>CAVQEQ010000004.1:0-1635292 GCA_963711565.1 uncultured delta proteobacterium | reverse complement strand
TCAAGACCGCCGTCGATAGGCTTATGATCCCTCGCTTGCACGGCAAGCATCAAGGGCGTGTGCCTTCCATGTATCTTGTTGATATCCGTAGTGCACGTGCAGAGGTACTTTTGGAGCGCATCAAGCTTTGGGGATCTTAGCCTATGTTGAACCAGTGCGGGGCTATGATAAGATGAAGCGGGTGGCATGGCGGTAGTAAAGTTGGATGAATTGTATATGTAATGCATTTGTCCGATGAACGTAATATGGAGACCTGGGGGTTGGTTTATATATGCTTGCAAGACCATCAGCCCAGATCACTGGAGAAATCGTAGTTCATCGATTCATATCCAGTCTTTGCACGTGCCGTAGCCGGAAATAAAGGGATCTCCAGCGCCGACCACCAAGTCGGTAGAGAAGTAATAACGCGATCGCGTTCCCACAGTAGAGGAGGGCCTTGTTAATCATACCTAGCGACATGACGGTTTTGTCTATTCAGTTAGAAATCCAATCGACAAAAATAGCACAATTCAACATACTTTGATTCCCCATACTGTCGAAGAGTACATTTGAGTATAACATCAAATGCCGAAAGTAACCTCTAAAGCCCATATCCAAGTTTGCCGCATCCCTGGCATTGATCCAGGCGTCAAGCGCTATCACAGGCTCAGACAGAACATTCACATCGAGCCTGGATAACATTGTATTGTTGATGAACACATAAACTACTCCCTGTGATCTCCGATCAAATGACACCGTCAGATTATGTGATGGGCCATTCGGAAGAAAGATACTTTTCCGTTGCAGTCAGCGGCCAATATCCTAGATGCCTGGGCAAACTTATTGAACATACCTATCGCTATTCCAATCCACGCCTTCCCTCCATCCTCGGAACAAACCAGGCGCGATCCATTGGAAGCGAACCCTGACGACTTCAGGCTGCGCGTCACGCACTACACTGATGAGCAATTCTCGGTGGCCTTCGATTCGTAGCTTCGCAAGCTGTACATTTGAAGCCCATTCATGTCCGTCAAATCTGATCCCTATGTGGATGGTTCCCACCCGGGCGTCGTAATCAGCTGGAACTGGGAGAACGGCATACGAGCCTGCGGAAAAATGTCTTTCAACAGATTCATCGGGCTGATGTATGATAGCTGTACCATTTGGAGCCCAGCCGTGGAGATGATTCCCAGAAGTGTCGACCCATTTGGCGTCGCTGCTGTCCTCGGAAAAGTCGTATGAAGCAAGTAAACCCTGAGCATGCGGGACTAACGTCTCCATCCAGACCACTAAACAGTTTCTGTCCTCTTTCACGGGCGTCGAAATGTAACCATCCCCTCCGAAATCGTCAAACAGCTTTCTAATGGCGCAGAAAAAAGAGGTATCGATCTCCCGAACGACGTCCTTGGAAAACAGACGAGGGACTGGCATCGCGTCCCAATGCCACAGATGGACCCCATAATTGACCTCAATGTCCCACCAACTCTTGCCCAGCCACATGGTATATAAGCCCTGGAATCATCTCCCCACATGGGATAGAACCATGCGTGGGCGTCTAAAACGGATATATTAGAATTATCCCACAGCTGCAGGAAATATGGCACAATTCCTGAATGAAAGTTCCACAGCAGAGGCAATTCCATAAACGTCCAATATGTCTTCATCCATCGTTTCATAAACGGCGAGCGCGGCTTGGACATGATCATCGCATTGCAGAATGAGGGACCCCATTCATGTCCAATGACCGTTTCACGAGTGGACTCCCCAGAGATGACTGGATCAGAAGATCGCAGGGCTATCAAGTTGGTGTCCATGTAGATACCTTTGCCGGACGTCAGTAACCTTCAACCGGAATGAATCATTCACCACCTACATAAGCAACTCACCTCCCTCAGCATACAACACCTGGAGCCTGACCAAGTCGGACACGTGCGCTGGCAATTCGACTTTGTGTCCATATACTGTATTCGGAAATTCGATTCTCCGAACCACGACTCCGGGAATGGCCAAGATGTGCTGCCATATCTCGCCCGGAAATCCCTCTTCCAAGGGAACCCAAATGTTGATGGTTTTGGCCTGCAAATTGACCGCAGCCGATTTAACGGCCGCATACTCAGCCCAGCCGACCGGTCTTAATATAACATAGATAAAATGAACAACCTTTGGAATGTGGGCTGGCAGAGGCGAATTGTCCAATGCCAGCCGAGAAATGAGGCTACTAAAATCGGCATCAACTGCTACAACTGCTTGCCACAGCAAGAGGTAGAGGAATAGCATCGACGTGCCAAGGCATTGAATCTGTCGCCACATCTGCCGTCTTCAGAACGATCAAACAGAAGCGCTGGTCACGAATTGAAATTACAACGGTGAGGGGGTTCGTTCAGATGTCGTCGAAGCAACGTATTGTATATCGCTGCAGCGGGGTGGAACACTGTATACAATCATCAATCGCTGTAGTGACTGCCCCCCGGAGAAAACACACAAATATGGGTGGGTGGGGGCTTCCCTAAATACTGCTCATAAGTTTGGACACCCCTGAGTAACCCAGTCTAACGTATTTCATGGTCGGGCGGGTCACAGATGCTTAGCTTGGTTTTTAGTACGATAGTGACACATAAGTTTGGACACCCCTACTTGACCCACCTCTACACCGCGCTCATAGGGTGACCCGTCCGGCTGTGAAATACGTTAGTTAAGTTAGTTAACGTAAGCCACAAGCGAGTGTCTCACCCCATCAGAAACCACGCGTTCTGGTCCCACTTGTGGATACTCCAAGTACTCAATTAGGAGAGAGAAGGAGGGGAAAAAAATACGCGTGTCAGTCCAGGCACGGACATACCTAACCCATAGGGGTAATTATAATGCACTGCATTACAATTAGGGTGGATTTCTTAAGTATGTTGGGGAAATAAAAGTGGGTCCTAGTGCATTACATTTAAAGTATTCGAGTGCATTACAAATATATTCCTAGCTCATACGAAGCTTAGATTTAAATATATTATTAATTCATATTTCAACCACCCTCCATTTTATTTTTAAGTAATTTAAACAATTAGAAAGGGTGGTTATAGGGGTTCAAAATCAGAGAGTTTTTTTGATGGGGTACCAACCGTAGGCGACCGTAATGCATCACCAAACCACCACCACCACCATATACAGTCAACTCTCACCTATTGTACACCCGCTCTTAGAACACTCCCGCTTTTGTTACATAATTCGCTTGGATGGACCCACTTTTCTTGATTTTCCCATACTAAACTCCCGCTTTTAGAACACTCACCTTTGTACACTCCTTTTCCTCCCATCTTTGCTGAGTCATCCACTTAGTCAGCCATATCGACCAATCAGAATGCCTGAAATCTCTGACCTACCTCCGTTGCCATGCGTCCGACCGGCCACCCAACCTACTATACCACCACCATCAAAACGTGCTCGATTAGGTATATCAGATACACACAAATAAGCTCTTCGAGTCTTTTGGTCTAATTCTAATCCAAAACCGACCCAATCTGCTTATGTGGATTGGTTTCAGTCCCAATTTGACCATAAGATTAGTCGTGTATCGGTCTCAAGAATTCTTTCATCCCAATATGATTACCTTGATTCGGGGCCTGGGCCCTCAGAGACACGTATATCCTCGTCTTTCTGGCCTATTTTAGACCAGAGGCTATTTAATTGGGTTAAAGGGCATATAGATAATGGATATCCGATCTCTGGCCCTTTAATCCAAACAAAAGCAAACGAGCTTTGGTCTCAAATCCCTAAATATCAACAATAACAAAGACCCGCTTTTTCTGAGGGTTGGCTTACTCGATTCAAAAAACGGTATAATCTTCGATATTATACCTTCCATGGAGAAGCTGCTTCAGTCCCATCTTCTATACATGATCAAATAGAGGGAATTCGTACGATATGCGATCAATATGAGCCATCTGAGATCTATAATATGGACGAAACGGGCCTCTTTTGGCGACAGATGCCAAATGGGGGTCTTTCTTATAAACAAATTGCCGGAAAGAAAAAAGATAAGACCAGAATATCTCTTGTTGTCACAACAAACGCAGATGGATCAGACCGAATGCCTTTATGGTTAATTGGAACGGCAAAAACACCTCGTGCACTCCGGGGAGTTAATTTCCATGCTCTTGGCTGCGTCTGGCGTCATAATAAGAAGGCGTGGATGCGTCAAGACATCATGGAAGAATGGTTACGTGCTTTTTATAGGCGTATTCCTATACATAAGAAGGCAATATTGTTATTAGATAATGCCTCTCCGCATATTGCTGGTCTTAAAAATACCCCACCACCTAGACATATTAAGGTCGTTTTTTTCCCAGCAAACGCAACGTCTATTTATCAACCTCTAGATCAGGGAATCATCCAAAATTTGAAGCACCATTATAGGAAGAAATGGTTACGTTAGATGGTTGCTTTTCTTGATCGAGGTCTTGATCCACATCTTCGGATGAATATCTCTTATACTCTATTCTGGGTTACATAAGCTTGGAAAACGTCTATATTAGATCAGACGATTAAGAATTGCTTTATAAAAAGCACTCTAATTCGTACGACTAAAGATGAGACCGAAACTAAAGATGGGACCGAAACCGAAGATGGGACCAAAACCAGAGATGGGACCAAACCGATATTTGAGCCAGGATTAAGTGGTGAGATTCAAGCTCTATATAATCAAGCAGCTGAGAAGCTTGGTCATGATGATATCATACCATTTGATCAATTTTTGAACCCTAGCGAAGAAGATATCCAGTACACGATCCAATCCGACAGTGAACAGGAGCTTGCCAAGTGGGGACCGGTCCTGCTGGGTGCGATGAAGCACCTGCCCGAACTGGAGGCCGTAAGTTCAGACCAGCAGAACGGCGGTCTCGATGAGTTGTTGAACTATGATCGCGTCACTGCGGCGGAGCTCGGCCTTACCGTAGAGTCGCTGGACTCGGGGTTGTACAGCGCATTCGGCCAATCCGAAGCGTCGATCATTTACACCCAGGCAAATCAATATTACGTGGTGCTGGAAGTTGCGCCGCAATGGTGGCAAAGCCCGGAAGGATTGAAAGACGTTTACTTTGTTTCGTCCAACGGCAATAACATCCCGCTGGTAGCGGTAGCCAAGCACCAAACCAATACAACACCACTGGCGATCAACCATACAGGCTTATTCCCGTCGGTCACCGTGTCCTTTAACCTCGCGCCGAACGTGTCCTTGAGCGATGCCACCTCGAGCATTAACCAGATGGAACAGAAGCTAGGCGCGCCTTCCACGCTGCTGGGCTTTTATGCCGGCACACTGCAGGCCTACCAGCAGTCGCTGAGCACTGAGCCTCTGCTGATTGTGACGGCGCTGCTGGCCGTCTACATCGTTCTCGGCATCTTGTATGAAAGCCTGGTCCATCCACTGACGATCATTTCTACTCTGCCGTCGGCGAGCGTAGGCGCGATGCTCGCCTTGATGCTCTTCAACGAGGATCTGAACATCATCTCGATCATCGGCATTGTGCTGCTGATCGGAATCGTCAAGAAGAACGCAATCATGATGATCGATTTCGCTCTGCAGGCCGAGCGCGAGGAGGGAAAGAGCACTTACGACGCGATTTTCGAAGCGTGCATGTTGCGCTTCCGTCCAATCCTCATGACAACGACGGCCGCGTTGTTAGGCGCACTGCCATTGGCGCTGGAAACGGGTATGGGCTATGAGCTCCGACGGCCTCTCGGCATCACGATTGTCGGTGGGTTGATCTTGAGTCAGTTGCTCACGCTCTTTACAACGCCGGTCGTTTATTTGGCGTTCGACCGGCTGCGGCTGCGGATGCAAGCGAGGCACGGGTTACCTGGTCGTGAGTCTGGACCTGCTCCAAGCGCCGCGGAGCCATCAGCGAGTGCATAGGACTATGACGTTTTACCATCTAAGAGCCACTAGCTGTCTGGCGATAGTAGCGTGCCTCCTCGCAGGATGCCTGCTCAGTCCCAAGTACCACGTGCCGTCCACCGAAGTGCCTACTGAATATAAGGAGCTAACGCCCGCCGATTTCAGTACTACGGACGGTTGGAAGGTGGCGCAGCCGAAGGATGCCGTCCTTCGCGGTAAGTGGTGGAAGATTTTCAACGATCCTCAGCTAGACGCGCTGGAAGACAAGGTTGATATCTCTAACCAAACCATCGTAGCCGCTGCGGAAAACTATTTTGCGGCGCGCGCCCTGGTCAAGGAAGCTCGATCGCAGCTTTTCCCTACACTGACGACCAGCCCAGAGCTCACGAGGGAGCGGCTGTCGTCCACACTAACCCCCGGCGGGATGGGAGGCATCTCATCGCCTACATTTACCGACTATCTTCTTCCTTTCGACGTTACCTGGCAGCCGGACTTCTTCGGCCGTATCCGCGAGACTGTTAGATCGGCGGCCTATGGAGCACAAGCCAGCGAGGCGGATCTCGAGCTCAGCCGTCTCACTGTCCAGGTCGATGTGGCTACGGACTACTTTCAGCTTCGCGGACAGGATTCGCTCAAAGCGCTGCTGGATTCGACGGTGATCGCTTTTCAAGTCTCACTCGATCTGACCAAGGCTCTGTACGAGACCGGCATCGACTCGGAGCAGGACGTGTCGCAAGCCGAGACTCAACTCAAATCCACGCAGGCGCAGGATACCGCTCTCGGCATCCAGCGGGCGGAATTTGAACATGCCATCGCGATGCTGACGGGCCAACCGGCGTCGACGTTCTCGATTCCGTTCGAGACGCTCAAATCAACTCCTCCGGCAATTCCCTTCGGCTTTCCGTCCCAGCTTCTCGAGCGGCGTCCCGACATCGCCGCCGCCGAGCGCCTGGTCGCGCAGGCCAACGCACAGATTGGCATTGCGAGAGCGGCATACTTTCCGACGGTCACCTTAAGCGCCGCGGCGGGATTCGAGACCGTCATGTTCGCGAGCTGGTTCACATGGCCGAGCCGCTTTTTCTCGGTTGGCCCGACGGTCGCGGAAACCATTTTCGACGCAGGCTTGCGCCGCGCCACGGTCGAGCAATTCAATGCGCAGTACGAGGAAACAGTTGCCAACTATCGGCAGACGGTGCTGACGGCCTTTCAGCAAGTTGAAGACAATCTCGCGGCGTTGCGGATTCTGTCGGTGGAGATTCACCAGCAGGACGCGGCGGTCACGTCGGCGCAAAGGACTCTCACACTCGCCGTCTATCGCTATAAATTAGGACTCGATCCTTACCTTGATGTGATCGTCGCGCAGACTGCATTGCTAGCCAATCAGGAAATAGCCGTAACTCTTCGAATCGAACAGATGACGGCCAGCAGCGGGTTAATAGATGCGCTCGGCGGAGGTTGGAACGCCTCGCAGCTCCCATCGCCAACGCAACTGACTACCGACCATATGGCGGAATCTCTTTTGCCTTGAGAGGCACTCTCTATTGGCCTATATCGGCACGTATCCGGGAGTTACATTTACAAATTGATATACACCTGAAAATAGACCGTCCTCGTTTAAAAGATAGAGGTGGAAGTGGCCGTCCGCCCGTCCGTTTTCGCTGAATCCTCACGCGCCGTGCGGTTCTAAGGCGGAGGGTCGCGAAAATCCAGCCGTCCGTGGCTCGCCCGCCCGTCCGCCAAGCCTGAAGCGGCTCCCCGGTCGCCTCGAAACACCCACCGCGCCACAGCTCCGGGCTGGTTGTAGCCACCGGGGCTACCGGCGCGGGCGCCCCCGCCCCGCCCGACGCTTCTCACCCGCCAAGGCGAGATCAGAGGGATGGCTTGCTAGCAGCAGTCCGATAGACCGCGTGGGCCATGCGCTCGAAATGTTCGTAAGCACTATCAATGTCCCAGGTTATGCCAAGTAGCTCGTGTTTCCTGATGTAGGGCTGGTAAAACCAGACGGCCTGGTTCGGAACTTCGAGAGTTGAAGCAACTGGTATGCGATTCAAGTCCCAGTGAGCGACCCACTTGTCGCGATATGTGCGGATCGAGTTAACTTGCTGATTAAACGCCTCTTCATCCAACCCAAGATGAAGCAATAGGTCTGCTTTGAACCCTACAGGATTGGTGACGACGTTTCCCCAATAGTACTCTCCTGTCTTGTCTCCAAAGAGTTTGCACCATTCCAATACGCCGATGTCAAGGCAATTGTTGTTTACTACCCGCCAAACATCATCGTTGTCGAAGCTGAGAAGGTGCTGGTGTTCCTCGTTCCATCCAATGCGGTAGCATGCAAGGTTCCGCGCAAAAGAAGCGCAAAGTTGTAGAACGTCGCGGAGCCTGTCTTCTCGTGTCATCAAATCATAGCCCCCTTAGATCGATTGCACGTTTCGCACAAGAGTTGAACGTTGCGTTCGGTATTACTTCCGCCCGCCGTAACCGGGATGATGTGGTCGAACTCCAGTTTTTCTCGTGAACCGCATTTGACGCATTGGCCCTTGTCGCGTTGCCAGACGAAGAGGCGGACCCTATCGGGAATCGGCGCGCGAGACACGCCCTCCAACTTTTCCATATTTTCAAGCGCCGCTACCTCGCGGCGGACCTTCTCATAGTGCCTATCCTTTTGCAGAACATGATGCTTTATCAGTAGAGCTTCTCTATCCTTAATGCGCGCCTCTTGAGGCTCCTTCGTATCAAGACGAACTACATTTCCGCGGTATGCCCAAAAGGCGCCTCCTTCATCGAACAATTGCGGTTCGCGCATCTGCCGGTCAAGAAAATCTCGGGCCGCCTCTTTGTACTCTGGACCTGAAAATACTGATCGAAAATATGCTTCTCGATCTCGCTCGGATTGCTCTTTTGCCGCATTGAAGGCAGCCATACGCTGCGGACCGGGTATATGTTGGAATGATTCAATCTTTGGCGACTCCGGATATGTTTCGCCGCTGTATTTTCCCACGTCCAAGGCCTGCATCCAAAAAGCCTTAGGTGGTTCGCCAAATGGTAAAGAAAACCTCAGACCTTCTTCATCTGTTAGGCGAAGCGAACCGACTATTTCTATCTTGGGTCGTGACATAAACGGTCGCCTACTTGGCACCCATCCAGTACCATCCCACCAGCGCGAGCGCAGCGTCATGTCGAAGGTTCATACCTCTCTGAGTTAGCAGACTCCCGCGCGACCGACAACGGCGCACTGGTGGCATTCCGTGCTAGGCGCGTGGCTGCTAGCCTTCTGTGGGCGACGTGTGGTAAGCACAGCCGGATGCCTGCGCCAGCCCCATCTTTCGTTCTTCCCGCGTGGATCGGTCCACTTGTCCTTGTCATCGTCGGATACTTACTGAACACTATTGGCCGCTTCTTCGATGAGTGGTTGTTCGGACCAAAGCTCGTGATCGATTGCGAAGGCGCTCCCAAAAACAAGGACGAGTCGAATGACAAACTGTGGGTCAGGTTCCGCGTCCGCAATTTCAATAAGCGTCGGATGGCGAAGGGATGCTACGCCTACATCATCGGCCTCTACAAAATGACTGACGGAAGGGCGGTTTCGGAAAATCTGTTGGCTGATAGCTACCAGCTTTCTTGGGCTGGCTATAGCTTTGAACCTAAGAACATCCCATTTGGTGTATCTCAGTATGTTGACCTTGTTCAATTCTCAAAGAGCGAACCGGGCTGGATAATTCATGCGAGCCGCAGGAACCTTGGTTACCTTAATGGATATCAAGGTACATGCCGATTTGATGTAGTCGTAGCAGCAGAAGGCGCGGTAACTAAGACCGCGCATATCAATGTTGAGTACCGCAACGACTGGCACAATGTGGCTGTATATGAATAGCTGATGCGATGTGGCAGAAGAATTCGCCCGGTTGGAATCACAGTGGTCGTAAGATTCACGTTAGGCACCGATACACCTTCCGCATTCCGCCCCAATCTCTCTCCCGGACGATGGTGACGGCGTCAGACTCGACATTGATCACGATTTCATCCTCTGCCAACCTGACGGCATGGATTCGCTCGCTGCTCCAGCCCAGTGCCGACGGCCGCCCGCCTCGCAGCTCCCATCGCCAACGCAACTGATTAGCGACCATATGGCGGAATCTCTTTTGCCTTGAGAGCCCACGGGATTTACTCGCGCTGGCTCAAGGCTCAGGATAGCCGAGCCGTAGACAAACCCCGCGCGCTGATTTTAGGATCGAAGCGGGCAAAATCCGCAACGGCGGAAGCATGGAGGGGTGGCCGAGTGGTTGAAGGCACCGGTCTTGAAAACCGGCAGGGATGAAAGTCCCTCGTGGGTTCGAATCCCACCCCCTCCGCCAGCGCGCCTGCGATGAAGATCGTGCTGAGCAGCCCGGGTCACCCTCAGCAATGCACGTTTTGTTTTGTTCGACTGCAATTCCCGACGAGCCTTCGTCGAAAAGCGCGAACCGGATTTCCTTGGGAACGAGGAATAAGTTGGGCTACGAAATTCAGCCGGGTTGCTTGTCGAACTTCGGCAGATCGTCGCGGACCGGAGCCCATGGCGGCGCGCTCTTCATGAATACCTGCATCATCGGCTTGAACTGCGACTGGTCGTCGAGGCTGCCCGCCTTCAACGCGACGAAGTCCGCCATCGCGGGGAGCAGCGATAGAATCGGCGAGCCGCAGGTTGGGCAAAATCCGCGGCTGACCTTGCCCCCGCTATCACCCGTAACTTCATAGTGCTTCAACTCGCCCGTGAGCTTGAACGCCGCCTTTGGCACCAGCATCACCGACGCCATCGCGGTGCCCGTCGAATGCTGACAGTCCGTGCAATAGCAGTTGGCCGCCATAATCGGGTCCGCCGAGCATTCGTATCGGACCGCGCCGCACGCGCAGCCGCCTGTCACTGATGGCATTGAAGTTCCTCCCGGCGAGCAGTGTAGGCGATTGTGGTGGCCCGCCCAAGGCGGGCGACTCAGAGACCGGTGCCGGCTTCGCGTGCGCGAAGCTGTCCGAGGTCCGTTCCTCCCGTCGCTTGCGCTCCCGTCGTCAGCATGACAGTCGAAATGCGCGGCGATTGCTATCGTCCAAAAAGACGATGCCGCCCGCGGCACGGATTGTAAGCATCCACATCGGACAGATGGCGGAGGGCCGGGCCATGGCGTTGACACATATGATTGAGGCATCGCCGATTGCGGATCGCTACGCTCGCGGATGGCACTGCCTCGGACTCGCCGCCGACTACAAGGACGGCAAGCCGCACACCGTCAACGCCTTCGGCACCCGCCTGGTCGCCTACCTCGGCGAAGATCAACAGGTTCACGTCCTCGACAGTTACTGTCCGCATATGGGCGCCGATCTTAGCCGCGGCCAGGTACGGGGCAATTCGGTGGTGTGTCCTTTTCATGCATGGAGCTGGGGCAGTGACGGCAAGTGCAACAATATTCCCTACAGCAAACGCATTCCGCCCAAGGCGCGCGTGAAGTCATGGCCGGCCTGCGAGCAGAACAAGCTGCTGTTCGTGTGGAACGATCCTGAGAACAATCCGCCGCCGCCCGAGGTCTCGATCCCGCGCATCGACGCATGCTTCTCCGACAAGTGGAGCGACTGGGTAATCGAGAAGTGGACCATCAACACCAACTGCCGCGAGCTGATCGACAACGTCGCCGACATGGCGCATTTTCCGGTCGTGCACGGCGCGCCGGTTGACTACTTCGCCAACATATTCCAGGCGCACAAGGCGACGCAGATCATGATCGGTTCCGGCACGCAAGGAAATCAGGGCAGCCTCGCCACCTGCGCGACTTATTTCGGCCCCGCCTATCAGATCACAGAGATGAAAGGTGAGATGGGCGGCTTTCCGATCGATTCGATCCTGCTCAACTGCCACGTGCCCATTCATCTTAAGAGCTTCGACTTACGCTTCGGCATGATCGTGCGGAAGATGGAGGGCGTGAGCGATGAGATGTCCCAACAGATCGTCGCCGCTTACATCAAAGGTATCCAGCAGGGCTTCTACCAGGACGTCGCCATCTGGGATAACAAGGTCCGCATCGACAATCCCCTTCTATGCGAGGGCGACGGCCCGATCTATCAACTGCGCGAGTGGTACCGCCAGTTCTACCTCGACGCTGGCGAAGTCCCCGAGGAAGCGCTCAAGCGCCAGGTAGTCGAGCTGAACGCCGGCATCCCCGCGCCGCCCCCGCCGCATCACGTGTTCGAGGACTAAGTCCTCTCTTGATGGCTCTGAGTCTCTGTGCGAGTGGCACCGGGGAGGCTTGCCGTAGTACTCTCAAAAGCGATGAAGTCGAGAGGCAAGAACCAAGCGACGACAGCGGCACACGGTCCCTACCACTACACTGTCTACTTTGAGCCGCAGACCGACGGCAGCTTCGCTGTGGTGTTTCCGGCGTTCCCCGAGATTGTGACCTTCGGCCGCACCCTCGACGACGCTCGCGCGATGGCGCGCGATGCGTTGCGCTGCCATCTGGAAGGGCTCCGCAAAGACGGCGAGGCGATACCGGCCGAGACGCCGCCCGAAGGCCAGCCGATTCGCGAGGAGGTAGTGGTCGCGCTTTGAGCCCAGCCCTTCCGGTTCTTAAGGCGCGTGAAGTCGTGACCGCGCTTGGGAGAGCCGGTTTCTTCGTTCATCATTCGACCGGCAGCCACGTTCAGCTGAAACATCGCGATCATCCCGAACTTCGAGTCACCGTGCCGTCCCATTCGGGTGACGTGCCCTTCGGCACGCTCAGATCGATCATTCGTCAGGCGGGTCTTACTGTCGAGCAATTCTCCGCACTCTTATAGAGCAGATTTTTCGGCCTTGGCTTTTTTGCTGGCATCTCGCAGTTCTCCACGCCTTGGCGTAGATGAGGAGGATGCGCAAGGCGCTTCAACCTAAGCGGACCAATTCTCCCCAGGGCTCAGTCTCACTAACTCTCTCCGAGTTCAGCGAGCTTCTCGCCGCAATCTACGAAGGGCCGCTCGAAGCTGTCCCCTGGAAAAGTGCGCTCGATCTTCTCCGGCGTCACCTGCGCGCCAGCTATGTCACTCTCATGCTGCGGCCGCCCTCCGCCGAGCGCGACGCCCTGATGGTGAACTCGGCCGGTGATTGGCCGATCACTCGCGAGGCCGAATACAACAAACACTACTACGCGCTCGATCCGTTCGTCGATCTGCCGCAGGACAAAGTCGTGACGGTGAACGAGTTGATAGGCGACGCGAACTGGCGCGAGAGCGAGTTCTACAAGAATTTCCTCAAGCCGCTCGACATCCTGCACGCGCTCGGCGCCGACATCCGCACCGACGACGGCCTCGAATGCCGCCTGCGCGTCGCCCGGCCCCATCGCGAGCCGCCGTTTTCGGAAAACGACAAACTGCTATGCGCCAGCATTCTGCCGCATCTCAAACGCGCCGTGCGCCTGCATTCGCAGCTCGAGCTGATGGACTCCGAACGCCGCCTCTATGCCGGCACTGTCGATCGCATGCTGGTTGGCACCGTAACGCTCGACGAGACCGGCGCCGTTCTGAAGAGCAACCCGGTCGCCGACGAAATGTTCCGGGAAGCCGACGGCCTGTGCATTGTCAACGGTGTGCTGCGCGCCGACGCATCCGCCGAAAATCGCGAACTTCAGCGCCTCGTGAAACAAGCGCTGAGCGGCGAGTCCGGTGGCCGCCCGGCCGTCGTTGACGCGCTCTCGATCACTCGCAAATCGTCACCCGGCAAGTTAGGCGTATTAATCCGCAGCCTGCCCAACACCGGTTCGTCGAAAGCAAAGCGCCGCCCGAGTGTCGCGCTCTTCATTCGCGATGCCGAGCGCAAGTCTGAAGCTTCACGCGAGATGGTGCGCCGATTGTTCGATCTCACTCCCGCCGAAGCATCGCTGGCGCTGGCTCTCGCCAACGGCCTCACCCTCGACGAAGCCGCCGACGCCGTCCACATCCGCAAGAACACCGCCCGCGCCCACCTGCGCGCAATCTTCTCGAAGATCGGCGTAACCCGCCAAACAACTCTGGTCCGCGTCCTTCTAAGCAGCGTCATCTGGCTAGGATGAGCGGCGGTTCATAGTCCCTTCGGACGATGAATCCGCGAAAATATCGCGGGACTCTCTGCACACATGAAATCCGACACTGAAACCAACGGGACCGACCTCGCGAACTCCCTTCTCGCGAGCGCGCGCGAGCTGGTCCCGACGCTCGCCGAACGCGCCGCGCTCGCCGAGCACAATCGCTCGATTCCCGCCGAGACCATCGACGATCTCAAGCGCGCCGGCCTCTTCCGCGTCATCCAGCCCAAGCGTTATGGCGGCTACGAACTCGATCCCGGCGTCTTCTTCGACATCCAGATGACGCTCGCCGAGGGATGCATGTCCACCGGATGGGTTTACGGCGTCGTCGCCGTGCACAACTGGCAGTTGGCGCTGTTCGATCCGCGCGCGCAGGAGGACGTCTGGGCGAAGGACAGTTCGGTGCTGATCGCGTCGAGCTACATGCCGAAAGGGCAGGTCGAGCGCGTTGACGGCGGCTTCAAGTTCAGCGGGCGATGGACCTTCTCGAGCGGCGTCGATCATGCCGACTGGCTCTTCCTCGGCGGCATCGTGTCGTCGAAAAACGGCGTGCCAGACTATCGCACCTTCCTCGTGCCGCGCTCCAACGTCTCGATCAACGACAACTGGCACACCGTCGGACTCAGGGGCACCGGCAGCAAGGAAGTCGTCATCGACGGCGCGTTCGTCCCCGACTATCGCACTCATCGCGCAATCGACGGCTTCGCCGGCACCAGTCCCGGCCTGAGCGCCAATCCTGCCGCACTGTACAAGCTGCCGTTCGGGCAGATTTTTGTGCGCGCGGTATCTTCCGCATCGATCGGCGCACTGCAAGGCGCGCTGACCGCGTTTCGCGACTACGGCTCCAGGCGCGTGAGCATCAACGACATGGGCCGCACCGCCGAGGATCCCGCCGCCGCGCTCGCCGCCGCCGACGCCGCGCTCGCGATCGACGACATGAAGCTGGCGCTGCATCGAAACCTCGCAGCGATGATGGCGACGCTGCGCCGCGGCGACGCGCTCAACGTCAACGACCGCATCCATTACCGCTATCAATCCGCCGCCGTCGCCGGACGATGCGCCGAGCATATCGATCGCCTGTTCCACTCCTGCGGCGGCCAAGGGCTCTACACCGACAATCCCATCGGGCGGTTCTTCGTGGACATCCACGCGGCGCGGATGCACTACGCCAACAATCCCGACAAATTCGGCCGCAACTACGGTGGCGTCCTGCTCGGCCTCGGCAACACCGACTTCTTTATATGAGCAGTGGAATCCGACTCGGCGCGCCCGCGAGCGACGCGCATTGGGATCACGAGTTCGACGTGGTCGTCGTCGGCTCCGGCGCCGGCGGATTGACCGCCGCAATCGCCGCGCATGATCTCGGCCAGTCGGTCGTGGTGCTCGAAAAGAGCGACCAGTACGGCGGCACCAGCGCAATCTCCGGCGGCGGCGTATGGGTGCCATGCAATCATCTCTTGACCGCCGCGGGAGCCAACGATAGCCACGACGACGCGCTCGCTTACCTCAAGGCCGCCACGCGGGGGATGGTCGCCGAGGCGCGCATTCTCGCCTACCTCGAGCACGCGCCGCGGATGGTTCGATACCTCGAAGAGAAAACCTGTCTGCGCTACCGCGCGATGCCCAACTACTCCGACTACTATCCATCGCTGCCGGGCTCGAAGCCGGGTTACCGCACGATGGATCCGTTGTCGTTCAACGCGGCGCTCCTCGGCGGCGAATTTGCGCACATGCGGCCGCCGCAACCCGGCACGCTGATCGCCGGCCGTGTCACGATGACGGCGGGCGAGGCCCACGTCATCCTGTGCAAGGAACGCGGGTGGATCACTCTCTTCATGCGCCGCATGGCGCGCTACTGGCTCGATATCCCGTGGCGCTTTCGCAGCAAGCGCGACCGCCGCCTCACGCTGGGTAGTTCGATGGTCGGATCGCTGCGCCGCTCGATGATGGATCGCAACATTCCGCTGTGGCTCAACACCGCGCTGGAATCTCTCGTCACCGATGCGCGCCGAGTAGTGGGAATTACTGCCACTCAAAGCGGCAAAACGATTCGCATCGCGGCGAAACGCGGGATCATCCTCGCCGCGGGCGGCTTCGAGCACAACCAGGCGATGCGCGACGAGTACCTGCCCAAGCCGACGCGCGCCGAATGGACGGTCACTCCGCCCTCGAACACCGGCGACGCGATTCGCGCAGGGCAGGGCGTCGGTGCGCAAGTTGCCCTGATGGATCATGCGTGGTGGGCGCCGACGGTTTTCATCATGGGCCGCGAAAAGCGGCGCGCGCTCTTCGTCGAGCGCAACCTGCCGGGATGCGTGATGGTCAATCGGCTCGGCCGCCGTTTCGTTGACGAGGCCGCGCCGTACAGCGAAATCGTTTACGCGATGTACGCCGACAACGAGAAGAGCAAAGCCAACATGCCGGCATGGCTCGTCTTCGACGCCGAATTCCGCCGCAAGTATCCATGTGGCCCGCTGCTGCCCGGCATGGTGCGTCCCGACAAATCGTTGCCCGCGTCGTGGGCCGGCACAGTTTATTTCAAGGGCGACACCCTCGACGCTCTCGCCGCGCGGATCGAAGTTGATGCGAAGGGATTGCGCGAGACGGTCGCGAGGATGAATGAATACGCCGCCAGCGGCGACGACAAGGAGTTCGGAAAAGGCAGCAACACCTTCGATCGCTACTACGGCAACGTCAACGTCAAACCCAATCCGTGTCTCGCGCCCATTGCCAAGCCTCCTTTCTATGCGATGCGCATCGACGCCGGCGACATCGGCACCAAGGGCGGCCTCCTGACCGACGAGTACGCGCGCGTTCTGCGCGAGGACGGCCAGCCGATTCCCGGCCTCTACGCTACTGGCAACACCTCGGCGGCCGTGATGGGACCGAGCTACCCTGGCGCGGCTCGACGCTTGGCCCGGCGATGACGTTCGGCTACATCGCGGCCCACCATCTCGCAGGAGCTTGACATGCTGAAAGATCGCGTCGCCCTTGTAACCGGTGCGAGCCTCGGAGTCGGTAAGGGTATCGCGATCGCTCTGGGCGCCGCCGGCGCGACTGTTTACGTCACCGGCCGCAGCGCCAAAACCGGCGACAATCCCTTCGGCGGAACTGTCTCCGCCACCGCCGAGGAAGTCACGAAACGCGGTGGCCGCGGCGTCGCCGTCGTCTGCGATCATAGCGACGACAACCAGGTGCGCGCGCTCTTCAAGCGAATCGAGAACGAGTCCGGCCGACTCGACATCCTCGTCAACAACGCCACCGCAATTCCCGACGGCTTGACCGTGAAGGGACCGTTCTGGAGCAAGCCGCTCGGTTTCGTGAAGCTGCTAGACGTGGGCCTGCGCTCGAACTACGTCGCGACCTGGCTCGCCGCGCCGATGCTAATCCGCAACGGCGGCGTGGTCTTCAACTCGTCCTCGCCCGGCGCAAAGGCCTACGTGCACGGACCAGCCTACGGCGCCGCCAAGGCCGGCGTTAACAAGATGTCCCACGACATGGCGCACGACTTCAAACCGTACAACGTCGCGGTCGTCTCGGTCTGGCTCGGCCTGGTGAAGACCGAGAAGGTGATGACGATCGACGCGAACAAGTCGAAGTACGGCCCGATGCTCGCAGTCGCGGAGTCGCCCGAATTCGGCGGCCGCATCATCGACGCGCTCTACAACGATCCGAAGCGGATGGAGTTGACCGGCCAGACGTTCTTCTCAGCCGAACTCGCCGATCGTTACGGCGTCAAAGACGTTAACGGTGCGCAGCCACCCTCCGGCCGCGGCTACTTGGGTCCACCAACCGAATTTTCGCCGATAGTAATCGAGTAGAGGCGCTACCCACGTCCAGCATCGGACCTGACACCGCGATCGACGCGAGCAATTCGGGAGCAACACCGATTGGCGCACCGATCCGCGCCGATGGCGATCAATCCGTCGCGTGGGACGATGAGTGCGACGTGCTCGTCGTCGGCTACGGCGCAGCCGGCGCGTGCGCAGCGATCGAGGCTGCAAACGCGGGCGCCAGCGTCATCGTCACCGACCGCTTTGGCGGCGGCGGCGCGAGCGCCAAGAGCGGCGGCGTCGTGTATGCGGGCGGCGGCACGCGATTTCAAAAGACCGCCGGCTACGACGACTCGCCCGAAGCGATGTACGAATACCTGTGCATGGAAGTCGGCGACGCCGTCGAGCGCTCGACGCTGCGCGACTTCTGCGACCGCAGCGTCGAGATGATCGAATGGCTCGAAGCGCACGGCGTCGAGTTCGATTCCACCGTCCCGCCCTGCAAGACCTCGTATCCCGCCGACGGCTATTATCTTTATTTCTCCGGCAACGAAACCGTTAAGGAATACGCCGGCAAATATCCGCCCGCCCCACGCGGCCATCGCGTCAAAGGCGCGGGCCTGTCAGGCGCGATGCTCTTTCGCGCGTTGCGCAAGAGTGTGCAAACCTCCGGCGCGCGTGTGATGACCCAATCCTCCGTGCGCCGCCTCGTTCTCGATAACAAAAGCGGCGCGGTCCTCGGCGCGGAACTCTGGCAATTCGACAACGACAGCCGCGCCTCAAAGCGCCATCGACAACTCAGCCGTTGGGCCGAACGAATGTACTATCCCGCGCCCGGCATCTCCGACATGCTGCGCCGCCGCGCACTTGCAATAGAACTCGCCGAAGCTCGACGGCTGATTGTCCGCGCGCGCGGCGGCGTCATTCTCAGCACCGGCGGTTTCATCTTCAATCGCGAAATGGTGGCGCGCCACGCGCCGAAATATCTGCGCAACTTCCGCCTCGGTACCTCAGGATGCGACGGCAGCGGCATCCGCCTCGGCCAATCGGTCGGCGGAGAGAGCGCTCGGCTGGAACGCGTGTCGGCGTGGCGCTTCATCAATCCTCCACTGGCGTGGGCCCGCGGCATGATCGTCGACGCCAACGGCGCGCGCTTCTGCAACGAGGAAGTCTACGGCGCGAAGCTCGGCTACGAAATGTGCGAGAGCCACAACGGTAAAGCGTGGCTCGTGATCGACTCGACAATCCGCCGCGATGCAGTCCGGGAAGCGCTGTCCGGCAGGCTCTGGGGATTTCAAAGCGTCCCCGCGCTCGTCCTGACATATTTGGGAGCGAAGCGCGCCGCTCGATCGAGGATCTCGCTCGGCGAATCGGCGCCGACGTGACGTTGATGCGTCAAAGCTGGCAGAGCTACAACGATGCCGCACACAGCGGCGATGATCCGTTGGGCAAATCGCGCGACTTGCTGCATCCGCTCGAAGCGCCGCCGTTCTATGCGCTCGACATCTCGGTCGACAAGCGCGTGTTTCCTTGCGCCGCACTCACCCTCGGCGGCTTGTGTGTCGATGAAACAGATGGCGCAGTAAAGACCGCCAGCGGCACCGTGCCTGGACTCTATGCCGCAGGACGTGCCGCAGTCGGCATCGCCTCGAATCACTACGTGAGCGGATTGGCGCTCGCGGATTGCATCTGGTCGGGCAGGCGCGCCGGCCGCTCCGCCGCCGTATCCAAAACACAAAACGAATTGAAAGTTAAAGCGATAGTTTAGAATCTATCACAGGAAGCTACGGCCATGGGACGTGTTCAAGGAAAAGTAGTGATCGTCACCGGCGCCGCCAGCGGCATCGGCAAACAGGATGCGCTCCTGCTCGCCGCCGAAGGTGCGCGTGTTGTAATCACCGACCTCAACGAGGACGGCGGCCGCTCACTCGCAAAAGAAATCGGCGACGCCGCCATCTTCCTACGCCACGACATCTCGAGCGACGACAACTGGAAGAGTGTGATGGCCGCGACGCACGATCGCTTCGGCCGGCTCGATGGGCTCGTCAACAACGCCGGCGTGCTCGTGATGGGATCGATTGAGGACGCGACGCTCGAGCAATGGCAGAAGATCCATCGCGTCAACGCCGACGGCTATTTTCTCGGCTGCAAGTACGGCGTCGCCGCGTTGAAGTCGAGCGGCGGCGGCTCGATCGTCAACATGTCGTCGGTCGCCGCGGAGGGCCTGCCGTTTGCGGTGTCCTACAGCGGCTCGAAAGGCTCGGTCGCGGCGCTCACTCACAGCGTCGCCGTTCACTGCAAGAGTTGCGGCTACCGCATTCGCTGTAACTCGATCCATCCCGACGGCGTGCTGACGCCGATGACGCTGCCGCTGCTGGGCAATCCCGATCCCGCGGCCGTCAGTTACGACGCCGACCCGACCTCGCGCTTCTGCGATCCAAAGGACGTCGCGAACCTGGTGCTATTTCTGATTTCCGACGAGTCGCGCTTCATCAGCGGCGCGCAACTAAGGATCACCAACGCGCACTGAGATGACGGAGCCTTACTACTCCCTGCGCGTTCGCGAGGTGATCGACGAGACCGCCGACGCGAAGTCGATCGTCTTCGAAATTCCGCCTGAGCACGCGGAGGCGTTTCGCTACCGGCCCGGACAGTTTCTGACTCTGCGCATCGCGCATAACGGGCGCCATCTGCTGCGATGCTACTCGCTCGCGAGCTGTCCGTTCGTCGATGAGCCGCCGCGCGTTACGGTCAAGCGCGTCCCGCAAGGCGGCGTGTCCAACTGGATTTGCGACCGAATCAAAGCAAGTGATGCGATTGAGGTTAAACCGCCCGCCGGCCACTTCACCCCGCACTCGATTGACGGCGATTTCCTGCTCTTCGCGGGCGGCAGCGGCATCACGCCGATTTTTTCGATTATCAGGTCCGCGCTCATCGCGGGTCGCGGGCGCCTCTACCTTATATATGCGAACCGGGACGAGGATTCGGTGATTTACCGCGACCAGCTGAACGCGCTGACAAAGGAGCATCCGACTCGCCTCCAGGTGATTCACCTGCTCGATGCCGTTCACGGACTGCCATCGATCGCGCGGCTCGCGGAACTGTCGCGAACCTGGATCCACGCGGACTGTTACGTATGTGGTCCCGAGGCCTTCATGGAGTGCGCGCTCGATGCACTGCGCGGGCTCAACGTCGCGCCGGCACGAATTCACGTCGAGCGGTTCGTCTCACTCCCCGACGAAGAAGATGCGGAGCCTGTTCTCGATGCGGGCGCGAATGGCCAGGTTCAGCTCGAGGTGGAACTCGACGGAGTGCATCACGACCTGACTTGCTCGCGCCGCGAACCTATCCTCGATGCAATGCTGCGCGCCGGACTGAAGGCGCCGCATTCATGTCAGAGTGGCGCGTGCGGGTCGTGCATGTGCACGCTCGAAGTTGGCGAGGTCCATTTGCGCCACAATCAGGTGTTGGACAAGAACGACCTGAAGCAGAATTGGATACTGGCGTGCCAGGCGATTCCCGACAGCGCGTCGGTGAGGGTCCGCTTTCCCGATTGAAGCGACAAATTGCGGAGAGACCTCATGATCGATCCTTCGCGATGAAAGGATTTCGGCGAGCAGGTGTTGGGCCGATGCGCTGACGCTACCCGTTGCGGAGGAAGTCGAGGCAGGTTCGATTGAACAAGTCGCGATGCTCGACCATCACCCAGTGGCCGCATCGGTTCAGCATCACGAAGCGCGCTTGCGGGCATCGCTCGAAGAATCTTCGTCGCGCCGCCGACAGGATTGAAACGATCGTTGATCCCCCAGAAGCCGAGCACCGGGCAGCGGATTTCGCCGAGGCGCTCGGCCATGTTCGGCACGCGCATCGTCGATAGCACCGTGCGCGGCTGCGTCGCGCATACGCCGACGCGTTCGGCGAGCAACTCCGCTGTGATGTGCGAGGGATCGTGCAGTTGCAGCGTCAGCAGACGGCGCATCGATTCGGTGTCCATCGGGCCCGCCGAGAAGACTTCGATCATTTTCCGAATGCCTTCCATCTGCAGGTAGGCGGGAAGCTCCTCGAGTCCGCCGGGCGCCATCAGAATCAGCCGGCTCACGATTTTCGGATGATCCAACGTGTACTTCAGCGCGATAGCACCACCCAAGGAGTTGCCGAGCAGCGTGCATCGCTCGATGCTTAGCTTGTCGATCAGCCCGTATAGGGCTTCGACGAAGAAATCCAATACGTAGTTAGTGTCCGGCTTCGACGAGAGGCCAAAGCCCGGCAAATCCGGCACGATCGCTCGATAGCCACTGGCCGCGAATACCGGATAGTTACCCTTGAAGTTGCTATAGCCACTCGCGCCGGGTCCGCTGCCGTGAAGGAACACGATCGGCTCGCCGCTTCCGGCTTCGTGATAATGGAGCGATAGCCCGCCGTCAGTTACAGCGTACTTGCCTTCGGGAATCGGAGTGGCGCCGGCGGTCATGGAATCCTCGGGCTGGATCATCGCGACGGAGCAGCCGCGATGAATCGTCCGATCAGACTAAGGTTTCCCGGCCGGTTCACGCTGAGAATTTTCCATTGTCTGCGCGAGCTCGAGCGCGACCTCGATGATCATATCTTCCTGCCCGCCGACTGCTTTGCGCCGGCCCACCTCCATCAGAATCTCGCGCGCGTCGACTCCGAATTTTTCCGCGGCGCGCTCAGCATGCCGCAGGAAGCTGGAATAGACCCCGCAGTAGCCGAGGGTCAGCGCCGCGCGATCGATAGTCGCGGGCTTCTGCATGACCGGAGGCACGAGTTCTTCGGCGACGTCCATTAGCTTGAGAACGTCGAGGCCGGGATTCAGCCCGAGCTTGTCAAGCACCGCCGCCAGCACCTCAGTCGCAGTATTGCCAGCGCCGGCGCCGAAGCCGCGAACGGCAGAGTCTATCCAGGTCGCGCCTTCCTCGATCGCGATAAGAGTGTTGGCGACCGCGAGCGAAAGGTTGTTATGCCCATGAAATCCGATGCCGCAGCGGAGTGCGTCGCGCAGCGCCCTCACGCGATCGCGAGTCGCGTCCATCGTCAGCGCACCCGCCGAGTCGGTGACGTAAACTGCGTGCGCGCCGTACGATTCCATCAGGCGCGCTTGCGCTGCGAGATCTTTCGGCGGAATCATGTGCGCCATCATCAGGAATCCGGCCACTTCCATGCCGAGCTCGCGAGCGCGCCGGATATGCTGTTCGGAGACGTCCGCCTCGGTGCAATGAGTCGCGACACGAACCACTTCGGCGCCGAGTTCGCGCGCAGTCTTAAGGTCGTCGCGCGTACCGATTCCCGGCAGCAAAAGAACTGCGAGCTTGGCGTGTGAGAGAACGGAGCGCGCGGTGCGGATTAGGTCGAGTTCGTCGACCAGCGACAAGCCATATTGCAGCGACGAACCGCCCAAGCCGTCGCCGTGGGAAACTTCGACCATGTGAACGCCGGCCGCGTCGAGTCCGCTTGCGATTGACGCGACCTGTTCCGTGGTGAACTGATGGCGCACGACGTGCGATCCGTCGCGCAACGACACGTCGCAGATTCTGAGTTGTTTCTTCATCGCGCCTCCTGCGCAGCGAGCAGATGCCGCGCCGCTTCCTCGCCGACGCGCACGGCAGCAGCAGTCATGATGTCGAGGTTGCCCGAATATCGCGGCAGGAAGTCGCCGGCGCCTTCGACCTCGAGCATCACCGTCACCTGGTCGGCGTCGAACAGCGGCTCCGTGCGCAATCTGTAGCCTGGAACGTATTGCTGGATCTCGCGCACCATCCGCTTGATGGACGCGGCGATCTCTTCGTGAGAAGCACCCGCCTCGAAGCGTACGTATATCGTGTCGCGCATCATGATCGGCGGATCGGCGGGATTGAGCACGATGATCGCCTTGCCGCGCCGCGCACCGCCCAATCGCTCGAGCCCGCGCGCGGTGGTCTGCGTGAACTCGTCGATATTCTGCCGGGTGCCGGGACCAGCGCTCGCCGACGCAATCGTCGCAACGATTTCCGCATATTCAACCGGCGCGACGCGATTAACCGCCGCGACGATCGGAATCGTCGCTTGTCCTCCGCACGTGACGAGATTCAGATTTCTCGCGCCGCGTCGCTCGTCGATATTAACGGCAGGAACGACGTAGTCACCCACCGCGGCGGGCGTGAGATCGATTGCGATCATCCCCGCTTCGCGCAGGCGTGGCGCGTGTACAAGATGAGAGTGCGCGCTGGTGGCATCGAAGACGATTTCGGGCTTCGGCGACATGGTCAGAATGCCGTCGATTCCATTTTCGAAAACGCGAATTCCGGCATCGCGCGCTCGCGCGAGCCCCGCCGACGCCGGATCGATTCCCGCAATGGCGACCAGTTCGAGCGTCTCGCTGCGGATCAACTTGACCATCAGATCGGTTCCGATGTTGCCGGAGCCAACGATGGCGCATCGCGCTCGCTGCTTGCCTTTCGGTGTTGATTCCATCAAACGAACCTCACACTAACCTTACCCAGCGGGCCAAACCGCGCCGTGATCGAATCGCCGGCGGCCACGTCAATTGCGCGGCACAACGCACCGGGCATGACGATACTGCCGGCGGCTACGGTTTGTCCAAACTCCGCGAGCTTGTTGGCGAGCCATGCGACCGGCTCAGCGGGATGCCCCATCACCGCGGCGCCGACGCCTTGCTCGACTTTGGACCCGTTCTTTTCAAGCGTCATCGCGATGCTCGCGAGGTCGTGGGCCGTCGCTAAGGTTTTCAGCTTGCCGAGCACGACCCGAGCCGACGACGCGTTATCGGCAATCGTGTCCGCGAGCGCGATCTTCCAATCGCGAATCCGCGTGTCGATTATCTCGATCGCTGGCGTCACATAAGCAGTTGCGGCAATCGCATCGTCGCGCGTAATTCCCGGCCCGCGCAGCTCGCGCGAGAGAACGAACGCGATCTCAGGCTCAACGCGCGGGATCAAAAGCGAGTTGACCTCACACTTCTCGTCGCTCGCCAGGATCATGTCATCGAACAGATGGCCAAAATCGGGTTCGTTGACGCCTATCATTTTCTGCATCGCGAGACTCGTCAGGCCCACCTTACGGCCGACGACCCGGCGTCCCGCTGCGATGGCGTGCTCGACGTTGATCATCTGAATCCGATAGGCGTCAGCGGCTGAGAGTTGCATCTCCGCCGCCGGTGGATCGATCGCCTTGCGGGTTTGCTCGGCGCTCAACAGCCGATCCGCAATTTTCTTAAGTCGTATCTCTTCCACCGCATTCGCCTCTGCCGCGATTACGCCCATCAGCTTTTGAAATCGATCGCGATCACCGTCGCGATCGGGTCGAGCGCACTCTCGGGCGTCTCGATCACCAGCGCTCCGGTCGGGTCCGGGTTCAGGAACATCTGGCCCGCGGCGATTCGGGGCCAGAACCGCAGTTCATCTCCGCTGCCCAGTACCCGTACAGCTCTGATTTGCTTGACCCTGACGTCGCGCACCGTGACCGTTTCGTACGGACGTGTCGTCAGGTGAAGATAAATCCGTTCGCTCGCGCCAGCGGCCACGGCGCGGCGCGTGGACGGTCCGTAAAACTGCCAGCTCTCGAATCCCGGCAGCACGCCCGCGATACTCTCGCCGTTGCGCGCCATCCAGTCGCTTATCGTGTCGAGCCGCTCGACTTGTTCGCGCGGAATCGTGCCGTCGGCCATCGGCGACACGTTGAGTAGCAGGTTGCCGCCCTTGGACGCGGCCTCTTGCAGGGTGTTGACTAGGAATCGCGCGGATTTGTAGAAGCGGTCGCGCGGATTGTGGCCCCAGCTCTCGTTCATCGTCAGGCAGGTCTCCCAAATCCCCGCCGGCGGGCGCGCCGGCACTGCCTGCTCCGGGCTCGCGTAGCCGACGCATCCGGGCAGCCGGTCGTTGATGACGATGGCGGGCTGGAGCTCGCGGATCATCCGCTCCAGCTCGCGCGACTTCCATTCCTCCGCAGAGCGCTCCCATCCGCCGTCGAACCAGAGGAGATCGATTTGACCGTAGTTGGTGAGCAGTTCGCGCACCTGCGTGAACATCGCGGCAACAAACCGCTTCCATTGCTCAGGCGCGGGACGCCGCCACGCTTCCCATTTGTAAGGCTTGTCGGCCTCGGTGAACGCGGGGTAGTCGGGATGATGCCAGTCGATGAGCGAGAAGTAGAGTCCGACGCGCAGGCCCTCGGCGCGAAACGCCTCGACGTATTCCCGCACGATGTCCCGCTTGAACGGCGTGTGCTCGATCGAGTAGTCCGACGTGCGCGTGTGAAACATCGCAAAGCCGTCATGATGCTTGGCGGTGAAGACTGCATACTGCATCCCGGTACGCCTGGCGCAGCGCGCCCAGTCGCGCGCATCGAATTGCGCCGGATCGAAGGTTGCGGCAGTCGAATGGTACTCCTCAACCGGGACGTTGTACGGCAGCAGGTCCCAGCCCACCAGCGGCCACGACAACTCGAGGCCGCGCTGGCTGCAGTGTCCCCAGCAGATGAACATCCCGAACCGCGCCGAATCGAACCAGTTGGCCATAGCGCGCGATTGTCGCGCGACGGCTGGCAGAATGTCCAACGCACTGATTGATTCGGAAGCTGGATCGTCAGAGGCAAACTCGCTTGCCTCGTTCCCATCGCTTCCGGTAAGGTTGACTAACGTCTGTTAGGCTGGCACTTGGCCGGCATCTGAGGAAACACGATGGCAGAGCAGAGCGGAAGCATGGAATCGTCATTCGCCAACGACAACATCCGCGCCGAACGCGAGCGGCTGAACGACCTTATCCGGCAGAAGATGCTCGCCGAATTGCCCACCGCCTCTGCACGCCTTGGCGATCGGGGAATCGATCCGCGCCCGATCATCGGTACCGACTACGAAGGTAACGCGATGAGCGTGGCGCAATTCTACCTGTTGCTGCGCGCATACTCGGTGACCGAAAAGCCGGCCAGGATCCGACCTACAAGGGGGCGCGCGTCGCAATCGCCTCCGATCTTTCGCCCCGGGTGCGCGACGCAGCCTTTGTCGCACTCAACCAGCAATCGGCGGAAGAGGCCGGCCACGGCGACAAGGTCTTCGGCGCCGCTTACTACGAGATGGGCGGCGTAGCTCCGACGCCGCTGCCCGAGGAGCAGCTCAACAACGGCGGCGACTTTCTCGAGCCGGTGTCCGACCCCGCGATCAACACGCAGAAGGTGCTCGACATGATGGCCATCCTCGGCGGCGTCGAGACGCTCGCCCTTGAGCGCGCCTTTCCGCTCGTGCTGGACGCATGTTCGCGATGGAATCATCCGCTAGCTAGTCAGCTCGTCGATCAGGTGAATCGCAACGTCAAGCCCGAGGAGGCCCGCCACGTGTTAACCTGGCGGTACTTGTTCCATCAGGGCGTGGCGCCGCGCGGCGAGGATGCGATCGAGCGCTACTTCATGCTCACTAACTGGGGGCGAGACCGATTCCTGGCGCCTCGGATGGAACGCCGCGAGTTCGAGCGCCACATGAAGGCCTCATGCCCGACGACGGAGCAGCTAATCGGCCGCCCGCTTCCGGTTTCGATCTAGCTTTTCCGGACGTTGCGCGAGCGCTTCGTCGAACGCCTTCTCCAACTCGACGTTGGTGCCGCGGATCTTATCGACTACTTCTTTTGCCCAGTCGAAGTATTCCTGTTTTCGCTTGAGAGTCCATTTGGCCGGAGGATCCTGAACAACGTCCCTCAGGTTGCAGGTCTTGTCTGCCAGCTTGACGATTCTCGCGCGCGGCGAAAGCGATGGAGCGTGTTCCACCTGTCGGCGCTTCCGTTCTTCGAAGGTCAACTTCTTGTCGTCGGTGAGTTCGGCCACCAATCGTGAAATTACCGGCCCGAACTCCCTTGCGAGTTCCTTCGGTGTGGTCTTCGTGTCTTCAACCGTATCGTGCAGGAGGGCGGTCGCGATTATCTCCGGGTCGCTGATGTGCGCTGTGCGGACGAGCAGATCGGCAAGCGCGATCGGATGGTTGATGTAGGGGATCGCCTTGACACCTTTCCGGCGCTGATGACGATGTTTGTAGGCTGCGAACGACAAAGCCTTCAGCAACAGATTCGTATCGAATTGCGCCATGCCCGCGACCGCGAGACTCAGACGAGACTTGCGCGGCGGTACATCGTCACGACCGCGGCTCCTCCGAGACCCAGATTGTGCTGCAGTGCTACCTTTGCGCCCGAGACCTGGCGTTTGTCCGCTTCGCCGCGCAGTTGCCAGTTGAGTTCCGCGCATTGCGCCAGGCCGGTTGCACCCAGGGGATGGCCCTTCGAGATCAAGCCGCCCGAAGGGTTCACGACCACCTTGCCACCGTAAGTGTTAGCGCCCGCGTCGACAAACTCACCGCCCTTACCCTCGGGGCACAACCCCAGCGCCTCGTAAGTGATCAGCTCGTTGCACGAGAAGCAGTCGTGGAGTTCGACGACATCGACATTCTCGGGGCCTAGACCGCTTTGCTCGTAGACTTTGTGCGCGGCCGCTTTCGACAGATCAGAGCCCACCATCTTTATGCAACTGCGCTCGGAGAACGTGCTGGCGAAATCGGTCGCCATCGCCATGCCGAGAATCTCGACGGCCTTGTTCTCGAGGCCATGCTTCCTGACGAAGTCCTCGCTCGCCAGAATTGCCGCGCCGGAGCCGTCGGAGGTCGGGCAGCACTGAAGCTTCGTGAGCGGCTCATACACCATCGGCGCGCTGAGAATTCCTTCGAGCGAGTACTCATCCTGGAATTGCGAGTAGGGGTTATTCACCGAGTGCTTGTGGTTCTTCCATCCGATTTTTGCGAATTGCAGCGCGGTCGTGCCGTAGCGATCCATGTGCTCGCGTCCGGCGTTACCGAACATCTGCGCCGCCAGCGGCGCCGGCGCAAAGCCGCGCAACTCGGCCATGAGCATCACGTGCTTGTCCATCGGATTCGTACGGTCGGTGTACTTGGCGCCGAGCGATCCCTTCTCCATCTTCTCGAAGCCGAGCGCCATCGTGCAGTCGGCGATTCCGCCCTCGATGAATTGCTTGGCCATGAACAGCGCAGTCGAGCCGGTCGAGCAGTTGTTGTTGACGTTGTAGATCGGGATGCCGGTCATGCCGAGTCCATACAGTGCGCGCTCGCCGCAAGTCGATTCGCCATAGCAGTAGCCGACTACAGCCTGCTCGACCTGGTCGTAGGCGATCCCGGCGTCCTGCAGAGCCATCGTGCCCGATTCCTTCGCCATGTCGGGATAGTCCCAGGCCCGTGAGCCCGGCTTCTCGAACTTGGTCATCCCAACACCTACGACGTAAACCTTCCGTCCCATTTTGTTCTCCATTGAGGCCGCACTGGCGCGGCGGCACGATTTCTTAAGACCCTAATATGCTCCGATCGCGTCTGCAATTGCTGGGATGGCAGACACCGCCCGCCTTCAACCGTCGCACGGCGGCTCAAACAAATGCTAGGAGATTCCGCATGCGCATGAAGCGAAGCTTGCGGGCGTCGGCCACGATGCTCGCAATCGCGATGATCATCGCAGGTACAAGCGGATGCGCGCGCCCGGCGAAGCCATCCGAGCCCAAGCCGCAGACGATCGAGCAGCTAAAGGCCGCGATCGCGGACGTCCTCACGCGTACTCACACGCCTGGGTGCGGCTTCGCTTTAGTCACAAAGGACAGCGTCGTTTTTGCGGGCGGCGTTGGCAAGGCCGATCTGGCGGCGAATCGCGATGTCACCGCGGACACGATGTTCCGCATCGGATCTATCACAAAAGGTTTCGTTGCGCTGTCGCTTCTGCAGTTGAGTGAGCAGGGCAAGGTTGACCTCCATGCGAAGGTTGCCGATATCGCGCCCGAAGTGAAAATCGTCAATCGATGGGACGCGACCGATCCTGTACGAATCGTCAACCTGCTCGAGCATACCGCCGGCTTCGACGACATGCCGCCCGCGGAGACCTATGACATGAGCGGCGGCCCTCAGGTGCCGCTGTTGGAGACCTTCGCGAGGTTTCCCGAGCCGCAGGTCGCGCGATGGCGTCCCGGTACGCTCCAATCCTATTCGAATCCGGGCTATGGGGTCGCCGGCTACATCATCGAGAAGCTCACCGGGAAGCCGTGCGAGGACTACATCGCGGATAACATCCTGCGCCCCCTCGCCATGACGCATTCCGATATGCGCCTTACTCCCGACGTTAAAGCCGCGCTCGCGCAGGGCTATCGCGGGAACCCGCCGCTGCCGGTGCCGTACTGTCCGATCCTGTTGCGCCCGGCCGGCGAGATGAAGGCGTCACCGAACGAGATGGCGCGCTTCGTCCGCTCGATGCTCAACCGCGGTACGCTCGACGGCGTGAGGATAGTAAGCCCGGAATCAATCGCGCGGATGGAGACGCCGGAGACCGGGCTGGCGGCGCGCGCAGGCTTCAAAGACGGATACGGGCTCGGCAACTACGTAACGGTCGCGCATCCGATCAAGACGCACGGCCACAACGGCGGCCTCGACGGCTTCCTTTCGGCGTACGCGTACATGCCGGAGCAGGGGCTCGGCTATTTCATCTCGATCAACGCGAGCAGCCCGGCGCTGAGCCAGATTGAAAGCCTGATCTTCGCCTACATCACGCGCACGGTTAAGGTTCCGCCCAAGCCGGCTGCCGTGCCGCTCGACGCGGATGTCCGTGCGGCGGCCGGCTTCTACCAGTTTGCGTCGCCGCGCAACGAGAAGTTCAAGTTTCTCGACGAGATCCTGCTCGAAGGTTGGACCTACATCGATCACGACAAGCTCTACCGCCGGGGGCTGATACCGGGTCCTCCGGAGGAACTAATCTATCTCGGCCACAATCAGTTTCGCACCGAAAAGGAATCGGGCGCCGACGGCGTGTATTGCGCTGACAGCGACGGCAACGGCTACGGATGCGGCGAGCTGGCTTGCTTCCGCAAGGTAAGCCCAGTCTGGCCCGCGACGCGGCTCATCTTGCTGGTTGGTGCGGTGCTGACGATGGCGACATCGATCCTATTCGCGCTGGTGTGGATTCCGCGCAAGATGTTTGGACGAATGAAGGGCGTGAAATATCTGGCGCTACGCGTCGTCCCCTTGCTCGCATCGCTCACTTTTCTCGCCGCCATCGTGCTGTGGATACACGGCGGCGGATCGACGTTCGCACTTGCGACTCCCAGCCCGTTTGCAATCAGCATCTGTTTGCTGACAATCCTCTACGCGATCCTTTCGACCGCCGGATTCCTGCTGGCGCTTCGCTCGTTCAGATACCCGATGAACCGCGCGGCCCGGCTTCATTCGATAGCGGTAGCGTTCGCGTGCCTCGGCTGGACGGTCTTCCTGGCCTACTGGGGAATGATCGGCTTGCGCTTTTGGGCCATTTAGAATCGCAGGTCGTCGGCGTGATCCGCTGCGATGCGATCTGCCCAGTCGCCACGACCGGTTTCCCGCAGCCGCTCCAGGTATTCCTTGAGGTGGCCGCGCACGTGCCACGGACCGCCCTCGCGCAGCACCGTCCATAGCGGATCGATGCCCGTCGTCGATCGCATCATCTGTCGCCCATACCAATCCTCGAGCTTCGCGAGGGCGCGCGTCGTAAGCTCCGGCTGCTCCTGTGCGAGATCGCGAGTCTCATGCGGATCGCGGTTGAGATCGAACAGCATGATCTCGGGCACACCGTGATAGCCGTCGTGGTAGGTGCGGATGCAGATGTAGTCGCCGAAGCGCACTGCGCGCTGCGCGGTCCACGCGCCCTGCGAGACGACCAGATACTCGCGGCCCGCCTCGACGCCTTTACGGAGCGCGTCCGCGAACCCCGCGCCGTCCCAGTTGGAGGGAACCCGCGCGCCGAGAAGCTGGAGGACGGTCGCCGCCACATCAATCTGGTAGTGCAGGCGGTGGTCAACGCGACCGCCATCGAGTCCCGGCCACTTCAGCACCATCGGCAAGTGCGTGACGCATTCGTCGGCCGTGTGATGATCGCAATAGATGCCCAGTTCGCCCAAAGTCTCGCCGTGATCGCCCGAGATCATCACCGCGGTTTCATCGAGCACTCGAATTTCTGCGAGCTTGTTCATGAATCGGCCGATATGATCGTCGGCATAGCGGACGCCCACGTCATAACCGTCGAACATCCGCCGAATCTCGGCCATCGAGGTCACCTGCTGAGGCTGTCGCGTAAACCGCTCGGACACGCCATGTTCGCCGGGCTTGAACCCGACCATCTCCTGCGCGGAATGCGGCCCCGGCATCGTCCAATGGTGCGCGCGGATCTCCTCGGTGATCCAATCGGGCGCGGGATCATTCGCGAACGGCTCACCGTACGAGTCAGGCGTGCGATAGGGCGTGTGCGGATCCCACAGATGGACGTGCAGGAACCAGTTGTCGCGCGCGCCGTTGCGAGCGAGCCAGTCCAGCGCGAGGGGAGCAACCTGATCGGCCGTTTCGAACCCCATCGTGCCCAGATTGATAACCTCGTTGAAGCCGGCATCCCAATGATAAGCGGAATGACGCTCGCCGAACGTGCTGATGGTCGCCGTATGCATTCCGATCGATCGCATCCGGCGCGCCCAACTGGTCGCCGCCCCGCGCGACTGGAATCCGCGCGCGGCGCCTTCGAGAAATGGATCGGCCCCGGTGCCGCCATGACCGACCACGCCGTTATGAATCCCGAAGCGGCCCGAGATTAGTGCGCTGCGCGAGGGACCGCATGGCGTGTCCGAGGCGTACACCGACTCGAAGCGGATCGCTTCGCGCGCAATCGCGTCGATAGCCGGGCTGGTGTTGCGACGGTAGCCGTAGCAGCCGAGATGGTCGGCGCGGATAGTATCGATATCAACGTAGAGCAGTCTCATTGCAATGATGCCTCCAATGTCGGCGAGGGTCGCATTGCCGACAGTGTAGATTGTCTGCGCCATTCCCGGTAACGGTCATCGTCGTGCGATAGAAGCGACCGATGTGATACTGCAAGGACTGGTGCGGCATGGTCTCAGGTTACGACATTGCCAATGCTTTTTTGCTCGTTTACGCGGGGTTGTTCCCAATCGTAAACCCTATCGGCGGCGCGCCGATTTTTCTTGGCCTGACTCGCCACTGCACCGACAAGGAACGCAATGCGCTCGCGCTGCGGGTGACGATCAACTGCTTCTTCCTGCTGCTCGGCTCGCTGCTCATCGGCTCCTATGTGCTTGAGTTCTTCGGCATCACCTTGCCCATCGTGCGTGTTGCCGGCGGACTCGTCGTTTCGGCCACTGGATGGAGCCTTCTCCAGGCGAACGATGACTTTACCGACGACCGAACCGAACATAAGCCAACCACACCGACCGACCCGTTTTATCCGCTCACGATGCCGATCACCGTGGGCCCGGGATCGATTGCGGTAGCAATCACGCTCGGCAGCCAGCGGCCCAGGGTAGAGTCCTTGTCGCGGCTGGCGGTGCTCGGCGGCGCGGCCGTCGCCGGTATCGTCGCAATCGCAGCGACCATCTACGTATGCTACCGATTCGCCGAAGGCACCGTCGGCGCGCTCGGCGAGCAGGGCACCAACGTCGTAGTGCGGCTGTCGGCCTTCATCCTGTTTTGTATCGGCATCGAAATTATTTGGAGCGGCTATAGCGCACTCGCGCAGGTCACCGGCCAGTAGCTAGACTCGTTCGCGTCCTGATTTAAGCCAGCTCCGGAGGAACGAGGATGTCACTTCACAAAAAACATGACGCCAACCGAAAGATGTTGGACGTCATCTACGCTTCCACCGATCTTTCTCTGTCGGTTCCAAAGAACAAGATTCCCCGCGACGAGCGTTCGCCGCGAACCGCTTACGCGCTCATCCACGACGAGCTGCTGCTCGATGGCAACTCGCGGCAAAACCTCGCGACCTTTTGCACCACGTGGATGGAACCCGAGGCGCTGACCCTGATGGCCGAGTGCATCGACAAGAACATGATCGACAAGGACGAGTATCCGCAAACCGCCGAGATCGAGGCGCGATGCGTTCATATCCTGGCCGATCTGTGGAATTCCCCCGCCGGTGCAAACACCATCGGATGCTCCACCACTGGTTCCAGCGAAGCGGCGATGCTCGGCGGCCTGGCGGCGAAATGGCGCTGGAGAGCCAGTAGGCGGGCGCAGGGCAAGCCCACTGACCGGCCGAACCTGGTTTGCGGGCCGGTGCAAGTATGCTGGCACAAGTTCGGCCAGTATTTCGATGTCGAAGTACGTGAGGTTCCAGTCGAAGGTGATCGGTTTCTGATGGGTCCGGAACAGGCGCTCGCGCGATGCGACGAGAACACAATCATGGTTGTCCCGACGCTCGGCGTGACGACCTGCTGTCAGTATGAGCCGGTTCAGGCTATCGCGCGGGCGCTCGACAATCTCGAGAAGAGCGCCGGACTCGACATTCCAATTCACGTAGATGCGGCCAGCGGCGGTTTTCTCGCGCCGTTTTGCGAGCCCGACCTCGCGTGGGATTTCCGCCTGCCGCGAGTCAAGTCGATCAATACGTCGGGACATAAGTTCGGCCTGGCGCCGCTCGGTGTCGGCTGGGTGGTATGGCGCGACCATGTGGACCTGCCGGAGGATTTGATTTTCCACGTCAACTACCTGGGCGGCGACATGCCGACCTTCGCGCTGAACTTTTCGCGACCGGCCGGCCAAATCGTCTGCCAGTACTACAATTTTCTGCGGCTGGGTTTCGAAGGCTACCGGAAAATCCAGAACGCCTGTTATCACACCGCCCAACACATCGCGGCCGAGATCGGCAAGATGGGACCGTTCCGCGTCATCCACGACGGCCACGGCGGACTGCCCGCCGTCTGCTGGGTGCTCAAGGAGGGCAAGGACTACGGCTTCACGCTCTACGATCTTTCCGATCGGCTGCGCGCGCGCGGATGGCAAGTGCCGGCCTACTCAATGCCGCCGAAGCGGGAGGATCTCGTAATCCAGCGAGTGCTGGTCCGCCACGGCGTCAGCCGCGATCTGGGCGACCTGCTGCTGGAAGACATTCGCCGTTCGCTGGCCATCTTGGAAAAGCATCCCATCTCGCACCCGCTCACCGAAAATGAGGCCGGTGGCTATAATCACAACTGAGGGATGACGTTCGATTTAACGCAACGAGAGACGATGCGCTGCGAGAAGTGCGGAGCGGAAAATCCGGCGGGCAAGCGGTTTTGCGGAGACTGCGGCGCCGCGCTGGCAAATCGATGTGCCCAGTGCGGCGCGGAAAATCCGCCCGAGAAGAAGTTCTGCGGAGATTGCGGCACTGCGCTGGCTGCCGTCGTGCGCGCATCGACGGCCCGAATCCAGCCCGATGCTGCGCCGATTCGATTAGCCGCGGACGCCCCGCTTGAAGCACTCGCCGCCGACGGCGAGCGCAAGACGGTCACCGCACTGTTCGCCGACATCAAGGGATCGACTGAGCTTGAGCAGGATCTCGATCCTGAAGAGGCGCGCGCGATTATCGATCCAGCGCTCAAGCTGATGATCGACGCGGTTCGCCGCTACGACGGCTACATCGTGCAATCCACCGGCGATGGCATCTTCGCGCTGTTCGGCGCGCCCGTCGCGCACGAAGACCATCCGCAGCGCGCACTGTACGCGGCGTTGAGAATGCAGGAAGAGCTGAAACGCTACTCGGCAAAATTGCGCGAGTCCGGCAACCTGCCGATCGAAGCGCGCGTCGGTGTGAACACCGGAGAGGTCGTGGTGCGTTCGATCGCGACCGGCGCCGGACACACTGAATACACGCCCATCGGGCACACGACCAATCTCGCCTCGCGGATGCAGGCGCTAGCGCCGACCGGCTCGATCGCTATCAGCGAGCAGACGCGCAGGCTGGTCGAAGGATATTTCGCGCTCAAACCGCTCGGGCCGACCAGGGTCAAAGGCGTCAGCGAACTGGTCAACGTTTACGAAGTGACGGGGCTGGGGCCGCTGCGCACGCGACTGCAACGCTCGGCGGGTCGCGGTTTGTCGAAGTTCGTGGGGCGGCAGGCCGAGATCGACGCGCTCAAGCGTGCGGCCGAGCAGGCCAAGGCTGGACGCGGCCAGATTGTGGCGGCGATGGCTGAGGCTGGAGTCGGCAAGTCGCGCCTCTATTTCGAGTTCAAGGCGGTCGCGCAATCGGGCTGGATGGTGCTCGAAACGTTTTCGGTCTCCCACGGCAAGGCGTCGGCATTCCTGCCGGTGATCGATTTGTTGCACGGTTACTTCAAAATCGCCGGTAGCGATGACGAGCGCATGCGTCGCGAAAAGGTCAACGGCAAAGTCCTGACGCTCGATCGCTCGCTGGAAGACACGATTCCGTACCTGTTCTCCTTGTTGGGAATCTCCGAGGGCGCCGAGCACTTTCCGCATTGGGAGCAAGCACTTGATCGTCTCGACGAATATTTGCATGAAGTGCAAAAGAAGGACCCCCTGGCGCAAATGGATCCGCAGGTTCGCAAGCGGCGCACGCTGGACGCGATCAAACGATTGCTGCTGCGCGAGTCGCTCAATCAGCCGCTGATCGTGATCTTCGAAGACCTGCACTGGATCGACGAGGAGACGCAGGCATTTCTGAATCTGCTCGCGGACTCAATCGGCACCGCCAAGGTCCTGCTGCTGGTCAATTATCGCCCCGAGTATTCGCATCAGTGGAACAGCAAGACCTACTACATTCAGTTGCGCCTGGACCCGCTGGGAAAAGAGAGTGCCGACGAGATGCTCTCGGCCCTGGTCGGCAACAGCGTCGAACTCGCGCCGCTCAAGCGGCTGATTGTCGAGAAGACCGAGGGCAATCCGTTCTTCATGGAAGAGACGGTGCAGGTCCTGTTCGACGAGAACGCGCTAGTGCGTGACGGCGGGGCGGTAAAGCTCACCCGGTCGTTGGCGGAGTTGAAGATTCCGCCGACCGTGCAGGCGATCCTTGCGGCGCGCATCGACCGATTGCCGCAGGATGCCAAAGACCTGTTACAGACGCTGGCAGTAATTGGCCGCGAGTTTCCGCTGTCGCTGATTCGTGCGGTGGTCTCCGTTCCGGATGATGAGACGAGGCGCCTGCTCGATGACCTCCAACTCGGCGAGTTCATCTACGAGCAGCCGGCCATCGGCGATTCAGAATACACTTTCAAGCACGCCTTGACCCAGGAGGTCTCGTACAACTCGGTACTGATGGAACGGCGCAGACAACTTCATGGACGAATCGGTGCGGCTCTCGAGAGTCTCTACACAAATTCAATCGACGACCACCTCGACGAACTGGCCCATCATTACAGCCGCAGCGGAAATTCCGCGAAGGCACTCGACTATCTCGAAAGCGCAGGTCTCCGGGCCGTTCGGCGACTGGCGTACGGCGAGGCGATGCGGAACCTCGCCGCCGCCTTGGAATTACTTGAACGCACGCCATCCAGCCCCGAGCGGGACCGGCGCGAATTCGTGCTCCAAACCAGCCTTGGTCCCGCGCTGATGGCCACCAAAGGGTGGGCGGCGCCGGAAACCGAGAGGGCCTATCTTCGCGCCGAGCAGCTTGCTGAGACAGGAGCCACACCCGAGCAGCAGTTCGCGCTACTGGTTGGATTGTTTGGACTGCTCTACGTCGGCGGCAACTTGAGCGGAGCCCGCGAACGGCAGAAGCCGATCTGGGATTTCGTCGATCGCCACCCCGATCCGGTTTTCCTTCTCGAGGCGATCCATCATGACTGGTCGGTGGCGCTTTCCGCAGGTGAACTGGAGGCCTCGCAACGCCATGTCGAGCGGGGGCTCAAGCTGTTCGAGTCGAAGCTTCGTTCGGCTGCCGTCCCCCTCTACACCGCTCATCATCCGGCCGTGTGCGGTTATGCATGGGACGCGCAGCTGTCATGGCTGCGCGGTCGTCCCGATGCGGCGCGGCGATGCGCGGAGCGGGCCGTTTCACTTGCGAAGGAACTTGGAGACGCCATGTCGGCAGCTTTCGCCTTGTACTTGAAGGCACTGGTTCATCGCATGATGCTGGAACCGAAGCTTGCGCTGGAAATCGCCGGGGCCGCGATAAACACAGCGGAGGACGTGGGGTTCCTCTACGTTCTGCGCCATGCGCGAGTTGTCAAAGGGTGGGCCTTAACCGAGCTTGGAAGAGCGGAGGAGGGAGTGGGGCAGATACGCGAAGAAACCGATGCACTTTCGGCCAACCGAGAGGAGTTGTGGCTTACGCTCAGTCTCGCGACTCTCGCCGACGCGTGCCTGAGAGCCGGACGCATCGAGCATGGTTTGAAGGCGATCGGCGACGCCCTGGACCTGGTCCGTCGCAGCGGCGAATGTTTCTGGGAAGCGGAAATTAATCGTCTTCGCGGCGAGTTGCTCCTCGGTCAGAGTCCTTCCGATCCGGCTCTGGCGAGAGCGTCGGTCGAGCACGCGATCAAGAAGGCCCGACAGCAGGGGGCGAAATCGCTCGAACTGCGCGCGACGACCTCGCTCGCGCGAATGCTGATGAGTACCGACCGCCGCGATGAAGCGCGTGCGATGCTCGACGACATCTACAACTGGTTCACCGAAGGTTTCGACACGGCTGATCTTAAGGACGCTAAGGCGCTCCTCAAGGAATTGAGTGAGTAGACGGCTATTCAGCGCGGCCCCTGGCGCCGTGATCTTCGTGGCAATGCTGCTCCTTGTGCCCGCCCTGCATGTATCGGCGGCTGAGAACGCACCGGCAGCGCCGGGAGATCACGAGGAGATGCTTCAATTCGGTGGGATGGCGCGGAGTTTCATCGTTCACGTTCCGTCCGGCTTCGACCCGCATCGAAAAACTCCCGTTGTGATCATGCTCCACGGAAGGGGAGGCAGCGGCGCGCGCGTCGAGAATCAGACCGGATGGGACGCCCTCGCCGATCGCGAGAATTTTCTTGCGGTGTTTCCCGACGCGACACCCCAGTCGCCGGATCAGCCGCCGAATTTTCGCACGAATCCGCGGCAGTGGAATTGGAGCTCAGGAAACGGTGGTGGCGCAGGCAAGCAAGTTGACGACGTTGGGTTCATCGCGGCGCTAATCGATCTCCTAGAGAGCAACTACGGTGCGGATCCAGCACGCGTTTACGTCACGGGATTTTCCAACGGCGGCTCGATAAGCTGGGTGCTCGGTGCGGAGCTGACCTCGCGCATCGCCGCGATCGCGCCGGTCTCGGGCGAGCTGTGGAGCAAGCCGCTGAAGCTCACAGGAGCGATGCCGACGCTGTTCATCATCGGGACCGCCGATCCGCTGAATCCGCTCGCCGGCGGAAGCGCAACGTCGCCATGGGGCAACGCTCAGAACCATGCGCCGGTCGAGGACACGCTCAGCGGATGGCGCGATGCACTCGGATGTACCGGCGAACCTCGCACCGTGCGAGACTCCGGCGGCCTCCACGACGTGCTGTGGAATAAGTGCGCGCACGGCGAGTTCGAGTATGTGACGGTCGAGGGACAGGGCCACGTCTGGCCCGGCGCTCAAGTCGCTCTGCCTCATATTTTCGGCAACTCGACCAACCTCCTCGACGCGACCAGCACGATCTGGACGTTCTTCAAGGCCCATCCGAAGCACGAGTGACCCGCCGCCTAGTGCGCCTCCCAAGCCAGCCGTTCCGCTCGATAGGGATCGTTTTCGACGCGACATTGATTGTCGAACATCATCGTCGGACGCTGCTCGGTTGAATATTGCGGCCAGTTCGGAATGCCCTCATGATTCGGATTTCCGGCGCGCGCGAACGCGAGCCAGGTGCGGCTCATCTTGTCGGCGAGCGCGAATCGCGTCGGCGAATCTCCCGTCAACCCCGAGGTGTGCACGGTGTCGAAGACAAACGGAATCTCGAGCGCATGCGGCGATTTGAGCCTGCCGTCCAGCACGGGAGTCTCCCAGGTGAACATGTAGACGAACACGGGCGCGGCGTGCTGCGCGACCTTGCGGTCCGCGGTGACGAGCGACGGCATTCGCATCGCGTGGTCGGTCGCGATCGCCAGCACCAAGTCGCGCAGCGAATCGTTGGGTCGCGCGCGCCGGTAAGCCTCGATGATGTTGTCGGCCTGATCGCCGACGAACATCTGCACGCGCTTGCGCATCGCGGCCTCGTCCAGTCCGTCGAGCCACGGCGCGAATGCGAAGAACAGCGTCATCTCATCTTTATTCGTGCCGATCATCAGCGGCACGTTCGCGGAAATTGCCGGGGCAGTCGGCGCGAAGGGACCGCCGGGCAAATATTTTCCGTCGACCACGGGATTGAAACCGACGCGCCGCCGATTGGCGAAGGACATCATGCTGACTTTTTTCAGGACCGCGGCCTGCGCCTGTGCGAGCTTCACCGCGGGCACCTTGCGCAACTCGCTCACGTTGCCGGGACTGAGGTTTAACTCCGCCACCAGTTGGCGCGCGGTCTCGCTCGCGTCGTCGCGGCTGGCCATCTGTACTGCAGGACCGCTTTGAATGATCGCCTTGTGAAACAGACCGTGCGCCGTCGGCATCGCCATCAGCACGCTGACCTTCGCGCCACCGCCGGACTCACCGAAGATTGTCACGTTGCCCGCGTCGCCGCCGAAGGCCGCGATATTGTCGCGGACCCATTCGAGCGCCGCGACGATATCGAGCATTCCGGCATTTCCTGAGGCTCCAAATCCCTCGCCGCCGAACTCGCCCAGGTGCAGATAGCCGAAGGCTCCCAGCCGATGGTTGATCGTCACGACAACGACGTCGCCCTTGCGGCAGAGGTTGGTCCCGTCGTACCACGGCGAATCGCCGGAGCCCGAAATGAACGCGCCGCCATGGCACCAGAACATGACGGGGCGCTTGCGTCCGTCGTTGACGGCGGGGGTCCACACGTTCAGTACAAGGCAGTTCTCGCTCATCGGCGGGAGCTCGCGGCCCGCGAACAGCTTGAGCATCGCGGGCGGCAACGCGAATGCATTCTCGTCCTGCATCGCGCGATTGCCGAAGTCGAAAGCGTCGCGAACGCCCCTCCAGGGCCGGAGGCTGCGCGGCGCGGCGAAGCGGCCGTCACCCTCGGGCGATGCGGCGTACGGGATACCCTTGAAAACGTTGACGCCTCCCTCGGCGACGCCGCGAAGCTTTCCGCAATCCGTTTCGACGACAACATGCTGCGGCATGATCGAATTCCCTCCGCGCGAAGAAAGTTATGACGCGGCTACGACGGTCGCTTCATCTGGAACGACGGCCCCGCCCATTCGTCATCGAGGATTTGCGGCGCTTGCGCTTGCGAGCCCCGATTCAGGTTGCCCGAGCCCATTCCCGATGTCACGGCGCCATCGACCACCATCGCCTGGCCGCTGACGAACTCCGAGTCGTCGCTGGCGAGGAACAGCGCCATCGCCGCAATATCTTCGGGTCGTCCCGCACGCGGCCACGGCTGGAAGGCGGCAAAGAGTTGCGTCGCCGTCTGTTCGCCGCCCGGGATGCGATTATAAGTCAGCGGAGTCGCGATCAGACCCGGACAGATGCAATTGACGCGAATCTTGTCCTTGGCCAGTTCGATCGAAGCCGAGCGGGTCAGGCTGATCACTCCGGCCTTGGCAGCGCAGTATGCATGCAACCCGGCTGCGCCACGCAGTCCGGCGATCGAGGCGGTCGAGATGATCGAACCGCCGCCCGTCTTGCGCATCTCGGGCACCGCGTGCTTGATGCCGAGGAAGACCGCGCGGAGCAGGATCGCGAAGCTGCGGTCCCAGTTTTCGGCGCTGGTCTTCTCGAGCGGCCCGACCGCGCCGCCCAGACCGGCGTTGTTATAGATGATGTCGAGACGCCCGAATTCCTTGACCGCGCGATCGACAGCGCTCTTGATATTTTCTTCGCTCGCGACGTCGGTGAGCTGGAAGACCGCGTTGCCGCCGTTCTCCTTGCAATCGCGCACCGCGGCGTCTCCGCCCTCGCGGTTAAGATCGGCGATCACGACCGCGGCGCCTTCGCCTGCGAATCGAATCGCGGTGGCGCGGCCGATTCCGCTCGCCGCACCGGTAATCACTGCAACTTTCTTTTCGAGTCTAGCCATGATTTCTCTCCGTGTTGGTCTGAAGCTCGCCCGCTCGAAGCGGGGCATCGTTTATCAATAGTCGGCGCGGGTCAGGCTGCCAACCGCCGCAGCGGCCATTGGTATCCCACACGCGCGCGGGATTATGATCGACGGCGGCAAGGAGCAACAGATGCAAACGATACTCGGCGACGTTTTTACATGGTCATGGTTTTCCGAGCCGCATGGCTACAACTTCAACAGTCTGCTGATTCAAGAGCCCGGCGGAAACATCTGCATCGATCCGGTCGAGCCGAACGATGAAGTGATGAGTGAACTTGTCCGGATGGGAGTGAGCCGAATTCTTCTAACGAACCGAAATCACGTGCGGGCGGCAAACAAGATTCGCGAGCGCACCGGCGCCCGTTCCTACATTCATCCCGACGACGCTGGATACGCAAAAGGGCAGGGCGCCGCACTCGACGGTGACCTTCGCGAGGGTGAAAGGATCGGCGCGCTCGAAGTCGTAGGCGCGAGTGGAAAGAGTCCCGGCGAGGTGGCGTTCCTTTGGCCCGCGCGAAGAGTCTTGATCGTGGGCGACGCGGTTATCGGGAATCCGCCCGGGCAGCTAAGTATGCTGCGCGAGAGTGTGATGGACGATCCGGCGCGCCTGCGGCGCAGCGTCCAGCAAATGCTCGCGCTCGACTTCGACACTATCCTGGTGGGCGACGGCGTATCTGTAATCGGCGACGCGAAGGATCGGCTGAAGGAATTGGTCGCCAGCTTCAAGCTGACTTGAGGGCCGGTAGAACCTCCGTCGCGAAGAGCCGCACCGTCTGCATGTGGTCTTGGGGCGCGACGTTGGCTCCGGGACCGACGATGATCAAATGATCAAGCCCGAGTTCGCGAATCGCGTCGAAGCGCTGGATGCAATGAGCGGGAGGTCCTGCGATAGCGAATCGATCGACGAAGGCGTCATCGATGAACTGGGCGTGACCGGCGTCGGCCCGGGTATGCCGCGACATGTCGTAGGTCTCACCGACCTTCTGCGCGACCGCGCGATCGTCCGGACGCATTCCTGCCGCCGAATCGCGGGACATTCCCGAGAAGTGCGCGATGACGCCGACCGTGCCGCGCGCCATCTCACGCGCGCGCGCAATATCGGGATGCACTACCACGTTTAGAAATGCGCCGAGCTTGAGCGTCGAGGGATCCAGCCCGGCTTGCTCGCGAGCTTTTCGAGCGTGACCGACGGCCCACAGCAGCCGTTCCGAATCGGCGCCGACCGCAAACGTTACTGAGTCGGCGACTCTCGCACCGACCTCGATCACGCGAGGCCCGGTGGCCGCGACGTTGACCGGCACCTTGGGCAGATTGGCGCGCGCGATCCATTCGTTGCGGCTGTGGTAGCCGTTATCGAGCGTGACTTCGTCGCCGCGCAGGAAACCCTGTACCTGCGAAATGTAGCGCGCGAAATCCTTGCTCGACGGTGCGCGTTCGCCAATCTTGTCAACTGCGGAATCACCCCGGCCGATTCCGAGTGTCGCGCGTCCGCCGGACTCCGCATGGACGGTCGCGATCGCCGAAGCAGTCACGGCAGGATGACGAGTCACCGGGTTGGTAACCGCGGTGCGCAGCTTCAGGTGCTTGGTGGCGTGTGCCGCAAGGCACAATTCCGAATAGGGGTCCGCCGCCAGATTCTGAGTATCGACAAGCCCGATTCCATCGAAGCCGCTCTCTTCAACCATTCGCGCCAACTGCGCGAAGGCTCCGGGAGTCGGGAAGGTGATCATCCAAATTTCAGGATTGCTCTTTTTCATATTCATAAGGTGGCAGATTGGACGGGCTTCTGGCGAGGCTTGGCGCGCGCGTTCTGATATACTCGCGCGACGCACTAACACGATCGTTCCCCGCATCGGGCTGCGCTCGTCACTCTGCGCATTTCGGATCTAGTTCATCCAGCAGCCGGCCGTCCGGATCGAGAGGCAAGTTTGAGCCTGTTATTTCTTCGCGCGCCTAAGCCACCTGCCCCTGGTTTCGCACACACAGAAGAGCCGATCAGAGCGGAACTGTTCAGCGTCGAACGACTGGAACAGCATGGCGAGACGCTGGCGGTCGCGCAGCGCGTCACGGACCGCCCGGGGCGCGGCAGGCCGATGGCGCCGCGGGTGCGCGACAACGGACGCGTGTTGCTCGAGGCCTATCGGAGTATCGCGGGCGCGATCCGCGAGGAGCGTGCGATCACGCCGGCGGCGGAATGGCTGGTCGATAATTTTCACGTCGTCGAAGAGCAGATTCGCGAAATTCGCGACGACCTGCCGCGCGGATTCTACCGTCAACTCCCCAAGCTCGCCGAGGGTCCGCTGGAAGGATATCCGCGCGTGTTCGGGATCGCGTGGGCCTACATCGCGCATACCGACAGTCACTTCGACACGCAGACGCTGGCGAGGTTCGTGCAGGCCTACCAGCACGTGCAACCGCTCACGATCGGCGAGCTGTGGGCGGTCGCCATCACGCTTCGGATAGTGCTGGTCGAAAATCTGCGGCGCGCCGCTGAACTGATTGGCCGCAGCCGTGTGCAACGCCAGCGAGCCGACGCGATGGCGGACAGGCTGCTGGGAGCAAACGGCCGCGAGGCGGAAGCGGCGGACGTTGTGTTCAAGGATTTCGATCGGTCGCCGGTGCCGGCGGCGTTCGCGGTGGAAATGGTTCAACGCCTGCGCGACCAGGACGCCAAGGTGGCGCCGGCGCTCACTTGGCTGGATCAGCGGCTCGCGGCGCAGGGAACCACGGCCGACGAGATCGTCCGCGAAGTGCACCAGGGGCAGGGCGCGATGAACGTGACGGTCCGCAACGTGATCACGAGCATGCGCCTGATGTCGGCGGTCGACTGGGCGGATTTTTTCGAGAGCGTGAGCGCGGTCGATGCGGTGCTGCGCGCCAACAGCGATTTCGCCGCGATGGATTTTGCCACGCGCGATCGTTATCGGCATGCGATCGAAAAACTCGCGCTGGGTTCAGGGCACACCGAAACCGAAGTAGCACAAAGCGCGATCGATTCGGCGAAGAGCGCGGCGTCCGCAAAGCCCAACGACGGCGTGGTGGCGCGCCGCGAGCATCATCCCGGCTACTACCTGATTTCAGAGGGGCGTCACGCGCTCGAAGCTAAGCTGGGATTTCGTGCGCCGGTGCGCGACTGGATCGCTCGCGCCAATGCGGCGGCCGGGATCAAGGGCTATCTCGGCACCATCGCGGTCGTCACTGCGGTAATCGTCGCATGCGGGCTGCTGGCAATTGTGGACGCCAGCGTCAGCGGATTGACCCGGCTCATTCTCGCGATGCTCGCGATAATTCCGGCGATGGATGCGGCGGTCGCGTTGGTGAATCGCGCCGTGACGACCGTAATCGGTCCCGCCGTGATTCCCGCGCTCGAGCTTCACGACGGAGTGCCGGCGAACCTGCGCACGCTCGTCGTGATGCCGACTCTGTTGACCACGCGCGCCGAGATCGACGAGCAGATCGAGCGTCTCGAGGTTCATTACCTTGCGAGTCCGGATGGCGAGCTGTATTTCGCGCTCCTGTCGGACTGGATCGACTCCGCCACAGAAACCGCGCCCGGCGACGACGATCTGCTGGCCGCAGCGACGGCCGGAATCGCGCGACTGAATCAACGTCACGGAGCGGGGCCGGCCGCCGAGATTTTTGTTGCTCCATCGCCATCGCGTCTGGGACGCAGCCGAAGGCGTGTGGATGGGATGGGAGCGCAAGCGCGGCAAGTTGCACGAGCTGAATCGGCTGCTGCGCGGCGCGACAGATATCACGTTCGTCGCGTCGGACGGACGTCCGCCGACGGTCCCCGACGGCGTGCGTTACGTGATCACGCTCGATGCGGATACGCGTCTGCCGCGCGGCGCCGCCAAGCGGATGGTCGGCAAGATGGCGCATTCGCTGAACGCGCCGCGATTCGACAAGCAGCTCGGCCGCGTGATCGAGGGTCACGGAGTTCTGCAGCCGCGAATCACGGCGTCACTGCCGACCGGGCGCGACGGCTCAGTTTTCCAGCGCGTCTTCTCGAGCGCCGCGGGAATCGATCCGTATGCCTTCGCCGTGTCCGACGTTTACCAGGATCTTCTCGATGAAGGCTCGTACAGCGGCAAGGGGATTTACGATGTGGACGTGTTCGAGGCGGCGCTCGCGGGCCGCGTCCCGGACGACACGCTTCTGAGCCACGATCTTTTCGAAGGAACTTTCGCGCGCTCGGGCCTGGTCTCTGACATCGAACTGGTCGAGGAGTTTCCTTCGCGGTACGACGTTGCCGCCGCCCGGCAGCATCGATGGGCTCGCGGTGACTGGCAACTTTTGCCGTGGATCCTGGGCCGCGCGCACGGTTCCAATCCCGCCCCGGCCGCGTCGCAGCCGCGCGACGGCCGCTCGACGATGCCGCCGCTCGGCCGTTGGAAAATGATCGACAACCTGCGCCGCACGCTGTCGGCGCCATTCGTATTGTTGACATTGGTCGCTGGATGGACGCTGCCGCCGCTCGCCGCCGCAATCTGGACCGCGTTCATCGTCGCGACGATCGCGACCGCGCCGATGCTTCCGTTCGTGACCGGAATCATCCCGCGACGCCGCGACATCTCTAAGCGCAGTCATATTCTCGCCGTGGGCAAGGATTTCGTGTCGGGGCTCTCGCAGCTCGCGATGATGCTGACCCTACTGGCGCATCAGGCGTGGCTGATGATCGACGCGATTTCGCGAACGCTCTACCGCCTGTACGTGAGTCATCGGCTGATGCTCGAGTGGACGACGGCGGCGCAGGCAAAGCGGACGACGCGCCTCGATGTCCGCGGGTTCTACGCGACGATGGCCGGCGGGCTGGCGCTCGGCATGATCGTCGCCGTCGTTGTCGCGTGGGCGGGCCGTGGCGGCGGATTAATCGCGATCCCATTCGTGATGTTGTGGATGCTGTCGCCGGCGATAGCGCGATGGGCAAGCATGCCGCCGCCGACCGAGGGCGCCAAGGTGCTTTCGCTCGGCGACACGACCGCGCTGCGGCTTAGCGCTCGCCGCACCTGGCGCTTCTTCGAAAAGTTCGTGACTGCGGAAGATAATATGCTCCCGCCCGACAATTTTCAGGAAGACCCCAAGCCGGTGCTGGCGCATCGGACGTCGCCTACCAACATAGGTTTGTACCTGTTGTCGATCGTCGCGGCGCACGACTTCGGCTGGATCGGGACGCATGAGACCGTCGAGCGGCTCGGCGCGACCTTCGACACGCTGAAGCGGATGGAGCAGTTCCGCGGGCATTTCTACAACTGGTACGGCACGCGCGATCTGCGGCCGCTCGACCCCAAGTACGTGTCGTCGGTGGACAGCGGCAATCTGGCGGGACATTTAATCGCGCTGGGCAACGCGTGTCGCGAGATGGTCGCGCGGCCGGTGGTGGAGCGGGATTGGCTCAAGGGCATCGAGGATTCGATCGCACTCGTTCGCGAGTCGCTTCGAGGGTTGACCGCCGACCGGCGCAGCTACACGGTCACGCCAAAGCAGCTCGAAGAAGTGCTCGACACGATGGCGCCGTTGACGCAGTCGGAGCCGCGGACCGTGGTGGAGATGACGGCGTGGCTGACGGAGCTCGCGTCTCACAGCGATTCAATCACAGACATCGCGCGCGCGTTGACGCTCGAACGCGCAGACTTCCCTTCCGGCGAGGTGCTCGCATGGGCCGAGGCGCTGCGAGCGTGCATCGGCAGTCATCAACGCGACGTCGAGTTGCTGAAGCCGTTGGCAAATCAGGATGCTGGTGCGACGACGCCCCACGCGGTGCCGACGCTGGGCGATCTGCCGGACCTATATAATAACGCGGCGAGCCGGGACTCGGCGCTCGATCGGGTTCCGGTTGCGCGCGCGAGCGACGCGGCCATCGCGCTCGAGCGGCGGCTGACGGAACTCGCCGCGGTCGCGGGCAAGATGCTCGACGCGATGAAGTTCGACTTCCTGTTCGACCCCGCGCGCCAGCTGCTGTCGATTGGATATCGCGTCACCGACGGCAGCCTCGATCCCAACTGCTACGACTTGCTTGCCTCCGAGGCGCGGCTGGCGAGCTTCGTCGCGATCGCGAAGGGGGAAATCCCGGCGCGGCACTGGTTCCGCCTGGGACGCGCGATGACGCCGGTCGATCGCGGCTCGGCGCTGATTTCATGGTCGGGCTCGATGTTTGAGTACCTGATGCCTTCTCTGGTGATGCGCGCACCGGCCGGCAGCCTGCTCGAGCAAACCAATCGGTTGGTGGTGCGGCGGCAGATGAAGTATGGCGCCGAGCTTGGGATGCCGTGGGGAATCTCGGAGTCCGCGTACAACGCGCGCGATCTCGAGCTCACCTATCAGTACTCGAACTTCGGCGTGCCCGGACTCGGGCTGAAGCGCGGGTTGAGCGAGAATGCGGTGATCGCGCCCTATGCGACGGCGCTGGCGGCGATGGTCGATCCCGAGGCCGCGGTGCAGAACTTCGCGCGGCTGCTGGCCGCGGGCGGCCTCGGCCATTTCGGTTGGTATGAGGCGCTGGACTATACGCCGTCGCGCGTGCCCGAGGGCGAGAACGTCGCGATCGTGCGCGCCTACATGGCGCATCACCAGGGCATGACGCTGGTTGCGCTGGCCGACGCGTTGAACGACGGCGCGATGCGAGCGCGGTTCCACCTCGAGCCGATCATCCAGGCAACCGAACTGCTGCTGCAGGAGCGAACGCCGCGCGACGTTGCGGTGGCGCGCCCGCGGGCCGAAGAGGTCAAGGCGGAAGCCAACGTTCGCGAGAACGCGCCGCCGACGATTCGCCGGTTCCATTCACCGCACGATCTGATCCCGCGCACGCATCTTCTATCCAACGGCAAGTACACTGTGATGATTACCGCGGCCGGATCGGGCTTCAGCCGCTGGCACGAGATGGCGGTCACGCGTTGGCACGAGGACGTGACCCGCGATTCGTGGGGAACATACATCTTCGTGCGCGATGTACAGAGCGGCAAGGTCTGGTCGGCGGGATTTCAACCGGCGGGCGTCGAGGCGGACAGTTACGAAGTCGAATTCTCCGAGGACCGCGCGGAAATCGTGCGCCGCGACGGCACCATGACGACCACGCTCGAAGTCGCAGTGTCGGCCGAGGACGACGCCGAAGTCCGACGCGTGTCGATCACGAATCTCGGCAGCCGCGTGCGAGAGGTCGAGGTGACCTCGTACGCCGAAATCGTGCTGGCGCCGGCGGCGGCCGACACGGCGCATCCGGCCTTCTCCAAGATGTTCGTGCAGACGGAGTTCGACGCCGAAGTCGGCGCGATTCTGGCGACGCGGCGGCTCCGCGCGCCCACCGACGCGCCGATATGGGCGGCGCACTTGGCGGTGGCAGAAGGTGAATCGATCGGTGAGATCCAGTTCGAGACCGACCGTGCGCGATTTCTCGGGCGTGGGCGCGAGATCCGCGACGCCGTCTCGGTGATCGACGGGCGGCCGTTGTCGGATACCGTCGGTACGGTTCTCGATCCGATCTTCAGCGTCCGCCGCCGCCTGCGAATCCCCGCGGGAGCGACCGCGCGCGTCGCGTTCTGGACTATCGTTGCGCCGTCACGGACCGAAGTGCTCGACCTGGTCGATAAGCATCACGACTCGAACGCTTTCGAGCGCGCGGTCACTCTGGCGTGGACGCAGGCGCAGGTGCAACTGCATCACCTGAACGTTGACGCCGACCAGGCGCATCTCTTTCAGCGTATCGCCAATCGCGTGCTCTATTCCGATCCGACGCTGCGGCCGTCGTCCGACCTGCTGCGGCGCGGCGAGGGCGGACAATCGAAGCTGTGGCCCGCCGGGATTTCCGGTGACCTGCCCATCGTGCTGGTTCGGATCGACGAGACCTCGGACATGGAAATCGTGCGCGAGCTGGTGCACGCCCATGAGTATTGGCGGCTGAAGCGGCTGTGCGTTGATCTGGTGATCCTGAACGAGCGGCCCCCGTCATACGATCAAGACTTGCAGAACGCGCTCGAGGCGCTCGTTCGGACCATCCCGGCGCGCGCGCCCGACGGGCAGGGCTCATGCGGAAATGTGTTCGTGCTGCGCGCCGATCTGGTTTCGGCCGAGTTGCGTAGCGTTCTGCTGACCGCGGCGCGCGCTGTGTTGCTAAGCCGCCGCGGCACGTTGTCCGAGCAAGTCAAACGACTCGAGGTGTTCCAGCCGGCTGCAGGACCGCCGCCGCGGCGAACGCCGGCCGTGCACCGGGCGAGTATTCTGGTGCCGCGGCGCGATGTCGAATTTTTCAATGGGCTCGGTGGATTTGCGGCGGACGGCCGCGAGTACGTTACGATTCTCGGCGAGGGACAATGGACGCCGGCGCCATGGATCAACGTGATCGCAAATCCCTCGTTCGGCTTTCAGGTCTCGGTCGAGGGCGCTGGCTACACTTGGGCAATCAACAGCCAGCAGCATCAGATTACGCAATGGTCAAACGATCCGGTGAGCGACCGGCCCGGCGAGGTGCTCTACGTTCACGACCTCGATAGCGGCGAGCTATGGGGACCGACCGCGCTGCCGATCCGTGAGGACGGGTCGCCGTACGCCGTTCGTCACGGCCACGGCTACAGTGTCTTCGAGCACACTTCGCATGGAATTTCGCTCGAGCTGACGCAGTACGTGCCGGTGGACGACTCGGTCAAGATTTCGCGCTTGAAGATTCGCAATCTCTCGCCGCGCACGCGACGCTTGTCGATTACCGGCTACGTGGAATGGGTGCTCGGCACTTCGCGCGGCGCTTCGGCCCCGTACGTCGTCACCGGGATCGAGCCCGAAACTCAGGCGGTGCTCGCGCGCAACTCGTTCAGCGTCGAATACGGAACGCGGATTGCCTTCGTGGATATGCTAGGCCGGCAGAATTCATCGACGGCCGACCGGACCGAGTTTCTCGGACGCAACGGCACGCTGGACAATCCTGCCGCGCTTGCGGGCAACAAGCCGCTGTCCGGCAGGGCCGGCGCCGCGATGGATCCGTGCGCGGCGCTGCAAACCATCGTGTCGCTCCGGCCCAACGCCGAGACCGAGGTGGTGCTCCTTCTCGGCGAGGCGGCGAGCAGGGCCGATGCGATCGCGTCGGTCAAAAAATATCGCGACGCCGATCTCGACTCAGTGCTGGCCGCGGTCACGCAATACTGGGACGGCATGCTCGACACGGTGCAGGTCAAGACTCCTGACCGTTCGATGGACGTCATGCTCAACCGATGGCTGCTGTATCAGACGCTGGCGTGCCGCGTGTGGGCGCGCTCAGCTTTCTATCAGGCGGGCGGAGCGTACGGTTTTCGCGATCAGATCCAGGACGTGATGGCGTTGACGGTGGCGCAACCGGCGATCACGCGCGAGCAACTGATTCGCGCGGCATCGCGCCAGTTTGTCGCCGGCGACGTCCAGCACTGGTGGCTGCCGCCTGCGGGACAGGGAGTTCGCACGCGCATTGCCGACGATCGCGTCTGGCTCGCGTATGCGGTCGCTCATTATATAGAGGTGACCGGCGACCTCGGCATCCTCGACGAAACGGTTCCCTTCCTCGACGGGCCGGAGCTGAATGCCGGCGAGGTAGAGTCGTTTTTTCAACCGACGGTTTCCGAGCAGCGCGCCACAGTCTTCGATCACTGCGCGCTGGCCCTCGATCAAAGCCTCGCGGTTGGCGTCCACGGAATCCCGCTGTTCGGATCGGGCGATTGGAACGACGGTATGAACCGCGTCGGCGAGGCGGGCAAGGGCGAGAGCACTTGGCTCGGATGGTTCCTCTACACGACGCTCCAGGCTTTTGCCCCGTTGGCGGATATTCGCCGCGACGCGCGCGCCACGGCCTGGAGGAATCATGCGACCGCCCTTGCGGCATCGCTCGAGCGCGACGGATGGGACGGCAACTGGTATCGGCGCGGTTACTTCGATGACGGCACGCCGCTCGGCTCGGCCGGCAGTATCGAATGCCGAATCGATTCGATCGCGCAGTCATGGAGCGTAATCTCGGGCGCCGCGAGCCCGGTCCGCGCCGCCGCGGCGATGGCGTCAGTTGACGAATACCTGGTCAAACGCGAAGACGGGCTGGTGCTGCTGTTCACGCCGCCGTTCGATCACACTCCACTCGACCCCGGCTATATCAAGGGCTATCCGCCCGGCATCAGGGAGAACGGCGGCCAATACACGCACGGCGCGCTATGGTCCGTCATCGCCTTTGCGATGCTCGGTGATGGCGACAAGGCGAATGAGCTGTACTCGATTCTGAACCCGATCAATCATGCGAACACCCGCGCCGGTATCCAGCGCTACAAGGTCGAGCCGTACGTCGTGTGCGCCGACCTGTACTCGACGCCGCCGCATATCGGGCGCGGCGGATGGACCTGGTACACGGGCTCGGCGGGATGGATGTATCGCGCGGGCCTCGAGTGGATATTGGGCTTTCGTCTCCGCGGCAAAACGTTGCTGATCGATCCATGCATCCCGAGCAAGTGGCCGGGCTTCGAGGTTGTCTATCGGCACGGCTCGACGCGCTACGAAATCGCGGTCGAAAACCCGCGTGGCGTCAGTCGCGGTGTGAGCAGCGTCGAGCTCGACGGCCAGGCGCTCGTGCAACGGCCGGCGCAAATCGCTCTAGCCGACGACAACGTGACGCATCGCGTACGGATCATACTTGGCTGAGCCGAAACGGCGTTGCCGACAGATCTCTACGATGATGGAGAAAGGCAGGGCACGGTAGGCGCCACCTTGTATTGGTAGGTTCGCCCGGCCCACGAGAAAGTGCTCACTGGACCTCCGGCAACAGACTTGAGTTCCGCTGCCTGGTAGGGATTGTTCGGGTCTATCGCGATTGGCGCATACGCGAGGTAGCAGGTCCCAGCGGGCGGAATCACGTCAGTCAAAGGAGGCTGGAAATCCATCTTGAGAAAGTTCACCGCCGGAATCCAGCCGCCCGCGCCTGTATCGCTGTCAACGACAGGGGTCCAGTGCGCTTCGTCCGCGGAATTCTGCAGATGAAGTTCGCGATACTCGGGGGCGCCCGCGGCGTCCTTGCGCAACTCGACCAGCACCATATCCGGATGCGCAATCGCCATCATCTGGCAGATATTTCCGGGGGTCAGTTTGGGCGGTGGCTTGCCCGCCTCGTCTGTGGGCGCGTCGGCTTCTACGGTGGGTGCGGCCGCTTCCGCATTCTTCGCTTCAGCGTCGTCTTTGGTGCTGCTGCCCGACGTGAAAGCGGAGTGCACAAGATTGATTACCGACGGAATCGCCCCAAGCAACGGCAGCATGCATCCCGCCGTGCCGAACGCGATCGCCGCAAGCAGCGCGACGAGTGCCGCCGACAGACCTGATTTCCGGTCGCTCGCCAACATTTCCCCCACCGAGCGCGTCCTCCGCTGCGGCAGGAGTCTAGCAGTTGGCGCCGAACGAAACTAACTGTAGGACTATCCCCAGTGCTGATTTTCAGTACCGCTGGTCCCGGCGGGAACACGAAGCCCTATTTGCCACCAAGCGCCCACGTCCTTATCAGATGATGCGCGATCGCAATCGGCGGCGGCACTCGCAGACCGTCTATCTGTTTTCCTTCGATCAGCTCGCGCGCGACGCTGCGCTCCAGCCAGCGCACTTCCGCCAGTTCGTTTTCATCGACCTTGGCGTCGCGGCTCTCCGCCTTCGCGAAACATCCAATCATCAGCGACGACGGAAACGGCCACGGCTGCGTGGCGTAATAGGTGACCTCGCCCACCTTCACCGACGCTTCCTCCATCAGCTCGCGTCGCACCGCTTCTTCGATCGTTTCGCCGGGCTCGACGAAGCCTGCCAGCGCCGAAAACATCCCGGGCGGAAACTGTTTGCCGCGCCCAACCAGGCACGCCTCGCCGAAAGTCGCGAGCATGATTACCACCGGATCGACGCGCGGAAAATGTTCGGCCTTGCATTGGCCGCACAGCCGCCGGTAACCGGCGTCCATAATTTTCGTCGGCGCACCGCATCGCGCGCAGAAGCCGTGCCGCTGATGCCAATCGATCATCGCCTTCGCCTGCGCGATTATCGCGGCGTCCTTGAGCGAGACGATCGACGCGGCCACGCGCGCGTCACGAAAATATCCAAGGCCCGCGAGCGGCCCCGCGGTCGCAGGATCATCGGCTCCAGGGACGTCCATCGCAAATACCGCACGCTCGCCGTCGAGACCCAAAAAAAGGCACAGCGCGCCAGCCTCCACGATCGAATCCACGACTCCTGCTCGCACGAGGCCAAGTTCAACCGGAGGCCCCGACTTTTCCGACCCGAGAATAAACGGCTCCAGCCGCCACATCGGAAGCACAAGCGAAGACGGATCGCGCCGCCGGGACTCGATCCAGTTAGAATCGGTCCGCTTCTCGCTCGCGCGATTGAGAGGACTACCGCCAAAGGGAATCATTGCGCCTCCCGCAAAAGAGTATCGTTAGACGAGGCTTGCACGCGTGCAAACAAAGTAGCGTCGTCTGGTGCTGGACGCCAATTGGAACCGGCGGCTAGTATCCGAGGTCGTGGGATCGCCGCTCAATGTATTGTTCATCACGGCCGACCAATGGCGCGGCGACTGCCTCTCAGCGCTCGGCCATCCTTGTGTTCGCACGCCGAATCTCGACGCACTCGCGGCCGAAGGTGTGCTCTTCCGGCGTCACTTCGCCAACGCCGTCCCGTGCGGTCCGAGTCGCGCGTCGCTTCACACCGGGATGTATCTGCAGAATCACCGCTCCGGCACCAACGGCACTCCACTCGATGCGCGCCACACCAACTGGGCCAGGGAGGCCGCGTCGCACGGCTACGATCCCGTCCTGTTTGGCTACACCGACACGAGCCAGGATCCGCGCGGGCTCGACGCGGGCGATCCGTGGCTGAAGAGTTACGAGGGTCCGCTGCCCGGCATCCGCCCCGTGTGCCTGATGATCGGCGCGCCGACGCCTTGGACTGACTGGCTCAAGGCTCATGGTTTCGAGGTGCCGGCGGACATTCGCTTCGCCTACGGCAATCGCGATTCCGGCCCCGACTATGAGGACGGCGCGGCGCATCCCAAGCCGCTCAAGTATCCGGCGGAATTCGACGACACTGCGTTCCTTGTTGGCCGGACGATCGACTACATCAAGAGCGCGAGCGGTCCGTTCGCCGCGCACCTGTCGATCCTGCGGCCGCATCCGCCGTTCGTCGCGCCCGAGCCTTACAACTCGATGTACGATCCCGCGAAGGTGCCGGGGTTCAGGCGTCTGGCCACGCCGGAAGATGAAGCAAGGCAGCATCCGTGGCTTGCGCATCAGCTAGGCCGCCGAGTTTTCGTAGCGACCGACAACGAGAAGAGGCTCCGGCGGCTGAAGGCGGTTTACTACGGGCTGATGAGCAGAGTCGATGCGGAGATTGGGAGGCTGGTTCAGTTTCTGAAGGAAGCGGGGCGATGGGATTCGACGCTCATCATCTTCACGTCGGATCACGGCGAGCAGATTGGCGACCACTGGCTGATCGGCAAATGCGGTTACTTCGACGGCTCGTATCACATCCCGCTAATTGTCCGCGATCCGCGCCCGGATGCCGACGCTGAACGCGGCGCGGTAGTTTCGTCGTTCACCGAAAACGTCGATATCATGCCGACGATGCTGCAGGCGATCGGCGCCGACATTCCGGTGCAATGCGACGGCGAATCACTCGCGCCGTTCCTCGAGGGCGCGGGCCGTCCCGCCAGATGGCGGACCGAAGCGCACTGGGAGTACGACTTCCGCGATCCGGGCGACGACTCGGCCGAGCGCGCGCTCGGTCTCACGATGCATCAGTGCACGATGAACATCATCCGCGGCGAGCGTTACAAGTACGTTCATTTCACAAATCTGCCGCCGCTGTTCTTCGACCTGCAAAAGGACCCGGGCGAGTTCACGAACCTCGCGAACGACGCCTCGTACGCGCCGCAAGTTTTGGAGTACGCACAAAAGCTCCTGTCATGGCGCATGAACCACGACGAGCAAACACTGACGCACATCATGCTCAGCGACGATGGCCCAGTCACCCGCCGTGCGTCGCGTTATTGAACCATTGGGTGCAGGGGTCACCCCTGCCGAGGAAGCGTGAAACCCACCGCGGGTTCACGTCAAATGAAGTGATCTACCTTCCCTAAGGACGCTCGCCTTTGCGGATGCGCGCTTGGATCGCGTCGAGCGCCGGCTCTAAATCGGCGACCGCGTCGATCACTTCATGTGCGCCTGCTGCGGATAGCGCGGCACGCGCATTCTCAAGGCGACTCGCTTGCTGCGCTGGTGTGAGAACAGCAAAATCCTCAACGGACAGCCCGATCATGTTGCCGGTACGCGCGACGCCGATCGTCCATACACCCGCGCGAAGTCCTTCCTCGATATCCACGGGTGTGTCGCCGACTTTCACGATCGCCTCGAGCGGCTCGACCTGCAGCCGGATCGCGTTGGCGTAGATCATCCATGGATGCGGCCAGCCGCGCCGACGTCATCCGGAGTTATCGCGCAGTCTGGCCTGTAACCCTGCTCGGCGGCGGGTCGCAGGATCATATCGAGCATTGGACGGGTGTATCCCGTGGTGCTTCCGATCTTGATTCCGCGTTTGCGGACGCGCGCGACTGCCGCCGCGACACCATCGATCACGGTCGAGTATTTGACCAGGCATTCGAGCTGTAGCGGCACGAAGTTCGCGAACAGACTCTCGACGTCCGCCTCGATTGGATCGTGCCCGACGGCTTTGCGCCATCGCTCCGAGACATTTGCCCCGAACAGAATCTTTCTGATGTGGTCGATTTTCAGCACGCCCATGTCGCGGCGCGCTTCTTCCTCCGAAATCGGAACGCCGCGGCCCGCAAACACCTGTTGCAGGACGCGGACCGGCGCGAGGCTGCCGTGATCGACCGTTGTGCCCGCCCAATCGAGAATGATGGCCTTCACCGGCCCCGAATACGATTGCTTCATTATATATCCATCTCGCGAATCATCTGTTCGGCCAAGCCGAACGACAGTGTCATGCCGGATCCGCCGACTGCGGTGACGATGCGCACGCCGGGCGCGGCGTCGATCGCGACCCATGATTTGTCCGGATGCTTTGCGTACACGCCGTACCATCGCTCCGCGATCGAGAGGTCAGGCGCAACCAGGAACTCGCGCACGTTGCGCATGACCAGTTCGTCGATTTCGGTCTTGTTGAAGATATCGACTGCGCGACCGTACTCATGCGAATCGCCGAGCGTCAGCGCTCCGTCCGCGGTCTGCGAGACGAGCGTGTGAATGGCGAAGCGATCGTAATCGCCGAGTTCGCGCGCGACACGCTGCTTGTATTTCGGCAGCGTCGCCGTACAGATTTCAAACGCTGGATAGAAGCGCAGCGTGAGGCCCGCGGCGAGCGACGGGCCAAGCTCCCATCCAGATTTCTGCGGCGCGGTACGCATCATCTGCAACTTGCATCGATCGATCGCGCTGGTCGCGAACAATTCCGGGTAGAGAGTTTCAAAATCATCCCCGCCGCAAACGATCGCCTGAGTGGTCTCCCAGGTTTCCGATCCGGCTTCGATATTCGGCAACTGAATCGATCGCACTGCGGTACCGAAGCGAAACTGTACGCCGAATTTCTCGCCGAGAAACGCCGGCAGCTTCGCCAGAATCTGCCGCGGATCGACAGTGAGCTCGGTAGGACTCCAGATGCCGCCGAGAAGTCCCTTGGGATTTACCGCCGCGCTTGCCTTCAGCACTTCAGCGGGCGCAAGCCACGTGCAGGTATAACCGAGCGCGGGCGCGCGTTCGACGAACTCCCGCGCCACGTCGGCCTCGTCCTGATGATAGACGACGTGAAGCGAGCCAGTAGGGCGATACTGCAATCCGGACGCTTCCAGCATCTCATTCCAGATTTGACGACTGCGCATCGCCATCTGATGCACGACGCCGGCTCTCTGCCCAATCGGCCAGATCATGCCGAAGTTGCGCACCGACGCACCCTGCGCCCGCGGTGTGCGCTCGAACACGACAACCGACCGCCCGCGCTTGGCCGCGAAGTATGCATGCGCGAGGCCGAGGATGCCGGCCCCGACGATCGCCACGTCCGCTTTTCGATTTGCGCTCACTGGGACAGCAATAGCACTTGACGCTGCCGAGGTCAGCGCCCCGGCGTTGAACCTCGATTCGAGTTGACGCTATGTACTTGATATATGGTGCGGCTCAGCATCAAGCTCCGCCGACGTATGGTCGCCGGCATTCTTATCACGGCGTTGATTGCGGCCCTGGTGACGGCGCGGAACGCGGACAGCATGGACCTGACCATGCCGTCCATTCTGGTCGCCACTCGCGACTTGCAGGACCCGCTGTTTGAGCACGCCGTGATCCTGATGGTGCCGTCGACCGAGCCGCCGCTGCTCGCCGGCCTCATCATAAATACCCCGGCAAAACAGCAGGTGCGGGATCTGTTTCCGCAAGCGCGCCAGTTAAAGGGTCCAGATGGAACGGTTTACATGGGCGGCCCAGTTGAAAACGGTTTCCTCGACCATCGCATACCCTTACTCGACGGGATATCGGTGATCTTCCGCGCGTCGTCAGCACAAAGCTCCGCCACACGGGTCTTCGATGACGTTTACGTCGCGGCCGGCCGCGACGCCGTTGCAGGCGTCCTCAAGGACCCGCGGATCACCGATCTCCGCGTCATTTCAGGCAAGGCGCAGTGGCTGCGCGATCAGCTCTCCAGCGAAGTCATGTCCGGCGCATGGTACATGATCCCTGCGAAGGCTGACCTGATTTTCGGCGACCCCAAGGACCTCTGGTCCACCCTGGTCAAGGGCGGCGACCTCGAGGAGGCCGAGGCCGGAAAACCGTCCGAACTGAATTTGCCTTACAGGCTCTTGGATGGTACAAACTGGCAGCGTCGAATCTCACCCAATTGATTGGGAACGCGGTTGATCCACGCCGCGAACGACTCCTCAAGGGGACTTACATTAATGGCACGGACCAAGGAACGTAGTTTTGGTCAAGTACTTCGTGACCGCCGGCGGCAACTGGACCTGACCCAGGAAGAGGTCGCGCGCCGAATCAAGACTTCGACCCCGTACATCGGTCACCTCGAATCGGCCAAACGGCACCCGTCGGACAAGATCGTCACGCGCCTTGCCGAAGTGCTCGGACTCGATCGGCGGGAGCTGTTTTTCCTCGCCAATCCGCGCGCGCAGGCACTACTCAGCCCGGAGCCGGAGACCGACGCAAAGTCTGCGTGGGAAGATTTTCGCAAGGACGAACAGATTCGGCGCATCCACAATATCACGGGCGACGAGATGGAAATGCTGGAGCGGGTAGCGCTTCTCGGCGACGTAAAATCGCCGCGCGACTTCATCTATATACTGAACACGGTTCGTCACGCGGTCGGCAGGTAGCCGGTTCAGATCGTCTTTCGGAAGGCGTCGGCCGGCGTCACCCGCATCGCACCCAACACCGGAATCGCGGCACTCAGAATACTGATCGCAATCGCGGCGAGCATCGCTTCGAGCGCGGCGCCGTAGGTCACCGTCAGATAACCGGCGCTCTCCAGCACCGCGCGCAACGTCGTGCCGCTGCCGAACTGCCACAGCGCAAGCGCGCATCCGAGCGCGCCGCCCACAGTGCCGATCAGCGCGCACTCGCCGAGCAGGATACGCGCGATGTACGGCTGCTTGAATCCGAGCGCGCGCAGCACCGCCACATCGCGCAACCGTTCCCGCACCATCATCGACATCGCATTCGCGGCGATCAGAAAAATCGTCAGCGCGATCACCGCGGAGATCGCGGACACGATGCCGCGGATGTCCCCGACGGTGGACATCAGGCCTGATACCGCCTCGCTCTCGGTCATCGAAGCGGTTTCAAAGTCCGAGTTGTGAAAGGTGCTGTCGATCTGATGAATGACGGACGCGATGTGATTGGCTGAGTTGACGCGTGTCACCAGGAAGCCCGCCGGATGCTTTTCTTCGGGGATTCCGATTTTTTTCTCCGCCTCGACCAGGTAGTCGCGCCGGAACATGAAAAAATTCGGATAGTTGTCCGCCGGGATCTCGCCGACCATCGTAAACTTGATGTCGAGCCGGTTGGAATCGCCGCGCAGCACGACCACGTCGCCCACCTTCCAGCCATGCTTGCGCATCAGCAGCCGTCCCCCGACCGCTGCGTTGCGCAGGCTCGTGAACTGGCCGAGCACCTCCGGCGTAAGATTGTAGTCGGGATACATCAGCTCGACTTTGTCCGCGTCCAGCGCAAACGCCTGCACCGTTTCCGACGCGCTCTGATACGTGGCGCGCAGCACCACCATCGGGTTGCAGGCGACGACGCCGGGAATCTTCTCGATTTCCCTGCAATCGCGCGCGGGCACGCCCAGGTAACGCCCATCGGCGTTATAGGAATACACGCGGAGCGTCTCCGCGGTCTTTTTCAGAATCATGTCGATCGAGCTCGGTATCGCCGCGAGCACCGTGAAGATAAAAGTGGCGACCGCGAACGTGAGCATCGTCAGGATCGCGCGCCGCGGTTGGCGGATCACGTAGCGAAAAACCAGTCGAAGCGATTGCATCGGGTTACGCCTCGCGCAGCGACTCGATGATCGGAAGACGCGAAGCACGCCAGGCCGGCATCAGCCCGCCGACGATTCCAATCAGCAGCGCGGCAACGATTCCCGCCACCAGCGCGTTCACCGAGAAAGCCGACGAAAAAACCACCGCGCCAACGCTCATCAGCCGATTATCGAGACCGGCGACCACGCCGACGAGAGTCGCGAGCAGATCGCCGATGACCCCGCCAACCATTGCCAGAATTACGCTCTCAGCGAGAAAGCTCGTCAGCACCGATCCGCGGCTAAAGCCCAGCGTGCGCAACACTCCAACTTCGCGCGTGCGCCGCGCCACCGCCGCATACATCGTGTTCATGCCGCCGAAGGCCGCGCCGGTTCCCACGATCAAGCCGACTATCAGCACGAGCTCGCGCAAGCGGTCGGCGACCTTGGCCTGCTCCGCGAAGAAATCATGCTCGCTGATCGCGTCGACAGTCAGTCGCGCATCTTCGTTGAGCGCATTTCGAAACGTCTCCTCGGTGCCGGGCTTCAGCACGACGTGGAACGATGAGTAGCCGTTCTCGAATCGCGCATCCTGCTGCAGGACGTTGATGTCGGTCCAGAATTCCGACTCCAGCGCGCTGCCTCGATCGGCGAAAATTCCGACAATCGTCCACGTGCGGCGCCCGTACTTGAACGTCGTGCCGACGCCCAGCTCCGGGAACCGCGCCGCCTGCTTCTGTCCGATCGCCATCTCGTCGCGGCCCTGCGCCGGCCATCGCCCCTTCACCAGCTTGAGCCCGCGCCGCATCTGATACGCAATCGGCGACACGCCGCGCAATGACGCCGGCCGAAACTGAATCGCCGGCCGGTTCACCGCGGCATTGAACGGCACGACCATCTCCGGGGAAAAGAGCGCCGCGCCCGACGCGTCAGTGGCGATTTCGGGCCGCGTCCGCAGGATGTCCGACTGCTCGCGCGGGATGTAGCTTTCGCCCTCGGAGACGGTGCCGCGGCTGAGAATAATCCAGTGCCCCGGCTCTCCCGCCAGCTCGAGGCTTTGTCGCAAGCCGCTGACGAAGCTCAGCAGGATCACGACCACCATCACGACCAGCGCTATCCCAAGCGCGGTCATCAGCGAGGTCGTCCGCCGGACCATCAGGCTTCTAAGATTGTAGGTTATCGGAATTGCAGCCATTCGCTACGGGGTCGAAATCCGCCGCCAGACGGAGTCCACCCCAGTCCTGGCTGTAATCAGTCGGTTCGCGCCCGGCGCAACTCTACAATTAGGCGACCGCGGTGTGCAACCGCTTGGCCGGCGCGCGATAACAGAAGGTTGATCGCAGGTGGGATCAGATCATCAAACAGTTGCCTCCGCGACGCGCTGGATTCCGTTGAGCTGCGAGCTGTCCTCGGCGCGGAACTTGCCGCCATTCGACGCCTTGCGGCCCACCGATTCTCCGAGCACGCCCCAGTACGTATGCGTCACGTGAGCGCCTTCACGGTAGCCCGGCTTCGACATCAGGATCGCGTGGAGTTCGGGCAGGCGATAGAACGGCACGCTCGGGAAAAAGTGATGCTCGATGTGGTAGTTGACGTTTTTCGGCGCGAGGAAAATCCGTTCGAGCAACGTCGCATCGGTCGTGCGCGTCCGCGGGTACGCCGTCTGCGGCCCGTCGACGTCGATCGCGTGATGCTCGGCGATACTGCGGATGCGCATGATCAGCACCAGCCACGTGAACATCGGCACGATCCAGTACAGAATGAAACCCTCGAACACTCCCAAGTAAATGACGACGCCAAGTACTGCCGCGTAAAATCCGTAGCGCAGCGCGAGAAACCACGTCGGCACCTCGTCCGCCGCCGCTACCGACGCCGCCAGCTTGATCATCGCGGGTGCGTTCAATCCGACCGCGTCGCGGAAAAGCATCTTCGCGAGATTCGGCGCCGCCTGCGGAAATACCCACGCCGGGTCGCCTGCCCTGCGCTTCAAGTCGGGATCCTGCGCCGTATTCAGGAACCGATGATGCGCGAAATGGTTCTTGCGATATTGCCGCGCCGATACGAGATGCGGCCATGCCAGCACTACTTCCGACAGCCAGTCGTTCAGCCGCCGATTACGCAGCAGCCGGTAATGAACGCCGTCGTGCATCAGGACCAGCAGCGCATGCTGGCGCGATCCGATGAACGCGACCGCGAACACGTACAGCATCGGATGCCAGAATCGCTGACACAGATAGATTGTCGCCGCGATCAACGCCCACTCCGCGGCTACGTGAGCGCACGCGAGGATCGGCTTGACCCTCGACAGCTCCGTCAGCTCTTCCTTTGTCAGTTTGACGGGGATGTTCGTGCCGGTGTCGCCGAAGCGTCCCGCCCCCGGTGAGGACTCTGCTTGTGATCCGTAATTCATTGTTACCCTCGAGTGCTTCCTCAATCGTTCTGATCCGGTCTCTCGAACTGACATAGGCGCTATTGCATCGGCGCCGCGGTTTCCTCATGCACCATCCGCGGTTCAACCATGGGTGCTGCATCGTCCACGAACGCCGGCCGCCCGCCCGCCGATTTCCCCTTCAGGAAATTTCTGAAACGCAGGACGCTATGGTCCTCATTCGTCTCAATGATCAGTTGCGAAAATACTCGCGTCAGTTTTGCGAGCGACTCGCCCTCTAGGATCATGGGCTGCGCCCAAATCGCTTCCCCCTTGAGAGTTTCCAGGTATGGATACTCGACCGGTTCGCCCGCGTTGACGAACCCTGTCGCGCGGTAGAATGGCGTACCGTCGAATGGCTTCACCCCCAGGTACGCGAGGATCGCTCGCGCGTCGAGCAGCCCCGCCAGGATTGCGGCTCCGGCTCGCGCGAGCGCGCCCGCGCCGACTGCGCGCGACCACAGCTCGCTGACCTCGAGCACCGATCGCGGCGGCAGATGCGACAGGTCGGGCCGTGGACAGGTTTGCGGAAACATTTCGAGGTCGTGCATCACCAGCCCCGCAATCATCTTCTCGGCCGGCTCGCCGTCGTTCTCAAACAGCGCGTAAAGATTGCCAAACGTCAGGTGAATTCTGGCGAGGCGCGAACGCGAGCGCTCCTTGAAGCCGACTCCGTGCTTCGCACGAATCTGTTCGGTGCGCGCGGCGAAAATTCTCCGTTCGGTTTCGGTAGACAGCAGACGCAGTTCCATTGAGTAGCTCCTTCCTTTCAGTCTGAATTCGTCGCGATTCATTCCTTGTGATGCGGGGACGCGGCTTCCCGAAAAATCTCTGCCGCACGGATCGGCGGCGGACGTGGCGCAGTGGGATTCAAATGCCGCCGGGAAGTTGGCGCGCGCCGCGCGCGAGATGCTCTAAGATCAGTCGTTAATGACTCAAACATTTAGATTATAAAATCCGTCAATTTGTAGTACAGGCGCTTAATTACAGGGGACGGCGCCCGGAACGCAACGCAATTTCGAGCCTGAGGAGGCTAAACTGACGGCTGGTTGCCTATCTAGCATTAATTCAGTACTTTTGGTTATAATTTGGCAGTGGGGATGACCAACGATGACCGTTAAGAAGCGCATTTCGCGTGTCGTCGGGCTGACGGCAGACATCGTTAAAACTGCTGAAACCGCGTCGAGCGAGCGCGAACCTGCTCTTGCCACCTCGCAGGCGGAGATCGCGCGTCTCTGGAGCCGCGACTATGGCCACGCGCTGCGCGGCAATCTCAGCCGCGCCGAAGTGCGCGAGATCGTCGGCGCCGCCAAACGCAAGGCATGGCCTCGTCTCAACGACGCCGCCGTACGTCTCGGTTCGATGAGAGAATTTGCCGAGCGTGCATCAGCCCTCGGTGCCGATTTTCGGGTCGCCAGGATGCCATGGCCGTCGGGCCTCGCGGTCTTCGGTTTCTACCTGGGCAAGGATTCCGGTCTGGAGAAGCGCCCGCTCATCTGCCTCAACGGCGCGCATCACCCGTCGGCGATCGCAACGGCGTTCCTCCACGAAGTCGGGCATCACGTCACTGCGGAACTCTTTTCCACCCGCAACGAAACGGTCCAGCTATCACGTCAGACCGGGTATGAGGCGCACCTGAACTATCCGCGCGAACTCGCCGCCGACGTGCTCGTGAGCCTCGGCGTCTATCCGCGCAACATAGCCGCGAAACTGTTCGACGCAACGCGGGATCGAAGAATCCCCCTCCCTGAGGTAGGCGGCAAATCGCCGTCAACCGTAAAGGCCGTCCTCGACACGGCACGGCGTTATTCTTTGGATTTCGATAGTCTGCCTGCCCAGAAAAAATTCCAGTACCAGGCCGGCCTCATTCACTTCACCAGGTTACGACAGGCCCTCCTCGACGAGTACGGATTCTAGATGCGACACCACTCCGGGATGCGGACCGCCGGATTTTGGGCTCGCGTCCGCCCCCCCGTCAAAACCGTCTAACAGGACGAAACCCGCATCGCGCGGCGGTGCCGATTTTCCAAATACCATGGTGCAGGTGCTTCCTCCCCCTGCCCAAGGACGCGCGAAACCCGCAGTTGATTTCGCGTACAATCGTTCTGCCTAACTCTCAATAGCTATCTTTCCGAACTTGTCAATCCCAGCGATGCGCACAGTTTGCCCGTGCGTCGCTGAATCATCCTGTCTTCCCGCACGCGCGGCCGTGAGTTTCCGCACTCTGATAGCGCTTACATCGAGTCTAGGAACGCGTAGGAAGTAGCGCATTTCGTTAGCTCCTCATTGACCACTTGACAACAAATCAGCACTTTCAGTTACGATCCTGACATTGGGTGCAGGGGTCACCCCTGCCGAAGGAAGCGTGAAACCCACCGCGGGTTTCACATACGATCAAGTTCCTTTGGTGAGCCCTAACGCGGCGCGCAACTTTCCCTTCAACAGCTGAATGAGTTTATCTTCCCAGCATACATAATTATCGGGAACGTCGAGCACGACGACCTTCTCCGCGTGCGCCTCGCCGAAGCGCTCGCGAATATGACGGCGATGCGCTTCTTCCATCACGCAGATCACGTCCGCTTCCTCGACCAGCTCGATCGTCACCTGGTTCTTGGCCCACGGCTCCGTCCCCGCCGACGTAACCCACATCGGCGCGCACATCTCCGCCAGCACCATCGCCGCCGTCGGACTGCGATCCTTGTTGCCGGTACAAACCATCAGCACCTTCTTCATGTTCGAACGGCTACGCCAACCCCAATTCTTTCAGCGGCCCGCGATCCGACACCGGCCCTCGCGAGGTTCCCGCCGTCAGCTTGATCGATCCCGGCGTGCGCTCGAACGCGTCGAGCAGGCCGATCGACTTCGCATGCTCTTTCAGCGCAGGAATTATTTCCTGTGCGATCAGCCGCATGCTCGTCTGCCGATCCTTGTTTGCGACCGGTCCTTGCACGCTGAATATCACCAGCGACCCCGGCCGCAGCACCGTCAGGATTGCCTGCAGCTTCGGGATCACTGACTTCGGCGTGCCGATCACGAGTTGTATCGCCTTCTGCGCCTTCTGGTACCCAGGAATCAGCTTCGCCCTGATCGCCGCGGGATCGATTTCCACGTCCTCCGATTGCCCGCGCATTTTGTCGCCGCTTATACCGAGCCAGCTTCCTTGCGGCTGTTTCGCGAGTTTCCGAATCGCCTCCTTTGAGTTGTATCCCGGCGGCAGCGTATGCTCGACGCGGGCGAACGAGTTCTGGCCCCCGCCGAACAGAAAATTCTTGCCCAGCTCCTGCGCCCTGTCCTCGGTCTCCGCGACGAACGTCGGCAGCACGTAACCGAAATTCTCCGAACCCGCTTCGTATCCATGCTTGGCGGCTTCGTCAGCGTAGTAATCCCACAAGTCGCAGGTCGGCCCGAGCGACGTGCCCAATCCAAAATACGGATACGCCTTCTCCGCGCACCATCGCACCGTCTCCGGGCTGAGCGTTCCCGGAATCCACATCGGCGGATGCGGTTTCTGATACGGCAGCGCCCACGGATTCACGTGCCGGTAATGGAAATGCTTGCCCTCGTAGCGCCACGGACCCGGCCGCGTCCACGCCTGCACGATAAAATCGTGCGCCTCCTCGAAATATTCGCGGTTGTACGAAGGATTCGCGTTGTTAAAGAATTGCTCGCTGCCCGCGCCGCGCACCCATCCCGAGATCAACCGCCCGCGCGAGATCAGATCGATCTCCGCCAGCTCCTCCGCCATGCGCAGCGGATGCTTAATCACGGGCAATGGATTCCCAATCAACAGAATCCGCGCCTTCTTGGTCAGCCGCGCCAGGATTCCCGCTTCGACGTTCATCACGCTGCCCATGCAGAAGGGGTTCCCGTGATGCTCATTCAACGCGACGATATCGAACCCCAGTTCCTCCGCGTACAGGTTCTCGTCGATATAGTAATTGTAATCTTCCGCCGCGCGCTCGCGATCGAAGTAGCTATTCGACACTGCGAAATGCCCCCCGTTGCGCAGTATCACTTCTTCAGGAATCCACCGCACCGGCCGCTCAGTAAAATATCCAACTTGCATGATGACTCCCTATCCGTCTCTCTTGTTCCCCTTCCCGCTCGGGAAGGGGTTAGGGGTTAGGTTGCCCGGCTCACCCACGATTCCTCTCCGGGTCCGGTTCCCCTTCCCGCTCGGGAAGGGGTTAGGGGTTAGGTTCCTATTCTGCGACTGACTACTCACTGAGAAATCGACTGACTATCTTCACAAACTCAGTTGAGTTCTCAATTTCCGGCCGATGTCCTACATTCTCAATCGCAGCGACCTTCGCCCCCGGTATCGCCTTCTTGTATTCGTCGATACATCCGCGCGGCACGACGCGATCGCGCGTGCCCCACACTAGCAGCGTCGGCGTCATGGTCCCGCGCAGCAGGTAGGGCAGGGCAGGGTTGTGCATGTAAGGCTCCCATCCGATCCGCGCCGACTCCGCCCGCGCATCCTCGAACGCCTCGAATTGCTCGGGCGTCATCTCCCCGCCATACAATTTGAGAAACTCCGGTGTACCATGCGGATCGGCGACGGTCGCCCGCAAATGCGTCCGCATAGTAATCGGAAAAATATCCATGATCTCGCCCTCGGCGGGCTTAATCCCCATCGGCGCCACGAGGATCATCTTCGAGAAGATCTTCGGATCAGCCGCAACCATCTCAGCCGCGATAAACCCGCCCGCCGAATACCCGATTACATCGACCGGATCGAGCTTCAACTCCCTGACCGCCTGCGAATAGAACCCCGCCAAATCCCGATAAGTCCGCACCCATTCGAGCTTCGGCGTCTTCCCAAACCCCGGCTGGAGCGGGATGTACAGAGTCCTCTCATGCGCCAGCGTCTCATTCCACGTCATCCACCCGGGATACCCAAGCTCGTCATGAAAAATGAGGAGCGGCTTCCCCGACCCACCCTTCACAAGAGCAAGCCGCTCCCCCGCAACGTTTACAACTTCCTCGGAAGATTTGATCACAGCATCTCTCCTGGAAACTCACTTCATGAGCGTAGAGCGCCGCCTTTCCAATCTAACCTCCCCTTGTCCGAGGGGAGGTCGCCGTGCGCCGAAGGAGCACGGCGGGAGAGGTACAACGCGCGACCTCGCACTGACCCCGACTCGTCTAAGCACAATCAATAGCATCGGTCCTCTCCTGTCTTCACCTCCACCTTCAGGGTGAGGATCGAAGGGTGAGAGCCCCTGTTCGTCGCGCGTCCTTTGTTCCCCTCTCCTGAAGGGAGAGGGGTCAGGGGTGAGGTTCCGAGCGCGATTCACGATTCCGCATCACCCTTCTTGAATCGAATACCTCACTCACCATTCCCAGCACAAACCCCCGACTCCGCGACTCTTCTCAAGCCGAAAAGGCTCTTGCGAATATTTCCGATTCCCCCTTTCCATTCTGGAAAGGGGGAATCTGACAAAAAGCTTCGGGTGTCGCCCTTATCAAATTTGTGAATGGGTTAGTCACCCCTTGAGAGCAAAGTAGCGCGCCGCGCGCAACTTTGCTCTTCACACTGAGTGCAGGGGTCACCCCTGCCGAGGGCGCGGGGCGAGGAGCCCCGCATCTTCCCAGCGCCGCGCAGGCGATTATCTCTCACTCACCAGCTGTCGATATATGGATATTTCTTCCCGACGCGTGGCTCCGCCGGCGCACTCGATCTCAATCCTGCCGCAATCCATCTCCGCGAATCAGCCGGGTCGATCACATCATCAACTCCGAAATGCGACGCGTTGTTGATCGCCTTCCCGCGCTGATACATCGTCGCGACCATTTCGTCGAACCGCTTCTTGCGCGCCGTCGGCTCCGCAATCGCCGCCAGCTCGTTGCGATAGCCCAGCTTCACCGCGCCCTCGAGCCCCATCGGCCCGAACTCGCCCGTCGGCCACGCCACCGTGAACAGCGGCGCATCGTAACTCCCGCCGGCCATCGCGATACCGCCGAGTCCGTACGCCTTGCGCAGCACGATCGTGAAAAACGGCACGGTCGCATTCGCCGCCGTCAGAAACATCCGCGACGAATGCCGCACCAGCGCCGTTTTCTCGATCTCCGGGCCGACCATGATTCCAGGAGTGTCGCACAAAAATAAAATCGGAACATCGAACGCGTCGCACAACTGGATAAACCGCGCGCCCTTGTCGGCGCCGTCGCTGTCGATCGCGCCCGCCAGATGCTTGGGGTTGTTCGCCACTACTCCAAACGGATGTCCCTCGATCCGGATGAACGCGGCTATCATCGTCAGCCCGAAGTCGCGCCGAATCTCGAGCACCGACCCAGTATCCGCCATCGTCTCGATCACGTCGCGCACGTCGTACACGCGCAGCCGATTCTCGGGAATGATATTGCGCAGGATACGCTGGTCCGCGCACGTCCATTCGCTTACTGGGCCCTGGAAGTATGAAAGATATTTGCGCGCGACCGCCACGGCTTCGGCCTCGTCCTCGACCGCGATATCGACGACGCCGTTGCGCACCTGCACCTCCATCGGCCCGATTTCCTCGGGCCGAAAGATTCCGAGCCCGCCGCCTTCGATCATCGCCGGCCCGCCCATCCCGATATTCGATCGGCGCGTCGCGATCACGACGTTGCAACATCCCAGCAACGACGCATTGCCCGCGAAGCATCGCCCCGACGTGATCCCGACCAGCGGCACCAGCCCGCTCAGCTTCGGAAAATCATGAAACGATCGCGAATTGTGAAAGCCGCCGTCGGTATCGCCCGGACGCCCGCCGCCGCCTTCCGCGAACAGCACCAGCGGCAGTCGCAGCTCGCGCGCAAGCTGGAACATGCGGTCTTTCTTGCGATGGTTCTGATGGCCCTGCGTGCCGGCCAGCACCGTGTAGTCATACGACATCACGACGCAGCGCGACCGCTCGGCGCCGAACAGATTCCCATTGACGGTCGCGAGCCCGGTGACCAGTCCGTCGGCCGGCGTGTTCTTGATCAGATCCTCAATCGTGCGACGCCGCCGCTGTGCCGCGACGACAATCGGCCCGTACTCGACGAACGTCCCCGCGTCGCACAGCTCCTCGATATTTTCGCGCGCCGTCCGCTGCCCCGTCTTGCGCCGCCGCGCGACGGCGTCCGGACGCGCCGCGTCGAGCCCGACCTCATGCCGCTCGATCACCTCGGCCAGGTCAGCCCGCACAATGTCGTTATCTTTATTTCGCGATGCCACGCCCGCAGCATAATACTGAAAAAGAGAGAAAAACTCTTCTATTCGACTCCTCGATCCACTATCTTCGCGGAACCAATATGGACACCGACGATCTCAGGATCACCAGTCCCGCCATCGGCCTCATCGCCCGCATCCTGTTCACCCTGATTTTCTTCCTCTCCGGCATCACCCACTTCACCGCGATGAAGAGTTACATTGATCTGATGCCCGCCGCGATTCCGTTCCGCGCATTCTGGGTGACCATCTCCGCCGTCGTCGAGCTCCTCGGCGCCGCGATGATTCTCTTCAACTACCGTCCGCGCCTCGGCGGCTGGCTCATCGTGATCTTTCTCGTCCCCGTCACCATCGTCGTGCACGGCACCGCGATGATCATGCTGCCCGACCCCATCATGCGCACCGTCAACGTCTCGATGTTCCTCAAGGGACTCGCGATGATCGCCTGCGCGCTCTTCATTACTCAATTCGGCGTCACCGCGGACGCGAAACCTTCTTGAGCCGCCTCACACGCATCCGCCGATCCAGATCACGCGCCCGATGATACTGACGCTGGCCACCACCATCGATTCGTATTTCGGATTGTCGCTGCGCACCAGCAGCTTGCCGTCGGGACGCCGCTGGATTCGCTTCACCGTCAGCCCGCTGTCATGCCGCAGCAGGTAGATGCCGTCCTGACGAAAGCGCGGCTCCGCCAGATTGGCGAGGATCAAGTCCCCGTCCTCGACTGTCGGCGCCATCGAATCTCCCACCACCTCGATCAGGATCAAGTCGCGCGTTTCCGTGCGCAGCGTCCGCTTGACCCATTCCGCGCGAAACGCGATCGAATCCACCACCTGCTCGCTGCGCAGTATCCCCTCGCGCCCACTCGAGAATCGAATCCGGTTGCGCGGCATGAAGATGTAGTCGCCGTGCTCGACTGCGTGCCGCGACGCTGTCGCGCCCTGCGCCGGCTCCGTCCCGGTCGCCAGCCATTCGACCGACACCCGCCCCGCGCGCGCCAGCGCCACCAGATTCGCCACGCTGGGTTGCCCCCGCCCCGCTAGCCACTTGTAGATCGCGTTGTCCGATACCCCGACCGCCGTCGCCAGCGAGACCACCGTGCCGAACGAATGAATCACCTGCGTCAGCCGGGCGCGAAATGCTGCATCAACTATAGTGGTTGACATAAATCTCCTTATGTGAAATAAGGTTCTTAAAGCGCATGATCCCGCCTCAAGCAAACCATTCCCAACTCAAGCCGAATCCCCCGCCCACGCGAGCGCATTTGCTCCCTCGCCGTTACCGCGCCACGCCCATCCCCGCGTCTCCCTCGATCCTCACCGCCGCTCGATCTCACCGACTACACATCTTTACCTTAGTTCGTGACCTCGCGCCCGCTGCTTCGACGACATTTTTCCCCGGCTCGACCGTCCTGCCCGATCAATCCCGCTTGTTTTCTTTGCCGTCATATTGTTCTACACCCGCCCAACTCGCGCGGAGGATTTATGGAACCCGCGACCTCTCCGATTCGTACCGCCGCCGCTAGCCGCCTCGTTGCTTGCCTCTGGTGTCACGAAGCCACCACTACCCACGACGCGACGCGCAACCACGGCCTCTGTCAAAGCTGCGCCCATGACAGCGTCGAGATCAGTTGGCGCCTCGTTTACGACCGTGATCGCCGCATCGGCTCGATCCCTTCGAATCTGCGCGCCGCGTACGGCTTATGAACGCGATCGCCGGCCGGATGCCCGCGCTCGATCGCGTTATGCCGGATGCGCCGCGCTTCGCTCCGTTTGCGGACGCCGAGCGCACCACGCTTTACGATCTGATCGTTCGCTCGATCGGCGCCGACGCCGCCGACAAACTGATCGCCGACTTCGGCGGACGCCGCCTCTATGTCCCGATTGCGCCCGCGCCCGGCGATCAGATCGCGCGCTCGATCGGACTACTCGCGGCGCTCGCGATGGCGCGTGTCTTCGGCAGCGACCGCCTGCTGATTCCCGTCACGACCGACCATGCGCGCCGCCGCGTGCGAATCCTCGCGATGCGCGCCGACAACGTCAGCGTTTCGCGCATCGCACGCCAGCTCCGATGCACCGAGCGCTACGTCTACAAGGTGCTCGCCCTGAACCGCTCCTCCGATCTGCCCGCGGCCGAGTTTCCGCCAACGTCCGCGCCGATCGCCGAGCGATTGAAACGTGGACCAATCAAACAGCGCGTGTGACGCATACAGCCCGGAATTTCTAGCCGCCGTCGAACGCGTCCTCGCCGAGGAGGGCGGCTACTCGTCCGATCCCGGCGACCCCGGCGGCGCGACCAAGTTCGGAATTTCCGCGCGCGCGCATCCGGGCGTCAACATCGCGACGCTCACGCGCGACGCCGCGGTGAGCATCTACTGGCGCGAATGGTGGCTGCCGTTCGGCTTCGCCCAACTGCCCGCCGCAATCGCCGCCAAGACCTTCGACCTCAGTGTCAATATCGGCGCCGCACACGCGATCGAATGCCTTCAGCGCGCACTGCGCGCGTGCGGATCGCCGGTGACCGAAGACGGCGTCCTCGGCTCCGCGACCGTGCTCGCATCCGGCCGCGCCGAGCCGGCCGCGCTGATGTCCGCGATGCGCTCGGAGGCCGCCGGCTATTACCGGATGCTCGCCGCGAATCAGAACGGCGGCGTCGACTTCATCAAGGGATGGCTGAATCGCGCCTATGCGTAACGGCTTCGTTGGTATCCACGCCCGCGCACGGAGAACGCGTAGATTGTGAAAAAAGCATTCTGGAAGAGCAAAGGTTTCTGGGGCGGGCTCGGCTCGATCCTCACCGGCCTCTCAATAATTTTCACCACCGGCCACGTCTCCACCGACGCGATGCTTGCGATAGGCACCGGCACGCTCGCGGTTTACGGCCGCGTCGTCGCCGACACTCCACTCGCAGTCGCCGATCAATCTGCGACCGACGTTGAGGATGCAAAGTCAGATGTACAAAAAGACAAAACTCCTGTTGATGCTGATCGCGGTGACTAGCCTGTTAGCCGCAGGATGCGCGCCGACCTACGCACCGCATCTCGACGCGCCGGAGGCAGCTTCGCCGGCGCCGACGGCGATCGCGATTGCGCCGCTCGATCCTCCGCCGCATTTGCCGGACGCCGATCAATCGCCGTGTCCGCGCGATTCCGGGCTGGCGGCGTGCTTCACCCACGATCAGGACATCGTGCGCCAGGATCGTTTCAAAATTCTCCACGACGATCGCGACTACTGCCGCAACGCCTACGCCCGCGCGCGCGGACGTGCGGCTGGGAATTAAGATGAAGATGAGGAACCTAACCCCTAACCCCTTCCCGCGCGGGAAGGGGAACCGGATGGTGCGGAACCCCTTCGCACGCGGGAAGGGGAACCGGATTATTTGGAGCGGGAGGGGCGTCCTCCACGTCTTGCTCCCCTTCCCGCGCGGGAAGGGGCCGGGGGTTAGGTTCCTCATCTCCCTCGCGCTGCTGCTCGCCGCGCCGTCATGCGCGCGATTCTTCCCCTTCCCTCGAGGGAAGGGGTTAGGGGTTAGGTTCCTCATCTGCGCCCTCATCCTCACGCTCGCCGCCGGATGCGCGCAGGTGCACGATCAGATCTTCACGCTCGACTGTGCGATCGGCCGCGCGCCGCTGCCCGGCGAGATGTCCCCCGGCACCGCGATGGCGCTCGACGTTTCGACCAGCCCGGTCCCGCTGCTCTTCCCGCCCCATCGTGCGATCGCCCGATGCGACAACGCCGGCGTCGTGACGCTGAACATCGAGACCCCCGTCGATACCGGCCTGAGCCAACTCACGAACCCGCTGAGCACCGCTGCAAGCCACGTAAGTTATGCGCCGTGAACGGAAAGGCATCGCGCCTATGAGGAGGCTTTGCATGACCAGAATCTTAACTCGCGCGCCAAACAAAAGGCGCGCTGTAAAAGGACCCTCACCTTCGATCCTCTCCCATTCTGGGAGAGGGGAGGAGGGCGACAGATCCGCGATGAAAATCTAACGCCCGAAAAACCCAGAGGTGAAATCGAAATGAGTTCAAAAATCCAAACCGTTCTGTCCTATCTCCCTTCTCCCATCCGGTTCCCCTTCCCGCGCGGGAAGGGGTTAGGGGTTAGGTTCCGTCCCCCTCTCCTGAAGGGAGAGGGGCTAGGGGTGAGGTTCCTTCTCCTCTGCGCTCTCATCCTTCCCGGATGCGCGCAGCAAGGCGGCGGGCTCCTCGAACCGACGCCCAAACAAATCATCAGCGGCAAGAACACGATCGTGCCGAGCGCCGCCGCCCTCAGCATGGAGGCCACCAACTTCTGCAACGCGCAGGCGCAGGTCGATTACGCCGGCCTCGTGCTTTATTGCGAGGGCAAGACTCCCGCGCTGCCGATGTCGATGAGCACCACCTATCAGACCGAGGCGAGTCAGTTCTCGTGCCAGGTGTACGGCTACACCAATTCGAGCAATCAGCTGATCGTCCCGCAGACCGTGACGCTCGGAAATTGCCCGACCGGTGTCGCGCCCGCGCCGATAGCAGCTCCGTCGGGAGCGTCGGTCTCGGACGTGAAGCGTTAGCCGCTGCTGCCGCGGCGCAGTGATAAGGCCGCGCTCCGTTGTCGCGCGCGAAAGAAGGCAGATGAAATGATCCTGACAGCAAAAAGAAAGGTGAGCGCGACAACGGCGCGCGATTGTTCCCCTCTCCAGAAGGGAGAGGGGTTAGGGGTGAGGTTCTGACACAGATGAAAACCGGAGCGGCCTGAAAAAATGGAGTGGGGCAGCGCAGCCGGATGGGCCGCCACCTTCATCGCGTTCCTGGCGGTCAACGCCAGCACGATTCAATGGCTGCTCAAGCGCCGCGAGGAACAGCATGAGCGCGACACGGGCCGCGTCGATGAGCTCGAGCGGCAGGTGACCGAATTGCGCGTCAATCTGCCGCTCGAGTACGTGCGCCGCGAGGACTGGATTCGCTTCAGCGGAACGCTCGACGCGAAGCTCGATGCGATGCGCGAGGAAATGCGCGGAGAAATCGGAGAGGTAAAGGACAGGTTGTATGCCGGACGGAATTGATCTCGAACAAAAGAATCGCGAGGAAGCGCGATGGCGGATGCTCCGCGTCGTTAACGCCGGCCGTCCAATAGCGGTCTCCGAGCAGATTATCTGGCGCGTGCTCGCCGATATCAAGCTCTCGCTGTCGCTCAACACGGTGCGGCGCGAACTCGCCTACCTGCGCGATCTCGGCCTGCTCGAACTCGAAAACGAAGGCGGTGAAACCTGGTTCGCGAAACTCACCGCCGCCGGCGTTAACGTCGTCGAGTACAACTTCCCGTCACCCGCCGGCGTCGCCCGCCCGCGCAAGTACTGGTGAGCGCCGCCGATGAATGAGAAAAAAGGCGCGAAGAAAAAGGAACCCGGCGGCCATCCCAAGCGCGTGCCCTACCGCCCCAAGCCCCCCAAGACCTGGAAGATCAAGCGGATGCCCAAAGATCTAAAGCAGCAGCTCGACGCAATGATGAGCGATGGCACCTTCCATAGCTCGCTGCAATTGGCGAAGTGGTTGGGCGACAATGGCTTCGAGATTTCGAGCAGGTCCATACGCCAATACGGGGCGAACTTCGATAAGCAGCTCGATGCGATCCGGCTCGCGACCGAACAGGCCCGAATCGTTTGTAAGCAATTCAAAAACGACGACGCTGAAATGCAAACCGCTCTGCTCAGACTCGTACAGACTCAGCTTTTCCAGGTGCTCGCCGTCTCCAACGGCAAGGGCAGCACCAGGCGCGCAACCGTCGCTCCGGTAAACATCGGCGCCCTGGCCCGTTGCGTGTCGAATCTGGCGAAAACCGAAACCGAACACCGAAGGCTGGCCGAGCGCACCCGCGCAGGAGTAGCCGCCGTACAAAAAAAGGTGGAAGAAGCCCGCACCAAAGGCCTGAGCAAGGACGCGGCCGCGCAGATCAAAGCAGTGTTGATGGAGATATAGAGATGACTCTTGCGTGCCCGAGCAAGGCGACTCTTTGCCTCGCCCCCACGAGGGGATAGGCCAACGCTCGTCTTCGAGCGGCGGGTGAGGGACCAAATTTCGCCGAAGATTCCGGATCTGCGTCGCAACAGACAATCGCGCCGCAAAAAATGTCCCTCACCCTAACCCTCTCCCCTCGTGGGGCGAGGGAATTGGAAACATAACCGAATAGCAACTAGCTAATGAATGAACCACTCTCAATACTACTTCCTTATCAACGCCGATGGCTGGCCGACCAGTCGCAGGTGAAGGTCAGCGAGAAATCCCGCCGCATCGGGATCACCTGGACCGAGGCGGCCGATCGCGCGCTTGGCGCCGCGACCGGCGGCCGCGCCGGAATCGACGGATGGTATATCGGCTACAACAAGGACATGGCGCTCGAGTTTATCGAGGCCGCCGCGCGATGGGCGCGGCGCTTCAATCGGGCGGCCGAGGCGGTCGAGGAAATCGTGCTCGAGGACGAGCGCGCCGACATCCTCGCATATCGCATTCGCTTCGCGTCCGGGCACAAAATCGTCGCGCTGTCGTCGCGCCCGTCGAACCTGCGCGGCAAGGACGGATGCGCCGTTATAGATGAGGCTGCCTTCCACGAAGACTTGGCGGGGCTGCTGAAGGCGGCGCTGGCCTTTACCATGTGGGGCGGTCTGGTGCGGATAATCAGTACTCACAACGGCGCGCAAAACCCCTTCAATGAACTAGTCAGTGAGATTCGCGCCTGCCGCTGGCCATACTCACTTCATCGTACTACTTTCGACGAGGCGCTCGCCGACGGACTATACAAAAAAATCTGCGAGCAGAATGAAACCGAGTGGAACGAGGCGAAGCAGCGCGAATGGCGCCAGCAGATTGTCGATTACTACGGCGATAACGTCGGCGAAGAGTTGTTCTGTGTCCCGCGCGCGTCGTCCGGCGCGTACCTGAGCTCGGTGCTGATCGAAGCGCGGATGAAAGCCGGAATCCCGATCCTGCGCTGGGAAATGCCGGCGGAATTTTCGGGGCGTCCGGAAGCGGAGCGCTACTCGGAAACGCAGGCGTGGTGCGAGGACAATATCGCGCCGGCGCTGGCGACGCTCGATCCGGCGCGCGCGAGCTTTTTCGGCGAAGACTTCGGCCGCTCGGGCGACCTGACCGTGATCTGGCCGCTGCAAATCGCGGCGAACCTGACGCGGCGCACGCCGTTCGTCGTCGAGCTGCGTAACATCCCGTTTCGCAACCAGGAGCAGGTGCTCACCTACGTCGTGGACCATCTGCCGCGCTTCACCAACGGCGCGATGGACGCGCGGGGCAACGGCCAGTATCTCGCGGAAACCGCGGCGCAGCGTTACGGCGGGCGCATCGTGCAGGTGATGCTGTCGGAGAGTTGGTACCGCGAGAATATGCCGCGCTACAAGGCTGCCTTCGAGGACGGCACGATCGAAATTCCGAAGGACGCCGACGTGCTCGCGGACCATCGCGCGATCGTGCTTGAGAACGGCGTCGCGAAAATTTCCGATCGGCGCGCGGGCAGCGACGGCAAAGGACGGCATGGCGACTCCGCGATGGCGGCGGCGCTCGCATTCTTCGCGTCGCGCACCGACGCCGGCTTGATCGCATACACCCCGGCGCGCCCGTCGGCCAACAGAGAGTTCTTCGCGGGCCGCTTCGATTCATTCGGCCCCCCACCGGCCGAAGAGGAATTCGCCGCCGCGCACGCGCGTGGATTCTAGCAACGATGAATAGCTACTGGCGGTGGAAATGCGAGGAGTGCGGCTACGAGTTTATTCTTGCGCTAATTCGGCTGCCGCATCCGTGTCATCGGTGCGGGGGCGACTGGTTCTTGAAGATTGGCGAAGCGGTATCGAAAGAACATGCAACTGACTAATCGTCCGGAGAGTAATTATGACACTCTATGATGCTTACGGTCGCGAAGTGGATACCGGAATGCTGCGCGAAGAGCAGGCAGCGCCGACGATGGCCGGAGTGCGAAATATATATTCCGTGATGCATCCGTCGATCGGGCTTACGCCCGAACGATTGACGGCAATCCTGCAGCAGGCGGAGTTCGGCGATCCGTATCTGTACCTCGAGCTGGCCGAGGAGATGGAAGAGAAGGACCTGCATTACCTGGCGGTTCTGGGCACTCGGAAAAACGCGGCCGCACAACTCGATGTCGTTGTGCGGGCGGCGTCCAGCTCTGCCGAAGATCAGCGCGCGGCGGCGATGGTACGCGAGGTACTTATCGATGGCCCGATACAGCTCGACAGCGTGCTGTTCGACATCCTCGACGCAGTCGGCAAGGGATTCTCGGCCACTGAAATAATGTGGGATACCTCTGGGAGAGAATGGTTTCCCGCACTGTTGAAGTGGCGCGACCCGCGCTGGTTCGCGTTCGACTGGATCTCGGGTGAAGAGATGCTGGTGCGGACGTTGAACGGCGAGATGATCCCGGTCGAGAGCGACGCGCAGGCTCGGCTCCCGACGCATTTTGGCGGCGACGGAATGTACTCGCCGATGCGCCCGGGAATCGGGATTCAGCCGATGACGGCGCCGCTGGCGCCCTACAAGTTCATAACTCATTTCGCCAAGGCGAAAGCCGGCCTGCCGATACGCGGCGGTCTCGCGCGTGCCGCGGGGTGGGCATACCTGTTCAAGAACTACGTACTAAAGGACTGGGTAACGTTCACTGAGGTATTCGGACAGCCACTGAGAGTCGGCAAATACCATCCGGGGGCATCGGAACAGGACAAGCAGGCACTACTCAATGCGGTATCGCGAATAGGCACTGACGCGGCGGCGATAATGCCGGAGTCGATGGTAATAGAGTTTACTGAGGCGCATCAGAATGGCAGTTCGGAATTGTATCAGAGCTTTTGTCAATACCTAGATGCGCAAGTGAGTAAGGCAGTCCTCGGACAGACATTGACTACTGAGATGCCCAGGTCGGGAGGCTCGCGAGCCGCCGCGCAAGTGCATGAGGGCGTCCGCCGCGACATCCTCAATGCGGACGCGAAGCGACTGGCGGCGACGCTCGCGCGCGACCTGGTGCGGCCGATCGTCGAGCTGAACATGGGACCGCAGCGCCAGTATCCGAAGATCGAGTTGGGGCTGCCGGACGATAGCGATGCGAAAGTGTTCGCGGAAATCGTCGCGATGCTGGCGGATCGAGGGCTGAGGGTTAGTCAGAAGACGATACTGGACAAGCTGGGAATCGCGGAGGCAGGCGCGGGCGACGCGGTGCTCGGGGCGATTAAGGAGACGGGGGAGATAAATTGAACGTGGAACCCTCCGTGGGTTCCACACCTCCTTGGGCAGGGGTGACCCCTGCACCCGGTGTTAGGAAAGGTTGTTGGGGGCTGCCCGCAGATGGCGACTTAGGTCGCCATCTGCTCACTGGGAGAGGGGGTCAAGTAGTTGTTGGTTGGCGGTCCTTTCGGGCTTTGCGGCGGGCGCGGCGGCGGTGTTTCATTTCCAGGAAGATGTCGTCGTACACCAATTTTCGGATCGAGAAACCCGGGGTTGGAAATTTGATCGCGGAGTCTTTGGGGCGGCGTTGGTAGCGGTAGACCTGGACGCCGTTCCACCATGTGGGCGAGTGATTGCGCGACGTGCGCAAATCCAGAATCAGATCGAAATTGGTCAGGACATGCGCGACGAGGTTGTTGGCGGAGCGGGCGGCGCGCTTGTTGGTATCGTTGACGATGACGAGTGCGTCGTCGGCGAGGTGCGGGATTGCCAGCGCGACGCCGTCGTACTGATCGGCAAAAGAATGGCCGCCGTCGTAAAAGTAGGCGCCGATCTTTGCGGGACGCCATGGCGCGGCGGCGAGGAAATCGCGGAAGTCTATGTCGTGGAAGGTGACTTGGCCCGGCGCGGTGTGCGCGTCGAGGGTGCGGCGGAGCGCGTCGGCGGCGCCGTCGAATTGCGAGAAGTTGTCGCATGCGAGGATTCGCGCGTGAGGATTGGACGCGGCGGCGCCGACCAGGCTCGCACCTTTGTAGCATCCTACTTCGACGTAAACCTCGCCCTCGTCGAGCGAGGCGACGGCGCAATTGAGGAGGCGCAGTTTGTTCTCGGTCGCCATCCCGGGAATTTCGCCGAGGATGTGCGAGAGCGAGCGATCGGCGGGATGAGTCGAGCGGGCGAGGCGGCGCGCGTCGGCAAACTCGGGCCATTGCGCACGGCATCGCTCGAGGAAAGCGTCAAAGTCCATTTTTTGGCTGGAGCGGTGGAAGTCGCGTCACCAGTACATCGCGGGGCCCATCGGGCCGACGAGTCCCAGGCCGTACGGATTGAACATCTCTTCCTGCATGTCCATGTCCTCCATCTGCTGGGCTTCGAGATCTTCGCGGGAGATCTCGCCTTCCTTCGCCTGGAACTGTTGGTTGAGTTTGATCTTTTCGTACTGCTGATAATTCTCCTCGGTGCCGATGTACATACACTTACAATAGTCGGGATCGGCCATGTAGTAATGCAGGTTGCCGGTCTTGCCGACATAGTAATTGACGTTGAGCGGAACCAGCGTCGACAGCTGCTGCTGGCGCTGCGGGGTGTCGGCGGGCAGCATCCGGAAGCCGGCCGCCGCGAGCATCGGTTCGAGCTGCTCGGCCTTCTGTTCGGCGGTCGGCGGTTGCGGTTCGATCGATTGAGATACCGAGCTGCATCCGCATAGCGCGGCCGAAAGCGCGGCAATTATAAAGCTGAGGGCGATCGAAGAGGTCGGGCGTCGCGGCATTCGTTCCTTTTTCACTACTCACTGGTTCACGGGGTTGATGCGGAGGAAAAAAGGGCGGCCTGTGTGGGGCCGCCCTTCGCGGAATCAATCAGGGCACGGAGTTGATTGCATTGCCGTTGGCGTCGAACAAGGTCAGTGCGCCGACGCCGTCCGTATTGACGGTGAGCGAGGCGCGGGTCTTGCCGTCGCTGCCCAGCAGTGCGAGGCCGGGCCGCCCGTCAGGCGTCAGATCCATCCCGATGCGTCCGTGCTGATCGTCGGCGAGGCGCAGCGTGGGAGTGCCGTCGGGCTGTACGATAATCGAAGCGCGCGGATTGCCTTTACTGTCCATCAGGCCGAGGCCGGACTGACCGTCGGGCGCAACACCGATCGTGGCTTGCGGCTGCGCGTTCGCGTCGAACAGCACCACGCGCGCGACGCTGTTGGTAAGTCCGACTTCGGCGCGCGGCTTGCCGTCGTGGCCGTAGATGCCCAGCGCGGGAGCGCCGTCGGCGCCGACGCCGAGGCCGGCGCGCAGAGTGCCGGTCCCATCGAAGACCGCGATTTGCGCGACGCCGTTGTGAGTGACGTTGAACTCGCCGCGGGTCTTGCCGTGACTGTCAACGAGCATGAACTTCTGCGCGGTAATCATCCTGGGCGCATTGGCGGCGTCAACGCTGCGGGCGGCGAAGATATGTCCCGACACGGCGCCTCCGACGAAGGCGGCGGCGAGAGTCAGGGTCACAAACCCGATTCGCTCTTTGATGGTCATGGTCGCGGTCTCCTTTCCGGTACCGATGGTTGGGCAATTTTCGGGGTGAAGATTAGCAGGCTTGATGGGGAGGTTACAAAACGTGGGTGCGAAGAGAAATTCACATTGTTAAATGCGGAACCCGCGGTGGGTTCCGCACCTCCTTCGGCAGGGGTGACCTCGTTCGGCAAGCTCAGCACAGGCTCTGCACCCAGTGTTATTAGGGGAGAGGCTGGTTGTAACGGCGCGGGAAGTTTGTCATAAAGCGGTAGGTCGAGCGGGTGTAACTAGGTCCCGCGATTCGCGAAATATCTGAGCTTGCTTTGCAGGATTGCAGGCAGGCCTGAACACGGGGACGCCCCGTGTTTGCCCCTCAAACGGCAGAGTGGGCAAGCACGAGGCGTTTTCATTTTGATGAATTCACCAAGGTGCGCGGAAATTATGGTCTGCGTATAACGGGAGGTGCTCGATGCTTACCGCTGAACAGCGCAATGAATTCGATCAATACGGGATAGTCCGGATGCCTGGCGCGGTCGCGAAATCCGCGGCCGAGGAAATGCTGGCGACCGTCTGGAATTGCCTTCGCGACCGATATCACATCCATCGCGACGCGCCGGATACGTGGCCGGAACCTGAACGCGGCGCGGTGGAAGTGCAGCAGATCAGTGGAGCACATCGGTTTACCGGCACTCGTCATCTGCCGAAGTCGGAAACCTTTGAGCAGGCCGGCAGCGCAGTCGTTCGCGCCGCGCTGGACGAGCTATTGGGGGCTGGAAACTGGCAGCGGCCGGAGCGATGGGGCTCGCCGTTGGTCGCATTTCCGGAATCCAGAGACCATTGGGACGTTCCCAGCAGCCTCTGGCATCTCGATTTCCCGGCTTCGTGTAGTTCATTGGGCCTTACCGGCGTGCGTATCTTCACGTGCCTGGCCAAGTTGCCGCCGGGAGGAGGCGGAACACTTTTCGTCGCCGGTTCTCACAAGCTGGTGCAGAATCTCGCGCGCGAGGGGCGAATCGAACACCTGCCGTCGGCCGACGCTCGCAAGCGCCTGATTCGCGCGTACCCGTGGGTGAAGGCTCTCTGTTCGAGGGACGAAAAAGCTGGCCGCGTTCAGCGCTTCATGAAAAATAGAACCAAGGTCGCCGGCGGAGTAGAGATGCGCGTGAATGAAATGACCGGCGAACCCGGCGATGTATTCCTGGCGCATCCGCTGATACTGCATGCTCCGGCGGCAAACTGCTCCGCGGCACCGCGCTTTGTGCTGTCGGCCAGCGCGTTTCGTTCCGACGTATCGCCGATCAAAGTTTATCCATGAAGAGAGCTTCGCGTACCGTCGGTGAGGGTTCAGAGAATAATCGCCTGCGCGGCGGGGGGAAAGATGCGGGGCTCCTCGCCCCGCGCCCTCGGCAGGGGTGACCCCTGCACCCAGTGTGAAGCGCAAAGTTGCGCGCAGCGCGCTACTTTGCTCTCAGGGGCGGTGGCTCTCGGTAGCGGCAGGGCGCACGGTTGAACTGAATCTGGAAACCCGCAGCGGTGGCGGGTATGGTGGTCGGCGCTCGAAGTCTGAACGTGCATTAAGCTGCTTTTTCGCGCGACATTTTTCGTTTTTTGGTGACCGGATTGGGTCATCGCAGAATTTGCCGATTTCTTTGATTCGTGAGTGTTTCGCGGTTCCGAATCGTCAAGAAAGAAGGGTTTGCAAGGACTTTTCTACCTCGACGGGATTGGCATCTTTGATGCTGTACCTCTGTCTAGAGGTTGATGACCATGAACTTCAGAAAAAATATTATGACGGGGTTGATTGGGCTTGCGCTTCTGGCGACGCCGATCGTTGCCACCGCACAGGATCGCGATAGCGGCAAGAACGACTCGCATCCGGCGGTATCGCAATCGCATCGCGATGCCACGGCGGCGCATAACAACAAGGCTCCGGCGCGGTCCAATGAAACGGCGCGCAAAGCCGAGCCGAGGACAGCCACTCGCAACGAGGCGCGCGATGAGCGCAGCGTGCGCACGGAGCATCCGGCGCCTGCGGTAGCGGCGAATCGTGACTCAAGGGATTATCGAAACGATCGCTATCGCTCGGACCATAACGGCGACCGCGACTACCGAAACTACGGCGATCGTGGATACGACGGCGGTTACTACGCCGGCGGGCCTGGCGTCTATGTAATGCCTTACGGCTATGCGGGCGGAGCGTGCGCATGGGCGCAGCATCTGCGCAATGTGTACTACCAGGACCGCAACACCGGGCATCCGGCGGCGGCGGCCGACCTGCTCGGGCAACTGCATAATGCGGAGCTCAATTGCGGCGGCGTGCCTTACGGCTATGGCTACGGGTTCTAGCGCTCGGGATTGTTGCTGATAGCGATTGCTGACTGCGCGCCTCGTCGCCTCCCGGCGGGGCGCGCGGTTTTTTTCAATCTAGGGAAGTGACTTGGCATCGGCGCGCGTTCCAGTGTTTAATGCCCTCTCGCATGGGACTTGGCACGGAAATATTAATGGGACCGCCTCGGTTCCCGTTCTACAGACTTTCCACCATTGGTTGGGCAAACCCGCTTCTACGCCAGACGTTGCCGCTGCTAGCGCCAGAGATGCCACGGGAACTTTTGGTTGATTTGTCCTCGGTGGAGTTTTTGGATTCCTTTGGCTTGACGTATCTTGCGGCTTGTTTGGATCGATGCAGCGGTCAGGAGGCCATCACAAAGATTTTGGTTCGCCCACCAACGAGGGCGAATGTACACGCATATTTGCAGAACGCTGGCTTCTACGAATCTATCGGCTTGGGAGATCAGTTCAGGCCTAGACAACCGGACAGAAATCGCGTTGATTTGGTTCACATACGCGAACTCGAACCGCTGTTCATAGACGGTCTCTTAAATTTCCTCGAATCGTTGCAGCCGTTTGCTCCGGGTCTAAAGCCGTCGATGCGAATGTCGCTTCTTGAATTGGTGCAAAATTTCGCCGAACATTCTGGCTCGGCGACAGGGGCTTGGGTCTCTGGCCACAAATATCGAAATCGGATAACGCTCTGTCTGCTCGATTTAGGGAAGGGAATACCGACGAGTTTGCGTGGCGTGGATCGGTATCGTCGCATGAGAAGCGATCCGCACCTCATCGAATTAGCGACAGAGCCGGGGGTTTCTGCGGTCGCCACCAATCGTGGTCGGGGTTTGGACGTTATTCGTCGCTTCGTCCGTGTCAACGGCGGTACAATGACTATAATATCAGGTAAGGGTAGAGTTCGTTTTCGGCCAGACCGCCGACCGAAGACAGACAAGATCGATGGAATATTCCCCGGTACAGCAGTTTTTCTTTCGCTCGTTCCTACCCAGAGAGGATTGTACGTTCTGGGGGATGAGGACAACGGCAATGAAACGTATTGAAGTTAAAACACAATTGGGCGACGACGTGGTTTCGCGAGAACATGGCCAGAAGATGCGAACCTTGATTGAGGAAGCGATCGCTCAGGACTCGTTTCCAGTTGTCGTAGATTTCACAGGGATGCAGATTACCTCCGTTTCATTTTTTGACGAATCCTTCGGTATGCTCGCCAAACTGTATGGTGAGGATGGACTACTGGCCAAAGTGAAGATTGAAGGGATCGATCCTTTTGACTCGGCGTTGGTTCGCGATATTATTTCGTCGCGGTCACGTGAAATCAAAAAGAAGCTTGGTAAACAGGCTGCGCGTAAAACTGCTTAGCGCCTCTTCGTCGCGATCAGCGGCTTGATCGCCTTTCGGAATTCCTACAAATCGAAGTGATGCTCGACCGTGTTTTTCAGCCGCGCATCTTGGCGCGTCGCCTTTCGCTTGGACCCTTTGCTGAGAATAGTGATGAAAATGTGCTTTGAGGAACTCCGCGCATGTTCTAGAACGCTCCACTGGGAGCTATGCTGAGTTTGACAGTTAGTTTACACGCAGCCGGATTACGCCTTCCGTTTAGTCTTCGCACAGTCGCATCGCGTCGGAAGTCGCACCTCCAGGTCGGCGGGGAGGGTGTGTGCGCCCTGGTTTGCGAACTGGCGGGATCGTTCTTCTCGCGCTTATCGTGATCGCGCTCGCGACGGAAATAATGCGCGGGGTGTTGCGTGCGGGAGTCGGCGCGCCGAGCGCGGACCGCGTGCTGGGGCAGATCGATTTCACCAACAACCAGGTCAACTTTGTCGATGCGATCGGGATGAATGCGCCGGCCGGCGTGGCGATCGACCAGGCCGCGGGCCATGTGCTTGTGGCCGATTCGCAAAATAATCGCGTGATGGGGTGGATCAGCGCGTCGGCGTTCGCGTCGGGCGGGGCGGCGGATATCGTGATCGGCCAGCAGGATTTCAATTCGTCGGGATGCAATCAGAACGCGCCGGCACCGAGTGCGAGCAGCCTGTGCCGCCCGATTGGCGTGGCGGTCGATTTGGCGCATCGCGTGTACGTCGGCGATGCGCTCAACAACCGGGTGGTGGTGTTTGAAGATCCATTCGCGTTGCTTAGCGGGAGCGGTCAGGCGAGCGATTTTGCGGCTGACGCGGTGTTCGGGCAGGCGGGGAGCTTTGTCACCAACGGCGCGAACGAAGGCGGGCTCGGCCCCAACAGCATGAGCAGTCCGCAGGGCGTGGCGCTCGATGCGACGGGCAATCTGTTCGTGGCCGACGTGAACAACAATCGCGCGCTGGTTTTTTTCTCGCCGTTCCCGATGACGTCGGTCGCCGGGACGCCGGGAAATTTCGGCGACGCGACAGCCGACGTGGCGATTGGGCAGCCGAACCTGTTCAGCGGCGCGTGCAACCAGGGTGGGAGCGCGACGTTGACGAGCTTGTGCATGACGCCGTTTTTCGGCGTCGGGATTGCGGTCGATGTCGCCGACAATCTCTACGTTCCGGATACCGAGAACAATCGCGCGCTCGAGTACAACGGCCCGTTCGGTTACGGGCAGGCGAATAACGTCGCCGCGGATCTGGTCTTCGAGGGCGACAACCTCGCGCTGCCTTCGGGGGTCGCCGCGGATTCGAATCAGAATTTTTACGTCTCATCGGAGGCGCATAACCAGGTGTACGAGTACACGCAGCCGGTGCCGCTGATGGCGGCGGATCTGCTCAATCTTGAGATCGGACCCGGCGCGCAGAATCCGAACGCCGCGTCGCTGCAATTCCCGATGGGCCTGGCGATCGACGCGAGCAACAATCTCTACGTCGCCGACCAGGCGAACAACCGCGTGCTCGAGTTCAACGAGTCCGGCTCGCCCGGCAATACCGTGGCGAACGGCGCCGGTGGACAGATCGATCGATCGCATAACGGGCCGAACTTCGTCGATGCGATTGGCGCGCACGCGCCCGGCGGAATCGCGGTCGATGCGACGTCGCAGCCGCCGTATCGCCATCTTTATGTCGCCGACACCACCAACAATCGCGTGCTCGGCTGGAGGGACGTGACGTTGTTCGTCGCCGCCGAGCCGGCCGATATCGTGCTGGGGCAGCCCGACCTGTTCTCGTACAAGTGCAACAACGGCGTCGCGGCGGGCGACCTTGCGGGACTCGGCGCCGACAGCCTCTGCGGTCCGGCGCGGATGACGGTCGATCAGAATGGAAATCTGTACGTCGCCGATTCGGGCAACAATCGGGTGCTGGTGTACAACGCCCCCTTCAACACGGCCAGCGGCGAGCCGGGCGCGGGTGACGGGTCGGCGGATTTCGTCTACGGGCAACTGGGCGCGTTCACGACGCGGACCTGCAATCCGAGCGGCGCGAATGCGACGACCCTGTGCAATCCGTCGTCGTCGGTGCTCGACGGCGCCGGTAACATCTATATTGCGGACGCCGGGAACAACCGGGTGCTCGAATTCGCGCCAGCCGGCACTCCGCCAAGCGCGTCGGATGCGATTGCGAGTCGCGCGTACGGGCAGGCGGGGATTGCGGATTTCTCCGACACGGTATGCGCGAACGGCGCGGGTGCGAATCCGCCGGCGAGCAATCAGGGGATGTGCAATCCGGGCGGCGTGGCGATCGATGCGTCGGGCGATCTGTTTGTCGCCGACTCGGGCAACAATCGCGTGCTTGAAATCGACGCGCCACTGGCGGGGACGCAGGATGCCTCGCGGGTGTTCGGCCAGGGCGGCGATTTCACGGCGTCGAAATGCAATCGCGGTGCGGCGGCACCGGGTGCGGCCACGTTGTGCGCGCCGGCGGGATTGATGCTCGACTTGTTCGGCGACCTGTGGGTGGCCGACGCGAGCAATGATCGCGTGCTCGAGTACGAGCCGCCGTTCAGCTCGGATACCGCGGCGGTGATGGTGATAGGGCAGGGCGACGCGGGCAGCTTCACGACTTCGGGATGCGATAACGGAATCGCGCCGGGCGACTTATTCGGACTCGGCGCCGACAGTTTGTGCGCGCCGGACGCGGTCGCGCTCGACGCCAATGTCGACCTCTACGTGGCGGACACGCAGAACAATCGCTCGATGGTCTATGACGGCATATTCGCGACGCCCACGCCGACTGCTACAGCTACGGCGACCGCAACCGCCACCGCGTCGCCGACCGCGACGACGACGATGACCGCGACCGCAACTGCGACGGCGCTCGCCACATCGACGGCGACGGCAACCGCAACCGCGACTACGACCCCGACCGCGTCGCCAACGCCGACCCAGGCGATGGGCGGCAAGCTGAAGCTGAGGCCGAAGTCGTTGAAGTTCGGCAAGGTCGCGATCGGGAGCAGTTCGGGCTCCCGCACGATCGAGATCGGGAACGGCGGGACCGTGACGCTGGCCGCATCGGTGCCGACGCTGGGCGCGCCGTTCGCGGTGAGTGGCGGCGAGTTTATCGTCGATCCGCATGGCTCGACGACGATCGCAATTCAGTTCGCGCCGACCGCGAAGGGTACTGCACGGGAAGTGCTAGAAATCACGAGCAGCGACCCGAAGCATCGCACCGTCAAGGTCAAGCTGAGCGGGGTCGGCAGGTGAGCATCCTCGTTTGATGTGAATCCCGCCACGCGGGGTTCCACGCCCCATCCGGCAGCAGTGATCTGCGTCGCCGCCTCCTGATCAAGCACAATCGTACGCTAGACAAAGCTTTCTTTGGCTCAATCGCACGCTGTTGCCAAGTAGTCTGGAACTATTGAACGTGACGCTTTTAGATCGCTGTGGACGATTTCCTTGTCTTTAAATGGGCGTAATGGTACTTAATCGCAATCTTGAAATTTTGTGCCCGCAGTAATCATTAACGTGGGCTGAGAGTTTTAAGTCTTGCAAGGTGGGTTTTTTACAGGGAGGAGCATCATGACGGTTCGTAATTCCGGCATTTCGCTGCGCGCACGGTTAACGATCGCGGCCTCGATTGGCGCGCTCGCGATTTTGGCGTTCGTGGTCCTGACCTTGGGATCGCGAACCGGGACGGCGATGACCTCGTCGTCGGAGGCGGTCAAGAACCCCCAACAGGCCAAGCAGGAGGCGATGGCCAAAATCGCCGGACTGCCGCTGTACTTCGAAGTGAATCGGGGGCAGGTCAATCCAAGCGTGCGCTATCTTTCGCGCAGTGGACGCTACTCGCTGTTTCTGACCGATGACGCTGCGACGTTCTCTCTGATCGGTGGCGTGTTTCACAAGAGTCCGCTGGCGAACGCATTGTCGGGCAGGCATGGGGACGATACCCATCTCACCGAGTCGGCGGTGCGAGTGCGCCTGGTCGGTGCGAATCCGCATCCGCAAGCCGAGGGGCTGGAGCCGCTGCCGGGCCGCGTCAATTACCTGATTGGGAACAAAAAGAACTGGCATCGCGACATCCCGACCTTCGGTCGCGTGCGATTCAACAACGTGTACCCGGGCGTCGACGTGGTCTATTACGGCACGCCCAGCGCGCTAGAGTACGATCTGATAGCGGCGCCGGGCGCGGATACCTCGAAGATCAAGTTTGCGATCGAGGGTCCGGCGCAGACCACGCAGACTGCGTCAGGTGACATCGTAATTGCGACCGTTTCCGGAACGATCAGGATCGCCAAGCCGAAGAACTATCAGCAGAATGCCGACGGTAGCCGCACGCCGATTGAAGGCAGTTTCAAACTCGCGAAAGACAGCACGGTAGTGGCCGGAATCACAACGCGCGAGGTCGGATTTGAGCTGGCAAGCTACGATCGCGCCAAGCCGCTGTTTATCGATCCGACCGTCGATACGATTCCATACTCCACTTATTTCGGCGGCGACGGTTCGAGCACCGGCCCGCTGAACCTCGAGCAATTCTCGTCGTTCCTGGGGAACGACACCGGCCTGATTGATTCTGAAACTGGAGTGGACCTCGCGCTCGATTCGTCGGCGAAGGCATACATTACCGGGTCCGCGTACTCGAACGATCTGCCGACCCATGGTGCGCTTTCGGAGACGGCGGCGTTTCCGTCGCTGCTGGGCGCGAATTCTCCTCCGACGCAGAATCCAAACGTCTACGTTGCGAAGTTCAATACGACTCTAAGCGGCGCCAGTTCGCTGGTTTACGCGACCTACCTCGGCTCCAATGGCGATACGAAAACCAGCGATCCCGACGCGGTCGGCAAGGGCGACGGCGATCTCGGATTTGGCATCGCCGTTGACGGCGACGGCGAGGCGTACGTCGTCGGACAGACCTACTCGGGCCAGGTGAATGATTCACCTTCGGATCCTTTTCCCGGCACCTCGTCGTGCGGAGCGTGGGGCCAGACCAATATCGGCGTCAAAGCAAATACCAACCAGGGGTTTGTGAGTGAGTTGGATGCGGACGGCCACAGCGTGGTTTACTCGTGCTATATCCCGGGCGCCCTGAATGCGACGGCGGCCCGCGTCGCGCTGGTGCCGGGCTGCACGACGGATTGCGATGCGTACATCGTCGGCAGCACGCAGAGCACGGCCGGCTCGCCGGTGGTGCCCACGACCGGCCCTGACGGGTTTGTCGTGACCTCCAATGCGGCGCAGTCCAACCTCGCTGGCGGAGAGGGCGGATTGAGCAACGCGTTCATCATGGTGGTCGGAGGAGACGGGGAAGGATCCACGCCCGTCTATTCGAGCTACTACGGCGGGACCGGAAATAGTACGGCTGGCGCCGGCGACGTTGGCCTTGGCATCTCGGTCGAATCAGCCACCGAAGTAGCGATAACGGGTGCGGCGTTCTCGGACAACATCCCGACTAAGAACGCGACGCAAGGCACATTCCTGGGCAGCACCAGCGAAGGCACCAGCAATGCGTTCGTCGCCGAGTTCAATCCGACCGGGACCGGTACGCTCACTGGAACTTCGTTGACGTACGCCAGCTACCTGGGTGGTTCAGGGGCTGATCTCTCGTTTTTAGGCGATTCGATTTTAGCTATTGGCGACGTTGGAACCGCAATCGTACTCGACTCGGGAAATATATACGTCGCAGGCTTGACGGCCTCGGCGAATTTTCCCGTGGACGGCAACCTGGCCGGGGTCACCACGACGAATCCTCCGTTTGAGGAACACAACAATGCCCAAACGAGCGCGGGTATCCCTGCGTTCACAGGATTTGTCACTGAGATAGACCCAAGTGACACTGCTGGGCTCGGCCAGATACTCTATTCAACCTACTTCGGCGGGACCGGTTTCGACATCGTGTTCGACGGGCTTGTCGATGTCGGGCTTGGAGACGCTATAGGAGCGATGGCGGAGCATAGCGGCATTGTCTACTTGACTGGGCTCACGACATCGGCGGCGCAAGGAGGTACCACTCCATTTCCGCTCAGCACCAATAAGTGCCAGGCGACGAATAACAGCAGCGGTATAACGTTCGATGATGAAACGGTGCCGATAACGGCGTTCGTGTCCGCGCTCGACACGACAAATTCAAACGCAACGGATCAGTTGGTCTATTCGAGCTTGCTCGGCGGCTCGGGAATGGCCGACGTCGGACTGGGGCTGGGATACGATCCGGTCGGCAAGAACATTTACGTGGCCGGAACCACCTACTCGACGGACTTCCCAGTCACGTCGAATGGGTTCCAACTCTTCAACAATGCGGCGGGCGTGAGCAGCACCAACGCGTTTTTGACCGAGATCAATCCGGCGGGTAACACGTGCCCGACGCCGTTCGTAAAGCCCACTCCGACCGCGACTCCGACCGGCGCCACGACGACTCCAACGCCTACGGCCACTGCCACCTCAACCCGGACGGCCACTCCGACCGCAACCGCGACGGGTACGACTGGACCGACGGCGACTTCCACCGCAACGAGGACCGCGACGCCAACCAGCACGGCGACCGCCACCGGAACCGCAACCAGGACTGCAACGTCAACCCCGACGTTGACACCGACCTCGACCGGTTCGCGGACGGCAACCCCGACCGCGACCCCAACCAGGACCGCGACGACAACGGCGACACCGACGGCAACGTCAACGTCAACCAGTTCGCGGACGGCAACTCCCACCGCGACTGCGACCAGGACGGCGACCGCAACCGCGACATCGACTGCGACCACGACTGCGACTGCGACGAGGACGGCAACTCCGACGCCGACCGTGACCGCGACTCCAACCGGGACGCCGACACCTGAGGGTACGCTGTCGTTCAATCCGGATCCGGTGAGTTTCGGCGATAAGGACGTGGTTAACAAAACCAGCAAGGCCAAGAAGATCACGATCAAGAACACCAGTCCGAAGAAGTCCAAGATCGACATCATGGTCAATGGCGAGACGACTGACTCTCCATTCGCGGTAAAGACCCAATGCGACAAAGTGTTGGCGCCCGGAAAGAGCTGTAAGGTTTTTGTGACCTTCACTCCGCCGGACACCTCTTTGCAAACTGGACAGTTAACCGTCACCGACGACGCGACCGGAAATCCGCAGGTGATCCCGCTATCCGGCACCGGCAAGGCGCCCAAGGTCAAGAAGTAGGCGGCCAAGATCGCAACCGATAACGCCCGCAACGAAAGCGGCGAGCCTTCTGGCTCGCCGCTTCTCTTTTACCTCTCCCTTCGGAGAACTTTGTATAACCTCGGTGGAGACACTCAGGCAGAAAGCAGAATCTTGAATCGCGCGCCAAAGAGCGCGCTGTATATGGACCCTCACCTTCGATCCTCTCCCATCCTGGAGACCTTTGCGTAACTGGGGTGGTTTTGCTGGGACGAGAGTGGCATGGACGGCTCGACTGAGGCGAGCGATTGGAGCGGTGGATCTGCGGTCCGCCAAAACTTGGTGGCGGGTGTGATCGATGAAGGTTAGGTGCAGTACCCGCATGGCTTCAGGCCGTGCTCAGGACCAGCGCCCGTTTGAGGTTGATCGCGATGCACACGGTGAGCAGTTGCACCCGGTTGCGCAGCAGCCCGCGATAGCGCACTCGCCGGTAATGATAATGCAGCTTCATCACCGCAAAGGCGCGCTCCACCTGAAAGCGGACCCGGGCCAGCGCCTGATTGCGCGCGGTCAATTGCGGGTCCGGATTGCGCGCGGTGCCCCACCAGGCCCGCCGCATGATGCCGTCGGCAATCGCCAACCGCCGCAACAGTTCGCGCCGCGGTCCGCTGTCGTAAGCCTTGTCGGCGAACACCGCACTCTCGTCCCCGCAGATCAGCTGATCGGCCGGCTCACTGTCATTGGTCCTGGCCCCGGTCAACAGCGCTCTGCGGATGAGACCGCTGCCGAGGTCCACCGCCACGTGCGCCTTGTAACCGAAGTGCGAGCCCTGGCCCTGGCGCCGGGTCCATTGCGCGTCAGGGTCCAGCCGCGAGCCTTGGCCGAGATGCTCTCCGCGCTCACCCGTGCCCGGCTCCTTGATCGCCGCGCGCACCAACGAAGCGTCGATCAGGGTGCCACGCTTGATCACCAACTGCTGACGTTCGAGCTGCGCGCTGATTTCGTCGAACAATGCCTGATCCAAACCTCGGGCGGCCAACTGCGCGCGAAACCGGCTGATGGTCGAATGGTCGGGTACCTGCTGATCGAGCGCCAGCCCCGCGAACTGGCGAAAACTTATCCGGTCCTCCAGCGCCGCTTCCAGCTCCGGGTCCGACAGCCGATGCCACTGCTGCAACAGCAGCGCGCGCAACATTACGATCGGCGGATACGACGGCCGTCCCTCGCGCGCGGCGTACAACTCCGCCAGGGGCGCCGCCAGCCGCTCCCAATCCACCAGTTCGTACACCTCCTGCAGCCAGTGCTTGGGCTTGCGCCGCGCGATTATGCTCTCCGCCAAACTCAACTGCCCCATCTTCCGATGACTCATCTTCCCTTCCTCCGCCGCATCCGTTGCATCAATTTGATCAAAGACGCACGAGTTATGCAAAGGTTTCCAGAATGGGAGAGGGGAAGATGCGCGGCGCAGTTATGCAAAGGTTTGCTGCGGGAGAGGCAGGGCGGCGACACTTGGTGTCGCCGCGCGCGGTGAGGGCGGCATCGAGCAGAGTTACTTCAAATCACAAGCCCGCGATGCGCCCGGACCGCCAATGCTGGTCCCCCCTTTCCGCCCCGGAAAGGGGGCCAGGGGGATAGGACAGAGGCGCGCTTCGAGGTTTCTTCTAGTTCCCCTTCCCGCGCGGGAAGGGGTTAGGGGTTAGGTTGCTGGGAACCTTCGCGCGATCGCAACCTTCAAATCACGATCCCGCGATGCGCCCGTACCGCGAGTGAGTATCTCCCGCGCGCGCGGCTAAGCCGCACCGGCGCCGCGAACGCACTCGACAGTATCTTCGACGTGAGCACTTGCGCGCGCGGTCCTGCCGCAATCACGCGTCCCGCCTTGAGCACCAGCACGTGCGAAAAAATCGGCACGATCTCCTCGACGTGATGGGTGACCAGGATCATCGTCGGCGCACCGCGCGCGCCGGCGAGGCGCTGAATAAATTGCAGAAAATGCTCGCGCGCGACCGGGTCGAGTCCGGCGCACGGCTCGTCGAGGATCAGCAGCCGCGGCGACGCCATCAGCGCGCGCCCGATCAGCACGCGCTGACGCTCGCCCTGCGAGAGAAATCGCCACGGGCGCTCGCGCAGATCGCGCGCCTCGATTCGCCGCAGTATCGCATCGGCAGCGCGCCGGTCCTCGTCGCGCATCTCGCCCCAGTAGCCAATCTGCGCGAAGCGACCGCTGACGACGGCTTTCAGAGCCGTCTCCCCGTCTTCCATCATCTGATGCACGCTGGAACTGACCAGCCCGATCCGCGTCCTCAGCTCGCGCCAGTCAAACCGCCCGTAAGTCTCCCCCAGCACGCGAATCGCGCCGGATGTCGGCGGCAGATATCCGGTGAGCGCCCGCAGCAGCGAAGTCTTGCCCGATCCATTGGCCCCAAGAATCGCCCAATGCTCCCCGCGCCCGACCCGCCAATCGATCGCCTCGAGGATAACCGCTTCGCGCTCAACCCGGAGCGCACTGACTTCGATCACCGGCACATTGGACTTCATGGTGAGCGACTTGTACCGCGCGCCCCTCGTTCTGTCATCCGGCGCAAAACCCTGGAATGGAACTGCTATACCTCTCCCCCCGGAGATCTTTTCCTGACCTCGGTGGAGACATTCAGGCAGGAACCAGAATCTTGAATCGCGCGCGAAAAAACGCGCGCTGTATAAGGACCCTCACCCTTCGGCAGGCTCAGGGCAGGCTCTTCGATCCTCTCCCATTCTGGGAGACGGGAAGATGCGCGGCCCGCAGTCATGCAAAGGTCTCCAACGAGGGGAGAGGTAAGAGCCCGGATTCTTCGCTTCGCTCTGAATGACACAGGAAAAGAACCTGAGAGCAAAACGGCGTCCTCGCCATTTTGCGATTTCTTTACACTGGGTGCAGGGGTCACCCCTGCCGAGGGCGCGGGGCGAGGAGCCCCGCATCTTCCCGCCCCGCAGGCGGTTTGTCTCCGAATCCCCTCCCATTAGCGGCGATAATCTTCGCTGTAGCCACAAAAGTTCAGGGATGAACTGTTCAGCCTTATGCATCTCCTTTTCCCGATGCACAATGCGCCTCGATGGAACACCTCACTACACGCACCGGCGGTGAAAGCGACACGCGGGCGGGCAAACTGATTCCTTCGTTCGTGATCGATACCGCCGGTGCGCCCGCCTCCGCACCGTCGCCGGCCGATGCGGCTGCCTCGGCCCCCGAATGGATCGAGCTGCTGCCGGCCGGCGTGTTCTACGGCCGCGACGGACGCGGACCCTTTCGCCTCGACGATCCCGTCGCGGTGATCGCGTCCACGACCGCGATGCAGATGGCGGCGGGCATCCCGATCGACTACGACCACGCCACCGACTTCGGCGCGCCCGCAGGACGTCCCGCGCCCGCCGCCGGATGGATTCGCGAGCTCGAAGTGCGCGGCGGCGCAGTATGGGGCCGAGTCGAATGGACCGCGCGCGCCGCGAGTTCGATTGTCGCGCGCGAGTACCGCTACGTCTCGCCCGTGTTCCAGTTCGATCCGAAAGACGGCAGCGTGACCCGCCTGCTCCGGGCCGGCCTCACCAACAATCCAAATCTTCACCTGACCGCGATTGCGGCGGCGCGCACCACGGCCGCCGAGACGAAGGACGAACGCATGGAATTTCCAACTCAAGAATTGCGCGAACTGCTCGGCCTGGATGGCGACGCGACGGTTGCCGACGTTGTCGCAAAAGTGCGCGAGCTGCGAAGTGCCAGTGATGCGATTTCGGCGGAAATCGGCGTCCATGCGCACGATCCGGCCCATTACGTAGCGATCGCCGAGTTCGAGCGGACCCTCACCGAACTCAACGCGCTTAAGGCCGAACGCGCGCGCGAGCGCGCCGCGCATGCGGTGGAAGACGCGATTCGCGCCGGCAAGCTCGTGCCCGCGCAGCGCGAATGGGCGATCGCGTATTGCGCCGCCGACGCGCGCGGCTTCAATGCGTTCGTCGCCAAACAGCCGTCGATCGTCGGCGACAATTTGGGCCTCGGGGGCCAGCCGAATGCCGACCGCCGCGGCGGCGCGCTTAACGCGGCCGAGCTGGCAATCTGCGCGCAGCTCGGCCTCAAGCATTCCGAGTTTATCCGCCGCAAGCGCGGACGCGCTGACTTCCTGAGCCTCGAGCGCACCGACGCCGAACTCCGCAACGCGGAAATCCGCAACAACGATATTCGAAATAACCAGGACTAACTCGCGCCGCGCGCGGCTGTGAAGCTCGCGGGCGCGCATCAACAAGGGTGAAAAGATGGCGGCTCTAACCAATGCGCGAAACACGCCCGAGATGGCCGATGGCGGCAGGATGCGCGTGTATCCGGTCGAAGCGAACACCAATGTTTACCTCGGCGGAATCGTCGCGCTGAACGCGGCCGGCAACGCCGTGCCCGCCTCGGCAACCACGACCGTCGCCAACGCGCTCAAGGTCATCGGCCGCGCGGAATACGTCAGCAACGGAATCCCTGGCCAGAACGCGATCAACAATCCCGGCGTCGCCGGCGCAATCTCGATCGCGGCGCGCAAGGGCGTGTTCCTCTACGCGACCGACGGCTCGGTCGGCGTCGCGCAGGTCGGCCTCGTCTGCTTTGCGCTCGACGACAACAACGTCACCGCCACCGACCGCGCCAGCGGCGCCAGCGTGCAGCAATACGCGGCGGCCGGAACTGTCGTCGCGATCGATCCGAGCGGCCAGGTGTGGGTCGATTTCTGGCACCAGGCGACCGCATCGGCGTGACGATGACGCTCAGGCGAACAACGAAAAGAAGGATCATCTAGATGGAAATCAGCGCAGCAAATCTGACCTCATTGTTCACCGGCTTCGACGTCGTCTTCCAGCGCGGCTTCGAGAAGCCGCCGTCATACTACGAGCAGATCACCAGCGTGGTCCGATCGGCCTCGCGCCAGACTACCTATCCGTGGCTCGGCCGCACTACCAAGTTCCGCGAATGGCTGGGCGACAGAGTAATCCAGGCGCTCGAAACGCACGAATACACAATAGTCAATCGGAACTTCGAAGACACAGTGGCTATTGATCGAAACGACATCGAAGACGACACCTACGGCGCCTACGAGCCGATCATCGAGCAGCTCGGATGGGACACCAAGGTCCATCCGGACATGCTGCTGTTCGCGATGATCAAGGACGCGGTGGCCAATCCCGGCGACGTTGTCGGCTTCGACGGCGTGCCGTTCTTCTCCGCGACTCATCCGGTCGGCCTGATGGGCCAGAGCGGAACGCCGACGGCGAATATCAACTCGAGCGGCTCGGGCGCGTACTGGTTCCTGATCGACGCGTCGCGAGTGATTCGTCCATTCATTTTTCAGCTGCGCCGCGAATACGCAGTCACCCGAATGACTAATGTCGCGGACGAAGCCGTCTTCAACCGCCGCGAGTTCCGCTACGGCGTGGACGGCCGCGCCAACACCGGCGTCGGCCTCTGGCAGTTGGCGTACGCCAGCAACACCGATCTGAGCAACCCAACCAACTACGGCGCAGCGCGCGCCGCGATGAGATCGTTCACCACCGATGCGGGACAGCCGTTTGGCGCGTTGTCGAGCCGTACCGGCGTGTACCTGCTGGTGCCGCCGACGCTGGAAGAAGTCGCGCGTCAATTGCTGAACTCCGAGTTCATGGCCGGCACCGGCGCAAGCGCGAACGTCGCGACCTCGAACATCTGGCGCAACAGCGCGGACCTTATCGTCAGCGAGTTCCTGGCGTAAGGACGACCCGGCGATGAATCCAGTTTCCCTGAGCCGGCGTACCGCGGGTTCCCCTCCTGCCCGCGCCGCCGGAATGCGCGACCACTCTCCGCGGGCGCAGATCGAGTGTCCAGCGCCCGCGGAGAGCCCCGAAAGTATAATAGCCACTTCGGACGCGATGAGGTTTGGCCAGTGAGTTACGCGACGGCGCAGGACATGATCAATCGATACCCTAATCGGGATCTGGTCCAACTGACTAATGAAGATCCCACGGCGACGACGGTTAATGACACACCGATCACGCAGGCCCTGGCCGACGCCTCCGCCGAAATCGATGGATACATCGAAGGACGCTTCACGCTGCCGCTGACAGATCCGCCCGCCGTCCTCAACCGTCTGACTACTGATATCGCGATGTACCGCCTGCAGTCGCTGCGCCCTCTGCACGACCTCGAAGATGCGCGCAAACGCTACGAGGATGCAGTCGCGATGCTGACGAAAGTCGCGGACGGCGATCTCACCCTCGGCCTGTCGGCCGACAACCAGGAGCCGCCGATTGCGGAAACGGAAGAGAAGGTCCTGGGGCCGGATCGCGTGTTCAGCCGCAAAAAGTTGAAGGGCTACTGAGATGGCTGTCATGCTTGACGCGCCCTGGAATGGCCTGACCTTCACGCCGCCGACCGCGATCGACATCGCGACAATCGAAGACGCGATCGTCAGCCAACTGCAATCGCAAATCAATTCGATCGAGATCGCGCACTATCCCGATCGTCCCGAGACCTGGCGCCTGACGCATCGCGTCGGCGCGGCGCTGGTAATGTACAAGGGCGCGCAGTACGGCGACCTGCTCGACACCGCGGCGATAATTCAGGAACGCAAGCTCGAGTTCGAGGTCTCGATCATGATGCGCGACCTCGGCTGGGCGGTCGGTGGAGATCCGTCGGGGACGAGTCCCGGCGCGTACGCGATCATCGAGAGCATCCGCACCGCGCTGACGGGATATCTGATCCCCGGCTGCCGCAAGATATACCCGCTGCGGGAAAAATTCATAAAGCGCGACAAGCAGGGCGGCGTGTGGACGTATTCGTCAACCTTCGCGTTCAGCACAGTCGCCGTCGAAGCCTCGCCGGCGGAAGATTTCCCGCTGTTCATCAAAGGCATCGCGCTCGAAGAAGGCGGGCAGACTTCCGTTACAATTGGCGCGGCCGCATACACGTTCAACTCGAACCTGCAGGTTCAGCTTCCCCATGGCAACGTGTTTGCCGTGAGCATCACGGCTCCCGGCGGCCTGCTGCTGGTTCAGGGTACGGACTTCTCGGTCGATCGCGCGGACGGAATCATCACGGCGATTCCCGGCGGCGCGATATCCGCCGGCGAGACGGTGCAGATCGCATATACATACGCCGAAATGGCTATCGCGGCGGCGGGCCAGAGCGAGCCGACTAACCAGGCCTGACAAATAGTAACTCGATCCGACTGACTATAGGTGATACATGCCAGCCAGTTTTCTGCACGGAGTTGAAGTAATCGAAGTACCTAATGGCCCCGTCCCCGTCACGGTCGTCAAATCGGCGGTGATTGGATTGGTGGGGACGGCACCGAGCTGGGCGGTGGAATCGCCGTCGGTCGCGCCGGCGCCCAACACGCCGACTCTGGTCTCGTCGGCCCTCGACGCGGCGAACTTCGGGCCGATAGTTCAAGGCTACTCGATTCCATACGCACTCGCGGCAATCCAGGAGCAAGGCGCCGGACAGGCGATTGTCGTCAACGTGTTTAATCCCGCCGTTCATTTTACGGCGATTGCCGCGACCGCATTCACCTTCAATACGCAGGGAGCCGTCAATCTCGGGCACATGGGCGTGTCGAACGTAGTAGTCACTAGTAATCCCGCCGGTACTACGTATGTAGCGGGAACTGACTATACGGTCGATGCCGTCAATGGCGTAGTGACTATCGTCCCAGCGGCGTCCGGAGGACATATGGCCGCCGGCGCCATTGTGTTGATCGCATTTAACTACGCCGATCCATCGAAAGTAACGGACGCCGACGTGATTGGTGCAGTCACCAGCGGCGTTTATACCGGGATACCGGCGTTGCAGACGACCTACGGGACAATGGGGTTTTTCTCGAAGATACTAATCGCGCCGGGCTACTCGCAGGCCGCCGCGGTTGCGGCCGCGCTCGACGCGCTGGCCAACACGATTCGCGCGATGGCGTTGGTCGATTCGCCGCCGGCAACTTCGGCAGCGGCCGCGATAGCCAATCGCGGGGTCGCGGGCAATGCGTTCGCAACGTCGAGCAACCGGACAATTCTCTGCTACCCGCAAGAGACTTTCTACGACACGGGAATCGTGCCGACGGGAGTCACGCTCAACACCTCAGGGATGCCGCTGACGTCGCAATTCAATGCGAACTCGGTCGGGCCATACTCGCAGTGGGTGGCCGGCGCGATCGCGGCGAAGGACCTGGCGCAAGGTTACTGGTGGTCGCCGTCCAACACGCAGGTCGATGGAATGCTCGGGCCTGACGTTCAGCTCTACGCCTCGATTCTCGACGCGTCGTCGGACACCAACAATCTGAACGCGGCGGGAATCGTGACGGTCTTCAATGCATTCGGCACAGGGCTTCGGGTGTGGGGCAATCGCAGCGCGGAGTATCCGAGCTCAACCGCGCCGGACAATTTCATCTCGGTGCGCCGCACGATGGACGTGATCGAGGAATCGCTGGAGATCGCGATGCTCCAGTTCATCGACCAGCCGATATCGAACGCGCTAATCACGGCAATCCTCGCCAGCGCTAACGCGTTCATCAGATCGCTCATCCAGCGCGGCGCGCTGGTCGCCGGCGCCGCGAGCTTCGACCCCGCGGAGAATCCATATACGCAGATCGCCGCCGGCCAACTGGTCTTTGACATCGACGTGATGCCTCCGCCGCCCGCGGAAAGGATCACATTTGAGGCGTTCATAGATGTGACGCTGCTTCAGCAACTCGGGCAAACGAGTCCAATAACCGCAGCGGCGGGTGCGACGTCGTAAATCACGCAGATGCAGGGGAACAGAATGAATATCCAGATAAACTCACTGACTAATGCGAATATATACATCGATGGTGTCGGACTGCTGGGACGGGCAGAAGAGATCCAAATCGCCAATCCCAGGCACAAGATGATTGACTACAAGGGGCTGGGTATGGCTGGCACAGCCGAGTTGTGGGCCGGGGTGGAAAAGCTCGAGTCGAGAATCAAGTGGTCGTCGTTCGATGCCGATACGCTCACGATGTTGACCAGTCCCTTCCAGACGCATTCCTTTCAGACCCGCGGGAACCTGGAGCAGTACACTAGCCAGGGACGGACCGCGCAGCTTCCTGTTGTCTACCTGATGACCGGGATATTCAAAGATGCGGGAAGTCCCACCTTCCGCCAGCATCAGATGGTCGAGACTGCCTCAATAGTAAGTATCTATCACTGCGAACTATACGTCGCTGGAGTCCAAATATACTTGTACGACGTATTCGCCAATATCTACGTGGTCGGGGGCGTCGATCAATTGAGTACCTTCAGATCTAATCTCGGCGGTTGAGTGACTTGCGTACGAAGCCGAAAGACGGGAGCAGTAACTAATGAAAACCGACGACCTGACCGTGAACGGAGTACGAATCGATCGCGCAGAAGCGAACGAGGAACAAGACACCCGGACGCTCGAACTGCCGTCGGGCGCGCATGCCGAAGTACGGAAGGGCTTTGGTCGAGATCTGATGCGCGCTCAGCGGGCAGCGGCGGGAGGGGACGCCAGCGCGGTGGTATTTGCGTTGATCGCCGAGGTAACGCACGTGGACGGGCACAAGATCGTGTACGAAGACGTGCTCGAGATGGACCTGGCGGACGTCATGGCGTTGCAGGCCGAGGTGATTGACGAAAATTTCGACCGCCCTCCGCAGCGAGCTTCGCAGGACTCGTCCAATCGGGATTCTCAGTCCAGGAACTGAGTGGGATGGACTTTGCGGAGCTGTCGTATTGGCTGGACGCAATGACGGAGTATGAAAGGGAATGCGTCGAACGCGGCGGAGGGGACGAATCGTGAGTAGTAATCACAGTGACTATACACAATGCGTGTAGTGAGTAATCACGCGAGACGGTGAAACGATGGGAATAAGATTATTCGTAGGCAACCTGAGTTTCTCACTGGGCGACGGCGATCTGCGCGAAGCCTTTGCCGAAATCGGTGACGTAAATCGAGCTGAGATCGTGCGAGACCGTTTTGACGGGCGCTCGCGCGGGTTCGGCTTTGTCGAGATGAAGACCGAGGACGACGCGGCGGTCGCGCTGCGAGCGATGAACGGCAAGGAACTCGCGGGACGTCCGCTGCGAGTGGAAGCGGCGACGTTGCCACGCCGTCCGTTCGACCGCAACGCGGCGCGGGCGTAACTGCTCGAGCGCGACTTCAGGGCAAGCATCAGATGGCGAGGCAACGAAGCACAAGCAGGCCGGCGGCGACCAGCGCGGAAGCGAACGCGGCGCGCGCGCTCAGCCAGCTTGACCGAATGAGTAAAGTTGCGCGGCAGAGCGATCGAGTATCGCGAACAGCTGCGCGCGTGGCGCTATCAGGGAATCATCGTTTGGAACTTCCCGCGCAGAGCTTGCAGTTGAAGGACGGTCAGATTGTGGAGGCGGGAGCTTTTGTTGACCGAAGAACCGCTCTCGGGGGCTCTGAGAGCGATTCCGGCAGCACGTCGAGTTCGAGTGAAGCAGGCAATCGCGGCAAGACCTCGAGGGTGGAGAGTACGTGGCATCGCGCAACCGCAATGGTCGATGTCGCGTGTTCGTCGCGAAAGATTCCGGAATTAACTCATGCAATGGATGCGCTGTCGCGGGTTGAGCGCTCGATTGACTCAGGAAGCACGCGCCGCGCGATTCTGGATGCGCGGAAATACGCGTCGCTGACGATGACTTCGGATACCGGCGCGGCGAGCCGAGCGCGAGACGGTCGCGAAGCAAAGCGACAGTCTTTCGCCGAAGCGGGCCTGCGATCGAACGTCCGCGTTGCTCCGTCGATTCGCGGCGTGACTCCGCCGCCGAAGATTTCGCCGCGCGAGTTCGCGCGACCGTCGAGCGATGTTCGCGCTTCAAATGCCGGCGGCGGACGCGCGGGGATCACCATCAACTCGTCGCCGACGGTCGTGATCAATGCGCCGGCGAGCGCCTCCGTGCAACACGATGTGATGGGCGCGTTGCGGACGCATCGCGAAGAGCTGTTCGATCAATTGAAACGAGAATCGGCGCGGCGCGAGCGGGCGCAGTTTTGAGGGGGATCGCTTGTTCGCAGCATTAGGCGATATTCAGTTCGAAGTGGTCGGCTCTCCGGAAGCTTACGAGTCCGCGGGCGCGTACGATTTCGCCGAGCAGAAAGTTCTCGATAGCAAACCGCAGCTGCAGTGGGTCGGCGATGATCTCGAGCGGCTAAATTTCGAGCTAACCTGGCACGCGTCGTTCACGAATCCCGCCACGCAACTGGCGCTATTGCGCGCGTCGGCCGCGGAGCATCTTGCACTGCCGCTGGTGTTCGGCAACGGCAGTCTCCGCGGGTTCTTTGTGATCGAATCGATCAAGGTAAAATCGCAGCAACTGTCGGCGAGCGGGACGCCGATCGCGATTCGGGTCGCGCTTGCACTCAAGGAATGGATAGCGGACTCGCTGCTGCTTTCCAGCGCACTGACGGCGAACGCAGTATCGCCGATTGGAATCAGGATGGCGTCGCAGCAGTCGGGGAGCAGCGGCGCGAACGGGCTCACGCCAGGTGTGTCGGTATTACTCAGTACGCAGCCGGCGACGGGAGCAAGCGGTCCCAATCTTGAGGCCGATGACGTGCCTGCCGCCGCGATCGTGAGGAGCGTTGCGCGATGACATCGTGCTCAGAGTCCATCGTTCACATTACGACCGCCGGCGAACGCTGGGACCTGCTCGCGTGGCAATACTACGGCGATCCGACTGACTATTTGCCGATCATAATGGCTAATCCAACTGTGCCTATTGAACCGGTATTCGACGCCGGACTGTCAATAGCCATACCGCTCCAGCAGAAGAGCGACGTGGCTATCGCCAGCTTGCCACCCTGGAAAGTATCTCAAATTGCGAGTGACTAATGACTGCAACCGCGTCTTATACAGTTCTCTCACCTCAATGGATACTCACTTATTCGGGCGTGAACATTACTTCGGACGTCTCGCAGATGGTTCTGGCGATCAGATATGTCGATCGCCTTGACGGCGCTTCAGGTGAGCTGGAAGTGGAACTCGAAGACTCGATGAAGCTGTGGCAGGGGCCCTGGTATCCCGCGCTCGGCGATGCAGTGAGTCTACAAATTGGGTACAGCGGTCAGCCGTTGCTGGATTGCGGCGACTTTCAGATCGACGAACTGGAGTTGGACGGGCCGCCCGACGTGATGCGAATCCGCTGCCTCGCCGCCTACATCACACCCGCGATGCGCACGGCAAATACTATGGCGTACGAGAACATGGGCATCGTGGAAATAGCCGCGCAAATCGCCGGCAAGTACGGTCTGACACTCGTCACGGCGTCATCCGAATCCGAGAGCGATGTCGTATTTGCGCGTGTCACTCAACGGCGGCAGATGGACTTGGAATTTCTAAAACGTCTCGCGCGAGAACACAACTTCGATTTCACAGTACGCGCCGGGCAGTTGGTATTTTACGAACGGCCGGCGCTTGAGTCGGTTCCGGCCGCAGTAACGATTACTCGATCGAATACTATTCGATTCTCATTTCGGAACCGGGCGCGTCGAATCTACGACGGCGCGGAGTTCTCTTACTTCGATCCCGACACGAAAGAACTGATTACTCAGTCGGTGCCCGCGGACCAACCTTCGCCGACCGGCGATACGCTCAAAATCGTGGCGCGCTGCGAAAACGCGCAGCAGGCGCAAGTGAAGGCCGAAGCGTTGCTTCATCTGCACAACATGGTGTTCGTGGACGCTTCGATTGAGGGGCCCGGGAATACAGTGCTGGTGGCCGGCAACAATGTACTACTCAGTGGATGGGGCGCGCTGGACGGAGCATATCTAGTCGAGACTGCGAAGCATCATCTGGCGCGCGCGACTGGATATACAACTGCGATTGCCGCGCGAAGGGTTAGCGCATGAACGACATAATCGAATACCGCGAGCGATTTGCTTCGCTGAATCCCACCTTCCGCGTCGGCATCGTCCAGGCCCAGGACACGGTGCACGCGAAGGTGCGCGTGGTGTTTCCAGATTACGACGAGATGATCAGCTGGTGGCTGCCGGTGATTTTCGCGAAGACGCAGGACGACAAGTTCTACTGGATTCCCGACATCGGCGAGCAGGTCGTCTGCCTGATGGATTTGCGCGACGAGGCCGGCGCGGTGCTCGGCGCGATTTATTCCGCCGCTGACGTGCCGCCGGTGAACAGCGCCGACAAGTTCCATATCGCGTTCAAGGACGGCGCGAACTTTGACTACGATCGCGTCGCGCATCTCCTCAATCTGTTTTTCCAGGATACGACGCAGCTCCAGTACGATGCTCTGACTCATCTCCTCGATCTGAGATTTCAGGATCAGGCTGAGCTCAAGTACGACGGCATCGAACATGTGTTGAGCGTGAGTCTGCCCCAGGGCGGCGTATTCAATCTTACCGCGAACGGCGCGCAGATTCAGATCGACTCGAACGGCAACGTCACAATTAGAAGCGCGGGACTAATCCAGCTCGGCAACGGCGCGTTGGCTGGTGTCGCCCGGCTCGGCGATCAGGTTCAGGTCGGCGAGCAGACCGGAACGATCGTGACGGCAAGCACCGACGTGCTGGCGGGCTGACCATGCCGGCGGGAGCAATCACGCTTGCGGATATCACTTCGGTCGATTGGTCGTTGGCTCTGGGAGCCATCGGTGAGGTTGTGCAGGGAATCGCCGACGTTGAGCAATGCCTCGGGATTATCGTGACGACGCCGCAGGGCAGCGATCCCTTGCGTCCGACCTTTGGCGCGGATATCTGGCGTTACATCGATTTTCCGATCAGCCAGGCGTTGCCCGCGATCGTCAGCGAACTCACCTCCGCGATCACGACGTGGGAGCCGCGCGTGAATCTCGTTTCAGTGACCGCGCAACCCGTGCTCGACGGCAGCTCGCAGTCTGGCGCGCATCTCGACGTCACGCTCAACTGGCAGCTCAATCTCGGCGCCGCCGCGAGTCCCGTTCAGACCACGACAGTGTCAGTACCGGGAGCGACGGTCTAGTGCGCGCCGCGCCGACCGCGATGAAAGGATAAGTTGATGAGTGCAGGAATTCCGTCGCTGCCGCCGCCGGTGTTCGTTGACGACGCCGATGGTCTCGATCCGAATTTAATTCTCGCCGACATGATCGCCGAGTTCGAGGCGGCTGCCGACCGGACGCTGTATCCGGCGCAGGTCGAGCGCCTTCTGATCAATCTGTACGCGTACCGCGAATCTCTGGTGCGCGACGCAATCCAGTATGCCGCTCAGCAGAATCTGCTCGCCTTCGCGTCCTTCCCGATGCTCGATTATCTCGGTCAACTGCTGAGCGTCACGCGGCTCGCGTCGCAGCCCGCGGTCACGACCCTTCAATTCACGCTGACCGCCGCGCTGACGGTGCCGTTCACGATCGCCGCAGGAACCCTGGTCGGCACCAACGATGGGCAGTTTGCTTTCGCGACGAGCGCTACGATCAGCATCGCGGCCGGCGGAACCACCGGGACTGTCGCTGCGACGGCAACCGCTCCAGGAGCGGCTGCGAACGGATATCTCGCGGGTCAGGTGAGCGTCCAGCTCAATCCGAACGCCCTGATTGCGAGCGTGACCAACTCCAGCACGACCACCGGCGGCTCCGCTCCCGAGACCGACGCTCATCTCCGCGCGCGCATCCAGGCCGCGCCGAATCAGTTCAGCGTCGCGGGACCGATCGGCGCATACCGCTTCTTCGCAATGGGCGCCGACCCCTCGATCGCCGACGCGCAAATTGTCAGTCCCGCCCCCGGCTCGGTCAACGTGTACGTGCTGACCGGACCGCTGACGCAACAGCCCGCGCCCGCGCCCAACAGCGCTGGAGTCGCGAACTCCGCGCTGCTTGCGAAAGTTGCCGCCGTTCTGAATGCCGATACGGTGCGTCCGCTCACCGACACCGTGAACGTCCTCGCCGTGACCGAGGTGGACTACCAGATAACCGCCACCGTGACGCTCTACTCGGATGCCGACCCAACAACGACGATCACCGCCGCGACCACCGCCGCGCAGGAGCTCGCGCTCGAGCTCGCCGCCAAGATTCAGCGCGACATCGTGCCGAGCCAGATAATCGCGGCGCTGTCCGTCGCCGGCGTCTATGGCGTGACGCTCACCTCGCCGACGCTGACTCCTCTCACGGCTGGCCAATGGGCGAACTGCACGATGATCTCGCTGACGACCGCGTTCAGCAAGGAGCACAGCTGATGCCCGAGCTTTCGGCCGCGCCTTCGATCGACGATACGCGCACGCAGGCGCTGCTGGTGTTGATCGCGCGGCTCGCGGCGCTCGATCTTACGACGCTGCTGGTTTACCGCATCGACTCGGTGATCGCCGGCGCCTTGCCCTTCCTCGCGTGGCAGTTCGATATCCTGTCTCCTCTCTGGCAGTTGATCGCGCCGGTCGCGCTCGGCGTTGACGCGCTCACCAACATCGATTTGCTAATCGACGTCGACAATCTGATCGAATCCGGCGGTCAGGTCACGGAGCTGGCTCTCACCGAAGCGGCGCAGCGCGAGCTGCTCCAGAACGCGATCGGGCTCCATCGATTTCGCGGCACGCCGTCGGCGATCAAGAATGCGCTCGGCTCGCTCGGATGGACGCAGGTCACGCTGCTCGAAGGTCAGACGAGCTGGGGCGGCGATGCGTATCCGTCGAGCCAGGGATGGGCTGCGTTTCGGGTGATGATCGATCTCGCGGCGGGGCAGGGCGTTTCAATCGGTGCGGCGTCCACTGCCGTGGCCGCGGTTAATTTCTTCAAGCCGGCGCGAGCGTGGCTCGACTCGCTATGGTTCGCGGTGCCCGCGATTTCCGACGCGGGGCCCGTGCCCGCGGACAGTTTGACGCTCGGCGGAACCGTCGAGTACCAGCTCGACGCGGCGCGCGCGCCCAATGACAACGCTCTCGCATTTACGATCGCGACGGGCTCCTCGACCGATGCGTACGGTCCGATTGTCCCCGCTTACGACGGTCACTATCTGCATAGCGGGATTACTTACGGCGTCAACGAACCCGCGGTTGCGGACTCGGCGCTGATCGTCAACGGCGCAGCAGTCTTGCACGGAGGTTAAAATGAGAAGGCCGATTGGAATCGTGCGAATCCGTCTTGTCGATCGAGGCCGCGTCGCGTGGGAATACGAAGGCCGCAACCTTTTCGTCAACGCCGGGCTGCCCGCGCTGGCTGCCCTGCTCGGCGGCGATACCGCGGGCGAATTCGCGGCGGCGGTGGGCTTCGGCACCGGCTCGAATGCGCCGACGATTACCGACACTGCGCTGACCGCGCCCGCATATTACAAGGCGCTCGACGGCCACAGCGAGGACGGCAACGGCGGCTTGACGCTCAACTGGTCGCTGACGACGGCCGACACCGGCGCGCAGGGGATCACAATCCAGGAGCTCGCGATCTTCGCGAATCAAGCGAGCGCCGTGTTGCCGGGAACGACTGCGCCGACCCCGATGCTCGCGCGCAAGACTATTGCACCAATAGTATTTGGCGCGGGAATGAGTATTAGCGGTACGTGGACGCTTACCTTCTGAGGTAGTCAATGGCTACACTAATCGACGCAGCAGAGTTCACCTCGAATGAGGTTTACCAGATTCAGGCGACCGATCCGGTCGAAGGCGCCGCCACCGGCGCGAGTTTCAGCGGCACCGGCGTCTCGAATCAACCGCATCAGCAACTGGCTAATCGCACCGCGTTCCTGAAACAGCGCCAGGAACGTCAACATCGCGAACATCGGCGTGTTGCAGGCGTTCATGACGAACTTTGCCGGCGCGATGGGTGCAAACGGCTACCTGGCTATTCCGCTCGCCGACATCAATCGCGGCTCGATCGTGGCGATCGTCCAGTGGGGCGCGATGTTTCCGGGCGGCGGGCTCGCCGACGATACCAGCTATGCAGTGACGTGGCCGAAGGCTTTTCCCAACGCATGCGTATGGTCGATGGCGACGCTGTCGAACTCGCGCGCGCTGAACAACACCGGCAAGTTGATAATCGATATAGTCAGTTTCACAACCACCGCGGGAACCTTTCGCTCAGACTTGATCGGCGGCGAGGGCGGCCAGGCACCGAACGATGGCTTTTACTGGATGGCAATTGGATTCTGAGATTGTCGGCGACGAGCGATCGATGATGAAGAAATCGAAGAGAAAGACTTTGCCGGCGATTCCGCGCATGACGATCACCGCGATGATCTTGCTCGTCCTGAGCGCGGGGGCATCGGCACAGAATCTTCCGCCGCCGGGATCGTATCAGCCGATTCCCAACTTCACCGGCGTCGGCGCGGGCTTGCAGTTCCGCGAGGCTATCAACGAGCGATTTTCCGGCGCCCAGCCGATCGCGCCTTCGATAACCACTCCGACCTTTGCCAATCTGCCGCGCGAGCAGGACGGGATGCTCCTCTACTGCGAGAATTGCAGGAGCGCGACGCCGTGCGTGAGCGGTGGCGACGGCGCCTATGCTCTCGGTACTCGCGGCCAGTGGGCATGCGCGGGCGCGGCTCTGGAAGCCACTCTGAACGCGAACGGCAACAAGGTCTCGAACCTGGCCAGCGGCACAATCAACGGCGACGCGCTCGCGTTCGGACAGACCGGGGCGCAGCTCAACACGCTGTCGGGCTCGAAGCTCGACGGCAGCGACGCGATCGCGAACGTCAGCCTCAACGGCGTCAAAAACGTGAGAGCGTTCGGCGCGACCGGCTCACTCGCGACCGTGACCGCGACCACCAGTGCAAGTAATGCCGTCATCACGGTAAATTCGATCGCCGACTTCAAAGTCGGCAATTGGATCAAGATCGATCATGCGGGCGCCGCCTCGAATGCGAATCCGCCGACCGGCGTGACGGTCGTCCCGAACAGCTACGGCATGAATCCGAATCCGACTTCGGATATCACCAAGTCCGTGGCCAATGGCGGCGGATGCGAGGTTGATTCGCAAACCGGCAACCCCGCGCACAACAGCGCATGCAACGTTTCCTACACCTATCAAATTGTCGGCGTGAGCAATGGCGGCGGATGGTCGGCGCCGACCGCGGCGGTTTCGACCAGCGCGGGACCGGCGACGCTCAGCACCAACAACAATCTGCTGGTGAGCTGGACCGGCGCGGCGAATGACATCGCGTATCTGGTCTATTCGTGCAGCGGCGCCGGATGCACGCCCAGCCTGCACGCGGTCGTGCCTCACGCCGGTGCGCCGGGCGCGACGGCCGAATCCTATCGCGACTTCGGACACGCTTTCGGCACCGATGAAGATTTCGGCACCGCGCTTGGCTCGAGCGCCGTGGTGCAGGATCTGTTCGCGCAAATTACCGGCGTGAACGGCGTCAGCGTGACGTTGTCTATAGCGCCCGCGCAGACGGGCTCGTTCACGATGCGTCACGACGACAGCGTCCCGATCAACGCCGCCATAAGTTCGATTTGCTCGCACACGGCGACCGGCGCGACCGTCGGCGGAATCGTCGAATTTCCCGCGACCTCCGCTTATCCGCTCGGCCAGTCGCTCAATCTCTACGGATGCTGGGGCGTCACGCTCTCGCTCACCGGCGCGCAGAACGGCGATGGCGGACATCCGGTCGAACTGGAATGGCACGGCGTGACCGGCGGCACCGTCATCAATATGAACAAGGCGGCCGACTCGCGAGTCGCAGGGCTGTCGGTCTCGGGCATCAACGGAAACACAGCCGGCGTGATAATCGACGTGGACAACTACGCGACCGGCGGCGGTGGCGACGGCCTCGCGACCCAGCACGATACTTTCGAGCGGCTGGCCCTTGGCCGCGCGGGCATCGGCATTCGCGTCGCGAATCAATCCGCCGGCAACGTCCAGAACCTGAGTTTTCACGACGTGCAGATCTCGAATCCATCGAACGGGCAGGGTGGCATGTGGGGCTACTTCTTCGGCGGCGCCGGCCAGACCTACAACGAGGAGATCCGCGGCGGCCTGATCCAGGGCCACGACGTTGCGATCATGTCGGACTTCGTCGGCCAGCTCGAAATTTACGGCACCGACTTCGAGCAGAACAAGATCGAGGCGTGGACCGTCGATCGCTTCGGCGGCGGCGCCGACGGCAACATGATGTTCTCCGGCGTGACCAGCGAGGACGCGCAATACTTCATCTTCGACACCAACAACGTCGGTTCCAACTTCATCATCGATGCGACTCGAATCGCCGGCGCTCCGGGGCCCAACGGATTCCTGATGCAGTTGAATCGGCCGACCGCAATCAAGAGCTCCTGGGTCTGCGGCGGCGGTACCACGGTTTGCGGAATCAGCAACGGCAACGCGCCCAACCCGCAGCCGATCTTCTCGATGCAGAACAGTTACGGCGACCCGAGCCCGTTTCGTAACGGTGACGGCAGCAACGCGCCCGACTCGATGATCTTCACGGAGTTCACCGACTGGCTGGCGAGCGGCGTCGTCCGGGTCGGGTACTTGAACCACGCATCGAACATCGAAGCCTGCTCGAACGTTGGAACGGTTTCGGCCAACACGACGCTCGCGTTCTCAACCAACTCATGCCAGAAACTGTTCACCGCAACGACGGGACTCACCTACACGCTGTCGACAACCGGGCTGGTGGCGGACCAGGTCGTAACTATCGAGTCCTACATCACCAGCGCGGTAGCGGCGGGGCCGTTGTGGGCGACATCAACCGGCGCAATCAAGTGGACCGGCGGCGCCGCGCCAACCTCGAGCATCGCGAGCGGCTCAGTCGACGTGCTGAGGCTCAAGTGGGACGGCACCAACTGGCTCGAAATCAGCCGCAGCATCGGTGACCATTGATAGCGTCAGGCGAGCCGTTCGATAACACGTTCCATCGCGACTCCGCGCGAACCTTTGACCAGCAACACATCGCCCGGCCGCACCAACTCCGAAACTGTTTTCGCTGCCGCGACACTGTCGGGCGCGGTGAGTATGTCGGTCGCGTTCGCGTCGCGGGAAACGACTGCTCGTGCGGAGTTCATTTCGGGGCCGACTGCGACGAATGCGGCGGGACGCGCGAGCATAACGTCGCGAATCGCGTCCTGATGCGCAGCGGCTGACTGCTCGCCCAGTTCCAGCATATCTCCCATCGCAATCACGAGACGGGCGCGGAGTCCGTCGGCAACTTCGCGCGCGGCCGCGAGCGCAGCTCGAATCGAGCGAGGGTTCGAGTTGTAAGTGTCGTCGATCACGAAGATGCCGTTGATTGAACTGCCGGCGAGCCGACCGGCTACCGGCTGGACGCTCGCGAGCGCATCTCCGATGGCCGCGAGTTCGCGCGACTCGAGCGGTGCCGCCCGCATCGCAGCGACCCCGGCGATCGCGGCGGTGCAGTTGAGAGCGGCGGCCTCGCCCAGCAGCGCGATTTCAGTTTCGATGAAGGGCTCGCATCCGGCCGCGACAATGTCGCGTGCGAGCTCGACGCGGATACGCGAGCGGGCGCCGGCGCTGCGACTGACGAGCCGCACGTGAGCGTTGGCCGATTTGCCAAATCTGATTTGGCGCAGATGTTTCGGAATCCGCGACAGCACCATCGGCTCGTCGGCGGACGCAACCGCACAGCGCGTGGCGGTCGAGAACAGCGCGGCTTCTTCGTCAGCGATATCGTCGAGCGTGCCAAGGCCTTCGCTGTGTTCGAGGTCGACGTTGAGAACCATCGCGACGTCCGGCTCGACGATTTGCGCGAGCTTCGGAATCTCGCCGCGCGTGTTGGTGCCGCATTCGAGGACAGCTGCGCGATGCTCGCCGGCAAGGGTGAAAATCGTCATCGGCACGCCGATCAGATTGTTCAGATTGCCCGGCGTCGCAAGCGTGGCGCCAAACAGCGCGCGAACGACGGCGGCGGTGAGTTCCTTGGTCGTGGTCTTGCCGACCGCACCGCCGATTGCGATGAGCGGAAGTGCACGACTTGCGCGCGTGCGCGCGAGATGGCGTCGCGCGAGGCGGCCCAATGCGGTGAGCGTGTCGTCGACCTCGATGCAATCGAGCGCAGGATGATGGTGGCCGGTCGCGACGATCGCTGCCACGGCGCCTCGCGCGGCGGCTTGTGGAATATAGTCGTGGCCGTCGGACGCCGCTCCCTGCAACGCGACGAAGATCGCTCCCGGCTCGATCGAGCGCGTGTCGATGCTGACGCCGCAGATCTTGCGCGCGCCCCCCGACGAGGTGCCGCGGACGAGAGTACCGCGGGCCGCCTCGACAATTTCGGCGAGCGTGAACTCGCACTGATTGATCGGAATCGGCGTCGCCATCGCGAGTACATTGTGCCGAATTATCCACCGCGCTCATACCGTCCGGCTTGACATGCGGGCACTGGCGAATCAGCCTGCTGCGTACGAGGGACCACGATGGCGGAGAACAAGGCGCCGATTGTCGGCGTGATCATGGGCAGCAAGAGCGACTGGGAGTACATGGCGGCGGCGGCCGAGGTCATGGAAGAACTTCAAGTGCCGCATGAAGTTCGGATCATGTCGGCGCATCGAACGCCCGACGTCACTTTGGACTACTCCGCGAAGGCCGCGGGCCGCGGGTTGCGCGCGATAATCGCCGGCGCCGGCGGCGCGGCGCATCTGGCGGGAGTGGTCGCGGCGAAAACGATCTTGCCGGTGATTGGCGTGCCGATGCCGACGACGTCGCTCAATGGAATCGACTCGCTGCTGTCGATCGTGCAAATGCCCAAGGGGGTGCCGGTCGCGACGATGGCGATCGGCAAAGCCGGCGCGGCGAACGCCGGCCTGCTGGCGGCGCAGATAATCGCGCTGAGCGACGCGAAGCTCGGCGAGCGGCTGGTGAAATGGCGGGCCGCGCGCGCGCAGGAATTGTTGCAGCAGAAGATTCCCTGACCGCCGTGCTAAAATTCGGGCCATGACGAAACGTGATATCGACACGCCCGCATTGATTCTCGACCTCGACGTGGTCGAAGAAAATATCCGCACGATGGGCGAGTACTTCGCGGCGCGACCGCAAAAGCTCCGGCCGCATTTCAAGACGCCGAAGACAATCGAGGTAGCACGGCGACAGCTTGCGGCCGGCGCGATCGGTATAACGGCGTCGAAGCTCGGCGAGGTCGAGGTGCTGGCGCGCGCCGGGCTCGGTCCGGTGCTGCTCGCCAATCAGATTGCGGGGGCGGCCAAGATCGATCGGTTCTTCAAAGCCGCGGCGCAAATCAGCTTGATCGGAACGATCGAGAGCGAGTTCAACGTGCGCGAGTTCGAGGCCGGTGCGGCGCGAGCCGGGCGCGCGCCCGACGTGATTATCGAAGTCGATGCGGGGATGCATCGATGCGGCACCGAGACGCCCGAGGAGACGGTCGAGCTGGCGCGGTATGCGATTCGCGCGGGGCTCAAATATCGGGGCGTGATGGGCTACGAAGGCCACGCGGTGCTGATTGCAGATCGCGAGAAGCGGATTGCAACTGCGCGTGAGGCTCTGAGCACGCTCAGCCGGCACGTCGAAGCGCTGCGGGCGGCAGGCCTGGCGCCGGAAATAGTGAGCGCTGGCGGGACCGGGACTTTCGACATCGCGGGCAACTGGCCCGACGTAACCGAAGTGCAGGCCGGGTCGTACGTTTTCATGGACGGCGCTTATCGTAATGTGCGCCCGGACTTTGGCCGTCCGGCGCTGACCCTGCTCGCGACGGTAATTTCGCGGCGCGGCGCGCGTGCGATAATCGACGCGGGGATGAAATCGCTAACCAACGAATTCGGTCCGCCAATGGTCAAGGGCACTGAGATTAAAGTGGCACGGCTGTCCGAAGAGCATGGGCATCTTGCGGCGGGTGAGAGCAGTCTCGAGCCGGGATCGAAAATCGAGATAATTCCGAGCCACAACGATACGACGATTAACCTGCACAGTGAGTACTACGTCGTGAGGGGCGATGAAGTTGTCGCGACCTGGCCGATCGAGGCCGCGCGCGCTTATCGGTGAGCAAGTAGTGTGTAAGGCTACACATGGCGCGCTTGCCGCATTAGCTATTGCGGTAGCTATTGGCGGAACTGCACGCGCCGCCGATATCAAGATGTCGGGCAAATTGAACGCTCCCGCGGACGCCACCGTGGTTGCGATTTGCACCGATCCTGTCGTGCAGAACGTGCTGAACGAAGATCTGCGCGCGGCGCGGCACGGGCAGCCGTCGAATCCCGACAATTCGGTGACGCTGACGGTGACGGTGAATCAGCAAATGCTCGCGCCGGGGGTGTCGTTGAACCAGATGTTCCCGGGTGATCCCTCGATGGTCGAGTTGCTGAAGGAGGCCGGCGCTGATCCGCCGCCGCTGGGAGACAGCGGCAGTCAACCGATCGATCCCTTCGCAAACGAGGCTCGCCGCCAGGCGTTGAATCCCGACGATCCGACGACCGAGCAATTCAAGACCTACATGGCGAGCCGGCAGGCGATGAACGGCGCCGGCGCCTTGACGCACTACGACAATATTCCGAAGGAACAGATTTACGACACGGTGATCGTCGCGCGCGCGTCGCTCGAGGCCGCGACCGACGAGCTCAAGGTGGTCGCGGTCGTGCACTCGGGCGACGACTTACGGCGCGCCAAGGAACTGGTCGCCGAAGAGATCGCGAACGCCGTACTGCATTAGCGATTACCTCACCCCTAGCCCCTCTCCCTTCTGGAGAGGGGCTTTAGTCGTCATTCGCGGCGGGCGGGATCGAGCGCGGGGGCGCGGAAGGATTCGCCGCCGGTGGAGCGGCCCCGCCGGGATTGGTCACAATTGATGCGGGTGGCAGAGTCTCGTTTGGCGCTTGAGCCTTGGGCTCGGTCGTCACCGGCGCGGGTGCAGCGGCAGCCGGCGCGGAGACAGGGACGGGGGCTTCACGCTCGACGAATCTGCGCCACACCAGGTCCGCCAGTATGACGACTATCGCCGCGATCATAACGGCGAACGCGATCCCGCGGCTGGCGCCGGGCTTCTTCGCGACCATCGTGATCTCTTGCGAGATTCGCACCACGTTGGCCTCGGCGTGTTGAACGTTGCTGACGAAGCGGGAAGCGATTTCCTCGGCGTCGAGGCCGAGGAACGATGCATAGCGGCGCAGAAACGGGACCAGGTAGAGCCGATCAGAAATCATGTCGTAGCTGTCGGTCTCGATCATTTTGACGTAGTGCGGAGGAAGGTGTGCCTCGGTCGCGACCTGCTCGCGCGTCAGGCCTTTGCGTTCGCGGGCTTCGGTAATCACTTGGCCGAGTGAAGGTTCCGCCGCCGCGCCTTCCGCACCGAAGTCCGCGGCTTGAACTTTGGATTTGGATTTCTTGTCAGCCACCTGCGATCAGTCTCTCCACGGCCAAGCTACAGTCGAACGCGACCGAATCCAAGTGTCCCGATTCCGCCTTCCACTATTTTTTCACTTCGGACTTGAGGCAAGCGGCGCCTGCCGGCGGCGGCGCTAAAGCGCCATTGTAGAGCGCAAATTTTTTCCCCTCGCATCCGATCACAACCGGCGCGGGCTTCAGCGACTCCTCGAGACCATTCAGGTCGCGAGCGTTAGCGATTAGAACCATGCACGAGCCCGACGACCACACCTGGCGCAGGCGCGCTCCGGAGCCGATGAGATACGGGGATTTCCCGGGCGTCGGCGCTGAGACCTCGGACAGCTCGCCCCAGTACTCGACGCGGGTCTCGCGGACGCGCGTGTAGAACGGCAGCGATTGTACGTAGTGGCGATACGAGGCGAGCGCGCAATCGTCTGTGAGATACGGCTGAACGGCGTCTGCAAGGTTCCGATATGTGGAAATCGGGGACGCGTCTTCGCGCACGCGCGCGGCGAGCGCGACCGTTATGACCATTGCCAGAGCGAGCGCGCCAATGGCGAACGGAGCGCCCGACGCCGTGCGCGCCAGCGCGTACATCGCAATCGCGCCGGCGGCCAGCACGGCGGCAATCATCAAGCCGTCGAGGCCCAACACGCGATTTATCGGAGCGAGTGCTACTTCGAAAAACATTAAGAGACCACTAGCGAGAATCAGGTTCGCAATCGCGATGACGGCTAGAAGACGATGGCGGCTCGCGGCGCCGACGGCGCCGATGCGCACGAGGCCGAATCCCGCAACGATCGCGAGCGGTGGAAGCGCGGGCAGGATATAGGTGCCGAGCTTGGATCGGGGAATCGAGAAAAACACGAAGATGATGATGAACCAGATCGCGAGAAAGCTCGCGGCGGAGCGGCGCGATGAAGCCGGCGCACTGTTGGGCAAGGTGTCGTCAGCGCGCATCGCGGACCATCCGAGCGGGACGAAAAAAATCCACGGCCACATCCCTCCAATCACGATCGGGATGAAGAACCACGGGCCCCATCCGTGTTCGTTCGACGTGACGTAGCGTTCGAGATGCTCGTGGATGAAGAAGAAATGCAGGAAGCCCGGATTTCGCGCTTCCATCAAGATGAACCACGGCAGGACGATTGCCAGATAGATGAGGCCGCACCAGACCAGCGGCATCTGCACGATCTGGCGGAGTCGTCGCTCGGTTGCGAGCCACGCCAACGCGATCGGACCGCCGAGAATCAGCGCGACGGGTCCTTTGGCGAGAGTGCCCAACGCGAGCATCGCGGCGGAGATCAGCATCCATCGGCGAGCGGACGGTTGGGAGAAGGAATCGTCATGGGCGGCCACGTGAAACGCAGCCAGCGCCGCAGTAAGAAAAAATGCGAGCGCGGGATCCAGCGTCGCGAACCGCGCGAAGCCGAAAAACAGCGGACTCAATGCGAGCGCTAGTGCGGCGAAGAATCCGGCCGTCGCGCCGAAAATCAACTCAGCCAATGCGGCCGTGACGACGACTTGTCCGATACTGAACAGCGCCGCCGGAAGACGCACCGCGAACTCGTTGACGCCGAAGATTTTAATCGACGCGGCGTTCGCCCAATAAACCAGCGGCGGTTTTTCGAAGTAGAGTTCGAAGTCGTCGCGCGGCGTGACGTAGTCGCCCGAGATAACCATCTCGCGCGCGATTTCGGCGTAGCGGCCCTCGTCAGGCTCCCAGAGCGCAGGGCGGCCGAGTCCGGGAAGATACAGAATCGCCGCGAGGATGGCGTAGATGGCGAGTCGAAGCGAGCGGTTGGCGGCGAGCATCGTCGAAGCAGTCTCGCGAGGTGATCACGCGCGGTCAACCGGGGCGGGCAGGAGCTATCTTTAATTCCGGCAGGCTGTCTGCAAGAATCAACTCACGCGACGGCGATTTCGCATGGAGTGATCGCGGTCAGGTCGCGCGGGTCTCTTGAGCTTCCCCGGCAAAATATCACCGATTCGAGGCGCGTCGGTCGTATCGCGCGCGGAGCAGGGTCTGGTGTCGATCGTGGTGCCGGTGTTCAACGAATCGGCCAACTTGGCATCGCTATGGTCGCGCCTCAAGCCGGTGCTCGACGGCTTGGACCGTGCGTGGGAGACGGTTTTTATCGACGACGGATCACACGACGACTCGCTCGCCATCCTGCGCGAAATCGCGGCGGGCGAAGAGGGGCGTGTGCGAGTGGTCGAGCTGGCGCGCAACTTCGGACAGCATTCGGCGATCCTCGCGGGCTTCAAGCAATCGCGCGGCGACATCGTCGTCACGCTCGACGCGGACCTGCAAAATCCGCCGGAAGAAATCCCGCGTTTGATCGCCGCGATCGATGAAGGCAACGACGTGGTCGGCGGATGGCGCGAGGAGCGTCACGATCAGGCGTATCGAAAGTACGCGTCGCGCCTGCACAACCGGCTCACCTCCTTGATCGTCGGCGTGCCGATGCACGACTACGGATGCATGCTGCGCGCATATCGGCGGCATATCGTCGATACGGTGGTCGATTGCGACGAGAAGGCGGCGTTCGTTCCCGCGCTCGCCAACTCGTTCGCCAAGCGCGTCGCGGAAATCCCGGTCGGGCACGACGACCGCGCGAGCGGCCAGTCGAAGTACAATCTCTTTTCACTGGCGAAGCTCAGTCTCAACCTGATTACCGGATTTTCGCTGGCGCCGATCCAACTGCTGAGCATGACCGGGATTGGGATATCGCTGCTGGCTGTGATGATGGCGTTTGTCCTCCTTGGACATCGATTGATCTACGGCCCGCAGGAAGAGGGCGCGCTGTGGACGCTGTTCGCGGTCCTGTTCTTTTTTATAGGCATGATATTCCTGGCGCTCGGGCTTATCGGCGAATACGCGGGGCGCATCTATATCGAAGTGCGGCGCCGCCCAACTTACATCGTGCGCGCGGTACATGGCGTTGACGGCAAGCCGGGCGATTCGCAAAGCGACTAGCGAGCAATCGTGGAGTCGGTGAAATCGGCGCGCTGCGTGCTGTTTGCGTACCACGACATGGGTTACGCGTGCATGGAGGCGTTGCTGAAAATGGGCGCGGCGATAGCGGCACTGTTCACGCATCGCGACGATCCGCACGAGGAGATCTGGTGGCGGTCGTGTGCGGAACTGGCCACGCGCCACGGCGTCCCAGTGCATCTTGATGAGAGCGTCGAGACAGCGGGTGCGAAGCTCGCTGCGTCGAAGCCGAACGTGATTTATTCCTTCTCCTACCGGCACCTGATTCCCGAGAGCGTACTCGCGCTGGCGCCGCTCGGAGCATTCAATCTGCACCCGTCGTTGCTGCCGGCGTATCGAGGACGCGCGCCCGTGAACTGGGTGCTGGTGAATGGGGAACGCGAGACCGGCGTCACGCTGCATCATATGGTTGCGCGAGCGGACGCCGGCGATATCGTCGGGCAGCGCGCGGTTGCGATCGACGACGGCGACAACGCACTGACGTTGTACCGCAAGCTGGTGCCGCTCGGCGTTGATCTGATCGACGAGCTGCATCCGAAGATCGTTGCCGGCACCGCGCTGCGGCGAATGATGGACATCTCGAAGGGCAGCTACTTCGGGCGCAGAAAGCCGGAGGACGGCCGGATAGACTGGCGATTGCCGGCGCGGAAGATCTTCAATCTCGTGCGCGCCGTCACGCATCCGTATCCCGGCGCGTTCTGTTTCGTTGGCGGGCGAAAGCTGTTTTTATGGCAAGTGCAAATTGGTTCTGAAAATGGAACGCTCGGTGCGCCGGGACGCGTCGTGCGCGAGATGACGGACGGCGCGCTTGAGATTGCGGCCGGCGAGGGCAGCGTGATCGTAAAGGTCGCGCAGTTCGAGGACGGCGTCGAAGGCGTTGCGCGCGAGGCTCTTTCGCAAGCCGGGCGCGTCACGGATACTATTCAATTCGATTAGTTTCGCGGAGGTCACATGCGGGTTCTTATAACCGGCGGCGCCGGATTTCTCGGATCACATCTCTCCGATGCGTTCATCGCGCGCGGCGACGAGGTCTTCGTGCTCGACACCGGCTCGATCGCCAAGGTGCGTCACATCCTGAACAATCCGCGCTTTCACTACGTGCACGATTCGGTCTTCAACCTCGAGTTGATCGACAGCCTCGTGTCGAAAGTCGATCTGCTTTACCATCTCGCGGCTGTCGTCGGCGTCGAGCACTACGTCGCCGATCCCTACGAGACGCTGAACGTAAACGTGAACGGCACGCAGAACGTGCTGAAGGCGGCCTACAAGCACAACAAGCGCGTGGTCTTCAGCTCGACCTCCGAGGTCTACGGGCGCAACCCCAAGGTGCCGTGGCGCGAGGACGACGATCGCGTGCTCGGCGCCACCAGCATCGACCGCTGGTGCTACTCGACCTCGAAGGCGGTTGGCGAGCATTTCTGTTTCGCGTATCACAAGCTCGGCATGCCGGTTACGATCGTGCGCTACTTCAACGCGTACGGTCCGCGGCTCGACAAGGTCGATGTCGGCCGGCTGTTTACGATCTTCATGGGGCAACTGCTGCGCGGCGCGGACCTGACCGTGGTCGGCGACGGACTGCAAACGCGATGCTTCACGTACGTCACCGACGCGATCGAAGCGACGGTGCAGGCGGGAGTGAATCCGGCGGCTGATGGCGAGGCGATTAATATCGGCGTCGATGTCGAGACGACGGTGCTCGAGTTCGCCAAGTTGATGATCGAATTGTTCGGGCCGACCAAATCGAAAATCAAGTTTGTGTCGCAGGAGGAAGTGTACGGCAACAGCTACGAGGACATCCCGCGCCGCGTTCCCGACAATACGAAAATGCGCACGTTGCTGAAGGTCACGCCGAAAGTGAACCTGCGCGACGGCGTGAAAATCTCGATGGACTGGTTCCGCAAGGAGCTGGCGTCTTAGGCGCGGCGCTCCCGCACATTCACTACGCTTGGAAGTCGCACTAAAGATCGACGTCGATACCCACCAGGGGCTCGAGCTGGGCGTGCCGCGGCTGGCGTCGATGCTCGAGCGCGAGGGCGTCGCGGCCAGCTTCTACATCACGATGGGCCCGGACAATTCCGGGCGCGCGATCCTGCGCGTGTTTCGCAATCGCGGATTCCTGTCGAAGATGTTCCGCACCAAGGCCGTGTCCATGTACGGCGCGCGCACGATTCTCTCCGGCACGATACTGCCGTCGCGACCGATTGCGCTGTCGTTTCCCGGGGTCATTCGCGATCTGAAAACGCGCGGCTTCGAGGTCGGCGTGCATGGTTACGATCACGTGCGATGGCAGGATCACCTGGATGACATCGGCGATGGCGGGATACGCAACGAACTGGGCGACGCGTTCGAGGCATACCGCGCGATTGTCGGCGAGCCGTCGAAGAGTTTCGCGGCGCCCGGCTGGCGCACCAACAATGCCGCGCTGGTCGCGCTCGACGCGATGGGACTCGACTATCGCAGCGACACGCGAGGCGTCGCGCCGTACCGATGCGTCGTCGAGGGACGCCTCCTCGCGACGCCCGAGATTCCAACGACACTGCCGACGCTTGACGAGGTGATGGGGCGTCGTGAATTGCGCGATGACAATGCGGTGCGCGATTTCTATCTCGGCTTGTGCAAGCCCGACGCGCTCAACGTGCACACGATTCACGCCGAGACCGAAGGGATGGGCCAGCTCGAAAGCTTCACCGCATTGGTCTGTGCGCTCAAAGAGCGAGGCGCGAATTTCGTGCAACTGCGCGAGGTCGCGTGGCGGTTGAATCGCGCAGAACTGCCGGCATTCGAGGTAATCCGGACGACGTTGCCGGGCAGGGCGGGGTGGATCTCGGCGCAGGGTCCGGCTCGCGCGGCAACCGAATGACGAATCGGCGGGGGTGTGTTATATCCCCAGAACAATCCAGACGCAGAGGTTCCCGCAATGCCGACACTGAATCATTTTGCCGATAGTCCACGTGATGTAGGTCTCGATCCCGCCAAGGTCGAAGCGCTGTTCAACCGCGCCGAGCGCGAAGTCAAAGATGGGTTGCTGCCTTCGACGCAAATCGCAATTGCGCGCAACGGAAAAATCGGCGCGATGCGCACAGTCGGCCGCGCAGTCCAGGGCGGAAGCGAAAAGCCTGCGACCAACGAGACGCTCTACACGATCTTCTCGTGCACCAAGGCGATCATGTCGGCGGCGTCGTGGATTCTGATCGGCGAAGGCAAGCTTAAGCCGAGCGAGGTGGTTGCGGAAATCATCCCCGAGTTCGGCACCAACGGCAAGGACAAAATGACCGTCGAGCAGGTGCTGCTGCACGTCGGCGGATTTCCGAACGCCCCGTATCCGCAGGACGAGTGGCTCGACAAGAGCAAGCGGCTCGAGCGATTCGCGAAGTGGCGGCTCGAATGGCCGGTCGGCAGCAAGTTCGAATATCATCCGACCTCCGGCTTCTGGGTAATCGCGGAAATAATCGAGCGCCGCACGGGCACGGAGTTTCGCAAGTTCGTGTACGACCGGATTTCGACGCCGCTCGGACTGCCCGAACTGCGCGTCGGTTTGCCGCGCGAATTTCAAAATCGACATGCGCAGCTTTGCTACGTCGGCGAGGCGCTATCCGATGAAGAGCGAAAGAAACTCGGCCTGCCCGCGATACCCGAGACCGAAGTTACCGAAGACGCGATCCTGGGCTTCAACCGGCCCAATGTTCTGGAAGCCGGCGTGCCGGGCGGCGGCGGTGTGATGACGGCGGGCGATCTCGCGCTGTTCTACCAGGGTCTGCTGCACAATCGCGGCGTCAACGGCGCACCGATTATCAAACCCGAGGCGCTCAAGGACGCTCTGCGCGTGCGCTCCGGCGATTACAAAGATCCGATTTTCGGCGTCAAGGTGAACCGCGCGCTGGGTGTCGTTGTAGCCGGCGGCGACGGCATGGCGAATTATCGCGGCTTCGGCAAAACCAACTCGGCGTTGGCATTCGGTCACGGCGGCGCCGGCGGCCAGATCGGATGGGCCGATCCGGCAACGGGAATTTCGCTCGGCTACACAACCAACGGCTTCGATCGCAATGACGTGCGACTGGGCCGCCGCGGCGTCGCGCTCTCAAGCCTCGCCGCAGTCTGCGCGGGGTAGGGCGCGCGGAGATCCGTTGCGGGATTCCGTGTGCTAGAGTGAAATCATGAAGTTCCTGGTGACGCTCGAACGCGATGAGGACGGATTTATCGTCGTCGAGTGCCCGGCCCTTCCTGGTTGTCTGTCGCAAGGCCGCACCGAAGCCGAAGCTCTCGCGAATATCAGAGAGGCTATCGAAGCGAGCTTGGAAACGCGGCGACAGTATGGGATCCCGACGCAAATTGAGGTCGCCGAAGTCGAAATAAAGACCTCAACGGGTTAATTTCCTGGATGCCAGTAGGGGGAATTTAATTCCCCTCTAGTCGCCTTCCCGAAAATCGCTTCAAAATAGCTCCGAGGAATCGATGGCTAGATTGCCAGTATGCTCTGGAGCCGACGCAATCCGGGCTTTTGAACGTTCGAGCTGGTTGCGAGCGTCGCGCAAGGGAAGCCACGTGACGATGACGAAATCTGGCGCGGTAGTAGTCCTCGCGGTTCCACTACATCGAGAACTCGGTCCCGGTCTTCTTCGCAGCCTGATCCGAAAAGCAGGAATGACGGTCGAGGAATTCGTCAAACTGCTGAACGGCTAGCGATGCGCTAATCGGAGAAGGGGTTGCTGACTACTATCGTTGCTTCGCGCTCTTTGCCGACTCCGATCATCGCGATCGGTACCCCAACCAGCTCGCTGATTCGCTCGACGTAGCGGCGTACGCTCGACGGCAGCTCGGCCAGTGTGCGCGAACCGGCGGGACTCTCGCTCCATCCCGGCATCTCTTCGAAGATCGGCTTGGCGCTGATGAGCATCCGATGCGACGGCGGCATGTCGTCGTAGCGCTTGCCCTTCACCACATAGCCGACGCAGATTTTAATCGGATCGATTCCGGTCAAAACGTCGAGCTTGGTGAGCGCGAGCGCCCACATCCCGTTGACGCGAGCGGTGTAGCGCGCGAGTACCGCGTCGAACCATCCGATCCGCCGCGGACGACCCGTGGCGCTGCCGAACTCGTCGCCCTCTTCGCGCAGCGAATCCGCGAGATAGCCGGTGAACTCGCTGGGAAACGGCCCCGCGCCGACCCGCGTCGTGTAGCCCTTGCTGATGCCGAGCACCGCTTCGAGGTTGCCCGGCCCGATGCCGGTGCCGCTGAAGACTGCGCTCGCCACGCAACTCGACGAGGTCACGTACGGGTAGGTGCCGTGATCGATGTCGAGCATCGTGCCGTGCGCGCCCTCGAACAGCACGCGCTTGCCGGCATCGATCGCGTCGCTAACGAACGCGCCAGTGTCGCATAAATATGGGAGCAGCCGGCGCCGCGCTTTTTTCATCGCGTCGATCGTTTCGTCGGCCTTGATCGGCTTGGTCTTGAGCAACGCCTTCAGGTACGCGTTCTTCTCGACGATGTTGCGACGGAGTTTCTCTTCGAAAAATTTGAAGTCGAGCAAATCTTCAAAACGCAATCCCACCCGCGCCATCTTGTCTTCGTACGCCGGGCCGATTCCGAATCCGGTTGTGCCGATTGCGCGCTTGCCCGCCCGCACCTCGCGCGCGCGATCGATCGCCATATGATACGGCATCACCATGTGCGCTTCGTAACTGATCTTGAACAGACTGTCGTCGGCGAGATGGCCGCTGCGTTTGAGCTCCGCGATTTCGCCGAGCAGCGCAATCGGATTGACGACCAGCCCGTTGCCGATCACGCAAGCCTTGCCCGGATGGAGCGCGCCGGCCGGCACCAGCCGCAGCACGAACTTCTTGCCGCCCACCACCAGCGTATGCGCGGCGTTATTGCCGCCCTGGAAGCGGACGACCACGTCGGCGTCGGCCGCGAGCATATCGACGATCTTGCCCTTGCCCTCATCGCCCCACTGCGTGCCGACCACCGCAACTGTTTTCATGTCTCTCCCCCGGCCGGCGTCAGTTTCGCCGATCTCCGCGCGCACCTGTCGGGCTGAAAATGTTCGCGCGCCAAAATTAAATTCAGAGCTTGAGCAGCGACGCCGCCGTAATCGCGGGAATCGTCTTGAGCTTGTCGAGGACGGTGCTTGGCACCGGCTCGTCCACTTCGAAAATGCTGAGCGCGGTTCCTCCCACGCGATCGCGGCCGAGCTCCAGTCCGCCAATATTGACTCCAGCCTGCCCGAGCATCGTGCCCACCGCGCCCACCACGCCGGGCACGTCGCGATTGTGCAGCATCAGGAAGTAGCCCTCGGGCACCGACTCGACGCGGTAGCCGTCGATCCGCGTCAGGCGCAGCGCGCGATTTCCCAGCACTGCCCCGGAGACTTCATGCTCGCCGGCGCCGGTACGAACCGTGAGCGTCAAGGTATTGACGTAGTCTGTGACTTCGCGCGAGCGCGTCTCGATAATGCTGATGCCGCGCTCGCGCGCGATGAACGGCGCGTTGACGTAATTCAAATCCTCGTCGAGAAAGCCGCTCATCAAGCCCTTCAGAACTGCGGCGGTGATCGCGTCGGGCTTGAGATTCGCCGCTTCGCCGCCGAACGCAAGCGTCAACTCCGTCGGCGCGTCGGTGATCAGTTGCGCGGCTAGCCGGCCCAGCTTCTCGCCGAGCGTGAGATGCGGTCCAAGTATTTCGAGCTCCTTGGTGGACAGCGCCGGGATGTTCACCGCCTGCCGAATCGTGCCGTCGATCAGGAACTCGGCGACCTGATGCGCGATATCGACCGAGACCTGGACTTGCGCTTCGTCGGTGGCGGCGCCGAGGTGCGGCGTTGCGATCACGGAGTCGAGATGGAGCAGCGGATGGTTGGCCGGCGGCGGCTCCTCGACGAACACGTCCAGCGCGGCGCCGGCGACCTTGCCGGACTTCAGCGCGTCGGCGAGCGCGGCTTCATCGACGATGCCGCCGCGCGCGCAGTTGATGATTCGCACTCCCTTCTTCATCTTCGCGAACGCTGCCGCGCCGACAATGCCCTTCGTGTCGTTGGTCAACGGAGTGTGTACCGTGATGAAGTCGGCGCGCGCAAAAAGCTCGTCGAGACTGACCAGCTCGACGCCGATGCGCCCGGCGGCGTCAGCCGTCAGGATCGGATCGTAGCCGATCACTTTCATCCTCAGCCCAAGACCGCGGTCGGCGACGATACGTCCGATGTTACCGAGGCCGACGACGCCGAGCGTCTTGTTGCAGACCTCGGTGCCGGTGAATTTGCCGCGCTCCCATTTGCCGGCGTGGATCGACGCGTCCGCCGCCGGGATATGCCGCGCCAGCGCCATCATCATCGTGACCGCGTGCTCGGCGGTCGTAACGCTGTTGCCCGTCGGGCTGTTCATCACGACAATTCCGCGGCGCGTCGCCGCTTCGATATCGACGTTGTCGACGCCAACGCCGGCGCGTCCGATCACTTTGAGCGAAGTGGCGGCGTCGATCACTTCGCGCGTGACGCGAGTGCCGCTGCGAATCAGCAGCGCGTCGTAGGGCGCGATTATTTTCGCCAGCTCCTCGGGCTTGAGGCCGGTTTTGACGTCGAACTGTAACTGCGGGAAGCGCTTGAGAACTTCGATCCCCTGCGCCGCTAGCGAGTCGCTTAGAAGGACGCGGAAAGTTTCCGCCATGTTATTTTAGATGCTCCGTGCCAGGCGCGCCTGAACGGCGGCAACGCCGGCGCCAAGTTGAATGTTTGCGCCAATATGTTTGAGTCCGAGCTCGAGCGCGCTCACCGCGATCAGCGTATCGAACGGACTCAAGTGACCCATGTGCCCGATGCGCACGAGCTTGCCCTTCATCTGATCCTGCCCGCCTTGCACCGACACTCCAAGATTGTCGCGCAGGAACTTGACCAGCTTGCCGCCGTCGAGACCTTCAGGAACGAGGATACCGGTGACGCCGGGAGCGGGATTGTCGGGCGCGATAAGTTTCAATCCCAGATCCGTGGCGGCGTCGCGAGTTGCCTCGGCCATCAGCGCGTGCCGCGCATAGACCTGCGGCAGGCCTTCGGCGTGAATCAGTTCGAGTGATTTGTTGAGTCCGAAGATCAGCGACACGGCCGCCGTCCATGCGGTGGTATGCTCGTCGCGCTGCGCCTTCAACTCTTTGAGCAAGTCGAAATAGAAGCGCGGCGTCTTGCTGGTCTTCGCGACGTCGATGGCGCGTGCCGACAGCGCGACCATTCCGAGACCCGGCGGCAGCATCAGCGCTTTCTGGCTGCCGGTGACGAACGCGTCAACGCCCCATTCGTCCATCTTCTGCTCGAACACGCCGACCGACGTGATCCCATCGACGATCAGCATCGCGCCGCTCTTGCGAGTGATCTCGCCAATCGGCGCGACGGGATGGATTGCGCACGTCGAAGTCTCGCTGGCCTGCACCAGCACGGCGCGCGACTCGGGATACGCCTTGAACGCATCCTCGATTTGCCCCGGCCGTGCGGCGCGACCCCATTCGACGCGCACCTCGTGCCCGATCATGCCGAAGGTCGAGAGCAGCTTGCCCCATCGCTCGCCGAACTTGCCGCCGTTGACGTAGATTGCATGCTCGCCGGCTTGCAGCAGATTGATCACCGCCGCTTCCATCGCGCCGGTGCCGGTTGACGAGAGCAGAATCACTTCGCCCGACGTGGTGCCGTAAAGCGGCTTCATCCGATCGCGCGCCTGGTCGAGCGCGGCACTGAACTCGGGCGTGCGATGATGAATGATCGGACGCGCCATTTCGAGCAAGACCTCGGGCGGCACCGGCGCCGGCCCGGGAGTGAAAAGATATTTTTTCATCTGTGGCATTTCTGACTACTGAAAAAACCAAAAAAAAGGCTGGTACCCGCGGATGCGGATCGCCAGACCCCGATTTGTCCCGGCTTTGCCGGGTCCCCGTCCTCACCACTTGGGATAACGGAGCCGATGGGCAGAGTCAAGGTGACGCGCCGTTCGCGCCGGTTTCGAGGCGACGTTGTAATGGCGTCGCGGCAATTGTTAAAGGTGATCACGTTCCGATGCCGATAGAATGTGAAATTCGCGATGGCGCCCTGGTCTGGATCAAGAATCCGATCACCGGCGTGATTTCATACGTTGTCGATGTTCGCGGCAAGAGCTTCGCATTCACGCTCAGCGGGCGCGAGAGCGTCGATCCCGAGGCCGCGCAGTTGACGCCCGAGGCGATTCGTCACGCGACCGAGGCGTGTCCGTTCTGTCCGGGCAACGAGAGCATGACGACGCGCGAGCTGTTTCGGATGACGCGCGAGGAAATCCGCGAATGGAGCGGCACGAAGACGGACGATAGAGCGCCGTGGGTGGTGCGCGTGATCAACAACCTCTTCCCGCGGATTCCCGCAGAGCTTACCGGCAATCGCAACGAGTCGTACATCGTGATCGAAGACCCGCGGCACTTTATCGATGCGCCGCGATCGTCCGCCGATTTGATTTTCACCGGCGCGCTGGGCGGCGCACATTTCCTGCATCTGATGCAAGCCGATGCGCGTGTGATGCGGCTAGCGTTGGGGAATCCCGATGTTTGCTCGGTCGTGATTCGCAAGAACCAGGGCGCGAGTCGGGCGCGTCGCAGCCGCATCTGCATCAACAGATCATCGGATCGCCGGAGCCGTTTCCGGTGGTGCTCGCGGAGGCGCGCGCCGAGCGTGAGAATCCTCATCTGTGGCACGAGCTGGTCGCGCTGATGGAGCGGCTCGGGCTGGTGATCGATCGCGGTGACTCGATCGTCAGCTATGCGAGCCCGATTGGTTTGTTCCCGCGCAGTTACGATGTGGTGATGCCGGACTTTCGTGGACTGGTATCGGAGCTGACGCCGGAGCAGATGCGGCAGTTCGCCAATGCGATCTATCGGATACTGATGATCCTCGGGCCGCTGCCGCTCGACTATGAAATTCATCAGGGCGAGGGATTGCCGCTGCACGCGCATATCAATGCGCGGCTGTATCCATACTCAAATGTCGCGGGGACGCTGAACCTGCCGAGCACGTTGCTGCAGACTGCGGCCGCGATTCGGAACGCGCTGGGGCGTCACTCGGAGTGATTGCGGGCGCTGCTTGACGGAATAAATTCCGTCCTACTTTCATCAGAGAAGCTACTGCGCCTTCCAGACGGGTTTGCGCTTTTCCAGGAAGGCGCGGACGCCTTCCTTGGCGTCGCTGCTCTCGCGGACCGAGCGCGCCATCTGGAGCATGTCGTCGTGCCATGCATCGAACGTCTCGCTCATGCATCGGCGGACCGTCGCCTTCATCGCGCGCAGTGAGAGTGGGGCGTTGGCTGCGATCTTCTCGGCCAGCGCGGTCGTGGCCTCGGCGAGCTTCGCGTCGGCGACGACGTTGTGAACGATGTTCATGTGGCGGCCGCGCTCGGCGTCGAGCAGGTCGGCGGTGTAGAGAATCCAGGCAGTGTTGGCCGAGCCGCAGACCTCGATCAGCTTGCGCGTGAAGTCGTACGGCACCATCAGGCCGACGCGCCCGAGCGTCATGCCGAGCTTCGCATTGTCCGACGCGATTCGAAGATCGCAATGGAGCGCCAGCTCGAGGCCTCCAGCGAGCGCGGCGCCTTGCACGGCCGCGATGGTCGGCACGGGAAACCGCTCCAGCCGCCCAAACACGGATTCGAGCGAAGTCGGGTTGTGGCCGCCGGTCGTCTCATCCACTTCTTTGAGATCGATCCCCGCACAGAAGCTCGCGCCCTCGCCGCGCAGGAGCAGCGCGCGGACTTCGCGATCGTTTTCGAACTTGCGGAGCGCCTGGTCGAGCGCGTCGATCAGCGGCTGATTGAGCGCGTTGCGTTTTTCAGGACGGTTCAGGGTCAGAACCGCGTAGTTCGGCTGGCGTGTGACTTTGAGAACTTCCTCGGCCATGTCGTTCGCTCCTTGCGGATGTCGGTATCGTCGCGAGCATCGCACGGCCAGTGCGCACCCATCAAGATGGCGCAGCGATTTGGATCGAAATCGCGAATAACCGTTGTGTTTGCTGACGTTTCAGACGCGAACGTTTCACGTGAAACGTTTTTGGTTCAGGAGAAGGAAAAGGCGAGCCGGAACGGACTCTTTTTGAGGATCCACATCGCAGAAGCATCGCGCGACGTGCAAATGGTGCAGAGAATTTCGTCGAAAGTCCGAATAATCGTTGTGGCGGTTGGGCTATTCGACGCGAACGTTTCACGTGAAACGGTCAGAAAGTTCAGGAGAACGAAACGCGAACAGTTTTCAATCGGCGCGAAAGTGTCTAGGTCGAGTCTCGTTGAGCGCATCGATCAAACGCTCTCGCGCGGCAGCGTGGTTTGGTTGGGATATATCTATAATTTCAATTGTAGGCTACACTCCGATCAGCCAGCGTAAGTCCTGAGTCACCTCGCCCGTGGATTCGGGCACTCAAAGAGGCCTCAGGGAGCTGGCGCTTTCTTTTTCAGTATCCGCAGTTGGACCTGTATCCCGCCATCTCTAAGCGCGTTCAAATAGCGCCATTCCCCGTGAGCGTATGCTGAATAAATCGATCCAATGACGAAGTCGGCTGCTTGAAGCTGAGGCCTCCGGGCCGAATCGTCCGAACTTACTACGACGGTGCAGGGCAATTCGTTGTTGGTCATTAGAAGCTCGACGTACTCGGTCAAGGTGTCAGTCGCGCGACGATTCCTGGCGTCTATCGCGAGATGAATCCTTCGACCCTTCGCGCCTGCGGCGAACAGACCTCCTTTCTCAAGCGCGAATCTAACTGCGTAATTGTATCGCACTTCCTCCCGTCGCTTCGCGAACGACCTGTTAATCCATTGCTTATCGATCACACAGGCCGAAACTCCAGCGATCTGGGATGCTTCGCGGACGATCTGGCCGATGACCGCCATCCTGACGCGGGCGCTGCTCTGCGACCACTTCATTTCGTTGGATTGGGCACTGCGACCGAGCGATTTACGCCGCGCTCTTTTGATCGCGCGCTTGAGCGCGTCACGCGAATCGAGGTGTAGTATCCCAATCGCGAAGACAGGTGTACTGCCCGCCGCTGATCCGAGATCGCCGCTTTCATCGAGGAAGAGAAAATCACCCGGTAACGCCACCGCGGTGCTATGCGACGATGCTTAGCATTTTGTCTTTTATGAAGATGAACTTCTTTGGGGGTTTGCCATCTAGGTGACGTTTCACCGCGTCGCTAGCTAGGGCGAGGGTGCGCACCTCAGTTTCGGGGGTGCCGGCCGGGACTTCCAGGCGGTCGCGGACTTTGCCGTTTACCTGCACCACCACGGTTACCATTTCGTCGAAGACCAGGTTTGGATCGAATTTTGGCCACGGCTCTAAGTGGATTGAATTCGTGTGGCCTAATGCGCGCCAGATTTCTTCGGTTATGTGGGGGGCCATTGGGGCTAGTAGTAAGATAAAAGATTCGGTTGCGAAGCGGCCCATCTCGGTGGGTTTTAGTTTTGCGATGTAGTTCAGGTGATCCATCATCGCGGCCAGGGCGGTGTTGAAGCGGAGGCGGTCGATGTGATCGGTTACCAGTTGGATGGTTTTGTGGGTGCGCTTTAGAGTCTCCTCAGTGGGATTGCCGGTTGGCGCGCCCGCATCGACGTAGCGGCGGAGCATCGTCCAGACGCGCTGGAGGAATCTTTGCGTGCCGGCGATGCCGCCTTCGTTCCAGTTGGTCGCTTCGTCGAAGGGGCTCATGTAGAGCTCCCAGAGCCGCAGCGCGTCGGCGCCGTACTTGTCGATCATCGCGTCCGGCGTGACGATGTTGCCCCTGCTCTTCGACATGCGGTGGCCGTCAGACGCCCACACCTGACCCTGGTTGCGCAAACTGGGGAACGGCTCGTCGAAACCGATCAGCTCCTCGTCGAACATGACTTTCGTCCACATCCGCGCGTACAGCAGATGCATCACGGCGTGCTCGGCGCCGCCGACGTAGAGATCGACCGGCAGCCAGTAATCGGCAGCACGGCGATCGAACGGGCGCGCGTTTTCGTGCGGCGAGGCGAAGCGCAGGAAGTACCATGACGAGCAGGCGAAGCCGTCGAGCGTGTCGGTCTCGCGCTCGGCCGGGCCGCCGCATTTGGGGCAGGTCGTGTTGACGAACTCCGGCACGTTGGCGAGCGGGGAGCGGCCGGTGCCGGACGGCAGGTAATCCTTCATCGGTGGAAGCATCACGGGCAGATGGTCTTCGGGTACGGGGACGATGCCGTCGGTCTTGCAGTAAACGATTGGGATGGGGCATCCCCAGTAGCGCTGGCGCGAGATCAGCCAATCGCGCATCCGGTAGTTGATGGTGGCGCGGCCGATGCCGTGATCCTCGGCGTATTTTGCGACGGCGGCGAGCGCTTCAGCCGTCGTCTTGCCGTTGAGGAAGCCGGAATTTATCGCGATGCCGTGGTCGCTGAAGGCGCGATCGGCGGGCGGTGTCGAGCCGTCGGCGGGTGCGGTAACGCGCGGGATCTCGAGGCCAAACTTCGTCGCGAATTCGAAATCGCGTTGATCCTCGCCGGGCGCGGCCATGATCGCGCCGGTGCCGTAGCCCATCAGGACGTAGTCGGCGATCCAGATCGGGATGTCTTTGCCGGTGAAGACGTTGCGCGCGTAAGCGCCGGTGAAGACGCCGGATTTCTCCTTCACTGTGGACATGCGTTCGATTTCAGTCTGGCGGCGCGCTTCGATCACGTAGTCTTCGACTGTCACGCGATGCGCGGGAGTAGTTACCTCGGCGACGAGTGGATGCTCCGGTGCGAGCACCATGAACGACACGCCGAAGACAGTGTCGGGACGCGTCGTGAAGAAGCGGACCTCTTTACCTTTGTGACCGGTGACCGGGAAGGCGAGTTCGGCGCCCTCGCTGCGGCCGATCCAGTTTCGTTGCATCAGCTTGATCGGCTCGGGCCAATCGATGCCGTCAAGATCGGCGAGCAATCGATCGGCGTAGTCGGTGATCTTGATGTACCACTGCTCGAGATCTTTCTTGGTGACGGGGTTGTCCGTGTGCCGCCAGCAGCATCCGTTGATGACCTGCTCGTTGGCGAGAATGGTCTGGCACTTGTCGCACCACCATTGCGCGCCGTTTGCGCGGTAGGCGAGCCCGCGCTTCAGGAGCATCAGGAAGAACCACTGGGTCCATCGGTAGTACTCGGGCGACGACGAATTGATCTCGCGCGACCAATCGTAAGCGCATCCGGAGATCGTCAGCTGGCGCTTGAAGTTGGCGGCATAGCGCGGGACGGTCTCGGTCGGATGCGAGCCCTTGAGGATGGCCTCGTTCTCGGCGGGCAAGCCGAACGCGTCCCATCCCATCGGATGCAGCACGTTGAATCCCGCCATCCGCTTGTAACGGCCGACGACGTCGCATGGGACGTAGTTGTGCAAGTGGCCGACGCTGAGGCCGGCGCCACTGGGATAGGGGAACATCTCGAGGAGGTAGAATTTCGGGCGGCCGGGGTCCTCGCGGGTGAGGTAGAGATTGGTGCGGTCCCATTCGGCCTGCCAGAAGGGCTCGATGATTTTGGGGTCGTAGCGTTCGTCCATGAGTCAGGCAAGTTTAGCGTGATGGTAGGAAGACAATCCACTTAATCTAACGTGAAACCCGCCTGGGTTTCACACTTCCTTGGGCAGGGGTGACCCCTGCACCCGGTGGCAAGGCAAAGATGCGGGACTTCGTCCCTGTTAGGAAGTTTTTTGGGTGAAGGCGCGGGCTTCGAGGGCGTGGCTTTACGGCCTCGCCTTTACCCGGTGAAGCTCTTCCCGCAACACCGAGCGCAGTTCCTTGCCGACTTCCTGCGCGAGGCTCGGACGGTGCAGGTGTTCTCGAAGCGCGTCGTTAATCAAGGTCTGATAGTTGCCGCGATGTGCTCGACGAACCTGTTCGCGGAATTTATCGACGATGTCGCGGTCCAAGCGGATTGTGATCCGGACTTTTTCGGGCCCTGAAGCGACTACCGCCCCTCGCTTACCTTTGCTCAGGTCATATTCGCGCTTCATATTCGTTTCGGGGCCTATTCGTAATTCAACCATCGCCGCTGTTGTATGTACAGTGTACACGCCCTGGCTTGCGGCAATCCCGCCGGGGGCGGGCGGCTTGGAACCGAAACCGGCTTCGCTTGCGCGAAGCTGTCCGAGGTTCCTCCTCCCGTCGCATTCGCTCCCGTCGTCGGAATGACAGAGTGAGTGCGCGTGCTCGGGTCGTCGTTGTGAGTGAGAAGAGTTGCACGTCAGGAGTGGGTGGCGTCGGGGCGGGCTTCGAGGATGTAGAGGACGTGCGGCAGACCGGCGTGGACGATGTTGCGGTTGTAGGTGAAGCCGCAGTGTTCCATCACGGCGCGCGAGGCTTGGTTGTGGGGGAGGGTGAAGGCGACGATTCTGTCGAAATGCAACACGTCGAAGGCGTGCTGCAGCGATGCGAGCGAGATTTCGGTCGCGAATCCTTTGCGCCAATGGGCGGAGGTGATCGCGTAGGCGAGTTCGATCACGTCGCGGCCTTCGACCGTGGTGTGTTTGATACCGCCGTAGCCGACGAAGTCGCTATCGGTGCGATCGCGGAAGGTCCACAGGCCGAAGTTGTGGGACTTCCAATGATCGGCGGCGCGATCGAGGAATGCGCGGGTTTGGTCTTCGGTGAAGATCGCGCCATCGGCGGATAGCGTCGCCATCACGCGGGGGTCGGCATGGAGGCGCCGGATGTCGGGGAAATCGGATGGGGAGGCGGGGGTGCCGATTAGGCGCGGGGTGTGGAGTTGGTGCATATCAGCGGAACCTCACCCGTGGCCCCTCTCCCTTCAGGAGAGGGGAATTCGGAGAGGAGCCGGGATTCTTCGCCGCAGCGGCTCTGAATGACAGAGGTGCAAGGGGAGGTTAGGAAATTACTTTTTGCGGACGATTGTTAGGCCGTCGGCGATGCCTAGCATCACGGCTTCTACGCGGGTGTCCGCGGCGATGAAGTTGTTGAGCTTGCGCAGCGCGAGCGTGTCGGCGTCGGTGGCCGCGTCGTCGATGATGCGGCCGTTCCATAGCACGTTGTCGATGAGGATGAGGCCGCTGGGGCGCAGACGTTTCAGGATTTCCTCGTAGTAGATCGCGTAACTGGTCTTGTCGGCGTCGATGAAGGCGAAATCGAAAGTGTGCGAGCTGGGCAGGGCCTTCAGCGTTTCGGCGGCGGGCGCCAATTTGAGCGTGATCTTGTTGGCGACGCCAGCGCGCTCCCAATAGCGGCGCCCGATGCTAGTCCATTGCTCGTTGACGTCGCAGCACAGCAGCTTGCCGTCGGCGGGCAATGCTCGAGCGACACAGAGTGCGCTGTAGCCGGTGAAGGTCCCGACTTCGACCGCGGAGCGCGCGCCGATCGCGCCCGCGAGGAGGCCCATGAAGGTGCCCTGCTCGGCGGCAATCTGCATCCCGCTGATAGGGCCGAGCTTCGCCGTTTCATCGGCGAGTTCGGCGCGGATCGGATCGCCATTGTGTCCGTGCGCGATCAGGTAGTCGTAGAGTTTGGGATTGAGCGCGAGGAATTTTGCGTGGTCTGCCATGGCGTTTAAGATGGCAGGAAGTGAGGAAGCAGAAAAGCGGCGTAATGCAGCGTTGACGGAATAAATTCCGTCCTACTTCGTGAGGGGAGAGAGAACAGATTGAGTTAGCGGCCGCCCAGGTAGGCGAAGTCGCCGTGCTGGTTCACTGTGAGCGTGCCGGTGAAGATCGAGTGATGCTTCTCCTCGCCCATCGCGATCCGGTAGATGAATTCAGATTCGCCGACCTCGAAAAACGCGTCGTCGGGCGACAGTACGTAGAGCTTCTCGTGATCGTCGGAATCGGTCGCGCCGATGAACATCGCGCCCGACGCCGTCAGCACCGGATCGCCCAGCGACTCGAGTTCGGTGCCGAAGGGAGTCAACTGTCCGCGCTGAATCCGCAAATCAAGGCGTTGGCGAGTGAGGCGAAAAATCGCGGGCATGCGAGCGCATCCGGCGAGCACCGCGGTGGTTCCGTCCGCCATCAGGCCCGGCCGTCCCGCCGACAGAAATGTCACGGGACCGACGCTCGTGAGCGTGCCGGTCGGCAGTATTCGCGCCATCGAGCCGCCGCTGTACAGGAACAGCGCCGCGCCGCTTGGCGTCTTGGCCGTGAACGCGACCTCTGTCCCCAGCGTCGTGGGCAGGGCAGCCGGTAATCCGAACGGGCGCTGGTAGAGCGTATGATTCGGACCGTACGCGCCTTCGACCGCAAGCTCGGTAACGCCGCCGGTAACGGAGGCAAGCATCAGCGCCTGACGATGATCGGCGGTGTTGGCGCTTGCGCCGAGAAAGCCGGTGAAGACGACCTGGCCGCCGTCGCCCATCTGCTCGCTGCCGAAGCTGAGCACCGCGATCTCGTGACCTTCGTTGGTTTTGGCGCCCGCCTTCACCATACAGGCGAGCTTGCCGTGCGAGTAGAAGAAGAGCGCATCGCGGCCGTGCGGCACGGCCGAAATGAATGCGACGTTTTCGTCGATGTCGGCGACGGGATAAGGGTCGGCCTTGAAGGCGGGCGTGCAATCGCCGTCGAGCGCCTTAGGATTCAGGGCAGTGATGATGCGATGGCTCGGGACGGCGTCGGCGTTGCCAATGAAAATGTTCCAGCGCGGCTTGAGGTTGGTGTCCTTGGGCTGGACCTCGGCGCCGAAGATCACGCGTCCATCAGGCATCATCGAGGGCACGCCGACGTCGGTTACGACGCCGCCACCTCGCAAGCTCATTCCGACCGCCGTGATCAGCACCGGTACGCCGTCGCTGTCGCTGGCGTAGACAGCCTGTGTGTTGTCGGTCTGCAGGTCGGCGCTGTTGCCGTTGAGAGTCAGCGAGACCGCGTGCGCGCTCATCGGAGTCAGGAGCAGAATCGCGAACGCAAATCGCAACGCCCTGAAATTAATCATTTTTCCCCCGACCCTAATCAGTATCTCGAATATGAGATCCCCAAGATTCTTATAGTCATTATAGCTCACCTAGTGCAATGAAAGAAAAACCATTCGTGTCGCCGACTGATGTGGTATATCAGCGTTCGGCGAAACCGCGGTTCGAGAAATATAAAGCGACGGTTTAGGTTTTGAGGCGACGGGCGTATGGATGAGATTCAGGTCACGTTTCGATCCGGCGATTTGAACCTGGAAGGCTTGATTGCCAATCCGGGCGGCGGCGCGCCCGCGGCCGTCGTATGCCATCCGCATCCGATGTACGGCGGGTCGATGTTCAACAATGTCGTCGATGCGATCCTCGCGGCCTTGTGGCAATTGGGATACGCGACCTTGCGCTTTAATTTTCGGGGCGTCGGGGGCAGCGACGGCGAGTATGACGGCGGTCCCGGCGAAGTCGATGATGCGGTCGCGGCAATGGCGTTTCTGCTGGCGCAGCCGGGCGTGCGCAAATCTGGAGCAGTGATGGCGGGATACTCGTTCGGTGCGATGGTGGCGGTGAGCGCGGGATACGAGCGCGCGGAGATTGCTCGAATCGTCGCGGTCGCGATTCCGCTTGCGATGGCCGATGCGCGAATTCCGGATGGCGCATCGAAGCCGGTGCTGCTGGTGTCGGGCGACAGCGATTCGTACTCGCCGGTCGCGGGGCTGCGAGCGCTCAAGGCGAAAATCGGAGACTCGGCGCGACTCGAGATCGTCGCGGGCACCGATCATTTCTTTGGCGGCCGCGAAGCGGAGCTGTCGCGAGTGATTGCCGCCGCGCTCGCGGCCTAGTGTCCGGCAGGGGGCGGGGCCGCCGCGCGTACCACCTGCGCGATCGCGTAGAAAGGATCGTCGGGATGCGCCTTGGCGATCGAAATTATCTGCGCGATGGTCGCGCGCAAGTCGCCGTGATTCATCCGCTGTAGCGCGGCGAAGTTGTCGAGCTGGTGAAAGTAGAGCAGGTAATTTATCAACACCGCGTTGTTCAGCGGTTGCTTGTCGAGGTCGAACCGGTCGAGCCCCGATAGAGAAGGCGCCAGCGCGGCATAGTCGGCCTTGATCGCCGCGAAGGCGGCTTCGCGCCGCTTGTCGAGCTGATCCTTCGAGAGGTTTGGCGTGTAATAGATGTCGAGCAGACGCGCCTGCTCCTTGAGCAGAAAGCGCGCGAACTTGAGATCGCTGTCGAGGATGCCGCGCGCCGCAATCGTGGACGGCGCCGACTCACCGTCAGTCGCGGCAAAAAATGCGACCGCGCCCGCGCTGCCGACATAGTTGGCCGCCGACTCGTCGAACATCGCGTCGCTGGCGAGGAAGTACGTGCGATGGAACAGCTCGTGGATCAGCACGCCGGCCAGCTCGACGCGGTCGAGCTTGAGCAGGTTGGTCAGGAGCGGGTCGTCGAAAAATCCGAGGCTCGAGAACGCGATCGATGGCCGCACCATCGTGTCGAGACCCTCCGCTTCGAGCGCCGCGGCTTCCGCGATCGCATCGCTCTCGTCGAAATAGCCGCGATACGGCACGCTGCCAACTATCGGAAACCACCAGGTGTAGGGCTCCAGCGAGTCGCGCGGCGCCGCCATCAGGACGTGGACGACCGCACTCTGATCGACGGGCGCGATAGTTTCATACGCACCGCCGACATTCTCGCCGAGGTTTTCGTCGGCGAACTTGCGCACCGCGAGGACAGTCTCGAGTTGGGCGCGAACGTCCGCCGGAAGATCCTTGCGCGCCAGCACGTCGTCGATAGATTTGCGGTGCCATAGAATTCGGCCTTCTTCGTAAGCGGCGTGCGTGATGTAGCATCCGCTCAGCAGGATCGGCGCGAAGATTATCGCCGCGAGGCGCAGCAGGTATGCCGGCTGAAATCGTGCCCGCGCCGGCTGCCGCGTCGTCACAGACACTTTCATCAAGGCAGGCGTCAGCCCGCCACGAGGCGGTCGCTGTTAGCCATCGCGGCGTACTGCAATTCGAACAGCCGGTAGTAGAGTCCGCGCTGCGCGAGCAGTTCTTCATGCGTCCCACTCTCGCGCAGGACGCCGCCGCCGAGCACCATGATTCGATCGGCGCGCTCGATGGTCGAGAGCCGATGCGCGATTACGACGGCGGTGCGCTCGGCCAGCAACTCGTTGAGCGCGAGCTGGACCAGGCGCTCGGTCTCGCTGTCGACGCTCGAGGTCGCTTCATCCATCACCAGGATTCGCGGGTTGTAGGCGAGGGCTCGCGCGAACGACAGCAACTGGCGCTGACCGGCCGAGAGGTTGGCGCCGCGCTCGCGAATCTCCTCGGCCACTCCGCCCGGCAATCGATCGACGAAGCGCAGCGCCTGCGCGCGCCGCAGCGAATCGCGCACTTGGGATTCGTTGAGGTCGGTTCGCGACAGCCTGATATTTTCCAGCACGTCGCCGGCGAACAGGAACACGTCCTGTTGCACGTAGCCGATTTCGCGGCGGAGGGCGCGCAGGTCCCAGTCGCGCACGTCGATGCCGTCAACCAGGATTCGTCCGCTGGTCACGTCGTACGAACGATTGAGCAGCTTGATGATCGTAGTTTTGCCCGAGCCGGTTGCCCCGACGATCGCAATTTTCTGCCCGGCCGCGACGCTGAAGCTGAGGTCCTTCAGAATCGGCTCGCCGCGACGGTACTCGAAGTTGACGCGGTCGAACACGATCGATCCGCGCGAGACCGCCGGCTGCTTCGGCTGCGCGGGCAGTGGCAGCGTCTGCTCGCCTTCCATCAACGCGTGAATTTTCTCGATCGCCGCCAGAGCCGACTGGAGCGCGCTGTACTTGCTCGCTATATCGCGCAGCGGCGTGAAGAATTGCTGAGCGTACTGGATGAACGCGATCAGCGTGCCTACCGTTACGAGGTGTCGAATCACGCTGCCGCCGCCGATCCACAAGATAACCGCGACCGTAATCGAGCTGAGTGCCTCGACCGACGAGAATTGCGCGGCCTCGTAAACGTTGGCCATCATCTGCACGTCGCGCGAACGCAGGTTGAGCTCGTCGAACTCGCGACGGCTTTCGCGCTCGCGGGTGAAGAGCTGCACGATCATCATGCCGGCCAGCGATTCCGACAAGTACGAGTTCAGGGCGGCGAGACGATCACGGATCTGGCCGTAAACAATGCGCGAACGGGAACTCAGGAAATAAATTACAAGCGTCAACGGCGGAATCGCGCACAGGGCAGCCAGCGCCAGCCGCGGACTGAGGGAGAACATGATCGCCACGATGCCCAGCAGCGTCATCGCGTCGATGAAGATCGTCAGCGAACCGGCCGAGAACATGTCGTTGATCGAGTCGATGTCGGTCGTCATTCGGCTGACCAGCCGGCCGACCGGGGTGCGATCGAAGAACGACATCGGCAGGCGCTCGACCTTGCGGAACAGCGCCATCCGCAGGTCGGAGAGGCTGAACTGCGCGACCATCATCATCAGGTAAAACTGGGCGTAGAACGCGAGGAACTCGCAGACGACCAGCAGCAGGTACAGCGCGCCCATCACGAACAGCCCGTGTCCACCCGACGCACGGAACAGAATCGCGAGCCATGCGGGGACAGGGGCTCCGTGCGCGCCGGAGAGAAATTCGTCGACCGTCAGCTTGATGACGTACGGCTGTGCGAGCAGGAAGGCCGTGTCGAGCGGCATCAGTAACGTCGCCAGCCAGAACAGCCCCTGGTAGGGACGGATGAACTGCCACACCCAACGCACGAGCCCGGCGTCGTAAACTTTGGTGAGAGGCTTTTCCTCGACGAGCTGCATTTCAGTAGCGGCTCAATTCCTCTTCGAGCAATTGGCGATGGAACAGTTCGGCGTAAATCCCGCGACGAGCCATCAGCTGCTCGTGGGTGCCGCGCTCGGCAATCTCGCCGTCTTCGAGCACGACGATCTGATCCGAGTCGCGGACCGTTGACGCGCGATGCGAGACTACGATCGTCGTGCGGCCTTCGACGCTCTGCTCGAGACTTTCGAGCACCGCCTTTTCGGTTTCGGTATCGACGCTCGAGAGCGCGTCGTCGAGCACGACAATCGCGGGATTGTAAGCGAGGAGCCGCGCAATCGTGACGCGTTGTTTCTGGCCGCCCGACAGCGCCATCCCGCGCTCGCCGACGATCGTGTCGAGTCCATGCGGCAGTATCGCGATGTCGGGGTCTAGTCCGGCGATGCGCGCGGAATTCTGGATTACATCGAGCGACGCGTCGGTCTTGCCGAATGCGATGTTGCGCGCGAGGGTGTCGGTGAAGAGCGTCGGCTCCTGCGGGACCATTCCGACCGTGCGTCGAAGCGCTGCCAGCGGCATTTCTTCGACGTCGCGGCCGTCGAGCAGGATGCGTCCCTCGGTCGGTTGCAGCAGTCGAGCCAGCAGCTTGACCATCGTGGATTTTCCCGAGCCGGTGCGGCCGACGATCGCGAGCTTTTCGCCCGCGCCTACTTTGACGTTGATGTTCTTGAGCGCGTACGGAATCTTGCCATCGGCGCCGTTGCCGTTGTGCGCGAGGTAGCTGAACGAGACGTCTTTCCATTCGACGGCGCCATTGATCTCGAGCTTGAGGTCTTCGCCCGCGACGCTGTCGGCCCCGCGCGCGCCGAAAATTTCATCGAGCCGCTTCATCGAGGCTTTGCCGCGCTGATAGATCGACAGCATCCAGCCGAGCTGGATAGTCGGCATCGCGAGCATGCCGAGGTAGCTCAGAAAGGCCACCAGCGAGCCGAGCGACATCTTGCCGTTGATCACGAGCGAGCCGCCGTAAATCAGCACGATCATCGTCGCGCTTGCCGCCGCGCAACGAATCATCGGCATCATCGCACCGCGGGTGCGCGCCAGTGCGAGACCCTGCTCGTTGTAAGCGTCGTTGATTTTGCGAAACAGCCCAGCCTCGTGCTCCTCGAGGGTGTACGCTTTCACGACCGGAATGCCGGCGAGGCTCTCCTGGACTTTGGAGCCAATCGCGGCGAGGCCTTCCTGCACTTTGAGGCTGCGCATCATCATCTTGCGCATCAGCCAGCGGATGGCGACGAACAATACAAGGTAGGGAACGACCGCGAACAACGTCAGGCGCCGGTTGAGCGAACTCATGAAGCCGAGTGCGAGGCAGTACATCAGCGGGGTATTCGAGACCGACAGCACGAACATGCCGACCAACATTCGGACCGCGGTCAGGTCGTTGATCATGCGCGACATCAAGTCGCCGGTCTTGATCTTCATGTAGAAGTCGGTGCCGAGCGTGGTGAGATGCTCGAAGAGATCGTTGCGCAGGTCGTACTCGATATCGCGTCCGATATTGAAGATGGTGAAGCGCGAAAACCAGCGCACGGTGCCGAGCGTCACCGCGAACAGGATCATCAACACAGCGTAATGCGCGACGAGGTCGGGCCGATGCTTCCCGGTGGCGTTGATCGCATCGCGGATGAAGAGCGGAATGATCGCCGCGAGCGTGGCGTTCGCGAACGTGCAAGAGATGCCGAATACGTAACGCAACCAGTAGCGTCGCGCGTAGAAAAAGAGTCGTCTCATGGGCTGACGGTTAAATTATCAGGTCTGTGGCGCGATAGAAGTGGTTGACGAGCGAAGTTTCAAGTGGCGGGGTGCACTTTCGCCGACGCTACCAGTAACCTCTCCTTGTCCGAGGAGAGGTCCGCGCGAGCCGCAGGCGAGCGACGGGTGAGGTGCAACGCCGACCGTCGCAGTGAGCGCGTTTGCCCGTTGCAGTAGGTTTGAAAGTCGTGCTGTTGTCCGGCGGCGGCCGAGTGTCCAACGATTGCGGTTAGACGAGTTAGGATCAATGCGGTGTCGGGCGTTGCACCTCACCCGGCGACACCGCTTCGCGGCTTTCGCCGACCTCTCCTCGGACAAGGAGAGGTTAGGATCTCCGCCCGCGCTCACAGTCCGGTGCGCGATTTCAGGCGGCGCTCGTAGAGCTTGGCGTACTTGAGAAATACGTAGAACGCGGCGGTCATGGCGGCGTACAAGCCGCGGCCGCCGTCGCGGAAGCCACCGCGGATAATGTAGAAATTGAAAAACCGCCACGCCGGATTCGCGATCATCTTGAAGGGCGTGAACGCGTTAGGCTCCTGCTCCATCGCGGCGCGCGAGCTGAACCGGTTGATCGTCGCGACGTGATCGGAAATGTCGCGGTAGCTGAAATGCAGAATCGGCTTGTCGAGACGCTCGACGCGTCCGTCGACGACGACCTTGTCATGCGGGTCGCGGCCGCCGATATGCCCGCGATCGCGCCGAAACAGGCGCACGGGAGTGTCGGGATAAATCGCGTGCGAGTAGTAATGCCCGAGGTGGTACAGGATGCGCCGAATGCGGTAGCCGTCTGCCACAGATGACGACACGGCGCGAAGAATTTCCTCGCCCAGGTCGTGCGTCGCCTGCTCGTCCGCATCCATCAACAGGACCCAGTCGCTGGTCGCGCGATCGAGCGCCATCTGTTTCTGCTTCACGTAGTTGGTGAACTCGTGCTGGACGACGTCGGCGCCGAGGCCGCGCGCAATCTCGACCGTCTTGTCAGTGGAGAAAGAGTCGATGATTATTTTCTCGTCGCAGAACCACGCGCTCTTGAGGCACTCGCCGATCAGCGCTTCTTCGTCGCGCGTGATCGTGATCAGCGAAATCTTTGGGCGATCTGACATTCGCTATGAGGCGTGCTGCGCTTCGGGTCGATCGAGGCCTTCGATCACTTTCGACGCAATCGACTTGAACGCCGCACTGACCGGATGCGCCGGGTTGGCCGCGACGATCGGGCTTGCATTGTCGCCGCCTTCGCGCAGTTCGCGCACCAGCGGCAGCTCGCCGAGGAACGGCACGTGGAGCGATTCGGCCAGACGCGCGCCGCCGCCGTGCGCGAAGATTTCGTGGCGATGGTTACACTTGCGGCAAAGGTAGTAGCTCATGTTCTCGACGACGCCGAGCACGGGGACGTGAACTTCCTCGAACATCGCGACGCCGCGCTTGACGTCGAGCAGCGCGATCTCCTGCGGCGTCGTCACGATAACGCCGCCGTCGAGCGCGACGCGCTGAGTGATGGTCAGTTGCGCGTCGCCGGTGCCGGGCGGCAAGTCGAGCACCAGGCAATCGAGCTCGCCCCACTCGACGTTGAAGAGAAATTCCGTCTCGAGCTTGGTGACCATCGGCCCGCGCCAGATAACGGCGGTCTCGTCGTTGATGAATAGCGCCATCGAGATGTAGCGGATGCCGTAGCGCTCGAGCGGGATGATTCGGCGCTCGGGCGTCAGCGTTGGCGCCTTCTCGACGCCGACCATCATCGCGACGCTCGGGCCGTACACATCGGCGTCCATCAGGCCGACGCGCCAACCGAGCGCATGCATCGCGAGCGCAAGATTCACCGCGACGGTAGATTTGCCGACGCCGCCCTTGCCGCTGGCAACCGCGACGATATGCTTGACGCCGGCAATATTCTTCGGCTGTGCCATCCCGGCCGCGGCGCGCGGCGCAGTCGGCGCGGGCTGCTCGATCTGGACGTTGACGGCGGGCACGCCGGGCATCGCCGCAACCACCGCTTTCACCTCGGCGACAATTTTCTCGACGACCTCGGGTTTCGCCGACGCCATCGTGAGCGATACGGTCACGCCCGCGTACGCGACTTCGATATCCTTGATGATGCCGAACGACACGATGTCGCGGGTGAAGCCAGGGTATTTTACTTTCTTGAGTTCGGCGAGGATTTCATTTGGAGTCGGCATGCGGCTGCGCTACCAAAGCGCGACGCTGATGTTATCATTCCCGAACCCGCGGAAAAACGACGGGTCGAAGGCGCGAGCTGGCTAATAAATTCCGCGCACTGCAGGCAGCTTCTCCGTTTGGCCGAGTGCAGGCGGGCTCCAGGGGACATATACGCCGTCTTGCCAGCGCATCCAGCGCAACGATGAATATTCGAGCGGTAACGGGAACTCGTACAGCACCTGCGCGGGGTCGCCTCGCGCGTCCAGCGCCTCGACCGTGATAGACAGGCCCGGCAGTTCGAGGTGCTGCCCCGGCGAAAAACGATCGTTTTGACTGTTAAAGAAACGACTGAATGCCGTCGGAAAAAATCCATCGGGAAAACGTACTTGCAGCGAGCGAGGCCCGACGCGCGTGACCTCCAGTTCGCCTCCCGAGGAGAGCGCACGCATGTGGCGCGGCATCGGCAGCTTCTCCAGCCGGTGCACTGCCCAAATCGCGGTGACGAGGTAGATGTGGTCGGGTGGGTTAATCAGCAGCAGATCCTGCGATGCGATTCGCGCATCGCTCGGAACACTTGCCATCGCACGCTCCATCCTGGAGCTGACGGTAGCCTGGTAATCGATTCGGGCGATCCCGAGAAACGGAGCGGCGATCAAATGAAGTAGCAGGAGGAGCAGAGTTGCCGCCCACGCAAGTCCCCTCCAGAGGCGGGGTAGCGACGCGGCGGAAGAGGGTGCAAACAGGAACTGCGTCAGTTGAGCGAGAAGCGCCATCGAACCCAGGCCGACGAAACCCAACAGGCGATTCTCGGGACCAACGGCGGCAATCGGAATCAACGAAAGCAGCGCGCCGAGCCCCCAGAACCGCGCTATCCGGTCGCGCAGGATCAAAGGGAGAAAGAGAGCCGCGACGATTGCAGCGATCGCGAAGCTAAAGATGCTGATATGCAGGAACGCCGAGGTGCCGGGCGCGTTGGCCATGCTCAGTTCCGCAGGGAGTGGCGACCACTGTCCCATCAGCAGAAATGCAGCCCGCCGGCAGAACGAACCGGCGAAGCCAAGCGGATCGTGAAGCGGGTCCAGGTAAAAGCCGGAGCCTTGCGAACCGAAATTGCCAAGCTTGTAGATCAATGCCCATGCCGCCAGGACTCCGCCGTGAGGCAGGAGCCGCATGAGCCCGGCTTGAATCGAGTCGCGGTCGACGGTCAGCGCGTAGGAAAACAGGTAGGCGGCGGTAGCCAGGCCCATTTCGCCGGCGGATAGCGACAGCGCCAGCATCAATACGCTGAGCCACCGACTTCGCCCGTGCCCGTACTTTCGCCAGCGAACGAACGCCAGCACGCTCAGGAAGCCGAAGCAGCAGGCAATCAAGGCGTTGCGGTTGGCCAGATAGGCGGCAGGGACCGCATGCGCGCCGTCCAGCGCATACATCAGAGCCGCCAGTCCGGCCACCCAGTTGCCACCGAGCACTTCTCGATACAGAAGCGCGGCCACGAAGACCGCCGCTGCCAGCCACAGCAGACTGTGCAGGTGCATCAGATTGGGATGGTTTGGCCAGAGGCGGTAATCGAGCATCATGGTAAGCGTGCTCGCATAGCGCAGAAACGTCTGATGCAGGTCCATAGACCCCCACCACGGCATCGTGCCGTAATCGATCTGGCTCAGGTTGTGCGCGCGGTCGCTGTATTGGACGAAGACCTGAATCGGTTTTGAATCGCCGTAACCGAGCATGGTGACGCGGTGAAAATAATCGTCGAACTGCCATCCGCCGGTCAGCGCCGGCAACATCGCGACGGCCGACAGGATGGCGACTGCCAGCGGCAGTCGGCGGTGCGCGAGCGCCGTCCTGATGCGGGCTGCAACTTGATTGGACTGTTTCATCGACTCTTGCATAATAATGAGGTAGACTAAATATATATGGTGAACCAAAGTCAACGCAGCGAGATCGCTGCGCCGCCGTGCCGTCGACGAGAGCCGCGTCGCAGTCCGAGTTTCCCTTCGCGACGCTCGATGTGTAATTGATCGGGCCGATGGGTTTGCGCGAGGAGAAGAAGGCCGAGCAGCGCCGCGCGATTCTGAATACGGCGGCCGCGCTGTTTCGGAAAAAAGGTTACGAACAGACCCGCGTCCGCGACATCGTCGAACGGCTGCGCATCAGCGAGGTCACCTTCTTCAACTACTTTTCCACCAAGGACGCGCTGATAATGGCGTTCGCGGTGGAGATGCTCGAGTACTCAATCGCGTCGGTGAAGCGCGAACTCGAACGCCGGGATTGTAGTGTGCCCGACCGGATTCGCAGCGTGATTCGCCAATGGGCGACGTTGTGGGATTCAGATCCGAAGTTTCATGCTCTGGTTGCAAAGCAGTCGAGGATGATGACCGATGCTAAGGGCGTTTTGCGCGACAGATCTCTTCAGCTCTACGAGCAGTACGAACGACTTTTCGCCGAAGGCCAGAAGCGCGGGGAGATTCGCGCCGATCAGAAGCCGTTGCATCTCGCGGAAATGATGGAAGGGATGCTCGTGCTGATTGCCGGCAACTGGGTCAGCGGATGGTGGAAAAACAGGTCCGATTCTCTTGAAGAGCGTTTTATGAATGCGATGGATGTCTTGCTGGAAGGATGCGGCACGGCGAAGCCTGCCCGTCTGCGAGCATCTCGCGTCCGTCGTGGTCTGAAGAGTACATCGGCAAAAAGACTCCGCCGAGTTTGATAGCGGGACGACCGCGTCGCTACCAATGCGGGACCGCCATGTTATCATTTCGCCACCGCCGGAAAGACGACGGGCCGAACGCATCGGGAGTCCTATAGAATGAGTCAAGCAGGCGTCGCCGCGCCCCACATCCGCTTCAGCGCGATCGCAGGAGAAGTCGCAAAGCTCGCCGCGCAAGAGCTGTCGGCGGGACTCGGCGCGATGCTCGGCATTCAAGTTGATGCGTCTCCCGACGCGTCACTAACCGCGGCCGAAATCAAAATCGACCTGTCCCAGCCGGCCGGTTCGGCATCACCGTCGCCAATCACTCTCGAAGGCGACAGCTTCGATGTCTCGCACGACGGCGGCTCGATCACGATTCGCGCCGGGACGGAGCGCGGATTAATCCACGCGGCGTCGAATCTGCTCGAAAAACTTGGCGCGCAGTTTCTGCCCGGTGTGCCGCCATTGTATCCGCGAATCGATTCGAGTCGCCTCGCCGCGATCGAACCATGGCGCGTGACGCCCGCGTTCAAGCGCCGCGCATTTGTCTCCGACATCATGACCTGGAACTACAATTTTCCAGACCGGCTAGATTTGCACCTGCGTCACGACCGCGAATTTATTCCGTGGATGGCGCGGCGCGGCATCAACGCTTTTTCGTACATCCGCCACGCGCACGACACGCGGCTCAAGATCGATGAGGTCGCGCCGATCTTGCGCGAGCACGGGATAGGCGTCGAATACGGCGGCCACGTCCTGCAACTCCTGCTGCCGCGCGATCGCTTCGGCGAGCATCCGGAGTATTTCCCCGCCGGCGACGACGGTGTTCGGGCGCCGCGCGGCAATCTCTGCGTCTCCAATCCCGACGCCGTCGCTCTCGTTCGCGCTGGCGCGCTCGCCTACGTTCACGACCATCCCGAGAACGGCTTGCTGCACATCTGGGGCGCCGACGTATGGCGTGGCGCGTGGTGCCGATGCGGTCAATGTCGCGATCTCCCGCCGCAACTTCAATATATGGATGTCGTCAACGCAATTGCCGGCGCGCTCGCCGCCGACCCGAAGGCGCCGCCGATCGCCTATCTCGCCTATCACGACACGATCGAGCCGCATCCCGGGCTTAAGCCGCTCGACAACGTTTGGTTCGAATGGGCGCCGCGGGAGAGATGCTACAGCCATGCGATCGACGACAGTGCGTGCGAGATCAATCCGCGCTATCTCGAATCGCTGAAGCGCTACATCGACATATTCAAGGGGCGCGGTCACATCTTCGAATACTACGCCGACGCGATCCTGTTCGGCGGCCTGGGTTTCGCGACGCCGGCTGTCATTGCCTCTGACCTCCGCGCTTACCGGCGGCTGGGCATCACGAGCATCTCGTGCCTGACGTTTGGCGCGTACAGCGTGATGGCCTACCCGGTGAACCTCGAGGCATTCGTTCGCGGATCGCAGGATCCCAATTTTGATCCTGGCGCGACTCTAGCCGAAACGGCGGCCGGCAGGCATCCGCGATGTGCTACCGAAATGGCCGCGGCTTATCGCGCCGTCGAGCGCGCGTCGAAGCTGTGCCTCGACTATGCCGACGTGATACGACCGATCGCTTCGGCTGAAAAAGCTGCGCGCAAACGCATCGAGCTTCGCGAAGCGGCGTTGACGTTCAACGAGGCGATTGCGGCGGCCGACCAAATCGCGTCGAGCGCGGACACTCGCCTCGCGGATGCCGAGAAGGAGCTCTGGCGCTACAGCAGCGACGTGCTTGCGGGGATGTCCGACTACCTGGGCGCGATCCAGCAGACGGGCATCCATCGCCAGGCTTGGGGCGCGGCCGCGATCACGAAAGTCACGGACGCCATCGCGCACATCCGCAGCATCGACGCCGAAATCAAAGGGACGTGGGGCGCCTATGACCTCGAATGGATCCGCGCGATGTGGATCCGCGGATTGCAGCGCGGACTCGATGGAGACGGGAAACCGGCGGAGGAACTTTTCTGATGGACGCTGACAATGGATTTGCGCTGTCGCCGGAGCTGCGAGCGCTGCGCGATCAGGTGGGAAGAATAATCCGCGAGGAGATTATCCCGATCGAAGCGAAATGCGATCCTGACGCGGCTGAGATTCCTGAGGACGATTACTGGCGCCTCGCGAAAAAGAATCAAGCGGCCGGCTTGTGGTGCATGGGTGCGCCGCGCGAGTACGGCGGCGGCGGCCTCGGCACGTTCGACATGTGCGTGCTGACCGAGGAGATGGCGCAGCATCGCATGGGCCTCTACAACCCCGGCTGCGGCGTCTTTGGACGCACGCCGCCGCCGGTGATTTACGCGGGCAGCGAGGAGCAGAAGCGCAGCTACGCCGGCGGCACGATCAAGAATGCGTGGCATACGTTTTTTGCGATCACTGAGCCGTCGGGCGGCTCCGATCCGGCCGGCGCGATTCAGTGCAAGGCGGTTCGGCAGGGCGATACCTACGTCCTCAACGGCACGAAGATTTTCATTTCGCATGCCCATGAAGCGGAGTGGGGCGTCGTCTTCACCCGCACTGACGCCAAGGCCGGCCGCAAGGGCATCACGTGCTTCATAATCAAGAAGGGCACGCCGGGATTCACGGCGCGGCCGTTTCGGACGCTGCGCACGTCGGCGCTGCCGAATGAAGTTCACTTCGAGGATTGCGTCGTGCCGGTCGAGCAGCGGCTGGGACCCGAGGGCGAGGGGTTGAACTTGTGCCTTGATCTACTGACGCGGCTGCGTTTTCCGTACTCGGCGTGCAATGTTGGAGTGGGAGTGGCGGCGCTCAGGATGGCGATCGATCACGCCAAGCAGCGCAGCACGTTCGGCGAGCTGCTGTCGAAGCGGCAGGCGATACAGTGGATGCTCGCGGACTCGGAGGTCGAGCTGCGCGCGGCGCGATGGCTGACGTGGGAAGGCGCGTGGAAGGCCGACCGCGGCGAGGACTTCCGCACCGAGGCGTCGATCGCGAAACTCTATTCGAGCGAGGTGCTCGGCCGCGTGATCGATCGCGCGGTGCAGATTCACGGCGGCTACGGAGTCAGCAAGGAGTTTCCAATCGAGCGATGGTATCGCGAGGCGCGCATCCGGCGAATAGGCGAAGGCCCCAGCGAAGTGCATCGGATGGTGATCGCACGCTCGCTATTGCGATGAGGATTCGACGATGAGTTTGCCGCTCGATGGAATCCGCGTGATCGATCTCGGACAGGTTTACGCGGCCCCGTACTGTACGCTGCAACTGGCGGCGATGGGCGCCGATATAGTCAAGATCGAGCCGCCAATAACAGGGGAAGTTCTGCGGCGGCCGGAATTGCCGCCGGGCGGCGCCGGATACTCGTTCCTGATGCTCAACGCGAACAAGCGCTCCGTCACGATCAACCTGAAAGATCGGCGCGGGCAGGAGATCGTGCTCAAGCTGCTCGAGGACGCCGACGTGATGGTCGAGAACTATCTTGACGGCGTGATGGAGTCGTTCGGGCTCGGCTACGATCAGATCGCCGCGCGGTTTCCGCGGCTGATTTACGCGTCGGGCAAGGGCTACGGCTCTGACAGCCGGTACGCGAAGCTCGGCTCGATGGACAACACGATCCAGGCGTCGTCGGGGTTCATCAGTATCACGGGATTCCCCGACCGTCCGGTGAAAACTTCGGCGACGTTTATCGACATGGGGACCGGCAGTCACATGGTGAGCGGAATTTTGGCGGCGTTGATACATCGGGGGAAGACGGGCAAAGGACAGCATGTCGAGGTCGCCATGCTCGACGTGGCGATTCCCGCATTGACCAGCGCGGTTGCGCCCGCGCTGCAGGGGATGAAGTTCAAGCGGTTGGGAAATCGTCATTGGGGCGCATGCCCGACCAACATCTATCCCGCGAGCGACGGCGAGATACTGATCTTCTGCCTGACGGAAGCGCATTGGCGCACGCTGGCGAAATTGATGGGCCGCGAAGATCTGATTGCCGATCCTCGATGCAAGAATCACGGTGCGCGGCTGAAGATCGCCGACGAACTGGACGCGCTCGTCGCCGAATGGACAATCGCGCAGCCGCGTGACGCGATGGTCGAAGGACTGATCGAGGCGGGAATTCCATGCGCGCCAGTGCGGACGGTCGAAGAAGTGATAGCCGATCCTGAAACCGCGCAACGCCGGATGCTGATTGACAGCGACTATCCAACCCGCGGCAAGATCCGTGTCGCCGGCACTCCTATCAAGATGTCCGCGGCGTCCGATAGCGACAGGCCGATGAGAACGTCCACCCGAACTTGGCGAGCATACCGCCGAAGTGCTCGTATCGATCGGAATCGGTGCGGATGAGCTCGAGCGCCTCAAGCGCGAGGGAGTCGTCTGAGCGGATGCGGGTCGCACAATTGGTGGTGGGGTGGGGTGGGGTTGCTCGCGCGGCGATTGGGCGCGCGTTGATGGCGGTGTTGGCGATTGTGGTCGCGAGCACTTTAATCGCGTGTCCGACGCAATCGACTTCGTATTCTGGTAACACTGGCACGCCTGCTGAAGTACAGGCGCGACCGCTTGAGTTGTCGTCTTCCGAGTTCGCGGCTGATCTCGTCACGGCGACGGGGATTCGGGTTAAGACTAACGGACAGTATAAGACCGAGGCCTCGAGGAACGCGGCTGCGCTTGCGATCGATCGCTACTGGGGCGAGGTTCGTGCGTGTGCGGTTGGCGTCGAGCCGCCGCGAGATACCGATGTCGGCGACTTGATTGAGGAGTTCCCGCGCCATCTGGCGGTTGAGATTGCCGGCAACTGGAAGGTCGTCGAGGGTCCGAAGACCCATCGCAGGATGCAGGCATTCCCCTCGATTGCACATCCGGGGACATGGTCAACGGCGCGGCGCCAAGAGGATGCGCTCTACATAATAGTTGTGCCGGAGCTGAATGGGCTCGGCCCGCAGATGGTGAGCGAGTTGAATCTGTGGCTGATGAAGAATGCGAACGTGCCGCCGACCGTGGATTTGGTCAATGCGTGCGCGTCGGTGGCGTGCGTGAAGTTCAACTATGACAACGCGCCTTCGCAGGCCTGGAACGAGTGTAAGGAGTAGCAAGGGTGATATGACCCCCCTACACCCAGTACTAAGAAGGTGATGTTGGGCTTCGCGGATATTAACCTCTCCTTGTCCGAAGAGAGGTCGGCGCGAGCCGAAGGTGAGCGACGGGCGAGGTGCAACGCTAGCCACAGCAGAACAGCTCGTTTGCTTGTTGCACCAAGTCTGAAAGTGGCGCTGCTGTCTTGCGATGGCCTGAGTGCCTAACAAATTCGGTTAGACGAGTTGGGGTGAGTGCGATGTCAGGCGTTGCACCTCACCCGGCGACACCGCGCTTCGCGTGGCTTTCGCCGACCTCTCCTCGGACAAGGAGAGGTTATTGAAGAAGGAGCGACTTACTTAGCGACGGCGCGCCTGAACGGGAGTCTTGAACGATCGTTCTGGAGCGTTTGACTATCGAATCCGGCGTGTTAGTAAAGTGGTGGACGGGACAGGAGGGTAGGCGATGAAACGCACTGGGGTCCATCATCTGGGGTTGGCGACTCTCGATATCGATCGCACGGTCGAGTTCTACACGACGAAGTTGGGCTGGGAAGTCGCGTGGTCAGATATTATCGAGCCGGCCGCGGGCGGCAAGATCAAGCATGTGTTCCTGGACACGGGCGACGGCAGCATGGTCGCGTTCATGTGTCCGGAGAAAGTGCCGGGCGTGCCGACCGAGTGGGCGACCGATATCAACAGCGCGCAGGGACTTCCGGGCGCGTTCTACCATTTCGCGTTCCATTGCGACGACGTGAAGGAGCTCGAAGCCAAGCGCGAGGAATTGATCGCAAAGGACGTTGATGTGACGCCGGTGGTCGATCATGAATGGTGCCGCTCGATCTACTTTCGCGATCCCAACGGCCTGCTGCTCGAATATTGCGCGACGGTCCGCGCGTTCACCGCGGACGACAAGATCATGAAGCATCATGATCAACCGGGGCCGATGGTGAGCGATCCGGAGGATGCGAAGAAAGTTTACCAGACGCTGGCGGGGCCGCAGGCTTCGCCGAAACTGAATCGCACGCCGGTGTGAGCGGGCGCGCGCGGCTGATTGACGATTGAAAAGAAGCGGCTTTGCGATCGACAGCGATCGCACGGCCGCTTTTCTTTTTGAGGCACCGGATGCAATTCTCAACCGACAGTAATTCGTAGAAGGAGCTTTCAACAATGGCGGAGATTGGACTTTTCGAGGCAATTTATTCGGCGCGGTCGCTCAGGCGGTTCAAGCCCGATCCGGTTCCCGACGAGGTAATCACCAAGGTGCTCGATGCGGCGATTCGCGCGCCGTCGGGCAGCAACGAACAGAGCTGGGAGTTCGTGATCATCAAGGACGCCGCGCAGCGCAAGAAGATCGGCGACGTGTATCGCAAGGGCGGCGGAATCCTCATGGCGTTGTACGCGAATCGCGTCAAGCCCGCGCACATGGCCGAGGACACTTACCGCAAGCTGATGGCGTCGGCGACGTACCTGATCGATCACATGGCGGACGCGCCGGTGCTGCTGATCGCATGCCTGAAGCAAACCGCGCCCACTGGAGCGCAGCCCAAGCTTCCGCCCGAGATTGCCGCGGTGATGAAGAGCCTCGCGCGGACGTCGGGCTCGAGCATCTATCCCGCGGTGCAGAATATTATTCTCGCGTGCCGCGGGCTGGGACTCGGCACGGTGCTGACGACGATTCACACGTTTTTCGAGGACGAGGTGAAACAGATCCTTGGGCTGCCGCCCGAAGTGCAGACCTATGCGCTGATGCCGATCGGATATCCGCAGGGAAAGTTCGGACCGATCAAGCGGCGCCCGGTGAGCGAAGTCGCGTACCTGGACAAGTACGGCCAGCATTGGAAGGGCTGAGCGCCACGCGACGTATCAGTCGGGTTCGTTCTTCAGGTCTTCGCTGACTTTGCCGGCGAGGTGGCGGACCTGGTCGTGCTGCGAGAGCAACGACGCGAGCATCGCGGGGTTGACTTTGCCATCGAGCCGGTATTCGTCGGCGGCGTGGGCGAATTTCTCGTAGGCGTTGAGCAGCTTGATGAAATCGCGATGCGACGGGCGCGACGCCTCGCGCGGCGTCGAGGATGAGAACGCGTTGGCCTTGTTGAAGGCGTAATAGAACTCGCCCATCTCCTCGGACGACAGCTGGCGATCGTCGAGCTTGAAATAAGTGCGGCAGTAGTCGGCGAGCTTGTCGGACATATCGGAGAGCAGCGACACGTTCGCGGCCATCGTGCGGCGATAGTCGGTGGAATAGCATCCGCCGGCCGCGACGATGGCGATGGCGAGTGCAAGAAAAAAAGCGGGCCGGCGCAGACCGGCCCGCCGCAATAATATCAACAAGACGCGACCACGCCGTTTCAGCCGAGATACTCTTTGAAGAACGCGATGGTCCGCGCCCACGCCTCTTTCGAATGCACGGGATGGAACGACGGGCGGTCGTCGCACATGAAGCCGTGGTCGGCGTCGGGATAGAAGACTACCTCGGCCGGCTTGCCGGCTTTCTTCAGGGCGTCGCGAAATTCGTCGACTTCGGTGATCGGAATGAAGGCGTCCTTGCCGCCGAAGAACGCCAGGACGGGGGCCTTGAGACCATCGACGTATTCGATTGGCGGCTTGACGCCCGGCTGGCGCGACTTGACGATGCCGCCGCCGTAGTACGGTGCGGTGGCTCTGACAGCGGGATTGCGGCATGCGGTCAGGAAACTGACGCGTCCGCCCATGCAGAACCCGGTGGTGCCGAACGCGGGCTTTACTTCTTTCAGGCTTTTCAGATGATCGATCGCGGCGCCCATGTCGGCGACGATCTGATCGTCGTTGATCGAGCCCATCAGGCGAAAAGCGCCGGGCAAATCGTTGTAGCCGACGACGTTGTTGGGTTGGCGAAAATAGAGATTCGGGGAGATGGCGACGAAACCTTCGGACGCGAATTGATTGGTGATGCGTTTGATCTGATCGTTGAGGCCGAACGCTTCCATCACGACGACCAGCGCGGGATAGGGACCGCCGGACGCCGGGCGCGCGAGATGCGCCGGCATATTCTCGGCGCCGGTGCGAACAGACACTTCACTCGAGACAACTTCCATGATTGATACCTCCGTTAGAAGATTCGCGATCGCCGACGTGCGGGACGCGATTCCGGATCGCGGTTGACGTTGTCGCCGATCCGTCGATCTTTGTCGCATACAACGGGGTCCCGCTCAAGTCACGGCCGTCTCGCGCAGGGCCGCCGTGCGCCGCTAGTATTGCTCCGCCGACCTAATCGCGGCCCGACTCTCCGATGATCCCGCTTCGCGATAACGTTGCGCCGCGCCGCCTGACCCCGATCAACAGCGCGTTCATCGCCGCAAACGTCGCGGTGTTCGTTTACGAGCTGTCGCTCGGCACGCGCGTCGCGGCATTCGTCGAGCGATTCGCGCTGGTGCCGGCGGCGGTGACGCGAGCGCTCACCAGCGGCGCGCATCGCAACGTCGAAGCGCTCGCGCCGCTGATGACGACGGTCACGTCGATGTTCGTCCACGGCGGTTTCTGGCACATCGCGGGCAACATGCTCTATCTCTTCATCTTCGGCGCGGCGGTCGAGTATCGGCTGGGCGCGCTGCGGTACCTGATTTTCTATTTCGCCGCGGGAATCGCGGCGGCGCTCGCGACGGTGTGGATCGCGCCTGAGTCGAGCGTGCCGGTGATTGGCGCAAGCGGCGCGATTGCGGGCGTGCTCGGCGCGTACTTCATCCTGTACCCGCGCGGGCGCATCCTCACGATTCTGCCGATTTTCATTTTCATTCAGTTCGTCGAGATTCCGGCGGTTATCTACCTGCTGTTCTGGTTTGCGGTGCAGCTCTACGCGGGACTCGAACAAAGCGGTGGCGCGGCGGCAATGGGCGGAGTCGCATGGTGGGCGCACGTCGGCGGATTCATGTTCGGCGTCGCGCTGGGCCCGATGCTCGCGGTCAATCGTCCGCGGCGGCGGCGATCGCGCTAGCCGATCTGTGCATCGGCTGTGGACGGCGTGGTGACAACCGTTGGCTTGCGGCGGGTGTAATAGTTGTAAGCGATGAACGTATCGGAAATAATCGGCGCTCCAGAAAATTCCGGGCGCGCGGTTGGTTGAGGAGGAGGTCAGGTGGCGGTTTCGTCGGACGATATTCTAAAGCGCGTTCCTCCGCAGAATCTCGAAGCAGAACAGTCGGTGCTGGGCGCGATTCTGCTCGACAACGACGCGATTAACCATTCGCTCGAAATCCTTTCGGACGAGGATTTTTATCGCGAGTCGCATCGGCAGATATTCCGCGCGATGGCGGAGCTCACCGACCACAGCCAGCCGGTCGATGCGATCACGCTGACGGACGCGCTGCGCACCAGGGGCGTGCTCGAGCAGATTGGCGGGCCCGCATACATCGCGGAGCTGGCGTCGATAGTGCCGACGGCCGCGAACGTCGCGCACTACGCGCGGATCGTGCACGACAAGGCGGTGCTGCGGAGCCTCGGCTCGATCGCGACTGACATCGCAAGCTCGTCGTACGAGGCGCCGGCGGACGTGGACGGCTTCCTCGACGAAGCCGAGCATCGGATTTTCGAGATTTCCGAGCGGCGGATTAAGCCGTCGTTCCATGCGATGCCCGAGCTGACGCGCGAGTCGCTGAAGATCCTCGAGCGGCTGTACGAGAACCGCGAGATGATCACCGGCGTGCCGAGCGGGTTCATCGATCTCGATCGAATTACGGCGGGTTTTCAGCCGTCGGACCTGGTGATCATCGCGGCCCGCCCCAGTATGGGCAAATCGGCGCTCGCGCTGAATATTGCGGCCTACGCGGCGATGGATGCGGATCCGCCGATGGGCGTAGCGTTTTTCTCGCTGGAAATGTCGAAGGAGCAGCTCGTGCTGCGCATGCTGTGCTCGGAGGCGCGGGTGGACAGCGCGCGCGCGCGGCAGGGATTTCTCGGCGAGCGCGATTTCCCCAAGCTGGCGCAGGCGGCGGCGCGGTTGTCGGAGTCGAACATCTACATTGATGACTCGTCCGACACGACGTTGATCACGCTCAAGGCGAAATGCCGACGGCTCAAGCGCGAGCGCGCCAAGAATCTCGGCCTGATAATCGTTGACTACATCCAGCTGATGAGATCGGCGCGGCCGGGCGAAAATCGCGAAAAGGAAATCGCGGAAATCTCGCGCTCGCTCAAAGGGCTCGCGAAGGAACTCAAGGTGCCGGTGATTGCGCTCTCGCAGCTCAATCGGCAGGTCGAGTCGCGCGAGAATCGGCGCCCGATGCTGTCCGACCTGCGCGAGTCGGGCGCAATCGAGCAGGACGCCGACGTGATCGCGTTCATCTACCGCGAAGAAATGTACAAGGGCAAGGAGAGCAAGGAGCCGGGCATTGCCGAAATCATCGTCGCCAAACAGCGTAACGGCCCCACCGACACGGCGAAGCTGACGTACCTCAACAACTACACCCGCTTCGAGAACTACACGCCGGAGACGGGAGTGTTCGAGGATACGGGCGTCTAGGAAGTCTCGAACTAGCGAGCAGGTGGCAGCGCGTCGAGCAGGGCCTTCGTTCGCGCGATAATATATTTCTCCATCACGCGATCGGTGTGGATGTAGAGCCGGTTCTCCTTCACCGCCACGAGTACCATCTCGCCGACCTCGTCGGGAGGAACGCCGCGAGCCAGCACAGCGGTGACTTGATCCGTTACCGCTGCCCAGGTCTTGGCCTCTTCCGCGTCGCGCGCGGCTGGCTGCGTGATGCGGCTGTTCCCGACGATGTTAGTCCCGACAGGACCCGGGCATAGGACGGTCACTCCAATTTGCTTAGGCTCGAGTTCTCGCCGCAGGCCTTCAGACATGCCGACCACTGCGAATTTCGACGTGCTGTACATCACGCTACTGCCCTCGGCGACAAGTCCCGCGCCCGATGCAGTGTTCACGATATGCCCCTCGCCGCCGCGCTCCAGCATCCGCGGCATGAACGTCTGTATCCCGTTGATCACGCCGTTCAGATTGATTCCCAGCATCCAATCCCAAAATTCGTATGTAAAACGGGTCGCAGCCGCCACGCCGGCGTTGTTGCACAGGATTGATACGGGGCCCAGGCGCGCTTCGGTTTCGTCGGCGACGCGGGCGTAGGCCTCGCGGTCCCGCACGTCGAGGTTGAACGTCTCCACCGCGGTGAGTTTCGCAAGTTCGGACTTCGCCGACGCGAGGGAGTCGTTGTCGATATCCGCGATCGCGAGCTTCACGCCGGCGCGGGCAAATGCGCGACCGATACCCAGACCAATCCCGCGCGCTCCTCCGGTTATGAAGGCTGTCTTTCCTTCGACGTGTTCCATCGTGACCTCGTGTAGTTGGCGGCTTCGGCTAGAACGAATCCAGCTCGTCTTCCATCGGTTCTTGTTTGGTCATTGCATGCGACGACTTTACGGTCAGCGCGGGCTTCGGTGCCTTGTCGAGCTTGTAGTCCTCGTAGGTGTACTGATCGATCGCGAACGGCATGCCTTCCGAGGCCGGGAATGACGGTGCGTCGCAGACCTGGAAATGCAAGTGCGGCTCCGACGAATTGCCGGTGTTGCCGAGATGCGCGAGCACGTCGCCGGCGTGGACCGTGTCGCCCACCTTCACCTTGAGCGTGCCGGGCCGCAGGTGCGCGTACGCGGCGAAATGGTCGTCGCTAAGCTGCTCGATGATGTGATTGCCGGCGAGCGTGTCGTACGTAATCGGAGTCGCGAGCTTGCCGCTGTTGGGCACGTTCTCGGGGATGCCGTCCTTTACCTCGACGATTTTGCCGTCGGCGACGGCGTGAATCTCCTGGTCCCACGCGTGATAGCTTTTGTTGTCGTGCTCGTCGCCGCTAAACGACTTGCCGTCGTCGCCGAGCTGAATCCAGTCGATCGCATAGCGCTGGCCGATGTGCGGCTGGCCGTTTATCGGGAGCATCGCGCGGCGATGTGCCGAGGTGTTGGAAGGCCCGTTAGCCGCGAGCCAGTTTTTGCCGCGAAGCGGAGAGTGGATCACGATCGGGTCGTCCTGGTTGAGATCGATCGCGGCGGTATGGATTGTGCCGGAGCCGGCGCGCTCGCCGTGCTGTTCGATCGTAATCGCCGTATTAAAATTGTCCGGATCGCCGTCGTCGGGAAGCCAATCGGTAAAAATAAAAAAAACGCCGGTCTGGCCCGGCTTGAGACTCGGATCGTTGGGCTTGGTGCCGTCGCCGTCCACCGGCACGAACATCGCCGCGAGCTGCTTGCCGCTGTTCGACTGCGCCACGACCACCTTGTCGTCGTCCTTCCCATTCACCTCGAGCTTGGTGATCTTGAGCGGCGTCTTACCCCAATTCGTAACGTACAGCTCGTAGGCCGAATGGCGGCGACCAGCGCCATCGAGGATTTGCGCCTCGGGCGGGTACGGCATCGCGACGACGCGCATGTAGAGCGGATCGTTTTCAGGGGCTGAGGGCTTCTGCTGGGCGAACGACGATCCTGCGAACACAAGGGAAGTCAGCACCAGGAGAAAAAGTAGTCGATATCGATACATCAGCATTGTTCCGTTTCAGTGCGAGGTCTTGTCGTCGTCGGAGGTCTCCGCCTCCGGCTCGGCTGGTTCTTCCGCTGAAGGTTCCGCAGTTTCGGCGGAATCCTCGGGGTGAGTCTCGATGCCTTGGACCGGGCCGGTGTTTGCCTGCTCGACGGCGCGTTCGATTTCGCGGAACTCCGAGAGGTCGGGCAAGCCTTCGAGGTCCTTCAGTCCGAACAGTTCGAGGAACTCGGCGGTGGTCTCGTAGATTATGGGGCGACCCGGCGCTTCCTTGCGTCCGGCAATCTTGACGAGCCGCTTTTCGAGCAGCGTTTCGAGCACGCCGCCGGTATCGACGCCGCGCAACTGCTCTATCTCGGGGCGCGTGATCGGCTGCCGGTAGGCGATTATCGCGACGGTCTCCATCAGCGGGCGGCTGAGCCGCGGCGGACGCGCCGCGAGCAGCTTGCGCACGTAGCCGGCGTGATCCTTGGGCGTGCGCATCTGGTAGCCGCCGGCGACTTCGTCGATGACGATGCCGCGGTTTTCGGCGGCGTACTGCGAACACATCTCGGCCAGCGCCTTGTGCACGGTCGCACGCGGCATGTCGTCGAAGACGGCGGCCAGCCGCGCAATCGAGACGGGCTCGCCGGCCGCGAACAGCAGGCTCGCGAGAATTGATTTCAATCGCTCTTCTTCCACTCAACCTCCGTCATGCCGCAGCGCTCTCCAGAAGGATCGGGCCGAACCGCACTTCCTGGAATGCACGAACTTCGCGGCGGCGAATCAACTCGAGCAACGCCATGAACGTCGCGATTACGAGCGAGCGGTCGTCTGCATCCTCGAACAGCGCGGCGAACTGGACTCGTCCCGCGCCTTGCAGAGCGCGCAGGATGCGCGGGATACATTCCGCGACCGGGATGTCGCGCAGCTCGATTTTGCGCGGCGTCTTGTCGGCGACGCGCTTCAGCACCGCGCCAATCGCCTCGACCAAATCGAAAATCGAAACGGTGTAAAGCTTCGCGTTCGCGTCTTCGGGCGCGCTTTCGCCGGGCGTGGTGAAGACGTCGCGGCCAAGCAGCGCGCGCTCGCCGAGCTTTTCAGCCGCCTCGCGATAGCGCTGATATTCGAGCAGGCGCTCGACCAGGTCGCGCTTGAGCTCTTCGGCTTCCTCGGTGTCGGCGAGCTCCGGATGCGGCAGCATCGCGAACGACTTAATCAGGAGCAGCGTCGCCGCCATCACGAGGTACTCGCCGGCAACGTCGAGGTTCAACTGGCCGAGCAATTCGAGCCACGCCAAATACTGCTCGGTGATGACGCTGGCGGTTACTTCGTGCGGGTCGAGCTCGGCGCGCTTGAGGAGATGCAGCAGGAGGTCGAGCGGGCCCTCGTAAATCGGGAGCCGGAAGCGGACGCTGGCGTCAGCCGCAAGCCTGGGCGGGTTAGACTCGTCGCTCAAAGCTGCACCATCCAGGTAATCGCGCTGTAGGCTATGTTCATCACCGGATATATCGCGACATCCAGCCAATGCGTATACAGCAGCAACAGCAGTATAAGGAAGCCGTACCGCTCGGTCTGCGCGTAAGCGCGCGCGGCGGCGATCGGCAGAATACTGAACAGCACGCGGCCGCCGTCGAGCGGCAGCACGGGAAAGAGATTGAAGACTCCCAGTTCGACATTGACGATCACCGACGCCTGCAGCATCCGCGCGAGCGGCAGGGCGATGGTTGGGCCGAGCGAGCCATGCAGGAAGGCCGGCATCGCGCGCAGCAAAAGTCCGCTCACGATTGCGAGCACGAAGTTCGTCAGCGGGCCTGCCGCGGCCACTTTCAGCATCCCGGTACGTCCGCCGCGCAGCACGCGGAAATCGACGGGGACCGGCTTCGCGTAGCCGAGCACGGGCAGACCAAAGAGATACAGACCGAACGGCAGGATGATCGTGCCGAAGAGGTCGATGTGCGAAATCGGATTCAGCGTGAGGCGTCCCGCCCGAAGCGCGGTATCGTCGCCAAGGCGCAGCGCTACGACGCCATGCATAACCTCGTGCGCGATGATCGCGAACATGATCGGCGGCGCGACGATACAAATGGTCGCGATGGTTCCGTTCAGATCGCCCAAGTCAGTTGGTACCTTCCGCCGCGCTCGCGCGGGTGGCGCGCGGATGAAACGTGCGATGCACCTTGCGCAGGTGGCTCTTCGAGAGATGAGTATAAATCTGCGTGGTCGAGATGTCGCTGTGACCGAGCATCTCCTGCACGGCGCGCAAATCGGCGCCGCCCTCGAGCAGATGCGTGGCAAAACAATGCCGCAACGTGTGCGGGCTTATCCATGCGAGGCGCGGATCGGTCGCGGCCCATCCTTTTAACGCCTTGAAAAATCCCTGCCGGGTCATCGCGCGGCCGAGCCGTGTAATGAATACCGCGGAGACGCGGCGCGGGACTCTCTTCTTGCCGCCTTTGGCGTCGCCAACTGGATTGAGAATTTCGTCGCGGCGCTCGAGATAGGCTTTCAGCGCGCGAATCGCGGCGCCGCCCATCGGCACCATCCGCTCCTTGCTGCCCTTGCCGAGCACGACGAGGGCGCCGGCCGCGAGATTTACCTGATGAAGCTGCAGGCCGACCAGTTCGGAGACGCGCAGCCCGCAGCCGTAGGCCATTTCGAGCATCGCGCGATCGCGAAGTCCGCGCGCGTCGTGCGGGTCGATCGCGGCGATGAGATTTTCGATATCGCTGGGCGACAGCGTGCGCGGCAGTTTGCGCGGATGCGGCCGGAGTTTTACCGCGGGCGCGGGATCGCGCTCGATGATCTTCTCGTCCACCAGCTCGCGCGCGAGGCCGCGCAGACTGGCGAGATGACGGCGCTGCGAACTGACGGCGAAGCCCTGGTCGGCGAGCACTTCGAGGTACGCAGTCAGCGCGGCGGCGTCGAGTTGCGCGGGCTCGAGGCCGGCCTCGCGACACCACAATTGAAAAAGTCTGAGGTCGTGCGCGTACGCCTCCATCGAATGTTGGCTGAGCCCGCGCTCGACGGCCTGGCGCGACAGATGTCGATCGATCAAATCGTCCCAGCCGGCGGCGCTCACGCGGATGCTTCCTGGCGTGGATTTTGTACGACCTTTTCGAGTAATGCGGCGCGCAGCTCGCGCATAAGATCGAGATCCTCGATTTTTGCGCCGCCGCGATCGCTCACGTAAAAGACGTTGAGCGCCTGATCGGCGTTGGTCGAAATGCGCGCGAGATGAATCCGCAGGCCGAGCCGGAAGAGCGTGTGGGTGATCGCGAACAGGAGGCCGACGCGGTCCTGCGTGAACACGTCGATGACGGTGAACTGCTCTGAGGTGCGATTGTCGACTGTGACCTCGGTCGGTACGTGGCGCACGAACTTGCGGCCGGCGCTTTGCACGTGATGGGCGGACGCCACCAGCGCCGCGATGTCCTGTTGGCCGGTGATGACCCGCTCGAGGTCGTGCTCGACGCGGAGCCAGCGATCCTCTTCCAGCGCCATCGAGGCCTCGCCCATCTGATGCGAGACGCGAAACACGTCCATCGCAACGCCGTTGGTGCGCGTGGTGATTCGAGCCGACAGGATGTTGAGATTGTTGGCGGTCAGCACGCCCGCGATCTTCGAGAACAATCCCGGCTGGTCGCGCGTCACGACGATGAACTCGCTGAATTCGAGTTCGGGAAAATGCCGGGTGCGGCAGACCAGCGGGCGGTCGTCGAGCGTGCGCATTAGGTCGAAGTGCAGCTGGATATCGTCTTCGGGCACGGTGAAGAAGTAGCGGTCCGGCATCTCATCGAGAAACGCGGTGACCTCGGCTTCAGGAGCGGCTGCGAAGAGCAGGAAATCGCGGACGGCGGCCTTGACGGTCGCGAGCCGGCGCGCGGGATCGGCGGCCTCGCGATCGCCCTGCTCGAGCACCTTGAGCGCGCGCAGGTATAGATCGCTCAGCAGCATGTCGCGCCAGTTGTTGTAGACCTTCGGCGCGACCGCGCGCATGTCGGCGTAAGTGAGCAGGTAGAGCGCCTTCAGGCGATCGATCGAGCCGACGGTGCGGGCAAATTCAGCGACGGTGGTCTGATCGTCAAGGTCGCCCTTCTGCGCGACCTGCGACATCATCAGATGGTTGCGGACGAGGAACACGACCAGATCGATTTCCTCACTGTTGAGTCCCAGGCGCTGCGACACCTCGGCGGTCAGGTTGGCACCGCGCTCGTGATGTTCGTGGCCGTGGCCCTTGCCGATATCGTGGAGCAGCAACGCGAGGAACACGAGCGGCAGGTGAGGGAGCTCGCGCGCAACTTCGGTGAGCAGCGGAGTGGGATCCTTGAACTCTCCCGTGCGCAGCCGTTCGAGCTCGCGCACCGCAACCAGCGAATGCCGGTCGACGGTGTAGATATGGTAGAGGTCGTGCAGAACGCGCGCGTAGAGGTTGCCGAACTCGGGGATAATCGCGCCGAGCACGCCTGACAGATGCATCGCCTCGAGCGTTTCGGCGACGCGATTGCGCGCTGAGAGAATATCCATCAGCGCTCCGGCGACGCGCGGGTCCCGGCGCATGTCGTCGTCGATCAATCCAAGATTGTCGCGCACCAACTGGTAGGCGCTGCCGGAGAGGCTGACGTCCTGCGCCTGGCAGTCGGCGTAAATCGTGATCAAGTTGAGCGGATCGCGCTTGAAAAAGTCGGGCTCGGCGATGCTCAGCAGATTGCCCTGCACGATCACTCCGGGACGAATCTTGCGGGTTGGGGTGCGGCGGAAAAATCGCCCGCCGGAAGTGTTTTCAGTCACGCGCGCGATCAAGCCTTCGGCAAAGCGATGGATCGTCGACGCGTGCATGTAATACGCGCGCATCAGGGCGGAACCGGCGGCCTGTCCCTCCTCGGGCTTGAGGCGGAATATCGGTTCGATCCGTTCCTGCAGCTCGAAAGTTAGCTGATCGAAATGACGTCCGGTCAAAAAGTGCAGAGAGTTGCGCACGCGCCAGAGAAAGTCGCGCGCCTCGATCACCTCGGCCGCTTCGGGCTCCGTGATGACGGCCTTCTGCACCAGCTCTTCGAGCGAGTGGACCTTGTATTTGACCTTGGCCAGCCACATCGCGGTGTGAAGATCGCGCAGGCCGCCTTCGCCTTCCTTGATTTGAGGTTCGAGCAGGTAGATGGAATCGCCGTACTGGGCGTGGCGTTTGCGGCTTTCCTCGAGCTTGATGGCGAAGAACTTGTCCTGGTTGCGATTGAGGACCTCGGCGATGAGCAGCTTGTCGAGGTCGGCGTAGAGCTTTTCGTCGCCGCACAGAAAGCGCGCATCGAGGATCGCGGTTTTCTCCTTCAGGTCCTCGTTGGCCAGCCGCACACATTCTTTGGCCGTGCGTACGCCGTGTCCGACGATGAGGCCCGCGTCCCACAGCGCGTGCAGCATTATTTCGGTGACGATTTCCGCGTACGGGCCGCGCTTGTAGTCGTGCAGGAACAGCAGATCGACGTCGGATTGCGGATTCAGCTCGCCGCGTCCGTACCCGCCGCGCGCGACCACTGAAATTTTCTGATTGAGCTTGGGCGCGCGCTGGTTGTGTTCGGCGTCCGCATAGTGAAAGAGCGCACGCAGCAGATCGTCCATCGCTGCCGTCATCGCAGCCGTGATCTCGCTCCCGCTCGCGCCGGCGAAATGGCGCTCGGCCAGCTCGGCGCGCACAGATTGGAGATAGGCGCGGGCGTTTGCGCCGGGAGTCTTGCTCGCGACGAATTGCGCGAGTAGCGCGTCCTGCCCGCGTGGCGAAGATACAGCAGATGCGACAGGCTCGGCGCGATTCGCGCCCGAGTCGAGGCTCACAGATCTCCTGCCGCGACATCGGCGTCAAAGTAGTCCGCGACTGAGGTGGCAATCGCGCGGGCGAGCACGTCCTGGTATTGCGGCGACGCGAGCCGCGCGGCTTCGGCGGCGTTCGACATGAAGCCGCATTCGACCAGCACGGCCGGCATATGCGCGCCGACCAGCACGTAAAATGGTCCCATCTTCGCTCCCAGCGCGTTCACGTTCAGTCCCAGTCCGGCATCGAGATCGGCGACCGTCTGCGCGTCGATCATCCGAGCCAGAGAAGCAGCTTCCGACGCCTTATAGTTCTGACGCAAGTCGGTGAGAATGTAGTTTAAGTTGGAGGCGTCCGGCGCGCCATAGCCGTCGGCGCCGGCGTTCTCCATTCGCGCCAGCCGAATCGTTGCGCGGTCGGTGGTGTTGTTCAGGTAATAAACTTCGATTCCGGTGGTATCGGGGTTCGGACTCGAATTCAGATGGATCGAAACGAACAGATCGGCGCCGGCGCTATTCGCGATGCGGGTGCGCTCGGCGAGGCTGATGAAGACGTCGGTCGAGCGCGTGAGTTCCGCGCGGATGCCGTGGGCTTCCAGAGCGGTCCTGAGCCGCGTCGCAATCTGCAGGGCGAGATCCTTCTCCATCGCGCCGGCGGACGATTGGGTGCCGGGGTCGTAGCCGCCGTGACCGGGATCGATCATCACGAGAAAATGACCCGGCTGCCGATTGTCCTCATTCAAGGCAACGGGTGCGGGCGGGATTGGCCGCGCCAGCGAAACCGGATGCGGATTCTCGGACGGCGCGAACGCGACCGGTCGTGCGACGGGTGGGGCAGAGCGCCGAGGAATGTCGTTGTGCACAATAATCGGAGCAGCGATATCTGGATCCGCGCCGGACGATGCGACCCTCAATACGATTTCGTTTCTGTCGCGGAGCCGCGCGATCGCGTAGTCGGCCTTGCCAATCACCTCGACGACGATTCGCGAGCCACTGTCCGATTGAATCGCGCGGACACTCAGGATCGGCGCCGTCTCATAACCGAACAGCGGACGCGGTGGGATTGCGACCTGCGTGCGCGGAAGCGCAATCCAGAGTTCGACCCCATGCGTGCTGAGATCGAATCGCGGAACCGATCCGCCAAATCCAAAATGGAGTTCGAGAGTCGGCCCGCGATGCTCGATTCGCGCCGAGGTCAAAACTGACGCGGGAACACTGGCGCGCGCGAGCGCAACCATCGTGCAAATCGTCGCCGTCGCGACCGCAGGCACCATCAATCTCCGCATCACCGCAACCCTACCCACAGCATCCAAGGATAGCGGCCGATTGAGGTGATCGCCACGCCCCGCGCGGGCGGGGCCAGCCACGCGAACGCATCTTTTTCATCGTCAGCGCCTGAGAGCAAAATAGTGCGCCGCGCGCAACTTTGCGCTTCGCACTGAGTGCAGGGGTCACCCCTGCCGCCCGCCGCGGAGGCGATTCTCTTACTTAAAGACGCGGAACATCCCGCTTAATTTTCCTTCTTCAAGTGGGCGGCCAGGCGGGCCAGGGCGTTTAAGGCGTCCATCGGGGTCATGCGCTCGATGTCGAGCGCGCGCAACTCGTCGATGACGCGCTCGTCCTTCGGCGAGAACAGGCCGAGTTGTGGCGCGGGGGTTTTGGAGCGGCGGTCGCGGGCGATTCGCGGCATCCCGGCTTCGTCGAGTTCGCCCTGCTCGAGGTTGGCGAGAATTTCGCGCGCGCGGGTGATTATCGAATCGGGCAAGCCCGCCAGGCGCGCCACCTCGATACCGTAGCTGCGCGACGACGGCTGCTCGATTACGCGGCGCAGAAAAATCACCTCATCACCCCATTCGCGAACCGCCATGCTCAAATTCTTGACGCGCGGGCGCTCGCGCGCGAGGTCGGTCAGCTCGTGGAAGTGCGTCGCGAACAGAACCTTGGCGCGCGTCTGATCGTGCAGGTACTCTGCCACCGCCCATGCGATCGCGAGCCCGTCGAAGGTGCTGGTGCCGCGCCCGACCTCGTCGAGCAGCAACAGGCTGCGCTCTGAGAGTCCCCTGAGCAGGCGCGCGGTCTCGCTCATCTCGACCATGAAGGTGGATTCGCCGCGGCGAAGTTCGTCGCGCGCGCCGATTCGCGTCAGCACGCGATCGATCAGCCCGATGGTCGCCTCGGCGGCGGGAACGAAGCTTCCGATTTGCGCCATGATCGCGATCAGGGCGACCTGGCGCAGGTAGGTCGATTTGCCGGCCATGTTGGGGCCGGTGATCAGCAGGATTTGGCGCGTGTCGGGCTCGGCATCGAGGTCGTTGGGCACGAACTCGCCCGCGCGCATCCCGGCTTCGAGCACCGGATGGCGTCCGTCGCGCACGCGAATTCGCAGGCCGGTATTGATCTTCGGGCGCACGTAGCCGCGATGCCGGGCGACCTTCGCCATCGACATCACTGCGTCGAATTCGCCCACGGCGCGAGCGGTTTCGAGGATCGTCGCGGCGTGCGACTGCAAGTCGCGCAGCAGCTTGGTGAAGATCTGAAGTTCGAGTTCCTTGAGCGCCGACTCCGCCGTCAGGATTTTGCGCTCGAGTTCCTTGAGCGCGGGCGTGGTGAAGCGCTCGGCGCTGACCAGCGTTTGCTTGCGCTCATAGTCGGCCGGTACGCGCTCGAGATTCGGCTTCGTCACCTCGATGTAGTAGCCGAAGATATTGTTGTAGCGGACCTTGAGTGACGGGATAGCGGTGCGCTCGCGCTCGGTCGCTTCCAACTTCGCTATCACGCCGCGCGCGCCGGACGCGAGGCTGCGCAATTCATCGACCTCGGCGCTGAGACCGGCGCGAATCACGTTGCCATCGCGCGGATTCACGGGCGGCTCATCGGACAGCGTCGCTCCAATTTGCGCGACCAGCGCGGGCATCGGCGAGATTCGCGCGGCCTGCTCGCGGATAAGCGGACTCTTGAGCGCACCCATCGCTTGCTTGAGCGAATCCGTTGCGCCGAGCGCGTCGCCCAGGCGGATGCAATCGCGCGGCGACGCACGCATCGCGCCGATTCGTCCGGCCAGCCGCTCGAGGTCGCCGATTCGCTTCAACGATTCCGCCAGCGTGCCGCCCAGATCAGCGTCGAAGAGTTCTTCGACCGCATCGTGGCGGGCGCGAATCGCATCGAGCGCGAGCAGAGGATAGGTGATCCAGTTGGCGAGCGTGCGCGCGCCGACGGCGGTCAGCGTTTCGTCGAGAATCGACAGCAGCGAGCCCTTGCGCGCGCCGTCAGTCGAGGCGATCAGCTCGAGATGACGCCGCGTGGTCTCGTCCACCAGCATGTACTCGGCGATGCGGTAGAGACGCGGCGCCGCGATATGCGCGAGGTCGTGGCCGAAGGTGTCTTCGACATAGAGCAGCGCGATTCCCGCCGTGTGCGTGATCGATTGGTCGAACTCACCGGCAGCCTCCGCGAAATGATTTGCGAATGCGGCGGCCGCGCGCTCGGGGTTGAATCTTTCGTGATCGAGCGTCGTCAATGGACAGTTCAGATCCTTGAGCAGCGCGCTCAATGCGCCATCCTCCGCGGCGGCTATGATTTCGCGCGGCGCGATTCGCGCGATTTCCTCGCACAGCGTGGCGGCCTCGCGAACCTGCGTGGCGAGAAACTCGCCCGTCGATACGTCGAGCGCGGCCAGCGTGAATCCGGATCCCTCGGCGCCCGTGACTGCGACCAGGTAGCTCTTCTCGGCGGCGGTCAGCACCATCTCTTCGCCGACCGTGCCGGGCGTGATCACGCGTACGATTTGCCGAGGCATCAGCTTCGGCGTTTTCGGGTCCGGTGTGCCTTGCTCGCAGATGGCGACCTTGTGGCCCGCCTTCAGCAGCTTGGCGATGTAGGGTTCGGCGGAATGGTAGGGCACGCCGCACAGCGGCACGCCGTCCTTGTTGCGCGAGGTTAGCTGGATATCGAGCACGCGCGCGCCGACTTCGGCGTCCTCGAAGAACATCTCGTAGAAGTCGCCGAGGCGGAAAAACAGGATCGCGTCGGGGACGCGTTGCTTGACGCTCAGGTACTGCGCGATGAGGGGTGTTTGCTTGACTGCCACTGACGCGATTGCCGCTCACAATAGCAATAGCAAGGGGCGCACGCCCACTTTTCGCTTTGCCGAATACATCTCGATTTACTATGGTTCGAGTGTTAATCAGGCTCTATACCGCTCGAACACATCAACGACAGGAGATTAGGAAAAATGGCATCAGCATCAGCGTCATTGGAATCCGCGACTCGCGGCGCCAAGTCGAGCGCAGCGCTTGAGTTCCTCAAGAGCTCGCCCAAGAAACTTCTCATCAACGGCAAATGGGTGCCGTCGAAGTCAGGCAAGACTTTCGAGACCCTCAACCCCGCCAACGAGCAGGTGCTCGCACTCGTCGCCGAGGGCGACAAGGCCGACGTTGACGAGGCCGTCAAGCATGCGCGGAAGGCGTACGAGGAAGGCAAGTGGGCGAGCCTCAGCCCGCACGCGCGCACGCACTTCCTGCTCAAGATTGCGGAGCTTATCGACAAGCATGCCGAGGAGCTGGCCGAGCTCGAGACGCTCGACAACGGCAAGCCGCTGTTCGAGTCCAAGAATATCGACATCCCCGGCGCCGCCGAGACCTTTCGCTACTACGCCGGCTTCGCGACCAAGATTTACGGCGATACCAACCCGTCCGATCCCTCGATGTTCAACTACACGCTGCGCGAGCCGGTCGGCGTGTGCGGCCAGATCATCCCGTGGAATTTTCCGCTACTGATGGCGTCGTGGAAGATCGCGCCCGCGCTCGCATGCGGCAACGTCGTCATCCTGAAGCCTGCCGAGCAGACTCCGCTCACGGCGATTCGCCTCGGCGAGCTTATCTGCGAGGCGGGACTGCCCGAGGGCGTCGTGCAGATCATCACGGGCTTCGGCCCCGGCGCCGGCAGCTCGATCGCCGAGCATCCCGACATCGACAAGGTCGCGTTCACCGGTTCCGGCGAAGTTGGCAAGATCATCCTGAAGGCCTCCGCCGGCAACTTGAAGCGCGTCTCGCTCGAGCTCGGCGGCAAGTCGCCCAACATCATTTTCCCCGATGCTGACATGCCGTCCGCGGTCTTCGGCTCCGCGATGGGTATCTTCATGAACCAGGGCCAGGTCTGCTGCGCCGGATCGCGCGTGTTCGTGCAGGAGAAGGTGTACGATCAGTTCACCGACGAGCTCTCGAAGATCGCCAAGGGCCTGACCCTCGGCAATCCGCTCGACCCGAGCACCCGCATGGGGCCGCTGGTTTCCAAGGAACAGCACGATCGCGTCAAGGGATATCTGAAAGCCGGCAAGGCGGAGGGCGCGAAGGCCAAGACCGGCGGCGAGCCCGGCAAGCAGGAATCGGGCTACTTCGTCGAGCCGACGGTCTTCACCGGCGTCAACAACCAGATGAAAATCGCGCGCGAGGAAATCTTCGGACCCGTCGCGTCGGCGATCTCGTTCAAAGACGAGGCTGACGTTGTCCTCCAGGGCAACGACACGACCTACGGGTTAGCGGCCGCGGTGTGGACCAAGGACATCAACCGCGCACTCGGAGTCGCGCGCAAACTCAAGGCCGGCACCGTCTGGATCAACACTTACGGGCAGATCGATCCGATGTCACCGTTCGGCGGCTACAAGCAGTCAGGCTTCGGCCGCGAGCTGGGCAAGTACGCGATTGATCTGTACACCCAGATCAAGTCGGTGTACGCCAAGATCGGATAGTCGCGAAGACTACGAGTCGCTTGAAAGGGCGTCCGATCGGGCGCCCTTTCTTTTTCCGCAAAGTAAAAAAATCACGTTTTGGTTGTAAACTATGTTTCGTTTTACCCTCTAATTCCTTATTATTAGCGGCGGTGAGCCAGTTGTTGGCGTCGAACCGCAGCGAACCGATTGCGGTCGGCGCACGTCTTAAGGCGTGAGGATGAGCCGTCGTGAGAGACGGCAATGAGTTGGGTGGTGTGAAATCGGCGTCGCCCGGATTCGGCGGCGCGGCGGGGTTCACTGATGGCGGCCGAGAAGAATGACGATCCGATCGAGGCGATGATCTCGTCGCGAGTTGTCCGTCTTGCCCCAGTCGGGACGCCTGCCGTCGAACACCCTCCGGCCGAAGAAAAACTTCCGCCAGAGAAGCCCAAGCGCGAAGCGCGCGAACCTCATTCTCCCCCGCTGCGTCCTCCGACGCATTCTGCCCTCGAAGGACGGCTCGAAGTTCGTCCTATCGGCACGCCGCAGGGTTTGCGCGAGCTTGCCGCTCTGCACAAGCGGACTTGGAAGATGCTGAACGTGCAGGAAAAACGCGTGCACGTGCTGTTGTGGCCGTTGGCGATCCATTTTGGCCTTTACAATGTCGGGCAGGCGAGCGAGCGGCGCCGGCCGCCGCTGATTGGTGCGTTCTGGGCGCGATGCCTAGCCGAGGCGCCGCTGACGCTCGGCCATCTGTATCCCGCGCAGTTGTTCAAGGGGATGCTCGCGTCGGAAGTGTTCGAGTTCGGCGGGATGGTGATCGACCCGACCTACCAGGGCAAGGGCCTGGTCAAGTTGATGTCGGACACGGCGCGGCTTTTTGTTTTTTCGCGGCGTCCGAAGCTGCTGATCACGAATCCGGTCGAGCCGTTGTATGAGATGTACAAACAGCTCGGGCTCAAGACTGTCGGGCGCGAGCCGGTCGAGCATCCGCACGCATTCAACGTGCGGGTTTGGCTGATGTACGGCAAATTCGACGAGATGTCGAAGCCGTACTTCATGTAAGCAATCCCTCGCCCGTTATTTCACGGAAGAGGTTAGGTGAGGGTTCCGCGATTCATGCAGAAGCCTAAGGTTTCACCTAAGCCTTTCGGCCGACTACGATAACGGTTGCGCAGCCGCGTCGGAGGTAACCGCAATGGCATCAAGCGATCAGTTCCAGCCTCCGCCCACCACCCGTCGCGAGGACTTCCGGGAAATTCTGCACGGCGTTGAAGTGACGGATCCGTACCGCTGGCTTGAAGATGGAGATGCGCCCGAAACCCGCGCGTGGCTCTCTGCGCAGGATGAGTATGCCCGGCCGTTTCTGGACACACCCATCCGCGAACGCATCCGCGCGCGATTGGCCGGCCTGATGAAGGTCGACGCCATGGGCTTTCCGATCGAGCGAAGGGGTTACTACTTCTATCAGCGACGACGCGCCGACGATCAACAAAGTGTCATCTGCCGGCGCCGCGGACTGCACGGGGACGAGGAAGTTCTGGTCGATGCAAACACCATGAGCGCGGACGGGATAACCAGCATTCACATCGCAGGCATATCGCGCGACGGTTCTATCCTCGCGTATGGCACGCGGCACGGCGGTGAAGACCAGTTCTCGATTAGGCTGATGGAGGTTGCGTCGCGGCGTGATTTGCCGGACCGGCTACCCAGAGGAAGGTACGGCAAAGCGTCATGGAAGCATGATGGCAGTGGCTTCTATTACACGGTCAGAACCGACGAAGGTCCGCGCGTCAGGTTTCATCGCTTGGGCTCCACGGTCTCCGAAGACCGCGAAATAATCGGATCGAACTGGGGACCCGAACGATGGGCAGGCGCATCCGTGTCGGATAACGGACGATACCTGATGATCGGCTGCGGCTACCGGACCGCGAGCACAAAAAGCGGTGATCGCAACGACGTGTATTTTCAGCAGCCGGACCCCGACGGCGAGATCATTCCGATAGCCGACGACCTCGACGCCTTCTCCAGCGGTTCCGACGCCGACGATGCGTTCATCATGCTGACCAACTGGCAAGCGCCGAGGCGCCGCGTCTATCGGGTCGAGTTCGCCAATCCGTCGCGCGCGAACTGGCGCGAGATCATTCCCGAAGGTCCCGCGACGATCGAAAGCGTTGCGACCGTGGGCGGTAAATTGGTCGTGACTTATCTTGAGGACGTGCACTCGCGCGTTCGAGTGTTCGAACCTGACGGAACCTTTGTGCGCGACATCGAGCTGCCGGGCCCCGGCGTCGCCGCAGGGTTTACCGGGCGATGGGAACGCAGCGAATCGTTTTTCTACTTCAGCTCGTTCAATCACGCTCCCACGATCTATCGCTACGACCTTGCCATCGGCGAGCGCGACGTTTGGTGGCGTCAACAGGGCGTTCCCGATCTCACTCAATTCGAACTACGACAAGTCTGGTATCCGTCGAAGGACGGAACCAGGATTCCGATGTACCTGTTCCACAAGCGCGGGCTTGCGCTCGACTCCGCGCGGCCGACATTGCTCACCGGCTACGGCGGATACAACATCAGCGTGCTCCCGATTTACTCGTCGATGGCGGTTGCCTGGGTTGAAGCGGGAGGAGTTTTCGCATCAGCCAACCTCCGGGGCGGGGGTGAATTCGGCGAGGAATGGCATCAGGCCGGCGCGAGCGAAAGCAGAACGTATTCGATGACTTCATCGCAGCCGCGGAATGGTTGGTCGCCAATCGCTATACGCAGCCGTTGAAGCTCGCGATTGCGGGCGGGAGCAATGGCGGTCTGCTGGTCGGCGCCGCTCTGACGCAGCGTCCCGATCTGTTTCGCGCTGTAATCTGTCATCGCCCGGTGCTCGACATGATGCGTCATCACAAGGACCCGATGGGTTCTTACTGGATCGGCGAATACGGATGCGCCGACGACGCGAATGACTTCCCGTACCTGCTCGCGTACTCGCCTTATCACAACGTGCATGCCGGAACGCGGTATCCGGCAGTGATGTTCGTGACGGGAGATTTGGATCAGCGAGTCGATCCGATGCACGCGCGGAAAATGGCCGCGATACTTCAGTCGGCGACGGCGTCAAATAATCCGATCGTACTTCACTATCGCCCCGAAGCTGGACACATGGGGACTCTGCCGATGGACGCGACGATCGATGAGCTCGCGGATCAGCTCGCGTTCCTGTCGCGCGAACTTGACGTGAGCTTCTAGGACTTCTGCTCAGCCGATCCATCCGCGGAGGGTTTGAGGTACGGCGTCATATCCATTCCGGGGTATCGCGCCGACACATCCGCGATCGTCTGTTCGTTCCAGTACTCGCTGCCAGGCGGCGGGAAACCGAAAAGGTCACGCTCGCGCGGCGTCATGCGCACGATGGTTTCGCGCATGCCTTTGGCATCCGCACGATCCGGCCAGCTCATCTTCCCCTGCCAACGCCAGCCGCGCTGCTGAATATCGACGAGCATCATGAAGCGCGAACGGTTGACGCCGGTGAAATTGGAGCCGCGATGAAAAACGTCGGTCTTGTAGATCAGCAGACTCCCCGCGGGCGCCGTTAGCGCGACCTCATGCTCGAACAGCTCGCCGAACGGCACCGCACGGGTTGGCAACGACAACTCGCGGGTGAACTTTAACGGCACCAGCTTGGTCGGCGCGTCTTCCGCGGTCACATCGGAGAGCAGCATGAAGGTCGTCATCTGCGTGTGATTCCGATCCGCACGCGGCACCACCAAGCTGTGATTTCCAAAGTCGCGATGATGAAACTGATCGTAGTTGACGGCGCCGGAGTACTTCGCCCACAGCTCGATCTTGTAAACTTCCAGGTTCCGCGTTTCGAGCAGGCGCTCCGCGCCGTCAATCAGATCGGGATAGACCGGGAGGCGATTCAGCGCCCACGAGCTGTAGGGAAACAACCGCAACCCGGCAAATTGTCCACGAGCGAGCTCCGGATGCTCCTCGGGTGCTTTGAAATAATCCTCGGGCTTCGGATATATCTCCCACAGCGCTTCCCGAGCCGCCGCGAGCGCATCTCGATCGAGGAAATTCTCGATGATGGTAAAGCCCCGGTCCCAGACCTCGGCCAGATTCTTATCCGATACGCGCATCCCGATACTTCTCGATTTTCTAAGACTTCGCTTTGTGTTCTGCCTTGCCACCACCCATGAACGTTGCCGCACCCTGCATGACCCGGGTGCCGACGCTCAGCAGCGCGTCGGTGACGCCGGGGAACAGCGACGCGAGTTTTTCCGCCACCGCGGCGCCGGGAGGGACGTCCACTTCCGTGAGCCCGAACGCGGCCGCGGCGAGCACCGCCCACGTCACCCATCGTGCCGGCATCGCCATCATCGCGGGCACGCCTTTGAGCGTGTCGTGCTTGAGCGCGTTGCGGGCCATCGGCGTATCGATCACCCCTGGCATCACCAGCGACACTTTTATCCCGGTGTTGAAGAGCTCGACGCGCAGCGCTTCCGTCATTCCGACCAGCGCAAACTTGGTCGAGCTGTAACCGCCGAGCGGGCTGACGCCCCGGCGTCCCGCCAGCGACGAGATGTTCACGACATTGCCCGACTTGGCCTTGCGCATCACAGGCAGCACCGCCTGCATCGCGTTGAGCGCGCCGAAGACGTTCACCGCCATCATCTTTTCGAGATCTTCGGGACGCATCTCCTCGACCGTTGATGTGACTAGCAATCCCGCCGAGTTAATCAGGATGTCGACTTTGCCGAAGGCTTCCTTGACCTGCTCGATCGCCCAAAATACGCGCGCGCGATCGGTCACGTCGCAATCGAGCGCGAGCGCCTTGCCGCCGGCCTTGTTGATTTTGTGCGCCAGAGTTTCGAGCTGGACGCGCCGGCGCGCAAGCAGGGCAACCTGCGCGCCTTGTTCGCCGAACGCGAGCGCGACGTTGTGGCCGATACCGCTCGAGGCGCCGGTCACGACCACCGATTTGTCGAAGAAATATCCGCGCACCGGTCCTTTGGATTCCCGCTTGGCTTCGCTCATAAGGGTCACCTCGCTTGGGCGCCGTGGCACGGAACTGATGGTCGGGGCGTCGCGCTAGGCATTGTGCGCCGGTCCGACGCGCGTGCGCAAACACCCGTCGTGGCGGTTGCCGAGGACATTCAGCGTGAGTACCTTTTACTCGCAGCAAGCGGGTGTGAGGTGGGAGGAGGAGATTCTTGAACACGAGAACTGTCATCACTGAAATCGCCGCGGCTGGCGCGTTGATCGGATCGTATCCGGTAGATTGGCTGCTCAAACGAGGCGAGCCCTACTTCTGCGAGCCGTCAAGCGAACCCGTCATCCTGCTTCACGGCTTCGGCGGCAGCCGCTCGAATCTGCTGGCGCTGGGCGCGTACATTCGGCTGGTGGGATTCGACAACGTTTCGTATTTCGAGTACCCGCGATGGCAGACGCTCGGCGATTCCGCCGCGCAGCTCGGCCGCGTCGTTGAGGAAAAATCCGGCGGCAGCGGCGTACATCTGATCGGCCACAGCCTCGGCGGTACCGTGGCCCGGCGCTATGCGGTGGCCGCGCCCAGACGCGCGGTGCGCTCTCTTATCACGCTCGGCTCGCCGTATTCGTACGCTCAATGGAGTCCCAGGGAGGTCGGGATTTTCGGCGATGACGACCCGATCGTGCCGGCGCCGATCGAGGCGCTGACGACAAGCGCGGCGTTCGCGCGGATTGTGACGCTGCACAATGTCGGGCATCTCGCACTGATCTTTCATCCCGAGGCGTTGCGGATCATCGGCACCGAGTTGCGCGTCAATCGCGCGGCAGAGAGTAGTGCAGTCAGCCAATGAAGCCGCTGCGATCGTGCTCGTCGGCGGGCGCAGCTCGCGGATGGGCCAGCCCAAGGCGGCGCTTGATTTCGGCGGGATGCCGTTGCTCACCAGGATTGTGGTCGAGCTCAAACGGCGGTTCGACGAAATCGTGATCGTCGCGGCGCCCGCGTCGGAAGGGCAGCCGCGCATCGAGATTCCCGGATTGAAGATCGTTCATGACGAGACCGCGTTCGCGGGTCCGCTCGACGCGCTCCGGCGTGGCCTGAATGCGCTCGAGCACACTGTCGCTTTCGTCTGCTCGTGCGATCTGCCGCTATTGAATTCCGACGTTGCTGCCGAGCTGGTAGCGATGCTCAATGAATTCGACGCAGTGATTCCGGAAGTCGGCGGCAAGTTGCAGCCGCTGCACGCGGTCTATCGCAAGAGATGTGCAAACGCGATCGAGTCGCTCGCAGCGAGCGGCGAGAAGCGCCTGACCGCCGGCGCCAACGCGATCAACGCGAGAAAAGTCGGCGAAGAAGAACTGAGAACGATTGATCCGCAGCTCCGCAGCTTCTTCAACGTGAACACGCCCGAGGACTACAAGCACGCCCTCAAGCTCGCCGGCCTCGCGTCATCCTAACCGAAGCGAGCAACGCGAGCGGATGGAAGGACCTCGGACAGCGGGGCACCCGACATCGCGCAGATGTGAAGGAACCTAACCCCTAACCCCTTCCCGCGCGGGAAGGGGAACCGGATAGGGAGGGGGCGAGGCCCGCGGAGAAAGTTGCTACGCCTTTTTCTCCCACCTCAGGATCGGGCGGCGCGCGGCCAGGGCCTCGTCGACGCGCGAGACCGGCAAAGTCTGCGGCGCATTCTTGACGCGCTCGGGATCGTTCAACGCTTCGTCGTAAATCCGCTCCATCGCTTCGATGAAGCTGTCCAGGATTTCCTTGCTCTCGGTTTCGGTTGGCTCGATCATCAACGCGCCCGGCACCACCAGCGGGAAATAAATGGTCGGCGGATGGATGCCGAAATCGAGCAGGCGCTTGGCGATTTCGAGCGTGCTCACGTCGGCGCGCTTTTCAAGATCGTGCGAAAGCACGCATTCATGCATCGAAGGCTCGCCGGTCGCGCTCGGAAAATGCGGTTGCAGCCGCTTGCGCACGTAGTTCGCGCCGAGAATCGCGAGCCGGCTCGCCATTCCGAGGCCGTCGCCGCCGAGCGCGAGGATGTACGCGTAGGCGCGCACGATCATTCCGAAGTTGTTGTGAAACGAGCGCATCCGTCCGATCGAGTCCGGCCGCTCGGCGTCGAATTCGTAACCGGCGCGGGAATGCTTCAAGCGTGGCATCGGCAGGAACGGCTCGAGATGCTTCTTAACCGCGACCGGTCCAGCGCCGGGGCCACCGCCGCCGTGCGGAGTCGAAAAACTTTTGTGCAGATTCAGTTGCACGATGTCCGCGCCCATGTGCCCGGGCTTCGCGACGCCGAGCAACGCGTTCATGTTCGCCCCGTCGAGATAGAGCATCGCGCCGCGCTCATGCAACGCCGCCGCGATCTCCTGGATCTCGGGCTCGAAGATTCCGAGCGTGTTCGGATTTGTGACCATCATCGCGGCCACGTCGTCGCTGACGATACGGCGAACCTCGGCCGCTTCGAGGTATCCGCGACGATTCGATTTCGCGACGACCACCTCGAAGCCCGCGAGCGTGCAGCTGGCGGGATTGGTGCCATGCGCGGTATCCGGGATGATCACCTTGTGTCGCACCTCGCCGCGCTTGCGATGATATGCGCGGATCATCAACAGGCCCGTTAACTCGCCCTGCGCGCCGGCCGCCGGATGCAGCGACACGGCGTCCATGCCGGTTATCTCCGCGAGCGCGGCTTCCATCCGCGCGATCAGTTCGAGCGCGCCTTGCGCCAGATGCGCGGGTGTCGCGGGATGCAGCCCTCCGAGTCCGGGTAGAGCGGCGAGCTCGTCGTTCACGACGGGGTTGTACTTCATCGTGCACGAGCCGAGCGGGTAGAACTCGAGCGCCTGCGCGAAGTTGAGCTGCGACAGGCGCAGGAAATGTCGTAGCACCTGCGGCTCGCTGAGTTCGGGAAAGCCGGGAAGATCCTCGCGGCAAAGCTCGGCGCCCAGGAGTTCAGCGCCAGATCGATCGCCGGCAGCACGCGGCGACAGATCGGTACCGCGGCGGCCTTCGGATGAAAGTTCGAAAATCAGCGGCACGCCCGCCACCGGTTCGATCCTTTCGGAAGTTGCCGGAGTTTCAACAATCGGGACGATTCTGCCCGCACTCGCCATCACCGCACCTCCGCAATTGCCGCCGCAAGCCGGCCGAACTCATCGCCACGATTCATCTCGGTTACAGAAACCAGAAGCGCGTCGCGAAGCTCGGGGTAGTCGTTGCCGAGCGCGACGCCCGCGAGGATTTGGTTGCGCTCGGCCGCTTCCAGAGCGGCTGCGGGATTCGCGAGCTTCAACGCGAATTCGTTGAAGAACGGCCCCGAGAAGCGACGGCGGATTCCGGCGGCCTCCAGCACGTCAGCCGCTCGATGCGACAGTTCGACGTTTCGTTCCGCCAGTTCGCGCAGTCCGCTGCGGCCCATCAGCGAGAGATAGACCGTCGCCGCGAGCGCGCACAGAGAATGGTTGGTACAGATGTTCGAGGTCGCGCGTTCGCGGCGAATATGCTGCTCACGCGTGTTCAGCGTGAGGCAAAACGCGCGGCGACCGTCGCGATCGCGAGTCTGTCCGACTAGGCGTCCCGGCATCTGGCGCAGATGAGTCGTTCGTGCGGCCATGAAGCCGACGCCGGGTCCGCCGAATTGCAGCGGCAGCCCGAAACTTTGACCTTCGCCGACTGCGATATCGACGCCCAGTTCGCCGGGCGCGCGCAGCAGTCCCAGCGCGATTCCCTCGGCAGTCGCGGAAATCGCGAGAGCGCCTGCGCGATGCGTTTTTTCAGTAATAGAGGCAAGAGGCTCGATGACGCCCAACGCGTTGGGATAGCCGGTAACCGTGCAAAGCAGCCGATCGTTGGCGATACGATCGAGCGCGGCGGCATCGGTCGCGCCGGTCGTATCATCAAATGGTACTTCGACGATCTCGATTCCTTTGAGCGCGCTCAGGTAGGTGCGGATGGTCGCGCGATAGTCCGGCCACAGCGCTCGTGACAGCGCGACGACCGGGCGTTTCGGCATCACCCGTCGCGCCATCAGGACCGCCTCGGCGGCAGCCGACGCGCCGTCGTACATACTGGCGTTGGCGACTTCCATCGCGGTGAGCTGGGTGATCAATGTCTGAAATTCGAAAATTGCCTGCGTGGTCCCCTGGCTCGCCTCGGCCTGGTACGGCGTGTAGCTGGTCGCGAACTCCGCGCGCGCGATCACGGCGCGCACCGCGGCAGGCACAAAATGTCGATAGTAGCCGGCGCCCAGGAAGCTCGTGAACCCCGACGCGCCAGTATTGCGCGCCGCCAGCGCCGAAATCTCGCGAACGACATCCGCTTCGCTGCACCCCGGGTCGAGATCGATCGCCGCACTTGCGCGCAAGTTCGCCGGCACGTGCGCTATCAGATCGTCGAGATGCTTCGCGCCGATCGTTTCGAGCATCGCCGCGACGTCGCCGTCGGTATGTGGCATGAATCTCATGGAATCAGTTTGTCCTCATTCAATCATACGCTCGCAGTTGATGCCGCATGGTCTTCGCCGTGCCGATAGAACGGGCGCCGCACGATTGTCGCGCGAGTTTTGCGCTCGCGAATTTCAACTTCGAGCGGCTCGCCGACGGCCGGTGGATTTTTGCCCGCGATGTTCAGATACGCCATCGCGATCGGTCGTTGAATCGACGGCGCGAACGTCCCGCTCGTGATGACGCCGGCCTCGTCGCCGTTTCGAAAGACGCGGTAGCCCTGGCGCGCGACCATCCTGCCGTCGTCAGTCTGCAGTCCGATCAATTTTTTCTTCAGGCCCATGTCCCGTTGCGTCGTGAGTGCCGCGCTGCCGACGAAGTCGCGACCGAGCTTTACGAACGTGCTCAGGCCCGCTTCTAGCGGCGACGAATTGCGATCGAGTTCGTGACCGTAAAGCGGAAGTCCCGCTTCGAGCCGCAACGTGTCGCGTGCACCCAGCCCGACCGGCTTGGCATTGGCCGCCGCGCCGGCGTCGAGGATCGCCTCAAACAATTGCCGCGCGCCGTCGTTGTCCACGAATAGTTCGAAGCCGTCTTCGCCGGTATAGCCGGTTCGCGCAGCCAGGCAGGTGATGCCGGCGACTTGTCCGCCGGCGATTCCGAAACGCGGGACGTCGGCGATCGGGAAATCCGCGAGAATCGCCAGTATCGCGACGGCCACCGGCCCCTGCACCGCGATCAGCGCGGTCGCGTCGCTCACGTCCTCGAACTTCGCGCGTCCACCGTTGAGCTCGACGATCCATTCGCGGTCCGCGTCGATATTGGACGCGTTGACGCAGAGCATGTAGCGCTCCGATTCGAGCCGATACACGATCAGGTCGTCGAGCGTGCCGCCGTCCTCCGCGCACATAATCGTGTACTGCGCCTGCCCGAGCTTCAGCCGCGCCGCGGAATTGGTGAACGCGCGCTCGATCGTCGCAAGCGCGTGCGGCCCGCTGATTTCAAACTCGCCCATGTGACTCAGATCGAAAATTCCCGCCGAATTGCGGACCGCAAGATGCTCCTCGATAATCCCGCTGTAACTGACGGGCATCTCGAAACCACCGAAAACCGTCATCCGCGCGCCGAGTTTTTGGTGAAGGTCGAACAGAACAGTGCGCTTGGGCGCATTCATCAGCGGCAAAATTCTAACAGACCCCTTCCAGTCGAACGAGACGACCCCGCGTGATCTGCCAACAAGCGCCGACTTCTGTCCACAGCGCCTTGCTCGGCGCATACCGGTGCTATAATCGAATCGTACCCGATGGCTGCAATCATCATGGATGGCCGGGCGCTCAGCGCGCATCTGATGCCGGAATTGCGCGCCAACGTTGACGAGCTCAAGAGCAAGTTCGGATGCACGCCGTCGCTGGCGGCGATCCTGGTCGGCGACGATCCCGCGTCGCGGCAATACGTCAAGAACAAACAGCGGGTGGCGGCCGAGCTTGGATGCGACAGCCGTACAGTGCGAATGAAGTCCGCGGACGCGAGCACTAACGCGTTGCTGGCCCTGATCGAGGAGCTCAACGCCGACGCGCGCGTCAACGCGATCCTGCTGCAGTTGCCGATCCCCGATTCCGTCGATCGCTTCCGTCTGTTCGATGCGATCGTGCCTGAAAAAGATCTCGACGCCGTCAGCTCGGCCAGCGTCGGAGGCTTTTATCGCGGCCGGTGGGGACGCTTTATCCCATGCACTCCGCGCGGCGTGCTCACGTTGCTCGACTACTACAAGGTGCCCGTTGACGGAGCGCGCACCGTCGTCATCGGGCGCAGCGATATCGCGGGCAAGCCGACCGCGCTGATACTTGGCGGACGACTGCGCAACGCGACGATTACGTGGTGCCATCGCCACACGCGCAGTCTCGCCGCGATTTGCCGCGAGGCTGACATCCTCATCCCATGCGTCGGCGCCGACACCGGCCGCCCGTACCTCATCACGTCCGATATGGTGAAGCCTGGCGCATGCGTGATTGACGTGGGCTTCCGCCGAGTCGGCCCCGGCCAGTTCGTTGGCGATGTCGATTTCGAAGCCGTGAAAGAAGTCGCGGGGTGGATCACGCTCAATCCCGGTGGCACCGGTCCGATGACCGTGGTCGCGCTGATGCAGAACCTGATCGACGCGACGCGCTATCAGCTCGGATTGCCGCGCGCCGTCTACACAGTGTGAGACGACCTGCGACGACTGCGCCGCATTGCTTTGCGCAATCTTTGATTTTCCCGTAGATTTGCAAATTGCAAGAGCGGACCGTCGCACACTCGAATGGCAGCACCAATCATCGGCTCGAAAACCACTAGCTCGAGCAGCGCGAAGTCGGGCAAGCGCACTATTAGCGACGTCCTGATAGGACCGCCGCGCGACGTTCGCGATCCCGAAATCTTCCATAGCCTGTCTTTGATCGCGTTTCTCGCCTGGGTGGGCCTGGGCTCCGACGGCCTGAGCTCCTCCTGCTATGGTCCCGAGGAAGCCTTCCTCGCGCTCGGACATCATCAGTACCTCGCCGTGTTCCTCGCGATGCTGATGGCGCTGACCGTCTTTATTATTTCCGCATCATACTCGCAGACGATCGATCTGTTCCCGACGGGCGGCGGCGGCTACCTGGTCGCGACCAAATTGCTCGGCAAATATTTCGGCCTGATCTCCGGCTCGGCGCTGGTCGTGGACTACGTGCTGACCATTGCGATTTCAATCGCCAGCGGCGCCGACGCCATCTTCAGCTTCCTGCCCGTCTCATGGCTGCCCTACAAGTTCTGGCTGTGCATTTTGGTCGTCGTGCTGATGGTCCTGATGAACCTGCGCGGAGTGAAGGAATCGGTGCTGTCGCTCCTGCCGATCTTCATCGCGTTCATCGTGATGCATGTGTGGCTGGTCGGCTACGCGATCCTGAGCCGCGCGCCGGAGTTGCCGACAATCGTCGGACACGCTGTGCGCGAGGTCCACGCCAGCTCGAACAGTATTGGGATGCTCGCGCTCGCGGTGATTTTCTTCCGCGCCTACAGCCTTGGCGGTGGCACCTACACGGGAATCGAGGCAGTGAGCAACGGCCTGCCGATTCTGCGCGAGCCGCGCGCCGAGACCGGCAAGCGCACGATGATGTACATGGCGGTGTCGCTCGCTTTCCTCGCGGGCGGAATTCTACTCGGCTATCTGCTGCTCAACGTTGACGCCGAGCCCGGCAAGACACTCAATGCCGTCATGTTCGAGCGGCTTGCGACCAACTGGCATCTGTTCGGATGGCAGATCGGGCCGTTGATAATCACCTTCGCGCTGCTGACCGAGGGCGCGCTGCTGTTCGTCGCCGCGCAGACCGGGTTCGTCGACGGACCGCGCGTGCTCGCTACGATGGCGACCGACCGATGGCTGCCGAGGCGGTTCGCAAACCTGAGCGCACGGCTAGTGACGCAGGACGGCGTCATCACCATCGGGCTCGCCGCAATCCTGCTGCTCATCGGCACCGAGGCGAAGGTCGACCTGCTGGTCGTCCTGTATGCGATCAACGTCTTCGTGACGTTCACGCTCTCGCAGCTCGGGATGACTACGCATTGGTGGATCGAGCGCAAGAACGAAAAGCGATGGCTCCGCAAGATGAGCATCAACGGCGTCGGCACAATCTTCACGGCGACGATCCTGGTGATCACGCTCACGCTCAAGTTCCACGACGGCGGATGGGTGACCGTCGTTATCACGGGCGGATTGATCGCGGTGTGTTACACGGTGCGGCATCACTACGAGCGGGTCTCGAAGGCAATCGAGCAGCTTGAGGCCGACATCCTGCCGAAACTGTATGCGGTCAAGAAGCTCGAGCCCGCCAAGCGAGATCCCGACGCGCCGACAGCTGCCATCCTGGTCAGCGGATTCAACGGCCTCGGCCTGGCGACGCTAATCGCGGTCACACAGTTGTTCAAGGACGAATTCCGCAACGTCGTTTTCATCGGAGTCGGTGAAGTCGATGCGGCGCTGCTTAAGGGTCCCGAAGAAGTGCACGAGCTCGAGACGCGAATGTCCGAGGACCTTAACGAATATTGCCAGTTCGCCGCCGACCTGGGGATGCATCCCGAATTGCGCGCCGGTTTGGCGCCCGACGTGGTCGTCGAGCTGCGGCGTCTATGCCTGGAGGTCGCGCACGAATTTCCGCACGTCGTGTTCTTCGCCGGCAAGCTCATCTTCTCCGACGAGGTCGAAGGGTTTATCGGCCGCTTCCTGCACAATCACACCTCAGTCGAAATCCAGAACTGGCTGCAGCTCTACGGCTACAGTCTCGTGATTCTCCCGATCCGGGTAGGCGCAGGCTCGATGGCGATACCGCAAACCTCGCAAGCCGCGTAATCTCCGCGCAACGCGACCAGCAGTTGCAGCGCTTTGTATTTGTATATTTTGTATATGTAGTGGGGCGGGCCGCCGTGCCCGCCTTTCTTTGTCCATCTCATTTGTGCGCCGGCGTGATCCGGTAAAACGCCAGGCGGTCGCTGCTGTACTTCTCGACGGTCTTGAACCGCTTCGAATCAGGCAGCTCGGAGTTTATCGCATCGCCTTCCTTCCAACTGACAAGCCATCCGCCGCCCGCCGATGACACCCGTTCCTCAATAGTCGTTCGCGCAGCCGCACTATCGAATCCCGGAATAGCTATTCGCGGATTGGCGCCCTTGAAGTAGTAATCGAACGGAATCGAGTAGAAGCCGAATGGAAATCCGCCGTTCGGAACGTTCGGCGCGTTGTCGTTCGACACGAACCCCGCTTCAAAGAAAACCGGATCAGCCGCTCCACCTTCTGTCGCCACTTGCGCGGCAATCTCTCGCCACGGCTGCGCTCTGGTTCGATCGAACGGCAGCATGATCAAGCACACCAGCGCGAATCCTGCCGCCGTGAGATTCCGCCATTTCACGCTCACCTGCGCGACTCCGGCTGCGATCAGCAATGCGGCCGTGGCGAGCGACGGCGCGATGTACCGCAGATTGAATGCCGGGCGAATCGCGATCGAGCCCGCAGCGAGCACGAGTCCCGGCAGGATCGTCCAGGCGGCAACCCAGCGGAGTCTGTCGTCGCGATCCAATTCCGGGCTTGCACCGAATACAAACCAGGCGCAGACCGCGGCGGCTCCGAGCACCGACGCCACTTTGATCCAGAGTGGATATTCATACTGAGTGCCGATCCAATCGAGCCAATGGCCCGAGATCATCGTCTCGCTCTGCGCGCGAAGCACCGGCACGTACGGCACGAACAGCACCAGCGTCACTGCCATCGCCAGCCACGGCATCGGATTTCGCCGCCCGCGGATGTAATCGCGGACGAGCATTGCCAGCGCCGCTCCGATGAACAGAATCCCGCCCATGTGGGTGTAGAGCAGCGCGGCGCCGACGACACCGCACAACACGGCGAGGCTTGCGTTCGGCCGCCTGCGGATTCGCCACAACATCAGGAGTTGCGCGAGCGCCAGCATCAGGATCATCGGGTACATTCGCGCCGTGTGCGCGAACACCACCGCGAACGGGTTGAATGCCCAGATCGCGGCCGCGGCGAGCGCCGTATTGTCGTCGAACATTTCGCAGCCGAGCGCGAACACCAGCGCGAGCGTCGCAATCGAAAGGACTACCGACATCGAGCGCAACGAGACTTCGCTCAACCCGAAAATCCGCGTGTAGTAATGAAGCGCGCCGTAGTAGAAAAGAAATTTTCCCGGCTCGTACAGTATCGGCGTGCGCGCAATCGCGCCGATTCCCGGCTTCGCCGCCGACCATGCGCTGAACGCCTCGCTCGCGCCGAGCGCGTCCGCGCCAAGCCGATACGAGTAGATGACTGCCGCGACGCCGAAGATCGCGGCGAAGATTTGTACCGGCCGGCGCGACCACAGCTCCCGGCGCGAAGGTTCCGCTCGCGGCGCCGATTCTATCGTGGCTGAACCTGCCTGCCTCATCTCCACCGGCTTCGTGCACGGCATAGTAGCGGATTTCCCGCGCCCGCACGATCTTCATGAGCGTGCGCGCGCGCAGTCCATTGACTATCACGCCTCGTGCTGGCGTAACTGATCTCAATCATGTCCGAGTTTCTCGAAGCGGCCCCCGACGTTGGTGCGCGGGGCGGGGTCGCGATGACCCTGCCGCCGATCTCGCGGATGCGCTTCGAGGTGTGGGCGCTCGCGTGGCCGGTGATCCTTTCGTTCGGCCTCGATTCGATTCTCGGCCTCTCCTCGATGCTGATGGTCGGGCGGCTCGGCGCGGACGCGGTCGGCGCGGTCGGACTCGCCACGCAAATCCTCGGTGCGGTGCGCGCGGGCATCGCAGCCGTCGGCACCGGCACGATTGCGCTGGTCGCGCGTTACGTCGGTGCGAACGATCGCGACAGCGCCGAGGAAGTGCTCAAGCAGTCGGTGGTCTTCGGCGTATTGGTTTCGACCATCATCGCGATCCCCGTAATCATTTTCGCGCATCCGCTGCTCGAACTGTTCCAGGTCCACGGCCAGATGGCCGACATGGGCGCTCGATACCTACAAGTCGTGATGCTGTCGGAGCCGTTCCAGGGCATCTTCCTGATGTGCGCGTCGGCGCTGCGCGGCGCCGGCGACACGCGCACGCCGCTGTGGATCGGCGGCATCATCGACGTGCTCGCAATCTTCCTCAACTACGTGCTCATCTTCGGCAAGCTCGGATTTCCCGCGCTCGGCGTTGACGGCTCGGCGATCGCGACCTTAATCGCGATCGCGTTCGGCGGGATCCTGTTTTTCTACGCCTTGTCGATTCCCGGCATGGTCCTCAACTTCCGATGGAAAGGCCTGTGGCCCGACTTCGGCCTCGGCCGCCGGATTCTCAGCGTCGGCAATCCCGCCGCCATCGAGCAGTTGCTGATCCAGTTCGGCTTCGTCGCCTATGTCGGATTCATCGCGCGTTACGGCGCCAAGGAAATCGCCGCGTATTTCATCGGTGTCCGAATCCTCGCGCTGTCATTCCTGCCCGGCTTCGGATTCTCATCGGCCTCCGCCACGCTCGTCGGCCAGGGTCTCGGTGCGCGCGACCCGGTCTTCTCGCGCAAAGCGGGATGGGAAGCGACGAGGATGTCGATAGTGCTGATGACCGCGATGGGCCTGCTGTTTATCGTCTTCGCTCACTGGATTGCGGCGCTCTTCATCGACGACAAAACGGTCATCGAGTACACCGTGCAGTTCATGTACGCACTCGCCGCCGCGCAGCCGCTGATGGCAATAGATTGGACAATCACCGGCGCACTGCGCGGCGCGGGCGACTCGCAGTTCCCGCTCTACGGCTCGCTGGCAGGCTTCTACGGAATGCGCCTCTTCCTGACAATTCTGATTTGGTATCACGGCGGCAGCATCAACTACATCTGGTGGTCCCTGCTGGCCGACTACATCGTCCGCTCGACAGTAAAAGTCTGGCGCTTCCAAACCGGCCACTGGGAAACCATCGAAGTTTGATTCGACCGCCGGCAATCACAACCTCAGTGGCGCGGGCGGCCCTGCCCGCGGCTCAGGAATACGGCAACCGCGCCGGTTCGATCCATGCCGGATTGTCGGGTCTCTTATGCGAGCGTCGGAATCTTCTTCAGTTCTTTGCGTAGCCGACGCGTTGCTTCCCAGGTATCGTAACGCCCCTGCAGCCTGATCCAGATTCCCGGACCGTTGCCACAGAGCTTGCCCAGACGCGCCGCCATATCAGCGCTGATCGCCATCTCTCCGGCCATCACTCGATGCAACGTCTGTCTGCTGATGCCGAGCAACGTAGCGATTTCACCGATAGTCCGATTGCGCCGCAGTTCGGGCATCACATCTTCGGCGAAGATGACGCCGGGATGGATTGGTTTCCGGGCTTCTACCTTCGCGCGATCGACCGGATATTCCTGAGTCATAGCCGAACTCCCATCCTCATCTGATTTGTAACAATGGGTTTGGATACGTCAATGGTATTGCTCTAGATCGATTCTAAGAGCGCTGCCATTGTCGAATTCGAAGGTGATGCGCCACGGTCCATTGACTGCCATCGCATAGCGTTGCGGATTCGTGTTCAGCGGATGAGTTCTGTAGCCTGGACCGGACAAGTCGATCAGATTTTCGGCTTCATCGATTACTTCCAACATCGTCGCGCAGCGTCTCCTGAGTTGGGGCGGGATTGCGGCGCTGCCACCCGTTTCGAAGAGTTCCTTGAGTCCCTTGTGGCGGAAGCTCTTAATCACGGATGATTTGAATGTAGCGCGATACGCGACATATTGTCAAACCTTGCGCGACAAGTGCCTGCGTCGGTGATCCAAGGTTCGTTCTCCACATCTGCGATAAGCCACCGCTCGCCGGAATCTGCTATCCGAGTTCAGGGATGAACTGTTCAGCCTGACGGCCGCGCGCGAAACGTGCTACGTCATTCAGCATGGTCAACCCAAAAATATTCCGCGCTCGCCCGACGCCTCGGCAAGATTATTTTCGAACCACGAAATTTGACGGAACGAAGCTACCGATGGTCGTGCGCATCATTGAACCACAACATGTGGTATGACTTTACACCCTTCGTCGAACCGACCAGTCGCAATTTCGGCAGCCCTGCTCCTCATTTTCGCCAGGAAGACGCTTATATGCTGTCTTAAAATGCGTGCCGCCGAGGGCGACACCGACGTCGCTCTCGACCTAATCGACGGAGTTCTCGACGATCGCAAGCGCGCCTGTTGATGCTCGCGTCCCCATCAACTGGACGCGGGGCTCGCGGCACGTAATCCTCTTGCCGTGGCACAAGCGGTTCAAGCGAACGAGACGCTCGAAGGCATCCTCGACCAAGTCTTGTTCGTCAACGACAAGAGCGGCTACTCGGTCGCCATCGTAGTCGTGCCTCAGGAGCATGGCGACTTCCGCCGCGTCACCGTCGTCGGCAATCTAGCCGGTCTCGAAGTCGGTTCGACCATTCGAGCGCTCGGCGGCTTCGAGCAGCACAAGACCTATGGCGAGCAGTTCCACGTAGTCGATTTCGAAACGCTGCGGCCGCCGGCGCCGTAGCGATAGAGCGCTACCTCGCTTCCGAAATAAAAGGTATCGGCCCAAGGCTCGCGCGGCGAATCTCGGAGCATTTCGGCGACACGCTCGGCGAAGTGCTCGACAACGCGCCCGAACGCATGCGCGAGGTCTCAGGCATCAGCGCCGCGGTTGCGCGCCTGATCGCGACGACCTGGCGCGACGCGTCGGGCCTGCGCGAGCTGACCGTCTTTCTGCGCGGCCACGGACTGGCGGCGACGCACGCACGGCGCATCCACAAGTTCTACGGCAAGGACGCGCTCGACGTTGTCAAGCGTGACCCGTACGTGCTCGCACACACGATTCACGGCATCGGCTTTCGCACCGCCGACGCCATCGCGGAGAAACTCGGTATCCCGCGCAACTCGATCCAGCGCGCGCGCGCCGCCGTCCTCTACATCCTCGAACGCATGTCCGACGAGGGTCACGTCTATTCGCCGTTCGAGTATCTCGAAGGGCAGTTCCGCACCGCACTCGAGATGGACCCTGACCTCGCGCACGACGCCGTCAACGAGCTCGCCGCCGGCGGCGAGGTGATCGCGGAAGAAGCGGACGACCACATCGCGATTTACCTCGCGCGCCTGCACGAGGCGGAAGTGAACGTCGCCGCGCGAATCGCGGAATTGAGCGCGGGCCGCGCGATGAACAAAGAGCTGATCGATCGCGCGGTCACGGCCGCGATCAAATCGTCTGAACTGGAGCTTTCAGCCGAACAAAAGAGCGCGCTGCGATGCGCGCTGGCGAGCTGCGTCACTGTAATCACCGGCGGTCCCGGCACTGGCAAGACGACTTTGCTGCGCTCGCTGCTGGTCGCGCTCGCCGACGTTGGTTTGAAGCCCACGCTCGCCGCGCCGACCGGACGCGCCGCTCGCCGGCTCCAGGACGCCGCGGGCCGCGATGCGCAGACGATTCACCGACTGCTCGAATACGATCCGCAGAGCGGCGGATTCATCCGCGGCAAGAATTTTCCGCTCCGCACCAATTATCTGATCATCGACGAGGCCTCGATGATGGATGTCGAGCTCGCCTCCAGCCTGCTGTCCGCGCTGATGCCGAACTGCTCGCTGTTGCTGGTCGGCGATCGCGATCAACTGCCGTCGGTCGGTCCCGGCAGTGTGCTCAAGGACGTGATCGCGTCCGGCTTCGTGCCGGTGGTGCAGTTGAAGGAGGTTTACCGGCAGGCGCGCCGCAGCTTGATCGTCGCCAACGCTCATCGCCTGAATCGCGGCGAGTTCCCGCAACTCTCCAACGACGCCGAAGGCGACTTCTTCTTCTTCGAGCGCAACGCCGCCGAGGACGTGCTCGCGACGATCAAGCAGCTCTTGCAGCAGCGCCTGATTGGACGCTTCGGCATCAACGATCCGCGCGATATCCAAGTGCTGACCCCGATGAATCGCGGCCCGCTCGGCACGCACATTCTAAATCGCGAGTTGCAAGCTTTGCTGAATCCAGTAGGCCGCGAAATCCGCTCTGGCGACCGGACGTTTCGAGAGGGGGATCGCGTCATCCAGTTGCGCAACAATTACGACAAGGGCGTCTTCAACGGCTCGATCGGGAGGATTCTCGCGATCGACACCGATAAGGCGCGCCTCAGCGTCGTGTTCGAGGAGACGCACGCCGAATACGATCTGTCGGAGCTCGACGAACTCGCGCTCGCCTACGCCATCTCGGTGCACAAGAGCCAGGGCAGCCAGTATCCCGCGATCGTGATGCCGATACATTCGAGCCACTACCTGATGCTGCGCCGCAATCTGCTCTATACGGCGATCACGCGCGCCGAGCGTGTATGCGTGCTGGTCGGGACGAAGGGCGCGTTGCAGCAGGCGGTGCGCAACCAGGACGAGCGCCTTCGCTTCTCGCGGCTGGCAGCGCGGTTACACGTGGACTGATCGATCAGTGATGTCCGATTAGTGAGTAGACTACAAAGACGCCGAATCCCAGGACGATCATCGCGATCAACGCCGGGATCAGGGTCGTACAAAGCGCGCGCCACGCCGAGAATCGATGTACCTCGGCAAGACAGTACAGCGCGACGATTCCTCCCCAGAGGCTGAGCACCCCTTCAACGACGGCAACCTTGTAAAACGCGGGATCGATTTCCAGTATCGATCCCGGCGTCGCATGCGGTATCGGAATACCGCTCAGGACGGCGATCAGCAGCACGATCTCACCGGCGATTGCAGGCACTTGCGACCAGGCAATCGCCGCGCGCACTTCGACTCGGCTCGCGACGCCGCCCAGCAGGCCTCCCGACCATCTCAAAATCACGCCGGAAATGTACAGAGAGATAACGCCAAGGGCCGCCGCGAATACGACGGTGAGTGCGACCTCTATCGGCCATAGCACCGACAGATGGGCGTTGCTGTCCAGCGCCTTCGACCACTGACGCGCCAGCGCGCCAATCGCGGGCCCGATCGCCGCGAGCGCGATTACGTGGCGCGTCGGCTCGGTATCGACGATGCGCCGAATCGTCGCGCGCGGCTCTGTCCATATCGTGAAGAAAGATGTGATCGAGCCGCCAGTCCCGTTCGCCATCGAAGCCCCCGTCCCACCGCGAATTTCGCCACGCTAGCATCTTGCTTGATCGCGCAACAGCATTCGCGCGCGCTCGATTGACTCAATTTCGCGATGCGCACTACCATCGCTGCGATGAAACTGCTCCAATCGATCGCCCTTGCCGCGATGCTTGCGGGATGCGCGCAGACCTGCGGATGCGTCTTCATTCAAACGAGCACGATCTCCGACAAGGGCGGTCCCGGCAATCCAATCAGCGCGAGCGCCAGCGACCTCGGCTACCTTCATCTCATTGCCCCGCAAGGGCTGACGCAGACCGCGCTCGCCAACCTGCTGAGCAACTGCGCCACCGGCAGAGTCTCGGGAGTGACGACGGAACTCACCATGCGCGATTTCTTAATCGTCCAGTCGTACAACGTGTCTGTGAGCGGTACCTGTAGCTAGCGAAGCTTGACGGCGGGCTTCTCCGCCGGCGGGCGGCTGCGCTTGCCGCGCACGGGTTTCAGCGCGCGAAGAAAAGTCAGTACGGCCTCAGCTTCCGATCTCACCGCGTCGGGATCGTGCCCGCCTTGCTCCAGCTCCTGATCGACATCCGCGATCGTCTTCGCCAAGTCGTTTTTGTACTTGCGATTGAGTTCCTTCCACGCCACTCCCGCCAGCGCGTCAGTGACGTTTGCCGGCGGACGATAAAGTCCGCGCGCGATCAGCACCGCGATCGCGGGATAGCCGACGTAACCCTGCCAGTAAGACGCGTTGTCATTGGACGCGATCTCGCGCCCGTCCGCCGACATCTCAACTTCGTATTTCTTCGACCCGTCCGACGAGGTCACGGTCGCGCGCCGGTCGTCTTCGATTCGCACGCGGCCGTCGCCAATCGCGCCGAGCGCCTCGTAGGCCTTGATGAGCGGCGGTATTTTCCATTGCGTCGCTGGCATAGCTATCTCTATTCGATCATATTCGACTTCACGTCAATCGATCTGGAGACAGTGAGAAGGGAGCGATGGCAAATTCACCAATCGGCAAACTCGATCACATCGGAATCGCGGTTAAGAGCGTCGCCGAGGCGCGCAAGTTCTTCGAAGGCGTCCTCGGCGCCAGCTTTGTATTCGAGGCCGCCAACGAAGCGGCCGGCTACAAGCTCGCCGCGCTCGATCTCAGCGGGTTGTCAATCGAGCTGCTGGAGCCGCTCGGCGCGAATTCGTTCCTGCACAAGTTTCTCGAAAAGCGCGGCGAGGGGATGCATCATCTGACGTTCAACGTGCCGGACTGCAAAGGCAAAACCGCCGAGCTGAAAGAGCAGGGCGTGCGCATCGTTGACGAGCACGAATGGTCGCCAACCAGTTTCGAGTCGTTCATCTCGCCGCGCTCCTCGCACGGCGTCCTGATTCAGTTAGGATCCGGCTACCCAACTCTCAACAGCGACCCCGCGTGGACCAGGAAAAAGGACTAAGCCTCTTTTCCTCTTACTGGGTGCAGGGGTCACCCCTGCCCAAGGAAGCGTGAAACCCTGGCGGGTTTCACATTCAATAAAGTGACTAACTCCCGCGCTGAGCGTCACCCCGCCTTAACATGACCGCGTCTATCTGACACGATTGCGGCACGCACCTACGGCTTCAACGATGAAAGAACTGATCGTCTCCATCCTTCGCGACGCAATCGGGCGGGCGCGCGCCGCGGGTCAGTTGACCACCGAAATTGCCTCGATCGGAATCGAAGCGCCGCGCGACTCCGCTCACGGTGACGTTGCCTCGAACGTCGCGCTGACTCTTGCAAAACCCGAACGCAAAGCGCCGCGAGCGATCGCGGCGATAATCAAGTCGCACGTCACGCTGCCGGCGGAAGTTAGCGAGGTTTCAGTCGCCGGTCCGGGCTTTATCAATTTCAAAATGGCTCCCGCCTATTGGCATTCCGAGATGCGTCGGGCTGCGAGCGCGGGCCGCGCGTTCTGGAAACCAGCGGCGTGGGAGCTGCGTCCGGGCGCCGGGAAGAAAGTCCAGGTTGAGTTTCTCTCCGCGAATCCCACCGGTCCGGTCACCGTCGGCCATGGCCGCAACGCCGTGCTCGGCGATACGATCGCGCGCCTGCACGAAGCGGCCGGCTTCGACGTGACGCGCGAGTATTATTTCAACGACGGCGGCCGCCAGATGAAGTTGCTCGGTGAGTCGGTCCGCGTGCGCTATCTGCAAGCGCACGGCATCGACGCGGTGATGCCCGAGGATGGCTACCAGGGCGAGTACATCGTCGATATCGCGCGCGCTCTGAAAGCGGAGCGGAGCGATTCGCTGGTATCCGTCACCGATCTCGAGATATTCCGCTCGGTGGCTGTGAAAGCCATCTTCGCCGACATCAACCAGACCTGTACGCGGCTTGGAATCCGCTTCGACGTCTTCACCAATGAGCTCGATCTCTTCAATTCGGGAAAGGTCGACGCGGTCTTGAAGGCGCTGCACGACGCCGGTCTCACCGTCGAAATGGACGGCGCGATCTGGCTGCGGGGCGAGCCGCTCGGACTTCCCAAGGACGCCGTGCTGGTGCGCTCCGATGCCGACAAGCAGCCGACATATCGCACGCCCGACATCGCCTACCACATCGAGAAGCTCAAGCGCGGTTTTGATCTGATCGTAGGCGTCTTCGGCGCCGATCACATCGCCGAGCACCAGGAGGTCGTCGCCGCCGTCAAGGCGCTCGGCTACGACATCACTCCATTCCGTGCGATCATTTACCAGTTCGTCACGCTCACGCGCGCTGGTGAAAAAGTTAAAATGTCCACGCGCAAGGCGACCTACGTCACGCTCGACGAGTTGATCGACGAGGTCGGCGCCGACGTTGTGCGATTTTTCTTTCTGTTCCGCAAGTCCGACAGCCAGCTCGATTTCGATCTCGAGCTGGCAAAGAAGCAGGCACCCGAGAATCCCGTCTTCTACGTGCAGTACGCGCACGCGCGCCTGGCGAGCATTTTTCGCGAGGGCGCGGCGAAAGAGCTGGCGTTGCCCGCGGACACGTCGGCGATCGATCTAAATCTGCTCGGGGCCGAGGAACTCTATCTCGCCAAGCGTGCGATTGCGCTCCCCGACGTCATGTCCGCGGCGGCCGAGGCGCTCGAACCCCATCGGATTCCCTTCTATCTGCTCGACCTGGCGGGTGAGTTCCATCGCTACTACAACAAGCCCGCGAATCGTATAATCGGACCGGATCGCGAGCTCAGTTTGGCGCGGATGTACATGGCGCGGATTCTTAGAGATGCGATTGCGGGCGGACTCGAGTTGCTCGGCGTGAGCGCTCCAGAGCGGATGTGAGGGCGGGATGCGATTCGAAATCAAGGCGGGCGGCGGCTTTCTAATTTTGCTCGGCCTGGTCGGGCTGTCGGGCGCGGTGTTCTTGCTGGGATTGGTCGGGGGCTACGAGATGGCCCGGCAGAACCAACCCGACCTGAATCAAATCTCGTCGGTCTACCCGCTGCCGAATCCACCCGAAAAGCCCCCGCCCGTATCCGAGATGTCTTCCGCGGCGGTCGCTTCACCATCGGCTGAGTCTGCGTCAGTTCCGCCGCCCGCGCCGGTCAGACCGAGCGAGCCCGCCATCGGCGAGGTACCCCCAGCTGCGCGCACGTCGCCTGCCACCGTCGCGCGCATGAAACCGCCCGAAGCGCCCGCGGTCAGTCCGCCTTCATCTGACGAAGATACCGATGACGATTCTGACACTGCCTCGGCTCCCGCAGCGCCGCCGCGCGCTCTTCCTCCCGGCGCGAAGCCGTACAACATTCAGATAGAAGCCGTGATGGACAAGAGCGGGGCGGACGAGATGGTCTCGCGGCTGAAGGCGCTCGGCTACAACGCGCAGGAAACGAAAGTCGCGCTTAACGGCGAGACCTGGTACCGCGTCCGCATCGGCCCCTACGCCAGCGCCGACGAAGCGACCGCCGCGCAAGACCGCCTCCGCGAGCAATACAAGCAGGCCTACACGACTTCGCACTAGTAGGACGGAATTTATTCCGTCGATGCAATGGAAATTCATTCCGTCAACACACCCGGTTGACAATCGCCCGCCTCGCATGGATCATTAACCCAAGATGGACCTCACGGGCCGAAATGTTTGCGCGGGATGGTGGCGTTGGCACCTCGATGCACCCGCCTGCGCGCCGGCTTTGTAATTCATCGCAAAACCGATTTCCCAATAGGGCCGCAGGCAGAACCTGCGGCCCTTTTCTTTTTGGCGAGCGGTGGAGTCGGAAGTAAGAGAGAGGAAACGAGATGTTGCAACCGAGCGAAAACGAATTCGATCAACTGGCGGCGAAGGGATTCAACCTCATCCCGGTCTTCGAGGAGGTCGCCGCGGACCTCGAGACTCCTGTCTCCGCCTTTCTCAAAATCGCGCGCGGCGACTACGCCTTCCTGCTCGAAAGCGTCCGCGGCGGCGAGAAATGGGGCCGCTACACTTTCCTCGGCTCCGATCCTTTCCTCGTGATGCGCGCGCGCAAGAACCGCATGGACATCGTCCGCCCCGGCCGCGGCGTCGAGGTTCGCTCCGCCGCCAACTCGTTCGAAGAATTGCGCGCCGAGGTCAAGCGCTTCCGCTCGCCCGAGCTGCCCAACCTGCCGCGCTTCTTCGGCGGCGCCGTCGGATTTCTCGCTTACGACATCGTGCGATGCTTCGAGAAGATTCCCGAGACCGCGGTTGACGACCTCGGCACGCCCGATTTCCACCTGATGTTCACCGACACGGTGCTTTGTTTCGACAACGTTCGCCAGACGCTCAAAATTATCGCCAACGTGCCGATCGAGGAGTTCGCCTCGACCAAAATGGCCTACCAAAGTGCGCGCGTTAAGATCGACGAGATCATCGAACGACTCAAACGTCCCGCCGTGCCGCCGTCTCTCGAAGGCGCGAGCAACGTCGCGATCAACGACGCGTCTATCTCTTCGAACATGACGCGCGAAGGCTACATGGCGATGGTTTCCGCGGCGAAGGAATACATCGCGGCCGGCGACGTTATCCAGGTGGTGCCGTCGCAGCGCTTCGAGGCGCCTCTGACTGCGCATCCGTTCAACATCTACCGCAGCCTGCGCACGATTAACCCGTCGCCGTACATGTTCTACCTGCGCCTCGGCGAGCAGACGCTGGTCGGCGCCTCGCCCGAGGTGATGGTGCGCGTCGAGGGCCGCGAGATCACGCTGAGGCCGATCGCGGGCACTCGCCGGCGCGGCGTGACCGAAGCCGAGGATCGCGAACTCGAAGCCGAGCTGCTTGCCGATCCCAAAGAACGCGCGGAGCATGTGATGCTCGTCGACCTCGGGCGCAACGACGTTGGCCGCGTCTCTGAAATTGGCTCGGTGAACGTGACCGAGCTGATGGTCGTCGAGCGCTATTCGCACGTCATGCACATCGTGTCGAACATCACCGGCATGCTGCGCGAAGGATGCGACGCGTTCGACGCTTTTGCGGCGACCTTTCCGCAAGGTACCGTCTCCGGCGCGCCGAAAATCCGCGCCATGGAAATTATCGACGAGCTCGAAGAGTGTTCGGCGTGGCGTGTACGCCGGCGCCGTCGGCTATTTCAGTTACACCGGCAACACCGACACGGCGATCGCGCTGCGCACGCTGCTCATAAAGGGCAATCGCGTTTACATCCAGGCCGGCGGTGGCGTCGTCGCCGACTCGGACCCCGGCGCGGAATTCGATGAGTCGGTGAACAAGGCTCGCGCGATGGTGCGGGCGCTCCAGGCCGCGCGCGAATTCGAAGTTGCGGCGAAGAGGTGAGTCGCATGGCGCACAACGAAAACATTCGAGTCCTGATGATCGATAACTACGACTCGTTTACCTACAACCTCGTACAGTACCTCGGCGAGCTCGGCGCCGACGTGACGGTCAAGCGCAACGACGCCATCGACGTCGCCGGCATCCGCGCGCTTCATCCCACCGCCATTGTCATCTCGCCCGGACCGTGCACCCCCACTGAAGCCGGCATCTCGCTGACCCTCCTGCGCGAGATGGCGGGCGAAGTTCCGATTCTTGGCGTATGCCTCGGCCTGCAATGTATCGGCGAGGCCTTCGGCGGCAAGGTCGTGCGCGCGGGTCGCCTGATGCACGGCAAGACCTCGCCGATAGTCCACGACGGCAAAACGATCTTCGCGGGAATTCCGAGCCCGTTCGATGCGATGCGCTATCATTCGTTGCTGGTTGACGCCGCGTCGATTCCGCCGGCGCTGGAAGTCAGCGCCCGCACGGCAGAAAACGAAATCATGGGCCTCCGACATAAACAGCACGCGGTCGAAGGCGTGCAGTTTCATCCCGAATCCATTCTGACCTTCGAGGGCAAACATCTGTTGCAAAACTTTCTCGACAGCCTCGAGAAAAACGGAACTGCGCGATGAGCGGACTTCACGACGCGCTGCAAGCGCTCATCGACGGGCGCTCGCTCACCGACGCTGAGGCCGAACTCGCGATCGGCGAGATTATGGACGGCGGCGCGCACGACGCCGTAGTCGGCGCGTTTCTCGTTGCATTGAAAATCAAAGGCGCCGAGGCCGACGAGCTGGCAGGCGCAGTGCGCGCGATGCTGACGAGGGCGCGTCCGCTCAATCTTCGCGACGGCGAAGTGCTCGATACCTGCGGCACCGGCGGCGACGGCGCGAGCACCTTCAACATCTCGACCGGCGCAGCGCTGATCGCTGCCGCGGCGGGCGTGCCGGTCGCCAAGCACGGCAATCGCGCGATCAGCGGCACGGTAGGAACGGCCGACGTGCTCGAGGCGATGGGCGTGAAGATCGATTGCGATCCTGAGGGGCTGAAGCGATGCCTCGACGCGGCGGGATGCTGTCACATCTTCGCGCAGGCGTATCATCCCGCGTTCAAGAAGATCGCGCCGCTCAGACGCGAGCTCCGAATCCGCACTATCTTCAATTTGATGGGGTCGCTCGGCAACCCGGCGCGTCCGCACTTCCATCTGCTGGGCGTCGCCGATGAGAATTTGATCCGGCCGATGGCGCATGCGCTCAAGGCGCTGGGAACGCGGCGCGCGATGGTCGTGCATGGCGGCGACGGTATCGATGAAATCGCCATCAGCGGTCCGACTCGTGTGGCGGAACTTCGCGACGGAAAGATGACCGAATATGAAATCACGCCCGAAAGCCTCGGCATGGCGCGTGGCGACCATCGCACGTTGGTAATCAAGGATCTCGACGATGCCGTGCGGGTTCTGCGCGGCGCGCTTGATGGCGGCGCGGGCGCGGCGCAAGATGTGCTCGCGCTCAACGGCGGCGCCTCGATCTACGTCGGCGGCAAGGCCGCTTCGCTAACAGAAGGCGTCGGTGTGGCGCGCGAAATTATCGCCTCGAGGCGCGCCCTGGAAGTCCTCGACAAACTCCGCCGCGCCAGCAACGGAGTACAATGACTTCGATACTCGACAACATTTACGCCGCCAAGCGTGTCGAAGTGCGCGAGCGACGCGCAGTCGTGTCGCCGATGGCGATTGTTGCGGAAGCGGGGCGCGCGCCCAAGCCGCGCGATTTGATCGCGGCGCTGCGCGCGCGGCGTCCCGCAATAGTCGCGGAGATCAAACGCGCCTCACCGAGCAAGGGCGACATCATGCCGGGACTCGATCCGGCGAACGTGGCGCGCGAGTATGTCGCCGTCGGCGCCGCTGCGATTTCCGTTCTGACTGACGTGCATTTCAAGGGCACGCTCGACGATTTGCGCGCAGTCCGCGCCGCCGTGGATGTTCCATTGCTGCGCAAGGATTTCATTTTCGAGCCGTACCAGGTTTATGAGGCGCGTGCGGCCGGTGCGGATTGTATTCTGCTGATCGCCGCGATGCTGAAAGAGGGCGAGCTGCGCTCGCTGGCGGCGCTCGCGCGCGAGCTTGGGATGGCGACGCTGGTCGAATCGCACGACGCCGCAGAGTTCGCGCTCGCGGAGAAAATCGGCGCTGGTTTGATCGGCATCAACAACCGCGACTTGCACACTTTCGTGACCGATATCGCCGTGACCGAGCGCATCCTCGCAGGCTACAAGGGCGACGCGCTGATCGTCACGGAAAGCGGGATTGATTCGCCGAGCGATATTCGGCGGCTCGACGCGGCGGGCGCGGGTGCGTTTCTGATCGGTGAGAGTCTGCTGAAAGGCGGCACGCCGGGCGCGAAGCTCGGCGAGTTGATGCGCGCGTTATGACGGTACGCGTCAAAATCTGCGGCATCACGCGCGTCGAGGATGCGCGCGCGGCAATCGCCGCGGGCGCCGACATGCTCGGGCTGAATTTCTACGCAAAGAGTCCGCGCTATGTCGAGATCGATCGCGCGAGAAAGATTCGGGCGGCGATTGGATCAAGCGCCGCGCTGGTCGGAGTATTCGTGAACGCGGCGCGCGCTTATGTCGATGACCGGTTGCGGGCAGCGGCGCTCGATATGATTCAGTTCTCCGGCGACGAAGACGACGCGATGCTCGCAGGCTGGCCGGTGCCAACGATCCTCACGCACCGTTTGAAGCCTGGCTATACATCCAGTGCGATGCCGCATCGAGCCAACTATGTGCTGCTCGACGCCTTCGACGCGAAACTGCGCGGCGGCACGGGCTGCCGTATTCCGCTGGATCAACTTCGCCGGCTTGATTTGAGTCGCGCGTTCGTCGCCGGCGGATTGAATCCCGACAATGTTGCCGAGGTGGCCGCACTCGAACCTTATGCGGTCGATTGCGCCGGCGGCGTCGAGTCGTCGCCGGGAGTCAAGGACCACGATAAACTGAGGAGCTTCATTACCAATGCAAAACGTTCCCGATAGCCGCGGCCACTTCGGCCAGTTCGGCGGCAAGTACGTCGCTGAAACTCTGATGCCGGCGTTGTTCGAGCTCGAGCGCGCCTACAAGGAGGCCCGCCGCGATCCAAAATTTCGCGCCGAGCTGGAGGATCGTTCGCGCGAGTTCGTCGGACGCCCGACGCCGCTTTACCTGTGCGAGAATCTCACCGCAAAACTCGGCGGCGCGAAGATTTATATGAAGCGCGAGGATCTCTGCCACACCGGCGCGCACAAGGTGAACAACACGCTCGGCCAGGCTCTGCTCGCCGTGCGCATGAACAAGTCGCGCATCACGGCCGAGACGGGCGCGGGACAGCATGGCGTCGCGACGGCCACGATGGCGGCGCTCTTTCGCCGCGAGTGCGAAGTCTTCATGGGCTCGCTCGACGTTCGAGCGTCAATCGCTCAACGTCTTTCGGATGAAGCTGCTTGGCGCGAAAGTCACGCCCGTCGATGCGGGCAGCAAGAGCCTGAAGGACTCGATGAGCGAAGCGCTGCGCGATTGGATCGCGACCGTGCGCAACACCTACTACCTGATCGGCACGACGGCGGGACCGCATCCATACCCGATGATCGTGCGCGACTTCCAAGCGGTCATCGGGCGCGAGGCCCGCCGCCAGATTCTCACGCATGAAGGCCGTCTGCCCGACGTGCTGGTCGCATGCGTCAACGGCGGCTCAAACGCGATCGGGCTTTTCTATCCGTTCATCAAAGACAGTAACGTGAAGATGATCGGCGTCGAGGCGGCCGGTCTCGGCATCAGCGGACCGCATCATGCTGCCACGATCACCCAGGGCAGCGTCGGTGTGCTGCACGGCAACAAGACCTACTTGCTGCAAGACGAGCTCGGCCAGATTCGCGAGACGCATTCGATCGCCGCGGGACTCGATTACCCCGGCGTCGGCCCCGAGCATTCGTGGCTGAACGACGTTGGCCGCGCCGAATATACTTCGGTCACAGATTCCGAAGCGCTCGACGCCCTGAAGACGCTGTCGGAGACCGAGGGAATTATCCCGGCGCTCGAAAGTGCGCATGCGGTGGCGCAGGCGATCAAGCTGGCGCCGCAGATGGCGAAGGAACAAATCATGATCGTGAATCTGTCGGGGCGCGGCGACAAGGATATGCAGACGGTCGCCAGGGCGCTCGGGGTGACGGTGTAGTTATGGCGGCAGCGCATAGAATCAAACGTAAATTTCGCGAGCTGCGCGCGCGCGGCGAGGCGGCGCTGATCCCGTTCATCGTCGCCGGCGATCCCGATATGGACACGACGCGGCGCCTCGTGCTCGAACTCGAGGCTCGCGGCGCCGACTTGATCGAGTTGGGCGTGCCGTTTTCCGATCCGATGGCGGACGGGCCCGCCAATCAGCGCGCGATCGCGCGCGGACTTGGCGCGGGCGCCTCGTTGGCGGCGATACTCTCGATGGTGAGCGAGCTTCGCGCGCAGACGCAGATTCCGCTGATCCTGTTCGGCTACTACAACCCGATTTTTCATTACGGATGCGATCGGCTCTGCGCTGACGCCGCGCGCGCAGGTATCGACGCGTTGCTGGTCGTGGATTTGCCGCCGGAGGAAGCGGGCGAGCTCAAGAAACCCGCGCGCGCCAACGGCCTCGACCTGATCTATCTGCTCGCGCCGACGACGCCGATGGAGCGAAGCCGCGCGATCGCGCGCTCCGCCAGTGGCTTCCTATACTATGTGTCGTTGACTGGGGTGACTGGCGCGCGCGCTCATCTTGATACCGGCATCGGCGATCACATGCGCGAGATTCGCAGCGTGACCGATCTGCCGATCGGCGTCGGCTTCGGCATCTCGACGCCCGCGCAGGCCGCCGAGGTCGCAACGATGGCGGACGCGGTCGTAGTCGGCAGCGCGATTTCCATGATAGTCGAAGCGCACGCCAAATCCGGCGACGTGCCGGAGGCGGTGGGCGGATTGGTCGGCGCGATGAAAGATGCGATGAAAGCGGCACGGCGAACGGATCATGCCGCAGCGGAGAATTCAGATGGCTGAGCGCGAACAAACGCCGGCCTCGGCGCAGGCGCCCTCCGACGATATCTGGTCGAAGTGCCCGTCGTGCAAGGAGATGGCGTTCCGCAAGGAAGTGGAGCGCAATCTGAACGTATGTCCCAAGTGCGGCCATCATTTCCGCGTCACCGTCGGGCAACGGCTTTCAATCAGCGTCGATCGCGGGACGTGGCGCGAGCTGATGGCCGAGATGGCGATTGGCGATCCGCTCGGCTTCGTCGATACGCGCCCGTATCCAAATCGGATGGAGCAGGCGCGCGCGAGCAGCGGCCGCAACGACGCGGTGGTCGTCGGCCTCGGCAAAATCGAGAATCGGCCGGTGGCGATCGGCGTAATGGATTTCGAGTTCATGGGCGGCAGCATGGGCGTGGTGGTGGGCGAGAAGCTCGCGCGGCTGTTCGACGTCGCGGGCGAGCGCCGCTTGCCGGTGATTTTATTTATCGCGTCGGGCGGCGCGCGGATGCAGGAAGGTGCGCTCTCGTTGATGCAGATGGCGAAAGTATCTTCCGCGATCGCCCGTTTTCGCGCCTCGCGCCTCCCGTATATTTCCGTGCTGTGCGATCCAACCATCGGCGGCGTCGCCGCTTCGTTCGCGATGCTGGGCGATTTGAACATCTCGGAGCCCGGCGCGCTGATCGGATTCGCGGGACGTTGCGTGACGGCGCAGACCAGCAACCAGGAGTTGCCCGAAGATTTTCAGCGCGCCGAATTCATGCTCGCGCATGGAATGCTGGACGCGATCGTCCCGCGCCATCAGATGCGCTTCACGCTGGCACGAATCCTCGCGATGCTGACAAAGCCGCGAGCGAATCGGGGCGCAGCTCCGTCAGCATCGAAAGGCAAGCGCAGGCGCTTCAGGGACGGGTCCTGATGCCGCAAGACCCCGGCGCCGGGTCTACTTGCAGCAGATACTCGTCGCCGTGATGGTGACGTTGTTCAACCCTTGGCAGACGTCACCGACAGTTGGAAGCTGGTAGGTACAGCGCCAACTGAACGGATCGGTTACGCCGGGGGTTTCGATTACCTCGGAACTCACGAGAGGCAGGGCTGGATCGCTGGAACAGGCTCCGCCGGTTATTTGGGTACCGTGTGGACAAGGTGTTCCGTCACCTGTGACGTAGCACTGAGATAGAGGGTTGCCGGTTGTCGGGGTTGATTCGTAAGTGCACGTAAGGGCTCGGGCGACCCCGGCATGCGTCACCGTCACGACGAAAGCTCCGATTAGAAAAGCTATCCATCCTTTGCGCATCGAAAACCTCACGAAGGGTTTTTCGCAAGACGGAAGTTCACAAGCGGTCTTGCTACGGTTGCGAGTCCGAGTCGGGTGTTAGACGAGAGTGGTTGGGGTTTTCTTCAAGGTGGTTGGTTTGGTGATCCCTCCGCTCCACAGACTTCGGTCGGGATACCACAAAGAGGGAGGTGTTAAGTGAGGGGCTTATGCTAGCGCGAATTCTCGCGATGCTGACGAGGCCGCGCGGCGACCGGGGCGCGGGCGCGGGTGCATCGAAGGGTAAGCGTCGAGGAATATCTTAGCCTGAACCTTTTCCCTGCTGCGCCTCTTTGATCAGGTCCGCGATGTTCCAGCCGAGGATCGTGAGGCCGACGATGTTCGAGTCGTCGATGCTGACGTTGGCGAGATTAGCGTCGGTAACCTTAGCGCCTTGCAGGTTTATGTTGGTGAACGACGCCCCGCGCAAATTCACGTTGGTGAATCTGGCATCAGCCAACTCCACGTCATCAAACTCCGCTTGCGCCAGACCGCATCCGCGGAACCTGGCGCCCCGCAACTGTTCATCGTCGAACCGCCTGCCTTCGCTCATTGATTTCTCCTGAGACGCGTACAGTTACAATTTCCAGCCTCCCGTGCATATAGGAGCTGCGCAGGCAGACCCGCGAAATCTTCCTCGTGTGACAGATAGCCGGTAAACTCCGGGCTGGAAATGGACCAACTCTCGAAGACTCTCGACTGGCTCTATTCGCTGGAAGCGCGCGGCGAGATTTACAAGCTTGAGCGGATGGAGGCCGCGCTCGAGCTTATTGGCAATCCGCATCGCAAGCTGCGCGCTGTTCATATTGCTGGTACCAAGGGCAAGGGTTCGGTTGCCGCCATGCTCGACAGTTGTTTGCGGCAGGCGGGGTATCGAACCGGACTCTACACCAAGCCGCATCTTGTGAATTTGGCCGAGCGGACGCGAATCTCCGGCGCCGAGATTCCAGCGGCGCTGATGCTCCATTACATCGAGCGGCTGCGCGCGATTTACGACCGCGCGGGCATGGCGCTCACGTTTTTCGAGTTCACGGTCGCGATGATGTTCCTCTACTTCGCCGAGGAGAACGTCGATATCGCGGTGGTAGAGACGGGACTTGGCGGGCGGCTCGATTCGACCAACGTCGTCACGCCGATGTTGAGCGTGATCACGCCGATCGGTTTCGATCACATGGAATATCTCGGCCACACGATTGCCGCGATTGCGGGCGAGAAGGGTGGGATTATCAAGAACAACATTCCCGTGGTGATTGGCGCGCGCGACCCTGAAGCGCGGCTGGCGCTGACGTTGATTGCTGGTCAGCGCGGAAGTGCGGTGCGTCTGATCGACCGCGATTTTTCGTTCGATTCGCAAGCGCCCGCGCATCGAATGGACTACCACGGACTCGGGTTGGAGCTGCGCGATCTCGAGCTTGGGCTGGCGGGACCGTTTCAACAGGAGAATGCCGCGATTGCGGTCGCTACGCTCGAGGCGCTGCGCGCGCAGGGTTGGCGGATGGACGAGGACGCAATCAGGAAAGGTCTGCGGGAAATATACTGGCCGGGGCGGTTCGACATCGTATCGAAGCGGCCGCTGGTAATTCTTGATTGTGCGCACAACGAAATGAGTATCGCGGCACTGCTCGAGACGATGAGCGTCGAGCTCGGGCCGGACGTGAAGCCGCGCCTGATATTCGGATGCCAGTCGGCGAAGGAGTGGGCCGCGATGGCGGCGATGCTCGGTCCGCGCGTGCGCGACGTAACCTTGACGCGCGCCAAGCCCAAGAGCCCGCTCGAGCCCGAGGAACTGGTCGCGCATTTCGCGGCGCATTGTCCGGCGCGCGTCGAGCGCGATTCGATGCGTGCGATCGAGCGGGTGATTTCCGAATTGACGCCAAATGACGTGGCGCTGGTTACGGGATCGGTGTATCTTATCGGCGAAGTTTACCCGTATTTTCTGACGCTCGAGGGGCGGAGTGGGTTGTTTCCTGAAGCCGGCGCTTAAACGAATCGCGATCGCGATGGTGTTGGCCGCGATGCTCTCGCCGGCGATCGCCAATGCGGCCACACCGCCCCAACAAACAGCCCCGCCCCGAAAATCGAAAGGATTTGCAGTTCCTCCCGCGGTTCGCGCGGAGCATGAGGCTCCGGTAAACGTCACCGGTCAGGAAACGATCTACGACTCCAAGACCGACACCTTCGTCGTCAAGGGCGACGCCGTCATGACCCAGGGCGGCAGCGTGCTGAAGGCCGACGAAATCGACATTATGCGCCGTGAACGGCAAGCCACGGCTATCGGCAATGTCCATCTGATCGATCCGGAAGTCGAAATGTGGGCGACCAAGGCGACGATCAACATCACCAATGAGACGATGGTGCTGTACAACTCGAAGGTGTTGGCGAAGCAGGACATTTACCACCTCGAGGGTCAGGAGATCATCAAGCAGGAAGGGCCGAACTACGTTGTGAAGAAGGGTTTCTTCACGACCTGCGGATGCGAGAAGGGCACGCCGTCGTGGTCGATAAACGCTGACCAGATGACGGTGAACATGGGCCATACGGGCCATGCCACCAATGGCACCTTCAACGTGGCGGGCTACCCGGTGATTCCGTTCCCGTACCTGGTCTTCCCGGCGGACACGGATCGGCACAGCGGCTTGCTGAGCGGGCGCGAGGGTGAATCGGGGCTGCGCGGCTTTCAGTGGCTGCAGCCGTACTACCTGGCGATTAACAAGAGTTCCGACGCGACGGTCGCGCTCGATATCGAGACCTCGCAGCGCGTCGGTGGCTTGGGTGAATATCGGCTGGTCAACGGCAAAGACGATTATTTGTGGGTGGACGGCGCGTTCTATAACGAGTCGCTCCGATCGGACCAGAATCGCATCAACGACACCGTTGACTACCAGATCGCCGATCCGCACATTCCGCTCGACCGCTACGGGATAATCGGGATGACGCGGGAGCATCTCACGCCCGATCTGATGGCGTACGCCGACACGGCCTCCGTCAGCGACAGCCTGTACCTGCGCGAGATGGATGTGTGGACGCTGTCGCGCGGTTTCCAGAGCAACAATTGGAGCTCGATGCGAGATGCGGCGTCGGATTTCGGGCTGCTCGACGAGTTCGAAAACGCCTACGTGAACGTCAAAGGAAGCTGGAACCAGGATCTGATTCAGCCGCAGCAGTTCGCGTTGCAGCGGCTGCCCGATGCGACGGTGACCGGACGCCAGGAATTGTTCAACAACCTGATGTACGCGGACTACGACGCGGAGGCGGTCAACTTCTACCGCTACGAAGGGATCGATGGCCTCCGGCTGGACGCGAATCCTCGCGTGACGCTGCCATGGCGTTGGGGCGACTACGTACAGGGTTACGGGCAGATAGGTTCGCAGGCGGCGTTCTATGACACCAACGGACATGATATCCACATCATTCCGGTCGGAACCACACCTAAATCCGAATTGGTCAAGCCCCAGAACAACACTTGCGCTGACGGCGGCGGTCAGGAGCTCATTTGGAACAATTGCGCGGTGCTGAGCCCGTTCAGCTCCGCGGGCGACACCGCGCGGATCGTCCCTTACGCAAAAGCCGGGATCTCCACGATTCTCGATCGCGTTTACAACGTTGACGGGAAGACGGTCGAGGCGCTCAAAAATACCATTCAGCCGTTTGCGAGTTATTACTACGTGCCGAATATCTACCAGGGCAACATGCCCCTGTTCGATTCGTTCGATCGCCTGAACTCGCGCAGTCTCTTCACCTACGGCTTCACCACCAAGCTGTTCGCCAAAACCAGAGATTTGCCGCCGGAGGAGACGACCACGGACGCGACTCCGAACGAGGGATTGTCCGATGCCGATTCGGCGACCGGGCCGCTCAGCGAAGAGCCGATCGAGGATACGGCGATCCCACACGCCGGGAATATTGTCCGCGACGGCGAACATTCCTCGCAGGTTGGTTCATTGACGATACAGCAGGCGTACGACATCGGGCACATAGTGGCGGAGAACTCGGACATGTCGGACATCCAGGCGCTGCTGCACCTCTATTTGAGCCAGCTTATGACATTCAGCACGGAGGTTGATTACAGCCCGCGCAATCATGCCGGGGTCACGTTTGCGGACACGTCGATAAGTTATCAGCCGCCTTGGTTAACGCCGGGGTCGAATATTTACATGGGCAAGGCGCTGCAAGGCTCGTTCATACAGTTGGGATACAACTATGCGAATCGGACCGACACGGTCATTCAGGGGACTAACAAGAATGCCGCCGAGTTCGTTTCGGGCACCGCGTACACCGAGGTGTTCGACAGGTTGGGCCTGTACTTTGCGCCCTCATACGACATCGCTTCGACTCAAATGCTGTTGACGGAATATGGCGTGCGGCTCAAATCGCCGTGCGATTGCTGGGCGGCGGACGTTGGCCTTACCGATTCGTACAATCCCAACGAAGTGCAGATCCAGTTCCAGTTGACGCTCGGCGGTTTGGGTTCGATCGGGCAGCGGCCATTCGGGCGCAATCCGTTCCAGCGCGCGGGCACGGTTGGCTCCTCGACCGGAGTTCTGCCGACCTACTGAGAGCCGCGCGACCGGCAGTATTAGAAGTACAATAAGACGATATCGGTAAGTACCCACAATGCGACCGCGAGTATCAGCGGCCGATCGTGGAGCAACGCGCGCGCGGGATCGCCGCCTTCGTTGCGCTCGTCGATCAGGTAGAGGTAGCGCAGGATTCCGAAGGCGACGAACGGCACCGTCAGGTAGAGATGGCGGGTTCCGAGCTTCGCTTCGACCTCGGCCGAGGCGGTGTAGATCATGTAGCCGACGAGCGTCGCGCCGGCGACGATTGAGATCATCTGATCGACCAGCCGGACGCTGTAATCCGAGAGCGCGCTGCGATGCGCGATAGCGTCGTCGCCTAGCGCGATCAGTTCGTGGCGCCGTCGCGCGAGCACCAGGAACAGCGCCAGCACGAACGTGATGAAGACCAGCCAGGGCGATACTTCGACGTCAATCGCGACGCCGCCGGCGAATGCGCGCAGCACGAATCCTATCGCAACAGCGATCACGTCGATGATTACCTGGTGCTTGGCCCACAGCGAATAGACCAGCTGAAGCGCCGCGTACAGCAGCGCGATTCCCACGAACTCGCGGCCCAACACGATACTCAAGACGGCTGCGATTGCGGCGAACGCGAATGCGGCGCGGCTGGCCGCCGCTACGGTGAGATCGCCGCGCGCTAGCGGGCGGTCGCATTTTTCGGGATTCAGGCGATCGGCCTCACGGTCGGCGATGTCATTAAGAATGTAGCCTGCGCTCGAAAGTGCGCAGAACGCGACGAAGCCGACGAGTGCGAGCACGACGTCGTGCAATACGAACAGCCGCTGGCCGAATACCAGGGCCGCCAGCACCAACGCGTTCTTGATCCATTGATGGGGCCGCGCGAGGCGAAATATCGCGGCCATCCGGCCGGCGCTCGGACCATCGTTCAACTTTGGCGCCGCGTTCACTGCAATTCGTTGTATAGGTCGGCGCTTTGCCGTCGCAAGATGGGGCAGACACTTGACCGCGAGCCGCGTTTGCGAAAACAGTACCGCTCGATGAGTACTTCGACGCAGGAAAAAACCGGACCGTCGGCCACAGTGGATCTCAACGGCCTGAAGCGGTTCCTCGAAGAGCGCAAGCTGGGTGACACCAGCACGCTCAGGTCGGAAAATATCTCGTTTGGCCATTCCAACGAGGTTCATCTGATTCATTTCGACGGCCATTCATGGGCGCTGCGCCGTCCGCCGCGTGGACCGTTGCTGCCGACCGCGCACGACATGATGCGCGAATATCGCGTGATCAAAGCCCTGCAGGACACCCCAGTGCCGGTGCCGCGCGTGTACGCCGTGTGCGACGATCCGTCGTACATCGGCGCGCCGTTTTACCTGATGGAGTACATGCGCGGCGACGTGGTGCGCGCGGACAACAAGCATTTTGCGCAAACGCCCGAGCTGCGCCGGCACGTCAGCGAGCAGATGGTGGATGTGCTCGTCGCGCTGCAGGAGGTCGATTGGCGCGCGGCCGGCCTTGAGGGTTTCGGGCGGCCCGACGGCTACCTGGAACGCCAGCTCAAGCGATGGACTGACCAGCTCGAGCGCACGATACCGCACACGCGCCCGCTGCCCGTGATGGAAAACGTCAAGGAATGGCTGCGCGCGCGAATCCCAGCGTCGCCGGCGCCGACGATCGTCCACGGCGACTACAAGCTCGACAACGTGATGTTCTATCCGAAGAGCGCCCTCGCGATCGCCGTGCTCGATTGGGAGATGTCCACGATCGGCGATCCGCTCGCTGACTTCGGCTGGATGCTGACCTATTGGCCCGACCCCGCGGACCGCGCGTCGATCTCCAGCATGGAGCTCGCCGAAGGGTGGCTGACGCGGCGCGAAATGATCGATCGATACGAGCGACTCACCGGCCGCGCGATGCGCGATTTCCCGTTCTACCAGGCGTTCGCGTTGTACAAGCTCGCGATCATCTCGGAAGGCAGCTACGCCCGATTTGTGCGCGGCCAGACCGACGATCCACTGTTCGCCGGCGCCAAGGAGCGAGTGCCTGCGCTGGCCGACGCAGCCTGGTCGGTGTGCAACGCGGCGGCGCGTCGCTAGCTGTTGCCGGCGCTGAAGATCGATCGCAACCAGCCGCGCGCTTCCGGATACTGCTGAACGTCGAGCACGAATTCCTGGCCCGGATAAGCCGACTGCACGCGCACCGACTTGGCGCGGTCCGTCCAACGCGCCGCCTTTGAGTGATAGGAAAGGGCGGGTCGTCCACCCGGAGCGAACCATCGCGGCAGCCGCCACGTCGAACAATTGGTATAGGGGTCGGTCTGTGTGAGCACCAGCTCAGGTCTGATCCGGTCGAAGGTCCCGGCGCCGCTCGTGTTGATGCCGATAGACGAGAGACGGTGGCGCGCGAAATAGAGGGTGTTGTTCTTGTATCGATTGGGCATCGCGAGATGCGGATGTCCGTTAGCCCAGGGGATCTCATTGGCGAGACCGCCTGTGGCTCGGGCCAATCTCGCGACCTGGAGCCATCCGAAGATAACGTGAAGTCTCGGCGCGCTGCGGACGAAGCGGAACGCGTCTCCGACTTTCTCGGCGCGACGAAAATATCCAAAGAAAAGGAACAGATCGCCTGGGCTGATCCCCTCGTTCGCGAGATGACTCTGCGCGGCTCCTGCCTGCCCGAAGATCGGACGCCATCCTGCGGCGCGTGCGATCGAGCCGCGTCGCAAGTCCGGATCGAGATGAGCGCCGTCGCTTCGCTTGACCAGACCGTGGGTCAGGTCTTCGACAATCTGCGCGATTGGCGAACCATTAAACGGAGAGATTTCCGCGTAGGTCGTCGGTGATCCCGAATCCGGAATTGGAAGCGAGTACAGCCGGTCATCCAGAATTGGGCTGGGGCATCCGCCGTTCACCGAGTCGAATCCCTTGCGGCTGAGGATGAGTTTCATCGGAGTCGCATCGCGCCGCCGTGCTATATTTGTCGGCGAACTCGCGACAAGGAAATTCCGATGCCCGATTCTGATCTGTTGGCCGAACTGGCGCGCTTTATCGAGCGTATCGCTGCGATCGCGCGGACTGGACTCGCCTTCAAGCCCGACGGCTTCGACTCCGAACGCTACGAGGAATTACTCAAGGAGGCGGCCAGAATGCATTCGGCGGTCGCCGGTGCGAGCGACGACGAGGCGGAGGCATTGCGCCGGAAATGGCGCGAGCAGGTGGTTGCCGGCTACGAAGGTTACGTAACGGCAGCGGTAGGGTGCGGTGTGATCGCGTTCAACGAGCGCGACGAAATCCTGATGATTCAGCGGCCGACCGGCAAGTGGTGGTACCCGACCGGATTCTGTGACGTAGGCATATCGCCGGCCGAGAATGCGGCGAAGGAAGCGCGCGAGGAAACCGGCCTCATCGTAGAGCCCGAGCGCTTGCTCGCCGTTATCGACAACAAGAAGTACGGCTCACCGGCGCGCCATATCTACTCGATGCTTTTCTATTGCCGAATTGTCGGCGGCGAACTCAAGCCGAATCCGCTCGAGGCGCTTGCCGCTGGTTTTTTCCCGCTCGACGGTATCCCGGAGCCGATGCATGGAATCGATCGCAAGTGGATTACCCTGGCCCGCGAATTCCATTTTGACGGCCGCGTCCTGCCGTACTTCGATCCGCTGTGAGGTGCTGAAGTGCTAGTGAGTGTTGGCTTCGGCGGGGGTGCCCAGTGCCTGGGCTTGCATTGGCTGCGATGTGGTGCCGGTGCTCGCGCCAATTGAGATGATCATCATCCCCTGCTCGTAGCGCGGACCGCCGACGATCAGCGTCCCGTTATTCTTGAGCTTGAGGTCGGTGGTCATCATCGGGCGGGTTCCGTCGAACAGGACGATCTCCATCGCGATCATGTCGTCGTCGATGGCGCGCGGCTGCACGTGGAGAATCTTGCCGCCGGGCAGCGTGAACGCGATCATCTTGCCGCAGTCGGTCTGCCCTTCGTTGTGACCGATCAGGCTGTAGGTCGAAAAGCCGAAGAGGCCGCGCAGCCGCTTGTCCATTCCGCCGAGCCGTGGGTCGGTTCCCTCGTTGGTATCCGCGGCCATCACAGAATCGACATAGACGTTCACCTGCTTCGGCGCGGGCTGGGCGTAGGTGACGCCCACCTGTCCGAAGGCCGTGATCGCGATAATTAGAAAAGTGAGGCTACCGGGGCGCAGCGTCATGGCGGCCTAAGGCTGATCCGGTAACCAGATGACCGTAGTATCCCGGCGCGGCTCGCTCCAGACTGCGACCGAATGGTTTTCCGACTCGAGCCGGGAGATGTCGGCGTGAGAGTCGTTGTCTGCCATCGTAGGCTCGTTGGAAGCCGCGTTCGCCGCTTGATTGGCTGCCGGCGCATTGCTGTTCGAGCTGGCTACTACCGTCGGCTGCGTCCCACGATTGGCGAATTGCCGAGCGTACGGCGTCATCAGGATTATCGTCATGATTGCGGCCGCTGCGAAGGCGCCGCCCCATGCGATGCCGGAGCCGACGGAGTCCAACTGGCGCCGGAGGAAGCGCTCGATTCTCGTCAGCACCGGCTGCGGCAGACGATCGACGCGAGCGATTACGGAGCTGGAGAAACCGGCGAGCGACGGCTCTGACGCGAACGATCTGAGGTTCCGTCCGAGCGTCGAGTAGTCGGCGAGAAGACCCGTGCACGATTCGCATCGCGCCAGATGGAACGCGACTTCCTGCATCTCGTTCGGTTCGAGCTCCGAGTCCTCGAACGCGCCGAGCATCACGCTTATTTCACCGCATTCAGCCATTTTCGATCAGCTCCCGGCCACGTCCTTCAGGATGCTCCGCAGGTGCGTTCGCGCATAGTGCAGCCTGCTCATGACCGTCCCTCTTGGGCACTGCAAAACGTCGCTAATTTCGTCGTACGACATCCCTTCGACTTCGCGTAGAAGTATCACTGCACGATGTTCTGGCGTCAACTCCTCCAGCGCTTGCTTTAGGCGCGCCGAGAGTTCACTGCGGCTGACTTCCTTGAACGAGTCTCCCGAGGCGGTTGGCAGCTTGTTGATTTCGGTTTCGGCATCTTCTCCATGAAGGACCACGTGGCGTCCCTCGCGGCGCCAGAAATCGATCGCGAGGTTGGCCGCGATTCGGTAGAGCCAGGTTGAAAAGCTCGAACGGGATTCGAACTTCGACAGGTTCTCGTAGGCGCGGACAAAAGTTTCTTGCGCCAGTTCAATCGCATCATCCTGATTGTGCACCACCGCCAGCGCGACGCCGACCACTCGGCGCTGGTATCGCTCAACCAAAACGCCGAATGCCGCCGAATCGCCCTTGCGGGAGCGTTCGATTAGCTCGGCTTCATCACCGTCGTGGCGGCCTGGTGTTCTCAACTTGAGTAGACGCTGGTGCGGACGACTAAATTCAGCAAAGTATTCATGCCGCACCGCTCATCTCGGCCCAGTTGGGCCCGGATTTCAGGTCCACCTTGAGCGGAATTTTGAGTTCGGCCACCCCCTCCATTTCGCGTTTTGCCAGCGCCGCCGCCTCTACCCATTCCTCCTTAGGCGCTTCCAGTAGTAGTTCGTCATGCACTTGGAGAATCATCCGCGCGCCCAGTCCTCGCTCTCGCAGCGCTCTATCCAACCGTATCATAGCGAGTTTTATCAGGTCCGCCGCCGTGCCCTGGATGGGGGTATTGATGGCGATTCGCTCGGCCTGCGCCCGCGCGCCGCCCGGCTGCGCATTCAGCTCGGGCAGATAGCGGCGCCGCCCGTACATCGTGGTTACGTATCCAGTCGTGCGGGCGATGCGGACAGTCTCGTCGAGCCATGCGCGCACGCCCGGCAGCCGCTCGAAGTAGCGCTTGATGTAGTCGGAGGCCTCCGACAGCGCAATCCCGAGCTCGCCCGCCAGCCGCTGCGGACCCATCCCGTAAATGATCCCGAAGTTTATCACCTTGGCCAGCCGCCGCGCCTCGGTGTTGACCTTGTCGGGGGTGATTCCCAGCACCTCGGTCGCGGTGCGGATGTGGATGTCCTCGCCGGTGTTGAATGCCTCGACGAGCGTCTTGTCGCCCGAGAGATGAGCCATCACGCGCAGATCGATCTGCGAATAGTCGGCGGACACGAAGACGCATCCGGGCTTGGGCACGAACGCGCGGCGAATCCGGCGCCCTTCGACGCTGCGAGTCGGGATGTTCTGCAGATTCGGGTCGCTCGAGCTGATGCGTCCTGTCGGAACCAGCGCCTGATGCCACGTCGTATGGATTCGCCCGGTGCCCGAGCGAATCACCTCGGACAGCGCGTCGGCGTAAGTGGATTTCAATTTAGAGATCGTGCGGTACTCAATCAGCTTGCGCGGCAGGGGATGCACCGCCGCGAGCTTCTCGAGTGTATCGGCGTCGGTCGAGAAGCCGCTTTTGGTTTTTTTCAGGCCCTTGGCCGACAGCTTCAAATCAGTAAACAGCACCTCGCGAAGCTGGATGGGCGAATTGAGATTGAACTCACGTCCGGCCAGCTCGTAGCACTCACGTTCCAGCCGGTTCATCTGCTCGGCGAATTCCTTCGATATGACTTTGAGCGCGTCGCCGTCGATTCCGATGCCGGCGGTTTCCATCTCGGCCAGTATCGGCGCGATCGGCATCTCGATCTCGTTGTACATCGAGGTGAGGCCGTCGGCTTCCATTCGCGTCGCCAGCGCGTCACGGAGATTTCTCACAATCGCGGCATTCGTGCCCGGTGGACTGCTCGCGCCAAGCGGCGCGAGATACTCGTGATAGAGATCAGTGAGTGACGGCTCTCCCTTTCCCGAGTTGATCAGAAAGCCTGCCAGCATCGTGTCGAAATCTACGCCGCCCAGCGCGATTCCATGCCTTGCGAACGCTTCGATTTGATTCTTGAGATCGTGACACGATTTGGGCGGACGGTCGGAGGTGAGCAAGGGCGAGGCGCTTACAATACCGTCATGCTCGACGACGATCGTCGTGCCGGCGCTCGCGAGTTGCAAAGTTTCCTGGCCACCCTCCGGCGCGGAGAGATCGACTGCGATTCGCTGCGCGCCGGCCAGGGCATTGAGCGCGTCCGCGAGATCGGTTCCGGTGACAGCCGCCACCGGCTTCGCGTTCGATTCCAGGCCGGGAAGCTCGACCTGCGAAGGCGATATCTCGCGCAGTATCGAATCGAACTCCAACTCGCGCAGCAGGTCGGCGGCGACCTGCTCGTTCACGCCGTGCCACGCGAACTCGTCCGGCTCGACTTTTAGCGGCATATCCGTCTCGATCCGCACCAACTTCCGCGCGAGGTCCACCGCCGCGCGATGCTCCGCGAGGAGTCCCGCGACTTTCTTCGCTCCGCGAATCCCGGTCTCCTCGATACGGTCAAGGTTTTCATAGATGCCTTTCACGCTGCCGAACTTCTGCACCAATGCCGCCGCTGTCTTCTCGCCGACGCCCGGCACGCCCTTGATGTTGTCGATCGTATCGCCCGTCAGCGCCTGGATATCGACCAGCGCCGACGGCTCGACGCCGAAGCGCTCGCGCACCTCGCGCGCGCCGATTCGCCGATCGCGCATCGTATCCCACAGCGTCACGTGCGGGCCGACCAATTGCATGAAGTCCTTGTCGGCCGTGATGAGGGTGACGACGAAGTCCTCTTTCGCCGCGCGCTTGGCGAGCGTACCGATAACGTCGTCGGCCTCGAAGCCCTCGACCATCAGCGACTTGATCCGAAACGCATCGACCGCGCGATGGATATACGGAATCTGCACGATCAGATCGTTCGGCGCCTCACTGCGGTTGGCCTTGTAATCGGCGAACAGGTCGTCGCGAAAAGTTCTTTTCGGCGAGTCGAAGACGATCGCAATATGCGACGGGCGCACGCCCTTTAGCAGCTTGAGCAGCATCCGGATGAAGCCGTACACCGCCTGTGTCGGCAGCCCGCGCGAGGTGTTCATCGGCGGCAGCGCATGAAACGCGCGGAAGACGTACCCGGAGCCATCGACCAGAATCAGTTGCTTGCGTTCAGCGGCCATAGCTCGAAACTATCCGATACAGTTCGCAAAGCAAAAGCATCGAAAAGCAAACCGAAGCTTTTGTCCGACACCAGATCGTCGTATTGACAGTTTGGCGTGGCATGTTTAATTAGTCGGTTGCCTTGTGATCGATCGAATTGCCGTGCTGGTTCCTTCGTCAATTTGATTGGACCAGCCGCGACATCACGCTGGCTCTGGGATCGGACGACCTGAATGATTGAGGTTAAAAACCTAACTAAAGCCTACGGCAACTTTGTCGCGGTAAAAGACGTATCGTTCAAAGCCGAGAACGGTTCGATCCTCGGCTTTCTCGGGCCCAACGGCGCCGGCAAGACCACCACGATGCGCATCATCACCGGGTACATGCCGGCGAGCGCGGGCACCGTGCTGATTGACGGGCTCGATATTTTTTCGCAGTCGCTCGAGGCACGCCGCAAAATCGGCTACCTGCCGGAAAACCCGCCGCTCTATCCCGACATGCGCGTCGAGGCCTATCTGCGGTTCGTCGCGAAATTGCGCGACGTGCCGCGCGCGAAGATCGAGTCGGCGCTCGAGCACGTGCTCGATGTTTGCGGCCTGACCGATATGGCGCATCGAATTTGCGGACAGCTCTCCAAGGGCTATCGGCAGCGCGTCGGGCTGGCGCAGGCGTTGATTCACGATCCGCCGGTGCTGGTGCTCGACGAGCCGACGATCGGCCTCGACCCGCGCCAGATTCACGAAATTCGCGGGCTGATTCACAATCTCTCGGGCAACCGGACGGTCGTGCTCTCGACGCACATCCTGCCCGAGGTTTCGCAGATCTGCGATAAGGTCGTGATCATTGCCGATGGCCGAGTGGTGCTCGAGGAATACCTGAAGAAGCTGCCGGCCGGGACTTCGCTCGAAGATATTTTCCTGACTGCGATCACCAAGGAGCACCATGAGGACGGTGCGACCGCCGAGGAAAAGCTGGAGGAGGTTGGAGCGGGGCATACCTAGACGACCCGTATCGCTCGAATGAAAAATTCTCTGACAATCGCGGGCAAGGAGCTCGCTGGCTATTTTCTGCAGCCGGTCGCCTACGTCGTGATGACGGTGTTCCTGCTACTGGGCGGGTTCTTCTTCTTCGCGCTGCTGCGTTACTTCGAAGTGACACTCACCGCCTATGCTGCGATGCAGAATCCCGAGGTGCTGCAGAAACTCAATCTCAACGAGCGCGTAATCGAGCCGATGCTGCACAATCTCGCGATCGTGCTCGTTATCCTGGTGCCGGCGATCACGATGCGAAGTTTTGCCGAAGAGAAGCGGAGCGGCACCTACGAACTTTTGTTGACTGCGCCGATTCGCACCGGCGAGATCGTCGCCGGCAAGTTCATCGCGGCATCGGCCTTCATGCTGATCATGATCGGGCTGGCCGGGATGTTTCCGTTGATCCTCGTAGCCTTCGGCAATCCCGAGGTCGGCGTGATGTTCTCCGGCTATCTCGGGCTGGCGTTCCTTGCGATCTCGTTCGTATCGATCGGACTGTTCACCAGCTCGCTCACGCAGAATCAAATCATCGCGGCGATCAGTTGCTTCGGCCTGCTGCTGCTGCTGTTCGTCATATCGTGGCCGGCGCAGGCGGGCGGGTCGTCGTTCTCCGATTTGCTGCGCTATCTCTCGCTGCCGGATCATTTCGCGCAGATGGTCACCGGCATCATCGACACGCGCGACATTGTCTATTTCCTGAGTCTCATCTTCGTGGCGCTGTTCTTGACCCAACGTTCGGTCGAGTCAGCACGCTGGCGGTAAGGTAGAGGGGCGGATGCGGCGATCGGCGGCTCTTTACGGAATTCTCGGCCTGGTTCTGCTCTCGTTCGGGCTGGTTGACTATTTTATCTCGAGCGGCTTTCGGCTGTTCGTGTGGGTCAATCTCGCCGGCGGCATCTTCGCGATCGTTCTCTGGATCACCTCGAGCCGATCCGAGCTTTCATCGATCACCACGGGCCGCTCGGCGCGTTACGGCGCCAATGCCGCCGTCTACTCGATCGCGTTCATCGGGTTGCTGATCGCGATTAACTACATCTCGTCGCTCCATCACACGCGGCTCGACCTGACGGCCGAGAAGGTTTACAGCCTGTCGAGCCAGTCGATCAACGTGGTCAAGGATCTGCAGAAGCCTCTCAAGTTGTACGGCTTCTTCCAGGGCGGCGAGAATCCCGCCGCGCGCGAACTCTACGAGACGTTTTCGTATTACTCGCCCAAACTGACTTACGAGATGGTCGATCCCGACAAGCATCCCGAACTCGCCGAGCGTTTCAAGGTGTCGGTGATGGGCACCACGCATCTGCAATACGGCGGCGCCGATAGCGGCGAAGGCACCAACGTCACCGATCTCACCGAGGAATCGCTGACCAACGCGATCATCCGCGCGACAAGGAGCACGAAGAAGGTAATCGAATTCCTCGACGGGCATGGCGAGGCGGATCCCGACCAGGACGAAGGACAGGCCGAAGGCTACGGCATTATCAAAAAGGATCTCGAAGGCGAGGGCTACGAGGTCCGCAAGCTCGAGCTCGCGCAACTGCCGAAGGTGCCCGATGACGTGAACCTGGTCGTGGTCGCGGGACCGATCAAGCCGATCGGCCAGCATGAGATCGATGCGTTGAACGATTACCTGAAGCATGGCGGGCGCATGATTGCGATGTACCGGCCGCAACGTCCCGACAATCCAATCGACGAAGACGCGATGGTGAAACTGGCGGCCGACTGGGGTGTCAAGGTCGGCAACGATATCGTGGTGGACCAGGTGGTGCGGCTGTTCGAGGGTCCCGCGCTGGGTCTCAATCCGATCGTGCAGAACTACGGCGACCATCCGATTACCAAGGACTTCAAGCAGCGCACCGTGTTCCCGATGACGCGGTCGCTGACCGCCGAACCCAATCTGAAAACGGGACTGACCGTCACTCCGATCGCGATGACCAGCGATACGTCCTGGGCGGAGGTCGATCTCGACACTTTGTTCCGGCAGCAGAAGGCTGAACTCACAGCCAAGGACATGCGCGGGCCGATTAACGTCGTGATGGCGGTGGACGGCAACCTAGAGCAGCTCGGCTGGGGCAAGGGCGACGCGAGAATCGTGGTCTATGGCAGCACCGACTTCGCCGACAATCAGAATGTGACGCAGTTCTTCAACCGCGACTTTTTCGTCAACAGCGCCGACTGGCTGACCGGCGAGGAAAACTCGATCTCGATCAGGCCGCGCTCGATTCGCGCCTCACGCTTTCGCCTGACTGAAGGGCAGTTCTCGATCGTGTTCGCGTTCGCAGTGCTATTGCTCCCCGAGTTGCTGCTGATTGCCGGGATCGTGGTGTGGTGGGAACGGCGCAACTGAGGCGTCATCCGACTACGACTTGAGTTCCGATGCGGCTGCGCAACACCATTATCGTGCTGGTCCTGTTCGCGATTGTCGGCGGCTACGCCTTTGTCGTCAGCCATTACTCGCAGACCGAGGCGCAGGCGAAACTGATCAACGTCAAGCCGGACGATATCGCGAAGATTGAACTCAAGTATTCCGACCGCGATATCGTGATCGAGCGCGACCAGGGCAAGCCCTGGCGGATCGTAAAGCCAATCGGCGCCGATGCTGACCAGATGCAAGCCAACAACCTTGCGCGCGCGATCGCCGACGGCGTCCTGGTCCGCACCGTCGATGACCAGCCGGCGGACCTGACGCCATTCGGACTCAAGCCGCCGACCACGACCATCACAGTAACGACCTTCGACAAGAAAACATTGCCGTCGATCGAAGTCGGGAAATCGACGCCGATTGGCTTCAACGCTTACGTCCGGCTCTCGAACAGTCCGGCGGTGCTGCTGACGGAAGGCGCGTTCTCGTCCGGAATGAACAAGACGGTCAACGATTTGCGCGACCGCGACCTGATGGCGTTCAAGCTCGACGACGTTCAGAAACTGATCATCGCGCGCGACAACGGTCCGGCGGTTGAAATCGATCGCGACGGCGACCATTGGAAGATCGTCAAGCCCGCGCCGTCGCCGGCCGATGACACTGCGGTACGAATGGCGCTCGGCACGCTGGTGAATGCGCGGGCGTCCGACTTCGTGTCCGATGCGCCGAGCAACGTCAATCAATACGGCCTTGAAAAACCGCATCTGACGGCGACGGTGGTGCTCAAGAGCGGCGAGCAGCAATCGATGCTGTTCGGATTCAAGCAGAGCGGCGAGGGCAAGAGCGGGATTTATGTGCGTCGCGGAGAGCGCACGCCGGTTTACGCCGTCGCCGAGTACCTCATGACCAGCCTGGACAAATCGCCGCTGGATTTTCGCGACAAGACGATAGTGAAGGTCGATCCCGAGGCGGTTGATACGGTCAAGGTCAAGAACAGCGACGGCGAGTTCACGCTCAAGCGCGCGCCCGCCGGGAAGTGGAGCGTGACTGTCGGCGGCAAGACCTCGGACGGCGATATCCCGGTCGTCGAGCGGCTGCTTAATCAGTTCCGCGATCTGAAAGGACAGTCGATCGTCGCCGATCCGATGCCGAGTGCGCAGCCATTCGGGCTTGATAATCCTACGCTCGAAATCACGCTCATCGGCAAGGACGGCAAAGAACTCGGCGCGGTCAAGCTCGCGAAGATCAGCGTCAAGGAGACGGCGCCGCCGGCCCCGGGCGAGCCGCCGCAGCGGGCGGAATACTACGCGACTTCGAGCGGCAGCAAAGCGGTGTACTCATTGAGCGAGTTCATTTTCGAGCAGCTCAACCGGCCCGCGCCGTTGTACATGGCCAACGCTCCGGGCGCGTCGGCGCCGGCGCCCGCGAAGTAAGCCTCGCGTCCCTTGTCCTCGAACTTCAGGGTTGCCGATCGAGCATATCCGGATGTATTCTCTTTGAATATGGGCGTTGAGAAGACAACCACGGTCCGTATGGAGAGCCGGACGCTCAAACGCGTCGATGGTCTCGCCAATGCAATGAGCCGTTCAAGGGCATGGGTGATAAACCACGCGGTCGAACGCTACCTCGACTACGAAGAATGGTTCGTGGGCGAGGTCAAGCAGGCGCTCAAGGAAGCCGAAGCCGGTCATGTCGTGGAACACAAGACGGTGGTGAAGCGGTGGGAGCGCAAGCGTGCGGCTAGAGTGGACGCCCGCCGCTGACCGCGACCTCGATTCAGTCGAGCAATTCATAAGCCGTGACAATCCCGGCGCGGCGATCGAAACCGTACTTGAAATAATTCGGCTGGTTGAGATGTTAACCGAACACCCGGGTATCGGGCGACCGGGTCGCGTCCAGGGCACGCGCGAGCTGGTAATCGCGGGACTTCCCTACGTCGTTGCATACCTTCATCGGGGCGATAGCGTGACAGTGCTGCGTGTTCTTCACGGCGCGATGAAGTGGCCCAAGCTGTTTTGAAGGACAGCGATCAGGATTCGGCGATTACGTGGGCGATCGCCTGGGCGGCCGTATGCGTGATGCTGAGGTGAAAGCGCGTGATCTGTTTGCGCCGCGCGAAGGCGGCGGCCTTGCCCGATAGCGCGATCGTTGGAGCCTTGCCGCGCTCGCGTACGACTTCGATTTCGCCCCATCCGACGTTGCGATTCCAGCCGGTGCCGAGCGCTTTCATCGTCGCTTCCTTGGCGGCGAACCGCGCGGCGTAGCTCTGATAGCGGGGACGGCCGCGCGACTCGCAGTATTTCACCTCGCCGGCGGTGAAGACGCGGGCGCGAAAGCGCTCGCCCGTGGCGGGGCGCGTGAGCGCGCGCTCGATGCGATCGACTTCGATGACGTTGATTCCGGTGCCTGCGATTTGGCTCATCGCGAATGAGTATCAGCCGCGCCGCGTGCGGATTCAATTGCGCGCGCGCGGTGCGGATTCTATTGTTCATTCAGAATTGTGGAGGTAACGATGGCGAAGCTTTCGATCACGGTGAACAAGGTTCGTTGCATCGGCAGCGGCGACTGCGTGGAGACAGCGCCGGCTGTGTTTCAGCTCGACGCGGAGGGCAAGTCCGAGGTCGTCAACGCGACGGGCGCCGGCGACTCGATAATCGTTTCGGCGGCGCGCTCGTGTCCGGTCAAGGCAATCACGGTCGTGGACGAAGCGGGCGTGCAGCTCTTCCCGCCGCCGAAGAAGTAGGTCGTGGACCGCGGCATGGCGATACGCAAGCATCGCGCAGGCGAGCTCGTAATCGAGCAGACGCGAAATCTCGGGCTCGTGCGCGACATGCTCGCGCGGGCGGGGATGATTACCGACGGGATCGAGTGGCCGGCCGCGTGTTACATCGTCGCGTACGTCGGCGATGAAGCGGTGGGAGTGGTGGGCGTCGAGTCGAAGATCGACGCGGCGCTGATACGATCGCTGTACGTGAATCAATCGAGTCGCCGGCGCGGAATCGGCGGCGCGTTGCTCGCGGCGGCGCGCAAAGCTGCGCACACACGCGGCGCGCGTCATCTGTACCTGTTCACGAAGGACGCCGCCGGGTTCTTCGAGAGACACGGTTTCACGACGGTGGCAGTGCGCGACGCGATCGCGGCGTTGCCCGGCGTTCCTCAGGTGGAGTTCTACCGCACGCGGCCTGAAGAGCTCGCGCGCGAGGCCGCGTACCATCTGGATATCTCCGCGGATGGGGTGATCGAGAGGTAACGCGGTGTCCTTCTGATGCCCTCGCCCGTTTGTCGGGAGAGGGTTAGGGTGAGGGACAACTCTGCGGCGCGATTGTCTGTTGCGCCGCACATCCGGAATCCCGGAAATTCGGTCCCTCACCCGCCGCTTGAAGACGAGCGTCGGCCTTTCCCCTCGTGGGGCGAGGCAATTCTCAGCGACTACGCCGTCAAATAGCGGCCCAAATATTTGCCCATTGCGGTTGTTACCAGCAGGTGCCGATTCGACACTAGCAGTTGCGTGGCGAGGCGCGGGGTCATGTCGGGGCGGATTGTTTGCGGGGCTGGATTCATTGCGGCCAGTGACCGCGGCGCGGAATCGGATTGTTCGATCGCGCCCAGCAGGATTCCCTCGGAATTCAGCACCACCGCGCGGGGCATTGGCGATGCGGGTGTGGCGGGCGGAACGGAATCTTCGGGGCCCAGACGGACGAGGTCGTCGCGCATGAACTCGGCGACGCGGACGCGGTCGGTGTAGTGAATCCAGAATTTCCGCAACTCAGGCGCGAGGTTGTTCACGAAATAGCGAAACGCGCGCACCCGCTCTGAGAGCAGCGCCGGCGGATACATTGGCAAGCCGCGTTCCATCCAATCGACCTTGCCGCGGAAGTAGTGGCGGACATCCGTGAAGCCGAGCAGCTCGAGCTGCGCGGCGGCGCGCGCGCTCAAGTCGCACAAACAATCGCGGCAGTAGACGATGACGGGGCGTGTGCGGTCGAGAGTGATCGGCGCGTCGCGCAGGATGTGGCCGAGCGGAATGTGAATGGCGCCATGGATGTGCGCGGAGTTGTACTCGTGATATCGCAGCACGTCGACGATCTGCGCGCCGGTCGCGAGCATCGTGGCAAGCTCGCGATGCCGGATCTCACGCATTCAGGAACGCATCGCGGCAAAAGCGGAGAGGGCGGTCTCGACGATCGTCTCGCCGGAGCCGGGTGCGATTCGCGATGTATCGACTTCGTAGCCACCCTCGGCGTAGGCAGCGCGGGTGGGGATGTAGCCGATCAGATCGTTGCAGTAGCCGGCGACGAAAGTATGCGCGAAGTACGGATTTGCTTTGATCGCCAGGCCGAGCTCGACGAAGAGTTCGCCGGGGATGCCGACTAACGCGACACTCCCGACTGTGACGATCGTCATCGCGGCGGCGAGTTCGCGGCGGTCCATATTGACGCGGCGGTCGCGGCGGTTTTGCTCCTCAAGGGCTTCCAGAGCGGCCAAGGCGGAGAGCGACTGCGCATGATGATCGCGCAAGCGCTTTAACTGGTAGCCGTCGCCGCCGCGATGGTTGTCGAGCGAGGCCTGGGTCTGCGCGGCGCAATCGCGCGCAAGAGCGAGTTCGGCGCTGATATCTTTAAGCTTGAGTCTGAGCGGAATCCTGAGCGTGGCAATTCCTGAGTCGGCAATCGGGGGCGTCTGTTGGAGCGCGTCGAAGGCTGCACGGCCCATCGCGCGGCCGTATTGTTCGGCGACATCGAAATTGCCGCGGCTGCGAGGATCGATGTTGCCGGTCGCGCCCTGAATGAAAATCGAAAGCGGGCGTGGGCTGCCGGCGGAACTGCTCACGCTTTCGATTTCGTCCATCGCGAAGCCGGGCCAATCGCGCGAGTAAAGCAGATTGTCTTCGCACAGGACGACGCCGTGGCACGGATAGTTCATGATGAACGCGATTGGAGTTCCGTTCGGGCGATACGCACCGAGTGTGCGGACTTCCGCGTCGGCGGGGCCGGAACGATTTGCGGCGGTTTGAACCTGGTGATGCGGGCGTATCAGCCGTCGATTGATTCCAAGCGCGAACTGGGCAGTGGCAGCGCGCAGCGTTGCAGGCTCGAGGTTTTCGTTCGCCTGAACGATCGCGGACGCAATCTTCGCGGGCAACGCGCGTTCCCATTGGAGGTCGCGGCCTTCGGCCGGCTTCGCGTCGGCGCGCGGCGTCGCGAAGATGTTAAAGGCGGGCGCGGAATGAGTGTGCGTCGCGCAAACCAGTATCGAATCGGCGGGGATGTCGGTGCTGGCGGCGACGCGCTCGCGGATGTCGTCGGCTATGCGAACGCCGAGCGCGAGCAGGTCAACGCCAACGATCGCGACCTTGCTCGCGCCATCGGATAGCACGAGCGCCTGCGCGGCGAGGTCGTCGTGAACTCCGGCGTTGCGGCCGACGCGGTTGCCGTAACCGAGCATCGCTAGTCCGGCTGGAGGATCGAGCTTTACGCGCGCGGCGCCGGCGTAGACTGGGCTCATATGAGTTTAGCTGCGGCGAGTTCGTTGGCTCTGGAAGCCACCTTGGCGGCTGCCTCTATGATGTCGTCAACCTCGCGGTCGTCGCCGAGGAGGCATTCGTGCGGTATCGAGACGAGCGCGTGCTCGAACAGGCGCTCGGCGACGGGACAATCGATCGCAGCGCTGTCGGGGTTTGCGCCGGCGAGTTCGCAGGCTTTGCGATAGGCGGCGGACTCGCGCGGGAAGAGCGCGGAGCGATAGACGGGATCGTTGGCGACGCCGGCCGGGATGCCCTCGGCGCGAAGTGCGCGGACGAATCGATTGCGCGAGATGCCGAGCGCGGATTCCTCGAGGAGAAAAATGAATGCATAGATCGTTTCGCGCGTGACGCGCGGATCGCGCGCGACGGGACTTAGTCCCTTGATGGCGCCGAGTCCTTCGCGCAGGCGGGCGGCGGCGCGGCTCTTGTGCTCGATCTGCTCGGACAGCCGCGTGAGCTGCGCGAGCAGGATTCCGCATTGCCATTCCGTCATCCGGTAGTTCGCGCCCATCAGCGGGCCCTCGAAGTCGTCGCTCGGGCGGCGGCGTCCGCAATTGATGAGCGACTGGCATCGCTGCTCGAGGTCGGGATCGTTGGTCGTGATCATTCCGCCTTCGCCCGCGGTCATCGGCTTAGAGGATTGAAAACTGAAGCATCCGAGCGCGCCGTGAGTGCCGACGCCGCGAGCGCGGAATTGGGCGCCGGGGACGTGAGCGCAATCCTCGACGAGCGGAATCGAATGCGAGCGGGAAATTTCCGCGAGTGCGTCGAGATCGGCTAGCGACGCGCCGTAGTGGACGGGGATGATGGCCTTGGTGCGGCGCGTGATGAGGCGCTCGACGGATTCGGGATCGATGCATGCGTTGGTGGCGCTGACGTTGGCGAAGACCGGACGCGCCATGCATGCGACGGCGGCATAGGGCGTCGCGGCGAAAGTGACCGCGGGAACGATCACCTCGTCGCCGGCGCCGATGCCGAGTGCCTTGAGGGCGACCTCGAGCGCGCTGGTGCCGGACGTGGTCGGGATGGCGAAGCGAGCGCCCTGGTACGCGGCGAATGCAGCGGCGAACTCGGTGGCCTTGCGATTGGGGCTCGGATAGCCGCCCCAGCTTGACGATGTGAGGACGTCTTCAAGTTGCGCGCGTTCGCGGGCATCAAAGACCGGCCACGCGGGGAATGGTCGCGTGCGAAGGGGCTGGCCGCCGAGAATTGCGAGAGTTGAAGGCATTCGAGTAAAGCTAAACCGGTACTTTAAGTTTACCAGAGGCCATCAAGGTAACGCTAACCCCTTCCCGCCATTGCGCGCGGGAAGGGGAACCGGATTGTTCTTTCTTATTTGCGGGCGACTTCGGCGAGGATCGCTATCTCGGGACGGCCGGCGAGCAGGGCGCCGATTTTTCCGCCGAACGCTTTCATGTGATCGGTCTTGCCGTGCGACTCGAACGCAGCCTGATCCTGATAGACCTCGTAGTAAGTGAACTCGGTCGGGTCCTTGGTGTTCTTGTGCAGGATGTAGGCGAGGGTGCCGGGCTCGGCGGTCTTCACCGTCGCGATCATTTCTTTGCCGGCGGCTTCGAACTCGGCTTCCTTGCCGGGCTGTACTTTCAATTTCGCGATCACAGTAATCGACATCGTGGATCTCCTTTAGGGTTCAAACTCAACTACCCTCGTATCCCACATGCGCGCGGTTTATCAAGGCGAATCGACGCGGGTGCCGCGGCTCTTTCATTGCATCGCGCGGTCGATTAACACCAATGGCGACGATCGATCACGGGAGAATATCACGATGCTTGGTTTTGATTTGACCGATGAGCAGCGCGAGCTGAAAGAGCTGGCGCACAAGTTTGCTGAGCAGGAAATAATTCCGCGCGCTCGTGAGTACGATGAAAAGGAGATTTTTCCGGTCGACGTGTGCGAGAAGGCGTTCGCGGCGGGGCTGATGAACTTCGGGGTGCCGAAGGAACTGGGCGGACCGGGACTCGGCGTGCTCGACACGAGCCTGATTGTCGAGGAGCTGAACTACGGATGCGCGGGAATCTCGAACGCGGTCGGCGCCAACGACCTCGCGACATTGCCGATTCTGATCGCAGGCAACGACGAGCAGAAGCGCACCTACCTGGGGCAGTTGGTAAAGAAACTGACGTTCTGCGCATTCGCGATCACCGAGCCGAGCGCGGGCTCGGACGTTGCCGCGATGAGCACGACGTATCGGCGCGAGGGCGACGAGTTCGTAATCAACGGCACCAAGCATTTTATCTCGAACGGCTCGCGCGCGGACTGGTACGTCACCTTCGCGACGTCGGACAGGCGGCTCAAGCACAAGGGCATCTCGTGCTTCGTGTTTCCGTCGAGCGTGCCGGGAATCACGCGCAACCGGATGCATGGAAAGCTCGGGCAGCGCGCGGCGGACACCGGCGAGATCTTTTACGAGGACGTGCGCGTTCCCGCGAGCGCGCTGGTCGGACGCGAGGGCGAAGGCTTCAAGTACGCGATGGCGACGTTCGATCATAGCCTGCCGGAGATTGGCGCGATCGCGATTGGGATTGCGCAGCGCGCACTCGACGAATGCCTCAAGTACTCCAAGCAGCGCAACGCGTTTGGGCAGCCGATCGCGAACTTCCAGGCGATCCAGTTCATGATGGCCGACATGGCGATCCAAATCGAAGCGATGCGGCTGCTGACGTACAAGGCGGCGTGGCTGGTCGACAAGGGCGAAGGCGCCAACACGATTTCGGCATACGCGAAGGCCTTCAGCGCCGACGCGACGATGGAGATCACGACCAACGCGGTACAGATTTTCGGCGGGTATGGGTACATGAAGGAGTATCCCGTCGAGAAGCTGATGCGCGATGCGAAGCTGTTGCAGATTTACGAGGGCACGTCGCAGATCCAGCGCGTCGTGATCGCGCGGAATCTACTCAAAAAGTGAAAGCCAGGAACGATTAAAATGAAACCCACGGTGGGTTTCATACTTCCTTCGGCAGGGGTGACCCCTGCACCCAGTGTCTAATCCGCGTCAGGCGCAGGGGTCGCGACCGGATGCGGGATTGGCGGGTCCTGGTCCGCGGGCTCGTTGCCGGTGACGGAGCCGACGTAACCGCCTTCGTGATAGACATCGACCTGGCCGGTGGTCGGGTCGGGGAGCAGGTTCCATTCGTCGGGCGGCGGCGGATTAGGATCGGGCGGCATATAGACGATTGGCTGGGGTGCACGAGCCGGAGGCGGCGGCGCTGCGGCGCATGACGCGAGGGCCAAGGCGAGCAGCGGTGGTACGGCGAAGAACCCAACTCCTAACCCCTTCCCGCGCGGGAAGGGGGACCGGATTAGGGAAAAAGAGCAAGAGAAATCATTTCGACTCATGATGCGCTGTCGAATGGGAAACGGCGGACTTCTGATACCTTCATATCTTCTCGCCGGATGGACGCAATGGCAAGCGAAGCCAACGACCGACGTTATTTTCGCGGGATGCCCAGGACTTCGCGGAAGTGCGCGATTGATTTTGTGAGCCCAGGCAGAAGAGCCGTCTGCGGCTGCCATCCGCCGAGAATCTTTTTCGCGAGCTCGATATTGGGTTTGCGACGCACAGGATCGTCGGCCCGCGGCGGTTTGTAAACGACCTTCGACGAGCTGCCTGACAGCTCGATGGCGAGGCTGGCGAGTTCCTCGATCGTAAATTCGTCGGGGTTGCCGATGTTCACAGGGCCGATGTGCGTGTCCTGATTCATCATGCGCACGAGTGCGTCGATAATGTCGTTGACGTAGGCGAACGAGCGCGTCGATTTGCCGTCGCCGTAAATTTCGAGATCCTCGCCGCGCAACGCAGAGACGCAAAAGTTCGAGACCACGCGGCCGTCGTTGATCGCCATCCGCGGGCCGTAAGTATTGAAGATGCGCACGATGCGAGTATCGACGTTGTTCTGCCGATGATAGTCCATCATCAGGCATTCGGCGACGCGCTTGCCCTCGTCGTAGCAGGAACGCACGCCGATCGGATTGACGTTGCCCCAGTACGATTCGGTTTGCGGATGCTGCTCGGGATCACCGTAAACCTCGCTGGTCGAAGTCAGCAGAATGCGCGCGTGCACGCGCTTGGCCAGCCCAAGCATGTTGATGGTGCCCATCACGGAGGTCTTGATGGTCTTCACCGGGTTGTACTGGTAATGCACCGGTGACGCGGGGCAGGCGAGGCTGAAGATGCGATCGACTTCCAGCAGGATTGGCTCGACGACGTTGTGGCGGATGAATTCGAAATTGCGGTTGCCGAGCAGGTGCATGATGTTGGCGCGCTTGCCGCTGAAAAAGTTGTCGAGGCAGATGACTTCGTGGCCGTCGTTGAGCAGGCGCTCGCATAGATGAGAGCCGAGGAATCCCGCGCCGCCGGTTACCAATGTGCGCACAGTTGTTCTCCGGGGTCAGCGGCCATTCTCGCGCGCGATGGCGCGAACGGTTTCGATCACGTAAGCGACGTTGTCGTCGGTCATCGCGGCGTAGATCGGCAGCGACAGGCACCGGCTGAAGATTTCTTCGGCGACCGGAAAATCGCCGTCGCGGTAGCCGTACATGCGCTGGTAGTAGTGCATCGTGTGCAGCGGGATGCAGTGCACGGAGCATCCGACGCCGCGCTCGCGCAGAATTTCGACGAACTGATTGCGGCCGAGCTTGAGGCGCTCGGGGCGGATGCGCAGGACGTAGAGATGCCAGGCGTGCTCGATGCCGGGTTCGGAGTACGCCGGCTGGAGACTGTCGTCGCCGCGGAAAGCCTCGTTGTAGGCGCTCGCGATTTCACCGCGCCGGCGCATGAAGTCGTCGGCGCGTTTGAGCTGAGCCAGGCCGATGGCGGCGTGCACGTCGGAGAGGTTGTACTTGAAACCCATGTCGTGGATTTCGTAGTACCACGAGCCGCTCTTATCGTAGCGCTTCCACGCGTCCTTGTTCATCCCGTGCAGGCTGGCGACGGCGATTTTTTCCGCGAGCGCGTCGTCGGACGTTGTGATCATGCCGCCCTCGGCGGTGGTGAAATTCTTGGTGGCGTAGAAACTGAAGCAGGTGAGGTCGCCGATGGTGCCGATTTTCGCCATCCCGCGGCCGTCCATGTGGCGCGCGGAGCCGGCGGCGTGCGCGGCGTCCTCGACAACCTTCAGATTGTAGTTGCGCGCGATGTTGAGGATGCGATCCATGTCGCAAGCGTGGCCGGCGAAGTGCACCGGCAGGATCGCGCGGACGCGTTTGTGCGCGCCGCTCTCGAGTGCCTCTTCGATGCGCGCCGGGTTGATGTTGAATGTTCCGGGATCGACGTTGACGAACACCGGACGCGCGCCGAGGTAGCCGAGAATCTCGGCGGTCGCCGTGAAGGTAAACGGCGTGGTGATGACCTCGTCGCCGGGGCCGATGCCGAGCGCCCACAGCGAGAGATGGAGCGCGCCGGTGCAATGCGCAAGCGCGAGCGCGTGTTTGGCGCCGACGTAGCCGGCGAATTCGCTCTCGAAGCGCTTGGCCTTGGGGCCGGTGGTGATCCATCCGGAGCGCAGGGTGTCGAGCACCTCGCGCTCCTCGTCGGGTCCGATGGACGGACGGTGAAATGCTACTTGTCGCATCGTGTGTGATTCGGTTGAAATCGGCGCAATCCCCATGTGTCGAGTTAATTTCGGAGTATAAGGGATAGGTTAAAAGCGGAGCAAGGCAGGAGTCGATGAGGCGCGCAGGATGGGCCGCGGCAGCGGTGGTGGTCGGATGGTACGTGTTCGCGCTCGCGATCCTGCATCCGCTGACCGACGCGCCGGTGGTGGATAGCTGGCTGTACGGTTCGGCCGTGCGGCGGTATCTGCGCACCGGCGAGATCAGATTCGCCGGCTACTCTCAGGCGACGCCGATCGCGCAGGTCGTGTACGGCGTGGCATGGGCGCACGTATTCGGCGGCAACTCGGCGTCGCTGGAGCTTTCAGTGGTGGCGCTGGCTGTTCTGTGCGGCGTGATGTTCCATGCGCTCGCGCTCAAGTGCGGCGCGCCGCGATGGCAGGCGCTGGCGGCGACGGGACTGCTGATCTGCAATCCGTGTTTCATGTTCCTTAGTTTTTCGTTCATGACCGAAATTCCATTCCTGACCGCGATCGTCGCGGCGCATCTGGCGTTCGCCAACGCCGAAGGACGCCGTGCGCAGTTGTGGCTTTGGCTCGCGGCGGCTCTCTCGGCGATCGCGTTTCTGATTCGGCCGTTCGGCGCGATGGTGATAGCCGGCTGCGTCGGCGCGATGATCCTTTACGACACGCGGTTGCGAGGAATGAATCTCCGGGATCGCGCGGTGTGGGCCGAGATGCTGGTGCCGTTTGGCGCGGCGCTGGCGATTTGCGCGGGGGTGTGGATCGGGCTGACGGTACTGGGTCCGAAGCCATGGGAAATGCAGCTGAACGAAAATCATTTCCGCTATATCTTCCGCGTGCCGCTCGCGAACTACCTGCGCGCGGGCGTGCTGGGACCGGCGCTCTACCTGGGGACCGTGCTGTCGCCGCTGGCGATTCTGCAACTGACGACGCCGCGATGGCGCCGCGTCGTGATGGGCGGCGCGGGAATCTTCGCAGCCGCGATGCTCCTGATGTGGATGGACAATCGGATGCCGGTGACGCCCGAGTACAGTTGCTTCGGCGGATGGCACAACGTGCTTATACTGCGAGGGCAGGCGAATCGCTTTTCATGGAACAGCGATTGGCAATACGCGTTCCTCATCCTTGCGAGCTTCGGCGCGGCGGGATTGCTCGCGGCGTTTGCCGGGATTTTCAGGACGCTCGGCCGCAGTGCCGCGGCGATCTTGATTGCCGCGACAATCTACTGGTTGGCGACGATACCGCTGTGGTTCTACAACGACCGCTACTACCTCGTTCTGGTGCCGGCCGGTGCGATCGTGATGGCGCTCGCGCCGCTACCGCGACGCAGGCTGGTCATGGCGGCGGGATTTGCGATGACGTTCGCGATGGGCCTGATGTCGCTCGGCGGCACTTACGCGTATCAGCGCGGCATGGCGGCGATCCTGGCGACGCGCAATGAACTGGAGCGCAAAGGTGTTCCGCGCTCGGCCATCGACGCCGGCTATGCCCTCAACGGCGAGGACCTATACCGCTATCCCAAGCATGGAATCGATACGATGAAGCTCGAAGCTGGAATTCCGATGATCACGTCGGAGAAGGTGGGTGAGTACACGATCGCGAGCGAGCCGATCGCCGGCATGGAAGTCGTCGAGCGTCTCGAATGGCCGGGCCCATTCGGGCTGGGTCATCGATACTTCTACCTGGTGAAAACCCCGGCCGCGCACGACGGCAATCCGCCGACCGCTGCGCCAGCGGCACCGCAGCCAAAGAACTAGCAATCGACCTTCGATATGCGGATTAGATTTCGGCGAAGAGCTTCCGCAAGCCGGCGGCAAGCTGATCCGTGTTTTGACGCCGCACTTCGCACTCCCAGACAGTCTTGACCTTCCATCCCATGGCACGCAGACGGTGGGCATTTCGCCTTTCCCGAATCTTGTTACCGCCGATTTTCTGCACCCAATAGGCGCGATTGCCGACAGGTATGCGGCCTTTGAGGCAGCGGTGGCCATGCCAGAAACAGCCGTTCACCTCGATAATTAGCCGGTGTCTGGCGAGCACGATATCCGGACGCCCCGGCAGTCTCGGATCGTGCAATCGGAAGCGATAGCCGAGACGGTGAAGCGCCCGGCGAACGGCAAGCTCGGGTTTTGTGTTTTTGGCGCGAATTCGCGCCATCACTTTGGAACGTTTTTCTGGAGTGAATACGTCCGGCACGAGCTTCAAACGCTAACTTTTGCTGCGGCCCCCGAATTTCCGTTCGAGCCATTCCAGGACCACTCGCTGGTCATCCAGCGTAGCGCGCCGAATCTGTTTGAAGAGCTCGATCCGCGATGGTTTCGGCAGAGAAGTGTTTTGCAAGCCTTCGTTGCAATTGGTGCATTCCGCACGGAGGTTTCCGAACTCCGATTTGCCACCTTTGGAGAAGTTGACGATGTGCCCGATGGTAAGCCGAATCGTGCGATCTGGGTGGAAGGGATCGGGATCGCCCGCAGCAGCGCCGCACGCTTGGCAAGTGAAGCCGTTGCGTTCCAGCACGCGCGCTCTTATTTCCTTTGAGATCGTCCGATCCAAAATGGGGCGGCGTCTCGCGGTTAGCAGCATGTACTGGCCAAGTTTAAGATCCGCGCGATCCTTGTGCGTTAGAATATCGTAACCCTGTTCGTCCCGAAGCTCGCGAACCCGTCGTGCCCATTCCGAAATTCCACCGGCCGCTTCACGCAACTCGGAACCCTGTATTGTGCGATTCAGGTTCTTGAGCAAGAAGAGCCGGATGGACTCTCGTGCGCTCATCCCTTTTGGGCGATGCGGCATTTACGCGAATAGACTGGGCTGTGAACGCCGCACGAGGTGAGTCCGTGTGGCGTTTAGAGCTTCGAGAAGCGCGCAACCCACTTGTGCGGCTACCGGAGGTGGGAAGGCGTTTCCAACCTGGCGGTATGCGGCGGTCTTTTTTCCGGTGAATTTCCAGTCGTCGGGGAAGCCTTGGAGCCGAGCGACCATCGGGATGGTGAGTCTGGGCTTTGCTGAAGACGGAAACCCTCGATCAGGCGGTTCGTCCGCTATGCCGAGACCATCAACGCCAAGACTCGCCCACTGGCGGCGCGCACGAGTCGGACCCAGGTCGGGACCTCCGTGCTTCTTCGAACCGCCGACGATTGTCGGCGCAATCCCGCTCGCTTTGCGCGCCCATGCTTCAGCGCCGGTCCAACCGCCTGCGGCCATCAGATCTCCGATGGCTTCGCCGACTGTCGGAGGCCGGCGCGTCAGTCGCTCGGGCCAAGCAAAACGACCGGACAGCCTGGCGCGCAAAGCTACGACGATGAAGCGTGGGCGTAACTGGGGAACGTTGAAATCCGAAGCACTTAGCGTAGCCCAGCGGACCTCGTAGCCCAGTTCCGAAAGGGCCGCGGCGATACCGTGGCGATACGTCTTGAATTTGTTCGACGCTAAGCCGGGAACGTTCTCCAACAAAACTGCCGGCGGCCTAGATTCCTCTATGATTCGAAGCGCCTCTGGAAAGAGATCGCGTTCATCGTGCCGCCCGAGCTGCTTTCCAGCAATCGAGAACGGCGGGCAAGGCACGCCAGCCGCGAAGAGACCAATTCCGCGGAAATTGCGGCCGCTTATCTCGCGGATGTCTGATTGAATGACGTGCCACTTGGGACGGTTGAACCGAAGCGTATTGCAAGAATGCGTGTCGATCTCCACTACGGCCGCGGACTCGAAGCCCGCAGCCTCAAGCCCAAGTGCCTGTCCGCCGCCGCCCGCGCACAGTTCCAGCACCGCCAATCCCACCTCTGTGCCTCCAGCGTTCTCGAGTTAAGCAGGATATTGGAAGTCTCGCCTGCTTACGTTCGCCACAAATTCTAACAGGCTTGGTGACGGCGGTATATTAGTGAGTGAACTAACTCGCGCTGCCGGGGGCGGGGCCGGGCATTATGTAAGTCGGGACGCCGGACTTCTGCTCGATTGCTTTTTCCAGCTTCTGCATGTCGATCTGATCCGTCAATCCCTGGCGGTCGGCTTCCTTCGTCGCATACGCCCACAGTCCCGCGTACATGCCGTAGAGATCGTCGTGGACCTCGACGTATAGCGAGTCGCCGCGCCATCCGAACTTCACCGGCTGATAGACGAACATCCCGGGCGTCCCGATTTTCACCTTGTTGAAGAACCGCTCGATATCCTCGGGATACAGCCGGATGCATCCGTGACTGACTTCCATGCCAACGCCCCACGGCACGTTGGTGCCATGGAACGCATACTCGGGCAGCGTCAATTCGATGCGGTAGTGGCCCAGCGGATTGTCGGGATCGTCGCCCGAGACGACGTGTTCCGCTTCGCCGTCGCGCTCCATATGTTCCTCGTAGATGTCTTGCGGCACCACCCATGTCGGATTGCGCGTCTTACCGCGAACCGTGAAAGTTCCGACGGGCGTCTTCCAATCGAAACGACCGAGGCCGACCGGGAACGTGTACACCACCGTGGGCGTGACTCCTCCGGCATGCTTCTTCCCCGGTTCGAACTTGGCGGGCGTGACTTTGCCTTTAGGGTGAATCGGCCCGGTCGGCGATGGGAAATAATAGTAGATCCGCATCTCCGGGATGTTCATCACGATGCCGACGTGGGGCGTATTCGGCAGGATGTGCTCGTCGGGCAGAATGATCACCCGGCCTGCGGTAGGCGCCCACCAGTCCACGCCGGTGTTGGCGTTGGAGATTTCCTTGGCCGTCACGCCGAACCATCGGCCGACGTTGAGCAGAGTGTCGCCCTTCTGGATCTCGTAGGTCATCAGGTTGCCGATGATGTTGTCCTTGCCGTGCGGGAGCGGGTACGCGTACAGCGGACGTTTCTCGAAGAGGTCTTCGGTCCACGCGCCATGCGCGGCTGGAATCGCGACCAGCGCAATTATCAGCAGGGCGGGGATGAATCGAATCGCTATATGAATGAAGCGTTTCATGAACTTCCGGGTTGGTTGGCGACAGTCTTCCGATTCAAGCGTCGTCGGCGCATTCACAGGAATGATACCGGCGCGATCAGTCTGCAATCAACCTCAGGTTTGCGAACTTGAGCACAAGCAGCTTGATCCCGCCGCGCTCGAAATTCACCCACGCCTTGGCGCCGTCGCCGCGTCCCTCGCGCCTACGGACGATACCGCGGCCGAAGGTCGGATGAACGACGCGCGCGCCAACTGAAAGACCGTCGCCACCGGGACCCGGCTCGTCGTCGGGCAACTGGCTGTCGCTCAGGTTGACGTAAGATTCGCGCGGCGAGAGCGGGCGTATCGGAGCGGTGTGGCGTTGCGGCGCGATACGGTGAATCAGGGCGGGGTCGATCTCGCGCATGAATCGCGACTGACGGGATTCCTGGCGCACGCCGTAAATTTCGCGCGAGAGCGTGTTGGTCAGGTAGAGCAACTGGCGCGCGCGCGTCATGCCGACGTAGCACAGACGGCGCTCCTCCTCGACTTCCTCGTCGATATCGGCGGAGCGGCTATGCGGAAACAGTCCTTCCTCCATCCCGGCGATGAAGACGATCGGATACTCGAGGCCCTTTGAGGTGTGGAGCGTCATCAGCGCGGCGCGTCCTCCGCTCGAATCGATCTGCTCGGTGTCGCTGACCAGCGCGACTCGTTCGAGGAACTCGGCCAGACCGCCGCCGGATTTCTCGGCGTCGAAGGCGCTGGCCGCGGTGAGCATCTCGGCGAGATTCTGTTTGCGCATCGCGGAGTCGTCGAGCGTGTCGAGATACGGCTCGAAGCCGCTGTGGGCCACGACCTCCTCGACGATTCCGCGCACGCTCAACTCGGGCATGCGCACGGCAAGATCGTGCATCCACGAATAGAGCATCCCGGCCTGCTTGGCGATTCTGAGTGCAACCTTCGAGTAAGTCTCAGCCGGCCCATCGCCTCGAACGCCGTGATCTGCTCGCGCGCTGCCAATTCAGTGATCGCCTCGAAGGACTTCGCGCCAATTCCGCGCGGCGGTGTGCCGACCATCCGCTCGAGGCTGACGGCGTCGGCGGGATTCGCGAGCACGCGCAGGTAGGCGAGCAGATCCTTAACGTCGCGCTGTTCGTAAAAGCGCACGCCGCCAACGATGTAGTAGGGGATTCGCCGGCGCACGAGCGCCTCTTCGATCGCGCGCGACTGGGCATTGACGCGGTAGAAGACGACTATGTCGGCGGCCCGGAATCCGCCGGAGCCGGTCTGTCGCGCGATTTCGAGCGCGATAAAATCGGCCTCGTCGCGCTCGGTCACGCCGGTGTAGTAGGTGACCGGCTCGCCGGCGCCATTTTCGGTCCACAGGTTTTTGATCTTGCGCTCGGTGTTGTTGCGGATGACGCCGCCGGCCGCGGCCAGGATGGTTTTGGTCGAGCGGTAGTTCTGCTCGAGCTTGAAGATTTGCGCGGCGGGGTAGTCGCGCTCGAAATCGAGGATGTTGCGGATGTCGGCGCCGCGCCAGCGGTAAATCGATTGATCCTCGTCGCCGACCACGCATAGATTTCCCGACCGCGCAGCGAGCGCCTTGACGATCAAATATTGGACGCGGTTGGTGTCCTGATACTCATCGACCAGCAGATGCGCCGCGCGCCGCTGCCACTTCTCGAGGATTTCGGGGAAGCGCTCGAACAGAATCCAGGTCTGCAATTGCAAATCGCTGAAGTCCATCGCGTTCATCTCGCGCATCCGGTTCTGGTAGAGCCGGTAAATCTGCGCGATCGAGGCCTCGCGCCCTGGTTGAGCGCTCGCCAGCATGTCGTCGGGCGAGATCGCTTCGTTCTTGGCCTGCTCGATTCGCGCGCGCGCAAGTTCGAGCGGGGGCGAGTCGGCCAGCGCGGCGTCGTCGAGTACGCGGCGGATCGTCGTCAGCGAGTCGCCTTCGTCGAGAATCGAGAAATTGCGGTCGTAGCCGAGCGCGTGACCTTCCTGGCGCAAAATCCGCGCGCACGCCGAATGGAACGTGCTGACCCACGGCAGCCGCGACTCGTCGCCGACCAGAGCCGCGACCCGCTCGCGCATCTCATTGGCGGCCTTGTTGGTGAACGTCACCGCGAGCATCTCGAAGGGCGCAGCCTTGCGCTCGGCCAGAATGTGGGCGATACGGTAGGTCAGCACGCGGGTCTTGCCCGAGCCCGCACCGGCCAGGATGAGTATCGGGCCGTCGGGCGCGAGCACAGCGGCGCGCTGTTCAGGATTCAAGTCGTCGAGATTCACGGTGACCGTCGCAGCTTCAAAACTTCGGAGCGGAGTAGATCAAGATAGCGGCTCCGGCGCGCGCGGCAAAGCGAACGAGTGAATTTGTGGCGACGTACGAACCACACGACAAATTTTACCGTAAGGCGCGCGCGATGGGATTGCCGTCGCGCGCGGCATTCAAGATCGAGGAAATAATCGCCCGCAACCGGCTCGTCGGCAAAGGCGCGCGAGTCGTCGATCTCGGATGCGCGCCCGGCGGATGGCTGGTGATCCTGGTCGCGGCGGCGGGCGCCAGTGGACGCGTCGTGGGAGTCGATCTCGCGCAGGTGAAAAATCCGCCCGTCGGCGCGATCACGATCGCCGGTGACATTCTCGATCCCAATGTCGCCGCGCGCGTGGATAGCGAGCTTGGCGGACGTGCCGACCTGGTGACCAGCGACCTTGCGCCGAAGCTGACCGGGATTGCGGCGCGCGACGAGGCACGTTCGCGCGAGCTGATAGACTGCGCGCTGGCTTTCGCGACGACGATGCTGAAACCGGGCGGCGCGATGGTCGCCAAGCTCTTCATGGGCGCGCAGTTCAAGGACATCGTCGATTCATTCAAGCGCCACTTCGGAAGCGTCGAGGTAACGCGCACCAAAGCCAGCCGTCCAGGATCGTCGGAGCTGTACATCGTGGCGCGCGAGTTCCGCGGCTGACGCATGATTGGCGTCAAGCGCACGACGCGCGTAACGTCTTGAGTATGAAGGCTGTAGGCGGACGGCTTCTTTGCCTGCTGCTTCTGGCAGCCGTCGTCGCGGCTTGTTCATGCGGCCGCTCGCCATTCAGCTCGTCCGCATCCGCGAAAGTTTCACCCGACGAGATCAGAGTGCAGGTTGCTCGCGTCGGCTTTGACGACGACACGGGCTCGAACTACGTGCTGCTGACCGACGAGACCGAGTCGCGCGTGCTGCCAATGATGATTGGCGAGAGCGAGGCGACGGCAATCCTGCTCGCGCTCCACGGAGTCAAACCCGAGCGGCCTTTAACAAATGATTTGGTCCGCTCGATCATCGGACAGACCGGCAACCGCGTCGATCGAGTCGTGATCGGCGACATGCGCGACGAGACCTACTACGCCACGATTTTCATGGACGGCGGCCGCTATTCGATCGACAGCCGCCCGAGCGACGCGATCGCGCTGGCGATGGGCATGAACGCACCGATTTACGTGAACGCAAAACTTTTCGACTCGTCGGCCGCGGTGGGGCTGGGTCCCGCCGGAAAAATTCCCGACACCGCGCGGGCGCTCGGGCTGACTGTGGAGCAACTGACTCCTGACCTCGCGAGCGCGTTTGGCCAGGCTGACACGCGCGGCGTGCTGGTATCCGAAGTCGATTCGTCGGCGAAGAGCGCGGGCGTCGCGCGCGGCGATATTGTGGTCAAGGTGGGAAACAGCGACGTCAAGGCGCTCGACGATTTCAGCCGCGATACGGCGAACGTCAAGCGCGGCGCAGTGACGCTGACGTTGAATCGCGACGGCTCGAGCCGCACCGTTACGCTGGCGGCGGACGCTGGCAGCCGCTAAGCGGGACTCGCCACTCGCATCAACTTGATCGCATGCTCGGGGCACGCGCTGACGCACAAGCCGCACGCGTGGCATTCATCGGCGCGAACCGCGAACGCCTGGCGATTCCCGTGAACCCACGCTTTCACGCGCGCCATCAGCGGTAGCGCTCGCTTGTCATCGTCGCCGAGCTTGCGCACCTCGAAGACGTCGTAGGGACAAGCTTCGACGCAATCCTCCTTGGCCTCGCATCGCGTGCGATCGATCACCGGCGCAAAGACTCCAGCGGCCTGCTTGCAATCTTCTTTTGACGATGCGAGAGCCATGTGATCCTCCTAGCCGATTCGCACGAGCACGCTCTCGATGAAACGCGGATCGATCTCGCGCTCGCCGCCCAGGTTGGCGAACTCCTCTTCGAGGAGGTTCAAGCATGAATTCAGGAATGCGGCGGTGCGCTTTCGCGCGGTGTCGTCCATCCGCTCGGCCAGCGCCTGATTTATCCTGAAGCGAAATTCATCGCTGAGAACACCCGGCTGTCCCGTCATCATCGCCGCGCGCATCGCAGTCAGCCTGCTGCCTTCGATCGGATCGATCGTCAGGCGGTTGTCCAGCGCCAGTCGCGCGAGGCCGGTCAGCACGAGCTGGCTCAGGCGAACGTCGCGCGCGGCCATCTGTGCGCGGAAATTTGGCGACGAGATATCGATCGCGAACATCGCGCGGAACAGCTCGGCGGCCGAATCGATCTGATCGAGAATCGCGTAGCTGAGATGCAGATCGCGCATGCTGCTGAAATCGCGCATCTCGACCGCGCCGCTGCCGTCGAGGCCGCTGTAGAATCGCGGCTGCCGCGCCATAAAGCCGGCCAGCGCTTCCCGATAAGGCGAGTCGAGGTACGGAATCTCGCGCACCTTGACGCTCGAAAGGCCGAGCTTCTTGAGCGTCAGCTCCGTGCTCGTGCGCAGATCGATCGTCAGGCTGACGCCGAGGCGGAAGAGCAACTTGAGCGGAGTGTCGCGCAGATGTTCGATCGCGCTTTGCAAGTCGCCGCCCGCCAGATGCTCCAGCGCCAGGTTCAGGTAATGGTGCGTCATCTCGACCGCGACACGCACCGCTTCCAGATCGCCGAAGTCCACCGCGCGCGCGACCAGCACCTGGTTGCTGACCATCGCCATCTCGCTGCGGAGCTGCCGTTTGCCTTGCGCAGCAAATCCCGCAGTGAGCGCGGTGTTGAACAACGAGACATCGCCGTCGGCAATCGCGGGCGCCATCTCGGGCGCGATCACTTCGGTATCGTCGGGCAGGTCGGCGCGGCTCGGCGGTTCGTAGCCGGCGCGAATCGTAATGAACTGTTCGGGCTTGAGGTACGCGAAGACGCTCTGCGCCTCGAAGAAGTCGGGAAAGCCGCGGTCGTTGAGGCGTGCGCGCCGGAACTGGTAGGCCTCTTCTTCGAGCTCGGCCTCGACGCCCCAATAGATTTCCTCCATCAGGCCGCCGAAGTAGTTGTAGTCGCGCTCGAACGCCTCCTCGATGAAATCCGAGATGTGCTGAGAGATTGCGTCGTGGCGGATGAACTCGATCAGATAATTTTCGTCATACTGCGCAAAACGATTGGCGGTTGCGTCGGGCGAGGATGCCGCGTCGTCAATTCGATGCACCTTTATGTAGCCGCGCAGCAGGAGCGACATCATCTCCATGTCGAGGCCCATCAGCGCGTCGGCCAGCTTGCGCCGTCCACCGTCGGCCATCGCCTCGATCCACTCGCGCATGCGATGCACGTTGGGACGGTCGCGGTTCCAGCAATCGAGATCGAACAGCGACTTCACCTGCTCGGGCATCGCGAGGCTGAGCAGGTCGCCGGCGTCGGCGCTGCCGATTTCCTTGAGCGTGTAGAAGAGCGTCTCGGGCGAGAACGATTGCACCAGGCGCTCGGCCTCGGGCGCGGAGAGAATCAGGTCGCGCTTCTGGCGCGCGGGCAGGCCGTACAGGAATTCGAGCTTTTCCTGAAACGGAAGATTGAGAAATTCCGATTCGCCTCTTACCGCCATATCACTCGCACGACTTGCATCCGAACTGCAAAGTATCGCGCGGTTCCTCGACCGATCAACTAAGCGCGGATCTTTCGCTTAACCGCGCCGTCAGATATGATCTCTGCATCGCGTCAGGGCCCATCTCTTGGCCTCTTCCAACTCGAAACATCCAGTAGCACTCACCATTGCAGGCAGCGATCCGGGCGGCGGCGCCGGACTCCAGGCCGACCTCAAAACGTTCGCCGCACTCGGTGTGTACGGCTATTCGGTCATCACCGAGGTGATTGCGCAGAACAGTTGGAAGGTCGCCGACGTTGAACCCGTGGCGCCGGAGTTGGTCGAAGCTCAGCTCGACGTTCTCGCTTTGGAATTTTCGCCTCGCGCGCTCAAGACGGGAGCGCTGGCCAATGCGGCCATTGTCAAGGCGGTCGCGCGCACGATCGAACGGCTCAAAATGCCGGCGCCAGTGGTCGATCCGGTGATCGTGTCGAGCGCAGGCGCGCGCCTGATTGGTCCGAAGGGCGAGCGCGCTATCCGAAAGCGCCTGATCCCGCTCGCGGCTATCGTCACGCCGAATATCGCGGAGGCCGAAGGGTTGGCGGACATTCAAATCGATTCGGACGCCGCCATTCGCAAGGCCGCGGAAAAGATATTGAAGCTGGGCGCGCACGCGGTCGTGATCAAAGGCGGCCATCGCGAGGACGACAAGTCGGCCACCGATTTCTTTTACGACGGGCGCACCTTCGTCGAACTTAAAGGCCCGCGAATCGCGGGTGGCGGCGCGCATGGCACGGGATGCGCGTTCTCGGCGGCGATCGCGGCGTATCTCGCGCGCGGCGCGAGCCTCGAGGATTCGGTCCGCGGCGCGAAACGCTTCGTGACGATGGCGCTCAAGCAGAGTTTCAAATTAGGAAAAGGGCGGGCGCTCCTCGATCACTTCGCACGCGGCTGATCGGCTTGCGCGATCGCCGGCACGCCGAACTCTTTCAGCGCGGCGGCGAGATTGTGGCTCGGCGTCTCCGCATCGCCCATCTTCATCAGCGCGAATCGTTCGTCGCCGTCCAGCCGCGACCAGCATGCGGCGCTTAGATCGAATCCCGCTGCACGCGCATTCGCCACGACTCGACTAGGCGCCGACGCGGGCGGTTCGGCCGATGCCCTTTGCGCATCGGTGAGACTCTTCGGTTCGACGCCAAATCGGCGCTTCATCGCCTCGCGGATAAACACGCCGAGCGCGTCGCACTCCTCGCTGGAATCGACCGGGAGATGGCAGATCGCGAGGCGCTCGCCGCGGTCGAGCGACTTCCATTGTTCGAGCCCGATTTTCAAGCCGACCCGATCGAGCTTGCGCCGTACCGCCATCGGGACGCATTGCAAACTTTCGTGCATCTCGTCTTCGAACTTGAATTTGCGAATCATCTGAACCTCCGGCCCGCGGCGCAATTGTCAGGTTGCAATATGCAACCGGCAGGATCAAGATCACCGGCATCAATCGTGGTATAGCGATCCTTAGTAGCTGCGATGGACGCAAAGAATTCCAGAAATGGTGGTGCCGGCTTTGACCCGCGCGTGGTAGACGAGATCGTCGCCGGTCTGGCCGACAAGCCGGGTGCTCTGATGCCCGTGCTGCACGCTGTGAATGAGCGCATCGGTTACATCCCGCCCGCGGCGGTTCCTGCGATCGCGCGAGCCTTGAATCTGTCGCGCGCCGAGGTCCACGGTGTCATCAGCTTCTATCACGACTTCCGGACCGAGCGCCCCGGCCGGAAAATCATTCGCGTATGCCGCGCCGAGTCGTGCCAGGCGATGGGCGCGGTCGCGCTCGCCGAACATATTCAGACACGCCTTGGAATTGATTTTGGACAGACGAGCGGCAATGGTGATTTCACCCTCGAGCCGGTTTACTGTCTCGGCAACTGCGCGTGCTCGCCGGCGATCGTCGTCGGCGACGATCTCTACGGCCGCGTCAATCCGGAACGCTTCGACGAGATACTTTCCTCGGTCACCTCATCGAGGTCGTCGCGATGACGGCGGTCGTGTACGTCCCGCGCGATTGGAGCGCGGTGTCGCTTGGCGCGGATGCGGTCGCCGAGGCGATTCGCCGCGAAGCGGCGGCGCGCAAGCTGGACGTGAAGATTGTGCGCAACGGCTCGCGCGGGATGTTCTCGCATGAGCCGATGGTAGAAGTCGCGACTAGTGGCGGGCGGATAGCGTACGGGCCGGTCGCGAGGGCCGATGTCGCCTCTCTGTTCGATTCGGATTTTCTCGACGGTCGCGAGCACCGTCTGCGTCTCGGTATGGCCGATGAAATACCGTGGCTCAAGTCGCAGACGCGGCTGACGTTCGCGCGCGCCGGTGTGACCGACCCGGTGTCGCTGGACGACTTCATCGCCCACGGCGGATACCGCGGCCTGGCGCGCGCAATCGAGCTTGGTCGCGAGCGGACGATTACCGAGGTTACGAAGTCTGGTCTTCGCGGCCGTGGCGGCGCGGGCTTTCCAACCGGCATCAAGTGGAAGACCGCCGCTGATGCGCCGGCCACGCCAAAGTATGTCGTCTGCAATGCCGACGAGGGCGACTCCGGCACCTTTTCCGACCGCATGATCATGGAGGGCGATCCTTTCACCCTGATCGAAGGGATGACGATTGCGGCGCTCGCCGTCGGCGCGACGCAGGGTTACATCTACCTGCGATCTGAGTACCCGCACGCACGTCGCGCACTCACTGAAGCGATCGCGACTGCCTATTCGAGTGGCTATTTGGGAGCGAACGTTCTTGGTATTGGCAGGTCGTTCGAGCTGGAGATTCGGCTTGGCGCCGGCGCGTACATCTGCGGCGAAGAAACCGCGATGCTCGAAAGCATCGAAGGGCGCCGCGGGATGGTTCGCTTCAAGCCGCCGATTCCCGCGCTCGAGGGACTCTTCGGCAAGCCGACGCTGATTAACAACGTGGTCTCGTTCGCGACGGTGCCAATCATCATCGAGCGCGGCGCGGAACTTTTCCGCGACTACGGCGTCGGCAACTCGCGCGGCACGATGCCGTTCCAGCTCGCAGGCAATGCGAAACGTCCCGGCATGATCGAAGCGCCGATGGGCGTAACGCTTCGCGAAATCGTCCACGACTATGGCGGCGGCACCGCCAGCGGCAGGCCGGTCCGCGCGGTGCAGGTGGGCGGACCGTTGGGCGCGTACTTCACGGCATCGATGCTCGACGTTGCGCTGGATTTTGAATCAATCGCGGCGCGCGGCGGAATACTGGGGCACGGCGGCATCGTCGTCTTTGACGACACCGTCGATATGGCGCGGATGGCGCGCTATGCGATGGAGTTCTGCGCAATCGAATCGTGCGGCAAGTGCACGCCGTGCCGAATCGGATCGATCCGCGGCACCGAGGTGATCGACGACATCATCAACCGTCGCCGTCCGCGCGAGAATCTCGAAGTGCTTCGCGACTTGTGCGACACGATGAAATTCGGATCGCTGTGCGCGCTCGGCGGCCTCACGCCGTTGCCGGTGTTGAGCGCGCTCAAATATTTTCCCGAAGATTTCAGTCTGACGCCCCGCGACGTGGACTTCATCGGTGACGACCTGACGATCTCGACATCGGGAGCCGGCAATAGCCATGCGATCGCGTAGCGATAGCGATTTCGCCACACCACTTCGACCTGGCGCGCGAACGGTCGCGCTGGAGATCGATGGACGCGGCGTCGCGGTTCCTGAAGGGACGTTGCTGATTCGCGCGGCCGCCGAAGCCGGAATCCACGTTCCGAAATTGTGCGCGACGGATTCGCTCGAGCCGTTCGGCTCCTGCCGCCTGTGCCTGGTCGAAGTCGAAGGCCAGCGCGGCTATCCGGCCTCATGCACGACTCCCGTGCGTGCTGGTATGAAAGTCCGCACCGAGAGCCCCGCGCTCGCGCGGCTGCGGCGCGGCGTGATGGAGCTGTATATTTCGGATCATCCGCTCGACTGCCTGACCTGTCCCGCCAACGGCAACTGCGAGCTGCAGGACATGGCGGGTGCGGTCGGCCTGCGCGAGGTGCGCTACCGCAGCGGCGACGGCGCGAATCATCTGCACGCAGAGAAGGACCAGTCGAATCCGTATTTCACCTTCGATCCGTCGAAATGCATCGTGTGCTCGCGATGCGTCCGTGCGTGCGAAGAAGTGCAGGGCACGTTCGCGCTGACGATCGACGGGCGTGGATTCTCGTCGTTGGTTTCGCCGGGGCAGAACGGCCCGTTCTCGGCGTCCGAATGTGTTTCGTGCGGCGCCTGCGTGCAGGCATGTCCCACCGCGACCTTGATGGAAAAATCCGTAGTCGAACTCGGCCAGCCGGATCACAGCGTCGTCACGACCTGCGGATATTGCGGCGTCGGCTGCTCATTCAGGGCCGAAATGAAAGGCGACCTCGTCGCGCGGATGGTGCCCAACCCCAACGGGCAGGCCAATCACGGGCACTCGTGCGTCAAGGGCCGCTTCGCGTGGGGCTACACGACGCATCCGGATCGCGTCACGCGTCCGTTGATTCGCAAATCGATCGACCAGCCGTGGCGCGAGGTTTCGTGGCACGAGGCGATCGATTATGCGGCGTCGGAGTTCAAGCGCATCCAGGACGAGTATGGGCGCGGGGCGGTCGGCGGGATTACGTCCTCGCGATGCACCAACGAGGAAACTTTTCTCGTGCAGAAACTGGTGCGCGCCGCGTTCGGCAACAACAACGTCAACACCTGCGCGCGCGTGTGTCATTCGCCGACCGGTTACGGACTCAAGACAGCGTTCGGCACTTCGGCGACGACGCAGGATTTCGAGTCGGTGATGCAAGCCGACGTAATCATGGTGATCGGCGCCAACGTCACGGAAGGGCATCCGGTGTTCGCGGCGCAGATGAAGCGCCGAATCCGCGAGGGCGCCCGGCTGATCGTCGTCGATCCTCGCGTCACCGAAATTGTGCGGCTGCCCCACGTGCAGGCGTCGTATCATCTGCAACTCCGTCCCGGCACCAACGTCGCGCTCATCAACGCGATCGCTCATGTGGTCGTGACGGAGGGACTCACCGACGAAGCCTTCGCGGCGGCGCGATGCGATCCGCATGAATTCGAGGCGTGGAAGAAATTCGTCGCCGATCCGCGCAACTCGCCGGAAGCGATGGAGAGAATCACCGGCGTGCCCGCCGACAAGGTCCGTGCGGCCGCGCGCATGTATGCGAACGCGCCCAACGGCGCGATCTACTACGGCCTCGGCGTCACCGAGCACAGCCAGGGCAGCACGATGGTGCTGGGTATCGCCAACCTCGCGATGGCGACCGGCAATATCGGGCGTCCCGGAGTCGGCGTGAATCCTCTGCGCGGCCAGAACAACGTGCAAGGCTCATGCGACATGGGCTCGTTCCCGCATGAGTTCAGCGGCTACCGCCACATCTCCGACAAAGATGTGCGAGCGAGCTTCGACGCGGCGTGGGGCGTACGCATCGATCCCGAGCCGGGCCTGCGGATTCCCAACATGTTCGACGCGGCAGTGGACGGTAGCTTCAAGGGCCTCTACGTGCAGGGCGAAGACGTCGCGCAATCGGAACCGAACGGCCATCACGTCGCGGCGGCCTTGCGCGCAATGGAATGCGTCGTGGTGCAGGATCTGTTTTTCAACGAGACCGCGAAATACGCGCACGTCTTTCTGCCGGGCTCGTCGTTCCTCGAAAAGAACGGCACTTTCACCAACAGCGAGCGGCGAATCTCGATGGTGCGCAAGGTCGCCGCGCCGCTGGCCGGCAAGGAAGATTGGGAGATCACCTGCGAGCTCGCGACCGCGCTCGGCTATCCGATGAAGTATTCGCATCCGTCGGAAATCATGGACGAAATCGCGCGGCTGACTCCGACTTTCTCCGGCGTCAGCTACGAGAAGATCGAGCGCCTCGGCTCCGTGCAATGGCCGTGCAACGACGCCGCACCGGCGGGCACTCCTACCATGCATGAAGATCACTTCGTCCGCGGCAAAGGCAAGTTCACGATTACCGAGTATATACCCACTGAGGAACGCACGAACTCAGAGTATCCGCTGATACTGACTACTGGCCGAATACTCAGTCAGTATAATGTTGGTACTCAGACGCGGCGCACTCTGAATGCCTCGATGCACGCGGAGGATCGCCTCGAGATCCATTCGAGCGACGCCGAGCTGCGCGGCATCCGCGACGGAGATTGGCTCCAGGTGCGGGCGCGCCGAGGGGAGACTCGCTTGCGTGCGCTGGTCACTGAACGCGTCCAGCCCGGCGTCGTGTACACCACATTTCATCATCCGGAATCGCGCACCAATGATCTGATGACCGATCATTCTGATTGGGCTACCAACTGTCCCGAGTTCAAGGTCACCGCCGTCCAGGTCTCGCCGGAACGCGGTGGCAACGGACGAAAGGACAGAGATGCCGAACATCGACTAGCTAATGGCGACGTTCACGCAGTGGATATTCATCATCTCGTCAGGATGGCGAACGATATCGGTGCGTACTTCGTCGGTCTTCCGGATCAAGAGGAAGCCGCCGAAGGCGTCGCGAACCATCTCCGCAATTTCTGGGAGGCGCGGATGCGCCGCGAGATCGTTGACTACGTGGCGAAGGGCGGCGATGAGCTGAGCCCGCTCGTACGTGAAGCCGTTGCCTTCATTGCGACCGAGTCGGTCGTTGAATCGGAAGAAGTTGGCGAGGGATGAAAACCGACTCCGCGCACATTTCCGTGCATGAGGAACCGGCCGATGAAGTTCGAGAGCATCGGGCACTCAAATGGCATCATGGCACGACTGCGGAACGCGCGGAGAAACTCGCCGTCGAAGAGCCGCTCGAGATTCGACTCGCAGGCCGCCGCTTCACCCTCACGATGCGCACGCCGGGGCATGACGAGGAACTGGCGGCGGGCTTTCTCTTCGCCGAGGGTTTCATCAACGATGCGAGCGAGCTCGACGAGATTCGCCGAGTGCGTGGACGCAAGGGCGCGCCGGAGCCAAACGCGATCGACATTATCCTGAATGTTCCAGCCGACGGACTGCGCGCCCGCCTCAAGCGCAACTTCGTGATGAGCTCGAGTTGCGGCGTCTGCGGCAAGACCAGCATCGACTCGATTCGACGCCGCGTCGCGCCGCCCGCGGATTCCGCGCTCGTCACGCCGCCCACGCTGCTCGCGCTGTCGGAGAAACTCCACGCGGGCCAGCGCGTGTTCGCCGCGACCGGAGGCCTCCACGGCGCCGCGATCTTCAGCCTCGACGGCACGATGCTCGCGATACGCGAGGACGTCGGGCGTCACAACGCGGTGGACAAGGTGATCGGTTATGCGTTGACAAATGCGATGGTCCCGCTGGCGCGACATATAATGATGGTCAGTGGCCAGGCTCAGTTTCGAGATCGTGCAGAAGGCCGCCGCTGCAGGCGTCCCGATTCTCGCGGCCGTCTCGGCGCCTTCATCGCTGGCGGTCGAGCTGGCCGAAGAAATCGGCACGACGCTCATCGGCTTCTTGCGCGACGGCAGCTTCAACATCTACACGCGCCCCGACCGCATCGCGCCATAACGCCTTCCCGCCAGTGAGTAAAAGCGACAAGTATGACCTGACCATCTACGAAGGCACCGCGTGGTACTACTCGCGCTATCGCCCCAAGTATCCGCCGGCGCTCGTCAGGATTCTTCGTGAGAATTTTCGGCTCGACGGCACCGGCAGGCTGCTCGATCTCGGTTGCGGCCCTGGTCCCGTCGCGATTGCGCTCGCGCATCTGTTCGATGAAGTTCTCGCGGTGGATCCCGACGACGCGATGCGTGCAGAGGGCGAGCGCATCGCACGGGAACGCGGTATCGGCAACATCGAGTGGCGCTTCGGCGGCTCGAAGGACTTGTCGCGCGAGCTGGGACAATTCCGCCTCGTTACGATGGGCAACTCGTTTCATTGGATGGATCGCGCGCGCACGCTCGACGCGCTCTACGATCTCGTGACGGATGGCGGCGGCATCGCAGTGGTCGGCGAGGGTGCTCCGATTCCTCCTCCGCCGCCGTCGCGATGGCGCGCAGCGATCAACACGGTACTGAAGCGCTATTTGCCCGAGCGGCAGATATCCTGGGAGCCTCCGGGTCCGCCGCCGGAGGAACGTCACGAGGTATACCTAGCGCGCTCTCGCTTCAAGGATCTGCTGAGCTACTGCGAATCCTTCGACGTCGAATGGACCATCGACTCGATGATGGGGAATCTCTACTCGATGTCATACTGCAGCCGCCGGGTGCTCGGCGACCGCGTCGAGGCCTTCGAGCGCGACGTGCGTGCCGCGATTTTGGCCGCCGAGCCCTCCGGTATTCTCAAGGGAGAACCACCCGAGTTTTTCGCGTACATGGCGTGGAAGCGCTGAGCCCCAAGGGCTTCGATGGTAGTGGACGCTTTTGAAATTCCGCGCCGGTGAATCAACGATTTGACGCAACTCTGCCCGAATGTGATACCAGGACGCAGGGAGGATCGGACGATGAATTCGATAGGCAAGTTTCCGACAGTCGTGATGTTTCCTGCGGTTGTGACGGTCTTGTTCGCTAGTTCTCCTTCCCAGGCGGGGGGAAATTGCGCAGACAAGCTCGTAGGCAACTCTTACAACTGCACCGTAAAAGCAAACACGGGGCCTGAGACCGCTTGCTTTGAATTCTACACGGGGTCCCCCTCTATAGATTTTAATCTTGATGTAGACGGCACTGACTACGGCTGTACGTGCCTGCCGACAGGCGGTTACAAGTCGCCTTCATTCGATGCATCTGCGAACGCCTTCGAGTGTGTGGAAGAAGGAACTCAATTGACCGCAAAAGTAAAGTCCAAAAAGCTCAGCGGCGAAGTAGCAACTGTAGAAGGCGATTCCGGAGTCTTTGCCTGCACGGAGAGTGCGACGCCTTGCCCGTGACCTGAATCGCGGCTTTCCTCATAACCGGCCACTACCGCTTCTATACTCCTCTTGAGCGTGCTATCCGCGCGGCGATACTCTGTGTGATCATGTCGGAGTCGTCGAATGTACCCGCGTAAGCGCGCGCTCGAGCGCATCGCGCGCGAAAAAGTGCTCTACGCGCGCCAGCCCGGCGGCGACATTTCCGTCTGCGTCATCTATCCCAACACGTACCGGCTTGGGATGGCGAATCTCGGCTTCCAGGCCGTGTTCCATATCTTCGAATCCGATCCGTCGGTCGCCGCCGATCGCGCATTCCTGCCCGACGCCGACGAGCGCGACAGCTTCCGCGAGCGCGGCGAGCGCCTCGTATCGTTCGAGCGCGGCCGTCCGCTCTCCGACTTCGACATCCTCGCGTTTTCTATCTCCTTCGAGACTGACTATCTCAACGTCTTGAGCGTGCTGCGCATGGCTGGGATTCCTGCTCGCCGCGCCGATCGCGCGGGCCGTAATTTTCCGCTGATCATCGCCGGCGGCTCCGCCGTTTTTCTCAATCCCGAACCGATCGCCGATTTCATCGACCTGTTTCTGATTGGCGAGGGCGAGGAGATGGTCCCGGAGTTCATCGAGCGTTGGGACGCGACGCGCGGCTCGCCGAATCAACTGCGCGAACTCGCATCCGTCGCGGGCGCATATCTTCCCGACTTCTACATTCCCGTTTACGACGACGCCGGCCGCCTCGCCACCGTGAACTACAGCGGTCCTGGCAGCGCGCAGGTGAATCGTCGCCTGATTCGCGACCTCAACCGCTTCACTACCTCGTCGCTGATTCTCACCGAAGAGAGCGTCTTTGGCGATATGTTTCTGGTCGAGGCGAGCCGCGGATGCCAATGGGGATGCCGCTTCTGCGCGGCTGGTTTCATGTATCGCCCGATTCGTTACCGCGCGCCTGAAGTGTTGATCGCCGAGGCCGAGCGCGGTCTTGGCGAGCGCAAGGTGATCGGCCTCGTCGGCGCCGAGATGGCAAGCGTGCCCGGCGTCGCCGACATCGCGTCGGCGGTGGTCGATCGTGGCGGCCGGCTGTCGCCGTCGTCGTTGAAGGCCGATTGCATTTCGCCCGCGCTGGCATCGGCGTTGGCGCGCGGCGGAAATCAGAGCGTGACCGTCGCGCCCGAGGCCGGCAGCGAGCGGATGCGCAAGGTCATCAACAAAAATCTCTCCGAGGCAGAGATCCTGCACGCGGCCGAGATGATGCTGGGCGAGGGCGTTGGCAATCTGAAATTTTATTTCATGATCGGCCTGCCCGAGGAGCGCGACGAGGACGTGCTCGCGATCGCCGACCTCGTGGCCAAAGTGCTCGAACGCGCTCGTACCCGTCGCACCCGCATAGGCTCGGTGACGATATCGCTGAATCCGTTCGTGCCCAAACCGTGGACGCCATTTCAATGGGATCCGATGCAGGACGCGCGCTCGATCAAGCGCAAGGTCGCGATGTTGCGCCAGAGCCTCTCGCGCCTGGGGCAGGTCGAGCTCGACGCCGAGTCGCCGCGCGAGGCGTATTTCCAGACTATGGTCTCCCGCGGCGATCGCCGCGTCAGCGGCATCCTCGAGCGGCTCGAAGCCGCGGGATGCGAAACTGCGGGACCCATCTGGCACGAGTTGTCCAAGATTCATCGCGAGGTCGAGGCGGGCGAGAATTCATCGCTGCCCGATCCCGATTTTTTCGTCACGCGCCATTACTTCCACGACGAACTGCTGCCGTGGGACTTTATCGATCATCACATTTTCAAATGGTTCCTGCTCGCCGAACGCAAGAAGGCTCATCATGAGCATCAGAGTCCGCCGTGCGACGTTGAGCGATGCACCGTGTGCGGCGCCTGCTAGAATAAAAGTGCAAGCTGAGGGGGAGGAAGAGGAAGATGGTTCATCGCAGTTTTCGTCTGGCACGGACAGTGGCTCTGATGGCCGCCGTGACGGCGTTGGCGTTGTCAGCGCCGGCATTTGCGGCGGGAATCGGCGAGGAAGACGTGCCCTCGACGTCCGTCGTCCCCGCGGAAGGTCCGAACGGCGCTGCGCCGGTCAATCCCCCATCGTCGGCGACGAGTCCGTCTGCACCGTCCGGCACCTACGTGCCAGCGCCGGCGGGGATGAAGCCGACGTCGCCGTCGCACCACGCGTCGAGTAGACACAGCGTCCGCGAGCCGGAGATTGAACCGGCGCAGGCGCGGCTGAAGGTGCTCGAGGACGGACCCGTTTACTCCGCGCCCGCGAAAAGCAGCAAGCACCTCGAGCAGATGTCCGCAGGCAAATTCGTTGACGTGACGGGCTCCACTCACTACTATCTGCAGGTCAGGCTGAAGTCCGGACAGACCGGCTATATCGATCCGTCGGCGGTCGAACTGGTCAAGCCGGCCGACAAGGTCTTCGTGCTCTCGCACGACGCCGGCGTGCTCGACAAACCGAATCGATGGGCCAGGAAGCTCGCCGAGGTTCACCAGGGCCACAATGTCCACGTCGTCGGCGTGTCGCTGAACTACATGAGAATCCGGATGAAGAGCGGGCTCGAAGGGTTCATCCCGATGACCGCGCTCGAATAGCTTTTCGCACTCGACGATCCGCCGTCGTGCCGCTATAAGTTTCGGGCAGGGACCATCTGATGACGGATCGGGAACGACAGGGTTGGATCATCGTCGCGAGCCTCTTCGTAGTGCTCGTGTTCGTTTTCGGATCCGGCTACAACACCGGCGGCTTGTTCTTTCCCCAGCTGCTGAAGCACTTCGGATGGTCGCGCACGCAGCTCTCGACGCTCCAGGGCGCCGCGCTGCCGCTGTCCGCCGGCCTTAGCGCTCCTCTGTTCGGATGGCTGCTCGATCGCGTCGAGGCGCGGGTCGTGATGGTGGCCGGCGTGCTCATGACCGGCACTTCTTTTGTGATCGCGAGCCGCGTCGATTCATTCGGCCCGCTGTTCGGCGCTTACGTGCTACTCGGCGTCGGCATCGGCGCTTCGACGCTGCTGCCGTGCTCGCTGGTGATCGCCAACTGGTTCGGTGCGCGGCGCGGGCTGGCGATGGGCCTGACGTTCGCGGGCACTTCGCTCGGCGGCGCTGCGATGACGTTGGTCGGCAACTTCGCGATCGTGCACAGCGGATGGCGTGCCGGTTACGTCACGCTCGCAGTCCCCATGTTCATCATCGTGATCCCGCTGATCATCTTCGTAGTGAAGACCCGGCCGGCGCAGGCCGAAAGCGTGAGCGTCGCGCAGGCCAGCGACGCCTTGCCCGGGTTTGAACTGCGGGAAGCGTTCCGCTCGCGCTCATTCTGGATGATTTCGGCGGCGCAGTTCTTTTTCGCCGCGGTCGCGGCCGGCGCGGGGTTGCATCTAATCACCTATCTCACCGAACTCGGCTACACTCCGTCGTTCGCTGCCGGAACTGCGAGCCTGATACTGGTGTTCGCGGCGTTCGGCAAACTCGGGATGGGCCTCTTTGCGGATCGCGTGAGCGCAAGAATCGCGCTGACGTTCAACTTTCTGGTCGCCTGCGTCGGGATGATCCTGATATTCGGCGCGGCGCGAACCACCGTACTGATCCCGTTCGTGTTGCTCTTCGGCCTGTCGCTCGGCGCGCCGCTGGTGCTGATCCCGATGCTGGTGGCGGAGTCGCTGGGGCTCAAGCGCTTCGGCTCGATCGGCGGCATCGCCGGTATCTTCAACACGATCGGCGCATTCGTCGGCCCGGTCGGCGCCGGCAAGATCTACGACTTAACCGGCAGCTACGTGAACGCCTTCGAAGTATTCGTCGTGATGTGCCTGTTAGGCGCGGCAGTAACATACTCGTGCCGCTCCTTCGAATCCGAGCAGGCCCGCCAGACCACCGCGCCGCTCCCGGTTACTGCGTAATTCGACTGTAGATCAGCGAGCGCGACGTCCGCGAAGCCGCGCCACTACGGCGTCAGTATTGAGTCGCTTGCCCAGGCAGCCAAGCACCTCGCCAACCGGATCGATGCTCCCGCTTTTGACTGCGATCAACTTCCCGTGTTCTTCGCTGAACTCAAGTACCGTACCCGGCTTAAGCCCAAGGCTGTCGCGGAGCCGCTTCGGAATAGTCACGTGGCCGCGTTCGGCAACCCGCGCTCTTATACCTGCCATGTATGAGAGCATGAACAGATATCACGGACCATTCAAATCGCGAGGATCGCACGGACTTTGGCTGCGATGTCGGGCGCGTTCAGCACATCCGTGATGATTGCCACGGCGTCGGCGCCGGCGGCGAGTGTTTCCGGGACGCGCGCTTCCGTGATGCCGCCGATCGCGACGATTGGAATTTTCACCGCGGCGCGGATCGCGCGGAGGTGGTCGAGGCCCATGCCGGCGGCGTTGTTTCGCAGTCCACCGGGATACATCGGGCCGAAGCCGATGTAGTCAGCGCCGCCGCCTTCAGCCGCGCGCGCCTGCTCGACGTTGTGGGTCGAGATTCCGATCATCATGCCGGGACCGGCGATGCGCCGCGCAGCTTCGAGCGGGAGATCTTCTTGTCCAAGATGGACGCCGTGCGCGCCGGCGAGCATCGCGATATCGACCCGGTCGTTGACGATTAAAGTTGCGCCGCGCTTGCGGCACATCTCGGCAATCGCACGCGCGGCGGCCAGAAAATCGCGGCCGCCCGAATCCTTGAGGCGGATTTGCATGATTCGAGCGCCAGCGTCGAGCAGAGTCTCCGCGAGCGCGACCGGCTCGTGTCCGCCGGACGGATCGACGATCGCGTAGTAGTGCGAGGGGAGCCGCGTCATCCGGCGGGGAATTTGGTCAGTACGATCTTGTGGTCGGTGATTTTCTTGCGCAGGGTGTTGCGATTGAGCCCGAGCATCCGCGCCGCGCGGACCTGGTTGCCGCCAGCGCGCTTGAGTGCGAGTTCGACCAGCGGACGCTCGATTTCCGCGACCAGCCGATGGTAGAGGTCGCGCGGCTCCTCGCCGCCGGGCGAATCGAACCATCCCGCGATGCGCGCTGAGATGATATCGCCGAGTTCGGCGCCATCGGCCGTCGCGTTGGCGCCGCCGCCCGTACCGCCTGAGCGCGTGAGCTCGATATCGTCGGGGCGAATCGTGGTGCCCGGCGCGAGCAGCGCCGCACGCATCACGGCATTCTCGAGTTCGCGCACGTTGCCCGGCCACTCGGCGGTCTCGAGCTTGACCCGCGCTTCGGGACTGATACTGGCGGCGCGCGCGCCCATCTCCTGTACCGCCTTCGAAACGAAGTAATCGGTCAACTCGCCGATATCGTCGCGGCGCTCGCGCAGCGCCGGCATCTGGATCGGAATCACGCGCAGGCGGAAGTACAGGTCTTCGCGGAATTTCCGCGCGGCGACCAGCGACTCGAGGTTCTGGTTGGTTGCGGCGATCACGCGAGCCTTAACCTTGAGCGTCTCAACGCTACCCACTCGGGTGAACTCGCGCTCCTGCAGCACGCGCAGCAACTTAGGCTGCAACTCGACCGGCAGGTCACCGATTTCGTCGAGGAAGATCGTGCCGGTGTCGGCCATCTCGAACTTGCCGGCGCGCCGCTCCGACGCACCGGTGAACGATCCGCGCTCATGCCCGAACAGCTCGCTCTCGAGCAGGCCATGCGGGATAGCAGAGCAGTTGACGGCGACGAACGGCGACCGCCATCGCGCCGACTTGAAATGAATCGCGCGCGCCACCAGCTCCTTGCCGGTGCCGCTCTCGCCGCTCAGCAGAACGGTCGCGTCGTTGGTGACCACGCGTCCGATCAGCTTGTAAACTTCCTGCATCGCGGCGCTGCGGCCGATTATCTCGCCGCCGACGAGCTGGCGGCCCACCTCGTCCTTCAGACGGTTGAGATCCGCGGCCTGCGCGCCGACTTCCACCGCGCGCTTGATCGCCGCGGCGACCAGGTCAAGATTGGCGAACGGCTTGGTCAGGTAATCGTGCGCGCCACGCTTCATCGCCTCGACCGCGTTGTTCATCGTGCTCGCCGCGGTGATCACGATGATCAGCGTGCGGATGGCTTCGCTGTGCGCTGCGGACAGTACGTCGAGACCGCCGTTGCCGGGCATGATGATGTCGAGGAGGGCGACGTTGAAGCGATTGCTGCGCAGTGCGGCGAGGGCGGACGCGCTGTCGACCGCCTCTTCGACGCGATGGCCGTCGGCTTCGAGCCGATGCCTTAAAACAAGGCGGATGGCGGGATCGTCGTCGGCGATCAGAACCGCCGCGCCGGTGCCGGGTTCCTTAACCCGTTCAGGGAAGTTTTGGCTCGGTGCGCTTGCTCCCATGGTCGTGGTGCTCACGGGCTACAATCGTAACAGTAAGTTCGATCTTGTCGCGAATGCTCGAAGGGTCGAATTTAGGACTGCGGACACGCGGACTTTTCCGCCCCGGGCGATCTCGATTGACAATGCAGCAGGGAACACTGACACTTTTCGCCATGCGACTAACTGTCATCTGCGTCTTCGTGTCCGCGTTGATTCCCTCAGTGAGTTTGGCACAGGGGGTTCCGGTTTTCGCGATCACGCCGCTGGAAAGCTCGATCAAGTTCGACGTACAAGCTTCGGTGCCGATCAATGGGACGTTCGACAAGTGGAACGCCACTCTCACATTTACCTCGCCTGAGGTGACGACAGGAATGTTGGCCGTCGAGATTCAGGCTGCCACGGTGGATACCGGAAGCGGCTTGAAGAATAGCAAGCTGAAGAGCTCAGACTTCTTCGACGTTGTGCGGAATCCGTTGATCACGTTCAGATCAACCAAACTTTTGCAGACCGGTCCCAACACCTTTGAGGTGGACGGCAACTTTACCATACGCGGAGTCACCAGATCCGAGAAGCTGACACTTGCGGTGTCCGGCAAAGGTACCGGCTCAGGCGTGATCAGCGGGACCCTGTACTTCGACCGCAAGGACTACGGGATGAACAGCGGCATCCCCTTCATCAAAATCGCCAACCGCGTCGAGGTGAAAGTCGCTCTCAAGGCGAACCGGGTAAGCGGCCCTCCGATCGTCTTCAAGCAGTAGCCGGCTTGACAGCACAAGGTCGATGATATGACCGAATGCGGCGAGATAACCGGCTACCTTAAGATGGGTGCGGGTCGCGTCTTAAGGTGCAGCGTGGTCGCCGCGATACTGTGCATTCTAACTCCGGCGATCGTGCGGGCGGCCGGAATAGAGACCGATACAGGATTGCTGAGCCCGCCGATGATTGACAACAAGGCGGTCAACGTGAAGGTCGGGCTCTTTCTGACCAACCTGATCGACGTTGACGAAGTCAGAGAGCTTTTCCAAATCAGCGGCTATCTCTTCATGACTTGGAAAGACCCGCGGCTGGCATTTAGCACCGCTGGAGCCGCCGCGGAGCGATCGTACAACCCCGATAGCATCTGGATCCCGCGCGTTCTTATGATTAACGCCACCACACGACGCGAAAAAATCACCATCAACATCAGGGGGGACCCCGACGGGACTATCCACTACCTCGAAATGTTCCAGGCGCAGCTCACTACCTCTCTCTATCTGGAAAGCTTCCCGTTCGACACCGAGTCGCTGGAAGTCTTCGTGGTGCCGTTTCTCGATGAGCGCGACACGATGATGCTGGAATACGACAAGCAGGTAGCGGGAGTTGGCAGCGAACCCTTCGTTGAGCTGGCGCAGTGGAAGATACTCGGCGTGCAGGGGGCGGCGCAGCGTCATGCCATCGGCGCAACCGGCAAGGAGACATCCGAGATTGAAATCGACGTGGTCGTTCAGCGCCGGTACGCGTACTACATTTGGAAAGTGTTTTTGCCTCTGGTTGCAATGGTCGCGATTGCTTACTCCGCGTTCTGGATAAAGACCAGTGACTACTATACGCAGATATCGATCACCCTGACCGCCGTCCTGACCGAAATCGCCTTTCTATTTGCGATATCCTCGAGCCTGCCGAAAGTGCCCTATCTGACCTTCATCGATGCGTTTTTTCTGATGAGTTTCGGGTTTAGTTGCGCGTGCATCGTCGAGCTGGTCGCGGTCCATCAGATCACTGAACGGAACCAGTCGGATAGCGCGGCACGAGTGCGCGTGATCGCGCGAATACTATATCCGGTCATATATGTCGCTGTTTTGATCGTAGTCGCGTTGGTCTTCTCCACGAGCGCTGCGAATCAGCGGCCATAGCGCATCAGTGGAGATTCTCTCGCGAACGTGATGGTCGTTCCCTGGTGTCGAGGTCCGTACTGTGGGGCGCGGGCAGATCGAGAATGAAGTTCGTTCCGCTGATCATCCGTAACCTGCTGCGCAATCGGCGCCGTACGATTCTCAGCGTGCTGTCGATCGCCGTCTCGACCCTTATCTTTGCGGCGCTGATGAGCGTTCCCGCGGTCGCGGCACGCCTGCTGCGCGATCGCGTGAGTGCGCTGCGGCTGATTTGCGGCAACAAGGCCGGGTTCAACTACATGTTGCCCGCCGCCTACGGCGAGACTATCCGCGACCTGCCGCACGTGAGCGCGATGACCGGTTACCTCGTCATGATGACCAGCTACCGCAAGGCCGGCGAGCTGATACCAATCGTCGGCGTCGATCCCGATCAATTGCACGTCATCTGGCCTGACTGGGCCTCGGCCGCCGCCGCTGCGGCGCTCGGGCATTCACGCTCGGTCGGGCTGGTCGGCAATGGATTGGTCAGACGCTTCCAGTGGAAGGTCGGCGACAACATTATCCTGCATGGACTGTCGCTGCCGACGGACTTGAGTTTCACTGTCGCGGGCACGATGGACGGCCAGGTGTCCAGGAATCTCGTGATAGTGCCGATCGATCGGCTCAACCAGATGGAGGCTTTCGAAGGCAAGGTGACGGTCTTTTTCGTCAAAGCCGATGCGTCCGAGTTCGCGCAGCCGTTGCTCAAGCAAATCGACGGGCATTTCGCCAACTCGCCCTTCGAGACCGCAACCCAGACCGAACTCGGCGTGGCACAATCGCAGCTTCATGATTTTCGGCTGCTGTTCGTCGGCGCGCAATTGTTTGCGGGAATCGTCGTGATCGTGATCGCATTGGTCTCGGCAAACACGGCCGCGATGGCGGTGCGCGAACGACGTCACGAGCTGGCGGTGATGCGCGCGCTGGGCTTCACCCGACGCACGCTGGTCGGCCTCATCCTCGCCGAGGGCATGCTGATGGGCACGGTCGCGGGAGCGCTCGGAGCTGCGATTGCATACGCCGCCCTTCGGATTGCCGGCCCGTCGCTGATGGGGCCGGAGTTCGGGCTCCATCTGATGCCGGGAGTCGCGGCAGAAAGCGTTGCGGTCGCATCTGGGATCGGATTGATAAGCGCCGCAATCCCCGCGCTCTCGACTACGCGCCGCGCGATCGCCGATTCATTGCGCTCTACTGCATGAGCGGGCGGATGGCGGGCAGTGTGGAACAGCAGTCTCCGATGAGCGTCGGTCCTTTCCTCCGGCGCTACACGTTATAGAGCCCGTTCCGGCGCAGGCGTCGAGACTATCCTGCCGGACACCGCCGTCCGCGCCGCCAAGCGGTAACGTCTCGGGGCGTTGCCGGTCACGCGTTTGAAGGCGTTGCTGAACGCGCTCTCGGACGTATAACCGAGCTGGCCCGCGAGGGCTGAAACAGAAGTGGGTTCTTCGCGGAGTGCGCGCTCGGCCAGGCGCATCCGCCATTTCGTCAGGTACGCGAGCGGCGAGATTCCGGCGACCATTTTGAAATACTGCGCGAAAGTGGTCCGCGACATCGCGGCGGCTCTCGCCAGCTCTCCGAGCTGCCACGCGCGGCCGGGCTCGGCATGCATCAGGCGGAGCGCGGGGGCGAGCCGCCTGTCGGCGACCGCGCGGAGCCATCCGGTGGGCAACGGACCGGAGGTCTCGAGGTAAGCGCGCAAAATCTCCACGAGCATGAGCTGGGCGAGTTGCGCTGAAGCGAGAGTGGACCCCGGAAGTTCAGCCGCGCGCTCGCGGACGAGCTGATCGAGGAGCCATCGCAAGACCGTCGTATGCGGCGAAGTGCCGTGAACGTGGATCAGCGGCGGCAGGACGTCGGCGAGCAGGCCTCCGCTGGCAGGGTCGAGGCGCACATAGCCGCCGATCTGAATGCAGTCCTCGCTGTCGCCCAGTTTAGCGATCCTGCTCGCCTTGCCGGCGAACAAAACTTCCGCGTCGATTGGGACGGCCGACAAATCGCCGGCGAGAACGAAGGGCCGCTGCGCCGAAAGCAAAATCACGTCGTTCGCATCGGCGTGGACGGGCGCCTCGAAGCCCTCGACGCATAGCCAGCAACTGCCCTTCACGATCGCGGAGAACATGATTTTTTCCAGCTTGGGGAAGCGGATCGCCCATGTGCCTCCCGCTGTGAAGCCGCCCGAGACGACGGTTTCGGCGTTGGTAAGCTTGAGGATGTCGGAGAAAGGGTCAGTGGCCATTTTCGTACTATCGCGCAGGTTATGCGGACTTTCAAGTATTCACAGTCCGGATGGATGAGCTTATGTTGATTCTGTTGGAGGACCGGAAATCATGACTCTGAGCATCCGCAAACTTGGTAGCCAGGGATTGGTGGTATCGGCGATCGGCCTTGGATGCATGGGCATGAGCCAATCTTACGGGCCGGCGGATGAAGGCGAGTCGATCGCGGCAATCCATCGCGCAATTGAGCTGGGTTGCAATTTCTTCGACACGGCGGAGAACTATGGGCCCTTTACCAACGAGGAGTTGCTCGGGCGCGCATTCGAGGGGCGGCGCGACAAGATAGTGATCGCGACGAAGTTCGGCTCGCGCTTCAGCGGCAATATGATCGTCGGCGCGGACAGCCGCCCCGAGCATATTCGTGAAGTGGCCGAGGGATGCCTGCGGCGGCTTCGCACCGACTACATCGATCTTTTCTATCAGCATCGCGTGGACAGAGGCGTGCCGATCGAGGAGGTCGCTGGCGCGGTGGGCGATCTCGTCAAGCAGGGGAAGGTGAGATTTTTTGGGCTCTCCGAGGCGGGCATCGCGAATATCCGGCGCGCTCACGCGGTCCATCCGGTTTCCGCACTGCAGAGCGAATACTCATTGTGGGAGCGCAACCTGGAGCCGGAGATAATTCCGGTCTTGCGCGAGCTCGGAATCGGGCTCGTAGCATTTTCGCCGCTCGGCCGGGGCTTTCTGACGGGTGAGGTCATGCGCGCGGAGGAGTATCCGGAAGGCGATTTCAGACGCACCGATCCGCGCTATCAGGGCGAGAATTACGACGCCAACATGAAAGCGGCGCGGATGGTCCACGAGATCGCGACGGCCGTGCATGCGAAGCCGGGGCAGATCGCGCTTGCGTGGCTATTGCACAAGGGCGAGGACATCGTGCCGATCCCGGGCACCAAGCGCCGGAAATATCTTGAAGAGAATGTCGCCGCGGAGAGCGTCAAGCTCGATGTCGCGCAGATGAAGTCGCTCGACGACGCATTGGCGCCGGGGAAGGTTTCGGGGAAGCGCTACGCGGATTGGATCCTGGCGACGATTGATCGCTGAGCGAGCGACGCCGCCATGTCCAGAGATCTAAGCCTACGCCGGAATCGAGCGGAGCCATACGCAATAGCCGACTACGAAGACGAAACCGATCGCAACGGCGCACATCGATGCGACCGCGGCAATCTCGATTGGGGCAAAGGCCCAGATTGCGGCATAGCCGATCCCCGAGATGACGGTTGCCCAGCCGGTAACACGCTGAAGGGACTCGCCCCTTGCGGACAATCGCGAAAGAGATTTGGGAATCACGTTTCCATAGACCGCCAGCAGAATACCGGTAAGTACCATCGCCCCTCGCGTAGCTGCTTCGGCGCCGACGACGCCATGCCTCTGGAGAAACGCAAGACCGGTCGAGACCGCTATCAAGAGTCCGGCCAGCGCCAGGTTGGACGTGATCCGAGTAGTCATTGTGAGATTTCCTCCTTCGTAGCTGTGGGTTTCGTTTCGGCTTGCGCGCCATCGGCCTCCGAGCCCAGTCCAAAGGTCTGCGCAAAGCCCATCAGCGCTTCTTCGAGCACCGAGAGTCTCAGATGGTAGGTGATCGACTTGCCGGACTTCTCGGCATAGACAAGGTTCGCCTCGCGCAGCGCTGCGAAGTGCGCCGACATGGTCGGTTTGGAAACCGCAAAGTGCTCCGAGAGTTCTCCAGCCGTCATCGGCTTCTTCCGCAGAAGTTGGAGAACGCGCCGCCGCGTAGGATCAGCGAGAGCTTTGAACACCCCGGGCATGGATAGACATTTAGCTAATCATCTAAATGATGTCAAGCGGGCGGAGGATTCTGATCCAGGAGTCAAGTACGATGGCGACTTTGCAGAAACCGATCGGATCGGGGTTTGGCGCGGCGTCAACCGCGGCCGACGTAATAAAGGGGATCGACTTGTCGGGCAAGGTTGCGATCGTGACCGGCGGCTATTCCGGCATCGGGCTGGAAACTGCACGGGTGCTGGGGCGCGCTGGCGCCAGTGTGATCGTTCCGACGCGCGATCGCGAGAAGGCGATACGTGCGCTGGATGGAATAAACGTCGAGATCGACGAGATGGACTTGCTCAAGCCGGCCTTGATCGACGCTTTCGCCGAAAGATTCATTGCGTCGGGCAGGCCGCTGCACATTCTCGTTAACAGCGCTGGAATAGCAGGTGCGCCGTTGGCGCGCGATGCGCGCGGGTTGGAATTTCACTTCGCGACGAACCATGTAGGGCATTTCCAGCTCGCGATGCGACTTTGGCCGGCACTGCGCAAAGCGAACGGCGCGAGGGTGGTGGCGGTTTCGGCGTGGGCGCATAGCCGGTCGCCGATGATGTTCGAGGACATCAATTTTGAGCATCGCGAGTATATTCCGTGGATGGCGTATGGGCAGTCGAAGACGGCGAATATCCTGTTCGCGCTGGCGCTGGACGAGCGGGGCAAGGCGGATGGCGTCCGCGCCTTCTCGCTGCATCCGGGCAGCATAGTCGCCACGGGTCTGTCCAAGTACGTCCCGCCGGAGGTGCTTCGCGCGGTGGGGCTCGTTGATGAGGGCGGGAATCCGATCATCGACCCGGCGAAGAATCAGAAGACGGTGGAACAGGGCGCCGCGACGACCGTCTGGTGCGCGACGAGTCCGCAGCTCAACGGCATCGGCGGAGTGTATTGCCACAATTGCGACATTGCGCCGCTGGTGACCGGGGAGTTGGCCGCGAACCCGTTCGGATCGATGGCGCTGGGCGTGATGCCGCACGCGCTTGACCCGGATGCAGCGGATCGTCTGTGGAAACTGAGCGAACAACTTATCGGGCTGTCGCGCTCTTAACGGTTCAGGTCGGCCTATTGCGGGCGCTTGTCAGTCGGCATCATCGGGAGCGTCACCTTGAACGTCATGCCGTGAGAGGCCGCCGTGCCTTTCACGCGGTTGACGCCGCCTCGCTGCGCCCACAGGCGACCGCCGTGCAGCGCGATGATTCGCTGGCATAGCACGAGACCCAGGCCGGTGCCGGCGGGCTTCGTCGTGAAGAACGGGGTGAAGAGCTGGGCTAGCTGGTCCTCCGCGATGCCGACGCCGCTGTCGCTGACCTCGACTCGCAGGAACTGGCGGCGGCGCCCCTCGGCGGTCATCCTGAATTCGCGCTCGATTCGCGTATGCAGCCGAATCGTGCCCGACTCGCCGATCGCTTCCGCCGCATTCTTTATGAGGTTGAGGAACGTTCGTTCCAGGGCTGCTGTGTCTCCCATCACATCGGGCAGGCTGGGGTCGAAATCCTGCACCACGACGACGCCCTCGGGCGGCTGCGGGAACAGCCCCGCCATCCGCATCGCCTGATGCAGCACCATGTGGATGTTGACCGGCTCCTGCGCGAGGCGCTGCGGTCCGCTGACCATCAAGACCTGCTCGACGAGCGACGCGATGCGGTTGACGCCGTCGAGGATCACGCTGCAGTACTGCTGCGCGCGGGCGTCCTCGGGAAACATCCCGGCGATCAGTTCGGCGGCGCCCTTGATGCCGGTCAGCGGATTCTTGACCTCATGCGCGAGGCCGGCGGGAGACAGGCGCAAGCTCAGGTCGCCGGTAACGGCAGCCTCGGCCGCCTCCTTTTCGTGGGACAGGTCATGAAGCAGAATGATGACGCCGCCGGGGCGTCCCTCGGCATTCAGCAGGGGCGAGACCTCGACGCGAACGGCGACCTCGCGTGGGCCTGCGGTCAGCACGGTCTCCATGTCGCCCAAGTCGTGACCGCTCTCGAGGCATGCCCCGACCATCCGCCCGAGCCAATCGTTTTGGCGCACGAGGTCGGCGACCATCGCGGTGTTGACCTGGGAAACCCCGAGCATCGTTTCTGCGGCGGGATTGACCACCTGGGGTTCCATGGCAGGTGAAAGCACGATGATCGCGTCGGTCAGACTGTCGATGATGTCGTGCCAGAGGTTCAAATTTGTTCCCGCTTTTCAGGCCATCGGCAGTCACCGTAACATAAACGACTAGATTGGCTGAAATTGACGTAACGAATATTGCCGCCATCCAGCTTCAAGATTCGTGAGCATTTGCAAGCATTTATTAAGAATTACAAGGTCCACTATTAGACTTTTTAATGGATTATCCACCTCGAATTGGTTGATCGCGGTCGTTTCGGTCGGTACGGTTGGGCTCATCTTTCTCGGGGGAGAATGCGTAAGTCTAACTTTATCTATCGAGTGCTTGTTGTCCTGATGGCGGTCCTGATTCTCGCCGGATGGGCGTCCACTCGTGCAAACGCCGAAGACTTTGGATCGGCGGTTCCGGCAGCGACGGATAGCACAACTCCCAGCTCGCCGCAGCAAATCACGGGTTTCGAGTTGGAGACTCCAGCGGAAGCCGGCGCACAGCCGATTCCCTCGCCCTACGTGATGCCATTGCCTGAGGCTGTTCCGCCGTTCCCGATTCAGCTTAATCAGGCAGTTCGTCGCTACGTGTCGGACTTCATGAGCTCTCCCGACCATCTGCAGGATACCTTCGACCGTAGTCACCCCTACCTGCCTGATATGGTCAAGGTGCTGCGCAGCTACGGCCTCCCCGACGACCTGGTTTACCTGGCTTTCGCTGAAAGCGAATTTTCCAAGCGCGGCAAGGGTCCCTGGCAATTCAATTCCGAAACTGCGAAGCGCTTCGGCCTAAAAATCGACAACTATGTTGACGAGCGCCGCGACCCCGTGATGTCCACCAAGGCGGCGGCCGAGTATCTGGCGACCTTGCACGACGAAGCCGGCGACGACTGGCCGATGACTCTCGTCGCATGGAACAACGGCGACCGCGCCATCAATCGTTACTGGTCGCTTCGCGGTCGTGACATGGAGCGGTTCGGGAGCCGGCTGCCGCGACGGACGCGCGGGCTGATGGGACGTTTCATGGCCGTCGCGTATATCGCGCATCATGCTGACAGCTACGGAATCACGCCGATAAAGCTCGATGATCCGCCGGCCTTCCAGATGCTGGACGTTCGCGGCGGCACCCCGCTCAGCCGCGTCGCGCTGGATCACGGGACGACTCTGGAGCGCTTGCGTGAACTCAACCCGGCGCTGCTGCGCGACGTCGTGCCGCCGAACGAGCGCTCCTACAGCGTCCGCGTTCCCGTAGAATCCTCGTATACCCACCCCTCTCTTTAGGGCTCTTTTCGCACCCTGCGCGGGACCGGCATTTGCTGGTCGTAGGTTCATTCCCGATCTCAAGCGGCGTATCCTTTCTGCGTTATGATTAGCGCTGACCAGGCTCTCCGGATCGTTCTTGAAAATGTCGCGGCGCTCGGCGTCGAGCGTGTGCCGATTCTCGAGGCGCTGGGGCGCGTGCTCGGCGAAGAGATCAGGTCGTCGCGCGATATCCCCGGATTCGACAACTCCGCGATGGACGGGTTCGCTGTGCGCGCCGCCGATTTTGCCAAGGCGTCGGAGGCGAGCCCGGTCAAGCTGAAGGTCGTAGAGACTATCGGCGCGGGCCAGATGCCGACGCGTCGCGTCAGCGCGGGCGAGGCGGTCCGTACGATGACCGGCGCGCCGATCGCGGAAGGGGCGGATGCGATTATCCCGGTCGAGCGCACGCGCGGCAGCGGAGATGTCGTCGAGTTTCTCGCCGCCGTCGAGAAGGGCGCATTCATCCGGCCGCGCGGCGAGGATTTGCGGCTCGGCGAATTGGTGATGTCCGCGGGCAAAATTCTCACGCCCGCCGACCTTGGGACGATTGCGTCGGTGAATCGCGCGATGGTGGAAGTCATTCGCCGCCCGCGCGTCGCAATCGTTGCCACCGGCGACGAACTGGTTGACGTTGATCAAGCGCCGGTCGGCGCGCAGGTCGTCAACTCGAGTGCGTATGCGCTCGCCGGCGCGGTACGCGAAGCCGGCGCCGAGGCTGTCATCCTCAAGGTGGCGCGCGACGACGCGCGTGAGATTCGCGAGCGCCTAACCGAGGCGATGACCTTCGACGCGGTACTCTCGACCGGCGGCGTGTCGGTAGGGCAGTTCGATCACGTCAAAGGCGCGCTCGACGAACTCGGGATGCGCCAACTGTTTCACGGCGTCGCGCAGAAGCCCGGGCGCCCACTGAAATTCGGCACGGTAGACTACCGCCCGATCTTCGGTCTGCCGGGCAATCCCGTCTCGACGCTGGTCTGCTTCTATCTGTACGCACGGCCCGCGCTACTCAAGATGGCTGGGAGGCGGCGCGTTGGTCTCCCGCGCGTCATCGCGCGATGCGGCGTCGATATCAAAATCTCCAAAGACCTGACTGAGTTCGTGCGGGTCACAGTCGAGCGCGACGCCGATGGTTTCGTTGCGACGCCGACCGGCAGCCAGGGCTCGGGGATTTTAAGCTCGCTCTCGCGCGCCGACGGCCTGCTGATAGGCCCGTCAACTGAAACTATTTTGAAGGCAGGCGCTCAGGCGACGGTGCTGCTCCTGGGCGTGGACGGCGATGTGGGCGCGGTCGCGGCCGACGAACTGTTCGAGGGGCGCACCCACAGCCAGTGAATCACGATCGTCGCGACGGACCCGAAAATCGCGGCGCCGATTATCACCGCCGAAAGCCTGAGCTGCAGTTTCAGGATGTTGAAGGGCAGCAGGTAGAAGGTGACCATGTCGATCTGGAAGTTTGCGTAAATGACGTACGCCACCCACACGACCACGATTGTGCCGACGATGAATTTCGGGTTCTTCACAAATGCGGGCATTGCGAGCGATCCTCCTGACGAGCAATGAGCAAAAGCTTGGCGGCTGAAATAGCTAATGTCAACGCAGTCGGGCGCAGCGCAAATGATGCGCCTGCCGGGCTCGCGCGCGAGGGTTGACGCAATGGCAACGCGTTATCGCGTAGGCAACGGCTTCGATTTTCATCCGCTCGAAGCGGGGCGCCAGCTCGTGCTCGGCGGCGTCGAAATCAAGCACGACAAGGGACTCCGCGGGCATTCGGACGCGGATGTCGCGGCGCATGCGCTCGCCAACGCGATCCTCGGCGCGATCGGCGCGGGCGACTTAGGCCGGCATTTTCCTGACAACGATCCGAAGTACAAGAACGCCGATTCGATCGCTCTGCTCGCATCCGTCTGGAAACTGGCGAGCGATCAAGGATGGCGGCTCGGCAATGCCGACCTGACGATCTTCGCGGAGCAGCCGAAGCTGAAACCGCATCTCGACGCGATGCGCGAGCGTCTCGCCGCCGCGCTCGGCGCGGATCAATCGCGAGTCAATGTGAAAGCGTCCAGCCCCGAAGGATTAGGCGCGCTAGGCCGCGGCGAGGGCATGGCCGCGTCAGCAATCGTAATGCTCGAAGCGGATTAGGTGGCGCGATTCCCGATGCTGCCAAGGGCGGCAGTCACGCGGGATCTGATTGCGCTGGTCCGGTATTCGGTGAGTTGAGCGATCCCGAATGCGTATGCGAGCATGCAGACGCCGAGGATTGCCACCACAATGAAGTGGATTGCGTCGGGTTGCCATTGTCGTCCCGCAACGAGCCACGCGCTCATAAATATCAGCGCCGGTAGATGCACAAGATAGAGGGTGTAGGAAAAGCCGGCCAGCCTGCGCACAATCCTGGAATATAGTCCTGACCTGCTCATCGCGCGGCTGCGAAGCAGAGCAAATACCAAAGCGGCCGAAGCAACTCCAACCGCAAGATCGGGTAGATATCCCGCGATGCCTGGGATGTGTCTGATCCCGGCAAGAACCGATAGCAGTCCTACGGCAGCGGTCCCGATCCCGACCCTGGCGTACCGGCCTGACGTTTCCGGCGCAAAATTTATCGCGGCGCCAAGGAGCCAGATCAGGAAATAGGAACTAATGGGATGCCCTATAAAAAACACAAGTATCAATGTGGCGTACGCGTACAGAACGGTTGACCAATCGACCTTCTCCGCCGGATAGACCAGTACTATCAGGGGAAAAAGCACGTAGTACCAGAATTCATAACTCAAGCTCCACAACGGTCCATTCGATCCAAAGGTCGGAGTCAGGATGCCTTGCAGGAAAAGCGCGTTGCCAAGCATCACACTTCCCGACAGCCGCGGTAACACCGCGTATCTTCCCGTGCTGCCGGGTGCCAGTCCGTAGATTCCCGAGGTCCCAAACACGTGTATCCCGACATGGTCCCAAACCGCGCCGAGGAACAAAGCTGGTATCAACACGACCCACAGACGAGTCAGCCGATTCGTGGTGTACAGGCTCCAACTGAAATTCCTGTCCATACGTCCGCGCAGCACCGTCCCACCAATTAGAAATCCGCTCAGCACGAAGAAGATCATTACCGCTTCGTGGCCGAAGTCCGTGGCGAAATATACGATCCTGGTAAGCGGGCTGGGGTTGTGCACGATTTCTACGAAAAACAGGCCACGCAAATGACCGAGCAGTACTTCGAGTGATGCAACTCCTCGCACGAAATCGAGATGGTCGGATGCCGCAGTGCCGCGAAGCGATTTGTAGGCCAGCATGTTTCGCGGCCGGGGCTCGGCACCGATAGCCGAGGCCACATCCTCTCGCGGCCGCCGGATCTTCCTTATCGCTTCATCCCCAGCGGAATCCGCGGAGCCGAGGGACCCCGGGTCTTTCTCCGAATCCTGCACCCCTCCCTACCAATTCTCCTCACCCGAGCCGTCCCCGAATCGCGAGTGATCATCCTGACGGGCAATGAGCAAAAGCTTGGCGGCTGAAATTGCTATTGTCAACGCAGTCGGGCGCGTGATGCTCCAAGCGGATCAGGGCGCTAGTCCGCAACGTACTCGACCATCATCTGGCGGCGCGGATGCGCCCAGTCGCCGATGTATCGTTGACGCCATCCCGCTTCGACGCCGAAGTCTTCGACCGTCGCGCGCGGATAGCGGAAGCTGCGGCGCGAATGCGAGCGGGACGACTCGTTGACGTGCGACTCGTCCGCAATGAAGTAGGTCGCGTAGAACCGTCCTCCCGGATTGATGAAGCGCCGCATTTTCTCCAGGCATAGGCGGATGTCTGGCTCGGCGAGATGGGTAAACAGTGACTGCGCGATCGCGTAGTCGGGCCGCTTTGAAAATCGGTCAAATGCGAAACTTTTCGATGCTACGAACTGCGGCGATTTACGCCGCCTTAGATCCGTCCCCAGTTCCTTCTTGACTCCAATCTGAATGAGCCATTTTTCACTGTCGAGCCCGAGGTAGTTTCCGTCGTCGAGGTACTCGATGAACTTCACCCCCGCCCGCGGTGCACCGCATCCGACGTCCAGCAGGACGTGCGCCGGCTGCAACCCCATCTTGAGCATGAATTCGAACTGCAATTTCCCGAGCGCGTCCCAATCGCCGCCGACGTATTCGCGATGACCCAACAGCCAGATTCCGAGGCGGCCGTCCGGCCTTCCCAGCGCGAGAAAAGCTCTCGCCCGCAACGTATCTATCATCGCGCCCCCCCGGCGATTGTTCTCGCTCCTACGTGGGAAGGGGCCAGGGGTTGGCCTAGCGGCGAATCGATCACTTGCGCGTGTCATCCCGAAGGAAGCCCTCCTCGGCAGTATCCAAGAGTGGTCGTCTCCTTGGACGGAGGAGGGTGTCTAAATGTTCAACGGGCCTGCCCCGGAGTCACCGACGACAGGTGGGAAGAAGAAGATGGCTGACGAACGAACTAGATCCTAACCTCTTTCGGTCGGCAGAGATGCGGCAGCCTAAATATCCCCCTCATCCGATCCGTCGTCCCCCAAATCGCCGCCGCTCTCGATCTCCTCGACCGCCTCATCGAATTCGGCGCCGCCAAACTCGTCGCCCATTTCCTTGCCCATCCGCTTCATCATCCGCGCGACGCTCTTCGGGTCGTTCTCGTCGATGTCGCCCATCTTCGACGGATCCGCGAGCGATTCCATCCGCGATTCCTCGCTGCGCGGCATCGCGAAGCGCGACATCAGCCGGCTCATTTTCTTGCCGCCGCAATGCGCGCAAACCGCCTCGACCTTTTCGCTGATGCGGGTGGTCAGAACGCTGGTAGTCCGCCGGCACTTCTCGCATCGATATTCGTATATTGGCATCTCGATTTATTGTAGCGACTGCGCGTGCGTATTTCACGAAGATTTAGTTCGGAACAGCGTGCGGGAGTTGGCTGTCGTCGCGGCGGCGACTTCCTCGAAGGTCGTGCAGCGCAGATGCGCGAGCGCAGCGACGACTTCCTTGATCATCGCGGGCTCGGTCAATCTTCCCGCAAATTGACCGCCGTGTGCCCACGGGCCGTCCGTCTCGACGAGCATCCTGTCGGCAGGCAGCATCCGCGCGAGATCCTGGTCGCGCGCCCGGTAGGCGACCTCGGGCGACAGCGAAATAAAGTATCCGGCTCCAATGATAGCGCGCGTGGTCTGCTCGTCGGATTTGTGCCAGTGAAAAACGGCGCGCGTCACGTGAGCCTCGCGGATTATCGCTAACGCCTCGCCGGCGCGCGCGTGCGGCGCGTGCAGTATCAGCGGCAGATCGAGCGCGACTGCGGCACGCGCGAAGCGTGCGAGCGTCAATTTCGCGGCGTCGATCACACCGGCGTCCCCCGCGCGCTCGCCGTACCACGGCAGCCCGACTTCGCCGACAGCGCAAATCGAGGCGCGCTCGCGCTCGATCATCTCGAGCACCGCGCGCGCCTCATCCTCACTATGTTCAAATCGTTCGGGATGAAATCCTAGTGCGGGAAAAATGACGCCCCGATGCTTACGCCCAAGTTCAAGCACCGCGCGATTCGACGCCGGCCCGACTCCCGGCACGACCATCGCCGACACTCCCGCATCATGCGCCCGCTTGATTGCGCCGGAAGGGTCGGGATACTGGTCAGCGTCGAGATGAACGTGGCTGTCGATCATTCAATCCGTATAGCAGGCATGCGCCGTGCGCGCATCGCGTGGCCGGTGCCGCGATGAGCGATCTCCGCCTGATGTGGCGCAACACGCGGATGGTCGTGCTGTGCGCGATCTCGGCGGCGCTGTACGCGGCAGTGCTGGTGCCGTTCAAGGTGGTGCCGCTGATTCCCGGCGTCACCGAACTGCGTCCCGCCAACGCGATTCCGGTCGTGTGCTCGTTCCTGTTCGGTCCGGCGGCAGCGTGGGGCTCGGCGATCGGAAATATGATCGGCGATTTTTTCGGCGGCGTGTCGCCGGGCGACATCTTCGGATTCTTCGCGAACCTGGCGTACGGATGGATTCCCTACAAGGTCTGGGAATTGATCGCGCGCGGCGAGAGCCCCGTGCCCAATTCACCTATTATAATTTTCAAGTACGTAATCGCGTGCCTCGCGGCGAGCGTGCTGTGCGCCGACCTGGTCGGATGGGCCGACAACGTGCTCGTGATCCGGCCGTTCGCGATGCTCGGCAACGTGATCATCTTCAACAATATGATCTCGGCGCTGGCGCTTTCGCCGTTCATCCTCGCCGCCGTCTATCCGCGGGTGAAGAAAGGCCGGATGCTTTACACTGACGTGATGCCGGAGGTGAAGCTGAAGCCGGTACCGCTTCGCGCCACCGGTTTCGCGCTGCTGATAGCGGGCGAGGGCGGCGCGTGGGTTTTGGGAAATTTGCTATCGACCGGATACTGGGCGCCGAAGTTTCTGCCCGCGTGGATGATCGTCGCGCCGTACGACAAGCCGGTCCTGATTATAGTTGGCCCGTTCCTGCTGCTGGCGTTCGCGGGCCTGTTCATGATGTGAAAACTTTATCAGTGAATACTAACCAGCACTCAGTGTCGGCGCAGGGCGTCACGTTCACCTATCACGGTGCGGAGCGGCCGGCGCTTCGCGGGGTCAGCTTCACCCAGGCGGCGGGCGAGGCGATCGGCGTGATGGGCGCGTCGGGCGCGGGCAAATCGACGCTCGCGAAATGTTTGAATCGGATCGTGCCGGAGTTCGAGGACGGGGATTTTCACGGCGTGATACGAATCGCGGGCGAGTCGCTGGAAGTTCTTCGCGTCTGCGACGTTGCGCCGAAGGTCGGCATGGTCTTCCAGGATTTCGAGTCGCAGCTGTTCTCGACCAACGTCGCGCACGAAGTGGCCTTCGCGATGGAACAGGTTGGGATGGACCGCGCCGAGATGGACCGGCGAATCCTGCCCGCTCTGGAAGCCGTCGGGCTGCGCGGCTTCGAGCATCGCGATCCGATGTCGCTGTCGGGCGGCGAGAAGCAGCGGCTCGCGATCGCGTCGGTGCTGGCGCTGCGCCCGTCGGTGATCGTGCTCGACGAGCCGACCACCGACCTCGATCCCGAGGGCAGGGCGGAAGTCTTCGACTTGATCGCGAAGCTGCGCGCGCAGGGCTTGAGCCTGATCGTGATCGAGCACGAGTCGGAGGAGCTGCGCGCCGCCGATCGGATAGTCGTTCTGCGCGAGGGCGAAATCGCGGCGGACGGTCCGCCGGCCGAAGTGTTCGCACGCACCGAGCTGCTGACTGCATGCGGCGTGCGTCCGCCGGGACTCGGTCACGCGCTCGGGCTGCTCGGAATCGACGCGCAACCGAAAAGCGTCGAGCAGGCTTACGACGCGATCGAGCGCGCATATCCGCGGCTCGCGACGAATCAAATCGGCAACGTAAATGCTCGGCCCGAGTCCTCGATGCCGGTCGCTCCCGCGTTTATCGGAATCGAGAACGTCAGCTTCAGCTACGCGGGTGGACCGCGCGTGCTGGATTCGATCGAGCTCAAAGTCGAAGCGGGCGAATTTCTTGCGATCGTCGGGCAAAATGGTTCCGGTAAAACCACGCTGGCCAAGCATATCGTGGGGCTGCTGCAGCCGGTGGCGGGTCGCGTGACGATCGACGGCAAGGATCGCGCGGAGATGCGTCCGGCGGAGACGGCGCGCGTGGTCGCGTACGTTTTTCAGAATCCGGACCATCAGATTTTCGCCGCCACGGTTGAGGAGGAAGTCGCGTTCGGGCCGCGCAACTTCGGCCTGGCCGAGGACGAGATCCGGCGGAGATGCGACGAAGCGCTCGAAGCGGTCGGCCTCCAGAACGAGCGGCAGAGCGACCCGTTCCTGCTCAGCAAGGGCGAGCGGCAACGGCTGGCGGTAGCGAGTGTCCTCGTGCTGCGACCGCGGATGCTGATACTCGACGAGCCGACTACGGGGCTGGACCATCGCGAGCAACTTCGCATGATGGAACTGGTGCGCGACCTCAACCGCGCGGGGATCGCGATTGTGATCATCACCCATACGCCGTGGCTGGTCGCGGAGTATGCGCGGCGGGTCGTGTTGATGCGCAAGGGCGCGAAGATATTCGACGGCGGCGTGCGCGAGTTCTTCATGCAGGACGAGCTGCTGCGGTCGTCGTCGTTTCGGGCGCCGGAAATCACGGAGCTGAGCCGCCGTTTCGGCATGCTTGCGCTGACGACGGACGAATTCGTCGCCTGGGTGAAGGGGCGCGCCTGATGCCGATTTATCTGTACATCGACAGAGGCACCTTCGTTCATCGGCTGCATCCGACGGTCAAGGTGTTCTCGCTGTTCGTCATGTTCTGGTCGGTGTACTGGGTGGACAATCCGATCGTGCTGCTGGTTCCGATCGGGGTGCTGATGCTTTGGGTCGCGCAGCTTACCGATTCGTGGCCGAATTTTTATCGGCTGCGCTGGCTATTCGTAATTTTGATTTTCACGACCACGCTGATGTGGATGGTCTTTTACCAGCGCGGAACGCCACTGTTCAAAGTGGAGTTGTTTCACTGGGGATCGCGTCATGTGGCGATAGATGTGACGTGGCTTTCGATCAAGTTCGGTATCGGGCGCGGGATCAAGCTGGCGGAGTTGCTGGCGGCGTCGGTGCTGTTTCTTTCGACCACCAAGATAGAGGAGTTCACTTACGGACTGCAGCGGATGCGGGTGCCGTATCGCGTCAGCTTCGCGATCTCGCTCTCATTCCGATTGGTCCCGCTGTTTATCGATTCGGCCGTGACGATTGTCGATGCGCAGCGGTTGCGCGGCTATGACTTCAACCAGGGCGGGCCGCTCGAGCGCGTGCGGCGTTACGTGCCGGTGGTGATCCCGGTTTTTATGGGCGCGCTGCGCAAGGCCAACAACATGGCGATGGCTCTGGAAGCGCGCGGCTTCGGCTTCAGCCACGAGCCGACGACGTTTATCGAATACCCGGTGACGGCGGCGGACGTGATCGCGTTTGCGTTTTTGGTCGGGCTCGGCACCCTGTATTTCATGTTCTACTGGACCGGCGTGGGCGGAATCGGCCCCATCAAATAACCGAAGTAGCGTATAACCTGGCCGATGTTTAGTATCGGCGAATAAATCGAATACATCGCGAGGACTGTAATGAGCGTCAAATCAGAATTTCTGAAGAAACCGATCGAGCACGTCGATATTACGCGCGACAGTGTCGTGCCGATCGTCGAGGCGATGGGGCAGATGGCGTACAGCGCCCGCGACCTGCATCGCGCGGCGACGATTTACGACCGCATGCTGCGCGATCGCGAGTGCGGGGTGATCCTGTGCCTGGCTGGATCGCTGATCAGCGCGGGGCTGAAGCGCGTCTTCGCCGACATGATTCGCAATCACATGGTCGATGCGATCGTCAGCACCGGCGCGAATATCGTCGATCAGGATTTCTTCGAGGCGCTCGGCTTCAAGCATTGGATGGCCGAGGATCGTTTCAAGTACGGGCTCGACGACGACAAGCTGCGCGAACTGCATATCGATCGAATCTACGACACGCTGATCGACGAAGATGAACTGCGCGTGTGCGACGAAACGATTCATAAAATCACCGACAGCCTCGAACCGCGGCCGTATTCGTCGCGCGAGTTCGTCGGCGAGATGGGCAAGTATCTCGCAGAGACCGGTGCGAAGACGGACGCGAGCATCGTGCTCGAGGCGTTTCGCGAAGAGGTGCCGATCTTCTGTCCCGCGTTCAGCGATTGCTCTGCCGGCTTCGGGCTGGTGGCGCATCAGGCGGCCCGTCACGGCAAGCCCAAAGTCTCGCTCGACAGTGCCAAGGATTTTTACGAGCTGACGCGGCTCAAGGTGAAGAATGAAAGCACGGGGCTCTTCATGATCGGCGGCGGCGTACCGAAGAATTTCGCGCAGGACATCGTGGTCGCAGCCGAAGTGCTGGGGCATGACGTGCCGATGCACAAGTACGCAATTCAGATCACGGTGGCCGACGTGCGCGACGGCGCGCTGTCGGGCAGCACGCTCAAAGAGGCGAGCAGTTGGGGCAAGGTGGATACGACTTACGAGCAGATGGTGTATTGCGAGGCGACGATCGCAGTGCCGCTGATCGTGGGATACGCCTATCACAAGCGCGCGTGGGAAGGGCGCACGTCGCGCAAGTGGACCTCAAGTCTCGATAAGGATCAGGTTTAAGAAGAAAGAGAAATCATTTTATTGAATGTGAAACCCGCGGTGGGTTTCACGCTTCCTTGGGCAGGGGTGACCCCTGCACCCAGTGTTTTTTGTGTCATTCAGAGCGAAGCGAAGAATCCCGGCTCTTACCTCTCCCCTCGGGAGAGGTCGATGCGAGTCCGCGAGCGTCGGGTGAGGGCGCGCGCATCGAGCTGAATGCATGCGCCCTCACACGGCGCGCGAAGCGCGCGCCGTCCTCTCCCGGGGGGAGAGGTATCGGAAATCGGAGCAGCTCTGCAGAACCACTCAGAGCGATTGAGCCGACTCGCTATTGCCAAGGTGAGTTCGGTTTCATCTTGAGCGCCTGCGCGACGGCGGGATGCACGACGTGGCCGTCAAAGGTATTCAGGCCGTGGCGAATGGCGGAGTTGTTCATCCCGGCGTCGAGAATCCCGTGGTCCGCGATTTCGAGCGCATAGGTCAGCGTCGCGTTGGTGAGCGCGTAGGTCGAGGTGTGCGGCACCATCGCAGGCATGTTCGTCACGCAGTAGTGCACGACGCCGTTGCGGATGAAAGTCGGACGCGCATGCGTCGTGGGCGCCGAAGTCTCCGCGATTCCACCTTGATCAATCGACAGATCCACAATCGCCGCGCCTCGACGCATCCGCGCAACCATCTTTGCGCTCAGCAGCCGCGGCGCGCGTGCGCCCGGCACCAGCACCGCGCCAATCACGAGGTCGCAGTTCGTAACTTCCTCGTCCAGCGTCGCGCGATTCGACATCACCGTCGTCACGCGCCCGCCGAGCAGATCGCCCAGGTAGCGCAACCGCGTCGGATTGATATCCATGATCGTCACTTCAGCGCCGACGCCCGCCGCGACTCGACATGCGTTCAGTCCCGAGATTCCTCCGCCGAGCACCACGACCTTGCCCGGCCGCACGCCGGACGCTCCGCTCAGCAGGACGCCGCGGCCGCCACTGCGCGCCTGCAGACACCATCAGCCGGCCTGGATTGCGAGGCGTCCCGCGACTTCGCTCATCGGCGCGAGCAACGGCAGACTCGAGTCTTCGAGCTGGATCGTTTCGTAGCCGACCGCGGTCACGCGCCGGCGGATCAGTTCGCGTGAGAGACGCGAGTCCGCGGCGAGATGCAGATAGGTAAAAACGATCAACCCCGGACGCATCAGGGGGTATTCCGGCGGCTGTGGTTCCTTGACCTTGAGGATCATGTCGGCGCGGCGCCACACGTCCGCCGCCCCCGTGACGATTGATGCACCTGCCTTGCGATAGTCAGTGTCGGCGAATCCGCTGCCGACTCCCGCTCCCGCCTGGACCATCACGCGATGACCGTGCGTGCGCAGTGCGGCGACGCCCGCCGGGGTCAGCGACACGCGCTGCTCGTCGGATTTGATTTCCGTGGGGATGCCGACATTCATGCAATCAGGTCCTCCGCGTCCGCCCGACGGCTAACGCCATCGACACGCGACAGTCAAGAGTAACGCGCGTGACCGATGCCCGCGATGGCACGAACGGGAACTTGACAAAACTCGCGCCGCTGCGCTTCATGAGCATTGGATGTGATCGCGATCGGTCTCGCGCGGGGCGGACGAAATATGCGCACCGTTCGCGATCTACGGAGGAGTCATGGAGATCCCGCAGGGGCTCAAATATTCGAAAGAGCATGAATGGGTCGCCACTGAAGACAGCGTCGCGACCGTTGGAATTACCGATCACGCGCAAGACCAGTTGGGTGAGATCGTGTACATCGAACTGCCCGCGGTCGGCGACAAGGTCAGCAAGGACGATCCGTTTGGTGTCGTCGAGTCGGTCAAGGCGGTCTCGGATATTTATGCGCCGGTCACCGGCACCGTGATCGAGATCAACGAAGACCTGCCCGAGAGCCCCGAAACCGTCAACGAAGATCCGTACGGCGACGGATGGCTGATCAAGGTGAAGATTACCGACATGAGCGATCTCGAAGACCTGATGGACGCGGAGGAATACACCGAACTGCTCGCGCGCGAGAAGGAGTAGAGGCGGCGACGACGATTCAGGGCTGCGGCTCCGCGCTCGCGCCGGGTTCGGCCTTCGACACCGAGATTCTAATCTTGCCGGCGCCCGTGGGAGGATCGATGAACACCATGAGGAAGGGAACCGATTCCGACGGCTCGATCGCGAACGCCTTCTGCGGGCTCAACCCCTGAGAAAATTCGATTTCGCGCGGTGTCATCTCACCGAGCATCTGGGCCGAGAGCTCGTTGCCGCAGTAAACGTTCTGGCTGGCGATCGGATGCGCGGTGTCGCCAATCAGATCGGCGTCGATCGCGACCAGGTGCAGCGGACGCTCGCCGACATTCTGCGCGTTGCCGGTAATCACCAGCGCGACATGGCCGCCCTTGAGCGTGTAATACTCCGAGCGCACGTCATGCAGCGTCACCAGCATCGCGGGAACAATCGGCCGCGCGAAGTAACCGCCGATTTGCGGAGCACCGCCGAGAATCCGCGCACTCGCCAGCGGCTCGTCGCAGATGATCGCGCTCGCGGCGAGGAAAGCGATCGCGACAAAGAAAAAGAGTGCGAGAAAAAATCCGGACGCGTGAATCGCTCCAGGAGATACCGCCTCGGCCGTATCGTCAACCTGGCCCAGCTGGAACCCGGTCGATTTTGCCTGCGCGGGCTGCGTTGCGAATCGGGGCGCCTCGGCTTCCAGCGGAGCAGCCATGCGGCGCACCGCGGTCGGCGTCGGCCGCGGAGCGGGCTCAGGCTCGGCCATCATGGTGGGCGCCCGGCGAATCGGCGCCGACGCGAACTCGTCCGGCACGTCGCCCACCTGCCAGCCGGCATCGTGCGGCTCGGGACGCTCGAGCTCGTCCTCCGGCTGCGCGTCATCGACTTCTCTGCGCTCGTCGCTGAAATCGAATTTCAGATTTTCTCCGGTGTCGGCTCTCTGATCGCGGTCGCCGAAAGTGCGATTGAGTGGATCGTCGGCTTCCGGTTCCTGCGGGGGTTTAACGCTTCGATCTTCGGGCTGATCGGGCAGCGGCGCCGGCGTCCGATGTTCGGCGGACTCGCGCCGCTCCGATTCCACTCTTGGCGGGCGAGCTTCGGGTTTGCGCGCGATCGTCGGCCGCAATTCTCCGCTATGCTCGCGCTTGACGACGTTGCTTTCGACCGGGGACTTGAGCGCGCTCGGACGCGGTCGCGCGGGGCGGATTGTGCGCGGCGCCTGCGATTCGCTCTCGGGCGCTTGGGGAGCCGGTTTGCGTGCCTTCGCGGGAACAGGGTCCGCGTTGAACACATGGCCGCATCGCGAGCACTTGAAGGTCGGTGTATCGTCGGGCAGGACCCGCTCGTCAATCCGATAACGGGTGTGGCAACTGGTGCATTGAATTTCGATCATTCCCCCACCTCACATCCCGCGGAAAAAATTATCATACGGCAAGCGGTCGCGCATCTGCGGAGCGTCATTCAATGCGGATAGCGCTGCTGACCCGTCGTTTCGACAGCGCGGGCGGCGGCACCGAGCGCGATTTGATCGTCACGGCGAATGGTCTGCGTGCATCGGATCATCAGGTTTCGATTTTCGCCGACGAGATCCGCGGTGCAACCGGCGATTGGAATGTCCGTCGCGTCGGCGCAGGTCCCAGGCTCGGACGCACGCTGTCCCTGTTGCGATTCGCGTGGACCGCAGCCCCCGCGGCGCGCCGCGCTGGAGCCGATCTGGTGCTGAGTTTTGCGCGATGCGTCGGCGCGGACGTGATGCGCTCCGGCGGCGGCGCTCATGCCAGTTATCTCCGCGCGGCGCGAAAATGGCGCGGCGCGCTCGGTGCGGCTGCGATGCGTGTCAACCCGTATCACCAGGTGCAGATGCTCGTCGAACGGCAGGCGTTTCGGACTCCCGGCCTGAAGCGAGTGATCGCGGTGTCGAATTTCGTTCGCGACGATCTGATTCGTGAGTTCGGTCTCGCGCCCGAGAAAACTGTCACGATCTACAACGGCGTCGATCTCGATCGCTTTCGTCCCGCCGCCGATTCGTCGGAGCGCGCGGCGATTCGCCAGAAGTTTATAGTGCCGGCCAGTGCCCGCGTGGTCGCCTTCGTTGGCAACGGCTTCGCGCGCAAGGGACTGGGATTCCTGCTCGAAGCATGGCCGCTGGTCGCGGGCGGCGCGTTTCTGCTGGTGGCTGGCGCCGATCGCCAGACCGACAAATTCGTCCGCCGCGCGAGCGCCCTCAACGTTGGCGGGCGAGTCGTCTTCACCGGTCCGCAGCCGAACATCGAGACAATCTTTCACGCGGCCGACGCGTTCGCGATGCCTTCGCTGTTCGAGCCGTTCGGCAACGTCGTGATGGAAGCGATGGCCGCTGGATTGCCCGCGATGACCAGCGCGTTCTCGGGCGTCGCCGAGGTCATCCCGCCCTCGATGCGCGGCTTCCGCGTCGAAAATCCTGACGACGTGGGCGAGGTTGCGCTTCGGCTCGGCGCGCTGTTCGACGCACCCGCAAGCCTCGCAGCCGAAGCCCGCGCGACCGCCGAGAAATTCACCTGGGCACGCTACGCGAAAGAACTGAACGCGCTGATCGAATCGATAGGGTAGGGCGCGTCTTCAGCCGCCGAGGCCGTCGAACATTCCGCGCGCGATCGCGAGTCTCCGCTCCTCGCGCGCGATTCGTGGGATGCCGGCGCCCGTCAACTGCGCGACGCGCAGCCGCACCCATGCGATCGCATTCTTCAGAATCACGTCCGCCGCGGAATGCTTCTCATGCAGCATCCGGCATCGGCCGCGCTCGCGCGCGATTCTGATGAACCGTTCGCGATTCGCGCGGGCCGGATCGACTTCATGATAAACGAGGGCCTTGGGCGCGTATCCGATTCGATACCCCGCGCGCCGCATTCGCTGCGACATCTCGGTTTCCTCTTCATGCCCACCTGCGCCGGGACCGAGACGCTCGTCGAACGGCCCCACTTGCTTAATCGCGTCCGCACGGAAAGCCATGTTCGCGCCAAGTACGCCTCGCACCTCGATCACTTCGTCACCATGATCGGCGATCGGCAAGTCGAGGTACGTCGCCGTCGCCCCGACTTTCTTATCGGGATCTTCGGCGGCAAGGATTCGGCCCTTCATCGCGGCGAACTCGCGATGCGTATCGAAGAAATCCTCAACCGCCTGGAGATAGCCCAGCGCGACGACCAAATCGTCATCGAGAAAAACCAGGATCTCGCCGGTCGCCGCCGCGATTGCGCGATTCTGGATACGGCATTTCCCGGCGCGCGGTTCGTGCAGATGCTTGAGCGGCGGACCTTCGAGCGACAGCTGCATCGGCGTCGGCGTGCCATTCTCTGCAATGATTAGCTCGCGCGCTCCGGTAGCGAGCTCGGGCGCGAGGCTCGCAATCAGCCGCGAGAGCGGGTCGGGGCGATTGTGAGTCGCAATAATGACGGTAGTCTTCAATGCTGTTCGACTTTACGAAATCGCATGATGATGTTTTCGTCCATCAGCAGGCTCGCGCTGGTCATGAAGCCGAGCAGCTCGCGATTGATCCCACGCTGCACCGGATCTTTCACACGCCCGTAGAGCATCCACGAAAAACCGGCGATGAACGGCCACAGTATCGGCGCGAGGATTCGCGATCGCAACTTGCGCCGGCTGCGCCCGATCGCGTCCATCCGCAGTCCCGCCCCCCACGCTATCCAATGCAGGTCGTTGAGGCCCATCACGTGCCAGTTGCGCCCGTCCTCGACCCGATATTTGTACGCCAGCGGCGCGCGCCGTCCCTTGTAGTAGCCGCTCAGCAGGTAATGTATCCGCGAGCTGACGTTCAGGCGATTGGGCGTCGTGACGATTGCGACGCCGCCGGGCCGCATCACGCGCGCGATTTCGCCGAGCATGTGCGGGATGTCGGCGAGATGCTCGATCACTTCGAGCATCGTCACCAGGTCGAAGCTCGCCGGGCGAAAGGGGAGGTCGTTGTCGAGGTTGACGGCCACCCAGCCGGGCTTGCGCGTGCGATACTCGGTCGAAACGACGCGCCATCCGCGCTCCGCCAGCATCCGGCTCGAAAGACCGTCACCCGCGCTCAAGTCCAGCGCGAGCGACGACGGCCCGGCCGCCGGCGCAAGCGCAATCGCGCCGCGAACCCGTTCACTCATCGTAACCGCAGATTGTGTGTCACTGAGGCCGCGCGCTCAAGACGGCCGCGCGAATTTTGGAAACCCGTCTTGAATTGGAATCATCAGCCGGTTAAACCGTATACTCTTGTCCTCGCTCGCGAGAGTGGCGGAATGGCAGACGCGCAAGGCTCAGGACCTTGTGAGCGCAAGCTCGTAGGGGTTCAAGTCCCCTCTCTCGCACCAGTTTTGATACGCCGGAACGCCGCGGCGCGCTCAATACGTCGAAGGGACCGCGCTGGTGGAATCCTTGTTGCTCGTATGTTCCGCGCCGTGACACTTCGCGACATCCGCTTCGCTGCCGCCGATGGCAGACGCGATCTCAGAATCGGAGCGGCCCGATTGCTGCTGCAGCTTCACGACGTTGCAATCGACGTGGTCAGTGGACATTGAGCCGCATCCCGACATGCCGGCGACGAGCAACGTTCCGAGCGCGGCTGCCATACCCAGTTTGCGAAACACGTCAGCCATGAAATTTCCCCTACGCGGTCATATACGTCCGGTCCCCAGTCCCCAATACAAGCATGCGCACGATATTATCAACCCGCGCGACTTTACAAGCTGTAGATCGACGCGCTGAGTTGCGCGCTTGAGAGGTGACGGCGCGGACAATATGATTTGAGCGAAGGGCGCTCGCGCCCTTTTTTCGACGGAGCGATACCGGTGGATTTGCCCAAAACATTCGATTCCAAGTCCGCTGAGGAGCGATGGTTTCAACTGTGGATCGACCTCGGTTACTTCAAGGCCGATCCCGCGCGCCCGGGCAAAGTCTTCTCGGTCGTCATCCCGCCGCCTAACGTCACCGGCCAACTCCACCTCGGCCACGCGCTCAACGTCTCGCTCCAGGACATAATAGTCCGCACGCGCCGGATGCAGGGTTACAACACGCTGTGGCTCCCCGGCACCGATCACGCCGGCATCGCCACGCAGAATGCCGTCGAGAAGGATCTCGCGAAGGAAGGCAAGGACCGCCATCAGCTCGGCCGCGACGCATTCGTAGATCGCGTCTGGGAATGGCGCGAGACCTACGGCGACCGCATCCTCAATCAGTTGCGCCGCCTCGGCGCGTCATGCGACTGGAGCCGCGAGCGCTTCACGCTCGACGCGGGCTTGTCGCAGGCGGTGACCCAAGTCTTCGTGGATCTCTACAACAGGAAACTCATCTACCGCGCGATGCGGCTGATCAACTGGTGCCCGCGATGCGAAACGGCGCTGTCCGATCTCGAAGTCGATCACCAGGACGTTCAGGGCAGTCTTTGGTACATCCGCTACCCGTTCGCCGACGGCTCGGGCGCAATCATGATCGCGACGACACGGCCCGAGACGATGCTCGGTGACACGGCGGTCGCCGTGAATCCCGACGACGAGCGCTACAAGTCGTACGTCGGCAAGACGCTCCGTCTGCCGCTGACGAAGCGCGAAATAAAAATTATCGCGGACGCCGCGATCGATCGCGAATTCGGCACCGGCGCGCTGAAGGTTACACCCGCGCACGACCCGGTGGACTTCGACTTGGGCAAACGTCACGACCTCGACCAAATTTCGATCTTCGACAACGCTGCGCACATCAACGAAAATGGCGGCCCATATCGCGGGCTGTCGCGCGAGGGCGCCCGCAAACAAATCGTCAAGGACCTCGAGCTTGCCGGGCTCCTCGAAAAGATCGAGCCGCACAAGCATGCAGTCGGCGTATGCTCGCGATGCGATAGCGTGGTCGAGCCGATGCTCTCCGAGCAGTGGTTCCTCGCGATGCGCGCGATGGCCGATCGCGCGATGGAAGCGGTGCGCAAGGGCGACACGACCTTCCATCCGAAGCGATGGGAGAACGTGTTTTTCAACTGGCTCGAGAACATCCACGACTGGTGTATCTCGCGCCAGCTGTGGTGGGGCCATCGGATTCCCGCGTACAGGTGCGTGCGATGCGACCATCTGTTCGTCGCCGCCGAGCGTCCGTCGCGATGCCCCGAATGCGACGGCTCCGACATCGTCCAGGACGACGACGTGCTCGACACGTGGTTCAGCTCGGGCTTGTGGCCGATGTCCACGCTCGGCTGGCCGGAAAACACCGCGGACTTCGCGCGCTACTACCCGACCAGCCTGCTGCTCACCGGTTTCGACATCATATTTTTCTGGGTCGCGCGCATGATGATGTTCGGGCTCGAGTTCACCGACAAGGTGCCGTTCAAGGACGTGTACATCACGCCGCTGGTCCGCGACAAAGACGGCAAGAAGATGAGCAAGACGAAGGGCAACGTCGTTGACCCGCTCGAGTTGATGAACCAGTACGGGGCCGACGCGGTCCGCTTCACACTGGCGCAGTTGGCCGCGCAAGGCCGCGACGTAATCCTGTCGCACGACAGGTTCGCCGCATCGCGCGCCTTCGCCAACAAAATCTGGAACGCCGCCCGCTTCGTGATGATGAATCTCGAAGGCGCGCCACAACCTCTGCCGAAAGTGGAAATCGCGAAGCTGGGACTGGCCGAGCGATGGATCCTCTCGCGCTTGGACGTCACGATTCGCGAGGTCAGCGGCTCGATCGACGACTACGAATTCAACGTCGCCGCGATGAAGCTCTATCAGTTCATCTGGCACGAGTTCTGTGATTGGTACATCGAGCTGTCGAAGGAACCGCTCAAGGCGGGCGGCGAGCGTCAGGAAGGCGCGCGATGGGTGCTGATCAACGTCTTCGACAAGATGCTACGTCTGCTGCACCCGTTCATGCCGTTCGTGTCGGAGGAGATCTGGCAGGTGATCAGGCCGTACATCGACGAGCCGAATCTCGCAGCGCATCTACCGATCGCGAAGTATCCGGAACCGTCGGCGATGAATCCGCTGTCGGCAGCGGAAGAGATCGCGATGAATCACTGCATCGAAGCGACGGAAGCGATCAATTCGCTGCGCTCGCTGCTCGGCTGGCATCCCGGTCAGCGGGTTACTGCTTTGATAAAAGCAAGTGATGCCAAAGAGCTGGAAAGCTGGCGATCGTATGCGACGACGCTCGCTAAGCTCGAAGCTTTGAATCCCGATACGTCAGGAGATCGAGCGGTGTTCTCGCATCTTGCGTGGGCAGACGTGGGCGTCGATGCGCCCGACGGGTTCGATTTCGAACTTGCACGCCAGATAGTGCAGAAGAAGCTTAATGAGGTCTCCAAGCACCTCGCCCAACATGAAGCGCGCTTGAACGACCCGCGCTTCATGGCGAAAGCCGACCCTGAGACGCGAGCGGAAGTAGCGCAGCGATTCGAAGAACTGCAGGCCCAGCGAAAGTTGCTAACCGAACAACTGCGCCAACTCGAAGAACGCGCCAGAAAGAAGAAGCTCGTAATCGCATGAACAACGTTATTCTCGCATGAACCCTCCGTGTCATTCAGAGCGGAGCGAAGAATCCCGGACGCCACGCGGAGACAAGCACTCCGCAATCGTGGCGTATCCCTTTGCTCAATCTGCGCAGAGCATCTCGATGAATGTTGGCCGGGCGTGCGTGGGCGAGCGTCGAGAAGATCCGGGATTCTTCGCTTCGCAGACTCCGCTCTGAATGACACAAAATAACACAAAACAATAAGAAGCCACGCGCGGAAAACCCCTAACAATCGAGCGGATCGCAGGTAGCGGTGGAACTGTTCAAGCAATTCGATCCCACTGACCTCATCAAGCGCGCGCTTGCTGAGGATGTGGGGCAGGGCGATATCACTACCGCTGCGACTGTCGCGCCGGGTGCGATGGGGCGCGCGAGGATCACCGTCAAAGAGCCGCGGATGATTCTCGCTGGAGGCGTCCTGATTGAGCCCGTCATGCGGCAGGCGGGTGCTGCGCCGCGAATGGCGTCGCTCAAGCCGGAAGGCGCAGAGCTGAAGGCTGGCGATGTACTCGCCGAGATCGACGGCAAGCTCGCGGGATTGCTGATTGGCGAACGCACCGCGCTCAACTTCGTGCAACTACTCTCGGGAATCGCGACGACAACGCGGGCGTTCGTCGATGCGGTCGCGGGCACTCGCGCGAAAATCATCGACACGCGCAAGACTCATCCTGGGCTGCGCATTGTCGAGAAGTACGCTGTCCGCGTCGGCGGCGGGCATAACCATCGCCTCGGGCTGGACAGCGGCGTGCTGATCAAGGAGAACCATATCGCGGCGGCCGGTACGGTGACGAAGGCGATCGAAGGTGCGCGCCGGGTCGCGCCGCATACGCTCAAAATCGAAATCGAATGCGAGACGCTCGCGCAAGTTGAAGAAGCGCTTAAGGCCGGCGCCGATGCGATCCTGCTCGACAACATGACGCTCGACAATATCCGCAAGGCGCGCGCGCTCGCGGGATTGAAAGTTCAGCTTGAAGTTTCGGGCGGCGTGACCCTCGAGATAGTTCGCGCTATTGCGGAGACGGGAGTTGATCTAATCTCCGTTGGTGCGCTGACGCATTCGGCGCGATTTTTGGATATCAGCATGAGAATTGACGCGGTCTGATTGGCGGGCGCCGTGCGCGCCCGACGTTTGTTGAGAACTTAAAGTAATGCCTCATAATCCATATCTTCCTATTGAACGAGGCGCGCCGGGCCGGATCGGCTGGCGAATCCATTATTTCGACGAGATCGACTCCACCCAGGAGGCTGCGCGCGAGTTGGCTGCGAGCGGCGCCGACCAGGGCACACTGGTTATCGCCGAGAGGCAGACCGCGGGGCGGGGCAGGATGGGCCGCACGTGGCATTCGCCGTCCGGCGTCAATCTCTACACTACGATAATTCTCCGCCCGCCGATTCCGCTTGCCGACGTGCCGCGGATGAGCCTGGTCGCCGGCGTCGCCGCCGCCGAAGCGCTGGAACGCGAGGCGCCTGGAATCGTCGCGCTCAAGTGGCCCAACGACGTGTGGCTGCGCGGGCGCAAGGCCGGCGGCATAATAGCCGAGGCCGTGACCGACGCGCGGCAGAATCTCGACTGCGTGCTGCTCGGTATCGGCATCAATATCAATCTCGCCGCCGACGATATCCCGCCCGATTTGCGCGACAAGGCGACCTCGATGCGTATCGCGACGGGCCATGCATGCGACCGGATTGCGATCGCCGATTCGCTTTTTAATCTGCTCGACTCTCGCTATATGGAAACGGTCACGCGCGGCTTCGATGCGGTCCGCCCGGCGTGGGAGCGTTTCTCGGCGTTGACAGGCAGGCGCATCGCGATCGTGGACGGCGACAGGCGTCAGACGGGAGTGGTGAAAGGAATCGACGCGACCGGTGCACTGCTGCTAGACATCGGAGACCGCGTCGAACGAATTGTCGCGGGTGAGGTGAGTGTGGAGGGGGCGTACGAGTAAGTTTATGTGACGAACGCGAAATAACTGCATCGATCGGGGCGCGGCGCTCTGAAATCGGCGCTGGTCCCGGCGGGCAAGCTGAGAGGTGACTCCATGGCTGTGGAGGAAATCGGACGGCTTAGGACAATCGCAATCGTGGGCCAGGGCGGGACCGGCAAGACGCAGGCCGCCGACGCGATGCTCTTCACGGCGGGCGCGGTGCAGCGGCTCGGGAAGCCCGACGACGGCTCGGCCGCGATGGACTTCGAGCCCGAGGAAACCAAACATCACATTTCGATCAGTTCCGCGTTCAACCATCTCAACTGGAAAAAGACCGAAGTAATTTTCGCCGACACGCCCGGTTACAGCGCCTTCCTGCCGGAGACGCTCACGACTCTGCGCGCGGTGGACGGTGTCGTGATGCTGATAAGTCCGGGCAGCGACACTAAAGTCGAATCCGAAAAAATCTGGGCTGCAACCGAAGACCTCAAACTGCCCCGAATCGCGTTTGTGTCGCGGCTCGATCGCGAGCGCACCAGCTTCGACGCGGCGATGAAGGATCTCGAGAAGGTTCTGGGCGCGCGTGCCGTCGCGCTGACGATCCCGATTGGCGAGGAGCTCGGCTTCAAGGGCGTCGTCGACGTGCTCGCGATGAAGGCGCTCACTTACGCCGATACCAGCGGAAAATTCAAAGAAGAGGAACTGTCAGCCGACCTTAAGACCCAGGCGGAAGCGGCGCGCACCGCGCTGTTCGAGGCGGTCGCCGAGACCGACGATGCGCTGCTCGAGAAATATCTCGACAAGGGCACGCTCGACGATGCCGAAGTGCGTGCGGCGCTGCATGCGGCCGTCGTCGAGCGCAAGATCACGCCCGTCTTCTGCGGATCGGGCGCGAAGAATATCGGTATCGCGCCGCTGCTCGACGCTGTCACAACGTTTCTGCCTGCGCCCAACGAACGTCCGCCGGTGGAATGCCAGAATCCCACCACCGGCGAGCCGGTGAGCCGTCCCGCCGATCCGTCCGCGCCGTTCGCCGCGTTGGTATTCAAGACGATTATCGATCCCTTCGCGGGCAAGCTCTCCATCTTTCGTATCATTTCGGGCCACGCTCAAACCGATGCGGCCGTGTTCAACTCGACGCGCGAAACAAAGGAGCGCTTCGGCCAGTTGCTGCGGCTCGAGGGCAAGAAGCAGTCGCCTATCGCCAGCGCGATCGCCGGCGAAATCGTCGCCGTCGCCAAGCTCAAGGACACCACCACCGGCGACACGCTATGCGACGAGAAGGCGCCGGTGCTCGTGATGCCGCCGCTGACGCGTCCGAACGGAGTCATCTCTTTCGCGATTCGTCCCAAGACCAAGGGCGACGAGGAGAAGTCGTCCGGCGCGCTCCAGAAGCTGATCGAGGAGGATCTCGCGCTCGAAATGCATCGGGACCCGCAGACTCACGACATCATCCTGTCGGGCACCGGCCAGATGCATATTGAGATCACGGTCGAGAAGCTGCGCCGCAAATTCAACGTCGACGTCGAGCTGCAAGCGCCCAAGGTTCCGTACAAGGAAACGATCAAGGGACGCGCCGAGGCGCAGGGCAAATACAAGCGCCAGTCGGGCGGGCGCGGGCAATACGGCGATTGCTGGCTCAAGATCGAGCCGATGCCGCGCGGCAAGGGCTTCGAGTTCGTCGACAACATCGTCGGCGGCGTCATCCCGCGCAACTTCATTCCGTCGGTTGAGAAGGGCGTGCGCAACACTCTGCCCGAGGGATTTCTGGCCGGCTATCCGATGGTGGACGTGAGGGTCACGGTCTTCGACGGCAGCTATCACGACGTCGATTCGTCGGACATGGCGTTTCAGATCGCGGCGTCGATGGGCTTCAAGGCGTGCCTCGAAAAAGCGCGACCGATCATCCTCGAACCGATCGTCGCGATCGAAGTCGCGTGTCCCGACGAATGCATGGGCGACGTGATTGGTGACCTGAATTCGCGCCGCGGCAAAGTTCTCGGCATGGACAGCAAGGGCAGCGGCCAGGTGATCAAGGCGCAGGTGCCGATGTCGGAAGTGTTGAAGTACGCTCCCGACTTGCGCTCGATCACGTCGGGCCGCGGCTCCTTCGAGCAGCACTTCTCGCACTACGAAGAGGCGCCGGCTCCGGTCGCTGACAAAATTATCAAGGAGACGCTCGCGGCGCGCGAGGCCGCCGGCGCCAAATCAGGGGGCCACGCGCACGCGCACGCATAGCCGGGCGGGGCAGGGCGGCCTTGTATTGTAAGGGGCGCCCGTCTTGTACAATCGGTGCGGGGTCTGTTTCCCGATGGCGCCGATAGGAAAAAGCCTGGTCTTCGCCGGTATCGCGATCATCGTCGTGGGCCTGGCACTGTGGGGATTATCGTCGATGCCGTATGTCGGCAAGCTGCCCGGCGACATCTACCTCCGTCGCGGCAACTTCACCTTCTACTTCCCGCTTGCGACCTGCATCCTGATCAGTATCGCCGCGACCCTGCTGTTTTCGCTGATGAGGCGTTGACGAATTGGCAGCGAAAAAATCCGTAAGTCCGCATCGGCTCGCAGAACGCAAGCGGCGCCGTCGCGAACTGATCGCCGTCGGCGTAGCCGGCGCGACGCTCATTGCATTCGTCTTCGCGCAGACCGAGTTGCCGCCGCTTACGCGTCACACCTCGCTGGTTTCCAACCTCGCGGTCATCTCGCTCTTCAACCTGAGCTTCCTGCTGCTCGGGCTGATGCTGTTCCTGGTCGGACGCAATCTCGCCAAGGTCATCTTCGAGCGCCGCCGGGGCCTCATCGGATCGAAATTTCAGGTCCGGCTGGTGACCGGATTCATCGCCGTGGCGCTGATTCCGAGCGCGTTTCTGCTTTACGTGTCGGGCGTCTTCCTGCACGCTAATATCAATAGCTGGTTCAATCCCGAGTACGAGCAGATTCTCAACGACTCGCTCGAAATTGCGAAGACCTACTACCTGAACTCGGCCAACAACGCGTCGCATTTCGCTCGCGTGCTTGCCGAGCAGATCTCGGCGGAAGGCCTGCTCGCGCCGCAAAAGCGCGACGCTCTGAAGACCTTCATCGCCAAGCGCCAGCAGGAATACAACCTCGGCACCATCGAGGTGTTCTCCGCCGATCGCAAACTGTTGCTCATCGACATCAGTCCGAAGACGCCCACCGGCATCGGCGCGTCGCCCGATTCGCCGATCATCTCGCAAACGCTGAAAGGCCAGGCGCTCACGCGCACCGACCGCCTCGGCAACGCCGACGTGGTGCGCGGCTCCGCGCCGATTTACGTCTCGAGCGAAACCGACAACGTGCTCGGCGCGGTGCTGGTCGACTACTATTTGCCGCAAAGCCTCGCGACGCGCGCGACCAACATCTCGCGCGGATCCGAGGACTACTTCCAGCTCCGAATTCTTCGCCAGCCCATCATGAACAGCTACCTGCTGACGCTGGTGCTGATCGGGCTGGTGGTCGTAACGCTGGCGAGCTGGTTCGGAATATTTCTCTCGCGCGGAATCACCGGCCCGATCAAGCTGCTCGCGCGCGGCACCCAGGCTATCGCCGGCGGCGATCTCAATTTCCGTATCCCGGCGGTGGGCGACGACGAGATCGGCCAGCTGGTCGATTCCTTCAACCAAATGACCGCCGACCTGCGCGCGTCCGCCGCTGAGCTCGAGCGCCGCCGCCAATACACGGAGACGCTGCTGCGCAACGTGTCGGCCGGCGTCGTCGGGCTGGACCACGACGGCGTCGTCACCACGATCAATCCATGCGCCGAGCGGTTGCTTGATCTCAGCGCCGATGCCGTCATCGGCCGCAACTACCAGGGCGCCTTTCCGCCCGCGCTCGCGCGCGTGCTCGACGACGTATTCGCTTTCGCCACCCGTCCGCGCGAGGCGCGCTCGACGATCAAGCTGGAAATTGCGGGCAGCGAGACCGAGCTGATGATGACCGCGAGTCCGCTTGGTGACGCTCCCAACGAGCCGGCCGGCACGGTGTTGTTCTTCGAGGACGTCAGCCAGATTGCGAAGGTGGAGCGGATGGAGGCGTGGCGCGAGGTCGCGCGCCGAATCGCGCACGAGATCAAAAATCCGCTGACGCCGATCCAGCTTTCCGCAGAGCGGCTGCGGCGCCAGCTCGGCGCGCGCCCCGGTATCGAATCGACGCTGGTCGAGGAATGCACCAAGACGATCATCGGCGAAGTCGAGGATCTGAAGCGGCTCGTCAATGAATTCTCGGCGTTCGCGCGGATGCCGCATCTGAATCCGGTCCCCGGCGACATCAACGCGCTCGCGAGCGAGACCGTCGCGAATTTCCGCGAGGCGAATCCCAACGTCGAGTTTACGCTCGCGCTCGACCCCGCGATTCCGCTCATCCCGATCGATCGCGACGCGATGAAGCGCGCGCTGGTCAACCTGCTCGACAATGCCGTCGCCGCCGTGACCGCGATCAGTCACAACGGCGCCGGCCCGCGGATCGAAGTGCGCAGTCACCGGCTTTCCGACAATTCGCTCGTCACCCTCGAAGTGGCGGACAACGGCCCCGGCATCGATCCGCGCCTGCGCACCCGCATTTTCGAGCCGTACTATTCGGGCAAAAAGGGCGGCACCGGACTCGGCCTCGCGATCGTGTCCGCCGTCGTCACCGACCATCACGGCTTCGTCCGCGTGACCGACAACCGCCCTCGCGGAAGTAGATTTGTGCTCGAATTTCCTGTTAAAATGCAGCAATTCGCAAAGGCAACCGGCTGATGCGACCCTCAACCGCGCCTCGACGAAGCGCGCTTCCCGGAGAGAATCTGACGTGAATGAGACCGTGTTGGTGGTGGATGACGAGGAGCGGATTCGGTCGTCGTTGCGTGGAATTTTAGGTGACGAAGGCTTTCGGGTCGTCGATACCGGCAACGCGCCCGGCGTGATGGACATCATCGCGAGCGAGAGCCCGGCCATCGTGTTGCTCGACGTCTGGATGCCTGAAATGGACGGCATCGAGCTTTTGCGCCGGATCAAATCCGAGCAGCCGCGCGTGCCGGTGATCATGATCTCCGGTCATGCCAACATCCAGAGCGCGGTCGCCGCGACCAAGCTCGGCGCCGCCGATTTTATCCAGAAGCCGTTCTCAGTCAGCGGATTGCTCGCGTCGATCGCGCGTGCGCTCGAGGGTGATTCCGCCGGCCCCGATCCATCCAACCCGCGCGGCATAAGCGCCGAGGGCCGCGCCGCGGGCCGCAAGGCGATCCGCGCCGGCGCGACGCCTCAGAGAACTGTCGCGCGCTCGATCGTGATGGGCGGGCAAGGGCTGCACACCGGACTCAAGACGGGGGTCATACTTCATCCCGCACCGGCGGGATTCGGAATCGTATTCACCTCGCTCGCCGACGAAACCGCCATCCCCGTCCGCTTCGACAACGTCACCGACACCGGCTACAACACCACTCTCGCCAGCGGCGGCCGATCGGTCCGCACGGTGGAGCACCTGCTGTCTGCGCTCCACGCGTTTGGAATCACCAACCTCCTCATCAAGACTGACGACGAAGTCCCCGCACTCGACGGCTCTGCGCTCGAGTTCTGCAAGCAGCTTGGCGAGGCGGGACTCACCGAGCAGGACGCGACGGTCGAGCCGATCCGAATCAAGCGCAAGATCATCGTCGGCGAGGAAGGCGCGGGCCTCGAGTTTATCAAGGTCGAGCCTGCCGACCACCTGATCATCGACTACACGCTCGACTACCCGAAACCGATCGGAATTCAGCAGTTGCACTTCGAACTGACTTCGCCCGAAGCCTATACGCGCGAAATTGCACCGGCGCGCACGTTTGGCTTCGTCTGGGAGTTTCGCAAGCTGGCGCAGTTGGGCCTCGGCAGCGGCGCCCGCATCGACAATGCGATTTTGGTCGACGACGACAAGGTCGTGAACACGACGCTCCGGTTCCCCGACGAATTCGCGCGCCACAAGGTCCTCGACCTGATCGGCGACCTCTACCTGCTAGGCCGCCCGCTGCACGCGCACGTAACCGCGGCGAAGACCGGCCATTCCGACAACCTGGCCCTGGTCAAAGCAATCCACGCCTCGCTTTCCTAAAATCCGGTTCCCCTTCCCGCGCGGGAAGGGGTTAGGGGTTAGGTTCCGAGGCGCGCGCAGATGCCCCAATCATGGACCTCAAAAACAAAGTAGCGCTCGTCACCGGCGCCGGCCGCCGCATCGGCCGCGCGATCGCGCTCGAACTCGCCGCTCGCAGCGCGTCAATCGCAGTTCACTATCGGAACTCTCGGGCCGAGGCCGAAGCAGTCGTCACCAAGGTCGCCGCTAACGGCGGCAAGGCCCAGGCATTCCGCGCCAACCTCGAGCGCGTCGCCGAAATCGAAAGGATGGTCGCCGAAGTCCTCGACGCCTTCGGCCGCATCGACATTCTCGTCAACTCCGCCTCGGTCTTCGCTCGCACTTCTCTCGAAACACTTACCGAGCGCGACTGGGACGCGAACCTCGACACGAACCTGAAAGCGCCGTTCTTCCTCTCGAAGTTCGCGGGCGCCGCGATGCGTCGGCAAGGCGCCGGAAAAATCATCAACCTCGGCGATTGGGCGGGCATCCGTCCCTACAAGGACTACCTGCCATACTCGGTCTCCAAGAGCGGCATGATAGGTCTGACAAAAGCTCTCGCCAAAGAACTAGCCCCTGAGGTCCAGGTAAACTGCATAGCGCTCGGCATGGTGATGCCGCCAGAGAAATACACCAAGGACGAAGTGGATCGCTTGGTAGCTCGCACCCTGACGAAAAAATTGGGCACCCTCGAAGACGTAACCCGCGCGGTAATCTTCTTCTGCGAGACCGACTTCGCCACGGGCTCGATACTGACCCTCGAAGGCGGCCGCTTACTTTCTTAACACTGGGTGCAGGGCTCAGCCCTGCCGAAGGAAGAGTGAAACCCATGGAAGGGTTTCACATTCAATCAGGTGTATTAGCCGACGCGCTCTGTCCCGGCGGAGTCTTGAACTCGATCTTCGCCCCCTTCGCGAGCTTCTTGAGCAGCCCCTTCACCACCACGTCTTCATTTTCATCCAGGATGAACATCGCGATCTTCGCCTTCACTTCCGGCAACGGCGAGATCGTTTCCCCGCGCCGCGCGACCACCTTGATAAAGCTAAAGCCGAGATTCGACTCGACGATTTGCGTCAGCTGCCCGACCGGCGTCGCGAATACCGTCTTGTCCACCACCGGCGGCAACTGCCCGGGCCGAAAGTAGCCGAGGTCGCCGCCCTTGGCCGCCGATTCGGTGTCCTCGGAGGTCCGTTTGGCGAGCGCGGCGAAGTCCTTGGTCTTCTTCGCCTCGTCGTAGATCTTGATTATCTTTTCGGCGGCCGCTTTCTTCTGCGCGTCGGTCGCGTTCGGCGGCAGCTTCACCGCGATATGCGCGATTTCCACTTCGCCGGGATCCTTCACGAACAGATCGCGATGCTCGTCGTAGTATTGCTGAATCTGCGCGTCAGTCGGCTGCACGTGATGCGCCCGGAATTCGTCGTCGAGCATCTTCTCGATTTCCATCGAGCCGCGCACCGCGTTCATCAACTGCGCGTCCGGCGCACCGGTCTGGGGAGCCGCTTGGCCCTCCGCACCGGCAATCTGGAACTCGCGCGCGCGCTGCGCCACTTCGCCGTCAGGAATCGCAATCTTGCGTTTGGCCGCCTCCTGGAGCAGGAGCTGGCGGTTGATTAGATTTTCACTCGCATCGCGAAAGACCGCCTTGGATTCCTCCGTTGTGGTCGCGTTGATCATCTGCGCCTCGGTCTTCGCGTAGTCCGTGATTTCCGCCGCCGTAATCGGCGCGCCGTTGACCGTCACCAGCACCGGATCTTTCGGATCGGGCTTGACCAGGGGAATTATGCCGAGAAAGCGTTGCTGCCAATTGAGCCCCGACTCACCCAGTTGCGCGCGCACCGAAGCCGCGGTTGCAACAGCGACCGCAATCGCGACAATCAGAGATGCAATCGGCGTTCGGCTAATGCGCATCAAATCAAAACCCCCAAGCGGTCACGCAACGGCGACCTGCACGATAAACCCACGGCGTATACTCGGTTGCGCCTCGGCGTCAAGACGATTTGGAGATCCGCGATGGCGCAACTGCGCACGGTGAGCATGGTCTTCGCGATAATCGCGAGCGTCGTTGCGATTGTCGCGGGCTTTATCCTGTTTTTCGTGATCGAGCCTCCGTTCCTCGCTTCGATCTTCCTGGCCGCCGCCTCAATCGCCATCGCCTGTTTCATCCTCACCGGCATCGCCGCCTATTTCGGTCCTTAGTGCCTTATCATTTGGTCCCCCTTCCCGCGCGGGAAGGGGTTAGGGGTTAGGTTCCTGCGTACGCGGCACAATCGCCGACGCATACGCGGTACGGCACGGCGGCCCCGGCGCAAAGTAATGTGCGATCTCATGAGTATCGCGCATAAAGATCAAGCTCGACGATCGCGTCCCATAATTTTCGAGATGCAGACACAACGCATTAGGCCGTCCCGATCGCGAATCGAGCTGCGTATTGTGATCGGCCAGCAACGCCCCCAGCGCGGCGCGCTGTCCGATCGGGTCGCGTTGGAAATCCGCGCGGTTCCCAAGCTCCGCAAACTTTCCATACGACGCGCTAATCTTCGGACACTCGAAGTCATCCACGTCGAGATTGGACAGCAGATGCAGCCCCGGCTTGAGTTCGACGACTTCGATCGCAGCGCCGCGATTGTAAGCGACGAAGGCTTCAGTCCGCGACACCATCAACAAATTGAACGGATTGTAATCCGACCCGCGCTCGCGCGCCGCAAATTCCGCCGCCTCGCGCGCCGTGCGGCATCGCAAAGCATCGAGGCACAGAAGCCCCCGCGATCGCGCATCGGGATTGCCGCCGTTCTCAGCGCGCCGATTCAGCAGCCCCGCGACGATCCCGTGCTCGCTGATTCCAAGCCAGGTCCCGCCCGCCCTGAGGTCCTTGCCGCCAACGATATGCGGCCGCTCGAGTAGGGTAATAGGGTCCGCTGCCGCCCGCTCCAGGAACTCATCGCGATTAGCCGCAATCACCACCGGACCGTCGCGCGTAGCGCGAAAATAAATCGCCAGCGTACACATCGAACTAAAATTGGCAGCCAAACAGGCATCCGCACAAGCCCCTTTCATCAACGACCGGGCCCCTTCCCTCGAGGGAAGGGGCTAGGGTTAGGTTGGCCGGGACCGCTTGCGGTATGGCAATGTGTACACCACAATACAATCATGTCCGAAATCATGACGATCCGTGTGGATCGCAAAACGAAAAGCCGCCTCGATAAACTGGCCAAGGCGATGGAACGCACCAAGTCCTACGTCGCCGCCGAAGCAATCCGCGCCTACGTCGATTTGAACGAATGGCAAATCACAGAGATCAAAGCCGCAATCACGGAAGCTGAGGCCGGTGACTTCGCGAGTGAAAAAGAAGTCCAGGCCGTGATCGGAAAGTGGCGGCGCCGTGCACGTAAGATGGCTTAGGGCCGCGCTAACCAATCTCGACCACGAAGCCGAGTACATCGCAGGCGACGACCCGAATGCCGCCGCTCGAACAGTGCGACGTATCGCGATCGCCGTCGATCGGCTCGCCACCCATCCAGCCTCGGGCCGTATCGGACGAGTTCCCGGCACTCGCGAGCTAGTCGTGAGCGGCACAGCGTACATCGTTCCATACCGCGTGCGCGGCGAGACCGTCGAAATTCTGCGCGTCTTCCACGCGGCCAGAAAGTGGCCGGAACAGTTCTAGCCATCATTCAACGGTCCATCCGAAATAAGAGACCACGCTCTGCCAAAGCCCCGCGCGGGGATCCAAGCCTGAGTTAGCGTCTGGTCGCCGCTTCCTTATTACTGGGTGCAGGGGTCACCCCTGCCCAAGGAAGTGTGAAACCCACGGTGGGTTTCACGTACGATTACGCATCCATCAACGAAACGACTTTGCTAGTGTCGTCATGTGATTGCTGGTGAGCGATTCGATGTGATCGTGATCGGTGCGGGCATCGTCGGCAGTTCGGTCGCGATGGGCCTAGCTGAGCGCGGTCTCAAACCGCTCGCCGTCGACATCGATCTCAGCGGACGCCTCAGCTCCAGCGAGAAGAACGCGGGCGGAATGCGCGCCACATGGTGGCAGCGCGTCAATATCGCGCTGTGCCGCGCGTCGATCGAATACTGCCAGCGCGTGCGCGACGAGGTCGGCTTCCGCCAGCAAGGCTACCTCTGGCTGTACGACGACGCCACGTTCGCGCAAGCCGTCGAGCATATCCCGCTCCAGCGCGAGCTCGGCCATCCGATCGAGGCGCTCACCCCCGCCGAGGTCAATCGCCGTGTGCCCGAGATCGACAAGCTCGACGGCATCGCCGGCGCCACGTTCTCGCCCGCCGACGGCCTCATCAACCCGAACCTGCTCAAGGAGCATTATCGCGCCCGCGCGCTGAAACTCGGCGCGCAGTTTCTCGATCGCACCTACGTCGTCGCGCTCGACGCCGGCGCATCGGAAGTGCGCCTCCAATGCTGGCAGTCCGACGAGCCTCACACTGACGAAGGCCTCGTCCGCATGATGACCCAAGACGGCTCCGGCGAAGCCGAGACCGGCCGCGTGTTCGAGCTTGTCGCCGACTCGATCGTCAGTCGCCGGCGGAGCATGGTCGCCGGCCGCGATGAAGCTGCTCAACCTCCGCAACTGGACGCAGCCGATTCGCCGCCAGGTCTGTATCGTCGATAATCGCGTCACCAACCTCGCGAACTACGGCATGATCGTCGACACCTCGGGCGTGTACTTCCACCACGAGGGCGCACACATCCTCGCCGGATACTCGCCGCCCGACGAGCCACCGGGTTATCATTTCAACTACGACGGCGAGCCGTTCTTCCTGAACGAGATCTGGCCGCGGATGTTCGCGCGCATGACCTCTATGGAACGCCTGCGCCACATCACCGGATGGGCCGGCTTGTACGAAGTCAGCCCCGACCGCAGCGCAATCGTCGGCCGCGCCGCGCCCCACGTGTACGAAGGGCACTCATTCAGCGGCCGCGGCGTGATGCAGTCCTACGGCGCCGGCCAGGCCCTAGCCGATCTGATCGCGAACGGCAAATACAGCGCCTTCGACGCCTCGGCACTATCGCGCGACCGCTTCGCTCGCAACGAGCAAGTCTGGGAGGAACTGCACATTTGAGCCGCGGATGATCCACACACCCAAAAAATTCTAACAGGGACGAAGTCCCGCATCTTTTGACACCGGGTGCAGGGGTCACCCCTGCCGGGGAAGCGTGAAACCCACGTTGGGTTTCACATTAAATTCTGCGCCCGGCGTTCTGCCACCCCTGCTGGGTTTCCTCGCCTTAACTCGGCGTGATATTTAATCTAATCCGCGCGGGGCTTGCCCCTTCAGCTTCCGCTGTCGAGGAGGATTGATGTTTTCATCGATCGACGACGTAATCGAGCGATTCGCCAAGAACAATTATATCGCCAGCCGGCGAATCGCGACCGTCATCTACCTGGCGAGTGAAATGCGCAAGCCCATCCTGGTCGAAGGTCCCGCCGGCGTCGGCAAAACCGACCTCGCCAAGGTGCTCGCCGCGTCCCTTGGCTTCGACATGATCCGCCTCCAGTGCTACGAGGGCCTCGACGAGGGCAAGGCGCTCTACGAATGGGAGTACGCCAAGCAGCTCCTCTACACGCAAATCCTCAAGGACAAAATCAGCGAGGTGCTCGTCGGCGCCAAGGGCCTGACCGAGGCGGTCGATCGAATCGCCGCGCAGGACGAAGTATTCTTCTCCGAGCGCTTCGTGCTCCCGCGCCCGCTGCTCAAAGCAATCTCCAGCGAGCAGCCGTCGGTCCTGCTGATCGACGAGATCGACAAGGCCGACGCCGAGTTCGAAGCCTTCCTGCTCGAGCTCCTTTCCGATTTCCAAGTGACCGTGCCCGAGCTCGGCACGCTCAAGGCCAAGCACATCCCGCTGGTCGTGCTGACCTCGAACAACGCACGCGAAATGTCCGACGCGCTGAAGCGTCGATGCCTGCATCTGTACATCGACTTTCCCGATCGCGCGCAGGAACTCGCGATCGTCAAGCTCAAAGTGCCTGAAGCCGCGAACAAGCTCGCCGAGGAAGTCGTCACCGTCGTGCAGTCGCTGCGCAAGCTCGATCTCAAAAAGACTCCGGGCATCAGCGAGACGCTCGATTGGGTCAAGGCGCTGACGCTGCTCAACGTGAACAGCCTCGACCAGGAACTCGTCACCGAGACGCTCGACACGATCGTCAAGTACGAGGGTGACGTGCGCAAGGCGCAGGAAGAGCTGAAAGACTACGTGCGCCGCGTGCGCGCGCGTCGCGGCACCGAAGCTGGCAGCGACAAGGATCTTTTGAACTGATCGAAGTAGGGTAGGGCACCACCTCACCATGCAAGAAAAGCTGGTCGAATTTGCAAATCTGCTGCGCGAGAACGGCGTGCGTGTCTCGCTGGCGGAAACGCTCGACGCATTCAGCGCTTCCGAAGTCACCGGGCTGAACGAGCGCGACGCGTTCCGTGCCGCGCTGCGGGCCACGATGGTGAAGCGGTCCAGCGAATTACCGGTGTTCGAAGAGCTGTTCGATATCTATTTCTCCGGCCTCGGCGAGATCATCAAGCAGGCGAGCCAGGCCGTGCAGAACGCGCTCTCGATGTCCGATCAGGAATTCCAGAAGTTCTTGGACGAAGTCGAGAAGATGCTCAAGAAAGAGGGCAAGAATCTTTCCGAGCTTGCGAAGCAACTACTGCAGAACAATTCGGGCGAGATGGAGCGCAAGATTCGCGAGGCCTCGCGCGCTGTCAAGCTGCAAGGCATCGAGCGCACGATCGAGGAAAACTATTTCGCCCGCGCGCTCGCCCGCCAGCTCGGGCTCGACAAGATCGAAGCCGAGATCAAGGAACTGCGCGAGCAGCTCGAGAAGATGGATATCGGCTCCGAGCTCAAAGCGAAAATGGAAGAGTACCTCGAGCGGCGGCTCAAGGCGCTCGACGATATCATCCGCCGCTACGTCCGGATGGAGCGCGAGAAGCGCGACATCAAGCAGAAAGAAGATCAGCGACTCAACCAGATTGGCGAGAAGAGTTTCTATTACCTGACCGAGGAAGAGCTGAAGAAGATGAACGAGGCGGTGACGCGCCTCGCGCAGCGCCTGAAGAACGTGATCACCGTGCGCCGCAAGCGCTCGAAGAAGGGCCGCTTCGACATCAAGCGCACGCTGCGCCAGAACCTCGAGTACGGCGGCGTGCCTTTCAAGCTCCGCTTCGAGAAGCGGAAGAAAGAAAAGCCGCAGGTCGTGATTCTGTGCGACGTTTCCGACTCGGTGCGCAACGCCTCGCGCTTCATGCTCCAGTTCGTGTACTCGTTGCAAGATCTCTACTCGCGCGTGCGCAGTTTCATCTTCGTCGCCGATATCGGCGAAGTGACCGAATGCTTTCGCAACAACGACGCCAAGGAAGCGCTCGACGTCGCGCTCAAGGGCGATATCATCAACGTGTACGCCCACTCGAATTTTGGCTACGCGTTCCGCAACTTCGTCACCGATCATTTGGGCGCGGTGAACAAGCGCACGACGGTGATCGTGCTCGGTGACGCGCGCAACAATTACAACCTCCCGCACGATTGGTGCTTGCGTGAAATCCGCCAGCGCGCCAAAAGAGTGATCTGGCTTAATCCTGAAAGCCGCAATACGTGGGGCTTCGGCGACAGCGAAATGGATCGCTACGCCCCGCACTGCGATCTGGTGGAAGAGTGCCGCAATCTCAACCAGCTTTACCGCGTGGTCGATCGCTTGGTCGCAGGCTGACGGACTCGATCCTCGCGGCTGCGCAGCTTGTTCGGTTGACCACGTGGCGTCTTTGGGCCAAGATATTTTCATCGAGCACCACGCGGGAATTCGACCCGAAACCGCGCGCGCTTGATGGGAAAAGGTTGATGAGCCCCGCTATGGCCGGTCACAGGGAAGACTTCATTTTGATGATTGTAGGCGGGCTCATTCTCGATCCGTCCACCAAGATGCCGATCGTCGTCCTCAAGGATCCCGACAACAAGCTCAACCTGCACATCTGGATCGGCCCGCTCGAGGCGAACGCGATGGCGATCGAGCTCGAAGGCGCCAAGCCGCAACGCCCGATGACGCATGACCTGCTGCGCAATCTGCTGGTCGAGTTCGGCGCGACGGTCGAGTCCGCCGAGATTACCGAGCTGCGCGAGAATACCTACTTCGCGCGAATTCAGTTGAAGACGCGCGACGGCAAGGCGCTCGAAATGGATTCGCGCCCGAGCGACGCGATCGCGCTGGCGCTGCGCACCAAGTCGCCCATCTACGTTTCCAAGAAAGTGCTCGAAGCGAGCAGCGAGCTCCATGAATCCCAGGGCGAACAGCAGACTTCCGATCAAAACCTCGCCGGTGTCTCGCGCGACAAATGGTCCGAGATCCTCGAGCGGATGTCGCCCGAGGATTTCAAATACAAAATGTAAGGCGCGTGCGCGCTAACCCTCTGGTCCTCCGGCGGGCAGTGTCCGCTTGAGCATTCTATGCCGCCGACTACCCATCGCCGAAAAATAACTCAAAAGGAACTCAAAGCGCCCGACGAGTTCACGACCTTCGTCGACAGCGCGCGCGACTTCCTCGTCAACAATCTCACCCAGGTGCTCGTCTCGACCGCGGTCGTCGTGGCGGCCGGCGCGATCGTAATTGGCGTGTACTACTACGAGCGTCATCGCGACACTGTCGCCGCGGCCCAGTTCTACGATGCGATCACCGCGCTCAACGCCGGTCAGAACAAACAGGCCGAGACGCAGTTCAAGCAGCTCGCCGATGAAGAGCCGGGCGCCGGCTTGGACGCCTCGCGCGTTTTTACCTCGCGAGCGCATACATTGCCGACAGCGACCTGCCTGACGCGCGCGACTCGCTCGTCGCGTTTCTGGCCGAGGAGCGCGACCCGTTGTTTCGCAGCCTCGGGCTGACGAACCTGGCAGTGGTTTACGAGCGCATGGCTGATTGGAAGAAGGCGGCTGGAGCCTATCAGCAGGCCGCCGCCGATCCAGGACCCGAGCAGGCGAGTGCGGAGCTGGGTGTCGCGCGGATGCTGGCCAGGTCGGGTGACAAGCAGGGCGCGATCGACGCCTATCGCGGCTTCCTCGCCGCGCATCCGTTCGCGCAGCAGCGCCAGGGCGTGATGGAATCCCTGGCCCTGCTGGGCGCGCCCGCCGACATTCCGCCGCCTTCAAGCGCGCCGGGTAGCCCGCAGCCCGTCGTCATTCATTAATCAATCATCGCGCAGCGCGGCCCAAGCGGCACTCGCCAGCAGGCTTTCCGCTCGCGCAATTCGGCGAGAGGCTCGGTCGGATGCGAGCAACCACAGCCGCGTAAACTCGTTGGCCGGTCCCATCCAGAGCGCAAGGTAGATATCTGAGGGCAGCTTCCTGATTTCGCCGGCCTCAACGTGACGGCGCAGCCACTTCAGGACTTCGTCGTAGAAGATGCGGTTGAGCTGCTGGGCGCGCTCTTCAGAGAGTTCCGCGACCTCCGGCTCGCGGCAATGGATCAGATAGCTGGCGAGCCTCGGATTCTTTTTGGTCCAGCGAAGATGCCGGCGAACCGCGCTTTCGATTCCGTTGCGCGCGCGATCATGTTTGCGGAGCTCGGCAACAAACAATCGCTCGTACGAGCTCAACGTCTCAAGATAGAGCGCAGAGGCCACGTCGGCCTTGCTGCTGAACTGATGGTAAAAGCTGCCGACGCTGGCGCCTGACCGGGCAAGGAGATCTTCGACGGTCGTGGCTCCGACTCCCTTTTCAAGAAACAAGTCGAGCGCGGCATCGAGGATCTGTTGCCGCCGCGCGCGCGAGGCGCGGACTCTTATGCCGTCTTCCACGGCAGGTAATCTTATCTCTTGACCGGAGCTTTCCACTAGAGGAATATTCGTAGAAGATTATTCTAGAAGTAATCTCCGGAAGCAAGCGGAGGGCCTTCAATGCCGGCACTGTCACCACAGCGAATCTTTGAGACGCTGGCAGCGTTCCAGCGAACTGCGGCGCTCAGAGCGGCTATCGAGCTCGACCTATTCACCGCTATCGGCGAGGGTGCCGACACGACAGCGATGCTCGCCCAGCGGTGTTCCGCGTCCGAGCGCGGGCTCGGAATCCTGGCCGCCTATCTGGTCATGATCGGCTTTCTCCAGAAACATGACGAGAGATATTCGTTGGCTGCCGACACAGCCGCTTTCCTCGATCGACGCTCGCCCGCGTGCATCGGTGAAGCTGCGGCCGAGACCATATCGGGCAAGGCTCAGGCCGCGGCATTCGCCACGCTAACGGAAGCGGTGCGCCGCGGAGGAACGGCGCTGCCGGGCGGAGGCACACTCGCACCCGAGCATCCAATCTGGGTCGAGTTTGCGCGCGCGATGGGAGTGCCAGGCGCATTCCTGGCCCGCTTGCTGGCCGATAGCCTGGACCAGGAAGCGAAGGGCCCGACCAAGGTGCTGGACATCGCAGCGGGCCACGGACTCTATGGCATTGAGTTCGCGAAGCGGAATCCTGACGCGGAGGTATTCGCCGTTGACTGGCCCGAAGTTCTCGCGATCGCACGCGGCAACGCAGATACCGCCGGCGTGGGGCCGCGCTTTCACTCGATACCGGGCGACGCGCTCACCGTGGACTTCGGAACCGGTTACGACCTCGCGCTGATAACCAATTTTCTTCCGGACCTAAAAACCACTACCGTAATGCTTGAGCGAATTCACTCGGCGCTGGTGAAAGATGGCTGCGTGGCCGCCTTCGAACTGATGCTCGATGATGACCGAACTTCGCCAGCCGCTGCAGTCTCCCTGAATCTTGCACTCCTGGCGACGACGCCTGGTGGCGAAGCGCGCACGCCTTCACAACTCGCCAAATCCCTTGAGAGCGCGGGCTTCGGACGCGTTGAACTCCGCGAACTTCCGCCCGTACCTAATCGCGTGATGATTGCTTACAAGTAACATTCATTAATCGCGCGATTCGTTACGCTCAACGTCCCGGAGTCTTACCCCAAGATCCAGATCGCAGTTTTGACTATTGAGCCGCGCGGTGGGCTATGATGCGCCGATGAATTCAACCACCGCGCCCTGTAGAGACCAGCTCAGGAGCATCGCGCGACGGGCGATGCTTCAGCGAGGCCTGTTGCCGGACTTCTCCGCCGAAGTCATCGGGCAAACAAACTCCATCGCCAAGGCGGCCGCCGCTTCGGATCCATCGCTGCGAGACCTTCGGCGATTGCTGTGGGCATCGATCGACAACGATGATTCACTCGACCTCGATCAGCTTTCTGTCGCAGAGCAACTACCGGACGGCGCCGTGAAGATTCTGGTCGCGATCGCCGATGTCGATGCGATCGCAAAAAAAGGCTCGGCGATCGATGACCACGCGCGGACTAATACCACTTCGGTCTATACCGCGGCGCAAATATTTCCGATGCTGCCCGAGAAGCTCTCGACCGATTTGACGTCGCTCGCGGATCGCAAGGACCGCCTGGCGATCGTGATCGAGTTTGAGGTGAGCGGCGACGGGGAGGTTGGGAAGTCGGATATCTATCGCGCGGCGGTGACGAATCGCGCGAAGCTCGCTTACAACAGCGTCGCGGCCTGGCTCGATGGGGCAGGGCCCGCGCCGACGCCGATCTCCGCGGTTCCCGGCCTCGATCAGAATTTGCGCTTGCAGGATCGAGTGGCACAGGCGATGAAAGCGCGGCGTCATCAGCATGGCGCGCTGACGCTCGAGACGATCGAAGCGCGGCCGGTGTTCGACGGCGATTCGCTCCGGGATCTGCAGGCAGACCAGAAGAATCGCGCGACCGAGCTGATCGAAGACTTCATGATCGGCGCCAATGGGGTAGTGGCGAGATACCTCGAGCAGAGAGGCTTCCCCGCGCTGCGCCGAGTCCTTCGTTCGCCCGAGCGTTGGGCGAGAATAGCGGAGCTGGCGAGAGACTTGGGCGGAAGTCTTCCGCCGCGTCCGAATTCCCGCGCGCTGCAGGAGTTCCTTGAGGAGCGGCGACAGGCGGACCCCGTGCGCTTTCCAGACCTGTCGCTTTCGGTCGTCAAGCTGTTGGGGCGCGGCGAATACGTGGTCGAGTTCCCCGGCCAGCCAGTGGCGGGACACTTTGGTCTCGCGGTCAACGACTACACCCATTCGACCGCGCCCAACCGGCGTTTCCCCGACCTGATCACGCAGCGTCTCTTGAAGGCTGTGCTCTCCGGAACGACGAGTCCGTACAGCTCCGACGAGCTCAACGACCTGGCGGGACACTGCACCGACCAGGAAGACAACGCGAGCAAGGTGGAACGGCAGGTGCGGAAGTCGGCGGCCGCGCTGCTGCTCGAGTCGCGGGTCGGGGAGCGGTTCGACGGGATTGTCACGGGAGCCTCGGAGAAGGGGACCTGGGTGCGAATAGACCATCCGGCAGCGGAGGGCAGAGTCGTGAAAAAGTACAAGGGTTTTGATGTCGGCGACCACGTCACGGTCGAACTGCTCGAGACCGACGTTGAGCGCGGCTTCGTCGATTTTGAAGGGGTCCGGAAATCATGAAAGCGCGCAAATCAGATTCGCCGGCCATTCCACCGCTCGCCTATAAGGACGAGAAGTTTCTCGATAGCGATGAAGCGCGCCCGGTACGGATTCTTGCGGAGTATCTCGATCCGCTTCGGATCTTTTGCCGCGAGCAGGTGCACGAGACAATCGTGTTCTTCGGCTCGGCGAGGATTGCTCCGGACGGCCCGCTCGGACGCTACTACCAGGATGCGCGCGAGCTCGCGAAACTGATCACGACCTGGTCGAAGGGTCTTCGGTCGAATTGTCATCGCTACGTGATCTGCTCTGGCGGCGGCCCCGGCATCATGGAGGCGGCCAATCGTGGCGCGTCCGAAGCGGGGGGACGGACGATCGGGCTGAACATCGGACTGCCGCACGAGCAGCGGCCCAATCCGTACATCACGCGAGGGCTATCGTTCGAGTTCCACTACTTTTTCATGCGCAAGCTGTGGTTCGCGCATCTCGCGCGCGCGATGGTAGCTTTTCCCGGAGGTTTCGGCACGCTGGACGAAATGATGGAGATACTGACGTTGCAGCAAACGCAAAAGCTGGATCGCCCGATCACAGTGCTGCTCTACGGCTCGCAATATTGGAAAGAGATCGTCAACTTCGACGCGCTCGTGCGGCACGGCACAATCAGTCCAGAAGATCTCAAACTGTTCAGCTTTGTGGACGATCCAGCCGCGGCGCTTCTCCTGCTGCAAAAGGGGCTCCGGACGCAGCCTGAGGAAAAGCCACCGGCCTTTGCGCATTCATGCACGCCCTAACGCCATGCGAAGGCTGAGCCTCCAGGAAATCGCGGGCGTCAGGGGAGGGCGGTTCCCTGCCTGTCGTCGGTCACTAGTTCGCCGACGCCGACGTTGATTTTCCCTTGAGCTCCGAGTCGATCACGAAGTCCAGCACCTTGCCGTCAGGCAAGCCCACGACCGGTATCCCGTTGACGAAGAACGTCGGCGTTGACGAGACTCGAATCGTGTCGCCGTCCGTCTGATCCTGCTTGATGCGAGCGGCGGTCTGCGCGCTGCCCATGCATGCCTTCAATGAAGGCGCGTCGAGTTTCTGCTCCTTCGCCAACTTGTCCACGTTGCTCTGCAGATTCCCCGCGTTGATGCTTCCCTGGTTCGTGTAGAAGTAGCGCGCGAAGTCCCAGAAAGCGGCAGGGTTCTGCAGCCGGGCGCATTCGGCCGCCTCCGCGGCTTTCATCGCCCACGGATGCACGTTCAGCGGGTAGGCTTTGAAAATCACCTTCACTTTGCCCTTGTAGGTCGTGTTGACCAGCGTCTCGATCACGCTGAACGCATGGGCGCAGAAGGGGCATTCGAAGTCGGCAAACTCGACGATCGTCACGGGCGCGTCCGCCGGACCCTGCGTCGGCCGATCCTCGAGGTTCACGGCGCCCATGTTGACCCGTCCCCACGGCTCCGTACCGGCGTCGATATATTGTCCGACGATCGCCTTGGTCTCGCTGTTGTCGAAGAACAGAGTTGTGGCGACGGTCTGTCCGGCAGCATTGCCGACGGTCAACTGGCGCGCGTATAGACCCTCGATCGGCGTCTTGAAGGCCGGGCCTAGCTTGATCAGGTCGGGACTAGGAATCTTGAAGCGTTTCTGGAGATAGGTCTTCAACGCCGCATCCTTCGCAGGATCGGTAGCCACAGGCGCCGCGACGGCAGGGGAGAATCCCGAGGCACCCTGCGCGAGCGCCGTCCTAGCGCGGCCCAGAATCATCAACGCGGCGATAACGAATGCACAGATGCCAGCGACTTTGGCCGAATACTGCAACTTCGCATAAGAAGTATTATGTAAACTAGCCGGGGGATTAGGTGATTGTTGACACTCATTCATATTTAGGCTAATGTACCAAACATGCAGACACTTAGCGAATTCGACCGCGAATTTGGAACCGATGAACAGTGCCGCGCCTTCCTAGCGAAGATGCGCTGGCGCGACGGTGTGCGCTGCCCGCGCTGCAAGGCAAGCGAGAAAGTCTACAAGCTCGCGGCGCGTCCGTGGCATTGGGTCTGCAAGAGCGGCGCTGAGACAGTCGATAAAGAGACTGGCGTTGTGATGGTCTGCCACAAGCGCAACGGCTACCGCTTCAGCGTCACAACCAAAACCATTTTCGAGGATACAAAGATCGCGCTGAACCTCTGGTTCAAAGTCGGCTATCTGATGCTGACTGCAAAGAAAGGAATCAGCGCTCTACAGATTCATCGCGTGATTTTTGGCGAACGATCCACGCACGACTATCACACCTCTTGGTATATCTGCATGCGCTGGCGCGCTGCGATGGCTGGCGACATGTACGCTCCTCTGAGCGGCGTTGTCGAGGCCGACGAAACTTACGTCGGCGGGAAAGATCGCAATCGCCATGCGTGGCAGAAATCCGCACGCCAGCGCGAGCTGGGCATCGGCGGGCATCGCTACGGAAAGATCGGCGTCATCGGCGCTATCGAGCGCAAAGGCAACGTCGTGGCGCGTGTGATTGGCAGTCAGGATGCGCCCACCCTCGCGGGCTTCGTGCGCAAAGTCGTGGACCGGAAAAACGTTCGACTGGTCGTGACCGACGAAAACAAAGATTACAACTACGTCCACAAAGACCTGCCGCATGATTCGGTTCGGCACTCGGCTGGCGAGTACGTTCGCGGCGATGTTCACACCAATTCGATTGAATCGTTCTGGTCGCTGCTCAAGCGCGGCGTGATGGGTTCGTATCACAACGTCAGCGCGAAATATCTGCCCTTCTACCTGAACGAGTTTTCGTTCCGGTTCAACAATCGCAACAATTCGGAGATGTTCGCCGATTTGATTACGACGTGCAGCCAGTAGCGGACTAAATTTTTCCGCGCTACACTGGCGACGTGCGGAAAAAGAAATCGCAGACGCCAAAGCCTATCAGCGAGAAGCAGCGCGAAAGCGACGATCTCTTAAGGCGCGAGTTGGAACAGGCCGATCCAGAAAAGTTCAAGCGCCTAATCAGACCGCTTTTCCGTTCATCGAAGACTGAGCACTGAGTGAGAAATAAACGAGCGGCCCAACCCTGCCAGGTGGACCGCTCAGAACTGCGACAATAAACCAATGCCACTTGCAGAGAAGATGCGCAAGAGGAGCAGGAGATGTTTGTGTCGCACCCTGATGAGATTCGAGAAGAACAACAAGCGGTGTCGCTGGATCGAAGACGTTGGCTACTGGCGCATGGCCGTCTGCGTGCGCTGACTATCGAGAACCTAGCTCATGCTCCCGTGTCCGCAGTACAGCTTCAGAAGCTTTGGAATGTGTATTCGCAAGAACTGAAAGAGATTGACGCATCAGGTTAAAAGTCCCAGCCGATGACAACCTCAGAACGGATCATTTCTGAAATCGAAGGCACCGTTCAGGGGCATTACGGGGATTGGCGAATCGGCATCGCGAACGATCCGAGCGACCGGAAAACTCGAATGGCAAACACCGCAAATATCTCATGTTGGAGACAGTGGGCGGCAGACTCCTTGGCGGACGCTCAAGAAATAGAAGAGCACTTCGTCGATAAGAAAATGATGCGCGCCCGTGGCAGCGGCGCATTGGATTCTCGCACGGTGTTCGTTTACATCTTCTAGGGCACCAACGATGAAAGCGAATACGAAGGCTAAGATTATTTGGTGGCTTGGGTTTGTGGTTGGTGCTGTCGCCCTATATTTACGGTTCTTCATCCCGGAGCACCCCGCGTGGGCGCTTTGGGTGATGGCTTATCTGTTCGGCAGTTACTATGCGTACTATTGCGGAGTCGAGTGGGGTCTCGGCGCACCCCGAAACCAGTGACCCGACTCGAATTCCGCTGGTGGCGCTGGCTCTACGTAACGGCCGTCGCTGCTCTTGGCTACTGGTGGATCGGCTGGCCGGGTGTCGCGCTAGTCTTTCTGACTTCGATAAATTTCGACATCAAACGAGACTGATCATTAGTCTCCGACAAAAGCCAAGTTTGCCTTTGTCAGTTTGCTGAGCTTCACGGACACTCGCATCACTAGGCGAACGTGATTTTCGGTCCCTCGTTTCAGCGGCTCAAACAATTGCGCTGTATCGACCTTGACCCCCGTTATCAACGCGTCATCTTCTAGCAGACAGAAGAACGGTGGCGGATAGACGTGACCATCCAATTTTACCGCTTTCCCTTTTGGTCGTGGATATCGCAAGCCCTTTAGTTCTGACGGATCGTTAGGCGCTCGCAAGGCGTCGAAGAGAATCTTTAGCCGGTTGTCTAGATCGCCCCGATGCACGATAGCGCCCGGCGCTTCTCGCCTGAGGAGCAAAATATCAATCTCACAAAATAGATGGAGATACCGTCGGACAATCGGGATGAATGTAAAGCGACCACGATTGATGAACCGATCTTCATTCTCAACCATCGCTTTCAATAACTCATCTTCATCAAACGCGGGATGGTTTCTCCACACGCTGCGAATTTGAGGATGAAGCGTCTGCCGGATTCTTTGCTTGATCGGTAGATGGCTGGAATTGCCGCCAGAGGGTAGCGGGCCGTCGTAGGTTAGGGTGAACCGCACCAGATCAAGCCCCCATCCAGCGCCGTAGGAGCGCTGTTCGTTCACAACGCACCTCGCGCACGGCGAGTAGATGCGCTACTACTGTCCGGACTCGATTCGAGGAGGTCCGGCGCATTGGGTTTCTTGAGAACACGGCTTGAATCTAAAGGTTTTTCAGGTGGGTGTCTACATTCACCTAATCCCCACTAGCCGTACTGGCTCGAAATCTAAAAAGGCCTGAAATCATTGAGTGCTCCAAGGTTCCTCGCTTCAAGAATGATTGGGTCGGCGTGAATCGAGAAAAATACAGCCAGCCGATTCCGCACAGTTTTAGCTAATCGCGACCGCTCCGTACAGCGCCTGATTGCTTGCTGGGTGCCGGCGGCTTGCGCCCGAGCGAGCTCAACGCCCGGCGCGCAACGAAATTGCGCGGTTCGATTGTCAACGCCTCTTCGTAGTACGCGATGGCGTTCGCGCTACGATCCGATCCTGCCGCGCATCGGCCCATCGCGATCAGCAGATCGACGCCGCCGGCGCCGAACTCGCGCGCGCGCTTAAGGGCGGCGAGCGCATCCGCGAATTTCTCCTGCTCTGCAAATGCCAGGCCGAGTCTCAACATCGCTTCCGCGTTGAGCGGGTCCAGGTCGAGCGCGTCGCGATACATCGCCAGCGCCGACCGTTTGGCTCCCTTCTCGTATAATTCGCGCGCGACTGCGGCCATCCGAGCGCCCTCCTCGGTCCACCTGCGCGATTCGACTTCGACCGTGATCTCGCCGTGCGCGACTTCCGCCTTGACGACCTTCAGCTTGTCGCCGAGGTACTCGCCCAGCCGCTCGAGCACCGCATCGCCGTTGGTTTCCGGCGATTCGAGAAATGCGAGCCCCACGGGATCGCCGACGTGATCGACGCGCCGGATCACGAGCGAGCGCCGCGCGCGTGTCTTCCTCGGTGGCGACGGCTTGTCAGACGCGCTCATTGGGATCGAAAAGTTTGCGATATTCGTCCAGTGCGAAGCGGTCTGTCATCCCAGCGATATAGTCCGCGACCGCCCGCGAAATCGGCTCGCCGTATTTCTCGGCGCGCGCGACTACGTGCTCCGGCATCTGGCGCGGCTCGGTCATGTAAGTTTGGAAGAGGGCCGCCAGCACCCTGCCCGCTTTCTCAGTCATGCGGCTGACCCGGTAATGCCGATACAGCCGATCGCGCATCACTTGCTTGATTTCATCGACCTTCGCACCCATCGCGGAATCGAAGGACACGAGTGCCCTGCCCGCCTTGCGCACGTCCTCGACGTTGCGAATCTTGTTGCGGTCCAGTTCGCTTGCAAGGTTGGTCATCAAGTCAGTTGACATCGCGTCGATCATCCTGATCACGGTCTGGTAGCGAAGCACGCGCATTTCGGCCGCCGGCGACGTGTCTCGCGCCGCAGCCGCCGACTCCCTGAACAGGGACGACGCGTTAAGTTCCTCGACCGAGAGCATCTGCGCCTTCAGGCCGTCGTCAACGTCGTGCGCCAGGTACGCGATCTCGTCGGCCAGGTTGACGATTTGAGCCTCGAGGCATGGATAGGTGCTCGGGTCGAATTCCTGCGCGGCCGGACGATTCTGGAAGTGCGAATGTTTGACGATTCCCTCGCGCACCTCGAAGCTGAGATTGAGTCCGCGAAAATTCGGATAGCGAATCTCGATCCAGTCCACCGTCCGCAGGCTCTGCGCGTTGTGATCGAAGCCGCCGTACGGCGCCATCAGCTCGTTGAGCACTTTCTCGCCGGCGTGGCCGAAGGGGGTATGCCCGAGGTCGTGTGCGAGTGCAACCGCCTCCGCCAGTTCCTCGTTGAGGCCGAGCGCCCGCGCCACAGTGCGCGCGATCTGCGCGGCTTCGAGGGTATGCGTCAGGCGGGTGCGGTAGTAATCGCCCTCGTGATTTACAAAGACCTGGGTTTTGTATTCGAGGCGCCGAAACGCAGCCGAGTGAATGACGCGGTCGCGATCGCGCGCGAAGACTGTACGCATCGGATGCTCGGGCTCGGGAAAGCGGCGCCCGCGACTGGCCCGCGACGCCATCGCATACGGCGCCAGCGTGCGCGCCTCTATTTCCTCGAGCTCCTGCCTCGTCCGCAGCATTGCGTTCAACAGCCGAGATGCTACCACGCCGCCGACGGCTCCCGAAGCGTCTCACTCGACATCGTTCCACACGATGCGGACTTATGCCGCGACTCGAGGATTCCTATAATAAGTGTTGGGTTGCTTGACGTGTCGCGCATTCCAAACTGCGGCCACCTGCGCCAGATCGCTTTGACGATCGCTATGAGCGCGATTTTCGCCGCCTGCGCGACCTCGCAACCAGCCCAGCTTCCGCCGCCACCGCCATCGCCTCCCGAGGTTGCTGTGCCGCGGGCAACTCCGACGCCCGCGGTCGTGGGGATGGCGTCGTGGTACGGGCCAGGATTCCACGGTCGCAAGACCTCGGCCGGCTCGTATTACAACCAGGAGGACCTCACTGCGGCCTCGATCGAATTTCCGCTGGGCAGCCGCGTGATGGTCACGAATCTCGACAACGGCCGTTCCGTCGAGGTGACGATTACAGACCGCGGGCCGTTCAAGAAGGGCCGCAAGATCGATCTCTCGCACAAGGCGGCGCGGGTGATCGGAATGCTCGACCAGGGCACCGCGCACGTTCGCATCTCGCTCATCAGCAAGCCGCGCGGGACTCGCGAGGTCGGCGCGCCGCTGCGCTACGTCGTCCAGGCCGGTTCATTTTCCGAGCAACAGAACGCCGAGCAGTTGCGCAGCAAATTGGCCGCCTACTACCCCGACGTTCACATCGATCAGCTTGATGCTGACCATCGCCACTATTACCGTGTACGGATGGGCGCGTTTGCAACTCGATCGGCAGCCGAGGCGCGCGCGTCCGACTCGGCCCGATTTGGATTTCCGGCCGTAATCATCACCGAATGACCAGTGGGGAAAGTTTCACTCGACGGCTCTGGTGGCCAATATGCGCTATCGCCGCCCTGATACTTCTGCGCGGATGCGCCTACTCGCTGGTCCGCGGCGACCGGGTCAACTCGCAGGAGGCCGCGCATATCGAGGCTGGTATCCAGGCTCTTCGCCAGCTTAGGTTCAAGCAGCCGGTTCCGCTCGTCGTGAAAACCCCCGACGAAGCCGAATCGATGATGGAAGCCGACATGATGCGCGACTACACCGACAACCAGCTCGAGGCCGATTCGGTAGCTGGCGCGCTCACCGGTCTCTATCCGGCGGGGCTGGATCTCAAGGCCGCGTCGCTCAAGCTGCTCAAAAGCCAGGTCGCGGGCTTCTACGATCTTCATGGCAAAGAAATGGTGCTGGTCGAGGGCGGCGCTGATGTCGGGGCCTGGAACAGCGCCGCGCAGTTCATGATCCAGCGCGACGTGGTCGGCGAGATGCTGCTGGCGCATGAGCTGACGCACGCCCTCCAGGACCAGAATTTCGATCTCGAATCGAGCCTCGACAAGGTGAAGGACAACGACGATCGGGCGCTCGCGCTCAAGTCGGTGGCAGAGGGCGACGCGACCATCGCGGGTTTCGCCTACGCCGTCGGGCGCATGGATGACAGCACGGCGGACTCGCTCACGAATAGTCTCAAACAGCTCCCGCAGGCTCTGGCAGCCGAAGCGCCCCACACGCCCGAGGGCCTCAGCGTTCCGCTGCTGTTCCAGTATTCCGAAGGAGTCCGCTTCGTCGCCGAGGCTTATCGGCGTGGTGGATGGACGGCCGTCGACGCGCTCTATCGCAATCCGCCGCAGTCCAGTCACCAGATTCTGCATCCCGAGCTCTATTTCGACGGCAACGCGCCGGCGCCGCGAATCGAACTGGCCGGCTACGACGGAATCATGAGCGGATGGAAAAAAGCGGACGACGATACGTACGGCGAGTTGCTCATCCGCGTGATTCTCGAGCGCAATCTCGGCAAGCAGTCCAGCGAGGTCGGACTCGCCGCGCGATGGATCGCCGACCGCATGATCATCCTGGAGCAAAGCCGCGGCGTGAACGTCATCTGGATGCTCGCGTTCAGCGACGCGCATACCGCCAGCCATTTCGCCGTCGTCTATCAGACCCTGCTCGATCGACTGCTTGGAGACTCTACTCCGCATCGCATCGACGTCCGCTCGAACGCGGTCCTGGTCGTGATCGGCGAGGGCGCGGACTATTTCGATAGCCTGGCACCCGCGATCTGGAACGCGAGCGCGATCGAAACCGGCGGCGTCGCCGCGCGCTTCGAGCCGTCCGCCAGCTCACTGCTCCAATAGCCCACCGCTCTAGCCCACATCGCCTAGACTGAACCCGAGCGCCAGCATTTTTCTAACTGCCGCGCGCGCACCCTCCGATTCGCGGCTCGACAACGACGGATCACGCGCGATCCACTCGTCGGCCAGCTTGCGTGCGCGCTCAATCATGCGATGGTCGCGAATCAGATGCACAAACTTCAACTGCAGCGCCCCGGTCTGGCGCGCGCCGAGCAAATCGCCCGGGCCGCGCAGGCGCAAGTCGGCCTCCGCGACCGCTGTGCCTGTCGTGCATTCGCGCATTACCTCAAGGCGTTCCATCGCGGCTTCATCGGCGTCGTTCGACGCCACTATGCAGCAGCGCGACACCTTCTCGCCGCGCCCGACTCTGCCGCGCAGCTGATGCAACTGCGCGAGGCCGTACCGCTCGGCCGCGACTACCACGATTATCGTAGCCTCAGGCACGTCGATTCCCACTTCCACCACTGTCGTGCAGACCAGCACGTCGAGCGCGCCGTCGCGAAATTCGCGCATCGCGCGATCCTTTTCCGCAGCGCTCATCCTGCCGTGCATCGTGCCGATTCTCGCGCCGCGGACCGCCCCCTTCTTGAGGCGCGCCGCCGTGGCCGACACCGACTTGGCCTCGTCCTCATCGCCCTCGATAAACGGCACGACGTAGTACGCGCGCCCTCCCCCGTCGATCTCTGCACGCAAACCTTCATGCACCTGCGTGATATCGTCCTCAGTGTAAATATCGGTCGCGATCGGCGTGCGTCCGACCGGCAACTCGTCGAGAAACGATACGTCGAGATTCGCGAACAGGCTCATCGCCAGGCTTCGCGGAATCGGCGTTGCCGTCATCATCAGCAGATTCGCTTTCGGCCCCAATGCTTTCATCTTCGCGCGATCGAAAACGCCGAAGCGATGCTGCTCGTCGATCACGCCGAGCGCGAGTCCGCGCATTCGCACGCGCTCCTGGATCAGCGCATGCGTTCCGAACACCGCCTGGATTTCACCGCTCGCAAGCCCGCGCAAAGTCTGATCGCGCGCCGCACCCGTCACGCTCCCGGTGAGCAGCGCGTGCCTTACTCCCAGCCGTCCGCACATGAGCGCGAATCCGCGCCAATGCTGCTCGGCGAGCAGTTCGGTCGGCGTCATCATGGCAGCCTGATGCCCGCATTCGATCGCGCGAATCATCGCCCAGAACGCGACCAGCGTCTTGCCGCTGCCAACGTCGCCCATCAGCATGCGGTTCATCTGGTTCGGCCGCGCAAGGTCGGAGGAGATTTCCTCGATCGCGCGCGACTGCGATCCGGTCAAGGTGAACGGCAGTCCCTCGAGCATCTTCGCGCCAAGGCTCTGCGAGCCATCGAGGGCGATTCCAACTCGGCGTGCGCTACGGAGACGTTCGATCGAGAGCGCCAGCTCGAAGGCAAACAGTTCATCGAACGCGAGCGCCTGATGACCGCGCGAGTCGCAGTTGGCCAGAGCGTCGAAGTCGGCATCGGGCGGCGGATCGTGAAGGTAACTCAGCGCCTCGCGAACGGAAGTTAAGTCGCCGCGGACTTCGTCGGGAATCGATCCTCGAATCGAATCGCCCGCCTCGACCAGCGCACGCGCCACCAGGCTGGCGAACAGCCGCTGGCCGACAATAGAAGGCAAGCGATAAACCGGCCGGATCGCTTTCGGCTCGCCCTCAGAGAGCCGATGCAACTCGGGCTGCAAGATCTCGATTCCCCCGTCCGTTCCCGCAGCGACACGGCCCCGAACCAAAACGCGCTCACCGCCCGGCAGATATCCGCGCATGTAAGCAGGCAGATTGAACCAAACAACGCGTATTTGCCGCCCGCCAACATTTAGCCATCCCGAAGCAAGGCGCCGCCATCGCGAGCCGCGCATCGGCCGCTCGGAAATGTTCCCGAGCTCTCCTTCGACAACGACGATATTCCCTGGGCGCAGATCTGTTGCGGACGAGCGCTCGCGCCAGTCCTGGTAGCGTACCGGCAAACAAAAAATGAGGTCGCCGGCAGAAACGATCCCGCGCGCTTCCAGAGCGGCCGCGCGCTTGGGGCCGATTCCGGGCATCGCGCCGACCGGGCTTGATAGAGTGATTTTTTGCGTCCTTACCCTTGGTGATAGTCCTGCAGTGCGCGCACCTCGAACCTTTCGTGCTTCAGCGCGTAGATCCCCTCGACCGCAGCCTTTGCGCCCGCCATCGTAGTGAAATATGGCAGCCGCATTTCCAGCGCGGTGCGCCGAATCGAGAACGAGTCTTTCGTGCCGCTCGCGTCGGGAGTGTTGACAACCATCGCGACCCGCCCGGCCTTCATCGCATCCACGATATGCGGGCTGCCTTCGAGCACCTTGTTGACGCTATCGCAGTTGAGCCCGAGTTTTCGAATATGGGTCGCAGTTCCGCGCGTCGCGATCAAATCGAATCCCATCGCAACCAGCCCGCGCGCAATCGGCTCGAGAGAGGGCTTGTCCTCGTCGCGGACGCTAATAAACACAAGACCCGCGTCGGGCAGATTCGACGACGCCGCCAGCTCCGCCTTCGCAAACGCCATCGCGAACGTGGTGTCGATTCCCATCACCTCGCCGGTCGATTTCATCTCGGGGCCAAGGATGGTGTCGACGCCCGGGAAGCGTCCGAACGGAAACACCGACTCCTTGACCGCGACGTGAGACGGCACGCGCTCGGAGGTGAAACCGATCTCGCTGAGCTTCTTCCCGGCCATCACGAGCGCGGCATGCTTCGCCAGCGGAACGCCGATCGCCTTGCTGACGAACGGGATCGTGCGCGACGCGCGCGGATTCACTTCGAGGATATAAACCTCGCCGCCGTAGATCGCGTATTGAATATTAATCAGCCCGATCACGCCGAGTTCGCGCGCCAGCAGCTTCGTCTGCCTGATGAGTTCCTGCTGCAACGCGCCGCTCAGCGTCGTCGGCGGAAGCGCGCACGCACTGTCCCCCGAATGTATTCCCGCGTGCTCGACGTGCTCCATTATTCCGCCGACGACGACAAGCTCGCCGTCGGAAATCGCGTTGACATCCACTTCGATTGCGCCCTGCAGGTAGCGATCGATCAGCAGTGGATGGCGCTCGGAGGCTTGCAGAGCCTGCGTCACGTATCGACGTAGCTCTTCTTCGTTCGGGATCACTTCCATCGCGCGGCCGCCGAGCACATACGACGGCCGAATCAGCACCGGATAGCCGACTTTCGACGCGCCCGCAACAGCATCCTCGAGCCCGCGCGCCAGCACTCCCTCCGGCTGTCGCAAGCCGAGCTTGGTGACCATCGCGTTGAATCGCTCGCGATCTTCCGCACGATCGATCGCATCGGGCGTCGTCCCCAGAATAGGCACGCCCGCGCGCGCCAGCGGCACCGCAAGCTTGAGCGGCGTCTGACCGCCGAATTGCACAATCACGCCGACCGGCCGCTCACGCTCCGCAATCGCCATCACGTCCTCAAACGTCAGCGGCTCGAAGTACAATCGATCCGAGATGTCGTAATCGGTCAACACGGTCTCGGGGTTGCAATTCACCATGATCGTTTCGAAACCGGCGTCTTTGAGCGCCATGCTCGCGTGTACGCAGCAGTAGTCGAATTCGATCCCCTGCCCAATCCGGTTAGGGCCGCCGCCCAGGATGATCACTTTCTTGCGCGCAGTTGGCGGCGCCTCGTCCTCGCCTTCGTAGGTCGAGTAGAGATAAGGCGTGAACGCTTCGAATTCGGCGCCGCAAGTGTCCACCGATTTGAAAACCGGCGTCACTCCAGCGTCGCGTCGCGCTGATGCCACCGCCCCTTCATCGATCCCTCGTAAATCAGCGATTCGCCGATCGGAAAATCCCATCGCCTTGAACTCGCTAAAGTACGCCGCGCCGAGCGGCTCGCGCGCGACGCGCTCCTCCTCCGCAACCAGCTCCGCGACCGCGTCGATAAACCACGGATCAATTTTGCTCAGCTCGTAAACTTCCGCCCGTGTAATGCCGAGCCGGAGCGCATCCGCCAGATGATAGAGGCGATGGCTGCTCGGCATCGCGACCTGCCGGCGTATTTCCGCGAGCGCATGAGCGCTAGGTGGCTCTGAGAACCCGCTCTCGAGGCCGTGTGAGCCTATCTCGAGCGAGCGCAGCGCCTTTTGCAGCGACTCCTTGAAGGTCCGCCCAATCGCCATCGCCTCGCCCACCGACTTCATTTGCGGCCCCAGCTCGTCGGCCGCGCCGCGGAACTTCTCGAACGTAAAACGCGGAATTTTGGTCACCACGTAGTCAATCGTTGGCTCGAAGCAGGACGGCGTCATGCGCGTGATGTCGTTGGGAATCTCATCGAGCCGGTAGCCGACGGCAAGCCGCGCCGCGATCTTGGCGATCGGAAATCCGGTCGCCTTCGACGCCAGCGCGGAGCTTCGCGACACGCGCGGATTCATCTCGATCACGACCATCCGTCCCGTCGCCGGATCGATTGCGAACTGGATGTTCGAGCCGCCCGTGTCGACGCCAATCTCGCGGATGATCCGAATCGCGGCGTCGCGCATCAGCTGGTATTCCTTGTCGGTCAGCGTCTGCGCGGGCGCGACCGTGATCGAATCGCCGGTATGCACGCCCATCGGATCCAGATTTTCGATCGAGCAGATGATCACAACATTGTCAGCGGTGTCGCGCATCACCTCGAGCTCGAATTCCTTCCATCCCTCGACCGATTGCTCGATCAGCACTTCGTGGTTCGGCGATTGTTCGAGGCCGTACGCTACCTTGGCGCGGTAATCGCCCAGTTCGCGCGCGATCGAGCCGCCCGTCCCGCCGAGCGTTCGCGACGGCCGAATGATCACGGGCAAGCCCAGTTCGCCGAGCACTCGTTCCGCATCCTCCATCGAACGCGCGATCGACGATCGCGGTACCTCGAGCCCGATTTTCAGCATCGCATTCTTGAACAGCTCGCGATCCTCGGCCTTCTTGATCGCTTCGAGCTTGGCGCCGATGAGTTCGCACTTGAATCGATCCAGTACGCCGGCCTCCGCCAGCTCGATCGCGAGGTTAAGCGCGGTCTGCCCGCCTACCGTCGGCAGCAGAGCGTCGGGACGCTCGCGCTCGATGATCTTGGTGAGCACCTCAAGCGTCATCGGTTCGATGTATGTGCGATCCGCCAGCTCAGGATCGGTCATGATCGTCGCGGGATTCGAGTTGACGAGGATCAGCTTCAACCCCTCCTCGCGCAGCGCCTTGACCGCCTGCGTGCCCGAGTAATCGAACTCGCACGCCTGCCCGATAACGATCGGTCCCGAGCCGATCAACAAAACCGATTTCAGATCTTTACGAAGCGGCAAGTTGAAAGTCCTGAGTCACAAGATTTGCGCTTTCGCGGAGGCCTCGGCCGCAATGATTCGCTCGAGCGCCTCCGCGCCATAGTGTGGGAACGTTTCCACCAGTTTTCGAAATCTCGCAAACAGATAGCTCGAATCATGCGGCCCCGGCGATGCCTCCGGATGGTACTGCACGGAAAAAAACGGCACACCGGTTCCCTGCAAACCCTCGACGGTGTTGTCGTTCAGGTTGAGATGCGAAAGAATCGCGCGCCCCTTCAACGACTCGTCATTGACCGCGAAGCCATGGTTCTGCGACGTGATCTCGACGCGCCGCGTGCGTAAGTCCATCACCGGGTGATTTGCGCCATGATGTCCGAAATCGAGTTTGTAAGTCTTGCCGCCAAGCGCCAGCCCCAACAGCTGATGCCCCAAACAAATGCCGAACACCGGCTTCTTGCCCAAAACGCCCGCGATGGCTCTGTAAGCGTACGGCAGCGCGGCAGGATCGCCGGGTCCGTTCGACAGGAAAACTCCGTCGGGGTTGTCTGCGAGTATCTGCTCCGCGGTTGAAGCCGCCGGCAAAACTTTCACTCGAAATCCGGTCGCGACCAGCCGCCGCAGAATGTTCAACTTGATTCCGTAATCGAGCGCGACGATCGTCGGCGCATCGCGCCTTGCGTCGTGGTTGACGCGGGCATGGCCGCTTCCCAGTTTCCAATCGCCGAAATCCCAATCGTAAGGCTCGGCCGAGGTAACCTCTTTCACGAGGTCGCGGCCGACCAATCCGGGCGACGCTTTGGCCTTGCGCACCAGCGAGTCAGCATCGAGATCGACGCTCGATATCACCGCCTCCTGCGCGCCGCGCGTCCGCAGATGGCGTACCAGCGCGCGCGTGTCGATACCTTCGATGCCCACGACGCCCGCCTCGTCGAGATACTTTCCCAGCGGCATCTCCGAGCGCCAGTTCGACGGCCGTTCCCAATATTCCTTGACGATGAAACCCTCGACGTACACGCGGCGCGACTCCGCATCTTCCGCGTTGATGCCGACGTTTCCGATTTCGGGATAGGTCATGCAGACCAGTTGGCCCTTATACGACGGATCGGTCAGAACTTCCTGGTAGCCGGTCATCGCGGTGTTGAAGACCGCTTCGCCGACGGCCTCGCCGACCGCGCCGAATGCGCGGCCGTGGAAGACTCGCCCGTCGGCCAGCGCCAGTATCGCTTCGCGTCCCTTGCTCATCGATCCGTCACGGCTTCCTCCCGTCATAAACGATTTCGCCGCCGACAATAGTCATGACCGCCCTGCCCTTCAGTCGCATCCCTGCGAACGGAGTGTTGCGGCTCTTCGAGAGAAACTTTTCCGGCGCGACAGTCCATTCGAGATTCGGATCGATCACCGTGATGTCCGCGATCCCTTCCTCCGCAAGTGTCCCCGCCTCCAACCGCAGTAAAGCCGCCGGATTCAGCGACATCATCTCAACCAATCGCGCGGGTTGTATCAACGATCGATGCACCAACTGAAGCCCGAGGCCGAGCGCGGTTTCGAGCCCGACGACTCCGTTCGCCGCATGCGCGAATTCCTCCGCGTTGTCGTGGTCAAGATGCTGAGCCGGATGCCCGGGACCGAAGAAAACGCCCAACTGCTCCATCCGCTTCGACCTCGGATCGTGCGGTGCGTGGTCGGTCGCGATCATGTCGATAGTGCCGTCGGCAATCGCCGCGTGGAGCGCTTCCACATCGTCGCGATTGCGCAGCGGAGGGTTCATCTTCGCGTTCGGACCCCAGGTCAGCGCGGCGCTTTCGTCCAAGGTGAAATGATGGGGAGTGACTTCACACGTGACTTTCGCGCAATGCCGGCGAGCGGCGCGGATAAGATCGAGAGACTCGGCCGTGGACACGTGGGCTATATGAACCGCCGCGCCTGAGCCGATCGCCAGCGCAAGATCGCGACGGACGCGTCGCGATTCCGCAGAATCAGTGTAGCCGCTGACGCCCAGATGCTTCGACACGACGCCGGCGTTCAGCGCTCCCTCGCATGACAGCGCGCGATCCTCTTCATGTAGCGACACCGCGTATCCGAGCCGCCCGGCTTCATCCAATGCGCGTGACAGAACCATCGCATCGTCGATCGGAATACCGTCGTCAGAAAACAACCGCGCGCCTGCTTCAAGCATCGCGGCGAAATCCACCAGCTCGATCCCGCGGAGACCTTTTGTGACCGCCGACACCGGCGCCAGTCGCGCCGCGTGAGCATCCCTCGCGCGGTCGAGCATGTAGCGCGTCGTCGCGGGACTGTCATTGACCGGCGACGTATTTGCCATCGCCGCAACGGTTGTGAAGCCACCGGCAGCCGCGGCTCGCAGGCCAGTGGAAATCGTTTCCTTTTCCGGGAAGCCGGGGTCGCGCAGATGCGCGTGCGGATCTATCAGGCCCGGTACGATCCAGCATCCACTCGTATCGACCACCTCCGCATCCGGGATACTCTTCAGAGCACCGGCGCGTTCGACCGCTGCGATCCGGCCATCGCGCACCAACACGTCATAGTCGCCGTCGAGTGCGCTCGCCGGATCGATCACGCGGCCTCCTCTGAGCACGATCGAGTTCAATGCGCCGCCTCGGGTTCTTTCATCGGTTCGACGATTGAATAGATCATGACCCGGTCGTGCGATTTAGCCTTCGGATCGCTTCCAGCCGTGGCGAGGCGCACTTGCACGCGCTCGGTGCGCGAGGTCGGGATGTTCTTGCCGACATAATTCGGCCGAATCGGGACGGCGCGATGCCCGCGATCGATCAGCACCGCCAGCTTGACCGCCGCTGGACGCCCGCGCTGCCAGATCGTCGCCATCGCGCGTTGCACGGTCCAGCCGCTGTTAATCACGTCATCAACGAGCACGATGGTGCGCTCTTCGACGACAAAGTTCTCGGTGCCATCGATCGGATGCATCGCGTCGGCTGGTTTGTAGACGTTGAGCGCGGCGCACGGAGGAAGAACGCCCGTCTTCGATCCGATGAGATCGCGCAGGCGAAGCGCGAGCATCGCGCCGCGACTGACTACCCCGACAATCGAGACGCTCGCCATATCGTGCACGTCCGCGACCACCTGCTCGGCAAGCGATTCGACCGCGCTGACGACTTCCTCTTCGTTCATGACCTCGCGCTGAGGGCCGCGCTTGTAAGGTTCGTAGCCGCCTTCCTCAGCCTGCTTCACGCTGTCGAACACTGCCAGCGATCCTTCTTCGATCCATTGTCGGACGTAGCCTTGCAGGTTTTCGTCGAAGCGATAGTAGCGATGCGAGCGCGCATGACCGACGTACTCAATTTTCAGCTCGCGTTCGCAGAAGCCGCACTTCAGCGCGAGCACGGTCCTATCGACGCTCCGGCCGAGCGTGAAGCGTGGCGCCAGGTGTGCTCCCTCGAAACGCGTGATGCAGTTCAGATTGGCGCATCGCGGCTGGGGCTCGGCCTTGAAACGAATCGGCTCCACGGTCGGACGCGGCGCGATCGAGGCGTGGTCGGCTTTTTCCATCAGCCATGCGATCAAAGCCATCCTGACTGGCACGCCAGCTGCGGCTTGCTCGAAATAAACCGCACGTGGATCGGCGTCGAGCTGGTACGCCAGCTCGCTGGTGCGCGGCAGCGGATGCATCACGACGGCTTCATTCGTGCGACTGGTGCGAAGCGCGCGCGCGTCGAAGCGTACGTAATCGGCAGCACCCGCTTCTTTCCCCGACATGCGCTCTTTCTGCAGGCGCGTGACGTAGAACGCGTCGAGCGCGGCGGGAGGTTCGGCCGCGGGGATCGTTCGCAAGGCGTCGTCGCCGGTGAATAGCGCCATCTGATGCGGCGAGCTGGGCGTGAGGTAGAGCGCGTCGAGACCGCCGGCCAACGACTTCAGCTCCTCCATCGTTACAGTCGAGAAGCTGTAATTGCGTTCGGCGGCGAGCCGCTCGAGCACGTAGTCGGGAACATTCATGCCGCTGTTCGGCACGGCGACGATGTTCGCGCCGAAACGCGCGAGCGCGTAGATCAGCGAATGGACGGTACGACCGAATTTCAGATCGCCGCACAGCGCGACGGTCAGCCCCTTCAGATGGCCCTTCTTTTTGCGCAGGATGAACAGATCGCACAGCGTTTGCGTCGGATGCTCGCGGCTGCCGTCGCCCGCGTTCAGCACCGGGCATGGCGCGTACTCCGCGGCGACGCGCGCCGCGCCGTCATGTGGATGGCGCAGCACGATCAGGTCAGCGTAACCGGCGACGACGCGCACCGTGTCGGCCAAGCTCTCGCCCTTGGCGGCCGAGCTCGCCTGCATGTCGGCCGAGCTGATCACGGCGCCGCCGAGGCGATGCATCGCGGACTCGAAGCTGAGGCGCGTTCGCGTCGAGGGTTCGTAGAATAGCGTAGCCATGATCAGTCCGGCGGCGGTTGTGACCTGTTTGCCACGATCGAGCTGTTCAGCAAAGCCGTCGGCGAGCGCAAATACGCGTTCGATGTCCGAGGTTTCGAGGTCCTCGATCGAAACGACGTCAAATTTAGCCAAGCGTGACACTTCAGTGTTCGTCGCGCGTCGAGCGCAGGAGTTCAACCTCATTTTCCATTAGCATTGCCGATCACGACCGCGTCCGCGCCGTCGATTTCAGTAAGCCGCACGTAAACACGTTGCCCCCGCGGGGCCTGGATATTCTTGCCGACGTAGTCGGCGCGAATCGGAAGCTCACGCTCTCCGCGATCGACCAGTACCGCGAGTTGAACCGATTCCGCGCGGCCCAGATCGGAAATCGCGTCGAGCGCGGCGCGTACGGTTCGCCCGGTATACAGCACGTCATCGACGAGCACCACGCGCTTCGCGTCGAGCGAAAACGGAATCTCGCGGCCTATCAGCCGCGGGTCGCCGGGAAAACCTTTGCCGTCGTCGCGATAGGATGAGATGTCGAGCGTGCCGACGGGAATCTCACGTTTGCCGTTGGCGCGCAGCTCGACCGCGATACGCTCGGCCAGCGTGGCGCCGCGGCGAACGATCCCGACCAGCACGACGTTGTCGGCCCCGCCGTTGCGCTCGGCGATTTCCATCGCGATCCGCTTGACGGAACGCCCGACCTGCGCGGCGTCGAGCGCGACGTTGGGCGCGGCGGTCATCGTGCGGCCCAAAAAAAATCCCGGCTGCAAAAACAGCCGGGTCCGAAAGTATACACTTTCATTGTCATTCCTTTTCGCTATCTCAGTAGCGGATTAAAGGTGATCAGAATCTATGATCGCAATGGATGTGCGTCAACCCCGATCACATCACAGCTGCGATCAGAAAACATCGAGCGTCGGGAATTTCGCGGTCCCTCCGATGCAGTCCCACAGATAGATCGCGAGGCCCAGGTCTCCGGTCCATAGCGAAAACTTCCGCTGGCCGTATTTTTTGACAGCGCTGTCGCACTGGTCGATAGCGTGCATGGCAAATCTTCTTGCCCGGTCCAGCCATCGGCCGTCGCCTGTGCGCACGTAGAGCTTCAGGAAGGCGTAGCCGCTGCCAGCAGCGCCGTGGCATAGGCTGGGAAATTTGACTGGCGGCCCAGCCTCCCAGATCAGATCGTCTGCCCGCAGCAGCAACGTGTCGATGGGCCAGCGCGCATCATTCGGAAACTCCGCCAGACAATTGACAATCCCGGGAGCGCCATTGCAGTGTTGCACGACAATCGCCAGCGGTGCCGGCCTCGTCGTGAGTCCGACGTTGTTCGGCCAGTTTGCGCGCGATCCTTCGATCAAAGCAGTTGCGTGAACCGTCTCGTGGATTCGCCTCAACATTTCGTCCGCAAGATTCGGCTCGAACCAATGACGTCCACGAATCATCACATACGCGTTGGCCGCGAACCCATGAATTGCTCCCATGCGCATTTCGGTAACGCCGTACAGACTCGACGTCCAAAGATGGCAGCGCGCTTCGTCACTGTATTTCCATTGATCCCACAGCGGCTGGAAACTTCGAAGGAACAGCTCCCTCCAGCGCGCGTCATCGATCCGCTCGTACATGAAAAGCGCGGCGAGCATCGTGCCTGCACTACCCCAGGCTAAACCGCGTTGATCTCCGATCGTCGCCTCGCAATGGCTATAGAGTTGCTGGGCGACGTCATCTGACGGCGCCAGCTTCCACTGCAGGAGAAGAATCCCGGCCTCGCCCAGCATGTAAGACGCGACCTCGGCACCCATGTACTTTCGCACTACCGGGTACTTTTCCAAGTCCACGCGAACTCGCGCAATCAACTGGCGCACCGTGGGGAGATAGTCGCGCTTGACGGCCGCGGCGCCGGTCTCATTCAGATAGCCGAGCGCCCAGATCACTCCTGCCGCGCCGTGGTACAGGTACTTGAGGGAATCCGTCGGCCGTTCAGCGGACCGATCGACTGGATGGATTGGCCACAGGTGTTCCGAGCTGAAGCTTCGATTTGTGTCGGTGACGATTCTATCGATGGCGTCGCGCGCGCGGTCTTCGTTCCACTCGGTTTCGATTAAGCGTTCGTGTCGTTCGGTTTCGTAAAGTTTCATGATCTGCGCGCCCGCGATCGCAAGTTGCGCGTTGCGCTACCGCTCTACTGCGACTTCTCGAATTCTTCTTCCATCGCGGCGGCTTCCAACGAGAGGCCGCGCGTTTCCGGGAGCATGAGTGCGACGATGATTGCGTTGGGTATCGCGAGCATGCTCAGGTAGCCGACCACGATCGACAGCCCGCCGAGACGCGCGGCGAAGACCGCGATCAGAGTGTGAGCGGCGACGGCCGCGACCGCACCAATCAACGCGAACCAGCCCATCATTGCGCCTCGGATTGCGGTTGGAAAAAGTTCGGTCCCCAGCGAATTGCCGCCCACCTGCCCCGCACTCAGGCCGGCGGTGAAACAACAATACGTAAGCTCGATCCATAGCCAGTGAAGAGGCAAATTCGCCGGGGGACCCCAATAGAAAGCGACCGCGCCGAGACTGGTCAGTAGGCCGGCGACGAAGATCGTCGGGATGCGGCCGTAACGCTCACATCCTCGTGCGCCTAGCGGAAACCCGAGCACCCCGGCGCCGCCGCCGATCAGCATCATGGCACTGGCGGTTCCCGGCGCCAGTTTCAGGACCGAAACCAGGTGGAAGTACGCCCAACTGCTGGCCGCCACCCCTGCGATGTTGCCCAGCAACGAGCAGAACAGAATCGTTATCGCGCGACGCCGGTACAGGTGCCCGAACGCATCGAAGAAGCTGCTGCTCGAGGTCGTGCCGCTCGCGGCGGCGCGTTGCCAGCGTCCGCTCTCCGGCACGACTAAGGCCGCCCTCCGTAGCGCGCCGACTCCCATCACCGACGCCGCCACCAGCATCCATCGCCACGAGTAACGACTCGTCACCATTGGCATCACGATCAGACAGAGCCCGCCGCCGAGGGCGATTCCCAGCCCGCCCCAGCTTTGCCCTCGCGCGCGTTCCTCGATCGGGAGTTCCTCGGCCAGGATTACAATGCCGCCGGCGACCGTCGCGCCGATGAAGGCGTAGAGCGCTATCTCGCACACGGCGAACGCCGCGATGTTGGTAGCGAATGCGGCAGTGAGCGCGCTGACCGAGGTGCCGGCGGTGCAGCCTAGCAGCATCCGGCGGCGCCCGATCCGATCGATCATGCGCGAGAGTCCCAGCGCGCCGATCGCCGACAGCGAAATCCATGCGAACAGGCCCGCGATTCCCGACTCGCCAAGGTGAAAACTCTTCGAGATCCAAGGTGCGCCGATGCCGTTGATCGACATCGCGAATCCGTTGAAGGCGAGCACACGGGCGATCGAGAACGCCAGCTGGCGACTGTTCGGCGCGCCCTCCTGCTCAGCAGGCCCGCGCGAAGCTCCTGCGACGTTGACAGCGGACCGCACGTCAGCGGGCGCGGTAGATGCCACCGGAACTCCTCGCGCTCAAACGACGCGGGCGTCGAATATTGTTGGACATAGTCCTCCGCTTAGAGCCCCGAACCTGACACTGCCTCCAGTGAGAGCCTACAAGCGACGCGTTACCGGAGGAACACCAAACGGTTAATTCGAGTTCGCGCACCGACGTTTGGTGCACATCCAATAAGGAGAGCGACGAGAGTTACGCGCCGCGCTTGCGCTCGAGCTTTCGTAGGCGTTGATCCTGGTCGCGCGTTTGAACTGTAATCCGATCGTCGAAGCGGTCGAACTTGCGAGCGAGGTTCGCGAGCGATTTGCTCGTCTGCTTCAACTCCGCACCGAGTTTTTTTGCCGCCGTTTCGGCTGATGCCGCGATTTCGCGCTTGAGAATCTTCGTCGTCTCGCCGCCCGTGGCTACCGCCTGCTGGCCGGTGGATGCGAGCGCGCGCGCGGCCTCTTCGCGGAACTCGACGGCGCGCGCGGCAAATTCGCCTCGAAGCCCCGTCTGCGCCGCAACCAGTTCGTCGCGGAACTCAATGCGGGCCTTGCCGAGCGCCTCGCCCAGCCGGATCATCTCGGCGCCGAGATCGTCGCGCGTCGCGACGATACCCCTGCGATTCTCGGCAATCTGCTCGGACAGGAATCGAATCTGGCCGCCGACTTCCGCGAACTGCCCGAAGATCTCGTCGCGCAGCGTATCCATGCGTCCGCCGAAACCCGAAACGGCCTCGACCACGAGATCGAACCGTGCGCCCAGCTCCTCGAGGATCGCGCCAATCCTGTTCACCGCTTCGTCCGCCACCTGATGGTTCCTCTTTGGTTAATGCACGATCATCCCGAGCCGATCCCACCTGATGTACTCGAACCACAACAGCAGGTCGCTCAGGGTCGAGGCGCTGTCCGCTTTCTCCTCATTCCACGGCAAATAGATGATCGTCGCGCGACCTTCGACGTTGTTGAGATCGACGAAACCCCAGAAACGGCTATCGTAGCTGCGATCGCGATTGTCGCCCATCATGAACAGCTTGTCCGGCGGCACAGTCACAGGTCCGAAGTTGTCACGCGGCGAGACGGGCGAGCGGTCGTTGTCTGCGACCTCGCGATGTGCATGCGGATCGTCCATCGGCGAACCGTTGAGCCACACGACTCCGTTCTTCACAGCGACAGTATCGCCGGCAATGCCAATTACGCGCTTGATAAAATCCTTGGTGCGATCGGGTGGAAAGACGAACACAACGACGTCGCCGCGATGGACGGGTTCAAGATGGAAGACGTACTTACCCAAAGGGAGGCCGGGAATCTCGAGGCCGAAGATCGAGTCAGGAATTCGCAGTCCGAAAATGATCTTGTTGACGAGTATGTGATCGCCGATGAGCAGCGTCGGTTCCATCGATCCTGACGGAATTTTGTACGCCTGGACGAAAAATGTGCGGATGAAGATCGCGAGCAGAAGCGCGATGAACATCGCCTCGCCGTATTCGCGCGCGACAGACTTCTGCGCGGACGTGCGATCTGCTTCGCGGGCGTTGAGCGGCTGTACTTTGCGAGCTGGTTCGGCCACGACTGCCCTACTCCCCGACCTTGAGCAGGGCCAGGAAAGCCTCTTGCGGAATCTCGACGCGCCCGACCTGTTTCATCCGCTTCTTGCCTTCCTTTTGCTTCTCGAGCAGCTTCCGCTTTCGCGTGATGTCGCCGCCGTAACATTTGGCGGTGACGTTCTTGCGCAGCGCCTTTACGGATTCGCGCGCGATAATCTTGGCGCCGATGCCGGCTTGAATCGCGACTTCGAACATCTGGCGCGGTATCAGCTCGCGCATCTTTTCGCACAACGCCCGGCCCCGTTCGTAAGCCTTGTCGCGATGCACGATTATCGAAAGCGCGTCCACCACCTCGCCGTTGATCCGTATGTCCAATTTAACCAGAGGCCCGGCCCGGAAGTCCAGAAACTCATAGTCCAGCGACGCGTAACCGCGGCTTACGGATTTCAGGCGATCGTAGAAATCGAAGACGATTTCGGCCAGCGGCAGTTCGTAGTGCAGAATAACGCGCTTCTCGCCGAGGAAGCGCAGGTCGCGTTGGAGGCCGCGGCGATCCTCGCACAGCTTCATCACGGCGCCGAGGTACTCCTCGGGCATGTGGATAGACGTGAGGATAAACGGCTCTTCGATCGCCTCGATGGTGTTCTCGTCGGGCAGATGTGCGGGATTGTCCACCGTCATCAGCGCGCCCGACACGGTGCGCACCTGGTAGGCGACGGTCGGCGCGGTTACGATCAGGCTGATACCGAACTCGCGCTCGAGCCGCTCCTGCGCGATTTCCATGTGCAGCAAGCCCAGAAAGCCGGCGCGAAAGCCGAAGCCCAATGCCTGCGAAGTCTCGGGCTCGCAGATAAGACTCGCGTCGTTCAGACGTAGTTTCTCGATTGCGTCGCGCAGCGCACCGTACTGATTCGCCTCGGTCGGATACAGCCCCGCGAAGACCATCGGCTTCAACTCCTTGAAGCCCGGCAGCGGCGCGACCGCGGGATTGTCCGCGTCGGTAATCGTGTCGCCCACGCGCATGTCCGCGACGGTCTTGATATTCGCCACGACGAAGCCGACCTCGCCGGGGCCGAGCGCGTCTGCGCGACGCTCGTGCGGCGTGAAATGCCCTAGGCGCATCACCTCGCCGAGCTTATCGGTGCCCATCAGCCGAACTTTCATGCCGACGCGGAGTTCACCGCCGAATACGCGGACCAGGCCGATCACGCCTTCGTACACGTCATACCAACTGTCGAAGATGAGCGCGCGGACGGCGGATTCGTTGGTCGGCTTGGGCGCCGGGATGCGCGCGACGATCGCTTCGAGCACGTCGTCGATGCCGACGCCCTCCTTGGCGCTGGTGAGGATCGCGTCGGAGGCGTCGAGCCCGATAATTTCCTCGATTTGCTGCCTGGTCCGCTCGATATCCGCGCCGGGAAGATCGATCTTGTTGATTACCGGAATAATTTCGAGGCCGTGATCGAGCGCGAGATAGACGTTGGCGAGCGTCTGCGCCTCGACGCCCTGGCTCGCATCGACCACCAGCAGCGCGCCCTCGCACGCGGCCAGGCTGCGCGAAACTTCATAGGCGAAATCGACGTGGCCCGGAGTATCGATGAGGTTGAGGACGTAGCCCTTGCCGTCTTTGGCCGTGTAGTTGAGGCGTACCGAGCGCGCCTTGATCGTAATTCCGCGCTCGCGTTCGAGGTCCATCGAGTCGAGAAACTGGTCCTTCGATTCGCGCATCGTGAGCGCACCGGTGCGCTCGAGGATTCGATCGGCGAGCGTGGATTTGCCGTGATCGATATGCGCGATGATCGAAAAGTTACGAATCGAAGCGGGGTCGGTCATTTCAACTTGGACGGTCGCGCTGCTGCTTGAAATACTTGAACGTCTCTTCGAGCCCGTCGGCGAGCTTCTTTTCGGGCCGCCATCCAAGCTCCTTTTCGGCGCGCGCCGGCGAGATAACCGAGCGCTTTTGCTCGCCAGGGCGCGCGGCTGCATGCTCGGCCTTGGTCGGGAAATCGGCAATGCCCGCGAGCGTCGAATAGAGATCGTTCACGTTGGTCTCGATGCCGGTGCCGATGTTGATCGCGATTCCCGACGCGTTGGACTTCGACGCCGCGACCACGGCCCGCACCACGTCGCCGACGTAAACGTAGTCGCGCGTCTGCGTGCCGTCGCCATAAATCGTCACGGGTTGGGCGTCGAGTATTTTCCCACAGAAAATCGAGATCACGCCCGCTTCGCCATGAGGATCCTGGCGCGGGCCGTACACGTTGCCGAATCTCAGCGCGAGATAGTCGATTCCGTATTCGATCTTGTAAAAAAACAGGTAAGCCTCGGTCGCGAGCTTGGCGACGCCGTAGGGACTAACCGGCCGTTTCGGATGCTCCTCGGTGCACGGGAACTCGTCCTGCTCGCCGTAAATCGCGCCGCCGGTCGAAGAAAAGACGACGCGCTTGAGGCCCTGTTTGCGCGCCGATTCGATCAAATTGAGAAAGCCGACCACGTTCACTTGCGCGTCGAACGCGGGATCCGCGACCGAACGCCGCACGTCCATCTGCGCCGCGAGATGGAAAATAATCTCGGGCCGCGCCTTCTCGACGACCGACCCAACCGCGGCGGCGTCGCGCAGATCGGTCTGGTAGAGCGTCGCCTTCGGGTTCACCTGGTGCCGCTTGCCGGTCGAAAAATTGTCCAGCACCGAAACTTCGCCGGCGCCGGACGCGACCAGCGCATCCACCGTGTGCGAGCCGATAAAGCCGGCGCCGCCGGTCACCAGAATTCTCATCGCATTGTCCTTGTCCTAAACCGGGTGGCGCCCGACTGAGTAATACCGGAGTTCGAGCGCCTTCATCAGATCAGGATCATACAGGTTCCTGCCGTCGAATATCACCGGCTCTTTCAGCTCGGCCTTGATGCGCTGGAAGTTGGGATGCCGGAATTCGTTCCACTCGGTCAGAATCAGCAGCGCGTCGGCGCCCTTGAGGGCCTCGTAATTGGTTTTGTGGTAAGTCACGCGATCGCCAAAAATCTTGCGCGCATTCTCGAGCGCCTCGGGATCATGGACCTGGCACTTGGCGCCGGCCTGCAGGAGTTCCTCGATCACGACCAGCGCCGGCGCTTCACGCATGTCGTCGGTTCGCGGCTTGAAGGCAAGTCCCCAAATCGCGAAGGTGCGGCCGGTCAGGTTTTGCCCGAAATGCTGCTTCACACGCGCGGGAATCAGCCGCTTCTGCCGCGAGTTCACCGCCTCCGCCGCGCGCAAAAGCGCGAAGTCGAGATTGTGCTCGCTCGCCGTATGAATCATCGCCTGCACGTCCTTCGGGAAGCATGAACCGCCGTAACCGACCCCCGGAAACAGGAACGACGAGCCGATGCGCTTGTCGGTACCGAGACCGCGGCGGACGGCGTTGATGTCGGCGCCGACGGCGTCGCACAGCGTCGCCATCTCGTTGATGAACGAGATGCGCATCGCAAGCATCGCGTTCGACGCGTATTTGGTCAGCTCCGCCGAGCGTGGATCCATCACGAGGATCGGATTGTCGGTACGCACAAAAGGGTTGTGAATCTCCTTGAGAATAGCCGTCGCCTGCTCGCTCAGGCTGCCGATCACGACCCGGTCAGGCCGCATGAAATCTTCGATCGCTGAGCCTTCCTTGAGAAACTCCGGCACCGAGCACACATCGGCGCGATGCTTGGCGACTTTCCCGACGATCTCGCGCACGCGATCGTTGGTGCCAACCGGCACCGTGCTTTTGACCGCCACGATATGATAGCCGGTGATCGCTTTGGCGATGTCCTCGGCAGCTTTGAAGATTGCGGTTAAGTCGGCCGCACCCGATGCGCTCATAGGAGTGCCGACGGCAATGTAGGAGACCATCGATTGCTTGATCGCTTCGTTAATGTCGGTGGTGAAATGAAGGCGGCCTTCCTTCAGATTACGGCGCACCAGTTCTTCGAGTCCCGGCTCGTAAATTGGAATCTTGCCCTCGGTCAACTGGGCGATGCGCTGCTTGTCGATGTCGACACAGAATACTTCGTTGCCGCTTTCGGCATAGCAGGTGCCACTCACCAGTCCGACATATCCGCTCCCCACAACTGCGATGTTCATCGGTGGCCTCTAGAATTCTTCCCGGATTACGTAGATCGGCTTTCCTTGCGATTCGTGATAGGTCCGCGCGAGCATCTCGCCCAGCAGGCCTATACTCACAAACTGTACTCCGACTACTACTAACAACACTGCCAACAACAGCGCGGGCCGATTACCCAGTTCGCGTCCTAATACTACTTTCTCGACCACCAGGATGAAGGTCCACAAGCTGCCAAGGCCGCCGAGGATGATTCCGATCAAACCGAACACTTGTATCGGCGCAGTGGAGTAACCGGATAGAAATTTAACGGTGATAAGGTCGAGCAATGTGCGCACGATCCGCCACAGTCCATATTTCGAGATGCCTGCGCGACGCGGTCGAAATCCGATTTCGACTTCCGCGATTCGCGCGCCCTGCTCCGCCGCAATCGCCGGGACAAATCGATGCATCTCGCCGTAGAGCTGAAGACTGCGCGCGAGGTCGCGGCGGTACGCCTTGAAGGTACAGCCGTAGTCGTGAAGCTTGACCCCGGTCATCGCGGAGATCAGCGAATTTGCCGCCATTGAGGGCAATCTGCGCGTGAAGCGTTCCTCCTGCCATCGCTCCGTACGCCAGCCGCTGGCCAGATCGTAGCCCTCGTCGAGCTTGGCCAGCAGCCGCGGGATGTCGGCAGGATCGTTTTGCCCGTCGCCGTCCATCGCGATTATCACGGCGCCGTTCGCGTGCGAGAAGCCGCACGCCAGCGCAGCCGTCTGTCCCGAATTGCGCGCGAGCGCAATCACTCGCACATTCTGGTCCGCGGACTTGATCTGCCGCAGCGCGTCGAGGCTCCCGTTGACGCTGCCGTCGTCCACGAATATCAGTTCGTAGGCGCGCCCGAGACCCTGCATCACGCGGCTTAACTCGGCGTGCAGCGGGGCGAGATTATCCCGCTCGTTGTAGAGCGGAATGACTACTGAGTAGTCCATTTCGAATGATGAGAGTCTATTAGATTGATAAACTCCCGATAGCGATTGTCTATTTCTTCCCAGGTCAAATCCAACAGCCGCTCGAGCGAGAAACGCTCGACCACGAACGACGCGAGCACGCTGCCGTAGACGACCGCGGTGCGCAGCGAGGATTCTGTTACGCGCCCGTGCCGCGCCAGGAATCCCATCATTGCGCCCGCAAACGTATCGCCCGCGCCGGTAGGATCGACGACCTCTTCCAACGGATACGCCGGCACCGCGAACATTCCTTCGTCGCTGAATTGCAGCACACCATACTCGCCGCGCTTGATCAGAACGGTCGAGGGACCCATCTTCAGAATCGCGCGTCCCGCCTTCACCAGGTTGTGCTCGCCGGTAAGCGTGCGCGCCTCGCTGTCGCTGCAAAGCAGGATCTGAATCCGTTCGAGCACTTTGGCCAGGCCCGGACGCGTGTTCTCGATCCAATAGTCGTAGAGATCGGCCACTACCACTTTGGGACTGAGCACCTGGTCCAGCACGTGTTCCTGCAGCGCAGGATCGTTTGGCGCCAAGTATAAGTAGTCGGCGCGGCACTGGTCAGGCAGCAATTGCGGCGTGAAGTTCTCGAGGACATTGAGCGAGAGCGCGACGGTATCGCGCACGTTCATATCTTCGTGATAGCGCCCATGCCATCGCGTGGTCTTACCCTCGCGCTTGGCGACACCGCGCACGTCGATATTCCGTTCCGTGAACAGCCGCATATCTTCAGCCTTGAAATCCGAACCGACCACCGCGACGATGCTGACCGGCGAAAAGAATCGGGCCGCAATCGCGAAGTAACTGGCGCCGCCACCCAGGACTTCCTCGACTTTGCTACCGGGCGTTTCGACGGTGTCATACGCAAGAAACCCCACCACAACGATACTCATCTATATTGCACCTTCAGCGCCGAGAGCTTTTGGTTGGTCCTAAAGATATTTGCCTACGAGCGGTCGCAAATCGTCGATCAAGCGCTGCGGGATTGCGGCGCGATCGGTAATGATCGTGTTCTTCAGCGCGTCCTGGCACATGCAGGTCCGCGGACGATCGCCAAGCGTATGCGCCAGCGCCGAGACCGCACTCTGCGCCTTGTCCACGTTGAGTTTCATCACGCGGAGGATCTCGCCGATATCCACTGCGGCCACCGACTCATGCCAGCAATCGTAATCGGTCACCAGCACCAGCGCCGCGTAGCACATCTCCGCCTCGCGGGCGAGCCGCGCTTCCTGCATCGCCGTCATGCTGATGAGGCTCGCGCCCCAGCTGCGATAAAGATTCGACTCCGCGTGCGTCGAGAACTGCGGACCTTCCATGCAAAGGTAAGTGCCGCCGTCATGAACCACTGCACCGCCGGCTCGTGTCGCAGCGGCCAGGTCGTTCGCGAGATTTGCACATACAGGATCCGCCAGCGAAACATGCACTACGAGACCATCGCCGAAAAATGTCTCGGGGCGCTTGAATGTACGATCGATAAACTGATTTGGCACCACCAACTCGCCGGGATGGATTTCCTCTTTCAGGCTGCCCGCCGTCGAGACGGAAACCAGATGTGTGACGCCGAGCTGCTTCATCCCGAAAACATTGGCGCGAAAGTTTATTTCGGACGGCAATATTCGATGCCCGCGGCCGTGGCGCGATAGAAATACAACTTCGACGTTGCCGATGCGTCCCTGGTAGAACGGATCGGACGGCCGGCCGAACGGCGTTTCGAGCTCCATCAGCTCGACCTTGTCCAGCCCCTTCAACTGATAGAAGCCGCTGCCGCCGATCACTCCGAGTACGTTTTGTGACATTTTTCTTCTGACGTTTCAGGCCGGGGTATGCTGTTCGGCGTAAAGCTGACCGCATGCCGCCGCAATGTCGAGTCCCCGGCTTTCGCGGATCGTAGCGGTCAAATTACCGTTCTTGAGGATCGCTTGAAAGGCCTCCACCGCGGCGCGCGAGCTGCTCCGCAGCGGCGATCCCTCCATCGGATTGTAAAAGATCAAATTCACCTTGCCACGCAAAGGCGCGAGCAACTTCAACAGACGCCGCGCGTCGGCGAGGGAATCGTTCACCCCGGCGAGCATCACGTATTCGAAGGTAATACGGCTGCGACGCTTGATTGGCAGATTGCGGCAGGCGTCGAGCAGCACTTCCAGCGGATAGCGTTTGTTGATCGGCGCGAGCCGATCGCGAACCTCGTTGGTCGTCGCGTGCAACGACACGGCAAGATTAACCGGCGTGTCGTTCAGCAGCCGCTCCATCATCGGTACCAGGCCAACGGTAGAAACGGTAATCCGACGCGGCGAGATGCCCAGCCCCCACTCTGACGTCATGATCGCGAGCGTCCGCACGAGTCGCGGATAATTGGCCAGCGGCTCGCCCATCCCCATGAAAACAAAGTTCGTGAGTTCCTCGCCCGCGGCCAGTTCGCGGCGCGCCGCGAATATTTGCGCCAGCATCTCCGAGCTGGTGAGGTTGCGATGCAATCCCATGCGCGCCGTCGCGCAGAATTCGCAGGCCATCGCGCATCCGACCTGGCTCGACATGCAAAGCGTCACGCGCTTTTCCGTGGGGATTATTACCGATTCAATTTCCTCACCGTCGTCGAGACGGATGAGCAGTTTCCGCGTGCCGTCCGACGAGCGCGAGACAAACGACGACACCGGATGCCCGATCGTGAAGTTCTGCTTCAGATAGTTGCGCAGCGAAGTCGGTAGCTCGCGCATCTCGTCGAACGACTCCGCCCCGCGAGCATGTACCCAGTGCAGAATCTGGCGCGCGCGATACGAGCGATCACCCGCGTTCGCGACGAGTTGCTCGACTTCATCGAGCGTCAGGTCGCGGAAATCGCTACTGGTCGGCGTTGGCTCAGCCGATGTCTGGCGGTTCTCGTTCACGGCCCGACTATTCTAATCGAAACGCAGCCGTGAAAGCAGGACGGCGGTTCTACGCCAAAATCTCGCGCGCGGGGAAAAAGAACGAGATCTCCTGTGCCGCGGTCTCGGGCGCGTCGGAGCCGTGCGTGGCGTTCTGCTCGACGTTGATGCCAAAGTCCTTGCGAATCGTGCCGGCGTTGGCTTTTTTCGGATCGGTCGCGCCCATCAACTGACGCCACTTGCCGATTGCGCCCTCGCCTTGCAGCACGAGCACGACCACCGGCCCGGAAGTCATGTACTTACAGAGCCCGTCGAAGAACGGCCGCGCTTTGTGCACGTCGTAAAATTTCTCGGCGTCGGCGCGCGACAGCTGAGTCTTGCGCAGCGCGACGATCGTCAGCCCCGACGCTTCGATCCGCTTGAGTATGTCGCCGGTGAGCCCGCGCCGCACCGCGTCGGGTTTGACGATTGCGAAAGTTCGTTCCATCGAATTACTTCTTGCCTTCGAGCACGGCTTTCATCGTCGAGCCGAGGTCCGCCGGGCTCGACGCCACCGTGATGCCCGCCGCCTTGAGCGCCGCGACCTTGTCCGCCGCGGTGCCGCGTCCGCCCGAGATTATCGCGCCCGCGTGGCCCATCCGCCGTCCCTTCGGCGCGGTCTGACCGGCAATAAACGCGACCACGGGTTTCTTAAAGTATTGCTTTATGTATTCCGCCGCCTCTTCTTCGGCGGTCCCGCCGATTTCGCCGATCATGATAACGGCGCGGCTCTTCGGATCCTCGTTAAACAACCTCAGTGCATCGATATGCGTCGTGCCGACGATCGGGTCGCCGCCGATTCCGATGCAGCTCGATTGCCCGATTCCGAGTTGCGTCAACTGATACACCGCCTCGTAGGTCAGCGTGCCCGAGCGCGACACGACGCCGATGTCGCCCGGCTTGTGAATGTATCCCGGCATGATGCCGATTTTGCACTCGCCCGGCGTGATGATTCCCGGGCAGTTGGGCCCGATCAGGCGCGACTTGCCGCCCGCCATGTACGCCTTCACCTTGACCATGTCGAGCACCGGCACGTTCTCCGTGATGCAGATGACGAGCTCGATTCCCGCGGCGATAGCTTCGAGCATCGCGTCGGCAGCGAACGCCGGCGGCACGTAGATCACCGTCGCGTTGCAGCCGGTCGCTTTGCGCGCCTGCTCGACGCTGTCGAAAATCGGGATGCCCTCGAAGTCGGTGCCGCCCTTGCCCGGCACCACGCCGCCGACCATCTTGGTGCCGTATTCCTTGCACGCGCGCGTGTGGAGCTGTCCCACCGCGCCGGTGATTCCCTGCGTCAGCACGCGCGTGTTCTTATCGACTAAAATGCTCATCTGAAAATCCTAAGCTGCGATTGCTTGCACGATGCGCTTGGCGGCGTCTGCCATGTCACTGGCGGCGATCACCTTGATGCCCGAGTCGGCGAGAATCTTCTTGCCCTCGACGACGTTGGTGCCTTCCATCCTGACGACCAGCGGCACGCTGAGCTTCACCTGCTTCGCCGCCTCGACCACGCCTTGCGCCAGCACGTCGCATCGCATGATGCCGCCGAAAATGTTGATGAGCACGCCTTTGACACGCTTGTCCGCGAGCAGGATGCGAAACGCCGCGGCGACCTTCTCGGTGCTCGCGCCGCCGCCGACGTTGAGGAAGTTGGCAGGCTCCGCGCCGTAGAGCTTTACGATGTCCATCGTCGCCATCGCGAGGCCGGCGCCGTTCACCATGCATCCGATGTTGCCGTCGAGATGCACGTAGCTGAGGTCGAATTTCGCCGCCTCGGTCTCGGCGGGATCTTCTTCGTTGGGATCGCGCAGCTCGCGAATATCCGGATGGCGGAGCAGCGCATTGTCGTCGAACGACATTTTCGCGTCGAGGCAGATGACGCGGTTGTCCTTCGTCACGACGAGCGGATTGATCTCGATTAGCGACGCGTCGGTTTCGATGAACGCCCGGTAGAGCGCCGTGAGCAGCGCAACGAACTGGCCGACTTGCTTGTCTTTAAGCCCCAGTGAAAAAGCGATTTTGCGCGCCTGGAAACCTGATACGCCGAGCAGCGGACTGATTTGCTCGGTTAGAATTTTTTCCGGCGTCTTGTTGGCGACTTCCTCGATATCCATCCCGCCTTCGGTGCTCGCGATCACGGAAACGGTCCCTGCTTTCCTATCGACGAGCATCCCGAGGTACAGCTCGCGCGCGACGTCGCTCGCCTCCTCTATATAAACGCGACGCACGACGCGGCCCTCGGGGCCTGTCTGATGCGTCACCAGCGGCTTGCCGAGCAGCTTAGCCGCGAAGTCGCGCACGTCGGACGCGCCCGTCAGCAGCTTGACGCCGCCCGCCTTACCGCGCCCGCCCGCATGGATTTGCGCCTTGACTACAGCCTTCGGCTGACCGAGCGCGGTGAATGCGCCCGCTGCTTCATCGGGCGTCGTCGCGAATTGCCCTTTGGGAACAGGAACGCCGAAGCGTCCGAGAATCTGCTTGGCTTGATATTCGTGGATGTTCATTCAGTTACCTGCGCAGCGCTCATTTCATAAATAGGTCGCGGAGCCATTTGATCAACGTCTGCCTGCCGACTGCGCCGATTGCCGTCGTCAGCGGGATTTCCTTGGGGCAGACCTCGACACAGTTTTGCGCGTTGCCGCAATCCGCGACGCCGCCTTCCGACATCATCGCCTCGATCCGCTCCTCGTGATTCATCTTGCCGGTCTGATGCTGGCTCATCAGGTACACCTGCCCGATCACCGCGGCGCCCATGAACTTCGAGTGCGCGTTAACCTGCGGACACGCCTCGAGGCAGCATCCGCACGTCATGCATCGCGAGAACAAGTACGCGAACTCCTGCACGCTCGGCGCCATTCGCGGACCGGGGCCGAGGTCGTAGGTGCCGTCGATCGGAATCCACGCGTGCGCTTTCTTCAGCGCCTCGAACATCTTCGATCGATCGACCCATAAGTCGCGAATCACCGGGAATTTCGACATCGGCTCGACCGTCACCGGGCCGTCGAGATCGTCGGCCAGCTGCGAGCATCCCTGGCGCACGCGCCCGTTGATCACCATCGTGCACGAGCCGCAGACTTCCTCGAGACAGTTGGCATCGAACACCACCGGCGCCACGCGCTTGCCTTGCCGCGTCACCGGGTTGCGCCGAATCTCCATCAGCATCGAGATGATGTTGTGATTCCCCAAAAACGGAATCTCGAACTCTTCGTAGTACGGCTCGGAGTTCGGCGACTCCTGGCGCTTGATTCTCAAGACTTGCGTCTTTTCTGGCACTGCGATGCTCCTGCTCGACCTACGCCGCTTTCGGCTCGCCGGCGGATTTCTCGACGTTGTAGCGCCGCGGCCGCGGCTTGATGAGGCTCACGTCAACCGGCTCCCAACTGAAGCGCGGACCGTCGGACGACCATGCCGCCATCGTGGTCTTCATGAATTTCTCGTCGTCGCGCTCGGGGAACTCCGGCTTGTAGTGCGCCCCGCGCGATTCGTTGCGATTGAGCGCGCCGAGCGTGATCGGCCGCGCGAGTTCGAGCATGTTCCACAACTGCCGAACGAACAGCACTTCCTGGTTCGCCCACTTGCCCTTGTCGTTGAGGCCGATTTTGCCCCATCGCTCTTTGAACTCCAGCAGCTTGGCGTCAGTCAGCTTGAGCTTGTCGTTGTGGCGCACGACCGTGACGTTCTCGGTCATGATGTCGCCGAGCTCGCGCCACAGCGCAAATGCGTTCTCGGGGCCGTTCAGTTTGAAGATCTTGTCGAACGATTCGCGCTGCAAGCTCAGCTCCTGATCGAAAATCGTCGAGCTGACCGCGCTCTTCTTCGACTTCGCGTATCCAATCATCGCCGGCTCCGCGATATTTCCGCCGTGCATGCACGACAGCAGCGAGTTGGCGCCGAGCCGATTCGCGCCGTGATACTGGAACTCGCACTCGCCCGCCGCGAACAGCCCCGGCACGTTGGTCTGCTGATGGTAATCGACCCACAGCCCGCCCATCGAATAGTGCATCGCGGGGAAAATTTTCATCGGCACTTTGCGCGGATCCTGGCCGGCGAACTTCTCGTAGATTTCGAGCACGCCCGCGACCTTGCGATTGAGCTCTTCGGGATCGAGATGGCTCACGTCGAGATAAACGATCGGGTTGCCGTCAACGCCGAGCTTCATCTCGAACACGACCTTGTGAATCGCGCGGGTCGCGATGTCGCGCGGCACCAGGTTCCCGTACGCCGGGTACATCTCTTCGAGGAAGTACCACGGCTTGCTGTCGCGATAGGTCCACACGCGGCCGCCCTCGCCGCGAATCGACTCCGAGATGAGGCGAAACTTGTCCTCACCCTGCATCGCGGTCGGATGCACCTGGATGAACTCGCCGTTGGCGTACGTCGCGCCCGCCTGGTAACACGCGCTGGCCGCCGATCCCGTGTTCACCAGCGATTGAGTCGATCGGCCGAAGACGAGGCCCGGTCCGCCGGTCGCAATCAGCGTCGTGTCGGCGGGAAACGCGCGCATTTCGAGCGAGCGCGTGTCGATCGCGACGATCCCGCGGCAATCGCCCGACTCGTCCTGCACGAGGCTCAACATTTCCCAGCCCTCGAACTTGCGCACGAGGCCGGCCGCCTCGTAGCGGCGCACCTGCTCGTCCAGAGCGTACAGCAGCTGCTGGCCGGTGGTCGCGCCCGCGAACGCCGTCCGATGATGCTTGGTGCCGCCGAAGCGCCGGAAGTCGAGCAGGCCCTCAGGCGTGCGATTGAACATCACGCCCATCCGATCGAACAGGTAGATGATCGACGGCGCCGCCTCGCACATCGCCTTGACGGGCGGCTGATGCGCGAGAAAATCGCCGCCGTAAATCGTGTCGTCGAAATGAATCATCGGCGAGTCGCCCTCGCCTTTCGTATTGACCGCGCCGTTGATTCCGCCTTGCGCGCACACCGAATGCGAACGCTTGACCGGCACGATCGAGAACAGATCGATTTGCTCGCCCTGCTCCGCGAGCTTCATTGCCGCCGTCAACCCAGCCAGCCCGCCGCCTACTATGATGTGATGCCCTGGCATTGGTTGTTCTCCTCAGGCGGGTGCGCGAAATGCGATCAGGATCGAGACGCTGACAATAGTCAGCACGACGAACAGCGCGACGCATGCGCGGTTCACCAGCGTTTGCGCCCGTGCGCCGACCGCGATTCCCCAGGTGATCGTGAATGTGAAAATGCCGTTGGTCAGATGATAGACGCACGCAATCGTCCCGACCAGGTAAGTGGTGAGAATCAGCGGATTCATCATGAAGTTGTGCATCCGCATGTAATCGGTCTCGACTCCGGTGGCGTAGAAGTACGCGCGCGTCGAGAAGACGTGAAAGCCGATAAACAGGAACGCTAGAATCCCCGTGATGCGCTGCAAGGTGTACTGGTAGTTACGCTCGTACGGGTAGTCGTTGGGCTGCGCGGTGGCCGTGATGACGATGCCGTAAATCGCGTGGTAGAGGATCGGAATCCACAACACCAGCGCTTCGACCGCGATCTGAAACGGAATGTTGCGGGTAAACTCAGTCTCCTTCCACCACGTCCCGCCGCCTTTCAGCACGAAGGCGTTTTCGAACAGGTGGAAAAACAGGAATCCGCCGATCGGAATGATTCCCGACAGCGAGTGCAATCTGCGCAGCAGCCAGTGCCGCTCGTCCGCCGTCATCCCGGACGCAATCGCAGGCGCCGCCACCGCTTCTGCTTCAGCCATAAGACTTTCCCGAATCGCGTGCGCCGGTCAGCCGGCCGCGATTACTTTGTCCATCGCCTCGACCAGTTCGCGCACGTGCCCGACCGAACTGTCAAAGGCGGTCTTCTCGGCGGGCGTCAGCTGGATTTCCACCACGCGCTCGACGCCGCCCGCGCCAATCACGACCGGCACTCCCGCGAACAACCCCGTCACGCCATATTCGCCGTCAAGGTACGCCGCGCACGGCAGCACCGACTTGCGATCGAGCATGTACGCCTCGACCATTTTGTAAACCGCGGTTCCAGCCGCGTAGTACGACGACGTCTTCATCAGCTCGACGATCTCGCCTCCGCCTCCGCGCGTGCGCTTCTCGATTTCCTCGAGCCGCTTCGCTGCGATCAGGCGTTCGATCGGCTGCCCGCCGACTGTGGTGTAGCTGCGAATCGGCACCATGTCGTCGCCATGCCCGCCGAGCACCATCGCGGAGACGCTCTCCGTCGAGACGCCAAGCTCCGCCGCCAGGAACGTCCGGTAGCGCGCCGAGTCCAGCACGCCCGCCTGCCCGACGATGCGGCCTTTCGCAAACCCGGTCACGCGCTTGAGCTGTGTAACCATCGCGTCGAGCGGATTGGTGACCGCGATCACGAACGCGCCGGGCGCGTGCTTCTTGATCGCGCTGCCGACGTTGGTCATGACCTTCGCATTAATCTTGAGCAGGTCGTCGCGCGACATCCCGGGCTTGCGCGGCGATCCTGACGTGACCACGCAGCAATCGGCGCCCTCGATCTGTTTGATGTCGGTGGTGCCGGTGACGTTGACGTTGATGCCGAGGACCGGCGCCGACTCGAGCATGTCGAGCGCCTTGCCCTGTGGCAGGCCCTCGATAATATCGTAGAGCACGATGTCGCCGAGTCCGCGCAGGAAGAACAGGTGGGCGCAGGTCGCGCCGACATTACCCGCCCCGATGAACGCAATTTTCTTCCGAGCCACGCTTTTGCTCCCTGCCTCCGGTCGTTCCTCTTCCTGAAGCCTACCTTATATTCGCGTCTCTGTTAATGAGCAATACTTAAGTGAGTCGTCGCGCCTAATGCTCCAACCATCGCGGCGGCCAAGCAAGCAAACGTCGGATAGATAGCAGCGTTTGCGGAACTTGTGAAGCAATCGGATGGTGCCGCGAGCGACCTTCGGTGCATAAGCCGCTCACGCGGCCCGCATCCATCGTGAGACCTCGCGGATCGTCGGACGCTTGCCATACATCAGAATTCCCGTCCGGTAGATTCGCGCGCTGACGAACATCGTTCCGCCGATCGTCGCCAGCAGCAGAATCAGCGACAGCACGATTTGCCATAGCGGCGGATTGTGAACCGCGAGCCGCTCGAACATCAGGATCGGCGAGCAGAACGGAAACAGCGAACCCGCCACCGAGAGCATCGAATCCGACGAGGTCGCCACCGGCAGAATCATCGCCGACGCGGCGATCAACGGCAGGATGACCACGAAGTTCCACTGCTGCGCTTCGTCGATCGAATTGAAGATCGCGCCGACGCCGGCGAAAATCGCGCTGTAAAGCAGGTAGCCCAGCGTGTAGAAGATGACGAAATAAATTATCAGCGACGGCCCGACGTTCGAGCGCTGCCATCGTGGTGCGCAGGAACAGGCTGCGCGACGCGCCGAACCCCGCGAGCGAAAGCCATACTCCGATCTGCGTCAGGCCGACGCTGCCGGTGCCGAGAATCTTCCCGGACATCAGTTCCGGCGCGCTCGCTGCGCACATCAGTACCTCGGTGATGCGCGAGCTCTTTTCCTCCATGACCGAACGCATCACCATCACGCCGTACGACAGCAGCGAGAACAGCATCACGAACATCAGGATGAACACGACTATGGCGCCGCGCAGCTCGTTGTACATCGCCGACGTATTGCCCGCACGAACCGCGGTCAGGGTCACAGGCTCCAGCGTTGCGGCCACGTCACCGGTGCTGTTGCCCTGCTGCACCATGCGCTGCGCGGCGAATGCGTACGACAAGGCGTCACTGAGCCGGTGCTGGAGAATGAAATCGCTTATCCGGCGCGTCGAGAAAACCACCTGGCGCGAAGCGATCGCCGGGCCGTCGAGCCACACATAGCCCTCGATGTCGCTGTCATTGAGTTGCTTGTCGAGCCGCTCGCGCTCGCCCGTCGACGTTGGCGATACGACGGATGGCTCGTAGCGCGTGCCCTTCTGGCGGATTAATTCGCCGCTCACCAATTCCGCCAACGCGCGATTGTCCGACGCTATCACGACTCGCGCCGGTCGCTCGCTGTCGCGCATGATGTTGCGGGCTGCGGATTCGCTGATCACGGTGGGCAGGACCAGAAACGCTCCCATCAGCAGCGGAGTGACGAAAGTCGAGAGCAGGAACGATCGTGTCCTCACCCGCTCGAGGTATTCACGCTTCGCAATAATCCAGACTTTTTTGACCGAGAAGTCAGTCATCTTTGCCTGAGACTCGTTCGATAAAGATCTGTTCGAGCGACGGGTCCATCACCTGGAAGCGGAGCACGCGTAACTGCCGCATCGCGGTCTCCAGCAGTACCTGCGAGTCGGCGCCCGGCTTCAGGCGCAGCTCGGCGTGATTGCCGTAGTCATTCAACGAATCGATCAGCGGATTGCCGGCCAGGCACGCGCCGTCGCCTTCGTAATCGATCTGCACAAAGCGGCGGCCGTTGCCGTTTTTCACTTCGCTCAAGCTCCCCTGCAGCACCGCCTTGCCGCGATTGATCAGACAGATCGAGTCGCACAGCTTCTCCACCTGGTCCATCCGATGCGTCGAAAACAGGATCGATTTCCCCGCCGCGCGCAGGCCGACCAGCACGTCCTTGAGCTGCATCGTGTTGACGGGATCGAGGCCGGCGAACGGCTCGTCCATCACGATCAAGTCGGGGTCGTGCAGCAGCGCCGCGATGAACTGGATTTTCTGCTGCATCCCCTTCGACAACTCCTCGACGCGCCGATCGACCCAATCCGCAATCTCGAGCCGCCTCGTCCACCTGTCGATCCGTTCCTTCGCCGTGGCGATCGACAGACCCGCGAGCTGTCCGAGAAAAACGAAGTTGGCTCCGACCGTCATCCGACGGTACAGGCCGCGCTCTTCCGGCAGATAGCCGACCCGGCGCAGCGCGCGACGGCGCAGCGGCTCGCCGAACAGCCTCACGATTCCGGAATCGGGCGACGTGATCCCGATCATCATGCGGATCGTGCTGGTCTTGCCCGCACCGTTAGGTCCGAGCAGGCCGAATATATGCGCCGGCGGAATTGCGAACGAGATGCCGTCAACGGCCGCGTAGCCGCCGTACGATTTTCGGACCTCGAGCAATTCGACGGACGGCGTCACCAGTTGTTAGTGCGCCCACACGAGTTGCGGGTTGGTCTCCCACGGATAGACGTGAACCATCCAGCCGAATATTTGCGGATAGAAGCGGCCGCCGACAGCGTCGCAGGCTTCCTTGGTGGCGATCGACCCCATGCCGAACTTCGTCCAATCGGCAGTCTTCATGTCGGCGCCTTTCGGCGGAAAACAGAAGTTGATGTGCCGATGCCATCGCGCGACGCTCAGTGGGACTCGCTGGTTCAGCTGATCCAGGGTGGCGTCCTTGCGATCGGTGTACATCGCGCCGATCAATTTGTACCCGCCGTCCGGTGTGCGCTCGTAGAGCAGCGACGTTGGCTCGGTCGTGTTGAACGTGAACATGGCTTTGAGGCCGTACCAGTTCTTGGTGAAGTGCACGACCTTCTGCTGTTTAAGCTCAGGATGAAAGGGTTTGAAGCCATCGGCCTCGGCGACGTGATAGTCCTTGTACTTGGCCAGCGCATGCTGAAGATCGGTCACCAGCACCGCGGCGCGCGCCTTGTCGGCATCGTTGGCGGGCCGCAGGTCGGTGAACGCCATGTGCAGCGCCATATTTTTCATATTGCCGTTGTCCATGTGCACGTCGTGATCCATCATCGAATCGCCCGACATCGACATGTCCGACATATCATGGCCGCTCATGTCCATGCCTTTCATATCCTGCGCGCGAGCGGGCACCGATAGCGCCAGTGCCACCGCGAGCGCAGCCGTAAGCGTCAACGCTGGAATTCGGACGAACATTGCCGCTCCTCCCCGCATCAGAGTCTAAGCCGTGGGGGGACCGCAGCCAATAACCTTCCCGGGCGGTGTGGCCCGCGTCGGCGCGGTCTTATATGTTGGCCGGGGAGATATTGCGATGACGAGTTTCAAGCACATCACTGTCAATCCGGTTGCGGGCGCGCTCGGGGCAGAGGTCAGCGACTTTCACCTCGGCGACGTCAACGAAGACGCGTTCCAGGAAGTGCGCGCTGCATTCCTCGAGCACCAGGTTCTCTTCTTCCGCGACCAGGAGATCACGCGCGACCAGCAAAAGGCGTTCGGAAGCCGCTTCGGCACGCTGCAGATTCATCCCTTCCTCCAGCCGCTCAAGAATGAAGGACATCCCGAGTTCATCCTGCTCTACAGCAACGCGCAGAGTCCGTACCTGGCGGAGAACTGGCACAGCGATGTGACGTTCGTGCAGGAACCTCCGCTCGGCTCGGTGCTGCGATGCGTCGAGGCGCCCGAGTTCGGCGGCGACACGATGTGGGCGAGCATGTACGCGGCCTACGATGCGCTGTCAGACAAGATGCAGCGGATGCTCTCGGACCTCGTCGCGGTGCACGACACTGTTCGAAGCTTCTCACGCCCAAGCTACGACACCGCAGGCACCGGACGACAGCCGCCGCCCGTGATGTCTGCGGAGCATCCCGTGGTCCGCACGCATCCCGAGACCGGCCGCAAGGGATTGTTCGTCAACACGACCTTCACCTCTCACATCAAGGACATGAAGCCGGCCGAGAGCACGGCGCTGCTCTCTTTTCTCTACCATCATATGACGACCCCGGATTTCAGTTGCCGCTTCCGATGGCGCGCCAACTCGGTCGCGATGTGGGACAACCGCTGCACGCAGCATCGAGTGGTCGCCGACAACAAGACGGCCAACCGCCGGATGGAGCGGATAACGATCAACGGCGATAGGCCGTACTAGCGCTCCCGACGTCCGGATGGCGCCCTCCTATACCGGTCGCGGCTGGATGGGAGCGCTCGATGGCGGCACGCTTCTCTCGGCGTTGTCGATTCCCGGCTCCCACGACTCGGGTGCGTTGCACGAGCCGTTGCGCGGAACATCCAGGTGCCAGAACCTGGCGATTGCCGAACAGCTCGCGATCGGAGTCCGCTACCTCGACATCCGATGCCGTAACGTTGACAACTTGTTCAAGATCTACCATGGACGCGTCTCTCAGCTGCTGAACTTTGAGGAACGTCCTGACAGCCTGCACGAGCTTCCTGTCCGAGAACGCCACCGAATGCATCATCATGAGTGTCAAGCAGGAAACCGCGCCCGCGCGAAGCACTCGCTTATTTGAAGAGACCTTCGACTGGTACGTCGCGAAAGATCCTAACAGGTGGCACCTGGGTGGGAAGATTCCGACCCTGAAGGAAGCCGCGGCAAAGATCGTCCTGCTGCGGCAGTTTCCGACGACAAACTCCCCGAAAGGCATCGACGCCACAAACTGGCCGGTCAATGCGACGTTCACGATAGACGGTGAAGCAAACCTCAGAATCCAGGACGACTACATCGTGCCGGACACGTCGGCGAAGATTGCCGCGATTAAACGTCACTACCGGGAGGCCGCAGCCGCGCGCGATGATGCGCTCTACCTGAACTTCACAAGCGGCTACAAACCCGGCTTGCGCGGGCTTCCCGACATAACCTTCGTGTCCGATCGCATCAACCCGGCGGTCGCAGACTTCTTCGCGGCGAATCCGCGGGGCCGATTCGGAATATCCGTCATCGACTTCGTCGAAGAAGCACTCTGCTCGCTTATCATCGCGACCAACTTCGGCGAATCTTGAGAGCCTGCTCGATTAGCCCTCGACAACAACCTCTGCTAGCTTCGCCCGCGAGATTCACATGGCGAACAAAAGGGTAATCGTCGTTGGCGCGGGGATGGCCGGACTCGCCGCCGCGTATCGACTGCGAAAGGCGGGAGTTGACGTGACGGTGCTCGAAGCGAACGACCGCGTCGGCGGCCGGGTCGGCACCGACTCGCGCGACGGTTACAAAATCGAGCGCGGCGCGCAGCTGATCACCAGCACTTATCGCAACGCCCTCGGCCTCGTGAAGGAGCTGGGGCTCGAGGCGGAGCTGAGGCCAACGAGCCCGTGGATGGCGATCGTCAAAGATGGCCGCCCGCGCCGGATGCCGTCGGGCGCGATGTTCCCGATATATGCGCTGACCTCGGGACTGGTCAGCCTGCCCGACCTCGCCCGCTTCATCTGGCATACGACGAAACTGCACTGGCCGCCCGTCGATAACTACGCGGCGTGGGCCGAATACGACGACGAGGACACGGCCACGTGGTGTGCGCCACGGATGGGCCGCGCCGCCGATTATCTGGTCGAGCCGCTCGTCTCGGGAGGCTTGCTCTGCGATATCGAAGAAACGTCGCGCGCGGCGACGCTGGCAACGCTGGCTCTCACCGACAACGGCCGCAGCAAAGAGATGACTCTCGTGCGCGGGATGGGTTCGTTGCCGGAGACTCTCGCCTCGAAGGTCAACGTCAAGCTGGAATCGCCGGTGCAATCTATCGAGGTTCACGACGACGGCGCTGTCGTTCAGCTATCGGGCGAGCAGTTGCGTGCGGATCAGGTCGTGCTCGCGGCAACTGCGCCGATTGCGGCGCGGCTGTATCGCGGCGGCGACGAGGTTGAACGCCGGCTGATGGCGACCGAGTACGCACAGGGGGTCAAGATTGGTCTCGCCACCAGCCGCCATTGGCGCGATGAACCGGGGCTGAAGGATGTTTGGGGATTTCTGGTCCCGCGCCCAGACCGTCAATTGGTCGCGTCGGCTACGCTCGAGTCGGCCAAGGATATAACGCGCGTGCCGGACGGTGAGATGCTGAACCTGTTCGTCAAGACCCGAGCAGCGGCCGCGTTGATGGATCTATCGGACGACGAGATCGTCGCAAAGGTGTTGCCGGACATCGAGCGATTCTTCCCAGGCGCTACGGCGACGAAGCGCTTCGCGGAAATCATGCGATTGCCCATTGCGCTGCCCAAGTCACCGGTAGGCCGCAGCCGCGACCTCGCGGAATACCGCAAGTCGCGGCCGTCCTCGCGGCGCGTCCTGCTGGCGGGCGACTACATGGGCTTGCCGCATTTCGAGTCGGCAATCGAGACCGGGCAGTGGTGCGCGGATCAGATCATCCTGCAACCTAACCCCTAATCCCCTTCCCGCGCGGGAAGGGGAACCGGATTAAAGGGATCGCGGCTCAGATATTGTCGACGATCGCTTTGCCGAACTCCGAGCACTTCAGCAGCTTCGCCCCTGTCATCAGCCGCTCGAAGTCGTAAGTCACTTCTTTCTTGCCGATCGTCTTTTCGAGGCCGCGGATAATGCCGTCGGCAACTTCCTGCCATCCCATGTGCTCGAACATCAGCACGCCCGACAAAATGACCGAGCCCGGATTCACCTTGTCCTGGTTGGCGTACTTGGGCGCGGTGCCATGCGTCGCCTCGAAGATCGCGTGACCTGTAAGGTAGTTGATGTTGGCTCCAGGAGCGATTCCGATGCCGCCGACCTGCGCCGCCAGCGCGTCCGAGATGTAGTCGCCGTTGAGATTCATCGTGGCGACGACGTCGAATTCGTCGGGCCGCGTCAGCACCTGCTGCAGAGTGATATCCGCGATCGCATCCTTGACCAGCAGCTCGCCGGCGGGCGGCTTGCCGTTGCAATCGTCCCATCCAACGGCCTTGCCCTTGTACTCGCGGCGGACGAGTTCGTAGCCCCAATCGCGGAACGCGCCCTCGGTGAACTTCATGATATTGCCCTTGTGCACGAAGGTCACGCTCTTGCGCTTGTGCTTAATCGCATAGTCGAGCGCGGCGCGGATGAGCCGTTCGCTGCCTTCACGCGAAACCGGCTTGATACCGATTCCCGACGTGTTGGGAAAGCGGATTTTCTGGACGCCCATTTCGTCTTGCAAGAACTTGATCAGCTTCTTTGCCTCGGGCGACTCCGCCGGCCATTCGATTCCCGCATAGATGTCTTCGGTGTTCTCGCGGAAGATCACGACGTCGAGTTTCTCCGGATGCTTGACCGGACTCGGCACGCCCGCGAAGTAGCGCACCGGCCGCAGGCATACGTAGAGATCGAGCATCTGGCGCAGCGCTACGTTGAGCGATCGGATGCCGCCGCCGATCGGCGTCGTCAGCGGCCCCTTGATGCCGACGAGGAATTCGCGGAACGCCTCGACGGTTTCGTCGGGCAGCCAATTCTTCCACTGGTTGAACGGTTTCTCGCCCGCGAATACTTCCATCCAGGCGATCTGGCGCTTGCCGCCGTAAATTTTCTTGACCGCATTGTCGAAGACGTACTGTGACGCGCGCCAGATGTCGGGTCCGGTGCCGTCGCCTTCGATAAACGGAATGATCGGGCGGTCGGGAACTTTCAGAGTGTGATTGGCGCCAAGAGTGATCTTCTCGCCGTTGCTGGGAACCTTGATGTGCTCGTATGCCATCGGAGTCGCAATTTGCCTCGTGTGTTAATGATGGCGCGCCCGCGCGCGCAGTATCTCGACATCATATAGCAAAGGATTCGTGATGCCAGTATCGGCGCGCGGTCAGAGCGGCTTCACTCTTTCAGGCCTTCGATCTCGAATCCGTTTAGGAAAATCGGCGGGCAGTCGCGGCGCGGCGTCCAGGAGACTTGCTAAACTGACGAAGCCCTTTTTTCTCCCACGCTCGATCGCGTCGTCGATTATCTTCCAGAAGCTCTTGTTCTGAGAGAGCGCGAGCGCTTCAAGATCGGTGTCTTCGGTAACAGGCACCAGCGCCGCGCACGGTCGCCCGTTCTTCGTGATCAGGACCGAGCCGCTTTTGGGCAGCTCCTTGACGTAGCGGCTGAACCGCGTTTTGACCTCGCGAATGTTCTCAATCTTCATAGGGTCACCCTTCTGCCGCCGATGAAAAGCTGATTGCCCCGCTTACGTCCGATGGCATCAACCAGCACCTCCCGATCTCCGACGCGATAGAAGACACGCAAGTTGCCGTCGCGGAACTCAAATTCGAACTGCCCAGACGGCCGCCGCAAGCGAAAGCGGTTCTTGTTTTCAATGTTGGCGTCATCTTCGCCGAGCGCGGCCTGCATGGCCGCCGCCAGCCGCGAGCGTTCGGCGGCACTGAGCGCCGCAAACTGACGAACCGCATCGTGGCCAAGCTTGATGGCGCGCTTAGGCAACGCAGCTACTGTAGTTCAGATTGTGACTACAAGCAATCTATACCAGAGGATTCGTGATGCCAGTATTGAGGAATGGCATCACCAGCTCTCTATCTTTAGATTACTGATTCGACGGAATTCGGACAGATTGCGCGTAACGAAGATCGCCTTTTCGTGGATCGCGTGCGCGGCGATCAACAGATCCATTGCACCGATAGACCGACCGGAACTCTCCAGTTGCGCTCTGAGCTCACCGTAGCTTGGGGCTAACTCGGCTGGCCAATCGAGAACTGAGACATACGCTAAAAATGCGTTGATCGCACTTCTCGAGCGCTCGGGTTGCGTTGATTTCGACACGCCGGTCCACAATTCGCCTGCGACAACGGAGGAAACCGCAACTTCTTCAGGACTCATGCGTTCGAGGCGCGCGCGTATCGAAGGCGACCGGCCGCGCATCACGTCGATACACACATCGCTGTCGAGCATCACTCGCGGCAATTAGAGCGGCTCAACTTTCTCGGGACGGCGATCGCGGATACGTCTGGGGAAGTCAGCGGGCAACCGCGGCGCGGTCGCGAAGTATTCCTTCCATGAGCGAGGACGGGGTGTGAGAATCACCTTTTCCCCGTCACGCTCGATCAGAACCTCGTCTGTGGCGAACCTGAATCGCTTAGGAATCCGAACCGCCTGGCTCCGGCCCGTCTTAAAGACTTTGGCGATCTCACGTTTCATGATTGGTATCTACCACGGATATATCTCACGATCAACCTTCGCTCCGCCGTTAACGCCTGTGCTTCGACCGCGCTATACTCGCGGCGAGCAATCACGCGGAGCAGCCGATGGATTTTACCTACACGCCGGAACAGGAAAAATTTCGCGCTGAGATTGCGGGATGGCTCCAGAAGAACTCCGCCGCAGCTTTCGGGAGCAAGGGCGAGGGTCTCGGCGGCTCGACTGCGAGCCTGCTCGACGTGCGCGACGACGGCCGCTGGGCGCAACTGCTCGACTACCATCGCCGGCTCTACAAGGCCGGCTACGTTGCGCTGCACTGGCCCAAGGAATGGGGCGGCGGCGGCGCGAACATGATCGATCAGTCTATCTACCAGGACGAAGTGCTGCGTCTCGGACTGCCGCTCTACGGCGCCAACCAGCTCGCGATCGATCGAATCGGGCCGACGATCATGCATCTCGGCACCGAGCAGCAGAAAAGGCGCTACCTGCTCAAGATGCTGACCGGTGAGGAAATCTGGTGCCAGGGTTACTCCGAACCCGGCGCGGGCTCCGACCTCGCGGGCCTGCAGACGCGCGCCGTACTCGACGGCGACACCTTCGTGATCAACGGGCAGAAAGTGTGGACCAGTTTGGCGCATCGCGCGGACTGGCAGGTGCTGCTGGTGCGCACCGATCCCGCGGCGCCGAAGCACAAGGGAATCTCGTACCTGCTCGTCGATATGCATAGCCCCGGAATTACGGTGCGGCCTCTCGTTCAGATCACCGGCGACGCCGGATTCAACGAGGTCTTCTACGACAACGTGCGCGTGCCGAAAGAAAACCTCGTCGGCGATCTGAACGCGGGATGGCAGGTGTCGATCGCGACGCTGATGTACGAGCGCGTCTCGGGCGGCACGCGGCATCCGGTGGAACGCACGATCGGCGAGTTGCTGGACCTCGCGAAGAAAGTCGATTTCCAGGGCGGGCCCGCGTGGAAGCATCCGTACGTGCGGCAGAAGCTCGCGCAGTTCGCAGTCGAGGCGCGATGCCTGCGCTTGTCGCGCTATCGCTCGCTGTCGGCGCAGCTCAGAGGCAAAGTGCCGGGCGCTGAAAGTTCATTCGGCAAGCTGTTCGCCACCGAGCTCAACCTGCGAGTTGCGATGTTCGCCGACGAGATGCTCGGTTCGTTCGCCAACGTCGAAGGCGGCAGCGCGGGCGCAGTCGAAGGCGGCCGCTGGATGCATCGCACGCTCGCGGCGCGCGGACTGACGATCGCGGCGGGCTCGAGCGAAATTCAGCACAATATCATCGGCGAACGAGTCCTCAAGCTGCCGAAGGGGTAGAACCGAAGAACGTCATCGCATGTGAAACCCACCGTGGGTTTCACGCTTCCCTGGGCAGGGGTGACCCCTGCACCCAATGATAAGCGCGAAATGTTGAGGACAACCTTTCGCTCTCAAGTTCCTTCCTTGTGTCATTCTAGAGCGAATCGAAGAATTCCGGATTCTTCCTAGTGCGCGGAATCGAGCAGCTTCTGCAGATTGCTCGTGTCACCCCGCTCGCTTGCCGTCTCGCCCGCGCGGTCGTAAAGGACCTTGCCGGTGCTGTCGATCACGGCAATCGTCGGGATGTAACCCTGGTAGTAGCGTGCGATCAAAGCGCGCTGCGCGATCGACGGACTTCGCAAATCGACGACGACGAAGCGAATCTTGTCCTTATATCGCGGATAGAGCTGCACCAGGCGTTCGGCCTCGCGCGCGGTGTTCCAGCAGTTGGCGGTGCCAAAGAAGATAACGGTCGCATGGTCGGCGGCGACCGAAGCGTCGGAAAGATTCTTCCCCGCGATGGGGAAATTCGGGCTCGAATCGTCGGTGAAGGAAAGATCCGGCGCCAGTTTCAGGTCAGTAGCAGGCGGCCCTGAGACCTCCGCCGCTAGTGCGATAGCGAAAATCAAGCTGGCGACGATCGAAGCAGAAATTCCGAGCGCCTTGATATTCGGTTTCATATCACATTAACCGGGACGCGGGGTTGTATGTTCCGAGGATGCCGGATGAAAACCCGAAATTACAGTACCAAAGATTGTTCGTACGGCTCCGGTGGTGACGGGGCGACAATCGCGTACGCGATTGTCGCCTCGACGCTCGGGCGCCTGCTGGTAGCGGGCACCCGTAGCGGAATCTGCTTCGCCGCGATGGGCGAAGCAGATCGGACGCTGGTCGCCGCGCTGCGCGGCGACTACCCGCGCGCGACGATTCGGGTCGCTGACCCGAAGCGTCGCGAGGACTCGCGCGTCGGCCTTTGGGCCGACGCGCTCGCGGACTACGTAGCAGGCCGCTCGAAGATGCCCACGCCGCCGATGGACATCCGCGGGACTCCCTTTCAGTTTGCGGTATGGGACCAACTTCGCGCGATTCCCGCTGGCGAAACGCGCTCGTATTCCGAAATCGCGCGACGAATCGGACGGCCGCGCGCCATCCGCGCCGTCGGCACCGCCAACGGCGCCAATCCGGTGTCGATTATCATTCCCTGTCATCGCGCGATTCGCGCGTCCGGTCATCTAGGCGGCTACCGATGGGGGCTTGATCGCAAGCGCAAGTTGTTGGAGATGGAGCGCAGCGGTAAGCCGCTAAGTTTGACTTAGGACATGCCTTGGATTGGGGACGCCCAGCGCGAGAAGACTGTGTCTGAAAGCTTCGCGAGTGGCGCGATGAAGTCCGCAGCTTGAGCAATCATTCGATCTGCCGGAATTCTCTCGCGCACTAACTCTTTCGCGAATGCCTCGGCCATCGCCGATACGCTCTCCCGCGTCACCTCGAAATGAAACTGGAAGCCATAGACCTTGTCGCCGTGGCGGAATGCCTGGCATGGAGTCTTGTCTGACGACGCGAGCGAAACCGCGCCCGGTGGCAGATTGAAGATATCGCCGTGCCAGTGGAACGGCGTCATCGTCGCCGGCAAATCACGCATCAGGCGATCGTCCTTGGACGAATCGTGCAACCGGATCGGATGCCATCCGATTTCTTTGCCGTTGGGATTACGATCGACCTTCGCGCCGAGCGCCGCCGCGAGAATCTGGGCGCCGAGGCATACGCCCAGCACCGGGAGATTCAGCTTCGTCGCGTCCTCTATCAGTCGCATCTCGTCGCGCAGCCACGGATAGCGGTCGGTCTGATGGACGCCCATCGGCCCGCCCATCACGATCAATCCGCCCGCGCCCTTCATGCTCGCCGGCACAGGCTGGCCGTCGTTGACGTGCACGTACTGCCATGCGAGCGCGGCGCCTTCGAGCGCGTCGGCGATAGTGCCGAGACTCTCGACCGGGTGATGCTGCAAAACGTAAATCTTCGCCATTGAAGTAATCGTTAAAGCAAAGTGCCGCGGCGCGTGCGTCCGAGATGCGTGTAGGCGCGCTGCGTGGCGACGCGGCCGCGCGAGGTGCGCGCGAGAAATCCTTCTTGCAACAGATACGGCTCGTAAACTTCCTCGATAGTGTCGGATTCCTCGCCCACCGCCGCGGCCAGGCTCTCGACCCCGACCGGTCCGCCGTCGAACTTGTCGATGATCGCGCCGAGAATCGCGCGGTCCATCTTGTCGAAGCCGGCCGTGTCGATTTCGAGCAGTTCCAACGCGGCGAGCGCGATCTCGCGCGTGACGATGGACGCTTCGTTGACCTGCGCGAAGTCGCGCACGCGGCGTAGCAAGCGGTTGGCGATTCGTGGCGTCCCGCGCGACCGCGACGCCAGTTCCATTGCACCTGTTTCGTCGATCGCGACGTTTAGCAGCGCTGCCGAGCGGCGCACTATCTCGCTCAGTTCGGCGTGATCGTAAAAGTCCAGATGGAAATGCTGGCCGAAGCGGTCGCGCAGCGGCGAGCTCAGCAGGCCCGAACGCGTCGTCGCGCCGACCAGAGTAAACGGTTTAACCGACAGCTTCATCGTGCGCGCGCCCATCCCCTCGCCCATCACGATGTGAAACTCGAAGTCTTCCATTGCGGAATAAAGCCGTTCTTCGATTGCACGTTGCAGACGATGAATTTCGTCGATGAACAGCACGTCGTGCTCTTCGAGATGGTTCACAATTGCGGCGAGGTCGGCGGCGCGCTCGATCGCCGGGCCAGAGGTGATATGGAGGTTGACGCCGAGCTCGCGCGCGATGATGTGTGCGAGCGAGGTCTTGCCGAGTCCGGGTGGTCCCGAGAACAGCACGTGATCCAGCACTTCGGCGCGCCCGCGGGCCGCATCGATCGACATGGCAAGAATTTTCTTGTTACGCACCTGGCCGATGAACTCGTCGAGCTTGCGCGGACGCAGCGCGAGATCCAGCCTGCGCTCATCCTCGTGCCCGATGCGCGAAGCGAGTCGGCCTTCGTCGGCGGAAGCGGGATCGGGATAAGAATTCTCGCCAGGCTTACTTTTCAACAAGCAGCACCGCCAATGATTTGCGAATCAGAACTTCCGAATTTTCCGCGGCGCCCGCGTCTGCCGCAATGACCGCGTCAACCGTGCGCTTCGCTTCGATCGGCTTCATGCCGAGATTCACCAGCGCGGAAATTGCTTCGTCGGCCGGACCCGCGGGGCGTCCGTTGCCGTCGGGCACCGGGCGCAGATGACCGTTCGACGCGCTGGTTGACGGCGCCGCCATCTTCAAGTCGGCGACTTTGTCCCGCAGCTCGCGCACGACGCGCTCGGCGACCTTGGGACCGACGCCGGGCACTGCGTCGATTCGCTCGACGTCGCCCTTCCCAATTGCGGCGACCAACTCTTCGGGCGCGAGCACCGACAGGATCGCGAGCGCGAGTTTCGGGCCGACATGCTGCACGCTCATCAGCAGGTCGAAGGCGCGTTTCTCGGTCGCGCTGGAAAATCCGTAAAGCATCAGCGCGTCCTCGCGGACGACCTGCCGAATTTCGAGCGCTACCCGCTCGCCGAGTTGCGGCAATCGATAGTAGGTGCTGAGCGGGATCAGCACTTCGTAGCCGACGCCTCCCGTCTCGACGACGATACGCCCCGCGTCGCGAACAATCAGCGCCCCTGACAGCGATGCGATCATTGCGGCACCATCCGGGGCTTGCGGCGCGACACAGCGGGGCGAATGCGCTCGATCGCCTCGACCAGGTTGGGCATGCGGCCGCGGCCGAGATGGCACAGCGCAATCGCGAGCGCGTCCGCTGCGTCGTCGGCGAGTTCGATCGCCGGATCGAGTTTCAAGGTCTTGCGCACCATGTATTTCACCTGCGCCTTGTCGGCGTGTCCGTGGCCGGCGACGCAGAGCTTAACTTCGTTCGGCGGATATTCGTACATCGCGAGGCCACGCTCCGCCGCCGCCAGCATTGCCATCGCGCGCGCCTCGCCGAGGCGAAACGCACTCTGCACGTTGGCGGCGACGAAGTGACGCTCGAGGCTCAGTGCTGTGGGCGAGAACTCGTCGATGATGGCGAGGAGATTTTCGTGAATCCGCCGGAGGCGCATCGGCCCCGGCGCGAGCGAAGCGCATCGAATAGTGCCCGCCGTCACGTAGCGTCCGCCGCCGTCCGGGCCTTCGACGACGCCGTAACCGCATACCGCACTCCCGGGATCCACCCCGAGTATCCGCATACCCCACCTCCGCGGCAGTGCCCGCGCGACGTTACGCCGCCGAGAACTGCGCCATCTCTTCGTCGCTGATATCGAAGTTGGCGGCGACGTTCTGCACGTCGTCGTGATCCTCGAGTTCTTCCATCAGCTTCAGCACCTGCTCGGCCGCATGGCCGGAAACCGCCACCGTATTTTCAGGAATCCGCGTCTGTTCCGAATGCGCGATCGCGAGGCCTGCTTTTTCGAGCGCGTCGCGCACCGCGTTGAGCTTGTCAGGTGAAGTGAGGACCTGGAAAGTCTCGCCGTCGCTGGTCACGTCGTCGGCGCCGGCATCGAGCGCGAGTTCGAGCAGCTTGTCCTCCTCGATGGCGGATTTCTCGATTCCAATCACGCCGCGCTTTTTGAACATCCAGCCCACGCATCCGACTTCACCCAGGTTCCCGCCGCGCCGCGAGAAGACGAAGCGCAACTCCGCGACAGTGCGATTTCGATTGTCCGACAGCACATCGACCATTATCGCGACACCGCCGGGGCCGTAGCCTTCGTAGGTGATCTCCTCGAGCGACGCGCCCGCGATTTCGCCGGTGCCCTTCTTGATCGCGCGATCGATATTATCGTTGGGCATCGATTGCTTCTTGGCGACGGTCACCGCCGTGCGCAGGCGCGGGTTGGAATTGATGTCTCCGCCGCCGAGCCGCGCCGCGATCGTGATTTCCTTGATCATCTTGGTGAAGACGCGGCCGCGTTTGGAGTCGGTGATCGCCTTCTTGTGCTTGATCGAACTCCATTTCGAATGACCCGACATGGCAAATACCTTCCGCGGGGCCACCTTGGCGGGCGGGTCCCGAACGACGCCGAGATTATCATAAAGTTTCGTGCAAGGGGGAATGGCGCGAAGGCGATGGCATCCGCACGGGCGAGTATGGAAAACTTGGACGCGCCGCAGTCCGCTTCTACTATCATGCGGCCGCGACGCGACGGTGAATAGGCAATGCGTGGGGTGAGAATTTCGATTTTGGGGCTGGTTGCGGCGCTGATTGCCGTTGGATGCCTCTATCCTCCTGTTACGCAGCCGCCGCCTGACGAGAAGCAGGAAGTTGTGATTCCGCTGCCGTACGATCTGGCGTGGGACGCGGTGAATGCGGTCGTTACCGAAAATTCGTTCCACGTGCAGGCGCAGGACATGACCAACGGAATCATCGAAGCCGCCGGTCCGCGCTTCACGCTTCACGACGCCGATTGCGGAAAGGTAAGGAGTGTCGCGGGCTCCTACACCGCCGAGCCGGAGCTGGATTCATCGTCGGTGTACAACTTCCTGGTGCGGCCGCGCGGCACGGAGGCGACTCTCGTCGAGGTGCGCGCGACCTTCAACTCGTCGGTCAAGGTCCCGTTGCATCCGGCCACCGATGTCGATTGCGTATCGCACGGAATCCAGGAATCGAATCTGCTGCGCGAGGTGCTGGTCGAAGCGAAGAAGACCCATCGCCCGGTATTCGCAAAGCCCGCCAACACGCCAGTGCCAGCTGCGCCGGTGACCGCACAATCGTCGGCGCCGCCGCGCAGGCCGCCGACCTCGATAGACAAAACGTCAGCGCAACGCGAAGCGCCGACTTCGCTGCACGGATTTTCGCTTGGCGGCAACCTCAATCTGCCGGCGCCTCCTCCGCAGTAGGGGGAGATTCGCGCGGCTTGACATTTTTTCCGTCCGGGATGAAACCGGGGCCATCATCCCTTTTCGTTGCGCTCTGGAGGCCATGCCATGAAAGGTCGCGTCGCCTACATCCCCACCGCACACAAAATCGAATTCCACGAATACGACGTGCCGCCGCCCGCAGCCGGCGGTCTGGTCGCGGCGGTCACGCAGACCAACGTATGCGGTTCCGAAGTCCATATGTGGAAGGGCGAGTTCGGGCGGCGCGGCGTGATGCCGGGGCATGAGATGAGCGGGCGCATCGCGGCGCTCGGCGCGGGCGTGCGCGCGGACTGGGCGGGAGTGCCAGTCAGGGAAGGCGATCGAATCGCTCCGGTTTACTACACCGTCTGCAATCGATGCGTGAATTGCGTCAGCGGGAATCATGCGGCGTGCACGGCGAAGGTCGTCGGCGCGCGGCATCCTGATGAGCCCCCGCACTTCACAGCAACCTTCGCGACTCACTACGTCGTAAAGCCGGACCAACACTTCTATCGCGTCCCTGACAACGTGCCCGACCTGGTGGCGTCGTCGGCGAATTGCGCGATGTCGCAAGTCTTCTGGAGTCTCGATCGAGCGCGGCTGTCGTACGGCGAAACGATCGTGATCCTCGGCGCCGGAGGCCTCGGCCTGCATGCGATGGCGATCGCCAAAGCTCGCGGCGCGCGCGTGATCGCAGTCGATGGCGTCGATTTAAGGCTGCGCGAGGCGCGCCGATTCGGCGCCGACGAGACCGTCGATATGCGCGACCACGCCGACTCCGAAGCTCGCGACAAGCGGGTGCGCGAGCTATGCGGCGGGCAGCCTGACGTGGTGCTGGAGGTAGCCGGCGTGCCCGAGGCATTCAGCGAAGCGCTCCGGATGGTGCGCGTCGGCGGCCGCGTCATCGAAGTCGGCAACATCTCGGGCGGATTGACGGTCCAGCTACCGCCGTCAGTGATCACGTTCAAGTCGCTGGAAATTATCGGCGTGGCGACCTACCCGCCGCACTACCTGAAAAAATCACTGGACTTCCTCGCCGCAAACATCGACCGCCTGCCCTACCTAGAAATGTGCGACGCAACATTCCCACTCTCGCGCGCCGCGGAAGCCCTGGACAAAAGCGAACGCCGCGAAGTCACGCGCGCAGGACTGTTGCCCGAGCGGGATTAGAGTTAGGAACCCGCGCGGTCGGGGATTAGTGCTTCGGCGGGGATGATTTGCTGGTCGGACGTGTCAGGTAGTTTCCAGTATAGGTGCAGGTATGAGCCGCCGCCGAGGTTGCGCTCGCCTACCTCGATGCGATGAGGGCCCTGGGTAAGGTGGATCGTGCCGGCGTCGTGAGACTTGTTGACCGGGCCCGGGTCGTGAATCACCGGAGTGCCGTCCACCGTGACCCATCCTGAGTCGTCAACGTCGATCGCGAACTCGTAGTCTCCCGTCTTTGGCGCGATTAGCTGGCCGCGCCAGATGTCGCACGACGGAAAGGGCATCGCACCCATCTCGGAAATCTCATCGAAGTCCAGTTGCCGATCGACGCGCACGATATGCGGCGGGGTCTCGCCGCATTGGTCGCCGACGTAGTACCTGCCCAGCAGCCCATGCTTGCCGCTCTGTACGAATCGCTGCATGACTCGTTGATTCATCGAAAGCAGGAACAGCGCCGCGATTCCGACGGTCGTGGCGATTTGCGTCAAGCGTCGCGAGGCGCCCTCGCCCCATAGGCCGAGCGTTTCCGATAGATCGAAGGCGCCGAAGATCCAAAGCACAGCGAGCGGCCATAGCTGAAACGGGCCGGGCAGTCCTACAAGTTTGCCGAGGTTGAAGGCGACCGAATCGCGAACGATCACACCGCCGCCAAAGAAGGCGTCGCGGTTGGCGGCGAACTCGCCGCGCATGAATTGCTGCAGGGCGAAGTCGCGCACCGGGTTGTCGTACTCATAGGGGAAGTGCGGATTGGTCGAGGTCGCCATCAACATGATTGCGACCGACAGCGCGCCGATCGCGCCCAGCAGCCAGTTGAACGCGGCCGGGAGAAACGCGAGCGCGAGGACCATGAACGGCACCGAGGCAACGATTTGACGCGGACCGGTCGCGGTGCCGCCTCCCCACGATACGATCGATTCGCCATACGCGGCGTTGAACAGGATCAACACGACGAACGAATAAACAGTGACGACGAACTCGGCGCGCCATTGTTTCAGCCGCGCGAAATAACAAACGCCGACGATTGACAGCAACAGGACTGGGTTGCAAAAGAGCAGTCCGCGCTGCGGATCGAGCAGCACGTTCCACAGAATCCGCATCTTCGGATAGGTCAGGCCCACGAAGCCGACCGCTTGCTCCGGGAATTGACGGTTCTCGGCGGGCGCGGCCTTGAACGCCTGGTAGCTGAAAAAGAATGGATGGCCGAAGGCGCCCCAGTTGTAGGCGAGCATGATCGCAACGGTGATCGCGGCGCCGACGGAGAACGCCCCCAAATGTTTCCAGTCGCGCAGCTTGAACAAGGCGTAGATGCCGATCGCCGCTGCGACCAGAAAAACCGGGTAATCGTTCAGCACCGCCCATCCCGCCAGGAAGCCGGCGGCTAGCCCGCGCATCAATGACGGACGCGTCTCGAACGTCGCCAGCAAGTAGAACGCGGTGAAAACGCATACTGCGGCGACCGGTTCGCCGGTGAGTTCGGTCGCGTACGGAAACGCGATCGTCCCGAGACCGAGAATCAGTGCGATGCCGGCGGCGCGGCCCTCCGACGCGCCGAGAAATCGCGCGAAGCGAAACATGACGACGCACATCACCGCGACCAGCAGGCCGGTCGTGAACACCGTCGTCAGGTAGGTTACAAACGCCCAGTAGAGCGGTTCGTGATTCGCCATCATCGGCTTCAGCAGGTGTGTGAAGATCCACCATGGGACGAGTGCGGTGTAGGATGTGCCGGGCGCCTTCACGGAGTAGATGTGGCCGTGAAACGTGATGATGTCGGCGGTGTTGAAGCCGCAGAAATCGTTGATCCATAGAGCGCCCTTCTCGAGGATCGAACGCATCAGATCGAAGCGGCACGCGACGCTCTGGTCAGCGCCCTGGTAAAAGTAGGCGTAGGTGATGAACGGGATCAGAAAGACCGCGGCTTCGAGTTGCCGGTGGCGATCGTCGGGCGCAATCGCGCGGCTGGAGTTCGCCACGCCCGACGTCATCGCTTGTTCGGGTGCCCCGACAGGGCGGCACGGAATGTATTGAAGATGCGAAAGTCTTCGTCACCGTAGATGCGCCAGCCGGCCCATGCGACTCCCGCCAGCGCCAGGAAGGTGACCACCAGCGAGATTGGCGAGCCGATCGGCGCCGGCGCGCCCTGCTGCCGAATCGCGTTCAAGTCGTAGGTGGGAGTCGCGTTAGGCGGCGGCGCGTCAATCGCGACCATCGACGCATTTCTGAAAAATGCCTTGCCCGTGTTCAGGCTGCCGAATCCGCCGACTCGCAACGCCACGTCGATGTCGGCGCCGTGCCCGCCGACCTTCAGATAGAGCGTCACGCGCTGCCAGTCGGTGGTGCCGTGAATATCGGCGGACATGATGCCGTCTTCCATGACCGACATCGACGCGCCGGATTCCTTGGCGCCGACATTTTCGGTGCGGACATCGACGCTGAGCTGATACCATCCCGGCGGCACGGTCAGCGGTTGCATCCAGCGCCCGTCATTGGCCTGCAGGTTGTTGACCTCCATCTCGCTGGGCCTGTCGGTGTACTGATGCCAATGAGTCTGGAACGCATCGGGACTGTTAATCCAGGCCTCGGTGCGCCACGAATCCGGCTGATCCTCGGAGCCTTTGGCGAAGTCGCCGTTCAGCAGCAGGTTTTTCTGATCGGCGGCGGCGGCCGGGCGAGGAGCGGACATGACGGCGAGCATCGCGCAGAGAAAAAATGCGGAGAGCAACCTAACCCCTAACCCCTTCCCTCGAGGGAAGGGGAACAATCGCGCGAGGACGCGATACGAATGCGGGCGCGCGATCAAATCCAATTGCGCACCCCGCCGGATTGCAGCCACATTCGCGCGTAGTATCCCTCGCGGCTGATCGGCATGCCGACCCAAATCGGGAAGTAGTACACGAACAGAATCAGCGCGGTAACTACGAACACGCCGGCGACGTACCGGCCCGCATACGGAGTCCGCAGCAGAAGAAAGCCGTACGCACCGACGACCGCGATGAACGTGAGCCACGCCCACGTCGGCGGCAATCCGAGAAAAAACACCGGCGTCATCGTCAGCAACAGCGCGAGATGCTCCCACGGCTCGGCGCGGTCCTTGAAGCATTCGGCCAGCAAAATCGCCAACGCCAGGTAGCCGAAATAAACCGACGCCATGTAATGGTAGAGGAACAGCGTGCGGCCAATCCACGCCCATATCAACAGGTAGCTGAGATAGCCGATGACGAGGAACGAGCGCGTCAGGCTGGGGCGCTCGAGCGCCTGCACGGCGGTGATCGTAATCGCGGTCAGCGCGCCCCACCATAGCAGCGGATTGCCGCCACCCCAGACTGTCTGCACGTCGCCCGTCTTGGGAAAGTTTTGCCAGTACGCGATCGGACGCAGCATCAGCGGCCAACTCCACCATCGCGAAGAGTACGGATGCGTGGCGGAGGCGACGCTCTTCTCGTACCAGATCACGTCGCTGTAGTACTTGAACAGATCGGAGATGCCGCCCCCTCCCCATACGCGCCAGTAATGCGGCAAGAACACCGCCAGATACGTAATCGAGGCGACCGATCCAACGAGCACCACTGCGCCGACGGTCATCGGATCGAGAAAGGTGGACAGCGACCGTGTCGGGATCGATTGGACGGCGGATGGCGTCGAGCGGCGGCGCCAGAAAATCTCTGCCAGGCGAAATGCCAGAACTGCGAGAACGGTCAACAGAATGTATCCAGCGTCAGCGCCGCTCAGGAACAAGAGCAATCCGAGGACAATACAGATCAGCGCAACGAAGATAGCCGAGGTCTGATCGAAAAGGTCGATTGAGGGCGGTGAGAGTGGCGCGGGCGCTTTTGTCTTCTTCGCCTTGGAGTCGATCGGCTTCTTTGACTCGACTGGCACGGCGGCCGGCGGCGGAGGCGGTGCGGCCTGCGGGCGATCTCTCGCGATCACATAAACGATAAAGCCGACCACCAACAAGAAAGTGATCGCCGGGATGTAAAGTTTGCTCGCCAGGCACAAGCCCAGCGCCAGGCCGATCCACGGTAGGATGCGACGGCGCGCGTTCGCATCAGGCGTCTCCGCGAATTTGAAAAACAGCAGGTATGCGACCGCCGCGCAGGTTAGATAGACGATATCGATCACGGCGTAGTGCGAATCGACCAGGTACAGTCCGTCGCAAAGAATGCACGCGCCGGCGATCGCACCAACCAGCCGCGAGCCCGTCAGCCGGCGCCCCAGCAGATACGTGATTCCCACCAGCGCCGTGCCTATCGTCGCGTTGCCGACCCGCCATCCAAACGGAACGTCGCCGAAGAGGAGGATGCCGAGCGAGATTACAAGCTTGGCAAGCGGCGGATGAGGATCGAGGAACGACTCGCCGTGCAGGTAATGGCGGCCTTGCGCGACGAAATGGACCTCATCGAAAACGATCTCCGCCGGATGCCCCAGATTCCAGAAGCGCGTGATTGCGGCAGCGATCAGCAGAAGCGCGATGACGATCGTATCGATCGCGATCCACGGCGGCGCGCACGCCGGTTCTTCGACGTATTCCTCGATCGGCCGCGGCATCGCGAATTTCGCGAAGAAGTCGCGGACCGCGTCGGTCTCCGTGCTCGCGTCCCGCAGCCCTGTCGCGCCCCAGTAAACGGCCAGCGCGAGCGCGACCACGTTGAGCGCCGAGGTCGCCATCGCCAGCAGGTCGCGCGAGTCGAGGAACACCACGGTGTTGAGCGTGTGCAGAACGTAGATGAGGTTGATAAAGCAGGTGATCGTGACAATTACAAACACGGCGAGCATCTCGGGTGCTTCCAGAGCCAACGGCACGACGAGCGCGATCGCGGGATAGAGGTACCGCTCGTGCATTCGCGGTGCGACCATAAAGAATCCAAAAATCGTGATGAACGACGCTAGTAGCAGCCGCGTCGGCGTCCGGCCGCGCCACAAGATCCACGCGACGAAGGCGTACAGCGGAAGCAACAGGCTCATGCCGATCCAGAGGAACGGGATGCCCGCCAGAGTTCCCGAATCGGCCTGGCGCAGTCCGCCGAGCAACGCCATCAGGTTGAACGCGTTGACCGAAGTCTCGTGGTAGTAGGCAGCGGTGGAAGTGTAAAGCTTGAAAATCCAGTCCCACTCCTGTCCTATCTGGAACGGCACGATGCCGATGATCGCGACCGTGATCAGCGCGACGCCCGACCTGATCCACGTCGCGAAGGGAGTCTCGAACATCGTCCAGAAACCGAGCACCGGCAGCAGCATTAGGCCCTGCGGCTTGACCAGCACCGCGATCGCCGCCACTCCCCACGCGATTTCGTACTGCTCGCCAAGAATCGCCACGATGCTGAGCAGCATAAGGAGCGTCATCACCGAATCGCTTTGGCCCCAGACGACGGTGTCGAACAGTAGCGCCGGATTCAGCGCGACCATCAGCATCGCGATGAAAGCCATCTCGGGCAGGCCGCCGCGCCGCACGAACGCGTAGACCAGGAGCGCCAGCGCGAAGTCGGCGACGATCGCGGGGCTCTGAATTATGATTCGGTAAAAATCTCCCGTCGCGCCGACGCCATGCGCGAGGAATCCCACGACCCACAGCGCGTACAGATAGCCGGGCGGATAGTCGCAGAAGAATCCTGGCTGGTAGAAATGCGCGGGACCGAACGTCGCGATCTGGCTCGCCCATGCCTGGTAGTCGCCAACGTCCACGCCGAAGCCGGGAAAGTACGGCATCAGCACGAGCTTCAGGATTGCGATCGCTACGAGCACCAGCAGCGCGGTAAAGAGACCGCAGTCGGGATCTTCCTTCAGTGGGCGCAGGTAGTCATAAAACGCGTAGCCGACGGTCGCGATCATAATCGCGGCGGCGATGAATCCGACGAATTTTCCGGAAGATGTAGTTGGATCCGATGCGGCCGCGATCGAAAATATCGCCAAGGCGGCAGCGCCCCATCGCGAGAACCGCGCCCACGTAATCCCCCGCCGAGGTCTGTCCCCCGCGACCTTCAGACGCTCGCTCATCTCGCTAATGCCCACATCGCGCGCCGTCAAAGATAGCGGTTATTGGCGCTGCGATGAACACCTCGCAGGTCGCTGGCGGCGGCGCTCGCGCACAGTCTATTATGCGGCAACGCCGCCAAGGAGAACGCCTCGATGCGACTGATCCATACCGTCTATGAGCCCGCCGGCGAGGGACCGCATCCGACGCTAATCGCGATGCATGGGTTCGGCGCCAGCGCGCTCGATCTGCTGGGTCTCGCGCCGTACATCGCGGACGGCCGCTTCATGGTGATTTGCCCGCAGGGTCCGATGGAAGTGCCGATCGGTCCGACGCGCGGCTATGCATGGTTTCCGATTCGGATGGGCGCGTCGCCCGATCGCACCGCAATCGACGACGCCAACAAAATGGTCACCGAGTTTCTCAACGAGGCGCTGAAGAAATACCCCGTCGATCGAAAGAAGCTGGTCGTGCTCGGCTTCAGCCAGGGCGGCATGATGGCCTACCGGCTCGCGATTCGAAACCCGTCGAAGTTCGCGGCGCTGGTCGCACTCTCGACGGTCTTTCCAGCCGATCTGAAAGATCAGGTCAACGATCCAGCCGCTCTCGAAGCGCTGCCAACGCTGGTTCAGCACGGCCGCGCTGACGAGATGATCGAAATCACACGCGCGCGATCGTCGGTGGAATCGCTGCGTGCGCTGAAGGTGCCGCTCACGTATCGCGAGTACGATTGCGGCCACGAGATAACCGCCGAAGGCTTGCAAGACCTGTCGAACTTCCTGACCGAAAAGGTCCTCGACCCAATCGTCAAACCGTAACTCTGCCATGAGCGAGGACAACACCGCTGCGCAAGCATTCTCCAGACTGCTCGAGGTCATTGCCGAACTGCGTGTGCGCGATCCGTGGGATCGAGCACAGAAGCTCGCCGATACCCCGCACCGGCTGATCGAGGAAGCGTATGAGGTGGCTGAGGCGATCGCCCGCGGCAACCTTTCCGAAGCGGCCGAGGAGCTCGGCGACGTGATGATTCAATGCCTGTTCACGAGCTTGATTCTCGGCGAGCACTCAAAGTCCAACATTGCGACGATCATGCGTTACAGCGCCGAAAAACTCATCCGGCGCAATCCGCATGTTTACGGAGACGAACGCGCCGAGTCGATCGAGCAAGTTCAGGAAATCTGGGAGCGAATGAAACTGCGGGAGCGCGCGAGCAAGAATCCGGACGGCGCCAAGAGCCTCGCTCATGTAGGCCGCGGATTGCCCTCGATGATGCGCGCGGAGAAGCTCGGCGAGAAAGCCCGCCGTGCCGGCATGGATTGGGCCAACATCCGCGAGGTGATCGCGCAGGCGCGCGAGGAGCTCGACGAGGTCGAGCAGGCGCTCGACCGCGGTGACACCGCTCACATTGCCGAGGAGATCGGCGACCTGATGCTCGCGATTGCCAACGCGCCTCGCTTCATCGGGATGGATGCCGAGCAGACGCTGCGCGCCGCCTGCGACAAGTTCGTCGTGCGCTTCGACGAGGTCGCAAGAATCGCGGCCGCGCGAGGCCTCGATCCCAAAGCGATGACCCCGGCTGAAATCGACGCGCTGTGGAACGAGGCGAAAGCCGCTTTGCGCGCGACCGGCCGGACTTGAATCTAACGTCAGCGGCGTAACCCTCCCAACCAATCTGAATTACGACCGGTTTGGTAATTGCAGGCACCCGCCTGCAGTCGAGGCGGACATGACGGATACGGTAGCGTGGACTGAGAGATGGCGTGATCTTCTCGGGTCATGGAAGGTTTTATGACATGCGTGCTGTGCGGCAGGACGTTGCGAGAAGCCAAGATCGATCAGTTTCCGCTTAGCGCCGAGGCGCGGGAAATGCTCCGCCGACACTTCGGGATAGACCCCAATCAAGCGTTGCTCGTCCATGGCGTGTGCCGTCCGTGCTTGAACCTGCCTGCCGCCGAAAGAAACGAATTGGCGCTGTCCAGTCTTAAGGACGAACCGGATATGCGGCGGCGCGATCTCATTCTGGACGCCCTCAAGAAGAATCGGGAATAGCGGCTCTGATGCCGGTATAACTCGATCGTGTATTGCCCCCGCCCTCGCTCACTGTTACAAGTGACTGGTTATGCCTCATATTCCCATTCATCCATCGGCCGAGAAGCGTCATCGGCAAAGTCTTAAACGCGCCGAGCGCAACCGCGTCGTCCGCACACGTGCCCGCACGCTGGCCAAGACCGCCGCGGAAACTATCGCGACGAGCACCGACCAGGCGAAGGCGAATGAAGCGCTCAAGCAGGCCACCAAGGTGCTGTACAAGGCGATCAGCAGCGGCACGATGCATCGCAATACGGTGCGCCGCAAAGTCGCGCGGCTGTCCGCCAGCCTGCATCGCAAGTTCGGCAAGAAAGCGTAGGGTGACCGCTCGAGCGAGCGGTTTCTAGTCGGGCGCGCCCATCAGATCGAGGATCAATCCCGCAAGCGCTTCCTCGCGCTCCTTGATCGTACCGTCCTTGAATCCCGCATCCATCGCGCACGCGCGCCAGTAGGCGCGTTCCAGCCGCGCCGGCCCGAAGCGCCGCGCCCCTTCGATTGCGCGCGTCGCCAACCCGCTTTGCGGCGGCAATCCCAGCGCCACGGCCACGTCACCCGGACTCCTTCGCGACGACATCATCGAGGCCGCGATCGTCATCCGGCGCATCATCGGGATTATCTCGACTGCCAGGATCTCGAACACCTCGCGCCCGAGCGCAAGCGCGCGCCCCAACTGCGCCAGCGCTGCCGTGGCCCGGCCGCGCGCGACGCTCTCCGCCAACTCGAATGCTTCCGGCATCCGCCGCGCGCCCTCATCGAGATCGCCCGGCTGCACTGCCTTGCCCGGTTCGGCGAAGATCGTCACTTTGCCGAGCGTATTGGCGACAGCCGCCAAATCTCCGCCATGCCGTGAAATAACCAGGTCGATCGCAGCCGGCGACAGTTTCAATCCCAGCGAATTCGCGAACGCGTTGACGTATTGCTCGATCTGGTTGTCGAACGGACGCATGCAATTCACGAGCAGCGCCGACTTTTCCGCTGCGCGCCGCACCTTGGCCGGCGCATTGTCCTTTTCGTAGAGCAGGATGAGGCTGCCCGGGCCGCGCGCCGACTCGATTGCCGCCACCAGGGCTGCCTCAGACCCTGAGCTGCCCGACGCGCGCGTGTCGCCGGCGTCAACATCGCCCGCAGTCTCCGCCTTGTCCCGGCGCGATTTCAGAATTCGGCATGCGATCGCGCGCCGGGGTGCGAACAAATCGGGCGCGCTCAGCTCGTTCAGCGCCGCGCCGTAGTCATCACCGGCACCGATCTGAAAGCTGCGATACTGGCATCCGTCGCCGACGAGCTTGCGAACAATCGAATCGAGAACGTATTCGCGCAGAAATGCGTGCGGGCCGAAAATCACCACCACCGGCGGGATTCGCTTTTGCTGCTCCCCGCCCGCTGCTCGAATGTACGCGAGCGCGGTTTCAAGCGGCATACGGCAAAAGATCCTCAGCGCGCGCCCCGGCTAGAAGCCTTCCGCCATCTCGGTGTAGAGGTTCGCCGCGAGCCTCTGCATCATCTGGTCGCGCGCGAACGCGGTCTGCGATTGCGCCACCTGGAGATCGGACATCTGCGAGAGGTCGCCGCCGCGCAGGTTCTGCTGCAGAAAAGTCGGCGTGGTGCTCACGATCGTTTGCGCGACGGCCGAAGCATGTTGCGAGCTGGTGATACTGCGGCTGCTCCAGATCACTTTTCCCGCATGCAGATCTTTGAGTGTCGCCGAGACTATCAGGCTGTTGCGGTAACTCGTCGGCTCGAGCGCCGTGTTGAAGTTTATCGGCGCATCGATGCTGACCCTGACTTCACCCGACAGCTGCAAGTCGGCCGCGTCCCGACTGTCCACGATCGTTAGCCGGTCATGGGATGCAATTTCGTCTTTAATATACCGCATCAACTCGTCGTTGACTCCGGTTATGCGCGTGCCATTACCGAATCTCGCGACGTAAATCGTCTGGGCGTTTTTCGGCAGCACATCGCCGGAAGCCGCGAAGTGATAGCCGCACCCGGACAAAAAGAGCCCGGCGGCAATCGCGAAGCCGAGCAGCCTACTCGGCCTTGGGTAGCGTGACATCCTCGCCCTTCTGCTTGAGCCCCAACCGTCCCGCAATTTCGTCCAGCACACCGTTGACGAAGCGGCCCGACTCGATGTCGCCGTAGCACTTCGCCAGCTCGATCGCTTCGTCGATCGTCACGCGCGCCGGAATGTCCTCCATCCTGATCAATTCGTAGAGCGCGATTCGCATCACGTTATGATCGACGCGCGACAGCCGCTTGACCGACCAATGTTCCAGCGCGTCCGCCAGATGCTTGTCGAGCGCCGGCTGCTCGCGCCGCACCCCTTCCATCAATTGGACGGCAAACCTGCGCGCGTCATCCTCGACCGGGAAACTCTCGAACAGCGCGGTCAGGTCGTCGCTGCTGGCGCCGCCGCAGATATCGATCCGGTACAGGGCCTTGAGCGCAAGCTCGCGCCCCTGATGTCTTAGTCCCATTGCAATTCCACAGTCGCGGACGGCGCAGACGCGCCGGCTTGCTCTCTCAAGTGATCAGCTTCAGCTCAGAAAACAGGTGGCCGAGTTTTTCCTTCTTGGTTTTCAGGTATCCGATATTTCCCGCATGCGGCGTGACTTCGATCGGCACGCGCGAAACGTTCACCCCGTAACGGCGCAGGCTTTCGATCTTGTGCGGATTGTTGGTCAGCAACTGCACCTCGCCGACGCCGAGATCGCGCAGTATTTGCGCGCCGATGCCGTAATCGCGCAGGTCCTCGTCGAAGCCGAGATGCAGGTTCGCTTCGACCGTGTCCATCCCGTTGTCCTGCAGGGCGTACGCACGAATCTTGTTCCCGAGCCCGATTCCGCGCCCCTCTTGATGCAGATAAATCACGACGCCGCGCTCGGCCGCCATGATGCGCTCGAGCGCCTCCTGCAACTGCTCGCCGCAGTCGCATCGCGCCGACGCAAACACGTCGCCGGTCAGGCACTCCGAATGAAGCCGCACCAGTGCCGTGCGTCCGCCGCCGACATGCCCCTTGATCAGCGCAAGATGCTCGCGGCCGTTGACGACGTTACGGAACACGACGGCATTCAGCATACCGCCCTCGATTGGAAACGGCTCCTCGGAAACGCGCTTAACCAGAACTTCATTCGTCAAGCGGTGCGAAACGAGTTCCTTGACGTAAACTATCGGAATCGAATGCCGCGCCGCGAACTCGCGCAGTTCCCCGAGCCGCGCCGCCTCGCCGTCTTCCCGCAATATCGTGCATAGCGCGGCGACCGGGCCCATCCCCGCCGAGCGCATCAGATCGACCGCGCCCTCTGCGCGCCCGATTCGCACCATCACGCCCCCGCTCAGTGCCATCAACGGCAGGATGTGTCCGGGCATGACGATGTCGTCGTGGCGCGATTCCTCGAACGCGACCACCGAAATCACGCGCGCGCGGTCGCCGGCCGAAATGCCGGTTGTCGCGCCTTCGCGCGCGTCAATCAGCACGCCGGCCTGCTCGTTGGAATCGCCGTTGTCGGTTGAAGGCTGGAGCGGGATCCCCAGCGCGCGGAAGCGCTTCTCGGGAATCGCGACGGAGATCACGCCGCGGGCTTCGCGCGCCATGAAATTGATGTCGTCGGGCGTGATTTTTTCGGCCGCCATCACGAGGTCGCCCTCAGCGTCCTCGCGCTCCTCCGCAACCATCACGACCATCTTTCCGTCGCGCAGGGTGGAGAAAATTTCTTCTAAAGAAGCCGATGCCATCTGATTCAGTTCAACGATGGCGATATTATCACCGGCCAGACGACCTAACCAGTGCGGCCCTTTCGGGCGATGATGCGGCCCTCTAGCAGCCAATCGTCGCCGACCGCGCGCGCCGACAGATTTTCAAGCTGCACGGAATCGCGGACCTCGCGCGCCTTCATTCCACCGATCGCGGACAAACCCGCGCCGATGATTTTCGGCGCCACAAAGAATGCCACTCGATCCACGATGCCCGCGCTCAGCGCCGAACCGGCGAGATTGGCGCCCCCTTCGATCAACACGCGACACCATCCGCGATGCCCAAATTCAAACATCAGCCGATCCAGCTCGATCGTGCCGTCGGATGCCGCCACCGCGAGCACTTCAACGCGGCTGCTCTCATACTTGTCTCGCGCGCGAGCGAGGTTCGCAGGCGTGGTCACCAGTACGGTGGCCGCGCTCGACCGCTGCCGATACACGCGCGCCGTCGGCGACGTGCGTAGCCGCGCGTTGACGATGACGCGCACCGGATCGCGCCCGCCCGCGATTCTGCAGGTCAGCCGCGGATTGTCCGCAATCACAGTGCCCGCGCCGACCATCACGGCGTCGCATTCGCGCCGCCATCGATGCACCAGTTCGCGCGATTCGCGCGAACTGATCCAGCGCGAATCGCCGCTCGCCGCGGCGATTCGCCCGTCTATCGACATCGCCAGCTTCAGTATCCCCAGCGGCCGCCCAAGCCTCAGCCGCGTGATGAACCCTTCGTTCAGCCGCCGCGCTTCGTCTTCGAGCACTCCAGCAGTGACCTTGATCCTCGCCCGCTTGAGGATTGCGATCCCGCGCCCGCTGACGCGCGGGTCGGGATCGCCGCACCCGATGACGACGCGCTTGACGCCCGCCGCCACCAGCCCGTTCGCGCATGGTGGCGTCTGCCCGAAATGCGCGCACGGCTCGAATGAGACGTACGCCGTCGCGCCGCGCGCGAGCGCGCCCGCGACGGCGAGCGCCTGCGTCTCGCCGTGCGGACGCCCGCCAATACCGGTGACGCCGCGCCCGACGACCTTGTCGCCGCGCACGATCACGCATCCTACCGCGGGATTGGGAGTGGTGAGCCCGAGCCGGTCCTGCGCCAGCGCGAGCGCCTCGCGCATGAAGCGCGCGTCCCGAATCTTGGCCGAATCAGGAGGAACCGCTGCCTTTCTTTTCACCGGCGGCGCGCGATGCGGGCGCATGCTTGCGTTGATTGATGAGGTCTTCGAGCTCGTGCATGAACTCGTCGATATCCTTGAATGAGCGATACACCGACGCGAAGCGCACGTACGCGACCTGGTCGATCTTGTGCAGCTCGTTCATCACCGCTGCTCCGATCGCGTTGCTTGCAACCTCGCGATCGCCCTGCTCCGCCATCGTGGTCTCGATGCTGCCGGCGATCTGCTCGATCGTTTCCATCGAGACCGGCCGCTTCTCGCACGCGCGCGTGAGGCCGGCGATTATCTTCGCGCGGTCGAACGGTTCGCGGCGACCGTCCTTCTTGACGACCATCGGCGCCGCTTCTTCGACCCGTTCGTAAGTAGTGAAGCGCCGCTTGCATGCCCCGCACGAGCGACGGCGCCGTATCATCATGCCGTCGTTCGACATCCGCGAATCGACCACACGGTTCTTCCGATTGCGGCAGAATGGGCACCGCATGACCTAGCTCCGGATCCTTCCGGCGCGTCGCCGAGGGGCCGGCGACTTGTAACGAGCGAGTTTTGCGGCGCGTGGCTTCAGCTCTTGTGAGCCTCGATATAGGTGACGACGTCCTTGACGGTGCGAATCTTCTCGGCGTCCTCGTCGGAGATTTCGATGTTGAACTCCTCTTCCAGCGCCATCACCAGCTCGACGATGTCGAGTGAGTCGGCGCCCAGGTCCTCGATAAACGAGGCCTCCGGAGTTACTTCGTCCGCGGCCACGCCCAGTTGCTCGCTTATCTTCTCGCGAACCTTGGTTTCGATGTCTTGAGCCATCGTGCTGTCGTTCCTCCTGGCAGCGAGCCGTCGTTAGGCCGCTAATCAATATTCTAACACTATCCCACTGCCGCGAAGACCAGAGGTAACGGGCGAGGGGTCGGGATTAAATTATCAGGGGAGCATAAGGACTGAAAGGCGCGGACGCAAGGTGCCGGTCAGGTCTTGGCGGCGGTTGCCGGCTCCGCGACCGCCTTCAACGACGCGAGATCCTCGAGCGGGCGGACGCGAATCGTCCGGTACGTCCGTCGCATCAGGCCCATCAGCACCCGGCCGCAACCGAATTCGATCGCGTCGGTGACGCCGCTGCGCGCGACCACGCCCATCGATTCCTCCCATCTCACCGGCGCCGTAATCTGCTCAAGTAGCAACGGCACCACGCGGGCAGGATCGCGATTCACTTCCGCGGTGACGTTCGCGATCACGCCAAACTTGAATGCGCCGACCTTCAGCGCCCGCAGCACCGGCTCCATTCCGTCGCGCGCCGGTTGCATCAGCGGACAGTGAAACGGTGCGCTGACCTTCAATTCCACCGACATCGACGCGCCCCGCTCCTTGGCAATCTCCAGCGCTTTGCGCACCGGCGCCGCATGTCCGGCGATTGCGACCTGGCCGGGCGCATTTAGATTGGCGGGCACCGCGATCTTGCCGTCGCGCGTGACCTCCGCGCAGATTTCCTGCACTTGTTGCAGCTCGAGGCCTATCAGCGCCGCCATCGCGCCCTGCCCCGGCGGCACGGCTTCCTGCATCAGGCGCCCGCGCTCGCGCACTGCGCGGACCGCGTCGGGAAACTCGATCGCGCCGGCAGCGACCAGAGCGCTGTATTCGCCAAGGCTGTGACCCGCCGCGATTTCCGGCTCGCCGCCGATTTCCTTGCGATAGACGCGCAGCGCCGCTATCGACGCCGTCACCATCGCCGGTTGAGTGTTGGCCGTCAGCCGCAGCTCATCTTCCGGCCCTTCGAAGCATAGTTTCGACAGCGAGAACCCCAGTGCATCGTCGGCTTCTTCGAAGGTGTCGCGCGCGGCCGGAAAGTTATCCGCAAGCTCCTTGCCCATCCCGACCCGCTGCGATCCCTGCCCGGGAAAAAGAAACGCCAGCTTCATCTAACGCCTGCGCCTCAAGAATCGCTCTTTGGACGCTCGGGCAAATGCGCGTCCGCTTCCGGTTCATTCTGCGTATGCAGCTCGCCCGACTTGTGCGACTTGTCGGCGCTCGCCGCCGTGCCGTTGGTTGACGCCGGCGCCGCGGCTACGTCCGCAGTCTCGATCCGCGCTTCATTCTTAAGCGAACCGCTGCCGCGCGCCCGCGAGTGCGTCGATTCGTAGTTGGCCCGCTCGATTTTGGGATCGACATGATTCTCCGCGGCGTGCTCCGGCGGCGGCTCGTGCGTCGTCGCTGCTTCAGGCGCAGGCTGCGACTCTTCCTGCTTGGCCGCCTCAGCTTCCTTCTCGCGGCGGTGCAGCCGCTCGCGCATTTTGCCGAACAGTGCCCGGATCCCCTTGCCGGCCGGAGGCTTGATCGTTCCAACCGGTTGAATCTTTGCAAGGATTTCCAGGATCTCGGCGTTAACGTGATGCACGAGTTGCTCGTTTGCCGCCGCGCGAATCGCGTTGCGTATCGCCTTGGGATTCGACGAACCGTGCGCGATTATCGACACGCCGCTGACGCCGAGCAGCGGCGCACCGCCGTATTCCGACGGATCCAGCCGCTCGCGCATCGCGGTGAGATTCTTCCGCACCAGCAGATACGCCAGCCGCGTGCGCCAGTTCCCGCCGAACACGCCGCGCAGGCTGCCGAGCAGGAACGACGAGAACCCTTCCATCGTCTTGAGCGCGACGTTGCCGGTGAATCCGTCGGTAACGACGATATCTGCCTTGGCGCGGTTGATATCGCGGCCCTCGACGTACCCGATGTAATGCACGTAGGTCGGCATCTGCTCTAGCATTGCCGCGGCCGCGCGCGTGTTGTCGTTGCCTTTCGAGGCCTCTTCGCCATTCGAGAGAATCCCGACGCGCGGGCGCGATACGTTGCGCACGTGCCGCCAGTACACGCTTCCCATCACGGCGAACTGCACGAGGTTAATCGGTTTCACCTCGGTATTCGCACCCGCGTCGATCAGCAGGCTGAATCCCTCGCTGGTCGGCACCAGCGACGCGATCGCCGGCCGATCGACGTGCGTGAGATTACCCAAAATCATCATCGACGCCGTCATCACCGCGCCGGAATTTCCGGCACTGACAAATGCGCTGGCGTCGCCGCGCTTCACAAGATCCAACCCAACGTGAATCGACGAGCGCGGCTTGGACAGGACGGATTCGAGCGGCGAGTCGTCCATCAGCACGACTTCGGGCGCATGCTCGATCCGGATCGGCAGGTTGGCGGCGTCGTGGTCGGCGAGTTCGCGCGCAAGGATCTCGCCGTCACCGACCATCACGACCTCGATACCGAAGTCGCGGGCTGCGAGGACGGCGCCCTCAACAGTCGCCTTGGGAGCGAGATCGCCTCCCATCGCGTCGAGCGCGATTTTCACGGTCGTACTCCGCCGCGCCTATTCCTTGATCTCGGCCAGTTGGCGGCCGCGGTAGGATCCACAATGGCGGCAGATGCGATGTGGCATCACAGGCTCGCCGCACGAGGCACACGAGCCGGGGTTGACGGCGCGCAGCGCATCATGTGCGCGGCGCATGTTCTTTTTCGAGTGCGAACTTCGGCGTTTGGGTGCTTGCATGACGAATCACTTCCTAATGTTGAGGTTGAGTTTATCAGGTGCGCGGCAGTTTAAGCGACCGCAGCGCCTCAAGTCGCGGATCGACCGTTTCCACGCGGCATTCGCAGGTGCTGCGATTTAGATTCAATCCGCAATGCGGACACAGGCCGCGGCAGTCCTCCTGGCATAGCGGGCGCGTCGGCAGCGCGAGCAGGACTTGCTCTCGAATCAGCGGGCTCAAGTCCACCTCGTCGCCCTCGTACAGCGAAAATTCCAAATCCTCCGCGCGCAGGTTGTCGTCGTCGTAGCCGATCGACTTCGGCGACAGCACAAAGCGAAACGGCCGGTCGCCGGCCGCATCGAAATCCTCGGCGCATCGCGCGCACAACGCGCCGGTCCGCGTCTTCAGCTTGCCCGCGAAAAACAGTTCCGTTCCCGCCCGATAGAACGACACCGACACCTCGACCGGCCCTTCCAAATGATATTCGCGGATCGGTCCCTCACCCAGGATACGGTTGATTTCATTCTCCGGCTCGGCAAACACCAGCTCTTTGGCGTCCGCCGTTATGTCCTCGATTCGGATTTTCACCTTTCAATTTTCACGGGCTCACGCAGCGCCCTGGACGGGATTAGTGGAACGAGAATTATTGCATTTCGCGCGCGATGTTCAAATATCCCGGTTGGCGCACCAGCCGCTTTCGCTGTAGCGTCGGAAATCTTTCGTCCTTGAGGTAGGTCCGCGATGGCCACTGAGCGTTTCACTTTTCCCGCCAACTTTCTTTGGGGTACCGCCACTGCCGCGCACCAGGTTGAGGGCGGCAACGTCAACTGCGACTACTGGGTGCTCGAGCACACGCCCGGTTCGCCGTTCGTCGAGCCGTCGGGCGACGCCTGCGACCAGTACCATCGGTACGCCGACGACATCGCGATGCTCGCGCGGCTCGGCTTCAACGCCTACCGCTTCTCGATCGAATGGGCGCGCGTCGAGCCCGAGCCCGGCGAGTTCTCGCGCGCCGCACTCGACCATTACCGCCGCGTGCTCGCATGCTGTCACGAGCACAAGATAACGCCGGTCGTAACCTTTCATCATTTCACGTCCCCGCGATGGGTTGCGGGCGACGGCGGATGGGAAAATCAAAAGACCGCCGAGCGCTTCGCGCGATACTGCGAGCGGACGGCCGCGCATCTCGGCGACCTCATTGGCGTCGCATGCACTCTCAACGAGGCCAACCTCGGCGCCTACCAGTATCTAGTCGGTTCGCTGCCGCTGAAGCTCGACCCGTCGCGCTTGCCGTGGCTCACCGACGCGGCGCGCCGTATCGGCGCCGATCCGAATCGGTTCGCACCCTTCCTGATGTGCGATCAGATGAAGGCGCGGGACGTGATGCTCGAGGCGCATCGACTCGCCGCCGTCGCGTTGAAATCATCGCGCGGCAAATTTCCTGTCGGCATCTGCCTCGCGCTAGGCGACCTCCAGGCCGTGCCGGGCGGCGAGGCTCGTCGCGATCATATCAAGGCCGAATGCCAGGACATCTTCTACGAAGCGGCGCGCGGCGACGACTTCATCGGCGTCCAGACCTACACGCGCAACCGCATCAGCGCCGACGGCACGCTTCCCCCGGAGCCCGGCGTCGAGACCACGATGATGCGCTACGAGTTCTGGCCCGAAGCGCTCGAAGCAACAATCCGGCAAGCCAGCGCAATCGCCAAGGTGCCGGTGATCGTGACCGAAAACGGCATCGGCACCGACAAGGACGATCGCCGCATCGAGTACGTGCGCCGCGCGCTGAACGGCGTCGCGCGATGCATCCGCGACGGTATCGACGTCCGCGGTTATTGCTACTGGTCGCTGCTCGACAACTTCGAATGGAACTCCGGCTACCGCCCAACCTTCGGTTTGGTCGCGGTCGATCGCGCTACGCAGGCGCGAACCACTAAGCCTAGCGCAAAATGGCTCGGGGACATCGCCCGCGCGAACACGCTGAGTTCTACTGACTGACCTACTCCAAAAATCCGGTTCCCCTTCCCGCGCGGGAAGGGGTTAGGGGTTAGGTTCCTTGCGACGCACCGACTTCCCGACGCCAATTCTCGGGCAATCGTTCGCGATTGCGCAAATCTCGCACTGCGGCTTCCTCGCGATACAAATCTGTCGGCCGTGTAGAATCAGCCGCATCGAGAATGGCGTCCAATCCTCCGCCGCCAGAATCTTCTGCATGTCGATCTCAATCTTCGCGGGATCGGTGTTCTTCGTGAACCCCAGTCGATACGTCAGCCGCCGCACGTGCGTGTCCACGACAAAGCCGGGCTTGCCGAAGATATGCCCGAGAATCACGTTCGCGGTCTTGCGCCCGACGCCCGGGATTTTCACGAGGTCTTCCATCAAGGAGGGAACCTCGCCGCCGTAGTCCTCGACGATCTTCTTCGCCGCGCCCATCAGCGAGCGCGTTTTCTGCCGGAAGAATCCGGTCTTTACGATTAGCTCTTCGACGTGCCGAGGATCCGCCGCCGCCATCGCGCGCGCGTCCGGATACTCCTTGAACAGTTGCGGCGTCACGCGATTGACTCCAGCGTCGGTGGATTGCGCTGAGAGAATCGTCGCCGCCAGACATTGCCACGGCGTTTCGAAATCAAGGCTGATGCGCGCCGTCGGGTACAGCTTCGCGAGCGCGCGCGAGACTCTACCCGCGCGCTTCTTCACCTCCGCGGTCGATTCGCGCGCCACCATGACAGTTCACGCGACGACGCGCCGGCTCTGCTGCTCATGCGTGAAGCTTGCGGCCTCGGCGTCCTCGCGCGCGCGGTCCCATCCGAGCTCGGCCGCCATGATTCGCGCGACGGCAGCCGCCGCCGCTTCCGCCTCGACCGGCGATCGCCACGACAACGATGTGCGCCGAATCAGGAAGTCGCCGACCGAATGCGCCATCTCGTTGCTGACCGCGTTGACGACCTCCGCGCCAATCGCAGGACATCCGCGCGACAGCGGCTCCGCCAGCTCCGGCCGCCGTGCCGCGATCAGCGCGACAATCGGCGCGCGCGTCCCGTAACGCGCCTTGAGAATTTCCGCCGCCGTGCCCGGGATAGTTCGCATCGCGCCGCCGCTCCCCGATTCGTCCCCCGCTTCCAGCGGCCGCGCTCCCGGAAACGGAGTCGTAAGCGTCGGGCAAATTCCCGGCGACCGCCCCAGCCGCTTCATCACGAGGTTGACGAGCTTTTGCGCAATCTCGCGATGTGTCGTGAACTTGCCGCCGGCCACCGTGATCAGTCCCGAGGCGCTCTCGAGTATCACTTCCTCGCGCGGCACCGACGACGGCGCCGCTTTCTCTTCCCGAATCAGCGCACGCAGGCCCGCAAAGCTGGTCGCCACGTCGGCACTCGTGAGCTTGATTCCCGGCAGACTCTCGGCCAGCACCGCAAGCAGATATTCGAGGTCGCCGATGTCCGTTCTGACACTCGCCGGATCGCCGGTGAAGTCGGTGTCTGTCGTGCCCACCAGTACGTAGCGGTCATGCGGCATGACGAACACGATTCGCCCGCGCTCGTCGGCGAGCACCAACGATTCGCGCACCGGCAACACCGTCCGCGCGAACACCAGATGCACGCCCTTGGTCAATCGGACGCACGGCTTCGACGCCGGATCGTCCATCCGCCGAATGTCGTCAACCCACGGGCCGGCCGCATTCAGAAATTTCTTCGCGCGAACTTCGCAGGGAATGCCGCCGAGCAAATCGCGCACGCTGACAGATGCGATCTTGCCGTCAGCGATTCCGAAGTTCTCGACCGCCGTGTAATTCGCTACCGCTGCGCCGTGCAGATCCGCGTCGAGCACATTCTCGAACGTGACGCGCGCGTCGTCAGCCCATGCGTCGAAGTACATCGCGCCGCCCGTCAGCCGCTCGCGGCTGAGCGCCGGTTCAGTCTCGCGCACTTCTGACGCATTCAGACTCGAATGCCACTCTTTGAACGGCATCCGCGCGAACAGGTCATAGAGCGTCAGCCCCATCGCCATCGTGAAACGATTGAAGCCGCGCCGTCGATAGACGGGGAACAGAAATTGAATCGGATGCACCAGATGCGGCGCCGTGCGATGCCGCAAGCGCTCGCGCTCGCGCAATGCTTCGTACACGAGCTTGAACTGCCCTTGCGGGAGATAGCGGAAGCCGCCGTGAATCAGCTTCGAGGATCGCGACGACGTAGCGCCCGCGAAATCGCCGCGGTCAATCAGCGCGACCTTTAAGCTCCGCATCGACGCGTCGCGCGCGACCGCCGCGCCGTTAATACCCGCGCCGATTACCGCGAGATCGAATTCCTCGTCGCGAAATCGCGCGAGACTCTTTTGACGATTCAGAGTCGAGGCCAACGCATCCGACCGTCAGTCTTCGGGATCTTCCTGGAACGAGTAGCGCTCCTCGGTCCACGGGTCGGCATGGTTGTGATAGCCACGCACTTCCCAGAATCCGCGCCGGTCGATATCGGCAAACTCGATCGCGCGCACCCACTTCGCGCTCTTCCATCCGTAGAGCTTCGGCACGATCAGCCGCAGCGGAAATCCGTGATCCGGCTCGAGGTCGCGCCCATCATGGCGATGCGCCAGTATCACATCGTCGTCAATAAACTCGCTCAGCGGCAGGTTACTGGTGTAATCGCCGTCGCAATGGACGATCACGTGGCGCACCTCGGGACTAAGCTTCACCAGCTTCATCAGGTCCGCAACTCGAACGCCTTCCCACGCGTTATCGAGCCGCGACCACGTCGTCACGCAATGGAAGTCGGCGACCTCGCGCGATTGCGGCAACGCGCGGAATTCCTCGTAGGAAAATCGAAGCTGCTTCTCGACCAGGCCGACGACTTTGAAATCCCACGTCTTTGGATCGAAGCGCGGCGTCGGTCCATAAGTGAGAACGGGGAATTTGTCAGTCAGGATTTGTCCCGGCGGAATCCGCGCGGCAACATCCTGTGAGGTGAGCGGCTTTGCCATAGCGCTGACTATTATCTGAGCGATAGATCTGACGAAAGGGTTGAGGGCGATCTGATCGCGCGCACGCCCGAAGAACCTAACCCCTAACCCCTTCCCTCGAGGGAAGGGGAACCGGATTTATGCTGACCGAGAGCAAAGTAGCGCGCTGCTTGCAACTTTGCGATTGATACCGGGTGCGGGGGTCACCCCTGCCGAAGGAAGCGTGAAACCCACCGCGGGTTTCAGTTTAAATCAAGTTTTCTTCTTCCCCGCTTTTTTCGCGGCGCGATTCTTCGAGCGCGGGCCGGAGCCGTAGTCGCCGAATGGATCGTCGCGCTCGCGGACTGCTTGCCGAAAGCCTGCCGCTTGCGCGCGCGCGACGAAATCGAGACCTTCCTGCGTATGCCGCGCGATGCCGTCGAACAGCGAGCCCACCAGCCGCGACGTCGCCAACCCCATGTTCTCGGCCGTGTGATTGCAGAGCAGTTTGAGCATCTGGAGTTGATTCGTCGGGACCTGAGCCATCCGCTCGGCCAGCGCGGTCGCGCGCGCCTCGAGTTCGGAGTCGGGGACCGTCTCGAGGATAAGTCCGATGCGTGCGGCCTCGACGGCGGGAATTTCGTCGCCCGTCAGCAGGTAACGCTTGGCCCGTTCGAGGCCCATCCGATAGACCCACATCGCGGTGGTCGGCGTGCCCCACACGCGCGACGGCGGATAGCCGAACGACGCGGACTCGGCCGCGATTATCAAGTCGGCGCATAGCACCATGTCGGTGCCGCCGCCGATACACCATCCGTGGACTGCTGCGATCGTCGGTTTCTTCGCGTACCAGAGCTTCATGTACACGTTGACGTACTGCGAGATCATCCCGTAGTCGGCGACCGAGTCCCACACGCGCTTGCGCGAACCTTCACCGGCTTGCGCGCGTGTCGATCCAGCGAGTGCGTAGCCTGCGCAAAACGCCGGGCCCTCGGCGCGCAGCAGGATCACGCGAACGTCGCGGTCCGCGTCGGCGTGGTCGATTGCGGCGGCCAGCTCGTCGCGCAATTCGGGCGTGATCGTGTTGTACTCGGAGGCGCGGGTGAGAGTGATCGCGCCGACCCCGTTGCGTGTCTCGATGCGCAGCGTCTTCATCGGCATCGCAAATGTGGTTTCAGGTCGATGCGAGATCGGCGCCGTGCTCGCCAAGCGTCGCGAGGCTGAGACCCTTGAAGGCGGGCTCCGCGGATGCCATCGCGGCGAAGATCGCGTCGGCCGTATGCGGACGATCGACGCCGTCGAGCGCGTGACCGAGCCGAGCAATTGCCTCGACGCCCGCGATTGAGTTACCCGGCGGCGGGAACGCCGCGTTGATTCGCTGCACGCGGCCCTGGAAGTTCGTAAAGCTGCCGTCGATTTCGGGATACGCCGCGATCGGCCACACCTGGTTGGCCATCTGGCAAGTCTCGTTGGCGTCGGTCGATAGCACCAGCATGTAGTCGAGCGCGCCGAAGCGCCTGACGAATTCCTCTTCGCCGAGCGCATGAACCGGGTCGGCGCGAAACGCGATCAGCATCTTGAGTTCACCCGACGCCACCGCAGTCGCGAGGCCGTCGAGTCCGTCGGCGGAGAGCCCGAGCGCCGCGAGTCCGCGCGTGTTGGGATTCTTGTTGGCGCGGATCAGCAACTCGTCGTCGCCGCTGACGCCCGGCGGCGACCAGCTGAGTGTCGCGATTCGGTCGGAGCCGATCGCGGTCTTCATGAACTGCTTGAGCGCGAAGGCTTCCTCGTTGGTGGACGTTGCATCGACGACCGCCGCAATCGAGTTGGGGCCGTAGCTGCGCTTGTAATCCGCGATTATCGACGCTGCCCGCCTGACGCCTTCGCCCCACGGCTGGACCACGAGCTGATCCTTGGCCTGCACGAGCGGCGACGTGAGCCGCGTCTCGTTTTGCAGCGCGGGAAAACTGTGACGGCCCTCGTCGCACATCCAGTAGCTGTTGACGCCTGGATTGTAGCGCGGCTTGAAGCGGTAGATGCGGCCGCGATGGTGATGGATGTCGATCGTGCAGCCGCGCTCGCATCCGCCGCACACCGACGCCGTGCGATGCAGGTACCAGACGCGCATGCGGAAGCGGAATTCTTTTTCGGTGAGCGCGCCCACCGGGCAGATGTTGACGACGTTGCCGGCGTACTTGTTGTTGACCGGCTGGCCGGGATTGATGTCGATGACGTTGTGATCGCCGCGCCCAAAAATCGCGAGCTCCGAAGTCTTCGTCACTTCGTCGAAGAAGCGCGTGCATCGCGCGCACAGGATGCATCGCTCCTGATCGAGCATCACTCCCGAGCCGATGTCGATCGCCTTGCCCTTGTGATTTTTCTCGGGCAGCGGAAAGCGCGACGGCTGCTGATCGTAATCCATGTAGTAGTCTTGCAGCTTGCACTCGCCGGCCTGATCGCAAACCGGACAATCGATCGGATGGTTGATCAGCAGGAATTCGAGCACCGCCTTTTGCGCGGTCTTGGCCTTGGCGCTTTCGGTGTGAACAACCATCCCTTCGGCGACGCGCGTGTTGCACGCTATTTGCAGCTTGGGTGCTTTCTCGACTTCAACCAGGCACATGCGGCAGTTGCCGGGGATCGACAATCCGGGATGGTAGCAATAGTGTGGAATCTCGATGCCAGCGAGTTCGGCCGCCTGGATCACATTCAAGTTGGCGTCAGCGTCAACTTCCTTGCCGTCAATGGTGAGCTTGGGCATGTCAGGCAGCCTGCTGTGCGGACGCAGTTTTGAACGGACAGCGCCCGAGCCTGATGTGCTCTTCAAACTCGTCGCGAAACTTGGTGACGTAGCTTTTGACCGGCATCGCGATACTGTCGGCGAGCACGCAGATCGTATTGCCGACCATGTTGTCGGAGATGTTGTTGAGCAGCTCGAGCTGCTCTATCTTGCCCTGCCCTGCCTCCATCTCGGTCATGATCTTTTCGATCCAGCCGCATCCTTCACGGCACGGCGTGCATTGCCCGCACGATTCGTGATGATAAAAGTGCGCGGTCGCCAGCAGCATATCGATCATGCACGTATCGTTGTCCATCACGATGACGACCCCGGAGCCCATCGCCGAGCCAATCGTGCGCATCGAGTCGAAATCGAAAATCGCGCGCTCGCTCTCCTCCTTGTTGAGGACCGGGAATGACGAGCCGCCCGGGATGACGCCCTTGAGCGTCTTGCCGCCGAGGATGCCGCCGCCGATGTCGTAGATGATGTCCTTCAGCGGCGTGCCCATCGGCAATTCGTACAGCCCAGGCTTGTTGACGTGGCCGGAGACGCACACCAGCTTGGTGCCGGGGCTCTTCTCGGGACCGATGGCCTTGTACCAGGCGGCGCCGCGATTGATGATGTGCGGCACGTTCGACAAGGTCTCTATGTTGTTGACCACGGTCGGGCATCCGAAGGCGCCGACGATCGCAGGGAATGGCGGCCGGTTGCGCGGGTAGCCGCGCTTGCCTTCGAGCGATTCCAGCAGCGCGCTTTCCTCGCCGCAGATGTACGCGCCCGCGCCCTTATGGGTCCAGATATCCACGCCGTAGCCGGAGCCCATCACGTCCTTGCCGACGTAGCCCGCGGCGCGCGCCTCAGCCAGGGCCGCATCCATGCTGCGCTGCTGCACGGTGAATTCGCCGCGCATGTAGATGTACGCGTTATGCGACCCGACCGCGCGGCACGCAATCAGTATCCCCTCGATAATGCCGTGCGGATCGTTTTCGAACTGGTAGCGATTGGCGAAGGTGCCCGGCTCGCTCTCATCGCCGTTGACGCAGACGTAAACCGGCTTCTTCGACTCCTTCGGAATAAAGCTCCACTTGACGCCGGTCGGAAATGCAGCGCCGCCTCGTCCGCGCAGGTTCGAATTCTTGATCTCGTTGATAATGTCGTCGGTCGACATCTCGAAGTATGCCTTGCGCGCGGCCTTGTAGCCGTTATTGGCAAGGTACACGTCGAGCTTGCGAAGGTCAGGGATATCCAGCCAGCGAGTCAGTATCCGTTCCATGTGAATCCCGTGTGCTAGTTGTGTGTTTCAGGCGGGATGCTTTTCGCTGAGCGCCATCAGCTTCTGTTTCTGCCCCTGGATTTTCCGCTGCAACGCCATCAGCGCGTCGAGCACGCCCTCGGGCCGCGGCGGACATCCGGGAACATACACGTCAACCGGGACGATCCTGTCGATGCCGGGCAGCGTCGCGTAGTTGTCGTAGAAGCCGCCGGTCGAGGCGCACGCGCCAAACGCCATCACCCATTTCGGCTCCGCCATCTGTTCGTAAACGCGGCGCAGAATCGGGCCCTGGCGAACGGTCACGGTGCCGATCACCATCAGCAGGTCGGCCTGCCGCGGAGTGAAGCGCGGCAGCAGCGCGCCGAAGCGGTCGATGTCGTAGGGCGACATCGAGAGCGACATATATTCCATCGCGCAGCACGCGGTCGCGAAGGGATACGGGAAGATCGAAAATTTCCGCGCCCAGCCGAGCGCCTTGTCGAGCCGGGTCAGGACCGCAGTATCGCCGAGCAGAATCTCGTCGCCCTTGGCCGACTCGAGCCCGCTTTTAACTAATGCCATTGAAGCCTCTGGCGCTTGATATATACGTTAAATCGCTACAGTTGAAGGCTAGCAAGCATCGCGTCAGCGCGTCAACGAAGTCTAATGAAGCGGGGGCTCTGAGTGAAGCAAAACTTGCGCAGCCGAGAAGACTCTGAATCATCGACGAGGAGGTCGCGCATGGACAGGAAGCCGGCCCGGCTGGTCACCTCCGCATTGTTCGTACTCTTGAGCCTCGCGTTCATCGTCGGCGCACCGGCGATCGCATTGGCCCAGGCGCGATCGCTTGCGGACGCGTACCAGATAATCGCATCCAAAGAGTTCGTCGATCTGACACATTCCTTCAGCCCGTTGACGCCGGTATGGCGAGGCTTCGGCCCTGCAACCTTCTCCGCGGCCGCGGATCCCGCGACCGGCCGTCCCTACACTATCGACCGCGACGGATTTCGCGCCCAATTCTTCGCGATGGTCGGGCAGTACGGCACGCACGTCGATCCGCCCGCGCACTTCGACCCGGCGGGCGCAACGCTGGACAAGATTCCGGTCAAGCAGATGATCTTGCCGCTGGTGGTTTTCGACGTGACTCCGATGCTCAAGCGCGATCCCAACCACCTTCTCACCGTTGACGACATCAAAGCCTGGGAGCAGATGCACGGCCGCGTCCCGGCAGGCGCCTTCGCCGCGCTGCGCACCGACATGTACAAGGACTGGGCCAAGAATCCGCGGCGCTTCGAGCGCTATCCATTCCCTGCATGGTCGCTGGCGGCGATCCGATTCCTGTACGAGCAGCGCGGCATCGTGGCGAACGGCCACGAGTCGATGGATACAGACACGACGCCCTCTCTCGAGTCCGAGACGTGGTTGCTCAAGCACGGCCACTGGCAGATCGAGGTGATGGCAAACCTGGACAAGGTGCCGGCTACCGGCGCGCTGATCGTCGTAAGTTGGCCGAAGCCGCAGGATGGCCTCGGCTTCCCGGCGCGCGCGTTCGCGATTCTGCCGTAGGGCTACGAGATTCGCAGGACGCCGGCGCCCTTGATTTCGTCGTGCTTGAGCATCTTGAGCGCGACGTTTGCTTCGGCGAGGCCGAAGGCCATCGTGCTGATGCGGATAGGAATCTCGGCCGCGAGCTTCAGGAACTCTTCGCCGTCGGCGCGCGTGTTGGCGGTCACGCTCCGGAGTTCTTTTTCGTCAAAGAGGTGTTTCTCATAGTCCAAGATTGGAATAGGGCTCAAGTAGATTCCTGCGACCGCGAGTATCCCGCCGCGGTCGAGCGCTTCCAGAGCCGGCGGCACGAGATTTCCCGCCGGCGCGAACAGGATCGCCGCGTCGAGCGGCGCGGGTGGCGAATCTTCGGCGTCGCCGATCCACTCGGCGCCAAGGTCCTTCGCCAGGTCGCGATGCGGTCCGCCACGGCTCATCACGAACACGCGGCATCCCCAATGCCGCAGCACCTGTATCGCCAGATGCGCCGAGCCACCGAAGCCGTAGAGGCCGACCGTCGCGCCCGGCGTGATGTCGGCGCGCTTGATTGCGCGAAATCCAATTATCCCCGCGCATAGCAGCGGCGCCGCTTCTTCATCGCCGAGCGAATCGGGCAGTGCGTAGGCGAAGTCCTCGCGGACGACGGCGTATTCGCAGTAGCCGCCGTCATGGTCGTAGCCGGTGAAGCGCGCGTTGGGGCATAGGTTCTCGCGGCCGCGACGGCAATAGACGCACACTCCGCAAGTCTCGCGCAGCCATGCGATGCCGACTCGATCGCCTTGCTTGAAACGCGCCGCGCCGACGCCGCGCTTGTCCACGACGCCCACCACTTCGTGGCCCGGGATGATTCGCGGATGACGCGGCGGCAGGTCGCCCTCGGCGACGTGAAGATCCGTGCGGCACACGCCGCAGGTGCTCACGCGCACCCGAATTTCACCGGGACCCGGCTCGGGCATCGGCGCGTCGAACGCGTGGAGCGGGTCCGATTCGATCGGCGCGGGCTTATCGACCACCATCGCTTTCATACTGAATATCATATTAAATGCGCTCGCCGTTGGCTTGCGAAAGCGCCCCATATGCCATCGAAAAGCAAAGAATTGTGCTACCTTTTACCGGCGTGCTATTGAGCCGCACGAATGCAGGCGCATCGACAAACCCAACCGAACAACGAACTCACGTTCAAGCGCGCCGCTAACTCGACGCTGGTCGTCCGGCTGGCCGGCGATTGGCATCTTCGTCACGGCTTGCCGTCGTCTGACCTCGTAGCCAAACAACTCGATACCGATCCGAGACCGGCCAAGCTGACCTTCGACGCTGCCGACCTGCGCGACTGGGACAGCGGCCTGCTCACATTTCTGATCGGCGTCAGCGAGCTCTGCCACAAGCGCAAGTTACCCGCCGACTGGAGCCCGCTGCCCGAAGGCGTGCGCAGCCTGATCCAGCTCGCCGAGGCGGTGCCGGAGAAGACCGGCGCGCGTGCCGAAGTCTCGCATACCTCGTTCATCGAAGAGCTTGGCCACGAAGCGATTTCGTATGCGAAGGGCCTCGACGATTTTCTGCGCTTCGTTGGCGAAGTGGCGATCTCGTTCGCCAGGCTGGCGGTGGGCAAGGCGCGCTTTCGGCGGGTCGATCTGATGATCGTGATCCAGGATTGCGGCGCCAGCGCATTCGGTATCGTCACGCTGGTCACCTTCCTGGTCGGTATAATTCTCGCGTTCGAGGGCGCGGTGCAGTTGCAACAGTTCGGCGCGTCAATCTTCGTCGCCGACCTGGTTGGGATTTCGATGACCCGCGACATGGGCGCGATGATGACCGCGATCATCATGGCCGGCCGCACCGGCGCCGCGTTTGCCGCGCAGCTCGGCTCGATGAAGGTGACGCAGGAAATCGACGCGCTGACCACGATGGGAGTCTCGCCGCTCGAATTCCTGGTGCTGCCGCGCGTGCTCGCGCTGTTCCTGATGATCCCGCTGCTCTGCATCTACGCCGATTGCCTTGGAGTGGCGGGAGGAGCGTTCGTCAGCGCGACGATGCTGCATATCCCGCTCGGCATGTATCTGCGCGAAACCAAGGCGGCGGTGACACTCACCGACATCTTCGGCGGCGTCTTCAAGGCGGCGGTTTACGGCATAATCATCGCGACCGCCGGATGCCTGCGCGGGTTTCAGTGCGGCGACAGTTCGTCGGCGGTCGGCGATGCGGCGACCGAGGCGGTGGTCACGGGAATCGTCTATGTAATCGTCGCGTGCGGCATCTTCGCTTTCATCTTCAACGTTCTCGGAATCTAGATGGCCATCACACATCCATCGGTCAAGAGTACTGACGGCAAGCACGCGGACGTTACGACGTTCTCGAAGGACGGCCCGCCGCCGATTACCGTCAAGAATCTCACGATGGCGTATGGGACCTTCGTGCTGATGAAGGACATCAACTTCACCGTCAACCACGGCGACATCTTCGTCATCATGGGCGGCAGCGGCAGCGGCAAGAGCACCCTGCTGCGCCATATGCTCGGGCTGATCGAGCCGGCCAAGGGCGAGGTCTGGTACGGCGACTTCAACTTCACCAGGGGCGAGCCGGAACAGCGCGAGGAGATGCTGCGGCACTTCGGCGTGCTGTACCAGGGCGGCGCGCTGTGGAGCTCGATGACGCTGGCGGAGAACGTGGGGTTGCCGCTCGGCGAATTCACCGATCTGACGCAGAGGGAAATTCGCGACGTTGCGGCGCTGAAGCTGGCGCTGGTCGGGCTCAAGGGCTTCGAGGGTTACTATCCGAGCCAGATCAGCGGCGGGATGCAAAAGCGGGCGGGACTCGCGCGCGCGATCGCGCTCGATCCGGAAATACTTTTCTTCGACGAGCCGTCGGCGGGCCTCGATCCGATAAGTTCGCGCCTGCTCGACGACTTGATCCTCGAGCTGCGCGACAACCTCGGCGCGACGGTGGTGGTCGTCACCCACGAGCTGGCGAGCATTTTTGCAATCGGCAACAACAGCATCTTTCTCGACGCGGAGAGCCGCACGATGATCGCGCACGGCGACCCCAAAGAGCTGCTGGCGCATTCCACCGATCACCGGGTGCAGACTTTCCTCACCCGCGGCGGCGAAGACGACAAAACGGACAAATCAGAGAGGGACCATGGGTAAGCGAATCAATCCGGCTACTGTGGGCGCGTTCGTGCTGGGCGCGATAGGTTTGATCCTGGCCGCGGTCGTGGTCTTCGGATCGGGCAACCTCTTCCGCAAGACCCACGAATTTGTGATCTACTTCGGCGGCGACATCAACGGCCTGCGGGTCGGCGCGCCGGTCAAGTTCAAGGGCGTCGAAATCGGCCAGGTCAACAAGATCAAGCTGCGCCTCGAGCAGCAGATTAATTTCCAGAGCGGCAAGCTGAACGCCGAGGTGCGCATCCCGGTGATCATCCAGCTCGATGAAGACAAGATTGTTTCCCATGGCGGCACCGCGATCGACTTGAGCGACCCGCATACGGTTCCCAACCTGATCCGCGAAGGGTTGCGCGCGCAACTGGGTTCGGACAGCTTCGTCACCGGCCTGATGTACGTCGCGCTGGATATCGAGCCGGACACGCCGATTCAGATGGTCGCGCCGCCGGGTTCTCCGCTGCAGGAAATTCCCGCGATTCCAAACACGCTGGAGCAGGCGCAAAAGGTCGCGGTGCGGATTTTCGAACGGCTCGACAAGGTTGACTTCAACGCGGTCTTCACGCAGATGACCGGGATGCTCGATTCGATCAGGCAGATCACGACCTCGCCCGGGCTCCGGGCAGCGATCAACAACTCCGAGAAGACGCGCGAGCAACTGGACCATACTCTCGCCGGCGCGCAGCAGACGCTGAGCACGGTGAACAGCCAGGTGCCGCCGCTGTCGGTCTCGCTGCAGAGAACCTCGACCTCGGCGGACGCCGCGGCGAAGCAGGCAACGCTGACGCTCGGCACCGTGCAGACGACGATCGAGCCCAACTCGCCGATCAACTACCAGGCGCTGCAGACGCTGCAGGACGTCTCCGCCGCCGCGCACTCGGTCAAGGAGTTGGCGGACTACCTGCAACGCAACCCGAGCGCAATCGTGCGCGGCCGCGACTTCAGCCAGGATTAAGCGATGACCTTGACCAGGTTTTTAAGAATTTTTCTCGCGGGCGCGCTTGCGGCGTCCATGGCGGGATGCTCGTACCTCGCGAAGGCGATCCTCGCTCCGCAGAAAGATATCTCGAAGTTCTATCTGCTGACGCCGAGCGCGGACACCGCCGCGCCCGCGACCGGGACCGCGTCGAACACGAGCGGCGCTTTCACGCTCGGCCTGGGACCGATCAAACTGCCGCCGTATCTCGATCGCCCCGAAGTGGTGACGCGCGCCGCCCCCAATCGTCTCGAACTATCGAAAGAAGATCGATGGGGTGAGTCTGTCCAGAACGGTTTCACCAGCGCGATGGACCGGAACCTCGCCGCGGAGACGGGCGCCGCGGTGATCGATTTCCCATGGTACAACACCGTGCACATCGACATGCAGGTGCAGATCGACGTGTACCGCTTCGAGACCGACAGCAATGGGACAGCGACGCTATCTGCGAAGTGGACGATCCTCGACTCGACCGGCAAGAACATTCTGTACACGGTTGAGTCCAACCTGACGCAACCCTCGAAGCCCGGCGACACGACCGACGCCGCCGCCGCTCTAAGCCGGACAATCGGAGACCTAAGCGGGCAGATCGCAAACATGCTGCATCAGTTGCGCTCGCAGCAGGGTGCGCATTCGAGCTGAGGTAAGTGTTCTACAGCGGGAGTCCGAGGAGAGCGCCAAAAGGGAGCGCGGATAAATGTCGGGCGAAGGCCTGTTCGGTCGATAAATCAGGCTACCCCTGCGCCAGCTCCACTTCCTCCGAAGTGAAGAGAAGTCTCGAACCCGCGAGAGTTGGAAAACTTTTCTTGTCTGATCGATCTCATAACAACTTCACCTTCCTCTCGGTTCTGGCACCAGCCAGAGATCAGCATCCTGATTTTGATGAAGATCTCTAACGACCCAGACATACCTACGATAGTCTCCTATTTTGGGCGGAGATTCAAGTTTTCCTCCCCCCTTCCCTCGATTTTCGATGGTCACCGGTCGAAGGGACTTGTGCAGGCGAAACTCGGTCCGAATCTGTGCAACAACGGTGGCTGATCGCACTTCCTGACGCCAAAAGTCGGGCTTCCCCTTGCAGAGTATCGTCCACATCTTTGGCCACTTCCAAGACACCTTGTACATGACTTCCTGCCCTCTCGGTACGAACGGGCGAAAGAATATAAAAATTGTCTTCCGCTTGGGATCGTCTTCTCCCTTTCTAAACGACGCTTCGAATCCGGGAGTCCCGCACTCCACCTTTAAATCAAGCGAGTCGAATTCCGCCGGTGCATCGCTCCCCATTGTGAAGAGCCTGACCTGCATATCTCTTCGTGGCGAGGAAAAGCTCTCCTCGGTTGTGCATAGACCGTCCCCGTTTTTCTGTATCACTAGGGTCGTGGATCGCTTTACGATCCTCGGGTAGGAGGAGGGCTTACTTCTGAGCAGAGACTGGAGTTCCTCGCGCAAAGCTTCCAACAAGCGGTCGGACCCATCTTCGATGTCTCTTTTTTTGCCCGCCTGATCGCGCACCGCTAACGAACTAGCCATGGTACTTACTTTGCTTTGATCAGCAGGAAAGACGCCTGGAATCTCGAGAATTTTCCCCAACCATACTTCGATTTCGACTTCCGCACGGTTGATGAACTCACTCGACATATCGATACGAACGAGCCCTTCCAGATCGCTTGGAATCTTAGGATTTCCTGTTACGCAGAAGACCACTCTGTCGGGGTGAAGGCCCCCAGCAAAGAGCCCAAATTCAATCAATGCGTTGTCTCGGGGTTGCTTATAGTCCTTACCCCTTGACCAAACCTTGTCGTCCCTCCCAAATATGATGACCGCTGCAAATGACTCCTTAGTCCTTTGGTAGAGTTGGTGCCATACAGATTGGCCAGGGACAAAAGTCCCGGGGGCATCCCACCTGTTAACTACGAGATGCGCTTTATTAGTTTTGCTCCAACCTTCTATCCAGTAGGCGACCTTTTTCGCTTCGGCGAGGCTCTCGCGTGCACTTCCTATGAATATCTTCCTCGTGGGGCGGGAGCCCTTCATTGCCATCTCCATTTGTGCGCCCTCGTCAGCAACATTCAAGCGCCCTCAATCCCCACAGAAGTTCTCTTTGGCGGCGACCGACGCCCCGAAGCGTACAACAAGTGGTCAACACGCATCAACGATACACGCTGCTGATATCGCGCTTTAGTCTATTCTAAACGGCCATTCGGAAGTCGCGGGACGGAGTTGAGAGGTGCATGGCTGCGAATGGATTCCGGGCCACCGCGCTTTTCTTCTACAACTCGAAGTCGGATTCTTCGAGGATGCGGGCGGTGCGGTAGAGGAAGCTGTTGCCCAGCACGCCGTTGACGACGCGATGGTCGTAGGAGAGCGCCAGGTACATCATGGTGCGGATCGCGAGCGCGTCGGCGCCGTCAACTTCGACGACCACCGGCCGCTTCTTCACCTCGCCCATCCGCAGGATGCCGACTTGCGGCTGATTGATGATCGCGAAGCCGTAGAGATTGCCCTCGCGTCCGGGATTCGAGAGCGTGAAGCTGCCACCCGCGAGATCGTCGGCGGTGATTTTCTTCTCGGCGACTTTGCGGCGCAGAGTTTCGATCGCGCGCGCAATCCCGACCACCGACATGCCCTCGGCCGCCTTGATCACCGGGACCAGCAGGCCCTCGTCGGTATCCATCGCGATGCCGAGATTGATTTCGCGGCGCGTCACGACGGAGTCGCCGACGACAGACGCGTTCATCCGCGGGAACTCCTTGAGCGCGCGAACTGTCGCGGCGGCTGCGAGCGGCAGGAACGTGAGATTGAATCCTTCGCGGCGGGCGAACTCGTCTTTATGTTTCTCGCGCAGCCGCATCGCATTGGTGAGGTCAACTTCCGCGACGGTGCCGACGTGCGGCGAATGCGTCTTCGAGTACACCATGTGCTCGGCGATGAGCTTGCGCCGGCGCGTGAACGGCTCGACGATGTCGCCCGCGACGGGCTGATAGAGGGGCGGCTTGAAACCCAGACCCGATTGCGCCGGCGCTGGCGCGGTCGCGGCAGCAGTCGTCGCAGGACGTGAACTGCTCTGCGCGACTCCGTTTGTGGCAGGCGGCGCTGCGGCAGGCGCTCCGCCCTTGCGCAGCGTATCGAGATAGCGTTGCAGGTCGCGCTTGCTGACGCGTCCGCCGATTCCCGTTCCGGGGACGCGACTCAGATCGATGCCCTCTTCCGCGGCGATCTTCAGCACGACGGGAGAAAATCGTCGCGGACCGCCCGCGTCGGGTTCAGCTTCACGGAGTCCGGCCCCCGCCGCTTGTAGAAGCTGAGGCGACGGCGCGGGCTGCAGCGGCGGTGCGACCGGCTTTACCTGCACTGGCGCAGGCTCCGGCTTCGGCCCTGCTTTCGGCGCGACGACCTTTAGCTTCGCAGGGGCCTCGGCGCGCCGGCTCGATCACCGCGAGCGTCGCGCCGACCGGCAACGTCTGTCCTTCCGCCGCGACAATCTTCGCGATACGCCCGGCGCCCGGCGACGGAATCTCGGTATCGACCTTGTCGGTTGAGATTTCAACGAGCGGCTGATCTTCGACGACGACGTCGCCTTCCTTGACCAGCCACTTCGCGATCGTGCCTTCAACGACACTCTCGCCCATCTGCGGCATCGTTACGTCGATCGCCATTTCAGTAGGCCGCCAGGCTGCGGATCGCGTCCACGATTTTGTTGGTGCTCGGCAGGATGAAGTCCTCGAGCGGCGTGCTGAAGGCGACGTGCGAGTCGGCGGCCGCGATGCGGCGCACGGGGCCGTCGAGAAATTCGAACGCGTTCTCCATGATGATCGCGGAAACCTCGCCGCCGATTCCGCCGGTGAGACGATCCTCGTGCACCACCAGCACCTTGCCGGTCTTGCGCGCGGTGGTGAGTATCGCCTCGCGATCGAGCGGCAGGAGAGTGCGCAAGTCGAGCACCTCGACTGCGAGCCCGTCCTCCTTCTCCACGATTCGCGCGGCGTCGAGCGACTGCCCGAGCGTGCCGCCGTAGGTGATGATCGACAGGTCGCCCCCTTCCTTGCGAATTTCCGCGACGCCGATCGGCACGGTGAAATCGCCCTCGGGCAGGTCTTCCTTGATACTGCGGTAGAGCCGCTTGTGCTCGAAGTACACGACCGGGTTGCCGTCGCGAATCGCGCTCTTCAAAATTCCCTTCGCGTCGTAGGGCGTCGCCGGCGCGACCACCTTGAGGCCGGGCACTCGGGTGAACCACGCTTCGGGATTTTGCGAATGGAACAGCGCGCCATGAACGCCCGCGCCCGACGGCGCGCGAATCACCAGCGGACACGAGGCCTTGCCGCCGTGGCGGTAGCGTAACGTCGCCGCGGTGTTGACGATCTGATCGAAGCCGCACGAAATGAAATCGGCGAACTGCATCTCGACTACGGGACGCATCCCGAGGATCGCCGCGCCGATGCCCGCGCCGACGATCAGCGCCTCGGAGATAGGCGTGTCGATGACGCGCTCCTCGCCGAACGCGTCGAGGAGTCCTTCGGTCGCCTTGAACGCGCCGCCCAGGTCGGCGACGTCCTCGCCCATGACGAAGACATTGTCGTCGCGGCGCATCTCTTCATGCAGGGCGGAATTTATCGCCTTGATGTAAGTGACTTCCATCAGCGGTTGCCGTTCGACGAGGAATTGGTGGAAGCCGGCGCGCCGGAGGGTGCGTAAATATCTTCAAGTGCTTCTTGAGGTTCTGGCAGCGGACTGCTTTCGCCGAAATCCACCGCGGCCTGGACGGTCTTGTTGACGCGCTCGTCGATCTGCTCGCGGATGCGCTTGATGTCGTGGCCTTTCTTTTCGAGATAGAACTCGAAACGGGGAATCGGGTCGCGGCTCTGCCATTCGATCAGCTCTTCCTGGTCGCGGTAGAGCGCCGCGTCGTGCTCGCTGTGGCCGCGGTAGCGATAGGTCTTGCATTCGATCAGCACCGGACCCTCGCCGGCGCGCGTCTTTGCGATCATGCGCTCGCTCAACTCGAGCACCGCGAGCAGATCGTTGCCCGAGCACACGTGGCCCTTGAAGCCGTAGGCCACCGCGCGGTCGGCGACGTCCTCGATCGCCATCTGCTTTTCGAGCGGGGTCGAATAGGCGTAGCGGTTGTTCTCGCAGACGAAGACCACGGGCAGCTTGCGCACGCCGGCAAAGTTCATCGCCTCGTGCACGTCGCCGCGCGAGGACGCGCCCTCGCCGAAGAAGGCGACCGCGACGTTGGGATTCTTTTTCATTTTGAATTTGAGCGCCGCGCCGACCGCGACTGGCAGCGACGAACCAAGCATCGAGGTCGAGCCGAACACCCCGTGCTCCAAATCGCCGCCGTGCAGGAACGAATCCTTGCCGCGCGAGAGCCCGGTCTCCTTGCCCATCAACTGCGCCATCAGGCGGCCCGGATCGACGCCGCGCATGATGAACACGCCCAGGTCGCGATGGAGCGGCGCAACGAAGTCGCCGTCGTGCAGGGGCGCGCAGATGCCGGTGACGATCGCCTCCTGGCCGGCGCCGGAGTAAACGCCGCCGAAGATTTTGTTCTGGCGATGCAGCCGCGAGACGCGCTCCTCGAACGCGCGAATCAGCTTCATCCAGTAGTAGAGTTGCAGCTCGTACTCGACGCGCGGAGCGGGTTCGGCGGCGTCGCGCGCAACATTGGTTTCGGGCATCTTGGGTGTACTCCGGGTTCGCCTATCCCGCTCAGATTAGTCCCTGCGGACGAACGGGGCAAAACGGTTTTGTCTCCAATGCGACAGTCATCCCAGCAGTTTCGCGACGCGGTCTTTCAATGATGCGTCGCTCCCGAACAGCGTGCTGGGCAGCCGCAAGGTGAGCTCGATCCAGTTGCGATCGCGACTACCGACCTCGCGCAGTATTGCGAGGCCATCGTCTATCTTGCCGAGACCTAGCAACGCTATCCCGTGCCAGTAGCGCATTTCGAGATTGTCACCGATAAGCCGCTCGGCGGCGGTGAACTCGCGCTCGGCGGCTTCCAGATCGCCCCGTCCCGCAGCTTCGTTGCCGAGGCGCATGTGAATGAAGGCGCGGCGGACTGCCACGAGGCGGCGAATCTCGACCAGCGGCTCGGGTGCGTCGTTAACGCGAAGATCGAAGATGGTGTCGATCCACGGACGGCCGGTGCTCTTCGCGTTGACGATCAAGATGGCGGCCGATTGACGCCCGCGAATATCGCCTCCTTCAGCTTCGGCCGCATCGAGTGCCGCGAGGAATCGATCGACGAGATCGCCTTTCGCACTGCGGTACGCCTCGGCCATCGCGGGCCAGACCATGTTCTTGAGCATCATGTTGGCCTGCACGGAAAATCCGTCGCCGACGATGTGTCCAGCTTCGGGAATCGTCGACGAGCCGGTGTGAGCGGCGACTCGGCCCAGCGGATCGACCATCGCGACCTGCCGAACTTCTCTCATAGGATCGGCGGCGAGCAGACCGGCGAGCGCGTCAGGCGCGCTCTTCCGGGCGCGCATCAGATCGAGCCCGAGTTTGCCGTACGCAGGATCGGCCATCGCTTGCGATGCGACCGCGCCAACGCCCGCCTCCGCCCACGTGACGACCGAGCCGACGGAGAAGTAATGCGACTGGACGGCGACGCCGAGCTGGCCGGTGGCGGGGTCGCGCGCGACAATCGAGTAGGTGTGAACGAGCGGATCGGCGGTCGGTGTCATCGGGGGGACTCCTTCACCTTCTCACGAAATCTTATCATTGCGTTCCTACGCCATTGTGTCATTCAGAGCGGAGCGAAGAATCCCCGATGGGTGCTCGCTTCAACTGCGCCGGGATTCTTCGCCGCAGCGGCTCTGAATGACACAAAGACGGCATCATGATGTGTGCTCCAGTGGCACAGGCTTTAGCCTGTGGTCCTCGGCCTGGATTTTTGCAGACCAGAAATCACAGGCTGAAGCCTGTGCCACAGTATGGCCACCGGAATTCGCGCATCAAACAGTCGAAGAGTAAGGTTGAAGAGTGAAGACGAACCCGTTTCCGTGGTTCCCGTGGTGGCCGAAGGTCGAAGAGAGCCACTACGTGCCGATCTTCATAGTCGCGGCCGTTCTGGCCGCCGTTCTTATCTACTTTTCCGGAATTTAGAGGCCCCACGGCAATAAAGAACGGACCAGCGAGGAGGGGTCCCCATCGCTGGCCCGAAGCCGACTGGAAAAACCCCGGGGGGGAGAGAATCTCAGCCAAGCTCGCTATCTGTACGTTCGCGGCGCAATTTGGTTACAACTTTTTTTGAGAAAATCGAAAAATTCATGCGCCGAGCCCCGGACCCTTGAATGCCAGTTTTGTTTTGCAACTAGGTTGCCTCCCCGAACCTGATGTCTTATAAACGCGATTGATGCCGTCGCTAAATTCATCGCTCGCTTCGGAGCAGCGCGACCGCGCGCCGATTCGCGATATCCTCGATCGAGCCCTGGCAGGTGCGCGTTTGAGCGATGCGGACGCGGTCGCGCTGATCGAATGTCCCGACGGCGACATCGACGCGATGCTCTCGGCGGCGGCTGAGCTGCGCGATCGCGGCAAGGGGCGCGATGTCACATACTCGCGCAAGGTTTTCCTGCCCGTCACCAATCTCTGCCGCGACCGGTGCACCTACTGCACGTTTCGCAAGGATCCCGGCGACCCCGGTGCGTGGACGATGATGCCGGACGAGATTGCGCTGTGGTCGCGGCGCGGCGCCGAGCTCGGATGCAAAGAGGCGCTGATGTGCCTGGGCGACAAGCCGGAGGTCGCATTCAAAACATATCGCGACACGCTAGCGACGCTCGGCGTCCGCACGACGATTGAATACGTCGGCCGTGCGTGCGAGATCGCGCTCGCCGAGGGACTGCTGCCGCATACTAATGCCGGGCTGATGACCTCGGATGAAATGCGCGCGCTGCGTCCGCTCAACGCGAGCATGGGCCTGATGCTCGAAAATATCTCGCCGCGATTGCGTGCGCGCGGCGGAGTGCATCAGGCGGCGCCCGACAAAGACCCCGCGCTGCGGATCAAGATGATAGATGACGCCGGCGCGCTGCGGATTCCGTTCACGACTGGAATCCTGCTCGGTATCGGCGAGACTCCGGCCGAACGCGCGCTGAGCCTGACGGCGATTCGCGACACGCACGAGCGTCACGGTCATATCCAGGAAGTGATTATCCAGAATTTTCGCGCCAAGCCTGAGATCGCGATGGCCGACGCGCCGGAGCCCGACGCCTACGACATGGCGCGCGCGATCGCGACTGCGCGCCTCGTGCTCGGGCCGTCGATGAACGTGCAGGCGCCGCCGAACTTGTCGCCGCGCCAGATCGAGTTGTTCCTGAATGCGGGAATCAACGACTGGGGCGGGATTTCGCCGCTCAGCAAGGACTACGTGAATCCCGAAGCGCCGTGGCCGCATCTCGATCGGCTCGGCGAGCAATGCGCGCGCGCCGGTTTCACGCTCGGTGAAAGGCTCGCAATTTACAACGAATACATCAATGATGAATGGCTCGACCCGGCGGTCGCGACTAAAGTGCGCGCGATATGGGATCGACCTGTCGGAGGCCAATCATGAACCTGGAGTACTGGCGCACTTACGTCGATGAAATCGAGGCGACCCCCGTCGAGGCTTTGCTCGGCCGGTCATCGCCCGCGGTGCGCACCGCGCTCGAACACGCTCTCCTGAAAAAAGAGCTGACGCCCGAGGAAGGCCTGCTGCTCTACACGTCGGAGGGCGACGACCTGCGCGCGACGGTGAAATGCGCGGACCTCGCGCGCGCCGAGGATATCGGCGACGAAGTCACCTACGTCGTCAATCGCAATATCAACTTCACCAATATCTGTTTCGTGGGATGCCAGTTCTGCGGCTTCAAGCGGCAGCGCTGGGAGGCCGACGCTTACGACCATTCCGACGAAACGATCGTGCGCAAAGTTGCCGACGCGGTCGCGCGCGGAGCGACGGAGATTTGCATGCAGGGCGGCATCAACCCCGACATGCCGCCGTTCAAGTATCGCGACCTGCTCGACGCGATGAAGCGCGCGTTCCCCGAGATTCACATCCACGCGTTCTCGCCGATGGAAATAATGTACGGCGCCAAGCGCGTGCGGATGGACTATCCGGAATACATCACGATGCTCAAGGAGCACGGGCTCGGATCGATTCCGGGGACGGCGGCGGAAATCCTCGACGACGGCGTGCGCGAGATCCTGAGTCACAAGAAAGTCAACGTCGCCGCGTGGGTCGAGATAATCACTACGGCGCACGCGGTCGGCGTACCGACGACCTCAACTGTGATGTACGGCCACGTCGAGAGTCCGCAGCATGTAGTGAATCATCTCGATCTGCTGCGCACGATCCAGAAACAGACGCATGGCTTCACCGAGTTCGTGCCGCTGCGCTTTATCCATCAGAACACGATGCTCTATCGCAAGGGACTCGTGTCGCCGGTCGATCGCGGGCAGCTTGATTTCCAGATGTACGCCGTCTCGCGCCTGTTCCTGCGCGGGCAGATCGACAATATACAAACGTCGTGGGTGAAGTGCGGCATCGATCTCGCGGCGCTCACGCTCAAGGCCGGATGCAACGATCTGTCGGGCACCTTGATGGAGGAAAGCATCACGGCGCAGGCCGGCGACTCGGGCGAGTTCATCCCGGTCGACGTGTTCGAGGACAAGGCGCGCGAGATGGGCCGCGTCGCGGTCGAACGCAGCACGCTCTACAAAAAGCTCTACGGAAAAAAGGCACCCAATGGCGCGCGGCCAATCGCGATCCCTCCCACGTCGGCAGATAACCACGCTAGCGGGGGGAGTGGGTGCGGCTAAGTTCATCCGGGGACTCGTCCGGCGAATCGATCCCGCGCGGCTGACGGTCGTCGTCAACACCGGCGACGACGAAGAATTTTACGGGCTGCACGTCTCGCCCGATATCGACACCGTCACCTACACGCTCGCGGGCGCGGTGAATCGCGCACAGGGCTGGGGCCTCGAAGGCGAGTCGTTCAACGTGCTGCCGGCCCTCGAGCGCTTCTACGGCAAGCCGTGGTTCGGACTCGGCGATCGCGACCTCGCCACTCATCTATATCGCACCGAGCGGATGCGTCAGGGCGCATCGCTCACTCGAATCACCGCGGAAATCGCGGACGCCTTTGCAGTCAAGTCGAAGATCCTGCCGATGAGCGACGATCGAGTGCGAACTTTCGTGAAACTGCGCGGGCGTCAAGCAATACCGTTCCAGGAATATTTCGTGCGCGGACGCGCGCGCGGCGGCGTCGAGCAGATCGAGCTGCGCGGAATCGCCGATGCGCGCCCTACTCCGGCGGTGCTCGACGCGATTCGCAAATCCGACGCGGTCATCCTCGCGCCGTCGAATCCGTTCGTCTCGCTCGGGCCGATTTTGCAATTGAAGGGCGTGCGCGAGGCTTTGCGAAAAGTGAAATCGCGCGTCGCGGCCATCAGCCCGATTGTCGGCGGCAAGACGATCAAAGGTCCCGCCGACAAAATGCTGCGCGGCCTGGGGATGGAAGTCTCGCCGCTCGGAGTCGCGCGACTGTATCGCGACATCGTCGGGCTGTTCGTTCTCGACAACGCCGACAGCAGCTACGTCGAACCGATCGAGCGACTTGGGATGCGCGCGGTTGCGACCGACACGATCATGACCACTCCCGAGCGTGCCGCAGCGCTGGCAAAAGTGGTTCTGCAAGGGCTACAGGTGTAGTACTCTGGTGCCGCCGATGCGCACGATAAGTCTCACAGCGGTCGAGGGCATCCCGATGATCAAGGCGGGCGACGATCTCGCCGCGCTGATCGTCAAGGGACTCGACGACACCGGCTTCAAGCTCGCAGGCGGCGATATTCTCGTCGTATGCCAGAAGGTAGTCTCGAAGGCGGAAGGCCGCGTCGTGAACTTCAAGGATTTCGAGCCGTCCGAATTCGCCAAGGCCTACGCCAAGCGATGGGAGAAAGACCCGCGCGCGATCGAAATCGTGCTGCGCCAGACCAGCCGAATCGTGCGCAACGATCGCGGCGTGATGATCGTCGAGACCGGACCCGGGTGGGTCTGCGCCAACGCCGGCGTCGATGAATCCAACAGCCTCGAGGACGAGCGCGCGATACTGCTGCCCGAAGATCCCGACGCGTCGGCGCGCCGCTTGCGCGACGAGATTCGCCGCCGCCTCGGCGTCACGGTCGCCGTGCTGATCACCGACACCTTCGGACGTCCGTGGCGCGACGGCCTCACGGAAATCTGCCTGGGCATCGCGGGCATGAATGCCATCCTCGACTTGCGCGGCACCACTGACTTGGGCGGCCGCGAATTGCATCACACCGTCGTCGCGATCGCCGACGAGATCGCATCCGCCGCCGGACTGCTCATGGAAAAAGCGGGCGCCATTCCGGCGGTCGTCGTGCGCGGATACCAATACGAACCATTCGAAGGCAGCGCGAAGATATTGATTCGTCCGGCCGAGGCCGATTTATTCCGCTGAGACGATTGCGTACGATTTCACTGCAAAATGAAAAGAGCCAAGGCCACTCAACTCGCTGCCGCATCGACGCCTGAAGCGTTGAACCCCGCGCGCCTCGTCGAAGCCGACCTCGCCGCGGTCGAAGCGAAACTGTCGCGCCTGCTCGACTCGAAAGAACCGATCATCGCGGAAATCTGCCATTACCTCGTCGACGCCGGCGGCAAGCGGTTGCGCCCGACGTTTATCATGCTGGTGTATCGCGCATGCGGCGGGAGCGACGCGCGCGCCGACGAACCGATCGATGCGTCGATCGCGCTCGAGTTGATCCATTCCGCGACGCTGCTCCACGACGACATCATCGATCGCGGCATGCTGCGCCGCGGCAAGCCGTCGGCCTTCGCGCGCTACGGATTCGGCCCGTCGCTAATCGCGGGCGACTATCTTTTCTGCCGCGCGTTCGAGGTCTCCGGGCGCTTCGACGAACGTCTCGTTCGCACGGCGGCCCAGGCCTGCATCCAGCTCACCGAAGGCGAAGTGATGGAGAGCAGGTTCCGGCACAACGCGGCGGCGACCCTGGCCGACTATATCAACGTGATCGATCGCAAGACCGCGTCGCTGTTCTATGCCGGTGGCAGGCTCGCGGCGGAGTTGGCCGGCGTATCGAAGCGGACGATCGACGCGATGGCGAAGCTCGGCACCGCGATGGGCCTGGCGTTCCAAATGGTCGACGACCTGCTCGACATCCTGGGGCCCGAGGAAAAAATCGGCAAGCCGGTCGGCTCCGACTTGCGCGCCGGCATCCCGTCGCTGCCGGTCGTGCTTGGCGTCGAGCGCAGTGCCGAGCTGCGCGCGCTGTTCCAGAAAGGGAGCATGATGGACACTGCGGTGTTCGAGCGCGCGCTCGACCTGCTACGCGATCCCAAGATCATCGCCGCCGCGCGCCAATTGGCCGCGGAGCAGGTCGCAATTGCGCGCACGATCGTCGGCGAGCTCGAACCCTCGCCCTACCGCGACGGCCTCGCAACGTTGATCGACGACCAAACCTCCCGCGAAGTCTAAAATGCCGAATGCAATCGTCGTCGGCGCCGGACCCGCAGGCACCCTCCTCGCTTACGTGCTCGCGCGCCGCGGCGTCCTGGTGACGCTGCTCGAACGGCAGACCGATTTCGCGCGCGAGTTCCGCGGCGAGATCCTGATGCCGTCGGGAATCGCGGCGCTCCGCGAGGCCGGCCTTCACCAGCAGCTCGACGCTTTGCCGAATCTACCTATCGGAACAGTCGAGCTCTTTCGCGGTGAGGGTCGAGTGGCCACAGTTCAAGTCGCCGGTCTGCCCACGCCTCCGCGCGTCGTGCCGCAGCCCGCGATGCTCGAAATGATTGTCGCCGAGGCCGCGAAATTCCCCGGCTTCAAGCTCGAGCGCGGCGTAACCGTGCGCGACCTCATCTACGAAAAAGATCGCGTGATGGGCGTGCATGCCGACACGCTCGAAGGTCCGCGCGATTTCCGTGGCGACTTCGTCATCGCATGCGACGGCCGTGCATCGGTGATTCGCAAACGTGCCGCGCTCCCGCAGGACCGCATCATGCAAGGCTTCGACGTCGTGTGGGGACACGCCCCCGGTCAATTTCCCGATGCTCGCACGGCGCGCGGCTACATCGGCAGCCGGCATCTGCTCATCATGTATCCGTCCCCCGAAGGCCACACGCAGATCGGATGGGTAATAGACAAGGGCACCTTCGGCGACATCAAAAAGATGGGTGATGGATGGGTCGGCAAGCTCGCGCCATACGTGTCGCCTGACTTAAGAAATTTTCTCGTCGCCAACAAGTCCGGCATGGCGCATCCGTTCCTGCTCGACGTCATTTGCGATCGGCTGCGGGAATGGACCGCGCCGGGCCTGTTGCTGATCGGCGACGCGGCGCATCCGATGTCGCCCGTCGGCGGACAGGGGATCAACGTCGCACTGCGCGACGCGGTCGTCACGGCAAACCATCTCGGGCGCGCACTCATGATGCGATCCGACGAGGCCACGCTCGATTTCGCCGCGCGCAACGTCCAGGCCGAGCGATGGCCCGAGGTCGTGACGATCCAGGACATGCAGCAAGTCGGCCCGCGCCTCCTGCTGTCTAATTCACTGCTCAGCCGTGTCGTCCTCAGCGCCCCTCTGATCGCGTTCGCAAAAATGTTCCTCTCCGGCTTCCTCGCCCGCCGCCTCGATCCGTTCCTGAACGGCGTTACCCGCGTCGTGATGGAGCAGTAATCGCAGCTGACACCGCGCTTGGCTCACGATTCGGGAATCGGTTTGGGAGTGGTCTGCAGGACGAGATTCATCTGTGCTTCTCTCGGCGGAAGTTTGAGTTCGCGCAATCGCACAACGGTGAGCTGGACCTGAGCTGCGAAACCGCGCAAATCCTCGTCGTCTGAATAGAGAATCGCAGCACCGTTAACCTTCGCTATTGCGACGATCTGCTGATCAAATTTGACTTTGGCCCACGTCGCGCTCGCTTTGGCTCCCCGCTTTTTGCCCATCTGATCAATGTTCTTTCGGATTGCGAGAGCGACCTCCAAGGCCGCGCGTTCGTCGAACGGCTCTATCTTAAACGGGCGTGTTTGTCGCAATCGATCGAGGTATCCAATTCCAGCATTTGCCCGCGCGAACTAGCAATTCGCTTAAGGCAGGCGTTGGGACGATGATCTTGGTGCGGTTATTCTCTAACTCGTCAACTAAGTGGTCGAGTCGTTCCCTGATGAATTCCAGAGGCTTGTTAGTTGCTGGATCAATCGGACCGTGAACATCCGTAGAAAAAGAGCGGCAACAGGAATGTTGCATCGAAGGCTACACTCACTTATTTCTGTCCGTTACTCTCCGGCCCCCTTCGGAGTCGATTAAGTTCTCCCCATGGATCTTTAAGCAACGGCCATTCGCTACCAGGTACACTACGCAGGTCAGCGACAACGGCGGTTAGTGGCAAGTCTTTGAGAATCTCGAAACTTCTGATCCGAAAACGATCAAGAACCCATTTTCCCTCGTCATCGCGAAACCACCTGCCGAGGCCTTGCGCTCGTATTTCAACATCGAACATGTTCTTTGCCAATTCTTTGGCTACCGCTCGACTTGCGTTGCACAAATAAGTTTGTCCATCGTCCGACGACTTGAGGTGAACTGGGCAAGGATCGCTATCACCGCCTACCACGTTCACAACACCATCCAAGCTTCCTTCTTGAGAGACCAACCCAAGCGAAATTGGCTTTTCTTCGCGCCCGCGAAACTTGATGATGGTCGCGCCACGTTTGCGAGCAAGCAGTCCGATACCATTGTCCTCTCGTAACATTCGGTTGATGGTCTTGATGGCTTGGATGGGCTCGGCTGGCCCCTCATCCTGCCGCGCTTTGGTTATGCGCTCCTCGACTTTAGGGACCGCTTCAAACTCCACTTTGTGGAGTATCTGCAAACTACCTTTCTCGACACGAATAAAGTGAACATTATCTGTTTCGCCAAAGAGCTTCGCGACTTCCTGCATGTACTCGCCCAAACGCTCCATCGGGATCGTGTCGGGCGTATATGCATCGATCTTGAAGCGGTATTCGCGTGCTCGTGGCATCTTTCGCTTGTAGTTCATTTATCGCTACTAAGTCGAGTATTCTGCACTCTAGTGTTCAACAATTTCTATAAGCGGCGAAGATAAACCCTTCGGTTCTTTAGTGATCAGGATTAATATATCGTTTGACATGCGGCGAAGAAAGAGCGAAAACATATCTTGTGGCTGCTCTTCCGAAACCTTTGTCATGGAGCGCTCCTCCAGGCCAAATTCAGGTCGTCAAACGGCCGCAACAGCTTGAATTTTCAGGGGTTTTTCGTGGGCATGAGCTTACTCGCAAGGACTGGCGACTAAGCTCCGGAATCGCACCGCTCGACGCTCTGATCGACGGCGGAATTCCGCGCGGGCGGATCAGCGAAATCACGGGGCGCGCCGGTTCGGGCAAGACCTCGATTGCCGCATCGTTCGCCAGTTTCGCCACCCGCCGCGGCGAGGTCGCCGCATGGCTCGACGCTTCGGGCAGCTTTGATCCTGAGAGCATGGCGGCTGCCGGAGTAGAGCTGCGCCGGATGTTGTGGGCATCGATGAGGAGCGGATCGAAGAATCTTTGTTCCCCTCTCCAGAAGGGAGAGGGGTTAGGGGCGAGGTCGATTGTCAAGGCGGCGGAACTCGTGCTCGAGGCGGGCGGCTTCGGCCTGGTCGTCGTCGATTTCGGCGAGGCAGTCCGCGCACTCACTTACGCGTCATCGCTCAGAATCGCGCGCGCGGCCGAGCGCAGCGGCGCCGCCGTAATCGCAATCGCGCCGTGGCAGATGTGCGGGACGTTCGCGGCGCTGAGCCTGTCCGCCAGCCGCGCCGAGGCGTCGTTCAGCCGGCTCGCACCCGGCGCGCCGGTAATGTTCGACGGACTCGCGGTCGATGCGATGGTCGCGCGGAACAAGATGGGCGGGACGGGGCGGCGCGTTCGCGTACGCGCGCTCATTGACCCGATTCCAAATCCGTTCGAGGTGCATCAGCATCGCGACGGCAAAGAATTTCCGATTCGCATTTCCGCAAGCAGCTAGCACGGTGTCTCGATGGCTCGTATCGCGTGCATCATGGTCGCCGATTTTTCTATTGCGGCGATTGTGCGCTCGAATCCCGCGCTCGCGGACAAGGTGCTGGCTATAGCGCAAAGCCTTGCGCCGCACGCCGAGCTCGACGCCGTATCTGTGCGCGCGCGTGAACTTGGAATCCGCTCCGGGATGACGATCGCGCAGGCGCGTGCGATCTCCTCGGAGCTAATCGTAGTTCATCGATCGCCCGCCGCGGAAAGCTCGGCGCATTCCGCCCTGCTCGACGCGGTCGAATCGGTTTCGCCGGTGGTCGAGCCGGGCGCGCCGGGATGCGCGTGGATCGATCTCGCGGGCCTGCATCGCATCTACCATGGCGAAGAAGAAATTACCGCCGAGCTCGTGCGATGCGTGCGCAGAGTCGGGATGGAGCCGGCCGCTGGCGTCGCGGCCAACAAGGAAATTGCGCATCTGGCCGCGCGATGCGGCGGCGTGCGCGTGATCGAAGCCGGGCGCGAGCGCGAATTCCTCAACTGGCTGCCGCTCGACATGCTCGACCTCGGAAAATCGGATCGCGGCGACGACCTCGAAACTACGCTTGCGCGATGGGGGATGCGCCGGCTCGGCGAGCTCGCGCGCCTCAATCCCGACGCGATCGGCACGCGGCTCGGCCGTCGCGGCGTCGAGCTGGTCCGCCTTGCGCGCGGTGGCAGCCACGCGCAGATTGTGCCGCGCCGACGCGCCGAGTTTTTCGTCGAGAGTGTCGAGCTCGAATACGGCATTGAGCTCCTGGAGCCGCTGGGATTCGTCATGCGTGCGATGCTCGAGCGGCTGACCGAGCGGCTTTTGATTCGCGGCATGGTGGCCGGCGATATCACGCTCGCGTTCGGGATGAGCGGTCATCGCAGTTTCAATCGGCGGGTCGAAGTGGCGGCGCCGTCGAACAACGTCCGCGCGATTCTCACGCTTATCAATCTGAGCCTTGAGGCGGCGCCGCCCGAGGCCGCCGTCGAATCGATTCGAATCGAAATTGCGCCGCGTGTCCCACGGCCCGCGCAGAGCGACATGTTCATCCCGCCCTGTCCCGCGCCGGACAAGCTGCAGACCACGATCGCGCGCTTGGCGGCGCTATGCGGCCCCGGCAACGTCGGCATGCTGAGTGCTGAGAATTCGCATCGGCCCGAAGCGACGCGCCTCGATCCATTCGCACCGCCAGCGCCGCCGCCTATTCCCGAAAACGCGCCCGCGAAGAATGTGACACAGCTCGTGATACGCGCGATTCGTCCGGCGCGCGAGATCGAGGTGATGTGCACGCGCGAGATTCCAGAGTTCGTCCGCGGTGAGAATCTTGGCGCGCGCGTGATTTCGATCGCGGGGCCGTGGCGGCGCGACGGCGAATGGTGGCTCGGCTGCATCGCGGATGCGGACACGCACGCGGATTCATCCGACAAAACAAATTCCGCACCGAAGCACGGCCTCGAGCTGCATGACGGCCGCATGTTCGGCGCGCATCCGCGCCAGGTATCCGCGGAAAATCTGAAGGCGCTGTCCTCGCTAACGCCAGCGCCCTCGCCCACCCCTCATCTTAATGGCGATGCGAAACCGGAAATGAATGGCGCGGATAAATGCGGCTTCATCCGCGATTACTACGAACTCGCACTCGAAGACGGCGGTGTTTACCGCGTCTTCCGCGACGCGAACTCACACAAATGGTTCCTCGACGGCGCCTACGACTGAGCAAATGCATTGGCGTTTGTATAGACGTTAGCCTACACTGGGATCGCGGATGCAAAGGGTCACCTTTTCAGGATTCGCATGGGACAACGCCAACTACTCGAAGTGCCAGGAACACGGCGTTTCGGTGGCCGAAGTGGAGCATGTTCTTGCACATGCGGCGACCCTGATTATGCCCGACCTAAAGAATTCGCGCGCGGAGCCGCGGTTTTTGGCGATTGGGAGAACCGCAGAAGGACGATATGCCTTCGTCGTTTTCACGCCGCGGCAGACCGGCGGCCGAATACTTCTGCGACCCATCAGCGCCCGCTACATGCATAGGAAGGAGATCAAAAAATATGAGCAAGAAATTGCCCGCGTTCAAAAGCGATAAAGAAGCTGAAAAATTTCTCGACCAAGATTTGTCCGACTATATCAGCGCCGAAAACTTCGCGCCGTTTCAGTTCGAGTTCAAGCCCAAACAAAAGTCGGTCAATCTTCGAATCTCCGAGGAACTCCTGAACGCGGTCCGCGCTGTCGCGCACCGGCGCGGCATCCCGTACCAGCGTTACATCCGGCAGACCCTCGAAGCGTCACTGCAGTCAAAGAAGCCTCGATCGGGAAAAGGACGCGCTCAGCGCTCAGGCAAATGACGCTCGCATAGGACGGAGATTCGCTCTTTCAGCAATAACTATTCGCGGCGAATCGCCATGAACTCTGATTACATCGAGCTGCGCGCGCGCAGTGCGTTCAGTTTTCTTGAAGGCGCGAGCACGCCTGAGGATCTCGCGGCGCGCGCGGCGGAACTCGGCTACGGCGCGATGGCGCTTGGCGATCGCGACGGAGTTTACGGCGCGCCGCGCTTTTACCAGGCTGCAAAGGCCGCCGGCATCCGGCAAATCGTCGGCGCGGAGCTGACGCTCGACGACGACTCGCGGCTCTACGTCCTCGCGCCGGATCGAAAGCGCTACCAGAATCTCTGCCGCATGATCACCGACTCGAAGATGCGCGTGCTGAATCCCGGCGCGCTCGCTCGCGACGGCTCCGTCGCTGCGCCAATGTATCCCTCGAAGGGCGAGAGCCGCATTACGCTCGACGAACTCGAACGCTATGGCCGCGGACTTATCTGCCTTGCCGGAGGCGTGATGAGTCCGCTGTCGCGGATGCTCGTGCGTGGCGATGATCCTCACGAACTAAGCCGGCGGCTCGCTGGGATTTTCGGCGCGGGGAATTTCTACATCGATTTGCAGCGTCATCTCGATGCGGGCGAGGAACGCCTCAATCGCAAGCTCGCGGCGCTCGCGGGTGCGGCGCGAATCCCGATTGTCGCGACCAACGACGTATGCCACGGCGGTGCGGATCGTAGACTGCTCGACGTGCTGACCTGCATCCGCCTCAAGACCACACTCGAAGAAGCGGGCCGCGCGCTGTGGATCAACAGCCAGCGTCATCTGAAATCGCCGGCCGAGATGGGTGCGCTGTTTCGCGATATTCCGGGCGCCGTCGCCGCCTCGCGCGCGATTGCCGAGCGATGCAATTTCCAACTCTGCGACATGGGCTATCGCTTTCCCGACTATCCGATTCCGCCGAACGAAACGCCTGACAGCTATTTGCGAATACTCACCTATGCGGGTGCGCGCGAGCGATGGCGCGGTACGATGGACGATCGCACCCGCCACCAGCTCGAACACGAGCTCGGAATTATCGAGCGGCTCAAGCTCGCCGGTTACTTTCTGATCGTATGGGACATCGTGCAGTTCTGCCGCGAGAATCGGATCATGGTGCAGGGACGCGGCTCCGCGGCCAACAGCGCGGTGTGTTACGCGCTCGGAATCACGGCAGTGGACGCGGTCAAGATGGAACTCCTGTTCGAGCGCTTTCTGTCCGAGGAGCGCGGCGAATGGCCCGACATCGATCTCGACCTGCCGAGCGGCGACGATCGCGAGAAGGCGATTCAATACGTCTATCGCCGCTACGGCGACCGCGGCGCCGCGATGACCGCGAACGTGATCACTTATCGCACGAGGAGCGCGGTGCGCGAGGTCGGTAAGACGCTGGGCTTTTCGGCCGAGCAGGTGGACAGGCTGGCCAAGCTCAACCAGGTGTACGAGTTCCGCGACCATCACGACGACCTGGTGGCGCTGCTCAAGCGCGGCGGCGTCGATGCGGAAGCGCCGCGAATCATGATGATGGTCGAGCTGGTGCGCAAGATTCAGAGCGTGCCGCGCCATCTCGGGCAGCATAGCGGCGGCATGGTGATCGCCGCACAGCCACTCGATGAGATCGTGCCGCTCGAAGCCGGCGTCGATGCCCGGACGCGTGGTGATTCAATGGGACAAGGACGACTGCGCCGACCTCGGCATCATCAAGATCGATCTGCTCGGACTCGGGATGCTGGCCGCGCTGAAGGAGGCGATCCCGCTGATTCGCACGCACGAAGGCGTCGAGATCGATCTCGCGCATATCCCGCCCGACGATCCCGACGTGTACGCCATGCTGCGGCGCGCGGATACGGTCGGCGTTTTCCAAATCGAGAGCCGCGCGCAGATGGCGACGCTGCCGCGGATGAAGCCGGAGCGATTTTACGACCTGGTAGTCGAGGTCGCGATAATTCGCCCCGGTCCAATCGTCGGCAAAATGGTGCATCCGTATCTCGATCGCCGCAACAAGCGCGCGCCCGTCGAGTATCCGCATCCGTCGCTCGAACCAATTCTGAAACGCACGCTGGGCGTCCCGCTTTTCCAGGAGCAGTTGCTGCGAATGGCGATGACGGTGGCGGGATTCAGCGGCGGCGAGGCCGAGGAACTGCGCCGCGCGATGGGCTTCAAGCGCTCGGCGGAGAGGATGGAGAAAATCGAGGCACGCTTGCGCGCCGGGATGCGGCGCAACGGCCTGCAAGGCAACCTCGCCGACGATATCGTGCGCTCGATCACGTCGTTCGCGCTGTACGGATTTCCAGAATCGCACGCCGCGAGCTTCGCGCTGATCGCGTACGCGTCCGCGTACCTGAAGTACCACCATCCGGCGGCGTTCCTGGCCGCGATGCTGAATTGCTACCCGCTCGGCTTCTACCATCCCTCGACGCTGGTGAAGGATGCTGCGCGTCACGGCGTCATCGTGATCCCGATCGACGTGACGCGCTCGAGCTGGAAATGCACGATCGAAATTGTGGATGGGCGACCCGCTACGCGGATGGGTCTGCGCTACGTCACGGGCATCCGCGAGGAAGTCGGAGTTCGAATCGAAAGCGAGCGTGCACGCCGGCAGTTCGATTCGATTGCCGACCTTACCGCGCGCGTCGGACCCAACCGCCGCGAGATCGATGCGCTCGCCTACGCGGGTGCGTTCGCGTCCTTCGGCCTGGCGCGTCGCGATGCGATGTGGAATGCGGCGGCAGTCGAGCGCGATCCCGCGAGCCTGCTGGCGGGGGTGAAACCGCGCGATGGCGAGGTTCCTCTCGCGTCGATGTCGCCGATCGACGAGACGCTCTCCGACTATGCCGCGACCGGCCTCACGACGGGGCCGCATCTGATGACGTATCTGCGCGACGATTTGACCGCGCGCGGGATTCTCAGCGCCGACGCGCTCACCCGCGCCAAGCATCAATCGTGGGTGAAGACCGCCGGCGTCGTCATCGTGCGCCAACGTCCCGGCACCGCGAAGGGTTTTCTGTTCATCACGCTCGAGGACGAAACGGGGATTTCCAATTTGATTGTCACGCCCGACTTCTTTCAGCAAAACCGTCTGCTGCTGCGCAGTGCGGGCATCCTGCTGGCCGAGGGCGTGCTGCAACGCGTTGACGGCGTGACCGCGATTCGCGCGCGGCGCTTCGAGGAGATCAAGATTCCCGGCGTGGTCCCGCCGTCGCATGATTTTCATTGAGATCGATCGCCGCGATTTCACACAACGCTCGATGCGGTGTTGTATGTAATCAGCCGAGACAAGGAGGCCAACCGTGAGCCGCGACACTCAACGAGCCAAAGCTGAAGAATTTCGAGCGATGCACGATCGCTCGCGAATCCTGGTGCTGCCAACGCATGGGACGCTATGAGCGCGCGGGTAATCGAGGATACGGGCGCCCGAGCGATCGCCACGACTAGCGCCGGCGTCGCGTTTTCCGTCGGCTATCCCGACGGCGAGGCGATTCCGCGCGACGAGATGATTTCCGCGATCGCGCGCATCGCTCGCGTCGTCACGATCCCGGTCACGGCGGACATCGAGTCCGGCTTTGCGCGCGATGCTCGCGAAGTCGCCGAAACCGTTCGACGCGTCATCGACGCCGGCGCGGTTGGCATCAACCTCGAAGACCAGGTCCACGACGGCACCCCGCGCCCCTACGATTTGGAGGTCGCCGTCGAGCGCGTGCGCGCCGCACGCGAAGCGGCAGACTCCGCCGGCGTCCCGCTCGTAATCAACGCGCGCACCGACGTGTACCTGCTCGGAATCGGCGAGCCCGACACGCGCTTCGAGAATGCTGTCCGCCGCGCGAACGCTTACCGTAAGGCCGGCGCCGATTGTCTGTTTATCCCGGCGGTCACCCGCTGCGCCGACATCGAGCGAATCGTCCCGGCCCTCGACGGGCCGTTGAATCTGCTCGCGTTTCCGGGCCTTCCGACCATCCCCGAACTCGAAAAGCTCGGCGTCGCTCGCCTGAGCGTCGGCACTCGGCTGACTCTCGGCGCTATGACGGCATTGAAGAAGACGGTCGCGGAATTGTTGAGCGCGGGCACCTACGACTTGACGTCCGAAGGCGCCACCACGTACGCCGACGCGAACCGGCTGATGGCGACCCGCCGGACTTAGTCATCAACAGCTCACAAAACCGGCCATTCCCGGCGGGTGCGTAACCGGTTTTTTCAATTAACGTACATTTAGAATAGACGAATAGCCGCCAATTAAGGTGGCAGCAGTTGAGGAGTTGTTTATGGTTTCCAAGTTTTCCGTAGTCGTGGGCCGCAAATATGCCGGCACACTAACGCCGTCGTTTCGGGAGGAAGAGATATGAGAAAGTTTTCACCCTTCATCGCAACCGTAGCAGGCGCTGCACTCCTTACCGCGGCCGGCTATGCGCAGGCTTTCGGTGGTCACGGCGGCCATCATCACGGTTCCCCGGCCCTGTCTGCGTGTCTGGCTGCCGCGCCGAAATCGGTAAAGACCACTCTCTGGTCAACATTCAAAAGCTCTTCCTTGCGCACTGACCGGCAAGCCGTCCATACGGCCAAGCAGGCCCTGGATCAGGCCATCCTTGCCAAGAGTACTTCTTTGACCGCGGACGAGAATGCACTGTCGGCGGCCCAGCTCAAGGTGATTCAGGACGAGGACGCAATCGCGCAGAACGTTTGTGGCTCACTTTCGCCGGCTCAGTTGGGTGCGGCTAACACTCTGTACACCAATCTGCAGAACAATCGGCAGACGGTTCACGGTTACTTTCAAACTGCCCGGGACGCGGCCGGCGAGTAAACGGGATCTGACCACAGCCGGGACACGCGGTACCTGATGATGATCACAACCGTCGCAAACGAGCTGAGAGCCGCCTCCAGCGATTCAAATTCATGCGTCCAGGAACCGGTTGAGTAACCTCCCCCTCCCCGCCGGACGGAGTCGTAGCTAAACACTGCGGCTCCGTCCGGCAAATCGCACAGCGTCAATAGATCATAAAACGCGCTAACGGCATCGCGTCGAAATGCGCTACTCTGCGCGGCGAACGTCCGGAACGGTAAGTCGTCGGAGAGGCTAATGAGACTTCAAGGGAAAGTTGCGCTGATCACCGGCGCCGGCTCTGGAATGGGGCGCGCGGCCTCGGTGCTGTTCGCGCGCGAAGGCGCAAAAGTCGCGGCTATCGACGTAACCGAAGCGTCCGCGGCCGAGACTGCGCGCATGATCAAAGCGTCCGGCGGAGATGCAATCTCGATCCGCGCCGACGTCTCCGACTCCGAGGACGCGCGCGCGATGGTCGAAGAAACTGTGCGGGCATTCGGCGGACTCGACGTGCTGTACAACAACGCGGGCATCGAAGGCGAGTCCGGCTTCATCGCGCAGCTCAGCGAAGAGGCGTTCGACCGCGTGATCGCCATCAACCTGCGCGGCGTGTGGCTCGGAATGAAGTACGGACTGCCAAGGATCGTCGAGCGCGGCGGCGGCGCGGTGATCAATACGGCGTCAGTCGCGGGAATCGTCGGGCTCAAGGGCGCGGCCGCATACTGCGCGGCCAAGGCCGGCGTGATTTCGCTGACACGCGTCGCGGCGCTCGAGTACGGGCGCTACAACGTTCGCGTCAACTGCATCTGCCCGGGGGTAATCCACACGCCGATGGTGGATCGAATCACCGGACCCGACGGACTGCAGCCAAAGTTCATCCAGCGCAGCTCGGTGCTGGGCCGCGTCGGCAGCGCCGATGAAATCGCGCATACCGCGCTGTTCCTGGCGAGCGACGAGGCGCCGTTCGCCACCGGAGCGCCGTTCATCATCGACGGCGGCTGGATTGCCAGCTGAAGTAACGTGCGCCAGTTGAAGTAGAACCGTGGACCGCCTCACCGGCAAAGTCGCAATCGTGACCGGCGCTGCGCAAGGAATCGGGCGCGCGATCGCATCGCGCCTCGCCGACGAAGGGGCGAAAGTCGCGCTGGCCGACATCCAGTTCGATTCGGCGGAACGCGCGGCGGGAGAAATTCGCGCCGGCGGCGCATCGGCAATAGCAGTCGCGCTCGACGTCACCAAACTTGACGACTCGATCGCGGCGGCCGATCGCGTTGAGCGCGAACTGGGCCCAATCGACATCCTGGTGAACAACGCCGGCTGGGACGTGCTGATGCCGTTCGTCGAGTCCACCCCGGATTTTTGGGACAAGGTGATCGCCATCAACTATCGCGGGATGCTCAATTGCTGCAAAGCCGTGGTGCCGCGAATGCAATCTCGTGGCGCGGGCAAAATCATCTCGATCTCTTCCGACGCCGCCCGCGTCGGCTCGAGCGGTGAAGCGGTTTACGCCGGATGCAAAGCCGCCATCATCGGTTTCTCGAAGACACTCGCGCGCGAACTCGCCGCAAATCACATCAACGTCAACGTCGTATGCCCGGGGCCGACCGACACCGCGCTGCTGAAGACCGCGATGGCGGGGCGCGAGAAAGTTCTCGACGCGATGGCGCGCGGCATCCCGTTTCGCCGCCTCGGGCAACCTGCCGACCTCGCCGGCGCGGTCGCATTCTTCGCCTCATCCGATTCAGACTTCATCACCGGCCAGGTGCTGAGCGTAAGCGGCGGCCTGACGATGGCGGGTTGACCGCAAGTCCCTCTGGATGTTATCTGAACTATCGTTCAGAACATCAGCCAGGATAGGAAAGTCGAATGAGCAATCCATCACCCGCGACTGAAATCCGCTTCGCTGGCCCCACCGATCTTCCCGCCGACTACAAGTATCTTCTCGTCCGGATGCTGTCGATTCAGTCGCGCATCGAATCCGAATACATGCTCGCGCCCGAGCGCACGCTCATCAAACCGCTCGCGCTGGCTCCCACAGCCGAAGACAAAGCGGAGTACGCCGCGTTCTGGTCCGACGAAGTCCGCCACGCGAGCTACTGGATGAAGCTGCTCGAAGACCTCGGCGTCAGAGTCGATAGCAAGTTCATGGCGTCGCCGATGCCGATCTATATTTTCGAAATGCGCGACGAAGCGACCGACTGGCTGGAATATGGACTGTTCAGCTTCTTCGCCGACCGGCAAGGCGCGTACATGGGTTACGAGTGGGTCGGATGCAGCTACGAGCCGCTCGCGCGAATCGCGGAACGTGTGCACAAGGAGGAGCTCGGCCATGCAGCGTTCGGTTATCGGCTCATTCGCCGCTATCTGCAGCGCGAAGGCGATCGCGGGCGCGCGCTGTTGATCAAGCATCTCGCAAAGTGGTACCCCGCGGGTCTCGATATGTTCGGGAAATCAGGATCCAAACGGCAGTTCGACTATGTCAAATGGGGTCTGCGGCGCCGCACCAATGAACAGATGCGCGATGAGTTCACTGAGGAGGTCAACAATCTGCTGACCAAGCTCGAGATCCCGATCCCCGACCCGGCGGCCGGGCGCCGTTTCAGTTAAGGTGAGCAATTGAAAAAGTCGAATCTCGAAGCGGCGCCGAAGCGGGTCGCGCGCATCAAGCCGGCGGCGCGCACGATGGCGCCCGAGGAGCGCTACGACGCGAACATCGATCACATCCTGCGCTCCGCCGCCGCGGTCTTCGCCGAAAAGAGTTTCGGCCTGGCATCGATTCGCGACATCGCGGCGCGCGCGCGAATTTCCTTTCCCCGCATCTATTACTACCTGCGCAACAAAGAGGAGCTGCTCTACCTCATCTCGCACCGCGCGTTTGAGCAACTCGTTTCGCTCGCTGAAGCGCGGATAGCATCGACCGACGACCCCGAAGAGCGCCTGCGACTCTTCATCCGCAGCCATCTCGAATACCACATGAGCAATCTCGCCGAGATGAAAGTGCTCGTGCGCGAGGCCGATTCTCTCACCGGCCGCTATGCCGCCGATATCACGCGTCTCAAGCGCGAGTACTCGCGCATCTGCCGCCGCTTACTCGAGGCCTACGCCGCGCACCGCAACAAAACTCTCGATCGCGAGCAGACGCGAATCCTCACCTCGCTGCTGTTCGGCGCGATGAACTGGTTTTATACCTGGTACGAGCCGGCGCGCGATTACGAGCAGCGCGGCCGAATCATGGATGAATGTTTCCGCATGATCGCCGGGACTCTGTCCGTCCGCTGAACGATGATGCTCGAAGGATGCACGCCGTTCCCCGCCGACTTCGCAGAGCGCTATGTGCGCGAAGGAATCTGGCGCCGCGAGAGCATCTGCGAGGCGGTCGCAAACGCAGCGCGGGAGCGCCCCGATTCCATCGCGGTCGCTGACACGACTCGAAGCCTCACCTTTTCGCAGTTGGTTGCTGAAGCGAGGAGCCTCGCCGCCCTCCTCTCCCGCAATGGGATCGAGCGCAACGATCGGGTTGTCATACAACTTCCTAACTGCGTTGAATTCGCGACGTTGACGCTCGCGTGTCTCGTGCTCGGCGCTCTTCCGGTCATGGCGTTGCCCGCCTATCGCAAGGCTGAGCTCGAGTATCTCGTGTCGTTCGCCGACGCAAAGGCGCTCGCCATCGCGCCCATCTATCGCGGATTCGATCACACCGCTCTCGCCCACGAACTCAAGGTGCGTCTCATTCTTTCAACGACGCCGGCCGACGGATGCGTCTGCATGCATGAGCATGGCGGCGCGCCGTGTTCGCTCGAATCCTCGGGCGATCCATTCGAGGTAGCGTTGTTTCTGCTCTCCGGCGGCACCACGGGGATGCCGAAGCTCATCCCGCGCACTCACGCCGATTATCTGTACAACGCGCGCGCGTCCGCGGCCGCATGCGGGCTCACGCCCGAATCGCGCATCCTGATTGCGCTTCCCGCCGAGCACAACTTCCCTTTGGCGTGCCCCGGATTGCTCGGCGCGCTGCTCTGCGGCACGCGCACGTTCTTCAGTCAATCGACCAAGGCGGCTGATCTTGCGAACACGATTGCGCGCGAACAGATCACTCATCTGCCGTGCGTTCCCACGATCGCGCTCGCTATCCTCGACCTGCCCCAATCCTCACGCGCTGATCTCAAATCGCTTCGCGTGATCACGGTTGGCGGTCAACGGCTCCCAGAGCGGGTTGCGCGCGATCTCAAACGCACTTATCCGCATCTCGTTGTGCAGCAAGTGCTCGGCATGTCTGAGGGATTGTTGTGCTACACACGCCTCGACGAGCGCGATGAAATCGCATTCACGACCCAGGGCAGCCCGCTCTCGCCGGCCGACGAGATCCGGATCGTCAACCCCGACGGAACAGACGTCGCGGCCGGCGCGGTTGGTGAACTGTGGTGTCGCGGGCCGTACACGATTCGCGCCTACTTCCACGCGCCGGATCGCAATCGGGAAGCGTTCACCGCCGATGGGTTCTACCGCACCGGCGACCTCGTTCGGCTCGATTCGTCCGGCAATCTCGTCGTCGAGGGTAGAATCAAGGACCTGATCAATCGCGGCGGCGAGAAAGTCAACGCCGAGGAGATAGAAACTCACCTGATCGCGCATCCCGCGGTCAGCGCCGCCGCCGTGGTTGCGATGCCCGATGCCATCCTCGGCGAGAAGGCGTGCGCCTACTTGTCGCTTCGAAATGGAGCGACCCTCGCGCTCGCGGCGATGCGCGAGTTTCTTGCGGCTCGCGGCGTCGCGCAGTTCAAATGGCCCGAACGAATCGAGCTCGTAGCTGAATTGCCGCTTACCAACGTCGGCAAGATCAGAAAGTCCGAGCTGCGGCGCGACATCGCGGAAAAACTCGCAAACGAACGCACGGCTTCGGCGCACGGACTCGTTGCTTCACGAGGAAACTGATCATGGATGTCGAAAAAGGAACGCGCCAGCTCAAAAGCCTGATCGAAAGACTCGAGCGCAACAATCGCACGCTTCGCTCGCATCCGACGATCGAAAAGATCGAGCGCGGCGAATTGTCGGATGCACAGCTTCGGCATTGGGCGACGCAGCTCTTCATAGGCAACAAGGCGCACAACGCCAATATCCTAGGCGTCATCTATGCGAAGTGCGACGACTTCCCGGCGCGCAAGGCGATCGTCGAGAACTTGATCGAGGAGGAACTCGGCCGCGTCTCCGGCGCCAATCGATCGCATCCCGAACTCTATCTCGAATTCGGCGAGGCCATCGGAATTCCCCGCGCGCAATTGCTCAACGCGAGCATGACGGCCGACGCGACCGCGATGGTGCATTGGATGTACTGGCTGGCGCAGTCGAAACCGTGGTACGTGACGCTCGCCGGCATCAGCCTCGGCTCCGAGCTCTTCAACCCCGACGCTTACGTCCGCGTGATCGACGGACTCAGCCGCCACTACAAGCTTTCGGACGACGCCCTGCTGTTCTTCAGCGTGCACGTCAAGGTTGACAAGGATCACGGCGACTCGAGCGCCGGTTCGATCTTTCGCGCGATACCCGAGAGTGCCGCGGCCGAGACGCTGTGGGCGGTGGAGACCCATATCGAATTGATGCGGCGCCTGTGGTCTGACATCAACCCGCCGCTCGCATAACCGTCAGCGTCGCAAGTCCTGGAGGATCTCCTTGAGCACGCCGCGATCGTGATCGTTCCTCACGGGCATGTCGAACATCAAGCGGTTCACGCCGGCGAAGCGCTTCTTGATTACCTCCGCGATCTCGTCATAGGTGCCGACCGCGGCGAACGCGTGCACCATCTCGTCGGTCACGAGCTTGGCCATCTCGGGCCATTTCTGTTGCACGGATAGTTTGTGCAAATTGTCGGCGGTGTCGCCCCATCCGTCGATTTCAAAACTGGAACGATACGAGCGCGTCGAACCGTAAAACGCGATCGTCGATTTCATTCCGCTGACGGCGCGCGCGAGCGAGTCCTGGTCTTTCCCGGCGCACAGGAAGCCGCCGCCGCCGATTTGAAAATTGCTCCATTCGGCGGCAGGCTTGCCCGATTTGTCGAAGCCCTTTTTCAGATTCGGGAACGCGATCTGATCGAGATACTTTCGCGTGACGATTCCGTGCAGGCGCACACCGTCGCAGACTTCACCCGCGACTTGCAGCATCCGCTCCTGCACCGCCGCGATCAGCACGGGGATATGCGGAACCGAAACCGGCGGCGGCGCGAAGTTCGGCGTCATCAGCGAGAGATTGTAATGCTCGCTCTGAAAGTTGAACGGCTCGCGAGTCTGCCAGGTGCGCCAGCACGCACGCATCGCGCCGACGTAATCCTTCATCCGCTGAGCGGGCTTCGACCACGGCATCCCGAAGCGCCGTGTCACGTGGCCCTTCACCTGCGAGCCGAGTCCGAGGTTCAGCCTGCCGCCGCTCATTCGCTGCAAGTCCCACGCGGTGTACGCGGTCGCGACGGGACTCTTGGTGAATGCGAGCGCGATGCCGGTGGCCAGCTCGATCTTCGACGGCTCTTGCGCCGCGACTGCAAGCTGGAGATATGGGTCGTGCTGAGTTTCGACCGCGAGGATCGTGTCGTAGCCGAGCGCATCGGCGTCGCGGACCTGGTCGCGAATCGTGCTCCACGTCGGCTCGGGCCGCTTGGTGCCATCCTGCATGTCGGGGGTGTACGCCATCCCGAGATTGAGGCCGCGTTCAACTTTTATTTTTGTCATGGGGTTTTTATCGCGTCTCGACGTTTGGAAAGTCAACCTAACCCCTAACCCTTTCCCTCGAGGGAAGAAGAACAATCACGAGGAGTCTAGGTGATCGCGATTCCGGGAGCGGGGAATTTGCGGCACATTTCCGTGACTGCGGCTGCGATGCGGCGTAGCGCGGCCTCGTCGCCGGCGTGCGCGATCGCTTCGTCCATGAATTTTCCGATCTGGCGCATCTCCGCGTCGCCCATTCCGCGCGAGGTTACCGCCGGCGTGCCGAGGCGCAGGCCGCTGGGGCTGAAGGGCTTGCGCGGATCGTACGGGACCGTGTTTTTGTTGCAGACGATGCCGGCGGCGTCGAGCGCCTTCGCGCCTTTGTTGCCATTCACTTTTTTGCTCGTGAGATCGACAAGGATCAGATGATTGTCGGTGCCGCCCGAGACGAGACTGAAGCCGCGCGCGAGCAGTTCGTCGGCGAGCGTCTTGGCGTTGCTCACAACTTTCTTCGCGTACTGTTTGAACTCCGGCGTCGATGCTTCCTTCAGCGCGACCGCGATCGCCGCGGTCGTGTGATTGTGCGGCCCCCCCTGCAAGCCGGGGAAGACCGCCTTGTCGATCGACTCGGCGTACTCGTTGCGGCACATGATCATCGCGCCGCGCGGACCGCGCAGCGTCTTGTGCGTGGTCGTCATGATCACGTCGGCGTACGGGACCGGGCTCGGATGCACGCCGCCGACGATCAGTCCCGCGATATGTGAAATGTCGGCGAGCAGCAGCGCGCCGACTTCCTTTGCGACTTCGCTGAAACTCTTGAAATCCCACAGCCGCGGATAGGCGGTGCCGCCGGTCACGATTATTTTCGGCCGCTCCTTGCGCGCCAGCGCGCGGACCTCGTCGAAATCGACGACGTGACTCTCGCGATCCACCACGTACTGCGCCGACTTCCAGAACGTACCGGTGATGCTCACCGGCCATCCGTGCGTCAGATGGCCGCCGTGCGGCAGCGCGAGGCCCATGATGGTGTCGCCGGGCTTGAGCAGCGCGAAATATACCGCGACGTTGGCGGGCGAGCCCGAGTACGGCTGCACATTTGCGTGCTCGACGTTGAACAGCGCCTTGGCGCGCTGGATCGCGAGCTCTTCGATCTGATCGACGTTACGTTGCCCCTCATAGTAACGGCGTCCGGGGTAGCCTTCGGAATACTTGTTGGTGAGAATCGAGCCGGTCGCTTCGAGCACCGCCTTCGAAACGTAATTCTCCGACGCGATCAGCCGGACCGAATCGATCTCGTAGCGCTCTTCAGCTTTGATGAGGTCGTAAATCTCAGGGTCAGTTCGCTTGAGTTCGTCCACACCGCACCTCCGTTGCCGTCATCCGATGAGCCTATAGTCGAGTCCAAAACGAGGCAATTTCTAGTGAAGATCGGGCGGGGTGACCTTGGCGATCCATGCGCGATAGTTGCCCTCATAGCCGACTACGCGCTGGCGTTTGCGCACGTGGCCGAGCAGTCTCGCGACGTGTTCCGGCGCGATCTTCTGGCGCATGCCCACTGCGCCCGCGATCTTCTCGCCCGAGGCCGCAGCCTCCATCCGCGCGCCCTCCGCAATCTTAAATTCCTCGCCCGACAATCCCAGGTAGGCCTCGGCCACGCGCGTTCCAATCTCGGTGCCGCTGACGAGCGAGTCCTTGATATTGCCCTTGCCGGTCAGCACATTGCCGGCCGCGAACACCGCCGTCGGCCCCTCCATCAGCAAGCCGATTTTCTGATCGACGTAGGTGTAAACCTCGCCCTTCTGCGCAATTCCGGGAATCGGTTCCGGGATGCTTCCGATCGAACTGATCGTCAGCGGCGCGCGAGCGGTCTCCGCATTCTCCTGCACGATTCGCACTTGCCCGTCGACGAGTTCGGTCCGGCTGAAGCTCACGCCGACCACCGCGCCGTTCTCGACGATCACACCGCTCGGCGCGCGCAGTTCCTGGAACTCGAACAAAAATTTGCGCTGCGCCTTCTCGAGAATCTTTGCGCGCGCCTGCTTGAGCGCGTTGGCGCGTTTCTCGGGCGCGTCGGGCGGGATGTCCGACAGCGGCATGTCGAGCACGCGGCGGCGGTAGTACAATTTGCATGGCGCGACGCCGAGGTCGCTGTACTTCAGATTGCTCGCGGCAAGGACCGGCTCGATTCCCTCGCGCTCGAGCGCGAGCATGTCGCCAGCGATACCGCGCGCCTTCAGGGCGGCAAGCGTCATCTCGATTTGCAGCACCTTGACCACGTCGATCGACGCGAGCCCGCCGCCGACGACAATCGCGCCGGGCGTCAGCTCGTAGCGCGGACCGTCGTAAGTCTTTTCCGGATAATGATTGAACCAATAGATCAGCTTGTTCTGATAGACGAGGCCGCGATCGATAAACTGGTCGGCGCCCTCGACCGGAAACGCTCGATCCTTCCACGCGCCGTGCGTCAGCACGATTCCGCTGAGCCCCCATGCGGTGCGCAGGTCATCGAAATCGAGCTCGCTGCCCATCCGCGTCAGCGGCACGTATTCGATATTAGGATGGTCGAGGCGCTTGTTGATTTCCTCGTACTCGTCGCGGCGCTGCTTGATGTGCCATCGCGGCAGCCCGTCTTCGATTTTTCCGTAGGGACGAGGGTTCTGCTCGAACACAATTACCAGCGCGCCGCGCTCGGCCAGGATGCGCGCGATTTCAGATCCCGCCGTCGCGCCTCCGATCACGGCCATCACGTGCCGCGACGTTTTGTTTTCTACTTCCGCCATAAGGGTATATTTGATTAGCGTCTGCGAGGCTGCCGTGCAATCCAAATCGCATGCGACGCCGCATTCGGCCGGTTCGTCTTGCGCATATGAAACTCGCATGGTTTCCTTACTGGTTGTGATGAGTGCGGTGCGGAGCGTGTTTCGGCGATTTCAAAAACTCGCGATCGTCATCTGCTCGATACTGCTTTTCGCGGGATGTACCTACGCACCATATTACGCCAACCGTGCCGCAGGCGGCGGCACCGATGCGGCCGAGGGCGAGCAGCACGACGTCCCCTACAGCGTGAATGATTCATTCGTGCTCACCGAGGACGTGCTGCGCGGCGAGGGCATCCTGTTCACGGTTGAGCACAACGACAAACTCATCACGCTATGGAAGGACGGCGACGTCGGCCCCGGCGTGCTCGGCAGTCTGGTCGGCAAGCATCCGCAGTACCGTTACGAGGTCGAGGTGGTGGAGCTCAATCCGCGCAGCTCGAGAATAATCGTCAACGTCCGCGTCGAGGACATCCCCGACGAGGATCTCTCGAAGTACAGTGCGACGACGCGCCTGAACCTGTTCGCGAAGTTCGACCAGCTCGCCGCGCAATCCCCGCCGTCGGGCGGCACTCCGAAAGAGGGCGGCGTCAATTACGCCCTGCTGCCCAACGAGGACCTGAAGGGTCTCGCCAAGCGGGCGACCGGCAACGAGGACAACTGGCGGCAAATCGCGCAGGACAACGGCCTGCAGTCGCCCACCGACGGCGCCAATCTGCCAAGCATCTGGATCAGGAACACATTGCTGAGCGAGCCGAATAAGGGTTCCGCGGGGAACAACTGAAACCAGAGCCCGGTGACCCCGTAGTCAAATGATGAAAAATTTACAGCCCGGAAAAAATCGATGCCCGCCCGAGTGCGCCCGGGGCGGGCATCGAAATATCCTTTCGCGCTATCGCGGAGGATCAATCGTTGGGGTACGATGCCTCGCTTGCATCGTATTCCGGGCTCAGGCCTGCGGGACTTACCGCCGCGACCACGGCGAGGAACTGCTCGAACGTCATCTGGAGATTGAGGAATCCACCTTGACAAAAGACCCAGCCGTAATAGTCCAGAATCTCGTCCGGGATCATCACCGGCAAACGTGGCAGCGTTGAAACAACCGGAAATGGATGCGGTTCGCCGGGGTTGATGTTATCCCAAACGGCAGATTGGTCGGGCGATCCGTCGGATTCGACCACGCTGACTTCCCGTAAGGGAATTACCTTGCCTCTGGCAACTCGATTCATAGGCAATAACGCCTCCCGCTACCCGCATCTACTCTCCGCTAGCAGGAATCAATTCTAAACCAAGTACCGGCCCGGTCAAGGAGCATCTTAGACATGTTTTCACTTATTGGCGAGTTTTACGGTCAAGGGTCCCGACCGGCACAATTGTGCACGAAAACCGCTACGCGCGCCTAACTAGTTGATATTATTATGATTTCTGCATTTCAGGCTATTGTTCTCGGCATCGTGCAAGGCTTGACAGAGTTCCTCCCGGTCTCAAGTTCGGCTCATTTGATACTGGTCCCCTGGCTGTTCAAATGGCCGGAAGACCCGGGGCTGGCCTTCGATGTAGTCCTTCACCTCGGAACGCTCTTGGCGCTGCTGGTCTTTTATTGGCGTGAATGGCTCGACATGGCGCTGTCGATAGCCAATGGTAACCGGGCCCAACGCAGGTTGCTGTTTCTGCTGATAGTCGCATCGGTTCCGGGCGCGATCATCGGCGTCCTGCTAGAGAAGCAAGCCGAGACGATCTTTCGCTCACCAGTTCTGATAGCTGGGACGCTGGCTATTCTCGGCGTTTTTCTGTGGGCTGGTGACGCTTATGGGTCGAGAAAGCGCAAGATAGACCAAATCACCTTCCTCGACGCCATCCTCGTCGGCCTCAGCCAGGCGCTGGCGATAATCCCCGGCGTCTCCCGCTCCGGCGCCACGATTACCACGGCCCGCTTCCTCGGGATCGAGCGCGAGGACGCGGCGAATTTCTCCTTCCTGATGGCGACCCCGATCATCGCCGGGGCCGGCCTGATAGAGGCGCGCAAGTTCGTCCACTCGGGCCTCACCGCCCAGCTCGGATGGGGCTTCACTGCCTCCGCGGTCTTCGGTCTGATCGCGATCTTCGGCCTGTTGAAATTCGTGCGAACTCACAGCTATCGGTCCTTCGCGATCTATCGAATCGCGCTGGCCATACTGGTCGTCGCTGTCGCGTTCGCGCGAGCGTAATCGATGCCCCGCGACACTTCGGCGGGCTCGATGTCCGCCCTCGCCGAGGCCGGCGAAAAGGCGCGCCGCGCCCGCGCCTTTCAGGTCGGCGTGACGCTTTGCATCATCAACACGATCATCGGCGCCGGCCAGCCCGTCATCACGCGATGGGGCGCGGTGAATCTCGACCCCCTGCTGTTCTGCACCGGCGCCGTGGTGTTCGCGACGCTCTGTACGATTCCGCTGCTCCATTGTACCGGCGAGTTGGGATTGATTTTCGACCCGCGCTACCGCCGCCGCTTGTTTGTCGTCGCGATGGCGGGGACTGTGATGACCAGCCTGACCTTGACCTACGGACTCACCCGCATCGGCGCCGTCGCGGGCGTGCTGTTGCTGCAAACCGAGCCGATCTATTCGCTGGTGCTCTCGACAATCTTCGTCGGCGAGCGGCCGTCGATGCGCCAGATGCTCGCGACTGCAACCGTTTTGGTTGGCATCGGTTCGGTGCTCGCGGGCGGTGGCTCATTTTCACCGCTGTGGGCGTCGGCCATCATCTTCACGACGCCGCTGTTCTGGCAGACGTCGCACGTGATGGGCCTGAGGCTGATGCCGCCGCTGACGCCGACTTCGATGACCGGCGGCCGTTTCATGTACGCGTCGATTGTGCTCAGCGCGATGCTGCTGCTGTTCCGGCGCGAGTCGATTGTACAACTCGCCGATCCGACGTCGCTGGGCGTAATCCTGGTGACCGGATTCTTCGTCTATTTTTTGAGCGGACTCACCTGGTACGGTGCGATCAACCGGCTCTCGCTGGCGTGGACGACGGCTCTGGTCATTCCCGGCATACCGATACTCTCGATTCTTTTCGCCGTGATATTTCTCGGCGAGCGCGCGACGACCCGCGAGATCATTGGCATCCTGATCTCGGTGAGCGGCGTGCTGACGCTCGTCCTAGGCGCCGACCCCCATCGCAAGCAACCCGCGTCCGAAGCGGCGGAGGCAATCCACGAACCGCTGATCTAGGAACGCGGCGCCGACTGGATTGCGCAACTCGGACTGGCGGGGATCGGACCCGAATCTTCCAGGCCTTTCGCGGGCGGCTGGTCACGCCTTTCTGTCTGCGGCGCGTGATGCTAAATCCTCAGCCATGGCCGACGCGCTCCTGACGATCAAGCTCTATTACGACTACAAGAGCCCGTTCGCATATCTCGCGATGCATCCGGCGTACGCGCTGATGGAATCGCATCGCGTCCGCCTGCATTACATCCCGCACGAACTCGATGTCCGCGGCGCATTCGGCGGCGACGTCAATGAGCGGCCCGAGCGCGAATGGCGCAAAGTCCGCTACCTGTACCTCGACGCCCGCCGCTTCGCGAACGCGCGCGGCATGATCATTCGCGGACCGGAGAAAATCTTCGACTCGAAACTCTCTCTTATGTCGGGCCTGTTTGCCGACAAGCACGGCCTCTTCCGGCCATACTCGGACCGCGTGTTCGAGCGCTTCTTCAAACGAGAGCTCGACATCGAGAACGCCGCCGCGCTTGCCGCTGTCATGACGGAGACGGTCCTCGACGCCGGGGCCTTCGAACGCTATGTGGCTCACGACGGCCCACGCGAACTGTCCGAGGCCTTTGCCGTCGGCGATCGCGACGGTATCTTCGGCGTGCCGACATTCATCGTCAACAACGAACCGTTTTGGGGCAACGATCGGATCGAATGGGTCGTCAAGAAACTCGACGCAATGGGCCTAAGGAGATAACCGCCGATGTCCGAGTACCAGTTTTATTCGCTTATAACCGTCGTTCTGTTTTTCAAGATGCTCGCAAACTCGGTCATCCAGGCGCTTGGACGCATAAACACGAAAACCTTCACGAATCCCGAAGATGCGAGCTACTTCGGGGTACCCGCGCCAGCCACGGAGGAAGCGCAGGTCGTAAAGCGAGCGGCGGCGGTCTGGCGCAACGACCTCGAGAACATACCGATTTTTCTGTTTCTCGGTTTGGAGTACGTGAACCTCGGATGCTGGTCGGGGGGCGCGTACATTTATTTCAGTATCTTCACCGGCGCGCGAATCCTGCACACGGTCGCATACATGCAAGGCATGCAACCGTCGCGCACAATCTTTTGGGGCATCGGGCTCGCAATCTGTGTCACAATGTCGATCCAGATCGTCCTTGCGGTACTAGTGTAGCGATGAAGCCAATTCCTCCCGGCGCCAAGGGTACTCACGCGAAGCTCGTCGCGGCCGCGGACCTCGCCAGCCATCTTGACCCGTCGCTGGCCGCGGTTCTGTCCACGCCGACGATGATCGCAATGATGGAACAGGCGGCAATCGAAGCGATCAAGCCGTTCCTCGACGCCGGGGAAAGTTCTGTCGGCATGTCGATCGAAGTCAGTCACACCGCCGCGACTCCTCCCGGTCATCGCGCTCGCGCCGAGGCCGAGGTCACCAAGGTCGAAGGGCGGCGCCTGGAGTTTGCGGTGCGCGCTTTCGATGACGTCGAGCAGATTGGCTCCGGGAGCCATCGGCGCGCGGTAATCGACGCCGCCAAGTTCAACGATCGTCTCAAAACCAAGCAGAAAAGCTAGCGCGTCAGGACACCACGATGAGCAATGAGATTTTCGACCGCAAAGAGGTGTACGTCGGCCGCGACTTCGGCGGCATGACCTACGACGTCACGCCCGCTTTCGTCGCGAAGTACGTCGCCGGCACCGGCGATGACAATCCATGGTATCGCGGCGACTCTCCGCTGGGCGGGCCGATTGCTCCCGCGCTGATTCTCTACGACGCGGTGTACCGCACGCTCGGATGGTATCTGCCGAATATCTTCGGCAACCTGCATACGCGCCAGGAATGGGAACTGTTCGCGCCGGTGATGGTCGGCGAGCGCGTTACGACTCGCTCGGTCATCGTTGACCGCTACGTCAAGCGCGATCGCGAGTACGTCGTGAACGAAGTGATCGTCGGCAACGCGTCGGGGCAAATTGTGTCGCGCAGCCGAACCCATCAGAGCTTCCTACTCCCCGAGCAGACGAAGCATGGTTTCGTCGTCGACAAGTCGCGCGAAAAGGATTCGTCGCGCTCGTTCAAAATCGGCGAGCGCGGCGGCGACCCGATCGAATCTCCGATGCGCAAGATCACCGAGGACATGTGCATGGCTTTTTCAGGGCCTGCGCGCAATTACCATAACGATCGGCAGAAGGCGGTCGAGCTGGGATTTCCGGAAATCGTAGTGCAGGGGATGCTGTCGGTATGCCTCGTCGCCGAGATGATGACGAAACGTTTCGGCCTCGGCTTTCTCTACGGCGGCAAGATGGACCTGCGGCTGGTCAACGTCGTGTGGGGCAACGACGTCACCGGTCCAAAAGGTTTGATCGTCGCGCGCCACTCCGAGGGGATACGCTCGCGTGCCGAAGTTGAAGCCTGGTGCGACAAGGCCGACGGCACCAAGACCATCGTCGGCAGCGCGAGCGCGATCGAGCTGTAACGACGACCGCTCGTGCGCGCAACAGTATCGCTCTTCGCCGCCAGCGTCGCTCTGCTCACTGCGGGATGCGCCAATCGATGCGACTATGCGCAAAGCAAATGCCAGTACGAATGCAATCGCAACTACCAGGTCTGCGAGCTACATGGTAATGACGAATACTACTGCCGAAACGAAATAGGTAATTGCACGGTGGCCTGCCAGGACGCCCGCGGCACTTGTCATTCGTGGCTGTACTATTGAATTGACTATTGCGCGGTAGTCAGTGCTTCGACATCCGCAATCGATTTCGGCGTCGCAGCGGTCATTACTTCGTGACCGTCAGCGGTCACCAGCACGTCGTCCTCGATTCGGATCCCCACGCCGCGAAAACTGTCGGCAACTTCGTCGTCGTCCGGCGCGATGTACAATCCCGGCTCGACCGTGAGCACCATCCCGGGCTCCAGCACTCGCGACGCACCGTCCACCCGGTACAGCCCCACGTCGTGCACGTCCATGCCGAGCCAGTGACTGGTGCGATGCATGTAGTAGCGCCGATACGCGCCCTTCGCGATTATTTCGTCGGCCGAGCCCTGCAAGATGCCGAGCTGCCGCATACCGTCAACCAGAACGCGCAGAGCCACTTCGTGGGGATCGTCGAAATGCGCGCCCGGCTTGATCGCGTCGATCGCCTTGAGTTGTGCGTCGAGCACTACTTCGTACAGGCTGCGTTGCAGGCCCGTAAAACGCGCGCCAATCGGCGACGTGCGCGTGATGTCCGCCGCGTAGAAGTCGTACTCCGCGCCGGCGTCGATCAGCAGCAGCTCGCCCGTGCGCATCTCGCGATCGTTGTTGATGTAGTGCAGCGTCGCCGCGTTGGGTCCCGACGCGATGATCGACGGATAGCTGGGACCCGCGGCGCCCTGCGATCGAAACGTGTAATCGACCTCGGCCTCGATTTGCCACTCGCGCATCCCGCCGCGCGCGTTCATCATCGCGCGCTTGTGCGCGTCCGCCGAGATCGCCATCGCGCGCCGCATCGCTTCGAGCTCCGCCGGCTCTTTCTTCAGCCGCGCTTCGTGAATAATGTCGCGCGGATCGATTATCGCCGACGGTCCGACGCCGATTCGCGGCCGCATCGTCTGCGCCCATCGAATCAGTTTCATCACACGCTCATCCATTTTTTCGTTCAGCCCCAGCGGGTAATGTACGCGCTCACTTTTTTCGAGGTAGCGCGGCAGAATCTTTTCGAGATCGTCGATTACGTAAGCCTTGTCGGCGCCGTACTCGATTATGGCGCCCTCGATTCCCGCGCGCCGGCCCGTCCAAGTCTCGCGCTCCTTGTCGCGCGGACGCACGAACATCACGAATTCGCCGTCCGGGTGCCCCGGCGACAGCAACGCCACCGAGTCCGGCTCTGCAAATCCCGTCAGGTAGTAGAAGTCGCTGTCCTGGCGATAAACGAACTCGACGTCGCCCGATCGAACGGCCACGGGCGCGCTCGGCATGATCGCCGTCGCGCCCGGCGCGATCGCCTCCATCATGCGCTTGCGCCGCGCGCGAAAATTCTCGCCGTGTCCGTTAACACCCATCGCAATCCATTACGCCACGCCCGCGGTTCTCGCGCCAGTATGCATATTTACGGTAATCCCGCGTGCGGCACCTCAACTTGCGTAGTTTCGATTCGCCCGCCTCGCGTCGCGCGACACTTTTCAGGATCGGAAGCCGGCGCCGTCGCGACGAACAGCGTCCGCCCGTCGATGCCGCCGAGCATGCATGCGAACGCGTCCGTCTCCACCTTGATCCGCTCGACCACCTCACCGCCCTGCTTGACCCGAATCACTTCCGACGCCGTCGGACATGCCACCCAGATCGCATTCTCGGCGTCGAGGCAAATTCCATCGGGCACCCTGCTGTCGAGTTGGGCCCACACGCGCCGATTGGTGAGCGATCCGTCCGCGCTGGTATCGAACGCCGTCAATCGCTGTCCGAAACTCTCGCCAACGATCAGCGTCTTCCCATCTGGCGTAATCACCATCCCATTGGGGAACATCATGTCGTCGGCGACGACGCGCGCGACGCCGTCCGGCGCGATCATCACCAGCGTCGTCGTGCGCGGCGTCTCGTTCTTGTGCAAATCAAATCCAAAATTTCCTACGTACGCATGTCCGCGCGCGTCGACCACCATGTCGTTGCAGTCGAACGCCGCGAGCTTGCTCATGTCCGCTACCGTCCTCAGCCCGTCGTGATCGAGCCGCATCAGCTTTCGATCCGTCATCGAGACTACGAGCATCCGTCCATCAGGCAACCATCCAAGGCCCGACGGCCGATTCGGCACCTCGCAGATCACTTCGCGTTTGCCCGCCATATCGACCGCGATCACCTGATGCGCGTGCATGTCGGAGAAAACAAATTTTCCATCATGCCATCGCGGCCCCTCGGGAAACGCCAACCCGTCAATCAATACCTTTAATGTCCGCATTTGATTTGAACCTCAGTCGAGCGCGCCCTTTGCGCGCAGCTCCTCGACTTCCGCCGCGCTGTACCCGAGCAGGCCGGTCATCACCTCATCAGTATGCTGTCCGAGTACGGGCGCGGCCGACTTCACTTCGCACGGCGTCCCGCTCATCCGCCACGGGATTCCGCAGTGCTGCTTCTTCCCCACTTCCGGATGCTCGCGGTAGATGAAGTATTCCCGCTCCGTGAGATGAGGATCCGCCGACAGGTACTTGCTATCGGCGCAGGCTCCCGCTGCGACTCCGGCCGTTTGCAAAGTCTGTACGACGTACGCGACTCTCCGCGTCGCCGTCCATTCACTGACTATTGCTTCGAGCGCGTCTTCATTCTCTTTGCGCTCCGCGAGGGTAGCGAATCGCGGATCCTTGGCCAGTTCAGGTTTGCCTATTGCTATAGCCAGTCGAGCCCATTCCGCGTCGTCGGAACATACTATTGCGACCCATTGATCGATCGTGACGTCCAGGATTTTCTCCGGCAGATCGACGCACTTGAAAAGTCCGTGCGGCGCCATCAGCGGATCGCGATTGCCATTTCGCTCGGGCTCGCGCCCGTTCATCGTGTATTCGAGAATCCCTTCTGCCAGCAGGTCCATCGCGCATTCCCATTGGCTCATGTCGATATATTGGCCTTCGCCGGTTTTCGCCCGATGGAAGAGCGCGCTGATTATTGCGAACGCGCCATGCACCCCCGCGTTCGGGTTGGCATAACTGAAGCCCGCGTGCATCGGCGGAAATCCCTTATAGCCAGTCAGCGCCGACAGCCCCGACAGCGGCACTTGCGCCGGCCCGTACGCGACGTAGTGACTATACGGCCCGGTATCGCCGTAACCCGACAGAGTAATCATTACTACATTCGGATTTACCTTCTTCACTTCCTCGTAACCGAATCCCATCTTCTCGAGCACGCCCGCCGCGAAGTTGTTAATCACAACGTCGCTATTCTTGATCAGCCGCCACGCGGCTTCCTTCGCCTCGGGATGCTTGAAATTCAGCGACAACGATTTCTTGCCCTGGTTGTATTGATTGAAGTAGCCCGACTTGTTGAGGCTGTTGAACACGCCGTCGGGCCACGGCGGCAGCATCCGCGTCACGCACGGCCGCGTCTTGGTCTCGATCCTGATCACTTCGGCCCCAAGATGCGCCAGTTGCAGGGTGCAGTACGGTCCTGCCCACACCCAGGTGAAATCGCAGACTCGAATTCCCGACAGAGGAGGCGTCGCCATCGCTAAATCACACCTTTGCGCTTGAGTTCTTCGAGCCGCGCATCAGAAAGCCCGAGCTCTTTGCCGAAGACTTCCGCGTTATGCTGTCCGAGCGTCGGCGCCGGCCGCCGAATTTCCCACGGAGTACGCGCGTACTTGAGCGGCGCGCCGGGATACTTATGCGTGCCCGCGACGGGTTGCGCGATCTCGACGAAAAATCCGCGCGCCTTCAGATGTTCCGAGTCGAGCAGATCACCCATCGTCGATACCGGCGCAAACGGCACCCGCTTGGCCTGCGCCTTGCGATACAAATCGAGCACCGTCTGCTGGCTGACCCATTCCTCGAGCATCGGTTTGAGCGCGTCCCAGTTGAGCGCGCGCACCAGCCGATCCTTGAAAATCTCCATCTCCGCCCATTCGGGATTGCCCATGATCTCGACGAAGTTGCGCCACTGATGCTCCTCGATGCAGCACAGATAAATGTAGCCGTCCTTGCACTGCATCGTCTCGACCGGCTGTAGCGGCTTCTGTCCCAGCCGCGTCGCGATCATCTTCATGTACGGCCAGTACTCGAACGTCATCTCGAGGATCGACGCGATCGATTCCTGCACCGACACCTCGATATGCTGCCCGGCGCCGTCGCGAAGTTGCGCGAACGCCGCCGCTATCGTCGCGGTCGCACCATGCACTCCGCCCTGGTAACCCGCCTGATGCCCCGCGGTCTTGAGCGGCGGCAGCTCCGGATGCTCCGGGCCGCCGCCGTTGAGCACGCACACTCCGCCCGCGCACCAGATCGTCAAGTCCTCGGCGCGGTAGTTGCGATACGGACCTGTCAGTCCGAACGGCAGGATCAACGTCATGATCAATTTCGGATTCGCGCGGCACATCCGCTCGTACGTCAGGCCGACGCGATCCATTTCGGGCGGCGTAACGTTGTGGATCAGGATGTCGGCGCGCGCGACCAGCTTCTCCAGCAGCTCGAAGCCTTCGGGCTTGGTGATATCGAGCGTGACGCTGCGCTTGTTGGTGTTGAGATAGAGAAACAGTCCACTGGTCTCGGGATTCGGCTTGTCGCCCGGAAACGGCCCACGCGTCCGCGCGCGATCCCCGATGCCCGGCCGCTCGACCTTGACGACCTCGGCACCCATGTCCGCCAGCAGCTTGCTGCAATACGGCGCCGACACCATCTCGCCAACTTCGACAATCTTTAAACTGGCTAAAGCTCCCGCCATCGAAACTCCTGCTACTCGGGAAACACCTGCCGGAACGGCTTCACCTCGACGCGCGCGAACACTCCACTTGTCATGTACGGATCGCTGTTCGCAAACGCGGTCGCCGCCGCCTCGCTCTCCATATCCACGATGATAAGACTGCCGCTGCCGTCGGTGAATGGCCCCGCGATCTTCAACTTGCCGGATCGAACCAGCGGCCGCAGATTTTCGAGATGAGCCGGCCGCACCTTGGGCCGCAGAGCGGCGCCGTCGGGTCCGTCATGGCCGATAATCACGAACAGCATCGCATCGTCCTACTGAATCAAGTGCGTCGGAATGAGCCCGTTTTAATTAGCACGGCCCGGCTTCGCCCGCAAAATCACCGTTCCATCTGATCGAGCAAATGCAAAATCACCCCAATCCCAGGGATATTCACGTCGAGTTCCTCGGCTAGCGTGCGAATCACCCGCACGCGCCGCAGGGCGTCCTGATCGTACAGCGACTCGATCCGTCCGCGCACATGCTCGACGCGAACCGGGGCGATCAAATCCTCGTCCTCCCACGACGCCAACTCGCGCTCGCTGATTCCGCCTATCGAGCAGAACACGCTCCTGCTCATCAGAACGACTTTCCCGCGAGTCGAGGTCCTGGATGAAGTCCGTCGCGCCATCGTATTCAGTTCCCGATCATTTCGAGGCCATCAGTTCCGCCCGCGGATCGGCCACTCCGCGATCCTTCAAACTGTCCGCCAAATCCTGCATCAGAGCGCGCTCCTTGGCGTTCAAGTCCGTCGGCGCGAGCACCTTCAGTTCGTAGAGCAGGTCTCCTGCGGGCTCCTTGCCGCGCGCCGGGAGTCCACGCCCGCGCAGCCGCATCACGCGACCCGCCTGGCTGCCGGCCGGAATCTTCAGCGACACGCGCCCTTCAACGGTTGGCGCGGTAATCTCGGCGCCGAGCGCCGCTTCGTAGTCCCACACCGGCAGGCTGACGCGCAGGTCGCGGCCCGCCAGTGCGAATACCGGGTTCGGTTCGATTCGAATCGTAAGGAAGAGGTCGCCGTTCTGATCGGGACGCGGAGCGCGCCCGCCCTGCCCCTTCAAGCGCAACTGCGTGCCGTCGGTGACTCCCGCCGGGATCGTCACTTCGAGCGTGCGCCGCGCCTGCACGACGCCGTTGCCGCCGCAGGTCGGGCACGGCTCGGCCGAGCGAATCACGCGCGCCTTGCCCTGCTTCTCCTCGCGCGCGATCATCCCGCTGCCACCGCAGGTGGCGCATTCGTCCTCGGCGACAAGATCGAGCCGCCGCTTGCCGCCCTTGACCGCATCCGCCAGCGTGATTCCGACTTCGGCATTCAGGTCCGGCGCGCGCGCCGGCTCGGTCCCGAAATCAAAGTTCGAAAATCCACGCGATGCACCGCCGCGGCTGCGGCCGCCCGCCCGCCGCGCGCCACCGCCGCCGAAAAATTGCGAGAAGAAGTCGCTGAAGTCGCCACCGGCGCCAAAATCGGCGCCCGCGCCACCCCCGGCGCCGGCCGCCGATTGTTGCCGCGCGTAGCGGCGCATCATCTCTTCCTGCGACACGCCATGCTCCCAGTCAGCGCCGAGCTCGTCGTACTTCTTGCGTTTTTCCGGATCGCTGATTACCTGGTAGGCCTCGTTGAGTTCCTTGAATTTGGCCTCGGCTTCCTTGTTGTTGGGATTGACGTCGGGATGGAACTTGCGGGCGAGCTTGCGGTAGGCGCTCTTGATTTCCGCCTCGCTCGCCTTCCGGTCAACGCCGAGAACTTTGTAGTAATCGCGAAATTCCATCCAGGATACTCAGTTACTATACCGACTTGCTATTGTCCCATTAGCCAATCAAATATCGGACCGCGGCTCCGTTGAATCGGCGGGGACCGACGCCTGATCCAGCGACGCCATTCGAGCTTCGAGCGACCGCAGTTCCGCATCGAGCGCCGCCTGCCGGCGCCAGATGAACAATACATACAGGAAAATTACCGCGAAAATGATGCTATACGCGGCGAACAGGTATCCCAGGTGTTCCATCAAATCGATTCCATCACTTGCTATCCGATAAGGCCGCGTCAGCGAACGCAATCCTGACCGCCAGCGCGCCCAACCGGCTGCGCGTCCGCAACTGAGTGAATCTAAGCATCAGCAGCCATGCCCACAATGCCGTGAATGCGGCCAGGCATACCAGCAGCGTCGCGACCATCCGCGGGTCCTCGAGGCCATGCCCACCCTGCTTCGTAACCAGCACCGCGGGATGAATAGTGCGCCAAAGCCGGACGGACGCAATGACTATAGGCACGTCCAGCACCGCGACGATTCCGAGCACCGCCTCGAAGCGCGCCACCTGCGGCGTGTCGTCGGCGCTCGCGCGCAGCATCAGGTAGCCGCCGTACATCAGCCACAGGATAAAGGTGGTCGTCAGCCGCGAGTCCCACGTCCACCACGTTCCCCAAATCGGCTTGGCCCAAATCGAACCGGCGACGATCATCAGCGTGCAGAAGACCATCCCGGTTTCGGCGGCGGCGTAGCCGAGGTCGTCCCACAACTGATCGCCGAGCCACAGGTAGAAGATTCCCGCGATCGCGACAAGCCCGAACGACGCGAACGCGACCCACGCCAGGGGCACGTGAAAATAAAATATCAACTGCGCGATACCCTGTTCGGCTTCGGGCGGTACGTAGTCGAATACCATGAACAGCGCCGCAATCATCAGCGCCAGCGTCGCGTATCCCAGTCCGTTGCGAATCGCCGAGTTGTTCATCGAATAGCTAGTCCTCACCTACCACATGCTCGAACAACAGGTAACCGGCGGTGACGAATAGCACGTCGAAGGCGACCATAATCTTCAGCCAGTCACCCATCGAGTCGAGCGGCGCGCCCGCCAATGCGGCCGCGCTCGCTTTCACTCCCGCAATCAACGCGGGCACGAAAATCGGCACGGCAAGGATTGGCAATAGCATATCGCCGCCGCGCGTACGTCCCGTGATCGCGGAAAGCAGCGTCGCGAGCGCGGAAAATCCGATCGCGCCGAGCGCCAGGATCGGTGCGAGGCGCGCGATCGACGCGTCGAACTCCAGGTTGAAGAACAACACCATTAAGATGACCGCGCCAACTTCAGCGATCGCCATGAAGATCAACGCGGCGGCAAACTTGGCAGCGAAAAGTGTCGCGGGATCGAGCGGGCTGAGCAGCAATCCGCGAATCGCGCCGTTGTCGCGCTCGGCGAGCAGCGCGCGATTCGCACCGAGCATCCCCGCGAAGACCATCGCGACCCACAGCGCGCCCGCCGCCGCGTTGACGCTGCGCACGCGCGCCGCGTCGAGCGCGAACACAAGGACGACCAGCACCAGCATCGACAGCGCCAGCAGCGCGAGCGTGCTCTCGCCGCTGCGAAGCTCGAGGCGCAGGTCCTTGCGCAGCACGGCGGCAAATCCGGACACGATTCTATCTGCCGAGCAGCGAGCGGAGTCGCCCGCTGCGCCGGACCTCCTCCTTGTGCGCGTGCTCCCTCAGCAGCCCGCGCGAAATTTCGTACGCAGCAAACTCGACGCCTTCTATCTCGGGGACCGCATGCGCCGTCGCTATCACGGATGCGCCGCGCTCGATCGCGCCGCGAATCAGCCCGGCGATAATTTCAGCGCCGTCGTGGTCGAGTGACGCGAACGGCTCGTCCACCAGCAACAGCGCCGGCTCGGCGAGCATCGCGCGCGCGGCGGACAGCCGCTGCTCCATCCCGCGCGAGAACGTACGCACGCGCGCATCGGCAACGCCGGCCAGCCCGACGCGCCCGAGCCATTGATCGGCGGACGCGCGCGGGTCGGCGATCGAATACAGCTCGCCGTAGAATTCAAGATTCTCACGCGCGGTGAGATTCGGGTAGAGGAAACTCTGATGCGCCATCATGCCGATGCGACGCCGGTAGCGCGCGGCGAGTTTGCGCGTGTCCTGCCCGAAGACGAGTGCGTGGCCGCCGCTCGGCGCTTCGAGGCCCGCGAGGATTCGCAGCAGCGTGGATTTCCCCGCACCGTTGCCGCCGATCACAAAGGCGCCGGCACCGGGCAGCAGCTTCAAATCGACTTCGCGCAGCACGGGCGCGAGGCCATAAGTCTTTGCCAGGCGGTGAGTCTCGACGACTGGCGCCGACATCATTCGGTCCGGGCGATCGCGCCGGCAGGCGGCCTGATCGCGATCCCGCATTGTGCGCAGAACTTCGAGTCGGCCGCGGCGCGCATCCCGCATTCGGGACAGAAGCGAATCTTGCCCGATGCCGATGGAGGTTGCGGCGGCGGCGGTTGCGGCGGGCGCGGCGATTCGGTGTGAAGAACGAGAGTCGGTATCGGATCGATGCGGCGCGGCGCCGGCGCGGGTCGGCGGATCGCTTGCGCCAGTGACGTGACGACTGGCTTCTTCGCGTTCGCGGCCTTCTCGGTCTGGATGCGGATATTTTCGACCGCGGCCATCGCGGTCAGCGCCCTATCCTCGAGCGCCTTGTGCATCGAGTCGTAATCCGCATCCGACAGCTTGCCCATCTCGCGATCGAATTCGAGTTCGCGAAGGCCCTGCACCGCGAGCGCGCGCTCATGCTCGTAGCGCTCGACTTGAAGCTCGCTGTCAGACTTGGCGCGCGCGCCGACCAGCCCGATGCCGAGCGGGGCCGCGACGAACAACGCGACTCCGGCGACGATCAGCGCGGCGGCGAGGATGAACATCGACGTTACCTGCGCTCCTCGAGTTCTTTTTCGAGCTTGCGCCTGAGTTCGGGATCAAACGACACCGGCTGCGCGCCCACCTTCGAGTCCGCCGGCGCAGACGAATGCCAGCGGCCGACCGCGACCACCATCAGGCCGCCGCCGAGTGCCAGCGCGATGAACGGCATCGTCCATGCGAGGATGTTGAAGCCCTCGGTGGTCGGCGCGGACAGGACTTTCTCGCCGTATTCTTGCCGATAGAAAGCGATTATCTGCGCGCGAGTCTTCCCTTCGCCGATCATGCGGTCGATCTCCGCGCGCATCGGCACCGAGAATCCGCAGGTCGGCATATTGCAGTTGGCGACCGTCAAACCGCAGCCGCATTGGCAGGTCAGACCCTCGGACACCTGCGAATTCGTTGGAGTTTCGGCTGCAAACGTTTCACGTGAAACGTCCTTCAGTTCAGGCGAAAGAAAAACGAATAGTGCCGCGATGAGGAATGCGAGCGACGAAGCGAGTATGAGTTTCGCGCGCACGGATTCAATCGCCTCCGGGCGCGGCGTCGGCGAGTTCGCGTGCGTCAGTCGATGAGCGGCTCAGCGCGGTCGCGATTGCGGCGCGCTCGCGCACGTTCGGCCACATCACGATGACGGTGCCGAGCACCATCATCAGGCCTCCCGCCCACAGCCAGAAGACCAGCGGCGTCAGAAATACTTCGAAGGTCGCAGTCTGACCGTCGTCGTCGATTCCGGCGAGCACGACGTAGAGGTCGCTGGCGGGGGTCGAGCGGATTGCGACTTTGGTCGCGGGCTGCTGCGGGCGCTTGAAGAAGAGCTTGGCCGGCGACATCACGGTAATCTCGCGGCCATCGGGACGCAGCACCTGGACGCGCGCGGTCGCGCTCTCGAGATGCGGCGTGTCGGTTTCGTCCAAGCCCTGGAAGCGCATCGTGTACGAACCTATCGTAAAGCTCTCGCCCACGTGGACGCTCTTTTTCACTTCGGTGCGAAAGAACGACGAACCGACGATTCCGACGAACGCCACGATCGCGCCGACGTGAATTATGTAGCCGCCGTAGCGGCGGTTGTTCTTGGCGACGAGATTGACCAACGCCTTGGCGCGCGGCTCGGAGACCATGTGTCGGCGCGCGTTCATCCCGCGGCGGAACTCGACCAGCACCGTGCCGAGCACGAAAGCGGCGAGCGAGAACGCCGTCAGCACGTACCACTGGCGAAGCCCGGCTGCGGCGGCGACGATTCCGGTCGCTACTCCGATCACGACCGGCGCGGCGAAACTGCGCACGAGATTGCTGGTCGTCGTACGCCGCCATGCGATCAGCGGTCCGATGCCCATCAAAAACACGAGGCCGAGCGCGAGCGGGCCGTTAACGCGATTGAAGAACGGCGGTCCGACGGTAATCTTCACGCCGCGCACCGCTTCCGACAGGACTGGGAAAATAGTGCCCCAGAAAACCGCGAACGCGATTCCCACCAGCATCAGGTTGTTGAACAGGAACGCGGCCTCGCGCGACAGGTACGACTCGAATTCGGCGGGGCTGCGCAAATCCTTCGAGCGGAAGATCAACAGTGCGGTGTAGGCGAGCGTCACCGTGATCAGGAAGCTGAGAAAATATGGGCCGAGGCCGGATTGCGTGAACGAATGCACTGACGAGATAACGCCGCTGCGCGTGATGAAGGTACCGAACAGCGTCAGTCCGAAGGCGAGCCCGATCAGCGACAGGTTCCAGACCTTCAGCATGTCCTTGCGTTCCTGGATCATCACCGAATGCAGGTACGCCGTCATCACGAGCCACGGCATGAAGGCGGCGTTCTCGACCGGGTCCCATGCCCAGTAACCGCCCCAGCCCAGCACTTCGTACGCCCATCGCGCACCGAACATGTTGCCGAGCGTCAGAAAGAACCACGAAAAAATCGCCCAACGGCGCGTCGAGCGAATCCATCCGTCGTCGAGCTTGCCCGTAATCAGCGCCGCAGCGCCGAATGCGAACGGCACGGTCGCGCTGACGTAGCCGGTGTAGAGCGACGGCGGATGTATCGCCATCCAGTAGTTCTGCAGCAGCGGATTCAGGTCGGAACCTTCGGCGGGAACCACCGCGAGCAGGTCGAACGGACGCGTGACGAAATTCAGCATCAACAGAAAAAAGATCGCGACGCCGGCCAGCACTGCGAGCGCATACGGCGCGATCTCGGGATTGCGGCGGCGATTCTGGAACGCGGCGATCGACGTGAAGATCGAGAGCAGCCAGGTCCAGAAGAGCAACGAGCCCTGCTGCCCGCCCCATAGAGAGGTGATTTTGTAAACCCTCGGCAGCGTGGTGCTGGAGTATGCGGCGACGTATTCGAGCGAAAAATCGCTCCGCAACAACGCGGCCCACAGCACGACGACCGCAATGGTGACCATCGCGCACATCGCCCACAGCGCATGGCGGGCGCTGACGACAAAATCGGGCGCATTACGGCGCGCGCCGTAGATATTCGCGGCGATGGAGTAGACGGCGAGAATCAGCGCAATCGCGAGCGCGAGGTTGCCAAGTTGCGGCATCAAAAAAACCCCCGGCTATTGTGATTGCTTAGGCTTGTACTTGGAAGGGCAACTCGTCATCACCTGCGTCGCGGCGATTTCGCCGTCGGGGCCGAGCCTGCCCTCGACGATAACGTCGCGGCCGGGGGCGAACATGTCGGGCTTGGGTTCACCGGCGGCGACGACACGAAACGACACGGGATCGGACGCCAAGACCGGTTTGACCGGCGCGCCGGCAGCATCGATGTCGGGAATCGGCCCGATCTCAAATTTGAGTGTGAGCGAGTCCGGGTCCCATGCGATATTGCCGGGCTTGACGCGACCCGCGACGCGGATCGCCTGCCCGCCAAGCTCGCCCTGGCGCGCGGCCACCTCGGGCACGGTGAGGTAGTACTCGGAGGTGGTGCGAATCGAGCTGAAGATGAGATAGCCGATCGCCAGCACGATAAGGCCGCCGCCGATAAAGAATCGTGGACGAATTCGCATTGCCAAGTAATTGTTTCAGAACTTAATTGAATGTGAAACCCGCGATGGGTTTCACGCTTCCTTCGGCAGGGGTGACCCCTGCACCCAGTGATCAAAAGTCGCGCTTGCGGCCAGCTCACTCCTCCGGTTCTGTCGGTTTGCGGACTCGATCCAGCCGTTCGTCGTAGTGAGCAACCGCGCTCTGGAGCGGCGTCGGGAGATGGCGGTCTAGCCAATCCGCCGCCGGATTGGACGCCCGGATCAGAAATGGGGACAGGAAGGCGGTTATGGTCGAGACCCCCACCGCCAATGAATAAAGAATGCTGCGCCTGGCGCCGGGGGCCGTGCCCACTTGGGCGATCAGGAATGAGAACACTCCGATCTGCGCCATCGCGAAGCCGGTTTTGAGCGCGACGCCGGGACGCTCGCCAATCGCGAGCGAGGCTAGCGAGACGCTGACGATCTTGCCCACGACGACCACCGCCGTGAGCGCCGCCAGCGCATGCCAGTGTGTTGCCAACAGCTTCGGATCGATCAGCATCCCGACCGAGACGAAAAAGATCGCGCCGAAAATGTCGCGCACCGGCTCGATCAGCTTCTCGACCTCCGCTCCCTGTCCCGACTCCGCCACCATCGAGCCGGCCAGGAACGCGCCCAACGCGACAGTGTAACCTGCCCGCTCGGCGATCATCGCGAAGCCGAAGCACAGGCCCATGCTGGTGGTCAGCAACGTTTCGCGCCGCTTGAGGCGCGCGACCCCGCGCACCATGTACGGGACAGTAATCAATCCGAGCACAATCAGCACTACGATAAATGAACTCAGGTGCTCCGCGGTGATCGAGAACGCGCGCACCGACTCCCTGCCGCCGTTCGCCATCGTGATCAGTACCGCGAGCATCAGGATCGCGACCACGTCTTCCGACAGCACTATGCCGAAGACCAGCTCGCGCACTCTGGGCTCCACTTCCACTTCTTCGAAGGCCTTGGCGACGATGACGGCACCCGAAATCGACACCGTCGCACCCGTCAACAAGCTCTCCCACGCCCTCCAGCCCATCAGGCGGCCCACCAGGTGGCCGAGGAAGACCATCGAAACGACCTGGATCACAGCTACCAAGCCGGCAGTGGGAGCAAGGCGCATCAGCCGGCGAAATCTGAACTCGAGACCAATCGAGAAGACCAGCAAGATAACGCCCAGATCCGAGACCATCTGGATCCGCTCGACGTTGGCGTACACTCCCGGCACGTCCGGCCCGACTACGATCCCGGCGATCAGGTAGCCCACCACGAGCGGTTGATGCAGCGACTGGCAGATGACGGTGGCGAGCGCCGCGACGCACATCACCAGCGCCATATCCTCGAGAAAGTTGTTGGTGACAATGGCCATCGTCGCGCTTCACATCCACCGATTTGCACGTCTGCGGCGCCACCGGTTTATACGCCGGATTTTTCGAGGCGATCGAATGCGCATTGCGATGTAATTGTAGTGAAACCCTCGATAGGTTTCACGTTTCCTTCGGCGACCCCCAGTGAGCAGGAAAGATGCGGGCCTTCGTCGCTGCCAGGGACTGATTAGCGGCGGAGGATTCCGCTAGTGCGGCGTGGGGAGTGAGGCGACGGTTTCGCACGCGGCTTGGCGCCGGAGGGCGTCGAGGGCGGGGAGATTCTTGTCGTCGTCGATGACCATACGGATCAGGAAGAGGCCTTTGGTCGTCGGCGCGAAGAGGATTACCCGATCAGTCGCGGTGTCGAGAGGGGGGAGCGCCATGCCCGGGCGCACGGCGAGGATCTCGATCGAGTCGCCGGCTGTCTGCTGGTCGTTGCGGACGAAGAAATTGTTGGTCGCGGCATCGAAGGCGGAGACCGACCAGTAGGTCGAATGCGGCACGCGGGCGGTCAGCTTCAGCGGGCCCTTCGACAAATCGAACGGGCATGCAGAATAAAGAATGTCGGGGCTCGGCCTTACCACCCCGCGCGAGGTCTCGTCGGGACGTTTGGCGAAGCGCATCGTGTTCGGCGGGCCCATCCGCGCGAGCGTCCGTGCCATGATGCGTCGGGGCAGTGCGTAGAGCGTTGCCAGGTGCACGAGTGCGGCTACGGCGAGAGTGGCGGCGAGCCATGGCATCCATCGCCGGCTCATGAACAGGACACCTTTCGCAGCGCCGGCAAAACGGCGTGGGATGGATCGAGGACGACGCCGGGGCCGGGATTGTAGAGGCGCAACGACAGTGAGAAGCGTCCCCCGCCGACTGGAATCCAGTTGTCGCCGCCCGAATCGCCGCCGACTTGCACGACGAAATCGCCTTTCGCGTCGCGAGCGACCGTCGTTTTCGAAACTGAATAGCGGTGAGCGGGATTGGGGATAAGAAAATCGTCGCGACCGTAAGCGGTTATGCTCCACCATCGCGCGTCGGGGTCGCGGCCGCTGATCTCGTAGCGGCAATCACCCTCGAGAGCGTGGCCGTCGTTGTCAGTGGCCGCGGTGTAATAGATCGTTTCGCTCGCATTGAGTGCGAAGAGACCGTGTACGGCGACACTGGCGCGGTGATAGGCATCGCTTTGCGCGCTGCCGGTAGTGAGGTTGGTTTTCCAGGGGCCGTCGGTAATTGCGCCGCGCGCGATGCGAAAGACCATCAACCAGGTGGCCGCAATGCCCAGCACGGTCCCGAGGATCAGTACTGCGAGAATTTTAGCTGCGAGCCGCGTAGCGAAATCCTCCGTGCCGCTCCAAATGTGATCGGTCTCTCAGGGTGGAGCATTTAAGAGCCGGATTCGGAGTCGTCGGTGTGATTGTCATGGGGACCGAAGGCGACGCCGCGTTTTGAGGCTTTGATGAAATCGAGCAGCTCGATTACTTCGGGCTCCAGCGGCGCCGACTTCTCCAGGCGCGCGATTGCGAGCTTCAGATTCTGTCGTATACCGAAGAGCGTTGTGAAGGCGTGTCTGAGTGCATGAATCGATTTCGACGAAATGCCCGCGCGCTTGAGGCCGACCACGTTGATCCCACGCAGCGCGTGGGTGCCGTCCATGATGCAGAACGGCGGGACGTTGCGGCTGGTGCGGGAGAGCCCGCGCATCATCGCCAGCCGCCCGATGCGCGTGTACTGATGCACTACGCAATTGCCCGAGACGAGCGCGCGGTCGCCCAGCTCGACCCATCCTGCCAGCAGCGCGCCGCCGGCGATTATGGTCGAGTTGCCGATGCGGCAATCGTGTGCGACGTGCGCATTCTGCATCATGAAGTTGTCGTCGCCCATGATGGTGACGTCGCCATGCTCGCTGCCGCGATGGACGGTGGAGTATTCGCGAAAGACGTTGCGGTCGCCGATTCTCACCGAGCGAGCGACGCCGGTGTAAGTGAGATCCTGCGGCTCGTCGCCGATCACCGCGCCCGGGTGAACCACGTTGTCGGCGCCGAGTTCCGTGATGCCGAGAATCGTAACGTGACCGATCAGGCGGGTGCGAGCGCCGATGCGGATTTTACCGTCGAGGATGCACAACGGGCCGATGTTGACGCCGGGCGCCAGCTCGACGTCGGGACCCACCACCGAGCTCGGATGAATCCGCGGCGGCGCTGCATCTGTCAATTGAGGAGCCTGCGCTTTTTCAAATCGTCATGATGCTCGTTGTCGGCGGGCGTCGTCGAGCCCCCGATCTTGTAATCGCCGGCGGCCCAGGTGCCGAGATCGATCATCTGGCATCGCTCGGAGCAGAATGGCCGAAACTTATTGCGGCGAGAGGGGTCAGCTGGCCTCTTGCAGATTGGGCAGGTCATCGCGAAGCACCGATCTAGAAATAATCAGATGGAGCTGTCGTGCGCAACGAGGAAGGCTGCAGTCGCCGTATAGAGGAGCGCCGCTCGAGTTTGCGGCTCAAGCGGACGCTCCAACCTTGCTTCGAATCTCAGCTACGGTCAGGGATTCGAACCGCCGCGCTGGACGAAGATGCTGCCCTTGGGGCCGACACGAATGCAATTGATGTCGGTGCGAACGAACTGTGGCGTGCAGATCGGCTGATCGACCGCCGGACATTTGTACAGGTTCGCGTCGAGCTGCTGGCATTTGTCGAGCGCGAAATTTACCTGCACGGGATTCGCGGGCGGCTGGTCGGCGGTCTGCGATGAGCATCCGCCGAACGCCAGTATCCCGAGCGAAGCCACTAGCGCGGCGGCCGGAATCATTCGCAATCCCCGTTCGCGAATCTTCGAGCTGACAACTTTTCGGGTCCGCATCGTGTTCTCCTCTCAACCGGGTTGAGGCGGTCATCCGCCTGTTTCCAGATCCAAGCGAGCCGCGCGGTAGGCGATCACGCGCTGAGGAATTCTATTACACGATAGACGCGCTGCCTCAAAGAGGTGATCAGAAGATTCGCGCCTTTACCCGTGCGACCTACTCTTAAGCCCCAACGGTCAAGACTCAGGAGGCACGCAGGCGCACGCGACGGTCGCCGAATGCGGCGATTATTTCGAGTTGGCCGCCTAGCGCGTGCACATAATCTCGAAGGGTCGAGATGCGATAATCGTCGCGTTTCTCCAGGCGCGAAATTTCAGACTGCGCGGCCTTGAGCGCTCTCGCTACCTCTTCCTGCGTCATCCCAGCAACGATTCGCAGCTCGCGCAGATCCATCTCTGTCACCTCCGCGGCAACTCGCCTATCCAGAGCGGCTATCTCTTCAGGCGTCCGACGCTCGGCCAGCACCTCCCGCCAACCTCTTGTCTTCATGGCTCTTCCTCTTTCGCTCTTTGTCCATTTGTTCTCTCTTGGCTTTTCACTTGCCAGCCAGGTATTCGCTCCATAAGGCCGCCGCTTCGGCAATCATCTTTTGATAGAAGCGGTCGTTCCCAGTCTTATCACCGCCCGTCAGCAGCACCGCTTGGCGCACCGGATCGAAAGCATAGAAGGCCCGAAGCGGGCGCCCCGCGGACTGGATGCGCAGCTCGCGCAGATCGATCCGTGCCGAGGATCTTGCTGCTATGCGGCGCACCGAGCGTCACGCCAAACTGCTCCAGCAATCCCAGCGAAAACTCAACCGCGTCAGCGTCTCTGTCGTCCAGCGACCTATACCAGTCAGTAAACTGATCCGTCGCGATGACCTCTGTCGCCATCTTCAAGCGCTCTCGGCGTTAAGTGGCAATATAGCGTTAACAGCATATGCTGTCAATGGCATAGGCAAGATACTGTCAGAAGACCTCGGTGCCACAGTCCATTGCGGAGTTCCATAGCGCGGCTACGGGACGGAGAACCAGATCACCGCAAGCGGAGGCATCACGACCGCGATCGAATGCGAAAATCCGCGCCACGGAATCGCGGCCGCCTCGACGCCGCCCATGTTGCCGGCGTTGGTCCCGCCGTACGCAGCCGAGTCGGTGTTGAGAATCTCGCGATAAAATCCGGGGCCGGGTACGCCGACGCGAAAGCGGCTGCGCAGCACCGGCGAGAAATTGCATACGCAGATGATGCGGCGGCCGGTGCTCGGCGCCGTTCGCATGAACGCAATCATGTTGCTGTCGGCGTCGTCGGCGTCCAGCCATCGAAAGCCCGCCGGGTCGGTGTCGGCCTCCCACAGCGCGGGCTCGTCGCGGTAGATGCGATTCAGATCGCGCACGAGCACCTGCAGCTCGCGATGGTCGGGATAGTCAACCAGGTTCCAGTCGAGGCTCGAGTCATGATCCCATTCGCGCCACTGGCCGATCTCCTCGCCCATGAAGATCAGCTTCTTGCCCGAGCGCGCCCACATGTAGGCGAACAGCGCGCGCTGGTTGGCGAATTGGCGCGAGCGATCGCCCGGCATCTTCGACAGCAGCGCACGCTTGCCGTGCACGACCTCATCATGCGACAGCGGCAGCACGAAATTTTCGCTCCACGCATAGAGCAGGCCGAAGGTGAGATCGCGATGGTGATAGCGGCGGTAGATGGGATCGAGCGTGAAGTACTCGAGCGTGTCATGCATCCAACCCATGTCCCACTTGAAGCCGAAGCCGAGCCCGCCCAGGAAGACCGGCCGGCTGACGCCCGACCACGCCGTGGATTCCTCGGCGATCATCATGACGCCGGGGTTGAGGCGGTACACGTCCTGGTTGAGCTTCTTGATGAATGAAATCGCTTCGAGATTTTCGCGACCGCCGAATGCGTTGGGAATCCATTCGCCGGCGCGCCGCGCGTAATCGAGGTAGATCATCGATGCGACCGCGTCCACCCGCAGCCCGTCGGCGTGGAACTCGCCGAGCCAGAAAAGCGCGCTCGCAGTCAGGAAGTTGCGCACCTCGGCGCGGCCGTAATTAAAAATGTACGTGCCCCATTCGGGATGGTCGCCCTGGCGCGGATCGGCGTGCTCGAACAGCGCGGTGCCGTCGAAGCGGCCGAGGCTGAATTCGTCCTTGGGAAAATGCGCCGGCACCCAGTCGAGGATCACGCCGATACCGCGGCGATGCATCTCGTCGATCAGGTAGCGCAAATCGTCGGGGCTGCCGTAGCGCGAGGTCGGCGCGAAGTAGCCGCTGACCTGGTAGCCCCACGATCCCGTGAACGGATGCTCCATCAGGGGCAGCAGTTCGACGTGGGTGAAGCCCATCCTCGTGACGTAGTCGCCCAGCATCGGCGCCATCTCGCGATAGGTCAGCGGGCGATTACCCTCCTCCGGCACGCGTCGCCACGAGCCGAGATGGACCTCGTAGATCGAGACGGGGCATTTGATCCACTCGCGCCGCGCCCGCTCCGCAAGCCATTCCGCGTCGTGGAACTGGTAGTTCGATTGGTAAACGATCGAGGCGGTCGCCGGCGGCGCTTCCATCCGCTGCGCAAAGGGATCGCTCTTCAGCAGCAGATTACCGTCGCGCGTGCGAATTTCGTACTTGTAATTCGTGCCCGCGCCGGCGCCGGGGATGAACAGCTCCCACACGCCGGAGCTGCCAAGCGTGCGCATCATGTGCACGCGCCCGTCCCAGCGGTTGAAGTCGCCGACCACGCTGACGCCCCGCGCGTTGGGCGCCCACACCGCGAACGACACGCCGCGGATGCCCGCCATCTCGCGCACGTGCGCGCCGAGCTTGTCGTAGGCGCGGTCGTCCTTTTGCTCGCCCCACAGATGAAGATCGAGGTCACCAAGCGTCGGCATGAACGAGTAGGGATCATAAGTCGTCAACGACTCGCCGTCTGGGAAGTGAATCTCGAGCTGATACGGAAAAATCGAGACCCGGCCCTCGATCGTCACCTCGAACAGTCCCGCCTGATCGCGCTTGCGCATCGGGCGCGGCGCGTCCCCCGGCACGAGTAGATCGATCCGCGTCGCGTCGGGGCGAAACGCGCGGACGATGAGATGTTTGCCGTCGAGATGCGCACCGAGGATCGAATGAGGATCGTGATGCTCGAACGCCAGCAGGCGTTCCAGCTCATTATGCGGCGCGCTCGTCGCGATGACTTCAGCTTTCATTCCAAGTTCAAAGTCTAAACGATAGATTCTTCCCAAGCGACCCGCGTCCGCAGGAGAGCGACCATGAGTTCAACGGCCAACCCCAACCGATCGAACAACCTGCCCGGCTTCGACCCGATGATGGGGCAGCTCGAAGTACTCGAGTCGGGCATCGCGATGTTCCACGGCTTCGCCAACGTCGCGTTCGCGTACGGGCGCGGCGAGATGATCGTTGTCGATACCAGCTCGCGGCTGATGGGCGCGATGGCGGTGCGCGCGATTCGCGAGGTCAGCGACGAGCCGTTCGCGTTTCTCATCTACACGCACGGCCATGGTGATCATGCCTTCGGCACCGAAGCGTTCATCGCCGACGCGCTCACGCGCGGGCATGCGCGACCGAAAATCTGGGCGCACGAGGACGTCGCTGGCCGCTTCAAGCGTTACGCACTCACGCGCGGATGGCAGTCGCATATCAATCGGCTCCAGTTCGGCGGCGCGTTCGCGACCGACGGCCTGTTCGAGCCCAAATCGTTCAGCTACCCCGACCTGGTTTATCGCGACCAGCAATTTCTCGACCTCGTCGGCGAGCCGGTCGAGCTGCATCATGGGATGGGCGAGACGGACGACGCGACCTGGCTCTGGATGCCGACGCGGCGGCTCGCAATGGTCGGTGACTTGATCGTCTCGTCGATGCCGAACACGGGCAATCCCAACAAGGTGCAGCGTTACACGCTCGAATGGGCGGAGACGCTCGAGGCAATCGCGAAGCTCGCGCCGCGCTACATCCTGCCGGGCCACGGCCCCGCCTATCGCGGCGAAGAACTATGCGTCGAAGTGCTGCGCGAGACGGCGCGCGCGCTCCGCATCATTCACGACGAAGTAGTGCGACGCCTCAACGCCGGCGAATGGCCGGTTGATATCGTCGAGGCGGGCATTTCGATTCCGGCCGACCTCGCCGCGAAACCCTACCTGCGGCCGATTTACGGATGCGTCCCGTTCGTCGTACGCGACGTGATCCGCCGCTACGCCGGATGGTGGTCGGGCGAGCCGTCGCAAATGTTTCCCGCGACGCGCAAGGACCACGGCAGCGACATCATGGCGTTGTGCGGACGGCAGGCGATCCTCGAAAGGGCGCGCACCCTCAAAGACTCAGGCCAACTCAAGCGCGCACTCGCCATAGCGGAGATCGCGCTGAATGCGAACTCGTCAGACACTGAGGCGATCACGTTGAACGCCGAGATCCTTGAAGCGATGGCCGCAAGTGAGCGATCGTTCATCGCGCGTAACTTCTTCGCCGGCGCCGCCCGCCAACTCCGCGACCGTACAAAATAGCCAGATTAGCGAAAAGGTAAAGACTAAAATGATCTTTCGCGAACTAAATCACGGCAAGTGCAAGACTTATCTGGCTATCTCGGAAGCGACCCGCAAGGCCGCGGTCATCGACCCTCTGCGCGACAAGGTCGAGCGCTACCTCGCGGTCCTCGCCTATCACGGACTACGCCTCGACTTGATCATCGACACCCACACGCATGCCGATCATCGCAGCGGAGCGATGGAGTTGGGCGCGCTGGCCGATGCGCCCGTCGCGATGCATCGTCTGGCGCCGGCACCGCACGTCACTATTCACGTCGAAGACGGCCAGGTGCTGAAGCTGGGCGACGAGGAGCTTCGCGTCCTCTACACCCCCGGCCACACACCGGATTCGATTAGCATCCTCGCAAAAGATCGCGTTTTCACCGGCGATGTGCTTTTCATCCATGGCACCGGACGCGCCGATTTCGCGGGCGGCGACGCCGGCATTCAGTACGATTCGATAACGCGCAAGCTGTTCACGCTGCCCGACGAAATCCTGGTTTTCCCGGCGCACGATTATCGCGGACATACGCAATCGACGATTGGCGACGAGAAGCGTTCAAACCCGCGGCTGGCGGGCAAAACGCGCGACGACTACATCAACTTGATGAACAACCTCGGCCTGCCGCTGCCCGACGGCATTCAGGAATCGTTGCAACCGAACGAAGCCGATCTCGACGCGGGCACGCTCAAGTTCCCGACGCTCTCGCAACTCAACCATGTGCGTCAGTTGAGCGCCGCGGAACTGCGCGACCGCCTCGCAAGCGCCAAGCCGCCGATGCTAATCGACGTTCGCGAAGAGGATGAGTACCGCGGCGAGCTCGGCCACATCGCCGGCGCGCGCTTGATCCCGCTGAAGGAGCTGCCCGAACGAACCGCCGATCTGGCAAACGCGAAGAGTCTCGACATAGTAACGATATGTAGAGTCGGAATGAGAAGCGCCACCGCCGCAGCAATCCTGACCGGCCTCGGCTTCGAACACGTCTGGAACCTGAAAGGCGGCATGCTCGAATGGAAGGACGCAAACCTCCCAGTCGAGCGAGGGGCCTGACCCCTCTAGTACATGCCGTTCGGGCCGGTGTTGTAGCGCTGCTGTCCGGACTTGAGTTGGCCGTAGCTGCCGGTTTCAAAACGCTTAACGTTTTGCGACAGGTTGAGATCGCCGTGAAGATCGGCGACCGCCTCCTTCGCGCCTTCTTGCGCAATTTCGTGGGCGCGCACCCAGCGTCCGGAACGCTGCACGAAATTAGCGAGATCGAAAAGATTTTGGCTGAGCGCCGCCTGCGACTTGGCGAACTTCGCCGTCCAGACGATTTGCTGACTCTTCATATCGACGAACTTGAGCGAGAACGCCACCGAAGCCGGGCTCGCCGCCGAATAATCCATGCCGACGCGCTCCTGATATTTTTCGACCGTGCCGTAGATTACGCCGTCGGCCGAGACGTCATGACCCAGCCTTAGCGCGTTCGCGTCGAGGTTCCCCGGCGTGGTCGGCGGCATCTTCTGCATCGCATCGTCAACATCCTGCGTCGCGATCGGGTCCCATCCACCGGCCACGGCGACCTGGCTGTAAAGCTCGGCGCTGATCGCCTCGGCGGCTCCTGGAGCCAGCAGTTCGCCAGTCCCGGGATCCTCCACCAGCGGCATCACGGCGACGCGATTGATCTCGATGGTTTTGATCGAGCGCACCGCATGCGACTTCACGTCGCGCTGATTGATCGCGTCGCTCACCGCCCCGGTGGTGGAATCGACCACGTCCGCCGCCATCGTCGTGCATCCGCTCGCGAGCCACAGCGACGCCGCCACGAGAACCATCCTGGCCGACGCGGTAGCCAGGCGCGCTTTCATGAGGTCACCTTGATCGACAGTTCCTTGAGCTGGCGCGGATCGACCTCCGACGGCGCGCCGCTCATCGGATCGACCGCCTTCTGCGTCTTGGGGAACGCGATCACGTCGCGCAACGAATCGGTGCCGCACAGCATCATGCAAATCCGATCGACTCCAAAAGCGATTCCGCCATGGGGCGGCGCGCCGTACTTGAGCGCGTCGAGCAAAAAGCCGAAGCGGTCGATCGCTTCCTCGCGCGTCAGCCCCAACAACTCAAATACCTTCAATTGAAGCTCGCGGCTATGGATACGAATCGAGCCGCCACCGAGCTCCTGGCCGTTGAGCACCATATCGTAGGCGAGCGCGCGCGCCTTGAGCGGCGCCGACTCGAGCATCGCGAGATCGTCGGGATTCGGCGCGGTGAACGGATGGTTCACCGAGACCATGCGCTTGTCGTCGGCGCTGTAATCGAACAGCGGGAAATCGACGACCCACAAAAATTTGAGCTCGTCGGATTTGTCGAGGCCGAATTTCGCGGCGAGCTGCAAGCGGATATCGCCGAGAACCGGGCGCACCTTATCCGGCGGTCCCGCGACCATCAACAGCGTATCGCCCGTTTTCAATTCAGCGGCCGCAGTGGCCGCGGCTCTTTCGCCGTCGCTCAAATATTTTGCGATCGGTCCCTGCCAACCGCCCTCGCCTGCTTTTATCCACGCCAACCCCATCGCATAGCGCGATTTCACCGACTCGGTAAGCTCATCGAGTTCGCGGCGGCTCAGCGCGTGATCGCCCGTGACGTTGATTCCATAGACGGACTCGCCGCGCGCGAGAATTTCCGCGAACACCTTGAACGAGGTGCCCACGAATGCGGCCGTGAGATTCTTCAGCTCCATCGCAAAGCGCGTGTCGGGCTTGTCCACGCCGAACCGCTCCATCGCCTCGGCATACTGCATCCGCGGAAACGGCGGCTTGACGTTGATGTCGAGCACACTGCGATAAACCGACGCGATCATCCCTTCGGCGATCGACTGGATGTCTTCGGGCCGCGGGCACGTCATCTCGATATCGATCTGGCTGAATTCGGGCTGGCGATTCGCGCGCAAATCCTCGTCGCGGAAGCATCGCGCAATTTGATAGTAGCGATCGAATCCGCCGATCATCAGTATCTGCTTCAACAACTGCGGCGATTGCGGCAGCGCGTAGAATTTTCCGGGATTGACGCGGCTCGGCACGAGATAGTCGCGCGCGCCCTCGGGTGTCGATTTGAAAAGGATCGGCGTCTCGACATCGATGAACCCGTTCTGATCGAGATGGCTGCGCACCGCCTGCAACGCCTGATGGCGCCGGCGCAGATTGCGCTGCATCTCGGGACGGCGCAAATCGAGGTATCGATACTTGAGCCGGATTTCCTCGGCAGTCGCGTCGCCGTCGGCAATCTGAAAAGGCACGGGCGCCGACCCGCTCAGCGTCTCGAATGCGCTGACCAGAATTTCGATCTCACCGGTCGGCAGCTCGGCGTTAACGGTGCCTTCGGCGCGGCGCACAACCTTGCCCTTCACCGCGACATAGAACTCGGAGCGCACGTCGCCGGCCGCCTCGTGCGCTTGGCTGCTGTGCGCGGGATTCAGCACAAGCTGCACGATTCCGTCGCGGTCGCGCAGATCGATAAAGATCAGTCCGCCATGATCGCGCCGCGTCTGGACCCATCCCCACAGCGCAACCTCGCGCCCCACGTCGTTGGCGCGGATCGCGCCGCAATAGTCAGTTCGCGTCCACGGCGGCAGCGGAGAATATTGGTCAGTTTTACCCATTACAGTTGAAATTTATCCCGTCGGTCGAAGAATACCTGTGCGATTGAGTGTAAGAAACAGTCACTCTTCGCGAGCCTCCGCAATCGCGCGCGCGGCCTCTGCTACTGCTACTTCGCGCTGCGTGCTCTCGTTCAAGTCGCGTAGCTGCACGACGCCGCGCGCCAGTTCGTCGTCGCCGATAATCACTGCGAAGCGCGCGCCAATCTTCGACGCGCGCGCAAGCAGCGACTTCATCTTGCGCTCCGGCGAGAGCATCTCGACGTTGAGGTTCGCCGCCCGCAAATCGCGCGCTACGATGACCGCATGACGCATCGCCGCAGGCCCCATCGAAATTATCGCGGCATCCGGCGCGATAGTCGGCGTCACGCCAGCAGCTTCCAGAGCTAGCGCCATCCGATCTACCCCGATCGCGAAGCCAATTCCTGCAATCGCCGTACCGCCCATCGTCTCGACCAAGCCGTCGTATCGCCCGCCCGCGACGATTGTGCTCTGCGCGCCGAGACCGCTCGCCATCACCTCGAACGCGGTGCGCGTGTAGTAATCGAGGCCTCGCACCATCCGCGGGTTGACGATGTACTGGACGTTCGCGGCGGTCAGAAGCTCCTTGACGATGTCGAAATGCGCGCGGCATTCGTCGCACAGGTAGTCCAGACTCTTGGGCGCCGACTCCGTGACCTTCGCGTCTTTCTTGCAATCGAGCAGGCGCAGCGGATTGCGATCGATGCGATTGTGGCAGTCGTCGTCGAGTTCGTCCCAATGCGCTCGACCCCACTGGACGAGGGCCTCGCGAAAGGCGGGCCGGCATTTCTGGTCGCCAATCGAATTGACTTCCATCGTGAACGGAAGTTTGAGATCGCGGCAAAGCTCGTCGATCATGATCAGCAGCTCGGCGTCGGAGGCCGCGTCGGGTCTTCCGAATATTTCGACGCCGAATTGATAGAACTGGCGATAGCGGCCCTTCTGCGGACGTTCGCGACGGAACATCGGACCCGAGTAGAACAGCCGCTGCTCGGGGTCGGTGCGATCGAGACCGGCCTCGACATATGCGCGCACAACGCCGGGCGTACCTTCGGGGCGGAGCGCGACGGCGGTCTCGCCCTCGTCGCGATCGGTGAACGTGTACATCTGCTTTTCGACGACATCCGAAGTCTCGCCGCTGGAGCGCGAGTAGAGCTGCGTGCGCTCGAGCACGGGAATTCTGATTTCTTTGATCGAGTAGCGATCGAAAATTGCGCGCGCCCGCTCCTCGACGAGGCTCATCGCGCGCGCGTCGGCGCCGATCAGATCCCGAAACCCTCTGAGTCGCGTCAGTTCCAACTAACCTAACCCCTAACCCCTTCCCTTGAGGGAAGGGGAACCGGAGTTGGAGGGTTCCGGGCGCATCAGGTTGCGCAGCTCGCGGAAGCCGACCAGCTTGACGCCTTCAACGGCGACCAGCTTGCGCGTCTTGTCCGAAGTGAAGTAGCGGAAATCGGCTTCGCGCTGGAGAGCGTCGCGCGCGCAGCTCTTCAGCTCGTCGCGAGCGAGCGCGGGATGACACAGGATCTCCGTCACGCCCGGGAACAGCGAGCGAATCAGATCCGACCAGTAGGACTCGGTCTCCGCCAGCTTTGACGGACCGTGAAAGACGAGATGGTCGGGTGTTACAACGCCCGCCTTGTCGAGTTGGTCGAGAATCGGCCCCATCTGGTCACGCATCATCTTGCGCGATGCGAGCCTGATCGGCAGTCGATACTCCGTGGCGAGCCGCGCGTAGATCTCGTGATAGTCGGCGCGCAGCTGCAACGTGCCCATGTGCGAATCGAGATGAGTCGCGTCGATTCCCGCCGCGAGCGCCTTCTCGATTTGCGCGCGCAGCTCGGCTTCCGCTTCGTCGAGGCGCGCATGCTCGTAAACCTGCGCGACTGTCTGCCACAGGTACCCGCGCTCATCGACCAGCGACGGCACCGCGCGACGCCCCAATACGGGTCCCCATTTGTAGCTGTCCCATTCGGCGGTGAGCGTGAGATGCACGCCGAGATCTGCCGCGGGATTATTGCGCGCGAACTCCGCCGCCTCCTCGAACCACGGACACGTCACGAGGATCGTCAACGACGTGAAGATGCCCTCCTTCAATCCCCGCATCACGCCTTCGTTCTGATCGTGGCACATGCCGAAGTCGTCGGCATTGAGGATGAGCACGCGCGCGTCGGCCTTGTAGCCGAGCCGTTCAGCTGTCGATTTTGTTTCGTTCGCCATTCTGATGGTCCGTCAAACTTATCGGCCTGATCGGGAAAGAAAAAGGGCCGCCTGTTTGGGCGGCCCTCTCTCGAAGTGCCGATTAGGCGTCTTTTCGTCGTTCCTGAATTATACCGTCAGGATGTGAATCGTGCAGGCGGAACCCAGCCCGATTACGTGGGCTTGGCCCGCCTTGGCGTTAGGCACCAGGCGATCTTTCGCGCGATCGTCCTGCGTCAGATGCCAGACCACTTCGCAGATATTCGCGACGCCGGTCGCGCCGAGAGGATGCCCCTTCGAGAGCAGTCCGCCCGAAACATTGACGGGGTCATGGCCGCCGAGGCTCGGATGCATGCCGCCGCCCGAGTCGATGAAACGGCCGGCTTCGCCGTCGCCGCAGAGTCCGAGGTTCTCGTAGTGCACGAGTTCCGCGGTCGCGAAACAGTCATGCAATTCGGTAAGCGCGATATCCTTGGGTCCGATGCCGGCCTTCTCGTACGCCTGCTTCGACGCGCGCCGCGTGAGCGTGCTGACGTCTGGCAGCGTGAGGTCGCGATCGGTCCATGGATCCGAGGTGAGCACGGAAGCCGCAATCTTCGGACGCTTGCGTCCGCCGGCGAGCTGCTTCAGCTTGTCCTCGCTGACAAGAATCGCAGCCGCCGCGCCGTCACCCGTCGGGCAACACATATAAAGAGTGTTGGGATACGCGACCATGCGCGCATTCATCACGTCTTCGAGCGAGACTTCGTTACGATACTGCGAGAACGGATTCTTGGTCGCATGCTTGTGCGACTTGACCGAAATTTTTGCGAAGTGCTCCGGCTTGGTGCCGTACTTGCGCATGTGCTCGATGCCAGCCTGGCCGAATACCGCGGGCATCAAACCTGAGCCGACTTTGCCCTCGGTCGAGTACGCGGGATCGCCACCGCCTGCGCCGCCGAGCAAGCCTTGCTTGCCCATCTGCTCGACGCCGACCGCCATCGAGATGTCATACATCCCGGCCGCAACTGACATGTACGCCTCGCGAAACGCCGTCGAGCCGGTGGCGCATGCGTTCGCGACGTTGATCACGGGGATTCCGGTCTGGCCTATTTGCTGCAGGATTCGCTGCCCGACCATCGCGTTGGACTGGTAGAGATTTCCGCAGGCGAACATCTCAACGTCCTTGATTCCGATTCCGGCGTCCTTGAGCGCGAGGATCGCCGCCTGGCCGCCGAGTTCCGGAACGCTCTTGTCGGGATAGCGCCCGAATTTGATCATCCCGGTTCCGAGAACATAAACATTTCGCATCTTGATTCCTCCTGGCGGCCCGGCCCGAAGCTCAGGTCCGTCGTAAAGTTGTTCGCGGCGCCTGCGGAGCCGCCTAATTTTTACTCGGCTGGAACGAAAAAGCCACTACGTCGTGCCCTTCGCGATCCTTGGCCGCCACGCCGGTGACCAGCTCGACCGGCAAATTGAAAATCTTGTTGGGTTCCTTCTGCGCCTGCTCGGGATCGACGCCGGTCAGATTCGCACGGACGCTGACGCCCTCGGGCAGATCGACGATCGCCGTCACGTACGGCGTCTTGATTCCCGGGAACGACTGATGCACGACCGAAAACACGTAGACCTTGCCCCTGTCGGACAACGTCAGCGGTTTGAACTTGTCAGTCTCGCCGCATTTCGAGCATGCGACGCGTTTGGGATCGAGATAGATTGCGCCGCACGCGCACTTGATCCCTTCGAGATGGGGCTTGGGCGCCAATTTCAACCATGGAACAATCGGGCGCGGTCCCGTGTCAGTAGCTTGAGCCTGCTCAGCCATGAAGATCCTCCGAACGCTTCAAATTTAATATAGTCACGCCATCAGAATGAACAACGCCGCCTAATCCGGCGGCGCTGTCTGCTGCATTGGCCGGAGTTTCCCACAGGGGCGGGAAGTGGTCAACCCTCGCGCGGGGAAGGGTAAATCACTTTATTAGATATGAAACCCGCCGTGGGTTTCACGCTTCCCTGGGCAGGGCTGAGCCCTGCACCCAGTGTTAAGGGCTATTTGTGCTGCCACTTCGGCGGGCGCTTCTCGACGAAGGCGGTTGTGCCCTCGACACGGTCTGCGCTGGCGAAGGTTACGCCGAAGGCCTCCTGCTCGAAGCGGAGGCCACTGTCTTCTTCCATCGTGAACGCCGCCCGCAGAGCGGCTTTCGCCTGACGTAACGCGACGGCGGATTTGCTTGCGATTTTCTCGGCTAGTTTGCGCGTGGTCTCGAGCAGTGCGTCGGGGGCAACGACCTGGTTGGCGAGGCCAAGTTCCAGAGCGGTCTTCGCGTCGAACATGTCGCCTGTCATGATTAACTCGCGCGCCTTGTTGTGGCCGATTCGATGCGGCAGGCGTTGCGTGCCGCCGAAGCCCGGAATTAGTCCGAGATTTATTTCGGGCTGACCGAATCGCGCCTTGTCGCTCGCGACGACGAGGTCGCAGGCGAGCGCGAGCTCGAGGCCGCCGCCGAGCGCGAAGCCGTTGACCGCCGCGATGACGGGAATTGGCAAGTCCTCGAAACTTTCCATCACGCGATGACCGAGGCGCGAAAAATCGAGGCCGTCAACCGCCGACATTTTCGCCATCGCCGCGATATCCGCGCCCGCGACGAATGCCTTGTCGCCGGCGCCTGTGACGATCAGCACGCGCACCGACCGGTCGTGGCGGACCTCGCGAATCACGCGCGCCATTTCCTCGAGCACCTCGCGATTCAACGCGTTGAGCGCACCGGGTCGGTTCACGGTGAGCGTCGCGATCGCAGCTTTGTCGAAAATTATATTCTTGAGATCCATGTCCCTAATTCCGCCCTGCACGCTTTCGGTGTCAACCCTATTCGCTTGCGTATGACTCATCGCGCGCGAAACAATGCGCACGTGCCCGCCGGATTGAGAACGCATGCCCGCCTTTTCGCGCTCGCCCTCGCGCTCGTCAATGTTACGGGATGCACTGCGCCGGCGAAGGAATTCGTCGATAAGATTCGCACAGAGTCAGCCGAGAAGTGCAGCGAGGGCAACCAGGCCGCGTGTCATACGATCGTGCAGGAGCTCGGCAAAACCAAGGTTGCGATCGAATCGACCGCACCGATCGAGACGCAAACGCCCGCCTGCAACGCCGGCAAACAGGACGCGTGCCAGCAGATGGCCGTGCTGCACGGCGAGTTGAGCACCTGGTGCTCGATGGGCAATAGCCAGGCGTGCGCGGCAGTCAACACCGGTCCCTGGCCTGCGAATTGGGACGAGCCGGCGCTGATCGACGCAGCCAAGATGTCGTGTCTGGCCGGCCAGTTCAAACCGGACTCGAGCACGTGTCAGGCTTTGGAGATGATGGAGTGACTACTGCCGCTCTTCGAAGCCGAGCGAGATCATCATCTCGTGCAGCGACTGATCGACTTCCAGGAACTCGGTGAGCGAAATATAGACGTGGCATCCGCGGCTCCGCTCGACACTGCCGGGAATCTCCACAATTTTCACGACTCGATCCGCGTTAATCATTACCGGCCTGTCTTTCATCGTCACGCGCAGCCACATATCCCGCCACCCTCCCTCGAGTTCGATTTATACTAGGCGATAAAAGCCGGGCGCGACAGGTTACCGCTGGCGATGCTGAAGCGGTACTGCGAGACCAGAGCGAGAGCGCGGGCGACTTGAGCTGCGGTTTTAGCGCTTCGCCTAGCCACTGGCGGCGAGGCGGCGGATGATAGCTCGGGTCGAGCTCGGGACCGGGTCGATGCGCCGCAGTCTAGCCTCACGCTCTTTGGAATCTTCGAGCAGTTCGATGGCGGTACGACAAGCGTTTTCGATTGCGCGCGCCCGTTCAGCGACGCTGGCCCCGCGCCACGAAGGGGCGCGCAGCTTCGGCCATTCTGGAACGCGCTTCACGGCGACGGATCGGTTAATACTCGGGTTTGAAATCGAAATGATGAATCGCTTCGATGAAGCGGATGGTGCGCGTCTTCGAGCGCATCACGACGCTGTTGGTGGTCGCGCCGCCGGAGAAAAATCGCACGCCGCGCAGGTAGTCACCGGTGGTCACGCCCGTCGCCGCGAACATCACGTTGTCTCCCGCCAGCTCCTCGAGCGTGTAGCGATGCTTGAGATCCATGATGCCCATCGCGAGGCACGCCTCGGCTTCCTCGCCGTTGCGCGGCACGAACCGGCATTGCATCTCGCCGCCGGCGGAGCGAATCGCGGCGCCCGCGAGCACTCCCTGATGCGCGCCGCCGATGCCGATCAGCATGTCGATTTCGCTCTCGGGACGCGTGGTAGCGATCGCGGCGGACAAGTCACCGGCGGAGATCATCTTGATCCCGGCGCCGGCGCGGCGGACTTCATTGATCAACTTTTCATGGCGCGGGCGATCGAGGATCGCGACGCGCAAATCCTCGACGTAAACGTGTTTTGCTTCGGCGAGTGCCTTGAGATTATCGGTCGGCGAGCGGTCGATATCGATCACGCCGCGCCCGGCCGGTCCGCACGCCACCTTGTCCATGTAAGTATCGGGGCATCGCAAGATTCGCCCGCGCTCGGCCAGCGCGACGCAGGACAGCGCGTTGGGCCCGCCGGTCGCGCAGATGATCGGACCTTCGATCGCGTCGAGCGCGACGTTGATTTCAGTGCCCGCGCCGGTGCCGACTATTTCGCCCTCGTACAGGAACTCGGCGTCGCCCTCTTTACCCTCGCCGATCACGATCTTGCCGTCCATCGCGACCGAGTTCAGCGTCTTGCGCATCGCATCGCACGCCGCGCGGTCCGCCATCCGCTCGTCGCCCTTGCCAATGAAGCGCGCCGCCGCCAGCGCCGCGGCTTCAGTCGCGCGTACCACTTCGAGGGCAAGATTTCGCTCCATCCAGGGGCCTCCAGGTCAATTCGACGTAGTCTTCAAGGGGCTGCCGAACAGCGATTCTATCAGGTGATAGCCGTCGCCGACGAGTACGCCGGTCGCTGCGCCTTCCTCTTCGGTGTAGCGATGCGGCGCGCCGCCGCCCGACTTGAATTGCGCCGAGGTCATCAGTGCGAACGGGACCGGCTCCGGCGAATGAGTCTTGAGCTGGCTCGGCGTCGCGTGATCGGGCATCAGCAGAATTGCGAAATCGCCAAGTGCGCCAAGCCCCGCGAGCATCGGGCCGATGATCAACTCGTCGATGCGCTCGATCGCTTCCTTTTTGAGATCGGCGCGGCCCATGTGACCGGCCTCGTCGGGCGCCTCGATATGCAGCAGCAGGAAGTCGCGCGACTTGAGCGATTCGAGACCGTAGCGCCCTTTTGCGGCGTAATCGGTATCGAGAAATCCGGTCGCGCCCGGCACCTTGATCAAATTGAGTCCAGCGAGCCTGCCGAGGCCGTTGACGAGATCGACGGCAGATATCACCGAGCCATCGACGCCGAAGCGCTCCTTCAATGTCGGCACTGACGGTCGCGTGCCCTGCCCCCAAAACCATACTGACGTTGCCTCGGCTTTGCCGGCGGCGCGTCGCGCCTTGTTCACCGGATGCTCGCGCAAAATCTCGCGCGAGCGCCGCGTCAGATCGCGCAGCAAATCGGCGCCCGCGCCTTTCGGCAGATGTTCCTCGACAGTCTTGCCGGTGATGTCGTGCGGAGGCGTGAGATGCGTCGTCGCGATGCCGCCCCGCCACATCATCAGGTGCCGGTAGCTGACGCCGTTGAAAAATTCGATACCGTCGCCGGCGAGTTCCTTGCGCAGGTCCGCGACGATCAGCGCGGCCTCGTCGCTGGTGATATGGCCCGAGGTGAAGTCGTTCATGATCATCGCGCCGGCGTCGCCCGGCTTCAGCGATACGAGATTCATGCGGAACACCACGTCGCGCGGCCCCATCTCGATTCCCATGCTCGCCGCTTCGATCGGCGCGCGGCCGGTGTGATAACGCGCCGGGTCGTAGCCGAGCATCGTCATGGTGCCAACGTCGCTCCCCGACGGCATGCCCTTGGGAATCGTCGCGACCATCCCGAGCGTCCCGCGCGTCGCGAGCAAGTCCATGTTGGGCTTATGCGCAGCAGCTAGCGGAGTTTTGCCGCCGAGTTCTTCGCACGCCCAATCAGCCATCCCGTCGCCGTGTATGATGATGTATTTCATCAGGAGATTCCTGCTTCGCGGAAAAACGCGAGCATCGCATCAAGCAGCGCGCGCGGATTGTCGCCCTGCACGTTGTGACCCGACTTCTCGACCCGCACCCATCGCCCGTCGGGAAGCGAGCGCGCGAACTTCTCCGCGGCGTCATCGGTAAGGATATCGCTCAACGCTCCCCGCACCACCAGCGTTGGACATCTGATGCTGGAGAGTTCTGACGCGAGCCGCACGCGAGCCTCGCTAAAGGAGCGCATCCCTTCATCGGACCGTAGTCGCTGATCGTGTTTGAACGTCCATTTCCCCACCGGTGTCTGGCGCAAATTGTAGTAAAGGCTGCGACGCAACACCGCGGGATCTCGCAGTGGGTTGAATTTTACGGCGCGCTCGAGAAATGCCTCAGGCGAATCCAGCTCGGGAGTTGCGGTGAATGCGCGAATCCTCTCCGCGCCTGAGGAGCTGACCTCCGGCGCCACATCGACGATAACCATCGCTCGCATCTGGTCGCTGTGCCGCGTCGCGTAGGCGAGCGAATTGAGACCTCCCATCGACTGTCCAACCAGGATTGGCCGTTCCAATCGCGTCGCCTCGATAAACCCCTCGATATCGCCGGCGTGGGCGATGAACCGATAGTCGAGCACCGGTGACCACTCGCTATCGCCATGACCACGCTGATCCAACGCGATGCATCGATAACCTTCGCGCAGCATTACCGCTACGCAATCCCAGGTATGCGCGTTAAGGCCGCCGCCGTGCAGGAACAGGATCGGCGTGCCCGATCCGCCCCAGTCGAGATAATGAAAGCGCATCGCGCCGACGATCAGCTGATGGTCCTCCGGCAGGCTGATCTCGTTGGGATGAAGATCGGCGATCTCGAGCGCGGTGCCAAACATCGCGAGTTCGTCGGCTCGTTCCTTGTTCATGGCACAGCTTACTCGCGCTCCAGGATTTTCAGCACTTTCGCGATGTCGGGTTCGACCACGATCGTGTTACTTAGATTTTTGAGCGCCGTGTCAGGATCTTTCAGGCCGTGGCCGGTGAGCGTGCATACGACCACTGACCCCGGCTTAAGCAATCCCGCACCCGCGTATTTCAATAGCCCTGCGACAGACGCCGCCGACGCCGGCTCCGCGAAGATACCGCCCGCCGCGATCAGCCGATACGCCGCGAGGATCTCCGAATCGGTGACCACGTCGATGATCCCGCTCGACTGGTCGCGCGCGTCGGTCGCGCCCTTCCAGCTCGCGGGATTGCCGATCTTGATTGCCGTCGCCACGGTGTGCGGATCGTCGATCGGATGGCCGATGACAATCGGCGCCGACTCGGCCGCCTGGTAGCCCATCATCTTCGGGATGCGCTCGCTGAGCCCCACCGACTTGTATTCCTGGTAGCCCGCCCAGTACGCAGTGATATTGCCGGCGTTGCCGACCGGCAGAAAATGATGCGTCGGCGCGTCGCCGAGCTGATCGCAAATCTCGAACGCCGCCGTCTTCTGCCCCGCGATTCGATCCGGATTGACGCTGTTGACCAGCCGAATCCCCAACGGGTCGCGCTCGGCGAGATCGCGCACGACCTTCAAGCAGATGTCGAAGTTACCGATCACCTCGAGCACGCGCGCGCCATGCATCACGCTCTGCGACAACTTGCCGAGCGCGACCGCGCCCTTGGGAATCAGCACGAATGCCTTCAGCCCGGCGCGTCCCGCGTATGCGGCCGCGGACGCCGCCGTGTTGCCGGTCGAGGCACAAATCACGGCGCGAGCGCCCTCGCCCAGCGCCTTCGAAATCGCCAGCGTCATGCCGCGGTCCTTGAACGAGCCGGTCGGATTGGCGCCTTCGAACTTAAAGTAAACCTTGATGTTTAATCCGAGCCGCTCGGCGATCGCGGGCGCCTCGATTAGCGGGGTGTTGCCCTCGTTGAGCGTGACGACCGGGGTCGAATCGGTCACCGGCAGGAAGCGCCGGTAATGCTCGATGAGCCCGGGCCAGTGAAACAGCCGCCGATTTTTCGATTCGCTCTTCGAGTCCGACGCCATCGCCTAAAGCTTCTCCTCGATTCGGATAAACGCGGGTGCCGATTGCACGATCTTCTTCTTTCGCATCTCCGCCAGCGCGCGCTTCAGGCTGCGCTCGGGCGCGCCGTGAGTTCGCATGATCACCGGCACGGTCGATGCCTTTCCGCGATCCTTCTGGATCACCGACGCGATCGACAGCCCGTGCTTGCCCAGCACGGACGCGATCGCGCCGAGCACCCCCGGCTTATCGCGCGCCGTGAAGCGCAGGTAATACTCGCATACCACGTCGTCCATCGGCTTGACACTGGCGCCCTTCATCAGACGAATCGGAAATCCAAATGCGTGCGTGCGCGCCGATCCTTCGGCCATCCGATGCCGCGCGATTTCCAGTATATCGGCCATCACCGCAGTCGCCGACGGCATTTCGCCCGCGCCGAGCCCCGAATACATTGTCGCGCCAAGCGCATCGCCGTGGATATAGATCGCGTTGTACGCGCCGCCGACGCCCGCCAGCAGATGGCGCTCGGGAATCATCGTGGGATGCACGCGAGCCTCGACCGCGCCGTCGTCGTCCTTGCCGATCGCGAGCAGCTTGATCACGCATCCAAGTTCGCGCGCATATTCGATATCCGCCTGCGTGATTCGCGTGATGCCTTCCGTATAGATCTGCGCCGGCTTTACGAGCACGCCAAACGCCAGCGTCACGAGCAGGCAGAGTTTGTGGGCAGAGTCATGGCCTTCGACATCGGTCGCGGGATTCGCCTCGGCCAGGCCCTTGGCCTGCGCGTCGGCCAGGGCGGTGCCGAACTCGACGCCGTTCTCGGTCATCGTAGTGAGGATCGAATTGCAGGTGCCGTTGACGATTCCATAAACGGCGCGTTGCCGGTCTCCCGCCAGCGCCTCGCGCAGCGTGCGGATTATGGGCACGCCGCCACCGACGCTCGCCTCGAAACCGACCGCGAGCCCATGCTTGCCCGCCTCGCGAAAAATCTCGCCGCCATGCTCCGCGAGCAACGCCTTGTTGCCGGTAACGACGTCCTTGCCCGCCGCGAGCGCTTTCATGATCAAGGCGCGGGCAGGCTCGTGACCGCCGAACAGCTCGACCACAATGTCGATGTCGGGACGCGTCACCGCCGCTATCGCGTCACGCGTGATCAGCTTTGCCGGCAGGCCGGGCACATCGTCGGGCTTGAGGCTTCGATCAGCGACCACCGCCAGCTCGAGCGGCGCGCCGAGGATGCGCTCGTACTTGTCGGGGTTGCGCAGCAGCAGCTTGACGACGCCGCCGCCCACGGTTCCGCATCCGAGCAGGGCAATCCGTACCGGTTTCAATTCTTCCCCGATGCTTTTGTGATTGCGCTCAGGAGCCGCTGGCCGCGCGCGGAATTTCTGCGTGGCCGGCGCGGAGCGCGTGGCGGATTCCGCGGAGCGCCTGGCGCGTGCGATGCTCGTTCTCGATCAGCGCGAAGCGCACGAAGCCGTCGCCGTCCTGGCCGAAGCCGATCCCCGGCGAGACCGCGACCTTGGCCTCGGCGAGCAGGAACTTGGCGAACTCGAGCGAACCCATCGCGCGAAACGGCTCCGGAATCGGCGCCCATACGAACATCGTCGCCTTCGGCTTCTCGACCGGCCATCCGGCGCGATTGAGGCCGTCGATCAGCACGTCGCGCCGATTCTTGTACGTCGCATTAATCTGCGCGACGCATTCCTGCGGTCCGTTGAGCGCCGCGATCGCCGCCACCTGCACCGGCGCGAACATCCCGTAGTCGAAGTACGACTTCAGCCGTCCCAGCGCCGCGATCATCTCGCGATTGCCGACTGCGAAGCCGACGCGCCAGCCGGGCATGTTGTAGCTTTTCGACAGCGTGAAGAATTCGACGCCGATGTCTTTTGCGCCGGCCACCTGCATCATCGACGGCGCCTTGTAGCCGTCGAAACACAGGTCCGCGTACGCGAAATCCTGCGCGACCATGATGTCGTTTTCGCGCGCGAACTCGACCACCCTACTCATGAAATGCAAATCGACGGTAGCGGTGGTCGGGTTATGCGGGAAATTCATGATGAGAAACTTCGGCCGCGGCCAGCATCGATTGACCGTCGCCATCAGCTCGTCGAAAAATTCCTCGCCGCGCCGAATCGGCACGCCCTGCACCTGCGCGCCCGCAATGATGCATCCGTACTGATGGATCGGATAGGTCGGCGTCGGCGCGAGCACCACGTCGCCCTGGTCGAGAATCGCGAGCGCTAGGTGCGCGATGCCCTCCTTCGATCCAATCGTGACGATCGCTTCCGAATCGGGATCGAGCTCGACGCCATAGCGCCGCTTGTACCAATCGCAAATCGCCAGCCGCAGCTTGTACACGCCGCGCGAGACCGAGTAGCGATGATTGGCGTTCTTGGTGGCCGCCTCGACCAGCTTCGCCACGATGTGCGGTGGCGTCGCCTCGTCGGGATTTCCCATCCCGAAATCGATTATGTCCTCGCCGGCACGGCGCGCCTTCAGGCACAGGTCTCCGATGGCGTTGAAGACGTAGGGTGGCAGCCGCTTGATTCGTGGGAAATCCATTGAACTATAAGTTTTAACGGACGCCCGCCTACGCCGCTAGTAGGGACGCGGCGAAAAGGAACGTAAGGAACGTATTGAATGTGAAACCCTTCCATGGGTTTCACGCTTCCTTGGGCAGGGGTGACCCCTGCACCCGGTGATAATCGCGAAATGTCGAGGACGACATTTCCCTCTCAGGTTTGGGGAAGAGGCGGCGGCGGAATTACCTCGCCCGTTATGTTACGGGAGAGGCGGCCGGCCGCATCGCGGCCTGCGGTGAGGGTTCTGCGATTCAAGCTGCACGCACGCTACTTCGACGCTCGCTCTCTTGCTGATCCGTCGTTAAGCGTTGGATGCGGCGACGGACCAACTCGAGAGCGCGAGCGACGCCGCGAAGGAGCGCTGCGCGATTTCAAAACCGGAACCGGCTTCGCGTGCGCGAAGCTGTCCGAGGTTCCTCCTCCCGTCGCATTCGCTCCCGTCGTCGGAATGACAGAGAGGGAGCGCATGCTCGAGCGGTCGGATGACAGACTTATTTTGCCGAGCCTGCCAGTGCGACTTCTGCGAGTTCGCGACGGCGCATCGCCCAGTACACCGGGGCTGCGCATAGCGAGATCAGGCCTGCGATTTGCCATTCGAAGGGGATGCCGGCGGTGTCGGCGATTCGGCCGGCGAACAGCAGGCCGATCGAGCCGCCCATCGTCTCGAAGGTGGAACGGAATGACAGTAGTGTCGCGCGATTCACGGATTCGACCTGCTCGTTGAACCAGCTTTGCACCAGCGGCATCATCGCGCCCGTGAACAGGTTCATGACGAACAGCATCGACAGTGAGATCACAGGGCGGCCGCCGAACAATCCCGCAAGGAACAGCATCGCGCTCGCCGCGATCACCAGCATGCTGACCCGCGCCGCGCGCTGCGCCTCATCGAGGATGAACCGCGCGCTTACCTCCGCGCCTATAAGCCGCGCCGACGCCAGGCCGCAATAGATCCATCCGATAATCCAGACGCCGACCCCGAGGCTCTGGTTGAACATTATCGGCCACGAAACCCAGTACGGCGCCCACGCCCCAACTGTGATTGCGCCGGCCGCACTCAGCATCAGCACCGTCGGCGCATTGAATCCCGAGCGGATGCCTTCAGTGATCCGCGACGCGACCTGGAGCGGGATCGCCGCAATCCGCACGTTCACGGCGCGCGGACGCTCGTCGTGCATCAGGATTGCGCCGACAATGCCGGCGACCACGTAGCCGCACGCGCCGAGAATCCACGGCCATGCGATATTCATGTCGGCGACGTAAGCGCCGATCATCGCCGAACCCATGAAGCCGAGCGTCGTCAATTGCGAGATGCGCGAGAAGAGCCGATCCTTGAGGCCGTCGTAGCCGGCCTCGTCGAGCGCGTCGACGCCCCACGCGTCAATCGCGCCATTGCCGAAGGTTGTGCCGATACCGTCGATGCTCTCGGCGATAATGAACACATAATAATGATGGGCGACGAAATACAGGAGGAAGGCGGCGACTCTCAGCGACGCGCCCAGCACGAACGAGCGGCGGCGGCCGAGCAGGTCGGCGAAAGCGCCGGTGGGCACGTCGGTCAGGAACAGGACGACGAAGTACGTCGCGAGGACGCTGTTTATCTGGAACTGGTTGAGGCCGCGCGAGTGCAGGAAGATCGGATAGACGCCGAACAGGAAGCCGCCGGCGAACGAGTACATGCCCCATACCGTGTAGTAGCGGCGAGTGATATCGCGAATCGTCGGAGCATGCGGTCGCGCGAATTCCACCGAAATTTCCCACCCAGTCTGGCGCGCCAAAAGCAAAAGCCCCGGGGCTCGCAAGCGCCCGGGGCTTTTTAGAGCCAAGTATCAATGTCCGTCTCAATTCACGAGGACCTTTGTTGAATTGGGGACGCGACGTACATTGCCACTCGACTTCATGGGCACACAATATTCCTGTGCCTGACGATCAGTCAAGCGCTCTGTAGCAAAGCTAAACTGGCTGACCGGTTCTCAGAATGGCCCGCATGACGTAGCATCAGGATCGTCCGAACCTTTCGCATGAGCAACACGAGCCTCGATCGCAATTTCGATTTTCCCGCCGATGTGCCCGAACCCGGACTGGCGACGCGCGCGTGGCGCTTTTCGAACGTCGTATGGCTCGCGGCGTACGTGTACGTGGGCTACAAAGGCACCCAGCTCTGGACGCGGTTCGTCAGCGACAGGAACAAGGCGGAACTCTATCGCCGCCAGGACTTGCGCGCCGCGCAAGCGCTCAACCGTAGCGCGCTCAGGCTCGAAGGCTTGTTGATCAAGGCGTGCCAGTTTATCGCGACTCGCGCCGACGTGCTGCCCGACGAATGGGTATCGACGCTGTCGGGCCTGCACGATCGCGTTCCGCCGCGCCCGTTTGCGATGATCCGCGAGCAGATCGAGCGCGAACTGCGCCGTCCGCTCGAGGCAGTTTACACCGAGTTCGATCCCGCGCCGATCGCGTCGGCGTCGCTCGCGCAGGTGCATCAGGCGCGCCTTCACGACGGCCGCCGATGCGCGGTGAAGGTGCAGTATCCCGGGATCGACGGCATCGTGCGCGCCGATCTCCGCAACATGACGACGGTGCTCTACTGGCTCGCGAAGCTCGAGCGCGACTTCGATTATCGCGTCCTGATGCGCGAGGCGCTCAAGTACGTGCCGATGGAGCTGGACTTCATCCACGAGGCCGACAACTCGGCGACGATGCGCGCGAACTTCGCCGCGGATTCTTTCGTGCTGGTGCCTGAGGTTTATCGCGAGTTCACGACGCGGCGCGTGCTCACGATGGAACTGGCCGAGGGTATCAAGGTGACCGATATCGACGGCCTCGAGCGCGCGGGCATCGACAAGCATCTGGTGGCGCAGAAGCTGATCGAGATTTTCTGCGACCAGGTTTTGCGCGACGGCTTTTTCCACGCCGACCCGCATCCCGGGAACATCCTGGTTCAGCCCGGCCCGAAAATCGTGCTGCTCGATTTCGGCCTGGCCAAGGATTTCCCGCCGACGTTCCGCGACGGAATCGTGCGGCTGACGTTCTCGATTCTCACGTCGAATCGCGACGGCATCATCGCCGCGTTCCAGGAGCTTGGCTTTCGCACGCGCAACGGCAATCCCGACACGCTGCTGGCATTTGCGGACCTCTTTCTCGGAAGCACTATCAAGTCGAAGAAGGCTTATGCCGACAAGGACCTGATCGAGCAGTTCAACGAAGAACTGCCGCGTGCGATCCGCGCCAACCCTATCGTCGAAGTTCCCGCCGACGTGCTGCTGGTCGGCCGCATGATGGGTCTGCTGAGCGGGCTGGGCAAATCGCTCGATTCGCAAGTCGATCTGTTCACGACGATCATGCCCTACGCGCAGCGCCTGATGACGGCGCAGCAACCCACACCGTCCGCTCCTGCGAGCACGGCGGCCGGCAAGTAGCTACCAATCGCTCTGTGAATGGAGCCGGTGTAAAATCAGCGGCGGTGAAGGCGATGCGCGACTGGAAGCCCGCAGCTTACAAGAAGTACAACTGGATTGTCCGCGACGCAGACCTGCTGGGCGGCAAGCTCGCGGTCCGAGGCACGCGTCTGTCGGTCTCGTTCGTGCTCGCCTGTCTGGCTGAAGGCATGAGCACCGAGGAGATCTCGCAGACCTACGGCCCATTTCCACAAGAAGCTATCCCGGAGATTATGAAAGTCGCCTCCGAGCTGCTCGATTCCCAGCGAACGAATTAATCATCGAAGCCTCTCCTTCAATAGCATCGGACCGAAACAGGAACGGCCTGCGTACTTACTTCCACGTCCGTCAAGGCGCGAAGATCGTTGGGGCATCCCGTACGACGCTCCGCCGAGCACGTCAGTCGGCAAGTAATCCGTTTCTTTGCGCGCCGCTTTCGTGGCACTGTTTGCCGGTGCGATTTTCTATGCGGAGTCCATCTGATGTCTGATCGACGCGACAAACTTGTATCCCTTACAGCTGAGCTTGCGGCCGACTTTGCCACTCGCGCCGGAGAACATGATCGCGTCAATTCATTCCCGGTCGAGAACGTTGACAAGATGAAGGCGGCCGGATACACCGCGCTCGTCATTCCGGAAAAATACGGCGGGCTCGGCGCCGACCTCGAGGATTTTGCCCTCTGCCAGGAGCAGCTCGCGCAGGGATGCGCCGCGACTACGATTGCAATCAACATGCATCTGTTCGGCATCGGCAGCATGGTCGAGCGCGCCACCGGACGCCCGCAGGAGGAATTGTTCTTCGACGCGATTGCGCGCGGCAAACAAATCCTCGGCGGCGGAATCAGCGAACCCGAAACCGGCGGCGACTGGGGCCACTTCGCGACGCGCGCGCGCCGCGACGGCGAGTTCTACGTTCTCAACGGCCGCAAAATTTTCACCAGTCTCTCGCCGGTGATCGATCTCTTCATGGTGATGGCGACGATCGAGGATTCGAGTCCGCCCGCCTCGTCGACCTTCGTCGTGCCGCGTAGCACTCCCGGCTTCGAGCTGATCGAAACGTGGGACGCGATGGGGATGCGGGCAACGGCCAGTCACGATCTCGTCATCAAGGACGTGCGCGTTCCGGCGATCGCAATGGCGGAATCGCGGCCGATCGGCCCCGTCAACGACCAAGCCATTTCGCTGTTCGCATGGTTTGGGATTTCCGTCGCCGCGACCTACACCGGCGTGGCGATTGCTGCATTGAAGTTCGCCAAGGAATTTGCCGGGCGCCTGAAACCCCTTACGCAGCCGCGGACGATCAAATATCTGCCGGGCATCCAGTTCGCGATTGCCGAGGCCGAGGCGCTGATCGCGCAATCGCGTGCGCTCTATCTCGGCGTCGCCAACGACTACATTCACGATCGCGATTCATTCAAGGGCGAGGCGGGACTCGCGCGCGTCGTGATGCCGAAGTATGTCGCGACCAACAACGCGATCCGCGCGGTCGATTACTGCATGGAGGTCGTTGGCGCACACGGGATGCTGAAAAAATTCCCAATGGAGCGCCACTACCGCGACGTTCGCGCGGGCCCGAATCATCCGCTGTCCAACGCCCGCGCGCGCGAGCTGCTGGGCAAGGTCGCCCTCGGCATCGGCCTGGCCGAAACCCCGCGCTGGTAGCCGATTCCTTAACCTCTCCTTGTCCGAGGAGAGGTCGGCGAAAGCCGCGCAGCGGTGTCGCCGGGCGAGGTGCAACGCCTGACAGCGCACCATTCCCAAATCGTCTAACCACAGTACAGAGTTACTGGCTCTGGACCGCAGCAGTACTTTTCTGACATGTCGCCAAAAAGAGACCCGCGCGTTGTGCGATGTCGCGCGTTGCACCTCACCCGCCGCGCTCCTTCGGCGCGCGGCGACCTCCCCTCGGACAAGGGGAGGTTAAGAGCGGCGGCGTGCGCATCTGCAAATCTTGCGACCCATTGTCGATTGATCTGCGCGTCGCGCTGGACGACTTGCCTCGCGAGTAATACTTATCTTTACCGTGATCAATGAAATCGAACAGGTTGCGCTCCGCGCCGCGCGTGCCGCCGGCAGAATTCATCTCAAACGCCTCAGCCGCATCACCATCAACCGCAAGTCGAACTCGATCGATCTCGTCACCGAAGCCGATCGCGAATCGGAAGCGGCGATCATCGAAGTAATCCATCGCGCGTTTCCCACTCATGCGATCCTCGCCGAGGAGAGCGGCGCGAGCGCCCATCAAAGCGACCATCGATGGATTATCGATCCGCTCGACGGCACCACCAACTTCGCGCACGGCTATCCGCAATTCTGCGTGTCGATCGCGTACGAGCGGCGCGGCCGCCTGCAGTTCGGCGTGGTCTTCGACGCGCTCAAGAAAGAATGCTTCGTGGCGCATCGCGGACAGGGCGCGCGCCTCAACGGCAAACCGATTCGCGTCAGCGCGACGCCTAACCTGTGCTCGGCCCTGCTCTGCACCGGATTCGCGTACGACCGCCGCGAGCGCCGCCGCTTCTACCTGGCCTTCTGGGAGGAACTGATGACGCGATCGCAGGGCATCCGCCGCACTGGTTCGGCGGCGCTCGATCTCGCCTACGTCGCGGCAGGACGCACCGATGGATTCTGGGAATTCGGGCTCAAGCCGTGGGACGTGGCCGCCGGCGCTTTGATTGTCGAGGAAGCGCGCGGACGCGCGACCAACATGGACGGTTCCGAGCTCAACGTCGCCGCCGCGAATATCCTGGCAACCAACGGCCGGCTGCACGACGAGCTCGTCGAGGCGATTGCGCAGACGCGGCCCGAGGCGGACCGGCGCCACGCCGAGATGCTTCGCGAGATAAAGGCGTCGGCGTAAAAACAGATTCGCTTCTTCGGAGAACGGAAAACATGAAGACAAATATTCGACGCGCCACCCGCGAGGACATCCCGGTCTGCTCAGAAATCTGCTACCGCGCCTTCTGCACGCTGGCGGACGAGCACAAGTTCCCGCACGAGTTCCCATCGCTCGACGCGACGGTCGGAATGCTCACGGCAATGATCTCGAATCCCGGCTTTTATGGAATCGCAGTCGAAGTGGACGGGCGCATCGCCGGCAGCAACTTCCAGGACGAGCGCGCGCCGATCGCGGGCATCGGCCCGATCAGCGTCGATCCGGACGTGCAGAACAGCGGCGCCGGGCGCGCGATGATGCAACACATGCTCGATCGTGTCGCCGAGCATCGGTGGCCGGGCGTCAGGCTGGTCCAGTCGGCGTATCACAGCCGCTCGTTCAGTCTGTACACCAAGCTCGGCTTCGAAACCCGCGAACCGCTGTCTCTGATGACCGGACCGCTGATCAACGAGTCGATCCCAGGTTACAAGGTGCGCGCCGCTACAGAAGCCGATGTCGCCGCATGCAATCGGCTCCATTTCGCGGTCCACGGCCACGAACGCGGCGCTGAATTGCGCGATGCGATCACGGATCGGACGGCGAACGTCGCCGAGCATCTTGGCCGCATCACAGGTTACGCGACCGCAATCGGATACGGCGGCTATGCGGTCGGCGAATCGAACGAGGAGCTGAAGGCGTTGATCGCGGCGGCGCCCGCCTTTAGCGGACCCGGCCCGCTGATACCGTCGCGCAACGGGGAACTGCTCCGATGGTGCTACAGCAAGGGCCTCAAACTGATGCAGCAAAACACGCTGATGAGCGTCGGACTCTACAACGAGCCGCGCCTCCCTTTCATCCCGTCGATTCTGTACTGATCAGCGCCGCGCGACGACCCCAGCAATGGAGCGCTGCGCGATCTCCGAAACCGGCTCCGAGTTGCGAGCATTGGTCGTCGTTCTGACTGAAGCGAGCATGGCGAGCGATTATTTATGCCCTGACGAAGCGAGCGAGGCGAGCGCTTCTGTCATTCCGACGACGGGAGCGAACGCGACGGGAGGAGGAACCTCGGACAGCTTCGCGCACGCGAAGCCGGTTCCGGTTTCTGAGATCGCGCAGCGCTCCTTCGTGGGTGCGGACGCGCACTCTTAGCGCCGCGCGATGAACATCCCCGCGTCCTTGGTCATCCGGATTGCGCCGTAGGTCGCGATTTCGTTCTCGACGTGCGCGCGTAGTGCCGCGATCTGCTCGTCGGTGATTCTGGTTCGCACGCGCATCGAGCAGATGTAATCCATCAACGGCGCGGCTTCGGTAATCGCCAGCGAGTCGGGGTAACGTTCGAGCTTGACCTCCCCGAAGGCGGCGCGCATGTAAGGCTCACCGCTCTCGAGACCGAATTTCGCGGCCGACCCCGTCATCCGGTGAATCGAGAAAAAACGCGCCCCAAGCTCGTCCATCTCCCGCATGCTCGCGAGTCCCATCGTGGCCGCATAGCAGAAGCCCGACGGCTTGAGCACGCGCCCAACCTCTTTGAGCGCGCGCGGGATGTCGGGGACGTGATAGAGCATGTGATTCGCGATGACGGCGTCGAACGACGCGTCCTGAAACGGCAGTTCCTGCGCGTCGGCCTGCGAGTAGGCGAACGAGCGGTCAAGCTGCGCGAGATTGGTGCGCGCTTCGTCCAGCATCCCGGCGGACATGTCGGTGAGAATCACGCGCCAGCCGCGAAGGACCTGCGCCGCGCCGCGCCACAATACGCCGGTGCCGCAGCCGATCTCGAGCACGCGCGCGTTTTCAGGAATCTGGATTCGATCGAACATCCAGCGGAAAAATCCGTAGCGATTGGTGCTGAAGCGCTGATGTAGCCGGATGCGCGCCGTCAGGTTGGAGCCGTCCTTGTATTGCTCGCGCAGGATACGTGCCGAGTCGATGCCTGTGTCAGTCGCCATCGCGACCATGGTGCCGCGCGCTCGACGCGAGGATCAACCACCGCGCGCCTTGTCCGCCGTCCATCGCTGATGTAGTTCTGTCCTCTGCCGCATCCTTCGCCCCGGTAGTGAAAAGGACATCACGGAGGTCTCCGGAACCTCAGGTCCGGGTTCGATTCCCGGCCGGGGCAATTCTGAGGCGGTTGCGCCCGCATACCTGCGCCTCCACCGTCGCATCGAGCACCTGCCGCCAGCCCGATTCCTATACATCGGGTAGAAATTCGCTACAGCTTCGCCCCGCCTGGTCTTACAGTAGGTAGGCAAAACTTACTATATGCTTTGTCTATTGGATTTTTATGGGTCTCTTACGCACGTTATAAGGTCTTATCCGTCTCACGTGGTCTTTAGTCTTGCTTTAAGCCGCGTGCGGCGTCAGAATCCCGCTCCATGAAAGGCGATTCATCAGCGCATTTGAAGATTACCTCGCAACAAGAGCGGGCGATCCTCGACGAGATTCGGAACGACCACGACCTCATCGCGCGCCTGAGCATAACCCCTCAGGAACTCGAGGCGTTATCGAAGTGCGCGCTCCTGGGAACCCTGACCTGCAAGCAGGATATGCTTTTTATCCTGCGCCAGATTCGCGAGGCTACCAGCCCCACAATCGATCACACCACGCTCTTCCCGAGCCCCCCGGAGCCGGCGACCTTGGAAGGATATTCCAGTCCGGACCTCCGCCATTTCAAGGATCATATAGCGGCTCCCATGATCATCCCGGAGCCCGGGTCGGTTGACAGCATCGTTCGTCGTCGCCTGCCCCAGCAATTCGGCGTGCTTTTCTGGGTGGTGGTTCTGGCTGTGGGTCTCGTATGGAACGGCGTCATGATCGTGACGCGATGGCGCGACACCTTCATGACCACGGCTGGCACGCCGGTCAGCCAGGTTGCTGCGTCAGGTGCGTGGTACGACAGAATGGACCATCTGAATGTTCTGCTGTTCTGGGAAGTTCTATTCGTAGGGGCTATCGCGCTCGTGATTTACCTCAAGTCCCAACGAGATTCCCGCCGGTTCAAGGTTAGACCAGGTAGACGCATCCGCTAGGCCGTCTTGTCCGTCGCCACAACTGCCTCGATCGTGCCCGCGCGCGCTTGATGCAGTCCCGCCCGTTACCCTAAGATTCGCCCGTCGGACTTGTCTTGAGGTCGCGGGATGGGGGACAGCGCCAGAACCGGACTGCGCCAAGTGATGCCGAGCCTGTTCAACGGGATCGCAACCGCGATCGCCGCTGCCGCGGGCTTGATCGGCCTGCTACACCAGACCGGATATCTCGGAAACCATCCACGCCGCAGGGCCGGTATCGAAGCGAGAGCGAGTGCCCACCCGCACATGCTCGATGAGAATGGTCCGTTAGCTGCCGCTGACGCCCCCGCCAATGCGCCCGCAAGCGCCGGCGACAGTCCGGCAATCGCAACGACCGCGCCAGTGCACAGAAATTTGAGCGGTGCGTGGCGCGACATGGGCTCGAATTGTCATCTGATAGTACAGGACGGCCACGAGCTAACTGTCACCAGCTACGACGGCGGCACGGGCAAGCTATGGGCGGTAGGCAGCGGGACCGTCAAGGGACGGACGGTCTCGGTACGAATCAACAACACGAATCCGGCTTCGCTCGAGGCCGATCTCATTCTGTCCGCGGACGGCCGCGAATTGTCGGGGATGATCAAGGGCAGGAAGGGCGCGCATCTCGCGAAGTGGCGACTAGTCGGCCCCTCGTGCGTCCAGACCGCTTCGCGTCCCGACTAATTTTCTGCTTACAGTTTTGGTCGAGACTCGAACAGAGGTGATCTCGGATGCCCCAACCCAAGGTCGTGACTCTCTCCAACGTGCACGTTCACAGCCGCCCTCGCGGATCGGCGGAGTTCCTTCCCAAGGATTTCAGCAACGTCACCAAACTCGCCGACACCATGATATGGAATCCCGCGGTTGACGGGATCCTCTGGGGCGAGAGCCGGCAGGACGATAGCGGAAGCCATGGCGGCGAACGCCATCTCGACGCCGACGAGGTTCTCTACCTGATCTCCGGCGCCTTTCGGTTGTCGCTGGAGCTTGACGATGGCCGCGCCGAGATCCCGGTCAAGGCCGGCGAGGCGGTCATCGTGCCCCAGGGAATCTGGCATCGCCTGCTCATCGACCAACCCTGCCACTATCTGTTCTTCGGCGGCGGCCGTACCGAGATTCGCCATCGCGGCTAACGAGTGACCGCGCGACTTACGCGATGCTGCGCCAGAATTCCTGCAGCAGCACGCTCATCAGCTTGGGATGCTCCTCGGGGAAAAATAGTTTTGCGCGCGGCACCATAATCACCCGCCGCACGTTGCCGATATTGTTCTTGAGCCAATCCACCGATTTCAGATCGAAGGCGGTGTCGGCCTCGCCCCACACGATCAACGTCGGGACCTTGAGCTCGCGCAATTGCGGCGCGATCGCAGTCAGCACCTTCAGATTGCCGAGACTGAGAAATCGCCGCAGGTTGTTGCTCCGATCCTCGGACGCCAGCGCCGCCTCGAAATACATCTTGAACGCCTCGTCGGGGATTCGCTCGGCGTCTTCATAGACCGAGGCGAACGCCTGGCGCGCGACGGCGGGCGCGTCGAGCATCGTCTTCATTCCGATGATGATCGACGGGTCCGCAAATTGATCGAACGCCGCTTTCAGCATCGCGTTGGGCCACAGGTCGTGGACCTCGCAGTTAGTGAGGGCGAGGCTGCGCAGCCGCGACGGATATCGCGCCGCGAACACCTGGCTGATACTCGCGCCGCTGTCGTTGCCGACGAGATCGACCTGCGACAATCCCAGCCGATCCATGAAGGCCGCGATCATCGCGGCCTGCTGGTCGAAGCCGAGATCCTGGTCCGCCTTTATTTCGGTGTATCCCAGCCCCATCAGGTCGAGCGCGATACAGCGGCGCGCCGGGGCGAGATCGTCCAGAACGTCCCGCCACGCGAAGCCGTTGACGGGGAAGCCGTGGATAAACAGCGCCACGGGGCCCGCGCCCTTCTCGACGTAAGCGATTCGGCCGAAGGTGGTGTCCGCGAATTTGCGCGCCTGATGGAATTCTGCTGCTTTCATTGCTAGCCTGCCTCCTGTTGTTGTTTGTTTGGGGTATTTAACATACCAACAGTATGTATCTGACATGATAATAGTATGACAGTCAAGAGCCGCAAGCTCGAACAATCCCTCGCCACCCGCGCCGCCCTCATCAAGAACGCGCGCAAGCTCTTCGCCCGCCTCGGCTACGCCGCGACCGACATCGAAACCGTCGCGCGGCGCACCCGCGTCACCCGCGGCGCCCTCTACCATCACTTCAAAGACAAGCAGGATCTGTTCTCCGCCGTGTTCGATCTCGAGGAGCAGCGCCTCACGCAAACGGTCGCCGACGCCGCCGTCGGGCATACCAGCGCGTGGGACGGGATGCTCGCCGGATGCAACGCTTTCCTCGACGCCTGCCTCGATCCCGCCGTGCAACGGATCGTGCTGATCGACGCGCTCGCCGTTTTGGGATGGGCGCGATGGCGCGAGATCGACGCCAAGCACAATCTGCGGCTGGTCATCGCCGCGCTGGAGGCCGCGATGGACCAGGGAGTCATCGCGCGCGGACCGGTCGATTCACTCGCGTACCTGCTGATGGGCGCGATCACCGAAGGCGCAATCTTCATCGCGCACGCGGGCGACAAACCCAGTGCCCGCCGCGAGGTCGGCGAGAACGTCGGGCACCTGCTCTCAGGCCTGCGCATCGACAAGCAGGGGTGACCCCTGCACCCAGTGAAAAGAGAAGATGCGGCCCTCGCCTTGTTAGCAGGATTTGGGGCTATCAGGGATTGCCCGCGCGCTTTGACGGGACTACCACTCTGGACTGCACGAAAGCTCGCACGGGGAATCGCGATGGAATATCGAATCACGCCTGGCAGATTGGAGATCGGCAAGTTTTCGCTCTACTACGAGCGCGTCGGGGCCGGCGCGCCGATCGTCTTTCTGCACGGGCTCGGCGGCAACCATCTCTCATGGTGGCAGCAGGTTCCCTACTTCATGCGATCGTTCGAATGCATCACGGTCGATCAGCGCGGCTTCGGCTTGTCACGCGATACTGACGGCGTGTTCAATCGCGCGCACGCGAGTGACCTCGGCGCGCTGCTCGACTATCTGAAGATCGACAAGGCCGTGTTGATCGGGCAGTCGATGGGCGGATGGACAATTGTCGGCTATGCGCTCGAGCATCCGGAACGCGTCGCCGCGATGGTGATGGCGGATACGCCGGGCGGCATCTTCACGCCCGACATGAAATTCGAGGCGCCGCGCACCCCGCTGCCGGTCGATGCGTCCCCGCCGATCGGATCGTTGCCGACATATGCCGCCGATTATTTCGGCAAGCATCCCGAGATGGCGTTTCTCTACGACGAAGTTCGCATTCTCGGCGCGCGTCCTCCCGCCGACGCCGGCGCACGCATAGTTGGCCTGCGCTACGATCTCGCCGCGGTGAAGCAACGCCTGACGATGCCGATACTGTGCACGGTTGGTGAAGAAGACACGCTGATCAGGCCGGATATCGTCAAGGCACTGGCGTCGGCCCTGCCCAACGCGCGGCTGCGGACGGTGCCCGGCAGCGGTCATTCGATCTATTTCGAGAACGCCCCGGTGTTCAATCAACTGGTGCGCGACTTCCTGCAAGAGGTCGGCTACGCGAAGTAGCCCTTCTTCGCCTCGCCCCACGTGGGGAGAGGCCGACGCTCGTCCTTGAGCGGCGGGTGAGGGACCAGATTTTCTGAGAAATTCCAAATAGGTGGCGCACCAGACAATTGCGCCGCACAGCTGTCCCTCACCCTAACCCTCGCCCCACGTCGGGCGAGGGAAGCAGCCACGGGCAAGAAAATCACTAACACCTCACGCGCCGGCGCCGCTCGATTCCTCGAACAGGCTCCGCTGGATCATTGGAAACAAATCGCGCTCTTCGCCGTCGATCAGATCGTCCAGACATACCGCGAACGCCGTCAGCGCGGTGCCGGCCTTGACGACTTCCTCATTCGACCCCGTGATGAATGACGTCGCATCGACTGTTCGCGCCAGGCAGCACAGCCGCGTGCGCTGCTCGCGGGCGCGCAATATCAGGTCGGGCGGGAAATTCTCGAGCGACTCCGCCCACGGCAGCACGACATCCTCTTCGCTGTTGAGGTGATGTTCGATCACGGTCTTAATCGAGTTCCATGCCTCCGCCGCCTCCGCCCGCAGAATCGTATCCGCCGGCTGCCGCGCGACCACCGCGCCTGCGACCGCCGCATTGAGCATCCGGTCGCCCAGTTTCGAGTCTTCACGGCTCAAGCGCGCGAGCACGGCCTCGACCCGCGCCGCCGACGCGCACTTTTCCGCTCGGTTCTTGTTGTCTTTGTTGGTCAGCATTGCGATTCCTTCGTTCCACATCCCGTTAACTCGGATTGCATCGAGCGTGCCATCGAAAACCGTAGATTCGACGCGCCCCCTTCTCGCACAGTGCGTAATTCATTCTCGCAACGCGAAGCGATCCTCGCGAAATGAAACGAAGTTGCCGGCTATTCGTCGAATTGTTAGGTGAGTGGTAGAGGACTATAATCCGCGACATATATGAGTCGTATCGCAAATGCCTTGGCGGTCTTCGGACTCGCGGTCGCTCTCGCGGGATTGTCCGCGTGCGACCCGGTGCAGAATCCCTTCGGAACCGGTCCGGGCAAAGCGGCGCCGCTGGGAACCTCGAACAGCTTCGATTCCAGTTCGATGCCGCCGCCGTCGGCTGCCGGCACCGTCGCCGGCGGCACGATCGATTCAGCGCAGAGTCAGGATCTCTCCGATTATCTTAAGCATCACTCGCTGCCGCTGGTCGGCGCCCAAGTCGTTACCAGTCCGAGCGGCGGCAAGCAGGTGATACTGTTCGGTTTCGTCGCGAGCGATTTCGGCAAGACGGACGCCGAGCAGAAGGCGCGCCACTATCTGAAGGACTCGTCGCTGGTCGTCGATAACCGGATCAAGATCAGTCCCGAACTGGCCGGCTCCTCTGGCAACTCGGGCTCGACCGTCAACGGCGTCCCGGCCGACAATACGATGCCGTCCGACGGCACCGATCCGTACGCTTCATCCGGTTCGGTCCAGGATTATCAGAACAATCAGAACAGCTTGCCTCCTGGCGCGGCGGCCTACCAGGCGCAGGGGCAGCAGATTCAGCAGTATCAGCAGTACAACAGCTCGCCCCCCAGCGGGCTGACCATGCTCCTCCCGCTCCTGCTCGGCGGTGGTATGACGATGGGCACCGGCGGCTATGGCGGAAGTTTCGGCGGATTCAGCTCCGGCTACGCGCCGGGCTACCGCACTTACGGCTATCCGACCTATCCGCCGCCGATGCCCAATTCCGGATTTGGTGCGTCCGGTGTCCCTTACTGATTCGACGAAGAGTCGCGATTTAAGTGGCGCGGGCCGCTGTGCCCGCGTTTCAATCCCCTGGTGCCATTGCCCCGACGGCCGCCGCTTGGCTGATACTTGCAGTCAAGTCGGATTGTTCGCATCGGCAAATTCAGCCGCGGGCACGGCGGCCCGCGCCACTAAAATCGCACTGGATCAAGCGTGAGCCTCGCTATCTCGCCAGCTTGAACCGCTCGCCCAGGAACACCTGGCGTACGGCGTCGCTCGCCACGATGTCGCGCGGTTTGCCTTCGAACAGAATCTTGCCCGAGTGAATGATATAGGCGCGATCGATGATCGACAGCGTCGCATGCACGTTGTGATCCGACATCAGCACGCCGATGCCCCGCTCTTTCAGATACGACACGACGCGCTGAATCTCGACGACCGTGATCGGGTCGATCCCGGCAAACGGCTCGTCGAGACATAGATACACCGGGTCGAGCACCAGCGCGCGCGTAATTTCCACGCGTCGTCGCTCGCCGCCGGACAGCACCCCCGCCTTCGACTTCGCCAGGTGCGCGATTCCGAGCTCGTCGAGCAGCGTCTGCAGGCGCGCGTTGCGCTCCTCTTCGGTAAGCGGCAGCGTTTCGAGCACGGCCAGCAGATTTTGCTCGACGGTCAGCTTGCGGAAGACGCTCGGCTCCTGCGGCAGATAGGATATCCCGCGGCGCGCGCGCTGATAGAGCGGCAGCGTCGTGATGTCCTCGCCGCTGAACATGATGCGTCCCTTATCGGGCTTGAGCAGTCCCACCAGCATGTAGAAGGTGGTGGTCTTGCCCGCGCCATTGGGGCCGAGGAAGCCCACCACCTCGCCCGGCTTGACGATGACGTTGACGTTGTTGACGACCGCGCGGCCGCCGTAAACCTTGACCAGGCCTTCGCCGCGAAGTGCCAGCGTTTCGGCCCTGTCGGCCGCGTCGCTGACCTCTCCCGGTTTTAGACGTTCAACTGTCGCCATTCTGAAATGCCGCTCGAGCGGCAGTCTTAAAACTTATCGGCTTTGAGCGGGATATGAAACGCTCCGGGATTATTCTCGATGCACTCCCTTCCGCGCTGTGGTAGATTGCGGCGCGATGGCGGACGGGGTCCGAAAAATTTACCTCTGCGGGCCAATCATGGATGCGGAGTCCGATCGCGCGGCCAAGGATTGGCGCACCCGCGCCAAGGAACGGCTCGCCGGAAGATTCATCCTGCTCGATCCGTTGCGCCGCAATTTCCGCGACCGCGAGATCGATTCCGCCAACGAAATCGTCGAGTTCGATCTGCAGGACGTTCGCGACGCCGACCTGCTGCTGGTGAATTACTCCAAGCCCTCGCTCGGCACCGCGATGGAAGTCTTTTACGCCGGGCACGATCTCGGCAAGTTCGTGATTGCGTTCAGCCCGTTCAGTTTTGCGGAATGCTCGCCGTGGATGGTCCGCTTCTGCACCAAAATACTGCCCGACCTCGAGTCCGCGCTCACTTACATCGATCGCCACTTCCCCTGAAAGGAGAATTTCCGTGGTCAAAGGAATGTGTTTCGCCGGCGGCGTCATCTTCGGAGTCTTGCTCGCCTGCGCCGCCTGCTCGCAGGGCCCTGCCTACAGCAGCGGTCCCTACGGTCCGCCGGCTGAAGGTGGCTACTACGGCGGACCTCCTCCCACCGGCCATCCTGAAATCTCACAGGCTATGAACGAGCTACAGCATGCGAAGTACGTGCTACAGGTCAAAGCCGCGAATGACTATCACGGGCACAAGGCCAACGCCGTCGGCTACATCGACAACGCAATCAACGAATTGCAAATCTGCCTGTCGATGCCCTAGCAATTCCGATTCCCCCTTTCCGGCTCGGAAAGGGGGCCAGGGGGATAGGATGGCTGCAAGCACGCCGGCATTCCGGTTCCCCCTTTCCGGCCCGGAAAGGGGGCTAGGGGGATAGGACGGCGGCAAGCACGCGGGCATTCCTCAAGGATTTTTCTGTTCCCCTTCCCCATTCTCTCTGGGGAAGGGGTTAGGGGTTAGGGGTTAGGCTTTGTTCTTCAAGTCATTTATGCGACGCCACACTAGTCAGTCAATTACTCAGTCCCAAGCGAACCGATCAACAGCGTGACGGCCAGTTCCGCTCCGCCGAGCGCCGATCGATTAAAGAGGACGCCGTCCGCCGGCATCAGCAAGCCCTCCCCGGGCTCGAGTATTATCCGGACCCGCCGAGAATCCGCCTTGAGCGCGATCGCGGCATTCTCGCCGCCAAGGTTGATGCACGCGCTCAGCGTGCCGACGCCGGTGGCGAATCGCATCGGGTGACTGGGCATCAGAGCTTTATCGCGCTTACCACCGGCAGCCACCACCTCCATCAAGACAGGAGCCGTCAAGCGCCAGTTTTTGTAGACGAAATACTCGGCTATCTCGCGGCCATAGCCATCAAACCCTTTAGTTATATGGTCCGCTTCAGCGAGCTTCCACCATCGCTCCAGCAAATGCCGCGGTATGCCGATCACCGACACGTCGCCGTCGTCGGCGCAGATAGCCCCCAACTCGTCCGCGCTGGCTGCCCGCCATCCTGTCGAATCTCGCACCTGCACACGATCCGCCAGCGAAGCCGGCCCTGGTACCGCGGCGCGTTGCGGATTTTCACAGAACTTCGCGTCAGGCGGCGTCCGTCGCAACGCCAATCGGGTGTTGCAGCTTCGCGACGATCACATCGACGATTACTTTGCGATTCAAGCGGCAAAACATGGTCTCGGTCGAGTCGAACGATCCATTCTCGAAGTACTTATTCACCGGTGCGCCGCCTCCGCACAAACTGTAATACTCACATGTATCGCGGCACTTACTCAGTCCACGCGCGATATCACTACTCATTCGACGAAACTTCTCACCGTTCATCGCCGACGCGAGCGTGTCGATATTCACATTGCCTATCGCGAAATCGCCGTAGTGACTACTCTTGAGGCCGAGCAGTTCCGGCGAGTAGGTAGTGAAGTTGCCTTCGCAGTCCACGCTCAATATCGCGCATGGCGAGTTTTCCTGGGTCGGCGGAAAGTTATTTTCATTCGCGTTACCGCCTAGAATCATCGGCACCATCGAGTCGAACTCGCGCACGCTCAACGCCAACTCGTCGCGCGCGACCAGATCGAAAAATCTTCCGATGAACCGCCGGAATCGATTCTCGACGCCCGCGCCGCCGAGCGTCGATGCGGCGTGCGGCCCTTCGATCTCCTCGATATTGAACGCGACCTCCCGGATCCCGTTCTCGATATAGAAATCGTACAGTTCGTCGGCGTAGTCGAGTGATTCTCCCGTGAGCACGGAGATCACGTGGAAGGGCAGCTCGTTGCTCCGCAGCTTTCGGATGCCTTCCATCACGCGATGCTGAGTCGCGGCGCCCTTGCGCGTTTTTCTATTGCGATCGTGAAGAAACGCCGGTCCGTCAATGCTGACGCCGACGTTCACCTGATGCGCTTTGAAAAAATCGCACCACCCGTCGTCGATCAGCACGCCATTGGTCTGGAACGAATGCCGAACCTGCAAGCCGCCGGGATTATGCGCGGCCGCAATTTCAATCGCGCGTTCGTAGTACGACACCGGCAGCACCATCGGCTCGCCCGCGTGCCACACCACGGTGAAGCCCTGCTCAACTATTCCGCTTGCAAAGACGAATTGAAAAACGCGATTCAACGTCGCGTCCGACATCCGGCGCTTCGAGTCGCGATCGGGAAGATAGCAATAAGAGCAATCCAGATTGCAGAACGGAGTCGGCTGCAGGACGAGAAGCTCGAGCGGCCCGGCGATTCGCCATCTATTGCCGGCAGCCATCTTGAACACGACTCGATGCCGCGAGCGTCGAGGCGCGGCTTACGGATTTACCAATTGCCCCAGTTGCGCCAGTTGTGCCAGTTCGGCCAACCCCATCCGCGCCATCCGCCGTTGCGCCAATTGCGCCACCACGCCAGCTGGATGTTCGAGTCGCCCCGCTGTTGCAGGTTGGCGTTCGCGTCCTGAACCTGGGGGCGCACTCCCTCGACGCGTTGCTGGAGGGTGCCGGCGGGATTCGCGTCGGCGACATTGGCGTCTGCGGGGATCACATTCAGTATCGTCGTCGCGAGCACGATTGTGCTGGCGCTTGTGCCGACGATGGTGCGAAGGCGGTCTTTAAGCTTGTTGTGGATGGCGGGCTTATCGGATTCCACCGGTTCCTCCTTGCAGGGAACTCAATCCCGGTTGTGTCAGCTGGTCGTAGAAATCCTTCGCTCAGTATTTCGATCTAACGATTCCTTAAGTCCATTGTCAACCGAGACGCTGACTCTCTTCTAAGATTACGCGCGCTACGCCAGCAGGTTACGGTTGACAGCGACAATTTTCTTTCAGTAGGATTTTCCCATAGTGCGACTGTAGCTCTAGCGGCTTTCCACCTTCGTCACTTCAGGAGGTCTCACCATGAGGTTCCGGCCGACACTTTCCGCGGCAATCCTGGGCTCCATTCTTCTCAGCGGAAGTCTCTTCCTGATGGCCGCTGACGATTCACATCCTCCGGAACCCGCCAATCCGGAGTACGCGCAATGGGCCCGATTCAAAGTCGGCACCTACGTAACTCTTGAGCGCAAAGTACTCGAGCATCGCGATGCCAGCGTCGGCGTCGTCGCCGCGATGGCGCATCCGCCCTCCGCCGACGTCATGCGCATCAACAGCAAGCTGGTCGATCTCAATAAGGACAAGGCCATCCTCGAGGAGACCAGGATCGATCTTGGCGACGGCAGCGAGACCGAGATGCCGGCTGACAAGGTGACGCTGTTCGCCAACGGCGAGATCAGCAATGCGAGCGACTCGCTGTACGAGAAGCCGGCGAAGCAGCCAACCGTCAAGGAGACTGAAGGCGACGAAGACGTGACCGTGATGGGCAACAAGATCAAGACGCATTGGGTCGAGACTTCAATCCAGAACGGCCGCGAGCTGTCCACCTCGAAAGATTGGCTGTCGGATGACGTCCCGGGCGGCCTGGTCAAGGAAGAGACCAAGAAGACCTGGGCTGGAAAGGTGATGGTGGAATCCTGGAGCAAAGTGATCGATTACAAATTGGGTGGCTGAGCTTTTCGCGCGCGAATCGATGCGCAAATCGGGCCGGCGATGAGACAGTCATCGCCGGCTTTTTCATGGGCGGCTTTTCCGCGCCGTCGCGGGATGCTACTCCCTAGGATCGTGGCTGACGAATACGACGGCGAGCGCTTTCCGGGAAATTTCTACCAGGGGATGATACTCAAGCTCGACCGCGCGCGCGGCCGGGGCATCGTGCGCTCGCATAGCGGCAAGGAGATTCCGTTCGAGTTTCCGTTCGTAGCCGTCGCCGGAGCGCGACTCGGCGGCACGATGCCAGGAATCGATCTGATACGCGAAGGCGATATCGTCGGCTTCGACGTTGGCTGGACTTCCAAAGGCCTCCGCGTCACCACCATCCACCCGCGCGACGCCGCGGGGTGACGAGAAGAGATCTCGACACAGCCGGTGGTGCTGGATGCGTCCAACCTAACCCCTAACCCCTTCCCGAACGGGAAGGGGAATCGGATCGTAGGAACGCGCCGCGCATCCGACTTTCTTATCACTGGGTGCAGGGCTCAGCCCTGCCGAAGGAAGCGTGAAACCCACCGCGGGTTTCACATTCGATTCGTTCCCCCTGCCCCTTCTTACCGTTTGCGCTGGTACATTCGCCACGTCCGGACGCCTATCGGGTATAGCTCTCCCACGATTTCGTAGCCCCTCGAACTGTAGAACGCGACGTTGGCTTCGGTCATCGTCTCGAGATACACGCCCGCGATTTCGGGTCGCGCTTTGGCCTCGAGCGCGAGGTGATCCACCAGCGCCTTGCCGTAACCCTTGCCCTGGAACGGCGGATCGCAGCCGAGCACCTGCAAGTACAGATGCGGCTCCTTTGGATGATTGGCGGCCAGCACGCTCACCAGATTCAGCCCGCGCCATAGACCGCCCAATCCGATCGCGCGCATCATCCGCGGCATCTGACCAAGGCCGGTGGTGACCATGCCGAGCGCGCCTGGATGCCCAACGCCCTCGGTCATCGCGGCTGCAACGACGCGGCCGTTGTCGTCGATCACGCCGAACACCGGCTGTCCCGAGCGGCGCTCGATCGCGAGCATACCGCGAAACAGGTCCGCCAGATGTTTGGCACGCTCGACCGGGTCGGTGAGATCCGGAATTATCGCCTTGAAGGTCGGGTCGTTGATGAACGCGCGGCCGAGCGAGTCGGCGGCCTGATCGTCCTGTTCGGGGTAGAGAGCGGTGACGTAGGGTTTTCCGTTTTCAGGCATTGCTTCTTGTCCTTCTGTTTAATTCGACGGCCGCGTGAGCGTGCGCGAGACCGCATCATGCCATCCGGCGAGCAATCGTTCACGCTCTGAATTGGGCATCTTCGGCTTGAACACGTCGGCTCCTTTGATTAGCGCGTGCATTTCATCCGGCGATTTCCATACGCCCATGGCCAGCCCTGCGAGCATCGCCGCACCCATCGCGGTGGTCTCTGTTATCTTCGCGCGCCGGACCGGCTTGCCAAGGATATCCGCCTGGAATTGCATCAGGTAGCGGTTCGCGGTGGCGCCGCCGTCGGCGCGCAGCTCGCTCAGCGGATGGCCGGTGTCGGATTCCATCGCAACTATTACGTCGCGCACCTGGTAGGCGATACTGTCGAGCGTGGCGCGGACGATATCGGCGCGGGTCGTGCCGCGGGTGATTCCCACGATAGCGCCGCGCGCGTTGGCGTCCCAATGGGGCGCGCCGAGTCCGACGAATGCAGGCACGACGTAAGGCTGCGTGCGATCCTTGTTCTTCGCAAAGCTGGCGCGCGCATCCGCGTAAGTGTCGGCGGCCTTGCGGACGAGCTTGAGTCCGTCTCGCAGCCATTGCACAGCAGCGCCCGCGATAAACACCGAGCCCTCGAGCGCGTACGCGGGCTCGCCGGCGGGACCGAGCGCGGCGGTCGTCAGCAATCGATTCTTCGACGGCACCATCTTGTCGCCGGTGTTCATCAGCAGGAACGCGCCGGTGCCGTAGGTCGCCTTCGAGTCGCCGGCCGCGACACAGCCCTGCCCGTAGAGCGCGGATTGCTGATCGCCGATAATCGCGGCGATCGGAATCGCGTGCGGCGCAATCGTACCGGGCGCGGTCGCGGCAAGCGGGCCGCGCGAGCTCACGGCGCGCGGCAGCATCGCGCGTGGAACACCGAGCATCGCGAGCATCTCGTCGTCCCATTCGCGGCGCGCCAGATTGAACAGCATCGTGCGCGACGCGTTGGTGTAGTCGGTCACGAACTCCGCGCCGCGCGACAACTTATGCACGAGCCACGTGTCGATAGTGCCGAAGCAAAGGTCGCCGCGCGCGCCGCGCTCGCGCAGTTCGGGTTTCTCGTCGAGCAGCCACTTGAGCTTGGTGCCAGAAAAGTACGGATCGACGAGCAGTCCCGTGCGAGCCGCGACCTCGGGCTCGCGCTCGCGCAAGGCGTCGCAGATAGCGGCGCTGCGGCGGCATTGCCACACGATCGCGCGATGGACCGGGCGGCCGCTGCGCCGCTCCCAGACGACGAAGGTCTCGCGCTGATTGGTGATGCCGATGCCCGCGATTGCCGACGGCGACACTTTCGCGGCGGCGATCGCTTTTTTCGAGAGCGTGATGACCGACCGGTAGATTTCTTCGGGGTCGTGCTCGACCCATCCGGGCTTCGGATAGAACTGGCGGATCTCGGCGTAAGCGCGGCCGCGGATACGCCCGCGCGCATCGACAACGAAGACGGTGGTACCGGTAGTTCCCTGGTCGATGGCTAGTATGACTGGAGGCATCACGAAATTCTCCCGCGCGCGAGTGTGGCACGTTTTTACGCGAAGTCGAGCGGAGATTGAATGCGGAACCCGCCGTGGGTTCCGCACCTCCTTGGGCAGGGGTGACCCCTGCACCCAGTGAGGAAGAAAGGCTAAGCGCGAAATGTCGAGGACGCCATTTCGCTCTCAGGTTCCTTTTATGCAGCAACCAAATGGCGTGGAGTTTTCGCCTGTTTTGGAAAAAATGGCGCTTAGATGTTGCGGTATAAAGCGAAAATGTTTCACGTGAAACGTTCTTTGGTTCAGGAGAACGAAACGCGAATATTTCGAATATGTTCGGCTTTGCGTTCTCATCGCCGCGGGCCTTCACGTTCCTGAATTACCTCCCTCTATCTGACAGGGGAAGAAGCGGAAGGTTTGCGCGACGATTGAGCTAGGCGTCAGACTCGAGGCGTTCGCCGTCGCGGGTGGATATTAGTGCGGGCGGGATTGCTGCCAGCAGCGGGACTATCAGGGCGGTTGCCAGGGTTGTGATGATTACGGCCGAGGCGAAGCCGCCGCTGGAATAGATCCAGCTTCCGAGCAAGTTGCCGGCGTTGCCGGCGATCGCGAACATCGAGGTGTTCGCCACCATCATCGCGGTTCCTTCCAAGCCCTTGGGACATGAACGCATGATGAGATCGATGTAGGCGGCGGTGGCGAAGCCGCCGAATAGGCCGTACAGGATTGCGACTATGATGGTGCTCGTCGGTCCCATCGCGAGGAACATGATCGGGGCTTGCAGGATTGCGACTATCGTTCCCCACCAGAGCAGGCGCGATAGCGGCGCGCGTACGCATAGGTAGCCGTACAGCAAACTCGTAGGCAAGAAGAACAACGACTGCAGCGCGGTGAAGGTGCCGAACAGTTCGCTCGAAATCCGGACGTGCTCCGTCAGGTGATAGAACATCGGCGTGCCCCATCCCGGACTGAAGTTCCACAGGAAGTAGATGGCGGCGGCCGGCCATAGGGGGCGATGGTGGAACAGGCGGCGCATGGCAGCGAAGCCTTTCTCATAGGGCACGAGAACGCTTGAGCTTTCGAATTCGTCGGCGGCCTCGAGGCGCCAGAAGGCCTGTATCGCGATGATAATCGTGACACCGCCCGCGATGAGAAACGTACCGCGCACGGACGCATGCGCGACCAGCCATCCGCCGGCCAGCGCCGAGATTACCGCGGGAGTGAAAAAGCCGAAGCTGAAGACGACGCTCAGCCGCCCGGTCATCCCATGCGCCTGCGCCACGCCGGTCATAAGAGCCTGGGCCGAAGCGAAGACCATTACGTAAGCGGTGACGATGATGACTACGAGCAATAGCAACTTGGAATAGTTGATCGGCGAGGCGGCTAACCATACGTACCCAGTGGTGGCGACGGCGGCGCAGGCGAAGAGGTATTGGCGATCGCCCCATCGCGCGCTGCGCCATCGGTCGCGGATGAAGCCGAAGGCGAAACCGGCGCAGACGGGAATCGAAACGATCGCAAGGAAGACGGCGAGCCGGACCGGAGAAAGATGGAGGGAGTCTTTGAGGAAGTAGGAAAGTGGAATCGCGGCGATACCGAGCGGCGAGCCTAATCCGATCGCGATATTCAGGATGGCGAAATAGGAGAGGACTTCGAATTGCATCGCGGGGCCCTCGCCGCCGGGTGGCGGTTCGGGGACGCTCGCGGTGTCGTCGCGCGGGGAAAGATCTTCAAGTTCCATCGATCACTTGGTGCGAGAGTATATGTATTTTTTGTTCATTCCGAATGTGCTTGCCTCGCATGTTGGGCGGGGCCATTATAGGCGCGCTTGCCCACCCTCTTTTCAGGGAGTCGCGATTGGATTTGATTCATGAGTGAGTTGCTTGAAAAGAAGGACGACCTGATCCGCTACTTCCACGAAGGCGGCAAGCCCCGCGCGCAGTGGAGGATCGGCACCGAGTACGAGAAAGTCGTCGTACACAGCGGCGACGCCACTGCAATCCCCTACTCCGGCGCCGGCGGCGTCGAGGACCTGCTGCATCGTATGGTCAGCGACTACGGCTTCAAGCCCGAAGAGGAGCACGGCCATGTCCTCGCGTTGCAGGGTGAACGCTCTACGATAACGCTCGAGCCCGGCGGGCAGATCGAGTTGTCGGGCGAGCAGTGCGAGAGTATCCATTGCGCGTACGACGAGTTCGCGACCCACGTAAATCAACTGATCGAGTTGACCGGGCAAATCGGCGCGACGGTGCTTGGACTCGGGATGCAGCCGGTCAGCCGGATCGACCAGATCGAGCTGCTGCCGAAGGCGCGCTACCACATTATGTACCCGTACATGGCGCGGGTCGGGAAGCTCGGCCAGCGCATGATGAAGCAGACCGCAGGCGTGCAGGCCAACCTCGACTACAGCGACGAGCGCGACGCGATGCGCAAGCTGCGGGTCAGCATGGGGATCGTGCCGCTGCTGTACGCGATATTCGCGAACTCGCCGCTGAGCGACGGCGGCCTGAACGGGTATCACAGCTTCCGCGGGCATATCTGGACCGACACCGACAACCAGCGCAGCGGCGTGCCGGAGTTCGTGTTGCGCGACGATTGTTCGTTCGAGGATTACGCCGAGTTTGCGCTCGACGTGCCGATGTACTTCCTGATTCGCAACCATGAATATATCGACCTGACCAGGCCGCCGGGGCTGACGTTCCGGCAATATCTGGAGCGCGGTTACGGCCGCGAGCGTGCCACCGTCGAGGACTGGACCAATCACCTGACGACGATTTTCACCGAGGTGCGGCTGAAGAAATACGTCGAGGTGCGGACCGCGGACAGCCAGCCGCCGCAATTCATGCTCGCGCTGCCGGCTCTGCTGAAGGGGATGCTGTACGACGACGATTGCCTCGCGGGGGCGTGGGACCTGGTCAAGGGCTGGAGCTATCGGGAGCGGCGCGAAATCGCGGACGCGGCGCATAAGAACGGGCTTGACGCACGAGCGGGAAAAATTAAACTTCAGGAGCTTGGCTACGAGCTGATGCAGATAGCGGCCAAGGGGCTCGAACGCCAGCGGGCGTTGAACAGCAGCGGCCAGGATGAGAGCATCTACCTGCTGCGGCTGATGGACCTTGTGCGCGGCGGCCATAGCCAGGCGAGTTTCGTCATCAGCCGCTGGAAGGGTGAATGGAACTACGACGTGGGGCGTCTAGTTAAAGGGTGCGCGTACGGGGCTGAGCCGATCCTGTAGATGCAACTGAGATTCTCACAGATTCACGTGACGATTTTGAACTTCGTGCTGATTGCCGCGCTGGCGATCGTGTCGGCGATGTGCGTGCGCGACATTATCGCGCGCAGCGTTGCCAATGAAGCCGACACGCCCGCGTCGTCGTCGGCGCGGAGGGCCGCGCTCGGGGCACGGACGCGCACCTACTACGATCAGATCGTCAAGCGCGACATCTTCAACGAGACGCCGCAGGAGAGCGGGCCCGCCCCGGCTCCCGTGGAAGAGGACCTGAATATCAAGCTGATCGGCACTTCGATCCTGAGCCGGTCGAAGCCGTATGCGATAATCGAGGATCCAACCGGCGAAGAATCGCTCTACCAGGTGGGCGAGGACATCCCGGATGCGGGCAAGCTGGTGAGCGTCGAGACCAGCCGCGCGATCATCGATCGCGGCGGGCATCGGGTGGCGATTGAGATTCCGTCCGCCGACATGCCCGAACCGTCGCCATCGCACTTGGGTAACCCGGCGGGCGCGGTACATAGACCGGCGGGGGGATTCGCCGCCGGTATGCGTGAGCGACTGCGCGGACTGCGCGGGTTTCGTCCTAATATCCCCGCTCGCGGCAACGATAACAGCGACGACAGCAGTAAAATCGAGCTGAAAAAGCTTGGTCCCGGAAAATTCGAAGTGAGCCGGGCCGAAGTTCAGCAGACGATGGAAAATCCCGCGCAATTTTTCTCGCAGATGCGCGCGATGCCGCATTTCGTCAACGGCAAGACCGACGGCTTCTCGATCTCCGAGGTCGCGCCGGGATCGGTATTTCAACAACTCGGCCTGCAGGACGGAGACTTGCTGACCTCGATCGACGGACAGCCGGTCACCAACCCGATGCAGGCGATGGGCCTGATCCAGGCGGTGAAAACCGCGTCAGCGATCGACCTGACGGTAAATCGCGGCGGCGCGCCGACGAGCGTCCACCTGGATTTGCGCTAGCAGCTGCGCAATGGGATCGGAGTGAAGGCAACGACCGCGCCGATTTGTAGCTTGACGCTCCTTGGGAGAAGCATATAATTGGCTGAGATCGCTGGATACAAGGGCGTGCGCATAGCCAGCCCCGCTTGGTTTTACAACCAAGTCAATCCCGGATGGGATTGATACCTGGAAACAGGAAAGAGGTTCGCCCAGAGATTCCTGCCGTAGGCGGAATCGAATAGGCCCGAAAGGGCCTATTTCTTTTTGTTGCTCTCTCACTACCGAATTCTTGGGACCTTCCGACGGCGCTGGTGATCTTTTTGCGGTCTTTTGCCCTTCATCCGCAAAGCAACCAGATGCAGAAATCGTACGGAGCCAAATGTCACAAGCCTTAGATTAATCGGGTAGGCTGTTTTGATGCGCATGTGCAGATGCACCGGTAAACCAGTAACGCGGTCAAGACTAAAAATGATTCCATAGGAAACGCGCTTGCCGGAGGAATCAACTTCAGGCACCGCCGCGAAATGGTCCCCTTCCACATTCCAAACCCTACCTACAACGGCATCGTTGATGTGTTGCCGCAAGCCGAAAGTTAACGCGTAGCGCACGAAACAGAAATTGCCTGGCCTGCGATCGCTGTCCCGGTAGGCAAGCGCTGGATCATCGCCGGGTGTGGGAGCGCGTGTGAAACAGTGGTCGCCAAACGTGACAGCAATCCGGCGCTCGTGGCCGCCCGTATCTACCACTACTAGCTCATATTCATTGAGATGGATTAGGTCATGCGTCGTCCCTCGATAGACAAAGGACGGCCAGCTTTTCTTTTGAAAATAGGGACCTGCCATGTCGGTCGATCTTTCATATTGGGATTTAGTAAGTAATGGAACACAGTGACAGATAGTGGAGACAGGCGCGAAGAAATATTCGGGATTCTTCGCTACGCAGCTTCGCTCTAGAATGACAGAGGCTCGAATGCATGCGGGATCTCAGCTGATCGCGCCGGTCCTATAGCGGTGGACCCTTGAACTAAGCTACAAAACCCAAATTATGGAAGTTCGGGCGGCGCATCAGAGTGAGCGGGACGAGGTGATCGCCCTGCTTGGGCACTGGTACAACGATCGCGGCGAGTTTTTCGCGCGTTACAATCAGAACGATCCCGGCTTTCGCGATGCCTTGTGCCTCGTCGCGCGCGATGGCGGGCGGCTGGTTTCGACGGTCCAGATCTTCGATCGCGCCATCAATCTTGACGGGCAATCGGTGCCGATGGGCGGAATCGGATCGGTCTTCACGCTCGACGAGTATCGGCATAAGGGGGTGGCGTCGGCGCTGATGCGGCTCTCGGTCGAGACGATGGTGCGCGAAAGCTTTGAAGTGTCGTTGCTGTTCGCGGACCGGCTAACTTTCTACAACCAGTTCGGATGGCGCGAGATCGAGCGCAAGCAGAGCATCCTGGCGGCTGCCGCTTCGCTCAACGTGGCCGATCGTTTCGTGATCGACAGCTTCGAGAGTGCGCGCGACCTTGCCGAGATTGCGGGGATACATCGCGGCTATAGCGGGCGATTTAATGTGACCGCGGTTCGCGACGACGTAGCGTGGCGCGGGAGCCTCAAATTCGCCGGCAATCAACCGCTCCATCCGGATGAAGGCTCCGAGGAGTATTTCGTAGTGTGCCGCGACGGCGCGCGGATCGCGGCGTATGCGCGGGTGACGCGGTTGTACGGCGTCTCGATGGCGATGGAGTACGGCTACGTTGATGGCGCCTCAGGGATTGATGCGATGATCGCGACGTTCAAGTTCCTCGGCCAGTCGGCGGCCGGCGTGCCGGTCACGGTTCGGAGTGTCGGGGACCATCGGCGAGCCGCCCTGCTCCATCGCGCGTCGAAACCTGCCGAGCCGAGCGTGCTGGTCGCGCACACGGCGCACGATCCCGCGCTCGAAAAGGCGCTGGGCGACGCGGGCTGTCCCGTCGCGCACCACGTTGACAACAACTACATGTGGCGGATTCTGGCGCCGGAGAAGCTTGCGCGGCGGTTCGCGATGGCTCCGGAAGCCGCATCGGCGCATGCGTTCGAGCTGTTCGCCGATTCGCGATCGGTGTACTGGACTTCGGACAGGTTCTAGATCAGTAAAGGAGCGCTGCGCGATCTTCAGAACCGGAACCGGCGGCGCTTGCGCGCCGCTGTCCGAGATCCTTCCTGCCGCTCCCGTTGCTCGCTTTGTCAGGATGACAGCTGCTGACCGCCGACCGCTTCATGTTATTCGGGACACCGCTCGCCGCCGCGAGACTTGTTGGATAGAATTCTCTCGTTCGATCAGTTGTCCTGATGTGATGTGGAGGTGGTACGTGATGAAGGTTATTTCGCGATGCGACGAATCGCCCGCGGGCACGGCGGCCCGCGCCACTGTCACTAGCCGGAAATTTGGTTTCGTCGCGGTGACGATCATGCTCGCCGCGCTGGTGTCGGTGCACAGCGCCTTTGCGGCGCGGCGTCATCATGCCGCGGCTGCTGCGGCCGACGCGTCGGAGGAAAACGCCGCCAGTGCGTCGAATGCCGCGCTGGGTGCGTACTCCGAGGCGTGCGTGCTCGAACCCACAACCGGCACCGTCATCTTCGAGTCGCCCAACGCTCACGCGCCGTGGCCGACCGCCTCGCTCGCCAAGATGATGCTGATGCTGATCGTCGCCGAGAAAATCCACGACGGATCGCTCAAGCTGACCGACAACGTAACAACGTCGGCCAAGGCGGCGGAGATGGGCGGTTCCCAAGTCTATCTTAAGGAAGGCGAGACGTTTTCGCTCGACGACATGATGAAGGCCGTGGTCGTGCATTCGGCCAACGACGCGTCGGTGGCGGTCGCGGAGTATATCGCGGGATCGACGGACGCGTTCGTGGTGATGATGAACCAGCAGGCCGCCGCGATTGGAATGAAAGATTCGCACTACTACTCGGTTCACGGATTGCCGCCGGCGAAAGGGCAGCAAGCCGACGTTGCGAGTGCGTACGACCAGGCGATTCTTGCGCGCGAGCTGCTGAAATATCCCGACGTGATCCGATGGTCGTCGATCGACACTGCGCCGTTTCGCGCGGGTACGTTCATTCTGCGCAACACCAATCACCTGGTGCGGACGTATCCGGGATGCGACGGCCTCAAGACCGGGTTCTACGACAAGGCGGGGTTCAACGTGGTCGCCACTGCAAAACGCAATGATCTGCGGCTAATCGCGGTGGTGCTCGGCAGTCAGCACAAGCTGACTAATTTCAAGGAAGCGTCCGAGATGCTGTCGCAGGGATTTCTCAACTACGAGATTGAGCAGGTGGCGAAGAAAGGCGCGCCAATCACGCAATCGGTTGCGCTAACTGACGCCGATACTGCCAGCATTAAGCCGATTTGGGGCGGCGACGCGGGAGTATTCGTAAAGCGTGGAGGCGCGAGCAACGGGATCAAAGTCGATTACAACCTGCCACCGTCGGTTGCGGCTCCGGTCAAGGCGGGCCAGCAGATCGGCACGGCAAATGTGACCGCAGAGGGCAAATCGGTCGCCACGATCGCATTGCTTGCACCATCCGACGTTGCCAAGAGCAGCTCGATGACTAAACGTTTATTAAGTATTTTCTGAGTACCATAAGCCGAAAGTTGTTCTCTGGGTAACACCTTCGGTTAGGTAATCGATCGGCTGCGTGCTAACCTGCTACCCATAGTTTCGTCCGACTCCTCCGACTGTTGATTGATGACCCCAAAAGAGAAGTATTACCGCGCGTACATGGAGTTCTTTGAGACTGCGGAACGCAAGCGCCGCTGGAATCTTTTCGAAGACGTGCCGTGGGACAAAGTTTCGTCCGTAGCGAACACGGAAGCGCGCGCGATTCGGATCGAGACGTACTGCGCCGAGGAGATGTTCCTGCCGGACTACACGGCCGCGGGTAACGAGTTGTTGCGCGGCGTGTTCGGGCTCGCATGGTTTCAGAATGCGTGGAGCTACGAAGAATCGCGCCATGGGCTCGTGTTCCGCGAGTACCTGATCCGTTCCGGGCTGCGGACACAGGCGCAATTCGACAGGTTGGAAGCGGACGTATTTTCGCGATCGTGGAAGTTCCCATTTCCGACCCGCCGCCAGATGAGTTGCTACGGGGCGCTGCAGGAATCGGCGACCTATCTTGCGTATCGCGCGCAGAAGGATCGCGCGGAACTCGAGCACGACCCGACGCTCGAGGCGGTCTTCTTCCTGGTCAGCCGCGACGAGGCTGCTCACGCCGGCTTCTACCGGGAAATGATCGCGATCGAGATGGCCGAAGACCGCGTTGGCACGCTGGCCGACCTCGCTCACGTGCTCGCGAATTTCAAGATGCCGGGCGACGGCCTGATTCCGAACTATCAGGAGAACCTTCGCCTTGGCGGCGGCGGGATCAGTCCGCGCCTGTTCTTCACGCGCGCCGTGCTGCCATTACTTAAGCAGTTGGGCACAAGTCGCGATGAACTCAAAGGCGCAACTGCCGCAGTAGTTCCACTGCGCGCGGCGTAGCTTCAATCCTGATATAGTTCCCTCCGGCGATGACCCGGAACCGACTTCTAATAGGGGCGGCGGCCCTCCTGCTCGTCTGGATTGGCGGCAACCTCGCGCTTCACTTCGGCCAGATTCACCATGATCGTCTCGACTACAACATCGACGAGGTCTTCCCGCCTGATAAACCGACGGTGCCCGGCGAGATCTACGCCTCGACGCTGGCCGCAATCATGGACCATGAGCTGCACACCGGTTTCGGCTGGCGTCCCAACGATCTCTACATCTGGGGACCGAAAGTCGGCGCCGACAATAACGCGGACCGCCAGCTCGGTATAATTCAGGCGGTGCGCGAGACGATGCGCATCTTCAAGGACCACCTGACCAAGGTGTCCTCGAATCAGTACGATCCAAATCTTGTGATCGCCGACACTGATTTTCGGAACGACGCGCTGAAGTGGATTCTGCCGTCGCCCGAAGGCAAGTACGAAGACGGCATCGAGCATCTGCGAATGTACGTCGCCGGGTTGCATACCACGCCGCCGACCTCGCGTGAGCTCAACACCCGGGCCGTCGAGCTAATCAGCCTGCTCCAGACGTGGACCGACCTGCTTGGCGACGCGCATGCGAACCTCTACCGCACGACAAAGGACGATGGCAGCCCGGTGCATAGCTGGGATTGCGACCACTATTTCTACCATTCGCAGGGTTACGCGCACGTGATGTATCACATGATGCAAGCGATCGAGCGCGAATACAAAGGCCAGCTCAAGGACGACCCGGTGTTGAAGACGCTGTTCGACGATGCGGTAAATGCGCTCGGCCAAGCCGCCGTCATGAAGCCGTTAATCGTGCTGAACGGCTCGCCGGATGGGCTGTTCGCGAATCATCGCCGCAACCTCGACGGCTACATCAACGAGGCGCGCCAGAAGATGCTGTCGCTGCGCGAGGAATTGGAACGCTCGCCCGAGTAGCGGCGGCACTACAGCTCGACGAACGGGCAGACGAGCATCACGCCGCCGCGGATTAGCAGCTCGAGCATCGCGGGTGTCCAGCGGGCTGGGATGCCGAGCGCTCCGGATGCGGCGCGAATTGCCCACGGTGTCGCGACTTCCATACTGCTGCCGCGGAAATCCAGCCATCGCCGCTCGGCGCGATAGGTCACGAGTTGATGGGGGCGATCCGCGGCGATGTGTGCGCGGTCTCGCGCGATTGCGATCGCAGTCGAGAGGCCGCCGACCTCGTCGATGAGGCCGCGCTCCTTCGCGGCGAGACCGCTCCAGATGCGTCCCTTGGCGACGGCTTCCGCCTGCTCGGGACTGAGACGCCGACCCTGCGCGACCTTGGCGGTGAACGCCGAGTAGAGATGGCCGACCGTCTCGTTGAGCTGCGCGAGCTCGGCGTCGGTCATCGCGCGCGCAAACGACATCGCGTCGCTGATGGGCGCGCTCTTGACGAAATCGAAATGGACGCCGAGCTCGGTGAGCAGGCTCCCCAGATTGAACTTCGCGTAAACGACGCCGATTGAGCCGGTGATGGTCGCGGGTTCGGCGACGATCGCGTCGGCGCCGGCCGCGACGTAGTAGCCGCCCGAGCCCGCCACGTCGCCCATCGAGACGACGACGGGCTTGCCGCGGCCCTGCGCCTCGCGCACGGCGCGCCACACCAGGTCGGAGCCGACGGCGGAGCCGCCGGGTGAATTGACGCGGAACACGATTGCTTTGACCTGTTCGTCGCGCGAGGCGCGATCGATTTGCGCGGCGGTTGCGACGCCGCTGATGTATTCGCCGGTCGGCGGCGCGTCGCCCGATATTACCGGGCCGCTGGCGTGCACGAGTGCGATTCGCGCGCGTATCCCGCGCTCGCGGGTGAAGATTGCGTGGCGCCGGTAGCGCGCCAGGCTGACGAACACTTTGCGCCTGGACTCGGGATCGAATTCAGCGCGGATGTCCTCGATGTAGCCTTCGCGGTCGATCAGATGATTCTCGACGGCGAACTTTGCGCTGACGAAGCCCGCGGCGATCAGATCGCGCGCTTTTTCAGGAGAGAGTTTGCGGGCCGACGCGATCGCTTCGACGAGGATTTTCTCCCAGTCCGCGACGATCGCCTCCATGCTCTCGCGCACCGCTGGCGACATCGCGTCGCGGCCAAGGGTCTCGGCGGCGCCCTTGTACTCTTTCCATTGCAGCGTCTGCGCCTGGATTTTCAGCTTGTCGAGCGCGTTCTTGAGAAAGACGCCGCCGGTCGCCACACCGAGCATCGTGAGCATCATGTCGGGATTGGCGACGATCTCGCCGGCGCCCGACGCGACCAGGTATTCGCGCAGTCCGGCATCATCGCCGCGCAGCAGCGCGATCACGCGCTTGCCGCCGGTCTGCGCGGCGCGCATCAGGCGATGCACTTCGTGCGCGGTGGCCAGGCCGCGCCAAAGCCCGCGATCTCGACGACGATCGCACGGACGCGGTCGTCGGTTGCCGCCGACTCCAGCGCGTAGCGGAGATGGTCGAGACTATTCGCGCCGCGGCGCAGTATTTGATCGAGCGGCGAGCGCGTTACGTCCTCTTCGATTGGGCCCGCGAGCCGAATTACCAGGACGGCATCACGCGGTATTCGCGCGGGCTTGACGACGGCAAAATAGAAGGCGGCGACAATCGCGGCGGCGATGCCAAGGACGGCGATGCCCACCTTCCAGTGGCCATAAGCGCAGGCCACTACGCCGACGACACCCAGAATCGTGACAATGATTGCGAGTCGGACCTCGCGGTTTATCCACAGACGTTCAATAAACGGGTTCTTCATTCGCTGGATCGGTCGCCTTTTTTGATTGGTCCAAATAGACTACCGCTTTTCGATGCCCAGGTCTGTCCTCATCCTGATTCTCGCCTTCACCGTCGTGAGCGTTGCGTCGTGCTCGACTACGAAGGCGCCCAAGCCGGGGCCGCCGCCATTTCTCGCGCGTTCGACGACGCTTGCGGTCACCAACGGGATCAAGGTGCTGACCGATGTCGCGATGCCGAACGGGTTCGCGCCGATTGCCACGCGTGCTCCGATCTGGATGCAAAATGGCGAGGAGATCGGCGTCGTCGGGACGCAGGCGGGACATACGATTATGTATGGGCTGGGAGGCGCCGGGTGGCGAACCGGCCGAATCCTCGCGGCAGAGACGGGGCCGGCCGCCGCCGAGGAGGGAACGATCGCCGACCTGGCGGTGAGCCCCAACGGGTTGACGCTGGCGACGGCGATGGTCGCGCCGGGCGGCGATCGAGTCGACCTCATCATTCGCGACCTGATCGCGACCGGGCCGGGCAACGCGATCGCGAACTTCAATGGCCGCTTCGATTCGATCTCGTTGAGTTGGCTGAACGATGCGACGATCGCGCTGGCGCTGCGGCAGCATCCCGCGCCGCCGGAAGAATCCGGCGTCACTGAAGAACCGCCGAAGTTCGATCCGGATCAGCCGGACGTCCAGCCGCCGCCAAGTCTGTCGGACGGATTGCAGTTGGTCGTCATTACCGGCGCCGGTTCCGTCGTGCCGATGAAGTTGTCGTGTCCGATGTCGCCGCTCAGTTGGAGCGCGCACGGCGTCTACGCGGTCGGACAGGGCGACGCGGGCGCCGCGCCGGTAATAATCGATCGGCGCGCCGGGACCTGCACCAGGTTCCACGTACGCGAACCGATCCACGTGCTCGATTGGGACAATGATGACGAAGGATCGTTTCTCTACGTTGGGCCTGACCCGACGCGCCACACGATTGGCGTATTCAAGTACAACATTACGACCGGCGCGGAACATTTGATGGGCGCGTCGACGGGCGCGGCCTCGTTTACGGCCGGCAGCGACACGCTCACGCTGGGGAATCGGGATCTCTCGTTCACGCGGGCGATCGAGCGTCCCGAAGAGCCGGTCGTCGCGCAGGTCGCGATAGCGCAGGCCGACCTGACCGAGGTCGATGTGAAGTCGCTCGGCTTCGATACGTGGCCGGACATGCTCGCGCAGAGCACGATGGCCTTTTCGAAGGGCGCTGACGAAGCCGCGATGGAAATCTACGCGCCGAGCAAGCCAGTGCCATGGCGAAAGATCGTGACGTACTCGCTCCGCTACGACAGTGGGTTTCTACTGGCCGAAGGTCCGGCCGAAGGCATCGTCACGATGAGCTGGTCGCTCAAGGGACGCTGGCTCGCGTTCCTCGACGGGGACGCGACGACGGGCACGGTGATGAGCGTGCTCGAACCGCCGGAGTAACATCATCCTGAACTTTGCGCGAGAGCTTTTGTAACGCGCCTCTAGTGTAGTGTCAGGTTAATAACCTGAAGAACAAAGCCCTAACCCCTAACCCCTTCCCCAGAAAGAATGGGGAAGGGGAACAGAAAAATCCCGTGCTTGCCACCGTCCTATCCCCCTGGCCCCCTTTCCGAGCCGGAAAGGGGGAACCGGAACGCCGGCGTAGTTGCGGACCGTCCTATCCCCCTGGCCCCCTTTCCGAGCCGGAAAGGGGGAACCGGAACGCCGGCGTAGTTGCCACCGTCCTATCCCCTTGGCCCCTTTCCGGCCCGGAAAGGGGGAACCGGACCAGAGTCGATCGCATATACCATTGCAAAGTCAGGGCAGGTTCAGCTCCTTCTTAATGCGTGCCCACGGGATCGTGCCTTTCCGTTTAACTTCGCGAAGGGCGGCTTGGGCGGCCTTCAAATCCTCGCGGTCCTCTATCTCCTCGATCAGCGCGATATCTTCGATTGGCACCACTGCCGCCAATGGCTTGTTGCGGCGAGTCAGAACGACGCGGTCTTTGCCGTACGCCACCCGGTTTATCAGATCAGAGAAGTTCTTGCGTGCTACCGCCGTAGTGACCGCCGGGTTTGTGGATTTTCTCATGGTGGGCATGATCATAAATTCCGAGGCTGAACTGCCCTGATTGCACATCCCGGCCTTTTCGTACACCAGATGCTTTCAGATCACTGGCGAGCCGGGATCCAGGCCGAATAGCACGCGGCCTACCACTTCGAAGCGGGCCGTATTCATCAGCACGTGCTGGGTGGCGGTGTGCACGTCGCGCCAGCATCGCTCGATGGGACACGAGGTTTGCGCCGAGTTCATTCCGGCCGCATCCGCGACCAAGTCGACCGCCTGCACTGCCAGCTTTGCGGCGGTTACTACTGCGAGCCGCGCGTGCGCGCGGTCCTCGATGCTGAAGCTCTCGCCGGCCTCGCCCTTGCGCCAGATCTCGTCGTTGCAATTGTAAAAGTAGGCGCGGGCCGCATTCAGCAGACCTTCCGCCTGCGCGTACTGGGTCTGCGCGATGGGGCGCTCGCGCAACGTGGCCCGGGTCGCGGCCGGCACTTTGGCTTGCGCGATTTCGTTGAAGGTGTCGAGGGCGTGTCGCGCGGTGCCGAGCACCACCGATACCAGGTTGCCGACGAATTGCAGCTGCAATGGAATGCTCTCGAATGGACCGCGCTGCCACGGCGATTTCGCGTTGAGCCAATCGAAGGTGAATTCATCGGGAACCGGGACGTTTTCGAACACGCAGTCGTTGCTGCCGGTGCCGCGCATCCCGGCAGTCGACCAGGTGTTGAGGATTTTCGCGTGCTTGATCGGGAAGACACCGGCCCGCATCAGGGGAAGCCCATCGACTATTTGCGGCGCACCGTCGCGCAAGACTAACCCCGCCGCCATCAGGTAGGTCGCATGCGCCGAGGCGCTGGCATAGGTGGCCTTGCCGCTGAAACGCCATCCGCCGTCTGCCGCGATCACCTGGGTGGTCATGGGATTCAGCGAACCCGCGCTCACGCCGCGCGGATCGGAGAAAATTTTATCGAAAGCCGCACGCGAGAGGTTGTATCCAAACATCGGACCGCCCACACAAATGGCGAGATTCCATCCGGTTAACGCGTCGATGCGGGATACTTCTTCGCAGAGCCGCAACGAATCGGGGATCGTCAGTTCGCCGCCGTCCATATTGCGTGGCACGAGAATCCGAAACAGGCCGGAGTCGTGGAAGGCGTCGGCAACTTCGCGGGGCATCTGCGCCTCGCGTTCAGCGCGATCGGCATACTCGCGAATTATCGGTGCAAGCTTTTGCGCCTTCTCGAAATAAGGGCGGGCGCGTTCGGATAGGAGACGATCCATGTTCAACACCTCTACTTTCCAAGTCTTGGGTCACAGCGGCGCGCTGTCAACGCAGTCGCTCTCACGCAGCAGCAGGGCCGCGCTCGCGATCTTCGCAATCGAACTTAACCGCTCAGCCGCGCGCGATTTTCCCAGTAGTCCGATACGGTCCGGAAGGCGGACGCGGCGCGCTCGAAGCTATCGAATACGATCAGGCCGCGCGCGCGGGCGAGCTCCTTGCCGCGGGCTACGATAGCCTCGACGTGCGCGGGATGCATTACGACGGCGAAGGGCTTGGTCGAGCGGCCGGCAAAGTCCGCCAGCTTGTCGAGCAGGCCCGTGATCTCATCCTCGTGCGTGGCCCATCGCGCGGCGCGCAGGCCCGTGCCGACCTCGAGCACGATTGCGTCGATTACGGGGTCGCGTTCGAGGATCTCAAGGACGCGATCGAGATTGCCCTGATGGTGGCCCGCGCCGATGGTGCCGCCGGCGTCAAGCGGATTGCGGTAGCTGCCGCCGATAATGTTGAAGAAGGTCTTCAGTTCATCGTAGGAGGAGTCCGACAGCGCGGGAATCTCGAGTCCCGCCGTCGCGAACGTGTCGGTGATCACCACGGATTGCCCACCGGTCATCGCGACGAGGCCCATCCGCTTGCCGCCGACGCGTCTGGCGCGCGCGAACAGCTCGACAGCGTCGAGCATCGCGTCGAGGCTGGCGACTTCGACCGCGCCGCTTTGCCGCACGACAGTGCGCCAGGTCGCCTCAGGCGTCGCGAGCGAGCCGGTGTGCGAAAACGTCGCGCGCGCGCCCGCCTCGGTCACCCCACCCTTCCAGATGACGACCGGATGACGCTCGGCCGCGTGGCGGACGCTGTCGAAGAAGCGGCGGCCGTCGCGCACGCCTTCGATATACATCCCAATCACGCGCGTGGCTGGGTCCGCGGTCATCAGGTCGATATAGTCCGCGGCCTCGAGCACCAGCACGTTGCCGATCGAGGCGGCCTTGTTCACCTTGATGCCGTGGCTGGGCGCCTGTAGGCAGAAGTTGATCGTGTGCGTGCCGCTCTGCGAGATGAAGCAAACGTCACCCGCTTCTCCAACTTTTTCCTCGGGAAAATTGCGCAGGCCGGCGCTCGGACTGTACAGACCCATGCAATTCGGGCCGACCAGCGCGATTTCCGAGTTGAGCGCAAGGTCACGCAGCTCGTTCTCGAGGCGAATTCCCAGCTCTTCCGAGGTCTCGGAAAATCCCGACGTGAAAAATCCGATCGAGCCGACGTGGTTCGCGACGCAATCCTTCAAGATTCGCGGCGCGATCTGGCGCGGGACGGCGCTGACCGCGTAATCGATTGGCTCGGTGATTTCGGCCAGGCTCTTGCGATTCTCGACGCCTAGCGCCTCGATTCCCGGGATCTCGTTAGGATCGATTTGCACCGAGTAGAGCTTGCCCTTGAGATGCGCCATCGCGCGCAGCCACATGTAGCCGCCCATCCGCTTGTCGCCGATGACGGCGACCGTGCGGGGGTTGAACGCGCGCTCAAGATTTTTGAGCCGCGCCGCATGGTGCAGGTCCGGCTGCGTCACCCTGCCCGACTCTGCCGCCAGCACGATTCGAGCATCGAGGATTGCGAACCCGTCCTCGTACGCGACGACCGGATTGAGATCCATCTCGGCGATGTCGGGATGGGCCGATGCGATTCCAGAGACGGTTTCGAGCAGTGATACGATCCCGTCGATATCAACGCCCGGCTGACCGCGTACGCCACGCAGAATCTGAGCGCCGCGAAGCTGTGCGAGCATCGCAGACGCCTCGCGCCCGCCGATCGGCGCAATCGCTAGGGCGGTATCCTTCATCACTTCGACGAATACGCCGCCGAGCCCGACCATCACCATTGCGCCGAAGCGCTCGTCGCGGAAGGTCCCGGCAATGAGCTCGACGCCGGGCTTCGCCATCGGCTGCACGGCGACGCCATCGAAGTGAGCGTCGCGGGCGTTGGCGGCGAGGCTCCGGCGAATTCGATCGAAGGCGGCGCGTACGGCAGCCTCGTCGCCGAGATTCAGCTCGACGCCGCCGACGTCACTTTTGTGACTGACCTCCGGCGACAGCACTTTTAGCACCACCGGGAAGCCGATTCGCGCCGCCGCGCGCACCGCGTCGTCAGCCGTCGCGGCCGCCTCGGGCACGACGACCGGCAAGTCGAGCGAATGCAGGATTCGCTTGGCCTCAATTTCCGTGAGAACCGTCCGTCCACTCGAACGAGCCGACGAAATTACCGATGAAACGATGGAGTCAGTCACGCTTGTCGCGTATAGCAGAGCCAAAGAACTATTTGAACCGTCAGGAGTTTCGTCAGATGCCGCGTCGAGCTCGTCCATGCCGAAAAGTCTTCGTCACGCGCACGATCGACAGCGCCGCGCTCGAGCGTATCCGCGCCGCGGCTGCAGTTACGGTATGGCGCGATGAGATGCCGCCGCCGGCCTCGGCGCTGCGAGCGGCGCTAGCGAATGCTGATGCAGTACTCTCGATGATCACCGACAAGATCGACGCGCGAGTGATTGCGGACGCGCCGCGCCTGCGCGTCATCAGCAACCTGGGCGTCGGCGTGGACAATATCGACCTCGACGCCGCCACTCGCGCGGGTATCGCGGTCGGCCATACTCCCGGCGTGCTGACTGAGGCCACCGCGGACCTCGCTTTCGGCTTGCTGATGGCGACGGCGCGGCGAATCGCCGAAGCTGATCGGCATGTGCGCGCGGGCAAATGGCGCACTTGGGGGCCGATGATGATGCTCGGCCACGACGTCTATTCGAGCACGCTCGGGATAATAGGGTTCGGCGCGATTGGACAGGCGATGGCGCGCCGCGCGATGGGATTCGGGATGCGGGTGCTGTATCTCAAGCATCCGTCGAGCAAGCGAATAACGCGACGCGCGGACGTTCGGCCTGCGGGCGCCGTCGCCGTCACGCTGCCCCGCTTGCTGGCGGAATCGGACTACGTGTCGATTCACGTACCCCTGACGGCCAAAACGCGGCACATGATCGGGGCGCGCGAGTTCGCGATGATGAAGCCGGGGGCTATTCTAATCAACACCGCACGGGGCGCAGTGGTCGATCAAGCCGCGATGGTTGCGGCGCTGAAATCACGCCGATTGGGTGGCGCAGGCCTCGACGTGACCGATCCCGAGCCGATCGCGCATCGCGATCCGCTCCTTCGACTCGATAACGTGGTGATTACGCCGCACATCGGCAGCGCCAGTATCGCTACGCGCGCCCGCATGGCTGCCGTCGCGGCGGACAATATCCTTGCGGTGCTCAGTGGACGCGTGCCGCGATGGTGCGCTAATCCACGAGTCAGGTTGCGTCCTTTCACTGACGCAACCTGACCGCGTTTGGCTATGTCTGTTCGCCGCGGACTAGAGGCTGGTGTCCACGCTGGAGAGCATTGTGGTGAGCGTCGTGCCCATGGTCTCGTAGCCGACATAGACTACGACGGCAACCGCCGCCAAGATCAGCGCATACTCAGCCATCGTCTGTCCGCGCGCGAACGAATCTGCCTTCACATACATTTTCCTGATCGTATTCATCTTGAACTCCTCTGTTTGGCGCGACTGTAGCTGTTTCGCTGAGTCGCGGCTAATTGGCTTTGCCTACGGTGGCACAAAACCCGCGCCGGCTTAATTTCTTAGCCTGGCGAAAATGGACCAGGATTAGAGCTTGCCGTCCACGCTGCTGAGCAGTGTCGTGATGGTCTTACCCATCGTGCTGTAACCGGCATAGACCACGACGGCTACCGATGCCAGAAGAAGCGCATACTCAGCCATCGTCTGGCCGCGGGCAAACAATTCTGCCTTCACATACAGTTTTCTAATCGAATTCATGCTGCCCTGGAGAGTGCTGTGCCTCTTCCTGGCTGTTACGAAAGTTGTGTTTTTCCGGCGGAGGTACAGCCTCCGCCGGCTTTTTAAATCAGCCTTCTCGCCGAGAACGGTCAACGATTAGAGCTTGCCGTCAATGCTGCTGAGCAGAGTCGTAATCGTCGTGCCCATGGTCTGGTAGCCGAGATAGACCACGACCGCGACCGCCGCGAGGATCAGCGCATACTCGGCCATTGTCTGGCCGCGCGCGAACCCATCTGCTTTCGCATACAGTTTCCTGATCAGATCCATTTCCGTGTCCCTCCGTCCGTTAGTGTGTTTCGAACAACCGTCACGCGGGGATCCAATACCCCCGCGGCTTGCGACAACTTTAACTGATTGTAGGGAAAACCAGCTTTCTAGTTATAAACACCTACTGCTAGCTAACTCCAGAATCTACCTGATGGAGTATCCAACCTTTATTGCTATTTGCTCTTGATTGGTTACGCTTGGTTGAGACCATAAAATCATGTCTTTACCCAGCTTGGGCATTCTCTACGGTCGGCAGGCTCTATGTCAAGCGTATAGCACGCGCTTGATTGTACTTCTAAATATCAAAAATCAACTCTTGAACCCCGTAGACAGCTGTTCAAGTCAAATGAAGCTCTAGACCGGGCAGCTTCATGCTATGGAGCATGTACGAAGTAGCCTATAGCTCGGTGATGGCAATCGCGCGGCGAGTACAAAGCTACAGGGAACTTAAGGGTAGAGTCCAGGACAGTAGAATAGCAATAGCGACGTACTGAATTGAATAAGCGCTAACTGATAGCCACAGCTAAAGCATCGCGTAGACTGAAATTTCCTTCGTATAGCGCTCGACCCACGACCACTCCCACTATCCCAGCCTCGAATCGCCGCTGAAGGGCGCGGATGTCGTCGAGACTCGCGACTCCGCCTGACGCGATCACCGGGAAGCGTACAGACTTGGCGATTTCTTCCATGCGAGCCGCATCGACGCCGACCTGCGCACCGTCGCGGACGATGTCGGTCACGATTGCCGCCGCGACACCCGCAGTGCGGAACCGCTCTGCTGCCTCGGCGACGGTGAGTTGGCTCGTCTCAACCCATCCTTTGACGGCAAGCCGGCCGTCGCGGATGTCGATCGAGCCGAAGATCCGTCCCGGGAACTCGGTGCAGGCGTGGCGGAGCAGGTCCGGATTCAGCAACGCGGCCGAACCAATCGAGACGCGGTCGGCGCCAGCCGCGAAGGCCGCGCGCACGGCTTCGATCGTCCGCAAGCCCCCGCTCACGTCGATTGCGCATTTTGTCGCCGCTCGAATTTCGGCGATCGCCCCGATATTTCGCGGTTCGCCGGCAATCGCGCCATCGAGATCGACTATGTGGATAAGTTCCGCCCCCGCCTCATCGAAGCGACGCGCAGTCTCGCCCGGATGCGCACCATAGACGGTGACCCGGCTCATGTCGCCGTGGAGCAGGCGTACGACCTGGCCGCCCTTCAGGTCGATTGAGGGAATAACGGTGAACTTCTCGAACAAGCGATCTAGCTGCTGAGCGTGCCCTTGGTCGATAACACGCCTGAAAGCCGCGGCTCGCGAGCCGTGGCATGGTCCATCGCGCGCGCCAACGCTTTGAAGGTGGCCTCGATGATGTGATGCGGGTTGCGGCCGCTGACCAAGTTGAGATGCAGGTTCATTCCGACTTCGTCGGTCAGCGCCTTCATGAAGTCGTGCACCAACTCGGTCTGGAAGTTGCCGACCCGCTCCTGGCTGATCGGGACGTTGTAGCCCAGGTACGCGCGTCCGCTGATATCGACAATCGCGGTGCAGACAGCCTCGTCGAGCGGCACGGTCGCCTCGCCAAACCGCTTGATGCCTGCGCGATCGCCGAGCGCGTCGCGAAACGCCCTGCCCACCACGATTCCGACGTCCTCGACCGTGTGATGGTCATCTATATGCAAATCGCCGCTGGCCTCGACCTTGAGGTCAAAGAATCCGTGGCGCGCGAAGCTCTCGAGCATGTGGTCGAGGAACGGAACGCCGGTCTTCGCCTCACCGCGCCCCGCACCGTCGAGCTTGAGCGAGACCGTCACCGAAGTCTCACGCGTCTTGCGCTCGACCTGGGCACTGCGCCTGGCCCTGGCCGGCGCCAGCCGCGCGACCGGACTCGCGGTCTTAGCTTCGTTTCGTAAGATTTTGCGCTTGTTCTGCATTTCGATTCCGCCCTGCCCGCTTCGCCTTTCCGTCCGGCGCTCCATTTCGCAACTCGATGGCGCGCGCATGGCCCTCAAACCCTTCCATCCGCGCCAAGTGCGCGACCGTCGGTCCGAGCGCCGCAATCGCGCCGGTCGACGCCTCGATTATACTGGTTCGTTTCAAGAAATCGTATGCACCCAAAGGCGACGCGAACCGCGCGGCGCCGCCGGTCGGCAGCACGTGGTTGGGGCCTGCCAGGTAGTCGCCAAGCGGCGCAGGCGTGAGAGGCCCCAGAAAAACCGCGCCCGCCGCCCTGACCCTGGGCAGCCATCGCGACGGATTGCGGATGTCGAGCTCGAGGTGCTCGGGGCCAATCTCGTTGGCGAGCTCAAAGGCCTCGTTGAGATCGTGGACGACGACCATCGCGCCGCGCTTGACCAATGCAGCCTCGACCTGGCGTGCGCGCGGCAGACTCTTCAACGCAGCTTCCACCGCCTCGGCAACTCGATTCGCGATACTCGCCGACGTGGTCAGCAGCACTGCGGCCTCGTCGCCGGAGCCGTGCTCGGCCTGCGCGATTAGGTCGGCCGCGATCCATTCTGGATGCGCGCGGTCGTCGGCGATCACCAGCACCTCGCTCGGCCCCGCCATCTTGTCGATATCGGTGACGCCGTAAACCATACGCTTGGCGGCCTGCACGTAGGCGTTGCCGGGACCGACAATCTTGTCCACCGGCTTGATGCTCTCGGTGCCGTAGGCGAGCGCCGCGACCGCATGCGCTCCGCCGACGCGGTAGAACTCGTTGACGCCGGCAATTTCCGCTGCCGCCAGCACGGCAAGCCGCTCGCCCTCCGACGACGGCGGCGAGACCATCACGATTTCGGCAACTCCCGCGACTTTGGCGGGAATCGCATTCATCAGCACCGACGACGGATACGCGCCGAGGCCGCCAGGCACGTAGATTCCAACACGGCGCATCGGTAGCACCATCTGTCCCAGCCGCATCCCGGACTTGTCGCGATAGATGAACGACTGCTCCATCGTGCGGCGGTGAAACTCGGCGATTCGCTCGGCCGCGAGCTCCAGCGCGCGTCGATCCTCAGCCGGGATACGGTTGAGCGCTGAATGCCGTTCGGCGGGCGTCACGCGAAGCGTCGCGAGAGTGAGCTTCACGCCATCAAACCTTGACGTGAGATCGATTAGCGCGCGATCGCCGCGCTCACGCACGTCGGCGATTATCTTCGACACGGCGCCGTCGATAGAGGCGCTGTCGCCGCCGCGCCGCGCGAGTATCGAAGCCAGAAATTTTCTGAACTCCGGCGTCTGAGACTTGAGAACCCGCGGCCTCATTATTCTTGCGCGCGCTCGATTCGCGCGCCCAACTTCGAGAGCTTCGCGTCGAGCGCCTCATAACCGCGATCAAGATGGTAGATGCGGCTGAGCTCGGTTGTCTGTTCCGCCGCAAGCCCGGCGATTATCAAACCCATGCTGGCGCGCAGGTCGGTCGCCATCACCGGTGCGCCGCTCAGCTTCGACGGGCCGCGAATGACGGCGGTGGGGCCCTTCATCAGGATGTCGGCGCCCATCCGCGCCAGTTCTTGCGCGTGCATGAAGCGGTTTTCAAAAATCGTCTCGGTGATGACCGAGGTGCCGTCGGCTTGCGTCAGCATCGCCATCATCTGCGCCTGCAGATCGGTCGGAAAACCGGGATACGGCAGCGTCCGCAGCTCGACCGACCTGAGTCCATTCGCGCGCGCGACGCGCAACCCGTTGCCGATGGACTCGACAAGGACGCCGGCCTCGCGCAGCTTGGTGGCTACGGCGTCAAGATGAGCGACCGGCGCATTTGCGATTGTGACGTCGCCGCCAGTGATCGCCGCCGCCGCCATCATCGACCCGGCCTCGATTCGGTCGGGGATTATCTCGTGCTCCGCGCCATGCAAACGCTCGACCCCGTCGATTTCGAGTACGTGAGTGCCGGCGCCAATGATCTTCGCGCCCATCTTGACCAGCACGCGCGCGAGGTCCTGCACTTCGGGTTCGCGCGCCGCGTTTTCGATAGCGGTTCGGCCGCGGGCGGTGACCGCAGCCATTAAAATATTTTCCGTCGCACCGACCGATGGCGAGTCGAGCCAGATTCGGCCGCCGGTCAATCTTTCGGCGTGCGCTTCGACGTAGCCGTGACGAAACTGGATCTTGCTGCCGAGCGCGCGAATGCCCGCAATATGCAGATTCACCGGACGCGCGCCGATTGCGCATCCGCCCGGAGTCGAGACGCGGGCGCGTCCCGTCCGCGCCAGCAGCGGCCCGAGCACGACGAACGACGCGCGCATCGTCTTGACCAGTTCGTACGACGCTTCGTGCGAGGTAACCTTGGCCGCGTGAAGCTCGACGCGATGGTCGTCGATCCAGCGCGCCGCGACGCCGAGCTGAAACAGCAGGTCCATCGCAGTCTTCACGTCGCGCAGGCGCGGCACGTTGCTGAGCACGAGCGGCTCGGACGTCAGCAGCGACGCCATCATGATTGGCAGCGCGGCGTTCTTGCTGCCGCTGAGCGTGACGGTGCCGCGCAGCGGAGCACCGCCATGAATTATCATTTTTTCCATCGTAAACTCCGCAACCGCCTAAGCCCTGCGCGCACGCACGACGCGTGGATGCCCCGCGAAATCGTTTATCACATCGGTAATGCGCAAGCCCGCACGTGTAATCAGGTTCACCACGTCACCGGCGTGGCCTGCCCCCATTTCCACGATCAACTCGCCGTTGGTCTCGAGATGCTCACGAGCGCCGATCGTTATGCGTTGCAGGACGTTGAGGCCGCTCGCCCCGCCGTTTAACGCTATGCGCGGCTCGAAGCGGTGCACCTCGGGCTCCAGAGAGGCAATCTCCGCATCATCCAGGTAAGGCGGATTCGAAACTATCGCGTCGAAAGTCCCGAGCGAGCCTCCTCCGTCCAGCATGTGGTAACAGTCGCCGCGCCGGATCGTCACTCGATCCTCTACCCGATGACGCCGAACGTTGCGCGATGCTACCGCAATCGCGTCGGCGGAAATATCGACCGTTGTGATCTGCGCGCGCGGTGCGTTGACGGCAATCGCAATCGCAATCGCGCCTGAGCCGGTGCCGATGTCGAGTACCCGCGCGTCGGCCTTCCCTGCAATACTCTCCAGCGCCGCGGTTACTACGAACTCAGTCTCCGGCCGGGGAATCAGGACCGCCGGCGTGACCTCGAAGTCGAGCGAGTAGAACTCTTTGTGCCCGACTATGTACGCAATCGGCTCGCGCTTTTCGCGGCGGGCGATCAGTGCGTCGAACCTTTTCAGGATTGCGAGCGAAAGATCGATCGAGCCAATGACGACGGCTTCACGCGTCACGCCTGCCGACGCTGCAAGGAGGAGTTCTGCATCGAGGCGTGACGATTCGATACCCGCGGTCGCCAGCCTGCGCGACGCTGTGTCGATCTGCTCCAACGCGCGCCGCGCCGCATCACTCATCGGCGTGCTACGCGCTGAGCGACTGCTCGCGATCGTAGGCCGCGAGCGCGTCGATAACCGGATCGATCGCGCCGTCGAGGAAATTGTCGAGCTGATGAATCGTCACGTTGACGCGATGGTCGGTCACGCGCGATTGCGGAAAATTGTAGGTGCGGATGCGCTCCGAACGGTCGCCCGTGCCGACCATCGACTTCCGCGTCTGCGCGATTTTCGCCTGCTGCTCCGACTGCGCCCGTTCCAGCAGCCGCGCGCGCAGAATCTTGAGTGCCTTCGCCTTGTTCTTGTGCTGCGACTTTTCGTCGCGCTGGATTATCACCATCCCGCTTGGGATGTGCGTGATTCGCACCGCCGAGTCGGTGGTGTTGACGCTCTGCCCGCCCGGTCCCGACGCGCGCATCACGTCGATGCGCAGGTCCTTCGCCTCGTTGATGTTGACCTCGACCTCGTCCGCCTCGGGCATCACTGCGACCGTGACCGCCGACGTATGGATGCGTCCCGAGCCTTCGGTTTCCGGCACGCGCTGCACGCGATGGACCCCGCCTTCATACTTGAGGCGCGAGTATGCGCCGCGCCCGCTGACCAACGCGATCACTTCCTTGATTCCGCCGAGCCCCGTGTCGCTGAGGCTCAGCGTCTCGAGCTTGAAGCCGTGCCGCTCGGCGTAGCGCGTGTACATCCGGAACAAATCGCCGGCGAACAAGGAAGCCTCTTCGCCGCCGGTGCCAGCGCGAATTTCGAGGATCACGTTCTTCTCGTCGTTAGGGTCGCGCGGAGTGAGCAGCTCCTTGAGCTTCTCTTCGACCGCGGCGAGATTTTTCTGCAACGTCGGCAGCTCGGCCTTGGCGAGTTCGCGCAAGTCAGCGTCGTTGCCGTCGAGGATAGATTTGTGCCCCGCGATTTCATCCGCGATGCGGATGTACTCGCGCGCGCATTGCGCCGCTTCGGAAAGCTGCGAGCGCTCCTTGGCGAGTCGCGCGTATTCACGCTGATTGCCGAGCGTCGCTGGATCGCTGAGCTTGCGCTCGAGTTCCGCGACCCGCTCTTCTATTGCGCTTGCCTTATCGAGCATCGCCGATCAGCCCCCGCCCTGAAAACAAAAACGGCGCGGCCGAGATGGCCGTGCCGATGGATTCTCCCCCGCGCACCCGGGTGCTTGAGCACCGCAGGCGGCGGGAGTTGCTATGCTACTTCTCGGCGGCAGTCTCCGCCGTTTTTTCGGCCGGCTTCTTGATGCCGTATTTGCGATTGAACCGCTCGACGCGCCCCGCGGTATCGACCAGGCGCTGTGTGCCAGTGTAAAAAGGATGGCACTTCGAGCAGACCTCGACGTGAAGCTCTTTGAGCGTCGAGCGCGTTTCGAAGGTGTTGCCGCACGCACAGACGACAGTGCAGCGGCGGTATTCAGGATGGATTCCAGTTTTCATTTTTGCTTCTCGAACTCTGCTGCCTATTGTGTTGCAGGATACCATCGCAAGGTATCTCGCACAATTCGCCCGTTGCGGCGGCCATTTCGGGCTTTTCGTATCGCTATCGCCACCTCGTTCGCAGCAATAATAATCACGATCTGCGCCAATGCCACCTACGCCGCATCTTCGCCCGCGAAACCAGCGGCAGCGCCAACGACATCGAATGCCGGGTTCGCGCCCGACAGCCGGACCCTCTTCGCACCAATTGTGTATCTCGCACCTCCCGGTCCCGCGCGCGCGTCGCGAGCGATCGCGATCCTCAATCGTCAGCTCGATTTCCAGCGCAAGATTTCGTTCCATCCCAAGATTGGCGCCTCCCTTCAGGAAGTCATCGACCTGCTTCCGCCGCGACAATCGACGATGATCCGCGCCGCCGCGCTCTACTCGAAGAATGATATTCCATGGCGCGATAAGCCCGACCGCACGCATCAGATTTGCGTCGCGGGGCAGCCCGACGACGCCGACTATCTCTACACGCTCGTCCGGGATTGGCACAGTCCCGAAGAGCCGGCGCGCTTCGCGGGTGTCTTCGGACTCAAGCCCGCGGGGGATTCGACCCCGGACAACGTTTCGAGCGTCACCGGCACGCTCGGGGGCGAGCTGATGATCGACACCTACGGTCTTGGCGCGCTGGTCGATACGATGGCCGACACACTGCGCGAGTTTCACGGCGACCTGAAGCCTCCGTGGGATACCGCGCCCGGCACATTCAATCATCACGACCGCGCCGCGATGGACCGGTTCCACCGCCAGATGCCGCATCTCGCGGCGAAGTTCGATCACTATTTCAAGTTCAACAACCTACTCGACGAGTTCAATTCACCCGCGGGCGCAATCGTGCTCTTCAACGTTGACGCCGAAGTTCGCCTCGACGCGCTGAAGAAATATCCGCTGCTCTATGATTTCTATCGCAAGGTCGTGCCCGCGGTGACGGCGAAATCCGATATTCTGGATTCGCACGGCAACTACTGGTTCCGCGAGGGATTCGACCACGGCCACATCCGCGTCACGCTGATGATTCGCAACGGCCTGCTGACGCCGTTCAACGCCGCGATGCAACCGGCGGGCGACAGCGTCGCGCTCGGCGAACTGACGCACGGCAGCTATCGCACACTCGCCTCGGCTCAGATCACAAGCCTCGCGATGAATTTCGGCCTCGCCAACATGGGATTCAGAACGGACTACCGCCGCGAGCCGGGCGCGGTGACATTCGTCAACCGGATGGACGCGGTGCCGCAACTGATCGCGCCGCCGGGGGTGCATCAGATGATGGACTTGATTGCGGGCGATTTCCTGCGCGTGCTGGCGACCGGCAACGGGGGCCTCAACACCACGCTCACGTCGCGGCAGCTGGCCAACGGCAACTACTATTTCGCCGGCGGCGCCACGGCCCAGTTGGACTACTCGCCGACGCTCGAGTTGCTCGCGCGAATCGGCGACGCGATCGCGCAGGAACATAACGACCAGGTTCGCGCCCAAGAGCGGGCCTTCTTCGAGGAACTTTTCGACGCGTTCGTCGCCGATTATAATGATGCGCGTCCGGCCATTCTCGCGTTGGATCCGGAGAACGATCACCGGCAGGAAAAAACCAGATGAGCCGCGCACGACGGAAACGGTTTTTCACAGCCGCTTTCTTTGCAACCGCAATCTTCGCCGCGGGATGTGCCGCGGAAGACAAGCCGCCGCCGCCGATGCCGGACGCCGGCCAGCAGCAGCCTAAGTTGTTGAGCGATCTGTCCGACGTTTCGGACGCCCACGTCGATCCGTTGGCCAACGTCAACGCGGTTCCGGCCCCCGGCGAAGGGCTGCTGCACGATTCCGGTGGGGCCACACCCGGACCCCGCACCTACCAGATCGACCCCGGCATCTCACGCGAGATCGGCAGCGAAAAAAATCCCGCGACGGTGCGCCTGCTCAACGCCAAGGCCGCCAAGTTCGGAGATTTTGCCGATGTAATTCTCGATCGCATATATGGGCGACTGATTATCGCCGAGCGAACCGAGGAGATTTCGCGAACCAAGCTGCCCACCGACATCAGAGCCGTCATCATCACCGCGATCATGGATAAAAATGGCAAGCTCACCGAACTCATCCTCGAGCAGCACTCGGGCAAAGCGAGAATCGATCAGATGTTGATCGACGTCTGCAAGAAAAGCATTTGGTACGAGAATCCTCCCGTCGCGGCGCTGTCCGGCGACGGCAACTATCGGCTGACGATCAAAATGAAGCTCGAAAACTTCGCCTCCCTCGACGAGCGTCATTGGAGCTTCATCACCGACCTCGGCCTCGGCATCAGCTAACAGCGCGTCGATTTCAACCGGGCAGCAGCCCCACCCCGCTTCTGCTAGAATCGCCGCCGTGAATTCGCTCGACGAGTACATACCGCGCCCCGGCCTCTCGATCCCCATCGTCACGATTCTCGACGGCCGCGGCCGCATTCTCGAAGACCAGCAGCGCGCGGTGGTTCGCTTCGCGCTGCAGGACGGCACAGGCGCCGACGTTATTTTTGCCGCGGGCACGACCGGCGAATGGGATCGGATCGACAACTCGCGCCGCCAGGCGGTCGCACGAATCGCGATCGAGGAATGTAGCCGCGCGCGGGCGGCGGCCGCCAAGAAGATCGAAGCGTGGGCGGGTATCACGGCGCACACGCGTGCCGACACGCTCGACAATCTCGTCCACGCAATCCACGCCGGCGCCGATGCGGTCGTCGTTGCGCCGCTGTCAATCAAAGACGTCGAGCATCCCGCGGATTTCGTCGAGCGCGATATCGGAACCGTGTTCGATCGCGCGGGCCGGATGCTTCCGCTGTTCCTCTACGACAACGCCGACATCAGTGCCCCCGGAAAGGCGGCGCATCTGCACACCCGCGACGTCAAGGCGATGGCGCGGCTGCCATACGTTCGCGGGATAAAAGTTACCGCGAGCAAAACCGTGATCGGCAACTACACGCGCGCCGCGTCGCACTTCAAGGCGGGTCACGAATTCGCCATCTACGCCGGCAACGCGTACCTGATTTTCGATTTGTTCGCGCCGCCGGAGGGCGTCGGCGATCGCATGCGGCATTACTGGAACCGTTACCTGACTCAGCGCACGCGCCCGTATGGCGTCGTCGCGGGACCTGCCAATGCGATGCCGCGCGAATGGCAACGCGCATGGCAGGTCTGCCGCTCGGGCGACGCCGAGTTGATGCGCTTGTATGCGGACGCGATCGAGGAATTTCGCACAACCTGTACGTTCAAGCGCGGTGGCAAGGCCTATCGCCCGACGATCGCAACGCTCAAGGCTTCACTCAAGGAACTGGGCGTCATCGACAGCGCCGCAGTCGGACCCGGCACGCCGCCGCTCAACGACAGCGAGCGCCGTGAGTTCTCCGCGCGATTCGCCGCGCTGCGTGAACGCAACGCCGAGATGCTTGAGCGCGGATGGGTCAGCGAATACGATTCGGCCGCCGGCCACGCGCCGGTATCGCAACGAAAATCCGCGGGGCGCAATGGCTGAAGAAAAACTCGACGTCGTCGGATGCGGCAGCATGGTCGTTGACCTGTTCTACCGCACGCCGCGGATTATCCGCGCCGATGAAAAAATCCTGCTCCGCGCGCATACGGCGAGCGCCGCGATCGAACGCACGCAGGTCGGCGGTCTCGTGTTGAACCATCTCGGCTGGGGCAGAATCCTCGGGCTGAAGACCGGCATCTTCGGCAAGATGGGCGACGACCGCAACGGCGAGTTTCTGCGCGACGGGATGGATCGCCTCGGCATTCGCCATCACCTGACCTTCGACGGGACCGCCAGCGCGTTCGCGACGATCTTTGTCGACGCCAACGGCGATCGCGCCATCTACATGGCGCGCGGGGCGACCGGCGAGCTCACGCCGGCCGAGGTTCGCAACCGCCACGGCGCGTTCATCCGCCGCGCCAATCTCGTTTCGACCGAGATTTCGCAGCTGCCGCTGCGCACCGTGCTCGCGATACTGCTGTTCGCGCGCACGCATTCGATTCCGACGATTCTCGACGTTGACGTACCGCCGTCCGACGCGATCGGATCGCTCGGCACGCGCGCGGAACTCGAACGCGCGCTGAAGCTCGCGACCTGGCTCAAGCCCTCGAAAGCCGCAGCGCGCGAAATCGCCGGCAACGGCCGCGACCCGCTGAAGATCGCCGACGCGATTCGCGCCAAGTACGGCAATCGCGCCGTCATCATCACCGAGGGCGACAAGGGATGCTCGATCGCGGCGCGGGACACTTCTATTCGCGTGCCCGCCTTCAAGGTCAAGCAAGTAGATTCCACCGGCGCGGGCGACGCGTTCCTCGCGGGCATTTGCGCCGGCCTTCGTCTCGGGATGCCGTGGGACAAGATTGGGCGGCTCGCCAATGCAGCCGGCGCAGTCGCGGTCACGCGGCTCGGCGCATTTCCGTCAGGCTTCGATGTGCGTGAGGAAATTCTCGACCTCTATGCAGAGCAGCTCGCGCTGCCGACTCCGCGTGTCGACGCTGAGCCGCGCGCAGCTGCTATCGGCGACTCGACCGGCGAAGTAGAAAAGTTTTTCGACCTCGCCCTCGCCGAGCTAGCTGAATTGCGCGGCGGTTTGAACATCACCGCCATCTCGCGCACCGTCGAGATAATCCGCACCGCGCTCGGCCGCGGCGGGCGCGTCCACGTGACAGGAGTCGGCAAGCCCGAGCACGTCGCGCGTTATGCCGCCAGCGTATTCTGCTCGGTCGGAACGCCCGCGACATTTCTGCACGCGACTGAGACTCTGCACGGCAGCCTCGGCCAAGTGCATCCGCGCGACATCGTCATCGCGATTTCCAACAGCGGCAGCACCGACGAATTACTCTCGACCGCGACCGCCATCCGCGAGCAGGGCGCGCAGTTAATCGCGATCACCGGCAACAAGGACTCGAGCCTCGCGCAACTCGCCGACCTCGTCATCCATGTCCCCGTCCCCAACGAGGGCGGCGGCCTGGGACTCGCCCCGCGCATCAGCGTGCTCGGCGAAGTCTTCGTGCTCGCAGGACTGTCCGTAGCATTAGAACTCGCGCACGGCCTGACCGTCGAGGAATACTCGCGATGGCATCGCGCAGGCGCGATCGGCGAAGCCGCCCGCCGCCTCGCCGAATCACGAAGCCGCCGCGCCTGAGCATCTGGCTCAGGCCTTCGACGCCCTCGACTCAAGCCCGTATCTTTTCGCACTGCTCAATCGTCGTCACTATAGAAGCAATCGCTTCAGGAGAACGAACTGTGCAAATCTCACGCGATTTCACCGATCAGATTCGCAAGGCCTGGCACGAATTTATCGACCGGACCGAGTCCGTGCGGCCCGAACTGTATCGATATTGCCGGGGACTGACCGGCACAATCTGGGACGCGGAAGATTTGGTGCAGGAAACGCTGGTCCGCACATTCGTCCGCTTCGCCGAGATTCACGATCCGATCGAAAACCCGCGCGCCTACCTGTTCCGTGTCGCGAGCAACCTCTGGATCGACAGGTTCCGCGGAGTGCGCAAGACGGAGACCAACGTCGTGCCCGAAACAGAAACTGCCGACACCCCATTTCCGCGCGAACTGCGCGATGCGGCGTCGCACCTGGTTAGCTCTCTGCCGCCCCAGGAGCGCGCGGCAGTCCTGCTCAAGGACGTTTTCGACCTGACGCTCGAAGAGGCGGCACTGGCGCTGGAAACGTCGGTCGGCGCGGTGAAGGCCGCTCTTCATCGCGGGCGTAAGAGACTCTCGGATAGCAAGGCGGGATCGGATTCGAAAACCCGGAACGCGGGAGGTCCGAGCGCAGCTCTGCTCGATCGATTCGTCGAGCGATTCAACGCACGCGATCTAAACGGGATGGTAGCGCTAATGCTGGAGGACGCGACGGTCGAAATCGTCGGGCTTTCGCTCGAGCATGGGCAGGAAGTAATCGGCCGCAAGGGCGGAAGTCTGTATCATACGCTGTTCGTCGACGCGGACGATTTGCGCCAGGCCGAGCGCCGGGAGCTCGTGGGCGAGCAGATCGTACTGCTCTTCTATTGCAACGAGGGCAAAGATCGAGTCGGCGACGTACTTCGATTCGGGGAACACGACGGCCGCATCACCGGATTCCGCTACTACTATTTCTGTCCCGAAACCCTGGCCGAGGTGGCACAAGAGTTCGGTCTCGCAGCTCGCTCGAACGGGTACCGCTATAAACTGTGATCCTGGCCAGCCGGAACACCCGCCGATTTCCGCTACTTCCGCGAGGCGGGTTTGAGCGCTACTGCGGCCTCTGCGGTCAACAGCAGGAAGGTCAGCGATTCTTGCAGGTACAGGTTGACGTTCTTATCGTCGTGGCTCCAATAGCCGATCGAAACGTCCTGGCCGAGATGCAGTTCGAAGTCACCACCGCGCGTGGTCAACACGAACGCTCCGGCAATCGCTGGGGCGAAGATGATTTCCTCGTTGACCAGCCGCTGGATGTGCTGGATTACAGGATAGCCGTGATCGCTCGCCTCGCTCAGCGCCGTGTACGCATCCGCGCCCATCACCACCGAATACGGTCCGTTGACGCCGGCGAGGCGCAACTGGCTGAGCGCCTCCGCGACGGCGTCGGGGTAATGAGACGGGTCGCTGGGCAGCGCCGCAATTTTGTTGCTGGTTCCCTGCCGGACGCCTTCGATTCCGGCGGCGGCATAACCTTCGAAGATCGCGCGGTCTTCGGCGAATGCGATCCGCTTCGCGGCGTCTTTCAGCGGTTGCCAGTCCGCATCATTCGCGCCGCGGTCGACGTCGTCGATCGCCTGGCGCTCCAACTGGAACGGCACGCGCAGCTCGACCAGCGCCTTGACTTTGCGCTGCCGCGCGATGATGCCCGCGCCCGGCGCCTCGAGATTGCTGAGATGGCCGGTGCCGACCGCCGACAACATGGCGCCGCGCGGACCTTTGACATCGACGACCCGCCGCCCTGCCAAGTACCGTTTCAGCGTGCGCTGCGCTTCTTCTTCGATTTGAGCCCACGCGCCGTCAGAGATTGGGGCAAGCTCGCGGTGCAGATTATTCATCGCGCGATTCTCCTTTCAGGGAACCGATGCCGAGCGAGCCATCGCGCGCGCACCCGGTATCAGGTGAAGAGCCTTTCTGAGCGGGGACGGAAGCAGCGGCTGCCGCTGCTGTCCCGGTTGGTGTCACGCCGTCGAGGAACGAGGCCGACGGAGCAAAAAACAACGAGCCGGTGACAGCCTGGCTGAAATCAAGAATACGATCATAGTTGCCCGGCGGCCGCCCGACGAACATGTTCTCGAGCATCTGCTCGATAATCCGCGGCGAGCGCGCATAGCCGATGAAATAGGTGCCGAACTCGCCCTGCCCCGGACGGCCAAAGATACCGTTGGCGCGGAAGATCTTCTTCTCGACTCCGTCTTCAACGATGGTGTTAAGCGCGTTATGCGCGGAGATCGGTTTGACGGCGTCGTCCAATTCGATGTCCGTGACCTTGGTGCGGCCGATGATTCGCTCCTGGACCTCGGTCGGCAGCGCGTTCCATCCCGGCAGATCGTGTACGTACTTCTGAACGATAACATAGCTGCCGCACTCGAACGCGGGATCCTCGTCGCGGATCAGGACGGCGTCGAGCGCCTCGCGGTTGACCGGATTCTCGGTGCCATCGACGAAGCCCAAGAGATCGCGGTTGTCAAAATAGCTGAAGGCGTGGACTTCGTCTTCGACGGAAACCGCGTCGCCGAGCGCCAACATGATCTGCGTCGCGAGCTCGAAGCAGAAGTCCGGGCGCGAGGAACGGATATGGAAGAGCACGTCGCCCGGAGTCGATACCGCCTTGCGCGATCCACCGTTAATCTCGCGGAACGGATGCAGACCTGCCGGCCGCGGATCTCCGAAAAGCCGGTCCCACGCCGCCGACCCAAAGCTCATCACGCACGAGAGGCCCGCGGCAGTATCGCGAAATCCGACCGCGCGAATCAGCGCTGCCAGGCCGGGACACATCGCACGGACTGCCATCGCGCTGTCGGGACGCGAGTCGATCATGACGACCATAAACAGCGAGGCCTGCGTCGGCCCCATCACGACGCCTTGTGGCGTGACAGGCTGCGGGGACGTGGCGTTGGTCGGCGCGTTGAGATCAGGCACAGCGGATGCATTTGAGCACGATCGCGAGTTTGGATAAACCGATCGGTGCACTCTCTCGATCCGTCTATGTGATAGAGAAATCCTGTACTTCTCGATTGGCGCGGTCTATGACTCTTTATGAGCCTGCCGATCCAGCCCAGGAGGATTGTTCGTTATGCATGTTGGCTACGGAGCGGTTTTCCAGAATCCCAACAACGCACTTCCTGACGCCGAGGTTTATCGCAACGAGCTGCGCCTCGCCGAGATGGCCGAGCCGCTTGGCTTCGATTCCATCTGGTCGGTCGAGCATCACTTCGACGACTACACGATGTGCCCCGACGTGCTGCAATTCCTCTCCTACATGGCCGGCCGCACCTCGCATGTGAAGCTCGGCTCGGGCGTCGTCGTGCTGCCGTGGCACGATCCGATCCGCGTCGCGGAGCAGGTCGCGCTACTCGATCACGTTTCCAACGGCCGCGTCATCCTAGGCCTCGGGCGCGGCCTGGCGAGGATCGAGTACGACGGTTTTCGCCTCGACCAGAACGAAGGCCGCAACCTGTTCGTCGAATACGCAGAGCTGGTTTTGAACGCACTCGAGAACGGTTACATGGAAGGCGGGAAATTCACGCGTCAGCCGCGCCGCGAGATTCGTCCGCGCCCCGCGCGCTCATTCAAGGGCCGCACCTACGCCGCCGCCGTCTCGCCCGAGTCGATGCCGATAATGGCGAAGCTGGGCGTCGGTCTGCTGGTGATTCCGCAAAAGCCGTGGGACGCCGTCACGAAGGATTTCGAGGTCTATCACAAGGTCTGGCGCGAGGTTAATGGCACGGCGCCAATACCCAAGCCGATTTCCGGCGGCTTCTGCGTCGTCAACGAGAACAAGGAGCGCGCCGAAGAGATGGCGATGAAATGGATCGCGGCGAACTACCACACCGTCATGAAGCATTACGAGATGATGTCGCCGGAATTCGGCACCAAGAAGAGCTACGAGTTCTACAGCAACGTCAGCAAGTTCATCAAAAAGACCGGCCCCGACGTTGCCGCGCGCGACTTCGCGATGCTGATGCCGTGGGGCACGCCGGACCAGGTGCTCGAGAAGTGCGCGTTCATTCGCGACACGATCGACGCTAACGGAGTGTTTTTCAATTTCAGTTTCGGCGGGATGCCTTATGAAGATGCGGAGCGCAGCATCAAGTGCTTTGCCAAGTACGTGCTGCCCGAGCTGAAGAAGTGGAACACCGCGCCGCTGGTAGATCCAGCGCCGATCCCGTCATCAGCCGCCGCGGGGTGACCTGCTATCTGCGAGCATCAAGCGCCGGGCTTTTCGGCGTCATGCGCGTGGCCAATTGCATGCCGCAGCTTGCGATCGAGCTTGGCGCAATTCAGCACAACCTTCTCGGAATGCACCGCCTCGACGGCGCTGAGCGGGACCGTGAAGTCGCCGGCATTCTCGACGTAGATCACCAGCTCGGGGCGTCCGCCCGGCGACACCTGGCGAACCGCGCCGAACTCCTCGCCTCCGTCGGAAACGTAAGCCTGGAATCCAACTTTGATTTTTTCTTCCACGAGGTTTTTCTCCAAGCCTCAGTATCCGCCGAAATACGCCTCGGGTCGAAGCCTGCCCTTCGCTCTTTCTACTTCCCGACGAACTTCGGCGCGCGCTTTTGCTGGAAGGCCGAGATACCTTCCTTGTAGTCGGCAGTGCGGCCCGCCGCGCCTTGCGCCTGCGCTTCGCATTTCAGAACCGCGAACAAGCCCATCGCCTCTTCATCGATCCTGCGCACGAGGCGCTTCGATTGCATGAACGCAGCGGTGGGACCTTGCGCCACCTGCGCCGCAACTTTACGCGTCTCTGCGATGAGCGAATCCTTCGGCATGCTTCGATTGACGAGTCCGAGTTGCGCCGCTTCGATACCTGAGAGCAATCGTCCCGTGTAGATCAGTTCGAGCGCGCGATGCGTCCCGAGGCGCGAGACGAAAAACGAATGGCCGCCGGAGTCCAGCACCGCGCCGATGCGCGCAAACGGTGAACCGATTTTCGCGTCGTCGGCAATATAGACCACGTCGCATCCGAGGGCGATTCCCAGGCCGGCTCCAGGCACGCGCCGTGAACGGCGGCGAATGTCGGCGCGGGGAACGCGACGATTCGCTTCATCAGCGGGTTGAACGTCGTCTCGATTATCGCTTCGGCGTCTTCGTCGCCGGGGTGCGCATCGGCGAGATCGCGGCCGGCGCAGAACGCCGGTCCTTCGCCGCGAATCATCATCGCGCGAACGCCCTGCGAGGCGGCGCGCTCGACGCATCCGTTCAACTCGGCCACCATCGCGTCGCTCAACGCGTTCATCTTGTCGGGCCGGTTGAGAACAATTTCGGCGAGACCGTTATCGACCGACAAATCGACGCTCATATTGATCGCCTCTGAGTCTGCTAGAACACGGGGATGATGTCGTCGGCGGTGATATCGCCGACGTCAACACCCTCAATATCAAGTTCGGGAATCGCGGGGAACTGGATGTCCCAGCGCTCGACCAGTTTGCGGACGCGCGCGATCGCAAGGCGCCAGTTGTCGGCCTGTTGCTCGAACGTCAGAACTCCGAGGCCAGCCTCGCGCGCGGTTCGCAGCAAGATGCGATGGTTGTGCAAAAAATATCCGGGCAAATCCCAGAACTGCGCCGGCGGCTCCCAGAGCACCATCGAGAGGAAGACGAAGCCGGCGCGGAGCTGCTTGGTGATAAAGGTTTTGTGCTCGTCGGTGAGTCCCGGCCACTCCTTCTCGAGCAGGTTGATGCAAATCTGCAGATGACGCGCTTCGTCGCGGCCGATTTTGGTGAAGATATCGCGGAACACCGGATGCGTCGTGGCGTGCGCCATGCCGTGGAACAGCGTCGATGATGCCACTTCGCCCATCATGAACGAGGTGAAGATCACGGCGAGCGGATAACGATCGATCGCGCGGTTGTAGCCGGTCCAGTAGCGGCCGCCGTTATGGTAGAGCCAACCGATATTGTTGAGCGCGACGCGCTGCAGCTCGCTTTTGGGCGTGAAACCTTGCGGGCCGTTCGGCACCAGGCGCTGGATCACGCGCTGACAGGTTTCCTCGTGATTGGTCTCGTCACGCGTGATCGAGAAAAAGCATTTGCGGACCGGGTCTTCCTCGTGCATCTCCCAGGCATGAATCGTCGCGCGCGCAAAGACCGCCGGTCCCGACGAATCGAAGTTGGACAGGAGAGCCCACCAGTACATGATCGCGACCTTCTCGTCGTCGCTCCACGCCTCGGGTGACAGCTCGCTCCAGTTGATATCCGCGGGATTGAAACCTTCCCGCTTTGCGCGCTCGTAAATCTCGGCGAGCTTGGGCGTCTCGCATCGCCATTCGATGGGAAAGATATTCGGTTGCGCAACGGCAGGCGCCTCGACCAGGCCGCCCTCCGGGATTTCGAATTCGTTCATCGCGTTTTGTCTCCTGATCTAATTTACCTACCATTTGGTTGATTTGTCAAAACGCGGTGGTGGGCGCCCTGCTCCATCCCCTCGAATGCCATCCGGAATATCGCCTCCGCTATTTCGGGTGCGTCCAGGTCGCCGCCGGGGCGGTACCATTCCGTTACCGAATTGAGCATCCCGAACAGCAGGCGCGTCGCGAGCCGCGGCTCGACGTTGGCGCGCAGATCGCCCTGGCGCTGCGCATTGCGCATCAATCGCGCAATCAGATGGTCGAACGCGCGCCTTCGTTCCATGATGCGCCGTTCGACGGCAGTATTGCCGCGGACGCGCAGCAGCAGCGCCACCTCGGGCAATTGATCGACGGTGGCCTCGATCGTGCGATGTACGATGTATCTGAGACGCGCCGCGGCGCGGCCCCGCTTTGCGGGCCGCTCGTCGAGCACGGCGAACAGCGCGTCGAGCGCGCGGCCGACGCCGCGCGCCAGCAGCTCTTCCTTGCCGCGTACGTGATAGTAGATGCTGGCCTTGGTGATGCCAGCCGCGCGCGCGACGTTGTCGAGCGTGCTGCCGTCGTAGCCGCGCTCGCGGAACACGCGCACGGCGACGTTGAGGATCGCGTCGGGATTGTAAGGCTTGCGCTGCTTCGCGGATGGACGGCCCACGCGTCTATCGCCTCCAGTGGCCGAGTAGTTTGACTGGATGCGCGCGCGCTTGCCAGTCTTTTTTCCGTGGCAGTGATATCGCCGGAGAAACAACAATGAAATTCGCAGTCGCAATCCGCAACATGGGTCCGCAATCCAACCGCGCGACGATTCGCGCATGCGCACGAATCGCGGAGCAGGCCGGCTTCGATGCGCTCTTCGTCTCCGACCATTTGTGTATTCCGCCCGACCAGACCGAAGGTAGTGGCGGCCGCTATCTCGACGTGCTCGCGACGCTGGCCTTCATCGCCGGCGCGACCGAGAAAATCCGGCTCGGCGTTTCGGTGCTGGTCGTGCCCTATCGGCCCGCCGTGTTGACTGCGAAGCAGGTCGCGACGATCCAGGAACTTTCGGGCGAGCGAATGATTCTCGGCGTCGGCGTCGGCTGGATGAAGCCGGAGTTCGCAGCGCTGGGTGCCGAGTTTCGCAAACGCGGCGCGATTACCGATGAGACGCTGAGCGTGATTCATCATCTGTTCAGCGCCGACGTCCCCGGCGCCTTCGACAGTCCGTTGGTGAAGTTCCCATCGTTTGTATTTCTGCCGAGGCCCAAGCGCCCGCCTATCTGGATTGGCGGCAACGGGCCGGCTGCGATGAATCGCGCACTGAAGTTCGGCGACGGGTGGCATCCGATGCTGCCGGCGGCGGAACTTAAGGCAAAAGTTGAAGAATTGAATGCACGGGCGCGTGCGGCGGGACGCCAACCTGCTGAGATCATCGTGCGTCGAGGATTCAGGCTCGATGACACCGCCGCAGCGCGCGCGAAGGTGGCCGCCGAGAAGGAAGCCGGCGCGACTTATTTCATCCTGGACCTGGGTCGCTATGCGGACGAGAAAGCGTTTGGCAGATCGGTCGAGACTTTCATGGCGAAGGTCGCGAACTAGATCACTTTGTCGCGGCGGAGCAGCTCGAGTTCGGCGGCGCTAACACCGAGCATCTCCCGATAGACGCGGTCGTTGTCGTGGCCTAGCGGCACCGAGCCGCGCACGATTTTTCCCGGCGTCACCGAGAACTTTGGGGCGACGCCGATACCTTTCACCTTGCCGACCTGCTCGTCTTCCCATTCGACGTGCATACCGCGAGCGCGGTATTGCGGGTCTTCGGCGATGTCCTTGCTCGTCATGATCGGCGAGCACGGCACGTTGCCGGCCGCCATCGCCGTCACAACGTCTTTCACGGTGCGCTCGGAAATCCATCCGCGAAGGATCGCATCGAACTCGATTCCTTCGATCGATTCGAGTTGGGTGCGCGCCGTTTCCCATTTCGGGTCGGCGGGATCGAGCCCAATCACGCGCAGCATTCGCGAATAGACGTTGCCGATCGCGCCCATCACGACCCATCCGTCGGACGCTTGAAACGTGTCGAGCGGCTGAAAGCCCTGCGCGCGATTTCCGGAGCGCTCGCGAACGATGCCGTTCTGGAAGTATTCAACCATCGTGCCGCCCAGCGTTTTGTGAATCGCCTCGTACTGAGCGACGTTGATCGACTGGCCTTTTCCGGTTGCGCGCGCGTAAGTGAGGCCGGCCAGCGACGACCACATCGCGAACAGCGCGGTGATGTAGTCGCCGGTCCACGGCGCGGCGCGCGTCGGCGGTGTCGGGTCGGGAAAGCCGGTCTGGCTCATCATGCCGCCGACCGCCTGCCCGACTACGTCGTATGACGCGCGATGGACGTAGTCGGGGTCGCCGCTCTGGCCGAAGCCCGAGACGTGAGCGATCACCAGCTTGGGATTGACCTTCCAGATCGCGGCATCGTCGAGGTCCCACTTGCGGTAAGTGCCGGGCTTCGAGCTTTCCATCCAGATGTCGGCACGCGCGATGAGCTTGAGAAAAAGTTCGCGGCCGCGCGGCTTCGATAAGTCCAGCGAGATGCAGAAGACGTTGCGCCGTTCCTGGATCCAGGTGGTCGCGACGGCGGCGTTGCCGTCTTTGGTTTTGAGCCTGATCCCGATGTTGCGCCATCCGACGTCGCCAATTCCCGGCCGTTCGATCTGGATGACTTCCGCGCCCATCTCGGCGGCCAGTTCGGCGGCGAACGGCTGCGCGATCAACGTCCCGGTCGAGACGATCTTCACGCCCTGCAAGGGGCCGAATTTTTCAGAGACCAGGTTTTCAGTGCTCATGACACCGGGATGATGCCTGTTTTCGCCGAACGCGGGCAATACAAGGGCCGCAGTCCGCCGATTGCATGCCGTTCGCGAAGAGCGTTTTCCAGCGCGCGGCTGCGGGCTATTATATCTTAGAAGCAGGATGCATGTGCCGAGGGTGCCGTGGATTCACCTCTAGCTCTACTCAAAAGCGAATCTCTTAACCGGCGCGAACTGACGTTCAAAGCTCTGGCCGGCCTGTGTGGCGGCGCGATCGGATGGCTGCCGGTCGAGCTGGCATCGCATAACTCTCACCTTGGCGAGGCGCAGACGACCGGCGATACGATTGCGTACTACCTGTCGGCGGCGATAGCCGCGGGTGCGATTGGCGCGTTCATCACGGCCGTGGATACGTCAGACGTTCGCTTGACGCCGGAGGCGCAGCGGCGTTTCATGCGCGGCTTCGCGATCTGTTTTGCGCTCTCGTTTCTCTCCACTTATCTCGGAAACTACGTATTCAACGCTGTCCTGCAGGCGGGCGGCGTCGGCTTCAACCCGGATGGCCAGCTGGTTTCGGGTTCGGTCATAACTCTCGTCATCGCGCGGCTGCTGGGATGGGCAATCGACGGAGCGCTGGTGGGCGCTGGCGTGGGTTTGGCGACTCTCACGATGGATAACGTGCCCAAGGGCGCTGTGGGCGGACTGCTCGGCGGCGCGGTCGGCGGAATCGCGTTCGATTTGATCGGCGCAATCGTCGGCGGCGGACTGGCATCGCGCTTCTTCGGCGAAGCGGTCACCGGCCTAGCGATTGGATTGTTCATTGGACTCGTGCAGGAGCTGACCAAGGCCGCGTGGGTCACGGTCGAGCAGGGACGGCTGCGCGGACGCCAGTACCGGATCGAGGGAGCGCGCGCGACGATTGGGCGCGCCGAGGAAAATCCGGTCGGCCTGTTCGGCGATCCCTCGGTGCAGCAGCGGCACGCGGTGATTGAACGACGCGGGGCCGATTACGTGATCAGGAATCTCGCGGTGCAGGAAGGCACCTTTGTCAACGGCAAGCGAATCGAAAGCGTTGACCTGCACGACGGCGATCGAGTCAATATCGGCGGCTACGAGATGATGTTCCATCTGCGCGGAACCTCGACGGCCGCGCGGCAACAGGCGTCGCTGGCGGCGGATGCGGTGAATCCCGCGCACATCGCCACGCGGCTGGCAGGGGCGAACGTCAAGGTTGACGGGCCGAGCTTGATCGACGCGTCGGGGCAGCCCTACCCCGTCCACACCGGCTCGGTTACGCGGATCGGGCGCGCGCTCGACAACGAAATCGTCGTCAGCCACTCGTCGGTCTCACGGCATCACGCGAGCATCGAGAATTCCAACAGCACGTTCGTGGTGCGCGACCTCAACAGCCAGAACGGGACGTTCGTCGGCAGTCGGCGCGTGACCGAGCCGACGCGCGTCGGCGACGGCGAAATCATCCGGGTCGGCGACGCGCAGTTTACTTTCCGTGGCTGAAGCGGACTTCGAAAAGCCGAGGTTCTGTTCGCGATGCGGTGCGCCGATCGTGGTCGCCGAGGCGAGTTTCTGCAAATCGTGCGGCGCGCCGGTCACCCGGTTCCCGCTGTTGCACAGAAACGGATTCAACCCGGTGCTGGCGCTCGTGTTGAGCATCGTCCCGGGCGTCGGCCATATCTACCGCGGCAGACCGTTCAAGGGAATTTTGTGGTTTTTCGGCGTGTCGATGGCGTACGAGATGGGCGCACCGTTCGGCGTCTTGATTCATCTCATATGCGCTGCAAACGCCGCCTTCTCCGACACGCTCCGCGAAGACAGGATCGCGCGATGAAGATGGGGACACGCGCCGGCTGCCACAGAATTGAAGTAATGGTTAGATTCTTAGCGTAGGCATGATTGCGCCCAACACAATCGTCGGCGGACGTTACCGCGTGATGAAGCCGCTTGGCGGGGGCGGGATGAAGCTCGTCTACCTGGCCGAGGACTTGCGGCTGGCGGCGCGGCCGTGCGCGCTGGCCGAGATGGTTGACAGCTTCACCAGTCCCGACACGCAGAAGCAGGCCATCGCCGCGTTTCAGCGTGAGGCCGACATGCTGGCGCAACTCAGCAACGAACATATCCCGCGCGTGTTCGATCGCTTCAGCGACCAGAACCATCACTATCTCGTCATGGAGTTCATCGACGGGATCACGCTCGAAGAGAAACTCAGAGGCGCGGGCGGCAAGCTGCCCGAGGGCGAGGTGACCGACGTGGCGCTGCAGGTGCTCGACACACTCGAATACCTGCACAACCTCGAACCGCCGGTTATCTATCGCGACCTGAAGCCGTCGAACGTGATGCTGACGCCGTCGGAGCAGGTGAAGCTGATTGACTTCGGAATCGCACGACTATTCCAGCCGCTCAGCAACGCCACGATGATCGGTACGCAGGGCTACGCGCCGCCGGAGCAATATCGCGGCAAGGTCGAATTCCGCTCTGACCTGTACGCCCTGGGCGCCACGATGCATCACGCGCTGTCGGGCCGTGACCCCGCGCTCGAACCGCCGTTCAGTTTTCCACCGTTGCATTCGCTCTGCCCTGACATCACTCCCGCGCTGTGCGAGCTGGTCGATCAGGCGCTCAAGTACGACGTTGCCTTGCGCATGGCCGACGCCGCGGAATTCAGGCAGCGGCTGCTGGCGATCAAGTCGGGGACGCCGATAACGATACCGCAGCGCAGTTCGTCAACCGTGGCGTCGTCGCGTCCGCAACTCAAACTACCGCTGGGCGGCATGAGGTCGAGAGAGCAGCATGCGTCGGCGCCGACGATGCTGAGCAATGCGATCGATACTGAGTGTCCGCGATGCGGCCGTAGCATTCCGGCCGATTCGAACTTCTGCTCGTTCTGCGCCGCGGACGTGACGGGACGATTGTCGGCGGTGGATCGCGGCGCGACGCCTGAGGCGCAGACGATCGTGCTCGACGACGTTGCCTCACCTGGTGATTTTCCGGGTCCGATTTTTCATGAGCGCCGCCGCCGGCGGCATCCCGCGCGACTGATGACGCTAGTGGTCGGTGGATTTTTTCTGATCGGGTACCTGATTTTCCATTCATCGCAACCGCAGCCTTCCGACGGCGATACCGGACCCGGACCCGACTATGGCTCGGTGCCGTCGGTGCCCGATGGCGGCGCGCCCGATGCGCCCGAACCAGCGCATACTGCACCGCGCGAGGTCGCGCTGCGCCAGGCGCTCGACGCGCAGGGTTACGGCTCGGTGCATTTCAAAATGGAGGGCGACACGATCGTCCTGTGGGGCACGGTGCCGACCGAAGCGGATCGTCTGATGGTGCAGACGCAGATTTTCATGTTCGCGCGAATTTTCTCGATCGAGGATCACATCCAGGTGCGCGATACCTTCGCCGAGCCGTAGCATCGACTTCATGATCGCCGATCTGCACGTCCACACCAGGCTTTCCGCCGACTCGAACGTCGCGCCGGAGCAGTATCTCGAATTCGTGAAGCGCTCCGGCCGCGCACTCGGCGCGATTTGCTTCACCGAGCATCGCCTGTTCCCCGGTGACGGCGAAGTCGGACGGCTGTACGCGGAACTCGCGGAGCGATTTGAAATCGCAATCTTCAAAGGAATCGAGACCGACACCGACCTTGGTCATCTGCTCCTGTTCGGCGTGAACGACGAAGTGACGCGGCGATTCGATCTGACGGCGCGGATGCTCAAAAGCGACAGCCTGATCGAAGTCCTGCATCATGAGGGCGGCGTCGCAATACCGGCGCATCCGTTTCGCGACTCCGGCTATGGGTCGCGGCTCGACGCGCTACTGAGCCGTCACGGCGCGGCGCTCGGCGCGGTCGAAGTGCTGAACGGCCAGAACTCAGCCGAGGAGAATCGGCGCGCAGAAGACGCGGCGCTGAAGCTCGGGCTGACGGCGGTCGGGGGCAGCGACGCGCATTTCGCGACGGCGAAATGGTTCATGACAGTCGCGACGGAGTTCGAGCGCGAGGTCAAGACGGTCGAGCAGATGTGCGCGGAAATCCGCGCCGGACGCGCGCGCCCCTATACCTTCTTCGAGCCAACCTGAGCCGAAGCGGCGACCGCCACCGCGTTCTCCAACTCGTGCGTGAACTGCCGGATGTCTTGTGGACGCCCCGCCGCTATCAGCTCGTCGCCTGCTTTCAGCGGGCGATCGGGCGAGATCGGCGTAAATTCACCCTGCGGGTTGCCCGCGTCCTGAACGGCCAGCACTGTGACGCTGAAGCGGGCGCGGGCGTCGAGTTGGCGCACGGTCTTTCCCGCCGCGTTGGCGGGAACCGAAACGCGCGTCACGCGATAACCGGTTGCCCAATAAATGTTCGGGTCGCGCGTCGCCAGCGTCGAGAGAGAAACCGTCACGCGGTTCAGCGCTTGCGCGACTTGCCGGCTGGTGACGAGGCCGAGGAACCGCCGCGTGGCGCGGTCGATCACCGGAATCTCATCGAGGCCATCATGCTCCATCAACTGACTCGCCTCGTCGAGGTTCGCATCGAGCGACACTGTCGGACCATGCGCATTGCAGATGTCGAATGCGTTGACGAGCGGGCCGAGCTCCTGTCCTCCACTGATCATGGTCAACAAATCTCGCACAACGATCGTCCCGGCGAGTTCGCCGTCACTGTTGACTACTGGCAACGTGGACTGTGCGGTCTCGCCGGCGGTGCGGAGCACCTCCGACAAGGAAGTGTTCTCGCTCACGATCGTGACGTTCCGGGTCACGACTGCGCTCACCGGTATGAGAGTGAGCGCCAGCCGCTCGCTGCCTATTTGCAGCGTCTTACCCTGGCGCGCGAGGCGGAACTCGTCGATGGATTCGGTTTCGATCGCGCGGGCGACGACCAGCGCCGTGATGGTCGCGATCATCGAAGGCAACGCGATAGTGTCGCTGTGCGTCATCTCCCAGAGCAGGAACAGCGCCGTCAGCGGTGCATGCGTGGTCCCGGCCAAAAACGCGCCGAGCCCGACCAGCGCGTACGATCCGCGCGGGCCGGTCAGATGCGGAATCGCCATCGCCGATACGCGCTGGAACAAGCCGCCCGCCATCGTGCCGATGAAAAACGTCGGGCCGAAGGAGCCGCCCGGCGCGCCGCATCCGAGCGACACGCTGCTGGCGAAGAATTTCGCGCAGGTCATCGCTGCCAGCATCCCGATGCCGAACTCACCCGCCATCGCGCCGTTGATCACCGGGTATCCGTCGGACAGATTTTGCGGGAGCCAGATCGCGATCACGCCCACCACCGCAAGTCCCACCTCGAGCTTGACCCAAATCGGGAGATTCAGCCGGCGAAACCACGCCTCGGTTGCGTTGAAGAACCGGATGTAGCCGGCGGCGAGAACGCCGAGCCCGGCGCCCATGAGCGCATACGTCGCCATCTCCCAGTAGCTGCGCAGGACAAATTCGGGCACCACGAAGACAGAGGCGTTGCCGACGATCGCGCGTGAGGTGATCACGGCGGTGAAAGTCGCGATGATCAGCAAGGTGAGATTGGCGATTTCGGTGTGGCCGAGCAGGACGATTTCCTGCGCGAACATCAGGCCGCCGATGGGCGCGTTGAAGGTCGTCGCGATACCCGCGCCCGCGCCGGCCGCGACCAGCACCTTGGCGCGATCGGGCGACAGCTTTCGGAGCTGTGCGACCGTCGAGCCGATCGCACCTCCCACTTGCGCGATCGGGCCTTCACGTCCGACCGACGCGCCTGCGCCTAGTGAAATCGCGGCGCCGGCAGCCTTGACGAAAATCCAGCGACGCTTGAGGCGCGCGGTGCCGAGGTTCACCATCTCCAGGAAATTCGGAAAACCGTAACCGAGCACGTCTCCGGGAAAAATCCGGTCAAGCAGCAGAATCGCGACGCCGCCGCTCAAGAGGATCACGGGAATCAGCGCGCGATGCGCTCCACCGAGGCCGATTCCGAGCGCGCTCCACTCGACGACACGAAACAGCCACGAGAAAAATTCGATCAGTTGGCGAAAGCCAAGATTTCCGAGCGCTGCGAGGATGCCGACGGTCACTGCGATCAGAATCAACTGGACGTATTCGAATTGGTCGCTGCGCAGCGAGAGCGAAGGTCGTCGCATGGAAGTGCTATCCGCCGATGCCGCTAAACGCCAAGGAAGCGATGCGTCACTGCCAGGAATTCATCGAGGCGATCGTGATGTACCCAGTGGCCCGCCTTGTTGACGGTCACCGACTCCGCGTTCTTGAACGCCTGGATGCGCCCGTCCTTGACCCAATCGCCCGCCCACGATTCCGTGCCGCGAATCAGCAGCGTCGGGCAGGTGATGCGTCCCCAGATTTCGCGCGCGTCGCGGTTGTTGAACATGTAGGGCGACGTTGCGTGAACGTAGTTGTCGAATTTCCACGAGTAGGTGCCGTTTTCGTTGCGGCGGATTCCCCAAATCGTGAGATGGCGCGCCTGCTCGCGACTGAGATGCGGGTTGGCCTCGCGCATGCGGGCGAGCGCCTCTTCGATCGACGCGTACTCGCGCACCTTGCGCCGCGCCAGGGTCTGCATCTGGCCGATCCAGTTATTCATGCGCTCGTAGGCGGGAGTGTCCTTGATCATTCCAGGCGGCGGACCCATCCCCTCGATCGAAACGACGCGCTTGACGGCGTCGGGATGCGTGCCGGTGTATTGCAGAACGATTCCGCCGCCGAGCGAGTGGCCGATGAGCGTCGCCGGCTCGCTCGAAACCGCGTTCATGAGCTGCGACAAATCGAGCACGTAGTCGATCATCGAATAGCCGCTGCCCACGGCCCAGTCGGAGTCGCCGTGGCCGCGAAGGTCGGGCGCGATGATGTGAAAATGCCGGCGCAGATCGAGCGCGACCCAATCCCAGTTGCGGCAATGGTCGCGGCCGCCATGCACCAGCACGAGCAGCGGCTTGTCGGGATTGCCCCAATCCACGTAGTGCAGTTTCAGGCGCTGCGAATAAAAGTAATGCGAAGTCGGCCCGATGATGCTATCGGCCATGTGCCGGTCTCTCCTAAGACGTACTGCGCAAACGCTACAGGTTAGGCTGGATCTCGTCGAGTGCCGCTCGTGCCGTGCGAGTGATGAATTCGATCTCCGCGTCACCGATGATGAACGGCGGCGTGATCATCATCGCGTCGCCACCCGCCTTGCCCGCCATCCCGGTCGCCGGATAAAAGAACATCCCCTTGCGCACCGACGCACCGAGCACACGATTAGTGACTTTCTTTTCAGGCGCAAACGGCATGCGGGTCGCCTTGTCTTGAACCAGCTCGATCCCCCAGAACATCCCGGTGCCGCGGATGTCGCCGACCATCGGATGCCCCGACAGTTCTTCCTTCAAGCTCGCGCCGAGACGCGCGCCGACCTCTGCCGAGCGCTCCACGAGCCGCTCGCGCTCCATGATGGCCAGCACTTCGTCGGCGACCGCGCACGCGACGGGATGCGAGCTGTAGGTGTAGAACATGAACTCGGCCTTGGCCTGCTCGACTTCCTCGACCAAGGATTCCTTGACCGCGATCATTCCCATCGGCATGTAACCGCCAGTGAGTCCCTTGCCACCGACCAGGATGTCCGGCACCACGTCCCAATGATCGACGCCGAAGCGCCTGCCGGTGCGGCCAAAGCCGGTCATCACTTCGTCGGCAATCAGCAGCACGTCATAGCGCGTGCAGATCTCGCGAATCTTCGGCCAGTACTCTTTGACAGGCGCGACCACGCCGCCGCTCGAACCCATCATCGGTTCCGCGATAAACGCCGCGATCGAGTCGGGGCCGTGCTTGAGGATCTCTTTTTCGAGCGTCGTCGCGCAGTCGATCTCACATGACGGATAGGTTTTGCCCCACGGGCAGCGGTAGCAGTACGTCGGATCGATCTTCGGCCAGTCGAGCAGAATATGTTCGTAGTCCGCGCGCCGCCCGCTTCCGCCCGCCGACAACGCCGCGATCGTGTTGCCGTGATACGAGAAGCGGCGCCCGATGACTTTGCTCTTCGATTGTTTGCCGCGAGCCTTGTGGTAGAGAATCGCGAACTTCAGAGCCGCTTCGACCGACTCCGATCCACCGCTGGTGAAAAAGAACCGCGTGAGCCCCGGCGGAGTCCATCGCGTCAGACGATCGACGAGCTTCTCGCGCTCGGGCGAAGTCCACACCGGCACAATGTAATCGAGATTGGCGATCGTGCGCGCCGCGACCTCGGCGATTTCGCGCCGCCCCTGCCCGATATTCACCACCACGGCGCCGCCGCCCGCGTCGAGGATCTTGTTGCCGTCGGAGGCGTAAAGCCATGGACCCTCGGCGCGTTCGATCCGAATCGGATCGTGGGGCCCGCGCATGAACATCGGAGATGGCGGTGGCATAGCTGAATCTTAACCGTGATTCGATGTCGCGGGCAACGCGTCGCCGTTCGGCATGAATATGAATCAATTCATGTTTGTTGACAGACTCACTGAACGGGTGTCAATATAAATAATGAATGGATTCAGTTCCCGCAGTGCAGCAATCTCCTGGCCTCCGCCACCGCCAGAAACGGGAACGCGAACGTCGTATCGTCAAAGCAGCCGAACGGCTGTTCGCCAAAAAGGGCTTTGCCGAAGTCGCGATGGAGGACGTGGCGGCCCGCGCCGGCCTGGCGGTCGGCACAATCTACAACTACTTTCCGTCCAAGTCCGCCCTGCTGCTCGCAATCGTTAGACGCGAGTCGGAATCTCTGCTAACGCGCGGACGGAAGATCCTCGACGACCCCCCGGACGATCCGGTAGCGGCCGCGACCGCATTCACCGAGATTTTTCTCGAAGATTTTACCCGCGAAGATCGCCGCCTGTGGCGCGAACTTTTCGGCGCCGCAATTGCGGATCCTGGGGTAGTTGGGAAGCGGCTCTTTGAAGGCGACGCGCAGCTGGTTTCACAACTCGCATCGCTGCTCGAGCAGTATCGCGGCAACGGCGTGCTCGCATCCGACATAGAACCCCTGCCGGCGGCGACGGTCCTCTACGGAGTCTGCTTTACGTGGATGACCGCATATCTGATGAACGACCAAATCAGTGACGAAATGGTGCGCAAGGAAATCCGGCGCGGCACCGCGATCGCGATGCGAGGTTTATTCGCTCGCGGCGACACAATATCCGGGGAGGAGCCATGACTCCTGACGAATTTATTCCGAATCAGTGGTACCCGATCTTCGACAGTTCCGAATTGAAACGTCGCAAACCCGTCGGCATCACCCGCCTCGGCGAGCAACTCGTGCTGTGGCGCGACGGTAGTGGCAGCGCCGTCTGCACGACCGACCGCTGCCCTCATCGCGCGGCGCAACTAAGCCTGGGATGGATCCGAGACGGCTGCCTGGAATGTCCATTTCACGGACTGCGTTTCGATTCCGCCGGCCAATGCGTCCTGATCCCCGCTAACGGCGAAGGCGAGCCGATACCGCGAGGCTTCGATTTGCCGACGCGTCAGGTCCGCGAGGCGCATGGTCTCATCTGGTATTGGTACGGCGATTCGGAACCCGCGGCGGAAGTTCCCTGGATTCCCGAAGCGCCGGAACCGGGGCCGCGAACCAGCATCGTGCAGCGCGACTATCCGGTGTCATACCTGCGCGTGATGGAGAACCTCGGCGACATCCATCACATTCCGTTCGTTCATCGCGCGACGATTCCCCGAGCGGGGACGCGCGTCGAGATGCAGGCGGCGAAACTCGACGGCGCTGTGATTCGACTGAAAGTCTCGCTCCATCACGAGCGACCCGGCTGGATGCGGCCGACTTACAGTTTCACCTCCGCGATGTGTTTGCCGACGCTCGCAACGATTACGGTCGCCAAAGGAATCCAGTTCATCGCCAGCGCGACGCCGATCGATCGCGACCATACCTGGCTCTGGGCGCGCTACGGACAGAGTTACATTCCAGGATGGCTCGGCGGCAGAATCGTTGCGCGCCTCGCCGCCAAGTTCGACCTCGAGCTGGTGTTCACGCGTCAGGACATGCGGATGCTCGCCAGCCAACAGCGCAACAATCCGGATATCGCGTCGTATCACCTGTTTGAGGCCGATCGCGCGATCGCGCTGTATTTCGGTCTCCGCAAACAGGCGATCGACGAAGCTTCCGCAGCAGCAGATCACTCGAGGATTGCCTCCGCTTCCTGCGAGACTCCGGTTTTGGGCAGCAGGAACAAGAAGGGCAGCACAGCGACCAGCATCACCGCCATCAGCCAAAAACAATCGTTGTAGGCCATCATCGTCGCCTGTCGATTGACCATTCCGTCGAGCATCGCGAGGTCCGGTCGCCGGCTGGGCGTCGAAGCGATTCCATAACCGCTGAGTAGACTTCGATACTGTGCGTCGGCCGAGCGGAACACGGGATTGGTGCCACCGACTGCGCTGATCAGCTCCGAGCGATGAACCTGCGAGCGGCGCGCGAGCAGGGTCGCCAGCGTCGCGTACGCGATATTGCCTGAAACGCGCCGCGACAGAGTGAACAAGCTGGATGCGCCGGTCATCTGCGAGCGATTGATCGTGCTCAGCGACACCGTACTCATCGTCACCATCGCAGCGCCCATTCCAATACCGGTCATCACCAGGATCGGCAAGAAATTGGCGAAGCTGACCGTGAGGGTGAACTGACTTAGCTCCCAGTAACCCACGACCAGAGCAACTATGCCCACGGCAATCAGAATGCGCGGACTCACGTGATTGTAGAGGCGTCCGACCAGCGGCATCGTCAGCAGCATCGCGACCGCGCGGGGCATCAGAACCATTCCCGCCTGGTACGCCGGGTAATTGAGCAGGGTCTCGGTAAACTGCGGCAGCAGGAAACTGGATCCAAAGAGCGCAAAGCCAACGACCATCCCGAGGCCCGAACCCGCGCTGAGCGGGACGTTGCGAAACAAGCGAAAGTTAATTACCGGTTCGTCGTTGTAGAGCTCCCACACCACCAGGGCGACGATGGAGGCTGAAGCTACAACGGTACCGATAACGATCCAGTGGTTGGAGAACCAGTTGACCTCTTCGCCGCGTTCGAGGACCACTTGCATCATCGTGAGTCCGACGGTGAGCAGGCCGATTCCGGTCCAGTCGATGCGGGCGACGCCGCGCTTCAGGTACGACGGGTCATGCACAAAAGTGCTGACCATCATCAGGCCGACGATGCAGAACGGGACGTTGATATAGAAGACCCACTGCCAGCCGTAATTGTCAACCAGCCATCCTCCGATCACCGGCCCGATCGCCGGTGCGAGCACAACGCCCATGCTGTAGATCGCCATCGCCATGCCCTGCTCGGCCGGCGGAAAGGTCTCGCGCGCAATTGCCTGCGAGCATGGCATCAGGCTGCCGCCGCCGATGCCCTGCACAACCCGATAAAAAATCATCTGGGTGAGCGTCTTCGAGGTGCCCGCCAATACCGATCCGACAGTGAACAAGATCATCGACGCGAGGAACAGGCGCTTGCGGCCGAGCAGCGTCGTCATCCACGCCGACATCGTGATCATGATGATCTCGGCGATGCTGTAGGCGGTCGAAACCCAGGTGATAGTCAGCAGGTCCTGGCCGAAGCTGCCCATCATGTGCGGCATCGCGACGTTGACCACCGTCGCGTCCATGACCGACAGGAAGGTACCGATCATCACTGACGCGGCGACTAGCCACTTGCCGGCCTGGGTAGGCTCGCTGTCCGTGGCCGAGCCGTGCGACAGCGATCGCGGAATTGGATTTGCCATCGCAACTTCCTTCCTGATCGGGAGTTACCGCTTGCCGCCAACCTCTGCAAGAACTGGTACGGAGCGTCCGGTCAGTCAGGCGCGACAGGTATTTCCCGGAATGGAGAGGTCTCTCGCGATCGTCTCACGCGGAGCGCGCGATACGATTGAAGATGCGCATTGGCGGCGCGCTCGATAACGCGCTACTTGATCGCGCCCGACTCGCGCCAGCGATCGAGATCTTCCTTGCTGTAGCCCAGCTCGCCGAGGATTTCGTCGGTGTGCTGCCCCAGTTTCGGCGCGAGCGACCTTATCGATGCAGGAGTGTCCGAGAACTTCGCCGAGATGCCGACCTGCTTGAACTTCCTGCCGCCGTCGCCTTCGACCTCGACGATCATGTTGCGCGCGAGCACCTGCGGATCGTTCGGTACCTCGTCGAGCGTGAGCATCCGGCCGACGCAGATGTCGCTCTTGCTCAGGATCTCGAACCACTCATCGCGCGTTTTGGTCTTGAAGGTCTCGGTGAACACGCGGGCTATTTCCGCGCGTTTGCTGGAATCGTATTCGTGAGGAATAAAATCCTCGCGGCCGAGCGCGCGACAGAGGTTGGCGAAGAACCACGGCTCGATCGCCGCGATCGTAATGTATTTGTCGTCCTTGGTCAGATAGACGTTGTAGTTTGGAATCCCGCCGTCGTTGATCGTCTCACCGCGCCTGGGCAGTTTGCCGTTGGCGAAAAATGTCGAGAACGCCTGCGCCAGCAGCGCCAGGCTGCCGTCCATCATTGAGATGTCGATGTATTGCCCGCGTCCGGTCTGATTGCGCGCGACTAGCGCCGCGAGCACTCCGATCGCGCCATGCATCCCGCCGCCGGCGTAGTCCGCAACCACGTTGTGCGGAATCGTCGGCGGCTGGCCGGGCGCCCAAACATCGACAACACGCCCGCGGTCGCGATGTAGTTGATGTCGTGGCCGACCAGGTCGCGATACGGACCGGTCTGTCCGAAGCCGGTGATGGCGCAATAGATCAGCCGCGGGTTGCGCGACGCCAGCTTCTCGTAATCGATCCCGAGCCGCTTGGCGACGCCCGGCCGGTACTCCTCGACGATCACGTCGGCGCGCTGAGCGAGACGAGTATAGATTTCCTTGCCCATGCCGCTCTTGAGATTGATCCCGATCGACTTCTTGTTGCGCGCCAGCGCGTTGTAGGGCGAGCTGTTGAAGCTGTTGCCCGCCGGACGCGTACCGGCTGCGCCGGCCTGCTGCGCACGTCTTCCGGTTGGAGGACCCGGCTCCTCGATTCTGATCACCTCAGCGCCAAGGTCTGCGAGGATCATCGTGCAGAAAGGCCCCGGCGCCAGCTTGGTCAGATCGAGAACTTTGATTCCATCGAGTGGTGCAGGCATCGTCGATACCCCGGAAGAACTATCGAAAAAGTAGGTGCGCGAGTCGAGCGAGCCTATTGATATGGGTTCGCCGGCTGCGGATATGAATTTGTCTGTGACGGCTGCTGCGCGTCGCCGGAATCGCTGTCGGGCGCGCCGAGGACCGTCGGTGGAATCGGCTGATCGTCGCCGGCGGCGTTTTGATCGGTCTGATTGCCGTCGGCGTTCTGATTGTCATCGGCGCTGTCGGAATCGTTGTCGTTGTCGCTGCTATCGTTGTCGCTGTCGTTGTTGGTAGTGCCCATGCTGGGTGAGTCGTCCTGCGCGAGAACCATGTCCAGCGCCGACCTTTGAGCGTGGCGGGTTAGCGGCGCGCGACCGGCAGCGTCGCGAGTTGACGCGCACGCCATCGGCGGCGCCGTCATCAGAAAAAAAGCGGCTGCTATGCTGATTTTCGGGATCATACCAATCTCCCATTCTGCTCGACCGATCTCATCGCGTCCTTACGCCCGGCCCAATTATAGGACCGCTGCGCGCACTCGCGCCATTCTTTCCGCCAGCGACTTGAGCCCCCCCACCATGTGAACGCCGTACCAGTGAAGGTCGCGGCCACTGACTATCAACACGCGACGACTGAGCGCGGGCGGCAAAAGCGGCTTCAGCTCGGAGACGTTGGATTCGTCGAATTCATACGGCTCGTCGGGAAGTATCACGATATCGGGACGGAGTTCGACCGCGTTCTCGAGCGTCGTGACGGGATACCGCTCGCCCGCGGACGCAAAGATATTGTTGTAGCCGAGCATCCGCAGCACGTCATGGGCATAGGTGTCGGCGTTGAACGACATCCACGGCTTCTTCCATATCGGGCAGAAAACCCGGAGCCGCAGCTTGCTCCATACGCCGAGCGCGGCCTCGATACCGCTCACGCTCAGCGTGATCTCCTTTGCCAGTGTGGCAGCCTCGGCCTCGCGGTTCAGCACGCGGCCCAATCGCAGAATCGACTCGACCGCGCCGGGCACCGTACGCGGATACGTCGTGAACACCGGGATGTTCGCCGCACGGAGCCGCTCGACGTCCTCGCGCCGGTTCTCCTCGGCGTTGGCGATCACCAGATCGGGCTCGAGCTTCACGATAGCGGCAATGTCGGGATTCTTGGTTCCGCCGACCTTTGGAATCGACGCAACCGCCGCCACCGGCTCGACACAGAATTTCGTGATGCCCACGACTTCGGAGCTGAAACCGAGCGCGAACAACGTCTCCGTCCAACTCGGCACCAGCGACACGATTCGCGACGGCGGGCGCTCGAGCTCGACGCGAAAGCCCATGTCATCCGCTATTTGCATCGAGCCCGCCATCTAAATCTTCGTCACTTGGCCTTGCGCTTGATGATCGCGTCGAGCTGACTGCGATCGCTGGGTGTCAGATTTTCGGAGCCGCCGGCGTCGCCCTGCCCTTCTGAAGCGGCAGGCGGATTTGCATCTCCCGCGGGCTGCGGCTGATCGGGCGCGCGATACGCGATGTAATGGACGGCCGACGGGATCATGATTCTCTTCGCCAAAAATCCCAGGATCAATGCCGTGAGCGCGGCCAGCCCGAGGATTCCCAGCCGCCGCATCCGTTTCCTTTTCACCGGCCGCCGCTTCCCCACGCCCCTTCGCGACGACGCCGCTCGTACTCGATCCGCCATCTCGCAACCCCTCCACCAAGCGACACCGGAGATGCTACCGCACAGGGTCACCTAATAGAACCGCACGCGCCCATCGCGCGATCAGCCGCCGGGTCGGCAGCTCGTCGAGATGCCGCGCGCCGTTGTACCAATCGACGCCGATTTCCTGCGCGGGGCGGCTGATGCGCGCGATACGGAAGAAGAGTCGGCTGCGAGGCCCGTAGAAATGACGCGCCGCGAACGCGAGCTTGCCAAGTTTTTTCCCCACCGCACCTTCGTGCAGTTCGCGATTGTAGGCCGCGAGCGCGGCGCTGTTGCCGTCTAGAAGTTTGCAGATCGCTCTTGCGGCAAGCTTGCCATGCTCGAACGAGCACGAGATGCCCTCGCCTATCAGCGGATCGACACCCGCGGCATCACCGGCAAGGATGACGCGTCCGCGAGCATAGCTGTCACGCGCGTCGAACCATCGAATCGGGAACGATTGCCATCGCGCGGCGTGGCGCTTCAAGCCGTCGAGCGGAAGTTCGGGAAAGGCAGCGACGAGTTCCGCGATCATCCGCGCGTGTTCGCCACCTTCTTCCGTGAATTCGTGTGAGCGTTGATCGTAGATGCCCACGTTCAGATGAGGCGCACCGCCAATCAAGCACGGAAAAGACCAGCTGTAACCGTTGATTCCGCCGCTGATGCAGCGGAAGTCGAACCGGTAACGCTTCTCAGTAAACTCGGGCGTGCGCTCAGGATCGACCGCGATGTCCGTCATCAGCGCGCGCCCGATCGTTTCCTTGCGTGCGCCGAATACAGCGCGACGCACGCGGCTTCCCGAGCCATCAGCGCCAACCAGGACTTGCGCTTCGAAGATGCCACCGTCGGTGCTGACGCGCACGCCGCCCGCATCCTGAGTGACGCCGAGCACGCGAGTGCGTTGCGCGATTTCGATTCCTGCCTCGGTCGCGGCGCGCGCCAGCATCGAGTCGAACTGGTCGCGCCGAATCACGGTGGCGAGTACATCGCCGTTGCGCGACAGATCGACGCTGCCCACCGGAGTTGCCGCTTCTCCTCGAATCACTTCGACGGCGGGCACGTCGAGCGCGATTCCAAGCTCGTCGAGCGCGAGCATCGTCTTTGGAATCAGTCCGCCGGCGCAAACCTTGAACCGCGGATGCGCCGATTTCTCGATCGCGACGATTCGACCCGCCAGGCTTGGCCGATTCTTCACAAGGAACATCGCAGTCGCCAGTCCTGCCGGGCCGCGCTGCAATCACGACGTCAAATTTTCGCGAGGCTTCCATCGCAAGCTTCAACGCCTAGCATCAAAACAAGCGCGGCGCATCGACTTCCTCGATGCGCCGCGCGTTCAATCCGTATAACTGATTGCTCGATCAGCCTTGGCCTTGGCCCTCGGCCGGCTTGACCACCGTGTACAGCGTCGCGCCGCCGCGCTCCACCAGCAGGAGCGCCGGCGTCTTGTTGGCCTGCGCTGCTTTGGCCTTCGCGACGAAATCCGCAACCGTCGCGACTTTGTCGTGATTTATTTCCATGACCACATCGCCCGGCTGCAAGCCCGCCTCCGCCGACGGACTGTCCGGCGCGACCTTCTGAATCACCACGCCCTTGGTGCCCTCGAGATGGAACTGCTGCGCAAGCTCGGGCGTGATATCGCCGACCTGCATCCCCCAGTTCCCGCCCGGCGTCTCAGCCTTGGCCGACGCCACTTCGGGTTCCTTGCGCTCGCCGATCGTAACCTCGAGCGTCATGTGCTTGCCGTTGCGCACGACCTCGACCGGCACGCTGCTGTTGATCGGCGTCTGCGCGACCAGTGCCGGCAACTCATGCTCGTCGTCAACCGGATGGCCGTTGAAGCTGAGCACGATATCGCCGCGCTCGATTCCGCCCTTGCCCGCGGGGCCGTCCTTGTCCGCACTCGCGACCAGCGCGCCCTCGGGCTTCGGCAATCCGAATGATTGTGCAAGGTCAGGCGTCACTTCCTGTATCTCGACGCCCAGCCATCCGCGGATCACACGTCCATGCGCCTTCAACTGATCCATCACGTTGCGCGCCATGTCGATCGGAATCGCGAAGCCGATGCCGTTGTTGGCGCCGGTACGGCTGTAAATCGCGGTGTTGATTCCGATTACCTCGCCGCGCGTATTGATCAGCGGTCCGCCGGAGTTGCCTGGATTAATCGACGCGTCGGTCTGGATGAAATCGTCGTAGTCGCCGCCGAGGATTCGTCCCTTGGCGCTGACGATTCCCGCCGTCACCGTCATCCCGACGTTGAACGGGTTACCGATCGCGATCACCCAATCGCCGACGTCGGTAGAATTGGAATCGCCCAGCGGTGCGACCGGCAGCGCATCCTTGGTATCGATTTTGATAAGTCCCAGATCGGTCTTCGCGTCCTTGCCGATCACCTTGGCGGTGAACTCGCGCTTGTCCTGCAGGGTTACGTGGATTTCTTCGGCGTTACCGACCACGTGATTGTTGGTCAGGATGTAACCGTCGGCCGACACGATCACGCCCGAGCCCAACCCGTGCTGTTTGTATTCGCGCTGACCCTGGCCGAAGTAGCGGCGCAGCTGATCGAACGGATCGCCGCCGCCGGGCGGTACCGCGCCTTGGTCGCCGCCGTTGTCGCCATTGTCGCCGTTGTCGTCGCCGCCGCCGTCATCCCCAGGACCCGCTTGCGGGCCGAACGGCATCCCCGAAACTTTCACATCCTGAACGACGTTTACGCTCACCACGGCCGGTATCATGCGCTTGACCAGCGGAGCGAACGACGTGATTACGCCGACCTTTTCGCCCGGCTCAGGCGTATTTGGCGCGGCGGGCGCCAATGGCGCCACCTGTACGCCGGGCACCGGCGGTGCAGGCAGAGGTGCCGGGTTTGCTTGCGCTTGCTGCGCCGGAGGCGCCTTGGAAGCGTCGGAATCGGAACCCCAGAATGGGAACGCGCCGACGCGCGCAAAGGCGATGAACAGGCCGATCAAAACGCCGCCGGCCACGGCGGCGATCTTCTTAACCATGCATTCCTCCTGGAATGTAGCGAAACTCCTGGTTCATGAGGCAGGGCAAGTAGCGGACCATCTAGCTATCGGACGATAAATTTCGTCCAAAATTCAGGTAATCCGCCAAAACCGGCTATCGCCTTCGCCGTCTGGTCAGGGTCCTTGCCACTACTCCATCAAATCAAAATTCGCGGCAATAATAAAACGTTCCCGACGTGCCCCTTGCCGTCCGAGCCTGCCCCCTCGACGCTAACCCTTTTGCATCGCCTTGATATCGTCGAGCAGCACTTTTTCATGCCCCTGCGGATTCACTTTTTCATAAACCTTACGCAGGTTGCCCTTCGGATCGATCACGAAGCTGGTCCGGCTCCAATACTTGACCCCGTTGAACTCGACCTGCCCGACGCCGGCCGCCTTGAGCAGATCCGCGTTGGTGTCCGCGAGCAGATCGATCGTGAACGCAAACTTGTTGCAGAAGTTCTTGTGCGACGCGACGTCGTCCGCGCTGACGCCCACCACCTTGATGTTCGCCGCGTCGAAGTCGGCCTTGCTCGCCGTGAACGACTTGCCCTGGATCGTGCATCCGGGAGTATCGTCCTTCGGATAGACGTACACCACCAGCCACTTGCCGGCGAAGTCGCCGAGCTTCATCTGCTTGCCGTCCTGGTTCTGCAGCGCGAAATTGACAAACGGTTTTCCTGTCTCGAGCATGATTGCTTTCCTTTCGTCGCGTACGACGGGTTTAATAGTAATGAAAGCAGACCGGGCGATCTGCTGCGGCAAGCCTAGCACGGCCGCGCATTGATCGCGCGCATTATGAAGGTGGTTACTGCGAGCCGCGAGGGTCGTCGCGAGTGCGCTCGGCGCCGCTTTCGGGCGGGCTCGCGAAGAAAATCGAGACCTCGTTCGACGTATTGAGCTGATGCCAGCGGTCGCGCGGCACTACGAACAGACTTCCGCTGCGAAGAATTTCGCGCTCTTCTGCGCCGGCTTCCGACAGCAACGTTATCTCGACTTCGCCGTCCATCACGTAGAGCAGTTCGTCGCCGTTGCGATGCCGTTCCCAAGGCGACTGTCCCGTGTAACGGCCGAGGCCGAGCTGGTAGTCATTCAGCATCCCGAAATCCGCGTTGGCGCGGCCGCGAGGATTCGCGTGGGCTTGCTCAACAATCTCGTCGAGCGCCGACTGCACGTCATGGACTTTCATTTCAGCTGAGCGTCTTGTAGCCGGCGGCTTTGCCGATCTTGTTCATCTCGTCCACCGACAGTTCCGCCGTGCGCTGCGTGACGAACCATCGATGCCCGAACGGGTCCTGCAGCGTTCCCGACTTCTGACCCCACGGCTCGTCTTCCATCGGCTTGATCGCCCTTCCGCCCGCCGCAATTGCCCGCTTGAAGGTCGCGTCCGCATCCTCGACCAGCAGATGGAGTCCGACGCAGGTCCCGCCCAGCGTCTGCGGACTGACCACGCCCATCTCGGGATGCTCGTCGCTGAGGAACACCGGGGTACCGCTGATTTCGACTTCGGCATGCCCCACTCTTCCGTCCGGCCCGGTCCAGCGCATCAACTCCTTCGCGCCGAATGCTTTCTTGTAAAATTCAATTCCCTGCGCCGCGCCCTTGATTGTCAGGTATGCGGTGATCGCGCGCGGCCCGACCGGAATCGGATCCAATTTGTCCGCCATAAGCTGTCTCCTAGAACATAAAAGTGATCGGGCTTGCAGCCGCGATCATCCACGCGAACCAGATCGTTTCGGCGACTGCGATCAGCAGCAGATTGCGCGACGCGCTGTATGCCGACGCCGAGAGGATTTCGATCAGCACGAAGCCCACTCCTATGATCGGCAGGACTAGCATCAGTACGCCCGGCAACACGTTCAGGCTGACACCCACCGCCATCAGAATGAGGATCAGCAGACGCCCGAGCACCGCCCACATCGTCGAAATCGCGAGACCGCCGCGCCGCACCAGCAGCTCGAAACTGATCCAGAACGGGAACATCAGCACCGTGGCCATCGCCAGCACCATCAGCCGCTCGGGCGACAACGACAGGTGATGCAGCATCGGGGACATCGCGACCTGGCACACATACGCGACCGTGAATCCCGCCGCGCCGGCCAGCACCGCAGCGCCCGCGCCGTCGCGGATATGCTCCCAGACAGCCAGGTGCCACAGCGCGATCACACCGAGCATGATCAGCCCGGCGATCGCAAACCATGAGATCTGAATGTCGCCCACGATGATCTGCACGAACGACGCCGGGTTCGCCGCCGCCAGTGGCATCGCCGCGAGCAGTGCGCCACCGAGTATCAGCAGTCCTGCCCAACCGCTCGGTCCCGGCCGCGCCTGCGCCCAGCCCGGCGCTATCGAGCCGCAAAACCGGCCGATCGGAATCAGCAGGATCACAAACACCAGCAGCGCGAATCTCGCCGATCCACGACGCGCGTCTTTAACTTCGATCGCGCCCGTTCTCGCGGTTCCAAATGTACTGTCGAGCCATTTTACGATGACCGTCGCGGCTGCCGGCGAGCTGACGATCGTTATGTGATTGAGCCCCGGCATTCGGATCGCCTCGACCGCGGTGCTCTGCGTGAAATCGCCGTAGGTCTTGCCAAGTTCGATCTGCTCGACGCCCGCCAGATGCGCCGCGATTGCTGTGGATGTGTCCTGGATTCCCTCGACCGGGTCATTCTGGGCGAAAATGAACAGCGCGTTCTTCGGACGCTCGGGACCCATCGTCCAGCCGCCGGAAATCATCACCGCGCCTTTGACACTTGGATCGTTCGTCGCGTAGTCGAGCGCCGCGCCCGCGCCCATCGAATGCCCCATCACGACGATTCGCGATCCGTCCACGAATTGGCTGCCGCGAAGAAAATCGACCGCATTCTTAACGTCCCCGCGCAGGCTGTCGTTCTGGGCTTCGCCGCTGTTGAACGGATTGCGATTCTCGCCGTGTCCGTGAACGTCGATCGCCAGCACCGCGTACCCATTCTCCGCCAGCCGCCGCGCGAGCCCGCTCATCAACACGCGATCGCCGGTGAAGCCGTGAATCAGCACGACCGCCGGCGGCCGCTCCGCTACCGGTTTGGGAAACAGCGTATAGAACGGATGCCCCGGCCCCGGCAGATAAAGGGTCGCCGGCTCCTGTCCGGGCAGCATCACGAACGCATGCGGCGGCCCGCCGTTTTCCTCATGGTTCAGGCGCGCGATCAAAAGGATGAACAGGACCGCTAGACCGATTGCGATGATGCGGGAGATTTTCATTTTGCGTTCGCCGCTCCTCTCAGTCCACGTCCACGATCTGCTTCACGATCTGGCCGCGCGAAGCTTCACGACATCCTTAAACGACACGTCCCTTTTGTGAGTCGCGACCAGCCAGATGTGTCCGAAAGGATCTGTGAGTGACCCAACCCTGTCGCCCCACTCCTTGTCCACCACCGGCTCCATAACTTTTGCGCCTGCGGCGATTGCACGTTTAAATACCGCGTCCGAGTCCTCGACGTAAACATAAAAGTGTACCGGCGTGCCGCCCAGCGATTTTGGACTGCGCGACCAGCCCTTCGCCACCCACTCCGCTGCGTGTTTGGAGCTGTCGTCCGAGAGTCTTACGATCGAGTCGCCGATTTTCAGCACCGCGTGATTTACCTTCCCGTCCGGTTCAGCCATGCGCTCCAACTCGGTCGCGCCGAAGGCCTTGCGATAGAACTCGACCGCGCGCGCCGCATCGTTGACGCTCAGGAACGGTGTCACGTTATGCCAACCGTCGGGCATCATTTTCACTTTTTTCGCCATCGCTGTTCTCCTTTTTCCCCTAATTCGAATCCTTCGGCGGCACGTCCTTCAGCGGCGTCCCAACAAACCACACGTGACCGTATGGGTCCTCGATCCCGCCGCAGCGGTCGCCCCAGTCCCGATCTTCCACCGGGTCAATAATCTTCGCGCCGGCCGCAACCGCGCGCCGGACAACGTCGTCGGTGTCGGCGACATAAATATACAGTTGCACCGGCGAGCCGCCGTACGATCGCGGCGAGCGCGACAGGTGATGCACGTCGTTCTGCTTCACGTCCGCCGACGTCGGATCCGACAGCATGACCGTCGTGTCGCCCAGCTTGAGCATCGCATGGCTCACGATCCCGCTCGGCTCCTCATCGCGCATCAGTACCGACGCGCCAAACACGCTCTTGTAGAATTCCACCGCGCTGGCCACGCCCTCAATATTCAGGAACGGCATGATGCTCCGTGCAACTCCCGGTGCCGCCGCGCCGGCTTCCTTTTTCTCGACGCGAGGATCGTCCGCCATCGAAATCTCGGTCGTGTCGGTTGGCGTCCCGTAGAGCATCGACACCGATTTTGCCGCGAGTTGCCGATGCCACAAGCCTTGCGGACACACGAACGCCTCGCCCGCGCGTAGTTTCCGCGTCACCGGGCCCTCGTCCGTCAGCACCGTCACTTCGAGCTCGCCATCAAGCGCCAGCAACAGCTCGTCGCCGTCGGGATGCCGCTCCCACGGCGTCAAGCCGGTATAGCTCATCACGCCCAGCGTCAGATTTCCGATCTTCGCGACGTTGCGCACTGCCGCATTGGCTTCCTGGGCGGTCGTGTCCGCCGTGATATTCAGATGCGGCACCTCGCGGAGCGCCGCGCGCAGGTCATGCTCCTTAAGCCTCGCGGCAGTTCCCCTGCGTACCTGCCTTCTCGCGACGCGCTCATTCTTCGGTCGCGGATCCTTGGCGGCCGAGCCCGCCGTGTTGCCCGGCGTCAGGTAGAATGCGGACACGAACGGCCGCGGCGTCAGGCGATGCCACAATCCCTCGGGACACACGAACAACGACCCAGCATGAATCGTCGATTCGACCGGCCCGCCGTCGGTCAACGTGACGACGTCGGTCTCACCGTCCATCACGTAGATCATCTCGTCGGACCCGAAATGGCGCTCCCAATGCGTGCGCTTGTCGCCGCGCGACGCGATCAGCAGATGATTGTTCATCGAATCGAGGAAGCGCATCGACATCTGGGGCAAATCGCTCAGCGCGGCGCGCACGTCATGCACGATAAATTTCGGCTGGGCGGCCAATTCCTTCAGCCGCGCTTCTATCTCCTCATGAGTGAACAGCGGCTTGCCGCCGGGCGCCGACGGTTCAAGCTCCTTCGATTGGGCGGCAAGGTCCGCCTTGAGACGATCCCTGAAATCGGCGCGCGGCAAATCCCGCAACTCGCCCGCGATCCGCAAAATCCCCGCCAGCCGCGGATCGGCCGTGGGCAGCGACGCATCTGGCTTCGCCATGATCGCCTCCACCGCATGGTCCAGTTGTTCGATCAGTTTCCCCTTAGCCATTCGAATCACCCAACCGCACCCGCAAATTCTGCATGGCGCGGAATTGAAGCTGCTTGATACTGCCCTCGGATCGCCCGAGCGCAGTCGCGATTTCGCGAATCGACTTCTGCTCGGCAAATCGCATCACGATCACGCGCGACTGATCGCGCGGCAGCCGCTCGACGAGCTTGAACAATCGCCCCCGCCGCTCCGCCTCTTCAAACCCCGCCGCGACTCCGCCGTGTTCGTCCGGCGTCTCGAATAGTGCCTCGCGCTCATGCGCCCGGCGCTTGGCGATGCTCTTTGATCGATCAGCTATTTCGTTGGCAGCGATCCTGAAAAGCCAGGCCGCGAAAGGCACCCCGCGCCATTCAAACCGCGGCAAACTTTTCAGGGCCAGATGAAAAACATCGGCGGTAACGTCCTGCGCCTCGTCCCGATCCCTCACCCGCCGCACGACATACGCATAAACCCGCTCAAAGTTGGCCTCATACAAATCGGCAAACCGCCCCCGCTCCCGCTGCGCCGCCTCAATCAGCGCGCGCTCAGCCGAGTAGTCGGCATCGACTTTCGCCGCCACCCGCGCCTTCAACCCACCCTCCCGCGTATTGGGATGACCGATCGCGCGCGCAGCAGAGCGCGCATATAAGGATACAGCTCGCGGGGACACATCAGCCTCTATCTACAGAAACCGCAATGCCCCGAAAAGGTTACGCTAAGGTGCAGGGGTTACCCGTGCCCAGGGAAGCGTGAAACCCACGGTGGGTTTCACCTTAGATTAGATGGCGGCTTTTCTTCGCGCGGTCTGGCCGTGGCGGATTGGATCGAATGGGATGAGTGGTTTCAACGCGGCCTTCGTGCTCTCGGCCGGGAACAGTGCGCGATTACGGTCGATCTCGCTCATCGTCCAATCGCACCATCGGATGTTCTCTTCCATCCAGTCGATGCCGCGCCTGAGCGTGAACATCGAGAACATCGCGTTGACGTTGCGATAGCCCTTGCCGTCGGCGAAGTAGTTCTTTTCCAGCTCGCGGTAGCGCTTCAGATGAATCGCCCACGACCGCCGCTCTTCCTTGAGAACCGCGATCGCGCCGTCGGCGCCGAGATGTCCCAGGAAGCGGCATCGCAGCAGCGGCGGATGCTTCAGGTTGATTCCCTCGAACGGACTCTCTAGCCATTCGATCAGCACTCGCTCGCCCGCCGGCGTGATCGTGTAGAGGCGCTTGTTGGGCCGATTGCGCTGCACGACGTTGCGGCTCTTGATCAGCCCGAACTCCTCCATCCGATCGAGCGTCGGGTAGATCTGCGTCGGCTGCGCGTGCCAGTAATGCGCCATCGACAGATCGAAGATCTTCATGATGTCGTAGCCGGACACGCCAGGGACTTCCGCGATCAATCCGAGCAGTGCGAGATCGAGCGACGCCTTCCTGGTGGGAAACCGCAGGTAGCCGAGCCCATCGTTCGGAGCTTCACGCGGAACATCGCGTGCGCGTTTGCGAATCGGTACCGCGGTCGAACGCACCGCCTTCTTCATTGCGCGGACACCCAGTTGCCATGAAAGCCCCACGGCACGCGATGCTGCAATTTGATCCGCGCGACGGGAGCGCCCGCGAAGTTATCCGCGTCGAGCACAACCATCTCGCTGCGATTGAGCGCCGCGTCGTACCAGACCGCGAGAATCCAGCCGTCGTCTTCGGCCGAGCTCGCATTGCGCGGCACGAACACCGGCTCTCCGGGCGCAAAGTTTTTGCCGAGGTCGTGAACCTCGACCTTGTCGGTCTGGTAGTCGCGCTTGAGTAGAGCCTTGAAGTTCGTGTCCTTCTCGGGCGAGCCGGGATTGCCGCCGGCAAAGTAACCGTAGCGATGCTTGCGGCCGGCAAGGCGCTCGTCGAAGCGCGGGAACTCGTTCGAGACGTCATCGATCTGCCGCTGGCTCATCGAGCCCTCTTTCAGATTCAGATTCCATCGCCAGGTCAGCGGCGGATTGCCGCCGAAGGAATTGCCGGTCATGTCGAGCGAGCGCATCCGGCAGCCGTCAACAACGATCGAGCCGTTCTCCGCGTAGGCATTGAGGAAGTGGAAGACGTAGAACGCTTCGTCCTGGAACCATTTCACGTCGCCGGTCTTGCGGTTCATCACGCCGATCTTCGTGCCGTGTTGCGGCTCCCAGTTGAGCATCGGTTTGCCCGCGGCCGCGTTCTCGAGATGGAACACAGAGGGGCACACGAAAAAGATCGCGTAGTCGTCGGTCGCGATGAAGTCGTGCATCATCACGGGCAGGCCGGTGTCGATCGGGCGCGACTCGAGCAGCTTGCCGTCGCTGCTGGCGCGATACCACGTCACGTACGGCGGAAAAGGCTGGTAGCCGAAGAACAGCAAGTCGCCGGTGACGGGATCGAACTTCGGATGCGCCGTGACGGGGCCGGTGAGCTTGCCGCCGAAATCGAACAGGCCGACGGTCTCGAGCGTGAGCGGCTTGAGCTCGTGCGGCGACGCGGCCTCGAACAGCGCGAGCAGGCGACTGGCGTAGCCGATGATGTTGGTGTTGGCGGCGTTCTTGAAGGGCGGCATATCCGGCGGCATCTCGCGCGGGGTGCCGAGCAATCCGCCGAAGAGCGCGCGCCCATTCTTCATCTCGGCCTTGAGGCCGTCGGTGCGGACGTAGCGATTGCGATAGGCGGCGCGGCCGTCGCGCAGGATGAACGCATGGACCATCCCGTCGCCGTCGAACCAATGGTAGCGGCCGAGCGGTTTGAAGTGCGGGTTCGGCCCGATTCGATAGAGCGCGCCGTTGAGCTCGCGCGGCAGCTCGCCTTCGATCTCGAGATCGAAGGCGTCGCCCTCTTCGCGCCACGGTGCGTAGTTGCCGGTCAGGTATGGATTGGCAGAATCGTTCATTTCGCTTTATTCCTCCCGCTACAAGATTGGAGTATTCCAATCCTTGAATAGGGTGTCAAGGCCCGAAAGACGGGGCCTGCAAGCCGAGCGCTGCGTTGATTACCGGTACGAAACGGAATTACGATCAGGCCAGATGCTGCTCGATTTGCTGATTTTCGCGGCGGGGCTGTTCGCGTGGACGTTGGTCGAATACGTCATTCATGGCGTCCTCGGGCATGCGCATCGGACGTTCGTGACGCCGCTGCATGACGTGCACCATCGCGATCCTCGCGCGGTTTTTGCGTTGGGTGCGTGGATTCCTACTGCGCTGGTGCTAGCCAGCGCGCTTGCGTGGTTTGGTTTGGCGCCTGGCGTGGTCTTTTATGGCGGGATCGTCGCGGGGTTCGCGGTGTATGAGTACGTACATTACCGGATTCATTTCGCGACGCGGTTGTTCGAGGTTGAGGCGCGGCTGCGCGCGCGGCATCTGGCGCATCATGTGGCAGAGCCGGACGCGATTTTCGGGGTGACGACGCGGCTCTGGGATGTGGTGTTTGGGACGGAGCCCGAGCCGGCGCGGATGCGGGAGTTGGCGGCTATCGGGGCGCGGGTCGCGCCGCTGGCGGGGTCGAGCAATCTTGGCCGAGCGATCCGCAGTCATACTGCTGCACCCTGATTGTTGACTCATAGCTCAAGTCGAGCTATTGGCTCGATGGGTATGCGTGAGGTGTCGTTTATATCGCTGAACGGATATCGTGGCGGCGCGCAGTTGTTTCCGGCCAGGTCGGTCCTGGAATTCGAGAAGACGCCGCCGCGGATGGATGTGAAGTTTCCGATCCTCGGGTTTTTGATGGAGGCGGAGGCGACTGGTTACGACCTGAAGCAGCGGTTCCAGGACCCGGTCGGGTTCTTTTACCGGGTCAGCGACGGATCGATTTATCCCGCGTTGAAGAAGCTGGCGCACGACGGACACGTCAAGCTGCGGACGGAACGGCATGGGCGGCGCGCGCGCAAGGTTTATGCGATCACGCCGCGCGGCCGGGCGCATTTTATGCGGATGCTGCGCGAGCCGGCGCAGCCGCTGTTCGTATTCGACGAGTCGCAGGTGAAGGTTTATTTTGCGGACCGCGAGCCCGAGATCGCGCTCGAGCATCTGGAGCGGTCGCGGCGCGACGATGTGGCGCGCACGGCGATACTGGCAGAGATGGTGGCCGAGATGCGCCGCGCGGGTGCGAGTCCGGTGCGGAGAATGGTGTTGGAGCTTGGGCGCGAGATCGTCGATGCCAAGGCGCGGGCGCTGGCGCGGCTTTGCGCGCAGTTGAAGCGTGAAATACAGCTTAAGCGGCGCGGTACATCGCGGGTAAAAGTCGCGCGCACGGCAGCATCCGGGCTGCGTTGACTGGCGGCGGCGGCAATATACAGATTTGAGTCAAAGATCAGGGTTAACTGCAACAATTTCACAAAGGGAAGGACACCATGGACCAAAAGTTTGCGATCGATCTCGAACATGTGACCCGAATCTACAAGCGCGACGAATTCGAGGTGCGCGCGCTCGACGACGTGACGGTGCAGATTCCGGCCGGACGCTTCGTCGCGATCATGGGGCCATCGGGGTCCGGCAAGACCACGATGCTCAACCTGGTTGCGGGAATCGATCACGCGAGCACGGGACGGGTCGCGGTCGGCGGCGAGGAAATAACCGGGATGAAGGAGCGCGACCTGGCGGGCTGGCGCGCGCGGCATATCGGGCTGGTGTTCCAGTTCTACAATCTGATCCCGGTGCTGACGGCGTTCGAGAACGTCGAGTTGCCGCTGCTGCTGACGAGTCTGAACAAGGCCGAGCGGCGCGAGCATGTCGAGACGGCGCTCAAGGTGGTGGGCCTGGCGGACAGAATGGACCATTATCCGCGGCAATTGTCGGGCGGTCAGGAGCAGCGCGTGGCGATTGCGCGCGCGATCGTGGCGGACCCGACGATTATCGTGGCCGACGAGCCGACCGGAGATCTCGATGCGAAGTCGGCGGAGGAGATTCTGGGGCTGCTGGTCGATATGAATCGGCAGTTTCAGAAGACGATCGTGATGGTGACGCATGACCCGCGCGCGGAGCGGTATGTGGATACGGTTTATCGGCTGGATAAGGGAGTGCTGGCGGGAGTTGAGCCGGGGATGAGAGGAGTTACGAGCGAGGCGGCGGCGCATGGGTGAGGAACTAATTGAATGTGAAACCCCTCCTGGGTTTCACGCTTCCCTGGGCAGGGCTGAGCCCTGCACCCAGTGTTAGGAGATAACGCACGGATTAATTTGTAGGAGGTGTGACTATGGCTATTGTATTGGATCACACTATCGTTCCGGCGCGGGATAAGGTTGCGTCGGCCAAGTACTTTGCGAAGCTTTTTGGACTTAGTTACGACGGGCCGATGGGTCCGTTCGCGCCAGTGCGGGTGAATGGGACGCTGACGATGGACTTCGATGACCGCTGGGAGAATTTCGGCGTCCATCATTATGCGTTCCATGTCAGTGAAGAGGAGTTCGACGCGATATTCGGGCGGATCAAGAAAGAGGGGCTGAGTTATGGCAGTCAGCCGTGGTCGCTCGGGGATATGAAGGTGGATGAGTCGCATGGCGGGCGCGTCGTTTACTTCTTCGATCTTGCGAATCATGTACTGGAGATTAGGACTAAGAGTTCGGCGGCGGCGATGGCTGAGGGCGCTTGAGGTGGTTGTGATGCTCAGGAACCTAACCCCTAACCCCTTCCCGCGCGGGAAGGGGGACCGGATTGCTTAGTGCCCTCTCCTTGTCCGAGGAGAGGGTTAGGGAGAGGTGCGACGCGCGACGCGCCACGAGTGTCGGGCTCGGAGAGGTAAGTATGCGGCTGTGCGGTGACTGGCGTTGTACCTCACCCGGCGACGCCGCTCTTCGAGCGGCTTTCGCCGACCCTTCGGCAGGCTCAGGGCAGGCTCTCTCCTCGGACAAGGAGAGGTTAGGAGCAGGAGGTATAAGGATGAAGGTGGCGCGATGAAGTACTTGGCGCTGATATTTAAGAATTTGCTGCGCTCGAAGCGGCGGACCTTTCTTACCGTTTTGTCGATTGCGGTTTCTCTGTTTATTTTTTCCGCGCTGGTCAGTATTCCGACTGTGGCTAACGAGATTCTTGGAAATACGGCTTCGTTGACGCGCGTCGCGACGCATAACAAGGCCGGGCTCGCCTACTCGATTCCGGTCGCCTACAAGCAGCGAATAATCGCCGTGCCGCATGTCGAGGTGGTGGTGCCGGAGAGCTGGTTCGGCGGCGTTTACCATGAGGTCTACGATCAGTTTCCCAACCTGGCGGCCGATCCCGAGGACGTTGACAAGATGTGGACCGACTGGGGAATCAGCCCGGAGGCGTTCGCGCAGTTCAAGAAGATTCGCACGGCGGCGCTCGTCGGCGGCGACACGATGAAGCGGTTCCATCTGCGGGTCGGGCAGCAGATTCAGCTCAAAGGCACGCTCTACCCGTTCAACGTGACGCTGCAAATCGTCGGTACGATCGGCGGCAAGGCGCCGCCGGATTTTCTGCTGTTCAGGAGAGACTACCTGGAAGAGGCGGCCGGGCGGCCGGGAGTCGTCGATAATATCTGGGTCAGAGTTGACAAGCCGGAGAACGTTCCGCAGGTGATCGCGGCGATAGACGAAGGCTTTGCCAACTCGTCGGCGGAGACGATCTCGGAATCGGAGGCGGCGTTTATCGGCAGCTTCATGGAACAGTACCGCACGTTTTTCAGGATGGCGGAGCTGCTGGGCTTTATCGTGGTGCTGACGATAGGTCTGGTGGCGGCGAATACGGCGGCGATGTCGATTCGGGAGCGGCGCGGCGAGATAGCGGTGATGCGCTCGATAGGATTTACGTCGCGCACGATTTTGTCGCTGCTATTGGCGGAGTCGCTGCTGATAGGACTTATCGGCGGAATAATAGGATGCGGATCGGCGTATCTGGCGCTGAAGGCTTTTTCGGTCGGCAACATGGGCGGACCGCTGGGGACGATCCGGATGCCGCCGGTGGTATTGGCGGAGACCCTGGTGATAGCGGCGCTGATTGGCTTGTTCAGTGCGATGGTGCCGGCCAGATCGGCGGCGCGGAGGAATATTGTGGATGCGTTGAGGACGGTGGCGTGAGGAGCAGGAAATAATCGCCTGCGCGGCGGGCGGCAGGGCTGAGCCCTGCACCCAGTGTGAAGAGCAAAGTTGCGCGCGGCGCGCTACTTTGCTGTCAGGGGCGCGTGGAATGAATGAGGGAGCGAGTTGGCGGGAACTGTGATGGATGAGTGCTACCTAACCCCTAACCCCTTCCCTCGAGGGAAGGGGGACCGGATTTATTCAGTGCCCTCTCCTTGTCCGAGGAGAGGGTTAAGAAGAGGTGCTATGCGCGACGCCGCACGAGTGTCTGGATTGGAGAGATAAGTATGAGGTGGTGCGATGACTGGCGTTGTACCTCTCCCGGCGACACCGCTTTACAGGCGGCTTTCGCCGACCCTTCGGCAGGCTCAGGGCAGGCTCTCTCCTCGGACAAGGAGAGGTTAGGAATGGACACGCTTCTTCTCCTCTCCCAGAATGGGGAGAGGGGAAGACGGAAAGGGGGACTGAAGTGAGATGGCGATACCGCTGAAATATAATGTTAGGTCGCTGCTGGTTAGGCGGGTTTCTACTGCTATGACTGGGGGCGGGATTGCGCTGGTCGTTTGCGTGTTTGTGATCGTGATGGCGTTAGTCGCGGGGCTTAATTCGGCGATTTCGGATACTGGGGATCCGGATAACGTAATTGTGCTGCGCAAGGGGGCTACCACCGAGACCTACTCGGCGATTCAGCTCGATCAGTTCGATGCGATGAAATTTCTGCCGCAGATTCGGCGCGAGCCGGATGGGACCGTGGATGTGTCGCCGGAATTGCCGGTGCAGGCGCTGATGGATCGCACGGGCGGCGGACGCGACAATATAGTCGTGCGCGGAGTGCTACCGATCGCGCTGAAAGTACATCCGAAGGTGAAGATTATCGAAGGGCGGATGTTTAATCCTTCAGTCAATGAAGTGATTGTCGGGAAGGGCTTACAGGGGCATTACGAGAATATGCAGCTCGGCGACACCCTGCGCTTCGGACGCGGCAACTGGAAGGTGGTCGGGATTTTCGCGGCCGACGGCGGATCGTTCGAGTCCGAGGTGTGGGGCGATATTCATAACGTGCAGGACGACGCGCAGCGCGGCGCGTACTACGCCGACGTGCGCTTGAAACTCGCGCCGGGCGCGGACACCGGGGCGTTGATACGGCGGCTGGCCGACGATCCGCGAATAAATCTGCAGGCGGAGACCGAGGCGGACTACTACAAGGATCAGGCGGTGGTCGCCAACCAGATGCGGGTGCTGGGGATGATCGTCGCGGTGATAATGGCGGTAGGCGCGATTTTCGGCGCGATGAATACGATGTACGCGGCGGTCTCGTCGCGGACGACTGAAATCGGCACGCTGCGCGCGCTCGGTTTCGCGCCGATCGCGGTGATGACGTTGTTCCTGCTCGAATCGCTGGTGCTGGCGGTGGCGGCGGGCGTGATCGGAATTATAATCGCGCTGCCAATTAACGGGCTGTCGACGACGTTCGGCAATTTTGTCACGTTCTCGACGCTGGCATTCAGCTTCCGCGTCACGTTTGCGATAGTGATCGAGGCGCTGATTTTCGCCGCCGTAATGGGTATGGTCGGGGGCTGGCTTCCCGCGCGGCAGGCGATGAAAATGCCGGTGGTAGATGCTTTGAGGAGCGTGTGACCCTTTGTCCACTGAAGCGCCAAAAGGACCGAATATCCGCGAGCTCGAGTCGCTCCGGATTGCGCGCGCGGCGCAGCCGAAGAAACCGAGCCGGCTGGTACCGGCGGCGATCACGATCGTGATTCTCGCCGTGGTAGGCGCGGCGGGCTATGTCGTCTATCAGAAGACGCTCGGGCGGCCGCCCGAAGTGCAGACCGCGATCGTCAGCGTCAAGCAGGCGGGACAGGCGGGCACCGTGCTGACCGGCAGCGGCTATGTAATCACGAAGCACAAGTACATCGTGATTGGCACCAAGATTCTCGGGCAGATCGTGGCCGAGCCGATCGAGGAAGGGCAGCGGGTCAAGGTCGGCGACCTGCTTGCGCGAATCGACGATCGCGATTACCAGGCGCAACTGAAGCAGGCGTATGCGGATCGCGATTTGGCGGCGGCCGACCTGGTGCTGAAGCGGGCGCGCGCGGATCGGATGCGCACGCTCTACGCACAGGGCGTGGAGTCGAAGGACTCGCTCGACGACGCGGAGAATCAGCTGTCGGTGGCGGAGGCGAACCTCAAGAAGTCGGACGGCGAAATCGAATTCGCGAAATTCAACGTGAGCCAGACCGTGATCACGTCGCCGATCAACGGCGTGGTGCTGCAGAAGTATCGCGAACTGGGCGACACGATTAACTATGGCGGCGAAATCCAGGCGGGCGGCGGCGCCACGGATATCGCGCAGCTCGCGGACCTGACCGATATGCGCTGCGAAGTCGATATCAACGAAAGCGATATCGCAAAGGTCAAGATGGGCACGCCGGCGACGGTGATCCCGGACGCGTATCCCGACGATCCGTTCCCGGCGCAGGTGGCGAAGATTTATCCCGAGGCGGACCGGCAGAAAGGCACGGTGAAAGTCGAAGTGCGAATCCTGCAGCCAGACCTGAAAATTATCAAGCCGGAAATGAGCGCCAAGGTCACCTTCCAATCGATCATGACGAATGCGGCGACGGCGCCGATGGTGCTGGTGCCGAAGAAGGCGATCGTCACGGACGGCAGCGCGAATTCGGTCTGGGTCGTGCGCGGCGACACGATCCATCTGGCGCCGATCACGGTCGGGCGCGAATACCAGGACGGGGTCGAGGTCAAGAATGGACTGAGCGGCGGCGAGATGGTGATCGTGGTGCCGGCGGCGACGTTGAAAGAGGGGCAGGAAGTCACGGCGGTCGCGAGTTAGGGGAAGTAGGAACTTAATCCAAATGAAACCCACGGTGGGTTTCATGCTTCCTTCGGCAGGGCTAAGCCCTGCACCTTAGTATTAAGAGAAGAGGCGAGACTTCGTCCCTGGTCGGAAGTTTGGCGAGGAAGAATTACCTCTCCCTTCGGGAGAGGTCGTGCGGCGACACTTGTGTCGCGCACGGGTGAGGGCGTGGGAATCGAGCTGGATGCGGGCGCCCTCACCCGCGACGGAGTCGCGTCCTCTCCCGAAGGGAGTGGTAACATACAGGGGAAAAGAAAATGGCGGAGACTTTTGTTTTGGTACATGGCGCATGGCATGGAGCGTGGTGCTGGGCGGCGGTGATCAATCAGCTCGAGAAGCTGGGAGACCGGGCTTACGCGGTTGATCTGCCGGGGCATGGGATGAATCGGGCGGATAGGTCGAAGGTTACGCTCGAGAGTTATGTCGATAGCGTCGCGGAGTTTGTCGAGCGGCACGATCTGAAAGGCGTCGTGCTCGCGGGGCATAGTCTGGGCGGGCTTACGATTTCCGGAGTGGCAGCGAAGATTCCGGCGCGGATCAAGCGCGTCGTGTGGGTGACGGCGATGGTGGCGTTGGACGGGCAGCCGATCATCGACCCGGCGACGTTGCCGCTGGCGGCGGCGATGGAGTCGATGCCCGAGCGATCGACAACGATCGAAGTGATGGGCAAGGAATTTCTCGACGGGCTCGCGAATGATATGGCGCCGGCGGTGAGGGAATACGTGCTGTCGGCGCTGGGGCCGGAGCCGATTGCACCGCTGGTCGCGCCGATCGCGATGGCGCCCTACTTCGCGACCGGAATTCCGAGCAGCTATATCGTGTGCGAGGACGATCAGACGCCGATCGCGGGCGCGCCGAATTGGCATCCGTTCTATTCGAGCAGGCTTAAGAATCCGACGCTCAAGTTCGTGAAGAGCGGGCATGAGGTGATGTTTACGCATCCGGTGGAATGCGCCCGGGCGCTGCACGAGTTGGCGCGCGGGGAATGAGGCGAGCAGCGAGCTCGATGCGAAGAACCTAACCCCTGACCCGTTCCCTCGAGGGAAGGGTACCAAAAGTAAAGATCAGATCGGATAGCGCGCTAAGAGGCCGCGGGCGATTACTAGCGCCTGGATTTCGTTGGTGCCCTCGCCGATCATCATCAGTGGGGCGTCGCGGTAGAATCTTTCGACCGGGAAGTCGGCCATGAAGCCGTAGCCGCCGAGCACGCGCATCGCGTCCAGCGAGATTTTTGCGCAGGCTTCCGAGGCGAAGAGTTTCGCCATCCCGGCTTCGACGTTGCATCGTTCGCCGGCGTTTTTTGCGGGCCGCGCTGGCGACCATCAGGCGCGCGGCCTCGACGCGCGTCGCCATGTCGGCGAGCATCAACTGGACTGCTTGATGCTGGCAGATCGGTTTGCCAAATGCGGTGCGCTGTTGCGCGTAGCGGATTGCGGTTTCGAAGGCAGCCTGCCCTACTCCCACGGCGCGCGCGGCGACGTTGATGCGTCCGACCTCGAGTGCGCTCATCACTTGTTTGAAGCCCGCGCCTTCGGCGGCGCCGATCAGATTTGCGGCAGGGACACTGACGTCTTCGAACAGAACTTCGCAGGTGTCGATGCCCTTGTAGCCGAGCTTGTCGAGATTGCGGCTGACGGTGGGACCGCGGTCGGACTTCTCGACGGCGAACATGCTGATGCCGGCGTAGGCGGGATCGGCGTGAGGGTTGGTCTTGGCGGCGACGGCGAGCATCGTACCGTGGCGCGCGTTGGTGATGAACATCTTCGAGCCGGCGAGGATGTAGTCATCGCCGCGGCGGACGGCGGTGGTGCGAATCGATTGCACGTCGCTGCCGGCATGCGGTTCGGTGAGCGCGAGGCCGCCGCGTTTTTCGCCGCGCGCCATCGCGGGCAGGAAATATTTTTTCTGCGCGTCGGTGCCGTGATTGGCAATGATGAAGGCCATGATGAGATGGCTGTTGATGACGCCGGCCAGCGACATCCATCCGCGCGCGAGTTCTTCCATCACGCGCGCGTAGGTTGTGAAGCTGAGGCCGAGGCCGCCGTGCTCGGCCGGGATGGTGGCGCCGAAGAGGCCGAGCTCGCGCATCGTCGCGACCATCGCATGCGGGTATTCGTCGCGATGCTCGAGGGCGGAAGCGTTGGAAATTACGTCGCGCTCGACGAAGCGGCGGACGGTGGCGATGATTTCGCGATCTGGTAGTTCGTCCATTGGTTTCGCTCCTGATGGCGTGATTCATCCGGATTGTGGGGAGAGTACGAGAATCCGAGGGCCTGAGCGAGGGAAGGAGCGCTGCGCGATTTTCGGAACCGGAACCGGCTTCGCGTGCGCGAAGCTGTCCGGCTTGTCGGCAGCCTATCGGCTTGAGTATGTAACTGGTAGATGCGGGGTGCCGACCAATGGCCGACAAAGAGGATCGCAAGCAAAAGAATTTTCGCAGTTACTGAGTCTCGGCGACGGCCCTTCGCAGGAGTCAAGAGTCGAGCCGGAAGATTCAGTGAAGGGTGATCACAATCTGCGGCACACAAAATCATCGCGGCCACGCGCCGCCCGTCGTTGGAGTAAAGAAGGGGAGGATTTAAAATGGCCAAACTGGCGAACTGCAAAACGTGCGGCAAGGAAGTATCGGCCACAGCTAGACATTGTCCGCATTGCGGGCAGGGACAGCCGGCGGGGATGGCACGTGGCACTAAAATCGCCCTGGCTGTCGTCGGAGGGATCGCGCTGCTTGTAGTGATTGCGATAGTCGCCGCGCTGGCTCCCTCCGGCAACGACGATCTAGCCGCGGCGGCGCCGGCCACGACGGCGGAACGTCAAATCGTGGAAAGAGCGTTCTGCACAGTCCAAAATGGCGATCCCAATCACGATGTTCTCGGAATCGAGCCGGACGTTGGCGCAGAGGTCGAGAAAGCGGGTATCGAGCACCTGCGCGCCGGCTTCATCGTCCAGCAGTGGTTCAGCGATCTCGCCGATCACAAGATTTCGAGCGCTTGCGGGAAAGCGATCGTCGCGCAACAGCCAGGCTGATCCGCGCGTGCCACGGAAGCACTGCGCGAAGTGCGGCCAGCGGTTGTCGATCTTCGAGCGCTTAGTCAATGCGCTTATGAAGGCGAGCAGGTGCGGAGCTTGCTTCCGCGCGGACGCGGAACAAAGTCACGCGGAACGGGTTGGGCAAGACTTCAAGGCTGCTGAATTGGACTTCGCTTCGAAGCACGCGGGCGAAAAGATACGCGAGCCGCATCCGGGAACTATCGAGGGCGTCAGGGCCGCGGTCGTGGAAGCAATCGAATCAGAATGGGACGCGATACGATTGCGTGATGAATTGATCGCGCGCTTCGGTTATCCCGAAAAGCGAGCGATGCTAATCGCAGGCACCGAACTCGCCAACGCATTCAAACCAGCGAGCCGCGACCTCATGGCTTCAGGTCGGGTAGAATCCAGCCTTGCAAACGCCGTGAACCAGCGTGCATATCAGTTGTACGTTGCCCGGCCGCCGGTGACCACGCTGGCAGCAAAGAAACCGTCGAAGCGCCCGCGTAAACCCGCGTGATCTTTTCTTAGGGGGAATTAAATTCCCCTGTTTAGTAGCACGCTGCGGAGTCTTACTCTCACGGCGTGGTTTCTCAGACTCCGCAGAGCTATCCGACGGCGTTCCTGGACGCCGATGCCGGCGCGCTGCACGTCGAGGGCTACCTCTGTAATCCCGCGGAACCCGGCGGCGAGACGAAAGTTTGGCAGAGGTCCTTCCTCCCGTCGCGTCGCTCCCGTCGTCGGAATGACAAGCAAGCGCTCGCGATGCTCGGGTCGTCAGGATGACACAAAATCTTGCTAGCCGGTTTTGTGATTGAATCACGGAACCCTCACCTACCGGCCGCGATGCGGCCGGCCGCCTCTCCCGTAAAGCTCGCCTCACCCGCGCCTTCGGCGCGGCCTCTCCCACAACGAAGTGGGAGAGGCGAATAGCATGTGGCGCGAAACGCAACATCCTAACTGGGGCGAGGTATTTCGGATCAGGAGACGACTTGCGCCGGCGCGCGGGGTGGAGTAAGTGTCAGATTGACGCAAAGTATTGAGTTAAGAGGATTGACGGCGATGGAAGCTGTACAGACGGCGATTGAAGCGGGGGCGCTGCGCGAGAAGTTGGCGGTGCTTGGGAATGAGAGTTACACCGCGGAGACTTGCGAGCGTTATGCGGGGATGATCGCGGAGATACGCGAGCTGAAGAAGGAGCGGCGGGCGGTTATCCTTGCGCATAACTATCAGCGGCCGGAGATTTTTGAGGTTGCGGATTTTATTGGGGACTCGCTGGAGTTGGCGCGCAATGCTCGCGACGTTCGGGACGCGGATGTGATCGTGTTTTGCGGGGTGCATTTCATGGCCGAGACGGCGAAGGTTTTTAATCCGGAGCGGAAAGTTTTGCTGCCGGATCTCAAAGCCGGGTGCTCGTTGGCGGATAGCGTTACGGCGGAGGCGCTGGCGGATCGGAAGGAAGAATTGCTCAAGATTTATCCCGATCTCAAGGTCGTGTCTTACGTCAATTGCACGGCGGATGTGAAGGCGCTGTCGGATGCGTGCTGTACCTCGGCGAATGCGGCGAAGATCGTCGAGCGGATCGACTCGGAAAATATTTTGTTCGTGCCGGATCAGAATCTTGCGAACTACGTGCAATCGCAGACGAAGAAGCGCGTGATTTCCTGGGACGGTAATTGTTACGTGCACCATCAGATAACCCCGGACGAGGTGAACAAGGTCAAGCGCGCGATCCCCGGAATCAAGGTGATTGCGCATCCGGAATGCCGGCGCGACGTGCTCGCGATTGCGGACGCGGTGCTATCGACGAGCGCGATGATGTCGTATGCGCGGGCCAGCGACGCGGATAAGTTCCTGGTGGTGACGGAATGCGGTCTGTCGGATCGGTTGCTGATGGAGATTCCCGACAAGCATTTTTACAAGGCGTGCAAGCTGTGCCGGTTCATGAAGATGATAACGCTCGAGGGCACGCTCGATTCATTGCGGCATCTGCGTTACGAAATTGAACTGACCGAGGACGTGCGAGTAGGCGCGAAGAAGGCGCTTGAGCGCATGCTCGAGCTGAGCGTCTGAGCGCGAATTTACAGAGCGTCGCGCGGGGATCTGCGCGCGAGCCGAGGGCGGGCACGGCGGCCCGCCCCACTGAGGGCATGGCGGGCCGCCCCACTGGCGAGCATCGACGGCGGGCACGGCGGCCCGCCCCACTGGTGACCCGCCCTACCGGCGAAAAGCCGGCGCGGCCGATGGTCGCGGTCGATACGGTGTTGTTCGCGGTTAAGGACGGCCGGTTGCAGACGTACCTGGTCGAGTTGCGGCGGGGGCCGGGGCGCGGGCGATGGGCGTTTCCGGGCGGGCTGGTGCGAGTGGGCGAGCTGCTCGACGACGCGGCGCGGCGCGAGCTGCACGATTCGACGGGACTGCGCGGCGCTTACCTGGAGCAACTGTTCACCTTCGGCGATCCGTCGCGGGACCCGCGCGCGCACGTGGTGTCGGTCGCGTACATGGCGCTGATTCCGGAAGCGGACGAGGTTGGCGCACCGTGCGACAAATACTCTACCGGTAAGTGGTACGAAGTCACGCGGCTGCCGCAGCTTGCGTACGATCATTCGCTGATGGCGGCGTATGCGGTGAAGCGGCTGAAGTCGAAACTCGAGTACACGAATATCGCGTATGCGCTGCTGCCGCGGGAATTCACCTTCGCCGAGTTCGAGGAGCTGTACTCTTTAATCCTGGGGCGTCCGCTGGATCGGCGGAACTTCCGGCGCAGCATACTCGCGATGGGGATGCTGAAACGGCTGCCGCATACGCGCCGCGGACCGCATCGGCCGGCCGCTCTATATAGTTTCGCGAATCAAAGCCTTAGATTCATCGAGATGCTATAATTTCGGGCCGCGGGGAGTCATGTTCAAAGGCATAAAAGGAATTGTCGCGTTGAGCGCAGCTGCGATCGTGGTAGTGGCGATCGCATATGGCGGCTACCTGTCGGGCAATTCGAAGTCGTCGGACGGCCAGGCAGCCGCGGCCGGCGATCCGGGCGAACAACTGCGAGTAACGCTTGATCCGCAGCAATTCCAGGGCAATGTGCGCGAGGCTTATGAAGTCGCCGAGCACGATCCCGCGCTGCTTTCGCAACTTCACTGCTACTGCGGATGCGACAAGTCACTCGGCCACAAGAGCCTGCTCGATTGCTACCGTGATGATCACGCCAGCAGGTGTGGAATCTGCATGGGCGAGGCGCGCGATGCGGAGCCGATGGCTCGCCAGGGCATGTCGGTCGAGCAAATTCGCGACGCTCTGCGCGCGCGATACGCGCACGGAGAGTGAGCTTGGTCGGACTGATCTCGGCGTACATCGAACACTTCACCTATCTAGGACTGTTTGTCGTTCTGATGTTGTGCGGCCTTGGATTGCCGATTCCAGAAGACGTGGCGCTGCTCGCGGGCGGCTACCTGGTGCATCGCGGGGTCACGCGCTATCCGATCACGCTGATCGTGGCGCTGCTGGGCGTGGTGGCAGGTGACAACTCGCTGTTTTTCATGGGACGGCGCTTCGGATCGGGACTGGTGCGCTATTTCTCCCTCGGACGGCCGGGCCGCAAGCATCAGATTGAGCGGATCGAGGGCTTCATGCAGCGCCATGGGCATCGCGCGATCTTTTACGCGCGATTCCTGGCCGGACTGCGCGCGCTGGTCTATTTGTCAGCGGGATCTTTCGGCGTGCGTCCGGGCGTGTTCCTGTTCTACGATCTGCTTGGAGCATTGATATCGGTGCCGATCGTTGTGACGCTCGGCTACGTATTCGGCAAGCAGCTCGAATGGATCGTCAGATACATCGGCGGCTTCGACAAGCTGATCATAGTTGTAGCGGTCCTGAGCGTGCTGGTGTACGGGACCCGGCTGCTGGTGATACGCAAGACCACCGAACCAGCAGCCAAGAGCGAATTGCCCGAATAATTATCCGTCGGCCCGCGCCGGCATCGAAAATGGAATCATACTTTCCCGCGCTGAACCTCAAGGCGAAGCTGATCGTGCTGATGGTCGGGCTGCTCGGGCTGACGCTGGGCGCGGAGGTGTGGGTGAGCCTGGGCACGCAGGCGGCGATCGTCGCGGACACGCAGGAGAAGGTCAAGGACCTGGCGCGCGTGATCCAGATTGGCGTGCAGGAATTGACGGCGGTGCGCGACACCGATCGCGAGCAGCTGCACAACTACGTTGACGATCTGCATACGCAGGGACTCGAAGTGTCGATCGCGTCGAGCGAGAACCTGATTCTCAACAGCTCGAATCCGCAATTGATCGGCGCGGCGCTGCGGCCCAAGCAGGCAGAATGGCTGACGCCCGAGCAACTTAAGCATCCCGATACTCTGCTGACGATTCCGCCCGGCAAGCTCGGTCTGGCGCCCGAGACGACGGTTTACCTGATTCCGGTCGAGGTCGAGGACCATCTGCTGGGCTACGTGCAGGTGGTGGCGAATTTCGGCGACTTCGCGCAGCCGCTCGAGGAGAGCCGGACGCGCGAGCTGATGATCGCGTTTGCGATTTTCGCAATCGGGCTGGTGTTCGCGTACATACTCGCCGATCGGTACGTGAAGCCGATTCATGCGGTCGCGAATGCGGCGCAGAATATCGCGGCGCGCGGACTGGAGCCGGTGCCGGAGGCGCATCGGCGCGACGAGATCGGCTTGCTGACGCGCAGCTTCAACGACATGGTCGGGCAACTGCGGCATGCGCGCGAACGCGAGCAGGAGCTGAACCGGTTGGAGCGGTTCACGGCGCTGGGGCAATTGGCGGGCGGCCTGGCGCATGAAATCAAAAATCCGCTGAACTTTATCAGCCTGGCGCTCGACCAGCTCCGCGCACGCTACGCGCCGCAGCAGCCGAACGATCGCGAAGCGTTTTTGCGCCAGCTCGGAATCATGAAGGACGAGATGCGGCGGCTGGCGGACCTGGTGCAGAGCTTTCTGCATTACGGCAAGCCGATCGAAATATTCCCGGAACCGACGGATGTGCATGAACTGGTCGATGAAGTGGTGGCGCTGTCGGAATCGAAAATGAAGAGCCAGGGAATCGAGCTGGTCGAGGAGTGCAACGACGCGGCGCCGATTCTCAACGTGGACGTTGAGAAGCTGCGGACCTGTTTTATCAACGTGGTCGCAAACGCGATCCAGGCGATGCCCGAAGGCGGCACGATGCGGATCACGTTTCGGCGCGTTGACGGTTCGATGGTGATCGCGTTCTCGGACACGGGCGCTGGGATCGAAGCGGAAGTCGCCGACCACGTGTTCGAGCCGTTCTTCACGACCAAGCGCGAAGGAATTGGACTCGGGCTGTTTCTGTCGAAGGCGATCATCGAGACGCATGGGGGTACAATCGACATCGGACCGAACGCGGACGGACCCGGAACCACATTGACTTTCACCTTCCCGCCGAGTGCGGTAGTAAACGGACGCAAGCATGACGCAGGCCTCAGTACTGGTCGTTGAAGATAACGACCTCGAACGGCAGATAACCGCGGACACGTTGCGCGAAGAAGGCTTCGCGGTCGAAGAGGCGGCGGTCGGCAAGCGCGCGATCGAGCTGCTGGCGCTGTCGCGTTTCGACGTTGTGCTGACGGACCTGATGATGCCGGGAATGTCGGGCGAGGAGCTGCTCGCGAATGTGCGCGGCTCGTATCCCGGCAGCCAGGTGGTGGTGCTGACGGCGCACGGATCGACCGACAGCGTCGTGCAGGCGATGAAGGCGGGCGCGTTCGATTACCTCGAGAAGCCGACCGATCGCGAGAAGCTGGTGACGCGGGTCGCGAAGGCGGCGGAGTTCGCAAATCTGCAGCAGGAAAATCTGCTGCTGAAACGGCGGCTCGAAGGGACTTTCGAGATCGAGGGGATCATCGGGCAGGATCCCGCGATCCAGGAAGTGATTCGGCTGGTGCGGCGCGTCGCGCCTTCGAATTCGACGGTGCTGATCCAGGGCGAGAGCGGGACCGGCAAGGAAGTCGTCGCGAAGGCGATACATCGGCTGTCGCCGCGCGCGGCGCGCCCGTTCGTCGCGATCAACTGCTCGGCGATTCCCGACAACCTGATCGAAAACGAGCTGTTCGGGCATGAGCGGGGCGCATTCACGGGCGCCAACGAGCGCAAGATCGGACTGTTCGAGAGCGCGGACAAATCGACGCTGTTTCTCGACGAGATCGCGGACCTGCCGCAGGGGATGCAGGCGAAGATTCTGCGCGTGCTGCAGGAGAAGGAGCTGCGGCGCGTCGGCGGTAACGATTCGTTCCGTATCGACGTGCGACTGGTGGCGGCGAGTAATCGCAATATCGCGGAGGAAGTCGGCGAGGGCCGTTTCCGCGAGGACTTGTACTACAGGATCAACGTCGTGACCGTCACGATGCCGCCGCTGCGCGAGCGGCGCGGCGACATTGCATTGCTGGCGAATCATGCGCTCGCGAAATTCGGGCATCTGGCGGAAGGCCGCGTGAAAGAGATCGGGCGCGAGGCGATGGAAGTACTGCTCGACTATTCGTGGCCGGGCAACGTGCGGCAGCTCGAATCGGCGATCGAGCGGGCGATCCTGCTGTGCGAAAGCGATACCGTCACGCCGCGGGATTTGCCGGAGGAAGTACTGGCGCGCAAGACTCCGACGCGCGTTGGCGAGCGTCAGCGCGGCGACAAGTACGAGATACCGAGCGAGGGCTTCAATTTCGAGACGTTCGAGCGCGACGCGATTCTGCAAGCGCTCGAGCGCAACGATTGGGTAATAGCGAAAGCGGCGAAGATGCTCGCGATGAGCTATCGGACGTTGCAATACAGGATCGATAAGTTCGGGTTGAAGCGGGGCGAGCTGAGCAAGGCGATACCGCCGGATGTGAAGTAAGAGGGAAGAGGCCACTGATTTAATTTGAAACCCTCCGCGGGTTTCAAACTTCCTCGGCAGGGGTGACCCCTGCACCCAGTGATAGGAAGAAAAGGATGTGGGGCCGCTGATCTAACCTCTCCTTGTCCGAGGAGAGGTCGGCGAAAGCCGCTTGAAAAGCGGTGTCGCCGGGAGAGGTGCAACGCAAGACAACGCACCCATCTCAACTCGTTTAACCGTAATTCACAGGTACTGGTCCGAGACCGACCGCAGCACGACTTTCTGACTTTCAGCAACAAGTACAACGCGCTCACTGCGGCGGCCGGCTTTGCACCTCACCCGTCGCTCACCTTCGGCTCGCGCCGACCTCTCCTCGGACAAGGAGAGGTTAGGGAAAAAGGCACATCGGCGCGGATCGGAATAAAGTTTCATTCTTCAGAACTCATTCGCCCAATCAGTCGGGATGTAGATCCAGCATTCGACTTTGCGGCCGTTGACGGTGACGACCTTGACGCGCTCGCGCGTGTAGAGCTTCGGCACTTCTTCGTACTCGTCGAGGATCGCGAGATCGTGCGCTGTGAGGTCCTCGAGGACTGCGCCGTCGGTGACGGCGTCGGCCTGCTTCGCGACGAAGGGGAAGCGCTTTTCGCCGCGCGCGTAGCCGTGGAGCCGCGCGGGGCTGGCGTTGATGTGGCGGCCCAGCAGCATCACGCGCTTGGCGGAATTCATCAGAGTTCCGTAGACGAATAGCAGTTGGTTGTCGGAGTCCAACCTAACCCCTAACCCCTTCCCTCGAGGGAAGGGGAACAATCGCAGGAAAGATGATGCTGGCGCCCAGCTCGTGTTGCTGCGTTCATTGGGTTCGCTTACGCTCGCTTCGACTGGCGCGATGCTTGAAAGAATATACCGGTTTCTCGATGAACTTGGCGAAGTCGGAGTCCTGACCGGCGAATTTTTCCGCTACCTGATCCGCCGCCCGTTCGAGGGACGCCTGTTGCTCGATCAACTCGAAGCAGTGGGCGTGAAGTCGGTCAACGTCGTCAATCTGACCGCGATTTTTTCGGGGATGGTGCTGGCGCTGCAGATGGGCCAGTTCCTGGCAAAGTTCGGCGCCAAGATTTACGTCAGCCGTATCATGGGGCTCTCGTTGCTGCGCGAGATGGGGCCGGTGCTGAGCGCGCTGATGGTTGCGGCGCGCGTGGGCGCGGGAATTACGGCGGAGCTCGGCACGATGAAGGTGACCGAGCAGATCGACGCGATGCGATCTCTGGCGACGAGTCCAATCAAGAAGCTGGTAGTGCCGCGCGTGCTTGCAACCGTGATCATGCTACCGATACTGACGGTGCTGGCCGACGCCGTTGGCTTGTTCGGCGGGCTGGTGATTGCGGTCACTCAGCTCGGCGTCAGCGCCGACTACTTTTACAGTTCGTTAATCCAGAACGCGCAGCTCGGCGACCTGTTCAGCGGCCTCGGCAAGTCAGTGTTTTTTGGCTTCGAGATTGCGATAATCGCATGTGCGAAGGGCCTCTCGGCGAGCGGTGGCGCGGACGGCGTCGGACGGGCGACGACGTCGGCGGTGGTGGCGGCGTCGATCACGGTGCTGATTTCGGATTTCTTTTTGACCAAGTTTTTTCTATCGATCTGATGCAGAACGACGGACGCAAGAAGTTTATCGAGGTGCGCCGGCTCCGCAAGAGCTTCGCGGGCAAAGCGGTGCTGCAAGGGGTCGATCTCGAGGTGTTCGAGGGTGAGACCCTGGTCGTGCTCGGCGGCAGCGGCGAGGGCAAGAGCGTCATGCTGCGGCATCTGAATGGACTCGAACGGCCCGACAGCGGCGAGGTGATTGTCGAGGGGACGCGGCTGAACGATCTCAGCGAGGACGCGATGGCCGAGGTCCGCAAGCAAGTCGCGATGGTGTTCCAGGGCGGCGCGCTGTTCGACTCGTTCACCGTGTTCGGCAACGTGAGCTACCCGCTGCGCGAGCATGGCGGGATGGACGAGCCCGCGATCGCGCGGCGCGTGACCGAGCTGCTCGACATGGTCGGGATGACCCGCGTCGAGCATCTTTATCCGGCGGAACTGTCGGGCGGAATGAAAAAACGGGTGGCGCTGGCGCGGTCGATCGCGCTGCAGCCCAAGGCGGTGCTGTACGACGAGCCGACGACGGGATTGGACCCTTTGGTGACGCACAAGATAAACTTGCTGATTCGTGACTTGCAGCGGCAGTTGGGGTTTACGTCGGTGGTGGTGACGCACGATCTGAAGAGCGCGTTCATGGTCGGCGACCGCTTCGCGCTGCTGGACCAGGGCCGGATACGATTCAGCGGTACGGCGGATGCAGTGCGCGCGACCACGGACGAGCTGATGCGCGAATTTGTGGAGATCGCGCTATGACAACGGCGACATTACGAGGCGAGCGTGGCTGATTCCGCGTATGCGCGAGTGCGGGTCGGCGCGTTGATCGCGGCCGGACTCGGAATCCTGTGCTTCGCGATCATCACGATCGGACACGGCGCGCAATTTTTCACGCGCACCGAAATCCTGCAAGCGCATTTCGAGCGAATCGAGGGCTTGCAGACCGGCGCGCCGGTGACGCTGTCAGGCGTGCGGATCGGCGCCGTCGATTCTATCATGTTTCCGCCCGAGCCCGAGAACAGTTACGTGATCGTGCGAATCTGGGTGGAAGAATCCGCGGCGGAGCGGGTGCGCACCGATTCGGTTATGCAGATACATTCGATGGGGCTGCTCGGCGACAAGTTCGTCGCGCTGACGCCGGGGACGGCCGCGGCGCCGCGCGCGACTCCGGACACGGTGCTCGCCTCGATAAATCCGATCGACTACGAGGCAATTCTGCAGCGCGAAGGCACCGACGACTTGATCGCGAACGTGATGGCGATCTCAGGATCGCTGCGGGCAATCCTCGCGTCGATTGAAAACGGTCACGGCTTGCTCAGCGAACTGGTGCGCGGCGAGGACGCCAACGAGCCGAACCATCGGCTGACGCTCGAATCGATCGAGCAGACGCTCGACCACGTGGACAAGTTGTCGGTCGCGCTCAGCCAGGTGATGGACCGCGTCAACAAGGGCCAGGGACTGGTCGGCGCGATGCTGAGCAACGACACCAACGGCAAGCAGTTCCTGGACAACTTGTCGGATACGGCGACGAAGATTCGCCAGACCAGCGCGCGGATGGACACGCTGATCGCGCGGTTCGACAAAGCCAACGGGATTATCCCGCAACTGATGGAGAACAAGGAATTCTCCGATGACGTGCTGCCGAACCTGCGCCAATCGTCGCGCGACTTGAAGGAGATTCTCCAGAAGATCAACTCGCGCCGCGGGACTGCGGGACTGATGGTCAACGATCCCCTGCTCTACGACCAGCTCACCGGCTTCATGGACAACGGCGGCGGCTGGGGAATTCGCTTTATCAACGGGTTCTACAATCTGACGCATCCGCTCGCGAGCCCGTCGCCGAGTGCCGGATCGCAACCCGTGATGTTGACGGCGTCGCCAGCCAGCGCGTGCAGTTCTCAACCGGCGCCGACGACAATGTCCGCGATTCCAGCGGTCGCCGCGCCCGCGCCCGGCACTGCGGATTCGACTTCTACAAAATGACGGCGACGACAATGATGGGCGGTCAGGTTGCCGCAGATGTTTTCGTATGTTAGCTCCATACGAGTCTTGAGGTATCGAATGATGACGATGCAGACACTTCTTGCACGCGCGGCGGTCGGGCTGATCGCGCTATTTGTCGTCGCGTGCTCGACGGTCAAGAGCGGGTCGCTGACTCCCGGGATGACGCCGGCTCAAACGGTACAGTCGATGGGCGAGCCCGACCTCAAGGACAACGTCGCGGACCCCAACCATAGCGGCGCCACCGTGCTACGCTACGTCTGGCTCGAGCCGGGCAAAGCCGCAATCTTCGGATCCGACGAGCGCCTGGCGAGCGTGCAGGATGTCGAGACCAATACCCAGCAGCATGTCGAGGAACAAACTCAGGCCGAGGCAGCTGCGGCAGGGCCACCGCAGCGGTTCGATCCGATTCAGACGCCGCTCGACTATCTGTTCTATCCGGTGAAGGCGGGCGCGATTTATTTTGGCGCCGGTCTCAATTGCGCCGCGGGCGGCACCTGCCAGAAGCCACATCTTCCACCGCCATCAGCCGGATAGCCTCGAAGTTCCGAACAACGCAGATTGTAAAATTTACCGTTGTTCCGTAACTTGCAGTCTTTCTACCAGAGTCAAACTGTCATCGAACGCGCTAACGGGCCATTCGTTCTGTTAATATTCTTGTAACTCTTGCCGCGCGAAGAGTTGTCGGTGTGGACTTTATGTGCATAAGTATGAGACTGTTGGTCAAAGCGCTGAAAACTGAACGAACGCTCAGACGCATGTATGGTGGCTGAAGCGATTTTGAAATCGGGCCGCGAAACCGGCCGCGATTAAAGTTTGCGCTGAGAAGCCGATCCGAGAACCGCAGAATTTGAGCAAAGGCGATTTTGGCATTTCACTATCGATCGGTCGGTGTTCTCAACACCTGACCGGTAACATCCACTACGCGAGACCCCTACGGGCACTATGGGCGGACGACGAACTATGAAAAAAGAAACTCTTGGTCAGGTCCTCAAACAGCGGCGCGGCGCCTACGCTTACACACAGCGTGAACTGGCGCGCAAACTCGGCGTCAAGGCCAGCCACGTCGCCTACCTCGAAAACGGACGGCGGCGCCCTTCGCTCTCGCTGCTGTCGCGGATCGCGGATACGCTCGAACTCGACAAGAAGCGGCTGTTCCTGCTGGCGCATCCTGAGGCGCATTGGATCGTCACCGAGCGGCCGGAGGCCTCACCGTCCAAGCGGCGCGAAGACGCATGGCGCCGGTTTGCCGGCGATCGCGGGACGCTCGCGCGTCACAAGGTGACGGAGCAGGAACTCAGGGTTCTTAAAACCGTGAACATGCTCGGCCGCGTGTCGGGGCCGAATCAGTATTTGTTCATTCTAAACGCGATTCGGCAGGCGGTCGACGAAGAGTAGCCGAGCTCGCGCTTCCGCTCCCCATGCCGGCGGCACGCCGATTCCTTTTCGGGAACTCGATGCGTGCCGCTGGCGGACGATCGTTGCTGCCACCCGTTGAGGGCGCGCATGCGATGGTCTAGGCTTTGGTGATGGAAGTGCGTTTTCGATGAAGATCGATATCGACCTCAAGTCCGGATTTCTGCAGAACCTCAAGCGCGAAGTGCTCGACTCGCTCAACACCGAGGAGCGCGCGATCATCGAGGTTTCGACCGGCGAGATGGGCAACAAGCCCGACGCGGTGAAGCTCGGCTGGCTCAAGATGCGCACCAAGGAGACCTGGACCAAGCAGCGCTACACGAAGGCGCTCGGGCGCACGATGGAAAAGCTGCGCGAAGCGGTAGCGGCGGCCGAGAAGAATAAAGGCGACTGAGCGCCCGGCGCGTCAGGGCTCGATTCGCGCGACGCGGCGCTTGCCCACTTCGAGCACTTTGTGCTCTCCGGGAACGAAGCGAAAATTCACGTCGGTAATCGTGCGGCCGTTAACCCGCACCGCGCCCTGGCTGACAAGGCGGCGCGCCTCGCTGGTCGAAGGCGTGAACTGTAGCTGCTTCATCAGCTCGCAAATCCAAAGGTCCTCGGCGATTCGATACACCTGCGCGCTTGTGGGAACTTCGCGCCGTTGGTGCTTGCTCTCGAAGTATTCCTCGGCGCGAGTCGCGGCGGGCGCACCGTGATATTCGGTGACGATGGTGCGGGCAAGACGTTTCTTCGCTTCCATCGGATGCATCGCGCCTGATTTCACCGCCGCGATCTCCTCAGGCGTGGCCGTCGTCAGCAGCTCGTAATAGCGAACCATCAACTTATCGGGCACCGACATCAGCTTGCCATACATGTCCACGGGTTTGTCGGTCAGGCCGACGTAGTTGCCGAGCGACTTGGACATTTTGCGCACGCCGTCGAGACCTTCGAGCAGCGGCATCGTCATCACCGCTTGCGGCGCCTGTCCAAAATGCCGTTGCAGATCGCGCCCGACCAGCATGTTGAACTTCTGATCGGTGCCGCCAATTTCGAGATCCGCTTTCAGCGCGACAGAATCGTAACCCTGGATCACGGGATACAGCAGCTCGTGCAGGAACAGGGGCTCCTCGGCGCCGAGGCGCTTCTCGAAGTCGTCGCGCTCGAGCAGGCGGGCGACGCTCACCTTCGCCGCAACTTCGATCAGCTTCGCCACGTCCAATTCGTTCATCCATTCGCTGTTGAAGCGGACCTCGGTCAGCTCGCGATCGAGAATCCGGTAAGCCTGTTCGCGATAGGTATCAGCGTTGCGCTCGATCTCGTCGCGCGAGAGGGGCTTGCGCGTCTCGGAGCGTCCAGTTGGATCGCCGATCATCGCGGTGAAGTCGCCGACCAGGAAAATTACGGTGTGGCCCGCATCCTGAAACTCGCGCAGCTTCTTGAGCGTCAAGCTGTGACCGAGATGCAGATCGGGCGCGGTCGGATCCATCCCGAGCTTGATCCTGAGGGGCCGGCCGAGCGCGATTTTGGCGGCAAGCTCCGTCGGAGAAATAACCTCCGCGGTGCCGCGCGCGAACGCGGCAGCCTGTTCATTCGCCTGATCTTCCTTCACGTTTCGCTTCGTCAAATCCGTTCGCCCAGAGCCATAGATGCTCAAGGGTACAGGAATTTTGACGGCGCGGAATAGCCTGCCGGCGCTCCCTGACTTCCGATCGCGAAACTATCCGCGCTCGGCCGCGCGGGAGCCCTGGAAATCGGTCCGTTTGCCCACGGCGATCATCCCGCGGCGATCGCGCACGGCTTTCACTTGACGGGCGGGGATCATGCCGAGTTCGCGCAAGCCTCGCTTCACAACGCCGAGTGCGTGCTCGTGGATCAGGCCGACCTCGCGCAGGCGAAACTCGCGCTCGGGGAACTCGAGCCTGCCGGCCCGGCGGGCGTGCGAGAGCGTTCGCCGATGCACGCCGAAGCAAGTCGGCCCGTAAAGTTCGCTGAGCAGCCACAGGGCGATCTGATCGAGACTGCGCATGCACCAGCCGATGCATTGGTAGTCGTCGATCGCGTTGAGCGCTACCGCGCAGGCATTGGTCGGCAACTCGTCCGCCACCAGGCGTCGCGACCGTCCGCTGTAAAGCAGCTCGCGCAAACGGAAATAAAAGCGAAGAGCTTCCTCCGCACTTTTGAAGCGGGTCTTGTTTTCGTCAAACATGGCAGCCCTATCCGAGGTAAAGATTACGAACCCGAACGAAGCGCGTGGGCGACGGGGCCAATCAGGCCCCTCTCGCATCTGCGCGAACAGCGCTGCTATTCGAGCGGGACGCGAAACCTTACCCGCACCAACGCGACGAGGATTCCAATGAAGTGATGCTTAGCGCGGGGTCCGTCGCTAAGTCAACAGAATGATTAGAGTTAGAGACAATTTGTTATTAATGAAGTCGCTCAATGTACTCTAACGACGCTGGTTGTAGCGATTGATCGCGGCTTCCGATCCGTGCTTCGCGTGCGCGCGCGGACTAGCGCGGCCGCAAACGGTAAAGCCCCATTTCGGGATAGTGCGCGATCCTTTCGAGCGCGAAGCCGCGATCGATCTCGGCGACCTCCCGCTTGAGCACCCCCAACCATTCGCTGGAGGTGGCATTCAAGACGAGCAGGTAAACCGGGCGTCCCTGCTTGTCCTCGTCGGCGAGCCGGCGCGCCTCGGCCGGGTCGAGGCCACCATCGGGAAGGAGCAATATTGGCGGCGTCGGCCCGGACCATCCTTTGGACCTTTTCTCGTAGAGCCAGTGCAAATGTTCTTCGTTGACCGGTTGCGCGCCAAAATGACTGCGGAGGCCGACAAATTCGGTTCCTTCTCCGCCCGCATAAAGTTCGAGCCACTGTAGAGAAATGTCGCTGACCAGCACGGCGTTGCTGAGCCGGGGCCGGAGCGCGAGCACGTCGGCAACGAGCCTCGAATCCCGTGGCAGCGGCATCGCAAGCCGCGAAAGCGTCTGCACCACGATCGCTCCGGCGACAACCACGTCGAGGGCAATCGCCACAAATCCAGCCCATCCGCGCTCGAGCTTTCGATTTGCGCTGATCAGCCCGTAGCCTGCCGCGGCAAAAACGATGAACAACGCCGGCAGCAAGAAACGGGGATCGACATAGAAATAAGGGAGGTAAACCAGCAACAGCGCGGCGAGAAAGCTCAAGCCCAAAATCACTGTGCGCATCGTAAGTGCGTCGCGCTTGCGGCGCATCGCCAGGAACACGCCCAACCCTGCGAACAGCACCACCGGAAACGGGTAGAACCCGTAGCGCGCGCGAAATAACGTTCGTGACTCAGCGCCCAAATTAAGCTGGCCGAAGATGCCGTCGAGACCGAGCATCGCGATCGCATAAGCGACGAAATTTCCGTGCCGATGCGACGGATCCCAAGGGACAAAGAGGTAGCGCGGATCAAAGGCGGTGAAAAATGAGCTGTAAACATCCGGCTGCCAGAACGCGTAACCGTTCGACAGCGGCGAACCGAGGTAATGCAGATTCAGCCCAACCTGCAATCCTGGAAATGCGACGAATCCGATCGCGAACGCGGTCACTCGCGCGAATTGCGCTCTCCGCGGTTGCACGAGCAATGCCGCCGCGAGCATTCCGATCAAAATGGCGCCGTTGGTGACACGGATTGTGACGGCCAGGCCGACCAGAATCCCGCACAGCGCTGACGCAATCAGGCTTTGTTTTTCCTCGGCATATGAAAATGCCAGCACCGCGAGGATTACGACGGCGAGCGAAGGAACGTCGCTCAGCACGCAAGTGGAAAGTCCGAGAAAATGTGGCGAGGTAGCCAGCAGCAGACTGGCCACCATTGCGCTCGGCCGATCGAATACCCACAGCGTCAGCAGGTATAGGCCGGCGATCGCGATCAATGCCGTCAGCGCCGTGACGAGGCATAGCCGCTCGGGCTTGCGGCCCAGAATTGGATAGGCCGCGGCGAGGATCAGTGGATAGCCGATGGTGTAGCGGCTCGGATAAGTATCCCCGCCGAAATGGAGTACCGGGCCCAGGCCGCGATCGAGGTTGACGGCAAGCGCGGCGTATTCGACCGCGTCGGGCATCGGCCACAACTCCTGTCCGCTGACAAATCCCGAGTCGGCGATGAGGAGCATCGCGAGCGCGAGCAGGAGCGCGAGCAGCGCCGCGTCGATTCCTTTGAAACGAGAAACGGATTCTTCAGAGGCGCGCGTGTTTGGCGACATTCAGGATTCTCCGCAGATCACCCTGAATCAACTTCAGCTGCGCTGGTTGTAACGATTCATCGCCGCTTCGAGTCCGTTGGCGGCGATCGCTTCGACCGCGCTCGCGGCGCGCTCGAGGATCGGCGCCAGCGCCTGCCGCTCGGCGGCCGTCATCGGGCGGAGGAGGTAGTCCTTGTTTTCTTCGGTCTTCGGCTGGCGGCCAGGTTCCATTTCGACGGTAAATCCGGGCGGCCGGCCGATTCCGATTCTGACGCGGATGAAATCCGTTGTTCCGAGCGACTCGGCGATTGAACGAACGCCGCGGTTGCCGGCGTCGCCGCCGCCCTGCTTGATCCTGAGGCGCCCTGCTTCGAGGTCGAGCTCGTCATGCAGCACGATCAGATGATTGGGCGGAATTTTGAAATAGCCGAGCAGAGCCGAAACGCATTCGCCGCTCAGGTTGTAAAAAGTCTGCGGCTTGACGAGGAGCGCCGGCTTTTCGGCCAGCGTAGTCTCAGCGGTGACGCCTTTGAATCGGCGCCGGCCAAGCTCGACGCCTTTCGCTTTGGCGATCCGATCGATCGTCATGAAGCCGGAGTTGTGGCGCGAGCGCGCGTATTCCTCGCCGGGATTCCCCAGCCCGGTCACAACCCATTCAATCGCAGAACGCGCTTCGGAGTCGGATTTCTTCGCGCGCGACGAACGAAAATTTCCGAATAGACGCTTGATCGCCGCCATCGAATTCAAGCGCTCATGCGCGAACGCGGCGTTTCGGTTTCGGTAGCGTCGCGCGAACCAGCGGCGCGAGTGCCTTGGTCAGCGCGTCCATCTCGGTCGGAGTTCCAATCGAGATGCGGAGGGCGTCCTGCAGCAGCGGCGTCGCGAAGTGGCGGACCAGGATTCCGGCGCGACGCAGCCCGCGCATGACCGGGGCCATGTCGCGTCCCGGTATCCGCGCCAGCACGAAATTCGCCTGCGAGGGCGGCACCTCGAAGCCGAGCTCACGCAGCCGCACCTCGGTCGCGGCGCGCGTGCGGATTACCTTCGCGACATTGCGGCGCATCCAGGCATCGTCGCGCAGCGCTTCGGCCCCGGCAGCCAGCGCGACGCGGCTCAGGTTGTACGAATCCTTGACCTTCATCAGCGCGTCGATCACCGACGGATGCGCAAAGCAGAGACCCAGCCGCATTCCGGCCAGCGAGTAGGACTTCGACAGCGTGCGCAGGACGACGACGTTGCGATGGCGCCGGACCAGGCCGAGCGCATTCTCGTCCGCGAAGTCGACGTAGGCTTCGTCGATCACGAGGAGACGGCCCTCGAGGCGTTTTGCCAGCGCGCCCAGGTTGCTGCTCGGGGTCGAGGTGCCGGACGGCGAGTTCGGACTGCAAACGATCGTGAGATTGGCGCGCGCGTCGGCGAGCGCGTCGAGCGGCAACGCGAAGTCGCCGCCCAGCGGGACGTGGAGGATGCGCGCCTCCTGCACGAGCGCCAAGGTGTCGTAGAGCGAATAGGTCGGGACGGGATAGGCAACGGTGTCGCCCTCGCCGAGCGTGGCGCGGAACACCATCGCGAGCAATTCGTCCGAGCCGTTGCCGGCGAGGATCATGCTTTGCGGTATCGAGTAGATTTTCGCAGCGCTCGCCACGAATTCGTCGGCGCGCGGGGCAGGATACAATCGCAGCGCCGAACCCGCCATCGCTCTCGCAACGGCACGGCGGACTCGCGGCGACGGCGGATACGGATTCTCATTGGTGTTGAGCTTGATCAGGCGCTCGCCGGGACGCGGCTGCTCGCCGGGCCGATACGGCGCCATGCTTTTGATCGATTCGCGAAACATGTGTGAATTATGAATCGAGCGGCAGGTTGATTCGACTACCGGTACGCGACGAACGATAGCACGCCTCGATCGCCTCGACCGCACGCAGGCCGTCGATGCCGTCGGGTGAAGGTTTCGCACGGCCTTGAATCGCGGCAATGAAGTTCTCCGCGAGCGCGCGGGAAGGCGCGAGAAAATCGCGCGGATCGAAACGACTGATCACTTCCTCGCGTGAAAATCCAGGCGCCGGATTGCCGTCGGATTTAAGAATCGAGATGTCGTTGCGCGGATAACCGGCCATCACCCTGCCCTCGCTGCCATAAATCTCGATCGCAGACAGCGGCGGCATGCTGCTCCAACTAGCATCGACGACGCCGATCGCGCCCGACTTGAAGTGGACAACCATCGCGCCGGTGTCATCGACTTCGATCTGCTTGGCGAGCGTTGCCACCTGGCCGGAGACGGAATCGATCTCGCCCATGAACCAGATTGCAAGGTCGGCGACGTGAACGCCGAGATCGAGCATCGCGCCGCCGCCCGCTTCCGAAGCCGTCGTGAACCATTTCTGCCCGGGCGCCCACGCCTGCGGTCCGCCGTGCGAGAGCCGCGCGCGAATGAAATTCGGCGTGCCGATTGCGCCGCTTGCGAGGGCGTCCTTGATGGCGCGCTCGATTCCACCGAAGCGCCGCTGCATCGCGACCATCAGCACGCGACCAGCTTTCGCGGCCGTATCGACCATCTTGCGCGCTTGGGCGGCGGTGGGCGCCATCGGCTTCTCGACGAGCACGTGCGCGCCCGCGCTCAGCGCCTTGACGGTGAACTCGCAATGCAAATGATTCGGCGTGAAGATTCCGACCGCGTCGGGACGCTCGCGCGCCAGCATGTCGTCGAAATTCGAGTAGGTCTTGGGGCGCCCCGCGTCGTCTGGCCAAAGCGCGCGCGCGACGTACTCGGCCTTGTCGGCGGTGCGGCTTTGCAGCGCGACAATTTGGGCGTCGGCGACGCCGCGCAGCGCCGGAATATGCGCGCGCTCGGTAATCGCGCCGGCGCCTGCAATCGCAATCCTGATCATCGTGAGCGTCCGCGATGACTGGTTGCGGGTCTCGATAGACCCTTGTTCGCGTGTCCGCGCGGCGGCCCGGTCGTGTCGAGCATCCATTGAATGTAAGGCGGCGAGCCGCGATCTGCGTTCAGCGCGAGGACTTCGGGCACCTCGTAGGTATGCATCTCGCGAACGCGCGTCTCCACTTTCATATAGAGCATCGCGCGAGTCTTGATGATCAGCAGATACTCGCGATCGTCCTTGACCTCGTCGCGCCAGCGATAAATGGAGCGCACCGGTCCGACGATATTGACGCAGGCCGCGAGTCGTTCGCCGACCAGCGTACGCGCGATCGTGACGGCCTGGTCCTCGCTCGCGGCCGTAACGAATATCACGCGCATCTTGTGAGGGGTTCGCGCCGGCATGTCAGCTCCTTGCCTCGCGCGCGAGGCGAATCCGCAACTCAGCGGGAGTGCATCGATACTTGAACGCCTTGCGATCGTTCACAAACAGCACCGGCACTTCGATTCCAAAGCGGGCCTCGAGGTCCGCGTCACCGTCGATTTCGATGCGCCGCAGCTGCGCGTCGAATTTCGGCAGCTCGGCCGCGATCACTTCTTCCATCTCGCGGCACAGCTCGCAGTCGTTGCGGGTGTAGAGAGTCAGCTCGATCACCGGGGTACTTTAGCGAGCGTGGCGCAGGAGTCCAAGCCGCTTGAGCACAGACTCGGTCGCGGGACACGGCGTGCCATTGCGGAATCGAGCAAGCAGCCGCAGGTGCGCTGCCAACAGCATCACGTCGCCCCATAGATCGACGTCGTACCACGCTGGACCGAGACTGTACCTGATGCCGGCGCGTTTGAGACGCCTGATCGTTGAGGCAAAGACGCTGCCGGTACCCCATCGCATGCCGGTGAAAATCGGGGGCATCGCACCGCGCACGCCGACCGCGTAGTAGCCGCCGTCGAGACTGGGCGCGATCACGACGCGGGCGCGGCGAAGTGCTTCGAGGCTGGCCGCGAGCAGCGCAGTTGGAAGAGACGGAGTGTCAGTACCGATTAACAGCGCGCCATTGGATGAAAACGGTTCGAGTGCGTGCGTCATCCGCGCGCCGAGCGAGCCACTTCCTTGATCGATGAGGTCGGCGCCAAATCGGCGCGAGAGGCGCTGGAAGTATTTGCTCCGCTCGGCACCGCCCCGCGCGCCGGCTGCGATGACGATTTGCGAGGGGTGGACCGAGACTGCCTTGGCGAGTGCGTCGCGAATGAACGCGTCGGACAACGCGACCGCGGCGGCGGGCGTGATCGCACCGAGCAAGCGGGTCTTGACCTGGTGCTCGACAGGCTCGCGGCAGAAGACGATCAGCGCTGGCCGCGAATCTCTCACTGACTCACTTGATCGTGTTGGGACGGATGATGTTTATCGGCATGCCGAGAGTCTTCTTGATGAAGTTCGTCACCGACGAAATCGGTTGCGGCATAATCGACGGGTTGCTGATCGGGCCGCTGACATGGAAGTACGCCGCGACAAGTTTGCCGGTGCCCGAGCCGATGCGCTCGCCGATTAACGGGATGTGATTCAAGACCCAGTTGACCGTGTCGAACGGGAACATGCCGACCTGCATATCGAGCATATCGGCGCCGAACTGAATGCTGCCGTTCGCAGTTATATCCATCACTGGGCCCTTCAGCGCGAAGTTATCGGTGTAGAAAAGGCCGCCCTCGCCTTTGAAATCGGTGAAGATAGTTTTGAACGGGACGCCATTGATGCGCGGGTCCGGAATCTGCGCGCTCAACCAATTCTTGATATCGATAAAACTCAGCAGGCGCGAGAGCAGGGTAAACTTGTTGAGGGTTCCGTCGCGCACGGTGATCGTCATGTCGCCGGCAAGAGTCTCGAAGAAGTTGGTGTCGGTGTTGCCCCACAGATCCGCTGCCAGATAGAGATGCCCCAACAACGGCGACTGCTTGTTCTCGCCGCCCAGCATGAAGAGCGGCGCCGGGTCCATGTCGGTGGCGCTGCCCATCATGTGAATCCAGTTGTCGGGGGCGCGGCCGACCAGTTCGAGCTTCATCTTCCCGCGATAGGCGGTAGCGCTCATGTTGTAAATGTGCCAATCGCCCATGGGGCTGCGCGTAAAATCAGTCTTGACGTTGGTCATCTGAAATGCCGCCAGATTTGCCGCGTGCGCTTCGATATGCCCGCTGCAAGGAACCGGGAAATGGATCGGCGGCATGGCCGGCGACCACGGCATCCGCACAAAGTTCATCACCTCGAGATCGAGCTTCTGCACGGTGGCGTCGATGCGAATCGTGGGATGTGTGTAGTCAGCGACAGTGACCTTGAAGTTGATCGCCTGATTTTCCAGCTTGGAGCCCGGCATCGCGAGGATGACCTCCTTGCGGTGCATGGTGAGCGTCGCGCCCTGAACCAGGATCGGCGAGCGCAGGAAGTTGAACTTCACGTTGCCCCCGGCGAGCGTCAGCTTGCCTTCGGGCGTCATGTTCGTGAGATTCTTTGGATCGCTGTTGACGACGACTCTGCCGCCGATCGGTCCGCTCACGCTGAAATCGGACGGATCGACCAGTAACGACAACCACGTTTCGGACGGGAAGTTATGCAGACCGAGGGTCACATCGCGCAGTATGAATCCCTGCTTAACGAAATTGACGGTGCCGTCCAGGGTCGCGTCGCCACCGGTCGCCGCCAGCATCAGATGGTCGAACCTGACTGAGTCCCGATTGATGACGATCGTGCCGCGTGAAACCTTGAGCGGTCCCGGCGAACCCTTGATGCTGACGACGGTGCCGTTAGCATCCGCGCGCACCTGGTAATCTTTGGGTGGAACCAGGGTTTTAACACTCAACTTTCCCGATGCGGTAACAACCACCTGGACGCGGCCGCCCAAGTGCTCGAGACGGTCGCGTTGCTGCAATTGATACAACTCGAGCGACCGCGCGATGGCGGGATAGAGTTCGGCGAGGTCGGCGTCCATGCCGACGCTGGACTTGTAGTCGGCGCCCTCGATTCCGTTGGCAAGATTCGCACTGGCAACGAGGTCGTGGATCGAGGAGTTTCCGAACTTCGCGGTGCCCTGCGAGATCGTCAGCAGGCCCTTCGAGTAGGCGAGCTGCGCGCTCAGACCGTTGACAGCCGGCAGCCTGGTATCCGACGGAATTGTGAAGCCCACGTCCTCGATCATGCCGGTGACCACGAGGTTCCTGCGAATCGTTTCGAGCGGCGCAGTCTTGATCTCCTCGAGCGCGGCGCTGAGAGTCGCGTCACCGACGGTCACCTTGCCAGGACCGAGCCGGTTGAGCATGCTCACGAAGTCGGCGGGCAGATGACGGACCGACAGCAGCTTCTGCTTAACCGCAGCCGCGTCGAAGCGAAATCCGCCGAGTTGGATTCCCAGGCGAGGCTTCTCGCTTTCAGGACCGACCAGCTCGGTATTGGCGGAAAGAATCGGCGTGTTGACGTGGCGCAAAACGATTTGGTTGACCGCATACTTGCCGTCGGTGATGTCGAAGCCGGCATGCAGCGAGTACTCGCCAAGATCCTGCGGAGCAGCGAGCCGCGCACTTTTGAGTACCAGGTCCTTCGCACCGGCATCGATCTCGCCGGTCACCGAGCCGTCATCACGGAGCGAATATTTGAGGGTGCTCTGGACGGCGCCGGCCAGGGTGAAACCCTCAGCCTCGATTCCCTCGAGCGGCACGTTCCAGGTCCACACCTCGCCATGCCCGAATTCGCCGGGACGCGAACTGCTCGAAGTGCCCAAACTGAACTTCCCGCTGAATTGTGCGCCGGAAACACGCGCGCCAAGCAGCGCGCCGCTGAAGCCGAGCCGCCATCGAGAAGGTTCGCGACGGGTACGATACGCCACCATCCCAACGTGATTCGCCAGCGGCACGCCGTCGGCGTAGCGCACCGATGCGTCGATCGTATCGACGCGCCAGCAAATCCGCGCCAGCGAGTGCAGCGTGTCCTGCAGCGCATCGATTGTCGGGGTGCCGGGGCGCGGGACCGAGACGGCGGCCGCGTGAGTCGCGGTGACAGGAAGGGTTATCTCGGGACTGTCGGCGGTGAGGCGATACAGCGGAAGCCCGGTGCCGGTGAAGATTGAATGGTAGGAGATTGTGGCGCTGAGCGATTTCAGCTTGACGATTTCATGACCATTTTCGATGACCTGCGGTTGGTCGAGGACGACAATCAGGTGAGTGCTGAGGTGGACGGAACTGGCACGCGGGATGATCTCGACGCCGGTGCGTTTGTGGATCGAGGAGAGGACGTAAACGACGAGGCGAGCCTGGTTGGAAAGGATCAGGCCCGCGGAACCGCCGACCACGATTATCAGGATGAGCGCGAAACCCGCGGCGATTCGGACCAGTCTCATGATTGCGATGACGCCATCGCCACGTCCCGCGCGACGCCGAACGCATGGCTCACGAAGCGATCAGTTGCCTTCGGCCATCTCCGACGGCGGCGCGTCGATGTATCCCGCACGATGCTTGTTCCTGAGCGCGGTCTTGAGGACGCGGTTGCGCAGCCGCACCGACTTGGGCGTGACCTCGACCAGCTCCTCCTCGTCGATCCATTCCAGCGCCGCGTCGAGCGTCGGAATGCGCGCGGGAGACAGTCGAATGGCTTCATCGTGGCCTGACGCACGCATATTGCTGAGCTTTTTTTCACGGCACACGTTGACGGGCAAATTTATCTCGCGCGCATACTCGCCGACGATCATCCCCTCATAAACCGGCTGGCCGGGTCCGACGAAGAATATACCGCGCTCCTGCAAATGGAAGATCGCGTAAGGGGTGCTGACGCCCTCGCGATCGGAAATCATCGCCCCGTTGGCGCGCGAGCGAATCGTGCCCGACCACGGCGCGTAACCATTGAAGAGAGTATTCATCAGGCCGTTGCCGCGGGTGCTTTCGAGAAACCTGCCGCGAAAGCCGATCAGCCCGCGCGCGGGAATGTCGTACTCGAGCCGCACGCGATTGCTCGCATGCGTGACCATCGTGCGCATCTTGGCCTTGCGGCTCGAGAGCATCTGCGTGACGGTGCCGATGTACTCGGAGGGGATGTCGATGACGAGCATTTCCATCGGCTCGAGGACCTGGCCGTCGGCCTGCTTGGTGATTACGGTGGGCTTCGAGACCTGCATCTCGTAGCCTTCGCGACGCATGGTTTCTATGATCACGGCGAGCTGCAATTCGCCGCGGCCCATCACGCGCCACGCTTCCGGCGACAACTGCTCGACGCGGGTGCTGACGTTGCGCCGCGCTTCGAATTCGATGCGCTCGCCCAGCTTGCGCGAGGTGACGAATTCTCCCTCGCGGCCCGCCCACGGCGAATTGTTCACCGAGAAGGTCATCGCCACGGTCGGCTCATCGATGCGAATCGGCGGCAGCGGGCGCGGGTTTTCGAGGTCGGCGATGGTCTCACCGATCGCGATATCCTCGACGCCCGCGACGATCACAATCTCGCCCGCGCTGGCGGTATCGCGCTCGACGCGCGTCAGCCCCTGCCAGCCGTAGATGTGGGCGACCTTGCACACGACGGTCTTGCCGTCGCGCCGGCACAGCGAATAGTTCTGCGACGCCGTCATCGAGCCGGCGATGATCCTGCCGACCGCGAGGCGGCCGACGTAATCGTCGTAGTCGATGTTATTTACCTGGAATTGCAGCGTAGCGTCGGGATCGACTTCGGGGCCGGGCAGATGCGCGACTATCGCGTCGAACAGCGGCACCAGATTCTCACTCGGAACGTCGAGCTTGAGCGAGGCGGTTCCCGCGCGCGCTTGCGTGTAGAGCACCGGGAAATCGAGCTGGCTTTCGTTGGCGCCGAGGTCGATGAACAGATCGTAAACCTCGTCGAGAACTTCGGGCGCGCGCGCGTCGGCGCGATCTATTTTGTTGATGCAAAGAATCGCGGGCAGGTTCGACTCGAGCGCCTTCTTAAGCACGAACCGCGTCTGCGGCAGGGGCCCCTCGCACGCATCGACCAGCAGCAGCACGCCGTTGACCATCGACAACGTGCGCTCGACCTCGCCGCCGAAATCCGAGTGACCGGGAGTATCGACGATGTTGATGCGCGTCTCACCCCACAGGATCGAGGTGTTCTTGGCCATGATCGTGATGCCGCGTTCGCGCTCGAGTGCGTTGGAATCCATCACGCGATCAATGACCTGCTCGTTGGCGCGAAACACGCCCGACTGCCGCAGCATCGCGTTGACCAAAGTGGTTTTACCGTGATCGACGTGGGCGACGATCGCTAAATTTCTTATGTCTGGGCGTCTCATTGTGTGATGAATGCTAACGCGCGGCCGAGCCCGTCAGGTTCGCCCGCGCGTGAGCTCTATTCTAGCCGTCGCTGGGAACAGAGTAAACGCAGCGCTCTCAGGGTCTGTATATAGTGGGGCGGGCCGCCGTGCCCGCCATCCGGCCAGTGACTCACCTTACTCAATTGTCTGCTAGGAAAATCCCAGAGAGGGCGGGCACGGCGGCCCGCCCCACTGAAATCAGAAGAAGACATTAAGAACAATGGCCGCGGCTAGGGCGTGGCCATGGGCTGGTTGCGTTGGAGCTTTTGCAGAAATTGCTCGAACGTCTTCGATCTCTGTGACGCGCCAATAGCCGTCGTCGCCGCGCGCCAGGTGTATCCGCCAGCGCTGACCCTTGTTGTCGGTGAAGTCGGTGGCCGCAGTGTCGCCGTTTCGATGCAAGAGGACGATCGAGCCCGCCACGGCCACCCCGGGCATCTGCACTTCGCGCGCACCGTCATCGACTTTCTGGATGGCCCACGATTTTGCCACCTGCGCCATCGGCTTGCTGAGCATCTCGATCGCGGCGTTGCCGAGCATCGCACTCAGCGGGTCGGTGCCGCCCTGCTTCTGCACCATCTCTTGACCCGCCTTCTTCACGACGCTTTCGAAATCGACGTACTTGGCCGCTTCGTCGCCGTCGCGCGCGTCGATATTCTGCTTCAGCCGAAGCACGGCCCAAGTCGGAGAGTTCGGCAGGTAAAACACCGCCCATGCCGCCACTGCGGCAAGGATGAGAATTGCGGTAAAGTGGCGCAATACGAATCGCATCGCGTCTATTTTGCCCGATCAGCGCGGAGAAAGCAGGCTGGCGGCGGCCTTGTCGAGAATCCAGATCACCTCGCCGCCCGCCGGCGCGACTATCTGCGCGGGGAATTTGTCCGGGTCGCGCGGTCCTTCGAGCACGTCCTTGACGGCGGCGGCCTTGCCCTGCCCGGCCACCAGGAACATCACGTGCTGCGCGTTGTTGATCACCGGCGGCGTGAAGGTCAGGCGCCTGGGCGGCTCGGCGGCAACCTCGACGGCAACCACCATGCGCTGGGTTTCGTGAATCGCGGGATCGCCCGGAAACAGCGACACGGTATGGCGATTGTCGCCGAGCCCCAACATGATGAGATCGAAACGCGGGAATTCGCCGTCGGCAAGTCCGAAGCGCTTGCGCAACAGGTCGTCGTAAGCGGCGGCCGCGGGCGCGGGAGGATCCTCGCCGCGCATCCGATGCACCTGGTCGGGGCGGAGCGCGAGCTTGCTCAGCATCGTGCGATTCGCCATCGCGTAGTTGCTCTCGGCGTTATCGGGTGGGACGCATCGTTCGTCGCCCCAGAAAAACTGCACTTCCTTCCAATCGACGCTCAGGCGAAATCGCGTCGCGAGCAAGTCGTAGGTGGCGGCGGGCGTCGAGCCGCCCGACAGACAAAACGTGAACTCGCCGTGGGTGCAGATCGCCTCGCCGGTGATATGCGCGACTTCTTCGGCGGCACGAACGTAGAGTTCCTGCGCGTCGTTGAGAATGATCAATTTCGGTTCAGACATAACTTTATAAGCGAGCGGGCGCGCTAACGCGCGAGCAATTTCAGCGCGCGCTCGACGACGTTGTCCACGGTGAAGCCGAAATGCTTCATCACTTCTTCGGACTTGCCCGAGGCGCCGTAGGTCGTCATCCCGATAATGTCGCCGTCGAGCCCGACCCATCGGTACCATGACATCGTCGCGCCCGCTTCCACCGCGAGCCGGCGGCGAATGGCCGGCGGCAGAACGGAATCGCGATAAGCCTGATCCTGCTGCTCGAAAATATTTTCGCTGGGCATGCTGACGACGCGGACCGACTTGCCCTTATCTTCAAGCTTCGCTTTCGCATCGACGACCAGCGACAGCTCGGATCCTGAGCCGAGCAGAATGATGTCCGCAGGACGGCCTTGCGTCTCACTAATCACGTAGCCGCCGCGTCGCGCGCCGCTCGCGGGCGCCATCTTCGTACGATCGAGCGTCGGCACCTTCTGCCGCGAGAGCGCGAGCAGTACCGGCCCCTGCGTATGCGTCATGACGGTGCGCCAGGCCTCGACCGCCTCGTTCGCGTCGCCGGGGCGAAACACAGTGAGATGCGGAATCGCGCGCAGGGACGCGAGATGCTCGATAGGCTCGTGCGTCGGGCCGTCCTCGCCGACGCCGATCGAGTCGTGCGTGAAGACGAAGACAACCTGCAGTTCCATCAGCGCCGCCAGCCGAATCGCCCCGCGTGCGTAGTCGGTAAAGCACAGGAAGCTCGAGCCGTACGGGATGAACCCGCCGTGGAGCGCGAGGCCATTGAGAATCGAGCACATGCCGTGCTCGCGGATTCCGAAATGTGGATTGCGGCCGTCGTAGTTCCCGCGCTCGAAATCGCCGCCGTCCTTGATGTCGGTGAAGGTGGATTCGTTCAAGTCGGCGGAGCCGCCGAACAGGAACCAGACTTTCTTCGCGATCGCAGCTTCGGCCTGCGAGGCTGACACTCGCGTCGCCAGGCTGTCCTTGGGCGTGAACACGGGCAGCTCGGCGTCCCATCCATTGGGCAGCTCCTTCGCGAGTACCGCCTGAAATTCTCCAGCCAGGACGGAATTTTTTTTGGCGTAGGTTTCGAACTTCGTGCTCCAAGCCGACTCCATCTCCTCGCCACGCTCGACGCATTCGCGGAAATGCGCCAGCGCGTCGTCGGGGACGAAGAACGGCGGCTCGGTCGGATATTTGTAGAATTCCTTGGTCAGCTTGACCTCTTCGACGCCGAGCGGATTGCTATGCGCCGCCGAGGTGCCCTGCTTATGCGGGCTGCCGTAGCCGATGATCGAGTGGACTCGAATCAGCGACGGGCGACTGGTCTCCGCGATTCCATTTTCAATCGCCTTCGACAGCGCCACGAGATCGTTCGCATCCGCGACATCCTGCGTGTGCCACTTGTACGCGTCGAAGCGCTTGACCACGTCCTCGTCGAAGCTGAGCTCGGTGTGCCCGTCGATGGTCACGTGGTTGTCGTCGTAAAGAAAAACAATGTTGCCGAGCCCGAGGTGTCCCGCGATCGACGCCGCCTCGCTCGACACGCCTTCCATCAGGTCGCCGTCGCTGCAGATGCCGAAGATGCGATGGTCGAACAGGCCCGACTTGTCGCGCTCGAAGTGCGCTTCGAGATGCTTCGCGGCCATCGCCATGCCGACGGCGTTACCGAAGCCCTGGCCGAGCGGGCCGGTGGTGGTCTCGACGCCGGGGACGCACCAGTACTCGGGATGGCCGGGAGTTTTGCTGCCGAGCTGGCGGAACTGCTTGATGTCGTCGAGAGAGATATCGTAGCCGGTAAGATAGAGCAGGCTGTACAGCAGCATCGAGCCGTGGCCGGCGGAGAGCACGAAACGGTCGCGGCCGAACCATTTTGGATTCTTCGGGTTATGCCGCATGAAGCGCGTGTAGAGCAGGTATGCGACGGGCGCCATGCCCATCGGCAACCCGCAATGGCCGGAGTTGGCCTTCTGGACCGCGTCGATGGTCAGCACGCGAATCGCGTTGACACAGGTTTGGTCGAGATCGGATCGGTTCACTTTGATTTGCGCAGATGCAGTCGCCAAGGTTTCACCACGCGTGGTTTGGGGCGGTAATCGAATCCGCGGTTTAGGTTCAATCGATGTCGCTAAATTTTACCGCAGGACGCGCGCGACTCGCCAACTGCGGGCGCGGTCACCAATCTTTCTTGTCGTCGTCGTTGGTGTCGCCGGCCTTGCGACGCATCAGGTCCACGCTGGTTTTCGCGTCACCCTTCTGCCCGGCGCCCAGCGCTTCGGTGAATCGATCCGCGATAAACCGCATCATCGCGCCCTCCTCCGGGTCGAGCGTGCTGCCGAGATTAGCGAGCCGCTCCATCGCGACGCGAATCGCGGCAATCGACCCGGCCATATCGCCCCGCTCGCGGCATGCGAGCGCGTCGCGCAAACCCTCGCGCACGCCGGCAATCGCAGGCCGCGCACGCTCGCCGATCACGATCTCGAGTTCGCCAAGATTTTGCGCGAGTTTAGTGAACGGATCGTCTGCGGGATTGCTGAGCGGCACGATTGGATTGTTTCATCGGTCCAAGTTTAGATGCAAGGCCGAGTTCTCTTGACCGAAGCGATTACGAATCGAACCTTGGACTGCTCTCAAGATCGACCCGGTTCCGGAAGCGAAAGCCCCTTGCAAATCTTCGCCGCGAGCCGATTCGCGATCTCATTGTGGCGCGGCACGCTTCCACCGCGCCGGTTGAGGGATTGCACCAAAGTGAATGTGCGCTGCCTTCGCGCTTCAAATAGCAGCCGTGGCGGCGAACATGACGAAGCAGGTCGCCACGTTTCACTTGACCGTTACGGTTTCCCGTACCGCTCTGGGCGGAACTCCGCGAAGAGCATCGGTGCGGCGATCGGCTAGGATCAGTTTAATCGCCTTTGCCAGACTCTCTTTTGCTTCCGCTTTGGTCCGGCCTTGGCCGTTGGCGCCCGGAATTTCAGCGCAGTACGCGATGTACCAGTCGCCGTCGCGCTCAACTATAGCCGTAAATTCGCTCGTCATTCGCAGGAACTCTTGTCGGCCAGCCTAGCGCACCCATAAGGGGGTGTCTAATTACTATTTCCATCCTTAGCGGAATCCCCATGCACAGATACGGCGAATGTGGGAAGAAGGTGGATCTGATTCTCGACCGGCACTGCTTTTTGATAGATGATTAAAGTTGAATTCGATGGAGGATGAGGGGCCTGATGAGACGAATGCTTGAGCGCCGCGTGGTGGTCACCGGAGTCGGTCTGGTAACTCCACTCGGAGTTGGAGTGGAGAAGAACTGGGACGCCCTGATGGCGGGGCGATCCGGTATCGGCCTGATTACGCGCTTCGACGCCTCGGAATTTCCCGCCCGCATCGCAGGCGAGGTGAAGGATTTCAATCCCGAGGATTGGATCGAAAAACGCGACATCAAAAAGATGGACCCCTTCATCCAGTACGCGGTCGCGTCGGCCGAGCAGGCGATGCGCCAGTCGGGGTTCAAAATCACCGAAGACAATGCCGACAACGTCGGCGTACTGATCGGCGTCGGCATCGGCGGCCTCTGCACCATCGAGGAGTACCACAAGGTCTTCATCGAAACCGGGCTGCGCCACGTCACCCCGTTTTTCATCCCCAAGCTGATCAGCAACCTGGCGCCCGGTCAGATCTCGATTCGCTACGGCGCGCGCGGCGCCAACCTTGCCACCACCAGTGCGTGCGCGTCGGGCAGCCATGCGATCGGCGAGGCGTACCGCATGATCAGGCTCGGCTACCTCGACGCCGCGATCACCGGCGGCTCGGAGGCGGCGATCACTTCGCTCGGCGTCGGCGGATTCGTCGCGATGCGGGCGCTCTCGACGCGCAACGAAGAGCCCGCGAAAGCCAGCCGCCCGTTCGACAAGGAGCGCGACGGATTTGTGATGTCGGAAGGCTCGGCCGCGCTGATCCTCGAGGAGCGCGACGCCGCAATCGAGCGCGGCGCGAAGATCATCGCGGAGATCTGCGGTTACGCCGCCAACAGCGACGCCTATCACATCACGTCGCCCGCGCCCGAGGGACGCGGCGCCGCCAAGTGCATGCGGATGTGCCTCGAAGACAGCGACCTCGATCCCAACGAGGTCGATTACATCAACGCTCACGGCACTTCGACCGAGCAGGGCGACCTCGCCGAGACTCAAGCGGTGAAGCACGTCTTCGGCGAGCGCGCGGCAAAACTTTCGATCAGTTCGACCAAGTCGATGACCGGGCACACGCTCGGCGCGGCCGGCGCAATCGAGTCGGTGTACACGGTGCTCGCGATCGATCGCAGGATGATGCCGCCGACTATCAACCAGGAAGTCCCCGATCCCCAATGCGACCTCGACTACGTGCCGAACAAGCCGCGCGCCAAGACAATTCGCATCGCGCTGAATAATTCGTTCGGCTTCGGCGGCACCAACACGACGCTGGCCTTCAGGCCCGCCTAACCAGAGCTAACTCTTTCACTGGTTTCAACATGGGCTCAAGAATTGTCGCTACCGGACGGGCCGTACCGCGCACCGCGCTGACCAACAACGATCTCGAGCGGTACATGGACACGTCCGATCAATGGATCCGCTCGCGCACCGGCATCGGCCAGCGCTACCTGATGCGCCAGGGCGAATCGCTCGCGCTGATCGCGACCGACGCCAGCCGTATCGCCCTGGATCGCGCCGGCGTCAAGCCGTCCGACCTCGACGCGATCATCGTCGGCACCGTTTCCTCCGAGTACGGCTTCCCCTCCTTCGCCTGCCAGGTTCAGTACGGCCTCGGCATCTCGACGATACCCGCCTTCGACGTTGCCGCCGCATGCTCCGGCTTTGTGTACGCGGTTCAAGTCGCCGACGCCCAGATGCGCGCCGGCGATTTCAAGCGTGTACTCGTAGTCGGCGCGGACGCGCTCTCGACGATGGTCGATTGGAACGATCGCCGCACGGCAGTACTGTTTGGCGACGGCGCGGGCGCATGCGTGATGGTCACCGAGCCGGGAAATCGCGGGGTGCTGTCGAGCCTGCTGCGCTCATCGGGCGAGCATTGGACGCTGCTCTCCGTCCGCTCGACCGGAACCCGCAGCACGATCGATTCGGAAGTGCGGCGCTCCCCCGATGACGCGATTCAGATGAAGGGTCCCGAGCTTTTCAAGATCGCTGTCAAGAGCATGGAGGATGTCAGCCGCCTCGTTGCCGAGCGCGCGGGCGTCAAGCTCGAGGACATCGACCTGTTCGTGCCGCATCAGGCTAACATGCGAATTATTTCGGCGGTCGCGGAGCGGCTCGGGATGCCGCCGGAAAAAGTCTTCACGAATATTGATCGCTACGGCAACACTTCGGCCGCGTCCGTGCCAATCGCGCTCGACGAAGCACTCGAGCAAGGCCGTATCCACGACGGCAGCATCGTGATGCTGAACGCATGCGGCGGCGGCCTCACCTGGGGAGCAAACCTGGTCCGCTGGTAATTTTCTTACTGACAGGTTCCCCTTCCGACTATGGGAAGGGGTTAGAGGTTAGGTTCCTCCCCGCAAATGCTAAACGAAATCCTCGGCCGCCGCGTGCTGATCGTGCTCGGCAAGGGCGGCGTCGGCAAATCTACTCTCAGCGCCGCGCTCGCCAGGCTAGCGACACTGTCAGGCTCGCGCGCGCTGATAATGGAATGCGACGCGCGCGCGCCGCTGGCGGCGACCTTCGGCGTCAAGCCGTCATTCGTGCCGACGATTGTCGCGCACGATCTCGCGCTTATGACGCTCGACGGCCGCGCCGCACTCGAAGAATATCTGCACCTGGTCGTACCGGGCCGGATGCTGTTGAAGGCGGTCTTCGCCAGCCGCCTCTATCAATTTTTCGTACAAGCCGCGCCGGGCCTGCGCGAACTGATGATGCTCGGGAAAGTCTTCTATGACGCCGGGCGAAACGATCCGAAGGCGCCCGCCAGCAACGTGATAATCGTTGACGCGCCCGCGAGCGGGCAGGCGATGAGCCTGCTCAAGATGCCGACCGCGGCGCGCTCGACCTTCGGCGACAGCGTCGTCGGCAAGGAAGCGCGCAACATCTCGCAGATGCTGCGCGATCGGCGCAATTGCGCAATCATCCAGGTCACCACCGCCGACTCTCTTTCGATTTCCGAAACGATAGAGATGCATGCTCAGCTGACTGAAATCCATCTGACGCCGGCCGCCGTACTTTTCAATCGGATGCCGCCGTCAGAATTCGATGCCGCCGACATATCGGCGCTGACAACTCGGCGCGGCCCTCATCTCCGCAAGAAGGACCTCGAGCACCTGGCCGAGCTGGCAAAATCGGAACTGAATCGCGCAGCGGAAGCGCGCAAAGCAATCGCAAAAATCCGCACGGAGACCGGCCGCCCCGTCGTCGAAATCGCCGAGCATAGCGGCCTCTCGGGAATCGAATTGATCGATACCCTCGCCTCCGACCTCGCCCGCCATCGCGACCAGGAACTCCCAGCCCGCGCGGCGCATCGGCGCTGACGACCGGTCCCCCTTCCCGCTAGCTGGAATCCCGAGGCTTCGATAACTAACCTTGTGTCGATGCCGGAAGCTGAGAAAAAATCCCGCGTGCCTCGCGAGCCGTGGATCATCCGCACTTACGCCGGCTTCGGCGATGCGCGCCAGGCCAACGAGCGATTCCTCGCGAACTTGAAGCAGGGCCAGCGCGGCCTTTCGATCGCGTTCGACCTACCCACCCAAAACGGCTACGACCCCGACGCTCCGGTCGCGCGCGGCGAGGTCGGCGAAGCGGGAGTTTCGATCTGCCACTGGGATGACATGGAGCGACTCTTCGAGGGCATCCCGCTTCAGTCGATCAACACCTCGATGACGATTAACGCGACGGCGCCGTTCGTCCTCGCGCTGTACCTGGTCGTCGCGGAAAAGCATGGCGTGCCGTGGTCCGAGCTGCGCGGCACGACGCAGAACGATCTGCTGAAGGAATTCGTCGCGCGCGGCACTTCGATTTTTCATCCCGAGCTGTCGTTTCGCCTCTCGACCGAGCTGATTCGTTTCGCCGTGGAGCGCGTGCCCAACTGGAATCCGATCAACTGTTGCGGCTACCACTACATGGAGAGCGGCGCCGGTCCCGCCGAGGAAATCGGCTACGCCTTCGGCAACGCGCTGCTGATTCTCGACGCGATCCGTCCCAAGCTCGACGCGGCCGCTTTCGAGCAAACCGTCCGCCGCATTTCATTTTTTATCAACAGCGGCATCGAGCTGGTCCCCGAGATTTGCAAGATTCGCGCGTACTTCAAACTCTGGCGTGAGCTATGCGCCAGCGAGTACGGCGTCAATGACGTCGCTTTCCGCGCCGGATGCCAGGTGCGATCGCTCACGCTCACCGAGCCGCAGCCTGAGGTGAACATTATTCGCATCGCATATGAGGCGCTGCCGGTCGTGCTGTCGGCCGACGCGCGCGTTAACGCGCTGCAGTTGCCAGGCTTTCGCGAGGCACTCAGTCTGCCCGACCAGTCCGAGCAGACGCTCAGCCTCCGCACGCAGCAGGTTCTCATGTATGAGACCGGGCTGGCGGGCTACGGCGATATTTTCGAGGGCAGCAAGGTTATCGAGAAGCTCACCGACGAGACCGCGACGCGCGCGCGCGAAATCGCGATCCGCACGCGCGAGGCGGGCTACTCGCGCGCAATTTCAATCGTCAGCGGCGAGCTGACGCGCCAGCTGGCCGAGCGTCATCGCAAAGTCGAGTCGGGCGAGATCGTGCAGATCGGCGTCAATGCCTTCACCGGCGAAGTCGGACTCACGCCGCCGCCGAAACAGAATGCGGACCACGGCGCGGATGCGTCGAAGGAAAAGGAACGCATCGAATCGATCAAGAAATGGCGCGCGACGCGCAACCGGGCCGCCGTTGCGAAAGCGCGCGAGGCGCTCGAACGCGCAGGCGCGGATAACGGCGGCAGCGGACTGATCGAGGCGACGATCGATCTCGCGCGCGCCGGTGGCACCGTCGGCGAATGGACCGACTCACTAGTGCGCGTCGGCCGCGGCCGCTACACGCCGCCGATTCTCGAAACCAGCGTGAGCGTCGGCGCGCTGAAAGTGCCCGTCGCGAAGCGGAAGATTCGCATCGCGCTCGGCAAGGCCGGCCTCGACGGCCATATCAACGCTATCAAGCTGCTCGCGCACGCATGCATGCAAGCCGGGATGGAGGTAGTCCTCGCGGGCTTCAAGCAAACGCCGGAGCAGATGGTCGCGACGGCGCTCGAGGAAGACGTTGACGTGCTCGCAATCTCGAGTCTCGCCGGCGCACACATGTCAATCGCGCGCGATACGATCGACTTGCTAAAGAGTCGCGGCGCCGCCGACGTCGCGCTCGTGATGGGCGGGATTATCCCCGAAGCCGACCGCACCGCCCTGCTCGCGCTCGGCGTCAAAGCGGTCTTCACCCCCAAGGACTCCAACCTCGGCGAGATCATCGGTCGCATCATCGCGATCGCGGATCGGGAACAGTCATGAAAATTCTAAAAGCTGCAACATGCTTTTCGATCGCGGCGGCGATAGCGGCGCTGACCGCAGCATCGGCGTCGGCGCAAGAGGCGCGGCCGTGGCTATGCCGCGACAAGCCGGTCTTCTCGTACAATCACGCGATGGAATACCAGGTGACCGCGCTTCCGGGACGGCAATGGCGAATGTTCTTCATGCAGTATTCGCCCGATGCCGCGCACGACGGTTTCGACATTGTTGACACGCGGCCGGTCTCGTCCGGTGGCGCGCCGGTGTCCGGGAATCTCGCGACTGGCCAATATTTCGCGGTCGCGCTTTACCGCGAAGGCGGCCATTGGATCTGTCCCGATTACACGCACGACGATCGCAATTCCCGACTCGGCGAAGTCAGCAACCTATGCTACGGCGACGACGGTCCGCCCTGCCTCGTGAAATTGCGAGTAATGCCGGTACAACATGCCGCGCCGCCCGGCGCACCGGCGCAATAGAAGTCGATGAGATTTCACAGCGGAGAAATCGCGGTCCAGGAACGGGCCGGAGTCCGCGACATCGCCGAGGACGTCGGCGAAGGCATCGTCGATCATCTTCCCGCAGGTGCGAGTGAGTTTCTCGAACGCCGGCAAATGGCGGTACTTGGCACCGGCGATAGTCGCGGGAACGTTTGGGCGTCGGTGGTCATCGGCGACCCTGGGTTCATCGAGACGGTTGACGAGCGCACGCTCAAAATCGCGGCGCCTATATCGTCCGGCGATCCGATCGTCCGCAATCTCGCGACCGAGGGTCACGCAGCCCTGTTCGCGCCGGATTTCGTCTCTTCGCGGCGCGTGCGGGTCAACGGCCGGGGCGTGATCAAGGATGGCGCAATCTACATCGCGACCGACGAGGTTTACGGCAACTGTCGCCGCTACTTGCAGGAACGAATATTCACAGGCAAACGGGAAATTCATTCGGCCAATCAGAAAGCCAGGGTAGCCACCACGCTATCAGCATCGGCACAAGAGCGGATTTCTCGCGCCGACACGTTCTTCATCGCGACCGACAATCCCGAGCGCGGCGCGGACGTGTCGCACAAGGGCGGCAATCCCGGCTTCGTGCGGATACTCGACGAACGGCACATCGCTTACCCCGATTACAACGGCAACAGCATGTTCAATACGCTCGGCAACCTGACGGTCAATCCGCACGCGGGACTGCTGTTCATCGACTTCGATAGCGGCCGCACGCTGCAGCTGACTGGTCGAGCATCGATCGACTGGAGTCTCGACCGCATACGCAAGTTCCCTGGAGCGGAACGAGTGATCGATTTTGAGCTCGATCAAGTGATCGATACGCCGATGGGATTTCCGCTGGTTGCGAAGTTCCGGCAATTCTCGCGCAACAATCCGAGGGCCTGAGCGCGCGCGATTTGTTGGGATTGATGGAGGCGGCGATCGGATTCGAACCGATGCATGGAGGTTTTGCAGACCTCTCCCTTAACCACTTGGGTACGCCGCCCCGTGCCGAGTCGCAGTCGCGACCGGACCCAATCAATTATCACGCGCGGTAAAGTGCATCAATTGAAACGTCTGCCTGGACGCTTCTTAGCGATAGGTTCATCTGACGTCCCCGGAATTTCACTTTCGCGCGTTTTCTCCGGGCGCCGCGAATGCGCACTGAAATGAGGGCCTTGCGAGCAAGCGCTGTGCGTAGGCCTCGAGCGATGGGAAATCGTTCAGCAGATGGTGCCGCGCGTCGAGCCATATAACTCCCGAGCCGATCATCACGTCCGCCGCAGTGATCTTGTCGCCCACGATGAATTCTTGACCGCTGAGCGCGCGACCGAGGACGAGGAAACACTGCTTCATCCGTTCACGATCGAGCGCGTATGCTTCGAGCGCCGCCATCGAATAGAACATCCACTGGTAGTACATTCCGCGCTCGACGGTGCCGAGTGCCGGCGCCATCCGCTTGTCCGGGAACTTGTCGGCGAGGTACCCGCAGATGGCAGCCGACTCGAACATCGTGAGCGTGCCGTCCTGCAGCGCGGGCAGTTGGCCGTGCGGATGAATTTTCAGATACTCGACGCCCTTGTGCTCGCCGCCTTTGAAATCAATCAGCACAATTTCGTAGGGCACTTCGAGTTCCTCGAGCATGATCAGCGGCCGTATCGCTCTGGTCTGCGGTGCGAAATAAAGCTTCATCGCAGGTTTGCCTCTTCAGGATATTGCTACCGACGGTTGCGCGGCTGAAAAATTTGCGCCCCTGATTCTAGCGCCGCGCGCGACCTTGCGGCCAGCAATTATTTCAGGCGGCGGGAAATACCAGCCGGACCGTGTGCCGCGCGACCATCAGGTTTTCATTGGTCGGGATGACCCGCACGCGGGATCGGCTGTCGGCGATGCTGATAGTGTCTTCGTTCGAGTCGTTCCGCCGCGGATCGAGCGCGAGCCCGAGATGCTCCAGCCCGTCGCAGACTTGCGCGCGGATCGCGGCGGCATGCTCGCCAATCCCGCCGGTGAAGACAAGCAGATCGACTCCGCCGAGCGCGGCTGCCAATGCGCCAATTGATTTTCTGATCTGATAGCAGAACATTTCAATCGCCATTGCCGCATGCGCGTTCGCGGGCCGCGCGTCGAGCAACGTCTTGACGTTGGAACTGAGTCCCGAGACTCCAAGCAAGCCGGACTTCTGATTCACGAGTCGATCGAGCTGCGCGGCGTCGTAGCCCTTCTGGTTGAGCAGGTACAGAATCACGCCGGGGTCGAGATCACCCGGCCGCGTGCCCATCATGAAGCCACCGGCCGGCGTGAAGCCCATCGTGGTGTCGCAAGGATGGCCGTTTGCCACCGCCGCCATGCTCGCGCCGTTGCCTAGGTGCGCGATTATCAGGCGCGGCGGCACGCCGGCTCCCAGAGCGTGCATGATGTACTCGTAAGAGATTCCGTGGAAGCCGTAGCGGCGTACTCCGGCGTCAAACAGATTGCGCGGCAAGGGAAAACGCTCGGCTCGTTCGGGCATTCCGCGATGAAACGCGGTGTCGAAGCATGCGACCTGCGGAAGTTTCGGATGACGTGCGGCGACCGCCTCGATGCCCTCGAGACCGCCCGGCATGTGCAGCGGTGCGAACGGAATCAGCTTTTTCAGATCGGCGATCAAGGCGGGAGTGACGAGCTCGGGCGCGACATGATCAGCGCCGCCGTGAACGATTCGATGACCGACGGCGTCGAGACGCGGCAACTTCAAGCGCTCGAACTCCTCGAACATCGCATCGACGGCAACTTGCGGGCGTGCGAATTCGCGATCCCATTCGGCGAGCGCGCGGCCGCTGGCGTCGCGAATTTTAAGGTTACCGCCGCTCGCGCCGATTCGATCCAGCGCGCCTTCGGCCACGACGGATTCGGCGCCGCCGGAAACCGAGTACAGGGTGAACTTGCACGACGACGAACCGACGTTGATGCAGAGGACGGTGTGAGGAGTCGGCAAGCCTGATTCCCTAGTGGCCAGATTCGGCGCGCTTGAAGACTTGCGCGATCAGTTCCTGCGCTTCAGCCTGAATCTTGTGCAGATGATCCTCGCCTTTGAAGCTCTCGGCGTAAATCTTGTAGACCTCTTCGGTGCCGGACGGCCGCGCCGCGAACCATCCGCTCTTCGCGATCACCTTGATTCCGCCGATGGCCGCTTGATTGCCGGGAGCGACCGTCAATGTGCTAAGAATTTTCTCGCCGGCGAGTTCGCGCGCATTTAGTTTCTCGGGGGTCAGATTCTTTAGAATTTCTTTTTGCGCGAGCGTTGCGGGCGCGTCGATCCGCTCGTAGGCCGGCTCACCGAACTTCTTCGTGAGGTCGTTGTAAATCGAGCCGGGATCGCGCCCTTCGCGCGCCGTCATCTCGGCGGCCAGCAGCCCGAGGATGAGTCCGTCCTTGTCGGTCGTCCAGACGGTTCCGTCGGTGCGCAGAAACGAGCCGCCCGCACTTTCTTCGCCGCAAAATCCGACCGAACCGTCGATCAGCCCGTCTACGAACCACTTGAAGCCGACCGGAGTCTCGATCAGCTTGCGCTCGTGGCTCGCCGCGACGCGATCGATCATGCTGCTGCTCACCACGGTCTTGCCGACGGCAGCGTCCTTGCGCCATCGCGTGCGATTGGGAAAAAGGTACGAGATCGCGACGGCGAGATAGTGATTCGGATTCATCAAGCCGCTCGAGCGCGTGACAATCCCGTGACGGTCGGCATCGGTGTCGTTGGCGAATGCAACGTCGAATCGATCGCGCATCGCGAGCAGGCGCACCATCGCGTACGGCGACGAGCAATCCATCCTGATCTTGCCGTCCCAGTCGGCGGTCATAAATCGAAATGTCGGATCGACGATGTCGCTGACGACCGTCGCCTTGATGCCGTACTTTGCGATCACCGCGGGCCAATAGTTCACTGCGGCGCCGCCCAGCGGATCGATTCCGATCCGCACGCCCGCGCTGCGAATCTTCTCCATGTCAACGACGTTGCCCAGGTCGCCGACGTAGGTGGCGATGTAATCGTGCTTGTGCAGCGTCGGCGCTGTGAGCGCGCGCTCGTAAGGAACGCGCTCCACACCAGCTAGCTTGTTCTTGAGAAAATCGTTGGCCCTGTTTTGAATCCAATCGGTGATCGCCGTATCGGCCGGGCCGCCGTTGGCTGGATTGTATTTGAAGCCGCCATCGGACGGTGGATTGTGCGACGGCGTAATCACGATTCCATCGGCCAGTCCGCTCTTGCGCCCACGATTGTAGGTGAGGATTGCGTGCGAAATGGCCGGCGTCGGCGTGTAGCCCTCGCCGCTATCCACCATCGTCTCGACGCCGTTCGCGGCCAGCACTTCGAGCGCGCTGGCGAACGCCGGAACCGAAAGCGCGTGCGTGTCCATCCCGAGGTAGAGCGGGCCGCTGATATTTTGACCTTTGCGATAGAGGCAAATGGCTTGACTGACGGCGAGGATGTGCGCTTCGTTGAACGCCGCGTCGAACGCCGAGCCGCGATGTCCCGAGGTGCCGAATGAGACTCGCTGCGCGGGAATCGTGACGTCGGGCACGAGACTATAGTAGGCGGTGATCAAGCGCGGGACGTTGACGAGCTGCGCTTGTTCGACAGGTTTTCCGGCGAGCGGACTTACTTTCATCGAATTAATCCGGGGTCCATTTCCAGTTGCGAATCGCGGGCATGTCTTCGAGACGCTCGACGATGTATTTGCGATGCGCGTCGAGCGCGGCCTCGGTCATCTTGATCAGTTCGCGCGCGCGCGCCTGGTAGCGCGGCGCGCGGCGCAGACCCTCGATGCACAGGTGATAGCGGCTCGCCTGGTTCAGCACCAACATATCAAACGGCGTGGTCGTGGTCCCTTCTTCGACGTAGCCGCGAACGTGAAAACGATCCGGATTTGGGCGACCGTGAAGGAGCTGATGAACCTCGCCGGGGTAGCCGTGAAAGGCGAAGATTACGTCCTTGTCGCGGGTGAATAGCTCGAGAAAATAGTCCTCGCTCATGCCGTGCGGATGACGGTCGGGCGGGAACAGCGTCATCAGATCGACGACGTTCACGACTCGAATTTTCATCTCGGGAAGATACTTGCGGAACAACCACGCTGCCGCGATCGCCTCTTCCGTCATCACGTCGCCGGCGCATGCGAGCACGAGATCGGGATCCTTGTCGCCTTCGTTCCCGGCCCATTTCCATACGGACGCGCCGCGCGAACAATGCTCGCGGGCAGCATCGATGTCGAGCCAGACCGGATGCTCCTGCTTGTCGATCACGATCAAGTTGATGTAGTCGCGGCTGCGCAGACAATGGTCGGCGACCGACAGCAGGCAGTTCGCGTCGGGCGGCAGGTAGATTCGCGACACGATGCCGCGCTTGGTCAGCAGAGTGTCGATGAAGCCGGGGCCCTGATGACTGAAGCCGTTGTGATCGTTGCGCCAGCAGGTCGAAGTGAGCAGGTAGTTCAAGGACGGCACCGGATGCCGCCACGGCAACTCGGTCTGGCAAGTCTGCAGCCACTTCGCGTGCTGCGTCGCCATCGAATCGACGATCATCGCGAACGCCTCGTAGGACGCGAAGACTCCGTGACGCCCGGTGAGCGTGTAGCCTTCGAGCCATCCCTGATGGCAATGCTCGCTCAGCACTTCCATCACGCGGCCGTCGTGCGAGACGTGATCGTCGTAGCTCTCGACGCGGCTCACCAAGCATCGGTTCTCGACGTTGAACACGTCGCCGAGGCGATTGGAGTTGGTTTCGTCGGGACAGAACAGGCGGAAGTTGTGCTGTTTGGCATTGCGCGTGAAGATATCGCGCATCATCTTGCCGAAGGGTCGCGTCGATTCCACCTTGACGCTGCCGGGCTGCTCGAGCTTCACCGCGTAGTTGGTGAACGAGGGGATGTCGAGCGCGACGGTCAGGATTCCACCGTTGGCATGCGGATTCGCGCCCATCCGGCGATTTCCTTTTGGCGCGATCGCTTTAATCTCCGGCTTCAGTCGTCCGTGTTGATCGAACAATTCCTCGGGCCGGTAACTGCGCATCCAATTTTCGAGCAATTTCAAATGCTCGGGATTTTCCTTGACGCCGGCAAGCGGCACCTGATGGGCGCGGAAGGTTCCTTCGATCTGCACGCCGTCAACGACCTTCGGCCCCGTCCATCCCTTAAGCGATCGCAGGACGATCGCCGGCCACGTCGGCCGCTTCCGAAGCCCGTTTGCGCGCGCATCGGTCTGAATCGCGCGAATCGCCGCGTAGCACTTGTCGAGCGTCGCCGCGAACTCGCGATGCATCTTTGGCGGGTTATCGCCCTCGACAAAGTGGACCTCGTAGCCATGGCCCTTGAGCAGGAGACGCAATTCCTCGTCCTCGTCGCGGCCGAATACGGTGGGACCGGAAATTTTGTAGCCGTTCAGATGGAGGATCGGCAGCACCGCGCCGTCACGCGTCGGGTTGAGAAACTTTACGCCTTTCCATCCACCTTCGAGCGGCCCGGTCTCCGCCTCGCCATCGCCGATCACGCACGCAACAATCAGATCGGGATTGTCGAACGCCGCGCCGAACGCATGCACCAGCGAATATCCAAGCTCGCCGCCTTCGTTGATCGACCCCGGCACGTGAGGGCCCGCATGACTTGGCACGCCGCCCGGCGACGAGAATTGGCGAAACAGGAGGCGCATACCCTCGGCGTCCTCGGAAATCCGCGGATAAATCTCGGAGTACGTACCCTCGAGATAGGTGTGCGACATGACCGACGGTCCGCCGTGGCCGGGACCGGATATATAAATGATGTTGGCGTCGCGCTCGCGAATCAGCCGGTTCAGATGCACGTAGATAAAATTTTGCCCCGGCGAAGTCCCCCAATGCCCAAGCAGACGCGGCTTGATGTGCTCGGGCCGCAGCGGCTCGCGCAGTAGAGGATTCGCCATCAGGTAGATTTGGCCGACGGTCAGGTAGTTGGAGGCTCGCCAGTACGCGTCGATTAGAGAAAGCTGCTGGTCTGAGAGCGGTTCTGCCATGGAGAAAGGACCTCGAGTTGCCGTAGCCTGCAAAATTCTCGCACTGGCCGGGGTTTGTTGATAGACGCAAGAAGTGAAATTTTCGCTACGAATGTTCCGACGGAGACAATCATCATGGACGACGCCAGGCTTCAATTGCTGCTCGACCGCGCGGAGATCAGCGACGTGCAGTTGCGCTATGCGACCGGACTGGACTCGCGCGACTGGCCGCTGTTCCGCTCATGCTTCACCGATGAAATCGAGACCGACTTCACCTCGGTCTTCGGCGGCGAGCCGCGCAAGGTCAGCGCCGACCGATGGACCGAGGCGGCGCGGCGCTCGCTCAGCGGCCTCAAGGCGACACAGCATATGATCACGAATCACGTGATCACGGTGGCCGGCGACGACGCGACCTGCATCGCATACGTGCAGGCGCGGCATTTTTTACCGAACCCTGCCGGCGATAGTACACAAACCATGTATGGGTATTACACGAATCGCTTCGTGCGCACGCCCGCCGGATGGAAAATCCGCGCGTGCAAGCTGACCCTCTCGTGGCAGACCGGCAACTGGGGAATATTCGCGCTCGCGAGCGCGCGCCTCAAAGCGGCCGAGGCGTCAAAGAAGAGCTAGCAACTTTCGCAGATGGAGGAGCCGATGACGCTCAACCTGAGTCCACTGATCGCGGCAGGCGTCGTAGCGTCGACGGCCGCAACCGACGCTGTATATGTAATGTTCAACGCAGCAGTGACGGCGCGCCGCCCGTCGCGGGCAGCGTCGTGGAGCGCGCTATGGTACCTGCTGTCGGCGTTCGCCGTAATCAGCTACACCGGCAACTCGATATACGTAATCTTCGCGGCAGCAGGCTCGTGGATCGGCGCGTATTTTTCGGTGCGATGGCTTGATCGATCGGACTCGAAGACAACGCCCGGCGGCCCCGCCGCGCTGGGGAATCCTCCAACGTGAGGATGATTCGGTCAGACGGCTTGCTGTGCCGCAGCGGATGCCGATGCCATCGCGACGGGGATCGCAGCGGTCAACGGAGGTGGCGCATCGGCTCGCGTAAACACTTGCATTCGCTCCGCGAGCGGGAGCACGCCGCGGGTGCGCTCGAGCAGCTCGCGCATCTCGTCCATGTACTGATTCAACCCGGTCTTGGAGCGATCGGCGGCGAACTCGCGCGGCGCGCGCTGAATTATGAAATAGAGCCTTTTGAGATCCTCATAAGCGCCGGGATTTGACTCGGCCAACGCGTCGTACGAATTCGGATCTTTGAACGCACGCCATTCGCTGTCGCCCAGCGTCCCGAATCGTAGGCTAGTTGTGAAATCCATCTGATGGAACGGCACGCCAAGGTCGGCGCACGCCTTTGCTATCTGGGTTGGCGGGTCGTCGATTGTTACCGCGCCGGTGTCGCTGGGGCTGGAACCCTTCTCGCTGCCAAAGCGCGCGCGATAGCCCTGGAAGGTCCCCGGTGTGCTCGCGAGATGAAACATGATGCAGATGCCGTTAGGCGCAAGTAAATTGTTCGCGATGTCCGCCATCGTGCGGCGCACATCGACGATGCCGTCGGCGTGATACATGACATGCGACGCAAACACGATCCGAAATGCGGCACGTGCGCTCGCACCGTCGGGCCCCGTCAGCAGTTCGAGCAACTTCCCGGCGAACGCATCGCCTGCGCGCGCCGAGAATCCCGCAAGCCTGATCGTATTTTTTGCCTGCGCCTCCGCCAGCAGCTTGAGCGCCTCGCCATGCTCCGAATCAGCGTACTCGGGAAGAAAATCGGTGGCGCGCACAACATACCCCGGCGCGAACCGAACTCCAGTCAGGTACTTGACGATCGTGTCGCACGGCCCGGAGCCGATATCCGCGACGGTCGCCGGTGTCTCGCCCTCGAGCACCATCTTTTGCTGTGCAAGATTGTTCAGGAACGCCTGACTGATGTTCGCGGTGATCTGTTTTTCGTTAGTCGTCGCCTTGAAGGCGGGATAGATGTCTTCGTAGACGTAATTGTCGAGCGCAATTCGGGTTGTCATTTCCGGCTCCGGTGCTTTTTCGGCGGACCTACGCAGGGGCGGGAGACTTGGGACCCTCGAAACTGGAGCGGGTGATCGGTTTCGAACCGACGACCTCGTGCTTGGCAAGCACGCGCTCTACCAACTGAGCTACACCCGCTCTCCAAACCGGTAGATCGAATCCACTTGATTATCCGGCGCGAGCGCCGCTGTCAAATCGCCGCGCGCTTGCCCGCCGCTGCCACCGGCTTCGGCCGCAATGCCGAGACCACGCGCACGTAGTAGTCGGCGCCCGACCACATGCTCACGCCCATCGCGAGCCACAGGATGAACATCCCGGCCGCGTAGAAATCGACGTGCAGGTACGTGTAATGAATCAGCAGACCGTGAATCGCGATCGACTGCAGCGTCATCTTGTACTTGCCGAGCTCCTCCGCGCCGACGATCAGCCCCTCGGCCGCCGCGACCGCGCGCAGCCCCGTCACCATTATTTCGCGCGTCACGAGAACTACCACCATCCACGCCGGCACGTGCGGCGTGCGCGCCATCCCCGCGAGCATGATCAGCGCCGTGGTCACGATCAGCTTGTCGGCCATCGGATCGAGAAATTTGCCGAGCGTGGTGACGTAGTCGTAGCTGCGCGCCAGGTAGCCGTCGAAAAAATCGCTGACCGTCGCGATGAAGAACACGCCCGCCGCAATCCACGACGCCTCCGGCCCGGTGTGCATCAGGATCCAGATCAGCACCGGTGCGAGTGCGATTCTGAAAAGCGTGACAATGTTGGGCGGCGTCATCGGCACGGGATTGGTCCCTCAGCCTCTAGACGAATCTTGCGTTTTTTCGTTTCGATCCGCGCCATCAAGAATATTGGAATCGCTCAGAGGGGGCAAATCGCAGCAGCTCGATCGCCTTGACTGGCCGCGCGCAGACCTAGTAGCGTCAAATTGACACAACGAGGCCAACCTGATGAGGCATAACGCGCAACTATTCAGCGACTTCCTGGTAATCGGCGGCGGCATCGCCGGCCTGACCTTCGCCATCAAGGCGTCCGAAGTCGGCACTGTCACCGTGCTGACCAAGGCCGGCAGCTCCGAGGCCAACACCGCGTACGCGCAGGGCGGCATCGCCAGCGTGTGGAGCGTCGACGACTCGTTCGAATCGCATATCGACGACACCATCCGCGCAGGCGCGGGCCTGTGCGATCGCGCCGCTGTCGAGACCATCGTGCGCGAAGGTCCCGAGGCGGTGCGCGAGCTGATCCGGCTCGGCACTCGCTTCACGCGCGTCGAGAACACGGGGACCGACGACAACGAACTCGAATACGACCTCGGCCAGGAAGGCGGGCATAGCCATCGTCGCGTGCTGCATGCGCAAGACCTCACCGGCCGCGAGATAATGCGCGCGCTGACCGAGGCCGCAGCCGCGCGCCCGAATATCCGCACGCTGCAAAATCACGTCGCGATCAATCTGCTGGTCGAGACTCCCAGCGCCGGACGGCCAGGCGCATGCTGGGGCGTCTATGCGCTCGATCGCAACACGCACGAAATCCGCAAAGTGATTTCGCGCGCCACGATGCTTGCGACGGGCGGCGCCGGCAAGGTTTATCTCTACACCACCAATCCCGACATCGCGTCGGGCGACGGCGTCGCGATGGCATATCGCGCGGGCGCGTCGGTCGCGAACCTCGAGTTCTACCAGTTCCATCCGACCTGCCTGTACCATCCCGCCGCCAAGTCGTTTCTGATTTCCGAGGCGCTGCGCGGCGAGGGCGCCATTCTGAAATTGCCCGACGGCACCGCGTTCATGAAGCGCTACCATACCGACGCCGAGCTGGCGCCGCGCGACGTTGTTGCGCGCGCGATCGATTCCGAGATGAAGCGTCACGGCCTCGATTTCGTGTACCTGGATTTGAGCCATCGCGAGGCGAATTTCATCAAGCGGCGCTTCCCGAATATCTTCAAGCGATGCTTGAGCTTTGGCTACGACCTCACCAAGGGCCCGATCCCGGTCGTGCCGGCCGCTCATTATATGTGCGGCGGCGTGCAGACCGACCTCGACGGCCGCACCTCGATTCCGCGCCTGTACGCGGCCGGCGAAGTTGCGATGACCGGGCTGCACGGCGCCAACCGCCTCGCGTCGAACTCGCTGCTCGAAGCGGCCGTGATGGGCCGTCGTGGATTCAACTCGGCGCGAGAGATCGTCATATCACGCGGTGGTGCGCCGCCCGAGTTTCCCGAATGGAACCCCGGACGCGCGATTCGCAGCGAGGAGCGCGTGATGATCACGCAGAGCTGGGACGAGATTCGCCGCCTGATGTGGAACTACGTCGGCATCGTGCGCAGCGACCGGCGCCTCGAGCGCGCGCTGCGACGAATCGAGCTGGTGAAGGACGAGATTCACAGCTACTACTGGGACCATCTGCTCGACGCCGACACGATCGAGCTGCGCAACCTGGCGAAGGTCGCCGAGCTGGTCGTGCGCTCGGCGATGAGCCGGCGCGAATCGCGCGGCCTGCACTACAACATCGATCATCCCGAGACGGGCGGCGCGGAATTCGTGCATCCGACCGTGCTGCAAAAACCTTCGGAGCAGATCTAAAACTCTAGGTGTGAATTCACTGAAAAAAGAAGTGAAAATGTACTCGGACTACAAGAGTCCGTTCGCTTACCTCGCGTTCGATCCCGCGTTCGCGCTCGAGCAGCGCTATCGCATTCGGCTGCGATGGATTCCCTTCCAGCTACGCATCAAGGGCAAGGGCGAGCGCAGTCTCTACTCGGAGCACAAGGCGCAGTACTCGTACCTCGACGCCCGCCGATGGGCCAAGCCGCGCGGCCTGATAATTCGCGGACCGCTGAAGGTCTACGACACAACTCCCGCGCTGATCGGCGGCCTCTTCGCGGAGCAGCATGGCCGCCTGCTCGATTACAGTCGTCGAGTGTACGAACTGTTCTTCAAGCGCGAACTGGAAGCCGATCAGCCCGACGCAGTCGCGAGTGTGATCGCGAGTCTCGGCATGTCAGCCGGCGACTATCGCAAATATCTGTCAGGCGATGGCGCCCTAGCCTATCAGCGCGCCCAGGACGAAGCCGCGAATGATCACGTCTTCGGCGTCCCGCTATTCTTCTTCGAAGGCGAACCGTTCTGGGGCCACGACCGAATCCCAGTGCTGGAGGCTCGCCTCACCGAAGCTGGATTGGCAATCGCCTGATTCCCTCCTCCTAGGTTGGAGGAGAGTTAGGGTGGAGGACCATTTGCTGCGCGATTGTCTGCTGCGCCGTAATTCTGACAAGTGCACGCGCGTGCCTCACGAACCAACGCTCCCACGCGATACCGCGCGCAGACTGCGCGCCACCGCCACGGAAGCCGAACAGAAGTTGTGGTCGCGCTTGCGCAAAAGGCAGCTCGATGGGTTCCAATTCCGCAGGCAATTCTCAATTGGCCCCTTCTTCGTCGACTTCGTTTGCCTGGAGGCGAGACTGATCATCGAAGTTGATGGTTCACAGCATGCCGATCAGGAAGAGCGGGACGAAAGCCGGAGCGAGTTCCTGCGCGGCAACGGATATCGCGTGTTGCGATTCTGGAACTTCGATGTAATGAGCGATGTCGATTCCGTTGTTGCGCGGATCGCCGAAGTTCTCCAGCCAACGCTGCGAACCGGCAAGAAGGGGACGTAATGCGTGCGGCGCGTCAGATTATCGCGCCGCAAATGGTCCTCCACCCTAACCCTCCTCCAACATCGGAGGAGGGAATCGGAGCTTACGCAACCGGCGCAGGTCGTCTCGCGGGATTCGGCTCGTATGAGAATGCCAGCCAACGGTGCTGCAGAAGCCCGCCGATCAGATCTGAAAATCAGAATTCCCTCCTCCATGGGGAATTATATACTTGACAAGTAGTCATCGTGCGTGGCGGGCGCGCTCAAGAACGGCTCTGACGAAACCAGCCTTCGCGTCGGGATAGGCGGGACGGTTATGTCGGTGCTTGTTCGCCAATGAGCGCTTCAAGCGCGCATACGCGTTAGCAATTCTTGGGTGGGCGCGCAGATAATCGCGGAAGAGTATTTGATCTTCGAATCCAACCCAATCAGGGGCGCACACGTAGAGGTGATGGTCATGCACGGCGTATCCTGGCGGGGTCGCGAATGCTTCTCTACCGACGATTCCAAAATCGCCCTCATGCGCATAGCCAAGTCGAGCAAGTCCCTCTATAGCGGCAGGAAGATCGTGCACGGATCGGAGAAGAACAACGATGTCGATGGTCGGCTTGGCAGCAAGTCCGGGGACAGACGTGCTGCCGACGTGCTCGATCCTCGCCGCCAGTCCGCCGAGGGCGTCGGCAACCCTCGCGCGCAACGTCTCGTATCGTCGCGGCCACCCGGGATCGTAATCCTCAATGACAACTGGTTCTGTCACGACCAGAAATCGGCTCCTAGGTTCACTTTTTCTGCTTTGGCTCTGGCGGCGACTTCGCCAGATGTCCGATCAATTCAATGCTCGCGGCGCAACAGACAATCGCGCCGCAAATGGTCGTCCACCCTAACCCTCCTCCAACATCGGAGGAGGGTATCGGAGGTTACGCTACTGGGGCGGGCTGGCGGGCGGGATTCGGCTCGTATGAGAATGCGAGCTTGTCGCCGTCGAGGTCTGCGGTTGCTTTGCCGCCTTTGGTCAGTTTGCCGAAGAGAACCTGGTCCGCTAACTCCCGCGCGATCTCGTTTTCGATCAGGCGTCCCAACGGACGCGCGCCGAAGCGGGGATCGTGACCATGTTCCGCCAGCCATTTCTTTGCGGCCGGCGTTACTGTCAGCGTGACCTTCTGCTTGTCGAGACGCTCTTGCAGCTCCGCGATGAACTTGTTGACCACGCGTTCCATCGTCGCGGGACTTAGCGGTGCGAATTCGATTGTTGCGGACAGGCGGTTGCGGAACTCAGGCGAGAACATTCGCTCGAGCACGCCCTTCGGATTGCCCTGGCCGAGGCCGCCGCTGAAGCCGATCATCGCGCGCGACAGTTCCTGCGCGCCGGCGTTGGTTGTCATCACGAGGATCACATTGCGGAAATCCGCTTTGCGACCGTTGTTGTCGGTCAGCGTCGCGTGATCCATCACCTGCAACAGGATGTTGAACAAATCGGGATGCGCTTTTTCGATCTCGTCGAGCAGCAGCACTGCATGCGGCGTCTTGTTGATTGCGTCGGTCAGCAGTCCGCCCTGGTCGAAGCCGACGTAGCCCGGCGGCGCGCCAATCAGCCGCGACACCGTGTGCCGCTCCATGTACTCGCTCATGTCGAAGCGGATGAACTCGACGCCCATCACCTTCGCGAGCTGCCGCGCCACTTCGGTCTTGCCGACGCCCGTCGGTCCCGCGAACAGGAACGCGCCGACCGGCTTATCGGGATGGCTCAGCCCCGATCGCGCGAGCTTGATCGCGCGAGCGACCGAGTTGATCGCCTCGTCCTGGCCGAACACCGCCTGCTTCATATCTTCGTCGAGCGTCTGCAAGCGTCCGCGATCCGTCGCCGACACCGTGCGCTCCGGAATCTTCGCCATCCGCGCCACCGTGCGTTCGACGTCGCGCGTGCCGACCGTCACCGGCTCCGTCGCGCCCGTGCCGCGCAAATGTCCCGCGACTCCAGCCTCGTCCATCACGTCGATCGCCTTGTCCGGCAGGAAGCGGTCGTTGACGTAGCGCGCCGACAGCTCGACCGACAATCTGATCGCCGAGTTGGTGTAGCGGACGTTGTGATGCTTCTCGTAGTACGACTTGATGCCGTTGAGAATCTGCACAGCCTCGTCCTGCGTCGGCTCGACCACGTCGATTCGCTGGAAGCGGCGCGCCAACGCCTTGTCCTTGTCGAACGAGCGCTTGTATTCCTGGTAGGTCGTCGATCCGATACAGCGCAAATCGCCCGACGCGAGCGCCGGCTTCAGCAGGTTGGACGCATCCATCGTCCCGCCGGACGCCGCTCCCGCGCCGACTATCGTGTGTATCTCGTCGATGAACAAAATCCGTTTCGAGTCGCCGACTACAGCCTTGATGACCGCCTTTAGCCGCTGCTCGAAATCGCCGCGAAAGCGCGTGCCCGCGAGCAGCGCGCCCATGTCGAGCGCGTAAATCTCGACGCCCTTCAGCGCGTCGGGCACGTCGCCCTTGTGAATCGCCAGCGCGAGCCCCTCGGCCAGCGCGGTCTTGCCGACTCCAGCCTCGCCGACGAACACGGGATTGTTCTTGCGCCGGCGCAGCAGCACATGCACCGCGCGCTCGAGTTCCTTCTTGCGGCCGACGAGCGGATCGATCTTTCCGTCCGCCGCGCGCTTGGCGAGATTGATTGCGTAAGTGTTGAGCGCCTTCGACGGCGACATCTTGCGCTCGCCCTCTTCGTCGCCGCCCTCATGCTCATGGCCTTCGCGCTCGACTGAATCCTTGCCGTCGGATTCGTCGCCGTCCTCCTCATCCTCAGCGCCCGCCTTCGACACTCCGTGCGAAATAAAATTGATCACGTCGAAGCGGGTGACGCCCTGCTCCTGCAAAAAGAAAATCGCCGGCGATTCGGTCTCGTGGAACATCGCGACCAGCACGTTGCCGCCCGTGATCTCCTGGCGACCCGCCGACTGCACATGCAAGGCTGCCCGCTGGAGAGCACGTTGCACTCCGATCGCGTAGCGCGGCGAGACTTCTTCGCCCTTGGGCATCCGCTCGACCTGCTCGTCGAGGTAATGCGCGAGCTTGCGCCGCAGCGCGTCGAGGTCGGCGCCGCAACTTTTCAGAATCGTGGTCGTCGTCACGTCATGGAGCATCGCGAACAGCAGATGCTCGAGTTGGACGAACTCATGGCGCCGGTTAACGGCTTCGGTCATCGCGAGTTGCAGGGTTACCTGCAGTTCGCGGCTGATCATAATGTTGTTATTCGGTGAAGCCATCGATGCTATAGCCTGTCACTCCTTTTCCATCACGCATTTGAGCGGATACTCGGCCTGCCGCGCGAGTTCCTCGACGGTATGCGTCTTGGTCTCGGCGACCTCGAACGGATACACGCCCGCGACGCCCATCCCGTTCTGATGCACGTGCAGCATGATTCGCGTCGCGTCGGCATGCGGCTTATGAAACACCGCCTTCAACACTTCGACGACGAATTCCATGGGCGTGTAATCGTCATTGAGCAAAATCACCTTGTAGAGAGGCGGTTTGGCGGTCTTCGACTTGGTGCGGGTCTTGCGCTCGGTGACGATGTCGCCGTCGCCCGAGCGGCCGTCGCCATTGCCGTCGCCGTCGGTGATTCGCGCCGAAATTGTGCGCACGAAATCAGCCATCTCACCTCTGTCGCTCGGAGCGCCTCGCTCCGTCTGATAAATATAATAACAAATTCGCGGATGCCTAGTGAGCATCGGAATAAATCGGTTCGGTTGCGATAAGTCTGATATTTTGAGTCCGTCATGAATGATGCCGCGCCACGACTCGAAGTCGCAATCGTCGAGGGAATCGACAAGATTTCCCGCGACGCGTGGGACGGTCTGCTCGCGCCCGACGATTCTCCGTTCGTCGAATGGGACTGGCTGCGCGCGATGGAGCAATCGGGCTCGGCGGCGCGCGACACCGGATGGGCGCCGTATCACCTGATTGTTCGGCAGGGTCCAAAAAAGCAGGTCGTCGCAGCGTGCCCGCTCTATCTCAAAACTCACAGTATGGGCGAGTTCGTCTTCGACCACGGATGGGCCGACGCAGCCGAGCGCGCCGGACTCCGCTACTTCCCGAAAATTCTGGTCGGCGTGCCGTTCACGCCGCATACCGGCCGGCGATTTCTTACAGCGCCGGGCAGCGATCGCGGGGGCCTGATAAATCTGCTGGGGCTGGCGCTCACGTCGATCTGCGAAGACAACAAGCTCTCGTCGGTGCACGTCAATTTCTGCGAGCCCGACGAGGCCAGTGCGCTCGCGCCGATCGGATTCATGGAGCGGCTCGGCTACCAGTACCATTGGCACAACGCGGGCTTCGCGACCTTCGACGATTACCTCAACCGGCTCAAGCACAAGCGGCGCACGGCGGTGCGTCACGAACGCGCCGCGATGGACGATCAGGGCGTCCACATCCGCGTCGTCGCCGGTGAGGAAATTCCCGACAAGATGTTCGCCGAGATGTACCAAATCTATTGCTCGACGATCGAGAAGCTTTACTGGGGACGCCGCTATCTCACGCCGGATTTTTTCGACCTCATCCGCAGGACCTTCAAGCGCAACATGGTTTTTATCGGCGCGTACGCGGGGCGCGAGCTGATCGCGGGCGCGGTCAATCTCGCGAAGGCGAACGTGATGTACGGCCGCTATTGGGGATGCTTCCGTGAGGTTCGATTTCTGCACTTCAATGTTTGCTACTACGCGGGAATCGAGCACTCGATTCTGAACGGCATCCAGCGCTACGAGCCGGGCGCCGGCGGCGAATACAAATGGCTGCGCGGCTTCGACCCGGCACTCACGCGAAGTATCCACTATGTTTCGAATCCGGATCTCAAGCGCGCGATTGCGGGATTTTTGAAACGCGAGCGTCACGAAGTCGAGCGATGGATTGTCGCGGGCAAGGAGCGCAGCCAGTTGAAGCCGCCGCCCCCGTCCGATCAGGAATCCGAGTAGCGGCTACGCAATTTCTCGCAGGTTGGTCGGCGGCGGAGGGAAGTCGAGCTCGGGGGCAGGTTCGCCGGTCAAGTTGGTGACGCGATTGCGATAGCGTGTCAGATGACCCTTGGCGACTTCGAACGCGTCCTGCGCTTTCGACAGCGACTTGCCCAGCGCCTCGAACTGATTCTCGAAATGGCCGAATGCGTTCTGCGCCTTCTTCAATTCCTCGGTCGCGCGCTCGTGCCCCTTGGCATACTCGTACATTTTGAAAACCATCTGGATCGATTGCAGCGTCACGATCAGCGTGTTCGGCGAGACCGGGTACACGCGGCGCTGATTGAGCCAGTCGCTGAGCTCGGCGTTGAGGACGGCTTCCATGTACAGCGTCTCGCTCGGCAGATACATCAGGGCCATGTCGGTCGTGCCCGCTTCGGGCCTGATGTAGCCGGCGATGCGTTTGGCCTGCTCCTTCATCACGCGCTCGAATTCCACGCGCGCCTGATCGACAGCCTGAGGATCGTTCGCCTCGAAAAGCGCAAGCACCTGCTCGCGCGGAAACTTCGCATCGATCGGCAGCACGCGGTCGGGAAACTTTATGATCGCATCGACGCGGCCCGAACCCTCGCCGCCCGGCGAAGCCTGCAGGTCGTACATGTGACGCGGGAGAAAATCCTCGAGCAGGCGCTCGAGGCCCTGCTCACCGAAGCGGCCGCGCAGATGCGGCATCTTGAGCAGATTGTTGAGGTCGTTGATTGACGCGCCGATTACGCCGAGGTTTTTTAGCTGTTCCTGCGCTTCGTTGAGATGGTTCTGAACTTTTTCGAACTGCGCAAACCCGTCCTTGATATTCTGGTCCAGCTTCACCTGCACGGTGTTCGTGATGGCGGCCAGCTTATCGCCGACATCAGCGCGAATGCCTTCGATGCTGTCCCTGGTTTGTGTGGTCAGCGCAGCGATTTCGAGCTTCAGCGAGTTCGCCTGCTCCTGCCGGCCGGCAGAGAGATGCTGCTCGAGCGCGGCGTTGAGGTTGAGGAATCCATCCGACAAACGATCGGCGGTCGCAAGATTCAGATCGCCCTGTGCCTGCTGGAGGCGGCCGGCGAGGTCGGTGCGCGTCTGGGTCAATTTTTCGTCGAGGTTGCGCGCGATCGAATCCAGGCGCTCGGTCAATTGCGCGAAGGAATCATTCGCAGAGAGAGCGCGTAGGCGGGCAATTACGATCAGAATCCCCGCGATCGAGAGGACGCTCAGAACAACCAACGCCGCCACAACCATTTCCGATTCCATCAGAGCCACCTCCCACACCATCCGCATTCGATTGTAGCTTTCGATGCGGGTGGCGTCGAACTCACTGTGCATAAGTCTAGCGCGGCGGAATGACAACGGTTGTCGCGATGCCCGCAAGCGTCGTGTGCCGAGAAATATCAAGAAAGAATAATCGCCTGCGCGGCGGGCGGCAGGGGTGACCCCTGCACCCAGTGTGAAAGTGAAAAACGCAAAGTTGCGCGCGGCGCGCTACTTTGCTCTCAGGGCGGCGACTCGATGGCTCGTAACAAGAAGCTCGGGAGAGGAAATGTGGGACGGGACTGATATTGTGACCCTCCAGGGAGCCGATACTTGAAGGACTTGCTCACCAAAGGATCGATTCCGATACTGCTGGGGACCGGCGGAGTCGGCAAGACGACGATCGCGGCGGCGCTGGCGCTGGCGGGGGCGTCGGCGAATCTCAATACGGCGGTGATCACCGTCGATCCTTCCGAGCGGTTGCGCGATGCCCTCGGGCTCGCGCGCCTGGGCGGGCAGCCGACGCGGATTGGGGCGCGGCAGCTGGCGGCGGCGGGACTCGATGCGCATCTCCAGTTGTCCGCGATGATGCTCGACGTATCCGGCGCATGGGACGCGATCGTCGAGCGCTTCGTTGCCGACCCGGCGACGCGGCGCAAGGTTTTCGACAATCCATTTTACAAAAGCCTGACGGCGGAGTTCGCCGGCGCTGACGCATTCGCCGCGCTCCAGCGCCTTTACGATCTCCATCAGACGGGCGCATTCGAGCTCGAAGTCGTGGACACTCCGCCGGCGTCGCATTCGTTCGAGTTCCTGCAGACGCCCGCGCGGATGATTCGGTTGCTCGATTCACGGACGGCGCGATGGTTGTTCACGCCGTCGCTCTCGGCCGGCCGGATCGCGATGAAGGTGGCGAGCGAGGCGGCGCGATTCGTCGTGCGCGAGATCGAGCGGTTCGCTGGCAGCAACGTGCTCTCGACTATCACGGATTTTTTCGCGGCGATGGCGGAGAGCATGGACGCGATTGTCGATCGTCTGCAGAAGACCGAGGCGCTGCTGCATTCGCCAGCGGTCAAATTCGTGATGGTCACGACGGCGGAGCCCGACCGCATCCGGCAGGCGCGCGAGCTGGTCGCGCAGATGAACGCGGAAGGACTCAAGCTCAGCGCGATCGTGATCAATCGGTTCCTCGACGAGCGGACTTGGTCGGCTGTAGCCGATTCAACTTCGCGCCCGCTGAGTCATCTAGCGGAGATTTCGGAATTGCGTGCGTCAGTAGCGAGAGATGGCGCCGAGGCGAATGGGTTCGGGCGCCTGGTGCATCATTTCGAGGAGTATCGGGAGCGGACGCTTGGCGAGATCGAGCGCGTCGCGGCGTTCGCGCGCGACTTGCCCAAGGGGGTGAAGCTCGCGATTGCGCCGGAGATAGAGGCTGGGGTGCGGGATTTGGCGGCGCTGTCGAGAGTGGCTGGGTATATGACGTTGGGGACTGGGATTTTGAGGAGGCTGGAATCGGCGGCGCACGGGGTTGCCGAGTAGAGGGTCCAGGAAAGAATAATCGCCTGCGCGGCGGGCGGCATGGCTGAGCCCTGCACCCAGTGTGAAGCGCAAAGTTGCGCATGGAACCAGCCGATGGCTACTCCAGATGGGGCTTTTGTCTGATTCCCCCTTTCCGCCCCGGAAAGGGGGTTAGGGGGATAAGACGGCGTTGCGCTCCAGGGCTTTCTTCTCGTTCCCCTTCCACACTGTTGGGGAAGGGGTCAGGGGTTAGGGGATTTTCGTCGTTGCGTAGGCAGAACCCTAACCCCTAGCCCCTTCCCCAGAAAAAATGGGGAAGGGCAACACCAAGCGTGGGAATCGTGATGTCCTATCCCCCTGACTCCCTTTCCAGGGTGGAAAGGGGGAAAGATTGCGATCTTTGCCGGCAGCGGCGATGCAGGCAGATCGCAGGCTCGCCTAAGCGAGAACCGGAGTGAGTCTGTAAGCCGGGTTCTGTGTCCCTTGCGGGCGGCGATCATTCCTCTAGGCCATAGATTGCTCTGTGACTCATGCGACCATACCCGAGGCCTTAAGAGCGGGCCGCTCAGCCTCCTATTTGGTCTTGCTCCAGATGGGGTTTGGCATGCGCGCACGATCACTCGCGCGCCGGTGGGCTCTTACCCCACCATTTCACCCTTACCTTTGCAGGCGGTGTATTTTCTGTGCCACTTTCCGCGGATCGCTCCGCGCCGCCGTTAACGGCCATCCTGCCCTATGGAGCCCGGACTTTCCTCTTCCCATTTAAGGGAAGCGAGCGCCCGACTCACTCCGGCGCTGTGAGAGTAGCATGTTGCCGGTGAGGCTGCGCGCATGATCTGATTCCCCCTTTCCGGAGATTTGGCGCTGCATAGCCAGAACCCTAACCCCTAGCCCCTTCCCCCAGAATGGGGAAGGGGAACACAAGATGCCCGGCTGGTGGTGTCCTATCCCCCTCACCCCCTTTCCAGGTGGAAAGGGGGAACAGACGAGAAGCCGCAGCTGTGTCCTATCTCCTTCACTCCCTTTCCAGGGTGGAAAGGGGGAACAGACCCGAATGGGTGGGTTCGCGTTGCGTGAAGGTTTCCGTTCCGGGAGAGGGGGAATAATAGTCGTGACTCAAGATGGATTCGAGCGTTATCCTGAAGTCTCCGATACTCGAAATTTCCAATGGAGAGGAATTATGAAATCCGTTCGAGTCGAAAAACCCAAGGGACCATTCAAACTTGTTGATGAAAAAATCGTCGAGCCGGCGCGCGAGCAGGTTCGGATTAGAGTTCAGGCCTGCGGAATTTGTCATAGCGACATGTTTACGAAAGAAGGGGCATGGCCGGGGATCACTTATCCGCGATCGCCGGGGCATGAAATCGCCGGAGTGATCGACGCGCTCGGCGAAGATTTGGGGGATTGGAAAGTCGGCGATCGGGTCGGCGTCGGATGGCATGGCGGGAACTGCTTTCGATGCGATCCATGCCGGCGCGGCGATTTTGTCAATTGCAAATTTTTGAAAATTCCCGGGATCAGTTACGACGGCGGCTACACGGCCCACGTCATTGCGCCGGTCGAGGCGCTCGCGCATATCCCCGACGTGCTGCGACCGGAAGAGGCGGCGCCGCTGATGTGCGCCGGAATCACGACGTTCAACGCGCTGAGGCATAGCGGCGCGGGACCCGGCGACCTCGTGGGTATCCAGGGAATCGGCGGCCTCGGGCATTTGGGAATTCAGTTTGCGGCGAAATCCGGTTACGACGTTGTCGCGATCGGACGGGGCGAGGACAAGGAGCCGCTGGCGCTGAAGCTCGGCGCGCGACGCTATATCGACGGCAGCAAGCAGGACGTGGCGGCAGAGTTGAACAAGGACGGCGGCGCCACCGTAATTCTCGTCACTGCGCCCGACTCGAAGGCGATCGGCGCGCTGGTTGACGGTCTCGGCGTACGCGGCAGATTGGTTATCGTCGGGGCGAGTCCCGAGCCGTTCGCAGTTTCGTCGATCCAGCTGATTAGCTTGCAGCGCACGATCCTCGGATGGCCGGCGGGAACCTCGAAGGACTCCGAGGATACGCTGAAGTTCGCGGCGCAGACCGGAGTGCGCGCGATGATCGAAACGTTTCCGATCGAGCGGGCAGCCGAGGGCTACGAGCGGATGATGACGGGCAAGGTTAGGTTCAGAGCAGTGCTGATGCATTGAGTATTGCGGCATCAGAGATTTGCGCCGCGGACGGAAATTGAGAGATGGCCATCGACGAACGATCGCTAACCGTCTTACTGGTTCGTCACGCCGAGCCGGTCGCGCCGGGCACTTCGGGCTACGATGAATTCACGCGTCCGTTGACCGTGAAGGGGCTCCGCGATGCGGAGCAACTGCGCGATGAGCACGCTTCGACTCAAATCGACGCGGCGTTCTCAAGTCCGTATATTCGCGCGCGGCAGACGATCGATCCGATCGCGCGGGCACGCTGCCTCGCAATCGCGACGATAGAAGATCTCCGTGAACGTCTACTGTCGCCCACCGAGTTGCCGGACTGGAGATCGCATCTGCGGCGCTCGTGGGAGGATTTCGATTACGCGCCGCCGGGTGGAGAGAGCGGACGTGTCGCGCAGGCGCGTGTGGTGCGCGTGCTCGATACGATCGCGTCGAGGCATTCGGGCGGCACGGTGATAGTCGCGAGCCATGGGAATCTGATCGCGCTCGCGCTGCACGCATTCATGGCGGGCGTCGATTATGGATTCTGGGAATCGATGCCAATGCCGGCGGTGTTCACGCTAATGCGCAACGGGAGTGGGTGGCGATGTGCGGGCCAGTGAGGCGCGGCTCGATCAGATCCTAACCTCTCCTTGTCCGAGGAGAGGTCGGCGTAAGCCGCGCAGCGGTGTCGCCGGGTGAGGTGCAACGCCTGACATCGCACCAATCTCGACTCGTCTAATCGCGATGCAGAGACACTAACTCAGCTGCTCGACAGCAGCACAACTACACGCAGTTGCGACGGCCGCGTTGCACCTCTCCCGCCGCTCACCTTTGGCTCGCGGCGACCTCTCCTCGGACAATGAGAGGTTAGGAATCTACGAGCTTGCCTTTTCCGCCGCCGGCTCCTCGTAGTACAGGACGCGCTGGCAGTTTGGGCAGAAATGGATCTGCAGATGTTTCTGGATCTCGTTGTATAGCTGCGGCGGCAGGCGCATCCGGCATCCCTGGCAGGTTCCGCCTTTCGCGAGCGCAACCGCGACGCCGGCGCGCCGGCTGAAGATCATCTGGTAGCGCGAGAGGAGGCCCGCGTCGACGTTCTCGGCGACCTTCTCGCGCGCCTTCCTGCGCTTGCCGATATTGCTCTTCAGCTCTTCGACTTCCGCCGCGATTTCTTTTTCAGCCGCCGCCAGGTCAACGCGGCCCTTCGCGATCGCCTCGGTCAGCTCCTTGATGCGCGCGGTCCGCACGTCCGCGCCTTCCATCGAGGTCAGCAACTCAGTCTCGAGGCGCTGATTGGTCTCCTTCAACGACTCGATCTCATGCGTCAGCGCCTGCAGTTCCTTGTCGTTGCGGACCAGCGTCAAGCGCATCCGCTTGTTGCGGATTCGGACCTCGCCTTCGGCGAGCTCGCGCTCGGCCTTTTTGCGCGCCGCGGTTATTTCCTTGTCATGTTCGGTAAGGCGATCGAGTTCGGTCTGGTTCTTCTGGTTCTCATCGCGAAGCTGGTCAACTCGCCCGGCAATCGACGACAGCGATTGCTCCAACTCTTGCAGTTGCCGGTCGATGATCTGGAGATCCATCAGCCGGTTTATCTCTTCACGCAATTCGTCTCTCCGCTAAAGTTATGCGCGTCGCGCAAGGTTTCTGTCCGTTATCGTGAAACATAATAAAGCCCGCCGGCGACGCCGCGGGCACAAATGAGATGGGCCCACCAGGATTTGAACCTGGGACCAGCCGGTTATGAGCCGGCAGCTCTGAACCTGGCTGAGCTATGGGCCCTCGAAAGTGCATCAAGGTGCCCCAATGGTAGCAAGTTCGCGCAGCAGACTTAAGGGCTGATCGCTTAAACATTCGTTCAACTCATGTACATCTGAACGCTCACGCGCCGCGACTCTCCCGTCGAAGCGCGATGACGGCCTGCGCGGTCGAGACGTCGGCAGCGCCCTGGCGCAGGCGCCCGAGTTCGCGCGTGCGGCGGCGCCGCTCGAGCGCAACGACGTAGTCCTTGACGAGCGCGCGGCATTGGTCGAGATCGCTCGGGACCTTCTGCGTCTCGTCCTCGACCTCGTCGTTTCGCGGACCGACGGCGAACTCGCTGACGCGGCCCTGTTCGTCGGCGGTCAACCGATCCGCAATCCATTGCTCGAGCGCGGTGTATGGCTCGTCGGTGCGGCACAAATCGGCGAGGATGCCGCCGAGGCGAATTTCTTCGAAATTCGCAGTCGCCCCGGACTGCGCAATTTCATTGCGCAGTTCCGGATGCAGCAGCGCCAGCGCGACCAGGCCGATCTCGGCCTTGTCGCCGGCGTCGCCGCCGCCCGCGCCCGCGGGCGGCGACGAAGCGTTCGCGCGCGTATCGCGCGCGAACCGCGACGGCGTCGCGGACCGCGATTGCGGTCCGCGCGCCTCCTTGCGCAGCACTTCCTCGCCAATCGACAGCAGCTCCGCCGCTTTGCGCGCCAGCAAGTCGAACTGGAACGGATCGCCGACCAGCTTGAGCATCTCGGCCACCCGCTGCGCCGCCCGCGCGCGCTCGGCGATCGAGCCGCGCGCCTCAGTTGCCTGCTCGCTCAGAAAATAATCGACCAGCAGCTGCGCCTTGTCGATCAGCTCCGTGAACGCGGCTGCGCCGCGTTCACGGACGAAGGTGTCCGGATCGAATCCCGATGGGATGAAAATTCCACGGCCCAACAGCCCTGCCTGCAGGAAGATTTCGAGCGCACGCATCGACGCCTTGCGCCCGGCTACGTCGCCGTCGAAGCATGCGATCACATTTTTCGTGTACCTGCTCAGCACGCGAAGCTGATCGACCGTCAGCGCCGTGCCGCATCCCGCGACCGCTTCCTTGAAGCCCGCCTGCCACAACGCGATCACGTCGAAGTATCCTTCGACCAGTATCGCGCGATCTTTGCCGGAAGATGCGCTCGAGGAGATTGCCTGGCGCGCTTCAAACAGCCCGTAGAGCGTGCGCGTCTTCGAGTACAGCGGCGACTCGGGCGAGTTGATGTACTTGGGCAGGCGTGCGTCGAGCACGCGGCCCCCGAATGCGATCGCGCGGCCTTGCGCGTCGCGAATCGGAAACATCACCCGCGCGCGAAACATGTCGTAGGCGTCGCTCCCGTCCTTCTTGACCAGACCGACCTTGACCCCCGCTTCGCGCAGCCCGCGCTTCTCGAGCGCCTTCGCCAGCGATGCGGGCCGGCTCGGCGCGTATCCAAGCATGAATGCGCGCGCGGTCTCGACGCTGATACCGCGCGACTTCAAATAGTCACGCGCCATCGCTCCGTCGGTCGTGTTCCACAGCACGTGCGCAAAAAAATCCGCGGCGACCTCGCTCGCTTTCAGCATCGCCTCGCGCTCGCCAGCCGCTGGTCCCGAAACGTCGTGCTCGGGGAGCGTCACGCCGTATTTTTTCGCGAGCGACCGCACCGCCTCGGGAAACGTCAGCCCTTCGACGCGCGTGATGAAATTGAAAACGCTGCCGCCGACGCCGCATCCGAAGCAATGGAAGAATCCGCGCTCGGCATTCACCGAGAACGACGGCGTCTTCTCATTGTGGAACGGACACAGGCCGACGAAGTTGCGCCCCGCGCGGCGCAGACGCACGTGCGCGCCGACAATCTCGACGATATCGGCGCGCGAGCGGACCTCCTCGATTTTGTCGTCGCCGAAACGTCCCATCAGCCGCCCATCACCGTCCGCAACCGCTCGGGATAGTTCGTCATGATTCCGTCGACGCCGCATTCGATTAGAGCGCGCATCCGCGCGTCCGCATCGACGGTCCAGGTGTACACCTTGAGGCCGCGCTCGTGGGCCGCCTTGCACAAATCGGCGGTCACCATGTCCCAGCGCGGGTTGATCGCATGCGCGCGCATCGCGACCGCGTTCATCATCAGGTCAACCGGCTTTTCGTCGGCCAGCAAAGCGATGCGAATGTTGAAGTGGATCTGTTGAATCTTTTTCAGATATTCCCAATCGAAGCTCGACACGATGCTGTCGCCGAACGCATTGCGCGCCTGCATGATCTGGGCGACCTGATGCTCCACGCCGGCCGCCTTGAGCTCGATATTGAGGCCGCACTTGCCGCTCGTGACGGCGAACACTTCGTCGAGCGTGGGAATCCGCTCGCCCTTCACGGGACCGCCCTTGAATTTCGCGCCCGCGTCCAGACGCTTGAGCTCTTCGAGCGTCAGCTCCGCGACTTCGCCCTTGCCGTCGGTCGTGCGATCGACGGTCTCGTCATGAATGACGACGACTGCGCCGTCGCGAGTGAGCTGAACGTCCAGCTCGCACATGTCCGCACGCGCGTCGATAGCGGCGCGAAATGCGCTCAGGGTGTTCTCGGGAAAAGTACCGCTCGCCCCGCGATGGGCTATGTTCAACACAGCCCGCCTCCACCACGTTGGAACAATTGAAGTCTAATAATGATGCGAGTTTACGCGCTCATCGCGCGCAGGCGCAAACCCGCCCGGCGTATGCTGTCAACAAGACTTATCAAGAAAAAGCAAATGCTAAGCAGAAGCGGAATCGCCTGCGCGGCGGGCGGCAGGGCTGAGCCCTGCACCCAGTGAAGCGCAAAGTTGCGCGCGGCGCGCTACTTTGCTCTCAGGGGCCTCGAAAGAAGTCCGCGCTGGTGGCAGACTTCAGCCCGACCTGTATGCAACGCGCAGTCGCATCCAAGCGAAGTTATACGAGGGCGATCTTTCGCACTCACGCACATCTTGCGGATGAAGCGGCGGGGATTCTCGTCGCGGGCGGCGCGATCGGATGCGCCGTCGCCGGGATGAAGCTGCCGCGTGCGCGCGAGGATAAGACGGTCGCACTCGAAGCATACTTCGACGCGATTTCCGCGGCCGAGCTGTCGCAACTCAAGCTGACGTTGGAGCAAGCCGGGATGCTCGCGGACGGCGCGGCGGGCGAGCGCAGTGTGCGCCGAATCGTCGATCCGGGATGGTCAACGCTGTGGATGAAACGCTTCGGCCCGTTTCGCGTCGGGCGGCGGATGCTGATCGTGCCGCCGTGGAAGCGCGAGAATGAGCATGGCCGCACTACTATCGTGGTCCAGCCGGCGCGCGCCTTCGGCACCGGACACCATCCGACGACAGCCGGGGCTTTGCGCGCGCTCGAATCGATTGTCGGCGCGCACGCACCCAGGTCGATCCTCGATGCGGGCACCGGTTCCGGCATCCTGGCGATCGCGGCGGCCCTGCTGGGCAAGTGCGACAGTGAGATAATCGCGATCGACATCGATCCGACGGCACTGGAGAACGCGCGCGCCAATGCGCGCCTCAACGGCGTGGAGAAATCGATTCGATTCTCGTCGGTGCCGCTCGTCTCAATACATCGGCATTTCGATCTGATCGTGGCGAATATTCTGAGCGGCACGTTGATCGAACTCGCGCCGCACCTCAAGCGAATCGTCGCGCCCAGCGGACGCTTGATCCTTGGCGGCTTTCTTGCCGACGAAGCCGACGACGTACTGAGTCATTACAGGTCGCCGCTGCGATGTCTCAGCCGCAAGACCCATCGCGGATGGACGACGCTCGTGATGGCGCGAGCGCCACGCTGATGCCTGCGACGCCGCCGCGCTTTTCGATCGCACAAGTGCCCGACGCCGGCCGCGCGCACGTCGAGGGCGCGGAATTGCATCACATGCGCACTGTTCTGCGGCTGGCGGTTGACGCGCGCGTGTCGTTGCTGGACCCGGCAGGCGTCGAGCATCGGGGCGCGATCGAACGCTACGAACGCGAGCGCGCCGTGATTCGAGTCGAATCGTCATCGGCGCCGAGTGTCCGTGGTCGAATCATTCTCGCCGCCGCAATCGTCAAGGGACCGCGGATGGACTTCATCGTCGAGAAGGCAGCCGAGTTGGGAGCATCAGAGTTGTGGCCGTTAGTCTCTGCGCGCGGATTGGTGCGAGCGCCGGGAGCCGAACGTATCGCGCGATGGCGCCGGCTCGCGCTCTCCGCCGCGAAGCAGAGCCACTCCGCATGTACGATGGAAGTGCGGCCGCCAACAGGAATCGACGACTTGATTCGCGGCGTGCCGCCAGGGACGCTCGCCGTGATCTGCGCGCAAGCCGGGGAGCCGCTCGGCGAAGTGATTCGACGCGCGCACCCGCGTGCGATATTGATAGCGGTTGGACCGGAGGGGGATTTCGACGACGACGAACGCGCGAATGCCGCAAACGCGGGATTCGTCGCGGCCGGACTCGGACCGAATCGGCTCAGGAGCGAGACGGCGGCTCTGGCAGCGGTCGCCATAGCACAGGGGTTGCTTCACGATGGGCAAGGGTCAGGCGAAGATGGCGAAGAAAAGTAAGACGTCGGCGCGCAAGTTCGCGTTCATCATGGACCCGCTGGAGCGGGTGATCGTCGACAAGGACACGACGTTCGTGTTCATGCTCGAGGCGCAGTTTCGCGGCCACGAAATCTATTTTCTCGGGCTGCGCGATCTCTACGCGCGCGGGCCGAAGGTGATCGCGCGAGCGCGGCAATGCGAGCTGACGCGGCGCGGGAATCCTCACTACAAGTTTCTCGACGACGGCGCCGAGTATCCGCTTGAACATTTCGACACGATCTTCATGCGCAAGGATCCGCCCGCCGACGCGGCCTATCTTTACGCGACGATGCTGCTCAGCCTCGCCGACTCCAGCCGCACGTTCGTGCTCAACAATCCCGCGGGACTGCGCGAAGCCAACGAGAAGCTCTACGCGCTGAATTTTCCCGACGCGATTCCGCCGACGCTCGTGACCTACGAAATTCCGCGGCTCAAGACTTTTCTCGACGAACAGGGCGGCGAGATGATCGTGAAGCCGCTCGACGGCCACGGCGGCGAAGGCGTGTTCCTGGTGACGGCGAAAGATCGCAACCGCGGCGCGATTCTCGAGGCGGTGACGCAATACGAATCGCGCCCAATCATGGCCCAGCGCTATATCCCCGAGGCGCGCAACGGCGACAAGCGGCTGATAGTGCTGGACGGCGAGCCGCTGGGATGCATGCTGCGGGTGCCGCGCGACGACGAGAATCGCGGCAATATCCATGTCGGCGGCAATTGCGTGAAGGCGCCGGTTACGGCGCGCGATCGAGAGATCTGCGGGATGCTGAAGCCGCGGCTGGAGCGCGACGGGCTGTACTTCGTCGGTCTGGACATTATCGGCGAGTACCTGACCGAGGTGAACGTGACGAGTCCGACCGGAGTGCAGGAGATCGACCGGCTCGACGGCGTAAACCTCGAGGGCAAGGTGATAGATTTCGTCGAGTCGCGAGTGACGGGTCTCAAGCGGTGAGGGCGTTGCAAGGCGGCGCAATCATCGGTACCAATGAAGGTTCGCCTCATCGCGTACGCGTCCAGACACGGTGGGCAGGTAGCTCAGTCGGTAGAGCAAAGGACTGAAAATCCTTGTGTCGAGTGTTCGATTCACTCCCTGCCCACCACTCAGAGAAGGGTTCCCGCATCGCAACGCCCTCACGAAGGAACGGATGGCGCCTCCTCGCGCCAAGTGAAGGAGGCCAGCGCCGCGATCACACGAGACCGAGGTCTGCTGGTAAAGACGGAACCCCCGCGGCCTGACTGTTGCTGACTGCCATTTGTCGGTTGCTTGCCGCTCTGCTAAATGCGTCGTCACCGGAGGAATCTATGCGGATACGAATCGTTCAGATGGGGGCGGCGATAGCCGCAGTTGGAATCGCTCTCATAGTGGCTCGAACCGAGGCGTTCGCGTCGGGTACCGAGTCATGCTCGACGACCAGCTCGGACGTTACGTCTGGTCCGAGCGCCGACGGTACTGAGGCCACTTGCGACGCAGAAACCGGCGCACCCAACACTGCGAAGGCCCACGCGTCGGGAAAGGACGCCGATGCGACATCCGAGGCAGCCGGCGGGAGTGATACTGCAGCGACCGCGAAGGGAGAGAACGCCGACGCAACCGCCGAGGCCGAAAGCGGCAGCGATGCTACCGCAACCGCCAAGGGAAAAAGCGCCGACTCGACATCCGAGGCGGGAGGCCCCGGTGGCAGCGAGGCCGTCAGCTCCGCGAAGGGAGAGGACGCCGATGCGACTGCAGAGGCAGACAACGGCAGCGAGGCGACAGCAACCGCGAAGGGGGGGCACGCCGATGCAACAGCCGAGGCGGATGGCGGCTCCCAGGCCGTCAGCTCCGCGAAGGGAAAGGACGCGACCGCGACCGCCTTGGCAGACAGCGGCAGCAACGCTCAAGCAACCGCGTCGGGCACCGGCAGCGTCGCGGAAGCGTCTGCTGAGGAAACCGGGAGCAATGTAACGGCACTCGCGACTAACGGCTCTACAGCCATTGGCAGCGACACCGTCGCGCCGACTTGTACGTCAAAGAACAGCGGCAAAGCCAAAGTCACCAGCCCGATGGGAAACTGCGAGTGAGCGCCGCGAACGAATTGCCAAAACCGTCATCGCGCGCGAGCGCACGCGCGGGCTGAGAAGCCGCGAATCCGTTACGTGCAAGGATTGAAGATTGCGAAGGTTCCGCTGTCGAAATCGTGCTTGCACTTTTTTCCGAACTTGAACTTCCCCGTCATCGAGGTATCGTCACCCGTGGCGCTTCCGCTTATCGGACATCCTTTACCCGCACTGCCTTTGAATGTGAATCCCGTCGAACTTACGGCACCCGTCAGATGGCCCAACGCGTTGTATGAGCCGCCGGCAAACCGGAAGTCAAAGTTGCTCGTCTTCTCAAGTTTCTTCCCGTTCTGTTCGAGCGACTCGAAGATGACGGTTCCCATGCCGAGGGTGGGGTTGTTGTCAATGGCCGTGCCGTCCCAGCAGCCTTGAACATCTAGCGGGGGCTTTTTCATATCGGGACTCGATACTTCGTCCGCGTCCGCGCTGCCGCCGCCGGGTGTGCTCCAGCTCCCAGCGTTCTCATCGACCTGGTCGTCGTCCTGCGCATACGCATGACGCGCCGAGTACATCATGATCACGGACAGGAGGCACGCACAGGCGACGATCGCGAGTATCTTCGCTGATTTCATAACCGACTCCCCTCCCGTAGAAATTTTATACTCGATGTTCTTAGCGCTTGGGCGCTCATAGAGAAAGATGGGGGCAAAATTCGCGCACGACGAGACGTTGCGCATGACTGGCGCGCGGAATCCCGTGATGAGATCGTGGCGTTTATGGCAATCGAGCAGACGCCTAAAGCGAGCCGGCCTTACATGCCGGGTTACGGAATCCTCGACGCGAGCGGCGGGCGCGGGCTGTTGCCGTGGGAATGGGCGGTCGAGCGGTTGACGCGTTCGCGCAACTACTGGGTGGCGACTACGTGTCCCGACGGCCGGCCGCATTGCGTGCCGGTCTGGGGGATTTGGCTCGACGAGGCGTTCTACTTCAGCAGCGGTGCGAGGTCGCGCAAGGCGCGCAACCTCGCTGCGAATCCGAATTGCGTCGTGTGCCCCGAAGACGGCATCCAGGCAGTCTCGCTCGAAGGCGTCGCGGAGAGAATTACGGATGCGGCTGCGATTCGCCGCTTCGTCGAAGCGTACAATCCCAAGTACCAGTGGGACTTGAAGGTTGAGACGGTGCTCGACATGGGGCCGATTTTCGCCGTGCGTCCGCGCAAGGTGATTGGCGTCGATGCGACGCCGGGTGAGTTCCAGGGCAGCGCTACGCGATGGATATTCGATTGAACCTTATTAAATGTGAAACCCTCCGTGGGTTTCACGCTTCCCTGGGCAGGGGTGACCCCTGCACCCGGTATTAAGAACCGTGCGAGCGGGCGGTGGCTCGCTGACGCAGGCCGTTGGCATTTCGCAGGCTCGACAGAGGGCGATGGCGGCGCATCTGGTAGCGTCGCGACGGCAGATCGCCGATGGTCAGAATACGCATCCGCGCGAGCAGGATGCGCGGCTCGATGCCAAGCGCGGCGCAAAGATTTTCGAAGCTGAAAATATCGCGGGCTCTACCGTTGCCCTCGAACCAGTTCCGGACCTCGATGAAATCGCGGCGGCGCTCGCCGTCCTGCGCGTTCACGTTTCGCAGGTAGCATCGAATCGCGTCTTCCAGAACCGCCAGCAGGAGTTTCAGCTCGCCCTCGATAACGTGATTCCGCCTGACCAGGTCGAACGTACTGTCCCGGCAGGAGAAGTCCGATATCGATTCCCTTTTCGTCTGACATCGCATGTCCTCGATAGTACAAGCGCGCGATCGCGCAAGCGCGAGGCTAAAGTTCGCGCGATGACAAACCTACCAGACCAGTGTTTCGGCAATATTAAGCCGTAGCGCGGAGAAACGCTTACGAGGTGAAGTGTATGACGCCCAAGATAATCTCGAGCAGGATCAGCAGCACGACGATGACTTCGAGCAATACCAGGCGGCGATCGCGCGCGACGTTGAGGACCAGCACGAGAGAGTCCTGGATGCTCTGCAGCTTGCTGGTCAGCGCGGCGTAGCGATCGACGAGATCGAATTCGTCGCGCAGGTCGTCGTAGATGAGATCCATCGCGGGGTCTTCCCACGCGGCGTCGGGCTTGTCGAGCAGGTGAAGGACGGCGAGAACTTCTGTGCGCGACGAAATCGCCTCGCCGATGAAGCGATGCAGCGGGGTAATCCGGTAGGGCACAGTGCCCTTCGATGCCATCCGATCGACCAACTGCGCGGTCCGTGCGAAAAGGCTGTCCACGATGCGCTCGTAGTATTCCATCGCGGCGCTCTGGGCGACCGTCAGCGCGACGATTCCCGCGCGCTGCGGCGTGAGCTTGTTGACGCGAAGCATCCCGGCGGAAATGCCGATCGGCGCCTCGGGATCTTCGAGCACGGAGTAATCCTCTCGGATGATGCGGGTGGTGAGTTTTGGCAGGACCTGGGTGAGGCGTCCGAAGATGCGCTCGCGCTGATCGACCGGAACGTCGTGCGTGACGATGGCGCCGAAGGGAAAGATGTAGAGGCCGCCGTCGGACTCGATCGGCACAAACAGCTCGAGCGGTGACGTTCTCGCTTCGGGAAACGCGGGCGCAATCTGGCGGAGCGAGAAGTTTTCCTCGAAGGCCACCGCGTAGAATTGATGAGTCCGGCTCGGCATCAATTGCCATAGTCCCAGCCCTATCCCTTCGATGAAAGCGCCGGAACTCCCTGCTCTGTGGTATATGGATCGGACTCACCCGCAGGAATTGAAGGAGAGAATTATGATCGAAGAAGCAATTGAAATTCGCACACCGGACGGGACCGCTGACGGTTTTCTCTATCGGGCGGAAGGCGCGCGGCGGTCGCCGGGGGCGATCCATTTGACCGACATCGGCGGCATCCGCCCGTCGCATCGCGAGATGGCGAAGCGGCTGGCCGAGAAAGGTTACACCGTGCTGATGCCCAACGTGTTCTATCGCACGACCAAGCCGCCGGTTATCGACGTCACGATTGGGATGGGCGATGAGCGCACCATGAAGCGATTTGGCGAGCTGCGGGCACCGATGACTCCTGAAGCGGTCGAGCGCGACGGGAAGGCTTACGTCAATTTTCTCGCGGAGCATAGTGCCGTCAGCGCGGGATCGATCGGCGTCGTCGGCTACTGCTTCACGGGGTCCTTCGCGATGCGCACGGCGGCCGCGATGCCTGACAAAGTTGCGGCGGTGGCGTCATTCCACGGCGGCGGCCTCTATACCGACGAGCCGACGAGCCCGCATCTGGTGTTGCCACGGATCAAGGCGCGGCTCTACTTCGGACACGCGACCAAGGACCGCAGCATGCCTCCGGAAGTGATCGAAAAGTTCGATCGCGCGCTCGCGGCGTGGGGCGGAAAATATCAAAGCGAAGTGTACGAAGGCGCGTTCCATGGCTGGACGGTGCCGGACGCTCCGGTTTACAACCAGCCGCAAGCCGACCGCGCGTTCGACAAGTTGACGGAATTGTTCGCAGGCACGCTGAAGTAGCGCCTCAGCTCGCGATGAAGATAGCCGCTCATCTCGCGATCGTGCTGGTCGTCTCAGTCTGCACGCCGGCGATTGCGCAAACCGCGTCGGCGCCGAATCGCGCGTTCAGAAAGCAAGTCTCTGAATTTGTTCAGGCCGAGATGCAACTCTATCCCGAGCGGGCGACGCGCCTGGGAGACCATCGCTTCGACGATCGAGTCAACGACGTGAGCGCAAACGGCATCGGCGACGTGATACGCTGCTCTAGCGGATCGCGGCTGCGCGGACCAGAGTCAGTACGCCGACGACCAGCAAAATCGCGCTGCAGTACAAGCGCGCGTGACGTTCTGACGGGAGCATCTGCGCGATGCGCGGACCGATCTGTCCGCCGACTATAACTCCCGGCACCGCCCAGATTGCGATCGCGATGATCTGCGTGGAGTCGCGCCGCAACTCCGAGATGAGCGACGGACGCATTCGGCCAATGGCCGCCGCCAGGCTGGTGAAAAAGATAATCATGACAAGGGATCCGATCGCGGCGCCGGGCGAACGGCTCGCTCGGTGACCCACCACGGAGGGCATCGCCAGGATTCCAATTCCGATCGAGATGAGCCCCGTGAGCGCGCCGCCTGTCAGTGCGATTGAGACAGGAACCCGGTCGTGGCGATCGCTGTCGCTGCGCATCCCAAGTGCGCGGCCGCCAATCACGATCGCATACACAATGAGAAACGCGCCGAAGAGCGCGACGAGCAACGCCTGATTGACCGAGCCTGACACCCATCCGCCGACGAGGGCCGCGGGAACCGCGACGAGCAGGTAGCGACGGACGAGGACGCCATCGAAAGTACCGTCGCGAAAGTTGCGAGTGACGCCGCTGCCAAACCCGAACAGCATCGTGAGCAACCCCAGCCAAAACGCAACCGGCGCTTCGAGCTTGAGCCACAACAGATAGACGGGCACCCAGAGTGTCGCGCCCGACACGCCCGCCGACATCACGAGCGTGCTGATCGCAACGCCGACGGGGAGCAGAAACCAGTGTTGGAACAACGCGATCTGCTAGGCCGCGTCGTGCATCGGTGCGCCGCAATGCTTGGGAACGTCGGCGACGCCGCAATCGGGACCCATCCAGCATACCAGTTTGGTTTCGGCGCCGACCTGTTCGGAATGCATCGGGCGATTGCAATGCATCGGCATCGCGGTCTCGGCGCCGCACTTCTCGCACTTGAGTTTGGTTGCCACCGCAGTCTCCCTCTTTTCAGTAGTTCCGCTCCGCACCTGCGGAAGTGTTGAAGAAATCGGAGGCGTGCCCTGCCCTGCTTCGACTTCGGCATCCACCGCCGCCAACTTGCGCGGGCCGGTTAAATTCAGCAGCAGCGCGTTGCTGACGACGCTGACGCTCGACAGCGCCATCGCAAGTCCGGCCAGCGCGGGGTTCAGCATGATTCCAAATGATGGATACAGGACGCCGGCGGCGATCGGAATCCCGAGGACGTTGTAGAAAAAAGCCCAGAAAAGATTTTGCTTCACCTTATTCAGCGTCAGGCGGCCGAGCACCAGCGCGCGCACGATGTCGTACAAGTCGTCGCGCGTGAGCACGACGTTGCCGGTCTCCTTGGCGGCGTCGGTGCCCGAGCCGATCGCGATGCCGATATCGGCGGCCGCCAATGCGGGCGCGTCGTTGATACCGTCGCCGACCATCGCGGTGAACTGGCCAGCCTCCTGGTAGCGCTTAACCAGCGCAATCTTGTCGGCGGGCATCAATTGCGCGTGGAACTCGTCGATTCCCAACCGGGCAGCAACGGTTTTGGCAACCTCGGTATTGTCGCCGGAAATCATCACGGCGCGGATGCCCATACGATGGAGAGCCGCGATCGCGCCGCGCGCCTCGGGTTTGACGGGATCGCGGAAAGCCAGCACCGCGGCTATTTTGCGATCGATCGCGAGGAACAATGGCGTCGCCGCAGATGCCGCAATGCGTGCGGCCTCGTCGCGGGCGCGAGAATCGATACTGGCGCCGACTTCCGTCATCAGACGGTCGTTGCCGAGCGCAATCTGCTTTCCCTGATGCTCGGCGGTAACGCCCATGCCCGGTTTCTCGAGCGAGTTTTCGGGAGTGGACTGAGGGGCGAGATTTCGTGCTTGCGCGCCGGCAGTGACCGCTCGCGACAGCGGATGAATCGAGCCGGCGGCGGCGACTGCGGCGAAGGACAGCGCACTATTTTGGTCGCCGTCGAGCGTGACAATCGCCTCGAGTTCCGGCCTGCCGGCGGTCAGAGTACCGGTCTTGTCGAACAGAATGACGCGGATTTTCGTAATCAACTCGAGCGCCGAAGCCCGCTTGAACAGGATTCCGCTGCGCAGACCGAGCCCGCTGCCAACCATGAGCGCGGTCGGAGTCGCCAGTCCCATCGCGCACGGGCACGCGATCACCAGCACCGCGGTCATCGCCGTCAACGCCATCACGAGACTTGGGCCGAGCCACATCCACGCGATGAAAGTGAAGATCGCGATCGCGATCACTGCGGGCACGAATCGCGCGGCAACCGCATCGGCGACGCGCTGAATCGGAGCCTTGTCGCCCTGCGCGTCCGCAACCATTCTGACGATCTGCGCAAGCACAGTCTCAGAGCCAACGTGCGTCGCACGCACCGTGATCGCGGCCGCGGTGTTAAGGGTGCCGCCTGAAACCTCGGCGCCCGCCGCCTTGTCGAGCGGCATCGACTCGCCCGTGAGCATCGACTCGTCGATGGCGCTGGCGCCGGTGACTATCACACCGTCAACCGGAATTCTGGACGCCGGCCTGACCAGCACGATGTCGCCGACGGCCAACTCAGAAACCGGCACGACGAACTCCTTACCGTCGCGCACCATCGTTGCGACATCGGGGACCAGCGTCAGCAAGGACCGCAACGCCGCCATCGCCCGGCCGCGAGCGCGCGCCTCGAGCAATTTACCGAAGCGAATGAAAAGGATCAGCTCGATAGCGGTATCGAAGAATCGCGGACCGGCGAAGAACACTTCCGGGAATGTCGTGAGGATCGAATAAAGGTACGCCGCGCTGATTCCGAGCGCGACCAGGGTATCCATATTCGCGGTGCGGTTGCGCGCGGCCATCCACGCGCCGCGGTAAAACGTCAGGCCGGCGGTGAACATCAGCGCGCTGGCGACGACCAGCGTCGCGATGCGCGCGGCGAGGCTCTCGCCGTCCTGCAGATACATGACAACGGCGGCGCCAATCGCACTCGCGATCACCCACTCCAGGTTGCGGCGCGCGTCGAGGCGATCAAGGGCCGATTCGCCCGCGCCAACGATTCCCGTCTCGGCGACCGCGCTGTAGCCGGCGGCCGCGACCTTCGCCTCTATCGTACCGGCTGCAAGTTCGTCGGTGACGCGTGCGGTAAGCGTCTCGGCGGCGAAATTCACATGGGCGTCGATGACGCCGGGAATCGGCGCGACGGCCTTTTCAATTGTGTCCGCGCAATTCGCGCAGTGCATGCCGCGAATTCGGAACCGTTCGACCTTTTCGATTGCCGGGCTTTCGAGAATGTGTTGCGCGTCCATGGGCGAGCGCGGCCCGTTTATCGGCTAGAGCGAGGCCTTGATCGGCCGCCCCGCAATCACTTCGTCGATAAGTCCGTACTCGACGGCCTGCGCCGCGGACATGAAGTTGTCGCGGTCGGTATCCTTTTCGATCTTCTTAACGTTCTGGCCGGTGTGATGAGCAAGAATGTCGTTGAGGATTTCGCGAAGACGCAAAGCCTCGCGTGCGTGAATCTCGATATCGCTGGCCTGCCCCTCGAAGCCGCCGGAGACCTGATGGATCAGTATTCGCGAGTGCGGCAGCGAGTATCTCCTGCCCTTGGCTCCCGCGGCCAACAGGAGCGATCCCATGCTGGCGGCCTGGCCTACGCACAGCGTCGAGACGGGAGGCTTCACGAATTGCATCGTGTCGTAGATTGCCAGGCCGGCGGTGACCGAGCCACCCGGCGAGTTGATGTACATGTTGATTTCGCGCTCGGGATCCTCGGACTCGAGGAACAGCAGTTGTGCGGTGACCAGGTTGGCGAGATCGTCGGTCACGGTGCCGCCCAGGAAAACGATCCGGTCCTTGAGCAAGCGCGAATAGATGTCGTAAGAACGCTCGCCGCGGCCGGTCTGCTCGACTACGTATGGTACGAGTACACTCATGCAATCAAGGTACTATTTGGATGAGTAACTGGGAAGTGGCTCGCGCAATTTGGCGTCGAGTTCCGGCAGCAGCCGTACCGGCAATATTGCTCGCGTTGAGGGCCGTCGCGAGTGCTGGGTCCATGCCGCCGATGGACAAGCACTTCTACCTGCCGGATGCGGCCGCGTCAAAGATCGTGTCCGTCGCGAAAACGGGCATCGCGGAGGCGCAGGTGACCATTCTGACGGAGGCGGTCGCGATCAAGGAGACGGGGCCGAAGGAGACGGTGGTGAAATTCGGCGAGGTTTACGCATTCTCGCCAACGTTTATCGCGGTTCATCGCGACGTGCCGACGATGCTCACGTTCTGGAATCTGCAGTCTGACGACGAGCACGACTTCATGCTCACTGCGCCGGATTCAGCAGTACTGTTGCATCTGAAGCTGGCACCGCTCACCAAGAACGTCCTACGTGTTCACATTTCACAAAGACGGAATCTTCGACTTCTACTGTACGGTACATCAGCCGGAGATGAACGGGCAGATCCTCGTGCTACCACCGACGAGTACGAAGTGATCTAAGCGGTCGGCACGATCAGGCGGACGGCGGCGTTCAGGCGATCGACGGTGCGTCGTTTACCCAGGACCGCGATCACCTCGTAAATCCCGGGACTGACGGTGCCGCCGGTGAGCGCGACGCGGACCGGCTGCGCGAGTTGTCCGAGTTTGAGGTTGAAACGCGCGAGAACAGATTCGAACACGGCCTGCACCGACGCCTCGGAGACTTCTCCCTCGTGGGATTCGATCTCGGCGGCCAACGCGCGCAGAGGCTCGGCGATTTCGGGCTTCAGGAATTTCGCCGCCGCCTTGGAATCTGTCGCGATGTCGTCTTTCAAGTAGAACGACGCGAAGTCCACCAACTCGACCAGCGTCTTGGCGCGCTCGTGCAGAGTAGCGACGGCCTTTTCGAGCCACGCGTCGTCGCCCGGAATCGGCCATCCGCGTTGAGCGATGAATGGCTTGATTTCGGCCACGAGCCGCGGTAGCGGCCGCTCCTTCAGGTAATGGAAATTGAGCCAGAGCAATTTCTCGGCGTTGAATACGCCGGCCGACTTTCCGCACGCCTCGAAGCCAAAGAAGTTGATCAGCTCATCCTTCGAGAAAATTTCCTGGTCGCCGTGCGACCATCCGAGGCGCGCGAGGTAGTTCAGCATCGCCTCCGGAAAGTAACCGTTCTCGCGATAAGCGATCACCGACGTTGCGCCGTGGCGTTTCGAGAGCGGCGATCCGTCGGGCCCCAGCACCTGCGGCAGATGCGCGAACGCGGGCGGCGTGAAGCCGAGCGCGTACGCCATCTGCATCTGACGCGGCGTATTCGACACGTGATCGTCGCCGCGAACGATGTGCGTGATTTGCATATCCACGTCGTCGAGGATGCTCGCGAAGTTGTAAATCGGCGAGCCGTCCGAGCGCACGATGATGAAGTCGTCGAGCTCGCTATTCTGAAAGACCATCCGGCCTTTCACGAGATCGTTGACGATCGTCTCGCCATCGAGGGGCATTGCGAACCGAATCGTATAGTTCCGGCCGGCAGATTTGTCGGGCAGCGGCAAGTCCGCGGGGCAGTCGAGCCCGCGGCACTTGCGATCGTAAACCGGCCGGCGACGCTCGCGCTCGGCCTGCTTGCGCTTGGCGTCGAGTTCCTCCGTCGAGCAGTAGCAAGGATACGCCTTGCGCTCGCGCAAAAGTTTCAACGCGGCTTCACGATGGCGTTCGACTCGATTGGTCTGAAAGTATGCCTCGTCGGGCGGACCCTCGTCCCATTCCATCCCGAGCCATTTCAAATCCGCGAGAATTTCCTCGAGCGACTGTTTCGTCGATCGTTCGCGATCGGTGTCGTTGACGCGCAGGATGAACTGGCCGTGGTTGTGACGCGCGTACAGGTAGGCGAATAGGCCCGAGCGAACGTTGCCGATGTGGAGCGAGCCGGTCGGGCTCGGCGCGAAGCGCGTGCGAACCGGCACAGTCATTCCCACTCGATCGTCGCCGGCGGCTTCGACGTGATGTCGTAAACGACACGGTTGACGCCCTTGACCTCGTTGGTGATTCGGCTCGAGACGCGCGCAAGAAAGGCCGGCTCCAGGCGCGCCCAATCCGCCGTCATCCCGTCCATTGACTCGACCGCGCGAATTGCGATCACGCTTTCGTAGCTGCGCCCGTCGCCCATCACGCCGACCGTCTTGAGCGGCAACAACACCGCGAACGCCTGCCACAGCTTGAGTCCGAAGCCGGCGGCAGCGGTTTCTTCCATCACGATCGCGTCGGCGCGCCGCAACAGATCGAGCCGCTCGCGCGTGACCTCGCCGACGATTCGCACCGCCAGACCGGGTCCGGGAAAGGGCTCCCGCTCAACGACTTCAGCCGCCAGCCCAAGCTGCCGGCCGACTTCGCGGACCTCATCCTTGAACAGCTCGCGCAACGGTTCGACGAGTTCCAGGCGCATCCGCTCCGGCAATCCGCCGACATTGTGATGACTCTTGATCACCGCCGATGGACCCTTGAAGGACACCGATTCGATCACGTCGGGGTAGAGCGTGCCCTGGCCGAGAAATCGCGCGCCCTTGACGACCTCCTCGGATTCGAACACGTCGATGAAGGTGTGGCCGATGATACGCCGCTTTTGCTCGGGGTCGAGCACGCCCGCCAGCCGCGACAAAAAAAGCTCGGACGCATCGGTAACCTTGAGATCGATCCCGAGCTGGCCGGCGAACGTATTTTCCATCCGTTCGCGCTCGCCCGCGCGCAGCAGTCCAGTGTCGACGAACACGCAATGCAGCCGTGAGCCGATCGCGCGATGAATCAGCGCGGCCGCCACGGAAGAGTTGACGCCGCCCGACAATCCCATCAGCACCTTGTCGGTCGGGCCGACCTGCTTGCGAATCTCGGCGAGTTTCGTCTCGACAAAATTCGCCATCGTCCAATCGCCGCGCTCGCCACAGATTTTCAACACGAAGTTGCGCAGCACCTGCGCGCCGCACGGCGTGTGCACGACCTCGGGATGAAACTGGATTCCGCGCATGCGCCCGTCGCGCGACTTGAACGCCGCGTACGGCGAGTTGTCACTGTGCGCGATCGCGCACAGCGCGCCCGGAATCGCCTCGACGCGATCGCCGTGACTCATCCATACGCGATGCTCGCGTCCGCTAAGTCCCTCGAACAGCAGGTCGTCGCCGTCGATCACCAGCGTCGCGGGTCCGTACTCGCGTTGACGCGAGCCTACACTGTGCGCGCCCATGTGCCGCGCGATCACGTATAGTCCGTAGCAGATTCCCAGCACCGGGCAGCCGAGATTCAGCACTTCGTCGGAAATGTCTGGCGCATTCTCTTCGTACAGGCTCGCCGGTCCACCGGACAGAATAATTCCTCGCGGATTCATCGCGCGGATTTTTTCGGGCGCGAAGTTGAACGGATGGATTTCGCAATACACGTTCGCTTCGCGCACGCGGCGCGCGATTAGCTGCGTGTACTGGCTGCCGAAATCAAGAATCAGGATCACTGTATATTGAAATATACCGGACGCCACGCGGGGTAAGAAACGCCGCCGCGATCGACGGTCCACAAGCGTTTATCCTACGCGGGTAGTGTCCTGATTTGCGCGCTTCCGTTCCCGTTCTTCCTGCCACTGCCGCTGCCGCCATAAAAGTAGCGGCTGTAAGCAAGTAAGGACGATACGCGCGTGTATTGTGTCGTGGGTCCGGGTCCAATCAGCGGGAACAACAAAGTTCTCCAAATAGATCAAAAGCAAAAGCGCGAGCAATATGGTCGCTAGCACGGCGGGCGTGTGTTTCTTTGGATCTCTCATTGGTTGGAAAATTCGCATCACGGATAACCTACGCGCGCGCTGGTTTGGTTCGCGGCGCGGGACGGTTGCGCGGCTTGCCGCGCGTTGGTCGCGGCGGAGCACCTTGCACCCACGAGCGGCCGGTGCGCCGAAAATCGAGCCGCAGCGGAGTACCGACCAGTCCCAGCGATTTTCGAAATCGCGTTTCAATGAATCGAATGTAGTGCGCCGGGATGCCGCGTTCGACGTTGGTGAAAAATCGAAGACGCGGCGGCGCGTTGCCGACCTGCGTCACGTACATCAGGTTCAAGCGGCGCCGATCGACTTGCGGCGGGTCCATCGCGGCGGTCGCCTCGGCCAGCGTGCGATTCAGCCGCGACGTCTGAAAAACCGCGCGCCACGAATCGCCCGCCTGCGTTGCCGCCGGGATGATGCCGTTGACGCCGTCGCCCGTCACCGCCGACGTGAATACCATCGATGCGTACTCGAGGAACGGGTAGCGCTCGTGCGCATCGCGGACAAAAGTGGCGACCTTGCGCCCCGCCTTCGCCGCAACGTCCCACTTGTTGCACACAATCACCATCGCGCGATCGTTGCTGTCCACCAGCCGCGCCAGCCGCGCGTCCTGGTCGGTGATTCCTTCGCTCGCGTCGATCACCAGCAGCACGACGTTGGCGCGCCGAATCGTTTCGATCGCGCGGCCGACCGAATGATGCTCGAGCTCACCCTCGACGCGTGGTGGCCTGCGTATTCCCGCAGTGTCGATCAGCAGCACGTCGCGGCCGCCCGAAGTCAACCGCACGTCCACCGGATCGCGCGTCGTGCCGGGAGTGTCGTCCACGATCGCGCGCTCGAATCCCGACAGGCGATTGAGCAGCGACGATTTCCCGACGTTGGGCCGGCCGATCAGAGCGAGCCTCAAATCCGGAACTGCCGCCGCGACGCCTTCGCGCTCGGGCAGCCGCGCGACCACTTGATCGAGCAGCTCGTCAACTCCGCGCCCATGCGCCGCCGAGATGAAAAACAATTCGTCGGCGCCGAGCGAGTAGAATTCGGACGCCTCGGCCTCCTGGCCCGGCCGATCGATCTTGTTGACCGCAACGATCAGCGGGCATCCGGTCTCGCGCACGAGCGCGAGCGCCTCGGCGTCGGCCTCGCTCAGGCCGCCCCTGCCGTCGAGCATGAAGACGACCACGTCAGCGACGCCGACGGCGGCGAGCGCCTCGGCGACGATACGCTCCGTCATCCGCTCATGGCCGCCGAGCTCCAGGCCGCCGCTGTCGATTACGACAAATTCACGGTCACCGTATTTTGCGCGCGCGAAATTCAGATCGCGCGTGGTGCCGGGAATCGCACTGGTAATCGCGCGCCCGCCTTTCGCAATTCGATTGAACAGCGTGGACTTGCCCGCATTCGCACGGCCAACGAGCACCACGGCAGGCAGACCTTCGGCGGCAATTCGCCGCGCCTCGGCGCCCGGCGCTTTGCGCGGATTCGTCACAGCCCGAACTCCGCGAGCTTGCGTGGATCGCGGGTCCAGTCGCGCTCGACTTTGACGACGATTTCCAGGAACACGCGCGCGCCGAGGATTTCCTCGAGCTCGATTCGCGCCGCCGTGCCGATCTCCTTGAGCGTGCCGCCGCCCGCGCCAATCAGCATGCCTTTGTGCGACTCGCGATCGACCACCACCGTCGCGCTGATCCGCTTGAGCTTGCGTTCCGCTTCATCTTCGAACTTTTCGACTCTGACCGCGGTCGAGAACGGAATCTCCTGGCGCATCTTGAGAAAGATTTTCTCGCGAACGATCTCTTCCGCGATCATTCGCTCGGTCTGATCGGTGTATTCGTCGGCCGCCATCAGCGCCGGGCTCTCCGGCAGCATCCGCTTGAGAGTTGCCAACAGCTCGTCAACGTTTTCGCCGGTGCGCGCGCTGACGGGGACGATCTCGGCGCCGGGAAATCCCCGGTTGATTTCCTCGATCAGCGGCAGCAGTTGTGCACGCGGGACGCGATCCACCTTGTTGATTGCAACGACCGTCGGACGGCCAAGCGCGCGAATGTCAATCAGCACCGCGCGATCTCCGGGATTCAGATGATCGCCCGCTTCCACCACGGCCAGAATGACTTCGCCCTCCGCGATCGCGCGCCGCGCCGTCTGCACCATGCGCTGATTCAATTGCTTCTTCGCCTCGTGCAGTCCGGGCGTGTCGATCAGCAGGATTTGCGCGTCGGCGTCGCTGCGGATACCGAGAATTCTCCGGCGCGTGGTCTGCGGACGCGGCGTGACGATCGCGACCTTGTGGCCCACGAGCAGATTCACCAGCGTCGATTTGCCGACGTTGGTGCGTCCCGCGACCGCGACGAAGCCTGCGCGATGCTCACCCATTACGCTCACCGCGCTCTTCTTCGATTCGATCGAGCGCGAGTCGCGCGGCAGCCTGCTCACTCTGCTTCTTGCTGCCGCCCTCCGCCACGCCGAGGTCGCGCCCCGCGATCCGGATTCGCGTGGTGAAGCGCTTGGCGTGATCGGGCCCATCGGTCCCGATCAGTTCGTACACCGGCTGCGTGCGAAAATGCCGGTACGCGACTTCCTGCAATTCGGTTTTGTAGTCGCGCTCCGCCGAGGGTCCGCCGATGTCGTTTTCGAATAGGCGCTCGACCACTTGCTGCGCGGGCGTGAGTCCGCCGTCGGTGTAGATTGCACCGATCACGGCCTCGAATACGGCCGCAAGAATCGAGGTCTTCTCGCGCCCGCCGCTTTTTTCTTCGCCTTTGCCCAGTCGCATCATCTCGTTCAATTCAATCGCCTGCGCCTTGAGCGCCAGCGTGCGGGCGTTCACGATCGAGGCGCGCTGCTTGGACAGCGGGCCTTCCTTCGCCGTCGGGAACTTCCGCATCAGCAGGTCGGCAATCGCAAGATCGAGCACCGCGTCGCCAAGAAACTCTAACCGCTCGTAATGCACGTCGCTGCCGACGGCGGCGCTCGGATGCGTCAGCGCGGTTTCGAGCAACTCCGGCCGTGAGAACGAATAGCCGAGCACGCGCTCGAGTTGGGTGCCGGGACTTTCAGGAGGCCCTGACGCAGGCGGTTGTGTCCGCCCGCGGCCGAACAATCTCCCCAACCAGTTGGGTGCCTTCAACGGTTGACGCCTCCACCTCGACTTCGCGGTTAGTCAGTTCGTCGGGGCCCTGCGTCGATACCCGCAGGTAATTGCGGCTGTATCCTCGCAGCGTGCCATCCGGTCCACGCTCTTCAAGTAATACCTTAAGTTTCGTGCCGATGAATCTTCGCGCGAATTCGGTCCGCTTGCGCTCGCCCAGTTCGCGCACCAGCGCGGCGCGCCGCTTTATTTCCGCCGGTTTCACGCGACCGGAAAACTTGGCCGCCGTGGTCCCAGCCCGCACCGAATACGGAAATACGTGGAAGTACGCAAGCGGCATCGATTCGACAAATTTAAAGTACGACTCGAAATGAGCCTCACTCTCACCAGGAAAGCCGACAATCAGATCCGTGCCAATCCCGGCATCAGGCCACGCGCTCAGCACGCGCTCGACGCGATCGCGAAAATAGTCGCGCTCGTAACGCCGGCGCATCCGTGACAGCGTCTCGTCGTCGCCCGATTGCAGCGGCAGATGCAGATGCGGGCAGAATTTTTCGCTGCCCGAAATTATTTCCACGATCCGGTCGCTCAACTCTTCGGGATCGAGCGAGCTTATCCGCACCCGCTCGAGCGGGCATCGCTCCGCGATCATCTCGAGCAGATCCGCCAGCTCGACCAGCGGCTCGAGATCCTTGCCGTAGCCGCCGAGATGCACGCCGGTCAGAACGACTTCCTTGAAACCGCGCGCGTGAAGGTCGTCGAGCGCAGCCATCACGCGGCGCGGCTCGACGCTGCGAGAGGTACCCCGCGAGAACGGCACGATACAGAACGTGCAGAACTGATCGCATCCCTCCTGCAATTTGAGGAACGCGCGCGTACGACCGTCGAGCGTGACCGCGGCCATTTCAATCGGCGCTTTTTCCTTGCGCAGATTCGTAACCATGACGCGCTCACCCGCTCCTGAAGCTGCCGCGCGCTCGAGGTCGTCGAGCCTGCCGAGTCCGACGACAACATCGACCTCGGCTGCCTTCGCCAGTAGGTCGGGGCTCGCTTGCGCCAGGCATCCGGTCATGACCACGCGCGCATTGGGATTCAGCCGCCGCGCGCGCCGCGCAATCCGCAAACTCTCGGCGTCGGCGCGATCAGTAATCGTGCAGGTGTTGACGATGTAAACGTCGGCCTGCTCGGTGAATTCGCAGCGTTCCATTCCGCGCGCGCGCAGCCGCGACTCGATAATCGCCGAATCGTACTGATTGACCTTGCATCCGAGCGTTGCGATTGCGAAGCGCGTTGCCACCGTCAGCCCTCCAGCGCCCGCTCGATAAATCCGCCGCCGAGCACTTCCTCGCCGCGATAGAAGACGCACGCCTGTCCGGGTGTCACTGCGGGACCACTGGACACGAAACGAATCTCGGCGCGCCGCGCCGAATCGACGCGCATGGTCGCCGGGAGCGCGCGATGCCGATAGCGAATCTTAACTTCGACGCTCAACTCGCCGCCCGACGCGATCGAATCATCGACCAGGCTGACTCGATTCGCGATCAAACCCGAAGAATCGAGCTCCTCGCGGCGCCCGGCTACGACCTCGCCAGACGCGGCTCGAATCTCGCGAACGTACAGCCGCTCGCCACTCGCGATACCCAGGCCGCGGCGCTGTCCGACGGTGAATAGATGCACGCCGGCATGATCCGCCAAGCGCTTTCCTTCGCCGTCGATAATCGAGCCGGGACGCAGTTGGGCTGGATCGCTTCGCCGCTCGACAAAACTCGCGTAGTCGCCGTCGGGGACGAAGCATATTTCCTGGCTCTCCGGCTTGTCCGCGGTCACCAGCCCCAGCGCTCGGGCGCGCGCGCGAACCTCAGTCTTGGTCATCGAGCCGAGCGGAAAAATTGTGCGCGAGAGCTCGTCCTGCCCAAGCGTGAATAGAAAGTACGACTGATCCTTGGTGTCGTCGGCCGCGCGCAGCAGATGAAACCTGCCGTCAGCATCTTGCTCTATCCGCGCGTAATGCCCGGTCGCAACGTACTCGGCGTCCAGCGCGCGCGCGCGGCTCCACAAGCGATCGAACTTGATCTCGCGATTGCACATCACGCAGGGATTCGGCGTGCGGCCGCCGAGATATTCGGAAACGAAGTTATCGACCACGCGCGCGGCAAAGTCGGCGCGCAAATCGATCACATAGAACGAAAAATCCATCCGCTCCGCGACCCGGCGCGCATCTTCGAAGTCGTCATGTGAGCAGCAGGTGCCGCGCCGCTTCGCGATTGGCGTGGACGGCTCGGGCGCAAGACGCATCGCGACACCGACGACGTCGTAATCCTGTTCGCGCAGAATCGCCGCCGCGACGGAACTGTCCACTCCGCCCGACATTGCGACGAGAACTCGCGGCTTCATCGCGCGTCCTCCGAAAGAGGCTCGGCATCCGCGACTCGCCGCCACACCGCCGGGATGATCTTGGCGACGGCATCGATTTCCTCCACGGTGTTATTCCATCCGAGGCTGATTCTGAGTGAGCTGCGCGCGTCGGCGACGCTGCGGCCCATCGCGCGCAGCACATGCGACGGCTCGACGGCGCCCGCCGCACACGCCGAGCCCATCGAAACTTCAACGCCTTCGAGGTCGAGCGCAATCAGCATGCTCTCGCCGAGCACGCCCGGAAACGTGAGGTTGAGAGTGTTCGGCAAGCGGCCGATAAGCGGCCCATTCAAGCGAAGGCCGGGAATCGTCTCGCGCAGTCTGTTCAGCAACGACATCGCGAGTGAACTGATTCGCTCCGACTCCTCGTCCATTGCACTCATCGCAGCCTCAGTCGCCGCGCCAAACGCCACCGCGCCAAGCAGATTCGGCGTCCCCGCGCGCATCCCGCTTTCATGCGGCCCACCAAGTGTGATCGCCGCAATGCGCGCGGCGTCGCGGACGTATAACGCGCCGATTCCCGCAGGCGCACCAAGCTTGTGACCGCTGAGCGTCATCAGATCGCAGCCGAGAGCTGCCACATCTACCGGAATTCGGCCAACGGCCTGCGCCGCATCGATATGAAATAGCGCGCCCTTGTTGTGGGAGGTCGATGCGAGCGGCGCCAGATCCTGGATCGTGCCGACTTCGGAGTTCGCAAGTCCAAGCGTGATAAGTGCAGTCTCGCTATCGACCGCGGCAAGCACGCGCGCGGGATCAATTCGTCCATCGGAGTCTGGCACGACTCGCACCACCTCAAAGCCGCGGCGCTCGAGTTCCGCTAGCGGAGCGAGGACCGAGGAATGCTCAATTTCGGATGAAATAATTTTACAGCGCCGCGACGCCGCCGTGATTGCGCCGAAGATTGCGAGATTGTTCGACTCAGTGCCGCCGCTGGTAAACACCATCTGCCGCGGCTCGGCACCGACGAGCGCCGCGACCTGCGCGCGCGCGGTCTCGAGCATCCGGCGCGAGCGCTGGCCCGCGCGATGCACCGACGAGGGATTCCCTCCCGCCTCTGCCAGCAGGCGCGAAATCGCGCCGGCCGCTTCGGCGCGAAGAGGAGCGCCCGCGTTATGATCGAGGTAAATCGGCATATACAGTTTTGTTCGCCAGCAATGCGGCGATTAGCTTATCGTACACCGATCGACGGCAAAAGACGGGGTTCGCCGCGTGACGCAGACATCTTCAAGCGCGAACATAATAGTAATCGGCGCGGGCGTGGTCGGATGCTCGCTCGCGTTCCATCTTGCGCGGGCAGGCGCGCGAGTGCGGGTGTTCGACAAGGGCGGGATTTGCGCCGGGATGTCGGCACGATCGGGCGCGCTTGTCAGAATGCATTACACGTTCGCGCCCGAAGCCGAGCTGGCGTGGAAGAGCCATCAATACTTCCGTCATTGGAACGAGATCGTCGGCGGGCGATGCGGTTTCATCGAGACTGGTTTCGCGGTCGTGGTTGACGAGCGCAACGCGGCGCGGCTGCGTGCGAACGTCGCGATGCTCCAGCGGGTCGGCATCGATACAGAAATTGTGACCGCGGCTGAGCTGCATAAGCGCGAGCCGAACACCTTTGTCGATGACGTAGCGCTGGCCGCGTTTGAGCCGCAAAGCGGATACGCGGATCCGGTCGCGACCACCGAATCGCTTGCGGCCGCGGCGCAAAAGCTGGGCGCGGAGTTCTCTCTGAACGAAGCAGTCGCGAAAATTGCGCATCGCGGCGGCCGCGCGGTGGGCGTGATCGATAACAGCGGACGTCTTCACGAGGCCGATGCGGTATGCGTCGTCGCCGGACCGTGGACCGACGCATTACTCGCCCCGATGGGCGCGAAGATCGGCATCAAGAGCGAGCGAGCGCAGATCGCATTCTTCAAGCGCCCCCCTCAAATCAAGCACTGTATCTACATAGATACGATCGCGGGCAGTTACTTTCGGCCGCATGGCGACGATTTGACGCTGGCGGGGCTGGGTGGATGGAAGCCCGAGGCGGAAGCGAATCCCGACAATTTCCGCGAGAGCAACGATGACGACTTCGTGGCTGCGGTGCGCAAGCGCCTCGCGCAGAGGATTCCCGCGATGGCCGATGCGCCCTACTCTCGCGGCCACGCCGGAATCTACGACGTCAGCCCGGACGCGCGCGCCGTGATGGGGCCAGTGCCAGGAGTCGAGCACCTCTTCGTCGCGGCCGGGTTCAGCGGGACGGGATTCAAAACCGCGCCCGCGGTCGGCGCGTCGATGGCCGAGCTGATTCTGACCGGCGCCAGCAAGACGGTTGACCTGACGCCGTTCAGTTTCGAGCGAATCTTGAGCGGGCGGATGATCGAGAGTCCGAATGAATACGAGATGGGAGCGGGATTCGGACATAAGCTCTGACGCAGTCGAAAAAAGTGAGGCGACATAAAATATACCTTTTGTTACAATTCCAAGGGTCAACGCAGCCGCCTCTTCAATCTTCAAAGGAGAGAATCCATGTCGAACCATTTTACCGGCCTCAGTCTCGGCCCGCCTCTCGGTGACCAGCGACTCGACCTTTGCGATCTCTATGCGTTCCAGTCGCCCGCCGATCCGTCGAGGACGGCGATCATCCTCAATGCAAATCCGAATGCCGACGCGCTCCATCCCGACGCCATCTACCGCCTCAATATCGACAACGACGGCGACTACCTGACGGATCTCGCGTTCAGCTACGTGTTCTCGAAGCAGCAAAACGGCAAGCAGACCGTGAATGTCTTCGTCGCAAAAGGCGCGGGGTCGCGCTCGGTCGAGGCGGTGGGAACCAAGATCATCGCCGACGCCGAGGTATCTTTCGGCCCCAAACCCAACATCATCAGGTCCGGCGCGTACACCTTCTTCGCGGGTGCTCGTAGCGACGCGTTCTTTTTCGACTTCGACGGAATCAAGGCGCTGTTCGATATTCGGGGCAAACGGAATTTCACCGAGCCTCACCTCAGCGCCCTCGGCGGCAAGTCGCCATGGACCGGCGTGGATTCGAATACCGAGGCCAACGTGTTCTCGACCGTGATCGAGCTGCCGACGAGCGAGCTGGCCCCCAAGCCCGTCATTCACATCTGGGGGCGATGCAGCGTGCGCCAGGACGGCAAGCTGCTCCATGTCGATCGCGCGGGTCATCCGAGCGTCAGCAGCTTCTTCAACACCGACGACACCAAACTGGAATACAACGCCAGCGAGCCGGTGAACGATCGCAAGCGCTGGATCGATCAGTTCGTGCATCTGATGGGCCACACGGGCAACTACACGCGCGAAGAGGCGATCGCGGCGATAGACAAGGAGGGCACACTGCCCGACGTGCTGACGTTTAATCCATCGAAGCCCGCGAAGTACCCCAACGGCCGCGTCTTCACCGACGACGTGATCGATTACCGTCTCGCGTTCCTGACAAAAAATGAATGTCCGCCGAGCGGCCTCAAACCGCACATCGACACGCTCAAGGAGTTCCCATACATCGGCACGCCGCATCAGAAGAAGAAGTAGCAGCACGCTCGACAGATTTGATTTTCTGCGAGTAAGAAAATTCTCGCCGATGAGGGCTGGCGTATCGCTAGCCCTTGTTGGCGAGGATGCGATCGGGAGTCGGCGGCAGATGCTCGCTGACTTTGTCTTCGAGGCAGTCTTGGCGCTCTTCGATCTCCTCCATCCGCACACCCATCTTGTTGAGCTTCTCGATCAGATTGCCCATCGCGCGCGCGACCGGGTCGGGGAGCTTGGCGTGATCGAGCTCCATCACGTCGTGGCGTGCGTTGTCGCCCTCGATCACCTTGCCGGGAATTCCGACGACCGTTGACCAAGGCGGCGACGACGATACGACCACCGCGCCCGCGCCGATGCGGGTGCCCTCGCCGATTCGCACCGGACCGATGACTGAAGCGCCCGCGCTCACCATCACGTGATCCTCGAGCGTTGGATGCCGCTTCTCTTTCTTGAGACTGGTGCCGCCGAGCGTGACGCCCTGGTAGAGCAGGACGTTGTCGCCAATTTCCGTCGTCTCCCCCATCACGATGCCCATGCCGTGATCGATGAACAGGCGGCGGCCGATTTTCGCGCCCGGATGAATCTCGATTCCGGTGATGAACCGCGCGATCTCGCTCACGAGGCGGCCGAGAAACTTGCAGTTGTGCTCCCAGAGCCAATGTGCGACGCGATAGGCCCAGATGGCGTGCAGGCCGGGATACAGGAGCACCACTTCGAGCGTGTTGCGCGCGGCGGGGTCGCGGTCGAAGACCGACTGGATGTCTTCCCTCATTCGGCTGACAACACCCATGGCTCGTGCCTCTTTCGCCGTCCGCTGCTCTTCAAGCTTTAGGATGGACGGCGTGACTGTTCTCCGCGGATTTGGCGGTCCGCGGACGCGCACCGTTGTGTTTTCCGGCGGCCGACTTCGTGCGCGGCCTCACGTTATCCTTGTGCAGCTTGTATTCGACCGAGTCAACCAGCGCCTGCCAACTCGCCTCGACCACGTTGCTCGACAGTCCTACCGTGCCCCATCGGCGCTTGCCGTCGGTGGATTCGATCAGCACGCGGACGCGCGCCTCCGTGCCGGCGCCATTGTCGAGCACGCGGACCTTGTAATCGACCAGCTGCATCGCCTCGAGATTCGGATAGTACGGAACCAGCGCCTGGCGCAGCGCCGAATCGAGCGCATTGACGGGGCCGTTCCCAATTGACGAATTGCGCGTTCGCACCCCGTCGGGCCCTTCGATCACTACCACCGCCTCGCTGAACGGCGCGCGATCCTCATGCCATTTGTCATCGAACACGCGGAAGCTGACGAAGTTGAAATGTTCTTTCGCGAGGCCCAGAGTGCGCAGCATCAGCAGCTCGAACGAAGCGTCCGCGCCGTCGAACGTGTAGCCCGCGCCCTCCAGCCGCTTGAGCTCGTCGAGCAGCGCGCCGATCTTGTCGTCGCTCGCCGTATCGATCTCGAGCCCAAACTCCTTGGCCTTGTAAACGATATTCGAGCGGCCCGAGAGCTCCGAGAGCAGCACGCGCCGACCGTTGCCGAGCAACGCCGGGTCGATATGCTCGTAGGTCGCGGTGTTGCGCTGGATTCCCGATACGTGCAGCCCGCCTTTGTGCGCGAACGCGCTGCGGCCGACGTACGGCTGGCGCGCGAACGGCGTGATGTTGGCGAGCTCGTAAACCAGCGTCGAGACCTCGCGCATCGTCTTGAGCTTCGCGGGCGGCACGCAATGGTATCCGAGCTTGAGCTGCAAATTCGCGACGATCGAAACCAGGTTCGCGTTGCCGCATCGCTCGCCGAAACCGTTGACCGTGCCCTGCACCTGCGTCGCGCCCGCCTTCACACCCGCCAACGTGTTCGCGACCGCCACTTCCGAGTCGTTGTGGCAATGAATTCCGAGCGGGCAATTCACCGCCGCGCGAGCCGCCGCGACAGCCGCTTCGATTTCATGTGGGAGGCGTCCGCCGTTGGTGTCGCATAGCGCGATCAACGTGACGCCGGCGTCATCAACGGCTTTCAGGCACGCGAGCGCGTACTCGGGATTGTGAAAGTAGCCGTCGAAGAAATGCTCCGCGTCGAAAATCGCTTCATCGAAGTTCTTCTTCAGAAACGCGACCGTGTCGTTGAGAATTTCCAGATTCTCGTTGAGCGGAATTCTGAGCGCCTCGCGGACGTGCATGTCCCAGGTCTTGCCGACTACGGTCGCGACCTGAGTACCTGTCCGCAGCAACAATTGCAGATTGCGGTCGGCGGAGGCGCGCACTCCGGAGCGGCGGGTCGAGCCGAAGGCCGCGATCTTCGCGTGCCGAATCTTTATTTTCTTGATCTCTTTGAAGAACGCCGCGTCGCGATCGTTCGAGCCCGGCCATCCGCCCTCGATATAGTCGAAGCCGAGATCGTCGAGCTGCTCTGCAATCGTGACCTTGTCCTCGACCGTCAGTGAAACGTCCTCAGACTGACAACCGTCGCGCAAAGTTGTGTCGTAAACCTGGATATGTTTTGCATCCGCCATCGGACTCAAACTGACTCCCGCGGCGCGGCGTTCGGGCCGCCGTCGCCGTTGATAAACGCGTCGTGCAGCGCACGCATCGCGAGCTCGCCGTATTTCGAATTGACCACGACCGAGACCTTGATCTCCGAAGTCGAAATCATCTCGATATTAATCCGTTCCGCCGCCAGCACCTTGAACATAGTGGACGCTACCCCGGCATGGGTGCGCATGCCGACGCCGACCACCGAGACTTTGGCGACCTGGTCGTTATGCCGCACGCCCGCCGCGCCGATTTCTTTAGCGGTGCGCTCGACGATTTCGAGCGCGCGCCCAAGGTCCTCGCGCCCGATGGTAAACGTCATATCGGTGCGGCCGTCCGCGCTGGCATTCTGGATAATCATATCGACGACGATTCCCGCATCGGCAATCGGGCTGAAAATCTTCGCTGCGAGTCCGGGCCGATCCTCGACACCGGCTATCGTTATCTTGCTTTGATTCTGGTCGAGCGTTACGCCCGAGACGAGCACGTCCTCCATCGACTGATCCTCTTGTCCGACCCACGTCCCCTCGGCTTCACCGAAGCTGGAGCGGACGACGAGCGGCACGTTGTAACGGCGGGCAAGTTCCACGGAACGGGTTTGCAGCACCTTCGCGCCGAGTCCCGCCATCTCGAGCATCTCATCATAGGAGATGCGTCCGAGTTTTTTTGCTTTGGGGCAAATGTTTGGATCGGCGGTATAGACGCCGTTGACGTTGGTGTAGATTTCGCACGCGTCGGCTTTGAGAGCGGCTGCGAGCGCGACCGCAGTCAGATCCGACGCGCCGCGGCCAAGCGTCGTGATATCGCCGTTGACGTTGACGCCCTGGTATCCCGCCACGACCACAATCTTTCCTCCGTCGAGCGCACTCATCACGCGATCGCATTGCACGGATTTGATTCGTGCGCGGCCGTGATTCGAGTCGGTCGTCAAGTTCATTTGAAAAGCGAGAAAAGAAACCGTCGGATGCCCCATCGAATGCAGCCGAATCGCAAGCAGCGCGGCCGAGACCTGCTCGCCCGTCGCAACCAGCACGTCAGTCTCGCGCGCGCTCGGCGTCTCGCTGAGTTCGGAAGCGAGCTTGAACAGCCGATTGGTCTCACCGGCCATCGCGGACACGACCACGACGATCCGATCGCCGGCGTCGCGCGCCCTTACGACGCGATCGGCAACCGCCTTGATCCGCTCGATCGAGCCGACCGACGTTCCACCGTATTTTTGAACGACCAATCCCATCAAAATGACCCTATTTGCCCATAGAAATGGGTGATCGAGTATTATGATCGGAAAATGGAACGCAAACCAGCCCTCCGACGGCTACTCAGCGTCGATCGCTGCGAGGTCCGGCCAGAGTTGGTTCAGCACAACATCGAGCGGATGCGCCTTCAAATCGGCGAATCGAGCATCGCCGCGAAGCGTCTCGGCGAGGGCCAGAAGTCGCGGATGTTGGCTTTCGTACTTCTCAACGACGCTTCCACTCGGCTTGTGCTCCAGAAACCAAAGCAGCGGAAGTAATTCAGAGAACACGGAAACAGGGCCGCCGAGCGGACCACGCCGAACAGGCCAGCGCCTTGCGATGAATTCGTTGAGTTCCGCGAGCCTGGATATTCCGTCCCAGAGCCGATCTCTGGCTGCATAGGTGACGGTCCCAACGTTGCTCATCACAATGGCCATGCAACAAAGCGGGCAGGATTCGAGCGTCGTCCAGAGGGTATGATGCCGATAATCGCCACGCATCAATTGTCCCAGAACATCGATCTCGGCGTGGGCGATATACGTCGATCGAAGCCGTCCTGGCGGCGCTTCCTTGTCCGACACACGATTGCGTCCGACCGCAACGATGCGCCCGCGAGGATCGGTCAGAACCGCGCCGACACCGACGTTGCCGCCGATATGCGCCTCCCAAGCCAGTGTCAGTGCCACCTGCCACGGCTCTTCCAGCGCCAACCAGTGACTGTCTTTGGTCACGACCGGGGAATCCTTTCCGCCACCTTAGCTGTTGGCTGCGCGGCGCGGTAGCACATCCGACCCGATTTCATGCAGTCCGGGCGGTGCTTGCGGTTCCCGCGATTGATATCAGGCGAAGCTGCGTTTCAATTTGGAAATGATCTGCGCGTGACGGGAGTCGCCCGCGCTGAATTCGATTCGGCGCAGATTCGCGCCGGCGTAGCTGATTCGCACCGACAGGTATTCCATGTCGGCGCCGCCGCGTAGACGCTCGAACCATTCGACCGCCGCAACGCCCTCGGAAAACAGATATTCGCGAAGACCGAGGTCGTCGAGTGTCGCCTCTTCGAGCCGATACAGATCGATATGATAGAGCGGGAAGCGCCCGTGATGCTCCTGGATCATCGTGAAGGTCGGGCTCAGGATGTCCTCTTCGCGCAGGCTCAGTCCGCGCGCGAGGCCCTTGATGAAGACTGTCTTGCCCGCGCCGAGGTCGCCAATCAGGCCGAGCAGTTCCCCGCCTTCGAGCAGCGAGGCGAGCCGCCGTCCCCATGATTTAGTCTCGTGCGGCGAGCGGCTCTCGATCACCATCGTGACGAGAGCAGTACCCGATTCTGTTGCGGCATTAGCCATCGCGATTAGTCACTAACTACTATAGCGCGACTACTCAGTTAGTGCTTCCACCGCTACGCGGGCCAACTACTACTTCGGAGCCCGGCGGCCGCGCAGACCCTGGCGGTCAACTAAAGTCGGATGCGGGCGCAGCGGCCGAGTCGCGAGAAATGGCTGCGCGTGGTCCTTTACCAGGCGCTCGACCAGGCCGGCATGATTCGGATCGCCGCATAAGTTGCGGTCCTCGGCCGGGTCTTCGAGCAGATCGAAAAGTTGTCCCGGCTCGCAGGTATCTTCGTAAACGACCAGCTTGTACCGATCGGTAAGAAACATCGAGAAGCCGAAATTTTCGCTCGGCAGTGCGTCGAGGGCGACCGGTTCGCGATCTCCTGCAAGTGAGGGCACAAGAGAATTGGCGGCACTCTGCTCGAGCGCCGCGGCGCCCGCGATCTCGCGAAAAGTCGCGGCCAGATCCATGAGTTGTACCGGCTCCTGAACTGTTCGCGCGGGCGCGCCACCGGGAGGCCGAACGATCATCGGCACGCGCACGGAGGGCTCATAGAAAACCATCTTCGTGACCATCCGGTGCTCGCCCATCATCTCGCCATGATCGCTTGCATAGACAATCCACGTATTGTCGAGAATTCCCTTTTTTTGCAGCGCCTCGACGATTCGGCCGAGCCCAGTGTCGATGACCGTGACATTCGCGTAGTAGGCGCGGCGCATTTCGGTGATCGCCTCGTCGGTCATGGTCGGGGAATCGCTGTACATGAGAAATGCGTTCAGAAACACGTTGAAGGGGCCCGACTGCGGAACCGCGGGACGATTGAGGGATCGCGGCAGCGGAATTTCCGCGTGCCGGTATTGTTCGAGCGCTTCCGCCTGCGCGTCCCACGGATCGTGCGGCCCGGGGAATCCCACCCAGAGGAAAAACGGCTGGCGCCGCGAGTAATCTTCGATCCATTTTGCGGCGCGCGCGCCGTGCCATGCGTCGGCATAATCCTCGAGCGCGAGTGGACACGGTTCAGCCTGCCATGCCGCCGCGCCCTTCGCGTTGCCCCCGTGACGGAAACTACCGATGAAATCGCGGTAGCGGTCGAGCAGGCCCTTCTCGCGCAGGTAGTCCGTGTAGACGGTGTCGTGCGCGCGGCTCGCCAGCTTCCCGACTGTTTCGATCGGCTCGTCGAAGCCGTACGTGACCAGCAGATCGCGCATCGCGGAAACGTTTTTCTCGTGAACCTGCCCGTGCGGCCACAGATGCATCTTGCCGATCTCACAGGTGTAATAGCCGGCATCGCGGAGCTTTTGCAGAAAAGTGGGCGTGCCGTCGCTGACCTGCGAGCCGTTCTCGAATACGCCGTGATCGCGCACATAACGCTCGGTCAGCATCGACGCGCGCGCGGGCATGCACAACGGCCCCTGGCAATACGCTCGCTCGAAGCGGATGCCCTCGCCCGCGAGGCGGTCCATATTAGGTGTCTTCACGACAGGGTCGCCGGCGCAGCCCATGACATCGGCGCGGTGCTGATCGGACATCACGAATACTATGTTGGGCTGGTCGTTCACGCGTCTAACATCAACGCTCCCAGAGCCGCAGGCAGCTCGTCAATCAGGTCGCCGGCGAGATAGCCGACGCGGCCCATCCGCGCCGCGACGCGATCCGCCGCGTAGCCATGGAGAAAAACGCCGAGCGCGAGCGCGTCGAGCGGGCGGAGATGCTGTCCGAGTAGCGCGCCGACCATTCCCGACAGCGCGTCACCCATCCCCGGCGTGGCCATCCCGGGATTCCCGGTCGAATTCACGTAGATGTCGCCGTCGGGAGAGGCGATCACCGAGCGCGCGCCCTTGATGAGCACGGTTGCGCCCGTTCGCTCCGCCAATGTGCGCGCCGCAGTCACGCGATCGTCGTTGATAGTCGAGGGTGTTCCACCGAGCAGGCGCGCAGCTTCCCCCGGATGAGGCGTCAGCACGATGGGACCGCGCGCATGCTTCAAAGACTCGCAACCGATGGCGGCGAGCGCGTTCAGCCCGTCGGCGTCGATCAGCATCGGACGCTCTGGCTCGGATGCGTCCGAAATCAGCCATTCGATGAGTCGATTGGTATCATCTGTTACACCAATTCCCGGCCCCACGATCAACGCGTTCTTGCCTTTCAGCAACATCTTCAACGCGTCGGGCGCATGAGCGCCGTCAAAATGGCCGTCGCGATCCGCGATCGGCTCCGTCATCAGCTCAGCCTGCCCCGCCGCGACGATCGGCTGGATCGACTCCGGCATCGCCGCGGTAACCAGACCCGCACCCGTTCGAAGCGCGGCGCGCGAGGCGAGCAGCACGGCGCCGGACTTGCCACGGCCGCCGGCTATCACCAGCGGATGCCCATACATGCCCTTGTTCGAAGTCACGGGCCGCGCGCGAATCAGGTGCTGCAGGTCAGCGCCCTCGAGGAATCGTCCGCGCGGCGCGATCTCGTCGATCGCGCGCGGAGCAAAGCCGATATCGACAATCCTCAACTCGCCGCATTGCCCCGCACCGGGATATGAAACGTGGCCGAACTTCGCGAAGCCGAAGGTCACCGTGAGCGAGGCTTGAATTGCCGCGCCCATGACCCCACCCGTGTCCGAGTTCACGCCCGACGCGATATCGACGGCAACCGTCGGCACCGCGAATGAATTGACGATCTCGATCGCACGTCGCGGCCCGTCCTTCACTTCCGCATTCAGTCCCGTGCCGAAAATCGCGTCGACGACAGCGCTAGGCCGTTTGCTCAGCGCGGCTTCGATGCTCGATTCCGTGGAGGCCTCGAGCACCTTGCCACGGCATGCGCGGAACTCCGCATTCGCGCGCGCCGCGTCGCCCTTCAAATCCGCCACGCGGCCGAGCAGAACCGCTCGCACCGCGAAGCCGTCCTGGATCAAGCGTCGTGCCGCGACGAAGCCGTCGCCGCCGTTGTTGCCCTTGCCCGCGACGACCAGCAAATCAGTCGCCGCATCGGGGAACCGCTCGATCAGCGCATCGGCAACCGCCTCGCCCGCTCGCGTCATCAGCGAGTAAGACGGAATTCCGTACTTTTCCTGGCTGATGCGATCGAGTTCGCGGCTTTCGGATGCATTGAGCAAAATCATCGGCGGTTATTCCAACAAAATATTACACCAAGCACGTTACCCGTGAATGAGTGGAGTCGGTCTGGTAAGTTAGGGGTCGAAATGATTCGCCTCAGCGTCAACGTCAACAAGATCGCAACGCTACGAAATGCGCGCGGCGGAAATATTCCCGACCTGGTCGAGGCGGCGCGCACCTGCATCGCCGCAGGATGCCACGGTATCACGGTGCATCCGCGACCCGACGCGCGGCACATCACGTTTCAGGACGTATTCGATCTCGCCGCGATGATGACGGTCGAGTTTAATATCGAAGGATACCCGGGCGCGGAATTTATCGACCTCGTGATGCGCGTGCGGCCGACGCAGGTGACGCTGGTGCCCGACCCGCCCGGCGTGCTGACCTCGAACGCGGGATGGAACCTGAGGAGCGGAGCTGCAGATTGGCTTGGTGACCTGCTCACCGGGTTCAAGAAGGCGGGCATCCGGACCAGTCTCTTTCTCGACCCCGATGCTGATCAGATCAGACGCGCGCGAAAGCTGGAAGCGGATCGAATCGAGTTATACACCGGACCGTACGCGCAAGCGTTCGGCACGCCGGCAGGCAAAACAATCCTTGCGGCGCATCGCGAGGCCGCGCTCCTGGCGCGAACGATCGGACTCGGCGTAAATGCCGGCCACGATCTCGATCTCAAAAATATTCCCGCCTACGCGAAAGCAGTGAAGGGCTTGCAGGAAGTTTCGATCGGCCACGCGCTGGTCAGTGACGCGCTCTACATGGGCCTGACGCGGACGGTGAAGGCATACCTGAAGGCGCTCGGCTCGAAGCCGGCGAGGGTCAAGCGCGCGAAGCGAAAATGACGATCACGGGGCGCCGGCGTACTTCTGGATTGCGGCGCCTATCTCTTGCGCCAGCATTTTGATCTGGGCGCCGTCTTCGCCTTCGACCATCACGCGCGCGAGCATCTCGGTTCCCGAATATCGCACCAGCAACCGGCCGGTGCCTGCCAGACGTTTCTCGGCGTCGGCGATGATTCGTTGAACGTCAGGCATTTCGGCCAGCGGCACGCGAGTCTTCACGCGCACGTTTTCGAGCACCTGCGGCACACGGCGCATGGCGCGAAGTTCGCTGAGCGTCCGTCCGCTCTCGGCGAGGTGCGCGAGCACCAGCAGAGCGCTGATCAGCCCGTCGCCGGTGGTCGAGTGATCCATGAAGATCAAGTGGCCCGACTGCTCGCCGCCCAGGTTGTACGAGTTGAGACGCATCTCGCGCGCGACTGCGGGGTCGCCGACCTCGGTGCGAATCAGCCGCACGCCCGCGTCGCGCAGCGCCAGCTCGAGTCCGAAGTTGCTCAACACGGTTGCGACGACGGCGTTGCCGCTGAGGCGCCCCTCGGCAGCGAGCTTGCGCCCGAGCAACGCCATCACGTCGTCGCCGTCCCAGACTTCGCCGCGCTCGTCGATCAGCATCACGCGATCGCCGTCGCCGTCGAGCGCAATGCCGACGTGGCAATGCTCGCGCAGAACTGTTTCGCGAATCGCGTCGAGATGGGTCGCGCCGCAATTCAGATTGATGTTCTTGCCGTCGGGATCGACCCCGATCGCGACCACCTCGGCGCCAAGTTCCTCGAGCGCTTCGGGACCGACCTTGTAGGCAGCGCCGTTGGCGCAATCGATCGCGACCTTCAAGCCGTCGAATGTGACCGAGCGCGGCAGGCACGACTTCAGAAACACCAGATAGCGGCCGAGCGCGTCGTCGATTCGCGCCGCCTTGCCGATATCGTCGGGACGCGCGCGACTCTCTCCGATCTCGGCCTCATCGAACACCAGCGCTTCGATCCGCCGCTCGGTCTCGTCGTCGAGCTTGAATCCTTCACGCGAGAAAAACTTGATCCCGTTGTCCTGGAAGGGATTGTGCGAAGCTGAAATCACCACGCCCGCGTCGGCGCGCATACTGCGCGTCAGAAACGCGATCGCCGGCGTCGGCAGCGGCCCGACCAGCCACACGTCCACGCCCATCGAGCAGATGCCGGACTCGATCGCGGTCTCGAGCATGTAGCCCGAGAGGCGGGTATCCTTGCCGATCAGAATTTTGCGATGACGCCCGGTGTTGTTGCGGAACACATGCGCGAGTGCGCGGCCCAGCTTGAGCGCGGTCTCCGACGTAATCGGCTCGACGTTGGCGACGCCGCGGACGCCGTCGGTGCCGAACAATTTACGATGGATGCTCATCGGCCGCAGTTGTCAGCTTCTCGTGATACATGCGGAGTCTAACCTTGTCGGGCGACTGGCGCACCAACTGCATGCCGTCGGGCACCGTCACCTGCAGCGGCAATTCATGCGAGCCCGGCGCGAGGCCGTTGGCGTCGACGTAGGCCAACCCCTTCGGTGCGAGGCCCGCCAGCTTGACAGCCGGCCCGCGAATCGTCAGCGTTGCCTGCTTCGGTTCGACGCGATACTTGAAATCGCTGTCCTTGACCTCAACGTCCACCGCGCGAAACTCACGGTCGGTGATCGCCTCCGCCACGTTGACCTTCACGTCGACGTGACCGGTGGACAAGCCCATTGTCGGATCGGGCGGCACAATCTCCACCGAACGGCTGGTATCCGCAGTGAGTCCCTTCAAGTCGAGCGGCTCAGTACTGACCAACGTCAGCGGCAAGACAGAGCGGCTTGGCCCGATCATGGTGACGCTCGGCGGCGTAATATCCACCGATGAAATCGTGTAGCCGGGCGCGACCTCGTTCTCGACCGCGAGATGGACCGGCACGTCACGCGTAACCAGGCGATCGATATCGAGCGACAATTGATCCGGCGAGATGCTGGTCACCGTGGTGTTTCGTCCGACGTTGAACATCGCGGGATATACTTTGATCTCGGACTGTCCCGGAGCCAGACTGGCCGGATCGATCTTGAGCGTGAGGCGCTCGGGATCGAGCAGCGACAGCAGCGTGCGCGGACCGGTAACTTCGATCTTCACCTGCGTCGGCGGATGGTTCACGATCACCATCCCCTGCGGCAGCGACGCATAGCTTATGGGCACCGTCAGCGACTCGACCGAGCCGCGCTCGCCTGCGTTGACGAATATCCAGAGCCCGACCGCGAGCACCACGGACAGGATGCGTAACCCGATATCGCCGCCGCGAAGGCGCCGCGAGCTGCTTGCAGCGAACAGATAATTGAAATCGCCCAGCTTCATCGTGCGTCGTCCTTCGCTCTTTTTGCTTCGGCGCCCCTAGGCCGGCAGCTTCCTCAGCGTGGACAAAACCTCGGCCGGCTCCAGTCCACGGCTCAACACTCCGCCGCGCGCAAGCGAAATCGCCCCGCTCTCCTCCGACACGACCAGCACGACCGCGTCGCTGTCCTCGCTCAAGCCAATCGCCGCGCGATGACGCGTGCCGAGCGACAGGCTCACGTTGGGATTCTGCGACAGCGGCAGCAGGCACGCCGCCGCGAGTACCCGATCGCCATTTATTATTACCGCGCCATCGTGCAGCGGAGAGCCGTTCATGAAAATCGTTTCGAGCAGTTCCGGCGAGACCTTGCCCTCAATGATTCTTCCGCTCTCGACAAACTCACCGAGCCCGTCGTCCTGCTCGATCACGATCAGCGCGCCAATTTTACGCGCCGACAGCCATGCCGCCGCCGTCGCGATTTCCTCCGCAGGCGTGACCGCCGCCGCGCTGCGGCCCAGGAAGGATTGCGCGCCGACGCGCGTCAGCGCGCGCCGAATATCCGCCTGGAAGATTACCACCAGGATCACGAACAACGATCCAAGAAAGTTATTCAGAAGCCAATTCAGCGTGAACAGACCGAGCACCTGCGACGCCACGAACGCGCCGCCCACGATCACCATCCCCAACACCATCTGCATCGTGCGCGTGCCACGAATCAAAAGCGCGATCCGGTAGATCACGTACGCGACGATCAGGACGTCTACGACATCCTGCCATCGCGGCTGCGGTATCATTGGTATGTAGTTATGCATGGTGCCTGAACCGCTGATCCCGTCCCGACATCGCCGCGGCCATTCGCACCGCGGCGACGCCCGCGCCCACGTCATGTACGCGAACGATCGACGCGCCCGCCGCAATCGCGAGTGCATTCGCCGCCGCCGTGCCGAATTCCAAATCTCGCTCTATTGCGCCTGCGATTCGCGCTACGAAAGTCTTGCGCGACGCGCCTACCAATACGGGATAGCCGAGCGCACAGAGGTCGGGCAAGGCGGCCAGCAATTTCAGATTATGCTGCGCGGTCTTGGCGAAGCCCAGTCCCGGATCGACGATTATTCGCGAGCGTGCAACTCCCGCCGCGACGGCGAATCGTGCGCGCACATCGAGGTACTCGACGACCTCGCGCACCACGTCGCGGTAGCGCGCGAACTCGATATGATTGGTCGGACCGCCGCGCATATGCATCAGCACCACCGCGCACCTGGTTCGCGCCGCCAGCGGCGCCATTTCGCAGTCGTGGCCGAGCGCAGTGATATCGTTGATTATCGCCGCGCCCGACTCGAGCGCGACGCGCGCGACCGCTGCCCGCCGCGTATCGATCGAGATTGGCACTCGCAGCCGCTTGCCAAGCCGCTCGAGCACCGGCATCACGCGCGCAAGCTCGGCCTCGACAGGTATCTCGACTGCGCCCATCGGACGCGACGATTCTCCACCAACGTCGATCACGTCGGCGCCCGCCGCTTCCATCGCGAGCGCATGCTCGACGGCGCGGTCGGGATCCAAATATTTGCCGCCGTCGGAGAAGGAGTCGGGCGTCACGTTGAGCACGCCCATCACCGCGGGAAACCTGATTACGCGGCCGTCAGCCAGCTTGAGATTTGCGGGCGTTGATTGAGATTGAGCGGTCCGCTTGCGCGAGCCGCTATCGTTGGATGAGGACTTGGATTGAATCGGCGAGCGTCGCATCGCACCGGCCCCACTCCCTTCACACCCCCTCACCCGCGCGTGGTTGCCGACTCGCAATTGCGAACCGAATGAGTCGTAGCGTGAGCCAGCGCGCCCGCGAGACGCCTAAACCAGAACCGGCTTCGGCGGTAGTCCCGGCAACGGGCTCTCGTCCTCGACGCGCTTTTCCTTGCCCGTGTCCGGCCCGGGACGCGGCGGAAAATCGTTGCGCACCGCGGCCGGCGACGGCGGCAATGGACGCCCCTCGCGGAACGCCGTCACCATCGCTTCGACTTCGCTGCCGTCGAGCACTTCCTTCTCGAGCAACCGCGCCGCGATCGCATGGAGCAGCACCAGATGGTCCGACAGCAGTTGCCGCGCCTTCTGATACGAGTCGTCGATTATCTTGCGCACCTCGCGATCGATCTCGAGCGCCGTCTGCTCCGAGTAATCCTTATGATGCGAGATGTCGCGGCCCAGGAAGATTTGCTCTTCGCGGCGCCCGAACGTCATCGGGCCAAGCTCCTTGCTCATGCCCCATTCGCAGACCATCTTGCGCGCGAGCTCAGTCGCTTTTTCAATATCGTTGCCGGCGCCGGTTGTCATCTGACCGAACACCAGCTCTTCTGCGGTGCGTCCACCGAACATCACCGCCAGCCGCGTCACCAGGTAGTCGCGCGGATAGGTGTAGCGATCGTCCATTGGCAATTGCTGAGTGACGCCGAGCGCCATCCCGCGCGGAATAATCGTAACTTTGTGCACCGGGTCCGCGCCGGGCTGCAGCATCGCGACCAGCGCATGCCCCCCCTCGTGATACGCGATAATCTTGCGCTCCGAGCCCGACATCACCATTGAGCGCCGCTCCGCGCCCATCATGACCTTGTCCTTGGCCAGCTCGAAGTCAGACATCTCGACCTTGTCCTTGTTGCGGCGCGCCGCCAGCAGCGCAGCCTCGTTGACAAGGTTTTCCAAATCGGCGCCCGCAAAGCCCGGCGTCGAACGCGCAATCTTGCTGCCATCGACATCATCTGACAGCGGCACCTTGCGCGTGTGAACTTTCAGGATTCCCTCGCGCCCCTTCACGTCGGGCAGCGGCACCACCACGCGCCGGTCGAATCGGCCGGGGCGCAGCAACGCCGGATCGAGCACGTCAGGGCGATTGGTCGCCGCGACGAGGATCACGCCCTCGTTAGCCTCGAACCCGTCCATCTCGACCAGCAACTGGTTGAGCGTCTGCTCGCGCTCATCATGACCACCGCCAAGGCCGGCCCCGCGATGACGTCCCACCGCGTCGATCTCATCGATAAAGATGATGCAGGGCGCATGCTTCTTGCCCTGCACGAACAAATCGCGCACTCGCGACGCACCCACGCCGACGAACATCTCGACGAAGTCCGATCCCGAAATCGAAAAGAATGGCACGCCTGCCTCGCCGGCGATCGCGCGCGCGAGCAGCGTCTTGCCGGTTCCCGGCGCCCCGACCAGCAGCACGCCCTTCGGGATTCGGCCGCCGAGACGCGTGAACCGTTTGGGGTCGCGCAAGAATTGAATTATCTCTTCGAGCTCGTCCTTCGCCTCGTCGATTCCCGCGACGTTGCCGAATGTAACTTTGTGGGTATTCTCTGTCAGCAGCTTCGCGCGACTCTTGCCGAACGACATCGCCTTGCCGCCGCCGATCTGCATCTGGCGCATGAAGAAAATCCACAGCGCCGCCAGCACGAGTATGGGGAACCACTGCACCAGCGCGACCATCCACCATGGGTCGCCCTCAGCCGGTTTGGCCGCAATCTCGACGCCCTTGTCGCGCAGCGTCTTGACGAGGTCGGGGTAGGCGGGCGCGTTGACCTTGAAAAGGTCCCCGTTCGTACCCTCGCCCTTGATCACGTCGCCCTGGATAGTCGCCTTCTTAACCTGGCCTTTTTCAACCTGGTTCAGGAAGTCGGAGAAAATTATTTCGGGTTCTTTGGGCTGTTGCCTGCTGAAGATGTTGAATAGCAGCAGGAACATAAGTCCCAGCACTAGCCATAGCGCAATACTGCGTGAAAACTGGTTCATGCTATTAAAAAAGTATCACGCAGGTTGAGGCCCACGCAACGCGGTAATCGCTAAGCGGCGATTGCAGACGCCTCAACGCGCAGTATGGTTTCGGTGGCCTTGGTGACGAGTGCGCAGTCGGCGCGTGCGAGGCCCGGGATCCACGCGATCGTATCGCCGACCGTGACCACCGGAAAGCGCTCGCGCCGTGCGCGCGGCAGCTTGCGATCGACGAACACGTCGTGGACCTTGCGCGTGCCGCGCATCCCCATCGGATGAATCCTGTCGCCATTCATGAAATTGCGCGCGACCAGGCCCGTATCGGCAATTTTCGCAGCGTCGAATATCGCGACAGACAGGCTGTCCGGCATCGACGCGTCCGCCGCGGCAATCGTCGAAGCCTCGAACTTGAACCCCACCGCCTCGATGATTGTGATTCCGTCCGCCGCAATCGCCGCCGAAAATGCAGGGGCGCGGGCTTTGCGCTCGTGCGCATTCACCAGCCGAAAAAGATTGTACTCGCGCGCGGCGCGCCAGCCGCCCGGAAGATCGATCGAGTTGCTCGGACCGCCTTCGAGGATAAGCGCGCGCACCGCCTCGATATGCGCCCGCGAGATTCTGCGCAACGATCCCATCCACTCGGCGAGGTACAGCCGGATCGCGGCGGGCTGCACTGCGCGATTAATCGCGCCGAAGCCCGACACGTCGAGCGCGCCACCGCCGACGCGCATCGCGTCGAGTTCGCGCGCCGCGATTGCCGTGACGAGATCGTCGAGCGAGCGCATTTCGCCCGCCAATTCCACCAGCCGTTCGCCAAGGCCGGGCGCATAGTCGCGCTCGAGCATCGGCAGCAGCTCGGCGCGAATCCGGTTGCGCAAAATGTCGCGCGACGAATTCGATGAATCCTCGACGAACGAAATCCCGCGCGCGCCAAGGTAGTCTCGAATCTCGGCGCGCGATAGCGACAGCATCGGCCGAATGAGGCGTCCGGGCCCGCGCTCGGCCATCGCTGCCATCCCCGCCGCCCCAGCGCCGCGCATCAAACGCATCAGCACAGTCTCAGCCTGGTCGTCGCGATGGTGCCCTAGGGCAACGAAATCAGCCTGAATTCGATCCGTGACGCGCAACAGAAACTCGCGCCGAGCATCGCGCGCACGTTCCTCGAGGTTCGCACTCGAAGTCGATGCGTCAAGCCCGTCAGCGCGCTCGACGATCAACTCGATACCGAGCCGCGCGCACATCCGCCGAACGAAATCTTCATCGCGATCCGATTCAGCGCCGCGAATCCGATGGTTGAGATGCGCCGCCGAGATTTCCAACCCCATCCGCTCGCGCAACTCGACCAGGACGTACGTAAGCGCAACCGAATCCGCCCCGCCTGACAGTCCGATCAGCAACGATGAGCCGGTACGAACCCCCGCGCGCCAAAGCGCCGCCTCGATCGCACCAACGACCGTCTTATGAGCGTCCCGAATCATCAACGATGAGACTATTCCCGCATTGAATCCGCATCAACGCGCCGGGAATCACTTCACGATTCGACGCAGACGCGGCGGGTTCGGTAGCGCGGTGCCGTCTGCGCGGGTTGCGATATCGATGAAGCGGCTCAGCTCGATGCGCAACTCGCCCACTGCCAAGCCCATGTGTTCGTGGGGAATAGGATCGAGCTTGGCTGAGGCTTTCTCGTACAGCGAGCGCGCACCTTCGACGTTTCCGCGCTGCGCGTGCAGGATCGCGACGGCGGCCTGGATCAATCCCTGGTAGAAAAGCTTCTCCGCGCCGTCGGAGCGCTTCCAGATTTCCTCCCACGCCTCATGGCATTCGAAGAAGCGTCCCTCGTTGAAGAGATCGATTCCCTGTTCGTAGAAGTCTGGATGCGCCCGCGTCACACGATTCGGTGTTCCGATGCGAATACGCGCGGTAACGGAACGGTGAGGAACTTCGGCTCGTCGCCGCGTACGTCTCGATAGACATCGGCATTGCCGGAGGCCCGGACCGCCTCGAAATCGTCGAACCACATCTCCGCGACGCCGTCATAACGCGGCGTACGGCCGTCGGCATACCCGGACGGACGCACATGGCATTGCACATAGCGTCGCGCCTGCGGGAGCTTCGCGGCCAGCGGTCCATGATGCGTTCGCCAATATGACTGGAATGACGCCACGTCCATACCGGCCTTGCGAGTGAGCAGCGATAGAACCTTGACCGCATCTTTCGGCGGCGCGCCTTCCTTCTGAACGATCTCGTCGGTGATGATCGATCCCGCTTTGGACGTATCGATAAACACGGCGTCGTCAGTGACCGCGGCGCGCAACGGCGACGTGTCGGCGATCCGCCGAAGCGTCTCTTCATCGTCGAACCACGCCTCGGAAATACCGTCGCAATGCGGCTCGTGATTGTCGCGATACGACGATGGCAACGCGATCGACGCGACGTACTTTCGCACCTCAGGTATTGCCCGGACCACTGCTGCGTGTTGATTCAGCCAGTACTCGCGGAAGCGCTCTACACTCAGCTCCGGCCTGCGCTTGAAGAAATTAAAGGTCTTGACCATCGCTATTGCCTGGTCGTGCCCGGCTCCAGCTCGACGCCGACCGGCAGCAGCACGCGCACGACCATGTTGTAGAAGGCGACGTTCTGCACGAGTTCCATTAGGCGGCGCGTGTCGAGGAAGGTCTTCAGCGTGTTCCAGGTTGCGTCGGTCACGCGGATGTTATTGGTCGCCTCGACCGCGTAGCGAATGACCGCGCGCTCGATTTCGCTGAACTTCGGCGATTTCTCCCAGTCGGCGAGCGCTTCGAGCTGATCGCGCGAGACGCCGACGCGGCGCGCGATATTCCAATGATGCACGAACTCGTATTGCGCATCGGTGAGGCGGCCGACCGTGCAGATCGCGAGCTCGCGTAGTTTTGGGTCGAGCGCGGTTTTGTTGCGAAGCTCGCTGCCTATCTGGCAGAAGCGGCGGAGCAGATTTGGCGTATGCGCCAGTGCCTTGAAAATGTTGCCGACGGTGCCGCCGCGCTCGGCGGCGAGGTTGTCGAAGATCACGCGGTCTGCTTCAGGAAGGTCCTCGCGATTCAGATACGGTACGCGCGCCGCCATCGGTGCACCTCCAGCCAGGTTCAGGCGAACAGCATCTCGGACATAGCGCCGCCCGGCGGAATCATCGGCATCACGGCCTCTTCCTTCGGGATCACGACGTTGATCAGCACCGGTCCGGGCGTCGCGAATGCTTCCTTCATCGTCGCGACCAGATCTTTCGCTTTCTCGATGCGGAAGCCGCGCGCGCCGTACGCGTCGGCGAGCTTGACGAAGTTCGGCACCGACATCGCTGAGTACGAATACCGCTCGGCGTAGAACTTCTCTTGCCATTGGCGAACCATTCCGAGGAAGTAGTTATTCAGAATGATAACTTTGATATCCACATTGTATTGGACCGCGGTCCCCAGTTCCTGGATGTTCATCTGGATCGAGCCGTCACCCGAGACCACCACTACTTTCTTGTCGGGGGCGGCGAAGGTCGCGCCGATTCCCGCCGGCAGTCCGTAGCCCATCGTGCCCAAGCCGCCCGAGGTCAGCCACGAGCGCGGATTCTCGAAGGGGAACATCTGCGCGACCCACATCTGATGCTGGCCGACGTCGGTGGCAACTATGCAGTCGCCCTTCGTGATGTTGTGCATCTCGGCGATAACGTCGAGCGGGGAAACGCTCTCGCCGCGATGACCGTTCTCGTAGAGCGGCTTCTCCTTCTTCCATTGGAGGATCTGTTGATGCCACTTCGTCCAATCGGCACGGCGCTTCGCGATACTCTCGCGGCCTTTGATCTGAGTCAGCATGTCGGTGAGAACCGACTTGATATCGCCGACAATAGGGATATCGACCTTGACGTTCTTCGAAATGGACGACGGGTCGATGTCGATATGGATGATCGTCTCGGCCTTGGGCGCGAACTCGGAAATCTTGCCGGTCACGCGATCGTCGAAGCGCGCACCGACTGCAATCAGGCAGTCGGTGTTGCAGACCGCGGTGTTGGTGCCGTACGAACCATGCATCCCAAGCATCCCGAGCCGCAGCGAGTCGGAGGCCGGGTACGATCCGAGTCCCATCAGGGTCTCGGTAATTGGAATACCGAGTCCTTTAACCAGTTCGCGCAGCTCGGGCGCCGCGCCGGACCATTGCACGCCGCCGCCGACGTAGAACAGCGGGGTCAAGCTTTTCTCAATCGCTTCAATTGCGCGCTCGATTTGGCGCGGGTTGCCGCGAATCGTCGGCTTGTATCCGCGCAGGTCAACTTTGTCCGGCAGGTGAAGAACGTGCTCGGCCTGTTGCACGTCCTTGGGCAGATCGACGACTACCGGGCCGGGGCGTCCGCTGCCGGCGATATAGAACGCTTCCTTGATGATGCGCGAGATGTCCTTGACGTTCTTGACGAGGAAGTTGTGCTTGGTGCACGGGCGCGTGATGCCGACGAAGTCCGCCTCCTGGAAAGCGTCGTTGCCGATCATCGTGGTCGGGACCTGGCCGGAGAGGACGACCATCGGGGTCGAGTCCATGTAGGCGTTGACGATGCCGGTGACGGTGTTGGTCGCGCCGGGGCCGGAGGTAACAAGGACGACGCCCGGGCGTCCGCTGACGCGCGCATAGCCCTCGGCCATGTGGGTGGCGCCCTGCTCGTGGCGGACGAGAACGTGGTTGATTTTCGAGTCGAGCAGCGCGTCGTAAGTGGGCAGAATTGCGCCGCCCGGATAGCCGAAGATTACATCGACGCCCTCGGCGATCAGGCTCTCGATAACGATTTGTGCTCCTGTCAGTTTTTTCATTTACCCGATTTTGAGGCGTTTTTGCGGTGATTTGAGCCTACAAAGTTACACTACGGGGAGATAGCCGCACAACTTGCGCTGTTTTGCGCGTGCTGGCCTGTGTCTCACCATCGTAAATCCAATACGATCAACAGGCATGAAAGTTCGTGTTCTCGAGCGCACTCAGATCGTGCCGCGGCCACTCGCCGAGACCTTCAAATTCTTCTCCGATTCGCACAACCTCCAGCGGCTTACGCCGCAATTTCTGCAATTCAAGTTTCTCGCGCCGCCGCCTGAAGTGATGCATCCCGGGACCGTGATCGACTACCAGATTCGGTTGTATGGCGTGCCGGTACATTGGCGGACGCGAATCGAAATCGTCGAGGCGCCAAAGAAGTTTGTTGAACGTCCAGGAGAAAGGGCCGTACGCGTTATGGCGGCATAGCCATACTTTCAAAGACGTCGGCAAAGGCGCGACCGAGATGAAGGATCGCGTCGAGTATGCGATGCCCCTGGGGCCGCTGGGCGAGATTGCGTATCACCTGTTCGTCAAGCGGAGCCTCGCGCAGATCTTTGAATACCGGGAGAGCAAGCTGGCGGAGATTATGGGTAGCTAGATCGAGCGAACTGCCAGTATCCAATCCTGACCTCTCCTTGTCCGAGGAGAGGTCGACGCGAGCCGTAAGGTGAGCGACGGGTGAGGTGCAGCGCTCGCCGTCGCAGCAACCGCTTGCTTGTGTAGCAAGTTAGAAAGTGGTGCTGCGGTTTGGGCGGCAGACGAGTGTCAGTGAGTTGTGCTTAAACGAGTTGGGATGGCTGCGCTGTCGCGCGTTGCACCTCTCCCGGCGACACCGCTCCGCGGCTTTCGCCGACCTCTCCTCGGACAAGGAGAGGCTAGGAAAGATTCCCAACCTCCAAATTCTCCATATTCTCTAGTAGTGCTGGCCAGGGGCTGAGGGACCGCCGCCCGGCTCTGTGCCTACTACTTCGTAGGTCTGATTGTTGGGGGAGAACATCCCGCGCACGGTCAAGGTGTCGCCCGGCTTCATTTGGGCGAAGGTGTCCTCGTCGATGCCGCTGACGTTGAAGTTGGGCCTGGATTGCCTGACCAACTGCCAGATGTCGGGCCAATGGACTATGCCTCGCGGATCATCGACGTACGCATCCTTCAGCACGAATTTGTAGGTCTTGGCGCCGACACCCATCGTGACCACCTGCCTGTCGCCGTAGATCTCGCCGGGCGCGGGCTTGGTAATGACCATCGTGGTGGTGAGCGGGAGCATCATCGGGTGCATCTGCGCGTCGCCGCGGTCCGCGATAGTTACGACCGCCGCGAGCGCGAGCGCGAAAATGGCGAGCCTGGAAATCATTTTTTTCATGCGAGTGACCTCGGCCGATCTTTTCCGAATCATAGGGAGCGCGGCGGCGAGCGATCAAGCTGGAGCTTTTCGACGCCAGCCTAACTACTGTAAGATTGCGGCCGACGCGCCGGGCCTGCGCCGACGCACTATCGGAGGACCCATGAGACTGTCATCGCTTCGAATCGTGACTGGAACCTTGCTCGCAACATTGATCTGCGGGTTGACGCCGGCGCATGCCGCGGTCAAACCGGGAGATGTGATCACCAAAGACAACGCGGAGAAGGTCATCGAGCTGCTCAGCCCCGGCAACTACATACTGGTCCAGGAGGGCATGCAGCTTCGGATCGTGCCAAGCGACAAGCTCGATTGGCCGCCGCCATTCAAGGTTGCGACCGAGAAGTACTCGCCGCAAGTGCAGCTCCTGCCCGACGGCACGCTGAAGGGTTACACCGCGGGGCAGCCGTTTCCGCTGCTCGATCCGAACGATCCGCAGATGGCGACCAAGGTGATGTGGAATTTCAGCTACCGGCCGCTGTACAGCGACGATATCGATATGCGCTTTCCCGAGGTTGCGAGCTTCGACAAGCACAGCACCGGCACGCCGCTGAGCTACTACACGGTGGGGCACTTTGCGTTCTACAACAATATCGGACGCATCGAAGTGCCGCCGATACCGACCGATCCCGACGGCGTCGCCAGCGGGATTCGATACCGGTTCGCCTTCTATCCGTTCCTGGAGCCGTCGTCGTTGCGCGGCTACGGGATGGTGCGGCAGCGGCATATCGATCCCAAAATCGACGACAACGTATGGGTGTACAATCCGGAGACGCGCAAGCTGCGGCGTGAATCGGTGGACGTGCTCTCGGACAGTATCGGGGCGCTGCCGGGATTTGGCGGAGGAGGAGGCGGCGGCGGCGGTGGCGGATCGTATGGCGGCGGTGGCGGCGCCGGCGGAGGCTCAGGCGCCGGTGCATACGCGAACACGCTCGATCCGGATTCGTATTTCGGGTTCTCGGCGAAGATCGAGGATTTCACCTACCGCTTCCTGGGAGAGAAGGAGATGCTCGCGTCGGTGCATGCACAGCATTCGCCGGAAGTGCAGTGCCCGTTCGACGGCGGCAAAACGATTTGCCCGGAAGACTGGGAGATGCGCCATCTGTACGTGATCGAAGCGGACGGGAAGCCGGGCCGCGACATGACGATCCCCAAGCGAATCTTCTACATCGATTCGGAAGGATGGTTCATCACGGCGTCGGATCAGTACGATCGCGACGGCAAACTGTGGAAGACAATCGCGACCTTCAACACTTTTCGCGACCGGCCGGTCCCCGACGCAAGAGTCGCGATCTACCCGTACAAGCGGATATTCCAGTTGGGGCTGGTGGACGAGGATCTGCAGACAGGAGTCAGCACGGTCGTCTATATGCCGGGACCGACCGCGCCCGATCACGAATGCTGGTATATCGACATGGGCACGGTGGACAACGCCTTCTTCGCGCCGCAGGCGCTGGAACGAGAGGGGCACTGATTTAACGATGGCCGATTTCTTTATAGACTGAAGGCGATGACCAAGCCGCACAAAGAACTACTGCGCGCCAGGGCCTATCGCTATACGGTGCTGTTTGAGCGCGCACCGGAGGGTGGCTACGTCGCGACGGTTCCGGTCCTTGGAATCGCGACGCAGGGGGACACTCTGCGGGAGGCGCGAGCGATGGCGCGCGATGCGATCCGCGGACTGATCGAATCGCTGGCCAAAGATGGCGAGGACATTCCGATCGAGCAACCTGCCGCTACGACCGAAAGGCTGGCGGTAAGGTTGCTTGCTCGTGCATGAGACTTCCCGCCCTCAAGGCGCGAGAGGTCATTCGCGTCCTCGAGCGCCTCGGGTTCCGGCTCCATCACAGCACCGGCTCCCATCGCATTTACAAGAATCCCGCCACCGGACACCGCGCCGTCATTCCCTTCCACGGGAGCCGTGACCTAAACGTGAACGTGCTGCGGTCCATTCTGAAGCAGGCGAACATTGCCGAGGGCGACTTTGTGAAGCTGCTCTGACCGCAATCCGGGGTTACAACTGCAGCACAAACCGGATATCTCCCAGGCGCACCTGGCTGCCGGCGCTCAGGAAGGCGGAGCCGTGGATCTGGCGATCGTCCACGTAGCTGCCGTTAGTCGAGTTCAGATCCATCAGCTCGAAGCCGCCGTCGCGGCGCATCAGGCGCGCGTGCTGGCGTGAGACGCTGGCGTGCGGAATGACGACGTTGTTGTCCTCGCCGCGGCCGATAGTTATTTCGTCCTTCATCAGTGAATATTCGGCCGGCACCGGATCGATGCGATCGACGGCGACCAGCCGCGCGCCCTGAGTACTTCCCGCGCCGCGCGGCGCGGTGATCGGCGATTGAGGCGGCCGGGCGGGCGCACGCGGCATCGGGCGCGCCGCCGGTGCCGGCGCGGACGGCATCCGTATCGAGGGAGCGCCCTGCGCCTCGACGATTGCTTTCAGTTCGTCGGCCGGGAGCCCGAACCTCATTCGCGACAGCCCGAACAGGCCGAGGATCGCAATCAACGGCACAACGCCGTTCCACCAATTGAACGAGAATTGCTTGAGCCCAGTACCCGTCTCGTTTCCCCCGGCCGTGGCGCCTTCATCCTCGGGCACGTTAATCGCGGCGCCGCCGAGGCCGCGCACCTGGTACGCAGTGTCGGCCTCGCCAGACTCGCTGTTGTAGTCGATCTTCAGTTGGACGCTGCGATTGGTGCCGTCTTCGATCGGCCGCGGCGTTCGATAAGTCAGCGAGTACTCAGTGGCGATGGAATGTCCGATTTCGCGTACCAGCGATGAGAAGCGGCCCTCCTCGGTGATGATATTGTATGAACGGCCGTGGGTCGCATCGACGATTTGCTGGTACGCGGGCTCGATGAACGGCGGCGGCACCACCGCGTACAGAGTGAGCCCGTTTTTCTTCAGCATCTCGGCGACCTTGTCGCCGGTCATCTCGGTCACGTCGTTGTCGCCCGGATGATGGTCGCGGTAGGCCTGATCGCCGCTGCGGTCGGGGCCGTCTCCGGCTTTGTGGCATGGAGCGTCGGTGATGAGGATCAGAATGGCTTGCGCTTCAGGGCGGAACGGCAAGGTCGAGGCATAGGCGAGCCCGTCGAGCTGATCCTCGGGGATGTCGCCGCCGCCGCCCGCATGCAACGTGCCCACCCATCCGATGAACTTGTTCACGTCGGACGTCAGCGCGGTGCGATATTCGCAATTGCAGTCGGGATACTGGGAAACTACGTAATCCTCGAAGGTGACGAGGCCAAGGCGATAGTCGCGGTTGTTCGCCGCGAGGTCGTGGGCGAAGGCGATCATGTTCTGCTTGATCGCGTCGATATAAGGCTGCATCGATTCGGTCACGTCGATGACGAAGACGATGTCGGTGGGGCGGCCCTGGCCGACGCCGCGAAAATCGATGATCTTGGCTTCCTTGCCATCCTCGAAGACTTTCACGTTGTCGGGACGAAGGTTGCCGACGGGGTTGCCGTTTTCGTCGGTGAGTCCGAAGTCGAGCTGGACGCCGCCGTCGGTGTCGAAATGCTCGAGGCCGGGATTACCTGTGGTGATTTTCAAACTGGCGGCGGCGGTTGTCACTCGAAAAGCGAAACCGAACAGGAGCAAGAGCGTAAACAGACAGCGACGGACGTTTCGATTGGAGGAGTTCATCGATGGCAGCGGTAATTCTCCGGATCGGGAAGGCGATCAGTCAAGCTCCGTGATTAATTGGACGTTCAAATGAGCCAACGTATTCTTGCCTTCGCACAGCCGTTAGGTTATCCCAAACGCTGACCGAATTCTTCATTGATGGATTCCGAGTGAAAGATTTTTTTGTGCATCATGTTGCTCGCCGCCTGAGTCTACCTTTCGTTATCGTAATTTGCCTGCTGCCGGCCGCAGCCGGGACGGCCCGAGCCAGCAAGAATGCGCCGGTCGAAGTCGGATTTGTTGGCACGCCGCCGCCGGGTTTTCAAAACGTGCTGCTCAATGTGCAGGCGGTTCGGATCAATTCCAATGGGAAGGCGGGCCCGGGCAGCGGCCGATGGCAGACCATCCCGACGCCGCCGGGGATTGGAGGCAATGACCAACGCGCCGAGCTGCAGATTGATCTGAACGCCTCGCAAAACATACCGCAGCTCTTCAACACCGCTGATGTGCGGCCCGATACCTACCGCGTCGCCGAGATCCTGCTCGACCCGACCAATCCCGGCTTCTTGATCCCCACCTGTCCGCAATCGCCGCCGGTCGGAGTCCGCGCCGATGGCTGCATCGATTACCCGATCACGTTGAACAACGGCAACGTCATAACCGTGGTGAGCACCGGTTCCGGCGGGCTGGTCGCGCCGTCAAATGGGACACTGGGGCAGTTGCTCCTGCAAGTGAAGATGGTGGTCAATCAAGCGCCGACGACGTTCGGCGGTGCGTACCTGGTAACAGTCACCATAAACACGGTTCCAAGCGCGACGGCTCCAAATTCAGCCCTGGGCATCGTCACGGGATCGGTGACCGTCAAACCGGGCACGGGCTCCGGCACCACGGGCAAAACCCGCAAGTTGGCGGTGACGGCAGAGGCGATCGGAACCAACACCTCGGTTGCCACCGCCCCGGTAAAGAACGGGCAGTACACCCTCTTCCTTCCTGCGGCGGGTGGCCCGGCACCGCCCGGGTTTGGAACGCAGTATGACCTCGCGGTGGCCGGCGGAGATAATACCTACGCGGCGGAGCGGTTGCTGCCGTTATATCCGGGGCAACCAGTCAGCAACGCCCCCAACTTCACGGTCACCGGGAGCCAAACGCTGGGCGATGTCACGGGTCAAGTTACCGACAGTTGCACCGGGAGGCCGATCGTGGGCGCGACCCTGCAATTGCTGATTCCACCAAACAGCAACAACGGGGCTAGCTGCCTGCAGAATCCAGAACAATGCGTCGCGGTAGCATCGGCGTACACCGACAACGCCGGCGACTTCCCGTTGCCGGGGACGGTCACGATCCCCGCGGCGTTCGACAACGTTCCGACGCTCCCCAAAAGCGGAGCCTATGTGATGGAGGTCACCGCGCCGGGCTACGACAATTTAGTGATCCAGGCAGCTCCGAGTTCATCCACCGGCAAGAAAAATGGCGGCAAATGCACCCTAAGCAACACCAGCACCGATTTCGTCATGTGCAACCTGGCGATGACAACGGGGTACATCACAGGCAGTATCCCGATAATCCCGCCGAATTCGGGACAGAGCACGCTGGTCGAGGTTTTGGCTGAAGACAGCGGGACCAACACGATTGAAGGTGCCCTGCCTATGCCGGTCAATGTGATGAGCTCGGCCCCCGGCACTTTCAGTTTTACCCTGAACGTTCCGACTATGCCTTTTCCCAGAACGTTCGACCTGTTCGCGACGACCATCGATCAGTACCAGGGTAAATCCGATCCATATCCGGGTCACACCGTAGCGGTGTTGTCAGGAGTTACCGGGCCGCTGTCAGCATGCGGCACAGCGACGGCGACTTTTCCCGATGACCAGGAAATCGATTGCGTCGGTCACGGCAGCATGACAGGCGTGGTCAGCAACCCCAACCTCGGCACGTCGGTGGTTTTGTCGAAAGACAACGTGCAGTTGATGAGCAGCATCGTGCAGAACCAGATGCCTAATCCGAGCGCGAGCAATAACTATTCGTTCTGTGTCCCCGCCGACACTTACCAGGTACAAAGGGAACAACTGCCGACACCCGACCCGGACGTGACACCGACCGCAATGCCTACATCGTCACCTGACGGCGACGCCATGACCGTCACGATTCCGCCGGCGCCGGTATTCAACGGGCCGCGCCGACACCGAGCGCGACTCCGACTGGAGGACCAACTCCAACCGCGACGGCGACTGGCGGGCCGACGCCTACTGCGACAGGGACACCCAACGTAACTTGCCCGACGACCTGTACGAATCCCGACGGCTCGTGCCCGGCCACCTGCAACAACGCGATTGCGCCGCAGCTATGAGCGCGATGGTGCAAAGAACTATGCGGCGGATGGTGCGCGTTTTGTCGATTAGCGCGGTCGGGACGGCGCTCGCCCTTGCAGTCGCGGGTTGCAACAACCAGACCGGATTTTCCGGTAGCGTCGGCAATACGCCCAACGGACCGAAGCTGTCGGCGTACCAAATTCTCGGCGACGTTGGCACGCCATTTACCGCGACCGTGTCGGACACGCGATCGTCGTGGACGTTTCAGGGCAACGCCCCGCTCGGCGTCGTAATCTGCAACAACATCCTGCCGGCCAGAATCGTCGCGACCAAAACCAACACCAGCAGCAACCTGTTGAGTGTCGAAATAATCATCGGTGCCCACGTGGCCTCTCTCCAATCCACCACCGCACCTTTTGGCAGCGTGTCGGTGCAGGTCGGAGGCGTCCTCAGCACGCTCGCGTCGCCGGCGGATCCGGATCTGCGAATCTTCCTCAGTGGTCCGCTTAATAAGCGCTACGTGGCGCTGGTCGAGGATATCGACACCGGATTCATAATCAACGCGCGCGCGCCGACGTTGATCCTGTTCGACAACCCGAACGGAAAGGTGGACGCAACCTTTTACGGAAGCCAGGATTTCGGCACTTTCACCGCCAACATGACGCTCGCCGGCCAGGTGGTAGCGACCGTGATGAAGGGTCCTAACGCGACGATCCGCGAGCCCTGACCCGCACGCCCCGTCGGGTCAGCGCTCGCAGTGGTGCGAATTGCGCTCGCAGTGTTCGATCGTCCCAGTACGTTTGACAGCCTCCCGCATTCGTCATACTTAGCCTCTGTAGCAAGTGAGCTATTCGAGCAACGCACCTGGATCTTCCCGTCCCTGAAATCATTCTATGAACTCGCAGCTAGTGCGCCGGGTACTGTTGGTAGCGGTGATCATTGCGATCGCCGCCGCCGCGATTCCGGGTTATCACTACTATCGGTACGTCGAGGGCCACGTCGGTACCGACGACGCCTATGTCGACGGCACCGTGGCGCTGGTTTCCTCGCGCGTCGCCGGCACGGTCACCAACGTTTACGTCGAGGACAACTGGACGGTTAAGGAAGGCCAGCTGCTGTTGACGCTCGATCAGCGCGACTTCGACGTCAGGGTCCAGCAAGCGCAGGCTCAGCTCGATCGCGCCAAGCAATCGGTGGACGAGCTCTACGCGGGAGTGCAGGCGGCGCGGTCAGGTGTGTCGCTGGTACAGTCGCAGCTCAAGCAGGCAAAAATCGATTTCGACCGCGCGAAGTCGTTGAAGGAACAAGGTGTGGTCTCCGCCGAGCAATACGATCAGGCCGACACCGGACTGCGCATCGCGATGGCCGATGAATCGCTGGCGGAGCATCAGTTGACCCAGGCCCAGGCCGCGCTCGGAACGCAAACCGACGATCAATCGCGTTACGACCGTCCGGTCGTGATGCAGGCCGAGGCGGCTCTGCAAGCGGCCAAGCTCGACCTCGGCTACACCAGTTTGACGGCGCCGTTCGCGGGTGTCGTGACACATAAGACTGCCCACGCCGGCAACCGCGTGCAGGCGGGCGAACCGCTGATGGCGATCGTCCCGCTGGGCAAGCTCTACGTCACCGCGAATTTCAAAGAGACCCAGCTCACCGACGTGCGCGTCGGCCAGAAGGCGGAGATCGTCGCCGACATCTATCCCGGCTACACCTACACTGGGCACGTCGATTCGATCAGCATGGGGACCGGCGCGGCGTTCTCGCTGCTGCCGCCGGAGAATGCGACCGGCAACTGGGTCAAGGTCGTGCAGCGCGTGCCCGTCAAGATTGTGATCGAAGGCCCGGTGCCCGATGACAAGCCGCTGCGGCTGGGGTTGTCAGTTGAAGTAGCGATCGACCTCGGCAACGGCAGCGGACCGCTGCTCTCCTCGATAGTGCAGCAGCACTACCAGAAAAACGGCCAGACTCTCCCCAACGAGACGCTCCAGATGGCGCCCGAATCGCCGCCGCCCGCGCAACCAGCGCCGGACAGCGACACGCAGCATTCTATGCAACTGCCGCACTAGACCTGACACGCGTGTCAGGTCAATTGCGCCCGATTCCCGCGTGTACTACGCTGCGATTCGCGCGGATTCTCCGCCTGCGTTTGTCTAATGCTCGACCCTCGTGACATCGCGCAACGTCTATCCGCCTATCTCGGTGCGCCGGTCGCGCGCTTGAGCGTCCTTGCCAGCGGATGGGAGACGACGGTCTTCGAGTTCACGCTCGAGACGGCCTCGCAGCGGTTCGCGGCCGTCCCGGTCGGCGTGCCGATGGTGTTGCGCTTCTATCAAGGCTCCGCGGCCGACTCCAAAGGCGATCGCGAACACGCCACCATCGAGCGCCTGTTCGCCGCCGGCTATCCCGTGCCCCGCGCATACGCCTTCGAGGGCGACCATCGCGGGCTGGGCGCGCCATTTCTCATCATGCAGCGCCTGGCGGGCGGACCGCTGTTCGCCGCACGCAGCTTTCCGAGTGCGTTCAAGACTTTCTCGATGGCCTTTTTTTCGTTCGTCCGCACGCAATCGCGGCTGCATAAATTGGATCCGACGAGCGCGGGCCTGAGCGAGATTCCGCACGCATACGCGCCGATCGATGGCGCCACCTCGGTCTCCCCGCTGCTCGATCGAGTACTCGCCATAATCGCCAATCGCGTCGAGAACGGTCCGTTGCCAGGCCTGCGCGAGGCGCTCAATCTGGTGACCGAGCGCGCGCCAAAATTTCGCCGCAGTCCCGACTCGCTCGTGCACATGGACTACCATCCGCAAAACGTGATGGTGAATGGCGTGAGCGTGACCGGCGTGATCGATTGGGTGAATACCGATGTCGGCGACCGTCATCTGGATGCCGCGATGACGGCGGTGATCCTGTCGTCGTCAGCTATGGAGCATCCGCGATGGATGCGCGACAACCTCGCGGGCAATGGGCTGCGCGCGAGTTTCGCGGCCTTGTACCTGCCGCTCTACCATGCGATGGCGCCGATGGAGTTCGAGCGCTTCCGCTACTGCCAGGCGGTGGCGGCTCTGCTGCGGCTGTCGATGATGGGGATGATGCGCGCGCGCGGCCCGGAGGCAGTAGGCTTCCGGCGCGAGGCGATCGACGAAGTCACGCCCGGGGTCGTGCGACTGCTGAGCCGATACGCTACCCGCAAGAGCGGCGCTTCGGTGCGCCTCGATGCAGTCGCGCCGCAGCCGGCGTGAGCCGCGCGCCTATCGCATTCAGCGGAGAAAATCGGTAACTGATCGGGGATGCGAAAATGTTATGCGACTGCGATGGTGTTAATTAGCTGGTACCTGATGCTGCCGCCGCCGGTTTTCCCGCCGGTCAAGGACGCGTCGGGCGATTACAAGATGAATACGACTGCGCCCATATCGCAGTGGATCAAGTTCAAGACGTTCAAATCCGAGGACGGCTGCAAGGCGCGATTGCAGAAAATGCCGTCTTTCTACAAGTGCATCGCGAGCTACGACACCGCATTGAAGCCCGCCGCGCCATCCGCCGCCACGCCGAGCGCCTCGACGGTCTCCGGCGCGGCCGGCAGCCAGACGCAATAGACGCAACGCGTCACGTGCGAATCTACAGTTTCCCGCTCAGGTCGCCTTACGCAGCGCGGCGCGAGCGAGAATGCGCGTCGAGTCGAGAATCGGCAACGGCGAGTCGGCGGCGCTGATGAGCAGCGGAATCTCGGTACAGGCCAAAGCGACCGCGTCGCAGCCGTCGTCGGCAAGGTCGCGGATAACGTTTTGAAAATACACGCGAGACTCCGGCAGGAAACGCGCGCCTACCAATTCATCGTAAATGATCTGATTGATACGCGCGCGCTGTTCGGCGTTCGGAACGCGGTGGTCGATGCCCACCGACGCGAGCTTGGATCGATACACGGGACCTTCCATCAGGAAGCGCGTACCTAGAATAGCGAGCCGCTTGAAGCCGCACTGCTGCGCCTCGCCGGCGACTTCCTGTGCGATGTGAATCCACGGCGCAGGTGAACGCTCGCGGACAAGATCGAGTCCCTGGTGAACGGTGTTGTCGGGGCAGATGAGCAATTGCGCTCCCGACCTGACGAGCCGCGCCGCCGACTCAAGCATCATCTCGCCCACACTGTCCCAACGGTCATCGTCGATGAGGCGCTGATAGCTGCCCAGGGAGAAACCGTGAAGGGTGACCTCCGGATGATCATGCAGTCCGAGAAGCGCGGCGCCTTCGAGACAGATCGTGCGGTAACAGAGCGCGGCGCCTTCGGAGCTGACCGCGACGATGCCGACATGCTTCGTCACGCGCGAATCAGTTCGCGCAGCACGTACGGCAGGATTCCACCGTGACGGACGTACTCGACCTCCTCTGGCGTGTCCGCGCGCATCGTCACCTCGAACTCTGTAGTCTTGCCGTCGGCTTCCGCGCGCACCTTCAAGGTCTGGCGCGGCTTGATTCCCGCCTTCAGGCCGGTGATCGAAAATATTTCTTTCCCGGTCAGCCCGAGCTTCTGCCGATTCTCGCCTGTCTTGAACTCCAGCGCGAGCACGCCCATCCCAATCAGGTTGCTGCGATGGATGCGCTCGAAGTTCTCCGCGATCACCGCGCGCACGCCGAGCAGTTGCACGCCCTTGGCCGCCCAATCGCGCGACGAGCCGGTGCCGTATTCCTTGCCCGCGATCACGATTAGCGGGACGCCTTCTTTTCGATATTGCTCCGACGCGTCGAAGATCGTCATCTGCTTGCCGTCGGGCTGATGCGCGGTGAAGCCGCCCTCGACCCCGGGCACCATCAGGTTCTTGAGGCGGATGTTCGCGAGCGTCCCGCGCATCATCACTTCATGATTCCCGCGGCGCGCACCGTACGAGTTGAAATCCTTGGGCTGCACGCCATGCTCGATCAGATATTTTCCCGCCGGGCTGTCAGCGCCAATCGAGCCCGCCGGCGAAATGTGATCGGTCGTCACGCTGTCGCCGAGCACCGCCAGCGCGCGCGCGCCGGTGATGTCGGTGAACTCGCCAACTTTGGCCGTCACGCCGTCGAAAAACGGCGGCGCCTTTACGTAGAGCGAATCCTGGGCCCAGCGGAACAGGTTGCCTTCCGGCACCTTGAGGCTCTTCCATCGCTCGTCGCCCTCGAACACCTGCCCGTACTCGCTCTTGAACATCGCGGCGTGAACCGAACCGGTCACCGCGGCCGCGACCTCCTCCTGCGACGGCCAGATGTCGCGCAGGAACACCGGGCGCCCGTCGGAGCCGGTGCCGAGCGGCTGATGCTCGACGTCGATATCCATCGTGCCCGCAATCGCGTAGGCAACGACCAGCGGCGGCGACGCGAGGTAGTTGAAGCGCACGGCGGGATTGATACGCCCCTCGAAATTGCGATTGCCGCTCAGGATCGCGCACGCGACAAGGTTGCCCTGCTTGATCGCGCCGGCCAGCGCCTCATCTATGGGTCCGCTGTTGCCGATACACGTCGTGCATCCGTAGCCAACCAGGTTGAAGCGCAGCTTCTCGAGCGACTCGGTTAGGCCCGCGCGCTTCAGGTATTGCGTGACGACCTTCGATCCCGGCGCGAGGCTGGTCTTCACCCACGGCTTGACGGTCAGCCCGCGCGCGACGGCCTTCTTGGCGAGAATCCCGGCAGCGAGCATCACGGAAGGATTCGAGGTGTTGGTGCAGCTCGTGATCGCGGCAATCACGATCGAGCCGTGCGTCAATGGAAATTTCCCCAACTCGGAATGCACTTCGACCTTGTGCGCGATATGTCCGAGCTTCGCTTCGAGGATCGTCCCCTCGCCTGCCACCGCGCCGTTGCCGCCTTCAGCCACCCACTCCGCCAGCGCCTCGCGATCGACGCTCGGATGCTCCTCGAATTCCTTGGCCAGCTCGCGGCGGAAATCCGCTTTCGCGGCAGTCAGCGAGACTCGATCCTGCGGACGGCGCGGCCCGGCCATGCTCGGGACGACGGTGCCGAGGTCAAGCTCGAGCGTGTCGGAAAATTTCGGCTCGGTCGCGTCGGGCGAATTGAAAAGTCCCTGCGCCTTGCAGTAGGCCTCGATCAATTTGATCTGGCTGTCACTGCGGCCCGTCAGCCGGAGATACGTGAGCGTCTGCTCGTCGACGGGGAAATAACCCATCGTTGCGCCGTACTCGGGCGACATGTTGCCGAGCGTCGCGCGATCCGCAACCGGCAACGACGCGAGTCCCGGTCCGAAGTATTCGACGAACTTGCCGACGACGCCTTTCTTGCGCAGCATCTGCGTGACCGTCAGCACCAGGTCGGTCGCGGTCGCGCCGGGACGGAGGCTGCCCGCCAAACGGAATCCGATCACCTCGGGAATCAGCATCGGCATCGAGCGTCCGAGCATCGCGGCCTCAGCTTCGATTCCACCGACGCCCCATCCGACGACGCCGAGCCCGTTGATCATCGTCGTATGCGAGTCGGTGCCGATGACAGTGTCGGGATACGCCTCGCCTTTGTCCGATGCGAAGACGACGGGCGCAAGATATTCGAGATTCACCTGATGCACGATGCCGGTGTCGGGCGGCACGACGCGGAAATTGTCGAAGGCGCCCTGCCCCCAGCGCAGAAAAAGATAGCGCTCCTGGTTGCGATCGAATTCGAGTTGCGCGTTGGCTGCGAACGCATTGGCGGTGCCGAACGAATCGACCTGCACCGAATGATCGATCACCAAATCGACCGGCTGCAGCGGGCTGATCTTGTCGGGATTGCCACCGAGCTTTTTGATCGCGTCGCGCATCACCGCCAAATCCGCGACCACCGGTACTCCCGTGAAATCCTGCAGCAGCACGCGCGCAGGCATGAAGGAGACTTCGCGCTCTCCCCCTTTGCCGTTCCACTTCGCGAGCGCTTCGATCTGCCCGGTAGTCACGATCACGCCGTCTTCGCGCCGCAGCACGTTCTCGATCATCACCTTGATCGAATACGGCATCCGCGCCAGCGAGAACCCGTGCTTCTCGAGCGCGTCGAGCTTGTAGATCGTGTAGCTCTTGCCATCAACCGTGAGCGTCGAACGAGCACCGAAACTGTTAGTCGCCATTGCTAGAGCCCTGCCCTCCTGATGCGATCGCGGTTGTGGAAGGGGACGCGAATTTTCAACTCCCATGCGCCAGCCAATCCAATTAATTTGCTATGTGTTCAGAATAGCGCGCGAGCGCGCCCAAGCAACTGGCAAATCGCGGAAGACGGCGCCGGCGTCGGCTGGGTCTCTGCGACCGGTTCCCCTTCCCGCGCGGGAAGGGGTTAGGGGTTAGGTTCTTTTCTCTTCTTCAACCATCACTTTAAGTTCACCTGACGCGAGCGCGACGGTGCCGGGCCATGCAGGCCGTCGAAAACCAGCGAGCGGCCGTCCGAATGGAATCGCATCGCGGCCAGGATTCCAACTCGCGACGATTCGAGCGCCGCGACACCGTCGATTGAATCGATCGTAATATGCGGCTTCAGCGTCATCAGAGCCGCGACCGCCGCGCCGAAACTCTCGTCGTCCACCTCGCGATCGCCGCCGGTAATCATCGCGCGTCCCTGCAATCCCGCGACTACGCGACCGGCGCGCAGCACGATCACGTTGCCAGCCTCGCGCGCGATACCGCATCCCGGAATCACGACACCATAGGGATTGGCGGGATCGATCGCGCTTAGCGCAATGGGTTTCTCGCGCGCCGCAATAAGATTCCGCGCCGCGTGCAGCATCTCTACGGCCTCGGGCAGCGCGTACTGCTCGCCGGAGAGCGAGCGCACGAACCATCCGCGCCGAATCGTGCCGCCATATTCGAGCCGCCGCAGCTCGAATGCGATCTCGCTCCACGAGATATGCGTCGATTCGAATCCGAGCATCTCGCGCGCGAGAATTCCGTGACGCTCGAGCAGCTTGAGCGCGAGTTCTCGCGCGTCGCCGGCACCTTCGCTTGCGTGAATCAGCGACCAGCGGCCGGCGAGGCTCGACTTCAGGCGCGCACGCAGTGCGGCGTCATGGCGAGTCGTCGGTCGGCGCGCGACGGACTCGAGCACGCGCTCGGCGCCGCGATCGCCGGCGAACATCCTGAGCGGCGCGAAGCTGTCGTTGCTGACGCGCCCCGCCGCCGCCATCCGCCACAGAGCAGAAAGCGCATCGCGCTCGGAGACGTTCGCGCGCTCCGCGACCTCGTCCAGGTACTGCGCACCGAAGGCTCCCAGAGCCTCCAGCACCGCATTCTCCTTTGCCTCTTCGGAGGCAGCATCTGCGTGCGGCACGAACAGGTTTGCTTTGCGGGCGACGAACGTAATCCGCGACGGCGTGCTCACAGGATGCGCACCTTCGATATGTTCTCCCGGAATCGCGACCCACTTCATCTGACCGCTCATGCAGACGAGATCGAGCATCTCAGGCCGGTATCCCGCGATTCGCGCCGGCAGAATCGCGTGTTCCCAAATCTCGGGCGTCGCCGCGATTCCTGAGAGCTGCTCGAGCACCGCCGCGACTCCGGTCTGATCGGCGGGAAGCTCAGCGCCGCCGACATGCATCCATCGCAGCCGGAACGCGGCGTATTCGTGATCGGCGCACGGCTCGATTTCAGCGCGCACGCGCGCCAGCGTCATCCGATGAATCCGTTCGAGGTTGTAGCGGTCGCACCACTGGATGGTGTCGGAGCGCGTGAAGTGGCCTCGGAAAACTGCGCCCTGCCCTTCCAGCGCCGCGAGGCTCTGCTCGATGTCCGACTCTTTGAAACGCAATCGGGCGGCAACTTCGCGAGCGGTCGTCGGCCCGCAAGTCTTCATCGCGCGCCGCGCGAGTTCGACGCGCGCAGCTTCGCCATCGCCGATGTTGTCGTATGCGGCGGCGAAGATATCTTTGTCCTCGCTCGCGATAATTCTCTCCACTGATTCGCCGCTGACGCTGACGCGCGCGAGTCTGCCCTCGGCGTCCAGCTCCGCGATCATTACACGCGCGCCTTCGCCAACGCGTTCTTCAACCTCAGCCAACGTCATCGCGCCGTGCACGCGAATCAATTCGTACAGCTCGTCGCGCGAGCGCGGCCTGCGTCCCGCAGCACGGCCCGTCACTTCGGCGACGACGCTGTCGACCGCCTCCGAGGAGAGCAGCTCCGACAGGTCCTCCTTGCGGAAAACGTCCTCGGCCATGCCGCGATTCATCGTGACGGTGCGCGAGCGGCGGTTGGCGCGCTCGCCGTCGTCGAGGAACGAGTAGTCCCACGCGAGCAACAGGCGATGCGCAAACACGGACGGCGCGATCGCGTCAACGCCGACGGTGCGAATTGCGCCGCTCTCGATTCCTTCGAGCATCCGGATTGTGCGCGGCAGGTCGGTGGATTCCTCGAGGCACTCGCGAATCGTTTCGTCGATCACAAAATGATCCGGCAGCTCGATCGCGCCGGGCCGGTTCTCGAAGCATGCTTGCTGGCCGGGAAAAATCGACGACAGAAGTTCCTGCGATCGCAGGCGCTGAATCCACGCGGGTACTTTCTTGCCGCGCGACGAACGCATCACGGCCAGCGCGCGCGTCGCCACATGACGGAAGCGCACTTCGAACATCGGCGCCGCCAGCAGCGCCTGCACGAGTACGTCGCGCGCGTTGCGCGCCTTCAGCATGCTGAACAGCGTGTCGAGCGGAAAGCTGTGGCGCGAGTTCAGCGCCAGCAGGACGCCGTCGTCGATCGCGGACGCCTGGATTTCGAAATCGAACGACTGGCACAGGCGCTTTCGAATCGCGAGGCCCAGTCCGCGGTTGAGACGAATCCCGAACGGCGTGTGGATGACGATTTGCGTGCCGCCCAGGCCGTCGAAAAAACGCTCGACGACGACGGTCTTCGCGTCCGGGATCGCGCCGAGCGCTTCCACGCCACGACGCACGTAGTCGGCGGCTTGCGTCGCCGCGCGCTCCGACATCGCGCATTCGCTTATCAGCCACTCTTCGGCCGACTCGTTACGCTCGAGGCGATTCCAAATCTCGTGACGCAGATCGCAAATCTCGGCCGACAGCGCCTGAGAGCGGCCGCCCGCCTCGGTCTGCCAGAACGGCAGCGTCGGCGCCATCCCGGGCGCCGGCTCGACCATCAGGCGCCCGCGCGAGATGCGCTGAATCTGCCACGGCATCGAGCCGAGCGAGAACACGTCGCCGCGCGACGACTCCTGCGCGAAGTCCTCCTCGACGTTGCCGACCTTGCGACCCTCGGACTCGATCACGACGTCGTAGTTGCCGGCTTCGGGGATCGTTCCGCCCGAGGTGATTGCCGACAGCCGCGCGGATCGGCGCGGGCGGACGCGGGCGTTGACGCGATCGAAGAAAATTTTCGGCGCCGCGCCCATGATTCGCTCGGGCAACTCGGCGGCGAGCTGTTCGAGCAGATGGCGCAGGCGGGCGGCGTCGAGATCGCCGAAGTTGTAGGCACTCCGCAGCACGCGCAGCAGCTCGGCGTCTGTGATTTCCTCTTCCTCGGCGGCGATTGCGACGATTTGCTGCGCCGCTATATCGACGCATCCCATCGGGATTTCCACTTCGTCGAGATGGCCGCGGCGAATCGCCCGCACAGCCGCGCCGCATTCGAGCAGATCGTCGGTTGTTAGCGCGAAGAAGCGGCCCTTGGGCGTCGCGCCGAGGCTGTGCCCCGAGCGGCCGATGCGCTGAATCGCAGCCGAGATAGATTTGGGCGTATCGAGCTGGCATACGAGCTCGACGGCGCCGACGTTGATGCCGAGTTCAAGCGACGCGGTCGCGACGATCGCTTTCAACTCGCCGCGCTTGAGGCGTTGCTCGGCAAGCAGCCGCTCGCTGCGCGCGAGGCTGCCATGATGCGCCATCACCGCGTCGATACCGAGCCGCTTCTGCAGATTCAGCGCGACCCGCTCGGCGTGGCGGCGGCTCAGAGTGAAGACCAGCGTCGTGCGATGCTCGCCGATGAGGCGCGCGACTTCGTCGTACATCGCCTCCCAATGCGGATGCGTCGCGAGCGGTCCCAGCTCGGGGCCGGGTGCGATGACCTGCAAATCCATCGCACGGACGCGATCGTCGGCGCGAACTATTTTGATCGGACGCGGCGTGCGCGTGTTGTCACCAGCTACATCATAGCCAGCCAGGAATCCGGCCAGCTTTTCGATTGGATTCAGCGTCGCCGAAAGCCCGATTCGATTAGGGCGCGCATTCCCGCGACTCGTCACGAAGCGCTCGAGGCGCTCCAGCGTCAACGCGAGATGCGCCCCGCGCTTGTTGCCGGCGAGCGCGTGGAGTTCATCGACGATCACGTGGCGTACATTGGCGAGCTTCTCGCGGAACTTCGGCGAGGTCAGCAGGATGAACAACGACTCCGGCGTCGTTACGAGGATGTGCGGCGGCCGCCGGAGCATCGCCGTGCGCTCGCTCGCGGAAGTGTCGCCGGTGCGAAGGCCGGCTCGGATGCGCGAAAGATCGAGCCCCGCTTCGGCGCCGGCGTCTCGCACACCGTGCAGCGGCTCCTCGAGATTCAGCCTGATGTCGTTGGCGAGCGCCTTGAGCGGCGACACATAGAGCACCGAGACTTCGTCGCGAAGGGCGACGCGCGATGCGTCGAGCACCAGCCCGTTGATCGCCCACATGAACGCGGCGAGCGTCTTGCCGCTGCCGGTCGGCGCGCATAGAAGGACGTCGAAGCCAGGCGCCTCGTTGGCTGCACCGATTACGGGCCATCCGAGCTCCTGCGCGCGCGAGGGCGCATCGAAACGCCGCTCGAACCATGCGCGAACGGCGGGATGGAAATCGTCGAGCGGAGCGGGCATGAAAAATTTATAGCACTGGCGAGAGACCCAAAGAACTTAATTGAAATGAAGGCCGGAGGTATGAATCGCGCGGGGAAGCAATGCTCCCCCGCGCAATTTGTGGGTGCTTAGAGAGTGTCGAGGAAGTTTACCAGGTCCTGCTGTTGCGACGTTGATAGCGCCTGGAAGGCTTGCGATGCTGCTTTGCCCTGGCCGTCGTGCAGGGAGATTGCAGCCGGGATATCGCCGGCGCGACCGTCGTGCAGGAAGACGGATTTGGCGCGGATGCCCCACAGCGGGGCCGTCCGCATCATCGTAGGACCGGCGGTGCCGGACGTGATGCCGTCACCCAGCGCACCCATGCTGTGCAACAGGTAGTCGCTGTACGGGTGGAAGGTCTGATTCGCAAGATCTTTATTTAGTGTCGAGCTGATCGCGATGCCGCCGGTCGATGACGGTATGAATGATGCCGGGTTGGAGGCGGTGGTCAGCGACGGCGCATGGCATCCGGCGCATCCCAGCTGACTGAAAAGATTCTTGCCCCTCGACGCCGACGCGTTCTGCGGAATCGTCGGCGGCGGCGCCAGCGCGCGCATGAAGTCCGAGAAGCGATCGATATCGGCTTCGCCGTCGGGGTCGATCGTATCTTCGATGCCGGTATCTTCGAGCGCGACGCCGTATTGGGTGACACCCAGCGCGCAACTGCTCGTGTTGACCGGATTGTCCGGGTTCGAGATTCCCATTTCATTCAGATACGCGTCGCCGGCGAAGCCGCGCAGGAAGACGTGATCGTCCTTCCAGCCGAAGCGCGCGACGTGCGGGGTGCTCAGGAAGTTTTCGGTGACCATTTTGACCACGCCTTGAACGGACTGTGGCTCCTTCTGCGCCAGTTGGATCAACGTCTGATCCGACACGGCTTCGACCAGGCCGTCGCCGAACAGCGGAAGTGCGGAGCGTCCTACGACGCAGTTGCCGCCGCCGGCAAAGTTCGCGCTGGTCGGATCGCAGGTCGGCAAGTCGGTGTCGAAGGTGGTCTTCATCACCTCCTCTTGCTGGCATGCCGACAGTTGGCATCCGGGGACCGTAATTTGGCATCCGAGCGGCTCGGCTTGCATCCCGCCCACAAAGATCGGCGTGCCACCCTGCGTCTGCGGACCGTTGCGCAACATATTATCGGCCGCGAAGATGTGTACCGGGCCGGGGTCGGCGTTGTTGCGCACGCGGATCTCGTTGATAAAGAGACCGCCGCCGCCGGTGGACGGCTGCGAATGGCATCCGGTGCAGGTGGTGCCGTTAAAGAGCGGCCCCAGTTGAGGGAGATCTTCGATTTCCTTGAAGTTGATCTGGCCGGTGGCGAAGATGCCGAGGTCCGAGACGTTGCTCGCGACCGCCGGCAATGGCGCGCCGAAGCCGTCGAGGTTGATGGGATAGTTGGCTTGCCTCGATGCGTCGCGATTGGCCGGACCGCCGTATGCGTCGGGCGATTCTATTGTCGCGGTCGCGAGCGCAAACACTGTCAAAGCTATGGTTCGTAGAGCTGTCCGAGTCTTCACATCCTGACTCCTTTGCCCTGCCGCTCGATTTCGTTTGCGCGCAATCGCGGGCGAGGCTGTTCCGCGGCGCCTGCGCTTTCTCTGAACGCGCGGGCACACATCCACCTCCGGCTGCTCGTCGTGTTTTTCGAAGAAGTGAGCAGTCACTTCATTTGGAAACGGCTATGTCGTTTGGCTCATTGAGGTCGTTGCGACCTCGGTGAAACCACAGGCTTGGGTGAACCGAGCGAGTACTTATCAATGTCGCTATAAGATTGCAAGTCTCTCGAAAATAACTTTTCTCTCTCTTTTCATATCACATATATGCACACAGATGCATTTATTGGCTTTGCGCGTGAAGAGATTGCAGGATGATGCATACGCTGCATCGCTCCTGTTCCCCCTCAGAAGGGACAGGGGTTAGAGGACGGCTCCGGCGCAGCGATTAGCGAGCCCGCCGGAGGGGGATAACTGAAAGTCAGCGCGTCGACGCTTTCAGCAAGACCGGGAGTTGGGCGGTGAATTCGCTGCGCGAGAGCGTCAGCTCGTAACCGGCGTCGCGCGCGGCTTTCAAGGATTTCAGATCCACATGCGAGGCGAATCCTATGACGCGCGCGCCGGGAGCGGCGGCGCGGATTTGCTTCAGTGTGTCGAGCGCGGGAAACGTCGCGTCGGAGAGGTCGGTGAATATGATCGAGGGGTGCGTCGCGGCGCATCGCGCGGCTATGGCGTCGAGCGATGAAACATACTCGACTTCGGCGCCGACGGCGGCGGCGACCGCGTCGATCTTCGCGCGGAAGAATAAGTCGCGGATCAATCCCAGTGCGACGGTGCGGCTCATATCATGTCGGCGAGCTTTACCGGGTGCGCGGCGCCGTTGCGGAAGCGTGCGGGTGAGAATGGCGCGAGATCGATCGGGGGCTGACGCCCTTTGACAAGATCTGCGATCACTTCGCCGGTCAGTGCGGAGAGCAGGATGCCGCTGCGGAAGTGGCCGGCCGCGTAGAGGACGTTCGCGACCGTCGGCGACGGGCCCAGCACCGGCAGCAGGTCGTCACTGGCGGGGCGCAGTCCAGCCCATGCTTCGCGAAAGGGAATGGAGGCGATCGACGGGACCATCGCACGCACGGCGCGCAGGATTCGCTCCATCCCGTCGAGCGTGACGGATTTGTTGAAGCCCGCCTCCTCGAAAATCGAGCCGGCGAGGATTCTCCCGTCGCGCCGCGGCACCAATATTCCAGCGCTGGAAAAAATCGAGGGACCGATCAGGCCGGGACGCGCGTCGAAGCACAGGATTTGCCCGCGCACCGGATAGACGTGGATGCGATCGTCTTCGAGGCCGCGAATGTCGCCGGCCCATGCGCCGGCCGCGTTGATGATGACGTTGCCGCTTTCGAGCGAGCCGTCGGCGAGGCGGATGCCGGTGGCGCGCGCGCCTTCGATTGCGATCGAATTGACGCGGGCGCCTTCACGGAAGTCTGCGCCGGCGTGGGTCGCCGCGTTGATGTAGGCAAGGGTCAGCTTGCGATTCTCGACGCGCCGATTGTTGGGCAGGTGCAGCGCGAAGACGATCTTTTCCGAGAGCACCGGCGCGAGTTTGAAAGCCTCGCGCGGCGACAGTTCCTCGACGTTGCCGCCGGCCGCACGCTGCCATCGCGCACGCGACTGCAATTCGGCGCGCGCACTATCGTCGAATGCGACGTACAGCACGCCGTGTTGATCGTACTCTGGATCGACGCCGCTCTCGGCCGTGAGGCGATCGACGACGGCGTCGAAAGAGCGCTTGCCGGCCAGCGCGAGATCGAAGAATACGCCGGGCTCGTGCGCCTCGGCCTGAGGGCCGATGAGTCCGGCCGCCGCCCATGAGGCTTCAAGCCCGAGACGCCCCCGCTCGAAGACCGAGACCTGGACGCCCTCGGACGCGAGCCGCCACGCGACCGAGCTGCCGATTATGCCGCCGCCGATTACGAGAGCTTTCACGCGACTAGATTACCGGCGCGATTGAGTCCGCGAAAGCGCGTGCCGAGTTTGTTGCGTCGATGCAACATGGGAGAGGATCGAGACCGTGGCGAACTCGCCGGAGGTCAAAGTTCGATAAGGGCTTTTTGGCCGGGGCGATTCTGGCATAGTAAGTGCTCACCATCGGCACGTCGGCGTCCAAGGTTCGGGAGCGAGGCGAAGAGTCATTGCAAAAGAGCACGAATATCGATCCCGCCGCGGCGATATCCGAATACCCGGAGACCGCGGCAGAGTCCTTGAACATCGCATCACGGACGAGTGCGAACGTGTCGCGGAAATTTCTCGACGACCCCGACTACATCCTCAGAGCGTGGGCGGTAATACTGACGCTAGCATCGATCGACTGGCTATGGGCCTGGCACGCGGGGTTCGAGATCAGTGGATTGATGCCGGTGGTCAAAGGGGTCGCCATGTTCGCCGCGTTCGGATTCCTGATCGACTACAGCCGACGCGCCCCGCGAGTGGCGGAGGCGGCGCACTATTGCGCGCTGTGGATAGGGTTCTTTGTCGCGCTCGAAATTCTTAGCTACGCGGTCGCGACTCTTCGAATGCCGCTGTGGGATTCTCAGTTCGCGCGGGCGGACGCGGCGCTGGGATTTAACTGGAATGCGGGTTTCGACTGGATTACTGCATTGAGCCCATGGCTCAGATCCATACTGGAACACGCCTATCACAACACGATCATCCAGGTGTTGCTGTTGACTGCCTTTTTCGCGGCGATCAAACGCAGGGACCGAAATCGGGAGCTGCTGTGGATTGGAATTCTATCGGGATTAATTACCATCACGCTGTCGGGACTCTTTCCGGCTCTCGGTCCATACGGCAAAGGCGGGATGCCGCGGTGGTCGGCGGTGCTGCTGACGTTACGCGATGGTAGTTTGCAGAAGTTCGCGCTGGGTAGTATGACCGGGGTCGTCTCGTTCCCGTCATTTCACACTGTCATCGCCGTTCTCGTGGTCTACGTCAATCGCCCGCCGCTTCGAAGCTTTGTGCCGGTCGCTATTCTGAATGCACTGATGTTGGTGGCTATTCCATTCGCAGGACATCATTACCTGGTCGATATGATTGCTGGCGTCGCGGTTACGACAGTCTCTATTTTGATCGTACGTACGGCGAGGACTCGTTGCGCAAGAGCGTGAATACCGATCAGGATTCTGCGAGCGGGAGACCCACAGCCGCGGATCAGTTTGGAGAATCGCGGGTCAAACTCTCAATCGTGATTCCGATCTATAACGAGGCTGCAAACCTCGATGAGTTCTTCCGGCGGCTGCTCGCGGTGCTCGAACGTCTGGCGATCAGTTACGAAATCGTGTGCATTGACGATGGGAGCACGGATGAAACCCTGGCCCGCCTAATTGAGCGGCGGGCTCAAGATCCCAAGCTCAAAATCTTGAGCTTCTCACGCAATTTCGGCAAAGAGGTGGCGCTCAGCGCCGGCATCGAACATAGCTGCGGCGCGGCGGTCATCCCCATCGACTGTGACCTGCAGGATCCCCCCGAGCTCATCGAGGAGATGGTCGCGCAATGGCGTCTTGGCTACGACGTGGTGTATGCGACGCGACATATGCGCCCTGGTGACGGACTCGCGAAGCGGCTGACCGCCGGCATGTTTTACCGTCTGTTCGACGCTGTCTCCGAGGTTCCGATTCCGCCCAACGCAGGAGATTTCCGTCTGCTCGACCGACGAGTGGTCGACGCTCTGCTACGGCTCCCCGAACGTTCGCGGTTCATGAAGGGGCTGTTCGCATGGGTCGGCTTCAAGCAGACGGAGCTGAGCTTTGAACGCGAGCGACGCAATGCCGGGGGTAGCGCGTGGACGTACTGGCGGCTGTGGAATTTTGCGCTCGACGGAATCACTTCGTTCAGTTCGTTGCCGCTAAAGATCTGGAGCTACGTCGGAGTCGTCATCTCGATCCTCGCCTTTGCGTATGCGCTTTTTCTCGCAGTGTTCAAGCTCGCGCGCGGAATCAACGTTCCCGGCTACACCTCATTGATGGTAGTCGTGTTGTTTCTGGCCGGTATTGAGCTCATCACTCTGGGTGTTATTGGGGAATACCTGGGCCGGGTCTATACCGAGGTCAAACATCGTCCGCTCTATCTCTTGCGCGAGGCGCACGGCTTCGAGCAGTACGAAGATCGCCCCTGACGCGTGGATTCCGAGCTCTATCCGCTGATGGCGCAAATCGAAGACAGTCACTGGTGGTTCTGTTCCCGCCGGGCGATTGTTGCGAGCGTGATCTCGCGCCTGGGCTTGTCCCCAGGCGCCAGAATTCTGGAGCCGGGCTGCGGCACCGGCGGCAACTTTGCCATGTTGGGCCGCTTCGGCGAGGTCTACGCGATGGACTCCGACCTCGAGGCATGCAAATTTTCCAGCGCCAGAAAAACTGCGATAGTGCGGCAGGGCCAACTGCCAGAGCAAGTACCGTTTGAGAATGTCAGCTTCGAGCTGGTGGTGATGACCGACGTTTTGGAGCATCTTGATCGCGACGCGGAAACGCTGACCGTGCTTCGCCAGCGGCTCAAGCCGGGCGGCTGGCTGCTGGCAACCGTCCCGGCCTTCCCCTTCTTATGGAGCGCGCATGACGCCACCCATCACCATCAACGACGCTACGTGGCAGGCGAGCTCCGCACGCTTTTCGAGCGCGCCGGATTCGACGTGGATTATCTCAGCTACTACAACTTCCTGCTGTTCCCGCCGATCGCGGCGGCGCGCCTGCTAGGCCGCCTGCGCAAATCAAGTCCGCAGCACGAACACGACCTCCGGAACCATTCCGGTGTTGTCAACTCGCTCCTGCGAACCGTGTTCTCGAGCGAGCGATACGCGCTCGGCGGCCATATCTCCGTGCCGTTCGGAGTCTCACTGTTGCTGGTCGCACGAAGACGATCTTGAGAGATCGGGGTGATTTCAGTTTTCGCCACCCAATCCAACAGTTCTGTATCACGAAAGCTCTGAATTGCTAGGTGCACATTGCTTTCGCCGCCACACCGCGCCGGACAATGGCAAGCAACAACATCGCGAGAACCAATGGCGTCAAAGGCAGATGCGCGAGCAAGCTCAGCACTCGCGCGAACAGTGGAAATAGCCATACGAAAAACAGGAGCGATTTTTCCCAGGGCAGGAATGTTGAGTGCACGGCGTCCCACGACAGCCACGCGATCGGCAGTGCCAGCAACACCAGGTCGTAGTCGAGCAGGTACGGCGTGACCAACAGGGTCCCGGTGGCCAACGCCGCGGCTTTGACAGGATACCCACAGGGTTTGAGCCATACCCACAGCACCGCGCCCGTAGCGAGTACGCTGACCACGGTTTGCATCGCGTAAGACACAGCGACGGATGCGCCCCACAGTCTCGCCGCGCCGAAGATGCTTTGAATCTTGCCGAAGCCAACGTCGCCCTGCACCAGCATGCTCCGAGTCGCCAACGGGATGCCGTCCAGAAATGCCCGCCAGGTTTCCACTCCGAATAGCGTCGCCGAGAGCCCGGCGAACGCGGCGACCACCAGCGCCGCGCCGATAGCAGCTCGCCACTGCCGCGCTGCTACAAAAGCTAGTGGCAATAGAATTCCGAACTGCGGCTTGTAGCAGAGGAGTCCGAATAGCGCGCCTGCGACCCAAGGGCGCCGTTCGAGCAGCAGCAATCCGCCGCCGAACAGCGCCACCGTTACCAGGCCGTTCTGTCCGTCGAGAATCGTGACCAGGGCGCCGGGAAACGCGAGCGCCAGCCATAGCGCGTCACGCCGAGGCGCGATCTTCCACATCACGGTCAGATAGACCGTCAGTCCGACCAGTGTCCAGGCGGTCAGTGCGCCGTTGTACGGAAGCAGTGCTAGCGGGAGCACTATTACGAGGAACATGGGCGGGTACACGAAAGGCTGGTAGCCCGGATCTTTGTCGCGCAGCACCTCCTTTTCGGCGGCGTCCAGCTTACGGTGGTCGTAAACTGCCGCGGGATGCCCCTGGAGCGCCAGGGAGGAAGCCGTCCAGAACGGCGGAAAGTCGCCACCGACCGGCTGCAACGTCGCCATGACTCCGCCCGGTCTGAGCACCAGCCAGGCGACAAACAGTGCGAGGTAGCACACGCACATGAGCCTCGAGTAGCCGCGGACGCGATCGGCGGTGATCCAGGGTGCCTCTCTGAACGCATCGACGAAAGCCCGCGCCCGGCTCGGAGAGGGGGAGCCGTTCGCTCCAGCGACGCCCGGACTCGACGCAGCACCCGAGTCGCCGCAGATTACCAGAGATTTCACGCGACTAGATTACCGGCGCGATGGAGTCGGCGAAAGCATGAGCTATTGCGGACGCGCGCCGACGGTGATTCACTCGCACGTCGTTGAAGAATCAGCGCTACTCGTTGCTTTCCGCGTCGCGATGGACGGTGATCCTTTCAATCGCGCTCGCGACGGCTGACAACTTCGCCGAGCCGGATCTGTGGATACACATGCTGACCGGCCAGACGACTCTGCGCACCGGCCATATTCCGCGCTTCGACACCTACTCCTACGCCGCGGCCAATATGCCGTGGCACAATCACGAATGGCTGTCGCAGGTGGCGCTGGCCTTCTGCTATGCGCATCTCGGCGTGTTCGGCCTCAAGCTCCTGAAGCTGATCTGCTCGAGCATCCTGATAATCGCGCTGGCGATCGGTATTTCCGCCACCGGCGCCGCGGCCCGAGTGCAAAGGATCACGCTGATTCTCAGCGCCGTCGCGATCTCGACCCAGATGCAATTTCGACCGCAGCTCTTCACCTTCATGATGATGAGCGTCGTGATGATGGCGCTCGCGATCGAGGCTTACCGCGGGCGCGCGATCCTGTGGCCGCTGATCCCGATGTTCGCGTTGTGGGCCAACTTTCACGGCGGCTACATCGTCGGACTCGGCGCAATCGGAATCGCGGCCGCGGTCATGTTCGTCCAGGGGTGGTTAGGCGACGCCGGCCGCATCGCGGCGGCGTGGCGGCTCGCATTGATCACGCTTGGATGCGCGGCGGCCACGCTTATCAATCCGTTCGGCGTCGGCTTGTGGACTGGAGTCGCGCATTCGGTCGGCGACCCGCTGATTCGACAAGTAATCGCCGATTGGGTGCCGCTGTTGACGATGATGCTGTCGAATTGGCGGACCTCCCCGAATGAGTTGCTGCAGTACGTCGCGCCGATGCTGATGTTTGCCGGATTCGTCGCGGCGGTTGCGATAGCTCCCGAGCTCGGCGACGCGGCCCTGGTCGCGGTCGCGATAGTCTTTATCGGCGCCGCCTTCTATGCCGCGCGCAACGTAGCCGTCGGGGTGATCGCAGTCGCGATTCCGCTGGCGCGCCACGCGAGTCTGGCATTGGAGCGCGGCGCCGAGCTCAAGACTGGCGCGCAGCCCGATGACCGCGAACCGCCGGCGGCGCTGATGGCGTTTTGCGCGATTGCGCTCGCGCTCGTCGGTGGAACCTTCTCGAATCGCCTCAAGACCTGGAAGCCGATGCCGACGGGCGCGCTCGCCTTCATGCAGGAACATCACCTCCACGGCAACATCCTGCCGCAGTTTGAATGGGGCTCGTGGGTGCTGTGGCACATGGGCGACGCGTTCAAGGTTTATATCGACCCGCGCGGCGAGCTGGTTTATTCCGACAAGCAGGAAGGCGACTACGCGAGATTCTTCTATGGGATGGAAGGCTCCGCGGCCCTGCTCGACGCGTATCCGCACGACTACGTGCTGATGGGCGTACAGACCAAGGGAGCCGACCTCGTCAGGAACGACCCGCGCTGGCATCTACTATATAGCGATCAAACCGCAGCGCTCTTCGGCCGCGTAGCGACCCCCGGCGAAGGACCCGTCGTGGGCAACGTCGCCGGCGTCGATGGCAAGCCCGCCGACACCTATTTTCCCTGATGCGCCGAATGATAAATGTCGTGGCATGGCGTGATTACCTGGATTGGGAGAAAGAACATGGATCAAGTCAGCACGCTTGAACGGGTATTCAACTACAAGGCAAAGGCCAACGTCGAGATTCTTGCGGCAATGCGACAATTTGACAATGCCTCTCCTGCAAAGGAGATCGCCGTCAGAGTCCTCAACCACACTTATGCTGTCGACCGCATCTTCGCTGCGAACTTGCGGCGAGCCGAGCACGGATACACGACGCCCAACCCAGGCCAGGCGCCATCGCTGGAAGAACTGTCCGCGGCGATCAAAACCAGCGATCAGTGGTATCTCAACTATGTTTCAGGTCTTGATGAAACACAGTTGGCCGAGCGTATCGACTTTGCCTTTACCGATGGCCTGCCGGGCCGCATGTCACGCGAAGAAATGCTGATGCACGTGACAGTTCACGGCGAATACCATCGGGGACAAATCAGCTTGATCATGATGCAAAACTCGATCGCGCCTCCAGCCGATGGGTTCACGACCTATTTGCATAAAACAGAACCCTCAACCCGGCGACGCTGAGCTGCCCGGGGAAGAAGTTCGAGCCGGTCGGCGGCGGGCACGGCGGCCCGCCCCACTGGAAGAGACACCTATTTTCCCTGACGCGCCGGGTGATAAATGTCGTGGCAGCGGAGAGCGGAACCAATGGCGCGACTTATCAAAGGACTCGACACCAAGCTGATTCATGCCGGCGAGCCGGAGCCGTTGATCGGCGGCGCGGTGACGATGCCTATCTTTCAATCCTCGACCTACGAGTACGCGGGGCAAACCAGCTATCACGACCTGCGCTACATCCGGCTCAACAACACTCCCAATCACGCGGTGCTGCACGCCAAGCTCGCCGCGCTCGAAAACGCGGAAGCGGCGCTGGTCGCGACGAGCGGGATGGCGGCGATATCGGCGACTCTCCTGACTGTCCTCGCCGGCGGCGGGCACCTGCTCGCGCAGGACTGCGTTTACGGCGGCACGCACGATCTCTTCGTCGAGGAGTTCCCGCGCTACGGGCTGTCGGTCGATTTCGTTGACGGCGACGAGCCTGCCACCTGGCGCGAGGCGCTTCGCCCGAACACCAAGGCCATATACTTCGAGGCGATGTCGAATCCGCTGCTGCAGGTGAGCGACTTGCAGGCTGCGGTGGATTTCGCGGCGGAGACCGCGCTGGTCTCGATCATCGACAACACCTTCGCGAGCCCGATTAATTTTCGCCCCGCCGAAATCGGCTTCGACCTGTCGCTGCATAGCGGGACCAAGTATCTCAACGGCCACACCGATATCGTCGCCGGCGCAGTGATCGGACGCGCGGACCTGGTGGAGAGCATCAAGCACACGCAGAACCATCTTGGCGGCAGTCTCGATCCTCATGCATGCTTCCTGCTGCATCGCGGGATGAAAACGCTGGCGGTGCGCGTGCGCCATCAGAACGAGAGCGCGCTGAAGATTGCGCGATGGCTCGAGCAGCATCGCGCGGTTGCGCGGGTGAACTATCCCGGCCTCGAGAGCCATCCGAATCACCTGCGCGCGTGCGAACTGTTCGACGGCTTCGGCGGCGTGCTGAGCTTCGAGCTTGACGGCGGCCTCGACGCGGCTGGCTGCTTCATGGATCGCGTGACGATACCGATCAGCGCGCCGAGTCTCGGCGGCGTCGAGACGTTGATCACGCGGCCCTCGACGACTTCGCACTCTGGAATGTCGGCCGCCGAGCGTGCGCGGGCAGGAATCGCCGACGGCCTGATCCGGCTGTCGGTAGGCCTCGAATCGAGCGACGACCTGATCGAGGATTTCGAGATAGCGCTGAGCGGCTGACGCGCGTTCGGTTCCCGTGTCGCGCTCGCTGCCAAAGCATTCTGGGACACCCTCTGCGACATCGCAGAAATTCGACGACAGAAGCCAACGTCGGACGGCAATAGCAGGTCGTTGCCATGCCTCATCAGGGCATTGGACTTGCTTGCTGTTGATGTGTGGACCCTCAGATCGATCCGCCCGCCGAGGGCCTGGGACTTGGCCCGCGGCGCTCACACAACGGCACGGCTGCGCCGGCCGCCCGCCCTCCCTGCGATCCGATAACCGACGCTGTCGCAGTCGGACCGGCGAATAGTCCCGGCCAAACGGTGACGCTCGCGACGGGCGCCGACGGCAGTCCGGAATTGGTTTCGCCGATACTGCGCGCGTGCTCATTGGCGATAATCTTTTTTCAAATTGGATACACGATGCTCGATCGCGCGGAGTATCCGCCGACGTTTTCGATCACGCTGCCGCTGCACATCGCGAGCATGTCGTTTGGCCTGGCTGCGCTCGCCGCGACGCTGTCGCCGCGCGCGATGCGGAACTGGCGGGCAATCACGCTGATCCTCTTTTCGTCGATACTGGCGTGCACGGCGTCTATCGCGGTGATCAACGGCGACAGCTACATGCTGGTGGCGTCGCTCGTGTTGTTTTTCTTCGGCGCCGGGACCCTGCTGCCGTGGAACGCGCGCTGGCAGGCGGAGCGCGAGCGCGATCACCTCCGGCTGCGAGCCAGCGAGTCGATGCTGCGCACGATCTTCGAGGCCTCACCCGACAATATCGCAGTCAACCGCCTTAGCGACGGACGTTTCATCGCGGTCAACGACGACTACCTGGTCGCGGGCTACACCCGCGCCGACGTCCTCGGCGCCAGCGTGATTGGTCTGCAGATGTGGCCGAGCGCGCGGGAAATGGAACTGTTCATCGACACCATTCAACGAACCGGCCGCGTCAAGAACATGGAAATCCAGCAGCGCCGCAAGGACGGGACGCCCGAGATGTATCTCATCTCGGCTTCCGTGGTCGAAGTCAACGGCGAGCGGTGCGTGATCTCGATGACGCGGGACATCACGGAGATCAAACGCGTCGAGACCAGGCTGCGCGCCAGCGAAGAGACCTTCCGCAGACTGTTCGACGTGAATCTGGACAGCATGACGCTGAACGGAGTCGATGGAATTTACATCGACGTCAACCGGGAGTTCGTCAGGACGACCGGGTTTTCGCGCGAAGAGGCCGTCGGCCATCATTTCAGCGAGCTCAACATGTGGATTCATGCCGACGAAATGATCGCGTTCAGCGATCAACTCTTCGGGACCAACGAGGTCCGCAACCTCGAAGTGGCGTTCCGCATGAAGGACGGCACCGAGCAGCCGGTGCTCCTTTCGGCGCTGAACCTCGAGCTGCACGGACAACTCTGCTGCCTGACCATTTCGCGCGGAATATCGGACCTCAAGCTGACCCGGCGCGAACTGGTCGCCGCGCGCGAGGCGGCGCTGGCGGCGTCGCGGGCCAAGTCGGAGTTCCTGTCGAGCATGTCGCACGAGATTCGCACGCCGATGAATTCGATTCTCGGGATGGCCGATCAGCTGATGGAGACCGCGCTCGACGACGAGCAGCGAAGATACTTGAGCACCGTCATCAGCAACGGCCACGCGCTGCTCGCATTGATCAACGGCATCCTCGACCTCGCCAAGGTTGAGAGCGGGCGGATAAGCCTCGAGGCGGTCGAATTCGATCTCAAAGACGCCGTCGAGAAGGCGCTCGAGACGCTGGCGCTTCGCGCGCATGAAAAAGGCCTCGAGCTGATGGTGCGGTTTGCGCCCGGCCTCCCCGACCTCGTGCTCGGCGATCCGTTGAGACTCGGCCAGATCATAATCAACCTGGTCGGCAACGCGATCAAATTCACGCGGACTGGACAGGTGCTGGTGTCGGTCGAGGCGGCCGCGGCCACCGCGGCCATGTTCAAGTTCACCGTGACCGACACCGGAATTGGCATTGCGGCCGGCCAACGCCATCTGTTGTTCCACCCGTTCAGCCAGGCCGACTCTTCGACCTCGCGCAAATACGGCGGCAGCGGGCTCGGCCTGGCGATCGTGTCGCGGCTGGTCGCGCTGATGCACGGCAAGGTCGAAGTCGTCAGCGAACCGGGCGCGGGCAGCGCGTTCTCATTCACGGCGCAATTCGGGATCGCAAACCCTCTGCCGTCACCAGCGCGGGACCTCTCTTTGGTGGGCGTGCGAATACTCCTGGTTGATGACAACACCGACAGTCGCGCGATTGTCTGCGAATTGCTGACCGCGCGAGGCGCGCAGGTGATCCAGGCGTCGTCGGCGGCCGGGGCGCTCGCGGAACTTCGCGCTGACGGCGCGCATCAGTCACGCTTCCGGGTCGTGCTGATAGACGGCACGATGCCGCTGCAGGTAGGATTCGAGGTCGCCGAATACCTGGTGAGTGGTGGGCAGCGTCCGCCGCGGGTCGTGATGATGCTCGCCACCAACGACCTGACCTGCGAGGTCGCGCGCCTGCGTGCGCTCAGCATCGACAACTACATTGTCAAGCCGGTGCGCCGCGCTGAACTGTTCGCGGCGGTCGCGCGAGCATCCGCCGGAGTGCGAATCGACGCGCACGGCGACAACTTCGAGCCGCCGCCAATCGCGCCGTCGGCTCCGTCCGCACTACTCAATCGGCCGCTCAGAATTCTCATGGCCGACGATTCGCGCGACAACCGAGCGTTGATCCGGGCCTACCTGAAGAAAACGCCCTACCATCTCGAAGAGGCCGAAGACGGCCAGCAGGCGATCGACAAATTCATCGCCGGCAACTTCGACCTGGTGCTGATGGATATCCAGATGCCGATCGTTGACGGCTACGAAGCGACCAGCACGATCCGGGTCTGGGAAGTGATGAACGGTCGCCACCGTACTCCGATCGTGGCGCTGACGGCGTCGGCGCTCGAAGAGGCCGTCTATCGCTCGAAAGAGGCCGGATGCGACGCGCACGTAACCAAGCCGGTCAAAAAATCGACGCTGCTCGACGCTATCCGCGACGCGGTCGAAGCGGCGCCATCAAATGACGCCCGAACGAACGTTGCCAATCCAAAGGAGGAACCATGCCGGACCGGGTAATAGTGGAAGTGGATCGGGATCTATCCGACCTGATCCCGGGTTTTATGACGCACAAACGCGCCGACATCGAGGCGATTTTCGAAGCGGTGACGCGGCGCGACTATGCCGAAATCGGCCGCGTCGCGCATCGGATCAAGGGCGAAGGCGGCAGCTACGGCTTCGACTCGATGACCGAGATGGGGCGCGCGCTCGAGCATGCCGCCGCTCTTCGCGACGACGGCGCAGTGACGACGCTTGCGCGCCAGTTGCTCAGCTACCTCGATCGCGTCGAGATAGTGTTCCAGCCGTCCGCGGAATAGCTCAACAGCCACGTGGGCGCGGCTCGAGTTGGACGAACGCTGTTCGGACAGGATGGTCGCCGCTATGCCGCCTTGGGCTTTTTTTGCACCGGCGGCGTCGTCTCGCTCATGCGGCGTGTCACTTCCTCGTCGCTCATCGTCCAGATGCGATCGTCGGGCGGAAAGTCCATCAGCGGTTTCGACGGATCGGGCTTCGGCTGCGCGACCTTGCCGTCCTTCGATTCGAACGCCGCGGGATGCTTGTACTTCTCGACCTCATCCGCGCTGATTCCCGCCAGCGCCTGCACTTCGGGATCGATCCACGCTTCCGCGTCGATCGAGCCGCCCTCGGAGGTCGAGAATTCGAGCATGATGCCTTCGGGCGCGGCCAGGTAGATCGATTTGCAGAAACCGTGATCGAGCGGGCCCATCACCCAGTGCCCGTGCGAGCGGACGCGATCGCGAATCGCCATCAGGTCGGCGTATGTATCGACGTTGAGCGCGAGATGCTGCATCGCTCCCGCCGCGACATTCTGCGAAGTGTGCCCGGCATGCGAGACGCCCTTGATCGGCTGAATCTTGGCGATATCGGGATGCTGCACGAAGGCGATCGACGAGCTATCGCTCAGCTTCATGAAGCCGTGGAAGGTGTTCTCGACGCCATGCATCCAGTAGAGCGCGACGAGCTCCATCCCCACGACTTGCGAGAAGTAATCGATCTGCTTCTTGATGTCCTTGGTGCAGATAGCGAGGTGATGCACTCCGTTGGGCAAACCCATGATTGCGACCTCCGTGTGAGTGTTCTTGTTGTGCCACAATCGCGAGGCGCGAACCAGAGACCCAAGGTTGGCATCCCGAACAGAAGCGAGCACCGCGACTTTCTTGTGTCATTCTGACCAGGCGAGCAACGCGAGCCGCTCCGTCATCCTGACGACGGGAGCGCCAGCGACGGGAGGAACGGACCTCGGACAGCTTCGCGCACGCGAAGCCGGTTCCGGTTTTGAAATCGCGAAGCGCTCCTTTCGCCGCCACCGCTAACCGATAATCTTATTCAGCGGGAATTCCACGATTCCCACCGCGCCCGCTTCGAGCAGCTTCGGGAACAGCTCGCGCACCGTCTGCTCCGCGATCACCGTCTCGACCGCCAGCCATTCGACTCCCTTTAGCGCCTTGGATGCATAGAGATGCGAGATCGTCGGCGCGGTGATCGACGGCAGAATTGCGATCACTTTTTCGAGATTTTCCTTCGCGACGTTCATCTTGATACCGACGCGATTCTCCGCATCGAGCGCGCCGCGAATCAGGACCCCGAGCTGGCGAATCTTCGCCTGCTTCCACGGGTCGGCCCATGCCGCCGGATTGGCCACCAGCACCGGATTCGAGATGAGTAACTCCTCGACAATGCGCAGTCCGTTGGCGCGAAGCGACGAGCCGGTCTCGGTCACGTCGATGGCGGCGTCGATGATGCCTTCGGCGACCTTGGCCTCGGTCGCGCCCCATGAAAATTCAACTTCGGCTTTGATTTTGCGCTCGGCCAGGACGCGCGTGACGAACTGCACCAGCTCGGTCGCGATGCGCTTGCCCTGCAAGTCCTCGAGCCGCTTGACGGGCGAGTCGTTGCGCACGCACAGCACCCAGCGCGAGGGCGTCAGCGTCGCCTTGGCATATATGAAGCTCTCGACCTGGTGCAGAGTCACGTTGTTCTCGACGATCCAGTCACTGCCGGTGATGCCCGCGTCGAGCGAGCCGTCGGCGATATAGCGCGGCATCTCCTGCGGGCGCAGAATGCGGCAGCTCAGCGTCGGGTCATCGGTGGTCGGGATGTAGGAGCGCGAACCGACCGTGATACGCCAGCCGGACTTGCGCATCAGCTCGAGCGTCTGCTCCTCGAGGCTGCCCTTGGGGATGCCGAATTTCAGAATCTGGTCAGCCATGTTCGATCAACCGGCCGACTTTTTCGGCTGATGCCCGTAATTGGGGCCGTACTTGGCGGGATCGACTTTGCGCTGCTCGACGATCTTCCACGCGCCGCCGTCGAGCTTGCGGAAAAAGCACGACTCGTACCCTTCGTGGCATGCGGCCCCGTCGCCGCGCTGCTCGACGGCGACCACGATCGCGTCGCCGTCGCAGTCGAGACGAATCTCGTGCACGATTTGAAAATTCCCCGACTCTTCGCCCTTGCGCCACAGCTTGTTGCGCGAGCGCGAGAAGTAGCACGCGCGGCCGGTGGCCACCGTTTCGTCGAAAGCCTCGCGGTTCATGTAGGCGACGGTCAGCACGCGGTGGCTCAGATGATCGACTGCGATCGCGGCGACGACGCCGCCGTTTTTGTCGAAATCGATTGCGGCCGATGCTTGAGAAGCCGATTGTGCCTGCGATGCCATTGCTTTTCCCGAATTAAATTGCGCCGTAAATTAAATATAGCGCTTGTGAATCAAGCAGTATCGGTCAAACTTCGATGCGATTCAATGCGGCGTGTCGCGCGCGCAACCCCAGCCTGTTTTAAAGTACCGGCAATGCGAGTACATTACGGGCCGATGTCAGACGACTTGCCGAGCCCCTCCGCTCGTTCACGATTGAATATGATTCCATCCACCGCGCGACGATTGTCGAAACTTTCTGTTGTCGCGTTGGTTTTCGCCGTCTCGACGATGGCGTGCCATATTCCCGGTCGATCGATTGCGTCGAATTACAAAAATGTCGATCAGTTCAACTTCGACGTCGCACAGGGCCCCAAGAATTACCATATCGAGGGCTACCTGACGCGCAGCGCCGAACTGGGACGGCGCCCCGGCCTGCTCGTGCTCAACGGCGGCGAGGGCAACGTCGATCAGTGCGTCAAGATGAGCCAGGGAATCGCGGCGATGGGTATCCAGGTCGCCTGCGTGAATATCCCGGGCTATGGCAATTCGTCCGGGCCGAGCCGCTTCGTCGGTGAGGGGTCGGTGCTGGCGTCGCGCAAGGCGCTCGACCTGCTGGCGGGACGCGACGACGTTGATGCGTCGCGGCTCGCGGTCTGGGGCCTTGGTCATGGCGCAGTCGCGGCGGGCCTGCTGATGGACTACGACTCGCGCCCGCGCGCGCTGATCCTCGAATCAGGCTGCTACGATCCGCTGTCGCTATGGCCGACTGCGCCGCTGCGCACCAAGCTGTCTATTCTGCGCGAAGTATGGCCGAGTAAGCGGATACTGCAGGAGCGCAGCGTAATGGCGCATCTGCCGCCGAAGCTCGAGTGCAGCGTGCTGATCATGCACGGCCAGCAGGACAATCGGATGCCGGTGATGCAGGCGGTGAAGCTGGCGGACGCATTGCGCGAGCGCGGCGCGAAAGTGGAGACCCACTATTTCCCGCAGGCGTCGCACGATCTCGGCAAACAGGTCGAGCCCGAACTCCGAGCCTTCCTGCGCGACAACCTGCTCGACACAACCCGCGCCGCCGCCTCGTAAATCCGGTTCCCTCCTCCTACGTTGGAGGAGGGTTAGGGTGGAGGACAAACGTGCCGCGCTAATGTCTGGAGCGCGGTGGGTTCCGATGCGGACGCGAACGCCAACCAGAAATTCAGAAAATTAGGTCCTCCACCCGCCGCGCGCGGACCCGTGGCGGCCTCCTCCAACGAACGGAGGAGGCGAGGATCAGATTGTCGTCGTTGGTGAAGGCTTACGCGATCGCCTTCAGCGCCTCGATCACTTCCTCCGTGTGCCCGTTCACCTTCACCTTCGGGAACACCTTCCGCACGATGCCCGCTTTGTTGACGATGAACGTCGTGCGCTCTATCCCCATGAACTCGCGCCCGTAGAGCGACTTCATCTTGTACACGCCGTAGAGCTTGCAGACCTTGTTGCCCGGATCGGCGAGCAACGGAAAGTTCAGCTCGTGCTTCGCGATGAACTTGCCGTGCGAGTCGGTCGAGTCGGCGCTGATGCCGACGACTTTCGCGCCGAGCTTTTTTATTGGTGCGATGTTGTCGCGGAAGCTGCACGCCTCGATCGTACATCCGGGCGTCATGTCCTTGGGATAGAAATAGAGCACGAGATTGTTCGCGCCGATCAGATCTTTGAGCGCGACGCTTTTTCCACCGGCGTCGAACAGCCCGAAGGCCGGCGCCTTCTTTCCTTGCAGCGCGGCGCTGGCGCTCTTCGACGGCGCGGTTGCAGATTTCTTTGGAGTCCTGGTGGCGGCTTTTTTGGATGTAGGCATGGGATTCATTTAGCTGCGCTCGATGCTTGAGGCAACTTGGACATCGCCGCGGCTGTAGTTGACCGTATTCAAGAATTCACCAAACCCTCATTTTACAAGGGTTTCGCGGCCCCTAGTTGACGAGGTGCCAGTCACACTTTAGACTTGGCGGGCTGACAGTCCTCAATTGATCGCGCCCACGTTCCTATGGCCGTTTACACCGAGTTAAGCAAACCGTTTCTCAAGGAGCTCGCCGACGACTACGGCTTGGGGCGCGTCTCCAGCGCCGCCGGCATCCCGGAAGGCTCGGTCAACTCGAACTACGTGCTCGAAGCGGCCAAGGGCAAATTCCTGTTGCGGATCGACGAGGTCAAGGGCGAGAACGAGCTAAAGCGCGAAATCGACCTGCTGTCGTTCCTGCGCAAGCATGCGTTCCCGTGCCCGCATCCGATGCAGGATCGGATGGGGCGCTTCTACCGCAACTTCAACAACCGCTGCGTGTCGCTGTTCAAGTACCAGGAAGGCAAGGTGCTGGCGCCCGCGCGCCTCAAGCCGAGCCAGCTCGAAACGATCGGCCACGCACTCGGCGACCTGCACGTGATCGGCAAGGCCTACAAGAAAGGCATCGACAACCGCTTCAGCTTCGAGCGAATCGCCGACCTGTACCTGACCGTGCGCAACCGGCTGCCGAACTACTTCCGCAAGATTTGCCGCACGCTCGACGACGAGGTCGAGTACCTGACGCGGTACCTCGAAGGCAAGCTGCCCAAGGGCGTGATTCACGGCGATATCTTCTCGGACAACCTGCTGTTCCGCGGCGAGAAGCTGACTGCGATGCTCGATTTCGACGCGGCCTGCCGCGGCAAGTTTATTTTCGATATCGCGACGGCGGTCAACGCGCTGTGCTTCGTCAACGGCAGTTACTCGCTCGACCGCTTCCGTTGGCTGCTGTCGGGCTACGAGTCGGTGCGCACGCTGTCGCTCGCGGAATGGGATGCGTTTCCCAACGAGCTGCGGTTTTCATCGCTGCGCTTCACCGTAACCCGCCTGCACGATTTCTTTCTGTCGCCGGTGGACGGCAAGCATCGCGTGGACAAGGACTTCCGCGAGTTCTTCGATCGCCTGCGCGTGCTACGCCGTGAGCGCGACGGCGGGATGGAACCGCTGCTAATGGCGATGGCGACCGGCTACGACTACCGCAAATATCAGAAGGTCAAAGCGACCGAGCGCCGCCAGGCGTGACGCCAGACGCCTGAACTCGCGCGTCCGCGGAGAAATCCGTTGCCCTCAATCCTCGACAGCCTGAACTCCGCCGCGCCCGCGCTATGGCTCGAAGTCTCGCCCCCGCGCGGAATCAATCCTGGCCCGCTGCTGCGGCAGCTTGGCGCGCTGGCGGGGCATGTCGATGCGATCAACCTGACCGACAACGCGCTCGGCAAGGTCAAGATGTCGGGGCTGGTGTTCGGCGCGGCGATTAAGGAGCGCCTGAAAATTCCGGTCGTGCTGAACGTCTCGTGCCGCGACCGCAACCGCTTCGCGCTGAAATCCGATCTGCTGGGCGCGGCGGCAATTGGGATTGACGCCGTCGTCGCGCTCAACGGCGACAAAATCCCGCCCGATGCCGACGGCAAGGCGATCGTCTCGCACGATATCGACGCGTACGCGCTGCTCGCGATGGTCGGTGCGCTGAATCGCGGCGACACCGGCGAGGGCAAGCCGCCGTTGAAGGCGCTCCCGTCGATTCTCGCGGGTTCGGTCGCGAATCCGAATCGAAAAAACATCGAGCGCGAGTTCGAGCTGCTCGAGCGCAAGGCCGCCGCCGGTGCGCGCTTCGTGATCACGCAGCCGGTGTTCGACGCCGAGACCGGACGCCACTTCGTCGCGAAGGCCAACAGCCTCGGGATCAAGACGATGCTCGGAATCCTCCCGGTCAAGCGCGCGGCGATGGCGACTTACCTGATCGACCGCGTGAAGGACCTGAGCGGCGCGCGCAGCCATCTGGACAGATTCGGCGGGATGAGCGAAGAAGAGGTGCGCGCGATCTCGATCCGGGAGAACCTGGCGCTGATGAAGTCGTTGGCTCGCGACGCCGCCGGGTTCATCATCATGAGCGGCGGCGGTCCGTCACTCGCTATCGAGCTGGCACTTGAATTCAGCCGCTGGCGCAAGGAGATCGGTAAATGAACCGTACCCTGGCAAATGGTTCGCGAGCGAAAATCGGCAACGACAAAAATGGCGCGGCCGGCACCGCCAAGCTCGAAGACGCGGTCCGCGTCATCCTGCGGCATATCGGCGAGGATCCGGATCGCGAAGGACTCGAGCGGACGCCGGCGCGCGTCGCCAAGGCTTACGAGTTCCTCACCAGCGGCTATGCCAAGGATCCCAAGGAAGCGATCAACGGCGCACTGTTTGCCGAAGAAGATTACCAGGAAATGATCCTGTGCAAGGATTTGGATTTTTATTCGCTGTGCGAGCATCACCTGCTTCCTTTCATGGGCAAAGCGCACGTCGCGTACCTGCCCAATCGCAAGATCGTCGGAATCTCGAAGCTGGCGCGGATGGTTGAGATCTACGCGCGGCGCCTGCAGGTGCAGGAGCGGCTGACGACGCAGATCGCGCAGACGTTGATGTCGGAGATCGATCCGCTCGGCGTCGCCGTGGTGCTCGAGGCCGAGCATCTGTGCATGCGGATGCGCGGGGTCGAGAAACAGAACTCTTTCGTCACGACGTCAGCGATGCTGGGCGTGTTCCGAACGAACCACGAGACGCGTCAGGAGTTCATGCAACTGCTGAGGGACGGCAAGCCGTAGGGCGTCGCGAGTTTCGCTTTTTTCTTCCAGAAGGGGCCGCGTTTGCTGAGTTTTCCAGGCGAAAAGGTTTCACGTGAAACGTCCTTTATGGCAGGCGAACAAAACACGAATCGAGGAATCGGGTGACACTGGTACGGACGACGATTGATATCGACGATGGGTTGATGAAGCGTGCGATGCGCGTGTCGGGTACGAGCACGAAGCGCGCGACCGTCCAGATGGCGCTCGAGATCATGGTGCGTCAGGGCGAGCAAGAGAACCTGCTTCGCTCCGCGCGCGGCAAACTCCATTGGGAGGGCGACCTCGCCGCGATGCGCCGCGACCGTCGCCGCGAGTCCGAATAGAGATGCCGGCTAATGAAGCATCGCTGGAGGCGCTGGGGCGGTATGCGCTGCGGTTTGTTAGGCCGGGGCATACGATTGGGCTCGGGACTGGGCGGGCGGCTAGTGCGTTTATTCGGGCTCTGGGAGCCAGCGGAATCGAAGTCCGGGGAGTGCCGACATCCTCGCCGGCCGAGGAGTTGGCGCGGTCGGTGGGAATTCCGATCGTCACGCTCGAGCAGGCCGGGAAAATCGACATCGATGTTGACGGAGCTGACGAGGTCGATCCGCGGCTCAATCTGATCAAGGGATTAGGCGGTGCGCTCGTGCGCGAGAAAATCGTGGCGGCATCGTCGCGGCGGTTGGTCGTGCTGGTCGGCTACGAGAAAATGGTGAAGAGACTGGGCGACCACGGGGTTATTCCGGTGGAAGTGGTGCCGTTCGGAGTGTCACTCGTGAGCGCGAAGATCAAAGCGATGGGGATCAAACCGCGCGTTCGCGAGAAGGACGGCAAGGAATTCATCACCGACAACGGCAACGTGATTCTCGACTGCGCGGTGAAAAAGATCGCGAGTCCGGCGCGGCTGGATCGCGACCTGCTTGCGATTCCGGGTGTGGTCGGCACCGGGTTGTTTATCGGGATGTGCGATGTGGTGCTGGTGGCGGAGGCGTCGGGGAAGATTCGTGTTCTGAAGGGTTGACGGTGAGCGATGCGCTGGGAAAAGAGCGCTGCGCGATTTCGGAGACCGGAACCGGCGGCGCTTGCGCGCCGCTGTCCGAGATCCTTCCTGCCGCTCGCGTTGCTCGCTTCGTCAGGATGACAACAAATGCGCTTGCACTGTCACTTCGTCGAGATGACACAAGAACGTCGCGTTGCTCGCTTCGGCAGAATGACACCGGGGGGCGCACCTCGGCAGGTGACGGCAAATGCGCTCGCGCCGCTTTGGCAGTATGACCGAGTGCGCGCGAAGCGCGCGCGGAACCTAACCCCTAACCCCCTTCCCCTGGTGGAAGGGGGACCGGATTTGAGAATGACCGCACGATGACACAGAACGCCGAGAGGGCCGACCTCGAGAAGATCTATCGGGCGGCGGTTGCGGCGGTCGAGCCGGGGCGGCTTGTTGGGCGCGCGATGGACGGCGATTGTCCGGGTGCGGACCGGGTTCCAGATTTGATAGCGGGCGCGTCGCGAATCCTGCTGCTCGCGGTGGGCAAAGCGTCGCGCGCGATGGCGAGCGAAATCGAACGCAGAATCGGTGACCGGATCGTCGATGCCATCGTGGTGGTTCCAAAACACTCCGCCGCGACATCGGAGCGGGCCTTAATACTGAAAAGAATCGTACAGTCGGGTCATCCGGTGCCCGACGAATCGTCGGAGGCGGCCGTCGAGGTGGCGTGCGCGATGCTGCATCGGGCGACGGCGGACGACCTGGTGATCGTCGCGATCAGCGGTGGCGCGTCCGCGATGTTCGCGCGGCCGGCGGAAGGGCTCACGCTGGCCGATAAGATTGCGGTCAACCAGGCGCTGCTCAAAGCCGGCGCGTCGATTCGCGAAGTGAATATCGTGCGGCGGCATCTCTCGGCTGTCAAAGGTGGGCGACTGTTGCGCCATTGCGGGGGCGCGCGCGTGCTCGGGCTGATTATTTCCGACGTGCCCGGCAACGACCTGGCGACGATCGGATCGGGGCTGACCGCGGGCGACTGGAGTAGTTTCGGCGACGCGGTCGCGGTGATGAAGCGGCGCAGCGTGTGGGGGCGCGCGCCGGAGGCGGCGCGCGCGTACCTCGAGCGGGCGGTGGCGGGCGAGATCGGCCCGACGGTGAAGATGAACGATCCAATCCTCGAGCGCGTGACCAACGTTATCGTCGGCGACAGCGACCTCGCGCTCGAAGGCGCAGAGCGGGGCGCGGCTGCGCTCGGGTATCGTCCGCATCGATGGAAAGGCCTGCACGGCGAGGCCAATGACGCCGGGCGCGCGCTCGCGGAGTATCTGCGCGGGATCGCGGATGAGCGGGTGTGCGTCGTCGCGGGCGGCGAGCCGGTGGTGACGGTGCGCGGCGGCGGCAAGGGCGGGCGCGCGCAGCAATGCGCACTCGCGATGGGAATCGAGCTGGCGCGAATCGGGCGCGGGCGGCGAATCGCGGCACTGTTCGCGGGCACCGACGGAATCGACGGGCCGACCGACGCCGCGGGCGCATTCGCGTCGCCGGACACGGTCGCGGACGGCGATCGCGCGGGGGTCGGCGCGGCGACAGCGTTGACTCGCAACGACGCGTACAATTTTTTTCGAGCGTCGGGTGGACTGTTCGTCACGGGGCCGACCGGGACCAACGTCAGCGACGTTTTTATCGGGCTGGTGAATTACTGAGTGCTGCTGAATCTCCTAGTCCAGTGCCCTCTCCTTGTCCGAGGAGAGGGTTAGGGAGAGGTGCAGCGCAGGACGGCGGAACCAGTGTCTGGCTTCGAGAGTGTGGTCGTGAGTGGATATGTTGCCTTGCGTTGCACCTCTCCCGCCGCGCTCCTTCGGCTCGCGGCGACCTCTCCTCGGACAAGGAGAGGTAGGACGGAGGAGCGGCGGGCACAGTTGAGATTTTGAAAAGAAAAGAACAATCGATGGGTTCTAGGAAAACGACACGTACGAAAATTTCGGGCAAGCGCGCGGTCACGTTGATTCCGGGAGACGGCGTTGGGCCGGAGGTGGTCAGCGCGGCGCTCGCGGTGCTCGAGGCGACCGGGGTCAAGCTCGAGTGGGATCGGCAGGCGGCGGGGATGAATGCGTTTCGGCGCTTCGGGACTCCGGTGCCCGATGCTCTTATGAGGTCGCTTAAACGCACCGGCGTGGCGCTGAAAGGACCGCTCGAGACGCGAGTGGCGGAGGGCTGGCGTTCGATCAACGTGCATCTGCGGCGCGCCTTCGACCTGTACGCCAACGTGCGCCCGACGATGAACTTTGCCGGCGTGCAGACGCCGTTCGACAACGTCGATCTGATCGTGGTGCGCGAGAATACCGAGGATTTGTATTCGGGAATCGAGCACGAGATCGCGCCGGGCGTGGTCGAGAGTATCAAGGTGATCACGGCGCGCGCGTCGCGGCGAATCGCGAAGTTCGCGTTCGAGTACGCGCGGACGCATCGGCGCAAATCGATCACTGCGATTCACAAAGCCAACATAATGAAGCTGTCGGACGGCCTGTTTCTGAAATGCGCGCGCGCCGTGTCGAAGGGCTACCCCGCGATTCGGTACCAGGAGCAAATCGTCGATGCGGCCTGCATGCGGCTGGTGACCCATCCGGAATCGTTCGACGTGTTACTGCTCGAAAATCTCTACGGGGATATCGTGTCCGACTTGTGCGCGGGACTGGTCGGCGGATTGGGCCTCGTGCCGGGCGCGAACTACGGCGACAAGGGCGCGATTTTCGAAGCGGTGCACGGAACGGCGCCCGATATCGCGGGCAAGGGCGTCGCGAATCCGATTGCGATGATCCTGTCGAGTGCGATGATGCTCGACTACCTGGGGCATGGTGCCGCCGGCGAGAAGATTCGCGCGGCGACGGCGTCGGTGCTGCGCGCGGGGAAAGTGCTGACGCGCGACGTGGGCGGGAAGGCGTTGACGGGCGAGGTGACGGCGGCGATCGTCAGTGCTATCTCGCGGGGGTGAGGGAAGGGGAAATCACTTTATTCGATGTGAAACCCTCCGTGGGTTTCACGCTTCCTTGGGCAGGGGTGACCCCTGCACCCAGTAACCGTGTAATGAGGTTTTGGCGATGACTACTACTGATATTACCTTTCCCACTGAGGGCGGGCGGCCGATGCGGGCGGCGCATGCCGCGCCGTCCGATTCGCAGAAGCGCCCCGGCGTGATCGTTATCCACGAGATTTTCGGGCTCAACGATGATATCCGGCGAATCACCGGCAAGGTGGCCGATCTTGGTTATGCCGCGCTCGCGCCCGACCTCTACGACCGCGACGGCATGCGGCTCGTCTGTATCGCGCGCACGCTGATGACGTTGAATCGCGGCGAGGGCGACGCCTTCAAGGACCTCGATGCGGCGCGCAAGTTCCTGCAGCAGCAGCCGGGCGTCGATGCGGCGCGTATCGGGGTGATCGGATTTTGCATGGGCGGCGGATTCGCGCTGATGTACGCGGCGCGTGCTCCGCTCGGCGTCGCGGCGACGTTTTACGGCGACGTGCCAAAATCCACCGACCAGTTGCGCGGCGTCTGCCCGGTGCTCGGCGGTTACGGCGGGCAGGACAGGATGTTCGCGGCGCAGGGCCGCAGGCTCGAAACGCTGCTGACCGAGATGGGAATCGATCACGACGTGAAGGTTTACGAGGACGCAGGTCACAGCTTCATGAGCCGCAACGACGGGTTCCTGCCGTGGATCGGAAAAATCGGACCGATGAAGGCGGCGTACAATCCCGAGGCCGCCGAAGACAGTTGGAAGCGGATCGAAGCATTCTTCGGCCGCCACCTCGGGCATTGAGGGGGGAGCTACTTGCTGCTTAAGCCAACGGCCATGCGTGATTTCGCGATTCGCTCGCGCGAGGCTACCAGCGCTTCGACGTTCTTCGCGCCGCGATAGCCCATCTGATCGGCCAGATACTCGGCCAGCTTGCGCTCGGAGATATTCGGCCTTTGCTTGCGCTTGTCCTCGGCCAGCTCGGCGAGCGTGGTCCGCAGCGTATCTTCTGAATCTCTGAGCGTCTCGAAAATCGGAGAAGGGATCACAGAATTCATCGCCATGCCATCACCTATGCGCTAATCGTAGCACAACCGGACCAAATCTTGTGCATGCCGCATGTCAAGCGAATGCGTCCACAATTGGTCAAACTTTTAGTTCCCTGCGCGACATATTCTTTGGCGAGCGGCGGTTTGGCAGGAGTCGATTGACGCCGCGCCTCTGAGCAAGCATCCTGCCAGCAACTGGCACCATGCGAACCGAGCTCCTGAGGCGAATACCGTTAGGCGTCGTTTGTCTGGCGCTATCGATCCTTGTTGCGTGCGGCAACGGAGGAGGAGGCGGCTCCGCGTCTTCCGCATCTAACAATGATCCATGCGCGCCACTGCCGCCGGCGGCGGACCCGAATTTCCTGGTTCACCTGACTCCCTTCATGAACAACCTCTGCTACCAGAAACAGAACTGGCAGCATGACGCCCAGGTGCGCACCAGCGACGGCGTGCATCCGTTCGTCAGGGTCTGGTACTCGCCGCCGCTGTTCGACTGGATCACCGTCAAAAACCGCACGGGGCCGATCCCCAACGGCGCGATCGTCGTGAAGGAGCAGTATCAGAGCCAGACGGCTCCGCTGTCCGAATGGACCGTGATGGTCAAAGACTCGAAGCTGTCGTGGGACGGCTGGTATTGGGCCGACCTGGTGAATCCGAGCCCGCGCAATCCGAACGCGACGCCGACGCCGTTGCCGGGGGGTGGATGCGCTGAACCGCAGATCCAGTTCAACGGCGCGGGTTTGTATTGTCTGAATTGCCACGCGTCGGCGATCGCCAATCAGGGAACCTATTCGAGCACAGCGTATATCGATCCGCCGAGCGAGGCCGGCGCGGGCGCGTTCCCGGATACGACGGCGATGATCGAGGATATGCACAATGTTTCGTCGCGGCAGTTGCCGGGCGCGTCGGCGGCAGAACAGGTCCCTAAGTTCGTTGACCGCTTGCCGAGTTCCGTCTTCGCCAAGCTCAAGCCATTGGCGAAGGGCTCGGCGCCGTGCATGGTCTCGCAGGCCTTCGATCACGTGGTCCCGGCCGCCAAGTCCGCCGGCGGTCCGCAGGAGTTTGTCACCGCCGACCAATGCGCGGAGTGTCACGACGCGACGGGCACGCTCGCCGGCCTCGTCCCCAACATGATTTATGGCGCGCAAAGTCCAGCGCCGGCGAACCTGTCGCAGTACGGCGAATGGCGATACTCGATGATGGGACTGGCGGGGCGCGACCCGATCTTTTTTGCGCAGCTCGACACGGAATCCACGCTACACGGGCATCTGGCGGGAGTCGCCGACGGCGCGGCGTTCGTCCAGGACTTCTGTCTTCGATGCCACGGCGTGATGGGTCAGCGGCAATTTCATATCGACAAAGGCAACGGGCCGAACACATTGCTCACGCGGGCGGTGCTGCAGGATCCGAAATCGAAGTACGGCGCGCTCGCGCGTGATGGGGTCTCATGCGCGGTCTGCCATCACATGTCGGACGACCAGCTCGGCGACCCATCGACCGAAACGGGACTTTTCAAGGTCGGCCCGGCGAGCGAGCTGTACGGGCCGTTCCCGTCGGATCCCGACCCGACCGGTGCGAAGAGCGGTGACAGTGTTATCCCGCTGCCGATGCAGAACAGTGAGGGGATTACGCCGAGCCAGGGTCTCCAGATCCAGCAGGCCAACCTGTGCGCGTCATGCCATACGATTCTGCTGCCGGTTTTCGACGCCAACGGGAATCGGGTAATCAAAGATGGCGCGCCGAAATCCGAGTACGAGCAAACCACCTTTTTCGAGTGGCTCAATAGCGGCTTCATTACTATTCCGTGCCAGCAATGCCACATGCCCGACAGCTACCAGGACAATCCGCTGCAATTCAAAATCGCGAATATCGAGGACAACACTTTCCCCGCCGTGCCCGATCAGGGGCCGTCAACGCGCCTGCCCGACGATGATTTGATCCTGGAAGCGCGGTCGCCGTATCGGCGCCATCAACTGCTCGGGATCAACCTGTTCGCGCTCGAGATGTTCGATCAGTTTCGCGCCGACCTCGGGCTATTTCAGTTCGATCCCAATCTGCCGAATCCTCTGGCGAAGCAGATCTTCGGACAGAAGACGGCGGTGGCGGAGGCAGTGACGCAGGCTCAGACCAGCACGGCCACGGTTACAATTTTGTCAGCGACCGAAACGAGCGGCGTGCTACAAGCCGACGTGCAGGTGGATAACCTGGCGGGACACAACTTTCCGTCGGGAGTGAGTTTTCGGCGCGCCTTCCTGAATTTCCAGATGCTCGACGCCGACGGTAACGTCCTGTGGGCCTCGGGCAACACGAATTCCGACGGCGTCATCGTAGATAACGCGGGTAATCCGCTGCCGACCGAGTTTTTCAGCAGATCGCAGCAGACCTATCAGCCTCATTTCTGGACCGACAATCCGATCACCAGCGACAGCCAGGTCGAGATCTACGAGGAACTGACGACCGATCCCCGAGGACTGCTGACGACCAGCTTTCTAAGTCTCGATCACAAGGTCAAAGACAATCGCATTCAGCCGCAAGGAAGATCGTTCAACGGCCCCAACGCCGATATCACCGCACCGGTGGGCACGGGCGACGACCCGAGCTACAAGAACGGATGCGGCTGCAGCGTCGTGCGCTACCAGATACCGATCGCATCGAACGCCGCCGCAGTGAATGCGACGCTCTACTATCAAAGCATCCCGCCCTACTACCTGCGCCAACGCGCCGAGGATGCGCACGGCCCGGACACCGCGCGACTGATCACGTTCACGAATCAATTGAACACGAGCAACTATCCGGAAATCGCCAACTGGAAACTGAAGATCGCGACGTCGGGACCGGTCGGCATCCAATAAGAGATTGGGTCGCCTAGAACGGGATGCGCGCCGACGCTATCCAGCGGCGGTTCATCGAACGGTATCGCGTCACCGCTATCTCGTCGCCCGTGCCGAGCGTCACGCCGAAGCGATCGTTGATGGGAATCCGTCCGATTACTATGCCCGGCGTCAGGAACAGTTGATTGTGGCCGGTGTTCTGTCCGTATGAGAACCACGTGTAATTGGTCTCCAACTCCGGCCAGAAATATTTGCCGACGCGATACTGAAAGGCCGTGTTCCACGCCAGCGGCATCCCGAGGCGATCCAGCCCGCCGCTAGGAAACGTCACGCCGACCGTGCTCTGCACGTCGAAATCGCCAAAGCCCTTGCCGGCGGCGAGCGTCGGCGTGAACGTCGCATGACCGGCGCCGTTGACGTTCGATCCGGTCGGCACGGTGAATCCCATGAAGGCGGTAACGAGATAGTCGCCGTTCGCTTCGTTCGCGGATAGCAGGCGCAGTTTCACGAGATAAGGAAGGTCGCCGAAGCCGTTGGTATTTCGCGGGTAGGTGCGCTTCAAGAACGGCGGCATTCCGATGGACAGCTCGGTGTGACCCTCGGGTATCAACTCCAGGCCCTTGCCGCCGCTGAAATTATCCGTCGCGACCCCGTTTGGCGATTGCGTGTCCCAGTACTGGTCGTAGCGCACCTGCTCTACGAGCAATGGCGTTACTGTGATCAAAGGAGAGGGCCAGTCGGGTTGGCTGGCCTTGGCAGCGTCGGAGCGGACGAACCAGTTGGCGAAATAATCTTCGATCGTGGCGAGGACGCCGTAGCCAAAAGAGGACGGCGCAGAACTGGATGCAGCGTTATCCGCAGCGCGTGCGGAGGATGCAAGCATGAAGATCACGAGTGCGAGTATCAGTGAGCGACGCACGTTCAGCGGCGAGATGCTAACTCTGCGGATCTTTCAGATGCGGCCGCGTCGCGTAGAAATATTCCATGCCGGGGACGCCGCGCGGGGTTTCGTCGTCGAACAGGATCGAGATGACGCCGTAGAATGCGACTATTGTCCAGAATGCTCCCGTGCCTACTGGCGGGAAAGCCGCCGTCGTTGCGCCGACTAGCAGGGCCGCGATCGTCTGGTGCATTAGCCAGAGTTCATTCATCGCGATTGTGACTCAGAACTCAAAACCGGTACCGGCTTCGCTTGCGCGAAGCTGTCCGGAGGCCAGAAGCCATGTCCTCCCGTCGGTTCGCTCCCGTCGTCGGAATGACAGAATGCGCTCGCGTTCGTCGCTTCGTCAGTATGTCAAAACGGGCACAGATGTCGCGCGCCGCCCTACTCTCCTGTCCAGTTCGGTTTTCGTTTCTGTGAGAATGCCAGCGGGCCTTCGATCGCGTCTTTCGATTTGAACAGCTTCGCCTGCAAATCGTAATGCTTCGCGATCGCCTGCTGCACCGGTATCCCGAGCCCGTCCATCGCTGCTTGCTTCGACGCCTGAACCGACAGCGGCGAGCATTCCATGATCTCGGCCGCCCATTTCTCCGCCGTCGGGATTAGGTCCTTCAGCGGCACGACCTCGTTCGCGATTCCGAAACGCAGCGCATCCGCCGCCGTGATGTGCTTGCCCGTCAGCATCATGCCCATCGCGATTTTCAGCGGGACGTGGCGCGGCAAGCGATGCACTCCGCCGGCCGCCGCCATCAGACCGACGCGCGGTTCCGGCAAGCCGAAGCGAGCGTGATCGGCCGCGATGATGATGTCGCACGACAGCGCGATCTCGAATCCGCCGCCGAGCGCGAATCCGTTCACCGCCGCGATGATCGGTTTGTAGATGTCGTAGCGCGCGGTGATTCCGGCGAAGCCGCCTTTGGCGCGTAGGCCTTCGAGCACCTGCCCGCGATTCTCCGCGGTCCAGCGCAAATCGTTGCCGGCGGAGAAGCCCTTGTCGCCGGCGCCCGTCACGATCGCGACCCACGCCGACTTGTCCGCGACGAAATCGTCCCACACGTTGTCCATCTCGACGTGACAAGGCGGATGCAGCGCGTTCATCCGCTCGGGCCGGTTAAACGTGATGTAGGCGATATGGTTGCGCTTCTCGTACTTGATGAATTTCAGGTCCATGCTGCTTCTCCGCTTTTGTGGTCGATGCTATTTCAGGAACCTAACCCCTAACCCCTTCCCGCGCGGGAAGGGGGACCGGATTGTTTTTATATTACTGTTCGTCGAGCAATTCGAAAAACGCGTCGATGCTCTGCATCAGTTGGCGGCGGATTTGTACTCGCGTGCCTTCGATCAGATGCATCGTGACGCGCCCGCTGGTGCCGTCGGCCAGGCTGACGCGCGCATCCTCGACGCCGGCGAGGCTGCCAGGTTCGAAAATCCGCATTCCGTAAACCAGCGAGCCGCGCTGCGACCTTCCCTTCACCAGAGTCAGCTTACGCGCCATCGGGGTCTCCCTCGTTCATATCCGTTGCTCTATAGCATAACGTTGACAAACAAGGGTGGCGCCCACAGAATCGCGCCGATGGATGGTATGTTGATAAGTCTCCCGATCTCGAAAAAAATCCGCTTCCCGCTCTTCACCCGCATCGCAATCATGTCGGCAGCGCTCATCTTGGCCGGATGCGGCCTCGCCTATCAGGCCGGAACCCGAATCAAGGCGACGCGGATGTCCGATTCATTGCAGGTCGGCCAAACCTCGCCCGAGGTGCATCATTCCTGGGGCGAGCCCGATATCCGGACCTACCTGCCGGGCGAAACCGAGGTCTGGAGTTACGCCTATAAGCCCAACAGCAACGACCTTGCGGCGGCGGTAATGTACACCTCGACCAAAGACGGCGACAAAGGGACGTTTTTAGATTTGAAGTTTGTTGGGGGTAAACTCGTCTCATGGCAGGAAGCCGAGCACACAATGCCGGCCAAGGGACATAGCGGGCTCGGCTTGGGAATCAACCAGCCGCCGATTGGGAGTGGGACCCAGACGCAGCCCGGAGCGGTGCATTACTAGCGGTGGCCAGGGGGCCGCGCAACCGGTTAGTGCCGAGGGGAACGCGCGCTTGCAACTAGTCAGAACCATCGTGTCTAATTGAGCCCCGGCGGGGGGAATGGTGGTATGTTCGGTGGGGAGTCGTTGTCGTTAAAGATGGCCCGATATGAGTTGAATCGACGCGCCTTGACGCCTGCTGGCGAGCCTGCCGTGGGACTTGCCTGATGGCGACTGCGCGCAAAAGTTTCGAGGCAATCCTGCTCGACCGCTCGTGGGTTTCGGCGCAGGATCTCGACAAGGCGCGCCAGCGCAAGAAGCCCGGTCAGGAGCTGGCCGACGTGCTGGTCGAGATGGGCGCGCTCGAACCGCAGCGCCTGGCGCGGGCACTCGCCCAGGAATACCGGCTGCCGTTCCAGGCCCATATCGACGAGAACTCGCTCGACTCCAAGCTCGTCTCGAAGATTCCGATCAATTATGCGAAGAAGAACCGTCTGCTGCCGCTGTCGAGCAGCGACGGCACAGTGACGATCGCGATGGCCGATCCGGCCAACTTCGAGGCGCTCGACGACTTGCGAATCCTCTACGACGCGCAGATAAATCCGCTGATCGCGCCGGCCGAAGTGATTGCCGAGGCGATCAACCGCGCGTACGACCAGGCGTCGGCCACCTCGGCCGAGGACCTGATGATCGATCTGCAGGAAGAGCGGCTCGACGTGGTCGCCAGTGAACTGGCGTCGGAGCCGCTGGACTTGCTCGAATCCGACGATTCGGCGCCGATCATCAAGCTCGTCAACGGCGTCCTGTCGCAGGCGGTCAAGGATCGCGCGTCGGACATTCACGTTGAAGTTTTCGAAAAAGAAATGGTCGTGCGTTTCCGCGTGGACGGCATGATGTACGACGTGCTGTCGCCGCCCAAGCGCTTTCAGCCCGCGATCACGTCGCGCGTCAAGGTCATGGCGGGTCTCAATATCGCCGAGAAGCGGCTGCCGCAGGACGGCAGAATCCGTCTGCGCATCGCCGGCCGCGACATCGACTTGCGCGTATCGTCGATACCGACCGCATTCGGCGAGCGCATCGTGCTGCGACTGCTCGATCGCGCGCAAGCGGTCGAAGCCATCAACCTCGACCATCTTGGCTTCTCGGGCGACAATCTGCAGCGGCTCGATCGCCTGATCAGGCAGAGCCACGGCATCATCCTCGCGACCGGGCCGACCGGATCGGGCAAATCGACAACGTTGTACGCATGTCTCTCGCGAATCAACTCGCCCGAGAAAAACATCATCACGATCGAGGATCCAATCGAGTACCAGCTCCGCGGCGTTGGCCAGATGCAGGTGAGCCCGAAGATCGAGTTGACCTTTGCCAGCGGCCTGCGCTCGATTCTGCGCCAGGATCCCGACGTCATCATGGTCGGCGAAATCCGCGACAGTGAGACCGCCGAAATCGCGATCCAGGCCGCGCTGACCGGCCATCTTGTATTCTCGACACTCCACACCAACGATTCGTTCGGCGCGGTGACGCGGCTGGTGGACATGGGAATCGAGCCGTTCCTGGTTTCGTCGTCGATCCTGGCCGTGCTCGCGCAGCGCCTCGTCCGCAAGCTCTGCCCCGATTGCCGCGAGCCCTATCAGCCCAGCGAAACCGAATTCGCGCGAATCGGACTCAAGGGCATCGATCCGAGCAGCAAGGTCTGCCGTCCCAAAGGATGCCGCGTCTGCCGCAATACCGGCTATCGGGGCCGAATGGCGATACAGGAACTGATGATAATGGACGACGACATACGCTCGATGGTAATGCAGAACGCCGACGCCGCGACGTTGCGCCGCAAATGCACCAGCGTCGGCATGACGCTGCTGCGCCAGGACGGCGCGGCGCGCGTGCTGCGCGGCGAAACGTCGATCGAGGAGTTGCTGCGGGTCACGCAGGAAGACATCGACTAGAGCGCCCGCTTAATTTTCACCCATGCCAGTATTTGCTTATCGAGGACTTGGCGCCGACGGCCGCTCCGTCAACGGCGTGGTTGACGCGGACAGCGCGCGCACGGCGCGCGGCAAGCTACGGGCGTCGGGCATCTTCCCGACTGTCCTCAACGAAGAATCCAGCGCCGCCGAACGCACTGCCGCCAAGCGCGAGTGGCTGCCTTCGCTGTGGAAGCGCAAGATGCCGGCGGCGGACCTGGCTCTGCTGACGCGGCAGTTGAGCGCGCTGCTCGGCGCGGGCGTGCAGCTGGTTGACGCGCTCACCGCGCTCAGCGATCAATCGTCGCGCGCCGCGACCAAGCGGATGCTCTCGCAGGTGCGCGAGCGCGTGCGCGAGGGCTCGTCGCTGGCCGACGCGCTGAGCAATCATCGCGACGTCTTTTCCGACCTCTACATCGGGATGGTGCGAGCAGGAGAACAGGCCGCGGCGCTCGAAGCGGTGCTGGACCGGCTGGCCGAGTACAGCGAGCGCCAGAATGAATTCGTGACCAAGGTGCGCGGCGCGCTGACCTATCCGATCATCATGATGTGCGTCGGCACCGGCATCATGGCTTTCCTGGTGGCGTACGTGGTGCCGCAGGTCGCAACGATCTTCGAGGAGCAGCACGCGGCGTTGCCGCTGGCGACGCGAATCCTGATTACGTTTTCGGGTCTGGTCACCGGCTATTATATTCCGCTGGGGCTTTTGCTCGTCGGGCTGGTCGCGGGATTCACCGCCGGGATGGCGACGCCGCGCGGCCGCCGCATGTGGGACACCGCGATTCTCAAGGTGTATTACATCGGGCCGACGCTGATTCGAATCATCTGCGCGCGCTTTGCGCGGACTCTCGCCACCCTGCTCGCCAGCGGCGTCCAATTGCTGCCGTCGCTCGACGCGGTCAAAGGCGTGGTGACCAACGTTCTGCTCAAGGACGCCGTCGAGCAGAGCCGCGAAAGTATCCGCGAAGGCCACGGCATGGCGCAGACGCTGGCGCAGAGCGGGCTGTTTCCGCCGCTGCTGATCGAAATGATCCGCGTCGGCGAACGCTCCGGCGAACTAGAGCAGATGCTCGAGCGGGTTGCCGACAACTACGAGCGTGAAGTCTCGCACTCGCTCAGCCAGATGACCACCGTGCTGGAGCCGGTGATGACGCTGGCGATGGCTGCTATTATCGTGTTCATGATGCTGGCAGTGCTGATGCCAATCTTCCAGCTCAACCAGTTGATGCAATGAGAGACGCGCCGGAGGTAACCGCGATGAAGTCACGTCGGTACAATCAGGACGGTTTCACCCTGATTGAAATCATGGTGGTTATTCTGATCCTCGGCCTGCTCGCGACGATCGTCGTCCAGAGTCTGCGCGGCGCCGCCGACAAGGCCAAGAAGACTAAGGCGCAAGCCGACCTCGCCGAAATCAAGACCGCGCTCGATCGCTACTATCTCGACAACGGCTACTACCCGACCACCGATCAGGGTTTGAGCGCGCTGGTGACGCCGCCGACCAACGGCCGCACGCCCGCCAACTACGAGAGCGGCGGCTATATCGAGCGTCTGCCGCAGGATCCCTGGGGTACGCCCTACGCTTACCAGAGCGACGGGAACTCTTACGTTCTGAAATCGTTCGGCCCCGACGGTGTCGAGAGTTCGGACGATATAGATGCCAGTCAAACGCAGTGACGACGCCATGAAGTGCCGGCCCGGGCCAACTCTTCGCCGCGCCGCTTCGAGCGCGCGCGCCGGTGTGTCGTCCGAGTCGGCGGGCTTCACGCTGCTAGAGCTCGCGGTCGTAATTTTTATCATGGGTCTCATGCTGACGCTGGCGCTGCCGTATCTCGGCGGATTTCGCGAGGCCGCGCTGAAGAGCCAGGCGCGCCGGCTGGCGGGCCGTGCAACTTACATGTTCGACGAGGCTACTGGCCACAAACTCGTGCTGCGGCTCATCTTCGATCTCGACAACAACGGCTACGCCGCCGCGCAACTCGATCCCTACGCGGTGCAGCCGGTGTTCGCGCCGGACAACAGCCTGTCGGGCAAGCCGGTGATGCTGCCCTCGGCGATACGGATTCGCGACGTAACGGTCGAAGGAATCGGCACCGTCAATCGCGGCGTGGTCGCGACCAACTTTTATCCCGAGGGTTACGTCGATGCGACCGTGGTGCATCTTGAGGACGCTTCCGGCGACGTGATGACGCTCGAATTTTCTCCATTGACGGGCCAGGTTGCGATCGTCAGCGGCGACGTGATGCCGCCGGGGATGACGCAGTGAATCCACTTCGCCGGCGCGCGCGCGCATTCACCCTGCTCGAGGTGATGGTTGCGATTGCGATCCTCGGAATCGCGCTGCTCGGTCTGCTCGGACTGCAGCATCAGAGCATGCAATCCGTGATTCGCGCGCAGCAGATGACGCGAGCCTCGATGCTCGCGCAGGCGGTCATGACTGAAGCGGAGATCGAGCGATTTCCGGATCTCGGCATCACCAGCGGCAATTTCGATTCGGCCTTTCCCGGTGAGTTCCCCGACTTCCGATGGTCACGGAATGTCGAGGAGTCAGGCATGTTCCCCGACGTGCGCAAGGTTGAGGTCGTGATTCGCTACGGTCCCAACCTTTCGCAAAATTTCGGCCTCGTCGAGTTCCTGCATTCGCCGATTCCGCCCGATACAACAACCACCACCACGACGACCGGAGCGCCTCAGAACGGCACAACTCCGACGACGCCGGCCGGAGGTGTACTGTGACGGATCGGGCGCCGCGCGGCTTCACGCTCATCGAGATGATGCTCGCAATCGGCGTGCTGGCGCTGATCCTCACGATGCTGGCCAGCTCGTTCAGCACGATCGCGCATAGCAAGGTGCACGCCGAGGGCCGGCTCATGGTCGATCGCGAGGGCCGCTCCTTGTTGTGGCAACTGACCAAGGAACTGCGCAATGCCGTGCAGACGCCGTACGCTCTCAGCAACGTCGCGCTGCTCGGCAGCGGTCACATGGGCAATGGCGTTGCGATCGACGCCATCACGTTGTCCACCTTCAGCGCCGGCCATCGCAAAGCGCTCACCGGCATGACGCCCGAGTCGATAGTCACGTACAATTTGACCGCGAATCCCGACCAGCCCGGCTGCTACATGCTCCAGCGCTCGCAGCAAAGCGGATTGCTGACGAGCACGGTCGCGCAGCAAACGACAGTGCTCGCGGACAATGTGATGTCGCTCCACTTTCGCTACTTTGACGGCCAGAAATGGGACGAGAGCTGGGACTCCTCGAGTCAGCCGCGCGGAACCCAGTTGCCGGTCGCGGTGGCGATCCAGATAAAGATGGCGGCGCCGGGCGGTCACGTGATGGACTTCGCGACACAGGTCACCGTGCCGATGGCGATACAGGAATGGTAAAGCGGCTGCAAAAGAGTGAGCGCGGCGTGGCGTTGCTGGCGGTCTTGCTGGGAATCGCCCTGATGACTCTGGTCGTCGTGGATTTCGCGATGTCCTCGGGACTCGGATTCGTGTCCGCCGCCAACCAGGCCAACGAGTTGCGCTCCAGCTACCTTGCCCGCTCGGGAATCAACGTCGGCCTCGGCCTGCTGGCGGCCGACGCGCGCGCAAAGCAACAAGAGCAGACCCCGGCCGAGACCTTGAACGACCCGTGGGCGGTGCCGTTTCCTCCGATGCCGCTCGGTGGCGGCACGGTCACGTTGTCGATCGTGGACGAAGGCCGCAAGATCAATTTGAACTCGATGATTCAAAACAATGCCCCCAACCTGGCTGCGATTCAGAAGGTGCAGCGGCTTTTCACGGTGCTCGACGTGAGCCCCGACTTGGTTCAAGGTATCGTCGACTGGATTACGCCGAACAACGGCAGTGGCAACAGCATCGGGGATTACTACCTGGGACTGAAACCGCCATATCAGCCGCGCTACGGCGCGATGCCGACGATTGGGGATCTGCAGATGGTCCAGGGATTCAACGAGGCTATTTTCAACCGCGTGAGCCCGTTCCTGACCGTGATGGCCGAGACGGCAGTGAACGCCAACACCGCGCCACCGCAAGTGCTGGCCGCGCTCGAGCCGCAGTTGACCGAAGATCAGAAACTGGTGCTCGCGATTCTCGACGCGCGCGCGATCCGGCCGTTCACCCAGCCGACCGACATCATGAACCTGCCCGATCTCGCCGACGTGGCGCAGCTCCTGTCCAAGGACGTTGACATGCGCAGCCAGTTCTTCACGCTTACCGGGACCGGGACTTATGCGGGCGCCCGCAAAATCATTACCGCAACCTTTCATCGCGAGACCACCGGCATCGGGACACTCGCGGCGTGGCATGAGGACTAGGGTCAAGGGCGTTTAATGGCTCAACGAATACTTGCGCTGGAGCTGGTCGGCGACCGCGTGCGCGCCGCGATGGCGGAACGCTCGTGGAACTCGTTCACGCTCACCGGCATGTACGACAAGGTTCGCGCCGATGACGAGGGCGACCTGAGCGGCGCGCTCTCGCGCCTGATCGTCGAGGCCGGCCAGCCCGACATCGTCATCTCGGCGCTGCCCGCGGATCGCGTCGTCAAGCGCATCCTCGAACTGCCGTTCAAGGATGCGCGCCGTCTGCATCAGGTCGTTCCCTTCGCACTCGAAGAGCATCTGCCGTTTCCGGTCAACAATGGCGTCGTCGCCTTTGCCCGCGTCGGGCGCGAGGGCGACCACACGCTCGTCATCGCCGCGATGGTGCGCAAGACCGATCTCCAGCAGCATCTCGATCTGCTGCATAAAGCCGGACTCGATCCCAGGACCGTCACGCTCGCGCCGCTCGCGCTGGCCGCGATGTTCACGCGCGCCAAAAACGGCAACGGCGCCAAGCCGATGGCGCACCTTGTCGTCGAAGGCGACGAATCCTCCACGTCGGTCGTCCTCGTCGACCTGGCCGGAACCCCGCGCGCGATGCGTTCGATGGCCGGCGGCCTGATGACGTCCGACGGCTCGCCGGTGGCGGCGGACGCGGCCGCGCCGATTCTCAACTCGGTGCGTCAGACCCTGCTTGCCAGCCGCGAGGAAACCGAACAGACCGAGGTGATCCTGGCCGGCGCCGCCGCGGCCTATCCGAAGGTGCGTGGACTGCTCTCCGATTCGCTCGCGATGTCGGTACGCGACGGCGGCGCGTTCGACTACACCGGCATCTTCGAAGGCCCGGTGCCGAACACCGGCAAATTCTCCTCCTGCATCGCGATGCTGATGGGCGAGTTGCCGACTCAGCCGCTTCCTCTGATCAATTTCCGCCAGGGCGAGTTCATGTTCCGCGGACGCATCCGTGGCGACTTCAGCCCATTCTACACTTCGGGCATTCTCGCCGCCGCGCTGCTGGCTATGATCGTTTTTCATTTCGCGCTCGGCGTCTCCGCCAATCTCCATCAGTTGAGCAAGATCAATGCGCAAATCGCCGCCGTCGCCGGACCGGTCCTCGGCGAAACCGATCCGGCCGACGCCAAGGCGCAGTTGCAAAGCGGGATCATCAAGATGAACAAGCGGCTCAACCTGATCGGCGGCAATCTGACTCACTCGCCGCTCGACACGCTGGTCGCTGTGTCGCGCGCACTGCCGCCCCGCTTCCCGGTCCAGATGGCCGACGTGCAGATCGATTCGCAGGGCTTGCGCGTGACCGGCCAGGCCGATTCGTTCACCACCGTCGATCAAGCGAAAGAGGCGCTCGACCATAGCGGCTTCTTCGGCTCGATCGAGGTCGCGCATGCGAAGGCCGGCTGGATCCGAGCAAAGTGGATTTTCGGATGGACGCGGATTTCAAAGACGCCGTGCCGTCGAACGATCGCGGAGAAGAATAGCCGCAATGCTTAAGGAATGGATCGACGATCTGCGCGCGCGAGTGATGGACCTGCTCCGTCCATGGCTCAAGCAGGCCGCCACCCGCATCGATCCGATGCTGGTGCAGGCGCGCGGCCGCTATCAGAAACTCGAACCGCGCGAACGTATCCTCGTGCAAATCGCCGGCGGCCTGATCGGAATTTTTCTTATCTACAACCTGATCTATGTGCCAATCGTCGATCTGAGCTCCGGCCTCCAGGACAAGATCACCCAGCGGCAAAACGATCTCATCGAGGTTCGCCAGCTCGCCGGCACGTACGCCCAGCTCAAGGCCAACCTCGCCGCCGCCGAGAAACGCACGGTGCCAACGGGCAGGGATTTTTCGCTGTTCTCCGTTGTCGAAGCCTCGATGACCAAGACTGTCGGCCGCGACAAAATCGGCTCGATCACCCCCGGCTCCGACCGCAAACTCACCGACGGCTTCATCGAGTACAGCGTACAGTTGAAACTCGACAACCTGAGTCTCTCGCAGGTGGTTGACGCGCTCTACGGCATCAATTCGCTGCCGATGCCGATCGGCGTGTCGAACATTCGCATCCAGCGCCGCACCCAGGACACGCATTCCTACGACGTTGACCTCACCTGTGTTGCGCTCGCCAAGAATGCCTGATGCGCGCGCTGACACGTCCGCGCCAATCCGGCGCCCGGGTCTCGTTCGCATCGGCTATGTAGTCGTCGGCCTGACGCTCTTCGCCGCGTACCTGATTTCCACCTTTCCCTACTCCGCCACTCTCACCAAGGTCCTCGCGCCGATGGGCCTCGAGTTCTCTAGCACGGGTCAGACCGCCAGCTTTCCGTTCGGTGCGCGCTTGTCGGATGTCCGCTTGACCTCGACCCGGCCCGCGTCCGCCGGCCTGCTCGTCGAGAGCCCGGCCGTCACCATCGCGCCCGCGTTCCTCTCGATGCTCACCATGCATCCCGGCGTCCGCGTCAAGGCCAATCTCTACGACGGCGTCGTGAGCGTCACCATCCGCCCCAGCGGCGGCAACACCGCTATCAGCTACGACCTCGACTCGGTCGAGCTGGCGCGTCAGCAGTTGTGGACGATCCCCGGCGCGAGTACCGCCGGCGCGCTTTCCGGCAGCGGCAGTCTGTTGCTCTCGCCCGATAACATCGCGCAAACCGGCGACGGTGAACTAAGCGCCGCGGGACTGACGTTCACGTCACCCTTCGCGCAGGCGCCGATCCGTCTCGGCGAAGGCTATTCAAAGTTCACATTGGATGATGGCACGCTGACGATCGAAGAATTCACGACCACCGGCGGCGATTTGATCCTGACCGCCGAAGGAACGATCCAGCTCGCACCCGACCCCGGCGACAGCGAGCTCGCAATCCAATTCACTCTTTCGACAACTCCCGCCGCCGCCGCGCAGCTCGGGATACTGCTCACAACCTTGCCGCACCCCCCAGGCCCGGAACCCTACCACCTGACCGGCACCCTAAACGCCCCGCGCATCAGCTAGCACTCACCCCGACCAATGCAAGCAGCGCCAGCCGCCGGGACTTCTTACGCCGGCGCGGATTTGAAAAACTCCAGAACCGATTCCTTGTAAATCGTATCGCCCGGCGCACTCATGTGATCGCGTCCTTCGAGCATCACCAGCTTGCTCCCCGGGATCGCATCGCGCAGCCGGGTCGGATCGCCGACCAGCAAATCCTTCTTCCCGATGACGATCATGACCGGCACGCGAATTTTCTGCGCCGCAATTTCCTCGGCCGTGAAATCCTCGCGATTCGATCCCATGCACGCCGCCAACGCCTTCAAGTCGTTGCCCGTAAGCTCCGCGAACTGTCGAAACTCCTTTGCACGCTGGTCAGTGATACGGGACGTATCTTGGGCCAGCATCGCATCGACGATCGGCTTGCGGTCGAAGTTCGACCCTGATGCCGCGCCGATTCCGCCGAGCACCGCCGCACGCAGACGCTCCGGATGCGTCATCAGCAGTCCCGTGACGATCCGCCCGCCCATCGAGTAGCCCATGATCAGCGTGCGCTTGATTCCAAGATGGTCCATCAGCCGAATCACGTCGTCGCCCATCGTCGCGCCGGCATACGCCGCTGGATCGTGCGGCTTGCCGCTCTTGCCGTGCCCGCGGCAATCGAGCGCGACGACGCGATAGTGCGGCGCGAGCGTAGTGAACCAATTCATCGCACCCCAGTTATGCTCCGCGCGCGACGCAAACCCGTGCACCAGCACGACCGGCTCGCCCTTGCCATGCTCCTCGAAATAAATCTGCACGCCATCGGAATCGAAGTACGCCATCGTTCAAAACCCCCGTCTGGGCTATGCTTGCAGCCATAATCGAATACCCGCACAATCTGCGCAACTCAAACTCCTACGGATTTTTCAGATGCCATCGAATCAAAAGCTCGGACTTCAAACCAACGTCGGCGTCGGCGCCGACGCGCTCGCCGGCCGCCTCGCGTTAATCCGCGAGGCCGAGGATCTCGGCTACACGTCATTGTGGATCGCCGAGGTCAGCGGGCCCGACGCGTTCGTCAGCCTCGCCGCGCTTGCGGTCAACACGCGCAAAGCCGAACTGGCCACGGGAGTCATCCCGATTCAGATTCGCACGCCGGGCGCGATGGCGATGGGCTTCCTCACTATCAACGAACTGTCGGGCGGACGAGCTATCGCGGGTCTCGGCGTGTCGAGTCCGATCATCGTCGAGCGATGGCACGGCGCGTCGTATCGCAAACCCGTCACCGCGATGCGCGAGTGCGTCACGATCATGCGCCAGTTGTTCACCGAGGGCCGCTCGAAGTTCCAGGGCAAAGTTTACAAGTCCGACTTCAAGCTGAGCATGCGCATCACCGCGCCGCATCCGCCCAAGATTTATCTCGCGGGCCTAAACGCCCCGATGCTTCGACTGGCAGGCGAAGTCGCCGACGGCGTCCTGATGAACTACTCGCCGCCCGAGGCAATCGCGCCGATGGTGCAGCACATCGCCGAAGGCGCCAAAGCCGCGGGCCGCGACCCGTCCGCCGTCGATGTCGGCATCTACATCCGTATGTGCATCACGGAGGACGAGGACAAAGCCGTCGATTCGTTCCGTCGCGAGCTGGCCGGTTACGCGTTCGTGGACAGCTACAACAAGATGTTCGCGCGCTACGGACTCGCGGCGGAGTTCGACGAGGTCCGCCGGCTGTGGAAACTCGGCAAGCGCGACGAGGCTCCGAAGGCAATCTCGGAAGCCTCATGCCGCAAAATCGCGGTGTTCGGAAACGCCAAGGCCGGCCGCGATTTCGTCGCGCGATTCCGCGCCGCCGGCATCACTCATCCCGTGGTCTTTCCAATCGGCCCCGCAGCAACGTCGTCGCGAGACTATCCCAACACGATGCGCGCACTGGCCGGAGCGTAGGCGCTACCGCCCTTTGTAGTTAGGCTTGCGCTTCTCCATGAACGAGCGCGGGCCCTCCTTCGCGTCCTCGGACTTCATGACTTCGCGCGCGATTTCGTTTTCGATCTTGAACGCCTCTTCATACGGACGCCCTGACGTTCGCCGCACCGCCTCTTTGATCTTGCGCACCGCCAAAGGCCCGTTCTGCGCGATCGTCGCCGCGAGTTCCTCCGCCTTCGCGATCAACTTGTCTTGCGGCACGACGTAGTTCACGAGTCCGAGGCGCCACGCCTCCTGCGCGTCGATCCGATTGCCCGTCAGCAGAATCTCCATCGCCTTGCAGTACGGAATCTGCCGCTGCAATCGCGCCAGCGAGCCGGCGGCCGGGATGATCGCCCATTTCACTTCCTGCAAGCCGAAGCTCGCGTTCTCCGCCGCGACGCGAAGATCTGTGCCCTGGATAAATTCCATTCCGCCCGCGATGCAAAATCCGTTGACGGCGGAAATCACCGGCTTGTCCATGTCATAGCCGCGCAGCAACGCGATGTCGCCGAGTTTGCGATCCGCGAGCAGCTTGTTGTCCCATTCGTCCTCGGGCTTGCGCGCGCCGGTGAACAGCGGAATCAGCTTGCCAAGATCGGCACCGGCGGAGAACGCGACCTTGCCCGCGCCGGTCACGATCGTCGCACGAATCGCGTCGTCGCCCTCGATCTCCTTCCACGCCGCCGCAAGGTTGACCAGCATTTCCGGATTCAGTGAATTGTGAACCTCGGGCCGGTTCATCGTGAGATAGGCGACGTGGTTCCGCTTCTCGAAGATTAACGCAGGCATGATGCGCTCCTTTTCAGTGCTGTGCGGCAATTCCGCGAAGTTACCATCAAACTGTATTGCGCGGGTACCTTTACCCGCCGCTCCGCAGGCCGTTATGATTTTAGAGACTCCCCGACCTTCCGCATACAGAGGAGTCAGAAGACTGCGATTCGATTGAACGCCGAACCGACAATCACCGCGCCCCCGGCTCCCAGCGAGATCGCGTTCCCCAACGCTCGCCGGCTCCGTTCGCGCAACGTCTTCCGCCTGCTCGCGCGGGTGTGGCCGTTCGTCCGCCCTTACCGACGCCACCTCGCGTACCTGTTCATCCTCATCATGCCGGCGCTCCTTGCCGGACTAGTTGGACTCAATCTCACGCGCGTTTTCTTCGACGTCGTCGGCCACGGCGCCGCCTTGACGCGCGCTCAGGCGTGGATGCTCCGCGTGCCGCTGCATGCCGATCGGCGCACCGTTCTGATCCATGCGTGCGTCGTCGCAGGAATTGCAGCCGTCGTCGGCCTGATAGTTTACGGACTCCTGCTCGGCTACGCGATTTGGATCTTACAGCGCATCAGCAATCTGTTCCGCGTCAATCTCTATACGCGGATGCAGGAGCTTAGCGTCCGCTTTCATTCCGAGGAGAAAATCGGTGACGCGATTTTCCGGATGTTCCAGGACTCCGCCGCGATTCCGAGCGTCATCGACGGCCTGATCGTTCAGCCGCTCATTTTCATTCCCGCCGCCATCGGCTCGCTGCTCTACCTGGTCTTCTATGACGCTCGGCTGGCACTCATTGCGGCGCTGCTGCTGCCCACGAACTTCATATTGGCGTGGATGTACGCGAACTCGTTGCGCGCCGCTTTCATCGGTGAACGTGAAGCCACGTCGCTCGCGACCACGCGCATCGAGGAAACGCTCGCGTCAATTAGAACCGTCAAAGCTTTCGGCACCGAAGCGCGCGAATCTGAGAACTACGCGCGCGACAACTGGAACGCATTCCTTGCCGGCCGCCGCGCGCGCCTGATGCTCGCGCGCTATCGCGTTGTGACTAATACGGTTCGCGGTCTCGCTTACGTTGCCGCGCTGTATGTCGGCGCGACAGAAGTGATGGCAGGCGGATCCGCTGGTCTCGCGTACGTCGCGGTGTCGCTCGGACTGTTCCAGGGTTCGCTCGCGCTGGTTGGCAGGGTGAGCGCGCGCATGCGAAATCTCACCGACCTGTGGGGCAGCATGCAGGACGTGGTCGTCGCGATGTCGCGCGTGCTCGAGATGCTTGGCAAAACGCCCGAGCATAGCGTCAGCAGCGGCCATGCAATCCCGCCGGCATCCGCCACCACGCTCGCCTTCGACGACGTGACCTTCGGCTACGACCCACGCTCGCCGGTCCTCGCCGGCGTGAGCCTCGAGGCGCGTGTCGGTGAAATTACCGCAATCGCCGGACCCAGCGGCTCCGGCAAGAGCACCATCATCTCGCTCATCGTGCGATTCTTCGATCCGTCAGCGGGCCGTATTCTGCTCGATGCCGAACCGATCGAAAGCTTCGACCTTCCGGCGTGGCGCGGGATGCTTTCGGTGGCGCTGCAGGAAAATCCGCTGTTCACGGCGAGCATCCGCGACAACGTCGCGTACGGCCGCCCGGACGCATCGACCGCCGAAGTTGCCGAAGCGATTCATCGCGCCGGCCTGGGCGACTTCGTTCGCTCGCTGCCGGCCGGCCTCGACACGATGCTCGGCGAAAAGGGCTCGAAGTTTTCTACCGGACAAGCGCAGCGCCTCGGTCTCGCCCGCGCTATTCTGCGCAACGCACCGATTCTTCTCCTCGACGAACCGACCTCGGCGCTCGATGTGGCCTCCGAGGAGGCCGTGATGCTCGGCCTGCGCGCCTGGGTGAACGAGCAGCCCACCCGTCGCATGGTGATTCTCGCAACGCATCGCCGCACCACCGCGTCGCGCGCCGACCGAATCTACCAACTCGCCGCGGGCCGCCTGGTTGCCGCGAACGGCGCCGCCCTAAACGACGTCCCGATTCGCGAGGTGAGCAATGCCTGACATTGCGGCGCCGCGCGACTCGCGCGCGAGTGTTCTGTACGCCGACGAGCATAAGCCGCTCACCTTGCGCGAGGCCTGGCGCGTCCTCGTCAAGAGCTGGCCGTTCGTCAGCCGTTATCGCCGGCTCGTCGCGCTCAAGTGTGCGCTGGTTTTCGTCTCGCTGACGTTTTTCCTGATGACGCCGTGGCCGCTGAAGATCGTCATCGATAACGTCATCGACGGCCACCCGCTGACCGGGGTTCCCGGCGCGATTTTGACGCCGATGGTGGGCGACAGCCGGAGCGGGATTCTCGTCGCCGTTTCGTTGTTTCTCGTGCTGACCGTCATTCTGATCGGAATGGTGCATGGCGAGGCGCAGGCGCTCGGCACCAACGTGAACAGCGGCGGCCTCGACCAGGCCGGCGTCACCGCCAACGACGCCAACGACGGCGGCAGCCTGTGGAACGGCCTGTTCGGTTACCTCGAGTCGCGCATCACGATCGATCTCACGCAGCGGATGAACCAGTCGCTGCGGACCGCGGTCTACGAGCGGTTTTTGCGATCGCCGCTTGCGCTGTACGCCGACCAGAAAATCGGCGACGCCGTCTTCCGCGTAATGTACGACAGCGCATCGATCGGCCCGGTATTTTACCGCGGCGTGCTCGCGCCAGTCATGTCGGTGTTCATGTTCGTGATGGCGATGATCGTGCTCTCGTTTCAATTCAGCAACGAGCCGGTGATCGTCGTCGTCGCGGTTCTCTTTCTGCCGGTGATCGCGATCGGCAGCAGTCTTTTCGGCCGCGCGCTCCGCGATCAGAGCCAGTCGATGCACGAGAGCGGCAGCGACGTGATGGCCGCGTTCGAGGAGCGCGTCGCCCAGGTCCAGCTGATCAAGGCGTTCGGCCAGGAGGCGCGCGAGACCGCCGTCGTCGACGCCGCCAGTTGGCAGTCGTTCCGCTCGACGCTGCGCATGCTCGCGATCATTTTCGTGCTTGTGATCGTGCTGACGCCCGTGTGCTGTGTGCTGGTGGGATACGCGCTTTACTATCTGATGATGCAGGTGATTGCGGGCCAGATGACGCTCGGCGACATCGTCCTGCTCGCGAGCTACGGATCGATGCTGGCGAACCCGATGTCTATCATCGGCAGCACCTGGGCATCCGTGCAGGGGTCGGTCGCGGGACTGCGGCGCGTGCATAGCGTGCTCGACAACCTGCCCGAGCCGGTCGGCGACGGACGGGGCGACGGACTCAGCGCGCGCATCGGCAATCTGGAATTCGACGGCGTCGCGATCGGCTACGGCGCCACCACCGTGCTGAGCGGGGTCACGATGTCGATGCGCGCGGGCGAGATGGTCGCGCTGGCGGGTCCCAGCGGATGCGGCAAGACCACGCTCATCCACTCGATCCCGCGTTTCGTCGAACCGTCGGCGGGGACGATCGCCTTCGACGGCGTCAACTCGCGCGCCGTCGCGCCCGACACGATTCGCGCGCGCGTCGGATTCGTATTTCAGAATGAGTCGCTGTTCTCGACCTCGATCGAAGACAACATCCGCTACGGCAGCGATAGCGCCTCGCCGGCCGATGTTCGCGAGGCGGCCGCGATGGCCGGTGCGGCGGAGTTTATCGACCGCCTGCCCGACGGATACGCGACCGTTCTCGGCCGGCGTGGCGCGCGACTGTCGGTCGGACAGAAACAGCGAATCGCGATCGCGCGCGCCCTGCTTCGACGTCCGGAAATCATCGTGCTCGACGAGCCTGCCGCGCCGCTCGATCCAGCTTCGGAGTCCGAGCTCCTGAAGACGCTGACCGCGCTGGCGCGCGATCGAATCGTCATCATCGTCGCCCATCGCGGGGGCACGCTTGCCGCGTGCGACCGCGTCTTTTTCGTTCACGGCGGAACAATTGCCGCCTCCGGCACACATGCGCACCTGCTCGCGACCGACCTCGCCTACCAGGCCTACCTGGCGCAAAGCGCCGCCGAGATTCCCGCCTGATTCTGGCCCGTCGATTGCTCTTAAAATGACGCCGACAGTGCCGGCGATGCTGAATTCCGCGCCAGTTAGCGCGGAGGGGTGATCTGCGATGGAATCGACTGTTTCCGAAACAGGCAAGGCGGTGCCCGTTTGGGCGGCGTACAAGACCGACGCGAGCGTTTTCGACGAAATGCTCGATCTTTCCAGCCAGCCACGAAACGGCTGCGCGGCCGTCATCGACGCGCTGTTCTCTATGCCGCCGGCGCAGTTCACCGAAATCTGCGCGCGCGCCGACCGGATGTTCCGCCGCATGGGCGTGACATTTAATGTGTACGGCGCGGCCGACGGTTCTGAGCGGATTTTCCCGTTCGATCCGATTCCGCGCGTAATCGACGCCGCGACCTGGGCGACGCTCAAGGCCGGCTTGATCCAACGCGTGCGGGCGCTGAATGCGTTCGTCGCCGATGTTTACGGCGACGGCTGCGTCCTGTCCGATGGCGTCGTGCCGAGAGATCTCGTTCTTGGATGTCCACAGTTTCGCCGCGCCGCCGTCGGCATCAAGCCGCCGCTTGGCAACTTCATCACCGTCGCCGGAATCGATCTCGTGCGCGGCGCCGACGGCCGCTTTTACGTCCTCGAAGACAACGCGCGCACCCCGAGCGGGGTGTCGTACGTGATCGAAAATCGCGTCGTCATGACGCGCCTCGTGCCGACCCTGATGCGTTCATCGCGCGTGCGCAGCGTCGAGCGCTACCCCGCCGACCTGCTGCAATGCCTGATGGAGATGTCGCCTACCGGCAAGTCCAAGCCCACCATCGCGCTGCTCACGCCGGGGCCGTTCAACTCCGCGTTCTTCGAGCATGTCTTCCTCTCACAGCAGATGGGCATCGAATTGGTCGAGGGCCAGGATCTCGTATGCGTCGATCGCAAGCTCTACATGAAGGACGTTCACGGCTTGCGCCAGATTGACGTCCTCTATCGGCGCATCGACGACGACTTCCTGGACCCGCTCGTCTTCCGTCCCGATTCTCTGCTCGGCGTTGCCGGCCTCGCCACCGTCCTGCGCGCCGGCAATGCGGCGATCGCCAACGGTATCGGCACGGGAGTCGCCGACGACAAGGCCGTTTATGCCTACACGCCCGCGATGATTCGCTACTATCTCGCCGAGGAGCCGATTCTCCCGATCGTCGAGACCTATCTGCTGCGCGACCCCGAAGTGCGCGAGCAGGTGCTGAAAAATCTCGAGCGGTACGTCGTCAAGCCCACCGGCGCGTCCGGCGGCTACGGCGTCGTCATCGGGCCCAAGGCCAGCGAACAGGAACTCGCGGAGACGCGCGAGCGAATCGTCCACGATCCGTCGGCCTTCATCGCGCAGCCCGTCATCGCGCTCTCGGTTCATCCGACGATCATTCACAATGGCTCTGAGAGCGGGATGAAGATGATGCCGCGGCACATCGACTTTCGCCCGTTCGTGCTGCTCGGCGCCAAGCCGCGAGTGCTCGCCGGCGGGCTGACCCGCGTCGCGCTGCGCGAGGGCTCGTTGATCGTGAATTCATCTCAAGGCGGCGGCAGCAAGGACACCTGGGTGCTCGAGGCCTGATGCTTCGGCGTATCGCGAGTCATCTTTTCTGGACCGCTCGCAATCTGGAACGAGCCGAATGGCGCGCGCGCCTGCTCGACGTCAACTACCATCTGCTGATCGAGAGTCCGCCGCGCGACGCGCAGCCGTGGGCGCCGCTGCTGGCGATTTTCGGCGAACGCGAGCTATTCGCCGAGTCCTACACCACCGCCGACGACGCCTCGATCCTCAACTTCTTCGCGCTCGACATCGACAATCCCAATTCGATTCGCAGTTGCATCGACACCGCGCGCAACAACGCCATCTCGCTGCGGCACTACATCTCGTCCGAGTTGTGGCTCGACCTCAACACGCTCTACCTGAACGCGCAGGAATGGACCCCCGAACTTTTCGTCTCGCCCGGCGTGTTTGCCTTCTTCGCCGATCTCAAGGACAGCTTCTATCGCCTGTCCGGCATTCGCCAGAGCACGATCCCGCGCGACATCGCCTACGACTTCATGCAACTGGGCATCATGCTCGAGCGGACAGAAGACGTTTCGCGGATGCTGGACGTCAAGTACCACTTCCTGCTGCCGCGGCTGGAAGACGTTGGCGGCTCGCTCGACATCCTGCAATGGGCGGCCGTGCTGCGCAGCGCGTCGGGCCTCGAGGCCTATCGCAAGCGCTTCGGCAACTCGATCAGAATCGACAATGTCGTCGAGATCCTGCTCTTCGATCCGACCTTCCCGCGTTCGGCGCAATTCGCGTTGGCGATGCTTGAGACTTCGCTCAATCGGATCAAGAGCCAGGCGCCCGAGCCCTCGCCGGCCGCGTCGCAGCTCGAGGAACTGCTGGCCCTGATGCGCTCGAAGCGATCGCTCGAGGTGATCAAATCCGGCTTGCATCAGTTTCTCATTCAGATTCAGGATGGATGTGCCGCGCTCGGCGACGAGGTCTTTCAACGCTACCTCAGGATCGATTGAATTGACGCGATGCTGCTGCGGATCTGCCACACCACCCGCTTCGAGTACCAGGCGCCCGCCTACGATTCGCACAACGAGGCGCGCATGCGGCCGCTCGAAGGCGCAAATCAGCGGTGCGTCGAGTTTGATCTGGATCTGACGCCCAACGCGTCAACGTTTGAATACGACGACTACTACGGCAATCGCGTGTACGGGTTTTCGATCCACGATCCGCACCCAGTTCTAGTCGTCGCCGCGAAATCTCTGGTCGAGCGCGTGCCCGCGGCGGCGCCGCCCGCGATACCTACGCCGTTCGGCGAGTACCTGCTCGAGGATCACGTGCGCAATCGGACCGAGTACGATTTTCTGAACGCGAGCCGCCACGTTCCGTTCAGCGAGCCGATGCGCAAATTCTTCTGGCTCGCCAAGCCCGATCCATCCGAAGACGTCGCCACCTACGCGAACCGCATCGTCGCTTACATCCGCGATCAGTTCGTTTACGAGCCGGGAATGACCAAGGTGCACTCGACCGCCGACGAGATTCTTTCGGTCGGCGGCGGCGTATGCCAGGACTTTGCCCATCTCACGATCGGCGTGCTGCGCCTCGCCGGCATCCCCACGCGCTACGTTTCCGGCTACCTGGCGCCCGCCGCCAAATCCACCGTGGAAACCGTCGGCGCACAAGCGAGCCACGCATGGCTGGAAGCGCAGCTTCCCGGTCTGGGATGGACCGGCTTCGATCCTACCAACGGATGCATGGTGGACGAGCGCCACATCCGGGTAGCCATAGGCCGCGACTATTCAGACGTCCCGCCACTGCGCGGCGTGTACAGGAGTCATGGCGGCATGCAACTAATGTCAGTAGAACTGCAAATCGAGCCGCTAGCTGAAAGTAAGCTCTCCTCGGACCCTAACAGCAGCTCGAACCAACAAAATCAGCAGTAACTGTCTTCAATATAGTTGGGTGCAGGGGTCACCCCTGCCCAAGGAAGCGTGAAACCCATGGCGGGTTTCACATTCGATCAAATGATCTGCCCTTCCCCCAACCTATCCTTCAGCGCCTAGCGCCAACGGCGGCATCGATGCCGCTTCCTTCTGCTGTCTCTTACCCCTGATCAGTCGCCGCGACCACGCCTTCGCGATCAGCTTCAGCAGCGACAGCTCGAACAGGGCGGACGGTGGCTTCATCATGTTGATCACTTCGCCGAGACGTTCGCCGATAGCGGGATCGTCGTTGGCGACCTGGAACATCTTGCCAAGCAGCGGGTCCAGCACGCGACTCATCAACGGACGCTTGCCTTCGGTGCCGGGAACCCGGAAATCCGATGCGGTCGCGAGTCCCCATGGCTCGGCCTGGAAGCGCGCCTGCGCCGCGAAGAATTTTCGCGGAACTTCGACATCGTTGATGCCATTTTTCTCGAGGCACTCGCCGAGCAATATCGCCGACAACGCGCCCGACGTCATCCCCTGTCCATAGACAGGATTGAACGCGCACGACGAATCGCCCAATGCGACGAAGCCGTCGAGCCGCGCGCCCCATCGCTCGTAATGCCGCCAGCGATTCGCCATCTGCCGGTAGGAATAGACTTGCGACATCGGCTCAGCCAGCGCGACTTCCTCGGCGATTATCGGCGAGCGAAGTTGCGCGAGCTTGGCGGTAAATTCGGCCTCGTCGCTCGGCGGGTAATGTCCACCGATTCCTGCCAGCGAGACAATAATTCGATTGTTCTCGACCGGGAACATCACGCCCGCGGTCGAGAGATTTTCGGCGATCGGATCGATCCAGATTCCCTTCCACCACCAATTCTTGGGACGCCTGTCGGGATTCGCCTTGTACCATCGCGACGCGTACCCGGTATGCGAATCGACCACGGTTTCGGGCGGCATCGGCAAGCCCATCGCTTCGATCCATGACGGAATTTTGGTCGTACGCCCGCTCGCATCGACGATAAGATCGCCGGACAGCGTGAACGCGGCGCCGCCATCGCGCGGACTCACCTTTACTCCGCTCACCCGAATCATGTCGCCGCGCACCGTCTCGAAGCCGACCGCTTCGGCCCGTTCGATCAGCTCGACGTTCGGCAGTTTTCGGATCAGCTCGCGGACGGTCGCCTCGATCAGCACGCGGCTCGCGAACAGCGTCGTGATCGTGTTTGGACGGCGCTCGGCCCATCCATCCGCGCGAAGCGCGGCAAAGTCGCGGCCGAAATTTATCTCGATCGCGCCGCGCTCGATCATCGTTTTCTCGAAGCCCGGAAACAGCCGATCCAGTTCAAGCCGCCCACGCATCAACAGCGCATGCACATGCCTGCTCTGCGGAACCCCGGGTCGCTCGTGCGCACCGACAGGATACGCATCGCGGTCGATAACGGTGACCTTGTCGTAAAACCTGGACAACTCGCGAGCCGCACAAAGTCCCGCCATGCTGCCGCCGATCACAATCGCATGAGTGTTATTCATCTAGCTGCTTGTCCTTCTAATCAGCGCGGGCGAATGTCCGCGTTTGGATTTCTTCTCGCTGAGTCCGTTCAAAATAATGTCCAAAGTCTCGGCAACCGCCGCTTCGATATCGATCTTCCCGTCATGCTTCACCCATGTGTAGATGAGAGCAAAGAACGCCGCGCACGCCGTCAGTGCCGCGACGGTCGGTTCGGTCCGCCGCCGAAACTCACCGCTCTTCTGCCCACGCCGGATTACCCCCGCCAGCAGATTAATCAGGTCGGCGGTTCTCTCGTCATGCTCGGTAAACAAACGCGGCCGCGCGAGCACTTCGCGCATCACCAGCCGCACTACGTCAGGATGCCGCACCGCGCGTTCGGCCAGCATCTTGAGCGCCATCCGCATCGCGGCGGTCGCGCTCCCGCGATACTGGCCAATCGCGGCCGCAAGCTCGTCGTTGGCGCGCTCGCCGTACTCGATGAGCAAGGCTTCCTTGGCCGGAAAATGCAGAAAAAAGGTCGCGCGCGCGACATCGGCACTGTCGCAGATATCCTCGATCGTAACCGAATCGAAACCGCGCCGCAGAAAAAGGTTCATCGAGGCATTGTAGATATCAGCGCGAGTGCGCCCTTTCTTGCGCTCGCGTCGCGAAACCGGCGCCGTCGCGACACCATGAAGACTGGAGCTTTCGATATACTCGGCCATATAACTAGACTCCAGTCTATTAAACGACCGCAATGCACGAAGCAAGGGCCTCCAGCGGATGGTGCGCCTTTGGCCGGCGCCAGTCGCCCTGTTAAACTTGAGCCGCAGACGGGGTGCAACTGAAGCTCTTGGCGAAAAATAACAACAAAACTGAAGATGCGGCGGAAAAGACGCGCGTGGTCGTCGACTTCGAGCTGCTGCGTAGTTTCGCCGCGCAGAACTTCCGCGACCTCGGCGGCTATCCCGCAGCCAACCAGGGCCGCGTCCGCGCCGGCCGGATTTTTCGCTCATCACATCTCGCCGAAGTCCCGCCCGAAAGTCCTATAAGCCAGCTCGAACTTCGCACCCTCGTCACGCTCCAGAGCCGCGCGGAAGTGAAGCACCTGGGCGCGCCCGTGCCGGCTTCACGTGAAGGCATCCGATGGGAACACATCCCGATGGGCGACGAATGGTTCAACGACCAGGGCTACACGCGCGTCGCCCCCGAGCCCGGCCGCGAGCATCTCGCGCTAGTGATGCACTTCCGCAACGACTGGCGCCGCTTTTTCAAAGTGCTCGCCGAGCGCGACGTCTATCCCCTGCTCTTCCATTGCTCCGCGGGCCGCGACCGCACGGGCGTCGGCGCCGCGATGCTGCTGTCGATGCTCGGAGTCGATCGCGATCGAATCGTCGCTGACTTCCTGGAGAGCAACCTCGTCTTCAAAAAGATTCCACTCGCGGCCGAGCAGCTCGACCCGGTGTTCGAACTAATCGACGAACATGGCGGCATCGAAGGCTTCATGCGCGAGGTAATCGGTCTCGGACCTGCCGACCTGTCAGTCATCCGCGAAGATTTACTGGAAGACTAATCGATCAGGCTGGCAGGTAGCCGTCGCGCAGCAGCGACTTGGCGATGATCATACGCTGCACTTCGCTGGTACCCTCGCCGATTTCGGAGAGCTTGGCGTCGCGCATGTAGCGCTCGACCGGAAAGTCGGTGACGTAGCCGTAGCCGCCGTGAATCTGCACGGCTTTGATCGTCGACCACATCGCGGTTTCGGACGCGAACAGCTTCGCCATCGCGGCTTCGCGCGCAAATGGCTTGCCCGCATCCTTGAGCGCGGCGGCGCGGCAGATGAGCACCCACGACGCGTCGATTCGCGTCGCCATGTCGGCGAACATCCACTGGATCGCCTGGAACTCGGCAATCTTCTTGCCGAACTGCCCGCGCTCGAGCGCGTACGCGCGTGCTTCTTCAAAACCGCCGCGCGCGATTCCCGCTGCGAATCCCGCGATTCCGATTCGGCCCGCTTCGAGCACCTTGAGCGTCTGCCGATAGCCGGCGCCAAGCTCACCGACCAGATTGCGCGCCGGCACTGTGACATTTTCGAAAATGACTTCGGCGGTGTCGGACGCGCGTAATCCCAGCTTCTCGATTTTCTTTCCGTTCGAGAGTCCCGCAGTGCCGCGATCGACGATGAACGCCGACACGCCGTCGCGCCCGCGCGCCTGGTCGGTGATCGCCATCACCACATACACGTCGGCGACCGTGCCGTTGGTGATGAACATCTTCGAGCCGGTGATCGAATAGTTGTCGCCGACCCGCGTCGCCTTCGTATGCATCGCGGCTGCGTCTGAGCCGGAGCTCGGCTCGGTCAGGCACCACGCGCCGATCTTCTTCGCTTGCAGCATTTCGGGCACATATTGATTGCGCAGCTCGTCGGACGCGAACCCGGCGATGTGGCCGGTTGAGAGCGACATGTGCGCGGCGCATGTCAGGCCAATCGACGCGTCGTAGCGCGAGAGCCCCTCAACCACGAGCACCTGCGACAGCGTGTCGGCGCCACCGCCGCCGAATTTTTCGGGAAATGCGACGCCGAGAAAGCCGAGCTGGCCGAGCTGCTCGACGATGTGCCGCGGGAAGGTCTCGTCTTTGTCCCACTTGGTCGAGTACGGCTTAATTTCACGCTCGGCGAAGTCGGTGAGCGTCTCGCGGATGCGGCGCTGCTCTTCGGTCAGATCGAAATTCATTTGAATCTAGGTGCGAGGCGCGACGTTCTCGCGCACCCACTTGACGATGTCTTCGGTTGACGCGCCGGGGGTGAAGATTTGCCGCACGCCCATCTCCTTGAGCTTGACGGCGTCGTCATCGGGGATAATTCCGCCACCGAAAACCGCGACCTCGCCGGCACCGCGTTCCTTCAGCAGGCGCATCACCTCGGGGAACAGTGTCATGTGCGCGCCCGACAGGACGCTCAGGCCGACCGCGTCGGCGTCTTCCTGGACGGCGGCCTCCGCGATCATTTCGGGTGTCTGATGAAGTCCGGTGTAGATGACCTCGAAGCCGCCGTCGCGCAGCGCGCGTGCGATAATCTTCGCGCCGCGATCGTGACCGTCAAGTCCGGGTTTCGCGACCAGAATTCTGAGTCTCTTTTCCGCCATCGCCTAAATCCAGCCTGGGTCAGTGTACACGCCGAATTCGGCGCGAAAAATATCCGACACCTCGCCGACAGTCGCGTCGCGGCGCACCGCTTCGCAAATCGGGCCCATCAGATTCTCACCCGAGCGGCACGCCTCCGAGACGCGAGCAAGCGCTTCCTTGACCGCGACCGAATTTCGCTCGCGCTTAACTTTGCCCACGCGTTGAATCTGCCGCTCCTCGATCTCAGGATCAATCTTGAGCGTCGCGATCGGAATCTCCTCGGGGATTGAATACTTGTTGACGCCGACCACCGTCTTGATTCCCTGTTCGAGCTGCCGCTGAAAGTGAAACGCCGCCTCCGCAATCTCGCGCTGCGGATAGCCGGTCTCGATCGCCTTGACCATCCCACCCATCTCGTCGATGCGCATAATGTAGTCGCCAGCCTCGCGTTCCATCCTGTCCGTCAGCGCCTCGACCGTGTAGCTGCCACCGAATGGATCGATAGTATTCGTCACGCCAGTCTCTTCGGCGATTACCTGCTGCGTACGCAGTGCGACCATCACAGCCTGCTCGGTCGGCAGCGCGAGCGTCTCATCCATCGAATTGGTGTGCAGCGACTGTATTCCGCCGAGCACTCCCGCCAGCGCCTGAATCGCGACGCGAACTACGTTGTTGATCGGCTGCTGCGCGGTCAACGACGCGCCCGCGGTCTGCGCGTGCGTCCGCAGCATCATCGATTTCGGATTCTTGGCGCCGAAACGATCCTTCATGATTCGCGCCCACATCCGGCGCGCGGCGCGGAGCTTGGCGACCTCTTCGAGGAAATCGTTGTGCAGGTTCCAGAAGAACGACAGCCGCTGCGCGAAGTCATCGACAGCGATTCCGCGCTTGACGGCCTCGTTGACGTAGCAGATGCCGTCGGCAATCGTGAACGCCAGCTCCTGCACGGCGGTCGAGCCGGCCTCGCGGATGTGGTAGCCCGAGATCGAGACGGCGTGCCAGCGCGGAACTTTGCGCGCGCAGAACTCAATCATGTCGGTGACGATTCTGAGCGCCGGTCGCGGCGGACAAATCCATTCCTTCTGCGCGATATACTCCTTGAGCATGTCGTTCTGAATCGTGCCGCCGACGCGCTCCCACGGAATTCCGTTGCGCTCGGCCACCACCAGATACATCGCGAGCAGGATCGACGCCGAACAATTCACCGTCATCGACGTGGTGACGCGGTCGAGCGGAATTCGATCGAACAGCGTCGCCATGTCGTAAACTGTCGAGACTGAAACGCCCTCACGTCCGACTTCGCCGAGCGCGCGTTCGTGGTCGGCGTCGTAGCCCATCAGCGTCGGCATGTCGAATGCAGTCGAGAGGCCGTCCTGGCCCTGGCCGAGCAGGAAGTGGAAGCGCGCGTTAGTGTCCTCGGCGAGTCCGAAGCCGGCGAACTGGCGCATCGTCCACAACCGTCCGCGATACATCGAGCCGTACACACCGCGCGTGTACGGGAACTCGCCGGGGTTGCCGAGCGCGTCGTCGTACGCGCCGGTCACGTCGTCGGGCGTGTAGAGCGGGTCGAGCTCCATGTCGGACACGGTCGAGAAACGTACCGGCCGCTCGATCGCCTGCTTGTAGGTCGTCTCGAGCCATTTCTTTTTGTTGCTCACACGAGTGCCCCTCACTGACTGAGTACGCTGCCCGCGATCACAAGGCGCTGGATCTCCGACGTGCCTTCGTAAATCTCGGTGATCTTGGCGTCGCGGAAATAGCGCTCGACCTTGAACTCCTTGGTATAGCCGTAGCCGCCGTGAATCTGCACCGCTTCGGTCGCGGATTTCATCGCGGTCTCAGCGGCGAACAACTTCGCCATCGCGGATTCCTTGGTGCACGCCTCGCCGCGATCTTTTAGCGTCGCGGCGCGATGCGTCAACAAGCGCGCCGCGTCGATCTCAACCGCCATGTCGGCGAGCTTCCACTGGATCGCCTGATACTGCGCGATCGGCTTGCCGAACGTCAGGCGCTCCTGCGCGTACTTCAACGACGCCTCGAGCGACGCGCGCGCGATTCCGAGCGCCTGCGAGGCGATCCCGATCCTGCCGCCGTCGAGAGTCTTCATCGCGACCTTGAAGCCCTGCCCTTCCTCGAGCAGCAGATTCTCGCGCGGCACGCGCATATCCGAAAAACTCAGCTGCGCCGAATGCGCGCCGTGAATTCCCATCTTGTCTTCGACGCGCGTGACGGCCCATCCCGGCGTGTCGGTCTCGACCGCAAACGCGCTGATCCCATGATGCCCCTTGTCGGGCTGCGTCATCGCAAATACAATCGCCACCTTCGATTGCGGCGCATTGGTGATGAAATTCTTGGTCCCGTTGATCACGTACGAATCGCCGTCGCGCACCGCGCGCGTCTTCTGCCCGGCGGCGTCGGAGCCGGCCTGCGGCTCGGTCAGGGCGAAGCATCCAAGCCAACCTCCGGTCGCCATCTGCGGCAGAAAGTGATCCTTCTGCTTCGCGGTGCCGAGTCCGAGAATCGGCCACGACGCGAGCGAGCAATGCGCCGACATGATAACCGCGGTTGAAGCGCATTCGACGGCGAGTTCCTCGAGCACGAGAGAATATGCGACGTGATCGAGGCCCGCGCCACCGTATTGCTCGGGAAGGAAGATGCCGAGCATCCCGAGCCGCGCGAGTTCGTCGATCGCTTCGACGGGATATCGATGCGAGCGGTCAGCCTCGACGCCGATCGGTCCGAGCTTTTCGCGGGCGAAGCGGTGGGCAACGTCGCGCGCGCCGCGTTGCGCATCGGTGAGTTCGAGATCCATCTCGATTCATAAAGTAGCTTAGAGTGACGGGTGGGGTCGATAGAAACGCGCGCCGATTTTACAGCACGCTCTGAACGACTGTTTGGGCTGAACGAGCGGCGGGCAGATAGGGGCCGAACTCGATCTCCTTCACACAAGTTCCAGGCGGAGTTGACGGCCCACAGCCGCGGCTGCTTTGCGCAGCGTGCTTAATGTCACCGCGTCGTAGCCGGGATCGAGCAAGCGGTCCAGCGCGGCGCGGCTGGTGCGCATCCTCCGCGCCATTTCCGCCTTGGAAAACTGTCTCTCCTTCATGGCTGCTTCAACCTGCCGCGCGAGGACGCGCTTGATAGCGCTCGCGGTGACTTCCTCGTAGATGCCCTCCTCGCGGAGCCAACTATCGAAGGATGATCCGATATGTTTCTTTTTCATGTGCCCGCTCCCTTTATTCGTTTAAGTGCCAGAGCGATGTCGCCTTGCGCGGTCTTCTGAGTTCTCTTTATTCACGAGCGATAGTACCATTTTTGATACTTATGGTCGATCCGCTTTAGACGTGGCAAGCGCGGTGGGACGATACGGATTGAACCATCGGTGCGGGCCCGGAAAGTTCGCACCAGCATTCGATTCCGCGTCGCATCAACCATCACCGCCCCGTCGAGGTCGGTGCGCATCAGGATTGCGCCCGATTCTGCGTAACGCTGGACGACAGCGGGCGCCGGAAAATGAAAATTGTTCAGGTAGCCGTCCGAGATTACCGCGACTTGCGGATGCACCGCCGCAATGAATGCCGCCATCGAGGACGTCGCGCTGCCGTGATGCGGCACCTTGAGAATCGTTGCGCGAAGATCGACGCGGCTTGCGAGCATCGCGCGCTCGCCGGCCGATTCGATATCGCCGGTGAAGAGCAATGACGCACTGCCGATACTGAATCGCAACACCATCGAGCTGTTGTTGTGCGACCGCGCGATGCCGGTGTCGCCGTTGAGCGACTTGATCGCAACGCCGCCGATCGACGCGACCGGCGCACTCTCGCGCACCTGCACCATCGGAATCTTCGCACGCACGAGGTCATCAATAAGGCTTGCGTAACTCTCGTCGAGACTCTGCACTCCGGTCGTCCAAAACGCGCGCGGCGCGAAATTCATCGCGATAAAATCCAGGCCGCCGAAGTGGTCGAGATCGGGATGACTCAGCGCGATGTAATCGACGCGCATGATTTTTTGCGACCACAAATATGGCGCGACAATTCGCTCGCCGGCGTCGAAACCGCCGTAGGAGCCGCCGCCGTCGATCACCATCACGCGCGAGCCGGGAAATCGCACGACCGCGCCGTCGCCCTCTCCCACTGACAGGAACGTCACGCGCAAATCGGGATTGAAGAAGCGATCGTAAGTCCAGCATCCCGCGTCAACCGTCAGCACCAGTGAAAGCGCGATCGCGCAGAGCGCCCGCCGTCCGAACCTGGGCAAGCTTGCAGACTCGTCGGAAGTATCGTCGCGAGAGCGCTTGCCGGTTATCGCTACCGCAAGCGGCGCGAGCAACCACATCATGAGGAACGCATACGCAATTGCTAGTTCGAGAATTGTCGGCGTGAAGATGCGGAACCACGCGAGCGGCCAATCGACGAACGATGCTGCCAGCCAGTTGCCGGCCGCGAGCGCGTGTGCGCCGAACAGCAGTATCGGGCGCGCGGCCGAGTCCGAAAAGAAACTCAATGCGGCCGCGATCAGCCCGCTGATAGTCGCGCCGAATGCCATGATCGGCACGACCACGGCATTTGCGACGATTCCGACAATTGCGAACTGGTTGAAGTGGTAGGCGGTCAGAGGAGCCGTCCCCGCCATCGCCCAGAACGACACTGCGAGGTAGCCGGTGGGAGCTTCCAGAAATCGCCATCGCGGCGACGAAGGTTCGCCGCGAAGCCGGCCAAGGCGCTTTCGGCGCGCGAACCAGGCGGCGAATCGGCGCATGCCGAGCACGATCGCAATCACCGACGCGAACGATAGCTGAAACCCGATGTCGGCGGTCGAGCCGGGGAGCGCGACGCAAATTACGATTGCGGCGAGCGCGAGCGACGCGATCGCTTCGCGGGAACGATCGACCGCGACCGCCAGCATGTACGCGAGCACCATCACCAGCGCCCGCACCGTTGACACGTGATGGCCCGCGATCGACGCGTACGCACACACCGTCAGCATCGCGGCCAGCGCGGCAACCTTGTTCGCATAACCGCGGTTTGCGAGCCCGGGGAATAGCATCATCATGAGCCGCGCCACGGCGAAGGTTGCGGCCGCCACGATGCTCAGGTGCAATCCCGAAATCACCAGCAGATGCGCCATGCCGGTGCGGGCGAACGTTTGCCGCAGCGGCTCGCCGATTTCGCCTTGATCGCCGATCACGAGCGCGCGCATCTCGGCGTTTTCAGGATAGGTGAGGTTCCGATCGAAGAACTCACCGATATGCTCTCTGATCGATTCAATCTCGCTTGCCGGAAAGGTCGAGCGATGCCCGATGATTTGAAATACAGGCGAGCCGAGCGATTTGTCCGGCGCGGTCATGGTCGCGTCGATGCCGTCACGCGCCATCAGGCCCGCGTAATCGAACTCGCCGGGATTGCCGTAGTTGCGAGGGAAATGAATTCGCGCGCTCAGCCTGATTTCATCGCCCAATTTGAAATCCCCGCTGCCGAGCACCGCGATGCGAACATTCCCGCTCGAGGCTGACATGGCGCCGCCCTGCGCGCCGGCTCGCTCGACCTTGACGTACAGCCGGTCGCCATAAGCTTCGTGCTCAACCTCGCGGTACACGCGTCCTTCGACAGTAACGCGCGAACCTTCCACCACGGTGGCGATGCTGTGTGGCGCGTGCGGAGGCTCGAGCACATTCGTAACGGCGGCCGTTGCGGCAAGTGCGATCGCTAGGTATGCAGCGGCGAGACCGAGCGTCCGTCGAGCGGAGAGGAACGCGACAAGCGCGAGCATCGCGATCGCCAATGCGAACCAGAGCGGAATCGCGACATGGAAATTGCCGAGCGCGTCGCCGCCGACCACAGCTACCGCGACCGCGTAAATGGGCGCCAGCCGTTCGAGCAGGCTGACGGCCGGTAACGGAGGCAAGGTCTCGCGCGGCCTGATCGATTCGAGTCCGACCGGTCGCGAGACAGAGCGGCTGACGGAAAGTGCTCCCGCAGCGATAGGTCACGCACTCCTTTGCGCGCTAACGGCGGCGCGCGGTTGATGTTGACTAATGGATTATGCGCCAACACAAATAGACAGCGCGACTGACGATATGTGCTCTGGAGAACGTTTACCTCAATCGCGAGCAGTCGTCTCATTGACTCGCGCGGCGGGGTTGTCGGCGGGAATAGCGGATGAATCGAGCGGGAAAGCCAGTTGATCCGCAGGATCGGCGGACTCTTCGACGTCGAGGAGCGCAGTCATTTCGTCAAGGTGCCGGCGAATCTCGGCGGCGAGTTCGCGGTTGAGGCCCTTGACCGCCACAATCTCGTCGGCCGTCGCTTCGCGAATCCGCTTGAGGCTGCCGAAATGACGGAGCAGCGCGCGCCGCCGCACTGGACCGACGCCCTCGATGTCGTCGAGGACCGAGCGCAGCCGCGCGCGCCGCCGCAGCTCGCGGTTGTAGGTGATCGCGAATCGATGCGCTTCGTCGCGAATCCTGACGAGCAGGAACAGCGCGGTCGAGTTTTTCGGCAGCACGATCGGATCCTTGCGCCGCGGAACGAAGACGCGCTCTTCGGACTTCGTCACTTCTTTTTCGCGGCGATCGTTCAGCACGTGCTGCTTGGCCAGCGACACGCAATCGATCTGATCGAGCAGCTTGAACTCGCGCAGCACTTCGAGCGCGACGTTCAGTTGCCCCTTGCCGCCGTCGATTACCCACAGGTCGGGGTATTCGTTTTCGCGCACCGCGCGTTCGAGCCGGCGCTTCAGGACTTCGTACATGCTGGCGAAATCGTCCTGGCCTTCGAAGCTGCGAATCCGGTAGCGGCGATAAAGATTCTTCTGCGGCTCGCCTTCGTCGAAAGTCACCTGCGACCCGACCACCATCGAGCCCTGCAGATTTGAGATGTCGTAGCATTCCATCCGCTTGGGCGAGTTGCGCAGGCCGAGCTTGACGCGCAGGTCCTCGAGCATTTTTTCCCGCGTCTTTTCGTTGTCGCGCCGCGAGGCGAAGCTCAGGCGCGCGTTGTCCATCGCCATTTCGAGCAGCCGGAGCTTCTCGCCGCGCTGCGGCTGAAACACTTCGCATTTCTTCCCGCGCCGCTCTGAGAGCAGCTCGGAGCGCACGGCGGCGTCCTCGAGCTCGACCGGCAAGATCACTTCGTCGGGAATATTACGCGCGCCCGAATAGTACTGAGTCAGCAGATCGGAAAGAATTTCGTGCACCGGGAATTCCAGGTCCTGGAAGCTCCATCCCTGCGTGCTGGTCAGTTTGCCGCCGCGCACGATCAGCACGATCGCCTCGATGTAGCCGCCCTCGCGGTAGATTCCGAACACGTCCTCATCGATTCCCCAATGATGCAGGACGGTCTGCCGCTCGACGGTTTTCTCGATTGCGCGCACGCGGTCGCGGATTCGCGCGGCCTGCTCGAACTCGAGCCGCGAGGCGTGGTCCTTCATCAGATCGCGCATCTCGCGCAGCAGCTCGAGATTTTTGCCTTCCAGCAGCATCTGCGCCGCGTGCAGATGGCGGCCGTACTCTTCGCGATCTACAGGGAGGCAGCACGGGCCGAGGCATCGCTTGATCTGATATTCGAGGCACGGGCGCGAGCGATTGCGGAACACCGCGTCGGTGCAGGTGCGCAGCGGAAACACTTTGCGGATGACGTTGATCGTTTCGCGCAACCCATCGGCCGAGCCGAAGGGGCCGAAGTAGTGACCGCCATCCTTGACGATCTTGCGTGTGACGGTGATTCGCGGCCACGCGTGATTGGTGATCTTCGCGCTCAGGTACGATTTGTCGTCTTTGAGGCGGATGTTGTACCTGGGCTTGTACTGCTTGATCAGGTTGTTCTCGAGGATCAGCGCTTCCTTCTCGCTGGCCGTGACGATCGTGTCGAAGTCGCGCACGCGCTTCATCAGGAAACGAACCTGGTAGCGCCCGTCGCCGCCCTCGCGAAAGTATGCGCGGACGCGCGTGCGCAGGGACTTCGCCTTGCCGACGTAGAGCACCTTGCCCGCTCGATCGCGCAGCAGGTAGATGCCGGGTTCGGTCGAAGTGGCTGCTAACTTCTGATCGACGACGTTGGATTCGTGCTCGAGAATCAGCGACTCGGGATTGCCGCCTGGCGTTGGAGCTTCTTTCGGATACTCGATCAGCGAACCGTACTGAGGTCCCGTCGGCTTTTCGTTTTCATCTTCGGGGAGCATGGCCGCCACCACTATATCATCGCAGGCGGTGCTCTACCCGAATCGCCCGAATCATTGCTATTGAGATTTTACGATTCGCATCGAAATATCGCGCAACCGAATGCGCGCAGGAGAAATGCAATGGGCAGAATCCAGGGAAAAGTCGCAGTTATCACCGGCGCCGCGAGCGGGATGGGCCGCGCGACGGCGCTCCGCTTCGCCAAAGAAGGGGCGAGCGTTGTCCTCACCGATCTGAACGCGCAGGGCGGTGAAACCGCCGTCGCCGAATGTGCCGCGGCGGGCGGACGCGCGGTATTTCAGCGCACCGACGTCACCAGTGAGGCGGATATCAAGTCCGCCGTCGCGCGCGCGGTCAAGGAATACGGCCGGCTCGACATCATGTTCAACAACGCGGGCGTCGCGGGCGCGGTCGGGCCGATCGAGAAGGTCGCATCGGCGGACTTCGACAAAACGATCGCCGTGCTGCTTCGCGCGGCGTTCCTCGGCATGAAGTACTCGATCCCCGAGATGCGCAAGGCGGGCGGCGGGTCGATCATCTCGACGGCGTCGGTCGCGGGACTACGCGGCGTCGGCTATCTCGCCGCATACAGTGCGGCCAAGGCGGCGGTTGTGAACCTGACGCAGGCGGTCGCGATCGAAGTCGGCCACGACAAGATTCGCGTCAACTGCATCTGCCCCGGCGGCGTCAACACTCCGCTGATACATCGCGGGGTTCCCGGCGGCGAGGAACGCTCGGAGAAGGCGATGGCGAGAATGCAGCCGATACCGCGCGCCGGTAAGCCCGACGATATCGCCACGATGGCGCTGTTCCTCGCCAGCGACGAAGCGGACTGGATCAGCGGCACCGCAATGGTCGTTGACGGCGGAATCAACACCGGCAACGCGCGCTTCCGCATGGCGGGCCTGCCGGACAGCGGCTTCTCCGGCCCGTCGTTTGAGGTTTGAAGCTTCGCGTGAAATGTGATCAGCGGGTGCGCGACGCGTCGTACGAATCGGGATCCCAACTTGCGTAGGTGTCCCATGGAGCCGTGCCGTAGTACGCGTCGAACTTCTCTGCCTGCAGCGCACTCGGCATGAGGACCCCGAGCACATCGGGGTCTGGATTGTCGCTCCAGCTGAAGGTGTCGAGATCGGAGATTGCGCGCGACGGTGCAACACCGCGTGAAGCTTGTTGATTCGAGGGTGTCGTCGTGCGCATCAGGAGAGACAATGCGACGATCGCGGCGAGTCCTGCCGTAACGCCGAGCTCGATCTTTGCACGACGCTTTCGTGCTCGAGCCGCGTGTGCCTTATCGATCACGCGCGAGGCAAAATCGGCGGACAACCGCGGCTCCGGCCCCTGCCCGACATCGGTCCAGGGGAATCTTTCATCTCTCATGATTCATCTCCGTTCATCAGCGCGCGGAGGCGGCTGCGCGCGCGGAACAGCCGCGACTTGACCGCGGTGGCAGTGACTCCGGTTATGCGCGCGAGATCGCCGTAGCTCCAGTCGTTCTCGCGCATGAGCAAAATGAGTTCGCGCTGATCGACCGGCAGTTTCCTCAGCTCGCGCTCCACTTGAACCAGGCGCCGATCCTCGATCTCGCGCACGGGCGCAGCGACCTCGCCGTGATGCGGCTCCCACGACGTGAACAGCCGGCGCCATCGCCGTCGCCTGAGATGGTCGAGCGATGCATTGCGCGCGATCCTGAAGAGCCACGACTCGAAAATGTCGCCGGCTTGCAGCCGCTCGATTCCCAGCATCATCTTGACGAAAGTAGCCTGCGCGACATCTTCCCACTCGCTGTCATCGCCGAGCATCGCGAGCACAAATCGCCCCACGCGTCCCTGATAGAGCTCGATGAGCGTGCGGATTGCCGCCTGATCGCCGGCCCGCGCCCTCTCGATCGTCGCGGCGAGATCGGGCGCGGGCTCGTGGCGCATCGCAGTGTTAAGGGATCGGTGGCGCATCTGGCGGCGGTCCGAGAATCGAATCGATCTGCGAATGGATTGCTTTGAGCTTGTCGTGCACCGACGCCACTCTGCTCAACTGGTCGGATGTCAGGACGCCGCGAATCTGAAGCGCCGTCGATATCATTTGATTATCGAGCTGCTGCTGGATCGCCGTCTGCTGCGCCAGCAAAGGCGCCAAGTCCGACGCGCTCACGCTGCCCGATGATAGCAGCTTGTCCGCAATCTGATCGCGGATCGAGTGCATCTGCTGCATCTGCGGTTCGCTGCTCGTGCGGCTCGCGTTCATAATTTCATGAACTTGCTTTTGCTGCGCGGGAGTCAGAGCTGCCGCGCGCAGCGCCATCATCAGAGGCGGCGGAACCGGCGGCGGTCCGCCCATCGGGCCCCCGGGCGGCGGTCCCATCATATCCTGCGCACGCGCGACGCCCGCGTTGACGCAACCGCCGAGAATCGCAATCGCGATCGGAATCGAGAATCTGGATTTCCACATATTCATCACCCCTCGGGCTATTGCCGCGTGTTCTTTGTCTGCAAGACGAACGAGCCCGCGAAAAGTTGCGGTCGGGTACTTACTTCGATAGGAGTCATGTGCGTCGCAACCTAATTTTTCAAGCAAGAGGAAATCTGAAATGGACAGGCTTAAGGGCAAAGTGGCCGTAATCACGGGCGCGGCGAGTGGTATCGGGCGCGCGACCGCAATCAAGTTCGCAGGCGAAGGTGCCGCAGTTGTAATCGCGGACCTAAATGTCGAAGGCGGCGAATCCGCGGTTCGCGATTGCAAGGAGAACGCTGGGCGCGCGGTCTTCCAGAAAACCGACGTCTCCGCCGAAACGGAAATCAAGGCGCTCATCGCACGCGCCATCACGGAGTTCGGCCGTCTCGACATCCTCTATAACAACGCCGGAATCGGCGGCGCGGTCGGACCGCTCGAACAAATCTCCGTCGAAGACTGGGACAAGAGCCAAGCGGTGCTGCTGCGCGGTGTGTTCCTGGGCATGAAGCATGCGGTGCCCGAGATGCGCAAAGTTGGCGGCGGCTCGATAATCTCGACCGCGTCAGTCGCGGGCATCCGCGGCTTCAACGGATTGCATGCCTATTGCGCGGCGAAGGCCGGCGTGGTGAACCTGACGCGATCGGCCTCGTTGGAATTTGCCAAGGACAAGATCCGCGTCAACTGCATCTGCCCCGGCGGCATCAACACGCCGATACTGCATCGCAATATGCCGGGCGTGAAGGACGCGATGGAACAGTTGATGGCGAAGGCGCAGCCGATTCAGCGTGCCGGCCATCCGGAGGATATTGCCGGGATGGCGTTGTACCTCGCCAGCGACGATTCGGAATTTGTAACGGGGCAAGCGATGATCGTAGATGGCGGCCTGACGGTCGGCAGCCAGTTCTCTCCGATCGACGGACAGAGCTCCGCAGCGGCGCAGGCGATGCCGCCGCGCAGCTTCATAGGCCCATCGTTTCAAGGGTGACTGCACCGTAGGACGGAATTTATTCCGTCATCCGGCGCGGCAACGGCGACAAGAGCGACGGAATAAATTCCGTCCTACAAATCTCTTTACTGGCGCGGATAACCGGGCAGCCGCGCTTGCATCGCGTCGGGATACTCGGGCGGCAACGCGCTCGCCTTGTTGAGCGCCGCGAGCTCCGCCGCCTCGAGCCGAAATCCGATGGCGCCGAGATTCTGCTCGTTCTGCTCTTCGGTCCGCGCGCCGTAAATCACCGAGCTGACACCCGGCTGCTGATTCACCCACGCGAGCGCGACCTGCGAGATTGGACGGCCGCGTTCCTTCGCCACGTGCTCGACCGCTTCGAGCGTCTTGTAATTGCGTTCGTCGGCGAGGCGATTCCACATATCCATCTTCGCGAGGCGGCTATCCTCGGGCGGACGCTGACCCGAACGATACTTGCCGGTCAGAAATCCACCTCCGAGCGGACTCCACGGAATCACGCCGACGCCTTCGTAGCGGCACAGCGGCAAAATCTCGCGCTCGATCTCGCGCGATATCAGGCTGTATTGCGGCTGCAGGCAATCAAAGCGCGCGAAGTCGCGTTTATCGCTGACCCACAGACTCTTCATCAGTTGCCACGCCGTAAAATTCGACGCGCCGATGTATCTCACCTTGCCGTGGCGCACGAGGTCGTCCAGCGCGCGCATCGTCTCTTCAATCGGCGTTTCGAAGTCCCAAGAATGCACCTGGTAAAGATCGATGTAGTCCATCTTCAATCGGCGCAGGCTCGCCTCGACTTCCGACATGATATGGCCGCGCGAGAGGCCGATTTGATTCGGGGCGACCGTCTTGCCCATGAAAATATTTGCGTTGAAACGGACTTTCGTCGCGACAATCAAATCTTTTCGGCGCTCGCCGAGAATTCGCCCGAGAATTTCCTCCGACGCGCCGGCTGCGTAAACGTTCGCGGTGTCGAGGAAATTGCCGCCGACTTCAATAAACCGGTCAAGAATTTTTCCCGCAGTTTTTTCGTCAGTCTCACGTCCAAACGTCATGCATCCCAGACAAAGTTCCGAAACTTTGAGCCCGGTTCCACCTAATCGCCGATATTCCATAGCTTTTTCGTACCCTCCGGCGCCGAGTCTAGTCCGACTGACGGTACGTGCAAATGAAAACTTTTTTGTCTTTGAATAATCACCGAATTGAATCGTCTCAATAGACAGGTGCGCACGGCTCTGGCACCTGGCCGGTTGGTTTGTTCCTCCCAATCAACCGGTTTCCGTCCGCAGCGTACGCGGACGGCCGCTACGAACAGGCGGGCATTGGAGAGTCCCCCCCTCTTCAGATGCCCGCCATTTTTTGTTTTAAGCGAATACAGACTGGCTTTTCGGAAGGTCTTCGCAAGCCGAAATCGCTGTTCAACTTGACAGCGCGCGATTGCATCAGTCATAGCTCATGGCTTGATGTTGTCGCGGTGGCTTAGATTGCTGGTGGTTGCGCCGGTGGTGTTGTTCGTGTTCGGAGCAATCCTGCTCAGTTGCGGCAGCGGTGGTAGCGGCGGAACTCTTCCAACTCCAAGTCCTGGCTTCGCGCTCGAAGCGATCACGATCTCGACCGGCGCTCCGCCCTCGCCCACGCCCACAGTGTTCCCCACTCCCAAAAACAGCGTGACGCCCACGCTGACGCCGCGGCCGTCAGCAAGTCCAACCAACATTGAGCCTGGCAGCGTGCCGACCGGCGGGACGATCTCATTTAATGCGATCGGTACCTTCATCAGGAACAAAAGAATCAAGTACGTGGATATCACCGCGGGAGCGGCCACACTTTGGACCTCCACCGACAACACTGTGCTGCTGGCGCCGCCGTCCGGCGACTTGGGCGGCGTTTATACGACCGGATTTGCCGGATGCGTCTGCATCCTTGCGAGCAGTTCCGGTGTGAGCAGTCAGTTTCTTGCGATCGGTGTTTACGACAACCTCGCCACGTGCGGCCCCGGCGGAACCGCCTTCATGTGCCCCACGCCTATTGCGACTCCAACGGCGACGCCGGGTGGCGCCCTGGCGCCGGCAGCCTCCAGCACGCCTGCGCCGTCGGCGCGGAGTGCGGGTGTCCTGATGTGGACCTTCGACGCGGGCGCGGAACTACGAGGACGAATCGCGACCGGCGCCGGCGGCTCGATATTCTTCATTACGCGCGACGGCGTGCTGCACGGGCTGAATTCCGCGGGCAAGGAAACCATGCACCGCTCTGCCGACGGTTCGTCACCAGTGGTGTTGCCGGACGGAACGGTGGTCGCGATGGTGTCCAAGTCGGCACTTGCCGCGATCGGTCCTGACGGCGCGACGCTCTGGAATCTTGAAATTGGCGATAGCGCGGGACCGCTCGCGGCAACCGATCGCGCGATTTACGCTTCGGTCGGCGGCGACCTCGTGTCCGTCAGCACCGGCGGCTCTCTCAATTGGCGCGTGAGCATCGGACCGGTGACCAGTGCGGCGGCGACTCCAGACGGGGTCGTGGTGGGAACCTCGCGCGGCGCGGTCTCGGCACTCGCGGCGGACGGCGCCGTAGTGTGGACGTTCCAGCCTGACGGCGGATTTTCGGGATCGGTTGCTTACTCAGATGACGTGGTTTACGCGGGCTCGGTGGGCGGCGGCATATATGCAATCGATTCGCGTACCGGCAATCCGCTATGGCACAGCAACTCCGCGAATGCGGTCACGGCTGGACCTGTTGTCGCTCCATCGGGCGCAATCTTCGCCGGCTCAGATACGATTTATAGCGTCAATGCCGACGGGCAGGTCCAATGGGAAAACTCGTCGCTGAAACCGGGCGACGCCGGATTGAGCGTGGTTGGCGACGACGGCGTGTTCGACGCGGCGACCGGCGACGTCGGGGCGGTGCTGACGGGCGACGGCACCTACGTCTGGACGTTGCGAAGCTTCGGCAAGATCGCGACGGCCGCATCGTCGCCGTCGGGGATGCTCTACGTCGGGACATCGACCGGCCGCATCTTCGCCGTCAGATAGGCGCATCGACGACAGCGAGCGGCGACCAGCCCTGGCAGTCCAGCGCTTGACCGGGCGCGCTGAAATGGCGTGACTATAGAAGTATGAGCGCCATCGACATCATCAAGCGCCGGCTCAAGGAAGACCGTATCCCCGAGACTCCGGAAGAAGTCGGACAAAAGAAAAAGCGTCCGCGCGAAGTCGCGTTCATGGACGTGAACCTGTGCTTCCCGTGCGGCAAGTGTCCCGAGTTCTGCCCCGTGCAATGCATCGAGTATCTGTCGCCCGGCTCGGTCCCGGGACGCGGCGTGCAGCCGGTGCAGGATCGCTTCCAGGAATGCATCGGGTGTTACATCTGCGTCGAAGTATGCGCGCTGCTGACGGACTACGACGCGGTCAGGATGTACGACACTAAGCTCGTCGAGGAAGTGCTCGACGTAAAAATCACCGACACGCCGCCGCCAGAGCCAATCCCGGCGCAGCCGTACGAAGAATATTTCTCAGAAGGCGGCGAATATCGGCATCTAGGGAAAGGCTCGCGCATCCGCGAGAAGATGACCGCCGAAGAGCGCGCAATCTTCGCGCGCGAACGCGTCCGCGGATGAAATCCGAATCCGCAGGTGATCCGCAGTCAACCTAACCCCTAACCCCTTCCCTCGAGGGAAGGAGAACCCCCAATTTATAAGAGCTACCTCTCTCCAGGAGCTACTTCCTCGGCGCGCGCCACACTTCGGGCTTCTTGCCGGTTGTCATTTCGGGCAGCGAGGTCAGCTCGACGCGGTCCGGCGTGATCAGCATCAAGCCGAAGTCCTTCGACTCAGGCCCGCCCGGCCAGAACTGCGAGAGATCGTAGTCGAAGACCTTGCCGTTCCAGATTCGTTTCTTCTCCGCAACGTCTTCCACAAATTTCGCCTTGCCTGTGACGGTCAGATGAACCATCTCGGCGCCGATTTGATAGAACAGCTCGACCTTGGCGTTCTTATCGATATGCCGAGCCTTGGCCGATTCGCGTCCCGTCGCGACCCAGACGCGATCGCCCTCGAAGGCGGGATGGACGACGCGGACCTTGGGCTGGGCTCCGTTTGCGGTCGCGAGGTATGCCCATGTCGCTTTGGCCGCGGCGGCGTGGACCTTGTCCCAGAAATGTGAATCGCTCATATGATTTCCTCCAAAGCACTGTCGTAACACGTTTCCACCCTATCAGTCTCGAATGCTAGCGCCGCTTGGAAGTAAGAAGGAGCCGGGATTCTTCGCTTCGCTCTGAATGACACAAAAATTGAATGACTCAGCAAAAAGAACCTGAGAGCAAAAGGCGTCCGCGCCTTTTGCGATTGCTACCGGGTGCAGGGGTCACCCCTGCCCAAGGAGGTGTGGAACCCACGGCGGGTTCCACATTCAATAAAGTGATTTACCCTTCCTCGTCCCGGATTTGACACTGCGTGGTATCCCGAACTACGGTGAAAGTTCCGCACGGAGAATCGCGATGGAACGCCAAGCCCGACGCGCGCAGGTGCTGCGCCACGCCAAGCGCATCTTCGCTCGCAAGGGATATCACAGGACCAATGTCGCGGACATCATTGCCCGCGCCCGCATCGCGCGTGGCACGTTCTATCTCTACTTCCAGAACAAGAAGGACCTGTTCGAGGAATTGCTCGAGCAGGCGCTCAGCGAGTTGACGCGGAGGGTTGAGCGGCTGCGGCCGGGACCGGGAGAGCCCGACCCCGTGGATCAACTGCGCGCGAACCTGATGCGGGTGCTGAGCTACGCGCTGGCGGAGCGCGAACTCACCGACATTCTGCTCAACCATTCGACCGGCTTCGACCACGAGCTCGACGACAAGATCCAGGATTTCTACGATCGGATCGCGGCGCTGATCAAACGGTCGCTCGATCTCGGAATCGAGATGAACCTGGTACGCGTCTCGGATACGCGCGCGGTGTCGTATGCGATCCTCGGCGGCATCAAAGAAGTTATCGGGATGCTCTCGCGCAGTCCCGATGCCGATCCGTCGGCGCTGGTCGAGGAAATACTGGCCTTCGGGCTGAGCGGCGTGGCGCGTCCCGAGCTGTTGAAATTCGTGCGCGCGCGAGGCGAAGTCGCAGGTGAAGCAAGTTCGAGGGAGAGCTCTTTTTTTGGGCCCAAACTAGACTGACATGTCAGTTTACAGTCATAAGAAAACGTCCAACGGCCACGCGCCCAAGGCTTCCAGGCCCCGGAAGCGCCGGGCGGCATTTTACGATCTGGACGGGACGCTGGTCGATCTGAACCTGGTGCATGCGGCAATTTTCACGCTCGCCAACGTCGGCGAATGGACCGGGCGCGTGTCGTACCTGCTCGGATTCGCCGCGCGAATCCCGCGCTTGTACATCGCGGAGCAGCGCGACCGCCGGCTGCTGAACACCGTGCTGTTCGAGGCCTTCAAGGGCGTCTCGCGCGACCGCCTGTTCTCGCTCGGCGAGGAATATTGCGGGCGCATCCTCGTCGGACATCTTTTTCCGCGCGCGGTGGAATTGATCGAGGCGAATCGCGAGGCCGGAATCGAGCCGGTGCTCGTAACAGGCTCGCCGGACTTCATCGTGGCGCCACTCGCGCGTCATCTTGGGATCGCGGATTTCGCGGCGAACCGATTTGTCTTCAGCCGCGGCCGCGCGACGGGCCGGCTGGCGGAGCCTGTGATGGCGGGCGACGAAAAGGCCGTCTGGTGCTCGGACTACGCTGCCGAGCGCAACATCGATCTTGCGGATTGCTGGGGTTACGCCGACTCGCACTACGACATCGCGTTTCTTGCGGCGCTCGGGCATCCTGTCGCCGTCAACCCCGATCGCCGATTGCGCGCGGCCGCGCTAAGCCGGCAGTGGCCTGTGCTCCATTTCGAGAAGGCCGCGGATTCAAAGCAGCCCGAAGATTTCGACAACAACCTGGAACTCAACCACGACAACGAACGTTCAACGCGAGGCTCGGATGGCGCGGCCTGAAGCAAAACTCAAGGAACTGAAAACCGCCGAGCTGCGTCACGAAGTCGGCGCGCGCAGCGAGCTGGTCGTCAAGCTGAATCGGCGCTCGGAGCGCCGCATCATCCCGTACGGCGAGGAATTTCTGCTCGAGAAGCTGCCGGTCGGTACGCGCGTGATCTATCCGCCGCCGCCGCTCGATCCGCTCGCCGACGCCGACCAGGCGATTCGCTACGCCATTCTCCATCCCGAGAACCAGGATCCGCTGTTCGCGCAGCTCAGTCCCAACATGCGCGTGACGATCGCGATCGACGACATCAGCCTGCCGCTGCCGCAGATGCGCCGTCCTGACATTCGCGAGCGCCTGCTCAATCAGGTGCTGCAGACGCTTGCCGATTACGGAGTTGACGACGTTCACCTGGTGATCGCGACGTTGCTGCATCGGCGGATGACGGAAGCCGAGATTCGCCGCGTCGTAGGCGAGCGCGCGTTCAAACAGTACTGGCCGGACCGGCTGTACAACTTCGACGCGGAGAATCGCGCCGAGCTGGCGATGTTGGGCAAGACCGAGCATGGCGAGGAGGTCTGGCTCTCGCGGCGCGCGGCCGAGTCCGACCTGCTCATCTACCTGAACATCAACCTGGTGCCGATGGACGGCGGGCACAAGTCGGTCGCCGTCGGACTCGCGCCGTACCAGAGCCTGCGCCATCACCACAACGTCGGCACGCTGCGCGATTCGCACTCGTACATGGACCCGACGCGCTCGGCGCTGCATCGCTCGTCGGATCGGATGGGCAAGTTGATTCACGAGTCGGTCAAGATTTTTCAGATCGAGACCGCCGTGAACACGCGGATGTACGGCGGGATGCTCGACTTCCTGCACAAGAACGAAGACCACTTCACCGACTGGGATCGCACGCGGCTGAAGGGCTTTCAGTGGACGATGCGCAACATGTCGAGCGAGATGCGGCGAACCGTGCTGCACAACTACGCGGCGCCGTACGGCATGATCGGCGTGTGGGCGGGCGACACCGAGACGGTGCATCAGAAGGCGCTCGCGCGAGTCTTCCAGCAGTACGCGGTGCCGGTGAAGGGTCAGGCCGACATTCTGATCGTCGGCGTGCCGTACATCTGTCCGTACAACGTCAACTCGATCATGAATCCGGTCCTCGTGCAGTGCACGGGTCTCGGCTACCTGTTCAACATGTATCGCAACAAGCCGCTGGTGCGCGAAGGCGGCACGATGATCATCTGTCATCCGCTGCGCGACGAATTTCATCCCGAGCATCATCCAAGTTACATCGAGTTCTTCCATCGATGCCTCGCCGAGACGACCGACGCCGTCGAGCTCGAGAAAAATTTCGAGCGTGAGTTCGCGCGCAACCCCACTTATATCCACATGTACCGTTACGGCAACGCGTACCACGGCGTCCATCCGTTCTACATGTGGTACTGGGGCGAGCCGGCGCGGCAGCACGTCGGGCGCGTGATCGCGGCGGGATGCGAAGAGCCGGAGGTCGCCGCACGTCTTGGATGGGAAGCGGCGGACACGCTCGACGAGGCGATCGCGATGGCGACGTTGGAGCTCGGACGCTCGGCCGAGATAACGTACCTGCACCTGCCGCCGCTGGTGATCGCGGATGTCGAGTAGCAACGGCAGGCGCAACGGAGCTGGTATGCCGGCACTCGAGCAGGTGCTCAAGGGCCGTCGCATACTGCTTACAGGCTCGACCGGATTTCTCGGCAAGGTGTTTCTCGCCGTCCTGCTGCGATGGCATCCCGAAATCGAGCGCGTGTATTTGCTGATTCGCGGCGACCGGCGGAGCAGTGTCGGCCGCTTTCGTCGCGAGATTCTGGACTCGCCTGTGTTTGCGCCGCTGCGCGAACATCTCGGCGACAAGTTCGATCGGTACATCGAAGATAAGGTCGTCGTCGTTCCCGGCGACATCACCAATGACGGCCTGCTCGGCGAAGAAGCGAGGCCGTTCAAGCCGGGCAGCCTCGACGCGGTCGTGCATAGCGCGGGGCTGGTGAACTTCGAGGCGTCGCTGGAAAAAGCGATCGAGGTCAACACGACTGGCGTGGCCAACGTGATCGAGTTCTGCCGCAAACTCGGCGCCGCGATGATGCATGTGTTAACGTGCTACGTCGCGGGCAGTGCCGACGGCCATCGCTACGAAGACGACATCCCCGAGAACTGGAGTCCCAGTGGACGCAAGTCGTTTCGCCTCGAGCGCGAGATTAGCGATGCGCTGGCAGCCATCCAGCGTGTGCAGGCCGAGTCGCGCGATCAACTGCGTCATGCGGAGTTCCACGATCACGACGGCGATGCCGACGCTCCGCGCGAATCCGCCATCGAACATCGGCGCAAGCAATGGGTCGAGGAACGCCTCAAGGACGTTGGCTGCAAGCGCGCGCAGACCTGGGGATGGCCGAATACCTACAGCTATACCAAAAGTCTCGGCGAACAATTGGTGCTGGCGCATCGTGACAAGCTAAACGTTGCGGTCGTGCGCCCGGCGATTATAGAAAGCGCGCTGCGCGATCCGTTCCCCGGATGGAACCAGGGCGTCAACACCAGCGCGCCGCTGACTTATCTCGCGGGCCGCGGCTATCGCTTTTATCCCGCCAAGGCCGACTTGGTGCTCGACGTGATCCCGGTCGATCTCGCCGCGCACGCGATGATTCCGATTCTCGGCGCACTGCTGTCGCGCAAGCACAAGCCCATCTACCAGCTATGCACGTCGGATCGTAATCCGCTGCCGATGCGGCGGCTGGTCGAGCTGACCGCGCTCAGCAATCGCCGCGAGCATCGCAAGGACGGCGGCACGATGCGCTGGCTGGGGCCTCATCTGGAAGCGGTCGTCGTGTCGCAAAACACCTACGACCTCGCCAGCGAAACGCTTCCGCATATTCTCAAACAAGCGGCGGCGTTCGCGCGCAGCGTGGTCGGCGAGGAAAATCAGCGCGCGAAGAAGATCGAAAGCAGCATCGATAAATTCAAGGAGAACACCGACCTCGCGCGCGAGCTGGTCGAGGTCTATCGCCCGTATATCCAGGAGCTCGTCTATACTTTTCACGCGAGCAACATTCGCGCGCTTTACGCGTCGCTCAAGCCGGCCGACGCCGAGCGGCATCCGTTCCGTCCCGACCTGATCGATTGGCACGACTACTGGATCAACATTCACCTGCCGGGCCTGCGCCGCCATATCTTCCCGCAGCTCGATCTCCACACCCGCGGTAGGGCAAAGTCGCTGCCGCGTCATCGCAGCCTCGTCGATATGCTCGATCGCGCCGCCGACCGCTACGGCTCTCGAGTCGCGACGATCGCGCGGAGGCCGTCAGGCGAGCAGACGCAGATTACCTATCGCGAGCTGCGCGACCGGGCGCATCGCGCGGCGCTGCTGCTCGCGACGCGCGGAATCAAACCGGGCGATCGCGTCCTTCTCATCGGCGAGAACTCGCCCGATTGGGTGCTCGGCTACTTCGCGATTCTATGCGCCGGCGCGATCGCCGTGCCGCTCGACCAGCTGATTTCCGCCGAAGAGCTGGCGCCCATCTGGAAGATCGCTGAACCGGCAGCCGTATTGCGCTCGAACGCAGTTCACAAACGGCTCGGCTCGACGCTTGGCGACGCTCACCCGAAACTCATCGAGCTCGATCTCGCCGAACTCGCGCGCCCGTTTATTTTGCGTGGCGACGCGAAGACTCCCCCGGCGCCGCCCGAGCGAAAGGCGCTCGCGTCGATACTGTTCACCTCCGGCAGCACCGGCACGCCCAAGGGCGTGATGTTGTCGCACGCCAACTTCGCCGCCGAAATCGCGATGCTGTCGCGAGTCTTCGTGCTTGGCGCCGACGACGTTGTGTTGTCGCTGCTCCCGCTGCATCACGCGTTCGAGTTTACCTGCGGGATGCTGCTGCCGCTGGCTAGCGGCGCGACTATCGTCTACCCGCTCGAGGTCGACGCGAAGACGCTTTCGCGCACGCTGGCCGACGTTCGCCCCACCGCGCTGATTGGCGTGCCGGCGGTGTGGGAGGCGGTGCATCGGCGGATCGTCGATGAAGTCGAAGCGCGCGGTCCTTTCTTTCATGCCGCCTTCGACAACCTGCGCGATCTCAATCGCCGGCTCGACACGAATTCGGGTCTCAACTTCGGCTCGATCGTTTTTCGGCAGGTTCATTCCGCGCTGGGCGGGCGGCTGCGGCTCGCCGTCAGCGGCGGTTCGGCGCTGCCTCATCGCGTGGCCGAGTTTTTCAACGACATCGGAATCCCGCTGCTCGAAGGTTACGGCTTGACTGAAGGCGCGCCGGTGCTATCCACTGCGCGACCCGACGAGCCGCTGCAAGTCGGTTCTGTTGGACGGCCACTGAACGGCGTCGAGATCAAGCTCGCGCCCGCGACGGGATCGATCGGCGAGATAGTCGCGCACGGGCCGAACGTGATGGCGGGTTACTATCGCAACGAGGCCGCCACCGCCGAGGTTTTGCGCGACGGATGGCTTCACACCGGAGACCTCGGACGTTTTGACGACGAGGGACGTTTGTACATCGTCGGCCGCGCGAAGGAAGTCATCGTCGATTCCGGCGGCAACAACATCTACATCGAAGAGCTGGAAGAAATTTACGGTCGTTCGGAATTTGTGAAAGAGATGGCGGTGGTTGGTCTGAAAGTCGGCCAGGGCGAGCAGGTCGCGGCGCTGGTCGTGCCCGCATACGCGCGCGGAGAGAGCCGCCGCGCGGTGGAAGACCGTTTGCGCAGCGACTTCGACAAGGTGGCGCGCGAACTCAGCGCGCACAAGCGAATCCGGATCCTCCGCTTCACCGACGCCGAACTACCGCGCACCCGCACCCGCAAGATCAAACGCACCGACGTATCCGCGATACTGCGGCGGATGCTTGACGTTCGCGCGAGCGATGTAAACAAGGAAACCGACAACGCCAGTTCCGAGGTCGAGACCTGGCTCGCCGAGGCGCTCACGTCAATTGCCACCGAGCCGATCAACATCACGCCGGCGACGCGGCTGATCGAGGACCTGGGCCTCGACTCGCTCGCACTTGCGGAAATCGGCGAGCTGATCGGCCAGCGCGCAAGCCGCGAGATTGCGCCGGAGGAATTCGCGGACCTGCGCACCGTCGCCGACCTGCAACTCCTCGCGAGCCAGCCGGGCGGCAACGGACGGCCGCGCATGCCGTCCTACGCGAAGTTCGCCGAACCCTACACCGTGCGCTTGCCGGCGCCGCTTGAGTGGCTCGGCCGCTTCGCGGTGCGCGGCGCCGAGCGCGCAATTTTCGAAGGATGGCTGAAGCCGAAGATCCTCGGGCGCGGCAACATCCCGGCCAATCGCAACTTCATCGTCGTCGCGAACCATTCGAGCCATCTCGATTTCAGCTTGGTCGGTTACGCGCTCGGCGCGATTGGCGACGACATCCGCGTGCTCGCCGCCAAGGATTATTTCTTTAACACGCCGGCGCGCCGTTTTCTCGCAGCAAATTTTACGTCAATGATGCCGTTCGATCGCGAACGCGCGCAGCTCGAATCGCTCGAAGACGCGCTCGCCGAGCTGGCGCAGGGGCGAAGCGTCCTGATGTTTCCCGAGGGCACGCGCTCGGCCGACGGCGAGATTCACGAATTCAAGAGCGGAGCTGGATTCCTGGCGCTGCGCAGCCGATGCGACGTGTTGCCGGTGCTGATTCGCGGGACTCACGACGTGATCGGCAAGGGCAGCCTCGTTCCGCGGCGTCATCCGGTGGAAGTCCGCATCGGTCGCGTGATCGCCGCGAGCAAACTTCGTGAAATCGCACAGAGTTCCGAAGGCGCTGGAGCCTATCGCAATATCGCCGACCTGATGCGCAGCGCGGTAATCGCGCTTTCCGGCAGGCGCAAGAGTTTCCCGCTGACCTCCGACACGGATGCTGCGGTGTCGAGTGACATCCAGCCGGCTACGCAGTCGCGTGCCAAAATCGATCACTCGCCCGGGCTGCCTCGCGGTCGCGCCAAAGCGTGATGCCCGCCCGCGCCAACGCTGCCGCATCTCCGGCACTCAAGCTGACGCTGGAATACTTGCCCGCCGGATGGTTACATTTGGATGATGGTTGATTGGTTCAGCAAACGTGCCGACCACGCGCCGCGCCCGACTCGGGGCGGCCGGCGTCCGTCGGTCAGCGTGATTTCAGACGAATTGCTGGTCGGCGAGTATCCCGGTCAAGCCGATATCCCGTGGCTGAAGGACACCTACGGGATCACCGCGGTCCACAATCTGCAAGACGATGACGATCTGCGCATGAACGGCTTGGACAACAAGGAACTGAGCGCGGCGTATGACGCGCAGGGAATCGACTACGTGCGGACGCCCATCCAGGATGGCAGCGCCGACGCGATGGCCGAGCGGCTCGAAGTGGCGCTGCACGATCTTCGCGACCTGGTCGGTTCCGGCTCGCGCGTATATCTTCATTGCAACGCCGGGATGAATCGCGCACCGACGCTGGCGATTGCGTTTCTGCGCGCATATCGGCAAATGTCTCTCGAAGAAGCGATGAAGCTCGTGAAAAAGAATCGCGCATGCGGACCGTTCATGACGGTGCTCGAAGAGTACTTCGGGCCGCGCGACTATAAGCCGGACAAATGACTTGACCTCATCAGGCGCAGCCGGAAGTTTGCCGCGGATGGTCCCACGGCAGAAATTTCTCACGGCCTGCGCGTGGGGCGTACATCTATATACCGCTCTCGGCGCGGCGCTTGGCCTGCTCGCGATCTTCTTCGCCTCGCGCGGCGACTTCCGCGCGTCGTTCCTGGCGATGGGTGCGGCGACGATCATCGATTGCAGCGACGGCCCGCTCGCGCGGTGGCTGATGGTCAAGATTCGAGTGCCGACCTTCGACGGCGCGCTGCTCGACAATATCGTCGACTATCTGACCTACACCGTAGCGCCGGTGTTCCTGATGCTCGAGGCCGGGATCATCCCGGATTCGCGATGGGGCCTGGCGCTGGCGTGCTTCGTGATGCTCGCGAGCGTTTACGGCTTCTGCCATACCGAAGCCAAAACGCCGGACCACTACTTCCTCGGCTTTCCGAATTACTGGAACCTCGTCGCGTTTTATCTTTACTGTCTCGGCAGCGGCACCGGCTTCAACGTCGCCGTGCTTCTGATCCTCGGCGTGATGGTGTTCATGCCGCTCAAATATATCTATCCAAATCGGACCGTGCCGCTCCGCCCGATCACGCTCACGCTGGGAATCATCTGGGGATTTTTGACGATCGCATCGCTGCTGATGCTGCCGATCGTGAACCGAATAATGTTGTGGGCCGGACTGAGTTACATCGCTTACTATTTCATTGCGTCATTCGTGCTCCAGGCGCGGGCCGCGCTAAAGTCCAATCGGACCGCGTCGATCTGAATGCCTGAATCCGGGCTTCATACCGCAACCGCAGCCTCCGAGTCGTGGCTCGAGGTTATAGATGCCGATTCTCCCCTGCTCCTGATTGCGCCGCACGGCGGCCGCGCCGAGCCGCGCACGCGCTCGCTGCTCAATCCCAAGGTCAACGATCTTCATACCGCGGACATCACGCGCGGACTGGCGACGCGGCTCGGCGCATCGGCGCTGATCAACGTCGCGATGGATCGCAATCGGCTCGACTGCAACCGCCTCTCGCAAATAATCGAGCACGCACCGTGGCTACTCGAGATGATCGCGGATCGCGTCGCCGCGATCGTCGCGCGTCACGCGCGCGTCACAGTGCTGCTCATCCATGGCTGGAACATTATCGAGCCGCGCCTCGACTTCGGGCTGGGACTGCGAAACTCGGGCGGCGAGCTGCGGCCGCCGGGTTCCGCTTGCGTCTCTGCATGCGACGATTTTATCAACGGTCCCCTTGCCGGGCTCGCCGAACGCCTGCAGAGGCACGGAATCAAGCCGACCTACGGCATGCGCTACCCGGGCGGCGGTTTGCAGAACCTGCTGCAGGCCTTCACCGCGCGGCATCGCGAGAGTCCGAACGCGCCGCTGAGATCGATTTCTGAAATCGCGATGAGCGGGGTCGTCGATGCGGCCCAACTCGAACTGTCGGTCGCGCTCAGGATGCCGGGCGAGTTGCGCGCGCGATGCGAAGACGCGATCACCGAAGCTTTTTCAGGAAAGGGCGATCCACATGTCATTCGTTCCGCGAACGTGATAAATCGCGCGCCGCGGCCGCCCGTCGTTAAATCGGAAATTGGTGCGGCGGGGACAATCGCGGCGCCCGGCCGTATCGGGATCGAATTTTACGATCCTGCGGCGCACTTCGGCGCGATGGCGAGCTTCGACGTTGGTGGCGCGGGCATGGGCGCGCGAATCATGATGCTGTTCGATGGCCATCGCGCGGCACTATTCACCGCCGAAGGCCGTCCGACCCGTTCCGCCGGCGCCGTCACTCACGGTCCGCTCTCGCTGCGGCGCGAGGGCGAATCGATCGTACTCGCTTTCCGCGGACCCGCCGTGATTGTGCCCGACGCCACCGCGTACTTGAGCATCGAGCGCGCTCTGGCTTCCGGGCGGCTCGACGGCAACGCGGAGGTCGAGATGCGCTTCGAAATCGATCGCGCCGGCGGTGAGTTCGAGTTCGACCGGATCCTGACTTCGTCAGGCACTGCCGCGGACGCGCTGTCGTCGAGCGTTGCTTTTGGCCGAGTCTCGGGAAAGGTTTGCATCCAGGGCGTCGCGCGGACGATCAACGGATTTGCGCGCGCGGGAATGTCGTTTACCGGACTGGGTCCGCAGAAATTCACGGCGCGCCGGATGATCTGGGCGTGCTTCGAAGATGAAGCCGTGCCGCATGCGCTCGAAGCGCGCTCGATCGCAATCGACGACGCGACGCCGAATCAGAGCGCGAGGATTCTCGACGCCGGCGGATGGTCGCCGTGCGAGCTGCGCGATCTCACGATCGAGACTCCTTCGGTCGAAGAACCGCCGCATCGCATTTACGCGTCGTTGACGCGCCCCGACGGATCATCGTGCAAAATCGACGGCAGTGTCGAATGCTTCATTCCGCTGTCGCGCCCAGGGCCCGAGCAGTCGCGCATCTACACGTCACTCGGCTTCGCGAGCTTCTGCATCGGTGCTAATCGCGGTTCCGGGATGTTTGAATATTCACGCGTCGCCGACTCCGTGCTGACGACGGCCGACGAGAACGACGACTCCGATTCGGATTGAAGTTCGGCGCTAACCGAGCGTGTCTGCCGCGCGCGTGCGCGACGCGATCATCATCGCATCTATCTGATTGGCAACATCCGCGAGCACTTTGCCGGTAGGCGTAGCGACGTACTCGCGCACGAACAGGACACCGCGATCGGTGGTGTCCGCAAGCCGCGGTTCAAACGCGAGCCGTCCGACTATCGGCACCGCTGCCTCGCGCGCGATTCCATTGAGATCGCCCTCCGGAAATAGCGGGCGAACCGCGCGGCATCCATCGCAGTTGAAGCCGACCATGTTCTCGACGATGCCAACTATCGGAGCGCCGATCGCGCGTCCAATCTTCATCGCATTCCGTGCGGCGTTCGTGTCCTGTGCCGACGGATGAGTCAGAAGGAGCACACCATCGAGAGTGACCATCGACGCAAGCGTGGATAAACGATCGAGGCCGGTCGCGAGATCGATTATCAGCAAATCGACGCTTCCGAGTTGTGAGTGCGAGAGGATTCGGCTCAGCGCCTCGCGATAGCTCAGTTCAGCGGGACGTGTCGGGGCCGGCGCGAACGGCTCGGCGCCGTTGCCGTCGGCCTGATCGTAATCCTGCACAAAGCTGATCGGCGGCGCCTCACCGCCGGGAAGCTGATCGCTCGAAACTACGCGCAGGCCATGCGGTCCCGCAGCCGGCTCGACTCCTTCGATCATCGGGAGCCGCCGCTGCGGTTTCATGCCGAGCATCGCGCTGATGCTGGGCGAATTCAGGTCCGCATCGACGATCACGACCTTGCGTCCTTTCATCGCCAACGCCGCCGCGACGTTCACGGCGAGCATGCTCTTGCCGACACCGCCACGAACACTCGCAAGCGCGAGCGTCGCGCCGACGCCGGAAAGATTGGCGCGAATGCGCTCGCGAACGCCGGCTGGATCGGCAGATCCGTCGTTATCAATGTCGGAAAATATTCTCATTAACTGGCTGATGCCCCGTCCCCGCGATCCTGACGATCGTTAAGGACCGCGAATCTTGCGCAAATGTTCTGATCAGGATGACTGTTTTGGGCAGCGCGGTAAACAATGGCCGCCGGGGCTAGACGCTATCGTCGTCGGCGTCGGTCGAACCCACTTTGCGATATGCATTGGGCTCGTCGTCGAGTCGCCGCTGCGATTTTGCCTCGCGCTCTTCGTCCTGCTGACAATCCCGGCACAAGCGCGAGAACGGCATCGCTTCGAGGCGTTCCTCGGCGATCTCCAATCCGCACGACTCGCAGACGCCGTAACTGCCGTCATCGAGGCGCTCGAGCGCGTCGTCGATTTGCTTGAGCTTGACCCGTTCGCGGTCGGACAGGATGAAGTTGATCTCGCGATCGCGCTCCTCGGACGCGAGGTCGTAGGTGTCCATCCCCTCGTCCTTATTGCCTTCGCGTTCGGCGCGCATCTCGGAATCGATCTCGCCGAGCAGTTTGGTCTTGGTGTCCAGCAGTTGTTCGCGCACTTTGGCCAGGAACTTCTTTCGGTTCGCGGCAACTGGATTCTTCGCCATCTAATTTAAGACTCCAAATATATTAGGCGGCCGCGCCTGCGACCGTTGCATGCAGATCGTAACTGAGCGCCTTGTCAATACGCGCGCGGACGAACTCACCCGGCTCCGCGTCGCCCGCAAGAAAAACCGAGCCGTCGATTTCCGGCGCCTGGCCCGAGGTCCGCGCGCGCAGCCGCGTCGATCGTCCCGGCATCGGACCTTCGACCAGCACCTCGACTTCGCGCCCGATCAATCCGCGATTTTTCGCGAGAGAAATTTCCGACTGCGTCGCCATCAGGCGCGCCCGCCGCGCGCGCTTGACGCGCTCGGGCACCTGGTCCGACATGTCGTAGGCGGCGGTATTTTCTTCGCGCGAGTAGGTGAACACTCCGACGCGATCGAACTGCTCATTGCGGACAAAATCCACCAGGCGCTCGAAGGCGGCGTCGGTCTCGCCGGGGAAGCCGACGATGAACGACGTGCGCAGCACGACGCCCGGGATCCGATCGCGCACGCGGTCGAGCAGCTTGACTAGTGCCGCGCCCGAGCGTTCGCGACGCATCGCGCGCAGCACCATGTCGTCGGCATGCTGCAACGGCATGTCGATATACTTGACGACCTTCGGCAGCTCCGCGATCGCATCGAGCAGCTCGTCGGTGACGAAATTCGGATAGCAGTAGAGCAGGCGAATCCAGCGGAGATCGTCGATAGTCGAAAGTTCGCGCAGCAATTGCGCCAGCGAAGACGGCCGGTCGAGGTCGCGTCCGTATGCGGTCAAATCCTGCGCGATCAAGTTGATCTCGCGAACGCCGCCGGCCGCGAGGTTGCGCGCTTCGGCGACGAGATCGGCGAGCGGGCGGCTCTCATGCAGTCCGCGAATCTTCGGGATGATGCAGAAGGCGCACTTGTGATTACAGCCTTCGGAAATCTTCAAGTAAGACGTGAAGAAATCTCCGGTCTTGACGCGCGGGATTGCCGAGGTCGGCAGCAGATGAGCCGCGCCGGCATACGGAATCGGCCGCGACTCGGGCGCTTCGGTGCGCCGCAGCAGCTCGGGCAGATCCAGGAAGTTGCCGGTGCCCACGAACACGTCAACCTCGGGCATCGTCGCGGCAAGCTCGGTCGCGTAGCGCTGAGACAAACATCCCGCGACCACCAGCCGCTTGCCGAAGCCGCGCTTCTTGACCTCCGCCGCTTCGAGAATCGCGTCGATCGATTCCTTCTTGGCCGCCTCGATAAACGCGCAAGTATTCACCAGTAGCACCTGCGCCTCTTCGGGATCGAGCGTAATCTCGAACCCGGCCGAGGTCAGCGCGCCAAGCATCAACTCGCTGTCGGCGAGATTCTTGGGGCATCCAAGGGTGAGCAGGTGAACTTTTTCCATTAACAAAACCGGGAAACTTAAGGGGCTTTTAAAAATACCCGTCGCATACCTGCGAGGCAATCGCGGCCGAGGCTTCAGCGCGTCGACCGTGCTTTTAGTGTATCAGATCGTCAGGGCGAGGCAGGCGCCGTTACGATGTCCGCGCCGGCCGGCGCCTTGTAAGCGAAAATCGAATCGGGCAGTTCCACATTGTCATGGATGTCGCTGAAGTCGATTCTGGTCACGTCGCCGAGCTGGTCGGTAAGCGTCAACGTCACGAGATTGTACGTCTGCGGATCGAGGCCCACCTCGATCTTGTAGCCGCCGGTTTTCGCGTCGAGGATCAGATCGATGAGACCGGACGGCGTCGCGGGATTCGCGAACGACGCCTTGAAGTCGCGGTTGATATTGCCGATTCCGAGCAGGAACGACGTTGCGCTGCTCGACTTGAGCGCCTGCTTTAACGGAGTCTCCACGACCTGATTGAGATCGGGATCGTAGCTGTAGAGTGTCTCGCCGTCGCTGACAATCGTTTGCTTTTCGGGATCCTCAAACTCCCATCGCATGCGTCCGGGCTTACGAAATGAAACCGTGCCCTGACGTTTGCGTGCCGGCGCGCCGACGGTGGTGACCTCCTCGCTGAACTTCGCCGAGAACGAATTGGTGTCGCGGTAGTGACGTTGCAGGCGATCGAGTACCTGTTTCAGGTCTTTGCTGACGGGCGGACTAGCCGGAGCCATCGTCTCGGAATGCGCGGGGGCGGCGATGGCGAGCAGCAGCGCGATCGCAGGAATAAGGGCATTCGAAATTCTGTTCATGCTGAGTTGTTCAGACCGGGAGAGGAAACATTCATCGGGCGCTGTGCAGGCGGACTTCGCGCGGCTTGGCGCCGTCGGCGGGCATCACGATTCCTTCGCGTTCCATCTGCTCGACCATCCGCGCCGCGCGATTGTAGCCGATTCGAAGGCGCCGCTGGATCATCGAGATCGACGCCTGGTTGGTCTCCATCACGATTCGCACCGCCTCATCATACATCTCGTCCTGCGCCTCGCCACCGAGTCCGTCGGCGCCCTCCTCGCCGGGCGGCTTGGTGTCGAGGATTTCCATGCGGTACTCGGGCGCGCCCTGCTCGCGCAGGAAATCGGTGAGCTTGCGAATCTCATGCTCGCCGACGAACGGCCCGTGCAGGCGGCGCAGCTTCGCGCTGCCGGGCGGCATGAACAGCATATCGCCCGCGCCGAGCAGGCGTTCCGCGCCGATCGAATCGAGAATCGTGCGCGAATCGACGCGCGAGGTCACCTGCAACGAGATTCGCGCCGGCAGGTTCGCCTTGATAAGGCCGGTGATCACGTCAACCGACGGCCGCTGCGTCGCGAGTATAAGATGGATGCCGGCGGCGCGCGCCTTCTGCGCCAGCCTCGTGATATCGCGCTCGACGGTCTTGCCCTCGCTCAGCAGCAAGTCGGCCAGCTCGTCGATGACGATGACGATCTTCGGCAGCTTGCGATGCTCGATCGCGCCGACCGCCGGCTGATTGGGATCGTCCGACGCCGGCGCGCTCTGCCCCGCCATCTTGAGCTGCGCAAGCGACGCGCCCGACGCGAGCGCGTGGTTGTAGCCGTCGATATTGCGGACGCCCAGCTCGCGCATCCGCAGGTAGCGGCCCTCCATCTCCTGCGTCGCCCACAGCAGCGCGGACGCGGCCTTCTGCGGATCGACGACGACCGGCACGAGCAGATGCGGAATATTTTCGTACACCGACAACTCGAGCATCTTCGGATCGACGAGAATCAGGCGCACGTCGTCGGCGGTCGCGTTGAAGAGAATCGACGCGATCATCGTGTGGAGCGAAACCGACTTGCCCGTTCCAGTTGCGCCGGCGATCAGCAGATGAGGCATCTTGGCGAGGTCGGCCGCCACGGGCAGGCCCGCAATATCCTTGCCGAGCGCAATCGTGAGTTGGCTTTGCGCGGCGGAGAATTCGTCCGCTTCAAGAATCTCGCGCAGGAAAACGCGTTCGCGTTTTTTGTTCGGCACTTCGATCCCGACCACAGCCTCTCCCGGCACAGGCGCCTGGATTCGCACGGCGGCCGCTCTAAGAGCCATCGAGAGATCGTCCGCCAGATTTACAATCTGGCTGACTTTGATTCCGGAGCCCGGCTCGAATTTGTACATCGTGACGACCGGGCCGGGCTGTACCTCAACGACGCGCCCCTCGACGCCGAAGTCCGCGAGTTTCTGCTCGAGCACGCGCGCGCTCCGCTCGAGCTGGCCCTCGTCCACCTGCGTATGCTCGGCGGGCGGCAGATCGAGCAGCGACTGCGGCGGAAGTTTGAAAGCGCCCTTCTGGCGCGGCTTCGACGCTGCCACCTTGTCGCGCTTCTCGCGAAGATCGAGCAGCTTAACCTTGAGCGGCGTCGGCCGGCCGTTGACGCCGTCGTTGTCAATTTCGACTTCGTCGCCTTCGCTCAGCGAGAACGGAATTCGCGCGCCGTCTGCAAGTTCGAATTCTTCACGGCGCGAGCGCGGGCGAATCTTATTGGCGACTCCGGCGAGCAACTCAGTCGGCGCCCGCCTGAGCATCAATGCAAGCCCGCAGATAAATCCGAGCGCGACCGCGATTAAGCCGCCCGCGACGCTGATCGAGTCGTTGAGCTGAGTGGCGACATTCACGCCCACTTCGCCGCCCATCCTGGCGTCCTGCAGATTCCACAACGCACCCGCCGTCGCGAGCGCGAGAATCAGAAGCGCGCCGCCGCCAATCTCGCGCGCTATCGTCGCGATTCCCGCGCCGGTCCATATGCGCTGCGCCAGCAACGCAACCAGTATCATCGCCGTGTACGATTCGTATCCGATAACACCGCCGAGCATCGCCGCGATCGCCGCGCCGACCGGACCGCCGAGGTTGGGACTCCGCCCGATATCGACGCTGACGAGGCTGACGATGCCGAACGCCGCGAGGGCCAGCAGCGCCAGTGAAAAAAGCTCGCGAGCGATTCGGCCGCCCGGACCTTGCGCAATCGAGATTTCCTCAACCACGGCCGGCGGATGCAGCTCGATGACGGTTTTCTCCTTGCGCGCGATGGGGTTCAGACCTCCGTCACGTAGGGAATCACCAACGGCCGCTTGCCGAGCTCGTCGCTGAAGTAACGCCGGATCGCGCGCACGATCTCTTCCTTCACGCGGGAATCGTTCGCATGCAGCGGGCCGCCGAGCGCGTCCAGGCGCCGCGTCAGTTCCTCTTTCGCGCGCCGCATGTGCGCCGAAGTTCCGTCGCCGCTCACCAACCCCCGCGATAGTAGATCCGGGCCGGCAACGATGCGTCCGGTTTTCGCGGAGAGGACCACCACCGCCGTAACCGTGCCGTCGCGCGCGAGCACCCGGCGCTCGCCGACCACCGCCGGATCGCCGCCGTCCACGACATCGAGCGCAACACGGCCCGCCTCGACTGTCGATCCGCGACGCGCGTCGCCACCACCACCGTTGAGAATCAGCGAATCGCCATCTTCGAGCAGGAAGCAGTTCTGCTCCGGAATTCCCGCCGCGATCGCGAGCGCGACGTGCCGGCTCAGATGACGATATTCGCCATGAATCGGAACAAAGTGCCGCGGGCGCGTGAGCGCGATCATCTCCGTCAGCTCGTCCTGGCTGGCGTGCCCTGAAACGTGGACGGGAGCGACCGCGTCGTAAACCACGTCGGCGCCCTGCTTATACAGACGATTCACCAACGTGTTGATCGTGCGCTCGTTGCCAGGGATGAAGCGCGACGACAGCACCACCACGTCGCCATGCTCGATACGAACGCGCGGGTGCGCATCGCCAGCGATCTTCGCCAGCGCGGACAGCGGCTCACCCTGGCTGCCGCTGGTCAGGTAGCTCAGCCGATTGCCGTCGAGAAACTCCGCCTCGCCCGGTTCTACGAACATCGCGCGGGCAAATGGAAGCTGGCCGGTCTCGAGACCGAGCCGCACGCTCTCCGCCATCGCGCGCCCGAGCGGAACGACGCGGCGGCCGAACTCGCGCGAGACTTCGACAAACTGGCGAATCCGATGCAGATGCGATGAAAAGGCCGACAAGAAAAATCTGCCGCGTGCGCGCGACGTGAGCTCGCGCAACACGGGCTTGAGCGAGCTCTCCGAGCCCGACCTGCCGGTACGCTCGACGTTGGTCGAATCCGACAGCAACAGCGCGACGCCCTCCGCGCCCAGCTCGGCAAAGCGCTCGCGATCGAACATCTGGCCGTCCACGGGCGCATCGTCGATCTTGAAATCGCCGCTATGAACTATGATTCCCGCCGGCGTGCGAATCGCGAGCGCGATCGAGTTGGGCGTCGAATGCGTAACGCGAATCGGCTCGACCGTGAAGGGTCCCGCCTCGAAAGTCTGGCGCGGCGTGATCGTCCGCAGATCTACCGGATCGTCGAACTCCGCGTCGGCGAGGCGCCGCCGCGTGAACGCGAGCGTTATATCAGTACCGTAAACGGGAACGTTGAAGCGGCGCAGCAGATGCGCCAGTGCGCCGATATGATCCTCGTGGGCGTGCGTGAGGACGACCGCCTCGACCGCGACGCGGCTGCGCTCGAACCACACCATCTCGGGGATATAGGTTCCCAGCCCGAGCGCCGGCTCGTCGGGGAACATCACGCCGCAATCGATCACGATCGCGCGCCCGGCGCATTCGATCGCCATCAAGTTGAGGCCGATCTCGCCGAGCCCGCCAAGGGCCACGACTCGGACCGGCGCGGTCGTGGAAGTGCTTGCCGCCATCGCCCTGTCCTGCCTCCGCACCGAGCCGGATTATATCGGTGATAATTGGGCTGCGAAAGGCGCTGTGCAACGAACTAACACGCTGGCTTGCCTTGAGAACGGGTGGGGGCTAGTTTTCGGAGCATGAGGTGGCGAAGATGGCGGCGTCGGTAAATAAGGTAATTCTCATCGGCAATCTCGGGCGCGATCCCGAAACTCGTTTCACCAACTCGGGCTCGTCGGTCACAAGCTTTTCGATCGCGACCAAGGACTCGTTCATGGACAAGAGCGGGGCTCGGCAGGAGCGCACCGACTGGCACAACATAATAGTGTGGGGCAAACAGGGCGAGGCCTGCGCGCAGTACCTCAAGAAGGGCAGCCCGGTTTACGTCGAAGGGCGAATTTCCTACCGCGAATACGAAGCCAAGGACGGCAGCGGCAAACGCAAAGTCACCGAGATTGTCGCGATGCGCACGCAATTCCTGAGTTCACGCGGCGGCGCTCCGATGACAGATGATGCAGGTGACTTTAGCGGCGGCGGCGCGGCTCGCAATCGCGCACCCACAGGCGGCGGTAGCGGCGCGGGCGACGACGTCGCGCCGATGGACGACGAAGACATCCCTTTCTAGTCCGCAACAGCTCGGCCGAATCTCAATCATCAAACCGCAGGGTGCTGCTCACGACGGCAGCATCTGATTGTCGATTGTACGAATCATTCGATCGACGCGTTGGAAACAAGGCGCGAATGAGGGTATATCGCTTGCTTCTTTGTGTGATTGAGGGGACGCGTCGAATTGATTCATTCAGGGGCCACCGATGCCGGCTACGGGTACGCCCGCGTTTTTGCATTTGCTATCGCCCTCGCGATCGCGTTCAGCGCCAGTGACGCATTCTCGACGAATCTGCTTGCGCCCGATTCATCGACGAGTCGGTGGTCAGTTGCGAGCGATCGCAAAACCATCCTCTTGTCGTTGAACGGAGGCGCGCCAGTCCCCTTCGTCATCAAGGGCGTCGATTACTCGCCGCGCCCGATCAACGACGCCGCCGCGACGATTCCCGGCTCGGATTATTTCTGGGGCGATCCCGCCCATCTCACTTACGCGCCAATCTGGATGCGCGATCTGTGGGGCACGACCTACAACGACATCGAAACGGGCGCCGATCTTCCCGACGGGCTCGTCCGTCAACTCGGCGCCAACAGCATCCGCACCTACGCCTGGTGGAAATGGGTTCCGATGGTGCCGGCCGACTATGCGAAATGGAACACGCTCGACTGGAGTGTGAGTCCGCGAGTCCGCTTCGGCGCGACAACGGCGCCCGCCGGTTTCGCGCAATGGCCGGCGCACGACGGCGGCGATCAATTCCTGGACCTGTGCTGGAATCATGGCGTCAACCCGATTTACGTAGTCATCGGCGTATCGGTCGATCCGTGGTCCGCCTTTCCGAGCACCAATCCCGATTCCGCGTCGGCGCACGACGCACGCATGTATCTCGAGCGCACTACTCAGTGGCTGGCGCAGCGTTACGGTTATCATCCCGCAGTACTCGGATTTGCTATTGGCAATGAAACCAACATGCCATTCGCGCGCGGCACCGACCGGTACATTGATTATTGGCAATATCTCAATTCGCTCGGCGCCGTCGTGAAGCGCTACGCACCGGGCAAACTGACGATGACGGCGTTCGCCGACTATCCACCGCCGGAAGCGCCGATGCTCCTGCAACCGCTGGTCACTTTCAAAGACATCGCCAACGCGCATCCCGGCGGCCGCACGGTTCCAGTCTGCGTCGATCCCAGCGGCAGTAATCCCGGTCCCGACTGCAAGTCGGCGCATCGGCGGCGAGCGTATCCCGCCGACATTTACGCGCTCGACGTCTGGGGCTTCAACGCCTATCGCAAGCCCGAGACCGAAGAGGTCGCGAACTTCAAGCACTGGATAGTTGACGGCCACTACACGAACGGCGGTGGTACGGGGACCGAACAACCCAATCCCGTTCCCAAGCCGATTGTTCTGACCGAATGGGGCGCGCCCGCTTCGATTCGCACTCGCGACGGACAGCCGCCGCCGCCGCCGAATCCGCAATGGGTAAGCGCGAGCGCCGCTGCGCCCGGTGAGTTCCGCGGCGCGCCGGGATATCGCGCGGCCAAACTGATTCAACAGATCGCATCCGACATCTACGGACCTCACTCGACGCTATCGACCGCTGGCGGCGGCATTCTGTCGGGCGGCTACGTGTTCGAGTTCCAGGATGAATGGTGGAAGGAAGCTGCGCGCCTGCCAGATCCTGGTCGTCGCACGACACGACGATCGAGCAAAGCAAGTTTCCGTTCGGCGAGGCGGGCAGTGGCTTTGCGTCGTACTGGGACGAGGAATGGTTCGGGCTGATGTCAGTCGCGCCAGGCCCCGGCCGCCGGCCTGACGCTCCCGTGCTCACTTCCTATGACGGCGCTGGATCGTTGAACGGCGGCGCCGACGTGCTGACGCCGCGCGCCGGATATTACGCGCTGCAGGCAGCGTTCAAGGGTTCAGCACCGGCGGCGTCCGCGCCAATAGTCCATCGCACGAATCTCATTCCAATATCATTTCCGCCACGCGCCAATAGTCGCTGACTATTCGCATCAGCCGAGCCACTTCAGATTCCTTGACGTGCCGTCGAACGTGTCGCGCGTCTTGTAGTATTCGAACTGGCCGCCTTTCGCAGCCTCTGCCGTCTTCGCGAGGATAGCCGCCACCTCAGTCTCACTGAGCGGCCGAAATGTCCGCACTGCGTCCAGCGCCTGCTGCAGATACCCGATCCATTCGCATCCGACGACCAGCGTACTTATCGGGAGGTTCATCGTGTAATGCAGCGCCTCGAGCGGCGTGACAGTTTTGCTCTGCAAAATGAAATTGTCGCCGAAACACTTCATCGCGATCACGCCCATGTTCTTTTCCAGCGCGACCGGCAGCACATTCTGCTGGAAGCTGTCGTAATGCGCGTCCATCACGTTGAGCGGCATCTGCACCGTGTCGAAGGTGACGCCATATTGATCGGCGAGCCGGATCATCTTGAGCAGCATCGCCGGCGTCTTATGCCCCGAGAATCCGAAGAAGCGAATCTTGCCGGCTTTCTTCGCCGCGAGCAGCGCTTCGATCGCCCCGTCCTTTCCAAAGACGCGATCAGGATCGTTGTCGCGGATCACTTCGTGAATCTGCAGCAGATCGACGTGGTCGGTCTGCAAGCGCTTCAATGACTCGTCGAGCTGCCAGTCCACTGTCCATCGCGTGCGCCCATCGACCTTGGTCATCAGGAAGACTTTGTCGCGATAACCGTCTCGCAGCGCGTTGCCCATCCTGATTTCGCTGTCGCCGAGATGGTAATCCCACGAGTTGTCCATGAAGGTCACGCCGTTGTCGATCGCGCTGCGGATAATCGCGATACCGTCGCGCGGGTCCTTCGGCTGGCCGATATGGTAACCGCCGACCCCGATGAGCGAGACCTTCGCGCCCGTGCGGCCCAGCGTCCGATACTGCATCCCGCCGGACGGCGCGATCGCCGCAAGCGCCTTCCCTGCGGTCATCGAAACGATCGCACCAACGCGCGCCGCCAATGCAAGAAATCGTCGTCTGGTCACAGGCTGCATTCACTCCCGTCAGCGCCGCATCTTATGCGAATGAAGGTCAGACTCGACCGACGAGCGCGAACGCATCGCACCCGATGCGATCCCCATCTTAGACAGCTGTGTCGCAGTGGTTTCTTCAAACCAGAGACTTGTAGAAGTTCACGATATTTCCATCAGGATCGCGGAACCAGACCGATCGGCGGCGCCAGGATTGCGTCGTTGGTTCCTTGACGAACTCTACGCCCGCAGCCTTCAGTCGCCCGAACTCCAGATCGACATCTTCGACCTCGAATTCGATCGTGAAGCTTCCGTGCCCGGCTCCATCCATCGAGCCGGGAGCCATTTCTTCCATTCCCTGAACGCTGAAGATCGAGAAATTTCCACGAGCAGCTTCGATCCAGGCAAAAGCGTCATCACCTTTGAACGAAGTTCGCAACACCGCTTCGTAGAACAGTCGAGAGCGCTTCACGTCCTTGGTCACCAGACATATCCCGTTGAAGGTCATCGTTCTCCTCGCGGAGTCTCTGCCAAGTGAGGCGCTACTGCTACTTCGGCGCGTCGGGGATCAGCTTGAGCTTGCTTTGTTTGACGGGGCGTATCGCGCCTGGCGCCGCGCCGGTTGCGGCGCCCGCGCCGCGGCGGCCGCGGGTTTTTACCGGAATGCCCTTTTCAATACTCGGGCGTTGATGCGCTGAGCCCGGCGGCAGCGATGGCTGCACCGGGTGGCGCGGCTGATCCATGCCGAAGGCGTGGCGCTCGAGCTTTTTTATCTGGTCGCGCAGGTCGGCGGCGCGCTCGTAGTCGAGCTTTTCCGCCGCCTCCATCATCTGTTGCCGCAGTTCGGTGATTCGATCGGGCAGCTCGTGCGCCGGGATGAACTCCTCCTCGCGCTTGTCGTCGCCGATTTCCGGGACCACGGCCCATTCAGGCGAGTACATCTCGACCAGAGACGCGTCGATTGCCTTGACAATCGACGTGGGCGTGATGCCGTGCTGCTCGTTGTATGCGACCTGCTTGGCGCGCCGGCGATTGGTCTCGCCAATCGCATGCTCCATCGATTTCGTGATCGTGTCCGCGTACATGATCACGCGACCATTGATATGGCGCGCGGCGCGGCCCGTCGTCTGAATCAGCGAACGCGCCGAACGCAGGTAGCCTTCCTTGTCGGCGTCGAGAATCGCGACCAGCGACACCTCGGGCAGGTCGAGGCCTTCGCGCAACAGATTGATTCCGACCAGCACGTCGAAGTCGCCCTTGCGCAGGCTGCGGATGATCTCGACGCGCTCGATCGTCTCGATGTCGGAATGCAGGTAGCGCACGCGGATGCCGAGGTCGTGGTAGTAGTCGGTCAGATCCTCAGCCATCTTTTTGGTGAGGCAGGTCACCAGCACGCGCTCGTTGACGGCGACGCGCTTGTGAATTTCCTCGAGCAGATCATCGACCTGCGTGCCGGCCTTGCGCACTTCGATTTGCGGATCGATAAGTCCGGTCGGGCGAATGAGCTGCTCGACGATGAGGCCGCCCGATTTCTGCTGCTCGTAGTCGCCGGGCGTCGCAGAGACATAGACGGCCTGCACGATGTGCGATTCCCATTCCTCGAAATTGAGCGGGCGATTGTCGAGCGCGGACGGCAGCCGGAATCCGAAATCGACCAGCACCGACTTGCGCGAGCGGTCGCCGCGATACATCCCGCCGATTTGCGGAACCGTTACGTGACTCTCGTCGATGAAGAACAGCGAGTTGTTCGGGAAGTAATCGAGGAGCGTCGGCGGCGCCTGTCCGGGCGAGCGGCCGGTCAGATGGCGTGAATAGTTCTCGATTCCCGGACAGAAGCCCATCTCGGCCAACAGCTCGAGATCGTACATCGTGCGCTGTTCGAGACGCTGGGCTTCGAGCAGCCTATTCTCTGCGCGGAAGAACTCGAGGCGATCCTTAAGTTCGGCGCGGATGTCGCGCACCGCGATTTCCATCCGATCGGAGGTCGTCACGTAATGCGATGCGGGGTAGATCGCGATGCTCTGCAGCTTGCGGATCACCTTGCCGCGCAGCGCGTCGATTTCGTACATCGCCTCAACCTGGTCGCCGAAAAATTCGACTCGCACCGCGCGCTGCTCTTCGTAGGCGGGAAAAATCTCGACCGTGTCGCCGCGCACGCGAAACGTCCCGCGATGAAAGTCGTAGTCGTTGCGCTCGTACATGATGTTGATGAGCTTGCGCAGCATCTTGTCGCGGTCGATGGTCTGTCCCTCTTCGAGGAACACCAGCATCTCGAAGTACACCTCGGGCTCGCCGAGGCCGTAGATGCACGAGACCGACGCCACGATCAGCACGTCGTTGCGCTCGAGCAGCGCCTTCGTTGCAGAGTGCCGCAGCTTGTCGATCTCGTCGTTGATGCTCGCGTCTTTCTCGATGAAGGTGTCGGTCGAGGGCACGTACGCCTCGGGCTGGTAGTAGTCGTAATACGAGACGAAGTAGCGGATCGCGTTTTCGGGGAACAGGCTCTTGAACTCGTTGTAGAGCTGCGCGGCGAGCGTCTTGTTCGGCGCCATCACGAGCGTGGGCCGGTTCACGCGCGCGATCACGTTGGCCATCGTGAACGTCTTGCCCGAGCCGGTGACGCCGAGCAGTACCTGATGCGGCACCTTGTCGTTGAGATTGGCGACGATCGATTCGATCGCAGTCGGCTGGTCGCCCTCGGGCTTGTAGCCCGAGACCAGCTTGAAACTTCCCTCTTTACCGCGAGCTAGTGAAAGCATGGAAAAAAACGACTGTAGCAGGATCGCGCTTTTCGCGGAATTAGCGGGCAGTCAATCCAAGTTGTGGAAACCGATAGACGGGGGAACAAGTCGCAGTTGTACCGTATGTGGTAGTCTGGTGACGACTAGACTACCATCGGTAGCTTCGTTCCGTCGAAAATGCTTTTTTCGCAAGCTGGCGCCGAACCCACTCCGAACGAGCCGGGTGACTATGGGACATGCTGACGGCTGTCCGTTTTCCATCGCATAAGAATAGCACAGAAAAGTCGGGCCGGGTCAGGCTGAATAGTTCATCCCCAGAACCCGTCTGAACCTCCGATCGCGTCGATGTGGACAGCAACCGAAATCTGGCTGCGGCGTACTCTCTTTGCGAGATGCATGAAGTTATCGTAGCAGAAGAGTAAGAGTGCACTCGGTTGATTGCTGGGATATAATGCGGGCGATTAGCGCCTAACAAGAACAGAGTCGAGAACCAGGAGAAATCAGACATGAAGCATCCTAAAACCTTGCTAGCCGGCGCGATTATTCTGCTCGCGACCGCGATAACATCGGTGGCGATGGCGCAGGAGATGGGCCCGAAAATGGACAAGTTTCTCAATGCGCATCCGGACTTGGCTGCTAAAGTACGCGCCGATCCGTCGCTGCTTTACAACAAGCAATTCCGCGATGAGCATCCTGAATTGCAGACGTTCATGCAGAACCATCCCAACGAATACAAGAGGCTCGCCCAGCACGGCGTCGGGGCCTACGATTCGGGTCACGTATGGCGCGACGAGAACTGGTGGCATGCGCACGACCCCAACTGGGTGAACGAGCACCATCCAGAGTGGGCGCATGATCATCCCGAATGGGCCCAGAATCATGCCGAGGTCGCGCCGCATCCGGGTACCTATGCAGAGCACGAGCCGGTGGCTGGAGCAAACGAAGCAGGAGCAATCCCTGCGCAGAAGCATCATCACCATAACTGATTCGACTCGAATGACCGCTCCGAACTCCATCTTTCGCGGGAGTTCGGAGCGTCGTATCAGCCCCGCCTTACCGGGTAACCGGAACAAATTCAGCGACACTTATCCACAGGTCGACCGGGCTTCGCCGCAGCGACGCCAGCCAGTCTCTGGGCAGAAATCTCGCCTTGCACCCCCCGGACGTGTTGCATTCCTGTTACAAATATAACTATATTTCCCCGTCAATTGGGTGGGGATACCCGTTTGCACATGGGTTCGCCGTTCGGGGGCAAGTGAGGGGTTCACTTCCGCGCGTAGACGCTCTTGGGTGAGGAGGAGTTCATGAGACTGAAATCAAGGCTTTTGAATGCGGTCGTTGCCATCGCTGGCGCGGCGCTATTCGCGTCCAGCATGAGCGGTTGCGCATATCTGGAGCAGCCACGATCGTGGGGAATATGCGCGGCCGTCGGTGGCGCACTTGGAGCGGGTATCGGTGCCGCTTCAGGCATCGTCATCGTTGACAATACCCAAGGGAAATCGAACAGCAGCAATGATTCCCGCGTATGGGCGGGCTTGGGCGGAGCAGCCGCAGGCGGCTTGGTCGGCGCGCTAGCGGGCCACTACCTCTGCGACGAAGTAATCCAACCGCCGCCTCCTCCACCGCCGCCACCTCCTCCGCCGCCGCCTCCACCGCCTCCTCCGCCGCCGCCGGTAAAGGAGAAGTTGGTACTACGCGGTGTGCATTTCGACTTCAACAAGTCGATCATCCGTCCGGGTGACGCCGCCGTTCTGGATGAGGCCGCAACGACTCTGAAGGCCAATCCGAACGTGACGATCAACGTCAATGGCTACTGCGACGCTATCGGCAGCGAGGAATACAACCTCAAGCTGTCCGATCGGCGCTCGGATGCGGTCGTGGATTACCTGGTGAAAGCCGGAATCCCGTCGAGCCAGTTGATCCCGCACGGTTATGGCAAGACTGACTTCGTTGCCACCAACGACACGGCTGAGGGTCGCGCTCAGAACCGCCGCGTCGAACTGGTACCGAATGAGTAAGCCGGGCCGAGACTGAGATTGTCTGTAAAGCGGCCGCAGTCCCGTCAAGGGGGCTGCGGCCGCATTTTTTGTATCCTGCCGATTACGGCACTATTACGAGCCCCGCGTAACAGACCTGCTCGACGCGTGAATAGACCCAGCGTCCAAAAAAAGGCAGAATTAGCAGCGTTTGATTCCGGACTAACTTGAACTTGATGGAGGGTGCTAGTGATTAGTTGGAAAAATTGGATTGGCGCTGGAGCGATCGCCGTGCTGCTGACGGTCTCGTCATGCGCGTCGTGGACGCCGGAGCAGAAGGAATACACTGCGGGCGGAGCGGCTGCCGGCGCGCTCATCGGCGGCGGCCTGGGTTGTGGGATTGCAGCGGGAGTAAGTGGCTCCGCCAAGGGTTATGAGATCGGATGCCCCACTGGCGTCGTGATGGGCGCGCTGATCGGCGCTGTGAACGGTTACCTGCTGGCGCCGAAACCGGCACCGCCTCCGCCGCCACCACCACCTCCACCGCCTCCTCCTCCGCCGCCACCGCCTCCGCCGGTCAAGCAGAAGCTGGTGCTGCGCGGAGTGCATTTCGACTTCAACAAGTCGAAGATTCGTCCGGGTGATGCCGCCGTGCTGGATGAGGCCGCATCAACTCTGAAGGCCAATCCGAACGTGACGATCAACGTCAACGGCTACTGCGACGCGATCGGTGGCGAGGAATACAACCTCAAGCTGTCCGATCGGCGCTCGGACGCGGTCGTGGATTACCTGGTGAAAGCCGGTATCCCGTCGAGCCAGTTGATTCCGCACGGCTACGGCAAGACTGACTTCGTCGCCACCAACGACACGGCCGAGGGCCGCGCCCAGAATCGTCGCGTCGAGCTGGTGCCTAACGAGTAAGTCGGAACAGAACTGACACGCTTGTAACCGGCCGCAGTCCCCTCGAGGGGCTGCGGCCGCTTTTTTGTGAAGGAACTGTTACGAACGTGACGCTATCCGAACCGATTTGTTCCTCAATAGACCTGCCTTCCCAAAAGTGGCACAATCCACGGAGTTTTAATTTGCGGGGTCGGCTGAAACTCAGGGAGGGGCTCTAGTGTACAAGTGGAAAAATTGGGTGGGCGGATTTGCGAGCGTCGCTCTTCTGATGCTCTCGTCGTGCGCGTTTAATTGGACGCCACAGCAGCAGGAGTACACGTTATACGGAGCGGGCGCCGGTGCGCTCCTCGGCGGCGGACTCGGCTGCGGAATTGCCGCAGCGACGTCCGGACATGGTGGCGTGGGCGTGCAGGGTGCCAAGGCTTATGAGATCGGATGCCCGGTCGGAGTCGGCGCCGGCGCACTGATCGGCGCCACCGTCGGCTACCTGATCGCACCGAAACCGCTGCCACCGCCGCCACCACCTCCACCTCCGCCGCCACCTCCGCCACCGCCTCCACCGCCGCCGGTCAAGCAGAAGGTGGTGCTGCGTGGAGTGCATTTCGATTTCAACAAGTCGAAGATTCGTCCGGGTGATGCCGCAATTCTTGATGAGGCCGCATCAACTCTGAAGGCGAATCCGAACGTGACGATCTACGTCAACGGCTACTGCGACGCGATCGGCGGTGAGGAATACAACCTCAAGCTATCCGATCGGCGCGCGAATGCGGTCGTGGATTACCTGGTGAACGCCGGAATCCCGTCGAGCCAGTTGATTCCGCACGGCTACGGCAAGACTGACTTCGTTGCCACCAACGACACGGCCGAGGGTCGCGCTGAAAACCGCCGCGTCGAGCTGATGCCTAACGAGTAAGTCGCCGAGACTGACAACGCTAGTAATCGGCCGCAGTTCCCTCGAGGGGCTGCGGCCGCTTTTCTTTGTAAACGAGCTGTTACGGGTCAGGCGGTATAAGACGGCTTGGGTGCCTCAATGGACCTGGTTTTCCAAAAATGTCAGAATTTGGGGAGTTTACCTTCGGAGATGTCTTCGTAACTTGGGAGGGTCTTAATGCTTAAATCGAAGAATTGGATTGCGGCAGTGGCGTGCGCCGTGCTCCTCACTGTCTCGTCATGCTCGTCATGGACGCCTGAGCAGAAGGAGTACACGCTTTACGGAGCGGGCGCCGGCGCGCTCCTGGGCGGCGGACTCGGTTGCGGAATTGCAGCCACCCAGGATAAAGGTCACTCCGCCGAAGCCTACGAGATTGGATGCCCGACCGGCGTGGTTGGCGGCGCTCTGATTGGCGGCACGATCGGCTACTTCCTGGCGCCTAAACCTCTGCCACCGCCGCCGCCTCCTCCGCCACCACCACCGCCTCCTCCGCCACCGCCTCCGCCGCCGCCGGTCAAGCAGAAGCTGGTGCTGCGCGGTGTGCATTTCGACTTTAACAAGTCGAAGATTCGGCCGGGTGATGCCGCCGTGCTGGATGAGGCCGCATCGACTCTGAAGGCCAATCCGAACGTGACGATCGGCGTCAACGGCTACTGCGACGCGATCGGCGGTGAGGAATACAACCTGAAGCTGTCCGATCGGCGCTCGGATGCGGTCGTGGACTACCTGGTGAAAGCTGGGATCCCGTCGAGCCAGTTGATTCCGCACGGCTACGGCAAGACTGACTTCGTCGCCACCAACGACACGGCCGAGGGCCGCGCCCAGAATCGTCGCGTCGAGCTGGTGCCTAACGAGTAAGTCGGAACAGAACTGACACGCTTGTAACCGGCCGCAGTCCCCTCGAGGGGCTGCGGCCGCTTTTTTCTGGTGAACGAACGGTTACGAATCCCGTGTTAGGTAATCGCTTCGTCCGCTAATAGACCTAGATACCCAAAAATGACACAATTCGGGTGCTAAATTCTGGAACGGCTTGAATCCCAGGGAGGGGTGCTAGTGCATAAGCGGAAAAGTTGGGTAGGCGCACTTGCGATTGTCGTTTTATTTACGGCTTCGTCATGCGCGTCGTGGACGCCAGAGCAGAAATACTACGCGGGGTGGGGATCGGTTGACGGCGCAATTGCCGGCGCAGGCCTGGGATGCGGACTTGCCGCGGGACTAAGCGGTACCGGCAAGGGCTATGAGATCGGTTGTCCTGTGGGAGTCGTCGGGGGCGCGCTAATCGGCGGCACGATCGGTTACCTGCTGGCGCCGAATCCGCCGCCACCGCCGCCGCCACCACCTCCTCCACCGCCGCCTCCGCCACCGCCGCCACCACCTCCTCCACCACCGCCGAAGCTGGTGCTGCGCGGAGTGCATTTCGACTTCAACAAGGCGATCATCCGTCCGGGCGATGCGGCCGTGCTGGATGAAGCCATTCCTACTCTAAAGGCCAATCCGAACACCGTGATCAACGTGAACGGTTACTGCGACTGGATCGGCAACGACGCATACAACAAGAGGCTCTCCGAGTATCGAGCCAACGCCGTTGCGAATTACCTGATGAACGGCGGAATCAACGTGCTCCAGTTGAGGGTGCACGGCTACGGCAAGACCGGCTTCGTCGCGACCAACAGAACGGCTGAGGGCCGCGCTCAGAACCGCCGCGTCGAACTGGTGCCCGAACAGTAAGCCGGACCGCGATTGCAACGTCCACAACCGGCCGCAGTCCCGTTATGGGGCTGCGGCCTTTTTTTGCGCGACACCTCTCTTTGCGAAAGGCTGACGATGACGCTGATTTTTGCTATAGAGTCCATCGCTATGACGTTTATACGAACGATGGGTATTGGAGCGGTCGCGGCGTTCGCATTGGCGGCGATGCTGGTGGCGTCGCCGGGGCGCGCGCAACCGCAAGAGGGTGCGGAGGTATCATCCGCTCCAGCATCCGATAGCGCGGCAGTTCCGGGGGCAATGGCTTCACCGGCGGCGAAGAAGACCCTGCGGCAAGAGGTCAAAAAACTGATTGCGAAGATCACGCCCGACCGGATCAAGCGCGACATCGAATTTAAGAAGGCATCGGCACTGTTTCCGGACTTTTGCAAACATTGGGGGCAGGATTTGCACGACCGCGAGGTTAATAATCTGTCGAATTTGCAGTTCGTCCTGAAAGAAGGTTTCGAGACCGCGACCTACACCGGCTACGGCAAGATAGCCGAGTGCGAATCGCATCAGTCCAAAGACGGCTATTCGATCGGAAAGATCTCGTACGAGGAATTCGTCTACTACATCGTCGGCAAGTCAGAGGACGAGGCCCGGCACGCGGCGCCCAAGACCGTCAGCGACACCCACACCACGGAAATTTTCCGCTGGGACAACGGCAAGTGGTTCTACTAAATGCGGGGCGTGGAGCCTCGCATTTTAATTCAATTCCTTGCTGCTGTAGTTCAGGATTCGGCGCGCGATAATTATCATGTTGATCTGCTGCGTGCCCTCGAAGATGTCGTTGATCTTCGCATCGCGCATCCACTTCTCGACCAGTATTTTGCGCGAGTAGCCTAACGGCCCGAGCAACTCGACCGCCTTCTGTGTGATCAGCGTAACAGCGAGTCCCGCCTTCGCCTTCGCCATCGAGGCCTCGAGGCTGTTGCGCTTGCCCGTATCGAGCATCCACGCCGCCCGCCACGTGAGCAGCCGCGCAGCTTGCAGTTGCACTTCCATCTCCATGAAATCGCGCTCGACGGCGGTCAGACGCCGCGGCGAGATACCGTAGCGGACGGGCACGTTCTGCTGCTTGAGAAAGTCGCGCACGAAGTCGAGCGCCGCGCGCCCTACTCCAATCGCCATCGCAGCAACGATCGGCCGCGTCGCGTCGAAGGTCGCCATCACGTCCTTGAAGCCGCCCTCCTTGCGCACCTCGGCGCTGCCGAGCAGAGCGTCCAGCGGAATCCGGCAATTGTCGAAGATTAGCGCCGCAGTGTCGGACGCGCGGATGCCGAGTTTGTTCTCGACTCTCGCCACCGTCATGCCGGGTGTGTTGTGCTCGACGACGAACGGCTTGATGCCGGGGCGTCCCGCGCTCTTATCGACCGTCGCCCACACGACGACGAAGCCGTCGGACTTCTCGGCCGCCATCTCGCCGGCGGTGCAGAAAATCTTGGTGCCGTTGATCACCCAATGGTCGCCGTCGCGAGTCGCGGTGGTCGTGACCTGCGACGAATCGGAACCGAAGCTGGGCTCGGTAATCGCCATCGCGCCCCACTTCGGCTTACCTTCCTTGAAGCGCTTGAGAAAGCGCTCCTTCTGCTCGGGCGTTCCCGCCGCCATCACCGCCGCGCCGCCGAGTCCCGAGTTGGGCGTCGACAGGTACAGCCCGGCGTCGCCCCAGCACAACTCCTCGGTGCTGAGCACGGTCATCAGGTTGGCGCGTCGAGGCGCCGATGCTGCCGCGCCGTCGGCCTTCTTGCTCCGGTCGTTGCCGACCTGGATATCGGCCGCGGCTGACGCCGACCACATCGACTCGTAGAACTGGGTCGGCTTGGTGTGCTCATGCTCGTCGCAATCGCGCGAGATGGGACGCATCATGTGCTCCGAAACGGCGTGGAACATTTGCAGCCGGCTCAGAATTGTTGGTTCGAGTTCAAAATCGATCATGATTTTATCTCCGTCGCGGCCAATTAGACCGTTGCGATTCCTTCGATTGCGGAAAATCCGCGCGCGTTGCGCAGCCACATCTCGACCGGATGCTCGCGGATGTAGCCGTGGCCGCCCAGCACCTGCACGCCGTTGTCCGTCACCTTGAGCGCGCTATTCGCAACATAATTCTTCGCGAGGTAACTTGCCTTCAGCGCATCGCGGCCCTTGTCGAGCTCATAGGCCGCCTCCCACACCAGCAGGCGCGCCGCGTCGATCTCGATCGCCATGTCGGCGAGGATAAACGCGATCGCCTGCTTGGTCGCGATTGGCACACCGAACGCCTTGCGCTCCTTCGCGTAGTCGCGCGCGTACTCGAACGCCGCATTCATCACGCCCACGCCCATCGCGGCGAACGCGACTCGCGACTCGCTCATCAGGCGCGAGAAATCGATTCCCTTGTCACCGCCGAGTCGCGCATCGGCGGCGACGCGGCAATCCTTCAGCGTCAACTCGTACGTCGCGAGCGGCTTGAGGCCCATGTTCTTCTCGCGCTCGGAAATCGTCAGGCCCGCCGCGCCGCGCGGAACGATAAAACCGTCCACACCCGCAAAACCTTTAGACGCATCAGTCGCCGCATAGACGAGTATAGAGTCGGACTCGGCCGCGAGCGGCACGTAACACTTGCCGCCGTTCAGGACGTATCCCGCACCGTCGCGTTTGGCCGAGACTTGCTGCGCGGAGAGATCGAAATCGAAGCGCGGCTCCATCACGGCCGCGGTCGCGGCGGCAAAATCGGCGCCGGCGAATCGCTTCAAGTATTTCGCGCGCTGCTCGTCGGTGCCCATCTCGACGATCGGAAACGCGAACAGCCGCGGCGCCAGCACGTGCAGCGCAATCGAGATGTCGCCGAAGCCGAGCTCCTCCGCGACGATCGCGCCGGTCACCGCCGAGCGCACGTCACCGCCGCCGCCGAATTTCTCCGGGATCGCGCCGCTGACGAATCCGAACTGCCACGCCTCCGCGACAATCGCCGCGGGAATCGCGCCGCTTTCGTCGGCGGACCGCGCAGCGGGACGAATCTTCTCGCGCGCGAACGCCCCGACGCTGTCGCGGATCATCTGTTGTTCTTCGCTGAGTTCAAAATCGATCATGAACTGGCCCGCATCCTCGTTTAAAGTAACGCTTTAACTTTTGACTTGCACCGATTCGCCCGTTCGCGCCGACTCGTAAGCCGCCTCCACTATACGCTGCGCCGCCACTCCCGCCGCAAATTCCGGATCAGGTTCACACAGTCCCTTGAGCGCGGCAATAAAGGTCGCATCCTCGGCGGCGTACGGAATCGTGAGGCGATCCTTCATCGGTGCGAGGTACGGACGCTCGCGCAAAATCTTCTCGGTGTACTTCGCCATCACAACGTCGGCCGCAATCGTCTCTTCCTGGGCGCCGGACCCGCGCTGAAAAACGATCGGACCGAGCGTATCGGCGTCGGACGCAGCAAACAAGTTCTCGGCGAAAACTTCAAGCCTGCGATTGCTCGCGCGCGCGGTCATCCGATGCCAAATCGACGTGAGCTGGCCGTGCCAGCCGCCTGCAAATTCCATCGAGGTCGCGCCGAAGTCCTCGACTCCGTCGGCGCCGTTCACGTTGCGCGTGCGGCAGTAGAGGCTCGTGACGGAACCAAACATCCACGTCAACAAGTCGAAGTCGTGCACGCTATGCTCGATCAACGTGCCGCCCGCGGTCAGCGACGGGTCGTTGCGCCACGCGCTCGCATGCGAACCGCGAATCGGAAAGTCCTGATCGTCGCGCATCGCGACGCTAAGCAGCTTGCCGACGCCATCCTCCTCGAACATCGCCTTGACGACGTTGTACACCGGCGAAAATCGCAGCACGAGGCCGACTTGGCTCACCACGTCCGACGCTTTGATCGCGGCTGCCATCTCGGATGCTTCCGCCGCGGTCATCGCGAGCGGCTTCTCGCAGAAAACATGCTTGCCGGCGCGCGCGGCAGCGATACAGATCTGGCGATGCATCGCGGTCGGCGTGCAGATCCACACCGCGTCGATCGACGGATCCGCGATTATCTCTTCGGCCGATTCGAAAGCGCGCGCGCCCTGCCATCTTGCCGCGAGCTGTTCCGCCGCGCGATGCGACACGTCGGCGACCGACACGACGCGCGCGCTCTGCTCGGTGCGGTCGGCGACGTAGCGGATCATCATCGAATGCAACTGGCCGATAAGCCCGGCGCCGATAAGTCCAACGCGAATCTGTCCGGTGATGGGTGTGGGCATCAGCGTCGGTCTCCTCTCCGTGTAAGAGGAAGCGCGCGTGATCCCGATATTGTCGCCGAAGCGAGCAACCGCCAGTTTGTCATCCTGACGAAGCGAGCAACGCGAGCGGCAGGAAGGATCTCGGACAGCTTCGCGTCAGCGAAGCCGGCACCGGTTTCTGAGAATCGCGCAGCGCTCCTCTCCTGATATCGTCGTGCGAGCCGCCAGATTCTCATCGGATGCAGCAACGCAAAACCGGAACCGGCGGCGCTTGCGCCCCGCTGTCCGAGATCCTTCCTGCCGCTCGCGTCGCTCGCTTTGTCAGGATGACAGAAGGTCGTGCGCCGCTGTCCGCAATCCTTCGCGTTGCTTGCTTGGTCAGGATGACACAAGAGAGAGAGCGACCAAGATTCCGCCTCCGTTCCAACGCGCACATTACTCATTTGAATCTCTCTCGCGGCGGAGTTTTTCCAGCTCGCGCTCGCGCTTGTACTTGGTAGGGTCTTCGATCGTTTTCGACGGCGGCGCCATCGGCTTGCGGATTTTCGCGATCAACCCACCCGCGCGATGCTTCTTTACTTTGCGTTGCGGCATACTGCTATGCGGAGAAGCCGACAAAGCTCATCTGCAAGCCTGTAGTCTTGCCGCCAGCTGCGCGCCGCGAGAAAAACCGATCGGAGCCGCATCGAGTGCATGGGCCGACGCTCGCGATATTCGCAGCCGCGAGTCCCGCCCTCTCAAGCTGGTCGTGCACGATAGCGCGCAAGTCGATGAACGCCTTGCCGGGACGCCCTGCCCTCGTATGATTCCGCGCGCCCTCGATCTCATTGCCGAATCGCTCGCCAAGCTGAGCATCAACCTCGAAACAGCATGGACCGATCGACGGACCCATCGCCGCGCGAATGTCCGACGCGCGAGCACCAAGCTGGACCATCGCGTGGACGCCCACGCGAGCGATGTCCGCGATAACGCCGCGCCATCCGGCATGCAACGCGCCGGCTATTCTGCGTTTCGCATCGACCATCAATATCGGCACGCAATCGGCCGTAAATATTCCGAGCATCACGCCGGGCTCTGCCGTGACAATCCCATCACCCGCCGGCCGCAGTCCTGCAGTATCACGAGTCGCCGCGTGAACGACATTGCCATGCACCTGGTTCAACCGCGCGACGATCTCGAGCGCCGGCACCTCGCGACGTAGGCGCTGCCAGTTCGTATCGACAGCGCGTTCGTCATCGCCAACCCAATACGAAAGATTCATCGCGGCGAACGCGCCCGTGCTGACGCCGCCAACGCGCCCGATGAAGCCGTGGCAGATGGAGACATCGGGCCACGCGCGAAGAATTTCGACGCGCGATTCGGATGATAATTCAATATGGATATCCACATCTGCGCGCTCGGCGGCGAGGCGCCGGGCTGTTCGCTCGTTGCAGGATAACATATAATTCTGATCTTTGAACTTTGAGGTTTTGGCGCCTATGAACGGATACGAATACCTCGTGGCGCGAAATCGCCTGATGCAACGGCTCGAAGAGGAGCTGGGCAAGCTCGCTCCACTCCCGACGGCCGAACGCGAAGCCGAAACCCGGCGCATCCAGGCGAAGTTCGACGTCCAGCTCGCCGAGTTGTACGCAAAAGTGGCCGACGAATATCCGGGCGAGCGCAAGAAAAAAGCGCGCCCGATCGCAGACCCGCGGTAAGCAGCTGGGAGCAAGCTTGGATCGCTCAATCAGTATCCGGGGCGCGCGCACTCATAACCTGGCTGATATTTCGCTCGAAATTCCCCGCGACAAACTGACCGTCGTCACCGGCGTCTCCGGCTCGGGCAAGTCGAGTCTCGTCTTCGACACCGTTTATGCCGAGGGGCAGCGGCGCTACGTGCAGAGCCTCTCGACGTATGCGCGGCTGTTCCTGGAACGGATGGAACGGCCGGACGTCGATTCGATTTCCGAGATTCCGCCGGCGCTCGCGCTGCGCCAGAAAAACACCATCAAGAATGCGCGCTCGACGGTCGGCACCGTCACCGAAATCAGCGACTACCTGCGGCTGCTGTTCGCGACGGTCGGACGCACCGTTTGTCCGAAGTGCGGCGGCGAGGTCAGCCGCGACAGCGTCGAGAGTGCCGGCGCGCAAATCCTCGCGGCACCCGGACTCTACGTTATCCTCGCGCCGTTCGAGGCGGGTTCGCGCTCGATCCCCGACGCGGCCGGCTACCTGATTCAGAACGGATACCATCGCATCTATGCCAACGATGCGATCACAGAAACCGCGGAACTCGCCGCGCGCGCGATCGCGGCTGAAGCGCAGAACGGGACATCGCAGCAGCCGCCGATTGACAGCACGATGATGGTCGTCGTCGATCGCATCTCGGTCAGCGGCGGCGAAGGCGAGATCGAGCGCGTGCGCGAGGCGCTCGAGAAGGCTTTTTACCTGGGCGGCGGGCGCGCGCGCGCCGTGCGCGTCGAGCGCGACAACGGCAACACACATAGCGTCGGCGCGCTCGATTTCGACCGTCGCTTCAACTGCTCGCGCTGCGCCACCGCATTTGCCGAGCCGACCACAGCGCTGTTTTCCTCCAACAGCCCAATCGGCGCGTGTCCCGAATGCGAAGGCTTCGGCCGCACCGTCGAGCTCGATCTCGACAAGGTGATTCCGGATCACAGCCGCTCGATGCGCAACGGGCTCGTCGCGCCGTGGCGCACGCCGGCCTATCGCGAGATGAACGAGTGGATGCTGAAGCTGGCGCGGCGCAGGAAAATCCGCGCGTCGGCGCCGTTTCGCGAGATGACCGACGAGGAGCGCACCTGGCTGCTCGACGGCGACGAGGGTCCGCGCGCGAAGTGGGACGAAGACAAGTGGCCGGGCGTGCGCGGCTTCTTCAAGTGGCTCGAAGGCCGGCGCTACAAGACTCACGTGCGGATTCTGCTCGCGAAGTATCGCCGCTTCGTCACCTGTCCCGCATGCGGCGGCGCCAAGCTGAAGGCCGAGGCGCTCAACGTGCTGGTGGACGGCCGTTCGATCGCCGACATCGGACGGCTCGCGATTCGCGACCTCGTCGCGTGGCTCGACAAGATCCAATCGATCCCCGAAGTCGCGACGCGCGCGGCGGTCGTAATGCGCGAACTGCGCAATCGCGTCAGCTACCTGGTCGAGGTCGGCCTCGGCTACCTGACCGTCGAGCGGCAGGCGCGCACGCTGTCGGGCGGCGAGGCGCAGCGAATTCATCTCGCGAGCGCGCTCGGCAGCGTGCTGGTCGGGACGCTGTATGCGCTCGACGAGCCTACTGTCGGACTGCACGCGGCGGACGCGCGGCGGTTGCTCGCGGTGCTCTACAGCCTGCGCGACTTCGGCAACACGGTGGTCGTCGTCGAACACGATCCCGCGATGATCGCGGGCGCCGATCACGTCGTCGAGCTTGGTCCCGGCGGCGGCAGCGAAGGCGGCGAGCTGACCTACTCGGGGCCGCCGGCGAAGGCGACGCTCGACAGCATGGCGTCGTCGCCGGGACGCGTGCTGCTGATGCGCGCGATTGCCAAGCAGCACAAATTCTCCAAGCGCGATCCCGCGATTCGAATCGTCGGCGCGCGCGAGCACAACCTCGCCGGCCTCGACGTTGCCCTCCCGGCCGGTCGCATGATTTGCGTGACGGGCGTTTCCGGATCGGGAAAATCGACGCTGGTCGAGGACGTGCTCTACAACAATTATCTGCGCCGCTCGGGCAACACCTCGGCCGAGCCGGGCGAGTGTGACCATATCGACGGCCTCGAGCTGATCGGCGAGATGGTGCACATGGGGCAGGAATTGCCGACGCGCTCGATGCGCTCGAATCCGGCAACCTATCTGAAAATCTACGACGAAATCCGCAAGCTGTTCGCCGCGAGTCCCGAGGCGCGGCGGCTGGGCGTGCAGGCGCGGCATTTTTCGTTCAACGTCACGGGCGGGCGCTGCGAAAAGTGCAGCGGCACCGGCACCGTCACGATCGAGATGCATTTCATGGCGGACCTCGAAGTGAAATGCGACGCGTGCGACGGCCGCCGCTTCCAGAGCCATATTCTCGCGATCAAACTGCGCAACTACAGCATCAACCAGGTGCTCGATCTCACCGTCGAGGACGCGCGCGCGTTTTTCATCCATCACCCCGCGATCGTCAAGCGGCTCGACGCTCTGATTGCGGTCGGCCTCGGCTACATTCGCCTTGGGCAAACCACCTCGACGCTGTCCGGCGGCGAGGCGCAGCGCCTCAAGCTCGCGCGCTTTCTGCTGTCCGATCTCGAACCCGCGCCGGCGGGCGAAGACGGCAAGCATCTGCCGCGCATGTTCATCCTCGACGAGCCGACCACCGGCCTCAGCTCGACCGACATCAAGCGCCTGATCAAAGTGCTCAACCGGCTGGTCACCGAGGGCAACACGCTGGTCGTGATCGAGCACAACCTCGAGTTCATCGCGAACGCCGATTACGTAATCGACCTCGGACCGGGCGGCGGCGACGAGGGCGGCCGCGTCGTGGCTACAGGTTCTCCGCTGGACATCGCGGCGTGCGAGAAGTCCGAGACCGGCCGCGAGTTGCGGCGCTTGTTCGGATTACCCGAGCGCGGCCGCCAGGTCCGTTCGGCTTTGCGCACGGCGGCCGGAGTATAGTGGTGAGACGGGAAGGAGAACGAATGCGGCGACTCAATCGTATGGCGCGCGGCGCAACGCAACTCGGCTTCGTGGATATTCTCACGGCAGCAATCCTGCTCGGGATTCTGCTGTACGCCGCGACTGCTCAATTCTCAGTGTACAATCGTCCGCCGGCCACGACTCCGACCAGCGCCGCCGCGAGCAAGTAGAGAGAATAGTCGTAGTGCAGCCGATACGCGTTGCGGTCGTGGCACTCCGATGAACCTCGTCAGACTGCTCGACCTAGTCGATTCGTTCAGCATGCCGGTTTTGTTTCTGGTCTTTCTGGTAGGCTTGACGAAGACTGCTCCTCCGAACAAGATTCGGCGGCTCTACTCGGTCAGAGTGAACCTGCTGTCGTTCCTGCCGTTCAATACTCGCTGGCAGCATGAGATCGCTCCCGAGCACCTGGACGCGTTCAGGAAATCCCGCAGATGGTTCTTCGCCTTTCTAACCGCCACCTTCGCCGTCGGACTCTTGCGGATCACTTACGCCGAGTTGTTTTTTGCGCGACTACACGGCCTCGACCTGAAGAATATGTCGCTGCACATCGAGTACACCGACCTGCGGCCCGAGAACGACGCGGACAAAGCGCGCGCGGCGTCCCTCGTGACGGATCTTCAGCATGCGCTCGCCAAATACCAGGACTATCGCATCGCCGAGGCCGACGGCTTCGAACCGTTTCATCCCGAATTCAAAGTTCCCGAGGTCGGCTTCTGGAAGCGCTCGAGCGATCCGAAGAGCGCGTTCAGTATCAGCGATCCGACTTCGTTGCTCTACCAGCCGACTTCTGACGGCGGCTACAAGCTGGTCGGGGCGACCTACATCGATCAGAATGACACCGGCGAAGATCAGCTCGACCAGCTCGTCCCGCTGAGCGTCGCGCGATGGCATCGAGACGTTAATCTGTGCCTCCCGGCTCGCAGTACCGACAAGAAGACGGTGGACGGGACGAAGTTCGGCTTCAACGGTTCGATCGCCACCAGGCAAGCGTGCGACGCAGCCGGCGGCAAGTTTTACCCGCAACTATCCGGCTGGACCCTCCAGGTTCGACCCTGGGAGCAAAACCCCAAGCTGGTCTGGGAGCACTAGAGCCACTTGCCCGACGAATCAAAGGAACGCCTCGATCACTACCTCGTGCGCACCGGTTTCGCGCCGTCGCGGCGCGTGGCGCAGGAACTGGTCGAACGCGGGTTGGTGCGAATCAACGGGCGGCGCTCGAAGAAAAGTGAAGTCGTCGGCGCCGAGGATCGAGTTGAAGTTGCGGCGACGAATCGACGCGCCGTAATCGAGCCGAATGCCGACCTCGCGCTCGAGGTTATCCACGAAGACGCGAGCGTGATCGTCGTCAACAAACCTGGCGGCATGCCGTGCCATCCGCTGAATGCCGACGAGCGCGACACTGTGATGAACGCCGTCGTCGCGCGGTTCCCCGATGTTGCGACCGTTGGCGAGAAGCCGCTCGAAGGCGGCTTGCTGCATCGGCTGGACAACGGCACTTCCGGCGCTCTGCTGATCGCGCGCAATCGCGGGACGTTTGAAAAACTGCGCGACGCGATTCGCGCCGGACGTATCGCGCGGCGCTACGAAGCGCTCGTCGCCGGCTTCGTCGAACGCAAGACCGAGATCGATACGCCGATCGCACATCATGCCAAGAATGCGCGCAAGATGATCGTCGGCGATCCGTCGAGCACGAATCCGAAACGCGCAGGCCGCGCCGCGATCACTGTGGTCGAGCCGATCCGCCGCGTCGTTGAATTCACGCTGTTGTCAATCGCGCCGAAGACCGGCAGCCGCCATCAGATTCGCGTGCACCTGGCGAGCCTCGGCCATCCTATCGTTGGCGACACTCTCTACGGCGGCCCCGCGAGCGAGTCGCTTCCGCACGGACGCTTCTGGCTGCATCTATGCGATGTGGCGTTCGACTCGCCGGCGGTCGGTCACGTCAAAGTGACCGCGCCTATTCCCACCGATTTGCAGACGATGATCGATTAGCCCGCGTCAGTTACACGCGCATTGGGTGCATTGAGTCTGCAGCAACGCCTCGGTCGAACGTTGCTCGAGGAACGACTGCCCCACCGAGGTCGCCACCTGCGAGCGCTGCGTAAACGCCTCGCCATCATAAATCGTCGGCCTTTGCTGGTTCGCCGTGGATCCCTCAGGCGGTATGTACGGCGACGGCGCGTTCGCGTTGATGATGTAGTCGGCGCACTGAGTCTTCGCGGCCTGGCTGGCGAGAAAATAGCTCGATGACGAGACGATGCCCACCCACTCGGTCCAGGTTCCCGGCGTCGCACAGCTGCATCGAAATGCGCGCGGCGACGGCGCGGCGGACGCAACCCCGAGCGGCACTGTCCCCGGCGCCGGCGCGAGTGAAGGCAGCGCCCCGATCGTCGAGAAGGCCTGCGGCTGACCGGGAGCGACCGGTGCAGTCAGTGTCACCGGACCCGGCGCTGCGGTAACTTGGGCGAACGGTTGGCGCGAGAGTCTTGACTCACTTAGCGCAAGCATAAGGATCGGGGACACGATGAGTACTGCGATTATCCGTCTGACAGCGCGCATGGCATCTCCAACTGTAACTCGCGAAGAACTCCGGCCGCTTTCGATTTTGCAAGACAAGCCCGGCCGCCTTGGCTATAATCGCGACCGGATTGGCGCCGCGCAAGCTCTTCGCCTTGATTCGACGCGGCAAATCGATCCCAACCGCTCAGTCGAATCGGATTATCGGCGTGCTGAAGTGGCGGGCCATCGCGTGTGATGGCGACAGGTACCAAGGAGGTTCGTTCGAATGTCGAGAAGTAAATCCGTTTTGTTAGCAATACTGACCGTCTCCATGCTGCTGATCGGAACTCGTTCCGGATTAGCCCAGGATTTGACTACTACGAGTCCGAATCCGTCGAATCCGTTGAAGGTCACCGGCACGCTGCCGACCACGCCGCTGCCGCCGCCCGATCTGACCGGACCGATCCAGATGCAATCCACGCCGGTGGGGCCGCAGACGCCGCCGCACGCCAGCGTGCCGCCGAGCGACTCGAACCAGTTCGAGCATCACGATGACTTCTTGAACCTGCCGCGCATCTTCGCGCATCAATGGTCGCCGAGCACCCAGGTCGCGCCCGACAACGTGATCAGCGAGCGCTACCTGCGCTCCGAAGATTCCACCGCGCGCGGCCTCACCCTCAAGGAGGCCATCTATATCGCGATCCAGAACAACCCGTCGCTGAAGGCCTCGCAACTCGACCCGGTAGCCTCGATGGAGACTGTCAGGCAGGCCAACGGCACCTTCGATCCGAATCTTACCGCGCAGGGTGATATCGAGAAGACTGTGGTGCCCGTCACCTCCTCGCTCGAGACCGGCGGCGGCACCGCGTACGTGCAGAAATTTTACGATTGGAATTTCGGTATCAACAAAGTTTCCGCGATCACCAACGGAACCTGGGGCGTGACTTTCAACAACGATCGCTCGCTGTCGAATTCTCTCTTCGCCGGCGTCAATCCGTCCTACGCGCCTACCCTCGCGCTCTCGCTCTCACAGCCGTTGCTGCAGAACTTCGGGTGGCAATTCGCGACTATCAACGTCAGGATCGCGGAGTCGGGTCAGAAGCAGGCGCAATGGACCTACGGCCAGGCGCTGCAGGACTTCGTGCAGAAAATTGGCGGCGATTACTGGAACGTCGTGCTGTCCGAAGAAAATCTCGAAGTCGCGCGCGCGGCCCTGCGCTTCAATCTCGACCTGGTGCGCCAGAACGCGATCAGCGTCAAGGTCGGCACTCTCGCGCCCATCGATTTGCAGGAAGCGCAATCGGCCGCCGCCACTTCTGAAGCCAACGTGTACACCGCCGAGGCCAATCTGAAAAATTCCCGCAGCCAGCTCCGTCAGGACGTGATGCTCAATCCCTACGGCACGTTCATCCCCGAGGAAATCCAGCCGCTCACTCGCCCCAATCCCCAGGAGCAAGTCACCGTCGATGAAGAACGCGCGCTCGAACTCGCGGTGCAGTATGTGCCGTCGCTGGGCAGTATGCGCGAGGCGATTCGCAACGCGTTACTGCAGGTGAAGTATTCGGAGAACCAGGTTCTGCCGCAGCTCAACCTCGGCGCGCAATTCGGCCTCACTTCCACTTCTGGAACCGCGCCTTGCCTGCCAACCTTGAGCGGGTTGCCGACCGGAAACTGTACGCCTTCGACGGCAACAACGCCGCTGACCGGCAACAAACTCCCGTTCGGCGGAATCTACGGCGACGCACTCGATCGCCTGTGGGGGTTCAGTTACTACAACTACGCCGCTGTGCTGACGTTCCAGATGCCGCTGGACAACGCCGTGGCGCGCTCGGCTCTGGCGCAGGCGCGCGTGCAATACGAACAGCAGCGCGTGCTGTATCGAGCCGCGCTGTCGCAGGCCGTCGTCAACGTCGAGAGCTCCATCGCCAATCTGTACGCCGACTACAAGCGCGCATACGCGACCGCGTCGGCGACTTACTACGCTCGCCAGTCGCTGCATGACGAGCAAATCAGGTTCCGCGTCGGCCTGGCGACGACGCACGACCTGCTGCAATTCCAGGAAGAGGAAGTGAGCGCCGAAGGCAACCAGGTGCAGGCGGAGGTTGACCTCGAGAACGCCAAGCTCGCGCTGTCTCACTCAGATGGCACGTTGCTGCAGGAATTCAATATCAATTGGGAAGTGCAGAATCCGCACGAAGTGCCATGGTACGCGGCCTTCTGACGCAGTAATCAGCTAGACGAAAATGCGGCGCCGGATCGTATCGCGATCCGGCGCCGCTTGTCTTTGCGGGCGATTAAGAGAACATCACTTGTGGCCGCCGCCGTGGCCTCCGCCACCGCCGCCGGCGTGCCCACCGCCGCCTCCACCAGCAGCGTGATAACCGCCGCCACCGCCCTCATGCCCAACCGCAACGCCGCCGCCACTATGGTAGAAGGCAGTATGATGCCCGGCGTCGCCGTAATGTCCTTCCCACGAATGGTGAACGTCGAAGCCGGGATTATAGCCCCAGCCATTTCCCCAGCCCCCACCCCAGCCATATGAGTACGGTGCATAGCCATACGAAGGGTAGCCGCCGCCATAGTAGCCGCCGGAGTCATAGCAGCCGCTGGCGCCGAATGCGATCACTCCCAGTATCAAGGCTGCTCCTATCGTACGACCCGGACTGAATAATCTTCCCTTGGAGCGCATGTCAGGGAACTCCCCACCCCGGCTTGCCGTCGTCCTTGTAGAACGCCAGGCCGGGTGTCTTGGCCGCCGGAACATCAAGGCTGGTTCGCAGATTGCCGTTGGGACCGAACAGACCGAGTCCGGGTTCGCCCGCATCCCCGAGCGCCATCGTCGCGCGTACCTTGCCGTCCTGATCGTAGAGGTCCACGCCGGGCGTGCCGTTCGCAGCAAGATCGACGGTCAGCCGGGTACGGCCGTTGGTGTCGGAAAAATTCAGCCCAACCGCGCCGTCGGACAACACGCCCATCGCGCCACGCAACTTGCCGCTGCTATCGCGCAGCAGGAATTGCTGCGCTTCCACGGTATCGGGCACGACGGAACTCGTCTGTGCCATCGTGATCAGCGCGCCGCACACCAGCACTATCGCGCCGGTCATCATCCGCAGATGCTTGTTGCTGCGCTGGAGTTTGGCCTGCTGCATTTCCAGCCGCGATAGCCGCTCGATCAGCTCACCTGTCGATTGATCCATAATTTGTCCTCGGCCTGTCATGAGTAAAAGCCTAACAGAGTGGTAGCCCCGGTCCAGTGCGCGACTCTCAGTGATGCCCCAGGATCGTCACCTGGCGGCTCGCAAAGCGCCACCCGGCTGACGTTTTGCGCAGCTTGTCGGTGTAGTAGCCCACCGTCGATTGCTGCACCCTGCCTTCCTTGCAGTGATAATAGAGGAAGTAGGAGGTGCCGCTGCCGCTGTCGCCGTCGAGATCGAACGCCGGATTGGCGACTACGTGCAGCACCTGGGCGCCGCCGAGCGACTCCTTGTATTGCGCCGTAAATCGCTTGAGCCCGTCGCGCCCACCGCATTTGCCGAAGCGCGGACTCTCGAAGACGCCGTCCTCGGTGAAGCAATCGATCCATTCGTCGTAGCGGCCGCTGTCGATCGTCAGGCAGTAGCGCGCGTGCAGCACGCGTACTTCTTCGCGATCCTCGAGTGTCCCTGTTATCGCCATCGCATCATCTCCCCATGATTCAAATCACATTGGCCTCGCGCAGCCGCGCGACATCGTCCCACGAGTAGCCGAGCATCTCGGTCAGCAGCAGCTCGGTATGCTCGCCGAGTTCCGGCGCATGGCCGCGCGGCTCGCCCGGCGTCGCGCTCAACTTCACCGGCATCCCCAGCAGCGTCAGGTTGCCGAGCGCGGGATGATTGTAATCGACGACGTAATCGTTGGCCCGGACCTGCGGATCATCGGGCAGGTCGGACACCGAATTCACGATCGTGTAGATGAAATCGCCGCGGCCCTTGAGCACTCGCATCCACTCGTCGCGCGGACGCGTCGCGAAAACATCGTCGAATATCGCAATCAGCGCGGCCGAGTTCTTGCCGCGGATTTTGACCTCGGCAAAGCGCGGATCGGCGATTAGTTCCGGCTTGCCGAGAACTTCGCAGAAATCTCTCCAGTAGCGATCGGGCTGCAGCATCGCCAGCGAAATCCATTTGTCGTCGGCGCACCGATAATGGTTCCACAGCGGATTGTAAGCGTTGGCGCGCGTGTTGCGCGGAAACTCCTTGCCCATGATCGTTCGCGCGACGACGTTAAGCCCCTGTAGCGCCATCATCGATCCCAGATGCGACGCGTCCACTTCCTGCCCGATCCCCGTCCGCTCGCGCGCGAACAACGCCGCCAGCACTCCGTAGGCCAGCATGACCGCGCCCATCTGATCGGCAATCCCGCCGTAAACATACGTCGGCGTCGTCGTGCCGCTGCCAATCGCGTTCATGATTCCGGATCGCGCCTGCCCGAGATAATCGAACGACGGCTCACCGCTGTCCGGGCCTTCGGGACCGTAGCCGGACGCGCTCGCGTAGATTAGCCGCGGGTTGTGCACGGCGAGGTCCGCGTAGCCGAGCCCCAGCCGCTTCGCGACGCCCTTGCGAAAATTCTGCACGAAGACGTTGCTGCGCGCGGTCAGTCGATGCACGATCTCGCGCGCCGCCGGCTGCTTCAAATTCAGCGCGATACTTTTCTTGTGCTTGTTGTTCGCTTCGAAATAATAGTTGCGTCCGCTCTTGACCGTCCCGCTACCCGCGACCGCCGTGATTCCGCGCCCAGGGTCGCCCCGCTCGCGCTCCTCGATCTTGATCACCTCGGCACCCAGGTCGGCGAGCATCTGCGTCGCGACCGGCCCCTGCTGCCAGATCGTCCAGTCCATAATTCTGATCCCGTCAAGCGGCCCGCTCATGCTCTTCTCTATACCACAACCCCCTTGAGTTTGGGCGCTGTCGGACGCATCAATCATATATGCCCGCGCTCGCCCAAAGGTTCTCGACCGTCTTCGACTTCCTGTATCCCCCGCGATGCGCCGCGTGCGGAACGCCGCTCGCCTCTGAACCCGGGCGGCGCGTTTGTGCGCGATGCGTCGCGCGCGTCGAGCTGGTACCGAATCCGCGCTGCGAAGTCTGCGGCGGCCCGCTCGAGTCGGCCACCAGTGACGCGAGGCAATGTGCGCGATGCCTCGCGCATCCGCCGCGTTACCGAATCGCGCGGACGATCGCACGCTATCGAACCACGGCTGAAGACGAACCCGGCAGCCTCCCCGCGCTGATTCGCCGCCACAAATACGGCCTCGATCAATCAGTCGGCCGCGCGCTGATCGAATACCTGGGCGACAACCTTCCACTGTCGGCAAACGATTACGACATTGTAATACCCGTCCCCCTGCATTGGCGCCGCTTGTGGTGGCGCGGATTCAACCAGGCCGCCCTGCTGGCCGAGGAAGTCGCGCGCCGCCTCAATCTCCCGCTCGACACCACCGCGATGTCCCGCCGCCGCTTCACCCCGCCGCAAACCGCGCAACATCACGACGAGCGCATCAAAAACGTCCGCCGCGCCTTCTCCGTCCCAAACCCCAACCGCGTGAAGAACCGCCGCATCCTCCTCATCGACGACGTAATGACCACAGGCGCCACCGTCAACGAATGCGCCCGCGTCCTCCTCGCCGCCGGCGCGACCAGCGTCAACGTCTTCACCCTAGCCCGCGTCCTATGAGCGAACCGCAACGCGCAGAATGGGACGAGCGCCATCGCGGCAAACATGCAGGTGATGCCGAGCCGTTCCTTACTGCGATGCTCGAGCGAATTCCACGCGGCGTCGTCCTCGACCTCGCCGCCGGTCGCGGACGCCACGCACTCGCGCTCGCGCGAGCGGGCGGGCGGGTCATCGCGGTCGATTACTCCGCCGAGGCGATGCGCTTTCTCGCCGCGACCGCGCAAACCGCGACACTGGCCATCTGGCCCGTGGTCGCAAACTTGGATAGCTTTCATCTCAAGGACGAATCGTTCGACGCTATCGTGAATATCAATTTCCTCGACCGCGCGCTCTTCCCGAAATTCGAGCGCGCTCTCCGGCCCGGCGGCGTTCTGCTCGCCGACACCTTCCTGATTGACCAGGCCGCGCTCGGCCATCCGCGCGACCCGCGCTTTCTCCTCGGTCATGGTGAGCTTCGCGCGCTCGCCGGCGGCTTAGAGATCGAAGAATATGGGGAGGGCCCCGTCAGTTTTCCAAACGGCGAGCGCGCCTTCCGCGCGTCGATGCTGGCGCGGCGGAGGAAATCAAACTGATGGCGTCCGGGATGACATACAAAGACGCCGGTGTCGATATCGCGCTGAAGCAGAGTCTGATTCCGCTCTTCGGCTCAATTGCAAAGACCACCTCCGGCGCGCACGTGATCGGCGGCGTCGGTGGCTTCGGCGCGCTGGTTGGACTCAACGGCGCCCGCAAGATGCGCGCGCCGGTGCTGGTCGCCGGCACCGACAGCGTCGGCACCAAGCTGATGATCGCCTTTCAGACCGGGCGTCACGACACCGTCGGCATCGACTGCGTCGCGATGTGCGTGAACGACATCATCTGCCATGCGGCGCGCCCAATGTTCTTTCTCGATTACATCGGCTCGGGCAAATTGGAAAAGAAAATCGCTCTCGCTCTCGTCAAGGGCGTCGCCCGCGGATGCGATCAAGCGGGCATGAGCCTGGTCGGCGGCGAGACCGCGCAGCTCAGCGGCTTGTACAAGCCCGGCGAGTACGACCTCGCCGGCTTCGCCGTCGGCATCGTCGAGCGCGCACGAATTCCCGAGCCGTCGAACGTGCGCGCCGGCGACGTGCTGATCGGACTTGCATCGAGCGGACTTCATTCCAACGGTTTTTCACTGGTGCGCCGCGTCGTTCAACGCGCGAAACTCAAGCTGGGCGCGCATATAGACGACCTCGGATGTACGCTCGGCGAAGAACTTCTGCGTCCCACGCTCATCTACGCGAAGGTCGTCGTCGAATTATTCGAGCGCTTCAAGATAAACGGCCTCGCGAACATCACCGGCGGCGGCGTGCTCGAAAACCTCCCGCGCGTAATGCCTAACAACACCCGCGCAATCGTCGAACGCGGAAGTTGGCCGACGCCGCCGATCTTCGACCTGCTCCAGCGTCTCGGCAAAATCGATCGCGCCGAGATGGATCGCGCCTTCAACAATGGCCTCGGGATGGTCGCGATTGCGCCCGCGCGCGAGGCCGACCGCGTCGTAGCTCATTTGCGCCGCCGCGAATTTGCGGCCTATGTTGTCGGCGAAGTCACGCGCGGCAAGCGCGGAGTGTCGATTCGCTGAGCGATTGAGCAACGGCTAATTCGATGGCGGAAAATCCGACGGTCAAACTCGGCGTCCTGATTTCCGGCTCCGGCACCAACCTGCAGGCTATCATCGACGCGATTCTGCGCGGCGATCTCAAGGCGGAAATTCGTCTCGTCATCTCCAATCGCGCCGACGCGCAGGGACTCGAGCGCGCGCGCCGCCACGGAATCGAGACGGCCGTCATCGACCATCGCAAATTTCCGTCACGCGAGGACTTCGACCGCGCCGTCCTTGCCGCGCTGCGCGACCGCTCAGTCGAGCTGGTCGCGCTGGCGGGCTTCATGCGCCTGCTTTCCCCCGTGATGATCGACGCGTTTCCCGGCCGCATCATGAATATTCACAACAGCCTGCTGCCGTCATTCCCCGGCATTCACGGGCCGAAGGACGCGATCGAATACGGCGTCAAAATAGCGGGATGCACTGTTTTCTTCGTCACGCCCGGCGTCGATGCCGGCCCGGTGATCGTGCAAGCCGCTGTGCCCGTGCTGTCCGGCGACGACGAACAACGCCTCGCGGCGCGGATCCTCCAGCAGGAGCATCGCATCTTCCCGCACGCGATCGCGCTCTTCCAGCAGGGCCGTCTCGAAATTCAGGGCCGCCAGGTTATCATCAAGGGCGATTCGTCCACGCCGAATTCCGCGCCACTCGTAAATCCTCCCGTCGATTGATTTTTTGAAAGGGTGAACAAACTTTCCGCAATCGTGCCGATGCTCAACGAAGCGGCCGCGATTGCGGGCACGCTGAACGCAATTCGCCGCGGCGCTCCCGACGCCGAGATCGTCGTGGTTGACGGCGGCAGCACCGACGCGAGCGTCGCGACGGCGCGGCCGTTGTGCGACGCGGTGATCAGCGCATCGCGCGGCCGCGCGCGCCAGATGAATGCGGGCGCGCGCGCATCGCACGGCGACGCACTGGTTTTCGTGCACGCAGATACGATCGTGCCATCGACGTTTGCGGCGGACATCGCGTCTGCACTCTCCGATCCCGCGGTGGTCGGCGGACGCTTCGACGTTGAGCTCGACGCGAGCGCGCTGCCCTATCGCGTCATCGGCGCGATGATCAGCATCCGCTCGCGAATCAGCCGCACCGGCACCGGCGACCAAGCGATCTTCGTACGGCGCGACGTCTTCGACAACCTCGGCGGCTTTCCCGATCTCGAGCTATGCGAAGACCTCGAGTTCTCGCGACGCCTTAAGCGCGCGGGCCGCGTCGCGTGCCTGCGCTCCCGCGTGACCACCTCCGCGCGGCGATGGAGCCGCGACGGTGTCGCGCGCACCATCGTCCGGATGTGGCTGATTCGCGCGATGTACCTGGCGGGCGTGCCGCCAGCTCGCCTCAAACGGATGTACGCCGACACTCGCTAGCGGATTGAACGCTGGACAGAGGTTCTCGCGCGGATAACAATGGCTGCAGCGAGGTACGCCGTGGCGAAAGTCGAACTCTACACCACCACCTACTGCCCCTTCTGCACGCGGGCCAAGAGCCTGCTCAAGAGCAAGGGCATCGCGTTCGATGAAATCGACGTGACCGACGACGACGAGTTGCGCGCGAAGATGATCGAGATGTCCGGCGGACGCCGCACCGTCCCCGAAATTTTCATCAACGGCAAGATTGTCGGCGGCTTCGACGAATTGAAGGCGCTCAACGACTCCGGCAAGCTCGACGGCCTACTGGCCGAGTCGGCGCCCGCCTGAATCTTCCAAAGCTAGAACTGCCGAAACACCACGCAAACGTCGGTCTTGTCGCGGACCGCGAACTCGCGCGCGCCCCACGGCTTCTTCTCGACACGATTCGAGTTGGGATGAAGCATCGCCGGCGCTTTTGAACTGATCTCGCGATACAGATCGTCGATCGTATCGGTCTCGATCGTGATTTGCGGGCGATCCTTCGCCGCAAATTCCGCACTCTCGACAATGTAGGCCTTGGCGCCGTCGCGTTCGACGATCGCCAGCGCGTCGTCCTGGTGAAGCACCTTGAAGCCGAGACAGGTCACGAAGAGATCGAGTCCGTCGCCCAGGCTGCTGTAGAAGATGTTCGGAATCAGCCGCGTCATCATCGGCGGTTCTCCTTCATGCGCAGGCCGTCAAAATAGAATCGGGCGCATCGCGGAAGATTTTCCGCAACACGCCCGCCTTCTCACACTATATCGCGAGCCGCTACTGATTTTCCGTCGGCGACGCGACCATGTTCTCGTTCATATGATGCAACGCGTCGCGATCAACCGACGAGTCGTATTTGATCGCCTTGCCCGTGACCGTGATCTGCGAGCCGTCAGCTGAAGTGGTCTGATTCTCGTCGACGATCGCGTCGATCGTGTCCGGCCATTTTGCAAACGCCATGGCTTTCAGCTTGTCGCTGATCTTCGCCTCGTCGATCGCGTCAGGCGTAAACGGCTCGGTATAAGTCACGTCACCAAGCTCCGAGTACGGCTTGCCCGCGGGCGGCCCTTCCGTGGTTACCCAGATGTGCGCCATGTCAACGCGATGCTCGAAGACCTGCTGCTTCTGCACTTCCTCTTCGCGAGCGGCGGCACAACCGGAAATCCAGAGAGCCAGCCCAATCGCCAACCAGGTTAGAATTTTCGATGAACGCATCTTGTTCCCCATCGGTCCCTTCGATCTGGTTCAATTATAGTCCCAACGCGCCAGATGTCTAATCGCGACTGGTCACGCGCGGCTCACTTTTATTTCATCGAATGGCACGACAGGGCAAGCGTCGCGATAGTGTTCGCGGTCAGCGTTGACCGGTAGTATTCCGGCGTGACCAGATTCGCCGCCTGCTTCATCCTCGTCTTCGGAGAACTCGCCTGGGGCGGGATCTTCGCGCTTGCGATTCCACCCTTCTTCAACGTCGAGCGGGGCTTTTACAAATCGAGCGCGGCGGTTTACCTGGCCGCATCGATTACGACCGCGATCGGCCTCGGACTGCTGGCATTGCGTGGCGGCGCGTCCGTGGGACCGGGCGCGGCGTCGTTGTGGACAGCGTCCGCGCTGTGGACCCTGTCGAGCGTCGCCGTCGCCGTCTATCTCTACACGCTTTGGACCGAAAACGGCCTCCTCCGCTCGCGAGCCTACGCGCTCGGCCTCGGGCTCGGCCTCGTCGCGCTGATTGCCAACGTGACGCTCCTGATGCCGCCTGGGTTCGGCGCGATCGCGGCGGTCGCGTACGCCCTCACCGCGATTACCTCGGCTTTGGTGCTTGGACTGGTGACCGGCGCGATGCTATTCGGCCACTGGTACCTCATCGACCTCGACATGCCGGTCGATTACCTGCGTACCTACATCAGGCTGCTGGGGATCGTGCTGGTCGCGGACCTGATCGCGCTCGGCCTCGCGATCGGACTCCCCGCGATACTCGGCAGCGCCGGCGCGGCCGCGGCGGTGAATGACTTATTCGCCTCGCACCTTGGACTGCTCGCAGTTCGCTTGATACTGGGCCCAGTCGCGACGATCGTGCTGGTCTGGATGTGCTGGCAGACGCTGAAAATCCCGCAAACGATGGCCGCAACCGGCCTCCTCTACATCGCAGTAATGTCGGTCCTGGTAGGCGAAATGCTGGGCCGGTTCATATTGTTCAGGACTGCCATCCCGCTCTGAGTAACCCAGGAAGACTACACACTCTTCGCCAGCTTCTCCGCGACCAACGCATTCAAGCTGACGCCCGCGCGCTCCGCCTCGATCGCGAGTGCACGATGGACGCGACGGTCGATGCGCACCTGGAAGATGCCGCGGTACTGCCGCCGCGCCGGCGCTGCGGGAATTTCGACGCCACGAGCCGCATAGGATTCCTTGGCCGCCGCCCAAGCGACGTTGAGCTCCTTAAGCGCCTTCTCGGGGGTCGGGCCGAATGCCGAAATCCCAGGGAGCTCGACCAGATGAGCCAGCCAGTCGTTGTCTTCGTCGAGGAACAGCTCAACCGCGTAGCCGTCGAAACGCGCGCTCTCTCTTTGCTTAGCCATTGGATTCTCTGTCGAACACGTCGAGGAATTGCCTGACCTGATAGCCCTTAGCCTTTCCGCCTCGCGATTGGATAGAAATCAAAGAATTTTTCGGCGAGTACCAGATTTGATGACTGCCTTTCTGCCGATCGAATTTCCAGCGCGCTTGCTTTAGCAGGGCTTCAAAATCCTTGAATGAAAGACCGTTAGGACTGTTCCGAGCAGCCGCCAACAGTTTCCCCAAGCGGTCCATGTGTAACTGTATATAGTTACGTTAGCGGCTGTCAACGAATTGCGTGGCGCGCCCGGAGGGATTCGAACCCCCAACCCTCAGATCCGAAGTCTGATGCTCTGTCCAGTTGAGCTACGGGCGCACATTTCGAGTTTAGCTAGTAATATCATGAGGATAGCGGCCTTTTCGAAGTTCAATTTCTGCCTATTTTTTTGATGCGTCGGTCGAGTTGGGCATAAGTTGGGCATTCTGTGCAAGGCTCGCGGCTCTTCCGAGCTGCTCCAGCCGCTCGACAACGTCCGAACCCAGCCGTTGCGGATTGATATACTTCCAGTAGTGCTTGATGAGGGTCTCCAGATCCTCATGACCCATCTGACGCTGCAACCAATCGAGCGGCGCGCCCTGCTGAAGCATCAGCGTGGCGAAGGTGTGTCTGGTTTGTTTGAAGGCGCGATACGGAACTCCGGCCTGTTTTACGATCCTGGGCCAAACACGAAAGCTGAAGTTGTGCACTTCGAGCGTGCTGCCCGCTCCGTTAGGAAACACGAACTCGCTCCCCAGCTCGAACCTTCCTGTCACCCACCGCCGTTGTTCGAGCAGTGCGTTGCGCACGCGCGGTAACATCTCGATATCCCGGATGCTTCTTGCGGTCTTTGGTGAGCTCTCGCCATGAAGCGTGAGACTCCGTCGTACCGCGATCACGCCTCGCTCGAAAAACACGTTCGACCATCTTAGCCCAAAGACCTCACCGCGGCGCATGCCGGTGAAAAATGACACCTCAAGCAGCCTGCGCTCCCATCGTGACGGATCGTCCTCCGAAGCGGATTCCAGGATTCGTCCCACTTCGTCCGCGCTGAACGGACTTAGTTTCTCACCCGGCGCGTCTTCGATGATCGACTCGTCGGCGAAGCTCTTGTTGACGTAGAACATCAGGTCTTTGTCGACATGATCCAGTTGACGCGCGAGCTTGAGGATTGCGCCCAACTCGCGTAGCACCATCATCTTGCGGCGAGCACCGAGCGGACGGCCCGTCTTCGTCTTCTTGGCGTTCAAGTCGAGCTTGAATGCGTTGATGTCGCTGACCTTGATTTCGCGAAGCTGCATCGTCGCGATTTTGGCCGATTGAATGTGCGTGCGAAAAACGTCCACGTACGAGAGATGCGTTGAGCGCTTAATCCGGCTTGCGCGGCGCTCGACCAGCCAGACCTTCTCGCCAAATTCGCCGAGTGTGATCGGCTCGTCGGTCTGCAATCCGAGGCGCTTCACCCGAGGGCTGTCAGGGAAGCGTTTGCCGTAGTCGAAGGTGCCTGTGGCGATTTCGCGCTCAATCGCTTTCTGAACCTGTATCCTCGCCAGCGCCCGATTTCTGCGATTGTCCTCGAGGCCAAGCGGCTCCCGGAACTTACCGCTATGACCGGGCAGCTTGAACCCTATCCGGAGATACTTCTTGCCGTCCTTGCTGACGGTTTCCAGCCACGCCATTGGCTTCGCTCCTCAGTTTGCTCGGAGGGCACCGTTTGGCCGTCGCAGTGGTTTGAATTGGCGCTTGTGGAAGGTTGGCCAGTGGATCAGCATTCGCCCGTGCACATCGAAGATGCCGTCTTCTTCGCCAATGTCTCCGAATCGAATCCAGTTGTAAACCGTCTTGGGACTCAGGTGGATCTTCTTGGCGAGTTGGGGAACGGTCACATATTCACTCTCGCTCTCGACCCGACTCTCGCGTTCGTCTTCTCTCGGCTGATCCATGGCACTCAACTCCCTGTGCTGATTTTTTGAGAGTTCATTCCAGCATCGCGCTTGTCCTCAACCAGCGCCAACAGCCGAGTCATCCGCAGCGCATCGCGATCGACAATTAGATCTCACCGTATGCCAGCAATGCGTCCTCCAAAGCAGGTTGCAGTTCTGGCAGTTGCAGACCTTTATTCACCAACTCTCCGAGCGCCCGCCATTCCTCGTTCGAAAACGAGAGCGTGATCCCATTGCTCCGGCGGCGAAACTGGAACGACGCTCCCGTCCGGTCGGCGTAGCCAAAGAACTCCTGGCCTCTCCACTGCTCGCCGGGCTTGAGCGCTCCAAGCATCGTGGCAAAGTCGCGAATTACCGGATACGGCTCAAGCGGATAGAGCACACGGTACGGCTGCAAGTCCAACAGCATAGAGAACTCGTTGGTCTCATCAATCGCGGTTGAAAGCCGGAAATCTCCGACCACTACCGGCGGCGCATGAGGTGGGCGCAGGCCACTGAAATCGGCGCGGCGCTGTTCGCGCACCGGGCGCTTCTCGCGCAGATAATGACCGCGTGCGGCGATCCGAAACAGCGCAGGCAGGAAGGGCCGCAGCGCTTGGTTCAGGGCCTCGACTCCTCTGAGCCGCTCGTCCCGCAAGACCACGTAGAGGTTGCGTCCAACGGCGACTGGCTTGGGCGTCGACGCCGGTGACTCTCTGAGTTGACGGGCGATGCCGCGCGCGGCCTTGGATACCGCCTCCGAACCCACCGGCTCGTCTCCATTCGAACCCGGTGCCACGACGCGGGACTCAAGATTACCGAGGTAATAGTGGTCGGCTTCCGGGTTCTTGCCGATCCTGAGAGAATGCAACGCAACGAAAGCCTCTAGGAGGCTCGCGTACGACTCCGCCGTTGGCAGATCGGGGTTTTCCGAATGTTGCTCGCAACCGCTCTGCACGTAGTAGGCGAGCGCCAACCACTCCGGTCGGGAGAAGCTTTGCTGGCGCTCCCACTTGCGGCGGATGTTGAGCAAGGTTTCGGTCGGCCGGCTCACTAGTTCGCTTGCCTCAATATTGTCGTCCTGAGCGCTCTCCAGAAAGAACTTTGCAACCTCGGAGATCGAGGCCTCGCCGTCGCTATTGACCGTCTTCGGCAGCAGATGCCGATAGTTCTCCAGGCGTCGCCGTAGCGCGTCCGATATTCGCACCGACAGAGTTTGCTGCTGGGGCTTCATGAGCGAGTATCTTGCACACTCCAGAGAGAAATGCAAGCGTCGGAATTGTATCGATACTCCGAAGCGGACATCCCCTGGTTTTTCTCACGCCGAGCGCGCGGCTTGAGGGGAGTGTTCACTCTTTCGGCGGCGAGCGCCCAAAGCGAGCTTGGCTCCACGGCATCGAAGTCGATGCTGTCGAGTAGACTCGTCACCGATTTCTGGTTCATGATTTTCTAGATTTGAGAAATGCGGCCTCAGGTTAAGTCGAGGCCGCAGGATTTAGACCGCGATTTAAGGGTTATGACTTCTTGGATCGGCGGTTCGGCCGATCGCATTCCAAGGTAAAGTCGGGATAAAGGTCTTTGACCAGGACACAAAAGATGGGCTGAGCGAGCAGCGGGCAGTCGAGCTTGACCAAGGTGGTACTCATTGCCGGACTTCGCCTCGCGGCTCCAAGCGGCTCCGATCTCCATGTCTTCGAGGAGGACGCAGTAAATGGGGGCCTTATCGCCGTCGCCCTCGACCGGCGCGAGAGCGATTTTTCGCGCGCGCACGGAAATGGCGGAGAGGATCCCGATGAAGCCGCCGTCTTTTTGCTTCATCAATTTTGCGATCGTAGTCATGATAGTTCCTTTCAGTTTCAGGAGACCGCCCAATGCGGCCTAGACGTGAACCGACGGCGGGGCCTTGGCAACGGAAGGGCGAGCCACGGTGGGAAATCTCCCACGCTGCCACAAACGCAGTGCGGAAGCGCGGGGATACCGTGGTGAGGTCGCCAGACGTTGCCCAGAAATGCCGGAGTGGGATGCAAGGTACGCGAAGATCGAGGATGCAATTGATGGTGCGGTCTTCTGATAGAGCTGAAAGAAGAACGCATGATTGGCGGAGGAAAAAACGTGAAGGTGGGATGGTTGGGACGCGATTCGACGTCGACTTGGCTGTCAGGGAAATTCGCAGAATTCGTGACTGTCGAGAGGGGCGCCGGAAGGCTCTCAGTCATGGCGCAGCATCTCGGAGATAGGGGGGTCGGACTGATTGAGGCGAAGGCAAGCCGTGCGGTCCAGCTCGATCCCGATGTAGCGCCGACCAGCCTCCTGGGCGGAGACAGAGTGGAGGCTGAGCCGCAGAATGGATCGAGGACGACCCCGTCCAAGGGGCAGAACGCGCGGATCAGCGGCTCTAAAGCCGCGGTCGGCTTTTGCGTGGGAGTGCAGCGTGTTTCCCGTGCACGGAAAATCGTAGTTATTGGCCCCCCCTTTGTTATCGCTTAATCTGAAAATTCAAGCCGCTGTTCTCTCCTGAACTTGCCCGCTTTTCTTCTAGTGTAATTTCCGTTACGAAGGTATAATCTCTCGCAGGGAGTAATTGCTTTGGCACCCGTTTCAAACGAAAACGAAAGCGTTGCAGTGCAGCAGCTTCCCGAAGGATCAAGACCGACTCCCCAAGGTCTCGGAGATCGGATAAAAACTTGGTTGGGTCTCGCCATCATTCCGCGAGGGCGCTGGATGCTGCTCAAAAACGAGCAAGTCGAAACGCGAGGCGCGACACTAACGACAAAAAAGCAAGACGGAAGTACTATCATCGAAGCGAAAGTGGGAGAGATCAAGGGCGCAATTTGGTATCGGGTCAACGGGCAGCCAAACAAATTTGACCTAATCGTGTATTTGCCCGAGCCAAATAAATTCGCTCCGCAAAGCAAGCGCGAATTTTATGCAGGGACGTTCGAAGCAAATACCGCCCCTCTTAGCGAAGCATACAAACTATTGAGCTCTTCCGGCTTTCGTTCGGTCGCTCTAACTCCCGATCTCCTCGTCCTTAAACCCAAGCAGTCGTAGAGGCCCAATCACGCCGTAAGCAACAGGAAAGAACACGATTCCAAGTGGCACTATCCAACAACACAGCCTTATAGTAGCTCTCACCTTCATCCTCATAGCAATCTGTTTCGGTAATAATTCAGCCGCTCCAAATAGTATTACCGTTGCTCCGATAGTAGTGAACGCATCTGGCGCCTTTAGAGTGAAGAGCGTCCATCCAACAAGCGGTGCGTGAAAGCTTACAAGAAAATCGTCTTGCTGATTCAGCGATTTGACTACTAGTTCCGTCATAGCAATCGCTGCTATGGCATTCGCCAAAATGACTGTAATATTCAGAAGGGCTTTTTGCTCCTTGACTATTCGGAGATAGTCCTTCCATCTCGGATGGTTCGGGTTCTTTTCATTCCATTTTTCTATCTCCGTATCGGTGGTATTCGCTATAGCGAGTTCTGAACAAGAACATAGAAAAATGATAAAGCCGCTCGCAAGCACGCTGAATATAAGAAATTCTTGGTCCGTTACCACATTTGACCAAAGATTCCACACGCATTTGATCAGAAGGTACGCCGTTGTGACTATAACGAAAACGAAGCAGCCGATGGCGACTAATGCTTTCACGTTTGCCTTGGTGAATGTTAGTCGGAAGCTAGCTCTGACTGTTTGGTCGCAGTACGTCCACGCTGATTTTATCGCGGTCTTTATCTTCATAAAGTGATCAACCAATTTACCATCGTCTTGCGCGGTGGCAATTCAACAGACTCAGTCAGCCGGATATCTTTTAGTACAGCGAGCGAGTCTTTCGCCATAGCGGAGCAGACAAGGTGCGCACACAATTTTGAGACGGGGCATCAGCGGAAAGGCTCTTAGTCATAGCGCGGAATCTCGGAGGTAAGGGGTCGGACTGGTTGGGGCGAAGGCAAGCCGTCATATAGCGCGCCCGGTTCAGCTCGATCCCGATGTAGCGCCGACCGCCTTCTGAGCGGAGACCAGAGTGAAGGCTGAGCCGGAGAATGGACCGAGGACGACCCCGTCCAAGGAGCAGAACGCGCAGATCAGCGGCTCTAAAGCCGCGGTCGGCTTTTGCGTGGGAGTGCAGCGTGTTTCCCGCGTACGGAAAATCGATGACATCGGAAATCGGTGATGAGATGCGGCAACTGCCCCTTGCAAAGCAGATAGGCTTGCTCGTTCTGGCAACGGAGGAGTCGAACTGAAGAAGAACTGTAGCGCTTACGAAAGACGAGTTGCCGGCGAGCGCGAAGCCCGCGGCCCGGCAGGCGAAGATGAAGACATCGGCTTTGTTCCAGCCCTAGAAGCTGAGGCAGAATGTACCGTCTTTAAGAAGACGGAACATCTCGGCGAAAGCGGGTGCGAGCCATGCGTCATTGTCGTCGTTGATGACGCGGCGGCCGTCGCGTGAGCAATAGTCTACGAGATACGGCGGATCGGTGAGAATGAAGTCAATGCTCTCGGCGTTTAGGCCGCTCATGAGCGAGACGCAGTCGCCGTGCAGGACGGTGTCGAGTGAATGGTCGGTTCGATTCGGGGCTATCATCTGGTTTTCTTTTCCAGTTGTGTGGCCTCCGCTATGGGGCCTCACAAGCCAAGCGGCCCCATAGGGGAGGCTGGAAGGAACAGTCGCGCTAAAATGTTCACATGAAAAACTGTATCTGAATCGGCAAGTTCTCCACTCGGCGCCGGCGACAGGTTTGCCTGCTTGGCATTCGAGGCACTATTTCCGATGCCGCGCGTTAAGGAATTCGGCCCTGCAAGCCTGGACCTCGGTCGCTCCTCTTGGGCATCTTGGCACCTGCCGGTCGATCCGGACGTGTGTGCAGAGTTGGGACCGCAGGAACGAGAGCGGCTCGGACGAACAAGCTTCGTGCTCTTTGCAACGCGACGGGCTCCTCTGCCGATGACACACGCCGAGCCGGAAAACGAATCGCTTCCACAGCGCGTCGAAAATCTCTTTTACGGCCTCGTTGTCTCGGGAGGCGTCGGATACACGAAAGCTTATCGTCTCGCGGGAGCTCATCTCGGCGGCCGGATCAGCGCAGCAATGGACGAGCAGCAGACATTCTTTCCCAAGATGCATCGCGAAGGCGGGCGGCCTCCGTCGCCTCTGACGTTGGAGAATTTCCGGTCCGCGAGCCGGTTTGCCGACCGCCTCGAGCGAGTGAGACAGGATCACATAGAGAACTCGAAAAAGGATCTGGCCTATTGGCGTTTCATTTCCGGTCTGAGCGCATTCCTGGACGGCTGCCGGACTCGCACCGATAGATACGACGTGCGGATGCATCAGTTCGTGAGGGCGATCGAGTCTTTTCTGCCGTCCGATGCGTTTGGCGCAGATAAGTTTGCTTCATATGGGAAAAGACTCGTGACCGATTCCGGAGGCACAGAAACTGTTGCAACGCTCAAAGAGATGTACAGGTTGCGAAACAAATTCGAACATCATGAGCACTGGAAGGAGGCGCACATTTCAGGGACCGTTCCTGAGAAGACAGTGGTCGCGAGGCTTCACCAAGCCGAGGCGCTTTGCCGCGAGATCTATCGACGAATGCTCGCCTGCCCGAGCGACAATTCAAGCTTGTGGCGGAGCGCGTCTGACATTAAAACCCTTTGGTCCAAGGCCGGCAATCTCGATGCCATCTGGGGTGCGCCCTTCGACCTGGGCGTAATTTCGTAGGCTCGTTCGGAGTCGTGTTCTGGTCGGCTATTCCTTGTTGCACCTAGGCAGACGACCATGTTTCAGGACAAACTGCCAAATCAGCAGGCGCTCCGCAGCTAGGATGAATGCAGAACGCAAAGGCGGATCGAGTTTCAATGCTAGCGCGCTCACGCAAAGTTCCTTCTCGCGGGAGGCGCCGAACGTCTTATGATATGTGTTACCTCCGGCATGAGGTCCATTTCCGAGTTTGAAGGCTCCTTGGTGAAATGCCTGCCAGCGGAATTTCAGAGCTTGGTCGAGGGCGTGAGTCTCGCCGATGTAGATGATTCTCTCGTCAGTCGGATCAACGGTGTCCGGCAAAGACTCGAGGTGCGCAAGGAGGTAAACGCCCGGGAGCATCCAACCGAGCGGGCTGAACTCGCTTCGCCGAGACCACTGAATCCATGGCGACAATCGGTCTGCAATCCAGCGAGTGTTAAGTTCCGGCGTGCTCATATGCATTTCTTCGCTCATCCGATTTTCCTTTCGAGTCAACGAGGCCTCTGCCATCGGGCCTTATTGCGGCGCTACGCGCTGTGACGATCAGTCTTACCTCGGTTTCAGGCTGATGATCCCCCGAGATTCTTTATAAGAGCGCGAATCTGTTAGTTCTACGGGTTGCAGGATAATTGGCGATCGAGTTGCATACCTCGAGCTCTTAGCTCGTCGTTCAGTCCAACTTCAGACGGAACCTCGGCGTCTTCGATTAAAGTCTTGAGTTGGGGATAGAGGTGAGCTGCCTGGATAACTTCGGGATCCTGATACAGTAACGCCTTAGCCGGCAACAGATAAGCTGGAGCGAGTCCGCTGTGTAGCAGAATCATCTTGTAGACTTCGTCTGACTGCATATATTGCACAAATGCGGCGGCATCGGCTGTTCGCTGTCGATCAGAGCCGCGATCGAGAACATAAGAGTCTACCCATGACATCTGGTGTCGGCCGTTATCATCCGATGGAAATCCAACCACATCGATATCGCCGTCCTTGAGGCACTGGATCCCCGGCTTACATTGGGCGCTTTCAACCAAAGCAGGGTGGAGTCCTTCCGAGTACCCCAGTAAAACGCGAGCCTTCTGATCATCGAACAATCTCGCGTAAATGTCGGGATCGTTGCTATGATAATCACCGTTTCTGCACATCCCCGGATCGCAAAGGTCGATAAGGCGAACCAGGTCGTATTCGAGGATCGGATCGATAGAGTTCAAGTGCTGATGCGCCTTCTGCCAATCTCCGTAATGATCGAAGGCGGTTTCGAGGTCGAATTCACCTAGAGTGCTCTTGCCCTTCATATCAACAGCGAGTCCGCGGCCGGCCGGACGATTAGAGACGCCGATCAACTTCTCCAAATCGCTCAACCGCGTCACACCAGCAAACGCGGCGTCTGCCTTCTTGAAAAATAAGAAATTCCCGCACAGCCAATGAGCCGCCCCGTAGCGAATGCCATTCACTTTTGAACCTGCGACTGCGTTTTTGACGAGTTGGTCTTCCGGCAAGAGAACATTGGGCGGCCAAGGTTTGATTAGTCCCTTCTTCACAAAGTCCTTGAGAAATACCGAGTCCAGTTCGTAAACGTCGGCCGAGGTGGCGCCAATATAATTGGCCTTCGTCGAATCGTAATAGTTGGAGGTTAGATCAGGGAAATTAACAGCGATGTCCGGGTGCTGTGCTTCAAACCCCTTCTTCAATTCGGCTTGAACAGTGGGGTATTCGGGGATGAAGGGATAAAGCACAACTGTGAGAAGCCTCGGTGCGGGGGTCGGCTGGCCGTGCGCACCGAGTGGAAAGAGCAAGTCTACGATGATACACAACACCGGTAGAGTGCGCCGCATACAATACCTCCCTTGTTCGAAACCGCTGGACCTCAGCGCTGAGACGACCGAAACGCGCCACTCTCTCCCCCCTCGGGGTGGGCAGCGGCATTCTAAGCGAGCAACGCTCATAATGACAGACAGACGATGGACGCAAACTGCGTGTCCAGAAACGTCTAGTGGCCCGCCAAGTTGGCAGTGGTTTATGGAGGGTAACTGCCACGAAGTGACGCCTTTTCAGCTCGGGACAGGCGCTCCCTTTACGTTTGGTGCGTATGTGGAATCATCTTGACGATCCGGTCAAAGCTGGTGCAGCTTTCAGCGCCTTCAACTGAAACGGATCGCACCAAATCAAAAAGTCCATGGACATATTTCGAGCTTGATTTTGAGCTGATGACTGAGAGCCATCTGGGCCATGCCGAGCAAGGTCCGGGCATTGATCGACGCAGACGCGGATGTGCACAGGAACGCCGACTACGCGCTGCGGTTTGCGAGCTGGCTGGTCCATACAGAGGGCTCGGCAGCTATGCCCGTCACTACTACGATCTCTATCAGCTATCGGACAAGCCAGAAGTGCTCGCAATGCTCAAGTCTGATCAGTCGCAAGCATCAAGAAGGACTACGACTTGGTCAGCCGAACTCACTTCGCGGAAGGCTACTTTCCTCCGGACAAAAGAGCTTCGCGCGGAGCGATGTGCTCTCTCCGCCCTCGGAGTTGGAAGAGGTTATTGGTGCAGAGTACGAAGCGCAGTGTCGACTGCTTTGTTATGGACCGTACCCGACCTGGCCGGAGGCGAAGGCTCGCTTTCTGGAAATCCGCGAACTCTTGTAGTTCGCAAGAGAGTGCATGCTCCGATTTTCTTCAGAAAGCTTTTTTAGCGGAGGCGTGGGCGGTATCGAGGTTCAGGCTATCTCGCTAACGAGACGATCCAAATGGGTCAGTAGTTTGCGAAACTCTTGAGCTGGATTCTGAAACCAGTCGGTTGACCAAACCCGGTAGATATTCCACTGCAGCCGTTCCAATACTTGCTGACGGAGCCGGTCCCGGTCGCGAGCGGAGCGGCTTGAGTGATAGCCAGCGCCATCGCACTCGATTCCGAGGACGAAGCCGCTACGCTTTGGATGCTTAACCGCCAGATCGATGAAATAGCCTGCTACTCCAACCTGTGGGACGACTTCGAAACCTTTCTCCTGCAATCGGTCCCTCACGAGTTCCTCGAACTCGGAATCGGGCTCGCGTCCACTGGTCGCTCCGGCATCGAGTTTGCCGGTCTCGGCGTATTCCAGATATGCCTTGAGCGTACGCGCGCCAAGCTGGGAGGCCTCGTCTGTTCTGATGTCGCTCGGCCGCATTGAAGTGAAGACTTCGACGCGGTCCTTCGCGCGCGTGAACAGTACATTCAAGCGCCGATGCCCGTGTTTTCCATTTATGGGGCCGAACCGGTTCATTACCACACCGGTTACTGCGTCTGGGCCGTAGGCGGTCGAAATGAATATGACGTCGCGCTCGTCGCCTTGCACATTCTCAAGGTTCTTCACAAAGAAAGGTTCCAGCGTGTCTTCCCAACGCTCGATATATTTTTGCGCCGATCGCTCGCGCGGCACGAGCCGCTCCAGCTCCTCGAGCAATACGTCACGCTGGGTTTGGTTCAGCGTAACGATCCCGAGAGACTTGTCAGGTTCGGCGGCCATGAACGCAGTCGCGGCCTCAGCAACGTGCTGCGCTTCTTCGATGTTGACGCGACCTTTGTACTTGCCTGCTACAAAGTGATGATAAACTCCGAGTCTCGGATCTCTCTTGTCGCGGTCCGGGTCAAGCGGTGACGGAAAAACGATCAGGTCGTTGTAAAACTGCCGATTCGAAAAAGCGATCAGACTCTCGTGGCGCGACCGGTAATGCCAGCGCAATGAACGTGACGGCCGGAACTCCGCCAGCGCTAAATCCAGAATCGACTCGTTGTCGACTATTTCCTCTTCGTCAATTTCGTCTTCAACAAGGCGGTCACCCCGATCGAAAAAGGAAGTTGGCGGCAATTGCATGGGATCCCCGACGACCACCAGTTGTCCGCCGCGAGCTAGAGCACCGAGAGCCTCTTCGGGACGCATCTGTGAGGCCTCGTCTATGAGCACGAGGTCGAAGCTAAGCCCTCTTGGTTTCAAAAACTGCGCAACCGAAAGCGGTGACATCATGAAACAGGGTTTCATCTGCTGGATCGCACGACCAGCCCGGTCCAGCAATTCGCGCACTGGTATGTGGCGCTTCTGTTTCCCGATTTCGTGATTTATTAAAACGCGACCAGTATCGTATCTGCGGTAGTCGCCCTTGTAGCCTTGATCGATGGGCCGACGACAGAGCTCAGCGGCAAGTGATTTCCGCTGCAGTTGGATGATTTCCTCGTCGAGGCGACGAAATCGTTCTCTCGCATTTTCGAGTTGGAGGCCGCGAAAGCGAGCTAGAACCGGATGTTCCGCGAGCGCCGCGCGGGCCAGCGTGCGCCAAAAGACGCGGTCCAAAGCCGCCGATAGGCGGGGCGAGGCAAGCGGTTGGCTCGCGAACGCTTCGATGATGCCGCCGAGCCCATTCTCAAAGCAGTCTTGGCGCGCGACCAGCCACGCCGTCCAGGCCACTAGTTGGTCAGGCGCATCGAGCGCTCGCGCGATGCGTGTAGTACCTTTACCAATCGCGAGGTCGCGAATTGAGGAGCCGAAGAAAGCTATCTCGTCTATGTTTCCTCGTTGGGTTGCGTTCCGCCAGTTTTCTTGGAGCGCACCTAAAGCTTCATCCATCTTTGCTTGCAGAATCTTGAGCTGCGCAATGCGGGTGTCGCGCTCTGCATGGTAAAGGTATCGCCTTACCGTGGAAGGTAACATCGCCTGATCCACGTCGGATGCTGCTTGGAGAACTTGCAAAACCAGGGTCCGATCACTTTGTGGTCCGTGCCATCGTGCGCCCAAGAGTTCGCGCGCTCTTTGGTTCGAGGCGATCGCGTTCTCCGCTGCAAGCCGTGCCGCAGCGGCTTGGGCAACGGCTTTGATATCTCCGATCAGCAGGTCTGGTTTCAGGCCGACAGACTGCGCATGGCGGCCGAGTTCCGCCGTTTTCGCAGCACGAACGGTCAGCGTATTAAGACTTTCGACCAAGTCAGCGCTCGGATCGCTGAAGGTATCGAGAGCCTGCGCGACGACAGCGGCCGCTGGATCTTCGCTGAGGGCAGCAACCCGAGTTAGATCATCGGGGGCTGAATGGAGAAGCGCCTCGCGTATGCGATTGTCGATAGCGTCGCCTGCGCCATAGGTCCGCTTGACAGAAATTGCATAGGTGTTGACCGCGATAAGGCGGTCAAATGGTGTCTCGTGGCCGCGGAAGTGGCGTCCACAAACCCCCTGGAGGCCAACGTCGGAACTGAGGCTGAAGGAGAGTTCGATGCATTCGGCGATGGCCTCAAAGTCGTTCGCGATATCAAACAGTTTCGGCTTGGCCTGCACACGCATGAGCCCTTTGTAGCGATGCTTCGCGAGTCGCACGTCTTTTCGCCAGAGCCGAGAGGGGAAAGTTGCTGCACGTAGTGCTTGGGCATGGCCGCGCCACTCGTGCGCTTGGCCATCTAGTCCGACGGCGAGCCGGCCTGAAAGCGAAGTCAGCTTACTTTGAAGCGCTCGGGCCCGAGCATCGCCTTCAGCAAGAAGGTGCAATGCGGCCTCGTCGAAAAGGCCGGGCTCGCGCAATGACCTTAAGTCGGATGCGAGCGACGCGGCATGGTTCGCGCACGCCAGCAGTTTTCGGACTTGGCTAACAGTCGTTGGTTTCTCGATGCCGATCGCTTCGGCTAGGCGGATACCGAAAGCGCTCGTGCGCTCGACTAGGCTGGCTTCTGCAGAAAACGTCACAGCCTGTTCTTGAAGCGAACGGACCAGCTTGTCATCAAGATCGATCTGGCCTGCGAGCGACGCTGCTGTCTCCAGCTCGCTAATGCGGTGCGCAACCGCGTCAAGATCAAGAACGGATTCGGCAATTCGGCGCCCTGCGTCCAGCCACGCGGTCTGATTCCTCTGGAATGCTTCCAGTGACGCGAATGATTTTTCATCTTGCACTGCTGGGTATAGTTCAAGGTCGATATCCGCTGCTGGGCCCGGCAGCCGCTTCAGCGCCTCCGCCAAGTCTTGAGCGTCTCCTACCGTGTCGGAGACCGGGGATTCGACGCTGGTGGCTATCGCCTCAACTGTGCCGGCAAGCTGGCACAGTGCATCGGAGAGCCCCTTCACGTCCTCCACGAAACGTTCGCGCGCAAAATAGTCGAGCGGTTGACGAATGCCGTACCAGGGATGATCTGCAACATCGCCGGCCGCAGAGACTTCCGCGTAGGCTCCGGCCAAAACCTCCAGCTTGTCAGCGAGGGCGTCGTGGTCGTGGCGCGTCATGTCTTTTGCGCCGACAAGCTCGATAGCGTTGAGCGCGTCCGGAAGCCCATCGAGACTGTCACGTGTTCGCTGCTCAGACCACAAGATTCCATGTATCGTTTTGCCAGAAGCGCCGAAGGAGCGGTTGATCGTTGCTGCATAATCGGACAATTGGTCGCGCGTGCGTTCAAGCTCCTTCAGGGCGCCCGACAACTCACCTTCCGCGCGCATTTTTCCTTGTATGTCCAATCGTCTTTCTAACGATTGCAGAAGATCAGTTTTCCGCGACTTTGTGGAATGGAGTTCGAGGCAGAAATGTCCGAGTCCCGCCTTTTCGAGTCGGTCTTTCACGACGTTGAGCGCGGCCATCTTTTCCGCTACGAACAACACCGTCTTGGCGCTGGCGAGCGCTGCCGCGATGATGTTTGTGATCGTCTGAGATTTTCCAGTGCCGGGTGGTCCCTTAATCGCAAGATTTTTGCCGTCCATCACATCGACGATCGCGCTGAACTGAGAAGAATCCGCGTCAGTAATCAGGAGCGGGACCTTGGCCGCTATCGAAGGCTGGTCAACTTCGTAGTCTTCAGCGAAAAAAGCGTCTCCGACTGCGCCGTGACCGGCGAAGAGCTCGGCAACAACTGGATTGCCGATTATCCCGATGCCATCTGGCCAACGTGTTTCTTCGAGATCTTGGAACATAACGAGGCGCGCGAAGGCAAAATGGCCGACCACTGCAAAACGGCGGACCCGCCAGCCGGGAATGTCCTCGATCGTCGCTGCGACCTTGTCGAAGTAAGTTTCGGGTGTATCCTCCTCGCTCAGCGGCGGAAGACGCCGGTGAAAGTCCTGGTGCAACCGTTCGGAAAGGGTGATGTTGACTTCGTTATCTTCGCCAAGACTGCCGATCGAATAGCGATATCTGCCGGCCACGATCTTTCGTTCTATGTTGACTGGATGGAGGAGCAGCGGTGCGTACAAAGGAGTCTGCGAATTGGGAGCCTCGTACCATTCGAGGTATCCAACTGCCAAGTAGAGCGTGTTGACGCCGGTTTCTTGGAGTGAACTACGGGCTTGGTCGTTGATGGCCGAGAGTGTCCGTTCCATTTCCTCGGGCAAAAGAAGCGTCTGCAGATCCCCGTCGAGATATGAGTCTTTGGGTTCCGCAGTTGGGATTGGAAGGTCGAAGCTCGGATCTATGCCAGACTGACGTGCCCATTCGGCTTTGCCAATCTGATCGCGCACACGACGATCGGGCATCGCGAGTGCCTTTCTGAGACGGTCGCGCAGAGCACGTTCGATGCGGCGTGTAACATCGCCTTGGTCGTCGTCTTCGAGGTTTCTGAGCGCTTGGAGATACTCTTCGTCCGAGCGTTTCGCCTGCTCAAGCGCCAAGAGGAACTCGTCGCTCTTTTCGTCCTCGGGTTCGTCGTCTGGTTCCGGGAGTGATTTGAAGGTGAGGCGCTTTCCCTCTACGAGCTTGTTGAGGATTTTGTCGGGAAGTTCGTCAACCAAACGCACATGCCTGCGCGAGCGGTTACTGAACTTGTAGTTAAGAAGCCGGTTGCCGTTGCTCAGATCGAGGAGCCGCATGCGCAAGTCTGCGATACGCTTCTGCGCCGCCAATTCTCGGGAACTCAGTACACGCCTGGCCGGACCTTCGGCCCCGTCTCTCGCCTCGTCGGAGACACGCGTATCATCGGTTGTCGGTTTTCCCCCACTCATTTCATCACGCTGCTTGGCTATCACTCTGTCGAGCTGCCACTGAACGGTTGCGAGGAGTTCGCGGGCGCTCTTGGTACGTCTTTTCTTAAGTTCATCTCTTAACGCCAGCAGAATTCTCGCATCGGATTTGCTGTCTCGGTAGATGACCCGCAGGCGAGTGATATTTGTTAACTGATGTGGTCGTCCCTCCTCCGACACTCTGTCAACCTCGAAGCGTCCGATAGCCTCTTACGCGCGCCTTGAACGGCGATGATATCGGCGTCAAGCGTATGCGAATAGCCAAGAAAGTTAAACAAAAAAGGGGCCGGTACGATTCTCCTCTGAGGACCGCAGAGGTCGGGCTCTCCACAGCGAATCGCGCTCAAGTGGTGGATTTTTCACTACGATTCAGACCAGTGCGCGGGCGATGAGTTCCGCGGCTTGTGCCGCGTAACTCGGCGCGGCCCCCCAAGGAGCCGCGCCGCTGTCGTCTAGTTTTCAGGGTCCTGTCGGCCAAGGATGAATTCTGCGGCCTTCTGTGCCTGGGCTGCCGCGTGGACGATGAGCTTGGGATCATCGCGAAGCTTCCCAAGCCATCCCGCGATATACGCGGCGGAATTGTTAACCGTGCGGTTGGCGATCCCGCACATTCCACACAGATAAGCCGCCGTCATTTCCGCAAGGACTTCCTCGGCGCTGTAGATCGCCGATCCGAACGGCGCGGCTTGAGTGATCGAGTCGCGGTTGAGGCGCTTCGGATGTCCAGTCGCGTGCGCGGCCTCATGCCAGAGGGTTGACCAGTATTCTTCGGCGCTCTCGAACAGCGTGCGCGCCGGCATCGTAATTCGGTCGGTCGCCGACGAATAGAAAGCCTTATCGGCGGCGTGCTGAATCTCGGGCGCCTTGGGCATCCCGGCAAGCGCCTTCTCGCATGCGACGATAGGGTCCATAGGTCGCTCCTCGGGTACCTGCAACTTCTCAGTGATCGCGGCCGGAAGATCACATTGCTTAGTGTTGAAAACCGAGTAGTAGCGTAAGACAAATCGGCGCCTTCCCGGACCTCCCGTCTGTTCGTTTTCCGGCTCGCACTCGTTACCTGACGCCTTCATTTCGACGCCATCGACGTAAACGCGCCAGAAGACCACCGGTGTTGCCTTCTCGCCCTTTCGCACTTGGCCGCCAAGTTCGTTTACCTGCCGGACGGTCGCCCAATACGGTGACGTATATTCCGACGCCGTGAGGAGCCATACATTGATGCCGCGGTAGGCCTTCTTCGATGCGAGGTTGCGAGGTGCTCCGACACTTCGCCATGGTTTGTGCCAAGGTACAACGCCTGCGCTGAGTTTCTCGATAATCCGTTCGGTGATGATGCTGTAAACATCCATCGATATTCGCTCCTTCTAATTCGCCCGCTTCCGCTCCTGCGGAAGGGCGGTTTGGCTCATTAAAGACCCGAACCTTTCTTTCCCCCTCTCGCTCTTCACCCGGACCAGAGTGAGAGGAGGGAAAGTCACCGACGCGGAGCGCAGCGGAGCAACCAATGAGCGCGGCGGAGCCGTTCAAGGCTGCCGTGACAAGCGTAAGCGATCCCGCCTAAGGGATGGCGCGACGGTCTTGAGCAGAGCCGCGCAAGGCGGGGACTCTAGATGGTGGGGTTAGACGACTGCGCGGTAGGTCGCAGAATACTCAATTGACGAGATAGAAACTTTATGTCAACGCCGGAGCAAAAGTACATCAACAGGCCGGAGTAAAAATGCATCACTCCTGGCCGGGTTAGTTTGAGCTCTGGGCAGGAGGAGCGCGAGGGGGATTTTCCCCCTCGCCCATCTGTGGAACTAAGGGCTGAGCGACCCGGTGGTGGGTCAGCCGGGTTCTTGCGGTGGTTGCTCTTCTACGATCTGACCTCTGCTGTGCTTAAGCCTGAAGCTATCGCCGTTCATCTCGAGGATGTGGACATGATGGGTGAGGCGATCGAGCAGCGCGCCGGTCAGTCGCTCGGAGCCGAACACGCCGGTCCACTCATCGAAGGGCAGATTGCTGGTCACGATGATCGAGCCGCGTTCGTAGCGCTGGCTGAAGACCTCGAACAGCAACTCGGCGCCGGTCTGTGACAGCGGAACGTAGCCGAGCTCGTCGACGATCAGCAGCTTTAACCGGCGAGTTGCCGTTGCAGTCGCTGCAGACGCTTTTCGTCGTGTGCTTCGTGCAGTTCGTTGACCAGGGCCGCAGCGGTGGTGAAGCCAACCGCGAGACCCTTCTGGCACGCTGCCAGTCCGAGCCCCAGCGCGATGTGAGTCTTGCCGGTGCCGCTGTTACCGAGCGCGATGACGTTCTCACGGCGGCCGACGTACTCCGAGCGGGCCAGTTCCAGCACCAAGGTCTTGTTGAGCGAGGGGATGGCGGTGAAGTCGAAGCTGTCGAGGCTCTTCACTGCGGGGAACCTGGCTTCCTTGATCCGGCGCTCGATGGTCCGCCGTTCCCGGTCGATCATCTCAAGCTCGGCCAGGCGCAACAGGTAGCGCGAGTGATCGACACCTTCGGCGGCGCACTGGCGCGCCAGCTTGTCGTACTCACGCAGGAAGGTTGGGAGCCTCAGCGCCTTAAGGTGGTGAGCGAGCAGAACCTGCGGTGTGTCGCTCATGACGATGCCCCTCCCGCCAGCAGGCTCAAGTAGGCCCGGGCCGAGGTGGTCGCGACGGTGGCGCGCGGCAAGTAGGGATAGATCTTCATGTCCAGCCGCGGTGGGCGGCGTTCGATGCGGCACAACACCAGATGCTTGACTGCGTCGAAGCTGATCACTCCGCGCGCGATCGCTTCTCTCACCGCCGCTGATACGTCATCGGTGCGGAACACCTCCAGCAGGCGCAGCACCTGCACGAACTCGCGTTTGCCCGGCTTGCTCAGGCGAGCCTCGAGCAGACGGCGCAGGGTCGCGAACTCTTCAGGCAGTTCCCAACCGACCAGTGGCGCGGCCTGATCCAGCGCACCGATCTTCCGTTCCAGCAGCGCCAGGTAGTGCAGCGGATCGAAGATGAAGTTTTCGCGCTCGTAGGAGCGCAGATGACGCGCGATCTCTTCCGCCGCGCAGGCGATCACCACTTCGTGGACGTAACCGCGAACCAGCACCTCGCGGTGGCCGTAAGCGGTGGGCACCGAATAGTCGTTGCCCCGATAGCGCACCAGCGAGAGCGAGCTGACCCGGACTGCTCTCTTCTCGCAGGCATCGTAGTGAGTGGGCGGCAACGGCAGGAAGGCAGCGCGGTCTCGCACCAGTCGCTCGGCGATGGTCTGATCATGGCCACGCAGCCGATCGTTCAACCTACGGCGGCAGTCCTCCAGCAAGCGCGCGTTGAGTTCGGCGAAGCTGGCCGCATGAGGGATCGGCACCATGAAGTTGCGCCGAGCATAGCCCACCAACCCTTCGACCTTGCCCTTGTCATTGCCTTTCCCGGGTCGTCCGAAGCGATCGGTGAACAGGTAGTGGGACTGCAGCTCGCTGAAGACCCGGATCCTTAGCCGCCGGCCGTCTCCCAGGATGCGCGCCACCGCCAGCTTGAGGTTGTCGTACAGGATCGAGCGCGGCACGCCGCCGAAGAACTCGAAGCCGACGTTGTGTCCTTCACAGAAGGCTTCGCTGCTCTCCGATGGATAGGCCTGTACCAGGCAGCTGTCGCTGTGCGGCAGATCCATCGCGAAGAAGTGGATCTTCCGCTCCACTCCGCCGATCACTGCCAGCGCTTCGCCGAAGTCAACCTGTGCGTGTCCCGGTTCGTGGCGCAACGGCACGAACATCTCACGCGACCGCTGCCGCCGCTCGTGCACGTAGTCCTTTACAACGGTGATCCCGCCGGCGTAGCCGTGCTCGTCTCGCAGCCGCTCGAAGATCCGCTTCGAGGTGTGCTGCTGCTTGGCTGGCTGTCCCTTATCTTCCTCCAGGATCCGATCGATGATCCCAACGAACGGATCCAGCTTCGGCCGCGCCAGCGGCAGGCCCCGCCGATATCCCGGCGGCACCGAGAACGCCAGCATCTTCGCCACCGTCCGTGGGTCGATCCCGAATCGCCGCGCTGCCTCGCGCCGGCTCAGTCCTTCTACATAAACCGCTCGTCGCACCTGCCCATACAGTTCCACGCCTTTCATCCCTCCGCCTTCAACCCTCCAGGCTGAAGGCTATCGCGTGCTGGAGTTTTACTCCGGCGCGACCGGTCTATCCGGCCGCTTCACTGAGGGATTTTCTCTCCGGCGCTTACATGCGCCATTTTAGTGCCGAAAACACAAACCCAGCGTTTATGCGGGCATCGCTCCGACATCTGTGAATTCGTTCGCCAAAACGACCGGAATTGCTTTCGTCCGAAGTCACTGCCGCAGGCCGAGCGGTGTACGCTACCTCATCGCGCCTCAAACTTGCTCTTTAGTGCAGTTTCACGAGCGTTCCATCCGGACGTGTGAACTCGGCTCCGCTTATGTCCCACGCGCCCCGTTCCTTAATTAGTCTGACGGACACACTGCCTTTTTTGGTCGGACCCTCTACGGTAACTAGAAATTCTTCCACTGGCTGGTCTTCGCGCACGTAGAAGCACCCGCGTCTCACATCTACCCGCGCTGCGACCCCACGGTTTTTCGAATAAGCGGGTCCGATACGATACAACGCGTCGCGATTTCACAGGCCTCCGTGTGGCGCAACAGATAAGGCCACACCAACTGAACTGCCAAAAAAGGCAGAGCAAGACCCGCAACGGCGCCACTCACAAGTATCCGAATCCACTTGCGGATCGTTTGTAATATATCCGCGGGGCCACTCTTAGAAGGAGTTCTTTGATAATCTTCATCATGGAAAAGCCGAAAAGCAAATCCCAAGGAAGCGTGCTCGCGAGCGAGCATCCAGCGATTTGAGTCCAGTCCTGGTGCGTGGCTCGATCTAGAAACAGCGCAGCAGCTCCTATTCCGGTTCAGATGGAATTCCTAGTTGCGACAGGTCAAAGGAGATCAGGCGCGCTGGTGAAGTGTGCCGGTGATCGAGTCGGTCACCGCCGTCAGGCCGTCACCTGGCTGGCGTTGCCGTCAGCATACTAGTACGATTCAACCTGAAACACAGAAATGCAATCGGCTTTGGAATCACGAAATCTAGCAGTTACTCCAGAGTCTTTGTAGTAAAAAGTAGTTCCGGCGAGCTTGGCTTCAGCTGCCGACAGTTGAAGTTTACCCGAATAGAACCAACGTCTAAATCCATCAGCACCGGGCCTTCCGTGACCCAGGATTTTCTGAATATCGTCTTGCGACAGACCCAGACTAAGGTGATTGCCGGTCGCCATATCACTACGAACCAAACTTGAGGTTACACACTTGGAGGCTTCAGGACTCGAATCAGACTTCAGCATAAACGCGTTTATTTCTTCAGATTCTCCTTCGTACCCCGCCATCAAGATAAGAACGGTTGGATCAGCAGGCCAGCTTGCGGACTTGTAGCACTCGTTGAAACCATCAGGATCGGAGGACCTGCTTGCCGGGGTTGACGGGCCAAACCTGGCTTCCACGTCTTTAAACTCGCTCTTGTTCAAGGTCAATCCGGCAATGGTAAAAGTTGCTGGTGCAGATTCAGGTTGTCCTTTGAAATCGTGTTGCAACTGCAGCACGGGCGTCTGAGAATCGCCGCACAACCATCGTTCAGTCGTGGCACTCCGTGCCGAGATTGAAGGCAGATCTACCAGAGCGATCGCGAGCACTGTCACCCTCATCCAATTCAAGGATTTTCTCCTGGGCTGGGCATCCCTGGAACGACAATAAGAGTTCCGCCGCCAAGATTGTTTATCCATTGTCGCAATTGTGGAGATGTGACTTCACAACCAGTAGACGCCAGACCTTTACCTTGGTTTTTTCCCTTCTTGTCCGCGTGCATTCTGATGGAGTTAGGATCCCGTAGCGGAGGAAACGGCTCTGTCGGAGTCAACTTCATGGTAGGTTGTCCCAGCCTAGAGTTATAACCCGGGCCGATATTATAGGTATTCGCGGGAATTGGACCTTCATCCGGTATATCCTGCCAGGTCGGATTGTCAAAACCCGGCCCGTCTGTCCCGCCGCCCGAATAGGAGTTTGGATCTGAATTCGTATTGGTCGGATCGTCGTCGTCGAAACACGCAATGCCGCCATTTTGAAATGCGTAGCAAGTAGCCGTTAGCCCGAGAGGATCCTCAAACTGCAGCGGACTGTCGAAGGTATAGCGATATAGATTGGAGTCGTGACCAGCGAAGCCGATTGGGTCCTGTGCAATAAATCGCTGGAAGGTTGGGCTGTAATATCTGGCGCGGTAGAAGTACAACCCGGTGCCATCGTTTTCGCGGCCGGTGAACTCGTGACTGCTGCCGTTGGGGGTGCCCCCAACGGTCGTAGCCCCAAACGGCTGATACGTATAACTCGTCGCGATGCTCTGTCCCGAGCCTACCCATCCTATCGTCGAGCCGAGCGCATCTGTAAGCTGAGTTGATACGTTGTTGTTGGAGTCCGTGCGGGTGAAGTACTCATCGATGTTCAGTCCGGTCAGCAAATTCGCGAGGCCCGTGCTCGAGTCCATTTCCTGTACGGGATTAAGACCATCGTATAGAAACTGCGTGCTCCTGCCTGCGACAGTTTTGCTAACGCGACGGCCGAATGCGTCATATGTAAAGCTGGCAGTCGTCGCGCCGCTAATGGCAGTCAGGTGGTTCCTGGCGTCCCAAGTGTATGAGTTGGTGCCGTCCGAGGTAAGATTACCATTGCCGTCATAGCTCAGAGTAGCGCCACCGAAAGAAGTCATTCCGTTGTCCGCGTTAAACATGTTGCCGTTTATGGAATTGGGTAAGTTGGTCACGGCCAGCGAGCCGCTTTTGCTCGTCACTCGTCCGTCCGCGTCGTAGCCGTAAATCAGGTTTCCCAGCTGCGAACTCCCCGCAGTGTACGTCAGCCCGGTGATACGGGAGTCGTTGTCGAAACTGTATCCGACCGTCACGCCATTGGGCAGACGGTTGCCCGCGTCCCAGGTGTAGTTGATGATGCTCTCGTACTTGCTGCCGCTCTAGCCGAACCCGGCGACATATACAATTCGTCGCTGAACTCTGTTGACCGCCCCAAAAAGGTCCCAATACGTTAGCTACTCGCAATTCTGCACGGGCCTTGAGTTCACAATATCTTTGAGTTTGTCGGGCGGCATGATACGAAATGGAAGCTTCTCCATCCTTCCCACCAATCTCGCAGTCCAAGACCTCACTTCCGGACCGCCTGATGTATTCGCAATGACTGTGTGCCCATCATCGTCAATTCGAATCGTCGCGAAGCTCTCCGTACATGTTTGGCTCAAATGAAATAGAACGATCCTTCCTTGAAGCTCAGGATAGTAAGGCCCCCATAGGTTCAGATGACCGGATTCGCCGCTCGCTGCTAGCACAGGTACGATCAATACACTCTTGCCCCAAGCCTGTTTGCACTGAGAATACAAAACGGTCGTCCGCGTATTGGCGAGGGCGGTAAAGTAGTCCTGCGCGAACTCGGCGAACTCGCATTTGCTTCCTGCTGCTAGTTGAGTCCAAGCCGCCATTAACAACAACAAGCAACAGATTTTACTTTTCATGGTCCAGTAAAGAACTTTACGACAATACCGGTACTGTCTGGAACCTGTGGGTTCGGATCGCTATTGTTCATTGGGCCGTCGGTCGTCTGCAGCGTGTATCTGGGATCACCGGCGTATGAGGGCGGATCCATGCTAGGACCCTGCTGATAGTAGAGCGTTGAACCATTGGTCGTATCGATACCGAGTTTTCTTTCGAAACTAGCCTGTTCTGTCGCGATAAGGCACGCTTGGGCCACCGGGACTTCGGGATCCGGTATGCCAGGGGAATTCGGCGACGCAGTTCCATGCGGTGGTCCTATTGGCAAGCCCTGATCCATGCGATTAAGAACAGCTTGAGCGGTGTCGTCGAGGAGCGAAGGCTGCTGGGAACCGTTCAACGACCGGTTTTCATTAAAATCTATGACGGCGGTGTTCAATAGATCATCTACAGACTGAAGCCCCAAGAGGTCAGTAATTGATTGCGGGCTGTTCTTAACATAAGCGTAGAGGTTGGCATCGCCCGCGGCGAATCCGAGCGGATCCTGTCCGATAAATCTCTGAAATGTCGGACTGTAATACCTGGCGCGGTAATAATACAATCCGGCACCGTCATTTTCACGGCCGGTGAATTGATAGGAATTGCCGTTGGCGGCGCCGCCAACTGTGGTCGCTCCGAACGGTTGATACGTATAACTCGTCACCATGCTCTGGGCCGAGCCTACCAGCCCTATCGCCGAACCGAACGCATCCGCCAGCAACGTCGATACGTTGTTCCCGGAGTCGGTGCGCGTGAAATATTCGTTGACCTTGAGGCCGGTCAAAAGGTTGGCACTTGGAGTACCTCCTTGGATTTCTTGCACTGGATTCCGTAGGTCGTATAGAAACTGCGTTGTTATAGCATCGTAGGATTTGCTCGCACGACGGCCCATAGCGTCGTAGGTAAACCTGGCAGAGGTAGCACCGCTAATGGCCGTCAGGTGGTTGCGTGCGTCCCAAGTATACGTGTTCGTGCCATCCGAGGTGAGGTTCCCGTTGGCATCATAACTCAAACTCGCACCACCGAAACCTGTCATTCCATTGTCCGCGTTAAACAGGTTACCGCTTACTGCGTTGGGCAAGTTGGTCGCAGCCAGCGTGCCTGCTTTGCTGATCACTCGCCCATCTGCGTCGTAGCCGTAGGTCAGGTTGCCCAGGTGCGTACTTCCCGCGCTGTAGGTCAGCCCGGTGATGCGGGAGTCGTTGTCAACGCTGTATCCGACGGTCACGCCATTTGGCAGCGTCAGCGAAGTTCGCCGGTTCGCGTTGTCATAATTGATGCCCACCGAGGAGCTGCCCTGCGTGATTGCGGTCAGTCGGTTCGCGTTGTCCCACGTGTAGCTTACTTGCGCCTGCCCGGCAACCTGCATCGTCTGCCGGCGGTTCGCGTTATCGTAACTATAGCTGATGCCCCAGAAGCGTCACTGCAACCGTGGAATCGGCAACCGCAAAGGGTGGCGTACCTTCCAGCCACGATATCAAGGTCTCCTAGGCCGATGCGGTCTCTAAGGCTGCCCAGCTGCTCGTCGGTATATCCCGCACGCGCCAAATATTTCGCGCGTAAAGCGGGGTTTCCGAAGAAGGCTCCCGGATTTTCTTTAACTCCTCTTTCGCCAGCAAACCTGGCGAAGTCATCAAGAAACGGATCATACTTCTTTCGCACGAAACTATAGTAACCTCGGTGTGCCACTAAGGTGTCGTAAGCCGCGTCGCGGTTTGTCTTGAGTCCGACGGTCTCAATAACCTCTAGGGTATAGTCGCCCTCTGGTCCTCCAGAGTACTTCACACTCTTCACTGGCCCGAAATCAACGACATCAAACGCGTCAGGCGCTCCATCGCGGCGTACTAAGTACACGCGACCTCTGCTCGAGCTACCCGGCATATGTGCACCGTTGTAGGTATCCAGTATGAGAACCATGGGGCTATCTATCGTCGGAAGTACTTCGTCTATGGACACCTCGAAATCTCTCACGATCTCTGTAGCGCCAAAATACGCAACGTCTTCGCCGGCCTTGTCGTCTTTGAGAATGGACACATTATCGGACCCGAAAGGTATGGAGGTGATCAAAACTCCCTTCGCTAGGGGATCCGTCGGCGGTGCCCACGTGAAGTGTGTACTATCCGAGGTGTCTTTCCCAGCGAGGGAGGGGGCCGCTCGGTCGATGCGGAACTGCCGAATGATGATCACGCCGAGAATCAAGACGGCGACGGTAACCACGGCCCCTACGGCATATCGCCAGGATCCTGCATAACCTTGCTGCTCGGCAGTACCACGCGAAGAATGGATTTGTTTTTGAACACCTCCGACGTCGGGCCTTTGCCGCGCAGGTGCGTTCTCCGGTGATGCAACGGAGGCGGGCATTGGATTTGAGCGGCCGCATCGCGTACAAAATCTCGCTTCAGCGGCGAGGGCTGCTTGACAGTAGATGCAGGTAGTATCCGCTATGATCGCGGTCGGGGCATCCGATTTCACACTGCCCGAGCTTGAGGAACCCTCGGCGGCGAACCGGCTGGCGCTCGAGCCCGACGACCGGACCGACCCGTTGATCCGGATTCGATCACGAAATTCTGCTGCGCTCTGCGGACGCCTGGCGGGATCCCGTTCCAAAGCCGAATCGATGCAAGCGGCAAGATTCGGATCGCAATTCGGTACGAGCTTCAGGAGGGGTGGAAAATCAAAGGGATGCTGGGCGGGATCTCGTCCCGTCAGCATATGATGCAAGGTCGCCCCTAACGCATAGACGTCACTGCGTGCGTCGATCGCTCCTTGGTACTGCTCGGGTGCCGCATATCCAACCGTTCCCCGACCGATGTTGCTGCCGGTCGGGCGGAAGAATCTCGCGATGCCGAAATCGATAAGTTTCAGCTCGCCGTCTGGTCGCATCATCATATTATCGGGCTTCAAATCGCGGAAAATGACTGGCGGCGTCTGCTTGTGAAGGTAGTCCAATACCGCGAGAACCTTGACTGCGATACTCACAGCTTCTGCTTCGGGCAAGCGATTACCGGGTACACGCTGCAACTTGGCCTGCAGGGTCTCTCCCTCAAAGAACTCCATCACTAGATAATGGACATTGCCCTCGCTAAACCGGTCGAAAATCTGTGGTATGCGCGGATGCTTCAGCCTAGTCAGCATCTCGGCCTCGCGCTCGAAAGCCAGGGCCGCGATCTTCTGTTTCTCGGAATCAGCGATACTATCGATCATGACCGCTACGGCGCGGCGGCTGCCAAAAAGGCGAAGATCCTCACTCAAATAGACCTGTTTGTCTGCTCCCTCGCCGAGAAGCTTGATGATGCGATAGCGATCGCTGATTACCGTTCCTAGTATCGAGTTCACCGAAATTCCCTGAAGATTCGCTTATTGTGGAAGTTCGCGCGCCCGTTCTGTGCAGCGACTACTTACTCGGAACCTGCCCTGTGACTTCCCCTTTATCGACCATATTCTTCCCCTCCTCGTACTTCTGCTCAGCTGCCCGGAACTCGTCCGTGCATTTTCTTAACTCGGTACTATCTTCCTCGCTTCGGGCAGAGATCCCGTTAACATTCCATGTTACGGTGCTCGTATTCTGGACGACTTCCGGATTGACCGAGACAAACTCGTCACGGGCGTTGATGATGATTTCCAGACCCGTTGAACCGGTGCGTCTTGCGATGTATTTCACGCGCACATGTCGCGAATCCATGGCATGCACCTGGATGTCTCGAATGTCAGTATCTGGCTTAGCCTGAATTATGTAGTGCATGACGACTCCTCCAGCGTCGCTCTGGAAACCCATGCTTTCCGGAACGGGTTCTTCGTCACAAGAATCTGCCGGCTCACAGGTGACGACGCGTGTCCATCCGCACCAACTACCGACGAAATCAGAGCTGGCGTCTGGTAGGCGGTAGCTTTGGCTATCGACTAGAGTTCCTGCGCCCGAATAACCAACTGACGAGCTTGATGGGGAAAACAAAGCGTGGCCAGCTAGCATTCCTACTAAACCTAGAAGAAAAAGGGCTCCGAGAATGGCTCCGGTTTTTGCAGAAAAGAAATTTGCTTGTGACGGTGCGGTCCTTCCTGATGCCAGTGAACGTGCTCGGTCTGGAGATGTGGAAAGAAACGGTGCGGCCGAATAGGCGCCCACGTTCTCTCGATAAACGAGTGCGACGCGGCCAAGTTTTATTACGGTACCATTGGTCAAGCGACCGCCGGATACCCTGGATCCCTCGATAAATGTGCCATTGGAGCTTCCGAGATCTCGCAAAAAGGCGCGACCATCATCGAAGGAAATCGCCGCGTGGCGCTGTGAAACCGTGGAATCTTCCAGAACAATGTCGTTATCGCTTGCGCGCCCGAGTCGTGTCAGCCCGTCCACTCTTAGCCCTAGAGACTTGCCTTGAGCATCCGTAAGCCATGTGTGTTTGTCAACGTTCATCGCCATATGATTGCTCGAAGCCAGCCAGATCGTCGCGCGGAACTCATCGGAATATTCCTCTTTGATGCGTCTCAACTAATTCGTTCGGCAGTAACCGGCTCCAACGTTTTGAGTCCGGCTAGGGCACACGGAACCGTTGGCTCTGACGTAAACCTGAGAGCCTTCAACCTTACAGTAGCCAGCGCCGGCGTCGTGCGTACCGCCTAGACATAAGCTGCCAGTGGCTTCGAGATAGCCTCGAGAGTCCTGGGCTCGGCAGTGGCGAGCCCCGACGTTGTTCGTGGTACTCGGACACAGCGCGCCCCTTGTGGGCGCGATAAGCAACTGAGCGAGTGTGAGCTTGTCAGAAAAAATGCCGGCGAGCACTAAAGGCCCGATCGCTTCCTTCCGCTTAAGTAACAATCGAGCTCCCCCTTCTATTCTTAGCGATTCTTGACCGGCTGGGTTCTTTGAAATGCCACTGATTTGTCGTTACATCGATATCTGATTATCAGTGCTGGTAAGAGTCGGGGCGTTAGGCATTCAGCCGAATAACAATACTTCATGGTTGCAAGAGGAGGTTCAAAATGGCGTCACTTGAACCCGCGAAATAGTTGCGACTGACGCGCGCTTGGCAAGATTGTATGAATCGACCATGCCGTAGACCCAGACGATAGGCGCGCAAACGAGAAAGACAAGACCGATTAATGAGAAATACGCCCCATCGGAGTCACTGCCTCCCGCGGCGACGACTCCGCCGAGTACAAGCAGATATCCAAACGCAATGAAACAGGGATAAAGGAACATCAACAATAGCCCTTGCCGATCTTTCCAGCGTAGATGTGACCAAGGCCGCACCAGAAGAACGACAAGACTGCCGCCAGTCCGGCGTTAACACTTGAAGTCGCTACGTACTGGACCTGCGGTCCTCGATAGGCGGTTTGGACCTCGGCCTGACGTATGGCTCTAAGCGAAGAGCCGCACTTCGTGCAAAAGGACGCCCCAGCCTTGTTCGACGAACCACAGCTTTGGCAAAAACTTCCAGGTAGCTGCTGCACCATGGAGCGGGGAAGCGTTGCAGGCACCGTACGCTGATCACCGATAAGGATTGTTCGCTGTTGGGCGTTCGTCGCGCTTCGGTAAGTGAACCCGACCGAACCAATCCGAACACTCTGTCCGTCGTAAAGCGCGCAGTCCGTCACACCCGTTCCGTCCACGAATGTGCCATTAGCGCTGCCGAGATCCCTCACGCGCGCCATGCCACTTTGAAAGAAAATTTCGGCGTGCGCGCGGGACACGGACACGTCGCTTAGAAGTACAGTGTTGGCGGCGTCTCGTCCTATATGAATTGGCTGACCATTGTCGAGCGGAAACTGGCGGCCACCAGCATCAATCAGCCATCCACAAACCGGCATGTAATCTACCCCCAGAACCGCTTGAAATTACATTTCTTTATTGCTTAACGCAAGCTTTGGCGAGCCGTGATTCCTTTACCGAGCTTAATCAGTTGCCAGCACGACTCCGCGAGAATTCTGGCCCGGCTGGCATTCTAGCGATCGTATCTAGAACATTGGCTGCGCCGTTCCAACGGCTGGAACGCGATAGTCGGCTCGATTACGTTTTCGATCAAGACGTTGTTGAATTTCTCCGATATATAGATGATAATCGCTTCATGGCTCCTATTTATCTAGGTTTTTGATAGTATGGCGAAAGCATCACTTTCAAAATCCGGACTTCCCAGCGACGTGAGAACCGCCGTCCAACAGCTCGGCGAATATCTGAAGACGGCTCGAAAGCGCCGTCACGAGACTCAAGCCGACTTCGCGAAGCGCCTTCTCGTCGCGACGTTGACGCTGCATAGGATGGAGGCCGGTGATCCCGGGATTAGCATCGGAACCTGGGCGACCGCGCTTTGGACTCTCGGAATGTTGCCACAATTTCGCCGACTGGCCCATCCAGACGACGACACGCTCGGCAAGGCACTGGAGATCCGCCGCCTTCCGAAGTCGGTCAGAGTAGCGAAGCGCGAGGTGCGTGATGATTTCTAGCACCTACGTTTGGGTATACCTCCCGAATCAAACGGAGCCCGTGGTCGCCGGACGTTTTGACTACGACGACAATCCGGCGGGAACGATTTATTCGTTCCTCTACGGCGCCAGTTATCTGAATCGCCGAACGGCGGTTCCATTAGATCCGGAACGCCTGCCTCTGGAACGAGCAAGGAGATTCGACTCTTCAGACCTGTACGGAACCTTGGGCGCCATTCGAGACGCCTCGCCCGATGACTGGGGCCGGCGCGTAATCGAAAAGCGTAGCGGAGTCACAGAAGCATCTGAACTAACGTATCTGATCGAGGCTGGCGACGATCGCGCAGGCGCCCTAGGCTTTTCCGAAAGTTCCGACTCACCGCCGAATCGCGAGCCTCCTCCCGAGAGAACCGACCTCGATACGCTGCTATCCGCTGCCGCCGCAATCGAGGAGGGCCAACCGGTTGATCCGGCGGTTGTCATGCTGCTTAAGCACGGCTCCAGTCTGGGTGGCGCAAGACCCAAAGCGACCATTCATATGGACGGTGAGCTGTGGCTCGCCAAGTTCCCTTCAACGAAAGATCGGCTCGAGATCGCGGCTATCGAGTACGCGACCTTGAAGCTCGCGGCCCAGTCCGGAATCGAAACGCCCGAAATCAGGCTGATCGAGGTCGCGAGACGGAAGGTGATGCTCACGCGCCGCTTCGATCGCGCTGCGACGCCAAACGGATTTTCCCGGAAACATTTCATGAGCGGTCTCACACTACTCGGGCTGCACGAGGACGAAGCTTCAAGAGGCAGCTATCCAACACTCGCAGACAGCATTCGGAAACTGGTGCGAGACTTCCGGCAGGATGGAGAACAGCTGTTCCGTCGAATGATTTTCAACATGCTCGTCAGCAACGACGACGATCATCTGCGGAACCACGCTGTCATCTTGGATAAATCTGGTTGGAGGCTGTCACCCGCATACGATCTAGTTCCCCATCCACAGACATCGTTCACCCGTCTGCAGGGAATCGGGGTGAGTTCTCAAAGCCGCGAAGCAACCCTGAAGAACGCCCTTTCCGAAATAGCTCGATTCGGCCTCGCAATGACGCGCGCTACGCAGATCGCCGGGGAGATACTTAATTGCGTACAGAGATGGGAGATTGTCTTTCGCGGGAACGGCGTCTCGGAAAAAGACATCGAGATTCTCAGGACGGCGCTTCTGCCCGAAAGCGTCGTGGCCGGATTCCCAAAAGCCGGCGGGCGCAGGATACGAATCGTATAACACGACGACGATGACCTTCACTGCCACAGATTCAGAGAATCAAGCGAAACTGAAGGCGGCGCTTCAGGATGAGAAAAGCGCATGCAAGCTCGAGAACCTTGCCGCTGCGCTGCTGGGGCGTCTGCTCGGCATCACGGTCCCAGTCGCCAAGTCGGGGTTCCAGCATGGAGGCGACGCCGGACCGGCCGGTAGACAAGGGCGACGGCTCCGAATCGAGTGCAAGAAGTACAAAGACACCACCTCGCTTAGCGATCGCGAACTTCTGGGCGAGATTGATCACGCCCTTGCGCGAGATCCGGCGCTCGAAGCCTGGGTTCTCGTCGCGACACGGGAAGTCTCGGAACAGATCGAGCAAGATCTGAATCAGCATGGCGAGTCGCTCGGTGTCCCCGTCATCATTCTCGACTGGAAAGGCGACGGGCTGGCTGAACTCGCCGCACTTTGCGCCTCCGCCCCAGACCTGGTGACCAGCAGCTTCTCGCCGGAAGCCGGTGCATTTGCACAAGCGCTCCAATCCATCAGCGGCGACGCCATCGACCGGATTAAACGGGACCTCCAAGCCTGGAGTCTCGGCTTTGAGTCCCTTCGCGCTCAGTCGGTCAATGAACTGGAACAAATCTGGAATTCGCGACGCGCGTCCCAGGCCGCTTTGGGCCAAGACGCTGCCGGCGGAGCGCAAGCGCATCGCATTCGCCGCAAGGGCGTCTTCGAAACGATCCAGAATTGGTGGAGCGGCGGTGGTCACGAAGACGCCCCACTCGCGGTTGTCGGCTTGGACGGGGTCGGTAAAACCTGGGCGACGCTGGACTGGCTGGTTGATAGAAAGGCGGACCTGCCAATCATCATGGTGATTCCATCGTCCGCAGCGCCGGAACTAGGCGGCGCCTCCGAGATGGCCGTTAAACGCTTTCTCGCCGATCGACTATACGAGCTTGCAGGCGTTCGCGATCGGGAGCACTGGCTGCGTCGGCTGGACAATTTGCTTAAGAGTCCCTTCGATGAGGGACCAGTGCTGGTTGTATTCTTCGATGGCTTGAACCAAGAACCTTCTGTCCCTTGGCTCTCCCTGCTCAAGGTCCTTCAGAGTGAGCCTTTTGCGGGCATTGTTCGGGTCGTAGTTAGCGCTCGTACTTTGTTCTTCGAGACCAAGCTGGCGAGGCTTCGCGGATTGGTTGTCCCCGCTTTGGTCGCCCCGGTCGATGTCTACGATCTGTCAGCGGGTGGCGAGCTTGACCAGATGTTAGAGTTTGAGGGGCTCAGACGCGGCGAGCTGCATCAAGATCTCGTTCCATTCGCGCAGAACCCAAGGTTGTTCCGGCTGGTGGTTCGACTCAGGGAGCGACTCGTTGAAGCCGGACGGGTGACGGTCCATCGGCTCCTTTGGGAGTACGGCCGCGATACGTTCGGCGTTCGTGCCGGACAATCCTTCAGTGAGAACGAGTGGCGTGCCTGGCTGAAGGAAATCGCCAGCAAGTATCGAGCAGGAATTCAAGGCTTCTCGCTTAAAACCCTCGGCGAGACTGCGGATCGACCGGACCTAACAGAGCGCGAGGTCGATGCTCGCCTAAGCGACATTATCGACGGGCAGTTTACAACCGGCGATGCTGCAACCGGTTTTCAACTTACGGCGACGGTGGTCGCGCACGCATTGGGCGCCGCCCTGCTCAACTCGCTCGACACCGTGGCGCCGAAGACATCTGAAAAAGTCAGCGTCGAACTCAATCAGTGGCTCGATCCGATTGCAGGCTTGGACCAACGAGCGGAGATTCTTCGTGCTGCGGTATCCATTTACGTCGAGCGCCTGGCCACCGGTTCGACGGTCGGGGGCGTTCTGGTTACGGCCTGGTTGCAGACGCAAAATGTCAGCGACGCGCATCGACGTGAACTCGCCAGTCTCGCAGCTAGTCTCGTCGAAGCGCTATTGGACGCTGTCGAGCAGTCCAGTGACCGAACGCACGCCTCCGCGCGCCTCTGGGCTGTGAACGCTCTTCGAAATATCGATCGAGGCGATTTATCGGCATTCTCTGCGATTGTCGCAAGGGTTCGCGCGTGGAATTGCGTAGTGTCCCGAGGCGTTGAAATCCGAGCAACGAACGCCGACGTAGAAAGGAACCGATCGCAACGATTCCTCGCTCGCATCGGTATAGACGCTTCTGGACCGCTTCAAGTGTTGGGGCATCAGTTACTGCTCGTAGACCGCGACGAGGGAACTCTAGCCTCGACCGCGGCATCGATATTGGAAGGGTTTCCGCTCGAAGGCGCGGTGCCGGTGTTTGAAGCAGCGGCAATCGCGCGCACCGTCGATATACGCCACGAGGGTTGGGAAGGTCTGAAGTGGTTGTCTCTTCTGAACGAAATGGATCCGGACCGGACCGCTGCCGGGTTGCGGGCGAAATCACTTGAAATCAAAAACCGGTTGCCGGAGGCAGGCGTCAATTCAAGTTTGCCAGCTCGTGCTGCGACGTTGTTGCTTCTTCTAACGGGTCAGGAAGACGACGAAACCGCCGCCGCGGAACTAAACCCGCTGCTAGACCGTTCCTTCACTTACGAGAAGGATTACCTAGCGGATCCGGGGCGGAGCTTATTCGCATTGGAGTGGCGCCACGCCGAGGCTGTGCTGTCCGATACGTCGCTTCTGCTCCTGCGCCGTGCGGATTGCTGCTCCGAATTTTGGCTCGATCCGACCTTCAATCCACCTGCAACGTTCATCGAGGAGGTACGAGCTGCTGCAGGTATAATCGATGTAGAAAAGCTTCATAGACACCGTGGCGACACTGTTGAGGACCATCACTTCGAGTTGCTTGAGCCTGTTCTGGCGCGCTGCGCGCCTGATGTACTCGCTGATCTTACGCGTCGAAAGATCCGAAGCATGGCAGGATCTCCTGCCGAGTCTCGCTATTGGTGCGCTCTTAGTGCGATCCACGCTCTGGTCCTGGCCGGAGATGAGGAGGCTAAGGCGGCGCGTTCACTGCGACTCAACGGTCGCGAGAAAACGGACGGCGAAGAGTACTACGCCACACACAACTTGCTCGTTTTAGAGATCCTCGATCTCGAAAGTCGTCAGCAGGTCGAAGCCATTGTCACTGCTGGGCTTCCATATATTCTCACCGACCTTGGCGACATCCTCGGTCCTCTGAGCGGCGATGATGCCGACGACCTGATCGGCCGATTCGGGAAGACCCCCGGCCCGCAGCAGCGGACTCTGCTAACCCTGCTCGGAGTGGACAAGATCGCTTTCGGCGAAACAGCGTGGCAGTGGCTCACGGAAATTGCCTTCGGACTGCAGGCGGAATTGCAAAGCTTTGCCTTCATCGCGCTGACGAACGCGAACGCCAAGCGCTTCGGACATGAACTCCTGACCCGTGACTGGTCATGGTCCGCTGAGAAGGACTACTTCGTTAACGATTACGGAACCGAGGCGTTAATCGCAGGCGCGACAGAATTGCCACTCGAGCAATTGGCAGCTCGTTTGGCGCCCTGGCGGTTGTTGGAAGCGGCGCGGCGGCGCGGGTGCGACCCCGCCGAAGTCCGCTTCGCCGCTCGGGTCTTCAGCAAAGTCATTGCGGCGGAAGGGATAGAGTCGCCTGATCCGGGTTCAGACCTCTCGGTCTACCAAACGCCGGAGAAGTCTGCGGGCTTCTTATTCTCTGTTGCGGCCAGAAAATCTAAGGAGGATGAGGACCCGGCCGTCGCGTTTCGGACAGCTTTCGATTTCGAGGCGCAGGAGAAAGTCCACCAGCGCGCAGTGGAAGTTGCCGCTGAGCGTTGGCGCGAGGCTCGACGCGCCGGAGCAAGCCTCTACCTCGCTAGCATGGACGCTGAAGACTTCGAGCCGGTCCTGCGCCATGCACCCGACTTAGTAGATGACTGGCTCGCCGAATCTGGCGAGATGAGCTCCGACTTCGCGCGGCGCGTCCACTTGGCAGAGGGCGCGTACCTGGCACTCTGCGAAGCTCTCCTAAAGCAAGACCCGCCCCGTGGCGCTGCGCTTTGGCGAAGCCTCCGAGCCACATTGAACACGCGATTTGTTGGCGGAGCGCAAATTAAAGAGAGCATGCACCTTCCTTTTCGAGTACAAGACTCGTCACCGGTGAATGATCTTCGCATCGAGCTTGTTAGCCCACCTCTTTGTCACACCGATCAAGCGCTCTTCAACGTGGCTCTCGCAGCTGAGTACAACCACAAGGGTGAGTGGCTGGCGAGTACTATTGCCGAGGATCTCGCGTCCTCTCTTGCCTGGCGGAGAATGCGTGGTCGCGTTCTCCAAGGATTCAGAGCAAACAATACGCTGCCGATCGGAGATGCTTGGGCTCAAGGACCGGTAGAGACCGCGCACGAGCAACTAAGATGGCACTCAGCGCGGTTCAGGTTCCGTGAAGCGTCGGCACATCACTGGTGGCGCGCATTTTGGTCTGCGCAAAACGTCAGTCAAGCCTATGCAGCCTGGATCTTGTTTGTCCGCTCAGCGGATCGACGAGCGTGGATCTGGATGGACGAAGAAGCACGGAAATCTAATGACGGCAGCAAGTTATATCAGCTGAAGCTCAACCACATTCGTCTCAACCGATCGGAACTACGCCGCGCGATGGAGAAGCGGGAACAGAAGCTCGATAGAACGTTTCTCGATCGGGAGACCGTCGTTGGGCTGGGACCTTGGAAGGGGTTGGACACTTAGTGCCGATCTGCGATTGTCAGAGTCAATCGGCGGGTCCGAGGATATGCGACCTAGGCTTTAGTCCGTCGCGGGCCGGGCGAATTCACCGCGGGAAACTTGAGCTCACTATCTCGCGCGGATTCTTTTCCCGGCCTTTCCAGCCCTCGGGTTGCCTCTCGGGGCGTGCGCTCCCGTCCGTGCGGCGGGCTTGTTCCTCTGGGCGAATGAAGACGCAATAGCAAGCCGAGCAAGTATTGCGTGCTCGATGGCTTTGGCTACGATCTCCTCGATGGCTGCAACATTCGTGGTGTCAATCTTCCTCAGAGCTGGAACGAGTCGCAGCACCACTTTGCGCTGCTCGCCGGCGTCGCTATCGTTCCGGAGAAATGCCTTCAAGTGTACAAGTTCGCTATCTGAGGTCTCAGTTGCTGCGACGTGGTAGGCCGTACGAATTGTGAAAACGTAGTTGGTTAATAGCCGCTCCGCGGTAATGAGCCACTGCATAGAGTCCGTTTCGGAGCCGATCGGGACCGCCATATGCGAGGGATTTGCCAACACCTGGCGGAGGAACCCGATCGTAGTTTTATCTCCTTTCTCTAGTCGGCGGTCGTTCCAGTCAACGGATCGACGAATTGTGAGCGCTGCACGAGCAAGCTGTTGTTCCCATAGCGCCGGCACGACGGCTGCGATCTCCGCTTGAACCTTCGCCTTTTCAGCCGAACGGGATTTTGCTTCGCGGTCCAGTAACTCGGCAATGTAAGTAGCGATCCAGCGTTCAAGAAACCCGGGAGCCTCTGCATCGGCGCCCTGAGTTCTATCCAGAAGAACCATGAGCTTCCGTGCCCGGGCGCGGATTGGATCAGTCTCTACTGCAGGAACCCCTTCGGCGTGAGGTCGAATCTTTCGACGACCGGCTGGGCGGTGAGGTAACGTTGTTCTTGTCTTCTTGGTCACGAACGCTCGTCTGAGTTTTCTACTCGAGCTGGTGCGTTTGCTATGGGATGGTCAAGAGTGGAACTTATAAATCCCCTTAATCCGCTCCAGAGAAAAGCGCGTTTCGTACCGAGATCGATTTCACCGACTCGCTCCCCTGCCTCGAGGATTTCTCTGCTGATCCGCACGGACCAGACTAGCTCCATTGAACTTCGGCCTATTCCAATTTTCTCGTGAAAAGTTTCGAGAGCGCCGACTCGGACCAGAAGACGGTGCCCATATGACCACCTTCTCCCGTTTTCTTGCGACCAAACTTCGTATCTCGCGACCACGGAACCCTCCTCGTTGCACCATTCAGGTCGCCCAAACACGCGTGTCCAGCCGAGAGCGATAACAATCGCAGGAGTTGGGAGAGAATAGTGTCTGCTCGATCCCCGCCATAGTGGATCGGTCTCGTGCAGCGGAAGCTCCTGGTGGAAGGCTATCTCGGTCGGCACTATGCTAAATCGGCTTCCGTAGTCTTGGTCGCGCTTCGACTTGGCGTTGCGTTGGAAACGGTCCGCGCGCTCAATGTGCGCCCATTTTGATTCGGGACGCCGGCACTCTCCTTCTGCCTCCTTCACAGTACAGTCGTAGTGTACGTCCCAAGTTGGCAAGCCGGAATACCGATCGGAATCATGTGCTTCAAAAATACGAACCAGCGACGAAGCCGTTCGGCTATCTACCAAAGCTGTATCAATGTGACTGGTAAAATTGCGGTCCCACGCGGACACTCTGCGATCCCCGGCCACGACGATCCACCCATCAGCGACTCCGGACGTCAGCTCGGCAAGATAGTCTTCGTCCGAGAGCGTTTCACGCCACTCTGATAGCGGCGCCGCGAAAATCTGGTAATTCTCGGGCTCTGCCGGCGGAGCATCGATCCACCTTCCAGTCAGTTCGGAATCGGCACCGCGACTTCTATATCGAAGAAAATCGTTCCATCGGTCGTCGTAGTCACGCGTTTTCTTAATCGGTATTTGGTCGACCAGCGTCCCTGCAATGAGAAAGAGCGCCTGACGCGCGACGTATTTGTCCAGAAGCTCAACATGTGGCTCGCTGCCGTGCCGATTGCTGGTTTCTTGCCAGCGATATCGGCCTCTCTCGTCCGTCCTCTCCGCTTGAACCATCGAATCTGTAACTCCTAGACGCCCGGCCCAAAATTTAGCCGCTGCAAATGCGCCGTTCTTTAGGTATGCCGCGTCCCCGGCGAAACTTCTGAGCATAGCGTCGTACCAATATTGATTCGTGTCCCAATCATATGAGCTTATTTCAAATGCGTCCTTTGTTACCTCACCCTCCGGCCAGTGCACATTAACGGTCGCGGTTTCGTCTGTTTCTCCCACCGGCCGATTTACCTCATTCAGAGCCTTATGCTCTCGGGGTTTAAGCGACGCGGCGCCCGCTATCTCCAACGATAGGAGCGTGGATCGCAGATGTTCACGGATTTTTACATGAGGAAATTGACGAGAAAGCGCATGCGGCATAAGAGCGAGCACAGCGGGTGTTAACACCCAAGGCGTTCGATGCGCGACGTGGTCGAATGCAAAGGCGAGCCATTCGCGAGTCGTTACCCAGCGTGGTCTTGACTCATCCGAGAACTCTTCGAGGAGCGCCGCCAGCAGACTCCGGGCCGCGACTGCCACCGCCTCGCGAGCCCCGGTCGGCGCCGTCGATTCATCGACGTCACTCAATCCGTGTACGACACAATCAAGAGCTCGCCAACGAACGTCCAGTCGTTGGTGACTTAGGCAAAGTGCAAGCAGATGAGGAATGCCTCGACTCGCCTCGCGTCCGAAAACTACCGGAGTGTAACAAATGGGGGCTTTCTCAAAGGTCTCTTCGATCATTGCATGTGTAACGCGTACAAGCGCCGCGTCGTCGAGTAGCTCGGCGATCCGGGAGGCCAGTCGAAAGATGGATGAGGCCTGAAGGTCGGGGAGATGCACCGCAATCCGGCGAAGCAGCGTGATCCGACGCTGCGCAGGGTCGCCCCAGGCCCCATCGAAGATTGCCCTGCCCGAGTCCGGCGACCAATCGGACGCTGCGTATGCAAGAGTGTCTGGATCGATGAGTCTTGAGATTGAATCTCGTATCGCCGAACGGACCTCTTGAGGAATCTCTACCGCTGGATCAGACGGTCTGGACAGCAGCTTGTCTAGACATCCGATCGCGTCCTGTCGGCCGAAACTCGAAGAACTACCCCACCGCTCAATTATTTCTCCTAATCGTATCCGATCGCTCAATGGAAGTGACTCGCGCAATCGTTCGATCAAAGGGAGCAAATCGGTCGCTCTGACAAGAGCCAATTCGCCTCGGTCTGCGCTATTGAGCCGCGATAAAGCATCCCGGGGCGAGGAGCCCAGCAAAGCCGCAGACTCCTGTAGAAACAACGGAAGCTCTTCCTTCGTTGGCAACTCAAATGACATGGAGGACACGCTCTTAGAATTCGGAGCAGGTTCCGTTCGAAGGGCCCCGAGTATCGCCTTCATTTTCTGCGCGTCCGAGGTCGAGCCGAGTCCGAGCCTATCAATCCAGTCCAAGAAATCGCGTATTCGCCCTATGCTCTCGGAGCCTTCCTCAGTTATTTGTCGTCTAGTAGCTAAGGCGGCAGCCGAAAAAGCTGGGACCAGCGCCGCGTCCGCAGCCGCAGCGAGGCGCTCTATCACGTCCCGCGTGAATTTTATCCATCGGGGCGACTCACGATGCAAGGCTATGATTGGCCAAACCTCTGCGGCTGAAAGTACTTGCGAGCTGAGCGCTCCCGTGGCTACCGCAACTGCTCCATCGAAGATGTCGCACAAGTCGCCCTCATCGAGCATCCACGCCCGTTCCACTGCAGCGGAGACGTCAAGGCGCGCAAGCAGCTCAAGGGCCCAAGCCACTGACACGCTCTTCTTATCGATCCCACGCCAGTATGTTACGAGAGCGCATAGACGGTCGAGAATTGATGCGTCCAATCCGTTGTCGATCGCGCGTTCGCAAGCTGCGGCAGCGGCCCGCTCCAAAGCCGCTCCGCGATCACCAGCGAGACTGTCGATTTCACCAGCTACATCGCGGGCCTGCTCGATGAGATCTCGAGCGAGACTTTGGTCCACCCGGTTGGCTGCGAAATAGAGAGCAAGTAGGCGAGCGACCGCCTCTATTGCTGGCACTGCTGGCGGGCGGCAGCGTTGAACTTCCTTTCGAATGAGCCGATCCGCGATCCCTATGTAGCGTTTGTCATGCGACAGAACATCAGCAAGGACAGCTTCAGAATCATCTCGCGTTCCCTGCAATGCGCGATCGACTGCCGCAAGAATATCATCCACAAGTGCGCCTTCATTCGAGGGGAGCGCGATCGCGGCTTCTAAGAGCCAAGAGGCGACAATTGCCGGTGAGGCCAAGTGAGAGATTCCAGCAGGCCGCATATGCGCGATTGAACTAGAGAGTATTCGACGCACTGTATCCGGTATCTCTTTATTGTCGCGCCCCGCCCAAGCGCGGGCACGTAATTGCAACGCAGGGTAGAGAGTCCCCATCACTTGTCGTAGTTGATCGCGCTCGCGATCGTCATCGTCCGTCTTACCCGGTCGCGCCTTTGTTGTCGTATTTTCTCGCGGCGGGGGTTCGTACAAGTTCGGGTCGAAAGCGATACCACCGGACGCTTCTCGGAGTGCGTTCCATCGCAAAAATTCCCTTATGGACGAGTCGGACCAGAATCGGGGCGATGGTACGGACCAGTTGCTCGTCAATTTCCGGACTTCCGTTGAGAACCCGGCTGCAAGGAGTTGTTCTGCTGCAGCTACTAGCGCCGTGCCTACCGGTTGTGGGGGGAAACCACGCTGGTCGGCCAAAGTGCGCAACGGAACCCCCGAGACCAACGCGCGTTCTACGGAGGCTGCAGCAGCTCGAACAACGGGCCGCGACAATTGGCGTAATGCCGCACCCGCGGAGTGCTCGGAATGGTTCGCTGACAAAACTCCAAGGCACGCCGCGGTCTGAATCGCCGCTGGTAGCCGGGATTTCAGTATTAGTGCGAGCGGCTCTTTCTCGTTCGACGTTATCCAGTCTCCAGCCGCGGCGACGGCCATATCAAGCGCCCAAGGAGACTTCCCACCACGCGAGATCCAGCGCAGCGCTATAGAAAGTCCCTCCATTCGGCAGTGATAACGGGCTATTTCCTCCCACACATCTCTCCCGAGGCCGTGGCGCGAAGCTTCTGGAAATCGCGCTTCTTCCTGTCAACGTGATGAAACAGCCCTAGCGAATATTCTTGCCGCATCGTCGCGTCGGTCCGGACGCATAGATAGTGCGGCTGCGAGGCTGAAGTCGGAAGCGGCATCGCGATGCCAGAGGCGACGAGAGGCTCGATGAGCCCCGGAACGCCCCGCAGCTGGTCGAGTTGAGCCCCCGCGCACGTCCTCGTCTATCAAGCCCGTGATGTCAGCTGCCACTGTTACATCGAGGTGATCGGCTAGTGCCAATGCGAAAGCGTCTCGGCCGCCTGCCAAATCTGCGGCTCGAAAAAGCCACAATACAGCCTCCTCGTCGCGGGCAAGTTCTAAGGAAGCAACAACCAGAGCGTGCAAGTCATTTAGTACACGCTCCTCATGCGGTTGCGCTGCTGCACGCTGTGCGTCGAGTCGACCTGGTACGGCCCACCATTCCAAAATCTGTTGATAGCGGTTTGCTTGCAGAAAATGGTACGAGAGGTTCCAACGCGCGTATGCATCTTGCTCGAACTTGGCGGCGCAAAAATCTGCCAAGCGGCCGCGGGCGTTTAAGCACCACGTCGCAAGACGTTCGCCGACCCAGTCGAGAAAGTCCTGATCGACCCATTCTACTGCATCATCAGACGTAATTCGTACGCCGAACTGCAGTCCAGCAAGTTGGTGGCGAACATCTTCCAGCCGCTCTCCAGCGGCTTGCGCCAGTGTTGCCAAGGAAGGAGGCTGGCGGATTTCGAAGAGAAGGGCGAGCAAAGAAAGCGCTCGTTCGTCGGCGAGCCGACGTCCAGTTTGCTGTTCCTGATCGTAGTAGGCGAATGCGTCCAAACGCGCCGTCGTATCTATCAGCGTTTTTGCATTCACAGAAGAATTCGCGGCTATCTCGTCTAAGACTTTCGCGGCGACCCTAGGATTGCCGGCGGTACGCTTCCACAGAAAGAGCAGATCAGAGCCAGTGACAAGTGCTCCGTGCGTGGCGGCGAGTTCTCGTATCTCGGATTGCGTAAAGCCATCGATCTTAAGAAAGCGTACTCGACCTGCAGCGTCCAAGACGTTCTCTTTCGTTCTCGCTTCGAAATGAGACGACCACCACACAGTTCGGTGGCCACTCGATCTGCAATAGCATTTGTACAAACGAGGGACGCGTATCTCCAATCGTGCGGCGCTTCTGCTCGACAGCGTTGTCCACCGCGTCGAACGCAATTACCAACCGCTTTCCGAACTGCCCTGCTTTCTTTGCTGCAGCCCCGACGGACTCAATTAAACGACCTAATAATGGCCGGTAGTCCAGGCGCGTTGTGGCGAGCATACCCGTGTTGAACCGTCCTTCCAGTTCGTTGATGACCTGAGTGAAGCAGACGGGATACTCAAAACGCTCCTGCCCGGGTCGGAGGCCGCGACCCCCCGCATAGCAATCGTAAAGTACGCCGGCTCCATGCTCGCGGAGGGCTACCAAAAGCGCACTGGTCTTTCCAATCCCAGCGAGCCCATGAACCGCGACGATTCCATCTGAGGCATTGAGTTCGTTCAGAAGCGCCTCACTTGCTGCCGTGGCGAAGAGGTCCGCGCCGTCGCCACAGACCGGTGGCGCAGGAAAAAGTTCTTCCTCCAACAGTCGAAGGGCTGCAAAGGTGAAGGTCCGATCGAGCGTCACGCGCCGCCGCGGGGTAGAAGCCGACTGCAATTCACCGAAAAGTGCATCGAGTCGAAGCCAAGCCTCCGGATACGCACCCGCAAAATCGTGAAAAAGTTCTGCCTCGCTCGTGAAGAGCGAGGCCTGTCCAAACGCTTCTAAATCCCAAGATCGAATAAAACCAGCGAGGTTTGGCCAGTTTAATCCAGAAGCCGCCTTTATCTGGTGAGCGGTTCGTCCGGCACGACCGGGAATTTCCCTGAGCGCATTTGCGGACGTGAGTGGCAAGACGTTGAGAGCCGAGCGAATTGCGTTTATATCGGCGCGCAGATCAGCCGAGAGAGGCTGATTCGTAACCAGCCGAACAACTATCGGAGTCGCGCGTGTGTTAGCTCCGGCGAGAGCCCGGTACATGTCGGCTAACTTTCGCAAAACAGAAGACCTCTGCTTCTCACGGTCAGCTACGCGGTCGTTCCTTGCGAGACGCGCCAGCGTCCACGACGATTCGGGACGAAGTGGGCTGTATTTTACCTGACTGACCGTTACCTTATGCGCAGATGTGAGGCTGGTTCGCCCCTCGTATTCGGTTACGTCGACTCCGAGAAAGCTACGCTCGTCAATAGCCGCGCTTTGATCTGCTGGCGCTACGTTTTCGATCGTGACGCAAGCCAAGTCTGAGGAGGGATGAAGCATTCGCAGCAATCGGCGCGCGACGTATGCAAGGTGATATCGGTCGCCGGCGTTCGAGGGCCTAGCGTCTGCAACTGGGCGGGCCGCACCTTTAACTCGGCTGAAACCCGCATGCGAAGTTTTGACTGAACGCCGCTTCATCACCCACCGATGCTAAGCCCGGTCGCGTGACTGCTCAAGCAGCGGCAACGGGCAAGTTCACTATCGGTCGCGGGGAATCTGGCAGCGTGTCACTCCCTATTGATGCGAAGAACGAATGGCACTGGCTGGCTACCGTCGATTCGGGCCCAGGCGATTTTTCGATGATCCGATGAAACGCATTTCACCGCTCGAAACCAGAAAGTCCCGAAATTGAGGGATCTCTTGAGGCCGGCGTCCAAAGTTAGTAGTTAGATGGCGCGCGCGCTGCTAAGGAAGCGAGATAAAGCATTCACTTCTCCAAAGAATCGTCTCTGTCGGGCACTCGATGTTTCACCTGGTCCTGACTCGTTTCGTACTGATTCTGTCTCGCGAAATTTCTGATTTGAGTCGAGATTCCTGCGCGCTCCGCCTCGCGCATGAGGGCTGAGTCCTTGGCGATTTCCTGAGCGCTCTGTTTCATCTCCTGGCGCAGTTCGGCCACGCGCGGCTTGGCGACCAGATCGAGATCAGCTCTGCTGGCGGTATGGATGAACTCCTGTTGAGTCTTCTTAAAATGCTCGATCGGATCACGTTCTGGAACATTCACATTGTCGCGCCGTGCATTCGACGCGCTCACTTCAAGGCCGCGGCGCTCGGCGTAATCGAGCGTCGTGTCCTTCATTCGTTCACGCGATAGACGCTCCTTGAGAACCTCGAAGTTCGGGAAATCCTCCCGGCTGAAATAGATTTCCGCCTGCTCCCGATGACGGGTCATCGCGACGTAGGCGAGGTGCCGGTCCATTCCTGGTGTCGCCAGCACGAAGGCCCTTTCCACTGTAGCTCCCTGCGCCTTGTGGATCGTCGCGGCGTAGCCGTGGTCGAGTGCGGAATAGTCGTCCAGTCGAAACTCGACTTCTCGCCCTTCCTTGGCGTCCAGCCGCACCGCAATTGCGCCGCTTGCAAACTCTGTGACGGTTCCGAGCGAGCCGTTCTTCACCGCGAGATCTCGGTTGTTCTTGAGAAACATCACCCGGTCACCAGGCGCGAGAATTCGCTCTGAGCGTTCGATCGCGACCGTTCCGTCGGGCTGCATGACCTCGCGGCTCACCGTGATGGATACATCTTCCCCAAGCCCACCACGTTCGCGAAGAATCTGCCGCGCCCGGTCGTTCAGGTCTCTCACGTCCGCTCGGCTGTGCGCGAGAATCAGCATGTTTCCGTCAGGTTCGGCAGCAAGGTGCTTAGCCCACTCTTCAATAAGCCGTCGCTTAGCCTCGCTCCTGCTCTCGGCAAATCCAACGGCACCGTGCGTCTGATATCGCTCAAGCGCATGGGCTGGTTCGCCGCGCGCGAAGTCCTGGCTCGCGTCACGCTGCCACTGGTCCCGTTGGCGGCGGATCGCCGTGAGTTCCTGGTGGCCGACGCGCTCGGCTATCGCGCGGAACGCCGCGCCTGCCTCAATGGGCTGGAGCTGTTCGGCGTCGCCCACGAGCACGACCTTAGCACCCTGCCGTTTCGCCTCGGACAGCACGCGCTCAAGCTGTTTGCTTCCAACCATTCCGGCCTCGTCGACGACCAGAACACACCGCGCGCTGAGCTGTTCTCGTTCCCGCAGCCAAGAGTGTTCCCACGATGCGAGCGTCCGGCTTTCGACTCCGCTCTCACGGCTCAGGTTCTCGGCGGCGATCCCGGCTAGCGCGGAGCCGATCACGCGATAGCCTTCCGCCTGCCACGCCTCGCGGGCGGCTTCGATAGCCTTCGACTTTCCGGAACCCGCGAAACCGGCAATCGCCTCGATCTGTCGCGCACTTGTCATCGCCTTCACGGAAGCCTTCTGCTCCTCGCTCAAATGGTCGTGCCTCTTGAGCGTCTCTTCGACGTTCCGCCTGCTCACTGGATGGCTCTCACTGGTGGCCATTTGCTGAGCGGTCTCGGCCAGCCGCGCTTCTATCGCCAGCATCGTGCGCGTCGTGCACCGAGCGGGCTCGATCACCTCGCCGTCTCGGATCAAATTGGGCGTCAGGACCGCCAGTTCGCGCGAGCCTTCGAGTCGCGCCATCAGGTTCCGGAAGCGTTCGCCATCGTCGATGCAGCGGAACACTTCGCGCGCGATCTCGTTGCGCGTGAACGTCGAACGCTGGCGCGTCAGATTCTCCAGCACGATCTCCGGCCGCCGTTCGATCCGCCGCGCGTTTCTTTCGCGCACCTCCTCGAACTGCTGGGCTCGCTCGGCGTACTGACCGCGCGCGTCCATCTCCTCGACCGCCTTGCCGAGGTGACTCGTCGGCTCCAGTTCGACGCCTTGGTCCCTGTAGCTGCGGTTATCGATCCGAACGTCGTGGCCAGCGCGGAGCAGGTGTTCGTTGGCCAAGTCGGCCCAGCGCTCGCGCCACTCTTGGAGCAGAGCAACCTTGTTCCATTCCGTGACTTTGACGCCGAAACCGCTCTCGCTCACCTCGCGCATTGTGAGCATCAGGTGGACGTGCGGATTATCCGGCTCCCAGTGAACGTTCAGATCGGCGATCATGCCGCGAGCGACGAACTCGCGTCGGACGAAGTCGCGCGCCAGAGCGATGGCTTGTACGCTGCTGAGCTCCTGCGGCAAAGCGAATTCGATATCGCGTGCGAGTTGAGCGTCTTTGCGTTTCTCGCCGGCCTCGACCGCGTTCCAAAGCGTCTCGCGATTGGCCATCCAGGCCGGTGCGCCCTCGGGTACTAGAATCTCGGAGAACACGACCTCCGATTTCTGGGTGTAGTCGAAGTTCATGTCTTGGCGGGCATCGTGGAGTTTCGAGCCCGAGCGATACGCGGCAGCCGCAACGGCGCTTCGCCCCTTGCTTCGGCTGATGACTTTCGCTGTGAAGTGATAGATTGCCATTTGCGTCGAATCTGCGTCCGCGCCGTCTCTATCCCGCGCTATGTCGCCTGCGACATATAAGTGCGCACTCCGCTTCGCTCCGTGATTTTCAGGCTCCCGGCACCCTGCTCCTTTCTGCAGCTATCTCGCGATTTGTCTAATTTGCTGGAGTTCGTCGGACTGCGTACGAGTCAGCATTTTCGGCCTGCGGAAGTAGATTGCCCGGCCACATCGCAGTGGACGGCAATTCGAAATGAGGACAATCTGCTCGTCGTACCGAAGCGTCTGAAGGATCTCTTCGGGCTTGATCAGCCGGCGCACAAGCTGCTGCTCGCTGGTCGTCTCGTGGGTGCTGCTGCTCTTTGAGGTCGCCGATCCGGTCGAAGTGCCTGACCCATGTGTGTAGCCCTCGGAGACCGCCGTGAACTCCCCGCACGCCTTTGACAGAAACTCCGCTGCACCAACGTCGTGAAGGCAGGCGAACAACTTCAAGTAAGACGAGTCGAACCAAGCCTGCCGCCCCTGCGGGCCCCAAGTGCCGGTCATCTGACCGAGCGATTGGTACATCAGGACCAGGTTGATTCCGTATTTGCGGCCGGCGTCGCGAGCCGTCTCGAGGATTCCCATATAGCCGAGGCGCGCAACCTCATCGAGCACGAACAGAATCCGCCCACCCAGGTCCCCTCGTGCTTCGTACGCGGCATTCAGCAACGCGCCAAGGATCAGGCGGCAGACCTGCGGATTGCTCTGCAAGACTTTGAGCGGAACGTTGATGAACACGTCGAGTCTGCCCGACAGAATGTCTCGCGTCTGGAAAGATGACCCGCAAACCAATCGCGCCAGTGAAGGCACCGCGAGCCATGCAGTGAGGTTTCCGGCCTCGCCATAAAACCCGGAAAACTGCTTTTCGGTGATGTCTTTGAGATTACCAGCGAGCTGGGCCGGAAAACCGAAGCCGTACGAATCGCCCTTGGCGTAGATGTCGTCGAGAAGCTGCCGAAGCTCCGGGATCGGGAGCGCAACCCGCTTGCGAAGAAGCGTCAGCGTCTTCTCTTCCGGAAGCAATCCAGGAGCAAACAGGATATCCGCGAGAAGACACCCGAGCAGCGCTCGCGCCGCGTGTTTGAAGTAGTCGTCATAGCGTTCCGCAGGCTGCTCGCCTGCGAGCCATGCAACCACGGCCTGGATATCCATCAAGCTTCGATCCGCGGAGGTATCGATCCAATCGAGAACGTTGAATCCGCCGCGCCCTTCCTCCGGATTCAGAGAAACCACGCGATGGCCCAACGCGTCGCGCGACGCGCGAACGATCGGAAAGACTTCTGCGGAAGGATCGAGGTAAACGAGAGCACTGCTCCACTCTAACGCACACGGAACTCCGACCCCGGTGGTTTTGTAGCCGCCCGAACCGGCGAAGACGAGACAGTGCCCGGAGCCGACCTTGCCATCGTAGCGAAGCAACGGAGCCTGGCCTCCAAGCTTCGGGTCACGATCCGGCCTGTACGCCTCGCCGACAATGATGCCGCCAGTTTGGAACATCCGCCGCGCAGTGCTCATCGGCATCCAGTCGCTGGTGCCGTGAAGGCTGGACGGCGACCGCTGCCACGTAGACCGGGTTTCCGGTGCCCTGCGGGCCTTTTTAATCGCGAGAAAGGCCGAGAAAAACGCTAGATAGAAACCACCCTGCGCATAAGGATCCATTGAGCCGACAAGTGTTGAAACCGGATAAGCGGGGTAGTAGCCCACGAGGCGTGAGACTTCATGCCATCCCGTCAGCATGCCCGAGCAGAGCGTCGCGCCGGCGCCGAGAAAGACGGTCCCTCGCCCAACGACACGGGCCTCAAGCAGCGCGATTGTGCCGAGAAGCAGAAGCGCTGGGGCAACAGCCTCTGCGGTCACAGACGAGCGTGCGATGACGAAGCGCCAATACGGGGACGCTGTGCTCGCGGTGAGACGCATTACACAGACGTTCGCGTAGTCGCGGCTCAGGATCGTGATCCCGAACCAGAACACGCCGCGAGCGAACCACCCGACCCAGCTCTCGCGAACTTCCGTCACGCAGAGCAGGCCCAGCACAAGCGCCAGCGTCGCAACCATGACTATCGGATGTTGCATGATTCACACTCTTTTGAAGGCCGAGTCACCGTGCTCTCGCCATCGCTTGCGGTGCTCATCCGCGTTAGCGCTCGACAGGACGCGGGCCGCCGACATGAGCATGCCGAGCAGCACTGCAGGTTCCTCGTGGTCGAGCCCCGCTTTGATGACGAGGCCTCCCATCGCAATCTTTCGTCGCGTCTCGAGTTTGCGTTCTTCGTGACTCATACGTGCCCTACACGCTTCGATTCGAATCAGTGCCGTTCGCGTGCGCCGCAGCATCCGCGGGGTGTCGCTTAGCGCGCTCAGGCTTGGGAGAACGAAACCGGCAGCCCACGTCTCGCAATTGCTTGAGACGCGAGCCATCTCCCTCCTTTGCGGATTTCAATTCGAGGAACATGCCGGCAAGCACGTCGTCATCGATTTCGAGTGTGCCGAGTCTCTCGGCGAGTCGGCCGATTTCCTCACGGCGCTGGGCGGCGAGCTCCGATTGCCGTTGAGCAAGCTTTGCCCGCTCAGACTTAAGGGTTGCAACTTTGGCAGCATAGTCGGACATCTCAGTACCTCCTCGTAAATCATTCCTTATGAGCGTCTATCCTTCGATGAGACTGCAAATCTAATTGCGAGTTGGGCAGGAGTTGGGCATGAGCGTTGGATCGGACGTTTGCCGATCTCCAGCGGCCCAAAAAACAGTTGGGCAATAGTTGGGCATTTGTGACCAGAATCGGGTCGATTCGACGAGACTCGGAGAGAATCTGCGCGAACGAAGACAACGCGCGAACCCCTTCTGGCACAAGGGCCTTTCGTCTTGCTGAGACTGACTTTTTCTCGACGCGTTACCTGGCTGGGTCGTATCCGAAGTCTGATGCTCTATCCAGTTGAGCTACGGGCGCCTGCGTGACCAGCTTTCGAAGTTCAGCAGTCTAGGCACGCCCGACAGGACGCGCAACCAATTCCGGCGACAGACGTCCTGACTGGGTTGACTCGCAACCTCACGCACTCTAAATATGACTGACTGGTCAGTTTATGGACAGAACAAACACAAATTCGGCTGTAATCTCCAATGGTCGCCCCTTTCACGTCCACGACGAGCAGGCCGCCAAGCGCGAGCGTATCCTCGCCGCCGCCCTCAAGCTCTTCGCGCACGAGCCCTACCAGGCCGTCACGATGGACCGCGTCGCCGAGGCCGCCCGGGTCGCCAAAGGAACGCTCTATCTCTACTTCCCGTCGAAGGACGCGCTCTACCTCGGCGTTTTGAGCGACGGTCTCGACACCGCCTATCGCACCTATCAGGCCAGCGCGGATCCCAAGCTGCCGGTGGTCGAGCGGCTGAGGCGTTCGATCGGCGTGATGGTGGAATTCTTCGATCAGCGGCGAGATTTTCTTCAGTTCTACGCAATGGAGGAGCCGCGGCTGTCCGATGCGCGCAATCGGATTATCGACGGATCGCGCGAACGCGGCTTCAATTTTTTCGCCTCGCTAATCGAAGAAGGAATCCGCGCCGGAGTTTTCACGCGCGTCGATCCGCGCCTCGCGACGTTCACGATCCAGGGCGCGATTCGCTCGCTGTTGCTCTACTACGGCGCCGGCCGCCCGGTCTCCGAGCTCAGCCGCGATCTCGGCAACCTGATGCTCCGGTCGCTCGGCGCGGACCCGTCGCAGTCGCTTAAGGTAGTGCATCCGCAATGATTCGAACCCTGGTTCGCCGGGTAATTCGGCTGGGAATCCTGGCCGGTATTATCTTCGGATTTTATTTTTTCGGACGCACCTACTTATGGCCGCCAGAGGATCGTTCGACGATTAAGGTCGTCGGCATGATCGAAGCGCCCGAAGTAAATATCACCAGCCGCATCGGCGGCCGCATCAAGCAACTCGATCTGCTCGAAGGCGACCACGTCCAGAAAGGCCAGGTGGTTGCGCTGATCGAGGACATCGATCTCAGAAACGAATTGGCCAAGTCGCAGGCTGATCTCGCTCATTCGGAGGCCAACCTGGCGCAAGCGCGGCGCGACCTCGTACGCAACGAGGCTCTGGCGAAAGCCAATGTGATTGCCACCAAGACTCGCGACGATTCCATCACGGCCGTACAGCAGGACGAGGCCGACGTGCTCAGCGGGCAGGCCAACGCGAAGTTCTACGCCGACCAAATCGTCGACACCGAGATCAAGTCGCCGGTCGATGGGGTCATCGTCAGCAAGGCGCTCGAAGTCGGCGAATGGGTGACGCCGGGCGTGCCGATTCTGACCGTCGACGACCTCTCGACAATCTGGGCGCGCGTCGACGTCGAAGAGACCGACCTCGGCTCGCTCTACATCGGCAAGTCGGCGCAGGTCGAACTGCCGACCGATCCGCCGCAGATTTTCACCGGCCGGATCATGGCAATCGGACAGGAGGGCCAGTTCGCGACCGAGCGCGACGTGCGGCGCGGGCGCCAGGACATTCGCACGTTCTACGTCAAGGTCCAGGTGCTGCAAGCCGAGGGCGAGCTCAAACCCGGGATGACCGCGGAAGTCACGTTTCCGCGCAACGATGGAACCCGACTCAGCAGCAATACAAACCAAAGACCTGACTAAGCGGTTCGGCACTTTCACCGCCGTTGACAAGGTCAACTTCGAGGTCCGCCGTGGCGAGGTCTTCGGGCTGCTCGGCCCCAACGGCGCAGGCAAGACGACCGTGGTGCGGATGCTGACGACGTTGATAACGCCGAGCGGCGGCCAGGCGTTCGTCGCCGGCTTCGACGTCGCGCGTCATCCGCGCCAGGTACGCGAGAATATCGGCGTCATCCCGCAGGCGCTCACCTCCGATCTCGATCTCACCGGATGGGAGAACGTCGACATTTACGGCGAGTTCTTCGGCCTGTCGCGCCGCGAGCGCCGCGAACGCGGTCATCGCCTGTTGCACATGGTCGGGCTGACCGAGCGCGCCAACGATCTCGTCGCCACGTACTCGGGCGGGATGCGCCGCCGGCTCGAAATCGCGCGCGGCCTGATTCATTCGCCCGACGTGCTGTTCCTCGACGAGCCGACTATCGGACTCGACCCGCAAAGCCGCCGCGCCGTGTGGGATTTGCTCGAAACTCTGCGCAAGGAAAGCGAGATCACCATCTCGCTCACCACGCATTACATGGACGAGGCCGAGTCGCTCTGCGATCGGATCGCAATCGTCGACGGCGGCAAGATAATCGCGCTCGACACGCCAATCGGACTCAAATCGATGGTGCCTGGCGCGGACCGAATCGATCTCGTGGTCGAAAAAAATCCGGCCGCTATCGCCGACATGCTGAAGCCGATGCCCTATCTGCGCGAGGTGAATCTCGACGGCGGAAACCGCCTGCAACTTTCGTCCAACGACGGGGCGCACGCGATTCCGAAAATCCTCGAGGCCATCGAACACGCCGGCGATCGCGTGACTTCGATCACCGTGCAGAAGCTCTCGCTCGAAGACGTCTTCATCCATTTCACCGGGCGCACGCTCCGCGACGAGCCGGCCAAAAAGGTCAGCCTGTTCGTCGGCGCCGGGATGCCGCAGCAGCGCTGAGGAGGACGCGATGTTCGGGCTCAAATTCCTCGCCATCATGCGCCGCGACTTGAAGAAGCTGACGCGCAATCCCATCACGCTCATCTCCGTCATCCTGATGCCGATCGTTTATCTTGTGATCATCGGCAACTCGTTCCAGGGCCAGCTCAAGCACCTGCCCGTCGTCGTCGTCTCGCAGGATCACGGACTCTATGCGCGCCGCATCGTCGAACAGTTGCTCGCGTTGCAGGCGGGACCGAAGACCGTCGACCTCACCTTCGAGAGCGACCCGGGCAACGCAGTTGACGAAGTCCGCGACGGGCTCTACAAGGGCGTCGTCGTCATCCCGCCCGACTTCAGCCACGACGTTGCCGAGGGCCGCATCGCGCAGATCGGATTGTTCACCGACAACGTCGACAGCGTCAGTTCGGAAACCCTTGAAAGCGTGCTCGACTCGGCCGCCGCAACCGTGAGAGTCACCTTCGTGACCGCGCGCGAGCCCAAGCTCAACGAGATCTCACTGCGCCCGAGTTGGCTGTTCCCGTACGTTGACTACGATCGCTCGCTTATCCCCGGCGTCATCGTGATGGCGATCTTCATGGGCTCGCTGATGTCCGGCGTGTTCAACTGGGTGATGGATAAATTCATGGGCGTCACCGAATGCTACCTGGTGACTCCGCTTTCGCGCTGGGACATCGCCGGCGGCATCCTGGCCAGCGGCGTGACGGTGACCAGCATCGGCGGCATCCTGGTCTTGTTCCTGGGACTGATGATCACGCGCGGGCGAATCCTCGGCGGCCCGACGGCGCTGTTGATGCTGATCGGGATAATCATCATCAGCGCGACCGGCCTGCTCGCGATGACGTTCTCGATGCTCGGCCGCGCGGGCCATCCGCGCCTGGTGGGAACGTTCTCGGGATTTCTGAACGTGATCCTGTTCTTCCCGAGCGGCGCGATCTATCCGGTCGAAAGCTTCCCGCCGTGGCTGCGAACTTTCGCCCGCTTCAATCCCGAAACTCACTCAGTAAGCGCAATCAAACAGATCCTCTTCAAAGGCGCCGACTTCACCGCCGTAAGCGGCGACATAGCATTCCTGCTGATCTTCATGTTGCTGATGCTGATCCTCGCCAGCGTCTCCTTCAAACGCACGCTGTAACTCAACTTGGGTTTGTTTGAAACAGGCGCATTTGTTATATTCCCTGATCAAGAGCGCCTAAGCTGGGTGCAAGCGCTCGCCCGCCGGTATTCCGGTCTCCACCCAAGTGTGGTGATAGCCAAGAGGTTCCCAGCGGAATTCAGAGAAAGGTCCTTCTACGAAGGGCCTTTTTCATTTCGGCTCCTTGATTGGCTTACCTGTTGCGGTGTTGTACGCAATGACCGAAAAGCGAATGGGCCGCGGCGGCCGCGAGCGCCCAAGCGGCACTCTGTTGTCTCGGGCATAGGCACTCTCTACGCGGAGAGTTAGCGCACCTCGCTTTGCGGTCCGTGAAACTTTGAAGAAGATAGTATAGTCGATTCGGCTTCCTTCCTCGTCTGTAAGCTCGACCGTGAAGAAATTGCCTTTGCCGGAGTGGAAGCATTTTCGCGTGCCAATGCCTCTAATAATGCTCGGCAGTTGCCGTGAGAAACGATAGCGACGCTCGTCGAACAGGCGAGTCTCGCGGCCACGACTGTAAGCCAAGGCCTCCGGGAGGTGTTCGCCTTCTGCTATTCCGCGGGTAAAACAGTGCCAGCTGAACAGGACGTCAATTCCATATGCTTGCCGTGGTCTTCCGTCCTTTTCGGGCACCACGAACTCGAACGTGAACTGGTCGAGGTGCGACAGGTCGTAGATCCTGCCCTCGATCGTAACATTGCGAAAAACTCGGGTAGTTTGGTCGCCCGGTGCCATGAAATTGAACGATGAGCTTCCGATTGTCGCCGAGCAAACTGCCGCCCGCGCCGCAGCAATTCAGCGTGCGAGGGCTTCGATGATTACGCGTTGCAGCGCGACGATCGAGACCGGCTTCAGGAGCGAGAGGTCAGCGCCGCCCGCGCCCTGGGATACCTACGTTTCTGTTGAGCGATCAAATACTCCGATCCTCCATAGATGGCTTCTTGTGTGGGCGGCCATTGCCGAGACCTTTTCTGAACTCATCCACCAGAATCCAATCTCGGTCTGATGGCCGCTTTACGTACCAATACTTCCAACCATCAAGGCTTGGTTCCTTCCCTTCGCGAGTACGCGCCAAGCTCTTTGCTGCTTCGGAGGGCGTCCTGAAGAATCTCTCATTGATCCACCATTTCCCATCTCCACGTACCTCACCTTGATAGCGCTGGCTTAGGTAGTCCATGCGCAGTTGCGTATGAGCAGGAAGTGTCACTCCCTTCCATACCCAAGCACCTTTCTCGGAACTGAATTCACTCGCTTTCTGCGATCGGCCGCCATTTTTAGGCGACATTCGCAACAGCCTTCTGATTACATCGTTATCAGACTCCTCCTCGGACCTTCTTTCTGCCCAAATTCTCTGATTCACTTCAAAGTCGATTTCTATTTGAAATCCCATATATCCATTAGCTCCTTGGATATATCTAATATATTATTTCTATGCAACTCAATCAAGGCGTTCCGAAGATGTGTGGCCGTCCGTGAAACCGTACCTGCTTCTCCGGTCTGGACGGCTTTCGCGCACAAGAGCTTAGGCTTGGCGACTAGGCGGAGGATCAGCTTCCGATTTTATCGATGAGCAGATGGTGCAGCGACAGGCTCGATTCAGCGCGCCAGCGCTTCGACAATCACCCGCTGCAACTCGGCGATCGAGACCGGCTTCAGGAGCGAGATGTTCGCGCCGGCGGCGTGCGCCGCGTTGTTTAGTTCGGGCGTGTTGTGGCCCGACATCACGATTATCGGCGTGGACGCCGACTTCGCGCGCACGTGACGGATGATCTCGATGCCGCTGGTGTCGGGCAGGCTCAGGTCAGTAATCACCACGTCAGGCGACTCGGCGTCGATTAGCTGGATCGCCTCGTTTGCGTCGAATGCTGCGAGACATCGATGGCCCGCGCGCTCGAGCAGCCGCACGTACGCGTCGACGAGATCGCGCTCGTCATCAACGATCAGAATTTTTGCTTGCGCAGCCATCGGCGCCCGAGCCCGCTAGCGGCCCGACTGATTGCTTCGCGCCGCGGCGATTTGCGACGACGCCGGCGATTCGCCGCGCGGAGTAAGCTTCGCGCGGTCCGACGACGACTCGCCCATCGTCGGCAACGTTATCGCGAATGTGGTGCCTTCGCCCACGATCGATTCGACCGTGATACTGCCGCCGTGGTCCTGCACGATACGCTGGCTCAGCCACAGGCCCAAGCCTGTCCCCTTCGCTTTGGTCGTGAAAAACGGCTGAAACAGTTTGCCGAGCACGTCGCTCGCGATTCCCGCGCCGTCATCCGTGATCGACAAGCTAAGGTGACCGGCGCGTCCCGGCGCCCACCCAGTCTCGATTCGGATCAAGTGCGCGCCCGCGTCGCGCGCATTCAGAATAAAGTTGATCAGCACCTGCTCGACGCCCGTCGGCTCCGCCATCACCGGCGGCAGCGACCGATCGAGGATCGTTTCGTAGCGCAACACGCCGCCCCTGGGCTCAGCGCCGACTATCATGATCGCCTCTTCGACCGCCGCGTTCATGTCCACTGCTTGCCGCGCGCCCGGCCGCTGACGCGCCAGTGACAGCATGTTGTGCGAGATCCGGCTGGCGCGTTCGATGTTCTTCTGCAGCACCAGCAGATCGTCGCGCGTCTGCACGCTGAGATCCTGATCCGCCGCCAGCATCAGCTCGATTCGCGACGCCATCACGGCCAGCGGATTGTTCAATTCGTGCGCGATTCCGGCCGCCACCGCGGCCAGTGCATCGACCGTTTCATTGCGCCGCGCTACGCGCTCCATCGCGCGGCGCTCGGTGATGTCGGTGACGAACGCGATCACCAGCTTGCCGCGATGGGTATGCACGACGTTCAGGCTGATCTCGACGGGAAATTCGCTGCCGTCTTTGCGGCGTCCCGCAATCTCCATCCCGCGGCCCATCTTGCGGGATTTTGGCGTGAGAAAAAAAGCGCTGCGATGCGCCTCGTGGCGATACTGGAAACGTTGCGGCACCAGCACTTCTATCGGCTGACCGACCAGCTCCATTTCATGGTAGCCGAACATCTCCTGCCCGCGCGGATTGAGCTGTCGAATCATCCCGTTGCTGTCCGCCGAGATAATTCCCTCGACCGAGGACTCGAAGTAGCCGCGCGCACGCACCAGCGCTTCCTCCCGCGCCGCCACCGAGATGCGAATCGTCTTCATGTAGCGGGCGGCGACCAGGTAGAGCAGCAGCGCGTTCACGCCGACGAACATCAGCCGGTTGAGGGTGTACGAATGCGCCGGCATCAGCGATAGCACCCGATCGGAGACCGCGACCCAGATGAGACCGCCGAGGGCGTAGTAGAGCGCGATCCTTATCGGCCGGCTGCGATATATCGGCACGTGATTCAACGCGCCGTGCTCGGTGAGTTTGTGCGTGCCGATTTCGTGCGCCATCAGACCGGTTACTTTAGTCCTCCGGCGCGCTCCAAGGTAGCGGCGCTCTTTTAGTTCATCTTCCGGTTATTCGTGCGATCTCGTGCGAGCCCACTCCGCATCCTTGACCCAGCCGCGCGCGACCGGGCTAGTGGACGCTTAACGACGATCCATGCCGCGGCGGATGCGACTCCTCACGCGCACTTGCCATGCCGCCCTCGCGAGCAGCTTTGCCGACGGCAGTTGCAATAAACGCCACATTCGCTATTGCGTCGCCGCCGTGACGCATTGGCAGTATCGTCATCAACACCGGTATTTCGGCGCCGTCGCGGCGGATTTGCAGCATCGCGAACCGAGGCACGATTTCCCCGCCCAGCGCTCGCTCATGCAGCCGCCGGATTTCGTCGCGCTGCCCGACCGGCAGCAGGATCTCGCTGCTGCGCCCGACAATCTCAGCCTCGGCGTACCCATACATCCGGCGCGCCGCCGCGTTAATCGCCGTGATTGTCCCGGCCGCGTCCACGCAGTGAACACCGTCAGGAATCGAGTTGACGATCATCGCCATCAGCTCGTTGAAATCATCGCGCCGCTTGCTCTCCATCGCGGCCCCAGTGACCGCCGCCAGCTCGTCGAACCCGTCCGGCTTGAGCAGGTAGTGATACAGCCCGTGCTTGAACGCACCGGCCATCACCTCTTCGCCGCCATTGCCCGTGAGCATGATTACCCGGCTCCGCGGCCACCGCTCGCGCACCCGCTGGAGGATCGACAGACCGTCGCTCCACCCCAGCCAATAGTCAGTGATGACGATGTCGCAGCCGTCGCGCTTGAGCTGCTCGTTCATCGCGATCGGATCGTCAGCGGCCATGATCTGCGCGCTCGGAAACGCGTGCCGAAGCCGGGCCTCGATAACCATCCGATCCGTAGGGTTGTCTTCCACCAGCAACAAGTACATCTGAAAGAGATCCCCCGAGCGCAGGCGATCGCATTACCGCATCTCACAGCGGAGCAATCACCATGCCGACGCCGATGCATTCGCGGTCATTCTGAAAAGCGGAGAATAGCTAGGAATCAGAATCGAAAGGTCGCGCGAAACCATTGAGTGTTCCGCAAGTGATCGGTCCCCCGTCCCGGATTGAGACACTTTCGGGAGCGCCCCACTCCGGAATCAGTTCCGACATTCAATCGAGTGGTTCAGCCTTCCCCATTGACGCCCTGCGCGACAGGCGCCGCATCGTCGTAGCCAACAGCCTGTCGAATGCCCGATCAGGGAGCTGCCAATGGAAAAATGCCATCAGTTTCGCGTCACGGCCGACCAAATAACGCGTGCGTGGCCGTCGCGCGATCAACGCATGCTCGACGACTCGCGCCACGGCCTCCGCCGACACCGCCACGCGCTCCTGCGACGCGATCAGACCGCGCATCGCTTCGATCTCGTTGCCGTAGTAGCGAGCACCCTCGGCAGGAAGCACGCCAAGAACGTCGTCAACCGTGCTACGAGCCTTCTCGAACATCGCGGTTTTGACGGCGCCGGGTTCGACCAGCGAGACCTCGATTCCCCACGGCTTGAGCTCAGCGCGCAACGAATCGGAGAGCGCCTCGAGCGCGAACTTCGAAGCACAGTACGGACCGACGAACGGTGTGGCCACCTTGCCCCCGACCGACGAGACATTAACGATCCGTCCGCGGCCGCGCCGGATCATCGGCATGAAAGCCTGGATAACCGTCAGCGGTCCCACCAGATTAACGTCCATCTGCCGGCGTAGCTCAGATGGATCTAGAAACTCGACCGGACCGCCGGTCCCGATACCTGCGTTGTTGACGATCCCGATCAGCGCTACGTCACCCAAGGCCTTCTCGACCTGCGTGGCGGCATCGGAAACAGTCTTTGCGTCGGTGACGTTGAGTATCAACGGACTGAGGCGCGGCGATGCGGCCTTGGCGAGCGCCTCACCATCGGCCGCCTTGCGCACTCCGGCAAACACCCGCCACCCGCGGCTGTCCAGGTAGAGCGCACAAGCCTTGCCGATTCCGCTGGAAGCCCCGGTGATAACGACCCCACTCCCGGCGACCCCAGCGCTACGACCCTCAACGCTCATGCGCACTCTCCTGCGGAGCGATGAACCCCGCTCAGCTCGCGCTCGACGATTGCAACTGGATGTAGTTCTCGATTCCTATCTGCTTGATTAGATCGAACTGGACTTCGATGAAATCGACGCTCTTCTCTTCTTCGTGCATGATTTCCTCGAGCAGTTCGCGCGTCACGTAATCCTTCACCGATTCCGCGTGCGCAACCGCCGCGCGAAAATCGCCCAGCGCCTTGAGTTCCAGCTTCAGATCGCACTCGAGCACTTCCTTAACGTTCTCGCCGATCAGCAGCCGGTCCAAATCCTGAAGATTGGGAAGACCCTCGAGAAACAGGATTCGCTCGATAATCCTGTCCGCATGCTTCATCTCGGTGATCGATTCGTCGCGCTCGTACTTGCCTAGCTTGCCGACGCCCCAATGCTCGAGCTGCTTGGCGTGCAGGAAATACTGATTGATAGCGGTCAGCTCGTTGCGCAGCACCGTATTGAGAAACTGAAGAACCTTGGGGTTACCCTTCACGGAACCTTCTCCCCGCAAGCGGCTATGAATAGTAGCAGTGTAAGGACAAATCGGTCTGTGCGAAACGCCTAACTTTCGGCGCCGCAGGCATCCGGGCAGGCATCCTGGCGAGCATCGCGCGAGTCGTCGTGTGCGTCGAGCATCTGGCGAACGAGCGGCACGCATTTGCCGCACTTGGGCTTGACGCCAAGCGCGCGGTAGAAAGCGGCAACCGAACACGAAGCACTACTACGCGACCGCGCCTGGCGGTCAGTAATAGCGTTGCAGATACATAGGTACATCAGCGGGAACCTCGACCGATAATGAGAATGATTATCAGTTCCTCGCCAATTGCGCAAGCTTCCCCGGCGCGGCCTCGCATTCGATCGATAAGTGCGGATTCACGCCGATCGGATTGCGCGACGCTAGTGCGCTTTCTTCTGGACCGCTGGCTTCTTTGCCTTCGGCGGCCGTCCGCGACGGCGTTTCTCGACTCCCGTCGCTTCCAGCTCGTCCTCATCCGGCCCGAATGCGCTATCGACTTGCACGTCGTCCTCGGCGTTGCGGACAGGCTCGACATGCTCTTCGACGTCATCGGGATTGCTGAGCTCTTCAGGCCCGGACCATCGGCCGCCGAACGGCTTCGCCAGTCCGCTTTGACCGCTGCGCGCTTCGGTGTTCGCTTCGTTCTGACAATCGACGCAAAACTGCGCGAACGGAATTACTTGGAGCCGCGCCAGCGGGATCTCATCGCCGCATCGCGCACACGTTCCATAAACTCCAGCGCCTAGCCTTGCGATTGCCGCGTCGATCGCGCTGAGGCGTTCCTGCGCACGGTCGAACAGCGCTGCATGCGTCTCGACTTCGGACAGCGATCGCGCCACGTCCATTTCATCGGCCGGCGGCTGTCCGCCGTTGCGAGCCTGCTCCTTCATCAATTCCTTCACCCGGGCGAGCGTATCGGCGCGCTCTTTCGCGAGCATGCGCTTGAGCGCATCGATCCGCCGTCCGCCGGTGTTCACCGCGGCTTCCATCTTGGTTTTCTGCCTTTTACGATTCTTCGTCGGTTGTGTTTTTGTTTTTGTTCGAGTTTTCATAGGTGAGCGCCGTTCGCGCACTTCGACCCGGTCTTTAATATCAGCATTGATCGTGCCTCGCGCCACTTCTGCCGAAATCGAGCGGACTCAATACTCTTTCCGCGCGCCGTTCGAGTCCAGTAGTTCCATATACGGAAATTGTTTCGACCTGGTTGCTTCGCCGACAGTTTGCGCTCCTCGAACCGCGGCAGTGTAGCCGGATCGGGCGTCGGGCGCGAGAGCCTTTCTGAGGATTGTGCACGATTCCGGCGAGATCTAGATTGCACAGCCGGCAATCGCAGTGATGCCGCATAATTGAGCAGCATCAGCCGCCATCGGCATCGCGATACCTCCGATCTCCCACTGATTTCTCCCTTTTGTGCTCAAACCGCGTTGGCACAGACCATGCTGGCTGGCAGGTGCTCAATTCGGCTCAAGGAGGGTCCAATAATGTCTGCATCAGCTTCAGAACAGGTTCTTCAATATGGACCTTCGACTCAGACCAGGGTAATCGACGAATGCGCAGGCCCCGATCCGTGGCTGAGCGCGCGCTTCGAGCCCGATTTTCTCGTGCCGGTTCAGTTTTTCGATCTGACCCGGCGGCGCTCGATGCTCGACGGCGAGACGCGGCTGGTCTTCGCGGTACTCGAAGACGCGGTTCGGTGCTACGTCAAGACGGTGAACTCGTCGCGGCGATGCGACCGTGAGCAATACGACGAGGTTCAGCGATGGTTCCACGCGGAAGCCGGAATCCATAGTCCGTTTTCCTTCGAGTACGTATGCGACGTGCTCGGAATCGAGCCTGCCGCGTTGCGCTCGCGCCTGGGATTGCTGAGCGTTGACGATCTGCCGACCAAGCAGATGCGCTCGGTTGGCCGCAGGCAGGTCGTACGCGCCGGACGCTCGTCGCGCAAGCGCTCGAATGGCAGCGACGCTGGCTCGTCGGCTCGTGGTGCTGGGATGCGGGAGGGTGCGAGCTTCTAGAAAACTGCAAAGTGACAATCGCGCAGCCTGATTTTTTCTCACGCCCGGCGAAAATGTTATCGTGATGTGCGGCAGCGATATGGTGCCGCTGCCACGACGATGAGCAATCCGCTGGGAAGATTTGAATTCCGCACCTGGGGAAATCACCTTGGCGCCTTTAGGGATCGGCTGACCGCCCAAGCGCCGCCGTCCGAGCAGCGCGAAAGCGCCGAGACCTACGTCCTGTCGCGCGCGACCGACGCCGCCAACGTCAAAATTCGCGCCGAGTTGATGGACATCAAGCTGCTCACCGAGCAGGTCGGCCGGCTCGAGCGATGGCGCCCCATGCTCAAGTCCGCCTTCCCGCTCGACTCGCGCACGATCGTCGAGCAGTTGTTCCCTCATCTCGGCGTCCCTGCCCCGCACATCGCGCAGCCGTCGTATACTCAGGGCGAATTAATCCGTGATCTGCTGAGGCCCCATCGCGACCTCGCACTGGTCGAGGTTGTAAAACTGCGCTGCCAGTTCACCTCGGACAGGTACACGGCGGAGTTTGCCGAAGTTCGAATCGCCGGCGGCGCCACTTCTGAAACCGTCGAGCTCGAATCGGACGACCCCGCCGCCGTTCTTCGCGCGATCGCAAAACTTGGCCTCAACTCTCACGCGAATATAAACTATGTTCGTCACCTGAAGCTGATGATCGGAATGACGCCGCGCGCGGATGCGACCGCGACTTGAGCCCGAAGCCTGGGCGAAGCGCGGCGCGCGCGAACAGTCCGCGGGGAGCTGTGAAAAAACATGGCGAAGGAAATCGAACGTAAATTCCTGGTGCACCCCCGCAAATGGAGCGACCTCGGCGCCGGCCTCATCATCCGCCAGGGCTATCTATGCACCGCGAAACAATCCTCCGTCCGCGTGCGCACCTACGGAGACCACGCCTACCTGACGATCAAAGGCGCCACCGCCGACATTACGCGCGACGAATACGAGTACGAGATTCCGCTCACCGACGCCAATGAGATCATGCTCCACCTCTGCGAGCATCCGCCGATCGAAAAGATGCGCTACCGGATCGTCTTCAAGGGCCACACTTGGGAGGTTGACGAATTCACCGGCGCCAATCACGGACTGGCGGTCGCCGAAGTCGAGCTCAAGGACGCCCGGGAACCGGTCGATCTCCCCGACTGGATCGACCGCGAAGTGAGCGGCGACGCGCGCTACTTCAATTCGAACTTGTCGATCAAGCCGTTCTCGACCTGGAAATAATTCACCGACCGATGCTGTTGCGAGGAGTGACATAAGTGAAAGTCGCTGACTTGATGACGCGTGACGTTCGCGCCTGCGGGATTCAGGATTCGTTGAATGCGGCCGCCCGCATAATGTGGGATCACGATTGTGGATGCGCGCCGGTCGTCGACGCTCACGGCAAGCTCGCCGGATTCGTCACCGACCGCGACATCTGCATGGCCGCATACACGCAAGGCATTCCCCTCGAGGCGATTCCCGTCGAGCGCGTGATGTCGCCCAAGGTGATTTCATGCGCGCGCGGCGACGACCTCGACACCGCGCATCGCCTGATGCGCACCCATGAGATTCACCGCATACCCGTCGTCGATTCGCGCGGCCGTCCGATCGGAATCCTCTCCTTGAGCGACATCGTGAATTATTGGGATCGAGATCACTCAGACGGACAGGCAGTCGAGATCGCCGCCACGCTCTCATCGATTCGCCACCGCCGCGAGCGCGCTGCCGCCGCTTCCGCTTCGGCGAATGGAGACTTGGACGCGGCGCGTGACAAGGCCAAAGCGCCGAAAAGAAAACCCGCGCGCGCAACGAAGCCATCCGCCAATCCTCGCTAAACGTCCGAGGCTTGGGGATAAACTGTTCAGCCTGACCGCGACCGATTCGTTGTGTTACGCTTATGCTGTCGATGTTCGAGAACGTCCGGCAATGGATAATGATCTTGCTCGCGCTGCGCATCAAGTTCGCAGTTTGGTAGAGTAGGCAAATGGCTGAAGGTCAGCCGCGAATTACCACCGCCGGCTCACGCGCCGTCGCCGTTTACGCATTGATGATCGGCGCGCTGGTGCTGCTGTACCTCTGGATTCGTACGTACGGCGATACGCTCGGCGCACCTGCCCCGCAGGGGAGCAACATCTTCGGCTCACCCGCGTCACGCGCCAACGAAGGCGATCTGCTGCACGTATTGCTTGCGCTGGTGGTTGTTATCGCGACCGCGCGCGCGATGGGCTGGGTGTTCCGCAGCGCCAAGCAACCGCCGGTCGTCGGCGAAATTCTCGCAGGAATCGTGCTCGGTCCTTCGCTGCTTGGACGCATGGTGCCGTCCGCGGAGGGATATCTTTTTCCGGGGATGGTGGGTCCATATCTCAACATCATCGCGCAGGTCGGCGTCATCCTTTATATGTTCCTGGTCGGGCTCGAACTCGATCCCGCCCTGCTGCGCAAACGCGGCCACGCGACCGTCGCGATTTCCCACGCCAGCATCGTGTTGCCCTTCTTGCTGGGCGCGGTGATTGCGCTTTACCTCTATCCAAAACTTTCGACCAGCGACGTACCGTTCACCTGCTTCTCGCTTTTCCTGGGCGTCTCGATGTCGGTGACCGCGTTTCCGGTGCTCGCGAGAATCTTGACCGATCGCGGGATTCACAAGACCCGCATGGGTGCAATCGCGCTGACCTGCGCCGCCGTTGACGACGTAACCGCGTGGTGCATGCTGGCCTTCGTGGTTGGCGTGGCGCGGGCGGAGGCGTCGGGCGCGGTCGCGACGATCGCGATGGCGCTCGGGTTTATTGTGCTGATGATCGTGGTGGTGCGGCCGGTGATGGTGCGCCTGTCGCTGCTCTACGGAAATCGCGGCCGGCTGACGCAGGGCGTGATGGCGTCGGTATTTATTGCGCTGCTGATCTCGGCGTCAGCCACCGAATTGATCGGCATCCACGCCGTGTTCGGCGCGTTCGCGCTCGGCGCCGTGATTCCGCACGACAGCGGGATGGCGCGCGAGATGACCGACCGCCTCGAAGACATCGTGATCGTGTTGTTGCTGCCGGCGTTCTTCGCGTACACCGGCCTGCGCACACAAATCGGGCTGGTCAATGGATACGAGCAATGGATGATGTGCGCGCTGATCATCGCGGTCGCGTCGATCGGCAAGTTCGGCGGCAGCGCGATCGCGGCGCGAATCACCGGCCTCGACTGGCGCGACTCGTCCGCGCTCGGTGTGCTGATGAACACGCGCGGCCTGATGGAACTGATCGTACTGAATATCGGGCTCGAGATGAACGTCATCTCGCCGACGCTGTTCGCAATGCTGGTGATCATGGCGCTGATCACCACTTTTGCGACGACGCCGATTCTGCATCTGATCACGCGCCGTCAAGTTCCGGAGATTGAGCCGATGCCCGAGCTTGGCACCTTCTCGCCCGAGCCTGCAGTCGCGCCGCAAGCGCCGCAAGCGCCGCTTCGCGCACCGCATCCTGCACCGCGGCCCGTACAGCCGCCGCCGCGCCCGATCCTCGTCGGCACCGAGCACAGCGCCATCCTCGTGCCCGTTTCGAATCCCGAAGGCGTCGGCGTGCTGGTCGAGCTTGCACTCGCGGCGACGCCGCACGACGCGCCGCCGCCGCGCGTGCTCGCACTGGTAAAGACTCCGTCGGGCGGCGTGCGCTCGGGACTGCGCGAGGCCGACCAGCGTGTTCCGCCCCGCTCTCCCGCGTTGTCGGCGGCGCTGGATCTCGCGCTGTCGCGCGGCAGCATCATCACCCCGCAGGCCGTGTGGACGACCAACCCGGCCGCGGACATTCTGGCGTTCGCCAACGAGCCGCAAATCGGATGGCTGCTGCTGGGATCGCATCGCGCGGTATTCCGGTCCGACTTCATGGGCGGCGTAGTCCGGGAAATCCTGGACAAGGCGCGCGCGATGCCGGTTCACGTGGCGGTCGTGATTCATGGCGGTGACCGTCCGCTCGATCGTGTGTTTGCGGTAGTGGATCGAGGCACGCACGGGCGCGCGGCGCTCGACCTGGCGTTGCGAGTGGCGATGCGCAAGAAGTCCGGCCTGCACGCGGTGCTGGTGCCCGAGGACGGGAACGCGGAGGATGCCGAACTGCTGGAACTGATTCGTGACGCCGGCCGCGCGCTCGGCCGCCGGCTCCATACCGACGTGCTGAGCGCGCCGACCGCGGCGCAGCTAGCGCGTCAAACCCCCGGCGGCCTCGTCATCGTCGCAACCAACCTGGCCGACAGAGTGGGCCTCTCGCCCGAGGATCTCACCGACGCCAAACGATGCGTGGTGGTTGTACAAGGCTCAGACACTGCCCCCGCCCGCCTCGGCGCCCGCACTATCGAGCATCATCGAAACGTCAAGCCGTAGCCGGAGCGGTTTCGCGGGCTAGCTGCTCGCCGGTCTTTCGCTCGACGCCGAGCCAGTTGTAGAAGAAGCCGCCGATTGCGGCGCCGGCTATCGGCGCGACCCAGAACAGCCACAACTGCTGTATCGCCCATCCGCCCACGAAGAGCGCCGGGCCGGTGCTGCGCGCGGGATTCACGGAGGTGTTATCCACCGGGATGCTGATCAGATGAATCAGCGTCAGCACGAGCCCGATCGGAATCGGCGCGAAGCCGGCGGCGACACGCTTATCGGTCGAGCCGAGGATTACGATCAGGAACATGAAGGTCAGCACGAACTCGGCGACGAAGGCCGCGCCAAGACTGTAGCCGCCCGGCGAATGCGCGCCGTATCCGTTGGACGCGAACCCGGCGCTTAGATCGAAGCCCGGACCGCCGCTGGCGATTACGTAGAGCACAGTTGACGCGAGTATTGCTCCAATCACTTGCGCGACGATGTACGTTGGGACCTCGCGCCCCGGGAATCGCTTGCCGGCCCACAATCCGATCGTGACCGCGGGATTGATATGGCATCCCGAAATCGATCCGATCGTAAACGCCATCGTCAGCAGTGTCAGGCCGAACGCAAACGCCACTCCCAGGAATCCGATTCCGGTCTTCGGGAAGCCGGCCGCAAGCACGGCGCTGCCGCATCCGCCGAAAACCAGCCAGAAGGTGCCGATCAACTCCGCTGCGAAACGCCGCGACATACTCATGGCCGATCCCCCCCGAAGTCACAGACGTCAATTCGGTTCAGCGGTATCGCTGCGCAGAGCTAAATGCAACCCGGTCAGGGTCGATCGGGATTCAGACCTTAGGAGGCGCCTTCTCGTCGGAGGGGACACGGTCCACACATTTGTCGTGGAGTCTGAAGACGACGTTGCGCGAGACCTCGAGTGACAGCGCTTCCGATGTTTCTAGGCCGCCGTAGAGGCCGCGCAACAGACGGCTGGTCACCCCGTGCGAGACTGCGATGATGCGATCGCGTCCGGCGATGTCGGACAGCCATTGGCGCACCCGCGCTGTCAGGTCGGCGAGCGTCTCGCCGTCGGGAGACCTGAAATACCAGTCAAACCGTCCGGCTCCGTCAAGCGGCCGCGGCCATCGCGCCTCGACTTCTCCACGCGTCAGTCCCGCCCATGAACCGAGATTGATTTCCGCAATACGCGCGTCGGTCTCGATGTGCCGCGGCTCAATCCCCAGGACTTCGCGGATAATCTCCGCCGTCCGGCGCGCGCGGCCGAGCGGACTGCTGACGATCACGTATCCCGTCGCGTCTCCGATCAGCTCGCGCAGCGTGACGCCCATTCGATGAGCTTGTTCGACACCATGCTCGGTGAGAGGCGAATCCAGTTGTCCCTGGAACCGGCGATCGCGATTCCATTCGGTCTCGCCGTGCAGCGTCAGATAGAACACGCGTCGCTACTTCTTGATCGCCTCGACGTTGATCGAGATCGCGACCTCGTCGCCGACCATCACGCCGCCCGCTTCGAGCGCCTTGTTCCAGGTGAGCCCGAAATCGCTGCGCTTGATTTGTGTTGTCGCCGATGCGCCCGCGTGCATCTTGCCCATCATGTTGATCGGCGCCCCGGATGTCTCGACGTCGAGCACGACCGGCTTGGTGACGCCATGCAGCGTCAGGTCGCCTGTCACCTTGAATTTGTTCGGCCCGGCGGCTTCGACCTTGGTGGATTTGAACGTAATCGTCGGGTACTTGGCGACGTCGAGAAAGTCGGGACTCTTCAGATGCGTATCGCGGCGCTCGACGCGGGTGTCCACCGACGACGCGTCGATGGTCGCATCGATTTGTGCCGAGGCCGGGTCGCTGCCAGTGGTGATCGTTCCCGACGTCTTCTGGAACTGTCCCTTCACGTTCGAGATCATCATGTGACGCACCGTGAACTCGACGTTGGTGTGCGCGGGATCGATTTGCCAGGTATCGGCATGCGCGAGAGCGGGAAGCACGGCGAGCATCGCGATCGCGATTGCGGTTTTGGAGATCCAGGACTTCATAAGCAGGCTCCTTCAGTTCGAACGGTTAGCGAGCATTGAACACGCGAAGTGTCGGTCTGGCAAGGAGGAAATTATTCAGGTTCCGAGTCCATGCCGACCGACTTGAGGGTCGTGAGTAGCACGATGCCGGAAACTAGAATGATCGCGCCGCATATGACGACCGCCTGCATCGGCCCCAAATGCGAGCCGGTGTAGCCGACCTCGAGCGCGCCGATCGGCGTCAAGCCGACCGCCGCTAGCTGGTAAGTGCTCATCACCCGGCCGCGTAAATCGTCCGTGACGAACATCTGCACGAGCGTATTGTTGCTCGCTCGGAAGTTGGTCAGCCCCGCACCGATCACAAACTGCGCGGCCAGCGAAAGTGGAAATGAGCGCGAGATCCCGAAGACGAAGATCCCCACCGCGGAGAGGAAAAGACCCGCGAGCAGATTGTTCCTCATTCCCCGCGTCGAGACGCGCGAGGCCAGCGTGACCGCACCCACAACCGACCCGAGTCCCTGGATCGCGGCCAGGAAGCCATAAGTTCGCGCGTCGCCGTGCAGTACGTTCTTCGCGAACAACGGAACCAGCACCAGGTACTGATAGCCGAAGCCGTTGGTCACCGCCGCCAGCACCATCTGGTAGAGCAGCGGACGATGGCCCCAGACGTAGGCGAGGCCTTCGCGCAGTTGATGAAGCATGCGCGCGCCGCCGGTAACTACCCGGACGGGGATGTCCATCTGGATCAGACTCCAGATGACGGCGAGGAAGCTCACGCCGTTCAGAAAGAAACATGTGCCGATGCCCAGCCATGCGATCAGCAATCCCGCGGCGGCCGGACCGAGCATGCGCGCGCTGTTGAACATCATCGAGTTGAGCGCGATCGCGTTGGCGAGATCGTCGTAACCCACCATCTCGACCACGAACGACTGGCGGCCGGGCATGTCAAACGAGCCGACGCTGCCGTTGAAGGCCGCGAGCAGGATCACGTGTATCACGCGCACCTTGCCGCTCCAGGTCAGCGCGGCCAGTGCGAACGCGCTCAGCATCAGCAGGATTTGAGTCGTGATTATCAGGCGCCGGCGATCGACGCGATCGACGATAACCCCGGCGAACAAACCGACCAGCAGGATTGGCGTGAACTGCGCGAACGACACGACGCCGAGCATCGTCGCGGAATTCGTCAGCTTCAGCACCAGCCACGCCTGCGCGGCACTCTGCATCCAGGTGCCGGCGAGCGAGGTGAGCTGGCCGAAGAAGTAGAGGCGGTAGTTGCGATGGCGCAGCGCGCGAAACGCTCCGCGGCGCTCGCTCGAATCTTCGTCGGGCGGTTGGAGCTGGCCGTGCTGGCCGGTCTCCACCGCAGGCGCAGCTTCGCTCTCAGGCACGGCGCGCCGACTTGTTGTTGAACGCGGCGATACGCTCGCGCATGTCGGGACCGACGCCATAGTTCCGGTACACCTCGTGCGACAGGCCGTGGCGCAGAGACAATCCGTCGGTATCGATCAGCAGCCGCTTGTTAGCGCGATGACTGAACCACGAATTGGCGAGAATGGTGTCGGCCAGCGCGTGCAGTTCCTTGTCGAACGAATCGTCAGGCACGCACATATTCGCAAGGCCCATCGCGGCCGCCTCGACGCCCGAGTAAGTGCGGCACGTCAGCATCATCTCGCGCGCCTTGGGGAGGCCGACGCGCCGCGGCAAGCGCTGGCTCATCCCCCAGATTGGAGTCAGCGCCCATCGTGCATGCGTATCGGCAAATTTCGCCGACTCGGCCGCGACGATCAGATCTCCCGCCAGCGCCAACTCGAGCGCGCCTGTGTAGCAATGTCCATGCACTGCACTGATGACCGGCTGCGGTAGATCAGCGAGCAGCTCGATCGTCTCGGACTGAAAGTGCGGCTTCGGCGGACGCTCTCCCTTCGCGATGTCGGCGAGATCGTGTCCGGCGGAGAAGCACTTGCCCGCGCCGCGCACGACGACCAGGCCGATGCGCTCGGTTTCGCGCGCTATCTGATCGACGTGCTCGCGCAATTCGACGAAGATCTCGACGTTGAGCGAGTTGAGTTTCTCGGGGCGATTGAGCGTAAGCGTGGCGAGACCGTCCCGGTCTTCGCGAAGCACTAATCCAGCCATGATTGTCCTCCGATCGATATGCAGAGTAGCCATCAGGGTCATGCTTCGCAAATGTGCCAGTCCGAAAGTCGCGCAAGGCGTTTGACAAACGTCGCGGGTTTTCAGTAAATGTCGAGCACGCTCAAACCTGAGCATGCTCATTTTCAGGAAACGATGTTGAACGCTGTTCCAACCCGCGTCGAACGCGGCAAGCGCGACAAGCTCGAGCGGATTAAACGCGCCGCGCGGAAACTGTTCGGGCGCAAAGGCTTCGAGGCCACCACTACGCGCGAAATCGCCGCGGCGGCGGACATCGGCGCCGGCACACTGTTCCTCTACGCTGGCACCAAGGAGGACCTGCTCGTCCTGATCTTCCGCGAGGAGATCGGCCGGGTCGTCAACGACGCGTTCGCGACGATGCCCCGGCGTCCGCTGCTCGATCAGGTTCTCCACCTCTTCGGCGCGATGATCGCGCTGCACGAGCGCGATCGCGGCCTGGCCCGCGTCTTCGTGCGCGAGTTGCCGTTCGTCGCCGACCGGCGCCACGGCGTGGCCGAAATGATGACGACGATACTGGCCGGGATCGCGGTCCTTATCGAGAATGCGAAGGAGCGCGGAGAATTGCGCCCGGACGTTCCCGCTACCCATCTCGCCAACAGCCTCTTCGGTCTCTACTTTTTTCAGTTGCAGCGATGGCTGGGCGGCGATCCCATTAGCAGCGAACAGCGCGACGACGGGCTGCTGGCCGCGCTCAAATTGCAGCTCGAAGGATTGGGCAACCTACGTCCGAAGTCTCGCTCGAGCAAAATACCTTACCGGGTTCGCGGGCTTGGGCGACTTGGAGAATCTCCTATCTCCGCGAAGCTGAACGGACGAGGAGGTCGCTGATGGGAGCACGCAGCGGGCGCGAGTATCTCGCCGGACTTTCCCGGCCGCGCGCACTCTGGGTCGGCGACGACAAGGTGACCGACATCGCGTCGCATCCTGCATTCGCAGGAGCGGCCGATACGCTCGCGCGGATTTTCGACCTCCAGCATCAGGCGCGCGACATCTGCCTGATGCCCGATCCCGAGACCGGCGAGCCAATCAACGTGAGCCACATGATCCCGCGCTCGCTGGCGGACCTCGAGCGGCGTCACGCATGCCTGCAGGCAGTCGCGGAATTCACCGTCGGCCTGATGGGCCGCACGCCCGACTATATGAATGTCACGTTCGCGGGCTTCGCCGGGCGCGCCGACGAGTGGGCGATCAACGGCAACGAGCGCGGCGCCGCGAACCTGGTCGCGTATCAGAAGGCTCTCGCCCGCAACGACCTCTCGCTGACCCACACCATCGTTCATCCAACCATCGACAAGGCCAAAGGCGACGTTCCCGAGCCCGGCAACGAAGTCGCGCTGCACAAGGTCGCCGACACTGCGCACGGGATCGTCGTGCGTGGCGCGAGAATACTCGCGACGCTGGCGCCGTTCGCCGATGAGATCGCCGTCTATCCTGCCGTGCCGCTGCTCGAAGGCACCGACCCTTACGCGCTGTCGTTCTGTGTGCCGATCGACACGCCGGGGCTGAAGTTCCTCTGCCGCGACAGTTGCGCGACAGCGCCCAATCGCTTCGACCATCCGTTGTCGGGCCGCTTCGACGAGCAGGACGCGTTCGTGATTTTCGACGACGTCGAGGTCCCGCGCGATCGCGTCTTTATCAACGCCAACCTCGTCGCCTACAACACCGTGATGGCGACCGGCTGGTATCCGAACATCATGCAGCAGACGATGATTCGCGCGCAGACCAAGCTCGAGTTCGCCTACGGCCTTGCGAGCCGGATGGCCGAAGCAATCAACGACTACTCGCCGGCAACCCGGCAGATGCTCGGCGAAATCTGGACTTATGCCGAGTTCGCGCGTGCTGCGATTCACAGCGCCGAGGTCGAGGCGTTCGAGTACGGCAACGGCGTATGGTTCCCCAACGGCGGTCCACTCGCGGCGTTGCGCGCCGCGCTCCCGACCTGGTTCCCGCGGGTCAATGAGATCATCACGCTGATCGGATCGCACAATCTGCTCGCCGCCCCAACGCAGGCGCAGCTCGCCGATCCGAAGCTGCGCCCGCATATCGACAAGTATCTGCGCGGCGCGGGCGAGATGAAGTCCGAGGAGCGCGCGCGAATCTTCCGGCTGGCCTGGGATTTCGTGGGTAGCGCGCTGGCGAGCCGCAATGAGTTGTACGAGCGCTTCTACCTCGCATCGGGTGCGCGAAATTATCAGCTCGCGAACGCGCTCGCGCCCAAGGGGCGCGCGGGGCGGCTGGTGGATAGAATCCTTGGAGAGCAGCCAAAGGCGGCGGACTTAGCAGCCGATCTTGAAAGACGGAAAATTAACCTGCCCAAGGAGATTCGCAGATGAGCACGACGAAAGTCGCCGGCGTTGACGTATCGACCGAACACTTCATCGACGGCAAGCGGGTCGCGTCGAAGAAAACCTTTCAAGACTGTTCGCCGATCGATGGCAAGCATCTCGCCGACGTGAGCGCCGGCGGGCCCGCCGAAGTCGATGCTGCCGTGGGCGCGGCGCGGCGCGCATTTCCGAAATGGGCGGCGCTCGGACCGGACGGACGCCATCGCGTGCTGAAGAAGTTCGCGCAGGCGATCCTCGATCATGCGAAGGAACTCGCGGCCGTCGAGACTACCGACAACGGCTCGTTGCTGACGGTCAATCTCGCGCGCGTGATTCCGCGCGCTTCCCTCAACATCCAGTTCTTCGCAGACCGCGCGCTGAAACTGGGTCACGAGCAAATCGATTCGCCTGAGGTGATCAATCACGTGCGCTTCGATCCTGCCGGAGTGGCGGCGCTTATCACGCCGTGGAACAGCCCCTTCATGCTGACGACGTGGAAAGTCGGTCCCGCGCTCGCCGCCGGCGACACCGTGGTCGTCAAGCCGCCTGAATGGGCGCCGCTTACGGGCTCGATGATGGCGGACCTCGCCACCGAGGCCGGCGTCCCCGCCGGCGTGCTCAACGTCGTGCAGGGGATCGGCGAAGAAGCGGGCGCGGCGCTCGCGGCCCATCCCGATATCGACCGTCTGAGTTTCACCGGCTCGACTGACACCGCGAAGCTGATCGGCCAGTCCACCGCGCGCTCGCTGACGCCCGTGAGTTTCGAACTCGGCGGCAAGTCTCCTTACATAGTGTGCGCCGACGCCGACCTCGACGCGGCCGCGCAGACCGCCGCGGGGCAGTACGTCAACGCGGGACAGGTCTGCCTTGCAGGCACGCGCATCCTCGTTGACGCCTCGGTCGCGGACGATTTTCAAAAGAGATTTCGCGCCGCGGCCGCGCACATGACGGTCGGCGATCCGCGCGAGAAGAGCACTCGCGTCGGTCCGCTCATCACGCCGGAACACTACAAGCGGGTCGAGGGCTTCGTCGATCGGGCGCTCAAGTCCGGCGTCAAACAGGTCTGGGGCGGCAAGCGTTCCAGCGCCGGTAAACTGTACTTCGAACCGACACTCCTCGAGGGCGCGCGGCAGGACATGGAGATCGTGCAGCGTGAAGTATTCGGTCCCGTGCTGACGTGGCAGACCTTTCGCGACGAGGACGAGCTGCTCGAACTCGCCAACGGCACTCATTACGGACTCGCGGCGATGGTCTTCAGCAGGAACGAAGAACGCGCGATGAGAATCGCCAGTCGCGTCACCGCCGGCACGGTATGGGTGAACTGTTTCTTCGTTCGCGAACTCGCTGCCCCTTTCGGTGGCAGCCGCGATTCCGGCATCGGCCGCGAAGGCGGCAACTGGAGTTTCGACTTCTACTGCGACGTCAAAAACATCGCCACGCTCAAAGGATCCTTCGCCTAAGTGAAAGCTTCGCTAAATGTCCGGTCCCCCTTCCCGCTCGGGAAGGGGTTAGGGGTTAGGTTCCCAACTGACTAATCGAGGATTACCCAATGAGTGTACTTGATGGGCCGAGACAAGAGTGGCGGCGAGTCCTTCACGAAGGACAGCCGAAGTGGGTGCGCCCCGACGGCGATCGTCTTCTGCTGGGCGACGGCAGGCATCTTGCCGACGCGGATGCGACGTACCTGCCGCCGTGCGACCCAACCAAGATTCTCTGCATCCACCTGAACTACGATTCGCGACGCGTCGAATTCAAAGCGCCGATGCTCGACACTCCGACCTACTTCCAAAAGCCCGTCACCGCACTGAACTCGCATCGCGGCGTGCTATGCCGTCCGGCCGGACACAAGTATCTCAACTACGAGGGCGAAGTCGGCGTGATTATCGGCAAGCCGATGCGCAACATCAGCCGCGAAGATGCCTGGGATTACATCGCCGGCTTCGCGCCCGCCAACGATGTCGGCTGCCAGGACTATCGCGACACCGACGCCGGCTCGATGCTGCGGGTGAAGGGGCAGGACGGCTTCTGTCCGATCGGTCCCGGAATAGTCAGTGGAGTGGATATTCGCAAATCCACTTTGCGTACCTACATCAATAGTAAGATGGTCCAGGAGGGAGCGATCTCGGAAATGATATTTCCGATTGACTATATCCTCGCCGACCTCTCGCGGTTCATCACTTTGCTGCCAGGCGATATCATACTATCCGGCACGCCGAAGAATTCGCGACCGATGAACGTCGGCGACCTGGTCGAAGTCGAAGTCAGTGGGCTGGGGCGGCTGTCGAACAAGGTTGTAGAAGCACCGGCGCCCATGCATAAAGTTGGTCATCAGCCGACCGATACCGATTCGGTGCGGCGCGTCGCTCTAGGTTCCGATTGGGTCCGCACCGACGCCCGATGAACGCGCGGAGGAAATATAAATGATCCAGGTAACAGAGTTGGGCTACATGGGAATCGGGGTGAAAGACCTCGATGCGTGGAAACATTTCGCGACTAGCATAGTCGGCTTCGAACTGGCCGATGAAGGCGAGTCGGATCGATGCTACCTGCGGATGGACTACCTGCATCATCGGATCGTGATGCATGCCGACGGCAGCGACGACCTCAACTACCTCGGCTTCCGCGTCGCGGGCGCCGACGAGTTCGCGCAGATGCAGCGTCAGTTGGCTGAGGCGGGAATCAAATTCCGCGTCGGCTCTGTCGAGGAAGCCGACGAGCGCCGCGTACTCGAAGTCCTCAAGCTCGATGATCCCGAAGGCAATCCGATCGAAATTTTTCACGGCCCGTTCACTCAGTTCAGCAAACCCTTCCATCCCGGCCGCGCGATGCATGGTCGCTTCAAGACCGGCACCGGCGGCTTGGGTCATTGCATCATCCGCGAGAGCAAGGTGGACGCGGCGCAGCGTTTCTATCAGCACCTCGGGATGCGTGGGGGCGTCGAGTACAAGTTCGGACGCGGCAAGGGCGCGGCAGGTCTCGTCTTCATGCATTGCAACGATCGTGACCACACGGTGGCCTTTGGAATCCCGAACGACCGCCGCATCAACCATCTGATGATCGAAGTCGATAACCTCGACGACGTAGGCATGACCTACGACCTGGTTCGCAAGAATAAAATCCCGGTGACTATCACGCCCGGCAAGCACTCGAACGATCACATGTACTCGTTCTACTTCCGCAATCCGTCGGGTTGGTCGTTCGAGTACGGATGGGGCGCGCGGGCGGCGACTTACCAGTCGGAATATTTCGAGGGCGACATCTACGGACATCAATTCGAAGCAGGCGGCTTCGGCCCGCCCCCGGACAAGAAGTGAGCCGTCTCTTATTAACCTTGAATCGCGCGGGCAGACCTACTAACACCTGATGTAGCTATGGAAAATCTTGAAATTTTTCGCAAAGAAACGCGCGCGTGGCTCGAGGCGAACTGTCCGGACGAGATGCGGCGTCCGGCGCAGACTGAAGAGGACGCTTGCTGGGGCGGACGGCGTTGGAAATTTCAATCCGACGCGCAGCGGCAGTGGCTCGAGCGGATGGGAAAGAAAGGCTGGACCGTGCCGGAGTGGCCGCGCGAGTACGGCGGCGGCGGACTCACTCGCGACGAGGCCAAAATCCTGCGCCAGGAAATGAACGCGCTAGGTTGTCGCGCGCCGGTCCAGAGCTTTGGTATCTGGATGCTCGGCCCCGCGCTGCTGAAATACGGTTCCGAGGAGCAGAAGCGCGAGCATCTGCCGAAAATTGCTCGCGGCGAGATTCGATGGTGCCAGGGTTACTCCGAGCCCGGATCGGGTTCGGACTTGGCGTCGCTGCAAACCCGTGCGGAAGACAAGGGCGACCAGTTCCTTGTCAACGGCTCAAAGATATGGACTTCGTACGCCGACCGCGCTGACTGGATTTTCTGCCTCGTTCGCACCGACCCGAACACACCCAAGCACGAAGGCATCAGCTTTATCCTGTTCGACATGGAGAGCGCGGGCGTCTCGACCAAGCCGATCACATTGATCTCTGGAGCATCGCCGTTCTGCCAGACGTTCTTCGACGACGTGTTGGTGCCGAAGGCGAACCTCGTAGGCAAGCTCAACAAGGGCTGGGATATCGCGAAGTACCTGCTGACTCATGAGCGCGACATGATCGGCGGCATGGGCAGCACGTCGGAAAACCGATCGCTAGGGCAGATTGCGACTGACACCGTCGGCACCAACAACGGGATGCTCGCGGACACCGTGCTGCGCGGGGAGATCGCGGCGTTCGAGATCGACGCGCTCGCCTTTCGCCTCACGATGGATCGCGCCGGCGACATGGCCAAGGCCGGGCAGGCTCATCCTGCCGTGTCGTCGCTGCTGAAATACTACGGTACCGAGCTCAACAAGCGCCGGATGGAATTGGTGATGTCGGCCGGAGGGACCGACGCGCTGGAATGGGAAGGCGAGCGCTCGCGCGAAGGACGCACCGCGCGCGCATGGCTGCGTTCGAAGGCCAATTCAATCGAGGGCGGCACCAGCGAGGTTCAGCTCAACATCATCGCCAAGCGCATCCTGGGCCTGCCCGGTGCGTAGCCGCAGATGGCGCTAGTTCTCAACGACGAACAGACGATGCTGCGCGACAACGCGCGCGGCTTCCTGGCAAAGAATGCGCCGATCGCGCATCTGCGCGCGCTGCGCGACAATCGCGATGCGGACGGCTTCTCGCGCGCACTCTGGAAGAACTTCGTCGAGATGGGTTGGGCGGGAATTCTCATCCCTCAAGACTACGGCGGCCTGGAACTCGGCTACGTCGAGGCGGGAGTCGTAATGGAGGAGCTGGGCCGCACGCTCACACCCTCCCCTTTTCTTTCGACCGCGGTTCTCGCCGCGACCGCGATCGTGCGCGCCGGCACGGACAAGCAGAAGGAAGGTTATCTACCGAAAATTGTGGCGGGGGAGCTGATCGCAACGTTGGCCGTTGATGAGACTGCAAAGCATCATCCTGGAAACATCGCGATGCCCGCGGCACGCGCCGGCAACGGTTTCAAGTTGAGCGGCACCAAGACCTTCGTGATCGATGGCCATGTCGCGAATCTCCTGATCGTGGCCGCCCGCACCGCGGGCAAAGCAGGCGATACCAGCGGACTCACGCTGTTCATTGTCGATGCGAAGGCGCCGGGAGTTCGCGCTGAGCGCACCGCTGCGGTCGATACGCACAATGCGGCGCGGATCACGTTCGAGGACGTGAATGTCGGCGCCGACAACGTGCTCGGCATGGTCGATGCGGGTTGGGACATCCTCGAGGGCGTACTGAACGCCGGCCGCGCCGCAGTCGCATCCGAAATGGTCGGCGCCAGCGAAGAAGCGTTCAGCCGCACGGTCGCCTACTTGAAAGAACGGAAACAATTCGGCAAGGCGATCGGCGAATTCCAGGCGTTGCAGCATCGCGCGGCTCATCTTTACTGCGAACTCGAGGTCACGCGCGCGGCGGTGCTCAAGGCGCTGCAGACGCTCGACGATGCCTACGACCGCGCCGGTGCGATTGTGTCGGTGGCAAAGGCCCGTGCCGGTCTCAGTGCGACGCTCGCCGTGCAGGAGGGCGTCCAGATGCATGGCGGCATCGGGATGACCGACGAATTCGACATCGGCTTGTTCATGAAGCGAGTCCGCGTATGCCAGGAACTGTTTGGCGACTCGAACTTCCACGCCGATCGGCTGGCGCGCCTCAACCGCTACTGAAGTTTCGCACACAATTTTTTGCAGGGGGTGCTCCGATGAGCGATCGAGACTCCGTGACAGTTGCGATCGTCGGCGCAGGCGAGATGGGCGCCGCGGTAGGACGCCGTCTTCGTGAAGCCGGCGCGCGTGTGGTGACATCGCTCACAGGCCGCAGCGCCGAGAGCGTCGCGCGCGTTCGCAACGCCGGGCTTGAAGTCGTCAATGACGACGATTCGATGCTGCGCGGCGCGAGCTTCGTACTTTCGATCGTTCCGCCGGGCGTCGCGGTCGAAGTCGCCGGGCGTTTGCGCGGACCGTTCGGCCGCGCGCGAACTAAGCCGGTCTTTGTCGAATGCAATGCGATCTCTCCCGCGACCTGCCGCCGCATTCACGGACTGCTCGAGGAAACGACCTTTATCGACGCCGGCATCATCGGCGGACCGCCGGTCGCCGGCACTCAGGATCCCGCAAAAGGTCCGCGCTTTTACGCATCAGGCCGCGACGCTTATCTGCTGACGCGCCTGGCCAGCTTCGGTCTCGACATTTCAATCCTCGACGGACCAGTTGGCGCCGCGTCTGGATTGAAACTCTCCTACGCCGGACTGACCAAGGGCTTCACCGCTCTATGCGCGACGATGCTGGGCGCTGCGGAACGCGAGGGCCTCGCCGATGCGTTACGCACCGAACTTGCGCGCAGTCAGCAGAGTTTCCTCGCGCGACTGGATCGTGCTGTGCCCGCGATGCGGCCGAAGGCGTACCGCTGGGTCGCGGAGATGCGGCAGATCGCGGAGTTCGTCGGCGCAGCCGATGACGGCGCTACGATCTATGAAGGCGCCGCCCTGCTCTATCAGCGGATCGCCGATGAACAACAACGGCGCCGTTCAGCGGCTCGCTAGCCGCAGTCCGATTCGCACCCTCGCCGGCTGCTCGGGCATATAGACCCGAATCAAATTTACCGGTATTTAGCAGACGCATCGACGAGCAATCAGACTGTGAGCCATCAAGTGCGCGGCATCGTTTCATCTATTGCGGTGATCTTCGTCCTGCTGGTGAGTCGTTCCCTGGGTCTCGCACAGCAGACCACATCGGCCGGCACCGACGATGAATCGCTGGCCGTTAAGGAAAATGATCCAACGGGGGCTTTGACGCAGTTCAAGGTCCAGGATATCTACACACCCGCCCAGTACGGCACGAATGCACAGTTGAACACGCTGCAGATTCGGCCACTGCTAGCGGTGAGGCCGGAGTTGTTCACTCCGCTTGAGCAGCTTATCCGGCCGACGATTCAAGTCGTCACAGTTCCTCGCAACAAGGGCGCGTCAACGACCACAGCGCTCGACGACTTCCAACTTCTCGACCTGTTCGTGATGCCATGGCCGAACGAAAAGGAGACTCTTTTCCGCTGGGGATTCGGACCAACTTTCGTATTCCCGACCTCCACCAGCCAGTACACCGGCAGGGGAGCGTGGCAGATGGGCCGGCCTGGGCTTTCTCCTATAAGCGAATTCCAGGGCTGAATATTGCGGGACTGTTTCAGCAGAACACCTCGTTTGCGTACTCGTCGTCGCATTCGGTGCCGCAAAGTTCGCTTCAGATTCAACCGATGCTGTCCTATCAGGTGGGCAGCGGTTGGTATTTGAAATCGAGCGACTCGACCTGGACAATCAACTGGCGGCACAAGACTTCGACGCAAATACCGCTTAGTGCAGGGTTTGGGAAAGTCTGGAAATTCGACAAGGGTTACTCAATCGATACGTCGTTTTCCGGCGAATGGATGGCTTATCGACAATTTACCACTCAAGTCGAACAATTCGGCTTACGATTCCAGGTAAACGTGCTGATGCCGCAGCTACAACTATAAGCTGAGTTTTAGTTTAATGGACGCTATGCGATCGAAATTGAACTCGAAAAGAACCGCAAAGAAGCTAAGCCAACCAAGAAGAGGAGTATTATGAGGTCTCAAATTCTCAATCGAGCGTACGTGCTACTAGCTATCGCGGCATTCGGATGCGCGGGGGCGCAGGTCACGCAGCAAAGTTCGACAGCACCCATCACTGCAACGCCGCCAACTGCGGTCGTCGTCTATCCGTTTGCGGTCGATGCGTCCGATGTCTCACTTAACTCCAGTATCTTCCAGGTGGCCTACAGAAACATGTCCGGCGAAGACCAGAGTGCCCAACAGGTCGAGCTAGCCCACCAGACGGCGCAGAACATCTGCGTCCGGGTCGCAGCGAACCTGACGCAAAAGGGCATCACTACTACGTGCCTGCAGCGCGGAGTTCCTCCTACGGGCGACAACGTCCTGGTGCTGGATGGCCAATTCACTGACATCAGCGAAGGCAACCGGCTTCGGCGGATGGTCATCGGGCTCGGCGCGGGGGCTTCCAAGGTCGATACCGTGGTCCAGGTCATTCAGAAGACTCCCCAGGGTTCAAGCGAGCTGATCGACTTTGCCACCAGTGCTGACAGCGGCTACATGCCGGGAGCGGGAATCACGGGGCCGGCAGGCGCAGCAGCGGGCGGAGCAGCCGCGGCTGCAAGCATCGGTGTGAACATCGCCGCGGGAGGCGTGAAGAACATAACGTCGTCCACCGGCTACCTGGTGGACAAGACGACCGACCAGATCGTTGAGCAGATGGTGAACTACTATAATCGACAAGGATGGTCATCCTAGGGCGCGGCCCGAGTGACATTTGGTGGAGTCCTATCGGTCATCCTCCAGACGATCGATAGGACTCCGAGTTTTCAGAGTGAGTTGACGACGGAGGCGAAGCGGCGGATGCCTTCGGCGATTTGCTTCTCCGGCATTGACGCGACCGAGTCCTGAGGGCATCGTCGCAGGCAGCATCCGCACACTCCATTCTCGCAACACACTCCAAAAACAAAAGTCGAATTTGGTTGCGCGGATGCAGCGAGCGTTCGATGATTCAACGTCATGGCGGCGCTGATTATCGATGGACCAAAGGCGGCGACGAAATCGTTTTTGTTTGTGCATGGCGCGGGCGCGCCGATGGATTCGCTTTTCATGCAGCGTGTCGCAGAAGGAGTTGCAGCGTCCGGCGTACGGGTGATCCGATTTGAGTTTCCTTACATGCAGCGGCGGCGGGAGACTGGCAAGGGGGGAGCACCGGATCCGCCGAGCGTGTTGATGCAGTCGTTTCGTGATGCGATCGGCGAGGCCGGTGGCGGCAGCACGCTCGTGATCGGCGGCAAGTCGATGGGTGGCAGAATTGCGAGCATGGTCGCTGACGACGTAGCGGTGCGCGGCGTGGTCTGCCTCGGCTATCCGTTTCATCCGGCGGGCAAACCTGAGAAGACGCGAACGAAGCATCTGGAGACGCTGCGGACCCCGACGTTGATTGTCCAGGGGACGCGAGACAGCTTCGGCAGTCCGCAAGATGTCGGCGGCTATAAACTATCGCCCGCAATTCGGATCGAGTGGATCGAAGATGGCGATCATTCCTTCAAGCCGCGCGCACGCAGCGGCCGCACCGAAGCCGACAACGTTCGCGCGGCTATCGCGCTCGTGGCTGAGTTCATAGCGGCAAGCACCGACGGCTAGTTTTTCTCAGTGCGATCGACGTTGGAATGCGTCGTCTCAGTTCGTGCCACCGCGCTATCGCGATTTACAGCTACGGCACGCTGCCCGGTCGCGCGATCTTCGCCGTGGTCGCGATTCGCATCAGCTCGTACTCCGTTCTGATAGCCGGTGGTATATGAGTTGCCATAGTTTCGTGGACTGGAGTAACCGCTATAAGGATAGGAGTTCCCATAGCTGGCATAGCTGCTGTTGTAGCCGTATCCGCCGGAATATCCGGACCCGCCGCCATAGCATCCCACGGCAAGCGTTGCGATCATGATTCCGCCAAAGGCCATTGCCATTTTTCCGTAGTTGATCCTTTTCATATCTTTTCCTTTACAATTCACGAAGCGTTCTTGACTGATGCTTCAGTTTTTGTCGATGCCTTTAGTCGCTCGTTCTTCACGGCCTCGAGTGCTACCGCGTCTGTACGATCCGTCCCGCCGTCGCCATAGTGCCGTCCGTGGAATCGGTCAGAATCGCCAATTTGCCCGGGGGTTGCGGCGTAGTTGTCAGTCCATTCGGGATGATGCGAGACGACCCATTCATGCTGGTTTTGCAGCCACCAACTTGCGTCGTGCCATTGCTGTTGTTTGTCGTAGTCGCCCCACGCTTGCTGCCATGGAGCAGCTGCGGCGGGTGCGGCGACGCTCAGTAGCATCGCACCAGCCACAGCGATAGCGGCCAGACCATTCCGCATTGGATGGAAACGAGGTCGTCCCATTGGGGTCTCCCTCAAGCCTTGATGACTTACAATTTGTGTTGGTCTAGCGGAGCGTGGTCAAAGGCGAGCAAAAGGGCCACAGGTCGGGCTGGATCAAAGTCGGGCTCGATTCGTTTTACGATTCCGACGAATCAAAGCTTACTCCCTTCGTTTGAAAGGTGTCAAATTAGCTACGCTAATTAGTAGTGAGTATGCACTTACTATACTCAGTGATGCGCCACTAGCTAATAACCTTTTGAGCGTGACTCACGGTGTAGTCAAGGGACACGTCAGCGGGGGATCGGCCGTATAGTGGGGAAATGGGAAGTTGGTACCGACCTGTTTCCCCTGCATCTGCGCCTGAACCAACGGCGTTGTGGTGTTAACCAGAGCCAAAGTGTTCTGGTTCATCGGGCCCGCCGGCCATTCATATCCTTCTTGCGCTGAATAAGGATCTCCGCAGCTGGACATGCCGGGTTTATAGTTCGGATCGTTCAAGACAATTCGATAAGACGGACAGCCCTCCGCAGGACAGACATAGTAGCTCTCGCCGGTGGTTTGGCTCGGACAATAGATCGGATCCGTCGCTTTGTTACCCGTGCAATTCCCGAGCGGCGATGGCCCTTGGGCGTTGGGCTCGGTCTGCGCGACCCACACGAACAACCACCCGTTGGCTTTGTCATAGTAGTAATTGTTGAGGATCGGAGGTCCGTTCGGTGTACTTGGCATACCGGGGGTAGACATAGTCATGTCCGCGTAATTCTGGACCGGATTAAAACCGGTGAACACCGGAGAGCCCGTAGACGACGCTGAGGGACACTGCGAAGGCATGGTCTTGGTATCTTCCGGCTTATCCCCGTTTTGTACGGCTAGCGAGTTGTCGAGTCCGTCGCAGGCTAGAGGGCCGCCCCAGTATTCATTGAGATCGTCATTTGGAACCACGTTTCCGCCACCATATGAACGATAGCCTTTCGAAATCGAAAACAAAGGGCCGTTTACCGCGGATGGATCAGGATGATTACCGTCCTTGTCGGTATAGCAAATACCCAATTGCACATAGAAAGGGTTCTTGGTTGTGATGCTTTCGGCATTGACTATGTCGGTCAAGGTCAGGTCCACGATCTTGCTAATTCCCGGAGCCTTGTCCGGAGGCGCGACCTTACAGGAAGGTGAACTAGGGTAAGCAAAGCTGCCTGCGGTAACGGTGTAGCCGTAGCCGTCGGTGACTTTTGGTTCCCAATCACCCAGCCCGTTGCGGCTGGTCAGGGGCATCGATTGGTGATGGTTGACGTTCGTCAATAGATTGAAATCGATCGTGTTCTTGGCGAACGTGAGCAGCTCCTTGTGTGCAAGCGCGTTGAGTGGATTATTTTCAATCGGCTGTGGAGATGGCGGATACAACTGCTCAAACTCGAGCTGACCGAGTGCGCTGGGAACCATACCGCTGGTAGGCCGACCCTCGAGCAGGCTGTCTTCCGCGCCAGCTGCCAGACACTCATCTACCGAATTACTCGACGCGTTGATCCCAAGGTTGTTGAGCGAGATTGTCGGAAGTGGGTTGCCGTCCGGATCCAACGCGACGATTCCGGAAAGCGAACCGTCGAGGTCGACTATGGTAGTGTTCTCGTCGCCGTCGGTGAAGCCTCCTCGATTGACTTGCGCGGTGTAGATCTGATGGCGCAAATCAACGTTGGTGAATGTCAAATTGTCAGTAGTGGTCGCGGCTGGATAAGAACTCTGATTGACGTTGAACCAGCCCAGGGCCGCGTCACCCTCGTAGATCGAGTAACCCAATGGATTGGTGGGACAGCCGGGTATCCCGTAGAAGCCCCACGGCATGACCGCGGGTGTTTGATTGGGGCACCCAGTCAAAATGCAATTGTCGGCGGTGGTGAGAAGTTTCGCCGCCGTAAAACCAGTGGTCGCCGTTGACCCCGGCGCGGCCCGGAAATTGACGAAGCGGTCCGTGATTATGAGTGGCGGACCGTCGTAAATCATGAAGCCGAACATTGGCCAATCGGGAGTGGGATAACCTCTATCGGTGAACTCTCCGCCGGTCTTTGACGTTCCGTTTTTCGGCACCGTCTGATCGATACAACCCATATCGCCGCCGCGGCTCTGGGGGAACCCCGGGACTAACACCTTAGAACCGCAGGGTCCCCATCGATCCACGTTATTCATGCTTATCCCAACAACTACCGAGTCGAGGAGCATCCCCCAGACGCCCGGATAATTGCCATCGACGCCACCCGAAGTAACCGTCGACACGCCGTCGCGGCTGGTCGCAACTCGTGCGTCCTTGACCACGAAAAAGCTCGGACGCAGCCAGACGCCGCGGTCCTTGATGCGGGACAGGGTCAGGCCGTCGAACTCGTCGACCACGGCCTGATGTGACGCGTCGTGGACACCGTCCTGATAGCCAAAGAGCTGGTCGGAGGTGACCAATCCATCATCTTCACCGTACACTCCTGAATAACAGCCGTGTCCGCGATTATTCTGAAACAGTCCGAACTTCGACGGATCGGGACCGCTATACTGCATACCGATCGGAATAAACTTGGCCGCCGTGCTGGAGGAATCCTTGGGTGGCACATACCAGTAGGCCTTACCAACATCCTGGCAACCGGCAATTGAGTTATTCATGAGCTTGGTACTGGGATTGAGGATCCAGAAACCATTGGGAGGTTCGAAATACACCTCGCCCTGGTCGGGATCACAGAAGGTATGATCTTTGGTGAAGGGCCGGTTCAGGTCAATTTTGCCTTGCGGGCCGAAGGTCCCGCAGCTACCACGCACCCGGGGAAGCCCCTCCGCGATCTCCTTCGAGAACTGGTTATCGGTGTCGCGTATGTTGAACTGGTTAAAGCTGGTGACTGTCTGCAAGTTATCGCCGGGCCAATAATACGTCGAGATAAGATTGTCCCGGGTGCTATCTACAGTCTCATGGACGTTGAACCAATTGCTCATCGCACCCATCCCGAGGTTGCCGGTGAAGGTGGTATTAGTCTCGTCGCCGATCTCTTCGTAGAAGATGTTCCCAGTTATGCGCGCGCATACATTGTTCTGAATAACAAGATTATTCGTCTCGTGAATCGCGATGCACTTGTTGTAGCTATGATGAATGCTGTTCGCGTTGACCAGCGTGCCGCCGGACCCCGAATCCGCAGGCAGGGAGCCGTCCATATGAAAGTGGATTGGATAGCTTCCCAGCTGTTCCTTGCCGAACTTCTCGATCTCGACACCTTGCAGCGCGACTTGTTTGTACCCCATGACAAAGCGCAACTCGCCGCCCCAGTGACGGCTATCCCCGGTTGCGGCGGTGTCGGCCGTTAACTTGATATTGCGGCTGATTAGTCCAACTTCGGCTCTTTCATCGACGCCGAAGTTCTGCGTCGAAGGGTCGCAGTAAGAGTCAGGCAGGGTTGGGTTCTTGGTACATTTCCCGGTGGAGCCCGTGCTGGGAGCGGTTCCGCCGAAGTGATAGAACTTCAGCGGCTGCATAAGCGTCACACTGCTGCTGACGCCCGCAACGACCACCGTCGGGTTACCGGCCAATTGCACGAACTCGGTTTCAAACGGACTGAAACTCGTCGTCGCCACCGCGATCCAATCGCCCATCTTCCAGCCGTTCGGACCGGTCACATCGCTAGCCAGTTGCAGCGTGGTGGTGCCCTCACTCGGAACCGGGCTCAATACGCCGGCTGTGGAATTGTAGGTAGTCGGCCCGGCCGGCGCCGTTAGATAGGTCCAGCTCACTCCTGGAGAGGCGGGGCTAACAGATGGATTCGGTGCACCCTTGAGGCCGTACATTATCAAGCTGCCGTTCTTCTCGACCTCGATTCCCTTCACGCTGCCGTCACAGCCACCCGAGCAAGTCTTCTTATCTCCGGTGAAGGTGATCGTTACCTTGTCAGCCGGACTGGTAGTGCCGATAGGGCAGGCCGGATCACCGATTTGCAGCGTACCGGCAACGTTGATTCCCGTCGTTGTGATGCTGACCGGAGTTTGCGCCGTCTGATCAGGCACCAGCAGCAACCCGCCCGCGCCGATAGTGATTTTCCCAAAAGCGTAAGACGCTTCATCGGCGACGACATTTGTCTTGCACAGAGCTTTTTTCGCACCCTCTCCGATGACTACGTTGTCCTTGTCCTGTTTGTCGATGCATTGGCTCAGCGAAGTATAGCCGGGATTTGCGCAGGCCGCCAATTCGTTGGCGGGCAGCACGGAGGTCCCGGCCTGCGGGCTGAAGCCAATCAACGGGGGAGGAGGTGACGCCGCTTTCAGGTTCAGGGACAGAGGAGATAGTGCTATCAGAACTAATATCAAGCCGAGCCAAAGGCTGCGGCGGCGACTCGCGCGCCGCCCAGGCTCACTTGCCCGATCAGTTCGATTCCTGGCGGAAAACGGATTCATTTCAAGCCTCGAGCGATTTCAAATTCCGAGCAATCTTCCGGAAGATGATAAGCTTGTAGCTCGCATTTATGAAAGCCCGTTTGCCACTTGACACCTGCGGCGCGAGTGGACCGAATCGGGTTCAAGTCCGCTCGGGCAGGATTGACAGTTGCGGACTGTGCCGTAGCATCGACACGCGAGTTGGTGCCCTTCAGGGGTTCAGAGATTTGATGTCCTCGCTGCCCTTCATGGAAATGGTGGCGATGCTTTTGGCGTCCACCGGCATTTTCATGAGGTTGACTGAGCGAATTTGACTGTTCTCGTGAGTGCGGAAATAGAATCGCTTCGCCTTCAAATCCGAAGCGCTCGTCCAAAAGGGTGTAGTCGCGACGACGTTGCCGTGGGCGTCCTTTTGGTCCTCGCGCGCCGTGCCGCAGAGTTACTCCCAGTACCCAGGCGGAGAACCGATACAAGTTTGCCCTGTCGATCATGTCCCGGACGGCTTCGTCGAAGCTGCCAACCAGTGCAGCGCTTCAAGAAATCGTTCGAGGTAGCCGAGCAGCAGCGCGCCGAATCTGTAGAGAATTGTCTTGACGCCAAGCGCGACGATCTTGCGATAGCGTTCGAGGCTCCGTCCAAGCCGCGTTTCGTCAAGTATCAGGACCGCCTTGGCTGCCAGCAGGGCGCCGACCACGGCCTGGGAAAACGCAGTTATCGGAATTGAGAATTCCGCGACTGCCAGCTTGATGATCAAAAGCTGGAGCACGAAGGCGACCAGAAAGAAGACGAATACTGGCCGGGCTGCGACGAAGTCGCAGTGTAGCCACTTGCCGGTTACGGCGATGTTTTGTGGTACAGCGCTCATGCTACTTGTCGATACTGGCGATGGCGGAGCGCAGCGGAGCACTCGAAATCTGAATCATCCCACCGAACGGTCGGTCCAACTCCATTATCAAAAAGATAGCGCCTGAAACCGATAGCGCACACAAGAACAGAGTCGCGATCACGGTTGCGTTGTGGGGGGCGAAAAGTCCGAAGCTGAGAAAAATAACAGTCACCCAGAAGATCAATAGCACAAGAAACGGCATCGGGATCGAACGGCCGCTCTGCTCGAACAACAATAAGCGCGCCTGCCCGATGTCGATGCTCATCCTCACGGCTTCGGCCTGAAGCGCGCGCTGAACGTCGTTCTGCGGGGTAAGTTCCTGGATCTTGTCGAAGAACAGTTCGCCGCCAGCCGTGGTCGGCCCCAACTTCGCATTTGCCGCAGGATCGCTGGGCCAGATTCGATCGATCATCCCAGCGACGGATAGCTGGAGGAGATCGCGAGCTTCCTTGCTCTCGGGTCCGTAATGCGCTAGCACGCGATCGATCAGGATGATGTTGGCGGCGGCTTGAGTGAGTTCGTTTCTCTGTGTGTCGTAGGAACCCTTTGCCGAGCTAATCAGCAGTGCAAGAACCAGGGCCGACATCGTCGCGATCAGACCCATCCCTAGTTTGATTACGTCCCTGGAATCCACGCTCAGGTGGTGCTCGGGCAGAATCGTCTGAAGAGCCATTCCGAGCAGCGCGCCGCCGAAAACGCATGCCAGCACGATGCAACCGACAGCGATTGGGCTCACGAGTAGTTCCTCATAAAACTCGGCCCGTAGCTTAGCGTCTCGCCCGGCAGCTCATTTTGGTTCGGTACCGGCCTCGAATGCTTTTTGTTCCGCGTGCTGGGTTGGCGACTGGGTCATCTGCATTCCCACCAGCCGCGCGACCAAAATCGCCAGGTAGAACTGTCCGGTTATACCTTCCGCCACCGCCGCGTAGCGTGCTTGTAGAGTTACCGGCGTTATGTCGCCAAACCCGATAGTCGATAGAGTAGTGAGGCTGAAATAGATCATAACCGGGATAGTCTGTTGCTCGGAAAGAGGCGCCCGGAACCGAAGCTGAAGGCATTGGGCTGTAGATCGTGAAGTAGGATATAGAACAGCCCACAAGTCAGACCCAGCAGGAGGTAGGTCGAAATCGACATGCTGATGACTTCCCGCGTAATCTCCTTCTGCCTCAGGACGGCACGCAATTCATTCCACGTGATGAAGGCGAAGAGCAGCATCCACAGAATCGAGCCGGCCAGGTAGATCGAGTGGCTTGGTGAGAAGACGACGACAAATCGTTCTACGATCGCGGGAATACCCAGCGTCCACGCGATGATGCTCCGCCTCCGCCTCTGGGCTATAAGAGTTTCCCGGTCGCCTACCAACTCATCAACGTCGATGTTGTACAGGGCTAGCAGAAGCAGCACCAACATCGCGCTGCTGAACATGATAGGACCAGCGCCGGAATCACCGATCAATGGCCGAACCATGAACGCAGCGATAATCGCGGCGAGCAGCGCCGTATGCCTATGTGGTGCGAGGCGACGATGGATTTCATCCCGCAGTTGTCCGATGAGAGTGGCTTCGACTGACATTTGATCTCCGCCCGCCATCGTTACTGCACCCACGCGGCATGCGCCGGCAATGATAATCTACTCGTCCACTTCCTGCCAGGTCTTGTCGGGATTGTATACGTCGATCGCGTCCGCCATTTTAGTAGTGTCGGCACCCAGGTCCTTTTGAACTATGACACCGTCCTGGTTGATCATGAGTGTCATAACTCCCGAGGCGCGATACTCGGCGGGATAAGCCAGGAATGCGAAGCCCTTGGTCATTTTGCCATCGACCAGGTAGTTCATTGCTCCGTCCGGCGCATTCCTGCCCTGCTTTGTCAGTACTTTGTAGTAGTACCCGTGAAACGGGACAGGATTTCCACCGGTACCTTTCCTATAGCCGGCCGCAGTTGCGCTCGCGACAAGAGGTCCAATAGGACTCTCGGGCTGCCCTTCAGCGGTCTCCCAATACAACCCGTTCTGTTTACCGATATCGCTCAGAATTTTCCGGGCGTAGAGACCGGGACCCTCGCCATCGTGTGCGTCGCTTGCGTACTCTGTCTGGGCATCGGCCAAATTTTCGAGAACCTTGATCGTGAAAAGCTCATTTCGACCTATTCGCCTGTATAGCAGCTCATCTTTGCCGGCAGCCGTGTCGAACACCCATCCGTCCACTTTCTTTACGAGCCGAATCGGAACCGGCCAGTTGCCGGCGCCTATATAAAGGATCACGCGACCCTGATCGTCGTACTCGAATCGATGCATTTCGTCGTAGCGTCGCGCGAAGTCGTCACGCGCGTTCTTGTCGGCAACTGGATCTCCCGATGAAAGGACCTGATCGGCGTCCGGGCCGAGAATCGAGCCGAGGGCTTTCATATCGTCCGCTCTGTCGGCGACGACGAGGGCCTTAGCTGCGGCGTCCGGCGATGGGAATGCTTGCTGCGAGGCGGGTTCGTCCGCCGACGCGAACGGTGCGACCAACAATCCTATCAAAAGGAGCGATGACAGCACGAGCGCGACTCTCAGCCGCGAATAGTTAAGAAAATTCGACATAAGTGTTTTTCCCGTCGCGTTCGCGGCGCGGTGTAAATTGATGTTGAGGTGTTCCTTAATCATTTGATTGCGCATCATAGGAATTCCTCAATTACCCTTCTTCTTGCCGCCCCGATTTCCTCCATTACCGCCGCCGCCATGGCCACCGCCGCCGCGTTTGGCATTGCCGCCTCCGCCACCACCAACCTTGCCGCCACCACCAGCGGGTTTTTGATTTCCCCTGAAGCTGGCTTGTCCGCGATCGCTTGATGCCCGCGTATTTCCGCCGGGCTCATATCCACCGAAGGCGCTATTGCGGCCGCCCATGCTGCTATTGTCTTTCGCGAAGCCTCGAGCCGGGTCCGCCGCGCGATTGGCGGGCTTGCCAGTAGCGGGCCGATTCCCGGCGGCGGGCTTGGCTGGCAGCGTTCCCGCACCTGGATTTGCTGGCCGAGTTCCTGACGAGGGATTAGCCGGCGGATTGGGTCGATTCTTTCCTGGGTTCTTGCCGTTCTGGTTAGCCCCGACGGGATTATTCGGCAGTGTGCTGGGCTTGGGGAAGTTTGGCGTTGTGACATTGGGATTGGCCGGCCGCGCGGTATTCTTGTCGTACGGCCGCGTCGCCGGGATTCCCGGATTGTTCGGACGATTGTATCCGCCGCCACCATTGTAAGGTGGCCTGTTGCCCGGATATGGCGCTGGTCGCGGCGGATACCCGCCGTTCGGCGGCCGGTACGCCGGCGGTCGATAGCCCCCGCCGCCGCCGGGATATCGTCCCGGGTACACGTTGTTGTTGGTCACGTAAACGTTGTTGTTGTACTTGACCGTACTGCCGCCACCGCCATACCAACCGCAGTTCCAATCGTTGTGACCGTTGTTGATCAGTGACCCGAGCAAAATCCCCGCGCCAAATGATAAGACACCTGTGAGGAGCAAATCGCTGCCGCTGTATCCCGGCGGCGCCGCGACAGGAGCGCCATAGGCGCTAGTCGGATTGTACTGTGGGACATAAACCGTATTCGGCTGTGCCGGCTGGATGATAACTGTCTGCTGCACCGAGGGCTGCGTACTGCCTTGCGCGGCAGGAGGAGCGGGCTGGACTTCAACTTGCTGTTGCGCGGTGGACTTCAGCGTTCCCGCATTCACTGCCATGTTGCGCAGAACCTGGATAGCATTCATCACGTCGGCGGGCTGATTGTAGTACGCCTCGCCCAGGTTGGAGGTCCACGCGAGGTTGTCGTTCATCGTTTGCAGCACGGTCGGGAATTGCGTGAGCGACTTGATGCTTGGATCCCAGTTCTGCTGGTTCACCTGGTTGGCCAGCTGGTCGCCAGTCAGATTCGGATTCTGTTTTAGCCACCTATCCGCCTCCACCACCTGTGTTGGATAGGTGGATCCAGCGAGGATCTGCGCCACCAGCACATCAGGATATAGAGCTATCGGTGATACCAGCTCCTGTAACTGTTGCGGGGTAGCCGCACCAGGCGGAGGACCGGGCTCAGCGGCCGCGGCTGGGGGAGGAGGAGCAGGTACAGCTGTCGCGGCGACGCTCGGCTGTTCCTGCGTCGATGGCGCAGCGGCAGGTTGGTCGTCGCCGCGCGAGCATCCGGTGACCATCGGCGACGTGGATATGAGGACAGCCGCCGCAAGTATCAACGGCAGCGATCGTCCCTCAGGCCTGGCTAGTAACTTCATCGTCGAAAAACCTCGGTGTCGCGCACTAGGTGGAATTTCTCGCTCGTCGTCTGTAGCACTACGATTTCTGCTCGGCTTCCGCCCGGATGGCGGCTGCGATATCGCCGCTCATCTTCGCTATTGCCTGGCTGTGCGCGGCGGCGAGCGCGTCAAAGCCCTGACCCTGCGCTGTCTCGCTGGCGACCGTACGTCCCGCGCGGGTCGCGCCGTCGGAGCTCTTGCGCACTGTCCAGACCGCCTCGACAGTAACTCCCTGGCCTTTGGTCGTCTCGAAGCGTTGGACGTCGATCGTGACCCTGTAGTCGGGAGTGAAGTTAGCCAACTGCGAACTGGCCACGTCCGGCGTGCCGAGCAGTACGGTTAGGTCGCCGGCAACAGCGCGCGCTATGCCGTCTGTCAACGGCGCGACCCATCGATTGAACTCGTCAACCTCGACGCGATTCGGCGCGACCTGCACCACGAACTCAGGCTGGTCCACTGCGGCGGGAATCGTTACCGGGCCAACCATCACCTTGGCCGGCGTCGCGGGCGTGCCGTCCGCCGTCGAGGTGGAGGTCAGTGAGTAGAATCGCGACGGCGCCGTGCTGCAACCCGCGGCAACCATTGCAATCAACGCGATCGAGATTAGTTGCGCGATACGCCGTGCCATCACTTCGCCTCTCCCTTCTTGCCACGAATGAGCGCCTCAGGATGGCGCTCGAGATAGTCTGCCAGCACGCGCAACGACCGCGCCGCGCGGCTCACCTCCTGCAACGTGCTGCTGATTTGCTGCACCTGCATGGAATTGGGTCCCGTGAGATCTTTGGTGTTGTCCAGCGTGCCTTGCGCGCTGGCGAGTGTGCCTTGCGCATCAACCAGAGTCTTATCCAGCTGATTGATCGCCTTGCGCAGGTCGTCGCCGATCTCCTGGAATTTCACCTTGTCGAGTTTCTTGATGATGTCCTCGACGGTCGCCTCGGTCGCCTCCAGCTGCCCCGAGATCGTCGGCAACTGTACGGGTGTTTGCGACCAGTCCACCGTTGCCCTAGGCGCGCCGGGGGAGAAGTCGAGAGACACATACACCGATCCCGTCAACAGGTTTCCGGTCTTCAACTGCGCCCGGACTCCATGCGCGACTAGAGCGTCGATTAGGCTTCGGCGCATGGTTTCCAGATTCACGCCGGGACCCAGATCAAGGATTTTGACGCCGAGTCTTCGTGGGTCCAGGCTAATAGTCACCGGCGCCGAGAATTCGAATGTCTTGAGATCGATCTGCGCGCTGATATCAGTAACCTCGCCGATCTGAATGCCACGAAACTCGACGGGCGCCCCCGTTGAGAGCCCACGAACCGAGTCTTTGAATATTAGCTGGTAGGTCTGCGGATGCTGCGGGGGTGGGTTGAAGGCCTCGGTCCGGTTGCCGTACAGCGTGAAGACTGCATTCTCGTCGGACGGTGGTAAGACCAAGGCAGTCGCCGCGGTCTCGAACGCGATGCCACCTATAAGGATCGACAACACCGACTGAGTTTGCACGGTAAGTCCGCTGGCCGAAAGCGACACGTCAATCCCGCTCGCATGCCAGAAGCGCGTATTCGGATTGACGTACTGATCGTATGGCGCCCGCACGAACACCTTGACGGTCAGGTTCTTGCCGTCATTGTCGAGCGCGTAGGACGCCACCTGCCCGACCTGCAGCCGCCTGAAATATATGGGGGTGCCCGTGTCGATCGAGCCGAGATCCGACGTTTTAAGGATGAAGAAGCGTCCGGGGATGTCACCGCTTATGACCGGCGGCGTCTCGAGTGCCACAAAATCCCGCCGGTCTTCCTTCGATGTTCCTATCTCCATGCCTATGTAGGAGCCGGAGATAAGCGTACCTAACCCACTCACATTGGCGCCCGAAATCCGCGGCTTCACGACCCAGAACTTTGTATCATCGACCAGAAAGGCTTCCGTCTTTGGCGCCATCTGCGCGGTCAGGATCACTCTCTGATGATCCGCTGACAACTCGATAGTCGAAACCGTGCCGATATCAACGCCGTTGTAGTGAATCTTGGTCTTACCGGCTTCCAGTCCCTCCGCCGTTCTCATGACGATTGTAATCTTGGGGCCCTCACTCAGTACCCGCGTCACTGCCACCCATGCGCCGACAATCGCCGCCAGAATCGGGATGAACCAAACGAGTGAGAGTCGCGTGCGCTTGCGGGGCACGTTCCTCGACTCGGGAACTGAGGAGCGTGGTGGATCGCGATCAGGCATAAGCAACCTCTTTCGAATCTGCCTCTTGCTGACTTGCTGAGTCCCAGATGAGCCGCGGATCGAAGGCCTCGACCGCGAGCATCGTAAATACCACCACCGCCGCGAAGAAGATCAGGCCGGGCCCCGGCTCGACCGACATGAGCGGCTGGAGCTGGATCAGCGCCGCGGTGAAGGTATCGACGAATACATCGACCATCGACCAGCGCCCGATGAACTCGACCATCCTGTACATCCGGATCCGTTGATCGTTGTTCGCGACGGAGCCGCGCTGTGCCGTGATCAGCAGGTAGCCCAGCGCCAGGATCTTCGCGCTGGGGATCATGATGCTGGCGACCAGCACGATGATCGAGAGCGGCCATCCGGTCGGCGACCACAACAAAACAACGCCTTGCAGAATAGTGTCGGACTCCGCTCCTGCGGCCGTGGTGGTCGTCAAGACGGGAAGTACGTTGGCCGGGATGTAACAGATCGCAGCGGCGATAAGGTACGCCCACGTGCGCTGATAACTGGCCTTCTTGCGAAATTCAAGGTGCTCGTCGCAGCGCGGGCAGCGTCCTTCTTCCTCGCCCGGCGCGGGGCGCGAGAGCAGGCCGCAGCCTTCGCAGCTCTGCAGGCCTTGCTGCATCGCGGTAATGCCGGCCGCGCTCACGACGTTCCCTCCGCCAACTCACCGGCGGCGTCGTGCTGCTCTTCGTCGGCCCACTGGATCCGTTCCCACACATCGCGAGAGTCGAAGCTGGCCGACATCCCGGCCAGAACGAACACCAGCACCCACAGCACGAACAGCGCCATTCCCGGAATCACCGTCGCGTAGTCCGCAATCTTGACCAGGGCGACCAGCACGCCCACCATCATGACCTCGATCATGCTCCAGATTTTCGTGGTCGGGTGATAGCGCAGCAGAGTTCCTACCCATCGCGGCGGCCGCGCGCGCATACTCCCGAGCACGATCGCCAGCATCAAGCCAATCTGCAGGGCGGGCGCGATGACCGCGGTGAACAGCACCAGCACCCCGACGACCTTCTGGTCGTTGTCCCACAAGTGCTGAGCGCCGCCGATCACCGTGGTCGAAGCGTCGCGCCCCACGATCGTAAGGCCAAGCATCGGAACGGAGTTCGCGATCGCATAGAGCAATACCGCTCCCAGCGTCAGTGCGAGCGTCCGGTTGAGTGAGTCCACGCGATTGCGCCACAGCTCCTTGTCGCATCGCGGGCAACGGGCCGACGCGCCGGGCTCAAGCTCCGGAATGCGTTGCAGCAGATCGCAGTGCAGGCAGGCGATGAGCGAAGTGTCGCCGATCGGTTGGTTATAACTCATCGTTCTCTATAGCTGCTGACGGAGGTTCCCGGAATCCTCGGCGATGCTCGGATGCCGAAGGCTCATAATGCACCAGATGGTCATAGCAGTATGCAGCACGACGGCCGGCCACAGGACAATGCCGACCCGCTCCGAGCGGATACCGGCAGCGCCCAGAATAAGTGCTACGCCGAGATTATAGATCACCATCGCCGATACCAATCCCCGCGCCGCGCGGCTTTGCGTGTCGCCGCGAGCAAGCCAGGCAGCCGCTCCGAGAGTAAGCAGCGCCGTACCGCCGACTCGCGCCACTGTGAAAGCGTCAGGCGCCTCAAGCGGCGCGCCGAGCAGGAGTTCCACCGCTCTCGAAGGCAGAATCAGCAGCGCCACGCCGGCTCCTGCTTCGATCAGCGCGGTCGCGGTCAGCAGAGCGTCCAATGACGAGAGCCGGGGACACCGCGGTGCTGTGCGGCAGCGTTCAGGTCGCGCATGTATTTCATTGTCGGCGTAGGCAGTGCCGGGTTTGCCGATCCAGGGAAACACCTGTGTCGTATTGCGAAAAAGATACGGCGTCCATTGGTCGATCTCACCGCCAAGAAACCCACAGAAGTACTGTAGTGGTCGGAGTTTTCGCCTGGGAATTTGCTGCCATCATGCTGACTGCCATTTCGTGCCGGCCGTGCACAAAGCTATCGTGTTCTTCACGGCTGTGACCCCTTGACCTTCAGAAACTCGATGCGTTTTGCATCTTTGGGAAGTTGAGGGTTGAATTGGCTCTCGGAGATTTTTTTCGGAAATTTCCAGTCGGAAAGCACCGCGATGTATTCCGGCGCGCCCGGCTCGGTCCGGTAGTTGATAACGATTTTGCGCGGCACTGGCTTTCCCGATCGATCGAGCCAAAGCTGAAGGTCTATGTTGCGCGACGAAAACGCGACGTGATCGCAGGCGACGCCGTTGACGTCATTCACTCCTATGTACGTTCCGAAGACGATCTGTTTGCGAATCCTTTGGCATGGATCGCTATACGCCAGGTTCGACAGCGGAAGCGTAAGGTTCTCCGTCGCCTCCACCTGATCGAGCATCGCGTCAATCGAGGACGGTACCTTCATGCTCGCGTACATCTCGTGCGGCTCGTCGAAGATCGTCAAGGTGTCGCCCTGGTACCAAAGTTGTTTGCCGCCGAGGTCGCTATGGTAATCGACCATCAGTTCGTCCGGACGCTGGAGCGCGAAGTTCATTTCCGCGGCGTACTGAACCTTCACCGAGTGGGGGAGCACCTTGTCGAACAGGATCTCCGCGTGAAAGCTCAAAGCGTCGGCCGCACCCAGCGCCGTACACGTTTTGCTGAGAAGTTCGTCGGCCTGCGGGTCAATGCTGGGGACCGCGGCTTGCGCGGGTGGCGCCACCTGGGTCGGCGATGAAGCCGGATCTGCGGCCAGTGCTGCATTCAAGGCTAACGCTATTCCCATCGCGGCTCCGCAAGCGGCGGCCACAAATTTGAGGCTCATGTTTGCCCTCCCATTGACTGTCAACGTTGATCATTCCTGTCCATCCAGCGGCGATCACGGGATCGTGCCGCATGCAAATGATTCTGCATTGGGGAAAAATTTGCAGCTATTGTACCAAAGTACAATGCCCCGCGTGCGAACAGCGGACGAAAGTAACAGCTATACGTAATGCTCTGTCAGGAAGAGGTGAGAGCGTCGCGTCGCTGCTTTTGCGATCCGCAACAGGTTTTCTACCTGCTCGGCGGGGTGCCCCGCAGACACGAAGGAGACCCTTTGCTCGCAGCAGGCCTTCAATTATACATATTGTAATAATATGGCTCAGTTTGTCATGTTTCGGCGCGCGCGATCGCTGCTCCCGGTTTTGACGGCGCTGCTTTGCTGCCTCGCGCTGTCCACCCCGGCGCGGGCGCAAACGAACCAGTCCGTATACACCGACGCTCTCGTCAACGGCTGGCAGAACTGGAGCTGGGCGACCGTGAATCTCGGCAACACGACGCCGGTCCAGTCCGGCACCGACTCGATCAGCGTCAGCGCGGGCCCTTATCAGGCGCTCTATCTGCATCAGACGCCCTTCGATTCGAGTGTCTATGCAGATCTGGTTTTCTGGATCAATGGCGGCACGACCGGCGGCCAGTTGCTGCAAGTACAGGCAACGCTCAACGGCACGGCTCAGACTGTCGTGACTCTGCCCGCCCTCGCGGCGAACACCTGGCAGCAGGTCAGCATTCCACTGTCCTCGCTGGGCGTGCAGAACCAGCCCGACATGGACGGATTCTGGATCCAGGACCGCAGCGGCACGACGCAGCCGACGTTCTACGTGGATACCATCTCGATCACCGCGCAACCCCCGCCCAGCGTGATCAACGTTACCGTGAACGCGGCGGACGCGGCGCGCGTCGTCGATGCGCGCCATTTCGGCGTCAACACCGCCGTGTGGGACTCGCTCCTCGATACTAGCGTGACGACTAATCTGCTAACTGCGATGGGCGCGGGTTCCCTGCGCTTCCCCGGCGGTTCGCTCTCCGACGACTATCATTGGGCGACCAACACTACAGACAGCAACACCTGGACATGGGCTACGTCATTCGACCAGTTCGCGCAGGTTGCCACCGCGATTGGCGCACAGGTCTTCGTAACTGCCGACTATGGATCGGGCACGCCGGCCGAGGCGGCCGCGTGGGTGCAGGAATCGAATGTCACGAATCACTATGGCTTTAAGTACTGGGAAATCGGCAACGAGGAATATGGCTCATGGGAGACCGACACTAACATTGTGCCCCACGATCCCTATACCTATGCGCAGCGCTTCCAGCAGTACTACACGCAGATGAAGGCTGTCGATCCTACTATCAAGATCGGCGCTGTTGCGGTTCCCGGCGAGGACAGCTATGCCAACAATAGCAACCACCCTGTGGTCAATCCCGTAACCGGAGTAACTCACAACGGCTGGACGCCAGTGATGCTCGCCACACTGAACAGCCTGGGCGTGATTCCTGATTTCCTGATCTACCATCGCTATCCGGAGTCGCCGGGTGGCGAGAGCGATCAGGGGCTGCTGCTCTCCAACGGGACCTGGAGCACCGACGCCGCCGATCTTCGCAGTCAGTTGAACGACTACCTCGGCACGACCGCGGCGGCCGGTGTCGAACTGGATAACACCGAAAACAACTCGGTCTCGTCCGACCCCGGCAAACAGACCACCAGCCTGGTAAATGGGTTGTTCCTCGCCGACAGCATTTGCGCGGCAATGAATACCGAGTTCAATTCAGTTACCTGGTGGGACCTCCGCAACGGCCAGGAAACCACCGATAACAATTCCTCGACTCTCTACGGATGGCGTCAGTATGGCGACTACGGCGTCGTGGACAGCGCCAACCCTCCCGGCCCGGCTGATACCTATCCGACATTTTACGTCGAAAGATTGTTGCAACACTTCGCCCGCGGCGGCGACCAGCTCGTCAGCGCTATCAGTGACTATCCGTTCCTTAGCGTGTGCGCGGCCCAACGGACTGGTGGCGGGTTGACGCTCCTGGTCGTGAATAACAGCGCAACCAACGCACTCAATGCCAACATCTCTATCAGCGGTGCGTCGCTGGGCAGCGCCGGCACTTTGTATTCCTACGGCATCCCGCAAGACAACGCGGCGGAGACAGGAGTCGGTTCAGCCGACATCGCGACGAGTGCTATCGGCGCCCTATCGTCAAATTTTTCATACAGCTTCCCGGCATACTCGGCCAACGTGATAGCATTTGGCGGCGGATCGGCTTCGCCAACTCCGACCGCGACCAGGACAGCTACTCCAACCGCGACAGCTACCGCGACTTTGACGGCGACCGCCACCCGCACTTCCACAGCAACTGCGACCAGAACCGCGACACCCACTGCCACCAGGACGAGTACAGCCACCGCTACCGCAACTCAGACCCCGACACTTACGGCAACTGCCACGCCGACATCAACTCCGACCACCGCGATGACGGTGACGGCGTCGCTCGCGTTCGGCAATGTCGCCGTGGGTCAGACTTCAACGAAGAATCTGACGGTGCATAATACCGGCGCGACCCATCCGCTGGTCATCTCGAGCGCGACATCATCAGACTCGACCGAATACGCTCTAAGCGGCACGGGAACGTGCGGTGCGCTCCCAGTCACGCTCGCGCCCAAGACCACTTGCACGCTGGGAGTGGCGTTCACGCCCGCGGCGCTTGGTGCGCACAGCGCAACTCTGACGATCTTCGACAACGCCACCACCAGCCCGCAGCACTCAACGCTCAGCGGCACCGGCATTGCAGGTTTGACCATATCGAAGACCGGCCTGGTCTTCGGAAGCGTCAAGTTCAACGCTAAGCCGATCGGCTCCTTCAGCGTGACCAACCATCGAACCCAGCAGGTGACTCTGAGCGAAACCTCAGGCGGACCCAATGCCGCCGACTTCTCGGTCACGGGCGGCACCTGCGCTGCGACCCTTGCCGCCGCCAAGGCGTGCACAATAGTTGTGACCTTCAAGCCGGGCGCCCTAGGAACAGAATCGGCGACACTGTCGATCTCTGACACTCCCGATCCGCTCAGCCCTTACGCAGTCGCGCTCAGCACCGGAGCGACGATTCCGGCTACCGTCACGCCGGCGAAACTCGCGTATGGGACACTGAAGACAACCTCAAAGACATTGAACGCTACCGTGACCAACCTGTCGGGATTCTCACTACCGTTGACGGAGAGCTTCAGTGGCGCGAATTCGGACGACTTCACACTGGCGGGCGGCACGTGCGGCGCGATGGCGGCGGCGCATTCGTCATGTACTATCGCGGTAAAGTTCACACCTACGGGCGGCGGCTCGGCAGAGAGCGCAAGCATGATGGTGAACGTCGCGAGCGATCCGATCAGCCCGCATACCATCAGCCTGACTGGAACCGGGCCGTAATCGAATAGCGCTGCCCTTTTTCAAGTTTGTCTCGCGCCACCCGCGGACACGGCCCATTGCTCGAATAGGCTATAACCCAAGGCCACGAGCGTCGGTCCAAGGAACATCCCGATCACGCCGAAGGCGAGAGCCCCACCTAGCACTCCCAGCATCACAAGTATCATAGGTGTCGATCCGCCGCGGCTGATAAGCAGCGGCTTCACGACGTTATCCAGCATCGCGACCATCAATCCCCATGCCATCATGAAGACCGCCCACCCAATCGAGCCTTGCCGATACAACCAGAACGCGGCCGGCGCCGCGACGATTGCCGGCCCGCCAGGCAGAAAGGACAGCACAAACGTAATGAATCCCAAGGACACAGCTCCAGGAACTCCGGCAATAGCGAAGCCAATCGCCGCGACCACGCCCTGCAGGAGCGCCGTCCCGAGAACGCCGTAAACCACCGCGCGAATCGTCGCGCCCGCGAGTTCGAGCAGACGATCTCCTCTCTCCCCTGCTATCCGATGAAGCGCCTCCTGGAGTTGATTCGCAGCGGCGTGACCGTCGCGATAGAAAAAGAACGCGATCAGTATGCTCAGACCTATCTGAAAGATTCCCTCGGCAAGCGCGCCGCCGCCCCACACAGCCACCGTCCTGGCCGCAGGTAGCAGCCTGCCCAGCTCATGCAGCCTCACGGAACTGCCCTCGTTTAGATAGTTCCAGTAGGCGGCGACATGACTGCCAATCAGTGGGATGCCGGCAACCCAGTCGGGCGGACTAGGAGGACCTTCCTCGATAAGCTTCTGACTGGCCGCAATCAGCGCCGACACATTATCGGCGAGTGTAGCTCCGAGTATTACTACCGGTCCGACTATGATTGCAGTCAGCAATACCGTGGCGATTAGCGCCGACAGCGTCCTTCGTCCGCCGAGTAGCATCTCGAGCCTGAGGAACAGCGGCCAGGTCGTGAAACATAGCACTACCGCCCATAGCGCCGCGGATATAAATGGACGCAGGACCAGCAGACACAAAAGTCCCAGTAAGACAACCGCTGTCCCGCCAACCCACAGCTCGACCGGGGTTCGCCGCCCGCCATCGCCGGACTTATCAGCCATGTGAATGCTCTCGTAGCTCTTTCAGCATCTGAAGAACTTGTGGGTCTCCCGGTTCAAGCTCACCTAATCGTTGCGCATAAGTGAGCGCCTTGACGGGATCGCCAGACTCTTCCAGGAAGTTCACCAGCGCGGCAAGTGAATCGCGGTCATAGGGATGCGCCTTGATAGAGCTCTCCAGCGTTTCGATTGCCGCGTGCGTCTTTCCCGCATCGTTCAGCGCGACCGCATAGACGTAAGCGTAGCGCGCATTGTCCGGCGCACCGCGCGCCGCTGCCCCCAGCAGATCAAGCGCTTGCGCATTACGCTTCTGACGCACCATGAGCAGACCCAGCGCATGCTCGAGCGACGCGTCGTCCGGCGACCGACTCAAAGCGTCTGTCAGCACCTGTTCCCCCTCGTTGTCCCGGTTCTGTGCCCGATATAGGTCTGCCAGGTTAACGGCGCCCGGCGCAAAGCTCGGGTCGAGCGACAATGCGGTCTTAAGTTCCTGCTCAGCTTTGTCGAAGTGATTCTGCTTAGCATACAACAGGCCCAAGTTCAGATGCGCCTCGGGCCGATCCGCGTTCAATTGCTGCGCGCCAATGTACTCATCAGTGGCGTGCCTGAAAGCGGCGGCAACATCTGCGGGTAGGTTCTCCGCGGGCAACCCTGCCAGCACTTCCGCGGCTTCGATCCGCACTGCACGAACCGGATCGCTGAGCAGAGGCGCCAGCACGTTCGCACTGGCAGCCGGCTCGCTGTTGGAAAGCGCATGAGCGGCAGCCCGTCGTACCAAGCTCCAATCATCGCCAACCCCGGCGCGAACCGCCGCATCTGTTGGCGACGGAGCGTAGTCCGCGAGCAAGGATAGCGCGGTCGCGCGCGCGATTGCCGGCTGCTCAGTGTCTGCGACCAATTGTTCGAGCGCTTGCTGCGAACCGGGTGCGCCCTCCGTTCCGGCGTTGAGCGTTTCCGCAAATTGCTGGAAGCCCTCAGGCGTATGTCCGTACCACTTCTTCACCTGGTCCAACGCCCACTTCGCCGACTTGTCGGTGTGGCAATTGGTGCATGCGTTGGGAGTACCGAGCCTCACGGAAAGGTCCGGACGCGGGATGCGAATACTGTGATCGCGGCGCGCGTTGACGACCATGTAGGTACGCGTCGGCATGTGGCAATCGACGCACTGCGCGCCCGCAGTTCCCGACTGATGCAAGTAATGCTGCTGCGAGTCGTACTTGGCTGCAAGATGACATTGTGAACACAAGGCATTTCCCGTGCCGCGCAGCTTGGAACTATGCGGTTCGTGGCAATCGCTGCACGTCACGCCTGCATGGAACATCCGGCTCTGGCTGAAGGAGCCGTACTCGTAGTCCTCCTCTTTTATCTGCCCGTCGGGGAAATAGTGATCTTCATCGAGCAGCGCGACACGATAATCGTCGCCCACCGGCTGACCATGCACATAGTCTTCGTGAATCTCGCCGCGTCGCGCATGACATCGCGCGCACATCTCAATTTCCCGCTCCGATTTACGCGCCGAGCTTCGACGCGCGTTGCCGGCTGCGGGATCGATCGACCACGCCACGCCATTGCGCTCATCAAGCGCGATCGTCAGGCCCTCGGTCGCGTCAAGTTGCTGCCAATCGCCCTGCTTCTTCGCCCACGATACATGATTGGACCCGGGACCATGGCAAGCCTCGCACGACACATCGATCTCCGAATAGGAAGTGGAAAACGTGCGCGCGCGAGCGTCGTAGTTCTTGCGCAGATTGGTCGAATGGCAATCGGCGCACATGTAATTCCAGTTCTGATCGATGCCGGTCCAGTGCCGGGAGTCCCGCGGCGTGATCTTCTGTCCGGGATACAGAGAGAACCACCGCCGGCCGCCGCTCTCGCGCGGCCTCGTGTCCCAGGCGATCCCCAGCGCCTGCAAGCGTCCGCCCGGCATCGCGATGAGATATTGTTGCAGCGGATAAACGCCGAACGTGTACTCGATTTCGTAGTCATGAAGGGCGCCGTCCGGGCCGTCGGTACGTACCATGAACTTGGAGCCACTACGGTAGAAGCTCGACGTGACGCCGTTGTTATCGAAGCTCGCATGATTGAAGTCGCCCAGGACCGTTGAATCCACCGCCGGTTGCATCGCCAGTTGATGATGCGATCCGCGCCAGAGCGCATTCTCTTGCTCGTGACAGGTCGCGCATTGGGCCGCACCGACGAATTTAGCATCGAGCATCACGGGCGGTATCGTCGCGACCGGGCTTACGGATTCGTGCGTCCGCCGAGTCAGGAACACGACCGCGACGATTGACAGCGCGACTATTGGCAGCAGCCACGCCAAGGGCCGCAGTCGAAACCTTGGTGACGCTGCGGAAGGTTGCGCTCGCGCCGCGATCTTTCCGGTGGCCCCGGCGATTGACCGCTTGTTCCGAGGCTTTTTCTTCTTGCTCAACCTTCAACTCTTCAGAATAATCTTCTGGGCCGTGGCCAGTGATCGAATTTAATATGTGACCAAAGTCCAATTGCTCGATTCCGTCAACGATTTGGACTAATTCGTCAGATCTCATCGGGAAGTGTTTGGGGAGGAAGAATAGTGCCGATCGCCAGGACTCGCGTTGGACCTCAAATTGGAAGATCGGAAGATGTCGGGGACATCACCGATCCGACCACTAAACAGATCAGGGTCGCCATTATCGAGGACGACGAGAGCGCGCGGCAGGCCCTGTCGTTCCAACTCAGCACCGCTGGCTTTGAGGTCACCGCTTACACATCGGCCGAGGAACTTCTCGAGGCTCCCGATGCAAAAGAATTCGATTGCGTCGTGGCGGACGTTTATCTGCCGAAGATGAACGGGCTCCAGCTTCAGGAGGAACTCAACCGCACCATTCCGTACGCGTCTATCGTTTTCATCACCGGTCGCGGCGATCTGTCTCTCGGGATGCACGCAATGAGAAAAGGGGCAGTGGATTTCCTCGAAAAGCCGGTTGACGATCAAGCCCTGCTGAGTTCCATCGCCCGAGGCGCCGATCTTTCGCGCAAACGGCGCGCCGAGCGGTCGCAGCTCATCGAACTTGAAGCGCTGCAACGCTCCCTGACCTCTCGCGAACGCGAAGTCTTCGCACTGATAATCTCCGGCTTGTTGAACAAGCAAGTCGCCGCTGAACTGGGAACAACCGAACGAACCGTGAAGGCGCATCGCGCAAGCGTAATGAACAAAATGCGCGCCAGCTCGCTGGCCGACCTGGTGCGAATGGCCGGGATCCTCCAGATTCACTCCAACTGAACGCCTCAACGAAACAGACACCGGGGTTGATGACCCCCTGTACGATACGTTCAGCCGATGCGTCTCGATGCACCAGCTCGTTTCGTCTGTGCGACCGGGAGCGTGAACGTAAACGTGGTCCCCTGGTCGGGATTCGGCGATGCCCAGATTCTGCCGCCGTGGCTCTCCACTATCGATCGGGTCACGAGCAGGCCCAATCCCATTCCTTCGCTCTTGGTCGTAACGAACGGCTCGAACAGACGTTTCGCGACGGCAGGGGCAATTCCGGTGCCGCTATCGCATATGCTCACCCCGACCCATCCGATCTTTTCCGGAGCCACCTTGATTGCCACGTCGCGTCGAGCAGGCCCGGCCTCTGTGATCGCATCGAATGCGTTCATCACGAGATTTAACACGCACTGCTGCAGCTGGATCGAGTCGCCAGTAACCCGCTGACCAGGGGGCGAGATCTCGACCTGCACGGCGATCTTCCGGACGGAAGCCTCGCCGGCAGTCAACTTAACCACTTCGTCGATCAATCCGCCGATGCCAATCGCGGTCTTGTGCTCGACGTGTCGCTTGAACATGAAGCGGATTCGGCGGACGATTTCAGCCGTGCGCTTGGTGTCTTCAACTGCGTTGTTGACTGCTTCCAGAGCCATCGCGGGCTCCGGATTTCCCCGGGCAAGCAAGCGCGCGAGACCGCCGAGGTTGCTCAAAATCGCGCCCAGCGGCTGGTTGATTTCATGCGACAGCGAAGCGACCAGTTCGCTCATCAAATTGCGCCGCGAAGCGAACCTGAGCTCACTGCGAACCGCCCCGATTGCAATCTCGGCTTGCTTGCGCTCGATCGCGCTTCCGAACAGTCGCGCCGCCAGCGCGAGGTTATCGAGCACCTCAAGCGGCCATTTCCGAGCTGATCGAAACTTGCCGAAAGTCGCCGCTCCGATGACTTTGCCACCGGCCCACATCGGGATCGCCGCGGAAGCCTTGGGTCCGTATCGCTCTACAAAGCGCCTTGTATCTCTGTTTTCAGCTGGAATCTCACTTGGACGTGCGAACACAAGCATTTTTCCCGACATGACCAACTGGGTACTTCGCTGAAGGAGCTTCTCCGGATCATAGTTTCGTGGAAAGGCGGGAAAATTCGGTCTAACCCAGGTATGCGTTGCACGTACCGGATCGTCCGGCGAATCGCGCTCGTAGACGGCGCTCCGGTCCAGGTCCAGGGCCAAGCAGATCTTCCCCAACCATCGCTCGATTTCGACATCGACTTCCTCGGCTGGCACTCGGGCCATCGCCGCCGATAGTTCGCCGACAAGTGATTCGAAGCGCGCAGCCTCCCGACGTTCGCGGCCGACGCGCGCCGTTCTGTCGCGCTTTGGCTCGATTGTGGCACTGGTGGCTCGACGTTGCATATACGCGAAAAGCGGAAACCGTGCCCTGTCTGGGATCCGGACCGGGATAGGGAAATTCTAGCGGCGGCGGAACTGATCCTCTCGGCACGAAACCATACAATATGGATTCACAAGAAAGCGAGAGCAAATCGCTGAGGGAGACCGGCAAATCGGGGTTCACCGGGATTTAATGAATGGACTGTTTGCCACTATAGCGCCGCCGATGGCACTTAATGCGGCAATTTCATCTGATTGGGTAGCGCCTTCCTAATAGCCCGCAGAAGGGTTTTTTCGTCGAACGGCTTGAGCAAGCTCGCGATCGGGTTCGCCGCGTGCATCATTTTCCTGGTCTGCGGATCGTCACGGCCGCTGATCAGAATAGTCGGCAGGCGCCGTCCTGACTCCGTTAATTTCCGGCATAGTTCGATCCCCGTCATCGCCGGCATGTAAACGTCCAGCAACAAACATGCGTCGTCAGTTGGAACTTCGCTCGCCAGGAACTCTTCCGCGCTTTCAAAGTCCAGTACGTTGAATCCTATAATCTGCAATTGGCTTCGCAGCGCCCGGCGGACGGACGCGTCATCATCTACCACAATCACTGTGGCCGCCGGTTTTTTCCACAACTGACGATACCGCCTCCGTGCGTGAACGGATCGCCCGTCAGCCGCACGGTTCTTTGCAACAACACTGTGCATCGCACGCGCTCCGCCCGGCTATTGTACCAAAGTACAATATCGCTCCCCGGAGAAATGGACGAATCTTGGGCGAGCCAGTGAAAGCCGAAATGTCATACGTCGTTCGCGGCGGTGGGTTACAAAACAGACCGGAGGCGACAGCCGCTGGCGTAGAACTGCAAGCGCGCCGATTCAGAAACGCGGCAGTGAAAAGAAGCACTCTGAGGAGAGAATGAATCTGAACTACAGAAGTATGAAGGGCGCATCGAGCTTGCTATCTGTTCTACTCGCCGGACTTTTGCTGGTGAGTTGCTCTCAGACAACTCCTCCTGCGCCCAACCAAGCCGTGCAGGCACCGATCGGACAGGCGCCGCCTCCGCCGATGGCGAGCGTACAACCGCCGCAAATAGCCGTCGGAGGACAGTACGAAGAGCCGCCGATCGTCAATGTGGCCGACTTGATGCCCGGTACTCCTCTCTCGGGGCAAGGATTTTCGGTTCAACCACAGGCGCCCACCAATGGCGCAATGGGTCAATACACCATCGTGGCCGACCCGAGTGTCTTTCATGACGACGCCGGTACTTACTACGTCGAAAGCCTCGATATGCTGAAGATACGCCTATCCGAGATTCCGGCGATCGTTCAGCTCGATGGTATGAGTAATAGCAGCGTGTTCGCCCAGGCACTGGCCAGCAGCGCCTTACGTCCCGTGAATGCCGCTGCGAACATGGTAATGCATCCGATGGATACGGTTACCGGGCTGCCGGGTGGAGTTGGAGATTTGTTTGGCCGAGTAAGTCTCGGCGCCGGACAAATAGCTTCGTCGGCTGCGAATTCCTTTGGCAGCGGCAAAGCCGCCGGTCAGGCCGGCAATGCTACCCTCACCGCACTGGGCTATGACCAGGTGCGTCGCCAGCTCGCGCATGAGCTGCACGTCGATCCGTACAGCTCCGATCCGATTCTCACCAAGAAGCTGAACCACGTTGCATGGGTCATGTTCTCAGCCCGCATGACGGTGTCTGCGGCCATGATGGCAGTGCCGGGTTCAATAATTATCACCGCCGTCACAGTCACCAACGACCTCGTCTATCAGACACCGAGAGCAGACCTCATCATCCTTGTTCAAAAGAAGCTGAAGAGTTTTGGTCTATCGCAGGAAGAGATAGTAACCTTCAGCACCAACACCGCGATTCCGCTGAGTGTGCAAGTTGACGCGGTCAAAGAGCTCGAGGCGCTCGGCCACATCCCGGGGCGTCACGCGGCGGCTGTCGCTATTGGCAACGTAATGACCGAATACCAGGCGCGGTTTCTCGTCACTTCGTTGCACATGCTTAATCAATGGGGCCAGCGGCAAGCTCCTATCGCGGCGATTCAGGCTCCGGGAGTGCTGGTTGCAAACGATCAGAACGGAGCCACTATACTGCCGGCCCCAGTCGATTACCTGTCATGGACCCAGCGCATCGCGGGATTTGCGACTGATCCCCAATTGCTGGGAATGCAGAACCGAGTTCTTTTGATCACCGGCGGAATGACGCCACTCGCGCGTCAGCAACTGGGTGACAAGGGCTGGAATGTCCAGTCTGCACAGCAATAGAGCGTGAGATTTTGGTTTCGGAAACTTATTGAACTGGCAAGAGCCAAGATTACGGAGGAAATGAATGATCACCAAAAATTTGGCACAGAAGATGGTAACCGGCCTCGCCGCGGCAGGTTTGGCTGCAGCGCTGTTCACCTCGGGATGCTCGACGACGGTTGCGAGCGCGCCGGCGGCTGCACAAGCAGTGGAATCGGGGGGACCGCTGCCCAGTGCAGTCACGGGATTTCTCGGTCCTGATGCGTCGAGGTTGGCGCCCGGCCCGGAGGGTGGCGCCGCGCTAGCGTGGATTAATCCAAACGCTCAATGGAGCAGCTATACCAAGATACAGCTGATGCCGGTTGAGTTCTGGGCCGCCGCCGATTCGAAAGTATCGGCAGCAGACCAGGCTACGCTGACCGAATACTTCTACAACCAACTCCAGACCAACCTGTCCAAGAGCTTCACCCTTGTCGATCAGCCGGGTCCCGGCGTGATGACCTTGCGGGTGGCGCTGATGGACGCGACGACTGCGGTTCCTGGCCTGCGCACTATCTCGGTAATTGTTCCGCAAGCCCGCGTGCTCAACCTTGCTCAGTCGATGGCGACTGACAGCTACGCGTTTGTAGGATCGGCCGAAGCCGAAATGAAGCTGACTGACTCCGTCACTGGCCAACTGCTAGCCGAAGCAGTCGATCAGCGCGCCGGTGGCATGGGTATCAAGAGCGCAGCTTCATTCCAATGGGGCGACGCGCAGAACGCGATGGACTACTGGTCGCAGAAAATTCCAAATCGCATCCTGCAACTGCAGGGAAAGGCAACGCAGAGCTAGGATTGTTCTTTAAAGGGCCCCGGGAGCCCACAACATACGGAGCATTCTATGCGTGTTTGCAACACTAAATATTTCGCGACCGCACTAATTGTAGGCGCGATAGTCGGCTTGTCGGCTGCACACTCGGCCTGGGCTCAGGACAAGAAACCCAACATCGTAGTCATCATGGGCGATGACGTTGGTTGGTTTAACATCGGGGCCTATCATCGTGGAATCATGTCGGGGAAGACGCCTAACCTCGACAAGCTTGCCTCCCAGGGCATGATGTTTACCGATTACTACGCCGAAGCAAGCTGCACGGCTGGGCGCGCCAACTTCATTACTGGCGAGCTGCCTATCAGGACGGGCTTAACGACTGTTGGGCAGGCCGGGGCGGACGTAGGATTGCCGGATCGAGCCGTCACACTCGCCACCGTTCTAAAGGCGCAGGGCTACGAAACTGCCCAGTTCGGGAAAAACCATCTCGGAGATCTGAACAAGTACCTGCCATGCGTACACGGCTTTGACGAATTCTTCGGCTACTTGTACCACCTCGACGCGATGTCTGATCCGTATTGGTTCGACTATCCGCAGGAATGGATAGACAAGACTGGACCGCGCAACCTAACGCACTGCTGGGCGTCCGAGACTGATGACGCAACCGTTATGCCGCGCTGGGGCAAGGTCGGCAAACAGAAGATCGTGGATGAGGGACCTTTGGCCCCATTTCCCAATATGAAGGACATGCAGAACTGGCAGGAAGGTCGCAAAGCCAAGTACGACATGGAAACTTTCGACGACGTGCTAGTCCAGAACACCAACCGCTTCATGGACAAGGCCAAGAGCGACGGCAAGCCGTTCTTCATCTGGCATAACACCACCCGCATGCACGTCTTTACCTACCTGCCGCCGAAGTACCAGGCCATCATGGACGCAAAGGATAACTACAATGTAGAAGAAGCCGGCATGGCGCAGATGGATGATAGCGTCGGCGAGATCCTGAAGCATATCGAAGACATCGGCGAGGCTGACAATACCATCGTGATTTTCACCACCGACAACGGTGCCGAAGTCTTCACCTGGCCGGACGGCGGCATGACGCCCTTCCGAGCCACCAAGGGCACTGTTTTTGAGGGTGGCTTCCGCGTTCCTGCGATTGTCCGTTGGCCGGGACACGTCAAGCCTGGCGCGGTCGAGAACGGCATCTTCTCCGGGCTCGATTGGCTGCCCACGCTCGCTGCGGCTGCCGGCAATCCCGACATTACCAAGCAGCTCTTGACGGGAGTGACCCTCGGCGATCGTGAATACAAGAATCACCTCGACGGCTACAACCAGCTCGCTCTGCTGAACGGCACAGGGCCGTCCAAACGCCACGAGATTTTCTATTTCGGCGGCGCACAACTGGGCGCCGTCCGCATCGATGACTTCAAGTACCAGTTCTACCAGCAGCCATACGGCTGGCCAGGCGAGAAGGTTTCAACCGACATGCCTACCATCGTAAACCTCCGGCAAGACCCGTTCGAGCGCACGCCGGCTGTCCGGGGTGAAACCACGAACGATATGGGTGGAGGCTACTTGAACGATTTCTATGCGCGTGAATTCTGGCGTTTCGTGATGGTGCAACAATACGTGGGCAAGCTCGCGATGACCGCGATCGACTATCCTCCTATGCAAGCGCCCGCGTCTTTCAACCTGTCGGCGATAAAGACCAAGATCGACGAAGCGATCAAGCAGCACGAAGGCGAATAGCTCAACTGGCAACTTGGACGGGCGGCCTATCATAGGCCGCGCGTCGCCCGGACCGCGTGACGATAATTAGAAGCTATCAACTTTCTGAATCGAGGATCAAATGAGGGACAGAAAACTCGTCGCACTGCTGGCTCTACTGCTCGTGGCAGGCTGTGTGCCGCAGCAACAGTACAACCAGGAAGTCCAGCAGGTACAACACTTGACCTACATGGACAACACCTACAAGCAACTCAACCAGAATCTGCAGGCCGAAGTGAGCGCCGACCAGGTGGAAGTCAAGCAGCTGCAGAATCGGTTGCAGGTGACTATGGTCAATGCAATTCTGTTCCCGGAAGGTGGTTGGGAACTAAGTGAGAACGGAAAACGAGAGCTGAACAAGATCGTTCCTACTCTTCAAGGTGTTGCCGGAAAACAGATTGTGATCGAAGGCTATACGGACAACGAAGTCGTCCTGGAGCCCTTGAAGAGTCGATTTCCGAACAACTGGTACCTGTCTGCCGCCCGCGCAATCTCGGTCGTGAGCTATCTGGAGGAGCAAGGGCTTGATCCGAACGGACTGTCCGCCGTCGCATTCGGCAAGTATCATCCGGTCGCGTCGAACGACAGCCCGTCAGGGCGCGCGCAGAATCGCCGCATCAACATCGTAATTCAGGATCAGACGCCGTAGCAGGGTGTTGAAGAACTCGATGCAACTCGTGGATTTGATTTCAAGCGCTTCAACACTCTGCGTAGAAGATGTCTTCTTACCTACAACATCTCCCCCTTTGGGGGAGACAAGAGAGAGGGAGCGGGCGTTGAAAATTACTTTTCAACAGCCTGCTAGGGGAAAGTAATGGAAAATCGAATCGCAATGCGAACAATTCTGACTGCAACGCTGAGCCTTCTGCTGCTTGCCTCAGGATCTGCGCGCGCTCAGGGTGTTGTGCTGCCTTTGCCGCCCGAGGATCAGCAAAATATAACCGCTCAGCTTGGGCCCGGAGTAGTCGGTACCCCTTTGCCTAGCAGCCCCATCAGCGACCCGTCCGTTTACTTCCCGCTTGAACAGAAATCACAGCAGTTCCAGGTCGTCGCGGGGCCTCACGCCGGGACCGTCCAGACGCTTGGGCTTTGGAAGGCCAGACGCCCCGGCGGAAAGAAGGCTTGGCGGTTTCAGATGACCCCCTCGTTGGCGGGCTTTATGCGCGAGACCGAGCAAGGCGACATAATAATGGCCGCTCTCACCGACGCGGGCGAAGGCGTGGTAGTCGTCACAACTCCCGCCAATCCCTTCATCCCTAAGGGCATGCAACCGGGAGAGACCCGTAGCTACACGCAGCAGGTCTCGGTGAACTATCTGGACGACCCGAGCGACCAGAGATACTCAGGATCGCTCAACGGCACCTACACATATGTCGGTACGTACCAGGTAACGGTGCCAGCTGGAACCTTTCCGGCGGTACTATTCCGCGTACACTGCGAAGGCAGAGTTGGACCGGCTCATACGCAGAACACCGGCTATAACCTTTTTGCACCGGGCGTCGGTATGGTCGCGATGATCCTGGAGGAGGACGTGACAGCCTTCTGGCTGTTCAACATCGATAGCACAACCGGCAAAGTACTCATGTCCAAATGAAGTGCTCCGGGTAGTAGGCTGGCAATAGCACAAGGATGCCGCTGTTCGCCGATGTCGTAGTCTAGGAGGGGTGAGAGCCATGTCGAGTGAGACAAGGCGCGTACGGTTGGGGGCTGGGCCGATGCTACGCAAGGGCATTTTGCAGGCGATCACAATCTCTTTGCTCGCGTCGATTGTATGGTCTAGCACGGCACGAGCGGGCGGTTTTTTTCTATCCGAGATAGGAACTCCCGACCTGGGGCTGGCGTCCGCCGGTTACGCGGCCCGCGCGCAGGACGCATCGACGGTGTTCACCAATCCCGCGGGAATGACGCGGCTGGACGAGACGCAGTTGATGGTCGGCGTTGAGCCCATCTACGCGCATTCAGTATTCACTCCTAACAGTCAAACCAATACTGGCGGAACCGACGGTGGCAACTCTATCGTTCCCTTACCCGGCGCGAGCGCGTTCTTCGTTTACAACCTGACGCCGGATCTCAAACTGGGAATCGCGAGCGTCACTTACTTTGGCGGCGCACTCGAGTACAACAAGAACTGGGTTGGACGTTACTACCTTCAAGGCGCCACCATTCTTGGCAGTAGCCTTCTGCCTACGATTGCATATCGGATCAACAAGTGGCTGTCCGTAGGCGCCGGCTTCAACATCATGGTTGGATATCTGAATGAACGAGTGGGCGTCAACACTCTTCTGGTCAGAAACGAAGACGCACAAATGACGCTAAGGGATTGGACCGCCGGCATCGGCGGAGACATAGGAGTCATGGTCGAGCCGGACTCGAAGACCCGCTTCGGAATTCAATACCTGACTCCGGTATCCCTGGATTTCAGCGACGTGCCTCACTTTTCCGGGCTCGGGCCTGGTCTCGTACATTTGTTCAAGAAGCACGGAATTTATGGCGCCAGTCTCGACGTGGATATGACGGTGCCGCAATCATTGCTGTTCAGCGCTTACCATGAATTCACCAACCGGTTCGCACTGATGGCGAATGCGGGATGGCAGAACTGGAGCCAGTTCGGCAACCTGGGAATCGGCATTAACTCCGCAAAGCCGCACAGCGCAACTACGAACTTGCGCTATCAGGACACTTTTGACGTAGCGATAGGGACGCAGATCAGGGTGTCTGATCTGTTGATGCTCTCGACCGGTTTCGATTTCGACAACTCGATGGTCAGCAGCCCCTCGCGCTCGGTCAGCGCGCCGCTCGGAAATCAGTGGCGCTATGGTGTGGGTGCGCAGTATGTACTTAACAAGGCGATGACCCTGGGCGCCGCTTACGAATTTCAATGGCAAGGCGATCTGGGATTGCACCAGAGCGCCAACCCGATTCAGGGTACGGTGGCCGGTCGCTTCTCGGACGTGAATATTAACTTCTTCAACATCAATTTCATCTGGAAGTTCGGTTCAACCGGAACTTGACGGTTTCGTCGACGCCGGTCTTGCGCCACCTTCTCCATCATCGGCGCTGCACCAAAGTGCAATTGCGTTAGTCTGTGCTGCCAACTACGATCCCGCCTGCAATGCTTCCGCCAATTTCCAGGAGTATAGTGCCGCAATGGACAAGCACATAAGCAAGCATCCCGAAACGCAGCATCTCGCTGGCGACGTAGTTCACTACCGCGAGTATAAAATCCTCCTTCAGCCCGATCGTTTTACGAGCAAAAATGGTTTCCTCGAATTTTGGGAAGCAGCTTCCAAGACCCTTAAGAAGCTCCACATCAAGGTTGATGTGGACGAGCACGCGTTCGACAGCCAGGTTCGAGAAGTGCTCTTTTATGACACTCCGCAGTTCGACCTCTACAACAACCACTTCATTTTGCGAAAACGCACTTTTTACGACCAGGGATGGCCCCGCCCCGGCCATGAGCTGACCTTCAAGTACCGCGCGCCGGAGCTCAAGGATGCCGCCGCCATCGACGTGCGTCCGCAATTGGGTGGCCACGACGAGATAAAGTTTAAAGAAGAACTGTTGCTCGAGCGCGACCGCCTCGGCGGGATGCGCAGCGTTTATTCGCATGGATGCGTGCTCACCTCGCCCAAGATCGAGCTCGACCGCGGCATCGAGGACATCGCCAAAGCCTTTCCCACCCTCAAGCGCATAGACATCAGGCCCCGGACCAAAATGATGCTGGTGAACAACGTGGCCGTCGAAGAAGTACAAAATACGATGGGCATCATTCACTTCGGACACCACTTCAAGGGTAAGACGACTGTCGCGATCTGGCGCAGCCGCGCTCTGGAGAAATCGCTATCGGGCGAGTTCGCCTTTCAGTGCAAGTTCGACCGGCTCGACGAGGTAAGCAAGGAGTCGCTCGAGCTCTCTGAAGAGTATTACAAAAGGGTGCAGCTCGATTGCGCGGAATGGATCAAACTTGGCACCACCAAAACCGCGATGGTATACGGACTCGGCGAAGGTCAGCAGCTGAAGAATCGTGAATGAGTGGAGCGGGCGACCGGGGTCGAACCGGCCACGTCCGGCACGGAAGGGCAGCGAGGCAGGAGCGCCGACCTCGCGATAGGTTCCGAGGTGATCGAACTTGTCGCGCGCAGTGGGAGTACCGATCAGCGGCAGGCGGCTCGGGTTGCGGCTGCAATTGCGCCGATGTGCTCGGGGTTAACGAAGCCCCACACTTCCTTCGGCGGGCGGCCGTTGACCAGGTCGCGCCGGTAGCTGAAGCAACCCAGGTACAGCGGCCGTATGTACATCACCGCCTCGAGCCGCTCGAGCTCGTCGTCGGTCAACTCGACGTGCCGGCGGTACGCGTCTACGGCCAGTTTGATCCAGTCCGCGTTGCCCCAGGTGCCCCACATCAGCCACGCAAAGTCCGCCAGGCGCGGGCCGCGGCCGGCCGCCTTAAAGTTGATCGCCACCGGCCCTTGCTCGCTCCGGATCACGTGATCCGGAGCGTGGAGGAGGTTGCCGTGCAGCAACGCCTCGGGCAGGCCCTGGCCGTCGTCGGCCGAGCGCACCCGATCGCGGAGCCGTTCGAATCGCTCGCGCTCGGCCGGAGCGACCTTCGTGTCGACCGCGTCGAGGAACGCGAGCGCCGCCATCAGGTCCTGACGCGGGCTGCCCTCGCGGCTGGGATCATCCCCGCTCGCCCCACCGGGGCGGCTGGCGGACACGTCGAACGGCAGAGTATGCAGCCGTCCGAGCAGGTCACCCATGATGGCGAACTTCTCGCTGCCCTCGTGTCCGACGGCCATGGGGAGCGGCCCGCCGGGAACGAATCGGGTGACGAGGACGGTTGAGTCGTCGAACGCCGACACCGCGTCGTCGGTCGCGAGCCGCTCCGCCGGGTAGTCGTGCCGCTCGAGGAACCGCAGGATTGTGGCATCGCCTTCGACCCCGGCCCGCGGTCGGGCCGGCGAGAACGCGCGCGCAATCCACGGGTCGCCGTCGCTGCGGTCAACGCGAAAGACGTGGTCATGATGCTGACTGGCCTTCGTCGCGGCGACCGCGCCGATGCCGTAGTGATCGCGGAGATGTGCGACCAGACGCTCACCGACGGGCTGGTGAAACATCCGGGCTTGGAGCCCTTCAAGGTCGGTGAGCGCTTCGGTGTAGCGCTGACCCGTTTCCTCAGCGTGGCGGCGGACGACCTTCTTGAAACTGCCGTGCTTGGTCATGGACAAGCCTCCTCTTTACACCTTCGTCCCACCAGCGACGCGGTGTTGAGAGATGGCCTGTGAAAGCGACGACCGTGAGGGCAACTCCCCTTCGCTAACAGAACTCCGGCTGGGGCGGATGTTCCACAGCTCGGCGACCGGTCGGCGCCGTGACGCAATTCTTCCCGATCAGTCTAGCGAGCGTCAAGTGCGGCACGAGACACCAATCTCGTCGATGGAGGGATGGTGGTTCGGGTCTCGACGGCAGAGGACGGGCTCTTCTCCTACTTCCCCGTCTCAGTTCAGCAGTAGCGACACGCTCATCTTCACAAGTAGTTGATTCTTCTGTGAGAAATCGTGGAGCGGGCGACCGGGGTCGAACCGGCGACGTCCAGCTTGGGAAGCTGGCATTCTACCACTGAATTACACCCGCTCTGACGCGAGTGTAGGTAGCGCCCTTCCGACTGTCAATTGAATCGCCCTGGACCTGGCGTGCGCAAATCCCGCTGTTTGCCTTGGCATTGACTTCGCTGCCGCCAACCAGAAATTCTCTGGTATGGATCTCCGCTTTAATCCCGCCGCTCGGCGCGCTTCTCGACCTCCCCGCCGTAGAGCCATTCTTTTGCTCATCGCGGGATGCCTCACTCTCGCATCCGCTGGATGCTTCCATTTTGGGGCCAAACCAATCTCCGCGAATCAGCCCACTCAACAACAGTTGCAGGCCTACGCCGACCAGCAGACTGCCCTTCGAACCGACGCGAGCCTTCCAAAGGACGATCTGCAGGAACATTGCGATCAGCTCGTCGCGGCTACGCCCGGCGTCGAAGAACTTCGTATCAACCAGGGCGCCATCGAGAGCCGCCAATGGACCCTGCTCGGAAATGGCTCCGACCACCGTTGGGTTTTCGTCAGGGCTCCCGACTCCTCTTCCGGCGGCTGGGCGCCCAAGCCGGGCCTCGACAAGCTCAACTTCCAACCGCCCCTCGAGCCCGCTCTTACGCCCGGGTCCAGCCACTTCCTCTCCTACGCCCCAGTCCAGACCGACAGCCTCGACGAGAGTCAGAAATCCGACACGATTAGACAAGTGTTCGGCACCGCACAGGGCGAATTTACATGGCGCGGACGAGCGTACAGCTACACTCTGACGCCCGAGTTGCCCTGCTTTCCGCAGTTGCAGTAAAAAAGTCGCGATGAGTGAGTCGCGGAAGCTGACGCGCGAATTTTACGCCCGCCCAGTCCTGCTCGTGGCGCGCGAATGCGTCGGCAAAGTTCTCGTCCATCGCACCGCCCAGGGTACTGCGGCCGGCCGAATCGTGGAGGTCGAAGCATATCGCGGCCCGCTCGATCTCGCCGCGCATAGCGCGCGCGGACTCACCAAACGAACCGCCGCGATGTATGGACCACCGGGCTACGCCTATGTGTACTTGCTATACGGAATCAGTTGGGCGATTAACCTTGTGACTACTGCCGATGGGAAGCCGCACGCTGTACTGATCCGAGCCATCGAGCCGCTGCGAGGTATCGCTTTGATGGCGCGGCGGCGGCGCAAACCGCCCGATTCCCGTGAACTGACTAATGGCCCCGGCAAACTGACTAATGCACTGGCTATTACGGGCGCCGACTATGGACGGGACTTATGCGGTGGACGGCTCTACCTGGAGCACTCGGAACTCCCGGTCGGACGCATCGGCCGCTCGTCAAGGATCAACGTCGATTACGCCGGCCATTGGGCATCGAAGCGATGGCGGTTCTATGAACGCGGCAACCGCTACGTTTCGGTCGCGCCGCGCGATTAGCCGCAGGCGCATTCTGCGTGTCCGCTGGGACCCGCGACAATACGATCACATTTTTGAAAGTCGCCACGAGTAGCGGATAGTCCCGGCGAATCTCGGCGACTTGCGCAGGCGTCGCCGTTGGCGAAACGACCACCACTCGCGGCGCTTCTCCCTCAACTCCATGAAGGGGAACTCGAACCACTTCTACACTGTCCCGCTCCGCTGCGGGAATGTAATAGGAAACGAGATAGTACTCGTGAAATGCGCCGATGCGCCGCTCCGAACCCGCTCTAGTGAGCGCTATCTCACACGCATCGCGCCACCGACTATCTCCCGGCCTCAGATCCGACGACACCCGCAATATAGAGAGACTTACTATCGCGAGTATCGCGACTGCGCGGTAACTTCGCGCACGTAAAGCCTCAATGCCTATTGCAGTGAGTATGAACAAAGGAACGAAAGAGGATATTAGGTAACGCGTTACCAGCATCGGAGTAACCAAGTACGATCCCGCGAACAGAACGATCGGCGGCAGCCCGATCCAGAGGATCAGCAGCGCCGCGACATCTTTGTGCGAGCGCCACAGCCGAATCCCACCCATGATCGCGAACAGCGCGAAAAGCAGGAACGGCCAGCTACCGAGTCCGCTCTCGAACGTAGCCAATGGCTCCCACCGCCCCGGCGGCTTGATCCAGTCGTAGTCGCCACGCTGCACGCCCTCGACCCCGTATCGCAGACCGGCAAGAAAAGGCAGCAGCAACAACATCGCGACGACGAGTGCGGCTCCCATCATCCATGGTTCAGCGCTTCCCGACTCTTCATCGCTTTGTGTGCGGGCGAACCCCAGATAGATCAGCCACAACACCTCGGCCGAGATCACCAGCGTGGCGGTAAAGTTCGTGGCCACTGCGATCGCTGAAAAAATTGTGAGACCGGCGTAGTTCGCCAACCCGCCCTGGCGCCATGCACGGACCAGGAAGATCACCTGCGCGAGAATCCACGCCTGCATCATTGAGTACATCCGTGCCTGGCGCGCGATTTCGACCGACGGAAGCCCAACCGCAAAGAGTAGCGCGCACGCAGCCGCCACCATGTAGATGCCGCCCTCCTCATTTCGCTCCCGTTCTTTCGCGGGAGAGACGGCCGAGCGCGGCTCGGGAGGCGAGGTCTTCGGGCTTCCCCTGACCGCCAACATCAGTTCCACGCCCAGGATGAACACCAGCACGATCGACAGCGAGCCGATAAGCGCCGGCAACGCGCGCATCGCCGCCTCGCTCTCGCCGAAAATCTGCATCCATCCGTGTTGCGCGAGCTCGTAAATCGGGAACTTGCCGGAATCCAGTTGATGCTGTGTGCGCAAAACGTCGGCCACTCTCGGCCCTGACGACTCGGCCCACGAAAGCGATTCGTCAATCGACAACTCGCGCGAGCCGAGTCGAAAAAAGCGTAGTATCGTGCCGACCGCCACAGCAATCAGCAGGACTACCCCAGCCTGTGCTTGCCAGCCATCCGGCAGAAAGTTGCGCTTCATTGATCTGGATCTGTTCGACGCGTGTTGCGAGCCGGCTTCGGGAAATTGCGCGACGCGGCTATTTCGCATCTACTATTCGCGATGCCGACGCTCGTGCGACGCCCGTTCCCGCTGGCAATCATAACCGACTTCGGCTACCGCGACCATTATACGGGTGCGATGAAGGGCGTGATCGCGTCGATCGCTCCCGGAGCCGTCGTCATCGACATCACCCACGGCATCCCCGCGCAATCCATCGTGGCTGGCGCACTCGCTCTGCGCGAGTCCTGGCGCTTCTTCCCGCCGCGAACTGTATTTCTCGCGGTTGTCGATCCGGGCGTTGGAACTGCGCGCGCGCCGATTGCCATCGAGACTCATAGCGGCGCCCGCTTCGTCGGACCCGACAACGGCCTGCTCTGGCTCGCCGCCACTCAGGCGGGTATCAAGCGAGTCGTGAAACTTACTTCGCGCAGCCATCGTCTTACCAACGTGAGTGCTACCTTTCACGGTCGCGACATCTTCGCACCTGCGGCAGCGTACCTCTGGCGTGGCACGCCGATTTCCGCGCTGGGGCCTGCACTCGGCCCGAGCTCGATTGTTCGACTCAATCTGCCGCGACCTGTGGAGTCGGGGCGCGAGGTGCGCGGCGAAGTGATCTATGTGGACGGCTTCGGCAATCTGGTGAGCAACATCGATCGGCAGGTTGCCAAACAGTTCGGCTCTCGCTTTCGCCACAAATCCCTTTCCGTTAGGATCAGAGGTGGCGCGGCGATGCGGTTACTCGACGCCTATGCTGACGCGCCAGAAGGTGTTCCTCTCGCAATATTCGGAAGCTTCGGCCTGCTCGAAGTCGCGATTCGCGACGGCAACGCTGCCATGCACTTCGCCGCCGGGCCCGGCTCGCCGGTTTCTCTGGTCGCTCCCAAAGGCATACGCAAATAAATGGATGAAATAATCACACACAAGGACACCCCCACCGTCCTTACCGAAATTCCGCGTTATAGCGCGCCGCCCGAGCCAGCCGCGCGCGCGCTCGACCGCCCGCGAATTCCGCCGCTGAACGTCGCGCTGTTGTTGCTCACCTTCCTGACTACCACCACCGCCGGCGCGTACATGAATGGCGAGGAGGTCTCCTTCTTCCATCCGTTTCTCGCGATCGCGGCGCTAGGCTCGGGACTTTCGTTCTCGATTCCCCTGATGATGATTCTCTTCGCGCATGAGATGGGCCACTACCTGACCTCGCGCTATCACAACGTTAACGCATCCCTGCCCTACTTCATTCCGGCGCCGCCGTCGCTATTTATCATCGGCACGTTCGGCGCATTCATCCGCATGCGCCAGCCTGCGCGCACTCGCCGCGTGATGTTCGACATCGGCGCCGCCGGTCCGTGGGCGGGCGTGATGCTCGCGATACCCGCCGTGATCATCGGACTCTATCTCTCCGACGTGACGCCACTGGATAAAACCGCCGGCGGTCTCGAACTCGGCAACTCGCTCCTGTTCCTGGGCCTCTCGCACCTGGTGCTCGGCGTCGATCCTTCGACCGTGAACGTAAATCTCCATCCGATCGCATTCGCCGGATGGCTCGGGCTGTTCGTCACCACGCTGAACCTGCTGCCGGTCGGGCAGCTCGACGGCGGTCACGTGGTCTATGCGCTTTTCCCGCGCCGCCATCGCACGATCTCGGTGCTGTTCGTTATCTCGTGCGTGCTGATGGTGCTGGTGCCGCTCGCGCTCGGCTACAATCTATGGTGGGGCTGGCTCCTCTGGGCAGTGCTGGTGCTCGCGCTCGGATTGGGGCATCCCTCTACCATTGATCGCGACACCCCCCTGAATCCTCGCCGCGCTCTCGCTGCGTGGGCCACCGTTGTATTGTTCATCGTGACGTTCAGCCCGGTGCCACTCGCTTTCGTCCAACCCGAAGCGCCTATTCCGACGGACGAAAATAGTCATAGTCAGGAAATAATCCATCATATGCCGCAATACGATCAGATGCTGCGGCAACTCTGCCGTGTCAAAATCTGAGTCGCATTTAACTGATCGATCGAGGGGAACAGTATTGGCCGAAAGTCCGACCGACAAAGCGACTCGACAGTCCAGGCCCGAACGTCCGAGCTGGGACCAATACTTCATGACTATCACGCGCGAGGTCGCCGAACGCTCAACCTGCCTGCGTGCCAAGGTCGGCGCCGTCATCGTTCGCGACCGCAGTATTCTTGCGACTGGTTACAACGGCTCGCCCGCGGGATTGCCGCATTGCACCGAGGTCGGATGCCTCGTTTACGAGTCGCGCACGCCCGACGGCGAGATCGAGCAGAACTGCTACCGCACCATCCACGCCGAGATCAACGCAATCTCGCAAGCGGCCCGTAACGGCGCCGCAATCCGCGACGCCGACATCTACGTCACCCATACTCCGTGCATCCATTGCCTCAAGGTGCTCATCAACACCGGCGTCCGCACTGTGTATTACGCGCGCCCGTACAAGCTTCACACCGTCGAGCAGCTCCTCAAAGGCGCGAGCATTAAGCTCGTCGCAGTCCCGGCCGCGGATCCCTCATGACGTCCGCGAAGCCCGCCTGCGGAATCTGCGCGATGATCGATCGCGTCAAGGCCGGCAGCTTCCGCGATTTTGTTGCGGAGCTGAAGAGCTGCTATGTGATCCTCGGCGATCAGCAATTCTATCGCGGCTACTGTGTGGTGTTCGCAAAGCTTCACGCGACCGAGCTCTACCTGATGCCCGCCGATGCGGCACGACTCCTTTCCGACGAGATGCGCCTGGTCGCCGAGGCTATCGCCGTCGTCGTCAAGCCATGGAAAATGAACTACGAATGTCTCGGCAATTCGGAACCGCATGTGCATTGGCATCTGTTGCCGCGCAACGAAAACGAACCCGACGAATTGCGGCGCGGACCAATCTGGCTCCGTCCGGAATCCGAACGAAAGGTAACCCTCGACGAAGATGACCGCCGCGTTCTTATCGGTTCCCTCCGCACCCAGCTTGCCATCCGCTTCCCCGATGCGCGCATCTCAATCGGCTAGCCGAATTTCGCGCGTCGCACTCGCGCTCGCACTCCTCACCATCGTCGCTGCGGGTTGCAAACCTGCCGCGCTCCCCGACGCAGCCAGCCCTGACGCGCAGCTCTACGTAAGTCGATGCGGCAATTGCCACGCACCGTACAATCCCCATGAGATGACGGCCGCGATGTGGGACACGCAGGTCACGATGATGGAGGTGAAGATCCAGGCCGCCGGCATGCCCGCGCTGACCTCGGACGAGCGCGAGTCGATCCTCGAATACCTGAAACGCAACGCCGGCACCGAGTGACGGACATTTGACTCTGCGACTCGCCTGGTCTTAAGTGAGCCACAGGTGCCGCCGCACTAAAACTCAACGCGAGGATTTATCCATGGCCCGAATGGTCAGACACGAAAAAAACTCTCCCTACGAAGTACCGGAAGGCACTGAGCTGCCGATCTATATCTGCGCGTGCGGACTATCGAAGAACAAACCCTTTTGCGACGGCTCGCATAAAAAGACGCGCGACGAAAATCCGTCCGACACTTATCTCTACGACGACATCGGCCGCGCCCGCGTCAAAACCGAATACTAGCCGTTCCGCGGCCGTTCCTACCCTCCGCGATTGTTCCCCTTCCCTCGAGGGAAGGGGTTAGGGGTTAGGTTTCCCCTACCTATTCAAAATTGAAACTTCCTGAAGAGACCTCGCGCTCCGACTCCGAGACTGCAACCACTCCGGATTGGCTCCAGTACATCGCCGAGGCGCGCCACGCGTGGCCTATCCTGCTGATCTTCGGCGTCGCCCTCTACCTCGTAAATCTCGGTGGCTACCCGCTCTACACCAAGGGCGAGCCGCGCGAGGCCGTCACCGTCTTCGACATCGTCCACGGCGGCGGCGTGATTCTGCCCCAGCGCGCCGGCGTTGAAATTCCCTCGAAGCCGCTGCTGATGCACTGGCTCGCCGCGCTCGTCTCGCTCGTCGCCGGCGGCGTGAATGAATTCTCGGTGCGCCTGCCGTCAGCCGGTCTCGCCATCGCCGGCGTGATCGTTTGCTACTTCTACGTTCGCCGCTTGTTCGACGACGTGACCGCGCTCATTGCCGCGCTGATCCTGGCCACGACGTTTCAGTACCTGCAAGCGGCGACCGGCGCGCGCGTCGACATGACGCTGACATTCTTCATGGAAGTCGCGTTCTTCGAATTCATTTTCATGGCCGAGGGCTTGACGCGCCGCCGGATGCTTCTCTATGTCGCAATCGCGCTCGCCGTTTTGACCAAGGGCCCCATCGGTTTGATTCTCCCGGGCCTGGTCGCCTTGATCTGGATCGCTCTCGAAAAGCGCTGGAGCTTTCTTCGCGAGATGAATCTCGTTCGGGGCGCGCTCGTCGTGATTGTGCTCGCGGGAGGATGGTACGCCGCGGCGCTCATCGAAGGCGGCCTCGATTTTTTCCGCAAGCAGATCCTGACCGAAAACCTGCTCCGTTTCGCCGGCGGCGGCGACTTCCACGAGGGCCACATCCATCCCTTCTATTACATGGAGCTCGCCCTCTTCGCCGGCTTCCTGCCGTGGACAATTGTGCTGCCGATCGTCGGCTTACAGGCCGCGCGCGCGCCGGTCGCGGTCGATTCGCGCCTCAAATACATCGTTGTCTGGTTCACCGCGGTGCTGATTTTCTACAACCTTCCGCAAAGCAAGCGCGGCGTATACCTGCTCTGTTTGTATCCCGCATTCGCCACTCTCGTCGCGATTTATATCCGGCAGTCCATCATGCGTCCTGCGCCCGCGCGCGCCGTCGCCAACTGGATCGCGCGATTGTCCGGCTTCGCGATGCTGCTGCTCGGCAGCGCCGCCCTGGTCGCCCTCGCGATGCTCGTCGCCTGGCCGCTCGAGTTCGCCGACCTGCTGCAAGCGGCAAGCATTCGCGCGCTCTCCTTCCCACGCATCTTGATCGCAACGGTCGGCAATCATTGGGTTCTCGCGGTCGCGATGCCGCTGGCGGTGGTCGTACTCGGCGTACGGCTGATCGTCACCCGCCCGCTTTTAGAACGAACCGTGCCGGCGATCGCGGCCACGATGGTGTTCATCACGGTTGCGGTCAATGTCGTTGTTGTTCCGGCCATCGCCAACACCCTCTCGCTCAAGGACTTTACCGAGGATGCAATGAAAGTCGTGGACGACAGTCCGGTCGGCTACCTGGGCGCACTCAACTACGACGTAGCTTTCTACAGCCGCCGCACCATTCCGATCGTCTCGCAAAAAGATCCCGAAATACCGCAGTACCTGATCGCCTGGCGCACGCTCTTCGACGCACTCCCCGCGTCGAAGAGAAACCGCTTCGAAATCGTTATGGTATCGAACCCAACCTCGCTGGACGGCACCGACGAAATGCTGCTCCTCCGCCGGCGCGCGGGTTCGGCAACTCCGCCGCCTAAACCTTCGGATGACTACATCCAGGCAGGAATTTCTAAGACAAACTCTCTCGGCGAATCTCTCCAACTGCCTTCGCCAGCCGCGGCAGCACGTCCGCCGATGCGCCTCGCAGGCTGACATCGCATATCGGCGTTAGTTCCGATTCGTACAGATTCACCTCGACGAGCGTCCCGCCGCGCTGTTTCACCTCGAGCGCAAATCCCGCGGCTGGATAAACCATCGCCGAGGTCCCCGCCACGACTACCAGGTCCGCCTTCGCCGAATGATCCGCGCACATGTTCAGCACGTCGGTCGGAATCGGCTCGCCGAACGAAACCGTGTCGGATTTCAACAATCCTTCGCATCGCGGACACGCCGGCGGCAGCGTCTTCGAGGCTTATTGCGTCGCCATGAAACCGCGTCCTGCAATCGAGGCATCGGATCAAAGTCCAGTTGCCGTGAATTTCCGCGAGCGCCTTCTGCCCCGCCTGCCGATGCAGGTCATCGACGTTCTGCGTAATCACAAACCGCAGCACTCCCAGTTGCTCCAGTTCGACCAGAGCGAGATGGCCTGGGTTCGGCTTCGCAACCGCGAGCGGTTTGTAAAGTTCGTCGTTGCGTTTGCTGAGCCGTTCTTCCCAAGCCTTTTTCGGATCGGCCATGAAACGTTGAAAGCCGTTCATCGGCGGCTCACCGTACTTGGTCCACAGCCCACCCGGTCCACGAAACGGCGGTATTCCACTTTCGACCGACATCCCCGCACCCGTGAGCGCGATCGCGTATCGCGCCGCCAGGATCGTTCGCGCGGCTTCCCGAGTCTCGTCGTCGCTTGCGCTCTCGCTCGGCTTTGCCATTGCCGCGAGCGTATCACAGCCCCGGTTTTACCTCGAAGAGGATTTGACGCTGCCTCCATCGCGCGCTAGTCAATCGCCCGTGGATGAAAGCTCTCGCATCAAAGTGATCGCGATCGAAACGCCCGCGGACATGGAACGAGCTTGGGCGATTCGCCGCCGCGTCTTTATCGAAGAGCAACAGGTGCCCGAAGAAATTGAAATGGACGCCGACGACGCGCGCGCATTTCACGCACTCGCGATTCTCGACGGCGTCGCGGTCGGATGCGGCCGGATGGTCGAGCATGGCAGCGGCGAAATGAAAATCGGCCGAATGGCGGTTCTGCGGGAGCTGCGGAAAACCGGCGTCGGTCAGAAAATCCTGCGCTTCCTGATCGACCGCGCGCGCACGCGCGGATTCCGCAAAGCAATCCTGCACGCGCAGCTTACCGCCGACGGCTTCTATCTCAAGGAAGGATTCAGACCGGTGGGCGGCGTCTTCGATGAGGCCGGCATCGCACACCGCAAAATGGAACGCGACCTATAACGCGTCACAAGCTGGCCGCGAACTCTTCGATCACCCGCGCGACCGCATCCGGCTTCTCGAGGATCACGTGATGATGTGCGTCGGCAATCGTCACCAGCCGCGCCTTCGGATTCGAAGCACGCGCCTGCTCCGCCGCCTCCGCTGTCATGATGCGGCTGTGCTCGGCGCGCACCAGCATCGTGGGAATCCTGATTTCCTTGATCGTCTCGAGCACTGCCAGCCCGTCGCCGCCGAGAAAACTTTCGCGATCGAATTTGAGCGTCCACCGCCCTTCCTCCGTCCGCGCCAGGCTCTTTTCCGCGATCTCATGCACTACTTCGACCGGGATTCCTCCCTCGTTCGGCATCAGACGGAAACGCGCCTTTGCTGTCGCCAGATCGGGATACGTCACCACCGGCAACGCCTTCAGCCGCCGCAGATATCGATCACGCCCGCGGCTCGATGTGACTGCGACGTTGATCGCCATCGCGCCGCGCGCGCTTTCCGGATGCCGCCGCGCAAACGCCAGCACGTTCAGCCCGCCCATGCTGTGACCCACGACAACCGGCTTTTCCGCATTGGCCGTCACGTGCGCGACGAACCTCGCAATGTCGTTCGCGTAATCCGTCGGCGAGTATGCCGCCGGACGCGCCCACTCGCTGTCGCCATGCCCGCGCTGGTCGAGCGCGAGCAGCCGGTAGTCCGGCGCGATCGCGCGGGCTAGCGGTTCCCACCACCACGCATTCGCCGAGTTGCCGTGCAGGAGGACAATCGTGCGCCTCCCGGCCGGATTCCATTCCAGGTAATGGAGCCGCGGCGAGCCTTCGAGCAGATGGCTGTGCGGCGCCGTCACTTAAACTCGCCGACAAAACTTCGAATTACTTCGATCAGCGCCGTTGGATTATCCAGCATCACGTGATGATACGAGTCGTCGATTTCCGCCAGCCGCGCGTTCGCAAACTGCGCGACCATTTTTTTCGCTACCTCGCGATCAAGCAATGGGCTCTTCGTAATCTTGACGATCAGCGCGGGGCACGTAATCCGATGCAACGACTTCCATACGCGAGACGGTTCGCGAATCATCGTGCGCCGGTCCAGCTTGTGTATCCACGCACCGTCTTGGTGTCGTTTGAAGCTGCTGCGCGCCACGTGCTCCAGGATTTCTTTCTTCGCGAGCGTCTCTCGCGGCAGAACCTTGAAATTCCGCGCGGCCTCGTCGAGCGAATCGAATCTGCGCGCCGGCTTTTCCGCAATCGACTGGAGAAATTCGACCGCCCGCTCCGTGTAGTCAGGCGGTGGATCGAGCGCCACGATCGCCCGCAGTTTTTCGCTGTGTTCGGCCGCATAGGCGAGTACGTTATGCGCACCCATCGAATGTCCAACCAGAATCGGCGCGCCAAATCCCCATCCGTCGATCACTTGATCCAGATCCGAGACGTAATGCCGCGAACCATACGCCCATTCGTCAGCCCAATCGCTCTCGCCGTGCCCGCGTTGATCGAGCGCGAGCACGTGAAAATCTTCCACGAAGGCCGGCGCGACGAAGTCCCACCAATGCGCGTGCGCCGAGCCACCATGCAGGAACAACAGCGGGCGCTTGCCGTCGCCGCCATAGTCAAGACAATTCAGCGCGAGCCCGTTGGCCATGAAACGATGCGTTTTCACCGGTCTCCCTGAATTTCCTTTTTCACGTCGAAGCAACCGCCCATCGCGGACACATGATACCTTTGCATCGCGCCCCTTTCATGCCACCATTTAGAGGCTGAGTTCTATGCACGACCTGATGCCATGCGAGATCGAACCGCGCTGAAATCGTTCACTCTCTTCGCCGTCCTGGTGCTTGCGCTCGCGTCGTTTCCATTTTCCGCGCAGTCGCAGGACGCCAACGCACTCAAGGCGCGCGCGCTGGTCGATGCCGCAATCAAAATGAGCGACAGCGACGCCGCTGTAAAGCTGCTCTGGCAAGCCACCGACATCGCTCCGGCGGACGAGGACGCGTACGTTTATCTGGGCCTCTACTACAACTCGCGATCCGATTTCGACAATGTCGTCAAGGTTTATCAAAAACTCGTCAAGTATCAGCCTAACCAGGTCAGCGCATATCTGAATATCGGCGAGGCGTATATGTCATTTTCGCCGCCCAAGACCGACGACGCGCTGGTTTACTATCGCAAGGCATACCAGATAGAGCCCAACAACTCTTTCGCCGCGCTTAGAATTGGCGAGCTGCTCGCGCAAACCGGTCAACGCGACGATGCCCTCAAGTATCTGAAGATTGCGCTCGGCGACAGTGCGAAGAATCCTACGGTCGCGTCGGAAGCTGAAAAAACTCTCAAGCAGATGGGCGCTCTCTGACGGGGCGTCCGCTTTATTTTCCAGCCGCGCCGACCAGCGCACGCATCGCGTATTCGACCGTCTGGCGGGCCTGCGCCTGAGTCAGTTTCTGATCGCGCCGCAGATGCTGCCAGGTCGAAAAGCTCAACGCCTGATCGATCGCCTCGAAAAATCCTTTGTCGTTTCTCATGGCGGCAGGCAGCACGGCCTCGAGCGCAGCCCGTTCCTCGCTTCTCATCGTCTCGTAGTCCTTGCGCAGAAAAGTCGAGCGATGCCGATGCACGTCGGCTGCGTTCTTAAACGGCATCGCACGCTCAAACAGCCGCGCGCGCCGATCCACCATTTCGCCGAGCCTGCCCTTCCAGTTTCGCGACACGAACGGCGCCGCTACAATCGGCTGCAATTCGTGCCGCATCGCCTCCGCCATTTCGCGATACAAACTGTCCATGTCGTCAAAGTGCCGGAACACCGTACGCAAGCCCACGCCGGCGCGATCGGCGACTTCTTCCGCTCCCGGCGAGATCGCACCCGCGCGCACCAGCTCGAGCATCGCCGCGACAATCCGCCGCCGATTGTTGTGCCCGCGGACTATTCGTCCATCGGCGGTTTCAGCTTTCGCCCTTGCCTCCTGCGCCATCCGCGACCGAGCCTCTGACGTTAGATGCTCTCCGTCATGATCAGCAGCTGCCCCTCGAGTCCGGCCTCGCGATGCACGCCGATCTCCGCCACTTCCGGCAAGGTCACGATGCGCTGGAAGGCCGCGCGCGATGGGTACTCCATTATCGCGGCGACGTCCCACAGACCCTCGACCTCGCCGATCACCAGGCCCGCGATTCTGCCGGTGAACAAGATCCGGCCGCCCTCACGCTCGACAATTTTCGTCATTGCGTTGCCGTAGCGCATGTACGCTTCGCGGCCCGAGATGTTATCGGGTCGCCCGTCCCTGTACACCGCCTTTTCGCGGAACTTGAGCAGGTTCAGCATTGCGATCTTCGTCGGCGAAGTATCCTGCCCCAGCGCGCGGATTCCATCGGCAGTCGGGTAAACTGCGTTCTCAACTTTCATTTTTTCCATCCTCTATTTTGTTGAAGCGATAAATTCGTGGAGCAAGTCGGCAATCTCGTCCGGCTTGTCCTCCTGCAGAAAGTGTCCGGCGCCCGTAATTGTCACGTGTTTCTGCCCCTTGGTTCCTGGAACACGCTGCTGAAAAATTTGCTCGCCGCCTTTCGTCACCGGATCAGAGTCGCTGAACGCAGTTAGAAAAGGCTTGCGGAAGTTTTCCAGAACTTTCCAGGCGGCCTTGTTCTCGGCGACCGAGCCGTGCTGCGGCGTAATTGGAACCAGCGCCGGAAAGCGGCGCGCGCCCGTCTTGAACGATTCGTCCGGGAACGGCGCGTCGTACGCCGCCTTCTCAGCCTCGCTCAAGCCGCGCTTGCATCCCATGCCCACGATCTGCCCGACCGGCAAGACGGGAATGCTCTGGCTGAATTCCAGCCATTGCTGAAACGCGGCGCTGAATCCTTCGCCCGTCGGCAGGCCGGTATTCGCGACCACCACGCGCGCGAATTTTTCCGGGAACGCGGCCACCAGCCGTAGTCCGATCAGTCCGCCCCAGTCCTGGCAAAAGAGCGTGATGTCCGTCAGTCGCGTCGCAACCAGCCAATCGCTCATCCAGCGCACATGGCGCTCGAAGGTGTAATCCAATTGCTCGGCAGGTTTGTCCGAGCGGCCGAATCCAACGAGGTCCGGCGCGACGACGCGATGCCCGCGCGCGGCGAGATTCGCAACTATCTTGCGATAGAGAAACGACCACGACGGCTCGCCATGCATCAGCAGCACCGGATTCGCGTCACGAGGGCCTTCGTCCAGGTAGTGAATCCTCAGCGCAGTGCCGTCGGAATCCCTCACCTCGCAGTAGTGCGGCGTGAATGGAAAATCCGGCAGGTTGGCAAATCGCGCGTCAGGACTTCTCAAAATCTTCAAGCTGCACCTCTCACAGAGTCAGTTGGACCAATACACGTACTCGTCATCAGGACGCTGCGGGAACGACAATGGATGATCGATGTCGATCGGCCCTTCGAGCAGCGACGGCCACAGCGGCTTGGCCTGCTGCCGATCGATCGCGTCCAGCACCTGCACCATTTCCTTGAGCTTGTCGGTCTGGCTCGACGCGAGATTATTGTGCTCGGTCGGATCCGTCTTCAAATCGAACAGCCACATCTTGTCCGGCCGCGCCGAGACCTGCAGCTTCCATTCGCCATCGAGCAAGGTCTTGTACGCGCCCGATCGCCAGTAGAGCATTTGATGAGGGGTTCCCGTGCTCGCCCCGGTGACAAACGGAATCACGTTGACGCCGTCCATCACGCGATCGGTCGGCATGGCCGCGCCTGCCGCCGCCGCGACAGTCGCAAAAATGTCCGTGTGCGCAATCGGCAAATTGTACTTCGTGCCGGCCGGGATTTTCGCGGGCCACCTCATGAAGAACGGCACGTGAATGCCGCCCTCGAAGAAGGTCGCTTTCCACCCGCGGTATGGCCGGTTGATATACGGCAAGCCGATATAATTCGCGCCGCCGTTGTCGCTGGTGAAAATCACCAGCGTGTTCTTATCGAGCCCGTTTTCCTTCAGTGCCGACATCACATGACCGACGTTGCGATCGAGTGCGCGGATCATCGCTCCATACACCCGCAGCCGGTGATCGGTGATTTGCGGCAAAGCGTCGTAGTCCGATTTCAGCGCCTGCAGCGGAACATGCGGCGCGTTGAACGCAAGGTAAATGAAAAATGGCCGATTGCGATTGGCGTCGATCGCCTTGACCGCCTCGTCGCCAAGGTAATCGGTCATGTACTCGGACGGGTAAAACCGGTGGCTCCCGTTGCGCGTCACGGCGAACGGCAGGTTGGCCCACAGGAATTTGTCGATCGGATCGAAATCCTGAACCGAGTTCTCGACCGCGGGATCGTTCGCGCGCAAATACATCGACGCACCCGCAAGGAAACCGAGCGTCTCGTCAAAACCGCGGTGGTCGGGCCGCGTCCCGTCAGTCTCGCCCAAATGCCACTTGCCCAGAAAAATCGTGTGATAGTCGCGGGTCTTAAGCAGTTGCGCGATCGTGATCTCGCTCGTCGGCACCGCCTCTTGCGCCAATGGCGGTTCGTGGCTCACCAGCTCCTTATGGAATATCGGCTGATGCAGACCGTAGTCGGATAGCGAAATCAATCGCTCGAATGCCACCGGCGCCGGCGTGAACTCGAAGCCAAATCGCGTGGCAAAGCGCCCAGTCATGATCGCGGCGCGCGACGGCGCGCAAGTCGCGTCGCCCGCATAACCTTGGGCAAACGACACGCCCTCATGCGCAATCGCGTCGATATTGGGCGTCGGCACCGCGCCGTCCGCAACTCCACCGCCGTTGATCGTGATGTCGTTGAAGCCGAGATCGTCGGCAAGAATAACAATCACATTCGGCGGACGCTGCTCGGGCGGGGCGGCCGCTACGGCAGGTCCGCTCTCCCACGTCACCGGATGATTCGGCTCAATCGGATTTCTGATGCTGAGCACGATGCCAGGAATGTAGTACCAGTAACGTTGAAACAGCGCCCAGCCGGCCACCGCCACCACGACCGCCGCCACGATCGCGACCCTGCCCTTCGTCCCAATTCGCATCGACGCTTTCCCGCCTTCCTTCGTCAACGCGCTTGAAGCGCCGTCGCCGTTTGACGCGCCGCGCCTGAGCGCCGCCAGTAAATCCATCCAACTACGAGCCACAGAACCGCAAGCACCAGCGGCGCGCCGACCATGCCGGGCGGATGGCCCGGCGGAGGTTTATAGAAGACGAAAATGATTTCCGCCGCGGTCTGCTCCAGCGCGTGGAACCACAGCGCCGGCAGCGCGAGCCATCGCACACGAAAAGCCACGATCAGATCGACAACCCCCAGCGAAAGCTGCTCGATTCCCATCACCGCGAACAGAAACACGATCGTCTGCCGCGAGTGGCTAAGGTCGAAGCCCGCGATCACTCCCGCACCGCCGTCGGGGAGGAACGTGTGGACGCTGCCGCGAAACAAATTCAGGATGCCGATCAAAGCCACCACGACCCACGCGAGCGGCTCGACGGACTGTGTCGATCTCGACGGTGCATTCATCGACCGGTGCCCTCTCTTTCCCATGGCGGCCCGAACGGGCGGTTCAACGCGGGCTGCGGCGGCTTCTCGTAGCTCGGTAGCTTGCCGGCGCGATCGGCGAAGTCGGCGAAGTACAAACGAATTCCCGCGCGTTCGAGAACCGCGTCGAGTGCATCGCTGCGAAACTCCACGTAGCGTGCGAGCAAAGTCGCGCGGGCTTCGGCAAGAAACGGCGTGACTGCTATTTCGACGCGCTGGCCGCTTGCAAATGCGAGTTCCGCTTTCCCATCCACCGACGCGCGGCTGACCCAGGGCAGATAGAAGCGGCCGAGCTCGGACAGGATCGCGATCATCGTCTCGGGCACCTCGCCCGGCGCCATCCACTCACCGAACTCCTGGTCTTCCGGCTCCATGATGCGATGCGTATGCGCGACGATTGCCGGCGCGTCCGCATCGACCCATCGGCGGCACAGCGGATCGTTGATAAAGTGCGCGGCGTTACCCCCGAAGAATGCGAAGTCCGCAAGCGACGGACGTCCGCCGAAGAGATATCGATGCGACACGAGATGCGCCCCTGTCACGCGAAGCCAGGGCCGCAGAATTTCACCGATCCATGAATCGATGTTCGCGGCCGTCACGCCGAAGGGCTCGCAGGTCGCAGTGACGTGCGCTTTCACCGCCTCATAAGCCTGATCGCCAGGAACGTTCACCTCGTGGGTGGCGTCGCGGGCCAGCTCCCATCCGCCCACGCGATGGTTTTCTTCGTAGAACCATCGCGATCCGACGGCGGGTCGGTAGAACCATTCGTCGAGCGCGTCTTCAAGGACGTAGTCGAGAAACCGCAGCACCGGGTCCGCGGGAAACACGCTCGGTTCAGGAAAGCGGGACTCCAGGTGGTGAATCATCGCCGTTGTATCCCACATGAATTCGCCGGAGGGCGTCATCACCACCGGCATCGCGCCGGGCCATCCGGCGTCGCGGGCCGTCCGATTCGCGCTCGCGAACCGCCGCAGAAAATACGGGATGGCCTTGTAGTCGAGATAACCGGTCAGCTTGCGCGTGAAGTAGGATTGGCTCATCCCATAGACGCGATAGCTCGCTGCGCGATCAGTCCGCACTATTATCTCCGGCTTTGGGATCCATGTATTGACACTATGAGTGTCATTTTATTTCGGCGCGGTCAAGCGACCTCGACCGTACATTCCGGAGATGTGCGAAGAGCTACGAGGGGCGTTCGTTCGGTGGTATGAGAGTCGCTCTGCCCTGCGGCTCTCGCCTAATTCTGAGATGCCGGAGGCTGGGGAGGGAGCGCTGGTGAGGGCGCGCCTTGTTCGGGCGGCGACTGATCGTAGTCGTCGTGGTCGCCGTGGTCACCGTGCCCGCCATGCGCCCACGGCTGCGTGAATTCGCTATCGAAGATCTTCTGCTGATCGGGCGTCAGCACGCCGCGAATCTGCCCAAGGCCTTGCCAGAAAAGGTTGTGCCGCTGGTGATCAAAATCCCGGCGCGCTTGCGTCACCTTGAACCGTGTATCGCGCAGGATGTCGCCGACTCGATCGCGTTGCGCCGGTGTAAGATTGAGGTCGCGATTCATTCGATCGATTATCCCGCCGCCCGGCACCCGCAAGTAACGATACCGGTACGCCATCGTGCTCAGAGCAAAACCAATCAGGAGGCAGGAGACTCCGATCAGCAGGCCGAACCAGAAATTCGACCTAGCTGGCAAGATCGCTCTCTGTCAGCGGCATCTCCGGCGCCAATGGATCGCCTGTCGTTTCGGAAGTCATACTCGACTCGGGTACCGATAACGCCTCGCCGAGGGACTCATCCGGCACTCGCGCCGACAAATACGCGGCGCTGGTCGCGAATACGAAAATCGCCGCAGCCGCCGCCATCGGGATCCACCGGTTGGCACGCGGTGCCTCGCGCGGTACCGACGCGAACCGCCGTGGCCTGTCCGCCAGCGAGAATTCGCGACGCGCCGGTGCTGATGCTCGCGACGCCTGTCGTTCCATCTCGCCGTGCAGCACCGGCGCCGTCAGCGCAAACACGCGAAACGCATGGTCGCACTTCTCGCATCCCTTCAGATGCGCCAGCAGTTCGGTACGCCGCACGGATGCGAGCGTTTTGCGCCACAGCGCGGAAAATTCCTGTCGTGCTTCAAAACAATTCATGACTCTTACCTATTGCGTCCGGCGGCGAGCATCCGCTCCGCCTGTTTGCGCAGCGCCTGTCGCGCCCGGAACGCGCGAATTTTTACCTTGGCCTCACTCCATCCAAGCGTCTCGGCGATTTCGCTGACGCTTAAATCTTCACTCTCTTTGAGTACCATCACCATCCGGTCCTCGGGCTTGAGCGTGTCGAGCAACCGATGCGCCAAGTCGTACGCTTCGCGCCGCTCTTCGGCGTCACCCACGATCTCCTCCGGCGATGCGACGTTCGCGGTCTGCATCCATTGCACTTCCGGCGCGCTGAAATCCCCGACCAGCTCTTCGGGACGCCGCCGCCGCCGGCGCAACTCGTCGTAGCACAGATTCACTACTATTGCGCGCAGCCATCCGCCAAACGGCATCTCGGCCCGATACGTCGCCAGCGCGGTGTAAGCTCGGATGAAACTCTCCTGCGCGATATCCCGCGCCATTTCTTCGTCCGAAAAAAATCGCCTGCATAACCGCTCCACTCGTGGCCGATGCCGCGCCGCAAGCTCGGTGAAAGCGTCAACCTGCCCGCCGAGGATTTCGGCTATCAGTTCCTCGTCGGGTTTGGCGCTCAATCTCGACCCTGCCCTTCTGCGCGCCAAGCCACTGAACATAACTGTTTATTAATACGCACAATGCCGCCAGTGGTTACACGGTTTCGCCCGATTTCCGCCCTCGCCAACCGTCCCGCCATCCAAACCGCTTGATAATGGAAATCAGGGTGCATCTCACGCCACAGAATAGGGGAGTTGAATACCCCGGACCAGATGAGAGAAGCGCAAAGGAAGGCTCTGGAAACTCGTCATGTCTTTGACCAACTGGGCGGGGGGAGGCCGGCGCGCTCCAGGTCGGAGGGCGTGTCTAAATCCAAATTGATTCCTGGATCGTCGAGGTCGATGTAGGCGACTCGCGACAGGTCGGCGTTTACTACGTGGCGGGCGCCCTCTTCTTCCGGCGCAGATTGCAGTTCGGAAAATAGCGCGCGGTCGAAGACTACTGGGTGGCCGCGGTGACCGTCGTGGCGCGCGACAACGATCGGCTTGCCGGTTTGATAGTAGAACTCGACTATCGCCCGGAACGTTTCGAGGCGCACCACCGGATGGTCTCCCAGATGAACCAGCGCGCCCGCCGAGTCCGGCTGAAGAGCGCCGAGGCCGACCTTTAGCGACGACAGTTGGCCGCACGCATAGTTCGGATTCTCGACGATCGCGATGCGGGCGTCGCGTGGTATCGCGGCGCGCACGCGATCGCAATGCGCTCCGAGAACAATCACCAGCCGCGGCACGACCGCGAGCATCGATTCGGCGATGCGCTCGATGAAGGTCTGTCCGCCGATCTGGAGGAGCGGTTTCGGATAGCCCATCCTTCTCGACTCCCCTGCCGCCAGTATGATCCCCTCGAGACGCTTCGGCATTGAGAGAGCTACTTCGAGCGTTTGAGGCTTCCGAAACGCACCCCGAGGGTGAACTCGTCGCGCTCTTTGGTGCGGCGCTCGCGGATGATTTCAGCGATGATCGAGATTGCGATCTCCTCGGGCGTCTCGCCGCCGATTGCGACGCCGAGCGGCGCATGAACGTCGGTGAGCCGCTCCTTGGGAACCCCACCCTCGCCGATTCTCTCGAGCGTGGCCTTCACGCGGCGGCGCGAACCAATCATCCCGACAAATCCGCACGGCTGCATCAGCGCCGCGCGCACGACCTCTTCGTCGAACGAATGACCGCGCGTGACACTCACCAGGTAGCAGTGGCCGTCGAGCGCGAGCGAGTCGATCGCGTCTTTGAACGGCCTGACGATAATCTCATCGGCCTCGGGGAACCGCTCGCGGCTTGCAAAGGATGCGCGGTCGTCGATCACCGTGACGTGAAAGCCCAGCATCGTTCCAAGCGCACACAACGGCACGGCGATATGTCCCGCGCCCACTATTATCAGGCGTTGCGCACCGACGATCGGATCAACGAACAGGCGTACGCCACCGTTCGGTTCGAGGTGCGTGACAGGTCGTAGTCCGCCGACAGCATCAACTTCGAACAAGCTGGGAATCGCGTCGGCCGTCCGCTCGACGATTTGCGCGAATCCCGCCGCCGGCAGATCGATCGGCCCCGCATCGCGCGCGCCCGTATCGCGGGGATCGATAAACGTCCGCGACCCCGCCGGCACCTCCGCTCGCGCACCGGAATCGACCACCGTTAGCAGCGCGCCGGGAGCGCTGCGGCCGGCGGCGTCGGCCAGCTTGCGCGCAATTCCCAGGTCGCGAGCCGGCGACCACAGGTTGAACGAACACGTCCATTATTCCGCCGCAGGTGCCGATCTCGCGCTGGTCAAAATCGCCGGTTAGATCGACTTCGGCCAGCCGCGCTCCGCGGTCGCTGGGTTCTTCAAGTAATACACGAGCTTTTCGATAAACCTCGGCTTCGCCGCAGCCACCGCCGATAGTGCCGAACTGCCCGTCGCTGCGGACGATCATCTTGGCGCCGACTTCACGCGGCGTGGAGCCGCGGACATTCACCACCGTCGCCAGCGCGAACGGCTGCCCATGTTCGAGCGTGCGCAGCGCCTCAGCCCAGATTTGATCGGAACCACTCATCTCAGAAGTCGCGACTAGAACTTACCAGAACGGGCGCGCGCGATGAATGCGCCGCGCCGGAGCGTCAGTCGGAGAGCTGCCGCAGAATCGCGCGCGCCTGGAGCAGACTGTCCTCGGCGGATTTGTAGTCGCCGGATTTGATCGCCGCCTCACCCTTCTGATCCAACTGGCTCGCGTCGAAAAGCTGTTTGCGCTTGGCGGGATCGGTGGGACCGTTGTCGCGTACGTGAGCCAACTGGAGCGATACCTCACGCTCCAGGTTGACCAGTTCAGGTGACGGCGAAGCAGACATCGCCGGCCAGGTGTGGACGAGAATAGCCAGCGCGGCAATCGCCGCGAAAAGTCGCGCGCCCTTCGTCATCAAGCTGGAATTCTTATCGAAACGCGTGAAGTTTTCCAGCTTCGAGACTCCGCGAAGCGACCGAGCTTAATCGATCCGGTTTCATAGCGTCGGCTGAATAGACAGGCGATGCGGATTCTCGGCGATGCCGTAACGGGTGAGCATCCGATAGAGCGTCGAGCGTGAAACACCCAGCAAGTTGGCTGCGCGGCGCCGATTTCCCTCGGTCTCTTCGAGCGAGCGCACCAACGTCTTCTTGATAACGTCATCGAGCAGAAAGCCCAACGGCTCCGAGGCGAAGTCTATTTGCGGCGCGTGGTTCGCAATCGGCGCCGGCCCATGACCGTTGGTGGGCTGTTCCCTGTGCGGGTTCAACAACTCCGCGCCGGTTCCATCCACGACCTGTTCGGGAAGATCAGTTACGACAATGCGATTATTCTCGCTCAAAATAACCGCGCTTTCGATCGCGTTGGAAATTTCGCGGACATTCCCCGGCCATTGATACGCGCATAGAACGTCGATCGCGGCGCGGGAGATTTCCGAGACGCTCTTATTGAACAGGTGATTGTATTGCTCGATGAAATACCCGATGAAAGCCGGGATCGCCTCGCGCCGCTCGCGCAGTGGCGGGATGAAAATCGCCGCCGCGCTCATCCGGAAGTAGAGGTCGTCGCGAAACGTTCCCGCTTTGACCATCGCACGCAAATCGCGATTGGTCGCCGCGACCAGTCGCAGATTAACCTTGTAGCAATGCGACGAACCGACCGGCTGAACCTCATGCGTCTCGACCGAGCGCAGCAACTTGGGCTGGAGCTTGAGCGGCAACTCGCCGATCTCGTCGAGGAACAACGTGCCGCCATTGGCCGATCGGAAGTAGCCCTGCGATTCGTCGCGCGCGTCGGTGAAGGCGCCGCGTATGTGACCGAACAACTGCGACTCGGCCAGCGATTCGACGAGGTTGGAGCAATTCAGCGTAACGAACGGACCATTCGGAACCGGCCCCAACGTATGAAGTGCGCGCGCGATCAATTCCTTGCCTGTTCCGGACTCGCCCGAAATCAGCACAGTCGCCTTGTAGGGACTCAGTTGCGACACCGACTTCAAGACCTTGCGCACCTGCGCCGAGCGTACGACCATGCCGCCCAGCCGGTCCGCGCTATGCACCAGCTGGCCGAGCGACACCATCTCGCTGGCGCCGTTGCCGTTGGCGACAGTCGCAGATGAGTGCTGAGTTCCTGAGGGCGGTTGAGTATCCTCGTCCTGCACCAATCCTCCTTCTTCGGCCTGCTAGGGCAGGTTAACAACCGTGTTTAGAGCAAATGGTGGGCCATCGTCGCGGAACCGACACACTCGTTGAACGATTGTCCCTGGTAGGCACAACTGCGCCGCGAGCCGCAGATGACGCTCGATGCGGCATTTCGATGGCGTCAGAAGTCAGAATGCGACATCGATTTGCCGCCACTCGGACGCCGATCAGTCAGCGGCCGTCAGTATGGTCGGGAGGTCGCGCAGATTGGTTAGTTCGAGGTCGGGAATTGGATGGCTGCTGCTTAACGTTCTGTTGTATCGATTGATCCAGATGGTGCGGAGGCCGGCGGCTCGGGCGCCGGCGATATCGCGGTTTAGACTGTCGCCTATCATCACTGCTTCGTGCGCCGCGACCTTCAATCGTTTCAACGCCAATTGAAAAATCCTGGAATCGGGTTTTCCGAATCCATGATCGCCCGAGATGATTATCGTTCCGAAGAAGCCGGCGAGGTTCGAACCGTCGATCTTCGTGCCTTGAATATCCGGCGCGCCGTTAGTGAGCAGCGCGAGCCCAAAATTCTTCTTCAAGTCGTGCAGGACTTGCTCCGACTCGGCGAACACGACGTGGCGCCGGCTTCGATCTGCCGCAAAGAATTCCACGAGTTCGGCGGCGAGTACCCGGTCGTCAATGCCGAGCTCGCTGAGCGCGCCCATCCACGATTGAAGTCTGTAGGTAGGCATCCACTCGCGGAGTTGCGCGAGCGAGGAATCGTCGCCACTGAACGTGCCCCACAGGGCTTCGCGCGTGCTGATGCCGATGTCGCGGCAGTAATCGATCATCGGGCCGGCGAGAAACAATTCGCGTGAACGCTTGCGCAAAGCGGTGAGCAGCGCGGCGCTGTTGACGCCGTAGCGAACCCGGGCGATCTCGCCGGCGGCCAGCGCGGAGGCGTCGTTCGAGGCTTCTTCTTCAATCAAGGTTTCGTCGAGATCGAAGATGACGGCGCGGACTTTCATCTGAGGATGCGGCATCGATCACACCCCCAGGATGTCGGCCAACACGCGAGCCGGATGGTCGCGCGGATCGACCTGATCGTAAACCCGTTCGATCGCACCACGCTCATTTATCAGGAAACTCACGCGGTCGGGATATCTCGCTTCCGGTCCCGCACAAGCACCGTAGGCAATCGCGACGACGTGATCGGCGTCGCTGAGGAGCGGGAATCCGAATTCGTGCCGGCGAGCGAAAGCCGCGTTGTCTTCGATCGAGTCGAAACTCACGCCGACCACGCGGATGTTATTTTCGTCGAAGTACGATTGATGGTCGCGAAAGCCGCGTCCTTCGAGCGCGCACCCCGGCGTGTTGGCCTCGACGAAGAACCACAACAGCACTTTGGCGCCGCGCAGACTCTTGAGCGAAAGACTTCCGCCGTCGTGCGCGGCGAGCGTGAAATCCGGCGCTGACTCTCCGACTTTGATCACTTCAATTCAACTCGATCGTCTAATTCAGCATGGCGCGGAGCTGTGCCAGCGCGGATTCGCAAGTCGGCTCGCCGGGTGCGAATGCCAGCGCACCTTCGAATTCGTCGATCGCGCGTTTCACCATTCCCTTGGCAGCATAGATGCGGCCGAGGTTCATGAACGGGTAGTGCCGCGGGTCGTAGCGCGGCGCGGTCTTGGCCTTCTCGAGCCACGGGATCGCCTCGTCGAGCTCATCCTTCGCGATCAGGTAGGCGCCTATATCGTTGTACGGGTTGCCAAAAGCGGGATCGACTTCGATGGCGCGGTGGCATTCCGCGATCGCCTCGTCGATTCGGCCCATCCCCTCGAACGCCCAGCCGCGAAACGTGTAGGCCTCGGCGGTTGGAAAAACTTCGATCGATTTGGTGTAGAGCTCGACCGCGCGCTCGAGTTCGTGGTTCATGTGAAAGCGCATCGCCTCGTTCCACAACTCGAGGGCGCGCGTGCGCGCTTCCGAATCAGCCATGATCGATCGGTATTGTGCCGATCCGGCCGCGTCAAGAGCATCGCTACCCGCGCGATCGCGATGCGGATGCGATCACTGCACGTGGGTGAGCGCCCGCATGATCTGAATCATCGCAGGGCCGACGATCACGCTCATCATCGCGGGCAGGATGAACAGCACGAGCGGGAAGAGAATCTTGACGGTGGTTTTGGCGGCGGCTTCCTCGGCGCGGAGGCGGCGGGTGGTGCGCATCGTGTCCGAGATCGAGCGCAGTGCGGGGCCGATTTGCGCGCCGAGCTTTTCGCTTTGCACCAGCGTGGCGGCGAGCGGCCGAATGTCTTCGACGGCGGTGCGATCGGCGAAATTCTTGAGCGACTGACCAAGCGTGCTGCCTGCTGCGAGCTCGGCCGACACCATCGACAGCTCGGCCCCTATTTCCTGCTTTTGCCGCTGCGACTCGGAGCCGACGATCTTGATCGCTTCGCTGAGGCCCAGGCCGGCTTCGACGCAAACTACCAGCAAATCCAAGACGTTGGAGAGCTGACCGCCGATTCGATCGCGACGGTTCCTCGATCTACGGCCGATGTAGTAGCTCGGGGCGAATGCGCCAACGCCCGCGCCGATCAGCATCACCACGAGCGGCTTGATGCCGTGGAGACCGAAAACCATCGCGACCACCATCGCTACGATCGCAGTTCCCGCCGTCGATGTGAGGCGGGCGAAATGAAAAGTGCGGATGGCGCCGGGCCCCGGAAATCCGGCGCGGACCAGAGTCTGCGAGAGTTTCTCTCGCTCCGGAGTATTGATCGCGGGTTCGGGAAGATGCTTGGTGATCCATCGAAACAACGCGTTCGCGAACGAATCGGAGTCCCTGTCTAAATTTTCGGGATTGCCGTAGGCGACGCGCATCTTGACGCCCATCTCGGCTATACGATCGTCAAATGGCCGGTTGATCCCGTAGATGGCGGCGTAGATCGCGACCGAGACTGCGCCAAACAAGAGAAACACGGTCAGGCTTGCATAGATTGCCGGCATCGAGGGTACTTCAGTACTTCACTTTCAGCAGCTTGCGAATTGAGAGAAACGCGAGGGCGTCGAGTACGCAGGCAACTTCGAGAATCTTTTGACCGGCCGGGTCGAAGAACAGCGTGTCGGTGTAGCTTGGCTGAATGACACTGAAAGCCGCCAGCATCACGATCGGCAGGAACCCGACGAGTATTCCGCTCATCTTGGATTGCGCCGTGAGCGCCTTGATTTGCTGCTGCAGGCGCTGGCGCGTGCGCACAATCTCCGAGAGCCGCCCCAGTATGATAGCCAGCGAGCTGCCGACTTCCGCTTGTACGCGCACCGCGACGACCAACAACCGAAGATCGTCCTGCGGCACGCGCTTGAGCATCTCTTCCAGCGCGCGCGGGAGGGGCAGCCCAAGACGGCTCTGTTCGATAGCGGAGCGGAATTCGGTGCCCATCGGGTCGGGGAACTCCGACACCACGACTTGCAATCCGCGCAGCAGAGTGTGACCGGCTTCCAGTGACGACTTGATCAAATCGAGCGCGTACGGCAGTTGCTTGGCGAATGCCTTGAGACGCCGCTGCCTGCGCATGCGGATATAGACAATCGGCAAACTTGCCATAGCCGCGCCGATGCCGACCGAGATGAGCACCCGGCCCGAGATGGCCTCGCCCGCGAACAGGCCCGCCGTGAACATCAGCAAGATCACGAGCAAGACGTTGGCGATGCGGGCGTAGATTCCCGCCTGCCAGAGGTTCTCCTCAAGCTTTTGAAGCAAATTGAGCCGGTAGAATCGGGTCAGGAACTCCTGCCCGGTCAAACGGCGAGAACCAGTCTTGGTGATACCGCCCTCCAACGCCACGTCGGGGCGCGACATCCGTATCATGACCGCACGCGTGACGCCGGGTCGATTGCTGCGTCGCATAAATAGCAGCGCGCAGACCACCAGCACGATGCCCGCGACGGCGGCCGGAATCAGCAGGTTATCGAGATTCATCGCGCCGCCGCCTTAATCACTTTCGATTCGGTCTTGTATCCGGCCGTTTCGAGGCGCTGCGTGTAGGCCGAGCGGATGCCGGTCGAGTGGAAGTTGCCGTTGATTTTTCCCGCCGCTGTAGTTTCGGCGCGGATAAATTCGAACAGGTCCTGCATCATGATCATGTCGCCTTCCATGCCGCTGATCTCGGAGATCTTCATGACCTTGCGCGAACCGTCGGACAGGCGGCTGACGTGAACGACTATGTTGAGGGCGGACGCAATCTGCTGGCGCATCGCGCGCTGCGGAATCGAGACTCCAGACAGCAGCATCATCATCTCGAGCCGGCCCAGGCATTCGCGCGGGCTGTTGGCGTGGATGGTGGCGATCGAACCGTCATGGCCGGTGGACATCGCCTGCAACATGTCGAAGACTTCGGCGCCACGGACCTCGCCGACGACGATTCGGTCGGGACGCATACGAAGGCAGTTCTTGACCAGGTCGCGCTGGGTAACTTCGCCGCGGCCCTCGAGATTGGACGGCCGCGTCTCGAGCCGCACCACGTGAGGCTGTTGCAAGGACAGCTCGGCCGAATCCTCGATGGTAACGATACGTTCGTCTTCGGGCACGAACGCGGACAGGCAATTGAGCATCGTGGTTTTGCCCGAGCCGGTACCGCCGCAGACGATCACGTTCAGTCGCGCGCGAACCACGGCGAGCAGAAACTCGACCAAATCCCACGTGAGAGCGTCTCTCTCGACCAGCGCCCCAATGTCGAAGCGATGCTTGCCGAAACGCCGTATTGACAGCGCCGGTCCGTCGAGCGCGAGCGGCGGAATGATCGCGTTGATACGCGAGCCGTCGGGCAATCGCGCATCGACCATCGGCGACGATTCGTCAACCCGCCGGCCGACGCGGGAAACGATGCGATCGATGATCAGCATCAAATGCGCGTCGTCCTGGAAGACCACGTCGGTTGCGTGCAGCTTGCCGCGCTTTTCGACGTAAACCTGGTTGTGGCCGTTGACGAGGATGTCGGTGATTTCGTCGTCACGGAGCAGCGGTTCGAGCGGGCCCAGGCCGAGCAGCTCGTTCTTGAGTTCCTCGACCAGCCGGCCGCGGTCGGCGTCGGTCAGCAGGCGGCCGTCTTCATTAAGAATGTCGTTGATCGCCGCGGTAACCTTGCTGGAAACCATCGCGGGCTCGAAGGTCTCGAGCTTGGAGACATCGATAGTCTCGAACAGCTTGTTGTGAACCTTGACCTTCAGGCGCCGCGAGCTATCGGCGATCGCGTCCTTGCGCCGGCGCACGGTCGCGCCGATAAGCGAGCCGCCGGCGCTGGCGCTATCAGGGGGGCGTCCGCCCTTGGTGGCATTCGACAGCCTGTCAGTCAGTCCCATTCTGGATACCTCATCAACTTCAAAAGCGTGGGCTTCAATGCGTGCCGAACGCGGATTTGAGCCGCGACATAAACGTCTCCTGGAGTGCAAGCGGCTCAACTCGCGGCATTACGAGCGCCGCCAGATCCAGCATCGCGCGCGCAACCGGGGAATGCGGGGCCACCTGGAAAAGGTCCTGCGCCTTCAACTCAATGGTTTCAAAGGTCCGGTCGTCGGCCGGAATCCTGGCGTAGATGGACTTGGCGAGAGTTGCTTCGATGGCCTTCTCGGTCAGGGGATGCGAGGGATTGTAGCGATCGAGAATGAAGTGCGGCTCGAGCCTGGTCAGACCAAGGCGCTCGAACAGATCGATGAACCGCCATGCAGATCGCGCCGCCGCAATCGACTGATTGAGTACGTAAAAAAGATGTTCGGAGCGCTCCCACGCGGCAACCCCGTTTTCATCCACATGGTCGCCGCAATCGACGATCACGTAATCGAACAACTGGCGAATGAGGTCGAGCACTGTGCCGACCGTGATGTCCGAGACCAACTCGCCTTCTTCGATTCGCTTGGGCGCAGCCAGCAAGCAGACACCCGATGGATGCTTGGTCAAGGCGGATTCGAGCTGGATCGAATCGAGCTTTTGCTCGAGGCGCACCAGCGGCATGATGGTCACTTCCGGATCGAGGTTCAGAAAGACGGCCAGCCCTCCGGTCTGAAGATCCAGGTCGACCAACGCCACGTGCTGATGCAACGACTCGAGCGCCAAAGCGAGGTTGGCGGCCATCGAGGTGACACCGACGCCGCCGACCAGGCTGGCGACCGAAATGACGACGCCACCTTCGCGTCGCTCGGTGCGCCAGCGCGCTTCGCTTACTTTCAGCAAGGCGCGAGTGGCCTCTCCCGGATCGAGCGGCATGAACAGAATTTCGTCGGCGCCCGCACGCAGCGCGCGCTTCATCAGACCGGCTGAGCGCGCGCTGAGCAGGGCGAGCAAAGTTGGGCGCGGCGAATGGAGCGACTGGCGCTGGAGAAAGACCAAGGCCGCCTCTTCATTGCCGTTAACCATTACCAGGGTCGCGTCCGGCGGCGCGGAGACATTCTCAGAGAGATTGGCGGCGGTGGCAGCCTCACCCTCGACGATCTCGAGTTGAGGCTCAGCTAATGCCGCGAGAACCGTCTTGAGCTGGCTCCGCTGATCGCCGGGATCGCCGACCAGCATGACCTTCATCATGCTGCGGCTACTTTCACCCTTTGAACCGTTGAATGGCACTCGATCTCTCTCCGGACTCCTGGTTCTAGAAGCGCGGACGGGACACGTCCGGCGGCTCGAGGGGTTCAGTTTTGATTTCCGCGGCCGACAGTGGGCCGCGATTCGTCGGCAGGAAGACCTGCCCGCCCTGGGGCAGCGGCCGGATTATCTCGGGCGTCACGCTCATCACGAGGTCGCTCTCCTGGTCTGAATAAGATGTGGTGCGGAAAAGGCCTTGTACCCACGGGATATCGCCGAGGTAGGGTACCTTCTGCACCTGCGAGGTCCTTTGATGGAGGATAAGGCCGGCGACGATCAGCGTTTGACGGTCCTTCAGGCGCACCATTGTCTCCGCGCGCCGAGTTACGAAGGCCGGTACGGTGAAGCCGAACAGGCTAACACCTTGAGCGTAGTCGGGCTGCGAGACTTCGGGCTTGACCAGCAGTTCGATATCGTCGCGGCCGACGACGGTCGGAATGAACTCGACCGAGGTGCCGTAGGTTTTGAAAACGATCGTCGAGTTGAGCGCCTGCGCGATTACAATCGGGATTTCGCCGCCGGATAGAAACTTGGCCTTCTCGCCGGAGTTCGCCAGCAGATGCGGCTCGGCGAGAATTTTGCCGAGGCTGTGATTTTCGAGAAACTGGAAGAACGCCTGCCACATCACGTCGGCATTCTGCGCGGCCAGGCCGTAGGTCATGGTCGATGACAACAACAGCGGGATTATCTGGCCGCCGGCCGGAATGACTCCGTTCGGCGAGGTAGTTCCCGAAAGAGATCCTGCGGAGGCCGAGCTCTGAAGAGTGCTGCTCGCGTTGTATGGGGTCGCGACTGTGCCCGGCAAACCCACTATCGACAGGCCCATCTTGGAGAACGCGACCGAGAGATTTATTCCCTGATTTTCGAGCTTCTGGCGGTCGAGCTCGGCCACGATTGTATTCAGCATCACTTGCTGTTTGCCGCTCGCGTCGATTCGCACCATCCGTTCTTCGTACTGTCCGCTCGCGTCCCAAACTGCCAGCGTCGTAAAGCCGGGCTGATGCGCGACCAGGTTAAGCTGGAACGGATCGATCACCTGCACGTCGGCAATCTTCGAGTCGGCGACCGAGATTCGCGTGACGCGGCGCTGAAAGTCGATTACTTCCGAGGTGCCCATCATCAGTGAGATGGCGTCGGCCGGCAGATAGTGCTTGCCACCGGAGACAGTGTCGCTTGAGTAGCCCGAGCCCGAATCCTGCGCCGGCGGATCATTTCGATATTGACCGGAGTGCGACTCGAGCGGTCCTACTGATTGACTTGGCACGTAGGCCTCCGCGCGCTTGCCCGGCTCGGACGGTACGCTCCACGAGGCGTCATAGGACGTTGACGTTTTGGCTGGGAGGGTCGCACCGTACGACGAAGGCGCAGCCGAAGAGGAATCGTACGACGATATGGTCGCCAATTGCGGTATCGCAGATGCTGCCGACGTTGAAGCGCCCGCTCCCGGCGGGTCCGCGAGCCGGTCATCGGTAAGCGCCGGCGGCGCTTTTCCCGGCGTCAGCGGCGCATCAGGTTTCGCGACCGCGAAGGCATTGACGTTGTAGCTGACCTGGCGATCCGAGGCGTTGGTAACGGTAACTATCCAGCGGCCGGCGCCGGCACTGAGCATCGTGAGCTTGCCCGGCGGCGAATCATAGCTGACGAAGGCGTTCGGGTTCTGCTCGACGTGGAACGACGGTTTGGTGCCCGGCTTAACGTCATTGATCACGTAGGTTTCGCCGGCGTTCATCGAAACCGGCACCCAATCGTTTGAGTCTTTTACCTGGGCCCGTGCGGTTGCCGCGCTGACGACCAGCAGCAATCCGGCGGACGCGAGTAACCGACAGATTAGCTCTGCCGACCGAACGTTTACGTAAGTGTTTTTGCATCTCCTCATGGCCTATCCCCCCTGGTAGCCGCCTGCGATCACGGAACCTGATACGTCTTTGGCGCTGGTTCGTACCCCGGATCCCCCGGTCTGAGCGGCGCGGAATTAATCGCCGCATGGTCGTTGATTGCGTCGCTTCGAACGGCCGCGAAGGCAGCCTGCGGCGGTTCGGTGAAGCTCGCGGACCAGACCGGCCTGGCCGACGAGACTGGAGATTCCGGCGCGTCCTGCTCTGGCGGGGCCGCTGGCGGCGGCGGCTCCGATACGGCGGGCGCGTCCTCATGCGCTTGAAACGAAGAACGTGCGCCCAGGCCGGAGTGGACGAAGGACATCGCCTCGGACGACTTGCCATCGCGCATTACTTCGATTCGAAAAGCCGTGGGACCATGAGCGGGCCGCGCGCTCGCGCTCAGGGCCGGCGCTGGCTGGATTTGCATCACGGCCAAGGTTCCGCCGATTGTGCCGCCGCCTTCATGCAGCAGGTCGGGCAATCCGATGCCCCGGGTCGCGACGATTTTGCTGTCGCTGTAATTGCGCATCGCCAGACGCAGCAAGCCCTCGCGGCTTGCCAAGGTGAGTTTTTCAGCGTCGGGCGGAGTCACCAGCAGGGTGACGACTTTCACCACTTCCGGCTGGTCCTTGACGTGTTCAATTTCCTGGGCGACTGCGAGAACTTCGATGTTCTGTAGAACGATTCGCGAGAACGACGGCTCGCCCGGCCCGGTGCCCGCGACCGCGACCAGGATATCGACATGAGTGTGCGGGGCGACAAAGCCTGCGATGTCCGAGACTTCGTCCACCGGCACCGACATCGCACGCATCCCAGCCGGAATCAGCAGGGGCATCACGCCGGAGGTCATCTCGCCCATGAAGAGCTTGCTGGCAACGATTGGCTCGTTGGCGACGAAGTCGCTCTTCGCGAACGAACCGGCAACCGCCTGCGGATCCGTGAACGCGCCCTCGGGGACGCTGTCGCGCGACCATCGAACGAGCTTGACGGCGTCAGGCTCGAGCTTGATGCCCACCGATATATCGTTGGCGGCAACCACGACTTCGACCGAGTGGGCCATCGCAAGCTGCACTTCGGACTCGCGTTTTTTGAGTGCGGAGAAGACCACGATCGCAGCCAGCATCGCGCCCATTGCCGCAAGGATCACGAATACTATCGGTCGCTTCATCTATGCCCCCTGCTTGCGCGACCCGCCGATCCCGACTGGCCCCCACGCGCAAGATTCAATCGATCGCACTGCCGCCTCGATCTAGACATTTGCGCGGCGGGGCATTCGGACCCCGCCGCCATTCCCGCGCGCCCGGCTGCGACGGCGCCGGGGTTGGGCTGCTCTCAAGCAGCCGACAGAGTCGCGGTCACATTGGCGATGATCGAGTTGATCCCGCCTTCGAGACCCTGGTACGCGATGTAGCCCGCGACCGCGATCGCCGCGATAATCAGCACGTACTCGGTCATCGTCTGCCCGCGTTGGCTTTTGCCGAGCCGGCCTACGAATTGGCTGAAATACTTCATTGTCGGTTCCCTACTCGTCGTCTGCGGCAGCGCATTCGACTCGGTTGCGAAAAACCATTGGATTACGCAGCCTTCAGGGTTGCGGTCACGTTGGAGATGATCGTGTTGATTCCGCCTTCGAGGCCCTGGTACGCGATGTACCCAGCCACCGCGATCGCCGCGATAATCAGCACGTACTCAGTCATCGTCTGTCCGGTCTTGCTCTCGCGAACCCGAACCATGAGTTTGTTGATGTAGTTCATAATTGATGTCCTCCTTTGCGCGTTGAGTCAGCGCAATCGATTCGCTTCAGTGAGGTTAAGTGCACCACTCATGCCAGCCCTGGACTGGAGAAGAAGTCGGCGTAGCCGTTCAAAGAAGATCGCACCCGCCAAGGTGTGCCGCCCGTGTCGCATCGCGTTACATCGAATGACTCAACCGCAGACGCGACCCTCCATTTCTCATCTCGATGGGTGGTCAATCGGCTGCCGCCTTTGCCATAATCGACTTATGTCTGACCAACGCTTCACCCCGATGCTGCCGCACGCTTTACTGCGAGTTGCAGGCCAAGTCGTGGCCGCGATTGCGATCGCGTCCGCTCTGTCGGCATGCGCACCGTCGGCGCTCACCACGGCGCGCAGCCAAATTGCCGGCGCCAATTATCCGGCGGCTCGCCAAGAACTGGTCGCGCTTGCGGCCCGCACCGACTTGAGTGCAGACGAGCGCCGCGAGGTGAAGGACGATCTATGCCTGTGCGACTTCAAGATTGGGCGGCCGACGTACACGCTCGCCGAGCAGCGCGGCGCATGCCTCGACGCGGCGAAAGAGCCCGGCAGCCGGAGCAGCTCGATTATCGCGCAAATCGACGAGGCCGAGCGCAGTCGAGACTCGCAGGAGGTAGATGCCGCCCTGACCGCGCATGATCTGGCCGACGCCGAGCTGGCAGCGACCGACTATCAGAGTCTCACCGGCGGCGACCCCGCGACGATTGCGCGATGGTCGAAGCAAATCTGGACGCTGGCGGACGCGCAGGTGTTCGCCGATTCCAGCGCAAGAAAACACTCACTCGGAGGCGCGATCGCCGAGGCGCGCAAGAACTATCCGAACGTCGCGAAGATGGACCAGAGCCAATTTACCGGGTGGGTCGCAAAAACCGCGACCGTCTCCGGAACCGCGCTGGCGTCCAGCGTCGAGGTGAGCGATTCGACCGTGGATCTTTCCGTCGACGACGCCAACATGCGGCTCGCCGCGCTCAGTCTCGACCGGCTCGCCACGATTAACGACGGCATGGCCGCGCGATGCGGCTGCGACGCGCGCACCAACGTCGCTGTTGCGGAAACCGGCTTCCCAGCCTACTTCATCAGGCTCGACCCCGAGACCAAAATGTCCGAGGTAATGATCCTGCCGCGCGTGGATCCCCGGATCGTCGCCGCCAACACGAACTAAAGCTCCGGCCAGGTCGAGGTTCCCCGCCGTACCCGTACCGCTTAGTTATAAAAAATGTTTTGTGCTACTCATTCCAGCTGACTGAGACGCGCAACCTTATCTTTCGTAGGCGGCCGCGGTCTCAGGAGCTGCGAAAATCTTGGCCTCACGTCTGCAGCGCTGGTGCTTGATTATTGCCGTGATCGGCTGCGCCCCGGTTTCCGCACTCGCGAACGACTGGGGGATGGGTGCATCGAACTCGAAGATTCCCCCCAGCGGCATTTTCGATGCGGTTTCGACGCCGGCTCACGAAATCAACACGGTCGCGTTCTTCGTCATTTGGATCAGCGCGGTAATTTTTCTGATTGTCGGCGGGCTGCTGACCTACAGCATCGTGCGCTTTCGCGCCCGACCCAACGACGACGGCCGCGAGCCGCCGCAGGTGTACGGCAGCAATCCGATCGAGTTCGCATGGACGACGGTCCCCGTCCTTATTGTATTGGTGCTCATGCTTACCACCGCCCGTACCATATATACGGTGCAGGCAGCGCCGCGGCCGCCGAACGCGATCAACGTCCGCGTGATAGCGCATCAGTGGTGGTGGGAGTTTCACTACCCCGACCTGGGCGTGGTGACGGCGAACGAGCTGCACGTCCCGCTGAGCGATCCCAAAAATCCGACGCCGACATTCCTCGATCTCGAGTCCGCCGACGTCGCGCACAGTTTCTGGGTGCCCCGCCTGGCCGGCAAGACTGACGTCATCCCCAATCGCAAAAATACGATGTGGATCGATCCGCAGGTCGCCGGAACCTACCTCGGCCAATGCGGCGAGTACTGCGGCACCGAGCACGCCTTGATGATACTGCGCGTGATCGTCGAGCCGCGTCCCGACTTCGATCGTTGGGTTGCAGCGCAGAAGCAGCCGCCCGCGCTCGACGCATCCGTCGAGCACGGCCGCCAGGTCTTCGAATCCACCGCATGTGTCAATTGCCACTCGATTCAAGGCACCGCGGCGGATGGGCGTTTCGGTCCCGATCTCACGCATCTGATGACCCGCGAGACGATCGGCGCGGGCGCCGCGATGAACACTCCCGGTCACCTCAAAGTTTGGGTGACCGATCCGAACGTCATGAAGCCCGGCGCGCATATGCCGGCGATGAATCTCGGCGATAAAGACCTCGACGATCTCGTCGCGTACCTGGCTACGCTGCACTGACCGGGAGAGATGAGCATGGCGGGAAGTATCGACCAGCAAATCGCACTCGGCGCCATCGACGACGCGCAAGCGCTGCCCGTCCTCGGCAAGCTGCACGAATGGGTCGTCACTGTCGATCACAAGCGGCTCGGCATCATGTACATCGCCGGCGGCCTCTTCTTTTTCGTGATCGCGGGCCTGCAAGCGATGACGATTCGCCTTCAGCTCGCCGTGCCCGACGCCAACATCGTGCCGCCGCAGGTGTTCAACCGCCTGCTCACGATGCACGGCACCGCGATGGTTTTTCTGGTCGGGATGCCGATCCTCACCGGCTTCTTCAACTACCTGGTGCCGTTGATGATTGGCGCGCGCGACCTCGCGTTCCCGCGGCTCAACGCCTTCGGCTTCTGGCTATGGTTCTTCGGCGCCTTGCTCCTCTACTTCAGCTACATCGGCGGCGACGGCCTCTACGGCGCGGGCAGCGCTCCCGACGTCGGCTGGTTCGCATACGCTCCCCTGACGGAGCTGCCGTTCTCGCGCGGCAACAGTACTGACTATTGGATACTGAGTATTCTACTGACTAGTGTCGGTTCGACTGCGACTGCCGTCAATATAATAACCAGCGCGTTCTGCATGCGCTGCGAAGGCATGACGCTCAACAAGATGCCGGTGCTGGTATGGCTGGCGATCGTCGTCTCGTTCATGATTCTGGTCGCGTTGCCGCCGCTCTCGGCGGCGCAGGCCATGCTGCTGCTCGATCGTTTCCTTGGCGCGCACTTCTTCGACACTCAAGCCGGCGGCTCCGCCATACTCTGGCAGCACTTCTTCTGGATCTTCGGCCATCCCGAGGTTTACATCCTCGTAATTCCAGCCTTCGCCTTCGCCTCGGAGATCATTCCAGTCTTCTCGCGCAAGGTGATTTTCGGTTACAGCGTGATGGTAGCGGCGTCGTGCGCGATCGCGTTCATCAGCATGAGCGTGTGGGCGCATCACATGTTTTCGGTCGGCATGACACCCGCTGGTAATTCCTTTTTCGCGGCCGCGAGCATGCTCGTCGGCGTTCCCACCGGCATCAAGATTTTCAACTGGCTCGGAACGATGTGGGGAGGAAAGTTGCGATTCAAGGTTCCGATGCTGTTCAGCATAGCGTTCCTGTTCCAGTTTCTCGTCGCGGGCCTGACCGGTATCATGCTCGCCGTCGCGCCCTTCGACTGGCAAGTCACCGATACCTACTTCGTTGTAGCTCACTTTCACTACGTACTAGTCGGCGCGATCGTCTTCATGATATTCGCCGCAATATACTATTGGTTCCCGAAGGCTACCGGCCGAATGCTCAGTGAGACGCTTGGCAAGTGGCATTTCTGGCTATTCCTGATTGGTTTCCACATGACGTTCGACACTATGCACTTTGCCGGATTCCGCGGGATGCCGCGGCGCATCTACACCTACCAGCCAGGGCGGGGACTCGACACATTAAATTTCGTCGAGTCCGTCGGAGCGCTGGTACAGGGTATCGCGGTGCTCATATTTGTTATCAATGTCGTCCGCTCGCTCCGCTCCGGCGAACCGGCCGGCGACGACCCCTGGGATGCGTGGACGCTGGAATGGTCCACATCATCACCACCGCCGGAGTACAACTTCGCCGAGTCACCAGTAGTGCGCAGCCGCCGCCCGCTGTGGGACCTGAAACATCCTGAAGATCCCGACTGGAAGTACGAATAATGGCCGCCGCACCCACCACAATTTCAGCGACTACGACCCCGTGGAGCGACACCCTTCCGCGACGCGGTCACGTCGGCATTCTCGCCCTGATCCTCACCGAGACCTCCTTCTTCTCGATCTTCGTAGTCGCCTACATCTTCTATATAGGCAAAAGCCTGACCGGGCCTTTCCCCAGGGACGTGCTGTCAGTGCCGGTGGTGAACACGATTTGCCTCCTGTCGAGCAGCATCACGATCGTGCTTGCGGTCCGCGCCCTTCGCGCCGGCTCGATTCGCGCGTTCGCCATCTGGTGGTTCGTCACCTTCGCACTCGGTCTCGAGTTCATGATCGGCACGGCGATGGAATGGCATCACCTCATTTACCATGACGGCTTGACCATTCGCACCAATCTCTTCGGCACCACCTATTACTCACTCGTCGGCCTGCATGCGCTCCATGTGACGGTCGGGTTGACGCTCATCCTGTTGGTTCTGGTGTTCACGCTGACGGGCTACATGAACGAGCGCCACGTCGAACGCGTTGAGGTGCTCTCGTGGTATTGGCATTTCGTCGATGCGGTTTGGGTCGTCGTTTTCCTGACTGTGTACGTGGTCGGGAGGTGAGCACGTAAATGGCTATTCAGGAAAACACCGAGAATGTAATCGAAGCTCCTGCGCCGACTGCGTGGCCGATGATCTTCGCGCTGGGCTTGACGCTGGCCTTCGCCGGTCTGGTGACCAATGTAGCGGTCAGCATGGTCGGCTTCGTTCTGTTTGTCGCGGGCGCTGTTGGATGGTTTCGCGACGTGCTTCCCTACGAGCATCACGTGATGGTGCGGCTAGAGCCTAAGCCCGCAGCCGTCATCGAAGAGAAGATTGGCGTCGACTATCTGCAAGTCGGCGAACTCGGCAATCGTGCCGTGCTGCCGCTGCAAATCTATCCTTACTCGGCCGGAATCAAGGGCGGCATCGCGGGCGGCGTCGTGATGGGAGCACTCGCTGCGCTTCAGGGAATCGTTTATCACGGCAGCATTTGGTACACGATCAACATTCTCGCGGCCACCGCGATGTCGAATCTCGCCAACGCCGATACTGCGACGCTCTCGTCGTTTATCCCGCAAGCGTTCCTCGTCGCGCTCATCATCCACGCCTCAGCTTCAATTCTGGTCGGACTGCTCTACGGCGTGATGCTGCCGATGTTTCCGCGCTACCCCGCCTTGTGGGCCGCGATCGTCGCGCCGCTGCTGTGGACCGGGCTGTTATGGTCGTCGCTCAGAGTCATCAATCCCGTGCTCGACGCGCGAATCGAGTGGCGACAGTTCATCGTCTGCCAAATCGCGTTCGGCGCCGTCGCCGGTTTCGTGGTCAACCTGACAGAACAAGTCCACACGATGCAGCATTTGCCGTTCGCCGTCCGCACCGGAATCGAGGCGCCCGGCCTCGGCGAGAAGCGCGAGGACTAGCACCAAGTTGAACGCGCGCCGCCTAAAATCGCTCTTCGCGATCGCATCGCTCGCCGCAATCGTGCTCGCGGGATGCGATTCGCTGCCTGGCCGCCCCACCCAGGCCGACCTCCCGCTGCGACCTACCAACGTGACCGACTTCGCCAGGTTGTACGGCGAGAACTGTGCTGGATGTCATGGCGCGGACGGAAAATCCGGCGCCGCGATCGCGATGAACAATCCCGTGTATCTCGCGATCGTCGATGATGCATCGATGCGCCGCGTCATCACCAATGGAATTCCAGGCACTGCAATGCCGCCGTTCGCGCAAAGCGCGGGCGGTTCGCTGACCGATCATCAGATAGACCTCCTGATCGCGGGCATCCGCAAGGACTGGTCGGGCGCTGCGGACGCTGGTGCAGGCGCCCCTCCCTATTCCAGTTCCACGCAAGGCGATTCAAATAGCGGCGCGCAACTGTATGCGACGAACTGCCAATCCTGTCACGGCCGCGATGGCAAAGGTGGAAGTGGCGGCTCTGTCGTCGATCCTTCCTACCTCGCGCTCGTCAGCGACCAGTACCTGCGCACGATAGTGATCGCAGGACGCCCTGAACTCGGCCATCCCGACTGGAAGGATGCCGCTGGCGGACAGCCGCTGACGGCGCAACAGGTCTCCGACATCGTCGCCTGGCTCGCATCGAAACGTCCCGCGTCACCTTTGGCACTGAGCAATTGAATGGATACTGAAAAGACTTCGCGTCGTACGTTTCTGTTTAGTCTCGGAATAGCTATTAACGCGATTGCGGTCGCGTTATTCGCAATACCTATTCTCGGATACGTGCTGTCGCCCGCGCGCCGCTTCACGTGGCTCGACTGGATACAGCTCGGCTCACTGATTGACTATCCGGAAAACCAGACGCGACTCGCCGAGTATATAAATCCGTTCAAGAAGGCATGGGACGGCGAGACGGCCAAAATCCCATGCTGGGTGCGCCGCATGACCGGCGACCAATTCCAGGTATTCGCGATTAACTGCACCCATCTCGGATGCCCGGTGCGATGGTTCGCCGAATCCGAACTGTTCATGTGCCCATGCCACGGCGGCGTATTTTACTCCGATGGCAGGCACGCTTCGGGCCCTCCGCCGCGCGCGCTGTATCAATACAAATACAAAGTCGAGTCCGGCCGGCTTTGGATTTATGCCGGCGAATTGCCGACCCTGGGAAACTCGCAAGCGTGATCGAGCTGCTCAAATCAGTCGGTCGATGGCTCGACGCGCGCCTGCAAGTCGGCAGCACGATCGCCGACGTAGCCGCGCATCCGGTGCCGCGCAGCTCCGCGAGCTGGTGGTACATCTTCGGCAGCGCGACGCTGGTCGTATTCATTTTGCAGGTAGTCACCGGCATCTGCCTCGCGACTGTCTATACGCCTGCCGCCGATCGCGCGTGGGACAGCCTTATCTACTTGAATTACCAGCAGCCGCTCGGATGGTATCTGCGCGCGCTGCACGGCTGGGGCTCCAACTTCATGGTCGCCCTGATGTTCGTGCACATGATCCAGGTCTTCCTGTTCGGCGCGTATAAATTTCCGCGCGAATTGACCTGGGTGGCAGGATGCTTCCTGCTTTTGTGCACGTTGGGCATGGCGTTCACCGGGCAGGTGCTGCGCTTCGATCAGAACGCATACTGGGGCCTCGGCATCGGCGCGTCGATCGCCGGCCGCACTCCGATCATCGGCTTCAAGATCGTCGATCTTATTCTCGGCGGCCCCATTATTGCCGGCGAAACCCTGTCGCGCTTCTTTGCGCTGCACGTATTCGTGATCCCCGCGCTGCTGATCGGCTTCGTCGGCCTGCATCTCTTCCTGGTATTGCGATTAGGCATTAACGAATGGCCGATGCCCGGTCGAATAGTCAGACGCAATGCCTACATCGAGCAGTATCACGAGTTGGTAGAGAAGGATGGCGAACCGTTCATGCCGTTCGCCGCGCAAAAGGACCTCGTCTTCGCCGGACTGATTATCCTGAGCCTGCTCGTCGTCGCCGCTGTTGAAGGCCCGATCGGTCCCAACGGCCAGCCCGATCCGACAATCATCCAAACCGTTCCACGCCCCGACTTTTTCTTCCTGTGGCTATTTTCGTTGTTCGCATTGTTGCCGCCGTGGACCGAAACCTTTCTGATGCTCACGGGTCCGGTCGCCGTAATCGGACTCCTGTTCGCGCTGCCCTTCCTTTCAGGAACAGGTGAGAAGAGCTGGCATCGACGACCTTTCTCGGTCGTGATCGTAATCCTCGTCGTCACGATCGTCGGCACGCTCACCTGGCTCGGCACGTTTTCGCCGTGGTCACCCGTGATGGACGCATGGAGCGCCGCACCGACGCCCATCGATTACGTGAAGGGCCGCACTCCTCTCGAACTGCAAGGCGCCTTGCTCGTGCAGAGCAAGCAATGTCGCAACTGCCATTCGCTCGGCGGCCAGGGCGGGATGCGCGGGCCCGCGCTCGACGACACCGCCACGCGCCTGACGCGCGACCAGATCGTGCGCCAGATAATTCAAGGCGGCGGCAACATGCCGGCCTACGGCAAGAACCTGACGCCCGCGGAGGTCAACGCGCTCGTCGCATTTCTCGCGACGATGCATCCGCGCGGCGAACCGCCCGCGCGCGATTCGGCGCGGCCCGCCGTTCCCGCATCGACCGACTAAGTCTTTGCCGTGAACTCCGCAATACAAACCGCCTTCGATTCGTGGACGCCGCCGTTCGCGACGATCGCGATGCTGCTCCTCACCGCCGCGATCTACGCCCGCGGGTTCCATCGCCTGCATCGCCAGATGCCGGATCGGTTCCCCGTCTGGCGACTCGGGATGTTCATGGGCGGAATCGCGTCGCTCTTCATTGCGATCGCGTCGCCGCTCGAGGCCTTCGACGACCTGCTGCTGCAGATCCACATGACGCAGCATCTCCTGCTGATGATCGTCGCACCGCCGCTCATCCTCGCCGGCGCGCCCGCGATCGCGATTGTGCGCGGTCTCCCTCCGACTATCGCCAAGGCAATCGTGGGCCCACTTCTCCGTTCGAGTGCCGTCCGCCGCCTCTTCGCGTGGCTGACCGAGCCGCTGGTATGCTGGATCGCATTCGTCGCCGCGACCTGGGGATGGCATCTGCCCGCCACCTTCCAGCTCGCGCTCCGCTCCGACGGCTGGCACGTCGTCGAGCACGCATGCTTTTTCACGACCGCGCTGATGTTCTGGTATCCGGTCATCCAGCCGTGGCCGAGCGTCGCGCGATGGCCGCGATGGGCGATGCTTCCGTACCTGCTGCTGGCGGACGGCCAGAATACGATCCTCGCAGCGCTGTTCATGTTTTCCGGCCGGTTGATTTATCCGGTTTATGCGACCATGCCGCCCATCGCGGGCTTCACGCCCCTTGGCGACCAGATTGTCGCCGGCGCTATCATGTGGGTGCCCGGCTCGATTTTTTATCTCGTGCCCGCCGTGCTGATCATGTTACAGATGCTCGCGCCGCAAAGCCTTCGTTCCCCGCTCCCTTTGTTCCCCTCTCCTGAAGGGAGAGGGGTTAGGGGTGAGGTTTCGCGCGCAACCGAGCATTCTGCTTCTGCCCGTTAGAAGGAGACACCAATGCCGGAATCCATTTCGCTAACCAATCGCCCCGCGTGGAAAGCCCTGCAGGCGCATTACGATCAAATCCACAGCCGTCACCTACGCGCGATGTTCGACGAGGATCCGAAACGCGGTGAGCGCCTCGTGGTCGAGGCCGCCGGCCTCTACTTCGACTATTCCAAGCATCGCGTGACCGACGAGACTATCCGCCTGCTGCTCGCGCTGGCCGACGAAGTGGGACTGCGCGGGCGAATCGACGCGATGTTCCGCGGCGACAAGATCAACGTGACCGAAAAGCGCGCCGTGCTGCATATCGCGCTGCGTGCGCCGCGCGGCGTGTCAATCGGCGTCGACGGTGACGACGTGGTGCCCAAAGTCCACGAGGTGCTCGATCGCATGGCGGATTTTTCCGCGCGCATCCGCGACGGTTCGTGGAAAGGCCACACCGGCAAGCGCATCCGCAACGTTATTAATATCGGCATCGGCGGCTCCGACCTGGGCCCGGTCATGGCCTACGAGGCGCTGCGTCATTACAGCGACCGCAATCTGACAATGCGCTTCGTCTCCAACGTCGATGGCACCGATTTCGCCGAGGCCACGCGCGACCTCGACCCCGCCGAGACGCTGTTCATCATTTCGTCGAAGACTTTCACCACGCTCGAGACGATGACCAACGCGCACACCGCGCGCGACTGGAGTCTCGCCGCGCTTGGCGACGACAAGGCGGTCGCGAAGCATTTCGTCGCCGTCTCGACCAACGCCGCCGAAGTGACGAAGTTCGGCATCGACACGAAAAACATGTTCGGCTTCTGGGACTGGGTCGGCGGCCGCTACTCGATGGATTCCGCGATCGGCCTGTCCACGATGATCGCGGTCGGCGCCGACAATTTCCGCGCGATGCTGTCGGGCTTCCACTCGATCGACGAGCATTTCCGCACTGCGCCGTTCGAGCGCAACCTGCCGGTCCTGATGGGCCTGCTGGGTGTTTGGTACAACGATTTCTTTGGCGCGCAAACCGTCGCGGTGCTGCCCTACGAGCAATACCTGAAACGCTTTCCCGCCTATCTGCAGCAACTGACGATGGAGTCGAACGGCAAGCACGTCACGCTCGAAGGCGCGCCCATCGATTACCAGACCGGGCCGATTTACTGGGGCGAGCCCGGCACCAACGGCCAGCATTCGTTCTACCAGCTAATCCACCAGGGCACGAAGCTTATCCCATGCGACTTCATAGGATTCTGCCGCGCCCTCAACCCGCTAGGCCGCCATCACGACCTGTTACTCTCGAACATATTCGCGCAAGCCGAAGCACTCGCATTCGGTAAGACTCCCGCCCAGGTAAAAGCGGAAGGCACCCCGGACTGGCTCGTCCCCGCGAGAGTATTCGAAGGCAATCGCCCCTCGACGGTGATACTAGCCGACGAGCTAACCCCGGAAACCCTGGGCAAGCTGGTAGCCCTGTATGAGCACAGCGTCTTCACCCAAGGCGCAATCTGGAACATAGACTCATTCGATCAATGGGGCGTAGAGCTGGGCAAAGTGCTAGCCCAAAAAATAATCCCGGAACTGGAATCCCCCAAGGACCCCGCGCTCGCCCACGACAGCTCAACCAACGCGTTGATAAAAAGGTACCGCGCCCGCCGCAAGAGCTAGCGACCGTGCTGGTCGCCTCGAATGTTCGAGAAGGTCGGCGCTGCGGGAAAGATCGATGCGGCGCGAGTCAAATCGCGCGACGCGCACTCAGTCAGGCAGCGTGGTTGCGCAGGTAGTCTACGCTACCGGGTAAATCTCGGATCAGCCGGAGCAGAATATCCATCGCAGCAGTTTGGACGTTTCTGCCTGATTCCCAGCGGGACACGGTGTTCGCTCCAAGCCGCAGGAGCCGCGCCAGATTCGCCTGCGTTAGGCCGAACTGTTCGCGGATCACGCGGATCTCGTCCGCCGACAGAAGTCCGTGCCTCTTGCGGTAAATCGCGATCGCGTCCTGATGAAGCCGCTTCGAATCCTGCAACCGAAGAACAATTTCACCGCACTTCGGGCAGTCGAGGAACTGTGCGGACGGCACCGAAATTTCCTCGCCGTTGACTGGCAGGCGCAGCCGGCCGCGCTTCTCCAACATCATGGTCCCACAATTCGGACAGGCGTCATCAGGCAGGACGCGCCCGCGGCGTGCCGTCGAAGCCGTCCGGCTATGCGCCATCTTCATCGATGCCATCCTCATCCTCGTGAAAGGAAACCACCACGCAGTTGTTTCTCAGGATCACCTTTACGTAGAGGGTCGTTTCGAAGACCTGCGGCTTGAAGAGGTACATCCACTCGCCCGTAGCCGCGGAGGCCACGCGTCCGGCCGAGTCCTCCGCTGTCAATTGGGCCAACATTTCGCACGCGTCTTCTTCGTCCAAGCCGAGCTCCAAGCCGGCCGATTCTCTGAGGGCTTTCAGCGTAAACCGGACGTTGCATGCAGCCGCCAGCGCAGTGATGCGCGTCAGGACTTTGGAAAGCCAGCGTGGCATGCGGCAGCTTGATCACTCTTTGCTTGATTATGCATATGGTTATTCAGCCGATCAAGTAAGACGGAAAGCGCGCGTAAGCGAAGTTGCGCGAAGGACTTGCAACGCTCGCCGCAATTTGTACACTTTGTAGTGTTTTGATACTACGTTCTCGGCGCCGACGCTCTCAATCGACCGGGGGAGGAAGTGACATGTTTCTATCGAGATCGATCCTGTCGAGATCGACCCGTCCTGCACTTAACGGATCGCTTCTCGTCACTGCATTGGTAATCGCGACTACGGTGATCGCCGGTTACCCCGCCTTCGCCGCCGACTCAGCCCCGGCGCTGAAATTCAAACCCGGCAAGCACGACTTCGGCAAGGTCGTCGCCACGAAGTCCAGTGAGCCGGTCGCTGTAACTGTCACGAACAAGTCCAAGTCGGAGTCGATCAACTTTACCAGCATCGTCGCCGCGGAACCCTTCTCGATCCAAAGCGACAAATGCTCGGGCGCGCCGCTGGCGCCCGGTCGCTCGTGCAAGGTTGAGGTCGTGTTCCATCCGCTCGTCGCCGGAAACGTAAGCGACCGGAATGCCCTGACGTTTACCGACTCGGCGCCGAACAGTACCCAGCACGTCGAGCTCGACGGCCAGGGTATCGTCGGCAGTTTCCTCTAGAAATCGCAGCGCATTTTTCCGCGGCGACCGCTTCCTTCAGCGCGCCATTTTCCTGCCGCCTGCGGCATCTGGTTGTCGTCAGACCTCCGCTCCATTCGCCTGCGACGAGCCTAGTCATTCGCAGCGCTCGGCATGACTCTTGAAATCTGAGAGTGAACCGTCGCCTACGACACTAGGCGCGGAGAGGCCGGCTGTGAGCGAAAACATGGGTCCGAAACTCGGCGCCGAAGCCGCTCGACGAATCGCCGCACGCAACAGAGCGATGGTCGAGTCGTCGTCTGAGGCCATGCTGATAGTCAGCGATTACGGCCGCATCCTGATGGTCAACGCGCTGACCGAAAAGCTCTTCGGATACCATCGCGGCGAGTTGCTCGGCTACATGGTCGAGATGTTGTTGCCCCCGCGTTTCCGCGACCAACATGTTCAGCATCGCACTAGCTACTTCGCCAACCCGGTGACGCGATCGATGGGCGCCGGCCCGCAGCTATACGGATTGCGCAAAGACGCCACCGAGTTTCCAGTCGAGATAAGTTTGAACCCGGTCGAGACCGAGAACGGCACAATCGTCACCTGCGCCGTCCGCGATATCACCCAGCGCAAGCGTACGGAAGACAGATTCCGCGCCCTGCTCGAGTCGGCACCTGATGCGATGGTGATCGTAAGCAGCGACGGCCGTATCGAGCTGGTCAATGCGCAGACGGAGACGCTCTTTGGATACGCGCGCTCCGAGCTGCTCGGCAATCCGGTCGAGATGCTGGTGCCGCCGCGCTTCCGCGACCAACATCCGCAGCATCGCGACCGCTACTTCGCGGACCCCAAGGCGCGTTCGATGGGTTCCGGTCTGGAACTGTACGGATTACGCAAGGACGGCATCGAGTTTCCAATTGAGATCAGCCTGAGTCCGCTCGAGACCGAGGATGGCACGCTCGTCTCCAGCGCCATCCGCGACGTCACCCAACGCAAGAAGGCCGAGGAAGAAATGCGGGCGCTGAACGAAACCGAGCGCAGGTATGCCGCGCAGCTCGAAGTCGTCAACAAGGAGCTGGAGGCCTTCTCCTATTCGGTGTCGCACGATCTTCGCGCGCCGCTGCGCAGTATCGACGGCTTCAGCCTGGCGCTGATGGAGGATTACGCCGACAAACTCGACCAGCAGGCTATCAGCTACCTCGGCCGAATCCGCGCCGCTACTCAGCGGATGGCTCAACTGATCGACGACTTGATTAAGCTGGCCTACGTCACCCGCAGCGAGATGCACACCGAAACGGTGGACTTGGGCGCATTGGCGAACACCGTCCTGGCCGAGTGCCGGAAGGCCGATCCCAATCGCACCGTTGAGTGCGTCGTGCAGGATCATGTCGTCGGCCCGGGAGATCCGCTGCTGCTTCGTTCAGTGCTCGAAAACCTGCTCGGCAACGCATGGAAGTTCACCAGCAAGCGGCCGGGAGCAAGGATCGAGTTCGGGATGTCGCAGCACGACGGGCATCCGGCGGTCTATTTCGTACGTGACAACGGGGCCGGCTTCAATATGACCTACGCCGCAAAGCTGTTCGGCGCCTTCCAGCGGCTTCATACCGCGGCGGACTTCCCCGGCACCGGCGTCGGCCTGGCGACAGTTCAGCGGATCGTTCATCGCCACGGCGGAATGGTTTCAGCGCGGGGCGAAGAGGGCAAGGGCGCGACATTTTCGTTCACTCTCGAAGGCGATCAGGTGGGTGTGAAATGAGAGATCCAGTGATCCTGTTAGTTGAAGACAACGCTGACGACGAAGCGCTGACGATGCGCGCGCTCAGGAAGAACAATATCGGCAACGAGATCGTGGTCGCGCGCGACGGAGTCGAGGCGCTCGACTATCTCTTTGCCGGCGGAATATACGAGGGCCGGGACGTCGGCGTGCAGCCGGCCGTGATTCTGCTCGACTTGAAGCTGCCTAAGTTGGACGGCTTCGAGGTTCTAAAGAGGCTCCGCGCGGACAAGCGGACCAAGCTGCTGCCGGTGGTCATTCTCACCTCCTCCAAAGAGCAGCAGGACATCGCCAACGGCTACGGTCTCGGCGCCAACAGTTACGTCCGCAAGCCGGTGGATTTTCAAGACTTCGTCGAGGCCGTTCGGCAGCTCGGCCTGTACTGGCTGGTCCTTAACGAGGACCCTGTTCCCAACTCGAGGGACGGCGCGTGAGCCAACCGCGGCGAATCCTGATCGTCGAGGATTCGGCCGACGATGCCGAGCTGTCGGTGCGCGCGCTCCGGCGTGGCGGCTGTGACCTGACCTATCAGCGGGTAGATACGCCCGATGCGATGCGATCGGCGCTTCAAGGATCGACCTGGGACCTGGTTATCGCGGACTACTCGATGCCGCACTTTAATGGCCTCGCCGCGTTGAAGATGCTCCGCGACAACGGACTCGACCTGCCGTTCATCCTGGTCTCGGGGAAGGTGGGCGAGGAGGTTGCTGTCGAGGCGATGCGATGCGGGGCGGACGACTACGTATTGAAGAGCAACCTCGCGCGGCTGCCGCTCGCCGTCGAGCGCGAGCTCCGCGACTCTGAAGTGCGAGTCGAGCGCAATCGGGCGGAGGCGCGCTATCGGAGCCTCGTCGATCGCGTACCGGTGGGACTTTTCAGGATTTCGCCGGCCGGCGACATTCTCGAGTTCAATCCGGCGTTGATCGATATGCTGGGCTTCCAGGATGGCGACAGTCTGAAGAAAGCGGACGTTGCAGAGCTATGGTTGCGACCGCAGGAGCGGGCCCGGTTCGAGGCTGTCATCGAAAGGGAAGGCGTCGTCAAGAATTTCGAGATGGAGATGCGCCGGCGCGACGGCAGCGTTATCTGGTGCGAGCAGAGTGCGCGCGCCGTTTACGACGCCGCCGGCAAAGTCGGGCACTGGGAAGGGGTGCTGGTAGATGTGACCAGCCGCAAACTCGCCGAAGAAGAGGCCAATCGCGCGCGCGATCGGGTGCGCGATCTGGCTCTCGAAACGGCCCGTCTGCGGTCGGACTTCCTGGCCAGTATGAGCCACGAGATTCGGACCCCGCTCACCGGAATCATCGGAACCGGCGAGCTGCTGTCGCGTTTCGATTTGACTCCCGAGCAGCGCCGGCTGATCGAGATCATTCGCTCGAGCGGCGAGCTGCTGCTGACCATCGTCAACGACATACTCGACTTCTCGAAGCTCGCTGACGGCAAGGTCGTGCTGGAGAAGCTCGACTTTGACCTGCTCGAGATGACGGAGGGCCTGGTCGATTCCTTTGCCGCGGCCGCGCGCGCTAAGGGTATCGAGCTTGCCATGTACGTGGACTTGAAGATGACCACCGGCTTGCTCGGCGATCAGGGCAGGTTGTGCCAGGTTCTCAACAACCTGGTCGCGAATGCGATCAAATTCACAGAGCATGGCGAGGTGACGGTTCGCGTCACCGAAACCGAAGACGCCACCGGCGGCGTGCTCGTGCGCTTCGAGATCGCCGACACGGGGATTGGAATTCCGTTCGCGGCGCGGGGCGCCTGTTCCAGCCGTTTGTCCAGGCGGAAAGCTCGACCAGCCGGCGCTTCGGCGGCACCGGACTCGGCCTGGTAATCGCGGCCAAGCTTACCGATCAGATGGGCGGCGAAATTGGATTTGAAAGCGATCCCGGCAAAGGCTCGAACTTTCATTTTACCGCGCGACTGGAAAGAGGCGCGGAGATTGTTCATCCGTGGATGAGTGCATCCGCAGTCTCATGCTTCAAGGGGACGCGCGCGATAGTCGTCAACGACAATCCAGCCAGTCGTCAGATCGTCGCCGATTACCTGTCGTCGTGGGGAGTTAGCACCGTGGCGGTCGGCAGCGGCGCCGAAGCGCTAGCGATGCTGAAGCGGGAGCTGGCTGTCGGCGAAAAGCAAATCGTCACGCTCATCGATGAACAGACGCCGGACATGGGCGCGCTCAGACTAGCGCGCGCGATAAAGGAACATCGCGCCGGACGACCTACCAGCGTGATCATGTTCAGTACCGAGGACGGCGCCAGGAATGCAGGCGGAGCCGTCGATGCATGGATTACCAAGCCGGTACGTCCGTCACATCTGTTCAGCTGTCTGCTCGAGCTGTGCGGAAATTCCAATCGCGTCCGCATCGAGAACGTCGCCGCTCCGCCGCTCGCCACGATTAGCGAAGAACCGACCGATTGGCGCAAGCGCGTGCGAGTGTTGCTGGTGGACGACAATCTTGTGAATCGAACGATAGGGGCCAAGCAGCTTTCCGCCCTCGGCTATACCGGGGAAATCGCCGACAGCGCCCAGCAGGGGTTGGAGATCGTGTCCGACAGAGGCTCCGATATTGTCCTGATGGACTGCGAGATGCCTGAGATGGACGGCTACCAGGCGGTCGCGGAGCTCAGGCGGCGCGAAGGAAGCGCTCGGCACACCGTTGTAATCGCACTTACCGCGCACGCGACGGAAGGCGATCGCGCTCGATGCCTCAACGCCGGGATGGACGATTACCTGAGCAAGCCAGTAAAGCTGCAGGCGCTTGCGGCAATGCTCGACAACTGGGCGCGCGGCAAGCTCGACCATCCAGCCGCTTCGCCGGATTAGATTCCGCGGAAATTCCCGCTTACCTTGGTCCCTGCTCAGACCTTGCGTAGAATCCACAACTGCTCTTTGCCGTAGGCTGGAGGCGCGCGGAAGAAGTCCGAGTACTCGGCTATCACTTCGAATCCCGTCAACTCGAACAGGTACTTCATCTCTTGCCGTGTTGACCATCTAAGCGTCCACGAGCTCTCCTCCGAGGAGAGCGTTACTCCGCCCTCATCCGATTCCTCGATTCGGAATGTCTCGGTTACGAGCTGACGAACGGGATCGTTGATGCGCTCGAGGACTCGTCGCACCACGGTATGCCCCGTCTTCGGGTCCTTCAGCCGGCGTTCCGGGTTGAGCGACGCGGCGCCAGGCACGCAGTGCTCCAGCCGAGGATCGAACACGTCGATCACGAAGTGGCCGCCCGGGATAAGGCTCCGATGCACACATCGCAAAGCCTGGCGTTGCTGCTCAGGCAGCGTCAGATGCTGAAACGCTCGAAAAGGGATGATTGCCAGCCTGAACGATTGGTCCAGGTGAAATGAAGTCATGTCCATCCGATGGAGACGCACCCTGCTGCGGGTATCGGCAGATTCCCTGGAAGCCTTCGCTCGCGCCAATGCGAGCATCTCGTCTGAAATGTCGATGCCGACAATCTCGAATCCTGCTGCCGCTATCTGCCACAGCACCCGTCCGGTTCCCGTCGCCAGCTCCAGCACTGGGGCGCCGAACTCGCGCGCGCACTCGATGTAAAAGGCGACGTTGCCTTTTACGGGTCCATTGTTATGCGCGTCGCCGGTGAAGAAGTCGTAGAATTCGACACCCAGCTTGCTCTGGTAGTAGGCGTTGGGATCCCGATCGTCGATCGTCATAGCTGACAGGTTACAACCGCAGAACTGACTCCGCTATTGGTGAAAACGGTGGACGCGGCGGCGAGCCGCGGCTAGATGTAGCTGTTATGCCGCTTGAGTCGTCGATCGTCGGAATCGCGGGCGCGCCAATGGTCAGCGAGATCGATTCGCGCTGGACGATGGCCTATGCCGCCGCACTCGGCGACGCGATGCCCTGTTACATGGACACCAATCGTGGCGTCATTCCGCATCCGATGTTCCCAGTCTGCTTCGAATGGCCGGCGCAGGTCGCGATGCGCGCGCAGTTCGAGAAATCCACCTCGCTCACGCGCGACGAGGCGATGCGCGCCGTGCACGCGACGCATGACACTGTGCTGTATCGCTCGATTAAGCCGCCCGAGCGGCTGACGACGCGGCTCACGGTCGCGGGCGTCGAGCGGCGCAAACCCGGCGCCTACGTGGTGACGCGGCTCGACACGATCGACGAGACAGGCAAGCCGGTTTGCACGACCTGGTATGGCGCGCTCTATCGGGGAGTCGAAGTCGTTGGCCCTGACCTGCCGCCGAAGTTTCCGCCCGCGCCGACCGAGCCGATCGTCGAGGAAGGCGAGCCCCTTTCCGAATGCCAGGTTGACGTGCCAGCCGGCATGGCGCACATCTACACGGAGTGCGCGCGAATCTTTAATCCGATACACACCGACGCGTCGGTTGCGCGCGCGGCCGGCCTGCCCGAGATCATTCTGCACGGGACGGCAACGCTCGCGCTGGCGGTATCGCGAATAGTCGAGAGCGTCGCAGGCAAGGACCCTGCTCGAGTAGAAAGAGTCGCGGCGCGTTTCGCTGCGATGGTGACGATGCCCTCGACGCTGACCGTGCGCGTACAGGCGCGCGCCGGCGCCGCCGTCTTCTTCGAGGTCTTAAGCGGCGAAGGCCGCTTGGCAATTCGCGACGGTATGGTTACGCTGCGCGCATAGCATTGTGCTGCTTCCTGGCGCACACAAGACGATGGCCATCTCCCTCCCACTAACCCTTGGCGCTTTCGACTTGTCCTAGCAGATATACCAGGCCCTCGGACATTGTCGGGTGAGCGAAGATCGCGTCGCGCAACACGGTGTAGGGCAATCGCCCAACCATCGCGGTCTGAACTGCCGCCATCAGCTCGCTTGCTTCGATACCAAACGCGGTGAACCCGAGGATTTCGTCGCTCTCTTTGCCGAGCAGCATCTTCATGAAACCGCGCGGTTCGGCAATCGTATGGGTGCGGAGCACGTTCACCATCGGCAGTTTCGCGACGCGATATTCGATCTTGTCGCGCTTCGCCTCGGTCTCGTTGCGGCCGACGCGTGCCAGTTCCGGATCGGTGAACATGCAAAACGGCACGATGCGATCCTTCGTGGATCGGTTGCCGCCCTTCAAGTTGTCACGCACGACACGGAAGTCGTGGTACGCGACGTGTGTGAATTGCGGACTGCCCGCGCAATCGCCCATCGCCCACACATTGGATGCGGTCGTCTCCAGCCGCTCGTTGACCTTGATATAGCCACGTTCGTCGAGCTCGACGCCGACCTGCTCTAGTCCTATTCCTTTCGTATTCGGCGTCCGCCCGACGGAGACGAGAAGATCGGTCCCTTCGACGATCCGTTCACCGGGACCGTCTTTTGCGTAGATCCGAACCTCTTTCCCTGAATGTCCCTCAACCTTGGTTACATGAGCGCCGAGCAACACCTCGATTCCTTCGTCTTGAAACAAATCAAGCAGAGCGGCGCCGACGTCGGGATCTTCCCGATCGGCGAGCTGCGCGCCTTGTTCGATCACGGTCACCTCCGATCCGAACCGCCTTACCGCCTGCGCGAGTTCAAGGCCGATATAACCGCCGCCAATCACTACGAGATGACGTGGCAGACGATCGAGATCGAGCGCCTCGATATGGGTCATCGGACTCGCGGCGGCAAGCCCGGGAACATTGGGCATTGTCGAGCGCGAACCCAGGTCTAGGAACACACGCTCGCCGGCAATCCGTCGAACGCCGCCATCGTTGAGCCTCACCTCGATCGTTCTCGGAGCGACAAAACGGCCTTCGCCCATGATCAAATCAATTCCGGCGTCCGCGGTACGTTTGGCGTGGAACTGATGTTCCTCTTCGACCATCTTGCGTTTGCGCTGCTGAACGCCGGCCATGTTGATTCGGAGCTGATCCATTTCCAGTCCGAATTCAGCGCCGCGCCGCGCCAGCGATGCGACTCGCGCGGAGTAGATCACGTTCTTGCTCGGCAGGCACGCGATATTCGGGCACGAACCGCCGAGCCATTTCCGCTCGACCATCGCAGTGCGATGACCCTCGTCGGCCATCGTCCAGGCTGTCCACTTTCCGGCTTCTCCGCTTCCCAAAACTAGAATCTCGTATTTTTCTGCGTCAGCCATTGGCCCGTCTCCCTAATGATGACGATGGATTTGTCAGCCGCCGATCGCGTCCGCAACGGCCTCGCGTATGATTTCGACGACGAGGCCAGGCGCAGTGACGATCGGCGCGTGGTCCACCGGATGCGACCGCGCGCGAGCGTGCATCCGCTCCGCCATGAAGCGCTGCGTCTCGTAGACGATCATGCGGTCCTGCTCCGCCATCAGAAACCAGCTTGGGCGGTCTTTCCACTGCGGACGATTCAAAGCAACCGAGATGCATGCGGGTGAAAGCGGCCGCTGAACCGCGGAGAGCACCGCCAATTCATCAGCGGAAGCATTCTGCGCGAACGCCGTGGCGAATGCCTCGCGCGGCAGATAGATCAGTCCATGATTGTCCGGCGCCAACTTTGGAGCCAGCGGATGAGGCTTGGTACGATAGAAGACATCGGCGACAGTCTCGCCCTCGTCCGGAGCAAGCGCGGCGACGTAAACGAGCGCCTTCACCTTCTCATTCCGTGCAGCCCCGATCACGGCTCCGGCGTAGGCGTGACCGGCGAGGACGACCGGCCCCGAAGCTCGCTCAAGCGTGCGCTCAACGGCCGCGCAATCCTCAGCAAACGAAGTCAGGGGCAACGGCGCCGCGAGCACCCCGACTCCTTCGGCAGCCAGCGGCCCGATGACTTTGGCCCAGCTCGATCCGTCAGCCCAGGCGCCGTGCACCAGCACAACAGTCACATTCTCACGCGACATTCGTTCTCTCCTCGCGCTGCGCGATCAACTGATCCGCGACGTCGTCCAGGTTTGCACCGACGATCTGCGGCTGCGGACCCACTCCCAGCACGTCGTTCCCCACCCGCTTGATCAAGGCCGCCTTCCAGCCCGCGGCGACAGCGCCGAGGGTGTCCCATGTGTGGCAAGCGATAAGGCAGAGCTGAGACGGCTCGACTCCGAGTTCCCTCTGAACATAAGCGTAGGCCTGCGGCGAGGGCTTGTGATGCTTGACGCCGTCCGCGCTGAAACGCCGCTCGAAGAAATGGGCAATCCCGCCGTGTTCGAGTTGACGCGTCTGCACCTCCGGCAAATTGTCTGTCAGCGTGAACAGCCGGAATCCGGCCTCGCGGAGCTTGTTAAGCGCTGCCAGTACTTCCGGATGGGGAGGCATCGTCGAGAATTTTTCGACGAGTTCCTTCCTATCCGCATCCTGAATCCTGATCCCGCGCGTGTCGGCCAGCATCTTCATCACAGCCGTACCGATATCAGTGAAGGGCACGTAGCACCCGGCGACCGTCAGAGCTGAGGAATACATAATGAGGTTAGCGAACCAAAAGCGCATGGCGCCTTTGTCGCCGAAGATACGCTCAAACGTCGGCTCCATGGTCGTGAGATCGAGTAGCGTCTCATTCACGTCGAAGACAATTAGAGGAAGAGAAGCCATCTGATTGCACTCCAATTGGTTTCACGGCCTTGGAATTACTACCGGCACATCAGCTCGCGCGAGGTGCGGCCGCCCGAGTTGCGAAATCAGCGACCAAGAAAATCGCGGATCGCCGCCGCGATCTCGGCGGCGTGCGTCTCCAGCGCGAAGTGCCCGGTATCGAAGAAGCGCACAACTGCGTCCGGCATATCCCGCTTGAAAGCCTCGGCGCGCTGGCAGGAAGAACGGGTCGTTCTTTCCCCAAACGGCTAGCAATGGCGGCTTGTGGTCTCGGAAATACTTCTGGAAGGCCGGGTAAAGCGCGACGTTGTTCTTGTAGTCGCCGAACAGGTCGAGCTGTGCCTCGTCCGCACCAGGCCGCGCCAGGTAGAAGTTATCGAGCGAGTAGCCGTCCGGCGAAACCCTGGTCGTGTCGGAGACCCCGTGCGTGTATTGCGTGACGGTGGTCTCGGGCTTGAGGAAGGCGCGAAGTGCGTCGCGATTCGCCTGCGATGGGTCTTCCCAATATGCCCGGATCGAGTTCCAGCCGTCGCTCAATCCTTCCTCGTAGGCGTTGCCGTTCTGGGAGACGATGGCCGATATGCGTTCCGGATGCTTCAGAGCAATCCTCAAGCCGACGGGCGCGCCATAATCAAAGATGTAGATCGCGAAACGTTTGAGCCCGATATTCTCGATGAATTGGCCGATCGTCTCAGCCAGGTTGTCGAACGTGTATTTGAACTTTTCACGTGGGGGCAGGTCCGACTGACCAAAGCCCGGCAGGTCAGGCGCCACGAGATGAAAACTGTCGGCGAGAAGCGGAATCAAGTCGCGGAACATATGCCCGGCAGTCGGAAACCCGTGTAACAAGAGCACTGTCGGAGCGTCCGTCGGTCCCGCTTCGCGATACGAAATCTTCAGGCCGTTAGCCTCGGCGGAAAGGTAGCGAATCGTTTGCATGAAAATTTCTCTTGTCAGATGAGGTAGTGATCTGAGTGATACTTTCTATATGGTGACCACTGTCTCGATTTCGTGTCAAATCTGCGACATCGACGAGCCCAGCAGCAGCAGAAAAATCTCGTCGCCAGCGCCGCATCGGCAAATCACGATTCGTCGGAAGGTTTTACGGCGCGAAACTGGATCAGCAGTAAGATGTCGTAGATCGTTTTCAGCGCTCCTGCGCAGATCAACGGCCAGCCGAACGACGAGTGATTCAGCATCGCGCCCGCCGGCAACGGCGCCAACGCTGACGCCAGGCTGCGCGGCACATTCGTTACCGTCGCCGCCGCCGCGCGTTCCTCGGGCGGCACCACCGCCATCACGTAGGACTGGCGCGCGGGAACGTCCATCTGCGACATCGACGAGCGCAGCAGCAGAAAGGTCATCGCCAGCGCCGGCGTCGGCATCAGCGCGGCGACTATGAGCATCGCATTCGCCGGCAGATGGCTGAACACCATCGTGTTGATCCGGCCGAACCGCGCCGCCAGCGCCGCCGAAACGAACTGTGAAAGCGATCCGAGCAATCCCGCCGCAAAGAAAAACGCACCCGCCACCTGGATCGAGAGGTTGAAGCGGCGGAACAGCCACAGTGCCAGCAACGATTGAATCGTAAATCCGCCGCCGAACGAGTCGATACTAAACAGCGCCGAAAGGCGATAGACGATTGCGCGCGAGTTCGCCAGCGGCGCGGCCTTGATCGGCTGGCGCTCGATTTCGATGTCAGGCGAGAGCCGCCGATAAACCGGGAAGGCGATCACCGCGATGATCGAGTACGCGACGAAACCCGATCGCAGCGCCGGCGCGAGCGCCCATCCGTGGCGTGCCGCGAGTATCGCGGGCACGCCGCTGGCGAGCGCGCCAAACGCGCCCGCCAGCGCCCCCGCGACGTTGTACAGCGCGAACATCGCCGTAAGATCGCGCGGCTCCGCCGCCTCGGCCAGCGCGGCCTGCTCGACCGGCAGAAACAGGCTGACATCGCCGGCGGAAGGATTCAGCGTGCCGACGACGGCCACAACGAACAGCGGCCAGAAGCTTACCGTCGTGGCGAATCCGATCCCCGTCAGCAGCATCAGCGCGCACGCCGCCAGCAGCACTCGACGCCGGCCCAATCGATCGGTCGCCAGACCTACCCACAGCGTGAGCGCCGCCGAGCCGAGCAGCGTGCCGAACACGATCGCGCCGACCCGCAGCGGACTGAATCCGATCGCCGTGAGATAGCCCGGCAGCAGCACGCTTACCGCGCCGTCGGCCAAGCCGCGCAGCGCGCGCGTCACCAGCAACAGGCGGGCATCGGTCGTCGCACTTCGCGGGAACCATCGGTTGACCGGATTCAGCATGATCGTCCGAGAAAGCTAGCCCCCGGCAAGGAGGGGAACAATCTTGACGGTCGCAATCCCGTTGTTGCCATCGCTCGCCCGGCACGTCTAAGCTCGTTGATAAGTGTTCATTGATGCGATCGCGGTTGCATAAATTTCTCAAACTGCCGGCGGCCGATCGCCGACTGCTGGCGTCGGCGATGATCTCGATCGTCAAGGCTCGGATTGCGGTGACGTTCGTTCCTGTCCGCGAAATTCTGCGACCGCTTGCTCCCAGGATTGAGCCGGTGTTTCCAGATACCGATACCGCAAAGGTCGGTTGGGCGGTTGAGACGGCCGGTCGTATCGTGCCAACCGGGAAAAATTGCCTGGTGAAAGCGATCGCGGGGCGCGCGATGCTTGCGCGTCGAGGTGTCATCAGCCAACTTCGGATCGGAATCGCGAAGGATTCACCGGATATTCTCCACGGCCATGCATGGCTCGAATGCGGCGACCGAATTATCACCGGCGAAGGTGAACATCGGAACTACGCTGCGATGCCGGTCGGCGAGCACTATGGTAAGAGCGACAGGCTCGATCCGGCTGATGGCATTGCGCGAGCGCCATCGTCGGTCGAAAATCCCTGAGCGTTGCAAACCCCTTCTGTCCGATCCCCCGCTCCTTCTGACATACTGAGACACTCGGCGCGTACCTTGAAAAAGCAACGGCCCACATCCATTCCAAAGGAAAGCTTGATGCACATCGAGATCAGCGATGGCGTTACGTGGCGGGAGCTCGGCGGCGATGTGGTCATCTTGAACGTCGAAACCGGCGTGTACTTCGGCCTCGACGGCGCCGGCGGCCAGATATGGCGCGAGCTCGTCGAACACGGTTCCGTTGAAAAAGCCTTCGAAGCGCTCAAGCAGCAGTTCGACGTCGCGCCCGATGAACTACGGCATGACCTCGACGACCTCGTGAAACGACTGGTCGAAAGGGGTCTTGTGCAGTTCGCCGCGCAGCCTGGAGGCAAATCGAAGTGAACCCCTCTGCGGGGGCATCGGGTCGTCGCGTCGGCGTTTCCTCTCGATGAGCGGCATCGCGGTCCTCTATCAGTTCGACGGGGCTCCAGCCGACCGCTCGACTGTCGAGCGGATGCTCGGCGTCATCCCCTATCGTTCAGTTGACGGCTCCGGCGTATGGATCAACGGCCCGGTCGCGATTGGGCATGCGAAGCTCGTTACTACGCCCGAAGCTCTAACTGAAACCAGCCCGTTCGTGGATGAAAGCAGCGGCCTCGTTCTATCGATGGACGGGCGGGTGGATAACAGTGTTGAACTCAGTGCCGAGCTGGGTTCTCGCGGTTATCCTGTTCGCACGGGCACGGACGCCGAAATAGTGCTTCGGGCGTGGCAGTGCTGGGGTCTGGAAGCCCCGGCAAAACTAATAGGCGATTTCGCGTTCGCTCTGTGGGACCCATCGAAGCGAACGCTCTTCTGTGCTCGTGATCCTCTGGGAGTAAAACCTTTCTATTACTTCAAGGGCCAAGGATTCTTTCTATGCGCCTCGGAGCTACATCAACTGTTCCAGGATCGAAGGGTCCCGCGAAAACCTAACGAGCCTGCGGTAGCCGACGTTCTGGTAAGGATGCCGGTTGATCGGCAGGAGACACTCTTCGACGGTATCCTCCGCCTCGAGCCGGCTCATTATATGTGCGTCAGCGCGCGCGCCGTGGAATGTCGCCGGTATTACGATCTGGACCCCTCACGAGAGATCGTCTATCGGAGCGACGACGAATACGCCGAGCATTTTCTTTCGCTGTTCAAGGAAGCGCTGCAATGCCGGCTTCGCAGTAACAAAGGAGTTGCTTCAGACCTGAGTGGCGGGCTCGATTCCTCATCGATAGTTTGTCTGACCGAACATCTACGCCGGCACGGCGAAGTACAGATGCCGAGTTTTGAATCCTTCTCGGTTCGCTTCACGTCCGAAATGGCGGCTGAAGGTGAGTACGTCGAGGAGGTCCTGCATCAGTACCCTCATCGCCATACTTACCTATCTCCTTGGGTGGCTCCACTCACGGAACTTATCCGGCAAGTTGCGCACTACCAGGACCTGCCGGACGAGCCTAACTTGATGTGTGCCGATTACGAGCCAATTCTTGGCGAGCGTAACGATCTTAGAGTCCGGCTGAGCGGACTCGGTGGCGACGAGTGGCTTTCCGGAACGTACCTCATATACGCGGACCTGATCAGGCAACTGCAAATTACGACGCTGGTGCGGACGTTGCGGATCAATCGAACACCTCCCGCCGGGGCGCCCGACTTTCCGGGCTACACCAGGGTTCTTCGGCGGTACGGAGTCTCGCCACTCCTGCCGGAAGGACTCAAGTCCGTGATCAGACGATGGCGGAATCCTCCGGAGCCCAACCCGATGGTGTCGCGCGCATTCGCTGCTCGGACAAAGCTATCGGAGCGGCTCGCGACCCGACCGCCGGTGCCGCGATGCCGCAGTTTCGCGCAGCAGGCCGTGTACAGAGTTTACGCGTCCGGATTCTTCCCTTACGTGCTCGAGCTCAATCAACGCGGAACATCGCGTTTTCGACTCGAGGGACGCCATCCGCTGCTGGACCGCCGCGTGATGGAGTTTGCGTTCGCGCTCCCTTACAGCCAGGTTTGTCGCGGAAACTTTGCCAAGTTCGTGCTGCGCGGATCGATGCGCGGGATTTTGCCGGAGCGGGTGCGGATGCGGCCCGACAAGGCCGGCCTGACCGAACTACACGCAATGGCGCTGATCGAAAATGGTGGCGAGCGCCTGTTCGATCGCCTCAACTGTGTCAGTAACGGATGGGTAGAAGGAGAAGTAGTTCGGGGCTGGTACCGCTCGATGGCCGCTGCGTACTCGCGCGGCGACCCCTCTTACATGAACAACGTCTGCGATCTGTGGATGGTGCTTGCGGTCGAACTCTGGCTGAGTGTGGTGTTCCTGGGCATCAGCGAGCCCTTCAAGCACCTGACCGAAAGCAGCTAAGCGAGCTGTGTCCATAGTCACGGTTGCTGGATTTGCCAGATGCGCCAGTAGGGACCCGGCTGGAGGATACGGAATTGCGACGCCACGTAGGGCGGCGGCGACTGATCGGCAGGCAGCGCAACATAGCGCACATCGAGGGCGCGGATGAATTTGTCGGGATCTCGCGTCACCTCATCAAATTTCCGCATGAAATCTTCCATCAGTTGCGGCTGTTGCTGTTCGGCGAACCAGTAGTCGTCCTTCACCTCTTCTGAAGTCGCTCGGGCGAAGTCTGCACGCTTGACTCCATTCAGATAGGCGTTGAGGGCGGCTCTCGACTCCCAACCTGAATTATCGAGCGCCACGCTCAGGGGCAAAATCCACCCGGCGAGCTGACGCTGATTCTCGGCGACCGCCGCCAACTCGCAAAACTCTTGCGATCCGGCGAGCACCGACCGCGGGACCAGCGGAGAGACACCCGGCGCCATCCGCTGCGTGCGGTAACTGACGAAGTTCTGTATCTGTCGATTACGCCAGCGAGTGCGGGTTACGTCGATAGCGTTCAAGTAGATTCCGCCGATCAGGTAGAGCAGCGCAAACGCCGCGAACGCCGGCCCATGCCACGCACGCGGCGATATCCGGCGTTCCGCGATAGCAGCGACCACGATCAGTCCCAATACGAGTCGAATCGACCACCATAGCCAGATGTAGTGATACTCATGAAAAAAAACATGCGTAACCATGCGGCTGTAGCCAAGTACCAATCCAGCGATCACCAGGCTTAATAGATAGATCAACTCGAATCTGCGAGTTTTCCAGATCCAGAAACCTGCAAAGGCGAAAAACACTGCCGTCAGGATCGGGAAGGCGAGATCATAGTCACGCGCCTTTGACGCAGCGGGAACAAACAACGCCAGTCGCGCGACCCCTTCGTTAATCGCCGCCGCTCTCGAGTGCAGGCTCAGAACCAAATCCGGGATGCCGATGGCCGAGCCGATCAACAGCGTCCAACCGTAAGCTTTGCGGCCGGCGGGATCGAGCAGCAGTGCGATGACCAGGGCCACCGCCACCATCGTCCACAGGTAGAAAAAGACATAGAAGAGCAGCCCGAATGCTGCCCCTGATATCCACAGGTTCAGGCGCCGCGGACGCTCGCGCGCGTTCGATACGGCGAGAATCTGGAAAAATAGAAACGGCAGGTCTAGCGACGGATCCGGAGCGCGCCATTGAGCGAAGGGAATCGTTATGAGACGCCCAACTGGATGGATGACCAGCGCAATCGCCAACTGCCTCAACTGCAAAAGAAATACGAAACGACCGCAAAACCCGAAGTCCGACATGCAGAATATGGTCAACCCGGCCGCCATCCAACGTTGGCGCAAAAACCGCCAAAATGTCAGGTACAAAACCGCACCAACCCCCGCGCCGGCGAAAATCGACCAAATCAGCGCGACCGAGAAAAGACTGAGTCCGAAAACGTGCACGACAAAAACAACGGGAACAAAAGGCAGCCAGGGGTAAAATGAGACCCCACCGGCAATCGTCGGATCGCTGATATGCCCGAGATGGTTGTAATAAGCCTCTCCCGCAATCTGCAGATAGTAGAGGATTTCCGGCTGTGCCAGACACACCCAAACTCCGGTTTTCACTCGCCAAATCAGGGCCGGAGTCAGTGCGAGCGCCAATCCTGCCGCAACGCAGATGAGCATCGGTGCGACGGGGACTGCGGCGCCAGGCGAATCGGTGTTTTGTTCATGCATCGCCTGTCACCCTCGCCCACCTCACCGTGCTCACGCCGGAAGCTGGCGCGAACTCTACCGTAACTGAGCGGGCGACTATCTGGAACTTTAGGTCTATGTCAAGTCCCCGGATTCTCGTCTGAATTTTCTTGAAAGGTGCGCGCCGCGATTTTTTAGGACAAATGGATTGTCCGGGAAAAACGATAATGATGATCTCGATACCTGTCTTCTTGACATCCAATCGCTGCTGTTGCTATGTTTGGTCACACTACGTTGGGGGTTGAGGATGACCAGAAGCACTGAAGAACGGATGGAAAAGAAACAAGAGCCAGCAAAGCGACTCTATGTTCGTCCTCGCCTAATAGAGTATGGCAGCGTCGCCAAGCTGACCGAGTCGGGCGGTTCCCATACTCCGACTGATGGCGCCGCATTAAAGAAGCCCGGCTAGCAATTTCCGGCTCTTTGGAAATTTTAGGTACGAAAAAGCTTCCGACGTCCACGCGATTACCAATCTTGCGCTGGGTGTGAACGCTGGCGAGTTCGGCATTTCACGGATAGACGGTTTCGTTCCTTATGACGGGTACCTCATGACGGGTACCTCGCCAAGCGAGGCTGTGCCCGTAATTTAGTTGAGTAAGACGAGGATCCGCACCTTCCAGCAGCAAGCCTACGGGCTTCGAATCGTTACCGACATTCCGCTTCTCGAGCTTTCGGCACCCCGGGTATCGTCAGTCGGGTCTGCGGTTCGCGCGACTCTTGGCGAGCGCGCTGAACTCTTACGCCTCCATCCGCGATGGTTCCGGCATTCGCGACCGCCGGGTGGCAAGACGTGGCTTCGTTGCGGCAAGATTCCCGACGGTTACGTACTCTCCTTCTCTGATATCGCCGACTTCGTAATTGACAACGCCGGGCGCCAAGTAATTTGCGGCAACGCGCGCGCCGGCGTCAGCTTGAAGACAATCCGCCATCTTCTGATCGATCAGGTGCTTCCGCTGGTGGTAAACCTGCGCGGGAGTGAGGCGCTGCATGCTACTGCCGTCGCAACACGCAGGGGCGTCTGTGCATTCACGGGGCCTGCAGGGTCGGGTAAATCTACGCTCGCCGCCAGCTTCGTCCTCTCGGGCTATCCGCTGGTCTGCGATGATTGCCTCGCGCTTTCCGACGGCGCGGCTATCAGGACGCTGCCCGGTTATCCGGGCTTGCGGCTGTGGAACGATTCAGTGCGGGCGCTTGGCGCAAGTTCACGGAATCTGAAGCCGGTCGCGCACTACACGACGAAATCTCGCCTAAGGGATTATTCCCGGCGCGCCGACTTCTGCTCGACTTCACGCCGGCTCGCGCGCATCTATTTGCTCCAGCGCGGGCGAGCAGGCAAACGCTCAGCCGGCGTTCTGATCGAAGAACTCGCTTCGGGGGAAGCGCTGATAGGACTGGTCAAGGCGGCCTACAGGTTCGATACTACGGACACCGCAATGCTGCAGCGGCAGTTCCATTTCCTCTCTCGCGTGGCGGAGCAAGTGCGAGTCAAGCGGCTGGTCGTGCCAGACGATTTTTCCGCGCTCGCCGATGTCAGACAGGCCGTCCTGCACGATTTGAGCGAACGTCCGGCCCGGTAGTCCAGTCACAAAGATTCAGAATTCTGTTCGTGGGTATCGGTCAAAAAGCCGGTCAGCAGACAGGTAGCGATCTCGTCGGCCGGTCCTCCGCGGATCCCGTGGATCCGCGGAGGCTTCCGGCAAAGCGAGTAAGATGCCTCAGCTTCCGATTCCGCCGATGCAGGCAGGACTTGTCACCGTGCCGGCCTTGGAAGAGGTAAAGCTGTTGTTGAACCAGAGATCATCGCCACAGGTGGAGTTCTCGTCGTAGAGATCTATGAGGTTGTCGTCGGCCTCAACGGTCGTCACGAAGTCGTTGGAGGTGGCGTCACTAGTTCCTATCACAATCCCATACGAGGTGTTGTCCGAGACTCCGACCGGCGCCGAGGTAAACGCGTCAGCTATAACGGCGTGAGTATTTCTGGGGCCAGTCCCCGTACCGCCCACGAAGACTCCGGCACCGGTGTTACCCGTAGTGACGAATACATCGGCCAAGGGGAAGGTGCTGCCTTCTATCAGCACCCCGTTGGCGCCATTGTCGGTACTTGAAAAGTCCAGAACCGAGCAGTGTTCGCCGCAATCATCGATAAGAACCCCATTTCCAGTGTTATCAAAGGAACTGAAGTTTACAAACCTGGTTGTCGCGGTCGAATTCAATTCCAGCCCGGTTACATTATCTGTGACGTTGAAGTCGTCGCCAACACTGCCGCCGCCGGTATCGATGATCCCAATCTCAAACCCCTGCACGGTACCATTAAACCCTTCGATCACATCCGAGGTGCCCGTGATATGGATGCCATCGCCGGTCGAACTGCCGCCCGGACCCGAGATGGTGTGACCATTGAGGAGCAACGCGCTGCCGGTGCCCGACAGAGTAATGCAAGTGCCCGTTCCGGTCTCGGTGAGGTCAGCCGTAAGATAGTAGATCGTATCGCCCCCGGAGAGCGTCCCACATGCCGTGACAGCCGTGGGATCAGGCCCATCTTCTGAGTCTTTTGAATGGTGCTTGGCCCAAGCCGCCTGCGGCCCACTCAAAACAAGCCCGACCAAAGCAAGCAGCGATACGCCAGGAACCGCTATCCTAGTTAACAGACCTCGTTTAATTGCCTTCATCTCTTGTTAGCTCCTTCGCTTTTCTTTCGTTTTATCACTGCCAATCAAATAAAATAACGTTTTGGTAACTCTTAATCTTAACGCTTTGTCTAAGAGGTGCCCTGACAGATTTGACTGTGGTTTATTAGCAGCGGGCATCATTCCACTTTGCCCTGTTTACGTCAAGCGGTTTTATAACCCCCATAGAGCACTTTCTTACTCGAATTTCATGGTTAGACGAGCCGAGAGACGCAAAATCCTACAGTTTGTTATCCGCTCGACTCGCGGCTGCAGACTCGCCGGCGAGTGTCGATACGAGCGCCGAACGCTCTTGGCCCCGCTTTCGCCTCGGACTACTGTGACAATTCAGTGGGATCCGACGCTCTCCTCGAACATTCCGACTTGCCTCCCGAAGCGGCTCTGGTGTTGTGCTGCGCGACGACTGTAGCGACAACAGCGCGCACGACTCGGGCGTCCGCTCTCGCGGCGCGCGTGCGCAGTTGGGACGGCGTCATCGATATCGCCAAACGCCATGCGGTTCTCCCGCTGGTGCACCGATACCTGAGTCTCGAATGCCCCGCCGTAGCGCCGGCGGAGGCGATGGCAAAGATGCGAACGCAGTGGCAGTTGGTCGCGCTTTACAACGGCCATCTGATCGCCGAGCTCGTGCGCCTGATGGGTCTGATGAAGCAGGCGGGAATCGAGGCGGTCACCTTCAAGGGTCCAGTGCTGGCCGCGATGGCGTACGGATCGACCGACCTGCGCCAGTTCGTCGATCTGGATATCCTGGTGCACGAGCCGGATCTGCCGGGGGTCGCCGAAATACTCACCGTCGAGGGGTATCTGTCGCCACACACCCGGCGCGAGGGACTGGCGACCGGCTACTTCCAGGAGTGTGAGGACGCCTTCTTTGCGGCTCGCGGGATGGGCGCCGTGGACGTTCATTGGAAGATCACGCCGCGCTCGTTCCGCTTTGCCCCGGCCGAGGAATCCTTCTGGCGGCGCGCGCAACCGGTTGAACTCGAGTTCGGCGCCGTTACCGCTATCGCGCCGGAAGACTCGCTGCTGTACATCTGCGTCCACGCCGCAAAGCATGGATGGGTCAAGCTCGGATCGATTTGCGACGTGGCGGAAACTATTCGCGCGCGGCCGGCAATCGATCTGATGGCGACGCTCGACGAGGCGACCGCGCTCGGCAGCCGCAGGATGTTCCTGACCGGCATCCTCCTGGCGCACGATCTGGTCGGCGGGCCCATTCCGGACGATGTCGTCGCGATAGCTCGCCGAGACCGCGCCGTGGAATCGTTATCAAGGCGCGTCGCGAGCCGGCTGTTCAGCGGAACCGGGGCCGGACAGTCGCGCTTCGATCCGTGGATGGTTCCGCTCCGCTCGATCGAAGGCACGCGCGCGCGAATGAACTACGTCGTCCGCCGGATGCTGGCGCCGACGATGGGCGACTATGAACTCATCCGGCTGCCCAAATTGCTGTTCCCGCTCTACTGGGTCATCCGGCCGTTCCGGATGGCGCTACAATACGGCCCGCGCCTCCTGCGGAGCGCTCCGCAAAGCTCCGGTCCTGACGAGTGTGGTGATCGAGGCAGCTAGTGTAGTATCCGCAAATATCTTCAAAAAGTTCTGGTTCGTTCTCGCAAGATCAGAGGCGGCACTCTCTGATCCGGTTCCCCCTTTCCCGCCTGGAAAGGGGGCTAGGGGGATAGGATAACGGCAAGCACGCCGGCATTCCCCAGAGGATGTTTCCTGTTCCCCTTCCCCATTCTTTCTGGGGAAGGGGTCAGGGGTTAGGGCTTTGTTCTTCAAGTCATTTATGGGACGGGATACTAGATCGATGTCTGACTGCGGCGAATTTTGCGAGCCGGCGCGGGTCGTACCGTGCGACGCGCTCGTCTCATCGGGCGAATCGTGAGTTGAATCCGCCCGCCTAGAGCGGCAGCGGTGCGCGCTATGGTAGCCAGCGTCAGATTTTTCACGCCACCGGATTCGATACGAGCGACCAGCGGTTGCTTGACGCCCATCCAGCGGGCCAAGGTAGCTTGAGAGATGCCGCGCTTGAGACGCAATGCGGTAAGCTGATCCTCGACCATCATCTGGTCGACGAGTGCGGCGATTTCCTTCTCGTCGATTCCGCGCCGCGCGGTCTCGCGATCCAGCCAGTTCATGAAATCGCTCTTAACCATCGTCGGTTGCTCCGCCCTCCACTAGTTGACCAGCGTCCTGTTTATACCCTTTGAAAACGCCACGTGCGTTCTGAAGTTGCTTGATCTGCACAATCAAGGATGAGCCGTCGAAGAACAAATAAACCGATATCGCCGCCTTTCAGAAGGCAACGGGATCGCGAACAAAGATGAGACTCAGAGAGCTACCGTTCAACCCGCATCACTTTAGAGCAGTCCCACTCAGGGTTCTCTAGGACTGGGTTTGGACCACTCTTGCGGTACTGCTCACCCGTCCCGACGAAAAAACTCTGGTATGGGGAACACGACTCCGCATCGCCGACCTCCCATCCCCAGATCATTTGGTCGTGCCCGTGCGTCGCATAACCCTTGCCATCTTTCGACGCGTATTTAGCCCCGCGAGAATCTTCCCGCAAATCCGATGAAGTGTACACGGCAGCTAGCTTGCCAATCTCGACGAGGTATCTATCGCTCCTTCGAGGCAATTCAGGCTGGCCTTTTTGCCGGTAGTAGACGGTCACCCAGCCGGTGAACCCGTCGGCGATCACATAGGTGGCAGGCAGCCGCCACAGTTCCAATGCACCGTGCAGAGCACATTCCGCTTCAAACTTCATTGACTCGATGACCTGCTGATTCAGCGGCCCATCACTCAATTTGACGCTGACGGGTCGGAACCAGCATCTGCCACTAACGTGAGTTCCCCACTCAGACAAGGCACTCTCCTTTTCCCTCTCTGTCCTCCCGTGCAATCCGATATCGAGGTTATTACACTCCGTTGTGTTATCCTCGGAACTAAGCACGAAGTCGAACCAGCGTTTCTGTCCGACACCTCCAGGTGTGATTTGGGCGTTTTTGGGTTGGAAGTGCCATGCCATGATCTCGCTCGCCTTTGGCCCGTAAACAGGCTCGTTCACACACCCTGAATAGTCATCGCCACCGCCTGAAGGAGCGACACCAAGCTCCCATTGGTCATTCGGCGTCAGCGTCAGCGATAACCCGTTCCCAATTGGGTACTCGAATGTCTGGCCTTGGCGCAGTTCGCCCCTGATCAGTATGGGCTTTTCAGGCCCCCACGGGGGTGAACCACCGAAGCTCTGCGCGAACGCAACGCGTCCCGATGGAATCGCCAATGCGGCGCAAATCGCCACACTAAGAATCGACGCCCGTACTGACATAATTGTTCATTGTATTACAATCACGGAACTTTCGGATGGCACCACAAAATTGGCCCCCCGCCTTCTTAGCGACTAGTCGAACTGCTCAAATGCCCGAGGGCCGTGTCTGGGACGAACCCTTCAGCTGAACCGCAAACCCTTCATCTCCCCCGATTCGCGCCATTTGCGGATTAGGTCGTGGAACTCGACCGGGCCGCCGCCGTAGAGCTCGCCGGCGAGACCGGTGCCCTGACCCGGCCGGCCTTCATTGTTGTAGTAGCCGGGCGTGCACGCCTCCAGGAAATCCTGGTTGTTCATCGCCTTTTCTTTGATCGTCGCGACCCACTCGGCTTCGGCCTCGGGCGTAGGCTCGATGGATCGCGCCTCTTGCGATTTTGCGTGCTTGATGAGCTCAGTGATGTGGCGCGCCTGCTCCTCGAGCATGTGGGGAAAATTCGCCGTCAAAGCATTCTGCGTGACGCCCATGTGGAAGCAGTTAGGGAAGCCGGCGCTGCAGAAGCCGTGCAGCGTCTTCAGGCCATTGGCCCAATTCTCGCTGAGCAATTTGCCGCCGCGTCCGTAAACCTCGAAGCCCGCGCGCCGCGTGTAGGCCGTCCCCACTTCGAAGCCGGTGGCGAAGATGATGCAATCGACCTCGTACTCGACCCCCTCGAACACCAGGCCCTTTTCCGTGATGCGATCGACGCCGCGGCCCATCGTATCCACCAGCTTGACGTTGGGCCGGTTGAACGCGGGCAGATACTCGTCGTTGAAAGTCGGGCGTTTGCAGAATTGGCGATACCACGGTTTCAACGACTCCGCCGTCCGCTTGTCCTTGACGATCGAATCGACCCGCGCGCGAATCTGGTTCATCTTTTTGAAATCCGCGATCTCCGCCAGGCGCATGATCTCCTGCATCGATATCTCGGAACTTTTGTTCCTCGCCATGAGCAAACCGCCGAGGTTGCGGATAATGTCGGTCCAGCCGTCGTTGACGAGATCCTCGGGCTGGAAACCGCCCGTGACCAGCACGTTGAAATTCTCCATCCGATGCTTCTGCCATCCGGGCTGCAGCGTCTTTACCCATTCCGGGTCGGTCGGACGATTACCGCGGTTGTCGATCGAGGAGGGCGTGCGCTGAAAGACGTGCAGCTGCTGCGCGTACTTGCCGAGAAACGGGACGCATTGGACGGCCGTCGCGCCGGTGCCGATAACCGCGACGCGCTTGTCGCCGAGCTTGTGCAGATTTCCGTTAGTATCGCCGCCCGTGTAGCCGTAGTCCCAGCGGCTGGTGTGGAAGGTGTGTCCCTTGAAGCTGTCGATGCCCGCAATGCCGGGCAGCTTGGGCCGGTTGAGCGGCCCACTGCACATCACGACGAACCGCGTGCGCATCCGGTCGTCGCGATTGGTGGTGACGATCCAGCGGCTCTCGTCCTCGCTCCAGGTGAGCGCCTTAATCTGAGTCTGAAAGCAGGCGTCGCGATACAGATCGAACTTCTCGGCGATACGCCGCGCGTGCGCGAGGATTTCCGGAGCGTACGAGTACTTCTCCTTGGGCATGTAGCCCGTCTCCTCGAGCAGCGGCAGATATATGTACGACTCGATATCGCATTGCGCGCCGGGATAGCGGTTCCAGTACCAGGTGCCGCCAAAGTCCCCGCCTTTTTCGATGACGCGGATATCCTTGACGCCGGCCTCGCGCAGACGCGCGCCTGCCAACAGGCCGCCGAAGCCGCCGCCGATGATCACCACGTCGACCGTGTCGTTCAGCGGTGCCCGGGTAAAGCCCGGGTTGACGTATGGATCATCTATGTAACGGCTGAAGTCGCCCTTCACTTCGACGTACTGTTCGTTGCCGTCGGGCCGGAGGCGCTTATCGCGTTCCTCGCGGTATCTGGCGCGAAGGGCGTCGGGGTCAAAATCGAATTCATTCTGACCGTTGCTGGTGGACGGAACCTTTTCAATGTCACTCATGGACCAAACTCCAAGATTTACTGGTGAGCCGGCCGGGACTTGAACCCGGGACCCTGTGATTAAAAGTCACATGCTCTACCACCTGAGCTACCGGCTCGCCTGAGTGGTTCCAATGCTTACAGGTAATTCAAAGCGTTGGAAATAGACGGGCGCGCCGCCGGCCAATCAAGTGCGCACAGCACCACCGAACAGCGGTGCGAACGCGGCGCGATAGTACCACGCGAGGAATAGCTCGAGAGCGGCCACTAGGAGCGCCATCGGCAAAAGATCCGGCGACAGGAAGATGTGGAAGAAGAGGATGTTCACGACGACCGGCGCGAGGAGCACGAGTGCGAACGGCACCGCTACGCCGATCAATAACAGCGCGCCGCCCACGACCTGCGTTCCGAAAATCAAAAAGAACATGTAGTGGGTGGCGATCAGCGCGCCGAAAAATGCGCCCGCGGCCGGAGTTGGCGGCGGATTAGGCATGAAATGCAGGAAGCCGTTCAGTCCGAAGACAAAGAATAACAGGCCCAGCAGGACGCGAACGACGATAACGGCGATCCTCATCTTCATTCCCTCCCGTGTAACTAATAGCAATCGTGGGCGCGCCCGACTATCGAGAACCCGCTTGCGCTGCACATTTGGAGGGCACTACGATAGATCTCATCTTCGGGATACCATCGCCTGATCCCGGTATCCGCCGGCACGGCACCTTAATTCAGGGTTGTGGATAAGTTCCGGAAAGCTCGATTTTTCAGCCGGTTAACGTCGAGAGTGCCGCCGCCATCAGGCGAGATCGCAGGCCGGGGAGAGGGACTATCATTTGCCGCCAAACCTCGTCATCATGGCGCCCTGCTGTTCACTGGGATAGCGGCGATGACAAGACACGAAGGGACTCGCGTTTGCTAAAGACAGCCGGTAAAATCTGCGCACAACGGCTTGACACACGAGGCATCGCTCGATTATATCCAAAATCCTACAACTAGTAGAGCAGATTTTATAACTAGATGTAGGGTCGAAGTTATAGCGGCAGAGAAGGAACCTAAAGATGCGCCTTCAAGAGTACTCGGCGAACGGAACGCCGGTCGCGGCTGCGATGAATAATCTTCGCGCCGAACCAGCGGCAGCCGCGTGCGAGTGGTTCAGCCTCGAGCATCTTGCGCATGGGTCGGAGCGGGTTGGTGGGATGGTGGTGCGGTCGGCGCAAGTGCGCAAGCTACTGAAAACCATTTCACGCTTGAGTCCATACAAAGCAACCGTCCTGATTCACGGCGAATCCGGGACCGGCAAGGAGCTCGTAGCCCGAGCGCTGCATACGCTGGGCTCGGCACCAGGCGGCCCGTTCGTGACCTTCAATTGCTCGAACCTGGTCGATACGCTGGCGGAATCGCAGCTCTTCGGCCACGTGCGCGGCGCTTTCACCGACGCCCGCGAAGATTCGCTTGGCTATTTCCGTTCGGCGAACGGCGGAACGCTTTTCCTGGACGAAATCGGCGAGCTCCCGCTGCGCCTGCAGCCCAAGCTGTTGCGCGCGGTCGAGACTCATGAGATCCAGCCGGTCGGTTCGTCGCGCTGCTACTCGGTTGATATTCGGCTGGTGGCTGCCACCAATCGTGACCTGCGTGCGATGGTCAAGGCGGGTCAATTTCGCGACGATCTGTACTACCGGCTTAACGCGGCAGCGATCGTGGTTCCGCCGCTTCGCGAACGGAGTGAGGCAATCCCGGCATTCGTCGCCCATTTTATCGAGCACTACAACCGGCTGTTCGGCAAGAACGTAAAAGAAGTATCGCGCGCCGCCCTTGACGCGTTATGCGCCAATCAATGGCTCGGTAACGTGCGCGAACTCGGCCATGCTATCGAGAGCGCGGTCCTGATGACCGAGACCGACCGGATTGATATCGACGACCTACCCTTTCAGCACGACGATGCGACCCCGGAAGCCGTCGGCGTGCCGGTCGATGCGATACTCCCAAATGGCGCGCTCGACCTGGTTGAGGGCGCGGGCGACAGCGCCGCAAAGGAGTGGCCCTACTCGCTCGACGCCGTAATCCGTGAGGCTTCAAAGCTCGCGCTGATTCGGGCGTTGCAGGCGACCGAGGGCAATTGCCATCGCGCAGCCGAGCTGCTGGGTGTATCGCGCTACACGGTCTACCGGATGCTGAACAGGTTCGGCCTGGCCGAAGGCCGTACGTATCGGACATTCCGCAAGCCAACCGCCCGCCGCGCGTAGGCCGAGCAGGAATCAATCGAATGTGAAACCCACCTTGGGTTTCACACTTCCTTGGGCAGGGGTGACCCCTGCACCCAGCGTCAAGAAGCGACGTGGGTCGCGCCAATCCTAACCTCCCCTTGTCCGAGGGGAGGTCGCCGCGCGCCAAAGGAGCGCGGCGGGTGGGGTGCAACGCCTGACAGGTCACCACTCCCACTCGTCTAATCGCAAATGCAGAGACACCAACGCCGCCGCCCGATAGCAGCACAACTACATGCGGTCGCACCTGCCCGCGGTCCACCTCGCCCGTCGCTCTCCTTCGGCTCGTGCCCGTTGAGCAGGCTGCCCCCAGCCGTGTAACCTGTCGCGAGGGCTTCCGTCCGAGTCCGATCAAATCGTGCCTCGCGTTTCTGTAATTATTCCCGCTTACAATGCGGCCGCGACTATCGCCAGCACGGTCGAGAGCGTGCTCGCCCAGACCCTCCAGGATTTCGAAATAATCTGCGTCGATGACGGCTCGACCGACCCGACTGTCACAATCATTAAACAGTTCGGTGACCGAGTGCGCCTGATCGAGCAACCCAACAGTGGGCCGGCTGCCGGACGCAACAATGGCGCGCGCAATTCGTCGGGCGAGTACCTCGCCTTCCTCGACGCCGACGACGTCTGGGCGCCGCAATTCCTCGAGCGTAGCGCGGCGGCGCTCGACAGTGACCCTGTGCTGTCACTCGTGTACTGCAATTGCGCCCTGGCTGACAGCGAGAGCGTCGCGCTCGACACCTCGCTGGTGGGCAAGGGCTTCAATCATGCGCCGTCACTGAAGGAACTGCTGACGCAGCTGTGGCCGATCATGCCGAGCGCTGCCCTGGTCCGTCGCTCGGCGTACGAAGCATGTGGCGGCTATCGCGACGCGTTGAAGGGCGCGAGCTTCCGCTTCGAGGACACAGATTTCTGGATCAAGATGCGCGAGCAGGGGCCGTTCGGCTATATCGACGAGCCGCTGATCACGTGGCGGTTCGCATGGTTTCCGAAGCAGCTCAAGCGGCTCCCCGACTACTCGAAGGCGTTGCACGTTTTCGAGGCGTACTTGCAGGAGCGCTACGGCGTTTCGGCGGCGCCGCTGGTCGATGCGCGCATGCGGGCGCCGCGCAGTATCCTCGCGACGATCGGCCTCAAGGCGCTGCGCGACGGCGACCGTCCGCGCGCGCGGGCGGCGTTTGCGCGCGCTATCAGGGTCGATCCATACCGGCTCAAGAACTACCTGCGCTGGATGCGCACGTTTTTGCCGCATCGGCTGGCGCGGAGCCTGTCCGGCGGCAAGGCGCGCCGCGCTCGATCTGATCGCGCGTATCAGGAATAACTAGACAGACGATTTCGCTCTTTTGCGTTGGAGGCATTTTCGATGCGGGTGATTGTAACTGGTGGGGACGGATACCTCGGATGGCCGCAGGCGATGTACCTGTCGAAGCGCGGCTATGAAGTCTGTGTCGTGGACAACTTCAGCCGCCGGCTGTGGGACCTCGAAGGCGGCACCGAGAGCCTGATTCCGATCGCGTCGCTGCACGACCGCGTCGCGGCGTGGCGCGAGACGACCGGCAAGTCGATCCAGATCGCGGTCGGCGACCTGACGGATTTCCCGTTCATCAGCGGCGTCGTGCGGGACTTCAAGCCCGACGCGATCGTGCACTACGGCGAGCAGCGCAGCGCGCCATTCTCGATGATCGATCGGCGCCATTCGGTGCTGACGCAGGTGAACAATATCGTCGGCACGCTCAACATCGTTTACGCGATTCGCGAGCACGTGCCCGAATGCCACCTGGTCAAGCTCGGCACGATGGGCGAATACGGCACGCCCAACATCGATATCGAAGAGGGCTTCATCGAGATCACTCACAACGGCCGCACCGACACGCTCCCGTTCCCCAAGCAGCCGGGCTCGTTCTATCACCTGTCCAAGGTTCACGACTCGCACAATATTCAGTTCGCGTGCAAAATTTGGGGAATCCGCTCGACCGACCTCAACCAGGGCGTCGTGTACGGAATCGAGACCGACGAGACGATGCTCGACGAGCGGCTCGCGACGCGTTTCGACTACGACGGCATCTGGGGCACCGTGCTCAATCGCTTTTGCATCGAGGCGGCAATCGGGCATCCGCTGACGGTGCATGGCAAGGGCGGGCAGACGCGCGGCTACCTGAACATCCGCGACACGATGCGATGTATCGAGATCGCGATCGAGAAACCTGCCAAACCCGGCGAGTACAGAGTCTTCAACCAGTTCACCGAGCAATTCTCAGTCGCGCAACTAGCCGACCTGATCCAGGCCGCCGCGAAGCACAAAGGCCGCACCGTCGCGATTCATCATATCGCGGACCCACGCGTCGAAGCCGAGGTCCACTACTACAACGCCAAGCATACCAAGCTGATCGACCTGGGCCTGAAGCCGCGCCTGCTGTCGGACACGCTGATCGACTCAGTCCTCGACAAGGTAGAGCACTACAAACATCGCGTGAAAAAGGATCGCATCGAAGCCCTGGTGAACTGGCGCAACACCAGCAATGCAATCGGCTACGGCACGATGTCCGCGAAAGTCGAGGGTGAAGCCGAGCCCGAGCCGAAGCCGAAAGCGCGAATATCCCGCGCTCGGTAAGCGTGCAGGAAGCGCTCCTCGGTCCGAATCCTAACCTCCCCTTGTCCGAGGGGAGGTCGGCGTAAGCCGCGTGAAACGCGGTGTCGCCGGGTGGGGTGCAACGCTCGACATCGCACCCCGCCCGGCTCGTCTAACCACAATTGCTAGACGCACAAGCCGCCGCCGGACAGCGGCACCACCTGCTGGCTTCAAGCTACAAACAGCAAGCGCGGTCGCACCGGCCAGCGTTGCACCTCTCCCGCCGCGCTCCTTCGGCGCGCGGCGACCTCCCCTCGGACAAGGGGAGGCTATTCTTCTCCGACAATGCGATGTTCGCGCGAGGCTTTACCTCCCAGCGCGCGCCGGATTGGTGCGGGCAGGTAGGTTCGCGCGATGCGCAAATAACTTTTCACGTGGCGCGGATCGTACTTCAGCACCCGGATGAAGCATTGGCGCGCGCCTTCCATGTTGCCGCGGCTCATCTCGATCACGCCGGCGTTGGCGATCATCCGCACCCGGTGCCGGATGAAGTCCGCGACCAGCCCGTCGGCGCGCGCGCCGTAGCGGGAGCGAATTAAATCGACAAACCCATCCGGACCGAAGTCCCGCTTGAGGACTTTCGGATAGAGCTGGCCGAAGGTGAACCGCACCAGGCGATCGGGCAGGTAGATGAAGCCGCCCTGCTCCCGGATCAGCGGCCAGAAATCCAGGTCCTGGCCAAGGCTCTCGCAGAATCCACCCGTGCGGTCGAAGGCGTCACGCCGCATCACGACCGTGCTCGGCATGATCGGCCACAGCCGCGCGAGCATCTCGTCCATCGAGGGCGCGTGCGCGGTGGCGGCCGCGACCGGCGAGGCGCGCGACTCGTCGCCCGCTTCGTTGACCACAGTCACGTCCGAGTACACGAGCACGGCGCCGCGGTCATTTTGAAGAGCGGCGACCTGAACCTCGAGCTTTCGCGGGAGCCATTGGTCGTCGTGATCTATCAGGGCGATCAACTCGCCACGGCTGGCAGCGACGGCGGCGTTGCGCGCAGCGGGGAACCCACGGTTGGCCTGCCGGAGCACCCGGATTCGATCGCCGTATCCCGCCAGCAGCGCGGAAGTGTCGTCGGTCGAGCCGTCGTCGCAGACAACGATTTCGTAATCGGTGAAAGTTTGATCGAAGACGCTCTTGAGCGCACGACCGATCGTCGCGGCGCCGTTGTAAACCGGAATTATTACGGAGACGAGCGGCATCAGCGGGAGCTCAGGCGACGGTCAGACGCGGTACTCCGCCCTCGTTTCTTTAGCAAACCGCACATCTCTATCTACCTCGCACGGAGTCGATGCGCCAGTTGAAGACTTCAATTCAGTCCTGGCGTTCAAGCTTGACTCTCCGTACCGTTCAAACTTAACTCTCAGTGTGACTGTGCGAAAGGAAAAGACCGCATCGAAGCGCTGGTGAACAGGCGCAACAACAACGCAGCCGGCTATGGCTCGATGTCGTCAGCGCCGGAGCCGGCGGGTGCTGAAATCACGCCCGAGACACACGCATCCGGCGCGCGATAGTCAGCCCGGGCGCCTGACCGAGTCGGCGACGCAGAAAGGAGGCGGTCGCGCATCATCGAGTAGTTGAGATGCGCCGCCTCGCGATGATTGAGAAGTTAAAGGCGAGAGCTTTTGTAGCGCTTGGAAAGCCTGACGGCCGGCTCGGCATCTGGCTTTTGGGGCATCGGCAATACGTCGGCGGCGATTGGGGCGCGCTTGGCGACTTGCAGTTCGAGTTCATGCTCAAGATGGGACTGAAGCCGGGGCATGTTCTGCTCGACATCGGATGCGGTGCCTTGAGGGGTGGAGTGAAGTTTATCGACTATCTGGACGAGGGGAATTACCTGGGGCTCGAGCGTGAAAAGCAGCTCCTCAAAGTTGGAATCAAGCAGGAGCTGGGGCGGGAGCGGATGCGGCGCAAGTCGCCGCAGTTTGTAATTTCCGACCGTTTCGAATTCGATAAATTCTCCAGGCGGCCGGACTTCGCGATCGCGCAGTCGCTCTTCACCCACCTCGCCGAGTCCGACATCCTGCTGTGTCTGGAAAAATTGCGGCGATTCATGAATCCCGGCGGACGCTTCTACGCGACCTTCTTCATCGACGAATCTCACGTGAACCAGTCACCGCGATCGCATTCGCACCGGAGCTTCCGCTTTCCGCGCGCTACGGTTGAAGACTTCGGCGTTAAAAGCGGCTGGAATCCAAGATACATCGGCGATTGGGGCCATCCGCGGCGTCAGGCGATGGTCGAGTACGTCGCGGAATAGCGCAAATCGCGACGAATACTTTCTTAAGCACGCGGACGAACCTCTCCCAGTTGTAAGAAGCTGACTTATTGTCACTAGACAGTGCGCCCACATTTTGTTATTTGTGACTCCTCAAAGTCAATTTCCACTAACAGACCTTAGGAGGATTCGACATGCGTATCGCGCGATTCTTCGTCAAGACAGTGTCTTTTCTAGTGGTGTTGGTCGCCGTCCTGTCTTTGTCCGCTTTGGCCAGAGCACAATTGTGGGACGGCAACTACCAGGGCTCCGACTATCTGAGCGACATCAGCGTGGGCACAACGGCTACACCGCTCGATTCGATCATGGAGACCGCGCCAAGTACCGGATGCCCTTGCCGTGTATACGTGGACTACTTTGTCCCGATCACTTCCCCGTCTTCATTATCGGGTGGGAAAGGTATTGAGATTTGGGTCAGCGATGGAACCAATGAGTTCGCGCGGGATCTGACTACTACACCGGTGAACAGCCAAACGAGTGTTAGTCGGTCAGGTATTTCGGATGTAACGTATGCGAATAGCGCAAATGTCACATTCACACTCGAGATCCAGGCGAAAATTACTGGCTGGACAGCTGATACCACTGGCGGAGTGACTGGCGCCCAGAACTATTTCCGTACCCTATTCCTGCCCAGCGATTGAACAGTACTTCTTCTCCAACGTAACCAGGCAGTCTGGTATGGGTCCCCGGCACAAGTCAGGGACCCACTTCATTTGCGCGAGAGGAAAAAAAAGTTTTCAAATATCGCCGGTATGCCTTCGGTGACAGCGGTTCGTAATGCATCACGCGAGCGAGGCATTTGCGCGCGTCTCGCGGGCGGCCTTCCTCGATCAGAGTGCGAGCCATATGTCGCATGACCTTGACTCGCTCGCGCCGGAATTCCCGGACGAAGCCGGCGGCGGACGCGCCGTAGCGCTCGCTGACAAGTTCGACGAAGAGATCGCACTCGGGCTCGCGTTCAAGCGCCTTGGGATACAGCGGGCGCGTCTCCTTGCGCACGAGCTGCTCGGGGACGCATCGGAAGGCGCCGTACTCGCGCGCGTTCAGCAGGAAGTAGAGGTCCTCGCACGACGTGATGAATCGTTCGTGGAATCCGCCGCATCGCTCGAAGACATCGCGCCGCACCACGAACTGGCTGGGCACGACGTTCCACGGCCGCGTTAGCATCTCTTGCATTGTTGGCGACTCGATGCCGTCTGGTCGCCCGTCTGTCAAGCTCTGGGAGCCAATGAGCTCTCCCTGAGGGTCGATTTTAACGGCGAAAGTGTATACGAGCGCGCAGCCAGGATCCGCGTCGAGAACGGGGACGGATCGCACAAGTTTTTCGGGCATCCACTCGTCGTCATCGTCGAGGAACGCGACATACTCGCCGCTCGAGGCGCGCACACCGGCGTTGCGAGCGGCAGACAGCCCACGATTCCGCTGCGTGATGACGCGGATTCGATCGCCGTAGCGCGACAGCACCGACGCGGTGTCGTCGGTCGAGCCGTCGTTGACGACGACTACTTCGTTGTCGGTGAAAGTCTGGGCGAAGATGCTGCGAAGCGCGCGGTTAACGGTTGCTGCGCCGTTGTACACAGCAACGATCGTCGAGACTTTCGGCATCGCGGATTACTTTCCCTGCGCGGCCGACGCGCCGGCGGGGGCGCGACTGCTTTTGGCGCGAGGACTCTTCCACGCCGAGAGGTCGCGTCCGATCATTTGTTCGAGCGCGTCGATTTCGGGGCGCATCAGTTCGTGCAGGCGCGCCTCGATCGCCGGATCGAGCGGAGGAAACTTGGGGCCGCCGCCGAAAGCCAGCTTCCACGCGCCCGCCTGCTCCAGGAAGTTGGTCGTCGCGTAGGCTTGCTTGTCCTCGAGCCAGTGCATGAACTTGCGCGCTCTGCGGGCGGCGCGCGGGAACCGCGGCAGATCGTTAATCGAGTTGATCGGCTCGCCCGCGGCGGCCGACGCAGGCACCGGGTAGCGCTCGATGCCGATGAAATCGCACACGCGATCGAGGTAGGCCTGCGGGTCGGCGCGCAGGTCGTCGTTGAGCAGGACCAGCACGCGGTCATTGCCGAAGCGCGCGCGGTAGTCGGGCAGATGCGTCGCATAGCGCGTCACCTCGATTATCTGCGGGACCTTCACGAGGAACACGTCGAGGGGATCGTTGGTCAGCGTATAGTGACGCCACAGCTTGTAGGCGGAGTAGATGCGCTCGACGGGATTGCGGAACGTGCAGATGATTTTGCATCGCGGGATGTGGATCGCGATGCGTTCGGCGGCCTCGGGGAAGCCGAAGTATGGATTGATCTCGCCTGTCGGGCGGATGCGGTCGGCGTCGCGGAAGTGATCCGCGTACCACTCGATGCCTTTGTTGTAGTTGGTGGTGAAGAAATCGGTCTCCTTGATTCCGGCCGGCAGATTGACGTGGCCCTTGAGGACCTCGTGCAGCCACGTCGTGCCGGTGCGGCCGGGGCCGACGCCGACAAAGTCAGGCAGTCGCAGCTCGCGCGCGGTGTTGGAAGATTGCGTCATCGAACTATGCGACCGTCGCGCGGCGGACCTGCGGTTTCTTCCATGCGGAGAGATCGATGCGGAGCAATTCTTCGAGCGCCTCGACTTCGGGCAGGTAGCGCTCGCGCAACTGCCGCTCCTGCTCGGGCGTCAGGCTGCCGAAGGGCTCGCCGCGGCCGTAGCAGAAACTCCACACGCCCGCGCGCTCGAGCAGGTTGATCGCGCCGTATGCCTGATGACTCTGCATCCAGTACATCATCTTGCGCGCGTTGCGGGCGAGCTTGAGGTTGCGCGGCGCGCGCGCAAACGAGTGAACATCATCACCGATTTCGGGGCGCGCGGAAAGTGCGATGCGATCGACTCCCATGAAATCGGTCACGCGATCCAGATAGGACTGCGGATTCGCGCGCAGTTCGTCATACATCGTGACCAGCACGTTCTCGCGGCCGAACAGATCGAACCACGTCTGCAAATGCGATGCGTAGCGATTGCCGCTGCCGAGATTGGGGCGCGACTTCAGAACCTCGTCGAACGTGCCGTGCGCCCAGGCGAAGTGGACGACGAGCTTGTACGCGGAGAAAGCGTGCTCGACGGGATCGCGCAGCGTGGTGATGACGCGGCAATCCGGAATGTGAGTCTTGATGCGATCGGGCGCGAGCGGATGGAAAAAGTACGGGCAGATTTCGACGATTTTGCGGGCGCCGGTCGCATAGCGAAAATGATGCGCGTACCAATCGATACCCTTGTCGTAGAACGTATTGAAGAACTGCGTCTCCTTGACGCCATACGGCAAATCGACATGGCCTTCGAGCACGCGATGCAGCCAGGTGGTGCCGGTGCGGCCGGGACCGGCGCCGATAATTTCCGGGATGCGACGAGTCATCCGACGGCCAGCCGCGGAGTTCGGCGGTCGGTCTTTGCGGCGCGCGGCTTCTTCCACGCGGCGAGATCGACGCCGATCAATTTTTCGAGCGCCTCGACTTCGGGCAGGTAGCGCTCGCGCAGGCGCTCCTCCTGTTCGATGGTGAGGTGCGGATACGGATCGCCGCGTCCGCCGCAGAACTCCCAGACGCCGTAATGTTCGAGTGCGTTGATGAGGCCGTATGCCTGATGGCCCTTGAGCCAGTACATCAGTTTGGACGCGTTGACTGCGAGGCGGCGATTTTTGGGTGCACGAGCGAATGAGTTCACGTCGCCGCTGAGATCGGGGCGCGGCGCGAGCGCGATGCGCGGGATGCTGATGAAGTCGCAGACGCGATTCAAATATGCCTGCGGGTCGTCGCGCAATTCATCGTACATCGTGACGAGCACGTTCTCGCGCCCGAGCGTGTCGAACCAGGCCTGGAGATGCGCCGCGTAACGGTTGCCCCCGCCGAGATTGGGATTGACTTGCAGGACCTCGTCGAGCGTCCCGCGCCGGACCCATCCGTAGTGGCGCATGAGTTTGTACACGGAATAGATGCGATCAACGGGATTGCGCATCGTCGCGACGATTTTGCAGTTCGGAATGTGAGTCTTGATGCGCTCGGGGGTATCTGCATGGAAAAAATACGGCGGAGAAATTTCGGCTATCGGGCGGCGCCCGGTCACGTAGCGAAAATGATGCGCATACCAATCGATGCCCTTGTCGTAGAACCTGCTGAAAAACTGCGGCTCCTTGACGCCGTCGGGCATGTCGACGGCGTCGCGCAGCGCGTTGTAGAGCCAGGTCGAACCGGTGCGCGGGGGGCCGACTCCGATGACGTTGGGGAGCCTCATCGCTCGTATTTCATACGAATCAGGCGTGCAGTGCTAGCGGAGGTCAGGGATGTGCCGTGATTGCCACTATCGTCATTTGCCGGCTGCCCGGACCGTAATGCCAGAAGATGCGAAACGCCGCGGGCGTCTTGTTTTCAGCGTACGCCTCAAAGACTTTCTGGCCCTGCGGGCCAATCAGTTTCGAATACTCGTGCGTGTGCAAACTCGGATGACAAGGATTGGTCTCCAGGAGGAATAGCGTCTTCCGAACAGCACGAAGCCGTTTTGCTGCGCTTTGATCTTTGATCAGACTCGAGAGTGCCGCTTGTGCTTCCCTGGTGAAAAGCAGCTTGAATTTCGGCAACGGACTGTAGCCTTACTCGATTTCCTCGTTCGCGTACTTCTCGAACGATCCCAAATCGACCAGCTTGCCTTCGCGAGACTCTTGCAAACCCCTAAGAACAGACTTTAGAGCTTTGGTGTTTCGGTAGAGCCACAGCTCGTGCATCGGCACGGAGACCTCTGGCGATAGCAACACCTGTCCGACGTCATTTACGTAGATTCCGAACCGCACGTCAGGATCGATTTGGTCGCCCAGGATGCTCCGCAAAGAGTCGATCGCCTTCGTCAAGGAAATTCGCTTGCGTTCGTCCAGCGTAGCTTCGCCTACGCGCTTGAAGTTTTCTTTCAACTTGGACGCTGTTTTCACAGATAAATAATCTTCCCACGGGGGAGCTGTGTCAATGTGGGTAATTCCCACTGCGGCTGGCTGTTTAATTTGGCTGGTGCCGATGTATTACGAATAACGATCCGTTTAGCCAAATAGCTGAGTTAATTTAATCACCTAAATGAAGACAATCTCGACCTCCCATTCAGGCGCTCAGCCCCGAATCAAGACGGTACCAGTTTTGTTCGGCACGATTGACAGAAACTCTCTAGACACGCTTTAGTGGAAGCACTCCAAAGGGGAGTAGTTCACGCCGACCACAAAAACGGCGTAGGGAAGATCGACAATCCCAGCCTTCGGGCTCGGTCCCCCACCTCAAAGTAGAGGCGAACGAGACCTTCGGACCAGTTAATCCTGGCCGAGGCTCGTTAATCCGACCCCCGGCCAGCAAGAGGCCGGGAATGTCACAAGCTCCAGTCGCCACAATCCGTCGTTGCGTAATCGCTGTCTTTTGTTTTCCGGATCGCTTCTTCGGCATCCGTTGCACCTTCCGGTCGGCCGGAGAAGCAGGAGGTTCGCTTGTCGGTTCCCCATGACATTATTCTGACGTCCAAGATTCTCGGCGTAGCCGTCGCCGTTGGGCTGGACGTGCTGGCGATCTCGGTTGGAGTCGGCGTCATGCAGCTCGCGCTCGATGCGAGGCTCAGGCTGGGGTTCGCCTTCGCCGGTGCGGAAATCGCGATGCAAGTCGTCGGCTACGAACTCGGCGCAGGCGCGGGAAGGCTGTTGGGCGAGGTCGCCACTTACATCGGACTGGCATTGCTTGCAACGATTGGCTGCCTGATGATTCGAAGTTCGTTCCGGCACGAAGCCAAATCAGAACTCGACGTCACGCGCGGCGCCGGCTTGTTGATCACTTCGCTATCGATCAGCCTCGATTCGCTCGGCGTGGGGATCGCGCTACCGGCAGTCGGGATTCCACTTATCCCAATGCTGATTACCGTGTCGATCACTACCAGCATCTTCACTTTCATTGGATTGGAATTCGGGGCGCGGCTTGGCGAACGCTACGAGCACGGGGCAGAGCGCGCCGCCGGTGCGATGCTGATAGTGTTGGCCGCTCTGTTCGCGATCGAGCAGTTCGTCTAGTCAGGGCAGGTCGGCGATGGACTGCTCCAGAATTGTCATGCCTTCGTCCATCAGCTCGGGGGACGCGGTCAGAGGGGCAAGGATGCGGATGACGTTGCCGTAAATTCCGGCGGTCAGCAGGATCAGTCCTCGCTCCGATGCGATCTTCGCCAGTCGAGAGGCGGGTTCGGGCGCGGGTTCTTTGGTTGCGCGGTCGCGGACCAGCTCGATCGCGAGCATCGCACCGAGGCCGCGAACGTCGCCGATGAGGGGGAAGCGCTCGCGCATCACCTCGAGGCGCGCGCGCACGAGCACGCCCTGCTTTTCGGCGCGCGCGAGCACGTGCTCGTCGCGGAACACGTCGAGCACGGCGAGCGCGGCGGCGCATGATACGGGACTGCCGGCGAAGGTGCCGCCCAGACCGCCGGGTGCAACGCTATCCATGATTGCGGCGCGGCCGATCACACCGGACAGAGGGAATCCACCGCCGAGGCTCTTGGCGATTGTGATGAGATCGGGCTCGACGCCAGCGTGCTCGACGGCGAACATCCTGCCGGTGCGGCCGAAGCCGGTCTGAATCTCATCAGCGATGAAGACGATGCCGTGGCGATCGCAGAGCGCGCGGAGTTCGCAGAGAAAGTCGAACGGCGCGACGCTGAAGCCACCCTCCCCTTGCACGGGCTCGATGATGATCGCGGCGACGCGCGACGGTTCGACTGACGACTTGAAGAGCGACTCGATCGCGGCGAGGCTCTTCGCGGTGCTGCCGCCGCGGTATGCGTCGGGGAACGGCGCGTGAAACGTGTCGGCGGGAAACGGCCCGAAGCCGGCTTTGTAAGGATTTATTTTGCCAGTGAGTGCCAGCGCCATCAGCGTGCGTCCGTGAAATCCGCCGGTGAACGAAATGATCGCGGAGCGTCCAGTCGCGTGACGCGCAATCTTGACTGCGTTCTCGACCGCCTCGGCGCCGGTGGTTAGAAAGATGGATTTTTTCGGAGCGGAGATCGGCGCGAGCTGATTCATCCGCTCGGCGAGCTTGATGTAGGGCTCGTAAGGAGTCACGCCGAAGCACGTGTGAGTGAAGGCCTCGAGCTGGGCCTGCACGGCGGCGATGACGTGCGGATGGCGATGGCCGACGTTGAGTACGGCGATGCCGCCGCCGAAGTCGATGTAACGGCGACCGTCGGCGTCCCAGATTTCCGCGCCCGAGGCGTGATGGGCGAGGATTGGAATCGGTACGCTGACGCCGCGCGGAATTGCGGCGGCGATGCGCTCGGCTAGCGGTGTTGCGATGCTCATGTTTGACTCCCGACAGGCAGGCCCCGCGGCTGTTTCGCTACGCCGGGCTTCCTCTCCAGAATGACTGAGTAACAGTTTCGGACTCGCCAGCAAATCAGTAATATTTGACCCCAACGGACGGATGAAGAATCGCGGATGAGCACGCACGCCGAAAGTTCAAAACTTTACGAGCCGATCGTACCGTCGGACCAGATTCAGTATCGCGAGTACAAGCTGCTGCTGAAGCCGGACCTGTTCCCCGACGAAAAGGCGTTTCACAGATTCTGGAAACTGGCGCATCACGCGGCGAAGTCGCTGGGCATCAAGCTCGGCAAGATGGACGAACCGATCAAGCCGCATCTGCGCGAAGTGGTATTTTACGACACGCCGCATTTCAAACTCTACAATCACGGCTTCATCCTGAGGAAGCGCACCTTCTATCATCATGGCGCGCCCGACGCGCGGCACGAGCTGGTGATCAAATTCCGGCATCCGGAAAAGAAGGTGGCGCTGGCGGTGGATCCGCGGCCGCTCCTGCCGTGCCAGTACACGCTGAAGTTCAAGGAGGAAATCCTCCTGCCGAAGGACGGCGCGCTCGGGATGCGGCTGGTGTATTCGCACAACTGCGAGCTCGATACGCCGAACATCATATTGACGCAGCGCTTCGAGACGACCGCCGAAGCGTTTCCCGCGCTCAAGCACATCGATGCGAATCCGAAGGCGCCGTTGAGCGTGGTCAATGGCGTGACGATCCAGGAATACCTGGTCGATCTCGGGATGCTGGACTTCGGGCACAAGCTCGAGGTGAAGGCGAACCTGGCGGTATGGCGCGTGCGCGACACGAATGTGCCGATCGTCGCGGAATTCGCATACCAGTTGAAGTTCGACAGTCCTGAAGCGGTGCGGCGCAAGCAGCGAGAGCAATCCGAATTTTTCTACACGGCCCTGCAATCGCGGGCCACAGACTGGGTGCAGCGTGGAACAACCAAAACCGCCCTCATCTACGGATACGGCAACGCCAGTCTCAAACACCAGGAGTGAGCCCGATCTTCATCCGAGCTTGCTGACGCTGTTCAGGATCTTCCTGCTGGCGGGAGGGCTGAGCTTCGGCGGCGGCGCGGTGGCGTATCTGCGCGAGTACCTGGTGCGCGAGGAAGGCTGGCTCGACGACGAGGGCTTTCTCGGCGCGATGGAGATCAGCGAGACGCTGCCGGGGCTCAACGCCGTCAACATGGCGATCATTATGGGCGACAACCTGCGCGGCATCGCGGGCGCGGCGGTATCGGTCGTCGGGATGTTGCTGCCGGGATCGATCGTCGTGATGGTGCTGGGGATCCTGTATCAATCGAATCATAGTAATCCCGAGGTCAAGCGATTCTTGCTGGGGATCGCGGCGGCGGCGGTCGGACTGCTGTCGGCGGTGACGCTGCAAATCGGGCGGCGGCAATTTCGCCAGCTTCCGGATATCGCGATCATCGCAGTGACGTTCCTCGCGGTCAGCTTCCTCAAGGTACCGCTGTTCGCGGTGCTGCTCGGGATCGGGCCGATCTCGGTGTGGCTATACCGTCCGCAAATATCGAAACCGCGCGCCGAGGACGAGAATCTGCCGTTCCATCGCGGCGCACGGCATCACCTGTTTCGTCATTAGCCAATTGAGATCCAACGCCGCATGACACGATTGATACACCTGTTCCTGGTCTTCTCGCTGCTGGGCGTGCTGGCGGTCGGCGGCGGCACGGCGGTGCTGCCCGAGATGCAGCACATGACGGTCCATACGTTTCACTGGCTGAGCGACGCGCAGTTCCGCAACATCTACAGCCTCGGACAAGTCGCTCCGGGACCGAACATGTTGATGGTGCTCGTGATCGGTTACCAGCTGGCGGGATGGGCCGGGATGATCGTGGTGGGAATCGGATTTTTTCTGCCCGACTGCATCATCACGCTGTTCGTCAATCGATGGTGGGTGCACCTGGGCGGATGGCCGTGGCGCACGTCGATTCAGCGCGGGCTGGCGCCGGTGGCGATAGGCCTGATGACCTCGGGAACGTACGCGATCGCGAAGCTTTCGATCGTTGACCCGCAGACACTGGCGATCGCGGTCGTGGTGTTCGGGATCCTGCTGTGGCGCCACGTCAATCCGGGAGTGCTGGTGCTGATTGGCGGCGCCGTTTACCTGCTGTTGCACTAGGCCGGCGGGAATCGCGGCGTTCGCGCGCAAGGGAAAAGAAAACGCCGGCAGGAGTGGATGCTCCTGCCGGCGTTTGTTCGGTCGGAATCGTCAGTTACATGTGACCAGTTTCGGACATCTTCACCATCGCCTCGGTGGTGAAGAACGCTTTATCCACCGCGCCCATGTTGATGTACCAGCATTCGCGCTCAGGCGTCTCAATGCCGGGCAGGTAGCACATGGTGGCCTCGGTGCTCTGCACATCGGTGGAAGCGGCGCCGACGACGAATTCGCGCTTGAAAGGATAGATGGCGACTTTCGCGTCAGGAACCGGACGATCGCGATATGCGAGCCAGTAGATGTGGTTGCGGAACAGCTCGCCTTTGCGATCGTAGGTATCGATATACGGCTCGAACCACATTTCAGAATCCATGTAGATGACCGTCTTGGAATCGAGCACCGACGCGGCACCCTCACCGCCCATAATGCGGCGCGGCTCGGCGGTCACGATATACATATGGCGCATCTGCCATCGCTCCGGGCAGGCGCTGGCGCCGCCGTCGGTCGCGCATCGCATTTCAGGTGAATGCTCGGCGTCAACCGTCGCGAGCATCTCCTTCTCGCCCAAGAACTTATAGTTGTACTGTTCGGTCTTGGGATTGAAGCCCGAATAGTGATCGGGATCCCAAGTCTGCGCGCCGGTCGCGCTCGAGTTGATTGCCTCGTTCAGACGGCGCAGACGCCGCGCGCCGGTCGTCCAGGTCCACGTATCGTCGCCATGCGCCGGATCGGCGTAACGATAGCGCAGCAGGCTGGTGCCGCGAGAGTCCTCGGGCGCGAGCTCGGGACCGAGCAGGAACAGCCACAGGCGGTTGGTCGTCTTGAAATCGGGATCGGTCGGCAGCGGCTCGACTTCGGTCCGGCCAACGAGGTCATACCCGGCGTAGTGACCAAGCTGTCCGTAGGCGATTTCAAAGAAGGGCTTGTTGTAGCCGGTATAAACGGTGTCGCAATCGAAATATCGGAGATCATAGTCGTCGGACTGAATCGGGCGGAACACGTTGTTCCACACGACCTTGGTGGCGACGTCAGGATCGTTCGCGTCGATGAGGGGGAACGGCTGTCCGGCGACATAGCCAACGACGGTGCGACGATCCTTCGAGAGCTCAACCTGCGAAGAATATTTTTCGGTGGCGTCCTTGTAGGGAGGCGGCCAATCCACGCGCAGCGTTGGGACGATCTTCATCGTCATGCCGTGCTGCACTTTGTAGTAGACGCCCGGTGATACGAGGTCCCTCACCTGCGCCCCGTTGTCCGGAGTGATGAAGTCGCCGGGCTTGACGCCTGCCTCCCCAGGCAGGCTCATGGCCATGAAGGCCAGCAATGCGATGCTCCCGACGCTCACGCTTCTTATACGATTCCCCAATGTCCCAAGCATTCGAACCTCCATGAGAGCCTTAAAGTTTTTTCCCCACCTCGGCCAAACACTCTACGGAATGAATCTTTCGCCCCATATAGTCAGGTATTAGGACGGCTGGATGTGAATGTCAATGAGTCTAATTTGCATCGCGCGGAGGGTAATGTCCGCAATCGCGGCGATGAAGCCGAGCTCGCGATGCTGGGGCTGAGATCGCCACGCGCGAACCGGCGAACTGCGCGAAAGAAAAGAAAACGCCGACAGGGGTGGATGCTCCTGCCGGCGTGGTTCCGTTACGAATCGCGAGGCGACTCGCTCTGCGGCCGCGTGTTACATGTGGCCGGTTTCCGACATCTTCACCATTGCCTCGGTGGTGAAGAACGCTTTATCCACCGCGCCCATGTTGATGTACCAGCATTCGCGCTCAGGCGTCTCGATGCCGGGCAGGTAGCACATGGTGGCCTCGGTGCTCTGCAGATCGGTGGAAGCGGCGCCGACGACGAATTCGCGCTTGAAAGGATAGATCGCGACTTTCGCGTCAGGCACCGGGCGATCGCGATACGCGAGCCAGTAGATGTGGTTGCGGAACAGCTCACCTTTGCGATCGTAGGTATCGATGTACGGCTCGAACCACATTTCAGAATCCATGTAGATGACCGTCTTGGAATCGATGGCGGCCGAGGCACCCTCACCGCCCATAATGCGTCGCGGCTCCGCAGTCACGATATACATGTGGCGCATCTGCCATCGCTCAGGGCAGGCGCTGGCGCCGCCGTCGGTGGCGCATCGCATTTCAGGCGAATGCTCGGCGTCAACCGTCGCGAGCATCTCCTTCTCGCCGAGGAACTTGTAGTTGTACTGTTCGGTCTTGGGATTGAACCCCGAATAGTGATCGGGATCCCAGGTCTGCGCGCCGGTCGCGCTCGAGTTGATTGCCTCGTTCAGACGGCGCAGGCGCCGCGAGCCGGTCTCCCAGGTCCAGGTATCGTCGCCATGACCGGGATCGGCGTAGCGATAGCGCAGCAGGCTGGTGCCGCGGGCGTCCTGGGGCGCGAGCTCGGGACCAAGCAGGAACAGCCACAGGCGGTTGGTGTGCTTAAAGTCCGGATCGGTCGGCAGCGGCTCTACTTCGGTGCGGCCGACGAGGTCGTAACCGGCGTAGTGACCGAGCTGTAGGTAGTCGATTTCAAAGAAGGGCTTGTTGTAGCCGGTGTAAACGGTGTCGCAATCGAAATATCGGAGATCATAATCGTCCGACTGAATCGGGCGGAACACGTTGTTCCATATGACTTTGGTGGCGACGTCAGGATCGTTGGCGTCGATGAGCGGGAACGGCTGTCCGGCGACATAGCCGACGACGGTGCGATGATCCTTCGAGAGCTCGACCTGCGAAGAATACTTTTCGGTCGCATCCTTGTAAGGAGGCGGCCAGTTGACGCGCACGGTCGGCACGATTTTCATCGTCATCCCGTGCTGCACTTTGTAGTAAACGCCCGGTGAAACGAGATCTCTCACCTGCGCCCCGTTGTCCGGAGTGATGAAGTCGCCGGGCTTGACGCCTGCCTGCCCCGGCAGGCTCATGGCCATGAAGGCCAACAATGCGATGCTCCCGACGCTCACGCTTCTTATACGATTCCCCAATGTCCCAAGCATTCGAACCTCCATGAGAGCCTTAAAGTTTTTCCCCACCTCGGCCAAACACCTTTCGGAGTGAATCTTTCACCCCATGTAGTCAGGTATTAGGACGCATAGATGCGGATGTCAATGAATCTGATTTGCATCGCGCGGAGGGTAATGATCGCAATCGGAGCGAGAGAGCCGGAGCTTCGCGACGCCGCGGCGAGATTGCCGCGCGCTAATGGCGCCGGTGGTGTGACGGAAAAGAAAACGCCGGCAGGAGTGGATGCTCCTGCCGGCGTGGTTGCGTTACGAATCGCGAGGCGACTCGCTCAGCGGCCGCGTGTTACATGTGGCCGACTTCGGACATCTTTACCATCGCCTCAGTAGTGAAGAACGCTTTGTCCACCGCGCCCATGTTGATGTACCAGCATTCGCGCTCGGGCGTCTCGAGGCCCGGCAGGTAGCACATCGTATCTTCGCCACTCTGGACGTCCTGAGAGGAGGCGCCGACGACGAATTCGCGCTTGAAAGGATAGATGGCGACTTTCGCGTCAGGCACTGGACGATCGCGATACGCGAGCCAGTAGATGTGGTTACGGAACAGCTCGCCGCGACGATCGTAGGTGTCGATGTACGGTTCGAACCACACTTCGGAATCCATGTAGATGACCGTCTTGGAATCGAGCGCTTCGGCGTTGTTGACGTTGCGCCGCGGCTCCGCCGTCACAATATACATGTGGCGCATCTGCCATCGCTCCGGGCATGCACTGGCGCCGCCATCGGTGGTGCACCGGATCTCCGGCGAATGCTCGGCGTCAACAGTCGCGAGCATCTCCTTCTCGCCCAGGAACTTGTAATTGTACTGTTCGGTCTTGGGATTGAACCCCGAATAGTGATCTGGGTCGAAGGTCTGCGCGCCGGTCGCGGTGGAATTGATCGACTCGTTCAGACGGCGCAGACGCCGCGAGCCGGTCTGCCAGGTCCACGTATCATCGCCATGAGTCGGTTCGGCGTAACGATAGCGCAGCAGGCTGGTGCCGCGGGAGTCCTCGGGCGCGAGCTCGGGGCCCAGCAGGAACAGCCACAGGCGGTTGGTCGTCTTGAAATCGGGATCGATCGGCAGTGGCTCGACTTCGGTGCGGCCCACGAGGTTGTAGCCGGCGTAATGGCCGAGCTGTCCGTAGGCGATTTCAAAGAAGGGCTTGTTGTAGCCGGTGTAAACGGTGTCGCAATCGAAATATCGGAGATCATAATCGTCCGACTGAATCGGGCGGAACACGTTGTTCCATATGACTTTGGTGGCGACGTCAGGATCGTTGGCGTCGATGAGCGGGAACGGCTGTCCGGCAACATAGCCGACAACGGTGCGATGATCCTTCGAGAGCTCGACCTGCGAAGAATACTTTTCGGTCGCATCCTTGTAAGGAGGCGGCCAGTTGACGCGCACGGTCGGCACGATTTTCATCGTCATCCCGTGCTGCACTTTGTAGTAAACGCCCGGTGAAACAATATCCTTCACCTGCGCCGCGTTGTCCGGAGTGATGAAGTCGCCGGGCTTGACGCCTGCCTCCCCTGGCAAGCTCGAGGCCGCGAGGGCCAGCAATGCGATGCCCCCGACGACTAACGTTTTGCGAATCCCCATAGTCCCCAATTGCATTCTAACCTCCGTAACCCTGAACTTTTTTTTCCCTCTTCTGGCCCGGGTAAATAGCCGCCCGGCGTGAACCTTTTCACGCCGGGTGTCTGGTATTAGAACGGAAAGATGCGGATGTCAATTGCGCTTCTCGCAGAAGGGTTCAAATTTACCTATTGCGTTCCGATCGGCACCCGATTCTCCGCGACAAGAGAACCTAGTTGACGGCGGTTCGCCATTCGGATTCCGGTCTGCGCTGGTAGATGCCCTTGTCGCGCGCCAGCATCCCGCATCCGATCATTTCGCGTCGCAGCGTTGCGCAATCGTGATGGTGCGGCTTGAGGATTGCGTTCACCTGCGACTCGGCGTAGCTAATGCCGGGCGCGAAAAAATTGATCAGCCACTTCAGGATCACTAATCGCTTTTTGTAACTGACCGGAATTTCCAGCAGACGCTCGCCGTCGACAAAGTTGTCGAGGATTTTTCGCTCCGAGCCGCGGGCGCCGGCCGATACCGCCAGCCGGGCGATACTGTCGCGGCTGAAGACGGCGCGGCTGATCTTTCCGAGCACTTCTTCATTCAAGCGATACCAGCGGAAGTTGCCGTCGGCGCGCAGCCGCAAGAGGTCGAGCTGCTTCAGCACCGCGAGGTGATGCGAGACGGTCGGTTCCTTCAACTCGAGCATCGACGCGAGCTGCTGGACGCTGTGCTCGGCGGTCGAGAGCAGGCCGACTATCTTGAGACGGCTCTCGTCGGCCATCGCCTTGCAAAACTGGAGCATGATTTCGGGTGGTTGCGGATCCATCGCCTGCACTCAACTACTTAGACTAGAATCTAATTAGATACGTATCACAATAGCTGCGGCAAGCCAATCGGCGCACTATTTCATCCTTCGTCAACGCGCCGTTAATGCTTCGGTAACGTCGATTTGGCAGGACAGACAAGCTGGAGCGGCCAATATTCGGACGCTACCATCGGGAGGAAGGAGAAATTATGGGCATGCGGAAGACCGCGATCGCAGCTTTCGTAGCGTTGGCCGGGATAAGTGCGCCGCTGCAGCAAGGGGTGTCGTTTGCGCAGGGCGCTCCGGCCGCTATGGCGACCGAAGCGATGGCGTCCAGCCTGTCGCCGGCGGACAAGGACGCACTGATGAAAAAGCTCGCTGAGGCGAAGAAGCACGACAAGATTGCGCGCGCGGGATGGTCGCAGGAGCCGTTGACGCAGGCCACCTACGACAAAAAGATTGACGAGATTAAGGCCCTGCAGGCCAAGCTCCAGAGTGGGCAGGATTTCCCACTCAGCGACGTTGATAAAGCGGTCGCGTCGCCGCACAGCGCTCCTTATTGAAATTGCACTGAAAGCCATGCGAGGGCGGTCCGACAGCGGCCCGCCCTCGATCTATTTCTTCCCGCCGTCGTCGATGTGGAACATGTGCAGCACGCGATGCAGGACCGGTGCGAGCATGAGTCCGACTATCGCGATCAACGCGAGTCCGCTGTAAAGCGCGTACACCGAGGCGAAGACTTTCCCCGCATTGCTCTTGATCGTATCGACCGGGCCCATGCCTCCCAGGATCATCGACGCGTTGACCAGCGAATCGATCCACGACAGGCCGCCGAGATAATGGTAGCCGCAGATGCCGACGGCTAAAGAGGCTGCGACCACGGCGCCCGCGGCTGCGCACCATCGCGCAAGCCGCCACAGGAACAAGCGTCGCGGCAGCAACTTTTCGTGATGACGTTCGAACCGCATCGCGCATTTTGTAGCACGAATGCGGTTGGAATGTCGGCAAGCCGTTTGTTCCGGGATCTTGGACGTTAATACGTGTGATGCTACAATGCATCACATGAGAAAAGCCAGTGTGCGCGATCTTCGCTATCGTTTCTCTGAAGTTGAGCGGCTTCTGCAGGAAGGCGAAAATATCGAGATCACGAAGCGCAAGCGGGTGATTGCACATCTGATGCCGTTGGCTTCGCATGCTCCCGATCATCGTCCCGACTTCATGGCCCGTCTGCGCGCAATCTACGGCGCGAAGATGCTCAAAGTTAGCGGAGCGGAACTGCTGGCCCGCGAGCGCAACGGCTATTGAGCGCCTACGCGGACACCAGCTTCCTCGTTTCCCTTTACACACCCGATGCCAACTCACTCGAGGCGGCCTCCCGGATGCGGCGGATCGCCCTGCCCGTGGCTGTTACGTCTTTCGGCGATCTCGAATTCGCTAACGCGCTGCAGTTACGCTTGTTCCGCCGTGAGCTGCCCGCGGCCAAGACTCGCGCCGCATACTCAGCGTTTCGCGACGACGTGGCCGCCGGTGTGCTGACAATCAAACCGATGCCGGATCAGGTCTATGCGGAAGCGCGGGGGCTTGCACAAAAGTGGACCAGGACGTTCGGCACTCGGACCCTGGACATCATCCACGTCGCGTCCGCATTGGCGCTCGGAGCAGCAAGCTTCCACACTTTCGACGAGCGACAGCGCCGGTTGGCTAGAGCCGTGAAGCTGACGGTCAGGTAGTAGAGCGACCGCCCGAGACTGCCGTCCGTCAGGGAAGCTTGGCCGATGCGACCACTCGAGACAGTCGAGTCACATTTTTTTCGTTGCGGCGTTCGTAGCACGCCTCGTCGGTCAGCGAACGCAGGATGTGGAGACCGAGGCCGCCCACCTGACGGTCTTCGACCGGCTCGTCGAGATTGGGCGGCGGCGCTGCGAAGGGATCGAACGCGCAGCCGTCGTCGATGAATTCGATTTGCAGCCGGCTGCCGTCGAGCGCGAGGACGATCTCGGCCTGTCCGGGCTCCGCTCGATCCGGATACCCATACTTCACCAGGTTGGTGAGCAACTCTTCGAGCAGAATTAGAATCCGAGCTGCTTCATCGGCCGCGATTCCCTGTTGTCTGACGAACGACGCGACGAAGCCGTCGATCTGGCGCATTGCGGCGGAATCGGCTCGTATGATGAGTCGGGATTGCATCAGTTAGCTGGCCTGCCTGAATCAGGCTCAGACCAGAATATCGGCCTCTGGCCGCAGTTGCCACGGCTGGCTTCTGAAGCCGCGCGGCGATAGTCTCCTCGCCGAATCGCAGGAGGCCAAATGAATCCCGTAAATCGAGCTTCGCGCGCGGCAGCCGGTATCACCTTGATCCTGACGATGATGGCCGTCTCCCGCTCGGCGGCGAACGCGGACAACTCGCAGGTCGCGCAGATAAAGACGGTATCAGGGCAGGCTCAGATCGTGCGCAACGGCGCCAGCGCGGCCGCCAAAGTCGGCGATCCGCTCTACGAGAAGGACACCATCGAAACCGGCGGCGACGGCTCGATCGGCGTCACCTTCATCGACAACACCGTGATGTCGAGCGGGCCGAACAGCGAGATCGTGCTCGAGGACTACAAATTCAACTCGAGCAATTTCAAAGGTTCGATGCTTACCGACATGAACCGCGGCACGGTCTCGATGATCTCCGGCGATATCGCGCGGAGCACGCCGGGTGCGATGAAGGTCAAAACGCCGACGGCGATGCTCGGCGTGCGCGGCACCAGGTTTGTAATCGAAGTCAAAGACAACCGCTGATCATGCGCCGTATCTCACTTGTTCTGGCACTTCTGTTACTGGCGTCATGCTCGAGCCGACAGTCGCTGTTCGTCGTGCTGCCCAATCCCGACGGCAGCTCGGGTGCGGTCACGATCGAGGACGGGCAGAAGTCGGTGGTACTGGATCAGCCCTACGCCGCAGGTGAGGTGCGCGGAGGCGCCGCCGCGCCGGTGAAGATCGATCAGGCGCAGGTCCAGCAGATTTTCGGCAACGCGCTCGCCGCGCAGCCAATCCTGCCGAGCCACTTCGTGCTCTACTTCGAGAGGGACAGCGACACTTTGACGCCGGAATCGCAGCGCCAGTATCAGGGTGTGTTCGAGGACATCAAGCGCCGGAATGTGTACGAGGTCGAAGTGATCGGGCATACCGACACAATGGGCACCCAAGCGCACAATCAGCGGCTTTCGATGAGCCGCGCGGAAATGATTCGCGATCGGCTGGTGCACGACGGAATCAGTCCCAAATCGATTTCAGTCGCGGGCCGCGGCTCGTTGGACCTTGCCGTGCGGACCGCCGATCAGGTTGCGGAACCGCGAAATCGGCGCGTGGAAATCACGGTCCGCTGATCAGCCGGAGGAAACCGGCCCCAGCCATCGCACCGCGAGCAGCGTGATGTCGTCGGCCTGCTCGGCGCCGGCGGCGAAGCGATGGACGTCGTCGCGCACGAAATCGACCACCGCTTTCGCATCGGTGGCCGGCGCCGCCGCGAGCAAGCGCTCGAGGCGCGCGCCGGAATACAACGCGTGAGCAGTGTCCTGAGCTTCGGTGACCCCGTCGGTAAACGCGAGCACCGTCTCGCCCGGCGCGAGCTGACGTTGCTCGATCGGATACTGAAAGTCGTCGACGGTGCCGAGCGGCGGGCCTCCCGCGAGCGGGAGAGTTTCAGGCTTGAGGCCCGCGCGCAGCACAAAGGGCGAATCGTGGCCGGCGTTGACGTAAACGAGCACGCCCGAGGTGAGGTCCAGGATTCCCGCGAAGACCGTCACGAACATCATATTCGAGCCGCCCGCGGCCAACTCCTCGCTCGCGGCTGAAATCTTGGAGTTCGCCTCACTGAATACGCGATCGAGCTGCTTCCGATAACGCAGCGTCGCGGTGTGCAATACCTCCTTGGTCATCGCCATGAACAGCGCGGCCGGAACTCCCTTGCCGGAGACGTCGGCAATCGCGAAAGAAAGATGATCGGAATCGAGAAAAACGAAATCATAAAGATCGCCGCCGACCATCCGCGCGGGCTCGATGGAAGCGAAGACCTCGAGGTCATTGCGCTCGGGCGGGCCCGGGAAATGGCGCGGGAGCAGCCCAATCTGTATGGAGCGCGCGGCATTCAGCTCGCCGTCCATTCGTGCTTCTATTTCACGTTCATGCTGCAACTCACTCGCGAGCCGACGGCGCCCCGCCTCCGCGACGCGCAAGTTCTCCGACAACATCACGCCGAACACGAGCGCCGATGACAGCGTCGGATAGATGCCGTCGAGCAGCAGCTTTGAGATTTTGAAACTCGCCAACGCGGCGCAAAAGAGCAGCACGATTATGCCAAGCAACGCAGCGCCGGCTATTCGCGGATTCGAAAATGGCAACGCAAAGATGATGACCAGCCCCGCGGCAAGTACGATCACGATCTCGACGGCATTGAGCGTCGCCGGGCGCCGGAGCAGATTTCCGGTCAGCATCGATTCCAGCGATTGTGCCCAGACCTCGACCCCCGGCATGAGGCCGAGCGGCGTCTGATTCTGGTCGGTCAAACCGAGAGCGCTCGATCCCAAAAGCACGGCGGCACCGTTCAACCGCGCCGGATCATAGGAGCCGTCGAGCAGGTCAGCAGCCGAGATGTAGCGAGCGTCGTACGAAGGCGTGAAATATGGATAGATCTGGCCGTGCCGATCGGTCGGCACAAAGAGCGAACCCAACCTGGCGCCCAGCACGCCCTCCTTGCCGGTTACGATTTCGAGTGCGCCGGCACCCGAACCGACTCGCAGCATCTCGAGCGCCAGGTCCGGCACGAGGTGGCCCTCGGCGACAATAAACAACGGCACGCGGCGAGTGATGCCGTCGCGATCCTTCTCCGAGTCAATGGAACCCTGCCCCCGCTCGGCGGCCGCTATCTCAGGCAGGCTCTTCACCAGCTCCGGATGAGTGAAAAGGAACGGGCGTGGATTTGCGCCCGATTCGAGAATCATCGTAACGCGCGAGGGTGTCCGCGCCAGGGACGTCTCGTTACTTGCGGCGACTGCCAGCACTGTCGGGACTTCGCGCAACGCGTCGGCCAGAACAGATTCGTGCGAAGGCAGCCGCGAGAGCTCGCCGACAACGTCAGCGGGAATTTCAGGATCGGAATCGGCCAGGCGGCCGGGCGAAAGCCGGTCGGGCTCGGCGAAAATAATATCGACACCGAGCACGCTCGGCTTGCCCGACGCGATCTTATCGACGAGTTGCGCCACGCGCGCCCGCGACCATGGCCATTGTCCGTATTGCGCGAGACTCTTGTCGTCGATTGCGACGATCTGCACCGGCAGCGGCTGATACTTGCGCGGCGCAAGTTGTTCGAGGAAATCGAAGCCGCGCAACCTCAGGCTCTGCACGAAGCCCGGATCGAGCGCGCGTACAATCACGAGCAGCGCCAGCAGCACCAGGGCCGGCAAGCGTCCCGGCGCCGCTAATATTCGACGCGCCCAGCTCAGCTGTCTTCCCGGCTGTGCCTTGTCCTCAGATGACAATCTCGAGTCCGTCGTAGGCCGATGAGACGGTCAGCTTGTGCGGCGAGCCGTTGATCTCGGCGTAGCGCCGCGTCTCGCCGAGCACCTTTTCGATCATCTTGTCGTCGAACATTGGTTCGTGATGGTACATCACCAGGTGCTTGACGCGTGCGAGTTGCGCGAGTTCAACCGCGATCATGTTGCTCGAATGCCCCCAATCCTCTTTGATCGAGATCTGATCCGCCAGCGAATACTGCGCATCGAAGATGAGGAGGTCGGCGTCGCGGAAAAATTCGACGAACGGATAGTCCTCGGTGAGAATGTCGAACTTGTGCTCGGAGTCGGTCGAGTAAACCATCGACTTGCCGTTCCTCGAAAAGCGGAAGCCGTAGGAATCGCTCGGGTGATTCTGCCGGATAGCCGTCACCGACAGGCCGTCGATCTCGTAGGTGCGGCCGGGCTCCAGCTCGACGAACTCGATCGTCGCGCCGAGCGCCCGGAAATCGATCGGAAAGCACGGATTCGACTGCTGGCGAATGAAAACGTCGCGCATCTCCTTGTGGCAGCCGTGAATGCGAATCACGTTGCCGGGAATGTATGAAGGGGTGAAAAACGGGAATCCCATAATATGATCCCAATGAGTGTGCGACAGGAAAACGTTGAAGCGAGATTTCTTCGCCGGGCCATGCTTGGCGATCAACGCGTTGCCGAACTCGCGCACGCCGGAGCCCACGTCGCATAGCACGTACTCGTCGCCGCCCGCTTCGATCTCGACGCAACTCGAATTGCCGCCGTAGGTGCCGCTGATAGAGAACGGGAGTTCCTTTGCCAGAAAGTTGTCGATCGCTTCGAGGCTGTCCAGTCGTTGGCCGCGCGCGACGAGCAGCGCCTCGCGGATCTTGGTACGAACGGCACGGTATCCGAGCGGCGTCGGAATCGAACCGCGACTGCCCCAAAATCTGATCAACATAAGCACTGACCCCTTGCGCACATGTCCGCTAACTAGCGCAGGGCCCCAAGCGCGTCCGCGGTAGTATCGAAGACCTGCACGACCATCGAGAAGCGGCTGATCTCGAATATCTCCTTGACCACCGAACCCAACGCCGCGACCGCCAGCCTGCCCTTTGCCGCTTTCGATTGCTTCGATCCCATCATCAGCGCGCGTAAGCCGGCGCTCGAAATGTACTCGACGGCTGAGAAATCAACCAGTACGGCCGCTCCAGGAGCCAGAGCGGCGAGCAGCCTCGTCTGGAAGGCCGCGCTCGTATCGTTGTCGATTCGTCCCGCCGGACTAAGTATCAGGATGTCGCCATCGCGCCGCTCGCCGATTTCCACGGAACCCTCCGCGAATTTTCCAGACCAGTGTAACTGCAGTATTTGGCGGCTCAATTCTCAACATTTCCTCGAAAAGGTGCAAGCTGAAAGATCCGCGACCGGCGAAGCCGTCGTCGGAAGAGATTGTCGAAACCTGAAGTTGGATTCGATCGCTTCACTCTGCCGGCGGCATTCGAACCGTCATCACATGAGGTCCGCGGAAATAGCGATCGAACTCGCCACCGACGTAGTTCCAATTGTCGTTCGGATTGAACCACGCATCCATCGTCGGCAGGAACGGCGCAATCAGCAGATTCAAGGCGCCCAGGTCAGGCCGCATATCGAGGCGGAAAAGATCGCCGGGGTATAGCGGCCAACGTTCCGATCGCTCGGGCAGCGACGCCTCAACGGCGAAGAGCTCAGGCCCCGGCGCGCATGCGAACGCATGAAAGCTGATTTCACGATTCCCATGCCTAAGACTCCCAACTATCATCATCAAGCCAGACGCTCCTGCGAATGAGTCCGCCGGCACGTCAAGCAGAGACTTACGCACGTTCACACGGCCCGACATATGGCTCATGCACGAGGCCACCCCGGATTTGACACTGAGCGTATCGACCATCTTTAACGTGCCGTCAGCGTTGAAGAACGAATGCTCATAGCTATCGAGCCTGGGTATATAGGTCGGGGGCGCGAGGTATAAGAACTCGTCCTCGCTATCACACTCGCCATCGAGGTATCTGGTCTCGCCCTTGATCTCTTCAATCGAGTTGTTCTTCAGGACTGTGAAACGTGTATAGCCAATCGTCTGCCTACCGTCGAAACTCAAGATCTTAAACTGTAGCCCACCGAAATCGGCGCCGCCGGGAGAACCAACCTCCAGCGCGCCAGTGTTACTCGAAAGGGCAGCGGATAGGGCCAGAGAACACAGAGCTAGAAGGGGCGCTCTCAAAATCCGACGCCACAGGATGAGGCAAAGTCGATCGTCAAACGCCGTAGTGAATCTCCGGCGCGAATTGTCTTGCCGGCGCAGTGCGCCCAAAGCTCCAGTTAGCGGCTCGATGATGAGAAATCAGGGCTTCCAGAATTTCTGGGATTTCAAACACCGCGCGGTTATCGAACGCTTCCACGTTGGCGCGCAGGCGGAGGAACTGTTCGTGATCCAGCATCGTCGAGACCGCGCTTCCTATCTCACGAAAGGAAGGCAACACTACTCCAAACCCGTTTTGCGCAATCCAATCTGTGTTGAAGCGTTCCTGCACCATCGTCCAGGCGTTGCGCTCCACGATTAAAGGAAGGCCCATAACTAGAGCTTCGTTGATGCTCCCCGGACCCGGTTTGCCTATGAAATAGTCCGCGAGCTTCATGAAGTAGGGTATTTCCTGCGTGAAACCCGCGCAGTGGAATGGGTAGGACAGTTGCATGCTTTCGATGCGCTCGCGCAGCTTCTCATTGTGACCGCATAGGAAGATGAGCTGAGTCTTAAGTCCCGCGACTTCTATCCTTCTGGCAATAGCTGCCATCTGGCTTGATCCATAGCTGCCGAACATCACGATCCCTGTCGGCAATTCGGGGTCGAGACCTATGCTAACACGCTCCGCTTCGCGGCTTAGCTCCATAGGACGATAAAACTCGGGCCGCACGATCATTCCCGATGTGCGAAATACGCGCTCGGGCGCATGACCCATCGCAATCGCCTGCGCCGCCGCGGTGGCAGTGCCGCAGACCAGGTACTGGCTTTGACGTTCGATCCAGAAGTGCGGCGGACAGTCGGCCAGGTCCGTAAGAATCGTGACCATCGGAGTCTCGGGTCGTCTCCGCATCGCGTCGGCCTGTCTGAGGCCTTGTAGGATCGTGTGATTGAAGTTGGGGATCATTGAAACGACAAGGTCGGGCCGCGAGCGCTGCCAATGGCGCGCCAGTAGCTTGATGATCGTCGGCTCGAGTTGCCGAATCAGCATCTGCGTGATCCGCAGCAGCGGGCCGGTGCCGATGGTAAGACCGTGTTTGAGCTGGGAGTTGTAGAAATCCTCGATGCGGACTCCGGTGAGGCGTCGAATCACGTCGGCCGGCTCGAGCAGTTCGCGCAGATTGATCAGGTTTATATGCCACGAACGATGCTGTTCGCGGGCCGCCGAGATCAGAGCCGTCGCCGATACGCGATGTCCACCGCCCGCGTCGAAGTAAATCAGATCGAGCTCTGCCTCTACGCGATTTGCTGATTCAGGATGGTAAATTGTCACGAGGTCACCTCCTGCGGCATCGGCCTGGAAACTGAAATGTTCGCTTGTGGACCACTCCATCGAATGACCTGCAGCGCTCCGTCCCCCTCCTCGACGACCGCGGTCCGATTTTGCACCCAGTCACCGTCATTCACGTACAGGATGTTTCCGATCAGCCGATGATCCGAGCGATGAATATGTCCGCAAATCACGCCATCGGCCCTGTGATCGCGCGCGGCTGCGAGTACCGCGCGGTCGCGGAAGTCAGTGAGGAACTCAAGCGCCTTGCGCGCGGGGTAGCGGAAAAAGTCGGACAGCGGATGCCCTTCGTCGCTTCCATCTTCTCTCTGCCGGTTATACCAGTCATGGATGCGCTGGGCGCGCGCGTACGCGTGAGACCCGATGATCGGCAATAGACGATTTGGATTCAGCGAGCCGTCGAACTGATGCCCATGGATGACAAGCATTTTGGCGCCGTTGACGGTGGTATGAATCAACGAGCTTATAGTGGGGATGCGCCCAAACAGTTCCTCGACGAGGCCGACCTTGCCCTCGTCGTGATTTCCGGGAAGGAATACTACATTGACGCCACTGCGACGCCATAGCATGACCTCATTCACCAGCTCCTGTTGGGCGGTACTCCAATACCACGAAGGTCCCCAGTTCCATCCGTTGACTATGTCGCCGACCAGGTAGAGGGTCTCCGCAATGTGACGGCGCAGAAAATCCAGAAGTGAACTCGCCTTGCACGCTCGAGTTCCGAGGTGCACATCGGAGATCCAGATCGTTCGGTAATAGCTGCGTTGAAACATGGCCTACCCCTCCCCATCGTGCCTCGCATCGATTGCGACACGATCATCCCGTCCGCCTGCATCCAACGATCCGCCGAGGACTCTACTTCAGATAGGCAATCAGATTCGGACTGCGATAACTATACAAATAGTGAACTGAGGCTGAAGAGTGAGATAGGAAAGAATGATGAATGTATTAGCAAGTTGATACTCACGTATTAACGCACTGCTACATACGCGACTAGCTAGTCGAATCCTCGGCGCCCTCGCGATGTTGCGCGAGCGTCGAAGACTTGATTGTCGAATCGAAGGAGTGCGCCGGCTATTCGAGCGCCGGCGGAGAGACGCGGGTGGCTAGTTCAGGAGGAGCGGCCTATTTTCCGACTGCGTGACGAATCGTTTGCAAAATATAAATCAGATCGCGCGTTGACTGAACTTCGCCAAGCAGGGACACTTGCGACAATATCGCAAACTCGGCGCCCGAGACGTTGTGAATGCGTCGAAGGTTTTCGTCTTTCTGAAACTGCTCCCAGGCCGAACCTCCCCCTCGCACCGGCTCGGTCGCGAACAGCGCTTCGGCATGCGGGTTGGCGAGCAGGAACAATTCGCGGTTGCCGATGCCAAGCACTTCCGCCAGCTTCGTCACAACCTTGTCCGACGGGTGCCGTTTGCCGGATTCCAGGTGTCCCACGTATGGCGTCGACGTGCTGATCTGCGCGGCAACTTCGTCCTGCGTGAGATCGAGTTCTCTTCGTTTTGCGCGTATCACTTCCCCGAAATTCGGGGCCTTCGCACGTGCCACAGAGATGTTGGATTTGCCCTTGCCGGTGCGTGACGCGCCGACGGTCCGTCCTGAATTCTTTGCCTTCGACATACCGTTAGTAAATAACATATGACGAGCTAAAAGCAAACAGGCAGTAGCTAATTACTACAAGACGCCTCATTTCTTTAGAATCTATTCCCGGCCATTATCTCTACAAACTGTAGATATTTACACACTTTTCAGCGTTGCGAGGATTAGCCGACCTAAATCAGGACGCAACGCTTATTCATTAATATTTTCGAATGGTCCTCAGCCAGGTGCTGCTCGGATAGCGCTTACACCTCGACGAACGGTGTGGCTCGCGCTGATGCTTGCGACCCAAATGAATGGGAGCGAGTTCGCGATCCGCTAACATATTGATTAGCGCTCTATCCATCGAGTAGTGCTCTGGCATCTTTCAGATCCAGAGTATCGAAACCTTCGGTGAACCATTCGTATGTCGCCTCCAGTATAGTTCGCGCCTCATCTTTGCGTTTGGTGCCTCGCGCAAGTCGTGCGAGGCTCATCGCGGCGCGCAACTCCCAGGAACGCGCTTGCTGCTCGCGCGCAATATCGATCGCCGAGCGGAAGCATCGCTCAGCCTGCGCGCCGTCCGACGGATTTCGGGCTAGCAGTAGCTCGCCCCTTAGTCGATGCAGCTCGGCCTCGTAGTAGTGCTGGCCCGTTCTGTCGGTGAAGGAAAATGACTCGTCGATGGCTTTGAGCGCTTCATCGAACCGTCCCATTCGGCTGAGTGCGATCGCTGTGAACGAGAGGCACCGGTCATACATGTACTCGCAGCCGCTGGCCTTCACTTCGGATAGATATTGGCGTATGCGCGCGATGCCGCGCTCCAAATCGCCCGCTATCGCATCGGCCCACCCGAGGTAGATTTCGCTCAATGCCTTGCCGATGGGGTAGCCCGATTCGATTGAAAGCCGCAGCCTTGCCTCGGCCCGCGCTTTCATCAGCTCGGGTTCGCGGCGAAGCTCGTGAATGTAACTGGCGAAACCGTGGATGTCAGCGAGCATCGTCTTAACCCCAGCATTCGCGATCGCCGTGGCAAGATTCATTCGCTCCACCGCGCGATCCGGATAGCCCATGAACCACAGGTTCCATCCGGATACCATGCGGTTGTTCTGCGGAGTGCCCAGTTGCGAGATAGTACGCACTTCGCGATCGGATCCATCGGGCGGCGGTAAAGTTGCTGCGCGCTTCTGAATCGACTCCAGATGCACCCACGCCCGCTCGAAGCCTTGATCAGCGAGCTCGAAGTCACCCGCGTACATCCTCGCCCAGGCAAGCGAAGTCTCGGCCTCCGCGATCTGCGCGGCGGTGCCATTCTCCTCGGCGCCCGCGACAAGCTCAGCAGCGATATCGCGCGCCCTGCGGGTATCGGGACGGAGATGGTGAACCCAAAACGCGTTGTACAACGCCCACCAGGTTCTTTCCCAGTTGATCCTCGGCCTCTTGCATAGCGCGAGCGCGCGGTCGATCGAATTCTCTATTTCCGCCGATGCCAGCCCTTTGCTGTCTCCCAATGGTCCGTGGGCGGCGAATCGAAGGTCGATCTCCAGCTTTGTCCGCCGGTCGTCGTCGGGTAGTTCGCTCAATAGTTCAAGGCCTGCGTTGAACATCGCAATCGCCTCGACGTTGGAGCCGAGGTCCGCAAGCTGCTGAACGGCGCTTAGGTAATACGCGACGGCCTTGCCCGGATTTCCGCCCCGCGCGTGGTGATGCGCGAGTTGGGCGGCCAACTCGTCCAGGCTCGTGGCGTATGTGGGTTTGGACATGGAAGCCATCTGCTCGATTGCGTCAGCTACTTTCAAATGAAGTCGCTGACGCCGCATCGCCGACAAACCGCCGAGCACCGCCTGACGAATGAGCTCGTGGGAGAAGGCGAACCGCGCCTGTGAGCCGGTCGCGACCGACACCAGTAGCCCTGCCTTCTCCGCTTCTTCGAGGCATTCCAGGATTGAATCGGCATCGTCGTCGTAGAGAACCTGAAGAACCTCGAAGCTGAAGAATCTTCCAATCACCGATGCGGCCGCCAGCATCTCGCGGGTGAGTCGGCCGAGCCGCGCGATTCGTCTCGCGACCACCAGCCGAACGCTGCGCGGCGCATCAAGCTCCCCGATCTGGAGTTTTGAACGGAATTGTCCCGCCGCATCGTAGAGCCGGCCTTCATCTTCGAGATGATGAAAAAGCTCTTCGACGAAGAATGGATTGCCTTCCGTCTCCGCAAATATCTCCGCAACGACGCCCTCGGGCGGCGCCTTTCTGCTCAGGCTGCTCAGCATGGCGGCGACTTCGCCGCGGGGCAGGCGCTTTATTCTTACCTCGGTCGCGAGCCGGCCGCGGACGAGGTCCTCGAGCGTCCGCGCCAGAACCGGCGTGATGTTTATCTCCGCATCGCGATAGGTGCAGATAACCATCAGAGGCTGATCCGAGAGCCGCCGCGCGATGTGGTCCAGCAGGGCCAGGGTTGAATCGTCCGCCCAATGAATATCTTCGAGGATCATCAGCGCCGGGCGAGTGGAAGCGGCGCGAGCGGCGAAGTCAAAGACCGAGTTGAGCAGGTGGCGCCGGGCCTCCGGAGGCGGCAAAGATCGCGACGGTGGAAGCCCTGGCAGGATGTTCCTGAGCTTGGGCAGCAAACGCGCCAGCTCCGATGCCTCGGGTCCCAACGCGGCGCGCAAACGATCCTGACTCTGCGGGCGCTCGACGAAGCTCTCCAGGATTTCGACGAAAGGAAGGTACGCGACGGCTTCATCGTGTTCCGAACAATGCCCGACCATCAGCTCCATTCGCTTCGCTGCGGCAACGGTCGCCACCTCGTCTGCCAGCCGCGTCTTGCCGACGCCCGGTTCGCCGCAAATCAGAAACAACCGCCCGCGCCGCGCCGCCGCATCGTCGAGTCCGCCAATGAGCGAGGCCAGCTCGTGCTCGCGTCCTACCATCACCGCTGATCGCGGGCCCGCGGGACGCGTCATAAGACCCGGCTTCGGCGAGCGAATTTCCGCGACGAATCGATAGCCCCTGGCCGGCACCGTCGCGACGAATCGCGGCGCGTGAGGATCGTCTGACAACGCCCGTCGGAGCTTTCGCACCGCCGTGTTGATACTGGTCTCGCCGTCGAGGAAAACCCCTTTGCCCCACACCCGTTCCAGAATCTCCGTGCGCGTAACCAGCTGCCCGCGGCGTTCGAGCAAGAAAGATAGAAGCTCGAGCGGAACCCGCTGCAGCGGCACTAACGCATCGCCACGGCGAAGCTCGCAAGCGGCGCGGTTCAACACAAAATCGTCGAACTGGACAAGATCGTTGGGCATTTTGCAGCTTTCGCCGATTCTACTTCCGCGCCTGGCGAGCGTATAGGCTCGACGCTTCGACCGTCGCGCGAAAGTTCAGATCGAGTTCAGACAAAGTTCAGCCAAAAGGCCTTGGCGGCCGGCTTGGACTAACTTACGATCCTCGCGAGGGAAACATCGAAAGGACTAGCCCCGGGGAGGTTTTTTCATGGGCACAACCAAGCTGATCACAATGTACGGATCGCCCTGGTCGGAACGGGTCAGATGGGCCTTCGCATTCAAAAAATTGCCCTATGAGAAACAGAACTACGAGGCCGGCGTTGATGAAGCTGCGGTGAAGAAATTGACCGGCCAGGCGATGGTGCCGGTGTTGATCGCCGGCGATAAAGTGATTCCGGATTCCAGTGCGATTCTGGATTGGCTCGAGGAAACGAGACCGGAGCCGGCGTTGTTACCCAAGTCGGCGAAAGAGCGCGCGATGGTGACGCTATGGGAAGAAGTCGCGCTTAACGCGCTGGGGCCTCATGGCCGCGTGATGATCACAGGGCGCCTGCTCCGCATCGATGACCCCGAAGCACAAAAGAGCGGAAAGTACTTCGCGGAAAAGTATGGATATTCACCATTCGAGGAAGAGCAGAGCAGGTTCACGATTACGAGAATCCTGACGAGCCTTAGGGAGACGCTGAGCGGACGCAAATACCTGGTCGGTGATACGTTCACTCGCGCCGACATAACCACCGCGGCGATGCTGATGCTTTTCAAGGCGGCGCCGCAGGAGTTTTTCGTCTTTACGCCGGAACTGCGGTTCGTTTACCTTGACCCGCTCGGCGAAGATCCAGCCTTCGCCGAAGTATTCGCCTGGCGCGACCGCATGTACAAGGATCATCGCGGCGAGGTGGTCAAGCCGTAGCGCACGCCGATCTTGCAAGATGCGCTGTCCCAAATGCAGTTCCGAAAATCCGCCCGGCACCAGATTCTGCGCTGAGTGTGGGAATCCTTTTCCCGCCAAGTGTCCGAAGTGCGGCGCGGAGTATTCGCCTCCCGCGAAGTTCTGCCGCGATTGCGGCGCCCCATTCGAGGCCAAAGCGCGTGCTACGAAGCCGGCTGCGACCGAGCCCGCGCCCGTGCCGGAGCAGCATGATCCCTCCGCCAGTGAAGGCGAGCGGAAGACTGTTACCGCGCTCTTCGCGGATATCAAGGGATCGATGGAGATGATCGAGCACCTCGATCCCGAAGATGCGCGCGCGATCTTTGATCCGGCTCTTCAGCTGATGATCGAAGCGGTCCGCCGTTATGGAGGCTACGTCGCCCAATCCACGGGCGACGGAATCTTCGCGGTGTTCGGCGCGCCAATCGCGCTCGAGGATCATCCGCAGCATGCGCTTTATGCCGCGCTGCGCATGCAGGAGGACCTCAGGCGCTACTCGGATCGGCTGCGAGAGCGTGGTGAGCCGCCCATCACGATCCGAATTGGGGTCAATGTCGGTGAAGCCGTGGTGCGAACGATCAAGACCGGTGAGACGGACACCGAATATACGCCGATCGGTCACTCGATAAGTCTCGCCTCGCGACTACAGGCGCTGGCGCCGGCGGGATCGATCGCGATCGGCCCCGCAGTGCGCAGCCTGGTCGAGGGCTACTTCACGCTCAACGAGCTGGGGCTCGCGCGTATCAAAGGGGTCACCGAACCGGTTGAGGTGTACGAGGTAACCGGGCTGGGGCCTCTGCGCACACGTCTGCAACGCTCCGCGGGGCGCGGCTACACCAAGTTCGTCGGGCGCCAGAATGAAATACAGGCGATGAAACGCGCCGCCGAGCAGGCGCAAGCGGGGCGCGGCCAGATCGTCGCGGCGATGGCCGAGGCGGGCGTCGGCAAGTCGAGGCTCCTGTTCGAGTTCAAGGCTGTATCGCGCTCGGGCTGGATGGTGCTCGAAGCATTCTCGGTCTCACACGGACAGGCCTCGGCATTCTTGCCGCTGATCGATCTCCTGTACTCGTACTTCGAGATTTCGTCCGAAGATGATGCGCGCAAGCGGCGCGAGAAGATCAACGGCAGGGTGCTGACGCTCGATCGTTCGCTGGAAGATACGCTGCAGTACCTATACGGCCTGCTCGGCATCGCCGATGACGACAATCAGATTGCGGAAATCAAGGCACAAACTCGAAAACATCGCGCGCTCGACGCGGTCAAGCGGATACTCTTGCGCGAAAGCCTGAACCAGCCGCTTATCGTCGTATTCGAAGACCTGCACTGGATCGATAATGAGTCGCAGGTGTTTCTGAACTTGCTCGCGGACTCTATCGGCACCGCGCGCATCCTGCTCCTGGTCAACTATCGGCCCGAGTACCGCCACGAATGGGGGAGCAAAACCTACTACACGCAGTTGCGGCTCGACCCGCTTGGCAAGGAAAGCGCCGATGAGATGCTGACCGCTCTCCTCGGCGACGAGCCGGATTTAGCACCGCTCAAGCGAATCATCGTAGAGAAGACCGAGGGCAACCCCTTCTTCATGGAAGAGACCGTACAGGTTCTCCTGGACGAAGGAGCACTGGTGCGCAACGGCATTACGAGGCTCACCAAACCGCTGCGCGAACTGAAGATCCCACCCACGGTTCAGGCAATCCTGGCCGCGCGCATCGACCGCTTGCCGCCGGACCAGAAAGATTTGCTGCAGACGCTCGCCGTCGTCGGCATGGAGTTCAAGCTCGGCTTGGTTCGTCATGTATGGCAGCCGCCAACCATCTCGGCGATTGCGAGCACGAACTCCGAAGCGACAACGATGGCGCTGACTCAGTTGCACAAAGAAGCGGACCCGGGAGTATCTGACCTTGAGTCGATGCTATCGGAGCTTCAGTTAGGTGAGTTCATCTACGAGCAGCCGGCAGTAGGAGACCTTGAGTACACCTTCAAGCATGCTCTTACCCATGACGTTGCGTATAACTCGGTGCTCAATGAACGCCGGCGGCTGCTGCACGAACGGATCGGCGCCCGCCTGGAATCGGTCTATCGCGATAACCTTGGCGATCATCTTGCGGCGCTGACGTTCCACTACGCCCGCAGCGGCAATCACGAAAAGGCCGTTGGCTATTGCCTCCTTGCGATCCAGCAAAGCCAGGAGCGTGGCTCGCTCGCCGAGGCAGTCGCGCTGTTCGATACCGGACTTGACCTACTGCAGAAGCTTCCCGACGACGACTCGCGCGCCGACCGGGAGTTGGACCTGCGCATCGCGGCCTATAGCGCCCTCGGAGATATAAAGGGACTCGCTTCGCCCGAAGTCGAACGCTCGACCCAGCGCGCAATAGCCCTTTGTCAACGTCCCGGCGTCAACTGGGAAAAAAGCTGGTGGGCGCTTTTCGGCATTTACTTCGTGCAGCAGATGCGTCCCGACGTGCGCAGGGCGGGAGCGATCGCTGCCGAGTTGATGGCGCGCGCCGAGGAACGCGGCGCCGACGGACTCCTCGCGGAAGCCGGCAATTGGCTGGCCTACATCAAAATGGTCGCGGGGGATTTCGATGCCGCCGCCGATGCTTTCGATCGAACATGGACAGTTCTGGAATCGATCACCAAACCGGCATCGGATCTCACGCACGGACGCGCAACACAGATTTCCCAGGCACAGGCAGCGGTCCAGCTTTTATACACCTTGGAAAACAATCGCATTATTTCGGGTTGGAACCTGTGGTTTCTCGGTTACCCCGATCGAGCGTTGGAGCGAATGAATAGCGCGACCGCAACGGATAATCGCACGTCAAAGAGCTTGATCGGTGACTTACACGGATTCGCGGCATACATTTGCGAGCTTCGGCGCGACACCCGGCAAATGCGGTCCAGAGCGGAGGCCAGACTTGCAATAGCGATCGCTTCCGGTTTGTTCACGGGCAGAGCGCTCAGCGAAATCTATCTGGGATGGGCCGACGCGCTCGACGGCGACCTCGAGGGTGGCATCGCGAGGATGAGAACCCACATGTCACAGCTAAAGGCCGGCGGCTCCGAATATATAACCGATCGCGGTCTTTCATTTATCGCGACGGCCTTGGGCCGCGCCGGGCGCTATGAAGAAGGGCTCGCCGCGATAGATGAAGCATTCCTTTTTACCGATAGGACCGGCCAACAGTACTATCAGGCCGAGTTGCATCGCCTGAAGGGTGAACTGCTATTGGGCCACGACGCGGCCAATGCGGCCGCCGCCGAGCAGTCCTTTCACACGGCGCTCGATATCTCGCGGATGCAACGAGCCAAATCGTGGGAGTTGCGCGCAAGCACCAGCCTTGCGCGGATGCTGCAAGACTTGAATCGCCGCGAAGAAGCACGCCCGCTGCTCGCCGAAATCTACGGATCGTTCACTGAAGGCTTCGATACCGCGGACTTGAGAGATGCCAGAGCGCTCCTTCAGGAACTAAACGCATAGGGCGTGCGTCGACCCAACCACAAAACCGCCTGAGATGTGAAAAACCCACGATCGAAATCCAGACGAAGCGTATCTTCCAAAGGCGCTCCGGACAGCAGCCGCACAGCTTCGCAAGCCGAGCGCATCCTCAATTTCTGGATGACGCCCGGTCACGCCGAGGATGGGGTCCATCTTTGGTCACGATGGTTCGTGCCCGATCGCGCGTTCGACCGGCTCTGTAAGTCTCTTTTTTTCGATAGTTACAAGGAAGCTGCGTTTGGCCGGCTGGACAGCTGGAAAAAAGCTCCCAGAAGTTGTCTCGCGCTGGTATTATTGCTGGACCAATTTCCGCGCAACATGTTCCGCGACACCGCGCGAGCGTTTGCGACTGACGCTAAAGCACGCGAGGTCAGCCGCCACGCAATTGCATCCGGATTCGATCGCGAATTGCCGCCGGTCATGCGGATGTTTTTGTATCTGCCGTTCGAACACAGTGAAGATCCGCACGATCAAATGGAATCGGTACGCCTCGCCCTCGTTCTAGCCGATGACTTTAGCGAACCCTCGGAAGGTGCCGTAGTCCGGATGTCCGCCGAGTCGCACCTGAAGATGATTCGGCGATTCGGAAGGTTTCCGGCCCGCAACGAGGCGCTCGGCCGACAATCAACCAAAGAAGAGATCGAATTTCTCAAGCGTCAGCACTCGCTAAGCTGAACCTGTCAGCAAGAAATTCGCCAAATCCGTTTCGGCTGGATCGAGCATCCCTATGCCTTCTCCAGGTAGGACCTGCGAATTCCGGGGATAATAGCGATCTTCTTGAATGCCGATTCTGGGCGGGTCACGCTAAGTCTGTACAACAGGAGGACCACGATGAAAGCAGCAGTCCTAAGAACCTTCGGATCGCCGCTGACGATCGAGACACTCCCCGACCCGGTGCTCGGCACCGGCGAGGTCATCGTCGATGTCGTCGCCACTGGCGTCACCAACTACGCCATCGATGTCTTCTCCGGCGCCCGCAACTACCTGCTGGAGCTGCCGGTCGTGCCGGGGCCGGGCGGCATCGGCCGGGTGCGCGCAACCGGGCCAGATGCGACCAGGCTTCAGGTCGGCGACTGGGTTTTCTGCGACCCTACGATCCGCTCGCGCGACGACGCCGCCAATCCCGACATGATACTCCAGGGCTGGACTTACAGGAGCGCCGCGGCCCTGCGACTGCATCGTTTCTTTCACCACGGCTCCTTTGCCGAGCAGATGCTCGTCCCGACTGAGAACGTCACGCGAATCGGCGAGATAGACCCGGCGGACGCGGGCCGGTGGTGTGCGCTCGGCCGGCTGCTCGTGCCGTACGGCGGGCTGCTGGCGGGCGATCTGCAAGCCGGTGAGACGCTGGTGGTGAACGGCGCCACCGGAGGCTTCGGCGGCGCCGGAGTCGCCGTGGCGCTCGCGATGGGCGCGGCGAAGGTTGTTGCCACTAGCCGCAACGAGCGCGCGCTGGACGACCTGGTCCGCCGCTTCGGTCCGCGCGTGCGGCCCGCCCGGATGACCGGCGTCGAGACGGACGACCGGCAACGCATCATCGAGCTCGCGGGCGGCCCGATCGACTTCGTACTCGATTTCCTGCCGCGGGAGGCAACCGGCTCCCAGGTGCGCGCGGCCGCGCTAGCGGTGCGTCCGCGCGGGCGCATAGTGTTGATGGGAGGCGTCAGGGCTGATGGCGGCGAAATCCCGCTGCCTTATGTCTGGATGATGCAGAACTACATCACCGTCTGCGGCCAGTTTATGTACCCTCGCGAAGCCGTGGCCCGGATGGTGCGGCTGGTCCGCGCCGGGCTGATAGACCTCGCCCAGTTCGACCTGACCGAATTCGGACTGGACGACGTCAACAAGGCCGTGGCCCACGCCGCCGCCAACGCCGGTCCGCGCGGACTAACGGTGCTCCGTCCTGACCGGCACGGCGCGGGCGGCTAGCCTGGATTGGCCCCGCAAAGGCAGAAAAAACCCGAGCGTCCCCGACGGGATTTAAACCGCGAATATCGAGCTGATTATTTCTTCGGCTCCTTACCCGATCCTTCGAGCTGTACGCTCTTCTCGAAGGTGGGTTCGAGGTTATCGTCGATCATCAGGGTCCCCTTGTACTTCATCGCCGCGGTCGGCACGAACGTTACCGATATCTTACATCTACCGGCCGGTATGCCTTTCCCCTTCGGGCCGAGGTCATCGTCATCGCACGCCTGAGTCACGCTGAACGGACTTGTCACGTCTCTTTCCATCTCGATCAGAATCGGCAATGGGGTTTTCTTCTTCTTGATCTTCCCCGCGTTGATAACCTCGACCGATTTGATTCTGTTCGTTCCGACTTCGATCTCGCCAAAGTTGAGCTTATGCGGCGTAACCTTCAGCTTGCCGGTCACAGGAGTAGGTGTAGCAGTCGGGGTTGCGGTTGCCGTCGCAGTCGCGGTTGCCGTCGCGGTCGCGGTTGGCGTCGGGGTTGCGGTCATTGCAACCGAGGCAACTACTTTGAAGCCTTCAGAAGCGCTCGACGGATCGTATCCCGCCGCGCCCGCGAAGCTGGCGCTCAGCGTAGAACTACCGCCGGCTCCGGCTGTCGCCGAGCAAGAACCGACGCCGTTCGAATTCGTAGTCGCGATGCAGTTGGAACTGCCAATAGCGAGAGTCAGTTGCTGCCCGGATAGTGAAGACGGCGGGGTAACTGATTCGTCGGACAGGGTAGCGCTCAAGCTCACGGACTGATCGGCAAACCCCGTGGTCGGGCTGTTGTTGAGACTGATAAAGGTGACGTGCGAGCCCGAGCCCCAGGTGACGACCGCCTGGTTCGAACTGACATTTACCACACCGACCATCGCCGACGCTTCGATTGTGTCGGTGCCCGCATGCGCGGCCGTATAGGTAAACGATGAGGTGCCGCTCGTGTCGGTGTTGCCGATTTGGCCCTGCGGGTTGGCTCCCGTCACAGAGAACGAAACCGGCGTTCCCGCCGGCGCGTCAACGTTGTGAAATTGGGCAATGAAGGTCTGCGGCGTGCCTTGTGCCGGATTTGGGGAAATTCCAATCGGCGAGAGGTACAGCGATGCCGCGGGAGTCTGAGCCGCATAGGTGCATGCGCCCGTGGTGTCGGTGATCCTGAACACCGCGACCCCACGCGCCGCATACATGCATCCGTCGGGACCTATCGTCATCCCAGGCGCCTCAGGGCCGTTGGTCACGACGGTCGAGCTCTGACTGACGGGAGTGGTGGTCAAGTCGAATGTTCCGATGCCGCCGGGAACATTTGCCACCGGATCGAACGTGGAGATGAGGTATTGAGCGGCGCCGCCTGCTTCCGATCCCATCGCCAGCAGTCCGAGCCCGAATAGAGGCAGTCCTGTGAGAGTGTTCACCGTCGGAGTCGTTGGTCCGTTGGTACCGCTGATCACCGCCACCGTACTTCCGCCGCCGTCGGTGGTGATATAGATAGTTCCGCCGGGCGCGAATGCTTCTGTTCCGTTCGGGCTCCCTGGCAGTGTCGTGTACAGCGATACACTCGGCGACCCGGCAGGATTTGAGATTCGCCACAACGACGCGTCGTTCAGGCCCCCTCCCCCGGCATTTCCCGAACAGTTGTCGTCTGCAAACAGGTCGCCGCTCAACGGATCGATCGCGATTAGCCCCGGACAAGTCAGCCCCGACGCAACTGTGCTGTCGATCGCGCCCGTGGACGTATCGATCTTCACCACCTCGCCGCCGCCAGGGGCGTAAAGCGTACCGGCTTCGTTGACGCCGCCGTAGAGATTGCCACTGCCGTCAACGGCGAGTCCGATCAGCGTCGGGAGGGCGGTCTGAGTCAACAACGTGCTCGAGTTGGCGACTCCGCCGCCGGGCGGAATCTTGTACACGTCGCCGGTCGGCTGATCGGAAACGTAAAGGTTGCTGCTGGCGTCAAAGGCCAGCCCAAATGCTCCCGAACATCCGCTGGTGCAGATGCCGTCCACACAGAAGTTCTGCGCGAGGAAACCGGTCGCGTATGGCTGGGCGACAAACCCCGGCGCCGCGACGAAGGTGTTGGAGCAACCGGGCTCGGGCGCGTCGCTGAAGGTAACAGTGCCGGTCTCCGGTAACGCCAGGTTCCCATCGGTCACGTTGACGGCGGAATAGGTGATGGTTTCGTTGTTCGAGTTGACCGCGGTGAATTCGATCTGACCGCTGGCATTGGTGACGGGCGGATTCGGTCCGCTGATGACGGAATTGCCGCCAGTCTGGGAAATCTGTATCAGCTTTCCGGGCGTGGCACGACCCAGAGAATCCTGCAGCACAATAGTTATGTCCGCCGGTGTCTTGCCATCCGCCGTCACCTCCGATGGTCCTGCCGTGAGGCTGGCGCCCGCCGCTACAGGGGTGACAAACGAGACGCTCGCGGTTTCGCTGAGGCTTATGCTGTCGGTGGTATCCGTCGCACTCAGCGTGATCGTTTCGGGAGTGAGGTCGGTGACCATGAAAACGGCCGTCCCATCATTCACACTCGATGTGGTGCTCGCCGGACTGATTTTCGCGCTTCCAGCCGTCGGGGCGAGTGAAACTGTCTTGCCACTTACGATGTTGCCGTTGGCATCCACCAGTCTCACTACTACGACACCTTGCGAGGTGCCGTCCGCGGGTAGGGAGACGGCAGGCACTTGGGCATCTTCAACGATCGTCGAGCTATCGACGACTTGCGAATTTGCAGCATCCGGCAGTCCTGCCGTCTCTCGAGTCAAAAGTAAATGCAACGCATCGACGTTAGGAGAACCAAGTCCCACATGCGCGAAGTCACTGCTCATCGAAGCCGCGTTGTGGAATCCGTCGCTGGCGGAGAGCGGATAAATCAATAGATTGAGAAAACCCAGATTGCTGCCCTGCGCCTGGTTGAGTTGCGCGGCGAAGGAGGCCCACAACGGCGCTGCCAGACTCGTCCCACCGTAGAGGAGTCCGTTCGGGCAGCCACCATTACTTGCCTCGCAAACTATCATTCCCGATTCGGGATCGGCGTTGATTACGACGTCGGGTATTGATCGATTAGCTCCGCCACCTAGACCTGATTGATAGCTCGGCGCTGAAAAGAATTTGCTGGTGCCGTAACCGCCTCCATTCTGTCCGCCGTCCGCGCCCCACCAGGTTTCGCTGCCATACGTGTAACCAGCTCCGGCCTGAATCGACGATCCGCCGACTGCGGTCGCGTTCGGCGAGTCCGCGGGCACCGAGATAGTGTTGGCGGCGCCATCCAGGCAAGTGCTTCCGTCGTCGCCGGTACCATTGAAAACACTTATGCCTGCGGCGGCAGCATTCTGCAGCACGGTGTCGATACCCTGAGCGTCGCCGAGCGATACCTGGTCCTCGCAGGACGCCCAGCTATTGCTGATGATCGTTACGCCGCCGTCAATCATCGCGTTGTACAAATCGGTGTAGCCTTGGGCCCCGTTGAAGGGCGCGTCATACACCACCACCTTTGCGCCCGGCGCGTAGGTCATGACCGTTTCGATATCGAGTAACACCTCATCCTGGTCGCTCCCCGGCGGCGATACCCCGCCGTTAACCGGCACCTGGCTGAGATTGCCGATCGGTGCCGGAGTTGCGCCGGCCAGACCGAGCAGGTTGAGGTAGTCGTTCACATCGCTGGTTTGATAGCTGTCGAATTCGAGCAAGCCGACCGTCTGACCCGTACCACTCACGATTGAATTGGCTGAGGTCTTACCGCCTAACGGTTGCGCGGAACAGAATCGACAATGATAACCGCTTCCGGGCGTCGCATTCAGCGCATCGAAGAAGTCCACGAAATTGTCCACCACGAAACATTCCACAGTGACCCAGAAGCTAAACACCGGACCGACGTTCTGGTATCACACCCAAAGCGATCTGAGCGCCGGTGCAGGCGTTGTCAAAGTCCTGGATTTTGACCCGTTCGCCAACCGCGAGGCTCGAAAGACCGGAAATCGATTTCACCTTCGATACTAACTGCGAGGGTAAAGCCGGGTCGTTGTCGTTGGCATAGAACTCTCGCTGGCCGATGCGATAGCGACCGATTCGAATTGCGAAAGCATTTTCCGCATCACGACGCGTCGATGCTCTCACTGTTAGAGTGAGCCGGTTCTTTGAACCCCGGATGAGCTTGAAGCCATTCTTTTGCAGGTAGCGGAGCACCGAGGCGTAATCGCGCAGGCTTGGACCAAACCGTTTGGAGATCTGGCGCTGCGTCAGGTAGCGATGGAAATTTTTCGAATGCGGGTCGTAGATCTCGTGCAGATATTTCTCGAACCCAGCCTGATCGTCACGCTTCAGAACGATCGTGAGTGTGATCGGCTGGTTCGATTCGTCCGGCTGTGGCTCAATCCTGGTCGCCGCCGATAGCGCAGGCAGTACCTCGCCCGGCAATCGGACCATCGAGAGATTGGCTTCAGGGTTGTCTGGGCTTGCTATCGCGAGGTTAGGCAGCGCAAGGAAAAATACGGATAAAATCAAAAGCTGCCAACGCGCTAAAGCCATATCGGCCCCCAAAAACCCAAGAGTAGGATGGCATACGAGCCTATAACACTAATACACTCGTGGCAAACAAACTTAGCGGTTCGCCCGTTATTTTGGTGCCGAAACCAAAGGCAGAAAAACTGTGGCGTCCCCGACGGGATTTGAACCCGTGTTACCGACGTGAAAGGCCGGTGTCCTAGGCCGAGCTAGACGACGGGGACGTTGGCGCGAAGCCTGAAAATACGAACGCGCGCTATGCGCGCGCCTGACTGCCGAAACTATCAGAGCCGCAAGAAGCGGAGCAAGTCGTTCCGGCCGGCGGTCGAGCCGCGCGAAAGCTCATCCGCTGAAGCGAACCGTGCCGACGATTTCAGAGACTGATTTGTGATCATGCTCGGCGAGTATCGAATCCAGCTCGCGATCGATTCGGCCCAGCGCGCCCGCGCCCTCCTTCATCAGAGCAGAGCCCACCTGCACCGCCTTGGCGCCCGTCAAATGCGCGATGTATGCGTCGCGCCCGCTATTGATTCCGCCGACCGCGACCACGCCGAGCAGATTTTCGCTCTCCTTGAAAAACGCGTGCGCCTGCGACAGCGTGCGCGGCGGTCCCTCGACTGTTGCGCGCGCGATGTCGATAACGAGATCCTTCGGGAGATCGTTGGCGCAGACCGCAATCGCGATGCGCATCGACTTGAACAGGTCTGCGATCGCGCGCGGCTCGAACGGCATGCGCGGCGGCACTTTCACTGCCAGTACGCATCCTGTTTCGCCGCGAACTCTGCCGAGGATCGATTTGAGGCGCTCGAAGGAGGCGAACGGCGCCACCGATTTTGTGACGTAGTCGTCGGCGAGGTTCAACTCGACGATGTTGACGCCGGCACGATCGAGCATCCTCGCGACGTTGACGAATTCCTCTTCGCTGGCGCCGACCACGCTGCCGATAATCTTCTTGTTGCGAGCAGTGAGCTCGCCGGCGATTGACTGAAAATACTCGACGCCGCGATTCTTCAGGTTGTCGGGCGTGTCGAGCCCGGCGCGATTGCACGACTTGAACACGATCGCGCCGCGATGCGCCGCGCACAGCTTGAGGATCTCGCCGCGCTCCGCCGAGCGCGCGCCCGACGCGTTCATCACCGACGACGCCAGCTCGACGCCGCCCAGCCGAATCGAAGTCCGTTCCATCCCCTATTTCCTAATCCGCGCGATCGCCCGGCTGCAAGCGCGGCGTTGTCTAACGATTCGGCGACCGATAACTTCGACACGATGACCGACACTCCCATTCTCATCGCGGGCGCCGGCGCGATCGGCTCGATTCTCGGCGGGATGCTGCATGACGCCGGCCACGACGTGACGATGCTCGGCCGTCGCGCGCATCTCGACGCGATCGCGCGCGGCGGCTTGAGGATCTCGGGACTGCTCGGCGAGCGTACCGTCACGGGTATGAAGCTGGCCGACGATCCCGCGCGGCTCGCCGGTCGCTTCGGTCTGATCCTGTGCGCGGTCAAGAGTTACGACACCGAATCGATTGCGGATGCGCTGGCCGAGCGCCTCAACAGCGACGGCGTGATCGTCTCGATGCAAAATGGACTCGGCAATATCGAGTCGTTGATCGAGCGCTTCGGGACGCGGCGCGCGCTGGGCGCACGCGTGATCTTCGGCGCCGAGATTCCCGCGCCGGGGAGCGCGCACGTGACGGTGTTCGCGCAGCCGGTCGCGATCGGACCGGCGCCCGCGATTAATCGCGAGGACTCGCCGGCGCTGGCGGAGCGCGCTCGCGCGATTGCGGCGATGCTCGACGCCGCCGGCGTTCCCGCGGCGGAGCCGGCGATATCACGCCCGTTATCTGGACCAAGCTTCTGTACAACATCGCGCTGAATCCGCTCGGGGCGATTTTGCGGCTGCACTACGGCGCGCTCGCCGCGGATGCGGACGTGCGGGCAATAATGGAGCGCGCGATCGACGAGGCGTTCGCGGTCGCGCGCGCGGTTGGCGTCGCCCTTCCGTTTGCGAATGCGGACGAGTATCGAAAGGTTTTCTACGAACAGTTGATTCCGCCGACGTTCGATCATCGGCCGACGATGTGGCATGACCTGCACGTTCGCGGGCGCACCGAGATCGGCGCTCTCAACGGCCGGATCGTCGAGCTGGCCGACGCCTTCGGCCTCGAGGCGGAGACGAACCGGATGCTGACGCGGCTGATCCGAGCTGCGGAGCGCGTCACTGAGAAAAAGGAGAGCCGATGAAGACGGCATCGATACGCCGCGCGAGCATGGACGCGATCGTCGCACAGGGCGAGCGCGAGTTCCCGTTTGAGTGCTGCGGCTTCATCATCGGCGACGATGCGGTCGAGGAAGTGCGCCCGATCGCCAATATCCAGAACGCGATGCATGCCAAGGACCCGGCGGCGTTTCCGCGCGACGCGCGCACGGCGTTCCTGATGGAGCCGAAGGAGCATCTGGCGGTGATGAACGAAGTCGATCGGCGCAAGCTGGCGCTCCGCGTCGTTTACCATTCGCATCCCGACCATGACGCGTACTTCTCGGCGACCGACCGCGCGCAGGCGTGCTCGTTCGATCCGACGGAGCCCGACTATCCCGACACGGTCTATATCGTGATGTCGATTCGCGCGGGCAAGTTCGCACGCGCGGCAGCCTTCGCTTGGGATTCCGAGAAAAAGGAGTTCGCCGAGACGCCGCTGACAATCAGTTGAAGCTCGCCGGAATTGCGCTGCGCAAATTGGTGCGAAATCGCCAATCAGTTGTCGAAAAGCGTAATTGTGTGTTGGAGTTTTCGACCCGAACGTTTCACGTGAAACGTTCCCCGGCGCGGCTGCATGCAAGTGAGGCATCGGGAAGCGCGGCGGCGGAGCATTCGGTAAACAACGAGTTGATTCGTTGCCGGTTCGTGCGCGCGAATGGCAGTCAAATCGCGGATGGATTCTCGAAAAGCGTAGATATCTGCTGGGGTATTCGACCGGAACGTTTCACGTGAAACGTCCCGGAGTTCAGGAGAATAAAACACGAATGTTTCGGGAACGCATCCAAGTAGGCGAACCTCGAGCGGTTCGGAAGAATCGCTAAGAGCTTGGGAGACGCGGCCAACTCCGACGGACTAACGAACGATCTGTCTGACGCTTGTCGCGCGACAGGCGACAACGAGCTATGGCGATGAAGAATCCTCCGCATGTGGGCGGTTTAATCCGTCGCGAGGTGATCGAGCCGCTCGGACTGACAGTAACCGAGGCCGCGAGGGTGCTCGGGGTCGGGCGGCAGGCGCTATCGAGCCTGCTGAATGGGAAGGCGGCGCTGACGAGCGAGATGGGCCTGCGGGTCGAGACGGCGTTCGGGCCGAAGATGGAGCATCTGATGCGAATGCAGCTTGCATTCGATTTGGCTCAGGCGCGGAAAGCGGAGCACGAGGTCCGGGTGAGGCGATATGTCGCGAAGGGAGATAGGATCTCCAGCGATGGTCAAGCAACAACGCACGGAGCGCACTAAATGGCGTAGTTCGCGGCCGCGGGGCGACCGAGCTGCGCAATAGGACAGATGGCATGCAGGAAGGCGCCTGGAGGGTCATTTCACGTAGCCTCAGCAGGTTATCTCTCACACTTTTGTTTAGTGGAAGCTGGCCATTGCTCCTTCATCGACTGCAACACCTCCAATAGCTTGGCCGCCGCTTCCTTCGCATATCCGTCGATCAGCGCGTCGAGTTTTACTGTTGGATGAGTGATGCCTTTTTGCGCCTGCCATTGCTCGTAAGTAATCGCTGGATATCCCCCGAATCGGCGTCCCATAAAGGTCCTCGTCACAGGAGAGTTCTTGGGACGATCTTTCTTTGCAGGATGCCCGGCGCAAGCATTTCGAAGTGTACGGACCGTTTGCCACGAACTTAATGCCCGAATATCCAGTTGACCGGCGGTCACCGCTTTGTACAACTCCGATATTGAGTCTTGCTGGATGATAAGAGCCTGCATACCGCCCCAAAATTCGATGTAAGCCGCATGCGGATCTGAGGAAAATCCCCTCGCACGATGAACAAGGAGGCTCTCACTCGTATCTTGCACTAGGTACATGCTCGTATAGTAAGCTGCGTACCTTTCTTCCTGTGCCGCATCGAAGAAGAATTGCTGACACGCTTCGTTGTTGTGGAAGTAGTCATATATCTCCTGCCGACGGTTTCCGATTCTGAGCATTCGATATACCTACTTCATGTTTAAGTCTGTATCGGGCAGATCGATCCGGGGCGACTTAGTTCCCCTCCAGGTAATACATTGCCTTCTGATCGCTGAGACTGTCGAATTAAGATCCTGCATCCAGCTCTGGCCCGGTGTGGCGCATCCACCGATGCTTGCATAGTAGTCGCCTGTGGTCGGGGATCGTCGTCTTGCACGTCCATTCCAGATTCGCCCAGGTTGCCGCGCCTCCCAAATAGCCCTCAATTTGCAGATCGACCGTGCTATCGAGTCCGTATCCCTTTGTAAGAAGGTCCAACCGCCCTTCATCGAAAAAGGAATTCCACTCAGGACTGGCGGTCGTGACATTTACTGTGTGCAGTTGCATGCCAAACTGCGCGCTCTCAAAGCAAACCTCTGCTTTGGCTTCCGGGAATGGCGGGCCTTCTTTTGGTGAATCCTCCCAGCGCTGGCCAGCAGAAGGGGCGGCATAGCTTTTCATCTCAGGTATAATGCCGACATAACAGCCAGGAGCCGAATCGTATAATCCGATCCCCTCCAAGGGGCAACCACCGGCACAAGTGGCGGTTCCAGGATTGGCTTGAGTTCGCTTCGGAGAAGTCACAGCCGATTCTCCGGGCGGAGCTTCCTGCTGGTGCGATTGGCTACCGCAGGAAAATGTAGCGAAAGCGGAAACCGCCAGCGCGATCGCGGCGGCATGACGGGGCCTCACGTCCTTTCCTCGCGACGCGGATAATTCGGTTGCGAACTGCGCGAGGATCTCTACAAAAACCGCGCCGATCAGGCTAGCCACCACCAGCACAAACAGACCGTTCAGCAGTTCCCGTCGAATTGGTTTCATCGATTGCTCCTCCGAGAGCGCGCAACAGCCTCGTGGCCGACCGTTTGGTCGCTCTCTCGACGAAGAGGCTCCTTCGAATCGATACTATCATCCCGAACAGGATTGGTAAGCCACTAGGCAGGTCTCTTCTGCGTAACCTATGCGCAGACGTACCGACCCTGGCAGAATCTTGAATCGCGTGCGGAAAATGCACGCTGTAATCGGACCCTCACCTTTGATCCTCTCCCATTCTGGGAGAGGGGAAAGGTGCGCAACGAAGTTATGCAAAGCTCTCCTGACAGGGAGAGGGGAAGAAGGGTGCGGCGGCATCCTGAGTTGACGGAATGAATTCCGTCCTACATTCTCTTGCAGGGAGGGGGAAAAGAATCCGGGATTCTTTGCTGCGGCCGCTCTCAATGACAGAAAGAGAGGGGCGCGGACGCGGAGGGTTCTGCTTTTGCCCGGTTGTTGCTTGAGTCGCGGAACCCTCACCTACCGGCCGCGATGCGGCCGGCCTCCTCTCCCGTGAAGTGACGGGCGAGGTATAAGAGAGCTACATCCTGACTGGGGCGAGGGATAAGAGTAAGAGCGGAATCTTGGATCGCGCGAATTGCGCTGTAAAAACACTCTCACCCGCTCCTTCGGTGCGGCCTCTCCCGCAACTAAGCGGCCGAGGCGAATAGTCAGTGGCGCGGAACGTGACACCCTAACCCGGACCCTGAGCCTTCGGCAAGCTCAGGGCTGGCTCTTCGATCCTCTCCGTGACAGAAGAACTTTGCATGACCTCGATGGACACACCCAAGCAGACACCAGAATCTTGAATCGCGCGCGAAAAAATCGCGCGCTGTATAAGGATCCTCACCTTCGATCCTCTCCCATTCTGGGAGAGGGGAAGAAGGGTGCGTCGGGCATCCTGAGTTGACGGAATGAATTCCGTCCTACATTCATCTGTAGGGGGAGGGGAAGAAAAGAGACGGGATCTGATCACGACCGTCTCGGATCGGGGGGCGGGGCTGTAAACTGCTGGATGTTGTAATCTGCTTCGGGGTGAGCGTACCTTTTATCGGCTGTATCCGGGATGATGGGTAAATTCTCAAATAGACCTCGATTGCATCGGGGGATATTTCTGGTTCTGGTGGTTGCCGGGGTGGCGATGTCTGTTTATGACCTGGCGGTCGCGGGCGATCACGCCGCTTCGTCGGACACGCATAAGAGAGCTATCGCAACACTTGACACGGGTTCAGTTTGCAAACTGAACCAATGCCCAAGACTTAAACTGGAACCTCAAAAGCTCGAGTTCGGGAAAGTTATTGCGACGCTGAACAGCGCGGCAATAAGCGTGGTGGTTACGAACAAATCGAAGTCAGTTTCAGTCAGTTTCGAGAGTATCGTTGCCGCGCCTCCCTTTCAGATCGAAAGCGACGGATGCTCCGGGGCGCTGCTGGCTGCGGGGAATCGATGCCAGGTAGGGGTCGAATTCCATCCGACCTCGATCGGCAAAATAAAGGACAAGGCGGGACTCACGTTTACCGACTCCGCATCCAGGAGTCCGCAGAAGGTCGAGCTGCGCGGCGAAGGCGTGACCGGTCCGACGCCGATGCCGACGCCAACTGCAACTGCAACGCCGACGCCAACGGGGTCGATGAGTCCCACGCCGACCTCAACCGCATCGTGTACACCCGAGGAACAGCCCACGCCGTATGTCGCGGGGATGGTTCTGATTGCCGGCGGCCAGGGATCGGACGGAACGCCGCTGAGCAGCGCGGAGGTATTCAACCCGAAGACTAACACCTTCACTCTTACGACCGACCCGTCCCTGGGCGGCACCGCGATGAACGACAGCCGCTACCGGCACGCGGCCGCCGTTGCAAACGACCTTCCAGATCCACCTGCGACCGTCCTGCTGAGCGGCGGGATCGATGCGACCGGCGCGACCTCCACCACCGAGACGTTCACAAGCAGCACCAACCAGTTTACCGCGGGGAGCATGTCGGTTTCGCGGGAGGGTCATACTGAGACTGGACTGTTAGGCGTGCATCACACGCATTCGTTTTTAATCGCGGGCGGCGAGGATGCGGCCGGAACCGTGCTCAATTCCGCGGAGGTCCCTCCTCCAGCGATGATGAACGTGGCGCGCGTGAACGCAGCCGCATCTACGTTGCAGACCTATAATCCGTCGGTGAGAGACACTTGCACGGCTAGCAACGCGGTGATTACCGGCGGCTTCGATGGAATCAGCGCTCTGCAAAGTGCCGAAGTGTACAATACGACACTCAACACCTTTACCCTGACCGACAACCCATCATTGGGCGGCAGCCAGATGAACGCGGCGCGCATGTTTCATACCGCGACGCCGTTGGGGATCGGCGTTACCGATGTCCTGGTAGCGGGCGGTGAGAATGCCGCCGGAGTTGCGCAATCCACGGCAGAGATTTTTAACCCGGTCACCAATAAATTTACGCTTACTATCGATCTCGGCGGAACGAACATGACGGTTGCACGCGCGATGCATACCGCAACGCTATACACTTTTGGAGGTTCAGTGCTGATCGCGGGAGGAATGGACGATTCAGGTAACGTCCTTGCGACAGCGGAGGTGTTCAACGTCGCAACCGAAACATTCACGGCGGTCGGTTCGATGCATACGGCGCGGTTCAATCATGCGGCGGCGGCCCTATCGAATGGCAAGATACTGATTACCGGGGGAGAAGACGGCAGTGGGAACACGCTCAATACCGCCGAGATCTTTGATCCTACGACCAATATGTTCACATTGACGACCGATCCTTCATTAGGTGGCAACAATATGAACGTCGCGCGCAAACTGCATACGGCTACTGCGTACTAGTACCTCACCCCTAGCCCCTCTCCCTTCAGGAGAGGGGCTAGGGGTGGCGCTATCCTCTAGCTTACAAGAGCGTTGCATAAGCTGGGTGGGCGGTTCAGATGCGGGGCTCCTCGCCCCGCGCCCTCGGTAGGGGTGACCCCTGCACCCAGTTGAAGCGCAAAGTTGCGCGCAGCGCGCTACTTTGCTCTCAGGGGCGGTGGCTTGCCGGCAGGGTGAGGGATAAGAGCGCGGGCGGGGAACGCTGCGTCCTAAGATGACGGAATAAATTCCGTCCTACATTCCAGCGGGAGAATAAGAGGCGCGCACCTTCAGTTCCTGTATAGGTGTTGCTCGCGTCGCGGAACCTTCACCTACCGGCCGCGATGCGGCCGGCCTCCTCTCCCGTGAAATAACGGGCGAGGTATAAGAGCAGACGGGGAACGCTACATCCTAACTGGGGCGAGGGATAAGAGGGGTTAGTTTTCGGAGGTGAATTGTTCCTCCTTGCCGGCCATCTCTAAAGACATGCCGCGGGTTTCGTCTATCATTGCGCCGAATAGGATTGCAGCGGGGATGCCTACGATAGAAAGCGCGCCTACTACTATTGATAGGCCGCCCATTGCGTTTGCTAGTATCGCTACTGCGGCGTTTGAGATTACGGCGCCTATCGCGCTGACCAGCGCGAACCATCCTATCATCGTGCCGCGTAAAGGGGTCGGGAAGAGTTCGGTGGCGGCGGCGTTGCTCGCGACCGTGCCGCCGTTGTCGCATACGTTGAACCAGAAGAAGCCGGCCGACAGCCACATCAGGGGCCATCCGAAATGCGACGGCGGGCCCCAGAAGTACCATAGGTGTCCGGCGGTGATTGCGATGCCGAAACTGACGACGGTCGGCACGCGGCCGAAGCGCTCGGCTGTCCATGCGCCGAGCGGGAAGCCGAGCAAGCCCAGGCCGCCGGCGACGATGGTCATCGTGCTGGTGCCCGCCGACGACATCCCGACGACAGAGACGGCGTGGTAGTAGCCGAAGGCGTTGGCGCCGGTGGTCGAGACGGCGGCGGCGAACGCACATACGATCATCGTGATCGAGCGCTTGCGATAGAGCGGCTGAAAAACGTCGTAGAAACGCGTGCGGGTGGTGATACCCGAGGCGTCGGACAGTTCCCATCGCTCGCTCTCGGGGAGCAGCCGCGCCATCGCCGGCAGCATCGCAGTGCCCGCCGCGGAGATGACGAACATCCATCGCCACGACCATCCGTAGGCGTCGAATATCGGCATCAGGAAAACGCAGAGGCCCGCGCCTACCGCGCCCGCCAGGCCGCCGAAGCTCTGGCCGCGTGCGCGGCGCGCGATCGGGAGTTCTTCGGACAGCATCACGACGCATCCGGAGCCCGCGGCGCCGACGACTGCGTAGAGGCCGATTTGAAATATCGCGAACCAAAACAATTTGGTGGAGACGGCGGCGCCGATGCTGCAAACGGGAATCGCGCCCATGCACCAGAGGATCATGCGGCGGCGTCCGTAGCGATCGATCATGCGCGAGAGGGCGAGCGCGCCGAGCGCGGAGAGCGAGATCCATGCGAACAGGCGGGCGATGCCGGCGCCGTCGAGATGGAAGCTCACCCCGATCCACGGCGCGGCGACTGAGACGATGGCGACAGCGAAGCCCTGGTAAAAAAGCATCGCGACCAGCGCGAGGACGGTCACGCGCTCGCGCGCGGCGGAGTCGGCGGCGAGCTGATCGTCGCTGGGGGGATTCGATTTCGTTGTCGGTGCGGGATCGGTCACAGAATAAAAATTGCTTCTCTTGTCGCCGTCACCTCACCCCTAGCCCCTCTCCCTTCTGGAGAGGGGAAGAGACGTTCGAGCAGTTAGGTAAAGCTTTCCCAACATCTGTTCTCTCGAATTCGAGACTCCACTACGCGCCGGCGATTAGCTCGAAGACTGGGGTGCGCGAGGCGGTTGCGCGGAATGCGTTGACGGGCGAGCCGGCGGGGACGTTGAAGAAACGCTGGACCTGCGAGGCGAAGCGATCGAGGAAGGCCTTGATGACTTCGGGCTTGTCGGCGTCGGCGAGCTCGCGGACCATCAGGGATTCGGCGCGGGAGCCGCGGCGCAGCACGATGTGGCCGGCGGCGCGTGCGTTGCGGGCCCATGCAGTCTCGCCTCGCGCAGCAACCAGCCATCGGCGGCCATTGAAGTCGAGGATGTTGACGGGCGTCGTGAAGGTCCTGCCGGATTTGCGGCCGCGGACCTCGAGCAGGCGCATATATGCGGGGGCGAATCCGAGCCGCAGCGCGCGGCCCATCAGGCGGTTGAAGAAGCGGTCGAGGGTGCTTTCTTTTTGAAAAGTGTCGGGCATAGCGGTGAGCATATATAAGGATACGACGCGTCGAAACGGGAGGGGGACAGGGAACTTTATTTGACGTGGAACCCGCCTGGGTTCCACACCTCCTTGGGCAGGGGTGACCCCTGCACCCAGTGTTAGGAAATCGCGAAATGTCGAGGACGCCATTTTGCTCTAAGCTTCCACCATCGAGCCAGACCCTGAGAGCAAAGTAGCGCGCTGCGCGCAACTTTGCGCTTCATACTGGGTGCAGGGGTCACCCCTGCCGCCCGCCGCGCAGGCGATTATAATTTGGCTCTTGACAAAATGAACGTTCATTCAGTAGATTTACTGGCCTATGGCACGAGTCGCTGAAGTATTACGCGCACCTGCGCCGGACGAGAAGCTCGTCAAGGCGCGGCGGCGGCAGATTTTTCTGGCGGCGTGCCGGGTGCTGGCGCGGAAGTCGTTTCATGAGGCGTCGGTGAAGGAGTTGGCGCTCGAAGCGGGGCTGGCGGCGGGATCGATTTATCTTTATCTCGACAGCAAGGACGAGATTATTCCGCTGATTGGCGAGTCGATGGTGGCGGAGTTGGTCGAGATGCTGCCGGCGATTCGCGAGCGCACTGTCGGCGACCCGCGGCGCGAGCTGATCGAGGTGATGCGCGCGATACTCGACGTGATCGATCGTTATCGCGAGGCGTTTAATGTGCTGCATCATGAGGCGCGGTATCTCGAACGGCGGCCGCAATATCGCACGGCGATGAAGAAGATCGGCAGCGACTACCTGGGCGCGGTGGCCGAGATTCTCGAGCGCGGGCGGCGGCTTGGCGTGATTCATTTCGAGGACGCGCGCAGCGCCGTGCATGCGATTCATATGCTGTGCGCGGGCTGGGCGATGGGCGCGAACAATCTGAAGGGGACCGACAAGGAAACTTACTGGCGCGAGATTGCGGCGATAGTCGAAGGCCGTTTTTTCGGGAACGCCAATGGAGCGAGCAGCAGCATCGCGCGCTGAGGCGGCGCGGCGATCACGAGGAGTTGCGAGATGGCACTTTACGACAGGCGAACTCTCGACGGCGTTTACAGCGTGCGTCAGAGCGTCATCTATATCCAGAATTATCGCTACGCCGAAGAGCGGATGATGCGCATGATGGCCGGCTGGATCGCGCTGACGCCGGAGCTCGCGGTCAAGCTCGAGATGGCGAAGCAGGTGTACGAAGACGCGCTGCATACCGATGCGCTCGGCAAGCGGCTGCCGGAGCTGCGCGCGCAGCCGCAGATTTCCAAGGCTCCCAACGAGGCGTTCGTCACGTTTATGAACGCGATCGAGGACAAGGAAGAGTGGGAGGACACGATCGAGCGGCTGGTCGGGATTTACCGGGTGCTGAAGCCGCATCTGATTTCGCATTACAGCTCGCATCTGACGGCGATGAATCCCGTGTACGAGCCGCCCACCTTGCGAATTTTGCAGCGACTGGTCGAAGAGGAGAAAGGTCACGTCGAGCGCGGCAGCGTGCTGCTCAACGAGCTGCTCGACTCGAAGGACAAGCATCTGCGCGCCGCGAACTGGCAATCGCATCTCGAGGGATTGCTCGGCGCGTCGGGCGGAGTGACGGGGTTTGAGGCGGACGAACCGGCGCCGCGCAGAAAAGTCGGGCGCAGCTGAGCAATATGAAGAAGCTGGACGATATCACCGACCTGCGCGAGGCGATCGCGACGCATGCGGGCGCACTCGCGGCGGGCGATAGCGCGACGGCGGAGCGTTTCGTGCTCGCGCAGGGAATCGAAGCGCATCGGCAGGCCGCGGCGGAGATTGGGCGGATTGGCAAGCCGGTCAACGTCGAAACGATGGCGCTGGCGAAGGTGGGTTTTCAGTACATTTCGAAAATCAGGTTCACGAACGGCGGCGCAATGCGTCGCGTGCTCTATCGATGGCGCAAAGAGGCTGACGGCAAGTGGGCGATCGCGAGCGTCGAGGACACGACGGGCAAGCGCTCGCCGTGGAGCGACGTTCCGAATCTGGCGGCGGCGATCGAGCAGGCGCGCGTGGGGAACGGCAATGCCTGATTTGGGAGAACGCGGCAACGTGATGGGGCCGCAGCCGATTGCGGAAATCGTCGAGCCGCCGGCCGAGATGTTCGCGGCGGCAGAGCGGCTGCTGAATGCGCTGATACGCGGCGACCATGCGAGCGTCGAGGCGATGACGCCGGCGCATGTGCGCGACGAGATGATGCGGGTCGCCAATGCGATTCCGGCGAACAAGTATGATAGGTTCGAGCTTATTGGACGCGCGCGCGTGGCGCATCATTATTTTCTCAAGGCGCAGCTGACGGGGTCCGGCGTCGAGCCGTTCAAGTTTCAGTTTCGGCTCGGCCCGAAGGACGGCGAATGGACTGTACGCGAGGCGTTGGACCTGACCGGCAAGAGGTCAGCGTGGAGTAGATGAAAACGAAGGAGCAACGGCGATGGAAAGAATGATCCCGGTCGATAAGCTGGCGCGTCCCGAGAACCATATCCTGCTGCCCGCGAATCGCACGCGCAACGCGCGCAGCGAGCAGGGATTGTCGCCCGGCAACGCGATGCCGTACGAGGATGATTTCCTGAAATCGCGGATGCACGGGATTTGCGGCGGGGAATTCCAGGCGATGGAAGCGGCCGGGCGCACGCTCTACGACTTTCCCGACGCGCCGTGGGAATTCCAGCTCGACATGGCGCGCCAGGTGTGGGACGAATCGCGTCACGCCGAGATCTATATGAAGCTGCTCGAATACGTCGGATCGTATTACGGCGAATTTCCCGAGGGCGAAGTGTTGTGGTCGTGCACTCAGGCGGAGGATCCGGCGGCGCGCGTGGCGGGAATAAATCGCGGACTCGAGGGGCTCGCGTGCGACGTCTTCGAGCAACTGATTCGGATCGCGCAGAAGATGGGCGATTCGGTTATCGAACGTTCGGTAGATTACGTGCTGGCCGACGAGATCACTCACGTGCGGATGGGATCGCAGTGGATGCGCAAGCTGACCGAGGGCGACCCCGAGCGCTTCAAGCGGGCGCAGGAGTTCCAGGACCGGATCGACGAGTTGTTCAACTTCGGTCCCGGGCGCAAGCGGATCGAGGATGTCGATCACGTCAAGCAGCGCGTCAATGAGAAGGAGATCGAAATCGACGCGGGCCTGACGATTGCGCGCGAGGCGCGGCTGCTCGCGGGATTCACTGAAGAGGAAATCGATCGGCTGGTCAAAGGCTTCGGCAAGAGCGCCGCGTACTAATCAGGCGGCGCGATTCACCAAGGAATTTTTGCGATGGAAAAATGTATCCCGGTTGACCGCCTTGCCCGTCCCGACAATTGGGTAGTGTTGCGCAGCCGTCAGGTGCGCGAAATTCGCGAGGAGCAAGGCCTCGAAGGCGGGCGGCCGATGCCGTTCGACGAAGAGACACTGCGCTCGCGACTGCATGGAATCTACACCGGCGAGTTGCAGGCGATGGAGGCGGCGGGACGCACGCTGTTCGATTTTCCGGACGCGCCGTGGGAGTTCCAGCTCGACATGGCGCGCCAGGTGTGGGACGAAGCGCGTCACAGCGAGATTTTCCAGCGCCTCGTCGAGTACATGGGCGGGCATCCTGGCGACTACGTCGAGACGGAGATTTTGTGGCGATGCACGCAGGCGATGGATCCGGCGGCGCGGGTCGCGGGAATAAATCGCGGGCTCGAGGGGCTCGCGTGCGACGTCTTCGATCAGCTTATTCGGATCGCGCAGCGCAACGGCGACGAGGTGATCGAGCGATCGGTGGACTACGTGCTGGCCGACGAGATCACGCACGTGCGCATGGGATCGAAGTGGATGCGCAAGCTGACCGAGGGCGACCCCGAGCGGCTGGCCAAGGCGCAGGCGTTCCAGGACATGGTCGACGAGGTCTTCAACTTCCGCGGCGGGCGGCGCGCGCAGGAAGATATCGAGAACGACGACGGGCAAGTGGTCGCGATCGCGAAAGAGGCGCGGATGCTGGCGGGATTCACCGAAGAGGAAATCCAGAAGCTGATCAACTCGGCGCGCAAGAGCGCCGCGTACTAGATGATGCCCTGGAGTTGATCAGATCGTCAGAACCGCTGCGCGCGGGGCGGCAGGGGTGACCCCTGCACCCATTGTCAATCGCAAAGTTGCGAGGACGCTACTTTGCTCTCATGACCGATATTCTCGAGGGGTGGAGCGGCATCGCGAGTCAGGATCGCCCCGGGGCGGTTCTCGCGCGCACAATGGTCTGAAGAATTGCTTATAGTTCTCCCCTTGATTAATCTAATCTGCTAATCTACATATTACGTGCTCATGTTCGCTGGATTGCATTTTGCACCTGCGTTTGAGTAGGAGTTACGTCTCACAAGGACCGACGTGGAGCGCATGAAGTGACGCCCAATCCCAACGCCAATAGTTCGCCGACCAGCAGCCGCGCGTTGCGCGATTGGGTCAAGGAAGTCGCCGCGCTCACAAAGCCTGACGCGATAATCTGGTGCGACGGTTCCGAAGCTGAAAAAAATCGGCTCACCAAACAGGCAGTCGCAGCGGGAATACTGATCGAGCTCAACCAGGAGAAGCGGCCCGGCTGCTACCTCCATCGGTCGAATCCCAACGACGTCGCCCGCACCGAGCAACTGACTTTCGTTTGCACGCCGGATAAGAAAGACGCGGGGCCGACTAACAACTGGTCCGAGCCCGCCGCGACTTACGCCAAGCTGCGCGGATGGCTCGAAGGCTCGATGCGCGGACGCACGATGTACGTGGTGCCGTATGTGATGGGCCCGCTCGGATCGCCGTTGTCGAAGGTCGGCGTCGAGTTGACCGACAGCATCTACGTGGTGCTGAACATGCGAATCATGACGCGCATGGGCGCGGCGGCGCTGAAGCAACTTGGCGAGTCGAACGATTTCAATCGCGGAATTCATTGCACGCTCGACTTGAATCCCGAGCGGCGCCTCATTTGCCACTTCCCGCAGGACAACACGATTATCTCGGTCGGCAGCGGCTACGGCGGCAACGCATTGCTCAGCAAGAAATGTTTCGCGCTCAGAATCGCGAGCGTGCTCGGCCGCGACGAAGGCTGGCTCGCCGAGCATATGCTGATTCTCGGCCTGCAGAGTCCCGAGGGCGAGACCACTTATGTCGCGGCCGCGTTTCCGAGCGCGTGTGGCAAGACCAATCTCGCGATGCTGACGCCGCCGGCCGAGTTCAAGGGCTGGAAAGTATTCACTGTCGGCGACGACATCTCGTGGATGCGCGTCGGTCCCGACGGCGGTCTGTGGGCGGTGAATCCCGAGAACGGCTACTTCGGCGTCGCGCCCGGCACCAGCGCGAAATCGAATCTCAACGCGATGAGGATGGTGCAGCACGATACGATTTTCACCAACGTCGCGATGACTCCTGACGGCGACGTGTGGTGGGAAGGGATGGACGTGCCGGCGCCCGACGGTCTGATCGACTGGCAGGGACGGCCGTGGAAAAAAGGATCGACCGACAAAGCCGCGCATCCTAACAGCCGCTTCACGACACCGATGCGCAACAATCCGGCGTGGTCGCCGAGCGCCGACGATCCTCGCGGCGTGCCGATTTCGGCGGTCATCTTCGGCGGACGGCGGGCTTCGACGGTGCCGCTGGTGCTCGAATCGATGGACTGGACGCACGGCGTTTTCATGGGCGCGACGATGGGGTCGGAAACGACGGCGGCGGCGGCAGGAGCGGTCGGCGTGCTGCGGCGCGATCCGATGGCGATGCTGCCGTTCTGCGGCTACAACATCGGCGACTATTTCGCGCATTGGCTCAAGATGCGCGGCGCGATCAAGAAACCGCCGCGCATTTTTATGGTGAACTGGTTCCGCAAGGGCACCGACGGCAATTTCATCTGGCCGGGCTACGGCGAGAACCTGCGCGTGCTCAAGTGGATGCTCGATCGAATCCACGGACGCGCGAAGGGGGGTGCGACGCCGGTCGGGATCGTTCCCGATGAGGGAGAACTCGATCTGAAAGGCCTCGAGCTAGCGCCGAGCGTGGCGCGAGATGCGCTCGCGGTGAATCCGGCAGAATGGAAAGCGGAACTCGAGTCGGCCAGTGAGTTCTTCGAAAAGATCGGGCCGACGATGCCGAAGGAATTGAAGGAGCGCCGCCAGGCGATCCTGAAATCGCTCAACGGCGAGGCTCCCGCGCCGCGAGTCGCGGCCGGGCGGTAAACAAACCTCCGGGATAGGCCGCTTACGCGGCGCGATGGGCTTCGATCTCAGCCAAGGTCCAGAACTTCGCGGAGAGCGGCGGCGACGCGGTCCATCGCTGTTTCGTCGAGACGTGATAGCGGGCCTTTGATCAGGAAGCGGTTGTCGATCGCGCGCAATTGGTCGATCAGCAGATCAGAATTGCGCCGCAAAGAGGATTGCGCGTGCACGCGTACGCGCAACGGATAGGCGTCGTCGGCGAGATTGGTGGTCAGAGGAACTATCAACGTTGAAGCGTGGCCGGCGTTGATCAGCGACTGCGCTTGGACGATCAGCACCGGACGGGTCTTGCCCGGCTCGGTGCCGCGGCGTGGACTCAAATTGGCGATCCAGATATCGCCGCGCTCAGGCATCCGGGTCGCGCTCAATCGCGGCGAACTCGGCATTCACACGCATGCTTTCCTTGCGGACTTTGCGCGACGCGCGCGCCATCCGCTCCGCGCGAGCGCGAGCCTCGGCCTCGCGGTTCATGCGTTCAATCGCGCGGCGTATATATTCGGCGCGCGGGATACCGAGCGCGCGGGCGCATCGGTCGCTGGTTTCCAGCAGGTTTTCGGGCAGTTTTAGGGAGATAGACTCCATGAGTTTCGCTCCAAATATCTCTATGAGATATCCCCTGCTAATATGCACCAAGCGACCAAGGGAAGCAATCCACCACCGCGGGCGCACGAGCGATGACAACAAAAATGCGGCGCCGCGAGTCGTAAGACTCGGGCGCCGCAATTATTTCGGTGATCGCCCGCGCTAGTCGAGGTGCTTGCGGAGGAAGGTTGGGATGTCGAGCTTGTCGTCGCCGTCGAGCAGCGAATTGGGCTCGAGCTTCTCGCCGTCCGCCAGGCCCGAATCCTCGCCGCGGCGCCGAAACGCCGGGATGTCGAGCGTGCTGTCGTTGACGACCAGGCCCATCCTGCGCACCGGCTTGTTGCCGGGGAACATCCGCACCTGCCCCGCCTGGGCGGCAGGCGCCGGCTGCTTGACCTCCATCGGATCGACCGGCCGGGTCGAGGCCGCCGCGATCGGCGTGGTCACCGGCGCGCCCGACGGCGAGTAACGCGACGTACCGCGGTCGAGATCGCCGAAGCCAGTCGCGATCACGGTGACGCGAATCTCGTCTGACATCGCGTCGTCGATCACCGCGCCGAAAATGATGTTCGCGTCCTCGTGCGCCTCTTCCTGGATCAGGCTGGCAGCCTCGTTGACTTCGTAGAGCGCCATGTCCGAGCCGCCGGTCACGTTGATCAGCAGGCCACGCGCGCCCTTGATCGAGAACGTCCTCGAGCAGCGGACTCGAAATTGCGCGCTGGGCCGCCTCGACCGCGCGATTCTCGCCGGAAGCGGTGGCCGCGCCCATCATCGCCATGCCCATCTCGGCCATGATCGAGCGGACGTTGGCGAAGTCGAGATTGATCAGCCCATGCACTGTGACGAGTTCTGAAATACCGCGCACGGCTTGCAGCAACACGTCGTCGGCCTTCTGGAACGATTCCTTGAGCGACGTATTTTTGCTCGCGACCGAGAGCAGGCGCTGATTGGGAATCGTGATCAGCGTGTTGACCGCGTTCTTCAGCTCGCGCAAACCCTCTTCGGCCTGCGACATGCGCCGGCGCCCTTCGAACTGGAATGGCTTGGTCACGACGCCGACGGTCAGCGCGCCGAGCTCGCGCGCGATGCGCGCAATGACTGGCGCAGAACCGGTGCCGGTGCCGCCGCCCATTCCGGCGGTGACGAATACCATCTCGGCTTCCGACAGGATTTCGCGAATGCGCTCCTCGTCTTCGAGCGCGGCCTTGCGTCCGATTTCCGGATTGCCGCCGGTACCGCGTCCGCGCGTGATCTCGTCGCCAATCTGAACGCGCAGCGGCGCGTGATTATTCTGCAGCGCCTGGATGTCGGTATTCACGGCGATGAAATCGACGTTGCGCAGCCCCACATTGATCATGTGGTTGACCGCGTTGCCGCCGCATCCACCTGCACCGATTACCTTGATCCTCGCGCCCGGGTCGGGATTACTCACCAACTCAATCATTACAGATCCTCCTCCACCACCTACCGGCAAAGTTTGTTGCCCATTAAATTTTTTGTTTCGGCGACTTCTCAAAAGAAGTCCCTCACCCAATCGCTAAACCGTGAGCGCAGCCGTCCAAGCCGGCCCGCTTTTCCAACTCCGTTGCCAATTCCGCCCACCGCGCTCTGATGGAGCAACAAGCCGGCGGCCGTCGTGTACATCGGCTTCATCAGTTCTTCGGGCAGTCCTTTCAAGTTGATGGGAAGTCCGCGCCGCACCGGTAGGCCGAAGATGCGCTCGGCGAGTTCCTGCGTGCCCTCGAGCAGCGAGGTGCCGCCGACCAGCACGACGCCGGACGCGAGGCCGTCGGAAACGCCGGAGCGCAGCAGCTCGCGCTGCACCATCGTGAAAATTTCTTCCATGCGCGGCTCGATGATTTCACCGAGCAGGCGGCGCGCGATCACGCGCGGCTCGCGTCCGCCGACGCCCGGCACCTGCACCGTCTCGTCGCGCCGCACGACCTGATTGGTCGCAATACCGAACGTGATCTTGAGCTGTTCGGCGTCGGAGATAGGAGTGCGCAGTCCGGCGGCGATGTCGCTGGTGAGATGATTGCCGCCAATCGGGAGCACCGCGGTATGCATCACGGCGCCGCCGTGAAAGACGATGATATCGGTGGTGCCGCCGCCGATATCGATCAGCGCCACGCCGAGTTCGCGCTCCTCCGGAAACAGCGCCGCGTCCGCCGAGGCGAGCGGCTGGAAAACCATCTCGGACGGCGTCACGCCCGCGCGCTCGCAGCACTTGGTGAGATTCTGGCCGTAGCTCTGCGCGGCGGTGATGATATGAATACGCGCCTCGAGGCGAACGCCTGCCATCCCGTAAGGCTCGCGCACGCCTTCCTGCTCATCGACGGCGAACTGTTGCGGCAGAATATGCAGGACCTGGCGATCAAGAGGGATTGCGACCGCGCGCGCCGCGTCGATCACCCGATCGACATCGCGCGCGCTGACTTCACCGCCGCGCACCGCGACGATCCCGTGGCTGTTGAGACCCTTGATATGCGGCCCCGCGACGCCGACTACAACCGAGCCGACGCGCACGCCGGAAGTTTTCTCCGCTTCCTCGACGGCAACCTTGATCGCATCGACGGTCGCCTCGATATTTACGACGACGCCCTTGCGCAGCCCCGTGCATGGCGCGACGCCGAAGCCGAGCGTCGCCAACTGGCCGTCCGGCAGCGATTCGCCGACGATCGCGCAAACTTTGCTGGTGCCGACGTCCAGCCCGGTGAGCAGATTTCTCATCGCGTCACCGGCTCCCGCCCGGCTGGAACGAAACTTTTCGAAGCGCGGTCTTATGCTTCGAGTGAGTGCTCGCGATCGCATGCAGGCGCACAACAGCGAGTCCTGGCGTAGTCAAATCGAGCGCCGCGATCAGGTTCTCACGTCCCTGCCATTGTTGACGCACTTTGATCGCGCGCTGAAGCTCGGTCGTGGCGCGATCCAGATCGAGCACGACCTCGGTGCGCTCGCGCTCGAGGAAGAGCGAGGCCGTGCCGTCGTCGCCGACGCGCATCTCCGAAATAATTTCGGACAGTTGCGTCTCCGCGCGCACCAGCAGCGCCGTGTAATCGACCATCTGCGATCCGCGAGCGTTGTCGAGCGCATCGCCGCTCAGCACAGGCAAGTCGCCCTGCTTGTCCGGCGAAACCGGCCCGCGCAGCTCGCCGCCGCTGAACAGTTGGTAGAAGCCGTCGTGACGCTCGACGAGCGCGATCGCGCCGTCACGCATATCGCCAGCCGAAATCGCCGCAGCGCCCGGCTGGTGCAGACCTTGATGGTAAATTCCCGCGCGTCCGGCCCATTGCACCAGCACGGCGGAATAACTCGCAGCGGTAGTGCGCGCGGGTGCGAGCGAATCCAGAATTTGATCGCGATATGAGGCGAGGCTTGCGGACGCTCTGAGAGCCACTGCGCGGCCGGCCGTGCTGAATCCCGTCATCACGCCCAGCGCAAAAAAGGCGCACACCACCAGCCCGCCCATCCGCGCGCTCCACCCAGTCACCGCTTTCTTTTTCCCGCGAACCGCCACCCCACCACCTCAATCCAAATTGCGCGTTACCAGTCGCCGACCAGCCTAACCTCCGGTTCGAGCAAGACGCCGCTCTGCTCTTTCACCTTGTTGCGCGCCAGGTCGATCAGCGCGCGCACTTCCGCGGCCTGAGCGCCGCCGAGATTCACGATAAAGTTTGCATGCTGATCCGAAAACGCCGCACCGCCGAGCCGCGTTCCCTTCAGGCCCGCGCCTTCCAGCAACTTGCCCGCGAAATTGCCCGGCGGATTTTTGAAGATCGATCCCGCGTTCGGCACTCCGCGCGGCTGACGCGATGCGCGCCTGGCTTTCAACTCGGCGACTCGCGCCGTCAGTCGATCGCGATCGCCATGCGCAAGATCGAAATCGACGCGGGTGATTATGAAGTGATTCGGCAACTCAGTGCGCCGATACGCAAACTTGACGTTGTCCCTGGTCAGCGCGAGCGCGTCGCCAGACTCGGTGACGCCATGCACCAGCGTGACCACCTTCGCGATTTCGCCGCCGAACGCACCCGCGTTCATCACCAATCCACCGCCGACCGTACCGGGAATACCTTCGCCGAATTCGAGCCCCTCAAGGCCCCGATCGACAACTTCACTGACGAGCGTACCGAACGCGGCGCCGGCGCCCGCAACGACTTTCGTGTCGTCGATATTTATTTTTGCGAAGCCATCGCCAAGTCTCACCACCAACCCGCGCATCCCGCGGTCGCTCACGAGCAGGTTGGTACCCGCGCCGAGGCAGAAGCACGGTACACTCGCACGATACGCGGCGGCCTTCGCGTGCATCAGCTCGGCTTCATCCTCGACGTTGACGAACAAGTCCGCGGGTCCTCCGATCCGGAATGACGTCAGTTCCGCGAGCGGCATCGCGGCGCGGACTCGCGTGCCGAATTTCGCGCGCAACTCGGCTTCAAGCGCCTTCATGAACTTTGACCTCGGCGCTGAGCGCCTTCAGTATCTCGCCGCCCATCTTGTAGATATCGCCCGCACCCAGAGTCGCGATCACATCGCCCGCGCGCGAGCCCGCCGCGATGCGCTCCGCGGGATTTTCCTCGGCGCCCAGGTAGTGCACCTCGAGATGGCCGCGCGCGTGCAGCGCTTCGTAGAGACGCCGCGCGGAGACGTCGGCAATCGGCTCCTCGCCGGCCGGGTACACGTCGAACAGGTAGAGCACGTCGGCGTCGTCGAAGGCCGACAGGAAATCGTCGAACAAATCGCGCAGGCGGGTGTATCGATGCGGCTGAAAGACCGCAACCACGCGGCGCTTGAACGACGCGCGCACGGCGGCCAGCGTCGCGCGCACCTCGGCCGGATGATGCGCATAGTCGTCGAGCACAATTCGTCCGGCAGCTTCGCCCTTGATCTCGAAGCGGCGACTGATCCCGCCGAAATTCGCGAGAGCCGACGCCGCACGATCGAAACTGATTCCAACTTCCATCGCGACCGCGATTGCCGCGAGCGAGTTCAGCGCCACGTGCACGCCCGGCGTCGGTATCGATACACGGCCGAGATGTTCGCCCTTGCGGATCACCTCGAAGCGGGTCGAGAGGCCGTCGATCACTATTTTCTCGGCGCGCAGATCAGCGTCCTGCGCGACGCCGTAAGTCACCATCGGCTTGCGAATCGACGCGATCAACGCGCGCACATTTACGCTGTCGATTCCGAGTACGGCAACGCCGTAGAACGGCACGCGATTGATAAAGTCCACGAACGCCTCTCGCACTTTATCCATCGTGCCGTAGTGATCGAGATGCTCCGGATCGATATTCGTCACCACGGCGATGGTCGGAATCAGCAGCAGGAAGGACGCGTCGCTCTCGTCGGCCTCGGCCACCATGAAATCGCCACGCCCGAGCCGCACGTTGCTGCCGGTGTTGCGAATATTTCCGCCGACTGCGACGGTGGGATCGAGCTCCGCCTCTTCCATGATCAGCGCGATCAGGGCGGTCGTGGTCGTCTTGCCATGCGTGCCCGCGACCGCGACGCCGAGCTTCGCCATCCGCAGCAGTTCGCCGAGCATCTCGGCCCGCGCGATCACCGGAATCTTCATCTCGCGCGCTCGCGCGACTTCAGGATTCGAAAATTTTATCGCCGATGAGATCACCACCGCGTCGATGCCACCGTCGTCCTTCAGATGCGCCGGGTGATGGCCCTGGCTGATTTCCGCACCGAGCGACGCGAGCCGCGTGATAGTCGGCGACGGTCTAAGATCGCATCCGCTGACGCGCATCCCGAGCTTGAGGCATAGCTCGGCGATTCCGCTCATGCCGGCGCCGCCGATGCCGACGAAGTGCAGCCGCCGCTGACGCGTCAAGAGACCATTTGCGTGCAGTTCACTCATGCCGCCGCGCGCTCCGCGAGTTCAAAACAAATCTTTGCGATGTGACGAGCCGCGTCGGGATGCGCCTCCTGATGCGCGCGCTCGCCCATCTCGTCCAGCCGCGCGGGATTTTGAATCAACGCTTCAAGTTCGCGCGCGAGGTTGGACGCAAGTTGATCGTCGTCGCGAACTATTATCGCCCCGCCGCGCTTTTCGATCACGCGCGCGTTGTGCACCTGTTGCTGATCTTTGTGGAAGGGATACGGCACGAAAATAGCCGCACGCGCGCCAAGAACAATGTCGGTGACCGTCATCGCGCCTGAACGCGCCACAACCAAATCCGCGCGATGCAAGGCGTCGGCGACGTTGTCGATAAACGGCACCACCTCAGCCGCGAACCCGATTTCGCGGTAAGCACTCCTCACCAACTCCTCATCCGCCTCCCCGGTCTGGTGGACAACGTTCCAATTTATAACACTTTTTCCGCAGATTTTGAAAGCCCCTACGACACCAATATTCAGGCGATGGGCTCCGGACGAACCGCCTAAAACAAGGATTTGTAATTGCCGATGCTCGCGGGGTGATCGGTCAGGCCAGTATTGGAACCGCGTCGGATTACCCGTCACTACCACTTTAGATGGGTTAAAATAATTCACGCTGTCACTGAAGCCGACGCAGATCTTGTTGGCGAATCGCCACAGCATTCGATTCGCGAGACCCGGCCGCGTGTTCTGCTCCATCAACACCAGCGGCGTTCGAGTCAGGACGGCGGCCGCGCCCATCGACGCCGACGCGTATCCGCCGGCGCTCACGACGATGCTCGGACGAAAGCGTCGGACGAGCGACGTTGCGAGACCGATCGCGCGGAGGAATTCCACCGACGCGCGCGCTCGCTCGACTGCGCTATGCCCGCGAATTCCGTGCATCTCGAACAGCTCGTATTTGTATCCGCTCTTCGGCAACCACTTCGCCTCGAGACCCGCACTCGTGCCGACGAACAGCACGTCGATGTCGGGACGCTCACGAATCATCTCCTCGCCCAGCGAGACCGCCGGAAAAAGATGCCCGCCCGTGCCGCCGCCTGCGATTATCACCTTCATCGCACCGCCGGCCGGCGCCCGAGCGCGAGGAGCGCGCCCAACGCCGCCATCGCGATGATGATCGAAGTGCCGCCGTAACTCAGGAACGGCAGCGGCAGTCCCTTGGTCGGGATCAGCCCGATCACCACCGACATGTTGATCAACGCCTGAATCGAGAGTAGCGCGGTCAGTCCCACCGCGAGCAGACTCGCGAAAGGATCGGGTTCGTCGTGAGCTATGCGCATCCCTCGAAACAGGATCACGAGGAACAGGGAGATTACGACGGCCGCGCCGATCAGGCCGAACTCCTCGCCGACGACGGCGAAGACGAAATCAGTGTGCGCCTCGGGCAGGTAGAACATTTTCTGGCGGCCCGCGCCGAGACCGACGCCCCACTTCCCGCCCTCACCGAGCGCGATGAACGATTGCACGAGCTGGAATCCTGCGCCGCGCGCGACCGACCACGGATCGAGGAAGGTCGTCATCCGCTTCATGCGATAGGACTTCGCCACCGCCTGGAACGCCAACAGGACCAACGCCGCACCGCCCGCGCCCGCGAGATGCTCCCAACGCGCGCCGGCCGCCCACAGCATCGCGAAGAGGATCAGCGCGATCATCACGGTGCTGCCGAAGTCCGGCTGCTTCAGAATCAAAAGTGTGATCGGTCCGACGATCAGAAATACCGACAACGGCCCATGGGTGAACTCGCGAATCCGATCCTGGCGCTTGCTCAGAAACTTCGCGAGAAAAAATACTAGCGCAAACTTCACCAGCTCCGACGGCTCCGCAATCACCGGTCCAAGCCGTAGCCATCGGCGCGCACCGCCTTTCATCAGGCCGAGACCGGGCACGTAGAGCAGCGCGAGCATCACGATCGAGCCGATGAACAGCGGCATCGCGATTCGGCGCAGACCCGCCAGCGAGAATTGCGAGAGCAGCATCAGAAAAACGAAACCCACCGCGATATGCGCGAGGTGAAGCTTGAAAAAGTGGAACGCGTCGCCGCGCTTCTCGATACCGAGAAAGTACGTCGTGTTGAGCACCATCAGCAGCCCGAGCAACAGCAGTACCGCCGCCGGCAGCCACAGCCACGGGTCGGGGCGCCGGTAGCTGACCGCGTCAAAGCGCCCGAACCAGCTCTTTAAATACGTTCCCACGTTCCGCATAGTCCTTGAATTGATCGAAGCTCGAGCACGCCGGCGACAGCAGGACGGTGTCGCCCGACCGCGCCGCGCGCGCCGCATGCTCGACCGCTTCTTTCAGAGTCGCCACGGATTCGATCTTCGTCGCACCTGCGAGCGCCGTCGCCATCTTGTCGCGCGCCGCCCCGTTGAGAATCGCGAGTTTGACTTTTTCCTCGAGCGGGGGCCGCAGCGGCGCGTAGTCGCCGCCCTTGTCGAGACCGCCTGCGATAAGAATTATCGGCGCCGGGAGCGCGTCGATCGCTTCGACCACTGCGCCGACGTTGGTTCCCTTCGAATCGTCAATATAAGTGACGCCGCCGCGCTCATGGATGACTTCGATTCGATGGGGCAGTCCGCGAAATGACGCGAGGGCTCGCTCGATTTCTCCGGCCTCGACGCCAAGCGCAAGCGCCGCCGCCGATGCTGCCATCGCATTGGAAATGTTGTGCCATCCGCGCAGCCGAAATCCGTTGAGGCTGATGCGTCCGCGAAGCGCGGTCTGAAATTCAAAATCGAAAACGATTGCGTTAGCTTTTTCGTCAAACCAAATCGACGCGCCCGACTCACCGCGAGTGTGCCCGAAGCCAATCACTCGCGAGCGCACGTTATTTGCGAGCTTCCACACATTGGGATCGTCGCGATTCAGGATCGCGTAGTCCGAGGCATTCTGATTTTCGAACAAGCGCGCCTTTGCGCGCCCGTAGTCCTCGAGATCTTTGTAGCGATCGAAGTGATCGTCGGTCAGATTGAGATGCACGCCCGCCTGCGGCTGGAATTTGTCGATCCATTCGAGTTGGAAGCTCGACACCTCGACGACGGCGACGTCCCATTTGCCATCGATCGCGTCGATCAGCGGGGTGCCGAGGTTGCCGCCGACGAATGTGCGCCGTCCCGACGCCTTCAGAATCTCGCCGAGCAGCACTACCACCGTGCTCTTGCCGTTGGTGCCGGTGACCGCGGCGATTGGCGCGTCGAGGAAACGGCTCGCTAGTTCGATCTCTCCGATCACCGGAATTCGCCGCTCGGTCGCGGCCCGCAGCAGGACGGAATCGCGCGGTACACCAGGGCTCGTGACGACCAGCTCGACGCCGTCGGTCCAGCTCGCATCTTCGGCGCCAAGCTTCAGCGCGCCCGCCGGTAAGTTGCCGCGGTCGATGTTGACGCGTCGATCCGTCATTACGAGTTTCGCGCCGCGCGCGGCGAGGAAGCGCGCAGCGGCGACTCCGCTGACTCCGAGTCCTACGACCATCACGCGTTTGTTCGACAGTTCCATTCGATTCAACGCAGCTTCAGCGTGCTCAGCGCGACGAGAGCGCACACGATCGATACGATCCAGAATCTGATCACCACCACGGTCTCGGGAATTCCCCTGAGTTCAAAATGATGGTGCAGCGGCGCCATCAGGAAAAATCGTTTGCCGCCCGTCGCCTTGAAATAGTAGCGCTGGATGATCGTTGACGCCGCCTCCGCGACGAACACTCCACCCGCGATCACCAGCGCGAGTTCCTGCTTGCACAGCACCGCGACTGTGCCGATCGCGCCGCCCAGCGAGAGCGCGCCGACGTCGCCCATCATCATCGAGGCCGGGTACGCGTTGAACCAGAGGAAGCCGAGCGACGCGGCGATCACCGACGCGCAGAAAATCGCAACCTCGCCGACGTTGGCGATGTACGGTATCTGCAGGTAGGTCGCAAACTTGATGTTGCCGGCGACGTACGAAAACACCCAGTAGGTCAGAGCGACCGTCATCACCGGCCCAATCGCCAGTCCGTCGAGTCCGTCGGTGAGATTCACCGCATGCGAGCATCCAACGATCACCAGCATCGCGAATGGGATGTAAAACCACGTGTGCAGATCGGGATGAACGTTCTTCAGGAACGGCACGGTCAGATGCGTGTCGAAGCCGAGATACAGAAAGAGCCACGCGGCCGCGATGAACGCGCACGAGAACGACCACACGAGCTTCGCCGGCCCGCTCAGTCCCAAGCCCTTGCCGCGGGTGAGCTTGAAGTAGTCGTCGCTGAAGCCGATCGCACCGAAGGTAAGAGTCACGAAGATGGCGATCCAGACGTACGGGTTCAAGACGTTGGCGAGCAGCAGCGTCGCCGCCAGCATCGATGCCACGATCAGCAATCCGCCCATCGTCGGCGTGCCGGCTTTCTTCTGATGCGCCTGCGGAACGACTTCGCGAATCGTCTGACCGATGTGCAGCGCACGGAACCGATCGATCAGAATGGGTCCCAGAGCCAACGACAGCGCCAGCGCCGCCAGTCCGGCCAGCACGGAGCGGAGAGTCTCGTACCGAAGTGCGTTGAAGCCGGAGTAATATTTGTGCAGTGGGTAGAGCAGCAGGTAGAGCATCGCGGCGCCCGCCGAATCTCAACTCTGCCCGCGGGCGAGTTCCGCCGCAATCTCGCGAACCACAACGCGATCGTCGAACGGCAACACGCGTCCCGCTACAAGCTGATAGTCCTCGTGCCCCTTGCCCGCGATCAAAACCGCGTCGCCGGCGGTCGCGAGTCGAAGCGCGAGACCGATCGCTGCGCGCCGATCCGGCTCGACGACATATCCGCCCTTCGTAGACGCGTCGTCGCTTCGCGATCGACCTGCAGCAATTAGTCCCTTCTCGACCTCGGTGATAATCGCCATCGGGTCTTCGCTGCGCGGATTGTCCGATGTCAGCACCGGAATATCGGCGAGTCGTCCCGCAATCTCGCCCATGATCGGACGCTTGCCGCGGTCGCGATCGCCGCCGCATCCGAAGACGCAGATGATCCGGCCGGCGCGCAAACGCCGGAGCGCAGTCAGCACCGCCTCGAGCGCGTCGGGCTTGTGCGCATAATCGACCAGCACCGTGACCCCCGGTTTCGCCGGAACCGCTTCGAGTCTGCCGGGGGCCCCTGGGCATCGCCGCACCCCATCCGCCACCGCCACCATATCGATACCCAGGGCCGCCGACAGAGCCGAGGCGCCGAGGATATTGAGCAAATTGATTTCGCCGATCAGCGGCGATTCGATTTCGATTTTTTTGCCGAGTACCGACAGCGTCGCACGAATGCCGCCGAGGTCGGCATCGAATTTCTCGGGATATACGTCGAGCGATCGATCCATTCCAAAACTTATTTTCGATCCCTTCACTGATTCGAGCACGCGCCGACCGAACGGATCGTCGCCGCGCACAACTGCGACGGTGTTCGCGCGCTTGCTGCGTGGCAGTATCTCGGTGAACAGCCGCAGCTTCGCCGCGAAGTAGTCCTCGACCGTCGCGTGATAGTCGAGATGGTCACGGCCGAGGTTGGTGAACACGCACGCGCGAAAATTCAGCGCCTCGACCCGCCCTTCCGCGATTCCCTGTGACGACACCTCCGCCGCCGCATGACTCACGCCCTCGCGCTCCATCTGCGCCAAGGCGGACTCGAAGTCGATCGACTCGGGAGTAGTCAGTCCGCTGTAGATTTTTTTGCCGCGGATGAAAATTCCAATCGTGCCGATGATTCCCGTCGGCATGCCGGCGGCCTCGAAAATCGACGCAAGTATGTAGCTGGTCGTGGTCTTGCCGCTGGTGCCGGTGATGCCGATCAAATCGACGCGCTCGCTCGACGCTCTGAAAAACCGCGAGGCGGCCGCGCCCATCAGCAGGCGCGGCCGCTCGCTCACCACCAGGGTCGCCGCGGGGCGCGCTGTTCCACCGTCCCATCCCCCAACCACCACAGCGCGCGCCCCACGGTTTAATGCATCGTCAATGTTGGCCCGGTTGCGCTTCGCGTCGCGGGCCGTCGAAAAGTACAGATGACCGGGCCCCGCGTGACGCGAGTCGTAGCTGAGGCCCGTGATTTCCACGTTCAGGTCGCCGTCGATCCGGCGAACGTCGAGTCCTTCGAGCAATTCACCAAGTTTCACTTTCGCCTGACGGGCGATAAACCGCCGCCACTAAAATACGACGCGGGCACGATGCCCGATTCAGCCGCCGTCTCGGCGCCACTGTCCGCGACGATCGGCGCAAGTGTCAGTTGCACTGTCGCATGATTGAGCGGAGCGCCGGCGCCCGGCTCCTGCGCGATCACGTAGCCGCCGCCGTGCACCTCGACGTTGACGCGCGAGACGCGGGCCAGTTCCATCGCGCGCCGGAGACTGAGTCCTGAAAAATTCGGTGTCGCACGGGTCAGCTTCGAGCCGGTCAGCACGGGCAGATAGTCATCGGGATCCGCGGCCGTCGCGGCTGGGGTTCCGCCGCTCGAGTCTTTGCCGAAATCCGGCATCGGGATCATGCCGGCAGTATCGTACGGTTGATTCGGCGCCGTAATATTCAGATCGCGGACGGCGCCCTGCGCAATTTCGCTGAACACCGGCGCAGCAATTAGCCCGCCGAAGTGCTCGTGGCCGACATCGTACAGCGCCACCAGGATCAGCAGCCGCGGATCGTCGGCGGGCAAAAATCCCACGAACGACGACACGTGCCGATTCTGATAGTAGGTGCCGTTTTCCGGATTCACCATCTGCGCCGTGCCAGTCTTGCCCGCGACGATAAATCCGTCAACGCGCGCCTTCGCCGCCGTGCCGCCGTCGGACATCACGACGTTGCGCAGCAGCAGATTCATCTGATGCGCGATATCGGGCGCGATCGCGCGACGCATCACCTGCGGCGTATGCGTGAAGATCGTCTGCCCCTCCGCATCGTAAGCGGCCTTCACCACGTACGGCCGGATGATATTTCCGCCGTTCGCGATCGCCGCGTACGCCACTGCGAGCTGGATCGGGGTGACCGCCACGCCCTGCCCGAAACCGTGATTGGCGAGATCGATTTCCCTCCATCCCGCGGGCTTGCTCAGTAGTCCGCCCGCCTCGCCCGGCAGATCGATCCCCGTGCGCGATCCGATTCCAAATGCGCGCAGTCCCTCGTAGTAGCGCTGCGAGCCCAGAGTCAAGGCGATCTTCGACGCGCCGATATTCGACGAGACTTCGATTATCCCGCCGAGGTTTAACCATCCGTGAGGGCTGTGATCGTGAATCGTGTGCCGATCGATCGTGAAATGCCCGTTCTCGCAATAAAATTGTTTATCGGTCGTGATCGCGTGATCGGCCAGCGCGATCGAACCGAGGATTCCCTTCATCGTCGAGCCCGGCTCGAACGCATCCTCGACCGCAGGGTTGTGCAGACGGTCGTGAAGGTTGGCGCCGTCGGCGCTGACGTTCGCCATCGCCATGACTTCGCCGGTAAATGGATCGAGCACGATTACGCTGCCGCGCTTCGCGCCGCTCGACTTCACTTCCGCCGCCAATTCGGTTTCGGCCAGCGATTGGATCGACGAATCGATCGTCAGCTCGAGCTGCGCGCCCGGCTCCGGCGCCTTGAGCGCCATCGGGCTGTCGAAAATCGGATGCCCCTCCGCGTCGTGATCGAAGCTCAACTCGACCGCTTCGCCTCGCGCAATCTTGTCGTATTGCAACTCCAGGCCGGAGAGCCCCTGGCCGTCCATCCCCGCCAACCCCACCACCGACGCGGCCAGGTTGCTCTCCGGGTAAAACCTCTTGTATTCGCTAATCGTGCCGATGCCGTCGATACCGAGCCCCTCCACCGCCTGCGCCTTGTCCGGCGAAATCCGCCGCTCGAGCCACACAAACGGCGAGTCCTTGCTCAGTTTCGATTCGAGAGATATCGGCATCATCATCAGAATCGCTGCGAGCTTCGAGCGCTCGGCCGGCGTGCTCGACTCGAGCACCTTCTTCGGGCGCGCGTAAACCGAGCGGGTCTCGGCTGACAGCGCCAGCGGCTCGCCGTTGCGATCGACGATCGGACCACGCACCGCCGCGAGCTCGGTTTCTCCGGTATGCTCCTGGAGCGCGAGCGTGTTCAGTCGCGTCCCGTAAAATGCAACCAGCACCACCAGCCGGATCACCGCGAGGCCGAACAGCGCCGCCAGTGTGAGCGTGAGTGCCCCGATTCGAGCGCGCCGCTGCTTGAACGATGTATTCATGGGAGCATCACCACCTGCCCGCGGCCGGGCGGCGCCAGATGATACTGCGGCGCGAGTGCGCGCAGCCTTTCGTGCGAGCTGAGCTGCGCGGCCGTCAGGCGCAGCTCGCGATTTTCGTCCTGCAGCCTGGCGATTTCATCGTGCAGCGCGGAAAGCCGATAGCCTTCCTGGGTGGCGTCAAGCCGTGTCATCAACGTCGCGAATCCCACCATCGCGATCAGTACGCCGAGCACTGTCGGCACCACCTTCGACGGGCGCCGCGTCGGTTTCACGCGCGCGCTCATCGTGCGCTCCGCTCGATGCATCGGACTTTCGCGCTGCGCGCGCGCGAGTTGCGCGAAGTTTCCGCCGAAGACGGCTTGATCACTTTGCGCGCGATCGCCGTGTAGTTTCCCGTATGAACCAATTCGCGAAAGCGCTCCTTGACCGGACGGTCTTCGAGCGAGTGATACGAGATGACCAGCATCCGCCCGCCCGGATTGAGCATCGCGGGACCGTCGCGCAAGAGCGCCGCCAGGCTTTCCATCTCGCGATTCACCGCGATTCGCAGCGCCTGGAAGGTGCGCGTGGCCGGATGCGCGCCGCCGCGCCGATTGGCTCCCAGAGCCCGCTCGACGATCGAGCGCAGTTCGCCCGTCGTTTCGATCGGACCGCGCCGCCGCGCCTCGACGATCATCCGCGCAATCCGCCGCGACCCGCGTTCCTCGCCGTAGGTATAGATGATGCGCGCGATCTCCTCGGCGCTCTCTTCATTGACGATGTCGCGCGCGCGGAGCGTCTGCCGGTCGTCCATCCGCATATCCAACGGACCGTCAAGCCGGAACGAAAACCCGCGATTCGGATCGTCGAGCGCGTAACTGCTCATGCCGAGGTCGGCGAGCATCGCGTCGGCGCCATCGAAATGATGCTGCTTCATCACTGCCGCAATCTCGCCGAAGTCCGCGCGCTCGAGTACCACGCGATCGCCGAACTCCACCAGCCGGTCGCGCGCGACGGCCAACGCCGCCGCGTCGCGATCCAGCCCGAGCATCCGCGCCTTGGTGGCGCGGAGCATCGCCTCCGCATGCCCGCCCGTCCCAACTGTAACGTTGACGAACGCAAGCGGACCGTGTGCGGACAGCAGCCCGCACACCTCCTCCACCATCACCGGCACATGCCTCCGGTCCGCTGCGTCGTCTTCGTATCTCACCGCCAGATTCATCGCCTGTCACAGACCCAGCTTCGTAAAAAATTCCGGATCCATTATTTTTTCCTCGGTGGCCTTCAGAACCTTCGCGAGGACCTGCTTGTCCCAAAGTTGAAAATGATCCTGCTGCGCCGAAAACGTCACCTCGCGATCGAGCTTCGCGTATTCCCGCAGGTTGGTGGGAATCAGAATCCGTCCCTGCCGATCGACGGGCACCTCATGCGCGCCGCCGATGAAGAACGTCTCGAACGCCTGAACCCGCGGATCGAATCGCGGCTTGGTTTTCAAATTTGCGTTGAGCGTGTCCCATTGACTCGGCGGATACAGCGCCAGGCATCGCTCTCCGTCGTAGGGGAAATTCGTGATATAAAGACGATCGTGATTTTCGCGCTGCAATACTTCACGGAAGCGAGCCGGGATGCTCACCCTCCCCTTCTCATCGATCGAATGGTCGAAGCGACCGCTAAACACGGAACTTCCTCCCCAGCGTCCCACAACATCCCACTCTATCCCACTACAGTCAAGCAATCCTGCGTACTCTGATGCGATAAACTGACTATTGGCGCGATTAGTCAGTAACGAAGAAAAAGCGAAACTGAGATTTCGATCTAGCTATTCAATCCAAAAGTAATCTCTCGTCGCCTGAGTCGTGAGATCGGACGGTCTGCCGAAAAACTTGACAGCGACGGCATTCATTGGCGAGACTCGCGCGATCAGACTGTCGATCCACAACCTCAGAAGTCAGGACACCACCAGCTCATCGGGGCAGAGAGAGGATAGATGAAGACGGGAAATTCTTGGCTGCGAAGCGTCGCAGTCGTTGCGGCAGGCCTGGTACTTACGGTGCTCGTCGTCAGTCCGGCCGCTTATTCGAAGGGAAGAAAGAAAAAGGCAGAGCCGACAGCGACCGAAACGCAGACGCCGACCGCCACGCCGACCCCTGAAGTTCACGTGTGGAATTTCGATCAGGACAAAGTGGGCGAAGTGCCCACGGGATGGAGCGCGATCGAAGGCGACTGGCAGGTGATTGCCGATCCGAGCGCGCCGAGCAAGCCCAATGTCTTCGGCTTGCCCGCGGGCAGGATGCTCAAGTCGCTGACCAGCGCGCTCGCCTATTACCCAATCGCGATTGAAACCGATCCGACTGAGTATTCAGACTTTACTCTCGAAGCTCAGTTCCAATCGGTCGGCGGACGCTTCGATTGTTCGGGCGGCCTCATCTTCCGTTACGTCGATGCAAAAAACTTTTACCTGCTTTCCGCCGGATGCCCCAGCGATTACTTCGCGCTCTCGCGGATGACTGACGGGACGCTGGTCGGGCTCAAGCAGAGCGTCGTGCCGACTGACAAGGGCGTCTGGTACCGGCTCAAGGTGACCGCGCAAGGCGGGCACTTCATGTGTTACGACGACGACAAGATGATCTTTGATTTCGATGACGCCAAAATCGCCAAGGGCAAAATCGGAGTGTGGGCGCAGGACGATTCGCAGGCGGAATTCGACGATATAAAGCTCACGGTCCTCGGCTCGGGTGATAGCGGCGCCGCGCCCGCCGCCGCATCTTCGCCATAGCGCCAGCATTTTTGCCAGGCGCCCGTGTGACGTGTTGCATGCGGGCGCCTGGCAACTTACTCTGAACCTTAATGGAAACCACGGAAGAGAAAGCGCGCGTTGACGTCCGCATCGAGGAGCTGCGCGGCATGCCGCTTGTCATGGAAGTCGTTGGCGGAGTCGGCCGCACGCTTGGCCTGACGCTGCTGTGGGGCCTCGAGATCGTTCGCGATTCCTACTTCCGGTTGCTGGATCGTTTCAACGTTCGTCCACGGCACAAGCGTGCGAGCGCGTTCCCGCCCGGACAACCAAAGAAACAGCGCACTACGCCCGCCCGCTAGCTGTCGAGCTCTCCGTCCTAACCTCTCCTTGTCCGAGGAGAGGTCGGCGTAAGCCACATGAAATGTGGTGTCGCCGGGTGAGGTGCAAGGCGAGACAGAGCACCTACGCCGACTAGTCTATCGATATGACAGATACTGGGATCGCCTCCAGACAACAGCACCGCTTTCATACTTGCTGCAAAAGGTCAGCGCGCTCGCTGCGATGACCAGCGTTGCACCTCACCCGTCGCTCACCTTCGGCTCGCGCCGACCTCTCCTCGGACAAGGCGAGGTTAGGATCAGGACGAAGTCCGTCGCGATTTACCTCCCGTCCTCTTCCAACACCTGCGTCAGATAGCGCGCGAGCTTGTCGTCGAGTAGTCGCACGAGTGCGTCGGTCTGGGCGGCTTGCGTGATTTTCAGAAATCCTTCGAGGCGATGCTCCTTGTCGTGAATCCGAATCAGCCGCGCGATCATGCTCTGCGACAATGCCGCCAGTTTGATCTCGAGTGCGCGGCGAATTTCTTCCGTCGCGTCTTCCAGTTCCGCCTGCGGCGACGACGCGCCGAGCTGAAACCGACAGCTCGAGCATCGCGGCGTGGTCTCGGGCGCGATTGCGTCGCCCAGTTCGCATCGTACGACGCGGGCGCTCAGCTCCGAAACTCGTGATCCAAGATGCGCGCCTTCAGGCCGCCCCAGCGCGGCGATGGCGTTGAGCCGCGCGAGCGCATCGACGTACCGCCGCGCATCTACAGCCGCCAGCGCGAGCCGCTCCATCTTCTCCAGCCATCGCGCATGCGCGCTCAGGTAACACTGCACGTAAGTCCATTTGAATTTCTGAAAGCGCGCCTCCAACGCATCGAGGCTGCGCGGCGGTCCCGTGAGGATTCGAGGCCCGAGCTCGACGCGAAGCAGTTCGCATTCGGTCTCCAGCGAGATGATCGCAGAATGCTGCCAGACGTTTTCCCTGGTGCCGGGTTCGTCCGGCGTGGCACGCAAACCCGTCGCCGCCAGGTACTCGCGCATCGCGCGCATCCGCGGTATCGATTCCGCCGCCGCGGCCAGGAGTTCGTATGCGCCGGAGATTTGGATGGCCGACGCCAGATACGATCGATCGGCGGCCGCCTCAAGCATCGCAACCGCGCCCGATTCCGCCAGCGCGATATATTGCGCGATCACAGTGTTGTTCTCCGCGGGCATTTCGAGGTTCGCTTCTCTCAGCGCGGACGCGAGCACCTCGCGCGTGCGCACCGCGCCCTCGACCGCAAGCGCCATCGAGGTGTCGAGCCGATTCAGACGCGCGTCGAGACTCTCGCGATCGCGCGCAATCGTAAGCCGCGGATCGAAGCCTCGCGCGAGCACCAGCGCCGCGTTGAACGCCGCGAGCTCCGGCGCGCCGGCGGCGGCCGGGTCGAACCGGGCGGCATCGGTCTCCAGCCGGATCACGCCGCCGGTGGAGACCTCCAATCGGCGGATCAAGTCGCGGACGGCCGGCGTCGCCTGCGCGTCCGCCGTAGCGCCGCATGCGACCATCGGCAGCCTCGACTTCAGTTCTTCGAGCGGGAGCGCCGCGGTCGTGCCGGACACATTTTCGACGATCAGCGAATCCACAATTTCGCGCGCCAGATCCCTCTCGTACGGGTCGAGACCGGCGATCGTGTCGCGCGCAATCTTCCACGCCGCGCGCCCCGCTTCAGGCAGGATGACCTTGAGCAGCTTTGCGATCTCCGGGTTCATCGTCAGGTCGGGTGGATAGATCAGCCGCGCCCGCGGTTCGTGGCCGCCTGACGACGCCAATACTTCGCGCGCGAGGCGAGAGAGCGGCACGATCGCGGCGCGCTCGGAGCCAGCGCCATCCGGAATCGGACGACTGGCGATTGTTCGAAGCGCCTTGAGTGCGGCCGGATGGAACGGGAAGATCGCGTCGGGCGCCAATCCCGCCGTATCGATTCCCGCGTAGGCTTCGCCGGCGTCGAGTTCGGCGTCCTCGACCAGCCGGCGCGCGCGCCGCACCGCAATAATTGTTTCTTCATTGGCGTCGCGCGGCTCGACGCTGAGCGGACGCGTTGGCTGCGGCGCCGCCGCGCGACTGGCCGCGATCACGGTGAACTTTACCTGGCGGAAGGACGCGGCAACCTGTGCCAGCACCCCGAAAAAATCCGCAGCCTCGCTATGCGACGCGCCAAAATCGATCGCGACCGTCACCGCCCTGATTCCCGTCCGCCACGCGGTTTCCAACGCGATATTCAACGCGGCCGCGCCGCGCAGTTGGCGGAAAAGATCGGCCGAGCGCGGGTCCCCGCCGATTTGTTCCGCCAGGACGCTCAGCAGGAACATCTCGACCTCGAGGCCGGTGATGCGCCCGGCCAGCTCGAGCCCGCATACGAGCCGCCGCGCGTTTTGGGCGTCGAGACCGCCTGCCCGCCTCTGCAGCGCGATCACGTAGTCAAGGAAATGCGTCTTGCCGCATCCCGCGGGTCCGCCGATCCAGAACACTCCGCCTTGCGGCGCCTCGAGATACTGATTTAGGACTTCCCATGAGCGTTCAGCGGCGCGCGTGAAGACGTAGCTGGCGACGGTCGCGACGCGCGGCGAGGTCTGTAGTTCAAGCCGTTCAGGTGCGGGCGGCTCGAGTTCGAACCAGCGCCGCGCGCGCCGTTCCTCTACGTTCGCCCGCTCCATCGGCTGAGACTATCGCAGTAGTCAGCATCAGAATGTCACATTGTAGAGACAAAATGTGTACCTTTTGTTACTCCGAGAACCAACGCGTTTCTCGTGCTAATCAATGCGAATCAATTTGTGCTTGATCGCGTAGCGCACCATCGCCGCGGTCGAATGCAATTCGAGCTTCTGCTTGAGGTTGTCGCGATGCGCCTGCGCGGTCTTGACGCCGATGCCGAGACGATTCGCGACCTCCTTGGTCGTCGCGCCCTCGGCTATCAGCTTGAGCACTTCGCGCTCGCGCCGCGTGGGAGTCGCAGCGCGCGATGTCTTCGCAGTCGCGCCGTTGCGCAGCCGCGCGAGTACGATCGGCGCGATCGTGGGGCTCAGGTATCGCCGCCCCGAGTGAACCGCACGCACCGCGCTCAGCAACTCAGCCGACGCGTCGGTCTTGACGAGGTAGCCGGCGGCACCCGCGTCGGCGAGCGCCTCGAGCACATATTCCTCGTCGTCGAACTGACTTAGCATCAGGACCTTGGTCGCCGGCGCTTCTTTGGCGATTCGATGCGCGGCGGCGAGTCCCCCGATTCCCGGCATCCCGATATCCATCACCACCACATGCGGCTTCAATTGCGCGGCAATCGCGACGGCCTGTTCGCCGTCCGCCGCCTCCGCGACCACCTCGCACTCCGCCGCGAGCAGCATCCGCAACGCCTCGCGAAGAATCCGATGGTCGTCGGCGAGCAGCACGCGAATCCGTTCGTAACCTTCCATCAGGCGGACCCGGGGATTTCGGCGACGACGGTCGTGCCGCCCGCATGAGATTCCAACGTCAATCTCCCGCCCATCAACTCCAATCGCTCGCGCACGCCCGCCAGGCCGATACCCTCGCCCTGGTTGGCGCTGACGCCGCGGCCGTCGTCGGCAACCGAGACGCGCACAGCGGCCTCGCCGCTTTCGATCGTGATTTGGACCGACTTCGCGCGCGCATGCTTGATCACGTTGGACAGCGCCTCGCGCGAGACCTGGAAGCAGAGTTGCTGCACCGGGCGCGAAACTCTTTCTGCCGCGCCGCTGTGAGTAAGCTTCGCCTTCACACCCGCATGCTTCAGCCGCTCGAATTCGCGCTCGATCGCCTGGTCGAGCGACGCGTTGCCAAGAGAGGCCGGACGAAGTTCGCGCGTCTTGCGGCGCAACTCCTCCTCGACCTGCTTGAAGATCGAGCGCGCCGCTTCGCGCGGACCGTCGAGTGCAATTTTCGCCGCCGCCAGCAACTGCGCCTGATCATCATGCAGGTCGCGCGCGATCCTGGCGCGCTCGTCGTCAATCGCGGAGAACATTCTGAGCGCCAGTTGACGCACGAGCCGGCTGCGCCGCGCCGCTTCCCGCTCCAGCACCCAGCTCGCAGCGAACGGCGCCAGTCGCTCGACGATCGCCTCCGCCCGCGCTGCCGATGCGCGTGCGTCGCGCGAAGCCAGCGCGACTGCACCGGACTCGAACGGGATACATACATACGGACCGCCGAACATTTTGTCCTCGAAATATTGTCCGGCCCGTTCGACGCCGCCTTCGTCGCGATCGCGCCAGCGGGCAATCACGATACGGCGCCGGAAACTTTCCGCCAGCGCGCTGGCCTCACCCAAATCGAATTGTTTCTGGCCGGACGATGATGCGGCCACGAGGAACGAGCCGCTGTCCGCGACTGCAACCACCCATTGGTCGAAGCCGGCTCCGCCCGCGACGAGCTGGCCGAAGCGGCCGAAGCGCTCGTTCGGGTGCGCACGCCGCGCGGCGGCAACCGCCTCATCCAGGTAATGCGTTGCCGCCCGCTCTTGTCCGAGCTCCCGCTTTGCATCGACCGCCTGCCGTCCGCTCTCGGCGCCGTGAGTTCGCCAGAATTCAAGCGATGCGCGCACGGCGGCCAGCGTCATCTCGCCGAAAACGGCGCGCGCGATGAGTCCAAGCGATGCGTCGAGTTCGGCGCGTGCACGATCGGCCCGCACGACCATCGCGATTCGCACCGCGCTGGTACCGTCGGTAAACGCTGCCGCGGCCGCCTGATGCCCATCACTGATTTTGTCGAACCGCGCGATTGCGTCGATTTCATCGGCGCTCAGCGCGATCTTTGCGATCGATTCCGCCGAGCCCGGCGCTCGACGCGCCCGCTTCATACCGCGGGCGGCAACGGCGTCACCGATCCGATTCTCGAGTGCAACGAGGATCGCGTTTATTGGACCGTCCCATCGCGAGTCTCCATCCGGCGCGTACACCACGTCGTCGGCGCCCGCGCCACTCGAGCGAAACGCGATCGCGCATCGCTCGGCCGCGAGCGTGGCAGCGCCAAGCTCGGCGATAGCAACGATGCGATCAGCGAAAGATGATCGGCGCGCGGCAGCAGGTCGCGGGGCGTCAATCGCCAGCCGATCGCGATACTTCAGAACGTCATTCAAGATTTCCCCGCCCTGAGGATGACAGAGGAAGCAGAAGGTTCTAAGTGCAACGAGGCGCGATGAGGCAGCTGTTCAGTTACCCAAAGAACTCTTTGTGTGGAGAGAGCCTCTTTCGAGCTGCCTGGCGCGAAGAACGCGACCCCGATGCTCTACTGATGTCCGGAATCTGACGGCTTTGACAGTTCGTCGCCCAGCGCCTTCATCTCGGCGCCGAAGGCTGTCCAGTCGCCGGCGCGGATCGCGTCCATCGCGCGATTGTAATGCTGCGCTGCGCTTCCCATGTCGGCCTTGCGAGATCCGCCCTGCGCGATTGACTGCGGCGCCGACTCGTTCTCAATCGCCCTGGCGATCGTCGGCGGCGCCGGTGCTCCATTGTTGAACAGCGCCGCCATCGTCAGGTCGAGCGTATCGCCCATCACCACGCGGTCACTGTACGACGCGATCACCCGCTGCAGCTCCGGCAACTGGCCGTTCTCGGCGCGGATGAACAGCGGCTCGACGTAGAGCAGCGAGTCCTGGATCGGTATCACGAGCAGGTTGCCGAGCAGCACCTTCGAACCCTCCTGATTCCACAGCGAGAGTTGCCGCGAAATCTCCGGGTTCTGATTGATGCGCGCCTGGATCTGATACGGGCCGTAAAAAAGTTTGTCCTTCGAAAATGAATACTCGAACAGATGACCGTAATCTGCGCCGTCGCAGCGCGCCGCCATCCACGAGATCATGTTGTCGCGTCCCGACGGCGTCATCGGCAGCATCAGCATGTACTCTGCCTGCGTCTCTCCCGGCAGCCGCATGATCACGTAGTACGGCGACATCGGCACCGTCTGCCCGGCATAGCTTTCGCGCGGAAACCCCCACAGATCCTCGCGGTTATAGAAGACCTGGGGATCGGTCATGTGGTAAGTGCGGAAGGTATCGGCCTGGATCAGAAAGAAATCTTCCGGATAGCGGATGTGCGCGTGCAACTCCGCCGGCATCGCCGACATCGGCTTGAACATCGCGGGGAACACGCGCTGCCAGGTCTTGATTATCGGATCGTCGGGATCCGACACGTAAAAGTCGGTGTCGCCGGTGTACGCATCGACCACCACCTTGACCGAATTGCGGATGTAGTTGATCCCGTCGGCGTTGGTCTGCGAGTACGGGTAGTGCTCGCTGGTGGTATAGCAGTCAACGATCCACACCATGTGACCGTTAAGAATCACCGCATAGGGATCGGTGTCGATATTCAGGAACGGCGCGAGGTACGCGATTCGGTCCTTGATGTTGCGCCGAATCATGATCTTGCTCTTGTCGACGATATTCTCGGTGACGAGCAGATTGATGTCGCGAAAAAAGATGCTGAACAGCAGCCGCCGGAAGAATCCCGACACCGGTACGCCGCCCGAACCCGCGTAGTACGAAAACACGTTGTCCGCGCCCTTGGGATAGTCGAACTCGGGCGTCGCCGAATTGACGACCGCGTAGTTGTCGGGCTCCTCGCCGAAATAAATCGCCGGCTGGTCAACCTTCAAGCCCACGTCCGACGCCGCCGGAATATTCTTGATGTAGAACACCGGCAGCCCCTCGGTGTCCTTCTTGTTGACCGGGCTCATCGCCAGTCCGGCGCCGTGCGTGAACTTGAGATGCTGATTGACCCAGGTCTGCGCCGTCTCGGGCAGTTGGCCGATATTCATCTCGCGCGGCGAGAGCATCACCTCGGTGTACTTGCCTTCGATCCAGTAGCGATCGATATCGACGTCACGAAAGTCGTAGTAGGTGCGGATTTCCTGCAACTGGCGGTAAGTGTCGAGCAGCGGCCGCGGGTCCCACAGCCGGATATTCTCGACCGTCGCATCGTCCTGATTGAGCGCGGCGGGCGTCAGCGTGCCCTGCCCGGCAAACGGTTTCACGTCAACCGTGTCGAGCTTGTACGCGTGCCGCGTCGCCTCGATATTGCGCTCGATATACGGCTTCTCGACCCGCAGCTCGTCGGGCTTGACCCACAGGCGCTCGACTACCGGCTGGATGAAATTCATGATGAGCGCGGGGCCGAACACGATAACGAATGCGGCAACCGGAATCCGGAGCCCGCCCTCGCGCGCGTTGTAGATACACATCACGGCAGCCACGAGTGACAGCGCCACCAGCAGCCACAGCCCAGGCTGCCACAGGATTCGATCGACGTAGCGCAGTCCGAACACGACGCCGTTGGTATGCAACAGCAGGTCGAAGCGGCCGAGCCAGTAGTTCATCGCGCGCTGGATAAAGAACAGTCCCAGCAGCACCGACAGGTGTCCCGCCGCGCCCGGCGAGATGCGCGGCGGCGATTCCTTGAAGTCGAGCGCGCCGCGCGCCCAGTAGACCGCGATCGCCATCCCGGCCGACAGCACGATCAGCATCAGGAACAGATCGCGCAGCTCCTCGAGCAGCGGCACGGTGAAGACGTAAAAGCCGATGTCGTTGCCGAATGCCTGCTCGACGATTCCGAACGGCACGCCGTAAATTCCCTTGAGGTAGACGTCCCAGCCCGCCGCCTCGCCTTGCGCCGCGAACAGCGCCAGCAACGCCGCGCCCGCCGCGACGATCACGCGCCAAGGGACGCGCTCGCCGAGCGCGCGAATCAGCTCGGGCAGATTGACCTCGACCATCTCGTCGGGACGGCGCACCACGCGCAGCCGCTCGTGATTACGGCTCCCGCCGATCGCAATCAGCCCGCTGACGAAGATCGCGGCGAACGCGACCAGCCACACGATAAGGAAGATCGCGATTTCCGCGCCGACCGTGGTACTGAAAACGCCGCCGAAGCCGAGGCCGCCGTACCACAGGTAGTCGACCAGCAGCTGATCGAAAAAGCTCAGCGCCAGCAGCGCGACGATTACGACCGCCGCGACGACGATCAGGATATTGCGTGGCCGCATCAGCGTGATTTGCTATTCGCCACGGCCGATTTGGCTGACGTGTTCGCGCACCACGTCGGGCGGGCAGAGCCAGATGAACACTTTGAGCGAGAGGTAGCCGATGACGATCCAGTCGAGTTCGCCGATGATCGGGATCATGTCGAGTTCAAGCGCCGGCGGTGTGATCATAAGAGCCAGGCCCATCCAGGGCACCAGTTTCGCAATCATCGGTACGCGCTCATCCCTCATCAATCGATAGAACACGCGCACGAACTGCGGCAGATACATCATGAGCCGGCTGAGTTGCATCGGCCCGAGAAATTGCATGCGAAGTATCTTCGAAAACATCAGCTTGACCCGTCAACATCATACTCTAACACAGCCTCGCGCCGAAGATGTCCTGCTGTTCGGATCATTATCTATTACGCCTGCTAATCTCCGCCGCTATCGTTTCGGCGCGGCTTTTCCCGAGAGGATCGGTCGTTTCTCGATTGGCGAGAGCGCCGTAGACTTCGGGACGACGCCAGATGTTAGGGCGCTCCTCGCTGCGCCATCGGCGAATCCGTTCAAGATCGAATGTCGCGACAAACACGCCTTCCTCCGGTCCCGCTTGCACCAGCGTCGATCCGTCCACGTCGAAGGCGACCGAGCGGCCGTCCAACTGTGGCGCTGCATAGTTCGCCATCGCAACGCCGATTGCGTTCTCGAACGCGCGTGACCGGAATTGCGCGATTCGGATATCGCCGATACCAGCCGCATCGTCCTGTAGCTCGCACGGATTCGGCGTCAGGACGACTTCGGCGCCCTTCAGCATCAGAAGCCGCGCGCTTTCCGGAAACTCACGGTCGAAACAAATCATCGCACCAACCTTCGCGACCTCCGCGCCGGCGCGGAGGTCGCCGACGCAAAACTCGTCACCGGGCGCGCATGATTCTTCCGGCGCGTCCCATGCGCAGGTGTGCACCTTCGCATAGGTGAAAACGTCAGCACCGTCCGAGTCGATAAGGGTTAGCGCGTCGCGCGGCAACACAGGCCCCGCTTCGAGATACGTGATTGCGATCGCGATTCGTAATTCGCGTGCGAGACGCCGGAACCTGTCCACGAAGGGCCCATCGCGCGGGACCGCGAGCTTCAGCCATTCGGCGCGGGCGCGATCGTCGCCCCACGGATATTTCGCATAGCCCACACTCCACATCTCGGGGAACAGGGCGATATCGGCGCCCCGATCTGCCGCGCGCCTGCAGAACTCTTCACCCTTGCGCGCGTTCGCCTCAATCGCCGCGCCCTCGGATACCATCTGGAGCAGCGCGACCTTCAGATGCGCCTGTAAGTTCATTGATCCAATATATCCGGCCGCCACCGGGTCGTGTCGCCCGGCTCTTCGTCAAGTATATTAGTAGCTGACTTTGCTTGGATCGATGGAGGACGGAGCGGAGTGAAGAGGCACATGGCGCTGGGCGATTTCCTGGTCGCCTACCTGCGCAAGATTGGCGTGTCGCACGTCTTTGGCATCCCCGGCGACCTCGCGCTCAAGCTGTTTTTCGCGCTGGGCCGCAAGCACGGGATGAAAATCATCACGCTGTCGCACGAGCCGGGCGTCGGCTTCGCCGCCGACGGTTACGCGCGCGCGACCGGCAAAATCGGCGTCATCTGCGTCACCTACGGCGCCGGCGGCCACAACATGGTTAATCCCGTCGCGGGCTCGTTCTCGGAACGTGTGCCGATTCTGATTTTTTCCGGCGGCCCGGGCGAGGAGGAGCGCAAGCTCGGCACTCTCATTCATCACCAGGCGCGCGAGATCGAATCGCAGCGCCGCATCTACAATGAAGTCACTTGCGCGTCCGCCGTGCTGACCGACCCGCGCACCGCCGCCGATGAATTGCATCGCGTCGTGAAACAAATCTGGGCCGAGCAGCGGCCCGGCTACGTCGAGATCCATCGCGACATGGTCGATCGGAAAATCGAGGTCCCCGAGCATCTCATCGAATGGGACGGCGAGCTGCACTTCCAGGAATCCGACGCGCGCAAGGTCGAGGAAGCCGCGCACGAGGCCGCCGCGATGTTCAACGAGGCGCGCAAGCCCGTGCTCATCGCCGGCATCGAGATCCACCGCTTCAAGGCGTCGCACGATCTCGTCGAGCTGGCCGAAAAAATGGGCGCGCCGGTGTTCACCACCGTGCTCGGCAAGGGCGCGTTCCCGATGGACCATCCGCTGTACATGGGCGTCCACGTCGGCCCGATCAGCCCGCCGTCGATAGTAGCGCGGATGGACGCCGCCGACTTCGTGCTCAACCTCGGATGCCTGAAAACCGACATGAACTTCGGCAACCGTCCGCCGCACGTCATCCAGGGCAGGACGGTGTGGGCCGTCGATCGCAAGGTCGAAGTGAAGTATCACACCTACACCGACGTTGGCGTGCGCGATTTCGCGCGGGCTCTGCTGCGCGAGAAACTGCGGCGGCATCATGAGAAAGTTGTTTACGCCGACAATCTGCGCGAGATTGCCGCGCGCGACGGCAAGCCGGTCAAGGTCGCGCAGATATTGTCCACCGTCAACGAATTCCTGGCCGACAAACGCGAGTACGTGGTAGTCGCCGAGTCGGGCGACATGCTGTTCGGCGGCCTCGACATTCGCGTGCCGCACAACAACGCCTATTTCGCGCAGGGATTTTACGCCTCGATGGGCTTTGCGGTGCCGGCCGCGCTCGGCGCGCAAATCGGCAGCGGCCTGCGCCCGCTCGTGATGTGCGGCGATGGCGGTTTTCAGATGACCGGTCCGGAGATTTCGCAGGCGCCGGCCAAGGGCGTGAACCCAATCGTGGTGGTGATCAATAACGGCGGATGGGGCATCTTCCGGCCGATTGCCGAGCGGCCCGACCTGCTCGACATTCCGCCGTGGCCGTACGCGCAACTCGCGCGCGATTGGGGCGGCGAAGGATTCGAGGCGACCACCGTCGAGCAGTTGCGCGACGCACTCCGCGCGGCGCACGACTGCAAGTCGTTCGCGATTATCGACGTGCGCGTCGAACACGACGACCTCTCGCCCGTCACGGTGAAGTACATCAAGGCCGCGGCCAAGCGCTCGCAAGCACCGGCCGAGCACGCGGCGCGCGGGAATTCGCGCGGATGAGCGATTCGGTAAAACCTGACGCCGCCGAGGCGTATCGGCGTGCGTATCGCGACTTCCGCTGGGAGACGCCGGAGCATTTCAACTTCGCCGCCGTCATCGACCAGTTCGCCGAAGATCCTCGCCGTGTCGCCATTCTGTGGGAAGACAGCGAGGGCAAGCGCGCGCGCCTGACCTTCGCCGACATCGCCGCGCAATCGAAGCGTATCGCCAACGTGCTCGCCGGCCACGGCATCAAGCGCGGCGACGCCGTCATGCTGGTGCTGCCGCGAATCACGCTGTGGCAGGCCGCGTATATCGGCGCGCTCCGGCTCGGCGCGATCGTCATTCCGTGCACCTCGATGCTGCGCGAGAAGGACTTGATCTATCGCGCGAACCATTCCGGCGCGCGCGCGATAATCGCCGGCGTCGAGAACGCCACGATGGTCGCCGACCTGCGCAAGGAATGCCCCGGCCTCGAGCACTATCTCATTACCGCCGCAGCCCGCACTGGATGGATCAGCTTGCAGGAATACATGGGTCACTCGTCGCCCGCGTTCAAGCCCGCGAACACGAAGTCGTCGGAGCCGGCGATTTGCTATTACACTTCCGGCACGACGCGCGAGCCGAAAGCGGTGCTGCATAGTCACGGCTATACCTACAGTCACAAATTCACGGGCCTCAACTGGCTGGACTTGCGGCCGGGCGATATCCATTGGACGACCTCGGACACCGGATGGGCCAAGGCCGCGTACGGCGTGCTGTTCGGGCCGTGGATGAACGGGGTGACGACCTTCATGTACAACGGCCGCTTCGACGCCGCCAAAGAACTCGACTTGCTCGCGCGCTACCGGATTACTACTTTCTGCGCGCCGCCGACTGAGTATCGAATACTCATTAAGCAGAATCTCACTGACTACTCATTCCCCAACCTGAGACATTGCACCGGAGCGGGAGAGCCGCTGAATCCGGAAGTGATCGAAGTCTGGCGCGAGCAGCTCGGCCTCACGATTCACGACGGCTACGGCCAGACCGAGACGACGATCCTCGCCGCCAACATGCCTGGAATGCAGGTGAAGCCGGGCTCGATGGGTGTCCCATTTCCCGGCCACGATGTCCGCGTCATCAACAACGATCTCGCCGAAACCGGCATCGACGAACTTGGCGAAATCGCGGTGCGCGTGACTCCCGAGCGGCCGCCGTCGCTCTTTCTGGAGTATTGGAAAAACGCCGAAGAGACCGCCGGCGTGTTTCGTGGCGATTGGTATCTAACCGGCGACCAGGCCACTCGCGACGCCGACGGCTACCTATGGTTCGTGGGCCGCGCTGACGACGTGATAATTTCCGCCGGTTACCGAATCGGTCCATTCGAAGTGGAAAGCGCCCTGCTCGAACATCCCGCCGTGATGGAATCGGCAGTAGTAGCATCGCCCGACGCAGATCGCGGCGCGATCGTAAAGGCTTTCATAAAACTCCGCCCGGGCGCCGAACCGAACGAACGCCTGATCACCGAACTGCAAGAGCATTGCAAGCGAGTAACTGCTCCCTACAAATATCCGCGCGAGATCGAATTCATCGACGAGCTGCCCAAGACCGTCAGCGGAAAAATCCGCCGCGTCGAACTCCGCAAACGGGAAGATTCGCGCAAAGGCAAAACTGTTTGACCCCGAAGGGACGCCGGTCCTTATTGACGGCTCAAACGAATATCAACTTCGCGGTCGACATATTTCCATTCGCTCGTCTCGCGTAGCCGGCGCACCAACTCTTCGAAAGCCGTGCTGTGCTCCGGCGCGTATTCGAACCAGGTGAGGAAATCAAACGGCTCATCGAGTTCGCGACTGTGATGCAACCGTCTGGCGACCGCCGGCAGATATTCCAGGCCAATACCGATGTGGCGCGATTGCTCTTCGAGAATGGTTCGCCGCTGATCTTGAGCGAGCGCCCACCATGCCTCTGTTTTGCGTATCGGGATGAGCGCCGCCCGCGTAGCGTTCGCACGCCCGAGTCCTTGCTGACGTTCAACCAGGGCGTCGAGCTCATGCTCGTTGGTGTAGCGGACGTTGCTCGTGACGCCTCGCAGAGTCCAAATCCCGCCGATGGAGGCCGGCGTCTCGAAACTTTCCACGACCCGCAGCCTCTCAGCCGGCGGAAGGCTGGCTCCGGTCACTGGCGTAATTCCGTCAATGCGCCACGGACCCGAAGCGCCGGCGACAAAAGAGACGTGTAGAGGACGAGGCATTCCGCTTTGCGCACCTTTCTCCGAGATCAGAAACAATCTACCAATTAGGCAAAAAGCATCCTCTGCTCATTTAACCGACCATTCAGCCGCCGCTAGCGGTCCGCCGGTCTCCTACGGAACGCCCTCTACTATATTTTTGAAATCGAGTCACTTTTGTCCCGCGCATCGACCCGACTTATGATAATCAAGTGATAACAACTCCCGCACTGATGCAATTAAGGGTACCTATGAACAGATTAAAACTTCTTGCGATCCTTGCTGTAGCTGGAGTCTGCTTAGCGTTCGCCGCTCCCAAAGCAGAAGCTCAGGTCACCATAAACATTGGCCCGGAGCCAGAGTGCCCCTACGGTTACTATGACTATGCTCCTTATGGTTGTGCTCCTTACGGCTACTACGGCCCGGAGTGGTTTTCAGGTGGCGTGTTCGTTGGCGCGGGCCCCTGGTATCACGGCCCTGCGCACTTCCAGGGCCACGTAGATACCCATTACGATGTTCAGCGCGGCTATAAAGGCCCAGTTCCGAAGGTTGGTGAAAAACCCGAGCCGGCAAAGCATCCCGAGCAGGTCGCCAACTTCAAGGGTGATGAAGTGCACGACGGGCACGCTCGTCCCGCCGGCGGCGACAAGCACTAACAGAGCCGATCTGAACGCTCCGGCGGCCGACGCAAGCCTGGTTGCCAATCGTTCAAAGCAACTGGCGACTTGAACGGAAGTCGTCGGCTTGCCTGGATTCCCACTTGGTGCGAATCTGGCGTTAGCTTTCGCCGCGCCGAAGCCGGACGAACAGCGCGAGCTCGTCGCATACTACGGCGAGTCGCTCTCGCGAAACCTGAACCGCGAGCGGACTTGGATGCCGCGCGTTATGATCCTGCTCGATTCCGGCAAGGCGCTGATGGCTTATACAAAATTGGAGATTGGGGAGAAGCACAATGGCTAAGACTTTTGGATCGGAATCGACGGCCGACGAAGTACTCGAAGGCGTCAATCTTACGGGCAAGCGGGTACTCGTAACCGGCGTCTCGGCCGGCCTCGGCGTCGAGACCGCCCGCTCGCTCGTCGCGCACGGCGCCACTGTCGTCGGCACGGCGCGCGATCTGGAGAAAGCTCGGCGGGCGCTCGCGGCAGCGGGGAATCCATCGGTTGAGCTGGTCGAAATGGATCTCGCGTCGCTAGCCAGCGTGCGCAAGGCGGCGGAGGATCTGTTGAAGCGCGCCAAACCTTTCGACGTGATCATCGCTAACGCCGGTGTGATGGCGTGTCCGCAAGGCAAGACCCAGGACGGCTTCGAAACGCAATTCGGAACCAATCACCTGGGACATTTCGTGTTCGTCAACCGGCTCGTGCCGCTGCTGAAGTCCAGCGCGCGAGTTGTCACGCTCTCTTCGGCGGGTCATCAGATCAGCGACGTTGATATCGAGGATCCGAATTTCGAGCGGACTCCTTATCAGGCATTCACCGCGTACGGCCGATCGAAGACCGCAAATATTCTGTACGCGGTCGCACTCGACAGCCGGCTCAAGGGTCGCGGCGTGCGCGCGACCTCACTCCATCCCGGCGGAATCCAGACTGAGCTCGGGCGCCATATGACGCCGGAACTCGTCGAGCAGATGATGGCCCGCATAAACCGCGGGGCAAAGCCGGGTCAGGCGCCGGCGTTTCGTTTCAAGAGTGTCCCGCAAGGCTCGGCGACTTCGGTTTGGAGCGGATTTGTCGCACCGGCCGACGCGGTTGGCGGGCGCTATTGCGAAGACTGTCACGTATGCGAGGTGAATGACGACGCGACCTCGCGCGTCGGCGTCCGCTCATACGCTTTGAACCTGGCCCACGCGAACGACCTGTGGCGCAAGAGTGAACAGATGGTCAACGAACGCTTCCCGCTTTAGATGTCTTAACACTGGGTGCAGGGGTCACCCCTGCCCAAGGAAGCGTGAAACCCAGGCGGGTTTCACATTCAACTGAGCTGCGGAAATAGCGCGAGCGCGTTGCCGCGTCCGATTGCGCGGAAGTCTTCCAGCGACAACAACTTGCTGCTCAGCAATTCCGCCAGATGCGCCGACACGATCGCCTCGGGCGTGTGTACGTAGTCGCTGCCGTAGAGGATATGCGAGCGTTCCGTCATCTCGAGTAGCGGCGCGAGCGCGTTCGAGCCCGGTGAGCCCGCAAGATCGTAATAGAGCCGGCGCAGATGCTCTTCCACGGGCACCGGAGTACCGCCGGCCAGACCGCTGCCGAACATTCCGATTCGCCGCGCCAGGAACGGAATAGTGCCGCCCGCGTGAGGCACGATGATCCGGAGTTTCGGACATCGCGCCGTCGTGCCGCTGAATATCAGGTTGACCACCGCTCGCGTGCTGTCGAAGGTGAACTCGATCATCGGCCGCGGATATCCGAGCGCGCTCTGCTGCCAGCATGTCGGCGACGTTGGATGAATGAAGACCACCGCGCCGCGGCGGTTGAGCTCGTCGAAGACCGGATCCAGCCGCTTGTCGCCGAGGTACACGCCGTTGAAGTTCGTCAGCATGACTACGCCGTCGAGCTTGAGCGTATCGAGCGCATAGGCAATCTCGTTCAGCGCACCGTCAACGTCCGGAAGCGGCAGGCTCGCGAAGCCGCCAAAGCGCCCGCGATGCTCGCCAATCATGCGCGCGGCGAACTCGTTGACGGATCGCGCCAGCAAGCGGGCGTTCTTATCGTTGCCGAAATGCACTCCCGGAGAAGACACCGACAGCATCCCGGTCGCGATGTTCATCCGATCCATCATCGCGAGCGTCGCCTCGACGCTCCATTGCGGTGCGGGAAACCCGTCGGCCCAACCGCCAACCGCATCGATCATTTTCTCGCGATATTCGGGGCTCAGATAATGGAAATGGACGTCGATCCGGTCCTTGAACTCATCGGTCATGGCGGTGGCCTCCGGTAGCGTTGCAACTACTTATAGTCCCACCGCCGACTTGAGTTCGAATGCTCAATTCGACGCGGACGGCCGTTGGTACCGGGGCCGCAGGACTTCCATGACGTCCGCAGGTGCGCGGCCCGCGGTGCCGTCGAACGGCGGCTGCGGATCGTATTCGATACCGACCTGGATCGCGTGGGCAATCGTGTCGCCTGCGACGCGACGCGCGAGATGCAGCGCCATGTCGATGCCGGCGGATACTCCGGCCGCAGTGATGATCTTGCCGTCCTCGACGACGCGCTCGCTGCGCGGATCGGCGCCGAACTCGCGCAGCTTCTCGAGTCGCGCCCAATGCGTGGTCGCGGGCCGTCCCTTCAACAGGCCCGCCGCGCCGAGCACCAACGATCCCGTGCAAACCGACGTGGTCCATTGCGTGGTCTTGTCGATCTGGCGCACCCACTCGAGCATGTGCGGTTTCTCGCGCACATTCGCCTCGCCCCGTCCGCCCGGCACCAGCAGGATGTCGGCGGTGGTCACGTCGGCGATCGAATAGTCGGCGACGATGCCGAGCGATTTCGGATCGGCGCGCTTGATGCCCGCGGTCTCGCCGACGAACATCACCTCGGCGCCCGGGATTCGGCACAGCACTTCGAACGGTCCAATCGCATCGAGCGTGGTGAGGTCGTCGAAAATCAGGAAAGCAATTCGCATGGCGTTCTCCTTACAGGTCAGGCGCTCAGTTTTTGATTAAAGCGGCTGCGATACGCGCTCGGCGGCACGTGCAGCGTGCGGATAAACGCGCGGCGCATCGATTCGCGTGTGCCAAAGCCGCACGCCGACGCGATCCAATCGACGCCGTCGACGGATTCTTCGAGCCGGCGGCGCGCCGCTTCGACGCGCAAGTTCTCGACGTACGTCCCCGGCGTCACGCCGACTTCGCGGATGAACACTCGCGCGAAGTTGCGTGGGCTCATCGCAGCGCGGCGCGCCAGCGCTTCAACCGAGAGGTCGGCGCCGAGGTGATCGGCGACCCATCGCTGCAAGTCGCGGATCGGCTCGCGATCCGCCTGCTGCGTGCTGAGTTGAACAGAAAACTGCGATTGCCCGCCGGGACGCCGCAGGAACATGACGAGTTCGCGCGCCACCGCAAGAGCAACGTCGCGGCCGTGGTCGTCCTCGAGCAGAGCCAGCGCCAGATCGATTCCCGCAGTCACACCGGCCGAGGTGAATATTTTGCCGGCGCGCACAAAGATCGGATCGGTCTCGACCGACACCGCCGGATAATTCGCCGCGAGCCGATCGCATTGCCGCCAATGCGTCGTCGCCGACAATCCGTCGAGCAGCCCTGCCTCCGCGAGCAAGAATGCTCCGGTGCATACCGAGCAGATGCGGCGCGTGCGGCGCATGCTGCCGCGAAGCCATTCGATCATCGCACGGTCGCGCAGCGCGGTGGTAGTTCCGCGGCCACCCGCGACGAGGATCGTGTCGATCGGCCCGCGCACCTGAGCGATTGAGCGGTCCGCGATCACCCGAATGCCCGACGAAGTCGTGAGCGCGCCAGCCTTCGTCGCCGCAATCTCAACCGTGTATGCGGGGACGTGCCAGCCGCGTTCTTCGGTGAGCAATCGCGCGGCGCGTCCGAACACTTCGAGCGGACCGGTGATGTCGATGATCTGCGCGTCGGGAAACGCGACCATCACGATTCGGCGGGTGCGCGAGTTCGGCGATATATTCTCTATTTCGCTCCCCCTTCTCTTCGATTTCTGCTTCATGCGACGGGATTATCGCGCGCATCCGAGTTGGCAGCAATAGTCTAGCTGCCACAGTTACTGCCATTCGCGGCTACGCGGCGGACATTTCTACGGATGCGGCGATTGGGGAGTCGGCGTCGGCAACAGAGTCGGCGCGACGGCGCGCATCGGCAGGGCGTCGCGAAAGTTGGGTTGCAGCATGAGCAGGCCGACGGCGCGAGAGAGTGCCACAGATAAGGACTCGGCGGGATCCGTCTCGAGCGGCAGAAAGACCTCGGCGCCGACCGGATTCGGCGGCTCACTTTCGATGCCCGTGACCTCGTCGGAGTAAAGCATCGCGCCTTCGCGATTCTTGAGCTGGTACTTCACGCGCACCACCGCTCTCATTGTGAAGTACTGGCCGTGTATGGTCTGCTCCGCGCTGAAACGCTTGTTCACTTCGAGCTGTTCCAAGTCCGAAGTGAGAATAAAATCTGAGCCCTCGGGCGGCTTGCCGTCGTCCGGATTCGAGTCGAGCACGACCGGCACCAGTCCGGCGTCCGCCAGTCCCTTGATCAAGCCATTGGTGAAAATGTGGAGCGCATCGGCGACGACGAGCGGGGTCTGCGCGGTGCCGTCGGCGGCATAGATCTTACCGGCCTCGAAATCATCGGCGATATTTCCGGTGGTGGGAGGCACGGCGATTTTCGCGGGACGAAAAATACTTTGCGACCCTGCCACGAAGTCCGGAAGATAGTGAAGGTCGATACCCGCGCGCGGCTTGCATCCGGTCAGCGCGAGCGCAAGCGCCATGACGGCGACGCAGCCGCGAACGCGGCTACGGTTGAGGCCGCGACACTGCAGGATGCCGATCCCTCCACCAGAAGACCAGGATCGCCAGCACCAGGACGAGTCCGGCCACGCCAATCCATCGCGAAATCTGATGCGCCATCGCCAGCGCGGGATACAATTCGTCGCCCACCAGGTAGCCGACGGTCACCACCAGCGAGCACCATATCAACGCGCCGAGCACGTTCCATCCGAGGAACTGGAAGAACGGCATCCCGCACGCACCCGCCATCGGGCCGGCCATGAAGCGGACGCCGGTGATGAATCGCGCCATGAAGACCGCCTTGCTGCCGTGGGTCTGAAAGAAAAGCTGGAGGCGTTGGTAGCGCGTGCGCATGAAGGGGAAGGTCGTGGCGAGGCGCTCGAGCACGCGCTGTCCACCGGTGCGGCCGATGAGGTAGCCGCAGCAGTCGCCGGTGACGGCGCTGAAGATTACGACGACATACACGAGTCGCAGATCGAGCAGCACTTGCGCGGCCAGGAACCCTGCGGCGAGCATCACGGTTTCCTCGGGCACGGGCACGCCGAGGTTGCCGGCGAAGACGGCGACGAAAATGCCGAGATAGCCCCACGTCGCGAGCAGGTCCGCGATATGCGCAGGGTCGGTTATCCCATGCATTGAAGAATCCGTTGGTCGCGACGTTGGCGTCAGTTCCACCCCCGGGCGCGGCCTGTCCTAGCTTGCCCGATTGAGCGTGGCTCCGTAAGAGGCAGGGGTGACCCCCTGCACCCAGTATTTAAAACGGACGGGCGAACTGCGCACGGAACCTAGCCGCCTGTGACCACCGACAGTTTTCTGAAGACCGTGCTCAGGGTGCCGCTATTTCTGTTGCCACCGACCGGCGCTGCGGTGTTCGCGATTGCGTTTCTGGATCTCCACTGGAGAAGATCGACAATCAGAAATCACCGGCGAAAGCCGGTGTCACTTGCAGAAATCGGCGCTGGCGGTACGACGATCGTTACAAGTCCGGTCGCGACGTTGTAGACGAGGCCGGAAATAAGCCACTCGCCCGGCAATGCAGGAATCGCCCGGAGCAAAGCAACGTCCACGGCGACCGCCGCGCGAGGATCGGAGACCGCTTTGGTCTTGAGTTCCTCGTCCTGTATTTGAAAATAGCGCGTCAACAGGGCTGGGTCGTTGGCGAGGCGCGTCATGCCGCAATCGGTGTGCTGAAGTACTATGAGGTGGAACTCACCGCCGCCTCCAGGAATCGCTCCGGCAACCTGACCGATTCGTCCGAGTAGACCCAACTGCTCCAACAGCCCCGGGGTGATTCGACCGCCGATGTTACGCATCACGACAGCCTCGCCCGGTTTGATCCCAAGTACATGAGAAGGATCTACGCGCATATCTGCGCAACCGATGATGATTGCCTTTACATTTGGCAGCGCCTGCGGAAGAGAGGGCATAAGTGTGCCTGCAGCAGACTGCTGAGCAGCAAAGTCTTTGTTGCGTTCTAACATCGAGTCGAGATTGTTCATAAATCGATTCTCCTAGCGAGATTATCCCATGGATCGAGAATCCATCGGTCGCGAAGTCGGCGCCACTCCCACTCCGGGGCGCGGCTTCTTCCAGCTTGCCCGATTGAGCGCGGCACCGTAAGAGGCAGGGGTGAGCAGGGGTGACCCCTGCACCCAGTACTAGCAGGGGTGACCCCTGCACCCAGTATTAAAACGAACCGGCGAGCTGCGCGCGGAACCTAGCCGCTTGTAAGCACCGACAGTTTTCTGAAGACGAAAAACTTGTAGCCAAAGAAGTTCGTGAAGAGGGTCAGGCCGGCGCCGGAAATCGCGCCGACGTTGGCCCACAGTTTGGTGCTGACGCCGGCAGGGGCGCCGATAATGTTCACGATCACGTCGGCGCCGGCGACGTTGACCGCGACTGCGATCAGCGTCACCACCATGAACGAAATCAGCTCGCGCCGCGCCCCCGAAGATTTCGCCGCGTCGAACGTCCAGTACTTGTTCCAGACGTAGCTGTTGATCACGCCCAGCGTCACCGAAATCGATTTGAAGGCGATGAAGCCACGGCCAGACGCGATTCCGGTCAACAGCATCAGGGAATTGAGGCCGCCGAAATCGACGCCGGCGTTCAGAACTCCCGTCATCGCAAACTTGGTAAATTCGAACAACGACGGAGCGCGGCCGGCGACCACGCTCGCCACCATCAAAGCGATCACGAATAGCGCGGCGGCGATCAGCGGCAACAGAAACAGCGGGACCCTGAGCATGGTTCCCAGCCCGACGTTGATCACGATCGGGATCGCCAGCGCGCCCGTAAGAAAACCTGCGGTCAACGCGAGCACAATGTCCCGCGTTAACGTACTGTCACCGTCCGAGCCGCTGTACTCCCGTGATGCCATCAGTCGCGATTTCGGATACAGAGTACGTGCAACGTCGGCACGAGGCCAAGGACCCGTCGATGAAATTTAACGTACGGCGTTACGTGCGGTGATGATCGCAGGACGGCTGATTCGATCGTTCCGGCAGGCACCCATAGCGGTCGCCTGGATTTGCGCAATCGCAGGCGGAGCGATCGCACTGTATCATCTTCGCGATTTCCCGTGGCCGCATGATTTCCGCTCGGCTGTGCACGCGCTCGTGCAACTCTCCCCACTGACCGGTCGCGAGGCGATAAAGCTCTGGACGTTCTGGGCGTGGTCCGGCCTGCTGATCGCCGCTATTCTGCGCAAGATCGAACCGCAACTCGACGCGTTCGACGCCTGCCTTGCGGGTGCGGCCGGAATCTGGGTGCTTGGCTATCTGATGGGCAGTATCCTCGGGCCGATCGGACTGTTTCGCGGCACGACAGTATGGCTGTTGATGGGCTTCGCGACAGTCTTGTTGTTCCGCGCGGTCCCGATTCGCGAGATCCGTCGGCCCGGATTCGGCGTGGGCCTGGTGATTCTGGCAATCGCGCTCGCCAGCTTCTCGTTGCTGCCGCTGCAACTCACATCGCCGGTCGTCCCCTGGATGGACGCGCTGTGCTGGCCCGCATCGGTGCAGAAGGTGCTGACCTTCCATGTGTACCTGCCGTTTGACAACGACCCATACGGATGGTGGCCGCCGCCGGTGCAGACGCCGGGCGTCGAGCTGTTCTATGCGATACTGGGACTGGGATCGAATATTCACCTCGGCGTGATGGCTGAGACGGCGGCGATGGTACCGATGGCGGCATTAATAATCGTCGCCGCGTATCGATGGGGCGCAGCCTTGTTCAACGACGGTGCCGGCGGTGCGGCCGCGCTGCTGCTATTTCTGACCACGATATTTCGGCGGATGATCAGTATGCGCGGGTCCGCCGTCGATCTCGCGCTGGTAGTAATCGGACTTGCGTTTTTTCTCGCTCCTCGGCGCAGCCGGGTGTTGATGGCGATGGGCGCGCTGATGCTAGGGACGGCGATCCCCTCGCATGCCGTCAACGGCTCTTTCGGGATCGCGGTTGCGATGGCAGCCGTCGTGGCTTTTCTGATCGAGGGAGATTTCAGGCGAGCTTTGGCAGGAACGATATGTCTGAGCGGATCGATCTTGATCGGGCTCCCCTACTTCGCGATCGCGACTCAATTTGTCGTGCCCGGCGCTGAGCTGATCCTTCTCGAACTGGTGGGAATCGTAGTGATCATCTTCGGCGTCAGCTTGCTTGACCCATCGGTGAATGAATCCAGTTTCTCCGCAAAATCGTGGCCACCACTTATCGGCCGCTTTTTTCTCACAGCCGTGACAGCCGCAATTCTCTACGACCTTGTGGAGCGGCCGGGGGCGATGATCTACACCGAGATTTGGCACAACTTTCCCTTCCTCTCGCTCTCCGCGCTGGCCGGCGTCCTCGCGATCCTTGTTGGCCTGAGACCCGCCGGCGTGGTGACTATGTTTGTAATCGGCGCGGCGGTTGCGCCGGCGTTGGTGACCGACCATTTCGGATGGCTGATCGCGCTGATCGCCAGGCAACCCGCGGACAGTTTCGAGACCTACGACCTCGAGCGCAAAATTGCGGAATACTGGCTGCCGTTTTTCCTGGTCTTTCCGGCCGCGGGCTTCTTCGCGACGCTCTTTGAGTACCTGTCGCCGTCGATCGTTCTGGTGGCAATGTTCGCGATGCTGCTCTATTCACCCCCGCATGCGCCGGGGATCGATTACGACTACAACGAGCATTCGATTCCCATAAACTGGATGATCGACTACTCGACGCTGTCCGAGGGCTACTGGGGTCTCACCTCTGACAACCGGTGGACGCTCGGTCCCGCCGAGCGGCAGTTGATCCATCTCCTTTATCGCGAGATCGCAGCGGGCCGGATCAACGCGTCAACCCACATCCTACACCTTGCGCCGGAGCTGCTGGTCTTTGGGCACACTTCGCGCTTTTCAGTTTTCACCGGAATCAACGACGACACCGTGACCTACAAGCCGACGGCCGCTAACTGGGAACCTGTACTGCGCGGCGGGCGGGCAAGGCCGATAGGGCGGCTCGCCGATGCGCTCGCGGCGCGTCCCGCTTACATTGTGACGCAGGCGGCCGCGCCCGCTGGGATCAAGATTCCACCGCCAGGTTACGAGAAGTTGCTAGATCAGGACGGCTTCATCCTTTACCGCCGTAGCGGCCTGCCCGCCGGTCATCCAGTCCGCTCGACTTTCCCGAACTGGATCGCGCTGAGCGTCGCGTTCCTTATAGGCATTGGCGCGGCGATTTTAATTAAGCGCATCCGACCTATGCTGCGATCCTGATCGTCGATCCTGCTATGGTCCGGCTAAGCCCCATTCATGGACATGCCAAACTCCAAATGCGACGAGAATCACAGACACCACGATCAGAATCTTCGTAAGCTGATCTGTCTTCCGCGGCATACCCATCGCCAGCATTACCAGCAGGAAGGGATAGGCCTGAATGTAAAACCGCGCGCCGAATTGCGCGAAGCCGTTGGTCGAGTGTACCAGGGACGGGATCGAAATAAGCACCGCGCAAAGGCCCATCGCGGAGACTTCCAGCCGCTTGAAACTCGGTCTTAGTGCCAGCACAAAGGCGGGACTCGTCAAGGTCAAGGCCTGGCCGGCGAACGACGGATGCAGATATGGGAAAGTGCCGTCCACCTTCGGCGCCATGAACAGTAAGGTGTAGAGGTTCCCGGGCAGATACTGGACGCCCGACCAGTGGCCATGGGCAACGTTGGGAATGTATTCAAGTCCTTGATCGAAGAAGTTGTTGTAACGCACTTCGTTGAGCCAGACGAAGAATACGCCAACCACCAGAAACGCCGGAGCTATCCATAGCATCTCACTTATCGTCCGCTCTTTACGCATTGACAGCAGCGCGATCACCGGCATAGCCAGTGCCGCATCATAGCGTGCGAGACATGCGAGCGCGCCCCAGATGCCAATCCATAGCGGCCGATTTGCGCCGAATAACTCTATAAGCATCGCCAGGAGAAACACCGCGCACGTGACTATCGGCAAGGCCCAAGTTGTGCCAATCGTGCCCTCGTACCAGAAAATCGTACCTATGCCGAAAAAGACTGTGAGCCAGACGCACTGCTCGGTCGGCAACTCAAGCCGCTTGAATAAAGTCCAAGCAAGCATTACTCCAACCGCCGCGATCAGGACTGAGCACATCGTCTGGTTCGTACTCATTCCCCAGATTGCGACAAATGGCATCAGCAGGATCGGTGCTAGCGGTGGATGGAGTGCATAGCTATAAGGTCCGACCTGGGCATGTTCGAGAAATGAGTTTGGCGCATCTATTTGGACATGACCATGAAGAAATGCATAGGCCTGTCTAACCTGCTCATTGTAAGGACTTTCCGGGAACATCGTCGCCGCGTAGAAAATCAGGGCCAGGAGAAATACCAGGGTCTCAGGCTTTCGTAGTTTCATTATCATGTCGCTTACCTGAAACCTTTAGTTAATATGCGTAGAAATTCTCATCGTAGCTCTCGCTAGTTGATCGCATTCTTCACCACGTCGGCCCTTCGATATAGCCGAAGGTCTCCCCGGTCGAATATCTTATAGTAACCGGAAGGTGGATCGCCCATCCAGCCCGGAGCGGGACATTGTTCGAGGATATAGGATGGGTGCCGCGACAAGGCGGCAGGCAAGTCATCAGGTCCGTGTATCCTGCTACCTGCTTGAAAGAGATTATTTGGATCGTATCCGAAATCGATAGGATCATCGTCGATGCCGGTAAAGATCGCGACTTGCTCCAGGCCCCAAGCGGAGGTGGTGTCAGTCAGGTGAAGGATATGCGTGGCGGGGGTAATTCGGCCGGCGCTCACCTCAGTTAGCAGCAGCTTTACCAGCGCGAACCCATCATCGCCCAAAGTCCAGCGGTGATCGTGGGTTCCCGCCCAGTAACCGGCTTCGGCGCGGTTAAGGTTGAAAGCCCACTGTTCGGAAATCGCGTGCTCGTCGCTGTCATAGTCCTGCGGATTCTCGGCCCGCGTCCAAGGATACATCAGAATCGTGAGCACGGCGAAGAACGCCAGCGGTCTGGAAATGCGATCGTAGAGCAACCCGAATAGGAGTCCCGCGGGAAAGATCAGGATGAAGGGGATCCAGTAGTCGATGAGCTTGCTGAAGAAATTCCCCAGCATGTCGCGCTCGGCCGGCGCGGTAGCAATGGGAGCGAGATAGTTGCCGGCAATCTCCACAGCGAACCCGACCATCAGCGCCACGGCGATGATCCCAGTGTCGGGCATGCTGCCCTTTTCGACGAAGCCGAGAACTTCTGCCGCAATCAGTCCAAGTGCCGCGAACAGCCATAGCATCGGCAAATTGTGCATTACCTGATCGAAGATAGGACCGGGAAACGAATGCCGGCAGATGAATAGCGCGAATAATCCGATGACCGCGACGGCATTCAGAACCGGGATGACGAGAGATACCGCGGGAGCTTGCGCGCGAAGGCGCGTCGCGCCGGCAAGGATGACGGCTATCCCGGCGAGTTGAATCGCGGGCAGGATCGGGTAACTGACACTCTGTTCGGTGCCGATGAGCAATTCCGGAACGGCCAGCATCAAGGCTCCTGCCAGGCAAATGATCGCCGCTAACGAACGGGAAAAATCGCCCGAGGCCAACCAGAACACAGCCGCCGAAGCGGCTACGAACATTGCCAGTGCTCCGCCAATCGCGTGCACGGCAACTGAAGTTCCCAGCGCCATCGCGCCACATGCAAACAAGGTGCGATTTCGCCGCGAATCGAGGAAGAAGGCGAGGCCTATACCAACCAGCACGAAAACTACCGCGGTCGCGCGCATCCCCTGCTCGCGCCGGAAGAGACAGGTGAAAAACATGAACAGCGACGCCATCCCGCCAGCGCTGTCGCCGAAGAAGGTCCGCCCGAGGCGATAGGCGGAAAAGATCATCAGCCCCGCCATCGGCACCATCGCGGCAGTTTCGGCCAGTGCGCCCATTTTGGATCCGGCGCCAAGCCCGAGTACGGCGTAAAACAGTTCGAGCGCCGGGGCCTGCACGCGAGCGCCGTATGCACCGTACGGATCGTTGTCGAAGGGCAGATAACGATGGAACGTGAGTATGCGCTGGACGGCGGCGGGATGATTCAGCACATCCATGAAGGGCGGCACGGGCGAGCCGAGTTGCAGCGGCAGCAGCGAGACGCTCAGCAGAGCCCACGCGATCAAGGCGAGCTTCTGACCGTTGCTCGGAGGATTGAATTTGAATGCTCGCAGATCGCGGAGTTGCGGCGCGACAGCCGCGGCCAGCAGCAGCCAGACGAACCACGACCTCATCAGCCCCAACGGCCCGACCAGGTTGCCGAGAACGTACGCGAGAACCCAGAGACCGGCCGCGCCCGCGAGAATAGCGTCGCCGGCTTCGATCGAGGAGTCGTAGCGTCGCAGCAGGCCGGCGATCGCGCACGAACTAATCGCCCAGAAGGTCCAGACTCGGATGGCAGCCCACGCCGTATCCGGCAACACCGGCGAGATTGCGCGCCACGCGTGAATCCAGGTCAGCGGAGTCAGAGGGTAATCGAAATTGCGCAGCTTGTAGATTGCGAGAGCGGTAACCACGGCGAGGCCGAGCCAGACGGCCGCGCAAGGGATGAACGACGCCGGCGATCGATCGCCTCTGTCCGATGCCCCCTCCGCTGCGCTCATCGACAATCGATTACGCTAACTCACGCGATAAGAGAACCCGCGTCGATCACGGAGTCGCCGTGCCCCGCTTTATAGCTACCTGCGCGGCCGTCCAATTGAAGATCTGCGCGGCGTTGGAGACCTGGTCCTCCGTGGCGGCGGCCTGATTCTGATAGCTGGCGAGGATCCAGAATTCGTTCGAGGTCGCTTCCTGATTTATTACGGCGGTGGTATCGGCAGGCAACGATGGAGACAGCCCATCGAGATGGAAGTCGGTTGCATAAAAGCCGAGGATCAGAGCCCCATCGGCGGTGGTCGCGACCGATTTGGCTGTCACCGTGCCGCCATTGCCGGTGTTGCCGCTGGTCATATCCACCGGCATGGTTGACGCGACATTGTCGAGCAACAGGATCGCGCCCTGCGCATCAACGGGCGCGCTGAATGTCCACGTCGACGTGCTGGGATCGTTGGCCTGGATTGCATGCCAGTAGAGCGACTGCCGCGTCGACGAAGTGGAGTCGTCGCGAATCAGTTGCCAACCAGCGGGTGCGGTGATCGCCACTTTGGGTCCGCCGTAGCTGATCACGTCGGCAATCGCGACCTGCCCGGCTTTCGCATCCTTGCCCCAGTCCAGCGAAAAAGTCGTCGTCGCCTTCACCATCGGCGATTTCGCCGACGAAACGATGTTGGCGCCGCCGACCGTATTGTCGGCGGTTTGTGACGGTCCGGAATTGCACGCGACCATAAGAACGGCGGCGGCCACTATCAGCGAACGTTTGAGCATTGTCCCCTCCTCGATTCCCTTCCTCAGAAGACCCGTCTCTCTACTATGCCTTCTTCGCAAACGGACGGTCGCGTTCCGTGAGCGCCCCTTTGAGGCCTTTCTCGCGGCTCGCCTTCATCCAGTTCTTCACGGTGTCGGTCTGATGCGCGATCACGTCGATGTCGGCCGACGACTGCTCGGCCGCGCGAATCCCGATGATATCGAGGTAGCGATTCACCGCAGCCTTGTGCAGCATCAACAATTCCGCCGGCACCATCGCGACGCGGCGCGCGTAGTTCATCGTCTCTTCCTCGAGCTTGTCCTTGGGGAAAACGCGATTGATCAGGTGCCACTCGAGCGCTTCTTTCGCCGACATGTAGTCGCCGGTGAAAAAATATTCCTTCGTTTTGCGCGGACCCATAAGCACCGGCCACATCGACATCGTCGGCAGGATTCCGAGCGAGCGGCCGGCAGGATGCCCGAACTGCGCGTCCTCGCTGGCGAAGACGATATCGCAATGCCCGACGAACTCGGTGCCGCCCGCCAGGCAGTAGCCATGCACCTGCGCGATCGTCGGTTTGTTAATTGCCCACAACCGCTGCCATCGCTCGATCGTTTTGTGCAGCCCCATCCGGTCGTTGGTGACAGTGAACGTTGACCCCGGATGCTGCGTGCCCTGCAAGTCGTATCCCGCCGAGAAGGCGCGCCCGGCGCCGCGGATTATCAGCACGCTCGCTTCGGGATTCGACTCGTACTCGTCCATCACCGAGTCGAGTTCCTTGAGCAGCTTCTGCGAGAGCGCGTTGAGCTTCTCCGGCCGATTGAGCGTCAGCCGGTAGATTTTGTCCTCGGCCTTTTCGTAAATAACGGTTTCGTAGTTCGCCATGTGAACCTCCGGCGGTTACTTCACCGCGTCCAGGAAGTCGCCCGCCACGCGCACAGTTTCCTCGGGCACTTCCCAGAAAAACATGTGACCAGCAGCCTTGAGTGTATGCTTTTTCGAACCCGCTATCGCACCGTGCAGAACTTCCGCGTTTGGATACGGCACGATCGAGTCGTCATCACCGTGAATAATTAGTGTCGGCGACTTGATTTGTCCAAGCCGCGCGAAACTGTCGAAGCCGCCAATCGCCTGTCCCTGCAGCATGAACGTATGCATCGGCGTGATGGGATAGTTGCCCATCTCGGCCATCGCTTGCGTCAGAATCGCCTGCCCCGCCGCCGAATTCAGAAACGCCTTGCCGCACGCGACCGAGAATGCGCGCCGCGCCTGCTCGAGCGGATCCATGCCGGGCGCGGGTATCAGGTTGGCGATCGCCGCAGGATCGGCCGGAATCGAATGACTCGCGCCGCAGTTGGTACATCCGAGCACCAGCCCGCGCGTGCGCGCCGGATACGCCAGCGCGAATTCCTGCGCGATCATCCCGCCCATCGAGATTCCGAAAATATGCGCGCGCGGCGTCTTGGCATGGTCGAGCACGGCCGCGACATCCGCGGCCAGGTCGCCGAGTGTGAACTCGGCGTCGGGCTTGTCACTCTCACCGGTGCCGCGATTGTCGATTACGAAAATCTTGAACCGCGCTTCCATCAGCTTGAGAAACGCCTCGCCCCATCCGCGGCCCGAGCCGCTGAATCCCATGATGAGCGCGACCGGCTCGCCACTCCCTCGAATCTCGTAGCGAAGTTTGACCCCATCTTTGCTCTGGGCGAAATCGCGAACTGCTGCCACGTCGGAATCTCCTCTTGTTGGAATACCAGTGATGAATACTAACTAGAGACGGGAAAGGTTCAAGCGGCGGCGTTCTCGAATCCGGCGTCCGCGAGGATGGCGCCGAGGATTCGATAGACCTCGCGATTGACGATCAAGCTCACGTGCAATCCCGACACTTCGTAATTGGCCCCGGTGTCGTCGATGCACGATTGCCATTGCACCACCTCGTCGCGGCGCGTGTAGATCGCGCTGAAGCGGCTGGTCTCGGGTGTCGGCGCGAACACGGCGTCGGCGATGCCGCACGAGCATTCCATCGTCCCGCAGTTTGCGGGCGCGCTGGAGAACGTCTGCCAGAATGTCTGGATCGCCTGCAACGCGGGCCGCACTTGATCGTGTACTCCCGTCCATCCGCTGCGAATCGGCGATCCCAATGCGATCACTTCGCGCACGATCGCGGGATTCGACGCGGCGATTGCGCGTCCGAGCACGCCGCCGAGGCTATGCCCGATGATCGTGACGCGCTGGCCGGATTCGCGTGCGATCTTTTCGACCCGCCATCCAACCAGTTCCACCTTGCGCCGCGGGCATCCGACGTTGAGATCGATTCCCGACAGGTACGGCTTGTACCCGACGCGCCCCAGCCATCGCGCCAGGGTTCCGAGCGACCAATCGCCCGCGGTGAATCCAGGAATCAGCAGTACGGGACGGCCGTCGCCGCGCGGCACTCCGACGCCGTAGCCGACGGGGTCACGGGCGAGGGAAGCGAATTGATTCAGGAAGTCGAAGTAAGCGGAAGCGGTGAGTTGCAGCAGCATACAGATTGCGCGTTGGCGCGACACTGCCACGAAATGAATTAACTGTAAAGTAAAATTGGCGTAATGAATGTTGATAGCAAGAGTCGGACGGAGAAGAACCTAACCCCTGACCCCTTCCCGCGCGGGAAGGGGAACCGGAAGAAATGTCGAAGCGCACCTTTGTCCTATTCCCATAGCCCCCTTTCCGGGGCGGAAAGGGGGACCAGCAATGCTCTCGCACGGGAAAGAGAACCGGATTTCCTGAGCGCGAAGGGGAACCGGATAGCGGGGACGCGCCGCGCGTCCGGCTTTCTTAGCACCGGGTGCAGGGGTCACCCCTGCCGAAGGAAGCGTGAAACCCACCGCGGGTTTCACATTAGATTAAGTGATCTACCCTTCCCCTAGCCCTTGGGCAGTCCCAGCACTCGCTCGCCTATGATGTTGTGCTGGATCTGATTCGTGCCGGCGTAGATTGTCGGACCACGCGCCGCCAGCATTCTGAACGACCATTTGCCTTTGTTGACGGCGAACGGCGCGTTGAATTCGAGCTGGCTGTACGGCCCGAGCAGTTCCATCGCGTACAGCGCGATCTTGAGTCCGAGCTCGGTGCCGCACAGCTTCATCATCGAGCCTTCCGGGCCCGGCGGCAGTCCCTTCAATTGACGCGTCAACTGGCGATAGCCGGTATAGCGAAGCGCCAGCGCCTCGGCCGCGAACTCCGCCACGCGTTGCCGCACGCTCGAATCGTCCCAGGCGTTGCTGCCGTTACGCGGGATCCGTTTGGCGAGGCGCGCCAGCTCATGCACTTCGCCGAGGTAGCCTTCGCCGCCGCCGCTGCCGCGCTCGAACATCAGCGTGGTCATCGCGACCTGCCAGCCGTTGTTGCGCTCGCCGACGATATTTTTCTTCGGCACGCGCACGTCCTCGAAGAAAACTTCGTTGAAGCCCTTGCCGCCCGTCATCTGCACCAGCGGCCGTACCGTGACGCCGGGACTGTGCATATCGACCAGCAGGTAGCTGATGCCCTTGTGCTTGGGCGCGTCGGGATCGGTGCGCACGAGTGCGAAAATCATGTCCGCATGCTGCGCCATCGAGGTCCAGACTTTCTGCCCGTTGACGACGAAATCGTCGCCGTCGTCGATCGCGCGCGTCTGCACCGACGCCAAGTCCGAGCCAGAGCCCGGCTCCGAATATCCTTGGCACCAGATTTCTTCGCCCTTGAGAATTTTCGGAATGTGATTTTTCTTCTGATCCTCGGTCCCCCAATGCATCAGCGTCGGCCCGAGCAGACTGATACCCATTCCGATGAACGGCTCGCTCAGGCCGAGGCGGGTGAGCTCCTCGCGATAGATTAGCCGCTGCATCACGGTAGCGCCTCGCCCGCCGTATTCCTTGGGCCAGTTGACGGCGACCCAGCCGCCCTCGTTGAGCTTCTTGTGCCAGTTGACGCGAGCCTCCCAGTCACCGGCGCCCTCGTCGGCCATGATGTTCGCGGGCGGCGGCGCGAATTTCTTGTTGGCTTCGAGCCACGCGCGCAGCTCTCCGCGAAATGCCTCGTCTTCCGGCGTATAGTTAAAATCCATACAGAACCTATCCCTTAGAGTAATAGTAAAAGAACCTAACCCCTAACCCCTTCCCACGAATGGGAAGGGGAACCGAGAAATGGAGCTCATCTCCCGTCCTATCCCCCTCGCCCCCTTTCCACGCTGGAAAGGGGGAACGGATGAAACCCATTTCGGATATTCAATCATCCCTTGGGCAGTCCCAGCACGCGCTCACCGATAATATTATGTTGGATCTGATTGCTGCCGGCAGCTATCGTGCCGCCGCGCGCCGCCAACATCCGGAACGACCACTTGCCCTTGTCGATCGCGAACGGCGCCTTGTACTCCATCTGGCTGTAAGGCCCGAGCAACTCCATCGCGAATAGTTGGATTCGCATGTTCAATTCGGTGCCGCACAGCTTCATCATCGAGCCTTCCGGCCCCGGCGGCATCCCCTTCAGCCGCCGCGTGAGCTGACGATATCCGGTGTAGCGCAGCGCAGTCGCCTCGCATGCGAACTCGGCGATCTTCTGCCGCACGCTCGCGTCATCCCATGCGGTCGCGCCGTTGCGCTGCAGGGATTTTGCAAGCGAGGTCAATTCGCGCACTTGCGACATTCCACCGCGATCGCCGCCGCCGCCCGAGCGCTCGAACATCAGCGTCGTAATCGCGACCTGCCAGCCCTGGTTCTTCTCACCGACGAGATTTTTCTTCGGCACGCGAACGTCTTCGAAAAATACTTCGTTAAATCCCTTGTTGCCCGTGATCTGCACCAGCGGGCGCACCGACACACCGGGACTGTGCATATCCACCATCAGGTAGCTGATCCCCTTGTGCTTGGGCGCGTCGGGGTCCGTGCGGACGAGCAGGAAGATCCAGTCGGCATGCTGCGCGATCGACGTCCACACTTTCTGCCCGTTGACGACGAAGTAGTCGCCGTCCTCGACCGCGCGCGTCTGCAGCGATGCGAGGTCGGAGCCCGAACCCGGCTCGGAATATCCCTGGCACCAGATTTCTTCGGCTTTCATGATCGGCGGGATAAAGCGCTGCTTCTGCTCCTCGGTCCCCCAATGCAACAACGTCGGCCCGAACAAGCTGATGCCCATCCCGATCATCGGTGCGGTGACGCCCGCGCGCGCGAGCTCCTCGCCGTAGACGATGTTCTGCAGGATGCCGGCGCCGCGTCCGCCGTATTTCTCCGGCCAGCTCGGCGCGAGCCACCTGCCCTCGGCCATCTTTTTCGCCCATCGCTTCTGTTGGTCGAACTCGCCGCGGCCCTCGGCCATTCCGATCGTGGTCTCGCCCATATGCGGCGCGAACTGCTTGTTGGCGTTGAGCCACTCGCGAAACTCCATCCGGAACGCTTCGTCTTCGGGATTGAAATTGAAATCCATCGCGCAATTCTCCTGGCACGGCTCGACGGCCTGTACCGGCTGTTGACGATCGGCAAACTATTCTCGCGCATGAACTTAAAACATTAGCCCGGTACTCTGCAAAGGCTGCTCCTCCTCTCCACCGATTGACAATACTTTCCCGATTGCGGAGAGTCGGAGACTGAGCACTTTGTGAATCTGAAACTCGATCTACCAGACGACCTCTTCGACGCCCAGTTTACCGAGTTCGACTTCGCTGCACGCGTGCGCGAGCTCGCGATCCTCGAACTGGTGCGGGTCAAGCGCCTGCATGAGCATGAAGCCAAGCAGATGCTCGCGCTCGAGCGCTACGAACTGGTCGAGCGGATGAAGGCCGCAGGGATCGCGCCGACCGAAGACGTCTTCGCCGAAATCAAGGGCGAGCTAAACCGGGCGATCGACTCCCGCCGCGCTCGCGACAAATCGGAAAAGCCGAGAGGATAAGCGCATGCGCCTTCTGCACACGATGCTCCGAGTGAATAACCTCGACGAGTCGCTCAAGTTTTACTGCGACAAGCTCGGGATGAAACTGCTGCGCAAGCACGACTTTCCCGGCGGCGAGTTCACGTTGGCCTTCGTCGGCTACGGCGACGAGAAAGAAACCGCCGTCATCGAGCTGACCTGGAATTGGGGAACCTCGAAGTATGAAATCGGCACCGCCTATGGACACGTCGCGCTCGGCGTCGATGACATTTACAAAACCTGCGCCGAGCTCAAGCAAAAGGGTGTCAACGTCGTGCGCGAGCCCGGCCCGATGAAGCACGGGACCACAGCGATTGCGTTTATCGAGGATCCCAACGGCTACAAGATCGAACTGATACAGCAAAAGTAAGCGCCCTTTGTTCGCTTCGCGCGTTCGAAGAAAGGTTGGTTGGCGATGAAAGCAGCGGTGTTCAAGAAAAGAGACGAGATGGCCGTGATCGACGTGCCCAATCCCATCGCCGGCGCGGGCGAAGTCGTGCTCAAGGTGCACAACTGCGGAATTTGCGGTTCTGATCTGCACGCCGTCCAATATGGAATCGGAATGGCGGCCGACACCGTGATGGGCCATGAATTCTGCGGCGAGATTCACGCGATGGGGCCCAACGTCAACGGCTACCAGCTCGGCGATCGGGTCACCTCGCTGCCGTACTTCGCGTGCGGCGTGTGCGCATGGTGCCAACGCGACGACGCGATGCATTGTTCCAGGCTCCGCAGCCTCGGACTCGGCCAGCTACCCGGCGCTTACGCCGAGTTCGTCGCATGCAGCGCGGCGAGCCTGCTCAAGCTTCCCGCCAACGTCAGCTCCCGCGCCGGCGCGCTGGTCGAGCCGCTCTCGGTCGGTCTCCACGGCGTGAACCACGCGTCGATCGAGCCGGGGATGGGAGTAGTCGTGATGGGCGCGGGGCCGATCGGCCTCTCAACGTTGATATGGGCCAAGGCCAAGGGCGCGAGCGCGGTCGTCGTGTCGGAACTCGCCCCCGGCCGCACTGAGCTGGCGATGAAACTGGGCGCCAGCGCGGTCGTGAATCCGACGGAAAGCGATCCCGCCGACGCAGTCAAATCGATCACCGGGCGAGCGCCCGATGTCGTCTTCGAATGTATCGGCGTGAAATCGACGCTCGGCGCCGCGATCGGGATGGTCGGGCGACATGGCCAGGTGGTCGTTATCGGCGTATGCCTGGAGTCAGACAGCATCTTCCCGTTGACCTGCGTGATGAAAGAACTGCAAATCAATTTCGCGCTCGCCTACACCCGCAGCGAATTCCAGGAGACGATAGACGCTCTGGCCAACGGCACAATCGACGCGACACCGATGATCACCGACGTGATCAACGTTGACGAAGTGCCCGCGATGTTTACCGAGTTGAAGCGTCCCGGCACTCGCGCGAAGGTGATGGTGGAATTCCCGCACTGATCCAATCTGGTTTGATTCCCCTCCTTCCAATTCCCTCGCCCCACGTGGGGAGAGGGTTAGGGTGAGGGACATTTGTGCGGCGCGATTGTCTGTTGCGCAGCACATCCGCAATCTCGGAAAATTTGGTCCCTCACCCGCCGCTCGAAGACGAGCGTCGGCCTCTCCCCTCAAACGGGCGAGGCAAGGATTCGCTTCGCTCAGGATCGCACAGAAGTAGATTTCAGGTCCCGAAAAGCTCCTCGATGGCGGCGAGCGACTCGGGCTCCGTCAACGACGGCGCGTGACCCACACCCGGCACCTCGACGGTCTTCGCGCGCTTGTGCACCTTGCACATCCGGTTCGCCGTCGCGCTGTCCAGGATGTCGCTGTCCGCGCCGCGCACGATTAGCGTCGGGCACACGATGCGCGCATACGGCACCCACAAATCGAATCGTTGCTGCGCGGTGGCGCCGCGCAGCGGCCGCCGCACGTTGGGATCCATCTTCCAAACCAGCTCGCCATCGGCATCCGGCTTGACCGACCACTTCACCTGATCGGCGACGACGCTGTTCGCCAACTTCGCCATCGGCGGATAATTTTTCTTGTAGTACTCCACGACTTCGTTGATGTCCTTGAATCGCTCGGGCGCCTCGCCGACGTAACCCGCGATTCGCGCCGCGCCCTTCGGATCGATCTCGGGCCCAATATCGTTGATCACCAGCCGCTCGACTCGCTCGGGCCATCCGCCCGCGTACATCATCGAGATTATCCCGCCCATCGACGTGCCGATCAGGCTTGCGCGTGCAACGCCCAACTCCTCGAGCATCTTCGCCAGATCGGTCACGTAATTCTGATTGAGATATTCGGTCGGCGGACCCCACTGACTGTCGCCGCGCCCGCGCACGTTGACCGAAATCACGTGATACTTCGCCGCCAGATGCGCCGCGAGCGCGTCGAAGTTGTGCGCGTTGCCGGTCAGGCCATGGACGCAGGCGACCCACGGCGCGCCCTCGTTGCCGTAATCCAGGTAGTGAAGCCGAAGCCCGTTCGCGTTGACGAATTTATCCGCTGCCATCGTTTTGTTTTCCCGCAGTTCAATTCGGATGCGGCATCTGCGCGAGCTGCCACAATTTCTCCGGCACGATTATCAGCCGCCGTCCTTCGCGAGTAATCACGCCCTCGCGCTCGAAGTCGTTGAGCTGCTCGGTCGTGCGCTGCCGTGACGCACCCACCAGCTCCGCCAAATCCGCATGGGTCAGCTTGATCGTCAGCAGCGTGCCGCGCGAATCGCGCACGCCGAATTTTTCCGCCAACTCGAGCAGCGCCCCCGCCAGCCGCTCGCGCAGTCCCAGCCCCACGAAGTTCGCATAGCGCACCAGCATTCCCCACCATCGCCCGACCGTCGCGTCGAGGATTATACTCAGGCGCTCAAGCGGAACGCCGAGGACAGTATCCACAAAAATTTCCGGCTTCACCACCGCAACGAGACAATCGCTGTACGCCTCGCATCGAAACGGCCGCGTGGTTTGCGGCAGCAGCGACGACAATCCAAACACCTCACCCGGTCCGACGAATCCCACGAGTACGCGCTGCTCGCGATTCACGTAGCAGAGCTTCGCCACGCCCGACAGCAGGATGTAGACGTGGCTCGAGGCCTCGCCCTCGCTGAAAATCGCGCCTTCGCGCGGCACCTTGAGCGGCGCGGACGCCGCCGCCAATTGCCGCGCCTGCTCCGGATGCATCCACGCCAGCGACTTGAGGCGCGTGAGCGATTTAGGATCTACATTGCCTTCCGCCGCCATATTTCCCCATCACAACTTTCCCGCAGGAGAGATCGACGAGCTTCGCGAGCGTCGGTTAGGGGCGCTCGCAGTACACTCGATGCCTACCACAATCGACGTAATTGTCGCGAATGTGACAGTGTGCGCGATTTTTCTCCCCGATTTGCCCCTTTTGTCACACCTGCGACAAACGTAAGTGTATCTAATGCTTGACCTAACTGTCATATTACCGCAACTTACTTAGCCAAGACTGAGGCATACGTTCACTGAACCTGAGAGGAATCCCCGATGGCCACCAACAACGACAACCCAAGGAGCAAACTGAATTCCACCGACTCGACTTTTTCCGACGAGATTTTGAAACTCGCACAATGCCTGATGCCCGAGCCGCCGACCGCCAAAGTAAAGCGGATGGTGGCCGATATCGCCGGCAAGGGAATCGATCGCCAGGTTCGTGAGCTTGGCTGGAAAGCGTACGACACCGTTATCGGCGCTGCCAACAACGCCACCAATCGCGTCCTCACCAGTCCCACCGTCGGCCAGGTGCTCGGCGGTGCGATCGATATCATGCTGCGATACCAGCGCTTCAACACCGCCGTCGCGGGCGCGTTCTTCTCGGCGCTGTGGCCTGCGGTCGGCCTGCCGTCGGCGGCTGAGGTCGAGGCGATTCGCGGCGACGTACGCGCGATGCGCGAGGAATTGCGCGACGCCGTCGCCGAGCGCGACTCGAAGGACGACTTCGCCAGCGAACTTCACATTGCGGTCCGCGAGTCGATCGTAACCCAGCAAGCCGACGAAAAAACTTCCGCTCGCAAAACCAACGGACATCCCGCGGCCCTCGTCGATCCCTCGACCGTACCGGCCAAGAAGACCAGCGTTTACCAATTCTCGGTCTGGTCGGGATGGCCCGGCGCGGATCCGATGGAGCTGAGTGAAGATGTCGGCAATTAACGAAATCGCCTCGCTCTGGATGGAAGGCACGATGCGGACGCTCGACGCGTTTCGCACCGGCTTCGGCGCCACCATGGACGACCCGCCGCCCGCGACGCGCTCGCGCGTCATCTACGAGTCGGGCCTGGTGCGGCTGCGCCACTACGAGGCGCGCGGCGCCAACAAGAAAGCCGTGCCCCTGCTCCTGATCTACTCGCTCATCAAGCGCCCCTTCATCCTCGACCTCCAGCCGGGCCGCAGCGTCGTCGAATATCTCGTCAAGCAGGGCTTCGACGTTTACCTGATCGACTGGATACCGCCGCGCGCGGGCGACAAGGATCACGGCTTCGACGAGTACGTAAACACCGATATCGCCAACGCCGTCCGCGCCATCCAGATTTACACCGGCATCCAGCAGATCTCGATCCTGGGCTACTGCTTCGGCGCATTGCTCGGCCTTATCTACAGCGCATTGCACAGCGGCAACGTCAAGAATCTCATCACCCTAACGATTCCGCTCGACACCAGCCCGCGCCAGTTGCCGATCGAGCACCTGACGGCCGCGATGACCACGCGCAGCGCCAAAACGATCGTCGATCTCTACGGCAACGCGCCGGCCTGGATGATGTACTCGTTCTTCAACACGCTCGCGCCCACGCATCACCTGCTCGACAAGTTCGTCGGCGCATACCGCAGCTCGGCGCGCCCCGGCTATCTGGACACGTTCAAGCTATTCGAGCGATGGCTCCATAGCGACGTGCCGATGGCTGGTCGAATCTTCCTTGAGACCTCCGAGATGTGGCGCGAGAACTCGCTGATGAAAGGCACGATGAAAGTCGGCGAATCGATTGCGGACCTCACGCGCATCATGTGCCCGCTGCTCAACGTAATCGGCGACCGCGACGATATCGTCAATCCCGCGTCGAGCGAGCCGCTGCCCGAGCTGGTGTCGAGCGACGACAAGCAGAACCTGCACTATCCGACCGGTCACATGGGCGCGGCGATTAGCGCCGACTCGCTCAAGCGGCTATGGCCCCAAATCACGAATTGGCTGGCGGCACGCGATGACTGAAGAAACCAAACCTCCGGGTTCGCCGCGCAAGCGATCGAAGAAACGGACTGAAAAAGGGTTCAAAGGAAATATAGCGTCGCAGAAGATCGCCGACGCGATCGGCGCCGCAGCCAAAACAATTTCGACGACTAACGTTAGTAAACCAGCCGGCGGGCTTGAGTCGCGCCGACAAGCAGGAGACGAAGCGATGGCAGAAAAAGAGAACGGTTCAATGTTCGAGGGTCTAACCAGCATGGGCAGCCTGTTTACGGTCGAGGGCGCGAAGAAATTCGCCGCCTGGTACATCGACACCAGCGAGAAAGTCGCCAAGCAGGCGATTGATATGCAGGCCTCGGCCACCAAGTGGGCCAAGGAGACGCCGCTCGCGCCGATTTTCGACGCACAAATCGAGTACGGCAAGAAGTTCGTAGAGCGTTCCGCCACCGCAGCCCGCTCCCTCTGGCGCCTCGAATAATTTCCGATCCCGATTGACCCTTCCTTCATGGGAAAGGGTCGGGGCCGCATACTCCTCCCAGCGCGCTTCTCCTATGTACCTCCGTGGGCGGCTTCTCCCTGATTTGCGGGGAGAGGCCGCGCCGCTGAGAGGCGATTCTTGAAGCCCTGCAGTATCAAGTCGGCGAGGGCCTGGTAATCGCCATCGAAGTGATGAGCGCCGTTCCTGCGGTAGGTTTCGACCCCTCGCGATGCGAGGGCGGGGCAGGCGGTATCCGTTTCGTCGTGTCCATAAAAGCATTGCATCAACCGCGGCGAAATCTTGTCTGCTTCGGGCAATGACGCAATCGCGTCGGCGCCAGGCGGCTCGCCCAGCCATCCTCGCACAGTGATTTGGAAATCCGCAGACTTCGAAAATGCGAGCAACGCCAGCAATGCCACGTGTGCTCGCAGGTTCTCGGGCAATCGGTTGTAGACGAACGGCATGACATCCGCGCCGAACGAGTAGCCGATCAACGCAACCTCGTCGGCATGCCACCGGGCCGTGAACGTTTCGATCAGAGCAGCGACCGTGGCTGCCGTTTGATCCGGGGTTTTCTTGCTCCAGAAATATCGCAGGCTGTCCAGCCCAACGACGGGGACACCTTGCCGCTGAAGGTCTTCCGCGATCGTCTTGTCGAGATCCCGCCATCCGCCGTCGCCCGATAACACCACCGCCATCAGCTTGCCCGGATGTTCGACTGGCAGCTCGGCGATCGGCAAATCGGAAATATCAACCATCGCCGCGGGTGCGCTGACGGCCGCTCGAGCGAGTTTCGCAAGATGCGGCTCGATCATGGACAGGAGCGCGTCGCCCGGCGTCGAATCCGCCGCGATTTGGCGGAGTTCGAAGGGCGCGCCTTCACGGTGCAATTTCATCATATAGGCGCGATCGGCCCGACCTGATCGCGAGGTTAGGCCGACCGCCCAGAAGCCGGCCAGTTTCTTTGGAGCGCCGTAGCGAAATCTGCGATGCCGCAGGGCCGTCGCCTTCACGTCTGAACAGATTGGGCGCCGGGTCGCGATCGTCTCGGTGGGATCGAGCGACACTGCTCCGGCGATCGTGACGGCCGGAGCTTCGTCAAGGATTATTCCGGCGAGCGTGCCGCCCTCGCCGATTCCTGCGACGATCGGCGTCAGGTATTTCGGGAACTTCCGCGTCCGCTGAAGATCGCGGCTTAGCCATTCGACGTTGAATACCAGTTCGTGACAGCTCTCCTTGAGCTTATCGAGACGATTCAAATACTCGCGGCTGTCAACCTCGGCTACCAGCGCCCCTCCCTTCGCAATCGCCTGAGCGGCGGCCTCGTCCTTTGCCGACCATTCTTTTTTTCCGGAAAACACGATGACCACGCCGCGTGCCGGACCCGGCGGCTCGACTATTTTGACGCTGCCAAGGCGGCCCGCATCGATGGCGTATGCCGGCGAAGCGCCGATGCAGCAGACGACCGCGATCGCCGCGAACGCGCGACTCAGTCCCGTCATGCGGCCGAGGAGTCCCGGCCGTGACTGCTGGCGAGCGCGGCAACGTCCGCAAGACTGATGAATGGACCGATAGTGCCGGAAGCGGCCAGGTAGCGGGGTTCCCAGGATGGACGAAACTTGTTCTTGAAACTGCGCAGGCCACGAAAATTGTAAATCGGTCCGCCATGCTCCCATAAGAGGCCCGCGAGCCGATTCCATTTCGACGAAAGCGGCGTCCGTCCTATTCCCGCCAGCGGCGCCATGCCCAAGCTCAACATCTTGTAGCCGCGAGCTTTCAGCTCCAGCGCCAACTGCGTGAACATGAACTCCATGGTGTAGGGTGGCGCGTCCGGCACCTGCCGCATGAGTCCGATCGTCGCCTCGCTGTGCAAATCCGTCGTCATAAAGGTGACAAAGGCCTGCGGCTCGCCATGCCGCAGCGCGAGCGCCGCCGACTGCGCCGCGATAAACCGCGGCTCGAAGGCCGCGACTGAGAATCGCCGTTCGGCGGCGCTATGCCGGGTAAGCCACCTTTCCGAAATCTGATTCAAGACACCGCCATTCTCGAATGCCGTCCGTGGCGACAGGATCTGAAACATCAGTCCCTCCCGTTCACCGCGCTTGATTGCCTGACGGAGTCCATAGCGTTCCGAGCCCTCCAGGTTGAATTGGTCCAGGTCGATGCAGGCTTCCTCGCCAACCTTGACGACTCTGAGGCCCGCGTCCAGGTAAAGCGGCAGGTTGTCGGGGCGGACCTGGTAGAAGGCAGCCCGTCCGCCGTGGTCATCCGCGAGTTCGACGAAGCGCCAAACCAGCTCCGGCCATTCCTTGCGTTGTCCGACGGGGTCGAACAGCGCAACCCAGCTCCTGCCGCGCTTGGCATACATCAGGAACGACTTGCCTGAGCTGGAAAACAGGAAGCTCTTGTCACCCATCAACGCCAGCATCGTGGCGCTGCGGTCCTGCGCCCGAATGATTGCCAACGCGCGCGATAACTCTTCCGCCGAAGGCGGCTCGACCTGACCCGGGGCTGTCTGCATCAACTGCCAGAGCGAAATCCCCAGCGCAAAAATCGACGCTCCAAGCAGAGCACGCAACGACCTTGAAGCCTGCGCGTCGAACTCGACCTGCCACCATATCTCGTGGCGGTAGGGCACGTCGCGAAAGGCGAACAGCAGTATCCCGGTCGCGCCGGCCATGACCACGGCGATCGCGATGAACCAGCCGAGCCTGAACGGCTGATGCAGGAACGCCGCGGGACGCGTGAATTGGCGTCGTGTCGCCAGCAACAGCGCCAGCAGGAAGACCAGCGCCGCAGTCTCGCCGAATGCCAGCGCCTTTGCGAGGCTGAAGACGATGCCGGCCAGCGTGACGATCAGCGCGAGCCACCATGCGCCGTCCATCCGATGGTACAGGCCGCGCGCCACGAACAGCAGAAACACTCCCGCCAGCGTCGCCAGCAGATGCGATATCTCAACCGCCCATAGCGGCAGCACAGCTTGCAGCGCCGCCAGCCGCCAATCCAGCGCCGGCGTCGCGCCCGATGCGACCAGCATCGCGCCGACCGCGAAGGTGACCACAGTCAGAAAAATCGGCGCGATCAGTCCCGCTCCAACCGAGAGGCGCTCCGCCGCCTTTGAGCCGAAACGGCCGGTCGCGCCCCACAATTCGAGTCCCGCCAGCACGGCCGCGGCCAACACCAGCGGCAGAACGAAATAGACGCCGCGATAGATCAGCAACGCCGCCGCGATCTCGTCCGCCGGCACGATCCCCCTGAGCGCCAGCAGGATCACGACCTCGAAAACTCCAAGGCCACCCGGAAGCCTGCTGATCACCCCAAGTGCGGTGGCCGCCGAGAAGATCGCCGCAAAGCTGAAGAAGTCCAGTCCTCCGCGCGCCAGGAGAAACCATAACGCGGCCGCGGCCGCGGCCAGGTCAACTGTGCTCGCAATGAAATAAAGAATCATGTTCCCAAGCGAAGGCATCTCGAGCGAGAGCCGCCCAAGCTTGACCGGTTCGCGCCGCCACGCGCTCCACAGCGGGAGCGCAAGGATCGCCAGCAACAACGCAGCCCCCTCGCATCGAAGCCACACGGGCGGGATTGGTAAAATTCGGCCCATCGCCGGTCCCGCCAACATCGCGGCCCCGGCCATGAACACCCCAAGGCCAATCCCAAAAGCCGCGTTGCTGAAGAGGATCACCCGGGCGGTCTGCTCTGGCCGCACCCCAGCCGCGCCGTAAACCCGATCGCGAACCGCGTCGGCAGTCAGCGCCCGAAACCCGGCCGCGTTGCCCAGTGCCGACCCGCAGAATGAGGCGAGCAGCACAGCCGAGGTCGAGACGGTGACACCCACGTAGCTGAGCGCGCAGAGGTCCCGCGCCACCAGCGCAAGGTAGCTCAGAACAGTCAGCGCGATAGAAATGAAGACGAGGGCGCGCGGCGTTGCGCGAAGCGCGTGGATTACTCCCTGATAATCCAGTCCCCTGGAAACGCTTTGGAGAACAACCAGCAGCAGCACACCTGCGGCGAGCGCGGAGGCGGGGCCGGCGATCCGTCGCGTGCTACTGGCGCCGCCTAGTTTCGGATCTTCGGATTGCCGCAATCTTCGATGCACGTGCGGTAAAGATCGTCGCCCACACTTCGTTCGGTTCGCCTAACCACGAGGCGGATCGGCGCCGATGCACCGCCATTCTCGCACTTTGCCCCGTATCCCGCCAAACCCGGGTGCGCGGACTTGTCCCTGTGCTCACGCCGATTGCGCACGCGTGCGCGGCCGTATCGACTCGGCCAGGTCGGCGGCGAACTTGTGCGCGTCTTCGGGGGGCAGGGTCGATACCGTCACGCGGATTCCGGGCGGGCTTTTGATTCGGTAACACTCGCCGGCGCGAATCGCCCATCCCTTCGCCGCCATCGCGTTCGCCACCCCTGCTTCTTCCGCGACCGGAACCCAGACGTTCAGGCCCGAGCGCCCGCGCGCCTCGATTCCGTGATGCGCGAGCGCTTCGATCAGCGCGCGCCGGCGATGCACGTAAGTGTCGGCAGCCTTCTGCAAGAGCGCCGGCGTCGCGGCATCGGCCCACATCATCGCGACGAGGTCCTGCAGGACATGACTGACCCATCGCGGGCCAAGACTCTGCCGCCCCTGGACTCGCGCAACGGTCAGCGCGTCGCCGGCCATCACGCTCACGCGCAAATCGGGGCCGAGCGACTTCGACACCGACCGCACCGTCGCCCACAGCTCGCGCCCCGCCGACAACGTGATCGCGGGCGCGCCGGACACGGGACCCGCGTGATCGTCCTCGATCAGCACGACATCGGGAAACGCGGCGAGCACATGTTTCAACTCACCGGCGCGTTTGCGATCGAGCGCGGCGCCGCTGGGATTCTGCGCGCGCGGCGTGAGGATGAACGCCTTCGCGCCAAGTTTGAGCGCGCGCCTCAAATCCGCGGCAATCGGTCCGGAATCATCGATCGCGACCGGCTCCGTCACGAGAGCCAGCGCCGCCACTAGGTCCAGCACGCCGGTGTAGCTCGGATCTTCGACCGCGACGATGTCGCCGGGCCGCAGGTGCGCCTGCAGTACCCGCTCGACGGCGTCGAGCGCGCCGCTGACGACGGCAATCGAGTCGGCCGCGACGCCGTCGCTTTTGAATTGCCGCGCTGCAAGTTTAATTAGCGCGGCACGATTCTCCGCGTCGCCGTATTTGCCGGGTATCCCATCAAGCCGCGCGAGATACGGCTTAAGCTTGGGCAGCATCGCCGGGTCCGGACCGCCTTCCGCGAGATTACGCAGACCGGGCGCGGGCGGCGGGAAGATCGCGCGCGTCAACAACGGCGGCCGGCGGTTGACGACCGTCCCGCGACGGCCCGAGCCGTGCACCAACCCGCGCACGCGCAGCGCGTTGTAAGCCGCTGCCACGGTAGTCGGGCTGACGCGGAGCCTGGTGGCCAGCGCGCGCACGGTCGGCAGCCGTTCTCCGACCTGCAACTTGCCGGCGCGGATTCCATTTTCGATGCTGGCGGCGATCTGGTTGCTTGAATCTCCGCGGATTTGATATTGTACCGATACGTTCATAGTTACGTACTGTAACAAAGAGGCGAGGCAGATGGAAGAGATACAGAGCCGGTCGGTGCGGGCGGACAGGTTGGATTCACCGAAAAACGCGGTCGCGCCGACCGCGCGCACCCGCGTCAAGCGCATCCCCAAGCGCGCGTCGTACGACCGCGACGCCATCTATTCGATTCTCGATACCGCGCTCGTGTGCCACGTCGGTTTTGCGCTTGAGGGGCAACCCTACGTGATTCCCACGTTGCACGTCCGTATCGCCGACCGGCTCTACATTCACGGCTCGGCCGCGAGCCGAATGCTTGGCGCCGCGGTCGACGGGACGCCCATCGCAGTCACGGTGACGCATATCGACGGCCTCGTGCTCGCGCGCTCCGCGTTCCATCATTCGGTCAATTACCGTTCGGTGGTGATCCTTGGCGCGGGGACTTTGGTCACCGACCCGGCTGAAAAGTTCGTAGTGATGAAGGGGCTGATCGATCACGTGGCACCGGGCCGCTGGGACCATATTCGGCATCCCAATGAGAAGGAACTGGCAGCCACATCGGTTCTGTCGATTCCAATCGTCGAGGCGTCGGCGAAACTGCGCAGCGGCGACCCGCTCGATGACGAAGCCGACTATGCGATGCCGATCTGGGCGGGACAGATTCCGTTTGCGATGAAGACATTGGCGCCGGTCGCCGACGCGCGGCTCGATGGCTCGACACCGATGCCGGTGCACGTGACGGAGTATCTGTTGCCCTTGAACCGAGGAGCAAGAGTCACATGACAGCGATGGTGGTGATGGAGATGGGCAGATTCCTTATCAGTACCGATCGATCGAAGCTCGACATCGATGTAATTCACCGGTTTCTCGCGCGCTCGTCCTGGGCGGCGGGAATTCCGCGTGCGACCGTCGTGCGCTCGATCGAAAATTCGCTATGCTTCGGCGTTTACGACGGCACCGAGCAGGTCGGTTTCGCACGCATCATCTCCGACTTCGCGACGTTCGCGTACATCGCCGACGTTTTCATCCTCGAGCCTTACCGCGAGCGCGGACTCGGCAAAGAACTGATGGCGTCAATCATGGCGCATCCGGATTTGCAGGGACTGCGGCGCTGGAGTCTCGGCACGCGCGATGCGCACGGGCTGTATGCGCAGTTCGGCTTCAAGCCGGTCGATAATCCGTCGCCGATCATGATGGAAATCGTGAACCCGGACGTTTATTCGCGTTCTTGAATGGCCTGCGCGCGCGTTCTATATAACAAGCGTTAGGGACCGCGGCCGCCGGCTGACGCTCGTCGTGGGCGCGGCCAGGAAGTTGGCATCGCGCGAGTCCCCATCGGAGGAATTAATGGATTTCAAGTTCAGCGCCGAAGACGAGGTGTTTCGCGCGGAGTTCAGCGGCTGGCTCAAGGCCAACCTGCCCAAGGCCGGCAAGACCGAGGGCGGCGGCGACAGCGAAGGCGAGTTCATGCGCGAGAGCAGCGCCGACGACTGGAAACGGCGGCTCGAGTGGCACAAGAAGATGCACGCGGGCGGATGGGTCGGAATCGGCTGGCCCAAGGAGTACGGCGGCCGCGGCGCGACGCTCACGCAGCAGATCATTTACAACGAGGAGCTCGCGAAGGTTAATTCGCCGATGCTGGTCAACGGACTCGGCATCATGCTGGTCGGTCCGACGATCATCCATTGGGGCACCGAGGAGCAAAAGAAAAAGCACGTGCCGAAGATTCTCTCGGCCGACGAGCTGTGGTGCCAGGGATATTCCGAGCCCGGCGCCGGGTCAGATGTGGCAGGTCTGCAGACGCGCGCGGTCGAGGAAGGCGACTACTTTATCGTCAACGGGCAGAAGGTGTGGACGTCGGACGCGCATCACGCGGACATGTGTATCCTGCTGGTGCGCACCGATCCCGAAGCGCCCAAGCACAAGGGCATCAGCTACATCCTGGTCGATATGCACAGTCCCGGTGTAACCGTGCGCCCGCTGGTGCAGATCACCGGCGACGCGAACTTCAACGAGGTCTTCTTCGAGGACGTGAAGGTGCCGAAGAAGAATCTGATCGGCGAGAAGAACCAGGGCTGGCAGGTCGCGATCACGACGCTGATGTTCGAGCGGTCGGGAATCGGCGGCGGGCGCGACATGATGGGCCAGGTCAGGGAGCTGGTCGATCTCGCGAAGAGCGTCCGCAGCAACGGGCACACGGCGTGGGAAGACACCAGCGTGCGCCAGCGTCTCGGCGGTTTCGCGTGCGAGGCGGCCGCGCTGCGCTACACGGGCTTTCGCCAACTGACGCGCAGGCTCAAGGGTCTGCCGCCGGGGCCGGAAGGCTCGGTGCTCAAGCTATGCACCAGCGAACTGAATTTGCGGATGAACAAGTTCGCGATGGAGATGCTGGGGCCGTACAGCCAGATGGAATTCAAGGCGCCGCATGCGCTCGACAAGGGCAAGTGGTCGTACCGGATGCTGGCGTCGCGGGCGCTGACGATCGCGGGCGGCACCAGCGAAATCCAGCACAACATCATCGGCGAGCGCGTGCTCGGATTGCCCAAGGGCTAGCAACTTTCAACGTAGTAATCGACGAGAGGCGGCCCGGAAATCGGGCCGCCTTTCTTTTTTGTGGACGCAAGGAGATCGACATGGAAGGCAAGCTGGTCAGGCTGAGGGCATACGAGAATTCGGATCTCGATTCGATAATGAAGTGGATCAACGACGAGGAAGTAATAGATTTTCTGGCCGGCGGGATGCTGAGCTATCCGGTGTCGTCGATCGCGGAGGAAAAGTTTATCGAGGCGGCCGCGAACTCTTCGGACACCGACAAGAGCTTCGTGATCGAGACTCTGGCAGACCGCAAATATCTCGGCGGTACCGCGTTTCACGCGATCAACTGGCTGAATCGCAGCGCCGGTCTCGGGATCACGATCGGCGATAAGTCTTACTGGGGCCGCGGCTACGGCACCGACGCCATGCGCGTCATGTTGCGTCTTGGATTCGACAAGATGAATCTCCATCGGCTCTGGCTGCATGTGTACGACTACAATCAACGCGCGATCGCGTCGTACGAAAAATGCGGATTCAAGCGCGAGGGCGTGCTCCGCGAGGATCGGTTTTACCGCGGCGGATATCGCGACACGATCGTGATGGGGATTCTCGAGAGCGAGTATCGCGCTATCACTTAGCCGGCTGCTGGCCGGTTCCCGACAGATCCACCGTTCGCGGGCCGCTCGAACTGTTGTTGTTGATCGTGAGGGTGCCGGAGCTGACTCCTGTCGCGGTCGGAGCGAAGACCACCGAGTAGGTGCATTTCTTTTTTGGCTTCAGCGTCGAGCCGCAAACCTTCGAGAGTGCGAAGTCGCCGGTCACCTGCGCGCCCATCAGCGAAATCGACACTTTGCCCTGGTTGGCCGCGGTAACTTTTTTCGCCTTGCTCTTCCTGCCCAACTTCGCGGAGAAGGTGGCTGAGCTTGGCGAGACCGCCAGCACCGCCGCCACAGTAGGCATCGGCGTCGGCGTGAGCGTTGCGGTCGCCGTGCTGGTCGCGATAGGCGTCCCGGTCGCGGTTGAGGTCACGGTCGCAGTAGCGGTGGAGGTGGCGGTTGCGGTCGCAGTGCGGGTTGAAGTTGCGGTGGGCGTCGCGGTCGCGGTGGGCGTCGAGGATGGAGTAGGCGTCCCGGTCGGTGACGGAGTGCCGGTGCGCGTCGCAGTCGCCGTGATTGACGAGGTCGGCGTAGGCGTGCCGGTTGCGGAAGCGGCGGCAGTCGGCGTTGCCACAGGCGTCGAGCCGGGCGAGCCCTCGCCGGACAGCTCGAATATCCCGCGGCCGTGAGTGGCCGCGAAGACCACGCCGCTCAAATTCTGCTCGATATCGAAGACGGCGACGGCGGGAATTACACCGAGGTTGAACGGCGCCCAGGTGTTGCCGCCGTCGGTCGTTCTGAAGACGCCAATGTCGGTCGCCGCCAGCACGGTCATGGCCGTGGGGTCGTTGCGATCGACAATTAATCGCAACACTGGAACGTCGGGCAGCGCATTCGCCGGCGGCGGACTCTGCAGAGTCGGATTGCCATCGGCCTCTGTCCAGGTGCCGCCGAAATCGGTCGTCACGAAAATGTGGCCCATGCCGGTCGCCGCCGTGAACCCCGAAAGGCTGAGCCAGGCGGTGCTGTAGAGGAACGGGTCAACGGCGATTCCGGTCGCCTGCGTCGCGTTGGGAAATACGATCGGCGGCAGTTGCGAGGTCTTGTCGATCCACTCGGCGCCACCGGGCTGGGCGGCGCTGACCTGAAGGTTGGCCTGGTCGGTGGTGAAAATTTGGAACGGCGTCGGACGAAACGTCGTGCTGGTCTCCATCGCGAGCGCGTAGGCCTTGGTGTCGTCGGACGGCGCGATCTCGAGATCCTCGAGCGCGCACTCGCCGCTGTTGCAGCCGCCGGTCAAATCCTGCGTCGTCTGCTGTGCCCACGTCGCCATCCCGTCATTCGAGACGTAAACCGAATGCGCGCCGAATAAGACGCGCTCGGCGACGGCCGGGTCGCTTGCCAGCGGCGGGAAATAAGCCGCACCGGGGTCGCCCGCCGTCGCCATCGCCGTCTGCAGCGCCGCGCTCGAAGCGGCGGAACTGAAGGTGGCGCCGCCGTTGGTCGAGCGCGAGACCCACGGCCCGGCCGCAGTGGTCGCGAACGAGTGATAGGCGAACAGCGGATTGACGAGGTCGAACAGGGCGAATCCGCCGTCGAGGTTGTCCACCTCGCTCCAGCTCGACGCCGGCGGCTGCGTGGCGTTGTAGAGCGCGGTGCCGTTGTCGATAAATCCCGCCAGCACGACATTGCTGTTAGTCGGATGAGGACCTACCGACTGCGCCTGCGCGACTCCGATGCTCGTATTGAGCGCCGCCCACGTCTGCGTGCCGGCGGCGAAGCGATAGAGCCCGCCGTCGTTGCCGAGATAGAAACTGTGGGCGCTCGCGGGATCGAACGCGATCGCGTGCTGATCCGAATGGGTTCCGCCGCTCGGCGCGAGCGACGTCCAGGTTTTCCCGCCGTTGGTCGAGCTGTAGATTCCGACGCCGCCAAACACAACGGTTGCGCCGGTCGGGTCGGCGGGATCGACCGCAATCGTCTGATCGAAAAACGACTCCGAAAAGTTGCTCGAGTTCGACCCGTCGATAGTCGTGCCGCCGACCGTCGCGCTCGGTACCGACGCCTGCGTCCATGTCACGCCGTCGTTGGCCGAGGTGTAGAAGCCCGCGAACTCGATACCGTCGGCCGCGCCGATTATCGCATACGCAACACCGTTGGCGGCGGCGACGCTCGCGCGGCCGATACCGCCGGTCAGGTTGGGCAGGCTGGCTTGCGTCCAGCTGAATCCGGAATTCGCCGAGCGGAACACGCCGACACCAAGAATCGAAACGAGCACGCCGGCCGGCGACGCAGGATCGATCACCACTGATTCCGCGGGACACGGGTCGTCGGTGAAGTACGGGCACGCGCCGAAGGTCCCGGCAGGATATGGAATCCAGGACTCGCCGCCGTCGCTCGAGCGCCACAGACCGTCTTGACTGAAGTCGCCCTCGACCCACGACGCGTCCGCCCGGTTCGCGCTGGAGCCGTAGGTCACTGCCGCATAGATTGTGCGCGGCGTCTGCGTGGTATCGACCGCGATCGAGGCGATCGACGCGAATGCAAAGTCATCGGCGCCGAGCTGCGTCCACGTGACTCCGAGATCGCTCGAGACGAATACTCCCTCACCATAGTATGAGTCGGACGAGCCGTTGCCTTCGCCGCTGCCGACGTAGAGCGTTGGATTTGGACTGGTGGTCGTGTCGAGCGCGAGCGAGCCGACCGACAGCGTGGGCTCGAGATCGAATATCGGAACGAATGCGGCGGTTACGTTGGCGCGCATCCAGACTCCGCCGTCGCCGGTGCCGACAAACATGCGTCCGCTGACGGTAGGATCCGCGACAATCGCGGTAACTCGTCCGGTGACGCCCGCGAGAGCGCTTCCAACTGCCACTCCACCGAAAGTGGGAATCTCGTCGATCAACGGCAGCGGGCCCAGCGCACTCCATGCGAAGGAAGCGGCCGCGGGCGTCGCACCGCTCGCATCGTCGTGGGTTACAGCCGCGTCCCGCTCTTGCCGCCGCATCTGCGCGATTGCTTCTTGATACGCACCTTGCGGTAATCCAAAGTTCAAGCCACGACGGCTGAGCAGGAATGCCTCGCGCGCCACGCGATCGCGCGCGTGCAAAGCGCCGGGCGCATTGATGTTAGCGCGGGCCGATCGCGGCGTCGCGCGCATCGGCGAAGACAGAATCACCCCGACACCGGCGGCAAGCAGCAAGGCTCCCGCCGCCGCGAAGAGGGCTGGCGAAAAACGTCTGGACAAAGCGACGACCCCCGTTTCGGCCCGCGTCCAGTAGTCACTCTACTCTCATTGTGTATACGAACGAATTATATAATGAGTATAAGGTCGATTACCTATTTAGTATTGCTCGTGCCTAACTGAGTATTCGTTTATCTACGATAGGCGGCACTGTGCGCTGCCGCTGTACGCGGCTAGGCCGGAGTGCGCGACAGAAGATTGCAGGCTACGGCGGTCAGGCTGCGGCGATTCGGAAGCCAATCTTCGGGAAGTGATTCACAATTTTTCCCAATTCGGGAACGTCGCGCTCTATTGCGATCTCGTGAATCGTGCTGACCACTACTCGGCCGGTCACCGGATCGAAGGCGTAGTCATCGGGGGTTACCGAGACTCTGGTTCCTGCCGCGAGGCCGTTTGGATCTCTTGAGTCAACGTTCTCGGCAGTAGCGGGAGTGCTCTCCTTCGCCAGCTTGAGTGCCTCGTCGGGATCCATCGGGCGCACGTCGCCGTAACCCATCGCGTCGATACGCTCGAACCAGCGCATGAGATGGGTGAATTTTTGCGCGAGGCCAAACGAGGTCGGCTCAGCGCGCAGGAACCACACCGGCTGGAAGCAGGCGGCGTCGGCGAGGCTGAACGAATCGCCAAGCAGGAACGGCGAAGTCGCAAGCTGGCGATCGAGGATCTCGAGGAAGGCGCGCAACTGGTTGCGCGAATCGGGTGCACTGCGGGCAATCGCGCCGAAGTCCGCACCCTGCATCATCTTCGAGCGATCCTCGATGAATTCCTTTGGCACCACAGCCGCGAGCTTTTCGAAAATCACGGGCGTCGTGGACCAGAACAGCCGTCGATCGGCCCATTGATTCATCGTGTCTGCGGCGGCGGTCAGACCGCCGGGATAAATCGTCGGCTCAGGTTTCAGCTCGTCGATTTTCCTGACGATGATGCCTGTGTCGCACCATACGTCGGCGCCAATCTGGAGCACCGGGATTCGCCGATAGCCCCCTGTCAGCGGAACCAGCTTGGGCTTCGGCATAATCACGGGCTGCTCGACCGAGCGCCAAGTGATTTTCTTGTGCGCGAAAATCTTGCGGATCTTCTCGGAGAACGGCGAGGTCGCATATTGATGCAGAATTATTTCGGGCACGATTTCCTCCGGCGGAAGAAGCTTGGTCGATTCTTAGCGCATAGAAGTTCCGGTCGCCACTGGAAAACTGATAGGTTCGCCAACATGCATGGCCATCACGAATTCGATTTGTACGAAGCGATCTACACCACGCGCTCGATGCGGCGGCTGAAGCCCGACCCGGTGGCGCCTAATCTCATCGTCAAGGTGATCGAGGCGGCGACGATGGGTCCGAGCGGACATAATCGGCAGCCCTGGTTTTTCATCGTCGTCACGGAACGCGAAGCGAAGGAATTTGTTGCGGAGCGTTACCGCAAGGCGTGGGACGCCGTGTTCACGCCGACGGAGCGCGAAGTCGTCGCCAACGATCCTCAAAGCCAGCGCGGGCGAAATCTGCGCTCGGCAAAATATCTCGCCGAGCATATCGCCGACGTGCCTGTGATGATTTTCGCCTGCGTGAAAAAATACACCGATCGCGCACGCGCCGGGCAGCCGATGTGGGGCGCGATTTATCCGGCGATTCAGAATCTGTGCCTGGCGGCGCGCGGCTACGGCCTCGGCACGTCGATCACCGGGATGCATACGATGTTCGCGAAGGAAATCGACGCGATGCTCGGCGTGCCGCCCGAGTACGCCAACGTCGTGCTGATTCCGATGGGCTATCCGAAGGGTCGATGGGCGCGCCCCGATCGCAAGCCTGCCCTGCAGGTGACGTTCTGGGAAAAATGGGGCGCCCGCCGCGACAGTATCGCCGACTGAATCACGTCTCGATCACGGCGAGCACGAAATTGCGCTGAATCTGATCGCCCGGCTTCACGCGAAACTCCACGATGCGCCCGTTGGCCGGCGCCTTCACCGGTATCTCGACCTTCATCGATTCGATCACCATCAGCTCGTCGCCGCGCGCGACTTGCGCGCCCGCCTCGATCGAGAGTCGCAGCACCTTGCCCACGGCGGGGCTCTTTATATCCATCGCTCAGCGAATCCTTCTCGAGACTCTCGGCGTCTTAGCAGGCATGGCACCGATGTACCAGCGCTGAGAAAACGCCTTGTGTTTTCGGGTTGCTTGGTTGTAGAGAAACTAAATCTGCGCACCGGTCCGGCTAATGGGGAAACGAAATGAATAGTTTTGTCGCGGCTCGAACGCTCACTGAATATCCGCGCGGCGGCCATCGATGGTCGCTGCTGATACTCACAGTGCTCGCCTCGATTCTCGGCGCGTACGACTTCCAGCTCGCCCCGCTGCTGCCGATCCTGCTGCCGTACCTGCACATGAGCCACACCGCCTACGGCATCTTCATCACGTTCACAGTGCTGATTTCCGGCATCTCGGCATTCTTCGGCGGTCCGCTGGCGGACCGTTACGGCCGCGTCCTCATCATCGACGTATGTCTCGGCTTCGTCACCGTCCTGTTGTTCCTGAACGTGCTGATCACCAACATCGTGACCTTCGTGATCCTGCGCACGCTGATGGGAATCGTCGCGGGCCTGACGGCCAGCGCCGGCGCGGCCCTGATTCGCGACATGTCACCGCGGCTCAGCCGCGCGCTCGCATTCGGACTGCTGACGATTGGCCCGGTCGGCGCGAACTTCCTGTCCAACTTCGTCGCCGGCCAGACGCTGCCGATCTATCACACCTGGCAATCGCAGATTTGGATCATGGGATTCTTCGCGGTCGCGATGTACGTCCCGATCGTGATCTGGTTGCGCGATCTAAGCCCTGAGCTGCGGATGCAGATCATGAAGACTGAAATCGAGGCGCTCGCCGCCGAGGGACGCCTGCCCGCCGCTTCCGAACTTCCCTCCAGCACCCGAGACGCTTTTCGCCGCCTGCTGAGTCATCTTGAAGTATGGCTGCTCGTGCTCGGGATCACCGCGAACTTGACGCTGTACTTCGCGATCCAGGGCTTCGGGCCGTTGATGTTCACCGAGGCGTTCCATTACGCGCCCGCCGAGGCCGCGAAGATGAACGAGTACTTCTGGCTGACGAATCTCGCCGTACTGGTGCTAACCGGACTCGTGTCTGACCGCCTGCAAATCCGCAAACCCATCGCGATCTTCGGCGGCATCCTCGCGGCCCTTCTGATGGCGTGGTGGATTCCGAAGTTTGGCACTGAGATGCCGCGCGCGACGCTGATAATGGTGGCGTCGCTGATGGGATGCTTCCTCGCAATCGCCTACGTGCCGTGGGCCGCGCAGTTCTCGGAAGCGCTCGAGGACGTCTCGCCCGCACTGCAAGCGACGGGATGGGCGTTCTTCGGGCTGGTCGCGCGCGCGTGGGTGGCGATCTCGGCGCCGCTGTCGCTCTACGTCGCGGTGCATTACGGCTGGGGCGAATGGGTCAAGGTCGCGCTCGGCGGAATGATCGTCTTCATCGTCGCGATGGCCTTCACGCGCGGCCACGCCGCGGTCGAAGAGCCCGCGCACGCCGCGCCAGCGGCAGATCGCGCAACCGCCGGCTAGTCTGCCCTACGGCCGCATCGTGCGCGTGCGAATCCCCAACTGCGTCGGCACGATCTCGTACGCCTGATGCACCCAGTTGACGAGAATCGGCCGCGTGTCGCGCGGATCGATTATCTCCTCGATGCCGAACGCCTCGGCGGTGCGCAGTGGCGAGCGGATCGCGTTGAACTTGTCCTCGAGCTCCTTGCGCAACTTTTCCGGATCGCTCGACGCCGCGAGGTCGCGCTTGTACGCCGCCTCGATTCCGCCCTCGATCGGCAATGATCCCCAATCCGCCGACGGCCACGCGTAGCGCAGATTCAACCCGGTCGTGATTCCATGACCCGCGCCCGCAACGCCGAACGCCTTGCGCACCATGATCGCAACCAGCGGCGTCGTCGTCTGGAACATCGCGTACAGCGCGCGCACGCCGCGCCGAATCGTCCCCGCCATCTCGGCCTCGCGCCCAATCAGGAAGCCCGGCTGATCGACGAAGTTCACGACCGGCAGATGGAAGGTGTCGCAGAGGTCGATAAACTTGACCATCTTGTCCGACGCCGGCCCGTCGAGCGAGCCGCCAATCGAAAACGGATCGTTCGCCATCACGCCGACGGGAAATCCGTCGAGCAGCGCGAAGCCCGTCACCAGCGACGGCCCGAAGAACGGCGTCATCTCGAAAAATGACTCGCGATCCATCACGAGCTCGACGATTCGCCGCGCGTCGTAACCGTGGCGTCGATTGCGCGGCACGATGCTGATCAGCTCCTCTTCGCGGCGAGCGGGATCGTCGGCGGGCGTGATTCGCGGCGGCACATTCCACACGCTATTCGGCAGGTACGACAGGAAGCGGCGAATCTGCGCGAACGCGTCGTCCTCGCTCTCGGCCTCGTTGTCCACCGCGCCGCTCATGTGCGCGTGGATTTCGGCGCCGCCGAGTTCCTCCTTGCTAAGATCCTCGCCGACGCCCCATTTGACGACCGGAGGTCCCGCCACGAAGAGCTGACTCGTCCCGCGAATCATCACCGAGAAATGCGACGCCGCCACCCGCGCCGCGCCGATTCCCGCGACCGACCCCATGCATCCCGCGACCACAGGCACCTCGCCCATCAGCTTCACCAGCACATCGAAGTCGGGATTCGCCGGGACGTAGGTCCGCTTGACGGTTTCGAACGACTTCACGCTGCCGCCGCCACCGGTCCCATCGACCAGCCGAATAATCGGGATATGCAGTTCGTGCGCGATCAGTTCCGCGTAACTGCGCTTGTTGCCGATATTTGCGTCGGCGGCGCCGCCGCGCACCGTGAAATCGTCGCCGCCGACCACGACGCGCCGTCCGTTGATTCGCCCGGTGCCGCCGACGAAGTTCGCCGGCATGATCGACGCGAGCATCTCGCCCTCGTATTTCGGAGATCCCGCCAGCGCGCCGTACTCGTGAAACGTGCCCGCATCGAGCAGCCGCTCGATCCGCTCGCGCACGGTGAGCTTGCCGCCATCATGCTGGCGCTTGATGTTCTCATCGCCGCCCATCCCCTTCGCGAGCTCGACGCGACGGCGAATTTCTTCAACTTCCTTCTCCCACGACATACTATTCTCCTGCACAAATGCGATTCTCGATCTATAAACCACGCAGAGATTGAATGTGAAACCCACCGTGGGTTTCACCCTTCCTTGGGCAGGGGTGTCGACACCGTCGCGGACCCCTGCACCCGGTGTTAAGACGTGACGAGTCCCGCTAGCCGAAATAGCAGGCGACGATCAGAACGTTCGCCGCAACGAACGCGACTGGCACAAAGATTCGGCTGAGACGGTTCACCCGCCGCGCGAATATCTCGTGTCCCGATCGCGATGCCCGGTGCAGCACCGTAATCTCGATCGCCGGAAAGAACACGAACAGGTAGCAGACCAGGAAAAATACATCGATGAACGTGAGATATGGCACCTTCGGCAGGTTGGCCTGAATCGCGAACGCGAAGGCGATAACGGTCAGAATAGTTGTGGCGGAGATATCCACCTGGCTATTCAATTCCGAGGCTTCGATCCAGAACACGGTCCAGGACAGAATCACCATGAGCAGCAGCGGCACGAACACTTTCCACAGGTAGAAGTTGGACCGGCGGGCGATCGAGAGCGTGAAGCTTACCTGGCTGACCGATTCATCACCGATACCCGGGATTTGCTGGACCGACGCCGCCGTTCCCGTTACCCGCCAATCCGCGAGCGAGGAATATACGCGCGGCTCGGCGCTGATCGAGTGTTCGCCTCCCAGCGTCGAGAATTCGACTATTCTGCCTTCTGCGACCATCGGATGGATCAGGATCTCGAGCGTTTGCCGGTCGAAGGGAAAAGTCCGCAAGTGAAAAATGTTTGAAAGTTCGGCACTCGAGCGCTCGGAGTATCTCACTGTGCCGTCGGGATACACGCGCATCGTCATGTCGCTCGCCAGGTGCGGCACGACGCCGTTGACGAAGTCGAAGTGCGGGCTCCAGACCTGGTCGGTGGAATAGGTGCGAAACTTCTCCCATCGAGCCCGGGGCGTGAATGCAAGCCGCGGATCCTTCCAATCCGCGATCAGATAGCCAACCATCGAAAACCGCTGCCTTACCTCGTCAACGTCGGAGATATTGATCACCCGCAGCGCGATTGCGACCGGGATTCGATTGCCATCCGAATTGGGCGGACTAAGCAGCGAATTGACGGCAGGCGTCGAGTCGAGCGCAGACGTACTCGCCGCGCGAACGCGACCGGATGAGCAGACCAGGACGATCGCGATCGCAATTACGCCGGTCGCAATAGCGGCGACATTTCTTCTCGGTCTCATGAGGAGCAAGTCGAGAGAGATACACCAGCGCGTGACAGAAGTCATTCGTCACTGGGTGCAGGGGTCACCCCTGCCCAAGGATGCGCGAAACCCACGGCGGGTTTCGCATACGATTAAGTTCTCCCTTGGGCTCTCCGCAACGCGCGCGCCACTCACTCTTGCGGGCGTTTCTCAGTTGTGTTCTTCCTGTTAGCTTCAATGCCAGCTGCGATCTTTTCGCTATGACGACGACCACGAACTCCGCGCCGAATCCTCGGCATGCCTTGCTCACCGGGTGGGGGCGATATCCGCTTTCTGAGAGCGATGTTTATCGGCCCGATCGAATCGCAGAGCTGGCGGCGGTTGTTACCGCGAATACATCGTCGCTCATTGCGCGGGGGGCGGGACGGGCTTATGGCGATGCGGCGCTTAACGATCAGAATCGCGTGGTCGATTTGACGCGGCTGAATCGGATACTGGCGTTCGATGCCACCTCGGGGCTGCTGCGGTGCGAGGCTGGGGTTACTATCGCCGAGCTGATCGACGTGTTTCTGCCGCGCGGGTTTTTTCCGCCGGTCACTCCCGGCACGCGCTTCGTCACGCTTGGCGGATCCGTAGCGGCTGACGTTCACGGCAAGAATCATCATCGCGACTCTTCGTTGGCCGCGCATGTGACGTGGTTCGATCTGATGATCGCGTCGGGCGAGGTGCTGAGATGCTCGCGCGAAGAGAACGCCGCGTTTTTCTGGGCGACGGTCGGCGGGATGGGCCTCACCGGCGTGATTCTCGAGCTTGAACTCCGGATGCGGCGGGTCGAAAGCGCTTATCTCGATGGCGAGTCGATCCGCGCGCGTAATATCGATGCCGCGATCGAGGCCTTCGAGCGCACCGACGCGCAGTACGGTTATTCGGTTGCGTGGATCGATTGCAACAGCGGCAAATCCGCTCTGGGACGCTCGGTGCTCAACGTCGGCAATTTTGCGACGCTCGAGCGATTGCCGCCAAATCTCGCGCAGAATCCGCTGAGCACGATGCCGAAGCTCAGCCCGATCGTGCCGTTCGATCTTCCGGGCTTTACGCTGAACTCGCTGAGCATCAGGGCGTTCAACGCTGTCATCTGGGCGTTCAATCGCGACAGGGCGGCGCACACTATCTTCGACTGGGAGAGTTTTTTCTATCCGCTCGATTCGATCCGCAACTGGAATCGAATCTACGGCCGCCGCGGCTTCGTCCAGTATCAATGCGTGTGGCCGCCCGACGAGAGCCGCGCGGGGCTGGTCGAGGTGCTCGAGGCGATCTCGCGGAGCGGGCGCGGATCGTTTCTCGCGGTGCTCAAGAAGTTCGGCGCGCAGGACGGCCTGCTTTCGTTCCCGATGCCCGGCTACACGCTCGCGCTCGACTTCCCGGTGACGGACGGGCTGCTGGAATTTCTCGATACGCTCGACGCGATGGTGCTGAAGCGCGGCGGGCGGGTGTACCTGGCCAAGGACGCGCGCATGTCGGCCGAGACGTTTCGCGCGATGTATCCGAATCTCAACAGGTGGCAGACGGCGAAGACACTCGCCGATCCCGGCAACCGCTTCTCGTCGAGCCTGTCGCGCAGGCTCGGGATGACGGAATAAATTCCGTCCCGCTTACAGGAAAGATGAATAGAGTCCTGATCCTTGGCGCCACCAGTCCGATCGCACGCGCACTCGCGATCCGGTTCGCGTCCGACGGCGCCCATTTGTACCTGGCCGCTCGCGACGCCGACGAGGCTCGCCGCGTTGCGGAAGACGTTGGTGCTCGAGCGGGCGTGAGCGCACTTTCCGGGACCTTCGACGCGGCGGACTTCGCGGCGCATGACGAGTTTATCCGCCACGTCGCGACAACGCTCGGCGGACTCGACGGCGTCGTCGTATGCTTCGGCACGCTCGGCGACGAAGACGCCGCGCAGACCGACCCGACAGACGCGCTCGCGACGATCAATCAGAACTTCACCGGCGCCGTGTCGTTGATCACGCTCGCCGCGCGCCATCTCGAACAACAACGGTCGGGCTTTATCATCGTGATCGGATCGGTCGCCGGCGAGCGCGGGCGCAAGAAGAATTACGTGTACGGTTCGGCCAAGGGCGCGCTCGCTACTTTTACGCAAGGCTTGCGCGGGCGGCTCGCGGCCAGCGACGTGCATGTGATGACGGTGAAGCTCGGCACGGTCGATACGCGCATGACCTGGGGCCGCGAGGGTGCGCTGCTGACGATTGCGCCGACCAAAGCCGCCGACCTGATTTACGCGGCGTATCGCAAACGCGCCGAAGTCGTATATGTGCCGTGGTTCTGGCGCTTGATCATGGGCGCAATCCGTCTGATTCCCGAAAGCCGGTTCAAACGCGTCAGCTTCTAGCCGCACAAATTTTTCGAAGCGAGGTCGGGTGCCAAAATGAAAGTAAAGCTTGAAGTTGTTGCGCTGGCTGCAATTGCGGTTTTGTCGCTCGCCGGATCGCCATTCGCCGGCGTGAATCCCGGAGACACTATCACCAAGGATAACGCCGACAAGGTTGCCGACCTTGTCAGTCCGGGAAATCTGATTCTGGTGAAGCAGGGCATGACGATGACGATCGTGCCGACGGACCGCCTCGAGTGGCCGCCGCCGTACAAATCGGCGACCGAGAAATATTCGCCGCAGGTGAGTCTCGCGCCCGATGGCACATTGAAGGGCTATTCGGCCGGGCTGCCGTTCCCGCTGGTCGATGCGAACGATCCGCAGGCGGCGCTGAAGGTGATGTGGAATTTCAGCTACCGGCCGCTCTACACCGACGACGCGATATCGAAGAACGTCGAGATCGCGAGCTACCGGCCCGGCTCGACGCCTTCCGATCCGGTCGAGCATTTCACGATCGGCAACGTGGGATTTTACAACAACACCGGGCGAACCGAGGTGAATCCGATCCCGACCGATCCAGAGGCGACGAGGGCGGGGATCCGCTACCGCTTCGGCGCGTATCCGTTTCTGGAACCGTCGGAGATGCGCGGATTCGGATTTATCCGCTACCGCAGCCTCGATCCGAAGATCGAGGACAATAGCTGGATGATGAATCCGCGCACGCGGCATACGATCCGCGCTTCGGCCAGCGAGCTCTCGGATGTCCTCGGTATTTACCAACCGGGCGCGGGGGCGGGAGCAGGGGCGGCGACCTACGCGAGCAATCTCGATCCCGATTCGTTTTTTGGCTTCGCCGCGAAGATCGAGGATTTCGATTACAAATTCCTCGGCGAGAAGCCGATGCTCGCCGTGGTGAATGGAGAGAACTCGCCGGCCAAGGCGTGCCCGACGGACGGCGGACGAACGATCTGCCCCGAGAACTGGGAGATGCGGCGGCTTTTCGTAATCGAGGCGGACGCGAAACCGAGTTCGATGATCGGCACCACACTTTCGATTCCGAAGCGGATCTTTTATATCGACTCGGAAGGATGGTTCATCACGGCGTCGGATCAATACGATCGCGACGGCAAGCTGTGGAAGACGATCGCGACGTTCAACGCCTATCGCGACCGGCCGATTCCGGATGCGCGCGTCGCGATCTGGCCGTTCAAGCGGATGTTCCAGACGGCGCTGGTCGACGAGGACGTCACCACCGGCTTCTCGACCGTGGTGCTGTCGCCCGGAGTCGAGACCGACGAGCACGAGAGCTGGTACATCAACATGGGAATCGCGACGGACAATTTTTTCAACCCCGCGACGATGTCCAACGCGGCGCATTAGCAGGGGTGACCCCTGCACCCAGTGTTGAAACTGCGGTAAGCCGTCCTCCGTGGTTGGCGACGTTGTTGCTGGTCCGCTTTGGCTTTGCGCGCATCGCTGCGTGAACTATAAATGAGAAATCTCGTGCGCATGCGGAGCTATCACCGATGTCGAATGCTCTCGATGGAATCCAGAAACTGACCTTCACCGGCGCCGTCGATGCCGACGGGCATATCCTCGAGGACGCCGGCCTGTGGGACCGCTATATCGAAGCGAAGTACAAGGACCGCGCCGTCAGAGTTCGCGTCGATGACAAGGGACTCGAATACCTGGAAGTCGCGGGGCGTCCGTCGAAGGTTTTCAGCGGCGGGCGCCTCGGCGCGCTCTCCGCGATGGGCACGACGCGCGACGACAAATGGGACGCGCCTCCCACTTACGGTGGCTTCGCTCCGTTCGGCGCGATGGACGCGATGGAACGGCTCAAGCGAATCGAGGCTGAAGGTCTCGCCGCCGCGTTTCTCTATCCGACGATGAGCCTGCTATGGGAGACCGAGACCGAAGACGCCGAGCTCGCGCAGGCGTGCACGCGCGCCTACAACCGGTACATCGTGGACTTCTGCTCTGAGAGCGGTGGCAAGCTGATCCCGATTGCGCATCTGTCGCTCGGCGATCCGGCGGCAGCGGCGATCGAGCTCGAACGCGCGGTCAAGGCTGGATGCAAAGGCGGATGGGTCGCGCAATTCGTGATGACGCGCAAACCTCATGCGCATCCCGATCACGATGTGCTATTCGCCAAGGCGCAGGAACTCGACGTCCCGATTGGAATTCATCCGTCGCTCGAACCGGTGTGGGCGGCGCCGGGTCGTTACGATCGCAAATTCATGCGCGGGAATTATTATTTTTTGAACATCGTCGCGGCCGACGCGATTCGGCATGCGTTCACCAGCTTCTTCCAATACGCCACCTTCGACAAATTTCCGAAGATGCGGCTGGTGCTGCTCGAAGCGGGCGCGGGATGGATCGATTACTGGCTGGGGCGGCTCGACGCCGTCTATGCGAGCGCGATGGGCCGCACGGTGTCGCTCAAGGAGAAGCCGAGTTTCTACTTCAAGCGCAACTGCTGGATTTCGGCGGACCCGGACGAGCGATCGCTGCCCGCGATGGTCGAGCTGTGCGGCGCCGACAAATTTTTCTGGGCGTCGGACTTTCCGCATCCCGATCACGTCGGCAACTACATCGAGGAAGTCGAGGAGCTGGCGCACAAGCTGCCGGCGACGGCGCGCGCGAAAGTAATGGGCGAGAACGTGATGAAGGTTTACAAGTGCGAGCTGCCGCGGTAAAAGGCGCGTCGCGGAAATCGTCGAACCTGAAGCCGGCGCGCCAGACTTTCTCGACCGACATCGAAACATTGCGGCGGATCGCGCTCAGCTTCCCCGGCGTCGAGGAAGGGACTTCCTACGGCACGCTCGGGTATCGAGTGAGCAAGAAACTCATCTGCCGAATGAAGGAAGACGGCGAGTCGCTCGCGATTCGGATGGAATTCGGCGAGCGTGAGATGTTGGTCGAAGGCGAGCCCGAGACGTTCTACTTCACCGAGCACTATCGCAACTACCCGATGGTGCTGGTGCGGCTGCCGAAGGTGCATCCCGACGAGGTGAAGAGAATCTTCGGCAACGCGTGGCGCAGGTCCGCATCGAAGAAATTGTTGAACCAAGTCGCGAATCGATAAACCAAAAATGAAAAAGGCCCGCGAGATTTGCTCACGGGCCCTCTTCCTTTCGTTAGTTGGATTCGGCGTTTAGCTCACGGTCCAGGTATCGCCCTTGCCTAGCAGAGTCTTCAGGTCGCCAGCGCCCTGCTTGGCTTTCGCGTCTTCGAGCTGCTTGTTGACGGCGCCGTCGTAGGTCGGGCGCGCGACTGCGTAGAAGACGCCCACCGGCGTTGGCAGCGGGGGCTCGAAGTTGCCGAGCATGAATGCCAGCGAGAGATTGGTCTCGTCGTGCACGACGAGGTCCGCCTCGGTGACGCCCGCGCCGAGCTGGACCACCTCGGGACGCATCCCGTTCATCTTGATTCCCATGTCGCGATTCTTGCCGAAGATAAGGGGCTTGCCATGCTCGAGCACCAGCTGATGGTCGGCCTTGAGGGCCTTGTCGCTGACGTTGTTGAAAGCGCCGTCGTTGAAGATGTTGCAGTTCTGCAGGATCTCGATGAACGACGCGCCGCGATGCGCATGGGCGCGCTTGAGCATCTCGCCGAGATGCTTCTGCTCGACGTCGATTGTGCGCGCAACGAAAGTCGCGTGCGTGCCGAGCGCCACCGTGATCGGATTGAAGGGAAAATCGACCGAGCCGGCCGGCGTGGACTTGGTGACCTTGCCGACTTCCGAAGTCGGCGAGTACTGGCCCTTGGTGAGTCCGTAGATTTTGTTGTTGAACAGCAGAATCTTCAGATCGACGTTGCGCCTGAGCACGTGGATCAAGTGATTGCCGCCGATCGACAGCCCGTCGCCGTCACCGGTCACCACCCATACGTCGAGATCGGGCCGCGAAACCTTCAGCCCCGTCGCGAACGCCGGCGCGCGGCCGTGAATCGTGTGAAAGCCGTAGGTGTTCATGTAATAGGGGAACCGGCTCGAGCATCCGATGCCGGAGATGAAGACTGTGTTCTCGGGTGCGATGCCGAATTCGGGCATCGTCTTCTGCACTGCGGCCAGGATTGCGTAATCACCGCATCCGGGGCACCAGCGAACTTCCTGGTCGGAGACGAAATCCTTGCGGTTAAGAGCGGTAGCCATTTCGATCAGCCCTCCAGGGCCCGGTTGATGCGGTTTTCGATCTCGCTGACTTTGAACGGACGGCCCTGGATTTTGTTAAACCCGAATGCGTCGATCAGGTAGTCGGCGCGAATCATCTTGAGCAGTTGTCCCATGTTCATTTCGGGGATCATGACCTGCTTGAAACGCTTGAGCGTCTCTTCGAGGTCGCGCGGAAGCGGATTCAGATAGCGCAGATGCACGTGCGAGACTTTCTTGCCCTTCGCGCGAACATGCTTGACGGCTTCGCGAATCGGGCCGTAGGTCGAGCCCCATCCGAGCACGACCAGGTCGCCGTCGGCGTCGCCGAAGACTTGCGTCGGCGGGATCTCGCGCGCGATGCCAGCAATTTTGCGCGCCCGCGTGCGAACCATCAGCTCGTTGTTAGCCGGCGAGTAGCTGACGTTGCCGGTCAGGTTCTCGCTCGACAGGCCGCCCACGCGATGCTCAAGGCCCTTGGTCCCCGGCACCGCCCACGGACGGGAAAGCGTCTCCGGTTCGCGATTGTAAGGTAAGAAGCCTTCGGGATTCGTCGCGAACTCGACTTTGATCTCGGGGAGCTTGTCCGCATCGGGCAGCAGCCACGGCTCGGCGCCATTGGCAAGCTGGCCGTCGGTGAGCAGGATCACCGGCGTCATGTACTTGACTGCGATCCGCACCGCCTCGTATGCGCACTCGAAACAGTCGGCGGGCGTTGACGCCGCGATAATCGGAATCGGCGACTCGCCATGCCGTCCGTACATCGACTGCAGCAAGTCGGCCTGCTCGGGCTTGGTCGGCATGCCAGTGGACGGTCCCGCGCGCTGGATGTCGGTAATCACCAGCGGCAGCTCAACCTTTACCGCGAGCCCGACCGCCTCGGCCTTCAGGTTCATGCCGGGGCCAGAGGTCGTCGTGATCGCGATCGAGCCGCCGAAGGACGCACCGATCGCCGCGCACACGCCGGCGATTTCGTCCTCGGCCTGGAAAGTATAAACGGGGAAATTCTTGAAGCCTGAAAGTTCGTGCAGAATGTCGCTGGCGGGCGTGATCGGATACGAGCCGAGGAATAGCGGACGTCCCGACTTGACGGCAGCGGCCACGAATCCCAGCGCGGTCGCACTGTTGCCCGTGATGTTGCGATAGAGTCCCGGCGAGATTCGCGCGGCCGGCACTTCGTAGGAACTCGCGAACATCTCGGTCGTCTCGCCGTAGTTGAACCCGGCCTTGAGCACCTTGATGTTCGCCTCGAGAACCTCCGGCGTCTTCTTGAAGCGGCTTTCGAGGTAGGTGAGCGTGCTCTCGATCGGCCGCTGATACAGCCACGACAGCATCCCGAGCACGAACATGTTGCGGCATCGGAACACTGCGCGATTGTTCAGGCCCATCCCATGCACGGCGAGCGAGGTGAGCTTGGTCACGTCGACTTCGATCACCTGGAACTTGTCGAGCGAATGGTCGGTGAGCGGATTGCTCTTGTAACCGGCGCGCTTGACGTTGGATTCGGTGAACGCTTCGCGATCCACGATGATGACGGCGTTAGGCGGGACATCCTCGATGTTCGCCTGCAGCGCCGCGGGATTCATCGCAACCAGCACGTTGGGCTCGTCGCCGGCGGTGAAAATTTCGCTGCTCGAAAAATTAAGCTGGAAGCCGCTGACTCCGGCCAGCGTGCCTTGCGGCGCGCGGATTTCAGCGGGAAAGTCGGGCAGTGTCGCGATATCGTTGCCGGCCAGCGCCGATTCGGCCGTAAACTGCATCCCCGTCAACTGCATCCCATCGCCAGAGTCGCCCGCGAAACGGATAACGACGTGGTCGCGCTTCAGATGTGGTTTAAGCGCTGACCCCACGGAACCATGCGACTCGGCAGCTTGCCCAGCCGCCTCAGGTGGTACAGCCATCTCAGTCCAATCTCCTTGTGGTTAGAGCCTGATTGAAAATTACTCCGCTATTCCGAAGCTCTGCAAATACTCCAACACGCGGATTTAAAGCATAGCTAATCCAAAGGGAGCATTAAAGGGCCACGTTTTTGAGGCAAAATCAGCGAATCCGGAACTCGGAAAATTCCCCTGTAACATCGCCCCACTCTTCGCGTACTGCGGTTACGTGCGCTGACGGCGGGCCCAGATGTGCCCATGCTGCCAGCATCTGCAAGTTTTCTCGGCTGCCCTCCGCAATAATTTCGACCTCGCCGCTCGCGATATTGCGTACCCATCCGGCAAGTGCGAGTTCTTTGGCCTCGTCGTACGCCGAGAATCGAAAGCCAACTCCCTGCACCCGGCCGACGACGATCAGATGCAACCTGGCGCGGCCCGATTTGTTTTGAGTCGTCATGACTCAGGTCCCTCGCCCGTTATTTCATGGAAGAGGTTAGGTGAGGGTTCTGGGATCAAGCACCACTTTCAATTCGTTCCCGCGAGCACCTGCACCAGCCCCTTCTCGTCGAGCACTCTCACGCCCAAATCCTGCGCCTTCTTCAACTTCGATCCCGGCTCAGCGCCCGCCACGACAAAATCCGTCTTGCGGCTCACCGACGAGGTGACGCGGCCGCCCGCCGCCATGATTTTGCGCTCGGCCTCCTCACGCGTCATCGATTCGAGCGTCCCGGTCAGCACGAAAGTTTTGTCGCGCAGCGCGCCGCGGCCTTCGACCTCAGCCGGCGCTTCAACCTCCAAAATTTTGATCAGCCGCTTGACGGCCTTCAGATTGCGCGGCTCGTCGAAGTACTCGCGGATACTGTGCGCGACTTCATTGCCGATATCGCGCACACCGAGCAGGTCGTCCTCTGAAGCATCGGCGAGCGCGTCCATCGTCTTGAACTTCAATGCGAGCTGCCGCGCCGTATGCTCGCCGACGTGGCGTATCCCGAGTCCATTGATAAACCGATCGAGCTGGGTCTTGCGCGCTTTCTGGATCGCGTCGAGCACGTTCTGCGCGCTCTTGTCGGCCATGCGATCGAGCCCCGCGAGCTGCTGCTTCGTCAGATGGAATAGATCGTCGAGCTCCTTCACCAAACCCTGCTCGACCAGCTGGCCAACGAGCTTGTCGCCGAGCCCCTCGACATCGAGGCATCCCTTCGACGCGAAATGGCGTATCGATTCGCGCATCCGCGCCGGGCAGTTCGCATTGACGCAGAAGTAGCCGACTTCGCCCTCCTCGTGGACGATCGCCGCGTGACATACCGGGCATTTTTCGGGCATCTCGAATGGCTTCGCACGAGGATGCCCCTCCTTGGTAACGCGAATCACGTACGGGATCACGTCGCCCGCGCGCTCGATCAGCACGGTGTCGCGCTCGCGGATATCCTTGCGCCGAATCTCGTCGAGGTTGTGCAGCGACGTGTTGGAAATCGTCACGCCCGCGAGCTGCACCGGACGCAGCTTGCCGACCGGCGTCAGCGATCCGATCCTGCCGACCTGCACGTCGATCTTTTCGACCACCGTCTCCGCCTGCTGCGCCTTGAACTTGTACGCAATCGCCCAGCGCGGCGACCGTGAGACCTCGCCGAGCTGCTCCTGGAGCGCGTACGAGTTCACCTTGGCCACCACGCCATCGGCCTCGTAGTCGAGCGCGTGGCGCTTCTCGGTGATCTCGTTCCAGTATTCGAGGACCGCGTCGATACCGTTGCACACGCGCGACAGCGGATTGACGCGCAGCCCGAGAGCCTTGATGCCCTGCAGAAAATCCCACTGCGATTTGAAATTGACGCCTTCGATCACGCCCGGCGCGTAGAGAAAAGCATCGAGCGGCCGCGACGCCGTGATCTTCGGATCGAGCTGACGCAGCGCACCGGCCGCGGCGTTGCGCGGATTCGCGAACATCGGCTCGCCGGCCTCCTCGCGTTCCTGGTTCATCTTCACAAACCCCGATCGCGGAATAATCACCTCGCCGCGCACTTCCAGCAGCCGCGGGATCTTACCGCGCTCGGGATGCTGCAGCCTCAGCGGTACGCTCTTAATCGTGCGGATATTCTGCGTGACGTCTTCGCCGTTGATCCCGTCGCCGCGGGTCGAGCCGACGGTCAGCCGCCCGTCGTCGTAAACCAGTTCGATGCCGAGGCCGTCGAGCTTTACTTCGGCCACATATTCTATTTCGGCGTCGGACTTCAGCAGGCGCTTGACGCGCTTGTCGAACTCGCGCATCTCCTCGGCGTCCATCGCGTTGCCGAGCGACATCATCGGCCGGCGATGCACCACCACGCCAAATTTTTCGCTCGGCGCCGCACCCACACGCTGCGTGGGCGAATCGGATGTGGCCAGCTCTGGATGCTCTCGTTCAAGAGCCTCGAGCTGGCGCAACAGCTTGTCATATTCGGCGTCGGAAATTTCCGGATCGTCGAGGATGTAGTAGCGATAGTTGGCGCGGTTGAGCTGGTCGCGCAGTTTTTCAGCTTCCGCGGCGAGTTTGTGCGAGTGATCAGCCATGACTGCCGTTAACGACCGTCGCGCGACTCGAACGGCTAGCGGCGCGGGTATCCCATCGCGTCGAGGAAATCGTCGAGGGTCGGAAATCGCATGTACATGTTGTGACGTTTCTGGTCGCCGATCGTCGTGCTCGATTCCGACGAGTACGCATGCCCCGGGTACACCACCGTCGCGTCGTCGAGACTGCGCAGCGTGTCGTTCAGGCTGTGATACATCGCCTCGGGATCCGAGCCGGGCAGGTCAACGCGCCCGCACGAATTCACGAACAGCGTGTCGCCGGAAATCAAATTGCCCTCGACCAGGAAGCATTGCGAGCCCGGCGTATGCCCCGGAGTGTGCAGGAATTTCACCTCGAGATCGCCGACCTTGACCGTGTCGCCCGCATCGACCTTGACCATGTCGGAATCCGACAAGCCCGCGACCTGCTTGACGCCCTCGGCCTCATGCTTGTTCACATAGACCTTGGCCTTGACGTTTTCGAGCATCTTGGCGGCGCCCTCGATATTCTGGCCCATCATGCGCCCGCCGAGATGATCGGGGTGATAGTGCGTGATCAGAATCTTGTCGATCTGGTAGCCCTCAGCCTCCGCGAATTTGCGAATCGCCTCGACGTCCCACGCCGGATCGACGACCGCGAGCTTGCGGGTCGCCGGATCGCCGACCAGGTACACGAAATTCGCCATCGGCCCGAGCTGCGCCTGTCGAAGATAAATTTTAGAGGTATCAGCCATCGCCAGGTTCTCCGCTCAGGATTTCGATCCGCGACTCGACTTGCTATTCACCACGCGCGCGGCCTTCTTATCTTCTTCGATCCGCAGCGCGCGGTCCCACAGAAATTCGGGCTCGTTAAGCCGCTTCGCGACCCATCGCGACTGCACGAACAGATGGTCGCTGAGGCGGTTCACATAGATGATGAGATTGTCGTTGATGTCCTCTTCGCGCTTGAGGCGCCAGCACACGCGCTCCGCCCGACGGCAGACCGTGCGCGCCTGATGCAGGAACGCGTTGAGCACGCCGCCGCCCGGCAGCGTGAAGGATTTCAGCGGCTCGAGCTCCTTTTCCATCGCGTCCATTTCTTCTTCGAGCTTCTTGATCTCGCCGGCGCCCATCTTATGCATCTGCGGATACTCGCCGTCGGGCGGCGTCGCGAGTTCGCTACCAACGTCAAACAATTCGTTCTGTATGCGCCGCAGGCTCTCCGAATAGGCGTCGAAGTCACTGCCGAAGCCGTCGCGATATTGCGGCAGGTAGGTGCGCACGATCCCGATGATCGAATTCAGCTCGTCGGTCGTCCCGTAAGCCTCCAGCCGCGCGCTCTCCTTGGGAACGCGCTTGCCGCCGACCAGCGCGGTCTGTCCCTTGTCGCCGGTGCGCGTGTAAATCCTGCTCAGACGTATCGCCATCAAACGCCCGCCTTCGCGCGCTGCGCCGCGTATGCCGCGTCGCCGAGGTCGGTGGTCACCGGCAGTCCCCCTTCCTTCCATCCCGCGACGACGATCTTGCCTGACTGATCGCGCTGGCCGCCAAAACCGCCGACCACATTCGTCAGGTCGGTGAACCCCGCCTCTTCGAGCATCTCGCACGCGCGCTGCGACCGTCCGCCCGCCATGCATCCGACGACGAGCTTCCTGCCTTTGGGAATTACCTTCTCGGCGACTTCGACAAAATCGAGATTCAACTGCATCTGGCCCGCACCCTTCGCAACCATCACGGGGATATTGATTGCGTTGGCTGGATGGCCCGCCGCAAACTCGCCTTCGGTGCGAACGTCGAGGTAGAGCGCGTCCGGATTATTCTTCAGCGTTTCGTACGCTTCGGGTGGAACCTGCTGTTTTATCGCCATCGCAAAAACTTCCTTTTTGTCAGTGTCCAGACTCTATCAGATCTCTACGGCTTGGGATTTCCCACGCGCTCATAATGCACCATCTCGCCGCGCGGCTTTAGCGGCTTGGACTGCGGCGGATTTTTCGGGTCGGCGTAGCCGAACGGCAGAATCGTGAAGATTGCCCATCCATCCTTGACGCCGAGCATCGCGCCGATTTTCGCGTTGTCAAAATTGCCGACCCAGCAGGTGCCGAGCCCGAGCGCCCAGCCCGCGTTCGCCATGTTCTGCACCGCCTGCCCGCAATCCACGTCGGCCCATCGCGCGTTGGCGGCGTCCTTGAGCACAACGATCGCCGACGGCGCGTCCGTTACGAACTTGCCGGTCGAGCACAGCGCGCCAATCTCCTTGAGCCGCTCGCGATTTTGAATCACGACGAATTGCCACGGCTGCAGGTTGCGCGCGCTCATCGCATGGCGTCCGGCATCGACGATCTTCGCGAGTTTTTCGCGCTCGACCGGTTGGTCCGCGAACACCCGCTGCACCTTGCGTGAGAGAATCGCTTCAAGAGCGTCCATGGGAGAACCTCCGTCTGAAATTTCGTGTGTCAAGCAGCCACAAAAACTTGTAGTATCAACCGGCCGTTGAATCCAGTTCGATTCGGGGAAGCCATTTGCGGTATCGGTTCGCGGAATCAGTATCCGTCAAACGTCTCGCGCGTACTGTTGCCGCGCTTTTGATCGCGCTTCTGCTTCCGGCCGTCGCGCACGCTGCCGAGTCGCAATTCAACATCTACTATTCCGGCAGCGAGGACCTTGTCCTCACGCGCTTGCTGCTCGATCCGAGTACGCATCGCGTCACGACTCTCGACGACGCCGCGACTGCGATCTACCAGGACAATCTGCCTCCGCCCGGCCCTGAGCTCGAAACGCTCAAGTCGCGGGTCGCGTCGGGAATGGGCGTCGTGCTGATTCTCGGACGCCATACCGACCCCGCCGCGCTCGCGTCGTTCACCAACGGCGCGATCAAGCAGACCGGCATCGTCGATGTTGCGCGCGGCGCTGCTCACGGCCAGGGTCTCGAGCATATCGCGGCAGTCGTCAACTGGGTCGGGCCGAAAGCCGACCCGCTCGCGCGCAACATCAGCTGGCTGTCGGCGGTGCGCGTGCATGAGCGCTCGCTTCTCGACGTGAACGGCGCCGAGGTGCTGGTCAAGACTAATGCACGCGACCCGGTCGCGCCGGCGACTCCCATCCTGATCCGCATGCATTCCGGCAAGGGCACCATTTACGTGCTCAACGAATGGTTGCGCAACGGCGACCAGCGCGCACGCATCGCGAGCATGCTGACGATGCTCGAGGGCATCGAGGGCGCGGAGAATTACGATTTTCAGCGCTGGCCGTATTTCAATTGGCTGCTGTACGCGATGTCGCGCACGGCAGCGGGCGTCCCGGTCGTCGCGTATGGCGACTGGATCGCGTCGCCGGTTCCCGATCGCACGCAGATCAGGATCCTCGCCGCGATCTTTCTCGCGATGTTCGCGATGTTCGTCGTCGCCTACGTGATCGTCCGCCGCTACAGCTTGCGGCATCCCGAGTTGCTCGAACACTTTTACCGCTCGACCATGGCGGCGAAACCGCAGCCCGCTTCGCTGGGCGCGGCCGCCGCCGCTCCAGCGGCGCCCGCAACGAGCGGAAGCGACACCGCGCGCGGCGATCCGCGATGGGAAATCGTCGGCTTCCATCGCCCGCTCAGCGGCTTCTTCTACAACTACCTGCTGTCGCTGATCATCATGATCCCGCTGAACTTCGCCGTGACGTTTTACATCGAGCGCAACTTCGTCAATCCGTTTCTCGAAGCGCGCGGCGCGTGGGCCGCCGTCACGCAGTTCATGCTGATTTTTTTCACGCTGCTCGACCTCGGCACCAGCCAGGCGATGGTGAAATATTTTGCCGAGTATCGCCTGACCGACCCGGCTCGCGCGATCACCTTCGCGCAGTTCTTCATCTGGTTCCACGCGATCGCCGGGATGTTTCAAATCACGGCGCTGGGATTGGCCGCCGCCGCATGGCTGCCGCATACGCCGGTCGCGTACCTGGCGTGGTTCGTCGTGTTGCACACGATGATCCAGTTCCCCGGCTTCATCTCGATTTTTTTCTCGCTGTTCCGCGCGCTGCAGCGCTTCGATTACGCGCAACTGCTGATCGTCCTGACCTACGTGCTGAATCCCGTCGTGCAGATGATCTGTGGCGTGTACATGCGCCACTGGGGCCTGATGCATCCGGTGTTCGGCGAGGGGATGGGCGTCGTATTCGGATTCGCGATCGGCGGCGTGATCGCCAACCTGCTGATGGGCCTGTTCTGTTCGATCTTCTACGAGAAGATGGGCTTCAATCTGGTCACAATTTTCCTAGCTCATTTCGATCGCGCGACCGTCAAGAAATCGATCATCTACGGCGCGAAGCTCACCGGCGGACAACTTGCCATCGCGATCAGTTGGGGATTGGTGCCGGTGTTGATGGCGGTTCTGCTGCCCGACTTTCTCGAGCTCAACGAAATTTTCCTGCTCACCTTCGCGTTCTCATTCGGTTATCTCGAAACCGGCGCGTACATTTTCACCACGCTGATGCCGTCGATATCGGAGAGCTACTCGCAGGCCAAGATGGCGCTGACGCGGCGCTACCTCGACCAGGGCCTGCGCTGGGGAATCATGGTGTCGTCGATGCTGGGCGGAACGTTCATCGCGTTCTCCGACGTTTTCATCAAGGGCCTGCTGCCGCCGCAGTTTGTGCGTGCCGCGACCGTCATGTGGCTGATGCATCTATGGCGGCTGGCCGATTTCACCACGCGCCTGCCCGACCAGGTTTTCCAGGGCGTCGGCCGCACCGGGACGTTCACCTGGACCGCGCTGCTCGAGCACGTCAGCCGCGTCATCCTCACCTGGTACTTTCTGCAACGGTACGGCTTCGAGGGCGTCTTCTACGCCTTTATCATCTCGTCGATCTTGCGCTCGATCGTCGCGTGGCCGCTGATGGGTTATCTCGTCGCGTGGCCGTCGCTGAGCATCTGGCAGACACTGGTCAATCCCGCGCTCGCGGCGGTGGGCAACTACGTGATCCTGCGCAGCTTCGCGCTCGCGGTATGGGGTGGACCGGGCCATGCGGGCAGCGGATGGCTGGTGGTGCTGCTAAGCCTGATCGGATCGCTGCCTATCTACATGTTCATTAGCGGTCTGTTGGGATGGGACGACGCGAGCCTGGCCGAATTCCGCGACGCCGCCGAGCTGGTGCCGGCCCCATTCGGCGCGGTCGCAAGAATGGCGCATCGCGTCGTGCAGTTAGGCTCAAGTATGAGCCCGCTAAACAATCGCTTCCCGGGGAATCTGGTTGAGGAGGCCGCTGCGGAGGCTGCGGAGCTCACGGCGCTGAAAGCAGAGCTGCACTGATCGCTTCGAAATGATGTCTGCGGATCCCACCTCTCCTTGTCCGAGGAGAGGTCGCGCGAGCCAAAGGTGAGCGACGGGTGAGGTGCAACGCTCGCCGTCGCCGCGACACCCGGTTGCCTTTTGCAGAGTGTTAGAAAGTGGTGCTGATGCCTGGCCGCGGACTCGGTGTCCGGCAATCTCAATTAAACGAGTTGAGGTAGGTGAGGTGTCAGGCGTTGCACCTCACCCGGCGACACCGCGCTTTGCGCGGCTTTCGCCGACCTCTCCTCGGACAAGGAGAGGTTAAATCTTAAGACGGCACAATTGAAGAACGGTCTCTCTCAGCCGCGCTTGTATACCGAAAATTCCTGCTCGAGTTTTGCGACTCGCTCCTGAATCGACGGGAGGCGCTGCACGCCCAGGAAGAACTGCACCAATTCGTCGTGGCCGGCCTGGCCACCGGGGCTCATCACTTCGACCAGCTCTTCGATCAGGCTCGGGAACTTTTCGCTCGGGATATAGTAGTTGGCCCATCCGAAGTTGCAATGGCGATGCAGGATTTTCGCGATGGTCTTTTCGAGAAGCTCGCGCCGCCCGCCTGCGTGCTCTTTTTCGTTTTCGTTGTTCAATGGAAGCTCCCCTAATCCCGATGTTGCCGCGCTCAGGCGCCCTTCTTGACAGGCGCGGACGGTGCGTCGTCGGCCCACAAAATCTTGTGATAGTCGAAACGCATGTTCTCGATAATATTGAATTTGATTATCTCGAAATAGGGCGACAAGTCGAAATCGCGCGGCGTGACCAGCGTCGGCGAGACCAGCCTGAGCGCCCCGTATTGCAGCGCGCCGGTCGTCCGTGTGCCGATCGGCCATAGCTTGCGCCTGGGTGGCTCGGGCGGCAGCGTGGCGGGCGGCAACTGCTCATAGTTCGGCACGATCGGGAACTTCACGCGATGAAACGACGACGCGATCACGCTAGAACAGATGACGCGGGTCGGCTCGCCGCTGCCGAATTGCAGCGCCTGGCGGCGAAAGCGCGCCGGCACCAGGCTCACCGGCAGGAAGTAGCGCGCGAGATCGATCACGTTGCGCAAATCGTAGGTGTCGCCGACGCTGCGAATCGCCTCGTCCATCACGTCGGCCAAATCGGCCGCCGACAGGTTGAACGGGCGGCATACGCGGATGTTGAAATCGCGATACTTGCTGAGCGGCGACAGCACCACGCCCGCCTCGACGATCGCCTCGACCACCAGGAAGTTCGCCTCTTCGCCGAATTGCGCGACCAGCGGCGCCTTCATCTCGGGATTGCGCCGAATCGGCTCGTCGCCGACGTATAGCATCGAATGCGACCACGAGCTCTGCGTCAGGTACTTGATACATTCACTGATGCGCTCGTTGCCTTCGACCAGAATCACGTCGCCCTTGCGGACGTGGCGCTTGAGCGCGGCGATGTCGTTGGGGATATGGAGCGCGTAGCGCTTGAGCGGCTTGGTGAGCATGCCGACAGCCCAATCGCTCATCCGGTCCAGCAACCAGGAAATGATTCCCGATTTCTTGCGCCGCGCCATTTCAGTTTTTCACTCTCGCGAAATCCGCACCTCGGCTACGTCTTGAAGTGCCCCACGATCGCATAGAACGGCACGTTTAGCGTCGCCTGATCCGGATCGTCGGTCTTTATCGTCAGATTCCCGCGCAGTTGCCCCTCCGGCGTGCTATGCCGCAGCGTGACCGTTACCTTGTATTCCTTGCCCGGCGTGACCGGCTCCGCGACCGCGCCGACGGCGGGAGTGCTGCTCGCAACGTCGAGCACCTTAATCGGATGCGGCCCCTGGTTGCTCACCTTGAAAATTCTCACGATGTCCTGGCCGTGCGGCACGATCCCGAACGAAACCTGCGCCGGGTCTATATTCAAATCGCCCGTCACCGTTCCGAACACGTCAACCTGCAGCGGCACGCGATTGGTCGTGATTTTAATCGAATCGTCGAACGGCCCCACCGGCATCGTCTTGAGCAGCGAGACCCTGATCAGCGCGCCAGGCTTGCCGTCGGGACGCTTCAACTGCTCGACCTTGATCGACGAGTTCGAGTTGCTCACCGGGCCGACCGAGAACGTCCCGCGCGCCGGATTCAGATCGTTGACCAGCAGTTCCTTCGTTTCTTCGGTCCCGCGTTTCAGGTCGCCAAACGCGACCTCGCCCGGCACGGCTTCGACCTGGCGCTTGACGATCCCCTGCATCGTCATCGCGACCTGCGGATTGTTGGGATCGTTGGTCGCCACCGTAATCGTGCGGACCTGGTGCCCCTTCTGAAAATGCGTGTCGAACGCGACCGCGATGTCGGTGGTGTCGCCCGGCGCGACGTGCATCTTCGAGGGATCACCCGTCGTGCATCCGCATGAGGTTTTCACGCCCTGAATATCAAGATAGCCCTGGCCGACGTTCTTGATGGTGAACGTATGCTTGACCATCGTGCCTTCGAGCGCGCTACCGAAATCGTACAGCGCATCCGAAGCCACGGCCTTGGGCGCATGCCCCGGAGGCGCGCTGTTGCCGCCAGGAATCAGCGGATTCATGCTGCTGTCCTGCGCAAATGCCGACACGCTCGCCAGCGAGACAATTATCAACGCAAGAAATGCTTGTTTCATATTTTTCAAGTTAGTCATGTGACTCGCGGACGAGGCTATCGTGCCTCGAACCGCCACTCTATCAATCATGGCGCGGGGCGTTGCGGTCAAGAGGCCTTGCTGACCGGTGCGTGATGCGCGGTTTCGCGATGGGCCGGTTCGTAGCGGGTTAGAAAGTCAGTCGCGAATTCGCCGCGGTTGAAATCCGGATCGTGCAGAATCTTGAGATGCAGCGGGATGTTGGTCTTGATGCCGTCGATTACATATTCGCGCAACGCCGCCTTGGCCCGCGCGATCACTTCAGGCCGCGTCTCGGCGTGCACTATCAGCTTCGCGATGAGCGGATCGTATTGCACCGGCACTCGATAGCCGTCGTACAGCGCGGTCTCGACGCGCACGCCCAGCCCGCCGGGAGTATGATGATTGGTCACGACGCCCGGCGACGGAATACCCCGCTCCGGATCCTCGGCGTAGATGCGGAATTCCATCGACGCGCCCTCGAACGTCACCTGCCGCTGCTTCAGCGCGAGCTTCTCGCCCATCGCCATCCGGATGCTTTCCTTCACCAGGTCAACGCCGGTGACCATCTCGGTGACGCCGTGCTCGACCTGGATGCGGGTATTCATCTCGATAAAATAAAAGTCGCCGCTCCCCGCAAGCAGAAATTCCACCGTACCGACGTTCGAGTAACCGACGACTTCGGCCGCGCGCACCGCCGCTTTGCCCATCTTCTCACGCAGCCGCGGCGTCAGAATCGGGCACGGCGACTCCTCGACGACCTTCTGATGACGGCGCTGAATCGAGCAATCGCGCTCACCGAGGTGGATCGCGGTGCGGTGCAGATCGGCCAGAATCTGAAACTCGACGTGACGCGCGCGCTCGAGATATTTCTCGAGGTACATCTTCTTCGAGCTGAACGACGCCTCTGATTCACCCTGCGCCAGTGGGAACAATCGCGTCAGCTCGGTAAGATCGCGCGCGACTCGCATGCCCTTGCCGCCGCCGCCAGCGGCCGCCTTGATCAGCACCGGGTAGCCGAGCCGCTTGGCGTCGGCTTGCGCCTCGCGCAACTCGGTAACGCCCGTGCCTTCGCTGCCCGGCAGACAGGGGACGCCCGCGCGCTTCATGATCCGGCGCGCACGCGGCTTGTCGCCCATCAAGCGGATATGGCGCGCGCGCGGACCGACGAAGTTCAGCCCCGAGCGCTGGCAAGCTTCCGCGAAGTCGCCGTTCTCGGACAGGAAGCCGTAGCCCGGATGCACCGCATCGGCGCCGAAGGTCGTCGCCGCGCTGAGAATCGCCGGGATATTGAGGTAGCTGTCTTCAGCAGCCGGCGGCCCGATACAGACCGACTCGTCCGCCATCCGCACGTGCAGCGCGTTCTTGTCCGCCGTCGAATAAACCGCAACGGTCGAAATCCCGAGCTCGCGGCATGCGCGGATTATCCGGATTGCGATCGTCCCGCGATTTGCTACCAGCAGTTTTTTGAACATCGGCGAACGCTCCACCCCGTTAAATCACTTCGATGATCATCAAGGGTTGACCGTATTCTATAGGATTCCCGTTGTCCGCGAGGATTCTTATCACGCGCCCCGCGGCCGGCGATTCGATCTCGTTCATCATCTTCATCGCCTCGATGATGCACAGCGGCTGGCCTTTGCGCACCGAGGATCCTTCCTCGACGAACGGCGCCGCGTCGGGCGAGGCCGCGCGATAAAACGTGCCCACCATCGGGCTTTCGATCAATTTCTGATTCGGCGCCAGCTCGATCTTGCCGGCGACCTTCGCGCCTTCCTCGGCCGTCGCCTCGATGTGCCTCGTCGCCATTTTGATCGGCGACGCCGCGCGCGCGGCGATATGCGCATCCGAGCCGGACTCGGTCACGTCCACCGACGCGCGGCCGCCGCCGCGCACCAGGCGCACCTTGCCCTTCTTGTCCTCGATTTCGAGTTCGACCAGCCCGTAATCGCGCATCAGGACCAGCAGGGTTTTCAGTTCGCGTACTTCCATCCCGTCTCCGTGTCGTGCGGCAATCGCGGATCGCTTGTGCGCTGGATCGTTGGCCGCCATTGGCGTCACCCACTCCGTCGGCGCGACTCCTCGGCGATAGTGCGCGCCGCTCTGAGCGCCAGGCTGTAGCTCTGGGCGCCAAAGCCCATGATTCGACCGTGCGCGATATCCGCAATCGTCGAATGATGCCGAAACGGTTCGCGCCGATACACGTTCGACAGATGCACTTCGATCACCGGGATATTCACAGCCGCGATCGCGTCGCGAATCGCGACGCTGGTGTGCGTATATGCGCCCGGATTGATCAGCAGCACGTCGCACTTGCCGCGCGCCTGCTGAATCCGATCGACGATCCCGCCTTCGCTGTTCGACTGAAACGTCTCGACCTTCATTTCAAGTTCGCGTCCCAGTTGTTTGAGTTCCTTGTCGATATCGGCCAGGCGGGTCCGGCCGTAAACCTCGAGCTCGCGTTCGCCAAGCAGGTTAAGGTTGGGTCCATGGACCACCAGCACTCTAATCGGGCCGCCGGCACCGCCCGTCGCGGCGCGATCAGCGATTTGCCCGGCTTTAGCCCTCGTCACCATCCCCGCACCACTTTTCATTGAACCGCACCCACCATGCGACTGCAAGCACGGGCATCGAAGACTGTCCACCTAGTCAGTCATCACTTGAGTCATCGTCGCGCGATTTGAGCGCATCCTGGTACACTTCGCGACGCCCTACCCCCGTAAGCCGCGCGATCACCGCGCTCGCCTGCTTCAGCCCAAGTCCCGCCTCGCGCAGAACCTCGAGCGCCTGATGCACGTCGATCGCGACGCCAGCCGCGTCCGACTGATGCGGTGCGCCGGCGACGACGATCACGATCTCGCCGAGCGCCGGCGTCGCGCGAAAATGCCGTTCCAGCTCAGCCAGCGTCCCCCGGATAGTCCGCTCGTACGTCTTGGTAATTTCACAAACAACTGCCGCGTCCCGCGATTCCCCGAACGCGGTCGCCATCGCAGCCAGCGTATCAGCGACCCGGCGTGCCGCCTCGTAGAAGACCATCGTGCGCGACTCGCGACGCAGTTCGTCGAGTGCCTTACTCCGCGCTGCGTCGCGCGCCGGAATAAATCCCTCGAAGGTAAACCTGTCAGTCGGGATTCCCGCAATCGACAGCGCCGCGACTACCGCCGAAGCCCCCGGCACCGCGACGACGCGCACATTCGCCTCCAACGCCGCGCGCACCAGCCTAAAGCCGGGATCCGAAATGGCTGGCGTTCCAGCGTCGGTTACGAGCGCGATTTTCTCGCCCGCCTTCAACCGCTCGACCAACTCCGGCACCCGCCGTTCCTCGTTATGCTCGAAGTGGCTGATCGTCGGCGTGCCAATCTGATGACGCGCGAGTAGCCGCCCGGTGCGCCGGGTGTCCTCGCATGCAATCAGGCTGACTTCCGCGAGCGTTCGAATCGCGCGCGCCGAGAGGTCGTTGGGATTGCCGATCGGCGTCGCGACTACGTACAAAATCCCGCCGCCCCCGGTTTGTCTATTTGCGCGAGTCGCCATTACAATTCAAAGTGACTATTCGCCCCGGAGTTAATGCGTGGCCGCAGGCAAAGCTACCCTACTCATCTCATGCATCGACCGCCCCGGCATCATAGCCCGCGTCGCCGGCCACCTGTTCACGCTCGGCTGCAATATTATCACCTCCGACCAGTACTCCGACGACGAGGACGGGCACTTCTTCTGGCGCATCCACTTCGAGAGTCTGCGATTGCCGGTCAGCGAGCTGTCGAACGAACTCGACGCCTCGATGACGTTGATTCTGCCGTGGGAGCGCTTGAAGTGGGCGCTATTCGACACCGCCAGGCGCGATCGACTAGTCATCATGGTCTCGCGGCTGCCGCACTGCATGATCGATCTGCTGAGCCGCCATCACGTCGGTGAACTCGACGGCGACGTTGTCGGTGTCGTCAGCAATCACCCCGATCTCGAATCGCTCGTGCGGCCATTCGATGTCGCATTCACGGTGATACCGGTGCTGAAGGATCGCAAGGCCGAGTCTGAAGCCGCACTGCTGAAGTTCCTTACCGAGACGCGCGCGGACACTGTCGTCCTCGCGCGCTACATGCAGGTGCTATCCGGTGAACTCCTGCGCGCATGGAGCAAGCCGATCATCAACATCCACCACAGCTTCCTGCCCGCGTTCGCCGGCCAACGGCCGCACAAGCAGGCGCACGACCGCGGCGTCAAACTAATCGGCGCAACGGCGCACTACGTAACAGAGGAGCTCGACGCCGGTCCGATAATCGCGCAAGCGACGACGCCAATGACGCATCGCGACACCGTCGCCGACCTCGCGCGCAAGGGCAAAGATCTAGAGGTGATGGTGCTGGCAAAAGCCGTCCGCGCACATCTGAAGAAGCAGGTACTGCTCCACCACAACCGCACGATCGTTTTCGAGTAATTTTACAATCCGGTTCCCCTTCCCTCGAGGGAAGGGGTTAGGGGTTAGGTTCCTAATCCGGTCAGGTCGCCCCGGTAAAGAAACTGATCGACCGATTCGCGAACGAAATAATCGGCGACCAGTACAACCCGAACACTATCGTCGCGCAGGCCAGCACTCCCATCAGCCCGTAATTCCACACCTCGAAGCGCACCGTGCCCTCGTCGCCGCGCGGCTGCTCGAAGAACATTATCCGAATCGGCTTTAAGTAGTAATACAGCGATACTACTGAATTGAGTATTCCCACAATAGCCAGTATGTAGAACTGACCTTTAATCACAGCCGCAAACAAATAGAACTTCCCGATAAACCCCACCGTCAATGGGATACCCGTTAGTGAAAAGAGAAAAATAGTCAGTGCAACCGCCGGAACGATTCCGCCGCGCCATGCCAGTCCGCGATACGCCTCGACATCCTCGCGCCCGGTCGAGTTCGCCACGATCATCACCACCAGAAACGCGCCCGCATCCATTACGTAGTAGGCGAACAGATAGAACAGCATCGCGCGAATCCCGTCGTTCGACAGCACGACGAATCCCATTAGCGCGTATCCCGCCTGAGCGATACTCGAGTACGCCAGCAGGCGCTTCATGTTGGTCTGCTGCAGCGCCGCCAGATTCCCCAGCGTCATCGTGATTATGCAAACGAAGAGCAGCAGTTGCGGCCAATCGACGCCCGCCAGTGCCGTCCAACTCCCGCCCGTCGCCAGATGCGAAATCGCGGGGAAGAAAAAACGCGTCAGCAGCGCAAAGCCCGCCGCCTTCGATCCGATCGCCAGGAACGTCGTAATCGGAATCGGCGCGCCCGTATAAACGTCCGGCGCCCACATGTGAAACGGTACCGACGACACCTTGTAGCCCATCCCCGTCAGGATCAGCACCAGCGCGATGAACACCGCCAGCACCGGCAGATGCTCGGGCGTCGAGAGCGCCTTGTTGATTACGCTGAAGTCGAGCGAGCCGGTGATTCCAAAAATCCAGCTCATCCCGTAAATCATCGTGCCCGACGCGACGCCGCCGTAGATCAAATACTTGAGCGCGGCTTCGAGCGAGCGCCGGTTATGCCGCAAAAATCCGGTCAGGATGTACGACGTCAGGCTGACGAACTCCAGCGCGAGGTACGCCATCAGCAGGTTCGCCGACTCCGCCATCAGGAACATCGCGAACGTGCTCGCGAGCAGAATCGCGTAGTACTCGCCCTGGTCGCAGCCCCGCACTTCCTCCGAACCCATCGACATCCAGATCGCCACGACTGCGGCCAGCGCGATCAGCGCGCGGAAATAAATCGCGAACGAATCGAACACCAGCATCCGATGGAACAGCCACGCGCCCGACGACGCCGGCTCCAGCCCAATCGCCACCAGAGCTGCCGCAGCCGCTATCAGAGCCAACGCGCCGAGTCGCGATTTGTCACGCACCGCCAGGTCGATGATCACGATGGCCAGAATTCCGGCCACCAGGATCATCTCCGGGATGAAGTGCCTAAGGCTCGCGAAGTTTCCGAGGTCCATCTAATTCCTGGCGCGTCTCAGTGAAGCATCGCGACGGCCGCGCCCGAAGTCGAGAGCACAACCTGGTTGAGATGCACCAGCGAGGTGTTGAGCAGGCCCAGAATCGCGTGCGGATAAACGCCGAGTATCAACACGATGATCCCGAGCGGCACCAGCGTGAAGGCCTCGCGGAACGACAAATCGGGCAAGTCCTTGTACTTCTCGTTCAACGGACCAAGGTAGATGCGCTGGAACGTCCACAGCAGGTAGCCCGCCGTCAGGATCGCCGTCGCCGCGCCGAATGCGACCATCAGCGGATGCGTCTGCCACGCGCCGAGCAGCACCAGCACTTCCGAGATAAACGCGGACATCCCCGGCAGTCCCATCCCCGCAAAAAACGCAAATCCTGTTACCGCCGTGTATATCGGCATCTGCTGCGCGAGTCCGCCGAAGCCGTTTATCTCGCGATGGTGCGCGCGATCGTAAATCACGCCGACCAGGATAAAGAGCATCGCCGTGATCGTCCCGTGATTGAACATCTGCAGCACGGCGCCGTTGATTCCCGCCGCCGTAAACGCCGCCAGCCCCAGCATCACGTATCCCATGTGGCTAATCGACGAATAGGCAATCAACTTCTTATAGTCAGTCTGCGCCATCGCACACATCGCGCCATATACTATGTTGATAGTGCCGATCACGCCGAGGAACAGCCACGCAAGCTGGTAGCTGGCCGCCGGCAGCACCGCAAAATTCACGCGCAAAATACCGTAGGTGCCCATTTTCAGCAGCACGCCGGCAAGAATTACCGATATCGCCGTCGGCGCCTCGACGTGCGCGTCGGGCAACCAGGTATGGAACGGGAACGCCGGAATTTTGATCGCGAAACCGATAAACAGTGCGATCCATGCTATTTCCTGAAAATGAATTGAGTAATGACTCGAATTCGCCGCAAGCTCGGTCAAGTCGAACGTTGGCGTCGCGCTGTAGTAGTACAGTCCAAGCATCGCCAGCAGAATGAGTACTGAACCGAGTAGTGTGTAGAGAAAGAATTTAATCGCCGCGTACTCGCGCCGCGGACCGCCCCAGATGCCAATAAGAAAGTACATCGGCAGCAGCATCACTTCCCAGAAAATATAGAACAGGAAGAAATCCAGCGACACGAAGACGCCCATCATGCCCGTGTCGAGCATCAGCAGCATCGCGTAGTAGCCCTTCTCCGCGCGATTGATGCCGAAGCTCGCGAACACCGAGATGAACATGATCAACGCCGTCAGCAGGATCATCGAGATGCTGATGCCGTCCACGCCGATGAAGTAGCTGATGTGGTACGCGGGCATCCACGACGCCTTCTCGGCAAACTGCACCGCGCTCGTCGTCGTGTCGAAGTTGTTGTAGAGATAGATCGCGATCAGTAGTTGCAGCGCTGTGGCCACCACCGCGATCCACTTCGACGCGGGCTTCATCGAGTCGGGCAGCGCGAGGACCAGAATCATCCCGGCGATCGGAATAAAAGTTATCAGCGTAAGCACATGACTCATCTCAGTTTTCGCTCTTCCCGTTTGCCTTGATAGCGCGTCATGCTCTCGCGACCGCGCGGGCCAGCAGTATCAGCATCACCGCGGCCAGAATTCCGTACAGGTATCCATTGATCGAACCGGTCTGCAACCGCCGCAGCCTGCCCCCGACGTTGTAAGTCACGTTCGACGCGAAGTTCACCAGCCAATCGACTACGTAATGGTCGAATAGTCCGGACAGCCACGACAGGAATACTATTATGCGCGCCGCGAGATTAACTACTCCATCGATAATATTACTATCGAACCACGCCAGCGCTCGCGTCGCCATTAGGTACGGTTGTACTACTGCTTTATCGTAAAATTCATCGACGTAGTATTTGTTATATACCCATTCGTACGGCACTCCGCCGAGCATCTGGCTAAAGCGCGCGGGGTCGAGCCTGTCCTGCCGGTACATCAGATCGGCAAGGTACCATCCGGCGATTACGACGACCAATGTGATAACCGCGAAGAATCCTTCGACCGAATGGCTGTGTAACCCCGCTTCGGTAACGCGACGAGTAGTGTCTGAACTGAAAATCGGATCGAGGAATTCCTCGAACGGCTTGAATGCGATCATGAATTCCGGAAATTTCAACCATCCGCCGACGACCGAAAGCAGGCCAAGTACGACCAGCACGTACGCCATCGACGGCGGCGATTCGTGCAGGTGATGTTCCTGCTCGTGCGTGCCGCGGAACTCGCCGAAGAATGTCATGTACACCTGGCGCGACATGTAGAAGACTGTGCATCCTGCCCCAACCAGAAGGAACGCCCACACGACGAAATGTCCGTGTGAGAATGCCTGCCAGATGATCTCGTCCTTGGAAAAGAACCCGGCGAACGGGAAAATGCCGCAGAGTGCGAAGGTCGCAGCCACGAAGGTCCAGAAAGTAATCGGCATCTTGTGCCGCAGGCCGCCCATCTTGCGCATGTCTTGCTCGCCGCCCATCGCGTGAATCACCGATCCGCTGCCGAGAAACAGGCACGCCTTGAAGAATGCATGCGTCATCAGATGAAACACGCCGGCCGCGTATGCGCCAACGCCCATCGCGGCGAACATGTATCCGAGCTGGCTGACCGTCGAGTACGCCAGCACCTTCTTGATGTCGTTTTGCGCGATACCGATCGTCGCCGCGAACAGCGCCGTCGCTCCACCCACGAGCGCAATCACGCCCATCGTGAACGGCGACATCGAAAATAAGAAATTCAGCCGCGCTACCATGTACACGCCCGCCGTCACCATCGTCGCCGCATGGATCAGCGCGCTGACCGGCGTCGGCCCCGCCATCGCATCCGGCAGCCACACGTAGAGCGGAATTTGCGCCGACTTGCCCGTCGCGCCGATGAACATCAGCAGCGTGACGAATCCCACCAGTTGATGCCCCGACAAAAATCCCGCGAAACTTATCGGCACTCCCGCGAGCAGCGGCGCATACTTCGCGACCTCGCGCGTCACCAGCGTCGGATGCCCGACCGCCTGCAGTCCGGCGAACAAACTGTACAGCGCGATCACGAACGCCAAGTCGCCGACGCGGTTCACGATGAACGCCTTGTTGCCGGCCGTCGTGTTCGCGGTCACCTTGTACCAGAACCCGATCAGCGCGAACGAGCACAGGCCCACACCTTCCCAGCCGACGAACAGCAGCCACAGATTGTCGCCCAACACCAGCACCAGCATCGCGAAGGTGAACAGGTTGAGCCATCCGAAAAATCGCCAGAAGCCGTCGTCGTCGTGCATGTAGCCGGTCGAGTAGATGTGGATCAGTCCGCCGACGCCGGTGATTATCAGCGTCATGATCATCGACAGCGGATCGAGCCAGAACGCGATGTCGAGATTCAGTCCGCCGACGTCGAACCACTTCCACAGGTCGTCGAGCATGAAGCGGTTTTCCGGCGGCAGCTTAAGCATCGCGAAGAACGCGCTGACCGCCACGCCGAACGCCACGATCACGACGCCGCATCCAATGAAGCTGATCGCGCGTTTGCCGAACGTTTTCTGCAGCCACGCGCCGGCAAGAAAATTGATCGCGGCACCGACCAACGGCAGCACCACGATCAAGCGGATGAACGTAACCGGTGTCGGATGATCCATCGCTCAGCTATCCACGCAGCGTCTCGGTCGCATCGACGTCGATCGTCTTGAAGTTTTGATAAATCGCCAGCACCACTGCCAGCCCTATCACCGCTTCCGCGGCCGCCAGCATGATTACGAAAATCGCGAAAATCTGACCGTCGTATTTCCCGCCGCCGTAAAACGCGAACGCAAGGTAGTTGATATTGGCCGAGTTGAGGATCAACTCGACGCCCATCAGGATTCCAATCGCGTTACGCCGCGTCAGAACCGTGAACAGCCCGAGCGAAAATACGATCAGGCTAAGTACCAGGAAATGGTTAAGCGTTATTCCCCCACCCATCCCGATTCTCCCGCTCCCCTACTCCCGCGCTTCGTGGCGCGAAATGACTATCGCGCCGATTAGCGCCGCCAACAATACCAGCGACGCGACCTCGAACGGCAAGACGTAATCGCCCAGGAACGCATTTCCGATCGCGTAGGTGGTTGGCATGGGCGTGACCGCTGCCGCCTGATGCCACTGCGTCCGCGCTATGGCGTACAACATCACCATCGCCGCAATAGCCACTGTGAAGAATGCCGATCCCATTCCCACCGCTCGATTCGATACCGTCACGTCCGCGATTCCCGCCGTCAGCATCACCGCGAAGATAGTCAGTACCAATATTCCGCCGACGTAAACGAGTAGCTGCACCATCGCGACAAAGTCCGCGGCGAGCAAAATATAAATACCTACTACGCCCATGAACGCGCCGAGCAGCGCGAATGTGGAATAAACTATGTTGCGCGAGAACGCTACTAACATCGCCGACCCCACCGTCAACAAGGCCAGCGCATAGAATATTACCTGTGCGAGCATCTGATCGCCTTTCCCCGCGTTGCAGATGGCCGCGCCGCTAGGCGGGCTCTTCTTCTTCGGCCGGCTTCTCGCCGCCCGGTTGCGCCCATTGATCGAGGTAGGTCATGCCGCGATTCAGAATCGGCGCGATCCTCGTGTCGGTTTCCGGCCCCTTCTTGGGCTTGTACGCCATCACCGGATCCTTGACGAAGCGGCGAATCAGGCTCTCGAGCGAATAGTCGGCGCCCTCGAATTCCGTCGTATGATGGATCGAACCGGTCGGGCATGGTTCGCTGCAAAGCCCGCAGTACATGCACTTTGCGATGTCGATATCGAACTGCGAGAGCAACATTTGCCGCGTCTGCGGGTCCTTGTCGACCACGATCACGATGCAATCGATCGGACACGCACGCTCACACGCCAGGCATCCCGTGCAGATTTCGAGATCGACCTCCAGGATTCCGCGATAGCGGAACGGCAGCGTGTCCTGCACCCGCACCGGCATCCTGTCCGGATATTGCACCGTGTACGGCTTGCGCATGAAATGCGACGCCGTCACCGCCATGCCCTCGAAGATGCTCGTGACAGCGTCCTTGATATTTCCTACGTATTCCGAAACCGCGCTCATCAATAGCCTCTATATGGTCGGATTGAAGTAAACTTCCATCCGCGAACGCCGGAGATAGTATATAACTCGCTGAGTAAACACCGCCGCCAGAGCAATCGCAGCCGCTAACATGATATAGCCCATTAGTGAGTTACCGTCGGGCCAAATAGCTACCCACACCGCGGTTCCGATCATATTCACAAACGAAATAGGTACGAAGTATTTCCAGCAAAGCGTCATTAGCTGATCGATACGCACTCGCGGCAGCGTCGCGCGTATCCACATCGACACGAACACGAGGAATAGTACTTTGACGTTGAAGGTGATCGCCTGAAGTATATTCATCGCGATTACATTCTTCGTCACATGCGGGAACTGCCAGCCGCCGAGGAACAGCGTCGCGATAATCGCGCCGATGATGAACAGGTTTCCCCATTCCGCCATGAAGAAGAACAGGTAGCGCATCCCGCTATACTCAGTCGCGAATCCCGCCACGAGTTCCGACTCGGCTTCGGGCAGATCGAACGGGGTGCGATTACCCTCCGCCAGCGCCGATATATAGAGGATGTTGGCCGCGACGAACGTGAACGGATTCGCGAACAGGAACCAATGCTGCGGCGCCCAGCCCTGCGCGCGGATGATCCCCTGCATCGACAGCGTGCCCGTCATCAGCACCACAGGGAAAATCGACAGCCCCGCCGGTATTTCGTAACTGACGATTTGCGCCGCCGAGCGGATTCCGCCAATCAGCGACCACTTGTCATTCGACGCCCATCCGGCCATCAGCACGCCGACCACCGTGAGCGCCGTCACCGACGTCATATAGAGGATGCCCACGTTCAGGTCCGCCAGTATCAGCGACGACGAGAACGGCATCACGGCCCACGGCAGCGTGAACGCCAGCATCACGAGGTACGGCGCCATCTTGAACAGCGGCGGATCGGATTCGTCGGGAATGATGTCTTCCTTACAGACGTGTTTCACGCCGTCCGCGAGCCACTGCAGGAAGCCCTGCGGCCCGACGCGGTTTGGACCGACGCGCGACTGGATTCGCGCCCACACGCGCCGCTCGGCCCAGCTCACGATTCCTGCAAACGGAAACGCAACGCCCAGAAAGACCACGGCGCTCATCACGAACACGACGATCGCGGCGACCAGGTGCGGTGACGCGTTCTTGCCGAACGCGCCCGACGCGATCAGATTTTGTACCAGCGTCTCCATCGAGGATTAGCGATCGATCTCCGGCGCAATCACGTCGAGGCTCGCGATCAGCGTGACGAGGTCCGCGATCATCAGTCCGGCGCTCAGCTTCTGGATGATCCCCATCGCCGCGAACGAGCCGGTGCGGACGTGAACCCGCCACGGATAGCCAGTGCCGTCGCTCACGACGTACCATCCCATGTCGCCGCGTCCGCTCTCGAGTCGAATCTGGCATTCGCCGGCCGGCGGCTTGAAATTGCGCGCGACCTTCGCGAGCACCGGCCCCGGCGGAATCTTCCGCAGCGCCTGGCGCAGTATCTTCGACGACTCCGCCATCTCGCGAATCCGCACCACGTAGCGATCCATCGAGTCGCCGAGCTTGCCCCAATGGCCGTCGCCGATCGGCACGTCGAACTCGAACTCGGGGTACACCGAATACGGCATGTCCTTGCGGATGTCCCACTTGATTCCGCACGCGCGCAGATTCGGCCCGACCAAATTGTAGTTGACGGCTTCCGCCGGCGTGATCACTCCGACTTTCGCGAGCCGCTCGATATAAATTTTGTTCCACGAGATGAGCGCGTTGTATTCCTCGAGGATCGGATCGAAATGATCGAGGTACGCGAGCGCCTTCTCGCGCCATCCGGGCGGCAGATCCCACGCCACGCCGCCAATTCGCATGTAGTTGAAGGTGAGCCGCGCACCGCACAGCTCCTCGATCAAGTCGTTGATCATCTCGCGCTCGCGAATCGCATGCGTGAACGGCGTCACCGCGCCGATATCCATCGCCATCGCGCCGACCGACAACAGATGCGAAGCGATTCGATTGAACTCCGCCGCGATCACGCGGCAGTATTCGCCGCGATGTGGCACCTCGATCCCCGCGAGCTTCTCGCACGCCATGCCCCAACCCTGGTTGGTGAACATCGCGCACACGTAATCGACGCGATCGGTGTACGGCATGAAGCCGTGGTAGCCGACCTTCTCCGCAATCTTCTCGATCGAGCGATGCAGGTAGCCAACGTCCGGAATCGCCTCGCGCATCACCTCGCCGTCGGCGCGCACCACGAAACGCAGCACCCCGTGGGTTGACGGATGCTGCGGGCCCATGTTGAGCGTCATTTCTTCGGTGTGCAGCGTGCTCATTTCTTTTTCGTGTCGAGCCTGATTATCGGGCTCTCTCTGACAGTTGAGATCCCGTGATATTCGGCCGGCTCGACGAAATCCTTGCGCTGCGGATGTCCGATCCAGTCCTCCGGCATCAGGATTCGCCGCATGTCGCTATGCCCATCGAAGTTCACGCCGATCAGATCGAAAATTTCGCGCTCCATCCAGTTCGCCGATTTCCACACGCCCTCAAGCGTCTCGACGCTTGGATTCTCGCGCGGCAGCTTCACCTTCAACACGGCAGTGTGGCGCTTCGAGTACGAGAACAGGTGATAGACCACCTCGATGCGGTCCTTGTAATCGACGCCGGTCTCGTTGGACAGGCAGTCCATCGCCAGCTCCGGATCCTCGTTCATAAACCGCCCGACCTCGACGATCGATTTCGGGTCGATCACCGCGAACGGATCCGGCTTCTTTTCGGAAATTTCCAGCACGCGGTCCCCGAACTTCGTCTTCACCCGCTCGAGTATTTGAAGCGACTCCATCTACTCAGGCAGCCGCGACCTGCTTGCCGTTGCCGTTGGGCGAGCGCACCAGCCAGCGCTCGGTCATTATCTTTTCCTGCAGCTTGAGCAGGCCTTCAGTCAGCGCCTCGGGCCGCGGCGGGCAGCCGGGGACGTACACATCGACCGGCAGGATTTTATCGACGCCGTCGCATACCGAGTAGGCGAGCTGGAACAGTCCGCCGCAGCTCGCGCACGATCCCATCGAAATGACGTACTTCGGATCGGGCATCTGATCGTAGAGCAGCCGCGTGCGCAGCGCCATTTTGAGCGTCAGCGTGCCCGCAACGATCATCAAATCCGACTGGCGCGCCGACGCGCGCGGCGTCGCGCCAAAACGATCGATATCCGCGCGCGGGCCGCCCGTGTGCATCAGCTCGATCGCGCAGCAAGCGAGGCCGAACAGCATGTACCAGATGCTCGATTTGCGCATCCAGTTCAGCAGCTCGTCCGTCTTGGTGGTCAAAACGTAATCCGGCAACGTGTTCAACAGCGGCATGACTAAAACCTCAGTCTTCGACCGGTACCTTCTTAATCCATTCCAGATCGTGCTTGACCCAAACGTAAACTAGGCCGACGAACAGGATCAGCAGAAAAACCAAAATCTCGCTGAGCGCGTACCATCGGCGTCCCGAACGCACCCAGTCCAGGTAAACCGCGGCAATCGGATAGACGAACGCGACCTCGACCTCGAACACAACGAAAATCAGCGCGATCAGGTAAAAGCGCACATTAAAATTAATCCACGCTCGGCCGGTCGGCGGTTCGCCGCATTCGTACGGAATCAGCTTTCGATCGTACGGATTTTGCGGCGCCAGCAGTTTCTGCAAGCCGAACATCAGCGCCACGAAGCCGATCCCGATGATCGTCAGGGCCAGCGGCACGCCAAAATTAAGATACATGCGATGTTACCGAGTCCTCATTAGTTGGACTGGACTAAGCTGTCAAGAAGAATCGCTTCACCTGCGAACGTTTTCGCTTAAGCCCGGCTTAATTCAAATCGACGCGCCGCTAACCTACTTGTGCTGCTTCAGCACCGCTTTAAGAGCCGATGCGTCCAGCCACGCGCCATGCCCTTGCGGGCACGCGTAAATCGCTACTCCACTCTGCGTTTTTGGAACCAGGAACTGTTTGCAATTCGGGCACGCGGTATGGCTCAGGCGCTCGCGCATCTTCTCGATCAGGTCGGTATCCTGCTTTCGCGCCCACTGATCTTCCCGCGCCGCACCGACATCGTCCAATTTTTCGCCCAGCCGATCCTTGTTGTCGCTCGCCATACCCGTCAGGTCATCTCCTTGATCAGCTTGCCGCTGCGAGCTTTCTCGACCGTCGCCTCGAACTTCGAGCCAAGATCGACGCCCATCTCCTTGGCCCGCTTCTTCGCCCACAGTCCAACATTGCGCGAGTCGCGATAGAAAGAATCGTCGCGGGGCTTCGACGCGTCGAAACTCGCCAGCCGCGACGCTTCGCTCGCGACCACCGCAAACGACGACAGCACCCGCCGCATCCGCGCCGACCCGCATTGCGGACACCCGCGACGCTCGCGGCGCCGCGCCGAACCCATAACCACGTGCGAGCTGACCAGCCCGCATCGCGCGCATTCATACTCGAAAATCGGCATCGGATCTAAAGAATATCCTGCCCAGACATCGCCCGCAATTCAGCACGGCGCCGAGGCACGAACCGGAAATGAGATGCGGGGCTGCGCGCCCCGCACCCGCGGCAGGGGTGACCCCTGCACCCAGTGTTAAGATGAAGAGAAGATGCGGCCTTACGGCCTGTTAGAACTTCTTCGACGAGAACGGTCGAGGTTATTTGCGCTGCTGAGCACGAGCCCGCTTCGCGTCCTCATGCCCAGTTTTCCGAATACTGAGTGCAGGGGTCACCCCTGCCGAGGGTGCGGGGCGAGCAGCCCCGCTCTTATTTCCGCCAGGTCTCGCGAATATCGAGCGCCGACGCTGCCAGCGGATTACCCACCAGCAACAGCAGCCCGACTCCACCGACGACGACGCCGCATCCAAGCCACCAGAGCGAGCGGTACTCGACGCCGAGCGCGAGCATCGCGAGCGCCCAAATCGGGATGATGAGCGAAACGACGAAGCGCATCAGTGCGCTGATCGTATGCTCAGCCTGTTCAGCGGGGTCAGCCATCGCCTTCTATTTAGCGGCTTCGGGCGAAATTTCAAATAGCGCTGGCGGTCCGCCGCCGCCGATCAAATTGGATTGCGCCAGGAGCCTGAGCCGCGCCCGATATTCGGGAGTCATCGCGTCCAGCTCGACCGGCGTCGCGATGAGGTAGGCGCATCGAGGATTACCGACATCCGGCACCGCGGCGCCGTAGTAGTACGACAGCTCGTAGTTGACCCCGCTCGGAATGCATAACTGATCGCCTTTGACGTATTCGTTCACTAGCGGAGCGAAACTCTTCACGCTGCGCGCATATGCCAGCGCCGGTCTCAGCCCCGCCGTCCACAGCAGACTCTGGCTAAGGGCGGCCAAGCCGAACGCGACACCAATTAGGATCGCCTGGCGCCGCACCACGGCGATTATCGAGGCAGCGCCGAGCGCCAGGTAGCCGAGCGCGAATAGAGCCAACGGGACGCCCATCTTTTGGAAAACCGCGTAATAGGCTTCGTCGCTCGACTGGAGTTTGAGATGCGTGCCGAAGCTCGGAAGGAGAAACAAGCCCGCCAGAACGGCAATCGAGCCGAGCGCAAATGCGACGACGATCGCATCGCGCAGTTTCGACGCCCAGCCTCGCTCGCTCAGCGTAAACACCGACGCGCACAGGATCGCGATCCCCGGGAGCGCCGGCAGAATGTAATCGTCCCGCTTGACGCTCGCGATCGAGAAAAAAATCAGCACCGCGAGCGACATGCTGATTTGGTAGATCACGGCGCGCCGCTTCTCCGCCGCAATCTCGCCGGTATAGAAAGCCAGCGCGGCCGGCAGTATCAGGAGCGTCATGGGGAAGGCGCCGCCCAGCAGGCGCGCGCCGATAAAATAAAAAGGCCGATAACTCTCGCCCGTTCCGCCGAGCCGGGCCGGCATGAAATGCCCAAAATTCTCCGCGAAGATGATCCTTACGACCTTATGACCGCCGACGATCGCCGCCGGCACGTAACACACCGCGCCGATTACGATCGCAATCGCAACGACCTGCCACGGCCACCGCTCGCGCACGAGCGTTAACGGATTGCGCCGCTCGATCAACAGGTAGATCGCGACGGCGAGCGCGCACAGCACGATCGCGACCGGGCCCTTGGTCAAAATCCCGAGACCGAGCATCACGCCGACGACAATTTTCCGGCGCAACGATCCGGATGATTCAAGCAGCGGGACAATCGCCGAGTACGCCGCGAACAGCAGCAACGTCAGCAGCATGTCGGTCAGCGCTTCGGTCGCGCGTGACGCGAATCCGTAAGTGCCGAGTATCAACAGAAACGCCAGCCATCCTTCCGATACCCCCACGTTGGCGACCGTCCACGCGAGGACGCTCACCGCAAGCGCCGTTCCCGCCATCACGGACACAGCTCGCGCGCGCAGTTCGTTGACGATGGCCCCCGTGGACTTCGCAACGATTGCCGACAGCCAATAGAACAGCGGCGGTTTCCGATCGGTGTATCCGTACGCATCGTGGGGTATCAGCCAATGCCCGTCGCGCACGATACTCTGAATCCATTCGGCCGATTGAGGCTCGGCGTCTTTCTGAAACGGCGCGCCGATCCCCTGCACGAGTACGACGAATGCAAACAACGCCGCGCCCGCAAGCAGCGCGGATTTCCTGGCGTGGGGATTCATCAGCAGAGACGCATCTCGGGCTTGCCGCTCCTTGAGCCCTTAGGCATACCTGTAAAATCAACCCGTCTCCAAGCTGGTGGCAATGCGATGCCCAAACAATTCAGAGACCCGAAGCTCCGTTCTGCCGATCTGGCACTTCGCTTGATGACGGCGACTGCGGAACATGTCCGCGATTGTTCGCGATGCTACGAAGTCCTGACGCGGGGCGCGCGCGAAAAGCTCGACGCAATTATCGCTGCGAACCCGATCGAGCGCAGAAAGCCCGAAGGCTTCACCGGTGCTCACCTCCAGGACCGTATGATCCTGATGCCATCCAGGCTCTGGCCCTTGCTCGCGCAGCTATACCCCGAGTTTGTAAGGTGCGAACGTTGGGAGAATCTCGACGTGGACTGATTTTCGGTAGTGGACTGTGGTGAGAACATGAAAAAGTCGGGCGCGAGCCAAGGCCAATCGGCATCGGAGCTTATCTCGAAAAGAATCGCCGAACTCGGGGACTGGCGCGGCGAAACCCTCGGCAGAATGCGCACGCTCATCACGGAAGCAGACCCGGACGTTGTCGAGGAATGGAAGTGGAGAGGCACTCCGGTTTGGTCGCACGACGGCATCATCTGCACTGGCGAATCCTACAAGAAGGTCGTGAAGCTTACCTTCGCCAAGGGCGCGGCTCTGAAGGATCCCGCCCGCCTCTTCAACTCGAGTCTCGACGGCAACGTACGCCGCGCGATCGATATCCACGAAGGAGAAGAAATTGACGAGTCCGCCTTCAAAGCGCTCGTTCGCCAGGCGGTCGCCCTCAACAGTTCCGGCAAGTCTAAACCTTCGAAGAAAGCCAAGTCCTAAAGGATTCGGCAAGACGGCGCAGCGGGTTTCGTTTGCGCGCTCGGGAGCGTTTGGAAAATCTCCGATTTGTTCGCATTTGAGATGCTGCTGCGACCTGTTATATTAACTAATTGTCATACAGACAGACCTGATGTGGGACGATGTCAAACCTATCATTAACCAGCTTCTCCAGAGTTCGGGGCCCTGGGCTGCTCTGTTCGTTATTGTTGTGTTGTGGCATCTTCGTTACGTGGAAAAACAGGCGCAGGGCAGACTGGCGGATAAAGATGGAGAAATTGAGAGATTGGTTAAAGAGCGGAATCAGCTTCAAGAAATCATACTGAAGAAACGCAGAACTTCGGGAAGCGAATGATTCACGCTGTCAACATTTCCACCCTCATCTTCGGTATAGCGGGCGTCGCCTATTTCAATCTTCGCGCGCGCGAAATTTTTGCGCGCGAAGATGACCGAATCCAGAAGTACCGGCTCTTCGAAACCCGCGATAAGCTCATTCACCTGGTTGCTGAACAGAACCTGCGTGAGGATGGTTTTGTATTTGAGTATTTCTATCGCGCGATTGACTTTTTTATCCGGCACACAGACCAGGTGACGTTCAAATCCGTAGTGAGGGCGCTTCGTGAGGCTCAAGACCGAGGGCTCGATCCAGCCGCCGAACAGGAACTTGAACGAGTGCAACGCGAACTAAAACAGGAATGCCCCGAAGTCCGCGAAGTCGTATCGGACTTTTATGCTACGATGATGCAAATTCTTAGGGAGAACAGCCTTGTAATCCGGCTTCTTGTCAACAATGCTGGCGCGTTTCGGGCAGTCAACGAGATGCGACGCGTGATCGGTAATTGGCTATTCCCTACCGAGCGCCAAGGCTACGCCTTCTACAAAGCGTACAGGAACGCCGCCCGAATCACCGCACACGCCACTTAAGCTTTGCACGCGTCGGGGCCCTGAATGCTCCGTCGAGAAGTCCCAATTGGCTGTCATTTGGGACGCTGCGCCTTGCCAGAATCAAGCTGATAGTCACCCGCGCCGCGCCGACGCGATCGGCGCGAGCCATAGATGCTGCACGCCCGCCGCGGGATCGTACCTAGCCACCTGCATCGAGGCGGCGTTGTGCGCGTAGCCGATTCTGCCGCGACGATCGACAAGTATCACTCCCGCCTCCGCGCCCGTTGCGTCGATCATTTCGAGGATCGCCTCGCGCGCGACCGCCTGCGGCGACGCATCCGCCAGCGCCAGTACCGCTTCGCGGCATAGCGCGGTCAGGATTATCGCCTCGCCCTGCCCGGTCGCCGACGCGCCCCCGAACGCGTGCGCGAAAGTGCCCGCCCCTATCAGCGCGGAGTCGCCCACGCGTCCGAAAAGTTTGCCGGGCACGCCGCCGGTCGAGGTCGCCGCCGCGATTCCGCCATCTACATCGACGGCCGCCGCGCCTACCGTGCCATGCCCCATCGCGGCGCGCGCCGCCGCTTCTGCTTCGAGCATCCCGGCCTGCTCTTTTCGCGCGCGCCACCGCTCGCGCGCGCGCTCGGTCACCATTTCCTCGGGACGCACCAGCCTGATACCAACCTTGCGCGCGAAACTCTCCGCGCCCGGTCCCGCCATCAGGATATGCGGCGAATGCTCCATCACGGCGCGCGCGAGCATGATTGGATTCCGCACGCGGCTGACCGCTGCAACCGCGCCGGCCGAGACCGTGTAGTCGGCTTCGCTGGAATGAGTTCGAGCGCCCCGTTTTCCGCGACGCGTGGAGTCCGAAACAACCGGCTCCGCGAACATCACCGACGCATCCATCTCGACGTTGCCTTCCGAATTGAGCAACGAGCCATAGCCGGCGTTGAACAACGGATGGTCCTCAAGCGCCGCGACTGTCCCGACTACCGCCTCGAGCGCGCTGCCGTTGGCGCGCAGAATTTTCGCGCCAAGCCGTATCGCCGTCATCATCGCGCGCCGCCGTTCGGGCCTTTCCTTGCCAGGACCGGCATTCCCCGCACCGCCGTGCGCGACGATCGCGGGACGATTGCGCGCGCGAGCCATCTAAGGTCCGGGCCGGCGGCCCCAGATAAACAGCCGCTTGAAGTCGAACGTCATCGCCCCCGAAGTGCCGTAAGCCCCGATGAGCCGCGCCGTAAGTTGCCCGAGAAATTCGTCGTGACGCTCTTTCGGCAGCTTGTCGAGAAAAGGCCGCAGCCCGGTCGAGCGATACCACTGAACGACGTCAGCCGGCCGGTCCATCGGATGGTGAAACGTAACGTAGTAGCAGTCGATTCGATCGTAACCGAGTTGCTGTAGCATGGCGGCGTAAAACTCCGGCGGCTCTTCATGAAACGCGCGCTCGCGCCCGCCGAGCATCGAATTCCACGGCAGTTCGCGCGCGAGCCGCCCGATTTCCATCTTCGCCGTCTCGGTCTCGTTGGCGGGCATCTGCACGATGATCGTTCCGCCCGGGCAGAGCGCGTCGAAGCACGCCGCGAACAGCGCGCGATGGCCGGGAATCCACTGAAACGTGGCGTTCGAGAATATCAGCGAGTACGCGCGCTCGGCGCGAAACTCGGCAACGTTAAGTTGCTCGAAAGAAACCCGGCGCTTGAGCTCCGCCGGCTCGGCGTCAAGCACCTTGCGCGCCGCCTCGACCATCGCCGGCGACCCGTCAACGCCAAGCGCCGTTCCACGCGCACTCCGCCGCGCCAGCTCGATCGTATTCTCTCCCGACCCGCATCCAAGGTCGATAATTTTCTCGTCGCCGCCAAGTTCCAGCCGCGACAAAATGTGCTCGACAGGTTCCGCCCGATATCTGCGAAAGCGGTTATACAGTTCAGGATCCCAATCAGCCACGAACGTCGCTCCTTGCAACGCAGCATAAGTGTCGAGTGAAATGCTCACAAGGACGCATCTGAGGGCCGGCCCCGCCCGCAATCGCTCCGACTTCGGACGAATACATCGCGTGACCTGCGAGTAGATCCCCTGTACCCGGCGCGCGGACGCAATCAAGGAATCCGTGGCTCGCAAGTCCCAAAGGGTTTCATCGGAACTCGGCCTGCATGGCGAACGCTTGCGGTGGCGTGTGCAATCGTGCACAAGCATAGCCGATGAGCGATCCTTCTGAATCCCGGCCGGCCGCGGCCAAGCGCAAGCCGCGGCGCATTTTTGGCATCGGCGCAATCCTGCTGTGCGTCCCGATTATCCTCTGGATGGGCGCGGCCTTCTTCGTCGCGCGATCGTTGATGTACCCGGAGTTCATCCGGCGCGGCGGCCAGGACGTCTTCGGACAGCATGTGCCGGCCTTCCAGCGCGGCTCGGTAACCGACGTCGGCAAAGCGGTCGGCGTCGAGCCGGAGCGATTGGATTGCGGCGTGGTCGAGGAGGACGGTATCCGGCATCGCCAAGTCAGCGTGGTCGGATGGTATTTCCCGGGCAAGCGGCGCGAAGTGGTGGTGATCGTGCCGGCTGCCGGAGCGACGGAAGTCGCCATAATCCCCTACGTCAAGTTTCTGCTCGGCACGGCTATACAGTGGTCGCGGCATACAGCTCCAATAATCCGATCTACGGAATCAACTGGGGGATGCTCAAGCGCAAGTTCGCGCTGGCGACCGCGCGCACACTGAGCGCCGACGGCTTCACTAAAATCGCCGCGCTCGGAATCGGCGAAGGCGCAGCCGGCGCGATCATGGCGCAGGCCGAGCAGCCGATCTTCACCGCTGTAATCGCCGACAGCTCCTACGCGAACCTCGAGCAGCTGTTCATGCGCAGTCCGTCGATGTCGCGGTTAAATCCCGCGTTCGTCGAAACCGTAATGTGGGAAGCGCAGCTGTGGTTCGGCCGGCCACTGAATAAGATCTCGCCCGCGACGGACGCGGGCCGCATGGGCAGTTGCTCGTTGCTGATCATTCAGAATCGCGACGACCAGATGACGCCGCTCGCGGACGGACAGGCGATTCTCGCCGCGGCGGGATTCAACGCGCAGATGTGGACGGTGCCGTCGGGCGGTCACGGCGACGCGATCTTCGAGGATCCGAGCGGCTACGCCGCGCGAGTGATCAAATTCCTGAACGCGAGCTTCGACATCGAACCGCCCGCCGCCAACCGGCAAGGGCAATAGCGGCTTGCGTTTGGCTGGCAGCCAACCGACTTAGCTTCAACCTCGCAGTAAGGGTTCTGCTGGCGAGAGGGAAAAGCGCGGCTCAATTGTGGGGACGATTGTTACAAAAGATAGATGGAAGGCAACGAATATCTGATATCTAAGTCTGGGACAGGACCCCGCCGCCTCCCAGGACTCCGCCGCCTCCAGGTCTATAGAAAACTCCCCTGATTTGGGCAATCTCGCTTTGGATTGGTTCCAGCGAATTCTGTAGATGCTCTTCTGACTTTTTTTCGAGCTGCTCCATCTTGGCAGTTATTTTGTTTTCAACATCCCTGATTTCGCTAGTGACACCCTTAATTCCATCCTTAAGGTCACTCTCAATCCGTCCCAGTGTCTTTTCTATTGAAGTCATGTTGGCCTCGAAAGCCTTTTGTTTGCCGTAAATCTCACGATCGAGTTTGTTGAGCTCGTCAATTGCCTTCTGCAATCCGTCTAGGTTTTTTTCCAGAATGTCGAGACGTTTGTTTATGAGTTCAACTAGCTTCTTGGTAGCACCGGTCAACGCGGAACTAATTTTGGACCAAATGCCTTTAGCCGCAGCTGCCCCTGCCACCGTAGCTGGATCTGCCATCGTTTCTATTGAACCACTCCTTACCCAATATGACAAGAAGTGAAGACTCGTGACTTGGAGACCGCGACTTGCACCGGCACCGACTGCACTATTTGCGACCGGCTCACATTGACACCAAAATAAGCTCGCCCTCACCGCATCGGCTCACGATAACTGGATACGCCAAAAGCACGGCCTCGTCCGCTACATTCGCGGCGCGCTCAGATCCACCAGCAGCGTGTTCTTCAACCGCTCGAACAGTTCGTCGACGTTCCACGGGCCGTTGTTGTAGAGCACTTTGTCGGGCGCGATGTGCCGATAGCGCATGATGCGGAAGCCCGACGCGCCGAAGCATTGCCCGGTGACGTTCGCGGCGTCATCGCTCGCCAGGAACACCACGATCGGCGCGACGTTGGCGGGATCGCGCGGCGTCCCTTCGACCTTGTCCGACTGCGGGATTCCCGTCGCGCCCGGCATCCTGCCCGCGGGAATCGTATCGGTCATGCGCGTTGACGCGCCCGGCATGATCGCATTCACCGTGATTCCGTATTTGTGCAGCGAGTTCGCGCTCGAGTAGGTCAGGCCCAGGATTCCCGCCTTGGCCGCCGCGTAGTTGGGCTGGCCGGGACTGCCGAGCGCCGAGTTCGACGAGAAGTTGATAATCCTGCCGTACTTGCGCTCGCGCATATGCGCCGAGGCCGGCTTGATCGTGCAGTAGTGCCCCTTCAGGTGCACGCGGATCACGTCGTCCCATTCCTGTTCCGACATGTTGAAGATCATGCGGTCGCGCAGGATGCCGGCGACGTTCACCAAAATGTCGAGCTTGCCGAATTCCTTGATCGCCTGGTTGACGAGGCCCTCGCCGCCTTCCACGGTCGCGATATCCATGTGATTGGAAACTGCGCTACCGCCCGCGGCTTTGACTTCCTTGACCACGTCGTCGGCGGGCGATTGCGTTTCCTTCTGCCCCGCAACGGTGACGCCAAGATCGTTGACTACAACTGCGCATCCCTGCGCGGCGAATGCCCTCGCGATGCCGCGGCCGATACCGCGACCGCCGCCGGTGATGGCGGCTACCTTTCCGTCGAGCTTGCCCATCGCTCAATTCTCCCTATGCGGCATGATGCCGGAATCCAAACGCGCCCAGCGTTTTGGTTCGTGTGATAGAGCGCTTATACCGCAAAACTCGGCGAACGGAACAGCCGCGTCATCACCGCCCGCGAGGTCTCAAGGGGCGCGTTTACCTGTAAACGTGCTCGCTGTACGGATTCGAGAAGACGAATTCCGTCACGATCCCCGAGGTCGTGATGCGGCCCACCTTGCCGTTGGGCTCGGTGAACCACAGCGAGCCGTCGGGGCCCGCCGTGATGAACGTCGCCATCGACTTCGCGGGCATCGGGAACGACGCGAAATCGCCCTTCGGGGTCATGCGATAGATCAGCTGCGCGCGAATCACGGTGATCCAGAGATTTTTGTCGGCGCCCGCCGCGATTCCAAGCGGTACGCCGGCCGCAGGCAGCGCGTACTCCGTGATGTAACCACCGGGCGTGACCCGGCCAATTTTGTTGGCCTGCGGCTGCGTGAACCACACGTTGCCATCCGCCCCGAGCACCATCATCGCGGGGCGCGTGTCCGGCGTCAGGATTGCGAATTCCTTGACGTTGCCCGAGATGGTGACGCGCGAGATGCGATTCGCCTTGTCCTCGGCAAACCACAGGTTGCCGTCGCTGCCGGTGACGATTTCGGCGGGACCTGCGCCCTTGGGCAGTTCGATTTCGGTCAGCGTGCCGGTCGTGCTGAGCCGCCCGATGCGATTGCCCGAATGCTCGGTAAACCAGATATTGCCGTCAGGCCCCGACGCGATTCCCGCCGGACCACTGTCCGAATGCGGCAGGTTGACGTACGCGATTTTGCCATCGGGGGCGACGCGGCCGATGCGATTGCCGACCGTGTCGGTGAACCAGACCGCGCCGTCGGGGCCTGCGGTGATTCGTTCGGCAAATCCGTCGGGATCGATGGGAAAGCGCTTGGTGGCGCCGTAGGGAGTCATCCGTCCGATCCCGTCGCCCTGGTATTCGGTGAACCACAGGTTGCCATCGAGGCCCGCCGTGATTGCGTACGGCGCATGCGTCCCGAGCGGGGCTCCGGTGGGAGTTGGCTTTGCGCTCGGAGCAGCTTGCGCGACTGGAGCCCCGCGCGTCGAGGCCTGTCGCGTCGCGCATCCCTGCACGGTCGCGATTGCGGCGGCGGAAATTGCGCCAAGAGATGCGAGAGCCAGCGCGCGGCGGATCGAGCGATAGCTCAATTGACGATCCGATTCGCTCTCAGCTCGGCAATCTCATCGGCGCCGAATCCAAATTCGCCGAGAATTTCATCGGTGTGCTGCCCCAGGTCGGGTGGATGACGCCACAGCTCGGGCTCGGTGCGCGAGAATCGCGCGGGCGATCGTACGGCGCGAACCCGTCCCGCCCTGGGATGCTCGTATTCGAAGAACGTCTCATTCGCGACGAACTGCGGATCGCTCCAGATCGAGTCGTAGTCGTTGACCGGTCCGCATGGCACGTCGGCCGCTTCGATCCGCTCGAGCCAGTGCGCCGAAGGCTGCGTCGGGAACAGCGTGATGAGGCTCTTGATCGATCGCCTGACGCGCTCGGGCCGCGGCTCGTCGCCCTCGAACCATTCCGGATGTCCCACCGCTTTGAGAATCGCGATCCAGTGCTTGTCGGTCAGCGGCGCAATCGTGATGTAGCCGTCGGCCGTCTGAAACGGCTCAAGGGTGTTCATCGACGGCGCGATGCCCGCGTCGTGGGGAAGATACGTGTGGCGCGACGCGGTGTCGGGCATCAGGTAGTAGGCGACCGCGTCGATCATCGCGATCTGCAGATGCTGTCCTTTGCCGCTGCGCTGCGCCTCGGTCAGCGCCGCGAGAATCGAGATCGCCGCCGTCATCGCAGTAACCTTGTCGCCCAGAATATTTTTGACCGCGCGCGGCCGTCCCTGCGTCCGCTGCGAAGTCATCACTCCCGCCATCCCTTGTATGATCGGGTCGTAAGCGGGCTTGTTGACCGACGGCCCCGAGAACCCGTAGCCGGCGATCGAGCAGTAAACAATTTTCGGATTGCGCGCCGCGACTGCGTCATAGCCGACGCCCAGCCGATCGACGACGCCGGGCCGCACGTTCTGCACGACGATATCGGCGTGCTCGGCCATCTTGAGAAACACCTCGGCGGCGCCGGGCTGCTTGAGGTCGAGCATCATCGCGCGCTTGTTGCGATTCCAGTTGAGGATGGCGACGGTAACCCCGCCGCGCTCCTTGCCCGACAGCATGCGCGAGACATCGCCGTCAGGCGGCTCGATTTTGATAACGTCCGCGCCAAGGTCGCCGAGCATCATGGTGCAAAACGGTCCCGACACCACCATGCTCAAATCGAGTACGCGAATTCCTTCAAGTGGTCCCATCGATGCCTCCGGGAAAAGCGCTCCCCGAGTATTGCCGATCGCAAGCAGCAACCAGTGATGCTTATAGTTCAACCCGCGGGCGCGCCACAACTTGACGACAACTTACCTCTCCCTGCGGGAGAGCTCGCGCCCCCGGCGCGGGTGAGGACGCCCGCATTCATCTCGATGCCAGCGCCCTCACCCGTGCGCGACACGAGTGTCGCCGCATGACCTCTCCCGAAGGGAGAGGTAATACAATCAGCTTTCTGTCTCGGTGAACCGCCCGCTACTGATCGCGATCGCGCGCAGCCTGGCGACGTCCGATTGTATCGCGCGGCTGCGGCGCATCCGTTCCAGCGTGAGCGGCAACCGATAGGTCCAGTTGAAGTCGTTGGTCGTTCCCGGCCGATTGATCCGTGCACTCCATCCGAACAAATCCTGAATCGGAATTATCACCAGCTTTGACGGCGCCGCATACAGCAGCGCCAGGATCGCGTCGCGCGCCGATTCTTCCAGCATCCGGCGCGCGTTCACCTTGCCCTCGAGACCAAGCGCGCGCACGAATTTCTCACGATCGGAAATCGGTTGCGCATGCCACCATACGGTCAGCGGTTCCGTGTCATGCGTCCCCGTAGTCGCGAGCGAAAGTTCAGGATAGGTCGCGGGGCTGAGAAACGGCTCGTCGCCGTGGCCCCAGTCGCGCTCCCACTGCATCACCTTGTATCCCGCCACTCCCACATGCATCAGCGAATCGCGCACCCACGGCGGCACGGTGCCGAGGTCTTCCGCGATCAGTTCGGTCGCACCCACCTCCTGCTTGATCGTGCCAATTACTTCCTCGCCCTGGCGCCGCTGATCGTCTTCGTTCACCGGCGTAAAATTTCCCGGCGCGTCGGGATCGGAACCGAAATTGAAAGTTCGATAGAGCCCAACGACGTGATCGATTCGAATCAAATCGTAAAGCGAGCTGGCGTGACGCGCACGCGCGCGCAGCACCTTGAATCCTTGCGCGCGCATCTGGTTCCAATTCGGCAGCGGCAGGCCCCATCGCTGCCCCTTGGGATTGAAGCCGTCCGGCGGCGCGCCCACACTGCGCGACAGATCGAATTCATCCTGGTTCGCCCACACCTCGGCACTGTCGCGGCACGGCGAGAACGCGAGATCCCCGCCGATAAACGCGCCGTGCGACGATGCGTACGCGCGCATCTGCGACCACTGCCGATGCGCGACGAACTGCCAGTAGCCGTACATCTCGATCGGGTCGGCCAGCTCACGTCGCGCGAGCGCCATCGCGACCGGATCGCGCGTGGCAATTTCAGCCGGCCAGGTTTCCCAACTGGTCCACTTGAAGCGCTCCTTGAGCGCGCGAAACAGTGCGTAGTCGTGGAGCCAGTACGCGTTGGCCTCGATGAACGCGTCGAGCTGCGCGCCTTCGTCGCGTCCGCCGCGCGCTCGAGTGGCACGGTACGCGCGCTCGAGCAACGCGAATTTTTCCCGCCGTATGATCGATCGAGGAACAAACCGCGCCCTGCCAACCGCCTCGCGCGCGCGCGCCAGCACAACTCGCCCGACTCCCGGCAATCCGCTCATCGAAATATAGGTTGGATCGATCGCCATCACGCTCATCGCGCTGTACGGGCTGAGATCGTCGGGGCCGGTCTCGTCGAGCGGCAGCAACTGGATCACGCGATGACCCATCGACAGCGCGAAATCGATCATCGGCGCGAGGCCAAGGATCTCCCCGCGGCCGAGATCGTCGCGCGTGCGGATCGAGAACAGTGGTATCAGGATTCCCGCGGACCGCGTCAGCATCGTGGCAACTTATGCGGTCCGGATCGCCCGCAGTTCAAATCACGTAGCCGCCGTTGGGGCTGATCACCTGGCCGACCATGAACTTCGAATCGTCGCAGGCGAGGAACAGCGCCGCCGCCGCGATGTCGCCCGGCTCGCCGAAGCGCCCGATCGGCGTCGTCGCTTCGATCTGCTTGCGCATCTCACCGTCGATGATCGAGGTCATCGGCGTGTCGATAAATCCCGGCGCGATGCAATTGACCAGGATCCCCATCGCCACCACTTCGCGCGCGACCGACTTGGTGAACGAGATGATTCCGCCCTTCGCCGCGCAGTAGTCCGACGCGAACGCGAGCCCCGTGGTGCCCGCGATCGAGCCGAGATTGATGATGCGTCCCGACTGCTTCGGGATCATCACCTTCAGCGCCTCGCGCGTGCAGTAGAAGGTCGAGTCGAGATGCGTCGCGAGCATCTTGTGCCAGTCCTCGTCAGTCTTTTCGTGCGTCGGCATCGCGACGCTCGACTCGCGGCTGCGCGCGATGCCGGCGTTATTGATCAGTATGTCGATCGTGCCGAAGGCCGCGATAAACTCCGCGAACATCTTCGCTACCGCCGCACTGCTCGACACATCCGCGACGAACGGCCGCGCGGTGCCGCCCGCACGGCCAATTTCTGTCACGACGTTATCCGCCGACTCGGGCCTGATGTCGTTGACGCCGATTTTCGCGCCCTCGCGCGCAAAAGTCAGTCCCATCTCGCGCCCGAGTCCCGAGCCGCCGCCCGTTATCAACACAACTTTGTCCTTGAGTTTCATCGACGCCCTACTTCTTGCCTTCCTTGAGTTGCCGCTTCCAGTCGAGCCGCCGCGCCTCTGCACCGGCGGCTTCCGCTTCCGGCACCATTCCCTTCTTCTGATAGAACATGCTGAGATTGGTATGCGCCAGAATATCTTCCGGCTCTTGCGCGATATATTTCCTGGTCAGCTCAATCGCGGTGTCCAGATCTCCCTTGGCCTGGTAGCACATGATCATTCCGTGAACCGCGTCCGCGTACTTCGGATCGGCTTCGAGCGCTTTCTTGTACAACTCGATCGCCTCATCGAACTTGTCGTCGGCGTATGCGTCAATCGCCTCGTCGTACAGCTCTTCCTTGTCAGCCATATCTCACCTCGGATGCATGCCCACCCTCTTATATACTAGACTCTGCACTATGGAGAATTCGCCCGCACCGACCGAAGCCGACGTTTACGAAGTGCTACGCGAGTGCTACGACCCCGAGATTCCGGTCAACCTCGTGGATCTCGGACTCATCTACGGCGTGCAGATCGAGAACCGCGTCGTCAACGTCACGATGACGCTGACCGCCCCCGGCTGCCAGATGGGCATGATGATCACGCAGGACATCCAAGACAAGCTGCTCGGCATCCCGGGATGCGACGACGCACGCGTCGAGATCGTGTGGGACCCGCCCTGGACCCCGCACATGATGACCGCCGCGGCGAAAAAACAGCTGAAGATTGACGATTAGGGGGATTCGGTTCCCCTTCCCGCGCGGGAAGGGGTTAGGGGTTAGGGGTTAGGTTCTTCGGCATCGGCAACCCGCTTATGACGAACGGCAGCAAAATAACCCGCGTCCAAAGCGTTCAGGCCGAGAAGCTCGCTTTCGCCAAACGATTGCGCCGCGACATGACCGCGCCCGAGCGCATTCTCTGGAAGGTCCTTCGGCGCAACGCGATTGACGGGTTCCATTTTCGGCGTCAGCAAGTGATCGCAGGATACGTCGTCGATTTCTATTGCGATGACGGCAAGCTTGCTATCGAGCTGGACGGTGGCGTGCATCAGGAGCAATGGAAATACGACGAAGCGCGCGACCAAGCGATCTCACGAATGGGCATTCGAGTTCTCAGGATATCGAATGACGCGATGCTCGATAGCGAGGCGGTGATTGAGTACATCAGGCAAGCGCTGCGATCCGGTCAAAGAACCTAACCCCTAACCCCTTCCCGCGCGGGAAGGGGAACCAGAAATTGAGTTTCACGGATCGATCAGCACTCCCGGATTTAGAATCGAGCGCGGGTCGAGCGCCTTCTTCGCCGCCTTTAGCGCCAGCGCGAATCCATCGGGACGCTGGCGGTCGTACCACGGCCGATGGTACCTGCCGACCGCATGATGATGCGTGATCGTGCCGCCGAGCGCGATCAGCTTGTCCGACACCGCCGCCTTTATCGCATCCCACTGCTCTAGCTCGGAGCCGCGCTTGCCCGGCGCGAGAATCGTGTAGTACGGCGCTGGTCCGTCAGGATAAACGTGCGTGAATCGGCACGTCACGGTGCCCTTGCCGCACACGCGTTTAATGATGTCGCCCGCGCATTCCATCATATTGCGATGAAATTCCGGGAATCGCTCCCACGTGATCGACGTCTCGAACGTGTCGCTCACCATTCCCATCGCTGCCACCGTGTCCATCAGGTAGGGCGCGTTGAGAAACGCGTTGCGCCACGCGCCCGCCGATCCTTCATGCGTCGCCTCGGCGTCGGTGCGAGTCTTCGCCGCGTCCGCCGGAATTTTGCCACCGTTGTCCGCACAGCACTCGAGCGCCCGCTTCATCCACGGTTCCAGCGGATGGTCCGCCGACTCGAACGCGAGCACGAGCACCGCCTCGTCGCCATTGCCCGCACCGGAGTTGAACGCCTCGCCTTCGTCGAGCACGCGGCAGTTCGCCGGATAGATTCCCGATTGCGAAATCTGCCGCACCGCATCCGCCGCCTTGAACATGCTCGGAAACGGCACCGACGCACCCGCGCGAAACGTCGGCCGATCCTGCAGGCGCATCCACGCCTCTGTGATGATCCCGAGAATTCCCTCGGAGCCGATGAACATCCGATCCGGGCTCGGACCGGCGCCCGAACCGGGCAGGCGCCGCGACTCGACGATTCCGGTCGGCGTCACGACCCGCAGCGACTCGACGAAATCGTCGATATGCGTGTAGAGCGTCGCGAAATGCCCGCCCGACCGCGTCGCGATCCATCCGCCGAGCGTCGAGAACTCGAACGACTGCGGAAAATGGCGAATCGTCAAGCCGAGCGGCTTCAACTGCGCGTCGAGCGCGGGACCATACACGCCGGCCTGGATTCGCGCCGCGCGCGAGACCTTATCGACCTCGACGACTTTGTCGAGATGCATCAGATCGATCGACACCGCCCCGCGATAGCGATCGCCTTCAGGCGGCTCGACTCCACCGACGACGCTCGAGCCGCCGCCATACGGCACCGCCGCGATCTGCGCGCCGTCACACCATTCCAGCACGCGAACCAGCTCTTTCTCATCGCGCGGAAACGCGACCACGTCGATCGGATTCGGATAGTCGCGCCGGTATGCGCGATGAATATCGCGCGAACCCTTGCCGTACGTATGCCCCGCGCGCTCGTGCGGCAATGTCGAGCAAATCGCTTCGAGCGCCGTCGGCGTCTTCACGCGCGGCGCGCGCAGGTTCAGCTCGCTTTCCTTGGGGGGCGGCGCGATTTCGAGCGGCCCAAGCCCGAAGCGCTTGGCCATCCGCTCGGCCATGTGCTTTTGCTGTTCGGGAGTCGGCCCTGGTCCTCGTAGCCCCATCCCCAGAACTTACGCTTGCGATTCTCGGCCATCGGATTGTCCTCGTGATGCGCGAAGCTGCAACTGCGGCGATTTTGCGCTTGGCGCGCCCGCGAGGGCAAACGCGAATTGGCGATCGCGCGCCGCTCGCTAAACGATTCGCGACACGCCGGGGATGCTGCGCAACGCCGCGCTGGCGCCCCAGCTGAGCAGCAGCACGCCGGCGAACACCAGGATTCCCTTTTCAATCGCCGGGAGCGGCGAGCTCAGAATCGCGAGCTGCAACCACGACACGAACGCATAGTGGATCAGGTACATTCCGTATTCGTTTTCGCTGAGGCTGTCGTAGATCCACCGGCGGCGCGTCGCGAAGCGCACGAACAGCGCGAGGAAGGCGAACGATATCGAGGCGCAGGCGAGTGCGTAGAATGCGCCGCCGATCAGGTTCGCGCTGTTCGCCGACAGCGGGCTGTTCTTCGATATCGCGATCAGAAAGAACACCACGCTCAACAGGAACGCGACGACCATCCAGAGCGTCCAGCGTCCCCAATGCCACGCCAGTTTCCCGTCCGGCGCGAGCAGGCCGCGCTCGATCCCATAGGCGCCGACGCCGATGCCCGCGAGAAAATACACCGCGTAATGAAACAGACGCGCGGTCTGGAACTGGAACGGTCCGATGCTGGTCCAGGCCGACGGGCCGAAGATGACCGCCATCGGAATGAATGTGGCGGCCGAAGCCGCGAGCAGCAACAGAAAGAATCGCACCGGATGCTCGCGCGCGTTAGACGCGAGGCGGCCGAGCCTCTCACCAAAGTTCGGCGCGACGGCGAACAACGCCGCGCCCACGAGATCGAACGCGAGCAGCAGCCAGATGAACCACGCCGGTCCCGTCGGCCAGTCGCCAAACGACAGCCAATCGTGAATGTAACCGGTCACGGGATGCGCGCCGGTCGTCAACAGGTAGGACGGATAGTACGCGAGCGGAGCGATGATCGCCGCCGCGAACAGAAACGGAATGCCGAGGCGTCGGATTCGATCGCGGACGAAGCTGGCGTTGCCTTTGCGCTGAAGACTCGACCATACGAACAACCCGGAAAGGAAAAACATCAGCGACATGAAAAAATCGTCGTTGAAGCCGGTGAAGATGCTGAATCCCACCCAGTGATGACTATCCACCACCATGAAGGCGCGCCAATATGGCGGCTGCGCCAGCAGCGACGTGGCCTGCGGCGGCGGCGAATCGATGTACGCGAGCACCGAATGATGCGCCAGAACGAGCACTACCAGGAAACCGCGAAGATACCCAAGCGCGACGTTGTATCCCGGTCGCGCGACGCCGGCGCCCCGCACCTCGTCGCGATGCGCGGCGACCGCTGGTCTGATTAGAGTTGCTCCCGATGATGCCATTGGAGTTACCTCCGTTACGCGGGTGATTTGCGAGTCGCCAGGTTGAACAGCGTTACCAATTCGTTCGCATAGAGCTTGAGATCGAGTTTGGGGTCGGCGGTCAACAGCGTTCCGAGCGCGTCGATCGCGTTCCTGATCGTCACCGCCATCACTCGGGCCGGGAATTCACGGAACTCACCGCCTTCCTGTCCCGACCGAAGCAGGTTTTCCAGCGCAGTCACTGCTGGCTCGAACATCAGGGCGAGATCGATCATGGGTTTACCATGGCCGTCGCGGGCGCCCACTGCGATGTTGGTGACCGCCGCTATGTCGTTGCTATGAGAACCCAGAAACTCAAGGTTGCTCTCGATATACGCGCGCAGCATTCCCGCGGCGGTGTGCTCGGCGAATATCCGGGGAAGCATCACGGCGCTCGCCCTCTCCATCACCGTGTTGACGACCTGTTCGATCAGTTCGCGCTTGCCCGCGAAGTGATACGAGATCACACCCTTGCTTATGCCCGCGCGCTTGGCGATCTCGGACATCGAGGCGTTGGAGTATCCGCGTTCCGCGATCACGTCGATTGCGCACTGGACCAGTTGTGCGCGACGCGCGTTTTCGATGAAGGAGCGGTCGTCCTGACCGGCTGAAACAGTTTCCGACCGCATGATCAGTAAATTAGCCAATTGGCCAGCTTAGGTCAAGTGGCCGTTTTCTGCTAAATGGAAAATCATGAGCACCACCGACACGCAAATTTCAGAGAAAGATCCGCATCCACGCAAAAAATTGGAGCTTATCAACACTTGGATTTCGTACGCCGACACCGGTGCCGGCGATCCAATCGTCTTCCTCCACGGTAATCCGACCTCGTCGTATCTGTGGCGCAACGTCATCCCGCACCTCGCGCCGCTCGCGCGATGCGTCGCGCCGGATCTGATTGGAATGGGCGCGTCGGGTCCGTCTGCGACCGGCGCATATCGCTTCGAAGATCACGCCCGCCATCTCGACGCCTTCTTCGAGGGCCTGAATCTCAAGCGCAACGTCACGCTGGTCGTGCACGACTGGGGCAGTGCGCTCGGTTTTCACTGGGCCGCGCGGCATCCCGAGGCCGTCAAGGGCATCGCGTACATGGAGGCGATCGTCAGGCCTCTGCAATGGTCGGAATGGTCGCAGCCGGCGGTCCCTATCTTCAAGGCGCTCCGCAGTCCTGCCGGCGACGAGATGATTCTGAAGAATAATATTTTCGTCGAGCGCATCCTGCCCGGCAGCATCATGCGCAAGCTCACGGACGACGAGATGAACGCGTATCGCAAGCCCTTCATCGAGCCGGGCGAGTCGCGGCGCCCGACGCTCTCGTGGCCGCGCGAGATTCCTCTCGACGGCGAGCCCGCCGACGTCGTCGCAATCGCGGACAGCTATTCGAAGTGGCTCGAAAAGACCGCTACGCCCAAGTTGTTCATCAACGCCGACCCCGGCGCCATCCTGACCGGCGCACAGCGCGAGTATTGCCGCCGATGGCCTAATCAGCGCGAGGTGACCGTCAAGGGCGTCCACTTCATCCAGGAAGATTCGCCGCACGAGATCGGACGCGCGCTCGCCGACTGGTACAAATCGATCTGAAGAAATAGTCGGGGCCGCGCTTGACACATGCGCGCTCCCGTTGTATTTAACCACTAGGTTATTTAACTGAATGGTTCAGCAGCACACATCGTCCGAGCACCTCAACGCGACTTTCGCGGCCCTTGCCGATCCCACCCGCCGCGCGATTCTCGCCCGCCTCGCCTCGGGCGAGACTTCCGTCTCCGAGCTGGCTGAGCCGTTCGAAATGAGCATGCCCGCCATCTCCAAGCATCTGAAAGTGCTGCAGCGCGCCGGCCTGATCGAGCGCGGACGCGAGGCGCAATGGCGTCCGTGCCGCCTCGCCGCGCGTCCGCTCAAGGACGCGTCTGACTGGCTCGATCGCTACCGCCGTTTCTGGGAGGAGAGCTTCGATCGCCTCGAGGATTATCTGCGCGAGCTGCAGAAGAGCGAATCGAAAAAGAAGGAGAAGAAAAATGGCCGCAAGAAATAGCGCCGCCGCCGAGTCCGCCGCTCGGGAGATCGTTTTCACGCGTGTCTTCGACGCGCCGCGCGCCCTAGTGTGGAAAGCCTTCACCGAGCGCGAGCGGATGGCGCAATGGTGGGGCATGAAGGGCTTCACGACGCGCGTCCTGGAGCTAGACCTGCGGCCGGGCGGCGCCTTTCTCTACGTCATGCGGATGCCGGACGGCCGCGAGGTGCGCGGCAAATGGGTCTATCGCGAGATCGTCGCGCCCGAGCTGCTGGTCGTCGTGCATTTCTCGACCGACGACACCGGCAAGCCGATCCCGCATCCGTACGACCCCAGCCTGCCGCCCGAAATGCTGACCACGTCGAGGTTTACCGAGCACGCGGGACGAACGACGCTCGAGCTGCGGTCGGTCCCGATAAACGAAACGCCGGCTCAGCGCGCGGCGTTCAACAAACTGGCCGACGCGATGGAAGAAGGCTTCAACAATTCGCTCGACCTGCTCGACGAATACCTGGCGAAGGCCTGACGGAATTAACTACAACATCCGACTGAAGGAGAAGAAATCATGGGAACAGCAGCCAATCTCATCACCGAGCCCGCCGATCGCGTCCTGAAAATCACGCGCATCTTCGACGCGCCGCGCAGCCTCGTCTTCAAAGCATGGACCGAGTCCGAGCACATGGCGCGCTGGTGGGGTCCGCAAGGATTCAAGAGCACCGTACTCAAAAACGATCTGCGCCCCGGCGGCGCCTATCGAATCCACATGCTCGGCCCCGACAAGGACGACCATTGGACGCAGGGCGTCTATCGCGAGGTTATCCCGCCGGAGCGGCTCGTCATGGTCGGGAGCTGGGCCGATGCTGACGGCAATCCCACCCGCCCCGAGACCACGCTGACCCTGCTGTTCGAGGATGTCGGCGGCAAGACCAGGCTCACATTGCACAACGCCATCTTCGAGTCGGTCACCGCGCGCGACCTTCACAACGAAGGATGGACCAGCACCTTCGATAATTTGGCGGAATATCTGGCGACCGTCAGCTAGAGGCCGGCGCATCGTGGAGATAACTATGGATCACGCCAATTCGATCACCCCGCAAAGCGGCGACCTGCTTCTGATTGTCGGCACCGTGAAGGGCGTCTTCATCTTTCGCAGCGATCGCGATCGCCGCCGGTTCCAAATCGCCGGCCCTTACTTCAAAGGTCAGGCGGTCTTTTCAACTGCCTACCTCCCCGACAATCGAGCGCCACGCATCCTCGTGGGCAACATGAGTATGCATTGGGGCGCGCTCGTAAGCTGGTCCGACGATTTCGGCGCGAGCTGGCACGAGCCTGACGACGGCAACGTGAAGTTCCCCGCCGGCAGCGGTCTCGCCCTGAACGCGGTGTGGGCGCTCGAGCCCGCGCCGCTCATCGGCCGTGACGTGGTCTTCGCGGGCGCCGATCCCGCCGCGCTCTATCGCTCGGACGATCGCGGCGAAACGTTTCGTCCGGTCGAGTCCCTGCTCAATCATCCGGAGCGCCCGTACTGGATGCCCGGCGCGGGCGGCCTCTGCCTGCATACGATCCTGCCCGACCCGCGCGATACCAAGCGCATCATGGTCGGCATCTCGTCGGCCGGGATGTATCGCAGCGACGACGGCGGTGAATCGTGGACGCGCCGCAACAAGGGAGTGAAGATGGAAGGCGGCCCGCCGCACGCGCCGCATTTCGGTCCGCAATGCGCACACAAGATGCGTTACGATGCGAAAAATCCCGCGCGCATTTACCTCCAGAATCATCCCGGCGTTTATCGTAGCGACGACGGCGGCGATTCGTGGATCGATATCCACCAGGGGCTGCCATCGGAGTTCGGCTTTCCGCTGGTCGCACATCCGAGCCGCGGCGACACCGCGTATCTGATACCGCTCGAGTCGGATACCTTTCGCGTGCCGCTCGAAGGCGCGGTCAAGGTCTGGCGCACGCGCGACGCCGGCGCATCATGGGAGCCGCTCGGCAACGGACTTCCCCGGCGCGATTGCTACTTCTCGGTGCTGCGCGACGCGTTCACGTCCGACAGCCTCGATCCCGCGGGGCTCTACTTCGGCACGCGCGGCGGCCAACTGTTCGCCTCGCGCGACGAGGGCGAAAGCTGGAATTCGATCGCCGACTGGCTGCCCGCCGTGCTGTGCGTCAAAGCGGCCGAGGTCGCCTGAGTATCGTGATGCTCATTCACCTGCCATCTGCGCTGCGTCGATTTGCCCGCGACCACGAAGTCGTCGAGCTGCGGCTCCCAGCCGACGTGCGCATGACCGTCGGCGACGCGTTCGTGATGCTCGGCCGCGACTATCCCGCAATCCGGCAGCGCGTGCTCGACGATCAAAACAACATCCGGCGCCACGTCAACGTTTTCGTCAACGGCGAGAACGTGCGCTTCATGCAAGGCGGTTTAACGCAGGTCTCGAACGATTCTGAAGTGTGGATTTACCCGGCGCTGTCAGGCGGGTGAGCTGTCGATTTCGAGGTCCGTCGAACGACTAGATAGCAGGCGATGAAGCAGTTCGAATGAAAAACCGGCGAGGATGAACCAATGCGAATCAGCAAAAATCATTTGGGCATCGGCTTCGAAGTGTGGAATGCGCAGCAGAGCTGGTTCTGGCTGGTTGACAATACCAATCGCAACGGCATGATTGGCGCAGCCGCCAGCGAGTCCGACGCGATTGCGGAGGCCCGCTCCTCAATCGAAGAGATTTCCGATTCGAGCGTCCGACCGGGCTGGGAATGCTCGCTCGGTAAGCTCGCGCGCTACCTCGAATCCGTCAACGACGCGCCCGTGTGACCGAATGAACCCCTCGCAGAATCGTCAGCTTCAAAGCCGCGTGCTGCCCTTCATTCCCCCTTTCCAGCCTGGAAAGGGTTGGCTCCGTGGGGTGGGTCCGGTGTGGGTGAAGGTTCCTGCCCTTCATTCCCCCTTTCCAGCCTGGAAAGGGGGCCAGGGGGATAGGACACCACGATTCCTATTACCGATATTCCCCTTCCCCGTTCTTTCCGGGGAAGGGGCTAGGGGTTAGGGTTCTGCGTACGCAGCGCCGAAATCCCCTAACCCGTGGCCCCTGTTCCGTTCTTCCAAAGAAGGGCAGCGTGAGGTCCAAGTCCCGCTCTCTTAAGGAGTCTTAAAAATGCAAAATCCTCATGAGTACTACAAAAGCACCGGCCCCATGACGGCTCTGGGAGCCCATGCGGACGAAGTCCGCGCACTACCCACTGACCTCGCGTCGCTATGCGAAATCGTGCAAGGCGTGCTGATTCATCGCGACATCGCGCCCTGGCTCTACGGCCTCACGCTGTCCGAAGCGCAGCGCGACGACGGCCACATTCGCCCGATCGCGCAAATGTTGGCGCGCATCCGCGAACTCGACGCGCGGCCGCTCACGACCGCGCGCGATGTAGGTCATCGGCTGCCCAGCGTATGCCGTCATTTCTCGCTGATGCTCTGCTCGATCCTGCGCGCCCAGAACGTTCCCGCGCGCCCGCGATGCGGCTTCGGCGCATACTTCACCCGCGGCAAGTTCGAGGACCATTGGGTCTGCGAGTATTGGAACGCCGCCCAGAAGCGCTGGACATTGGTGGACGCGCAGCTCGACGCGATCCAGCGCAAAGCCCTTCGCATAGATTTCAATCCGCTCGACACGCCGCGCAACAAGTTCATCATCGCCGGCGACGCATGGCAGATGTGCCGCTCCGGTCTCGCCGATCCCGCCCTCTTCGGCCTCACGCATATCCACGAGAGCGGCTCGTGGTTCATCGCCGGCAACGTGCTGCGCGACCTCGCCTCGCTCAACCGGATGGAGATGCTGCCGTGGGACGTCTGGGGCTTGATGGAGATGGGCGACGACTCCCTGACTGACGAGAAGCGCACGCTGCTCGACCGCGTCGCGGCGCTGACGCTCGCCGGCGACGACAAGTTCGCCGACCTGCGCGCAATCTACGAGTCCGACGCCCGCCTGCGCGTGCCCCTGGTGGTGTTCAACGCGCTGAGGAATGCGCAGGAATCGATCGAGAACTGAAGAAACCTAATTGTATTCGGAACCCACCGTTGGTTCCGCACCTCCTTGGGCAGGGGTGACCCCTGCACCCACTGTCAGGAAGAAGAAGGCTCAGAGCGAAATGGCGCGGACGCCATTTCGCTCTCAGGTTCCTTCGGGGGAATTTGAGGGTAGCGGCGAGGAGGTACGACTCCTATCTGGCCCGTCAGTTTGTTTGTCTAGAGACAGGTAGCATGAAACCGAATCCTCGTCGTCTCAGAGATCTTCAGGACGCAGGCCGGTGACCTTGGCTATCTTCGCCAGCATGCGCGGGCCGATTTCGTCATTGTCGTGAAAGGCAAAGACGACATCCGAAAACCCTGAACGCTGAAGTATGCGATGAGAACCGCGGGTGCGCTTGATGCTCCAGCCTGCTCGAAGCAAAGCCGCAACTACTCGACGAGCCTTGGCGGAGGGCCAGTCACTCACGCAGCTTCGAACATCAAGCTCGACGGGACGGGTTCAAGCTCGCCATTCTCGATGCGATCGGCGATAACGCGTAGCGCCAGAGCCTCAACCGCCGCGAGCGCCTGCGCGCGGGTCTTGCCGTACGCCAGCACGCCCGCCAACTCGGGAACCTCGGCGATCCAGCGACCGTCTGTTTCCCGATCGAACTCAACTCTCAGCTTCATCGCGTCTTCGACTGTAGCACAAATTGTCTGCTACCTCACCTGCCACCGGCTGCCAGCGTAGCTGCAGCCGCCGCCGGACGTGACGGCTTCGGCATGTGGATGTACAGCTTGTCGGCCGTTGGACGTCCGTCGGTATGCATCGACGGCGGCCGCATCGAGTACTTCACTTCCTTCGAATGCTCGGCGAACTGCCGCTCCGGGTTGTACACGCTGTTGAACTTCCACAGCATCTTGAGGAAGTTGGTCTGCCCCTTCAGCGCGAGCTTGCCCGCAATCGACGCCACCGACTTCAGCGCCGCGAACCCCAGATGCTTTTTGTTCAGCACGTCCTGCGTCTTCACCAGCTCCTGGTAGAACTGCAGCAGCGGCAGCTTGGTCGGCAGCACCGCGTGCTGGATGTCGTAGAGCCGGTAGTCGAGCGTCGTCAACTTGCGCGATTCGGTGAACCACAGCTCCGTGCCGGGATATGGTGTCGCCACCGTCAGATGAACGATCTCCGGGATGCTGATCGCCCATTCGCGAATCACCTCGAAGCGCTTCACGTCCCACGACGGGTCCGCGATCAGGTTGACAGCGACGGTGATACCGATCTCGCGTGCGATTTCGAGCGCCTTGAAGTTGACGCCCATCGACGATCGCTTGCGATGCAGCTTCAGCCCCTCTTCGTCGATGGCCTCGAGGCCCAGGAACATGTACTCCATGCCCAGCTTGCGCCAATACCGGAACACTTCCGGATTGCGGCACAGCACGTCGGCGCGAGTCTCGAGGTAGTACTGCTTTTTGATTTTGCGCTTTTCGATTTCATGCCCGATCGCAAAGCCGTGCTCGGGATGGATAAACGCGACGTCATCGACGATGAAGACGTTGGGTTCTTTGATCGACAGCATGTCTTCCGCGGCCGCTTCCGGCGTGGACTTGCGATAGCTGCGGCCGTAGAAAGTCCACGCGCTGCAGAACGAGCAGTCCCACGGGCATCCGCGCGTGAACTCGATCGACGCGCACGGATCGAGCACGCCGATAAAATATTTGTTGCGCCGCCGCCCCAAGTCGCGCGCGGGAAAAAACTTGTCGAGATCGTCGAGCATCACTGGCGTCGGCCCCGACCCTTGCGTCGTCAGTACGCCCGGAACTTTGCCGATCGATCCGCTGCCGATCGCGTCGAGCAACATCGGAGTCGCAGTCTCGCCCTCGCCACGGATAATCGCGTCGATCGCGCCGTTCGCATGCTCCAAAATCTCGTCCGCGACGAACGAGCCGCTATGCCCGCCCGTGAAGACGAAGCAGTCCTTCATCAGGCGCTTCACGTCCTTGGCGAGATCGATCACCTCGGGCACATTGGCGAGATAATTCAGCGAGAAGCCGACCGCATTCGGCTTGAAGCTCTCGAGCTCGGCGAACAGGTCGCGATGCTTGAAAATCTGCAGATCGAGAATCCTCACGTCGTGGCCGGCCGCACGCGTTGCCGCCGCGACCCGCTCCATTCCCAGCGGTTCGAGCCGCAAATAAATCTCGCTGTACATAAGCGGACTCGGATGTACGAATAGGACCCGCATTAGATTCCCTCCAGCGCGCACCTTCCATGCGTGCTACGCCTTCCGCACTATTTTAGCTCGCGAAACCCCCGCCTGACCAATCGGCCAGTCGAGGATGGCTGCATCCTAACTTGCCCGCCGAGTCAATGAAATAGCATCGCGAGTATCGAAAACGCTTTCGTGCTATTAATGATCTTCATGCATACGAGCAATGCGCCGCGACCGCAAAGCTTCGTCTTCATCGCCGTCATTTTTGTCGCGATCCTGATCGACGCCGTCCTGTTAGCCCAGGTGCGCGTGAACTTCCTTCACGACCACGGCTACGACGTTACCCCTCGATATCCCGCCATCACAAGGCCCGCCCCGCCCTGACCTCGCCTGCCACCCCCGTTTAAATCGCCGCGCCCGCTCTCCATATCCGGTTCCTCTTCAACCAACGGAAGGGTTTAGGGGTCAGGTTCCTGCCCTTCGCCCTTGACACGCGCGAACGAGCGCCGGAAGTTTGGCTCAACACTCGCACTCAAAACGATTCGGAGAAACCATGCAGTACTCGAAACTCGGCAAGACCGGAATCACCGTCTCGCGCATCTGCCTCGGATGCATGAGCTACGGCGACAAGAAATGGCGCGACTGGGTGCTCACGATGGACGAGGCGCGCGATCATTTCGCCGCCGCCGTCGAATCGGGCATCAACTTCTACGACACCGCCAACGTCTATTCGACCGGCGCGAGCGAGGAGGTCACCGGGCGATGGCTCGGCGAGATGGCGAACCGCGACGAGATCGTCGTCGCGACCAAGGTCCACGGGCCGATGGCGTCGGGTCTCAACCGCGCCGGCCTCAGCCGCAAAAATATTCTCGAAGCGTGCGACGCGTCGCTGCGCCGCCTCAAGATGGATTTCATCGACCTCTACCAAATCCATCGATGGGACTACACGACGCCGATCGAGGAAACCCTCGAAGCGCTCGATTCGCTCGTCCGCGCCGGCAAGGTGCGCTACCTCGGCGCGAGTTCGATGGCGGCGTGGCAGTTCGCCAAGGCGCTCGCGATTCAAAAAGAAAACGGATGGCACCGGTTCATCGCGATGCAGAACCATTACAACCTCGTCTATCGCGAGGAGGAGCGCGAGATGAATCCGCTCTGCATCGACAACGGTGTCGGCCTGATTCCATGGAGCCCGCTCGCGCGCGGATTCCTGGCCGGCAATCGCGAAAAAGGCGGCAGCGGTCCGACGGCGCGCGCCAAGCAGGACGAGTTCGCCAAGAACATGTACTTCCGCGAGTACGACTTCGAAGTGCTGAGAGTGGTCCAGCAGATCGCCAAGGAGCGCAGCGTCACGCCGTCGCAGATCGCATGCGCGTGGATCCTGCAGGCGCCCGGCGTTACCGCGCCGATCATCGGTGCGACCAAGCTCGCGCATCTTAAGGAGGCGATCGCGGCGGTTGACGTGAAGCTGACGGCGGACGAAGTCGCAGCGCTCGAAAAACCGTACCGCCCGCACCCGATTCTCGGGCACGAACAGCCGCGACCGTCGCGGATGGTTTCGGCGCGCTGAGCGTGAAACGTTTCACGTGAAACGTCGAGTCGATCGCGGATAACTCAAGGTTGGCAACGAGTTTTCTGCCAAAACGTTTCACGTGAAACGTTCCTGACCGGTCGCTTTGTTCAGGAGAAGGGAACGCGAACACCTCAACGCCAGACCTTAAAGCGTTACTTGAGGTTGCGGAGACGTTCGGCAACCTCCGCGCGCCCTTCTTTGTCGCCGGCGGGTGGGCGATCGATCTGCATCTCGGCCGCGTCACGCGCGAGCATCACGATATCGACACGCTCGTCATGCGGCAGGATCACCTTGGACTGCACAAAGCGCTGAAACAATTCTCGCTGAAAAAGATCATTCCGCATCCCGACGGCCTGGCCAATCGCGGCACGGTCGCCGACTGGCTGCCCGGCGAGCGGCTCGAGCTGCCGGTACATCAGATCAATGCGTATCGCGCGGGCGAATCGGAGCCGGCGTTCCAGGTGATGCTCGCGGAGTCGTCGGACAGCGAATGGATCTTCCGCCGCAATCCGAAAATTCGGATGCTGCTCGCGCGAATGGGATTTCATCCGCTATGGGGGCTGCCGTATCTCGCTCCCGAAATCGTGTTGCTGTTCAAGGCCAAGCAGCTCGAGGCGCGTGATCGAATCGATTTCGGCAACGCACTCCCGGCGCTCAGCGCGGACGCGCGCCGATGGCTCCGCGATGCCGTCGAAAAAACTCACCCCGGACACGAATGGCTCAACGCGCTCTAACGAAAACGGAGAACTGAAAAATGGAAATCAACGGCGTCGCGCACGTGATGCTCACGGTCAGCAATTTCGAGGCGTGCTTTCCGTTCTATGAAAAGCTGCTCGTGTATCTCGGGATGAAGCCGGTCATGCGCAGCGAGGAGATGCTCTACTGCGTGGGCGGCAAGACCGCGGTCGGAATCATGCGCGGCGACGATTTGTTTCGCGACGAGAAATTCCAACAGCGCCGCGTCGGACTGCATCATCTGTGTCTGCGCGCGCGCGAGCGCGGCGACGTTGATGAGGTTTACAGCTTCCTCAAAACGATCGGGGCGAAGATCGTGCATCCGCCCGAGGACGGTCCGTGGGCGCCGGGCTACTACTCGGTGCTGTTCGAAGACCCCAACGGCATCCGCCTCGAAGTGAATCACGTGCCCGGCAAGGGTTTGCTCGCATGATTTCGAAGACAAGGCTCAGCGAGCTGGTCAAGGAGTTTCGATCGAACGAAGTTGATGATGCGCTGGCCGAGAGGCCGGACCTGCTTTCGGTTCGCGATGAGCGAGGACGGAACTGGCTCCATCTCTGCTGCGGCGTGAACCCGAAGCGCGCGAAGCTCAGGCCCGAAGACAGCGTCAAGACCGCCGAGGTTCTGCTGCGGCGCGGCCTCGACCTCAATATGGAAGCATTCACCGAGGGTGCCTGGAAGGCTACGCCGCTCTGGTTTGCGATTGCTCGCGGAGAAAATCTGATGCTCGCGGAATTTCTGCTCGAGCGCGGGTCGAATCCGAACTACTGCCTGTGGGCAGCCACGTTCGTCGAAAACATCGAAGCCATCAGGCTGCTCGTCCGCCACGGAGCAAACGTCAACGATCCCTCGGACGTCCAGGAGTCGCCGTTCATCAGCGCGATCAAGTGGAGTCATTTCAAGGCGGCCGAAGAACTTCTGAAACTCGGCGCCGACGTCAACTACCGGGACCCGACGGGCATGACGGCGCTCCACTACATGCTGAAGAAGTCGAGCGACAAAACATATTTCGCGATGATGATTGAGCGCGGCGCTCGCGGCGATATCGCGAACAAGGACGGCGTCACGGCGGCGGAGTTGATGCGCAAGAAGAGAGATCCGCAGTTCCAAAAGATGGCGGACCAACTCCAGGAAAAGAATAATCGCCTGCGCGGCGGGCGGCATCGACACCGTCGCGGGGGGTGACCCCTGCACCCAGTGAGAAGCGCAAAGTTGCGCGCGCGGCGCGCTACTTTGCTCTCAGGGGCGTGTCAGATGCGGATTCGTTCTAATCCCTTCAGGCGTTCTGCAACCCGAGGGTTGCGTTTTGTAGCAGGCGCACGGTATTGTAAATGCAACTCGGAGGTTGCATTATGACGGCAAGCACTGACCGCATCGTGAAGAGCGTCCTGCTGCGCGCATCGCGCGAGCGCGTGTGGCGCGCGATCAGCGATTCTAAAGAGTTCGGCAGTTGGTTCGGCGTCGAGTTCGACGGCCCTTTCGTCGCGGGCGCCAGCATCGTTGGAAAGCTCATGCCCACCACCGTGGACGCGGAAGTCGCGAAGACCCAGGAGCCGTACAAGGGCTTCCGTTTCGAGTTCGCCGTCGATCGGGTCGAACCGATGCGGCTGTTCTCCTTTCGATGGCATCCGTTCGCCGTAGATTCCGGCGTCGATTACTCGAAGGAGCCCTCGACGCTGGTCGCGTTTCAGTTGGAAGACGCCGCGGGCGGCACGATGCTAACCGTCATCGAGTCGGGCTTCGACCAGATCCCGCTCGAGCGCCGCGCCAAAGCGTTCGCCGCCAACGAGGGTGGATGGACCGCGCAGATGAAGCTCATCGAGAAGTATCTGGCGCAGGACGGCGAAGACTGAGCGTTGCGCGGCGCGGCACAGTACCAGATTGTAGCGCCGACGCTGGTTGTTCCCCAAAGCGAACTGCCGCAGACTGGCGGCAATGGTGAAGCTCTGCTGGCTGATCCTGAGAGGTCTGCGCCGCAATCGGCGGCGGAACATTCTGACCGCCGTCTCGATCGCAATCTCGATTTTCATGTTCTGCGGATTAGCCAGCGTCGCGGAAATCCCGGCGCTGTTGATGCGCGGCAACGCGGCCTCGCGCCGGCTCGTCTGCGCCAGCACTGCGGGGATGGCCTATCAACTGCCGGAATCGTACGTGCGCAAGATTTCCGCGCTACCGCGAGTCAATCTCGTGCAGGCATGGGAATTCATGCCGTCGGAGTTTCAGGGTTCCTCTGATCAGTTTCTCAGCTACGCCGTCGATCCGATCGACGTGCGCGAGCTCTGGCCTGAATGGGGCGTCTCCGCAACTGCTGCCGACGCCTTCCAGCATCAGCGCACCGCCGCCCTCGTCGGCCCGGACCTGATGCGCCGGCACGGCTGGCACGTCGGCCAGCACATCATCCTGCATGCGACTATTCCGTCGCCGGATGTACCCGTCGAAATCGTCGGCGTAATGAAGCCGGGCTCTTCATCCAGCGGACCGCTGAATATGCTGGCGTTTCGGCGCGATTACTATGAATCGCTGAACGGCAATCCCGGACTTGTGTCTATTATCTGGGTTCAGGTCGATCGGCTTACTTCGATCGATCCGGTGATCGCTTCGATCGACGAGACGTTCAGAAATTCCGAATATCAGAGCAAAACCGAAGCGGAGGGCCAATTCACCGCGAACGTGTTCAGCAGCCTCGCCTCGATCTTCACTCTGGCCACCGTTCTCGGTGTAATTGTGGTCGTCGTAGTAACACTTGTAGCCGCGAACACGTCGGCCATGTCGATTCGCGAGCGCGGACGCGAACTCGCGGTCATGCGCGCGATTGGCTTCGACGCAGGCACCGTACTGATCTATCTGGTCGCCGAGGCTTCGCTGGTGGCAATCGCCGGCGGCTTGCTTGGAGGCCTGGCAACCTGGCTGGTGCTTGGCGGCTTTGCACCTGCGCTCCCCGGCGTCAACGTTCCTCTGCCGATGAGCCGCGGAATCATCCCTATAGGAGTCGGGCTTGCATGGATGGTTGGAGTAGTGAGCGCGTTCGTCCCGGCGTGGGTCGCGACGCGCAGGACGATAGTCACCGGATTGCGCCTGGTGTCGTAAGCGGTGGCGACCAGCCCGATTCACCGCGTTGCAAACTTCGCATGTCGTTTCTGCTCAGCTGAAAAAAGGGCCGGACGCTGTTTGCGTCCGGCCCTTTTTGCTTTGCTGATTGCTAAATTCGATCAGGCGGCTTGCTTAGTTTCGATTGCCAGGCTCTCTTCCGCGATCGAGCCGCGCTTCGAGAACGTAACCGCGATTGCCAGCGCGATGATCGAGATCACGACGATTGCCACGCGCAGCGGGGTTACGCCGGCGAGCGATATCGTCGTGAACGGCGCCGCCAGAATCGCTACCAGGTTCATCACCTTGATCATCGGGTTCAGCGCCGGGCCGGCAGTGTCCTTGAATGGATCGCCGACCGTGTCTCCCACGACCGACGCCTTGTGCACGTCGGTGCCCTTGCCGCCGAGGAATCCGTCTTCGACTTTTTTCTTGGCGTTGTCCCAGTTGGCGCCCGCATTCGACATGAACACCGCCATCAACTGCCCCGTCAGGATCGTGCCGCCGAGGAAGCCGCCGAGCGCACCCGCGCCGAGGCCGAAGCCGACCAGCAGCGGCGAGAAGATCGCGAGGATGCCGGGACCGAGCAATTCTTTCTGCGACGCCGCCGTGACGATATCGACGCACGCGCTGTAGTCAGGCAGCTCCTTGCCTTCCATGATCCCCGGATGCTCGCGGAGCTGGCGGCGGACCTCGAACACGATCTGGTACGCCGCGCGGCTGACCGCCTTAATTGCGAACGAACTGAACAGGAACGGCACCGCGCCGCCGATCATCAGGCCGACGAACACGGTCGGCATATTGATCTGCACGCCGAGCGCGCCGAGATGCGCCTCATCAATAAAGGAGCGGAACAGCGAGACCGCCGCGAGCACCGCGGTCGCGATCGCGAGGCCCTTGGTGAGCGCCTTGGTGGTGTTGCCGATCGCGTCCATCCACGACAGCGTCTTCGACGCCTCCTCCTGATGGATTCCGCCCATCTCGAAGATGCCGTGTGCGTTGTCGGTGATCGGGCCGTAGGTGTCCATCGCGAGGATGAAGCCGGTCGTCGTGAGCAGGCCGAGTCCGGTCAGCGCGATTCCGTAAAATTGCAGCGCGAGCGACTCGTGGAATATCGCCATCGCGCCGATAATCGCGGCGGCAATCACGAGCAGCGCCCACACCGACGACTCGAGTCCCTCGGCCATGCCCGACAGGATCAACGTTGCCGGGCCGGTGCGCGCGGCCATCGCGGTTTCGGTGACCGGGCCTTTGTCGGGATGGGTAAAGTAGTTCGTGAGCCATAGCGTCACGACGGCGAGAATAATTCCGAGCGATGCGCAACATGCGAAGCGCCAGTCGGTCGCGCCCGTGCGCGGGTCGTCGAGGTAGAGATAGTTAACGATGAAGAATCCGATCACCGATGCGATCGCCGAGGTCATGTAGCCGATGTTGATCGGGCGCATCGGGTCGAGCATTTTGCCGGCCGGCACGCGCACCGCCATGATTCCGATGATCGACGAGAACACGCCGACTCCGCGCAGGATCAGCGCGAACATGATCAGCTTGACGGCGAACATGCCCGCGTACTGGCCGTAGGCCGCGATAAAGTCCGACTCCTGCAGCGCGTAGGCCGCCAGGATAATCGCGGCGACCAGCGTGACTTCGTACGACTCGAACACGTCGGCCGCCATGCCGGCGCAGTCGCCGACGTTGTCGCCAACGTTGTCGGCAATCGTCGCGGGATTGCGCGGGTCGTCTTCGGGGAGATCCTGCTCGATCTTGCCGACGAGATCGCCGCCGACATCTGCCGCCTTGGTGTAGATTCCGCCGCCGACGCGCATGAATAGTGCAGCCAGCGAGCCGCCGAAGCCGAAGCCTACCAGGACCTTCATCGCGTTTTCGCGGAACACCAGGAAGATGATCGTCGCGCCGAGCAATCCCAGCCCGACCGTGAACATCCCCGACACTCCGCCCGCCTTGAACGCCAGTTCCATCGCGTCCTTGAAGCTGGTCAATGCAGCGTTGGCGCTGCGGACGTTGCCCTTGACCGCGAGCCACATCCCGACGTAGCCGGCGCCATACGAAGCGGCGACGCCCATCAGGAATGCGATCGAGATGCCGAGCGGCAGGTAGAGGCCCTGGTAAACCTGGCGGTACATGAGGAAGAGCGCGATGAAAATCGCGGCGACGAACCAGATCATGGTTTTGACCTGGCGTCCGAGGTAGGCCATCGCGCCGAGTTCGATGGCGTCGGCCACGTCGGTCATTGATTTGGGTCCGGGGTCGGCGGCCAGCACTACGCGGATCAGCACGACGCCGTAGGCCAGCGCGACCAGCGCCGAAACCAGCACGAGCCACAGGATCAGGACCTGATGGCTGGTTAAAGTGGGCAGAACGATATTCGCTTCGCTCATCGGTTAAATCGAGACTCCTGAAAGATTCGAGGTTTGATCAAGGGGCGCCCGCTGCGCAATTCAATCGCGCCGATAATAGCCGGGCGATCACCCTCTGGGTATCTGGCGCAGTCTAGGTTTTCCTGAAAGCGAAGTCCATATCGGCGGAAACGCTCGCTTTGTCATTCTGAGCGCAATTCAATCGCGACGATTGGTAGCCGGGCGATTCCCCTGTGGGTATCTCGTGCGAATTGCTATGGCAAACGACAAGACATGTGCTTGTCGATGGATTTCGTCGGTGCTCTAATGGCAATCTATAAGCAAATGGGTCTCGCATTCACAGGCAACTTTCAATTCGCGGAATCTCTTGGAGCGGTCCGGGCGCTGCTAGAAATCGCTCCGAAGAACGGGATTTCCCTGAAACGGTTATCTCGTGAACTTCGAGCAAAATTGCTTGAGGTGAAAGCTGGCTGCCAGAGGATCCTCGACTCATGTCATATGCTTTTGGACACTGAGGAATTAGCCGAACCAAAAAACGACACCGATGAACAGCTACAACAAGCGTTCGCCGTACTGACAGTTCATGCTGAGCGGATGCAACTTCTGTTCGATGCGGCGAAGCCTATTATGAAAGGTGCGCTACATCGGTACGTGAAAGATTTTCCGATGCGTGTGTGGCTGGACGTTGAGAAAATCGAGTCACAGATTGACGAGGTGCGTGAAATTATTGGCGAGAGTCTGAGCGAGGAGTTCACCAAGGAACTAGCTGAAGCGAAGAGTGCGGCGGAACTAGCAAGCAATAACTAAGGTGACCGACAGGCCGGAGATAACGGTTCGGCTTGGGCCGACATACGAGCGTGATCTTCGCAACCTGGGTTTAGACGCGCTGACACTCCACGAAATCCAAATTACTATCCGCGAAATCAAAGCCGCGCTGGCCGAGAACCCGGGCAATCCAGACCGCGTTCGAGCAGGATTGCCTTATCCGAGAGACCGCCACGAAACATGGAAGCGGCGGATCGGCCGGCCGGGAGTGAACATGGGGAAGCGCGGCGCGCTTCGATTGGCATATTGGTGGCGCAGGTCCAGAAACGAAATTGTGCTGTTACGACTGTATTACAAACGAGAACTCTCAGACTTGCCCCAAGACAAAATCAACAAAGCAAAAGCAGCTTTCCTCGACACTTTGCGCACCTAGTGTGTTGGCAGCCTTTCTAGCAGCACTACCTTTTCGGATTTCAAAACTGGGGGCGACCTAAATTGCGCTGTACTCGGTTGATTCCCAGGCCTTCGCTTAGGGCGCGCGGCGCCGCGCCGCTCCGGGCTCCGCTTCACCAAGATTTTTTCGGCAAACTTTTCGACGCCAAGTCATCGATTTCGGCGCTGGAGACCGCGCTGACGAACGCGAGGATTGTCGTCAGAAGCACAATCAATGCCTTGTTGCACCGCTGTCCGAGATCCCTTCGACTACGTTCAGGGCGGGCGCTTCCTGCCGCTCGCGTTGCTCGCTTCGTGAGGATGACGGAAAAACGCTATCTGCGTTAGTATCGATAGTTTCATGGCCATTACCGATCGCGACCAGCTGAAACGGACCTTCGATTCGGCCGCCGAGCTTTACGACAAGGCTCGCCCCGACTATCCGGAGCAGCTCTTTGACAACCTGTTCGCCCCTGGCGGTCTCGGACGCGGCGCCGCGGTGTTGGAAGTCGGATGCGGTACGGGACAGGCTACGCGTCATCTCGCGCAACGAGGGTGCAGCGTCGTTTGCATCGAGCTCGGTGAGAACCTCGCGGCTGTCGCTCGGCGGAATCTCAAGCCGTTCCCGCATGTCGAGGTAATCACGTCCGCTTTCGAATCGTGGGAGGCGGGCGAGTCGCGGTTCGACATGGTCTTCGCGGCGTCGTCATGGCATTGGCTCGATCCCGAAGTGCGCTACGCGAAGGCTGCGCGCGTGCTGAAGCGGGCAGGCGTCCTCGCGATCGTGGATAACGGTCACGCGTTTCCCGATGGGTTCGATCCGTTCTTCACGGAGATCCAGAAATGCTACGAGGCGATCGGTGAACCTCATCTCGAATGGCCGCCGCCAAGACCGGAACAGGAGCCCGACCGGCGCGAGGAAATAAAACGCAACGGCCTGTTCAAAGTTGTTGGCGTCAAGCGCCACGTGTGGACGGTTGACTACAGCGCCGACACCTACATCGACGTGCTCAACACATACTCGGGGCACATCGCATTCGAGCAATGGCAGGGCGACAAACTCTACGCGGAGGTCCGCCGCCTGATTGCGCAGCGCCCCGGAGGCCGAATCCGCAAGCACCATCTCAGCATCCTGCACGTCTGCCGCCGCATATCGTGACTATTCACTGGGTGCAGGGGTCACCCCTGCCGAAGGAAGTTTGAAACCCACCGTGGGTTTCAAATTAAATCAAGCGATCTACCCTTCCCCCGCTCCTCGGTTGATTCCCACAATCGCGGTATGTTTATCTAGAAGGTTCAAACCCACATGAATGTAAATATCGAAGAACCCAATAGTCTCCGGCGCAAACTTACGATTGAAGTCGAGCCCGACGAAATCAAGCACGAGCTGGATCGCGCCTACAACGAACTCAAACGCGGCGTCGTGCTCAAGGGCTTTCGCCCCGGCCATGCGCCGCGCAATCTGCTCGAACGATTTTTCGGCGAACAGGTCCGCGGCGAGGTCGTGCAGAAACTCGTCGAGGAATACACGAAGAAGGCGCTCGAGGAGCATGACCTGAAACCGGTTGTCGCGCCCGAAATCGTCACCGAGCAGACCGACCTGCAGAAAGACCTCGCGCTCAAGTTCAGCGCGACCTTCGACCTGCGCCCGACTATAGAGGTCAAGGATTACGAGGGGCTCAAGGTGCCCGAGTCCAGGGTCGAGGTCACCGACGCGGAAGTCGAAGAGGCGATCGAGCGGTTTCGCATGCGCCAGGCGACGCTCAAGAAGGTCGAGGATCGCACAATCGTCGAGGAAGGCGACTATGCGCTCGCGTCGATCCAGGCGTTCGAAGACGGCAAGCCGATGTCCAATACGAAACCCGACGACCGGCTGGTCGAAGTTTCCGAGCGCGCGCTTGCGCACGGCGTCCACGAGGCGCTCATCGGGGCCGAGATCGACAAAGAGATGCGTTCGTCGAAGACGTACCCGAACGACTACAGCCAGAAAGAGCTGGCCGGCAAGACGGTGGAATGGCGCGCGACGCCCAAGGAGATCTACCGGCGCGAGTTGCCGACCGTCGATGACGACTTCGCCAAGGATCTCGGCGACGAGAATCTCGAGGCGTTCCGCACCCGCGTTCGCAGCGAGCTGGTCGCGCATGCCAAGCAGGAGGCCGACGCGCGCGTCCGCCAGGGATTGCTCGATCTTGTGATCGAGCGCAATCCGGTCGAGCTGCCCGAGTCGCTGGTAGCGCGCGAGGTGAGCGCGATGGAATCCGAGCTGCATCAGACGCTTGAAGCCGGCGGTCTCACGCACGAGGACGCCAGCGAGCGCGTCAAGCAGAGTGCCGAGGACCTGAAGACGCGGGCCGAAAAGCGCGCGCGCACGGCGCTAATCGTGGACGCGCTTGCCGATCAGGAGAAAATCGAAGTCAATGACGAGGAGCTGGGCGACCGCGTCGCGCAGGTCGTCACTAATAGCGGGCGCAATCGCGACCGCGCCGCCGAGTTCTACCGCAAGGAAGAGAACCGCGAGGCGCTGCGGCAGTCGATGCGGCGGGAGAAGGCGCTCGACTTCATTCTGAGCCGCGCCCAGCGCGAGGATGCGCCAGCTGAGCCGCGTGGAGAAGCAAAGTCGGAGCCGGAGTAGCCGTCGCTACGCGCTCGGCGCCAATTGCGGGCGCTCGACCTGGATTCTCGTCTCGCCAGATAGCAGCGAACGATCGGTGGCCGATGAGAGCGGAGTGGCTCGATCAAAGCGCCAGACTTATCTTGAGCGCCTGATCGACCTTACTCATAGTCGCGGGCCGCAACTGACCCAGTGTCCGGACCAGCCGCCTCTCATCGACGGACCGAATCTGGTTGCACTGCACGACGCTGTCCTTGACCAGTCCGCCTTCGCCTTTTTGAACGGGGACGTCAACCGGATATTTCCTCGGGACGTTCTCGGCGCCGGTTATCGCGGCCACGATAACGATCGGCGAGAATCTGTTGCCGACATCGTTTTGGATGACGACGCACGGACGGGTTTTGTTGGCCTCGCTGCCGACGACGGGATCAAGGTTGACCTCGACGACCGCTCCTCTAACGCTTTTGCCGGGCATCGGCTACAGCAGTTCCAAATCGATATGAGAGAAGGCTTCGGCGGTCTCGCGAGCGTGGAAACCGTTCGCGATGTAGCCCTCCGCCAGTTCGGTTTCGAGTTCCTTCTTCCGCAACTTGTCGAGGTACTCCTGAAGAGCGGACCTAATGAGGTTACTGCGGTTGATTGAAAGTTGCGCCATTGCTTTCTCGGTTTTCGCATACAAACCAGCCGGAAGTTCCACGATGACCTTGCGGCCAGCACGATGGGCCAAAGCTTTCGGCGGTTTCGGTGTCCTCCGCGATTTTCGAGCCTTCATTATTTAGTCTCCGTTGCGGAAATTCATTAAAAGACTAATCACACTGCGATATTCGTTATAATATGCACATATGTTTATACACGGATATAATCTCTGAAGCGATCAACAGAAGCGCCGTGTTCGGCTCCTTCAGGCCGCCCAAACGGTGCGGATGATTTGCTCAATACGTTGAGCATTTTTACTCAGCAGCCTGAGTGTGGTTGCCCGAATCGCCGCTCGCGAAAAAGCGTTCGACTTTATTTTGAGCCGCGCCAAGCATGAAGATTCACCATCCGAAGCGCGTGCGCGTCGAGAAAGACCCGGGATTCTTCGCTGCGCTCTGAATGACACGGAGGGCCGGCACCTCGACTTCGCTGGAGGCTCGCGGAGCCGAGACTGCTCTAAATCCGGCTTACCAAGACTTGCTCAGCCAATTTTTTGACAGGTGATCCAGCGCGAGATTCGATTCGCGCACGTCTTCCTCATGCCCTCCGACGTCTATGAAAACTATCCGGGCATTGTCCACCATCACCGGGTCCGAACTCTTCATCCATTGCCGTGCCTGGGCGAGTCCGGCGTTAGGATCGCGGCCGAGGAATCGTAGGACCTTGTCTCTGGACATAATCAATGCCGCCAAATATCGCTCGGGCGACTGGCGTTCGCGCGCTCTGACTATCTCGCTGTTGAGTTGCGGCAAAAACTCTTTTTCGTAGAAGCTGGGGAAATCGCGGCTGGCTTCAACGTACTGTCCGCCGCGCAATTGAAAAACCTGAGGCCACGCCCCATTGGGGACCATTTTTCGGCCGGTGCGTTCAGTGTGGTCGATGGGGTCAAAAAGGATCAGATCGTCCTTACCGTCGCCGTTGAGATCCGCAAATTCCCCACTCTTGTACCATTGCTCGCCCTCATTCGGCGGCCCGCCATATGGGGGGAAGTCAAATTCCTGTGACCTGATCTTCCGCGATGTGTCCTGCCAATAGATCGTCAGAGAAGCGATCTCGGGACCACTCGACCAACCGACCGCCAGCTCGTATTTTCCATCGCCCGTGGGATACCAGTTAAACATATCGAGATCGGCTAGATTCGAGACCCCTTCCTCTGGATCTCCCCCGGTGACGAAGCGAAAAACGGCTGTTTGGCCCAACGCCCGGAGTGTTTTGATGTTGGCCTCGTTCCAGGCCAGATCGTCGATTTCAGCGCTGGAGGCTGCGCTCGCGAACGCGAGTATCGTCGTCAGAAGGACGATCAATACTTTCTTCATTGTGGTGCTGGAGACTAACTGATCCATCGGCACGCTACCAATTGGATCAACCCCGGAACAGCCGGATCCGGAGCATCTCTGCGCCGCGAGTCCTAAGCGAAGTCGAAGTGCCTCTGCGTCGAAAAAGATCCGGGATTCTTCGCTGCGCTCAGAATGACAATGGACATCTCGAACCGCGCGAGCTGTCAAGAGGGTTCATCTGAGCCGAAGTAGCATCATCGCTACGCGGTTCGGCGCCAATCACGGTTGCTCCCCCATTTCCGAGTGGTTACAATTTGAAGGCGTCAGCGGCCTTCTCTTAATCGTTGTCGGAACCGGGCTGTGGCGCGGGTTGGAGGTATGAGCAACCTGGTACCGATGGTCGTCGAACAGACCGGGCGCGGCGAGCGCGCCTACGACATCTATTCTCGCCTGCTCAAGGACCGCATCGTCTTTCTCGGCACCGAAGTCAACGACGATGTCGCCAACCTGATAACCGCACAGTTCCTGTTCCTCGAGTCCGAAGATCCCGAAAAAGAAATCAACTTCTACATCAATTCACCGGGCGGGTCGGTGACGGCCGGGATGGCGATTTACGACACGATGGAGTTCATCCGCCCTCCCGTCTCGACGCTATGCCTCGGGCAGGCGGCCAGCATGGCCGCGATCCTGTTGCTGGCGGGCGCCAAGGGCCGGCGCTACGCGCTGCCGCATTCGCGCATCATCCTGCATCAGCCGCTGGGCGGGATGCAGGGTCAGGCGAGCGACCTCGAAATACACGCCAGGGAAATTTTGCACGCGCGGGAGGAAATCAACAACATCATAATGAAGCATACGGGACAGAATCTTCGTAAGATCGAAAAAGATACCGATCGCGACTACTTCATGGCGCCGCCACAAGCGGTTGAATACGGACTGATCGATGAGGTAATCGTTAGCCGAAGGCCGTCCAAGTGAGCCGCGGGAGGCAGTATGGCCAAGCATGACGACCGCTCGGGCAACCTGGTTTGCTCGTTTTGCGGCAAGAGCCAGGACGAAGTTCGCAAGCTGATTGCCGGCCCAACGGTTTATATTTGCGACGAATGCATCGACCTTTGTAACGACATAATCGCCGAGGAGACTGACAGCGAGGAAGCGTTCAGCCAAAGCTCGGCGGTGCCCAAGCCGTCCGAAATCAAGCGGGTGCTCGACCAATACGTGATCGGACAGGAGCGGGCCAAGAAAATTCTGTCGGTCGCGGTCCACAATCATTACAAACGAATCGACTCGCAGATGGTGACCGGCGATGTCGAGCTGCAGAAATCCAATATCCTGCTGATAGGACCGACCGGCACCGGCAAGACTCTACTCGCGCAAACGCTCGCGCGTTTTTTGCAGGTCCCGTTCACGATTGCCGACGCCACCTCGCTGACCGAGGCCGGCTACGTCGGCGAGGACGTCGAGAACATCATACTGTCGCTGCTGCAGAACGCCGACTACGACATCGAGCGATGCCAGCGCGGCATCGTGTACATCGACGAGATCGACAAGATCGCGCGCAAGGGCGACAACCCGTCGATCACCCGCGACGTGTCGGGCGAAGGCGTCCAGCAGGCGCTGCTGAAAATAATCGAGGGCACGATGGCCTCGGTGCCGCCCAAGGGCGGCCGCAAGCATCCGCAGCAGGAATTCCTGCAGGTCGATACGACCAACATCCTGTTCATCTGCGGCGGCGCGTTCGTCGGCCTCGACGACATCATCCGGCGCCGCATCTCGGGCAAGACGATGGGCTTCCGCGCCGACCTGACGCATCGCGATCCCAAGACCGTCTCCGAGCTGCTCTACGAAGTGCAGCCGGAGGACTTGCTCAAGTTTGGCTTGATTCCGGAATTCGTCGGCCGCCTGCCCGTCATCGCGACGCTTGGCGAGCTCGACGAGGAAGCGCTGGTGCGAATTCTCACCGAACCGAAGAACGCGCTGGTGCGCCAGTATCAGAAGCTGTTCGACATGGAGAACGTCCACCTGAAGTTCACGCAGGGTGCGTTGCGCGCGATCTCGCGCGAGGCGCTCAAGCGCAAGTCCGGTGCTCGCGGCCTGCGCGCCATCATGGAAGCGATCATGGTGGACCTGATGTACGAAATCCCGTCACAACCAAACATCAAGGAGGTGCTGATATCGGAGGAAGTGGTTACTCAGAAGGAGCAGCCGCTGCTGGTCTATCAGAAGACCGCCGAAACCGCATAGCCCGGGAGATTCGAAGTAGAAGATGCTTTTCCGTAACGATAAAAAAGATAATCGCGATGCAACGTCGAACGTCGTACCCCTGTTCCCGTTGCGCGAACTGATCGTATTCCCACATGAAGTCTATCCAATCTTCGTCGGCCGCCAGAAGTCGATTAAGGCTCTGGAAGCCGCCGAGGCGAAGAAGACGCCGATCCTGCTGGTCACGCAGAAGGACCCCAAGGTCGCAGAGCCCGCGCCCGGCGACCTCTACACGGTCGGGACACTCGGCGTGGTGGTGCAGTTGCTGCGCCTGCCCGACGGTACCGTCAAGGCGCTGGTCGAAGGCAAGAAGCGCGCGCGCGTGATCCGCTACGTCGCCGACGAGGAATATTTCCAGGTCGAGGCCGAGGAGATCGAAGAGGTCAACGACCGCAGCACCGAAGTCGAAGCTCTGATGCGCTCGGTCGTCTCGACCTTCGACAACTACGCGCGGCTCAACAAGAAGATTCCGCCCGAGATGGTGACCTCGATCGCGGCGGTGGACGATCCCGCGTTCCTGGCCGACAAGCTCGTCGGTCATCTGGGGATCAAGCTCGAAGACAAGCAGGCGTTGCTCGAATCGACCAACCCGGCGGAGCGGCTCGAAAAGATTCTCGGTTATATGCGCTCGGAGCTGGAAATCCTCGAGGTCGAAAAACGCATCCGCTCGCGCGTCAAGAAGCAGATGGAGAAGACGTCCAAGGAGTACTACCTCAACGAGCAGATGCGCGCGATTCAGAAGGAGCTCGGCGAGAAGGACGAATTCAAGAACGAGATTCAGGAGTTGGAAGAGAAGCTCAGGCAGAAAAAGATGCCGGCCGAGGCGCGCGAGAAGTGCGAGCGCGAGATCAAGAAGCTCAAGATGATGTCGCCGATGTCGGCTGAGGCCACCGTCGTGCGCAACTACCTCGACTGGTTCCTCGCGCTGCCGTGGTTCGAGTACACCGAGGACAAGCTCGACATCAAGGAAGCCGAGCGCATACTCGAGGAAGATCACTACGGGCTGGACAAGGTCAAGCAGCGCATCCTCGAATACCTGGCGGTCGAGACGCTGGTCGGCCAGATGAAGGGACCGATCCTATGCCTGGTCGGACCTCCGGGCGTCGGCAAGACGTCGCTCGGCAAGTCGGTGGCGCGCGCGACTGGTCGCAAATTCGTCCGCGTGTCGCTCGGCGGCGTACGCGACGAAGCTGAAATCCGCGGACATCGCCGGACCTACATCGGCGCGCTGCCCGGCAAAGTGATCCAGTCGGTGCGCAAGGCGGGATCGTCCAACCCCGTGCTGCTGTTCGACGAAGTGGACAAGATGTCGACCGATTTCCGCGGCGATCCGTCGTCGGCGCTGCTCGAAGTTCTCGATCCCGAGCAGAACTGTACCTTCAACGATCACTATCTCGACTGCGATTACGATTTGTCGAAGGTGATGTTTATCACGACGGCGAATACGCTCGACCGAATTCCGCGGCCGCTACAGGACCGGATGGAAGTCATCCGGATTCCCGGCTACACGGAAACGGAGAAGCTCAACATCGCGAAAAAGTACCTGCTCAAGAAACAGCAGGAGGCCAACGGGTTGCGGCCGGAGAACATCGAGGTCTCCGACGGCGCAATCCAGGGCATCATCCGCCATTACACGCGCGAAGCCGGCGTCAGAAATCTCGAGCGCGAGCTCGCATCGATTTGCCGCAAGGTCGCGGTCGAAGTCGTCAAGACCGATCGCAACGCGCACGTCAAGGTTTCGAGCTCGAGTCTCGGCAAGTACCTCGGCGTGCCGAAGTTCCGTTACGGCACGGCCGAGACCGTACCGCAGGTGGGAGTCGCCACCGGGCTGGCATGGACGGAGCTTGGCGGCGAGCTACTCAGCGTCGAAGTGACGATCGTCCCGGGTCGCGGCAAGCTGACTATCACCGGCCAGCTCGGCGACGTGATGCAGGAATCGGCGCAGGCTGCGCTCTCCTACGTGCGTTCGCGAGCCGAGGTGCTCGGGCTCGATCGCGGTTTCTATCATCGCATAGACATTCACATTCACATTCCCGAAGGCGCGATTCCGAAGGACGGGCCGTCGGCTGGAATCACGCTGGCGACGGCGCTGGTCTCGGCGCTCACGCGCTCGCCGATTCGCAACGACCTTGCGATGACCGGCGAGATCACGCTGCGCGGACGGGTGCTGCCGATTGGCGGACTCAAGGAGAAGGTGCTCGCGGCGCATCGCGGCGGTATCAAGACGATCCTGATACCACGGGACAACGCCAAGGACATCGAGGAGATCCCGCCGCAGATCATGAAGGGCATCACCTTGATTCAGATCGAGCATATGGATGAAGTGCTCAAGCACGCGCTGGTGCTGACCGATCCGGATACGTTCTTCAAGGTGGGCAAGGGCGACAGCGACATGGCGTTCCTGCGCGAGCCGGAACCGAAGGTGCCGATGCCGCCGCCGGGGGAAGAAGACGATACGACTGTTTCGACGAACTTGTCGTAAGTTCTGAGCGGGGGACACCGCGCCTTCCGGGAGGACTGGAAGCGCGCGGCTCAAATATGCGGTCGCGGAAATTTGGGACGACCGCCGAAGGTACATATGACGAAGGCTGAACTTATAGAAGCGTTGTCGAACAAGCTTCCCCTCAACAAGGCCGACGCCGAACGCGCAATTAATATCGTGCTCGACGACGTCATCGCCGCGCTGCGCCAGGGGGAGCGCGTGAACATCTCGGGCTTCGGAACGTTCTCGGTATCGGAACGGCAGGCGCGCACCGGGCGCAATCCAAAGACCGGCGAGTCGATCGAAATAGCGGCGAGCCGGTCGGCGAAGTTCAAGCCGGGCAAGCAATTGAAGGACTCGCTGAATGAAGGCGTCGGCGCTGCGCCGGCGTCATCACCACCGACAAGTTCGTAACAGAACGCGATCGCGGCGATCGATCCAATTCACTGAAGAAGAAAAACGGCCCATGTGTCGATGACACACGCGGCCGTCTTTTTTTGCTAACATTTCGAGCGCGGGCGGTTAGCTCAGTGGTAGAGCATCGGCCTTACAAGCCGGGGGTCGCAGGTTCGAAACCTGCACCGCCCACCAACTGAATCAGGGATCATCTATCTGATCGACAAAAGTGCTGGGACGGTTGTAGGACGATGGTGATGCAGCAATGACCACGACCAATTCCACAAGACAAGTCTTTCAATTCCTCCTTTCCCTTGACGGCATCAAACCGCCCATTTGGCGAAGGATCCTCGTACCCGCTGATTTCACGTTGGCGCAGCTCCATCGTGTCATTCAGGCCGTCATGGGCTGGGAGGACTATCACTTGCATGACTTCAAGGTCGCGGGCTGCGTGTACGGTATTCCCGATCCTGATGGAGAGCATCAATTCATTGACGACCGGCGCGTCCGCCTGCGCGACCTGAATCTCTCTACCCGTCATCGAATTGAGTATACGTACGATTTCGGCGACGAGTGGCTGCACCTGCTGAAGCTTGAGGAAGTGTCGCAGGCCGATGCCGACGATATCCGCGCGCACTGCATAGGCGGTGAACGCAATTCGCCGCCGGAGGATGTGGGCGGCATCTTTGCGTATGAGGAATTTCTCGAGGCCCTTAGCGACCCGAATCACGAACAGCATACAGATATGAAAGAATGGATCGGACATTTCGATCCCGAAGATTTCTCGCTGGAGGAAGCAAACAGGCGCATTCGAAAGAGACTTCGCGTCCGAAAGGCTGCTCAGCGAGAGTGAATAGGCACCCGGGCGTGATCAGACAGACGGCTCGCGCAGGAGCGGGCGGGCGCGGTACCAGATATAGATCGCAATTAACAGCACGATGGGACTCTCGATCGACGCGATTTTTACGTGGACGCGTTGCGACTCGACGCCGAAGTTCGAGGTGATGAATATCACGTGGCCGGCGATGACTTGCGCCATGTAGAGCAGTGCCAGGATCAGTCCCCAGCGGTGATGTATGAGGATGCCGATTGCGAACGCAATGAAGATGATGGCTTGCAGAGCCATCGTCACGCGAGCGTGGTCGGCGTAGAACTTCACGCCTAGAAACACATCCTCGAAGGGAACTGTCGGAGCGCCGGCGCGCAGGACGAAGATCGCACGCACGAGCAGGAATCCGCCCCAAAACAGCGAAGCCATCGCGAAGGCTTGCAGATCGCGCGGCCAGCCGTCGGCAGATACGAATTCGGGCTCGAGCTGGGCAGCCATCAGCGGGTCATCCATTTGGGGTTGTTGATCGCGAGCGCGTCGGCCAGCGCTTGGCGGACGTGGGCTCGCAGCGCGGGATCGTCGATCGCGATTTCTCCCGCACGAATCTTCTCGGCCAGCTCGACGCTTAGCGCCTCGACGTCGCCGTCGTGACCGAGCATCGCAACGAGCCGCGCGCGCTCGGCCTCGGCCTGCGTGCCGCGCAGTTCCAGTTCACGGCGCACGGTGTTGAGTACGTTGACGGTGACGCGGGTCTGGAAGCGATGGTAGCCGTCGAGCGTCGGCATCAACTCGGTTTCCAGGTATTTGACCGCGGCTTCAAGCAGAATGGCCGCCTTTGGAGTACTCTGTGGCATTAGTCAGTCCTGTAGTCAGTTGACAGATTTCGATTAGTCAGTCGCGGCCTTCGATCAGATTGAGAAAGTCCCACAGCGGCTCTTCGACTCGGCGTCCAATCGCGCAGCGCTCGATTCCGACTTCCTCAGTTCCGCGAGTGCCCATGCTGAAGCATCCGATGCCCCATCGCACGCTGCCGTACGCTTCCCAGAAGCGAACGTGCGCCGGATCGACGGATTGTCCGCCGGCTTTCTCGTAAGCTTCGAACAAGTCTTCGCGTGTGCCGAAGCCGCCGACTGGTCTCTTGCCGCCGAAGCGCCACGTTTTGACGCATACCCAGCCCAGGTCCTGCATCGGGTCGCCGCTCTGCCCGATTTCCCAATCCAGCACCAGGCGGATCCCTTCTTCGCCGACGATAAAGTTGCCCGCGCGGAAGTCACCATGCACCACAGTATGGCGAGTATTTCGCGGCGCGTGCTGTTCCGCCCATTTGAGGCCGAGCTTGAGCGCCGGCGAGTGAAAGCCGAAGAACTCGATGATTCGACGCTGCGCCGCGATGTGCTGGGCCGGCGTCAGATTCATCAGGAAGGGAACTTCGGCAAGCGGGATGCGATGAATCGCGGCGAGGATCGTGCCGCACTGCTTCGCCATCGTGGCGCGCGCGTTGGCGAAGCGTTCCTCGCGAAGAATTTTGGTCGCCAGCGTCTCGCCCGCCACTCTTTCGGTCACGTAGCCGGGACCGAGCCCGTCGTCATCTTTCAGAATCGCACGTACGCGCGGGGCCGGGACGCCGGCCTTCACCGCCGCGATCATCAGCCGCGCGTCTTCCTCCGCGATCAGATGCGGCGAGACTCCCGCTAGCGGATTGCTCTCGTCGTTGGCGCGGGGGCTGGCCAGTTGCAGAATGAATTGCGCACGCGCGCCGGCAACGTCCGCGTCGAACGACCACGTCGTCTTGTTGGCGCCGCCGGTCAATCGTTGCAGGTCATGGATTGTGCCCGGCGGTCCGACGTGGCGCGCGATTGCGGCTTGCAGGCGCGCGGCGAAATCTTCGCTGCTCATGTTTGTCTCGCGCGCGGCGCCCTACTCTTCCGCCGGCTTGCGGTCCTTGAAAAATCCGAACAGGTATTGCGCAACGCGCCGCATCTGGATTTCCTCCGAGCCCTCCGTGATGCGGTAGCGCCGGTGATGCCGGAAAATGTGCTCGAACGGCTTGTGCCGCGAGTAGCCGATCGCGCCATGCACCTGCATCGCGCGGTCCGCCGCGTCGCACACCAGCCGGTTCGCGCGGTAGTTGCACATCGCGACCTTGTCGGAAAGTTTCAGCGCGACCTCGGGCTTCGACATCTGATCCATCTGCCACGCGGTCTTGTGAATGAGATTGCGGATCATCTCGGCCTCAGTGTGCAGCTCGACCAGCGGCCATTGAATCGCCTGGTTGCTCGACAGCGGTTTGCCGAACGGCTTGCGAGTCTTGGCGTACTTCACGCTTTCGTTGATGCAATACTGCGCGGCCCCCAGCGAACTCGCGGCCTGGCGAACGCGATTCTCGTGGACGAACAGCTGCGCCACGGCCAGCCCGTTTTCGGGATCGCCAAGAATCGAATCGGCCGGCACTGCAACGTCAGTGAGCGAGATGCGCGGGTGATCGGTTGGCATGTTGAACGTCCACATGTACTCCTCGATCTTGAAACCCGCGCTTTTCGTCGGAACGATGAAGCAAGTGATGCCACGCGGGCTGCCGTCTTTCCCGCTGGTGCGCGCGAACACGAAATCGTGCGTGGCGACGTGCAGGCCGGTGTTCCACATCTTGGCGCCGCTGATTCGCCAGTGGTCGCCGTCGCGAACGCCGCGCGTCTCCATCCAGGTCGCGTCGGAACCGTGATTGGGCTCGGTGAGCCCGAACGCGATGCGCATCGAGCCGTCGAGCAGCTTGGGGATGAATTCTTTTTTCTGCTGATCGTTGCCGAAGTCGCGGAACATCAGCACCGTTGGGAGATTGCCGACGATCGAGCTTTCGTTCTGCAAATCGTTGTGCAGGCCGAGGCCCTTGGCCGCCAGATACTCACGGATGATCGCCATCGCGAGATTGGTGCCGTCCTTGCCGCCGTATTCCTTGGGCAGCGCGTAACGATAGTGCCCGGCCTTGTCGGCGCGGCGGCGCATCTCGCCGAGCAGCGCCTCCCATTCATGGCGCGGCAGGCCGTCGCGCTCGAAGTCGGTGCGCGCCCATTCGCGGCGATGGTCGAAAAAGCGGATGTTGTCGTTCTCGCGTTCAAGCGGCTTGATCTCTTTCTCGATGAACGCGTCAAGCTCGGCCAGATAGGCGGTTACATCGGCAGGAATATTAAAGTCCACGGCGTTTCTCCTCAGGCGATCACGTTATGTGCGAGGCGTACCAGAGTGCGGTTGCGAACGGAAGGGGAATCAATACCGATCGTTCAGGGAATCGAACGGGCGTTAGATATTCCAGGCGCCTAAGAGTTGGAGGTTCAGTTCATCAAGGTGTCACGGGGACGCTCGGCTGGTGAAGGAAGAACCCTAACCCCTAACCCCTTCCCCATCAGAATGGGGAAGGGGAAACAGAAATTCAGGAAGAGCGCGCGTCCTATCCCCCTAACCCCCTTTCCAGAATGGAAAGGGGGAACTCGGAATGATTGCCACGAGCCTTTCCGGGGAAAAGGGGGGAACAGGAATCTGTGCTGAACCTACTTGTTGAAAAATTCGCGCAAGTGGTTGGCGAGCTCGACGGGTTTCTCTTCTGGGATGAAATGACCGCAATCGGCAATCGATCCGCCGGACGCATGGACAGCGACGCGGCGGAGCGATTCGACCACCAGATCGCCGCGGCCGCGCGGACCGCCGCCGCCGAGTCCCAACGTCGGCATGGGAAGTTTGAATCCGGTCGCGAATGTCGCGCGATTGTCGGCAACGTCTTTCGGCAGCGCGCGGTAAAAGTTGAATCCCGCGCGCATCGCGCCCGCCTGCGAGTAGGTCCGCACGTATTCGGCGATGTCGGCGTCGCCAATCACGCCGGCCTGGTCGCATCCGTTCATGTAGAAGAACTCCAGGTAGAGCCGCTCGCGGCCGTACACCAGCGCCTCGGGCAAATCGGGCACCTGATGGAACAAGTGCCACCATCGTGCGCCGCCGATAGCCGCGCCGGCGGGCTGATCGCCGGGGACGGGAACGTCGAGCAGCGCGAGATGCGTCACTTCAGCTGGATGATCGGCGGCGAGCCTAAACGCAACGGGCGCGCCCCAATCATGACCGACGACGGCGAAGCGCGAGTGCTTGAGATGATCGTGCATGAGCATCCAGATGTCGTTGGCGACGGTTTTCTTGTCATAGCCGGAGGTTGGCCGCGAAGAATCGCCGAGCCCGCGCAAGTCGGGCGCGACGAGCGAGTACTTGTCGGCGAGCAGAGGCATCACACGGCGCCATTCGTACCAGGTCTGCGGCCATCCGTGGAGCAACACGACCGGGCTGCCCTGCCCCATCGTCACGTAATGGATCCGCACGCCTTCGAGGTTGGCGTAGTGATGCGAGAATTCGGACGACGGCATTGACAGCCGATTCAGTTCGCCGCGGCGACTCGATCGCGACGCGACTTCGTCAGCGCGTCCGCGTCGAACTTGAACAGGCGCGCCGCATTCAGGCCGAGGATTTTCGCGCGCGCGTCTTCGGGCAGACCGCCCATCTCGCGCTCGATCGCCTCCGCCGAATGAGGCCAGCTGCCCTCGTGATGCGGATAGTCATTCGCCCACAGGAAGTTGTTGGTCAGATTATATTTCACCGCCAGATCGAGACCGACCGGATCTTCCTGGAACGATGCGTATCCGTGCTTGCGGAAATACTCACTCGGGAGCATCTTGAGCCGCGGCAGCGCCCACATGTGGTGCTTGTGGTAGGCCTCGTCCATGGCTCCCAGAGCCCACGCGACCCATCCGATGCCGGATTCGATGGCCGCGAATTTGAGTCCGGGGAAGCGCTCGAGCACGCCGGATCCGCACAGATTTGCGACCGGCTCGATGGTCGGGACGAGCGAATGTGAAACGTAGTTGATGACCGCGCCGCCGTCTTTGCGTGCGGCGCGCGGGTCGCGTCCAGTCGAGACGTGGAAGGTGATCGGCAGATCCACTTCCTGGATCAACGCCCACATCGGATCGAAGATCGGCAGATTGTAGTTGGGATGGCGCGCGTCATGCGCGCCGAAGATCGGCTTGCACGGCAGAGTCAGGCCGCGAAATCCAAGCCTCGCGACACGCTCGATTTCGGCGATTGAGCCCGGCAGGTCGGCCGTTGCAATCGCGGCGAGCGGCGACATGCGATCGTTGTACTTGGCGAAGGTCTCCCACGCCCATTCGTTGTAAACGCGGCATTGCGCATGCGCGAAGCCGGCGTTGGTCGTCGCCCACATCGAGAGGCCCTTGTTGGGGAAGATCACTTCGGCATCGACGCCGTCGCGGATTTGATCCTTGAGCCGCTGCTCGGGATCCGAGCCGGCCTTTGCGCGCAGGTGATCCTCGCCGTGGAGAGGATTGTCGAGCAGGCGCGAACGCGCCCATCCTTCTGAAATGGCCCACTTGACGCCGTTCTCATCGACTTCGATTCGCGGCAGCCGATCGCGATACTTTCGATCGATTCGCTCGTACCAGAGATTCCCCGGCTCGGCGCAATGACAGTCGGCCGAGATCATGAGGTACTTGTCGGGATCGTCGGGACGCGCCGTGCGCTTCCATCCCGCGTGCCCCGGAGTCTCGAGTCGCCAACGGTTGGGTTCGTTGATTTCGCCGACATTTGCGCCTGACATTTGCGATACCTCCGAAGCGGCTACTTCGATTCGCCTAACAATCGTATGTTAGACGGACCCCGCGAACTGTCAAGGAAGGGCAATACCCGCTTGCGCGCGTTCGTCAGACGAGAAGGAGCACGCCGGCGGCGGCGATGGCGACCGCTCCCAGCACGACCAGGGACAGTTTCACCATGATTGCGGCAAGCAGCCCGCCCAACAATCCCGAGAGCGACTCGGCGCCGACCTGCAAGGCCTGGTTGTTGCCCATGACGCGTCCCTGATCGGCTTCGCCAACCGACGTTGAAAGCATCGTCGCGCACGACGGCAGACATATCGCCAGTGCGAGCGAAGTCAGGAACAATGTCACCCACAGCGCACCCCGATTTGGCGGAACGACTACGACGATCATGAAGATTCCGGTCAGCAATCCGGACCAGAACGTCAGCGAGCGCGTCATGAAGTGTTTCGCGAGATAGCCAGTCAGCCAGAGATTAGCAAGTACAATAGGCAGTCCGACCCAGGCGATATACTCAGATTCGCGCGAGACGCCGAGATGGAATTCATCGACCAGGTACATTGGATAGCATCTGAAAAATCCGAAAATAGCCAAATAGAGCAGAAAGTTGATTAGGTAGAGGACGCGAATCCGCCGGTCCGTAAACACGCCCGCCAGGTTCGTGAAGGCCTCGAAGTAGCTAATCTGCCGGCGCCTCGCGGGCGGATTCGTTTCGCGGAATTTGAGCGCCGTGGCGAGCGTCGTCAGGACCAGCAATCCGAACACCACCCAGAAGGGAGTCGCGTAGTTGAACCAGCTTACGACCGATGGCTCGGCCAGCTTGCCGCCCACCAAAGGACCGACGATGTATGCGAGGCTGCTACACATATAGATGTAGCCGAAGAAGCGGTTGCGATCCTCGGCGGCGACAACGTCGGCGATTGCGCTCTGCGCCGTCACGATGTTTGCCTCGGCGAGGCCCGCGATGAATAGGCTCGCGCAGAGCGTCGCCAGGCTCAGCGCTTCCAACGAGACCGCTATTACCGCGTAGCAGGCAGTGGTCACGCTGAGCGAAATCAGCAGCACCGGCCGGCGGCCGTACCGATCCGATAGCGCGCCCATAACGGGGGATCCGATAAACTGCCCGGCCGGATAAAGTCCAAGCACGATGCCGAGCACGATCGTGCGATACGACGACGTGACCCCGGCCGGAAGAATCGCGCTCTCGGGCTTGAGGAACATCGGCGTGAAGATCGTGATCATCAGGCTGTAGCCGACGAAGCCGAAAAAGATGACGACGTAGAGCGGGAACAGCGAGCCGAACGCGGTCGCGCTCTTGTCATGTTCAGCCGCGATATTTACTTCAGGCACCGGAAAGTAGAATGAAGATGTGCGGTGAGGAATGCTATGGTCGTAATCGTGATGGGAGCGACGGGCGCCGGCAAGACGACGATTGGGCGCGCGCTCGCGGCGGCGCTTGGCTGGGAGTTCCACGACGGCGACGATCTTCACAGCGAGGCAAGCAAGCGCAAGATGCATCGCGGCATCGCGCTCGATGACTCGGATCGCGCGCCGTGGCTGGGCGAGATACGAAAGTTGATCGAGGCGATGCTGTCGGCAGGCCGCGACGGAGTCGTCGCATGCTCCGCGCTCAAGCAGTCGTACCGCGACGAGATTGTCGTGGATCCGAATCTGGTGAAAGTCGTCTATCTGAGGGGGTCGAAAGAAGTAATTGCCCAGCGGCTGCGCAACCGCACCGATCATTTCATGAATCCGGATCTTCTACAGAGTCAGTTCGACACGCTCGAGGAGCCCCGCGACGCGATCGTCGTCGATGTCGCGGCCGCTCCAGAAGCCATCGTGAACGAAATCAAGGCCAGGCTCGGGCGTTAGCGTTGCGATTTATTCTGTCGTAGCAGACGGCGCTTCTCCGACGCCCGGCGAGAGTTCCTCCAGGGTCTTGCCGCGAGTTTCGGGGACGAACCAGATTACCAGCACGACGCCAATCAGCGGGCCGATCGCGAATGGGGCCGCCGCGTTGCCCAAGCCGCCAACCCGCGGCGACAGCATGCCGATAACGACCGGCGACAGCATCCAGCAGATCTGTCCGATCACCTGCACGCACAGATTGTATCCGGTCGCTCGAATGGCGGTCGGAAACAACTCGGTCGAGAGCGCCGAGGTCGCGGTGCGCGCCGCTTGATACGCGAACATCGTGACGACTTCGCCCGCGAGGATTGCGCCGTAGGTGTCGCTGGTGAACAGCACGTACATCGCCGCCGCCGACATCAGGTAGAAAAAGCTGGTGGTGAATTTTCGTCCCAGCCGGTCCATCAGAAATCCGCTCAGCATGCTGCCGATCGTGCCCAAGGCGTAGGCCGCAATTATTGCCGCGGCGACCTGATGAGATTTCCAATGATGATCGCGTTTGGCATAGAGGCTGAAGTAGGTAACGGTCGGCCCGCCGATCAATCCGATCGAGTTCCATAGGCCGGCCATCAACAGCAGGCGCGACCGGTACGGACCGGCAAGCGGCGTCAGGCAATTGCGAATCGACGTCCAGAATGCCGGACGCGCCTGGCCCGCCGTCGTCCGCGCCCGCTCGAGCGCGGTGAAGCGGGCCGTCTCGCGCAGTCCGCGCCGCAAATACCAAACCATCACCAGCGGCGCGATCCCGAGCAGGTACATCCCGCGCCATCCCCATCGCGATTCCGCCATGAGCGCGTAGGTGAGAGCGGCGGCAGTGACTCCGAGAAACGCCACCATGTGCAGCGCCGCGATCGCGCGGCCGCGGCGTTCGTCGGGAAACTCCTCGCTGATCATCGTGACCGCGACCCCGAACTCAGCGGCGAGGAATATCTGCGCCAGGCTTTGAAAGATCGTAAACGAGGCCACGCCTCTGGAGAGCGCAGTGAACAAGGTGAGCGTCGTGTAGCAGAGTACGGTTACCGAGATGATCGGTTTACGGCCGTAACGATCGGCGAGGATTACCACAAAGAACGACAGCATCCCGCCGAAGCGCACGATGCTAGCCATCAGGCCGATGGAGGGATCGGCCAGGTGAAAGGTCCGCGCGATCTCGGGCGTCGCCAGGTGGAAGATCGTGATGTCGTAGCCTTCGAAAATCGTGGCCGACATCAGCATCGCGAACAACGCCGCCAGGTAACGGCGCGGCCTCGGAATCCACGGCGCTACTTTCAGTTTTTCGGACGAGCGGTTTGGATTAGCGGCCTGCATCGCGATTGCGCGCGCGAGGCGCACGTCGATTGGCTAAGGGTTTCAGATCGCGAAACCCCCGGCAAGCGGGGTTTTGCGCGCTTGCGACTCTCTATTTCGAGTTGCCGAAGAGCTTTATGTGCTGAGGGTTATCGGCCGCATCGTCATGAATTTCGAGAGTGCCGTGGTACTTGCCGCGTTTGTTAGGAGCGAATTCGACCGAGATTGTGCAAGTACCTCCGTTCGCCGCAATTGTGTTGCAGGTGTTTGCGGTCACGTTGAAGGGCGGGGTCGCTGCTGGAGCCGTAGTGAACGAGATTGGCGCCGGACTGTCATTGACGAGCGTGATGCTCTGAGGGGAGCTGACGGCATCGGGCGATACTTGCTGGAAGCTTAGCGATTTTGGCCGCGCCTTTATCTTCGGTGCGACGCCTTTGCCCTTGAGTTTGACTGCGCGTGATCCGAACTCGGCGTTGCTGGTCAACTGGAGCTGTCCGTTTTGCTTGCCTTTCGCGGGAGGAACGAATGCGACGCCAATCGTACAGGAGGTTCGGGGCGGCAGCACCGACGGGCAATCGTACGAGGTCACGACGAATCCACCAGTGACGGTCGGCTGCGCCAAACTTACTTCCGCGATCGCAGCGGTGTTGGTCACCTTTATGTTTTCCGACTTGCTCTGATGGCCCACAACCTCGTCCGGGAACGAGAGCGACGTAGGGTTGGCCGCGAGCGTAGCGAAGACCGGGCTCGGCAAGGGAGTCGGCGTCGGCATCACGGTAGGCGTCGGTATGATGCTCGCGGTAGGAGTCGCGGTCGCTGTCGGCGTCGCCGTGATGGTCGCGGTCGGCGTCGGTGTTGTCGTCGGCGTGGCCGTGATGGTCGCGGTTGGCGTGGGAGTCACGGTGGCAGTTGCGGTCGCTGTGGCTGTCGCAGTCGGCGTCGGCGGGTTTCTCCCGTCGGGGAACAATCCGAAAACCGCGAGTTGAGTCTGAGTTCCCACGTATACTGAGCCGTTAGCTACCGTCGGAACCGTAAACTTCACCGCGAGTCCGGGATTGTCCGCACTGAACATGTTGCTGTCGTACAGCTCGGTCCCCAGGTTGGTAGCATCGAAGGCATAGAGCACCGAACTACCACCCGTCTTGTAGGCCGAGCTGTTGATTGCCCACAAGATGCCGCCGGTCGTGCCGTTAGCCGAGATAACCGGCGACGCTCCCGGGAACGCAAACGCAAACTTTGACGCGGCCGACATCGGCGGCGTCTGGATCACTCCATTCGAGATTACAAACATCTTGGGCACATCAGTTTCCCCAACCGTGTAGATCATGTTCTGCAGGCCAACACCCGGCACGTTTCCCTGCCAGTACGCGGCCGTGCTGAACATCCCACCCACGGCGGAGTCAAGCTCCTGGACCATCTGATCCGTGCTCGCGTTGAATCCGCCCATGCTGTCGCGATTCACGAGATAGAGGTTGCCGACCTTGCCCGCGCCGACCATCAGATCGGGATACGGCCCGGGCTGAGTCGGCAGCATCAGGTTGCCACCCGAACCCATGTCCAGGTCGTCATCCTCGAGCAGGAGCTCGTTGAGCGGCGTGAAGAAGCTGCTGACTGTCATTGTCCCGGTTGTTCCGACACCGGGCGTCAGCCGCAGAAAGCTGTCGCCGTAATCGACCGGGGACGCGCCGGTATCGAAAGTCCCGTTGCCGCTGATCGCGATCAGATCGCCGTTGCTGTCGACGCCCGGACCGCATCCCGACTCCCAGATGCCGCCATCGTCGCCGTTCGGCGTCGTGTTGTAAACGATCTCCTGCTTCAATGACGTTTCATCGTAGCCGAGAATCCATCCATGGTAGGGCGTGATGTCGCAATGCGACGCGAAGCTCAAATACACCACGCCGTTGTCGAGCGTCAGTGCCGGCCGGTCGTGTTGCAGCAGCGGATTGAAGGTAATGATCCCCTTGACCGCATCAGGTGCGGTTCCCGCCACACTCGCCGCAATCGTTACCGGGCTGTTCGCCTGCTCGAGTCCGGTCGTGATGTCGAGCGCGTGAAGTTGCTGCTGATAGATGCCGGGACCCAGCTTGACCTTGGACACGACGTAAAGTGTCCCGGTGTTGGGATCGATCACCGGTGTCGCGGTGATCCCGATAATCGGCGTAAGGTCGCCGCATCCGAGATCTGTCGCGGGCACCGCGGTAATTCCAAGCGCTGGATTGATAAAGCTTGTCTGCCAAAGGGCAGGTCCCGCACTGTCGGCGTCGAAGGCATAGAGGCTGTCGTTTTCCGTCGCGACGTACACGACGTTGTGCGTTCCCTGACCCGGGATCGACACGTTGGGGACGTACAGGGGCTCAGCGTAGGCAGCCCCGTCGATCGCGTCGGTAAACTGCAAACCGAATTGCGACGCCGTGACCGTCGATGGAGTCAGGATGCTCTCGGCGAGGTTTTGCCCGGTGCGGAAATTATCGTTGCGGTAGAGCGTCGTTCCGGTGAAGCCGGGCTCCAGCGCGCGTGCTGCCCGATGCACGCCGTCAGTGCGAGATTTGCCCGGCAGGACCGCCGCATGGCCAATTATATTTGTGCCCGAGACAACTGCGACAAACGCCGCCGCACCCAGCACCCAACCCCCCAATGATCGCCCTGTCACTGTCCCCGCCGAATCTTAACTTTCCTTTGCGCACGCATTTTACTGTCGTAAATGCAGTACGTCTATGACAAAAGGCGGTTACGTGAATTTTGCGCTTGACGGCGGCGCGCAGAATCAAAAAAGAAAACAGGCACGGAATTCCGGGCCTGCTCCAGGAACCTGCTCGCGATGGGTCTCCCCTCACCCCATCGCAAGCTTGAACGAAACTCGATCAGCGAAGCACGTTACGGCTGTCCGCTACCATCACTGCCGCATTGTTCATTCCCAGACTTGCCGGCAGACTTCTCCAGTTGTGAACCATTTTCGCGACAATCATCGCTAACGCGATCATCGCGCCAACAATCAGAATCAGATCATGCGACGACTTGAATATCGTTCTGCCGTTGAGTCGCATCGATCCCTCCCGGGCGTTTGCCTCAAGGGCGCAACGCACCATCACAAGGCTTGTCATCGCAAGACTTGGACCGTCAGAAGACGGAAAATCGGACTATTCGGCGCATAAGTCAGAAGGGTGCCGGGTGGTGAATTTTTCCCTTTGATTAGGCGGATTATTCACCAAACTTCACGTCTGCCGGCTCGGATCGCGATGTTTTGATAATCCTCCACTTTGTAGCATTCGCCTCAAATTGATCGTTGCACCGCTGCACCTCGTCTCCCATCGATCTTCGATTCAGTTTCGCCCAATGCCGGCCTATTTTGAGAACGTGACCACCCCGAGCCTCGGTGATATATGAAATCGACAAGGAGTCCTCCACATGGGCGGCAAGAACATCACGATCAAAGCGCACGACGGTGGAACGTTCAGCGGCTACCTTGCGACACCCGCGTCGGGCTCGGGGCCGGGGCTGCTCGTGCTCCAGGAAATTTTCGGGGTGAGCGCGCATATCCGCTCGGTCGTCAACCGGTGGGCCGAAGAAGGCTACGTCGCGCTCGCGCCGGATTTGTTCTGGCGACTGAAGCCCGGCATCGATCTCGGCTTCAGTCCCGACAACGTCAAGACCGCGCGCGAGCTTGGCGGACGTTTCGATATCGATCAGAGCGTGCGCGATATCGGCGACGCTTTCGCGGCGCTGAAGGCGCGGCCCGAGTTCAAAGGCAAACTCGGCGCGGTCGGCTATTGTCTCGGCGGACGCCTCGCCTTCCTTTCCGCGGCGCGGCTGGGCGTGGACGCCGCGGTCAGCTACTACGGCACGCGCATGGACGGTCATCTCGACGAAGTGAAATCAGTGCGATGCCCCATCATTTTCCACTTCGGCGGCAAAGATGCCGCCGTGCCGCCCGAGACGCGCGACAAGATTCGCGCCGCGTTCAGCGCGCATGACGATGCCGAGTTTTACGTCTACGCCGACGCCGGTCACGCGTTCAACAATGATCGGCGCGCTGAGGCTTACGATCCGTTCGCGGCGCAGCTCGCGCGCTCGCGCTCGATCGGGCTGTTCCGGCGCACGCTCGGCCCACGCTACGACCTCAGCGCGCTGTGGGACATCCACGTCGATCAGGAATTCAAGGATCGCGATGCCGACGCGACGATCGCCACGATGACGCTCGACGCCTACGTCAATCACGTGCCGACCCTGACCGGCGGCTACGGCGTCGAGCAGCTGCATCGGTTCTACAAGTACCACTTCATCTCGCGCCTGCCCGCGGACACGAAGGTGGTGCCGATTTCGCGCACCATTGGATCGGACCGGGTGGTGGACGAATTGATTTTCTGTTTCACGCACGACTGTGAAATCGATTTCCTGGTGCCCGGCGTCGCGCCGACCGGAAAATACGCCGAAGTTCCGACCGTCGTTGTGATCGAGTTTCGCGGCGACAAGCTTTACAACGAGCATATCTACTGGGACCAGGCGTCGATGCTCGCTCAACTCGGCGTGCTCGATCCCAAAGGTCTGCCGATCGCGGGAATCGAAAGCGCGCGCAAGGCGCGCGGCGAACAGGTCCCGTCGAACGCGATGATGCCCACGTGGAAGAATAGCGAGGGCAAAAAGTAGAGCGCGCTGTCTGGATGAGCGCGAATCGGTCGGATACGATCGCGCGATGGCTATCAAGCGAGTTTGCGTTTATTGCGCGTCGAGTCGTCAGTGCGACGTTCGTTATCATGACGCCGCCGCGCGGCTGGGTCGCGAGCTGGCGCGCAACAAGGTGACGCTGGTTTATGGCGGCGGCAGCGTCGGCTCGATGGGGCATCTGGCGGAGGCGGCGCTGGCTGAAGGCGGCCGCGTGATCGGCGTGCTGCCGCGATTCATGTACGACTTGGAATGGGGGCATCGCGGCTTGAGCGAGTTGGTGATCGTAAACGACCTGCACGAACGCAAACGGCTGATGATCGACGAGGTCGATGCAGTGATCGCGCTGCCGGGCGGATGCGGCACGCTCGAGGAGCTGTTCGAAGCGATCACGTGGAAGCGGCTCGGCCTGTTCGGCGGCCCGATCGTGCTGGTCAACACTCTCGGCTTCTATTCCCCCTGCGTGTCGTTCCTGGAAAGCTGCATCGAGCGGCGTTTCATGGACGAGCGTCATCGCAAAATGTGGTCGGTCGTCGATCAGCCCGAAGACGTGCTCGGCGCGATCGCCGAGGCGCCGCCGTGGCCGCACGAAAATCGCAGCTTCGCCGCGCTGTGATGCTCTAGTGTTCGACCTTCGTGATGGCGGCAGTGTGGTCGCGCGAGAGATCGGCTTGCAGGAATTCTTCGGTGCCGGGAGTGCCCAGTTCGAATTCGGGCGTGTGATGGATTTTGATCGTCACGTCCCTGGTGCGGCAATCGAGCATGTGGCCGCCGGCCGAGCGGTCGGCGGTGATGAAGTGCAGATGGTAGCCGGGGACGTTGACGCCGCGCAGATAGTCGGGCGTGAAGAAACCCACGATGGTGCCCTCGACGTCGTGAAACTCGAAGATTGGCTCTTCGCGCACCGCATCCTCGAGGCCGACTGACTTGTCCTGTTTCGCGACGGCGCGAGTCTTCACGTAGGCGAAGCGGCCTTCGATGCGGACCGCGTGGAAGATATTCTGCGAGGGCAGCATCGCGGCGACCGCCGCGAGCATCGCAGGCTGGTCGCACGGGCGATCGACGCGCGCGCTCTCGTCGGCCTTGAAAAAACTTACCGTCGCGAACGGCGTGCGCGCGGAATCCTCCACCGGATGCGCGTGCCCGTCGGCGCGCACCTGGAAGACCTTGCCGTCGAGCTCGATCATCTCGCCGTCGAGCCCGTCGAAGGTGCCCAGCCCGAAGTCGCCATGAGTCTTGAGCTCGCCCATCGTCATGTCGCCGGTGGATACGCCTTCCATCAGGGCGTTTACGGTCGAGGTTTGAAATACGGTCTGATCTTCGTCGCCAAGCAGCCGTTCAAGTGCCTGGATGATGATCGCGGACAGAGTTTGTCCGGTTTGCTTGCGCCGCGCCCCAAGCTGTTGTGCGAGCGCGGGCGGAAGGTGGACGCGGAGTGTCAGGTGTTTCGGCACACCGCGAGTTTATCGGAGTCGCGGGGTGGGTGATATTGTCGGGAACCCCTACCCCTAACCGTGAAGAGGAACGATCGCAGGGAGGAAGGCGATCTGCGACTAGTTGTCCGGCACCAGGTGGCATTCGGGGGAGACTGCCTTGATGCCGCCGCTTTCTACCTGAAACTCAAAGGCCTGGCCGCTCGACGCGGTGACCATATAGTTGTCGCCATCGCGCGAATAGGTCACCGGCATGGTTATTGGCGCCAGGGGCGTGACCATCGTCATGGTTTTGTCGCCGAACTGGATCGAGCCGAGCTGGAAGCATTCGTTGCCGGAGTTCGGCGCCAGCTTCCATTTGCCCAGAAGAGGATTGGATTTCGAGCATCCCGAGGCAGCGAGGATCGCGCAACCGGCCACAAATATTCGTAGATACCGCATGTAAAATTCCTCCCCTGCAAAGTGTCGAAGAATTAGATTCGCTCGCGCGGCCACGATCAGCTTCTGCCGCCGGCTTCGGGGCGGCAAAGCAGATCGCGCGCTGAATGAAAAGAGCGAAAAGGGATCATCGCAACAGGCGCGGGATGCTGTTCGAGAGCGCGATTGTCCCTTGCAATGGCGAGAGCTCGAAGCTGGCGCGAGCGCTCGATTCGAAGGCCTATTGGGTGTTCTCCACAGGTTGGACGTTTTCGCCGTCGCGCGCCGCCTGGCCTACGTTGACTGCTACCTTATCGCTGGTGTTGACGCCGCTAAGGACTTCTACGGTCTGGCCATTGTCGTAGCCCAGTTCTACTTCGGCCAGGTGTAACTGGTTGTTCCTCACCACCGGGACGTAGACTTTGCCGTTGCGGAATACCAGCGCGTCGTCGGGGACCATCGGGGATCCTGTGCCCATCGTTACGGTGAATTCGGCGGTTGCGTACATTCCGGGATATAGGGCTTCGTTTTCGTTGGGTAGGTCCACTTCTACCAGCATCGTGCGCGTGTCGGCCGACAGCGCTTCGGGATGACGCGTGATGGTGCCGGCAAATTTTTGTCCGGCGTAGCCGATAGCCGTGATTGTGGCGGCGTCGCCGTCCTTGATGAACGGCGCGACGTTCTGCGGCACGTAGATGAATACGCGGAGCGGACTCATGCGAGAAACAGAGATGATAGCACCCGAGCCGGGTGTGCCAGGGGTCGTGTTCGCGGGCACGAGGTGGCCCGGATCGATGTAGCGCGCGGTGACGATGCCGTCGAACGGCGCCGTGATCGTTTCGTACTGCTGAGTGGCGATGTCCTGTTCGAGAGTGGCCTTGTCCTGGAGCATCGTGTAGTGGGTTTCATCGGCGGTCTGCTGCGGGACGACCTGTTGGCGCACCAGGATCTGATTGCGCTTGTCGGTAACGAGCGCGAGGTTGTAGTTGGCGCGCGCGTTGGCGACCTGCTGATCGAGTTCGGGCGATGTGAGCACGGCGAGCAGTTGGCCCTTGTGTATGCGGTCGCCCTTGTCAACCTTGATGGTCTTCAGATAGCCGGGAACCTTCGCGTAGATGTCGGTCTCGTCGAAGCCGCGAATGGTGGCCGGCAGTTTCAGATCGCGCGTCGACGGAGCTTGCAGAACATTGGAGACGAGCACGTGTGGACCGGGCGCCTGCTCCTGCGCGAGTTGCGACGTCTGGCGGCCGAGCCATATCTCGCGGGCGAGTACGAGGCCAGCGGTCGCGACCAGCGCGACGATGATCGCGATGACCCATCCGGCGAAGAAAAATCCCCCCGGGGCGGGCACGCTGAAATTCTTCGGATCGTCTTCTTGTTCGGACATATACTGTTATTAAGCACCCGGCAGCGTGATCGCCTCGATCTCGGCGTCGCGCTGTTTTTTTCCGATCACGTCGCGACCGAAGATCGAATATACGGCCGGCACGACGAATAACGTCATCATTGTGGCAGCCATCAAGCCGCCAATCACGGCGCGCCCGAGCGGCGCATTCTGCTCGGAACCGGAACCGAGCGAGAGCGCCATCGGAAGCATCCCCAGAATCATCGCGAGCGCGGTCATAATAATCGGGCGGAAGCGGATGCGGCCGGCCTCGATCGCCGCCGCGACCGGGCTGTAACCTTCCTCGCGCAGTTCGTTGGCGAACGTGATCAGCAGATTGCCGTTGGCGACGCCGACGCCGACCGCCATGATCGCGCCCATCAGAGATTCGACGTTGATGGTCGTACCCGTTATCGCGAGCATCCAGAGCACGCCGGCCAGCGCGCCCGGTACCGCCATCATGATGACGAAGGGCTCGAGCCACGATTGAAAGTTGGCGACCATGAGCAGGTACACGAGGACGATGGCGAGGACCAGGCCTTCGCCGAGCGTCCGGAACGAATCGCGCATCGCCTGGCTCTGGCCGCGGATGACGACATGGGTGCCCGCGGGCAACTTGCCGAGGCCGTTGATCTCGCGCTGCACCGCCGAGGCGACGCTGCCGAGGTCGCGGCCATGCACGGCGGCGTCGACGTCGATGACGCGCTGCACGGTGTAATGCGCGACGACGGCGGGATCCCAATTGTGAGTGATGGTGCCGAGGTTGCCGAGTAGTTGCGCCTGGCCCTGCGTCGCGGGGGTGCCGGAGGTAGATGACGCGTCGCCGTTGATCCCATTGTTCGACGACGGCGTGCTCAGCGGTATATTCGACAGGCTGGCGACCGAATCGATCAGGTGCTGCGGCGACTGCGCGACGACGAGGTAGTTGACGCCGTTCTTGGGATCGAGCCAGAAGTTGGGCTGCAGCAGCGTGGCGCCGGAGAGCGTCGCGAGCATGCTCGAGGCGACCTCATTCTGCGTGATACCGAGCTGCAGAGCCTTGTCGCGATCGACGTTGACCATGAAGCTGGGGTAGTCCTGCGGTTCGGCGATTCTAAGATCGCTGACGCCGGGAATCAGCGCCATCTTGTCCTTCAGGCGCAGCGCGATGTCGTAGTCGGCTTGCAAATCGTTGCCGTTGATCTGCGCGTCGATCGCCGCCGGCAGGCCGAAATTAAGCACCTGGCTGACGATGTCGGCGGCCTGAAAGTACGCGGTCACATTCGGATACTGGACCGTCAGCAGCTCGCGAATTTTCTGCTGGTAGCCGGCGGTCGGCTTATGATCGGGCTTCAACTGGATCAGGATGTCGCAATCCTGCGGCCCGATCGTGTCGGTTTGATAGAACGCCAAATCGTAGGAGAGCGGCAGCCCGATGTTGTCGCTGATGCCCAGCAGTTCGGCGTCGGGCACCACGGTACGAATCGAGCGCTCGATCTTGTCCACCATGTACTCGGTGTGTTCGATGCGGGTCCCGGTCGGCATCCGCACGTGCAAGCTCATCATGCCGGCGTCGATGCTTGGAAAAAAATCCTCTCCCACCACTAACAACATGGCGGACGAAGACAGAATAATGATGGCGACGAACACCAGCGAGAAATTGCGGCGCGCAATGAACTTGGCGAGCGCGAAACGATAGAACCCTTTGAGCTTCTCGAAACGGGCGTCGAAACCGCGCACGATGCGGCCCCATAAGCCGGTGCCAAGATTCTCCTCGTGATCTTCGGGCAACAGGAGACGCGCCATGCTCGGCACCAGCGTACGCGAGAGCAGGTACGAGGTCAGCATCGCGAAAACCACCGCGAGCGCGAGCGGAGTGAACAGGAATTTGGCGACGCCAGTCAGCAGCACCACCGGAAAAAAGACGATGCAGATGGCGAGCGTGCCGACAAAGGTGGGCGTCGCGATCTGCGACGCGCCGTCGAGAATCGCGACCAGCAGCGGCTTGTCCAGCGCCTGGTTGCGATGGATGTTTTCGACTTCGACCGTCGCGTCGTCAACCAGCATCCCGACCGCGAGCGCGATCCCGCCCAGCGTCATCGTGTTGATCGTCTGTCCGCTGAGATGGAGGAAAATGATGGAGGTCAGAATCGACAATGGAATCGAAGTGATAACGATGATCATGCTCCGCGGTGAGCCAAGAAACAGCAGCACCATGATCGCGACCAGCGCTGCGGCGGTGACGGCTTCCTGCACCACGTCCCGCAGCGCGGCGCGCACGAATTGCGACTGGTCGAACGTGAGCAACACGTTCAGGCCCTTGGGCGCGGTGGCGCGAATGTCGGGCAGCTTCGCCTTGACCGCATCGACTACCGTCAGCGTGGAAGCGTCCGCGTGCTTGACCACCAGCAGGTAGGTGGCCTGCTGTCCATTGAAGCGCACGACGTTGGTTTGCGGCTGATGGGTGTCGGTGACATGCGCAACATCAGCGAGGAATACAGGCGCACCGTTGAGGTACTTGATCGGCAGCTTATTGAAGTCCGCGACCTTCGGCACCGACATGTTCATGTTGACGTTGTATTCGTAATTCCCCATCTTGGCGGTGCCCGACGGGATGACGACGTTGGTCGCGTCGAGCGCGTTGCCGACGTTGTAAGCGGAAAGCCCGTTGGCGTAGAGCGCGGTGGGATCGAGATTGGCCATCACCGCGCGTTGGACGCCGCCCAGCGGAGCGGGCGAGGAAAATCCCGGTATCGTAAAGAGCTGGATGCGGATGAAGTTCAGTCCGTAGTCGAAGAGCTTGGCGGTCGAGAGCACGTCGCTGTAAATGTTGAGCTGCGCGACCGGAACGTTACTGGCGTTGTACGAAATGATCTGCGGCGGCTCGATCCCGCGCGGCAGGTTGCTCAGGATGGTCTCGGACACCGCGTTTATCTGCGCAATCGCGCCCCCGATGTCGGTGTCCGGCTGGAAATAAACCTTGAGCAGCCCGATGCCGTTGATCGATTCGGATTCGATATGCTCGATGCCGTTGACGGTGGTCGAGTAAGCGCGCTCGGAAATGAACACCATGCGGCGCTCGACGTTGAACGCGGACAGGCCCGGGTAATTCCAAACCACCATCACGACCGGCAGATTGATCGCCGGGAAGATGTCCACGTTCATGAGGCCGAAGCTCAGCACTCCGAGCACGAGCATCAGCAGCGCCATCACAGCGACGGAGAGTGGCCGGCGAAGCGCGAGGCGGACAATCCACATACGTTGAGCCGAAGACCGTGACTTAAGTTTGCGGTCGTGGAATAGGCGACCGAGGGTTACACATAGTCAGCGAGTACGTTTCAAATTATGGCAGCGGGACCGCGTGAGGCAAGAATGAGTCGATGTACTGTCGGTTTCGTATAGTCAGTGCGATCGCTGCTGCTGCGCCCGCATACTCACGCAGCGACAGCAAACAGTCGCGCGAGCTGATTAGCGCGGAGATTAAGGAACCGGTGCGGCGCCAGCAAGCCGGCCGCTTCGTCGTAGCCCAGCATCAGGTTCATGTTCTGGACGGCTTGGCCCGACGCGCCTTTGCCGAGGTTGTCGATCGCGGTTATTACGAGCAGGGTTTCGCTACGGCGATCGAGAATGAACGCCAGTTCGCAATAGTTAGTCGCGCGCACGTTGCGCAACTCGGGCAGTTCACCGGGCTTCAGAATTCGCACGAAGCGCGACTTGGCGAAGCTGGCCTCGAAGGCGGCGTGAACGTCGCTCTCGGTGGTGCCTGCCCGTGGGCGCATGAAAATCGAACTCAGCAGACCGCGCGTTATCGGCAGCAGATGCGGCACGAACAGCAGTGCGATGTCGCGGCCGAGCGCGGCCGAGATTTCCTGTTCCATCTCGGGGACGTGGCGATGGTTGGCGACCTTGTAGGCGCGGAAGTTCTCGTTGACCTCCGCGAACAGCTGCTCGATCGACGCGGCTCGGCGCGCACCGGTCGTGCCGGATTTCGCGTCGATGATTATCGACGACGGCTCGATCAGGTCGCGCCTTATCAGCGGCAGCAGCGCGAGCAGCGCACCGGTCGGGAAGCATCCGGGGTTGGCGACCAGGCGCGCCTCGCGCAGTTCGTGCCGATGAAACTCGCTGAGACCGTAAACCGCTTCCTTGACCAGTTGCGGCGCGGGATGTTCGACGCCATAAGTGGCGCGGAACTGCGCCGCGCTCTTGAAGCGAAAGTCCGCCGACAGATCCACCACCTTCACGCCCGCCTTGATCAGCTCCGCGGTATGCGCGGTGCCGACCGTCTCCGGCAGGCATGAAATCGCGACCTCCGCCCGGCCTTGCACCAGGTCGGGGCGCAATTCCTCGAACGGCGGCAAGTCGATGCCGGCCATGTGACGGTAAACGTCGGCGACCTCGCGCCCCGCGTAATGCTCGGACGTGAGCACGCTCAGCTCGACGAACGGATGGCTGGACAGGATGCGAACCGCCTCGATCCCCGAGTATCCGGAGGCGCCGACCACAGCCACTTTGACCTTGTCGTTCGTAGCCATTTGAGCGATTTCAGTGCTCCTTCGCGAGTTACGGTGGAATCTACTCAGTTATCACGATCGAGCGCGCCGAGCCAGTTACTTGGTCTCGAACTCGAAGACCATCTCGGTCGGGGGATGATCGGGGTCGGCGGCGAGCTTGTCCAGGTAAATGCGCACCGGAGTGTCTTCGGGGCTCGAATCGCTGAGTTGTTGGAGTTCCTGGCGCGCGGAGAAAGCGTCGCCCGCGCGAATCAACGAGAGCGCGTTGGCGAAATGGTTGTAGAACGCCGGATCGACGCTGTCGTTCTCGCGCCCGGCCACGTGGACTATCGGCACGAAGATCTCCTTTCCCTTGACCTTCACCAGCCCGAGTTCGCGCCCGATGTAACCTGCCCCCGCTTCGCTGTAGGTCTGGCGACTGACCAGAAGATGCACCTTGAAGTGGCGGGTGAGTCCCTCGAGCCGCGACGCGAAATTGACGGTGTCGCCAATTACGGAATAGTCGAAGCGATTTTCGCCGCCGAGGTTGCCGACTACGACGTTGCCGGTCGAGATGCCGATGCCGATGTCGAGATCGGCGAAGCGCGGATCGTTTTTCTGTAGGTCGTGGAGATTCTCCAGCATCCTGAGCGCGCAATCGATCGCCGATCGCGACGGATTTTCCAGGTCGTTGGGCGCGCCCCAGAACGCCATGATTCCGTCGCCCATCAACTTGTCCACCACGCCGCCGGTCTTCAGAATCACGTCGATCATCGAGGTCATGTAGGTGTTCAGCAGCGCGAGCAGATCCTCGGGTGTGGTCTTTTCGGCGCGCTTGGTGAAGCTCACGATGTCGGCGAACAGGATCGCCAGATGACGCTTTTCGCCGCCGAGCTTGAGACCCTCGGGCGAATCGAGCAGCGAAGTGATGACGTCGGGGTCCAGATAATGCTCAAAGACTGTGCGCAAGTAGCGCTTTTCGCGACCCTCGGTGATGTACCGATAGCCCGCGAGAAACATATAGACGAAAATCGCGGCGAACATTGGGAAGACGATCCCGATCACCAGACCCTCGTTCAGCAGGCGGTGTTGCGCGTACGCGTAATAGCCGACCAGCAGGATCACGCCCAGCGCCGCCGACGACATTGCCGAGAGCCACGCGACTCCAACCGACATCGCGATGCCGATCAGGAGCGTCGCTGCCAGCGATATTTCCTGCGCCTCGAGCGGGCGGCGCAGGAAGTCGCCCTGCAGCACGTTGTCGATCGCGTTGGCGTGGATCTCGACGCGCGGCATGTCGGGGTTGACCGGCGTCACGCCGCGATCGCCGAGTCCGTGCGCGGTCGCACCGACTAGGACGATTTTCCCCGCGAGTTTCTCCGGCGCAATCTTGTGATTGATAATGTCCGAGATCGAATAGTACGGGAACGGCTGAACGCCGCGGCGGAAATTCACCAGCATCCGGCCGTCGTCATCGACCGGTATCCCCACACCGGCCACCGACAGGCCCGAGACTCCTTCCTGATCGAGTCCCAATATCATCGTCGCCCCGCCGACAAAGGTGTCGGCGACGGCGATAAACAACGGCGCGCAGTAATGGCCGTCGAATTTGATGACGGTCATCTCGGTGCGGATTTCGCCGTCCGCGTCCGCATCGATGTCGAAAAATCCGATCGAGTGAGCCGAATCGTTGAGCAGCGCGGTCGGCGGCTCATACGCCTGCGCCTCGATCAACTCGTGCGGCGTGCCGGGTGCCTGCCGGATGATCCCGTAGGTCAACGGCCCCGGCATTCGAATATGGTCGAGGAACCCGGCCGTTTTGGCGACTCCGACATGCCCCTTCAGATGGTGCGTCTGAAACGCGTACCCCAGAACGGTCTGGCCTTGCGCGCTCATCGCCTTCGCAAACCCCTCGTCGTTGCTCGGACCAAGGACGTCGCGAATCGACTGTCCCGTGAGGCCGAGTTGCGCGAGTTTCTGACTTATGTCGCCGCGCGCCACGTCGCTCTTGTCGGCTTCGCTGAAGATCGCATCGAAGCCGATCACCTTGACCTTGTAGTCCTTGAGCGCATCGACCAGCTGGCCGAGCACGATCCGAGGCCAAGGCCATTGCCCAAGCTGCGCAATACTGCGGTCGTCGATGGTAGCGATCGCGATCATGCCCGTCGATGGATGCGGAGCGACGGTGTTGATTCGAAGGTCGTACGCTATCAGATCCATCCGCTCGAAGGCGGCGTGGAAGCGGTCGTGGGCAACGAACATGAATCCCAGTAGGACGATCCCGAACAGGAATGTGCGCCACGAGAATCTGAGGGCTAGATGTGACGGTTTTGCGCTCGGCATCGTTAACGATTCGAGCTTAGCTCGCCGCCGCGAGCGCCGCGAGGTTTGTACTTACCTCTCCCTTCGGAAGAGGTCGCGCCTCGGGCGCGGGTGAGGGCGCCGGCATTGTGCTGAGTACGTGCGTCCTCCCCCGACGCTCGCGGACTCACGCCGACCTCTCCCGCGGAGAGCGGCAAGACGCGCTATTCGAACCAGCTTAGCTGCTTGTACATGCTGATCTGGCCGTACTGATGCGCGTTGCCGTAGCCCGCCTGAGCGCTGACGCCAAGCTGCCACGGCCGGTAGTAGAATCCGAGATCCGGACCGCCCTGCCCCTGCGCATTGCTCAGGAAGCCGCCGAAATACATCGCGCCGCCGATGCCTCCGAGGATCATGTACTTCTCGGTCGAGAGCAGAATTGTCTCCAGATCGATTTCACTGCTCTCGACGCCGTTTTGCCAATCGTAAATCGTGCTGAACGATGCATTGATCGGGTGCTGACTGTGCAGCCACAGCCAACTCGAGAAATCGCCCTCGATCACGGTGGCATCGCTATCCGCGACGTCGTGGCCGGCCGATACGTAGAGATGCGTACCAGGGAGCAGCGTGAAATCGAGGCCACCCTGGAAGCGCCCGAAGTTGAGCCGCGGGAAACTGCCGCTCCCCGGCGCCAGCGGACTCTCGAAGCCGTTGCCGATCCACAGTTGGTAGCCGGTCGCGCGGCCGAAAACTCCGATATACGGTGTGACGCTCTGCTCGGCCTGAACGCCCTCCTGCAGGACGCCATATTTATCGCTAATGTAGCCGCCGCCGAATAGCGTCGTCTGGAAGAGTCCCGGCGTTTGCAGCGAGTAGAATCCCGGATAGGTGTCTTCAAACCATTGCGCATGCGCAGGCGTCGCGATCGCGAATGTGCTCAGCACGAATCCGAGCATGAGCATCGCACCGGCAAGCGAAATTCTATTCTTCGCCACGTCTCACCTCCTTCCCTACCGCCCCGTCGTTGTTCCGGTGGTAGTCGTCATGTTCATGCAGACCGGACAGGCGGGCACCGGCGCACCGCTCGATCCCGGCGCCGCTCCAGTGAAACTGGCGCCGCCTGCGTTGGCGCTTTCGAGCGATATCGCGCCGGTCATCGACAGCGGTCCCTCACCGGTCGGAGGTTTGTCGCACGGCAGCGTCGCTTCGTAACCCGCGTGAACATCTTCGCCGGCGGTAGGCGTCCCCACCGGCGCGAGATTGACGGTCCCCTGGTAAACGGAAACGTCCGTATAGCGTTGGCATCCCTGGTAGCCGGGCCTGATTACATTCTCGGAGTACGCGGTATCGAACCTGGTGCCTCGCACCGCCGCAACCGCGTTCGGAGTATGCACCTGGTAGTCTGCCGCGGCGCCGCCCGATGAAGCATTGACCAGCGATCGCATCACGCCGGTAAACAAGCTCACGCGCGTCGCCGTGGCTCCTCCGGTAATCGTGAATTGATCGAGCGTGATGCTGCTGGCGGGTCCCAGCTCCATCCGGCTCTGATCGTTGAGCACGATGACCGCGTGGCCGTTGGGGCCGGTGACGATTCGATCGCCGACGTTTACGCCGACGCCGGCCGCCGCGCCGATGGTCGCGCCGCCGGTGCGCTGAATCTGCACCTGGCCGTTCACCGACTGGAAAGATCCCGCTGCGGTCTGTGCCAGCGCCGTTCCGGACACCGCAAATAACAGCGCGCTGATGAGCAACAACCCCGCAACAACTCCGGCGCTATAACGTATTCGGTCTGGACGCATCTAATGGCGCTCCTTTAAGCTGGCGCTCTTCTTGTATTTGTACGAGTCGGGATTTGTCAAATGGCCCGGCTAAGTACCTGTAATCGCAGAACAAAGAAAAGAGGGCGCAAGCATCGCTCACGCCCTTGTCGCTCAAAATGAAATCCCGCGCCTCCGTGCGCCCAGCTTCGATCGAATCGTCCTAGCGCTTGGAGTATTGCGGCCGCTTGCGCGCCTTGTGACGCCCGTATTTCTTCCGCTCGACCTCGCGCGGATCGCGCGTCAGCATCCCACCCTTGCGCAGCGTCGGCCGCAACGTCTCCGTCGCATTGACCAGCGCGCGCGAAATCCCGTGACGAACGGCGTCGGCCTGCGCCGCGATTCCGCCGCCCTCGACACTCACCAGCACATCGTATTGACCGACAGTTTCCGTCGCCTCGAACGGCTCCAGTATCCGCATCCGCGAGGTCGGCCGCGGGAAGTAGTCCTCGAGCGTGCGCTCGTTAACCGTGATCGTGCCGCTGCCGGGCAACATTCTGACGCGCGCGACCGCGCTCTTACGACGGCCGGTCGTCCAGATGATATTTTTCTTTTCTGCCATTGAAAGCACGTACCTTGGTTAAACGCTGACCGTCTTGGGCTTCTGCGCGGCATGCGGATGCTCGGCGCCGCGATAAACTTTCAGCTTGTTGAAAATCTGATGGCCGAGGCGATTCTTCGGCAGCATCCCCTTGACCGCAATCTCAAGCATCCGCTCGGGCTTCTCCTCGAGCATCTTGCCGGCCGAGGTCTTGCGAATTCCGCCCGGCCATTCGGTATGGCGGTAGTACACCTTGCCCAGCGTCTTCGATCCCGTCAGGCGAACCTTGGCGGCGTTGATTATAACGACAAAGTCGCCGATATCCTGGTTGGGAGTATAGTCGGGCCGGGTTTTGCCGGTCAGCAGGCTAGCCGCGCGCGATGCGACTCGTCCGAGCGCTCGCTCGCTGGCGTCGATCACGACCCATTGGCGGTCACGCAGTCCACTCTCGCGCGAGATGCTGCGGGTTTGTTCAGTCAGCTTCAAGTTCGTGCCTCTAAAAAATCAATTTTTGGCGGGGCCGATGGGATTTGAACCCACGACTTCCGACGTGACAGGCCGGCGTTCTAACCGGGCTGAACTACGACCCCGCCCGAACCATCTGTTGTTACATTTTCCAGCCCCCGTAGCAACAACGCCTGTCGCCCACAGGCGCGCCAGCGCGCGCGAGATCCTTTACTGCGCTCAGGATGACGCAAAAACCCGGCGAGCCCACGCGTCATTCTGAGCTGCTGCAAGCGAAGAATCTCGACGGACGCTCCTGCGTCCGTCCTTCGGCAAAGCGCTACGCGACGTGGCGCATCTGGAGCGACACCATCGATTCTATGGGCAAGGATTGGCTGAAGAGAACGGTTGAGATTGCTATTTTGAGGAAGGGCGTCGTAAATCTCGTCGATGCCGGCCTCGTCAGCGATGGAGCTTTGATGCGGTGCTCATAGAAGAACCCCCTAATCGATCTTACTTTGCGACCTTGCGCAGTAGTGCGCTACTCAGCGGATTCAAGACTCGCCTTGCGAATAAATATTTGGTCGCAGTTTGTCATTTATTATTTGCGTTCACGCTCGCCGTAACGAACTCGACGTGCTCGACGAGCAAGTCCTTCTGCCCGTCTCAGATGGGGTGCGTACGGGGCAAGCCTACCGGTGCGCCGATCGGTCAGCCCGTGTTTCCATTGCCGACCGCCACGCCGACGCCCGCACCCCCGCAGTGACGCACTGTATGCGTTGTTGCTACGGGGGCTGGCAAATGCCGACATCGCACCTCGCGAAAATCGTCTGGTCAGAATTTTCGGATCGAGAGCCCTCTAACGAAAATTGCGAACGGACTCAGGCGACGCGGCGCATCAGTTCGAGGATGTCGTAGCCAGTGATCTCGCGGCTCTTTGCCGACCAGTCGCGCAGCTCCGTGTCGGATACCATCCCGGCCTGCGCGCCCTTGGCCAGATCCATCAGGCCGATCTTGATCGTCGCTTCGTCGATCATCTCGCCTGACTTCGGATCGGCCATCGAGCCGCCGCCCTTCTCGTGGTAGAGCTTGATCACTCGGCGCGCTTCTTCGACCTGATCGACGCTCGGCGTGTAGCACGAGTTCGCGATCTCCGCCTGCTGCGGATGTATCACCCACGTGCCGTCCATCCCGAGATTGGCGGCGCCGACGTTCTTCTCGCGCAGCCCCGCCTGCAGTTCCTTGACGCGCTCGGGTGAATCGGTGTTGCGCCACAACCGCAGATAGACGTTGTCGATCGCGTGGAGGCCGGCGGCTTTCGCGGCGACCACCACCGCCTGCTTCGAGTAGTGAAAATTCTGGTTCTGATTCTCGACGATCTCGCGGATGCCGAGGTTCGCCGCGTAGTCGGCGATGCCGAACACCAGCCCGCACATTCTGTCTGACGCCTTGGCGATTTCGTACGCGTGTATGAGCGCGTGCGGCGTCTCGATCAGCGACTCGATCTGAATGCGGTACTTCCAGCCCGCGCGCTTTTCGAGATCGTCGAGCAGCTTCGACACCTCGCGAATCTCCTCAGGGCCGCGCGTCTTCGGCAGCATGATGCCGTGAAAACGATTCGGCGCGCCGAGCACGATCGCCTCCATGTCGCCCTTGAAGAATTTCGAATGGATATTGTTGGGCCGCACCGTCACGACCTTCTTGCCGAAGTCAAGCGTGTTGAGCGCTTCGACCATCACCTTGCGGCTCTTCTCGCCCTTGAACTCATACGGGCACGCGTCCTCGAAGTCCGCCATCACGTGATCGACGGGCGCCTTCACTGCGTCGGCGGCAGTGACGTGCAGCTTCATGTTGTGACCGGGATAGGTCATCTCGGTGCGCGGGATTACGAAGCGCGTGCCTTTGTCCAAAACGTACATTGATGGACTTCTCCTGCTAGTAAAATATTTGACTAATCGATTATTAGAGTACGGATTAGGCCGGCAGATAGTGACTCTTGCGCTTGATCAAAACGGTGCGCTCGATTTCAACGACGACAGTACCGTCCGGCTTTTTGCCAATCAATTTGAATTTCACCAGTCCCGCGTCCGGCCGGTCGGCGTCGCGCTTCTCGAGCACGGTGGACTCCGCGTAGATCGTGTCGCCGTGGAAGACGGGGTTGGTATGCTTGCCGTTGTCCATCTCGACTTCGGCGATCGCGTTCTCGCTGGTGTCCTCCGACGCGAGGCCGACTGTGAACGCCAGTACGACGCCGCCGTATACCAGCAGCTTGCCGCCGACGTACGCGCCGGGATTCCTGTCGATCAAGTCCTGGTTGAAGTGCAGTTCCGCGGTGTTCATCACGAGCGAAGTGAAGTTGTGATTGTCGGCCTCGGTGATCGTGCGGCCGCGCTGATGGACGAGCGTGTCGCCGACCGTGAAATCCTCGAAGTAGCTGCCGTCGCTGGTGATGCTCACGTTCAGTTCTGCTCCATGATGCGCCGGCCGATGACTTCGTACTGAATCTCGCTGGTGCCCTCGAAGATCGACAGCACGCGCGCGTCGCGCCAGAAGCGCTGCGCCTCGAACTCCATCGAGTAGCCGTATCCGCCATGCACCTGCATCGCCTCGCGCGTGACCCGCTCGGCCATCTCGGCGGCGAACGCCTTGGCGAGGCCGGCCTCGTAGTCGCATCGCTTGCCGGTGTCTTTTTCGGCGGCGGCGAAGTAGCAAAGCTGGCGCGCCGCTTCGATTTCGACGGCCATGTGCGCGAGCTTGTGCCGAATCACCTGGAAGTCGCCGATCGGTTGCCCGAACTGCTTGCGATCTTTCGCGTACTTGACCGCGCACTCGAACGCCGCCTGCGCAACGCCGACGCCGCGCGCGGCGGTCTGGATGCGCGCCGCCTCGTAACTCGCCATCAACTGGTAAAATCCGCGCCCTTCGACGCCGCCAATCAGGTTCGCCTTAGGTGCGAACGCGTCGTCGAATTGCAGCGCGTAACTGCGCATCCCGTGGTAGCCGATCGTCGGAATCGGCGAGCCGGTCAACTGCGGCGGCATGAAGTCGTCGCCGGGCTTCTTCTCGAACAGGATCAGCGACAGCCCTTTGTGCTTCTTCGACATGTCTGGGTCGGTGCGCGTCATGACGGTGAGCATGTGCGCGCGATTGGCGAACGTACACCACATCTTCGAGCCCTTGATGTGATAGCCATCGCCGTGTTTGACCGCGCGCGTTTTGAACGACGCCGTGTCGCTGCCCGAGTCGGGCTCGGTGAATGCGGCGGCGGTCAGAATCTCGCCGCGCGCGATCGGCGGCAGGAATTTCTTTTTCTGCTCGGGCGTGCCGTTGGCGCTGATCAGAGTGCCGGTAATGATGTTGCGGGTCATCACGGAGCCGACGCTGAGCCATCCGCGCGACAGTTCCTCGGTGACAATCGCCATCGATATGTAGTCGAGCCCCATCCCGCCCTCTTCGACCGGAAAGATCACGCCGAAGTAGCCGAGCTCGGCCATCTGCTTCAGGATTTTTTCAGGGATTTCCTTGTTAGCGCGGTCGAGGTCGTTGGCGATGGGCTTGACCTCTGCCTCGACGAACTCGCGGACCGAGCGCCGGATAAATTCATGCTCAGGCGTAACTAGCGGCATCTGAAAAACCTAACCCCTGGCCCCTTCCCATAGATGGGAAGCGGAAATAGTAAAAAAGGAATCGTGCCGTCCTATCCCCCTCGCCCCCTTTCCAAAATGGAACGGGGGAACAGAAAAGAGACGTTTCCAGAAAGATCTGCGAGTTCGATTCATTTACAGCCTGCTATGAAGACGGGTTGCGCTTGCGAATCAGGACCGGGCGCTCGTATTCGAGCACCTTTTCGCTGCGTTGGTTGTAGCCAGTGGTGCGGAACTTGACGACGCCGCGATCGGGCCGCGAAGTGTCGCGCTTGGACAGCACGAGCGACTCCGACGTGATCGTGTCGCCGGGATAGACGGTCTCGTGCCATTTCATTTTTTCGTAGCCAAGATGCGCGATCGCACGCTCGCTCAGGTCCTCGACCGACAGCCCGAACACCACGTTCATCACGAGCATGTGATTGACGACGACGTTCTTGTAGCCGAGCGACTGCGCATACTCGCGATTAAAGTAGCTCGGGTTGAAATTCATCGTGACGCTGGAGAAAAAGCTGTTGTCGCCTTCGGTGATGGTGCGACCCCAGTGATGCTTGAAAAGATGGCCGACCTCGAAGTCCTCGAAGTAGTGGCCACGCTCGATTTTGCGCACCGCCATATTGGTCAGGCTGCCTTGCTTCCTGTGTCCGTAGAGTTGCGAAAAGTCCTGAAGCCGAATCCGTTTTTTATGGAATTAGAGGTGGCGCGTCAACCGAGGGGAGGAGCGGAGCTGGAACGACTTGATTTTAATGAAACCCGCCTGGGTTTCATGCTTCCTTGGGCAGGGGCTGACCCCTGCACCCAGTGATAATCGCAAAATGGCGAGGACGCCATTTTGCTCTCAGGTTTTTGCCTGTGTCATTCATTGCCGTGTCATTCCTTTCCGCCGTGTCGTTCCTTTCCTGTGTCATTCTTGAGCGAAGCGAAGAATCCCGGCTCTTTCCTCGAAAAAAAAGGCACGCGTTGGCTTCACCATGAGGGCATGTGGCCAAGCGTGCCCAGCTATCTCGGGGGAGGAGATGAGCTGCAAATCAGAATGTAATAATTGCGCGCGATTGACGCCACAAAGTGCGGGTTACGCGAGGAACGATTCCGTGCGTTTGATCCGCGGATCAAGCGTGAACTCGGCGCGCCGCCTCGGCCGTTCCCCAACTCCCGAAAGGCTAGTATTGTCAAACCGGTGGCAAACAGGTAGCTAATTCCGGCGCGCAATGCCGCAGCTTCAAACCAGGACTGGAGCCAACCGAGACCGTCGCTCGCCCGAGAGCATCGCGCCGGTGGTAACCATATAAATGAGCCAAAAGGAAATTTACGAAATAGGCCAGGTGCCTCCGATCGGACAGGTGCCGAAGCAGATGTATGCGCAGGTGATCCGCGCGGACCGGTTCGGCGACCCGATGCATGCGTTCAAAGTCGAGAAAATCGCGGTGCCGGAAATCCGGCCCGACGAAGTGCTCGTTTACGTGATGGCGGCGGGCGTCAATTTCAACAACGTGTGGGCGGCGCTCGGCTCGCCGGTAGACGTGATCGGCGCGCGCCAGAAGTCGAAGTACGATCATTCGGATTTTCATATCGGCGGCAGCGACGCGTCGGGAATCGTCTATGCGACCGGGCATGACGTGCACAACGTCAAGGTCGGCGACCGCGTCGTGATTCATTGCGGCGTCTGGGATCGCCATTCGGCCGCCGTCCGCAACGGCGACGATCCGATGTACGACCCGACCTTCAAAATCTGGGGCTACGAAACCAACTGGGGCAGCTTCGCGCAGTTCTGTCGGGTACAGGCGCATCAGTGCATGCCCAAGGCGTCGCATCTGACGTGGGAAGAAGCGGCGGGACCGACGCTGGTGGGAGCGACCGCGTACCGGATGCTGATGGGATGGGCGCCGCACGTCGTCCGCCGCGACGACGTGGTGTTGATTTGGGGCGCGTCGGGCGGGCTTGGATGCATGGCGATCCAGATCGTCAAGGCCGAGGGCGGAATTCCGGTGGGGATCGTTGGCGACGATCGCAAAATTGATTTCTGCATGAAGCTAGGCGCCCGGGGATGTATCAACCGGAAAAAATATTTGCACTGGGGCATGATGCCGCACTGGAAGGAGACCGCGGCGTACAACAAGTGGGCGGCGGAATGCCGCGCGTTCGGCAAAGCAATTTGGGACATCGTCGGCGAGCGGAAAAATCCGCGCATCGTATTCGAGCATCCCGGCGAAGATACGATTCCCACTTCGGTGTTCGTATGCGACACGGGCGGGATGGTCGTCATCTGCGCGGGTACCACCGGCTACAACGCGGTGGCGGATTTGCGCTACCTGTGGATGCGGCAGAAGCGCTTGCAGGGATCGCATTTCGCCAACGACGAGCAGGCCTACGCGTTCAATCAGCTGGTGCTCGACGGCAAGATCGATCCGTGCCTCGCGAAGACCTTCAAGTTCGAAGAGATTCCCGAATGCCATCAGGCGATGCATGAAAACCGCGCGCCCGAGGGCAAAATGGTCGCGCTGGTCGGCGCGCCGAAGGCGGGGATGAAGGACCTGCCGCTATAAGGACAAACGAGTAAAGGCCGCGTCTTCGCGCTTCTACGGTCCGGACGGATACCTCACGTTTATCGTCAAATTCAGAGTGCCGGTTCTGTAGGGAAACTTCGCCGCGCTGTAGCTTGGTAGTCCAGAAGCAACGTTGGGATTGTTCGACACTCCAACGCCCTCGCGCGGGGTACCGTTCGGATTCAGCTCGAGCACATGAGAGCCGTCCTCGTCGTGGAACACCACGATCGCGTAATTGCCGGGCTGCGGGCTTTCGAAGTCACACGAGGAGCGTCGATTGCTGATCGTTGACGCAGTGCTCTCCACGTTGCCGGCGCTGTTCGAGGGGAAACCGTCGGCCGACTGAAACAGCCAGCAATACGCGTTGCCGCGGTTGTTTCGCAGCCCCGCGATTTCGACATGGATCAGGCTCTGCTTCTGCGATTGATCTCCTTCCACATCCTCGTTGGAGTCGGCGAGGCTGGCGACGTTTTGATCCGGCAACTCGGCCAGTGCCGCGCCTTCCTCGTCGAAAGCCGAGTCAATGACCCATTCGGAGCCGAAGACGCCGATGCCACCGGCGACATATGAGCCGCGGCCATAGTTTTCGAGATGTGCGGTCTTGATCCGCTTGGCGCGCAGCCCTTTCGCGCGCAGTTTTGCTACCGCGTCGGGCAGGTCCATAAAGCTCGCAGGCAACGCGCGCTCATCGCGGGGATCGGCACTGGAGCCGGGAATCAACTCGCTGGTGGGCGAATTGGGCATAAAGGTCAGCGTCTGCTGCTGTCCGGGAGAGTAGAAGTTGAACTGGACCAGCACACCCCCGTCGGGGGATTGCGCATTGGTAATGCCGGTAGTCAGTTCCATCTGGATCAACGTCAGGAACGCGTCAGGTTGCCATTTGGTCCGAACGTACGCGGTTGCACGATCCGCGATAGCCGGCACGTCGTTCATCGGCCATTGGATTTGTCCCGGAAGCACCCGGCTTGCGGCCGCGCTCCGCATTGGGGTCTCGGACGAGGTGCGCGTCCATTCGATATCGGCGCCGGGGGCGGTTCGGGTCGTCATATGTTTGCCCTCGACGCGAAACGCTCCGACCATCCCCGAGATGCCGCCTCCCATAATCATGAAGGTGCCGCTGTCCTTGCCGGTGACGTAAAGGTTCGGCGCATAGGTGCCGTTGGGGACGGTGGTGATAGTGGCCTGCTGACTCGTCAGCGGCATCGGGCACGAATCGCTGTAGGCGATCTGCCCCATATCGCCGATTTCCATCACGCATTGCTGACGCTGGCCGCTGGGGTTGGAAATTTCCGCCTGCCACTGGCCCGCGGCGGGATTCTTCGGTGGCGCCGATGAATCAGACTCGGAATGCCCGCACGCGCAGATGCCGGCGGCGATCACGACGGCGAGGACGAGGCGTACGCTCGCGCCCATGCGAAACGATTGAGGTCGTCGTGGGATTGAATGGCCGATGAACGCCCGACCTCTCATTGTGGTGTCCTCAAATCCTGCGATAGCCGATGGCGCTGCTCTCGGATAGCCTCGTCGGAAACAATAATCCTGTATGCGGTAGTAGAGTTCTACGGCCTCTGCAAGGGAGAGCATGAAAGTTGGGGCCCCGCCGATCGTCATGTAACCAGACACCACGCGACCGCGTCACAGAAACGTGCTCCATAGGCTGATACCTCTTGCGGTTTTTGCGGCGATCGTAGCGCTGGCGGTTCCGGCGTTTGGCGGGCCTCCTTATCAAACGGATGATCCGGAACCGACCGACTACAGGCATTTCGAAATCTATTTCTTCGATGGCGGAACGGCCACGCGCTCCGGGACTGGCCAGCTGGCGGGAATAGACTTCAACTATGGCGTAGCGCCCGAGTTCCAGTTGGACGTGGTCGTACCGGCCGGATTCGGTGATTCGGGCGTGGTCTTACCGGTCAGTTTCGGCAACGGCGTACAGGGCCAAAACGTGGTCACTCTCGGCAATGTTCAGCTGGCATTGAAATATCGCTTCCTGCATCAGCGTGACTTCGGCGTCAACGTTGCCTTCTATCCGCGCGTCTTCCTGCCGGCCGGCCCGGGTGAATCCGGGGAACTTCCTTCGCTGTTTCTGCCGCTATGGCTGGAGAAGGATTTCGGCGCGTGGGCGACATTCGGAGGCGGCGGATATCAGATCGACCGCGGTGGAAACTACCAGGACTACTACCAGCTCGGATGGGCGGTCACGCGGGAAGTGTTGCCCCATCTTCGAATTGGTGCAGAAGTCTATTACCAGTCGCCCAATACCCGCGGAGGACTCGCTACTACTGAAATTGATGGCGGCTTCACCTACGATCTCACCGATAACTTACATCTGCTCGCCTCGGCAGGGCCAGGCATCGAGAACGCGAACGAGACCGATCGCTACTCATGGTATGGGGCCCTGCTGGTGACCTTCTAATCGTGCCGCGCGAGCGCCAGACCCAAAATCGACAGGACTGGAGCGATACAACGAGTGATAGACGATGGGCGATTGAACAAGGTCCCGGCGGTGACGCTGGCGTTCTGGATCGCGAAGATCGCGGCGACCACGCTGGGCGAGACCGGCGGGGACGCCGTCTCGATGTCGATGAACTTCGGGTATCTCGCCGCCACGGGCATTTTCGCGGTCATCTTCGTCGTCGCCCTGGCGCTGCAAGTGGCGGAGCGACGCTACCGCCCGTTCAACTACTGGTTCGTCATCGTGGCGACGACCACCGTAGGAACGACCATCTCAGACTACCTCGATCGCACTGCGGGGCTGGGCTATCCGCTCACGTCGCTGATTCTGTTCGGCATGGTGCTGGCCTGCCTGGGCGCGTGGCGGCTGACAACAGGGAGCATCTCCGTCGCGCGGGTTGCGGATTACAGAACGGAAATATTTTATTGGACGACGATCCTGGCCTCGAACACGCTCGGCACCGCGCTTGGCGACTACCTGGCGGATTCCAGAGGTTTCGGCTTCGAGGGCGGCGCGCTGGTATTTGGCGGACTGATCGCGGTGGTCGCAGCGGCCTACTTCGCCACCAGAATCCCGCACACGATTTTGTTCTGGGCTGCCTTTATTCTGACGCGCCCGCTAGGGGCGACATTGGGCGACATCCTGACCAAGCCTCAAGTCCAGGGTGGGCTGAATCTCGACCGCATCGAATCGTCGCTAACGCTCGCGGCATTCATGACGGTCTGCATTTTGGCGACCAATCTGCGCAAGCCGGCTCCGACCGGGACGATGGCACACTAGCAGGCGGATGCGTCGAGCATCTTTCGCGCGCGACTTACGCGACGAGCCGGGATACGACGTACGCATAGACTGCGACGGTTGGGTAAAACGTGGTGCCGAAGCCAAATGCGCGCGCGGGACCCGACACATGATACCCGATCCAGAACGTTACGCGGCCGATCACGAACAGCATGACCAGGACTGCTACGGCGCGGATCGATTCGGGGGCGACGATCGTGACCAGCGCGAGATGGGCGACGATCGCGAGCACCAACTGCTCCAGCGTGTTCTGCAGATAGCGCTTATCGATGTCGATTGACGGCGACGAGCCGCCCTCGATCGCGTCGGGGATGAAGAAGCGGCGATTCGCGAGCCGCGCGACGCCCGCGACGAGGCATAGCGCCGCGAAGACCTCGCACTTGAGCGCATACTCGAGGCGCCACGACGTTCTCGATCATGCCGGGCGGTGTCGGGCCAACGTTCGTCATCCGGAAGGCCACTTCGAAGAACGCCACGCTGAACACGACCGCGGCCGCCATCCCGGCCAACACCTTTCTTTGATCGTTCGACATATCGACCTCCACCGTTCACGCTGGATTGTCGGGCTGAACTACAATCATCGTCGATCATGACCTCAGTCGCATCGCTCGAATCTCATCTGCGCAACATAGTCGAAGGCGAAGTGCGCTTCGACGCCGGCACTCGCGCGGCCTACGCCACCGACGCGTCGAACTATCGGCAGGTGCCGGTGGGCGTGGTGATTCCGCGGCACGAGGGCGACGTGATTGCGGCGCTTTCGGTCGCGCGCGAAACTTCGATGCCGATTCTCGCGCGCGGCGGCGGCACCAGCCTCGCGGGGCAGGCGTGTAACGCGGCGCTCGTGCTCGACTTCTCGAAGTACATGAATCGAGTGATCGCGATTGACGCCGACGCGCGCAACGCGCAGGTCGAGCCCGGCGTCGTCCAGAGCCACCTCAACAGCGCGCTCGCGCCGCACGGATTGTTCTTCGCGCCGGACCCTTCGACCAAAGATCGATGCACCATCGGCGGCATGATCGGCAACAACTCGTGCGGCGCGCATTCGGCGGCGTATGGCAAGACGGTCGATAACGTCGAGGCGCTCGAGGTCGTCCTCTACGACGGCACTGAACTTTCGCTGACGGGCTCGATCGCGGACGCGGAGCTTGACGCGGCAATCGCGCGCGGCGGCCGCGAAGGCGAGTTGTACTCGCGGCTGCGTGAGCTTCGCGACCATTGCGCAGATTCGGTGCGCACGCATTTCCCGAAGCTGCCGCGGCGCGTCTCGGGCTACAACCTCGACGAGCTGATGCCGGAGCGCGGCTTCAACCTCGCGCGCGCGCTCGTCGGCTCGGAGGGCACGCTCGCAACGATTCTGCGCGCGACAATTCGCGCGGTGCCGCGGCCGAAGGAACTTGCGCTGGCTGTACTCGGATTTGACGACGTGTTTACCGCGGCAGATCAAACGCCGTGGCTGCTCGCACATCGCCCGGAAGCGCTCGAAGGCTTCGATGAGAATCTGCCCGAGTTCGCGCGTATCAAGAAGATGCCGGGCGTGCGGTTTCTGCCCGCCGGGCGCGCGTTTCTGCTAGTCGAGCTGGGGGGCGCATCGCGCGACGAGGCGCGTGAGCGAGCGGAGCGCGTGATTGCCGAGGCGCGCGGGCATCGAGAATGCACGGGCACCGCGTACCTGGCAGACGCGCGCGAGCAGGCCGCGGTCTGGCAGATTCGCGAGTCGGGACTCGGTTCGAGCGCGTTCATCCCGGGGCGCCCGCGCAGTTGGCCGGGAGCCGAAGACTCAGCGGTGCCGCCGGTTAATCTCGGCACGTTTTTGCGCGGCTTCGATCGCATCCTCAGCAGCCGCAACCTCAAGGTCGCGACCTACTACGGTCATTTTGGCGAGGGATGCGTTCACGCGCGCGTCAATTTCGATCTGGCGAGCGCGGCCGGAATCGCGACGTTCCGCGCGGCGATGGTCGAGCTTGGCGAACTGGTCGCGAGTCTCGGCGGTTCGCTTTCCGGCGAGCACGGCGACGGGCTTGCGCGCTCGGAGCTGCTGCCGATGATGTTCCGGCCCGACCTGATCGACGCGTTCCGCGAGTTCAAGCGAATCTTCGATCCCAACTCGATGATGAATCCCGGCGTGATTGTCTATCCTCATCCGCTCGACTCGCATCTGAAGCTGGGCGCGAACTACCGGGCGCGCGAAATCGCAACACACTTCGACTTCAGCGCCGAGGGCGGGCTCGCGGGCGCGGCGCTCAAATGCGTCGGCATCGGCAAATGCCGCAAGACCGAAGCGGGCACGATGTGTCCGTCGTACATGGCGACGCGCGAGGAAGTCCATTCGACGCGCGGGCGCGCCCGAATTTTGTTCGATGCTCTCACCACTGACCTTTTGCCGGAAGGTTTCGCCGACGTTGCCGTGAAAGATGCGCTCGACTTGTGCCTCTCGTGCAAGGGATGCAAGAGCGAGTGCCCGTCGTCGGTGGATATGTCGGCGTACCGCGCGGAATTTTTCTCGAATTACTATCGGATGCACCGGCGTCCGCTGTCGTCGGCGTTCTTCGGCAGACTGAACGAGGTCGCACGCCTCGCGTCGTACGCGCCGTCGCTCGCGAACGCAATTGCGCATGCGCCGCTGATTACAGACCTGGTTAAAAAGGCGCTCGCGATTCATTCCGATCGCGCGTTGCCGGGTTTTGCGCGGCGCACTTTTCGTTCGTTGTTCGAGCGCAGGACGGCTCCTGGAGCGAGCATGCGGGAAGTCGTACTGTTTCCCGACACCTTCAACAACTTCTTCGAGCCGCAGGTCGCGATTGCCGCGGTCGAAGTCCTCGAGCGCGCTGGATTCCGCGTGATCGTCCCGCGCGACGAGCTGTGCTGCGGGCGTCCGCTCTACGACCAGGGGATGCTCGACCGCGCGAAGGCGCGACTGCGAGAGGTGATGGACGCGCTTGACCCATTCGTCGCCGTGGGGATTCCGATCGTCGGGCTGGAGCCGAGTTGTATCCTGACGTTTCGCGACGAGCTGCCGTCGCTGTTCCCTGACGACGCTCGCGCCCCAGCACTCGCGTCGAATTCGTTCCTGCTCGACGAGTTTCTCGCACGCGAAGCGCCGGACTTCGCGCCGCCTGAAATCCGCCGAAAGACGATCGTGCAGGGGCACTGCCATCAGAAGGCGCTCGCGGGAATCGGCGGCGAGACCGCGATCCTGTCGCGCGTGGCAGGACCGGAACTCGAGGTGCTCGACGCGGGATGCTGCGGGATGGCGGGCGCGTTCGGCTACGACCGTGAGCATTTCGAGATATCGAAAACGATCGGCGCGAGAGTTTTATTTCCCGCGATCGACAAGGCGCCGCCCGACGCGATTGTCGTCGCGGACGGATTCTCGTGCCGGTCGCAGATTCGCCGTTTCTGCCCGTCGCGCACGCCGATGCATCTGGCGGAAGTGTTGAACCTGCGGGTAGGCTAACCTCGTCCGGCTGCGCTACATTCGCGACTCTGAGGAACCAAAAAATGCGACTTGGAATCACTATCCCCTTCGACCCGTTCAACGGCGTTCATTTTCCCGAGCTGGTGCGTACCGCGGATCGATGCGGCTACACCGACGCATGGTCGTACGAGTCGTTTTCGACCGACGCGTTCGCGCCGATTGCCGCGGCGGCGATGCTCACGGACAGGATGCGCTTCGGCTGCGCGATTATCCCGGTGTTCACCCGGCCGGCGCCCCTGATTGCGATGTCGGCCGTCACCGTCAACGAGCTGGCGGGCGGTCGTTTTGTCCTGGGCCTGGGAATCTCGACGCCTAATATCGTCGAGAACTGGATGGGCGTGCCGTTTCAGAAACCGGTGACGCAGATGCGCGAGACGGTCGAAGCGCTGCGCGCGATTTTCCGCGGCGAGAAGGTCACGATGGCGGGCGCGAAGGTCAAGATAAACGGCTTCCGCCTCGACACTTCGATTACGCATCCGCCGAAAATCTATATCGGTGCGCAAGGCTCCAAGATGCTGCGGATTGCGGGCGAGCTGGGCGACGGCGTGATCGTCAACTTCATCACGCCCGAGACGGTGGCGCCGATGCTCGACAACACGCGCGACGGGATGCGTACGGCAGGCAAGGATCCCGCCAATCTCGACGTGGTGTGCCGAATAATTTGCGCAGTCGATGAGGACGAAGAGGTCGCGCGCTCGATTTTCCGCCGGGCACTGACGGCCTATGTGACAGTGCCGCAGTACAACAAGTTCTTCCGCGAGATCGGCTACGACAAGGAAGCGGGAACCGCGATCGAGCTGTGGAATGCCGGCGATCGCAAGAAAGCGCTCGAGACGATTCCCGACGAGATGGTCGAGAAGATTTTCGTGTTCGGCACGGCGGAGAAATGCCGGCGGCGGCTCGACGATTACGCGCGGGCGGGAATCACGACGACGGCGCTGCAATTCTCGTCGTTCGCGCGGACGCCGGAAGAGCGGCGGATGAAGATACTCAAAGCGATCGAGCGGCTGGCGGCAGTGTAGAGTTCACGCAAGACAATTCACTTCATTTAATGTGAAACCCACCGTGGGTTTCACGCTTCCTTGGGCATCGACACCGTCGCGGGGGGGGACCCCTGCACCCAGGGTTAAGAAAAGAAACGCGCCCCGCCGGGAGGGGACGGGGCGCGCTTGTCGTCAGAGAATGCGCGAGGGATGCGCGTTCGCTGAGCTATCTGATGTATTGAAGCATATTTCCTAGCATCGAATTTCCACCGGCAGGCTGGCCGTAACCGCCGTTGTATCCGGCACCATTGGTCGCGCCACGGTATCCACCAAGTCCGCCCAGCAATCCGCCATTGTTGCTGTATGCCGGCGTTCCGCGGTATCCGCCGAGTCCACCCAGCAATCCGCCATTGTTGCCATACGCCGGCGTTCCACGGTATCCAGCGAGCCCACTCAGCAATCCGCCGCCGCCGCCATAGTTGTTGTACGAAGGTACCAGTCCACCCAACATCCCGCCGCCGACCGGCGCGCCGCCGCCACATCCACTACGGAACGCCCATCGATTCTGCGCGAGCAAGTCGTAGGCGGCCGCGGGATGGCCGGTGTTCCGGTCGCGATCGTAGGTGTTAATGACACGCGCCGCGTTGCCGCATCCGTTTCCGCCCGCATAACCGCCATAACCGCCCGCGTATGCAGGAGCTGCGTATGCAGGGGCCCCGTAGTAGCCGCGGTTAGCGTAACCGTAATTCCGGTAGGCGTGCGCGTCGGCAAATGCGCGGTTTGCGCGGAAGTCATGGTTGGCAACAGCGTCGTTGCGGACGGCGCGGGCGACATTGCGCGATACGTGCGCCGTGTGACTGTCGTAGTGATTGTAGTCCTTGGCAGCCGCAGCCATCGGCGTCGCGAGTATCGCGAGACCAACCAGCGCCGACATCAGACCTCGTTTGGAATTCATTATTTGGTTACCTCTGCCGAGTGAGAGAGCATTTAGGACGCCATCGAGCCGTTTTTCAAAGCCTGTTGTCATCGCACATCTAGATACGCAATCAGACGAATCAGGTTGCACGAAATTCGAAATAAAAAATAAAAAACATCAACGGAGAGAAGAGGTTAATGAATATTCAGGTTTCGGCGGCGCGGAGATAAACGGGCGTTCAGACAAGCGCCCTCAGACCTCATTGAGGAACCGAAAAATAAATAAATGTTCAGACAAGGGGCCAGTGAGAAATCAGACGAAGGTGCGGCGCGCGAGGTAGTACATGATGGCGCCGACGATCGCATAGACAGCAATCCCTTCGAGCAGCGTCGCGCCGCTGGTGACAACGGCCACGCCGACGACCAGCACGGTTGCGACGATCGCGACGACCTGCTCGATGCGCCGCTCGCGCGAGCGGACGCGGGCGACGTGCTCGGTGATGCGCGCGCCGCAATTGGGGCATACGCCGCCGCGCTTGACGACGAGGTCGGCGTCGCACTCGGGGCATTCAATTTTGGTTCGCAGCGGCATCGGTGAGAACGCTACGAGGTGTGGAATTCGCTGGCAAGTGGCCCGATGAACCTAACCCCTAACCCCTTCCCGCGCGGGAAGGGGAACCAAAATCGCGGGTATAGCGCGGTCGCGAAGGATTGGCCCGGTAAGGCGTAGGCGCGGCGGGGGCGGGTCGAAGACCCGCGCGCCGCTGCTGGGAATGCAAAGAGCCGGCGGACGCGATGCGCGGCCGCAGGCTCTTCTTCTGTCTGGTGTTATGCGCGCGCTTTGCGCAGCTTGCGCGCGGATGCGCGTTTCGCGATGCGCACGCGCTCGGGGCGGCGCTTGACGCGCGCCGCCGCTTTGCCCGCGACCTTGGTCGCGGGCTTCTGCATTGCGGACGCGCTCGCGGCCGCAACCGCCGGCGCTGCCGCCGCAGGCTGCATCGCAGCCTCGGCTGCCGCCCGCTCGGCCTCGAGCACCATCGCGGCGCGTCGCCGCGCAATCGCGTCGAGCCGCTTGTCCTTCCACTTGCGCAACCCCATCCGCATGTACTCGGGATTGATATCGAGCATGTCGCAGACGTTGTCGAACGAGAAGACCCAACGCTTGTCCTCGTGCGCGATCCATTCGTCGGCATCGCGGAACAGTCGCTGGCCCTTGCTGGTGGACGCGTCGATGCATTTCATGAAGCATTCGATCGCGTCCTCGAGCACGCTCAGGATCAGCCGCTTTTCGCCCTCGAGCAGATGCTTCTTGCGCATCGCCTCGAAGTATTGAATGGGCAAAAGGGTGTCAGGCTCGAACAGCCCCGGCAATCTTTCGTCCAGTGTTTCCTTTTCCTGCATCTTCTCTCCGTTCTCCACCTTCAATGTCGTGCTGCGTGCTTCTTCCACCGCCCCACCTCCCCGTAGTTTTGGACGTAGCCACCTCTACGCCTATTCAGAGTCAGTCTTCGTTCTGTTCCTTATATATTTCGTGCCAAGCCATCTGGATGGCTTCCAACTTCGCCTCGGTTGAACCTTCGCGGTTATCGTCGAATTCGTCGAGGTCGATAACCCATTGTCGCAGGTCTGTGAACCGCGCGTCGAGCGGATCCAGTCCCGGATGATTTTCCGCCAGCACTTCCGCGATTTCTTCGGCCTGGTCCCACTTGAGTCCCATCGTCAAATATACGTCCTGATCTGACTTCCGGTTGCGGTTGCCCCGCTACGAAAGTTCCTCGACCGATTTCTTTTCGAGCGCCAGTTTTATAGCCGCGTCCATAATTCGCTCCGCGAACGGAGTGGTTGCCTCGTTCAGCTCTTCGACGAGTTTTGCAATTAGTTCTCGATCGGTTCCCGTTCGGGCCGCCTCCAGCCGCTCCGCCACCTCATCCATCCGCGCGCGCTCACCAGCCGGGACGAGCCGGCCGTATTCGCCGAGCTGCTTTCGAAGCGCGCCCAGGATTTGCTCGGCGTCATTACGGGCCGAAATCAGCAGGCGTTCTTCGAGATCCTGTTCCCCAAGATCTATGGCCTCTTCGAGCATTCGCTCGATTTCATCGTCCGTCAGGCCGTAGCTCGGCTTGACGTCAATCGAATGCTCGCGGCCCGTGCGCTCATCGCGCGCATTGACATTTAGTATCCCGTTTGCATCGATGAGGAAAGTGACCTCGATACGCGGGACACCCGCCGGCTGCGCCTGAATCGGGCCCAGCTTGAAGCGCGCCAAGCTACGGCAATCCTTAGCAAGTTCCCGCTCTCCTTGCAAAACATGGATATCAACATGTGTTTGATTATCCACAGCGGTGGTAAACCCTTCAGCTATGCTGGTCGGGATAGTGGTATTGCGATGTATTAGACGCTCCATTACGCCGCCCATCGTTTCGATGCCGAGCGACAGCGGAACAACGTCGAGCAAGAGCATGTCGCCCTGCGTGCCCATTAGCACAGAAGCCTGAACGGCGGCGCCCAAAGCGACCACTTCGTCAGGATTAATCGAGCACAGGGGTTCTCTATGGAACATCTCCGCTACGCGTCGACGGACCAGGGGCATCCGCGTCGCGCCGCCCACCAGGACGACAGCGTCGATAGCGGCGGGCGTCAGTTTGGCGTCGGCGATTGCCAGCTCGCATCGCTTGAGCGTCCGCGCGACGAACGGGGCGGCCATCTGATCGAGGGCGTCGCGCGTCAAGTGCTTGCCAATCGAATGGCCGGGGAGTTCGACGGCGATGTCGGTCTCCGCGATGTCGGTGAGGCGCTTCTTGGCGTCCTCGGCAGCCATGCGCGCGCTGTTCCATACGTGGCGATCGAGTTTGAGGGTGTCGGGAAGTTCGGTGAGGATCCAATCGACGAGCGCGCGGTCGATATCGTCGCCGCCGAGGTGAGTGTCGCCGTTGGTCGCGAGCACCTCGAAGATTCCCTCCTTGATGCTGAGAATCGAAATGTCGAAAGTGCCGCCGCCGAAGTCGAACACGGCGACGTTGCCGGTCGCCATCTTGTTTAGGCCGTAGGCGAGGGACGCGGCGGTCGGCTCGTTCACCAGGCGCACGACTTCCAGACCAGCGAGACGGCCGGCGTCCTTGGTGGCTTGGCGCTGACCATCGTTGAAGTAGGCGGGGACGGTGATTACGACGCGCTCGACTTTTTCACTGTTGCCGAGTGCGCGTTCTGCGCCGTCCTTGAGGGCGCGCAGAACTTCGCCGGAGATTTGCGAAGGTGTGAAGACGCGCTTGCCGATTTGAAAGCGCACGACCGGGCCGCTCAGATCGGCGAAGGTATAGCGCGCGCGATCTTCGGGCGCGATCTCGTCGCCGCCCAATCCCATGTAGCGCTTGACGGATCGAATGACCGCGCCGTATTCGCCGCCGGCAAAGCCGACCGCGCTCACGCGGCCGTCGCGCTCGACGGTGAGATGCGGTTCCATTTCGATTGCGCGCTCGCCGACAGTGACGACACCGTCCGGTGCGATCGCAACTACGCTCGGCACGAGTGCACTGCCGTTCTCGCCGACGGCAATCACGCGCGGCTCACCGGCTTCCATAGCGGCGATGAGGCTGTTGGTGGTGCCGAGGTCTATGCCAAAAATTCGTGCCATTTTTTCTAAATCAAGCGGCCTTTGAGTTCTCGAGCGCGCGATCGACGTCGCGAATCAGCGTGCGCAGGTAGGCGATATTCGAGAGGATCGTCTTCAGTTCCAACGTAAGCATCTTTTCGTCCACCGGCTGATCCCATTTCGCGAAATGCCGCTCGAGCTCGGCCAGGTTCTCATCCATTTTGAATTGAAGCTCGATGCGCCGCGCGGCGATTTGAGTTGCGCGTTCGTGCGCCTCCTCCGGGTCCGCAAGCTGCATCTCGGCGAGCTGCTCCTGCACGTCAAAGACCAGCTCGGCCAGCTCTGGCGGCACGCGCTTGTTGTTATCGGCGAGTTTTTCACCGCGGAGTTCGAGCCAGTAGAGGCCGCGTGCGACAGGATCGCGCAGGGTGCGGTAGCTGCGAGTGAGGGTCGCGGTCGCGCGGAGACTCGCGTCGCGGACCTTGGGGCCCTTCGAGGCGAAACGGTCCGGATGTATCTTGCGACTCAATTCGTGATAGCGGCGCTCGAGTTCGCCGAGATCGATCGTCAACTTGCGCGGGATGCCGAGCGCGGCGAAACAATCGAGCGGCGCCGCGAGCGGCGATCCGCAGTCAGCGCAAGTCAGCGACGGCTCCTGCCGCCGTCCACATGAAAGGCATTCGATCATCTTGAGACGCCAGTCCCCACATCCGCTCGTTCATACGACGAACGATTCTCCGCATCCGCAACTGCGCTTGGCATTTGGATTGACGACCTTGAAGCCCGACGACATCAGTTCTTCGCCGTAGTCGAGCTCGGAGCCGTTGAGGTAGAGAAAACTCTTCTTATCGACGATCAGACGCGCGCCGTCGCGCTCGAAGACCTTGTCGCGTTCCTTGGCGGCATCGATTTCCATCCGGTACTGAAGTCCCGAGCATCCGCCGCCGACGACCTTTACGCGCAAGCCAGCGCCTTCGCCCTTGTCGGCGACGAGTTGCTTGATCTTCTGGGCAGCGCCCTCGGAAAGTGAAATCACAGCCACGAAACGTTACGCCTCCTTCGACTTCGCAGGATGCTCTTCGGCGGCGACATCGTCGCCCTTGCGCTTGCGCCAGTCCGTGATGGCGGCCTTGATCGCGTCCTCGGCCAGGACCGAGCAGTGAATCTTGACGGGCGGCAGATTGAGTTCCTTGACGATGACGGTGTTCTTAATCGCCATCGCCTCGTCGATATGCTTGCCCTTGACGAGTTCGGTGACGTAGCTCGAACTGGCGATCGCGCTGCCGCATCCGAAGGTCTTGAAGCGCGCATCTTCGATCACGCCGGTGTCGCTGATCTTGAGCTGCAGCTTCATCACGTCGCCGCATTCCGGCGCGCCGACGACGCCGGTGCCGACGCCCGGCTCGTCCTTGGCAAAGCTGCCGACGTTGCGCGGATTGTTGTAGTGCTCGATAACCTTATCTGAGTAAGCCATGTTTATTTTTTCCCGCGTCGATTCGACGTTGCGTTACGATTTCCAATTGACCGACTTGAGATCGATTCCCTCTTTCGCCATCTCGTACAGCGGCGACATTTCGCGCAGCCGCTTCACTTCCTTGCTGACGCGGTCCGTCACGTAATCGACTTCTTCCAGCGTGTTGAAACGGCCGAGGCCGAAACGAATCGAGCTGTGCGCAAGCTCGTCGTCGATACCCAGCGCGCGAATCACGTACGACGGCTCGAGCGTCGCCGAGGTGCATGCGGAGCCGGAGCTGACGGCGATATCGTTGATACCCATCAGGAGCGACTCGCCTTCGACGTACGCGAAGCTCACGTTCAGATTGCCCGGCAGGCGCTCGGTCGGATGACCGTTGACGTAAATCTCGTCGAGGCGCTCGAACAGTCCGGCCTGCAGCTGACTGCGCAACTGGATCAGCCTCTGCGCTTCGTCAGGCATTTCCTTGCCGGCGATTTCGCACGCCGCGCCGAGGCCAACGATGCCCGGAACGTTGAGCGTCCCGGAGCGCATCCCGCGTTCATGGCCACCGCCGTCCATCTGCGGTGAGATTCGCACGCGCGGTCCCTTCGAGCGGACGTAGAGCGCGCCGATTCCCTTCGGGCCGTAAATCTTGTGTGCGGTGATCGACGCGAGATCGACGCCCGCCTTTTCGAAATCAACCGGCACCTTGCCGATCGCCTGCACCGCGTCGGTGTGAAAGACGATCCCTTTTTCCTTGGCGATATTGCCGATCTCGGCGATCGGATGAATCGTGCCGATCTCGTTGTTGGCCCACATAATCGTGATGAGCACGGTCTTGTCGGTGATCGCGCGGCGCACGGCGTCGGGATCTACCATCCCGTACTTGTCAACGGGGAGATACGTCACGGTCGCTTTGCCTGCACGCTCGAGTGCGCGGCAACTGTCGAGAACGGCCTTGTGCTCGGTGACGCAGGTGATGATGTGGTTGCCCTTGTCTTTGTAAAACTCGACGACGCCCTTGATTGCCAGGTTGTCGGACTCGGTGGCGCCGCTGGTGAAAATGATTTCCTTGGACTTGGCGCCGATCAGCGCCGCAATCTGCTCGCGCGAGCGGCTGACGGCCTCTTCCGCTTCCCAGCCGAAGCTATGATTGCGGCTCGCGGCGTTACCGAACTTCTCGGTGAAATACGGCAGCATCGCATCGAGCACGCGCGAATCGACGCGCGTGGTCGCGTGATTATCCATGTAAACGGGCTTCTTCAGCATCTCTCTTCTCGGTATCTATTCCACGCGAATCGTAATAGTGGACCTACTGGGTATAGTATAAGGCTTCTTGCGATACAGTCAAACGGAATTCGGCTCGCAGGAATACTGGACCCAATCAGTCTAGTAAGGGGATTGATCCCGATTGTCAAGGACAATATGAGCCTTACCGAGCGGTCAGACAAGAGACGCAAACTGGCTATTTTGGGCGCGGTTTCAGGTCCATGCGGCGCTCCTCGCGCCAATCGCTGAAGCCCAGGCGATGCCACGCGGTGGCGCCTACCCAGTTGCGATGGAGGACGCTTAACGTGACGACGGTTATCCCGGCGTCGCGGAACCATTCGTAGGCCGCCTCAAGCATCGGCTTCATAAGACCGCGTCCGCGGAACGCCTCGTCCATAAAAGCCTGGCTGATGTAGCCGATCGATTGAGGCATCGCGCCGTCAGCCTGGTGCTTGAGGCGAATCCAGAGGTGGCCGACGAGGCGCTCGTCGGAAGCCGCGACCCATACCGCATGATGCGCGCGATTCAGGACGAGCTTGAGCCAATTGGGGGCGTCGCGGATGCCGTCCCAATCGAATTGCACGCGCGGGTCGAGCGACTGCTCCCATGCGGCGAGCGCGCCGACGAGGCGTGAGAGTTCGGGGATGTCGGCTTCGGTGGCGCGGCGGATTTGGATGGGCATCGCGTTTCTCCGTGACGGAATCGACGCACGGCGGCATTCTGACATTCTAGTCGGCTAGCCGCCCGCAGAGAATTGCCCGACCGCGAGCGAAGCGATATTGAGTAGTTGGTCTTGCGATAGAGGGGGAATTACGGCGATCAAGCTCATCGTTCTCATGATTGCTGCGATGCTGTTCGCGGCGTGCGCGACGGAGCAACCTCCACCGCCGGCGAAAGGACTGCGCGTCGTTGAAGGCAAGGCGTTCAGGTTGGGTCCGCACCTCGAATTCGATTTCAAAGGCGGAACGATCATAGCCTACGAAGACTTCCAGAAACCATCCACTCTCGAGGTTCACTATGACGATGGCACCGTTACGCAGCTCTCGTCGGTCTTATTGAGGGTGAAGGGCTGCCCCGATCTCAACACCTGTATTGCGGTTAGGTATGGACCCTCCGGTGATATAATTGTGAGCCGCGATGGCCGCCCGTGGTTGGATTCCGAACTATGGGCGATAGCGAAAGACGAACCGCATCCGGTCGGCCCGGCGTTTCTCGGGATGAGCAGATCGAGCCCGGTTGCCACATTCCAGGGATGCAAAGAGGGCAAGATTTATAGCAGCAGGAGTTTGCCGTCGCTGATGAGCGTGCTCGAAGGAGAGAAGTCCGCGAACGAGGGAACGCCACCGGCGTCCGGCGGCGACTCGAAATCCGAGCATGAGGTTTACGTCGTCGGCGAGGTCGTTAGTACGCGGATGCCGGTCTGCAACTGGCGCCATCGGATCGGACTCGACAAGGTGATCCCGGCGCCGAAATGGACCAGGGAGGCAAAGCTGGTTCCGGCGAGCGAGAAAACTCCGCAACACCTCGAGGTCACAAATGATAAGTCAGTCACGATCGACTGGTTCGCGGATGACACGCCGTTCGACCGGATGACGATCAAGCTGCCGACTGGGCACTCTGTTTCGATCGCGCCGCGATACGGCACCTCCAATTGCCCGGATTTCAGCAACTGCGGAGAAGTAGCCATAACCACAGACGGTACGACCCTTATTCAGCAGTCGCTCGACGGGCAGCCAATAAACAAATCCAGGCTATGGAAGGTGTACAACCCGCTCGGCGGTCCAGCGACCTACGCGGCGTGCGCCGGCGGAACCTACTTTTCGGGGCGGAATCGATCCGAGGTCGAGGCCGCGCTCGCAGGCATCGATAAGAAGTCTTCGCCGCAGCAGGACATGGTACTGGATCAAGCCTCCGGCGCGTTTGTGCCTGCGGATGTAACCGCGCTCTCCACTCCGATGTGTGATTGGACCGAGCGCGCCAAGACATATCAGAAGATGATCGATGCCGCGAAGAAGGCTGCGAAGGCTTCTGCTGATATGAGTTCAGGACAGCATTAAGTCCGACCGCACAGTCGTGATGCCGTCAGCATCGCGAGAGTTATAGCGCGAACGAGTGTGCGGGGAGAAATCACTTTATCTAAATTTGAAACCCAACGCGGGTTTCAAACTTCCCCGGCAGGGGTAACCCCTGCACCTTGGTGTCGTCCGCGCTTCGCGGGATCAGACTTGGATTGGATGGACCTCGACCCTGCCGCTGGTCGCGCGCGGGACTCGCGCCGCGATTTCGATTGCTTGGTCGAGATTGTCCGCGTCGATTAGATAGTAACCGCCGAGCTGCTCTGCAGTCTGCGCGAATGCTCCCGCGCTGGTAAGCGTCTTCCCGTCACGCACCCGAACAACGGTCGCGGCCGACGACGGCTCGAGCGCGTTGCCGTCGCGATACTTGCCACGCTCCTTGATCCATTGGGTGAAATCCTCATACGCCTGGAACAGCTTGCGCCGTTCTTTGGCGCTCGGCTTTTCCTCGCCGGCTTCGGAGCCGTAGAGCAGCAGCATGTAGAGCATCGCGAGTTCCTCCCGCGCACGCCCGGTTGCAGGAGCGGAGCGCGATCTGATCGTATAGCGCGAATGGTAACGCGCGGAAAAGTTTGGTCGATGCGCGCCTGGTGAGTGGTGCGTGGCTGGCGCGCTCCTGCGCGCGAGATCCTTCGCTTCGCTCAGGATGACGGAGAAAAAAGCATCCAACCGTCCAGTGTCATTCTGAGCTGCTTGCAGCGAAGAATCTCGACGGACACTCCGGCGGCCGGCGCTGCGCTACGTGTAGGGGCCGGGGTGCTCGGGGTCGAACGCAATTTCGTGCAGCTTGCGGTCGGTGCGGATTGATTTCAGCGCGGCTTCGCGAATTTGCTCGAATTCGCGCTCTACCCATGGCGTGATTCGATCGATCAGTTTTTCGGGAGTGTCGGTGGCGCCGATCAATGCGGTCGCGATGCGGAATCGGAGGGCGACCTTTTCGATTCCGTCTGCTCGCTCGAGGCTTAACGTCAGCACCACGGCGTCCGCTGTACGCTCAAGCGGGCGGACGCTCGCGATCGTGTAGATGCCGCGCGAGGTTTTCAATGTTGCTGGCACGGTGAATGCCGTTCAGATTGACGACGGCCGCAAGAGCGGCCGCCGAGATTCTTCACTACGGCAACCTTCGTTCAGAATGACACAAAGAAAAGAACAGATCAGGCGGCGCGGGAGGAGCCGGTGCGCGTCTTGGTGCGGCCGGAGTCGCCTTCCCAGAACAGCACCACCGGGCCGGCGATGTAGATCGACGAATACGTGCCGGTGATGAAACCGATCAGCAGCGTGAAGGCCGACGGGCGCAGGATCGGGCCGCCGAAGGCGAGCAGCGAGAGCAGCACCACGATGGCGGTGCCCGAAGTCAGAATCGTGCGCGAGAGAGTTTCGTTGATCGCGCGGTTCATGATCGAGGCGATCGGCTCGCGCCGGCGCTTGGTCGAATCCTCGCGGATACGGTCGGAGACGATGATGGTGTCATGCACCGAGTAGCCGATGACTGTCAGCACCGCGGCGAGAGTGGTCAGATCGAACTGATACTGGGAGATAACCAGCGCGCACATCACGACGAGGACGTCGTGAATCAACGCGATGACGGCGCCCGCGCCGAAACTCCAGCTCACGTGGCGGAACTGGATCGCGATATACACGCCCATAAAGATGGTCGCGATGATGACGGCGGCGAAGCCTTTGCGCCGCAGATCGCTGCCGACCTTGGCGCCGACGCTCTCGACGCGCACCACCTTGGCGACGCCGGGGCCGTAGGATTTATCGAGTGCGGTCTCGAGCTTGGGCCCGATGCTGCCGATGTTTTTGACCGTTTCGAAGCGGGCCAGGAACGACTGTCCCGCCTTGCCGAAGTCCTGAACGGTAATTTCACCAAGATCGAGCGGAGCGAGCGCTTTTTGAATCGCGTCGCCATTGGTGCGGCTGGAGAACTCGATTTGCGCGACGCTGCCGCCGACGAAATCGACGCCGTAGTTGAGGCCCTTGGTGAACAGCAGCACGATCGCCAGGACGTTGATCAGAGTTGACAGCGCGACGAAGAAATAGCGCTTCCCGACGAAATCGAGATTGATGTCGGGACGAATTAGCTGTAAAGACATCGGCCCTGTTTAGCTGTTCGCTGTCATGCGCACAAGCACGGTCAGCTCGCGGCGGCGCGCTTGCGCGGACGGGTTGAACGGCGCGACGACGAGGCGCCGCTTTCCTTGGCTGCCGCGGCGGCATTGGTGGCCGCGGCCTGGGCCTTGGCGCACGGGCCGCACAGATTGTTCTGGTTGGCGGGGTCTTCGGTGAAGCCGTCGTCGAGCGAGTGGCATACTTTCATGCACGAAGCGCAGATGAAGTAGATGCCCTCGATGGTCTTGTTGATCCGTTCGCGGTTGAGGATTCTGCCGCGCAGCTTTTCGATTCGGATGCCGAGCAGCTCGCCGTACTGGCGCTTGATTTTTCGGCGGCCGGCTTCGTCCTTGGGCAGGTCCGCATCTTCTTCCGCCTCGTCCGCCATATCGCCGAACGAGGCGTACTTGTCGCGCTTGGAGGTCTTGCTCTTGCGGGCTCTACCCATCGCGTGGTCCCCCTGCGCGCCTAGCGCGTGCGTCCGACGAAGCCGCAGGCCTTCTCGCAGACGAGGTAGAAGCCCTTGCGGCCGAAGCCGGCGAACTTGGTCACCTTGCTCTCGGCGCCGCAACTGGGACAGATGTGTTTCTGCTGGATGCCCGCGTTTTTCTCAGCGGTCTTTGCCTTTTTCTCTGCCATGACGTGGAATGCTCTCGATTTGGATTAACGGCTCGCGAAGCGAGTTGGAATCGGATCAACGATTACGCAAAACGACCCGGCCACTGGATGCTACCATCTGGCCGGGTGCATTCTCAAAGGTAAGGTCGGAGAGTTGGATAGTCAATAGGCTGTAAGGCGCGCGAAGGGGGAATCACTTTATTTTGATTTGAAACCCTTCGCGGGTTTCAAACTTCCGCGGCAGGGGTGACCCCCGCACCCAGCATTAAGAGAAAAGAGAAGATGCGGGGCTTCGCCCCTGTTAGAAGTTTTTTTTCATTGGGTGCAGGGGTCACCCGGTCACGCTGCCCAGGGAAGCGTGAAACCCACGGTGGGTTCCACGTTAGATAGAGTGAATCGCCCGCCGTGTTGCCCGCGCGCGCGATGCGTGCAAGCGTTGGAGGATCTTGGACTCGCGACTTAAAGAAAATGACGCCGTAATTTTTATCGATCGGAAGGGGCGGCGCTATATGAAGATGCTGCGGGCGGGCAAGAAATTGCTCATCCGCGGCGAGCTGCGCGCCGACGATTTGTTCGGCGTCGAGGAAGGATCGCGGGTCAAGTTCTCGACCGGCGAGGCGTTCCTGGTGCTGCGGCCGACGTATGCGGACTTGATCCCGCATCTGCCGCGCGCGTCGCAGGTGATTTATCCCAAGGACACCGGGCCGCTGCTGATTTGGGGCGACGTGTTTCCGGGCGCCACGGTGATTGAAGGCGGCACGGGCGCGGGTGCGCTGACGATTGCGCTGCTGAGAGCGGTCGGGCCGGCTGGGTGCGTGATCTCGTACGAGCTGCGCGAGGATTTTGCCGACGCCGCGCGCAAGAACGTGGCGGCGTTTTTCGGCGACGCGCCCAACTGGACGATCAAGGTGCGCGACCTTTACGCGGGCTTCGACGAGACCGGCGTCGATCGGATGTTTCTCGATCTGGCGGAGCCGGGGCGCGCGCTCGCTGTCGCCGCATCGGCGCTTCGGCCCGGCGCGGTGCTGGTTTGCTACGTGCCGACGGCGGTGCAGCTGAAGGATACGGTCGAGGCGATCCAGGCGCGGAGTGATTTCGGCGAGATCGAAAGTTTCGAGACGCTGCTGCGCCATTGGCAGGTCAAGGGAATGAGCGTGCGGCCGCATTTCAGGATGATCGCGCATTCGGCGTTTATCATCGTGTCGCGCAAGCTGGTGGCGGATGGGTCGCATCCGCGAGAGACTTTCGTCGCCACCGACTCAGTCGAAGTGGACGGCGTCGAACCAGATGCGGATGAACCGCTCGATTAGTGCAGTAGCGTTGCGGTGTGGAGGGCGTGCGCCGCGGACATCGCGGCCGTCGCGGTGAAGCTGCCGCCACCCGCGGGATTGAATAGCTCCGCGCTGTTGAGTTCGACGCCGTGAGCGGCGGGATCGGCAGCTCCGATTCCGCCGGCAATCAGAACGCGATGGGGAGTCGGGCCGGTCGCGAGGAGAGTTGCGGTATGCGCCGCGCGCGCGATGGTCATCGACTGATTGCATCGCAGCGTGTCGTTGTTGAACCCGCCGACGCAGGTGAAATCGCCGGTGTTCGGGTCGAACGTCTCAGCCGAATTGCTGATCAGTCCCGATGCTCCCGACAGCATCCCGCCCGTGACCGCCACCGTGCCGCTGAAGCCGCCCGCGATCAGCACGTCACCGTCGTCGAGCAGCGTCGCGGTATGCATCGAGCGCGGCTCGTTCATAAAGCTCGGGAGCAGGGTGAATTCCTGCGAGGCGGGATCGTAAAGTTCGGCGCTGCTGTCCTTGAAGAAAAAGCTCGAGCCGCCGACGCCGCCGGTAATCAGCACCTTGCCAGCCATCGGGCCGGTAGTGAACAGCGTCGCGGTATGCGCGGCGCGCTGATGGTCCATCGGAAAGATCGCGGGCGTGAACGAGTTCGAGGCGGGGTCGTAGAGGTCGGCGGAGTTGGTGGTATCGCCGGAAAGATTAATCGCGCCGCCGGTGATGAGCACCTTGCCGCTTAGCAGGAGCGTCGCTGTGTCAAACATCCGCCGATCGCTCATCGCTCCGGCGACCGCGACGAACTTGCGCGCGACGGGATCGTATAGCTCCGCGGTGTCGAGGACGTTGTCGCGATTGTCGAGTCCGCCGGCGACGAGGACCTTGCCGTTGTTCAGCTCAGTCGCGGTGAAACCCATCCGCGGCGTGGTCATCTCGGCTACGGGCGAGAATGCGCCGGTGGTCTCGTCAAATGTTTCCGCGCCGGCCAGCACGCTACCTTCGAGATCGAGCGAAAAATTCTTAATCGTGGCGGTGCCGCTGAAGCCGCCTGCGAGCAGAACCTGGGTGGGCGAAAGGGCCTCGGCCGCCGCGGCTGCGCGACTCGACGCCGCGGTTCCGGTCGGGAGGAACTGGCCCGAGGAGGGATCGAAAAATTCGGCGGCCGCGATGCTTTGATTCGAAGCGTCGGCGCCGCCCGCGATCAGCACGTCACCGGCGACGGGAATCGCGGGCTTGATATTTTGAACTGCAACCTTGTGCGCGCGCGCCGGAGGTGCGCTTGCGGCCGAATCTTGAGGCGACGAATCGACACTCACGCCGTTGATGCATCCGCTGGCCGCGAGCAGGCCGATCAATCCGGCGACGCTCAGCGCTGCGAGAGCGGTCCGCACCCGTCGTGGGGTGGTTTCTGGATACTTCTGCAAACGAGCCCGGCTCCAAAGCTCATTATACGTGATTAGAGGTGCGGGGATTAGACGAATTTCGGGCGAAATAGTTTCACGGCAGAGTTACTTGTCCGAAATCGAGCACGATGAAGGCGCCCTCACCCGCGCTGGAGGCGCGTCCTCTCCCGGGGGAGAGGTAAGAGGCGGCTAGTGATGGAAGAGGTTGGTAAAGAATTTTCCTACTGCGCCAAATACATCAGATGAGGACGGGCTCGCTGAGGCGACCGGTTGCGGCGGCGCAGACGGTGGCGGCGGCATCGTCGCGGACACTGGCGCGGCGGCAGGAGCGCTCGCGAAAATTCCGCCGTGCAGCGGGCACATCTGCGTCGGCTCGGTGCCGATCAGGAACGGCAGAGAGACTTGCTTCGGGCATGCCGGGGTCGCGAGACCGCCCGACTCGGGATCGATCGTCGCCATCGTGATGCCCGACGGCTCGGGGAAGTCCTCAGGATCAGCCGGCGCCGCATCCTGCATGAACTGAACCCATGCCGGCAGCGCGGCCTGCGCGCCGGTCAGGCCGAGGCTCTCGGGCTGGTCGAAGCCGACCCAGACGCCGCAAACGATCGCGGGTGTATAGCCGATGAAGTACGCGTCCTTGTAATCCTGGGTCGTACCGGTCTTGCCCGCCGCCGGAAAATCCAGGCCGAGGCGGCCCGCGCTCGCACCGGTTCCATAGCGCAGGACGGCTTTGAGAGCGCCCGTGATGAGATATGCGACACTGGGACGGATCACGCGGTTCTCTTGGTCCTCGTGAAGGTAAACCTGATGGCCCTTGGCATCGACGACCGCCTCGACCGCGTACGGCGGCGATTGCAGACCCTCGGTCGCAAAAACCTGGTACGCGGAAGTGAGCTCGAGCAGCGTGGTCTCATCGGCGCCGATCGAAATCGGCAGGTACGCCTGGAGATCCTCGTGGATGCCCATCTCGTGCGCCGTTTTCACGATTGTCGCGGGACCGAGCTTGCTGCCGACGTACGCGGTCGGCACGTTGAGCGATTCGTACAGCGCCTGCACGACGGTCACCTGCGGCTGATAGGTGCGCTCGTAGTTCGCGGGGCTCCATCCGTCGGGGAACGTAATCGGCTCGTCGGGGAGAATGGACGCGAGCGTGAGCGGCGGCGAGAACGGCGCGCGATCGGGATCGAGTGCGGCGAGGTAAACGATTGGCTTGAACGCGGAGCCGGGCTGGCGCTCGGCGTTCGCGGCGCGATTGAACTGGCTCTCAGAGTAGTCGCGCCCGCCGATCATCGCGCGAATCGCCCCGGTGTTGGCGTCGAGCGCGACCATCGAGGTCTGCAGCTTCTCGTCAGTCTTCGTACGGCGCAGGCGGCGATGGTTCTTTTCGAGCTGCGCGATATTGTCGGTGACCGCGTCGACGGCGTCGGCCTGCAGTTCGGTGTCGAGCGTCGTGTAAACCTTGAGTCCCTCGAGATGGCCGTCGAAGCCGGGAATCCGGTTCACGAACGCGGTCACGTAGTCGGTGAAATACGGCGCGCGGCGGAGTCCGGGCGGCTTGGTGATTTGAATCGGCGTCGCGAGCGCAGTGGCGTAAGTTGCGTCGTCGATCACGCCCGCATGCTTCATCACGCCGAGCACGACGTTGCGGCGCTTGCGGCAGGTATCGGGATGGCGGCGCGGGTCATAGAGCGTCGGCGCCTGGATCATTCCGATCAGCGTCGCCGCTTCCGCGGGCGTCACCTCGGACAGGTCCTTGTTGAAAAAATATCGCGCCGCCTGCGGCATCCCGTCGATCGGCGTGCCGTCGTACTCGCCCATCGGGACGTCGTTGATGTAGCGTTCGAGGATTTCGTCCTTCTTCAGCCGAATCTCGAGCACCACGGCGACGGCGAGCTCGCGGAGCTTGCGGCTGAAGCTGCGCTCGCGGCGCTCCATGAAGGTCCGCGCGAGTTGCTGGGTGAGAGTGCTGGCGCCCTCGACGAGGCGATGCGCGCGCAGGTCGGCGATGGCAGCCTCGACGATGCGGATCGGATCGATTCCCGGATGGTAGTAGAAAAAACGATCCTCGTTGGCAAGCAGTCCCTTGACCAGGAACGGCTTCAGGTCACCCAGTTGCACCTCGACGCGTTCGGCGGGCGCGCCGGGCAGGAGACGGCCGATCACTTCAGGCTCGAGCATCGCGTCGGACTTGGCGACGCCGAACGAATCGGCGACGCCCGTGATTCGCGTACCGTCGAGGCTCACGCGCACCATCTCGGACGGATATTCTTTCGCGCCGACGTAAAATGAGCGCAGGTAAATCGCGAGCGCGCGCGGCGCCCGAGTGTACTCGCCGGCGGAATTGGCCGACGGCACTTGCGAATAACTCAACTGCGCTAGGCGATCCAGTAATCCACTGCGATCGAGATCGTCGCCGGCGACAATCGGAAAGGGCGCGGAGAAGATCGCGGAGGTCATCGCGGCGCGGCGCTGCTCGATCAGCGCGGAGATCTCGCCGTAGAGTTGCGCGAGATAGAAGCCGAGCGCGAAGAATACGAGCAGGAATCCGCCGGCGGCGAGATTGCGCACGCGCCATCCGCGGATTCGCCACTCGCGGCGCTTCTGCTTCGCCGGATTCGCTTTCGCTTTTGTTGGCGCTTGCCGTCCACCGCCCATCAGCGTCGCTAACCTCTTCTACAAGGTTAGCCTCACCTCGATACCTGATCTATCCGCGTCACTTTTTGTAGCCGAATCGCCGCAGCATCGCGTGCCGATCCGCCTGATCGCTCGCGCCCTCGACGCCCTTGGGCGAACTGCCGTCGATTACGCCGACGACGCCGCGTCCGCCGCCGTCCTCGGCGACGATCACGCGCAGCGGATTCGCCGTCGCGCAAAAGATCGTACACACTTCGCTCACCGACTTGATCGGATTGAGCACGTTGACCGGGAATGCGTTGCCAAGAATCACCACGAACACGTGCCCTGCCCCGATCGCCGATGCCGCCTCGACCGCCGACTGTTCGAGCGCAGCGTCGGTGCCCGTGTGCCGAATCAGGCATGGGCCCGACGCCTCGCAGAAGGCCAGCCCGAACTTGATGCCAGGCACCGCTTGCACCAGCACTTCGTAAACGTCCTCGACGGTTTTGATGAAGTGCGACTGGCCGACGATGATGTTGGTGTCGGCGGGTTTCGCGATTTCGACAATACTCAGTTGCATAGTGCTTGCCCCTAGTGACTATTGCGCGGATGATACTTTCGTGGATGCGGCGCCGGAAGTGAGTATCCGGCAATGGAGGCTGTGGTGGCTACCGGCCTGACACTTCGCACAAATTCCGAGACGCGGCTGCCGGCATATTTTTATCGGCTCTCTTCGCGCGCTCAGCGAACTTATCTGAAGAGCGACAGCGTCGAGCGTTTCGATTTTGTTCCCAACGTTGCCGCGCGCAACTCGCTCGACGCCCTGATGCGCGTGCTCGAGAGCGGCAACCTCGCTGCCACGGCCACTTGCGCACGTGCGCTGACCGGCGATATTTGCCGGGGCCTCGCGACTCCGCCGGTTATCGTCGAGGTTCGCGGCGTACGCCCTCGCAACACGCGCGGCGAGCTGCACGGGCTGTTCTATCCTTACGATCCGCGGATGCGCCGGCAGCCGTATATCGTGCTCTGGATGCGGACGGCGCAGCGGCACGACGTGGTCAAGCCGAAGACCTTCGTGCGCACCTTGATGCATGAAATCGGGCACTACCTTGATTACGCGCTGCTGCGGCTCGAGGATTCATACCACACGCAAGGATTCTTCCGGCGCGAATCGTCGCTGGTACGCGCGCTGTTCAACTCCTAGCAGTCCCTTGACAGCGGCGCCTTCGATGCCGATAGCTATTGTCGCGACGCGCCACGCGTTTGCATAACAACAACGCGCGTCGGGTGGGAGAGATGGCTACAGGTATGGGATTTTTTCAGAAATTATTTACGCCGGCGGTTTCGGCGCGAGCGGAATTGCTCGAGGAGTTGGCGGTGATCGCCGGGCGCAACCAGGGGCTGGTCGAGCGCCTGAAGCGGCACGCCGCGCTCACGGGCGCGAGTATCAAGCCGGGGGTCGAGGCGCTCGCCGAAAAGGAAGCCGTGCACGTCAAGGCGCTCCACTCGATTCTCGCCGAGCACAACGTCTGGTCGAAATTGCCGGAAGCCGCGCTGCATGACGGCTCGAACAACTGGGAGCGCCTCAGCGGCGACCTGGCGGTCCTGGCCGCGCTCGCGTCCGACCTGCGACTCAATGCAATGAAGTGGGAATCGATCGACGAGGACATCGTGGGCAAACTGCGTCAACTTTCGATTGAAGATGACGATCACGAAAGCGAGCTGCGTCACCTCGCGATGAAGTGCGACGCGCTGGCGCTCGACTGACTACAGGTAGCGCTGCAATCCCCGGCGCTCGAGCTCTTTGGTAACATCCCCGACCTGAGGCGAGCGCTCGCGATGCGCCACCAGGATCGCGTCACCCGTATCGACGACGATTAGATCGCGCACGCCGAACAGCACCATCAGGCGCGAATCCGAATGCGCAAGCACGCGTTCGGACTCGAGCGCGATCGCCTTGCCGCGCAGCACGTTGCCATCGGCGCCGCCGACCGCGTCCCAGAGCCCGTGCCAGGATCCAACGTCGTACCATGAGAAGCGCGCGGGTACGCCGAACACATTTTGGCTCTTTTCCATGATCACGCGATCAAACGAATCGAACTTGAGGCGGTGATATTCACGCGCGAGCCTGACGCGCGGCGTCCGCGCAAGGCGCTCGGCTGCGATCCCCAGTGCGGGACAATGCTCGGCGAATTCGTGCGCCAGGGTGCGCGTGGACATAATAAACATCGAGGGGTTCCAGAGGTACTTTCCCGATCGCACCATCGCCCGGGCAAGTTTGGGCGGGGGCTTCTCCACGAATTTTTCAACTTTGAATCCGACTTCCGCCTTCGGGCCGATCTTCTCGTAGCCGTAACCGGATTCGGCCCGGGTCGGCGTCACTCCAATCACTACAATCGCGTCGCGCGTTTTGGCGAGCCGGATCGCGTCGGCGAGAGTGCGGCGATATCCCGCCGCGGGCGTGATGTAGTGATCGGCCGCGACCGCAGCAATAATTCCTTCGCCGAGGCGACGCCGGATAACGGCGGCACCGTATGCGATCGCGACAGCGGTGTTGCGGCCCTCGGGCTCGACGATCAGATTGCGCGCGGGGATCAGGCCGCGTAGCGCGCGGCGAAATGGCGCCTGGTGCGCCGCCGCGGCCAGCACGAAAATTCGCTCGCGCGGGATGAGCGGCAGGTGACGAGCGATGGTGCCCTCGAGCAGGCTGGTCTTGCCGTCGATCGAAAAGAGAGGCTTGGGCTTCGCTTCGCGGCTCGCCGGCCAGAAGCGGGTGCCACGGCCGCCGGCGATAATCAGGACGGAGGCGAGAACCGGCGCGGAACGTCGAGCCATCGCGTCAGATCGCGCCGAGTTCGCGCAGTTTGCCCTCGAACAGCGCGCGGATTTCGGCCAGGCGCTTTTCGCTGGTCGCCTCGAAACGCGTGACCAGCGCTGGCTGCGTGTTGGACGCGCGCACAAGACCCCATCCGTCGGCGAAGTTCACGCGCACGCCGTCGATGTCGATAACCTCGTAGTGCTTGCGGAAAAATTCGGCCGCGCGCCGCACCACATCGAATTTGCGATCGTCGGGACAATCGACGCGGATCTCCGGCGTGATATGACTCGCGGGAAGATCGGCCAGGATCGCGCCAAGGCCGCGACCCTCGTTGCTCAGAATTTCCAGCAGGCGGAACGAGGCGTAGATGGCGTCGTCGAAGCCGTAGTAGCGGTCGGCGAAAAACATGTGCCCGCTCATCTCGCCCGCCAGCGCCGCGTGCTCCTCCTTCAACTTGCTCTTGATGAGCGAATGCCCGGTCTTCCACATGATCGGGCGGCCGCCGTGGCGCGCGATGTCGTCGTACATCCGCTTCGAGCATTTCACTTCGCCGATAATCGTCGCGCCGGGACGCTCGCGCAGAATCGCGCGCGAGAACGCCACCATCAACTCGTCGCCCCACACGATCTTTCCGTTCTCGTCCACGGCACCGACGCGGTCGGCGTCGCCGTCATACGCGATACCGATCGCCGCGCGGTTTTTCTTCACCGCCGCGACCAGATCGCGCATGTTCTCCTCGACGGTCGGGTCGGGATGATGGTTCGGGAAGCGCCCGTCCATCTCGGTATAGAGCTCAATCGTGTCGAGCCCGAGCCGCTTCATCAGCGGCGCCGCGATCACGCCGCCGCATCCGTTGCCTCCATCGACGACTACCTTCATCCCCGGCGTGAGCTTGAACTGCGACATGATGAAATCGTTGTAGTCGGGAATCACCGGGCGCTCGGTGAAGACGCCTTTCACGCCGGTGGTGACGAACGCGCGGCGCTCGATTATTTCGCGCAGGCGCTGAATCTCGGCGCCGTGAATCGTGGTCGGGCCGACGCCGAGCTTGAAGCCGTTGTACTCGGCCGCGTTGTGGCTGCCGGTGATCATCGCGCCGCCGTCCATCTTCCAGCTCAGCATCGAAAAATAAAGCAGCGGAGTCGGCACCACGCCGATATCAACCACGTCGATGCCGGCGGCCAGCAGGCCCTCGGCGAGCCGATCGCGCAAGCGGTCCGACGACAGGCGGCAATCGCGGCCGAGCGTGATCGTTTTTTTCCCAGCCTGATGCAGCAGCGTGGCGTAGCCGCGTCCGAGGTCGACCACGAAGGCGTCGTCGAAATCGTCGGCGACGATGCCGCGGATGTCGTACTCGCGGAACACTTGCGAATTCATTATCGTCAGTCTGTGCGAGCGATTACGTCAGTGCAAGATGGCCGCGAATGAGCGCCGCGGTTAAATCGCCGGGCCGCGTCGCGATCGTCACCGGCGCCGGCCGCGGTATCGGTCGCGCGGTCGCGCTCGAACTCGCGCGCGCCGGCTACTCGCTATGCCTCGCTGCGCGCTCGCGCGACGAACTCGAGGAGACCCGCTCCCAGAGCGGGCTTGCGCCCGAGCGCGCATTGATTGTTCTCGTTGACCTGGCAACCGAGGAGGCGCCCGACCTGCTCGTCGGCGCCGCGCTCGATTGCTACGGACGTATCGACGTGCTCGTCAACAACGCCGGCTGGGCGCCGCCGCGCACGCCGATCCTCAAGATGCGGCCGGCCGATGTCGATCGCATGATCGCCGTCAACCTCCGCGCGCCGATCGCACTCACGCGCCTGGCCGCCGCCGCGATGACTCCGCGAGGCAGCGGGACAATTGTCAACGTCGCGTCGTCGGCCGCGATCAAGGCGCCCGCAGGCGAGGCCGTTTATGCCGCGACCAAGGCGGCGCTGATCGCATTCACCCGCGCGGCCTTCAACGAGATGCGCCTGAGCGGGCTCAAGCTCTCGGTGATCGTTCCGGGACTGGTCGATACCCCGCTGATCCCGAACAACAAGCGGCTCGATCGCGGTGCGATGCTTTCAACGGTCGACGTCGCCCGCGCCGTGATGCAAATCGTCAATTCTCCGGCGGGCGCGTGCCCGGTCGAGGTGACGCTCGAACCGCAGATGGATCCGGAGCGGCCGCACTGAACGAAACTCGATTTAACGTGAAACCGGCAGTGGGTTTCAGCAGGGGTGACCCCTGCACTCAGTGTTAAGAAAAGATGCGGACGGAGTTTGCCCTGAGTACTCGTAGGGTCCCTGTTGGAAAGGTTAGACGGACCGCGCTTTTTCGCGATTGTTCCCCTTCCCTCGAGGGAAGGGGTTAGGGGTTAGGTTCCGTGCATCGATCATTCACGGCGCGATTCGTGCTGGTGCTGATCGCGGGAATCGTCGCCGCGATCATGCTCGGGCCGATCGCCGCAGTCGCAGTGTCGGCCGCGGGATGGCGCTTCCCGTTTCCGCGAATTTTCGATCGAACCGTGATGGCGACGCTGCTGATTGCGATGCTGTTCAGCGCGCGCGACTTGAATCTGATCTCGCTGTTGAGACGTGGTTTCAGTCATCCGCCGGCACCGAGTATCGCGCGCGCGATTCGCGGGTTCGTCGTAGCCATCATCGCGATTGCGATTCTATTCGGGCTCGCTTTGAGCCTTGGAGGCGGCGGCGTTGGCGATCACGAAGCGGCCGCGGCGCTGATTCCGAAATACTTTCTGTCGGCGATAGCGATCGCATTCATCGAGGAAGCATTCTTCCGCGCGTTCCTGCTCGGCGGCATGCGGGGCGACTTCGGCGAACGAATCGCCCTGATTGCGAGCGCCGTAATCTACGCCGTCGCGCATCTGGTGCGATCGCCGGCGCGCTTCTACGTAACCGGCTACGAGCCTGCGGCGGGATTGGTCACTCTCGCGCACAGTATCGACCAGTTCACCGATCCGGCGATCGCGATCCCCACACTGATAGGACTATTTCTGCTCGGCATAGTGCTGGGCGAAGCGTATATCCTTACGGGCAGTGTGTATTTCTCGATCGGCCTACATTGCGGATTTGTACTGGGGGCAAAGATGTGGCCGAAAATGATTCTGAACCGCGCCGCGATCCCGTGGTGGATTGCAGGTGGGGGAGCAATCCCGCTAATAGGCGGCGCCGCCGCGTGGGTAATCGCGATAGCTATCTTAGCGATGCTCCGGCCGATCGCGGACGCGCCGCGAGCGGCCATCTGACAACTAGGTTGGGACTCATTGTGAGCGACGATAAAGGTTTTGGTGACCTAAATGATTGGCTCGGCGACCACAACAAGGGCCTGTACCGAGAGATACAAGACCTGATGATTGCCCGTCATGTTTTCCGCGAGGTCCACGCGATGGTTGACGCAAATCCAGAAATCCGCGATTCACCGAGCACTTTTTGGTCCTGGATAGATGCTCTTTATCCCACCTGGGCGTCGATGGTGATCCGACGGCTTAGCGCCGTCCCTCCAAGACCTCCGACTTTTGAGCAATTGGATGAGTGCATCGATTTTTTTGAAAAAGCGTTGCGCAAATATGTGATGCTCTTCCGCGCTGTCAGCGGAGACATTTTGCCGACTTGGGGATTTGATTGGATGGCGATTTTTAAGAAGCCTTGGCTCCCGCAATAGCCAAATCGGCGTTTCGGGCGGGGACCTGAACTAGTCGTACAGCGAGGGGGTGCCTCTTACTGGGCGGGTGCGATATCTCCGATGGGTCCAGAGCCATTGCTCGGGGTATTTTCGGACCATCTCTTCGATGGCTTTTTGATAGCGGGCGGTATTTACCAGCGCGTCGGCATTGCGGTCGCCGGTTCGTTGTTGAGGAATCTCTTCGAAAATCTCGATTACGTGGCTGATGCCGTCTGGCTGGCGGACTATGAAGACGGGGACAACTGGAGCGCCGGCCATCATCGCGAGGCGATCAAAGCCGCTGGGCGTTGCGGCTAGTTCGCCGAAGAATGGAACCCAGATGGCTTCTGACCGCTTCGCGTTCTGATCGAGCGGGATGCCGATGATCTCGCCGCGTTTGAGCGAGCGGAGCATCTCGCGCGCCGCCGTATGCTTGCGAATTATCTGCACGCCGGCGCGCTCGCGGATGAACGACACCAGGTCGTCGCCCGCAAGGAAGCGCTGCGTGTGATGAACGAGGCCGATCTGGAAACCGTGCAGTGCGTGGCCGGCGGGCAGTAGCTCGAAGCCGCCGAAGTGCGCTGTGAGTATCAGCGCGCCCTTCCCCGGGTATCTTGGCGTGAGTTCGTTCCAGACGTTGAGCCGATTGTAGGTGATGCGGCGCGCCAGCCGGCGGTAGAAGAACCCGCCGAGGCGAACGTACTCGGCGCCGGTGCGGCCAAGGTTGATGTACGACGCGCGCAGGATGCGCTCGCGCTCGGCGGCGCTCTTTTCGGGGAACGCGATTTCGAGATTGCGGATTCCGATTTTCCGGTGACGATGGTCGAAGCGATGGAAGATCAAACCGCAGGCGATTCCCAATTGGTAGAGAATGAAGTCGGGCAGGAGGCTGAGAGCGTGCAGTACAGCGACCAGCATCCAGAAAACGAATCGATCTTTGGGGCCTAGCCGGATGCGCGTGCTCTTCGGCGCGCCGAGCGCGAGCGGAAAGTCCGACTTATCCGGTCTGCCGTCCGTCGAATCGGCGGGAGCGGCGCTGCGCCTCAACACATCGCCAGCCGAACCAACAGATGCCTCGGGATTGAGCTTGGGAGTTGCCAACGGAGAAGCCAGTGCCATCTAGACTACCGAGCGTTCGCGCTTGGGGCCCTTGGGAATCACCACGAGGCCCGAGTCGGTGACGAAAAATCGCTGACGGTCGCGTTCGAGGTCATATCCTATCTCTTCGCCCTCGGGAACATAGACATTCTTGTCGATAATCGCGCGGCGGACTTTCGCGTGCCGCCCGATTTCCGCGTAGTCCATGATGACCGAATCTTCGACCAGGCTGTACGAATGCACAGTCACCGAGCGCCCGAGCACCGAGTTGCGAATCGCGCCGCCCGACACGATGCATCCCTCGCCGATCACCGAATGCAGCGCCAGTCCGCGCCGCCCGTTCTCGTCGAACACGAATTTCGCCGGCGGCTGATCGTAATACGCGGTGCGCAGCGGCCAGTACGCATTGTACAGGTTCAGATGCGGGCGCGCGTCGCGCAGATCCATGTTGGCCTCGTAGTACGCGTCGAGCGTCCCGACGTCGCGCCAGTAGCTGAGATTTACCTCGGCGTCGCCGCGAATCCGATTGGTCATGAAGTTGTACGCGTACACCGGCACGCGGTTGATCAGCGCCGGAATCAGGTCGCGGCCGAAATCGTGATTGCTGTTTTCGCGAATCGAGTCTTCGATGAGCGCCTCGCGCAGGACTTCGGGATTGAACAGGTAATTGCCCATCGAGGCCAGCGAACGTCCCGGCGCACCGGGCATCTGCGGCGGATTGTCGGGCTTCTCGACGAAGTTCGAGACCCGCAGGCCCGAATCGACTTGCACTATCCCGAATTGATTCGCTTCTTCGACCGACACCGGCAGGGTCGCGACTGTGACGGCCGCCTTGCGCTCCATGTGAAACTCGATCATCTGCTGGATGTCCATCCGGTAGATATGGTCTGCACCGAAGACCGCGACCAGGTCCGGCTTGGTGTCGTCTATAAGATTGAGATTCTGAAAAATCGCGTCCGCCGTGCCCTGGTACCACAGCTCGCCCATCCGCATCTGCGCCGGCACAGGGATGACGAAATGATCGGGCAGCATCCCGCCGAATTGCCATCCGTCCTTGAGATGCTCGATCAGCGATTGCGAGCGCCATTGCACGAGCACGTAGATCGCGTAGATGCCGGAATTGACAAGGTTGGAGAGAACGAAGTCGATGATGCGGTATTTGCCGCCGAACGGGACCGCGGGTTTGGCGCGATCCCTAGTCAGCGGATGCAGCCGGGTTCCCTGTCCCCCGGCCATCACTAGCGCCAGCGTTCTCATTTGGGCAAACGGACTCGGATCGTCATTTCGCTGCCAGCCTCGGCAAAATCAGCCCGGCAAGTATAAGTGTCTCGCGCGACCATCGAAAGCATAGCGGTCGGGTGCCGGGATGCAGCATTTTTTCGTGAAAACATTTGGAATGTGGCAAATGCCGCAGGAATTTCCGGGTAGTGGCAATAGTCAGTCATATCAAGGAGACAGCGACGCGCCGAATTTGGCTTGATTTTACTCGATTTTACAGCCTGCCGCCAATTGTCGCCTGAGGCACATGATTTGCTTGAAACTTCAACGAAGTTCTTACGTCTAAGTGGCTAGGAATGATTATCTTAAACCGAAAGCGAGCCTCTCGCGTCACGGCGCGAGTGAGGAGAAAGAAAATGCAAACAGCGGTCAGCAGAAACGAATCCAAAACCACCAGTAGCCAGGGAATTGTTTACCGCACGATTTGTCAGAATCCCGGCTGCGGGTTCAAGTTCGACCTCAGGATAACGCCACAGAACGCGAGCCTGCTCGGCGGTACGATGCCGTGTCCGCACTGCAAGCGTCATGGCGGCCAACTGAAATCCCAGGGACGCATCAGCGAGAAACTCTTCGCCGCCAAGCTGCTGTTCCGTCCGACCGGGGTTGGACCGGCGCGTAGCGAGGACGACGAAATGGGAGCGGATTCCCGCTATTAACGTGTCCGCGGATCATTTAATCTAGGTCGGCCGTCACCAGATTCGCAGCCTCATCATTACGACGCGCGCCGTCCGGGAAACCGGACGGCGCGCGCGTTTTTGAGCTACAAGAATTGTCGGGATTCGCTATCAGCCGCCGGCTACGGGGACGGCGGCGACGCCTTGCAGGTTGCGGATGCTCGGGCGCTCCATCATCCGCTTGATCCATGCGTCGATGTTGTTGCGGTTGTTGCCGAGCACGTCGATCCCGATCTCGTTCAGGATCAGCATCCGCGGCGCAAAACCGATGTCGGCGACCGAGAACTCGCCGGCCAGAAAATTGTTGCCCTGCAATTCATGGTTCAGGTAGTCGAGCACGCGCTCGACCGACTGATGGAGCCGCTGCACGCGAGACTGATCGCGGTCGCCTTCGGGCTTGGAGACTTCGGCGATTAGCTGGCCGACCGGCGGGGTGAAGGACGTATCGGCGAAATCCTCGAACGAGCGCGCGCGGGAGCGAAGCGCACTGGAGCCCACCGGCGGCAGCACGGGCGGCTCGGGGTACTCGTCGTCGAGGTACTCGTTGATGATGGTCGAGTCGTAAATCGTCGTGTCGTCGTCGACCAGCACCGGCACGCGTCCGAACGGGTTGAGCCGCACGAAGTCGGGCTTGCGATTTTCGTGCTGGGTCAAATCGACCGGGACCAGGTCGTAGGTCAGGGCCTTTTCGGCGAGCACGATGCGGACCTTCTGGCCGTAGGGGCAGGAAAGGAAGTCGTAGAGTTTGATCATATCGGGCAAGTCCTCATTCGGCTTGCGCCGCGACGGTAATCTTCAAGCTGGCTTCAACCTCGGAATCGAGCTTGACCGGCACCGTGAAATCTCCGAGCTGCTTGATGGGCTCGGGCAGGTGAATTTTGCGGCGCTCGATGTCGAGACCGTTCTCGCGGAGCGCGCGTTCGAGATCGATATTGGTCACGGAGCCGAAGAGCTTGCCCTCCTCGCCGGCGCGGGCATGGAGGGTCAGCGCGAGCGCCTCGATTTTAGCCTTGACGGAGAGCGCGTCGGTGCGCTTGATCTCGCGCCTGCGCGCGGCGGTGCGCTTCTGATGCTCGAAGGCGCGGATATTTTTCTGATCCGCCTCGACCGCGAGCTTGCGCGGCAACAGGTAGTTGCGCGCGTAACCGGCGCGGACCTTGACCACGTCGCCGGTCCTTCCCAGGTTGGGAAGATCCTCGTTGAGTATGACTTGCACGTTCATTTTTTATGCCGCCTCGTTGTCTTGACCGAAGTGTTACCGCCCCGCTCCTAGAAGAAATCGCCAAGGTTGTTCGCTTCGGGGCTCGGGGGCTTGAGCCGCCGGAAGTCGATCCACATATCGAAGACGCCCGCGGTGCATACGAGCGCAGCCACAAACGGCTGCGCGAACACGACGAAATAGATTATGCCGCGCACGATCGACGGGACCGCGAGCGACTGAAAATAGAATCCGATGATTGCGAGTCCCTGGCAAAAATAGATTGCGGCGATACAGATGAAGCCGTTCAGCGCGATCGAGCTGATCGCCGAAACCGGGATGAACAGCCCGAACCCGCCCGCGAGCAACAGCCACACCATCCATTCCGGCGCCGACCATCGCGAAAGATCGCCAAACAGGTTGTACGCCAGCCGCTGCGGCCCGGCCCATCGCCAGAACACGCGCAGGTTGAGCAGCATCGCGCTCGCGGCGAGCAGCAGCGCGAACGCCGGCGATAGTTGCATCGTGAGCGCGATGACGCTGGCCTGCGTGTCAGCCGGAATCACCGGCATCCCAAGAAGTTTGTTGAAGTCCTGCCCCCGCGCCATCATCTGCGTAAGAGCGCCGTGGACGGACTTGATAAGCGCGTCCGGCCCGCCCACGATCACGAGCATCGCCACCACCGAAACCGCGACCATCACGCCGGCGCCGACCGCAGTGATCATCTCGAAGGACGAACGGCGCTCGAGCATGTAGCACGCGATTGCGGTCGCGAGGCCGAACGACACGAAGTAGGCCAGTCCGCCCAAGGATCCCCACAGTAGCGTCACGAACGCGGTTGCGAGCAGCACGGCGATAATCGCGCGCGCGTTGGAGCTCGGACGACCGACGGCGTAGATGATGATTGGCGCGGGCGCGAGCATCATCAGGATGCCGCCGAGTAGCGGTATGGCGCCGCCGGCAAGGAAGAACGCCCCCGCCAACGCGGCCGCGCGAACCATCCCGATAACAGCCTTGCGCGTCATTGGATTTAGCCGGCTAGACTCCGAGCGTCGAGAACGGCAGCAGCGCCAGCACGCGCGCGCGCTTGATCGCGACGGCAAGTTGGCGCTGGTGCTTGGCGCAATTGCCCGAGGTTCGGCTGGGCACTATCTTGCCGCCCTCGGTGATGAAGCTGCCGAGCGTGCGCACGTCCTTGTAGTCGACCTTGAGCGTCTTGTCGGCGCAGAAGCGGCATACTTTGCGGCGTCCGCCCGGCCGCCCACGACGCATCCCGCCGCCGCGACCCTCGCCACCGCGGCCCTCGCCGCGATCGCCCTCGGGGCGCGGGCCGCCGTAGCGTCCGCCGCCGCCCTCGCGCGGCCGGTCGCCGCCTCTTTCTGATCTTTCCTCGTCAGCCATCGATTATATTCCCTGGGTACATTACCTGGTCTAAAGTTTTACTATCTCGTCGCTTCACTCAATCAACTCGGCTACGACTTCAAATCCCACGGCGGTCTTCAAGTTGCCCTTGAGGGCTCTTAGCCTTCCGATCACCTTAACCTGCCGACCCGGCTCCAGGAGCGGTTTTGCCGTGATTGCCGGTTCTCCGGTCATCACGATCACGAGCCTCAATTCCTCGCCCGGCGCGCCGCATTCGACCGTGAAGCGGAGGACGGGCGTGCCTGCGGGAGTGACGCGAACTTCGGGCTGGGCGAGCAGCCGGCCTTCGAGCTCAATCCGGTTCCCTGTCACCTTCGGGCCCGGCGATTTCGTTGACCGCCGCTTCCATTATCTCTTCGGGAGCGTCGGGCGCTTCCTCGGCCTCGACGCGCTCCTCGCGCGACGCCATCAGGGCGGCTGCACGCGCTTCCTGCGCGGCCTTGGCCTCCGCGATACGGCGGTTGCGCGCTTCGAGTTCCTCGCGGGCCTTCGCCACGTCGGCGTTGTCGTCAACGAGGACCGACAGGTAACGAAGGACAGCGTCGGAGATGCGCAGATTGCGCTCGACCTCGTTCATCACGGGGCCGGGCGAAACGTAGTCGAGACGCACGTAGAAGCCGCGGCGCTCGCCCTTGATCTTGTAGGCGAGTTCGCGCGAGCCCCACTCCTCGGTTTCGATCATCTCGCCGGCGCCGGCGGCGATGATCCCTTCATAGCGTTTGATCGCTTCCTTGATTTGGGGGTCGCCCGAATCAGGGCGGAGAATAAAAATAGTTTCGTAGCGCCGCATGCGCGTGCTGAGTCCTCCTTACGGATTGCAGCCCCAGGTTGGAGCAAGGAGCAATCCCGCATAGTACCATCGTGAGTATCCGGCCTCAAGGCCGAAATGCCGTTAATTGAGGGTCGCGGAGCGGACCGCTAATGGGCTTGAAATCACTCTTGCCATTGGCGGGCGGTCTGTTAATGAGAGGATGCGATGGCGGGCACGGCGGCCCGCCCCACTTTATTCCCGCCCATTGTGAGGAGGTACTAGCCGGTGGCCAAGTCCAAAAAGAAAGTCAGGAAAGCGGCGCCCAAGGCGCGCAAAGTCGCTCCCAAAGCGGTCAAGGGAAAAAAGGCCGTATCCAAGGGCGTCAAGCGCGCGGTCGCGGTCAAGGCCGCGAAGCCGGCGCCGAAGAAGGTTTCCAGGAAGATAGAACGCAAGGTTGCCGAGGTTGTGACGGCATCCACGCGCGCATCCGTCGATCTCGAGAGCTCAATCGGACGGATGGAGCGGGCGGCGGTGCGAAAAGTCGGTGAAATCGCGGCGCGGGCCACCCGCGCAGTGCGCGAGGCCATCTCGCCCCCATCAAAGCTCCCCAGCTACGACGAGCTGCCGGTGCGGAAAGGCGCGCCGGCGGGCGCGGCGTGGGGAGTGTTCGGCGACGACGACGAAGTCGGCACGATCAACCTGCTGACGCCGGAGCGCGTGGTCGCGGCGACCTCGTCGATTCGGACCGGCAAAGTGTTCGCGCTCAATCTACCGATCAACATCCCCGACCCGCCGCTGTTCACCCGCGGCAAGCATACGCACACCATCAAGATTTTCCCGAATGCGGAATTCGTGCTCGACGACTTCCTGGACAACTTCTATCCGCAAGCGTCGTCGCAATGGGACGCGCTCGCGCACGTAAAGCATCCGGTGCATGGGGCGTACAACGGGATTCCCGACAAAGAAATGACCGGGCGCGGCGGGATGCGGCTGGGGATCGACAACCTGGCGCGGCGCGGAATCGCGGGGCGCGGAGTGCTCGCGGACGTGGCGCGATATCATGAACGCGTCGGCAAATCGATCAATTTCACCACGGCCGAGTCGATTCCGCTCGAAGACGTGCAGGCCGCGCTCGAAGATGAAGGCGTCGAGCTGCAGGCCGGCGACATCCTGCTGATTCGCATCGGATGGACGAAGTTTTACCTGTCGGCGAGCCACGAGATTAAGGCGGAGCTGGCCAAGGAGACCGTAGTCCCCGGAATCGAAGGCAGCGAGCGCACGGCGCGATGGCTGTGGAACAATCACCTGGCGGCGGTCGCGTCGGATTCGCCGGCGCTCGAGGCCTTGCCGAAACCGGCGGGCGAAGAAGCGGAGTTTCTACATTTCCACATGCTCGCGTTCTTCGGGATGCCGATCGGCGAGATGTGGAATCTCGAAGGGCTGGCGGACGATTGCGCCGCCGACGGCGACTACGATTTCTTCCTGACGTTGGCGCCGCTCAACATACCGGGAGGAGTGGGATCGCCGCCGAACGCGCTGGCGATTAAGTAGGACGGAATTTATTCCGTCAGTGTCTGCCGTAAGAAATACGGAATCGACGAAATAAATTTCGTCCTACTCAGGCCAAGGGATCAGTGGCCCGCTTTGGTTAGTGCCTCGGTTGTGAAGAAGCTCTTATCGACGGCGCCCATGTTTATGTACCAGCATTCGCGCTCGGGGGTGTCGGGGCCGGGGAGGTAGCAGGTTGTCGAGACGCCGGATTGTACGTCGATGCTCGAGGCGGCGACGATGAACTCACGCTTGAACGGATAGACCGCAATCTTGGCGTCGGGCACCGGGCGATCGCGATAGGTGTTCAGATAAATCTGCGTCTTCCACAACTCGCCCTTCTGATCGTAGCTATCGACGTACGGATTGAACCATCCCTCGCCGTCAACGTAGACGATCGTCTTCGACTGCAGCACGCCCGAGATTCTTTCCGGGCGCGGAGTCACTTCGACTACGTAGAGATGGCGCATCTCCCAATCGTCAGGGCATGACGTTGCGCCGCCGTCAGTCTTGCACGGTTGCGCGGGCGAGTTCTCGGCATGAACGCATGCGAGCATGTTCTTGTCGCCGAGATATTTGAAATTGTACTCCTGCGGCTTGGCGCCAAATCCACCGGCGTGATCGGCGTCCCAGGTTGAAAGTCCTGGCGATGAACTCAGCATCACTTCGTTGACCCGGCGCACGCGACGCGTTCCCGCCAGGAATGCCCACGTGTCGTCGGCCTTCATCGCGTCCCAGTAACGATAGAGGATCGCACCGCTGCCGCGATCTTCGGCAGGCGCGAGGGTGGGATAGGCACCGGCGCGCGACCAAATACCGGTAGCCTTGAAATCGGGATCTTCGGGCATCGGTTCGACCTCGGTGCGTCCGATGTCAGAGTAGCCGGCCAGATGGCCGACCTCGGTCAAGGTCATCAGCGACTGTTCCGCACCGGGATTTTGCTTCGCCACCTGGCATTCGAAAAAGCGCAAGTCGTAGTCGTCACTCGAGATCGGCTTGAAGTACTGGTTCCACATGATCTTGGTCGCGATGTCGGGATCGTTGGGATCGAGCAGCGGGAACGGCTGCCCGGCGACGTAGCCGAGGAGATCGCGATGGTCGGGGGCGAGGCGCACCTGGCCCGAATATTTTTCGGTCGCATCCTGGAACGGCGGCGGCCAGGTGACGCGGCCCGGCGCGACGATGTTCATCTCCATGCCCCTGGAGACTGCGATAAACGTCCCCGGACTGACGAGCGCGCGGACCTGCTCGGCGGTCTTGGCCGTGATGTGATCGCCGGGCTTGACCTGGGCATGAGCGGGGGTGAGTGGAAATGTCAGCGCGAAAAAAGCTGCGATGACGGACAGCGGCAGGCGGAGTCCGTACGGTTTTTTCATATTCTAAAGTATCACTTTAACTCGACCGCCTCATTTTAGCTCGACAGCGATTTGGCGGTAGCGTTCTGTTCCGAGGTTGACGATGCCTCGATGCGTACCTTTCGGGCACCATAGCACGCTTCCCGCCGAAAGCGATTGCTCGCGCGAGCGCTCATCGCCGTCGTCGGCGCGCTCGACGATCTTCAGCGGACCGCCTTCGGCGACGTACATCGCAGTATCATGCGACCATCGCCGCACGCCGGTTTGGCCGCCGGGCGCGAGCGTGGTTTCGGAAACGCGGACGCGCGCGTTGTCGAGAATCGTGATCGTGCCGGGCTCGGGCTCTTTGCCGGCGACCGCCTCGCATCCGACGAAGCCCAGCTTATCGCGTCCCGGTTTCGCCGGCCGCTTGAGTTCGAACAACGCCTCGAAAAATCGCGTGTCGCCCATGTTGTGCGCGCTCTCGATTCCTCCGGCCGGCACGAAATAGGTAGCGCGGGCCTTCACCGGAAACGGCATCATCTTGCGGCCGCCCGGCGACTGCGCGCCGACGTTCGCGCCCGACAGGATGAACAGCACGTAGTCCATCGTGTGATGATGCAGCCCGCAGACCGCACCGGGCGCGAGGTCCATCTCCCACACGCGGACGTTGTCGTTGTCGAAGATCATCCGCGTCGCGACCGGACCGTATTCGTCCGCATTCTCGCTCATCGCTGTCGGTCCTCCTGCGAATTATTATTCCTGCTCGAAGCATCCCCGATCCGTTCCGCAGAATTGCGCATCGACGGGATGCCCGTCGGGTCCGACCGGCCGCTGCGTCTTGAGGCACGTGTAACACGCGGCCGCATCGTCGGGCTTGAAGATGCGATCGCCGTCGGGCGTGCGGCAGTACGCGGTCTTGGTGCGCAGCAGCGCGCAGAATGGCGACGGCATATCAGGCAGCCTCCAATCCGGCGGCACTCATGATCGCGCGGCGCACGATCACCTTCGCAATCACCACCTTGTACGCGTTGTCGGACATCGGCTGTGCGTCCTTTAGCGCGGCCTCGGCGGCGGCACGCGCGCGCGACTCGTCGAGCGGCCCGCTCTTGAGCGCGGCTTCGGCCTCGGGCGATCGCCACGGGATTGGAGCGACCGCACCCATGACGACGCGCGCATCGCGGACAGTGTTCGCACCGGGCGCGCGATCGAGGACGATCGCGACGCTGACCAGCGGCCAGTCGAAGCTCTGCTTCTCGCGCGCCTCGAGGTAATGGCTGCGCGCGCCAGCAGACGGCGCGGGCACGATCACTTCGGTGATTATCTCGCCGGGCTTGAGAGAATTTTCGCGCTTCGGATCGACGGCGGGCAGTGTGAAGAATTTTTCGAGCTCGACGCTGCGCTGTCCACTTGGGCCGACGATCGTCGCGCTCGCACGCATCGCGATCAGCGCGGGCGCGAGATTTGACGGATGCACGATGAACGACGGGCCGCCGCCGAGAATCGCGTGATAGCGATTGAGGCCGCCGATCGAGTAGCAGGTGTCGCCGCCCTTCTTCAGGCAATTCACGTCGGGATTGCGGAAGTACCAGCATCGCGGGCGCTGCAGGATATTCCCACCGACCGTGCCGAGATTGCGAATCTGCGGCGTCGCCGCTTCGCCGGCAGCCTCGGCAATCGCGGTGAAGCGCGCGCGAATCGCGGGATGCTCACTGACTTCGCTTAGCTTGACCGTCGCGCCGAGTCGAAGATCGCCCGACGGGCGCAGCTCGATTCCGTCGAGTTCTTTCAGGCCCTTGAGATTCACCAGTGCGGCCGGCGATACGATATTTTGCTTCGACAGATCGATCACGTCGACACCGCCCGCGAACGCGACGTTGCCGTTCTCGGCAAGTAAGCGCGACGCGATTGCAACGTCGGCGGGCGTAATCACTTCGAATCGGTTCATCGCGGTTCCGAATCCTTCACGCGTGCCCCAGGGCCGCGAGCACGCGATCCGGCGTCATCGGCAGCGAACGCACAGGCACGCCGATCGCGTTGTACACTGCGCATGCGACCGCGGCCGTGCTGGCGACGTGCGACACTTCGCCGAGGCCCATCACGCCGGTATTCGTGATCCCGTTGGCGACCTCGAAGAACGTCACGTCGATTTGCGGCACGTCGAGTGCGCCGAGCAGCTTGTAGTCGTCCATCGTCGGATTCACCATGATGCCGAGCTCCGGGTCCATCCGGCGATCCTCGAACAGCGCGTAGCCGATTCCCATCAGGATGCCGCCATTGACCTGGCTGCGCGCAGTCAGCGGATCGACGATGCGGCCAGCGTCGTGCACGGCGACGACGTGTGTAACGCGCACGATTCCGGTCTCGGTATCGACTTCGACTTCGGCGAACTGGCATCCGGCCTGGTCGGTGCGAAAGCCGCCGTAGTTGGGGACGCGCTCGCCCTGCGCGGAAATCGAATCGCCGGGAATTCGCCTGCACACGTCGGTGAATGCAATCGCGCGCGAAGGATTAGTGCGCACGCGGATCGTTTCGTTGGCAGCTTCGAGGTCGCTGGGTTCGGCGCCAAGCATCGGCGCGGCGATCCGAAACAGCTTGTCCTTGAGATGCGCCGCGGCCTGGCGCACAGCGGGCGAATTGGACGGCGCGCTGAGACTGCCGCCGCTCGGCACTGAAAAAAGAAATCGCGTATCGCCGATTTCCGATTTCACGCGGCTCACCGGCAAGCCGAGTTCCTCGGCCGCGATGATCGCGAGGACCGTGCGCGTGCCGGTGCCGATATCCTGCGTGCCGACGCGGACCTCGACGCTGCCGTCGCGATGCGCGATCACCTGCGCCTCGGGGCCCGACACTCCGACCGCGTGCCATTCGGCGGACGCGACGCCGACGCCGCGCTTGATCGGTCCACTCGATTTCGCCGTCTCGTTTTTTTCGGCCCATCCGAACGCGCGCGCGCCGATTTCGTATTCGGCTGCGCGCACCGGATTGTCGCTGTTGCGGCGGCGGAACTCGAGGCGATCGATTCCAGCCTTGCGCGCCATCTCGTCCATCGCGAGTTCCAGCACGAAGCATCCCTGCGGCCATCCGGGCGCGCGCATCGGTGACGACGGTCCCGCGTTCGTATAGATGTTGGTTTCCTGAATCCGGATATTCGCGCATTTGTAAATTGACTTGAACGGGCCGCCGCTGCTCGCACCGCCGCCAATCCCGCCGCTGCCGCGCGTCACGAGATCAATCGCGGTCAGCTTGCCGTCGCGATCGACGCCGAGCTTGACCTTTTGCTCCGAGTTCGGACGGTTGCCTGTCGAGCGACTCTCGTCACCGCGCGGAAGCATTACCTTGACCGGCACGCTGGCCGCCCTGGCCAGCCGCGCGGCGATGATCATTTCCGGAGTCGCGCCGAATTTCGAGCCGAAGCCGCCGCCAAGGTACTCGCAGACGACGCGCACGCTGTCGGGCGGCAGGCTGAAGTACACTGCCAGATCGTCGCGCGCGGAAAAGACGCCCTGGGTCGAGCACCAGACGGTTAGCTGGTCGCCGGCCGCGTTGAAGCTCGCGACCGCGCCGTGCGTCTCGAGGCATACATGGGTCTGCACAGCGGTCGTGTAGGTGGCCTCGATCGTGTTCGTAGCGACCTCGAGGCCGCGCGGCACGTCGCCGATGCTCGACTTCGAAGTCTTGCCGACGTTGGAACCGATTCCGAAGACGCGCGGCGCGGAATCCGCCATCGCCGCGTCCATATCGACCACGAACGGCAGGGTTTCGTAATCAACCTTGATCAACTTGAGCGCGTCGGCGGCGATGTCGGAACTGAGCGCGGCGACGGCGGCGACTTCCTGTCCGGCGAAGCGGACTTCACGATCGTCAAGCGCAAGCACGGCGCGCACGCCGGCAAGATGCTGCGCGGCGGACAGATCGATGTCGCGAATCCGCGCGTGCGGCCAGGGGCTGCGCAGGATCGCGCCGTAGAGCATGCCGGGCAATTCGATATCGTAGGTGTAGTGCGCGGCACCGGTCGCCTTCAGGGGTCCATCGACGCGCGGGGTGGGCTTGCCAACGACGGACAGGCGGTCGCCCCAATCCCACGGAGTCGGCTCGTCGTCGGGGATGACGACGGTTACGTCTTGAGTGTTGCCCTGGAAGCCGAGGTTGAGGGTGACGCGTCGCGACATCAGAACGTCCTTCGTCGCGGCGGTGGCACGCGCGGATTTGGCGGTTTCGGGCCGGGCGGCTTTGAGCGCGGCCGCGAAGACGTGCGGGTAAGTACCGCATCGGCAGGTGTTGCCGGCGGTCGCGCGCTTGATTTCGTCGGTCGTCGCGGACGGATTGCGCTCGAGCGCGGCGGCGACCGACATCACCATCCCAGGCGTGCAGAAACCGCACTGCTGCGCATCCTCTTCGACGAATGCAGCCTGCACCGGATGCATATTGGAGGGCGTGCCGAGCCCTTCAATCGTCGTGACCTGGTGTCCGCGCGCGTCGATCGCCAGCACCATGCACGAGGTGACGGGTTTGCTGTCGAGATGCACGGTGCATGCGCCGCACGCGCCGCGATCGCATACGAGCTTCGTGCCTGTCAGTCCGAGATGTTCGCGCAGCGCGCGCAGTAGAGTGACGCGCGGCTCGATTTCGAGCGTCGCCGTCTTGCCGTTGATATTCAGTTCGATCGTCGAAGCGTTGGGGCCAAGTTGCTCGACGACGCCAACGGGAAGCAGCTTCTCGTCGGCGGACGCGGGCCGCACCCGCACCAGACCGGCGGCGGCAGCGACCGCACCGGCGCCCTTGATGAATGAGCGACGGCTGATACCGGGTGGCTTGCGAGGCTTGCGGTCGTCTCGATTCATTTTTATCTGGAAGTTGCGGCAGCCGTGTCGCCAGCGGGTTCTGCCGTCATGAAGATAGCAATCGCGAGGCCGAAGAGAATCATCCCGACTGGAAGCGCAAACAGTGCGATCTTGATCGAGTAAACGCCCGCCGTCAGAAGCTTGTCAAGAACGATTCCGGTGTCGTAGCCAAAGTGGTCGATCAGCCACGCGTCGGTCGATCCGCCGCTGGTGAAGCTGAAGCGCGCGACCTCTGCGCTGAGCCGACCTACTATCGGGAGTACGAGTGCGCCAACGATTACAGCGGCGATCATCGAACGATTCCTCAGTGCGCCGGCCAACACCAATCGCGCCGCGATGCGAATTCCGATCAGCATGCCGACGGCGGCGGCCGCGCACTCGGCGATTGCGAACTCGTTGGAGTTCCACCATGCGCCGAAGGGCGGATCCAGATATCGCACAACGATATGCGCGCCGGTGCCGTAGCTGAGCGTGAAGATGACGGCGAGCAGAATTGCGAGCGCGGTGAGACGTCCCATCCAGGCGGGGGTTCGGCGCGGTTTGTTCTTTCGTGGCATCGGAGAACCTTTCAGCGAATCGACGCGACAATCGCGCCGGTGCCGCGCGTGAGTCCGAGCGAGAGATAGACTATCAGCAACACGAGCGAGCCGACGGTCAGCCCGATGCGGCGAAAGCGCGCCTGGAGATTTGCGACTTCCGGACTCGGACCGGCGGCCGACAGCCGCCAGATTTGCGCGCCGATACTTCCATACTGATAGAGCGCCAGGCCGATGACGACGACCACGAGGAGCAATTTGATCGCGAGCAGAATCGAAACGCCGCCGATGAAGAGGACGTTGAGGATTCCAGTCACCACTAACACGGCCAGCGATGTAAGCACGATCGCGCCGACGCGGCGAACGATTCGGCGACCGACGCGCAACCGCGCCGACGCGTCGAGTTCCGCAGCCAGCACGGGAGCGAGCGCGAAGGTGCTGAACAGCGAGCCGCCGAGCGCAACGATCACGGCGACGATGTGCACGAAGAGCACGACGAGGCGGAGGCTAAGCATCGAGGATTGAATACTACAGATCGCGGCGGTAGGTGACGAAGTTGCCGGTGACCTGCGCGCCCAGGCTAAGCGCCGTGCGGCGCGAGGGCCAGTTGTCGTCGAGAACGAGCGTGTAGCCGGCGAAGCGCATCTTGCGCCGCGCCATCGCGAGGAACGATCGCGCCGCCATCGCGAGCGCCACACCGCGTCCGCGCGCACGATCGACGACTCCGATATTGATGAGCGCGCCGCGGGTGCCGCCGCCGCGTTCGGGATCGAGGCGAACACCTCGACGCACGCGGGCCAGCGCGGGGCTGAGATCCGGCACGGAGAAGACGGCGCCGACGCACTCGCCGTCGATGGTCGCGAGCATCGAGAGGTCGGCGACGGGAGTTTCCCACAGCGACGTGAGCATCGGGCGCACCTCAGCGCGCGTCACGGGATTCCATCCCCAATGGCGATCGAACGCCGCGTTGGTCACGTCGGTCCACGCGTCGATCGCGGCCAGAAATCCGTACTCGCGCCAGCTTTGAATCGCGACGCCGGCCGCGGCGGCAGCGTCGGTCATCCGGCGATAGCGCACGAGGATTTCCGGCGTGAACGGCGCGGTGTAATCGACCTGCCCTTTTTCGGTGACGAAGCCCGCCTCCTTGAAGTAGCGATGGTACGACGCGGGATTTCCACGGAGCAGGAACGACGGCAACGAGTCGTAGTTGTCGATCGCATACGGATAATCGAGAAACGCCGCGAAGCCGCTGCGCACGGCGCGCATCCCGCGTTCGCGCAGCAGCTGCAGCGCTTCGTCGAGCATCGCGGCGATAGCAACGTCCTCGCCTTCGAGCGCCTCGAATTGAATCAGCTGGCCGAGCTGCTCGTTCCAATGTTCGATATAGCGGCGATTGATCACCGCGCTGACGCGGGCGACGAGGCGCCCCACACGGCGCGCGCAGAAGGGAGTCACTTCGAGATGGGTCGAGAGCAGGCTGCGGCGCGACAGCAGATCGATCTCGTTCTGCACGTCGGGCGGCCACCATGCGTCGCGTCCGCCATAAACCTGGAATGGCAGGCGCGCGAATTCATCCAACTGTTCTCGGCTGGTAGGCCGTTCGATGCTGATAGCATCACCGGTGACCTTGGGATTTGCCGCCATGAATTGAGGCGCGTAGTGCGCTCAACAATTCTTATAGCCGCGGGGCCGGCAAAGATCATCTCAAAGCGGAGGAATCCGGAGCAGAGAATAATCGCCTGCGCGGCGGGCGGCAGGGGGTGACCCCTGCACCCAGTGCGAAGCGCAAAGTTGCGCGCGGCGCGCTACTTTGCTTTCAGGGGCGAGGGCTGGATGGTAAGCAGGCGGTCGGAGAGCCAGCGCGCGAGCATTTGATTCATCGCTGCGACGGGATCGTCGATGTCGGCGGCTGCGATGACTTCGCAGATTTCTGCGAAGGTCGCGTTGTGCGAGGCTGCTTCGAGTGCGTCGGCTTCCGCCGGTTCGAGATCGCGGTAGAAAACGCGCGCGTCGCGTCGCCATACGAGGACTCTCACGGCGCCCTGCTCCACCGCCTTCCATTTGCGCTGCTCCTCGACTGCGCGCAACACATCCGAGACTCGCCAATCGAGCGCGAGTATCTGCGCCGACGGATGAATCGTCAGCTTCATGGCAGGCCAGTCTGCAGGTGCAATTGCACGTACCGCGTCAGACTCAAGCGCGGGTGCGTCGGCAGCTTGAAATATCTCGACGGTCGCGCGTTCGAGCCGCGCGAGATCCGCGATGAACGGCGCGCCGTCGGGCAGCGGGTGATCGCGCAGATAGTCGGCGAGATGACTTCCGCAAAAGGAAATCGACGGTTCGGTCGGTGGGTATTCGAGAATGTAGCCGGTGACGAGGTTGTGAAAATTGTCATTGCCGAGGACCGCGAGCGTCGCGGGGAAATCCTCCTTGAGCGCGTCGAGGATGCGGTAGAAATACATGTTCGCGTAAATGTTGACGCGAGCTTCCGCCGACAGCCGATCGTCGCCGAGCACGATCGCGTCGAGACCGGCGGCGCCGAGCGTGCGCTCGGCGGCGAGTCCTTCGGCGACGCCGTTAGGCGCGGTGATCAGCCGATAGAGCAGGCTTTCGAGTTTGTTGAGATGCGTCGGCATTGAAAATATCGCGCGCGCGATCCGCGGTATCGGCGAGCTCCGCGAACTCCGGGATGTTGTCGTCCCATTCGACGAGCGCCGAGACCGCGCCGAAGCGTCGCGCCGCGCGCTCATAGAGCGCCCACACTTCGTCACGTACGGGATGGTCGTGGGTATCGAGGAGGTAAGTGCCGTGATCGCTATGCCCGGCGAGATGGTACTGCACGACGCGCTCGGCCGGCACCGCGTCGATGTAGTCATTGGCGTCGAAGCGATGATTGAAGGCGCTGACGAAGATATTGTTGATGTCGAGCAGGATTCCGCAGTCGGCTTCGTCCGCGATCGCCGAAATGAATTCCCATTCGGTCATCGTCGAATCGGCGAACGCCATGTAGCTGGAGACATTCTCGATGAGGATCGGCCGTTCCAGTATCTCCTGCACATTGCGGATTCGCGCGGTGACGTGGCGGATAGCCTCCTCGGTGTATGGCAGCGGGAGCAGGTCGTGAAGATTGCGGCCGCCCACTCCCGTCCAGCACAGGTGATCCGAAATCCAGGCCGGCTCGAAGCGGTGCGCGAGGTCGCGCAGTTGCCGCAGGTAGTCGCGATTCAGCGGGTCGGTGGACCCAATCGACATCGACACGCCATGCACAGCGATAGGATAGTTGGCACGCACCCCTTCGAGCACTTCGAGCGCGCGCCCGCCCTCGACCATGAAATTTTCTGAGACGACCTCGAACCAATCGACCCTGGGACGAGTCTCGAGGACGTGGCTGTAGTGCTGACGTCTTAGCCCGACGCCGTAACCGAGCATTGGAAAATCGGAGCGTTTCATCTTGCGACCGCGCCTAGTCGCTGTTCGTAACGGTCTCCGGTTTGCCGCCTGCCGCGACGCATTCCTTTGCCGTCGGCGTCATCACGTAGCCCTTGCCCTTGCAAGCGTTTGCGCCCTTGCAGCTACTCTGTGCGCTCTGGCACAAGCTCTGGCCCTTGCACGCGTTGCCGCCGACGCATTTGACCTGCGACGGCGCCGCGGTCGAGTTGCTGCTATCAGCCGCATAAACAGCATTGCCCGCGAAGACCAGTGCGACGGCCGTCGCCAGCATCGCGCCCGTGAGTTTGGTCTTGATCATATTCGTAACTCCCTGGCTGTTTGTTTCGCACGCCGAAACTACTACGGCTGCTTCTAACAGTCTAAACGTACTAATCCAACAAGAGCTAGTGGGAACATTTCCTTGCTATGCAAGATTTCACTAACGCGGGATGCTATGGTTCTGAAATCGGCATATGGCGGACAAAAGCGGCACCGGCGCGGATCGGCGCAAGCGATTCGAAGACGAGGCGTTGCCTCATCTCGACTCGTTGTACACGATGGCGATCCGGCTGGCGCGCAATCCCGACGACGCCAACGATTTGCTGCAGGAGACGGTGCTGCGTGCGTACCGTTTCTTTCATCAGTTCGAGAGCGGAACGAATTGCCGCGCATGGATGCTCACCATCCTGTTCAACAACTTTCGCAACGGCTATCGCAAGTCCTCGCGCGAGCAGCCGGCCTCGTCGGCCGAGGAGTTCGAGCGCAAGGTCGAGGGCGAAAGCCTGCGCGTCGATCCGGCGGGATCGAATCCCGAGGCTTTGCTCTCGGGACAAGGGATGGAGGGTGAGGTCGAGACGGCGCTGGCGAGCCTGCCGGGGGAATTCCGCGAAGCGATTCTGCTCGTCGATGTACAAGAACTAAGCTACCAGGAGGTTTCGGGGGTTCTCGACATACCAATCGGTACCGTAAAATCGCGGGTGTCGCGGGGACGCGCGATGCTGCGCGAGGCGCTAACGAGCTTCGCCAAAGAGCATGGAATAATACGGTCTTGACACCGGCTAAGCCTGACGGTTGGAGTGAAGCGAGAAGAGCACGATAAAGAAAGTGGATTGCGCCACCTACATCGAGAAGTACCTGTCAGCTCATGTTGACGGCGAGTTGAGCGCGGCAGAGTTGCGCGAGGCCGAGGAGCATCTGGCGGGATGCGTCAATTGTCGCGCACGCTTTGCCGAGGAGCGCGCGGTCAAGGCGCTGCTGCGCGAGCGCGCCGCGATGCGCAAGACGCCGGCGATAGTGCGGGGATCGATCCTCGCCGCGCTCGACGCTGTCGATGCGGCTGGCGCCTCAAAGTCAGGGACACGCGGAAGCGATCGCTCGGCCGGCGCGGATCGCGCGCCGTGGTATTCGATTCGCCGCGCGCGAATGTGGGCGCCGGTGGCAATCGCCGCGGCCGCGGTCTTCGTGTTCGTGATACTGCATGGTGTCGGCGGCCCGCCCCCGGCGCAGGCAATCCCTCCGTTCGACGTAGCAATCCAGCACTACGACACCTTCGCCCAGCGCTTTGAGCCCAACGTCAAATCGACGCTGCCCGCCGACCTTTCGGACGCCTACATCGATCACAACCTGCCGGGATTCCTGTGGAACTTTCGGCCGGTCGGCTACAAGCTGATGGGCGGACGGATCGATCGGCTGGCGGATGGGACCTCGGTCGCTTACACCTTCTATCGCGGCGACATGGGGACGATCCTGTGCACTTACATGAAGTCGCACGGGCTGCAGCCGCCTGACGGCGAGATGCAGGAAGTTGGGATCCATCATTACTACGAGTACAAGGGATACAGCATCTGCCTGAGCTACCCGCCGCGGGGCGGCTTTATCTGCATCCTGGTGTCGAAGCGGCCGATGAAAGAATTCATCGAGGACATCGCCACCTGCGAATCGTAGCGTTGACGTTTAAAGGGAAGGCAATCGCAGGATGGGCTAGCGCCGATCCGCTTTCAACCCGTCCTCATTGGCGAGAAAAAGATGCAACTGCGCGGGCGTGGTGTCGCGCGGAATCTCGACCGGGTAATTGCCGGTGAAGCACGCGTCGCAAAATCCCTCGCGGCTCTCGCCGTTGAACGAGTACAGCCCATCCCAACTCAGGTAGGCGAGCGAGTCGGCAGTGATATAGCGGCGGATCTCTTCGATCGAATGCGACGACGCCAGCAGTTCCTCGCGCGTGGGCGTGTCGATTCCGTAGAAACATGAGTTGGTGGTGGGAGGCGCCGCGATGCGCATGTGAACCTCGCGCGCGCCCGCCTGCCGCAGCATCGGGATCACTTTGCTGAGCGTGGTGCCGCGCACCAGTGAGTCTTCGATCAGCACGATTCGCTTGCCGCGCAGCAATTCCGCCACCGGGTTGAATTTGATCTTCACGCCAAAATGGCGAATCGACGAGCGCGGCTCGATAAACGTGCGGCCGACGTAATGGCTGCGCACGAGACCCATCTCGAACGGGATTCCCGATTCTTCGGCGTAGCCGAGCGCGGCGGGCGTGCCCGAATCTGGCACGGGCACGACGATGTCCGCCTCGGCCGGCGCCTCGCGCGCGAGCGCGCGGCCATGCTGCTTGCGAACTTGATACACGTTGCGGCTGTAAACCTGGCTGTCGGGCCGCGAGAAATAGACGTACTCGAAGATGCATCGCTTGGTCGGCGCATGCGCGAACGGACTCATCGAGCGCAGCCCGCCTTCATCGACGACGATCATCTCGCCGGGATTGATCTCGCGAACATATTCGGCGCGCACCAAATCCAGCGCGCAGGTCTCGGACGCCACGATGGTCGCACCGTTGAGGTTGCCTAGCACCAGCGGCCGGAAGCCGTGCGGATCGCGCACCGCGATCAACGAATCTTCGGTCAGCACCACCAGCGAATACGCGCCGCGCACTTGCGCCAATGCTTCGGCGACACGCTCCGGCAGGGTGGGCGCGTGCGACGCCGCGATCAGATGAATCATCACCTCGCTGTCCGACGACGACTGGAAAATCGAGCCCGTCGAACTCGAGCCGTTCGCGCAGTTCGGTGAAATTTACCAGGTTGCCGTTATGCGCGAGCGCCAGCCCGCCGCGCGCGTACTCGACCACCAGCGGCTGGCAGTTGCCGATCGTCGTCGAGCCGGTGGTTGAGTAGCGGTTGTGCCCAATTGCGCTGGTGCCTTCGAGCGCCTCGATGATTGTGTTGTTGAAAACATCGGCGACCAGGCCCATCCCGCGATGCGAGATGAGCGACTTGCCGTTGGACGAGACGATACCCGCCGACTCCTGCCCGCGATGCTGCTGCGCGTAGAGACCGAGGTAGGCGAGGTTGGCGGCTTCGGGATGGCGGTAAACGCCGAACACGCCGCACTCCTCGTGGAAGACGTTGAGTGGCGATTCTTCGACTGCTTCGACCGCAAGGACCGAATCTTCTTCAGTCATCGCTTCTGAGCCTCCCTGGAATCGCGTCTTCGTAAATTCGCTGCAATTCGGAAACGCTTTCGTCGAGCGACCCGAGCTTGAGCCGCGGATCGGCGATCACTTTTCCGACAACCGCAAACTCCAACCCGTGGCCCGCAAATAATTTCTCGACGCGGGCCACGTCGCCTGGAGCGACGGACAAAATCACGGTTGAAGCACCTTCACCGAAAAAAACCGCGTCAGCGTTTCCAGCTCGCCCAAGCAAAACTTCGGCTCCCAGAATCGCCCGCGGATTGAAACAGGCTTCGGCCAATGCCACCGCAAGCCCGCCCTCGGCGATATCGTGAGCCGATCTTATCAGCCCCTGTTCACTGCCTTCAACCAACCCCTCGATAAGGGCGGATTCCAGCGCCAGGTCAATCGGATTGAGGCTCCCGCCGTCGATTCCGAAGAGGGCCGAATACTCGCTCGCGGCCAAGGAAGGCATTGCGGTGCGAACCAATGCGATTACGTCGCCGGGGTTCTTGAAAAACTGCGTGACGTGTTTAGCCACGTCGATCATCACGCCCAGCACGGCAATCGTTGGCGTCGGCGGAATCGCGTGGCCTTCGGTTTCGTTGTAAAAGCTCACGTTGCCGCTGACCACCGGCGCGCCGAACGCGAGCGACGCGTCGCGCAAGCCCTCGACGCCGCGGATAAACTGCCACATCACCTCGGGCCGTTCGGGATTGCCGTAGTTGAGGCAATTGGTGATTCCCACCGGACGCGCCCCGGCGCACGCGACGTTGCGCGCTGCTTCGCAGACGACGCCGATCGCGCCGAGATAAGGGTCGAGCGCGCACGCGCGCGGATTCGAATCGACTTTGAGCGCCATCGCGCGCCGCGAATTCTTGATTCGCAGCACGGCCGCGTCACTGCCAGGGCCCAGCACCGTATTGCTCTGCACGATCGAATCGTATTGCCGATACACCCACTTCTTCGACGCGACGTTGGGACTGTCGAGCAGCGCGCGCAGGGCTTTCGAGGTCTCAGGATGTTTAGCGGTCGATGTTTTGGCGGATGGCTGAATCTTCGGCGGCGCCGCTGGACGATCATATACCGGCGCGTCATCGGCGAGCGCGCCGATTGGAATGTCCGCGACGACCTGCCCGTGCCATCGGGCGCGCCATCGCTGGTCGTCGGTAATGCGCCCGATAACCACCGCGTGCAGGTCCCACTTCTCGAAGACCGCCTGCAGCTCCGCCTCGCGCCCGCGCTCGGCGACGATCAGCATCCGCTCCTGCGATTCGGAGAGCAGGATTTCGTAGGGCGTCAGATTCGCCTCGCGCAGCGGCACCTTGTCGAGATCGAGTTCGATCCCCAGCCCGCCATGCGACGGCATCTCGCTCGACGACGACGTGAGGCCAGCCGCGCCCATGTCCTGGATAGCGACAATCGCGCCGGTCTTGCCGGCTTCGAGGCACGCCTCGATCAATAGTTTCTCGGTGAACGGATCGCCGACCTGCACCGCCGGACGCTTGGCTTCGCTCTCCTTGTCGAACTCCGCCGACGCCATCGACGCGCCGTGAATCCCGTCTCGTCCCGTCGCAGAGCCAACGTAAAGAACGGGGTTGCCGACGCCGCGCGCCTTCGCGCTCATCATCTCGCCCTTGCGCACCAGCCCGAGGCAAAACGCGTTGACGAGGATGTTTGCGTTGTAGGCGGCGTCGAACATCACCTCGCCGGCGACGGTCGGCACGCCCACACAGTTGCCGTAACCGCCGATGCCGCCGACCACGCCGCCGAGCAGGTAGCGCGTGCGCGGATGGTCGAAGCTGCCGAACTTGAGCGAGTTCATGCTCGCGACCGGCCGCGCGCCCATCGTGAAAATGTCGCGCAGGATTCCGCCGACGCCGGTCGCCGCGCCCTGGTAGGGCTCGACGAACGACGGATGGTTGTGGCTTTCGATTTTGAAGACGGCGGCCCAGCCGTCGCCGACGTTGATTGCGCCGGCGTTCTCGCCCGGCCCCTGCACGACCAGTTCGCTCTTCGACGGCAGCATCCGCAGATGACGCCGCGACGATTTGTACGAGCAATGCTCCGACCACATCACGGAGAAAACGCCGAGCTCGGTGTAGGTCGGCGTGCGGCCGATGATCTCTTCGATCTTGCGAAACTCGTCGGGCGTAAGACCGAACGCGCGGGCCTGCTCGACATCGGCTTTCGGCTCTCCCGCAAGCGAAACGGGACGCTCGCTCATCGCGCGCTCCCCGCAATCGACTGAAAAATCTTGAGGCCGTCGACGCCGCCGAGCATCGGCTCTACCGCATGCTCTGGATGCGGCATCAAACCGAAAACGTTGAAGCGCTCGTTGGCGACGCCCGCGATCGAGCGCATCGAGCCGTTGGGATTCGACGCGTCGCTCTCGCGCCCGTCCGCATCGACGTAGCGCAGAATCACCTGCCCGCGCTCTTCCATCTGGCGCAGTTCATCTTCGGGCGCGACGTACAAACCTTCGCCGTGCTTGATCGGCAACTGCAGCACTTCGCCATTCTTCGTCGCGCGCGTGAACGGCGTGCTCGCATTCTCGACGCGGAGCCACACGCGCTCGCATATAAAGGAGAGCGAGCGGTTGCGCGTGAGCGCGCCGGGCAGCAGATGCGCCTCGCACAGAATCTGAAAGCCGTTGCAGGTGCCGATGACGAGGCCGCCGTCGGCGGCGAACTTCGCCACGCTCTTCATGATCGGCGAGAAGCGCGCGATCGCGCCGGTGCGCAGGTAGTCGCCGTAGCTGAAGCCGCCCGGCAGCAGGATGCATTCGGCGCCGCCGAGCGATTCGTCCTTGTGCCACAGGATGCGCGCGTCCTGGCCCATCACGTCCGCGAGCGCATGCAGCGCGTCGCCGTCGTCCAGCGAGCCGGGGAAGCGCACGACACCCCACTTCATTCGCCGTCCACCTCGAAGCGGTAGTCCTCGATCACCGGGTTGGCGAGGAGCGCCTCGCACATTTTTTTTGCTTCGTCGCGCGCGTCGGACGGAGTGCGCGCTTCGACTTCGAGCGTGATGTACTTGCCGACTTTGACGCCTGAGACGTTTTTGAAGCCGAGACTCTGGAGCGAACTTTCGACCGCGCGCCCTTGCGGGTCGAGGATCCCCTTGCGGGGCGTCACGAACACTCTTACTTGCAACTCACTCCCTCGCGCGCGTCGGCGTCGGCCATCAGATTTCCACCCGGCGCAGCATCTCGTGATAGGCCTCCTCGACGCCGCCGAGATCGCGGCGGAAGCGATCCTTGTCGAGCTTCTGGCGCGTCGCCTTGTCCCAGAAGCGGCAAGTGTCGGGGCAGATTTCGTCGCCGAGAATAACCTCGCCTTGGTAGCGTCCGAATTCGAGCTTGAAATCGACGAGGATCACGCCGCGCTCGTCGAGAAATCTTTTCAGTATCGAATTCACCTTCAGCGCCATCTCGTCAACCTGCTTGAGTTCCGCGGCGGTGGCCCATCCAAACGCGATCGCATGCTCGCCGATGATCAGCGGATCGTCGAGCGCGTCGGACTTGTAGTAGTACTCGACAATCGGATGCGGCAGCGGCTCGCCCTCCTCGCGCCCGAGCCGTTTCGCCATCGAGCCCGCGACGATATTCCGCACGACAGTCTCGACCGGAATGATCTGGAGGCGCTTGCAGAGCATCTCGCGATCGTTCAGGCGGCGGACAAAGTGCGTCTTGACGCCATTCTTTTCGAGCAGCGTGAAAAACAACTCCGACATGCGGTTGTTCATCACGCCCTTGTCCTCGATGGTGTCCTTCTTCTTGCCGTTGAAGGCGGTGGCGTCGTCTTTGAAGTAGGCGATTACGAGGTCGGGGTCGGCCGTGGAGTAAAGTTTCTTCGCCTTGCCCTCGTAAAACATTTCGAGTTTTTGCGGAGTCGTTTCCACGTTGGTTCTCCCTTCGGTTCGATTGGAATACGTTAATCTAATCATCTTACCGACCGGTCGCATCATCACAACGAAGCCGGCGCCAGTTGTCCACAAACGTTCCCGAGGGCGTTGTGGATAGAGTGCAAGTCACCGGTTCCCCTTCCCTCGAAGGAAGGGGTTAGGGGTTAGGTTCTTAGGCGCGAATTGCTCGACGAGCTTCGCTGCGAGTCCCACGTAACTGCGCGGATTCAGCTCGCGCATAGCGCGCTTGGCGGCGGCATCCAGCGGTAGCGTCGTGATGAACTCCTCGATGACGCGTTTATCGATCCGACGGCCGCGCGTCAGTTCTTTGAGCGTCTCGTACGGTTTCGGCAGCCCGTGGCGCCGCATCAGAGTCTGAATCGCCTCGGCGACGACCTCCCACGCCTGTTCGGCCTCGAGATCCTCGACGATGCGCACCTCGTTGACCTCGACGCGCTGAAGGCCGCGCTCCAACGACGCCAGCGCTACGACCAGATGACCGAATGCGGTGCCCATCGCCCGAATCGCGGTGCTGTCCGTCAGGTCGCGCTGCCATCGTGAGACCGGCAGCTTCTGCGCGAGATGGTCGAACAGTGCGCTCGCGATTCCGAGGTTGCCCTCGCAGTTCTCGAAGTCGATCGGATTGACCTTGTGCGGCATCACCGACGACCCAGTCTCGCCGGCGACGGCCTTCTGCGCGAAGTAGCCGATCGAGATGTAGCTCCACATGTCGCGGCAGAAGCCGAGCAGGATCGTGTCGATGCGCATCAGGACGCCGAACAGTTCGGCGATAAAATCGTGGCTCTCGATCTGCGTGGTGAGCGGATTCCAGGTCAGGCCGAGGCGCTCGACGAAATTCCGCGAGTGCGCAATCCAATCGACCTCGGGATGGGCGAAATGGTGCGCATTGAAATTGCCGACGGCGCCGTTGAGCTTGCCGAGAAATTCCTGCCGGCGAAGCTGCGAGAGTTGGCGCGCGAGGCGCGTCGCGAAAATCGCCATCTCCTTGCCGACCGTCGTCGGCGACGCTTCCTGGCCGTGCGTCCGCGCCATCATCGGATGCGCCTTGTAGCGATGCGCGAGCTTGACGATCGGCGCGTTCGCCGCTTCGAGCCGCGGCGTAAGATCGTTCTCGACGAACTCTTTCAGGATGAGCGCGTAGGCGAGGTTGTTGATGTCCTCGGAGGTGCATGCGAAATGCACCATCTCGATCGGCAGCGCGCGGTCGATCGCGGCGACTCGCTCCTTGACGAAATACTCGACCGCCTTGACGTTGTGATTGGTGGTCGCTTCGAGATCCTTCACACGGCGCGCGTCGTCGAGCGTGAAGTCCTCGTAAACTGCGCGGAGCTTTTTCGCGGTCGCGGCGGGAATCGCTTTCAATGCGCCGATCTCAGGATGCCCGGCGAGCGACAGGTACCATTCGATTTCGACGCGGACGCGGTAGCGAATCAGCGCGAACTCGCTGAACCAGGCCTCCAAGCTCCGGGTGCGCGCGCGGTAGCGGCCGTCTATAGGCGTCACCGCGGTCAATGCCGCGTCGGTCTCGGTTGGTCGGTCTTTCACTGTGTGCTGATAAAACTAAATTACGCGAGGACGGTCGCGCAATCGAGAGGCGCGCTCTTTCGTGATCGCGCTCAGCGGCCGGTGTGTCCGAAGCCGCCCGGGCCGCGCGAGGTTCGCGCGAGCTCATCGACCTCGACGATATCGGCGCGACTGACGGGCGCGATGATGAGCTGGGCGATGCGATCGCCGGGTTTAATCACGAGCGGCTGCTCGCCCAAATTCACAAGTAATACTTTAACTTCTCCACGATAGTCGGCGTCGATAGTTCCGGGCGAGTTGATGAGCGCGAGCCCTTCTTTCAGTGCGCGGCCGCTGCGGGGCCGCACCTGCCCTTCGTAACCGACCGGAATCTCGACGGCGATGCCGGTGGGAACGGCGCGCCGCTCGCGCGGCGCCATCTCGATTGGGGCAGCGATGTCGGCCATCAGATCGAGGCCGGCGGCGTGCTCGCTCTGATAGGCGGGGAGCGGCAGTGCGCTTTTCCGAAGGCGCGCAATTTTCACTGTCGGTCGCATCGTTGCAATCTCGCGAATTGAGTGGGCGATGGCAAGCCTCGCACGGATATGACTACGCGAAGGCGTCTCCAAGGTATTGACAGAAAAGATTTATTCAGCCGAGTGGCTGCGGAGCAATCAAAAATGAAAATCAAGGGGGCTTCTGCGTTGCGAGCGGCGCGCGCCGCCTGTTAGCGAACGAGGTGGAGGCGGAAAATGGCGAGCGCGATTTCGAACGATCCTTATTTGTCGAAAGGGTTTGAGCCAATTCGCATGGAATGCGACTGCGCGGATTTGAGGATTGAGGGCGTGGTTCCGGCGGAGCTCAACGGCACCTTCTATCGCATCGGACCTAATCCGCAGTTTGCGCCGCGCGGAAACTACAACCCGCTGAACGGGGACGGAATGGTGCATGCGTTCCGCGTGCGCGCGGGCAAGGTCTCATACCGCAACCGTTGGGTGCGCACGCAGCAGTGGAATCTCGAGCACGCGGCGGGCCGAGCGCTGTTCGGCACTTCGGGCGTTCCGTCGGATTCGGATTCGAGTGTCGCTGGAATGCAAACGGACGGCGTCGCGAATACGAACATCGTGTGGCATGCGAACAAGCTGTTGGCGCTGGAAGAAGGACACGGACCGATCGAACTGGATCCCGCGTCGCTCGAAACGATCGGTCGCTGGTCGTTCAACAACAAGCTGCCGCGCAACATGACGGCTCATCCAAAGATCGATCCGCACTCGGGTGAGATGATCTTCTTCGCGAACTTTCCGACCGGGCGAATCACCGGCGATATCGAGCTTTACGTCGCGAACGCATCTGGCGAGATCGTTCGATCGCAAATGATCCACGGGCCGTTCCCGGCGCTGGTACATGATTTTGCAGTGACGGCGAATTTTGTGATCTTCGCGATGTGCCCGGTGACGGTGTCGATCAAGCCGGCGATGGCCGGCGCGCCGCTAATCGCGTGGGAGCCGGAGAAAGGCACTCACGTCGGAATCATGCCGAGGAACGGAGGTGCGGAAGATGTCCGCTGGTTTGAGGGCGACGCCTGCATGGTCTGGCATCTTATGAATGCGTTCAACGAGGGCGACAGAATTGTCGCGGACGTTTGCCAGCAGGAGGTCCCGTTGTTTCCGCTTGCGGACGGGACGCCAACTGACCATCGGCGCGCGACGCAGTACCTGACGCGCTGGGAATTCAATTGGGCGAGGCCGGGCAGCTTCGCCGTAGAAAGGCTGAGCGACGAGCGATGTGAGTATCCGCGCATCGACGAGCGGCGCACGGGTCTGAGTTATCGGCATGGCTTTGTGACGTGCATCGGCGGTCCGGGCAGCGACGACATTTTTCATCGAGGCATCGGGCATTTCGATCATGCGACCAGCGAAATGCACATCTATGCGGCGGGTGCGCGCTTTGCGGTGGCGGAACCGGTGTTCGTGGCCAAGCGGGAAGGATCAGGCGAAGGCGAAGGATATTTGCTGACGAACATTTTCGACGAGGATCGGAACGCGAGTCATCTCGCAATTTTCGATGCGGAGGAGATTGAGCGTGGACCGATTGCGCGGGCGCATCTCGACCATCCGGTGCCGGTGGGATTTCATGGCAGTTGGCGGGCGAGCGCTTCGTGAATGGCTGGGGTCGCCAGCACGGCCAAGAAGATCCGGGATTCTTCGCTTCGCTCTGAATGACACAAAGACTGCGTGCGCATGCTATCTACTTGAGCCGCGGAACCCTCACCTACCGGCGGCTGCGCCCGCCGGCCGCCTCTCCCGTAAATGGGCGAGGTAAGAGGTAAGAGTCGCAATTACGCTAGCGGCGCGAAGACTTCGCGGGTGATTTTTCGGCCTTTTAGATCGCCGAGGAGGACCATCGCCAGCTTGTCGGGTTGGAAGCAGGTTGATGCCAGCTCGACGATGTTGTCGTTGGTTACGGCTTCGATTCCGTCTGAGAGCTCGTCCAGCGGGACGTCGCGGCGGAAATAGATTTCGTTGCGGGCGAGGCGGTTCATGCGGCTGTCGGTCGATTCCATTCCCAGTAGCATGTTGCCCTGGAGCTGGCTTTTTGCGCGCGCGAGTTCGGCCGGTTCGAGGCCGTTGAGCTCTACCTTGCGGAGTTCGGCGACTGTTACTTCGAGGACTTCGTCGACCCATTCCGGATTGGTGCCGGCGTAGACGCCGAAGTATCCGGAGTCGATGAACGACGAAATGAACGAGTAGATGCTGTAAACGCGGCCCCGCTTCTCGCGGACTTCCTGGAACAGCCGCGAGGACATCCCACCGCCGAGTGCGGTGTTGAGCACGTAGGCCGCGTAGCGCAAGCGATGCGATTGGCTGATGCCGGGACCGCCGATGCAGATGTGGGCCTGCTCGAGTTTCTTCTCGCGCGTCAGCACCAGAGGATGGTCGATTGGCGGCGTGAATTTTTCGACCTTGCCGTCGCCCGCGACGCCGCCGAACAGCCCGGCGCATTTCGCAGTTAGGCGTTCGTGCTCGACCTGGCCGGCGGCGGCGATGAAGACGCGGCTGGAGCGGTAGCGCGCCGCCATGAACGAGATCAACTGCTCGCGGTCAATTTTATTTACCGTCGCGACCGAGCCGAAAATCGGCAGCGCGAGCGGATGACCCTTCCAGAATTCTTCGTTGAAGAGGTCGTGGATGAAATCGTCGGGCGTGTCCTCTGCCTGCGAGATTTCCTGCAGGACGACCTGGCGCTCGCGCTCTATCTCCTCGGAATCGAAGGTCGATTCGAGGAAAATATCCGCGAGCACCTCCGTCGCCATCTCGAGGTCCTTGCCGAGCACCTTGGCGTAGTAGCAGGTGTACTCCTTGCCGGTGAAGGCGTTGAGCACGCCGCCGACGGCGTCGAAGGCCTCGGCGATTTGCGCGGCGGTGCGCTTCTTCGTGCCCTTGAACAGCAGGTGCTCGATGAAGTGCGAGGTGCCGTTTTCGGCCGGCTCCTCGTAGCGCGAGCCGTTCTCGACCCAGATGCCGATAGACGAGGAAACGACCTGCGGCATCGCCTCGGTGAGAATGCGCACGCCGTTTCCGATAACACTCTTTTGAATCATCAGCCGACTAATTTCCCTTGTTGGGTTCCTGCTCGGCCTCGCGCATCGAGAGCCGGATTTTGCCGCTGCGATCGACGTCGAGCACTTTCACTTTGATCTCGTCGCCTTCGTGCAGCACGTCTTCGACCCGGCGGATGCGCTCGTTCGAGATTTGCGAGATGTGCAGGAGGCCATCGGTGCCCGGCATTATCTCGACGAAGGCGCCGAACTCGACGATCTTGCGGACCACGCCGTCGTAGATTTTGCCGACTTCGGGCTCGGCGGTGATCGCCTGGATCATGCTGATCGCTTTTTCCATCGCGGTCCCGTCCGCCGACGCTATCAGCACCGTGCCGTCGTCCTCGATATCGATCTTACAGCCGGTCTGCTCGACCAGTCCGCGGATGACTTTGCCGCCCGGGCCGATCACTTCGCGAATCTTGTCGGGCTTGATGTGCAGGGTGACGATTCGCGGCGCGTAGCTGGAGACGTCCTTGCGCGCAGTGGGCAGCGCTTTTTCCATGATGCCAAGAATGTGCAGCCGCGCGTCGCGCGCCTGATGCAGCGCCTGGCGCATTATGTCCTTCGACACGCCGCCCGCCTTGTTGTCCATCTGGATCGCGGTGACGCCGGACTTGGTGCCGGCGACCTTGAAGTCCATGTCGCCGAGATGGTCCTCGTCGCCGAGGATGTCGGTGAGCACGCGGACCTTGTCGCCCTCCTTCACCAGGCCCATCGCGATGCCCGCGACCGGCGCCTTGGTCGGCACGCCCGCATCCATCAGCGCGAGGCTGCCACCGCATACGGTGGCCATCGAGGAGCTGCCGTTGGATTCGAGCACGTCGGACACGACGCGAATCGTGTACGGGAAGTCGGCTTCGTCGGGCAGTATCGGAGACAGTGCGCGTTCGGCGAGTGCGCCGTGACCGATTTCGCGCCGCGACGGCGCGCGCAGGAACTTCACCTCGCCGGTCGAGAATGGCGGAAAGTTATAGTGCAGCAGGAATTTCTTGAAGCGCTCGCCGAGCAGCGCGTCGATCTTCTGTTCATCGGAGGACGTGCCGAGCGTGACGGTCGCGAGCGCCTGGGTCTCGCCGCGGGTGAAGACCGCGGAGCCGTGTGTGCGCGGGAGCACCTGCACGTCGGCGCTGATCGGCCGGATGTCGGTGGACTTGCGATCGTCGATGCGCTTGTCGTCGTCGAGAATCGCGAGGCGGACGCGCGTGCGGACGAGGTAGTCGCAGGCGTCGATGATTTCCTTGGCGCGGTCGGGGAACTTCTCGGCGAGATCTGCGACCACTTTGTCGCTGACCGCATAGACCGCAGCGGCGCGCTCTTTCTTGCCCTTGGTGGCGAGCGCTTTTTCGATTCCGTCGCCGATGCTCTTTTCGACCGCCTTCAACAATGCGGCATCGCGTTCCTTGACCGCGAACTCGCGCTTGGGCTTGCCCGCGCGGCGTTGCAGCTCTTCCTGCATCGCGAATATCGGCTGCATCGCCTCATGCGCCGCAAACAGCGCTTCGAGTATGACCTCTTCGTCAACAATCTGCGCGCCGCCCTCGAGCATCATGATCGACTCAGGACTGGCGGCGACGACCAGCGACACATCGCTGCCCTCGAGCTCGGTGAAAGTTGGATTGACGACGATTTTACCCTCGACGCGGCCCATCCTGACCGAAGCCACCGGGCCCTTGTGCGGGATGTCGGAGACCATCAGGGCGGCCGACGTGGCGATGAGCGAGAGCATGTCGGAATCGTTGTCGCGATCGGCGGAGAGGACGGTCGTGATAATTTGGGTTTCGCGATCGTAGCCCTTGGGAAACAACGGGCGCATCGCGCGGTCGATCAGGCGCGAGGTAAGAATTTCCTTTTCGGAGGCGCGCCCTTCGCGCTTGAAAAAGCCGCCGGGAATCTTGCCGGCGGCGAACGTCTTCTCGACGTAGTCCACTGTGAGTGGCAGGAAGTCCATGTTGGGCCGGGCTTCATACTGGGAGACCGCGGTCGCGAGGACGACAGTGTCGCCGTAAGTCGCGAGCACGCTGCCATGCGCCTGCTTGGCGAGGCGGCCGGTTTCGAGCGAGAGCTTGCGCCCCGCGAAATCAATTTCGAGTTTTTCGTACATTAGCGATTACCTGAGGGAGGATCTGAGGCCGCGCGACGATTGCGGTTTTTCGATTGCCCGCGAGGCGTCACAGGGGACGCGCCTTGTTTCCTGCCAGATGGCAGCCAAGGCCCGCGCGCCCGATGTGTTGAGGGCGGCGCGGCAGAATATGTGCGGCCTATCTCCGGATGCCCAGCTTGTCGATCAGCCCTTTGTAGCGCGAGAAATCGCGCGAATGCAGGTAATCAAGCAGCCGACGACGCTTGCCGACCAATCGCAACAGACCACGGCGCGTGTGATGATCCTTCTTGTGCGCCGCGAGATGCTCGGTCAACTGGTCGATCCGGGCCGAAAGTAGCGCGACCTGAACTTCAGGCGAGCCACTGTCATTGGTGGTTCGAGCGTTGGCTTGGATGACTTCCCGCTTACGGGCTGATGGAAGAGGCATTCGGAGTTCTTACTTTCCCTTTTTCCTTTATCTTTAGCCGACCAACCTAACAGAGCCGGAGGGGGGAGTAAAGCTAACGGAAAAAGGAGGAACGTTATCGTAATGAAACCCACCGTGGGTTTCATGCTTCCCTGGGCAGGGGTGACCCCTGCACCCGGTGAGAAGAAATCGCGAAATGTCGAGGACGACATTTCGCTCTCAGGTTCAGGGTGAGGCGGCGGAGGGAAATTACCTCGCCCGTTATTTCTTACGGGAGAGGCGGCTGGCCGCGACGGCGGCCAGCGGTAAGGGTTCTGCGGTTCAAGATGCACACCCCGCCAGGTCGCGATCCACGAATCCGCTTACGGGTTGAAAATTCGCTCGACTATCGCCGTCACGCGGGAGGTCGCCCGCGCGACTGCTATCAGTTCGCCGCTGTTGGATATCACCTTGAATAGCGCTCCGACGTTCGGAACCTGAGAGTCGAGCGCGCGCGAGTCGCCGTTGCGCAGGCGTTTCTCCGCGGCGGTATCGACAACCACCTCCGGAAGGCCGACGAGTGCGTCGCGAAGATTAATCACGCGGAGCGGCGGCGCGCCCGAGTCGAGGGACTCGAGAATATCGCTTAGCGGCATCGCCTCGCCAATCGAGAAGGCGCCGTTGCGGGTGCGGCGGAGTGCGTCGAGATGTGCGACTGTGCCGAGTGCGACGCCGATGTCGCGCGCAAGGGAACGCGCGTAGGTGCCGGGCGAGCATGTCGCGACGAACCGAATCGCGTCGGGCGCTTCGCAGATGAGATCGAGGCGCTTGATCTCGACGCTCCGCTTGTCGGGCGGCGCAACGTCGTCACCCCGGCGTGCGAGCCGGTAGAGCGGCACGCCGGCACGCTTGATCGCGGAATACACGGGAGGAATCTGCTCGATAGCGCCGGTGAACTGCGCGGCGACCATCGCGAGCTGATCGGCCGAGATTGCGGGCACCTCGGCGCGGTGGACTTCGGCGCCGTCGCGATCGAGCGTGTCGGTCTCGACGCCGAGCCGGATCAGGCCCGCGTATTCCTTGTCGCCGGCGTCGATGAACGGTGCGAGTTTGGTCGCCTCGCCAATCATGATCGGCAAGAGCCCGGTCGCGAAGGGATCGAGGGTGCCGAGATGTCCGACGCGGGCCGGCTTGACGCGTGATTTGACGCGGCGCACGACCTCCGCCGACGAGATTCCGGCGGGCTTGTCCACCAACAGAACTGCGTTCATAGATCCATACGAGCTTAACATTGTTATGCGGGGCTGCGCGCCCCGGACCCGCGGCAGGGGTGACCCCTGCACCCGGTATTCGGATACGATCACTGTTATGGATTCTGTTGCTCCAGTTAAGCACGTCGTGATCATTGGCGGCGGATTCGGCGGAATCGCCGCGGCGCGGGAGCTCAAACGCGCGCCGGTCAGGTTGACGATGATCGACCGCCGCAACCATCATCTGTTTCAACCGCTGCTCTACCAGGTGGCGACCGCGGCGCTGAATCCGAGCGACATCGCGTCGCCGATACGACGCATACTGCGGCGCCAGCGCAATGCGAGCGTGATGCTCGGCGAGGCGTCGTCTATCGATACGCGGCGAAGGATCGTGCAGCTATTCGACGGCGAGGTGGCGTACGACTACCTGATCGTCGCGAGCGGCGCGACGCATTCGTACTTCGGGCATGGCGAATGGCTCGAGCCCGCGCCGGGTTTGAAGACGCTCGAGGATGCGGTCGAGATACGGCGGCGCGTGCTGGTCGCGTACGAAGCGGCAGAGCGCGAAGTTGACGAGGCGGAAGTCGCGAACTGGATGACGTTCGTGATAATCGGCGCCGGGCCGACGGGGGTCGAGATGGCGGGGGCGCTGGCGGAGATTTCGCGGCGCGTGCTCGAGCGCGATTTTAGAAAAATCGATCCCAGCAACGCGCGCATCGTACTAATCGAAGCGGGCCCGAAGGTGCTGCCTGCAATGTCCCTGCAATCGTCGGTTAGCGCGCGGCGGCAACTGGAGCGGCTGGGCGTCGAGGTGATCACGGACTCTCCGGTGACGGCGGTGGACGATCGCGGCGTCACGCACGGCGGCATGCGACTCGACTCGCGCACGGTGATCTGGGCGGCGGGCGTGGCCGCATCGCCGCTGGGGAAGGCTCTGGGAGCCACTACGGACGTTGGGCTCGATCGCGCGGGGCGCGTGATCGTGAATCAGGATCTGTCGGTGCCGGGCGCGGACGGCGTGTTCGTGATTGGCGATCTGGCGTCGATCAAGTCAGACGGGAAGCCGGTGCCGGGATTGTCGCCGGCTGCCATGCAGGAAGGGCGGCATGCGGCGAAGAACGTCCTCCGGCAGATTCGTGGCGAGCCGACGATTCCGTTTCATTACCGCGACAAGGGGACGCTGGCGACGATTGGCAAGGCGGCCGCCGTCGCCGATATCGCGGGGCTGCATCTCAGCGGGCTGATCGCATGGCTGATGTGGTTGTTCGTGCACATTTTCTTTCTGATCGGATTCCGCAACCGGTTCATCGTGATCGTCGAATGGGCGTGGATGTACCTCCGCAACGATCGAGGCGCGCGACTGATCACGGGCGATGTCGAGCCGCTGCTGGAGCGCGGCGAGAAATCAGAGAATCGCGAGCGGATGTTGTCGAAGTGAGTGCCCTGCTTGCAAAAGCGCTCTCGCGCGAAACGGTTGTCCGGCGTTAGAATCAGCCAAGATGATTGTTGGTCCATTCAGTGGCGGCTGCCTCTGCGGATCGATCCGATACGAAGTCGATAGCGTCTTCGACGTCATCTATTGTCACTGCGGTCGGTGTCGGCGGAGCAGCGGCGCTCCCGTGCTGCTGAACGCCGCAGTTGCGGGCGATGGATTCCGGCTGACGAATGGCGTCCCGGCCATCTATCCGACTTCGGCCACGGGACGGAGTCACTTCTGCGGCAAGTGCGGCGCCGGATTGTACGGAGAGTATCTCGCGCCAACTCATCCGCTGGCGAAAAACGGAAGGTATTTCTCGATCAGAGTCGGCACGTTTGACGAGCCGGAGCGGCTCCGTCCGCAGATTCATCAATGGATCGAGAGCAAGCTGTCGTGGTTCGACACGACTGACGATCTGCCCCGGGTTGAGGGCGACATCCTTCCGCATCCAGATAAACGCAAGCGCTGACTCACGGCCCGGGAGATCGGGGACGGTCCTGGCGCCGTTTTTCCAGATTGAATGAGAAGTGATGGCGCAGCGGAAGTGCTCGGTATTTAGGCCAGGAAAAAGCCGGGATTCTTCGCTACAGCAGCTTTCGCTCTAGAATGACACAAAGACGGAACGACACGGAAAGACTAGACAGGGACAAGTAGCGACGTTGCTCACTTTCATCTTGAATCGCGGAACCCTCACCTGCCGGCGGCTGCGCCCGCCGGCCCCTCTCCCGTGAAGTAACGGGCGAGGTAATTCCCCGCCGTCTCCTTCGAACCCGATAGCGAAAGGTTGTCCTCAACATTTCGCGATTTCTTTCACTGGGTGCAGGGGTCACCCGTGCCCAGGGAAGCGTGAAACCCACGGTGGGTTTCACATTCAATTAGTCTTTCGGTGACGTTTGCTTGAGCAGCGCGTCGATGCGGGCGGCGCGTTCGAGGGCGGGGTCGAATTCGAAGTCGAGTTCTGGGGTGTATCTCAGGCCCAGCGACTTGCCGATTTCGCGTCTTATGAAGCCGCTGGCGCTTTTGAAGCCGGCGATTGCGGCGGAGGCGCGAATCGAGCCTTCCAGGTGCGAGAAGTACACGCGGCCGTGGCGCAGGTCGTCGTCCATCCTGACGCCCGTGAGCGTGATGCCGCGCAGGCGTGGGTCGCGCAGGTCGCGCACGAGCAGGCCCGACAGCTCTCGCAAGACAGCTTCGGCGACGCGTTCCGGTCTTCGGCCTTCAGGCAACGTTCTTCACCGGTGTCAGCAGTTGATGATCTCTAGCTGCTCTTCGCCGAGCGGGACCAGGCCCAGCGAATCGATAAAGTTCACGACCTCGCGCAGCGCCTTGTCCACGAACGCGCGGTCGCTGCCAACCTGCGCGATGCCCAACTCGGCGCGCTGCCACATGTCGTGGTTGTCGGACTCGGCGATCGAGACGTTGAACTTGTTCTGGACGCGACTCTTGATCGCGCGCAGCACCTGTCGCTTGCCCTTGAGCGAATGATTTTCCGGCAGAAACAGGGTCAGCCGCATGATGCCGACGACCATAGCAATACGCCCCCTCCGCCAACGCGCACATCGCGCGCCCGGAACGACCTACCAACCCGCAGTCTAAGGCTGAAGCTGCTTTTCGACCGCTGCCTGGCCGCGCACCGTCTGAGGAGTTGGCGCGGCGAGCTTGCGTAGAATCGCTTCCATCTCGAAAGCTTCGATTATGTCGTCGGGTTTCACGTCGTTGAAATTTTCGAGCGCGATACCGCATTCGTAGCCCTGCGCGACTTCGCGCGCGTCGTCCTTGAAGCGCTTGAGCGTGGCGAGCTTGCCCTCCCACACCGGGCGCCCGTCACGCACCAGCCGCGCGCGCGCGCTGCGCACGATCTTGCCATCGACGACCATGCATCCGGCGACGGTGGCGCCGGGCACGTTGAAAATCTTGCGGACTTCGGCGCGGCCGAGCGCCTTCTCGCGATAGGTCGGCGCGAGCAGACCTTCCATCGCTTCGCGCATGTCGTTGATCGCTTCGTAAATGATTGTATAGAGGCGAATCTCGACGCCTTCTTTCTCGGCGAGGTTCGCGGCCTTCGGCTCGGGGCGGATATTGAAGCCGATTATGATGGCTTTGGAAGCCGATGCGAGCGTTACGTCGGTTTCCGAGATCGCGCCGGCTGAGGCGTGAATCACTTCGAGCTTGACTTCGTCGGTCGAGAGGCGTGCGAGCGCGTCGGCCAATGCTTCGACCGAACCCTGCACGTCGCCCTTCAGAATTACCTTGAGTTCCTTGACCTCGCCCGCCGCCATCCGCTGGCTCAAGTCTTCGAGCGAGATGCGGCTGGTCTTGGTGAGTTCGCCCTCGCGCTGTTTCGAGCGGCGATACTCGGCGACCTGCCGCGCCTTCGATTCCTCGACCACCGCGGTGAACACGGTGCCGGGTTCGGGCACGGTCGAGAGACCGAAAATTTCGACCGGCGTCAACGGACCCGCCTCGGTGAGGCGCTGGCCGAGATGGTTTTGCATCGCGCGCACGCGTCCGTAAGACGTTCCGCTGACGAAAGGATCGCCCTGATGCAGCGTGCCTTCCTGAATGAGCACGGTGGCGACCGGGCCGCGTCCGCGATCCAGTTGCGACTCGATAATCGTGCCGCGCGCGGGCCGCGACGGGTTGGCTTTGAGCTCCATCACATCGGCCTGCAGCAGAATCATTTCGAGCAGCTTGTCGATTCCGACGCCGGTGCGGGCCGAGACCGGCACGGTGATGACGTCGCCGCCGTAGTCTTCAGGCACCAGACCTACCTGGGTGAGGCGCTGCTTGACGTTGTCGAGGTTGGCGTCGGGCAAATCGATTTTGTTGATCGCGACGATTATCGGAACATTCGCGGCACGCGCGTGGTTGATCGCCTCCTGCGTCTGCGGCATCACGCCCTCGTTGGCGGCGACCACCAGCACGACGATGTCGGTGACCTTGGCGCCGCGCGCGCGCATCGCAGTGAACGCCTCATGGCCGGGGGTATCGACGAACGCGATAGTTCGGCCGTTGGCCTCGACGGTGTACGCGCCGATGTGCTGCGTGATACCGCCGAACTCGCGCGCCGTCACGTTGGTGTGGCGAATCGCGTCGAGCAGCGAGGTCTTGCCGTGATCGACGTGGCCCATCACGGTGACTACCGGCGGCCGCGTGACCATCTCGCCCGCGACCACTTCTTCTGGTGCCTCTTCGATGACCTGTTCGGCGTCGAAGGATACATTCTCGACGCTGTAGCCGAACTCGCCGGCGAGCAGCGTGGCGGTGTTGACGTTGAGCACCTGGTTGAGCGTCGCCATCTGGCCGAGCTCCATCAATTTCTTGATCAGGTCGCCGGCCTTGACGCCCATCGAGCGCCCGAGGTCGCCGACGGTGACGCCCTCGGTGATACGGACGACGCGCTTGGAGGCCTTGGGCGTCGTGATCTCGGTCTTGCGCTGTTCCTTGCCGGGGAGAGCGCGGCGCTTCTTCGGCACACGCAGCCCGCGCATCTCGCGCTCGGCGGCGAGGTCGGTGCTGCCCTTCTTGACGACCTTCTTTTTCTTGATTCCGCCGCGGGCGCCCGGCTTATTAGCCGCGAGTTGGTCGGGGGTAAGCTGCGGTCCGCCGTCCCCCGGCTGTGCCGGTTGCGGTTGCGGCGCGAAGCGTCCTGTCAGACCGGGCCGCGCACTCGGCGCGCCCGCCGCGGTACGGGAACCGGGCGACGCGGGACGGGGCGGCGGCGCCTTCGGGCGCAGATCGATCTTGCCGAGAACCTTGGGTCCCTTCTGTCCGTCGTCGAGAGTCGGGCCGGTCTGAGAACCGCGCGTCAGGTTGATCGAGCCACGGTCTCCAGTTTCCGCCGGACGCACACGATCCGTGCGATAGCCGAAACGCGACGACGGCGCGGCAGGAGGCGCTTCAGGTGCGGGCGCGGCTTCGACGACGACGGGTTCCTGCTCGGGCTCGGGCGGTACAAATCTGGGCTCGGGCTCCGGTTCCTCATCTTTGGTATGGATGGCGGCCTCGGGCAGATGGGCCTCGTAGTCAGCCGCACCAATTTCTTCGATTTCGGGCTCAGGGTTGACGACGGGCGGCGCGGGCGCGCGATGCGACTCCGCTGGCGCAGGCTCGGGATGATGCGAATCGAACATGACCGGGGTTTCGGGCTCCGCGGGTGAATCGCCGAGAAACGGCGACACGAAGGAATCGTCGCGACTTTCTTCGACTTCAAAATGGAAAGGCGTGTCGCCGCCCAAGGGCTGGCCGCCCTCGGCATGACGCCGGCGCATCACGGTGGCGTTGAGGCGCTTCTCGAGAATTTTTCCGCTGCTCGTTTCGAGCACGGTTTCGCGACGCAGAATCGTCGCGCGATGTACCTGCTCGTCGAGGTCGGCCTTGAGGCGGTCGGCCTCTTCGGGCGAGAGAAGACTCGACTCGGACTGCGTGTGGCCGAGTTTCAGGCGGGCGCATCCGGCGAGCAAATCCTCGACCGGGAATCCCCATTCACTAGCAAGAGTTTTGATCCGCTTTCGCGCCATCCCAGTTATACTATTCGACCTTTGAGTTTCTATCCAGTCGCTGTTTAATTGCCGCCGCTATTTCAAGGCGCTCGGGACGTTCAATTTTCCGCCGGAGCGCACGAAATTCCTTAACCTTTAGACCGACGAACCGCTCGACGCATTCGGGCGCCGGATGCAAATAGCCGCCGCGCCCTGCCCTGCGCGCCTCGAAATCCACTTCGGCATGTTCGTTCACAACCGCGATTCGCACCATCGACGCCTTCGCGTCCCGCTGCATACATCCGATGCAGGTGCGCTCGGGCGCGTTATTTTTCTCCCGCATCTTCGGTGGCGGCAGCGGGCGCCGATTCCTCGACGATCGTCTCGCTCGCCGCCTCCGCGCCTTCCGCTTCGGTGGCGGCAGCCAGTTCGGCCGCAGCCTGCGCAGCGTCAGCCGCCGCGGCGGCCGCGGCAGTTGCCGCTTCTTCCGCAGCCGCCGCCTTTTCGGCAGCAATGACCTTCTTGTTAGCGACGTGATCGCGCGCCGCGTTGATTATCTGGGTCGCGCGCTCGGCGCTGATTCCCTCGACGTCGAAGGCGGTCTCGTCGGCCTCCGCCAGTTGCTCGGCCGAGCGGAAGCCCCATTGGTAGAGCAGCTCGGCGTTGATATCGCCGATGCCGGGGATCGCATTAAGCGACGCGCGCGCCGAGCGGGCCTCTTCTTCGGCCTCCGCCTCGCTGCGAACGTCGAGCTTCCATCCAGTGAGGCGATGAGCGAGGCGTACGTTCTGGCCGCGCTTGCCAATCGCCAACGACAGTTGATCGTCGGGAACGATCACTTCCATCGCATGCTCGTCCTCGTCGATTATCACCTTCGAGACTTTCGCCGGCGCGAGTGCGCGGCATACCAGCTCGGCCTGATCGTCGGTCCACGGCACGATGTCGATCTTCTCGCCGCGGAGTTCCTGCACGACGGATTGCACACGCGTGCCCTTCATCCCGACGCATGCGCCGACCGGATCAACGTCCGAGTCTTTCGAGTACACGGCGACCTTGGCGCGGCCGCCCGGCTCGCGCGCGCTCTGGCGAATCTCGACGATACCCTCGTAAATCTCCGGCACCTCCTGCTCGAACAGCTTCATCAGGAAGTCGTTCGAGGTGCGCGAGAGCACGATCGAAAGTCCCTTCTCGGAAAGATCGACGTCGAGAATCAGCGCGCGGATGCGATCGCCCTGGCGATAGCGCTCGTGCGGAATCTGTTCCTTCTCGGGCAGGATCGCCTCGGTGCGGCCGAGGTTGACGATCATGTTCTTGCGCTCGAAGCGCTGCACAATGCCGGAGACGACTTCCTGCTTGCGATCCTTGAACTCGTTGAAAATCTGTTTGCGCTCGGCGTCGCGGATGTGCTGGATGAGATTTTGCTTGGCCGCTTGAGCCGCGATCCGACCCATCGTGGCGGTGTCGAGCTTGATCAGAATTTCGTCGCCGACTTCCGCTTCGGGATCGTATTTCGCGCGCGCCTCGGCGACGTTGGCCTCGGCAGCCGCGTTGGCGACCTTCTCGACGACGGTCTTGATTTCGAACAACTCGATTTCGCCGAGCTCCGGATTGAAGCGCGACTCGATATTGCGGTCGGGGCCGAAGGTGCGCCGCGCCGCCGAATGCATCATCTCCTCGACCGCGTTGATCACGATCGTCTTGTCGATGCCTTTTTCCTTGCTTACCTGCTCGATTACCCGGTTCAGATCGATCTGCATAACGCCTCCCCGGGGCGCGCAAAGCGCTGCGCGCCAATAGTTTTAGTTGCTCCGCTCGAGTGGGAGCCGATGCATCTACTTGTCAAAGTCATACTCGTAATTAGCTCCAGTCATCTCGTCGAAACCAATCGTCTGCCGCTTGCGGCTGGTCTCGTCGTCAAGCTCGATTCCACTCTCGCCGACGCTCACCAACTTGCCCACGAAGGACTTCTGCCCGTCGCGTGCGCGATGCGTCCGCACCTTGACCCGCTCGCCCTTCACCGCCTCGAAATGCTCAAGCTTGCGCAATGGCCGGTTGATTCCCGGCGACGCGACCTCCAGCGTGTAGCGCCCTTCGACGGGGTCGTACACGTCGAGCAAATCGCCGAGCGCCGGGCTCAACTTCTCGAGATCGCTCAGCGCAATTCCACCACCCGGCTTATCAACCAGCAGCCGCAGCAGGGAATTTCGCGTGCCCTTGCGAAAATCCACCGACACCAGCTCGTAGCCCTGGCGTTCGACGTGCGCCTCGAGCAGCGCGAGCACTTTTTCCGCGGTCGGATGAAGCGTCAGGGCGATCATCTGCACTCACCTCTCCGCTCGCTTCGGCCAAGCCGCCGGTTTATGTCCCGAAACCCTTTTTGCGACACCAACAAAAAAGTGGGCACGCGCCCACTTCACGCCCAGCAAGATACCACCGCGGACAAGGTGTCAGCAAGGCGGGGGTTTGTGGACGGTAGAGGGACGTTGACGCCATCACCGTAACTCCCTGCGATCAAGCATTTCTACCCGCATTCCGCTAGCATTGCGCTCTCGATGCCCGACCTGACCGGTCCCAACTCACCCGCTCTTGGATTTCTGCTCGCGCTGGCGATCGGATTCCTGGTCGGCCGCACGCGGGAACCCCTGCCCAAGGGTCCGCCGCGCCCCGGGATGCGCGATTTCCTGATAATCGCGCTGCTCGGCGCGGTCGCGGGACACTCCGGCAGCGCCGCAATCGCTATCGCGTTGTTCATCGGCACGATCGGCGCCCTGCTTGTGATGCGCGCGCAGCATCCGGAACGCAACGGAATCACCACCGAGCTGGCAGCGGTGGCGACGTTCGCACTGGCTGGCTTATGCCTCACGTCGGACCGCCAATTCGGCGCCGGACTTGGAATCGTGCTCGCCGCGATTTTAGCCGAGCGCGATCAGCTGCGCCGCTTTGTGCGCGACGCGATCTCCGACCGCGAATACATCGACACGCTGAGTTTTCTCGCGCTGATTTTCATCATCTATCCGCTCCTGCCGACCGGCAGCTACGGACCGTTTGGATTTTTCCGCCCGCGCGAAATCTGGTTGTTTGTAATCCTCGTGTCCGGCGTCTCGTATATCGGTTATTTCCTGACCAAGTTTGCCGGCAGTGAGCGCGGCGCATTACTCACTGCAATAGTCGGAGCGATCGCCTCGACGACTGCCTACACTGCTGGAGTTTCGCGCGCAGTCGCCGACGCGCCCGACTCCGCGATCCCCGCCGCCCGCTATTCGCTAATAGCCAATTCAATACTCTTTCCGCGCACGCTGCTGATAGTCGCTGTAGTCAGTCCGATGCTCGCGGTCGCGGCCGTCCCCGCTTTCGCCGCGATGATGCTCGCGGGATTCGCCGCCGCCATGGTCCTCGCACCGGCGAGAAAGAAGCGCACCGCGATCACGGATTCCACTTTTCGCAACCCGTTTTCGATTCGGCCGGCATTGGAGTTCGGCGCGATATTCACCATCGTGCTGCTGATTACCCGCGTCGCCAAGCATTATGCGGGCTTTGGCGGCCAGATGGTAGTGTCCGCGATCAGCGGACTGGTGGACGTCACCGCCATCTCGCTGACGCTGGCGTCCTTCGTTCAGTCCGGGACCAGCCCGGCGCGCGACGCGGTCATTGGACTGACGCTGGCACACGCAGTAAACGCCGTGTTCAAATCGGCCGTCGCGCGGACCAGTCATCAGCCGGCATTCTATGTACGGCTGATGGTGGGGTTCGCGATCATGTTCGCGGTGGGTGCGGCGGCAATAGTTATTGTCGATCCTGCGCGCGTGACTGAAGTAGTCAGTCGTCTGCAAATGAACTAATCGAGAGACTAGTCACTTGATCCTAACCTCTCCTTGTCCGAGGAGAGGTCGGCGCGAGCCGAAGGTGAGCGACGGGTGAGGTGCAGATCTGGACGGAGCAGATAAGCAGGTTTGCTTGGTGCAGCAGGTCAGAAAGTGCTGCTGCTTTCCGGCCGGCGGACCAGTGTCTGTGAATTGCGGTTAAACGAGTTGGGACAGGTGCGCTGTCCGGCGTTGCACCTCACCCGGCGACACCGCTTCGCGGCTTTCGCCGACCTCTCCTCGGACAAGGAGAGGTTAGGATTTCAATCGTCGTCGTCGCGGAGTTTTGATAGGACCGACAAATCTTCGAGCGTTGTCGTATCGCCTAGCGTCTGATCGCCCGAGGCTATCTGGCGGAGCAGGCGGCGCATTATTTTGCCGCTGCGGGTTTTGGGCAGCGCGTCGGTGAAGCGGATGTCGTCGGGACGTGCGAGCGCGCCGATTTCCTTCACCACATGCGCCCGCAGTTGCTCGCGCAGCTTGTCGTCGCCTTTGTGCCCACCCTCGAGCGTCACGAATGCGACCACGCATTCCCCCTTCACGTCGTCTGGACGCCCGACGCATGCCGCCTCCGCGACGGCAGAGTATGAAACCAGCGCGCTTTCGATTTCCATCGTGCCCAAGCGATGGCCCGACACTTTAATCACGTCGTCCACGCGCCCCATGATCCAGATGTAGCCGTCCTGGTCGCGACGCGCGCCGTCGCCGGTAAGATAGGCGCCTTCAATCTGCGAGAAGTAACTGCTCTTGTAGCGTTCGGGATCGCGGTAGATCGTCCGCAGCATCCCGGGCCACGGCTTGCGCACTATCAGCAGGCCGCCCTCGTTGGCGCCGACGCTCTTGCCCTCGCGCGTCACAACGTCGGCCGCGATTCCGGGCAGCGGAAATGTCGCGGAGCCCGGCTTGGTGGCGGTCGCGCCCGGCATCGGGCTGATCATGATTCCGCCGGTTTCGGTCTGCCACCAGGTATCGACGATCGGACATCGCTCGCCGCCGATAACTTCGCGATACCACATCCACGCCGAGGGATTGATCGGCTCGCCGACCGAACCGAGCAGCCTGAGGCTCGACAGGTCATGCTTTTTTACCCACTCGTCGCCCCATTTGATGAACGTACGAATCGCGGTCGGCGCCGTGTAGAAGATGCTGACGTGATACTTCTCAATCACCTGCCAGAAGCGATCGTTCTCGGGGAAATTCGGCGCGCCTTCGTACATCACGACCGTCGCGCCCGCCAGCAGCGGTCCGTACACGGAGTAGCTATGCCCGGTGACCCAGCCGATATCGGCGGTGCACCAGTAGATGTCTTCGTCCTTCAAGTCGAACACCCACCGCATCGTCATCAGCACGTGCGTCAGGTACCCGCCGGTCGTGTGCACGACGCCCTTGGGCTTGCCGGTGGTGCCGCTGGTGTAGAGCGTGAACAGCGGATGCTCGGTGTCGAGGTGCGCGGCCTCGCATTTCGGACTCTGCGCGGGAACCAGCTCGTCCCACCACACGTCGCGTCCCTTGCGCATCTCGACCTTGTTGCCGACGCGCTTGAGCACCAGCACTTTCTGGATCGACGTGCACTTCTTCAGCGCGTCATCGACATTCTGCTTGAGCTCGACAACCTGCCCGCGACGCCATCCGCCGTCGGCGGTGATACAGACTTTCGCTTCGGCGTCGTTGATCCGATCGGCCAGCGCCTCCGACGAGAAACCGCCGAAGACCACCGAATGAATCGCGCCGATTCGCGCGCACGCCAGCATCGCGATCGCCGCCTCCGGCACCAGCGGCATATAAATCGCGACACGGTCGCCGTCCTTGACGCCGAGGCTCTTGAGCGCGTTCGCACATCGGCCCACCTCGTCGGCGAGCATCTGGTAGGTCAGCACGCGCGAGTCGCCCGGCTCGCCTTCCCAAATCAGCGCGGCCTTGTTGCGGCGCGGAGTGTCGAGATGACGGTCGAGGCAGTTATAGGAGGCGTTGATAGTGCCACCGACGAACCATTTCGCATGGGGGAAATTCCACTCGAGGGTTTTGCCGAACGGCTTGAACCAATGCAGGTTGCGCGCACACTCGGCCCAGAATCCTTCGGGGTCGGTGTCAGCGCGCCTATATAACGCCTGGTATTCGTCTGGGCTTTTGACCCACGCCTTGGCGCTGAATTCAGCGGAGGGGGGAAACTTGCGAGATTCAGTCAGCGTCGAATCGATATGAGTCGCTTCGGTCGAAGCCATCGGCCTGCACCTGTCGCTTAAACTTGCGTGCCTGCCAGTGGCTACACGCGACCGCGAGCTTCGCGCGTTTTCAAGCTCAGGTACAGAGTCGCGGCGTCGCCATTTTCGCGCCGGTTCGAATTGATCCCGCGCAGCCGCTCGAGCAGTTCGTTTTCGACGCTCGCCGAATGCTCCGCCGCCAGCTCGACTGCACGCGCCGCCCAGCGGAGCGCGACGCGCCCCTCGAGCCCGCCGAAATCGTCGAAGAACCACGCGCAGCTTGTCAGCGCCGCCTGTCCCGCAAGCACCATCTCGAGCATCCGCAGCAGCGCTTCGCGATTAACCTCGTCGGCAACGCCGGCGTGCTTGAAGGTCTCGTCGTGCACCGCTGGATCCGGATCGATCAGCAGGCGGATTCCGCCGCGCAAAAGCGCGCCCGGGTCCTTAACCAGCGCCGGCGCGAAACGGTCGTAGGTCGCCTCGGCGTGATACTTCACGAAATCCATCGCGGCGCGAAACGGCGCGCGCCATTCCTGCGACGTGTGCGCGTCGTTGCGGCATCCGCAGTTCGAGCGCCATCGCTCGACGCCATGCGAACAGCTCCACGACGAGGCCGACGTAATCTCGAACGACCCGGAAGCGGGATGTGCGGCGAGGTATTCGTCGCAGTTGGTGACGATTACGTCGTCGCGTTCTTCGAGTGCGATCAGCGTGCGCGCCAGTTCGGCGGCGCCGTGTTTATTATGATGCCCAAACGTCTCGCCGTCGGTCGCAATCATCAGCGCCGCACCGGGTTCGAGGTTGGCCGCAGTGTCCGCGATCCAGTCCGCCAGCCGCGCGCCATCGGCCATACCGTCGCCAAAAGAGACGGTATTGGACAATTCACGATCGAATCGGAAAACCGCGAGAGTCAAATCGCCGCTGCGCCATTGGAACGGACCCGCGCCCCGCGACTCGGCGCCCTGCCCCTTAAAATTTCCCTGGTCCGACGCCAGAATGACGAACTGGATTCCCGCCGCCGCGACCGACGCGAGCGTGTCGTCGTCGGCCGCACATTCAGGCAGCCACATCCCGGCCGGCTTGCGCCCGAAGCGGAAAACGAAATCCTCGATACCCCAGGCGATCTGCAATTCGCGATCGCGCGGCGGCAACAGCGGCAAAATCGAATGACTATACGATTGGGCAATCGCGTTGCCGTGGCCACCGTGAGCGGCGGCATACAGCGCGTCGCCACGAGTCATCGCGCGATACGCGGTCTTGCCATGCGTTTGCAGCCATTCAGCTAGCGTCGGCCCGACATCGAAGCTGAGCGACTCGTAATTGTTGCGAACATGGACGACCGAGCCAGACATCGTATGCGCATGCGCGTTGGCGGTGTAGCACTCGCTCAGAATCCGCTCGTTCCAGTTCTGAAACGGCGACGCACCGTGCTCGGGGCTGATCAAACCCGTCCAAGGGTTCTCGCGCGGAGGCTGATAGAAATGCCCGTGAATAATGATGTGCCGAGGTTCACCCATTACGATTATGTTGCGCCTCCGAGGCGGGCTGCGAAAGCCCACCCATCCGGGCTAGCAGTCGAGCTAATTTGTCTCCTATGGCGGATTATGCGCAGCTTATCAAGCAGAAAAGAGCAGCCGGAGCGCTAACTATCCACAATTGCTCAACAATTTGGTCCACAGGGAGGTCAGGAGGTGGGCCCCGCCAATCTACACGACCTCGCGGAACGCCATCGCCGGCACCACCCGCATCGCGCGGATCACCGGGCCGAGTGCGCTCGCGAGGCTTACCAGCACCGCAGTGGCTACCGCGGCGGCGGCGGTCTCCGGACGAACCTCCAGATAGCCCAGCATCCCGGTAATCTCGCCGAGCCTGATGCCGTGCGAAAATATCCAGAGTGCCAGCCCCGCACCGACAAGCGAACCGCAAAGGCCAATCAGAGCCGCCTCGGCGAACAGCAGAAGTGCGACATGCGTGCGCGTGAACCCGAGCGCGCGCATCACCGCCACTTCGGCGATTCGGTCGCGCACCATCATCGCCATCGAATTGGCGGCGATCAGCAGGACCGTCAGCAGCACCACCATGCACAAGCTGTAGATGATCGTGCGGATGTTCCCGATCGCGCTAACGCTGTTGGCAACCGAATCGGATTCGGTCGTGGTCTCGGTTTCGGCGTCGGAGTTGTGGAAGTTCTCGTCGATCTCGTTGGCCACCAGTCCCATGTTCTCGACGCTGTCAACCCGTACCATGATGAATGACGCGCGGTCCTGGATATCCGCGCCATAAATATTCTTGACCGCGTTGTCGAGCATCCTGCGATCGAACAAGAACGCCCGCGACAGATATTCGGTGGGAAACTCGACGATCGGAATAAATGTCAGCGCGAGCTTGGCGTCACTGGGATTGCGCAGCGTGACCGGCTCGCCGAGTTTCCATCCGTGCTCACGCATAAGCGCGTATCCAACCATCGCGTTGCGGCGGTCGGTGAGCAGTTGTTTCACGAGGTCCGGCGGCGGCTGGTAGTCGCTGCTGCCGGTAACGCTCGCGATATCGCCGTTGATCCCGTAGGTGATGATCGGGTCCTTGGGATCGCGATAGATTGCGCCCCACAGGATTTCCGGCGCGCATCCGAGCACGTGCGGCAGCGTCTTGATCGGACCGCAGTAGCGCGCCGGCAGCCGCCCATTGTTGCGCTCGGTCACCACCAGGCGCAGTCCCTTCGACGCGTTGTAGGCGATTCGATCCATCGACCACGGCACCGCAACCAGCACGGTGTAGATAAAGACCGCGACGGCAAAGGTCAGCGCGGTCAGGATCGTCCGCCGAAGCTGACGGCGCATGTTGCGGAAGGCGATCATCAATAACTTGGCCGTCATCGTCACGCCTCCCTGAGCGCGCTGATGATACCGACTCGAGAAGCGCGCAGGGCCGGCATCAGGCCGCCCGCAACTCCGATAATCGCCGCTACCACGACGCCGGCCACGATTGCACCCGCGGTAGGACGGTACGAAAAGAACATCGCGCCGACACTCATCGTGCGGCTGGTCAATCCTGTCGCCCACGCGACTGCGGTCGCGAGCAGGACGCCCGCCACGCCGCCGGCGACGCCGAGGATGACGCTCTCGATCACGAAGCTGCTCAGAATGTCGCCGCGCGAAAATCCCAATACGCGCAGCACTCCGATCTCGCGCCCGCGGCGGGTCACGGCCGTGTACATCGTGTTCGCGCCGCCGAAGGTCGCGCCAATCGCGAGCGCAAGCGCGACGATCAATCCCAGCATGCGGAGTTGCCCCGCCAAGGCCGCCTGCACGGCGTAGTATTCGCTTTCGGTTTCGGCCTGCAGCGAGAGGCGGCCGTCGGCCTTGATCGCCTGTGCAAACTCAGCCGCGCTCCCGGGATTCAACACGAGATGCAGTGCGGCGGCGCCGCCGACGTCCCAATGAAAGTCGTTGATCAGGTCGTCAAGATCGGTCCAGGCTTCCGATTCGCGCGCGCTGTCGTTGTCGGAAAAGACCCCGACGATTTTCCAATCACGATGCTCGTAGTGAAATGCGGTCCCCGGCTGGAGATATGGAAAGCGCGCCAGCAGCCGTCGCCCGACCACCCATTCCCCATCGCCGCGCACCGGCCAGTGCCCCTCGACGAGCTGAAGGTGCGGATGCACTTGGTAGGCAATCGGATCGACGCCGCGGAGCAGCGCGAATTCCTTGGCGCCTCTGGTACGACTGACGTTCACGCCGACGATGCTCTCTCGCGAGAGGAGCGGCTGATGCTGTTGGTTGGTTGCGATTTCCGGACGCACCCGCAGTATCTCGACACTCTGATGGGGAACGAAGCTCTCGTTCTCGCTGGTCACGCCGCGGGCCATCACGATCACGTTGCGGTCTTCGCCGGCATTGAGCAGAGATTGATTGAGCCCGGCGGCAAATCCGAAAACGAGGATGAAGATCATCGAGACCAGCGCGACGCCCATTATCGTCATCAGCGACGTCGCGCGCCGCTCCATCACGCTGCGGAAATTGTAGCGAATCGGCACCATCTTCCCCACCTCGTTGCCGACCAGCCCAAACCGGAACTTAACTCTGACGAGTGGTCATCTTAACCACGCGCCGCGCGCGAATGGAATATCCTGATTGAATGTGAAACCCACCGGGGGTTTCACACTCAATGAGGTGATTTGCCCTTCCCGCCGCCTACGCGCAGGCGGCGCGGAAGCTGCCCTTGATTGCGGGCTCGCCTTTTTGGTTCAGGACTATCAGGTCGCCCTCGATCTGCTTCTCGCCGTCTTTCTCAACCTTGTTGGTGACCTTGCCGGTGCAGGTGACGACGTTGCCCGGCCATACGCGAGTGGCGAAGCGGACCTGGAAGCGGCGGACGTTGCCGATTCCGACATAGTCGGTGACGGCCTTGGAGAGCAGGCCCGCGGTGAACATCCCCTGCGCGAACACGGTCGGGATTCCAGCCGCCTCGACGAAAGTCTGATCGTAATGCAGCGGGACGAAGTCGCCGGACGCGCCGGCGTAGCGGACGAAATCGGGACGGGTGACGCCTTTGATTTCGATTTTCGGAATTTCGTCGCCGACTTTCACTGAATCGTATTTTAATTTTGCCATCTTTTTTCACCGACTGGGGTCAGGCTTTGACTGCTTGACCGGTTTCGATCAGGGTCGCGCGCGCGATTGCGACTTTCTCGCCCTTCTGGTTGGTGTACCCGGTCTCGGTGATCAGCAGCGTCATCTTGCCGCCGCGGCCGCCTTCCTTTTCGAGGACGTTGGCGACCCTGGTCACGCCGGTCAGAGTGTCGCCGACGAAGATCGGTTTGAAGAATTCGAATTCCTGCTCGCCGTGCAGGATACGGCGCATATCGAAGCCGCCGAAGCCGGGACTCGAAGTCTCGTCGGTCCAGAACGCGCTCGTCTGCAGGAACGTGACCGGCACCGGCACTCCGCCGACTTCCTTCTTCGCCAATTCCTGATCGAAGTAGAGCGGATTCGGATCTTTGATCGCGCGGGCGAACTCGCGGACCTTGCTCCAATCGACATGCATCTTAAATGGTTTGCCGGTTTTCCCGACGGCGCTCTTATCCATACAAATCAACCTCTCTCGACAGAATCGACGAATTATTTACTGTTGATGCGGTGGTTTGTCCAACTATCCGCCCAGGCGCATCATGCCTTCGCCGCCGTCGATTATCAGCAGCGAGCCGGTGACGTAGCTGGACGCGTCGGACGCCAGGAAGAGGCATGGGTAGGCGATTTCCTCGACGCGGCCGAAGCGCTGCAGCGCGCGCGATCGCGCGACCATATCTTTGACCTTCGGATTGGGCCATACGCGCGGCGCCGCGCCTTCGGTGTCGATCGGCCCCGGCGCGATACAGTTGACGCGAATGCCCACGGGACCCCATTCGCCGGCCTGCGAGACGGTCAGGTTGATTACGCCGGCTTTCGCGGCGCCGTACGGAAGCATCGTGGGCGAGCCGTGCACGCCTGCCGTGGACGAGATATTGACGATCGAGCCGGGACCCTTCTGCTCGATGAACTGGCGCGCCGCCGACTTCGAGCAGAAGAACGTGCCGTCGAGATTGATCCCGACCACCGCGCGCCATCCGTTGGGCGAGAGATTGAGCGACGGCGTCGTGATACTGGCGCCGTGATTGTTGATCAGCACGTCGAGGCGGCCGAACTGCTTGACCGCTTCGGCGACCATTTTGTCGCATTGATCGGCGTCGCGGACGTCAACCTGCGTCATCTCGCATTTGCCGCCGTCCTTGCGAATCTCGTCGCGCACGCGCTCGAGGTTCTCGAGCTTGCGGCTCGCGATCAGAACGGGCGCACCGCGCATCGCGAACTCCTTGGCGATCGACTCGCCGATTCCGGTTCCGCCGCCGGTTACAATTGTGACTTTGCCTTCGACACTAAATGGATTCTTCAAAATGAAAACGTCCTCCGAGGGTGTTCGAGGAGATTTATCGCACTGTTGGGGCGCGTTGGCGAGAGGCGCGGAGCGGGAAGGGTAAATCACTTTATTTGATGCGGAACCCGCGGTGGGTTCCGCACCTCCTTCGGCAGGGGTGACCCCTGCACCCAATGTCAGGAAGAGAGCCTCCGGGTCCGCGGCTGGCGCGGGGGAGTCGCCAGCCGCGGAGGAGGCTTGGGGAAGAGCCGGATCAGAAGGCAGGGACGGCTATCGAGGTGCGGATGCGGCGGCGGCGATGACTTAGATGCTTGTTGCGCGGCGTGATTTTGAGCCGCAGATGAGGTGTTGCGGCGCGTGCCTGTGCGTTGCGGTGGAGTTCGTGTTTCCAGGCGAGCATCCGGCGCCGCAGGACGCTCGGGTTGATTCCTAGCGCGTCGCAAACGGTGTCGAAACCGAAGGCGTGGCGGCTTCTGGCGGTGGCCGTGATCCATCGCTCGGCGTCGATGAAAAGCAGGCGCTTGCGCGTATTCCGCGACAGGACGCCCTGCTGGTAGACGTTGATTGCGTCGGCCAGCAACGCGAGCATCAGGCGCTGCTCGCCGGTCAGGCGATGGCCGCCAGAAACGTCATAGTATTGGCTGGGAAGAATCTGATTCAGGCCGACGAAGCGCTCGACCGCGGTATCGGAACTCAGCTGGAAGCCATCAGACATCTGCAAAACCCGCCGGGGCGTTAGGACGTCCCCTTGCGAGATTTCAACCATCGAGTTGCGCGGTTGGTTCCCGAAGTTGTGGACAACAGTCCTGTCGTTCGGAAATGCGGACCTGGCGGGCTTGCGGATTATTTCAACGGCGATGCGAAGAACCTAACCCCTAACCCCTTCCCGCGCGGGAAGGGGAACCGGATAGAGAGAGAATCTCTTTCCGCGCGGGAAGAAGGGACCGGACATGAGTACCAGATCGCATCCCGAGAAGAGATCCGGTCGCGGAAAACTTGGGCCGGGGAATCAGGTGGAGAGTTGATGGACCAGTTCGATTAGCGAGGGATCCAGCGGGCGGCGCTTGTTGGCTACCTCGCCCAGCGGGACGCGGACGATTGCGCCGCGCTCCTCGCCAATCAGCGAAGGACCTGCGCCGTCGAGGATTGCCTTGACGGCGCCGGCGCCCATCCTGCTCGCCAGCAGGCGGTCGCGGGCGGTGGGTGCTCCGCCGCGCTGAACATGACCAAGGACGACGACGCGCGCCTGCATCCCGAGCCGGGCGGTGAGGGCCTCGGCGACCGGGATGACACCGCCGGTGCGCGGACCTTCCGAAACGACGACGATTGTCGAGCGTTTCCCGCGGCGATGGCTGTCCTCGACGCGATCGCAGATGTCGTCGAGGCTGAATGGGAGTTCCGGGACGATGACCGCCTCGGCACCGCCGCCGAGGGCAACCGCGATTGCGATAAAGCCCGAGTCGCGGCCCATCACCTCGACGCAGAAGACGCGCTCGTAGGCGAATGCGGTGTCGCGAATGCGGTCGATGGCGTCGAGCGCGGTGTTGACGGCGGTATCGAAGCCAATCGAGTAGTCGGTGCCGGGGATGTCGTTGTCGATCGATGCGGGGATGACGAAGATCGGGATGCCGGTCTCGCCGGCGAAGAGTGTCGCGCCGGTCATCGAGCCTTCGCCACCGACGACGATTAGGGCCTCGATCAAGTGACGCCGCAAGTTGCGGGCTGCCAGGCCGCGCGCGGCGGGCGTGCGGAATTCCGGTGAGCGCGAGGTTTCGAGGAAGGTGCCGCCGCGCTGGATCATGTTGGCGACGGAGCGGCCGCTGAGCGGCTCGGCGAGGTCGCGGATGAGGCCCTCGTAGCCGCGCCTGAATCCGATCACCTCGACGCCCGCGACCGCAGCGCTGCGAACCACCGCGCGGATAGCAGCGTTCATGCCGGGAGCGTCGCCGCCGGCGGTAAGAATTGCAATTCGGCGCGACCGTGCGCCGGTCAGCTCGGGAGTTTCGCGATTGCCGTTGCCGTCCATGGAGAGGGGAGCGAACTGTCAGTGCGCATCGCTCCACTATCGAATCTAACGAGCGCGCCGAGCAGAACCAAACCGGCGTCAACCTAACGCTGCCCCCTTCCCGCGCCGGAAGGGGGGACCGGTCGGGAGTCAGGGCAGTCGCGACGCTTGCAGGCGGAGGAGCGCGGCCTTGGCTTCTTCCTGAGCGTCGGTGTCGATGGCGCCGCCGTTGTCAGCCACCTTTCTGTAGAGGTTGATGGCAGCGACGTTGTTGCCGAGCGCCTCGTAGCTGCGCGCGACGTTGACCTCGGCCCGCTCATCGTTGGGGCAAGACAGGAGCGCATCCTGGTAGTAGCCGAGTGCTTTGTTGAACTCGCCGGCGGCGAACTTGTCGCCGCCGCGCTTGCTCGCGATCGACTCGACGTCCTTGTCGCAGCCGCCACGAGCGGCGGGCGCGGCGCCGGGCGTATAGCTTTGATTCTGATTCGCCTGGAGGGCTTCGAGCTCCTGTTGCTGATGCTCGAGTTGTTCCTGTTGTTGTTGAACCAGCTTGTTGGTGGCATCGATTTGATCGCCCATGCATCCCGCGACAATGAACGCGAGAACGCCCAATGCAAGCGCCGCGAGGAATTGTTTTGGGAAATTTGTCACCGACATGGAAATCACGCTGAAGCTGGATTTGTGGCTCATCGCCACCAATACTGGCGAATGGCGGCACGGTGTCAATGCCACCGTGGAAGGCCGATGCGGCGGGATTGACGCACACGAGGGCGGCGGTGCGATTCAGAATCGAAAATCCGAGCGGCTTGGCTCCTGAAGCAAATGGGCTTGGTTTCCGATAGGATTCGGTTCGAGTTGAACTCTGTAAAGACACCCCGGGGAGAAGCAATCGTGGTTGGACATAGAAAAAATAAATTGAGAGTGTCGATGCTGTTGGCTGCCGGCGCGCTGTCGATTACGATGGTGCGCGCGGCGATGGCCGCTCTTGCCGCGCCTACGATGCCTGCCAATCAAGCCCTCAAACTCTTACTCGAAGGCAATGAACGGTTTGTTACCGGCAAGCTGGATCATCCCAACGAGTCGCCGGAACGCCGCGAGGAAGTGGCCAAGGGACAGCATCCGTTTGCGTCGGTGCTGGCATGCTCGGATTCGCGCACGCCGCCCGAAACTATTTTCGATCGCGGGCTGGGCGACATCTTCACCGTGCGCGTGGCGGGCAATGTCGCCGACAAGGTGGTGATCGAGAGCCTCGACTACTCAGTCAAGCATCTCGGCGTGCGATTGGTAATGGTGCTGGGGCATCGCCGATGCGGCGCGGTGATCGCGGCGGTTGCGGGTCATGAAGAGGAAGGCGACGTTGGTCCGATGTTGAGCGAACTGCGGCCGGCGGTGGCGGCGGCCAAGGGCATGGCGGGCGATCCGGTCGAGAACGCGGTGCGCGAGAACGTCCAGCTGGTGATGAAAAATCTCGCCACTTCGGCAGAGCTGTCGGCGATGGTGAAATCGGGCGAGCTCAAGATCGTCGGGGGTATTTACGATCTCGATACCGGCACGATCGAGATGCTGAAGAACTAGCGCGTGGCCAAGCTACTGCGGGGGCTGCGTCACGATTATGCCGGCGAACGATGAGGCCTGATGGCCGTCGGTGTCGGTCGCAGTTACGTTGACCACGTAGCTGCCGGGATTTGTGTAAGTGTGAAACAGCGCGGTCGGCGGCAACATCGAGACTTGGCCGTCGCCGAAGTTCCAGATATAGCTGGCCAGCGGCGCGGCATCCGGATTGACGCTCGATACAAAGAAGCCGACGGTCAGGGGGGCCGGGCCGTAGGCGGGCACCGGTTGAAGCTGGATCTGGGGAATCATGGGCATGACCATCGGCGTCGCCGTGGCGGCAGGGCTCTGAGCGAACGCGGGGGTGGTCGCGCCGACGAGCATCAGCAACGCAACGGCCAGCGCCGATCTTGTCATTCTGAGCGGAAGCTGCTGTAGCGAAGAATCTCGACGGACGATCCTGCGTCCGGCGCCTGCCAGTACGCGCGGCGCGCGAGATCCTTCGCTGCGCTCAGGATGACACAAAAAAAGAGCGATCCACTTCGCAATCAAATCGTTGCGAGTCAATCTCACTGCATTGTGATGCCGCCGTCGGGGTGCAGGATCGAGCCGGTGTAGTAGCGGCCCTCCTCGCTGGCGAGGAACAGGGCGGTGTTGGCGACGTTGACCGGCTCGCCCATCTTCTTCATCGGCACGCGATCCATCAGCGGCGTCATGTTGGCGAAGTCCTGTATCCCGGCAGTCATTGGAGTCTTGATGAAGCCCGGGCCGATCGCATTCGCAGTGATGTTGAAGGGCGCCAACTCCATCGCCAGCACGCGGGTCAGCATCCACACGCCGGCCTTGCTGACGGAATACTCGCCGACGCCGGGAGTCGGGAGGCGCGCGGCGGCTGAGGCGATATTGATGATGCGTCCGCCGTTGCCGGCATCGATCATCGCCTTGGCGCATGCGCGATCGGTCAGGAACACGCCGTCGAGGTTGACGCTCAACACCTTGCGCCAGTTGGCGAAGGATTTGTTGCTAAGGAAGGTGATGTCGGGCTGCCCTTCTTCACCGTAGTGCGCGTGCGAGATTCCCGCCGCGGCGACTACGATGTTGACGCCGCCGAGGTCCTTCACCATCTGCGCGACCATCGCGTTCACCTGCGCCTCGTCGCTGGTATCGACCTGATATGCGACCGCCTTGCGGCCGAGCTTTTTCACGGCGGCGGCGGTTTCCTCGGCGGCGGCGAGATGTCGGTCGGCGACGAAGATGTTGGCGCCTTCTTCGGCGAATCGAATCGCGGTCCCGCGGCCGATGCCGCTTGCGCCGCCGGTGATCAGTGCATTTTTGTTTTCGAGTCTCAGGGCCATCGAACGATTCTCCTTGGCAATCTCTGTTCTGCTGCGGTTGTTAGCACGACAATGGCGCGCATGAAAATCTATGCACACGATCCCGCGTCGAATAGAATCGCAGGTTATGGCACAACATCAAGCGGCTACCGCGATTGCGGAGCCGACCCATCGGTACGTCGAGGTTGAGGGACTCAAGCTTCACTATCTGGACTGGGGCGGCGATTCCGACAAACACACTTTCGTTCTGCTGCACGGCGGCGCAGCGCATGTGCATTGGTGGGACGGCGTCGCACCGCTGCTGACGCCGTATGGGCGCGTTCTCGCGCTGGATTTTCGCGGTCACGGACGCAGTCAGTGGGCGGGTTCGGGAGGTTACGGTCCACCGGCGTATCAGAACGACGCCCAAGGTCTGATCGAGAGCCTCGGCACACGCGTGATCCTGGTTGGGCACTCGATGGGCGGAGCGGTCGCGCAGTGGGTGGCGGTCACGCATCCGGAATTGCTCGAGGCGCTGATCATCGTCGATGCGCCGCACGGACCGCCGCCGCTGTTTCGGCGCTTGATGTGGCGGTGGCGCCGGCGATCGCACGGCGGAGTCCGTCCCGAGTTGCGCTCGGCCGACGACATCATCAAGAAGTTCCGCTTGCAGCCACCGCAGACTAACCTGACGCGGCTGGACGTTGAGCGGTTGGCGCTGCAGGGCGCCGAACAGCTACCCAATGGCACGTGGGCGTTTCGCTTCGACCCGGAGACGCGGGCGTGGCGCAAGCATGGGCATAAGATGACGCGGCCGAAGATCAGGCAGATCAAGATGCCGACGCTGCTGCTGCGCGGCGATCAGAGCGCGCTGGTAAGCGCGTCGCACGTCGCGGCGATGCATCGGAAGATTCGCGGATCGGTGCTGAAGGAAATCCCGCGCGCGTTTCATCACGTGCCGCTGGATAATCCGGGCGATACCGCGGCGGCGATTATCGAATTCGTCGAGAAGCTGTAGCCGTTCTATATCAGCGACGCGAGCATGCAAGCGGCGACGGCAAACATCACGCCGGTTGCGATCCATCCTATGGCCTTCTGAGGAGTGGGTAGCCGCAGGCCGCCGGTGATGCTTTTGTTGCTGGTCATCAGCATCATCACAATCATGATCGGAACCGCGGCCACCCCATTGATCACCGCGCTCCAGAACAGTGCCTTGATAGGATTGATGTCTGTGAAATTCAGCGCGACTCCTATAAGGGTCGCCACCGCCAGGATTCCATAAAACCCCTTCGCCCGGTGCAGCTTGCGCTCGAGTCCTATCGGCCACTTGAGAGCCTCGGCCAGCGCGTAAGCCGAAGAGCCCGCGAGCACCGGGACAGCAATCAACCCCGTTCCTATAATGCCTATGCTGAAGAGCAGGAAGGCCAGCTCGCCTGCCAGCGGGCGCAACGCCTCGGCGGCTTGCGCTCCGGTCTGGATGTCGGTGATGCCGTGAGTGTGCAGGACGGCGGCGGTATCGAGCATGATGAAGAAGGCAATGACGTTGGAAAATGCCATCCCGAGATAGGTATCGCCTCGCATCCGCCTCAGTTGCGCAGGGGCCTGCCGCGGAGCGCGCTTGAGAGCTTTCTCGCCGCGCGCAGCTTGCTGTTCCTGAACTTCCTGTGAGGCCTGCCAGAAGAAGAGATACGGACTTATGGTGGTTCCAAACACCGCGGTCAGTGCGGTCAGGTAGCTATTCGAAAGAGACAGCGACGGTACGAACGTCCCGATCAGTACCGGCTTCAAGGGAACATGAACTACAAAGGCAGTGGCGGCGTATACGAATAATACTAGTGCCGACCATTTTAATAACTCCGCGTATTGCTTGTAGGGAAAGGCGATCGCGGCTATCACTGAAATCACTCCGAATGCGACGGTATACAAAAGCGCGGGTCCTCCTACCACCAATTCCAGCGCGCTTCCCATAGCGCCTATGTCGGCGCCCAGGTTGATCACGTTGGCGATCAGCAAGAGCGCGACCAGGGGATAGAGAATAAGAGGTGAGTAGTGGCGGCGGATGTTGCCAGCCAGTCCTATACCGGTGACGCGCCCGATCCATGCGCTGATTTCCTGGATCGCCGCCATTAGCGGGTAGGTAAGAACCATCGTCCAGAGCATCGCGAATCCAAACTGCGCGCCGACCTGGGAATAGGTCGCGATTCCGCTGGGATCGTCGTCAGCCGCACCGGTGACTATGCCGGGACCGAGGGCTTTGAGGAATACAGGCAGCCGCGAGATCCAGGACGCTGTCGATTTTGCTGATGCGGTTCGGGATGCGCCGCTGGTAACCGCTTTTGTTGCCATTCTCGCCAACTATTATAACTGTAGCGAGAAGGGATATTTGAGCCGAATTTAGGCGCGGAGCAGGAAGTCGCTCAGGTCCATCGCGTATTGGCCGTCGCTCAGCGTCATCGACTTGGGCGAGCGCTTGAGCATCAGGCGCGAGATGTCCTGGCCTGGCGGCAGGAGGTACACGATGTCCCCGGAGCCCATCGAGAACACGCGCAAACGCTCTTCACCGCGGCGTTCCTGGCCAGCGACTTCGTAGGAGCTGACGTGAAAGACATAGCCGCGGGCACGAATCAGTACGCCGTCGGTGGTCTCGACGATGCCCACGAAAATCCGGGTGTTGTCGTCCTTGAAGAGCCTGCGATCGATGAGGACGATCCGGTCCCCTTCGCCGATTGCCGCCATCGTGCGTTCCTCCTGTGGCCGTAGCCCGGGCGGGATTGTACTCGATCGCGAAGGCTAAGACGACGCGCCGAGATCAACGGTAGTGGGCAATCGACCCACTACCGGATCTATCGGCGTCCCAGATCAGCGACCGGCCATCAGACGCTCAGTCTGCTGTCCCTCACCCTGGGAAGCGGTCCATCCCCTCACCACGTCGCTAAGTTCGCGCGCCCGAATCAAGTCGAGTCCGAAGCGAATCGGCAACGACCGCGGCAGCGTTTCGATAGCGTCGCGTCCGCCGGGGCGAATCGCGAGCCGGTCGAGCAGCCGCGAGGTCACCGTGCGGCGCTGCCCGCGCAGGTACTGGTCGTTGTACATCTTGACGATCAACTCGGCCGCCAGCCGCACTGCATCCGAAATGTTCATCGAGTCGGACGCGAACTGATCGAGTGCCTGCTTGAGCGGGAACTGATCGGGATTCCATACCGCAACCGAGCCCGCGCGCATCAGCGTCTCGATGCTGGGGGTTGTAAACGAGTAGCCCCAGCCCGCGAGCTTGGTGCTGGCCGTGGCCAACTCGGCGGGATCGAGATTGCCCGCCTGCGCGCGAGCCTGCAGAGCCGCCTCGGTCCACACGCGTCGGACACCGAATTCAGTCTTGGCGAGATCAGCAAGGATCATGTCGTCGGTCCAGAGCACGTGCCCGGGCATCGAACCGATCACGATGCTCTCGGCGCCGTGACGGCCGAAGAACTTGACCAGCCGCTCGCGGCGTTCAGGATCGATCGAGGCGAGCACCGCGCCGTCGCGCACGCGGCACACCGACTGCAAGGCATCGGCGAGCCCCTTCAACTGGACATCGGCGCGCTTGCCATCGTTGCCGGTGCCGGCGATCGAGGCCGAGAATCCGGGCGGCAGGCGCAGGAGGGTATCCTCGAACGCCAAGCGCCGAAGTTCGGCGAGCGTGGACTGCGAGATGACGAACTGACGCGGCCAGGTCGGCAGCAGGCTGAGCCGCCCGAGCATGCACAGCGTAGCGATCGCGGTCAGATCGAGCACGACGGCGTTGGCGCGCTCGAAGGCTCCCAGAGCGGCCTCTAGCTCCTCCGGCGAGCCGGTGCAGCACTTCAGCGGCGCCTCCGGACGCTGGGCCAGGATGAACACGGTCTGCAAATCGTTCAGGTTGAGCCGTTCCGCCACCGCATGGATCGGGATGGAGTTGTCGGCGTAGGTGCGCTCGGCCTGCTTGAGGACGTCCTCGCGCTTGCCGCTGGCACTCACGTTGGCATGGCCATTGGCGATTCCATTAGCCTTGCCGTTGGCGACACCATTGCCAATGGCGACGCCGTTGCCGTTGCCATTGCCGCTGCTCGCTTCGAACAACGACTCGAAGCTGTCATTCATATCGCTCCAGGGAATTGCGTCGGAGCGCACGTAGCTCATTTCGATTTCAGCCTGGCCGGGGAATCGCGCCTGCCAGTTAATGAGCACGTCCATGTAGCGATATGCGTACTTGCTGATCATCTGCTTGACAGTGGCCTGACGGCGGCTGAAGCGGCCTTCGGGAAGCTGGAACTTTTCACCGGCCTTCTTGCCCTTGACGGCCTTGGTCATCGGATGTTGCGGGCCGTACTCGTCGAGCGCCTCGTCGGCGTCGTTGGCGTCCTCGAGCATGATCCATTTTTCGCTGTTGGAACCTTCTTCGACAAAGCTGAGCGCGCACCCGGAGCCGGCGCTATCGAAATCGGGCACATGCGGCATCGGGCCGACCGGTCCGAGCGCGGCGAGGTACGCGCGATGCGCATCGACGCTGCCACCCTGACGGCGCAGCAATTCGTAAGCATAGGCGAGCGACTCGTTGGCGCGGCCACCGTCGCGCATGAATTGCACGGCGGCGCGGCCGAGAGCCGGCGGAATTTCCCGCGCCGGCGGCATCGCATTCGGATCGGCGACGACCAAATCCACCTTGCCGAGGCGAGCCGCGACAATCGAGCGACGCAGCCGCAGCACGCGGTCATCGGGACGCGCGTGGAGCATCTCTTCGAGTTCGGCCAGGGCGGCTTCGGGATCGCTGCGTTCGAGTTTGTCAAGCTGATCGGCGGCAGAGGTGGCATCGACTGCTTTCTCGGGATGCAACTGGCGCGAGATCTCTGCGACGATGTCTTCGCGGCCGAGGCGGCCCGCACAATCGAGCAGGCGGCGGGTATCCGTCCCGGCGGTGCCGGCGGGCGCGAGCGTTTGCCACAGCGGCAGCGCATCGCGATAACGTCCCAAATCATGGAGCAGCGCGGCGAGTTTGCGCCGGTTGTCGGCGCCGATGTCGGGCGTGAGTCCGGACAGGGCCTCGTCGGCAAGCTTTGACGCTTGATCGAACTTGCCTTGCGACAGTCGTAGATTGGCGCGCAACGTACGCATCGTGACCGCGGGCAGGCGCCCTTCTGCAATCGAGGTCAGCAACGCGTCGGCGTCGTGATAACGCTCGGCGGTCGAAAGCGCTTCGACCGCGGCCGCGACCGCGAAGGGAAAATCGCCGGCGGGGATCGCGTCGGGCCGCGCGATCGATCGAATCAGCAGCTCGGTGGCCTCCTGCAAATCGCCGGGCTCGTCGCGTTCGCGCAGCGTGACCGCGAGATGGTAGTCGATGTCGTCGCGGCCGCCGACGGAAGCGGCGCGGCGCAACACTTCGATTGCCTCGGTCAGGCTGCCGCGCGATCGCAGGACGATTCCATACTCGCACAGCCCGTTGGCATCCTCGCGCTCCAGGCTATGGGCTTGTTCGATATCCTTGCCCGCGCCGTCGGTGTCGCGCAGCGCAATTCGCGCCTGCGCCCGTCCGATCAGCGCCTGTACTTCGCTCGAGGCCTGGTGTTCGGCCTGCGCGAGGGTGAGCGCCTGGGTGAAGGAAGTCTCGGCTTCGCGCACGCGGTTCTCGTCGTTTTGCGCGGGCGCATCGCTCGTGCCCTCTCCCGCGACTTCCAGTTCGTTGAGCAGAATCGCCTGTCCGAGGACGAGCCACGGGATCGAGTTGTTCGGCAACGCGGCGCTGGCGAGGCGAGCATAGCGCTCAGCGCGATCGAAGTGCGCATCGAGCAGCGCGCGGCGCGCCATCACGACCGCGACTTCCGGATCGGATGAGAGCTCGGGCGCGACGTTTTCCTCGAGCGTCCTCGCATCGTAAGACTTGGGCGCGTTGTTGAGCCACAGCGCGACCGCGCGGCCGCTCGACGGAAATTGCATCCGCAGCTTGTCGGCCAGGGCGAACGCGCGCTCGCGTTCACCGAGCAGCTCGTGCGCGAGCGCCTCGTTGGTGCACGCGTTCTCCTCGTCGGGCTGCAACGATTTCGCCGCGATAAACAGCATCGCCGATTTGCGCGGCTCGCCTTCCTTCAGCCATGCGGCGCCGAGATACGAGAGCACGCGGAACTTGTGCAGGTTTGAGAGCTGGCTCCACTTCTGCTCGCGCAGCCGGAGCAGGGCGAGGCGCGCAAGCTGATATTGGTGGCTCTCAAGAAAAGCCGCGGCGGCCGAGATCTCCTCTCCCAGCGCGTCGGACGGTCCCGGCGCCGCGGGCTCGCATCGTGCCTCGAGATGAACGACCGCGTCGGCGCGCGTCAGCGCCTGGCGCTTGGCGGCGGTTCCGAAGTCGGTGAGTATCTGAGGATACTCGTCGAGCAGCTCCTCAATATCATCCCACGTCAGAACTTCGATCGCCGAGATGCCGTCCTTGCGGTTGGCGCGGTTGAGATCGAACAGCGACCGTTGCAAGCCTTCAGGCTTGGCGGCCGTAGTCGCGATCACGAAGCGTCCGATTGGAAGCTTCAGGCTCGCGGCCCGGTCCACGGCGTCCTTGATCTCGGCAATCGTCAGTTCGCTGCGCGAGGCGCGCAGATCGCACTTGACGGCGGCGAGTCGCGGACGGCCGCTGATCTCGATCAGGTTGATCCCCTTCTCGGCGCGATCCGGGTCGCGGAATCGCTCGAGCTGAGGAAGCTGCCAATGACGCCGCAGCAGCTTCAGACAGAGTCTTTCGAACTCGTCAGCGCTCCTGGGCAGCGGATAACCGGGGGCGAATTTTGCCATAGTGTAACATTTCCTAACATAATGTTCGGTTTCAAGGAAGCCCCTCAAACATCATGGCGGGCGGGCGTCACTTTCGGCACGCAAACGGCGCTGTTAAGATGACTTCTTTCACCATGCTTAGTCTCGACAACCTTTCCAAGTCCTACGGGGGCCGCAAGATCCTCGACGGGGTGAGCTGGTCGATGGCCGACGACGGCCGGGTCGGCCTGGTCGGGCTCAACGGGGCCGGCAAATCGACGCTGCTCAAGATGATCGCCGAGGTGATCCCGCTGGATTCGGGGCGAATCGCCCGGCCGCAGCGCACCCGCGTCGGCTACCTGGCGCAGGACGCGCCCGAGATGGGCGGCAGGTCGGTGCTACGCGAGACGCTGGCGGCGCTGGACCGGATGCAGGCGCTCGACCTGCGCCGCAAGGAGGTCGAGCAGATTCTCGCGCACGAGCATTCCGGGCCGGCGCATGACGCCGCGCTCGAGGAATTAGGCGAGGTGCTGACCGAGCTCGAGCATCACGACTTCTACAGCGCCGAGAGTCGCGCCACCTCGGTGCTGTTCGGGCTGGGCTTTACGGATGAAGACCTCGCGCGCGATGTCAGCGAATTCTCCGGCGGCATCCGGATGCGTATCGCGCTGGCGAAGCTCCTGCTCGACGCGCCCGACTTCATGATGCTCGACGAGCCGACCAACCATCTCGACATCGAGGCGCGCAACTGGCTCGAGGATTACCTGGTCGCGTACCAGGGCGGCATCATTCTCGTCTCGCATGACCGCTATTTTCTCGACCGCGTGACCAAGCGCACCGTCGAAGTGTCGCGCGGGCGGCTGACCGAATACGTCGGCGGCTACTCGCGCTACCTCGTCCTGCGCGAGGAACGGTTCGCGCTCGAGATGGCGGCGTACGAGCGGCAGCGCGAAGAGATCGAGCACATGGAAAGCTTCATCAGCCGCTTCCGCTACCAGGCGAGCAAGGCGCGCCTCGTGCAAAGCCGCATCAAGCAGCTCGACAAGCTCGAACGCCTCGAGCCGCCGGAAGGATCGCAGAAGCCGCCCGCGATTTCGTTTCCCAAATGCGAGCGCAGCACGCGGCGCGTGTTCGAGCTCAAGGGCGCGGTCAAACGCTACGGCGCGCACACGGTTTACGACGGCGTCGATCTGACGATCGAGCGCGGCGCGCGAATCGCTCTCGTCGGTCCCAACGGCTCGGGAAAATCCACCATGATGAAGCTGCTGGCGGGCGTCGAGCCGATGACCGGCGGCGAGCGAATCGTGGGCGCCAGCGTGCAGGCCGGGTACTTCGCGCAGAATCTCGCCGAGTCGCTCTCGTATGACAAGACGGTGCTCGACGAGCTGAGCGACAGCGCGCAGGGCCGCACGATGGCGGAGATTCGCGCGATTCTCGGCGCGATGCTGTTCTCGGGCGACGACGTGCAGAAGCGGGTCGAAGTGCTGTCGGGCGGCGAGCGCGCGCGGCTCGCGCTGGCGAAAGTACTCGCGCATCCGAGCAATTGCCTGCTGCTCGACGAACCGACCAACAACCTCGATATCGTCGCGAAGGACACGCTGCTGGAAGCGCTCCGTCGATTTCCGGGCACCGTTATAATTGTCAGTCACGATCGCTTCATCCTGAATGAGCTGGTGACCGAAGTGCTCGAAGTCGGCCAGGGACAAGCGATTCGCTACCTAGGCAACTACGACGAGTACCTCGAGAAGAAGGCGCAGACCGAGGCGCCGTCGGCGTCGGCGCAGCCCGTGCGGTCCGCGCCGGTGCATTTGCGCGACGCGCGCGGCAACAATGGCACCGCGCCGCAACCAAAGAAGAAAGAAACTCCGAAGGCCGCGCATCCGGAGAAAGACGATCGCGACGCTTCTCGCAAGCGCGAGCGAATCGCCCGCCAGCGTGGACAGATCGAAGCCGAGATCGAACAGAAGGAAAACGAACGCGCCGCGATTGCCACCGAGATGAACGATCCGAATTTCTATCTAGCGCGCAAAGACGCCGACGATCTGATTGCCCGCTACGAACGGCTCGGCCGCGAGATCGAGAAGCTGTACGCCGACCTCGTCAAGTTCGACGAAGCCGCATCGGCGTGATTCAATTCAACTCTCTGTAGAATTCTCGAACATCTTTCGCCAGCAGCTCCGGTTCTTCCATCGCGGCGAAATGGCCGCCCTTCGGCATCACAGTCCAGCGCCGGACATTATATACGCGCTCGGCCCAGTGCCGCGGCGGACGCACCAACTCGGCCGGGAACAATGCGACGGCGGTCGGCGCCTCGATTCGCGTGCCGGGCTTGAGGCGCCACGGTTGATGCCGCGCCTCGTAGTACAGCCGAGTTGACGAATTAATCGTCTGCGTGATCCAGTAGATCATCACGTTGGTCAGAATCTGATCGCGCGTGAAACTCTTCTCAACGTCGCCATGACAGTCGCTCCAGGTGCGGAACTTCTCGACGATCCACGCCAGTAGTCCGGCGGGCGAATCGTTGAGGCCGTACGCGAGCGTCTGCGGCTTGGTGCCTTGTATCCATTGGTAGCCGGTCTCGGCGGTGCGGAATTTTTCCAGGTCGCCGAGGAACACTTTCTCTTCGGGAGTCAGCTCGGGGGCGCTGCGTCCTTCGGCCGGACCGATCGCGATCATATTGATGTGAATCCCGAAGACGCTGTCGGCGTGCACTTCGCCGATTCGCGACGTGATCGCCGCGCCCCAGTCGCCGCCCTGCACCGCGTAGCGCTTGTAGCCGAGCGTCTCGGTCATCAGCTTGTGAAACAGATCCGCCATCGCCTGGATATTCATCGCGCGAGCGCGCGGATGATCCGAAAATCCATAGCCCGGCAGCGACGGCGCGACCACGGTGAACGAATCCTTCGCATCGCCGCCGTGCGCGGCAGGATCGGTGAGCATCGGGATGATTTGCATAAACTCGCAGATCGAACCCGGCCATCCGTGAATCAGTAGCAACGGTTTGGGATTCGGCCCCTTGCCTTTTTCGTGGATGAAATGAATTCCGAGTCCGTCAACGCTGGCCTTGAAATGCGCGAAGCGATTGATCTCCCGTTCATGCGCGCGCCAGTCGTACTTCGTCCGCCAGTACTCGACCAAATCCTTCAAGTAGGCGAGATTGGTGCCGTACTCCCAGCCGGTATCGGGAACCTCGTCGGGAAAGCGCGTGATGCTGAGCCGCGCGCGCAAGTCGGCGAGCACTTCGTCGGGTACCGCGACGCGGAACGGTTCGATTTTTTCAGCCATGGGAACCTCGCGCGTGCGACGCCTACAGCAATCCCGCGCCGGTTGCGATCGCCATGTGGTTTGTACCTCGGGACTTGGACCTGGAATTACGCCCAACTGCTAGCGGGAAAGGGGTTTGGGCGTCAACCGCAATCTCGCGGATAGCGTCGCGCCGGAAAACTGTGCGATACGCTGATGCATGAGCAAGCAAGTCGTGGCGCGATGGCAGGATTGGGACGCGCGAGGAATCGAGCATCTCGTTCTCCGCGAAGGCCCGCGCGAGATTGTCGCCGAGTCGGTGGTCGTCGGATCGGCGAACGACTCCTTCTTTGCGATTCGGTATCGTATTCGATGCGACAAGTCGTGGCGTGTGAGAAGCGCCGAGCTCGCGATGGTCGGTGAGAGTCGCAAGATTGAAATCGCCGGCGACGGCAAGGGCAACTGGACCGACGCGATGGGCAAGCCCATGCCGAAGCTGGCCGGCGCGATCGATATTGATCTGTCGGCGACGCCGTTCACGAACACGCTGCCGATTCGCAGGCTCAAGCTGAGAACCGGCCAATCCGCCGAGATTGTCCCCGTCTATATTCTCGCGCCTGCACTCACCCTCGCGACCGACCCGCAACGCTACACGTGCCTCGAGCCGCGCAAGCGTTACCGCTACGAATCGCTCGACAGCGACTTCACGCGCGATATCGAAGTGGACAGTCACGCGCTGGTCGTCACCTATCCCGGACTGTTTAAGAGATTGCGATAGAGACGCGAGCTACTTCTTCGCGAGCGCTTCCTTGGCGAGTTCGCTGGCGGTCTTGCCGTCGAGTCCCGCGCCGAACTTGTCGCGCAGCGCCTTCATCAGAGGGCCCATCTGCGACGCGCCGGCCGCAATCGCGGCCGCGATTTCGGCGCGCACTTCGTCGGCCGAAGCTGTAGCGGGCAGATATGACTCGAGGATCCTCGCCTCGGTCTCGTTCTGATCGATCAAGTCCTGGCGCGCGGCCTTGCGCGCGAATTCCAGCGACTCTTCGCGCTTGGCCCGCTCGCGCTTGATGATTTGCAGAATCTCGGCGTCGTTGGGGTCGCGGCGAACATCTTTCTCAAGGCGCGAGATCTCCGACAGCACACTGCGCAACGCCATCATGCGCAACTTGTCGCCGCTCTTCATCGCGGCCTTGAGATCGTCCTGTATTCTGCTTTTCACTTTTGTTTGTCAGCGGAGAAGCTACTCCGCGTCACTGAAAAGACTATTTCGCGGCGGCGGCTGCGCCAGTGGCGTCAACGTCTTCCCATTTCGGCTGCTCGACCTCGGTCCACTTGCTGCCGTCGAGGCGGTAGGTGAACACCAAAATCCTCTGCCTGCCGGTCGGCTTGCCGCGGCCCTCGCCGCTCTTGGACGGCTTGTACTCGGCCGCCTGCAGCTTCGCGAGCACGGTCCAGTGGCCAGCCTTCATCGTTGGCAAGTAGAGGAACTTGGCGTGCTCGAGATCGACGTACACCTGGCCCGACGACTTCTTCTCGCTCTCGTCGCTGACATAGGTGTCGGATTCGTTCGCAATCGTGTCGCTCAGCTCCTGGGCCTGCGCCTTGGGAATGGGATTCTCTTTCGCCGGACCTGAAGCACTCGGACCGCCCGGACCGCTGTTGTTGTAGAGGTCCTTTTTGACTTCGATCGCGCGAGCGCGGATGGGAGCAAGAATCGCCACCGCTACAATCAACCCCGCCGCCGCCAGAGTAGTACATGCTTTCGCAGCCATCTTTCCTACCCTCCTCGGATTGGGCTTATATCACGGCTTGTCGCGATAATCACCACGGGGCGCGAAGTTCAGCGAACGGCGTCGGCCTCGACCAGGGCAAATCGTATCGGCACCAAAACCCAGCTCTCAACGGCGAGGCCGCCGTGGCGAGCCGGCACGAAACGCCATCGCGAACGGACGGCCTCCAATGCTGCGTCATCGAGCGAGTCGAAGCCGGACGAATCCGCGATTTCGGCGCGCTCGACGGACCCGTCGGCGCCGATCAGCACCCGCACTGTGACGGTGCCCTGCTCCTCCCGTCGGCGTGCAACAGCAGGATAGACGGGAGGAGGATCGCTGCCGTAGTCGGCGTGCGCGGTCGAGTCAGAGTCGCCAGCGCCGTCGCCGCCGGGGGCGGCGCTCGGGCCTGCTCCTGTTCCGGCGCCCGAGCCGCCGTTTCCGGAAACGGCGGCTCGGGCATCGGAGCCAGCCGCGTCGCTATGCGACGCGGCTGGGGCGTTGTGCGCCGGTGCGGGCGGTCGCGCTTGCGCGACTGCATGCACCGGCGCGAGACGTGGCTTGTGCGCCGCGGCGAGCGGCATCGCCGCGGGCGGCGCGCCTGCCGCGCGCATCGCGGCCGCTCCGGGCGCGGTGGCGCTCGCGCCGCCGCGTCCGGAGACACCATCCGTGCCTTCGACCAGATAGGCCAGCACCCACTCGCTATGCACTCGCGCGCGCGGCGCGGCGAAGCACAGGATCAGCCCGACGATAGCGGCATGAGCGGCGATCGAAGCCGCGAACGACGCGAGATGACGCCGCGAAGGCGGCGCTGTCGACTCATACAAAGGATGCGATTTGTCTTCGTTTTCCAAGTCGCCCGGCCGAGGCTTCGCGAGCTGAAGATGGAATGGCCAGGAGCGATGGGCGACTGTGCGGCAGGGAACCTCCGGCACCAGTCACTGAAAAGACTCCTGAAGCCTCCCTCTCCCGCGAAGGTTCTTACGGCTCCGTCGATTCGCCAGGTCGCCTGACTCGATGAGCGTCGCATGACGCTCATCTCACAGTTGCGGGGCAGCGCCGGCCTCTCACCGGCTTCCCCAGGCGAATCTGAATGAACACTACCCGCGTTGAGCGCCAAGTCAACAGTCATCGGAATCGCGCGGAACCTCCGCAGCGTGAAACAAACGACGGGTTGCACTACAATTAAGTTCATGGCGCTCGAACGCGACAAGCATACCGCTCAGCACGCGCTGCTGACGCTCCACGAGAGCCAGCTCCTCGACCTCTATCGCCGCATGACGCTCATCCGCCGCTTCGAAGAGAAGACCGCCGAGATGTACAGCCGCGGCAAGATCACTGGCTTCTGCCATCTCTATGCCGGCGAGGAGGCCGTGGCGGTCGGGGCTATCTATGCGCTGTACGACAAGGACTACGTCGTCTCGACCTATCGCGAGCACGGCCATTGCCTCGCCAAGGGCGCCGACCCGCGCGTCGTGATGGCCGAGTTGTTCGGCAAGGCGACGGGCATCTCGCACGGGCGCGGCGGCTCGATGCATCTGTTCGACCAGGATTTGCGCTTCATGGGCGGCTACGCGATCGTCGGCGGCGGCTTGCCGATCGCATGCGGCCTCGCGCTCGCGGTCAGTTACAACGAAGGCCCGGAAGTCGTCTGCTGCTTCTTCGGCGACGGCGCGCTGCCGCAGGGCGCCTTTCACGAGACGCTCAACATGGCGTCGCTGTGGAAGCTGCCGCTGGTTTTCATTTGCGAGAACAACTTTTACGGGATGGGCACGCTCGTCCAGAATGCGATCAGCCAGGAGGAACTCTACCGCTTCGCCGAGCCGTACAAGATGCCGGGCGTGCGCGTGGACGGGATGGACGTGCTCGACGTTTACGGCGCCACGATGGAAGCGGTCGCCCGCGCGCGCGCGGGAGACGGGCCGTCGTTGATCGAGGCCGTCACCTACCGCTTCCGCGGCCATTCGATGTCCGATCCGGCGGAGTACCGGTCCAAGCGCGAGGAAAGAATCTGGCAGGAACGCGACCCGATTAAGAATCTGCACCGTCGCCTGATCGCCGAGAAGCGCGCGACCGACGCGAAGCTCGACGAAATCGAGCGTGAAGTCGCCGCGACTGTCGATGATGCGATCAAGTTCGCCGACGAGAGCCCCGAGCCGTCGATGGATGAACTCGGCAAGGGCGTTTACGCTTCCGAGGAAAAGTGAGTGGCGCAGATCACTTACCGCGAAGCGTTGAACCAGGCCTTGCGCGAGGAACTCGATCGCGACGAGCGCGTCTTCATCATGGGCGAGGAGGTCGGCTACTTCGGCGGCGCGTTCAAGGTCACCGACGGACTGCTGGCGGTGTATGGCGAGAAGCGCGTGCGCGACACTCCAATCTCGGAACTGACGATAGTCGGCGCGGGCATCGGCGCTGCGATGGGCGGGCTCAAGCCAATAGTCGAATTGATGACTATCAACTTTGCGCTTCTGGCTATAGACCAAATAGTCAATAGCGCGGCCAAAATACACTTCATGTTCGGTGGCAAGGCTAATGTGCCTTTGGTTATCCGCGCGCCGCAGGGCGGAGGCCATCAGCTTGGCGCGCAGCACAGCCAGAGCCTCGAAGCGTACTTTCTGCACTGCCCCGGGCTGCGCGTGGTCATCCCGGCCACACCCGCCGATGCCAAGGGATTGCTGAAAACCGCGATTCGACAGGTCGATCCAGTGATGTTCCTCGAACACGAGTCGCTGTACGGCGTGAAGGGCGAAGTGCCTGAGGATCCAGAGTTCATGGTGCCGTTCGGCAAGGCGAATGTAATCCGCGAAGGTAAGGATGTGACTATAGTCACTTACTCGAAGTGCGTGTACGACGCGATCGCCGCGGCGGAAGTGCTCGAGAACTCGGGCATCGACGCCGAGATAGTTGATCTCAGAACGCTGAACCCGCTCGACATGGCGACGGTGATCGCGTCGGTGAAAAAGACCGGACGGGCGATCGTCGCTTACGAAGGATGGCGCACGGGCGGCGCCGTTGCCGAGATTGCCGCGCAGATTCACGAGGCCGCCTTCGATTCGCTGGACGCGCCCGTCGTCCGCGTCGCCGCGCTCGATTCACCGATGCCATATAACAAGCATCTCGAGCACGCGTCGCTGCCGAGCGCGGGTGATATCGTCAAAGCGGCGGAAGAGTTGACCTGAATGTCATCGGGCGGGAAATCATGAGCAACGAAATAACGATGCCCAAGCTCTCGGACACGATGGAGGAAGGCAAGATCCTCCGCTGGCTCAAGCATCCCGGCGACAAGATCGCGCGCGGCGAAGCGATCGCCGAAGTCGAGACCGACAAGGCCGACATGGTGCTCGAGTCGTTCGAAGAAGGCGTGCTCGACCAGATCAAACTGAACGAGGGCGAGAGCGCGCCGGTCGGCGCCGTAATCGCACTGATGAAATCGGCGGGCGCGAAGGAAGCCAAGGGCGAGGCCAAGCCGGTTTCGGCCGCGGCGATGGAAGATCCGGGCGCTGAAGCCGCAGCAACCGAGCAGCCTCCAAAGCCGATCGCGATAAAACCGAAAGCCGCGCCGAAGAAGTCGATCGCGCCGGCCGCCGTCGTGACCGACGGCTCCGCCCGCGATTTACACGTGCATCCGGCGATGTCCGCGAATCCGAGTGCCGCACCGACCGCGATCGCCGCGCCGCCGGAGCCTGAGCCGCCGGCCCCCGCGGCTGACTCCGAAGCGGGCGACGGGCACAAGCTGCGCGCGTCTCCGCTTGCGCGCCGCGCGGCCGAGGAGGCGGGAGTCGATATCGCTCACGTGCGCGGCAGCGGACCCGAAGGGCGAGTGACCAAGCGCGACATCGACAACTTTATCCGCGAGCAGCAACTCTTCAAGTTCCGCCGGCTGGTGTCGCCGCGCGAGGGCGCGCCCGGTTCGCGCGAAGAACTGTCGGCGATGCGCAAGACGATTGCCAAGCGGATGGCCCAGTCGAAGCGCGAGATTCCGCATTTCTATGTCACCGTCGAAGTGGCGATGGAAGATGCGGTGCGCTTGAAGGACTCGCTCGAAGCGACCGAGATGTTCGAAGAGGCGATCACCTACAACGATGTCATCGTGAAGGCGTGCGCGCTCGCCCTCGGCCGCTATCCGCGGATCAACGCGAGCTACGAGGACGAAGGCATCGTCATTCATCCCAACGTCAACATAGGAGTGGCAGTCGCGGTCGAGGAGGGGTTGATCCTGCCGGTGATTCGCGAATGCGAGCGGTTGTCGCTGCTGGAGATCTCACGCACGGCGCATCGACTGGTCGCGAAGTCGAGCCGCGGCGGTTTCACGTCGGATGAGCTGTCGGGCGCGACGTTTTCAATCTCTAACATGGGAATGCTGGGCATCGAGCACTTCGCCGCCGTGATCGTTCCGCCGCAAGCCGCGATTCTGGCTGTAAGTGCTATCAAGGATCGCCCGGTAGTTCGCAATGGCCAGCTAGCCGTCGGCAAGACGATGATGATGACGGGATCGTTCGACCATCGCATAGTCGATGGCGTAGTAGCGGGAAGATTCCTGCAAGAACTGAAGCGCTTCCTTGAGAACCCCTCGAGCCTGCTGCTTTGAAGCAGCACCCTACTTCTCGAAGCTGAAAATCCGCTTCCAGTCCTTCTTCATACTGATCACGTTCCAGCCTTTGCTCATAGCTTCGTCGTAGAGCGCTTGAGTAAAGGTGCCGACCTTGCTCGCGGGCAATCCTTCAGCCGGGCCGTAAGCGTACTCACGCGCCGGATCGTCGTGTAACACCAGCATCATGAGTGCGCCTTTGCCGCCTGCCTGAGTGTATTCGAGCATCTCGCGGTCACCCGTTGAGTTGCCGAACGCCGCTTGGGGATGGCGTCCTATAAACAGGTAGATGTCTTCGGGCTTGCCAGAGAAGTTGTTGTTGAGCAGAAGCTTCGGCGGGCGCATGAGTATCGCCTTGCCGGCATCATTGTAAGTGAAGTCGGTGTCGAGCGCCGATCCTATGATTTGTTCGGGCGGGATTCCGTAGGTATGATCGGCGTAGGCGCGGACAAAGTCCTGACCGCCGCCGGTGACGATGTAGGTATTGTAACCATTGGCGCGCAGATAGCGCATCAGTTCGAGCATCGGTTGGTAAACCAGGTCGGTGAACGGTCGATGCCAGCGCGGGTCGCGCGCTTTCGCGATCCAGTCCTTTACGAGTGCCGTGTAATCGCCAGTAGTCATCCCGGTATGAGTGGCGAAGACGATTTTCTCGAGGTCCCTGGTAGTGAACTTCGCCATCGCCGCGCGATCGCCGGCGATCACCGACTTGAACGGCTCAACCGTCTTCCATCCCGGATGATCCGGCGCCAGCGCGACGACTCGATCCAGCGAAAATACGACTTGCGTATAGACAGGTTGCTCGACCCACAGGGTGCCGTCCTGATCGAATGTGGCAAATCGATCGCCAGGAGCGACGAAGTCTGCGCTGCCCGCTGTAGTAGTGGCAGTAACCAATTTGATGATTGCATTTTTGGCGGGTCCTTCGTTCCATGACGGCAACGGGTCAGCCGCGGCTTGCGCATGAGCGGTTAGACTCAGCACGCAAAGCATCAATACTGCCGCGGCCACGATTCGACAAAGGTTGACGATCGGCTTACTCATTGAATCGTGCTCCTATCCCGGTGTAGTTCTCTACTGCGAAGCGGCCATATCGTTTGGATCATCGAGAACAGAAACGCCGTGGTCAGGCCGAAGAGCAGCACCCCGTTCAGCGCCTCCAACGCGCCCATCAATTGCCAGCGATTTTCCAGGTACAGGTTCGCGTGGCCATAGGTCGTCATCGCACTGATCGAATAGAGCATCGCCGTCCTGTTGTCCGGCAGGGCGCCAAGGAAACGGTACGCGGCCGCCCAAATGCCTCCCTCAATTGCATGCAGGAGGGTGGCAAGCAACGAGGTCGCGCCCATCACGACGGCGAATTTGAGCATGAAGCGGCGGCGATCGACGGACTCGCCCACAGCAACGACAACTCTTTCGCCGATGACCGCCAGGCCGCATACGTGGATGACGACGGTTAGCACGATCAACGGCAGGCTCCACACCCAGTCGCCGATCCAGCTGCCCAAGCCGTTAGGATTCATTTTGCAAACCTCGCGGCGAGTTTAGCTGGCATGCTTGTACCGCGACTATAGGTCTGGTTGTCGCCAGTTGAGTTGCGGGCGCGGCCGGCGATTGAGGAGTGTCCTGGGTAACCGTACCGGATTGTTAGTACGGCGGGCGCGAAAGCTTCACGCTAAACAGTCCATCCCTGAGCCTTTTGAAATAAAGCTCGAGTTCTACCTCTTTGGTTGACTTGTCAGAATTGGATTCAAGGCGCCGATCAGCCACTTCGGCAGAGACCGATGCCGGAAGACGATCTGTCCGCGGTCTGTCTCAAACAGTCGTTTCATTGGCGTTCGCGAAGAAGAGTTATCCAGGACCACAAGCCTGTCAGCGATCTTGGAAATGACCGCCAAGTTCGCGAGGCTCCTCCGATAGCGGCGTCGAACGTCCTCCGGTGGCACGTAATGACCGCCTCTGAGCTTCCGCAGGAGCACGCGTTTCATCGCCACCGTTGGGCTGCTGAGTCCGATATAGACAATCCCGACGTTCCAGCCTCCGGATTTGGCCCGCTGTGCAGCGTCGAGATGGAATCGACCGGAAAGAGTCGTTTCAACGGCGGAACTCCGCTTCTGTTCGAGCAGGCTCTCGATACGGTTGATCGCCAGCCGTCCAGCTTTCAGCGCGACACTTTCAGGCTTATCCGGGGACAGTTCGTAGGCGAGTTCGTCCGGCCTTACGATTTCTTCGACTACTGACGTTAGGTTCGGAGCGTAGGTGCTTTTCCCGCTTCCGTTCGGGCCTGCTATCAGCCACAGCCAGGGGGCTTTGCGTCATGCGGAGTGCAGTTCTCGAACTATGATTTCGCCCCCGTTCTCCTTGATTCGCACCTCAAAGCGGCGACCTTCAGCGGTTCGTTTTACGATGCGGCCGTTGCTGCTGACGTAGTAGGCGGGCGCTGAATTTTTCGCTGCGGGAATGCGATCTTCCGATGGCTCTCTGATGGCTCGCTCTACTTCCACCCTACCCGCCAACTCGACTCGTTCAGAAAAACTCTGCATCGGAGTCTCGTCAAGATCAGGAGCGGACCAATGAACATAGGGCAGAATCCGGGATAGTCCGCCAACGTCGAAAAGCACGTCGAGCGAAACTATGATCGAGATTCGACCCAGCGTGGGAGTATCGGATTTTAGTTCTCTGACCCAGGGATCGAGGGCGGCAATGACCTTGCGACGATCGACTGCGGCTAGCGGCGTATCGTCATAGACGAGCAGATCGTGACGCGCAGCCGGCGCGAACCGGCGTAATTTCGCTAGTTCAATCGCGCCGCGGATAAGACCGCACCACTGCTTTTCCGCTTCGTCGCCAACCCATCCGAAAGTGCGAGTGGTGAATTCCGCACGCAGATACTTTCTAATGGCGCTGGACATTTCGCCCTGAAGCCACGGTTCGGAGGCACTTGTTACCTGCAGCCCGACGACCTCGCCAGATTTCGCTTTCAGAACGAAGTGGTTCGACGACTCACCCCGCTTCAGTGTGAACGGGTAATTCAAAAACCCATTCCGGCCAAGGGCCGACAGATAAACTCCCAGGCAGTACTCCTCTTCATGGTGATGCTTGCGTCCCTCGGTTCGACTTGGCACTTCCCGAACCTTGAGCCACAGTCTTTGTACGTCCTCGATGGAACGAATTACGAAGTCGGTCATTACCTAACCTCAAGTGGTATCTTCACCGAACTTTGCCGGTTGGTCCATAGTGGCCCGCCCTTACTCGGTACCCACATTCGGACAATAATGAGTAAATTATTTGGAAGGACTTCATCTTGGAAAATTCTCGGTATGACCTTGTTGTGATTGGTTCCGGGCCTGGCGGGTATGTTGCGGCGATTCGGGCGGCGCAGTTGAAGATGCGCGTCGCGGTGATTGAGCGGGATCGGCCTGGGGGCGTATGCCTCAACTGGGGATGCATCCCGTCGAAGGCGCTGCTTAGCTCCGCCGGCGCGATGGATACGATTCGCGGGGCTTCCAAGGAGCATGGGATCGAAGTTGGCGAGGTTCGGTTTGATTTTGCGAAAGTGATTGCGCGCTCGCGGGCGGCGGCGGAGAAGCTGTCCAAGGGCGTGCTTTATCTTTTTCGGAAAAACAAGATCGATTACTTCGAGGCTGATGCGACGATCACCGGGCCGCATTCCGTCACCCTCAAACAGGTCGAGGGCAAGGCGGCGCCATCCGTGGGCGTGCTCGAGGGCGAGAGGATTCTGATTGCGGCCGGGTCTGGGGAGAAACTGTTTCCCGGGATGAAAGTCGGCGACGGCGTCGTTACCAGCCACGAGGCGCTGGTGCTCGACAAGATGCCGGCGAGCGTCGTCGTGATCGGGGCGGGCGCGATAGGGGCCGAGTTCGGATATTTCTACAGCGCGTTCGGGGCCAAGGTCACGATCGTCGAGCTGGAAAAGCAGATGCTGCCGGGCATGGACGTGGAGGTCGCCGAGGAGTTGCGGCGCGCGTTCGTCAAACGCGGAATCACCGTAATGCTTGGGCATGGATACAAGTCGATGGCGCGCAAGGGCGAGTTGTGGTCGGTCACGGTCTCGGCCGACGGCGGGGAAAAATCGGTCGAGGCAGAGGTGGTGCTGGTCGCCGTTGGGCGGACGCCGCTCAGCATGAACGTCGGGCTGGAGAAACTTGGGATCGAGCTGGAGCGCGGCGGGTTTATCAAGGTGAACGATTCGTTCCAGACCAAAGTGCCGAGTATCTACTCGATCGGCGACGTGATCCGGCCGCCGCTGCTGGCGCATAAGGCGAGCTCGGAGGGAATCGCGGCGGTGGAAATAATGGCGGGCGTACGCGAGCCGAGCTTCGACCTGCTCGCGATTCCGGCGTGTATCTACTGCGAGCCGGAAGTGGCGACGGTGGGACTGAGCGAGGCGGAGGCGAAGGCGCGCGGAATCGAGGTAAAGGTCGGCAAGATTCCGTTTCGTGCTATGGGCAAGGCGGTGGCGATTGGCGAGACGGCGGGATTTGTGAAGATCGTCGCGACCAAGCAATACGGCGAAGTGATCGGATGCCAGATAATCGGACACGCGGCGACCGATATCATTTCGGAGGTCGTGCTTGGGAAGGCGCTCGAGACGACGGTGACGGAAATTGGGAAGACCGCGCATCCGCATCCGACGATGTCGGAGGCGATCATGCAGGCGGCTTTGGCGGCGGATGGGGAAGCGATAGACTTCTAGTGCGATGCTCGTGGATGAGCGGAACCTAACCCCTAACCCCTTTTTTCGGGCCCTCGCGGGAAAGGGGAACAATCGCGAGAGTCAGTTGGATGCGCGCGGCGCACTTACCGTAGCGAATTTGGGCGTCTTGGATTATGACGCGGCGCTCGCGATGCAGAGCGAGATGCTTGCGGCGCGGATCGACGGGAGGGTCGGCGATACGATGCTGATGATGGAGCATCCACATGTGTTTACACTTGGGCGCGGGGCGGATGAGGGCTTCATAGTTAGTAACACGAAAACTGTGCCGGTTCGGCGCGTGTCGCGCGGCGGGCAGGTGACGTATCACGGGCCCGGGCAACTGATCGGTTATCCGATTCTCAAGCTTGAAGGGCGCGACCGCGACGTTACGAAGTATCTGCGGTGTCTCGAGACGGCGATGATCGACGCGCTCGCAAAATTTGGAATCGACGCGGGGCGGCGCGAGAAGATGACTGGCGTGTGGGTCGGCGGGCGGAAGATCGCGTCGATCGGCATCGGGATTCGGCGCTGGACGACGTGGCATGGGTTCGCGCTGAACGTATCCACCGACCTCAGCTACTTCGATTCGATCGTGCCGTGCGGGATCGAGGGATGCCGGATGACGTTGGTGTGCGAAATCACGAATCGCGCGGTGTCGGTGCGCGAGTTTGCCGAAACGATGCGCGAGAGTTTCGCGCGCGTGTTCAACTACGATGAGATAATTTTAGCCGGCGCTTCGACGCCTGAGTTGATGGCAAGCGATGGCTGAACGGAAGCATCCTGATTGGATTAAGGTGCGTGCGCCGGTGTCGCCCGAATACTTTCGCACCAAGGCGATCCTCGGCGAGCTGAAACTGCATTCGGTTTGCCAGGAGGCGTGCTGCCCGAATATCGGCGAATGCTTTTCTCATCGCACGGCCACTTTCATGCTGATGGGCGACGTGTGCACGCGCAATTGCCCGTACTGCGCGGTCGCGCACGGCAAGGTGCGGCCGCTGGATGCCGACGAGCCGCGCCGGATCGCGGAGGCGGTAGCGCGGCTGGGATTGCAGCATGTAGTCGTCACGTCTGTCGATCGCGACGATTTGCCGGACGGCGGCGCGGCGCATTTCGCGGCCACGGCGCATGCGATCAAAGCGAATCCGTCGCCGGCGCGGGTCGAGGTGCTGGTGCCGGATTTTCAGGGAGCGTTCGCCAGCGTCAGGACGGTGGTGGAATCGCCAATCGACATTTACAACCACAATATAGAAACGGTGCCGAGTCTTTATCGCGCGGTGCGGCCGGGCGGAAACTACCAGCGCTCGCTCGACGTGATCCGTCATGCGAAGGACGTTGCGCGCGAGATCGGCAAGCCGATGTTCACCAAGGCAGGCGTGATGCTTGGGCTGGGCGAGACCAACGCCGAAATCCTCGACGTGATCCGCGATTTGCGCACTGTCGAGTGTGACATCCTGACTCTCGGGCAGTATCTGCGGCCGTCAGCGGAGCATATTCCAGTGGCGCGATACGTGCCGCCGGCGGAGTTCGCGGAGATCAAGACGGTCGCGCTCGCGATGGGGTTCCATCATGTGGAATCGGGGCCGCTGGTGAGGAGTTCGTATCATGCGTGGGAGCATGTGCAGTGAAATCACTTGATTGAATGTGAAACCCGCGGTGGGTTTCACGCTTCCTTCGGCAGGGGTGACCCCTGCACCCAGTGTTCAGAAAAAGAAACGCGCCGCGGAATTTTGGTTCCGCGGCGCGCTTGGTCGGCAAATTACACTGGTACTACGTTCGGCTTACCACTCTTCCTCGTGGAGCTTCTTGACCTCGTGGTCGCGCGTTTGCAGGTACGCGTCCTGCACGGCGCCATAGAGATCGATCGCGTAGCGGTCGGCTTCCTCGAACTGGTTCATGTGGAGCGAGCGATAGTTTACGGCTTCAACCGCGCGCTGGCCGGTAGCGACTGTGATCGATACCCACCACGGAACGAAGTAGCTGATCGGGTCCATCGCACCGTCCGCCACCAGGCCGACAGTGTCGCCAATCGTCGAAGGTCCGAAGAACGGCAGCATCAGGTACGGACCTGTGGGGATGTTGTAATAGCGAATGGTGAGGCCGAAATCGTTGGGATGCTCTTCGAGTCCGAACAACTCATCGGCCGGATCGAAAAAGCCCGCCAACCCAATCGTCGTGTTGATGCCGAAGCGCGCGACTTCAGTGCCGGCCTCGGCCAGCTTGAGCTGGAACAGGTTGTTGGCGAAACGCGGGATGACGCGGGCGTTGTCAAAGAATCGGCCGACGCCTTCGCGCACGGGCTGCGGCGCGATGAACGAGTAGCCGCTGGCGACGGGGCGTAGCACCCAGTCGTCGAGCTTGAGGTTGAAGGTGAACATCGGCTCGTTGAATCCCGACAAGGGATCGGCGGTGACGGCCTGGTTTTCGCCCGGAGGGGTCTGCGGATTGCCGGCCTGGCTCAACGCCGGGGTAGCAAACGAAATGACCGCAAGCAGAGACGATGCGAGCATCATCCAGCGCGCGCCTGTCCTTTCGATTTGTTTCGAACCAGATCTCATTTGCCTCTCCATGGCGTGGTCGCCTCTAGAATCTTCGGTAGAAGGGTAGCTGTCCGTCCGCGAGGAATCCATACCTGTTAGTGATTCGCCAGACTTGCGGCAAGGGCGGCCTGCTTACTCTTCAAATCACTGATAAGAGTCTCGTAGCCGCTGTTGTTCATGACGCGATTAAACTGGTTGCGGTAGTTCGCGATGATACTGATGGCGTCAACGGTGACGTTGTAGATCTTCCAGGTGCCGCCCTCCTGCAGCAGGCGGTAGTTCACGTGGATCGGTTCGCCCTTGGGCTGCGTGATGTCGGTATTGACCTCGGAATATTGCGCGCCGTCGTTGGTGGCTCGCAGGAAGTTCACCTGCTGGCCGTTGTACTCGTTAATTTTGCTCAGGTAGGAATCCTCGATGAAGGCGACGAAAGCGGCGGTGAACTCCTGCTGCTGAGCGGGGGTGATCTGCTTCCAATGATAGCCGAGTGCCGACTTGGCCATCTCGGTGAAATCGAAGGTGCCGGAGACGATCTGCCGGAGCTTGTCCTGGCGCTGGGCCAGCGGCGTTTGAGTGTCGCGGAGCACGGCGAGGGCCTCATTGACGGTGCCCTGCACGACGCTCATTGGATCGTCGGCCCACGCGGGTGCGATGAAGCGGGACGGGGCGAGGCTGACGAGCAGCGCGGCGGTCAACGTGAGTATCGCGAGCGAGCGTCGTTGCGGAATTCGAGGGATGGAACGTGGCGTCATCATAAGTTTCATTCGCGGTTACTTCTCCGATTTTGCGGGCTTCTGGTCCTTGTCTGAATCTGAGGATTTATCCTTGTCTCCGCTACTGCCGGAATTGTTGATTAGCTGGCCGATGGCGTCCTCGAGCACGAATGCCGACTGGGTTTGCCGAATCGTATCACCGTTGCCGAGGATGTGTTCGCTGGGGCCGAGCGCGATGGAGATGTACTTGTCGCCGATTATTCCGCTGGTCTTGACGGAAGCGATCGCGTCCGTGTCGATCTGCACGCCCTGGTCCACCCGCAGGGCAACCCGCGCGCGCATGTCCTTGAGACCTATATGCACCACTTTGCCGATCTGCACGCCGTCGAGCTGAACCTGATCACCGGTCTTCAAGCCTGAAATATTATCGAAACTTGCGTAGAGGGTGTAGCCGGGCGCGGGGAAGATTGAGATCTTGCCCAGCGACAGAGACAAAACCGCGAGCGCGGCAATCCCGAGAATGGCGAAGATCCCGACGATAAACTGCGTGGTTCGACTTGCGTACATAAGTGTTCGTTTCAGCCCGCGGAGGCTAATTCATTCTCCTCGCCGGATGCTTTGCCAGCCAGAAAGCGCTTGAAGACGTTGTCGCCGGACGCCATCACCTCAGCCACGGTGCCATTGAGATGAGTGCGGCCATTATGGAGAAACGCGACCCGGTCGGAAACCTGGAAGACGGCGGGCACGTCGTGACTGACCATGACAGCGGTCAGATGAAAATTCTCCTGCGTGCGGCGGATGAGGTCGTGAATCGCGCCGGTCCGCGAGGGATCGAGGCCGGTGGTCGGCTCGTCGAGCATGAGAATCTTCGGACGGCGCACCAATGCGCGCGCGAGAGCCGCGCGTTTCTGCATCCCGCCACTCATTTCGGACGGGAACTTGGCTTCCATGCCTTCGAGCCCGACCGCCTTGAGCGTTTCATGCACGCGCTCGGCGATCTCGACGCGTGAGAGTTTTGTTTTCTCGACCAGCGGGAACGAGACGTTGTCGAATACCGACATCGAGTCGAACAGCGCGCCGGCCTGAAAGAGCATCCCGAACTTCTCGCGCACCGCGTCCAGGCCGGTCGAGCCCAGCTTCGTTACGTCGATGCCGTCGAACACGATTGTGCCGGAATCGGGCCGCAGCAGCAGGTTAAGATGCTTGAGCAGGACGGTCTTGCCGGAGCCGCTGGGGCCGACGATGGTCGTAATCTTGCCGGCGGGAAAATCGAGGGTGACGCCTTCGAGCACCTGCTGGTGGCCGAAGCGGCGGCGAAGATCGCGCACTTCGATCGCGTTGCCGTCAGTATGGTTGGTCTCAGGTTGGCTCATGATTCATCAAATCGAATCGATACGCGTTATCACAAAAGTATCGACGTGAGAAAATAGTCGAAAGCAAGAATCAGCACGCTCGACAGTACGACCGCTTCAGTGGTGGCGCGGCTGACCCCGGTCGCCATCCGCTCGGCGTGATATCCCTTGTAGCAACAGACCCACATTACGATCACGCCGAACAGCAGCGCTTTGTAGAGGCCGGTCATGATGTCGTGGCCGCTCATGTTGGCGGCGATACCGTTGAAGTAGGCCCCCGACGGCGCGCCCATCAGGCCGACGCCGACCATGTAACCACCGAAGATTCCGACCACGTCGAAGATCGAGGTCAGCAGCGGGAAACTGATCACCCCCGCCAGCATCCGCGGCGAGACCAGGTACTGCACGGGGTTGATGGCCATGACGGTGAGCGCGTCGATTTGTTCCGTGGACTGCATCGAGCCGAGCTCGGCGGCCATCGCGGAACCGGCGCGCGCCGTGATCATGATGGCGGCCAGCACGGGACCAAGCTCGCGCACCAGCACGAGGGCGACGACCGTGCCGAGCGCGCCGTCCGAGCCGAAGCGGCGCAGCGTGTTGTAGCCCTGCAGGCCGAGCACCATGCCGGTGAATCCGCCGATCAAGATGATCAGAAAAAGCGAATCGGCACCGATGATCCGTATCTGCCTGATCCACAGGCGCGGCTTGAAGGGCGGCAGGAACACGTAGAACACCGCGTTGAGCAGAAAGAGCACGAACGCGCCGAGGCGGACGATGCCGTCGAGCACAAGCGCGCCGAGCCGCTCAATCATTCCAACGATCGACATCAGTCCGTTTTTCAATTTTTAGTGGTGAGCAATCCCGAGCCGGGCCAACTGGTTTTGAGTATGGGTGCCGGACGCTGCACGCTCGAACTCGGCGAGATCGGCGATCACGTCGAGATCCAGCGCGGGCCGCGTAAGTCGCAGCACTCTAGCTGGAACGTCGGCAGTGCGGCAATCGTCCAGATGGCGCACCAGGCTCATGCGGCCGAAGCGAGTTGGCACGGCGTCGGCGGGTGAGCGGCATATAATGTTGGTGCCGGAGAAGTCGCGCGAGGGAACCAGCACCGCGCCGCGTCCGGCGGGCATCGCGGCAAAGACCGCGTCGATATCTTCGGCGACAACGAGCGGGATGTCGGACAGCAGGGTGCAGACGGTCTGCGCGCCCTGGGCAATCAAGGCGGAGGTGCCGAGCGCGACGGCAACGTTGAGGCCGCGTGGAAATTCCTCGTCGATCAGCAGAGCGCCGGCCGAGCGCGCCATCGCAAGCATCCCGGCGTCGGAAGTCACTACGGCGACGTGGTCTGGAGCGGTGGCGCCGAGCGCGGCGGCCAGCACGTCGCGAAACATCGCCTCGGCCAGAGCGCGGCGCTCGCCGGGAGGCAGGAGCGGCGCGAGCCGGGTCTTGGCAAATTCGAGCTGCTTGGCGGCAATCAGGATAAAGCGCACGGCGTTTCTTTATAGCCCAACGAGCGCGAGCAATCCAAAGGGCATCTCGGCAAGTGAAATCACTTGATTTATTGTGAAACCCACCGTGTGTTTCACGCTTCCCTGGGCCGGGGTGACCCCTGCACTCAGTACTAAGATGCGGGACTTCGTCCCTGTTAGGAAGTTTTGGGGAAGAGGCGCTGAATCTCAGTACGCGGTAGAATAGTTGGACTGTTTCCTGGAGGAATCTCAACGATGATGGGGAAGCGAAGCCTAATCAACCAGAGCGGCGCCATGATCGTGGCCGGAGCGATGATCCTGATAGTTGCGGGATGCCATCACACGTCCCCCGACGATCTTCTGGCCGAGGGCGACGCTGATATGCAGGCGACCAAGCTGGCCGACGCGGAGACAGCTTACCAACAGGCGGTGAAAATCGCGCCGAACGACCCGCGAGTCCATATTGCGCTCGGAAACCTCTACATCTTCGAGCACAAGCCGGGCGACGCGCAAGTCGAGTTCATGAAGGTGCTCGAGATCGATCCCAAAAACGCGGCGACCCATGTCGCGCTCGGCAACCTGTACAACGATCAGAGCCAGCGCGGACTCGCGGAGAATCAATACCGCGCCGCAGTCGCGCTCGAGCCGGACCGCGACAGCTACCATCTCGATTTAGGTGAGGTGCTAAGACAGGAAGGCAAGACGGCAGAGGCCGAGGATCAAATTCGCACCGCAATCGGGCTAAGTCCCAAAAACGCGAAGGCCCATCTGGCCTTGGCGAATCTGCTGGCGACGGAGCCGGATCGCGCGGCCGAAGCCAACGCTGAATTCGACGAGGTGCGAGCACTCAACGTCAAGCTGCTGCCCGCGCCCGTCGCGACCACCGCTGCCACACTGCCGGCGGAGGCGCCCGCGACGACAACGGCGTCGGCAGCCGGAGCGGCAGCGCCGCAGGTCAAGCCGCTCAACAAGCTTTTCCTGCTGACCAAAAATTCGCCGGTGTATCAGAATCCCGACACGACCAGCTCAACCGTCGGCCAGGTGCGCCGCAAGAAATACGTCCACGTGACGGGCATCGCGGGCGACTATCTGCAGATCAAACTCAAGAATGGCACGATCGGCTTCATCCCGGTGGCGGCCGCGGAGTAGATGCGAGGCGAACTTGGTGACACATTATTCAAGCGCGCGATTCAGCTTAAGGTGGAAGTATATGGCGCTTTTGCGTATTCGCGAGGTGGAAGTTCCTGGAGACTTCAAATTAAGGCTGACGCTGACCGATGGCTCTGTCATCGAGCGCGATGTGTCGCAGTTGCTGGTCGGCCCAGTATTTGAGCCTATCCGAAAGGAGCAGGCGGACTTCGCGAAAGTCCGAGTAGAGGGAGGAACGGTGGTATGGCCAAACGGTGCCGACCTCTGCCCCGACGTTTTGATCTGGGGCGGCGCCCCTCCGCAAGAAGGGCATCCACCAGCTCATCCGCCGCCGGCGTGACGCAGGTGGCGGCCGCGGAGTAATCGGCGCGAGTTACATATATAATCTGAGGATTGCCGAAGGGTCGCTCGCAGGTTCGCCACTCTCCGCTATTGTCATATGAATGATTCTATAAAGTCTCAGCCGGTTGAGAGCCGCACGGTAAAGTTGCTGCGCGAGGTCTTCCAATCCGGACGGCCGCTTATTTACATCCGATCCGCCGAAGAGCAGCGAATCGCAAGGGTGCTGCGCGAGGTCGGCCGGACGTTGCAAGAATCCGCACCGGTGCCGGTTTGGACCTGGAGCCTCACCCAAGGATTGCTTCGCGATGACGGCGTGGCGCAGGCCGGCACGCTGGAGCCTCGCGAGGCTCTGGACTTCATCGCCGCCCACACGGACGCCGCCATCTTCCATCTCAAGGACTTTCACGAGCCGTTGCGCGAATCGCCGGAGGTCAGGCGCCGTCTTCGAGACCTGTACGAAAGCTGTCTCTATCAACGGAAGTTCGTCGTCATCAGCTCGCCGGTGCGATTCGTTCCCGAGGAAATCGAGCGGGACATTTTATATCTCGAACTCCGGCCGCCTGATCTGATCGAACTGGTCGAGCTTCTGCGGAGCGAGGCTCAGCAACTCTCGGCGCCCGAGGTGGGCGACGAAACCTTGCACACGCTCGCGCGAGCCCTGCAGGGAGTAACGCTGCAGGAGGCGCGACATGCGATACGCCGCGCTCTTGCAGTGAACCGAAGCCTCGGCCGCGAGTCGTTGCCCGCCTTGCTCGAGGAGAAGCGCCTGCTGGTCAATCGCGGCGGCGTCATCGAATACTTTGCCGACGGCACGAATATCGGGGAGGTCGGCGGCCTCGATCGCCTCAAGCAGTGGCTGCTCGAACGGCGCAAACTATTTCAGCTGCGCGAGAGCCTGAGCACCGACATCGTGCCCAAGGGCGTGCTCATCATGGGCATCCCGGGCTGTGGCAAGAGCCTGTGCGTCAAAGCTATCGCCTCGAGCTTCGAGCTGCCGCTCTATCGAATCGACATGATCGAGGTCTTCTCCGGCAGGCATGGGCAGCCCGAGGGCGCATTCGTCCAGGCCTGCAAGACGCTCGAGGACATGACGCCCGCCGTGGTCTGGTTCGACGAGATCGAGATGGGGATTACTTCGGGAGACCCGGGCGGCGAGCAGGGCCGTATCTTCGCTTTCTTTCTGACCTGGATGCAGGAGAAGGCGCGCGGGCTGTTTGTCGCCGCCACCGCAAACCGAATCGACCTGCTGCCGGCCGAGATGATTCGCAAAGGACGCTTCGACGAGGTTTTCTTCGTCGACCTGCCGCTGGTTCCTGAACGGGTCGATATCCTGAAGATTCACCTGGGCCGCCGTGAAATCGACGCGTCCAAGTTTAATCTCGAACGGTTGGCGGCCTTTATGAAGGGCTGGACCGGCGCCGAGATCGAGCAGGCTGTAGTATCGGCACTGACCAAGGCACGCCTGAAGGACCTCGAGGTTACGGAGCAGGATCTTTTCCAGGCCGCCGGCGAGGTGGTTCCGCTGGCGCAAACCATGAAGGAACAGATCAACCACATTCGCGGCTGGGCGTTCGAACGTGCGGTGCGAGCATCTCCCCTTCCCACCGGCGGGTAGCAGAATGTCGCGGTGACGGGCGCTTTTCGACCCATCAAGATGCGCCCGCCGAATCTCCTCGCCCTACTCCACGCTAACGAAGGTGGCTCCGCTCCGCGACGCGCCGCGGCGTTCGCGCGGCAGTATGTTTAGGCACAAATTGTCATCCCACTTACCTCGCTATTGCGCGGGCACGACACTGCTTGAATGTCGTCTCGCTGCGGCAGGTCGAATCGATCGTGCGGCGACTGATGGAGAACAGCATGCCCGCACGAAAACCGTCGCGCACATTTTCCAGCATCCGTCTCGGCACTATCGCGGTCGTATCAATCGTCGCCCTGTTCATGGTGACGGCGTTGCCGGCGGCGACCGGCGATTACATCGCGGATGCGGTGCTCGGACAAATCGACTTCGCGCACAACGGAATCAACAACCCCGGCGCGGCGAGTCTCAATTCGCCGAGCCAGATGGCGGTCGATCTGAACAGCTCGCCCGAGCATCTGTATGTCGTAGACGGCAGCAACAACCGCGTGCTGGGCTGGAATGACGCCAACAGCTTCACCAACGGCCAGAATGCGGACATCGAGATCGGCCAACCCGATTTTCAGACCACGCGGTGCAATAGCGGCACCGCGCTCGCCGACGTCGCGGGCCTTGGCGCGGACAGTCTGTGCCTGCCCGGCGGAGTTGCGGTCGATAGCGCGGGCAATCTCTACGTTGCGGACACGAGCAACAATCGCGTGCTCGAATACAATCTGCCGTTCACGCAGGCGATCAGCGCCGGCTTTGCGGCCAATGTCGTGTTCGGTCAAGGCGGCAGCTTCACCCAGACCGTATGTGCGCAGACGGCGGCGGGCCTGTGTTCTCCGCAGGGCGTCGCATCCGATTCGAACAACAATCTTTACGTCGCCGACGCGGGCAATAGCCGCGTGCTCGAATACAATCAGCCGTTGGGAGTGTTCAATCCCGTCACGGGCGCGGGCGACACCATCGCGGACCTCGTCTTTGGACAAGGCGCGAGCGGCATCGACTTTACCGACAATAGTTGCGTGCTGGACAACGGCAGCGCGACCAACGTCGGGATGTGCAACCCCTTGTCAGTTGCCGTCGACGGCGCGGCGAATGTTTACGTCGGGGACGATGGCGATCATCGCGTGCTCGAGTTCAATCAGCCGCTCACAACCTTCAATCCTGTCACCAGCAGCGACGGCAACGTCACCGCCGACCTGGTCTTCGGCCAGGGCTCGAGTGGAACCGATTTCACCGACTCCATCTGCTACGACGGCAACGGCGATCCGACGAGCGCGGACGGCCTCTGCAACTTGAGCGGAATCGCGCTCGACGCTGCGGGCGACTTGTTCGTGACCGATATCAGTAACAGCCGCGTGCTCGAATATCTGACCCCGCTCGCCGCCGGCGGCGGAACGCCCGGCACGCCCGGCGGTAGCGGCGACGTGACGGCGGACGTTGTCTTCGGCCAGAGCGGCAGCTTCACCACCGGCGTCTGCGGCGGCACCACCGAGATCGCGCCGAGCGGATCAGTTCTCTGTCAGCCGGACGGAGTTGCGCTGGACAGTCTGGGCGACGTGTTTGTCGCGGACGCATCGAACAACCGGGTGCTCGAGTACACGGCTCCGCAAGCGTCTCCGCCGGTGGCGAGCCTGGTGCTCGGCGAAGCGGACTTGTCTCATAACGGCGTCAACAACCCGACGGCGTCCGCGCTGCAGGGCAGGCCGGACTCGCGATCGATCCCAGCGGCGGCTTGCCGTACCGCCTCTACGTCGCCGACTCGCTCAACAATCGCGTGCTCGGATGGGCCGACGTCGGCGCATTCGCCAACGACGAGCCCGCCACTCTCGTCATCGGGCAGCCAGATGCCCTCTCGATCGGATGCAACGACGGCGGAATCGGCGCGGCCAGCCTATGCGATCCGATCGACGTGGCGGTGGACGCTTCGGGCGATCTGTATGTGGCCGACGCCGACAACAATCGCGTGCTCGAATACGCCGCTCCGTTTGCCGGCGGTTCGCCGCCCGTCGGATTGAGCGCAATTCGGGTGTTCGGACAAGGCGGCAGTTTCACGACCAACGTATGCGACCTCGGCACGGACCCGGGCACTATCAACGCCTCGACGATGTGCATGCCGGAAGGTCTGACGGTAGATGGGCTGGGAAATCTGTACGTATCCGATACGAACAATAATCGCGTCCTCGAATTCAACGCCGGCGACACGATCGCCGACAACGTGTTCGGACAGAGCGGAATTTTCACCACCGGCCAATGCAACGGTGGCAGCGGTCCGACCGCGAACACGCTATGCACTCCGCGCGGGCTGCTTACCGATCCGTCGGGCGACCTGTTTGTCGCCGACTCGGGCAACTCACGCGTGCTCGAGTTCAATCAACCGCTGGCTTTGTTCAATCCAATCACTGGCGCGGGTGACACGACCGCGGACCTGGTTTTCGGCCAGGGCGCCGCCGGCACCGCTGCGAGCTTAACGACCGACGTATGCTCGAGCTCGGCGGGGCCGCCGCCGAGTGCCACCGGAATTTGCAATCCCGTCGGTGTCAGCCTCGACAGTTTCGGGGACCTGATCGTCGCCGACCAAGCCAACAATCGCGTGCTCGAATACAACCAGCCCGTGGCGACAGGCAACGTCACGGCCGACCTGGTCCTTGGACAAGGTGCGAGCGGCACCGATTTCGCCGACAGCTTCTGCGCCGACTCCGCACCCGGCGATCCCGCGCCCAGCGCCAGCGCGATGTGCCATCCGGCCGGCGTAGCGATGGATCCGGCGGGCAACCTGTACACCGCCGACCAGGCGAACAATCGCGTGCTAGTTTTCGACAACCCCATGATACCGTCCTCGAGTCCAACGCCGACGGCCAAGGCGACCGCAACCGCGACCGCAACCGATACCGCGGTGTCTACCGATACCCCCACCGCGACTCAGACCGCGACCCCAACGGCTACCGACACTCCGACATCAACTGCCACGGCTACCGATACTGCCACTGCGACAGCGACTGATACCGCGACGGCCACGCCGACCAGCACGCCAGCCGCGACTGCCACGGATACTGCCACGGCAACCACAACCGCGACCGATACCCCGACTGCGACTCAGACCGCGACTGCAACACTTACCGATACTCCGACACCAACCGTCACTGCGACCGCAACAGCGACTGACACCGCAACCGCAACGGCCACGCCGACCGGCACGCCAGCCGCGACTGCCACGGATACTGCCACGGCAACGCCAACTGCGACTCAGACCGCGACCGCAACGGCTACCGACACTCCGACATCAACTGTCACGGCTACCGATAGTGCAACTGCGACTACAACTGATACCGCAACCGCAACGGCCACACCTACCGATACGCCAACTGCGACTCAGACTGCGACCGTGACGGCTACCAACACTCCGACATCAACTGTCACGGCAACCGGCACCGCAACTGCGACGGTGACTGATACCGCAACGGCGACGCCGACCGGCACCGCAACGACGACCGCGACTACCACAGAGACGCCAACATCGACCGCCACCGCCAGCGCGACTCCAACGGCTACTCCGACCGCGACCGACACTGCGACGACAACTGCAACCGGCACCGCGACGCCAACTCCGACTGCGACCGCAACTCAAACCGCAACGGCAACCGGCACGCCGACCGTCACGGCGACCGGCACCCCGACCGCAACCGCGACAAACACTGCAACTGTAACAGCGACGCCGACTAGTACTGTCACTGCGACTCAGACGCCGACCGCGACCCCATCCGGCACGCCGACATCGACCGTGACTGCTACCGGCACGCCGATTACCACTACGACCGTGACGGCGACCGCAACCCCCACGGCGACTGCCACCGCGACTTTGACTCCTACGGCGACTCCCACGGTCACGCCGGTCCCCGCCACGCTGAAGGTCTCACCGCACGCTCTCAAGCTCGGCAAGGTCGTGTTCGGAAATGACGGCGTCAGCAAGCCCCGCAAGGTCACGATTCAGAATAAGAGCAAGACCACGGCGGTCACCTTTTCGAGCATCGCTGCCGGCGGCGATTTCGCGATAGTAAACGGCTGCGGCGCGAGCATCAGGCCCAAGGCCAAATGCACCGTGAAGGTCCGGTTCTCGCCCACCGCGCTCGGCGCGCGCGACGGCACCCTGACGATCGACAGCAACGCGAGCAACTCGCCGAGTTCTGTCGGCTTGACCGGCGAGGGAACGCACCCGAAGAAATAGCGCGCGCGCGGCGGCGACAGTTGGCGATCAATGCGCCAGCGCGAGGGGATCCAGATGTGGGCCGGCGAGATGGAAAAGCCGGCCCTCGTCGGGCGTGCGCTCCCGAAGCCATCGCGCGACGATCGTCATCTGTTCCAACTCTCCGCGCTCGACGGCCTTCAACTTGTACCGCTCGTAATTGTCCGCGACGAACTGAACCACCTCACACGCTGCCTCGCAACCCTCGAGCTTGATCGTCATCGCAAGCCGTCCCGACAGCACGACGTGCGCCGCGCGATCTCCATTGTTGCCGGTCACGATCACCAGATTGTTTTCCGTCACGACCTCGCTGAGACGGCTCGCGCGATGCGCCAGCGTGGTCAGCTCTTCGAGATAACGCCGAAAGCGCGCCGCCTCTTCAAAGCGCATCGCGGCCGCGGCCTGGTCGCGCGCCCGCGCCAGCTCGCCGAGGATAGGGCCGCTGCGCCCGCGTAAAAAACCAACCGCGCGTCGAACCCGCTCCGCGTATTTTTCTTCGCCGATGCTGACGTTACATGGCGCGGTGCAGTGGCCCATCTGGCCGTAGATGCATGGCGAGATTTCTTCGCTCGGCGCTAGTTTCCCGCCGCAGGTGCGCAGGCCGAGGATTCGCGACAGCGCGCGAACTGAATGCTCGATACCGCGGCGGCCGATGAACGGCCCGAGATGCATCACGCCGCGCCGCGCGCTCATCCTGGTGGAGAGCGTCACGCGCGGAAATTCGTCCATCAGGTCGAGCTTGATGAAATACGCCGGCGCCGCCGACTTGAGCATCCTGTTGTACGGCGGTTTCAGTTCGCGGATGAGCCGCACCTCGTCGAGCGCCGCCTCGAGCGGCGAGCGCGTCACCCGCGTCTCGATTTTGTAAACGTGCGAGACGAGCTCCGCCGTCTTCGCCTTCACCGACGCGGAGAAGTATGAGCTGACCCGCTCCCGGAGCCGCCGCGCCTTGCCGATGTAGAGCAAATCGCCGCGCTCATTGCGCATCAGGTAAACGCCCGGCGCATGCGGCAGTGCCGCGATTTCCTCGGGCGGCACGTGACGCTCGATTCGTTTGCCGGCGATTCCGCGATGATGGTCGTCGAGCAGGCGGTCGAGCCGCGTGATGCCCATCCGGTGCGCCATCTCGAGAAAAATAGAAAGAATCTCCGCGGCCATCCGCGCGTCGCCGAGGCCGCGATGCCGTCCTTCGAGCGAGAGCCCGAAATGCGTCGCGAGCAAGTCGAGCCGGCGGCGCTTGAGCGACGGCATGAAGCGGCGCGCCATCCGCAGCGTGCACAGGACGGGATTGGCGAGTCCGATGCCGAAGATGCGCCGATATTCGAAGTCGAGAAATCCGAAATCGAAGGCCGCGTTGTGCGCGACCATCACGCGGTCGCCCATAAACTCGCGAAACGCGGGCAGCACGTCCTCGATCGGTGGCGCCTCGCGAACCATCTCGGTCGTGATCGACGTGAGCCCGGTGATAAAGCGCGGCACGACGCCGCCATGCGGGCGAACGAGCTGCGAGAATGATTCGGTGAGCCGCTTACCAACCATTCGGTAAGCGCCGATCTCGATGATCGTGCCCGGACCGGCGCGTCCGCCCGTAGTCTCGAGATCGACGACAGTAAACTCGGCCGCGTCAAGCCCGACGCGGAGCCGATCGCTTTGCGCGAGCCGCCACTGCGCAGCGTCGTTATCGAAAATAAAATTCGGATCGTCGCCGATGAGTTGGCGAACCAATCGCGCGCCGAGTTCGGGATCCGAGCCGACTCCGCTAAGCAGCAAACCGATCAGCTCGCCCGCATCGGCGCCCGCCGGCCGCGAGCACAGAAACTCGTAGAGCTTCTGCTTGGCCGAAACGCCGAAATGAGGCTGATTCGCGCCCGGTATTCCCGCCTCTTCCACCACCCGCACCTTCGTCCTTCCTTCGCTTTAGCAGGAGCACCTCGCGACCGCAACGCGCGCGAGCAACTCATCGAATTGAATGCAGTGGGGCGGGCCGCCGTGCCCGCCATTCCATGCGCGCCATGCCATGCTCTCGCCGTGATGACACGAGGAGATTCGGTGGTTAGAATAGTGGCTCTGACAAGGAAGGTATTAGCCGATGATGGAACGCGTTGAGTTGGCCCGCGAATGCGAAGGCGTGCAGGTCCCGGCCGGGAACAAGATGATGCTCGAAAAGGGGCTCGAAGCCTTTATCACGCAATCGCTCGGCGGAACCTTCACGTTGCAGATTCCCGCATACGGCGGCCTCTTCCGCGTCGCCGGCAAAGACGCCGACGCGCTCGGCAAAACTCCTGCGGATGCGGGCGCAGTGTCGGCGTCCGGCGGCGGCGACCTCGAAGCGATGGTTTGGGAGCAGCTCAAGACCTGCTTCGATCCGGAGATTCCCGTCAACATCGTGGACCTCGGCCTCGTCTATGGAATGGAAGTGAAGGACGCCGACGACGGCACCAAGAAAGTCGAAGTGAAGATGACGCTGACGGCGCAGGGCTGCGGGATGGGCGCGTCGATCGCAACCGACGCGCGCTACAAAATCATGAGCCTGCCGGGAGTGTCGGAGGCGGATGTCGATCTGGTCTGGGATCCGCCATGGACGCCGCAGATGATCTCGCCAGAGGGGCGCGAGAGACTCGGCATTGATTGATCAACACTCCATAAAGCGAACTGGAACTGGACTGGGTCTATACTGGATTTTTGTCGTCGCTACGGTGTCCTTTGGTCTCGATTGTCTATTCGATTTTGTATTTTGGAACACTTTTTCTGAGTTTGAGCGAATATTCATAAAGGCCTTCATCTTTGTCGGAGTCGGCTTTCTAACCTGTTTGTGGCTGGGAATTCCTCTTCGTCGATCTGTCGCTAGTTCCTTGAATCAGGAACACGCGCCGCGTTGACTTGCCAGACTGCGTCCGATAATTGTGTTCGTTCGACATAAGCGATGTTTGCAATAGTAAAGACAGGCGGAAAACAGTACCGCGTCGGCGTCGGCGACCAGATTACGGTCGAGCGGCTCGAAGGCGACGTGGGCGCGGCTATATCACTTGACCAGGTGCTGGCGGTCGGCGGCGACGCGCCCAAGGTCGGCACACCGGTCGTCGCGGGCGCGTCGGTGACGGCGAAGATCGTTCAGCAGCCGCGCGGCACGAAGATAATCGTGTTCAAGAAAAAGCGCCGCAAGAATTACCGCCGTAAACGCGGGCATCGGCAGGAGCTGACCGTTCTCAAAATCGAGGAAATTTCCGCGGGCGCATAATCGCGTCGCGCGATTTCTAATTGAACTGCGGCCCGGAAGGCCGCTCATCCCAGGAGACACTGCGTGGCGCACAAAAAAGGCCAGGGTTCGACGCGCAATGGCCGCGATAGTCCGGGCCAGCGCCGTGGTATCAAAATTTACGCGGGCCAGACCGTCAAGGCCGGCAATATCCTCGTCCGCCAGTGCGGCACGCGCGTGCATCCGGGACGCAACGTCGGCCTTGGCCGCGACTATACGATTTACGCGCTCATCGACGGTGTGGTTAAGTACGAGCCGAAGGGTGAGAAGCGGCAAGTGAGCGTCGAGCCGCTCCCCGCCGGCAGCGAAAACACCGCAGGGGCGTCTGCGTAGATCGTTTGGAACGTAATTGAGCTGAAGCCCTGCGGCAATGCCGTGGGGCTTCTTTTTTTGACGCGACTTTAATCGACACGTGTCGCGGACTCTTCCGCGACGGGAGGAATTTCGATGCGACTAGGTTTACTCTCAGGCTATTCGGGCGCGCAGATGGGCCTGCCGATGGACACGATCCTCGAGGCCGAGCGCGTTGGCTTCGACTCGGTGTGGACGGCTGAGGCGTACGGCTCCGACGCGATCGCGCCGCTGGCGTGGATCGGCGCGCTGACCAAAAAGATCCGGCTCGGCACCGGTATCATGCAGATGCCGGGACGCACTCCCGCCATGACTGCGATGACCGCGATGACGATCGACGCGCTGTCGGGCGGCCGCTTCATCCTCGGTATCGGGCCGTCGGGTCCGCAGGTGGTCGAGGGCTGGCACGGCGTGTCGTACGGCAAACCGCTGCAGCGCACGCGCGAGTACATCGAGATCGTTCGCACGATTCTCGCGCGCGAAGTTCCCGTCGAGCATCACGGCAAGGAATTCGACATCCCGTATACCGGACCCGGCGCCTCGGGCCTGGGCAAGCCGCTCAAGAGCATCCTGCACGGGCGCAAGGACATGCCAATCTACACCGCGTCGATCAGCCCCAAGGGAATCGCGCTCGCGGGGGAAATCGCGGACGGCGTGATTCCGGTCTGGATGAATCCGGAGCGCTGGGACATCTATGATGCGCCGCTGAAGGAAGGCTTCGCGAAGACCGGCGGCAAAAAGAGCCTCGACAATTTCGACGTCGCGCCGTTCGTCACCTGCATCATGGGACCGGACGTTGAGAAGTGCCGGATGCCGGTGAAGGGGATGCTCGCGCTGTACATCGGCGGGATGGGCGCGCGCGCGAAAAATTTCTACAACGACTACGCCAAGCGGCTCGGCTATGAAGACGTTGCGGGGAAAATCCAGGACCTGTTCCTCGCCGGCAAGAAGGCCGAGGCGATGGCGCTGGTGCCGGACAAGCTGGTCGATGAGGTCGCGCTGGTCGGTAATCGCGAGCGAATCGCGGACCAGCTCAAGGTGTGGAAGGCGTCACCGGTCAAGACGATGCTGATCGGCACCGGCGACATCAACACGGTCCGCGCGCTAGCGGAGATTTGTCTGTAAGAAGACTAAATCCAAGCGCGATTGTTCCCCTTCCCACTATGGGAAGGGGATTAGGGGTTAGGTTGCTCGAATCGAGCACAGCGCAGAGACTGACGTGATCACGCCGCCATGCGATTTATCGATGAAGCCAGGGTATTCGTGCACGCCGGGAAGGGCGGCGACGGTGCAATCGCGTTTCTGCGCGAGAAGTATCGGCCGTTCGGCGGACCGGCGGGCGGCAACGGCGGGCGCGGCGGCAGCGTCATCTTCCAGGTCGATGAAGGCTTGTCGACGCTGCTCGATTTCAAATATCAGCCGCGTCTGATCGCGAAGGACGGCGAGTCCGGCCGCGGCAAGGAACAGTACGGCCACGGCTCCGACGACGTTGTCGTGCGAGTGCCGCCCGGCACGATCGTATTTGATGACGAGAGCGGCAAGACGCTCGCGGACCTTGTGATGCCGGGTGACACGGCGGTAATCGCGCAGGGTGGCGAAGGCGGCCGCGGCAACATGCATTTCGCGTCGTCGACTCGGCGCTCGCCGCGAATCGCGACGCCGGGAACCGCGGGCGAGCAGCGATGGGTCCGCATGGAGTTGCGGCTGGTCGCGGAGGCGGGCCTCGTGGGACTTCCCAATGCGGGCAAATCGACGCTGCTGACCGCGCTCAGCGCGGCGCGGCCCAAGATCGCGCCCTACCCGTTCACGACGCTGGCGCCGAATATCGGCCGCGTGTCGATTGGCGATCAGGAGAGCTTCACGCTCGCCGATATTCCCGGGCTGATCGAAGGAGCACACGAGGGACACGGGCTTGGGATTCGTTTCCTGCGGCATATCATGCGCACGCAGATGATCGTTTACGTACTCGACGCTGCGGACGATCCCGCGGCCGCGTTTACGACTGTGCGCGGTGAGATCGCGGCGTTCGATCCGGTGCTGACGGAGCGCCTCGCGATTGTCGCGCTCAACAAAATCGATCTGCTCGATGCGGCCGAAGTGACAAAGACCGCGCGCAAGCTGCGCAAGCTCACCGGTCTCGAAGTGTTTCCGATTTCGGCTGACAAGGGCGAGAAACTCGCACCGCTGGTCGCGGCGATCGCGCGCATGCTTCACACGATGGATCAGCCGGCGCATGTCCCAACTGAACTATAAGGAATCGACCGTCGCGCGCGCGCGGCGGATCGTGATCAAGGTCGGCAGCGCTGTGCTGTCCGACGCCGACGGCCTGCGCGTCGATGTGATCGAACAGCTAACGTCACAGATCGAGTCGGCGGTGCAGGCCGGCCAGGAAATCGTGATCGTCACGTCTGGCGCTGTAGCCGCGGGACGTGCGCGACTCTCGAAGCTTCACGGCGCAACGATCGCAGCGCGGCAGGCGGCCGCCGCCACCGGGCAAATCGAGCTGATGTCGGCGTGGGCGCATGCATTCGGCGGCCACGATCGAAGCGTCGCGCAAATCTTGCTGACCCATCAGGATTTGGCGGAACGCCGTCGCCGTCAGAACGCGAATCAAACCGTCACCGAGTTACTCGGCGCGGGCGTGATTCCGATCGTCAACGAGAACGACACGGTCGCGGTCGAGGAAATCCGGCTCGGCGACAACGACGTGCTGTCGTCGCTGGTCGCGAGCCTCGTGCAGGCGCAGCTTCTGATTATTTTGAGCGATGTTGACGGCGTGCTGACTGGCGACCCGCGCGAGCGTACCGACGCGCGGCTGATTCCTGTGATCAGCGATCCGGAGGCCGAGATGCACGGGCTGGTCGCCGAGAACGCGGGGCCGCTGGGTGTCGGCGGGATGGCGACCAAGTTGAAAGCGGCGCGGCAGGCGGCACGCGCGGGAATCGCCGTGATTATCGCGCGCGGGCGCGAGGCGGGAATCGTTACCGCCGCGCTCGATCCGGCGCGCGAAGCGGGCACGCTGATCGTGCCGGCGGGAGTGCGGCTCAAGAGCAGAAAGCATTGGATCGCGTTCGCGCTGCGGCCGGCAGGATCGCTCGCCGTCGACAAGGGCGCGGCCGACGCGCTCCGCAATCGCGGCCGGTCGCTGCTGCCCTCGGGCGTGCGCGAGGTGCGCGGAGATTTCGGCGGCGGCGACTGCGTGAGCCTGCTCGATCCCGACGGCGTCGAGTTCGGCCGCGGGTTGGTGAATTATCCGGCGTCGGATGTGTTGAAGGTGGCTGGGCGGCGTTCGACTGAGATTCCTGCTCTGCTTGGTTACAAAGTTGCCGATGAGATTATCCATCGCGACAACTTCGTGCTGATCAAAGAGATCGCGTAGCGTCCACTTTATTGAATGTGAACCCCGCGGTGGGTTTCACGCTTCCTTCGGCAGGGGTGACCCCTGCACCCAGTATTCTCGGCGTGCGGTTTATTTGACTGGCCTCGGGATATATTCTCGAAGTTCGATGACGGTTGAAGCTGATACTGTTGCCGCGCTGCGGCGGGCGCGGGCGGCGGCGCCGGGGATGGCGATCGTGACTACGGCGCAGAAAAACGATTTTCTGCGGCGGCTGGCCAGCGCGATACGCGAGTCGCGCGCGGAAATTATTCGCGCCAACGCGATCGACCTCGAGCGCTCGCGCAACAGCGGACGCGGCGGTGCGTTCGTCGAGCGGCTGACGCTCGATGACAAGCGAATCGAGGCCATGGCTGCGGGTGTGCTTCAAGTCGAGGCGCTCCACGATCCGGTCGGCACTGCGATCGAGAAGTGGACGCGGCCCAACGGGTTGAAGATCGAAAAGATCAGAGTGCCGATCGGCCTGATCGCGATGATTTACGAGTCGCGGCCCAACGTCACCGTCGATGCGGCCGCGCTGACGCTCAAAGCCGGCAACGCCGTGGTACTACGCGGAGGCAGCGAGGCGCTCAGCAGCAATGGATTCCTGGCAGGATTGATCTCGCGCGCGTTGAAGGATGCGGGGCTCGAGGCTGATGCGGCGACATTCATTCGCGATCCGGATCGCGAAGTGATCCAGGTGATGAAGCTGAGCCGCGAGTTGATCGACCTGATAATTCCGCGCGGGGGCAAGTCGTTGAAGGACGCGTTGGACGGATCGGAGGTGCCTCTGTTGCCGCATTTCGACGGCAAATGCCACACCTACGTCGATCGGGCGGCGAATCTGAAGATGGCCGAGGAGATCTGCGTCAATGCGAAATGCTCGCGGCCGTCGGTCTGCAATTCGATGGAGAAATTATTGGTACATCACGCGGTCGCGGAGAAATTCCTCCCGGCGGTGGCCGCGCGATTGACCGCGGCCGGCGTTGAGCTTCGCGGCGACGACGCGACGCGAAAAATCGTGCCGGCGGTGCGCGCGGCGACCGACGAAGACTGGGACGCGGAATATCTCGACCTGATCCTGGCGGTGAAAGTTGTGGATTCGGTTGAAGAGGCGATCGCGTTTATCGCACGTCATGGATCGCATCTTGCCGACGCGATCGTTACCGATGACGCGGAAACTGCCGCGCGCTTTGAACGTGAAGTCGATTCGGCTACGGTTTACGTCAACGCGTCGACGCGTTTCACCGACGGTTTCGAATTTGGATTCGGGGCGGAAACGGGAATTTCGACTAATCGGCTGCACGCGCGCGGGCCGATGGGACTCAACGAGTTGACCACCTATAAGTACGTCCTTCGCGGGACTGGACAAGTCCGCGCCTGAACGCGGCGACCCGTTGCGACGGGGGCGCAGTGAAGAAAAATGCGGGTAGGATTGTTCGGCGGCAGTTTCAATCCGATTCATCTCGGGCATTTGCGCGCGGCCGAGGAGGTTCGCGAGGCGCTCCAACTGGACCTCGTGTATTTCATCCCGGCCGCATCGCCGCCGCATAAGGCGGAAGGCGAATTGGCCCCGGCGGTGCATCGGCTGGCGATGGTGCGGCTGGCGACCAAGGGCAACCGGCATTTCATGACCTCCGACGTGGAGATTCAGCGCGCCGGGCGATCGTACACGATAGAGACGGTGCGCTACTTCCTGGCTACCTTGAGGCAGCCGGCGACGCTGTACCTGCTGATGGGCGCGGATCAGTTTGCCGAGCTGGAATCGTGGAAGGAGCCCGATGAACTGGCGCGGCTGTGCAATTTCGCCGTTCATACAAGGTTAACCGAAGGGCAAGACGGTCCGCCGCGAATTTCAGTTGCCGCGCTCAAACGGTTTGGCTACACTCAGGCAGACGATCACTACGTGCATTCGAGCGGACAAACGCTATCTTTCGTCGACACCACGTTCTTCCCCATTTCAGCGACTGAAATTCGCGGCAAACTGCAACACGGTGAATCGGTCCGGTACCTGATGCCGATCGATGTCGTCGATTATATCCAGCGCCACGCGCTGTATTGAGGATTTCTCTGCTTAAAATCTCGCGTTCATTTCAATCCCGATCGAACCATCGACAAACGGCGAACCCGCCGGCCAATCGCGGTCAGATTTCTTGACGGCGCTGAAGAAGGCATTCGTCGCGGCCGAAGCGGCGCTGGAGAAAAAGGCCTACGACCTGGTCGTGCTCGAAGCCGAGCATCTGAAATCGGTGGCGGATTATTTCCTGGTGGCGACCGGGCGCTCCGACGTGCAGGTGCAGGCGATTGCGCGCGGAATCGAGGAGGCGCTGGGCAAGGCCGGGCAACGGGCACTGTCGGTCGAGGGGATGCACCATGCGCACTGGGTGGTGCTCGACTACGACGACGTCGTGATCCACGTGTTCTACGAACCGGCGCGCGAGTTCTACCGGCTCGTGAGCAACTGGATCGACGCGCAGGAAGTGAGGCTGCCGGAGCCGATTCGCAAGCAGGCCGAAGAGCTGCGCATCCGCGCTAGCGGGTGAGCGCGGCGCGCGGGGTTGCTCAGGCCTCGCGAATCATATGCGAGATCCAGACCAGGATGACGGCGCCGACGGTAGCGATGATGATGCCGCCGATCAGGCCGTTGGGTCCCGCAATACCGAGTGCGCCGAAGATCCATCCGCCGACAAGGCCACCGACGAGGCCGAGGATGAGATCGCCGATCAAGCCGAAGCCCGCGCCGCGCACCAGCTTCCCGGCCAACCAGCCTGCGATTATTCCGACTATAATCCAGTAGAGCATCGTGGACCCCTCATCGCGTTGTCGCGACAGCGCCCGAACGAAAGAGCGCGGTCGTTACTTTTTTTGTTCCATCGGAACGCCGCAACACTTGAGCTGGCCGTTGCCGGCCTTGGTGACGATGACCTGCGATTTGCAGTTGCCGCAGATATAAACTTTGCCGAGCTGATTTGCCATTCGTGGATCCTGATCCTTTCAGTCGCGTTGTCGCTTAAAATTTTGCGCCGAGAGTTCACGCGCCCCTGAACAGCGGTTTGCGCTTCTCGAGAAAAGCGCGGACGCCTTCGGCGCGGTCGGAAGTCGTTTGTAGCAGGGCGTATAGATCCTCCTCAAGCCTGATGCCCTGGTCCAAAGTCATGTCGTAACCCTTGAGCACCGCGTCCTTGACCAGGCGCGCGGCGAGCGGCGCGCGGCTCAGAATAGCCTCGGCGACGCGGCCGCTGGTAGCGGCGAGTTCGGCGGGCCTGTCAGCAAGATAAGTGACGAGTCCCGTGCGCATCGCGTCGTCGGCTCCCAGGGCCGTCCCGGTCAGCATCAGGCGGATAGCGTTGGCCGCGCCGATAAGGCGCGGGAGGCGCTGAGTCGCGCCGAAATGGGGCATCGTGCCGCGTTTGATTTGCGTGATCGCGAAACGAGCGGATGAAATCGCGACGCGAATGTCGGCGGCCATCGCGAGTTCCAATCCTTCATCGAAGGCGTCGCCGTTGATGATCGCGACGGTGGGCTTCGAGAGCACGGCGAGCGATTCGACGAGGCGCGGATCGACGGCGTCGTCCAAGCCGATGCAGAACGCGGAACCGGCGCCCGTGATCGCGAGCATGTGGGCGGCGTCGTCGTCCTCAACGTGCTCGAACAGCTCGAGCAAGCGGACGGCCATCGCGGGCGTGACAATCGCGCGCGCGCCGGGGAATCGAAGGGTAGCGTTAACGCATCCGCTGGCGAAGGAAACTTCGATTACGCCGGCGGGCGTGGAGCGCGCGGCGCGGCGCGGTCGGGATTTTTTAGCGGGCCGCGGCGTCAGACGCCTCCAGCGGGCGCGCGCAGATCTTTGCGCAGGATTTTGCCGAGCGGATTTTTCGGCAGCGCGTCGATGAACTCGATGCGCTCGGGACGCTTGAAGCTCGCCAGACGCGAGCGGCAGAATTCCTCGAGCTCGGACTCGGCCACCTTCATTCCCGTGCGCGGGACGACGAAGGCCTTGACGGTTTGCCCCCATTCGACGGACGGCACGCCGATAACGGCGCATTCGTCGACCGCCGGATGGCTCATGAGGACCGTTTCGATTTCGGCGGGCGCTATATTTTCGCCGCCGCGGATGATCATGTCGTCCTTGCGCCCGGCGAAGAAGACGTAGCCGTCGTCGTCGAGCCATCCGAGGTCGCCGGTCGCGCGCCATCCATCGGGCAATCGCGCGTCGTCGTCGCGGCCGGCGTAGCCCTTCATGATGCGCGGGGTGCGGATAATGATTTCGCCCACCTGGCCGTGCGGGAGGAACTTGCCGTCCTCGTCGCGGACGCGAATCTCGACGTTGGGCAGCGGCTTGCCGATCGAGTTCAGGCGCTTGAGCTTTAGCTCGACCTCCTCAGGCGTGCCTTCGATTCGATGATCGTCGGGACCGAGCACGGTCAGCGATGACGTAGTCTCGGTCTGGCCGTAGGCGTTCACGAAGCCGACTTTTTTCGGGAAGACCTCGATCGCGCGGCGAATCACCTGCACCGGCATCGCCGCGCCGCCGTAGGCGAGGTTGGTCAGCGTGGAGAGATCGGTTTTCGCGAATGCGGGCTCGTCGATGATCTGTTTCATCATCGTGGGTACGACGAAGGCGTGGGTTACGTGCTCGCGCGCGACGAGATCGAGCCAAGCCTTGGCGTCGAACTGCGGCATGATGACCAGTTTGCGGCCGGTCCAGATGGTGGTCATGTACGCGGTGGTTCCGGCGATGTGGTAAAACGGCACGCACACCAGCGCGACGCCGCGGTCGGTGCCGTCGGCCATCTCGACGTTGGCGGTGACGTAGGCGGCGAAATCGCGGAAGCGAAGCTGCACGCCTTTCGGTAGAGAGGTGGTGCCGCTGGTGTACATGAGGATGGAAATGTCCTCGTCTTCGACTTCAGCTTCGGCCTCGTCGGGCTCGGCCTTGGCGATGAGATCGGCGAGGCGCGGCAATCCGCGGGCGCCGTCGCCAAGCGCGACGACTTTGCTCGCGCGCAGCCGCGGCTGAATCTTCGCGATCAATTCGAGATAGCGATCGCCGACGAGCAACACCTTGGCGTCGGCGGTGTTGATCATGTATTCGAGCTCGGCATCCTTGGCGCGATAGTTCAGCGGCAGGAACGTGAGACCGGCCTTGGCGGCGGCGTAGTAGCATTCGATGTAGAGGTCGGAGTTGGTGTCGAGGACGGCGATGACGTCGCCATGCGCGAGGCCGAACTGCTTGAAGACCGCGCACAGGCAGGCGACCTGGTCGTTCAGATCCGCATAGGTAAGGCGTCGCGAGCCGAAGACCAGGATTTCCTGGTCGGGCACGATCGAAGCAGGGATCGTGACGAAGTTAACCGTGTTCACTGCGCGCGATTCCTCCCAGCGGGTAAACGCCTCCAGAGCCGGCGTTCGAGTTCGAGTCCTTGTCGCAGCGGCAAATCGAGGCCTCCCCAGACCGCCAGCTTGAGTAGCGCGGAACGCTCGCGACTGACGCGTGCAAACGCGCGGGCGATCGTCAGCGCGCGGCGATCCAGATCAGCCAGCGGGACCACTTCGGCGACCATACCTACAAGTAACGCGTCTTGGGCGTCAATCCAACGGCCCGTGAGGCAAAGGTCCAGCGCGCGACCGAGGCCAAGGCGGCGCGCGGCGGTCTGCGTGCCGGCGACGCCGGGAATCATGCCGGCGCCGGTCTCGGGCAGGGACAGGCGGGTGTCGTCGGCGGCGATTGCGAGGTCGCACAACAGCGCCATCTCGAGTCCGCCGCCTACTGTGTAACCGTGAATAGCGGCGATGGTCGGAATCGGCAGCGCGCGGAGCATCCCCCACACATCGCGGCGAAAGCGGACCCATCGCGCGACGATTGGCGACGGCGCCATCCCGAACTCGACGAGATCGCCGCCGGTCGAAAAGGCCTGGCCGGCGCCGCGCAGGACCATCGCGCGCACGTCGCGGTCGTCGTGGATGGCGGCGAGGATTTGAAAGAGGTCGTCGCGCATCGCCACGTTGTACGCGTTGAATTGCGCGGGACGATTGAGCGTGACCCATGCGACGGGACCGCGCCTGGCGTAGAGCACTGCGCTGGAAGCGTTCGCCTTCGATTGCATCAGCACGAAGCCATCAGGTGGAGCGCAGGTCGGCGCTGTCGCTGCTGGCGATGGCGGGACGGCCGCGCTCGTAAACGACACGGCCGCCGACGATGGTTATGTTGACGACGAGGTTCATCAGATCGGCGGCATTCAGCGAGAACGGGTCGCGCGGCAGCACGATCAGATCGGCCAGGTGATCGGGCTCGATAACGCCGGCCTCGAGACGGGCGAGGCGCGCCGCTTCGGATGTGAAGAGCGCGAAGGCGTCATGCATCGAGAGCGCCTCGGCGGGTGCGAGCTCGACGCCGTCGATCGAGGTGCGCGAAACGGCGGCGGCAATCGCAGCGAGCGGCTTCGCGGGCGTCACCGGCGCGTCGGTCGCGCCGACCAGGTGGACATTGGCATCTTTGAGACTGCGCGCGCGATACAGATGAGCGACGAGGCCGGGCTCGGCGGCGTACTTGGGACCGCGGAAGTGGATGAAGCCGGGATTGGTGACGACCCACACGCCGGCGGCCATCAGCCGGTCGATGTAGTTGGGCGTGATGATCCCGCCGTGCTCGATCCGAAAGCGCGGGATCTCGTGTGCGCCGGAAAACTGCGCTTTGGCAGCTTCGATAGCGGCAATCGACTCTTCCAGCTCTTCGATTTCCGTGACGTGGAACGCGCAATCGAATCCGCGCTCGAGCGCGCGGAGGACGGGCCGCGACAGGCCGGCGGGGTCGTACTGATAACCGGGCATGAACTTGGCGCCGGCAAGAGCGATCCCGGCGGCGCGAGCAAGCTGCTCGCATCGATCGGCGGAGTCGAGATGCTGGCCGCCAATCATCACCCCGACGCGCTGGCATATCGCGTTCGATTGCGCGAGCTTGGCGAACTGTTCGACTTCGACGGGACCGTTGCGCGTGGTGGCATCGGTAAACGCGGTGACTCCGGCCGCAGCCATCTCGCGGCTCATGATGCGCGCGCGCGATTCCGCTTCCGCCGCGGTCACGGGCGGTAGATGATCCGACAGCCACGTCTCCATCCCGACCAGAAGGCCGGTGAGCTTACCCGCAGCGTCGCGGACCATGTTGGCGCCGAGCGGCGGAGTGAAGCCGGGAGCCTCGAGGCCCAGCAGTGCGATCGCGCGCGAATTCAGCCACGTGGCGTGGAGGGTCTGATGGCGGAGACGCAGGGGATTCTTGGGTAACGATTCGTCGAGCTCGGCGCGCGTGGGTCCGCGCCTGTCCAGCAGCAACGCTTCGTCGCATCCGAACGCGCGCATCCAGTTGCCGGGCGGAGTCTTGCCTGCGGCAAGCCGCAGGTCGGCCAGCAGATCGCCGACAGTGCGGCATCGCTGCACGGAAATTCCGGTGGCAGCGGCGGCGGCCTCGCGAAAATGGAGATGCGAATCGATGAAGCCGGGGGCGACGGTGCGGCCGGCGAGCTTGATCAGATGAGTTCGCGGACCGACCAGCGGTTTCAGATCAGCGAATGCACCGTGCGCGGCAATCGAGCCGCGCGAGATTGCAACCGAGTCGCTGCCGGGGTGGCCGAGGACGAGACCCTCGTGCAGAACCAGGTCTGCTTTCCCGGGCGCGCTTACCACCGAGTCGTCCTAGTCGGAACTCGGAAGCGGTTTGGCTTCCTTGATCTTCATCTCGACGTCGCAACATTCGAGGCCGCCGGTGCCGGCCTTGTTGCAGAGCACCTCGGTGCCGCAGTGTTCGCACATGTAACGCTTGCCGAGCACGTTAGCCATCTTCTGAACTCCCTTGAAAATAAAATCAAAGTATCACTTCAACTCTGCGCGAACGGCAACTCGGTTACGATTGCACCGCCGCCCTCGCCCACTTTCAGCTCGATGCCGAGCGTCCATGCACTGTGATGCAGGATCGCAAGCCCGATCGCGCCGAAGCGCGGCGAACGCACACTGCTGCTCACGCGGCCGACTTCCTTGCCGTCCAGACTGAGGACCGCACCGGCGTTCGGCACGTCCGCAGTATTGAACTTAAGTCCGAACATCCGTTTTTTCAAACCGCCGCGGGCGGTCGCGCGCTCGATGGTTTCCTGGCCGAGGTAGCATCCCTTGTTGAACGAGATCGAGCGATTGAGGCGCGCTTCGAGCGCGATGGTTTTGTCGGTGGTATCGACGCCGACGCGGGCGATGCCGTTTTCGATGCGAATGGTCTCGAGCATCGCGAGATCGCTGCGGCGCGAATGCGGCACCTTCGCGAGAATTGCGGCGATAGTCGAATCAATCGAATCGCGCGGAGCGATGACAGATACCGCGGAGCCGCCGTAGCGTGGCAGGTTGCCGACCAGCGAGCTGCCGGCCTTGATGAAGCTCCAGGGCGTGCGCGGCGATTTGGCGGTTGCATCGAGGGCGGCAGGTCCTTCGACGTTGATGACGGCGAGGTCTGCGGCGTCTTCGAATTCCACATCGTCGGCGACGAGTAATTTTTCGAGATGCGCGCGCGTGCGCGTCCATGCGTCGGCGTCGATGTCGAGCAGGAGCGCGGCAGGCGTCACCCAGATGAACGCATCGGCGATTACGTGCGCATGCTCGGTGAGAAAAAGCGCCGGCAGGATTGAACCGAAGCGCGCGCCCTTCACGTCGGCAGTGCACATCCCGTGGAAAAACGACGCGCGATCGTCGCCGGTCACGCGGACGACGATGCGGCCGTCGAGGGCGAGAACGCCAGCTGGCGGGATGTCGGTAGATTCGGAATGCGGCACGATAGAATCAAGATACTGGAAAGTGGCGGCGTTGCGTACTGCGCGGCAAGGAACGGTAGGACAGTCTGAGCTATTCAGTTTCCTGTTGTTCTTTCAATTGCTGGATCTGCTGACGCTGTTCTTCCAATTGTTGAGGTTTTGAAGGTTGGTTTGAGTTCACGGTAGGTCCGTTAAAAATGACGCTCGCGCCTCCCCCCTCCCCCGAAGTCGCTCGATATGCCTGTAAGTTGACCTCGTACGCCTCCTTGAATCCAGCGCACTTCTGCGTCTCCGCGCTGTTTTCTTGTAGGCATTTAGTGTAAGCGTCTTTCGCCTGTATCATGTCGCTGCGCGCCTGATTATTTTCCGCAGCAGCCTGCATCGCTTGATTGTCTTCCGCGGCGTCGCTGCACCCCGAAATCGTAATCGCGAGCGCCAGGAACATGATCGTGGTTGCTTTCACAATTTCCTTGCCGTAGTCCTGGGGATTTTTCGATGCGATGTCATTCAATTAACTACTTTTCATTGCGGATCGTCGTCAAGCGGCGCGCGACGCACCTCACGCCGACAGTAAGCCCATCAACTGAATTCAGCCAGTACCCAGGGAACCTAATCGCTTCCCCTGCAAGGGGAACCGGATTAGGAGGATTAGGACGAGGTTTTTTCCGGTAGGCGTAACTGCGCGAATTTGAATATAATTCGGGCTACCGGAGGAGCGAACTTATGGGCGCGTTTATCCTCGGTCTGATTGTCGGCGCCGGCGGCGCTCTCGCACTCTTCATCTACGACGAGGGAGAGATATTCCTGAAGCTCTCTCGCCAGATAAAGCAAACGGCTGAACGCTACCGGCAATCGCCGTAGCCCCGCAGGTCGAGAGGGGTGATCGATTTCGTCGCGCATCGAAGCGGCGCGCTCGTGGCGCGAATCGGGTCCGTCGGCGGACGGATCGCGGCGACGATTTTTGTCTGTGCGCTGTTTGCGGTGGGAATCGGACCGCGGCAATCCTGCGCGCAGGACGCACAATCGCAGGCGCTCGAGTTGAGCGATCATGCCTTCTCGATGCTCAATGCCATCAACGCGTCCGGTAACTCCGGTCCAATCCTGGCTCCTGCCGCCAGCCTTGCGGGCGATGCGCAAACGCTGTCCACCGCGCTGGGTGCAAATGACAGCGCCGCGGCGGCAAATGCGATGGCGGCGGTGCTCGGCGATCGCGACAAGATAGAAGCGGCGGCGAAGATTGCGGGCGGCCAGTATCCTGAGCAGTGGACCTCAATCCGCGAGAAGATTGCGGCGCTCGAAAAGCAGGTGCCCGCAGCGAAGGGGTCTGTAGCGAGCAGCGAGATGCCCGCGTCGCACTCGTCGGTCTCGCCGCCGGCCGGAGAAGCGATGCCGGCTGCTCCGAAGGTCAAAATCGAATCGCGGGTCTTCGTGGGCGCAATGGTGCGGGTGAAGGGCTACCTGGAAGGCACCGATCTCAAGTCGGCGGGAATTTTCGACGGCGACACGAAGAGCAAGGATATCGACGTCGCGAGTACGCCCGGCGAGCAGCGACTCAATTTCGATTTTTCGATTGACCAGCCGACGCTGACGCAGGCGATTCGCGTCGAGGACGTTTACGGCCGCGAGGCGCAGGCACTGGTCTCGCCCGACCCGGAAGGGGTCGGCGCGATGCGCGGGAGCGAGGAGCTGATTGAAGTCGAGCCGGGCGCGAGCGCGTCGTCGGGCGAGGCGGGGCCGTTGGCGGACAGCCCGATCGCGTCGGCGGGTCCCTCGCGGGGCGACAACACGGCCGAGATTCCAGGCGCGGATGACGAAGATTCGCCGTCGCGCCGTCATATCGACGCGAACTCGTCGCTCGGACCGCTGACGAACGTGCAGATCAACATTATCGACGCCGAAGAATCGATGGCGGCGCCAGGCAACGTCGAAGTGGTCGGGCAGGTTGCGGGGCCCGGCGTGCGTCATGCGGGGGTTTACGTCAACGGGCGGCTGGCCGAGCCGATCGCGATCAGCCCCACCGGCTACAGCGCGTTCGACGTGACGTTCCCGATGCCGGCGGGCAGCGACGCGAGGATTCGCGCATACGGCAACGGCACTGATTTCGTCGAGGCGTCGGTGGATACGGTCGGCGGCGGCAGCGGGATGACCGAGTATCGCAATCCGCCGATGTACCCAGCGCCGTACGGAACCGACCCGGCGTATCTGCACTCGCCCTACTACGCGCCGAATCCGTATGGATACCCGCCGCCATACGCCACGACTCCGCCGTCGAGGCCGTGGTACAGCAAGCTGCTTCCTTAGTGCGCGCGATGAGGCCCCGCCACGCAACCGCGCTCGCGCTTGTGGTCTGGTGAAAATATGTTTCTCATCGCTGTAGGCGTCTTCCTTTGGTGTGGGGCGTTCTTTCGCTGGCGCTGGTTGGTCGATCCCCCGATCAAGAGGCCGCTTGACCTATGGTACTCACAGGCCTGTCTCAAAGAGATGTTCGGCAAAAGGGCAGTCGTTCTATTCACGTATTTCTTAGGTGCGGTGTGCATTCTCTGCGGATTGCTGACTATTCACCCGACATTGCTCGACCCTCTGCTGCAAGACAGTAGCAGGAATCGCATTTACCCTGCGCCTTGAAATTACGACACTCGCGATTTCAAATTCCGACACTCAGACCCGAATTAAGACAGTACCAACCGATCAAGCTCGTTTCCATTTCGGATTGGGGTCGTGCGGTTGAGGTACGTAGGGAGGGCGACCGCGATTCAGTCGGCTTCAGGAAGGAAGCGCTTTATCGCTTCGAGCCGGGACTATTCGACAAGCTGCGTGCAGCATTCCATGATGATGACCGTAAAAGCCTGATGCGCCTATGGAACACCGCAGAGCATTACGGTTAAATCATGGGTTATGAAACCCTGTCACGTTGCCGCGCTCGCGCTTGTGGGCTGGGTTCTGATAGCGCCGCCACCAGGTCCGCCACGTTCGATCGGCGCCAGCACCGCGCCACCGAATGACAACGCGCCACTCAATCAGTGGACAATTCGGAATTCTTACGATTCAGCGCAGGCGTGTGAAGCTGCCAAAAAGAAAAATCTGGATACAGCGACGACGAATATGGATGAACAGCATCATCTAGCGGAGCAACGTCAGGGCCTCTCGCCCGATAACTTCTCGGATTCAGAGTTTCTGGTCGCTGACCAATTCGAATACGCGACGGAAGCGCTCTGCATTTCGACCGACGATCCCCGCCTCAAATCAAAATAAGACACTCGCGTTTTCAAATTCAGATACTCAGCCTCAAATTTAGACAGTACCCGGCGCCGGCGCGAACTTGCCGCGCGCGGCGGGGTTGCGTAATATTCGCTTCTTAACCTTCGTTCTTTATCGAGAGTGTTCACACGATGCTGATTCAAGCGACGCAACTGCGCCCTGGTATGATTGTCGAATACAACAAGGACCTGTGGCGGATAATGACGATCACGCATATCACCCCCGGTAACTGGCGCGGGATGGTGCAGACCAAGCTGCGCAACGTCAAGACGGGCTCGCAGACCGAGAACCGGTTCCGCTCGGAAGACCGCGTCGAGCGGGTCATCCTGAATCAGAGCAAGATGCAGTTCCTCTACCAGGACGGCGACGATTTCCATTTCATGAACACCGAGAACTACGAGCAGATTACGATTCCCAAGGAACTGATCGAGGACGTGGTCGGATTCCTGACGCCGAACCTCGAAGTCGAAGTCGAGTTCTACGAGACGACTCCCCTCAACGTGACTCTGCCCAAGACGGTCGCGCTCAAGGTGGTGCAGACCGACCCGGGGATGAAGACGGCGGCGGTGAACAACACGCTGAAGCCCGCGACGCTCGAGACCGGGATGGTAATCAACGTGCCGCATTTCGTCGCCGAGGGCGACATGATCACGATCAACACCGAGACGCACGAGTACCTGTCACGCTCGAAGTAGCGGGTTGAGAATTGATTAGCGCGCGCCAGACGTATCGAAATACCGGGCGCGATCGCAAGGCGGCGTCGCCCGAGCGCGCGCATCCGCATCCGCTACGCTTTGGCCCTAATCTCTACATCGCGCATACGCAGCCGGGGTTCGAGGGAATCGCGGCTGACGAGATAGCGGGCCGAATCAGCGGCGCGAGAGAGATCACGCGGCGCGTGGTGCCCGATCGCGCCGGGATGACGATTTTTTTCGCGCCGGCGGCCGAGAAGCTGGCCGTACTGCGCACGGCTGAAGATCTGTTCGGACTGGCCGGCTACCGCGCCGCTATCGGGCCGGAGAACAAAGAACTGGACAAGATTCGCGGCGCGTCGCGCGAGGCGCCGCTGGTCGAGGCGGCGCTGGCGGCGCGCGTCAAAGTCTCGCCGGGGACGCGCGCGGGCCGCAGGCTCAAGTTCCGCGTGATCGCCAGGATGGCCGGTGAGCATGAATATCGGCGCGTCGATTTTCAGCGCGCGGTCGAGCGCGGGATTCTCGAGCGCAGCGATCACACCTGGCGGCTGGAAGAAGAGGACGCCGACGTTGAGTTGTGGGCGACGATGATCGACGCCGAGTTTTTTCTTACCGTGCGGCTCAGCGACGACAAGATGCGGCATCGCGAGTACAAGAGTGCCCATCGCCCGGCGTCGCTCCGCGCGTCGAGTGCGGCGGCGCTCGCGTGGCTGTCCGGGCCGCGCGAGGACGACGTGGCGCTCGATCCGTTCTGCGGCGCGGGCACGATATTGATCGAGCGGGCCCATCTGGGACGGTACGCAATGCTGCTGGGCAGCGATCGCGATCATGCGGCGCTCGCGGCGGCGCGCGTCAACGTCGGCACGCGCTACAAGCCAATCCAGCTCGAAAACTGGGACGCTGGGGCGCTGCCGCTCGGCGACGCGAGTGTAAGTAAAATCGTCACCAACTTGCCGTGGGGACTGCGCTACGGCTCGCACGGCGAGAATCGAAAGCTGTATCCACTGTGGTTCAAAGAGTTCGCGCGGGTGCTCAGGAGCGGCGGCATGATGGTGATGCTGACGTTGGAGTGGCGGCTGATGCGCGAGCTCGAGCGCACGCGCAAGATCGCGCCGAGCAAGATCATTCGCGTATCGGTACTCGGCCAGCCGGCGGCGATTTACGTTTGTAGCAAGGCATAATCGCTTTATCGAATGTGAAACCCGCGGTGGGTTTCACGCTTCCTTCGGCAGGGCTGAGCCCTGCACCCAGTATTTTCGTGTCATTCAGCGCGAAGCGAAGAATCCCGGCTCTTCGTCCCTGTTGGAACTTGTCAGGCGAAGGGCCGAACCCTCGCCGGCTTTATTCCTTGGCTTCGGCGATCAGCTCGTCGAGCTTCCTGTTGACGTCCTCAAACGTTTTGATCAAATCGTCGAGGGCATGATCGAGCTTCGCCTGATCCAACCCCTTTCCATTTCCCTGAGAGGCTCGGCTCAAAGTCTGAAGCTTCTGATGGCTCCCGTTTACACGTTTCATTAGATCCGCTGCCTTTACTCTGAGTTCCGGCTTGAGTGCGAAAGTCGCTAACAATCTGGCCTTCGATCGCGCCTCGACTATAAGATGGCCAATCCGTTCGAGCTTGTCCATACACGCCCTTTCGGCTAACGAGAGACCGCCCTACTTCGCCGGGGAGAAGAACGCGAGCACTGCGTTTGAGAGAGCGCGCGGCGCTTTGCCGTCGATGGGCACAATCCAGACCGACGGCGGCGGCGCATAGCCGAGCGCCTTGTCCGGGGCCCCTTCCAGGTGTACGCCCGCGTACACAAATGACGACGAATCGGGCGACCAGATCGTGTGCGACACGGCGAGCTGATCGAAGTAACGATAGGCGATCGATTCGTCGGGAGTCGCGAGAAAATTGCCGAGCGCTTTCTGGGCGCCGCTCTTAACGTTGACGACCGACCAGCTGTAGTACGGCTTCTCCGCGGGAACGCCGATGAACGCGACATGGCGCGAGTCGGGCGCGAAGAAAAATGCGGCGACGTCGTCCTTGGTCAGCCACTTCGAATTCGCGGTGGCGATGTTGACCAGCTTGATGCCGTGATAGGTCGGATCCTGGGGATCGATCGCTGTCGAATATGCCAGATGCGCTGAGTCGGGCGCCCAGATGAAGCTGGTCTCTCCCACCGGCAAGCTCACGACCGAGCGCGGATGACTGGCGTCGGCGTCGGCAACCACGATGTTCGATTCGGCGTTGTAGTTCTCGACGTACGCGAGATGCTTGCCGTCGGCCGACCAGGCTGGGGTCTTGAACGGCGTGCGGCCGTGCGACAGCACTTTGATGACGTTCTGGCTGGTCGGCGTCAGGCTCATCAGAGAGACCTGCTCGGTGCGATCGGAGTCGAGCGCGAGCGTGTGCAACGCAACTTCGTCGGCGCGCGCGCCCCAATCGAAGTACAGCGGCATCCCGGTCGTGACGATTCTGACGGGCGTGGATTCCTTGACCTCGGCGAGCACCAGGCTGAGTCCGTGCGGTTCGCCGAGCAGAAATGAAAGGTGCTGCCCGTCGGGCGTCCAGACCAGGTAGACGATGCGCTCGGAGCGGCTTTCAAAGATCAGCATCGCCTGGCCGCGCGCGAGATCGTAGACCCACACGGCGAACGAATCCTCGGCTTGCTTGTGCGTCTCGGCAAAATAAGCGATGCGCTTACCGTCGGGCGAGAACACCGGCCATCCGTAATCGGTGCCGCCGCCGGCTGAGGGGACCGCGTCGGGGGCATTGTCGGCGAGCGCGACCGGCATGACCGCGTCATCGCGGCGGACGTGAATCGCGGCCGCTTTGCACGTGATACATTTTGGCTCCGCGCACTTCGTGTCGCAGTAGTAGATGTTGGAGTCAGTGCCGACGAAAGCAATCTCGCCGGGCGGCGGCGCGCCATGTGCGATGGATCCGAATGCGAATATCAGGAGGACCGCCGCGGCGGTGGAAATTTGCAAGCATGCACGGATGGAGCGCATGGCTGATACGGTCATCGCGTTTAGAATTGCGCCTGCAAAGACGCCAGCGCAAGAACGACCGCGATCTGTTGACACGGCGGCGGGCGAACGCGCAAAGTTGTCGGCATGCGCAAAGTTGCAATTATTTTCTGCGCCGCGCTGTTTGTTGGACTGCCGACGGTTTCGCACGCGCAGTACAACGACAACGATCAACAGAACCCTAAAGAATATACCGACGAGGATTCGCAGCCGCTCGAGCTCTTCGCCGACATCCTCTATCCGGTTGGATACGCGCTGGAGTGGGCTATAGCGCGTCCGATGCACTACCTGTCGCACAACAGTTCCGCGGCGCCGATCTTCCGGCCCGTGGGCGGCGACGATATGTCACCACCGCCGCCGGTTCCGATAATCCCCGACAACACGATGGACGAGGTCACGACGTTGACGACACCGCAGGATTGGTCCCCGACGCGCAAGCCCCTCACGACCAATGCGACCGTGGTCAGACAGGCCGTACCACCGGCAGCGCCGCTGCCCCCGTCGAGCGGCCAGCCGACGCTTCACTGAATTTTCGCATCTCGCCGGGAAACATCGCAATCGTCGCAATATTGCCAAGCCTTCGAGGGTTATCTTCGCCCTTGAATGTTGCGTATCTTTGAGTAATAGAATTTTTACTAATCGATTACGTCCAATGAGATGTGGGTGAGCTAATGCAGGCTCGTCCCAAGCTGGGAGGTTGCGTCACTTAGATGGCTGTTGCACTCAAAGAGAAAGCCCCGACCGATCCCGCCGAACTCAAGAAGTGGCGCGAAGACGAGCAGGCAAAAGAACGCGCGAAACGCGACAAGGAAAAATCCGAGCTCGGCACCTTGTGGAGCCGTCGCGACTTTCTGGGCGTGCTCGGATGGGCGGGCTTCGGCGCCTTCTCGCTGATCGGATTGCTCGCCGCCGTTCGTTCGGCGTTTCCGCGCGTGCTCTTTTTGCCGCCATCGAAGTTCAAGGCCGGCTTTCCCGATGACTACGTCATTGGCGAGGTCAGCGAAAAATACAAACAGGATTTTCGCACCTGGATCATCCGCACCAAGGCGGGCTTCTACGCGATCTTCGCCAAGTGCACTCATCTCGGATGCACGCCGCGATGGCTGAAGACGGAGCAAAAGTTCAAGTGCCCGTGCCATGGCTCCGGCTATTACATCAGCGGGATGAATTTCGAGGGGCCGGCGCCGCGTCCGATGGATCGCTTCAAGATCTACGTCGGCGACGACGGACAATTGGTGGTCGACAAGTCGGTCATCTACACGATGGAACCCGGCGTCGATCCCAACGAGCAGCATCCCGAGAGCATCCTGAAGCTCGCCTGATAGAGACCTGTAAATGCGCGCAACAGCGGACGCAGCTCGCTAAGGAGCCGCGTCCGTTTTAATTTGTCACGTTTCAATCGGGAGGATCTTTCCGCGATGCCACTAATCAAAGCCGGCAACGTCAATATTAGCTACGACACCTTCGGCGACGGCGAGCCGCTGCTGCTGATCATGGGATTCGGCATGTCGGGTGCGGGATGGATTCCGTCGCTGCCGTTTTTCGGCGGCTTCAAGTCCATTTACTTTGACAATCGCGGCACCGGACTCAGTGACAAGCCCGACAGCATCTATACCGTCGAGGGCATGGCCGATGACGCGAGCAACCTGTTGAAGGCGCTCGGAATCGCAAAGGCGAAAGTGTTTGGCGTGTCGATGGGCGGGATGATCGCGCAGGAGCTCACGCTCCGGCATCCCGAGCAGGTCACGAAGGTTGTGCTCGGATGCACGATGGCAGGGGGCACGACCGCGAAGATGGCGACGCCGGACATCGTCGAGCGGCTGATGACGGCGAACAAGATCATGGCGACCGATCCCGAGAAAGCTTTCGACCTGTTGATGCCGGCGCTGATGCCCGCGGAGTTCGTCGCGGCGCATCCCGAGATCAAGCAAATGATGATCGCGGGAGCGAAGGTGACGCCGCCGACGCCGCCGGAGACCGCGGACCGCGCGTTTGCGGGAATCCAGACGTTCAACGCGTACGATCGATTGGGGCAAATCAAATGTCCGGTGCTGATTGTGCACGGCGACAAGGACGTGCTGGTGCCGACGGAGAACGCGAATCTCATCAAGAGCAAAATCCCGCAGGCCGAGATGTTCATCATCCCGGGCGCGGGCCATGCATTTCAGGCATCAGACCCGGTCGGGATTCATCAGAGGATCGTCAGCTGGCTACGGAACTGAGCGCACTGCGCTGCCTTATTTCCCGGTTCCCTTCAGCTCAACCACCTGCCGGTTGTTGCTCGCGTTGTCCTGAATCGTGAGCGTACCCGAGCGCGCGCCCGTCACGGTAGGCGTGAACGTCAGGCCTATCGTACATTTCTGTCCGCGGCTTAAGGTCTCAAATGTCGCGCAAGTCGTCTGACTCTCGGAGACCGAGAAATCGCCCGTTGAATTCCATCCCTCGAGCGTTATCGGCATCGCCTTCTTCTTGTTCGGATTTGAGAGCGTGACCGTCTGAACGTCGCTGGTCGCGCCCATGGCGACCTTGCCAAACTTGATCTTGGCGGGCTCGAATTTGAGCGAGGTCGGAACCGGCGTCGCCGTAGCTGTTGGCGTTGCAGTGGCGATTGCGGTTCGAGTTGCTGTTGCCGTGGCTATTGGTGTCGAGGTCATGGTCGTGGTCGGCGTAGTTGTGGCAGTTGTGGTTGAAGTTGCAGTAGCGGTTGCGCTTCGAGTCGCCGTTGCCGTGGCGGTTGGCATCGAGGTGGGCGTTGGAGTTGCGGTCACAGTCATGGTTGCGGTGACAGTTGCCGTTGCAGTGACAGTCGCGGTCGTAGTCGGAGTGCCAGTCGCGGTAGCAGTGGCAGTTGCTGTTCGAGTCGCCGTGACTGCGGCGGTTGGAGTTGGGGTGGTTGTCGCCGTCGCGGATGTGGTCGCGGTCGGAGTTGAAGTTCTTGTCGATGTAGCACTTGCAGTCGGCGTGGCGCTCGGCGTCGGCGTCGCCGAGGTCGTTGCCGTAGGCGTCGGATGCGGCGCGCTCGTGAATGCGCTCGCGAATTGCGTCATATCGACGCTGCCCCATCCGGTGACCTGATCGAACCCCGGGCCTGCCGTATAGCCGGTCACTCCGTTGTAATTATTGTTTCCGCTGAGTACATCTTCGATGCCGCCGTCGGCAGCCAGGCCCGCGTCGGCGATATTGTAAATCGTGGGGTTGAGCAGACCGAGACGCGCGCTGCTCGACGCCTGTGCGAGGACTCGCGAATAGCCGGCCCAGAGCGGCGAGGCGAGACTCGTGCCGCCCCAGCAGCACTGGATTATCGCAGTGCCGTCGTCGTCGGCGCCGATGAAAACGTAAGGCGCCCACGCCATCATCGCAACGTCGGGGATATCGCGGAAACCGTCGGCCGGCACGCCCGGTCCGGTCTGCCACATGGGTTTCGCGAAGATCGCGCTCTCGCCGCCGCCGCTCGCATTCCATCCGCTCTCGATTCCGCCCGGCGCGACGCCGACCACGCTGGTGTCGTTGCCCGACGAATTATACTGGGGACTGAAGGTCGTGCCACCGACCGCGGTGACGTGCGGGCTGGTCGCCATCTCGCTCGGATTCCTGGTCGTCCCGACGACGCAGGTTCCGCCAGCGTACCGTAAGCCTGCCGCACCCCAATCGCCGGTGGCGATGAAGACCGACTGTCCCTGAGACGCCGCGGTTTGAAAGAGCATATCGAGCGTCGTGTAGAAGCTCGACTCCTCGCCGCAGAAGATGAAGCTGACGCTGATCGCGCCGCAGACATTATCCGTCACGCTTTGCGACATCGCATCGTAGAGACTGGTGCCGATGTACGGGTGAATCGGCGTGCCCGGAGCAGTCGCCTGGGAATACTCGATATCGAGCAGTGTCTCGACCTCATCGCCGGTGATGCCCGGCGAAGTGCCGTCCGGATAGACGTTCGTGATCGGCGCGGGCGTGAGTCCGAAGGTGCTGTCGTACAGAGTGACCGCCGACGGAAGATAATCGGAATCTTCGTCGACCGCTACGCAATCCGGCGAGGGCGAACCAGTGTTCCCCGCGTTGAGAAGAGGCAGCTCGTCGTAAAAGGTCTCGACGTTGATTGGTCCGAACGCAGTCGAGCCACCTTCTCTGGCGGCCGGCATCTGGGGAGCGTTCTCGGGGCTGCCGGTCATGTCGGCGAGCGCGAGAATTTCCGGCTTGCGCTGCGTACTCGAGTGCGACGGCGGCGCAACTCGATGCAATCCCGCGGGCATCGCGGCGTGCATGTTATCCAAGCCCATGATTGCAGCGACGAGGCCGTCGAACCGCGCGGGAATCGCGGGATCGGTGGTGTTGGCAAACGACACGCCGTCGGTGATCAGCGTCGTCGAAAATGCGCGCTCTGCCGTCGCGGCGTCGCCGCTCGCTTGAATAGTGCGCGCGAGGCGATTGATTGAGGTGACGGCGAAGCCCTCCCCTTTCAGCCAGTCCGTGACCAGTCCCACCTGCTTGTCGCTCGGCCCGAAGCGGCGGGCGAACTCCCTGGGCGTGAGCCACTTACGATAATGTGGCGACGACGGATTTTGCTGATCGGCGAGCAGTTGCGTGAGCGCAGCCTGATTGCGAAGGCCCAATACTATCGTCAGATGGAGCGGCAGCGTGCTCTCCGCGCGCACCGCCGCGGTTAGAGTAGCCGCTTCGGCCGGATGATTACCGCGAAGCGGGACGTCACCGGCGTACGAGGCCTGTCCCAAAAGGAACCCGCAGGCTGCGAGCGCCGTCGCGCCAACCAATAGCCTCGTCACAGTTCGTCTAACAGTCACAAATCACTACAAATATTATAAAGACCCGCAACGAACCCGGGCAATCTCCACAATCGAGCGATGCCGAGTCGCGGCTTGCACAGCGACGCGGACGCATCAGCCAGACACAAGTCGCGCAGCTTTTTCGATGGATACCGCGCTCGGGTCGAGTAGCGCGATGATCGCGTCTTCTTCCCAGTCTGACTCTGCTATCGCCAAAGGATCTTCCGGGCGCAGGCGATGCTCGACGACCATGCGCGCGAGGATCATGCGGCGAGCGTCGTGGCCGTTGGCGCCTGCCGTCGCACCTTCCCACGTCATCAGCGCCGCGCTCGCTACATTGTAGAGCGCGTCGGTCGCCACGCGCGCCAGTCGTTCGTTCTTCGGCTTGGATGCGACTTCGCCCGCGAATGTAACGGCGCGATCGATTAGCTGCGCGATCTCTGCGCGGAAGGCAGCGGGAGCGGCGGTTGCGGCCTGGAGCTTGGCTTTCAGCGCGCGCGCGAGCGTCTCGTGGCCGCCGGATTTGGCGACTGCGCGATTGATCACGTCGAGCGCGTTGATGTTACTGGTGCCCTCCCACAGCACGCCGATATGCGCGTCGCGGATGAGCCGCGAGTTCACCCAATCCTCGATGTAGCCGTTGCCGCCGCGCACCTCCATCGCGCCCGTCGCGACGCGGATGTTGTCGCGGCACGCCCGGAACTTCAGCACCGCGGTCAGGATGCGCAGCACACGCTCGGCTTCCGCGTCACCGCCGCGCGCCCGGTCCATCATCGTCGCGTCGTAAGTGAAAACCGACAGCGCCTGCTCGGTCGGCACCATCAGTTTCATCAACTGGCGCCGCAGCAGCGGATGCTCGATGATCGGTTTGCCGAACGCCGCGCGATGACGCGCGACCGCGAGCGACTCGTTGAGGCATCGGCGCATCATGCCGGCGGCGCGCGCGCCGTGCGACATGCGGCTGAGATTCACCATGTCCATCATCTGGCGCAGGCCGCGATCGAGCGCGCCGATTTGGAACGCGATTGCGCCCTCGAGCACGACCTCGCCGCTCGCCATCGACCGCGTGCCGAATTTATCCTTGAGCCGCGCGATTCGATAACTGTTGCGCTCGCCGTTTTCCAATCGCCGCGGCATCAGGAACAGCCCGAGCCCTTTCGAGCCGCTGGGCGCACCGTCGGGCCGAGCGAGTAGTAGTACGACGTCGCCGTCAACCGCCGAGCAAAACCACTTGTCGCCGTAGAGCCGCCAGAAATCGCCGTCGCGCTTCGCGACGACGGCGCTGTTGCCGAGATCGGAGCCGCCGGCGCGCTCGGTCATGTATTGCGCGCCCTTGAAAATCCCGTCCATGTTCTGCGAGAGCATGCGGCCGAGGTAGCGCGACTTGAGATCGGCGCTGCCGTAGTTCTCGACCAGCACCGCGCCGGTGTCGGTCACGCTGATCGGGCACATCAGGCCGAACTCGGCCTGCACGAACAGATACTGGAACGCGTACTTCGCGATGTACGGGAGCGGCTCGGGCCATCCGAGCACGCCGGGCCGATGCGCCATCGCATGCAGCCCGAATTCGCCGAAAGCAATCCGCTCCATCTCGCGATACGCCGGATGGAACTCGACCCAGTCCTCGTCGCGGCCGAAACGATCGCGCGAATGGAGCACCGGCGGATGCTTGTCGGCGATTTCCGCAAGCTCGTCGAGCCGGCCGCCCGCGAGCTGGCCGAGGCGATCGAGATGCGGCTCCATCGCGGCGCGCAACCGCGGCTCCATATGGAGATCGAGCAGGTCGCGCAATCCGCGGTCGATGCGATAAAAGTTCATCCCGCGGCAATCGGGCGCAACGAGCGCAGCGGCGGCCTGATCGTTTGAGGCGTTGGCCATCACCGACCGTCGAAGTACATGGAGGTCATGCGTCGGCTCGCTCACAAGGATGACAAAGTGTCTAGCGCTTGTAACAGGCGCAAGCAGTCTGCTTGCGTGTGTTTGTAGTTGCCGCGTCCATGAACACAAGCATGTCTATTCAATCGATTGGTGAGCTGAACCTGATCTGTAAAGTCTACAGGCTCGTACAGACGATCGACAAAAGCCCTGACGGAACACCAAAGAGCGTCGTTTAGCGGCGACTTATCGGCGGTGTTCAGTTTTTGCGCGAAGAAGCGCTCTCGTGCTCCCTTCATGTAGAATCTAGGTTCCTTGCCTTTGGTCGCTAAGAAACCTTCAACTCTAGGAAGAAGTACGCTTACGCAGCTGAGGTAATCATCGTGTTCGAACCTTGCGAGGGCTGTGATCAGATCTTCTCGCCACATCGCTAGCTCGGTTTCTGCAAGAAGCCTTTCCTTCAATGCCAAATAGGCAGCGCGCTCGTCTGCGTTATAAAATGCCGTAAATGCCGTGTCCGCTGTTTCGGAATTCGAGCTCCTTTCGAGTAGACGCATACAATCTGGAATGGTGGCGTCCATTGGGATCGTCCATCCAAGAGATCCCAGCTTTTCGGCATTTGTCGCTATCGTTTCTTCGTACTGACGGAATTCGTCCATCAGATTTCTGCAGCTGTCAAAGGCCTCGATCATCTGGCGCGTCGCATGAAAGGACTTCGTCACCACATCGAAAGCCGAGAGAACATCGAGATGTTGAAAGTATGCAGGGGCCGATAGATACCTGTCTGCTAAAAAGGAATTGCCTATCGAGATAGTCGATCGGAGGCCGGCCGGGATCTCGGCTACATGGGAAAAGGACTCAATACTCCGGCGCGTCGCCTCGAAAGACTCCGTCATTGCACCTAATGTCGAGAAGACATCAAGATTTCGTAAGTACGCGGGGGGAGAAAGATACTTAGCTGCTAAGATGGAATTGCCTATCGAGATATTCGATTGGAGACTAGCCGCAATTTCGGCAGCCCGGGAAAAACTCGCGTAGTGCGATCCCAAAAAGCTTCCGGATGTTGGAAATTGGAAACGTGCCGATTCCTTCACGACACCCACCTCCCATTCAATGTGACGCTACGTTTGGAAGGCCTCAAACATAACAGATCGTAGCCACCCACTGAAACATTTTTGGAAGCGCCGCTGATTTGCACTCAGGGACGACGCTCTGCGGCGAATTTGTTGGCTGAAGTTTCGCGGGGGAAGTCGTCGGATTTCAAGGATACCATGGACATTTAGGACTAATCTTTTTGCTTGCGTCAGCGACAGAACGTGGAAACGGGCCGCGCTATGAGCGGGAGAATCGAGAAAATCTCGGCGGATGAAGCGCGACGGATTGCGCTTGCGGCGCAGGGGTTTGCGGAGCCGCGGCCGTCCGGGCGTCTCGACCGCCGGCATTTGCGACGCGTCATCGCGCAGATCGGGCTGTTGCAAATCGATTCGGTCAACGTGCTGGTGCGATCGCATTACATGCCGCTTTTTTCGCGCCTCGGCAACTACGCACCGGAACTGCTCGACTCGTCGTGGCTCGGCGCGCCGGCCAAGCGCGAGCTGTTCGAATATTGGGGGCACATGGCGTCGTTGATGCCGTTCGAAATGCATCCCTTGCTGCGCTGGCGGATGGCGCAGGCGGCTGACAAGAACGAGGACATTTTTGGGCGTCTCAATCGCAGCCGCCCCGGCTTCATGCAGGCGGCGCTCGATGAGATCCGCGAGCGCGGCCCGCTCGCGGCTCGCGAGATTACCGGCGCGGGTGCGAGCAAGGGCGGATGGTGGGGATGGAGTGACGGCAAGCACGCGCTCGAGGCGCTGTTCGCCGCGGGTCGAGTCGCGGCGGCGGGACGTCGCGGCTTCGAGCGGCTGTACGATCTGCCGGAGCGAGTTATCCCGGCGCGAGTGCTCGCGATGCCGACTCCCGCGCGCGAAGACGCCCAGCGCGAGCTGATGCGAACCGCGGCGCGCGCGCTTGGCGTCGGCACGGAGAAAGATCTTTGCGATTATTTTCGCATCCGCCTGACTCCCGGCAGGCAGCGCATCAGGGAACTCGTCGAGACGGGAGAGTTGACTCCGGTTAGGGTCGAAGGATGGCGGGAGCCGGCGTACGTCCATCGCGAGGCGAAGTCGCCGCGCAGGCTGGAGGCGCGCGCCCTGCTCTCTCCGTTCGACTCGCTGGTGTGGGAGCGCGCGCGCACGGAGAGAATTTTCGGCTTCCATTATCGAATCGAGATCTACACTCCGTTGGCGAAGCGCAAGTACGGATACTATGTGCTGCCGTTCCTGCTCGGGGACCGGCTGGTCGCGCGCGTCGATCTGAAATCCGATCGTGCAACGCGGACGCTGCTCGTGCAGGGCGCGCATAGCGAGCCCGGCGTGCGGCCGCGCGCGGTGGCGGAACCGCTGATGCGCGAGCTGGTCACAATGGCGTCGTGGCTGGGCCTCGAGCGAATCGAGGTAACGCGACGCGGCGATCTCGGCAAAGAGCTAAATTCGAAAATGCGCACTTTCACTTTATATATTGGTAAGAATTATTCCAATAATTGAATAGGTGTCGGCGTCTTCGAGTTTGCGGACAGGATTTTGCTGTCGACAGAATTCGTTGCGAAGATGCAATCGGGTTGTTAACGGAAGCAGCGACCGGTGTTTACAAACTTGAACAATAAAACGTAGAATCTACCGCCTCGACAGTTTTGCGAACAAGGGGGCCTGTTCGGAAAAAAAGATGCATCTACTTAGATTCCTCGTCTTCTGCTTCGCGTATTTCGTTTTTGCGATCGCAAGCGCGCGGCTCACATCGAAGGCCACGACACACGGCCTGCGGACCAGCAATGCCTTCGCCTTTACTGAGTTAACCATCTTGCTTTCGACAGCCGGGATGTTTTCGTTCATTTACCTACTGAGCGGCTTCGGCAGTGTGGCTCTAATGGCTCTAGTTTTCGCCGGCGCTCAGCTGGGTGTGATCGTCACGGGTATTCTCTGGGGATTTCTTGGTTCGAGTGAGACCGAGTGGGGACTGCGCTCGCTGTGGGCTGGTAACGAATTCGGACTAAAGCATCCGATTACCATGGTTTTGGGTTTGCTATTTTCGATCGTGGCTTTCTTGGGCTATCCAATCGTGGCCGCGATCCTATACTTCAGACATCCTATCTCATCGCCTGAGCTTGAGGTTAGGACTATCCAGCTCACTCTGCTCTTGTCCACTGTCGCGGGCTTGCCGCTTTCTTTGCCTGTTATCGTCGGAACTCTTTCGTCTGAGAACTTGGACGAAGGAACCCGAAGTCGTTTTCTTGTAGCGCAATTCGGTGGGTTGGTTCCTTTTGCCTTATACCTGGCACTGTTCTACTGGACTCTTCCTAACCCGAATAGAGAAAGTGCTAGCTTTCTAAATACCAACATTCCACTTCAATTTCCGTTGATATTACCGATCATCCTCATTTCCTATCTGGCCTCATTCATTTTGATACCCTATCTGATTGGCTGGCTACGCGGCAGAACCAAGCGGTTGGATCTACTAAAGAAAGAGGAAGGCTGGCTTACCGATTTGGTTAAGACGCTGGAAGCACCAACCGGCAAAAGTCATGCAGCAGAGTTAGGACATTTGATAGCTAGGTTCGGTGAGAAGTGGAAGAATTTTCTGGATAGCGACAAGATGCTTCTGTGGGGCATCACCATGAGCCAAACGGAGGATTCTGGCAAAACAGTCGCCGAGCCGAATTTAGACGCTACCGCCCTTGTAGAGAATGCTTCGCAGCTTCCCGAGCAAGCTCCGTTTACCGAAGGTTCTGTAGAGGCTTTTAGGGGAACCCGCGACTACGACCCGCGCTTTCAGCATGTAGAATGGTTCAATGAGTTTAGTGGACAGACCTCAAATATCATGCGGGAGCTCGAGACGAGTGTAAATCCTGACAAGGCCAACACTACAGCCAAAGATTGGGCCGAGTTCTACCGCCATCAGAGAGAGGAACTAAGACGGCAGATCAAAGCTGCTGAAAAATTCAGGGCCCCGTCTGTTGCTGCCTTGTCGTTGATAGCGTCGGTAACAATTACTCCCTTAGTAGATCAGTTCGCGAAGAAAGTCATCGAGCATTTTGTACACGCTTAGGATCCAGTAATGGTTTCATCCTCGCGTCTTCTGCACCTTCAGGAGGGCGCGGCGCCAATCTAGCGCGAATCAGTCGGGGTCTTCTAGTTTGCGGGTTAGGGTTTTGCGGTCGACGCCCAGGATTGCGGCGGCTTCGCCGCGGTGGTTGTTGACCGACGCCAGAACGGCGCGGGCGTATTGGCGTTCGACTTCTTCCAGGGGCATTCGGCGTGACGCGAGTTCTTCCAGGTGATTCGGGGCGTGGTGGTCGCCGGTGATCCTGCTCGGCAGGTCGGCGCGGGTGATCTGCGGGCCGGAGCAGAGGATGACGGCCTGCTGAATCGCGTTTTGCAGCTCGCGGATGTTGCCGGGCCATCGATAGTGCGTGAGAAGATCCGTCGTTTCGGCGTCGAGATTCGGCGGGGGTTTGCCGGCCTCGGCGCCGGCGCGCATCAGGAAGTGCTTGATCAGCAGCGGAATGTCTTCGGGACGGTCGCGCAGCGGCGGCACCGCCATCGTGACGGTTGCGATGCGATAAAATAGATCGGAGCGGAAGCGGCCGTCGGCGACCGCTTTCTCCAAATCGGCGTTGGTGGCGGCGATGACGCGGACGTCGACGGTCGTCTCGCCGGTCGCGCCGAGCGGGCGGACTTTTTTGTCCTCGATGACTCGGAGCAGCTTGGCCTGGACTGTCGGGAGCATCTCGCCGATTTCGTCGAGGAAGAGAGTGCCGTGGCTGGCGGCGACGAAGAGGCCGACCTTGTTCTGCTTGGCGTCGGTGAAGGCGCCGCGCGCGTGTCCGAACAGCTCGCTCTCGATGAGGCTCTCGGGAATCGCCGCGCAGTTGACGGGCACGAACGGGCCGCTGTGGCGCGCGCTCTGGAAGTGAAGCGCGCGCGCCAGCAGGTCCTTGCCGGTGCCGCTCTCGCCGGTGATCAGCACGCTGACGTTGCTGTCGGCGACCTGCGCGAGCTTGCTCAGCATCGCAGTCATCTTCGGACTCGACGCGATAATATTTTCGAGGCCGTGATTGCGCGCCAGCTCGATGCGCAGGCGCTTCACTTCACTTCGGAGGGCGCGATTTTCCAGCGCGCGCGCGACGAGCAGCAGCAACTCGCTGTTGCTGAAGGGCTTGGTGATGTAATCGAAGGCGCCGAGCTTCATCGACTCGACCGCCGTCTGAATCGAACCGAAGGCGGTGATGATGATCACGGGCAGATCGGGCGCGATTCGCTTCAGCTCGGCTTGCAGTCCGTGCCCGCTCATCCCGGCCATCCGGAGATCGGAGATCAGCACGTCGGGAGATTCGCGCGCGACGATCGCGAGCGCTTCATTGCCCGAATGCGCGCTCAGCGGACGGTAGCCGGCTTCGCGCAGGATGTCGCTGAGCGCGGCGACCATGTCGTGGTCGTCGTCGACGACCAGCACGATTGCCTGATCGCTATGCGTGCCGCTGCTCACGGGGTCCATGCTCATGTTCGACTATCTCGGCGGACGCCATCGGAATCGCGACGACAAAGCGCGAACCCGTCGGGCCCGAGCTGAAGGTTATCTCGCCGTCGTGCTCGCGTACTATAGACTGGCTCACGGCGAGGCCCATCCCGGTGCCCTTGCCCGGCTCCTTGGTGGTGAAGAAGGGGGCGAAGAGGCTTTTCTCGTGCTCGGGGGCGACGCCGACGCCGGTGTCCTCGAACGCGATTGTCACGCGCGAGCCGCCGTTGCCTTTTTCAGAATTTGCGGTGACGCGCAGGGTTCCGCCGTTGCGATTCATCGCGTCGAAGGCGTTCATGATCATGTTGACGAAGACCTGTTCGAGCTGATCGGCGTCGCAATTTACCATCAGCGGATTGTCTCCCAGTCGAGCGATTGTCCTGACGTTGCGATGCGCGGCTTCCGGCTCGAGCAGAGTCAGTGCGCGCTCGGCGATCGTGCGCAAGTCGCAGATGGCCTTGTGCGATTCGCTCTTGCGCGCATAGTCGAGCAGCATCCGGACGATGCGCGTGATGCGATCGATCTGGCGGACGATGATGCCGAGCTTGACGCGCGAGTCGGGCGCGATCGTCTCGTCCTGTTGGAGAGACTCGGCGCGCACGCGGATCACGCCCATCGGGGTGCCGATTTCGTGCGCGAGTCCGGCGGCCAGCGCGCCGATGGTGGCGAGCCGGTCCGCGCGCTGCAGCTCGCGTTCGAGTTCCAATTCGCGCCGATGGCGATCCTCGAGATCGATGCGCGCCTTGTTGAGCTGCTGATCGAGCTTGCCGAATTCTTCGCCGAGCAGTTCCACTTCGCTGCCCGCGGGCCGATCGGAATCGCTCGAAGAAAATTTCGTGACCTTGGCCGACAGATCGGCGAGCGGCCGCGAGACGTACCGATAGACCATCGCGGGGATGACCGCCGCGACGATAGCGAGCAGACAGAGCGCCACGACGATCGACGCGATCGATTGCGTGCGGCTATCACGCGCCACCTTGGTCCAATCCTGGACTTCGAGCAGATAGCCGATTACGTCGCCGCCGTTTCCTTTCAGCGGGACCAATTCACAGAACCAGTTCATCGGGCCGCTGGTCGGGCCGAACTCAACGGGCTGGTAATGCGCGAGTTGCACCCGGGCCGCGTCGACGAGTTCATTGGGGAAGTCCGGCAGCGAGTACCATAGCGTGCCGTCCTTACGGAGGATCGCGCTGCGCGTTCCTTGCGCGTCCATCTTGCGGAACGCGTCACCGATTTTGTCGAACTGATTGGCGATGACTTCTTCGTCAACCGAAGGGGCCGTGCCGGAGCTGACGGCGCGCGCCGATTGCTTCAACTCGTTCAGATAGACGTTGGACTGCGCGACGCTCCAATAAGTGTAGGCGGCGATCACCGGCATCACGCACAGCATCAGGACGAGGGTCAGGCGAGTACCGATTTTCACAGTCGGTGCTCCATCGGGGAGCGCGGCGCGCAAGGTGTCATCGCGTCAGTTATATGCGATTGCGTGCGTTCCGGCTAAGGCGGCGGTCTGGGGGATCACTTTATCTAATGCGGAACCCGCCGTGGGTTCCGCACCTCCTTGGGCAGGGGGTGTCGACACCGTCGCGGACCCCTGCACCCAGTGTTAATCGCAAAATGGCGAGGACGCCATTTTGCTCTCAAGGGCTTTTTGTTCGTGTCATTCTAGAGCGAAGCGAAGAATCCCGGATCTTTTAGTTTCCTGAGAATTGTCGATGGGCGACGTCTCGGAGCGACGGAATGAATTCCGTCCTACTTCGGAGAAATGCCGTCGTGCGCGGGGGAATTTTGACCCAACATCTTCTTCCGGCTCCATTCAAATTGGCGCGAATCATTGCCGGGCGAATCGACCGCTAAATCGCCCAACCGAGATTTCGCCGATATAACGCGCGCTTGGAACTTCTGAGCGGAGGCGGCGCGCGATAGCGTTCATTTGGGCACATCCTTTGCTGATGTTGTGCAGCGGCGGCCCGCCCGCGGAGTTGGCTGCGCGATGTCTGGGGACATAGCGCCGGTCAAGCTGGTGTGGGGGACCCCGGGCCGCCTTATTTTTCACGCTCGCAACACGGAGCATCACACGGTGAAAACGAAGTCGGCGCAGACTGTCCTGGCGGAGTCGAAGATGAATCAGGTCTCTATTCTCAACCGGGCGAACGTGTTCGAGGCCGGGCTTTTTTCGTGGGGGATTCCGGAGGAGACCGCGAAGGAGTTGACCGCGCATCATACGGAGATCAACTACACATCGGGCAAGCTTATCTTCAGCCAAGGCTCGCCGGCCGACATCGTGATGTGGGTCGTCAAGGGCGTCGTGCGTGAAGTCTGTCCGAATCCGAAGGGCACGCAGACGCTGGTGAGGCTGGCGACGGCCGGCGACGTGCTGGGGCTGGCGGACAAGCTCAACGAGAAGGGGCAATGGGTCCGGCGCTTCGAAGCGTGGACGGCTAGCAACTGTGTGCTGGCGATCGTGACGCGCGACCATGTGCGCAATCTGCTGAAGGCGATGAACGCGGAGGAACTGCTGGCGCTGACGGAGCGGATGAATTCGGCGGCGACGGAATGGGTGCAGTACTACGCGACGTTTCTGGGACTTTCATATCGCGAACGAATTGAAATGGTGCTGGCGGAATTGGGGCGCAAATTCGGCATCGCCGATAGCGACGGAGTTTTGCTCACGTTCGAGCCGACGCATTCCGACTTGGCGGAAATGATCGGCAGCTCGCGGCCGGTGGTCGGGCGCGTACTGACGGAACTGGCCGAAGACGGAGAGATCGGGCGGCGCGAGCGCAAATATATTCTGCTGCGCGGCGGAACGATCGAGGCGGCGGTGAACGAAGTCGCACACGTCGCGAATGGCCACGCGCCGGCGAGTATCCAGCTCGCGGCGTCGAGCCGGCAGCGCAGTGCGCCTCTTCAGCGCCAGCATCGGTGGAGCCGATAGTCCCCGTGAATCCGAAATTCAGTGAAAGCGATCGTATCCCAGCCAGAGCATCAGCGGGATGAGCCGGCGGGCGATAGGTTCCTCGACCATTCCGATCGTCCCGTCAATTGAATCAACCAAGCCGCGGGCTTCGCGGGCCTCGTCACCTGTATAGCCTGTATCGGAAACTGTAAAGCCGAGTGCGCGCGCCTGTACCAGCAGCGTGCGCGTAACGTCGGTACCGAAACGAGAATTGATGATGAACAGTCCCTCGTCGAGCGGGCTGGCGAACTCGACCATGCCCAATTCGTAGGGCGGCGGGTCGTAGCCGAGCTGATCGTCGGCGAGGGAGAAGAGGTAGTGTCCGTCCGCGGCGACGCGGGCCTCGAGCGCCATTTGCGTTTCGGGAAAGGACTCGCCCGGCACGGCGGCGAAGAAGAGATTGCCGATTCGTATCGCGCCCACGACCGTGCGGACCTTGCTTCTGTCGGCGGCCATGTAAGGTTCGCGATTCGAGCGCATCACGCGGTCCACGCCGACTTTGCCGGAGGTCATCAGGCTCACGAGCACGGAATTTTCGGCCGGCTCTTCGAGGATGGTTTCGGCGGTCGCGATCGGGCCGTCAACTTTCACCGCGAGGGCCTCGGCAACGAGTGCGAGCCTCGCGACGGTCGCGCCGTAGGTTTGGGCGGCCGATGGACCGCGGGCGCCGATCGCCTTGAGGTCGGGCAAGGTGCGTCCGACCGAGGCGACCATCACGAGCGCCGTCGAGCCTGGGTTAGCTTTCTCGATGGCTTCCAGAGCCGCTCCGGGCCAATCCGGCGAAATCTGCGCATTGTCCTTGCCGAGCGCGGTGACGTGGGCGCTGAAATTAATCAGCGTCGCGAACGGCGCGCCGTCGGAACCTCTCGCGAATATCACGCGCAGTTTCGTGTCGATCGGATAGCCCGGCAGCAGGCTCCGCAGGAGATGGGACGGCGCGGTATTAATCTCGCCTGAGTAAAGCGATGCGGACCGTTCGCCACGCACACTGGATTCGATTGCGGCGACGGCCTGGTCGGCGACGAAGTTCAAGTACGCCGGCGGCAGACCGCCCCATACTCCGATGTCGTCGGGCCCCGAATGATCATGAGTGCTGGCGATGATGATCGCGCTTGCGGGAATGCCGGTGTCTTTCGACACGCGGCGGCGAATGTCCGCGGCGCCATACGGCGCGTCGTCCCCCTGGTAGGCGAGGAAATGGCCTTGCGTATCGATCGCACAGAAGACCACGGTCTTGTCACCGCGCGAGATGGCGATTGCGCGCGCGTAGATCGGGCTCATTACCCCGGTCGAGCGCCGGACGGGACCGAAGCCGTAACCGCCGAGATAGACCGGCGAGGTCGGAGTGATTTCGCGCCGCGACGCGCCAACGCAGTATTCGCCGCTCGATTCGGAGGCGGAACAGGCCGGCGTCATCTGCGCGTGCGCGACCGGAGTGAGCGCGCTGAAGAAAAGCGCCGATGCGGCGGCGACAATCTGTCGAGAGATCTTTCGCGAAGCGCGCATCATCAGTGCCATGCTGATTACCCTACCGCGGCGGCTGGTGAAACAGCCGGGCGTTTGATACAGCTTGCGCGCTGCTAGAGCGTCGAGGGCGAGCGCGCGTGCCCGCAAAAGTATGGATTGGTGTCGATATCGGCGGCACGAAGACGGCGATCGTCGTTTCGCGGCGGCTGCCCGAGGTCAGCGAGCGGCTTCAGTTCGCGACGCTTCCCGCAAAAGGGCCCGAGCGCGCGCTCGATCTGATCGGTAAAGGAATCGACACGCTGCTGAAGAAGCGCGGGCTTGCGAAATCGGCGATCCGCGGAATCGGCGTCAGTTGCGGCGGGCCGCTCGATCGAATCAGCGGGACTATCCAGGCGCCGCCGAATCTGGCGACGTGGATCGATATTCCAATCAAGGCAATTCTCGAGCGGCAATTCGGCGTTCGATGCAACGTCGAGAACGACGCGAACGCCGGGGCCGTCGCGGAGCATCGGTACGGCGCCGGGCGCGGCGTCGGCAACATGATCTTCCTGACGATGGGCACGGGACTCGGCGCGGGAATTATCGTCGATGGGCGGCTCTATCACGGCACTGACGATCTCGCGGGCGAGATCGGGCACGTGCGGCTCACGCGCGGCGGCCCGATCGGATATCACAAGCGCGGTTCAGTCGAAGGATGGGCGAGCGGCGGCGGGATGGCGCAGGTCGCGATGCGAGCGGTCGCGGATGCGCGCAAGCGCGGGCGCAGCACGACGCTGAGGGCGCATCGCGGGACGCTGACGGCGCGCGACGTTTGCGCGGCGGCGAAGCATGGCGACGTCGTCGCGATGCGAATCGTCCGCACCACGGGCGAGCGGCTCGGGCAGGTGCTGGCGATCCTCGTGGACGTTCTGAATCCGCAGCGCATTGTGATTGGCGGGATCGCGATGCGCACCGGCGAGATGATCCTGGGACCCGCGCGCGAGGTGATGATGCGCGAAGCGTTGGCGACGTTGGCGGCGTCGTGCGAAGTGGTGGCGGCGGCGCTGGGCGAGCGTATCGGCGATGTTGCGGCGCTGTGCGTCGCGGTGGGATTGTAAGCGGCGAGGCGCGGTTCATGGAGCATCTTTATTTCGTCGTTCACACGCATTGGGATCGCGAGTGGTATCAGCCGTTTCAGCGGATGCGCGCGCGGCTGCTGACGATGATGGACAAGATGATCGCGCAGCTCGAGAGCGGCGCCCTCCCCTGCTTTCATTTCGACGGCCAGACGATCGTGCTTGAGGATTACCTCGAAGTGCGGCCCGACAGCGCGCGCCGAATCGCGAAGCTGGTCAAAGCCGGCAAGCTGCAAATCGGCCCGTGGTACCTGCTCGCGGACAGCTTCCTCGCGAGCGGCGAGGCGCTGATTCGGAATCTCGAAATCGGCACGCGGATCGCGCGGCGCTTCGGCAAGTCGGCGGAGACCGGATATTTGCCGGATCAATTCGGTCACGCGGCGCAGCTACCGCAGATTCTGTCGAGCTTCGGGCTGAAGGCCGGGGCAGTCTTCCGCGGCGTCGGCCGCGAAGTGAAGCGCAATCGGTTCATCTGGGAGGCGCTCGACGGCAGTTCGATGTTCATGGTCTTTTTGCCGTTCGGTTACTCGAACGGTGCCAGCCTGCCCACAGATTCGGCCGACGCGACAATCGCGCGAGTGAGCGAGATTGCGGCGCGGGAACGCGAATTCGCGGCCGGCGCGCCGATGCTGGTGATGAACGGCAACGATCACGCGGAACCCGACGCGGCAGTCTTCGCGCGGCTGAAGGAGGCGGACGGACGCGCGCCGTTCAGCGCCGAAGTCGGCACGCTTGACGAATACGCGAAGCGGCTGTGCGAGCTTCCGCTCGACGGCACGCCGCGCGTCCGCGGAGAATTGCGATCGCCGGCGCGTTCGAATCTCACGCCCGGCGTCAGCTCGTCGCGCGCATGGATAAAGCAGCGCGATTTTCAGAACTCGTACCTGCTCGAGCGGATTGCCGATCCGCTCACCGCGCTCGCCTCTCGATTGAATCAAGCCGATGACCTGACCGCGCTGCTCGAAGTTGCGTGGCGCACCGAGATTCAGAACCATCCGCACGACTCGATCTGCGGATGCTCGATCGACCAGGTCCATCAGGACATGCGCTATCGCTTCGACCAGGCGGCGATGATCGGCGAGATCGTGGCGCGGCGGGCGTCGAGCACGGTGCTATCGACGCGAAACGGCGGCGAGGCCGCGACTGCGGTGTTCAATCCGACGTTCGCGCGCCGCGCGCTCGTCACCGGTGAGACCGAAGTCGAGGATCCGCACGCGAGTTACGTCGCGGTGGATAGCGACGGGCGCAGGATTCCCGTCGCGATCGACGTTGCACGCTTGGCGCGCCCATTCGAAATCGAGCTCAAGGGCGCGGACTTCAAGGGCTTGATCACCGGGGCGCAGGTGATGGGCCAGTATGTGAACCGGTTCGAGCTCGAACGCGCCGGTAACAATCGATTCGAGCTGCGCATGTTCGTCAGCCGCGCTCCCTCGGGCGACGTTGATCCGCACAGCTTTCGGCGGCGAATGCTCGAAGTGCCTGACGACGCGATCCTTCGGATACGAGCGACGGCAGCGGCGCGGGCGCAAATCACGTTCGTCGGCGACGGGATCGCGCAGGCGGGATTCAGCCACTATCGCCTCGTTCGCGCGGACGAAGCCGTCGAGAGTCCGCCTGGCGATAATGAATCGATCGAGAACGAATATTTCAGGCTGAGCCCGACGCCGCGCGGTTTGAAAATCGACGATCTGAAGAACGGCAAGCCGGTTGAGATTTATTTCGAAGACGACGGCGATCGCGGCGATGAATACAACTTTGATCCGGTCGCCGATTCGGCGCCGATCTCGAAGCCCGCATCGATCGCGGCGCGAGTGGTCGAGCGCGGAGCGGTGCGCAGCCGTATCGCGCTGTCGATCGTTCTCAATCTTCCGAGTGCACTGACGAAAGATCGTAAATCGCGCGCGGCGGAGACCGTCGAGGTTCCGATAGAACTTACGGCCACTATCTACGCGGGACTCGAGCGGGTGGATTTCGAGGCGGAGATGGATAATCGCGCGCGCGACCATCGCTTGCGCGTCGCGTTGTCCACGCCGATTGTGGCGGCGGAATCGATCTCCGACACGAATTTCGGAATCGTCCGGCGCTCGATGGATCCGACCGAACCGGCGGGCGTGACGGAGGACGTTTATGCGACCGCGCCGCATCGGACGTTCACCGCCGTAGAGTCCGCCGAGTTTTCAGCGGCCGTGATGAGCCGCGGAATCTATGAGACCGAGGCGCGGCGCGACGTTGGCGGCGCGACGATCCTGTTGACGCTGTTGCGATGCGTCGGCTGGCTATCGCGCGGGGACTTGAAGATGCGGCGCGGCGACGCGGGCCCGGAGTTCGAAACGCCTGACGCACAGGAAATCGGCACGCATCGTTTTCAATTCGCCGTCACGACCTGGCGCGGTTCGTGCGCGGACGCCGGCGTCGTTCAGTTGAGCCAGGCGTACGCGTATCCGCCGCGCATGTTCCAGGCGCGCTCGGGGTTCGATGCTCCCGGGAATCGGCTATGCGCGTGCGACAATCCGCGAGTGGCGTTCTCGACCGCGCGAGCGACGGAACGCGCCGGCGGGTATATCGTGCGCGCGTTCAGCGCATCCGAATCGCCGGAGACCGCGCGCTTCAGCTTCGGCACCGGCCGCAAGGCCCGACTGGTGGATCTCGCGGGCCTGCATTTAAAGGGCGTCAAGGTGAAGCGGCGGCGCGACGGTTCCGTGGAGCTGGAGCTGCGGCCGTTTCAGATCGTGACGTTCGAGGTGCGTAACTCGGAACCTCACCCCTAGCCCCTCTCCCTTCAGGAGAGGGGATCAGAATGACGCGGACGCGCGGTTGCAGCTTGAATCGCGGAACCCTCACCTACCGGCCGCGATGCGGCCGGCCGCCTCTCCCGTGAAATAACGGTCGAGGTTTCAGGATGGGCCTGCGCGGTTTTTTCTCGCGCCGTCGCAAGGGCATCGCCACGTTTGCATAACGGATTGCAATATAGTAATTGCAAATCATAATAAGCGCGCAGGGCGCTCAGTCCGGGCGTCCGGCGCGGCAAACTCAAATGAAACTTGGCGAAAAACTTCGGTATCTGCGACTCGTCGAAGGGACGCTGCGCGGGCTTGGGCGCGAGATGACCCAGCAGGATCTGGCGCGGGCGCTCAAAAAGGAAATGGGCGGGGGTCTCAGCCAGTCTTACCTGTCGCAGATCGAGAGCGGCGCGCGGCCGCATCTGACCAACTCGTCGCGCATGATGTTGGCGCGGTTTTTCAAAGTTCATCCCGGGTACCTGGTCGATGATCCCGAGGGCTACCATACCGAGCTGACCAGCGATCTCCGCGCCACCCAGGACCGGCTCGACCTGTGGCTGATAAACGGCGCCGAGGAATTTGCCGGCGACGCCGAGCTGAGTCACGCGATGCTCCTGATCGCGAGGCATCGCGACACCCGCAAATGCATCGTGCTGTTAGGCGCGATCCTCGAGGCGCCCGAGCTGGTCGATCGGCTGAGTGAAGTACTTAGACCCGCCGGCGGCTCATCGGCACATCGAGACGGCGCAAGGAAGCGATCGGCGGGAGGGAACTTATGAACTGGGAAATGTTCTATCTGACCTGTTTCCTCGTGGGAGTGACTCTGAGCGTCCTCGCGTTTGTCGGCGGCACAATCCATTTGCCGCATGTGCATTTCAATTTGTCGCACGGGCATGTCGCTACGCCCGGCGTGGGTGGGCATGCGGGAGTAAGTCGCGGGCCTGAGATGCCGTGGTTCAACTTCGCGACGATCACGGCGTTCCTCGCATGGTTCGGCGGCACCGGCTACCTGCTCACACGCCATTCGAGCCTGCTGGTCACGGTGGTTATGATCCTGGCGATCGTCGCGGGACTGACGGGCGCGACGCTCGTCTTCTGGTTCATCGTAAAATTCCTGCTGACGCACGATCAGGCACTCGATCCGGCCGACTACGATCGCGTTGGAGTGTTGGGCCGCGTCAGCAGCGCAATCCGGATGGGAGGCACCGGCGAAATCATTTTCTCGCAGGAGGGAACGAGGCAAACATGCGGCGCCCGCAGCGAAAACGGCGAAGCGATAGCGCATGGCGCCGAAGTAATTGTGACGCGCTACGAACACGGCATCGCCTACGTCCGTCGATGGGAAGAGATGGCCAATGACCGTCAGGATAGCCATACAAACGAAGCTCGCTGACCCGAAGCAAAATGCTGGCACTAGTTCAGACTAAACTGGAGTACGCGAATGGTTGAGCTAACGGTCAAGGGAAATGATCTTCACGTCGAGATACTTGGCTGGGACAAATTGCTCGGACTGAAGAGCAGCGTTGACGTCCCCCTAGGTGCGATAAAGAGCATCAGTGCGACTGCGGGGTTGCCCACGTTCCGGCGGACAGATATCCGCGTGCTGGGCACAGGAATCCCCCAAGTGATGGCGGTCGGAACGTACTGGATTGGCTCACCGCATCGCTGGGCATTCCTGGATCTCCGGAGATCATCGAAAGACGTTGTCTCTCTGGAGATAGAGGGCCAATTTTACAGCAGCATAATCGTTGAAGTGAAAAACGCCGAGATGGCCATCGAGCAGATTCTTGGTTCAAACGGAACCATTGCCCAAATGTCTCACAATCGACTGCAACAAGGGGATTAACGAACATGCCGCAAATACCGACCGATGTGCTGGTAATCGTGGGGACGGCAGTAGCCGCTATCCTGCTGCTGATGGCCGTCTTTGCAAATTTGTATCGCAAGGCGGGACCGCATGAGGCGCTTATCGTGTACGGGTTTCGCGGCACGCGCGTGATCAAAGGTCACGGCACCGTCATCCTGCCGATGGTCGAAAACGTTCGCGGCCTGTCGCTCGAGCTGATGTCGTTCGACGTGGCGCCGCAACAGGACCTGTACACCAAGCAAGGTGTCGCGGTGACGGTGGAAGCCGTCGCCCAGATCAAAGTGAAGTCCGATCCGGAGTCGATCCTGACGGCGGCGGAGCAATTTCTGACCAAGGAGCCCGCCGATCGCGAGGCCCTGATTCGGCTCGTGATGGAAGGCCACTTACGTGGCATCATCGGCCAACTCACCGTCGAAGAGATTGTGAAGCAGCCCGAAATGGTTGCCGATCGGATGCGTTCCACATGCGCCGACGACATTAACAAGATGGGCCTTGAAGTGATCTCGTTCACTATCAAGGAAGTGCGCGACAAGAACGACTACATCACCAACATGGGCCGTCCCGACATCGTGAGGATCAAGCGCGATGCGGACGTGGCGGCGGCTGAGGCTGATCGCGACACCGCGATCAAGCGCGCGATCGCGCTGAGAGAATCGGCGGTCGCCAAGGCGCAGGCCGACCAGGAGCGGGTCGCGGCCGAGACGGCCTCGATGGCGCGGCAGGCCGAAGCGCAGCGCGATCTCGATGTGAAAAAAGCGACCTACAATGAGTTGGTCAAACGCCAGCAGGCACAGGCCGACAAGGCGTACGAAATCCAGACCAACGTGATGCAGCAGCAGGTGATCGTCGAGTCGGTAAAGGTCCAGCAGGCGGAAAAGGAGCAGCAAGTGAAGGTGCAGGAGGCCGAAATCCTGCGCCGCGAGAAGGAGCTGATCGCCACCGTGCTGAAGCCGGCGGAGATCGAGCGGCAGCGTATCCAGACGCTGGCCGAGGCCGACAAGTCGAAGACGATGGTCGAGGCCGAGGGCCACGCCAGCGCGATTCGCGCGCAAGGCGAAGCGGAAGCTGAAATCATTTTCAAGAAGGGCGACGCCGAGGCGCGCGCGATGAACGTCAAGGCGGAGGCGTACCAGGAGTACAACCAGGCGGCTGTGCTGGACAAGCTGATTACAGGATTGCCGGAAGTGGTGAAGGCTCTCGCGAGTCCGTTGGCCAATGTCGATCGGATCACAGTGGTCTCGACCGGCAACGGCGATTCCGCGGGCCTGAACAAAATCACCGGCGACCTGACTCAGATCGCCGCACAAGTGCCGGAGCTGTTCGAAGCGCTCTCGGGCATGAAGATGTCCGACCTGCTCGGCAAGATCAAAATGATTGGCGACAAGGCGGATCGTCCGGATCGGCTACCGCCTCCGGACGGAACCAACAAGGCGAAGTAGCAGGCGCTCGCGACAATGCGGGCAAGGAGTTCGTTATGGCACTCATGGATCGTGTAGCAACCCTGGTGCGGGCCAATCTCAATGACCTGATCGACAAGGCCGAGAATCCGGAGAAAATGCTCAAGCAGGTGATTCTCGATATGGAAAACCAGTTCATGCAGGTGAAGACGCAAGTCGCAATCGCGCTGGCCGACCTGCACCTGCTCGAAAAGAAGAAAGCCGAGAATAACGCGAAGCATGCCGAGTGGATGCGCAAGGCTGAGTTGGCCGTCAACAAGAAGGACGACCAACTGGCGCGTGCGGCGCTCGAGCGCGCGGTGAGCTTCCACGTGCTGGCCGAGAATTACGATCAGCAGATCGAAGACCATCATACGCAGGTCGAGTCGATGAAATCCGCATTGAAGAGACTCGAGCTGAAGCTTTCAGAAGCCCGCGCGATGGCGGACCTCCTGATCGTTCAGCATCGGCGTTCACGCGCAACGCATCGCGCGGCGAATGCGCAACACACGTCGGACACCGAACACGGCGCGTTCGAGCGGATGCGTCACAAGGTCGCGCGCGAAGAAGCTCTCGGCATGGCGACGGGCGAGATGCTGGGCGACGACCTCGACGTCCGCCTTCACATGCTGGAACGCGAGCAGAAGATCAACGCCCTGCTGGACGAGATCAAAGCAAGAAAGGGCCTCACCGCGTAAGGGTGAGGTCGCAGCGACCTTCTGAAGCATCGATGCACGCGTAGATGCCAGCCGGACAAATCGTGCTGGTCTATGCGGCTCACAGCTGACCCTTGCATATAAGCTGACACTTGGCCTATACATCACGTCCGGCTGATCGGAAAATTCTGACACTTTTCGGGTTCGATTTGGGGAAGTTTGCCAAATCAGACGATTAATAGCGTGAATGTCGCGACGGCTGCTGGCCGCCGCGCTGGTCGGCGTCGCACGTTATGGCGTGCGGTCGAGTGGGTAATAAAATGAATATTCCAACGACGCCTGAAGCAGGAAATCAGTTCGAGGCGCAGCTGCTGTCGTGGAAGGTCCCGCCCGAAATCGTGCGCGAGATCCTGGAATATCACAGCAATCTCAACTACGCGCCGGGCGCAATGATTTTCTGCCAGGGCGCGCCTGCCGACATAATTTTTTGGGTCGTGAAAGGTTTGGTCAAGGAAAGCTGCCCGAGTCCCAATGGCAGCCGGATCATGGTTCGGCTGGCGACTGCGGGCGACGTGATCGGAGTCGCGGACCAGCTCAATGAAAAGGGCCAGTGGATCCGCCGCTTCGAGGCACAAGCGCTGAGCAAATGCGTGGTTGCGATGATCACGCGCCAGCGCGTGCGCGAATTACTCACGTCGCTAGACTCGGCGACGCTGCTCGAGGTTTCAGAGCGGATGAACTCGGCGTGGTCGGGATGGGTCCACTACTACGCGTCGTTCCTGGGGATGTCGTTCCGCGAGCGGCTCGAGTTGATGCTGGCCCAGCTCGGGCGAAAATTTGGCGCGCCCGACGACGACGGTATCGCGCTGACCTTCGAGCCGGCGCATGGGGACCTGGCCGAAATGATCGGCTGCTCGCGACCGATGGTAAGCCGGCTGATGGCGGACCTGATCGAGCAGGGGGAAATCGCGCGGCGGGGACGTCTCTACATTTTGTTAAAGGGCGGGACGATCGCCGCGATTGCGCGCAATTCCGCCGGATTGACGGCGCCAGTGGATCTTCGCGCTCCGGACGCCGCCCCATCAGGTCGTCGTCGCCGAGCGGCGTAGCGTTCACACCGATACACCGATCTGAGTCTCAGTGCTGCCCCGTTCTGTGGCAGGTTGCCAAAATTTCGTCCGCCGCCGTAATTAGGTGCGACACGATTACGCTGACTTGCGTAAGAGCTGGCTCGACTCTGCGCGTTCTGGTTCCTTGGCGTGAAGATTGCTTACGAAATATTTCGGTGGCGAGATCCGTCCAACCCTGTGAATTCACCACTGGAGAACGTCAAATGAGTGAGCGACGTACTTTTGCATTGCAGATTCCCGAATCGGTCGCGGTTGCCTACGACGGAGTGCAATCGATCGTTGCGCCCGACGGCTCGGCCTCGCTCGAGGAACTGCAGGGTGCGGTGGAATATCTGCTTGATACGGTGAAAGCTGCGCGCGGCCGCGACGGCTCGGTCGCGATCACCAGGCTTAGTTAATTCAAGATTCCGTAATAGCCCGGGGCCGCCTCCGAGGCGGCAGATCTATCCACGCCGCGTATCCTCCGCGTGGTTTTGTTGATTCGTTGTGCCAATATATTTCTCGACTGAGAGCTGGAAGGTGCATCGAATCGATGAGTGGACTGGAGGCAAGCCGTCAATTCTGGGACGAAAAAGCCCGGGAAAATCCATACTGGTATGTATCGTCGGCGGGCCCATACGACGGGCGCAACCTCGCTGAATTCTGGGCGTCGGGCCCGAAAATCTGGAACGATCTGAAGTCGGCGGTCGGCTACGAGCCGACGGGCACCGATACCGTCGTGGAAATCGGCTGCGGCGTCGGACGCCTCACGCGTGCGATCGCGCCCGAAGTCGGCAAGGTGTTCGCATTCGATCTGTCGGCGGAGATGCTGACGATTGCGCGCAGTTCGGTCGAGGCTGCCAACGCGTCGTTTCATCGCGCGGAGACGCCGACGCTCAAGGAAATCGCGGACAGCTCCGTCGATGCGTTCGTCGCGTACTGCGTCTTTCAGCATCTGCCTGATCTGGATGTACTGCAGGCGTACCTCAAGACGGCGGCGCGAGTGCTCAAACCGGGCGGACGGCTTATCTTCACGATGACGCCGCGGACGTGGCGTGACTCAATTGCGTTCGCGCTGCGGATGCGTCGATGGCTGGTCGAGCGGCGATCCGCGCAAGGTCCGCGCGGACTCTATCGCAACGAGTGGTACGGGATTCGCCCGACGATCCGCGAGATCGAGAGTCTATCTCCAATCAAAACGAAGAATCTTCTGCTGCACGGCGACAAGTGGCTCTTCTACGGGACGCGCTGAACTGCTGAGGTTCGTCGGAGCAGTCCGGAAAGGTGCGGCGGCACGGCGGGCGCGTTCAGGTTTCGTAGCGGACTCGGCTGGACGCCTTCTTTCGTCGCGACGGCCTTTTGATTCGATTTGGCGCAGGGTCGGCTCCAACGACGCCGAGCCGGACCGGAGATGTGTGCCGAACCTTGCGCGGCGCCGACATCAGGTATCCGTCTTTCAGAATCGCCGCCGTCTGGTCCCATTTCACTTTGTAGTCGATGCGAACCCCGACCCATCCCTGCTTGCCCATGTAGGGCGGAATGAAAAACCGCTTCGGGTCCGAGTTGACCAGGATTTCCTGAACCATCGCCGGCGCCTTGACCCATACCGCGACGTGGCCGCTGCCGTGGTGGTTGTTGTCGGTCATCGCGAACATGCTCCCGCCGATGACGCGAAAGGTACATTCGCCCCAAGCCTCTTTCTCGAAGACCTCCGGGAACGCCAGGCAGATCTCGCGCAATTTGTTTATCGCCGGATTTGAATCGTCATACATTCGGGGATGTGCCATCGCCTGACTCGCTCACTTCTTGTTGGTCGCGATCCACCAAGTGTTGCCGGAAGTGTCCTTCACTCCTCCGACGCGGTCGCCCCAGGTCATGTCGGCCGGCTCCCTGACCGCACTGGCGCCCAGGCTCACAGCGCGTTTGTAGGTCGCGTTGACGTTGGGAACGTAGAGATAGATCGCCGCCGCCATCGAAGGATCGGAAAAATAGCCGCTGCCGAAGAACAGATGCGCGTCGCCGATTTTGGCCTCGGCGTGGAATTGCCCCTCGGCGTCGGGCGTGGGGATATGTGTCACCTCAGCGCCGAAAGCATTCTTGAGGAATTCTATAAAGTCGAGCTTGGCGTAGAGGTACGGGGTGATGGTCGTGTAGCCGGGCTGAATGTGCTTGTTCGCGGTGCTCATCGGTACTCCTCCCTGTGGAGCGCGCGATTCGATATTACGCGGGCGTCGTGACCAGTGGAAACTCGGAATCCGTCTGCTTTCGGACTGCTTGCCCTGGCCATGCCGTCGCTCGCGCCAGTCGGACTGCTATACTAAATGTAGGCTCAGCCAAGGTCGCCGCGCGCGGACCTGCCTTGTGTCAGGGTGCGGAGGCAAGAGCTGACCGGCAGCAGTTTTTCGACCGCGGGAACCTTACTGTGTGGGAGGCACCAGTGGAATTCTCATCGTGTTGGCGAAATCTATTTTCCGTTGTGGCTATTGTCGCGTCGATGGTCCTCGCGCCGCCACTCGCGCAGACCGCACGCGCACAATCGGGTCCTCATGCGGCTTCAAAGGCGAATGAGAATGCGATACGCAGCGCGACGGTGCTTTTCTACGAAGCGTTCAACACCGCCCTGCACGGCGACCTCGATCCGCTGAGCGCCGTATGGTCCCATCGACCCGACGTCTCGAACTTGAGCGCGGCCGGCGGCCACGCAATGGGATGGAACGAGGTCGCCGCGGGTTTTCGAAACATGGCTCGGCTTTATCCCGGAGGCAATATCACGCAGCGGGACATGACCGTCGTCGCCGGAACCGACATGGGCTATTCGGTCTGCACCGAGACGGGCCAATTGCGTTCGTCGGAGGGTCCGATGGTCACCTTCAATCAGCGCGCCACCAACATCTTCCGGCTCGAAGGAGGCACGTGGAAACTGATCCACCATCACGCGGACTCGAATCTCAACAACTCGGATCCATCGACCAGATAGCGGATATCACGGCGACGTATGCTTCGTTCGTCGCCTCGTTACGGCAATCTATTTCGACTTGCCCTTGAGCTTCACTTTGATCGGCTTCTTGTGCGCGGGATCATTACTGGTGATCACGATCTGATCGCTGGTCGATCCTTTTTTTGTTGGCGCGTACACGATGGTCACGTTGTCGGAGCCGCCGGGGCCGATCACTTTCCCGTTTCCTCCGCCAAGCTCCGTGAAGGGCGGGTTATGCTTCGGTGCGCTGACATTGACAGTTAACGGTCCTGTGCCGGTGTTGCTGATCGTGATGCTCCCCGACGCAGTCGCCTCCGGAAGCGCGCTCAAGTTCAAGGTTTTCCGATTGACCGAGATATGGCCGAGGCCCGGCGATGCGGTAGGCGTCGGCGTTGGCGTCCGCGTCGCAGTAGCTGTAGGCGTGGCGGTAGCGGTGGATGTCGCGCTCGGGGTTGGCGTCCGAGTCGCGGTAGCAGTAAGCGTCGCGGTAGCAGTGGTTGTTGCGGTCGGGGTTGCCGTCCGCGTCGCGGTGGCAGTGGTTGTTGCGGTCCGAGTCGCGCCGATGGTGGGCGTCGAGGTTGGTGTCGCGCCGGTGGTCGGCGTCCCGCTAGTGGTTGGTGTCGCGCTAGTGGTTGGCGTCGCGGTCAGAGTTGCGCCTGTGGTGGCTGTCGCTGTTGCGCCTATCGTTGGCGTGGCTGATGAGGTCGCGGTCGGCGAGGGAAGCGACAGCGGTTGATTGTATTCGAGCACCCGATTGTTCTGGTTATCCGCCACGTAGAGGTTGCCGGAAGAGTCCACCGCGACGCCAGTCGGATCGTCGAGGCTGTTGGCGCTCAGCCCCGTGCATGCGGACAAACCATAGCTGCCGCAGGTACCGAAGACATTTTCGGCGTTGGTGCCGCTGGTCAGCGGAGTGTTGTACTCCAGCACCCGTTCACTGTTGCCGTCGGCCACGTAAACGTTGCCGGAGCCGTCGATGGCGATTCCTGACGGAAAGCACAGGCCGTTGGCAGTGATCTCAATGGCGCTGCACGTTCTCGACGTGAAGCTGCCGTTTTGCCCAAAGACCGTATCAGCGGTGGCATCGCCGGCGCCGCTTTCGCCGCTGTGCGCGTTGAGTGGAGTGTTGTACTCCAACATCCGGGAGTTGCCGGCATCCGATATATAGAGGTTGCCCAACTCGTCCAACGCGACCGCGGTTGGATTGCACAGGTCGTTGGCGGTGGATGTAAGTTTCAACTTGCCACTGATGTCGTAGTCGCACGCATTCGAGCTGAAGCTCCCACCCTGGCCGAAGACCAGCGTGGCGGAGGCGCCGGTGGTCAGCGGCATGTTGTACTCGAGCACGCGGTTGTTATCGCTGTCGGCGACGTACAGGTTACCGGCCCCGTCCAGCGCGACCTGCAATGGAGAGTCCAGGCTGCCGGCGCTGACGCCGCCGTTGTTTGCAATATTCGAGGTGAAGCTGACGCCCTGGCCCAGGACCAGTCCGGCCGCACCACCCACGCACGGGAATACTCCCGCGCAGGACGTAAACGGACTTGCATACTCCAGCACCCGGTTGTTGTCTCTATCTGCGACGTAGAGGTTGCCCGAGCCGTCCACGGCGAGCCCCGCCGGACCGCATAGGCTACTCGCGCTGACCGTGTCGGCGGCGCCGTTGCACAGAGAGGAAAGGAAATCGGGCTGGCCGATCACCAGGTCGGCCGGAGCGCCGCTGGTGAACGAGGCGGCGTCGCGCCAGCCCAGCACGCGGTTGTTGTCCTCGTCGGCGACGTAAATTCGATTGGGCGTGGCGCTGGCGTCGATCGCCACCGCTTGAGGAGCGTCGAGCCCTTGAGCGTCCACCAGGTTGGCGACGTTGTGAATGAAATCATCCTGGCCCAGCACCGCGGCGGCGATGGTATCGGTGGCCAGCGGAGCGTTGTACTGCAACACGCGATTGTTGCTTGTATCCGCCACGTAGAGATTACCCGATGCGTCCACCGCAACGCCCTTTGGATCGCACAGGTCGCCGGCGGTGCTGCCGTCGGTGGCGATTCCGGGAACGGCGACGTCGTAATCGCAGGTATCTGACGCGAAGCTATTGCCCTGGCCAAAGACGGTCGCGGCGGTGACGCCGGTGGTCAGCGGGGTGTCGTACTCCAGCACCCGTTGGTTACCAAAATCCGACACGTAGAGATCGCCGGCCGCATCCGTCGCGACTTTTGCCGGGCCGCACAGATCGATATTGCTCGAACTGGTGCCGACGGCGTCGAAGTCGCAATCATTCGAGGTGAAGTCCCCGCCCTGGCCGAAGACCGTATTCGCCGTGGAGTTGGTGAGCGGGGCGTTGTACTCAAGCACCCGGTTGTTTTCGTTATCCGCGACGTAGAGATCGCCCGATCCGTCCACCGCGACTCCGGTCGGGTAGCACAGGTTGACGGCGGTCGAAATGGTGGTATCGGTGTCGAAATCGCAATTATTCGCGGTGAAGTCTCCGTCCTGGCCAAATACGTTGTCGGCGGTGACATCGGTCGTCAGCGGAGTGTCGTACTCGAGCACACGGTTGTTGTTGAGATCCGCCACATAGACGTTACCCGCGCCGTCCACCGCGACGCCCCATGGCTCGCACAGGTCAACGGCGGTCGAAGTGGTGGTATCGGTGTCGAAGTCGCAGCTACCGCCGGTGAAATCGCCGCCCTGGCCGAAGACCAGGTTGGCCGCACCGCCCAGGCATGGGAATACACCGGCGCAGGCCGCAAATGGATTGGTGTACTCGAGCACCCGGCTGTTGCCGGTATCCGCCACGTAGAGGTTGCCCGAGGTGTCCACCGCTACTCCCGCAGGAATGCACAGACTGAGATTGCTGGTCACGGCGCAATCCGAGGAAAGAAAATCCGGCTGCCCTATAACCAGGTCGGCGGGAGCGCCGTTGCTGAACGATTCCGCGTCTCGCCAGCCGAGCACCCGGTTGTTCTGTTCATCGGCAACGTAAATCCGATTCGGCGTGGCGCTTGAATCGATCGCTACGTCGTCGGGAGTGGACACCCCTTTCGCGTCCACCAGGTTGGGCGTGCTGTGCGCGAAATCGAGCTGGCCGAGGACGCGGTCGCCGGTGGTCCCGCTTGCCAGGACGATCGCCGCGCCGACCGCGACGGCAATTATCGCGGCCGCCGTGCCCAATCCGCGTCCGGGTCTTCTCATGCGCTCAAACTTTCCCTAAAGGTAGTAAAACGTACCAAAGAGTCTAGCTGGGGGCGAACGCGCGCGAAAGCTCCTTTTTGCATTCTGATTTCACGGTCCACCGATACTCCCGTGGTCCTTGAAGATGCGGCGACGCCGTTCCCCCGAAGGAGAACGGCGTCGCCGGTTAGGTCAGGCAATTTGGACGTGCCCAGCTATGGCAACACCGCCGTGGCTGCCGAGTTGGCGGCTGAGAGGGCTAGTGCAGCTCCGCTCGTTCCACTGGCCAATCCCGAGGTGGGGTTGATGTATTGGAACGTGTTGGCGCTCGGAATGGCGCTGACGACCCACGAGGATGGGCTGGTGCCTGTGCCTGTGCTGTTGTAGCCCGGAACGCTTACGCCGGTAACCGTAACTGGCGCACGAACCGCCAGGCCCACCGGGTTCGCCGTCAACATGGTGATCGTCACGGTGTTCCCGCTCTCACTGGCGGACGCGATCGCTGCGGTTGTGATGCCGCCGGCCGATTGCGGTCCCACCGCCCAGGTTCCGCTCGACTGGTTGAAGAGCTCGGAGAAATCGGTCTCCGCGCTGGTGGCGCCGCAGAGGGTCTCCGCGGTTGCGGTGCCGACCGGTGCGGACTGCAGGCTCGGCGGTTTCTGCGTGCACGCGCCGCCGCCTGCCAGCATGAAGGTCTCATCGGTGCCCGCGCCGATGAAGCCTTGCGACGTCCCTTCACGCGGCTGATTGAGCGCGCCGGTCGCGACGAAGGTACCGCCCGTGCCCGTGCCCGGTTCGTACAGATCGGTCGCCGACTGCGCCGTCTGCTTCAGCGAGGTCAGCGCGACGCAGGTTGAGGGCAGCGTGCCCGCTTCCACATCGACACCGCCAGGCAGGATCACGTCGCCCGCCAGCGTGCCGGTCACAATCGGCGTCGCCGTAACTGCGCGCGGCACAGCCATGTTGTTGGCGGTCGTGCCCCACGTCTGTGTGCCTGGATCGTACACTTCCGCCGAGGTCAGCGTGGTCACGACGATCTCGCCGCTGTTGACCGGGCAGGCCGCGCTATTGGCCTCGACTCCGCCGAACGATACCACGGTGCCTTCCGACGGAATCGCTACCAGCGACGCCAGCTCGCGCGGCGTCGTCAGGTTGCCCGTGGTCTTCGCGAAGGTCTGCGTTGACGGGCTGAAGATGAACGAGTAGTTCGACGACTCACCCAGGAAGGAGACGAAGTCGCCGCCCGCCAGCAGTACATCGCCGCTGCCGCCCGGGATCACCGCCGCGCCCTGGTCCACCATGCCGCACTCGAAGGTGTCGGCCGTTGACGCTCCGCCGCCTGACGCCGCCGTCAAGCCTTGCGTGGCCGCTGCCGCCGTTCCACCCGTTCCGGGGCTCAATCCCGACGCCGCCGTATAGGTGAACGAGGTGGTGCCGGTAATGGTGAGTACGGTGAAGGTTCCGTTGTATCCGGCAACGCTTACGCCGGCGATTACAACCGAGTTACCAACGGCCAGGCCTGCCGGGTTAGCCAAGCTGGTGACCGTTACCGTCGTTCCGCTTTCGCTGGTCGACGTAATCGGAGCTGGAGCCCCGGTCGGGGTGTAGGTGAACGAAGTGCTCGACGGGATGCCGCTCACGGCGTACTCCCCATTGTAGCCGTTAGCCGCAAACGAGGTCCCGATCTTTACGGTCGAGATCGTAACGTTGCTACCCACCAGCAAGCCCGGCGGATTCGCCGTGGTGGTGACGGTTACAGTCGATCCGGTCTCCGATGCCGACAGGATGTTACCGGCCGAGGCAAAGCCGCCGCTACCCGCGGCCAAACCTGTCGCGGCCGTGTAGGTAAACGTGTTCCCCGAGATGCCGGTTACGGTGAAGACACTGTTGTAGCCGGCGATACTTGCGCCGGTAACCGGGTTGATTACGCCGGCGACTACAACGCTGCTGCCAATCGTCAGGCCCGGCGTCGGCGAGCTGGTGGTAATCGTCACGGTCGTTCCGCTTTCCGTGGCCGTCGTGATTGGAGTCTCACTCGTCGGCTCTGCGCAGGTCGAAGGCAGCGCGTCGGTGCAGGCCGGCGTCGTTGCCGGCGACTCACCCGCCGGGCATCCCGGAACCGCCGCGCTTATCGCGGTGAATTGATCCGTCGCCGGATTGTACAACTCCGCCGTATTGAGCGCGGTCTGGCCCGGCGCTCCCGGCTGCGCGGTGGCCGACGTGAACGTGATGCCGGTCGAACCGCCCACGATCAGTACCTGGCCGTCCAGCGCCGTGCCGCTGCCCTCGATCAAGGTTGCGCTCGGGCCGCTGCGGGCGATCGTCATCCCGCCGCTCGGGTTATCGCCGAACGAGGTGCCCGCGAAGGTGAACGACTCGGTGTTCTCGTTGTAGAGCTCCGCGCTCGACAGCCCGGTGCACAGGAAGGCGCCGGTCGTCGCCGCGCCATACGCTGCCGAGTTGCAGCTGTTGCCGCCGAGGATCAGGACCTCGCCGTTGGGCAGCGCAACTGCCGCCGACGATTCGCGCGGGATGTTGAGCGATCCAACCGCCGTGAAGTTGTTGGTCGCGGTGCTAAACACCTGTGCCGCGGCGCTCGACACGGTCGAGGTCGCCAGCTCCAGCACGCCTTCCAGCTTGCCGCCGATGTCGCCGCCCGCGATCAGGATGCTTCCGGCCTCAGGTCCCGGCGTGCTCGTCGGGGTCGCCGTCGGCGCCCCTCCGGTTGCTGTTGCGGTCGCGGTGGTGGTGGCAGTCGCGGTGGTAGTAGCCGTCGCCGTTGCCGTGACAGTCGCCGTCGTAGTCGCGGTTGACGTTGCCGTCGTGGTTGGAGTCGCGGTTGCGGTCACTGTCGGCGTTGACGTTGCGGTCGTGGTTGCCGTCGCCGTGGGGCCGCTGGTTGAAGTTGCAGTTGCAGTTGCACCCGTCGTTGACGTTGCCGTTGAGGTCGGCGTGGTCGTCGCCGTGGAGGTTGCAGTTGTCGTCGCCGTAGAAGTTGCAGTTGTCGTGGCCGTAGAAGTTGCCGTCGTAGTCGGCGTCGAGGTTGCCGTTGTCGTTGCGGTCGAGGTCGCCGTTGTGGTCGGCGTCGCGGTCGGGGTGATGGTGGTGGTCACGGTTGGGGTCGGCGTTTGCGTCGTGGTCGGCGTCAAGGTTGCCGTTGTAGTCGGCGTCGAGGTCGCCGTTACCGTCGGCGTTGCGGTTGCGGTCAAGGTTGCCGTTGCCGTCGGGGTTGGAGCTATTGTCGTGGTCGGAGTCGGGGTCGGGACCGTTCCGCCGATTCCGGTACCGTTGAGTTTGTAATACAGAGTGCCTTGTTTGAACGAGCCGGTTACCGTCAAGCCCTTGGTAAGTTGCAAGGCGCCCTGGACGGTCGGCTTGAATTCGATTTCAACTTCGCAGCTGGCGCCCGCCGCTATGCCGGGCATGCAGTTGCTATAGAGGATGGCGAAGGGCTTCTTGACTGTTAGACTGCGCAACGAAATTGCGAAGTCCTGGCCCTCATTAATCAGCGTCAAGGTCTGCGATGCGCTCGTGGTACCAACGACCACTTCGCCGAACTTGAGCGGCTCCTTGGGACTGAACCTCAGCTTGGGATGAGCATCCGCAAACGCCGAGCCCGCAGTCGCGGTCAGCATGAACAACAACGAGAACGCGAGGCCGCCGATGGACCGCGTGGACGACTTAAACAGCATTTTCCAGATTCCTCCCTACGTGCGTGAGTCCGACATTCGCCAAGTGCTGCTTTTCGTGCTGTACGTCGCACGCCCCTGCCGCAATAGGCGCAAATGTCAAAACCGCACGCGAACGTAGCCCGCCTTATCTAAATTTGTCAAGCGCGCACCTTGTTAGCAGGTGCTTGAGAGCACAAAATTCCCCGCCGCCGTCCCCGCATTTCGCCTTTTCATGGTCAGGATGTTCCAAAATAACTGCTCACAAATTGCTATTTCACATAATCGGACGCTTTTTGGTGCAATCCTGATGGTCGCCTTCCTCGAAATCTGAGTAGAGTGTGCCTCGTTAGTACGTCCCGATTTGAGACTCAGACGTGCTCCGCGGTAGCGCAAACCCGTCTCTCCCAATGTGAATCGGAGAGTTATCGCGGGATTCAAATGAAGGCGCGGCGGGCAAGCGGGAAGTGGGACGCGAGTTGGGGACTGGATAAGGAGGGTTATTTCGGTGTCGTGCGGAATGCAGTAGAGTCCGCCGGCGTCGTGAGAAAGGAGGTTTGACGGGCGCAGCACAGGCCTTCGGATACGGACACGCGCACTTGGGGATATGGGATTCAAAATGGTTTCTATCTTACTCAATGTTTCGGGAGGACGTATGAAAAGATTTCTTCTAGGTCTCTTAATGGTGAGCGGCCTCGCTATGCTGGCTGCTCCGATGGCCAACGCAGCGACGTTGCCGTCGTACATCTGCGGTACCGCGACGGCCAATCATAAGTACGCATTCCTGGTCACTGGAGACGAGCCCGTCACCGCGACGACGACTGCCGCCACCTATCCGCTGAACTACGTCTCGGGAGTTGGCGTGCTGGAATTCGGACCCTACACCGCGGCAACCGAGAGCTGCTCGATCATCAGCGGCGAAATGATCTACCTGGATAACGATTACCAGACGTTCCAGGGTGGGCCGCAGAATTGCCCCAGCATCACGTCGTTGGAAAACACCGTTCCGTGCTTCGACGGCATGGACCACATCCTCGGCGGCGGAGTTGGACCGGGACCCAACGGGAGCGCGACCGTCGCGTTTGTGATGAACTTCCCCGCGGTAGTCGGCGTCGGCAATTCAGCCGATATCCCTCTGCCTTTCAGCTTCACCTTGTTTGCAGCAGCGGGCGGCGCGACCCTGGAAGGAAACAGCAATATTCCTGAGGGCGGCAGCGGCGCCGGGGAGACCTCCACGAATCCTCCGGGAACGTGCGAAAATCCTTACGATCCCGTTACCGGCTGCGGACCGAATTCACCGACTCCGCCTTTTGGACCGGTGCTGAGCTTCGTCGGACAGCGGCAGGCGACCAGCGTAGCGCTGAACCCGGTTCCGACCGTCGTTGGCGAAGCGCCGTATATTGGTCAGAGCGCAACGCTGTGCACCGGCTTCGGCGGCAACAGCAGCGACTTGGTTGCAGCCGGACAGTCAACCGAGCAGGACGAGCCGACCGGAACTTACGGCGCTACTTCCGGTTCGCTGACTGAATTCGGGAACGGTTACTCCTTCGGCAGCTTGACCTTCAACAGCAACGACGACATCGGCAATACGACTGGCATTGCGAACTATGACTGCGACTTCCAGCAGCAGAACTTCCAGGCCTACGGCGACGGCACGACCAACAACCAGGCGGCCCTCTACGACGAGGACTATCCCGTAGCGGTTACGCCAGTTTGCCGTGACGCAGATGCGGGCGTTCCCGCCGCTGCTTGCACGGGCGCCGGCACTCCGCTCTCATGCTGCACCGGCGTGGGCACGTCAACCGGCACGGGCGACTGCGCTGGCGGCAGCGCGGTGGGCGCGGACGAGGTCAACAGCTCGGTACTGTGGGGAACGTCTGACCAGAACACGTTCACCATCGTGACCGGCGTTGCGAGTCCCGCGCTGTTCGGTGGCGCATACCTGCCTCCGGGCGAAACTGCTACTTGCACAGGTCTGCAGGAATCCGCAGTTCCGGGCACGGTGGCGGTGAAGGCATCGCCAGCGTCCGAGACCGATACGGGTCCGACGTTTCCGCAGACTAAGTCGATCGCAGTCACAGTCGCCAACACCAGCGAAGGCGCCTGCACGGTCGGCGGCGAGCTGGTTCACACCGGCGTTACCGGAAGCACCACGGGCGTTTGCACTCTGAGCCTGAGCGTTCCGGGCGTAGTGTCCGAGGGCGACGGACCGCAGAGCTCCCCATGGGCGGCCAATTGCACTTGCACGGCGGCGGCTGAGAAGTCCACCTCCTGCACAGGTGCAGGCGCGCCTTATGCTTGCTGCACTGGCTTCCATGCGGGCAGCTGCACGGCAGAGGTTGACACCTACGACCTGTTCGCGGCGTCACAGACGGCCCCGACCGGCGTAGGCGCATGCCCGAATCCGGCGCAGGCCAGCACCCCGATCGTTCTGACCTGCAAGAACTAGGGGCGATGGGTGAAGTAGCGGAGCATCAGCTCAACTGAACGACAGTAACCGGACGGCGGGCCCCCAAGGGCCCGCCGTCCGCATTTCCGGCAAAATTTTGTTCCCCCTCTCCAAAAGGGAGAGGGGTGAGGTTGCAGGGATTGCGATGAGTCTGAAATCCGGATTAGCCGCGGCCTTCGCTCTCGCCCTCGCGACCGGCGCCGCCACCGTCTCGGCCGGCGTCGTCATTTCGCAGGATGTAGTCGTCAGCGACAATACCGCAGCGCCCAGGACCGACCATCAGACCGTGATGATCCAGGGGCATAAGCAGGCGGTCATCGAGGGCAACCGGGAGTTCCTCAGCGACCTCGATGCCGGCACGACTACCGTTATCAATACGGATACCCGGCGCTACTTCGCGGTCCCCGCCGGAATGCTTTCGGTCAGATTGATCTGGCAAGGATCGTTCATCGAGCTGAAGAAGACCGCCATCAGCGAGAAGGTGGCGGGATACGCCTGCGACGATTACGCGGGCTCCGCCGTCGTCGCTCGCCAGAATCTCATGGTGACAAAGTGTGTAGCGCACGATGCGCCCGGCGCGCGCGAGTTCGTCGAGTTTCAAAAGGCGCAGGCGGCCAGGCTCAAGCGATCGCCGGCGACGCCTGAAGTCCAAATCCCCGACGGCATCCCGCTGTCATCCGGCATCACGCGGACGACGATGCCGTTCGTGCCGCCGCGCGGATTTCCGCCCGAGCAGGCGGCGAGGATCAATGCCGGTCTGGCGCGCTACAAACCGGTCACGAACATCACCACGGTTACCAAAATCGAGGTGAAGGATCTCGCGGCTGACGTATTCGCCGTCCCCGCCGGCTACACGAAGGGTGAATCACGGGAGATGACGCCTCATCTCATAAAGGTGGCGCCAAAGAATCCTGCAGCGCCGGGCGCGGCGGGATCGTCGCAGCATTGATGGGCCGCTTTCTCCAGTGGCGCAGGCCGCCGTGCCTGCGGCTCCAATCTCGGCTCACTGCGGCACTTTCCCGGCCGGGGTCCAAACTGATATTTCTTGTCGATTGATCGCAGACTGAGCAAATTGAAAGGAGAACAATGGGTATGAAATCCACAGTAGCCGCGGCCGGTGCGATTGTCCTCGCGCTGGCCGCCACTACCGCGTCGGCGGGTGTCGTGATCACGCAGGAGGTAACCGAGAGCAACCAGCCGGCGGGGCACAAGACCGAGCAGACGGTGATGATCCAGGGTCACAAGCAAAAACTGGTGGTCGGCGAGCGCGAGTACATTACCGATCTCGACGCCGGCAAGATGTATTACGTATTGGCGCAGAAGAAGGCGTACATGGAGCTTCCGTTTCCGCCGATCTCGGGTCCGGAGCGAATGATCGCGCGCCCGGAATTAGTCGTCGGCCTGAAGAAGACCGCGCGCATGGATAAAGTGGCGGGATACGACTGTCAGGATTACACCAACGTCGTGCCCGCCGCTCAAAGCTCCCTCAGGCTGACTCAATGCGTGGCGAGCGGCGCTCCCGGCGCCAAAGAGTTCGCCGATTATCAAAAGGCGCTGGCGGACAAGATCAAGTCGATGGCGCCCGAGGGCGACCCGATCGACGGCATCCCGGTCCTGTCGATCAGCGCCCGGTTCGTAAACAAGATCAAGCTGTCGGCCAAAATGCCGCCGGACATCGCGGCCAAGATGGAGGCGGCGATGGACAAAATCAAACCGTTCGTCGTCACCACCACGGTGACGAATATCGAGGTGAAAGACCTCCCGGCCGATACCTTCGTCGTGCCGAAGGGCTATGTTGAGAGTCAGGTGCCCGCGGTTGGTTTGCCCGGCAAAGTAATAACGTCGGGCAAGGCGCCGGCAGGGCAAGCTTCGGCGGCGATGCCGGCAATACCGGCGGCGCCCGCCGTACCCGCCACGCACTGAGCGCTCGTTTGCGTGGTTGAAACCGAACGGCGGGCCAGCAATGACCTGCCGTTCGCTTTTCAGATCGCCGCGATGGAAACCCATTTGAGCATCGTAGTGCCGGCGTTGCGGATGCTGGCGCATTTGGCAAGTTTGCGTAGCCGAGCGAAGCGGCCGGACTATTCTCAATGAGCGCATCATCGGAACAATCCGCGCCGCGATTGCGGAAGCTCGAGCCGCGCGAGGCGGCGATGCTCGCGGGAATCCTGCTTGCGACCGCAGTCCTCTACCTCCCGAGCCTGCGGAACGGCTGGGTGTACGACGATCCGTTGCAAATCGTCGACAACGATCTGCTGCACACGTGGGCGGGAATAGGGAAATCCTTCATCTACGACAGTTGGTGGTTTCTCAATCCGGACAATCTGCCGCGCAGCGCCTACTATCGTCCGCTCCAGGCGACGTGGTTCGCGCTGAATTACATGATCCTGGGCAATCATCCGGCCGCATGGCATCTCGAAAAAACCGTGGTCGAACTGATCGCCGTGATGCTTTGCTTCCGGCTCGCGCAACTGCTCACTCGCAGCACGGCCATTGCGCTGCTGACCGCGGCAATTTTTGGAATGCTTTCCGCCAACGTCGAGGCGGTAGTGTGGGCGTCGGCGATCGGAGAACCGCTCTCGGCGATATTCGAGTTGGGCGCGCTATGCTGCCTGATCGGCCGCGATGCGGGACAAAGATGGTCGCGCGGCCTGGTGTTCGCGCTGGTGCTTTACACCGGCGCGCTGCTGAGTCACGAGACGGCGGTTCTCTTCTGGTTGATTATCGCGGCCTACGGTTTTCTGATCGAAGGGAAGCACGTCGGCGAATCGATGCGGCTGGCGGCGCCGTTTTTGGTGCTCGCGATTGCGTACCTGATCGCGCGCCTGTACGCGCTGGGCACTGACGCCTACTTCGCCATCCCGTTCCATCAGCCGGCCTATGTCTTGCTCGGATGGGCGCGACCGGTTCCTCCGCCTTCACTTCTCGGCCTGATTTTGACGGCGCCGGTCGCGTTCCTTGGATACATTGGCGTGCTGACGATTCCCGGGATGGCGGGTCCCGCGCACAACCTGGATTGGATCTCCAGCGTCGCTCCAATCACGTTCATAGCGGCGGGCATCCTGGCAGTGCTGGCGGCAATCGCGCTGGGCGCGGCGTGGCGGAGTTCGTATCGCAACCTGTACCTGTTTTGCGCGGCGTGGAGCCTGATAACCTTCGCGCCTTCGATGAAACTCAACGCGCTAGCCGCGCTGATCGTCGACCGCGTCCTCTATGCGCCGTCGTTCGGATTCAGCCTCGCGCTGGCGATGGCGGCGGTGCATCTGGCGGCTACCGGCCCGCGCACCCGTATCGCGGTGGTGGGTGCGATGGCGATTCTGCTGACGGCGTACGCCGTGTCCGCGGCGCGAATCGAACATTACTGGCACGACGACGTGACCTTCTATGCGGCCTGCGTGGCGCGCGCTCCGCACGATCGCGAGCTTCTGCGCAAGCAGGTGGAAATTCTGAATGAGCAGAGCGATCTGACGGGGGCGATGAATGCGCTCCAGCATGCGGTGAGTCTGGATCCGGACAGTTTGTATCTTCACCAGCGGCTGCTGGATCAATACGTACTGATGCAGCGGGGAGCGGACGCCCAGGCCGAGGTCGCGCGGATGCACGCGCTTTCGGAAAAGGAGCGCGCGGCGCCGTGATGAAGTCGAGCTCGGCGCCGGCGCCGCTGACAGCGCGGCAAGCCGGGCTGCTCGGCGCGATCGTGATTGCGACGATCGCGATCTACCTGCCGAGCCTGCGCAACGGCTGGGTCTTCGACGATTGGCAGGAGATCGTAAACAACCAGTTCATTCACAGCTGGTCGTTCGTCGGCAACTCGTTCATCCATGACATCTGGTGGTTTCGCGATCCGACCAAGCTGCCGCAGAGCGCCTACTACCGGCCGCTCGAGAACGCCTGGTTCGCGGTCAACGCGCTGCTGTTCGGAACGCATCCGGCGGCGTGGCATCTGGCGAAGATCGCGCTGCACGCGGTGGTGGTGCTGCTGTGCTTTCGGGCGGCGCAATTGCTGACCGGCGACGTCGCGACCGCGTTGCTGACGGCGGCGATTTTCGGGGTGATGCCGGCCCACGTCGAGGCGGTGGTGTGGGCCAGCGCGATACCCGAACCGCTGTCGACCGCGTTCGAGCTGGGGGCGCTAATCTTTCTGATCGGGCGCAAGCCGGGCTGGTCGCGCGGCTTGTTCATCGCACTGCTTCTATACGCGTGCGCAATCCTGACGCATGAGAGCGCGATCCTCTTTCCGCTGATCGCCGGCGCATACGCTTACCTGATCGAGCGAAAACGCGCGTGCGAATCGATCCGGCTCGCGGCGCCGTTCATCGCGATCGCGATTGGATACATGGCCGCACGCCTCTACGCGCTGGGGCCGGAGGATTACTTCGGCGCGCCGTACAACCAGGCGCTCGCGGCGCTGGGATGGGCGAAGCCCGCCGCATCGCACGGAGCGTTCGAGTTGATATTGACGGCGCCGGTCGTGCTGCTTGAGTATCTGGGAGTGCTAGCGATGCCAGGACTCGCGGGTCCCGCGCACAACGTGAACTGGAGCGCCGGGGTGACGCCGATCACGTTGATCTCGGTGGGCGCGATCGCGGCGTTGGCGATAATCGCATCGGCAATCGCGTGGAGGAGTCCGCATCGCAACCTCTATATGTTTTGCGCGGCGTGGAGTCTGTTGACGATCGCGCCGGCTATGAAACTCAATGCGCTGAACGCGCTGGTGCAGGACCGCCTGCTCTATGCGCCGTCGTTTGGATGGAGCATGGCGGTCGCAATCGCGGCGGTGGAGCTGGCCGCCGTGAATCCGCGCGCGCGGGCCGCGGTGGCGGGTGCGACGGCGATGGTGCTGGCAGCGTACGCCGTGTCGGCCGTTCGGATCGAGCACTACTGGAACGACAATCTGACATTCTATGCGCGCTGCGTGGAGATCGATCCGTACAACGTGGACTATCTGCGGCTGCTGGTACAACTCCTGAATGAGAAGCCCGATTTTGCAGCGGCGGCGAATGTGCTCGAGCGGGCGGTGCAGCTGGAGCCGGATAATCCTTATCTTCATATGAAACTGGCAAATGAGTACGCGCTGATGCAGCGTCCGGCCGATTTCCGGGCCGAGATGATGAGGACGCGTGCGCTGTGGGGGAAATCGCAAGCGGTGCCGTCGCCGTGACGAAATCGAAACCAGCGCCCGCGCGAAAGGAGGGAGCGCCGGCGGGCGCATTGTTCTGGGCCCTCACCCCGCAGCAGGCCGCGATACTCGCGGCGATCGTGATTGTCACGATCGCAATCTACCTGCCGAGCATGCGCAACGGCTGGGTGTTCGACGACTGGCAGGAGTTTGTAGATAACAAACTGATTCACAACTGGTCGTTTGTGTGGAACTCGTTCCGCTATGACAGCTGGTGGTTTCTCGAGCCGCGGCAGTTGCCGGCGAGCGCGTATTACCGGCCGCTGGAGAACACGTGGTTCGCGGCCAACGCGCTGCTGTTCGGAACACATCCCGCGGCGTGGCATCTGACCAAGATCGCGTTGCACGCGGTCGCCGTGATCTTGTGCTTTAGAGTCGCGCAACTGCTGACCGGCGAGGTCGTGGCCGGGTTGATAGCGGCGGCGATTTTCGGCGTCATGCCGGCGCACACGGGCGGAGTGGTGTGGGCCAGCGCGATCCCGGAACCGCTCTCGACCGTGTTCGAGTTGGGCGCGATGACTTTTCTGATCGGGCGCAAGCCAGGCTGGTCGCGCGGATTGTTCATCGCGCTCATCCTGTATGCGTGCGCAACGCTGACGCATGAGAGCGCAATCCTGTTTCCGCTGATCGTGTTCGCATACGCCTTCATCTTCGATGGCGATGAGAACGTCGAAGGCGCGGGAACGGGACGCCGGATGGTCGAGGCGCTGCTGGTCTGCGCGCCATTCGTGGCCGTGGCGATCGCATACATTTGCGCGCGCCTGAATGCGCTGGGAGCGAATTACATGTTTGGTGTTCCTCCCAGCGGCACGGGAACCCTGGTCTTGCGCGGCTTCGTAGTATTGAAGGCTCATCACACTCCGGCGGAGATCCTCATGACGATGCCGGTGGTGCTGATCGCTTATCTTGCGATACTCACGCTGCCGCAGGTGGCCGGTCCCACTCATGAGGTCAGATGGATCACGCATCCGGCGCCAATCGTATTCATAAGCGCGGCGGCGCTGATGGTGCTCGCGGCGGCGGCGATTGTGGCGGCGTGGCGCAGTCCGCGGCGGCGCATCTTTTTGTTTTGCGCGGCCTGGAGCCTCTTCACGATAGCGCCGGCGCTAAACCTCGACGCTCTTTGGTGGCCGGTCAACGACCGCTATCTCTATGCGCCGTCGTTCGGATGGAGCCTGGCGGTGGCGGTCGCGGTGTTGCAAATTGCCGCAGCCGGCTCGACCGCGCGCAAGGCCGTGGGCGTCGCGATGGCGGCGCTGTTGGCGATGTACGCGATATCGACGATGCGGACCGAGCGCTACTGGTACGACGACGTGGCCTTCTTCCAGCGCTGCGTGGAGATCGCGCCTCGTGAATCCGATTATCGCGTCAGGCTGGCCGCCGCGTTGAACAAGGCCGGCAATCCCGAGCAGGCCGCGGCAGAACTCGAGGCGGGGACGGCACTCGATCCCGACGACGTGCATCTGCATCTCAAACTGGCGCAGCAGTACAAGATGATGGGGCGAGAGGTCGAGTTCGAGCAGGAGTTCCAGAAGTTCAACCAACTTTCGCAGGCAAAGGTCGAGCGGGAGCGCGCCGCGCCAGCGGCAGGCGCATCGCAACCCGCCGACACACCGTGAGCGTTCACGGCGATCGATCAACCAAAATGGCGGAACTACGGTCAGCAGGCGCGCAATCGCGCGGATCAGACGCAGGCGGCTCCGGCGGCAAGGAGCTGGTGAAGCGGCTCAGCGCGGCCATTGTCATCATCGCGTTGGCTGTGGGAATCGGCCTGCGAGTCGTGGGGCTCGCCAACGTCCCGCCCGCACTTTCCCAGGACGAAGCCTGTGAGGGCTACGATGCGTACAGCGTTCTTCTCACCGGCCGCGACCATCACGGCAATTTTCTCCCGCTCGCGATGCAGGGTTTCGATGACTACCGCATGCCGCTATTCCAGTACTCGCTGGTGCCGCTGGTGGCAGCATTCGGACTCAAGCCGGCGGTGGTGCGGCTGGGGGCCGCGCTCTGGGGCAGCGTGGACCTGGTCGCGCTCACGGCCCTGGCCGGGCTGATGATGGGATGGCCGGGCGCCGCGGCGGCGGCGCTGTTCGGCGCGCTCTCACCGTGGCATCTGACCTTCAGCCGCCACGGCCAGGAGTTTACCGTGGCCAGCGCCACCATCACGCTGGGGATGCTTTGTTTCTTTCTATGGCTGCGGCGGCGCCGGGATTTGTGGCTGATGATGAGCGCCGCGTTCTTCGGCCTCTCGCTTTATTCCTACGCGACCACCAAGGCGTTTCTCCCGCTGCTGCTCGCGTTGCTGATAGTGCTGTACAGGAGTGAGCTCAAAACGGTGCGGCTCAAGGTGCTGGCAGGTGCGGCGGCCATCTTGATGTGCCTGGCGCTGCCGCAGGTCGTCCTGCTCATGCTGCATCCGATCGAGATGCAAGCGGAGTTTCAGCATCTCTCGCTGTTCCGCATCATCGCGACATGTCAGGGCTGCCAGCCGGGAGAGACTGCGCCTGCCGGGCACGCGTTCTCCAATCAGCTGATCGGTTTCGGGGCGAGCTGGCTAAGTTACTTCACCCCTTCATTTCTGTTCATCGTCGGCGACCGCGGCGATCATTGGACGATGATTCATCCGCCGGGGTTCGGCCAGTTGCTGCCGGAGCAGGCGCCGCTGATCCTGCTGGCGCTGGGCGCGATGTTAAGCGCTCCGCGAAGACGGATCGCGCTGCTGCTTGCCGGATGGTTGATCGTCGCGGCGTTGCCGGCCGCCCTTACGATACCGCTGGGGGTGTCGTATCCGGAAGCGAGCGCGCTGCCTACGCCGCACGTGATGTTCAATTATGCGGTCCTGCCGACGCCGCCGACGCCCTCGCTCCTGCTCGCGCATCCTGATTCGCGGCACGACGCGCTGGCGATGGTGCCGTGGATTCTTTTCTCAGCCCTGGGGTTTGTGCTGCTGCTGGAATGGACTTCGCGATGGCCGGTTGTGAGCGCATCGGCGGCGGGGCTGATTTTTGTGAGCACGATATTCCACGGCGCGCAATTTGCCCGATACTACTTTAGTGATTTCCCGACCGTGGCGGCGCCTTACCTGCAATATGGGATCGAACAGGCTTTGGGCGCAGTCGACAAGCTGGATGACGGCCATGAGCCAATCGTGATCACCGCGAGAATAAACCAGCCTTACATCTACGTGCTGTTTTTCGAACACTATCCTCCCGCCGATTTCCAACTTGGGCCAGTACGGCGGGCCAGCGGTCTGTTTGGCCAGGTCTTCGCTTTCGGCCGCTATGTCTTTGCCAAACCGCATTCGGTCTATCCGTGGATCACTCACGGGATATTTGTGTATGCGGGGCAGGACAACCTGCCGAAGGCTGCGGATTTCACGATTCGATACCCGGACGGGACCGTGGCGTACAATATCGTAGTAAAATAGGAGCCGTCCGAGCATCAGGTCGTGCGAGTGGATTCGGTACTCCGCCGATGACGCGGTGATGGCGATTGATTAGCCGGATTGGCAGAATTATGTTGGTCGGAAGAATCGAAACCGAGTGAGCAGTCATGAGATTGGAGACAAGCACCACGCGCAGCTTCCGCTTTGGGCTCGCGGCGATCGCGGCGCTGACGTTCTCGATCGTGCTGGCAGTTGGGAATACGTCGCGAGCGCGTGCTCAGGATGATGCGTCGGGCGATGGCAACGCTCCATCGGCCGCCGATCAATCTGATCAGAACGGCGCTGATAACCCGGACCAGAAGGCTCAGCCCGACGCGGCCCAGCAGGCGCACGATGCGGCGGATGCGGCGCAGGATGCGCTCGACTCGGCGACGCAGGCGCGCGATCAGCTCGAAAGCGACGGAGCGTCTCAGGATCAGATCGACGCCGCCAATGCGGCAATCGCGCAGGCGAGAGCCGACAAACAGGCTGCCGATGACGCGGCTCAAGCGGCGGACGAAGCAACGAGCCAGTGAGAGATCGGTTACCGTTTGGGAAAACGCGGCGGGTCAGAAATGACTCGCCGTTCGCATTTCAGGAAGATCCTGACGATCCGAGGGTGCATCGATGCCCCGAAGATGTCCAACTACTTGGTCACCATCATCTAATTTCCTTAACCAACAGTTTTCATTGTCGTATTGGCTGGACTAAATTTGCGCAATGAGGTATCTCTCCGCACTATATTTGCTCTGAGTAGCGCGACTTGACTGCTGTATGACGAAGATGGCGAACGAAAGCCTCAATGACAGAAAACTGTCCGCGCAGCGCCGCCCGGTGCTCCATCTATTAACAGGTCGAGTATTCGCCGGCGCCGAAGAGCATGCACTGTCAATTTTGACCGCGATACGCGAATACGGATTCGAGCCATGCCTCGCGGCGCCGACGACGCTGATCGCGGCAATGGAACCGGGACTTTCCGCGGCGGGCGTCAAATGCCTGCCGCTTGAGTTTTCGTCGCGGCTCGACGTGTTGACGGGAGCGCGCCTGCTGCGATTCCTCCGGCGCGAAAATATCGCGATTCTGCATTGCCATCTGTTCACCGCCAGCTTGTTTGGAGCCGGAGTAGCGCGCATGGCGGGTGTCGGCGCGGTGCTCGAGACCTGTCACGGCCCCGAAGTGTGGCGGATGGGTAAGGGATTGCGCTCGAGCTTCTGGGTGGATCGGCAAATCGGGCGGATGGTCGATAAATATATCGCGGTGTCGCACGCAGCGGCTCATCATTTGACCGCAACCAAGAAAGTACCGAAGAGCAAAATCAGCGTCATTCACAATGGCCGCGACCTCGATCGCTTCGGTCCGACGGATACGCAGAGGCGTATCGCGACGCGCGCGGCGCTGGGACTGCGCGACGAACCGGCGATCCTTACGCTGGCGCGGCTGGACGATCAAAAGGGGCATCGACATCTTATCGATGCGCTCGCGATCGCAGCTCGGCATCAGCCAAACCTTGTCGCGCTGCTGGCCGGCGAAGGTGCACTCGAGCATAGGTTGCGTGCACAATGCGCGACACTAGGACTCACGGACCGCGTGCGATTTCTCGGCTACCGGCGCGACGTGCCGGAGCTGCTCGAAGCGGCCGACATGGTCGTGCTCCCGTCGTTATATGAAGGTCTGCCGCTGGTCGCGATCGAAGCGCTCGCGGCGGGACGCCCGATGGTCGCGACCGAAGTGGACGGCACGCCGGAGGTGGTGATCCACGAACGAACCGGGCTGCTCGTGCCGCCCGCGAATCCGGTGGCGCTGGCGGCGGCGATCGAGCGCTTGCTTGACAATCCGGAATTGGCCTCGCGGCTGGCGGCGGACGGACGCAAATTCGCGCACGAGAACTTTGCTGTGCAACGGCAGATCGAACAGACTGCCGCGCTTTATTCAGAGCTGACCGGCGCGCGCCGGGAAGGAGAAGCTGCTTAGGGTACGCTCGCGTCGGGGGACGCAAACATTGACGAGCCTGTTTTACATCTCGGCATTTCTGCTGCTGTATGCGTACGTGCTGTATCCGGCGTTGCTTTTGGCACTGTCGGCATCGCTGCCCCGCCGTGACGATTCGGATGGCGATTCGAGCGCAGCTACCGCGGCGCCGTCGCTGTCGATAATCGTCGCCGCCTACAACGAAGAGCTCTGCATCGCGCAGAAAATCGAAAATTTCCTCTCGTGCCAGTATTCAGGCAACGCTGAGTTGATCGTCGTCTCTGACGGATCCAGCGATCGCACTGCGGAAATAGCAGAATCGATGGCGTCCGAGCGGGTGCGCGTGATTCGCCAGCCCGAACGGCGTGGCAAGGGAGTCGCGGTGAATACGGGCGCTGCGGCCGCGCGCGGCGAGGTGCTGGTGTTCACCGACGCTAACACGATGTTCGCGGCTGACGCGCTGACCGAGCTGGTGCGTCCGCTGCGCGACAAATCGATCGGCCTGGTCACGGGAGTATCGCGCTACTCGGATGGGACTATCGGCTCGGCGTACCAGCGCTACGAGCAGATGCTCAAGGGGCTGGAGTCGCGGCTGGGAGCGGTCGCGACGGCCGACGGCGCGATCTACGCCATGCGCCGGAGTCTGTTCAGGGAAATGGATCCGGCGCTGATCAACGACTTTATGCATCCGATTCTCGTATCGATCCAGAACGCGCGCTCGGTGATGTCGCGGGAGGCGGTGTGCTTCGAGGAATTTTCGGCGGCGGGCGAGTTCGCGCGGCAGATTCGGATGGTCTCGCAGGCGGCGCAAGTGTATTTCCGCCTGCTGCCGGAACTGATCGCAAAGCGCAGGTGGGTCTCGATTCTGGTCCTCAGCTCGCATAAGCTTCTGCGTTGGTTGACCGCTCCGTTGCTTGCGATCGCGGTAATCGCGACGGTACCGCTGGCTGGGAGCGGGGAAACCTTCCGAATCGCACTGGGTCTGGAGATATTGTTCGCGCTGGCCGCGGCGATCGGGCTGATCGCAACGCGGCGCGGGACCGAGGGCAAGGCGACCTTCGCCTACCAGTTTATTGCGCTGAACTGCGCGCAAGCGGTCGGGCTGTGGCGATGTTTTTCCGGGGAAGTTCCGGTGGTCTGGAAACCGAGAAATCTTTAGGACGGGGGACGGGGTAGAAGGTTTGACGGTAGTAGTTTGTAGCGAGAATCGGCGCGCGGATTGGGATGAACTGATCGGCAACTGTGCTGACGCGACCAGCGGCCATCTCTGGCAATGGCGCGAAGTGGTCGGATCCGCGTACGGCTTCGATTCTATTTACCTGCTCGCGCAGGACGGGCAGGGCCGTCCGATAGCCGCGGCGCCGTTCATCTCGGTGCGCAGCTTCCTTTACGGCAACGAGCTCGCGTCGATGCCTTATATCGACTACGGCGGTGTGTGCCACGCCGACTGGCTGGATTCGGCGGGTCGTGACGCGGCGGAAGCCGAACTGATCGATCATGCCCGCGAGCTGGCGGCAAAATTGCGCGCCAAGCGACTACACATCCGCAGCTTGCGACAGTTGCAGCCGCCGTTTGAAATCAGCACGGAGAAGGTGACGCAACACCTGGCGCTCGCGCCTACGGTCGAAGAGCAGTTGCGCCGGCTGCCCTCTGAGCGTCGCAATCGCCTGAAGCGAGTGGAGAAGTTGGGGCTGAGCGTCGAGGTAAGCGACCCGACCGACCCGATCGGACTCGCCGATTTGTGCGCGGTTTATTCGGAGAATATGCGCGATCTCGGATCGCCTACACATGGCCGCCGGTTCTTCAGCCAACTGGTGAACTACCTGCGCGATTGTCTTTCGCTGATTCGCGTCCGCCGCGGCGGCCAGGTGATCGCGGCCGGGCTGGCAATGAATTTCCGCGGCTGGATGACGCTGCCGTGGACGGGAGCCACCGCCCAGGCGCGTCCAGTATACGGCAGCAACGCGTTGTACTGGGCGGGCATACGGCTGGCGATCGAGTCGAGATGCCACACCTTTGATTTCGGGCGCTCTACCTTCGGCTCGGGCATCTACGAATTCAAGCGGCAATGGGGCCCGACTCCGGTGCAGCCGTATTGGAGCACGCTCTACCTTTCGCCGCGCGCGGCGGCGCCGCGTCAGCGCAAGAGCCTGCAGACTATCAGTCGCTTGTGGCGCTACATGCCACTGGGCGTAGCCCGCACGGTGGGACCGGGGCTGCGACGGGGGATCTCGAATTGAGTTCGATAGCGGCACCGCGATTCGGAATCGAGAAAGCGGCGGGCGAGCCGTCACGGATGCGCCGCAATGCGTATCGCTACATCGGCGAGATTCACATCCCGGGACGGATTCGGCTCAACCACGTGTTCCGCGAGATCAAAGCGCTGGGTCTGCCGGAAAGCGGAGTGCGGATGCTCGATGCGGGCACGGGCCGCGGCGATATCGCGCTGCATTGCGCGCGGCTCCATCCCGAGTGGCAGGTGCATGGAATCGATCTGCTCGACGACCGCGTGGAGCGCTGCCGCACGGCCGCGGGGAACCTTGCGCTGCGCAACGTCAGCTTCGACCGCGACAATCTGCTCAATCTATCGGAGGTTGGGCAGTACGATCTGATCACCAACACCGACGTGCTCGAACATATCGAGGACGATCGGGGCGCGATGGCGAATCTGGCGCGGGCGCTGGCGCCGGGTGGATACCTGCTGCTGACGTTTCCGTCGGTGCCTCAGCGCCGTCATCTGAAGCTGGTCGCATGGCGGGAGCGGAGAATCGGATTCAAGCCCGAGGATATCGGCCACGTGCGGCCGGGCTACTCGCCCGAGATGATAAACGGGCTGGCAGGCGAGGTGGGACTCGAGCCGGTGAAGACCGTGTGGACGTACGGCCCGTTCGGCAACCTCGCGCACGATTTGTTTTTCGTACTCGGCGACAGCAAACCGAATCCAATTGTATTTGCGGCGTCGCTGCCGTTTTTGCTCGTGCTCAGCTTTCTCGAGAATCATACGCCGACGCGGCACGGTTCGGGGCTGCTTGCGATCGTGAGGAAACCGACCGGGCGATGAAAGCAAGCATCTTCGTATTGATGGACGCGTTGGGCTGGGAATGGATCAAGGAGCATCCGTTCCTGAAGGAGGTCGCGCCCTATCGCCGTCCGCTCGATTCCGTGCTGGGCTTCAGCACCGCCGCAATACCGTCGATCCTCACCGGCCGCTTTCCGCAAGAGCACGGGCGGCTGTCGCTGTTCCATCGCGCAAACGGGCACTCGCCGTTCTCGAAGCTCAAGCTAATCTGCGCGATGCCGCCGTGGATGGTCGAGAACCGCTACGCGCGCTTCGGGGTCAAAACGCTGGCGCGCCGCATGAACAATCTGAGCGGCTACTTTCAGCTCTACGGGGTGCCGCTGAAATACCTGCCGAAGCTCGACGTCTGCGAAAAGCGCAACATCTACGCCCCCGGCGGAATTCCGGGCTCGACCTCGATTTTCGACCTGTTGCACGACGGTGGTAAATCCTACAAAACGTACTGTTACCACGAGGGGACGGACGATCAGTTGCTGGCATCGATCGAAACGGATTTGCGCGCCGGGGCGGCGAAATTTTATTTTCTCTATCTCGCCGAACTCGATTATTTTCTGCATCTGCACGCCGACGATCGCGCCGCCGCGGCCGAGACCCTGCAAAAATATTCGGACAAGCTCGCGCGCCTGCACAAGATCGCGGTCGAAACCTACGGCGCGGCCGACATTCACGTGTTCGGCGATCACGGCATGGCGCCGACGGTGGCGACCATCGACATCCAGGCGAAGCTGGCGGAACTGCCGGTCACGGCGTCGGTCGATTACCTGTGCCTGCTGGATTCCACGATGGCGCGTTTCTGGTTTTTCTCGGCGCGCGCCCGCGAGTTGGTGACCGCGGCTTTGAACGAGGTCAACGGCGGCAAATGGCTCGATGCCGACGACCTCGTCAATCTCCATTCGTTTTTTCCGGACGGGAAGTACGGCGAAAAGATTTTTCTGACCGAGTCGGGAACGGTAATCGCGCCGAGTCACATGGGCCTTCAAGCGATGGCCGGGATGCATGGCTTTCTGCCGTCGGCGCCGCACTCGCGGTCGGCCTTCGTGTCGAGCATCGATTACGGTGACAGCATCAATCAGATCACCGATGTATTTGGCGTGATGAAGGCGCACGTATGAGACGGAGGAACGGGTAATGGCGAACGGCGCCGTATGCGAGGAAGGCTACGCCCGGCTGCGTGGAAATTTCAGCCAGTGGCGCGTGCCGAACGCCATCATCGAAGATCTGGTCGATCATCGAAGCGCGGTCAGCTACCCGCGCGGCGCGATGGTTTTCCTGGAAGGATCGCCGGGCGATCTTTTCGGCTGCGTGCTGGCCGGCTACGTAAAAGTTTACTGCAACACGGCCAACGGAGCGCGCGTACTGGCGCGGTTGTCGGGGCCGGGCGACATAATCGGTTACGCCGATGCCGAGGACGGCAAGGGCCGGCGGTCAAAAATATTTGAGACGCAAGCGCTGACCAAATGTTCGATTGCGCTGTTCACGCGGGAACGCGCGGTGCGGCTGCTGCGCTCGCTTGAGCCGGATCAGACTATCGAGCTCTATCAAACGCTTAATTCGTTCTGGTCGCTGACTCTGCATTGGTGGACCAGCTTTCTCGGCTTGCCCTTTCAGCAGCGGCTAGAACTCGTGTTGAGCGACTTGGGCCGGCGTGTGGGTGTTCATGACAACCGCGGCACGCTGATAATTCCGGAGTTGTCGCAGGCGGATCTCGCGGAGATGATTGCGAGTTCGCGACCGCTGGTCAGCCGTCTTTTGAACGAAATGGAGGAGCGTGGTCTGGTTCAGCGGCGCGGTAAGCAGTATCTTCTATTGAAGGGTTGGGATTCTCAGGAACATAGATTCGACCGGATGCAGAGCCCGTTGGACGACGAGGCAAATTCTGCAGGGCCGGTGATAAAAAGATACAAGAACCGGCTTACGGTAGTAGCCGATCGGCTGATGATCGCGCGCGGCAGAACGACTATAAAAGGTGCGGCTGGAAAAATAAGTTGATGAGAATTGGCAGTATTGAGTTGGCGCGGGACTTCGCACGAGTGGGTATTAGAGTTTTGCTGGCGGTCGCGATTTCGATGTCGATGGCTTCGTGCAGTTTGTTCGACGGTACGCCGGTGCGGGAAAAAATAGTGCCGCGCGCGGCGGAAAAGAGTGTTGACCCCTATGTGATCGGCAGCGATGACGAACTCGAAATAGTTGTCTGGAACCAGCCGCAGCTCAGCGGGAAGGTGATCGTGGCGTCCGACGGAACTATAGCGATGCCGCTGATCGGGAGGGTACCCGCGGCCGGCCTTACGCCGGATCAACTCAAGGTGGACCTCGAGAAGCGCTACACTCGCTATGTTAACGGGGCGAATGCTACGGTGCGGGTAAGCGATCCGGCCAGCCACGTGTTTTACGTGCTGGGTCAGGTGAACAAGCCGGGCGCCTACAAGCTTCACTCGGGCGAGGTGCTTTCGCAGGCGCTGGCAGAGGCAGGCGGACTGGGCGAATACGCGGATGCGGGGAAGATAAGGATTCTGCGCCATAAGGAAGACGAGACGGTCGTGCTCACGGTCAACTATAACGTGGTGCGATCTGGTGGGGACGTATCAGCGGATGTCCCGGTGGAACCCGGAGACACGGTGTCAGTGCCATGATCATGAGAATCAAAAATCATCCAGGCATCTTACTAGTGGCAGCGGTCTTAATCCTGGCCGTTCCGGGAATGGGGCATGCGGACAATTTGTTCCGCCTCTTTCCGGAATTCCAGGCAAACGGATTCTACGGCGACAACATCGGGCTCCGGTCCAACAATGAGATCGGCGATTTCGGGACGACGATGGTTGCCGGATTTTTTCTGGACTACACGTCGGAGGCCCGATACGCGTCTCTGCATTACGATACCTTCGCGCAGCTATTCCTGCATCGAACTCAGTTCGATCGAGCTGGGGAAGGACAATCTGTCAGCGCGAGCGACGACGAAAATATCTCGCCAACGACCCACCTCCGCTTCTACGATTTCTTTTATCGCGATGCGCCCACCGAGACGGCCGTCACTACCAGCGATCAGTCCCCGGCATTCAACACGACCCTGACGCAGTTGTTGCTGGTGAATTTTAACGCGTCGGTCAATCACTTCAGTGCGGTGTTGACGCACGCCTGGGGACGCGGCTGGACCAGCGAGTTCAGCGTTCATCAAACGACCTTTTGGGCCAATGGCGACAACAACAGCACCGGCACCGGTTATACCACCTACGGCCAGGGCGCGAGCGGCACGACCGAGTACCATTTCAATGATCGCTTCGCGCTGGGTGCAGGATACCGATATTATGATTTCCAGTTCACCCATCCCGGGACAGCCGACGCACAGGCCCACTGGCCCTTTGCCCTTGCCAACTGGTACCCGACGAAAAACCTCTATCTTTCCGGCACTGCGGGCGTCGTTATCAACCATACCCAGGGCATGGGTGAGAAGGAAAATTTCGCCGGCATCGGGCAGATTGAATACAACTTCTATCGCGGACATCTTAGCGTCTGGGGCGGTCAGGAACCGGATCTGGTAACCGCTGGTGGGGGCCTCGGCGTAATTCGAGGCGTGAGAGGCAGGCTGACCTACGACATCACGCAGCGGCTGACAGGATATGCGGGCGGCGCGTTTTACAATTCGTCGGGAACCGGGTTCAACGCGGACCTCGTTTCCTGGGGAGTCGGCCTGACCCAACGCGTGAATCAATACGCGAGCGTTTACGCCCGCTTCGTTCAGATTCGCGTGGATGAGACCAGTTCCAATGAAAATCTTTTCCCCACCGCCTTCCAGAATGGAAAGGAAGCGGTCGGCGATTACTACATCATCGGATTCACGGTTGCGGTCGAAGCGTTTAGATGGAGTTGGCAATGAGTAATCAGACCTTCATCAGCGTCGGCCCGTACTGGGACATTATCTACCGCCATCGTAGGAGCTTCTTTATCACGATCGTGGTGGGCCTTATTCTCACCGGGTTGTCGCTGTTTCTTATCCCGAAGCAATACACCTCATCAGTCATGCTGGAGGTCTGGCATTCCGATGTTCAGCCTTCCCTCATCGGCGCCGAACCGCAAAACAACGCCAACGTCAGTCATATTGAATCGCGCCTGGAGGCACTCAGCGAGGAGACCATCGCACGCGGCCATCTTCAGGAACTGATAGCGAAGCACGACCTGTATCTACGCAACGGCAAGCCCCAGCCGGGCGCGGCCGGCGAAATGGCCGGGGCCATAACGATCACGATTCCTGACGCAGTGTTGCAGTCAAAGACCCCGAATCGCTTTCAGAGAAGTCTCCCGCCCGACGCGGTGGAGATTTCGTACGAATACACCGATCCGGCCAAAGCGCAGGCGGTGGCTAACGATTTGGGCAACATAATGATCGACGAGTACCGCAAGGAACTCGAGCGCCACAACGCGGAGACGATCAAGCTGATTTCGAGTGAAGTGGACGAAACTCGAGGCAAGCTGGCTGAGAGTCAGGCTCAGATCAAAGTATTGAAGGAAAAATATCGCGGCAGCCTGCCGCAAGACCTCGACGACAATGTCAGGGCGCTCGAGGCGCTTCAGATGCAGGTCGAGCGAACGGCCTCGGGCGAGGCAAAGACTGACGCGACGGATGGAACCGTCGCCTCGGTGGGGCCACGAGCAAACACGCCCGAAGCTGCCCTGGCGGCGCTCAAGACCAAGCTGGTTGCTCTAACCGCCCAGTACAGCAACGAGTATCCGGAGGTTATCGAGACAAAATCGCAGATCGAAGTCCTGGAGAAGGAGATTGCGAACCCCGTCAGGGCGCAATCGTCATCGTCCCATGGCTCCGGTTCGGCGGCTAGCCAGATCCAGCAGCAAATCGCCGACTATCAGCACAGAATCGCGGATACGCCATCGCATGAGGAAGCGGTTGCGGCGGTGAACCGTGATTACGCAATCCTGTCGAGCCGCTATCACGACCTGAGCAATCTTCTGTTCCAGGCCACTGCCGACGAGGAAGTGTTGGAACGCGGCCAGGGAGAGCGCTTGAAGGTGATGCAGCCTGGCGGGCTGCCGTTGAATCCGTCGTTCCCGAATCGCCTGGCGCTGATAGGCGGCGGGGTTGCCCTGACATTATTAATTGCGCTGGCAATCCCGTTCGGGCTGTTCTACACCGATACATCGTTCAAAGACTCCGATGACATCAAGGCCGAGTTTGCCGACGTTAACGCAATTGCGATCTCGCGGGTACCGGAAGTCGAGCGCCTTATCGACGTGAACGCGGCGGAGGCTCCGATCGCGCTGCCGGAAAACGGAGCCACGAGCGACTCAGGGGGAATCGGACCCGAGCAATCCACCAACGGCGACTCAGCAAGTCAGGCTGTCACCAATGGAAGTCTGGTGCCGCTAACGGGCCGCGCCGCAAGGTTCGCCCAGCGCTATCCGGCACCGCCCCTGGTGGCGGCTGGAGAAGATATGGTCACTACCGCGGCTGACGAGTTCCAGCTGCTCGCCTTCAAGCTTAGATCGTGGGCGGCCCAGCACGACCGGGCCAAGGTATTCGTCGTGGCGAGCGCTGTGGGCGGCGAGGGGAAGAGTTTCGTCGCGCTCAATCTGGCGGCCGCGCTGGCAGTATCGGGCAGCGGCGCTCTGCTGATCGACGCCGATATCCGGGCGCCATTTCAGCATTACGCATTCCCGGTGCCGAAGGTGGACGGACTGCTCGGATATCTGCAGGGAAGCGTGGAGCTCGCTTCCACCATTCTGCCGACCCCGGTGCCAGGCCTAAGCCTGATGCCCTCGGGCGGAACCAGCAATCGTGCACCGGAATACCTGGCTTCCACCAGAATGGACCTGCTGATGGAAACGATGCGGAAAAGTACGGCCTACCAGTACATCATAATCGACACTCCGCCGGCCTTGCTGGTTCCCGATGCGCAGATCCTCGCACGGGGCGGGGATGGCACAATCGTGGTGACGGCGGCCGACAGCACTGCCCGCGCCGCGACCACCAAGACGTTTATGATGTTCGATCCTCAGAGTCTGTTCGGGGTTGTGCTGAACCGGTTCAAGCCTTCGTTGTCGACGGTGCGCAGCGAGCGTTATGGCCGCTATGGACGTTACGGCAGATACGGACGCTACGGGAAATACTCGAAATATTCAAAGTACTCGAAATACTCGGATCCTGATGTGAGAGAATGACCGACGGCGCGTTCAGCCTGAGCCCGCCTGGATCGTTCCCGCTCAGCGCCAACCCGGCGTTTCAAGATGAGGTGCGTCGCGAATTGGAACGGCTGCTGGGTCGCGTCCGCGAATCCGCTGCCGCGCCGTGCGTCGCCGGCGTTCTGCTGACGGGAAGTTTCGCACGGGGCGAGGGAACCGTAATCCCTCATCCGCAAAACAAAAGCCGATGGTTGAGCGATGTCGAGTGCCTGGTGGTGGTTCGCGGCGGCATCGTCCCAAAGCAGGAGATCGATCGTTCGTTGCGGCAGGTCGAGCGCGAGTCCAATTCCGATTGCGGCAATGCGGCGCGCGGAATCAAGGTGGAATTGCGCGCGATTTTACCCGAAGGGATGCTGCGACTACGTCCTACCATCTTTACGCAGGAGCTATGCGAGCATTCGAAGCTGCTGTGCGGCGATCCCGCCGCGATTCCGGTTCCCCACGAGCCGGCAGGCGGAAGGGCAATCTCCAAACACGATGCGTTTCGGTTGCTGAACAACCGTATCATCGAACAAATTGCGGTACGTACCGAGTATTCGGACCGTACCAGCGACAGCATCGCGGTTGCCTACTCGCTAGCCAAATTCTGGATCGACCTGGGAACTTCGTTGTCGGTTTTTCTGGGATGCTATCGGCCGGGTTATCAGAGCAGGCAAAAGCCGTTCGAGGACGCGCTGCGCGCGCATCCTGAGATTTTGGGAGCCGAGATGAGCGGCCGGCTGATCTCGCGCTTTCATAATGCGATGGCTCAAAAGCTCTGCCAGACGGGATTCCCGTCCGGTGATCTCGCCTGCGAATTCGGCGAAGCCGTTGAGATCGCGCGCGCGACGTGGAATTGGGAAAGCGAGCAACTGTCCGGCACAATTGTGGATACACGGGATTGGCGCGGGATCTTCGCTCGGCTGAGCAGTCTCGAAACGGCCGCGCAGCGTCTGCGTGACTGGGTGCGAGTATTGCGGCAGCCTTCGGGATTGCGGCAGTTGGGACCGCGCGCGATGCTTGCCGCGGCGCGGGTCGGTTCGCTCGCGACTCTGATTTACGGCACGGGCTGCGTGATCGATTTCTTCTGGGACGAGATCGGCTCGGAGAAAGGCCGCGGAACCGAGATGGCGGCCGAGCTTTGCCGGGGTCTGGCTGTGGAGGTAGCTGACACGTCGGACTGCAGACGGCTGCTCACACGCGCCACGATCGGAGCCTGGGAGAGGCATTTGAGGTTTGCTGCCGCATGAGTCGCGCGGTCACCATTTCGATCCTCACTTACAAGCGCCATCAACATCTCAAGCGCTCGCTGGCATCGGTGCTTCCGTACGCGGACCAGGTGGCCGAGATTATTGTGGTTGACAACGCTGCTGAGCCGGAACTCAAGAGCCTGCTGGCGGCCGAATACCCCAATGTGCGCTATATCGCCGCGCCCTCCAACGCCGGGTGCGAGGGCCGCAATATCGGGCTGCGCGCGGCCGGCACGCCAATCGTGATTACACTCGATGACGACGTGGAACTGTCGAGTCCCAACTGCATAGCGGAAGTGGAATCCGCATTTGCGCGCGACTTGCGGCTGGCGTGCCTGAACTTCACGGTCACCGGGCTTGATGGCAAGGTACTGGAGCGCGACTGGTGTCATCCGCGGCCAATCTCGCACGCGTCGCGGGAGTTTGAGACCCACTTCATTCTCGAGGGAGCGAGCGCGCTCGACCGCGAAAAGGTTCTGTCGGTGGGTGGTTACCCGGCCGAATTCTTTCTCGGCCATGAGGGCGTCGATCTCAGCTATCGACTGATCGGCGGCGGCTACCGGGTGTTGCACACGCCGTGCGTATCGACGACGCATCACGCAGCGATGGAGCATCGCCCGAATTGGCGGGTGTACTACTACTACACTCGAAACGGAATCTGGGTGATCTATCGTTCGTTTCCGGCGTCGATGGCGATTCCGCGCGCGGTTGCGTATCTGGCCACGATGGCGTTTTTTTCTTTGCGCGCTATGCAGGTTCCCGCGTATCTGCGCGGATGCGTGGACGGGATGCGCGGGCTGTCGCAAATGGACCGCCGCAATCTCGATGCGGATTCGCTGCGGCATGTGCGCGAGATCCGGTCGGAGCGGGTGCCGTTATTTGGAAGAATTCAGAAACACCTCCGCGCGAGAATCATGTGAAGTTCGCTTGACGAGGGAGATGGACTCAGCGCGGTGACTCTCTACTTTTTATTTCTGTTTCTGGTTCCTTTTCAGGAGCATCCGATCCTGGGGGCGCAGCTTTTTCACGTTGGGACGTTTCCCATCACGCCCATCAAATTGGTGGGAGTTCCCCTGCTCGCCGCCGCGTTGCTGCTGCCGCGGCCGCGGGATGCGGCGCCACGGCCAAGCGCGACAGTACTGCTGCTGTTTACCGCGTTTGCGCTGTTCCAGCTTCTCGGGACGACACTGTCTTACGTGGCTTTTCCCGGCGACGACGCATCGACCCTGGTTTCCTTTGCGATCCTGATAGTGGCGACAAGTCTTCTCGTCAGTACTCAGCGCAGATTGCGCATGACTGTTCGAGTGCTAGTGCTGGTCGAATCGTTTGCCGCTACCTGGCTGTACAAGCAGTACTACATTTATCATTGGATAAGGCCGATCGGCCCTTCTTCGGATCCCAACTACGAGGCGCTCTCATTGGTCATGACAGTGCCGCTCGCCGTCTGGTTGAGTCTCTACGATGACTGGGCTTTGGGGAGATGGATCGGCCGGGCTTGCGCCCCGTTTCTCGCATTCGCGGTGTTCGTTGCGCAATCGCGTGGCGGTCTCCTTGCGCTGGTCGTGATGGCAGGTATCGCGTGGCTGAATTCAGGCCATAAGTTTCGATTGACGATGGGACTCATGGCTGGAACCGGCGTATTGTTCGCGCTTTCTCCCGGTCAATTCATCCAGCGAATCCAGCAGATTCCACTCAGGGGGCAGGCGCAGACGGGCGGTGGCGCCGAAGTCTCCGCGTTAGCCCGCCTCGAGCTGGCCCGATCAGGGCTGCATATGATGGAGGCTCATCCTGTTTTCGGCATAGGGCTGGACCAATTCAAATCGGTCGAATTTCTCTACAACCCCAAGCTGGCGGTCGTCGAACCTAACGCTCATATCGCGCATAACACCTACGTACAGTTGGGCGCCGAGGGAGGTATTCCCACGCTGGCGCTCTATTTGGCGATTATGGGTGTGACACTGCTCACGTGCAGGAGAGCCAGGAAGCTGCCCGGCGTGCCCAAGGATATCGCCGGCCTTGCGCTGTCATTTCAGATCGGACTGATCGGCATCATGGTGGCGCAGTTTTTTCTGACGGCCGAGTACGTAAAAGAAGTCTGGGTATTCATCTCGCTCACGCCCAATATGTACGCGGTCTGTGTGCACGCCGCCGCGCTGAGCAGAAAGACCGTAGCCGCTCAGACTGAGCCTGCGGGACCCATCCTTTTGCGCCCACGTCTGCGTACCGGATGAGGATTCTGCTCGTCTCCGAGATGATCCCGTGGCTGCCGAGTCATGATGGCTTCCGCGTGTCACCTGCAAACCTGGTTCGCAACCTGTCCCAGCATCACGAGGTTCACCTGATTGCGCTGGCGCATGGAGGCGAGGGCAAGGAGCAATCGGAGTGGGCTCGCGAATATTGCCGCTCCTTTTCAATATTTCCGGTCAGCCACGGCATGCGGGCCAGGATTCGAGCGATAAGCGGCGCGCCCGATCCTTCGCTGGCTCGCTGCGTCGGCGACGCGGTCGCTAATCTTCGCCCCGACGTGCTGCATCTCGAAGGCGGAGGACTGGCGCCGCTGCTGCGCTCGGCCTCGCGCGGCGTGCCGGTGGTTCTCAGCGTCCACGACTCGAAGGCGCTGCGCTTCGAGGAATTCGCCGGCTTTACCGCCGCGCCGCAAAAGCGGATTCGTCTCAAGCTTCTTTCGATGCTGGCTCGTCGCCACGAGCGCCGATGGTTTCGCTACGCGGATCGAGTCGTAGTCACATCGCCTTTCGATGCTGAAGCGCTGTCAGGCGCGGTCAGCAAGGATCGAATCGTCTCGATACCCTACGGCATTGACCTGGAGTATTACGCGCACCGTCCGGCCCCTGAAGCAGGCCGCATCGTCTTCACCGGCAACATGAGCTGGCCGCCGAATGAAGATGCGGCGGAGCGTTTTGCCCGTGATCTCATGCCGGGGGTTCGAAGCCGGATTCCCGCAGCGTCATTCTGGATCGTCGGCGCGGATCCATCGGCACGGGTTCAAGGCCTGGCGAAGATTCCCGGAGTTCACGTGACGGGGACGGTCGCCGACATCCGGCCGTGGATCTGGAGCGCGGCCGTGTACGCCAGTCCGCTCAGATTTGGACTCGGCGTAAAGAACAAGATTCTCGAGGCGATGGCGAGTGGCGCGCCTATCGTCGCAACCTCGCGCAGCCTCTCCGGGACACCATTGATCGACGGCCAGGACGCGATGGTCGCCGATGACGACGGAAAATTCACCGAAGCTGTGGTCCGGCTGCTAACGGACCCCAAGCTGTGCGAATCACTGTCGCGCGAAGCACGGCGCAAAGCCGAAGCGGAGTACTCGTGGGATTCGATCGCTACCGAGTATGAGAGCCTATATCGCGAAGCTCAGTCAGGCCACCAGGCTTGAGTCCGGGCTGGAGCTTCGGCTTGCCACAAGTGAAACGCGCCAGCCGCCTTGATAGTCGCTCAAACCGTTCCAGTTAGTGATGCCGACGCTATGCCAGTCGTAGTACGAAAAGGTCCATCCAAAGCTTGTCAGCATCGTTTCGAGCGCACTTCGACTCGGCTTACCGACCAACGAGTGAAGAGGATCCGCTGGTTGACTCACGATAGAACTCCCCTCGTGAGCAATCTCCTCCATCTTCAAAAAGACGGCGCAATCGGTAGACGAGCCGTAGATATCCGTATCCAGGATGAGATGTTGCGGATTGAGGCGGCCGATCTTCGACAACAGCAGCATATGGTTGGCCGTGTGATAGAAAAACCCGAAGCAGAAAAGAGTATCTATGCTGCCAGTTGGTACGAGGTCGATTTGATCGAAGACGTCTCCCGCTACGAACCGGTAGCGCTCCGGGGAAATTCCGTATTCCTGCATCGTGGCTATCGAGTAATCCACCAGGTGCGGGCGCCCCTCGATTCCGATGACGTGACGAGCACCGGCTTTCAGTGCCGCGAAACTCCAGCGGCCGTCGTGGGAGCCCATGTCGAGAATCGTGCGATCTCGTATGAGAGATTCATTGGCGGCGATTAGCGCGCGGTATCGCTCGTTCAAGCGCTGCGGAATGGCATTGAGTACGCTGGTGGAATAGAACCGCGGATATTGGTCGAAGAATCCGGGCTTCACCTCGATTCTGGCCGGGCTGGTCAGGCCCATCTTCTCGGACGCGCGGCGCAACCTGAAAGCCGCACGCTCCAATACCGAAGGTGTTGGTCGCGGAGTCAGCAGATTTCTGGCAGGCATCGGTGATCCTCTCTCAGCGTTCATTCGAAACTGTATAGTCGTAATGAACCATGGACAAGTTGGCGATAGATTCAGAAAAGAGCTTGAGCCGTTGGAGTGATAGTCGCGACGACGCGGCTGCGCGAAGATTGCAAAGGCTTCCAGCCGATGCGACAGTGGCCTCACCCGTATGAGCATCAGGAGCGCTGCCAAATCGGTGCTTCCAATGGCCGTCACGAACCGAATCCGGGTGGCGGCGTATCGTTGGACGCTGCGACGGTTCCGGCCGTACCGGGTGCGCCGGTCATGGGCGGGGTATCCGTTCGAGCTGTGGATCTCGGATCCGACGGCGCGGAGCTGGTACGACCACGACTCGCCAGAGACACCGCCTGAAATGTCGTTCCTGGCGCAACATCGCCTGCGTTCGGGCGCGACCGTGTTCGATTGCGGCGCGCATCAGTGTGTAATCGCGATGATCCTGGCGAAGTTTGTTGGCGCGACCGGAAAAGTCGTCGCGGTCGAGGCCAGTCCGCATAACTATGATGCGGCAAACCGGAATATCCGCCTGAATGAAGCCGGCAACGTTACAGCCGTCCACGCGGCGGTCTCAGACACTTTGGACCCGATCGAATTCAATTGGCGCGGGAACGGACAAGTCGATGACGGCACGGGCGCGTGGGGTAAAATTTCCGTGTCGAGCGTCACCGTCGATGAGCTGACGCGGCGATTTGGCGCTCCCGACGTTCTGTTTGTAGACGTTGAGGGATTCGAAACGAAAGTGCTGCGGGGAGCCGCCGACTCGCTCTCGCTTCATCGCCCCGATTGCTTCGTCGAAATGCATGTCGGGTGCGGACTCGAAAAGTTCGGCGGATCAGTCAAGTCGATAGCGGACTCGCTCGAAGGGCTTGGGTATCAACTATGGATGAGCGGTCCGGGACAGAATGCTTTTGTGCCGTTTTCGGCGGAGTCGCCGCTCGTCGCGGCGCGCTTCTTTCTCATCGCAACCGCCCCTCGCTGACGATCGGAGATTGCACCGAGTCCTCAGCTTGATACTGCCCGCGTCGGCGACCGGGCAGCAATCCACGCCGGATTATTTTCACAGCCGCGGCTTGCGGCAGCAGCGCGGCGAGCGGAAACCACGCCGTGTGAAAGAGCCGGCCTCGAAGATTGTATCCGGGATTCCGCCAGGTGGATCTCAGTCCCATCAGCATCAGGCGCGTCGCCCGATCATCCATTATCGGGTGATGGGTTGGATCGAGGCGCAGTGAGGCCAGCCGATACTTCAGATGCGCCGGCTCACGCGCGGCCCAATCGGGCGGGATCGTGAACCCCGACATTCTGGCGAACTCGGACAGCGCGGATTCGCGTTGCAGATCGATGACTATCTTGACGCGCAGTTTGCGCGAATCGAGATCGTCGCGCAGCATGCCGTGATTGGACTCGTGAATCCGGTAGCACCCCAGAGTTTTTCCAAGCGAAACGACATCGCCCAAAAACGGGGCGATGATTTCAAGCGAAGTGTCCGCCGCCTGACGCCAATTCGATTCCGGCAACGGCAGCAGGCGCTCGAGGACCGATCGCGCGAAAGCGTTGCCGCTCGTCGGCACTCCGATGTAGCCGCCCGCATCGAGTATCGATGCGCGGATGTCGCCCTCCGGCATTTGCGCCGGCAAATATGGAACGGTTCCGCCAAGCGGGCGGCCCTCTGCGTCGATATGAGCCAGCACGAATTGCGCCTTGGCGACACCTTCGTGCCACGCTCGCACGACCTCCTCGACGGCGATGGGCAGCAGCGCGTCGTCGGCGTCGAGGAACATCACGATGCTACCGTGACTCGCGCCAAAGCCGGCGTTGAACGCAGAAGCATGGCCGCCGTTTGGCTTGAAGATCGCTGACACCCTGTCGCCGTAGCGCGAAATCACCTCGCGGGAGTTGTCGGTCGAGCCGTCATCGACGACCACGACTTCGACGGGTGCATAGCTCTGTGCAAGGGCACTGTCGATCGCCGCGCCGAGAAACCGTGCGTAGTTGAAATTGTCGATGATGATGCTGACGAGCGGTTGCAAGTCGGGTTGCCTGCCTAGCAGGCTGTTGAAAGAGTAATTTTCAGCGCCTGCTCCCCCTCTCTTTTCTCCCCCAAAGGGGGAGATGTTGTAGGTAAGAAGGCAGTTTCTACGCAGCGTGTTGAAGCGCTTGAAATCAAATCCACCAGTTGCATCGAGTTCTTCAACACCCTGCTAGGCGAGACTTGCATGCGTGTCGTACCAGCTCACGTCCGGCCGGATGAAGTTGATTATCTTGGTGCTGAGCGGAAGCCGGCGGACCCATCCCTTGTCGCCGAAGAAACGCTGGACGCGCACGATCCTGCGGTATCCCTCGACTGCCGCGTCGCCGCTGACCCAATCGCCGGGGGCCTCTTCACCGAACATTCCGCTCGAACCATAGGGGAACTTGTACTCGACGAACCGTCCCTCGCGTGCCGGCGAGGGGCAGGATTGAAGGGGTACATGGCCCTGCCGCACGATCTTGAATTTGCGATAGCCGAGGCTGTTCAGGGTTGATATCTCCCGACGGATAGCGGAGAGGACGTCTACCTCCGCTTCGATAGACACATACCGCGGGCGGTCGTCGAACTCCGCGAGAGCTTTCAGACACAGCGAGTCGGCGCCCTCGATATCCACCTTCATGAAATAGGGAGTGCCGAACTGGCGGAGAATCTCGGCGAACCGCCTGCCCTCAACCGTGATCTCGCGCCAACCCGCGCCGAGCCGCACGTTGCGCATGGCGGCATCGCGATTGATGCTGCCCCAGACGTCATTGTCACTCTCGAAGAAGGTGATCGGTCCGGAAGTCTCGGCAACGGCAAGGTTCAACAGGACGAGCCGTCCTGATTCTATGTGGTCGGCAAACTTCTCGAGGCCCGCGCGATAAAGCCCGGGATGCGCCTCGATCGCTACTACTTTGAAGCCTTTCGCCAGATAAAATTCCGTGTCTTCCCCATGGTGGAAGCCCACGTCGTAGATCAGATCCTTCTGCATACCGGCGCTTTCGTTTCAGACCCGGCGATCCATCAGCCTGCCGGGTAGAGAACGCGTGTATTCGCGCGCCGGCTTGCCGTTGCTCGCGGCGCCGGGCTTCCAGCGCGAGAGGTCTCTTCCCGTCATTCGTTCCAGCTCTTCAGTGTCAGGGAGCATGAGGTGCCGGACTTCGTCGATCGAGGATTGGCTGAGAGATTCATAGTCTTCGACCAGCAGAGCGCGCATCCGCTGTCCAATCGAGGTCTGCTTGGCGCGTTGTATCAGCGCATGCGCGCCATGTTGAGCGAGCCAGTGAAAAGAACCCGCGGCAAGTCTGGACGCGCGGTTGTCTCGCGGGCGCGACCAGATCGACATAACTTTCACGTCGGCTACCGGCGATTTTTCCAGCGGGAACCTGGGCGTGCCGATGTAGTTGCAGACCTGGTCCAGGTACGCCTGCGGATCGGTCATCAGGTCCTCGTAGAACAAAGCCAGCACGTGATGCTCGCCGAAGGTCTGCTGCCATCTGCGCAGCTGGGTCGCGTAGCCGCAAATGTCGCCGCCCCAATGCACGAGCAACCTGTAGTACCGGGTGAAATTAATCGACCGTTCCAAGGTGCCGCCCCTGCGCAACATCCGATACTGCGAGTACAAGCGCGTCGCTGGATCGCGAAAGGTGCACATTATCTTGCAATCCGGAAGGTCCTTGCGAATCCTTTCGCGGACAACGGCGTTGGCGAAATAGGAAGGTGCGATCTCTCCACATGGAACGTCCGGCGACGCGGTTCTGAAAAGATCGCCATACCACTGAATCCCGCGCTCGTAGTGATACTCAAAAAACAGCGTCTCCTTTTCCAGGGGAAGGCGCACGTGGGGGCTTAGCGCCTCATGCAACCACGTGGTCCCGCATCGCGCCGGGCCGGCGTGGATAAAGTCGGGAAGGCGCAATGCTTTTCCGTTGCCAACTCGTTTCGTGTCCATAAGATTCGGTTGAATTCCCATCGTCATCCGCGCGCGGTGAATTATACCAGATGTCAGCCTGCTATGGGTGCGACGGCGCGTCCGAGAACCACGGCGCCTCATTCAGGCGCGTGCTGCCCTGCTCGCCCGCAGCAGCCCAGCAGCGCTGCGGAGTTTCGCCGTCGCATTGCTTCGAGGCAGTCGCGTTGGCGGTGAAGACTCTCGTCTGGACCTTTGAGCCATCGTGCTCTTCCACTTTCGCGGTCGATTCATAGCCAAAGACGCCGGCGGGAAGGCCCGGTACTCCGTGCTTGTCGGTGCTCACGATGAAGGGGTTATACAACACAAGTTCCTGCAAGAGTGGAATCGCAACCGTCGCCTTATGCTCCGCCTGGCACGCGACCGCATTCTTGCCGAAGTCGGGGCAGGAGCGAATGTACAATTCGCCGAGGGTACCGGCCGACCAGAGCATCATGACGTTCGCTCCGCCGAAAATAGCCTGCCACGCCATATTCTCGGCCTGAAAAAACGTCGCCCACCGCGTAAGATTCGGCGCGCCCCAATCCTCGAGTACGAAACCAATCGGCCGTGTGCCCGGCGTTATCGGCGAGGTGGTGGGATTTCCATTGAGGGAGAGCAGGAGCTTCCAGACCGATTGCTGCAGTCCGGCGCTCGCCGGAAATCGCGTCGGATCCGGCGTCAACGTGGGATAGGTCGTCGGCGAGTTCCCGCCGATCGGTAGATGGTAAGCAACAGGATAATTGTCGACCATCGGTACGTCGTTGACGTTACGCCAGGTGGACAGTTGGTTGGGCGTCTGCATAAAGCCGCCGGCGAACGCACCGAAGGTCACGGCGGAGCGGGAATAAGTTCGGATGTACTGCGTCAGGCTCTGCACCTTGGGCAGAAACTCGATCGTAGGCTCGTCATGCACGTACATTCCGAAAAAGCTCGGATCGCCGGTCTGTGCGCTGGTCGATGCACTCCCAAGTCCGGGCGGATTGTTTCCGCCGCCGCCGAGCCGGTGATCGAGATCATCGAAGAATCCCGGCGCGCAAAGATCGCCGACATAATAAGACGGACGGCCGAGCGTCGAGTTGTTCGCTCCGCAGTAGCCGGCGACATTCCAGGTCTTGTTGTTTTTCGGATCGGTCGCAGCAGCGCACGCCGGGTTCGCGTTCGACGTGCAGGTGCAATAGCAGCCGGTGTGCGCCGGGTCACCGGACAGCACGTTACCAGTCAACTCCGGGTCATAGCCCTTCCATGGAAAGAAGGATTGATTGACCGAATCGATCCTAAGGATGCCTCCGCCGGGCTCTTTCTGAAGCGCGTGGCCCAACTGAACAACGGCGGCTGTATCCGTAGTGGCGAGAAAATAATTGAGATAGAGGTCGAGGCGCGCGTTGCGGGCAACATCGCCGATGAAGCCCTGGCCCCCTGGACAAGCCCCGCCAATCACGCCGTCGTTGTTGTCACTCGGAAGGCCGGCCGTCGCGATGAATGTGAAATGCGTGGAATCGGTGACCGTAATCGGCCCGAAGTTTGAATTGTCATAAGCAGCCGCTGCCAGCGGTGAATGAAGCTGCGCGATCCCGACATTGCCGCCGCTCTTCAACCCGTGCGGACCCGCGGTCGCGACAATCACCGTCGTGCCGCTTTCGGAAATCGAGCTGATGCCGAGTGGCGTACCCGCCACGCCGTTGAGCACGCATTCGTTGCCGGCAAGATCCAGGTGAGCCGCCTGCGTGTCATAGAAGCCGATTGCCAGGAGCGGGCCGGAAAAATCGAGACCGTCGCTGCTGGTGTTCGCGTGCGAGAAGGCGCCGGGGATGCGCTTGTGCAGCCAGTTGTTGGCGTCGAAGAAGCCGTTCCACGCGACCGGAATATACGCGAGCTTCGAGATCTTCGCCGACGGCCTGATCGATGCGATGCCCGCGAGTTGCACCGTGTAGTCGCCGTCGGGCTTGGCGCCGAATCCGAATCCCGAGATGGTCTGCCAAGTCTTGCTGGGCCTGACGCATTGATGCGCGATGATCGAGTCGCCGCTCAGCAATTCCATCTCGCATTGCCCCGACCCGCAATCCGGCGCGCCCGCGCACGCCGCGCCCGTGACAGATCTATAATCCACCTTCAGATCCGCGCCGCTCGCGAGCGTGTCGATGTAGGTGTGCAGAAAATTCGGAAAACGCACCATAATGTTCGCATCGGGATCGGCCAGACGAAAAAGGCCCGTGCCTTTGCCGAATCCCCAATAGCCGGTGCCGCTCGGTTTCGACCAGGTTTGCAGCCAGAGCATCACCTTGGATGCGCTCGGACTGACTTCACCCAGGCTCCCGTGCGGCGTGGGCGTTACCCATCCAGGATGGTTTCCATAAATCCGGTTCGCGCCGAACGCGGTGTTCATGCCGCCGACGCGGCAGTTGTAGCCGTTGAGCAGATTCGAGCCGCCGATCGGGTACGCTTGGTACGGCGGGCAGGTCGCGCCCGCGGGGCAGTAGGTCAGAATTTCCTGGCCATCTTGCGACGGATCCAGTGCGGTGGACAGCGGGAAGGTATGATGGCTGAGGATCTCGGCGTGGTAGTTGGGATCGGCGTTGATCGCGGCGACGAGCTGGATCATCGTCCTCGCCCATGCGCTGGTTCTGCAGTCATTGGGATTCGCGACGACCACAGCGGCGGGATTCACCAGGTTGATACACAACGGGTCGGGCGAGCTGCCGCCCGTCACAACTGTCTGCAGGCTGGACGGCGTATTGCTGCTGGGGTCATTCGGGTTCGTTCCGAAAGCCAGCTTGACGCTCCTCGGCGGCGTACCCTTACCGGCATAAACGTACTGGATGGAAATTTGGCCTGAGTTGTTGTCCTTGGCGGCAACGTTGCATCGGATCGAGTAGAAGCCCGGCGACAACGACAGCGACTGACTGGCGGATTGAACGAATTTGGACGACTCGGCGTTGGTAAGCTGCGCGACGCAGTTGCCGCTCTCGACGCCGCCTATCGGGTCCGGCACCGCGCTCCACTCGGCTCCGCCCTGGCTGTGATAGGTCCAGCCCGCGAGACTGCATCCGCCTGCAACGGTTCCGAATGGATTGCTCGGCAGCAGATTGGGGCCGGTCGTCTGCGTGTAAGGCCACATCGTCGCGACGCTGGGGCCGAGTTGCGGCGCGGGTTGCGCATGCGCCACGCCGGCCATCAGCGCGAGCACGGCAATTAAAGAGGACAGCGTAATCCGCAAGGTCGATGTTACCCGGTTTGCGATCGAACTTCCCCGCGACCATCGTCGAATTTGCGATGCGCGCGGGGTTTCCAGCTGGAAAGGTCTCTGCCAGTCATTCGCTCGAGCTCCTCGGTATCCGGCAGCGTCATCGCGCGAATCTCGTCGGCCTCCTCCGCGCTTAGCGGCTGGAAGTCCTCGACGAATTTGCGCCGCAACATCTTTCCCAACGCGGTCCGCCGGCCGAGTTCGATCAGTGGACGCGCGCCATGGCGCGAAGCCCAGTAGAGAGCCGCGAACGAGCGCCAGCCGATAGCGCTCGAGCGCGCGGCTACCGGCGCCGAATATACCTTCGCATCGCCGACCTTCGCGGAATCCAGCGCGACGCGATGCGCTGCGATAAAGTCGCAGACCGAGTCCAGGTATCCTTGCGGGTCCGAATTCAGATCATCGTAGAACCGCACCAGCACCCGTGACCTGCCAAATGCGGCCTGCCATCGCTCAAGCTGAACGGCATAGCTGCACAAATCCCCGCCGCAATCGATCTTGTATCGCCAATATCCCTCGAACGTATCTTCCGCCGGATGGCGTCCCGCTCGAGTCAGCCGATACATCGAATACAGCCGCGACGCCGGCTCGCGAAAAGTGACGATTATCTTGCAGTCCGGAATATGAAGCTTGATTCTTTCTCGCGCGACCGCATTCGAGAAGTAGGTGGGACCCATCTCGCCAGCGGGAACATCGGCCGGATAATCATCGAACCTGTCGCAGTACCACTCGACTCCGCGATCGTAGTGGGAATCGAAAAATCGCGTCTCCTTGACCTTCGGCAGCCCGATGTGACCCTTCAACGCTTCATGCAACCAGGTCGTACCGGTGCGAGGCGGTCCCACATGAATGAAGCCGGGGAGTCGCAATACTTTGCTGTTATTCATTGTGAGGCGGGGCCGATCAAAAACCTTAGCGCACTCGCAAAAGATCTTAAAGAATCACCCGCGCCGTCAATCTATCTTATAGACGTGAGCCTGAAATGGAGCGTAGGTATCTTTGAATTCAGCGCCGCCCGGCTCCGGCGTTACCGAACGATTCTCGCCCTCCACTAACACCGCGTGTGCCTGCCGCCGCAGCGTGAAACTCGCGTCAACGTTGCTGCCGCTGTGATTGTACGAGATAAGGTAGCGGCTTCCGTCCATCAGGTCCTTCTCTTTGGTAATCACGGCGCCTGACGCCGAATTTGCGGAGAGTATGGGCCTATCCGGCGCGAGCAGTACCGGTTCCAGCGCGCTGATTCCTTTAGTCACGTTGACCAGCTCGTCGTAGCGCTGCTGGCGAAGGACCGGATCCCGTTTGCCCCAATCGAGTCCGCGCAGACCGTATGACCAATAGAAGACTCCGCGCGCGCCTTCGGTGATAGCCATCCAGCTCATGTCGTGCAGTTCCTGCTCGGTGGGAAAGTGCGAGAGCATCGTCGCCCGGAAAAACTGGATCACCACCCACACCGGACGCGCGTCATGGACGGCGCTTATGATCTTCCGGGTAACATCGCCGACGTTGCTCATGTCCTTGGTGCTGCCGATAACGTAGGGATCGACCCCGAGCACATCGACAGTGTCGCGCCAGTACTTATATTCGCCGGGAAGATTTTCCACCGCGAAGGTAATACTGCCCGGGTCATTCTGCTTGATCAGGCTGTACTGATGGAATGTCCGTGGCTGGACCTCGCTGGCGCACTCGTCGCACGTGTAGTAACCGACGACATGCGAATCGCCGGCTAATGCTTTGGCGTATTGAGTGATCACCTCGTCGGGGCCGACGCCGCTGATGCGCGCCCACCTCGGATAGGGCTTCATCTCCGGAAAAAAAGCGTTCACGCTTGCCAGGTAATAAATCCCCAACGGCGCCATCGCCTCGGTGTAAGGATAGATCACCTCGGCTTTGCCGTTGGAGAGAAAGTAATTGATCATCATGTTGATCGGCGCCTTGGCTATCGCCTCCAATCGCGGCGCGAAGTAACTGGCTCGATTGGCAAAGCCGGTCGTATCGTAGATGCCGATCACAAACCTGGGCTTGCCGCCCATGTGAATAATATTGTTCTCGTCGATCCACGCTTTCATCGTGTCATGCGTCGCGCCGCCGACTTTGGCGATCGTGTATGACGATTGCGTGAGGATTCGCTTGTTGCCCGGCCCTTCGAGGTATCCCTGCACCCGATATTTTCCAGGCGGCAGACTTGTCATGTCCACCGTCGCGACCATCGAGCCGTCGGCCGGCGGCGAGAGTTTTTGCGTCGAGAGAACTTTGCCGGCCGCGTCCGTCAGATCGAGCCCCACGTGGAGCTGCGCCATCGTCGTGTTCTCGGGAGGGTTAACCTCGATCGCGACCCGCGCGACCTGGCTCTGGTCGCTGAACATCAATCCCCGGTAGTTCGGATAGAGCAGAAAGGTATCCAGTGCGGGCGGATTCTCGCGGCGTACGAAAAAGTTTTTGAACCACGACGTTCCTGTGACCTCGCCCAACGCCTCCGCGCGGAACACGCCGACGCTGCCGTCCACAACCTGGACGTGCGCTTTCTCCGAAGTAGCCCAGTCGGTGGTACCTGAAACCGCCTTGGTGAACGCCCACTTATGCTGAGCGACCTGGAGCAGACGGACTCGGGCGCCGGCACGCACTCTGGGTGGAATCGTATTCTGAGTTTTTATATCGGCCGAAATCGTGTACATGCCGGTGGGACATTGCGCGGCGTTCTCCGCGTACGGATATTGCTGGCCGCATGGCAACTGCATTCGGAGGCTGGCGTTGCTGCCGCTGCCGTCGAGGCTGAAGCATGCAGGATCGACCAGCGTCCACCCTTTGAGTCCGGCGTGCAGATCGCCGTTGACCAGCAGATTCGGCCCCAAAACCTCTCCCGTCACCAGCTCGTCGAGCCCGCCCGTCACGATGCCATCGCAACGCCCGGCGCCGGCCAACGCTATCGTCAATAGCCAGAGGACCGCCGGCACAATAGCCAATCGATTAGTCAGTCGCAGCATAACTCGATAGTGCCTATACGCACTTCATCTTCGCAATCGAAAACTTCGGCCCGTGGATCGCGCGGCGCCGGACTACGCCGACCTCGCGGTAACCGACTTCGAGCACCGCCTTCATCGGGGTTTGATTGTGGCTGTCGACGACCATGAACAGGCGCGGACGCTGACGCAGTTGCCATTCAGTCGCCGTCCACAGCAGCGCGCGGTAGAGTCCGCGCCCGCGGAACTTTTCCAGCGTGAAAGTCGTCGTCAACTCCGATTCGCCCGGTTCCAGGACAACTATCGGACGATCGGCCGGATAATCGTACACCCACAATACGCCCGCCAGTTCGCCGTTGAACTCGACCGTAGCGCAATGCAACGCGCCGTTGAGGCGATCGCGCCAGAATTCGTTGGGCAGGTCGTGCAGCTTTTCGCGAGCGCGCTTGAGTCGATCCAAAGAGTCGGCATAGACAGCGACGCCGTCGGGCATCGGAACCGGCGCCGACAAATCTCCACGATTGATAGCGAAAATGTGAAAATCCAGGAGCTTGAGAGAATCGAGCGCAATGCGTGGAAGTTTCAGGATGCCCTGATCTCGAATCACTGCGCGAACTGCGGATGCTATCGTCATCTACCCTGCAACGTTACCATCCTCCGCCCCTGAGAATCTTGGGAATAGTCTTCACCAGAATTTTCAGGTCGAGCCACAGCGACCACTGGTCGATGTAGCGGCAGTCGAGCTTGACGATATCCTCGAAGTCGCTGACTGAGTTGCCGTAGAGCTGCCACGACCCGGTCAGCCCCGGCTTCGATCTCAGCCGCATCAGGTGATGGGGCGCGTATCGTTCGACTTCGGCAGGCGTCGGCGGGCGCGGTCCGACGAGGCTCATGTCGCCTTTGAGCACGTTCCAGAACTGGGGCAATTCGTCCACGTGATATTTTCTGAGCCATTTTCCGATCGGAATGATTCTGGGGTCGTCGCGGATCTTGAAAACCGGTCCGCGCATCTCGTTGTGCGCGTGGAGCTTCTCCAATGCCACTTCAGCATCGGTTTTCATCGTTCGGAGTTTGTACATCTCGAACTCGCGACCACCCTCGCCGACGCGCGCCTGGCGAAAGATGACCGAGCCACCCGATTGGCGACGAATCCGCCTATTGTAGACGAGGTACGCGACCATGCCGACCACCAAGCCGGCCAGCGCGCCGCAGATATCAATAAGGCGTTTGATTGCGAGCGCAAGCGCGTTTCGGGGCGGGGACTCCAGCGCCCAGGGCTGTAGAGGTTCCTCGCGATATTCTCTGCCCCTGTTGAATGTCTGCGGTGACGCCATGCAGTCAGCTCTCTAGATTAACGCGACAATACGAGTCGATTGCCGGTCAGCGCGCTAACTTACTCAAAAGCGATTCAGTTTGCTAGCGGTCACCCGACGCGGGCTGATTTAGGCCAAGGCGGGTCCGTTTATGGGCGAGCAGGCCAGAGGTGGGGATTCGCGACTGTCGCGCGCTTTTTCGGCAACGCGCGGTGTGGTAGGAGTTCTGGTCAGAGGCTAACAGCAACCATGTACAAACGAATACTCCGTCAGTGCGGCCTGCTCGCGGGATTCACGCTCTTGGCTTTATTCATCTTTGCCGCGCCTTCTTCCTCCACAGAGCGCCCGGTGAGCAAGGTCCAGATCAGGGTCAACATAATGGACACCGGTCAGACCGTAGCGCTTGCGGTCGGGCAGCGATTGATCGTGACGGTTCCGCTGGCTCGTTACGACGACGCAACTTGGCGTGTGGTTAAAAACTCCGGTCCAGGCCTGAAATTGATAGCGGGGCCCGACACGCGCCGGCCGAAGGGTTGGACACCATTCACGAGAAGCTCGCAGGTTTTCTACTTCCTGCGGGAAGTTCCAGGAACCGTAAATCTGGTGCTCGAACAGAATTACGCTTCTGCGAAGCCTATGGTTCTCAAAGTGGTCGATCGGTAGCCGGCAGGATTCGCGATTCGAGTCGCGGCGAAGCCAATCAGCCGCGGCTATCGAGTGGGCGCGGAGAGACGCGAGACGATCGCCATCGGTCCGCTCGCCATCAGGACAAACCACGCGATCTGTTTCGCGCGAAGCGTGGCACTCATATCCGGTTCACGTAACGACGCTTTAATTCCCTTCACGAGCAACCGGAGCCGCGTGTCTCCCGCGATCGGATGAGTCTTTGGATCGAGGCGAACGGAAGCCATCTTGAGTTTTACTTCCCGCGAGGTTGAGCCCAGCACCTGCGGATCTAGTTTGATTCCCTTCGACGCCGCGAGACGGCAAATCGTCTCCGGGACAAAAAACGGCGCGCTCAATCGCCGGTGAAGCGCTTCCAGATGGCGGCCCTTGAGACGCGAGTCGTTGGCGGCATGAATCCGATAACGGCCCAATGGCGTACACAGCGATACCAAATCGCCGAAAAAAGGCGTCAGGAAAAACAGCGGCCTGTCTGCCGCAAGAAGCCATATAGCTTCGTCCAGCGGCATCAGTTGGTTCAGAACGGCGCGCGAGTATGCGCTGCCACTTGAGGGCGGGGTGGGATACTCACCGAAGCGAGTGATTCGATCCCTGACGTCTCCGTTCGGTACGAACCCGTTGTACTGCGGCACGAGCAGGCCCAGTGACTTGCTGCTATCATCTATCAGTTCGAGCTGAAACTGGATCTTCGCCACGCCCGGACGCCATGCCGCTGTCACCCGATCGATCGCATTACTCAGCAATTCATCGTCGGCATCCAGGAAGATCACGATCTCGCCGTGGCTGGCCACGAACCCCGCGTTGAACGCCGACCCTTGCCCGCCATTGTCCTTGATCACGGACAGGATACGCTTGCCGTAAGATTCGATGATCTCCCGCGAGTCGTCGGTCGAGCCGTCATCGACCACGACTACTTCGACCTGCGGATAAGTTTGCGCGAGTGAGCTGTCAATTGCGGCGCGCAAATAACGGCCGTAGTTGTAGTTGTTGATTACGATGCTGACCAGCGGATAGCGCGTGGGCCTCGATCCCGCCGGCGCCGTGCTGACGTCACTCATCGCGCCGTCCTAATTCGTCGAATACAGCAGGTAGAGCATCATCGGTATCGCGACCAGAATCGACACGACGCCTGCGACCGCAGCACCGGTCGGGCCGTGCCATGCTGTTAGCGGGTAGATAGCGATCGCCAGGACCACCGCGCGAGTGGCCGACGCTAGCAAGTAGCGTTTCGGTTTTCCCAGTCCGCCAAGAAAGCTTCGACCGACCACCATGAACCCTTGCAGGAGTCCGTACACGCACAGAACCTTCAGCGGATTCGCGGCGCGAATCCAGGCTGGCCCGAACAACCGCATGATGAGTTGCGGACCAAAGGCGAAAATAATCGCGGTGTATCCGATCCCGACCACGCCGACGACCGCCATGATCGACCAGAACAGCCGCATCCTGGCGCGGCGGTCGCCGCGCAACCGAGCCGCCATCGGAAATGTCACGACTGCCGTGGCCATCGTAAATTCACCGACCGGCATCTCGCCTGCACGAAAGGCCATTTGGTAGTCACCGAGCGCCCCCGGCCCGAACAGACGGCCCACGGTCAGATTGTCGAGTTGCTTTGCAATAAATTCGCACAACACGCCGCCGCTGAACCACAATCCGAACGACAGCAGCGTTTTCGCGCGATCCAGGTTGAAACCCAGGCGCGGTCGATGAGGAAACAGATAGTAGGTCATGATGGCCTGCGTCGCCGCTCCGGCGAGCATCGAGAAGACCAGACCGCGCCAATCGCGCCAGTACAGAACGGCCATAAGACCGAATGCGAAGCTTGCCGAAACCTCCGAAACGTTCAGGACGGTCACCAGATGGAAATCGAGACGCCGATAAAGCGAAATCATGCGGGGGCTTTGAATCGAGCGCAGGATTGGAAGCGGCACCATCGCCCAGAACACTGTGTAGGAGTTGCCCAGATGGAAGAAGTTCCCCAGCGGTCGCGCGAACACGACCATGATCACCCCGATGATAAGGCTGCGGATCACACCGGTGGTGAATAGCGTGTCCAGATACGGATCGATCCGATCCTGTTGCTGAATCAGTGCCTGCCCCATGCGCGTCTCGGTTGCCGCACTCAATGCCGCGCAAACCAATGTCGCGCTGGCAATCACGCCGAAGTCGAAGGGTCTGAGCAATCGCACGAAGACTACGTAACGCGCAGCGGTGCCAACCGAGGTGAGTCCGCGCGCCGCGGCAGTCCAGGTGAGACCGGTGAAGAATGTTTTGAGCAGCGTCTCCGTGAGTTTGCGAGGGGTTTCCTCAAAGAGATCGCTTGCGTCTGCGGGGTTGATATCGGGCGCCGTTTCCGAGGGCGCCGCCTGGTTCGCGTTGGGGGGCATTGTGGCGATATTTCTCTCCGCTACATATCAAAACTACGGTCCGCAACTATGCCATGTATCTGCCGTCGGGGCATAGCGCGGCCTTGAAAGCCGGCAACCAAACTGATCGAGTTCGGTGCTGTCAGGACCAAATCTTGAACTCAATGGTCTGTTTCGCCGGCCGGTTCCTGGCTGTCGGTATCGGCCCCTTCCGTGCCCGCAGGTCCTTCGCTATCGGGAACTTGCTGCGAGTTCAGGGTCACTTTGTAAACCTGCCTCCCCTTGTCCGCTGAAACGACGGTCAAAGTGTCACCATCATGCGAAAGCCGGAAAGGCCACCAGTCGGGACGTTGCGCGTGCAGCGAGACCAGGATGAACTCCCGGTTCTTTGAAGCAAAACTATGGTAGTCCTCGACTTGAAGCGGGAAGTACGGCCGCAAGGCGAGGAGAGCAAGATCCGCGGAGTCGGAACCAAGATACCTGGCTGCCGCGTGAGGGTCTGCCAGCGCATACAGGCTGGCGGTTTGTCCGGCCGGCATGTAGTAGATCATGGGCAAATAGTTACTTCCACGACCGATGACAATCGGCAGTCCGAACTTCTGATACTCGGCGAGAATCGCGCTGCCCTGACGTGCAGCCGCAACTCGCCTTGCGAGTAGCGATCCAGTCAGGGCTTTCTTCATCACCGGGAGCGACGACAATCCGTAGTTCGCGAGAACAAGTATCAGCACGACTACCCTGACTGCGCGGGACGCTCTGTTCGTCAAAAATCCAACCGCCAGGGAAGCACCGAGGACCGTCGGCAGCATGTATCGGAACGCCATCCCTGCGCCGCTGACTTTGGCCGCGAGAACGGCGAACACCGGCAGCAACAGGAGCACGGCTATCAGTGCTGATTCTTCGATCGGCAGCGCAGGTTCGCCTGCTTCTCGTGGCTCCGATAAATAACCTTTCACCGATTTGCGCAAGCTCCAAAGTACGAGAACTGCAATCACTCCAATCGTGAAACACCAGACCCAGTAATCCAGGAAGTTGTACAGCGCGCTCGGCGCGGAAAAGATCTGGCCGAAACTGGGGCGTGACCAGAAGTTCCGTCCGTAGTACCGGCGCAGGTGTATTAATAGCGGTGCGAAGATAAATAGTGGCGCAGTGCCTAAGACTAGCGCTATCCACGTGCCAATCCGGAAACGCCGCCCGTGTAACCACACCGTTGCTTCGGCCAGCGCGAATGCCGGCCAAACGAAAATTGCGTAGTAGTGCAGAGAAAGTGCAATCGCCAGTGCGACACCCATCAGGATCGAGTAGAGCTTTGATTCGTCGGTGCGCTGCCAGGCCAGAATCGCGATTGAGACGAAACCTGCCACCAAAGCATACGGCCGTGCTTCGACTGCGTAAGACACCAGCGGGGTGCATAGAAGAAATGCCGCGCCTACGATTGCTGACAAGCGATCAATTCTTCTGCAAAGGATGAGGTAGGTGCAGAAGATTGCTGCCAGCAATCCCAGGATGGAGGGGAACCGATACGCCACGTGATCGCCCGGGATTAGCCGATGCGCCCAGCCGGCGATCAAATAGAAGAGCGGAGGATTGGTATCTGCCGCATTGTTGAGAGCCTGCCATAGCTTCGAGACGCTCGGGATGCGGCACATGATGACCGTCAGTATCTCGTCGAACCAAAACGGCTTTTCATATGCGCTCAGAATCGAGATGAAGCCTACCCCCGCCAGAATCACGACAAGGACAGTATTGGCTGCGCGAGGCTCGAGGTCGGTGTCAGCTATTCGGGAAAGAGTCGTTCTCACCTCATCCTGCCTCCCGGCGCCAAATTCCCACGATCGACTTTCCCAGCGAGCCAAAAGAGCATCGGTCAAGGACTCTCGAGGCCGGAACTATGTATTGGTCCCAAAACCGAATCTGCGCTTTGGTCGGCATCGATTGCCGCAGAAATTGTCGGTTGGCGAACGAGAGCAAAAGACCAACCGAATCCAGATACCATAATTGCTCGAGACGCAGGCCGGCGGGTGAGATGGTTCGTAGCGTTCGTCGGTCATAGCGTCGGCAATGTCCGATGGCGGCATCGAAGGGACTGAAGAGGTACTGATGAGCGGGCGACAGGACTATCAGCCGGCCTCCGGCTTTGAGCAGGATCGCCGCGGCCTCCAACTCCTCGCGATCGTGCTCGATATGCTCGAGAACGTCGATATAGATAATGGTGTCGAAGCGTGGACTCGCCTTCAGGCATTGCAGCGGTCCGCACACGACCTCGTAACCGCGCGATGCGTTGGTTTGCTCCAGGTTCACGCGCAACCTGGCCGCGATTGATTGATCGGGCTCGAGACAGACCCACCGGGGATTCCCGCCTCGATCGAGGTAGCGCGTATTGGCGCCGATGCCGGCGCCGACTTCGAGGACGTCGCCGGCGATGAATGGCCGGATGCGGTCTGACAGGTAAGACTTCCAGTTGTGCGCGGTTGCGAAAAGTTCCAGTTCCGTTCCGACATAGCTGAAATCAGTCATTGCGGTAGATGATTTCAACCCCGGCCACAAACAGTGAATGGTCACGGAGCGGCACAAAGCTCAGGTTGGTCCGGTTCGAAAGCATGATGAAAGTGAAACTGATCGCCATGGTGATGAACTGCACCAGGATGATGGCCAACGCGCCCGAAGCGTAAGTAGCCCAACCCGGGATCGCCATATCGGTGAAGAACCGGACGATAAAAACCGCAACGATGCCGAGCAGGGCCAGCAGTGACCCGGCCATCGACGCAATCAGCAGCCGCACGCCGACCACGTCGCCGAATACTGAAATCGCACTTATGCCGTGCGCGGCCAGTGTGACGAAGTTCATCCTGGACCTTCCGGCGATCCTGTGTCCGCGCGGAATAGGAATCGTCGTGAACGGAAGTCCCGAACGAAAGAACGCCGCCGCATAGTGATTCCACATCTCGGACATGACAACGAGCGTGGCGAGGTAGCTCGACGGCAGAATGCTGAAATTTCCCACTCGTACCCTGACCCCGGTTAAGAGGCGATGCACGATCTTGTAAATCTGATAGAAGGACCGAAAAACCAAAGACTCCGTCCTGCGGCTCCGCTCCGCGAAGATCGCACCCGCATCATGATTGCGGTTGATGTCAGAGAAAGCGCGGATGAGCTGCAGGGCGCCGTCAGCCGTATCCTCGCCGTCGGCATCCATCACGAGGACTGCATCGCAGGTCATGTTCTGCTGGACATGGACCAGGCCGATGGCGATCGCGCGCTGATGGCCAAGATTGCGGCGCAGCCGCAGCGTCCTGATGGTTCGCACCGCGGCGAGCTGCGATTGAAAGTCTGCGCCATTGCAGACTTGAAGTGACGCATCATCGACCAGCAAGACATCAAGCGTGCACGGATACGAAGCGACGGTTCGATCGAGACGACGGATTAGTTCCGCGGCGGAGGCCCAGTCATCGCGAAGAGGCATGAGAACTACGACATGCAGCGGTGGTGCGGACGAAGTGCTCGAAGGCGTTGCCGAACTCAAGCGTTAACCTTTATCCCTTCCCAACACAGATTCTCTCCGCTACCTGGATGCGCAGTAAATTGCGGTCGCCACTATGCCACGTAACTGGCGCGTGAGCCAGTTCGAGGCTGCCCGGTTTCGGACAGCCCCGCCAATTCCGCGTCGCAGATTATCTCAAGTTTGCGACCCGAAGTGTCATCGCGAATCATCGGCGCGAAGATCGTGCCTGGTCACGCGACAGAACGTTTCACCTTGGGACATCAGTGAGTATCGACCGATGACCCACATGCAGCGGCAGAGAAGTTGCTCCTTGGGCGATTGCACCATCCGCATCGACTCAAACGGGGGCAACGTTCATGTCGCATCGGCGTCGCTACTGTACATCATTAGCTATTACATCAATAGCTACTACATCATTAGCTAGATGTGGCGTCTTAGTAATACTACTATATACTCTGTCACTCGTCCTAATATCTCCCGGCTTCGCCCAGACTCTCGTTGACGGCGGCTTGACCGCACCGGTAACCGGCTGGTCGTTGAGTTCCAACCTGCTCGTGAACGGCGACTTTTCGCTGGGCACCACCGGTTGGTCATTTCCGAGCACCTGCTTCGGCCTCGACCCAACTACGCCGGCTCCCAACGGCGGCGCCAGCCTCGAATTGACCAATCCGGGGACTTGCGATCCTAAAGCACCCGCGATCGCAATCAACACGCTCGCCGTCGCCGGCGGGCAGGAGTACACGATCAGCGGCCAGATCAAGACCGAAGATTTCAGCGGCGCGAGTCTGCTCGACGGCGCAATGTTCTTTCTCTACGACTACAACTATTCGCCGGTTGTCAACGGCACCACCGACTGGACCAGCGCGACCCGGCAGCATGTGAGCGTCACCGCCGGCAAGACCGCGTCGTTCCGCCTTGAGACCTACGGCACCATCCCGACCGGCAACGCGTGGTTCGCCAACCTGTCGGTGCAACAGGAGATACCGCCGGGACTGCAGACCTTTCTGCTCTACCCCAACTACCGCGGACTGATGTTCTCGGATCAAAGCCAGGTCGTAAGCATGGACCTGACCGTCACGCCGCCGAGCGGAACTTCGCTCGGCGCCCTGCAAGTCGAATTGGACGCGCTCGATGCCGGCGGCAATATTGTCGCCAGCAACGCCTTCACTCCCACCGCGACCGAGTTCACCGGCACCCTCGACATGAGCGCGCTGCCGTCGGGCAGCTACCAGGTCGAGGGCAAGCTTGAGGATTCCAGCGGCAACGTGCTGATGACGCAGACCCCCTACACTGTCGTCAAGCTCGACGCCTCGGTGCGCGCGGGCATGAAGGCCTGGATCGACCCGGCCAACCTCGCCCACTTCATCGACGGCAACCCGCACTTCGTGCTCGGTATCTACGACACCACCGGATGGTCGTATGCGCCGGCGTCCTACGTGAAGGAGCTGACCGCGATCGCGCAGGCGCCGATCAACATGATCATCAACTACTATCTCACCAACGCGCCGACCCCGGCGATTACCGCCTACACCACTGCGATGAAGAGTTTCGGCATGACCTTTCTGCCGACGGTCAACGACTTCTACACCGGCAACAAGAACTTCCCGACCGCCCTCGCCGCCGAGTTCGGCACCGACGATCAGGACCAACTGACCTCCGACTATGCCGCCGCGTTGTCGTCCGACCCCGGCGTGGTTGGGTATTACGTTCAGGACGAGCCGCCGAGCACTGATCAGCCTGAAACCTTCAACCAGTATTCGCTCCTCAAAGGCGGCGACCCCTCGGGCTTCACCCTGGCCGTGCTTGACCATCCGCTCGACCTCGGTTTGTGGAAGGACACCGTGGACGTCATCGGGGTTGACCCCTACCCGCTCGCCCTCGCCAGCGGCAACGACATCGCCGAAGTTGCGGACTGGACTCGCGCCGCGTACCAGGCTGGACACGGCGCGCGCCCGGTATGGACCGTCATCCAGTTCTTCCAGTTGACCGTTGCGGGCGCGTGGCCCACTCAGCAGCAACTGCACGACATGAGCTGGATGGCGATCGTCGAGGGCGCGACCGGCCTCTTCTATTGGTCCTACGGCGTGCGCGCTCTCTATGACGTCACAAATGCGGCCGAGAAGGCGGCGCTCTACCAGGAACTGATCAACGTGACCACCGAGATCAAATCGCTCGAGCCGGTGCTGCTCAGTCCCGACGCCCCCGTGATAACCGCCAACTCCGCCGCCGGCACTGTCTTCACCAAGACCAAGATCGGCAGCGACGGCACCCGCTACCTGTTCTCCTACAACTACACCGCGGCGCCCGTCGCGGCCGAGTTCACGCTGGCTGAGCCCGCCACCACCGTCCTCGATTACGATACCGGAGTGACGTGCGCGCCCAACACCAGCACGACTTTCTATGGCGTATTTCAGCCGTACCAGGCACATGTCTTTCTCGTTGGCGATTCCGCCTCGGCGACACCCGCTGCGTGCGCGACGCCGGCGCCAACGCCAACTGCCACCGCGACTCCGACCCCAACCCCGACTGCGACTCGTACCGCAACGCCAACTCGCACAGCAACGCCGACTCGTACCGCAACGGCGACGCCGACCTTGACTGCGACGCCGACCATAACTGCCACTGCGACTGTGACCGCGACGCCGACCGCCTCGACGACGCCTACCGCGACGGCCACGCCCGGTGCACTGTCAGTCTCGCCTGCCAAGTTGAAATTCGCTGCTCAGAAAGTCGGCACCATGAGCCGCGCCAAAGTCTTGAAAGTGACTAACAAGAGCGCGGCAACTGTGCGCTTTACTGAAATGTCGGTCACCGGTGACTTCGTGCAGACCAATTCGTGCGGCGCCAGCGTGGCCGCACATGGCAGCTGTTCAATCACCGTTGCCTTCAGACCTACCGCTATCGGGAAGCTGACCGGCGACCTGCCGCTCGTCGACAACGCCGCCAACAGTCCGCAGGTGGTCAACTTGAGCGGGAAAGGCAACCGCCGCTAGCCGTCCACTCTGAAGTCGCCGATCTCCGGCACAAGCCGAGAGCATCGCGGCCCGTCCGAAAACAAGCTGTGATTGGCAGTGATGACGTTCGGTTTGCATCCGGCTAACAGATTGCTTCTTGGACCTTTTGCGCGTCCGCCCCGAGCGATTCACCTGGCGGGTGGACTAGCCTCCAACTCTGCGCGCGCCTTTCGGTGACAAAATCTTAAAGTAAGGTTTCTCTGCTAATTGTTCTTGGCGGGGCCGGACAGGGCGAATCTTCAATTTTTGATGGTTTTCAGAACACTCTATTGACCTATCTTGCGTACTGTTTGCTCAAGGTAGGCGTTTTGTGCTAAACACAGCCTCGTTTCGCGGCGCCGGGGGCTGTCGCCACGGGGGCGCGAGGGGGATATTTCAACGTTTTTCGCGAGTTTATACGCACCCGCCGCTGCCGGTTCGAGCGGAAACGGGAAGGATAATATATGAAAATGGCCGATCCAGGTTCCCGTAAATTTGCGGGTCGCGTTGGCTCTATTGTCCTTAAGGCGCTGTTCGCCGTCCTGCTGCTTGCGCTGCCGATTTCGGCCCAGGCGCCTGGCGAGTGGACGGTTTCCGGGAGCCTCAACACGGCGCGCGCGAATCACGCCGCTGCGACGCTGCCCAACGGCGAGGCACTGATCGCCGGCGGCATCAGCGAGTCGGGCGCGACGCTCAAGAGCGCCGAAATCTACAACCTCACCAGCAACTCGTTTACCACCTTGCCGACCGGCCTCCCGACCGCCGCTTCGGGTATGACTGCAACCGTCCTCAACGACAACACCGTCCTGCTTGCCGGCGGACTCAACGGTTCCGGCGCGCCCAGGTCGGCCGCCGAACTCTACGATCCAACCCAGAATACATTCACCGCGCTGCCTGCGATGACCAAGGCGCGCAGCCATCATACTGCCACCCTGCTGCTCAACGGCAGCGTGCTGATAGCCGGCGGCAGTAACGCATCGGGACCGCTCGCCAACCTCGAGGTTTACAACCCTACCAGCAAAACCTTTACGGCTGCCGGCAAGCTGGAGTTCGCCCGGCAGGATCATACCGCCACGCTGCTCTACGACGGGACGGTGCTGATAGCCGGCGGCTCGAACGCGTCGGGACCGCTGGCCAGCGCCGAGCTGTTCAATCCTGACAGCGGCGCGGTGACCGAGGTTGGCAGCCTCAACGAAGCGCGCACGCTGGCGACCGCGTCGCTGCTGCTTGATATCGAGGGCACGGTGTTGATCGAAGGCGGCCAGGATGCGACCGGCACCGACCTGAACAGCGCCGAATCATACGACCCTGCGACTGCTACTTTCACGATGCTCACGGCGCCGATGATCACGCCGCGCAGCGGGCATATCGGGCTGACCCTGCCCTACAACGGCAAGGTGTTGATCGCCGGCGGCACCAGCGACGGCGCGCCGGTCACTGCGAACGAACTCTACGATCCTGTCACCGGAACCTTCGTCGCCAACGAGCCGATGAGCGTTGCGCGCGACGAGTTCGCGGCTAACTTCTTTGCGCTGCCCGCGGTCGGGCAGGTGCTGGTGAGCGGCGGCGTGGACAGCAACGGCACCCCGCTGGCTCTGTCCGAGACGTTTTCATATCAGACCATTCGCACCGACAAGCCCGACTATTCGCCGGGCTCGCCAGTGATTATCTACGGAGCGGGATGGACGCCCGGCGAGACGGTGCTCATCGAGATTCAGCAGTCCAACGACGAGACCGAAGAATTCACCGACACTGCCGATTCCACCGGCGCATTCACCGACTACAATAATTTCGAGATTACCGACACCGACGGCGGCGTCGTGTTCCAGATGACAGCGACCGGGCAGACCTCGGGCCTGACCGCGCAGGACCGGTTCACCGATAGCGTAACCAGCGTCACCCTCAGCAGCTCATCAGAGACCGTTACCGCTGGCGGGACCACCGGCAACTACGGCGTTACGGTCGACTTTTCGTTCAGCGTGAGCAGCCAGGAAGCGACTCTCTCAACTACTTTTACTGGGGGTCAGCCAGCGGGGACGACTGTGAATTTCGGCACGAACCCCGTCACCGGTGCCGCCTTCGGTGGTTCGGGGACTTCGACGTTGACCATAGGCACGACGTGCGGCACCACGCCCGCAGCCACTTACCATTTCACCGTAACTGCCACTGGCACTGGTGGCACAAGCGGCACGGCGACGTCGTCTACGGCCACATTGGTCGTGAACGCGTGCGCCACACCGACCCCAACGAAGACCGCGACCGCGACACCGACTAAGACAGCCACCGCGACCGCGACCACCACACCCACTGCGACCGTAACCGCAACCGCGACGCCGACCCCAACGCCAACCACCACCGTTCTGACTTCCGGCACCAGTTGGACAGTTCCGCCCGGCGTCACTTCGGTAATGGCCGAGTGCATCGGAGCCGGCGGTAACGGCTCGACCGGTGGCGCCGGCAATCATGGAGGCGGCGGCGGTGCGGGTGGCGACTACGCTCAGCTCGCAACTCTGACCGTCACGCCCGGCAACAGCATCAGCTTTCAACTTGGCGCGGCTGGTGGCTCGCCCTCGACGACCGGCGCAACCTGGTTTAACGCCACGAGCTTGACGTGCACGGCAGGTGTCTGTTGCGCAGCAAAAGGCGGCGCGAGCGGGACTACAACCGCAGCCGGCGCGGCAAACACCACGACCACTGACGTAGGATCGCCGAAATTTGCCGGCGGCGGCGGCGGCTTCACGGCTACTACTTCCCGCGGCGGTGGCGGCGGCGGCGGTGCAGCGGGACTTAACGGCACAGGAGCCGTCGGAGGCACACCGACCAGTTCGAACGGCGGAGCGGGAGGCACCGGCGACGCCGGCAGCGGTGGAGCAGGCGGGGCGGGTGGCAACGGAGGCCCCGGCGGTGCCGGCGGCGACGGTACGGAATACTCAACATCGCCAGCCTATGGCTCGGGCGGCGGCGGTGGCGGCGGCGACGAATCTCCGGCCAATCCAGGCGGTGCGGGCGGCACCTACGGAGCAGCGGGCGGCGGCGGCGGCACCAGCGCTGAAGCAGGCGGTTCGGGACAGCAAGGTCTCATCGTCCTGACCTACCTGGTCGGACCAACGCCAACGCCCACTGTGACCGCGACGGCTACGCCAACTAAAACGGCGACAGCTACAGCAACCGTGACCGCGACGGCAACACCGACTGTGACCGCAACGGCAACGCCAACTGTCACTGCGACGGCAACACCGACTGTGACGGCGACGGCAACGCCGACTGTGACTGCAACGGCCACTGCGACCGTGACCGCGACGGCAACGCCAACCGTGACTGCAACGGCAACGCCGACTGTGACTGCAACAGCAACGGCGACCCTGACCGCGACGGCAACCGCGACCGTGACCGCGACAGCGACGCCAACCGTGACCGCGACAGCGACGCCAACCGTAACTGCAACCGAGACGGCAACGGCGACTGAGACGGCCACGGCGACACCAACTGAAACGATCGTGCCGACTGAGACCGCGACCGAGACGCCGACGGCAACGCCAACCGCCACCGCAGTGCCGAGTAACACCAACCTGGCCCTGACCAGCGGCACCACTCCGGCACCCTACGGTCAGCCGCTGACTTTCACCGCGACTGTGACCGACGACTCCGCAAACCCGATCACCTGCGGCACGGTGACGTTCAATGCCGGCGCCACGCCCATCTGCTCGGACGTAGCCCTCGGCAGCCCAACTTCCGACCAGGCGCAGTGCACTACCTCAACGCTTACGCCGGGCAGCTACAACATGACGGCGGTCTATACGCCCAATCCAACCGGCTGCCTCTACATTACCAGCACCTCGAACACCGTCGGTCAGGTCGTGACGGCGGAGTTGAAGGTCACGCCCTACGGCCTGGCATTCGGTAACTCGACGTTCGCGAATTGGGGCACGACCACGACCTATGGCTACAACGGGGTCACGGCGCTCAATCAGTCCGCGGTCCCGGTCATGATCGATACGATCACCGCGTTGACGGCCACGACGCCCATGTCGGGTGATGCGTGCCTGGGCGGCTCCATCCCGGGCGCCGCATGCACGGAGGACAGTGACTGTACGGGCGGCGGGACTTGCGTCCTTAATCCGAACTTCCAGCCGGTCAACCTCTATGTGTGCTCGGGCGGCTCCAACCCCGGCGCCAACTGTCTCGGCGCCAGCGACGTCACGAGCTGCACCGACGGAGGAACCTGCGCGGTCAATCCTGCTTTCCCAACAGTCAAGCTCTATGACTGCGCGGGCGGCACCAACCCCGGCGCCAGCTGCACCGGGACCAGCGACGTGACGAGCTGCACGGGCGGCGGAACCTGCACGCTGGTCAATATGTATGCGTGCGTTGAGGGCGCCAATCCCGGCGCTGCCTGCACCGGACCGAGCGACGAAACGAGCTGCACCGGCGGCGGAACCTGCGAGTTGAACGCGAACTTCCAGCCGTGTTCGGGGCAGACGCTGGCGGTGAACGGGACGCCGGGCGACAGCTGCGTGTTCACGGTAAGTTTCACCGCCTCCGCGGTTGGCAGCTTTACCGGCACGGCGAACGTTCCCTCAGGCGCCGCGAACGCTCCAAACACGGTCACGCTTAGCGGCGCGGGCGTAGCCCCGTCGATCACCCTTCCGCCCACGACCGCCTTTGGCAGTGTGGTAGTGGGTTTGACCAGCGGGACCAAGATCGCGACGGTGAAGAATAACAACGCTATCGCCGTGACCATCAGCAGCGTCGCGGTGTCGGGCAACTTCGCAATCATCAGCGACGGATGCACCGGGGTGCTGGCGGCGAACAGCAGCTGCACCGAAACGCTGACCTTCAGTCCGACTGCGACCGGCGCTGCCACCGGCACTCTCACGTTCAACGGCAACTTCAGCAACTCCGGTGGGACGAGCAGCCTGACCGGCACCGGCACGCTGCTGGCGCCGACCTTCTCGCCGTCGTCGCTTGCCTTCGGCGCGGTGACGGTAGGAACCACTGCGGGACCGAGCTCGATCACGGTCACCAACCCCAACACGGTCACGATGTCGTTCACTTCCGCGACGGTGAGCGCACTGTCGTCTGACTATTCAATCACGGCAGACGGTTGCAGCGGGACTATGGTCGCGCCGAGCGGCACCTGTACGGTCAGCATCGACTTCACCCCGACCACTACCGGTGGTCGCGCCGGGCAGGTGACCTTTGTTGATCAGGGCGGCTCCGGCAGCCAGAAGTACGCGCTGTCCGGTAGTGGCAAGGCGCCCTAGGAGTCCTCGTATCGAATCAGAAGCAGAGGGCCGTCGAACTTATCGACGGCCCTTTTTCGCGCGAGAGTGGGGGAGATCGCAACGTCGTTCGGGGGTTTGCACGAGCCCGCAATGCTCGAATTGAGCGGAAACGGGAAGGATAAAATATGAAATCGGCCGATCCAGGTTCCCGCAAAATCGCGGGTCGCATGGGCTCTATTGTCCTCAAAGCTCTGTTCGTCGTCCTGCTGCTGGCGCTACCGATTTCGGCCGAGGCGCCGGGCGCGTGGACGATTTCCGGCAGCCTCAACACGGGGCGTGCGAATCACGCCGCCGCGATGCTGCCCAACGGCCAGGCACTGATCGTCGGCGGCGTCGGCAGTTCGGGCAAGCCGCTCAAGAGCGCCGAGATTTTCGATCTGTCGACCAACAGCTTTACAACTTTGCCGAGCGGCCTCGCGACCGGCGTCTCCGGTCTGACCGCCACAGTCCTCAATGACAACACCGTCCTGCTCGCGGGCGGACTCAACGGCGCAAACAAATCGGTCGCGGCGGCCGAACTATACGATCCGGTGTCGGGCGAATTTCTTGAGCTGCCCGCGATGAAACGAGCGCGCAGCCATCACACCGCGACGCTGCTGGCCGACGGCCGCGTGCTGATCGCCGGCGGCGAGTCCGCCACGGCGCCACTCGCCAACCTCGAGATTTTCGATCCGTCCACGCGCACCTTCGCGCTGACGACCTCGTTGGAGTATGCGCGCGAGGATCAGACCGCCACGCTGCTTACCAACGGCACCGTGCTGATCGCGGGCGGCTCGAACACGACAGGAGTGCTGAGCAGCGCGGAGATTTTTAATCCCAACGGCAACACCGTTACCGAGGTCGGCGATCTCAACACTGCGCGCACTCTGGCCAGCGCGTCGATGCTGCTCGATCTTAACGGCGATGTGCTGATCGAGGGCGGTCAGGATGCCAACGGCAACGACCTGGATACGGCGGAAGAGTTCAATCCCACGACTGATACTTTCACGACGCTCACCGCGCCGATGATCACGCCGCGCAGCAGCCACGTCGGCGTGACGCTGCCGTACAACGGCAAGGTGCTGATCGCCGGCGGCAGCAGCGAGGGCGCACCGGTCACCGCGAACGAACTCTACGATCCTGTCGCCGGCACCTTCGTCGCCAACGAGATGATGAGCGTTGCGCGCGACGAGTTCGCGGCCAACTTCTTTGCGCTGCCCGCGGTCGGGCAGGTGCTGGTGAGCGGCGGCGTGGACAGCACGGGCACCCCACTGGCGCTGTCCGAGATGTATTCCTACCAGACCATCCGCACTGACATGCCCGACTATCCGCCCGGCTCCCCCGTCATTATTTATGGCACCGGATGGGCGCCGAACGAGACAGTGCTCATCCAGATTCAACAGTCTAATAACGAAAATACCGAATTCACTGACACGGCGGATTCCACCGGCTCATTCACCGACGGCAACAATTTCGAAATTACCGACACCGACGGCGGCGTCGTGTTCGAGATGACGGCGACGGGGCAGACCTCGGGCCTGACCGCGCAGGATCGCTTCACCGACCATATAACTGGCGTAACGCTTGGGGCGCAGTCACCCAGCCCGGTTCTTGCCGGAGGCACAGGAGCAACTACCGGAGCGACGTATTCGGTCGATTGCACGTCCACCAGCGGCGACGTCACTTACAGCCTCGTCAATCCGGCGGGGACGGCCGGGGATCCGGGTACACCGGGTACCGCATGGACGGTGCCGACTGGCGTGACGGTGACATTTAGTCGTCAGGGTAACACTTGCGCAGCCTCGACAATGACGATCAAGACTGCATGCGACACCCCGCAGGGATCGTATACGTTTTACCTGCAGGGGGCGGGAACGGGCACCTCTTACGCGTTCTCTACCGCAAACGGCCTGGTCGTGACCGGGTATGGAGCCGGATGCGCCACGCCGACGCCGACCAGAACTGCGACCCCAACCCCGACGGTCACCGCGACCAAGACCGCGACAGCGACTGCAACGGCCACCCGGACCGCAACCGCGACTGCGACGACTACCCCAACCACAACGGCCACCAGAACCGCGACCGCGACGCCAACTGCGACGGCCACCGTGACGGCGACCAGGACTCCGACCGTCACTGCCACTGCGACCATAACAGCGACCGCAACCCCAACCGTAACCGCCACCGCGACGGTGACGATGACTCCAACGCCCATTCCGACCACGACCGTCATCTTCCTCACCTCCGGTACCAGCTGGACGGTTCCGAGCAGCTGCAACGGCTCCAATAACACCATTGAATGCATCGGTGGCGGTGCCGGCGGTGCCTCCGGTGCTTCATCCGGAGGTGGCGGCGGTGGTGCCTATAGCAAGATCAGCAACCTCTCGCTTACGACCGGCAACAACATTGCTTTCGCAATCGGAGCTGGAGGCGCGGCAGACGCGAACGGAGGCGGCACTTATTTCAACGGCACGAGCATAAGTAGCGCCTCGTGCGGTGCGGCGGGCGGATCAACGGGATCGGGTAATACAGGCGGCGCCGGCGGTGCAAGCGGCACCGGTTTCATGTTCGCGGGTGGCGCAGGTGGCACCAGCAATCCCGCCATCGGCTCTGGAGGAGGCGGAGGAGCGGCCGGGCCCAACGGGGCGGGTGATGCCGGAGCGGGTGGAACCTCGACGAGCGCTGGTCCGGGAGGCTCAGGTGATAACGGCTTTGGTGGAGCGGGCGGTTCAGGCGTCGCTCCCTTCTTCGGGATAGCCGGCGGTGACGGCACAGAATATGAAACTTCACCTGCGTTCGGGAGTGGAGGCGGCGGCAGCGGAGGGTCTCAGACCATTGTTGGCGGAGTCGGCGGCACTTACGGCGCAGGTGGCGGCGGTGCCGGTGATGGAGGCGGCGCAGGCACAGGCGGCCTGATCGTAATCACCTGTTTTGTTGCGGCGACACCCACGCCGACCGCAACGAAGACAGCGACCGCAACAGCGACCGCGACGAAGACAGCAACATCAACGCCGACTGTCACTGCAACGGCAACGGCGACTGTGACTGCAACCGCAACAGCAACGGCGACCGTGACCGCAACAGCAACGCCGACCGTGACCGCGACGGCAACCGCGACTGTGACCGCGACAGCAACACCGACCGTAACTGCGACAGCTACGCCGACCGTGACTGCAACCGAGACGGCGACGGCGACTGAGACGGCAACGGCGACACCAACTGAAACAATCGTCCCGACTGAGACCGCGACCGAGACGCCGACGGCAACGCCAACCGCCACCGCAGTGCCGAGTAACACCAACCTGGCCCTGACCAGCGGCACCACTCCGTCACTCTACGGTCAGCCGCTGACTTTCACTGCGACGGTGACCGACGACTCCTCAGATCCGATCACTTGCGGCACGGTGACGTTCAATGCCGGCGCCACGCCCATCTGCTCGGACGTAGCTCTCGGCAGTCCAACTTCCGACCAGGCGCAATGCACTACCTCGACGCTTACGCCGGGCAGCTACAACATGACGGCGGTCTATACGCCCAATCCAACCGGCTGCCTCTACATTACCAGCACCTCGAACACCGTCGGTCAGGTCGTGATGGCGGAGTTGAAGGTCACGCCCTACGGCCTGGCGTTCGGTAACTCGACGTTCGCGAATTGGGGCACGACCACGACCTATGGCTACAACGGGGTCACGGCGCTGAATCAGTCCGCCGTCCCGGTCTCGATCGGTACGATCGCCGCTTCGACGGCCACAACGCCCATGTCGGGTGATGCGTGCCTGGGCGGCTCCATCCCGGGCGCCGCATGCACGGAGGACAGTGACTGTACGGGCGGCGGGACTTGCGTCCTGAATCCGAACTTCCAGCCGGTCAACCTCTATGTGTGCTCGGGCGGCTCCAACCCCGGCGCCAACTGCCTCGGCGCCAGCGACGTCACGAGCTGTCTGGACGGAGGAACCTGCGCCGTCAATCCTGCTTTCCCAACAGTCAAGCTCTATGACTGCGCGGGCGGCACCAACCCCGGCGCCAGCTGCACCGGGACCAGCGACGTGACGAGCTGCACGGGCGGCGGAACCTGCACGCTGGTCAATATGTATGCGTGCGTTGAGGGCGCCAATCCCGGCGCTGCCTGCACCGGACCGAGCGACGAGACGAGCTGCACGGGCGGCGGAACCTGCGAGTTGAATGCGAACTTCCAGCCGTGTTCGGGGCAGACGCTGGCGGTGAACGGGACGCCGGGCGACAGCTGCGTGTTCACGGTAAGTTTCACCGCCTCCGCGGTTGGCAGCTTTACCGGCACGGCGAACGTTCCCTCAGGCGCCGCGAACGCTCCAAACACGGTCACGCTTAGCGGCGCGGGCGTAGCCCCGTCGATCACCCTTCCGCCCACGACCGCCTTTGGCAGTGTGGTAGTGGGTTTGACCAGCGGGACCAAGATCGCGACGGTGAAGAATAACAACGCTATCGCCGTGACCATCAGCAGCGTCGCGGTGTCGGGCAACTTCGCAATCATCAGCGACGGATGCACCGGGGTGCTGGCGGCGAACAGCAGCTGCACCGAAACGGTGACCTTCAGTCCGACTGCGACCGGCGCTGCCACCGGCACTCTCACGTTCAACGGCAACTTCAGCAACTCCGGTGGGACGAGCAGCCTGACCGGCACCGGCACGCTGCTGGCGCCGACCTTCTCGCCGTCGTCGCTCGCCTTCGGCGCGGTAACGGTAGGAACCACTGCGGGACCGAGCTCGATCACGGTCACCAACCCCAACACGCTCCCGTTGCCGTTCACCTCCGCGACGGTGAGCGCACTGTCGTCCGATTATTCAATCACGGCAGACGGTTGCAGCGGGACCATGGTCGCGCCGAGCGGCACCTGTACGGTCAGCATCGACTTCACGCCGACCACTACCGGCGCGCGCGCCGGCCAGGTGACCTTTGTTGACCAGGGCGGCTCCGGCAGCCAGAAGTACGCGCTGTCCGGCAGTGGCAAGGCACCCTAGGAATCCTCGTATCGAATCAGGTAATAGAGGGCCGTCGAATTTATCGACGGCCCTCTTACTTTTTAAAAAGTTACGGGCCAGCGACATCGATCGCCAGCCCGAAGCCGATTGGTGAAAGGGGGGCAAACACCAGCCAGCGCCCCCCTAATTAGCAGATTGCCGCGTGAGCGCCTAGCACTTCCCGTCGATGCTCGTTGCCAGCGAGATGTACACGAGGACGGCCGATGCGAGCGCCAATGACCCGCACGGCGAGCCGGCTAAAACAGCGAGCATACGTTGTTGACTAATGAATCGAGGATAGTGCTCGCATTCTGGTATAGGGCCGCCGTTACGAGCGCAATCGTTGCAAGTATCAATGCATACTCGGCCATCGTCTGACCGTTTGAATTTGCGAATAGCCGGTAAGCTCCCGTTTGGTGGCGCATTGACTTCCCCTCCCAAGGTGGTCGTGATTTTTGAAACGAACTCTAAACGAGGGCTGGGTTGCAGTCCCCGTTGAGAGACCATTCCCTGACGACCGTCAGGCCATCGAGCAGCTAAGGTTTCCGACCACTGGTCGTGCCCTTTGATTGGGGTGGCGGATGGGTTGATCCGCCACCCCAGGGACTTCACCCGTTGAAAACTAGAGCTTACCGTCAACGCTGGACAGCAGCGTGGTGATGGTCGTGCCCATGGTCTCGTAACCGATGAACACTACGACCGCGACGGCAGCGAGAATCAGCGCGTATTCCGCCATGGTCTGTCCGCTCTGATACTCCCGAACCTTCACAAACATCCTCGTGATCTTTTCCATTGTCCCGTGTCCTCCTTCGATCATGTTTTAGCCGAAATTGGCCATTGTCCCCGTATTAGATTTGGCTTCGTTCCACCTCTCGCGCTGACGGTCCCGGTCAGCCTTGGTCCGCGTTAGGTGACCACAACCAACAGTTTCATTACTATACTGATTGTACGATTGTGTAAAGAGCCAGGAATGGAAAAATTACTGGATACGCGAGGCTGGCCTAAACAAGGCCGGGCAAGGCGAGAGGCCCTGCCCGTGCTATGGTCGCGGCGTGAGGCTGCATCTGGTTGACGGAACCTACGAGCTCTATCGGGCTCACTATTCGCCGCGCCCCGGTCATCGCGATCCTTCGGGCCGGGATGCCAAAGCCACCGTTGGCATCGTCGAGTCGTTGCTGGCCCTGCTGCATGGCGCGGATGAAGCTGTCACTCACATCGCGGTGGCGTTCGACAATCCGATCCGTTCGTATCGCAACGATCTGTATCCGCCGTACAAGAGCGATGAAGGCGTTCCGCCCGAGTTGCGGTCGCAGTTCGATGCCGCGGAGGATGCGGTTCGCGCGATCGGCGTAACGGTCTGGTCGATGCGCGAGTACGAGGCGGACGACGGACTCGCGAGCGGCGCGCGTCGGTTTCGCGACGAGGTCGAGCAGGTGCGGATTCTCAGTCCGGATAAAGACCTCGGCCAGTGCTTGCTCGGCGACCGGGTGGTGCAGGTCGATCGGCGCCAGAAAAAAGTGACGAACGAGTCCGCCTTTCGCGCCGAGCGCGGGTTCGGGCCGGATAGCATGCCGGACTTCCTCGGGCTGGCCGGCGACAGCGCTGACGGCTTTCCCGGGCTGCCCGGCTTCGGCAAGAAGACGGCGGCGATGATTCTCGGCGCCTACGAAAAGCTCGAGCGGATTCCCGCGGACGTTGCCGATTGGAGGGTCAAGCCGCGCGGCGCGCCCCAGCTCGCGGCGATGCTGGTCGAGCATCGCGCCGACGCCCTCCTCTACCGTAAGCTCGCGACGCTGATCGACAGGGTCCCGCTCGCTGAATCCCTCGACGATCTGAAATTCAACGGCGTGCCACGCGCGCGGTTCGAGCGATGGTGTGACGAGCTCGGGGTTCAGCGGCTGAAGACCGCCCCGAAACGATGGCAATGATAGATGGCGCGTAACCTAAGCTATGCTTCGACGGTTATGTGATCAGAATGATGGTGCCGATGTTCGATCGTCTAAAAGCGCGTCCTGATTGGAAGTTCTTCGGCGTCCTGCTGAAGGCCGATCGCCCGCTTGCGATCGCATGGTGGGCCGCGCTCGGACTGCGCGGACTGCTCCCTGCCCTGTTCGCGATTGCGATGGGCGTGCTGGTCGGCGCTGTGCAGCGCGGCAATCCTCTCGCCAATCCGCTCATCGCCGTCGGCATTGTGTTCGTGCTGCTTCAGATAACGCCGCCGTTCCATCATGCGGTCGGTTCGAACCTTGGCAGCCGCGTCGCCGCGTGGCTCTACGATCACTTGACGATCGCGTGCGTCAGCCCGCCCGGCATGGGGCATCTCGAAGACCCGCGCCTGACCACCGACCTGGCGATGGCGCGCGACTTCGATCTCGGAATCAGCGGACCGCCAATGAGCATCTCGATGGACTTCATCGCGTCGGGGCTGGTCGAGATGGTCGGAGGACTGCTGTCCGCGCTGGTGTTGGCAGCGTACGCGTGGTGGGCGCCGATACTGCTCGCAGGTGCATGGCTTGCGACGCACTGGCTGCTGCGCGAAAGCGGAGTTTGGCGCGATCGCAATACAGATGAAGTGCGCGAGGCGCAGCGCCACGCGGATTACGCTTATCGCCTAGCCGTCGATCCGCCCGCCGCGAAGGAACTACGGCTGTTCGGCCTGGCGTCATGGACGATCGAGCGCTTCACCTCGCGACGCCGACGCCTGTTCGATCTCCGCTGGGAGGCGACTCGCCTCCGCGAGCAACCCGTGCTCTGGAGCCTGCTAATTGTGCTGTCCGCCAACCTGATCGTGTTCTGGGCGCTGGCGGCGGACGCCGCCGCTGGACGCATCGCAGTCGGCCAAGTCGTTACATTCGCCAGCGCCGCCGTCAGCACGAGCATGATTGCGTTCGGCGGATTGTCATGGGCGCTCGACGGCGCCGCGGCGCCTGGCGCTGTGCTCCGCTTGCAAGCCGCGATGGCGCCGACCGGCGATCTCGCGCGCGGCAACCGCTTGGCGCGGAACATGCCGGCGCGCGAGATTCGGTTCCGCAACGTGAGCTTCGCGTATCCCACAGGTGGAGAACCGGTGCTGTCAGGCTTCGACTTGACGATTCCGGCCGGTACGTCGCTCGCGATCGTCGGCCAGAATGGAGCCGGCAAGACCACGCTCGCGAAACTGCTGTGCCGCCTCTACGATCCAAACGAAGGCGCGATCGAGATCGACGGCATCGATCTGCGCGAACTCGACATCGACGCGTGGCGCGAGCGGGTGACTGCTGTATTCCAGGACTTCACCAAATTTGAGCTGCCGCTGCGCGACAACGTTTCACCCGCGGGCGCGCCGGACGCCGCGATCGAGGATGCGCTCGCGCAAGCCGGCGCGGCGCATCTCGCGTCGCTCGACACGATCCTCGCGCGCGGATACCAGGGCGGCACCGATCTCTCCGGCGGGCAATGGCAGCGGATTGCGCTCGCGCGTGCGCTGTGTGCGGTCAAGCTCGGCGCCGGAGTCGTGTTGCTCGACGAGCCGACCGCGCAACTCGACGTGCGCGGCGAGAGCGAGATTTTCGATCGCATCCTGAAGGCGACGCATCACGCTACCACCATACTGATCTCTCACCGATTCTCGACCGTGCGTCACGCGGATCGCATCTGCGTGCTCGAACACGGGCGCGTGGTCGAACTCGGCACTCATGACGAGTTGATGGCGCTCGGTGGACGCTACCGCACGATGTTCGAGTTGCAGGCGTCGCGCTTCGGCGAAACCGCGGCCGGCGCGGAAGAAGGAGTTGCGCTCGATGAGCCCGCATGACGATATGCCCGCCGCGATTCCCGCGATGTGGCGCGCGCTCAAGCGCGGCTATCAGGCGGAGCCGCGCCTGCTGACGGTGGCGTTCGGCCTGTCGCTGCTGGCCGCGCTGCCCGACGCGTTGTTGGCGCTGTGGCTGATGCTGCTGGCGAACGGAGTGACGGGTCACGATCGCTTCGAGGTAATCGCGGCCGCGATGGGGCTCGGCGTATCCGCCGTCGGCACCTGGTTCCTGCGCGTGACCAGCGACCGCGTTCAGCGCCGCTTTCGCGACCGCCTGACAATCGCGCTCGAGTCTCACGTGGCAAGGCTGCAAGCCACCGTCGCGACCATCGCGCATCACGAACGTCCCGACTACCTCGACCGCCTCGCCGTGCTACGCGACCAGGTCTTCGTGCTCGACCACATGTACATGTCGCTGTTCTCGACGTGTGGATGGATCCTGCGGCTTGGCGTGACCGTAGTGCTGCTGATGTCGATCAGCCCGATCCTCGCATTGCTGGCTGCGTTCGCGTTGCCGACCGTGTTGACCTCGACCTGGCGTCCCGGTATCGAGCGCGCCGCGGAAGAGCGTGGCGCATCGGCAAATCGTCTTGCGCGGCATTTGTTCACCGTCGCGACAACCGCGCCGCCCGGCAAAGAGGTGCGCGTCACGCGGATTGGAAGTCGGCTGGTGAAGATGCGGCGCGAGGCGTGGGAGCGCTGGTATGGGCCGGTCGCTTCCGCGCGCTGGGGCAGTGCGGCGTGGCATACGGTCGCGTGGTTGATTTTCGGCGCCGGTTACATCGGCGCGATCGTGTACGTCACCGTCGGGCTCCACGCAACTTCGGGACAGGTGCTGCTGGTGCTCGCGGCGGGATCGCGGCTGTCGGCGTACATTGGCGCTACCGTCGGCGAGATTGGATTTCTGCGCGGCATCTGGCTTGACGGTTCCCGCCGGCTGGCGTGGCTCGAGGACTACGCGGCCGCGCTGACGGAGCATGCGGACACGCCGGCGCCGGACAGCCTCGTCGATGGTATCCGGCTCGAGCATGTGTCGTTCGCGTATCCGGGAACCGCGCGCCATGTGCTGGACGATGTCAGCCTCGATCTGAAACAAGGGTCGGTGGTTGCGATCGTCGGCGAGAACGGCGCCGGGAAAAGTACGCTGGTCAAGCTGCTCGCGCGGCTCTACCAGCCCGACCAGGGACGCATCCTTATAGATGGAGTGGACCTGGCGCGGATTCCCGCCGACGATTGGCGCGAGCACGTAGCGGGCGCGTTCCAGGATTTTTTCCGCTTCGAGTTTCGCGCGCGGCACACGGTGGGTCTCGGCGACGTCCCGCGGCTCGACGACGAACGGGCGGTCGTGGCCGCCGTCAATCGCGCCGGCGCCGACGACGTGATCGCGCATCTGAATGCCGGCCTCGAGACACAGCTCGGTCCGACCTGGCCGAGCGGAGTCGAAGTGAGTTTCGGCCAGTGGCAGAAGCTGGCGCTCGCGCGCGGCTTCATGCGCGATCATCCGCTCCTGCTAGTGCTCGACGAACCCACTGCGGCGCTTGATGCCGAGACCGAGCACGCGCTGTTCGAGCGCTACGCGGCGGCCGCGCGAAGTGAACGGCGCGACGGCAGTTCCGGCAACGGACGACAGGGACAAATCACGATTCTCATCTCGCATCGGTTCAGCACTGTGCGGATGGCCGATCAAATCGTCGTGCTCGACGGCGCGCGCGTCGCCGAGGTCGGCACTCACGAAGCGCTGATGGCGAAAGGCGGCCAGTACGCCGAGCTCTACGGCATCCAGGCCGCCGCGTATCGATAGCAGTCGCTACATCGCGGACGCGCGTGCGAAGATGCATCCGTGAGTGCGGAAATTGTAAGACTCGCTGACTCCCAAATTCCCCCGGCTGCGGCGACGCTCGCGCGCGCCTTCCACGACGATCCGCTGATGATCTACGCCGTTCCCGACGCCGTCGAACGCACGCGGTTGCTGCCGGACGTGTACGCCAGGATGATCCGCTTCGGCGTTCTCACCGGCGAAGTCTACGTGACTGCCGGCGCGCTCGAAGGCGTCGCGCTCTGGCTCCCGCCGAACGCGAAATGGACGCGCGAAAATATCGAAGCGTCGGGGCTGCACGAGACGGCGACCCTTATCGGCGACGAGGCGTATCAGCGCTATCGCGAAGTGGTCGGACGCGAATGGCAGGCGCGCGAGCGCGACATGACCAGCGCGTGCTGGTACCTGTTCCTGCTCGGCGTCGAGCCGGGGCGTCAGCGTCGAGGACTCGGCGGCGCATTGATGCGCCCGGTGCTCGAACGCGCCGACAAGGAGCGCGTCGCGTGCTATCTCGAAACCGAGAACCAGCGCAACGTCGCGTTCTATCTGAAACAGGGCTTCGAGCTGATCGTGAACGGCGAAGAGGCCGGCGGCAGCGGCGTCCGCTTCTGGACTTTCCGCCGCACGCCTAAACGCTGAGCGCGAAAATCAGTGCGCTGATCGGCGCGATTCCATTCGCTCCATAACTTTGCCGAGCCAGCGACGAAATCTGCGCGTGCTGTCGGCGCTTGAACCGAGTCCCATCGATCGCCGCACGCTCGGCCCAAACAACGAATCGCCAAGCACGAGAATAAAGAGATGGCTGGCGGCGAAGAGCGTCTCTTCCAACTCGGGCGGCCGCCGTCCCTCCTTCTGCGCTCGGCGAAGCCGCCCCGCGTGCATTCTTTCGGCCGCGGGCTTGAACACGTTCGGCGTCATCGTCCTGCTGCCCTCGCCGGAAAGAATCAGCCAGGCGAGCATGCGCGCTATTCCTCGGCGCGAAGCGACTTCGTAAAAGCGTTCGAGGACGCCCTCGATGTCGGGTTCTTTCGCGCTCGGCCATCCCTCGAGGAATTGCGCCTGCAGCCTTGCGATCCCGCGCAGGACCATCGCTTCAACCAACCCTTCGCGACTGCCGAAGTGATGGAGGATCGCGGGGTGCGAGATGCCGGCGTCGGCGGCGATTTCCTGAAGCCGGATCGCCTCCGGCCCGCCGACAAGCAGACGGCGCTCCGCCGCCTCGAGGATCATATGGCGAGTCTCGGCCGCGCTCCGACGCCGTCGAGCCGTGGTACGGTCACGCGCGAGCCCCGGCGCGGGATGGCTCCTGGAGCTAACTGCCGGTGTTCGCGGTCCGGTTCGCATCCGTCTTGATCCGCGAAACATTCGCCTGGGTTGCGACTTCCGCTGATTCGCCGCGATGCTGCCGATAAGTCTCGAGCGTCCATCGAAACGCGCGATGGGTCGAGACTGAGTCTCGGATTTTCGCGAGCGGCTCCGGAAGCGGACCCGCGGCCTTGTACGGAAACTCCGGCGGTCTGACCAGCGGCGACAGCAGCGCAGCTGCCGTAAGATCGGCGACCGTAAACCGATCGCTCACCAGGTAACCCGACGGCCGCACCTCGTGCTCGAGCCGATCCATCGCGGCCAGCGTCTTGTTGCGTGCGATCTCGGCAGTGGCGGGATTGATATTCATCTGCCGCCGCATGATCACACCGATTAGCGGAGACATCGCGCGCTGCGCGAGTTGAGCAGCCGGACTGGCGTGAGAGACGAAGGCGGCGCGCACAAACTGCGGATACGGCAGGATGACGTAAAAGATCCAGCGCCGAATATACGGCCCCAGTTCCTCGTCGAAGTAGTCTTGCAGTTCGAGTGCGCGGCGGCGCTCATCCGGGTCGGCGGGATAGAGCGCGGGTTCGGGATACGCGCGCTCGAGCGCCTCGATGATCTTGCTTGAATCGGAGATCGCCGCGCCATTCAGCTTCAGCACCGGAACGTGCGTCTTGCCGGTCATGCGCTTGATAACGGGAACGTGAAAGCCGGGAATCAGCGAATGGCGGATATGCGGCACACGCTTGAAGTCCAACGCCCAGCGCGCCTTCTCGTTGAAGTGAGAGCTGGTGAACTGCCACAACTCGGGGGTGTCCATTGAGGTAACTTCCTTTGTTTCGGATGCGGCGATTACTTACAATTTTGTAAGCTATTTCGTACAACCCAGTCAAGCGCTTTCGTAAATCGGCTGCACGCGATAGAAGGATCGCAGGAGCAATGAGATGGCGAATCAGAGCGGCCTCGGCTTGGTCGAAGTAAAAAGTTTCTCGGCGATGAACTTCCGCTTGCAGAGCGGCGAGGTCCTGCCCGAGCTCAAGCTCGTCTATGAGACCTACGGCACTCTCGCGCCGGACGGACGCAACGCGATCCTCGCCACCCACGGCTACACCTCGAGCCAGCACGCGGCTGGACTCAACGCCAATGGCGAAGCGGGATTGTGGGACGGGCTGATTGGACCCGGCAAGGCGATCGACACCAACAAATATTTCGTGGTGTCGTCGAACATGCTCGGCTCGTCGTACGGCTCGACCGCGCCCGCGAGCATCAATCCGAAAACCGGCAAGCCGTATGGTCCGGATTTTCCCGACTACTCCATTGTCGACATCGTTATCGCGCAGCGCGCGCTGCTCGACGCGCTCGGCGTGAAGCATCTGGTAGCAGTTGCGGGACCGTCGTTCGGCGGCTACCAGGCGTTTCAATGGGGCGTCACCTTTCCCGACGCGATGAGCGGAATCGTCGCCGTCGTCACCGCGCCCAACGCGCCTAACGGAGACCGCATGGTGGCCGATCTGCGGGCGCGATTTGCCGAGGCTCCCGGATGGAACGGCGGGCATCATTACGGCAACGCGGAGATGCTCGGCTTCATGACGGAGCTGCGCGTCGCGACGCTCAAGCGTTACGGAATCGAGGCCGAACTCGCTCCGAGGTTTCCCGATCCAGCGAAGCGCGAGGCGGCGATCCATCAGCTCGCGGAATCGTGGGCGAGGGCCTTCGATCCCAATTCGATGATTGCGCTGGCGCGGGCGCGCTCGCATTACAATGCCGAGAAGGACTTCGCTAAGATTCGCGCGAAGGTGCTCTACGTCCTGTCGCGCACCGACAAACTATTTCCGCCGAGCATCGCGCCCGACGTGATGGCGAAATTAAAGGCCGCGCGCGTCGATGCGACCTACTTCGAGATCGGCAGCGACAAGGGTCACATGGCCAGCGGAGCAGACTGGCAGAAGTGGGATCGCGTGCTGCGTGATTTCCTGAAGGGTCTGGAGTGAGGCGTCGTTGACGAGCTCAACCGAAACACTTCCCGTCATTGATATCGGATCGCTGCGCCGCGATACTCGCGACCTCGCCCGCATTGGCGCGGCTCTCGACGAGGCGTGCTGCGAGTTCGGATTTTTCTACATCACGGGCCACGGAATCTCCCCTGCCCTGTCCGCGCGCCTGATGACGCTCGCGCGTAAGTTCTTCGATTCGCCGCTCGAACAGAAGATGACGATCGCGATGGCGCATGGCGGGCGCGCGTGGCGCGGCTACTTTCCCGTGGACGGTGAGCTGACTTCGGGCCTGCCGATCGCAAGGAAGGAATCTACTTCGGCACCGAACTGGGACCCGACGATCCGCGGGTTCGCGCCGGCGTTCCGCTGCACGGCACGAATCTCTATCCGGCGCTGCCCGGATTCCGCGACACGCTGCTGGCCTATATAGATGAGGTCACTGCGGTCGGCCAACTCTTGCTGAGCGGGATTGCCGCCGGCCTCGGACTTGAGCAGGACTACTTCCTCGAGCGCTACACAAGCGACCCGACGGTACTCTTCCGGATTTTCAATTATCCGCCTTCTACCGCCAATGCCGATGAAAACGAACTTGGCGTGGGCGAGCACACCGACTATGGATTGCTGACCTTGCTGCAGCAGGACGCGGTCGCGGGTCTCCAGATTTGGCATCATGATCGATGGATGCCGGCGCCGCCCGTGCCCGATTCGTTCGTCTGCAATGTCGGCGACATGCTCGAGCGGTTGACGGCCGGCCGTTACGTGTCGGCATTGCATCGCGTGCGCAACGTCTCGACGCGGGATCGCACCTCGATGCCGCTGTTTCTCGATCCGAGTTTCGACGCGGTGCTGGAGCCGATCAAAATTCTGGCGCCGGATCCCACCGCCGGCGAGCGGCGGCGTCATGGCCGTCGATGGGACGGCGCCGACCTGGCAACAGTCAGCGGTACCTACGGCGACTACCTGCTGAACAAGGTATCGAAAGTGTTTCCGCAACTGAGAGCGAAGGTGCTCTAGGCCGGGATGATCGCCGGACACTATCGTTGCCGGGAATCCCGCGCGCAGTTCGGGTAGTGTCCTAATTTCCGATTAGGACACTACCTTCGAGCGGTTTCGCCATTAAAGGCCAAAAAAGAGGCTGATGCCCTGCGGCGGCGGCGCATCATACTCCGGCGCATCGCCATAGTAGTAAGGCTCAGGGGCCGCGTAGTAATCCGGCTGAGGCGCGTAATAGTTGCCGCCATAGCCGCCCCAGTAACCACCACCGCCTCCGCGGTAGCTGCCGTGATTACCGTTATTGTTATGCTGAGCTGCGGCGTGGTTGTTACCGCCGCGATGGTCGGCGGCTCCAGCCGGTCCGACCCCGAAGCTGCCAATTACGAGGACAAACCCGACCGCCGCCGCAACTCTGACTATCTTCGAGCGTAATTTTCCTTTCGGTTTAATCGACACTTGCATTATTTCACTACCTCGCGGGATCGCTCCCGCTTCACTTGCTGGCTGCGGTCTGTTTTGCGGCCGACACCTTTTCGCGCGAGCGGAACAGGGAGTCGGCAGTCTTCTTCTGCGCGTCCGACATGGTGTTGTAGAGAGCCTCGAACGGCGGCACGAATTTCTTCATTCCGTCTTCATGCGCTGCGATGACCGATTCGTAGGATTTGATGACGTTGACAGCGCTCATCGACTGCGCGTCCGCAGCCCGCTCTTTCTGAAGATCCGTCATCGCCTGCGCATTTTCGCGCATCACCTGAATAAGGTTGTCCCATTGCGGCTTCTGCGCCTCGGTGATGTGCAGCCTTTTGTGCAGGTCCTTGATGCGGGCCTCGACCGCGGTGCCGCCGGCAGGTTCCGCCTCAGTGGACGCCATCGCCTGCTGCGAATCTGAAGCCGCAAAGGAAGGGTTGGCGAGAGCGATAGCGCCAAGAAGAGTTACCGCAACGCTAGCTGCGCGTACGGCTGGATGAGTGAAAAGAACCATGATGCATACTCCTTGTCAATTCTTGATTGACTAACTGTTGGATGTTTTTCGCGGTCACTACCGTCGCCGCTTTGCTCTTGACCAGCCTGGATCGGATTCGCTGCCGTTGACGTTCAACTGCGGGACCACTGCTAGCGTCTCACTAACATCGACGAACTTTCCATCGGCATTCGCCTGGGGACGTGCTCCACAGCACCGTCGTGTTAGTAATCCGAACTAATACTTCCCAAGCCAGCTCCGTAGCCGGCGTTTTGGTACGTCCCAGTATCATCAGGCGTCCAAAGTCATGCAGATGGTTGTGAACACACCGTACGTCCACTGATCGCACGAGGGCGTGGAACTGATCCGATTTGATTGATAGAGGTCATCACAGAAGAGACGCATGGGAGGAAAAGTCAATGTCGTACAAGCATCCGTCGGGCGAAGAATTTGGCGGCGTTATCGGTCGCACTGTGGCGGAGTCGAAACCGTGGTGGCCTGAGCCGAAGTTCGCTCAAGGTGCTCCGAACGTCGTGATCGTGGTGCTCGACGACAGCGGCTTTGCGCATTTCGGCTGCTACGGCTCGACGATCGAGACATCCAATATAGACAAGCTCGCCGGCGCGGGTATCCGCTTCACGGGCTTTCACACCACCGCGCTGTGCTCGCCGTCGCGCGCGTGCCTGCTCACGGGACGCAATCATCACGCGGTCGGGATGCGCGCCATCTCGAACATGGACACCGGCTTTCCTAACATGCGTGGCGCGATTCCACGCTCCGCCGCGACGCTGGCCGAAATTCTGCGCGATCACGGTCACGCGACGTTCGCCGCCGGAAAGTGGCATCTGGCACCGATGGCGGAATGCACCGCGGCGGGACCGTTGCACAATTGGCCGCTCCAGCGCGGATTCGATCGTTACTATGGCTTCCTGCAGGGCGAAACCGATCAGTTCTATCCCGAACTGACTTCCGACAATCATTTCGTCGATACTCCCGGTACGGTCGCTGACGGGTATCACGTGTCCGAGGATATCGTCGATCGCTCGATGGGTTTCATTCGCGACACCAAATCATTGGTGCCCGAGCGGCCGTTCTTTCTCTACCTGGCATTCGGTGCGACTCATTCGCCTCATCAGTCGCCGCGAAAGTACCTCGAAAAATATCGCGGACGTTTCGATGCTGGCTGGGATGCGGCGCGTGAGGAATGGTTCGCCCGGCAAAAACAATTCGGCGTTGTGCCCAAGGACACGCGGCTCGCGCCGCACAATCCGGGTGTCGAGCCATGGTCGCAGCTTTCGGAGAAGGAACGTCTGTTCGCCGCGCGATTGCAGGAGGCGTTCGCGGCGATGCTGGATCATACCGACGCGCAGATTGGGCGCCTTACCGCGTTTCTCAAAGAGCTCGACCTGCTCGACAACACGCTGCTCATCGTGATGTCCGACAACGGCGCCAGCCAGGAGGGCGGCCCGCTCGGCGTGCTCGACGAGATGCGCTACTTCAACGGTATGCGCGAGGACCTCGACGCGGCGGTCGCACGGCTCGACGATATCGGCGGACCCAATAGCCACAGCAACATTCCGTGGGGATGGGCGCAGGCGGGGAACACTCCGCTGAAGTGGTACAAACAGAATACCCACGGCGGCGGTGTAAGAGACCCGCTGATTATTCACTGGCCCGCGAAGCTCGGAACGACGGGACAAATCCGCCGCCAATTCTGCCATGCGATCGATCTCGCGCCGACTGTGATGGATCTGCTGAAGATCGAGCCGCCGAGCGTGGTCGCCGGTGTCCCGCAGATGCCTGTTCACGGCACCAGTCTCGCGCCTGCGCTTAGCGATCCGAACGCGGCAACGGCGCGAACCACGCAGTACTTCGAGATGCTCGGGCATCGGGGAATCTGGCATCGTGGCTGGAAGGCGGTAACGCATCACGAGTCGGGCACACCATTCGACGACGACAAGTGGGAGCTTTACCACCTCGACGAAGATTTTTCTGAGTGCAGCGACATGGCCGCCGCCGAGCCCAAGCGCCTCAAGGAGATGGTTGATCTGTGGTGGGCCGAGGCGGAGCGCAACGGCGTGCTACCGCTCGACGACCGCGGCGCCGCGATGCTGTTCCGCGCCGCGATGCGGCCGGGGCTGCCAACCTCGCGCCGGCGCTTCGTTTACTATCCGCCCATATCACACATCGTCGCCGACGCGTGTCCATCCACCGCGCGTGGCTGGACCATGACCGTCGAACTCGATCACCCATCCGCCGACGCAGATGGCGCGCTCATTTCGCGTGGCAGCAGCAACAGCGGATTCGTGCTGTACGTGAAACAGGGCCGGCTGAAGTTCGACTACAACTGCTTTCATCAGCACACCCTGATCGCGTCGGAGACTCGACTGGCCGCGGGACGCCACAAAATCGAGGTGAAGATCGACAAGACTGACAAGACCGCCGCGCGCACGACGCTGTTGATCGACGGCGTTCAGGTGGGAGAAGCTCAAATCGCAAATCTGCTGCGGATACTTTCGAGCACCGGTATGGACCTCGGCCGCAGTCTTTCGCCGATCAACGCGGAGTACGAAGCGCCGTTCGAGTACCCGGGGCGGATTCTGAGCGTGGTGTTTGAATTGCCGACCGGACCGCAGGATCGCGAGATCGACGCGCAAGTGCGCGCCGCCATGACACGCCAGTAAATGTCAGATCGTCTGACTGAGGAAGCCGCCGTCAACTCGAATGTCGGCGCCGCTAACGAAACCGCTGGCTCTGGAGCTGGCGAGAAAGATGCACGCCCCGATCAGGTCGTGCGGCTCACCGAGTCGCGCCATCGGGGTATGTCCGAGGATGGCGCGGGTGCGAGCGGTTGGCGAACCGTCGTCGTTGACTAGCAGCTTGCGGTTCTGCTGTGCGGGAAAAAACCCGGGCGTGATCGAATTCACGCGGACACCTCGCGGCGCCCATTCGCGCGCCAGAAATTGAGTCAGGTTCAGCACCGCCGCCTTCGCCGCCGAGTATGCCACCACCTGCGACAACGGCAGGTGAGCCGCGACGCTCGCGATATTGATGATGCTTCCCTTGCCGCGCGTCGCCATCGCCGCGCCGAACTCTTGGCAGGGTATCAGCGCGCCGCCGACCAGGTTCAAGTCGAAGTTCGCCCGCCAGTCGTCGCTTTCAATCGCTTCGAACGGCCGCTCAGCCGTGACTGTCGCGCGCGAGTCGTTGCCGCCGGCCGCGTTAACGAGAATGCTCGGCGCGCCGAGAGCCGACGTAATCGCCTGATGAGCACTGCGCAAGCTCGACCGCTCGAGCGCATCGGCAAAGAAGAACTCCGCGGTGCGGCCAATCGCTCGAATCCGCCGCACGCAAGTGTCGCCGCGCTCGCGATTGCGGCCGACAACCGCGACTCGTGCGCCGGCGCTGGCCAGGCCTTCCGCCATCACTCCGCCCAGCACTCCGGTCCCGCCGATCACCACGGCAACCTCTCCAGACAGGTCGAATAGGTCGGTCATAAGAAACCTTCGCGCCCTAACCTCACCATAACGCTACATCTCGCGCGCCCACGCGGGCCGCTGCCTGAGGTGGTACAACGTCTCGCCAGCCTTGGGCACCATTAGAACACCGTCGTCCTCGCGATTCGCGTAGTCGGCGGGATCAATCGTCGCCGGATCGCGATAGCCAAGATTGATCTCCGCACATACTTCCTTGGGGATCCCGGTCGCGAGGGTTACTTGTATCCGGTCGCGCTCGACGCCGTTGTCGTAACTGCCGATACCGCGCACGTGCGTTGAGTGCGCCAGCACTCCCCATGGCAGCGCTTTGTACTTATCCCACTGCTTACGGAAATAGTCTCGGCAGTGATAACCGATCTGTCGAATCAGGCGACCGTGCGTATATGAAATTTCGCGGATATGCGGAGCATATATGATTACCTCTCCACCGTTCGCTACTACTGGCTCCAGCTTGTACATGCATTTGCCGGCTACCCATAAGTCTTCATACATACTCGGCGCGCATGACAGTACAGTGTCATAGGGGTTTTCCTTGTAACGAATGTGTCGTGCCTTTGATAGGTCGCTCGCTTGGTCCCATGCGTCCTCCGGCGACCCCGCAAAGACTCCGGCGAGTTGCCCATCCTCGACCACCAGGCAGAAGCAAAGTTTCGGTACCGTAAGCATCGAAGCCGCGCGATCGACCACCTTCCGCACCGGCGTATACTTGTTACCGATAATCATCGGATTAGTCACTACAGCGCCGAGCCAATGAAAGAAATTCAACACTTCAGGACCACTAACACCGGGAAACAGATATTTGTTACCGCCGGAAAACCCGACTACCTCATGGGGGAACACGGGCCCGACGATAATTACCTGGTCGTAATCGAATAGCCGCCGGTTCACGGTGACGGCCACGTCCATCGAGAACAGTCCGTCGCTAAGCGCTTCAATCTCGGCTGCCGTGATGCGTCCTATAGGTCGCAACTCCTCTGGATTATCCCATGCGTGATTGAAGAAGCGCACCGAACGATAGCGGGTGGCGCTCTCCTCGTGCGATATTTCGAGCCGTCTGCGGATCGCCTCATCGCTCATCGGCGGATGAGTGCCGAGCGCGATCATTACGCCAAAGGCTGTGGTGACGCCGCCAATTTGATCGAATAGCCCTTTGAAGAACATCCCGAGCGGACAGGTGCGCGTCGCGTCCGGGACAAGCAAGAGCACCTTCTTGCCTCTATACTGCTCGACAGGACATGCCTTTGCGATTAGCTCACGCACCTCGGAGGGCCCGATATAGGAGCCGCTTGACCGTTGCAGCGATAGCGTCGATGAAGCCATTGCTAAATCGCCTTCAGGGCTGGAGCCTTATAATCAAGCTACGACTAAGTCCTTCACCGTCGTCCTTCAGCAGCACTCCTCCGTCGAGACGGATTCGGCGAGTCTCAGAGCGAGGCAAAAGAAACTCTATGTCCTGCTTCGCCACCGGCACTTCTCCCAGGCGCTCGATTTGAATCGACAAGTCTGAGGCCGAGCTTTCGATAGTCAATCGCCACGTCCCGAAATGGCCGTCCCGGTAAGTCTCGCTTTCGCCGTCATCTTCGAAACACTCGCTAACGAACCTACCCTCGCCACAATGCGGGAAAATCGCGAAGCCGCGCCGATCGGCGCGCCTCGAAAAATGCTGCTGTGCGACATTGAGGGGAATCGCCGAGCCTTCCCGGGCAAGCAACGGCGTGCGCTCCCACGGCGCGTCGAGCGTAATCTCCTGACCTCCTTGATAATGCGCGCCGGACCAGAGATCGTACCAGCCGGCACCCTCGGGAAGATACACTGCGCGGGTGCGCTGGCCCGGCTCGACCACGGCGGCTACCAGCAGACTATCTCCGAGCATCATGTCGTCATTCTCTGCGTAACAACGATCATCGTCGGGAAAGTCGTAAAAGGTGGGCCTTATAATTGGAGAGTAGTCGCGATGGTAGCGCCAGAGAAGATCATAGAGATAAGGAATCAGCCGATATCGGAATTTAATCAGCTCGCGAATGTAGGAAGTGACTTCCGGATACATCCACGGTTCGTTGACGGTGCCGTCGTCGTTCCACGAGTGAATCGTAAAGCGCGGCATGAATATTCCGAACTGCACCCAGCGTAGAAATAGTTCGGGATCAGGAGCGGGCCCCGCGAATCCACCAACGTCGTGGCCGATGTTCGACACCCCTGACAACGCGAGTCCTATGCCCATCTTAACGTTGAATCGCAACGTTTCCCAGGAAGTGTAGTTGTCGCCCGACCAGGTCTGCGCGTAGCGATGGAGGCCGACCGCGCCGGCTCTTGTGACAAGGAACGGTCGCGACCGCGACGCGAACTCGCGCTGCGCCTCGCGCGAGGCTCGTATCATCAGCAAGCTTTGTAGCGTCTTAACCTCGACCGCCGGCCTGGCGTCGCCGAAACCGTGAACCCGCGCTGCCGGATCCCAAATCTCGAACTCATTGTTATCGTTCCAGGTTGCCGCGATTCCATATGCGAGTAGCGAGTCAGTCACCCGCGCCTTCCACCACGCAACTGTGGCTGGATTCGTGAAATCCAGGTAAGCACCTAGCTCACCCCAGAATTGCACAAGGCTGGGATTGCTATCGCGATCGCGGACTAACAGCTCTTGTGCGGCCGCCTCGGCAAACCGTGGATGGTCTCGCAGCAGGCATGGCTTGATATTCGCACACAGCCGAACACCGTGATCCAGGTATCGCTTCGCAAAGCCCGCAGGATCCGGAAACTTGGCTCGGTCCCAGTTGAACACGTATCGCTTGGCGCCGATAGATGTATATCCCGATGACAGGTGAAACGAGTCGCACAAAATATCGTGTTCCTCGCAACGCATAAGAAACTCGTTCATCCGCGACTGTGCGTCGGGCGCGTCTGTATAAGTCATGGTCGAGCCCGAATAGCCGAGACTCCACTTAGGCATGAAGGCCGGACGACCCGTCATCCAGGTATAGCGTCGAACGACATCGGCAATCCCGGCTCCCGCTATGAAGTAGTAATCGAGGTCGCCGTATTCTGCGACGAAGTAGCGATAGTGTCCGTGATAGTTATCCAGTTCGCGCCCTAGATCGAAAGTGCAGTCCGCCACCGTATCGTATAGAAGCCCGAATCCTGTCTTGCACGATTTCTTCCAGGTCAGGTAGAACGGGATGTGCTTATAGAGAGGGTCCGAGGACGCGGCGTTGTAACCCATCGCGTCAATATTGGTCATGCGGTAGCGTTGGCCGGCGCGATTGGTGTTACCCGCGCGCTCGCCGAGGCCGAAATACAGTTCGTCAGCCTCACGGTTCAGGTAGTGATAAATCCGATTGTCCCACCATCCGAAGTTGTAGCTCTGGGTCGTCCTATCGGCCGCCACAGGTATCCAACGTCCTGCCTGCAGCACCTCCCATCGGCAGAACAGTCCGCGTAGGTCAACAGTCAGGCGAATAAGCTCCGTGGTGATTTGGAGCGTGTCAATCTGCTGCAAAAACTCGAAATCGGGCAGCGCAAAGCCGCTGAGATCGAACCGATCGCGTCCTTGGTACGGAACGTCGTCTAGTCCGGGCGCTATGGCCCAGGTCCGTGGAAAGCACAGATGGCCAAGCGGAAGGGCCATTACGCGAACTATGTCCTCCTCGAGCACGAAAAAATGCGCGACGTGGCCTTCGTCGCTTTGCAGAGTTACTCGCGCACCGCTCCGCTCGACGACTGAGAATGTCGGAATGCGGGCAAGCGACATCACGAACACCTATCAGGACCGCGATACTACGTCGCCGAGAACCGGAAGTAGGTCTTGGCGTTGTTGTAGCAGACATCTCGTACAAGTTGCGCCAGCGCGTCTTCATCGTCCGGGTATTCGCCGTCTTCCACCCAACGGCCCAGCAGACGGCACAGCAGCCGGCGAAAGTATTCGTGACGCGGAAAGGACGCGAGGCTTCGCGAATCGGTAGTCATGCCGACGAACGTGCCGAGAAGCCCGTGACTAGCTAGCGTCCTGAGTTGTCGCAGGTTTCCTTCCTTATGATCGTTAAACCACCAGGCCGGACCAAACTGCAACTTGCTGCGCGTAGTGTTATCGGCAAAGACGCCCAGCATGCTCGCGAGCACCTCGTTCATGTTCGGGTTCATGCAGAACAGCACGGTTCTGGGTAGCATGTCGTCACGATCCAGAGTATCGAGCATGCGCGCCAGGCCGCGGCTGATTGGCATATCGGAAATCGAATCGTAACCGGTATCGGGACCTAGACCAGTGAACTGGCGGCTACAGTTGTTGCGCTGGGCGCCGATATGAAGACACATGGCCCAGCCACGCTGCGCATAGACGCGCCCCAACGCTATCAACAGCCCGAGCCGGTATTGCGCGACCGACTCTTCATCTAGCGCGGCACCCTCTAGCCGCCGCGAAAACATAGTTTCGATTTCCCTCTGACTGCCGATCCGCTCCGGAAGTGGCATGTCGATCGCGTGGTCGCTTACCCGTGCGCCGTGCGAATCGAAGTAACCTACACGACATTCGAGGGCCGCGATCAGGTTAGCGAACGACGTGATTTGCGTGCCGGTGACGCCGCCGAGTGTGGCGAGGTATGCAGCAAAGCGCGGATCGTTGATAGCCATCGCGCGATCCGGTCGAAATGACGGCAGCACACGGGTTCTGAGTCCCGACTGGGCAAGCTCCGCGTGAGCCTTCAAATCGTCAGCAGGATCGTCGGTGGTGCAGAGAATTTCAACCTTGGCCTGATCGAGAAAACTCCAGGCATCGATGGTCGCGAGCCGCCGATTGACCTCGTCCCACAAGTCCGGCGCGTTCTTCTCATTGATGACCGTGTCGATATCGAAGATTCGCCGCAACTCAAGATGGCTCCAATGATAAACCGGATTGCCGATCGCTTGCGGAAGGACGCTGCAAAAGGCAATGAATTTCTCGCGATCGCCGGCGTCGCCGGTGATTAGACGCTCGGACATCCTCGCCATCCGCATGAGCCGCCACTTGTAGTGGTCTCCCCCTAACCATAGTTCCGTTATGTTCCGAAACCGCTTGCGCGCCGCGATCTCGGATGCCGACAAATGCGAGTGGTAGTCGATGATCGGCAGTTCGGCCGCGTACTGGCGATAAAGCCGGCGCGAAGTCGCGCTGTCGAGCAGGAAGTCTTCATCGAGAAACGATTTCATCGCGCTATGACTACTACAAGCTCCAAATGCACGGGAAGTCCAGAGCTGCCGAGTCTATCTACCCTTCTCGCGCGGAATTTCAAAACGCATTCCACATTTCGTTTTGAAGCACGATGCGCGAGGAGGCTCGACGCACTATTTTAATTTCCCCTTTCATTCGGCGGCTTTTCCCTTTGGTCCAGAAAATGCCTTAACCCTTCCTCATGAAGCTTTGGGAAAGCCTCGCTTCCCGCCCGCAGCGGCATGCGCCGAGCCTTCGGCACGAGTTCGTTATCGGACCGCTGTGCGATAGCGAGCTGTTTCCGCGCAAGGCGCGGCTCTACTACTGCATCCGATGCAAATGGCACTTTCTGGTCTGCGAGAAAACAGTTGTCGTGCTGGACGGCTACGGTCATCCCATGGCCGGTCCCGACAGCTCGACCCGCTTCGCCACTTTTGCAGAAGGACCGTGCCCTCCGCTCGCTGAGCTCGAATCTCACTACTCGAACGAAGCCTATATCGTAAATTCCAAACCCGGAGGAACTCCGATGAACGAAGCACTTTGGCTACCGGCAACATTCCTGTTGGGTCTGGTCGGCCTCGGCCTTTGTTTCGCGTTTTTAGTCGCCTGCGAGAAAATTTAGGGAGGCAGCCATGATCTACGTAACTGCAGCCATTGCAGCCCTGGTGTTCGCGTATCTGGTTACCGCAATGGTTCGACCGGAGTGGTTCTAGTCATTACTACCCGCAGATATTGAAAAAGAGGACTTAAGGCCTATGTGGCTTCTGCCAGTTTCGATAATCGTGTTCACGATTCTGATTGCCATTCCCCTAAGCCGCTACATGGCCAAGATCATGGACGGCAAGTATAAGGCACCGCAAGTCCTCGCTGGGTTTGAGGAGCGCCTGGACAGCGGACCCCAGAACTGGAAGCAGTACACTATAGCACTGCTCGCTTTCAATACAGTGCTGTTCGTCTACGGCTACATCGTGTTGTCAGTGCAGCCGTGGATGCCGCTAAATCCTCGCGGCCTCGGGATGCTGGCGCCCAGCACGATTTTCAACACTGTCATCTCGTTCATTACCAACACCAACATTCAGCACTACTCGGGAGACGTGGCGTTTTCAAATTTCACTCAGATTTTCTTTTGCGTCGCAATGTTCTTCCTCTCTGCAGCAGTAGGACTATGCGCACTCACGGCGATCATTCGTGCCCTGCGGAGTGATTCGCATCTGGGTAACTTCTTCCTCGATATGTGGCGCGTGGTTATCTACATGTTTTTTCCCGCCGCCTTCGTTATGAGCATGGTTTTCCTCGTCCAGGGCATGCCGATGACCTATCAGAGTGACTACCAGGTCTCGACGCTCGAGCCTGCCGCGATGGGCACCGACAGCAACAACCAGCCCAAGCAGCAAACAATAGTTGTCGGACCGCTGGCGGCGTTTGTCCCTATGAAGATGATGGGAACCAACGGCGGTGGCTTTTACGGAATGAATTCGGCCCATCCCTTCGAGAATCCCGGCGCAGGAACGAACTTCTTCGAAACCTTCTGCATGATGCTGTTTCCGATGGCGCTTGTACTGATGTACGGCCGGATGCTCAGCCGGTTCCGCCACTCGGTCGTCATTTTCTCGGTCATGTTGTTGTTATTCGTCGGAACGATCGTTTGGGCGATTTACTTCGACACGATGCAGCCGAATCCCGGACTGACTGCCCATCCTCAAGCTAGAACCTACACGATCGCCAGCGCCAGTGCGCCCGGAGGGAAACGAGAGATCACTCTGCCGGCTGTGGCCGGCCTGCCGGTCGATCAGCACCTGGGTAATCTCGAAGGCAAAGAATTGCGTTTCGGCACCTCTGCGGGCGCGACCTTTGCCGCCGCGACCGTTGATGTAACGTGCGGCGCGGTGAACGCCGAGCACGACAGCCTCAATCCTATAGCCGGGCTATCGCCCTTCGTCGGCATGTGGCTTAACTGCATCTACGGCGGTAAGGGCGTGGGAATGATCAACCTGCTGCTCTTTCTCATCATAGGTATCTTTCTCGCAGGTCAGATGGTCGGACGCACGCCTGAGTACCTTGGCAAGAAGATCGGCGCTCGCGAGATGAAGCTTGCGATGATAGCACTCCTGGTCCATCCAATCCTGATTCTGGGACCATCCGGACTGTTCGCCGCTACCGACTGGGGCATGAAAGCCACCAGCAACCCCGGCGCGCATGGATTGTCGCAGATCGTCTACCAGTTCTCATCCTCGTCAGCTAACAACGGCTCCGCCTTCGACGGCCTGGGGACCAGCTATGGCTTGAACAGCAATCCTAGTCCGGCCCCCGAGGCAGTGCCGTGGGACATCGCCGGCGGCCTGGTCATCTTGTTCGGCCGCTATCTTCCAATCGTAGCACCTATCGCGATGGCGGCGTTTCTCGGCATGAAAAAGAGCACGCCTTTCGGTTTGGGAACTCTGCGCGATGACACCGCCACCTTTGGCTGTCTGCTCCTGGGCACGATCGTGATCGTTGGCGCCCTGCTGTTCCTGCCGGTTGCCGCACTCGGCCCGCTGGCGGATCACTTGGGTCCTATACCGTTCGGCGGTTAGGACTGGAGCCAGCTGTCGCACTGTCGAGGATATTTATCGCAGACGAGTGACTTAGTCGGAGGACCTAAAATGGGAGCAGTCGCAACACCGATACGGAGTATTCAGGAACCTCAACATCCGCGGCCGCAAAGGCGGATCAGAAGCCGAAAGCTTTTCGAACCCGAGCTCGTGCGCGACGCCCTGAAGCAGTCCTTCGTGATGCTTCGCCCGGATATTCAGTGGAGCAACCCGGTCATGTTCGTGGTCGAGATCGGCGCGGTCCTTACCCTGCTCTTCATTGCGCAGGCGCTGGTGAGTACCTCCGCGAGCCAGGTCCCGATCACTTATTTCATCGCCCTGGATTTCTGGCTCTGGTTGACCGTGCTGTTTGCGAATTTCGCGACCGCGCTTGCTGAGGCGCGCGGCAAGGCCCAGGCCGATTCGCTGCGCAAGACGCGCACCGAGACGCCGGCCTACCGCCTCAAAGTCGGCGATGTCGTAGAAGAAATTCCATCAACCGATCTGAGACCCGGCGACCGCGTCGTGGTCGCCGCGGGTCAGGTGATTCCAAGTGACGGTGAGGTAATCTCGGGCATCGCGTCGGTGGATGAAGCCGCGATCACTGGCGAGTCAGCTCCGGTTATCCGCGAGGCCGGCGGCGATCGCTCCGGGGTTACCGGCGGGACCCGGGTTATCTCCGATCGAATTATCGTGAAGATCACCGCGCAGCCAGGCGAGACCTTCATGGATCGCATGATCTCTCTCGTCGAGGGCGCCGTTCGCCAGAAGACGCCGAATGAAATCGCGCTGACGCTGGTGCTGTCCGCACTTACTCTTGCGTTTCTGATTGTCGTTATTCCGATCTGGCCGATGGCGTGGAATGCGGAACAGTACATGATGGGTTATCTGGGCACTACCGAGCCGCTTAAGAGTCTTGGTACCGACGTTCCAACTCTTGTAGGCCTTCTTGTCTGTCTTATACCTACAACTATAGGTGCTCTTCTGGCCGCGATCGGAATCGCCGGGATGGATCGCGCACTCCAGGCCAACATCATCGCCAAGAGCGGCAAGGCGGTAGAGACGGCCGGCGACATCGACGTAGTGCTGCTGGATAAGACCGGCACGATCACCGTCGGCAATCGTCAGGCTAAAAACTTCGAGCCGGTTTCCGGCTATACCAAACAGAGATTGGCGCAGTTGGCGGCGCTCGCTTCGGCGGCTGATGAAACTCCGGAGGGCAAAAGCATCGTCGTCGCGGCGCAAGAGGCCGGAGTCGGCGCGAGAGAATTGCAAACGCCGACCGGCGCGCAGTTCATCGCCTTTAGCGCGCAGACTCGAATGAGCGGTGTTGATCTCCCGGATGGCGGCAGCATTCGCAAAGGTGCGGCCGACGCGGTTATAGCCTTCGTCCGGAAGAAAAACGGCGTGGTGCCCGCTGGCTTGGAACAGATCGTTCAACGCGATCGCCTCGAAAGGCGCAACGCCCCTGGTAGTGGCCGAAAATTCCAAAATCGCCGGCGTCGTCGCGCTTGAGGACATCCTGAAACCCGGGATGAACGAGCGTTTCGAGCGGCTGCGCAGTATGGGTCTGCGCACGGTAATGATCACCGGTGACAATCCTCTTACCGCCGCCACCATCGCAAAGCAGGCCGGCGTGGATGACTTTGTCGCGCAGGCCACGCCGGAATCGAAGCTCGCATACATCCGCAAGGAACAAGCTGACGGCAAGCTGGTTGCCATGATGGGCGATGGAACTAACGACGCGCCCGCGCTGGCACAGGCCGATGTAGGCCTCGCGATGAACTCCGGCACCCAGGCCGCCAAGGAAGCCGGCAACATGGTTGACCTTGACTCCGACCCGACCAAGCTCATTGAAGTGGTCGAGGTCGGCAAACAGCTCCTCATGACCCGTGGTGCGCTGACCACCTTCTCAGTCGCCAACGACGTTGCCAAGTATTTCGCGATCGTGCCGGCGCTGTTCGCCGGCACACTGCCATGGCTCGCCGCAATGGACGTGATGCATCTTCACTCCCCGACCTCCGCGATCCTGTCGGCAGTTATCTTCAATGCGATCATTATTCCGGCGCTGATTCCAGTCGCCTTGAAAGGAGTTAAGTATCGGCCGCTGGGTGCCGACGCCCTCCTTCGGCGAAACCTTCTCGTATGGGGACTAGGCGGTGTAATCCTGCCGTTTGCAGGTATCAAGCTTATCGATGTCATCCTGAGTGCTATGCACCTGGTTGCCTGAACAAGGCGGGTCGAAGGTAACTACGATGAAAACCAACATTGTCAAAAGTCTCTGGCTGCTGGGCTCTACCGTCGTCATCTGCTGCTTGATCTATCCGCTCGCAGTATGGGCAATCGGGCAAACGTTCTTCCCCTTCACCGCCAATGGCAGCATCGTCAATGGCCCTGATGGCAAGCCGGTCGGGTCTCTCCTGATCGCTCAACCGTTCACCAAGGATGAGTACTTCTGGCCGCGACCTTCGGCTGCATCCTATGACGGTTCTGCGTCCGCCTCGTCCGCCTTGGCAGCGTCAAACTATATGTTGCGCTATCGCGTAGTGCAGCAACTGGGTCCTATCGTCAAGTACAAGAGTGGAGCAAAGGCGGGTCAATTGGTGGCGCCCGATATCGAAGCGTGGTTCCAGCAGGACAACTTCGGCGGACAACCACAAATCGTCGCCCAGTGGGCCGATGCTCACAACGCAGCGGCGCAAGGATGGGTAAGTGCCGATCCGTCGCACGCCGCATACATCACCGCTTGGGCCAAGGACCATAAGGCTGAAGTAGCCGATTGGATCAAGCAGAACCCTGGCACGCCGTCGCCGCAACCTTCGGACCTGGCCATGCTCTTCTTCGAAAACTTTTCCAAGCAGTATCCCGGCAAGTTTCCGTCAGCGGTTACGACGCAGTTGCCCGGTGGAAAGAGCCAGACCACCATCCAGCCGGTCGCGACCGGCTCGGACATCCAATCCAACTTCTTTGACGTGTGGCGGCAGGATCACGCCGATGCAGACCTACAGGACGTGCCGGGAGACATGGTTACCGCTTCCGCCTCCGGGCTCGATCCGGACATCACGCTGCAGAACGCCGAATACCAACTCGATCGCGTAGCTTCAAAATGGGCGACCGATACCAAGCGCGATCCGGCCCAGGTGCGCACCGAGATCGATCAAATCCTGCAGACAGACGCGTTCGCCCCGCTGGACGGTCTCGTTGGCGAGAAGATGGTCGATGTGTTGCAGGTGAACCTCGAGTTGAACAAGCGCTACGGCGCGCCGCCGGCGTAGTCACTTCCGGGCGAGTGCGGGTTAGCGCAGGTCGAGGTCGTATTTCGGGATGAATCATAGAGCCATGGACGTTCAAAGAACATACGGAATCCCGGCGCTTGAGTTTCGCGCTAACAATCCGGCGCCGCAGGGACCCATCGAGGAAGACATACTGCTCGAATCCCGCAGTCCCGGGATGACCGCGCTGCTTGATATGGTCGAACGCGCTGCGGCCGGCGACTCAACAATTCTCCTCACCGGTGAGAGCGGGACCGGCAAGGACCTACTTGCGCGCCAGATTCATCGATGGAGTCCGCGACGCCGTGGACCATTCATCGTGATTAACTGCACGACACTGGCCGAGCACCTGCTGGAAGACGAGCTGTTCGGTCACGTTCGCGGAAGTTTCACCGGCGCCATCAACGACAAGCCCGGCCGTCTCGAAGCCGGCAACGGCGGCACAGTACTATTCGACGAAATCGCCGAGCTGCCAACCTCATTGCAAATCAAGCTTCTTCGTTTCGTTCAAGACCGCTGCCTCGAGCGAATTGGCAGCAATCGCACGCTCAGAGTTGATGTTCGCGTCATCGTCGCGTCCAATCGGAATCTGGGAGCCGAAATCGCGGCCGGACGCTTTCGCGAGGATCTCTACTATCGCCTGAACGTGATTACGTTCACGCTGCCGCCCCTGCGCGAACGAACTCAGGATATCCTTCCTTTGGCGGATTGGATGTTGAAGCGAATGTCGCTCGCCACCGCACGTCCTGATTTCCGTCTGTCGCCGGACGCTGCCGCGGCTCTGATCAGTTATCGATGGCCCGGAAACCTCCGCGAGCTTCACAATGCCCTGAAGCGCGCCGCCGACCTCGCTCGCACCGAAACAATCACTCTTGACGACCTGCCGGATTCCGTCATCCATCGCACGGCGGCAATGTCCGCTCCTGCGCCGCGTGGAACCAGGCTGAAAGACTTCGAGCGTGAACAAATCCTGCGCGCGCTCGCGGATTGCCCTACCCTTGGCGAGGCGGCCGCCACCCTCGGTATCAACGTGACGACTCTCTGGCGCAAGCGCAGGCTCTACGGAATCGCCTGAAGAGTCGAGCGTAGTCAATCCTGAAAACTCTGCCAGCCGCACGCTGCTCAGACATTCTAGCTCCGTCGAGAAGCCGGCCGTTCGCTGCGAACTCGCAGGCGCGGCGCAGTCAATCTTTTCTTCTTTTGCTCTTCGGGCATAATCTTGCGTGATGCGAACAACGAGCGCGGTCCAACCGCTTCTGATCTACGACGGCAATTGCGGGTTCTGCATCTACTGGTTGCGCTATTGGCAAAGACTCACCGGCGATCGTGTGACTTACGCGCCGTACCAGGAAGTCGCCGCACAATATCCGGAAATTCCTTTGACCGCATTCCAGCGAGCCGTTCAATACATAGCGCCCGATGGGAAAATCGCGAGCGGCGCCGAAGCCGCTCTCCTTGTCCTGAGTCACGCGAACGGCAAAGGCTTCTGGCTGACACTTTATCGGCGTCTTCCCGGCTTTGCCGCAATCGCCGAGCATACTTACGCGTTTGTCGCTTCGCATCGTTCCGCGCTTTATCGTCCGACTATCTGGCTATGGGGCCGCGATTATGAGCCCCCGCGTTTCGATCTGGTTTCATGGCTGTTTCTGCGAGCCATAGGACTGATCTATCTCATTGCCTTTCTTTCATTCGGCGTGCAGGCGCTGGGATTGATCGGCAGCCACGGCATCCTGCCGCTGTCCGAATTCATCGGCGCCATTCGCAGCCAGCTCGGCTCCCAAGGTTACTCGCAGTTTCCGATGGTGTTCTGGCTGAGCCAGAGTGATTTCGCGATTCAGGCGACGTGTTGGCTCGGAGCGGCGCTGTCGCTGCTCCTGATTTTTGACCTTCTGCCCCGCCTAAGTCTGTTTTTTCTGTACGTCCTTTATCTCTCGGTCTTTTACGCCGGTCAGGAGTTCATGGGCTTTCAGTGGGACCTCCTTTTGCTCGAGGCCGGCTTCCTTGCGTTCCTTCTGAGCATAACGACGAGGCCGGGTATATGGCTGCTGCGTTGGTTGCTGTTTCGCTTCATGTTTCTTTCAGGTGCCGTCAAGCTGCTGAGTGGCGATGCCACCTGGGCGAACCTTTCCGCGCTCTCTTACTATTTCCAGACCGAGCCCCTTCCTACCCCGCTTGCCTGGTACGCCCATCACCTGCCGCAGGCCATACTGACGGCGTCAACCGTAGCGACCCTATTCATTGAACTGGCCCTGCCATTTTTGATTTTCTTTCCGCGGCGGTTGAGGTTCGTCGCGGCTTACGGAATTTTGTTTCTGCAAGTGGTGATCCTTATGACCGGCAACTACGCGTTCTTCAATCTGCTGACGATGGCCCTATGCCTCGTATTGTTCGACGACGCCGCCCTGCGCAAGGTTCTTCCGCCAAGCCTGATCCGACTTGCGCAACACCAGGTCCGCCCTGTTGAGCCGGCGAAAATCGTTTCTTATGCGGTAGGAGCGCTAGCTCTTGTGATCGTGGTCACCGGTCTTGGACAGCTACAGGAGGTGTTTATCCGTCGAGCCTCGATTCCCGCAGCCTGGCTCAACGAAGAAATTGCGCCGCTGCGTATCGTCAATAGCTATGGTCTGTTTGCCGTGATGACTACCACGCTGCCGGTAATTGTCGTCGAGGGCTCGGATGATGGCGTCCACTGGCGCGAGTACGGCTTCAAATACAAACCGGGCGACGCTATGCGGCGACCGCTATGGAACTTTCCGCACCAGCCGCGCCTCGACTGGCAGATGTGGTTTGCCGCTCTCGGGACGGCCGCGGATAATCCCTGGTTCGCGACGTTCTTGCGCCGATTGCTGGAAAATTCGCCGGACGTGACTGCGCTGCTCGGAAGCAATCCTTTTCCAAAGAAGCCGCCGCTCTACGTGCGGGCCGTGCTTTACGACTATCGCTATTCAACTGCCGAAGAAAAAAAAGCCACCGGCGCGTGGTGGGTGCGGCAGCCTGAAGGAATATACTTTCCCGCGGTAGCTCTCCGGTCGTGAGTTCACTCCGCAGGCGCGCTAAAAAAGTTGGCGGGCACCGAAGGAGGGGGGAGTCTCCAGGATGCCCGCCGTTTCACCCATCACCTTACGGCGAACGCCGCTCGGCTGGTGGAAGAATGATCATTCTAAAGCCGTTGCATTGATCCTCTTATACCGATGCTAGTACGGCGACGCATACGTGGTTGTCGTCTGCTTCTGCACTGTTCCGTCGTTTGGATCGGTCGTTACCGTGGTCGTGCTCGTATCGGCGGACGAGTATGGAGACACGTAAGGAGCCGGCTGCGTATAGGTGCGCTGCACGGTCCCGTTGTTGTACTGAGTGGTCGTCGTCGTATTTGCATCCGCGATCGGCGCAGGCAAAATCGGCGGAGTCGTAGTATCGTATTGCCTGGTGGTCGTGGTCTCAGTGACATGAGTGGTAGGCGCACAGGCGATCATGCACGTCATCGCAATCCCAACAGAAATCGCCAAGACGGAATTAACTTTGTATTTCATTATTGAGTCTCCTGACTGATTTTGTACTCTCATCCGAACCTGAACACATCGGCGCATACCGCAGTTCAGTCGAACCGCGCTCCTTGAGGAACCAACTTGCAAGAACCAACTGGAATTTAGACACCGAAATGTGCTGTCGGGATCTCCCCTGAGCGAATGCGAGCATCAGAGGGTCGACTGGGCCATCCTGATGCGCACGGCTTCCACCGAGTTTGTATAACTCATCAGTTATGAACTACTCAGCCCTACCCCGGCTGACTTTGCGTGTTGCACATAGTAAGTGGACTCACCTCGGTCTCACCTACACTTGCTGCACGCAAAACGGCTCTGAGCTCGCATGAACCCAGGGCCGTCGTGACTCAGAACTTCTGCTACTTCGCGCCGCCGTTAGGCCCGCGCGGCGGGACGATTCCTTGCTGCAGCCGTTCCTGCAGATTCTGCGGCCGCGGGATCCCGATCGCCGAGTCGCCCTCGAGCTTGTCGAGCATCTCCTTGCCGCCATACTGCTCGATAAGCCGCTTCGGCAGCGCCTCGATATGGTAGTCGGCTGGCATCTTCGGCGCGTCGTCGCGCTTGCGCTTCATCACCATCTCGATTATCGGCTCGAGCTCCTTCGCCTTCTTTGCGCGAATCGCGCCGTCGCGCTCCGCGAACTCGGGCAACACTTCCCTGCCGAACAGCTCGATCGACTCCATGATGTGCTCGTGGCGATTCTTCCCGGCCTGCATCACGAAGATCATTTGATCGACGCCGGCGTTCTCGAAGCGCCGAAAGTACTCGCGCAACTGATCCGGCGTGCCGACCGCGCCGCGCAAGCCCTGCTGATCGCCCTGGGCGTTATCCAGCCGCGCGCTGAGCCGGCGCTGGCGCATCGCAATCGCGACGTCGGGCGAGTACCCGCGCTCGGCGCGCTTATTGGTGAATTCCTCCCACACGTTCGACACGCCCGGCTTATGATCGCCAAAGACATAGTAGTGGCCGAGCGAGTAGCCGAAGAAGTTGCCGCCCTCGAGCCCGCGCAGAATAGCCTCGCGCTCGCTCTGATGGCACATCATCGGCGTCACGCACGAAATCTCGGGATTGACCGCGCTGCCGATCGGAACGCATTTCTCGGCGAGCGTCTTGCGGTAGTCGCCGACCCAATGCACCGCCTCTTCCGGATCGATGAATGAGAACGTCAGCGCGCCGATGCCGCACTCTGCCGCGAGCAGGATCGTCTCGCGGCGCGAGCATGCGACCCACACCGGCGGATGCGGTTTCTGCACCGGCTTCGGCACCACGTTGCGCGGCGGCATCTTGACGTACTTGCCATCGACGCCGCCGAACGGGACCTCGGTCATGCAGCGGAGCGCGGTCTCGAGGCCCTCGCGCCACATCTCGCGTTTCAGCGCGGGCTCAAGATTGAAGCCGCCGAGCTCCGCGAGCGATCCCGACTCGCCCGATCCGAACTCGACGCGCCCTTTCGAGACCAGGTCGAGCATCGCGATTCGCTCGGCGATGCGCGCGGGATGGTTGTAGCCGGGCGCGGTAAGCACTATCCCGTGCCCGAGCCGCATCTTCGTGGTGCGCTGGCTCGCCGCGGCCAGAAAAACCTCGGGCGCGCTGGAGTGCGCGTACTCTTCCAGAAAATGATGCTCCACTTCCCACACGTTGGTGAAGCCGAGCTTGTCCGCCAGCTCGATCTGGTCGAGCGCGTCCTGGATCAGCTGTAGCTCGCTCTTTTCCTCCCACGGCCGTGGAAGCTGATGCTCATAGAAAAGTCCAAATCTCATAGAGTCCTTCCCTGGCTATTCGCGAGTCTGCTCGATCCATGCGCCGTCGGGTCCGGGTCGCACGTCGCCGCGTGCGTGAAACTCTTCGAGGATCTCTTCGCGGCGCGGATTCTCGGTCAGCGCCTTCTCGATTTGCGTGAGCTCGAACTGCCGCCCCATCGCGCTCCGCATCGCGGAGCCTGCAATCGCGCGGTCCCAAATCGCAGTGATCAGCTCCTGCCCGGCATAGGTGTGGCCCGACTCGCCGCGAACCGTGCGCTCGCGCATCTCGCTAAGCGAGCATTTGAGATATTCGACGTGGGGCGCCTCGTCAGTGCGAACGTATGAAATAATTCGCGCCGCGTCTCCGTCGCCCGGGACCAGGCTGGCGTCGGACAGAACCGCTTCGGCCCACCTGAAACCGTGGTACGCGCCGATCTCGATCAGCAGCAGGCGCGCCATCCGCGTCACCTGCGCTTCGAGCATCGCATCAACGTCGCGCGGCCAGATACGATCGAGTTGCGCCATCGCCTGCATCCGCTGGACGCGCTCCTCCGGCGTCTTCGCCTCGGGCGGAATCCCCATCGCGGCGCGGATTCGATCGGTCGCATCCTCGACCGGCGGATTCTCGAACGCGATGTCGCGCGCGGCCCACCACATTTGCTTGTGACCGGCCTCGTCCTCGAAGCCGGCTTCGTCGCGCGCGTGAGCCTCGTAAAGTCCGCGGACCAGATGCGCAGTCGCTGTCCCGCTCAAGTCTTCGATAAAATGCCGCTGGATATCGTCGATCGCGCCGAACCTGATGCCCGCGCCAAAACCTTCGACGGTTCCGATGCGCGTAAGAGTCTCGATCATCGGCGCGCGCACGCTGTTTCGAATCAAATACTTGGCCTGCGCGACGTTGGGATAGTTGCCGGGAGTCGCGTCGATCGGCCGGTCGATCAGCGGCTGCCCAAATTCGCGCGCATAGCGATTCTGCCACGCGCGAATCGCCGGAACCCGGTTGCGGGTACGCGGCGAAACGTAGCTGCCGCTCTCGTCGAACCCGCCATGACATCGCACGCCACGAACGACAAGCGCTTCCCGATAAGGATGGCTCGCAAGCAGGTCCGCGCTATCAAAGTTAAGTTCGCCAAAGCTCAAGCTATCACTCCTCGCCGCCAATTCACGCTCAACCGAATTTACCTAACGCATGTTAGCCCGATGCCAGAAATCCATGCAACCCGGATCAGCTAACGCCCACCGCCCGAAAAAATCCCGCTCCTTCTTCCCCTCTCCCAGAATGGGAGAGGATCGAAGGTGAGGGTCCGCATTCAGCGCGCGATTTCCATCTTTTTCTTGATACTGGCTACCCGTGCCCACGGGCGCGCGCGATTCAAGATTCTGCTCCGCATTTCTTCTCCAGTGGGGCGGGCCGCCGTGCCCGCCATTTGATTCATATCATTCAGAGAGCGAAGCGAAGAATCCCGCCTCCTTCCGTGCCTCGCCCCACGATAGGAGAGCCCGACGCGCGTCCCCGCGCGTCGCCCGAGCGACAAAATTTTCCGTGATTCAGAATGCCCCCAGTCCCGCGCGCTAATTCCGCCGCACCCGTTATTCCTCGGGCGCGCCAAGAAACCCGCACGAGATTGACGCATAGTAGGACGAAATTTATTTCGTCGATTCTACATCACTAACAGCATCTGCTCGCATCGTATCGGATAGGAAAATGGGAGGGCTTCCCACAACAGGGAGACTCTCGTTTCGCATGGGGTTTGCTCGTCTCAGACACAAAAGGGCACATTTTTGACTGGACAACCATTGAATCGAAAACATCCGAGCATTCCTGCTGTATGAATGGATCAGAACCACTGTTATCGTTGCGGGCTGAAGAAACCTTGAGGAAGATCAGGCTGGCATGTCACGGCTTGAACGTCTGGCAATTGCGCTGCGCTAACAACGCGACGGTCAACTAAGATTCGATACTCGCTGTTCTCGAAGAGGGGCAAATCTGTGAGAGGAAGATTTAGTACAGTACCTATCTTGGCTGGTGCGATGCTGCTCGCGCTGCAGATTGGTTCGGCGAGCGCCAAGTCGGACAAAGAAAAGTGTACATCGACTACGATCGATGTTACGAAAACGAACGTCGACGAAAATACTTGCACGTCACAAGTGAGCGGTAGTGGACCAAACGATGCGACGGCCACGGCTTCCGAGCAGAGCAGAGCTTCCGCCGATGCGGAAGATGGAGCCGATGCGAGCGCCGACGCCGTCAAGGGTGACTGGGCAGTCGCCAACGTGGTTTCCGGCAAGGGCAACGCGATCGCACAAGCAGGGGGAGCCTCGGTCAACATTGCGGACGGTGGCAACGCGACATCGAAAGCGGTGGGTATGGGGTCCAGCGCCCAATCGGAGATCGAGGGGACGGGCGGCGTAGCCAACTCGCTCGCGGAGGGAAGCGGCTTTGCTGATGCGGCAGTCGAGACCGGCGGTGGTGGCAGCGCGTTCTCAATCGCCAAGCAGGCAGGTACATCGTGGGCTTTCGTCGATCAGTCAGAGACCGGGACGGCAAAAGCTGTTTCGACCGATCACGCCATTGCCAAGGCGGGGATTACGGGAAACTGCAGTGCTACCGCAGTCGCTAGTGGGCACTTTCATGACGACCAGAGCTCAGCCGACGCGGATTGCGAGAATGAAGGCAGTGTCGTGAGTGTCGAGGCGATCGGGGGTTCCATCGCTCAAGGTAGTGATACGAAGCCACCGATCTGTGAACCGCAGAAAGGCTTTAAGGCAAAGGTTCGAAGCCCAGCCGGAAACTGTGGATAGTAAAGCCGGTATTTGGACCGCAAATCGCCTCAAGGAAAAGTAGGATGAAACTACGCCACGCAGCCGCGCTCGTGCTTGCGGACCTCTGACTACCCAACTGAGTGCGAACGAGAAGCAACTTCGGAATACTTTAATGAACACGGCAGAGTTCAGATTCGAAGATTGAGACAGTACTGGATTTAGGACACTGGCACCCCGCGCGTAGCGGCTTGTGCCGCGAGCGCTGGAACTGCTCTCTGCTTGCAGTCCCCTAATCGTACTCGGCGATCACCATCGCCATCAATTCGATCGCGCCGAGATCGGCGTGCAACGCTCCGTCATCGGCCAGCGTGAATTCTCTCACGACGCCCTCCGGCGCCAGCATCAGTCGTCGAAATCGTTTACCGGCCGGCGGCCGCAACCAGAATCTAACCGGCACCGGCGCGGGCGGCAGTTCTTCCTGGTAATTGAGGAAGCTCGCCATCACGCGATGACGATCGGGCTGATCGAAAGTCGTCATCCAGACCGACGGATGCGCGACCGCGCCGCTCGAGAAGCGACCGTCGAGCAGCGACCCGACGAGCCCGACGAACAGCGCGGTTTCGGCCTCGCCGTCAATAGCTTCGATCGAGGCGGCGGAATAGATTGCGCGCCCGGCGCCGAATTCATTGGTAACGATTGTCGGAACGCTGAGCTGCTCCCATGGCGGCGAGGAATGAATACTGGCCCATTGGTGATCGTTCACCGAACCGCGCGATGGATATCCGTACGGCAGCGTCAGCGTAGCCAGCGCGCGGCCCGAGCCGCTACGCAGCCGCGGCAATCCGCACAGCGGCGACGCCTGCCGGATCGGATCCTTCGCGATTTTGCAGCTCACGTGGCGCTGTGGCGCGATCCATGTCGCGATCATTTCATCGGCCGGCGTCAGGTAGGCGAACGCGCCCTGCTCTTCGGAATCGAAACTCGCGCCGAAGACGTTGGCGAGCATGAAGTCGCGATGACGCGTGCCACTCTCCTCGACCAGCGAAGTGTAGCGGCTGGCATACAGCCTGCCGCCCGCCTTCACGTATGCCCGGATAGCTTCGATCTCTTCGCGATCCATCCGCAGCACGTTGGGCAGCACGACTGCTCGAAACCGCTGCAGCTCATCGAGCTGGCGGCGGGTGATCACACCGAACGGAATATGCGCTCGTTGCAGCGCCCGACATGCACCCCGTACAGCGTCGAGATGAGGATACTTGCGGCCGGAAGTCAGCACAGAAGCCACCGGCGTCCCGTTCTCGGCGAAGTCCATTTGCGAGTGAGCGGAAAAATAAATCGCGACGTCCTCGATTGGATCGCCGCCGAGAAACGGTTCGTAGCCGGCGGTCGCGGCGAATACGCGTCCAACGCGCGCGTACTTCTCGGGATTCACGGTACCGATCGGATCGATCGCGTCGATGAACAGGAACGCCGACGACATCGCGGTCGCGCCCATCGCCTGCGCCCGCATCCGTTGCTCGTTCTTGAGCCGCACGTGATCGGAGAGATCGACGCATACGCTGGTCATGAATTCGGCGGGCCGAGTCTCCGACAGGTGCAGCAGCATCTTCGAAACGACGAGCTGCTCGACGCGATCGCCGTAAAGGTCGCCGGCGACGAAGGTGTCGTGAATCGACGCGCCGAGCGGCTGCGCCAGCACCCAGTTGGAGAGCGCCGGCGCGAGATTGTGCGTGACGTTGAGATCCGGCCGAATCGATTTCGCCTTCGCCATCAGGTCGCGGGTGAAATCAGAAGCCCAGCGCTCACGCGCCGCCTGGAAGCGGCACCATGCGGGCGAAGTCCAGTCCACTGTCACCGGAATATCGGCGTCGGCCTCAGCACGAAAGCGCGCGCGGCAATGATCGCATCCGCAGATCAGCGGCCAGAAGATCATGTCGAGAAACAACGCGTCGAATTCGTAGCGCGAAAGCAGGTCGTCGAGCTGCGCCATCTCGTAAGCGCGGTACTCGGGATGGTTCATGCAGCAGGTGCCGTAACGGATGACGCTGTTGAAGTCGGCGCCGTTGATAGTGCGCTGGCGCCAGTCGGGATGCGTCTCGACCGCCCAGTTGTCGAACACGATGCTGTAGTAGGCACAGGCGGCGATACCGCGCGAGCGCAGCTCGGTGAGCATTTCGCCGACGAGGTCGCGTCCGCCGATGCCGGCGTGCATCTTGCTGGCCCTGGTCGGCCAGTAGCACAAGCCTGCGTGAGATTTGCAGTAGAGCATCGCGCCGGTGAGATTCGCGCGCGTGAACTGCCCGGCCAGCGCAGCCGGGTCGTAGCGCGAGAGAAACGCCGGGTCCCAATCCGGGATGTGCATGTCAACCAACATCCGGCGATAACTTTGCTGATACTTCGACATCACTACATCGACGACTTGCCGAGCACGAAGCAGATCCAAAGCGCCCTCGAAAACATAAGACCAGCGGGGAACTCCGCCTCGGCAATGAGCGACTCGCTGGCGGATGAGGCGGTCCGATGCGAGGTGCTCTCTGTCAACCGGTTGACGCTTGACAAGGCGTTTACTCCCTGGGCTGTACGGTGGGCCATTGGATAACCGTAATGTCGCCATCGGATGTGCGCTCCAGGGTGGGCGCGTACAGGCCTACAAGTTGCCGCCGCCACCACATTCCGGTTTCGCGCTTCTCCGCCATTGTCGTGAACCAGTACTGCCAAAGCACGACACGAATCTGCCTGGGTACTTCCTGGGCGAAAGGATTGTCGGCAAAAAGCTCAAGCACATCCTTATCGTTCGAGAGTAGCCGCGCCTCAGCATTTTGCACGATCGGATACTCGCGCCAGGAACCCAATGAAGCGAACCACAGGTTCCAATCGAATCGTGGCTGATACGGGGCATAGATGGGCGGCGGCTGATTCAATTCTTGAGGCTTGTAGCGAAACGGATAGGCCACCCAATGCTGTCCGTCTGTGGAACCCTGAAATTCGATCTCATATCGTCCACGCGTCATCACCGCGAAGAGTCCGTATCGATTGGCGATCCGAAAGGGCTCAAGCGCTATGACTGGGATAGTTGGCAGCGGTGCTCTCGTGATCATCCAGATCAATTGCGCGGTGGTAGCATACCAGATCCAGAGCAGGAGCACCGAACCTGCATTCAGCTTCAGGAATTTCCACGGCCCTCGGAGCCTGCTGTCCCGGCCGCCCGGCTCTTTCACCGGTGTTGCGTTCGATTCGAACGCAGCCTTAATTCGATTTTTCCATCGCTCGGGCAAAATGCCCAGTACGAAGCGATCGTCCAGCAAAAGCACGCCCATCGCGAGAACGAGATAGTTAAGAAAAGCGTAGTTCGCAGTCAGGATTACGAAGATCTGCCATGGGGTCACTATGAAAAAGCATGCAATCCGCCATCGGCGCGGAAGAAACAGCATCCATACCACGCCCAGTTCCAAAGCTAGCGTGGCCCCGACCGTCGCCGCATGAAACCAGTGCGGCAAGTGCTGCACGTACCAGCCAATCCAGGTGGGCAAGGGCCCATTCTGGTAGTAGTCATCCGTGGCAGTGAAATACCGCCATTCCTGATCTCCGCTAAGAAGCTTCACCACGCCGGATTCGAAGTAGATGCGAAACCACTCCCATTGCAGCAAAAACAGGCTGGCGCGCGAGGCCGGATGCGTGCGGCCCAACCCCGGACGCATCCCCGGCGGCGCGAAAAAAAAGGAGATGAATCCCGCCGCCAGCAACATGCCATCCGATTGGTAGCTGGAGAAGTCCTGTGCTGCGCTGACAAACGAGAGAAAACAAACGAAGCAGATTGTCAGCATTCCGCGGGGCCAGATGTTTAGCAGAAGGAGCAGCGACGCCAGCATGCCCGCCCAGCACAGCGCGTTTAACGCGACCGGCCCACTCGACCACCAAAGCAGCGTCGGGGCATACCATACTCGTTGCCAACCGCCGAGTGACTCCGCCACAGCATGAAGATAGTTGTCCGCGGGCAAAATTCCGCTCGGGCCGATGAGGCCCCGGATCTGACAGACCAAGGAGAAAAATGCGGAGAAGTATATGCCGCCAAGGGCGCGAAGGAAGAGCCACCGCGCAGTCAGACGGTCCGGCGCTCCATGCGGCGCAGCAAAGAAAAAACGGATCGCGGAGGGCGGCGTCCAGTCCATAACGCTCGCAATTATATTGCGAAGAGAAATTCTGCCGCGAGCCATCGTTCTGGCCAGCCCGCTGTTCGGGGCCTCAGTCGAGATTCTCGCTCAGGCTTCATCGGAGCAGGCGATGGCGTCATCGCTGCGGCGGCAACTATTACGCGCCTCAGCCAGGATTACTACGTGACGGCTGAGCGGTACTACCACGGCGATGCGTCCGAGCCCTACGCGCCGCCGCCCCAGGGTATCAGCCCTTCTTTGGCCTTTGATAGCGGGACTTTCTCGACGGTAGCGTCCTGATTTGAAATCGGGACACTGCCCTCGTCTCGGCCACTTCCGCGAAGCAGACTTGAAAAGAGGCAGGCTTCCTCGCTTGACTGGCGAATTTCTGTTTTGTATTGATTCGTCCTCGCGCGCACCGCCAATTTTTGCACTATCCCCCGAAAACTGAGGAGACCGGGGCGAGAGGGATAACTCGTGGAACTTCGGCATTTGCGTGATTTCGTAGCGGTAGCCGACGAATTGAGCTTCACTCGCGCCGCGAAGAAGCTGCACGTCGCGCAACCCTCGCTCACTCAGCAAATCAAACTCCTGGAACAGGAACTTGGCGTGCGGCTGCTGAATCGCATCAAGGGTCGCGTCTCTCTTACCGAAGCAGGCAAGGTTTTTCTGGCGGATTCCCGCCGCGTGATCGCCCTCAGCGAGGACAGCGTGCGGGCGGTGCAGCATTTCAATCGGAGCGAGACCAAGCAACTGAAAATCGGGTATGTCGCCAGTCTTCACTATCACCTGCTGCCCGCAACCCTGGCCGCGTTTCAACGGGCCTATCCCGAGGTCGCGCTCAACCTGTTTGATATGACCTGTGCTCAACAACTCGAGGCGCTTGATGCCGACAAGATCGATCTTGGATTTATCGGTTTGCGCGAGTCGCTGGCGGGAACCAACCTCCAGGCGGAAGCCGTCGCCTTCTATGAGATCCTGGTGGCTCTACCCAAGGGACATCCTCTCTCGAAAAAACCCAAGATCAATCTAAAAGAATTGGAATCGCACTTCTTTGTCGGAATGTCCGAGCGAAACTATCCCGGCTGGGGGGAATGGATGCGCCGCGTAGTCTCCGAGGCCGGCTTTACGCCTCGAACGCTGCAAGAGGCCGATGGACCGCTCGCGGTGCTCGCGTTCGTCGCGGCGGGTCTGGGAGCCGCGCTGCTACCGGAGCAAGTCAAATTGCTCGCGCATCCCGGCGTTGCCTTCCGCCCTCTGCAGCCAGTCGTCAAGGTCGAGTCCTGCATCGCCTGGAAGACTGACAACACGTCGAAGCCGCTCGACCGCTATGTCGAGATCCTCAAGCAGTCCGCGAAATGAGAATATGCGGCGGACCTGAGCGAGACCTCCACCGCACGCATCGCTTGAAGCGCCGCCTGCTGAAGAACCACGTCTGATACGTGGCCCTCGACGCATTCGCTGTAGCGCATCTGCTCGCCCCGCGCTCGTCTGAACTTGCGCCCGATTGTGTCCCGAGCGCCTCGGCCGATCCGAACCCCATAGTCACCGCCTATGCGGTCCATAGGAACAAAGAATTCGCGCTCCGAAGAAAACAAGCGCGATCATGACACTGAGACCGGTCTTGTCGGTCGAGCCTCTGATTCTGGAGATGACAAAATGAAACAAATCAAATTCACACTAGCTGCGGTTCTGACAATCAGCAGAATCCGCGGTTGCGCTTGATGAGCCCCGGGCAGGCGAACGCCACCGAAGGTCGCGAGTCAACCGCTTCGTTGGACGAGTTCAGTTCCGCAATCGTTGCGAGGAAGTTCTACAACGTTAGTCATCCCAGCGTTTGCTCGGATGGCGAACACCGACTGATGCTCGCGGTGCTGACGACCGCAATCTCCGACTACTTGCAAGGTTCCGACTCGCGAACGCGAGATGGCCGCAGGCTGTCGGTCGAGGTTGGCGCCTGGATGAGCGAGAAATCGACGGCGGCCGGAGTCTTCGCCTACGAGGAGGTTTGCGAGAGCCTCGGTATCGATCCCGATCGCTTGCGTCAGCGGCTTTCGTGGCTCGCGAACCAATCGATGGTCCTGCGGTTGCAGTCGTCACCTGTTCGCCCAGCCGATCAACTGCGCGCCGCGCAATAGGGTGACCTGATGGAATGTAGAGCTTCCGCGGTGTGGGACGGTAGTCCAATCAAGGGCAAGGGCGCCGTCACTACGCAGAACGGAGTCCTGCATAGGACTCATTACGCGGCGCAGGCAACGAATGTAGGAAGCGGAAGAACGACCAACAGCGCGGAACTCATTGCCGCCGCGCACGCCGCATCCTTCTCGATAGCTTTATCCGATGCGCTAAGTCGCGCCGGATTCAAGGCAGAACGGATAGTCACGACCGCGACCGTAACCTCGGAAGACCTCAGTATGGAAGATTGGACCATCACCGGCATTCTGCTCGAGGTCGTGGCCAAAGTGCCCGCGGCGAAGCTGTCCGACTTCATCGAGGCGGCGGTGGGCGCGAAGACCGGCTGTTCGATCAGCCGGCTGTTGAACACGAACGTGTCGCTTAACGCGCGACTGGAAAACTAAGAATGGAAACTGCACAACCACAGAGCCAAATGGCAGAAGAGTCGGCGTTGGCGCGATGGAACAGGATGTATGTGAAAGAATTCCCCGAACGCAAGCACATGACGAAACCGAATGAGCTGCTGAGGCGTCAAAAGGCCTTCTCATGGCTCTCCTTCGGGCAGTTGACCCGTCTTGCCAGCGAGCTCAACGTGGCCAACTTCAAAAGAAACCAGGTTGTCCTTGACGAGGCCGCGCTTTCGACGGGAGCCAATATCCTCCTGAGCGGAGTCGCGAGGATCAGCTGTCTGAATGCACGCGGGGAGCGGGTAACCGTGGCGCTTCTGGCACCCGGTCCGATCCCCGAGTTTCCCGCTCAGTCTGTCAGTCCATGGGGCTTTCGATGCGAAGCCTATAGCGATTGTAGGCTCGGCAGCGTGAGTTGGGACCGCTTCAATGCCATTGCCGAGAACGCTACGCGGATCACCTTTAGGGAGTTCCATCAGAACAACTTGAAGCTTTGGTACCGACTATTGATGCGAGGTTCCAGTCTCCTGGGACTCGACCTTCGCGAGCGCCTCGGAATGACGCTGCTTGAACTATGTTCCGACTTTGGGGTCGAAGAGTCGCGCGGCACGCTTCTTAGAGTGTCCTTCAGCCACCAGGATATCGCCAATCTCGTGGGCGCCACGCGGCCGAGAGTCACTGAGCATTTGGCCCAGTTGGAGCGCGAACACCTGGTTATTCGCCAAGGCCGCCAACTGATTATACGCGCGGACAAGATCGAGATTGGAATGGGCATGCAGCTGCCGAAGGAAACCGGCTCACAGGAACGTCTCGCGGCACTGTGAGCACTGAAAGCGTCGAGGCCGATGAACTCAGAGGCCGATGGAGTGCTCCAAAGCACACAAACCACAATAAGCCCTGTAAACATCCTTGCGGCCAAAGTGAATACGACCTTAGTCTCAGATAGTAACTACCATCCCGAAAATCAGGGAGAAATCACTGTGAAACACTTAATGAAAACGGCAACCATAACATTGAGTATTGCGGCGCTATTCGGAAGCCTGGGAGTAGGATTCGCTCAAAGTACTGACAGCTCAAGCTCGTCGAGCGAGACCACAACTTCGGCACCGGCACCAGCGGTTGTATACGCGGCCCCCGTGCCGGTCGTGGTTGCACCTCCCCCGATAGTGGTCGCCGCGCCTGCGGTCGCCGTGGCGCCTGCTACCACAACCAGCGAGCATTCGTCGTCGTCCAGCAACAACTCGCCAAGTGGCGACTCGTCGAGTGAGCACACCTCGAACAGCAGCACCAGCAACTACTAGAGAGTTGCTGCCCAAAGAGCGGCAGTCCCCTTCGACGCGATTTGCGTCGTGTAAGGCTGCCGCTTTCATGACTTCATCCTTTGACGACAGTCGCCACCTTCTGAAGTCCGCCTTGCAAGTACCTATAAGAACAGACCCTACTTCGCCCCTGGTTGCCCCGACTGCGGAACGACGAGTCGATACTCAGAGCTGGGCGCGCCGGATCGACCTGAACGTTCGTCTTGCGGCGCGCAAGCCTCTGATTCAGAACCTGATTGCCTATGCGATAGCGGCGGCTATCGTATGCTTCGCAGCACGCGGGGTTTCCCTGAGGCAGGTGGTCAATGCTACAAGCCACGCCACGCTCTGGCTCTTCATTGTTGCCAGCCTCGGTGGCTTCCTGTGTTGGTTTCTCGGCGAGACGGTCTTGTATTCCCGCTTGTTCAGTTATTTTCATGGATCCACCGGTTCGATCGAATTGCTGCCGACGATGTCTGCTGTCTACTTTCTTCAGATCGTGAACTCCTATGTCGCCAGCGGCGCTTTTGTGCTTTTCCTGCATGCGCGCAAGCGCGCACCGTGGATAATGGCCGGGTGCACCTTGCTCTTTCAGGCCTATCTCGACGCTATGCTGCTGGCGGCGTTGGCATTGTTCGCGATAGCTCTCGTGCCCACATCACCGATACGGTTAGGCCTCAACTACGCGGCAGGCGTCGTGAGCGCAGGCTGTTTTATCGCCTCGTTCTTTCTCTTATGGGGAAAGCGGCTCTCGACAGGCAATTGGCTCCGATGGATCTACGACCGGCCCTCGATGGCGAGTTTCCGGACCGCTCAACCTTCGCAATATTTCAAGCTTCTCGGCATCAGGTTCCTAATAGTCCTGGGATCGGGCGTCGCACTTTATGGTCAGTTCGTCAGCTTTCACATCGGCGTATCGCTCGCTCAGACACTCGCTATGACTCCGTTCATTGTGGCGGTCGGAAATTCGGCGCTGTCGCCGGGCGGAATCGGAACTACTCAGTTGGTCTTCACTCTGGCCTTTGCCCGGTTTGCCTCCAAAAACGATCTGTTCGCACTATCGCTGGCCGTAACCGCGTTTAATTTCCTGGTTCGGGTACCTATGGGCCTGGCTATGAGAACGCCGCTTGAGGATGAAGCGGCGAAGGTCGAAAGCGATTTAGCAACTGCGTACGGGGTTGGATAGCAGCTATGAAGAGCAAGTATGCCCGAAATGTAAGTATAGCCGTAGTTATGACTCTGGTGTTAGTGAGCGCCGCGCAGAAATCCGGTGCCGCGCAAGATCAAAAGTCGCAACAAGCCGTGGATCGAATAGCCAGCCTTTTCAGCAGCACGTCCAGCATCGCGACCGTGAAGATGCAGATCTCCAATGAAGATGGGCAGCGCGATCTGTCAATGAAGATCTGGTCGCTGGGAGACAAGGTTCTGGTCCGCATCACCCAGCCGCAAGACGAAGCCGGTACCGCAATCCTGAAACAAGGCAGCGACATCAAGTACTACCTGCCCAAATCGAATCGAACGGTCCACATTCCCGCATCGATGGCGATGACCTCGTGGATGGGCAGTGACTTCACCATCGACGATCTGGTGAAAGAGCCTTTCCTCACCCGGGATTACTCTATCGGCACCTCTTACGAAGGTAAGCGCGGTGGCGTTGCAGTGTATGAATATACGCTGACACCCAAGTCGGACGCAGCGGTGGTGTGGGGGAAGATCGTTCTGCAGTTCCGCCAGGCCGACGGGGTTCCGACATGGCAAGGCTACTACGGCGATGACGGCAAGCTGGCTCGGGAGCTTACCTTTTCTGAATACAAGAAAGAAAGCGGCAGGCTCATTCCTACGCACCTGGTAATGAAATCGGAAGATAAGGGAGGCGCGCAAACGTCGATTGACTACGAAGATATCGCGTTCGACGTGCCGATAAGCAAAGGAACATTCTCGCTGCCGAATGACAGCCGATGAGCATACGACTGCTACAGCTCGCATGGCGCAATCTCTGGCGTAATCGCCGGCGTACTTTCATTACGATGGCCGCGATCGCTTTCGGCTATGCGATGCTGCTGTTCGTCGCCTGCCTTATGGCGGGCCTGCGATGGCAGATGATCCAGAACGGGACCTGTCTTGTCATGTCCCAGATCCAGATACATGCTCCCGGTTACTACCCGAATCGCTCGCTTCAGAAGACCCTGGGCGGGAGGAAAGGAACGGACGTCAGCGCGCTACTCGCTTCCATTTCCGCTGATCGTCGTGTTACTGCGGTGGCTCCCAGGGTGTACGGATATGCCTTGCTAAGTGCGGCCCATCGTTCGGCTGGTGTCGAGCTGATGGGAGTCGTCCCTGCTCAGGAACCCAGGATCACCACTCTTAACACCCAGATAGCCAAAGGTACTTACCTTACGACACAACTGCCAAAGGGGGTGGTGATAGGAGACAAGCTCGCCAGCACGATTGGTATCGGCTTGAACTCGGAAATCGTTCTGCTGACGCAGGCGGCCGACGGTTCGATGGGCAACGACGTTTACACTGTCATAGGAGTTCTTCACACCGGTCTTGATACCGTGGACCGGGGTCTGGTTCTCATGACGCTGTCTTCACTTCAAGACCTTCTGCATCTTGCGCCTGCACGAATCCACGAAGTTGGGATCAAGCTGAATCACATAGACGCAGCTAACGATGTGGCTGCCTCACTGCAGGTCAGATTAAGCAAAACTCTCCCCGTGCGAGTGATGGCATGGCCGGAGCTCGCGCCGGAATTGGCCAACTACGTTCAGTTCAATCACGGCGTCACCGTAGTTCTCTTTTTTATTTTCTTCCTGGTGGCGGTTATCGGTGTCATGAACACGATGCTGATGGCGGTATTCGAGCGCACTCGCGAATTTGGCATGCTCATGGCCGTAGGTATGCGCCCGGCGCAGGTGATTGGGCTGATCCTGACGGAAGCTGCAGGCTTGGGCGTCGCGAGTCTGGTCGTGGGAGCAGCGCTTGGAGTTCCACTGCTCTGGTATTTGCAGGTACACGGTCTGGACTTGGGTGGCGCTACCGGCGAGGTGGTATCCGTGGCTGGAGTGGTAGTGGGCCATCTATGGTACGGCCGGCAGGATTTTCCCGCGTACAGCCAGGCAGCCGTCGGGCTCGCCGCAACGGCGCTGGTGTCTGCACTCTATCCCGCATGGCGAGCTGCTCGGCTCCGACCGACGGAAGCGATGCGCAAGGTTTGACCGTGACAAGCCTATACCTCCTCGCGAAGCTCAGTTGGCGCAACCTTTGGCGCAATCCCCGAGGTACGCTGCTAACCGCGCTGGCTCTCGGTCTGGGGTTGGCGCTGCTGCTGATCTCGCTGGGCCTGCTTGACGGTGGCCACGAACAAACGATCGCCGATGGAGTCCGCTTCGGACCCGGGCATGTGGTCGTGCAAGCGAAGGGTTATCAAGACTCCAGCTCCGACGAACTTCTGCTCCCGGCTCAAGTCGTCTCCAATCTCGAAGGATTTTTGGCAACCGGGAACATCAAAAAGGTTGTGCGCGGAGTTAGTCCCAGACTCCTGGCCACCGGCCTTATGAGTTCATCCGCTAGTTCTGCCGGCGTCAGACTAGTGGGGGTCATACCGAAAGATGATTTGGCGGTATCGCTCATCCCACAGCGGATGATTGAAGGAACCTGGCTCACCAGCAATGAAAAGCTCACTGGCGCCGTGATCGGAGTCGTCATCGGCGACGAGTTAGCTCGCAAACTCGAGCTGAAGATAGGTTCCAAGGCAGTTTTGATGACTCAGGAGCTGCGATCGCCAGGCGCCAAAATCGGTTCTGACACTGGCGACGAGATGCAAAGCACTCTGTTGAGGGTGAGCGGTATCTTTCGCACAGGACTCCAGGCAATAGACGCCAATATGATCTTCGTTCCGTTGTCCGCGGCTCAGGCTCTACTCGGGGTATCCGACGACCAGGTAACTCAGGCAGCACTCCTGTTGGTAAAGGAGGGTGACTCGCCTCTGGTAGCGAGAGCTCTGCGAAAGCAGTTGGCAGGATCTCCTGTCGAAGTTCTGACGTGGCGGGAATCGCTACCGATGCTTGCTCAAATTCTGGGGCTGGACCACGCCTTCAACTACATCATGAACGGCGTGATTCTGGCGATGGTGGGGTTGGGAATACTCAACACGATTCTTATGCGAGTGCTCGAACGCCGGTATGAATTTGGCGTCAGCAAAGCTCTCGGTCTGCAGCCTCGGCAGCTTGCAATAATGGTAGTCGGCGAGTCGTTGGCGCTGACAGCTATTAGCCTGGCACTGGGATTGGTCCTGGGCTTGAGCGTCCAGCATTATTTCGCGACGGCAGGATTAGATCTGCGCTTGGTATTCAAGGCCGGTCTTCCACCCGCTCTGGTCTTCGACCCTATTCTATACTCGCGGCTGAGCATGGATCGAATAGTCTGGTCCGTCAGCATCGTATTCGCGATGGCTACAATCATTTCATTTTATCCAGCGTTTAAGGCGGCGCGCACAGACCTCCCCGACGCTCTGAAGGTGCTTTAGCAGAGAGGCGATATGAACGAATGGGCGGTTAAATTGAAAGACGTGCGAAAGACCTATCGCACTGGACCGATCGAGGTCCCAGCTTTGCGTGGCGTCTCTCTGAGTATCGCGGCCGGGGAATTCGTAGCTACCGCAGGTCCATCTGGTTCAAGCAAGACCACCCTGCTCAACATTATCGGCGGGCTCGATCGCGCGGACACTGGCGAGATCTGGGTGGCGGGGCAAAACCTTCAGCTCTTGTCCGCAGGTGAGCTGGCACATCTGCGTTTGCTGCGCATCGGCTTTGTCTTCCAGACGTACAACCTGTTGCCTGTCCTTACTGCTTTGGAAAACGCGGAATTTACTCTGCTCCTACAGGGGATGCCTGCGCGCCAACGTAGGGAAAAGGTCGAAAAACTATTTGCAGAAATCGGCCTCGCCGGTCTTGAGGATCGTCGCCCCGCCGAGTTGTCCGGCGGTCAGCAACAACGCGTTGCCGTGGCTCGCGCGATGGTTACCGAGCCTGCGCTCATTCTGGCCGATGAGCCCACCGCAAATCTGGACTCCGCCTCGGCTATCGCTCTTCTCGATGTGATGGAACAGCTTAATCGTACCACGGGTACGACTTTTCTCTTCTCCACCCATGACCCGCAGGTCATGGAGCGAGCTCATCGCTTAATCCGTTTGCGCGACGGCCAGATTACGGGCGACGAGACGCGTGGCGGCCAGGTGGCTGCTGTTGCTTGATTCGATTTGATTTCTCCGGCCGCGCACTCACCGCGTAGCAGCGGGAACCAACGCTCCGGCTTCCGGCAGGATTCGCATTACTTTCCACAAACGCAACGACCATCGGTTCACCAGACCCAACTCTTTGCACAGGCCAAACAGCTTGGTTGAAGCTTCGTGGATGCGTGCACCGTGAATCGGATTCTTGCGATAGGCGGCGTCCACGACTTCGCGCGGGATCTTATATTCGCGCGCGATCTGCGGCGACGCCTCCATCATCATCTTGCCCATGACACCGAGGATTAGAGGCACGCACAGTCCCAACCGCCACCGGCGGCTGCCGCGCAGCGCCGGAACGCGCATGCGCAAGGCGTGACGCGCGAAGCTCATGTGGCGCGCCTCTTCTGTAACGTGGATCTGCATGATTCGCCGAAGCAGCGGATGAATGTCCTCGCGGTTCTTGCGCAGACTCTGGCGCTGCACGTAATCGATCGGATCTTCGCCTGCCAGTACGAAGACGAAGAACAGTTCCGGGAACTTGCGCGCGTACTTCACTACGAAGTCCGCACACCTGCATTCGAGCCCGCTTAGTCCGGGAAGGTTGAAGCCGGTGCGGTTGATGAATTCCTGGAACATGAGCGAGTGCTGCGCCTCTTCGATGGTCTCGTGGTAGCAGTAGCGGAATTCGGGCGATCCGCTTGGCAGCCGGCTCGCGAAATCCAGCAGGCCGCGCTTGAGCACGTATTCGAAGATCACACCGATCTTCATAAAGTTGGCCAATATGCGAAGACCGATCCGGGACCGGATTCCTGCCGGCTGCGCGCGGTACCATGCGGTCGCTCCAAGCACGTCGTCCGGCTCGAGTTCCCATCGCGAGTCATCGTGATCGATTCGGAACTCAGGATTGTCCCAGTCAATATCCGCGTAGGCATCGAAATGTTTCACCACCGATTGATGGCTGAGCCTGCGAATCAGATCGAAGTAGGCGTCGGAGTGGACCGCTTTCGCAACCCGTTCCTCCTCAGGAACAACAAATTCTTCGGGCATCAGATCTCCAGAATTTCTGTATTGGAGGTTGCGAATCCATCGCTAATGCCACTGCCTGAGCAGGTCGCCTGGTTGGCAGCCAATGCGACAACCGCACCTCTCCATGAGATTGATTTTCGTCTCCCTGGGAACACTATTTGTCTTTTTTCGAGTTAATGGATGCTAATTACTTTCTACCTTATTGACAGGCCTAGCTATCAGATGCAACTGGTCGAGGTTTTGTTCGGCGAGATCGATCGTGCCCAGAGTCCAGGGAAAAATGAAATAGCGTAGCGATCCGGCGAGTTAAGCCAGCTTCAAAGGGATTTTCAAATTCGCGACGTAATTTTTTAGGGCTGATATCCGGGCAAGCGAATCGGGCAAAGAAACTCGCTAAGGCTTGGCGATCAGCTGACCTGCGGGCGCGGCAGCGACCGGCGTGACGGGCGGCGCCTCGGCAGTATAGAAACGGATAAGTTCCGTCGTGACCTCGGGGCCCCCGACAAAGGTGGTCCCTTCCTGCTTGAGCAGCCGATAGGGGGACGCCGCCTCGAAGTAGAGCGTGTTTTTTGGAATTACGGGCTTGATGACTTGCAGAACGAAGCGGGGCCAGTTCGGCATTATCGTCGTGATGTTGACTTTCGCGGTTACCTTCAGCGCAGAGAAGGTGCCGGCTGGGACGGTGACCTGTTCGGAGCCGGCCACCCAAACCTCCTGACCAACATAGCTGTAAGGCGTGATCTGTTGATCAATCATACCTTCGCCGCCTTCGCGCGGCGCATCGAGGACGCGTAGAAACGCCACCCACGGAACCGAATCCGGATACAAGTCATGGGGCAGATCCGCGGCGCCAGCCAGCCGCAGCACCGCCGCATCGTTGCGCCAGAACGCGCTCTGCAGCGCGCGGCCATGATCGTAGAGTGTCCACTTATACATGGTGCAGCCCTTCCGATGATTGGGAAACAGCCAGAAAGCGACTTCGAACTGGGTAGTCGAAAGAGTGGTCACCTCGATATGGATCGTGTCGTCGTTCTTTCTCTCGTTCCACGATTTGACTTCGTTCAGGACCTCGCCCGTAAGGTTCGCTGTTTGCCGGGTTTCGTTTACCTCGGTGCCCGGCGGTGGGGTCATTATGCCGGCGCCGGATTGTGCAGTGATCATCGCGTTGCCGATCAGACCGCGCGTCACGAGCCAGGCATCGATTTCGCCACCTGCGCTCGACTCCGTGCTCGGCGCCAGAAGTACGTCCGCTCGGCCCACGGAAGGCCATTGGATTAAGCCCGCCGCGAACACCGTCAGCGAAGCAATCAGGATCCGGAATCGGATCGACGAAATGATAGTTCCAAAAATTTGTGGCTCCTAAACCAAGACGACGATAAGCGCCGGCGCACTGGTTCAAGCATACCGGGCCCTGCTCAGGCGCAGACACTCAGCACGCATACCGCGTGGAAACTTCCTCGGGCAGAGATTGTAGATGGAAGCAAGCTCTCGGGAGGCAAACTCAGGCTATTCCCTTTCCACGCGGCCAAGCAACCGCTTATTGCTAACGAGTCGGAGCGCGATTAACGCTCAATCCCGAATAGCGGCCATTGCCAACAGGACAGCGTCCAGTCGCGTCCTTCGGCGGCAAGCGCGGCAGCGTAGCCGGAGGCGGGGGTCAGGTTCCATAAAGACCAGCGAACGGCTTCGCCTCTATCTGGTTGCGTGCTCAACAGCGCCGCAGGTTCTCCGGGAATCAGCGATACGTCGAACTGGTCAAGAGGCATCGAAAGTCCGTCACCTCTGGCCTTGATGTAGGCTTCTTTGCGGGTCCAACAGAGAAAGAATGCGTATTTCCGAAGGCTGAGCGGGAGCGCCCGGAGCGTAGCGATCTCGCGGTGCGAGAAAAATCGTTCGGCGATTTGCTCCGCCTCCAAATCGCAGCGGATGAATTCGAGATCCACGCCGATCTCGCGGCCACGAGTAACTGCATATAGGGCCGTCCCGTGAGAGTGGGAAAGGTTGAAGCGGATCGCATCTGACTCCGAGTCCAAGGCAGGCTTTCCATGGGTGTTATAACTGAAGGCGAGGCTTTCAGGTGCTCTGTTTAAGTAGCTGCCGAGGATCGCCCTGAGTACTCCACGAGCTACGATAAAGCGCTCGCGGTCGCGGCTGAAGTAGAATCGGCCTGCCCTCGATCGTTCGTCGTCGTCCAGAGTGTTTAGAAAGCCATCTGCCTGCGAAGAGCGCTGATCCAAACTGGCTCGCCAGACATGCACCGCGTTGCCAGCTAAGCTCAGACGCTCGGGCGGCGAGAGCCAAGGAACATCAAAACAGGCGGCTGTTATCTGTCCGCTCTTCATCGCAGCTCTTGCGAGAGAGCTCGAAGCAACAAGGGCTGGGTCGTTTTCAAGAAGAAATGGTCACCGGGAAACATCCGGATAGAGAAGGAAGCTGTGGTCTGATCACGCCATGCTTCGAGATCGTCATGATTGACTCTTTGGTCGTTCAAGCCGCCAAAAGTGGAAATTGGGCAATTCAGCGGAAGCCCCGACAAGTATCGATAGCTTTCGTAGAGGGCAAAGTCCGCCCGCAGTGACGGAAGCACGATATCCATCAGTTCTTTGTCATTCAGCAACTCTGCCGGCGTTCCGTTCAAGCGCCGCAACTCCGCCGCAAATTCTTCTTTCGGCAAACTATTGATCGGCGGGCCTCGATGAGGAATCTGCGGCGCGGGCCCTGCCGATACAAACAAGCGGATCGGACTTGCCTGATGCTTTACCCGGAACTGGCGGGCGAGTTCAAAGCTCACTAGAGATCCGAGGCTATGACCGAAGAATGCGAAGGGTTTGTCGAGAAGCGGACGTAGCGCTTCGGCCAACGCCTCGACCAGAAGCGAAAGCTTTCTGAACGGAGGCTCCATCAATCGAGTCCCGCGCCCTGGGAATTGGATCGGACACACCTCAACATCGGCGGGCAATCCTTCTGACCAGTTGCGAAACACCGATGCGGCTCCACCGGCGTATGGAAAACAGAACAGGCGCAAGCGTGCCTGCGAGTTTGGTTGGCGCCCCGCAATCCACGAGTCAGATGATGAGGCGGTCAAGATTTTCTCTCGCTCGCTTTTCGATGATTCCCGTTCAAATGAACACCCGGAAGCTCAGGCACACCTACGGAGTTATTCATTTTATTCCTAAGACTGAGCGGCCTCATATCGATCCACACTTCTTCGATGTAAGCCAGGCACTCAGACTTAGAACCACTCTTAGGCGCATCGCGCCAGCCATTGGGGTTCGGACGATCGACAGCCCAAATCGAGAACTGCTCTTCGTCATTCACCACGACTTTATATTTTGTATCTTCAGTATCGTCGTTCATTGAGAGTCCTTCAGCAATTCGTTCGATGGCTCGATCCTATTGCTCAGGCATTCCGGTTCCAGATGCACTTGGTCGATGCACGCTGCAAGCTTCTCCGCGAGAGTTTCCACATTCGGTTTGTAAACCATGGTCGCGTGATTGCCTGGAACGATCTGAACGTCCACTCCTCCGTCAGCCCAATCACTCCATCCCAGCGTCGGATCGAGGCGATTTCCAGAGAGATCCTCCCTAGCCCTGAACAGAGTCACTCGACCGGGATAGCGATGCAGCACGTAGTTTCGACTGGCTCGAAAATCTGATTTGCAGAGCTCGATCAGGCGATGCGCCTGAGAAGCTTCAATATCGGCGGGGATCAAGCCTGATCTCTTCCCTTGCTCCAGCACTCGTGCGAGGAGTTCGTTTTGGGGAATAAGCGCCAGCGACTCGCTGAAATCCTTTGGGAGACCGAAATAGCGAACCACATCGGCCAGCAAAATCGCTTCGAAATCTTCGTCAGCGACATTCTCACCGGAAGAGGGAATGCGAGCGTCGAGTAGAGCCAGCAACGTCACGCGCTGTCCTTGCGCGTGAAACTGCTGAGCCATCTCGAAGGCTATCTCACCACCCATCGACCAGCCGCCTAGAAGATAGGGGCCTTCCGGCTGCACGGACCGAATAGCTTCAATGTAGCAAGCGGCCATGTCCTCGATCCGGGTGTGCGGGTCTTGCCCTTCTTCCACGCCACGGGCTTGCAATCCGTAACAAGGCTGATCGGGACCTAGACATTGGGCCAGGCCGATAAATGGAAAAACGTGTCCTCCAGCCGGATGCACGAGAAAGAGCGGCCGTTTGTTGCCGTAAGGCTGGATAGGTACCAGCGATGACGACGTCTCTGACAATGAGTTCTGGCGCACGATGTCAGCCAGACCTTCGATGGTTGCTCCTCGAAAAAGAGCCGCCAACGGGAGTCTTTTACCCAGACGTTTGTCGATCAAGGCAAACAGACGCACCGCCAGCAGAGAGTGCCCGCCGAGCTCAAAGAAATTGTCGGTCACTCCGATCGGTCGAATGTTCAGAACTTCTTCCCAGAGACTGGTCAGTTGGAGTTCCAGAGCATCGCGCGGGCCTACAAATGTTTTCCCCATTTCGGGTCGCGTTTGGTCCGGCTTCGGCAGCGCGCCCCGGTCCAATTTTCCATTGGGCATAGTAGGAAGGAAATCAAGCAGCATGAATACCGATGGCACCATGTACTCAGGCACCTTGTCCTTCAGAAAACTGCGCAGGTCATTAGTTGTGGGCGCGTGCTCGTGCTCGCGATCACGGACCACATAGGCCACCAAACGCTTCTCTCCGTGGATGTCCTGCTGAGCCGACACGATCGCTTGACGCACGGAAGGATGCTGCGCGAGGGCCGCTTCGATTTCTCCGAGTTCGATTCTGAACCCGCGGATCTTCACCTGATGGTCAGTACGTCCGATATATTCGATGTTACCGTCGGGTAAGTGCCGCGCCAGGTCACCAGTTTTATACAATCGCGCGCCTGCGACAGTGCTGAAAGGATCCGGAATAAACCTGTCAGCGGTCAGATCTGGCCGGTTTAGATATCCTCGTGCGAGGCTTCTGCCCCCGATATGAAGCTCGCCGGGAACTCCGATTGGGACAGGATTGCAATGCCTGTCCAGAATGTAAATTTCCCGATTAGCCAGAGGACGACCTATGGGGACTCGATGAAACTTCCCGGTCTCGCCAAAGTTTGATGTAGCCTCGAACGCAGTTGCGGTTATAGTCGCTTCAGTAGGTCCATAGGCATTGATCAGACGAACGGATCTCAGCAGCGTTCGCTGCCAGAGACTGAGAACTTCCGGCAACATGGTGTCTCCACCGACGAGGAAGAGCCGGTACTGCGTACTCAAAACTGGCTCGGGGCAGATCGCCCACTCATGAACAAGTTCCTGCCAGTACCCGGTAGGAAGATCTACTACGGTCAATCCGAATTCGGCCGCTTTGCTATGAAATTCCGACGCTCTCCATACCTCTTTCCCCACCACGACCAGGCGCGCCCCGGCGATGAGAGTGGGCAGAATTTGTTCCAACGACAGATCGAAGCTCATCGATGCGAACTGCAGTACCCGATCGGTTGGTTTCAGTTCGTAATACTTTTCAGCATCGCGGCAATGTTCCGCGATCGAGCCATGCGAAACCAGTACTCCTTTCGGCTGACCGGTAGATCCCGAGGTATAGATTATATAGGCGAGGTTTTCGGACTCGCTTGAGCTGGCCTGATTTTCCGAACTCTCCTGGGCGATCGCTTCCCCGTCCGAGTCCAGGCAGACTACCCGCGCGCAGTGTTCCGGCAACCCTTGGATCAAGCTCTTCTGAGTCAAAAGCACCGAAGCCCTGGAATCTTCCAGCATGAAGCTGATGCGCTGTTTCGGATACGCGAGATCCAACGGCAGGTAAACACCTCCCGCCTTAAGGATAGCCAGCAGACTGATCACCACTTCCAACGAGCGCTCAAGACACACTCCGACTGGAACTTCGGGACCCACGCCTGACTTCCGCAGGCTATGAGCAAGCCGATTGGATCGGATGTTCAGCTCGCGATAGGTTAGGTGCTCGTCTTCAAACACCAGTGCGACTGCATCGGGGGTTCTTTCAACTTGGGCTTCAAACAGCTGATGGATACATAGATTCGGACGATAGCTGCGATGAATGTCGTGAGACCCCGAAAGCACTTGTTGACGCTGGGTATCGGTTAAGAGAGATAAATCGGAAAGGTGCCGGTCAGGGTCTTTAACTATCGCCTCAAGTAGGGTTTGAAAATGGGCTAACATGCGAGTTATTGTGTCGGCGTCGAACAGGTCGGTGTTGTAGGCGATGGTCTCGACCAGACCTTGCTCGGTATCGGCAATGTGAAGCGTTAAGTCGAAGTGAGTGGTTCCTCCTTCCGCAATCACTGGATTCAAGGTCAGGCCCGGCAGTTCGACCGCATGCATTGACGCATTCTGAAGAACGAACATCACCTGGAACAGCGGATTGCGGGAGAGATCGCGCTCGATATGTAATTCCTCGACCAGCCTCTCGAAGGGCAGATCCTGATGGGCGTAGGCGTCCACGCAAACCTTTCGCACACGCCGCACCAGTTCTCGAAAGGTAGGATTGCCGGAGAGGCTGGTGCGCAATACCAGCGAGTTGACGAAAAATCCGATTAGTCCTTCGATCTCGAGTCGGTTGCGGTTGGCAACCGGGGTGCCTACTACCAGATCGTCCTGCCTGGTGTAGCAATGCAACAAAACCTTGAAAGCTGCCAACAGCGTCATGAAGAGCGTGGCCGCTTCCCGCCTGCTAAGTGCGGTCAACTCGCTGCCGATGGATTTGGGCAACAGCAATGATTGATGACCGCCGCGAAAGGTCTGCACCGCCGGCCGCGGATGATCCTCGGGCAATTCCAGCAACGGCGGGCTGCCTTCGAGCTGCTTCTTCCAATAGTCGAGCTGCCTTTGAAGCACCGCGCCCTGCAACCATTCTCGCTGCCAATGGGCAAAGTCGGCGTATTGGATCGGCAGCTCAGGCAGCGGTGACGGGCTCCCAGCGCAGTAGGCCTGGTAGAGAGCCGCCATCTCGCGAATCAGGATTCCAGCCGACCAGCCGTCGGAGACGATATGATGCATCGTGAGGAGGCCAACCTGCTCGCCGTCGGCGAGCTTAAGCACGCTCGCTCGCAGGAGCGGACCGCGCGCAAGATCGAACGGGCGTCGCGCCTCTTCAACGACCAGCCTTTGAACTTCGGTCTCGCGCTCGACCTCGGGCAGCTCTGTCAGATCTACGATTGGCAACGTGATAGTGAGGCTCGAGGCGATCACTTGAGCTGGTTGTCCATCGACCATCGAAAATGTCGTTCGCAGAGTTTCGTGGCGCCTCACGATTTCGTTGAGACTCTGTTCGAGGGCCGCCAGGTTGAGCGATCCCTTGAGGCGAAGTGCTACCGGAAAGTTGTAGACCGAATTTCCCGGATCAAGTTGATCGATGAACCACAGCCGTTGCTGCGCAAAGGACAGCGGCAGGTCTCTATCTCGAGGGATAGGTTGAATAGGTGATAGTTGAAGGTTCTGATTGTTCCGGCGAGATAGCTCTATGCCTTCTGCGAGACCGGCCACCGTAGGAGTCTCGAACAGGCGGCGCAACGGCATCTCCACCTGAAAGGTTTCACGGATTCTAGACACTACCTGAGTGGCTAGCAGCGAGTGCCCCCCCAAGTCGAAGAAATCATCGTAGATACCCACTCGCTCGACCCCGAGGACTTGCGCCCAAATTTCCGCGAGCAATTCTTCAGTGGGCGTACGGAACTCCACGAATGCTTTTCCCAATTCGGGCCGTGTGTCGCTTGGCGATGGCAGCGCGCGCCGATCGACCTTTCCGTTGGACGTCAGCGGAAAGCTATCGAGCATTACGAAAACCGCGGGCACCATGTGCTCGGGCAGCTTGTCCTTGAGGAAATTGCGAAGTTCGATAGCCGCGGGAGCGCATCGCGGCTGCGCGACCACGTACGCGACCAATCGCCTTTCCCCCAGCGCACCTTCATGCACTATGACAATTGTCTGACTTACCGACGGATGCAGGGCCAAGGCCGTTTCGACTTCTCCTAATTCAATCCTGAAACCGCGGATCTTGACCTGGTAGTCTGCGCGACCGAGATATTGAATATTCCCATCCTGCTGATAGCGCGCGAGATCGCCGGTCTTGTACAGCCGATTACCGGCCTCACTGCTGAAAGGATCTGGGATGAACTTCTCGGCGGTCAGAGCTGGAAGGTTCAGATAGCCGCGCGCCAGACTCACTCCACCTATGTATAGCTCTCCGGCGACTCCGGTCGGCACTGGACGAAGATTAGCATCCAGAATATGGATGCTCGCGTTAGGTATGGGACGTCCTATCGGAACTGTCGAATCGCCATTGCTGCCGTCGCATAGCCAATATGCTGAATCGATAATGGTCTCTGTTGGCCCGTAGACATTGTAGAGCTTGGCCCCGGAGTGCCGGCCGAACTCCGCGACTATATCGGGCGTCAGTGCTTCGCCGCCGCACATCACCGCGCGCAATGCGACGGCGTCCGCGAAAGCAGGCTCTATAACCAGAAGGCGCAGAAACGATGGGACGCAGTGAAGAATAGTGACGCCGTTGTCGCGAATCTTTTCTGCGATGTAGCGGCAATCACGGTGGGCATTTGGCTCCGCAATTATCAGGCGCGCGCCCGCCAACAGTGTCGGAAAGATTTCGCGCCCCGCCGCGTCGAAGGTGATCGGCGTCTTAAGTAGAGTGCTGTCGTCCGCGGTGATTGCCAGCGTTTGCGACAGCCACTGAATGGTATTGCTAAGACCGCGATGCTCGACCATCACACCTTTAGGCCGCCCGGTCGAGCCGGAGGTGTAAATGACGTTGGCCAGGTTGCCGGCGGTGGCGAAGCTCGGCGGATTTTCGCAACTCTCGGTTCCGATGGATTCCCAATCGGAGTCGAGACATATCAGACGGACTCCTTGCTCGGGCATGCGCTCGCGCAGCGGTTCCATCGTCAACAGCACTCGCGCTCGGGCATTTTCAAGGACGAACGCCAGCCGCTCCTTTGGGTAGGCGGGATCTATCGGCAGGTAAGCGCCGCCGGCTTTGAGAATGCCAAGGATCGCGACGACCATCTCGAAGCATCGCTCCATACAAATCGCCACCGGTACTTCCGGTCTCACTCCCCGCGCGCGCAGATAGTGTGCGAGTTGATTTGCGCGAGCGTTGAGCTGCGCGTAGGTCAGATGCTGATGTTCGAAGGTGAGCGCAATCCCCTCGGGCCTGCGGTTCACCTGATCTTCGAACAGGCGGTGGATACAAACGTCATCAGGATAAGGAGACGCGGTCTGGTTGAAGTCCATCAGCCGCCGATCTTCCCGGTCCGTGGCGGCGAGTAGCTCTGCGATGCCGCTTAGCCGCACATCCGGTTGCATGACGACATGCTCGAGAAGAGTTTCAAAGTATTTTCCAAACCGGATGACGGTAGAGTGATCGAACAGTTCGGCGTTGTATCTTACGGAAATCGAGAGCGACTGCGTCGATTCGACTACCAACAACACCAGGTCCAGCGATGCGGACCGATGTTCGAGCGGGAATGACTCGAGTACCAGGCCGCCGGAGTTCATGGTGGGACCTGCTTCCCCGTGGACGAATGTGGGCGCGCCGTCCTCCGCCAGCCCATGCGGCTTGTCCAGCACAAACATGGTCTGGCAAATCGGCGGGCGGCTTAGGTCGCGAGCAGGCTTCAGTCGTTCGACCAACAGCAACGTGGGAAAGTCCTGATGCTCGAGCGCGGCCAGCACGGTCTCGCGCACATGGTTTACGAACTCCTGGAAAGTCGGATTCCCGGCAAGATTCACTCGCAAGAAAACCGGATTGGTGAAAAGCCCGACGATCTCTTCAAACTCGGCGCGACTCCTGCCTACTACCGGCGAGCCGACTACGAGGTCGTCCTGACCCGACAGGTAATGAAGCATCGCCTGGAACGCCGCGAGCATGACCACATAGAGCGTCGCACCTTGAGCTCTGGCGAGCAGTTTCAGCCGTCCGCTCAATTCATCGTTCAGGACGAAATCATGCGATCCGCCGCGATGGGTTTGTATCGGCAGTCGCGGACGATCGGTCGGCAGCGCCAAAACCGGCAACTGCCCGGCTAGCTGCTTCTGCCAGTAGGCCCACAGGCGCTCACCTTCCGCGCCCGCCAGCACTTCGGATTGCCAGCGGACGTAGTCGCTGTATTGCAGCTTGAGCGGCGGTAACGTTGCCCGCCTGGCTGCTTCGGCAGGGTACAATGTGCCGAGCTCATTGAGAAGTATCGCGAGCGACCAGAAGTCGATCACGATGTGATGCACTACCAGTAACAGGTAATGCTCTTGCGCGGAGCGCTGGAAGACACTCACACGCAGCAGCGGACCCTGCTCGAGATCGAAGGGACGATGTGCCTCGTCGGTGAGCCTGGATTCCACTTCGTCGCGCGACCAGGCTGACGCGTCCACTTCTTCGAAGTGGACCTTCGCATCGTGATGTATCCGCTGCGCCGGCTTCCCGGAGTGCACATCAATGGTGGTTCTCAGACAGGGATGGCGATCGACGAGCGCCTGAAACGATCGGTGCAGGGCCGGGACGTCCAGCTCGGAGGCGATTCGCGCGGCGAAGCTGACGTTGTAGACCATGCTCTCAGGCGCGAGCTGAGAGAGAAACCAGATCCCCTGCTGATTGTAGGACAGAGGATAGAACGATTCGGCCGCGCGCGCTTTCTCCCTAAGGAGCTTGGCGAGCAGAGCACGTTTTTCCGCGGACGACAGGTCGGCGATTCGATTGGATACATCAGACACTAGGTAACCGCGTCTTTGGTCAGCATCTCGGCAAGCATCGAATTGACTTGCTCTTCCGAAAGCTTGTCGATGTTGGCTAGCAAATCTTCGTCGCTTTCGTTTTCTCGCGCACGGGCCATAGGACGAGGTTCTGTTGAGCCGTCGGCATCCGCCGTCAGTTGCTCGAGCAGCTGCGTCGCCGCTTGCGCGACGCTGAAGCCCTGGAGAAATTTCACCATCGGCACGTTGACACCCAAATCCGCCGAGATGCGATTCTTCAGCTCGACCGCCATCAGCGAATCCAGCCCCAAGTTGGTCAGCGGTTGCTGTATGTCCAGTTGCGACGGCGAAAGGCCGAGCACACGAGCTACCTGCTCGGTCACATAGGACTGCAATAGTTGGGGACGGTCTGCAGGAGCCGCATCGAGTATCGCGCTGCGTTTTTCTCCCGAATCCGCCCCCTGCGATGGCCCCGCGGCCTCTTCATTGGCAAGATCAGAGAGCAGTGCCGGCTCAGTGCCGGACGGATAGAACTCGTGATACTTACTCCAGTCCACCGGAATCGCGACGACCTGGGTCGCATCTTCGCGGAACAGCCGCTCCATCACTTCGAGCGCGCGCGGCGGCGGCATGCTCCTGATTCCGAGCAGTGCGAGGTGCCGGGTCAGGCTCTTGCCGCCTTCGGTCTCCGCGAATCCCAACTCGGCCCATGCGCCCCAATTGATGCTCAAGGCGTGAAAGCCTTGGGCCTTTCGGTGATGCGCGAGAGCGTCGAGGAAACTGTTTGCGGCAGCGTAGTTGCCCTGTCCGGGCTGGCCAATCAGCGAACCGGCCGAAGAGAAGACGACGAAAAAATCCAACGAAGCTTCGCCAAGCAGGCGATGAAGCAGCCATCCGCCGGCCATCTTCGGCCGCAGGACTTTGTTCATCGCGGCGGCGTCGAGTTGTGGCAGCAGGCCGTCCTGCAGCACTCCGGCAGCATGCACGACTCCGCGAATCGGCGGCCAACCTTCAGCGCGAAACTGATCGACGAAGGCGCTCATCTGTTTTTCGTCCGCGACGTTGGCGGACACCAGATGCACACTGGCGCCGGATTCTTCGAGTTCCCGAATGGCGGCAACTTGTCGAGCCAGGTGACTGCCGGCCTCGAGCGAACTCCAGCTCGAGCGTGGCGGAAGCTGCGTGCGTCCCAGCAGGATCAGGCGGCGAGCACCTTGCGACACCATCCAGCGCGCGACCTTCAGGCCGAGGTCTCCGAGACCGCCGGTGATCAGGTAGCTGCCGTCCGTACGCCATCGCATCGGAGTTTCGCGAACGCTGGATTCGCGCCTTCGAACGAGTCGCGCTACGAGCCGTTGCCCGTTGCGGAATGCGAGCTGATTTTCACCGTCGTGAGCAGAGATTTCGTCGAACAACTGATGCGCTACGCTATCGGCCGCACAGGACTTGGGGTCCAGGTCCACCAACCCTCCCCAAAATGCTGGATGCTCCTGAGCGATAACTCGGCCCAATCCCCATATAGGCGCTTGAGCCACTTCGACCGGGATAGAATCATCGCCGGCGTCTTGAGCTCCTCGAGTGACCAACCAGAGGCGAGGCGGCTCACGCCATTGGATGCGCGCCATCTCCTGCACAACCTGCAAAGCGTTGATGCAACCGAGAGTCTGGGCTGCTTCGATCGAGGCGATCGTGGCATCACTTGCAAACGAGGTATCGAGACTCCACAGATGGACGATTCCACGGCATGCGGGTTGATCGGAATCCATCGCGCTCTCGAACAGGCGGCGGATATCTTCGGGCTGGCCGGGACGAATGCGAACGTGCGTGCTGTCGGTGCGATCATACGCATCGCCGTGCGAGACGAGGACGCTCTCTTCTCCGTGCGCTTGCAGGATTTGCCGCAACGACTCGCCGACGCCAGTGCTATCGGCAAAGATGAGCCAGGTTCCCGGGCTCGATGCGGCCAGGTTTTCAGAGACGCGTTCTTTGGGCTGCCACTTGAGCTCGTAGAGCCAGTCGTCGAGGTTTTCCTTGAGACCTTCGCCGAGCGAGGTGAAGTGTACGTCGAGTAGCTCGATCACCAGCTGTCCGGCGTCGTCGAGGAGTCTTAGTTCTCCGACGATACTGCCGGCGTCGTCGCCGAGGACGCGGGCGCGGCACCATAGATGTGCGCCGGGGCGGCTGAGGACGCGGAGCCGACCGATGCGGGTTGGTATGTAAATGCCTTGCTTGCCGATTCGCTTTGCTTCTGTTGCTACTGCCGCGCCCAACACTTGCAGGCAGCCGTCGAGAATAGCGGGATGGAGTTGGTAGGCATTGAAGTCGCCGTCGGGAATGCGCAGTTCGCCGAGGACGGTCTTATCGTCGAGCCATAACTGTGTGAGGGTTTGGAAAAACGGGCCGTACTGGATCGCGTTTTCGCTTAGCTGGCGATAGTAGTCGAGGCCTGAGATTTTTTCAGAGCTTCGAAGCTGGAATTCGGCTGGTGACTCTTCTTCAAAGATAGAAGATAGAGGTTGAGAAGAGGCTTTGCCGGATGCGTGCAAAGTCCACGGGCCGCCTTGCACGGAAGAGCTATGGATTTGGAACGAGGCTGATCCGTCGGCGGCGGTCGCAACGATCACTTGAATCGTGGTGCTGGCACCATCGGGAAGAAAAAGCGCGCGGTGAAATTCGACATCTGTCAGCGCGATCGATTGCGAACCGAGCGCCTGCTGCGCGGCGGCGGATGCCATCTCGACGTAGAGCGACGCGGGCAAGGCGGCGACGCCTTCGATTTTGTGGTCGTCGAGGAAGGGCAGCGACTCCTTGTCCAGGCGGATTTCCCAATACTCGGCGCCGCCTGACTCGGCTGATTTGAAATGTTGGCCGAGCAGGGAGTTTCTCGTGGCCGAGTGAATCGGCTGGCCGCGATCCGCGCCTGGCTCCAGCCAGCAGCGTTGACGCTGCCATGGGTAACCGGGCAGGCGGACACTTTCACCGCGCTCGGGGTAGATGCGGCTCCAGTCGATCGCGTATCCGGAATTGTAGAGGAGACCGAGCGACCGCAGCATTGCCGTATGCTCGTCTTCGTCGCGCCGTATGGAGGCGAGCACTGTGCCTTCCGTCCCGGAGTGATGCATCCCTTGCTGGATTCCGCTGAGGAGGATCGGATGCGCGCTTAGCTCAAGGAAAGTGTCGTAGCCGTCTTCGAGCAGGCGCTGAATCGACGCTGAAAAAAGCACGGGATCTCTCAGATTGCGCGCCCAGTAGTGCGCGTCGAACTCGGAGCCGTCGGCGACGGTGTCCAGCACCGTCGAGTAAATCGGGATGGTTGCGAGGCGAGGCTGCACCTCTTCAAGCGCATCCAACAGTTCGGCGCGCAGAGGATCCATCTGGGGACTGTGCGAGGCGAAGTCCACCTTCACCATCCGGCAGAAGACGTCGCGGCCCTTTAGCTGTTCGAGTATTTCGGCGAGAGCCTTCGGATCGCCCGACAGGACTGTCGATGTGGGACTGGTGCTGACCGCGATGGAAACGCGATCTTCGTAACCGACAATGGCGCGCCGGGCGTCTTCGATTGAGAGCTCGACGGAAGCCATCGCGCCTTGTCCGACGGTGCGTTTGACCAACTTGCTGCGAGTGCAAATGACGAGGGCCGCGTCTTCGAGGCTGAGCGCGCCGGCCACGTACGCGGCAGCGACTTCGCCCATGCTGTGGCCCACGACCGCATCGGGTTCGATACCCCATGAACGCCAGAGAGCCGCGAGCGCGACCTGAACCGCAAACAGGGCGGGCTGGATTACATCGACTTCGTTCAGCCGCGATTTGTCCGCGTCGGTACCGGCGAGCTCAGCGATCAGCGACCAGTCGGTGTGCGGCCTAAGCGCCAGCGCGCAACGTTCGATGACCTCGCGAAAGACCGGTTCGTGGAGCAGAAGCGTCCTTCCCATGCCGAACCATTGGGAGCCTTGCCCGGAAAAAACAAAAACCAGCTTTCTGCCGCCGGTGAGAGCTTTGTGACCCGATGAGAGACCAGCACGAGTCTCTCCCTTCAGGAAAGCCGCCAGACCTTCGATCAGTTGATCCGATGAATTGCCGGTCACGGCCAAGCGATAGTCGTTATGACCGCGACGCACGCTCGCGCTGTAACAAATGTCGTGCAGCGAGATTTTGGACGCCGGCAGAAATTGCCGGTAGGTGCGCGCGACGACCTGGAGAGCATCAGGACTGCGCGCTGACAGAGGCAAAAGATAACACGACTCAAGGCCGGCGGTATCGCGAATCTCAAGGTGCGAATCCGGCGCCTGCTGGAGAACTACGTGAGCATTGGTGCCGCCAAAACCGAACGAGCTGACGCCAGCCAATGCTGGACCGCCCTCGGCAGACCACGGACCCGGCTTCGTCTGCACGCGAATCGGGAGTTCGTCGAAAGGTATATGAGGATTGGGCTCCTGGAAGTGCAGGTTCGCCGGGATCTCCGCGTGCTTGAGCGCGAGCGCTACTTTTATCAATCCCGCGACACCTGCCGCGGCTTCGCAATGTCCGATATTCGTTTTTACCGAACCGATCGCGCATAGATTGCCAGAAGTGCGACCGTCGGCCAGCACACGGCCCAGCGCACGCGCCTCGATCGGGTCGCCCAGCAGAGTGCCTGTGCCATGCGCCTCGACGTATTGAACGTCGCCGGGGATGACGCCCGCTCTGCGATACGCTTCGCGCAGGACGGCTTCCTGCGCGAGCGGATTCGGCGCCATCAGGCCGTTGCTGCGGCCGTCCTGATTCACCGCGCTGCCGCGGATGACGGCGTAAATGCTATCGCCGTCGGCGAGTGCGCGGCTGAGAGGCTTCAGCACGACAACTCCGGCGCCTTCGCTTCGGACGTAGCCGTTGGCGCCGGCGTCGAAGGTCTTGCAGCGCCCGTCAGGCGCCATTACGCCGGCCTTGGTGAAGTTCATCGTGATGGCGGGCGAGAGGATCAGATTGACACCGCCGGCTATCGCGAGGCTGGATTCGCCGCTGCGCAAACTGGCGCAGGCGAGATGGACCGCGACCAGCGACGACGAACAGGCGGTGTCGATCGCGATGCTGGGTCCGCGAAAGTCGAGCAGGTATGATATACGGTTGGCGGCAATGCTGAGAGCGTTGCCGGTGCCTGCGTAGGCGTCGATGCGGCTGAAGTCGCTGAACTGGGTCCGGCCGTAATCGTTGTTCGAGATTCCGACGAAGACGCCGGTGTTGCCGCCGGCAAGTTTTTCGGGCGCTTGTCCCGCATCTTCCAATGCTTCCCAGGTCACCTCGAGCAAGAGGCGTTGCTGCGGATCCATCCGCGCCGCCTCGCGCGGCGAAATGCCGAAGAACTGCGGATCGAACTTATCGACCTGATCGACAAAGCCGCCCCATCGCGTGCATACCTTGCCGGGGACGGTTGGATCCGGATCGTAAACCTCGTCGAGCTTGAAGCGGTCGGCTGGGACTTCGGTGATTTCGTCGCGTCCGCCGTGGATGGAATTCCAGAATTCGTCGGGACCGCTGCTGCCGGGAAAGCGACAGCCGATGCCAATGATCGCGATCGGCTCGGATTCCACCTCGCTTCGCGCGTCGGATTCAAGGGAGGATTCGCCGGTTGATCCGCTCAGATGACGGGCGAGAGTTTCGATAGTTGGAAATTCGTAGGCCAAGTCGGCGGGTACTTTTCGTCCAAGCCAGTCTGCGAGTTCTCCTGAAAGGCTGACCGCCTCGGTCGAACCCATTCCATAGCTGGCGAATGGTTCGCGGATATCTATCTCTCGCGGAGGGACGCCGAGCAGGTTCGAGAGCTTCTCGACCAGCCATTTTTCGATGGCCTCTGCGCTGTAAGTTTCCAGTTGAGAATTTCCAGCTGCCACTGACGGCTTTGCTAAATCGCCACTGATGAGATTTCCCGCCATCGCTGGTACCTCATAGGCTGGCGAGCGTCCCGTCCAGAAAGCCGGCCTGACATGCACCGCGCTGAAGCTTGCCGCTCGAAGTCATAGGGAGGGTGCCCGCTCGCAGCAACAGAACGGCGTGCACTCTCACGTCATGCTCTTCGGCAACCGCTCGTCGAATTGCGCGCACCATCGCATCGACATCGAGCGGCAGATGTCCGTTGGTATGCGGATGCAAATTGCCGTTGCCGTTGCCGTTACCGTTGGCCGAATGCCGTTTCGATGCGTAGCGAGGTTCCACTTCGGCTGCGACGATCAGACGTTCTTCATCGGCGACCTCGACCGAGAACGCGGCGCAACAAGCCGGCCGCACGGCAGGATGGCTCTGCTGGACAGTCAGTTCGATTTCCTGCGGATAGAGGTTTCGGCCGCCGATGATAATCAGATCCTTCAAGCGTCCGGTGACAAACAACTCCCCATCTCCGAGGAATCCCAAATCTCCAGTGCGGAGAAACGGTCCCTCCCTGGTATCTGCGAGGTAGGCGTGGAAGGTGAGCCCGGTTTCCTCAGGCCGATTCCAGTAGCCGTCGGCGACGCTCGGAGCAGACACCCAGATTTCGCCAACCTCATCGGGGGCACAAGCTGTCAACGACTCAGGATTAACAATAACGACTCGTGTGTCCGCCACTGCATGACCGCATCCCACCAGAGTGCGGACGTTCACGCGCCGATCGGAGGTCTCCGCGATGCCGTTGTGGTTGTGTTCGAGCTCCGACACCTGCATCGTGCGCAGGATGGGCTCATCTTTTACGAGTCCACCTGAAACAAGGAGAGTGGCTTCGGCGAGTCCATAGCAGGGATAGAAAGAGCTTGCGCGGAAACCACAGGAGGCAAAGGTCTCAGCAAATCGCTTCAGGGTGTCCGCGCGGACCGGCTCGGCGCCATTGTAGGCCAACTTCCAACTGCTGAGGTCAAGACCTTCGCGCTGCTCCGGGGTAACCTTGCGAGAGCACATTTCATAGGAGAAATTGGGGCCGCCACTAATAGTGGCTTCGTACTTGGAGATGGCCTGGAGCCATCGCGCCGGCCGCTGAAGAAAAGATTGCGGGGGCATGAGAACGCACTGACGCCCTCCATATAGAGGTTGGATAATTCCATTGGTGAGTCCCATGTCATGGAAGACCGGCAACCACATGACCGAGACGGCGTCCGATGCGATCTCGAATGCCCGGCTGATGTGGGCGGAGTTTTCGAGCAGGTTCTCGTGAGTAACCACTACGCCCTTGGGATTAGCGGTCGAACCCGATGTGTATTGGAGCAAAGCCAGCGTTTTAACGGTTGCTGCCGGGTCACGCCATTCCTCTTCCGCGCCGTCGATGGGCCTGTCGGTGGCCAGCCACCGCAGCTTCCGCAGTCCCGGCGCTTGCGTGAACAGGCTCTCAACCTTGGCCAGGATCGATGATGTAGTCAGTACGAGAGTCGGCTGAGCATCGTTTACGATGTTGCGAAACCGCGGCAGAGTTCGCTGCGGCTGGGCCATATTCGGGGGTGGTAGAGGGACTGCAATAACCCCGGCATATAGACATCCGAAAAAAGCGGAGATGAACTCGAGCCCGGCCGGATAAAGCAACAGCGCCCGCTCCCCGCTTGCGTGGTAGCTCTGGAGCAGCGCACCAATAGCGCGAGCCTGCAGGTCCAACGCCTCATAGGTGAGATGCGGTCCTTCGGTTTCGCCGTCGGTCAGATAACTGTAGATCCGTTGCTCTGGCTGCTGGAAGGCGCGCCAACGAAGGAGTTCGACAAGGCTGGAAACTTTGGCGGTAGTCCGACTCACCGGCGCTGACACTTGGGTACTGGAGTGGCACCAGGCATTTCGTGGAGTTGTTCGATCGTGACCTTCAGCTCTCGCGATAGTGCCGACCAAGTTCCGCTTGCGACGGAAATGAAGCGAACTCATGCGAGCCCCTACGGGCCTTCCTTTCTGCGCTTTAAGTTGGTCTGGCGGAGAGTGGTAGAAGGCGAGAGAAAGGCCCACAGTCAGACCGGATCAAAGTCGGACCCGATTCATATGTCGGTCCTGACTATTCAAGTCTGAGCGTACCCGTCGGTGAGGTCAAGGTAAGGTCCAAGACTTACGTGCTCTAGAGAACGGAATAAACGCTAACCTGGTTACAATTGCGACTTGTCGATTGCGACTCGACTCACGGCAGGTTCGGCATCGCATGGACGATTACCAACGTGCGCAGAACAAAGCCGATCAGCTCGACAACATTGAGCGCGTCGGCGTCGTCGCCGGCGGGATCGTCTTCGCGGCATTGATCCGCCGAGTAACCGTGAATCTCGTCGAGCTCATCGAGAAGTGCGCAAGCAGGATCTTGCTCACCAGTATCGCAGAAATTCGCAACGACGCTCGATAACGAGTGATCCGAGTCGGAGGAGCCGAAATCTGTAAAGGTGCAGCAGGCCTCGATCACGAGGCGCATTTTGGTGGCGATGTCTCGTGGCATGCCCACTCCGATTTTGTAGAAATACAGGAGGTCGACGATCTTGGATACCATGCGACCTTTGCGTGGTTCTTCAAGATCGAGCTGTGCGATTTCCGAAGTCACTTATTCCATGCCGGTGCGAATGTTCGTCATCAGACTCCTGGATCATCGACAATATCAGTTAGTCGCCACGCATACAGGTTCAAGTCGCCTGTCTTCGTTATTCAGGTAACCAAACACGACTTCGAATCCGAAATTGTGACTCTTTCGAGCAGCGCAGACTTCGGCGACCAAATCTCTCGAACAAAAGGCACGCGTTGGCTTCACCATGAAGGCATGTGGACCAAGCGTGCCTTCGGCTCGCAGGGGGATGAGAGCCGACGATCATGGTCTAGTCGTCACGCGCTATTGTCGCTATCCACCCTGCGTTCCGAGAAGAACGATTCAGAACGTTCGCGTCAACGCTTATCCACAGAGCGAAGAACGGATCAGTACTAGCAATGGAATCGCAGATGAGAGTTCTCTATAGAACGAACACTACGGCCTTTGGATGGCTTTTGCATAGTCGGCCATGTAAGCCTTAGCAAGTAGGGATCGACATAAGTATCGAGCCCGATGTGATCCAGCCCAAACGGCGGTTCTTCCTCTCGCCTTTGACCGCCTTCCGCTAGACCATCCATAATTCCTGCAAGCAAGGCCTGAGGAGTTGGACATGTATCTACCTATTTCACTAGGCGGCATTGTTGTAGTCGTTATCGTGCTCATGCTGCTCGGCGTGATTTGACGAAGACCCTGCCAAGCAATTGTCTGGAATTTCGATCCCACCGACACTTAACGAGGAGATTAGGACTATGAGTAGGAAGAACAAGATATTGGCTATAGTACCGGCGATGGTTCTTGGATTTGGACTGGCAATTCCAGCTGTCGCACAGGAGACGAGCGCAGGTTCCGGCGTTCCCGCCAGCACTTCGACGCATCAGGCCGGCGAAAACACGGAAAGCGCGGCGCAGAATGCGTATCAGGGTGCGGTTACCGCGGTGGATGACACGACTATCACAGCGGCGGTGAAAACAAATCTGGCTGTAGCCCCAGACATGAGATCCGGCCAGATTCACGTCACCACGACCGCCGGTGTCGTGACGCTGGAAGGCCGCGTCCACGACTCGAACGTCGCATCGCGTGCTGTAGCGATCGCGAAGGACGCCAGCGGCGTACGAAGTGTTACCAACGAACTGCAAGTTGACCCTTCAGTTCCTCAGAGCTAGTCGAGAAAAAATATGCGGATGGCGATCATAGCCGGATTGATCGTGGGCCTCTCGCTGGCGTTCCAGTCGGCGCACGCCGCCGTGCACACCAGGGTCATAGTTGTCGCGAAGAGAGACTAAAGCCCGCTTCGAAGCCGATGCCGATTAGGCTCTCGCGCCGTCGAAGAAATCGGCAAACCCCGCCGGCGCGTAAGGTCCGATACTCGCCTGCTCCAGCACCCCAATACCGGTTCTCTTGCCATCGCTGGCACGAACCACCTGCTGCACGTGTATGTTTTCGGGCGCCAGCATATTGAGTTCACGCGGGTCGAAGGACTCGCTACCAATCTCCAATTCGCCTTTCCATACCCCTTGTCCCCATTGCGGATGAGAATAGCCCAGCCCTTTCATCTGGAATTTGAGAATGGGCTCCAGGGCTATCGTGCGGCTGTGCCCGTCGAGATCGACGAGATCTATTTCGGCCGACTTGGCCAGCCGCGTGCCCGGCACATACTTTATGCGATGTCGCGCGGTCGCCATCCGATTGTCTCGTCCGTCCTCGACGCCGGGCACTTCAGCTTCACTGGCGTAGAGAGGCGCCACGATGCCTTCGCGAATTAAAGCCTCGCCACGTGGACCGTCGAAAAAGATCGCATGGGTTATGTGGTCATCCCAGAAGAGCGGAGCCCACAGAAAGAATGCGCCTGCCGGTTGAGTTGGAGCACCGCCGATCTCGCGCTCGCCCACGTTGCGCACGCCCCAGGATCGATCTTTGGTGCCGCGGCAAATATGATCGCTCACCACGATCTCGCCGTCGGGATGACGAATGCGACCGCTCCAGCGGCCGAATTGATCGAATCGCGTCGCATCCATTATTCGCCGCGCGCCGGACCACAATACCTGGCGTCCTTCCTTGATCGACGCGGTGCGAGCCGAAAATGTAATGTCGCACGACAGGCCGCTGGCATTGTCGTCCAGCACAACCCGGGTCCGACGCATCGGCTCGACCACCTCCATGCGAAAGGGGCCGACCTTCATCTCGGTGCGTTCGATCGGCGCCCGCCGCGACGCGAAAAAACAGTGTTGCCGCGCATTAGGTCTCACCACGCTGAAAGCGCAATCCAGCACCCCGCGATGCGGATAGACCGCCATTCCAATGCCGAAATAATAGGAACCGTCCTGCGCGTATCCGTTGAACCAGGTTCGATCGTAGGCATTGCGGTCGCTCGTCGCAGGATGCGCCAGCGGTTCCGGTGTCTGATGGACCGGAAAATCGTCGAGCTTGTTCAGCATGGTACTTCCTTAAGAGCCGGGGCTCTTCCTATGCAAGTTTGAATCACCCACGACGCCTTAGATCGTTGGGAAGAGTTAGAACGGCGCGGTCGAAAGGCGCCGGCGTTCGGTTGAGCGAGCCAGTTCTCTCCATATGATCTCCTCGAGCCTGCGAGCCTCTGGTCCGGACTGCTTTTCGATCTGTGCGTGCAGTTCGATCAGTGTAGCGCGCAGCGTGCAATTGTCGCTCTCAAGCGCAGAGATTCGAAAGTCGCTGTCCGTGCTCTCTGCCAGTCTTATCAGACGTGTGTTCAGCGCCGCGTTTTTCGAGACCTTGGCGCCGTCGCGGAAAATCTCGCGAAGACGGCCGTTCTCCTCGATCCGCCGGCTGGCACCACGGTCCCATTCTTCGCCGGTGATCGAAAGCATGTTGGCGATCATGCCGATGGTTCCCTGATGATAGGCCGGGCTTATCGCGGGAATGACACGCTCCACCAGGTCCTTCGCCATCGTCTGGAATACCACAGGTACTGCCGGCCTCATGCCAGATGCCCCATCAGCTCGCTATGCGCGTATTCGACAGATCGGAGCAGACGCTGCGCGCGGGCTATCTGGTCGGATGCGATGGAGGCTCAAGCACAGTCCGCAAGAAACTCGGCATCCAACTCGAAGGGCGCGGCGGTATACAGGATGTCTGCCAAGTCATTTTTGGATCAAAAGACCTCTTCGAACGGATTCCGATCGGAAAAGGACGCCACTACAACTTCGCGCATCCGAATGGCTCGACGATCGTGGTACAAGGCTGCCGCACCGAGTTCACCTTTCATACCAGTTTGCCCGCGGATACCGATTTCGAGCCGGTCCTTCGTGATCTCATCGGGTTTCCCTGTGAAATTGAAATTCGTATCGTCGTGCCATGGCGTCAGCATCTGCTGGTCGCCGAGCGCTATCGCGACGGTCGCGTGTTTATAGCCGGTGACGCGGTCCATCTCGTCATCCCAACCGGTGGCCTGGGAATGAATACTGGCGTCGGCGACGCCTTCGATCTGTCATGGAAGCTGACCGGGGTCATCCAAGGATGGGGCGGGTCGGCGCTTCTTGACGCCTACGAACAAGAGCGACGTCCTATCGGACTTCGCAATCGCGACGCGGCCGGATGGGCAGCTGCGGGTGTACCCATCTGGCGCCGACTGATCACGCCGAATGTTCGCGACGATACGCCCGCGGGCGCCGCGTTACGCGCGGAAATTGCTGCCTCTGCCAACATCAACCACCGACGCATGCACGACATGCGTGGCGTCGAGTTCGGCTATAGCTATGCTGGGTCGCCGCTTATCGCCACTGAGTCCACTGGCGTCGAGCAATGGGATACCTGCGTTTACACGCCGCACACTCGCCCGGGCGTGCGGATCCCGCATATGTGGCTCAAGGATGGCCGCGCCATCCAGGACTTGCTCGGCGACGACTATACGCTGCTCGACCTGCGTGGAGACTGCGAGACGGATGGGCTGGAGCGGGCATTTCACGCGCTCGGAGCGCCATTCAAACTATTACGCCTCGATGAGCCTGAGGTTCGCCAGGTTTACGGCTGTTCGGTGCTGCTTCTGCGGCCCGATTTACATATCGCGTGGCGCGGGGATCGTGCCCCGGAGAATCCAGCAGCATTGGCGACAAAGGCAACCGGTCACTGATTATTGCGAGCCAGGACAGAGGAACAATCCAATGGGAATCCGGTCGGGAAGTGAATTTCGCGAAAGCATCCGCGATGGACGAACCATCTACGTTGACGGACAGCGGGTGGATGACGTCACCAGTTACCGCCCCTTCGAGGGGATAATTGAGACCCTTGCATCGCTTTATGACGTACAGAAAGAGCGGCCCAACGAGCTCACCTACCGCTCCCCGACAACCGGTGATCCAGTCGCGATGTCATTTCTAGTGGGCGAGACGGATGAGGAGGTGGAGCGGCGTTGACACGCTGAAGAAATCCGTTGCGAGATGACCTTTGGGCTAATGGGTCGCATGCCGGACTTCATGAACGCGTTGGTCACCGACGCGGCAGCATTCATGGAAACTCCCAGTCGGCACGGCCGCCGCTATACCGACAACCTGGCGCGTTATTATCTGGATTGCCGCGAGAACGATTGGTGTCTCACCCACACCCTCGTCAACCCACAGATCGATCGCTCGAAAGGGCCTGCCGGGCAGATCGATCCGGCGCTGGCGCTGCATCGCGTGCGCGAGACCGATCGCGGGTTGATCGTGCGAGGGGCACGCATGTTGTTGACCCTGGCACCGTTCGCCAACGAGTTGTTCGTGGGCCCGTTCTATCCGCGCGGGGTCGGTGATGAAGCATACGCGCTATGCTTCGCCATCCCGATGAATACTCCCGGTCTCAAGTTCATCTGCCGGGAGTCCTACGACAAGGGGCGCAGCCGCTTCGATCGGCCGCTGTCAGGCCGCTTCGATGAAGAGGACGCGCTCGCACTCTTTGACGATGTTTGCGTGCCGTGGGAGCGGGTTTTCATCGACGGAGACATAGGGGCGTCGAACGATTTCATTTCCAAGGTGCCGGGCTATGCACTCCTGCAGTGCATCATCCGCGGGATGGTGAAGCTCAAGTTTCTGACCGGACTCGCATGCTACCTCGCTGAGGCGGTCGGCCGTTCCGAGGCGGTCCACGTCCAGGCGCAGCTCGGAGAACTCGTCGCCAATGTCGAGATACTCACCGGACTGGTGCGGGCCGCAGTGAGCGAAGTTGCGGCCGCGCGCAGGGAGCGGCGCGCGGTGCGTACGCTAGCTGCTGCCCTGTGGGTGTTCTGCCCGCAATCGCAAATGCGCGCGGCCGAGGTAATCCGTCAGGTTGCCGGCAGCGGGTTAATCATGACACCGACCGAGAAGGATTTCGCGAATTCGGAGATCGCCGGATTCATCGAGCAATACTTTCAAGGCAAGGGAGTCGATGCGCGACGCCGCGTGCAGTTGTTCAAGCTCGCATGGGACATGATCGGGGAACAATTCGGCAGCCGCCAGCTTCAGTATGAGTGGTTCTACGCCGGCGATCCGTACTTGACTCGCAGCCGTTTTTACAAATCGCCTGTAGTTGCGGAGTATAAGGCATTGGTCGATCGACTCCTTGGAACTTGACCCTAAACCGCGCGCATTGTTCCTCAAGGACGGCCTGTGAGTTCAGTGGATGGCTGAATCGGTCGCGGATTAGAAGCCGCGAGCCGACAAGCCGCCATCTACTACGACAACAGCGCCGTTCACGAACGACGCATCATTTGACGCGAGGAACACGACGACTGCGGCGATCTCGTCGGGTTCGGCTGCGCGACCAAGCGGCGAAGCCATGAAGCGGCGCTTGGGGTCCTTCAGAAACCCGGTACCCACGATATCGGCGGCCATCTCCGTGTCGATGAGCCCCGGCGCGACGCAGTTCGCGCGAACGTTGTGCTTGCCGTAAGTCACCGCTAAGGATCGTGTAAGGTTGGTCAGCCCAGCCTTTGCGGCGCTGTAAGCGTGATCTCTATCGCTGCCACGAATTCCAAACACGCTCGACACATTGACTATCGCACCTGTGCCGGAGGCAATCAGGGCTGGGAGGGCCGCGCGGGTCATGAAGGCCGCGGCGTTGAGATCGACCTCGATCACTTCGCGCCAGAGTTCTTCGGTCGTTTCCGTCAATGGACTCATGCTGCCCGGCGCAACGTTTTCGTAGCTGCGCCCGATCGCCGCGTTGTTCACCAGGACGTCCAGCCGACCATAGGTAGCAAGCGTCTCCTCGACGGCGCGAGCGCCAGCTCCCTGCTCGGCGACATCGAGCGCTAAGGCGAGGGCTTGGCCGCCATTTTCCCTTATTTGTGCCGCGGTTTCGTCGACCTTGCTCCGCATGCGTCCTAGCGCGATGACCTGAGCCCCGAGAACGGCCAGACGCAACGCCGCTGCTCTGCCGACGCCGGACCCAGCGCCGGTGACGATTGCAACCTTGCTCTCGAACGAGATCATCTTTTCGGCCCTTTTCTTATAGCGCTGACCTTAGGCTGGCAGGATTTCGATATCTCATCGGCAATCGCTTGATTCCACCGACAAGGTGCTCGAGCGCTCCGAATTGCGAGGCATGTACGCGCCGCGGTCGGTCTCAGCGTTAAGGATGTCCATCGCTGCGGCGTTACCGACTCCCGGTCCCAACTCCCTGCACCAGAAGCCGCACGAGCAGGTTCGAGATCTGATCGGCATTCATCGATCCTTCGCGGTGGTACCATTCAGGCGTGTAGTTAGCGGCGCCGATTATCAGCATCCGAAGTGCGCTGCGATCTACCTTGGGGTCGAGTTCTCCGGATTTCATCGCGGCGCGGATCAGGTCGTCGAAGAACCTGCCATAGATCCGAAATTTTTCGTTGACTCTTTTCCACATGTCTTGCGGAGATTGACCGATGCATCGCGCCACTGCCCGCGCGTAGTCGCTCTCCACCAACTGGAACTTCAGATGGGTCCGAAGCGCGGCCGAAAGCCGCTCGAGCGGCGTGCTTCGCGGCGGCATCGCGTCGACCACCGCGCGACTGCGGGCGAACGACAACCGCACTCCCTCCTGCAGCACTTCCTCGATCAACTCCTCGCGAGATTCGAAATGATAGTAGAGGCTGCCCGACTGCGTGCCGGCCTCTTCGGCGATCTCGAATAATTGCGTGCCTATATAGCCTCGACGCGCCAGCACCTTTGCGGCCGCGTCGAGAATCTGCTTGCGCTTCAGCTCGCCCCTGGAGCTCATCTGCGGGCGTTTCGATTGCGCAACGGCATGCAATGACTTTACTGCCATCTTCCCTCCAGAACTGGCTCACACCGTGCCCTGCGTGCTCGCGGTCGTGAGCAACGTACTATCTCGAGCCGATGAGTAGCGTACTCCGATATCGCCGCCGACGTTGTCGGCCTTGAGTTCAGGCAGTACCTTACGCACGAACAGATCATAGTTTGCTCGCGCGACTTCCGGAGGCATTCCGCCGTAGCAGAGAGTCGTCAGCAACGCGCCGACATCGAGATAGCTCACATACTTGCGTAGCTTCTCGACTACCTGTTCGGGAGTACCCCAGATCTGAAGATCGGCTAGAAACCCGTTGAACTTGTCGAGCCCGTGTTTGGCGATATTCTTCGCGATCCCGGCATAGTATTCATAGCCCTCGATCTTGGCGAATGAGACATTGTCGAATTCGTAATGGTTGACCGTCGAGCGCGCATAACGTTGCAGATAGATTTCGCGCATCCGCTGCGCCTCGGCCGGATTTTCATGCACCGCGACAAACACGTTCATGACCGGTTTCGGAGCCTCCAGGCCGTTTAGCTCACGAAAGTGATTGCGGTATCCGTCGAGCTCTGTCTTGACTGTCTCCCACGGCTTCTGCGCAATGACCATTAGGCCCACACCCATGCGAGCCATGAGATCGATCGAGTAGGGCGAAATGGCGGAGGCGAAGGTACGATTCTTGAAGCTGGCGTATGGCTGCGGTCGAATCTTAACGCGCGGCTGCTTGTACAACTCGCCGTCGTACTCCATGTAACCCGTTTCCAGACCCTGGAGTATTGCGTCGGCGTACTCGGTAAAGCGGCGCCGTGATTCATTCATATTCAGACGAAAAGCATCGAACTCCACGCGTCCGAGACCGCGGCCCAGGCCGAGTATCGCCCGGCCCTCGGACAGATGATCGAGGAGCGTGAAGCTTTCCGCGACTCGAATCGGTTCCCACCAGGGGAGCACCGTAACCATCGTGCCGAGTTTGATGCGCTTCGTACGGCCTGCCACCCATGACAGGAACTGAGAGACGATCGGGGTGAGCATGTAATCGGTGAAATGATGCTCGGGCGTCCAGAGCGAATCGAATCCGTCGTCTTCCGCGCGAGCCGCAAGCGCGAGCTCATTGCGATAGACCTCGGCGTCGGTCTGTCCCTTGATCAGGTTCTGAAAAGTTAAGCCCAGTCCAAGGTGCATCGAAAATTCTCCTGGATGGTCGCGCGGCCCCTAATCATCGCATCGCGAAGCCGCCCGAAACGGTGAGCATCTGTCCGGTCAATTGGCGTCCGGTTTCGTCCGACGCAAGGAACAGGACCGAGTTGGCAATGTCCTGGGGTCTCGACAGGCGGCGCAGAGGCGTGTTTCTGACGACGTACTCAGTCTGCGCATCATTCATGATCGAGTTGCGATCGCGCCAGATCGATTCAGTTCCCAGCTCTTCTTCTTCATCGGGAAGGACGAGACCCGGCGCCACCAGGTTCGCGCGGACGCCGTAGCGGCCGTATTCCAGCGCAATGGTCTTCATGAAAGCGACGACACCCGCTTTGGCGGCGGCGTAAACGCTCTGCCGCGGCTCTCCAAACGCGGCGGTAGATGCGGTCGCGACGATCGACCCGCGCCGCTGCTCGATCATCCGCGGCAGCACCGCACGCACGCAGGACATCGCCGCACTGAGATTCAGATGCAGTAATTGGTCCCAGCTATCGGGCGGCGTTTCGAGGAAGAACTTGGGCCAGTTGGCGCCGACGTTCGCCGCCAGTACATCGATTCCGCCGAGCTGCTGCATCGCATGCTGACAAGCTTCGTCGGCTGCGCTGTGACTCGTGAGATCAGCACTCACGACGGTCACATGAGGAGCTCCGCGCTGCTTCGCTTCGGTGGCCGTTCGCTCAGCCTGGGCAGTATCCTTGTCGATGATCGCGAGGCGCGCACCTTCGCCGGCAAACGCAAATACGATTGCCTGCCCGATATGCGATGCGCCGCCCGTGACGATTACCGACTTGTGCTTGAGTCCGAGGTCCATCGTTCAGGCTTCTCCGGACTGCGCGAGCAGCTGATTAAGCGACTTATGATAGAAGGACAGCGCAGGCTCGATTTTGCCGTAGATGACTTCCTTCACCGCGCCTGAAGCGAGCCCCGCTTGGATGTTCAGCATCATCGGAAAGTCTTCCGTCTCGGTGACTTGTAGCAGCATGTCGAGGTTCTTCTTCCAATGCCGCTTCACGTTGTCCGTTAGCGGCGGTTCCGGGGCATAGAGACTGGTTGACACCAGGCAGCGATCAACAGTGATGGGTGTGACTCGCCACAGTTCGACGTGATCGAGCTGATGGGTCAGGAGCGCGTTAGGTAGGAGAAAGTATTCAATGGTGGTGTGCGGCAGCAGGCGTCTATCCTGCGGCGCTTTCTCTGCCAGCTCTTTGTCGATCGACCTGCGGAAGTTGACCGTGCGCTGATGCAGCCCGTAGGTGTCCCAGATGGAATGCCGATCGTCGTAGTAGGGCGCGATCGAGCGGCGATGCAGCGCGGGGATGTGGTAATTCTCTGTAAAGGTGTCGATCACCAGCTTCCAGTTGAAGTTCCATTCCCGGGTGCGCGTCTCGAAGTGGGTGTAGCCGGCGAGATCGTACTCGGCGATCTCCGTCTGCATGCCTTCGAGCAAGCTATCAATCGAGATGGATGCGTTCTCACTGGGCTGAGCGTAGATGAGGCCGTACTGCTCGGCGACCGCGATCGGCCGCAAGTTGCATTCGCTCTGCGCAACGTCGTCGAAGCCCCAGTCCTGCGGTCGTCCCAGCAAAGTTCCGTCGAGTCTGTAGCTCCACGCATGATACGGACAAACCATCGCGCGCAGTCCCGCGCCGTCGCCGGAAAGAACCGGCGCGCCACGATGGCGGCAGGCGTTGAAAAATCCGCGCAGAGTGCCGTCGGACTGGCGGACAATCGCGATCGGAACGCCGCCAAGCCGCGCGGTCATATACGAGCCCGGCTCCTTGCACTCGCAACTGAGTCCGACGGGAACCGGCCGCTCGCGAAAGAGCAGCTTCATCTCGCGCTCAAAACGTTCAGGATCGACATAGGCGCTCGCCGGGTTGCGCATACTGGCGGGGGCGACGTTGGTCCATTCGCCATTCCTGAAGCCAAGGTATCGTTCGATCAGCGCACGCTGTCGTTCTGGGCGCATCTCTGCTGTTCAATCCTCCGGCCGACTATTTCTAAATCTAAATTGAATTAGATTACACGTCAAGGCCACACTTCATTGCACCGCGCCGAGTCAAGAACCGGATGCGACGAGGGCGTATCTGAACGGAATGAGGAAATCGGATGAGGGCAGTTAAGTTTGACGCTCGCAACCGCAGCGACGATTGAAGGTTGCATTTCGTTGAAACATTCCGTTCACAAAGTGTGCGTGCCAATTCTGCACATAGCACACTTTTCGGAGGCGCAAGATGCCGCAAACGCTACAGTTCGGCAGGTGTTTAGTCTGGCATCCCGCTTGCGCTAAGGCTCTCCGCCACGAGAGAACTGTTCGCCGGTAAAAGATAACGCCGAACAACCAGGCAGGCGATCATGAGCAGGCAAGCAGCAGAAGTTGGACTGCCAGAGAGCGAATATCTGACTGTCCCTGAAAAATTCTTCGACGCAACCGAAAGACCGTGTATGGCTGGATTGTGTCTGGTGGGGTCGGGAAAGTGGACGGCCTTTTCGTCGTGCAAGGACGGTACTTGATCTATTGGCCGACGTTCCGAACGAGGCAGTTCAACCCCCGCGTGAAACTTCGAGGTACGCTGCCGGAATACGCGGAGGAATCGCAAAATGGCATGGGATGTCCTGAATCAAATCCTGGAGTTCGCTCGCGTTCGGAAGCTTCTCAACGAAGACCTCCTGCTCGGGATGAAGCCATTCAAGGATTCCGGCCAGGCGAACGACGACGATTCCGAACCCTCGGACGAGCCGGAAGATGCCGAAGTGATGCCGTATAACGCGGATCAGATAGAAGCGATCATCGCGGCGGCCGAGGGCTGGGAACGCGCTCTTGTCACTCTCTATTTCTTTACCGGGATTCGACGCGGCGAAGCGCTCGCTCTGACCTGGGACAGGGTCTACCTCGATCGTGACCGGGCACTGATCAACCGCAGCCTCAGCGTCCGATATGGCATCACGACGCCGAAGACGAAGAGCAGCCGGCGCATGATCCAGTACGGTCCAAGGGTTCGCGCTGAGCTGTCAAAGCAACGGGAAAGAGTTCAGCTACGCAGCAAGTACGTCTTCCCCAATGAGAGCGGCGCTGCGCCCAATGTGCGTTGGGCGACCGACGTGGTGTGGCGCCGGATCCCCACCCGAGCTGAAGTTCCGCACAGACCAATCGGGCAGTGCCCTCATAGCTTCGCGGCCCTAGCGCTGAAGCAGCACAAGCCGCTCAACTGGATTCAGCGGCAGATGGATCATCGCACGCTGCAAATGTTGTCGAAACATTACTGGCGCTGGATACCGACGGACGATCTTTCTGCAGAAGAAATGTCTTCGCTGGAGACCGCAGCGACGCCGTTGACCTCAAATCATGCCCACCCTATGCCCACCCGACCCGAAAACGGCACTCAAGCGGGCTCGTAAAACAATGATTCAGATCGGAAAAAACCCAATAAAACTGGCGGAGAGGGAGGGATTCGAACCCTCGGTACCGGTTACCCAGTACGCCAGATTAGCAATCTGGTGCCTTCGACCACTCGGCCACCTCTCCGCTCAATGAAATCAAGTACTTATGCGCTATCTGCCTTCGGGGCAACCTCCAAAGTGTCCAAAAAGTGTCCAAGATTTTTGGAGCCTGTCGTCAGACTCTTCGCCAGCCTGTCCACCGAATCGGTCTCGACGTTCTTGAACCAATGCGAATAGACCTTCAGCGTGACTGCCGGACTGGAGTGTCCAAGCAGGCTCTGAACCTCGGTCACGGGTGCTCCCGCCATGATCAGCGCCGACGCAAACGAGTGGCGGAGCGAGTGCATGTTGACCCTCCGCAATCCGGCGCGGCTGAGCGCCGGCCACAAGCCGTAACGCAGCGCCGTGCTGCGATGCATCGGCTGTCCGTCTGGCATCGGGAAGACCATGTCGTGCGCGCTCTGCGGACATTTGAGCTTCCAGCGCCGGAGCGCTCCTGCGAGTTCCATCGGAATCGGCAACGTGCGAACGCCCGCCTTCGTTTTGGGCGGAAAAAAGCGAGGACGGACCGGACCGTCATCCTTCTTCACGCGAGCCCACGAGAGCGAGCGGCGAACCAAAATTCGTCCGCGTGAGGATTCCTTGCCGGTCTCCGCATCGATTCCTTTAAGCTCGATGTCCGACCATCGCAGCGCAAACAGTTCGCCGCTTCTCATGCCCGTCAAATACGCGGTCAGGAAAAGCGTCCGGTAATATCCGGGCTCAGCTTTTTCCAGCACCTTGCGGATCTCGTTGGGATCCAAAACTTCCTCTGGTCTGAGCGGCTGAACGCCGTCTCCCCGCTGCTCCTTCGTCGCCTCATCCTTGAGTTCAGTTGCGCCCATGAAGGCACGCTCGGCGTCCGCGGCGGGGTTTCCAGTTGCAAGTTTACGCCGAACCGCCAGCTTGAAGATTGCCGCAGCCGTGGTCAACACGGCGTTCACGCTTTTGGCGCTCAATTTTGCGCGGAGCTCGTCGCGCAGCTTTTCGATCAGCGCGACGTTGATCCGATCGAGGCGAAGATCTCCCAATTTGGGATTCAGGTGCAGATCGATCTGAGCGCGCCAGTTGCCGACCGTTCCTGGCCGACGATCGCCCTTCGATCGGAACCAGTCTTCCCCGAGTTCGCGAAAATGTGGCAGAAGCTTCGAAGCCACATACTCGCCCTTCCCGATTCGCGATTTGATGTCCGTCAGCGCGGTGTCGGCTTCCTTCTTCGTGTCGAAGGTCGCGCGATGCCGTCTGCCCTGGCCGTCACGATAGTCGATTCGCCAACGTCCACCCGTCTTTTGAATATTCCCGCCCATCTTAATTCCCTCGCCTAGCGATTTTACGTTCCTCGGCGAGCTTCTCCAACAGTCTAGCGGCCGGCTCGGAGATTGCCATCTCGCCGCGCTCCCAGCGCGCCACGGTATTCGAAGTTACACCGACTGCTTCCGCAAGTGCAGCTTGCGTAAGCGCCAACTTCTGTCTGATGGAATGGAGTTCTCGCCCAGTCATGACTATACGTATCGTATAGTCGATGATCTAGAAAGTCAAGCGGCTTGGCTGGCGCGTTGGGCGAGAAAGCGCTCGACTTCTTCGACTCTGAAGCGAACGTAGTGCCCGAGTTTGAAGGACGGCAGGTTGCCGAGGCGCGCCTGTTCTCTGACCCACGATTCTGGAACGCCCAGAAGTTTCGCGAGTTCCGCCGCACCCAGAAGCGCACTGCCGACGTTCCTGGCGCCGCCGTTCGCGACCCGCTGACTTAGCATCAGGGCGAGCAGCGCGCCCTCGAGAGTTTTCAGCGACGCTACACGCGACGCAACTTGCGTTAGAAGTTCGGGCACCGATTCGAGGACCAACCCTCTTGTACGCGATGGATCTGTGAGGAGTTCCTCGATAGTCGCGGACGACAATGTTGCCCGCGAAGTGATTTGGTGCGGCGGTTGGTACGACATAGAAGACCCCCGGCAGCGAAAGATCCCCGCAACCCCACACTCATCCGAAGACTCATTGAGCAACGGCGGTGCCGTTCCTCTGTTCACGTGAACGCCGACCGACAAGGCGCGATCCGGTTGTGGACACGCCGACCACAGAGGGATTTGGCGATCATTCGGCGGAAGAGAAAGTGTGCATGTGCAATCTTTGCACACACAATCGTAAGTGTCCGTGGCGATTTCGGAATTCGTCTTGCTCGCCCTTCAATGTGCAAACTTTGCACAGAGAGCCATCGTTTGCGGAGCTAGTCTAGATTGCTCGCCAGTGGCAGGGGTCGAGAGGTTGAGCGATCAAAAGGAAACATAATGCTTTTACGATATCGGTCCCTGATGTCCGAGTTAGGGCGGGAAAGGAAGCCGTCGCCAAGAGTAGGTAAGGTTACCATTAACGTTCTGTTAACAGCAGAATGTAACCAAAATTAACCTGTTGACAAGTTATCCACAGCCTGATTACTTTCTGCGAACGTGCCGGCGGGGGTGGGGTTGTGATTTTGATCTCGCGAGCGAAAATTGGTTGGTCAGTCGCTAGCGATACGCCGGGCCATACGCCTGATTGAAGAAGCCGCTCTTACGAGCGCGCCGGTGATCATTACTGGCGAGAGCGGTACGGGAAAAGAGCGGGCCGCACGAGCGATCCATGACAAGTCGCAGCGCCAAAACCGACCGTACGTGGCAATCAATTGCGCGGCGATCCCTGAAAGCCTGATCGAAAGCGAACTGTTCGGCCACGAACGCGGGGCCTTTACGGGAGCGGATCGCCGCCGCGAGGGATGCTTCGAGCGGGCGAACGGCGGCAGCCTTCTGCTCGACGAGATCACCGAGATGCGGCCGGAGATGCAGGCCAAACTGCTTCGTGTTCTCGAAGAGAAGAGAGTTCTCCGCCTCGGCGCAAGCAAAGAGCTGCCGATCGACGTGCGCGTCTTCGCCGCATCCAATCGTTCGCTTCGTCAAGCGATCCGCGAGGGGCGATTGCGCGAGGACCTCTACTACCGTCTCAACGTTTACACCGTCGAGCTGCCTCCGCTGCGAGACCGTCTTGAGGATTTGCCTTTGCTCGTCGAGCACTTCATCCAGGAATTCAACCGGGAACACAACAAGAAAATTCAAGGTATGAGCCAAGACTGCCTGGATGCCCTCCGAGCTCACGTGTGGCCGGGAAACGTTCGAGAGTTGCGCAATGTCGTCCAACGCGCGGTGATAAGGTGCCCCTCTCCAATGCTTTCGGCTGGAGATCTGCCGATGGAGTCCGTTCCTTCTCACGGCGCAGAAGCGCACTTCATGGTCCGCGTTGGCTCGGCTATGTGCGAGGTCGAACGCGAGTTGATTTTCCGGACCTTGGCCTTCGCCGGAGGAAATAAGGCTCGCGCGTCCAGTCTTCTCGGAATGAGCCGACGGAACCTCTACAATCGGCTTCAACGCTACGAAGTGCACGAAACGAATGGACATCTCAACGGACACCCTTATCGTAACGGCCGCAACGGTAGCTCGTGAAGAAGCGACTTCGCCTCGCGTCGCGCGGCCATTGATCGTTTCACTCATCTCTGACAGTATCCAGCGTTTGCAATTGCAAACGCTGGGCCAGTCCTCTTTTGCTACACGCGCGGTGTGGCAAACGAGGAGGCTCTATTCCGCCGAAGGCTGCGCGAGATCGTCATCCAGAAGTACGGCTCGCTCGACCGCTTCTATCTTGAAACAGATTTCTCCAAGGGGCACTTGTCGCAGATTCTGCGCGGTAAACGTAGCCCCTCGCTGACCACAATCGTGAAACTCGCCCGAGCTCTCGATGTGCAGGTCGCGGATTTCTTTCAGAAATCTTGAGCCCATCACTGGCTGGACAGACTTAAGACTGTTCGCCGCGCGTGGCAGGTCGGGTAGTATCTAGAAATTGAGGAATTGAACAGGCGCGGCGTCTGGCCGCGTCCTCACGACCGCGCCCGATGGAAATAGCCGGGCGCTGCTGCGCCGGAGGAAGGTTCGCCCGCTAGAAGGCGAACCCGCTAGCAGTCTCGTCAACCAAAGCGGAGACTCGCTCTAACTCGCCAGCGAGAATCATGTCCCGAGGCGACCCGCCGTCCAGCGCTTTGATCGGAGCTTGGAACCATGCGCGCATCTCGTAGATATCCTCGTGCATGAGTTCGAAGACCTCCTGAATGAGCGTAGCGAGAGAATGCAGCCTCACGTGGGTCGCCGAGACTGTGACACTCTTCGGGATGCTTGACGGCTGTTGGTCGAGATATCGGCGCACTTCGTCCGGGGTCCAATCGAGCAGGTCCGCTACCTTCTCGGGATCGAAACATCCGTTTCTATCAGTCGTGTCCAGGATGATTGCACGTGGCCTGCGCACGCTCTTCACGATTCATCTCCGTTCTGATTTGTGTTCGCGCTCATTTGCCGATTCCAAAGTAACCTGATCCAGAGCCGGCTGAAAGCCTCGCGCCGCTGAGTAGCCCACAGGACTGGAGTGCGATGCTACAATGGCGACTCTCCGGAGATGTTGCGAAGTGGGGTCCCAAGATGAAAAAGGCAAAGCGGAAAGCCAGCTCTCTGCGGAAAGAACCTAAGAACCGACTTTACGTTGACGTGACCGAAGAACTCATCATGAACCCCGATGCTCTCCCCAGCGAGCTCCGCGGATGGCGGCGTTACAGAATCGAGTACGGAGGCCATGCCGAAAGGTGCCTGCTTGAGAATAGAATCCTGCTGCCACCGCATGTTCGCGTAGAACGACTTGAGCGGCTGTTGAATTCCTAGCAGCAAGACCGGTGTTCTCGAGGCGGCATAGAGATGCGCTTGCACGCCCCTAAATTGCAAGTGGTCTTTAGTCCCGAATCGAAACGTCGAGCTGTTTGGACCTGGCCCGTGCTATGAGCCGCTCGGAATGTGCGTCGCAAACCAGGAGATCGCGATGAGCGGGCCTGCCGATGCGGTCTATCGGCCGGACGCAAGTCGCTGCGAGATTTGGGCAGGCGCGGAACAGACACCGCGCACTGAAGTAAATCCGTCCAACCTGAATGCCGAAGATCGACGGCTCGTCGGTCGCTTCTGAGAAAACGGCGAGCATCTGCTTCCTTGCCTTATCACCTGCTCTGTGGGGTTCGAGATCTGAGGTAATATGCTTCCAATCCAGTGGCAACCGAAAAGGAGAAGAGGCCCGAGAGGACTGCCCCGACGAAGGCCGGATTCATCGAGCCGATGCTTTGCCTCGCGGTCGAGAAATTGCCGGAAGGTCCGGCCTGGCAGTACGAGGTCAAGCTCGACGGCTATCGAGCCATCGGGGTTAGGACGAACGCCGGCGTCGAACTTTGGTCGCGAAACACGCGGGACTTCTCCAGCTCGTCAGTTAGAAAAGAGACGGGCTGTTGACCCGGCCGTCCGGTCATACCCGCTTCGCGCGAGTATCTGCGTCGGCGCGTTGAGCGCGACGCCGCCGACGCTTACGATCACCGCATGAACAGAATGCGACGAGCCTCCGTCAGCTCGAACGAGATCCACCAGCCCCTGCGTCTAAGCAAACTGGATGCGGCCCGACGCCAGCTTGAGACGGCCACTAAGCTCTACTTTGAGCACGGCGACGAAGTGTCAATCCATACGTTGGCCGCAGCCGCGTATTCGGTCATACGAGACATCAATGAACACCGTGGTGGCTAGCCGATGCTCAAAGACCTCCATTGCTTTCTCAACGCGGATTCCGCTCGCGAATTCAGGAAGTACATCAACACGCCGGAAAATTTTCTGAAGCACGCAGACAAGGATCCGGAAGCTACCGGCGAACTTAGTCCTCGCTGGACCGAGGCGCTCATATGGGAGGCAAGCCGGAAATACTGTGAGCTGACGGGGGATTGGCCTATGCCTCTGCTGACGTTCATCTTCTGGTTTGTCGCAAACAATCGAGAGTTGAGGGCAGAGCTTGAGGGCACTTGCGCCTCCAAAGGTCTGTCGGCGAATCTGACCGCCGCCCTCTGGTTACCACTTGATGATCGCCGACGCTTTTTCACAATATTGAACTGAACACGGGCGCTCTTGCCGTCGTCTTGTGATTGGGTAGTGGTAGTTTTTTGAATGAAACCCTGTTTTGTATCGCTTGAACCGGCACCATGCCAGCGGCTAGATTCTTCCACGGTGGGATTGTTCGACGGAGACATTCGCGCCGCCTTGATTCGCTTTTTGCAGGAGCAAGACCCAACGGCGGCTATCGTGGAAGAGTTGCCCCTATTAAGAGGGCGCGGGCGCGCCGATATTGCGTACATTAATGGCGAGCTCTGCGGATACGAAATTAAGAGCGAGCATGATTCGCTAGTCAGGCTTGGCACGCAAACTGATCAATATCAAAGCCTCTTTGAATTCATTACGCTCGTTGTGACTCGCAAGCATCTGAATCCAGCTAGGAAACGAATTCCGAAAAGCTGGGGAATCATGCTTGCTGAAAGAGCCGACAATGGGACTGTCCGGCTGTCCTCGAAGCGAGCCCCGCGAAAAAATTGCCAGCCAGATCCTAAAGTCCTTGTTCGGGTTCTTTGGAAGCAGGAATGCCGTAGAGTTCTGGCACGGGCGGGCATTCACGTTCCTCAACAAGCACCCGTGATCGAGCTATGGCAACAAATCGAGACCTTGCCTCTCAAGATGCTGTGCAATGAGGTGCGCCTCGCGCTTAAGGCCCGACAGCAACAGCCTGCTCAACTGCAAATTCGATATGATGACTCACCGCCCACTGAACCCACTGAGTCGGTCCGCCCGGTCCTTCAGTCGGGTCTTGCACCCGATCATACGCTTCATCTCCTGCGCTGAAGGTTGCTCCTCGAAACTCCGGACGTACCACCAATTGATTGCAGAGGCCGTGCATCTCCGGTGCTGCGCCGTCCGCAAATCTGCCCGCTTGGTGGAAGGACCACGTGTCGTTTGTCGCGTATCGGATGTTGACGCGAGGAACTCCAAATTCCGCCGGTGCTCCCGGCGAACGCGTCGTATAATCAGAGAAAATAGGCTTCCGCGTGAGACTACTTCGCTGTGATAGCCAGGATGTCCAATCGATTCGAGGAACAGGGGTCCATACATTGATCGGAAGTCCGGTTTGGGTCCTAGGAAACACGCCGGAAGCAGCTATAAACCTGCGCCAATCGCTAAGATGGGGAACTCTCGGGACATCAGTTACTAGATTCATCGGATGATGGCGATAGTCGAGCAATAGGTCTATACGATCTCGTGGAACGCCAATCGCCGCGACCGTCGCATTGATCGCCGCAGTATGATCTAAATCGCCGGGCGTTATGCGAAGCAGGTACCCATTGTTGTCATTTTCAGTAACAATGTCTTGAACAGTTTCTAGTGCGAGATCGCCGAACGTAGTCCGCACGACCGGAAGCGCCTTTAGACTTTTTTCCGCTGCAGTTGCAAAGATCGCGGATAGAGTAGCCGCAGAGCCGTGCTCACCATGTAGCCAAATGCCGTCCAAATAAAGCCAGCGCCCGGTTCCCCAATCTGATGCTAGATCATCGCACAAACTGTCGAGATGTTCGGTAAGCGATTTGTCGTTGTTTCCGTGGAGTTCCATGAGAGGTCGCAGTCTCGCTTTGGCGGGGAATTCCAAATGAGAAAGAGCCCATTTCTCTCCCGCTTTGGTTTTCAATATTGGTACATAAAAGATCGGAGTTAGTGGCATTTCATTTTCCCCTGTGCACAATTAAAGTGTATACCTACCCGAGCAAGGAGAGGCGGTAAGCGCGCCGATCCTGTACAGAATGCACTCCTCGTTGTAGAGGAATCCATCGGCGATATTCTTAAACCGTCTGTGAACAAAAATCCACATGCGCAATGGGCTCAAGCTGAAGCCTTAGTTCCGATCTTCAAGATGCCGTGCGCTTCTGCGGGCTTGGCGATTTGATCGTCGGTGTAGCCCAGTTCTTCCAGCTTGGAACGCTGCGCCTTTGTACTCATAAACGAAACTTACGCGGGCACGATCGGCGTAATGGCGCGGCCGACGAGGAAATCCACGCACGAAGCACCGGCACGACGGAAGCTCGTTGATTCGAATGACCGGTCCGCGGGGGTTCCTGCTATCATCGCCTGGGTCTGGGAAGTAGGGAATGAAACCCCAAGTTTTCGCGCTGCTTCACGATCTTGAGCGCGCATTTGCTGAGTTCGATCGGTCGGACGGCCAACCGCAGGATAGACCTGAATTAAAACAGGAATGGGGCAATATACAATCTTCACGCCGGCTTGAGTATGCGAGGTCATTGAACGATTTCACGCGCTACCTTCCTGCGGGCAAGTTTCCATCAAGCCGGCAGTTCACAATCTTCTGCGCCTTGAATGTGTACGGTGAAAAAGCATTCAGCTATTGGCGTATACTTCGCGAACACTACTGCAGAGGCAAGCCACGCGGAATTCATGCAGTTACGGATGAAGCGTTGGACGTTTGGTACGCTCTCGACGCGTGGCTGCAGTCGTGGCTCTACGATCCGGGATTGGTACGTCGTCCTCAGACCGACAGTCCGGCCGAGTGGATTCGAAGCATTGGAAGGATAGATGCGACTCCTCATCTGCTGATGAGCCATGAGTTCCTGTGCGATCTCGGCGCATCCCTGCCGGCTTACGCGACCGCTCGACGAAACCTCTTCGACGCCAAAGGAGTTTTTCAGCGTTACGCGATTACCCCAGCCGGTTCGGTAGTTCCGAAGATTGAGCCGCTGATGTTCCGGTTTCCTCTGATTGCATGGGACGTATGGCAGAAGAACGTTTATCTACTCACCAGTGATGTGAAACCGCCTTCACATTTTCCAATATTTGGATGGCGGCGCCAGCGAGTCCTTGACTACGTACGGCGAGGCCAGCTGCTCGTCGATGGCGAGACAGAGCGTGCGGCACTTGGAAAACCCTGGTCGCTGCATGGACTGCTGTGGCCTCAACAACTCCAGACACTTCAAAAAATTACCGCGAAGGGCCCGGCAAGAATGGACGATGGACCCCCTGTCAATAGTGGGCGCATGTTGCGCCGGACATCTTCCCACTAGTGATGTTCTGATCGAGCGCCGGTACCGTCGAAGTGACCGGGGACCGTAGGGCAACTCGGCCAGGTCTTGCACTGACACCGTAAGCGGCGTCGTCAGCGCTGGCAGCCGTATCCCCGGTCATTTTTGCAGCAAACTGGTTTGGCCGCCGGAAGCCGGAGTAAGCGATCATCTTTGGTCGATTGGAGAGACCGGCGCTGCGAGCCTGTTAATTATGAACGCGCCTGAGTGCGTTGCGTGCGTGCGCCCATGTTGCTTGTTGCAGATTAACCGGCAATGCTCGCAGTCTCCAATTCGGCAGTGTACGAGATGATTGATAAGAGCCAGATAGGCGTCCTTCGCCTGGGCGATCACCGCTAGATTCGAATTCCGAAGACGGAGATCGAGAGACTAATATCCAAGAATCTGGTGCCAGCACTGGGAGAGTGATTGACAGTACAGCGGCGCCCGCGCATCGCGCGGGCGCCGCCGATTTTCAGACTGCATGCGGGGCCCGGAGGATATAATCCGCGGCGTGCTGCGCTTGCGCGGCGGCGTGTATCAGGAGCTTGCGATCGTCGCGGAGTTTCTTTAGCCAGCCGGCCACGTACGCGGCCTGATTATCGATGACTGCAGCTGTAATGCCGACTTCCGCGCAAAGATAGGCGGCTCCCATTTCCGCGCACAATTCTTCTTTTGAGTAGACGGCGGAACCGAACGGAGCGACTTCGCAAATCCCTTCTCGCGCAAGGCGCTTCTGATGGCCGGTGCTGTGGACGGTCTCGTGCAGCGCTGTGGCGTAATATTCTTCAGCGCTCGCGAAAAGTTCGCGCGGCGGCAGAGTGATTCGATCTGTGATCGGGCTGTAGAACGCTTTTGATCCTGCGTGCTGAACCTCCGGCGGGTTGGGCATTACGGCGATGATCCGTTCGGCCGCTTCGATCGGATCGTGCTCGTGCGTCTCGATCTTCGGCAGCTTGTCGAGTACCGCTTGCGGAAGCTCGCATTGTTCGAGGTTGAACACGCGATAATATCTGAGCAAGAACCGTCGTCGCGCCTTCCCGTCGGTCTCCTCGGTGTCGAGGTCTCTGGTGCTTTGTTTCGTATCGTCAACCTTCCAGAACACGACAACCGTGCTTTCCTCGCCTTTGCGGATGTGTCCGCCAAGTTCGTTAGCCTGGCGCATTGTCAGCCAAAACGGTGAAACATACTTCGATACGGAAAGTAGAAAATGATTGATTCCTCTATATGGCTTCTTGCTCACAAGATTGCGCGGCAGTCCGGCTGAGGTCCACGGCCTGCGCCACGGCACGACGCCTTGTTCAAGTAGATTGATTATCTTGTCGGTCACGATTGCGTAGATGTCCATTTCCGTAGTCTCCGATTGTGATTTGAATAATTGAGGGAGAACCGCTTTCGCGGCTCTCCCGTCGCGTGGTGGGAACTAAAACGGGATGTCGTCGGATGCCTCTGCTTTCGGCGCGGCGCTACCGTTCTTCCGATTCCCTAGCAAACGCATTTGCAGGGCGACGATTTCGGTTCGATAGCGCGTGCCGCTTCCGTCCTTCGCTTCGTACTGGCGGGTAGTGAGCCGACCCTCGATATAAACCTGACGGCCTTTGCTCAAGAACCGTTGGCACGTATCCGCAAGCGGTCCGAATGCGACCACGCGATGCCATTCGGTACGCTGCTGCTTGGTACCGCTCCGATCCGTGAAACGCTCGGTCGTCGCCAGCGAGAAATTCGCCACGTTCTGCCCTGACGGCAGTGCGCGAACCTCGGGATCACGGCCCAGATTTCCGACCACGATTGCTTTGTTGATAGACATGACACTTACCTCCAATTCTTTTTGCTGTTTGATTTAGAATCCGTCTTCGTCGATCCGGTGGGCGTTAAAGTCGCGTTCGGCCTTTTCGCCGTGACCGCAACGAGTGCCGTAAAGGGCCTTATCGCTGGGGTAGTAGAACGCTCGCTCGCCGGAATTGATTCCCGTCTGGCAATTCGGCTCGGCGCATTTCGCCGGATACCGGGCGGTGATCCACTTGGGATCGCATTTGAACCTTCGTCTCATTGTCGTTTGCTCCTTTCGCCCGCTTCCGCTCCTGCGGCAGGGCGTGCTTCGTGTTTTCATTCCCGCGCAACATTTTTCGCGGGGACCTCTCAACCCGAACTGGAGGTCCCAGCGCAGATTCCAGATGCGCGAGCGGAGCGGGCGGCAGGACGTGTCAGAGCGAAAGCGGCCCGAAGGGCTGGCGCGGCGTGCTAGCGCAGAGAACGCCACCAATGAGAGCGGCGGCGAAGCGGAGATCGCAGGCGGGGTTGGGATGTGGTGTGGAGCCGCGACGCGGAGTTTACGGAGCGCTCGCGGGGCGGCTCACAGCGAAGTGCCGCGTGCCCATAAGCCGAGGGCAGAATGGTTCTATTGCAGAAACAGGATGGGGGATTTCAAATCTCGGCGTCGATCCGCAGCTCAAGGCGGTAGGTACAAGTCAGTCGGCTCAAAAGAAATTGTGAGGCTCGGGATAGCCGCGAAAAGATCGTAGTTGGCGCGCCTCTTCACCCGTCGGCGTAAGTGGGATTTCTTGAGTCTATGAATTCGAAATCAAAGCAACCGTATCCATTTCCCAAGAATTGTAATCACGCGGATTCGTCAAAAGTCTTCGCCAAGCTTCGTTCAAGAGGTGTGTAATTGTGCCGCAAGCGAGAGGGTCTGCTTTGAAATGATGTTCTTCCAGTGCGGAGCGCACATCGTCTAAAACGGCCGTAAATAATTGTGGCGGATGGAGCAAATTGTATAAATGTGGTGGATCTGGGTGGCGTAGATCTAGGTAAGCCTGCCATTTCTGCCGAATCAGTTGAAAGTCGCCTGAGAACCGCGGATTTGATTTCAGAATACGCAGTATGAACTCCATTCGCGCTGCGTCGGCCGGATGGGTTTCGGTGTAACCAAAGATCGTCCGCACTCGAAGCATAAGATGGAAGTTCGCCCAGGCGTAAGCGGGGCCTACAAGTAATGTAGCGAACGCGTCAGCTGCCACTTCGTGTGACCAGTTTCGCCAGCACAACAACCATCCCCGAAATTCCTGAACGTTGATGGGCCGCGAAAGGCGCTGGATTTCATCTTCGATTTGCTGTTCGTAAGTATCCACTGCCTGTTCAAAGCGAGAACCTACAAGAGGGCTACCGCGCTCATCGAGGTGATGAGCGAGCTCGTGATAGAGGTCCGGTAGGTTAAGGAGCAGCCGATATTCGGTGGGAGGCGAAAAGATCAGACCGTGATCAGGGAGCGCGGCAAAATACTGGTTCCCTGTGGTAAGCACAATCGGAATATCGGTGACTTTGATTTCGCGGCAGATACGCTCGCAAAGCTTCGAAATTGTTTCGTCTTGCGAAGAGAATCTCGACAGCGGACCCGCCACGAACTGTTCAACGAGATATACACTTCGTGCAGTGACGTTGTACTGACGGGTGAGGTCGTCGATCAGCGCCGGAGCACTGTCGAGCAAAGCCAAGGCCTGTCCGACGTCGCGACGATACTTGTCGAGTATGACACGAACCGCTTGGCAGCGGTCCTTGAGGCGCGCGGTGGATTCCGCAGGGCGAAGCAGATCGTCGATACAAGAGAGTCGCTGCACCAACGCGACGAGTGCGCCACGTAGGAGACGGTTCACACTCGGGCCATTTGTCGATAGAGATTTTCCGACGACTGATCAAGTTGGCGTGCAACTCTTTCCAGAAACTCCAAGTCTCGCGCTTCCAGGGCGGTTAAGCCCTTCTGCAGCCGTGCAAGGCATCCAGCGGACTCCTCGAGGTTCAGGCTAAAACCCCGACTGCTTCCCGCTTGGAAGAATACGCGAGATCGTTGGCTGATGCCGCGATTGGCGTCGTCAGCACTTTGTTGAGACAAAAACTCAGTCAGCACACTCGTCGCTTCAGCGATCGCGTCCTTCTCAGGTGGGGGAGCGGAACGCAGGACCACCCGTTTGGCGGTAATGAGCGCCCCGTTCAATCTGGTCAACAGATCTGTAACGGTCTTGAAGTTCGAATAAACTTGAGCTGTAGTACTCATATTCGCATACTCCTAACGGCTCTGCGCGCCGTGCAGTTCAGCAGCCGTATCGAGCTCATCGTCCCAGGGCTGCTCCTCGGCGCGCTCAGGCTGCCGTTCGCGAAGTATGTGGTCGGCAAGCGCAAGCGGAAACGCAAGCCGATGGCAGGCGGCCGGCGAGGTGAATCCCAGATGGCTGAGAGCATTAAAGTCGACGACATCGAAGGTGTTTAGCTGGCCCAGCACCGACACAAGATGTACGGGGTCAGCAGTTCCCTGCCTAAGAAGCGGCTCTCCCGTTGTGCAGAGGATTGCTTCCGCATCGCGGATTATTCGATAGGTACCCATTCGGGGGTTGTAGGTGCGCCCGTTTTGCTCTGCGAAGAGGCGAGGATGATACGCACTGCTCTTGTGAACCTCGATCACCTTAAAGGCAAAATCTTCGTGCACTGCCCGTTTCGCGATTAGCTGTTGCGCGACGTCCTTCAGCGCGAGGCGCTCGGAAGTGCAAAGCTTCCCGTCTCGATAAATTACAATGCAAGAGAGCTCAGTGAGTCCAAGGCGCTCAATATCTTTAGGAACACGATCCAACAGAAGGTTACGGACCAGATCTCTGGATAGCCTCTCTTGTCGGCCGGACTTCTCGATCTGAAAGTATATATCGCTCCCGTCCGCATAGAGGAATGTGAACACGGCCGTCCCTTTTAGGACGTTGATACCGATGTAGGCCTGCTGACTGAGAGTCCCGTCCGCGAGGCGCCATAGCCATTTTCGGTTCACGGCGAGAACGCCGAGTGCGAGATGGCGCATGTAGGATGCATATCGGCTTTGCAAGGCCTCGGGAACTGTCCAGCTTCCCCGTCCGTCAAAGTGGTAAAAACTGCCGATTGCGCTAGCCTTGGCAAATTGTGATTGGATGTTCAGGTCGGTAAGTCGACGCTTCAAGTGCGTATAGAGTTTGGGGTTGGGGGTTTTTGGTAACACGACGAGTGCGTACCCGGAAAGACCCTTTAAGCAGCTCGTGATCTCGCGAAGTTGATCTGACAGCCTGGGCGAGCGATCGTCGTAGAGTAGGATCTTAGGTTTGTACGATGTCGAATAGATCTTTTGGACTTGGAAGTCGAGCTTGAGGAGGGCGTCGGCCGTCATGCGCGCAGGCATGCTAGATGGCACTACAGCGTACTGAGGGTCAAACGGAGTCTTTACATGCGGTCCAACGCCCGGAGCCCTGAGTGCGTCCCACCTGGCATCGGCAATGTTGTCGTAAGTGAGCGTGAGCTCCGTATCGCCTCCAAATGCTAGTCGAGGCAGGGGAGCTGTCATCTCGGGGAGCTGTCGCATAATCGGCTCAACGCGCATCGGCTGACCAAAGATCTTTTTGCCAGCGAAAACAGTTTGAACGGCGCGTTCAATATTCTTGCGTCTGAAATGCGGCGCTGAGATCGCACGCCGGTGCACTTCGGCACCCTCCGGACTGTCAGTCGAATACACAGGATAGAGCAATGAAGCCGGAGCCCAACGGTTCTGTCCTTGTGGCTTCTTGTAGTAGAGAGCTGGCGCTCCATCTGATAGCGCATCCACTTGCGGAATGCCCTTTCCGCTCCAACGATGCTGAATGAATGATCTCAGCCCCACAACCTTGTTAACGTCGTCATCGAAGAATTCAATTTCAACAATTCTCCGCGTCGGTCCAGAAACATCGACCACGTACCAGTCCAAGCCGAGTTTGTAGAGGCATCGTTCAAACTTGAGTTCATTCAAACGCTGAAGATCACTCGTTTCATGAAGCGAACGTCGAGCCAAATAGCAAAGGCCGACCTCTACGGATAGCTCAAAGCGACCGTCATCAGTTGGAACGAAGCCGTATGCGAGCGTTCGGTGCAGGCCGACCGGGCCATTGTAGCCATCGATGACCATGGGGACGCGCTCCGCCTGCCGACCATAATGTTCCCAAAAGCGTCGGTCGTGGTAGAAAGCGCTACGAAGCTCCCATCTAAGAAATTTCTTTGCAACTTGCTGCTCTAGTAGTGTGCCGCCTGCAAGGCGAAGCGTGCGAGTCTCGGACTCGGGAGAGAGCTTAGTGACTGCCCCGCGCAGGTTGACTTTCTCAGGTAAAGTAGCGCCGGTGCTCGCGACAGCCAGCAACTGTTGTTCATCTCGCCAGACAGGAGCGACTGGCGCCTGGAGTTTTCGGCCCAGTATAGTGGCGAGCAGCGATACGTTTTCGTCATACTCCACGTCAGTCACTTGTAAGCCGTCGAAGCGGACCCAGCTATACGGAACCGTCAGCGTATCGAGCAAGGGGATGCGAAAAGTGTTAGTCAAGAGAACAGCCATAGGGTTCCCTCCTTAGGTGCCGAAACGGCATCTGATGCAGGCAGAGCGTCGCGGCATACACCGCGGAATTTACACCTTTCGCAAGTCTCGGGATTGCGAGGTCCGTATAGGGCGCGGAGATCGATCTGTGACCAGGAGCGTCCGTCGATAATATTCCGCGCCCGCTCGAGAAATTCTGTTACTCGATCATCCGACAGATCCAGATCGTCGTCGGAGCACTCGACGCGAGTGGTTGAACCGGCCAACAAGTTGACCGCCAGTAGACGAAAATCCTTCGCTTTCAAGTTACGGGTGTTCCAGTATCGCGCGAGGAGATAGGCGTAGAATCGCAATTGTTCCGAGGGATCCGCCGTAAGCGATGCCCAGCATTTCCAATCAACGATCGTCGTGCCGCCTTGAGAGAGAAAGACTAAATCAGGTTTGGCTTCGAGTGTCGCACCCTCCAAAATGATCCGGAATGAGTTCTCCGGCAAAACACGTTGCGAAGTTCGTACTTCAGACCAAAGACTTCCAAGTTTCGCGACATTCGCCAGCGAAACTCGGACGCGCTCTTCGACTTCCTGCAGTTCGGCTGGGCTGAGACCCTGACCGTATTCATCCTGAAAAAGGGCGCAGAATTGGTCGCCCGCGCGGCTCTTGGAAACCGTGCGGTATAGTCGTTGCCTCGAAAATTCGGCTTGCCGTTTCAACAAGTCCTGAGAGTAAGCAATCAATTCGCAGGTTTCAGGCAATTTCCCTTTTTGAACTGCCGGAAGAACCAGTTGTTCAATAATCGTATGGACCGTCCTGCCCGCCCATGCCTGAGGGTGCATCAATTGCCGCAATACATGAGCCTCACGGCGGAGTGGATCCTTCTTCGCAGTCGGGTGAGCGACGACGCTTCCAAGGAACCAGCGGCGTTCGCAGATCCTGAGAATGGCGTCCGAGGAGAAGCTCGAGACTATCATTTGCGGTTCTTCACCGCCTTTGCTTCAGTGGCGGCTACGCGCTCCTCCACGAATTCTTTGACGGCCTTCCAGTCTCTCTTGCTGAGGTCACTTCGGCCCAAGAGGCGTAGAAGGTCGGTGGCGTGGGGCGTAGTGAGAAAGCCCTGCAGCTCAGGCGGTGTTCGTTGAGCGAGCGAGAAGAGGTCTAGAGCATCAGAGTCCAAAGCCTTGGCTATCAGCCTGAGGGTTTCTGCTGAGGGCGAGTAAGGCAAACGGTCTTTCTCTATTTTGGAGATGTAGGTGCCATCGACACCTACCTCGGCTGCGAGCTCTTCTTGGGTGGCCCCTTTCTTGAGTCGCAACTCCCGGATTTTCTTGCCGAGTCTGCCGTCCATAATTCTTATTCTGGCCGGATATCTGACTTGAAGTCAAGTCCAAGTTATCGAGGTATCCACAGTTGGTCGATTCGTAATAAAAACCTCAACACCAGATCAGTTTTCCGCGACGCAGCCAGAAATGGCATCCACACTCGATCCGCCTCACCGAGGGATGCAGCGACGGAACCCCATCCTCATAATGGTCGAGCCTCCAACGCGGGCAGTCGTCGGGAAGGAGGTTCATGTTCAAGTTGATTTCGCAGCCCTTTGGGCAGGCGAGCGCAGCGTAAGTGTCCGTGCCTTTCTCCGATACAATATAAAGCGTTCGTTCTTGTAGGCTTTCTGGAAGCTCCTCGACGTAGAGCGATCTGAATCGGGTTTCAGCGACCCCACGAGTAAGGTAGGCCCATAGTGTGGCTAGCGCTGATAAGGTTCGACTAAACAGCCTCGCAGCCATGTCTATTCGCTCAACTCGGCCTGCTGGAGCAGTGGAACGACGTCGCCGCGCCCCACGTGCGGATGCATTGCCTTGCAGGGCAGACCTGATTCAGGTTCTGAGTAGAATAGGACTTGGCTGATACTGATGCCGATCGTCGCATAGTTGCGATTAGGTTCGTCTCTGAATCCATGTAGTCGAGCCAGTAATTCATTCACCGCCATGCCGGCCAACGTTGTGTTGACACTAATGACAGCCGGTCGTTCCTCTTGCACATTTCGAATGTATCCTGCATTTTTCAGGTCCTCGTAATACTTCGGATTCTGGCGTTTAATCCCTTCAGCGCGTACGTCCTCCATGGATATAGCTTCGCGACTCAGCAAGCTCGACTGGCCGGGCTGCAGATAGTGTACATAGCCACATACTTGAGTGATGCCGCCTTGGTCGTCTGCCTCAAGGACAACGCCAACGTCGATATACGGCAGGAGATAGAACGTGGCGAGGAGGTTGCTAAGAAACCTTCCTTCTGCGGTATCCACGCATCCGAAGAGGACGTCGCATCCAGCAATCGCGCGCACGGTGTCGGGATTGTAAAGGTTAGTAGCATACTTTTCGACGACCGTACCTAATCCCGTGCGTATGATCGCATCGGCGCTGACGTTAACTTTCTTGCGGCGATGCTCAGCATCGTTCGCTGTTGCATTTAAGATCCGATTTAGGTTGACGTCCTTGACCACGTCATCGTCGACTAGGACCAACCGGCCGATCCCCAGGCGCATCAGCTGTTCAATCACGATACTGCCCGTGCCTGAGCATCCAACGACCCCAGCTGAAAGTCCGCGGAGTCTTCTGGTGGTGCTTTCGCCAAAGGCCTGTGCATGTCGCTGGGTGAAAAGTGGGAGCGACTCTTTTGCGCGTCCTTCGGCAAAATCGTCAGGGCGCCACAGGTGGAGGTCGTCACCCACCACGGCGACGGTCGAGATCGGAGTGAACTTCTGAGCAGCATCGATCGTCCGGCCGAAGATTCGGCCATCGCTCAGCATTATGACGCTGGCGTGTGGGACGCTGGACTCGATCCAGCCGTCGATGCAGGGGAAGAGATCAGCGTCAGACTGGTCGTCTTGGTTCGAAAAGCGCGCGTAGTCGCCAGGGTGACTGTGGATCTTCACCACGCTGAGTCCGGAACGGTTTGCTTGTTCAAGCCAGGGCACCATCAGATCGGTCGGCCACGCGATAGATAATGGCGAACGCACGGTGCAGGACTCGTGAGGAACCAAATGCACGTTCTTGACGAGCAAACGATGACGGTCCGTACCCGCGCGCCGGCCACACAACATGATTGCTGCTGCTTCCTTTCCGTCAGCCGGGAACAGATGTTCTTGCAATCGCGCGTGTTGCTCACCCGTCATACTCAGCGTCACATTCATTCTCAGGTCCTTTGCAACTCGTTTGCGAGCCACGATTCCATGTAATGGAAATGGCTCGCGAGGTCGTCCTCGCCTTCGATCCACGGATTTTCTGCCGTTCTGTGTCGGGACCAACGCTGCCAGCTCAAACCGTCAATCATTTGGGCGGTGTTTGCGCACGGAATCGGACGCGAATCGACTCGACTTAACCACGGATGAAAATACGCCATGTCGAGCGGTCCCGGAGGGTAGCCGGGCGCGATCATGATCGCGACGCTTGCAGTGCCTCGATTGTAACCAGCAGGTAAAAGAAACTCGCGGATGACCAGCCACCGTAGTTGTGCGTCTATGAGCGTCTCCCACCAGAACCCGAGATGGTCGAGGAATGCCTCGTCGGATTCAGATAGTCGGAACTGCCGGCGCGGCTCGGTCACAGACCGCCGTCCTGCGCTGTCTTCGGCATAGTTTTGAATTTCTCGATTCCATGCCGGCGGAAATCAACGATTTGGTCTAGCTCTATCTTCTCCAACGAGCCGCCCCTAAACACTTCGCGCAGAATGTACTTGTTCGGAGGAATCTTGCCCGCTTTCTCGAGAATCTCGCGTCCGGTCATCTTTGGAACATGCACTGTGATCTTCTGCTTATCGACCCGAATCAGATAGGCACGAGCATGCGGTGGACGCCGATCCGCCTTGGCATATTCCTCGAGCTCGATAATCTCCTCGACGATAATCCCGTCTTCGATTGTCTCTTCACAAACGACCTGTCTTGATACCAACGATTCGTCTGAATTTTCCATTTCGGCCTCCTTGACGCCGCCCCCTGCTTGGGGGATATGTTGTCGTATCCGCCATTCGTGATATGGCGACTATGATACTGCCACAGTCTGGCGAATACGGCAAGTGGTTCTTGTCGATATCGACAATGGGTGGATCCCGTGGTTGACAGTTTCCCGCAGCGCCTCAAGGCGGCGCGTGATCTTAGAAATATGAATCAAAGCGATTTGGCCACGAAGGCAGGTTTGCCTTCGACGTTGATCTCGCACTTCGAGGCTGGATCACGAAAGCCATCGTTCGACAATCTTCGACGCCTCGCTCAGGCACTCGAAGTGACCACTGACTTTCTGCTGGGGCTGGCCGATCAACCGGAAATGAGCAAGTCTGCCGATCCGCTCTTCCGTGACGGCCAGAAACTTACTGCGCACGATCGCGAACTCGCGCGCAGTTTCATGAAAATGTTGGCGGACCGTGAAAAGGGACGAAAGGACGAATGACGATCAGCCCCAACGCCAGCTCGGCCCTTCAGAAAGCAGAGAAGTTTCTCAAAGACGAGGGGATATCGTCTCTGCCGATCGATCCCCAGGAGATTGCCGAGCGTTTGGGTATCGTTGTAGAGCCGAAGCGGAACAGCGCGTCGGGTGTATCGAGTATGCTCGTGCGGCATGGAAACAACTTCGGCATTCTGTACGCCACGCACATTGCCAGCGAGGGTTTCCAGCGGTTTAGCGTAGCGCACGAGCTCGGCCATTACTTGTTGGAAGGACATCCAGAGCACATCTTTCGCGGTGGCGGGGATACCCATGCGTCCCGAGCTGGTTTTGTTTCCAAGGATCCTTTTGAGCAAGAGGCGGACTATTTCGCCACGGGGCTTCTGATGCCCGATCCAATGTTCACAACAGCGCTGCGTCGAGGGGGCGACGGGTTGGCCGCAATTCAGAAACTTGCAGATTTGTGTCGCACTTCGCTCACCGCAACGTCAATTCGTTACGCGCAAAAGACTGACGTCCCCGTTGCCGTAGTAATGAGTAGCGGCAATCGGATCGACTATTGTTTCATGTCGAAGTCGATGGAGGACTTCTCGGAAATAACGTGGCTTCGTAAGCGCGAATTCCTGCCTGGTGAGGTTGCTACGGCGCACTTCAACAGCAATCCGCGAAACGTGGCGGAGGCAAAGCGCCAAGAGGTCGATACAGATTTGCAGAAATGGTTCGGCGGCAGTCGGCACATCGCGACGACTGAAGAAATCGTGGGGCTCGGAAGCTACGGCAGGACACTAACGGTCCTGAGCACGAATACCTTTGCAGACGAGGAGGAAGATGACGAGGAGCTGGAGGAGCAATGGACGCCGCGCTTTCACCGATGACCCCGCGTGCTTCTATACGACAACCATCGGTCTACGGCCGGTTACAGATTACGGATCGTCGATAGCCCGTTTACGAGCGGATGACGGAGGTCAAAGCGTCGCGCGGTTTGTTTGAGGAAATTGTGCTCCCGATCGTAATTTGACTACTTGGATGACGGCAAATTTTGTTGGCATCGCTATGCGCGTCGTTTTTATGGAGGTTCCCTGAGTGCGGGCCGCCAAGCTTCTGCGTTTGACGCCATGTTGTGCTACTAAACGCTACAGTTGGGGGAGCGCATTTGAAGACAATCTTTGATTTGTGCGAGCCGCGAAATGATGTCGTCAAAGGTGACATCGCCAAGTCGGATTTCGCGGCCGATCTCGCTCAGGTAATCAAGGGCACTGCTTCCGACGAGTATCGGACTCCTGAACCGTTCTTCCGTAATACCTATCCGACGCGCGGGCTCAAGAGTTTGCTCGCCAACGTGTGCGCGCGATTGAGCGGCAAGACGGGCGAGGTCGCTGCGATCTTTCGCCTCGGAACGTCATTCGGAGGTGGCAAGACGCACTCGCTAATTGCACTCGTTCACGCCGCGAACGGGATGCGTGGCGTGACCAACGCCGGCGAATTTATCGATCCTGCCCTGGTTCCGAAAAGCCGCGTTCGCGTCGCCGCCTTCGACGGCGAGAATGCGGACCCCGCCAACGGCCGCAAGATGGGCGAGGATGTTCTCGCCTTCACCCCATGGGGCGAGATTGCGTATGCGCTCGCTGGTAAGGCTGGGTACGAGCGCGTTCGCCGTGGAGACGAGCAGGCGATCGCTCCCGGCGCTGAGACCATCCAGGAACTGTTCGGTGGCGAGCCGACCTTGATTCTGCTCGACGAGCTTTCCGTTTACCTGCGCAAGGTGCAGAAACTGCCGCAGGCGCGCGAGCAACTCGCCGCGTTTCTGACGTCACTTTTCAAGGCGGTTGAATCCTCGCCGAAGGCGGCCGTGGTCTACACGCTGTCTATTGGGAAAGACGATCGTTCTTCCGACGCCTACAGCGAGGAAAGCCAGTTCATTGCCGATCGAATGACTGAGATCGAAAGCGTTTCAGCCCGCAAGGCCACGCTGCTGAACCCGACCGAGGACGACGAGACGGTGCAGGTGCTTCGGCGCCGTTTGTTCGACCGAATCGACGATCACGCCGCTTCCGAAGTCATCGACAGCTATCGCGAATCCTGGAACTCGAACCGCGATGCTCTTGTCGCCGACGCCGCGCGCCCTGAAACGATCGATGCATTTCGCGCGAGCTACCCGTTTCATCCAGACGTTCTTGCCACACTCACCGGCAAGACGGCGACACTCGTCACCTTTCAGCGGGTCCGCGGGATGCTGCGCCTGCTAGCTGGAACCGTCGCTTATCTCTGGGGTAGAAAGCCGGCGGATGCCACGGCGATCCATCTTCATCATATCGATCCGGGCTTCGCGCCCATTTACGAGGAAATTGCCACGCGCCTTGGACAGCGCGCCTACGTGCCGGCGATCCGCAATGACATCGTCGCCGCAGAACCGGGCAAGAAGGCGCTTGCGCAGGAAATCGACGATGCGCACTACCGCGGATTGGCGCCGTATGCGACCTACGTCGCGCGCACCATTTTCATTCACACGCTTGCCTACAACGATCAGCTAAAGGGCGTCACTCCCGAGCATTTGCGCTACTCCATTCTCGGTCCCGAAACGGACATCAGCTTTATCGATGACGCGCGCAAGCGGTTCGCCGAAGACTCATCCTATCTCGACGATCGCCCGACCGCGCCACTTCGCTTCCTGGTCGAAGCAAATCTGACGCAGATCATCCGCCGTCAGGAGCTGCACGCTGACGCCGGACAAGTCCGCGCGGAACTGAACGACCGCATCAAACGTATTTTCGGCGGTAACTACTTTGAGATGATTCCGTTTGCCGGCGGACCGTGGGAAGTTCCCGACGACACTGGCGACGGCCGTCCACGGCTCGTCGTTATGTCGTACGACGGAGTGACGGCTGGTACCGCTGTAGAGAGCGTTCCTGATTTGGTCGCGCAGATTTTCACGCGCAAAAATGCTGAGGGCAGCGCCTTCCGCGAGCTACGCAACAATCTGCTGTTCGCCGTTGCCGATGACGACAAAGTCGCTGAGATGCGCCGCGCAATGGTTCGCCGTCTCGCGCTGGCTGAGCTGCGTAAACCCGAACGGCTGGGTGACCTCGCCGAGCATCAGAAAGCCAAGATTCTTGAACTCGAGGAGCGGTCCGAATCGCAGGTGGCTGTCGCGATCCAGCAGTGTTACCAGCACGTTTTCTATCCGTCCCGAAATCGTCTGCCCCGCGCAGACGTTGACCTCGCCCATACCGCGCTTGCTCTGCACAACACTTCAGACTCGCCCGGCGCGGGGCAAGTCCAAATTCTTCGCACCCTTCGCGAGCAGAAAAAACTCCGCACGCGCGATGACGAGCCCGACGCTCCTGCCTACATCCGCGACCGGACTCCGCTCCGCAAAGGCCAGATGACGACGCTGGCGTTGCGAGACGAGTTCCGCAAGGATCCCGCGCTGCCGATCATGCTCGGCGACGAGGTTTTCGTTCGCGCGATCCGCAAGGGCGTCGAGGACAGCGTTTACGTCTATAGAAGCGGTACGCTGCTCTACGGTCCTGGCGATCCCAACGCCGACATTCGAATCGACGAGAATTCCCTAGTCTTCACGATGGACTATGCGCGGCAGCATGAGATCTGGCCGCGGCCCAAGGTCGATACCGGAGGAGATACAGGTGGCCGGGATAAGGGAGGCAAGACGGATGACGGCGGCGGAACCGGTGGGGGTGGCCGCACGGGCGGAGGCGGTGGCCCAGATCGCGGCGGCTTCATCAGCGACGGCGAGGCCTCGCAAACCTTCACTGCGGAGGCTGTCCTGCGCGAGGCGCTAATTCAGCTTTGGGAGCAAGCGCGAAAAGCCAAGGTGGACAAGATAGGCGTGCTGAAGATCAAAGTCTTCGATGCCGCGGATGCATTTCGGCTTCTCGGTGCCGTCAGTTCAATACCCAGCGCCGCGAAAACAGCTAGAATGGAAGGCGGCTACGATACCAAGGAGGGCGCGACGATGACGTTCGAGTTCACTGGTCCGGTCGCGGACGCTCTTCCGGTCAAGGATTTTCTCGACTCACAGATGCGCGCAGCAGCCGACAAGAAGCTCGACACGACCTTCGAGATTCGTTTTAACGATGGTCTGGTGATGGGCGGTGATGCGGCCGAAAAGCTGACCGAGCGTCTGACGCGCTTTGCAACCGGATCGGCATACGTATCGGCGTCGGCGGAGGCAAAACCATGAAGGCACAGGTCCATCGGATTGACGAAATCTTGCCGCGCTCCTCGCAGCCGCGCTTCGAGATTCGCTCGCGCACGTACCGGCCGGGAGATACCGAGATCGAAATTTTCCAGATGCCCGCGCCCGCTACTCCTTATATTCGCTCGCCGCTTCGCATTGCGGGACTGCGCGGCCGCAACCTTGAACTTATTGAGCATCGTGTGCTCCGCCGTCTGACGCAGGAAGGCATCCGTTTTGATTCGACGCGCGATCCGGCTGCGGCCCGACGCGGCTCGGCCCGTCCGGTGAGCGAAGAATTGGCTATGACGCTCGGACTAGTGTTCCGCACGCTCGCGCCGATGCGAAGCCGCAACCGGATGCGCGAAGTCGTCGAGGGGATCGAGACGATGCAGCGTGAGGAGGCGGCGTACTGGCTCGGGATGGCGATGCATCGCAAGTATCCGCGACGGGTGATGAGCGCGCTGCGGATTCTGCTGACTGATCCTAAGCGCAACCTATAACCGCCCGCGCGCAATGCCCAAAGACACTCGCCTCATTGAACGCTGGCTGCCGATTGCGGAGCTGGGAATCGAATCTGTACGGGAGCGCACGCCGATGACTCCCTTTCCGGCGCCCAATCGATTGCATGTCTGGTGGGCGCGGCGGCCATTGATCGCGTCGCGCGCAGCGATTCTCGCATCGATCTTGCCTGGCCGATGCGGACCACGAAAAGTTCAAGCACCTCCTTGGCATCCATGGCGATCCCGTGGCGGTCAAGCGCCGTCTAGACCTCGCGAATAGGAACGGAGAGAGGTTGGCAGCGAATCCATATGGTTACGACAGAGCATTCAAATATTTACCAGACGCTGAAGATCGCAAGTGGCTGAAGGATCAGACGGCGAAGCCGCTCGAAAGCATTGTGCTGCTAGACCCTACTGCGGGCGGAGGTAGCATACCGCTCGAAGCTGAGAGAATTGGTGTTGCTGTGCAAGCGAACGAACTCAACCCTGTTTCGGCGCTACTGCTGCGAGCTACCATCGAAGTACCTATACGAATCGGCGGAGAAGTGGCCACCGAGTTCGAGCGAATTGCTCGGGAATTCATTAAGACTGCCGAGCCCAAGTACGCAGGCATCTTTCCTCCGGAACTGCTGGGAGCCCAGGTACTCGGTTACCTGTGGGCACGCACAATTACTTGTTCCTACTGCGACGGATTGGTCCCACTTTCACCGAATTGGCGGCTTGCATCAGATGGTACTGGCGTGCTCCTCCGGCCGGCTTTGAGCGGAGGTCCCGGGTCGAAGGGACGTCGATGTTGTTTTGAGATCGTGTCTTCAGTTAGAGAACAATCCGCTGGCACCGTCGCTGACGGCGACGCAACCTGCCCTTTCTCGGACTGCGGCCGCGTAATCGACGGCGACGAAGTAAAGCGTCAAGCGCAGGCCGGCCAAATGGGCGAGCAGCTTTACGCGGTTGTTTTTAAGAGGAGCGTTGAAACAAAGACCAAATCTGGAAAGATCCGTCGGAAGTTGGAGCGCGCGTACCGCGCACCATGTCCCGAAGACGACAACAGTGAAGCAATCCAGAACCGCCTCGGTGAGAGACTTGCCGAGTGGGAAGCTCTCGACACGATTCCGAACGAACCGATCGATCAACTTTCAAACTACGACCGTGGACATAGACTTTATGGTGCCACTCATTGGCGCGATATGTTCTCTCCGCGCCAACTCCTATGCCACGCCATCAGTGTCGAAGTGTTCCGTGAACTACTAGAGACCGAACAGGCCCGAGGACCAATGAAAGAGGTCTCGCGAGCGGCATATCTGTATCTAGCGCTCGCACTGGACACGATTCTGAATTACGGAACTCGTTCATGCCGCTGGGACATCGTAACTCAAAGGGTGCGATCAATCTTCGATCGGCACGACTTTGCCTTCTGTTGGTCCTACGCTGAGATGGCCCCTCTAATTGTAGGTTTGGGTTATGAATGGGCATTCGACAAGACATTTCAATGTATTACCGAACTCGTGGAGATGACTGGGTCTGAACCGGCCTATCGCAACGGACAATTGTTCAGCGCCTCCTCTTCGGCGAAGCCACCGCCAATCACTGTCACATGCAAGTCCGCCGATAACCTCGACCATCTCGGAGATTCGAGCGTCAACGTGATCGTGATAGATCCGCCATACTACGACAATGTAATGTACGCGGAGTTGTCAGACTTCTTCTATGTCTGGCTGAAACGCACCGCCGGCCGCCTCTTTCCCGAACTTTTCACCCGCGCGCTCACCGACAAGGAGCACGAAGCGGTCGCCAATCCAGCCAAGTTCAAGGGTGAGCCGGGCGCCAAGGCTCTCGCGGGCCGCGACTACCAAGAGCGGATGGCGGCAATCTTCACCGAATGCCGCCGAGTACTGAAACCGGACGGGGTAATGACCTTGATGTTCACCCACAAAGCGACGGGGGCGTGGGATGCCCTGACCAAGGGCCTAATGCACGCGGGCTTTGCGATTTCAGCCTCCTGGCCAATCAACACCGAGGCCGAAGGCAGCCTGCACATCAAGGACAAGGCCGCTGCCAACAGTACGATCTTCCTGGTCTGCCGCCCGCGCGAGGAAACGGCGCGCGACGCATCGACGATCTACTGGGAAGATGTGGAACCGCTCGTTGCGCAGGCGGTCCGCACCCGCGTCACGGAATTCCAGGAGGCGGGAATTGGCGGCGTCGATCTGTATCTAGCCTCCTTCGGTCCGGCGCTTGAGGAATTCTCGCGCCATTGGCCGCTCAAACGCGGCACACCACGGACGAAACCCGAGAGCCGGCGGCGAGTTAAGCAGGCAGAACTGTTCCGCGAGGAGTGGGACCCTTACGCCGTCACTCCCGAAGACGCGCTGGATGCTGCGCGGCGAGAAGTGAAACGTTGGCGCCTGGAACAACTGACGCATTCCAAGATTCGCGAGGAACTAGACCCCGCAACATCGTGGTTCGTTCTTGCGTGGGACGCGTTCCGCGCACCCAAAGTGGCCTACGATGAAGCGTTGGTGCTTGCTCGCGCGGTGGGCGTTGAACTTGAGGCTCAAATCATCGGGCGCCTCGCCGAAAAGAAAGGTGGCGATATCATCATTTGGGATAGCGAGCGCCGCGCCGTCAAAGGTGCGCTGGGTCCGGCCGACGGATCGCGTGGAATGATCGACGCGATTCATCATGCGGCATACTTCGCGCGCACGCGGTCCCTTGAATCCGCGAGAGAATTGCTTCATCGCGCCGGCGTCGATACCGAGGCCGCCTTTTTCGCGGCGCTGGAGGCGGTACTCGAAGTGCTGCCACCGTCAAAGGCATTCTCCGGTATTGACTATGACGGTGACTTGGCGCTTGCGGCCAGCGATTTCGAGGCACTCGAAAAGCTTCGCCGTCTCGCCTTTACCGAACATGTCGATGCGCCCGATCAGCTCACCCTTTTCAAGGAAGAAGCAACCGCTTGAGTCAACTCGCCGATCACGAGTGGCTGCTGAAATACACTCGCGACGAGGGTGACCTGGTTGCACTCTTCTATCAAATCGCGCTGACGTGCGCGGTCCGATACGACCGCTTGACCGGCTATTTCAACGCCGGCGCGCTGACGCTTGCCGCTCGCGGCATCGAACGAATGGTGCGCAACGGGGGGAGAATGCGGCTGGTTGTCGGATGCACACTGGGAGCCGAAGAGGTCGCGGCGATTGAGAAGGGAGAGTCCCTCAAAGACACTATCGAGCGCCACATGCTCGCGAATCCGCTCGCGCCGTCCAATCAGGAATCAATCGACGCACTGGAGCTGCTAGCTTGGATGGTCGCGAACGGACATCTGGAAGTGAAAGTGTCGATTCCCTGCGACGAGAAGCGACGTCCAACTCCGGCAGACGGAATTTTCCACGAGAAGTCGGGAATCATTGAAGACGAGCGCGGTGACACTGTGGCATTCACCGGCAGCAACAATGAAACCCCGTCGGGATGGCAGGGTAACTGGGAAAGCTTCCACGTGTTCACCTCGTGGCGGGAGCCGGAGCGCGTCGTTGATGAAGAGTCCAACTTCGGGAAAATCTGGAGCGGCAATGCGCGCCGAGTGCTGACGTTCGATGTCCCAACTGCGGTTCGCGACAATCTCTTGCAGTTCTTGCCCAAGGACGACAAGCCGGCGCGACTGAAGGCCGTCGAATCGGTTAGCGACTCCGAAGAAAAGCCGCCGCCCGAAGTCATTCCTGAAACGATCGTTGAGATACCTCAGTCCGAATTGCGCCGCCTCGTGTGGGGCTTCATCAAGCATGCACCGAATCTTCCTAACGGCGGCGAACGCGTTGGCGAGGCGACGGCTGCCGTGACCCCGTGGCCGCATCAAGTGCTTGCGTTTCAGAAGATGTACGAGAACTGGCCGCCGAAGCTCCTCATTGCCGACGAGGTCGGATTGGGAAAGACGATTGAGGCGGGGCTACTCATCAGACAGGCGTGGCTGGCGGGCAAAGCTCGGCGAATAATCCTGCTCGCCCCTAAGGGATTGCTTAAGCAATGGCAGATTGAGCTTCGCGAAAAGTTCAATCTCAACTGGCCGATTTACGATGGGCAGAAGTTGATCTGGTATCCATCGCCCTCGATGAAAGGCCACAACGAGCGCGCAGTTGGTCGCAGCGAATGGCACAAAGAACCGGCGGTGATCGTGTCGAGCCAACTGCTCCGGCGTCAGGAACGTGCCGACGATCTTCTCGCGACCGCAGAGCCTTGGGATCTCATGATTCTGGACGAGGCACATCATGCGCGTCGCCGCGCTCCGGGTGCTCCCACAGAGGGCGGCCCGAATCGCATGTTGCGGCTGATGCAGCGGCTTCGTGAGCGAACACAGGGACTCGTGCTGCTCACCGCTACCCCGATGCAAGTACATCCCGTGGAAATCTGGGACCTCCTGAATCTGCTGGGGCTCCCTCATGCCTGGGACGCAGCGGGATTCGTGCGCTTCTTCAGAGAAATCGAGGAGCCTAGCCCATCAGTTGAGACATTCGAGCATTTGGCGCGGATGTTCCGTGCGGCCGAGGAGGCATACGGAGAGGTAAAGGTCGAAGAGGTTGCACGCCTGGGCGGCGTGAGTCGCCTCAAGGCTAGGAAGGTCCTTGACGCGCTTCGCGATGAAGCGAGTATTCCGCGCCGTAGGCTAGAAACTCCTGAACGGAAGCTCGCCATACGGGTGATGAAGCGAAGTACTCCTGTCGCACGCTTAGTGTTGCGTGCGACGAGGGAAACGCTACGCGCGTATTTCAGGCAGGGTCGGCTCTCGACGCCAATAGCAGACCGGGAGATCAACGATCAATTCATCGATCTTTCGCCAGACGAGCAGATGCTCTATCAGGCCGTCGATGACTATATCTCCACGGCCTACGGACGAGCTTCCGACAAGGAACGTAACGCCGTGGGATTTTTACTGACGATCTACCGGCGACGTCTGGCGAGCAGCTTCGCAGCGCTAAGGAACACGCTCGAAGATCATTTAGCGGTGATCTCGGGTGCAAAGGACTCTCCGGCGGCTGCCAGAGCCGAAGAAGATGCTTTGGAGGACGCTTCGGCGGACGAAGAGCCAGATTCCGAGGAAGTAGTGGCACGCGAACGGGAGGGGCTCGCGGCGCAGGAACGCGCGGAGATTGAAAGCTTGCTAGCCAATATTCGCAAGCTGCCGCCGGACAGCAAACTCGAGGAGCTGAAGAAGGTCCTCGCTGATTTGCGATCAGACGGTTACCCGCAGGTAATGGTCTTCACGCAATACACGGACACGATGGATTTCATTCGAAAGGAATTGGCGCGCGACAACAATCTGCGCGCGCTGTGCTTTTCCGGCCGCGGTGGTGAGGTACGCGATCCTGACGGGACTTGGCGGACGGTCTCGCGCGACGACATCAAGCGACGATTCAAAGAAGGAAAAGCCGACGTGCTTCTGTGCACCGATGCGGCTGCCGAAGGGCTCAACTTTCAGTTCTGCGGTGCGCTCGTGAACTACGATCTGCCGTGGAACCCGATGAAGGTCGAGCAGCGAATCGGCCGCATCGATCGATTGGGCCAGAAGTTCGCGAAAATCATAGCAGTCAACCTTCATTACCGGGATACAATCGAGAGCGATATCTATATATCGCTGGGCAAGCGGCACAATATGTTCCAACAGGTGGTTGGTCGTTTGCAGCCAATTCTGTCCCGCCTTCCGAACCTTGTCGCCGAAACTGTGCTATCAGGGCAGGCGCGTGACCCAGAGGGTAGGAAGAGCCTGACCGCGAGAATTGAGTCCGAAGCGAAGGAAGCTGAGGCGTCGGGCTTCGATCTTGACGCTGCGATCGATGAAGACTTCACCGAACCTGACCGGCCAGCCCCCCTCCTTTCCCTTGACGACATTGATTTGGTGATCCGCACAAACCGAGTACTTCCGCCCGGCGTCGAAGTCCAAACAATGGGAACCCGCGAGTACAGCTATCTCGCGCCCGGGATGCCAAAGCGTCTGCGCGTTACGACTGACGCCGCCTACTACGAGCAACATTCGGACAGCGTCGAACTATGGTCGCCCGGTAATCCCCTTTTCCCCAAGGTTGAAATCGCAGCTGATGTGAGCTCGTTACCTCCAGATTCTAGCCTCTCGGATATCTCCATCCGGGAGCTCCTAGCTGAGTCACGATCCGCGGCCGCTACCAAGTGACACGTTGACCATTCAAGCTGACCAGTTACTGCGAAAAGCAAATCGCTATCCCGCAGCTAAGTTCGCACAGTCGAAAAAGTCCTTCTGGGGAGACCAGGCTCGTGCCACAACGGATGCCTCACTAAAAGTGTCTACAGATGGACGAATTGGGCCTGCGCTCGACTCGCGAGTCCGAGAGCAACTCAGAATAGATTCGCCCATCACCTCCGTATCTTGGGTATCAACTTTGGAAGAGATCGCTGACGATATTTTCGCGTTTGAAACTGCGCACGGATCGCTCGCGAGCGCGGTTCCTCAGCAGTTTGCGCATCTTTCTTACGGCCGACTGTACGACATGGCTCTCGGCCCCCGCTAGCTTAGCGGCCCACACGCGGCGTTTGCAGGGAGAAATCGGAAGACCAGAAGTCTGCGCCTTCGCTACAGAGTAGTTCGAATTCGTCGGCGTCACGCAGAAAGATTCCGCACAAGATGGGATCAGCACACGGGCACTCAGCTCGAGCGTGTCGCGGCAGAGCGAGAGTGCTAAAACAATGAGCGCAGTTATGGAGGTTTATCTTTCGTTGGTCCGACAGACGTTTTAGGATTTGGAGAGTTGTTTCCAGCGCGACGTCAGCGAAATCGAGCAAGGCCATTCGGAAACGCTCCCTCACGATCTTTAGCGGTCGAGCGTCCACTCCACAATAAGAAATGCGTCCAGCGAAGGGGCGACCATTACCAGTTCGTTATTCCGCACTTCCACGAAGCGGCTCACCAAACACCTCGTCGAGTAGTTCGTGCTGCAGATCGGCTTCCGTGGGTTGTGGCGTCAAAAACTCTTCCGCCATTTGCCGCCTGCGCTCAATAATCCTGTGAAGCTTCTCATCAAAGCTTACGAATTCGTTATGGGGGTCCTTCGCGATCGGATAATAGACATGAACCTCGCGGGTCTGCCCGATCCTATAGGCACGATCCGTTGCCTGCGACTCTGTCGCGGGATTCCACCATCGTCCGTAGTGGATAACGTGGTTGGCCTCGACTAGCGTCAAACCAACTCCTGCTACCTCTGGTGACAAAACGATTGCATTAAAGCCCTGCGAATCTCGAAACTTCTTTATCATCTCACGACGCGTCGAACTCGCAGCGCCACTGCTAGCCCGTTTTGCATCGCCATTTATTATCTCCACAGGTAAATTGAATCGCTCATGGATCACATCGGCGAGCAACTGCTGGATAGGCTTACGGCGCGCAAACACCAAGACCTTCTCTCCACGTTTCTGAATCCGAACTAACTGCTCCACGACTATGGCTAGCTTTGGACAGCGTGCAATTGCTTCGGTAGCTGAAATTCCTTCGTAGCGAGGAATGAGCGCCGGATGCTGATAAAGATCCATCAAGCTATGTATCAACTCAAAGGGGTGCACGTTCCGCTCTCGCGCGGATTTCATAATATCTAAATGCGTTTGGCGCTGCTCCTCCGACAATAGACATTCGAGTAGATGCTCCCGCTTTGGCGGCAAACCGGCAAGGTGCCTTGTTTTGTCCCTCCTCATAACGTAAGCGTCGGATTGGCCCAGTTTCAATACTGCTCTCAGGCTACCTAACACTGCGTTATCCTTCACAGATTGTGAACCAGATTCGCGGTAGGGTGTCTCAAAGACGCGAGTGAATTCAGCCGAGCTGGTCAATGGTTTGCCTGGCTGCAAGAAGTCGAAGATGTTCCAGATATCCAGTAAGCGCGTTTCCACCGGCGTACCCGTGGATGCGATACGAAACCGCGGCGACAAACACTTGAGTGCATGAGAAATCTTGGTGTTCTGAGTCTTGAATTGCTGTGCCTCATCAGCAACCACCACTGACCAATTGATGTCGCTACGAGCAAAGGAATGCTGGTAGTTAGTAATGGTCTCGTAGTTAGTGAGCACTACTCGATAGTTGCGAAACTTGCTGACATCCAAAACGGGAAGGCCGTCAATAGTCTCGCGCTGACCTTTCACTTCCGGTCGTTTCAGTTTGTTTAATTCCTGACCTCTCAGAACTAGCCACGGTTGAAAAACTGAGCCTTGATGTTCAAAGAATTCACGCATGTCATTTTGCCAGATCTCGTTTTCGAGCAACACGAGTGGCATGACAACTAGAATGGGGTTCCAAGGCGGTTTTTCGGAGTCTTCGCTATTTTCTGAAATACCTCCTTGCTCAATTAACCAGGCGAGGAAGGATAGCACTTGAAGCGTCTTGCCAAGACCCATGTCATCTGCAAGCAGGCATCCTCGTCTGTTGCTCGAATAACTCCGCTGAAGCCACGAAAGACCTGCCAATTGATGCTCCTTCAGTGCGCGATCCGTGCGCAAGGCCCTCGGCAACGAAGTCTCGGCAATAGATATTTCATCGGGAGGAGATTCGTCATAGTCAACGGCTTCTTCGTTGGTGTAGATCAGAAGATATCTACGTTGTGCACTGTTGACGGTCGAATGTTCAGACTGGCTTTTGTTTGCTCTGACTAGCTCCGCGAGACCTTTGACAAAAGGATCTTCAAGCGCAATCGATTTGCCGCGAAATTCCACAACGCCGAGTCCCGCCAGCCTGGCATTCTGCGTCTTCTGATACAGGTCGATCGCTTCAGCTTTGTTTGTGAACGCGACATCTTCAGTGCTGCCATCGATGTATTTGCAATTAAGTCCCGCATCGAAAGCGCGAGGCGAATGGTTGGCGTCAGCTGTGCCTGGACCATCGTCGAACAAACTCTCCCCTGTATGCCGAAGGTAAGGCTGAACTACGAACGGAAAATCGCCAATGCCTTTCACCCTCGGCCCGAATAATTCAGGGCTTATATCCACCTGATTTGAGACTGAATCAAAAATTTGATGTGGATTGCGGAGAACTTCGGTACGTTCAGCCCCACCCAGATGCCGAACTCTCTGCATCCGACGGAGTACTTCCCGCTGTTCGTCGTCGAGAACAACGCGTACCTTGCCTCCTTGTCCATCGTCCACTGAATATATCGATTCTGCGTCATCAGAGGCGAAAAAGGCGTGGCGCATTGCTTCCGCTGGCACGCCGTCGATCTTAGGAACGAAGCTGATTTTCCCATCGTGGTCCGCGACCAGATCGAGTCCGACCCGACTCGCGATCAGGACTTTTTCGTTAGTAAGGAACCGATCCAGCTGAACGCCAACCTCTTTTGCGAGTCCCTTTATCTCCGCAAATCGGATGAAAGCGTTGTTGCTTGTCTTGTTTTCGGCCGGAAGCGAGTTGAAAGATTCTATGGCGCTGAGTAGAAAGAACGTTTGAGAATCGAGCTGGTACAATCGTTGATCATATCTAAGGAAACAGCCAATCCGCTCCGGATATACGGGATCTACGCCTTGGTAGAAACGATGTGAATACTTGAAAGAAGGGCCACCGGGCCATCCGCTGGACTGAATTTCCAAAGTAAATGGTGCCGCCACTGCAAGATCCGCAAATGAATCGATGCCATTTCCCTGAAGAGATACGAAATCGGAAAATGTGATCTGGACCCCGTCCTCGAAGGAGCTAGCAAATCCTCCCTCCAGAAGCTGTTGTGTAGTCGTCCAAAGAAGTCGTCCAAGGCGGGTGGACGCAGCAGAACACGCTTCTGCTGATATCAGGGCGAGATCGCCGCGCAGCCATACACCGTCAGCTTCGGCGAAAAGTTCTACTCCGAAGAGCGGCTCAGAAAGTCTGAAGCTATTTTTGTCGACTTGCATTATTAGGTCCCGGGCCTGATTCCAAATCCCGCTAGCGTTTGGGATAAATGTTGGGTCCAGATCCCTCTTCTGTGAATGACACGCTCAACTGAATATTTGTTCTTCTTTAACTGGAAGTTCGAAAATGCACCTGCGGTCCAAAATTCTGGAACTATTCGGGGCGTCATAGCGCGCTCATAGATGAAGCAAGCATTTCCCGCGACGCTGAATTCGATCGCCAGAACAGCACCAAAGTCTAGCAAGAACGCGCTACTGGTTCCTTCAATCAAACCAAAGGATCCGATCTTTTCCTTTACTTTCACCGGTAGCAGTCTAAACCGATCACGATCTTCCTTGTTCAGAAGGGCTCGGGATTGGCGGACCTGACCGACGTATCTAAGCCAGAAGTCTTTTCGTCCGTGAGGATCGGCGCCTTCCGGCAGCACGTGATCAAAAAAGAACTCGATCTCCCCGCGAGACAACCATTTTATGAACTCATCTTTCGCGGCATCCTTTATCCCCAACCAGCGTGCTGCATTAGTCGGATTGCGAAGATCGCCGAGTTTCGTGAGTGCCAGTTGCTTGAGGCCTTCGTGCAATTCTTCGATCTGTTCAACTAGAGGCGATAGTATCCAGCGACTCAGATGAGTCTTAAAGTCCCGTAGATCCCATCCGTCCCATTGCAGCAATTGCTGAAGCAGAAACAACACGAGACCGGACCCGGATTTTGCTGCCATCTTATGGTGGCATTTATCGACAGCTTCGATTACCGCCGCCTTCATGAAGGCCGAATGGTCAGGAATTGCCCAGCGTTTAGCGTGCTCCGCGATGGGTAGCTCAATGTTTTCAAGCATCTTGCTGGCGAATTGATATGGCGCATCTGCCCCCGCCACTATTCTCGGAGTATCTTTCCACTTATTGACTACGCGATTGATGCCCTCAAAAGCGCGCAATTTCCGCCTGAGCGACACACAAACATCGCCGCTTCCCAGATCGGAGGTCCATCTTGAATGGCAGGAGCACAGCAAACCCTGTAAGCCTCGAGAGCTCAAGCGTATCTGGCTGCTATCAAGATATCGATGAAACCGGATATCCACCGCTATCTCGGGCACCCAGCATAAGAATTTAATAGCGCGCGGCTCCAGAAAGGCTTTCTTGCCCGAGACAAAGTTCCTCCAATCACCAAGGTATTCCTCAGGGATATATCGCCGCCTAGCGGGTTTGTCGCTCCCGATTGTGGCCACTAATGAATCAAGGCGGGCCAATCTGTTTCCAGGCGGGGGAACCGATCCCTTTTCTATTCGAATGAGCGCAACGCGTGTTTGTTGTAGTGTTGCGAGCCCCTCCAGCAAGTCATTGTTCATTTTGAGTTGTGACGTGCGCTTTTGCTGCTGTGTTTTTCTGAAGCTGTTTCTTTAGCTGGTCGCGCTGTTCGGAGGACAACACTCGCAAATGAAATTCGACTCGCCGGCTCTTGTCCTTATTTATGGTGTCGTGGCTATCCTTGATTAGATCATTTTTACCACGGCCGGTTGCAGATAAGAGACGGATAAAACACTGGTATTGGCTGGGTTGCGATTTCAAGGTTTCGAGTGCTTTGACTACAACTGCCATCGAACGGTTCTGGCTCAACTCTACGTTGTGCAAGTCTTCACCATCTTGATCCGTATGACCCTCGACGACAACCGAATTGACGACGTCCGGATCCGAACAAATCAGATCAGCGAGACCCGGAATAAAAGTTTGCAGAAAAGTTACCCCCGGAGGGGGGATTTGAGCGTCGTCTTTCTTAAAATTCAGCAAACCTTCGGGCAACACGATGATAACTGCAAGGGGATCGTCTAAATCGTCTCTAATCTCGATTTCAGGAAACAGTTTCGTAAGCTTATCGTGCAAGCCTTGGCGAGTATCTTCCGTAATTCTTCGGTCCTTCTGTGCCTTGTGGACCGTGGCATTGGTGGTCGCGACTAGCAGTAATATGAATATCACCGCCAGAGAGGTCATCAGATCAGTGAACGAACTGCTTAAACTATCAGCAGGTCCACTGCTCATGCGCTTGGCCTGCCATTGGGTTTGATCTTCAGGCGGTCAAACGCTTCCACCAAGTCATCGAGCGACTCGTTGAGTTCTCCTACTGTGTTACCTAGTTTTTGGGCCGCATTTGTAAAATGCTCATTTGCGACCTTGGCCATTTCTTCGTAGCCGTCGCGAGTGGTGCTTGTATATGCCTGCAGTTGATTCGAAATTTGTGCGAAGAGTGCTCCAGCCTCTTTATTTACCCGTGCAAAGGTTTGTTCGTAAGGCCCCATGCTTTGCTGTATGCGGGCGGTCATCTCGGCCAGACGCGTCACCTGATCGGCGGAGGTGGTTGCGACGTTGGTGATGCTCGCATGGACATTGCGGAGGTTTTGCGCGCTCTCACGAATCGAATTTGCCGCATCCCTGGATCCTTGAATAGCAGTATTTGTTTCAGCTGCTATCAACTCAAAGCTCTTCGCGACCGTAGAATACTGCGGCAAAGTGGTATGAAACTGTTCTGCGACCTGGTTCAATTCACCGCTGAGTCTCTCAACTTTTTCGAAATGTAGTTGATAACGTTCCAGCAGCACCGCGAGATTCTCCGTACTTTGCCGCGACCAGTTCGTAGCCTCGGTGATGACCTTCTGAGCGCTCGCGTTAGTGTCTTGAGTGTTTCGACTAAGAGTTGCAGCCATCTGATCGCCAAGCGCATTCATCTTGCTGGAAACCTGATCGGCCATAAGGTTCAGTGCAATCGTCATCTTTGCGACCGAAGCTCCGTTGTTGCTATCGACTCGAGCTGCCAGGGAGTTCACCAGATTCGTACTGCGCTCAGTCGAGTCACGCATCGCTGAGGTCATCTGCTCTAATGAGTGTCCTAGCGTTCCAGTCATTTGACTGACGGAGGATCCAGTTGCTTCTTTGAGCTGGTTCATCAGTTCGAGCAACACAGCGCTCAGTTGCTGGACCTGGCCTTTACCGAGTTCCATCTGTTCGGCGGTGGAATTGCGAGCTTGAATCACAAGCGTCGCCAGCGCGTCTTGATTCGTCTCAAACTGCCCGTTCATTTTGGCAACGAGGGTAGCTGTTTCCTTTAATGAAGCGAGTACCTGATCGAATTGTTGGCCAGCACCCCCGGAAAGAGATTCGGTAAACTTCTCGGCAATTGCTTGAAAGGTTTCTTCCATTCCGCGTTGCAGGTCGCGTAGGACTTCAGTCAGTGAATTGGTGAGGGCATCCTGTTTCTGCGCCTCAGCCGCGCGCATTAACTGATTGAGCTCGTCGATCGCGGACACCATGCGACCGAGCGTGGGGCCCATACTCTCGCTTAGGCTTTGGCCGAGTTTAGGAGCTAGTGCGGTATTGAAGTCTCTCAACGCATTTGACTGTTCGGCGATATCGTTCTGCAGTCGAACCAGAATACGCGCAGGCGTGAGGCGCGGCATGAGGTTATCGAGGGCGTTGATTAGGGCATAGCGACTCTTCTCCAGACTATGAAACAATCGATGCTCAATCGGGAGAAAACAAAACGCAGCGAACAATGCTGCAACGGAGGAAACAAATTTCCCCGATAGCCCTTCGAGGAGTTTAGATACCCCGAGTATCTGACCGGTGTTGGCGTCGCTCCTGAGTTCCGAAAGGGCGACCAAAATAGCGGAAAACGTGATTAGCAGACCAAACGAGGTGATCCATCCTGGTACGGCGGCAAACCATTCCCGATTGATCCGCGATCCAAATACGGCGGCTTCGGTGAACGCCGCTTCGGCGCTTTCTTCGGACCAGTATTCATCGTCCCCATCGGAGTTCCGTTGGAGCAGAATCTCTTTGTAGTAATTTCTCCAAGCCGCTGTTAGAGCCGTTCGAGTTTCAAACTCCTTTCGGAGTGCTTGGAAACCCGTGGGCACCAGTCCTCGATCGGGTTCGTGTGGATATTGACGAAGCAAGTCACCGAAACGTTTTATCAAGGCTTGGTGCAGACGGTGTTCCCGCAATACGGCAATGTACAGTCGAATCGCCTCTTCGGCAGTTCCCATCAACAATACGATTGCAGCAATCCAGACAAACCAAGGAGCACTTACAAATGCGATGGGTGCGGGAGTGACTAGCCAATTCATAGATTGCGACTTATTAGGTTCAATGCGCTTTTGATCTGTTATAATACTCTATATGATAGGCAATTGCTCTCGTCCAGACGAAAGTTAGACAGTTTGATTCGCAGAATCGGGCAACGGATGGCGAAGCAAGATCGACATGGATCGGCCTAGTCCAGCGGGCAGAGAGAGCCAAAGCGGCGCCCGTGATCTGATAGTGTTTGCGTTTCGCGGTGTACGACCCTGCCAACAGGACGAAATAGCCCGCCCCTCCATGCTTTTAATCGGCGCATTCTCGCGGAGGATCTCGTCCGTGTCCGGCGTCCGGATGACCGGGAACGCTACGCCGCGTCACAACGGCAGGCGCGGATCGACCCCAATCCCCACCAGATCGACGCCGTGATCTTTGCGCTTCGACGCCTCCGCGAGGGCGGTTGCATCCTTGCCGATGAGGTGGGACTGGGAAAGACGATCGAGGCAGGACTGGTGCTCGCCCAAAGCTTGGCCGAAGGTGCGGAGCGCGTGCTGCTTATCGTTCCTAAGTCGCTAATCGGCCAGTGGCAGGACGAGCTACTCAATCTATTCGGCATTCAGGCTCGCGAGGACCGGGCCGACTTTTTCGGACCTGGAGTGTATCTGGTCGGGCGCGAGTTCGCAGGGAGTGAACGTGGTGCCGGACTTCTTGGCGCCGTCCTACCGTTTGATCTGGTGATTATCGACGAGGCCCATGAGATCTTTGCGGGCCTGCACAAGCGCTACGGACGCGACGGACTCTACGACGAAACTTCCGTCGAGGCGCTGATGGCGCATCGGGTCCGCGGCTTCCTGCGCACAGCGCCGGTCCTGCTGCTGACGGCGACTCCGATGCAGAACTCGCTGGCTGAGTTGTGGGGCCTCGTGCAGTACGTGGAACCAACGGGCACTCTGCTCGGGGACATCACGACGTTTCGCGAGGTGTTCTGTAGCGAAGACGACCGAACGCTCATCCCCGGCCAGGAGCACGAGCTGCAACGGCGATTGGCGATGGTGCTCCAGCGGACGTTGCGCCGCCAGGCCCAGGAGTTTCTCGATCGGCCATTCACGCAGCGCCGATGCCGCCTCTACGAGTACGCGATGAGCGACGACGAACGGTCGCTCTACGACGACGTGACTGAGTACCTTCTGCAGCCGACATTGTATGCCTTTGCCGGACGACAACGACGCTTGCTCCTGATCGGATTTCATCGCCGCATGGCGTCTTCGATTCCAGCCCTGGCTGCGAGCCTCGAGAACGTTGCCGCGCGACTCCGGCGCCTCGGCGCGGGTCAACCGGTTATCGGCGAAGCGACCGAAGTGCTCCACGATCTGGAAGAGGATCAGGAAATGGAAGAATCCAGCGAGGAGGCGCCGGTCCCGATCAATCGTGAAGCGGTCGCAGCCGAGTTAGCTCTGGTGGATGATTTTGTCGCTCGAGCACAATCCCTTCCGCACGATGCCAAAGCGCGATCGTTCCAGGACGCTATCCGGGTCGTGCTCGATCTCGGTCGTGATGGTCGCGGCAGTGGCAAGGCGGTGGTGTTCACCGAGTCCATCACCACCCAGGAGTACCTGCGGAAGCTACTTCTCGGTATCGGCCTGGCTGACGAGGAAATCACCCTGTTTCGCGGTACGAATGATGGTGCACGCGCGCAGCAAGCGCACGCCCGCTGGTTGGAGGAAGAGGGGAGCAAACTTGCGCCGGGTTCTCGACCGACACGCGAGGTCGCGGTGCGGCTGGCACTCGTTCACGAGTTTCGCACCCGCTCGAAGGTGCTGGTATGCACAGAGGCTGGTGCGAAGGGGCTCAACCTTCAGTTCTGCGAGACGGTCATCAATTACGATCTGCCGTGGAACCCGCAGCGGATCGAGCAACGTATCGGACGCTGCCATCGCTACAGCCAGCAGCGCGACGTGACCGTCGTTAATTTCATCGCCAAGGACAATGAAGCGCATCGTCTGACCTTTGAAATCCTGAGCCAGAAACTCGACCTGTTTGGAAAAGTGCTTGATGCCTCTGACGTGGTCTTGCATGAACCGCGCACTGACGCGCCTGAAATCGTCGTGTCGGCACTCTCGCTCGAGTTCGAGACGGATCTCCGCGACATCTATAGCCGGTCGCGGACGCTGGACGAGGTGACGCGCGAGATTGCTGCGCTGCGGGACAAGATCGATGGCCGAAGGGACGCTTACGAAAGGGAATATCAACGCACCTCGCAGATTATCGAGTCGCGGTTCGATGAAGACGTGCGGAAGGTTTTCAAACGCTTGCGGGAGGATCTTCCCGAGGGACTCGTGCAGTTGGACCGGGATATCGCCGACCTCGTCGAAGGCTACCTTGCTTCAGGCGCTATCGCTCATAAGCGTTTCGAAAAGGCGGGCCGGGTAGTGTTCGAAATCGCGCCGAGCGCCGAACTACCTGCAGAGACCGGTGAGGGTCGTCGGTTCGCGACTGGCGACGCCAGAGGCTTGATCGACGCCGAGCCGTTGAATCTCGCGCATCCGCTGGTTCGTGCGGCGATAGCAGATGCCCGTGCCTGGCCGGGCGGATCGATCGAGTTGATGCTCCCGAGCGACGCTACTCCGGACCTCGCGGCGATGGCCGGAGAGACTGGCGTCCTCGCGGTTGCGATGGTTGATTACGCCGGCTTCGAGCCCGTACAGCGGCTCATCTTTGGTGGCGTGGTTGCCAGCGCACCGATCGATCCTGAGGTGGCCGCACGGATCGCGCGGTTAAAGGCGAGCGATAATCAGACAGTCAGCGTCACTGTTGACCCGCAGGAGCTAGACGACGCGATCGAGGAGGCTATCTTTGTCGATCAACGCGAGACTGAGAGGCGTGAGCAAAAGCATTTCGAGCTGGCTATCGGTCAGCTCGAACGATTCGTCGACGACAAGGTCCTGGTGAGCCGGCGCGAGCGGGCGAGCATCGGCGACAAGTTGCGTTCGGCGAAGGCTCGCCGTGACGCGATCGTCGGTGCCACCGCGCGCGAGCGGGTCGAGGAGGAAATCGCTCGCCTGGGCACAACGGACGAGCTGCTGGGACGCCGAATCGACGCTTTGGATTCCAGGGAGGACGAGGTCTATCGAAAATGGCGAAACGAATATCACGAGCTTCGGTACCGAGCCCCAAGCGCGACCCGGCTGTTCCAGGTGGCGTTCCGGATCGCGACGGCGAAGCGGAAGGCGTAGTGCTGAAAATCCTGCACACTGCAGATTGGCATCTCGGGCGGCGGTTTCCGTCTTTCCCCGAAGAGGCGCAGAAGAAGCTGTCGCGGGCGCGGATGGATGTGATCGCGACCATCCTTAACGTCGCTCGGCGCAATTCGGTCAACGCGGTGCTTTGCGCCGGCGACCTGTTCGACGAACCTACGCCCGCGCAGGACTTTTGGGAGGGACTCGCCGCGACGTTTCGCAATCAAGGCGCAACTCATCCACCCGTCTTCCTCGTGCCGGGCAATCACGATCCGCTCACATCCGAGTCGGCGTGGTCGAAGAATCATCCGTTTCGTGCGCGACTTCCAGAGTGGGTCCACGTCGTCGATGATGACGAGTTCTCCTATGAACTTGCGCCTGGCGCAATCCTCTATGCGAGACCCTGCAGATCGAAGGCCGGCGAGAAAGATCTCGCGATGGCGCTCCCCGAGCGCGAACCGGGCGACGCACGAATACGAATCGGATGCGTCCATGGCAGCACGTTCGACATGGACGGCTATCAGACCAACTTCCCGATTTGTCGCGACGCGGGCGTGCATCGCGGGCTCGATTATCTCGCGATTGGCGATACGCATTCGTTTCGCGATGTCACCGCGACTTCGCTGGTCCCGACTGTTTACCCCGGCGCACCTGAGCCTACGACCTTCGATGAACCCGACGCCGGCAACGTGGCAATCGTCGCGCTCTTCCGGCATGGGACGCGGCCTAAGTTTTCTCGTGAGCCGGTGGCCTACTGGCGCTGGATCGACCAGCGATGCCGCGACCTCAACGAGTTGCGCACATTTATGACCACGCCAGACCTCGAGCGTCACGTGGTCAGGCTGCATCTGGACATGACGGTGTCGGTTGCCGAGGAAAGCGAAGTCGAGCGCATCTTGCGTGACCTGGAAGGCACCGACGCCACCCACGGCCGCGCCGGCGTCCTGCTGATCGACAAAACCAATCTGAAGTTGGAAGCCGGTTCCGGAGGGATCTTCCCGGACGATTTGCCGCCAGTGCTCAAGGACACTATCGCGCGCCTCGACCGCATGATCGAGGACTCGATTGACGAGGCTGAGCGGTCGCGTGCAACTCGCGCGCTCGCGCACCTATACAAGCTGTTGCAGAGTCAGGAGGGCCCCGCAGGTCGCGCGCTTTGAAGCTCCTTCGACTCCATGTCGCAGACTTTGCGGCTATCGCGAACGCGGATATTGAGTTCGGTCCGGGGCTCAACGTGCTGTACGGGCCGAACGACCTCGGCAAATCGACTCTGGCTGAAGCGATCCGATTGGCCTTGCTGCTTCCTCACACTTCGACTCACATCGACGACTATGTGCCTTGGACCGGCGGTCGCGATCCAATGGTCGAACTCACCTTCGAGACGGAGCGGCAGCGAATCTGGCGAGTCAGGAAGGAATTCCGAAAAGGCGGCGCGGCGTTGTTGCAGGAATCGAAAAACGGCAAGGATTTCAGCGATGTCGAGCGTGCGCGGAAAGTTGACGGCAGGCTCCGCGACCTCATGCGATGGGGGATCGCCGAGCCGGGTGGCTCTGGCGGCGGCAGAGGCCTTCCGACCAGCTTTCTTGCGACCGCACTGCTTTCGACCCAATCGGACGTGACTGCTGTCCTTGATGACAGCTTGCAGAATGATCCGAACGGCTCCGGGCGGGAACTGATCGCAGCTGCGCTGCAGGCGGTGGCTCAGGATCCGCTCTTCACCACGATACTTCGAGTCACCCAGGAAAGACGCGACGAGGCGTTCACCGACAAAGGTGCCAAAAAGACCGCAAAGGGAAGCGTTTTCCAAAAGGCCGCGCTGCGCGTGAACGTCGCGAGGGTGGAAAGGGAGGATCTCCAGAAACTGGTTGACGATTCGGAAGGTGTCGAGAAGCAGTTGCGCGAATTCACGTCGAAGCGCGGCGATCGCGAAGAGGCGGTGGCGGTCGCGACAGCGCAGCTTGCAACTGCCGAAAAGCTCGCAGCGCAGGCCGCCGATTTTGACGAAGCCGACGGGCTGGTAAGCGCAGCGCGCGAAGAGGTCCTGCGTATCCAGAAGATCATAGCCGAGGTGGATGCGGCGGAGCGAAGCATGGGAGAGCTCGGTCGAGAGCTCGAGGCAGCAGAGCAGGCGCTGAAGGTCGCGCAGTTGCAGAAAGAACAAGCGGATGCCGCCTTCGAATCCGCAAAGAAAGCTGCGGGATCTGATTCCGCCATGACCGACACGGTCGCTCGCCAGACTCTGGAGTTGAGAAAGGTCGCGGCAGACCAGGGGTCGAACGAGGCACAAAGCAAGATCGATAGCGCGACGAGCGCACAGAAGCTCGTCGATGCGACGACGGCCGCCGATCGTGAGTATCGCGCTCAACAGGCAGCAGCTGAAAAAGCGCAGCTAGCGCTGGCCGACGCGGCCGCTAAAGAACACTCTGCCGACGAGCAGCTTGGCAGGATAGATCTACTCCAACGGGCGCTCGAGGCCCACGATGCCGACGATCGCGTCACCTCCGCGCAAGCCGAAGTGGACCGACGCGCGAACCTTCAAGCGCGCCTCGAAGAGGGAGCACGCGAACGCGAGGCGCTGGAGAAACGACGCGAGGCAATCGTCGTTCCGGCTGCCGATATGCTCAATCCGATGCGCCAGCTCGCCAACGATCTCGCCGGAGCCCGCGGCGCGCTCAATGTCGGTCTCGTGGTAACGGTCACACCGAACCGCCCGATCGAGGTCAGGGTGACAAAGGATGGGACGGCGGCGAACCCGACGCGATCTGGTGCAACATTGGAGGTCGAAGCCGATGCCGAGGTGGACCTCGATATCGGCGATGTCGCAACTGTGCGCATCCGGGGCGGGCGCCGCGGCGCACAACGGACAGCAGAAGCGCTGGAAGGTCGTTGGAGAAGCGAGGTCGAGCCACATCTGGCGGCGGCCAAGGTTGCGGACCTCGACGGCTTGAGCGCGAAGATCACGGAGTCGCAAACGCTGGAGGCGAGCATCAAGGCAAAGGCCGCGGAGTTGCAGTCGCTGCACGCGCAGATCGATTCGCTGATCGATACGGCGCAAAAGCTGCGCGAGGCGCTCGACCGCAAAAAGGCGTGCGGCGCCGCACTCGGACACGTAGCCCTTGAAACACTCCTTCCCGAGTTGGCTGCGCTCGGCGCTGAGCCGTCGCAAGCGTTACGAGAGCGCCGACAGCGAGCGTCGAAAGAGATTGAGCAGGCTCGCGCGACTACGCTTCAAGCCGGTAACGCGCACACTCTGGCGGAAGAACGCGCCAAGAATTCGGCAATAGTGCTGAACGGTGCGGTCGTCGCGCGGGATGCCGCTTTGACCGCTTTTCCTGAAGGGGTGGCTGCGACGCTAGCTGGTGCTCAAGCTGCGCTGGCGGCCGCGGCGGGCGAGCAACGGAAGGTCGCGGCGGAACTCGCCTCGTATGAGAGCACGATCGCAGCACAGAATGCTCGGGCGGAAGCGGCAATCCGCGAAGCTCGCGCTAGCGCGGAACGAGCACAAACCAAGCTCGACGCCGCATCTAAGGAGCGAACGAACGCGATCACCGCGCACTCGTTGCAGGTCGGCCGCCTCGAAGAATTGCGAAAACTGCGAGACGCGCAGGACCTCGCCGCCGCCGAGTCCAGGTTGAAGAGCGCAACGGATAGGAGGTCCGCGATGCCGGTCCCGGATCGAATCGTGACGGAGGCCGAAGTCGAGGATGCGCGGGGCGCCAAGACGTTGGCGGAGTCGGGTCTCGAAGCGATTCAGCGGGAGATCGACCGAACGCACGGCGCGCTTGAGCAAGTGGGTGGCGCCGTTGCGCGCGAGCGACTGCGGGACGCGAGCGAGGCGTGCGAGTCGGCGGAGCGCCAGGAGCGGGAAATCGAGGCGGAATATGACGCGTGGCAGTTGCTGCTTGAGCAGATGAAAGAGGCCGATGCGGCGCAGGCGAGTAATCTCGGCCAGACGCTCGCGCCCGCCATCGCGCGCCGGTTCGAGGATTTGACCCAGCGTCGCTACGAAAATGTCCAGATCAACGCGGAACTCGGGACGGAAGGCGTCGCGGTCGCAGGTGCGATTCGACCAACGGACCGGATATCGGTCGGTACTCGCGAGCAACTCTCGACATTGTACCGATTGGCGCTGGCAGAGTACCTATCTACGACCGTCGTGCTCGACGATCAGCTGGTTCAAAGTGACGGTACGCGGATGGACTGGTTCCGCGCACTACTCGCCGAGAAGGCTCGCAGCTTTCAGATTGTTGTGTTCACATGCCGGCCAGGCGACTACCTCGCCGCTGGGGCGACGGTACCCAAAGGGAAGAGCTTTCACCGGGACACCGATGGCGGATTTGTACGAGCGGTCAACCTTGGACGGGCTATGCGCCGAAAATAGGGGCGCGAAGCTACTAGAGCCAATTGGGAGTCGCTATTCTGCAAACTCGGCGTGCACGACTCTATAGTAACTGCATTTTTCCGAAGGGGAGGAGAGCATGACAATTACGGAAGCTCAGGTGGCGCAGATAGCCAACGAGATGAAGCCACTCCGGGGCGGCGTGGACAATGACTATTTTGGGCTTCTCTTTTTAGAAAGGGAATTCAAGCTCCCTCGTGAAGAGGCGGCGGAGCAGATTGCTTACGGTGGCAACGACTTCGGATTTGACGGCTACCACTTTGACCGGCAAGCCAGAAACCTGCATCTATTCCAATTCAAATTCTCGAAGTCGGCAGACCAGTTCATCGGGTCGATGCAGCGGCTTATTACTGCAGGTTTGGCGCGCATATTCGATGCAAAAAGTCAGCAGACAGAGAACCCAATACTCCGAGAAATAAAATCCAAGCTCTACGAATTACGCAATATCGTCGAGACAGTATACATGGAGTTCATATTCACAGGCGATCCCGACAAAGCTCAGGAGAATGAAGCGCTTCAGAAGCTCGGCGAGGATCTCCAAAGCCGTTCCTACCTCACGCAAGCTTATTTCGGAAGAGCGGTCCCAATCGTAGTTCGTTTTCGTTCGACTCTAAAGCGGGGTCATGAGGTGCTGTACACGCCTCTTTCATTCGAGCTGAACATGTCGGGCGATCTTTGTTCACTTGGCCCCGACAATCAGAAGATGCAGCTCGGCTTCGTAAGGTTGCGAGACCTCCACGCCATGTATGTGGCGATGAAGGAACGCTTCCTCGACCGTAACATTCGTTTTCTTCTATCTGGACGAAGGCCCGGCCAAGAAACCGCTGTGAACCGCCATCTAGTGAAAGCCTTTGAGGAAATCGCGATAACCCGGAAGGCTGATCCTGAGATATTTGCCTTCAACCACAACGGAGTTACGCTATTTGCTGAGATGATCGTTGGAACTGATGGGAACTATCGAATTACTGAGCCTCGCCTTCTAAATGGGGCACAGACGCTTGGGTCCTTCAACGCTTTCATCGAGTCTTATAGAGACGCATCGATTCTAGCGCAAGCCGAGGATAGGCTTAACGCAATCAGAGTCATATGCAAGGTAATCACCCAGAGCGATCAGGATTTTGTGACGACCGTGACTATCTGTAATAATCGCCAGAATCCGGTGGCACCTTGGAACCTTCGCGCGAATGACATGATTCAGCTTCAGTTGGCGGGCCGATTCAGAGAGGAGGTAGGTCTGTTCTATGAGCGGCAAGAGAGCGCTTTCGAGAACTTCAGTGATGAAGAGCTTCAGGAGAAGGGGCTAAAGACCGGTGCGGCTGTTGAGTTGGTCCGTCTGGCTCAGACGTTTCTTGTCTCGGATGGCAGCATCGATAAGCTAAGTAGGATGAATGAAGTGTTCGAGAATGACAAGTCATACGAGCAGGTATTCTCGCCTACCCGCCTCACAGCGGACTTCCGAGCAATCTGTCTCTGCTACAAGCTGCAATTTAAATTGCGGCTGCTTGTCCAATCCATTGTTGAACGGGGCCAGAATAGGTACGCCTACATGCCGCGTGCGCGTCCACTCCTATGGGCACTTATGTGTCAAGCAATGCTTAACGATGCGGAGTTCGACCACTATGCCGAGACTTACGGCGCCGACCTCCGACACCCTCAGCAGCTAATGGAGTGGTGGTACATGCTGGCGGCTAATTCTTGTCAACTCATTTTCCGCGATCTAGTGAAACTTCCAGAAAATCAAGACCGGGTCCGGGATGGCAATTTTAGTTTTTTAAAAACAAATGCCACCTTTGATCGGGCCATGGAAATCGCGCGAAAGCGGAACCGGTGGATACATCGTAAACTAAAGTGATCGCGAGAGTCGGAAGAAATGTTTAGCAGCGGCGGGTCAAATTCTCTCCGCGATTGGTTCGAAGACGCTGAGATCGGAAGGAAACTGGCGCAACGCGTTGAACCCTTTGGGATCAGCTGCTTGTCGTGCTGAGCCTGGGCATCGATCTGCAGTTGGGGATTCTTCTTCGACTCAACGAGATAGATTGTCGATCGAGATCCTATGGCCGCCGTCCGTCTATAGGAGTGCCGGAGAAATGGTAGGGAACTTCTACGATAATGAAGCCTGAGCCCGGCCTATATCAAACCTCGAGCAACTGAATCGCATGCCGAGATTCTCGTGTATGAATCTCTCAGGGCGCATCTTCCCGCGGGTTGGTATGCGTGGCACTCGCTACGCGTTCGGGAAAATGATGGGATTTTCGGCGAAGGCGACTTCGTCGTTGCCAATCCTGATCGCGGTTTGCTTGCCGTCGAAGCAAAAGGTGGAAACATCGAGCAGCGCGATGGCAGGTGGTTTCAAAAGGGACGGGCGATGCGCCCCGATCCGCGAGCGCCAGGGGAATGTCAATTCATGAAGCAGTCTACCGGAAGTCGATGTCGGCGATACAATGGCCCACTAACGAAACGCATCGTTGTTTTGGTGGCAAATAACCCGAAGACTCTTGGAAAGCTCTGCCACAGGCGGTTTGAGTTGTATCGTCCCGGTATGACAGTGGCGGAATACTACCGGGCGTGCGAACAGATCGGGGAAGAGCCTCACAGGTACAAGCTCGATATTGAATGGGACTTGGATCATCACTTCATCCGATTAGAATAGGGAGTTCTCGGCCCAATCTGGCTTCGTTCTTGTGGTTGTTGAAAAATTTCTGCGAGTGGGCAGTGAAGCGCCTCGGAATCTTTACACTCCCGGGGCGATGTCGACTACGGGAAAACACGCGCCAACTATGGCGAAGCAAGTTCGTGGCTCTTGCAGCTTAACCTACGTCTGACTGCCATCCGTAAGGATCTCCCCTTGGGGTAGTAAGCTTCTTTTTTGCAGCAGTCGGCTTCTTCATTGATAGTTCCTCAAGAGCGCTGCGTGCCTTTGCTTCCCAGGCGGTGTTCCATGGAACCTTGCCCGGTCGTCCCCGAGCCTTTTTCTTTGGTGGTTTTGCGGTACTTTGGCGAGGCGACGACACCTTTGATTGGTTAGCTTTATGTTCCTTTGTTCGTGACAGGGGTGCTGATTGCGTATTAGTGTTCGCCCGAGCGCCGTCTGCACTGAATGATTTTTTGCTCCTCGGCCCTAGAATGTGCTCGGATTGCGCTTTCGGCGCTGTCTGCGAGTCTTGGCCTCGGGTTTGTGATAGACGCGCTAAGGTCACGTGGATAGTGCGACCCCTGATGATTCGTCCATTCAGTTTCGCGATCGCCACTCGAGCAGCATCGCCGTTCGCCATCTCTACGAACCCGAACCCGCCAGACCGCTTGGTGAACCGATCATGAATGACTTCGCAACGGCGAACCCTTCCCGCCTTCGAAAACAGATCAAGAAGCTCGTAGCGGTCCACTCTCCACGCCAGATTCCCTACGCGCAGCAGGGCTTCGTTCCCACTGAGTTCCACAGCATCTAGCCGAAGGGTGCTGTCCATCAGGTCATTCTGATTGTAGCGCTTGAGTGCGAAGACTTGGCGGCCGTTCTGCTGACCTTCTCTATAGACTCGTTTTGTTATGGGTTGCAAGCGACGCGAGGATCGACCTCAATCTTTACTTGCCGGGCTTTTCCACGGCGTCCTGCGCGGGGTAACCGAAGTCATATGAGGACAGGTGAAAAACTTGGTCGGTTCGGTATGAATACTAAGGTGTCTTGCGCCGCAGCGGCGGATAGATTCGCACTTTACCGGCCATTCGCTTGTAGCCGTGACTTAAACGCACGGCGATTCTCTTCTTCACATAGGAAGCGGCCAGTGCTTCTGTTCTCAACCGCTTCGTCTGCCGTTTTGGGAGTCTCATTGCCCACCGCAGACGCGACCCGGTTCCATAACCTCTCGATTCGACCGGCCCCCATTTTATTATAACCGACCGACCACTCCGTCGAATCGTCCACGCCTTTGAAGTGAACTTCTTGAGGTTCTTAGAGTGTGGTCCTATGTTGACGAGCTTGGCCAAGATTTCCCTCCATCAATTCTTGGTTCAAAACCACATCGTAGCTATCAATCCGGCCCAGACTGCGACGGGAGGCAAAACGCGAGACGCACACACGATCGTATGTTTGTACCAAACGAACACACTAGTGCGGAAGGCTGCCGTAGGGCAGCGCGGGCTAAGCTACTCAGGGACCACATCGTAGCAGTTCCCATCTCGGGCAACCCAGCCACATACAGACAGCGGCGTGGCACGAAGTTGACCGAGCAGCGTCCGAGCAGCACGAGTAGGGGCGAAGCGAGCGAGAAAGCGATGTGCGGCGAAGCCTTGACGCTTGGCTACCCTTGGAGGTACTCGGCGCCGCCCCGGTCCAAACTTTCATTTTTCAGAACCCTTGGGCGACCTTCTCGCGCAGACCCACTCCAACACCCCCCAGACAAGCTAGGACTCCCTCCATGGTCGGGCTACCTGGAACTGCACCAGTTGGACATTTCTCCTGTACTCGCAGCAGAAGCCACTTAACCCGCGCGGTCCCCGCCTAGTTTTGGGCCTTCTCCAAGCGAAAAACGTTTGCTTGGTGGTCGGTCGGAGCCGTCGCGTAAGGTTGGCGGCTTTATATTCCACCTCTCTAGTTCCGGCGCACCCTTTAACCCGCTTCCGTTGCAGTGCATGACTATTGTTTACGTTTTTTACCGAATATCAAAGCTGTCAGCGCATCGCCGCTGAGCGCGAAGACTCGTCCGCTATTGTCGAAGGTCTGATCCGAGAAACGATTGTAGCGCCCTACAAAAGTGCCTCCCGCATCGTACGCCCGCGAGCCATGGTCATCTTCGTCAATCCGTCCCGCCACGAGACCACCGGCATTGCGAATGAATCGGCTTTTGAACATTGAGCTTTCCTCCCGTTCGGGTTGTTTAGTTCGCGTCGGCTTTTGAATTCGTTGCCACTTTCCATATCGGCCGCGGAATGCGACCGAGTCATAGCAACAACGTACCACTGTTGCCTGACAACCGTTGTCACCGCGACCTGGTATCTAGGCAGGATAGCTTTTGCGATGGGCAACCATGAAGGGGACCATCTCTAATTTTGCCCGGTAAGTTGAAATTAAAGAGGATCAATGAAGAAAAGAATGTTGAAAACAATACCGACAAGGGGACGTGCTCCTGGTCAAGATTGACCAGCCATCGCGAACTGGAAACCAATTAATCCCGAGGACGGCCGTATCATTCTCGCTAGAGGCGAGTTGAGCGGTCATGCTCACGCAATTCAGTAGGTGATGGGAACGCAGAATTATTTCGAGGGAGCAGGCAATCGAAGGTATCTGTTGATGACAGAAGTCGTGCAGCTCGAGCATGAAGAGCACCGCGGATGGCGCGGACCGCGCTACAGACTTCTCAGGCCGGGTATCGACAACCCGTCGGCTGGAAAACCTCTATAATCGTCCTTTTTGAGAACGTCGGCGTAGCGGTTGCGTCCAAAATGGCGCCTATGCTCAGGCCACACCATGTTGTAAATTCCGCTCTAATAGCGGATAATCAAACATGATTTCGGCTCGAAAGTCATCGCTCGCAGCCCTCCTCAGAGAGTTGCAGTCGGCTGGGCGTATCGTCTTCTCAGCGGATGAGGCCACAGAGGCTCTGAGGATTGGACGCGGCGCCTTTCTCGACGCGGCGGAGCGGCTTCAGCGTAGCGGCCATTTGGTTAACCCTCGTCGCGGTTTCTATATCGTGGTGCCTCCCCAGTTCTTCGCTTGGGGCGCGCCGCCTCCTCCCTGGTATATCGACGATCTAATGAAACACGAAGGCCGACCCTATTACGTCGGCCTGCTTAAAGCTGCCGAACTCCATGGAGCGACACACCAAGCGGTTATGGAGTTTCAGGTAGTGACAGACAAGCGGTTGCCTGAGATGAGCATCGGCAGATCGATCCTTGCGTTCTACTACCGTAAAGAAATGAACTCGATTGCCCCCGGCGTCGAATCGCGCAAGACAGACACCGGTCAGATGAAAGTCTCCTCGGTCGAATTGACTGCGCTAGATTTGCTTCGATATCGGCGCGCTGCCGGCGGCCTCGACAACATCGTCACAGTTCTGTCAGAGCTTGCCCCGAAGGTTGATGCAAAGAGACTCGCGGCGCTTTCCGCCTCATTCGAGCGGCCGGTTGTGCAGCGGCTTGGGTATCTCTTGGATCAACTGCACTATCGAAGGCGTGCCGAAAGTTTGCTCAAGAGCCTAAGTCGGAACGGATCGTTGGAATGGGTTGAGTTGGACCCGACCGAGAATAGCAAGCGCGATCTCGCTCCAGAAGCCGTGGAACGCGACGATCGGTGGCGCGTGATTGTTCGTCGGGTACCGGAGGGTGATGAATGATCCCGAAGATGAATATCGTTGCGTGGAGCAACGTTGTTCCCTGGGCCGACTTGCGCCAAGTCGAACAGGATCTCATCATCAGCCGCGCGATCGTTGAACTCTTCTCCGACTCTTTCCTCGCTTCTCAGCTTAGGTTTCGAGGCGGCACCGCGTTAAACAAGCTCCATTTCCCTGTACCGATACGCTACTCCGAAGACATCGATTTGGTCAGGACGACCTCGGGGCCGATCGGACCGATCTTGAACCAAGTGCGTAAGGTGTTGGAGCCCTGGCTGGGGCGTGCGGCGTTCGATCAGAGCCCAGTGGCTCCAAAACTGAGGTTCAGAGCCCAAGCGGAAGATCCGAGTACCTCTGCGCTCATTAGGCTTAAGATTGAGATCAACACCGCTGAAACCGAGGCTTATGATCCTCCGCAAAGGATTTCGTTCGAAGTCACTAATCCATGGTTTTCAGGATCGTCGGCTGTAGCAACATTCTCCCGCGAAGAAGTCCTCGCGACGAAATTGCGCGCTTTGCTGCAGCGCGACAAGGGCCGCGATCTTCTTGACTTGGCTCATGCTATCGATGTCTTCCAAGACTTGGACAAAGCACATCTCGTGGAGCACCTTGGGCGCTACCTGCAGAAGTCCGGCCAATCGATTTCGCGCGCAGAAGGGGAGCGGCGGATGTTTGCAAAATTGAGGAATCCTCGTTTCCTTACTGATGTGAGGCCTTTGCTATCGGCGGAGCGAGCAGCCCAGTTGACAGAGGCTGCGGCCAAAGAGGCCTTTCAGAAAGTCTATTCGAACTTTGTCGTGATAATTCCCGGCGAGCCCTGGGCGAAGTCTGGGGAGATGATGGAGCGCTTCGGAATTTCTTTGCCCTAGCGAATTTGCATAAGCGCTACTTTATCTGTTGGAAATTCCGCGATTGGCGCGGATATTCGAACATGACATACGCAGGAGTCGGCAGCGGTGGCTTGCGATTTTCAGTACGCGGCGCTTCTCAAAAGAGAGAGGTTCGGGCAGTGTGCTTAGCTAAATTGAGTGGCCGAACTGCGGCCCACCGCCGTCGTTTGGCTCCCTGCTGGACTGGACGAAGCGGACGCCCGGCTTGAGGGCATCTGGACCGTCGGATGAGTTGAGGGCGTGCGAGCCCTGTTGGTGGCGGCTCTATCGCCGGCTTCAAGGCTTGCACCGAGCGAATTGCCAGCTTGCGCTGGGACGCCAGATTCAGCTGCTGCGGCTTTCTGGCTCGTCGCAATTCGGCCTAAGCCGTAACCAGCCATCGCGGTTTCAAAGGCGTGGCTTAAATTGAGCGAGACCGCGCCGCCGACGATCGATGCGGCGGTGTTTGGAATGGTCCAAGCGAGAAGCGCGAAAATCAGCGCGCCGCCTGCGATCGTTAGGGGAAGGGACGGGTCGCCGGTTGTCCAACCGAGCAGAGCGGTGTTCCAACCCGCCGTGATAGTAAGTCCTATCCCAACCATCAAGTATAAGAAAAACACCTTGATCCCCACCCCCACGATCCAACCTAAGAAGCCTTCTGCAAACTTAATCGTCCAGCGTGATCCGCTAAATCCCAGAAGAAGCACACCACCTCCAGCGCCAACGTATGCCTCGCAAAGGGCCAGCAGCATTTGGCCGGCTATGAGGGCGAATGACAAGAACATGATCAACCCGGCGATCAATGCGATCAGAGCTGCCAGCGTAACGTGAAACCAACCGAGACTCCCGAAGCCACGATAAATGATCTGGAAAAGTGCGAGCCCGCTGTTGAAAGCAGAGCTGGGGCTGAGCCCAGGTATACCTGCGGCTTGTCCACCTATCTGTTGGAAGCCCTGGACAATAGCGCTGAACCAGATTGGCGCGTTGACGATCATCGCATACAGAAAGCCTAGAGCGAGTGACTTTTTAACTAACTCGGCGAGAAGGCGGGTGGGCTCATCTTGGTCGGCGAGGAAGTGTACACACGTTATGATTATCTCGATGAGTACCAAACCTAGAAAAATCTTCTCCGCAAAAGGCTGCATGATCGCCATGTATCGCTGACCGGCCCATTGAAATGTCTGGCCTATATTGTCGAGGTTGTTCATATTCGCTGCCTCTAATGACTTGGGCTTCCAGTTGGTTGCGGCTGCAGTCCGAAGGGAACGTTGGTGCCTCCGCCCAACCAGCTTTTCGCGCCGGGGGTCTCCGTTTGGCTCAGGACTGCTGCACAGTTCGGATGATCCTGGTGCTCGGGTTGGCTACAGAAATCGAAGGCGCGCTGCCATAGATCCGTCTTCTGCTGATACTCGCCGCTCCAGAAGGCGGGACCATATTGCTGATTGGGAGCGTTCGACTGGAGGGAAGCAAGCGCGTCGCGCGTTTGGTCAGCATTGTTGTTGTGGCAAGCGGTAACAATGAAAATGGAGACCAACAACAAGCACAGCGCGAGACGTTTCATGGCTGCCTCCGTCGACTCTATTGACCGGCTGTCGGCGCCACTGAAAATGGGACGGTCGGACCGGCACCAAGCCACTGTTGGGAGCTGGCGTCTTCGGCCGCGGAGCGATTGACTGCATTGGCGGCGACGACGTTCTGCGCATTGATCATGGCGACTACCAACTGCCTCAGCATCTGAATCTGCTGCGCCTGCTGCAAGGCGATTTCGTTGCCGACCTGGACGGCCTGCAAATTTCCCGCAGCGGTTTTGTTCATACCTTCGAGCTCGCCGAATTGCGCCTGCTCGTTGGCAAAATTTTGCGCTTGCGATTGGGCTGCCGCCAGAGTGCCGTTGAGGGTATTCAACGTGGTGGCGATGTTCTGGGCTTCCTGTTGGTCCGGATTGGATGGCACGGTGTAGCCGGGAAACTGTTGTTGGAACTGCGACTGCAGGTTGCTGAGCGAATAGGAAAGACCGCCCTGCTGTTGAATGATCCCGCCCAGTTCGTCGAGCATAGACTGACTTGATTGCCATACGCCGGCGTATCCGCCGGTGGTGTTCCTGATCATGTACTGGAGTTGCTGTGCCTCAGTGAGAACGGTTTGAGTTTCTTGCTGAAGCTGCTGCAGTTGCCGAGCGAACATACTCGGGTCAAAGACGATCTGTGTTCCCCCACCGAACTGCGCTCGCGCCGATAGAGGCACCAAAAGAAAAGCAATTAACGCCATTGTTGCTATGCGTCGTGCCATCGCAGTTCCTCCTTGGGGAGCTTTCCATTTCCGTTGACGGAGAGAATTTCGGTGAATGGCGCGCAGGCCCTGGTATCGCGGCTTTCCCAGTATTCCGCCCAGTCGTCCAATCCTCGGATGCGAAGCCATTCGCTCGCCCAGCCATCACCGTGTTTTGTGATCAGCTGACGGGCCTTGAGGATGTCCGGCTTCGACCCCGAACCGATAAAAGCCAGAGTGGCCTCTCCGAGCGCCAAATCGAACAGCCGCCGCCCGGCAGACGAAAGGTAGTAGTACTGGCGCTTAGGCACCGCGAGCGACAGCATCTCGACCTGTCGGCTGGTCAGGCCGAACTTGCGATAGAGATCGGCGGTGACGGGATTCTGCGCCTCGGGATTAGGTAGCAGAATCTTCGTCGGACACGACTCGAGAATCACGTCGCGCTGCGGAGAATTGGCGACTTCAACCAGACTTTGGGTGGAAAGCACGACGGCCGCGTTCTTCTTGCGCAGCGTTCGCAGCCAATCCTCGATCTTCGCACCAAACGCGCCGTTCGCGAGCATCACCCATGCTTCGTCGAGCACGATAAGCGTCGGTCTTCCGTCCAAGCGCTGATCGATCCGGTGAAAGAGATACGTCAGGACCGGCAGCAAAACCTTTTCACCCATTGCCATCAGAGCTTCGATCTCGAAAGTCTGGAATCGGCTGCTCCCCAGCGCATCCTTGTCGGCGTCCAGAAAACGGCCCATCGGGCCGTGAAGAGAATAGAAATCGAGGCCGTCGCGTAGCGTCTGATCCTGAAGCAGTCGAACCAGGTCCGTGATGGTTCGGGCGTCAGATCCGCTGTCGCCCAGTAGCTGGAGGGCACGCCAGATCGCTTTCCGATGTTGGGGAAGGAGGGTCACACCCTGCAAGTTGAGCAGAGTTTCCAGCCAGTCCTGCGCCCACATCCGCTCGTTATCGTCGTTTACCTTCGCAAGGGGACAGAAAGAGATTTCGCTTTCCCCGAGATCGTAGTGATCGCCGCCGGCGGCTCTGGTGAGCACGAATGCTGACAGACCCTTGTCGAAGCAGAAAACTTGGGCGTTCGGATACCGGAAGAACTGTGCGATTAACAGGCCGAGTAGCGTGGATTTGCCGGAGCCAGTCGGACCGAAGATCAGGCTGTGGCCGACGTCGCCCACGTGCAGGTTGAGGCGAAAAGGCGTTCCGCCGGTCGTCGCGGCGTAGCATAACGGCGGACTGTTTTCCGGATAGAACGGACAGGGGTTGATCTCCTCCCCTGGCCACACGTTGGTCGTCGGCATGAGGTCGGCTAGGTTGCGTGTGTGGATCAGCGGTCGCCGGACGTTTCGATACCCGTGGCCTGGAAGCGAGCCAACGTACGCCTCGTTCGCGTTGACGTGCTCGATGACAGCGGGGAAGCCATGATGCTGCAGTTGCTTTGCGATCTCTCTCGCGTTGGACTCGGCTGCCAAACGATTCTCGTCCATCAAGATGATGCTGCTCGTGTAGTAACCAAAGCGGACCCGATTCGAGCTCGCCTCGGCAAGCGCGTCGTCCGCGTCTTCAGCCATAGCCAGCGCATCTTTGTTCTCAAAGCTCTGCGACGCGCCGTTGCTGAACACTTGTTTGATCATGCCGGACAGCCCATGGCGCTTCTGGAACCAGTTGCGCCGCTGGATGCGAAGAGCCCGTTCAGCCTCGGCCGGATCAAGGAAGATGAAGCGTGTTGACCATCGGTACGCAATCGCAAGCTCATCCAGAAATGCGGTGACTTCGGGCCAGGAGTGAAGTGGAAGGCCAGTTAAGCCAATCACGCGAATGTGAAGGTCATCGAGCATGGGCTGGAAGCCCGCATGGAATTCGTGATTGCCGAGCAGAACGTCGAGAAAGTTACCCTCGGCAGGCGGCCTGATCGGATCGTGGCGTGCGCCGATGCAGGAGTTCAGGTGCGACAGGAGCGCAACGTCGTCCATACGTTGCATGAGGAGTCTGGCGCTCAGGGCGTCTTCATTCTCCGCGAGGCTGCGCCTGAAGACATCGAGCGTCTCCTCCCAATCGGTTGCTCTGCGGCCTTGGAAGAACAGGCCAGCGGCCCGCGACTGCATCTCGGTGGGTGGCGTCCAGGTGAGAGTCAGCGCGAAGCGACTCTCGAAGTGCTGGCCTTCCTCCGTGTAGTGAAGGCGCCGCTCGTGATCGATCAGCGCCGTAATGGGGTCCGGAAAAGCTCCGGCCTCCGGATAGCCGATGCTCGGTTTGCGGATGAGATCGACGTTCATCATCCAGCCGTCGCCCGACCGGGCCAGCCCGGCATTTACCTGATGAGCGAGAGCCGTCATTTCCTCGGGACTTGCGGAGTTCAAGTCGGGACCGCCGTAGCGCCAGCCGGCCAGGAGCGAGCCGTCCTTCAATAGAGCTATGCCGGGGTCGATGAGCGCCGCGTAGTTGAGGAGGTCTGCAAAACCTCCGAGTCTATCTGATTTGCGCTGAAGGTTTCTGAATTCTTTGAACATCACTTCTGTCCCCTAGTACTTCCGAAGCCTCGGCACTGCCGGATGAACGGGTGCTGGTGGGGCAGTGATCGTGGCACGCGGCGGATAGTACCGCTGGTAATGCAAGTGCCGGATGTAAACCTCGCTCAGTTGCGCATCGAACTTGGCTGCCTGTCGAAGCGCCCAGTGACCAGCGGTGCCCAGGATCGTCGCGATCGCAACCGTGTATAGATGTAGGCCGACGCCGAAAATCAGCGCTGCGACTATCAGCCAGTTCAGGATCGCGAGCCGCCGTTCGGCGCCTCCAAGCAAGACCGGCCGCGTGAGCGCTTGATGGATCAGCGTTCGTTGAACCTCGGTGTCCATCGCCCGATCCTGACCGCCTGACTAGAAGAGCGTCGGCGCGAATGGAAACAACGCCGTCATCAACTGAGTTGCTCCGAGCGCCGCCGCTCCTCCTAGTGCAACTGCGGACATTTTCCGCGCGCCGGTGCCATGCTCGCTGAAGGTCCAGGTAAGCCCGCAGCCGATCACGGCTATTGTTGTCGCGGCATGGGCGACGGTGCCCTGCAGGTCTCCCTGAATCGTCGCGAGTGGCGCGTCCCACGGCAGAGTACCGACTCCTGTGGTTGCCAGCGCTTGCGCAGGCCACAGAATCGCTACCACGGCGATCGCGTAGCTCAGTTTGCTGAACCACTGGTCGGTGCACGAGTGAATCCTACTGATGATCGAGTTCATGACGGCCTCCTATCGAACTGATTTTGAAACCGAATGCGGGATCGTAGCCCTCAACGCGAACCATCTCGGTCACGCGCCGCCCCTTGGGCGTGCGGGTAATAAAAGCCAAAACATTGACGGTCTGTGAGATCAGATCCGGCTGGGGCGGTACTCCTGCCTCTTGAACCAGACTGCCCAGTCGAGTGAGCGCGGCTGCTGCGCTATTGGCGTGCACTGTAGTCACGCCGCCGGGGTGGCCGGTATTCCAGGCCTTGAGCAGCGCCAGTGCTTCTCCGCCGCGAACCTCACCGATGATTATGCGGTCGGGACGCGCGCGCATTGTTGTGCGTGTAAGGAAGGTGAGGTCCGCTGCGACCGTCGTATGAAGCTGCATCACGTTTGGCGCGTCGCAATGTAGTTCGAGAGTGTCCTCGATGATGATGAAACGCTCAGTGGGATTTCCGAGCCGGACCATCTCGTGAAGCAGGGCGTTTGCCAGCGTCGTCTTGCCGGAGCCGGTTCCGCCGGCGAGCACGATGTTTTCGCGTCTGGCGACCGCTCCTCGAAACTCTTGGGCTTGGTTGGCGTCGATGATGCCGTGGGCGAGATAGTCGTCGAGCGTATAGATGAGTCGCGCGTGTT
>CAVQEQ010000003.1:0-1574768 GCA_963711565.1 uncultured delta proteobacterium | reverse complement strand
GCGTGACGACTCGTGCTCGCGATTCCAGAATGTCGCGATCTACCCTCAGACCCAACTTGCGGCTCGCGATCTCCTGGCTCCTGTCCCGGATCCCTAACTTGATGTAGTTGCGGTCAATCGAAAGCGCGTTGCCCGCTTCGGTGATGCCGCGAATCAGAATGTGGACGTGCGGGTTGTCAGTGTCGTGATGATCAATGGCCGCCCACTCAAGGCGTGTTCCGAGATCGCGTTCCATCTGGGCGACCAGCTCGTGCGCATGCTCTTTGAGATCCATTACGGCGCCGTTCTCAGGCGAGACGATGATCCGAAACAGCCGCGGGTCGCCCACCTTTTGCCAACCCGCCAGAAGCTTGGAGAGGTTAATGTCGTCGCGAGTCGAATCGAAGCCGAGTCCCTTCGCGTCCTCGCGCTGCGCGCCTTCCCGCGCGAGATAGCGTCCGTGCGCAGCCCACGTTACCGACCTCGTGTTGCGCGCGTACGAAACCTTGACCAGGCTTCGCTGCATGAAGGCGCGAGGCTCGTGTTGGACGCCTACGCCTAGCCTTCCAAGTCGCGTGTTCATGTACCGAGACTTGGTTGCTCGGCCTTGTGGCTTCGCAGCCGCGAGCCACCATCGCCTCGTGCGATGCCGTTCGCCGCGCCGGCGGGGAGGGCGCGGTTGCATACCGAGGTCGCGCCGCAGCAAATCACTCATCTGACGTTTCCTCGCCCAGAAGCCGCAGCATCATTCGCGGAAGTTCAGCGGAGTCGCGCGGCTCCTCGCCGCCCAGCGCGCCCACAATGCGCCGGAGGTGTTCGCTCGAAAGCGTCAGACTGTGCAGCTCCTTGGATCGGCTCCAGGATTTCCAGGCGCGCTTCGAGGTCGCGCGGGTATCGAGCTTCGCGCGCCCGGCTGAAGCGATCGCTGCGCGCCGTGTAGCAGGGAGGTCGGGCAGACGTGCTGCGAGTTCAAGTAATCCGCCGAGCAACAGGTCGGGCGGCTCACGGTCCAGCCCGGCAATCGCGACCAGCCCGCCGAGATTCGCGAGGTGATGGACTCTAAGTCCCTGCTCTCTGGTGTGCAGTCCGTCCACCATAACTCACCATGTGAGAACCGGCTCCAGCGCGGCTCGAACCGAGCTCGCGGGCACCGGACCGAAGTAACGAGAGTCCCAACTGCGCGCGTCTTTGGTTCCGAATAGCCACACCTGATTTGTCGGCACGGTGTAGCGACCCCACGCGACGTGCTTCACTGATCGACCGCTGCTGTCGCGCGAAAGCGTCGCCGAATGCTCCAGACGTTGGCCGTTGACCGCGATGTAATCGGGCACGACTTCAACAGAGTCTCCGGGGAGCGCACTGAGTCGTTTGCCGACCGGCTCGATGCCGTCGCCGCAACCGCGTCCGCGTGAGAGATAGCCGCGTGCGATGCCGAGCTGTGCGATCGCGTCTGGCAGACACGCCAGCACCAAATCGCCGCGCGACGGTGGGCGTTTAACCATCCGATAGATCCCTGGCGGGCACGCGCTGTCTGTGAGACCGATCCTCAATCCCAGAAGCTCGAAGCTTAAAACTGGTACTGCGATTCCCGCACAGAGGATGACCGGAAACAGTGCTCGCCTGGCGATTCTTCGAGTACGGGGCACGGCGATGCGGTACGAGGAAGAAATTCCGCGCCGAACAAAGAGAATCTGACGAAAGGCGTCCACGGTACGGTAAAACCTTTATCTTGCCCTACGACCGCATCGCCCCTGCCGCCCCGTTCTTCTCCTCCCTCTGCGCCAACCGCTCGCCGCCTCCTTCCCGCCTACTACGCCAGCCCCTGAAGTCACGGTCACTCTCAACGAAATGTTTCAGCATCTCGATCGCGACTTCCTTGGCGTCCGTCTCCCTATGCAAGCTGTCGTGCAAATAGCCGACGTATTCGTCCAGCGACGCCTTGAGGCTGCCGGGCAAAGTGAGCCGCAACTGCACGGGAGGTAAATCCTTGTCCTTGAGTCTGAGCTTCATCTCTCCAACTCCTTTGTGTCAGCCGTTGTGAGTTCTCGTAAATGCGCGTCTTGTTCCACGTGCTGAATTCCTCGTTGGTCTCGAGGAAGTGCCACAGCATCAACCGCGCCACCTCCGCAGGATCGATCTTCTGACCATCGACCTTATGGGCGTACTCGACATATGCGTCGATCTCCTTCTTGAGGTGCCCGCCTATCGTCAGCGTGAGATAGCTTGGAGTGAGCGTCTTCTCTTCGGTTCCGCTTTCCACTTTGCTGCCCTCCTCCTCAGTTCCGGTAAGGTCCTGGCAGTATGAGGTCGTTCGTGACCATCACGTTGAACTGGTACCCCGGCCGTATCTCCAACGTTGGCGGGATGTTCATTCCGCGCTGAAGACTGCTCTGAGCAACTTGTCCGAGTTGCTGACTGGCCGCCGCGCCGCCCATCTCGCTGAGCAATGACATTTGGTTTGGCGTCGAGTAGCCGTATCCGTAAGGGCCGGAGAAGCCGGTGCCTCCGCCGAACGCGCCCATCTGCCCGACCATCTGGCCTGCGCTGATGATTGAAATGAGCGCCGCGGTACCGAACGTCTTCAGGTAGTGGTTGTTCACCTCATCGCTGAACCCCGCGTAGCCCGCCTGGTCGGCCCCCGGCATGTCCGGGATGTCCATGCTCGACGAGTTCGGGAAGATCACTCGCTTCCATTCGATCTGGGCGCGCTGCTGTCCGTACGCTGCGTTGGTCTGGTACGAGCCGATGATCTTGGCGCCCTGAGGAATCAGAACCCATCGTCCGGAGGCACTGTCGAAGACGTTCTCACGAACTTGCGCCAGAATTGGTCCGGGCAGTTCCGAGTTGATGCCGCTAATCAGCACCGCCGGAATAACGCTGCCTGCTGTGATCAGAAAAGGAGACTCCGCCGGTTTGACGCTCGCGATCGCGCTGGTGCCGTTGCTCTGGCCAGATGGCGTGATCGTCAGATCGTACGGCCTGGTTGTCCCTGCCTGACTGGCGACGCTTGGAACTTCCAGTGTCTCGCCGTGGTGAAACGCTTCGACCATCGGTGGCGCGGAGAGCGCCTTCACATATTCTTCCTCCCGCAACTCGGCCAGCCTGCTCGGTGGACGCGCTGGCAGTGGAACGGCAGGAGCCTGTGTAGTCAGCGTGGGCGACCGAGGCGGAAGTGGAACAGACCTGATATCAGGCGGCTTCTGACTTCTGGCCTTCGCTTCTAGTTCCGCGATCGCAGCGCGTTCCTCGTTGGATGTCACGGTTGCTGCATCGTCGCTTCGAACTGCCTGGCTGGAATCCGGCGAGTCCGAATGCAGCGCGACGATCATCACGAACATTGCTGTTGCGATTGCCACGCCGGCGACGATAACCAGAGTGCGAGTCAGTCGTGCGCCGCCGCCGCGCGGTTGGTGAACGCGCGGGCCGGTCGGTCCAATTGCCGTTGCAGTGGCCATGATTCACCTCGCCGCGCCGGTGTACCGGATGCTGACGCGGTCCTGCTCGCGACCGACGCCCGAAACCAGCACCGCCTGGTCGAAGAGTTTGTTGACGACGTAGTAGTCGCCCCTGACGCGATAGTTCACCATCTCGCTTCCGTCGCCTGCGGCTACCAACAGGGCAGGTGCTTCGCTCGACTTTGTGGTCGCGGGCATCTGGATGTAGATGTGCGTGCCGTCATCGAAAGCTCGGACTGGCTTCCACGGCAGCTTTGGTCCAGAAACCGCGTACGAAAAATTGAGCGCGCCCGGATCGAGCGAAGCCAGAGAAGCGACCACTCCGTCCGGCTGCGATTGAGAATCGCGCGCCTTGGCGGCTGTATGATCGGCATCCTGCATCGCCTGCTGGAGATCTTCAGGATAGTAGAACGCGACTTCCTGGATCTCATGTCCGGAGCGCGAGCGCAGCATCAGATGGTAAATGTGCTTCGTCGTGTAGATCGTTAAATTGGTGCTGATGGCCGCCGCGGTGGGTTTGATCGCAAGGTGCGGAGTCGGGTTACGCGGATCGCCGGATGAAGCTGGAGTTACGAGCCAGCGTTCGCTGTCGCCGCTGGCGACGTTGGTGATCGTCTCGCCCGGCTCAAGCTGGATGTCGGTCGTGCGAAGCGGAGCGCAGTCAACTGCAGGCTCTTGTCCTTCGTCGTACGGGTAAAGATCGCGGCGCGGCGTCTTATAGACCTGCCACGCGCCGTCCTGCTGATGTTGCTTGACCGCCTCCTGAACCTCTTGGGGCTGTTGTGCGAGTAGCTGAGCGCCGGTGAGCGGTGCGGCGGGCTCCGGCTCGGGAGGAGGTACGGCCTTCGTGACCAGCGTGAGCGGCGGTGGTGGTGGCGCTTGCTTCGCTGAGCAGGCGCCGAGCGTCAGCGAGAGCGCGATGAAACCAAATTTGCCGATGAACTTCATTGTGATCGCCTCCTAACTCCGCTGCTCGGTCCAATTGAGCTCCGTGACATAAAAGCCGAGCGGATTCTCCAGGATCGAGGAGTCCGAGGTCTCGGAAATGATCGTGGTGTCGAGCGCCGCTTCCCAATGAGTCGTGGCGACAGGAGAACCGTCGAGGCCTGATGCTTCCTCGGTCCATCGCACCTGCCACGTCGCTTTCGATAGCGGCAGGATCGAATCGATCTGGACGCTGATAGATTGGTGTTGAGCGACCTTGAACGGATCATGTTCCAGGTCGTTCTCGTGATAGTAGTTCTCGAGAAACTTGTAAGCCGGTCCGCGAGCGCGGCTGTATACTTGTCCGATGAGTTGGTGTTCGGCTGCCGGATCGGTGATCACTTCGCGAGCATTGCGGATGAAAGCAGCCAGCTCGTACCGCACCATCCGGTCAGTGCTGATCCGCGTGGTGTTCTCGGTGAGCGCGCTCGGCGCGCCGATCGCGTAGCCGAGCTTGTTGACTTCGACGACGTATGGAACGAACTTGCTTCGCGTGCTGACCCAGACCATCCCGAAAGCCAGCACGAGTGTGATCGCCATCATGCCGGCGGCGGTGATCTGCCAGTTGCGTTTGCCGAGGACGAGATCAGCGTAACGTTCGTCCCATTCCTGCCGTGCTTTGAGATAAACGCTGCTTTCCATGCCGACGCCTCGCTGCTAGCGACCGAGCCTGCGCTGTGAACTTCGCGCTTGCCGTGGTTGGAGAGTGAGCAGGTTGTGTGCCACGGGGCGGAACTCTACGAGGTGGCCGTCGTCGATCGGTTGTCGTCACGCTAGTTCGTGATGATCCTCGAACTCTGCGAGGCGGCGGGCATTCTCGATCCGTTAACGTGCCTTATGCGCATTACCGGAGGCGTTTCAGCTTGGCGGCTAGTTGCTCGAACCCCGTAGAGGATCCGTGATAAAGAACGCCTGATGGGTCATTGCCCCATATGCGGGAAGCCGACTGATCCGGCTAGGCAAACTATTGTGCTTGGCAGATACCATGAGGGATGCGTTCCAGATTGCGTCTCTTGTGGAAAGCCAATCATAGACCGCAACTGTGATCGTGTTTGGGACGATGATCCGCCGAACGGGAAATGGAAGGCGCGCCATCAGCGCTGCAACTAAGGGATGCCCGAGGCAGGGAGGAAAATGAGGCAAGTAGTGACCAATCTGGAATTGGCACAGCTCCAAGAGGCAAAGCGGGGATTCATCCTAAACGCGCGCCACGACGTAAAACGGCTTCATCGCGCCTGATGCGAAGCGGTGGGCGCCATGGTTTCTACCGCCTACCCAAAGATCTTCTTCGAGGAGTTTGATGAGGTGCGGCAGTGGGCTGACAAGGAGTACGGAGCCTACCCTACTGGTTGGACGATCTGTGGGTATTGCAGGCCATGGTCAAGTTGAGCGAATGTTTAGCATTCGCGAATCGATCCCAAGTCTCTCGGAGCGACCTGCCAGTCCGAACAGTCTGACCCGCGATCGTTTCGTACGGTTGTCGGCGACCCTTGGCCGCGAGGCCTCCTAGCCTGTTGATTGGCCTTCAGCAGGCGGGCGGACCCGATGGGCTGGTGTTTCCCTTCCGCGTGGTGACACAGAGGTGACACGGCGCGGAAACGACCAGAGCGACAGCTAGACTATTGTCAGAAGCAATTGATTTAATTGGATTTTCTGGAGCCACCCGTCGGATTCGAACCGACGACCTGCTGATTACGAATCAGCTGCTCTACCAACTGAGCTAGGGTGGCTCTCCATCGCGCGCTACCCTCGACGGGAATAGAAGATTAGCGAAGCTGGCGCTCCCGAGAAAGACTCTGGTCGAGACTCGTCGGTCGTTTCTTCATTTGCCGATTCTGAAGATCCCCGCCATCGGCGTTTGCCTCAAAGCGGCCGCGAGCGCATCGTTTGTCTGAGCGCGGCGCCGAGTTTTTTACCGTGCCAGTTGTGACTTCCATCAACTACGGACCAGTTGCCGCCGGTTATGACTACTCGAGGTGCGTCGAGCCTGTGATCGCCGTCGCGCTGGTCGAGGCTCTGAAGTCGTTGGGCGCTCGATCCGTTCTCGAAATCGGCGCCGGCACCGGCAATTACACCGACGCACTGACGGCAAGCGGGTTGTCTGTGATTGCGCTCGATCGCGCGCCCGCGATGATCGAAATCGGCGCACACAAGATTTCGGCGCGCTGGATTCTCTCGAACGCATCGGCGCTCCCGCTTCGCACGCGCTCGGTGGATGCGATCGCGGGCGTCAATGTGCTGCACCATCTCGCTCTCCCGGCCGCGCTTGCCGAGTTTAGGCGTGTCGCGCGCCGCGGCGCCGTGATGCAGGCTGTCGTTCGCGAGAATCTGGAGACGCTGTGGTATCGGCATTATTTTCCCGAGATGGATGAGGTGTTGCTGCCGCTTCATCCAACGCTTGGAAGTCTGATCACTGCGATGTTTCATGCCGGCTTTTCGCGAGTCGCGTCGGCGAAGATCTTCTACTCGGGCCGAAGCGACCTTACTTTCGAAGCGGCGCGCACGCGGCCTCATCTCTTGTTCGATTCGGGTTTCCGCGCATCGACCTCCGGGTTTCGGCGTCTCGAGAGCGCGGGAATTGCTCGTGGACTTGCCGAGCTCGAGCGCGATCTCGACTCGGGCGCGTTTGCGCGAATTGCGGCGCGGTTCGACGCCGCCCATGCCGCCGCCGCCGATTGCGTTTTGATCACTGCGCGCTAGCTCGAGCGCACCGCGGGAATCACCTCTTCGGCAAAGCGCTGAACTTCGTCCGGGAAAAACGGTCGCGGCAGCGTGAAGATAAAGTGCGTCACGCCTACCTTGAGGTAGCGGTCGATCGTCTCCAGACACTCTTCGCGCGAGCCGATCATCAGCTGGCGACGCGCCTGCTCAGGCGACGTGCCCGACATCGCGGTTACGCGCGCCAAGGCTGCCTTTTCGCGCTCGGCAGGAGCTCGATAGCAGAGTCCCAGCATGATCGTTTTCTCGATCTGATCGGTGTCGCGTCTCACCGTGTCGCCATGCCGTTCGATCACCTTCAACAGTTCGGCGTATCGCTCTGCGCTCGCGTTCGGAACATTCCACATGTCGGCGTGCTTCGCGACAATCTTCAGCAGCACCTGCTGCCCCTGCCCGCCGATCATAATCGGCGGATGCGGTTTCTGTAGCGGCTTGGGATTGCAGACCGCATCGGTCACGTTGTAGTGACGCCCATGCAAGGTGGTTTTTTCCTGCTCGAACATCCCCTTGATGATCTGTAGCGATTCGTCGAGCGCCTATAGCCGTCCGGGAATCGTCTTGAAGTCGATTCCGAAACTGCGGTGCTCGAGCTCGAACCAGCCCGCGCCGATACCGAGGTTCAGACGGCCGTCGCTGACGTGATCGAGTGTCGCCGCCATCTTCGCCGTGACGCACGGATTACGATAGGTGTTGCCGTTCACCATCGCGCCGATTCGCGCGCGTTTCGTCTGCTGACTGAGCGCGGTCAGCGTGGTCCATCCTTCCAAGCATGGGCCGGTCGGGTCGGGAACGAAGATTGGATAGAAGTGATCGAAGGTCCACAACGAGTCGTAACCCCAACTGTCCGCGTTGTGCCACAACTCTTTCAGCTCTTTCCACGCGACAAGCTGCTGCCCGGTTTGAAGTCCGAATCGAATTGGATGCTTTGGCATTTCGATGTCTCCCTGATGCTAAACGTCTAGGCTGCGGGAAAGCGCTCGCGCGTCCACTCCGTCAGCAGCTTCATCATGCGCGGACGCGGGTCGCCGAGATGCGCCTTTGTCCCGCCTGCGCGCATGAAGTGATCGGCGCCTTCGATGAACGCGAGAGTCTTGTCGCTGGCGCACGACGCTTCGAACTCGCCGCGCACGTCGGAAATGAAAATGTCCTGGTCGCCGTTTGCGCCTACCACCAACGTCGGCACGGTCACCTTCGGCAGGTTTGACGCCATCTTCGCGTACGATGACAGGCCGGACCATGTTGACAGCCACGCGTCGGGCGTTACGATTCGGCCAAGGCCGAACGGCGAGTAGTTCGCGAGATCAGGGCGCGGCGAGATAATCGAGCCGACGGCACGCTCCGACGGATCGATCGACAGATCGAGATAGTTGAGGTTGGCCTGCGTGCGATAGACGATCATGAACGTCGGCGCCATCGCACGCCGCGCCATATAATTGCGATTGTCCGCGCTCGACGAAGCGAAGTCGGGCGCGCGCATCGCAGCGCGACCGGTACCAGCCTCGGCGATATGGCGCCGCGCGATTGTGTCGATTCGCGCGCATCGCGCGAGTTGCGCCGCGCGGTATCGCTCGACGAAATCCTCTGCGTAGCGGCTTTCGGCCGGCGGCGTCTTGAAGCCGTTGCGCTCGTCGTACATATCGAGCGCGGAATCGCTCGCGAGCGGATCGGATTCGTCCACCACCGCCGCGTCGAGGCATGACATCAGCACCATCCCCTGTCCCGGATGCGCGGCGAGCGCGATATATCCGTCGGCGGTGGGCAGATCGAACCTGTTCAGGTCGGGCGGCCCGCCGCCCGGCGGTGCAACGATGCGGCTGCCCTTAGGCGTGCGGGCTTGCGAGTCGTAGTACGCGAACAGCGAGCCGCCGCCGGAATTTCCGAGCATCACGATTTTCTCGAAGCCTTCTTCTTCGCGGAGAAATCGAATTCCCGCTGCGAGATCGAGCAGCAGATTTTCATGGAGCATCATCGCGTCGTTGTTCAGGTAGCGCGTGTTGAAACCGAACGCGGCGAAGCCGGCTTCGACCCAGTACGGAACGGAATAGTGCGTGCTGAAGTCGGCGCGCGGATGCGCCATGATCACGACGGTGCGCGGCTTGCCCTTGGCCGGCATGTAAAGGATGCCGCGCGACTTGCCGAAGTCGGCAGCGTAAAGCTGCACGGGCCGTTGGCGAATCGACGGGTCGATATCGCCGAAATCGATTGGGTAGCGAGCCTGATAATCAGCGGGTGCGATAGGCATGATTCGATTTCCCGCACTCGGACCGGAAAATCAAGCGTAAGGAGTACAGCTCGTCTCGCGCGAATCTCGCGCGGTGGTGTAGAATCCATCGGATCGTGGGTGACTTGAATTGAAGACGGGCATTATCGGCGCGCGCGGCGCGGGAAAATCGACCGTATTCCACGCTCTGACGGGGCTTGCGCCGATTCCCGGTACCGCCGAGGGGCGCAATCGCGCGCGTCCGGGACAAATCAAGGTCGCGGATCCGCGTCTCGATCTGCTTGAAGAGGCTTACGGCTCGAAGAAAAAAATTCCGGTCGAGCTCACCATTCTCGACTTCGCGCCGAATCCTAAAGAACAGAAAGAGGGCGCTGCGCTCGACCCGAGTCTGCTGCCTCTCGTGCGCGACATGGACGCGCTGCTGATCGTCATTCCGCAGTTTGGCGGGATGGGGAAAGATCTGATCGCGACGCTCGAAAGCATCGAGGGCGAGTTGGTCTTCGCCGACTTCGATCAGGCCGAGCGGCGCCTTGAGCGTCTGAAGAAAGAAAAGGGCAGCGACTTCGAGCGCGCGGCGCTCGAGAAAGTGATCGCATGGCTCGGCGACGGCAAGCCTCTGAGATTGCTCGAACTGACCGCGCAGGAGACGCAGGCGTTTTCGAGCTTCGGGTTTCTCTCGCGCAAGCCCGCGCTCGTCACCGTCAACTGCGAGATGGAACGCGCGGCCGCCGACATTACCGAGGCCGAGCACGCCAGTGTGCGCGCGCACGGACTTGAAGTATTCAGGCTCGCGGCCAGTTTTGAATCGGAGTTATGGGAGCTCGACGAGGCCGGACAAAAAGAAATGCTCAAGGACGCCGGGCTCGACGCGCCCGCGCGCGACCGGCTCATCAGCGCGCTGTATAACCATCTTGGGCTGATCACGTTCTACACCGCCGGCGAGCCCGAGGCGCACGCATGGTCGCTTCGCCGCGGCGAGTCGGCGCTCGACGCCGCCGGCGTCATCCACACCGACATCGCACGCGGCTTTATCCGCGCCGAAGTGGTGAGCTACGAAGATTTCGCCATCCACAAATCCGACGTAAAAGTGAAAGAGGCGGGCAAGCTAAGACTCGAGGGCCGCGACTACGTAATGCGCGACGGCGATATGATTCACATCCGGTTCAAGGTCTGACGGAGCAAGAGATGAAGAAAATTCCGAGCGGAACGGAACTCGCGCGCCCATTCATGCCCGCGAAGGATTTTGATCTCTCCAAGAAATTTTATGAGACGCTGGGCTTCGAAAAACTTCTTGACGCGGATGTGGCGATCTTCAGGGCCGGTTCCGGTGGTTTCATACTTCAGCGCCATTATCAAAAGGACTGGGCTGAAAATTTTGTGATGCAACTCATGGTCGATGATCTCGACGCCTGGTGGGCGCATATCGACGGCCTTGATCTACCCGCAAAATTTAATGTTAAGCCGCCGCGCGCGCCGGCCATGCAGCCCTGGGGCCTTCGAATCGCTTATCTCTTTGATCCATCCGGAGTGCTTTGGCATATCGGCCAGCGCCGCGACGGCGCAATACAGGACTAGCGCAGCGCGTAGTAGTGTGAATTCCGAATACGCAGAAGTGCGGCGCAACAGACATCCGCGCCGCTAAAGGTCCTCCACCCTAACCCTCCTCCAACATCGGAGGAGGGAATCGGAGGCTACGCGGCGATGCGGGTGAAGAAGCGGAGGGCGTTGTCGGAGAGGATTGCGCGCTTTTCTTCGGCGGACAGGCGCGGGTTGTTCACGACCAGCTCGGCGGCGTCGGGGAATTCGGCGTCGAAATGCGGATAGTCCGACGCCCACATCAGGCGCGGTACGCCGAGCAGGCGCATCGCCTCCGGTAGCATCGTCTCGTCAGGATCGAACGTGAAGAAGCATCGATCGCCGCGCAGATGCTCAGACGGCTTGCGCGTCAGATGCGGCGTGTGTCGCGCGAAATGCTTGTAATGCCCATCCATCCGCTCGGCCCACCACGGCACCCACGAGATTCCGCCCTCGAAAAATCCGAGCCTGAGCGTCGAGTAGCGCTCGAACAATCCGCCTCCCACTGCCGCCGCCATCACGCGCATCTGATGCCATACGTGCCCCGTCAGATGCATCATGAACATGTTGTTGCCGACGTCCTCGCGCCCAGGCGCGAACGGCGGCCGGTCGGTGCCGCCGTGAAAACAGATCGGCAGGTCGGCGTCCTGCAAGGCTCGATAGAGCGGATCGAAATACGGATGGTCCGGCAGCATCCCGTCGAGATTGCCGAAGGTCATGATGCCGACCGCCCACGGCTCGCGCGCCAGATACGCGACCTCCGCCGCGCATCGACGCATCTCGCGCTGCGGCACGATCCCGACCGCCTTGATGCGCGCGGGGAACGCTGCGCAATACTCGCCGACCCATCGGTTGTAAGCGCGCGCGAGCGCGGCCTCCATCGCGGGGTCGCTCGCGGCGCATACCGAAGTCGCGACCGTCGCGAAGCATATCGCGACATCGATGCCCTCCTTGTCCATGTCGCGGATGCGCTCGGCCGGATCGTAGCCGCCGGCTGGAGAAGCCAGCGGATGGTTGCGGCCGGAGGGCAGCTTGCCGAGGCCGGGAACTTCGTTCGCCTCGCCCATCGGACGCTCAGCCGAGCGCCACTTCGGATACAACGCCGGAACGATTCCGAGATTGCCGGCGCCGACGCGCGACAGCAGTGCGTCAGCGGCGGCGCGGAATTTTGGATCGATGTGCGTCGAGTAGAGCGACGCCGGCTCGGTGACGTGGCCGTCCGCGTCGATGATTTTGAATCCTGCTAACGCCATCGCATGAGTTGCGCCGATTGTGGTCGAGCGAAGCCGACGGTGTCAACGCGCGAGGAAAAGACGCCTCCGCGGCGGGCGGCAGGGGTGACCCCTGCACCCGGTGTTAAAAAGAAATCGCAAAGTTGCGCGCAGCGCACTACTTTGCTCTCAGGTTTGGGGCAGCAGGCCGGGAAGAGAAGAAAGTGCCGGCGCAGAGCGACTCGTTGGACCTGCGAGGCGCACCCGCGCCGGCGTTGGACACGGGACCTTTATTTAGCGATCGCGCTTGAAGTCCCAGAAGCCAATCACGCGATACGCGGGCGAATATATTCCCCGCCGAACCTTATGTAAATGGTCTAGTTTCGCTTGTTTGAACAACAAAAAAGCACAGGCGCGGAGCCCGCGGCGATTCGCCGCTTGCTCCGCGCCTGTTTCAGCAATAAATGAGGCCGTTTCCAGCCGCGCCTAAGGTGCCGCCGCCACCATCGCCTTTACCGTGCAGAAGTCCTTGTCGATCGCGCCCATGTTGATGTACCAGCATTCGCGCTCGGGCGTGTGCTGGCCCGGCAAATAGCACATCGTCGAGTAATTTCCCTGCGTGTCGATCGACGCCGCGCCGACCACGAACTCACGCTTGAACGGATAGATCGCCACGCGCGCATCCGGTACCGGCCGGTCGCGATACGCCAGCCAGTAGATATGCGTGCGCCACAAACGACCCTTCTGGTCGTAGGTGTCGATGTACGGCTCGAACCATACTTCGGCGTCAAGGTAAACGTTGGTCAGCTTGTCGAGCGAGCCGCCGGCCAACCTGTCGCTGCGAGGGGTCGCCTCGACGATGTATATGTGGCGCATTTCCCATGACTCGGGACAGGCGGTCGCGCCGCCGTCGTAGGGACAGGTATCTTCGGGCGAATGCTGCGCGTGCACCGTAGCCAGCATCATCTTCTCGCCCAGGAATCTGTAGTTGTATTGCTCGGTCTTCGGATTGAAGCCGGAATAGTGATCAGGATCGTAGCTCTGGGCACCGGTGGCGCTCGAGAGAATCGACTCGCTCAGGCGCCGCACGCGACGGGTGCCGGGGGTCCAATCCCAACTGTCGTCGCCGCGATTCGGGTCCGCATAGCGATAGCGGATCAGTCCGGTTCCGCGCGCCTCCTGCGGCGCCAGCACCGGGTAGAGAGCGAACATCCACAAGCGTCCCGACTCTTTGAAATCCGGATCGACCGGCATCGGCTCGACTTCGGTCCGTCCGACGATGTTGTAGCCGGCGTAATGACCGATCTCGATGTCGTCGATCATGCGCTGGTCCTGACCGGGGCGAACGTATTCGCTCTGGCAATCGTAAAAGCGCAGGTCATAGTCATCGCTCGAGATCGGCCGGAACACGTTGTTCCAGATAATTTTCGTCGCCACGTAAGGATCGTTCGGATCGATCAACGGAAACGGCTGGCCGGCGACATAGCCGACCATGCTGCGATGGTCGTTGGTGAGGCGGACCTGCTGCGAATACTTTTCCGTCGCGTCACGGTACGGTGGCGGCCAATCGACGCGCTCCGGCGCGACGATCTCCATTCGCATCCCATGAGTTACCGCGTAGTACACCCCCGGCGAGACCAGGTCTTTGACCTCTGCCGCGTTGCTGGGAGCTATGGTGTCGCCTACCGTCACGGCGGCATGAGCCGAGGCAGCGAAGAGACATAACCCGATCGCCAGCGTCCCCACGCTGAGCAACTTTGTCTTCCCCAAATTCCCCAAAGCATGCATGACCATCAGGTACAACCTCCTTCCGTCATTAAGGACTCCAATTCTGGGTCGCGAATTTTTTCGGAGTCAAGTATCCACGCCCAAATATCATCAAAATGTTCCTTAATTCTACTAATAGACGTTGCCGGGGCAAAATAGGAGCGGGGCGATGAGGCTATTTCGCCGCACCGCCCCGCCGGGCTCTATCAGGGCATAAGCCCCTGATTTATATAGTTAACTCGCTTACGGCGCCGCCTTCACCATCGACTGGGTGGTAAAGAAATCCTTGTCCACCGCGCCCATGTTGATGTACCAGCATTCGCGCTCGGGCGTGTTCTGCCCCGGCAGGTAACACATCGTCGCGAAACCCGACTGTACGTCATAGCGGGCCGAACCCACGATAAACTCGCGCTTGAACGGATAGATTGCGACCTTCGCGTCGGGCACCGGACGGTCGCGATACGCCGCCCAGAAAATATTGGTGCGCCACAGCGCGCCCTTCTGGTCGTATCCGTCAACGTACGGCTCGAACCATACTTCCGAGTCCATATACACGACGGTATCCTTGTCCAGCACGTTGCCGGCCTGGCCGATCTCGCGATTCGGCGTCGCCTCGACTACGTACATGTGACGCATCTCCCAATCCTCGGGGCAGGCTGACGCGCCGCCATCGGTCGGGCAGGTCACTTCGGGCGAATGCCGTGCGTGAACCACCGCGAGCATCTCTTTCTCACCCAGGAACTTGTAATCGTATTCTTCTGTCTTCGGATTGAATCCTGAATAGTGATCGGGGTCGAAGCTCTGCGCTCCCGTCGCGGTGCTGTTCAGCGACTCGTTCAAGCGACGCACGCGGCGGCTGCCCGGATTCCAGCTCCAGGTGTCGTCGCCCTGCTTGGGCGCCGCGTAGCGATAACGAATCAGGCCCTGGCCGCGCGCTTCCTCGGGCGCGAGAATCGGGTACAGGCCGAACAGCCACAGGCGCCCGGTCTTTTGAAAGTCAGGATCGACCGGCAGCGGCTCGACTTCGGTGCGGCCGACCAAGTCGTAACCCGCGTAATGGCCAACCTGGATGTCATTGACGACCTTCTGCGCATGACCAGGGTTGACGTACTCGATCTGGCAATCGAAAAAACGCAGATCGTAATCGTCGGTGCTGATCGGGCGGAACACGTTGTTCCACATGATCTTCTCGGCGGCTTGCGGGTCGTTGGTGTCGATCAGCGGGAAGGGCTGGCCGGCGACGTAGCCGATCAGCGAGCGATGGTCGTCAGTCAGGCGGACCTGCGAGGAGTACTTCTCGGTCGCGTCCTTGTACGGAGGCGGCCAATCGACGCGCTCGGAGGGCACGATGTCCATCTGCATTCCGTGCGTCACCATGTAGTAGACGCCCGGCGACACCAGGTCTTTGACCTGCGCCGCGTTCTGCGGAGTGATTACGTCTCCGGGCTTTACTCCGGCCCGGGCGGTGACGGCGAACAGACCGATGCTCAACATGAGCGTGCCGACACCCGCTACTTTCCATGCGATGCGGGTACAACTGGAAAACATTCTTGGGAAACCTCCTGGCGACTGCGAAAAGGCAGGCCTGAACATAATGATAACCACCAGCGCATCACAGATGTTCCGGGGAGACAAGCACAATTGATTATTTCTACTTCATAACGAGTCAGCAAACATAAGTAACGGTAATGTAAAGCACAACTTGAAATAATGGGCTAAGGGTCCGATTTTGCGACAGGAATGTAGATCGAAAATAAGGACCGCGCGTGCCCGCTCAGGCTACTCGTAGCGGAGCGCGTCGATCGGATGCAGCAGGCTCGCCTTGCGCGCCGGATAATATCCGAAGAAAACGCCCACCGCCGCCGAAAAAAGAAATCCCCCCGCCACCGCCGTCGGCGAAACCAGCGTGGGCCATTCCGCCAGCGCCGATATCAGCTTCGACACCAGGATGCCCAGGATCACTCCCGCCAACCCGCCCATCGCCGACAGCAGCATCGCCTCGACCAGGAACTGCAGCATGATATGAATCCGCCGCGCGCCGATCGCCATGCGGATTCCTATCTCGCGCGTCCGCTCCGTCACCGACACCAGCATGATGTTCATGATGCCGATGCCGCCGACCAGCAGCGAAATCGAGGCGACCGACAACAGCAGCATCGTCATCACCTGCGTCGCGCTCTCCGACGCCGCCGCTATCTCGCTGAGATTGCGCACCGTGAAGTCGTCGTCCTGCTTGGGCTGGATATGATGCCGCTCGTGGAGCTCGCGCGTGATTTGCGCAATCGCGTTGTCAACCTCTCCCGAATCGGTCGCCTTGACGTACATCGAATTGACGACGCCGGTGATTTTTGCCGCCGCGCCGTACGCGTTGGTCTCCTCGGTGGTCGAGCTGTAAACCGAATTGGTCGTCGGCACCGACGAGTAAACGCAGGTGGCGCAGTTTACCGTGCTCGCCGTGGCGACCGCCGCCGGCGCGGGCGTCGATTGCGGCGCCGATACGCCCAGGACTTTGCGCTCGGCGGTGTTGAACGGCACGATTACCACGTCGTCCTGGTCCTGTCCGTAGCTGGTTTGTCCCTTAATCGAGAGCACGCCGATCACTTTCATCGGGAAGTTCTTGACCCGAACCGTCGCGCCGACCGGATTCTGTCCCTCGCCGAAAAGATTATCCACCACCGTCTGTCCGAGCAGGCACACGGCCGCGCCCGCTTTTTCTTCAGAGTCGGTGAAGATCCGTCCGATCAACGGCTGCCAGTCACGGATCGCAAAATAATTCAACGTCGTGCCCTGGATGTTGGTGCTCCAGTTGCGATTGCCCGCAACCACCTGCGACACCTGCCGGTCCATGTACGTCACCAGCGCGATCGGCCCGCCACTACGCGCGATCGCCTCCGCGTCGCCGACCGTCAGCGTTGAATTGCTGCCCAATCCCGCGCGCACGCCGTTGGCGGTCGTCGCGCCCGGCAGCACGACCAGCAGGTTCGTGCCGAGGCTGTTGATTTGCGCCTCGACCGACGATCGCGCCCCGTCGCCCACCGCGACCATCGCGATCACCGCCGCCACGCCGATGAAAATACCCAGCATCGTGAGCGCGGCGCGCAGCTTGTTACGCCGAATCGCGCGCCCCGCCGCCACCACCGCCATGCTGGCAAAGGTCCACGTCTCGTCGAGGACCGACACCGCTTGCGACCCCGGCTCCGGTTGCCGCATCGCGTGTGTCGCAACGTGCGCAGCGGTTCCCTCCTTGCGCGTGTCCGAGATAATCACGCCGTCGCGAAACGTAACGATCCGGTCCGCGTACGCCGCCACGTCGGGATCGTGCGTCACCACGATTACCGTGATGCCTTGTTCGCGATTGAGGTTGGTGAGCACGTCCATTATCTCGGCCGAGTTGGTCGAGTCGAGATTTCCGGTCGGCTCGTCGGCCAGCAGTATCGAAGGACGATTCACCAGCGCGCGCGCGATCGCCACGCGCTGCTGCTGGCCGCCCGAGAGTTGATTCGGATGGTTCTGCTCGCGCCCGGCCAGCCCCACCAGTTTCACCAGGTCGGCCGCGCGATGCTCTCCGTCGGCGGTCCACGCCGAGTAGAACAGCGGCAGCTCGACGTTCTCGAGCGTCGAGGTCCGCGACAGCAGGTTGAAGTTCTGAAAAACGAATCCGATGCGGCGGCTGCGGATCGTCGCCAGCTCCGACTCGTTCAACTGCGCGACGTCCTCCCCCTCCAGGATGTAACGGCCGCTGGTCGGCCGGTCCAGGCATCCCAGCATGTTCATCAGCGTCGATTTGCCCGAGCCCGACGCACCCATCACCGCGACGAATTCGCCGCGCTCGATCGTCAGGTCAACTCCGCGCAGCGCATGAACCTCGATATCGCCAAGCACGTAGGTCTTGGTCATGCCGATGATTTGAATAACGGTGTTCATTCGAAAACGATCCGCGGCTAATGCGGCAGATGCGGCATCCCGCCGCCACCCATCCCGCCGCCGGCGTGCGATCCGCTGCCCGACGAATGCGATCCCGCGGTGCGAACCTCGTCCGTCACCACACGATCTCCCGCCTCAAGGTCGCCGTCGGCGACTTCGACCCAAGTGCCGTCGCTGAGCCCGGTAGTAATCGAGACCGGTGTGACCTTGCGGTTGTCGAGCACCCAGACCCGGGTCTGCGCGCCCGGCGCTCCATCCAGCGCCGCGGAATCAGCCGGTGGCTGTCCCGGCGGCGAGAAGCGCAAGGCGTCGATCGGAACCCGCACCACCTTGGGCTTCGACGCCGTCACGATATTCACGTTGGCCGTCATCCCGGGCTTCAGCAGCAGCTCGGGATTTTCCACGCTCACCACCACGTCGTAGGTCACCACGTTCTGGACCGTGATCGGCGCCTGCCGAACCTGGCTGACGATCCCTTCGAAATCGCGGTCGGGAAACGCGTCCACCCGAAAGGTCGCCTTCTGCCCTTCCTTGACGTAGCCGATATCGGACTCGCTGGCATTCGAGTCCACCTGCATCTTGGTCAGGTCCTGCGCGATCAGAAACAGCGTCGGCGTCTGAAAGCTCGCTGCCACCGTCTGGCCCACGTTGACGTTGCGCGAGACCACGGTGCCATCGACCGGCGAAACAATGTTGGTGTAATTCAGATTCAACTCGGCAGCTTTGACGTTGGCCTTCTGCTGCTGCACGTTGGCCTTGTCGAGATTGACCTGCGCGACATCCTCCTGCCACGCGCTGTACGCCGAATCCAGCGTATCCTTCGAGACCGAGTCGTCCTTATATAAGGCCGAGTCGCGCTGCCAGGTGACTTTCTTGTAGGCGAGGTCGGCCTCGTCTTTGCCGAGTTGCGCTATCGCGTTCGCCAGCGTCGCATGCGCGATATCGACCGTCACCTGGTAGGGCCGCGGGTCGATTTTCGCGATCAACTGGCCCTTCTTTACCGGCGCGTTGTAGTCCTTATAGATCGCGGTGATCGGACCCGACACGTAAGTGCCGAGCTGCACCGTGATGACCGGATTGACGGTGCCGGTAGCAGTAACCGACCGCACGATCGGCCCTTCGGTGACGCGGGCGGTGACAATTCTCATTCCAGATGAGCTGGGGGCGAAAAAGTACCACCAGCCAATCACGATCAGCGCTGCGATCGTGAGGATCCACGCGCTATTTTTCCTGCTCGGCAATTTCATCAGCGATGCTCAATTATGATCGGGTCAATCGGCGGTTTCCAGTGGAATAATAGACGTAACTCCCCCGCCAAAGTTTCGCCCTCGATAACCTCGGAGGGCGTTCACAGAATAATCGCCTTCGCGGCGGGCGGCAGGGGTGACCCCTACACCCAGTGTGAAAGCGCAAAGTTGCGCGCAGCGCGCTACTTTGCTCTCAGGGGCCGCGGCTCTCGCCGGCTGGGCGAGGGGAAGAACTGCGGGCCGGGTTATGCAAAGATTTCCTGATAGAGAGAGGCCAGGATAGAAGGCATCATGCGAGAAAAAAGAGATTGAGGATTCATCCCGGCGAGATTCTGAGCGAGGAATTCCTGAAGCCGCTTGGGCTCAGCATGAATCAGCTGGCGCTGGCGCTGCGGGTGCCGGGCAATCGGATAAACGCGATCGTCGCAGGTCAGCGCGGGATCACTGCCGACACGGCGTTGCGGCTGGGTCGATACTTCGGAACGTCGCCGCAGTTCTGGATCAATATTCAGGGGCGTTACGATTTGGAGAGCACCAAGGACAAGCTGGCGGAGAGGATCGAGCGAGAGGTTCGTCCTCGCGACCGGGCAGCGTGAGATCAGAGCGCCGCGCGTGGCCTCGACTTAGCTCGCCTCGGTTAAGGGGATTAGCCACAAAATGCGTCAGCGGCAGAACCAACCTCGTCCGTGAAAGTAGGTCTTAAAAATCATTGATGGCTACGCCGTTCTGTCTGCTTGAATCGTGGCAGATGGTGATTTCAGGAATTTCATCAGGGTAAAGGTTTGGCATGACTCGAATGACCAGACCTGCATGATCTTCCTCATCGCTAATCCAAATGTCGCCGCTTCGGACATTCTCCGACGGCACCTCACTACATGTGTCTGCGAGCACGTGAACACGAAAGGTGTAACCGAACAGGCATTTCTCGTCGCTTCGGCCCGATTGAATTTGTTTCTCGTGCGCCATCCAATGGGCGCAACCGGTTCCTGGAATCGGCTCCCAATAGTCATGCCTTGGATATCTGATGAAACACTCCTTCGGTTCGACATCGATACGCAAGGCCTTAATCGCGGCGAGAATTTGGGATTCACATTTGGCGCAGTACTCAACTCGATTGTATTCCCAGACTGCTTCTCGGCCTGGATGGAGATGACATCGTGGCATAGGAACCTCACGGCGGGCGTTTGGTCACGGCCGTTCTTCTCGGGCCGGACCGTTCTTGCCGTCAGGGTTATTCATGTGGTCGAACCACCTTTGAATCACTTTTTGAGCTTCGGGCTTCTTCAAGTCGCGGAAAAACTCGTCGTCGTCGAACCCGGCGAAAGAATCGGGAAGGAAATAGCTGGTTAAGACTTCTGTTATTGGCCATTTGTGAGGGTGCAACTGGTAGTCCGGATAACGTTTCTTCCGAAGACTCTCGACAGGTTCGTATAGCATATCGGCGAAGGCCTGCTTGATTACGGCCTCCTGATCGTTGGTTTCGACCTGTTCCTCGGCGCCATTGAGGTAGTCTTCCACGGTGTTGCGAGGACCCGTTGAACCGGATCCTGTTAGGTCCTCGCGACTCAGTTTCACCAACCATTCATCGATCACTCGTTGCGCTTCGGGCTTTTTCATATCATCGAAAAACTTGTTGTCGCTGATCGTCAGATCCTGGCGCTTGGGCACGATGTAACGCTCCAGGATTACAGTGATCGACCAAGAGTCCCGGCGCATCTCGTAGTCCGGATAGTATTTGTCGCGAAGTTTCTTGACTGGCAAATCGAGCATATCGTTCAGCGCTTGCTTGAGTACCTGGCGATGATCCTCGCCATGCGTGTTTTCTTTCGCACCATCAAGATATTCAGCGACGCTGTTATCTGCGCCGTTCGACCCTGAAGCCGTCGCCCGGCAGTAAGCCGCATCGAGAAGTGGGCAGGCGATCAATAGAACGGAAGAAAGGAAGGCAGCGCAGAATTTGTAACTCATCTGAGCTTGAACGGCTTGTTAGCCGCTGACTCTCAGTGAACATACTGCCACAGAGCCCTCCGATTGGTTAATGCGTCGCGGCCTCAAAGATTTATCTGCTGATTCCTGTGGCGCTTTACGTACCAGCACGGGCGGTAGCCCATGTGCGGGAACATCGAATTGACGCAGGTCTCGGTTGCGGCCTCGCCGGGTTCGAAGGATGTCTTACCGTCCTTCTGCGGGATTGCGTAGAAACTGGTGATTTGTACGACGCTGGTAGGCGCGCGCCTCATCCTCAGGGAAAGGTAGTCGCCGATGTACCAGATGATCAGCAACGCCACCGCGGCGATACCGATTCGTTTGAGTAGTCGCGTTAAGTCCTGCATCGCGGTCGTCCGAATGAAAACGGCCGGCATTCGATGATGCCGGCCGTTGTGATCAGTCTGGCAAAAGAACCGGGATTCTTCGCTTCGCTCTGAATGACAAACGGAGTTAGCCGACCTGGCTGCCTACTACCGAGACGAAGCTGACGCATCGGCCGGGCGCGCCGCCGAGGTTGTGCGTCAGGCCTACTTTCGGATTCTTGATCTGGCGCGCGCCGGCTTCGCCGCGCATCTGCAGCCACATCTCATACATCATGCGCAGGCCCGACGCGCCAATCGGATGCCCAAACGACTTGAGGCCGCCATCCGGATTCACCGGCAGCTTGCCTTCGAGGTCGAAGAAGCCGTCCATCACGTCCTGCCATGCGGTGCCGCGCGGACTGAAGCCGAGATCTTCGTAGAGCACGAGCTCGGTCGGCGTGAAGCAATCGTGCACCTCGGCCATGCTGATCTGCTCGCGAGGATTGGTGATGCCCGCCTGCGCGTACGCGTCTTTGGCGGTGGCGACGACTTCGCGGAAGGTCGTGAAATCGTAATCCTGCGACAGCGGCCCTTCAGCAGGTCCCGCGATGAACGACAGCGCCTTGATGTAGATGGGATTCTTGCAGTACTTGTGGGCGTCCTCGGCGCGGACGACGATCGCGGCCGCCGAGCCGTCCGACACGCCCGAGCAATCCATGATGCCGAGCGGGTCGGCAATCTTGGGCGAGTTCTTGATCGTCTCGAGCGACACTTCCTTCTGGAACTGCGCCTTGGGATTCTTCGCGCCGTTTTTGTGATTCTTCCACGCGATGCGCGTGAGCACGTCCTTGCCCTTGTCGGGGTCGAGTCCGTACTTTTTGAAGTACGCGGGCGCGAGCAGCGAGAACGACGCGGGCGCCGTCATGCTGCCCTCGGTGCCGTCGTTGGGCGGCGCATTGCCGACCAGGCCCGAGTAGCCCGAGTCCTTGAGCTTCTCGACGCCGATCGCCATCGCCATGTCGAACGCGCCCGACGCGACCGCATAGCATGCCTGGCGCAGAGCCTCGGAACCCGTCGCGCACATGTTCTCGACGCGCGTCACCGGTTTGTACTGAATCTTGAGCGGCTCGCTGAGCGTCAAACCCGAGATGCCGGAGCCCATCGTACCGAGCCAGTACGCGTCGACGTCGTTGGGCTCGACGCCGGCGGATTCGTAAGCCTGGTAGGCCGCATCGACGAGCAAATCGTCGGGACCCTTGTCCCAATGCTCGCCGAACTTGGTACAGCCCATCCCGATGATCGCGACGCGGTCCTTGATTCCTCTGCTAGCCATAATTTTCTCCTCAGAGGCGGGCACGGCGGCCCGCTCCACTTAACGCCTCGGGCGTGCTTTCCAGAAATAGTTGTTGACGCCGTCGGCGGTAAACAGCCGGCGAAACGTCATTTCGACCTCGTCGCCAATCGCGACCTTGTCGGGCTCGCAGTCGGTCATCTCGCACAGGAAGCGGCCGCCGCCAACGAAGTCTATCACGACGTTAACAGTCGGCGGATTGAGAGAATAGGCGAGGCGATCGATTGCGTAGGTGGCGATTTTCGCGGTGCGGTCGGCGAACTGGTACGGCTCCATGAAGCCGCGCTTGTGGCATTTCACGCACACGAGTTGCGGCGGAAGCTGCGGCGTCCCGCAATTGGTGCATCGCGAACCGATGAAGCCGAATTTCCACTTTTCGGAGCGCATCATCGGCGGTCCCGCCGGCCGGTCGGGGTCGGGACGGCGCGGCGGCTCGGTCGGCAGAATCTCGCGCCACTTGAGATAGTTGGCGTACGACACGTCGCCCTTGGACTCGATCATGCGGCCGACGGAATGCATCGGCTTGAAGGCGGCGTTGGCGGGCGTGACGCGGAACAGGATCGCGTCGGCGCCGTCGGCGACCGTCGCGACCAGGATTCGATCACCGGGCTTCGCTGACGGCAGCGCGGCGGAGAGCATCAGGCCTGCGTGCGCGGCGCCGGTCTGCCCGACCGTGAGCGCAAATGAATCGGAAAATTTTGTTGGATCGATCTTGAGCGCGCGCGCGATCTCGTCGGCTGCGCGGGCGTTGGGCGCGTCGAGGATTATCTTGGACAGATCAGTCGGCGCGACTTTGGCCTTTTCGAGCACGTTCTTGATAACGGTGCCGAGCAGCGGAGAATGCGCTTGCGTGAGAGTGAAACGCTCTTCCCACGAATGCGCGAAACGCTCGCCTTGAGCGCGCCAGGTGTCGAGGAGCTCGCGCGTGAGCGAGGCGGTCGCCTCGATTTCGGCGATCACATTGTCAGCACCGAGCACGAACGCGACCGCGCCGTCGCCGGTCGTCTGCTCGGCCTTACCCTCGGGCGCGGCGAGTCGGCAATCGCCGATCGCGACGAGCGCGCGCTTCGCGCCGCCGCTGACCGCGTCCGCGCCTTGCAGCAACGCCGACATTCCCGCGCGCACTGAGCCGGTCATATCCGACGCGCGAATTTCGGCCGGGAGCTGAGCGGCTGCGCCGATCACCGCAGCACTGAGTTTTTCCGCATAGGGCGGCGTCGTGGTCGCGAAGATTAGGGCCTGCACGTCGCCGGGCGGCGCGGCTTTCAGCGCGTCGCGCGCCGCCTCGACGGCCATTGAGACGCTGTCCTCGTCGAAGCTCGCGATTGCGCGCTCGCCCTTGCCGGCGGGAGTGCCGAGCACGGCCGCGATCGCGGAGCGCTTGAGTCGTCGATAGGGAACGTACGAACCGTAGGAAACAATTCCAGCCATGGGCGCATTAAAGGCCGAGTCGAGCGATGCGGTCAACCGGAATGACGATACGCTTAATTGAAATGAAACCCACCGTGGGTTTCAGCAGAGGTGACCCCTGCACCCGGTGTCCATACGAAGAAAAGCACGCGGCAAATGCCGGCCGCTCGACGCTGGACTTGGACGGTGCTGTAGTGTTATCCTACTAAACGTAGGGTAACTTCAAATTCCGTCACAGCGGGGTAGCCCATGGGAATCACCACCCTGATAGTTGCAAATCTCCTCACTCTTACCGTGGTCGTGCTGGTATGGTCGGCGTTGCCGAACATGCGTGCCGAACGCGCCGCATCCACAAGGAGCGCGAAACCGGGGACCGGCGAGCTCCGTCGGGGCAAGACGGGCAGCCTGGCGGCCTAGGAATCGTCTGCAAGCGGTGCGGCTCGTGAGGTCCTGCGCCTGAGGGCGTCAGATTGCCTTGCACGCTCAGCGTGGAGGCGTCGATGATGAGCCGGGGATTTCCGCGAGCCATCGATTCAACTGGGTGAGCAGGTATTCGAGGCGGCGCATCGAGTGCAGCTCGGCCAGGAGCACGCGCCGCTGCTCCAGTGTCCACGAACCGATTCGCGCGAATTCCCGTTCCTCTACCCGCGAGCCGAACCGCTCGAGCGGTTTTTCCATATCATCGGTAGAATGCGTTCGCGCAACTTGCTGCGCGGCCGCGGCGTTGAGGCTGTCGGCGCCGCTGAAGAATTCGAGCCACGACTCCAGATGCCGGCGAATCGCGTCGAACACCGCCTCGCGCGCCGATTCGGTCACCGGGTCCAGTTGCGGCAGAGGATTGGTGATGCGGCTGGTCGCTATCGAGGCTAGCCGGTTCGCGATGCGCCGGAGCGTTCCCGCCGCCTCGACGATTGCGTTGTGGTTGACCAGGCTGGTGCGGCCTTCGACTTGCGCGTCGTCGGCGACCTCCAGAATTTCGGCGAGCGAGCGCATGGTCGCCGAATTAGTCCGCTGGATCTCATTCTCGGCGTTCGCAGCGGAACCACCGGGAACCAGCGAAAGCGTGTCCCGAATAACTTTACGCAGCCGAGGCAACAGGGAATCGCCGGCGTACTCGGGCCACAGGATGAAAGTGACGACTGCCACGACGATCGTGCCCAGCAAGATTGCCCAGATGCGCCAGAGCGGCTCATAGATGTCGAGGGCCGGGCTCAAGCCGGTGAACACCAAGGCGAAGGTCGTACCGATCTGCTTGCCAGCGTATGCAACCCGTCCGCTGCTGAGAGAGCAGTACGCGGAAATGTAAAAGACTACGAAGACCGCGATCATATAAGCCGGAAGAGTTGAGAAGTTGGGTGTGACGACGATGATCGTCAGGAGCGAAATCACGCCGCCGATTGCCGCGCCAACGATTCGCAGATTCATTTTGCGGAGCGCCGCGCCGTAGGTGGGGAGCGCGGTTATTATCACCGTCGTCAGGATGGTGTTCAGCTCGGGACGGTGGTCGATGATGCCAATCACATAACCGATCACCACGCAGGCGCCGACCTTCAGCGAATAGCGGACAGCCGCGGGATCCAGAGCGTCGCTCAATCGCGGGGTCGCACCTTTCGCCGGCGCCGCGGCGGGTGGCTGCGGCGGTTCGTCGAGCAGGCGCTCGATGTGTCCGGTCAGCACTGCGAGCGAATCGGTGAACTCCGCGAAATTTTCGAGCTCGGCCGAACTCACTTTGCCGATATAGGTCGGTCTGACCTGGAGGATGCGAGTACTGAGGGCGTCGAGCATCTCTCGCGCGCGGGTCCGCGAGGCAGGAGGGGTATTGTCGACCCCGACGGCGACGTGCGTCGGCAGCTCGTGGGCGAGCTCGTCCAATACCGTCGCAATCGCATCCACGCTCGCCTGAATTTCAGGCCGGACCATCGCGCGAACTTCTGCCGGGAGCTTTTGGCGCGCGGTGACGATCAGGCGATCCACTTCGAGACCGATGCGCGCGACGCGGGTGACAGCCGCGAGCAGGATCGCCTGGCGATGTTCGGAGACACCCTCGGCCGCAGCTCGATTCAGAAGATCCATGTCTGCGGGAAGATCGGAAGTCGGCGGCGGCAACGCCGGTCGCGGCGCGCTTTGGGGATTCAGGTAGTAATTCGCAGCTTCGAGCATCCGCGAGCGATCGCGCGCGACGCTCGCGCCCAGCGATTCCAGCAGGATCTCTTCAGCGCGGTCGGGCCATAGCCAGTTGTCGAACAGGACGATGGTGCCGAAGGCGATCACGCTGCCGCCGAAAATGCCCGCCGCGGCCCAACCGATTTGGTCGGGCGCAAATACCACGCTGTAGAACGTATCGAGGCAGACCACCTGGATAAGGAGCAGCGGGGCGCCGAGCTTGAATGTCGCTCCGACGTACGTCGTTAACGAAATCACCGCGAAGAGAAACGGGAGCAGGAGCCACGGCGTTTCCACCAATATACCCGCCATCAGCACTGACGCGGCCAGCGCGAACGCTTCCGCGATCAGAAACGCAACCGCCCTGCGGAGCGCCAGCATCGGTCCCGCTCCCACGAGGAGCCATACGATGTAGGTTCCGAGCTGGTTGTTGACGTGACAGCTCACCACCAGGGCTGCGCCGATCGTGGCAATCGCGGTCATGCGAAGGGCAGTGCGGAGTTTTCGTGAGTTGGGCGCGAGCTCCCGAATAAGCAACGCGGCAAGCTGATCGAACCAGCCAAATGGCTCCGCGAGACCAATCTCCGGTTTGGCGAAGCCGGCCATGGTCAATTATTGCTCTGCCGGCGGGAATCCTGATTGCGCTGAACGATCGCGATAGCCCTGGATTGTCACGACCGCTGTAGTACCCATCCGGAACGGAAACTTCGGGTCGCGGTCGTCGAGCACGATGCGGACGGGGAAGCGCTGCGAGAGCCGCACCCAGTTGAGCGTCGGCTCAGTCTGCGGCAGACCCTCGACGGTCGCGCCGTTTTGCTGATACAGCGCCCATCCGACGCCTTGCACATGGCCCCGAAAGCGCTTGTTGGGATAGGCGAGGATGAAAACCTCGGCGGTCATGCCGGGTTCGATGTGCGAGAGAAAGGTCTCGCGGAAATTCGCGATCACGTACCACTTGCGATCGTCAATGAGGCTGACGACTTGCAAGCCTTCATTGGCATACTGGCCCTCCGCGATGTTGAGATTGGTAACCCAGCCGTTGTAGGGCGCGCGGACGTAGCAGTAACCGACGTTGAGTTTCGCGTTGTAAACAGCGGCCTCCGCGGCTTTGCGCAGCGCGTTGATGTTGCCGTACTGGCCGAGCTGGTTCTGCGCCTTACGCACGTCGGACTGCGCGGACTCGACCGCGGCCTGGGCAGCGTTGGCTTGCGAGCGCGCGTTGAAGACGTTGTTGGCGGTGACGAAATGTTTGGCCAGCAGCGGCTGAATCCGATTGAGATACTGCCTCGCGTACGCGGCGTCGGCTTCGAGCCGGACTTGATCGGAATGCGCGGTTCGGATCGCGTCCTCGAGCGCCCGAATATCGAGTTCGGTCAATTGAAGCTTGGCGACTGCGGCGTCGAGCGCCGCTTGATACGGCCGTGGATCGACCACGAACAGCAAGTCGCCCTGCTTGACGTACTGATTATCGACAATCGGCAGTTCGGTGATGGGCCCGCTGACGTGCGGCGCGATGCCGACGGAGTTGGCGCGAACGTAAGCGTCGTCGGTGCGTGGATACTGGTAGTAGAGGCGTGCGACGTAGAGACCGACGATGACCGTGGCGATTACGATGGCGGCGCTGAGCAGGTGGCCCGCGAAGCGCAAGGTCAGCGAAGCGTTGCCGGTCTCGGTCTCGTTTGGCATCGCGGTAGTCATCAGATTCGATTGAAGAAGACAAGCCACACGATGCATCCCATGAGAATGGCGAGGCTCGAATACACAATTGGCCGCGGCCACAAGTAGCCCTCGAGGCGGGTTACCACGAAGAGTGGGCGGATCGCGACGGTCAAAATGAAGCCGCAAATCGCGCAGAATAGCCAGCTTGGAAAATTCGCACCCGCGATATTAATCACGGGGTCGCATCCGGCGAGCAGCAGTGCGGCGGCAATCGGCAGCGCGAATCGGATGCAGGTCGGGTCGGGGGATCGCATGCGGGACAGATTGTACGCGCCGGATTGTGCCAACGCACGTCGCGAGATTCAATGTTCCGAAGCCAGCCAACGGTAGGTGGGGATCTTTATATGAATATCGGTTTTGAAATGGGTCGCACAACTCGGAAGCTCATCGTCGCCGCGCTCGGTCTCGCGCTAAGCGTGAACGGTTGCACTTACTTTGCCGAGCAGCCCGAAGTGTATCCCGACAAATTCTCGCCGGCGGAATCGGACCGTGCGTGGGTATCGAAGTCAAACGAATATGTAATTCCGACCCAGGAGCGGCCGCCAAGCACGATTCCGGAGCCGCGCGTCTCCAGCGCCGGCAACAAGTACGACCTGCCCGCGCTAATCGACATCGCGCTCAGCAACAATCCCGAAACGCGGCAGACCTGGGAGCAAGCTCGCGCAGCGGCGGCCGCATACGGAGCCTCGCGCGCACCGTACTATCCTGACGTGAGCGCGCAAGCCCCGGGTGGGTACGAGCGCGAAATCTTCGAACTGCCGGGACAGAACGCCGTCCTCAGGCAGTGGCAAATCACCCCGATGATCGAGTTCACCTACACGCTGATCGACTTTGGACGCCGCGACGCCGGCGCAGCCGCCGCGCGTGCGCAGCTCGCGGCCGCGAACTTCTCGTTCAACCGCAAGCTCCAGGACGTCGTGTTCGCAACGCAGCGCTCGTTTTATGCGATCGGCGCGGCCAAGGCCGCGGTACAGGCCGCTGAGCAAAACGTCGAGCTGGCGAAGACCGACGACGAGGCCGTCAGCCGCCGCGTCGATCTCGGGCTGGCGACTGAGCCACAGCTGCTGCTCTCGCGCCAGACCGTGGCGCAATCGCAATACGATCTCGCCAGCGCGCATCTGCTGGTGCGCGAAGCGCAGGCAAGCACGGCCGTTGCGCTGGGCGTCGCCGCCAACACCCCGCTCGACGTGCCGAGCCTCGAGAGCCTCCCGATTCCCGCGGGACTGGGCACCCAAGTTGATCAACTTATTGAAACCGCCGTGCGTAGTCGGCCCGATCTCGCGGCCCAGGTCGCGACGCTCGATGCAAGACGCGCCGCCGTCGAACAGGCGAAGGCGCAGTTCTACCCGACCATCGGAATCACGGGCAATTACGGCACCCAGAACTGGGACTACAAATTCGATGAAACGCCGAACGTCGTCGCAAACCAGCCGCAATACACCGCGCTGCTGACGATCAACTGGGACCTCTTCACCGGTTTCAAACGTCTCAACGACGTCCGCCAGGCCGAGGCTGATCGCGACGCCGCCGGCGCGCAGCTCAAGACGCTCGAGGTCGATGCGATCAGCTCCGTGTGGCGCGCATACTATGAATTCCAGACCGCGCTCAGCCGCTACGAGTATGCCAAGGCTTTGTTGGCCGCGTCGCAGGAGTCCTACGACGCGAATCTCGATACGTACAAGCAGGGGCTTAGCACGATCGTCGAGTTGCTGACCGCCGATCGCGATCTCGCCAACGCGCGCTACACGATTGTCCAGAGCCGGGCGGACTTGCTGACGTTGTCGGCCGCCGTCGCGTACGCCGTGGGAGCCATCGAGCAGCCGCCGCGTCCGTAACGCGTGCGTAACAATAGGAACCATCGCGACGATGTGAATCGGCTGCATGCAGTCGCGCGCCTGCCCCGACCGAGTCTGCGCAAATGGCGGGGTTTTCGCGATAAAGAGCCAACGTTTTGCGAATCGCAAATGATAAAGACTGCGCCCATCGAAAATAGTTGAATGAAATAAACACTTAGGTCATTGGCACCAGCCTTGCTCTACCACTGCTGACGACGAACTCTAACGGGAGGCAAGGAAAATGGCTGCTACCACGATCAATCAGAGACTCGCAGGCTTTCAGCAGGTGCAGGAGCAGACCGAAACTGTCGCGGCGGATCGTATCGCGCAAAACAGTCTGCTCAGCGAATTGCCCGGTGTTGCATTCGCATTCCTCACCCTGGCGTACATCGTTCTTTCGTTCGTGAGCCTGTAAGCAAAGACGCATCGCATAACACGCACGGGAAGGATCCGATTTCGCGCGAATAGAATCGCCTTCGATCGGCCTCCCCGCAGCGTTCCTGAGAAAATCTCCTGACAGATGCGCGCGTCGCTGCACGAGCACACAAGCGATTTGCAAGTGCGGCTCGGCGAGCCGAAGGACAATCGACCTGAAATCGTGCGCTGTTCGATCGACCGCAAGATCCGCACGCGCGCAAGTGAGTTAGTATGATGGAAGTTCTATCGTTGTTGGCAGGAGTGGCTATCGCGATCGTGATAATCGCGCGGCCGGCCAGACCATATTTCAAAAGACCTGGCGTCGAACGGTAACCCCGTTCGGCCCGCGGCGAGCCCGCGAAAGACGTACCTATCCGCGGGGCGGAAGCGCGAATCGACTTCGTGACTCCGCCCCGCACTCGTTTTTCCTCGCGGCACATTCTAGACTTGCGCCGATGAAATTCGAGATGAAGCGAATGGTGCTCAGCCTGGTTGCGGTCGCGTGCGCGATTGCGGTGGCTCAAATCGCGCGCGCCGAGTCGTCCTGCCCGGCCGAAATAGCAGTCGAGCAGAGAGCCTCCGCGCCGGCTCCGGACTGGACCGTGAGTTACTCGGGCTACCAGACGGCGGTTGCGGGCGTCACCATCTTCGACGGTCCTCCGTCCGCGCAGGCTTCGCTGGTGCCCGACAACGAAAAAACGAGCGGCGACAACCTCATCCAGATCTGGCAACTGGCGAAGAGCGATCGCGGCTACTGGCTGCAGTGCAACTATGCGAATACGACCGCGCAGATCTCGCGGCAGCTACCGGCGAGTGTCACGCGATGCGACGTGGTTTACGATCGCAACATGCGCTTCAGTGGAGGCGCCAACGTAGTCAAAAGCGTGAACTGCAAATAGTCAGTCGGCGCGGCCGGCTTTGTCGGGAAAGGCGCCGAGCTCGACCGCCTTCGCGAAAATCTGGGAGATTGGCGCGTCGGGCGGTGCGGGAACGTCGCCCGTCGCTCGCGGCCATGCGATCGGCGTCACGGGACTGTCGATCGGTGCGCCGATCTCGACGTGATAGCGCTCGACCGAGTCATGCGGGAAATTATTTTTGCGGGTCGAGCCGTCGCGGAAAAAAATCATCGTATGCACGCGCCGCGTCCCAGACCCGAGGTTCGGTTTTGCCATATGCACGGTCAGCCCGTGATGGAACGCGACGCCGCCCCGCGGTACTTCGACCCACACCGGCGGCGTGTCCTTGATCTGCGGCATCTTCAAGATTTCGAGTGCGTCTTCGGGCTTGAAGATATTCACAAACTCGCGCAGCCCGACCGCGTGCGAGCCCGGCACATAGCCCATGCATCCGGTGGCGTGTGTCGAGCCGTCGAACGGAATCCACGCGGTGATCGTGTCGGTCTCGGTCATCGGCCAATAGGGTTGATCCTGATGCGGGTCGGTCAGCCGTCCGCCCGCTTCCTTATATAGCGCTTGGTCGTGCCACAGCCGGATCCGCTCGACGCCGAGGATGCGCGCGGCGGCCTCGCATACAATCGGATGGAACGTGAGCGGCCGAACCGCCGGCGTATCCTCCCACAGATTGATGCATTGGATGAACGACTGCTCGTAAGGCGTCTTCTCGCCGAGCTTGCGGGTATCGGAGCGCTTGCGCCGCGCCACTGCCTCATCGACGGCCGCGCCGTATCGTTCGAGCTCGTCGGCGCCGAGCAGGTCGGGCACCATGACGAAGCCGTCGCGCCGGAAGGCGGCGGCGTATGGTGCGATTTTGTCGGCGAGAGTCGTCACGGTTCCTTCTTACAGTACGCGATGCGCGCCCGCAATTCTCAGAACTCCGCCTTGAACGTGAAGCGGTCAGCGCCGGCGTAGGACAGCCGCCTGGGACTGACGCGCATCATGCGCAGCGTCGGGTACTTGAAGAAGGGCGCTTCGAAGGGACTCTTCTTCAGGAATATTTCCTTCATCGGCTCCCATTCGGCGCCGTCACGCGCGACCTCGCTGGCGATCCCCTGGATCAGCACGCGCGAGATCTCGAAGGTCTCGACCTTGCCCTTTTCGCGCGCGTCCAGGTACACGGTGACGTATGGATGCTTGAGCAGATTCTGAAACTTCTCCGACGCGTCGTTCATGATAAACAACAAATCGAACTCCGGCGTCTCCGCGAAAGCCTGCATCGTCGCCGTCGGCCACTGCTCCCCCTGCGTGACAAGAATAGCGACCTGGACCTCGGCCAGCAGTGCGGCAAGCCTCTCCTCCTGTGCAGCTTCCACCTATGACTCCTTCGAGAAGTGAACGCGCGACTTCGTCCGCGACAGTGAACTCTAAGCATCGTATTCGCGATCGAAGCAAACGCTCAAATCCGTCGCTCGCGATTCTCCCGGCTTGGTTGCATCATCTGGCGCGCCGCTGATATTCCCCGTCCGACCACCGTGCGCAGTGGTCTCGAAGAGTTGATTCCCGCCATGTTCATCGAGCGAAAGACCATCCACGCCGCAATCGCAATCGCATTGCTGATGCTCGTCGTATCGCAAGCATTCGCCGCGGAAGCTCATCGAGCTGATCCGGTTGCATTCGGAGACTCGAACAGTTCGGAAGTCGCGCTCGACGGAATGGCACAGCGGAAGTTCGGCGCTTCGCTGAGCACCGCTGAACGGAAACTCCTGCATGCGGCGCCGCTGCGCGAGGTGCCGTGGTTCGGCCCCAGCGACGATCCGGACAACGCCGCAAACGATCCGGCGCACGGGGAGAGTTGGGGCCCGGATCGCACCGTACGCGCCGAATTGATCGCATGGCTTCTCAGTGACCCCGATGTATCGCGATTCGTACATCCCAGCGGACTCGCACTCGCCGGCGCGCGGATAAGCGGCAATCTCGATTTCTCCTACGCCACCGTCGATAAGCCGCTGACTCTAATCCGCTGCTACGTCCCCGACGGAATCAACCTGCTCTCCGCTCACCTGCAGGATATAACGGTGCGGCGCTCGCGCACCGGTCCTGTATTCGCCGTCACGGCGAACATTCACGGCGACGCGTCCTTTATGAACGGCGATTTTGGCCCGATCAGCTTCATGCGCGCTCGAATCGACGGGACGCTCGACTTGACCGGCGCGAGAATCCTCGACTCGGGCGACGACGCGGTCAACCTGATCGAGGCGAACGTCGCCGGCGACGTGGTGTTGCAGGACGGCTTCGTCACCGACGGTATCGTGTACTTGCCTCTGGCGAAGATCGGACACGACCTCAGCATTCATGGCGCCGAATTCCGCGGCGATGGCAAGCTGGACGCTGAGCGCGCGACCATCGACGGCACCTTCTATTGGGTTGACGTGAAGCATACGCCGACGACTGTGCTCAACCTCGAGGACGTGCACGCCGGCGCGATCTGGGACGACGAGGCTAGCTGGCCCGCCCCCGGCAACCTCATACTCAATGGCTTCGTGTACGGTAACATTTTGAGTCTTCCCACAGACGGGCCGTCGCGCCTGCGATGGCTCGCGTTGCAGCCACCCAAATACCATCCGCAGCCGTTTCGCCAATTGGCGACGGTCCTGAGCGAGATGGGGCGTGACGACGGCGCCACTCAAGTGCGCATGGCCAAGGAGATCGCGCAGCGCCGCTTCGGCCATGAGAGCCTCCCGCAGCAGGCGTGGAGCCTGATGCTGCAATACACGATCGGCTTCGGCTACAAGCCGCTGCGTGCGCTGTGGTGGATCGCGGGCTTCGTCGGCCTCGGCACGATTCTATTCGGCTGGGGCTATCGGATGCGGATCATCACGCCGACTGAGGAAGGGCCTTACCGCGAGTTCGTTGCCAGCGGAGAAGCGCCGCCGCACTACCCGGTGTTCAATCCGATCGTCTATTCGCTCGAGAATTTTCTGCCGGTGGTCGAGTTGCACCAGGACAAATACTGGCGCCCCAATCCGCGCCACAGCGTGCGCGGCAGGACGAAGCGCGAGGGCGAACCCGGCGATGCAAGCTCAATCCCGAGCCGCCTGCTGCGATGGTACCTGTGGCTGCACATCCTCGCGGGCTGGACGATCACGCCGCTGCTATTCGCCGGCCTGTCCGGCCTGGTCCGTCCCGACTGACCAGTGAAATTGTTGCCCGATTCGAGCGATGAGCTTGACCGCTTGCATGATGGGACTAATTATATTAGTTAAATACCTATGATGATTAGTACATCGACAAATCTTGTTCTCGCGGCAGCCGCGCTCACCCTCGCCACTGCCATTCCCGCGGGCGCCGAGCAAGCACCCGCGACCGCCGCCACGCAATTTCTCAAACTGCCCGGCGGCCAAATCGCCTACGACGACTCCGGCGGCACCGGCTCGCTGGTCATCTGCGTTCCCGGCCTCGGCGACGTGCGCGGGCAATATCGCTTCCTTGCGCCTCGACTCGCCGCCGCGGGCTTCCGCGTCGTCACGATGGATCTTCCGGGACACGGCGAATCGAGCGTCGATTGGCCCGCCTACTCGCCCGCGATCGTCGGCGCCGATATCGTCGCGCTGATTCGTCATTTCGGCGTGAGCAAAGCCTTTATCGTCGGCAACTCGATGGCCGGCGGCTCCGCCGTATGGGCCGCCGCCGAGATTCCCGATAGCATCGCCGGGATCGTGCTGATCGATCCGTTCACCCGCGTGATACCGACCTCGTCATTCCTGCTGGCGTTTCTCAAAGTCGCGATGATGCGACCGTGGGGTCCGTCGTTCTGGTCGATGTACTACGGCTCGCTCTACAAAACCGCGCCGCCGGCCGACCTCGGTTCATATCGCAGTGCGCTGGTCGCAAATCTCAAGCAGCCCGGCCGCATCGAGGCCACCAAGGCGCTGATCTTCGCGTCGCAGGCTCCGTGCGAGGCGCGCATTCCCAAGGTTCACGCTCCAGCCCTGATCGTGATGGGCACGCGCGACTCCGACTTTACTGATCCCGCCGCCGAAGCCGACTGGGCCGCGACTCATCTGCATGGAAAGAAGCTGATGGTCGAGGGCGCCGGGCATTACCCGCACGTCGAGTATCCCGACATCGTCGCAGGTGCCGTGATCGATTTCATGAAGGACGCTCAAGATGGCGAAGCGCGTCGGAATTAACCGGGACGCGGTCGTCCGCGCCGCCGCGAAAATCGCCGACGACGACGGTTGGGACGCGCTGACCTTGGCCTGCGTCGCCAAAAAATTGCGGGTCCGTTCGCCCTCGCTCTACAACCACGTCGGCGGGCTCGAGGGCATCCGCCGCGAGCTCAAACTGCTCGCGCTGCGCGACCTCAACACGGCGCTGAGCCGCGCGACCATCGGTAAATCGCGCGACGACGCTGTCCGTGGTCTCGCCGCCGCCTATCGCGCCTTCGTCAAGCATCATCCCGGAACCTACGCGGGCACCATGGTCGCCGCGCCCAAGAACGATCCTGCCGTCGAGGCGGCTGCCGGCCAGGTCGTCGAGACTTGTCTGTCCGTGCTGAGCGGCTACGAATTGGAGCGGCGCGAGGGTCTTCATGCGATCCGCGCGATGCGCAGCGCCGTGCATGGTTTCGTCGCGCTTGAAAACGCCGGCGGATTCGGAATCCCGCTCGACGTGGACAAGAGCTTCGACTGGCTGGTCTCGGCATTGCTCAAGGGCCTTGGAGCCTCGCGTCCGCAACGATCCCCGTAAAACGGAATCGCGGTGAAATTTTACACTCGCACGTGTAGATTCTAACCCCTTGAGTTGGTAGAAGCGGGCGACGTTGCCAGCTTGCGGGTACATCGCCGTGGCAGCCATGGAGGTTTTGTGACTAAAAATACTTCTGGCAAACACGCGAGTGTGGCTTCCACCTCCAGCCGGCGCGCATTTTTGAAAGGGCTTGGCGCTGCTGGAGTTTCGGTTCCCCTCGCCGCGATCGCCGCCAGCGCTGCCAGCACCGGAAAACAGATTCCCGATGTCCTCTCGGGTCCCGGCGTACTCAACCTTAACGCTCGTCCCGGCCAGGCATTCAACAAACGTCTTAGTGCGGCCGCCGACGATCTCCGGCTCAAGGTCCCGCCCCAGCCTAACAACGGAGACGAGGTGCGGTACAAGTCGGGAATCGCGAATTACACCAAGGGCTTCGCGCACGATTCCTTTGGCGTGGTCGTTCCAGCCGTCTATGAAAGCTACCTGGCGGCGGTGCAAACGGGTAAGCGTCAGGATTTTGCCAACTTGCCGGTAGGCGGTACTGAGCCGCTGGTGGATCCCCAGGCCGGCATTGCCTTCGACCTCGAGGCTTACGATCCATCGCAAAATTCGATTCCGCCGTTTGCCACCTTGACGAGTACCAGCCTCGCCGCGCAAATGATCGAAGTTTACTGGCAGGCGCTGACGCGCGACGTCCCGTTCACGGATTACTCCACCGACGCGATGATTGCCGCCGCGGTCTCCGAGCTGAATGGTCTATCCGCTTTCGTCGGTCCGCGAATCGGCGGCAGCGTAACGCCGCAGACCGTGTTCCGCGGGTTCACGGCCGGCGACCTGATAGGTCCTTACGTTTCGCAGTTCTTCCTGCAGCCCTTTACCCTTGGCGTGATGCCGTTTGTAGGCTACATGACCACGCAGCCGGGCGATTTCGGGATCAAACTCAGCACGTGGCTGAACATTCAGAACGGGGCGCCCGCTCCGCTCGAGAGTGAGAATCCGGATCCGACGTTGAGATATCTCCGCACCGCGCGCGATCTAGCGGAGTACGTCCACAATGACGTGTTGTACCAGGAATACCTGCTCGCGGCGCTGATGCTGCTCAAGATGAAGGCGCCGTTGAATTCCGGCAATCCCTATCCGCCGACCCTCAAATCCGAAACTGGATTCATCACCTTCGGCTTCCCGATGCTCGAAGTGCTGGTTGCCGAGGTCATCACCCGCGCGATCAAGCATGCGTGGTTCCAGAAATGGTTCATCCATCGCACGGCGCGTCCCGAGGAAACCGCCGGACTGGTTCATTTCACGCTCACCGGTCAGAAGTCCTATCCGCTCGATCCCAGCCTCTTGACCTCGAATGCGGCGGCGGCAGTCTTTGCTCGCAACGGCAACTATTTCATCCCCTTGTCCTATCCCGAAGGATGCCCTCTACATCCGTCCTATCCATCCGGTCATGCAACAGCCGCTGGCGCTGCAGTCACTGTGCTCAAGTGGTTTTTCGATGAAACCTTTGTTGTTCCCAACTCGCTGGTTCCCACCTCGGACGGCACAGGCTTGACGCCTTATACCGGTTCTGACGCAAGTCAGATGACTGTCGGTGGAGAGCTCAACAAGCTGGCGTCCAACGTGGGATTCGGCCGAGTTAACGCGGGCATCCACTGGCGCGAAGACATCCAGCAGGGGATGCTGCTAGGCGAGGCGGTAGCAGTAAGCCTGCTAAGAGACCAGGCACACCTATACAACGAGAACTATACCGGCTTCACCTTCACCAGCTTCAAAGGCAACACGATCACGGTATAGCTATAGGACCGACGCACGATCCTATAGATGCTACTGTAGGTTGTTATCCTTCTTGCGCCTCTCGGACTCTTCGAGTGTTCGCCGTGCGACATATGCCGGCGTGTACCATCCCGTCACTTCCAGATCGCTCGGATCACTGGTGCATTTGACTTCCGCATAGCGAAATCCATAGGTGACGATGTTTCCTGATGAGTCCTGCCAGTCTCCTAGCCATTGGCGAACGCATAACGCGGGCGCCTGGTTTACGTCCAAAAACTGCTGCCAACCCTGCTCCTGAGAGGAGAGCGTATCCGGTCTCAGGAAATAGTACTTAAGAGGTTGCCAACCTTCCTTTTCTAGCTTGTTCGAGATCAAATCGATAACCGGCTTTGCCGGGAATTTCGAACTGACGTGGTAGCTAAGGCGATCGATGGCCTTCCGATCGTCATACTGTACGGCCGTCGCGTCGGGATACTGGATTAAGGCTGCAGGACGTTCGTCCGCTTCAACTGATTGCCGGCTATCGTATAGGAGGGCGCAAAGGACGATGGATAGGACCAAAGCGAGTCCGCGCGAGATTTGCCATAGGTATCGCGCTGGAACTTTTCGAATCGCCAGCATCTGCTATTCGAGTGTTACTTCGTCGCCGAGCGCGATCGTTCCGTCGGTTGCGATCGTCGCGTAGGCGCCCAGATTCTGCGCCGCGTCGCGCACGATCGTCCGCAGCACCGATGGATCTTTCTTCACCCCCGGCTGCTCGAGCGTCGGTATCACGCATCGCACGGTCGGCATCTCGAGCTTGATCCGCGTCGCGCCGATTCGAAGCGTTCGTCCCGACCATTCTGCTTCCGCCAACCCTTCGATGCCGCTCTCCGTCTTGATCACAACATTTGGACGAAACCGGCGCGTGTCGAAATCGGCTCCGGGATTGTGACCGGCGAGCGCGCTCAACGACGCGGTTGTGATCACGTGGAACGGAAACGCGTCGAAGAATGTGCCGAATGGCGACGTGAATTCCAGAATCTGCCGGGGCAGCGTCGAGAAATCGGGCAGCGGCTCATTTTCCAAACGCCCGAAGACCTCGCGCATCTCGGCGCGCATGTCGGGATTGTCGGGCGCAGCGCGTCGAAGCAGGTCGCGCTCGGATGGCGGCTGGATCGGCCAGATCGAGACGCTACGCCCGAGCAGCTCGGACAACCTGGCGTTGGCCTCGGCGGAATCGGAGCGAAACGTTGTCCCGTCAGGCAGCGTGATTTGCGCCGGCGGCGCGTCGTCGGCGCTCGGCTCGCGCAGATACACGGCGGTGCAATGCAGCAGCGCGGGCAGCTTGCGAGCGTTGCGAATCTCGCCGGCTTTTTCATCGCGAATCGCCCATCCGCGATCGCCGTAGATTCCGCGCACGCTGATGTCGGCGCGCTGCAAGCGCTCGCCCGCCATCGACTTGACCGGGTAGCGCCAAATTTCCTTGACCGTGCCGATTATGTGCATGGCAGATTCCCCTGAAAATCACAGGCTAAAGCCTGTGCCACTTAGACACTGCGGGCCGTCAGCTCGCCCGAACAATTCGGACACACATGCTTCATTTCGTCAGCGCAGTCGGGGCAGAACGTGCATTGAAATGAACAGCACTGCGCCGCCGCAGGAGGCGCCAGCGCCTTGCCGCATTTCTCGCACTTGTCCTTGACCTGCGTCATCGTCTTGAGCAACGCGGAGTTCTGCTCCTCTCGCTCCGCCCCCGCGAGCAAGGCCGCGCGCGCCTTCTCGTTGCGTTCGCTCGCAGCGAACGACTGGTAGATACCGGCGCCGCCATGCTCGAGCCGCGCGAGGATCACCATCATCTCGCGCCGCGACTTGCCTTCGAGCAGCGATGCGATCACCTGGTCAGGCGAGAGTGCTTTGTCGGCCATTTTGTTTCTCCATTGGCGCGATTGCTGGTCGGCCTGATGAGGTTTGGCAGCATTTGCGACATCCATCAAGCGTGCCGCGCGAGGTGTTCGCCGCGCGAGGCGGCAGCGTATTATATTGCGGACGACGCGCTGGAATCGTGAAAGTAAAAGCTGCAATCGCGAACAAGGCCGGCGAACCGCTCGAAGTCGCAAGCGTTGACCTCGAAGGTCCCAAGGCCGGCGAAGTCTTGGTCGAAATCAAGGCCACTGGCGTCTGCCACACCGACGCCTACACTTTGTCGGGCGCCGACCCCGAAGGTTTGTTCCCCTCGATTCTTGGACATGAGGGCGCCGGCATCGTGATCGAAACGGGGCCGGGCGTGACGACTCTGAAACGCGGCGACCACGTCATCCCGCTCTACATTCCCGAATGCCGCAACTGCCCGGCGTGCCTCTCCGGCAAAACGAATCTATGCACCGCGATTCGCGAGACGCAGGGCCGCGGCGTCATGCCCGACGGCACCAGCAGATTCGCGCGCGGCGGCAAGCCGCTGCATCACTACATGGGCGCCTCGACCTTCGCGAACTTCACCGTCGTGCCTGAGATCGCGCTGGCAAAGGTCCGCGAAGACGCGCCGTTCGAAAAGATTTGCTACATCGGATGCGGCGTGACGACCGGAATCGGCGCCGTCCTCAACACCGCCAACGTGAGCGCCGGCGACCGGGTGGTCGTGTTCGGGCTCGGCGGCATCGGCCTCAACGTCGTGCAGGGCGCGAGGATTGCCGGCGCGTCGATGATCGTCGGCGTCGATCTCAATCCCGCGCGCAAGGCGATCGCCGAGAAGTTCGGCGTGACTCATTTTTTAAATCCCGCGGAGGTTGAGGGCGAACTGGTGCCGCACATCGTCAACCTGACACGCGGCGGCGCGGATTTTTCCTTCGAATGCGTCGGTAACGTCAAGCTGATGCGCCAGGCGCTCGAATGCTGTCAGCGCGGATGGGGCACCAGCGTGATTATCGGCGTCGCGGGCGCGGGGCAGGAGATTTCGACGCGACCGTTTCAGCTCGTGACCGGACGAACGTGGAAGGGCACGGCGTTTGGCGGCGCGCGCGGCCGTCGCGACGTCCCGAAAATTGTCGATTGGTATATGGAAGGCAGGATCAACATCGATGATCTGATCACGCACGTGATGCCGCTCCAAAAAATCGACGACGCCTTCCACTTGATGCACGAAGGCAAGTCGATTCGCAGCGTGGTGACATTTTAGGCGATGAGTGGCGTGCTGATGCCGGAAAAAATAAAACGCGCGATCGTACTGTCAATTGCCACGTGCGCATTTGCGCTCGCGGGATGTTCGCATGAGACCCAGCAGCAAAAGTTTGTGGAAGCGATGAGTCACGGCAACAGCGCGCAGGCCAGTCAGATCTGGCTCCACATGGACGCCGAGAGCCGCGAGGATTTCGCACATAGCCAGGGGATGCAGCCGCAGTTGTTGACCGACGATGTGAAGAAGCAGGTGATGCAGCACTACAAGGACGAGGAGGGGAAACAGGACGACAACGGCGAGGAGGGCGACAGCGGGCAATCGGTTGTAAATCCGGCGCCGAGCGTCCACCTCGGCGGGCTCCAGAGTTTGCCCGACTGGGTCGGCCCATCAGGCGCGCCGCCGCAGACCGTGACGGTGCCGGATACAACCACCCCGTCCAACTGATATGGAGAGGTAACGATGGCGGATTCGGAATTTCTGAAAGGAGTAATGGAGCTTTACCAGGGCGAGATCCTGGGCGAGGTGTTATTCACCGGGCTTTTGCCGGCAGCCGAAGACGATGATCAGCGCTACAAGCTGGGCACGATGCTCCAGTTGGAAAGCGAAACCAAAGCGCGCCTCAGGCCATGGCTGTTCCGTCATCGGCTCGACCTCTCCGAAGACGCCGCGGTACGGGCGGAGGGTGTGTCGCTGGCCGAGAACCTGCGGCCGATGAAATGGCTGGACAAGATGACGGTCATCCACGATGCGCTCCGCGACCGGTTTATTCCACGCTTTAAGGAAATCGCGGCGATGGCGCCGGTGAAGATCGGGAGATGGCCCAGTCGATGGTCGAACACGAGTCGGCGCTGTTCGAGATGGCGCGGCGCGAGATTGCCAGCATGACGGATCGTTCCGCGGATCCGGTCGTGGCCCTGCTCAAGTTCCCGTTACCTCTGCCCCGAACACGGTAGCAGCATGACTGGATCGAAATGGCCGATCATGTGGGATGCGCGATGGATTTGGGCCGGACCCGCGCCCTTGCCGGTTTCTCCGATCGGCGCGGCCGGAATTCCGCCGAAAGAAACCTGGAATCGCTTCTGCTACCTGCGCCGCACGGTTCAACTCGACTCGGTTTCCGTATCGGTTCCCGCGCGAGTGACGGCCGACTCGCGCTTCGTGATGTTCGTCAACGGCGTCGAAGTCGCGCGCGGACCGGCGCGCTCGATACCCGAGCGCCTCGCATGGACGGAAATCGATCTCGCGCCGTATCTTCGCGCGGGCCGAAACGCAATCGCGGCGCTGGTGCGCTTTTACGGCGTGCCGGGACCATGGTGGCGGCCGGCGTCGCCGAGCTTCCTGCTCGGTTTTGGATCGTTCGCGTTTGAGTCTCCCTCTATCGGCGTGATTTCAGACGCGACCTGGAAGGGCCGCGCCGCGCCTTATCGGCAGGACGTGGTGCGCGGCGCGGCGCTGCCGGTGCCGCCAACCGAAATCCTCGACGGCGCCGCGATTCCCGCCGGATGGAACGACGCGGCCTTCGACGATTCCGACTGGATTCCCGCCGTCGAATTGTCGGCCGCAACGCTTTCGTACAATCGCACGCGAATCCCGGTCGAGCCTTTCACCGCGCCCGAGCACGACGAGATCGCGCCGCTCACCTCGATTCCGATCGCGATGAACGAACTTTCCCGCCGCGCAGTGGCCGCACTCAACAGCGACGATCCGCGCGGTTCATATCCAACTGTGGAGCAGTCCGCTGACGGTCCCGACACAATCGCGAATTTCGACGCGGGAATGATAACGCTCGCGACGCCCTGGGCCGTCGTGCACGGTCCCGCAGGCTCGACTGTGGATGTCTACTGCGGGGAGGACGTGCGCGCGGACGGCAGCGCGGAGACGCAACCGCGCCAGTTTGCGATGCGCTATATCCTGCGCGGCGACGGCGCGGAACGCGTCGAGTCCTACGAGGCGGTCGGCTTCCGCCATCTGTCGATCGTCGCGCGCGGCGGCGCGCAGATCGAGTCGGCCGGCGCGGTCGAGCGGCGTTATCCGCGCGGCGACGAGGCGTACTTCGAATGCGACGACCCTGCGCTCAACAAAATCTGGAGGGTCGGCGCGCGCACGCTGGAGCTCTGCTCGACCGACGCCTTCATCGACTGCCCCGGCCGCGAACAGCGTGCGTGGCTCGGCGATTCCTACATCCACGCCCTGTTGACCTACGTGACCAACACCGATTGGCGCCTCGTGCGACGGCATCTGCGAATCTGCGCGCAATCGCGGCGCGGCGACGGACTGCTGGCGATGGCCGCAGCGTGCGATTTTGCGATTTCTTCGACCACGATTCCCGATTACTCGTTGCACTGGATTCGCGCGCTCGCCCGCTACTTCGATTATTCTGGCGACGCCGCGACAGTGCGCGAGCTGATGCCGACCGCGGCCGGCATAATCGCCGCCTTCGAGCGCTACCGCGCCCCTGACGGACTCATTCGCGGAATGCCGGGTTGGATTTTCATCGACTGGGCGATGACCGAGCGCTCCGAAGTAACCGGCGCGCTCGATGCACTGTACGCCGCGGCGCTCGACGACTACGCGTCGCTCGCCGAGACCGTGCTGGCGGATTCGCGCTCTGCCGCAGACGCTCGTGCGCACGCAGAGCGGACGAGGCGCGCATTCGAGTTGCTGTGGGACGAGGCTGCGGGCGTTTACGTGGACGCCGCCGATCGCAACGGCCCGCACCGCCGCGTCAGCCAGCAAACCAACGCGATCGCGATTGTCGCCGGATGCGCCCCGCGCGCGCGTTGGCCCCGGATGCTCGACTACATCCTCGATGATTCGCGCGTTGTCATCACGCCGACGATTTCCGACAACATGACCGCGTACGTGAAACAGCGAATGGATCCCGCCGAGCACATGACCTTCGACGTTGAGCGCAACGTCGTCGCCGCGCAGCCGTTCTTCTCGCACATCCTGCACGACGCGCTCGTCCGCGCGGGCCGCCGCGACCTGATTCCCGCGCGATGCATGAAATGGTGGCCGCAGATCGAGCGTGGCGACACCGCGTTCGAGGAATACTGGGACGCGCGCGCCGGCTCCGGGAGCCGATGTCATGCGTGGTCGGCAACGCCCACCTACGATTTGACCACCTGGGTTCTCGGCGTGCGGCCAGCCGCGCCGGGCTACTCGCGCGCGGAAATCGCGCCGCACTTCGGTTCGCTCAAGCATCTCGAGGGCCGCGTACCGACACCGCATGGGCTAATCCAAATGAAGCTCGATCGCGAAAACGGCGGCGAGATCGCGATTCTCGACGGCGTGACAGCGCTCGTGCGGTTCGATGACGCTCATCTCATAGGCGGCGAGTTCGGTCCTGGGCGCCATCGCATCTCCCGTTGACGCGAGACCGTCCGACAGTGTTAAGGATCGGGCGGCGCTGAATTTTCATGTCGATGCTGAGTCCATATCGCGTGCTCGATCTCACGACCGAGCGCGGTCTCCTGTGCGGCCAGATGCTGGCCGACATGGGCGCCGACGTCATCAAGGTTGAGCCGCCGGGCGGTTCGTCAGCGCGCAATATCGGGCCGTTCTACAAGGACGTGCCGCATCCCGACCGCTCGCTCTACTGGTGGGCGTACAATCGCAACAAGCGCGCGATCACGCTCGACATCGAGCGCGATACCGGCCGCGACCTTCTGCGTCGCTTGGTCGGGCGCGCGGATTTTCTAATCGAGTCGCACAATCCCGGCTACCTGTCGCAGCGTAGCCTCGGTTACGCCGACCTTGTGAAGATAAATCCCGCGCTCATCTACGTTTCGATCACGCCGTTCGGACAGGACGGGCCCAAGGCCACTTACGCCGATAGCGATCTGATCGTCATGGCCGCGGGCGGGCCTCTGATCCTGGCCGGTGACGCCGATCGCCCGCCCGTGCGCCTCTGTATTCCGCAGGCTTACCTGCACGCTTCCGCCGACGCTGCGGTAGCGGCGCTCGCGGCGCATCACGAGCGGGTGCGCTCGGGACTTGGGCAACACATCGACGTCGCGGCCCAGCAATCGGTCGCGATGGCGACGCAATCGAACATACTCGCGGCGGCCCTCGGTTCGGTTGAACCGCGACGGATGTCCGGTGGCGTGAAGATGGGTCCGATCGATCTTCCGCTGGTGTGGCCGGCCGGCGACGGCTACGTCGCGATGACGTTTCTGTTCGGCTCGGCGCTCGGTGTCTTCACTGCCAGGCTGATGCATTACATCTGCGAGCGCGGCTTTTGCGACGAGACCACGCGCGACAAGGATTGGATCGCGTACGGCGAGCAGCTTTTCAGCGGCGTCGAACCGCTTGCGGAATTCGAGCGCGTGAAGGAACTCGTCAGAAAGTTCACCCGCAGCTACACCAAGGCCGAACTGCTCCGGCTCGCGCTCGAGCGCGGATTTCTGATCACACCGGTCGCCACTATCGAGGAAGTAGTCGAGAGCCCGCAATTCGCATCGCGCAATTACTTCCAGAACGTCGCGCATCCGGAACTTGGCGAGTCGTTCCGCTACCCCGGCCCGTTTGCGAAATTCAGCGCGACGCCGATCGAGTATCGAAGAAGGCCGCCGACCGTCGGCGAGCACAATTCCGAAATCTACCGGGACGAACTCGGCTTGAGCGAAGGGCAGATCGCGGAACTGACGCGGGCGGGAATCATCTAATGCCAAACGAGCTGCCGCTCAAGGACGTCAAGATTTGCGATTTCATGTGGGTGATGGCGGGTCCCGCGTCGACGCGGATTCTCGCCGACTATGGCGCGACCGTCGTGCGAATCGAGTCACCCACCCGCGTCGATACCGCGCGTACGCTGCAACCCTATTTTGGTAACCAGTTCGGTCCCGATGCGTCGGGTCTGTTTGCCAATTGCAACGCCGGCAAATTCGGAATCTCGCTGGACCTCGGCAATCCCACCGCGCGCGCGGTCGTGCACGATCTCGTGCGATGGGCCGACGTTGTCACCGAGTCCTTCTCGCCCAAGGCGATGCGCGCGTGGGGTTTCGACTACGAATCGCTGCGCAAGGTCAACCCCGGTCTCATCATGCTGAGCTCGTGCCTGATGGGACAGACGGGGCCGCTCGCGAAAATCGCCGGCTTCGGAAATATGGCCGCGGCGATTTCGGGCTTTCACAATCTCGCCGGATGGCCCGACCGGGCTCCGGCGGGCGTCTTCGGCGCCTACACGGACTACGTGTCGCCGCGTTTTACTGCGGCGGCGATTCTCGCGGCGCTCGATCATCGGCGCCGCACGGGCCAGGGCCAGTATATCGATCAGTCGCAGGCTGAATGCTCGATACACTTTCTTGGGCCCGCGGTTCTCGACTACATGGTGAATGGCCGCGTTGACGAACGAGTCGGAAATTCTGACGCCGCTTTCGCACCTCACGGCGTCTATCCAGCGGCCGGTGATGACCAGTGGGTCGCGATCGTATGCCGCGACGACGACGATTGGCGCCGCCTTTGCGCCGCAATGGAAAATGAAGGCCTCGCGCGCGACCCGCGCTATGCGTCCGCCGCGGGCCGGCTTGAGCATCGCGACGCTATCGACTCTGCGATTGCCACTTGGAGCCGCAAACTCGATCGCGGCGCGATCGAATCGCGCCTTCAATCGCACGGCGTTCCCGCTCATCGAGTGCAGAACAGCGCCGACGCGTACGCCGATCCGCAGTTCACGCATCGCGGCCATTTCGTCGCGCTCGAGCATCCCAGCCTCGGCAAATTCACCGTCGAAGGCCCGCGCGCGAAACTCTCGCGCACCCCGGCCGACGTTGGTCGCGCCGCTCCGAGCCTGGGCCAGGACAATCAGCACGTCCTCGAAAGCATCCTCGGCTACGACGAAACGCGGATTAGCGAATTGGTGGCGTCGGGTGCGCTCGGCTAGCCGCGGCAATCCGGAAACCGTCGCGCGACGTATCGAAGTAGAAGCCGGGTGGCGATGGCGGCCGACAACAGGATTAGCGATGCAGCACTCGTATCCGCGATGGCCGCGCGCGACCAGGACGCTCTGGCCGCGCTGAATCAACGCTACGGCCGTGCGCTGTGCGCGGTCGCGGATAGAATTCTGCGCGACAAGGCCGACGCCGAAGAAGTCGCGGCGGATGTGTTGTGGCAACTCTGGCGCGAGGCGTCGCGGTTCGATCGGGGTCGCGGCTCGGTTGGCGCGTGGATAATGATGACAGTGCGAAGCCGTGCAATCGATCGACTGCGCGCCCGCAAGGCTCGCGAACCTCGCGGCGACAATGCTACCGACTCTAAAGTCGCGGATGATCCATCAAGCGAGATCCACAGCGCTGAGCAGCGCCATCGGGTTGAGGTAGCACTCGCAACCTTGAACGACGGAGAGCGCGACTTGCTGCGGCTCGCGTATTTTTCCGATCTCTCGCAATCCGAGATCGCCGAGCGCACCAGCATTCCGCTTGGCACCGTGAAGAGCAGGATGCGCAGCGGTTTGATCAGACTTCGCGACGCACTCCAAGCGAGTGCCAAGTAGGCAGAGATGGACCACGCGGAAATCAAAGACCTGATCCCGCTCAAGGCGCTTTCGCGGCTCGACGGCGATGAAGCGCGCGCGGTTGACGAGCATCTGGCCGTCGGATGCGACGAATGCGAGCGCGAGCTGGCGTCGTTTGCGGAAGCGCTCGCGGCGATGGCGATGGTCGAAAGCGGCGGCGACGGTCCCTCCGATCGGATCTGGAGTCGCCTGCAAGCTCGGCTGGACGAGGACCGTCCGCCGCGACGACTTGAAGATCTCCCGGTGCGTGAATCCTCACGTGGGCGCGGCTTCGCGATGCTTGGGTCGGCGGCCGCGGCTGCGGTCGTCGCGATCGGAGTCAGTTACGCTCTCTTCAATTCTCGCGTAAGCAACGTCACCAGCGACACTTCAAATGAGGTCGCCTCGCTCACCGCCAAAGTGATCGAGATCCAGCGCAGCCTCGACGCCACCGGTGACCAACTCGCGGCGCTGCAGGCCAGGGTTGCGCAGACCACGGATCTGACTCTGGCAAGCCTCGGTCCCGACGCGCGCGTGGTTCGTCTCGCGGGTCTTCCCGCAGCCCCTTCCGCCAACGGCACCGTCGCGCTCAGCAATAGTCAGGGCACCGCGATGCTCGAAGTGAACGGTCTCCCGCCAACGCCCGACGACAAGGAGTACGAGGTCTGGTGGATCGGGGAAAAGCAGGGCCCGCTGAGGGCGGGGTTGTTTCAGCCGTCGAGTAATGGCGCCACGATTGTCTCGCTCGACCTGCCGCCGCCGGGTGAAGTAGTGCTGGCCAGCGCGATCACACTCGAGCCTGTTGGCGGCGTCGAGAAGCCGACCGGTGCGATGTACTTGAAGGGCGATTTTCCGCGCCGCTAACGAAGGTTTCGCGCGCGCAATCCGATTCCGCATTGCGCCCGTATCTCGGGCATGGACGCGAACGAAACCGCCTTCGACCTCGATCGTTACCTGCGAGTGTGCGGCGCGACCAAGCCGGATTGTTTCGATTGGACAACGCCACAGCCGCGGCTGAGTGACGACGCTCTTTTCACGATCGCCTACATGATGGACATCGAGTCGCACACTATCGTCTATCTGCGCGACTTGCTGTTGACGCGCGTGGTGCGCGACAACGAAGTCACCGCATTCCTGTCGTGCTGGGCCTACGAGGAATTTTTTCACTCGCTGCTGCTCCGCCGCTTTCTCGCGACGCAGGGAGTTGCAATCGACGATCAGCGCTTCGCCGATTTGCGCGGCCAAACCAGTCTCGCCGATCGCGTAATCCGCCCCGGCGTCGCGATCCTGTCGCGCGCTACGCGTCATTTTCCCGCCGTGCACATGACGTTCGGCGCGATCAACGAGATCTCGACGCTGACCGGCTACCAGGCTTTGATCAGCCGCACCGATTCAGCGCGCGACCGCTCTGACAGCCCGCGTCCGCTGCTGACGACGATTCTGGAGCGAATCATCAAGGACGAACGCCGCCACTTTGCTTTCTACTTCAATCAGGCGCGGTGCCGGCTTCGCGCGCCCGCCGCGCGGCGGTTGACGGCGTTCCTGGTGCGCAACTTCTGGACTCCAGTAGGCGTGACCGTCCGTGGCGATCCCTCGATGCGCCGCGTGTGCGCGTACTTGTTTCCGGGGGACAGCGGAGTCGAGCGTCTTGCGACCGTTGACAGAGCTATCGCGCGCCTGCCTGGCTTGGAATGGTTCGACCTCGGCGCTCGCTACGCGCGTAGAGTTCAGGCGAGCGAGCAGCGAATTTTCCTTCACAGGGATGCTCGATCCAGCGGCTAGTCAGAGTGTCGCTTGCCGGCCTGATCGAGTTTCTAGTATTTCGAATGCATGTTCGCCGGGATCGATCATGTCGCGATCGTCGTTAACGAGCTCGAAGCCGCGATTGCAAGTTACTCGCGCGCAGGATTCACCGTTGTCCGCGGCGGCAAACATCCGATCGGGACTCACAACGCGCTGATCGCATTTGCGGACGGCAGCTATTTCGAACTGATCGCATTCCTCAAACCTCACACGGGCCATCCCTGGCAAGCGGCGCTCGAGAAGGGCGGCGGCATCGTCGATTTTAGCATGCGGACCGACGATCTCGCGGCGGACGTCGAGTCGATGCGCCGCGCGGGCGCAAGGATTGGCGATCCGTCTCCGCTGACGCGCGATCGGCCCGACGGCTATCACCTGAGTTGGGTGCTCGCGATTCCCGCTCCGCCCTTCAACGGTCAGGTGCCGTTTCTGATCAAGGACGACACTCCCCGCGACGAGCGCGTCCCGCGTGAGCGCTCGCATCGTAACGGCGCGGCTGGCATCCGCACTCTTGCGATCGCGGTGGACGATCCAGGCGTGACCAGTCGCTACTATGCGCGTGTGCTGGGTCGTCCCGGCGCGTTCGTCGAGCGCGCCGATCTCGAAGCGGCGGGTGTCACTTTCACAATGGGTCCGAATGAATTGCAGTTGCTCGCGTCGAAAACTGACAATGGCCCACTGGCACAGTGGATTCGCGATCACGGTCAATCGCCGTTCGAGGTCGTTCTCGCAAATGCGGGCGCAAACCCAACGAAGATGGATCCCGCACTCCTGCAAAGCGCGCGCATAAGGTTCGCATGATTGTGTTGTAGTAGTATCGCATCGCGATGGCTCTCTCGGGCAAGATTCCTCGCGTCGTTATCGCTGCCACCGGCAGCGGCGTGGGCAAGACAACCGCGACCGTCGCGCTGATAGGTGCGATGCGCGCGCGCGGCCTGAAGGTCGCGGCGTTCAAGTGCGGCCCCGACTATCTCGATCCCACCTACCACGAACGCGCCGCCGGTGTTCGATCGCACAACCTCGACGGCTGGATGATGGGTCGCGACGCGGTAGTCGCGACTTTTGCGCGCGCGTCCGCCGGCGCCGACATCGCGGTGATTGAGGGCATGATGGGTCTGTTCGATTCCGCGACTGCGACCGGCGACGACGGCTCGACCGCGCAGATCGCCAAGTGGCTCGACGCTCCTGTGATCCTCGTCACCGACGCCTCGGGCGTTGCGCGCACGATCGCCGCGGTGGCCGCGGGTTTCGCGCGTTTCGATTCCGCCGTTCGTGTTGCCGCCATGATCTGCAACCGCGTCGGCGGGCGCGGGCATCTCGACCTGCTGCGCGCCGTGCGTCCCGAGGTTCCCATCGTCGGTGGATTCCCTGCCAGTGCTGATCTCGCCTTTCCCGAGCGGCATCTCGGCCTGCTCGTGGCGGACGAATCGAATGTGCCGCAACGACTGATCGACGGATGGAGCCAGCTGGCCACCGAATGGCTGGACCTCGACGCTATCATCGAAATCGCGCGGTCCGCGCCAGATCTCGAAGTTGGTAATGCTTCTGGTTCATATAGAATCGATTCGTCGGCTCGCTCGCGGTGCCGAATCGGCATCGCGTATGACGCCGCGTTTCACTTCTATTATGAAGACAATCTGAATCGTCTCCGCGCGCTCGGCGCCGAGCTCATCAACTTCTCGCCAATCCACGATCGCGAGTTGCCCGAAGTTGACGGACTTTACTTCGGCGGCGGGTATCCCGAGGCATTCGCGCACGAGCTGTCTTCGAACAGCGCGATGCTCTCGGCGATCCGCAGCTTCGCGGGTCGCGGCGGCGTCATCTACGCCGAGTGTGGCGGCCTGATGTACTTGACGGCTGCCATCCGCACGCTCGACGGCGAGCAATGGCCGATGGCTGCGATCATTCCGGGCGTCGCCGTGATGTCTGACAGACTGCAGGCGATCGGCTATGTCGAAGTCGAGACGCGCGCTGACTCGATTCTTGGTCCAGCGCACGCGCGATTTCGAGGGCATCAGTTTCGACACTCGACTCTCGAAGGTGCTGACAGCGGGGGTCGGATCGATACCGTCTATAGCGTGGTGCCGCGATGGGGCGGTGCTCCGTTCGCCGAAGGCTATCGCGTCGGAAACGTTCTCGCGTCATACGTTCACGCGCATTGGGCATCGAATCCCGCCGTCGCGGAGGCTCTTGTCGGTGCATGCGTTCGTTCGCGCGTGGCAAGACAACCGGCCGCGTAGCGTCTAGAATTGCGGCCATGAGCAGCGACCGCGCAGAGCAAAATCGAGGCAAGGACCGTGCGAAGATTCCCGGCGATTTTCCGGCCGCGCCTCTTACCCTCGAAGGCTACGGCATCCTCCATCAGATGTTTCGCGTGCGGCGGCGCGAATTGCGCGCGCTCGCCGCCGCCAAACGCGACGTCGCCGTCAAGGACGCGTCGAAATTGTTCGGCGAGATGGCACGGCGCGAGGACGGCGAGACCGCGCTCTTTTCCGCGCTCGGGCATAAGGGCGATCTGATGATCATCCACTTCCGCCGCAGCTTCGAGGAACTGGCACAGGCCGAACACGCGATCGCCGCGCTCGCGCTCAGCGATTACCTGGAACCGACGACATCGTACTTGTCGGTGATTGAGATTGGCCTTTACGAAGCGACCGTCGCGCTCTATCGCAAGCTCGTCGAGAATGGCGTCGGACCGCATTCGCCGCAATGGAAATCTGAAATCGAGTCCGAGCTTGCCCGCCAGCGCGACAAGATTTCGCCGCGCCTGTTTCCGAAAATTCCCGCGCGGCCCTACCTGTGCTTCTATCCGATGGACAAAAAACGCGACGGCGCCGACAACTGGTATCGCCTGCCAATCGAGGATCGCCAGCGCCTCATGCACGACCATGGCATGGTCGGGCGGCATTTCGCCGGCGAAGTGACGCAGATCATTTCAGGCTCGATCGGATTCGACAATTGGGAATGGGGCGTCGATCTCTTCGCCGACGATCCGATCGTGTTCAAGAAGCTCGTCTACGAGATGCGCTTCGACGAGGCCAGCGCATCGTACGCGAAGTTCGGTCCCTTCTACGTCGGCATCCGCCTCGAGGCCTCTGCACTGGCGAAAGTCTTCTCGACCTGATTCGTAGCCCCGACAGCGCCAACTTGGCTATAATCCGGGAGTCATGAAAAAAGCCAAAATCGCGGAACTGCGTAATGGGCTTTCGCGCTATCTCAATCACGTCCGCGCAGGAGGGTCGGTCGTCGTGTACGATCGCGACACCCCAATCGCCGAGATCGTTCCTCTCAAAAGGCACAAGGCCCGGAGCAAGGAGGATCTAGACGAGGAACGCCTCCAGCGCCTCGAGCGCAAGGGTGCTATCAGGCGCGGCACCGGCGATATGGCTGAGTGGTTTAAAACTCATAAGCCTATCGAGATCCCTGGGGGAGCTGGCGTCCTGCAAGCATTGTTAGAGGAGCGAGAAAGCGGTCGGTGAGATTTTGGGACTCCTCGGCGCTCGTCCCGATATTCATCAAAGAACCAGCGACCGCAGAAGTTGAGGAGTGGCGAGCCGCTGATCCGGGCATCACAACCTGGATGATGACGCGGGTCGAAGTACTTGCGGCGATCGCGCGAAAGAAACGTGAGCGTCCGGATATGGTCGCACTGTGGAACCGCGCAGTAAGTGACGTGAATGAAGTCGCATTGAGATGGATTGAAATTTACGATGCGGCGGCAGCCCGCATTCATGCTGAGCGCATCGTCATGGACCATCCGCTGCGGACGGCAGACGCCCTCCAGCTTGGCGCCGCACTCGTTGCCGCGGATGGCGACCCACAATCTCTGGAACTCGTTACTCTGGATCGCAGACTTGCTGAAGCGGCTCGGCGCGAGGGCTTTCCCGTCCTCGGCGTGCGGTAAGCTTCACGCGGTCGCGGAACTGCTCGCCGGCTCCGCGCGGAGTTCTGTTAGTTCGCGGCTGGCGCGCGGCAGGAACACCAGCCCGATCAACGCATTGCACAGCATGAAGGTGAGTTGCGCCGCCAGGCTGTAGGCGACAATCTTTGCTGGCGACGCGTTGGTCGAGAAGAACAGCAACCAAGCCGCCTGGCTGGTACCGAGATGAGCCACGGAGATCGGCAGCGCCGCGGCGAGGAACACCAGCGGCAGAAAGAGCATCAACTTAACGAACGGGATCGCGATTCCGTACAGCGCCAGCGCGTAGTACTGCGCTACGACCGACGCGAGAAACGTCGGCGCTTTGATCGCCAGCACCACCAGGTAGTCGAGCGGACGCGCCTGTATAAACGTCGCGAGCAGTGCGCCAGCTCTTCCATTCTCGACCCAGTTGCGTATCCGCGCGCTGCGGCGGGCGATCGCGAAGAAAATCATGATTCCCGCCAGCAGAGCCCACGCCGCGATGTACACGACCCGAAGAATCGCGACGATCCTGGTCTGCGCGACGCCGACCGGTGTGTAAAAGATCACGCCGAGCGTCGAAAACAGAAAGAGCTGGTAGATTTCGAGCATCGCAATGAAGAGCACCGAGCTCAGCGCGCTCAGGAACGTGACTCCCGCCTTGCGATGCAGGTAATACGCGACGCCGCCTTGTGCGAGGCTGGTGTTGATCAGCGCCAGCACGTACATGCTCGCGCGAATCGGCAGGATGTCGCTGTAGCGCATGCGCGCGTTGAAGCGGCGCACCACCCAGGTGAGGCAAGCCGAATCGATCGCGCAGTAAAAGAGCGAGTACGGCATGAACACCGCCAGAAAATCGAGTATCGGCACCTGCGACAGCGCCTGCTCGACTTTGCGTATCGGGATGCGCCAGAAGATCAGCGCAAAGATCGCGAGCGTGCCGAGATACGGAATCGCCTTGCGCCAGAGCGGTGTCGCGCGCGCCACTGGAATCTCATCGCGCAGCGGATCGCTCGAACTTGGAATGGTTCCAGCGCTCATCCGTCGCTCATCCTCACTGCGGCGGTGCCCATCAGCACCTGTTCCCCGCGCTGATTCTCGACGTGAATCTGCAGCGCGGCGCGATTCGCATTCTGATCGACGGAAACGATTTTCGCGTGCGAGGTCAAAGTGTCGCCAAATAGGACCGGCTTCGTGAGCGATACTTCGATACGTCCGCCGCGCACGAAGCGCATGCCGAAGGTGTCGGCGAGGAATTGCGCGATTACCGCGATAGTCTGCGCGCCGCCGGCGATCGGCGCGGTGAAACCAGCCTTGCGCGCCGCGTCCGTGTCGTCGTGGATACCGCGCGGCGGACGGCGCCGCGGCGGCAGTTCGATACCGTCGTGGTAGGCCTTTGCCGCGGCCGCGTCGAGGAGGTACGGCGCCGAAGCCAGCTCCGCGCCGATTCGAATCTCGCGGGGCGCCGCGCTCATTGCATCTCCCCCTTGTCGTTCAGCAGTACCGACGTAATCGCCTGGCGCACCAGCAGTTGATTCGTCACCGCGTCGCGCGATTCATACTCGAGCGTGAAATAAAACTTGCCGCGCTTGCGATACGTCGCGGTAATTCGGCCCTCGGTCTTGATTGCCTGCCCGACGCGCATCGGCTCATGAAACTCGCACCAGTGCTTGGCATGGACTCCGCCCTTGCCGCCCTTCAGATGAGCCGCGATGAGCAGCGCGTAATCGGGCAGGCGCATCGTGGGCGACACGATCGCGTCGGGATTGCGTTCATCGACAATGAATTCAGGACTCGTCGCCTTGACCGCATCAGAAAATGTGCGCGCCCGCTCCGGCGTGAGGACATAATGAATCGGGCCGAGGCGCATCCCTTCATACAGGTTCTCGGGGCACATCGGAAGTCTGGTGTCTTCGCTCATCGTACCGATTGAACGACTTTAGCAGGCGTGCAAGATTCGGCGAACCGCGGCTTCAGTCAAATGGCAACCAACAGAGTCCCGTATGCGCGCAAAGCGCGGACGCATCTTAGCAAGGCCGATCCGGTCCTCGCACGGATTATTGCCGAGGTCGGTCCGCTCGGAATCCAGCCGCGGCGCGAGCGTTTCCAGGCGCTGGCGCGAGCGATCATTTTCCAGCAGCTCGCGGGCGCGGCCGCCAACGCGATCTACGGCCGCTTCGTCGGATTGTTCCCCGATGTGGAATTCCCGACGCCGGAACGGGTGCTCGCCAAAACGGACGCCGAGCTGCGCGCAGTTGGCCTCTCCGAAAAGAAAGCGCTCTACATAAAGGACCTCGCCGCGCACATTCGCGACGGCAAGCTCAACTTCCATCTGTTCCATCGCATGACCGACGACGACATCGTCGCCCATCTGACGCAGGTCAAGGGAATCGGCAAGTGGACCGCCGAGATGTTTTTGATGTTCCACCTGGGTCGGCCTGACGTGATGCCCGCCGACGACCTGGGCGTCCAGAACGCAGTCAGGCGGCACTACAGGATGCGCCAACGGCCGAATCGCAAGCGCCTGCTAAAGCACGCCGAGCGATGGCGTCCGTACAGGACGGCGGCAGCATGGTACCTATGGCGCAGCCTCGACATCGTGCTACCCGACGGCGAGACAAAGCCGAAGAAAATCGCGAAGCGCAAGAAGCGGTAGAGTCTCCCGCGAATTTCTCAATCAGCCTGGCAGCTTAGAAGCTTTCGGCAAGTCCGGGTTCATGTAGTCCCACGGCTGAGCACTCGAAGTGTAAATATCCCGGCTGGGGTGAAAGATGCTTGGATCGTCCAGGCTGCCGACTCTAATCGAGACGAACTCATCGCCGTAGCCGAAGAGAGTCGATCCGCAGTCGGCGCAGAAGGCTCTCCTGGTGAAACGCCCACTATCCGCCTTGACTTCAAAGTACCTTGGGATCCCTTTTCTCACGCTGAAGTTTGGGCGGGGAACACCAAGGACGGGGGCATAGGCGCTCCCGGTTTCACGTTGACAATCCCGGCAGTGACAATTCACTGAGTAGAGCGGCTCCCCTTCAGCGCTGTAACGAATGGCGCCACAGGCGCATCCACCAAAGAACGGAGTGGACATTATAAAATACTCCTCTACTACTCCTGCTACTCGGCGAGCATTGGGTTTGGTTTTGGGAAGCCCAGCTTTGACAGGGATTCGTCGAGGGCTTGCGTGTCGGCGGACGGAGACGGCTCGCGCTCTGTTAGAGCTTCGACGCGGCGACGCATCGCCTTGAGTTCCTTGTAGAGATTGCCGGACAGGCGTGCGATCACTACGAAACAAATCCACGGGACGACCACCAGTCCCACGACTGTAATCGCGATCATCGTGCGGGATTGCGCTTCGGCGTTGTTGGCGACCGCTATCAGGGCCGCGTCGTCGAGGCTCATCAGATCCGCTACCGCTCCCTGCAGATCGCGGAGCTTCGGCTCGAGGCTGTCGTCGCTCGGCGATGCCGTTCGCATCGCGTCGAACAGCGGCCGCGCGTCGTTGGCGATTTTCTCAAGGCTCTGGGCCTGCTCGGTGCTTCCGATGTGCTGGCGCGCGACCTCGATCTCAGAAATGAATCCGCGCTGCTGATCCATCACGATTTGCGAGGCCTCGGGCTGTGTGCGTCCCCAATCCATTTTGTAAAGCGCGGTCTCCATCCCCTGGGCCGCGCGCGCCGCCGCGTACTCGTTGTCGTAGATTTCCTGCGGTGTCGTGCCGAATACGTGAAACGCGCCCACAATCAGCGCTGCCACGAGCAACAGGATCGCCGGCGCGATCGCGGCCATGAAACGAAGCTTGGTAACGATAGTCAGGTTGTTCATGCGGTTTTTCCCGTCGTTGTCTCAAAGGATGCCCGCGGCGGATGCGAAAAGGCAACGCCCGATGTGACCTCCGCGCCGCGCTATGCAATAATGCGCGCGATGAACTTTGCCGACCGTCTCGCCTCCGCCTCGCGCCTCAAGGACAGCGTGGTCGTGCTCGGTATCGATCCCCAGCTGGATACGCCCGGCGCTCCGGGAATCCCGTCCGGCTACACGCTCGCGCGCTTTTGTTGCGAGATCGTCGAGGCATGCGCGCGCTCCGCGATCGCGGTCAAGCCGCAGCTTGCGTTTTACGAGGCGCGCGGACTCGATGGGATGCGAGCGTTTTGCGAGGTCGTAAAAACGGCCCGGCGGCTTGGCTTAATTACGATCGCGGATGCGAAGCGCGGCGATATCGGCACCACGTCGGCCGCATACGCGGAGGCGTTTCTCGGCGACGGCGATTTCAATTGCGACGCCGTGACGGTCAATCCGTACCAGGGCAGCGACGCGCTGATGCCGTTTATCGCGAAGGTCAAAAACGGCCGCGGCGTATTCGTGCTCGTGAAGACTTCGAATCCCTCGTCGGGAGAATTTCAGGATCGTGACGCGCCGAATCACCCGATTTGGGAATCGGTGGCGGAGCGCGTGAACGGATGGGGCGGCGATTTTATCGGCGCAAGCGGGCTCAGCTCCGTTGGCGCCGTGGTCGGCGCGACGTTTCCGGTGCAGGCGCGGCGCGCGCGCGAACTGATGCCGGCGGCGACGATCCTCGTGCCGGGCTACGACACGCAAGGCGGAACGGCGGCGGACGCGGTCGCGTCGGCGCGCGCCGACGGCACCGGGTTCATCGTGAATGCGAGCCGCAGCCTGATGTATGCGTATAAGAAGAAAGACGGCGCCAAGCCCGTCGAGGCCGCCGCCGAATACGCCGAGGCGATGCGCCTGCAGATCAACGCCGCGCTCGCGGCGCAGCGCGGGCAAAAGCTAGCGCGCACCGCTTAACCTTGGAACTTAATCGAATGTGAAACCCGCGATGGGTTTCACGCTTCCTTCGGCAGGGGTGACCCCTGCACCCACTATTTGGCGGGGTTGTTGAGATTCGCCACCAGGAACTTGCTGCTGCGATTCCATGCGTCTTGCGCATCGGCGGCGTTGTACCAGAAGGCAAGCCCGGGGAAGTTGAAGGCGTGATTCGCGCCCGCGTAGATCTTTATTTCGTGCGGACGTTTGTACTTCGTCAGCATCTCGTCGAGTGCGTGCGCCTGAGCCACCGGCACCAGCACGTCCTTGTCCCCGTGCAGGATCAACACTGGCGGCATCGCCCTGGCGCCGTCACTCAGGTTCGGCGGGAGTCCGCCGTAGTACTCGACGATCGCCGCGATCTGGCTCGGATCTATCGCGCCCATTGAGAGCGACAGGAACGAGCCGAGCGAGAATCCCATGAGGGCGACGCGATGAGGATCGACCGCGGGATTCTTCTCGAGTGCGTCGAGGCCCGAATGAATCTCGTCGAGCCAGATCGGGAAGTCTTGCCTGATCTGATCGAGCTGGCCCGCGCCGACCGCATCGGTCTGACTGAAGTACTCGATGAATTCGGTGTAATAGCCGAGGTCGGCGAGCTTGCCGCACATCTCTTCGAAGTCGGCATTGCCGACGTCCTTGCGCGCCGACGCACCATGCAGAAGCACGACCGCGGGATGCGGCCCGCTGCCCTTCGGCACACAATGGTATTCATGAACCGGTTTGCCGTCGGAGGTGAATTCACCGGGAATCCATCCGGCGTGAGCCGACGGGGCGAGACATAGAAAAATCGCGGCTGCAAATGCGCCGACGGCTGCTTGCAATGAACGCACAAAGATCGGGTTGAACGGGATGCTCGCTCTTACGCGCGCATCAGCTCGGCTTCGTCGGCGGCGATAGTGGCGTAAACTTCGCGATCGATCTTGCGATACCGATCGAGCGACTTTTCGGCCTGCTCTTCGTGGCCCTGTGCTTTCGCAAGCTCGTGCATCTCCTTTTCAATCCACGACAGATGCCACGATTCGTCCTTGGTGACCGACTTCAGCACTTCCATCGTTTCCGCATCGACGTTCGGCAGCGCCATGTGCGCGTTGTAGCGGCTCTGCGCGCGCTCCTCGACCACGACCGTCAACGCGAGCAGATCGATGATCGTCTTCGGCACGCCGGTCCGCAGACCCAGCCGGCGCTGGTAACCGTCGTCGATCAAGATGGGCGCGCCGCCGAGGTCCGAGATTCGCTTGGTCCACAGGTAAGCATGGCGCGTTTCATCCGCCAGATGAGCCGTCATCTTGAGTTGCGACTCACCGTCTTTCATGTGTGACAGAAGATTGAAGAGCAAACGCGCACCGCGCAATTCTGCATCGCGATAAAAGCTGAAGATGAGAATCTGCTTGTCCGCCGGGGACATTCCCGTGAAATCCATCGAACCAAGTGATGTAGCGCCCAATACTCGTCCTCCGTCAGCCGTCAAAACAGGATGCCGAATGTCTAATAGTAGCAGATAAGACGGTTGCGCGTAACTTATGCGATTCGTATCGCACGGTCAACAAAACGTGGCCGCCGCAAAGCCCTCCTGACCGTCCCTGGGAATACGCCGCGTGGACGAGATGGTTGCGTATCCCCGGCGTTGAGAACAATTTATCTATATGCCTTCACCGGATGTTTACTGGCTCGCATTGAGACGAGCGCACGGGGTCGGTCCGCGAACGTGCAAGCTGCTGATCGAGAAGTTCGGCGCGCCAGAGAAAATATTCCAGCTCAATGCCGACGAGATCGCGGCGGCTGGAGTTCCGCGCAACACGGCACGAAATATCGCCGAATTTCGCGATTTCGAATCGCTCGAAGAAAGAACTATGCGAGCTGCCGAATATCGGCGCGCGCGTCGTCAAGTGGACCGACGCCGACTATCCGCCGAACTTGCGCCAGATCGCCGACCCGCCGCCGTTCCTGTTCGTGCGCGGCAGTGCGCAACTGACTGACGCCAACTACATCGCAATCGTCGGTGCGCGCGCGGCCAGCGATATCGGACGCCGTATGGCGAATAGGCTCGGTCTCGAGCTCGCCGCCAAGGGCTTCGGCGTCGTGAGCGGGTTGGCGCGCGGAATCGACGGCGAGGCGCACCAAGGCGCCCTCGACGCGCACGGCAAGACGATTGCAGTGCTCGGATGCGGCGTCGATGTAATCTACCCTGCCGAGCATCGCAAGCTCGCCGAGGCGATAATCGAAAGCGGCGGCGCGATCATCAGCGAGCTCCCGATTGGAACGCAACCATTGGCGGAAAATTTCCCGACTCGCAACCGCATCCTGTCGGGATTGTGCCTGGGCGTCGTAATCGTCGAGGCGGCCGAGAAAAGCGGATCGCTGATCACGGCGCGGATGGCGCTCGAACAGGATCGCCAGGTTTTCGCCGTCCCCGGCAGCCCGCTTAGCGGCAAGACTCGCGGCAGCAATCGCCTGTTGAAGGAGGGCGCGAAACTGGTCGAATGCGTCGAGGACGTGATCGAAGAGCTCGCGCCTCAGATGACTGGACCGCGCTCGTCTGCGAGCCCGCCCGAAGTGCCTGCCGAATCGACTCCCACGCAGCTAACGTCTAATAGAACTGCAAAGGTTGAAGTAGCTCCCTTCGCTCGAGCTACCGAAGGCGCCAAGACACTCGGAGCAGTTACAGAAAGTGCTATGACAATCTTGAATAATCTAAAAGATTCTGAAAGACTCCACGTCGACTCGATCATCGAGTCCTCCGGGCTAAATGCCCAAACCGTGCTTAGGTTACTGTTGGAACTTGAACTCGAAGGTCGCGTCACCCAGCATCCAGGCAAGCTTTTCTCGCTTGCATGACTCTGGCAGGGTGTAAGCCCTGTAGCGTCGGGGATTTTGGCTGGCGCGAAACCTGCTGGGCTGGGTACGGGACTGGAGGCGCCTAATTCGGTGGCAAAAAATCTCGTAATCGTCGAATCGCCTGCAAAGGCGAAAACAATCAAGCGCTATCTCGGTAGCGACTACCAGGTCATGCCCTCGGTCGGCCACGTCGTCGATCTGCCCAAGAGCAAGCTGGGGGTCGATATCGAGCACAATTTCGCCCCCGATTTCGTCACAATCAAGGGCAAAGAGAAGATACTCGGCGAGATCAAAACCGCCGCCAAGGGCAAGGACAACATCTACCTTGCCAGCGACCCCGACCGCGAAGGCGAGGCGATCGCGTGGCATATATCCGAGCATCTCGGCAAGACCAAGTCCAAGGTCAGCCGCGTGCTGCTGCATGAAATCACGTCCGCCGCCGTCAAAGAGGCGGTCGCCAACCCCTCGAAGCTCGATCACAACCTGTTCGACGCGTACCAGGCGCGGCGGGTGCTGGACCGGCTGGTCGGATACAAGCTCAGCCCGCTGCTGTGGGACAAGGTCAAGCGCGGCATCAGCGCCGGGCGCGTGCAGTCGGTCGCGCTCAGGATAATCGTCGACCGCGAGCGCGAACGCGAGGCATTCCGCGCCGAGGAATACTGGACCCTCGACGCGCGTCTCACCGGAAAAAATCCGCCCCCGTTCAAGGCGCGCCTCTACAGCTACAAAGACGATCGCATCGACAATAAGGCATACAAGCTGCCCGAAGCGCAGGCCCGGGAGATCATCGCGGCTGTTGAGAAGGCGCCCTTCACTGTAAAGAGCATCGAGCGCAAGGAAGTCCGCCGCAGTCCCGCGCCTCCGTTCATCACTTCGCGGCTTCAGCAAGAGGCGTCGCGCAAGCTGTACTATCAGCCGCGGCGCACGATGCAGATAGCGCAGAAGCTGTACGAGGGCGTCGAGCTGGGCGAGGAGGGCGCGGTCGGTCTTATCACTTATATGCGTACCGACTCGCCGCGCGTCTCCGACCAGGCGCTCGAATCCGTCCGCAACCATATCGGCTCGCGCTACGGGAAGGAGTACATCCCCGATCAGCCGAATTTCTATAAATCCGGCAAGCAGTCGCAGGGCGCGCACGAAGCGATTCGCCCGACCGCCGTCGAGCGCGATCCCGAGTCGATCGCGCGCTACCTCGACAAGGACATGCTCGCGCTCTACACCCTTATCTATAACCGCTTCGTTTCGAGCCAGATGATGCCGGCGGTGTACGACCGCACGACCGTGGACATCGAATCGGCCGACGCAATTTTCCGCGCGACCGGGCAGGTGATGAAGTTCGACGGCTTCATGCGCGTGTATATCGAGGGCCAGGACGAGCCCGAAGACGAAGAGGGCACGCTGCCGATGCTCGACGAAGGAGAGACGCTGACTTTGCTGGGTCTCGACCCGGAGCAGCATTTCACCCAGCCGCCGCCGCGCTACACGCAGGCCACGCTCATCAAGGTGCTCGAAGAGCAGGGGATAGGCCGACCCTCGACCTACGCCGCGATCATGACGAGCATCCTGCGCGTCGAGTACGTCGAAGAGGATGAGAGCAAGCGGATGCGGCCGACGTCGCTCGGGCGCGTCGTCAACGACATGCTGGTGAAGGCGTTTCCCGACATCCTCGAATCCAGCTTCACCGCCCAGTTCGAAGAAGACCTCGACAAGGTTGAAGAGGGCGCCGAGAACTGGGTCAAGACGATGAAGCGGTTCTACGGGCCGTTCGCGAAGGACCTTGCCGACGCGAAAAAGAAGATGCCCGAGGTCAAGCACAAGGGCCTGCCCACTGGGCTCAAGTGCGAGCTCGACGGTGGCGACATGGTGATCAAATGGGGGCGCAACGGCGAGTTCCTCGCCTGCTCGAACTACCCCAAATGCACCAACACCGGCGAGATCGCGCGCGACGATCAGGGCAACATCACGATGAAGGCGCCGTCCGCGCCGGTGCCCTCCGACGAAGTTTGCGAGAAGTGCGGCAAGCCGATGGTCAAGCGCCGCTCGCGCTTCGGTGAATTCCTGGGATGCTCGGGGTATCCGGATTGCGACGGAATCAAGCGCCTGCAATCAGACCCGGTCAAGACCGGAGTCGCCTGCCCGGAATGCAAAGAGGGCGAAATCCTCGAACGGCGCAGCCGCCGTGGAAAGATTTTCTTCGGATGCGGCCGCTATCCCAAATGTAAATTCGCCGCCTGGAACAAAGTCGTGCTGCAGCCGTGCCCGTCTTGCGGCGCGAACTACATGGTCGAGAAGGACCTGAAGCGCACCGGCATCACCTGGCAATGCGCCAACAAGGAATGCGGCTACAAAGCTCCCGCGCCCGTCGTTGCGCAGCCCGAACCGGCGCCTGCCTCGACACCGCCAGCGTAGCGCTCCTGTTTCGCCGTGCCAGATTCACGCCGATTCGTCGATACCGTCGCCGATGCGATGTTTGCCGTGCTGGTGGTCGCGCTGACGGCGGCATTCGCGGCTCCGGCTCGTGCCGAAACTCCGGTCGTAGTTATCCCTCATCAGGAGGAGACGGTCGCTCCCTATGTCGCGCGCATCTACTTCGATGCGAAGGCGAAAGACGGGAGCGATTCCTACTTCGAGATTCTGAAAGACGGCAAAAGCGTTTACGTGCAGAAGGCTAAGACGAAGGGCGAGAAATTTTTTATCGGCACAATGTACAAGGACGATCCCGACGCAGCGATGATCAAGATGGGGATGGACATCACCGGCGACGGTCAGCCCGACCTGGTGATCTCCGAGTATACCGGCTTCGCGAACTGCTGCCTGGTGCTTCACATCTTCGAGATCGGCCCGACTTTCAGGAAAATCGGCACGATAGACGCGGAATTCGGAGACTCGGGCCCGCACTTCTTGCCTCCCGACAAGGATTCGAAGAGCACGGGACTCGTGATACAGATTCACGACTGGACCTTCGCCAACTGGAACACTGATTTCGCCGACTCGCCCGCGCCAAAAGTCATTCTGCGCTTCACGGACAATGCATATCGCGTCGCACCCGACCTGATGCGCACTCTGGCCCCCAACGCCGGCGATCTTGTGGCGCGCGCCAACGCCGTCAGGAGCTACGCGCCTAGCGCCGAGGGCGGTGAATGGCCTCATGCCAAAGTCTCGCCGCAGTTATGGGGTACGATGCTCGATCTGATTTACAGCAGGCATGCCGACGACGCGTGGAAGTTCCTCGACCAGGCGTGGCCCGCGAAAGTGCAAGGCAAAGACGCCTTCGCGCGGGAATTTCGCGCGCAACTCGCAAAGAGTCCCTACTGGCCCGCGGTCGAGGCGATGAACTCTACTAAGTAGCGACGCGACTACGACTGAGTAATCTTCGCCGACATCTCCTCCAGCCGCCGCCGTAGAAATCGCCGCTCCGGTGCGCTGCCCACGCGCGCCAGCGCCGCGCGATACGACTCGGCCGCCTCGCTCCATCGCTCCAGCCGACGCAGCAAATCGGCGCGCGCCGACCACATCAAATAGTAATCGCGCAGCTCACCGCTGGCTGCGATTGCGTCGATCAATTCGAGTCCTGCCGCGGGACCGTCGGCCATCGCGACCGCGACCGCTCGATTCAACTCGATCACCGATGAGGGACGAATCGCAATCAGGCGTGCGTAAAGATCCGCTATCGCGCGCCAGTCCGTTGCGGCTGCGCTTTCGGCGCGCGAGTGAACCGCCGCAATCGCCGACTGAATTGCGTACGGCCCTTGCGCATTGGGGCCCATCGCGGCTTCCGAGTGAATGAGGCCTTCGGCAATCTGCGCGCGATCCCAGCGCGCGCGGTTCTGCTGCTCGAGCAGCACGAGTTCGCCGCGCTCGTCGATTCGCGCGTCGCGCCGCGCGTCATGCAGCAGCATCATCGCCAGCAATCCGCGCGGCTCGGCCTCGGTGGGCATCAGCGCGACCAGCATGCGCGCGAGGCGAATCGCCTCCGCGCACAGATCCGTTCGCAGCAGCCGGTCGCCCGAGCTCGCCGCATAGCCCTCGTTGAAAACGAGGTAGATTACCGCCATCACGGCGTCCAGCCGCTCCGCGATCAACTCTGGCGACGGCACCTCGTAAGGAATGCGCGCCGCACGAATCTTGCGCTTGGCGCGGACCAACCGCTGCGCCATCGTCGCCGGCGCGGTCAGGAACGCGCGCGCGATTTCCTCCGTCGTGAGCCCGCACAGCGTGCGCAGCGACAGTGCGACGCGTGCGTCGTCGGCCAGCGCCGGATGGCAACAGGTGAAGATGAGCCGCAGTCGCTCGTCGGGCAGCGCGCCCGCCGCGTCGATTTCATCATCGTCGCCACCGCTCTCAGCCATGCGGATCAATTCCTCGCGGCGATCGTTGAAGCGGGTCTGCCTGCGGATTCGATCGATCGCCTTGTGGCGCGCGACGCCGATTACCCAGGCGCGCGGATTCTCCGGCAGTCCGTCGCGATGCCATTGTTCGACCGCGCTCGCGAACGCGTCCTGCGCCGCGTCTTCCGCCAGGTCGAAATCGCCCAGCACGCGAATGAGCGTGGCGAGAATTCGCCCGAACTCCTCGCGATAAAAACTCTCGATGCCGGCGGCAGTGTTGTCCATCGGAAATTACGTCCGATGGCAGGCTAGCCGCCCGCCGCGCATGCCGCTACCGCGAACTCATTCGTGATAGATCCACCAGCATCCCTCGACCGGCCTGACTTCGATCGCGTCACCGTCGCGCGCCGCCAGCTTGTTCGCCCACGTGATCGCCTCGTCGATCGACGCGCACGCGACCATGTTGAAGCCCCCCGCGACTTCCTTGGTCTCCGCGAACGGTCCATCTGTGACGACCCGCCCGCCATCTTTCCATCGGATCGTTTTCGCCTGCTCGGATACTTGCAGACGCGCGCCGACCCACAGCCCCGGCTCCTGATCCAGCATCGCGCGGCTTGCGACGTACTCTGCGCCAACGTCCTGATGCCGTCGCATGATTTGCGTGCGTTCCTGCTCGGGCAGGCTGAGTGCGCCGCGCTCGTCCTCGACCGAGGTGAGCATGAATATCTTCGACGCGGCCTGCCCGAAGGTCTGCGAAATCCACCAGAACTCGCGGATCGGCCTGAGCTCGCTTACGAGACTCTGATGCGCATGCTCGTATTTCGCGAACTCGACGGCTTCTTCGTACGAGTCGAAGTCGATTACGTCGAAGCCTCCCACCAGCTCCTTGGTTTCCGGGAACGGGCCGTCGATTCGCAGATGCTTGCCGTCGCGATTCTTCACGGTGACCGTCTCGCGGTCGCGGCCGAGCCCCACCGAGACCAATACTAGCCCCGGCTTTCCGCCGCGCACGCGCGCGCGGAGAAGCTCGTCGAGCTTCTGCTGATGGTGCCCGACGCGCCGATTCATTTCCTCCGCGTCGATACGGTCAGATTCTCCGCGCGCCTCTGCGCCCATGATCAGGTACTTCATCGTCGTCTCCCTCGGCGAACGGTCGCAGGCCGCCTAGTTGATCTTCCTGACTGGCCGCACTTCGATTGAGCCGTGCTTCGCTCCCGGAATCCGTGCGGCAATCGAAATCGCTTCGTCCAGATCTTTCGCCTCGACCAGGTAGTAGCCGCCGAGCTGCTCCTTGGTCTCAGCAAACGGCCCGTCGGTCACTGCGGTCTTGCCATTGCGCACGCGGACGGTGGTCGCAGTCGAGGTCTGCTCGAGCGCATTGCCACCCTTGTTCTTTCCGCTCTTCGTCAAGTCCTGCGTGAACGCCATATACCCCTGGAAAATCTCACCCTGTTCGGCCGCGCTCATCTTTTTCCCTTCTGCCTCGCTGTTGTAGATCAAAAGCACGTATTCCATCGCTGCTCTCCTCGTTGCCCGATTTGGGCTTTCAGATGTTAGTCGAATGGCGACATGCAGGATCGACATCCTGGTTTACACGACCGCCGAAAAACGCCACGATCAACTTTCGCCGCATCTGCGCTATGAGTGAAAGCAAGGTAACCGTTGTCGGAGCGGGACTCGCGGGCAGCGAGGCTGCCTGGCAGCTTGCGCGCCGCGGCATCCCCGTGCGGCTGGTCGAGATGCGTCCGGTCAAGATGACTGAAGCTCATCGGACGGCGGATTTTGCGGAGCTGGTCTGCTCGAATTCGCTCCGCAACGACTCGATGGAGACGGCAGTCGGCGTGCTGAAAGAGGAGATGCGCCGGCTCGGCTCGCTCGTAATCTCCGCCGCGGACCGCGCGCGGGTGCCGGCGGGCTCCGCGCTCGCCGTCGATAGAAATGACTTCTCGCGCGCCATCACTGCGGCGCTCGAAGATCATCCGATGGTCGAGATCTCACGCGCCGAGGCATCGGAGATACCGGCCGGTTTCACGATTCTCGCCACCGGTCCTCTGACGAGCCCGGACCTTGGCGAGGCGCTGAACCGCGTGATCGGTCCGCGCAACTTGTATTTCTATGATGCGATCGCGCCAATCGTCGCCGCCGATTCGATCGACATGAGCGTGGCGTTCATGGCCTCGCGCTACGGCAAGGGCGGCGACGACTACATCAATTGCCCGATGACCGCAGTCCAGTACGAAGCCTTCGTCGCCGCCGTCGTGGCGGCCGAAAAGATGGAGCTGCACCCGTTCGAGAAGCCGGTATATTTCGAAGGATGCATGCCGATCGAGGAAATGGCGCGCCGCGGTCCAATGACGCTCGCGTTCGGACCGATGCGTCCGGTTGGGCTCTCAGAGCCGCACAGCGGCCGGCGCCCTTTCGCGGTAGTGCAGTTGCGGCAGGACGATGCCGAAGCCCGTCTTTATAACATGGTCGGCTTCCAAACCAAGATGACCTACTCCGAACAGCGGCGCGCGCTGCGCATGATTCCCGGACTGGAAAAGGCCGAGTTCGTGCGCCTCGGCTCGATCCATCGCAACACGTTTGTCGATTCGCCGCGTCTGCTCCGCCCAACGCTCCAGCTCAAGACGCGCGACGATTTGTTCCTGGCCGGCCAGATGGTCGGGGTCGAAGGCTACGTCGAGTCCGCGGCGGCGGGATTGCTCGCCGGGATCAACGCCGCGAACATCGTGATGAATCGCGAGCTGGTTGTGCCGCCGCCGGAGACCGCGATTGGATCGTTGGTCGCGTACATCACCGATTCCGCGCGGCGCGATTTCCAGCCGATGAACGCGAATTACGGCCTGATGCCTGACCTGAAGATCCGTGCCCGCGGCCGGGAAAAAAAGATAGAGATGGGTAACCGCGCGCTGGCGGCGATCGACGGATGGATCGATCGCAATCAGGTCGAACGTAATCCAATCGAGCTGGCCGCACCTATGGCTCCGCGCGAACTTGGGCTATAGAAAATCGCTGGAGGTCCCGTCGATGACCAAAGCGGAATTGATCGATACGATCGCCAAGTCCACCGACCAGCCCAAAAAGGTGGTCGCCACGACCCTGGACCTCGCGTTCGAACAAATCGCGCGCTCGATTCGCAAGGACAAGCGCTTCTGGGTTCCCGGCTTCGGCACTTTCTCCGTGCGCCGGCGCAAGGCCCGCGCGGGATTCAATCCGCGCACCAACGCGCCCATGACGATTCCTGCGGCTCGCACAGTCGGCTTTCGTCCGGCGCCGGAGCTAAGGAAAGGTCTCTGACGACGGCCGCCCCCAAAGCGGACGAGCGCGATCAGCCACGCGGTCATCCGCCCGCTCCAACGACCTCCCGCCCGATCGTTTCGGCCCGTGCGCTGAGTCTCCTGCTGCTGATAGTCGCCCTCGCCGCGGGGAGCGCAATCCGCTTCAACAATCTCGGCGCGCTCGAAATGTCGCCCGACGAAGCCGCGTCATGGGCGGCGGCGTCCGCGCCGACCGCCGCCGAAGTGATCGCACGCCAGCCGTCGCTAAATCCGGGCGAGCTGCCGGTGCATGATCTACTGCTGCACGGCTGGATCGCGCTGTTCGGCTCGAGCATTGCCGCGATGCGCGCGCTGTCGGCAGCCTTGGGCGTCCTGTCGATAGCTCTGGTCTATATAGTTGTAATCGAATTGTTCGTGACGGGTTCGGAAAAGGACTCAGCGCTGAGCAATGACGACATCGGGATGATTGCGGGGCTCGCCGCGCTGCTCTTCGCCGTGAACCTCGTGACGATCAAGTACTCGCGCGAGGCGCGGATGTATCCGCTGATGCTCGCGGCGATTCTCGCGCAAGTGGCGATGTTCCTCCGCGCGATCCGCGTCGGCGGCCTCGCGAACTACGCGGCCGTCGTGGTTCTGACGGCAATCGCAATCGCCTCGAACTTCACCGCAGTGCTGATACCGGCGACCGAAGGACTGTGGCTCGTCTTCATAATCGCGCGCGCAGGATGGCGTCCTGAGGATCTGAACGCGCGGCGCGCATGGACGATCGCGATTGCGCTCGCCGTAGCAGGGTTGATTCTCATGCGGAAGCTTTTTTCGTCTCTGCGCAGCGCTTCTGCCGGCAGCGTCGGCGGATGGCGCAAGCCTCCCGCGCTGTACGAACCCTTCGCGCTGTTCAACAAGGCCACCGGCAGCTTCGCGTTCCCGATCCTCGCGGCGCTCGCGATTTGGGGCGTGGTCCGCGGATGGCGCCGCGGCGCACATGACGCAACTAATTTCGCGCTGCTGTGGATGTGGGCGCCACCGCTCATGATGGTCGTCGCGTCGTACGCGATCGCGCCAGTATTCGTCGAGCGTTACGCGCTGTCGTGCTTCGTCCCGTTCTTCATCCTCGCCGCGTTGGGAATATTCGAGTTGCCCGGCGATCTCGTCCGCGTCGGGGGGCTCGCGCTCGCGGTCGCATTCTCGGTCGGCCATATCGTTTCGTACGATCGCAAGCCGCATGACGCGCAATATCGCGAAGCAATTGCGGCGGCCGAGTCCGCGCTCAAGCCGGGCGAACTCATGACGGCAGTCCCGTCGTACGCGATCGAAGTGCTCAGATATTATCTGCCTGCCGATCAACAGAATCGCGCGGTTCGATATGATCCGTCGGGGCCGCCGGCTGCCGTTTTAATTCTTGGCGACCAGAGCCTCGCGCCCGCCGGCGTCCAGTCATATAGAAAGGATTATCCGCAAACGGTCGCGCGCCTGCGCGGCGTAACGGTGCTGCGAAGGTGAAACGACAATGAGCGATCAGAATGCGGACGATTTGAAAATAAAAGGTCAGCAAAAGGCCGCGTGGGATGACAGCGCCGAGGGGTGGAAGCGGTGGTGGCCGACCTTCGAGCGCGCTGCGCAGACGGTAAACGATCGGCTCGTCGAGCTGGCGAACGTGCGCCCCGGCAATCGTGTGCTCGACATCGCAACCGGTAGCGGCGAGCCCGCGTTGACCGCGGCGCGCGCGGCTGGACAATCGGGACGAGTCGTCGCCGTCGATATGTCGCCGGGAATGCTCGCGATCGCGCGCGAGCGAGTCGATGCGGCGGGCCTGAAGAACGTCGAACTCGTCGAGTCCGACGCCGAGTCTCTAAGCCTCGACGCCCATTCCTTCGACGCCGTGCTGTGCCGCTGGGGTCTCATGTTCATGCCTGACCTCGACGGCGTCGTTCGCGCAATGCATCGTGCACTCAAGCCGGGCGGCCGCTTTGCCACAGCAGTCTGGTCGGTCGCGGACAAGGTGCCGATGTGTGGCCTCGCACGCGACGCGATTCGGCGGATTACGGGAATCGCGCCGCCGCCGAACGCGCCGGACCCGATCCGGCTTGCAGATACTTCGATCCTCGAGCGCGCTCTGGGCGGCGCAGGCTTTCACGACGTAGCCGTCGAACGACTGATCGTCACGTTCGAATTTCCGTCGGCGGACGCATTCGCGGACTTCCGCGGCCAGATCGGCGGCACTCGCGCGATGCTCTCCAAAATGCCAGCCGAGGCTGCTCGCCAAGTGCGCGACGCAGTCGTAGCGTCGGCGCGGGAATACGCGACGGCCGGCGGCGTCGTGCGGCTAAGCAACGAGACCATCTGCTTCGGCGCGCGCGCATAGCGCGATACTACGGTGGCCGACAGTCCCGCTCGCGTCTCGCTCTGGCGCTACTCGCCGGCCCTCGTCCTGTTCGCGATCGTGATCGCGGACATCCGCCAGCTCAGCGATCCCGATTTGTGGGGCCACATTCTCTGGGGCCGCGCGCTGCTCGCGCATGGTTCGCTGCCGCCCAACAACATCTACTCGTATTCCGCGCCGGACTTCCGCTGGCTGCACCATGAATGGTTGAGCGAAGTCGTGATGAGCGCGATTTTCGACCGCTTCGGACCCTTCGGGCTGAAGCTGCTCAAGTTCCTCTGCACGGCCGGCACCATCTCCTTTATCGTGCTCGCCGAGTCCGAAACCGGCGCGCCGGCGGGCGTGCAGGCGGTAATCACTCTGATCGCGGCCCTGGTGATTGTTCCTTCGATGCAGTTCCGGCCGCAGCTATTCGATTTCATCTTGTTGTCGGCAATTGTCACGATGCTTGCTCGTCACAACTGGCGCGGTTCGGCGCCGCTGTGGCTTGCAATTCCGATCATGGCGATCTGGAGCAATCTTCACGGCGGATTTTTCATCGGCCTGGTCGCGATGGGCGCGTACGGAGCGATAGCCGTCGTGTCCGACATTTTGACCGGCCGCGGGCCGCGTCGCGGCCTCGTCGTCATTGCGATCACGGCGGCCGCTGCCGCATCGACGTTGTGCACGTTTCTGATCCCGCCTGCGCGCGAGACCTGGTACACGCTGATCTATTCGATCCGCAACCCGATGACGCCCGGCGACATTGTCGATTGGAAGCCGCTGATTGCTTCTCTGACGACCGCACCTCCCGGCAGCCTCGAGCAAAAGTATTTCGTCATGGTGATGCTCTTTTTTGCCGCGGCGGTTGTATCTGTGATCTTAAGACCGAGGATCGCGGACGCGCCGATAGTGGCCGTCGCCGCCGTACTGCTCGCGAGCGCGTTCAAGGCCCAGCGCAATATCGCGATCGCAACGATCGCGATCGTTCCGGTGTTCGCCTACCACCTGGGTTTGCTGCTACGCCCACGCGAGGCCTCCTTCGCCCCAGCCGCGCGAGCCGTACCGCGTGCAGGCCGATGGATCATGGAACTTGTGATAGCCTGCGTTGCGCTCGGGTTCGCGCGCTACAGCGGAATCCTGAAGCCTGGAATTGACGCGTCAGGCAATCCTGCCGAAGCCGTCGATTTCATGAACAGCCACGGGTTGGTGGGAAACGTGCTGCCCAACTACGCTTGGGGTGAGTACGTACTTTGGCACGCCCAACCAGGCACCCGGGTCTTCATCGACAGCCGCTACGATCTCGGCTATCCACCGAAAGTAATCGCGGACTTCATGGCGCTGGATCGAGGCAAGCCGGGCGGCGTGCATACGCTCGTCGCCTATCCGACTGATTTCGTTTTGATGAAGCGGGATTGGCCGCAGTCGAAGCTGATGGATTCCCAACCCGATTGGCGGCTTATCTACAGCGACGACGTTGCCCGGCTTTACGCGCGCGCAGACTCACCTGCCGCGCGCCTCGAAGGCGTACCGTTCAAGGGCACGGCCAAGCCCTCATTTTTCCCATAACGATCACCCATTTCCTGGAATTTAGACCAGTTATCAAAAGGAACTTGCGTCTTACGCGCGATATGGGTAACTTTACGGCCGATTTGGGGGGACTGCCAACCTGTTGGGGAAGTCGATGACCGTCGAAGACGCACTGCGAAAGATCGCACTGCTGCGCAAGGTCAGCACAGATAACGGAGCCCTCGCGGCAGAGGCCGAGGCGGCGTACCGCTTGCAGAAAGCGTTGATGCGGCGCTTCGACATAAAATCTCAGGATGTTCCTGACGGTCCGGCGACGACGTCAAAGCCTTTTGGCCTGACCTGGACTTACTGGCAGGAACTGTTCGATGAGTTCGACCTGCCGTTGACCCATTTTGGCGGTCGCGGCAGCGCCGAGATCAGCTACACGATGATCGTCTATATCAGGCTGGCCGCCAACGAATGGTGGATCGAAGAGAAGTCCGCGCGAGGTTGGCAAGCAACGGTTCGCGACCGGGGCATGGACTCGCTGCGCAATTATCTTCGCGAGCACGCGCCAAAGAAATACTCGTTCGTCAAGCGCTGATCGCCACAATCGCTAGCGCGCCCGACTCAGTGCGTGAAAGCGCTGGAAATGCGCCGTCAGTGTGGTAAGTAAAGTGATCGCCACGGCGCTCGCGCGGCAGATGTCATCAATCGCGCGCGCGGCCAACTTTATCGCCACACTCAAGGAGCACTCAGAATGAAAGCCGCAGTCTTCCACGGGCCCAAGTTGCCCCTCAGTATCGAGGACGTCGAACTCGACAAACCGCAGGACCGCGAAGTCCTGATCAAAACCGTTGCGAGTGGCGTGTGCCACAGCGATCTCCATTTCGTCGAAGGTCTCTACCCATACGCTGCCCCCGCGGTTCTCGGCCACGAGGCCGCCGGCATCATCGAGGAAGTCGGCAAACAGGTGACCTACGTGAAGCCCGGCGACCACGTGATCTGCTGCCTGTCGGTGTTCTGCGGCAATTGCGAGCAGTGCATGTCGGGGCATCCGAATCGATGCTCGAACAAGGCCGCCACGCAGCGCAAGCCCGGCGACAAGCCGCGCATCTCGCAGAAGGGCCAGCCCGTCAACCAGTTCCTCGACATCTCGTCGTACTGCGAGAAGATGCTGCTGCATGAGAACGCGGTGGTGAAGATTCGCGAAGACCTGCCGCTCGATCGCGCCGCGCTCATCGGATGCGGCGTCACCACCGGCGTCGGCGCGGTGCTCAACACGGCGAAGATCGAGCCCGGATCGACGGTCGCGGTGTTCGGCGCGGGCGGCGTCGGACTCGCGGCAATCCAGGGCGCGCGAATTGCGGGTGCGCGCAAGATAATCGCGGTCGATATGTTTGAGGGCAAGCTCGCGATGGCCAAGCGGCTGGGCGCGACCGACACCGTTGACGCGTCGAGCAGCGACGCCGTCGATGAGATCAGAAAGCTGACCGACGGCGCGGGCGTCGACTACTCGTTCGAAGCGATCGGACTCAAGAAGGTCGCCGAGCAGGCCTTCCTCGCGATCAAGCCCGGCGGCACCGCAACCGTGATCGGCATGATCCCCGTCGGCCAGAAGGTCGAACTCGACGGCTACATGTTTCTCACCGAGCGCAAACTGCAAGGCTCGAACATGGGCTCGAACCGCTTCCGCATCGACATGCCCAAGTACATCGACTTCTACTTGCAGGGGCGCCTCAATCTCGACGACATGATCAGCCAGCGCCGCAAACTCGAAGACGTCAACGACGCATTCCGCGCGATGAAGGCGGGCGAGGTCGCGCGCACGGTGTTGATGTTCAACTAACTCGCGCCCGCGCGAAACGAAAATAGAATTCAAGGAGCAATCCAAATGAAAGCTGCTGTCTTCCACGGTCCCGGTCAGCCACTCACTATCGAGCAGGTCGATATCGACGAACCCAAAGAGCGCGAAGTCGTCGTGCGCACGGTCGCGAGCGGCGTCTGTCACAGCGATCTCCATTTCGTGGACGGCCTCTACATGTGGCCGACGCCCGCGGTGCTCGGCCACGAGGCGGCCGGCGTCGTCGAGAAAGTCGGATCGCAGGTCTCGTACCTCAAGCCCGGCGATCACGTGATCGCGTGCCTCTCGGTCTTCTGCGGCTACTGCGAGGACTGCATGTCGGGCCATCCCAATCTCTGCTCGAACAAGGCCGCCACGCAGCGCGGCGCCGGCGACAAGCCGCGCCTCTCGCAGAAGGGCAAGATGGTCAATCAGTTCGCCGACCTGTCGGGCTACGCGGAAAAAATGCTGCTGCATGAAAACGCGCTGGTGAAGATTGGCAACGACGTGCCGCTCGATCGCGCGGCGCTGATCGGATGCGGCGTGATGACGGGCGTCGGCGCCGCGCTCAACACCGCGAAGGTTGCGCCGGGATCGACGGTCGCCGTGTTCGGAGCCGGCGGCGTCGGCCTCGCGATCATCCAGGGCGCGCGAATCGCGGGCGCGCGCATGATCATCGCGGTCAACAAGTTCGCCTCCAAGCTCGAGCTCGCCAAGAAGCTCGGCGCGACTCACGCCGTTAACGCGTCGAAGGGCGACGCGGTAGCTCAGATTCGCGAGCTCACCGGCGGTGGCGTCGAGTACTCGTTCGAAGCGATCGGACTCAAGGTCGCGGCCGAGCAGGCTTATCAAGCGCTCGCCTCGGGCGGCATCGCGACGATCGTCGGGATGGTCCCGATCGGGCAGAAGGTCAACGTCGAGGGCTTCTCGCTGCTGTACGAGAAGCGCATCCAGGGATGCTTCATGGGGTCGAACCGCTTCCGCATCGACATGCCGCGCATCATCGAGCTCTATCAGCAAGGGCGGCTCGACCTCGACGATATGATCACGCGGCGCGGCAAACTGGAGGATGTCAACGAGGCATTCCGCGCGATGAAGGCCGGCGAAGTCGCGCGCACAGTCCTGATGTTCGAGTAGGACGCACCGACTCTCAAATCCGCTTCCCCTTCCACCAGGGGAAGGGGTTAGGGTTAGGTTCCGATACACCGAAGGCCGATCGAAAACTCCGAGCGGCCTTCGCTTTTTTTAGGCGCTGATGAAGGCGTCGTCCGGGATGCCCGCGTTTCGTAAAATACGCTTCAGCAATCCAACGTCGTCGAGATCCGTGTTCGGTACTCTGATTGTCTGCGCAGCTCCGGAGATTGTTACCGCGGCCGTTCTCTCCATGAAACTGTGATTGCCGCCGCTGTAGGGTCCGGCATAATGAAGTGCTCTAAGCTTGCGGATGAACTCGCGACGTTTACAGGGCGTGAGGCCTGGCATGGATCGCGGCTAGTGCTTCAATCCTCAACCAACCGCGGAAGACTGTTGAGGTCTACTCCTTCAACCGGTGGAATCGATTGCCGGCCAATCCTCAGATGAACGTCGAGCCAGCCATCCAGGGCAGAATACAGGTCACGGGCCGCTTCTTCGCGCGTATGTCCGCTTGCCCATAGCCCGTCGAACCCGGCAATGCTCCCGAAGTAGTCTCCATTTTCCATTCGCTCGAATTGGGCTTTCTTCATCGCAGCGTTTAGATATTCGAGGTAGCTCGCCATTCTGTTTCTCCTCGGCGGTTGCGGACGGCTAGTTTATCAAGTATCGCGCAATCCGACTACATTCGTTCTGAGTCGCTACCCCTTCAGGAGCTCTGCGATGCCTTCTTCGATCGAGACGCGGGGGCGCCATCCGAGGACACGCGCGGCTTGGGTGCGATCTGCGAGCGTGTCGCGCATGTCGCCGGGGCGGGCTTCGTGATGGACCGTCGGGCCGCCGATCATCGCGGCGATTCGATTCAGGCTGACGTTCTCGCCGCGGCCGATGTTGAGCGCACGGCCGTCGGCGATCTCGGAGTCCATCGCGAGCATGTTGGCGGACACCACGTCGCTGACGTGGGTGAAGTCCCGCGTCTGCTCGCCGTCGCCGTAGATGTCGAGCGGGCGGCCCTCGCGGCGCGACTTCAGAAACGCCGCGATCGCCAGCATGTAGGAGCCCTCTTGCGGCATCCGCGGGCCGTACACGCCAAAGTAGCGCAGCGTGATCGTCTGCATCCCGAACAACCGATGGAACATCCGCGCGTACTGCTCGCTGACGTACTTTTGCAGCGCGTACGGGTTGAGCGGATTCGGCGTCATCGTCTCGACCAGCGGAATCTTCGGCTGGTCGCCGTACACCGACGACGAGCCCGAGTACACGACGCGCCGCACCTTGCGATCGCGCGCGGCGATCAGCACGTTCAACGTGCCGACCACATTGGTCATGTGCGTTTCGACCGGCTTGGCGATCGAGAGCGGAATCCGCGGCTGCGCCGCGACGTGGAAGACGGTATCGACGCCGTCGAATGCGCCCTCAATCGAGGACGCGTCGCGGATATCGCCTTCGACGATCTCGGCCGCGCGGTTCACGAGATCGCGCCGGCCGGTGGCAAAGTTGTCGATCGTCCGCACGCGCAATCCGGCGGCGACGAGCGCGTCCACGAGATGCGATCCGATAAAGCCGGCGCCGCCGGTCACCAGCACGAGACGTCCTTGCGATTGCGAATTGGTGCTCATTGAGAGAAGCGCACGCGAATCAGGCAAAATTGCGCGGTTTGCATCGCTAGGATAACTTAGTTCGTTGCTGCCCGCATCTTTGCGGGCATCCAACAATGACCACCGATGCGCACAGGATCAAGCTCCTCAAGGAGATGCTCGCGGAACGGATTCTTGTTCTGGACGGCGCGTTCGGCACGTTTGTGCTCGGCGAAAATCTGAGCGCGGCGGATTACGGCGGCGCGCGATACGAAGGATGCAACGAGAACGTCGTGCGCACGCGGCCTGACCTGATTCGCCGTATGCACGACGGCTTTCTCGAAGTGGGCGCCGACATTATAGAGACTGCGAGCTTCCAGGCCAGTCCTGTCGTGCTCGCTGAGTATGGCCTCGAGCAGGATACGCGAGAGATCAACCGGCTCGCTGCGACGCTCGCGCGCGAGGAAGCCGCCCGCTTCAGCACCGCTGACCGCCCGCGCTTCGTGGCGGGATCGATGGGGCCGACGACCAAGAGTATCTCGGTCACGGGCGGGGTCACTTTCGATCAGATGCGCGACGGCTACCAGATCCAGGCCGAAGGGTTGATCGAAGGCGGCGCCGACATCCTGATCCTCGAAACGGTCAACGACACGCTCAACTGCAAGGCCGGTCTCGTCGCGATTGAGACCGCGATCGCAAAACTCGGCGTCGCGCCCGCGGTCTGTGTGTCGGGAACGATCGAGACGATGGGCACGCTGCTGAGCGGGCAGGATATCGAGGCGTTTTACACTTCGCTCGCACATCGCGATCTACTCTGGATGGGGCTCAATTGCGCGACTGGTCCCGATTTCATGACCGACCATCTACGCACGCTGTCGGGCATTTCGAAATTTTTCGTCGCGTGCGTGCCCAACGCCGGGCTGCCTGACGAAGAGGGACATTATAATGAGACGCCCGCGATGCTCGCGGGGAAGATCGCGCGCTTCGCCGAAAACGGATGGGTTAATTTAGTCGGCGGATGCTGCGGTACCACGCCGGAGCATATCCGCTTGTTGGTACAGGCGGTTGCGGGCAAGCGTCCGCGGGAGCGATCGACGGTCAGGCGATCGGTCGTTTCGGGAATCGAGACACTCGTAATCGACAACGACACGCGGCCGGTGATCGTCGGCGAGCGGACCAACGTGCTCGGCAGCCGCAAGTTCAAGCGGCTGATCGCGGAGGGCAAGGTCGAGGAAGCCTCGGAAGTGGGGCGCGTGCAGGTGCGGCGCGGCGCGCACATTCTCGACGTGTGCCTGCAAGATCCCGATCGCGACGAGATGGCGGATGTCACGCGCTTTCTCGAAATCGAGGTCAAGAAAGTCAAAGTGCCGCTGATGATCGACTCGACTGATCATCGCGTGATCGAGGAATCGCTCAAGCGCACGCCGGGCAAGTCGCTGATCAATTCGATCAATCTCGAGGACGGCGAGGAGGCCGAGCGCTTCCAGACCGTGATCCGCTTGGCGCACCGCTACGGCGCGGCGCTCGTCGTCATGTGTATCGACGAGGACAAGCTTCAGGCGCAGGCCGTCACCCGACAGCGCAAGCTGCAAATCGCCGAGCGCTCGTACAAGCTGCTCACCGAGAAGTACGGCGTCGAGCCCGAAGACATCATCTTCGATCCGCTGGTGTTCCCGGTCGGCACCGGCGACAAGAACTATATCGGCGCCGGCATCGAGACCATCGAAGGCATTCGGCTGATCAAAGAGGCGATGCCCCGATGCAAGACGAGTCTCGGTATCTCGAACGTCTCGTTCGGATTGCCGGAGGCGGGCCGCGAAGTGCTAAACGCCGTGATGCTTTATCATTGCGTGCAGGCGGGGCTCGATCTCGCGATCGTTAATTCAGAGAAGCTGCATCGCTATCCGTCGATTCCGGAAGAGGAGCGCAAGCTCGCCGAGGATTTGATCTGGTGGCGCGGGGACGATCCCATTGCCGCATTCGCCGCGCATTTTCGCGAGCGTAAAAGCACCGTCACCGCCGAAGATCGCAAGTCGATGCCGCTGGAAGATCGCCTCGCGCGCTACATCCTCGAAGGCTCGAAGGACGGCCTCATCGACGACCTGAACGAGGCGCTGACAACGCGCGGCGCGCTCGAAATCATCAACGGCCCGTTAATGAAGGGGATGGACGAAGTCGGGCGCCTGTTCAACGCCAACCAGATGATCGTGGCCGAAGTGCTGCAATCGGCCGAGGCGATGAAGGCCGCGGTCGCGCATCTCGAACCGCACATGGAGAAGTCCGAGAGCGCGACCAAGGGAAAGATTATTCTCGCCACGGTCAAGGGCGACGTTCACGATATCGGCAAGAACCTGGTCGAGATTATTCTCAGCAACAACGGCTACCGCGTCGTTAATCTCGGGATCAAGGTGCCGCCCGAGGAACTGATCAAGGCGTTCCGAGAGCACGGTCCCGACGCGATTGGGCTGTCGGGGCTGCTGGTGAAGTCGGCGCAGATGATGGTCGCGACGGCGCAGGACTTGAAGACCGCGGGGATCGATTGTCCGATCCTGGTGGGAGGCGCCGCGCTGTCGAACCGCTTCACGCGGATGAAAATCGCGCCCGAGTATCCCGGCCTGGTCGCGTACGCCAACGACGCGATGAACGGGCTGGACCTCGCCAATCAGATCATGGACTTCGAGCGGCGCGAATCGCTCAAGCACGTGCTCGCAGAGCAATCGAAGAAGATGCTCGAGGCGGCGCCGAAGGTGGTAGATGCGCCGGCGGACGCGACGCCGCGCACTTCATCGGTGCGTCGCGACGTTGAGATTCCGAAGCCGCCCGATCTCAAGACTCATGTGATTCGCAACTACGATCTTGGCGAGATCTTCGAGTACATCAATCCGAAGAGCCTGTACGCCAAGCATCTGGGCTTTCAGAATTATGTCGAGGCGTTCGAGGCGGGCGACCCGAAGGCGCGCGAGCTTCACGAGCGCGTCGAGGAAGTCGCGCAGGAGATGCTCGCGCGCGCAGACATTTCGGCGAACGCCGTTTACCGATTTTTCCGAGCGCAATCCGACGGCGATCGCACCGTCATGATCTATTCGCCGGACGGCAAGACGGTGATCGAGTCGTTCACGTTCGGGCGCCAGAGCGACGCGCCGCATTTGTGCCTGGCAGACTACGTCGCCGCGCGCGATTCCGGCCGCACCGATTACCTGTGCATGTTCGTCACGACGATCGGCACGGGAGTGCGCGCGCTCGCCGAGGATTGGAAAAACAAGGGCGACTATCTCCGATCGCATATCCTGCAGGTGCTCGCCAACGAAGGCGCGGAGGCGTTCGCCGAGCTGCTGCATATCAAGATTCGCCAGATGTGGGGAATCGGCGACGCGCCGGGGCTTTCGCTCAGGGACCTCGTGCAGGCGCACTACCACGGCAAGCGTTACTCGTTCGGCTATGCGGCGTGCCCGCGGATGGAGGATCAGCAGCAGTTGTTCCGGCTGCTCGAAATCGAGAAGAACGCGATCGGCGTGCAGTTGACCGACGGCTTCATGATGGACCCGGAGAGCGCCGTCAGCGCAGTCGTCTTACATCATCCCGAGGCGAAATATTTCAGCCTCTCACAGGCGGACATCGAGCGGCTGGAGCGCGAGTTCGAAGCCGCCGCCGTCAAGCGCGCGGCCGGCTAGTTTCACTTTGTAGGAATTTGCTACTGCGCCTTGCTGCGTAGTTCGCGCTCGGCAAGTTCGAGATCCGCTTCGATCATCAATTCGGCGAGTCTCTCGAACTTAACTTTGGGCGTCCATCCGAGTTGGCGCTTCGCCTTCGAGGCGTCGCCGATCAGCAGATCGACTTCCGCGGGACGGAAAAATCGCTGGTCGATCTCGACGTGATCCTGCCATTTCAGTTTCAGCCGATCGAACACGACTTCGAGAAACTCCTGGACCGAGTGAGTCTCGCCGGTCGCGATTACGTAATCGTCGGGCTGATCCTGCTGCAGCATCAGCCACATCGCCTCGACGTAGTCGCCGGCATAGCCCCAGTCGCGATGCGCGTCGAGGTTGCCGAGTGCGAGCTTTTCCTGGATGCCCACTTTGATGCGCGTAGCGCTGCGCGTGATCTTGCGCGTCACGAAATTCTCACCGCGGCGGGGCGATTCGTGGTTGAAAAGGATCCCGTTGCACGCGAACAGCCCATAGGCCTCGCGGTAGTTCACCGTCTGCCAGTGCGCATAAACCTTGGCGCAGGCATAGGGACTGCGCGGGTGAAACGGCGTGGTCTCGCGCTGCGGCTTCTCGGTTACCTTGCCGAACATCTCGGACGAACCCGCCTGGTACAGCTTCGCCGCGCGGCCGCGCCGCTTGTTGTGATCGCGCAACGCCTCAAGCAGTCGCAGGGCGCCAAGGCCGACCACGTCGGCGGTGTATTCCGGTTGATCGAACGAGATGCGCACGTGCGATTGCGCGGCGAGATTGTAAACCTCGTCGGGACGCACCTGCTCGATGATGCGCCGGAGGCCGGTGCCGTCGCCGAGGTCGCCGTAGTGCAGTTGCAGGCCTTCGGAGCCGGGACCGAAGCCCTTGCGCAGATGATCGATTCGGCCGGTGGCGAAACTCGAAGTGCGGCGCACCATGCCGTGCACTTCGTAGCCCTTATTCAGCAGGAACTCGGCGAGATACGAACCGTCCTGTCCGGTCACGCCGGTGATTAATGCTACTTGCGCCATGTGTTGTCCGCGTCGCGCGGTGACGGGAAATATATCACGTCGCTACAAGCGCAAAAAACCAGCCCCCTGCAAACAAAAAAGGCGCGGCGTATCTCGCCGCGCCTGTGCAGGCTCATCGAGCGATTTGCGCCGGTTCGCTATTCAGTCGCCGGGGACCAACCGATGCGAATCGCTGTCGAAGTGCTGGGTGGAGAATTCAAACAGCTCGGCGTCCTCGAGCGCTTCCATCTGATGCACCAGTCCGATCGGAACGTCCATGCATTCGCCCGCAACCAATTCGAACTCTTCGAGCGTCGGGCTTTCCGGCGACTCCTTTACACGAATGATCAGTTTGCCACTGCGCAGGTAGAACGATTCGGTCTTGATCTTGTGGAAGTGCAGCGAACACTTCTTGCCCTTGCGAATTTCCAGGATTTTTCCGCAGTAGAGATCGCCGTTTGCGATCCATACTTCGCGGCCCCATCCCTTGGGTACAATCTGGATCGGCTTTCTTGCTCGATTCATTTTTTCTCCGTTAAATTTACGTCGCGACGCCGGCGAGCATCGCGCCGAACATACTGGTGACCTTGATCCGATCGAACCGCATCTCGGCCAGGCGCCGCGCACGCGCACCCATCTGCTTGAGATGTTCCGGCGTGTTGACGGCTTCGCGAATCGCGCCGACCAGAGCCTCGACGTTGCCGGGCCGCACGACAAAGCCAACCGCGTCTTCGCGCGCGATTTGCGCGACCTCGGCGTTTTCTTCCATCATTGCGATGAACGGCCTGGCCGCCAGGATTCCGTAAATCTTGCTTGGCACGAGACATCCGGCGGCTCCCGGCGCGAGCGGAATGAGATGAAGATCGGCGGCGCTCAACGACGCGCCGAGGTTCTCGAGCGGCTGGTAGGGCAGGAAGGTCACGTTGGTCAAGCCCATCGCACGCGCCCGCTCCTCGAGCCATTTCTTGCGGGCGCCTTCGCCGATCAATGCGAACAATATTCGATTGTCGTCGCGCAGCCGGTCGGCCGCCTCGAGCACGGCCTCGAGCTGCTGCGAAAGTCCGAGGTTCCCGGAATACATCACGACGAACTTATCACCGAAACTACGGCGGAACGGATTGCTGTCGAGCGGACGAATTCGCCCGCAGTCCACCCAATCGGGAACCACCACCACCTTGTCGGTCGGCACGCCCTTGTTGACGATTCGCCGCGCCATATCATGGCCGAGCGTTACGATCAGATCGGCGCGTCGGTAGGCGTAATCGTTGCCGCGGCGCAGCAGATCGAGCAGGAACGGGCTGCGTACCCCGCCTGTAACTTCAGCGATATCGGGGTAAAGGTCGCGCACGTTGTAAATCAGGCGGCATCGCCAGCGCCGCTTCAGCGCCGCCGCAAGCGCGCCGAGCAGGGGCGGATCGGTCTCCGCGACTATCACATCCGGTCGCGGCAGTCGGAATGCCACTATTGCGGCCAACAGGTAGTAGGTGCCCAGATTGACTAATCGGCCCGCGAGGTTCGACTTTGAAAATCGAGTTCCCCAGGTGCGAATGATCGTAACCTTGCCGCGACGCTCGCGCGACCATAAGCGAAAGCCGGCGGAATTCTTGTCTTTGTCCTGACAGCATGGTCCAGCCACAATCGTAACTTCGTGGTCGCTCGAAAGATCGTCGCAGAGTTCGGTAAGGAATTGCCCGGTGGCTTCGCGGTCGGGCCAGAACGAACGGTTCAAGAACAACACTCGCGTTCGACCGGCCGGCATATTCGACTCTACGGAGCGTTCGCGTGAATCGGCGGCAAAGTCCAAATCGCGGGCCGACTGGGTCGTCGTCCCGGAAAAGGCACTTTGCTTTTCTGCGCCCGCCATACGTGACTACGATGCGGACGCCCGGCGCCCCGCGTTCGACGGTCGCTCCAACGACTCGGCGGCGCCACGATGCTCCGCGCGGACCTGGCGATCGATCCATCGATAGGTGCGCTTGAGACCTTCTTCAAGGCTTATCTGCGGCTCCCACCGAAGGACTTTGCGCAGGCGTGTATTGTCCGAATTGCGGCCGCGCACGCCTTGCGGTCCCGGTATGTGCTTCTTTGTAACTTTGATTCCGGCGATCGCGGCGACCATGTCGGTGAGTTCGTTGATGGTCACCAGTCGATCCTGGCCGAGGTTGAGCGGCGCCTTGTAGTCCGAGCGCATCAGCCGGTAGATTCCGTCCAGGCAATCGTCGATGTAGCAGAAGGAGCGCGTCTGTTCGCCGTCGCCCCAGATCTCAATCTCGCGATTGCCGCTGAGCTTGGCGAGCGATACCTTGCGGCAGAGAGCCGCGGGCGCTTTCTCGCGACCACCGTCCCAAGTGCCCAGCGGACCGAAGATATTATGGAAGCGCACGATGCGCGTCTCGAGACCGTAGTCTTGCTGGTAGTGGGTGCATAGACGCTCGGTCACCAGCTTCTCCCAGCCGTACGCGTCCTGCGGCTGGGCCGGGTACGCGTCTTCTTCCTTGAGCGGGGTCACGCTGGTGTCGGTCTGCCGATACTCGGGATAGACGCAGGCCGATGAAGCATACAGGTAGCGCTTGGCGCCGTTCTCGCGCGCCGCGTCGAGGGTGTGAATGTTGATCAACGAATTGTTGCGGAAAATTTCCGCATGATGCGCTGAAATGAAACCCATTCCTCCCATGTCCGCGGCGAGCGCGTAGACCTCGTCGATTCCATCGGTGGCTTTCAGGCAGTCTTCCCAGCGGCGCAGGTCGAGCAGCGCAAAGTCGTCCGCGACGCTCGGCTCATATTCAGGATGTTTCAGATCGGCGCCGCGAACCCAGTAGCTCTTTTTCTTGAGATAACTCACCAGATGGTGGCCGATGAACCCACCAGCTCCGGTGACAAGGACTCTCTTCATTTAGGCCTCCCCTCCACTGCCTGTAAAACTAACGCCCTGTCACGCACGTTATGACACTCGCGACGATAGCTGATTTTCGCTGCTCCGGCGAACAGTGAAATGTCCCATCACCAACAGATCCATCCTGGTTCTGAGAAAGCAATCGAGGGCTTCCTCGGGGCGGCAGACAACCGGCTCGTTTTCATTGAACGAGGTGTTGAGCAGCACGGGCACGCCAGTCTGACGGCCGAACTCGCGGATCAGTTTGTAGTACAGCGGATTCTGCCTCGCGTTCACCGTCTGCAAGCGTCCCGTTCCGTCAACGTGGGTCGTCGCGGGAATCGCCGCGCGTTTTTCGGGCCGCACCGAGTATGCCATCAGCATGAATGGCGACGGATACGATTGCGTGAAGTAGTCGCCGGCGGCTTCTTCGAGGATCGAAGGTGCGAACGGCCGGAACATTTCGCGGCGCTTGATTTTCGAATTCAGGATGTCGCGCATCTCGATCCGCCGCGGGTCGGCCAGGATACTGCGGTTGCCGAGCGCGCGCGGACCCCATTCCATCCGCCCCTGGAACCATCCGACGACGAGCCCATCTGCGATCGTCGCCGCAGTCACGCGGCAAAGCTCGTCTTCATTTTCGATCTTGCTAATCACGCAGTCCTGAGTTGCTATTTCAGTTTCGCGCGAACTGAGTAATGCCGCGATCTCATCGTCGCGGAATTCGGGACCCCAATTCGCGTGCTCCATCACGAATTCACGCTCGCGAACGGCGCTCGAATGCCACTGGTCGAAGGCCGCGCCGATTGCCAGTCCCGCGTCGCCCGCCGCCGACTGTATATAGACGTTGTCGAAGCCGGTCTGCGCGAGGATTTTGCCGTTGACGACGCAGTTGTAGGCGACGCCGCCCGCAAGGCACAGCTTCTTGAGCCCGGTCGCGCGCTGCAAGCTGCGCAGACGATCGATTATCACTTCCTCGAGCCGCCGCTGCATCGAGGCCGCGATCGCGATATGGCGCTTATCCACCGGCTCCGCCGCGTCGCGCGCCGCGCCTAGCCGGGTCGGCAGGAAGTCCGAGTACAGCCTTCCGATAGTCGGCTCGCCCGCGCCCCACGTCATCTCTGCGCCCGACTTCTGGTAGGTGAAATATTCCGGCGCGAGCATGAAATCCATGCGTCCACCGTTGGGCGCGATCACGATCTTGCGGAATTCTTCGAGCATCTCCGGATCGCCGTACGACGCCAGCCCCATCACTTTGTATTCGTCGCCGTATTTCGGAAATCCCAGGTACTGCGTGAGCGCGGTGTAGTACATCCCGAGCGAATGCGGAAACGTCACCACGCCCATCGGCGAAATCGTGCCGCCGCGGCCCACGCCCCACATAGCGCTGGCAAAGTCGCCCAACCCGTCGATCGAGAACAGCGCCGCCTCGTCGAACGGTGAGACCAGGAACGAACTCGCCAGGTGAGCGCGATGATGCTCGACGCGCCCGACGGTGATGGAGCCCTCGCCGGCTCCCAGAGCGCGCGCCGCTTCCGCGCCAATCGACGCAAAATGCGATTGCGCGCTCAACCGCTCGCGCGCGAGCGACGGCATTTTAAGCGCGTGCCACGCCTTGCGCATGATTCGCGCCCACGGATCGCGCGCGACGGCAATGATGTCGATATCGCGCGGCGCGGCACCCGCGGCTTTCACCACGTACCTCAAAGCCTCGGCCGGAAAGCCGGCCGCGTGCTTGATGCGCGTGAAGCGCTCCTCCTCCGCGGCCGCAACCAGCTTGCCGTCCACAATTGCGGCCGCGCTAGCGTCGCCGTGATAGGCGTTGATTCCGACGATTAACATTGATGATTGCGAAGTGATCGTTACGACTGAACCGACAAGAAGCTCGTAAGATTCGATAACGAGCGGATTTCGAGGTCCGGTACGGGGTCGCTTTCGCTACGGACGCGCCCGCTTCGGTTTATCCAGACCGCAGTCAGCCCCGCGGCCTTCGCCCCGGCTACGTCCGCCGTGAGGCTGTCACCGACATGCCAGACGTTCTCTCGTTCAACAACCAGTTTGTTAAGGGCTAAATCAAAAATGGATGCGTTTGGTTTCGCGATGCCAACCTCGCCGGAGATGACGACGACTTCAAACCAGTGCTCCAGACCGTGAAGGCGCAGCTTACCCCGCTGAAAATCGGAAGGTCCGTTCGTAATGAGTGCGAGCGGAACCCGGGCTCTCTTCGCTGCGGCAAACAATTCCAGTACATCGTCGAAAAGATGACGCGCCTCGAGAGCAAGCCGGAGATGAATCTGCGATGCTCGCCGCGCGAGGGACTCATCGCCGCACCCGCAAGCGCCCAGCGTGCGGCGCCATGCTTCGAGGCTCACGGACGCAGTGTCCAGCGCGCCCAGCGTCCACTTTTCATCTACCTCTCGCAAGTAGCCCGGCCAGATTTGAGCGTTTGCCTTTATCAGTCGAGCCGAATCCAGTCCCGGCTGATTCGCAGCGATCATTTCACAGGTGCGGATGATTGACTCTTGACGGACACTGCCATCGAGCAGCGTATCATCCAGATCAAAGAACAGAGCCCGAACTGGCTTCATATCGGCGCTCGCTACCTCAACTGGGGCACGGCGGCCAGCCGCCGGTCTCTGCTCTGCGTCAGCAGGGTTTTGTAAAGCGCGATCATTTCCGCCGCGCATTTTTCCCACGAGAAATCCGCGGCCATCCAGCGGCGGCCGCGCTCGCCCATCTCGGCCAGCGGCATCGAGTTTATTTTCGAGATTGCGTCCGCGAGGCTTGCGGGATCGTTGGCGACGCACAGCCCGCAGCCTACTCGCTCGACGTTTTTCCATGGAGTGCCGGTGCTCGCGATCACGGCGGCGCCGTGCGCGAGCGCTTCGGCTACGACGATCGCGAAATTTTCCGTGAACGACGGCGCTACGACGACGTCAGTCCGCTCGAACATCCGCTGCTTTTCCTCGCCGCGGATGTCGCCGAGCATCGTGACCTCGTTGCCGAGCTCCAGCCGATCGATCTCACGGCGAAGCTTTGCTTCGTAATCCGTCGAACCCGAGCCTGCGATCGCGAGCGAGAAATCCGGCGCGTTCCGCTCTTTCAAGATGCGGCAGGCGGCGAGCAGGTTCTCAATTCCCTTCTTGGGATCGAGCCGCCCGACGAATCCGAGCCGGAGCTGCGCGCCGCGTGGCGCGCGATGAAGCGTATCCGGAATCTCGACGCCATTCGGAATCAGCTCGATATTGGCGCGCGGAAATCTGGCGCGCGTTTCCGCGGCTTCGTCCTGCGAGGTCAGGTGGAGTGTCAACTCATGCGAAGCAACGGCGATGCAAACCTTCTCCCACAATGACTTGAACCCCACACGCCGCGAGCCGCTCCAGCGTTGCAGCGCGCCGTGCGGAGTCCATACCAGCGGACGCTTCTGCGCCCGCGCGGCGAGCAAAGTTGGAATCGTCGGGAACGAGTACGCCGCATGCAAATGAACCACGTCGGCCCATCGCATCTGTTCGGCCAGCGCGCCGAGCAGCTCGAGCGACACCGACTGGCGCGCGACGCGCGCGCAGTAACGAACCTCGACTCCGTCGCAGTGCGCATACGCCGCCGTCGCCGCGGCGTCCAGCCGCGCTCCCCATCCGTTCGCATCCGTTGTCAGCACGCGGACGGCAGCGCCCGCGCGCGACAGATGCCGCGCGAATTGGTAGGCCGCCTCGGGCAGGCCGCCATAACACCACGCCGGCGCGAAGAACGGAGTTACGTGCAGGACGCGCACAACCCTGGCATCGCCTGCGTCACGCGAGTCACGCGCGTCGATCGACGCAAAATCCGCGACTGCGTCTTGCATCGACGGCGTCAAGTCGTGCGCGCCTTTGCGCCCGCCTGGGCGCGCGAGTCGAACCACATCGCGTCGATCTCACCGAGTTGGACGACGACGTGAATCAGCGCCATCAACAGGATGCTCCATGGAAGCGCGCCAAGGGTCAGCGACGCGGCGGAGCCGACATCCAGCACTCGCGACGAAACGTAAACCCCGCCGACCAGCGCGCCAAGTCCCATGCCGGGGTGGATGTACATCTCGATCAGCAGCCGGAAGATCAACCCGAACAGGAACATCCCGACGAGCACTCCGATGAGCCCGAAGTTGCCGTACAACTCGACTATCTGCGGAAGGTTGATCGAGGTCGTGATGTTTTGCTCGGTGATCAGTCCATAGCGATGGCCGAACCATTCGCCACTCACTTCTTCGGGCTTGTCAGGCATGATGAAGCGCGGGATGGGCTTGAACAGGATCGGATAATACGACGCGCCATCCCAATACGGCACGATACCGGGGGTGTCCCCGATCACTTCGCCAAACACTGTGAACTGCGCCAGCCGCATGCTCGCCATTTCGACCAGCGCTCGTGGATCGACGGCGCCGCCGATGGTGATTCGGTAAACGATATCGCCGAAGGCGCGCGCCTTTTCGATCGGGCCCGCATCCGTCAATCGCCCGCCCCAGATCGCCATGCGATACGGCACTTCGGCCGGACGCAGGATGAACAGCGCCACGGTTCCCAGCAACATCATCTTCCATGGAATCGAGCGGCGCACGGATGCGAACATCATGACGACGGCGATGCCTACTATCAGGCCGCTGGCGGCCGCGCCTTCGCCCAGGCCGACTGCGATTCTGACCGGAATCAGAAAGCCCCATACGCACGCTGCGGTAATCCAATCCAGTTTGCCCGCCAGGTGAAGCGCGACCAACGCGCAGATTCCAACCAGCGAGAGGTCACTTGCGAATACGCCGATTTGCGCAAGGCTTTCCGGCAGGGACTCGAGCACACGCGACGACGACACGAGCAATCCACCGAATCCAAGTATCAGCGCTACCAGCTTTACTACCCGGGTATCGCGCCATTGCAGGTTGAATCGAGGTAGTATCGGCGCGAATAGCCATTTCGCCGGTCCGTAGTATCCGGCGAATAGGCAGTAGAGTCCCAACAGTGAGTATTCAAGCGCGAGTTCGATGTAGGGTGCGGGAACGGGCGGCTTGAACATGCCGACGGCATATTGTCTCAACAGGAAGACCGGCAGCGCGAAGTAGTAGGCAAAGACCAGTGTCAGGAACGGCATGAATGGAATCGTTCGATCCGCGCCCGACATCCAGAGCCAGACCGGAAGCGCGATTGACGCCACTATCGCCGAGGCAAAGATCCGCTCGAGGATCGTCGGCGGAGCGGGCGCCCAGAGATTCAGCGCGACCAGCGCTACTACGACCGAGGCCGCCAGCATCAGCGCGTTGCCGAGAGTCGCAGAACCCGGCCTCGGCAGGCTGACCAGCACGTACCATTCATCGCCAGGCTGCGGCGGCCCCGCTTCGAGCGCTTCAGCCATTCGATTCGATCTCACTGGTTTGCGGCGCGCCAACGGTCATTCGCTTCTGCAATCCTCTGACTGTTCGCGCCGCTTCGATAATTTCCGCGAGCCGATCGGCGTAAGTATGCCGCCCCTGCGTGATTTTGCGATGCCCCCCGGCGGCAATCCTGGTTCGGTCTTCGTCACGCGCGAGATAGCCGCGGACCTTGGCGACGAATTCTTCCGGCGATCCGAAAAATGCCGCTTCATGGTCTTCGAGGAATAATTCGTCGTGCGTCGAGGATCTCTCGGTCAGCATGAAGCCGCCACAGGCTGGAATTTCAAACGTGCGCATCACGTGATCGTCTCGATTTGCGCGCCTTACGAGGTTCACTGATATCTTTGCGCCGCCGACCGCGAGCCGATACTCGCGCCCCACGGCGAATCCCCGCGCATACGGCCGCAGCGCGCGCACGCGTTCCCAGTACATCCCGTACAAGCGAAGCTTCACCTCGGGCATCGCGCGAATCAGCGCCTCGAAGTACGCACTGCGATGAGCGTCGCATCCGCCGATGAACATCACGTCGCAAGCAAATTGCTCGCGCTCTTCCTCGGTCGCCGGGGCCTCCGGAAAATGTACCTCCGGCTTGTAGCCGAATCTCACGTACGCGACGTTCGCGCATCCAGCGCGGCGCACGTCGCTCATGATGTCCTTCTTGGTGCAGACATACAGATCGTACAGCGGAATCGATTTGACCAGATCGCGCGAGTTGTCGGCGCGATTGAACGGATCGTCGGTGGCCCAGTTCGCCAGTGTCGCGCCGCTGACTTTCCTGGCGGCTTCGAGCGCCGCCGGCGTAAACCACCGGCCCTTGCCAATCAGAATGATATCGGGCGAGAAGACCGCCGCCTGATCGACCAGCGCGCGATTCAATTGCTGATAGCCGCTCAGCGGCCGCCCCGCGACGCGATCGGCTATCCGTTCCGCTATCGACCGCGAGCGCTTGATGAAATCCGCCTCGTCGAGAAATCGAAACTCGTGCGCGCCGCGCGCCGCGCCGGCTTCCAGAGCCTCCAGGAAGTGCGCGCTCGACGGGGCGTAGGCGGTGGTTTCAGCGTAGAAAATTCGCATCGGCCCCGCTCGCTCGCGTCTCGAGCGCCTGGCGATAGTAGTCCGCCGCGCGCCCGCCGTAGTCGTCCCATCCGCCGATCTTTCTCACGCGCGCGAGGGCAGCTTCGCCCATCCGCTCGCGCGTCGCGGGATTCTCGTACAGCGTTAAAATTTTCTCGCGAATCGCGCTGGCGTCGCGGATAGGAACGATGAACCCTTCGACACCGTCGCTGAACAAATCCGCGGCGCCGGTGTTTTCGGTTGCGATCACCGGCACGCCGCACGCCATTGCCTGCGCCTGCACGAGTGCGAGCCCTTCCTCGATCGATGGCAGCACCAACAACGACGCCTGACTGTAATGCTTGTGCAGCTCGCCGCGCGCAACCGCTCCGACGTAGCGGAACATGCCCTCGTACTTCGCCATGATCGGGCGCATCTCGGCCTCGAGCGATCCGATCACGCACAGCTCGACGTCGGGATGTCCAATTCCCGCGATCGCTTCGAAGAGGTACGGCAACCCCTTTCGCAACGATACGGTTCCGACGAACAACACGCGAAATTTGCGATCGCGTTTCGGTTCGCGATGAAACATCGTGAGATCCACGCCGAAGGGATTGAGCCGAATCTTCTCGCGCGGCACGCCCTTGTCGATGAACGTGCGCATCGCGAACGACGACGGCACGGAGATCAGATCGCAAAACTCGTACTCCTTGAGTTCTCGTTCGACGATGCGCGAGTCGATGCCGGGGAAGCGTGCGCCGAACCGCGCAAATTCCTCGCGCATGATTTCGTTCTGATATTCGATATGAGTCGAACCGCGATCGCAAACCGTGAGCGCGCCGTGCCTGGAGCGGGCCGCTCGATGGCTCTGCAAGCCAAAGCTGGACAGGCAATGGAACACGTCGCAGAGCGCGAGCCGCTCCGCCATCCAGCGATCGAACGTCTCGATCATCGGAAAATTCAGGCTGTCGCGCACGCGGTTGAGTCCGAGGCGGTTCGCGAGCATCGCGGGCGCCATCAACCATGGAAACGTGCTCACTTTTTCCTTCGGCAGCCCCTCCACTTTCCACGACGGATACGCGGTGTAGAGACGATCGAGATGACCGAGCCGCTCGAGCTGGCGCGCGAGATCGAAGGTGTAAAAGGGCCCAGCGCTGCCGACCGCAACTTTCATCGATGGACTCGTCAGCGGGACGCGGACGTCCTGCCGATTATCAGCAGCTCCTCGCCTTCGGTATCGAGGGCGTCGAAATCGCGCGCAGCAAGCCGCTCGACCATGCGTTCGTCGAATGGCCCGGAGCCGAAGCGCACGCTCGCAAAGCCATGCTCGAGCAGCGCGCGCGCCAGAAATTCGTGGGTGGGAGCGATCGGATGATCCTGTCCGATCCAATGCCAGAAGAGTCCGGCGCGCGCGGCGCTGCCGCTGAAATTCGGAATCGTCGCAAACAGCAGGCCGCGCGGATTCAATAGACGGCTGAACAGGTCAAACGCCGCTGCCAGGTCGGGAAGATGTTCGATGACGTGGCTTGAAAAGATCGCGTCGAAGGAGTGCGCGGGAAGTCCGTCGAGCTCCGGCGGGTCGTCGATGATAGGCACGCCCAGTTTCTCTCGACCGAATCGAGCGCGTGGCCTGGAGATCTCGAAACCCGTCGCATCGAAGCCTGCACTTCTGAGCTGATGGACTCCATACCCCCAGGAACAGCCAAAATCGAGCACGCGACCCGACGGCACGAGGGCGGCCAGCGCACTGACCTTCGGTCCACAATCGGAACCACCTTGAAACTCATCGGCAGCGAAGCGGGCGAGCTCTTTCTCTGTCGGCAGCACAGTTACTTCCGCCTGATCGTAAATCGTCTGGTAGCGCTCGGCGTTATCGCGGGTGGTCTCGAGGGGATAGCGGAAGATCAGGCCGCAGCGCTCGCAACGGAAGATTTCAATGATCAGTTGCTTGCGGCCGAGCAGCCGCAGATCGCGCGCCTCGCGGCAGTACGGACAGATTCGCGGTTGCAGCCGCAGGCGATGTCCAACCACGCGCACCAGGTAATCGAGCTTTGCCCTGGTCAACTCCATCACTCGCCACTCGCCAGCGCGAGAATCCCGGGCGATACGCCGTCGGCGAGGGTGCAGATTCTTTCGAGCGCGGGCGCGAACATACGCTCGTAGTTGTAATGATCCTCGAAGGCGCGGCGCGCCGCGCGGCTCATTGCGACGTATCGCTCGCGGTCCGCGAAGAGCGACGTGATCGCGTGCGCGATCGATTCCGGCTGGTCGATGTCCGCATAGGTCACCCATTCCGCATCGCCCAGGAAGTCGCGGTAGCTCGCGCGCTCCGGCACTATCACCGGCAACCCCAGCGCGGCGTATTCGAACAACTTGTTGCTCGCCGAACCCTGGTACTCGAGGCCTTTCGATGTCGCTTTGTGCAGCGAGAGCCCTGCGCTGGCCGCCGACGCGCGCGCCAGCAATTCATCTTGTCGCAGCCATCCATCGAGGCTGACTCGCTCCGTCACGCCAAGCTCGCGCGCGAGCGAGTTGAAGCTTGCCTTGAATTCCGGACGATAACCGCCAATCACCCGCATTCGAATTCCGCCCTCCGTCATCGCGAGCGCGCGCAGCCCTTCCAGGTGGCCGTTCTCGGCTCCCGCGTAGCCGACATACACCACCTCGCGTGCGCGATACCTGCGAGCGATCGTTTCGCTCCAATCTGCCGGCGGGGAAAAATAATCTCGATCGGGACAATTCGGCACGATTATCGGCGCGCGCGGATCGCCTGCGGCCGTGAGCCAGTGGCGGGCTCGGTTCTTTTCCGGAAATATTACTGTATCGGCCGACTTGGTACCGATTAACGCCGCCCGTAGGACCCAACCTTCCAACGAGCTCCACGAGAGCTTCTGCGTGTCGGGCAACTCGTGGGCTTGAAAGATCAACGGTATCGAGCGCCGGCCCACGCGCCCGGCGATGCTCGCGACCAGGGCGTGCGCGTCGTACGAATACACGGTCACCGGCTGCATTTGCTTGATCAGCGCGCGTGTTCGCGCAGCAAATTTCGCGTATTCGATCAGCTTTGCGCCCGGGTTCGCCGCTTCTTTTCCGCGTGCAGATGCGTACTCGCCCATTCGCTCGACCGTTACATCGGGCGGCCATTCCTGGATCGGCTCGGCCATATTCCGGCTGAGAATATGTATTTTGAAATACTGACTTAGTATCCGGACTGCATACACAGTCGGCGGATAGTAATCCGGATTAGCATATATAGTGATAAGTAATCGGGATTTCATTTGCGCAGCGCGATAACGTGCCCGTACTCGCTGATGCTCGAAACCGGGGCGCCTTGCATATCTTCGACTCTGAAGCCCGCCTGGTCGAGCAGACCGAGCAAGCTCCCGCTGGTCGTGCCGGTCTCCGCCCACGCGAAAGGATGCACTTCCATCAGGATCGCCCGAGGACGCCCGCGCTCCTCCGTCAGGACGGTTCGCGCGCCCTGGATTACATTCTGCTCGAAGCCCTCAACGTCAATCTTGATGACATCGATTCGCCGCCCCGCAAACGCGTCGTCGAGCGTAACCATCGGCACCGAGATTACGCCGCTGCCGCCGTCAGGACGCGTCTCGATTCGCGACTCCAATCCTCGCGCCGCCGCAAATCGAACTGGGCCGTTGCTCTGACCAACCGCGGCTCTGATTACGGTGACTCTGTCCCGCCAGCCATTGACGCCAACGTTGGCTTCCAGAGCTGATGCGCTCTCCGGATCGGGCTCGAACGCCGTCACGTGGCCCGCAGCTCTGACTCGTCCCGCGAACGCCAGTGCGTAGAGTCCCATGTTCGCGCCGACTTCCACGACGTGGTCGCCCGCCCTGACTTCGCGCATCACCCGCCGCCAGACCGCCGGCTCATACTCTTCCGCGATGAAGCCGCGCGACTGCGCACTCAGCCGGAACCGGTCGGTGCCGTTGATCACGCGCTCGAGGCCGCGCCTTCGCGCGACCGTCGCCAGCATGCGGTCGTACGCGGGCCGGATCCGGTCCCATAACCAGTCCGCGCGTTCTAACGCCGGTGCGTGCCGGATCGCAACGCTGGCTCTCTCCAGGATGTTCATTGCGGGCGTTCCTCCAAAACTGGGGGACCCGACAGGCTGCGCCGCAACCCCGGTGGAAACATCGGTGAGAGCGTTCGCGCTGCTTTGCCGGGAAGCATCGCCCACGCGAGTCGGCAGTAGGTCTTCAACGTCAGCGGACGATGGCGAATTGCTGCGAGGTAGCACCGCCGTGCAAACGCGCGATCATCCTGATGCATCGCCATCAGCCCAACCCCGATCAGATCGCGTGCGACGGTATCGATCGCCCATGTGGCATGTTTGCGGCCGCGCGCGCCGAAGTGTTCGAGCATTAAACGCGCAAAGATAAAGTTTGCCTCGAATCGGCGCTCGAACTCGCGGAATGCCTCCACCGAGTCCATCTCGAAACGCCGGTTGCGGAGCCGGTTGGCGAAGTGTGCGTGGAAGTCTCTGCAGCGATACCGGACCAGCGTCTCGGGCACGTACAAGATTTCGCCGCGTTCCCGCACCATCATCATAAAGAAAACGTCTTCGCAGCCCCAATGTTCAGCTTTGAATTCCTCGGAGAAGCCGCCGATCGCCAGCAGCGTATCCCGCCGTATGACGACCGCGCTGGGCAGATACGGCCAGGACAAATTGAGCATCTCGTCGAGTGTGGGCGAACGCCGGAATTCCGGCGCGACGAAGTACCAGACTTCCCTGCCCGCGCCGTCCACGCCGACTACGTTGGAAAAGACGGCCACACACGCCGGATTTCTATCGAGCACCGGAACCGTCTTCGCGAGCTTGTCCCCGGTCCACGTATCGTCGGCGTCCAACAGCGCGACATATTCTCCCGTCGCCGCCTGGATGCCGGCGTTGCGTGCCGCCGATACGCCACGATTCTCCTGATCGAGCACCCGGATCCGATCGCCGAATTTTGCGAGTTCCGCGCGCGTACCATCAGTCGATCCGTCGTTGACGACGATCACCTCGAATTCGCCTTCGAACCGCTGTGCCAGCGCGCTCTCGACCGTGGCCACAATCGTGCCTTCGTCGTTATAGGTCGGAATCACGACCGACACCTTCACTGCGGGCGTTCCTCCAAAACTGGGGGACCCGACAGGCTGCGCCGCAACCCCGGCGGAAACATCGGTGAGAGCGTTCGCGCAGCCGTGGCAGGAAGCATCGCCCACCCGAGGCGGAACCAGGTTTTCAACGTCAGCGGACGATGGCGAATCGATGCGAGGTAGCACCGCCGTGCAAACGCGCGATCGTGTTGGTGCATCGCCATCAGCCCAACTCCGATCAGATCGCGTGCGACCGTATCGATCGCCCATGTGGCGATTTTGCGGCCGCGAGCGCCGAAGTGCTCGAGCGTCAATCGCGCAAGGATAGTTCTGCCGTCGAATCGGCGCTCGAACTCGCGGAATGCCTCGGCTGAATCCTCGAAACGCCGGCCGCGGAGCCGATTGGCGAAGTGTGCGTGGAAGTCCCGGCAGCGGTACTGGACCAGCGTCTCTGGCACATACGCGATTTCGCCGCGCTCCCGCACCAGCAGCGTCAGGAAATTGTCTTCTCCGCCCCAATGCTGCGGTTTGAATTCTTCTGAGAAGCCGCCGATCGCCTGCAGCGTATCCCGCCGTATGACGAACGCGCTGGGCAAAATCGGCCACGGCCACTCAAGCATCTCATCGAGGGTCGGCGAATGCTGGAATTCGGGCGAAACATAGCGCCAAACCTCCCGGCCCGCGCCGTCCACGCCGATCACATTCGTAAAGACGGCCACGCACGCCGGATTTTTATCGAGTACCGGTACCGTCTTCTTAAGCTTGTCCTCCATCCAGGCATCGTCGCCGTCCAGCAGCGCGATATATTCTCCGGCTGCCGCTCTGATGCCGGCGTTGCGCGCTACCGATACGCCACCATTCTCCTGATCGATTACCCGGATTCGATCGCCGAATTTCGCGAGTTCCGCGCGCGTGCCATCAGTCGATCCGTCGTTGACGACGATCACCTCGAACTCGCCTTCGAACCGCTGTGCCAGCGCGCTCTCGACCGTGGCCGCAATCGTGCCTTCGTCGTTATAGGTCGGAATCACGACCGACACTTTCACTGCGCGCGTTCCTCCAAAAACGGCGGACCTGACAAGCTCCTCCGTAAGCCCGGCGGAAAAATCGGCGACAGCACTCGCGCAGCTTTGCCGGGAAGCATCGCCCACCCGAGCCGGAACCAGGTTTTCAACGTCAGCGGACTGTAGCTAATCGAGGCGCGGTAACATCGCCGCGCGTACGCGCGATCGTCCTCGTGCATCGCCATCAAGCCGAGCGTCACCAATCCATGCGCAGCCGCGCCGGCGGCGGCGTTTGCCAGCCCGCGTCCGCGATTGCCGAATCGTTCGCGCATGAGCCGCGCAAAGACCTGGTTTCCTCTGAAGTACCGATGAGGATCTTCCCGGAGGCCGCGCAAATTCCGGCCGCCATTGGAATTGGGCGGGCCGATGCGCTTGGAAAGCTTTCCCTCCGACTCCGGCATTCGGTATCGCACCAGGTTCTCCGGCACAAAGACTATCTCGCCACGCTCGCGCACCAGCAAGAACGCGAATGTGTCTTCGCCGTAATAGTCGCCCGCTCCAAATTCCTCGGAAAACCCTCCAATCTCAAGCAACGTCTTTCGCCGAGCCACGGTCGCGCTGGGCAGGATCGGCCACGACGCCGGCTTGAGCAGCTCGTCGAGCGTCGGCGAATGATCGTACCCACTCCCGATATACTTCGCCGGAAGGATCCTGCCCTGGACTTTTACGACGCTCGCATCCGAGAATACAGCGACGCACGAGGGGTTCTGCTCGAGCACCTGCGCCGTCTTTGCGAGCTTGTCCTCCGTCCACTCGTCATCGGCGTCCAGCAGCGCTACATATTCGCCCGCCGCCGCCTTGATACCGGCATTGCGCGCGGCGGACACGCCCTGCCGCGGCTGATCGATCACGGCAATGCGAGCGCCGAATTTTTCCAGCACCGCGGGCGTGCCGTCTGTCGATCCGTCGTTGACGACGATAACCTCTAAGCCGCCATCAAACCGCTGCGCGAGCGCGCTCTCTACTGCGGCCGCAATCGTGCCCTGGGCGTTGTAGACCGGGATCACGGCCGACACTTTCATTGCGGGCGTTCCTCCATAACTGGAGGACCCGAGAGGCTGCGCCGCAACCCCGGTGGAAACATCGGTGAGAGCGTTCGCGCAGCTGTGGCGGGAAGCATCGCCCACCCGAGCCGCAACCAGGTTTTCAACATCAGGGGGCTGTAGCGAATCGATGCGCGATAGCTTCGCTGCGCCAGCGTGCGATCGCCCTGGTGCATCGCCATCAAGCCGACTCCGACCAGCTCGCGGGCGACGCTATCGATCGATAATGCGGCAATTTTGCGGCCACGAGCGCCGAAATGCTCGCGCGTCAGCCGCGCGAGAATAATATTGGCCTCGTATCGGCGCTCGAACTCGCGAAATGCATCCTCTGAATCGATCTCGAAACGCCGGCTGCGCAGCCGATTGGCGAGGCGCGCGTGGAATTCTCTGCAACGGTACCGGACCAGCACATCAGGCACGTAGGTGATCTCGCCGCGCTCGCGCACCAGCAGCATGATGAACGTATCTTCGCAGGCGTAATGCTCCGGTTTGAATTCTTCCGAGAAGCCGCCGATCGCCTGCAGCGTTTCCCGTCGTATGACGACCGCGCTGGGCAGGTACGCCCACAACTTGTCGAGCATCTCGTCGAGCGTCGGCGAATGACGGAATTCGGGAGTGACGGGATACGAAACTTCCCTGCCGGCGCCGTCCACGCCGATCACGTTCGAAGCCACTGCCACGCACGCCGGATTTTTATCGAGGACCGGCACCGTCTTCGCGAGCTTGTCCTCCATCCAGGTGTCGTCGCCGTCCAGCAGCGCGATGTATTCTCCCGCCGCCGCCTGGATGCCGGCGTTGCGTGCCGCCGACACGCCCCGGTTCGCTTGATCGATCACCCGGATCCGATCGCCGAACTTTGCGAGTTCCGCGCGCGTGCCGTCGGTCGATCCGTCGTTGACGACGATCACCTCGAACTCGCCGTCGAACCGCTGCGCCAGCGCGCTCCCGACCGTGGCCGCAATCGTGCCTTCGTCGTTATAGGTCGGGATCACGACTGACACTTTCATTGCGGGCGTTCTTCCAGCGCGGTGAACGGCAGAACCGACGGCGCAAGCCGGCGGTACAGGGCTAACATCTCGACCGCGACTTGATCCATCGTTCGAACCTTCGGGATACCAAGTCGAAGCCGGGACAACAGCCCTGGTTCCGTGAGCAATCGATTGAACGCCGTGACCCAGGCCTCGATCGAAGCAGGCTCGACCAGCAATCCGTTTTTCTCGTCCTCCACCAGCTCCGCGATTCCACCTAAATTCGAGCCGACGATCGGAATACCCGCGGCGAATGCCTCCAGCACTACCAGCGGACCCGTCTCTAACCACTGCGAAGGGACGGCGAGACAATCGTACGCGCCAAGTTCGGAAATCGCATTCGCGTTGGGAAATGGCGGAAGCAGCCGGATGCGTCGATCGCCGGCGTTCACCACGCTCTGCTTGAGGGATTCCGCTTCGCTGTCAACTGCCAGGCCGAATATATCAAGCTTGAGGCGGGGGCTGGTGATTCGCCGCATCGCCTCGAGGAGAATGTCGATGCCTTTTTCGCGCGCCAGCCTCCCCACGAAGGCGATGCGGATGTCCTCATCAGCCCTTCGAGGTTGGGCCGGATGATTCAACTCAGCCGAGTCGCGCAGCGCATGACGCGAGATCGTCAGCTTGGACTTGTCCGTACCGTTTCGCACGATCAAATCGTAAACCCAGTTGCTGACCGCGACGATTGCGTCAGCTTCCGCGAACAGACCCTTCACGGCGTCGTGGTGTAGTTGTATCAGCTCCGACGCGCGGACCGCGGTCATTAGTTTTCCATTCAGCCTGAGCTCGCCGACGCGCTTGCCTACGGCGACAGGAATACTGGCCAACGCGGTGCTGAGTGCGCGACTAAGTCCTTTGCCGTTAAGCATGCAAGCGGCACATGGCGCCGACTTGAGGTCGCCATCGCATTGCTCGCTGCCCCATCGCAACAGAGTTCCGCGGGCGCAAGTGACGGTGGGCGTGTGATAGGTGAACACGACCGGGATGCCCGCTGCTTTGACGGTGCGCAGCAGCCTGAGTGATACCCCGGTGGTCCAGGAATGCAGGTGCACCACGTCGGGTGCGCAGGACTCGAGGACCTTTGCAAACGACCGTGCCGCAACCGGATCGCCAGGGCCGTATAAGTCGGCCAAGCTGGGAGTCCCGGTCTCGAATCGATGCACCGTCAGGTCGTTGTATCGATATGAACGCTGGTCAGTGGCGGGTACCGCGACTTCCGCCTCAACGTCCAACTTGCGCAGGCAGACGGCGAGAGCTTCGACGTAAATCTCGGTGCCACCAACCGGATCAGGATAGAAGCAGAACGGAAGGTGCAAAGTCTTCATTGAGTGCGGCGTCAATCACTTCACGCCGCGGCGCGCGCTTTCTTGCCGACAATGGAATCGAGCGCGCTGAGCAGGCCCTGACTATCCGCTGCGAAATCAAGGCGCGCCACCTTTTCGAGCGAGCGCTCGCCCATCGCGATGCGATGCTCGGGGCTGTCGATTAGCCGCCGCAGCCGATCCGCGAGCGATGCGATGTCACGTACCGGATATATGAATCCGCTGACGCCGTCCTCGATCAAATCCGGCCCCGCGCCTACGCGATCGCTCACGACCAACGGCTTGCCCGCGTTCATCGCTTCGTTGACGACGAGTCCCCACGGCTCGTGCTCGGAGGGCAGCACGAACACGTCGCATAAATCGTACAGGGCCGGAAGTTCGGACTGGTTGCGAAAGCCAATGAAGCGGACCGAGTCCCATTTCAGTTCGCGCGCGCGGCGTTCGAGATTAACCCGCTCCTCGCCGTCGCCGGCGAAGACCAGGTACGGCGCGGGTTCGGCAACGCCGTTGGGTGACAGTCGCGCGTAGGCTTCGAGCAGGTCGGCGGCGCGCTTGTGCGGCTGCATCTTCGAGGCGAACAGGATCACCGCGCGTCCCGGCTTCAATCCAAGCTCCGCACGCAACTCTTCGCGCTGCGGCCGCGCGCGCTCCGCTGCACAGCGAAAAAATTCGTTGTCCACTGCGTAGGGCATCGGGAAAATCCGGCCGGCTTCGACCCCGTAATGAAGATAGTACTCGCGATTGAGCCGCCCGATCGCGAGCACGCCGTCAATCGTCCGCAGCAGCGCGGGCATCGCGACTCGCTTGACGCCCAGCTTCAGCGCGTCATCGGTCTCGCTCGGCAGGTTGGATTCCCCGCGCAGCATTACTTGCATTCCAAGCGACTTCGCCGCCGCGATACCCGCGAGGCATCCGCGATGCGCATAGCCGTGGACCCACAACGCGTCGAAGCGGCCGCGCCGCAGTCGCGTGCGCAGCCCGAACGTCCACGGCCGCCAGAAAGATAGCCCGCTCCCGGAGCCGATGCGCGGCAAAAAATCATGGCGGTAGCCGTCGAGCAGCGGCACGTCCCACTTTACGTCCACGCCAAAACCCGAATCGTGATACGCGTAGATCGACAGGTCGCTCAGGAAAAAAACGGTCAGATCGATTCCCGGATGCGCCGCAAGATAACGGAACAGCGGCGCCTGGTACTGGATCGGATGACTGACCAGGCACGCGACGCGGTAGCTGCCGTCCATCCTCACGCGACCTGCGGTTTCGAACTGGGTTGGCGCGCGAGGACGCGCCCGGCCGCCGCGAATACTTCATCGACGCCGATCGCCTTGATGCATTTGTTGTCGTACGGGCACGAATCGAGAAAGCAGGTGTGGCACTCAACGTCCTTCAACAGCACTTCGTGCTGCGGACCGTGCGGCCACCACATGCCGGGGAATTCGCGGCGGGTGAAGAGTGAGACGCACGGCGTGCCGACGGCGGCGGCAAGATGCTGCACGCCGGAGTCGTTGCACACCAGCATCGTGCAGCGCGTGAGCACTTCGCATGAATCGCGCACCGTGGTTTTGCCCGCGAGGCTCGCGCAGTTGCGGCCGATCGCCTTTGCGATCCGCTCGCACATCGCGGCTTCGGACGAGCCGCCGAGCACGACGATCGCGTAGCCGCGCGCCGCCAGGCTTTTCCCAACCTCGATAAACCGATCGACGGGCCATCGATTCGGTTCCAGCTTCGCTCCGGGCGCGAACGCGATCATCGGTTCGGCCATGCCCGCTTCATCGAGCAACGCGGTCACGGTTCGCCGATTCGAGTCGTCGAGCTCAAGCGGAAATTCGGCATCGTCAGCCGCGAATCCTGCGGCCCGTACGATCGCGAGCAATCGCTCCACCTCGTCGGGGAAATCGTTGAACAGAGTTTGCGACCGCGCCGCAAACCGGGGTTCGTAGCGCCACCCGAATCCCCATCGAACGCCCGCCGAACGCGCCACAAGCAGATTACGGAATAACGTTGCCAGCGGAGCCGCGACGACCGGCAACTCGATCCATACATCGAACTTGCGCGCGCGCAGGTTGCGCACCAGCTCGAGCCGGCCCCGCGCGGTCGCGATATCTTCGGCGTGATAGACGACGATCTCATCGAGCCAGCTCACGCCGTCTAGCAGCTCGCGCGCGCCGACTAAGCCCGCCTTGCCCGGTGACGTCACCAGCGTCAGATGCGCGGCGGGGTAGGCGCGCCGAATCGCATGCATCGCGGGGATCGCGCAGGTGGCGTCGCCGATATTTCCGATCCGGTAGATACAGACGCGGTCCGCCTCGAGCGGTCGCCCCCGCGGCCATGCGCTTCGTGCCGCTCCCTGGAGGATCGTGTTGGCAACGGCGCGGATCGCGTGGGCCGCGAGCGCTTGCTGTCTAGCCAGCGGCATCTCGATTTGATGTTGATTGCGCGCGATGCGAAGTCAGGCTTTGGGGCGGAGATTGCGAACGAAGCGAGGATGGATTTCCTCGCCTTCGTCGGGGTGTGGCGACGACGAATCGTCAGCCGCCGGCTCGGCCGGCGCCGGATTCATGGCTGCAAACTGGGCTTTGGCGCGGCGAATGAAATCCGTCGCGAGAATCCACGTGCACACGAGGACGAAGGTGATCGAGGCGGCGATCGTCGCGTTGTGCCGCGCTTTGGGTGCGAAATAATTGTCGGGCACCACCGGAGGCTCGACGACCTTGAAGGCAAAGTCGGATTGCACCTCCGCGATTTTCTCGCGCTGAATCTGCCGCGCCATCAGCTCGTAGAGCTGAGTCTGCAGCAGTGCGTCGGAACTTTTGCGGACCTCCTCTTCGAGCGACGCAGCCGCGCTGGCGCCCGCTTCCACTTCCTCGTTACGCAGCTTGTCGCGCAGGCTGTCGAGGTAATATCCGAGCACGCGCTGCGCCTCGGCCGGCGAGGGATCCAGAAAATACAGGGTAAGGTTGCCGCTCTTGTAGTCGTATTCGGTGCTGAACCGATCCGCGATCATCGTGTGCACCGACCACTTCGTCACAGTCGGCGCCTTCGGGCTGCGGACGCCGATGATGTTGTGCTCGAGATGATATTTTTCGACGAGACCGGTCGTGAAGGCGTAGCTGTTCATGATCGCCGTGTAGCGCTGGGCAAGCGTTACCGTGTCGGCGCCGCCGCCTTCAAGGATCGACGCGATTCCTCCGCCCAATCCGTCAACCATGTCGCTGGGGCCGCCCGTGCCCATCGAAAGGCCCTCTTCGGGTGACACCGGCGTGACGATGGCCTGCGCACGATACCATTTCACCGTCAGGAATTTCGTGTACAGACCGTAGCCCAGGCCGATCCCGATCGTGAGGGACGCGATCAGGAGCCATCGCGAGCGCAGCAGATCGATATAGTAGAGCAGCTGCAGCGTTGCGCGCTGCGCTTCAGTGAGATGATCGCGCGCGCCGGCGGCGGCAGCGTTGACGCCCGCCGACGGAGTCGAATGTCCGTTGCTGCCTGAGGGATCCATCGAATTGCCGAAGACTGACGTTTCCGTCTAATGCCAGACGAGGCCGCCCCATGAGGGCGAGAACGCGAAACTGAGTTGGACCAGGGCGCGGAAAGAGTTGTCGTTGGTGTAGTTGATATCGGTGACGTATTCCATGCCCGCGCGCGCCTTCATCTCGCCGAGCGAATTTGCCAGCGGCTCGATTTCAAGCGGCAGGCGCAGTAAGTCCAGGGCGACACCATAGCCGGTCTCGGTGTTACGCAGGGCCGGCTGGAAGGTTGGCAAAATGATTGCCTGACGACGACTGTAGAAGGTGTCCACGCCCACGCGCGACTGCAGATTGAGCCATCGATCGATCTCGAAATTGACCTGCCACGCACCAGGTCCGAGCGAACTGCCCATCAGCGCGTTGTTGTAGGTCCAATAAAGCGAATCGCTGTGCACCGAATACTCTTTGTCGGTGAGTGCGTATTCGAATCGCGCAGTGGTGCGCCCATCGAGAGTGATCTGCGGCACGTAGATTCCGGCGGTGTACGACGGTCCCTTGAACGGCAGCTTGATCCCGGTGTTGCCGCCCAACTGGAAAAAGTCCTCGGCCAGAACCTCGCCGTACAACTGCGTGTTGCGGAGCCGCGAAATGTAAGTCTTGGCGAACAGGCCGAAGCGCGTGTTGGTGTTGGCCTGATTCGCGTTGCCCGTGTCCAAGCCGGTCATCCTGCCAACGAATCCCAGCGGACTGTAGTTGTCGTTGCCACTGCCGCCGAACATGATCGTGTGATCGATGCCCCACTCGAGGTGCGGCAGCGTCCTGAACGTGATCACCTGGCCGGAGATCCACGGCTTCGAGTATGTTCGTCCCGCGTTGAGCTGCCCGAGAAAAGCCTGGTAGCGATACAGCCCGAGGTAACGCAGGACGCCGGGCAGATGGCCCGGGTGGATATTCTGGATGCGTAAGGCTGGGAAAGGCTGCGCGTTGTTAGACTGCGAGAGCTGGTTGTAATGCGAGACGCCCCACGACATCTCCTCCTGCCCGAAAGAGATCGCGGTGTTGCCGAGACTGACCACGACCGCGCCGGTCAAAAGTTGCGCGCGGCTTGCCTGGCTCGGACTGTCGGTTAACGGGCCGGAGAGCGCGCCTTCACCATAGCCGGTGACGAATCCGCCGAATCCGCCCCATCCGGACCATCGCAGGATTTCATTGCTGCCCTGGTCGGTGGCGAGGTCGTCGTTGTTCGGCAGCAGCGGGGTTCCTTCCTGGTAGTCGATTCCCTTCGATCCGGTTTCCAGCTGCTCGCGCTTGCCTTGAGAAAAAACGTACTCGCCTTCGACGCGATCGACAGGATGGAACATCGTGGGCAGGTTGTCTTCGCCGTCCTGCTCGATCCATTGCACTTCTTCGGGCAACTGGAGCCGCAGCTCGTTGATGACGCTGCGCGCGAGTTCATTCTGATTCTGCATTTCGGACAGCTTCGATTCCGCTTCGACCGTGATGCGCGCGGCCTCGACGCGGCTGATCGGCTGGATTTCCGAAATGTAGCTGTCGGCCAATCCCAAGTCGTCGAGCGTGTCGAGCTCGTCATAGATCGAGCTGTCGAGCGGGATGTACGCCGCGTAGGTCGAAGCGAAAGCGGGGCGCGCGAACCACGCAATCGCGGCGGCCGCCAGGATGAGCGGCAGTCTTATCCGGCCCGTGGACCGCGCGGCGTTAGCGTGGGCCATCAGGTTCACCGACGCGGCTGGCGGTCTGTTGTTGTTGCCGGCTGAGTTCAACCTGTCGCAGTCGCTGAATCTCGGTGAGCTTGTCGATCAAATCGACCTTGGGAGTTTTCTGATGCGCGATGACCGGCTGCAGCTTGCTGATTGCCGGCTTCGTACGAATCGGCTGGATAGCGGAATCCGTCTCCAGCGGACGCGCTCCCAGCCGCTGCGCAAGCGGGCCGCGGCTGTCGCGGAACAGGTAGGCGACCAGCACCTTGCGCACGTATTGCTGCGTCTCAGGATACGGCGGGATACCGTTGTACTTGTCAACCGCGCCTTCGCCCGCGTTATACGCCGCGAGCATCTCGGGAAGGCTCAAAGGCGCGCCGTCGCCGTGTGCGGTCCGATACTGGCGCAGAAAACTGATGAAGCGCACGGCGCCGAGCGTGTTGCTGACGGGATCGAACGGGTCGAGCACGCGAAAGCGGTTCGCCGTCGCGGGCATCAGCTGCATCAGGCCTTGCGCGCCCTTGGGCGAGACCGCGTCGGAATTGCCGCCCGACTCGACGCTCGCGATTGCGGCCAGCAGATCGGGATCGATGCTGTAAAGCTCCGCCGCGGCGCGGAACAAACGATCGTTCTCCGCGCGCGTCCGCCCGGACGGTCCAACTTGCGCCCGCGCCGAAGCCGCTCCGATGAGCGCAAACGAGATCGCGGCCGCGATTATGGTTTTCCCAACCCCCACCAGTCCCCCTGGCTCTCGCTACAAACTTGCGCCCAATATTCCTATCACGGCGAGCGACGAAGCTGCATTAGCAATAATCTGAGTAATCGTCGCCGTCTCCTGCATCTTGTTTTCGTAAATCAGCTTCTCAGGAACGTACACCGTATCGCCAGGGTCGAGCCGCGCCGACATCAGGCCGCCCGATATCACCGGCAACAGCGGGAACATCGTGGACTCCTTGCTCGCCTTGATTCCCTGGTCGGTCATCACGGAGCCGTCGGCCTTGATCACCATGATGTGGTCGGGGTCGGCGCCTTCGTTGGGACCGCCCGCCTGGTTGAGGTAGTCGCTGGTGGTCAGCCCGGGCCGATACATGATCGCGTTGGGACTGTACACTTGGCCGAGCACGTTGATGGCGTCGGGACGCCGCGGAATCGTCACCTGGTCCTGGTCGACCAGCACCACATTATCCGGCGAGTTGGCAAGCTCGTTGAGCGGATGCATATGGATGACGAGGCGGCCCTGCGCTTGCTGGCCTTCGGTTTCCGACAGCACGTGCTCGAGCGCGTTGAGCGTTTGCGGACTGGTGGCGGGATTCTGATTGCCCTGGCTTTGAGCCATCTGGTTCATTGCGCCCGGATTCATCTGGATGCGCACGATCGACTGCTGCAATCGCGCGCGCGCCTCGTCGAGTCGCTTTTGCTGAAGCTCCTTTATCGACTGGCGAATCAACACCGTCGCGGGGAGATAGGCTTCGGGCATCAAGCCGCCCGCACGCTCGAGCACTGACGCGATTCTCTCGCCATCATGAATCGTGTACGGGCCAGGGCGTGCGACCATCCCGCGAACCATCACGACCCAGGGCAGATGCCAGTCCGAGGCGCGGCGCACGAAGAGCTGATCGTTCGCCATCAGTTCGGGATTATTCTGGTCGGTGCCGGACGTTGCGGCGCGCAAATCGACGTCCATAAAAGTGTGGCTGGTGTGGCTGCCGTTGATGACCTGGGTGCGCGCGAGTTCGGCGTTCTGCTGATATGCGTCGTCTTTGAGTCCGCCCGCGAGGTAAATCAGGTCGCTGACGTGCATGCCCTCGCTCAGCACGTAGTAGCCGGGGTTGCGCACCTCGCCAAAGACCTGCACGGTCGGCAGATACTTCATCTGCGACTCGCTGAACACGGTCAGCTCGTCTTCCTGCAGAAGCGGAAGGTCTTGCGGTCCGCCGACAATGTCCGCCATCGCCTCGCCAAGATCGACCGGCACCAACCGCACGGTCTGCGCCTTGCCTTCCTTGCGGCGAATCAGCGCGTACTTGAAAAACGTGTGCGGCGCAGTGCCTTCCGCGAGCTGTACCAGGTCGGAGACGCGCATCCCCTGGTGCCATTCGAACTTGCCGGGACGATTCACGCTGCCGCGCACCGTCACGATGTCTTGCTGCGTGGGCAGCACGGGGTAAATCTTGATCAGGTCGCCGTCGCGGATGTCGAAGCGCTGCGAGCGGATGTCATTCAAGTCGACATCGAGCGCGATTCGTTTTTCATGAGCGTCAACCCGTTCGACCTGCACGCGCTGCGAGTAACCGAATGCGCTGATTCCACCGCCGAGCTTGATTACAGAGGTGAGCGGCTCGCCGGAGCTGCCGAGCTCGTAGATTGCGGGCCGCTTCACGTCACCCACCATTCCAACCACGGGGCCGATGACCGGCACGAAGATTACGTCGCCGGGCTGGAGCTGCTCGTCACTCTGCTCGTTTCCTGCCAGCAGCAGCGAGTAAAGATCGATCGTGCGGACGAGCTGATTGCCCCGCCGAAGCTCTACTTTGCGCAGACTGCCGATCTTGGTGATGCCGCCGGCCGCGCTGAGCGCGTTCGAGACATGCGACAACGCGCTCACGGTGTAGGCGCCGGGCTGCTCGACTTCGCCGACGACGAACACCTGGATGGTCTTGAGCTTGCCCATCGTGACGTTGACTTTGACGCCGGTGATTTGTCCGGCGTGATCCTCGATCAGCTGCTTGGTCTGCGCGAAGGTCAAACCAGCGACCTGCAGCGGACCGATCTCCGGAATGCTCACCGAGCCGTCGCGGCCCACAGTCAGATTCAGCGTGTTGTTGATTCGTCCCCACATCAGCATCTTGAGCTCGTCGCCCGGACCGATCACGTAATCGTCGCCGACCGGGACGTTGGCTACAGGAGCGAACGTCGAGACGCGCGAGGCGAACAGCGAGTAGCCGAATTGCTGCAGGTTGCGCGTGCTCGGCGCGGCGGGCGCGAGCGCAGAATCGAGCCCGCGGAATTGTGCTTCAACCGACGACGCGGGCTGATTTGACGGCGACGTGCCCTGCGGCGGCGTCATGCCCATCTGCTGGCCGGGCGACGCGCTCTCATCCGAGCCGCCTTGTCCCGCGAGTCCAGTGCAACTTCGGAGCTGCGCGAGTTGTTGATCGGTGAAGGTCAGGCCGAGCGATTTCGCGATGCCGGCGACGTCGGTGGCGCTAAGCTGCTTCGCCGCAAAATGGAGACATAGCTCTTGCATGTCGTCAGGGCTGAGACCGCCCGACGCCATTTCATTTTTCAAACTGCCGAGTTCGTCGGGCGAAATCCCAAGCTGCTGGATTACTGCCGACATCGATTGCCGGTTCATCGTGTTGGCGAAGCCCTGCGTACCGCTCATCACTGGACCGCCGCCCAATGCGGATGCGCCACCCAGTCCAGAGCCGCCGCCGGAGAGTGTTGATTGGGCGGGCTGCGCACTTTGATCGGTGTCGGCGCTGCCATCTGAATTCGTGCATGGCGGCAGGCCGGAATCGGCGGCGTCAGGATCGCTCGGATCGACGCATCCACGCCGCATCGTGTTGCTCACTGCGCCATTTTGCGAATCGCCGTCGGTGCCGATGTTCTGCGCGCCCGCCGCTGCGCCGGAATTCAGGCCGCCGGCGCCGCCGAGCGCCCCGCCGCCGGAGTCGTTCATTTGCGCGCGCGCGGAGGAAAAGAATAAGAGCACCGCGAACAGCACGACAAGAGCTTTGAACGTCGTTGGAACTAGCTGTCTGATGTTACTCCCCATAGTAGGATTTCCCGGAGCCTTCGCCCCGAAAATCGCGAACACCCGGGTTCCCGATAAAGCGCGAACCCCGCCATGATAGCTAAAATCGCAATTAAAGAAAGGTCGAAAGCTGATCATGGGCGAACAGGCGGTGCTTTCTATCCGCCTGGAACACCTTAAATCGCTTTCGCCACGCGTCCGCCATCCCGCGCTATCAGGCCTCGGTCATCGAACCGGGGCGATAGCCGCCCAGATTCTTACAATCGCGCTATGGCGACGCAACTTGGTCCGCAGTGGACCAATCTGGTTAGTTTAATACTGCCGAGAACTCCGAAAGCGCGTTATAACACGCTAATGAAACGAGGGTCAAGCTAGCATCCAGCCTCGCAAGCTTCACAGCGCATGTCTTCGGAAGTACGAGAGCCGGTGCTTCGCGGAACGACTAGGGAGTGTCGAGCGCTGTGTCATTTTCGGCGGCGTCTGGCTTGAGCGGGCCGCCGCCCGGTCCCACCACCGCGACGAATCGCTTGGGACCGTCGAAAAGGACGCGTTCGCCGTGGGGAAGCTGCCAGGCGGCCTGCGTGTCGGCCGGAGCGCTGCTCTTGGCGCTGTTCTGTTCGGTCGGTGGACCGACGGCCGCAACCAGTTTCTCGAGCACCTTGCCGCTCGAATCGGGCGTGAACCACGCCATCACGAGCTGCATGCCCGAATAGGTCGTGAACTCGTACTTGACCTGCTGGTAGCGGACTCCATCGACTTCGATATTATTGATGCGATAAGTGTCAGCGCCGTAGGGAGCGGTCTCGAGACTGCCGTTTGGGAAACGGTTCTGGACGCGATACAGGGAGTCGCCGAATCTCACGTCAAGAAACGACGTGACGTTGGGCTGCCCCAGGAGCCCCTGCACCTTCTTCTGCACCGATGCGACCGCGGGCGAGTTGGTGGAGCAAGCCGCGCACGCGAGCGCTCCCGCGAGGCTCACCAGCATTGCGCGGACAACTGCGAGTGGGCGCGGCGACCGCATCCGTCAGGAATCTTTGACGACCGCCGAGGCCGACAGCACGACGCGCAGGCCGCCCGATTCGACCGCGCTGAGCAGAATCGCCACTCGCTCCGCGCCGGCCAGATAGCGCTGGAAGATTGCTTCGAACCCGCGGAAAGGACCCTCGACCACGACGACGCGCTCGCCGATGCCAATCGGTTTGTCGGGTATTTCGATCACGTCGTCCACGCCGCGGCGGCGAATCTCCGACACTATCGGCGCCGGCACCGCCAGCGGATCGGTTCCCGCCGACACGATGGCGCGCACGCCCGCCATGTACTTGACGTCGAAATACTGAGTCTGAAGATCGAACCGGGCGAACACGTAACATGGAAACAGCGGAGCGATCGACACCGCCATCCGTCCCCATCGCGGCGCCTTCGCCTTGAGCATCGGCAGGAAAACCTCCGGCACCACGTTGGCGAGTTGATCGCGGACCCAGCGCTCCTTACCGGTCTTGGTGCGAATGAGGTACCAGTGTGTCTGTGAGTTATCGTCCATCGCGGGATACGCGGCCGGCGCCATGATGTGGGCGAAACGAACAGCGATCGCACGAGGCTTGCGGCAATGCCCTCATCGCGCCGGAAAAACAAAGGCGGCTGTAGCATACGCCACAGCCGCCCGATCAGTCCATTCGACTTCTAGATTTCGTACGTGAACGTGAACTCGAGTTCGTTGAAACGCTGCTCGCGGCTGAGCAGGTACGGATCAGTGAAGCGGCCGCTCTGTCCGAGGAACCACTGTGCGTTCACTCCGAACAGCACGTTTCGCGAATAGCGGTAAACGTTGGTGGTCGAGAGTTCGCCGACATTGTCGTCGATGTCCCACAGGATCAGGTTGCTCGCCGTTAACTGTCCGTTCATCAGCCAGTTCGTTGCATTGAGGAACGCCAGGCTGCTGAGCTGGCGGATCTTGCCGTTAGTGGTTACTTCAGGCGTCGCGCCAGCCGGACGATCCGGGTACCACGTTTCCGTGAACTGAGCCGTCAGGAACGTGTGCTGCTTGGACAGCCACGGGATGTAAGTCGGACGGTCGGCTGCGATGATCCAGCGCGTGAACTCAGTCCATTCTCCGCCCCGGACAGCGACCGTACTCGGAACGGCGACCGCATCTTTGGGCTGATACAAAAAGTCGTAGCGATACACGATGTCGGTCAAGTCTTTGTCGTAATAAGTTCCAGTCAAACCGAAGAAATGATTGCGCCGATAGTCGGTCGTGCTAACCGACTCAACGGTTCCGCCCGACACAACACCTGGTTTACGGTGGTTGAGATAGAACCCGGGGAGAACGAAAACGCCCGGCGCAACCGCGGTCGCGCCCGGTTCGCCAGTGGCGCCGGGGCCGCACTGAGCGCAGGTTTCGCCCAGCGCGCTGCGAAATTCATATAAGTAGATGAAGCTGGCCTGGAGTCCGTTCCCAATCGGCAGCAGGGTCGAATAGCGCGCGCCGAATTCGCTGTTCTCCAGCGAGTTTGACGGAGTCTTGCTGAGATCCTTCGCGTAGAAGTCGTAGAATTCGCCCGATGCGTGCCCCTTGATGGCCTGCCCGACGGGCAGGAAGATCATCCCTTTGGGGTCGGCATTGGGCAGCTCGCTGACATTGAGGGCTTGGCCGCTCTGATTGTAACTCACTGGCCATTGGCTGTCCGGTCCCGTGCCGCAGGTCGTGCAGCCGCCGTCCAGCGCGACCGGGACAATCCACGGACTGCGCGGGTCGCTGTTGGTGATGATTCCGGCGCCCTCGAAGTCGCCGGGGATTATGAAGCCTTCCAACTCGTTGTTGGCGGTCTTAAGGAAGTCCGGCAGGATGTAGTTCAACTTGATCATGCGCAGGTTCGTGCGCACATCCTCGGCCGCTTCTGCGCCGTAAACTCCGTGCCACGACGCGTTAACCGGATTGGTAACTTCGGTTCCTGACAGCGCGTCGGCTTCCGACCAGATGACTTCCTGCTTGCCGATACGTGCCGAGAAGTTGTCGGTAAAGTTCAACTGCGAATACCACTCTCGCAGATCGTTCTTCATGTAATCGTTCTGGATCGAGTGAACCGGCAGGAGTCCATTGTTGGAGCTGTTGTTCTGCGAGTACGGAGTGACGTTGGTGTTGGGGCGCTCGCGGCCATTGCTCTTCACGGATCCGAACGCGTCGTACCATGGACGGTAGTACGCAAAGAAATCCGCATCCTTGATGAACAGTGTGTCGAAGCGGCCCAGCAGCTTGTAGTTCTTGATCGTGTGGTAATCGGGCCGCACGTCGGCAAGTTGCCGCATCTCGGCCAGATCCCAATGATTGAAATCGTAGCTGCCGCCCGTCATCCCGAAAGCCTTGCCGGGAACCGCGTAGGTCTGGCCGCCGGAAATAACGTTCTTCGTCGGCGTCGAGTTCAGGCTGGAGCTGCCTTCGCCCCAGTGGCCCGCCTCGCGACTTTCGAAAAATCCAAAAACTGAAAAGTCGCCCTGCGTGATTGTCGCCATTGCGACCGAGGTCCAGAGCGTTCCGATCGTTGCGACGGCGGCCACCAACAAACTCCGCCACCGCGTTCCGCCGAATCCCTTCATCCCGTTCTGCATAGACACCCCCAAGCTGGAGCCCTCGCGGTTACGTCGAACTCCTCGCCTGATTGCTCACTCAGGCAAGCGTCAGACACTCATTCCCCATTCGCGCGCACGAAACCTACGAACGCGGCTTAGCTACCATTCCCCTGCGTACCTTGTCAAGCAGGGTGCACGCGCCCGTCACATCTCTGCAATAGTCCGAAAATAGTCGCGTGAAAATTGGTCCTCTCGGATTCAGTTGCGTCAGTTCGATACACATGGGTGTCGCCAGTCCGCGGTCGATCTGATTCGAAGCCGGCGGCCAACGGATTTGTGCGCCACTTTTTTGGGCTGCACTTGCCATCTTCGAGCGTGAATGAATAAGGTGCCTTTTCGATCGGGGACAGTGCGCACGACTGAAAGCTGTTTTGTCGGTTGATAGCGATCATGAACGAAGGATTACGTCGCACTTGAATTTGTCATCTGATCAGTGTAGGTACGACCACCGAAGCGCGTCCGGTGGATTTCCGGACCTTGGCGTGGCTCGAGCAGGGCTTGCCGAGTGGGGAACTAACTGACTGGTCGCGGGGGTTTTTAGGCAGATAGGCGCAGCAGACGGGGCACCGATTCGACTCGGCGGGGGTTAGACAACATGACGCATGGAAGGATGCAGACGATGACTCAGGGTAGGGATGGGATCTCGTTGGCGCCCACAGGAGCGCGCAGGCTTATGGGGGTCGCTCGTCGGCTGTCGGTCGTGACCGCAGTGTTCGCGATCGCGGCGCTGGTCGCGGGAACCGCAGGCACCAGCTACGCCAAGCCACATCACAAGGGCCCGGATCTGCTCGACACGGTCGTTGTGTCGAATAACGGCGCTCTGTTCGCCGGCAGCCTGGCGACGTTTGCCGAAGGCGGGGGGAAAGGTGCGAAGCCCGTATTTTTGATTCAGGGCACCAACACTTTGTTGGGCGCCAGCACTGGCGCAACCGGTGACTCGGTGAGTTCGCTCGACGAGCATATTGCAGTAGCTCTGCCGCTCGACTTTCTCGGGCTTACCGCGGTATTGGGACCTCCAGTAGGTTGCGGTCCCTTCGGCGAGCCGGCGACCAGCCCCCTGTATGGAACCGGCTTGGTCGAGATTTTCTCTGACACTGCAACTGGCAACTCCGCGCCGGAAGCCGAAATCTGCTCACCCAATTTCGCGATCGGCGCTCCCAATACTACGGGCGTGTTCTTCCCGCAGGGCGTCGCGTTTGAAAGCCCCTACGATGAGATCACTCCCACCGGGCATGAAATCCTGGCGGTTGCGAATGAGTTTCCCGAAGTACTTGGTCCGGACTCGGGAGAGGCCGCCTGCGCGACCACTACGACCTGCGGCGTGGCGGCCCCGGGCGCCAGCTTGGGGACCATCACTGAGTATGACAGGTCACTGTTTACTCCTGGCCTCAACAACGTTGAACCCTACAACAATAGCCCGGTGGATGCGCTCAACCCATTCACCGAGGCCGAGTATGTGCAGAACGCCACTATCGGCGGATGCCTCAGTCTGCTGGCGGGCCCGGAGCAACTCGCGTTTGACCAAAATGGCTTCCTGTTCGTCGTGAACAACGCCGGCAACCTGGAAGGCGCCCTCGCTGCTATTCCTCGGTTCATAACCGCATACGCGCCCGGCTCGTCCGGCGACACATTTCCGAGTGCTACCATCGGCTTGAACGGTACGGACACAGAGCGAACAATCGGTGAGCCGTTGGGGGTTACAGCTCTCACAAATGGCTTCGAAGATGACATCATTTTCGTCACCGACGCGGGCAAAACGTCGGCCGTACTCAACTCGCAGTGCGAGTGCGCGGAGACGCCCTACAGTTGCTGTACGGGGACCGGCACCGGAAGCTGCCCCGCAATTCCTCCCGGCATCAAAATCTTTGATGCGTTCACGGATTTCAGTGACACTGAATTCTTTTACCAGGGCACTCTGATTGGCTCGATCAACGGCAACCACACGAAACTCAAGGGGCCGAAGGGCATCGCTCTTAGCGCCGATCTCGACACACTGTACGTGGTAAACAACTTGGCGGATTCGCTGTCGATGTTTACCGATGTCCCTGATATCGAGGGCGGCGGCAACATTGCGCCGACCCTGCTGGTTCAAACGAGACATTCCAAGATGAACCTGCCGGTTGGCGTTGCCCTGCCGGCATTCACGCCCACGCCGGTGCCTACGTATTCGCCCTACGGGGGCTAGCTGGTAGAAACCAAACGTCGAACGCCGAATCCGGACAACCGGATTCGGCGTTCGTCTTTCTGCCCTTCGAGATCGCCCGGCTCGCCAATGTCCGAGAGACCTTTGCGGTCACTGCGCGACGCCTTTCCCCTCTCCCAGAATGGGACAGGATCGAGGAGCCTGCCCTGAGCCTGCCGAAGGGTGAGGGTCCTTATGCAGCGCGCTCTTCTGCGCGCGGTTCAAGATTCTGTTTCTGCCTGCGTGCGTCCAGCCAAGTTGTGCAAAGCTCTCTCGGACAACGAGAGCTTAGGATTTTGTCCTTCGATCCAGATAGCTGATGCGACCTGGGGATCACGAGGGCAAGACGCGGGAGCGGCGTTTCAAAATAACTTGAAACGCCGCTCCGCTGAGATCTCAGGCAAGGTCGAAGCGATCGAGGTTCATCACCTTGGTCCACGCCGCCGCGAAGTCCTTCGCAAACTTCTCCTTCGAGTCCGCGCACGCATAGACTTCCGCCAGTGCGCGCAGCTCCGAGTTCGATCCGAAGACCAGGTCGGCACGCGTGCCGGTCCACTTGACTTCGTTCGTTTTCCGGTCACGCCCCTCGTACACGCCTTCGGCCCCTGCCGACGGCTGCCATTGCGTGCTCATGTCGAGCAGGTTGACGAAGAAGTCATTTGTCAGCGTTCCCGGCCGCTTGGTGAAGACGCCGTGCTTGGACTGCGCAAAGTTAGCATTCAGGGCGCGCATGCCACCGACGAGAACTGTCATCTCGGGTGCGGTCAGCGTCAGCAACTGCGCCCGATCCACCAGCAGTTCCTCCGCCGGTATTTGCTGTCCTTTGCGGTTGTAGTTAATGAATCCGTCCTCGATTGGCTCAAGTACCCCGAATGACTCCACATCGGTCTGCTGCTGCGAAGCATCCGTGCGCCCCGGCGAGAAGGGGACTTTCACGTCGTGCCCAGCCTTTTTCGCCGCTTCCTCGACGGCCGCGCCGCCGCCCAGAACGATCAAGTCGGCGAGCGAGACCTTCTTCCCGCCAGAGTTGAACTTCTTTTGGATCGCTTCGAGTGTCTGCAGAGCTTTCGCCAGTGCAGCCGGCTGGTTCACTTCCCAATCCTTTTGCGGCGCAAGGCGAATGCGCGCGCCGTTCGCTCCACCGCGCTTGTCGGAGCCGCGGAACGTCGCCGCCGACGCCCACGCCGTCGCGACCAGCTGGGAGACAGACAATCCGGATTTGAGGATCTCAGTCTTCAGAGCGGCAACGTCTCGCTCTCCTATCAATTCATGATCGACTGCAGGTACAGGGTCTTGCCACAGTTGAGGCTCCTTGGGAACGAGCGGGCCAAGGTATCGCGCGATAGGCCCCATATCGCGATGCGTCAGCTTGTACCACGCCTTGGCGAACGCATCTGCGAACTGATCCGGATGCTCGTAGAAGCGCCTCGAAATTTTCTCGTAAGCAGGATCGAGCCGCAAAGAGAGGTCGGTGGTCAGCATCGATGGGGTGCGACGCTTCGACTTGTCGTACGGATCCGGCACCGAGTCGGCACCGGCGCCATTCTTCGGGCTCCACTGATTTGCTCCAGCCGGGCTCTTGGTCAGTTCCCATTCGTAGCTGAACAGGTGCTTGAAGTAGTCGTTGCTCCACTTCGTTGGCGTTGTGGTCCAGATGACTTCTATGCCACTGGTGATCGCGTCAGCTGCTTTGCCCGTGCCATATTTGCTCTTCCAGCCGAAGCCTTGATCCTCGATGCCGGCGGCTTCCGGCTCCGGGCCGACCAGCGCCGCATCGCCGGCGCCGTGGGTTTTGCCGAAGGTGTGACCGCCGGCGATCAGCGCGACCGTTTCTTCGTCGTTCATCGCCATGCGGCGGAACGTCTCCCGGATATCCCGCGCCGCGGCGACGGGGTCCGGCTTTCCATTAGGTCCTTCCGGATTCACGTAGATCAGGCCCATTTGAACGGCGCCGAAAGGATTCGCGAGCTGACGGTCGCCGCTGTAGCGCTCGTCCGCCAGCCACTTGCGCTCAGGCCCCCAGTAGGCCTCGTCGGGCTCCCAGACATCCTCGCGCCCGCCGCCGAAGCCGAAGGTTTTGAAGCCCATTGACTCGAGGGCGACGTTGCCTGCGAGAACCATCAAGTCGGCCCAGGAGATTTTCCGGCCATACTTCTCTTTTATCGGCCAGAGCAACCGGCGCGCCTTATCGAGGTTGGCGTTGTCTGGCCAGCTATTGAGCGGCGCGAAGCGCTGCTGACCGGCTCCGGCGCCGCCGCGGCCGTCGGCGATGCGGTACGTGCCAGCGCTGTGCCACGCCATCCGGATGAAAAGCCCACCGTAGTGGCCAAAGTCAGCCGGCCACCAGTCCTGCGACGTCGTCATCAAGGCATGGAGGTCCTTGATCACGGCATTCAGGTCGAGCTTCTTGAATTCTTCGGCATAATTGAACTCCTTGCCCATAGGATCGGACTGGGGGGAGTTCTGACGCAGAATCCTCACATTCAGTTGATTTGGCCACCAGTCCGCATTCCCCGGGGCCCCGGCCACCGTGTGTCTGAACGGACACTTGCCTTCAGATAGATCGTGATCGATTGCCATTTCTCTTCTCTCCTGATTCGATTTGACTTAGTTGGTTTGAAGTCAGCCGCGGGACTTTCCGATCCGCTTCGCCTTCGAGCGCCTGGCGCCGCATTCCTCGCACAGCGCATGAATCTCCAGCGTCGATCCAATCACCGTGAACTCGCCCAGCTCCGACCGTCCCGCAAGCAGGCGATCGAGATGCGGAATCTCGATATCGCGGATGCGCCGGCATTTGACGCACACCACATGATGATGCGGCGTGATATTGCCGTCGTAGCGCGCGCTGTCGTGCAGCATCGTGACCTTGCGCGCCTCGCCGATGTCGCACAGCGTTTCGAGTGTGCGATGCACAGTGGCGAGCGAGATATGCGGATGTTCCAGCCGGACCTTTGCGAAGATCGCGTCGGCGCGCGGATGCTCGCCCGAGCCGAGCAGCGCCTTGATGATCGCGAGGCGCTGAGGCGTGACCGCGAGTCCGCCCCGGCGGCATCGCCCGGCGAACTCGGCCAGGCGCTTGGCCGCGTAAGGACCGCGGCGCCTTTCATTTACGAGCTGTAGTTCCATTATTTAGATGATAGTCATTACCATCTAGTTATCGCTGTTGTCAAGCGACAGCCAGCTCCTCAAACTGCAGCACGAATGGCAGTCCTATACCTCTCCCACCGGGAGAGGACGCGCTCCGGCGCGGGTGAGGGCGCCGGCATCCAGCTCGATCTTCGCACCCTCACCCGTGCGCGACACAAGTGTCGCCGCACGACCTCTCCCGCGGGGAGAGGTAAATCCCATTCGCTAGAGCTTACAGGCGCGGCAGGATTGGGGCGCGGCGGGAATCCGGTTTCGTCAACAGCATCTGCACGTCGCCGATGTAGCGCTCGCGGAACCCGCCCTCGCAGTAGCAGAGATAGAACTCCCACATGCGGATGAATTCTTCGGGATAGCCGAGCGCGCGCACGCGTTCGATATTCTTGAACATCCGGAGCCGCCAGTTCTTCAGGGTCTCGGCGTAGTTGGGCGTAAGATCTTCGAGATGGAACAGGCGCAGGTCGCTCGAGCGCGTGATCGAATCGCACAGCGCCGTGACCGACGGGATGAAGCTGCCGGGGAAGATGTACTTCTTGATGAAATCGACGCGCCTGGTCGCGCCCTCGTACTCGCGGTCGGCGATCGTAATCGCTTGCAACAGCATCATGCCGTCGGGCTTCAGCAGCTCGCCGCATTTGCGGAAATATGAATCGAGAAAGTGATGCCCGACCGCTTCGATCATCTCGATCGAAACGGCCTTGTCGAACTGGCCGTTCAGATCGCGGTAGTCCTTGAACAGCACGGTGATTCGCTCCGACAAGCCTTCGGCGGCGATTCGCTTGACGGCGTAGTCGTGCTGCGCGCACGAAATCGTGGTGGTCGTGACCCGGCATCCGTAGTTCTTGGCCGCATGAATCGCAAACCCGCCCCATCCGGTGCCGATCTCGATCAGATGATCGTGTGTGCGCAGATCGAGCTTGCGGCAGATGCGATCGACCTTGGCCGTCGCCGCTTCCTCGAGCGTGGCGTCGGGACGCTCGAAGATCGCGCACGAGTACATCATCAGCGTGCGATCGAGAATCAGCTCGAAGAAATCGTTGCCGAGATCGTAATGCGCCGCGATGTTGCGCTCGCTGCCGGTCCTGGTGTTGCGATTTAAGTAGTGGAGGAAGCGGCGGACCGGATTGGCCAGCCGCGCGAGGCCGCCGTCGATGCCCTCCATCACGTCGCGGTTGCGAATCATGATCTGCACGAGCGCGGTCAGGTCGTCGGTCGTCCACGAGCCTGCCATGTACGCCTCGCCCGCGCCCATGCTGCCCGCGAGCGCGAGATCGGAATAGAAGCGGCGGTCGTGAACGCGGATGGTGGCGCGCAAATCGGCGGCGGATAAATCCTGGCCGAATGGGATGCGCTCGCCGCCGTCTTCAATCACGATACGCCCGGTTTTGATCCCGGCCAGCCAGGCTGAGAACCGCGCCGCGCGCGAAGCGATCGATGATCGCAGGTCGCCGCGCCCGGGCCGCGTCAACGCCCGACGCGACGATTGAATCAGACTTGGCCATCTCGACGCATCGAATACACGCGGTCGCCTCGTGGCGCAAGCGCGGAGAGGGCGAGCTTTTGCCGCTCTGCTTTCTTGGAGCCTCGGAGCCTGAATGACCCCGACATCAGCCGGATTAGTCCGGCTTGAGCTCAAATCCGGACTCGTACTTTGCGTTTGCAATAAGGCCAGTGTCAATGCGAGTTTAAATGAGTCGATGCATATCGAAGCTCGGGATTCCAAAGTGACACGGGGGTTGCGATGTCTGGGATGCGTTTGTGCTTGGTACTGTCGTTCGCTTCAATTCTTCTGTCTAGCCCATCTATAACGAGAGCAAGCGAAAATTCTAACGCCTCGGCCACGGCGGTTCGGCTGCCGGGACATGTGCTGCCCGCGCTCTCGAAGGCGACGATTGTTCCTTCGAGCACCAAAAGGAACAACGCGCCCATCACTCTGACGCTCGTCCTCAAGCACGACGACCAGCCGGGCTTCGACCGCTTCCTGCATGATCTCTACGATCCCAAGTCGCCCAGCTTTCATCACTTCCTGACACAGCGACAGATTGCAGATCGCTTCGGCCCTAGCCGGGCGGATTACGATTCCGTTCTGCACTGGATGAGGTCGAACGGATTCAGGCTCGAGCGCGGCTCGAAGAACCGCCTCACGCTCACGATGCGCGGCACGCGAGCGCAAGCAGAGAGATCGTTCGAGGTAAATCTTCACGACTACCGAATTCAGGACCGAACCTTCTTCGCCAACGATCAGGCGCAGGCCGTTCCGCCCAGGCTCGCGCCTCGCATCGAAGCGATCGCCGGGCTCTCCAATCTCGCCTATCCGGCCCGCCACGTCGAGCAACCAGCTATCGCTGACGACTTCGGTGGGCTGACGCCTAATGTCACGCCCGATCTGCAGTGGACACTTACCGCCTGTGGCCTCGTCAGTACGGTCAAGTCGGGCACCGGATTGATCCCGACGTTGATCGCCAACTTCGCGGTTATCGCGGGGATAGATTTGTCCGCGCTGACAGCTTTGAACGCGCTGAATCCGATCTCTCAAATGATCTGCGGCGGCATGATAGCAGCCACCTCCGCCTCTCTTATCACCTGCGACGTTGCAGGGATGATCGACCCGACGATGTGGGTTCGCAACCCGCAGTGCGCCGCATTCGCCAAGGTAATCGGCCTCGGCGGCGCTGCCCGTCCTTCCGCGAAGTCGGGCACCGTGAAGAGCTCGCCTGAAACCGACCCAACTTCGAATCCGCAGAAAATTGGCTTGCTCGAGTTCGACACTTTCCAGCCCAGCGACGTCTCGAACTGGCTGGCCGTGTTCGGGGGCGGTGCGACATTCGGACAGCTCAGCGAAGAGCCGGTTAACGGCGGCGTCGCAACGCCCGGACCCTACGAGTCGGAGGTCCTGCTCGATACGGACATCGTGATGTTGCTGGCGCCACTGCCCAACGTTAATTACGTCGTGTACGAAGGTCCGAGCAGCACGAGTTTCGAGACGATGTTCAACGCCATGATCGACGACGGCGACACCGTCATCAGCAACTCATGGTCGCAATGCGAGGATCAGACGACGTCAGCCGAAGCTAACAGTATCGATTCAGTCTTGCAGACCGCTGCCGCCGGCGGGATCAGCGTCTTCAACGGCACCGGCGACTCAGGCAGCACTTGCCTCGACGGCAGTCCCAATACAATTGGAGTGCCGGCAGACTCGCCGAACGCCACGGCGGTCGGCGGCACCACGCCGACACCCGGACCCGGCCTGACCTATGGCAGCGAAACGTGGTGGAACGGCACGGACGCCACGCCGCCGACCGGGCAGGGCGGCTTCGGCGTCAGCAAATTTTTTACCGCGCCTGCGTATCAGACTGGATTGTCTGCGATGCGTTCGGTGCCCGACGTGGCGGTTGATGCCGACCCGGCGCAAGGTCTTCTCATTTGCCAGGCCGATGACGGTGGTTGTCCGAGCGGGCTTCGCTTCGGCGGCACCAGCATGGCGGCGCCGGAGTGGGCGGCGTTCGCAGCCGAGCTCAATGCGATGCTTGGTACCAACCTCGCGAACGCAAACATATTTCTGTACCCGCTCGCGGGCACCGACGCGTTCCATAGTCCGGCCAGCATGGGCACCGACTTCGCGCATGTCGGCCTCGGCTCGCCCGACTTTCTCCAGCTAAGGCTGGCGCTCAGTGGCGAGACACTCGGCGCCGTCAGCACGACTGGTTCCACCGCGGTGGCTGCCGGCGGTAATCCGGACGGCAGTGTCCCGGCCGATGGGACCAGCTCTGGAACAGTGCAGGTACTCTTGCGCGACGCCAACGATTTTCCGGTCAGCGGTAAGACCGTTTCACTGACCGCGAGTTCGGGCAGTCATGCCAGTATCACTCCACCCAGCGCAACATCAGACGGCGACGGCAATGCCGAGTTTCAGGTGACAGATTCTACGGTCGAGAGCCCCACGCTAACGGCAACCGACACGACCGACACCGAAACGCTTGCCGAAACACCGGTTATCCAGTTCGTAACGCCGCCGGCGACCAGTGCCGGTATTGGCGCGTTCCCGACCACCGTGACTGCCGACGGCGTGACCACCACCGAGATCACGGTCACGCTCGAGGATTCGCTCTCGCGTCCATCGCCGGGCAAGCTCATTCAGCTTAATCAGACCGGCAGCTCAACCATCACCGGACCCAACCCGCCCGTCACCAACAGCAGCGGACAGGTCGTGTTCACCGCGACCGACACCAACAACGAAACTGTGACCTACAGCGCAACCGACGTGACCGATGGCAACCTGCCGTTCCCTGCAACCACTCAGGTGACCTTCAGCGATGGGCCTGAGTCGGGATGCGCCAACGGCACCCCGATCGCGGCCTCAGGATACGTGGTAACTCCATACGTGACCGGCCTGCAGGCGAACAACTTCTCCTATGGCGACGGCCAGGTGAACTTCGGGGGCTGCCCGGGCGCAGGTGGAATCGCGTTCGACACCTCGGGCAATATCTACGTGTCCGACTTGCCAACCGGCGATATCTACAAGCTTCCTTCGGGCGGTGGGGTAGCTGGCCCAAGCACCCTGCTCAACAGCACGCTCGGCTCCGCAGTGGGACAGTTGGTGTACGAGGGCGGAAATCTCTACGCGGCGCAGGGCGCAACCACCGGCGGCACCAGCACCGGCGGTGTCATCGAGCTCGACCCGTCGAACGGCACGGTGGTCGGCACCGTGGTGACGGGTATCCCTTGCGCGGAGGACATGGCGGCCGATCCGATCTCCGGCGACTTGTTCGTGAATGATGCGTGCGAGGGACCGTCTGGGAGTAACACACTGTACCGGATCTCCAATCCCGGCAGTGGCAGCGCCACCCTCTCGAGCTACGCGACGCTGCCCACCCAGGGCAACTACCAGATCACCTTCGCGCCCGACGGAACCATCTACACATTCGGCGGCACCCAGTTCAGCGGCGACTACGCCGGCACCGTGGTGGAAGTCGGCGGCACCAACACCACCCAACCGGCAACGGTCACGACGCTTTCCAGCATCAATGCGGCCGACGATATCCTGCTGGCGGCGGGAACCGCTGCGGGCGGCGGCGCGCAGTATCTGATCTCGGGCAGTCTGGCTATCAACCCCAACAACAGCGGGCTGGGGACGTTCGATCTCACCACTAGTCCGCCCAGCGCGGGCGCCCTGTTGGCGAACAGCAACGTCGGCATCCAGGCTCTGATTACGGTCTTCGGTCCCGACGGTTGCGTGTATCTCGCCGATGGCAATGCGGTGTTCAGAATCACAGACACTGTGGGCGATTGCACTTACGCGACCAACCTCACGACGCCGTCGATCGTGCTGGCGCCGTCTACGGTCTCGCCCAACCCGGCGCAGGGCACCACGCAGACGCTGACGGCTTCCGTGCACTTCGGCTCCGTCACGGCCGGGACTCCGGTGAAATTTTCTGTGACAGGGGCAAATCCGACCATCGGCGTCGCCAATACCAACGCGAGCGGCGATGCGTCGTTCAGCTATGTCGGCGCTCACGAGGGAATCGACAACGTGACGGCCACCACGACGATTAGTAGCAACGTGGTTACGTCCTCACCGGCGCTGGTAACCTGGGGTGCGGGCTCGGATGTGACCTTCATGAGCCTAAATCAAAGTCCGAAAGGCGCGATCCAGGGACAGACCGTCAACCTGATCGCGTCGCTTACGGACGTGTCGCAGAACCCGGCCACAGCGCTCTCTGGCGAGACGATCAACTTCTCGGTCTGCGGCCAGACGTGCGAGGCCGCGACCAACGCGCAAGGTATCGCGACCTGCGCGATAACCGCCAGCGGCGCCGGTATAGAGACGTTGTCCGCGACCTTCGCCGGCACCGGCTCGCTGGTCGCATCGAGCGCGTCGGACGGCTTCAACGTAGTCACGACGCCTGCGACTCCGACTCCAACCGCAACCGCGACGGCCACCGCGACCGCCACCGCGACGCCAACTGCAACGCCGACTCCGGTCCCCGGCAAGCTTAAGATCTCGCCCAAGTCACTCAACTTCGGCAATGTCGAGGTGGGCTCGGACAAAGTCAAGTCGGTCAAGGTCACCAACGCGGGCAAGGTCAAAAAGAAAAAGACCCCGCTGCCGATTCTGATCGAGATGGAATCGGGCGTGACGAGCCCCTTCAGCATCACTCAGACCTGTAACGACGACGACCTCGGCCCGAAGTCCAAGGATGTGCCGCCGGGAAGTTGCGAAGTGTCGGTGATCTTCACGCCGACCGCCGCGATGAAGTACAAGGGCAAGCTCACTATAGACACCAACCTCGAGTCGGATGACGACAAGAGCGTCACGCTCGAGGGCACCGGCAAGGAGCCGAAGAAATGATCTGAACGCGGCGCGCTGCGAATGGCGAAACGGGACCTATAGGACCTACAGATAGATAATAGCGCTCTGTAACCTTTTTGGTATCAGAGCGTACTGTGCGCATATTGTGGCGGAGGGGATCCAATTGATGAAGAAGATTCTGCTTTTGTTTGCCGTCTTTTTCCTGTTCAACGGCAGCAGGCGCCTACGCCCAGACGTGCCCTTCGCCCACTCCTTCCTGCTCGACCAGCTCCTCCACCACCTTGGCCGATCTTGACGGCACCTACGTATGCGTCGAGATCAAAACCAATTCTTCCAACGTCTCCGGCAGCAGTGTGGCAGTAGTCACCTTAAACGGTACTGGAGACTTCACCGTGGTTAACCAGGCACAGAACAACGATTCGGGCGGCACCACCACCTACAGCGACTTTGCCGCGAGCGTATCCGGTACTTATTGTCTCAACACCGCAGGAAATGGCTATCTGTTCATCACTAACCCGGCCGGAGGCTGTCCGCTCGCGATGGTTGTCGACAATTCTTACCACGAAGTCCGGATCATCAACACCGCCGAGAACTACGCCGACGCGCTCCTTTGCACTCGATAGGCGGGAGGGTCGGTTGAACAATCGATTTCGTTGGCCGATTGGTTGGCGAGCGCACGCGGTTTATGCGATCGCCGGCGCGATAATCGTACCCATCGCGCTTTTGACCATCATAGCATCCGCGTCGGTGGTCATGGCGGCCTCGAAAGGTCTCACGGTTTCGCCTGACAAGATCAAATTTAAGAAAGAGGTGTTCGGAGTCACCGGGGCAACCAGCCCGACCAAGACGGTTAAAATCTCGAATCCGAAAGATGGGGCCACCGTCACCGAATTGACTTCTCAGATCACCGGCGCCAACCCGGGAGACTTCAGCTCCACCACCAATTGCACCGCGACGCTCTCGCCCGGGAGCGGATGCGACGTGACGCTGACCTTTACTCCCACCGCGCTCGGCTCCAGGTCGGCCAGCCTGGTTATTGGCGATTCCGCCGATGCCACCCTCAAATCGATCGCCTTGACGGGGACCGGGGTGGCGGGAAAGATCGCGATCAAGCCGTCTTCGCTCTCGTTCGGCAAGGTTGCCGTCGATACCGCCTCGAGCGCCAAAACTGTAACCGTGAGCAATCCTGATTCCGTCGCATTGGCCATCACCTCGATCACGCCTTCGGGCCCGTTCTCCATAACAACCAATAGCTGCGACAGCTCGCTGGCCGCGAGTTCCAACTGCCAGGTCTCAGTGACGTTCAATCCGGTCAGCGCAAGCAAATCCAGGGGAACCAAGGTGAGCGGAAGCCTGGAGATCGCCGACGACGCACTAAAGTCGCCGCAAAAGGTAAAACTCAGCGGCGTCGCATTCGGTACTGCAGTGACCTCTCCGACGCCGACGGCAACCGCCACGACGACGATGACTGCGACGCCAACCTCTACCGCCACATCCACGGCGACGCGGACCGCGACGCCAACGGCAACCGCCACGGCAACCCTGACCGCGACGCCAACGTTAACCATCACAGCGACGCCGAGCATGACTCCGACGTCGTCCTCGACTATGACGGCGACGCCGACGATCTCCGCGACGCCGTCTCCGACCGGCACATCGTCGTCAAGTATGACGCCATCGCCAACTCCGTCGCCGAACATACTCAACATTTACGGACCGGTGTTGAATTAGGAGGTGCGGCTAGCCGCAACGAATACGATGCGACAGAATCTTCAGACCGCAACTCAAAGTTTGGGGAAACTCACGGTGAGAAAAGCTTGCCTGGTTGTTTTTGTTTTGACCATCCTGACCGGCACCGCCGGCGCGCAGAGCAGCAACCCTTGCCCTTCGCCGTCACCTACCTGCGCCAGCACCGGGACGGTGACCATCAGCGGTTCGTATAGCTGCACCGGGGTCGGCCTCGACGGCAACGGGTATCCCAAGGTCGACCTGGTGATCGTGAGCTTCACTAGCAACGGCGGGGGCGTCGGCACGGTCAGCGTAATCGAGGCGCAGAATACCAACGATCCGAATTCGAGCCCCAGTTATAAAGATTTCGCCTCGCAGGGCACACTAAATTACTGTATCAGCGCGGACAATACGACGGGCTATATCAATCCCGGCAGCACTACCAGCGGCAATTGCCCACTTGCAGTTGCCTTTACCAGCGCTGACGGCGTCGCCGACGCTCAATTTCGCGCGATTGATACCACCGAGAACAATGTCTCTGCCACCGTATGCAGGGCTCAGTAGCGATCGCTCACAGAGTGTAATGCGTTTCGCCGCCTGCAATCGGCGCTGTGTCGATCGCGGTCATCCCGACTAAGGCTATCGAGACGCTCGGGCCACTTCGGGGATCTCGACCGCCGCGCGCGGTTCGATGGTTACATCACGCACCAGTTCGGAAAGCGGACGGCCGAGCCCGCCACTATCGTCGCCGGTCGCGCGCAATGCATCCGCGACCGGCAGCACCGGCACTGCTGACCCGACGCGCGACTTCGCGACAACTGCGACGCGGGACTTGTCGAGCAGGTGCTCCTCTAGGATCTCGGGCGGGACCTGGCGCAGGTCCCAGATTATGCCGCACGCTTCGAGCAGCTTGAGCATGTAGTACGTGATGTCGATTTCCCACCAGAAGAAGCCGTTGCGCGCGGCGGCCGGGAAGTGATGGTGATTGTTGTGCCATCCTTCGCCGAGCGTGACCATCGCGAGCGTGAAACTGTTGCGGCTGTCGTCATTGGTCTCATAGCGGCGGCGGCCGAAGACGTGCGCCAGCGAATTGATCGTAAAGGTGCCGTGCGCGAGCACCACGGTCGAAATGAAAAATCCCCAGATGAGCATTTGCGCGCCGCTCGTGTGCAGGCCCGGAGCATGGTGCTTGAGAAACGCGCCCAGCCCGTACATCGCGAAACCGAGGATGGTCGGGACGAGCACGTCGAAACGATCGAGAAACATAAGCTCGGGAAATTTCGCTAGGTCGCGGACCACGCCGAATTCAGAGCGGAAGTTCGCTTCCGATGTGATCCATCCTATGTGGCTCCAGATGAATCCGTGCTGACGCGGTGAATGGACGTCTTCCGGCTCGTCGGAGCGCTGGTGATGCAGCCGATGATGCGACGCCCACCATAATGCGCCGCGCTGCACCGCGGTCGCGCCGATCACCGCGAATACGAATTGAGCCGCCCGCGAAGTCTTGAATGATCGATGAGAAAAGTAGCGATGGTAGAATCCGGTAATCGCGAACATCCGGATGAAATACATCGCGATGGCGACGCCGACTGCGACCGGGCTCCATCCGACCCAGATCACGCCAAGGCACATCAGGTGAACGACGACGTAGGGAATGCATCGGAACCAGTCGGTCTGCTGCGGCAGGTCAGCGGCCGGAGCGCCGCCGGCCGCAGTGTCGAACCATCGCGCGATCGCGACAAGATATCTTCGAGATGTACCTGCAGTCCCTGACGTCATTCTGTCTCCCCGTCCCCGTTAGCGGAATTTCGGACCGCACGGCGTGCGCTGATAATGCCCAGATTTACGCAGTTAAGTGAACAACCACCAGGAGCCGTCATTTGGCGGGTGTAAGCATCTCAACGTCGTCGAAGCGCGTGTAATCGACGCTTCGGCTGCCGTCGGGGTGGAGCACCAGCACGTCCGCAAAGCGCGCGCCCCAGACGATTTCGTCAAGTTCGTAGGTATGTCGGGCGTGGATAGTCTGAGAGAACGTCTCGTCGAGTCCGATGATAGACACGATGATCTCGGCCGCGCAATTGGCGAGCGATTCGCGCGTCTGGCCGAACAGCGGAGTGCCTTCAAGGATCCGATGGACCGCGGTCCACGACAACGCGAACATCGCGCTGCGGCTGCGCGTCACGGGCAGATCGTACAGTCGCCGAATCGAGTCACCCTCGGCGGTGACTTCCTGGCGTGCGAACACCACGTGTATTTCCGCCTCGACGATTCGGTTCGCGCGCTGGTTGGCCATCCTGATCGCCAGGCTGTTCACGGCGTCGCGCGGGCCAATCACGACGTAGCGGCTGAATCTGACACGCGCAGTTGGCCGCGAGAACTTCGAGAAGACCAGGCCCGTCATCAGCGCGAGCGCGAGCAGTCCGGTCAGCGCCTCGATCGAGACCAGGATGTTCGAGAACAGCGTGAACGGCTCCATCTTGCCGTACCCGATCGTCGCCATCGTCTGCACGCTGAAAAAAAACATGTCGGAGAACGAGCCGGAGTGCGCGTTCTCGATTCCCTGATCGAAGTAGTAGCCGGTGGCGAACAGCAGGTTCGCGAGGGTGAAGGCGGCGGCGATTATTCCGATCAGCGCCGGCCACGAGGTCGTCACCAGAAAGTGGTAGAGGTCCTCGAAAATTCCGACGGGTGCGCCGTGAATCCGGTCGTCGCCCTTCAGACTGCCGAACTGCTTTGGTCGCTTCGCCATCGCGGTGGAATATAGCGGAGGCCGCGGCGCGCAGTCAGCAGGCGGAGAGGAGCAATGAGATCACGTCGCGTATCCTTTCTTGCATGTTCACTTCGCGATTGTTTCTGTCATTGTTGTGATCGATGTCCGGACTCGCGCGGAAGTATTCGCTGATAGCGGCGGTTCTCATTATGACTTCGACAATTCAAGCGTCCCCAATCCTTTCTCAACCGCCGCCGCTGATTCCGCGCGACACGCTGCTCGGAAATCCCGAGCGCGCGAATCCGCACATCGCTCCCGACGGCGAGCGATTGGCGTGGCTCGCCCCCGATGAACACGACGTCCTCCAGGTGTGGGTGCAGACGATTGGTCGGCACGACGCGCGCGCCGTCACGGCCGACAAAAGTCGCGGAATCCAATCGTACGGCTGGGGGTACGATTTGAAGACGATTCTTTACGCGCAGGACGCCGCCGGCGACGAAAACTTCCACCTGTTCGCCGTCGATCTCGATTCGGATAACGCCCGCGATTTGACCCCGTGGCAGGGCGTGCGCGCCGAGTTCGTCGCGTCCAATCCCAAATTTCCCGAGCGAATACTGGTTGCGCTCAACCTGCGCGATCGCAAATTGATGGACGTTTATCGGGTCAACCTGCGCAGCGGCGCCGTCGAGCTCGATACGAAAAATCCGGGCGACGTCGCGGGATGGCTGGCCGACGACGACATGATCGTGCGCGCGGCGATCGTAGTGACGCCGGACGGCGGCACCGAAATTCGGATTCGCGAGAGCGCGGCGGGCGCGTGGCGCACGTTGATGAAAACCGGGATGAACGACAACCTGGCCGCGCTGGATTTCACCAAGGACGGCAAATCGCTCTTTCTCAGCACTTCGATCGGCACCGACACCGCGCGCCTGGTGCGTCATGACGTCGCGTCGGGAAAGGAGACCGACATCGCGCGCAGCGACGACGCGGATTTGAGCGACGCGATGATTCAGCCGACGCGTCATGTCGTGCAGGCCGCCGCGTTCGATCCCGGCCGGACGCATTGGACGGTTGTCGATCCGTCAATCCAGGCTGACTTCGACGCGATTGCGAAAATTGCCGACGGAGATTTCAACGTCGCGGATCGCGACCTTGCCGACGAGACGTGGCTGGTCTCGTTCTCGAGTGACCGCGCGCCGAAGCGCTACTACTCGTGGGATCGCGCGTCGAAGAAAGCGACCTTCATTTTCAGCGTGCAGCCCAAACTCGACGACGCCCCCCTCGCTCCGATGAAGCCGGTTGATTTCACCGCGCGCGACGGAATGAAAATCAACGGCTACCTCACGCTTCCGGTCGGCGTGCCCGTGAAAAATTTGCCGCTGGTGCTCGCGGTCCATGGCGGGCCGTGGGCGCGCGACAGTTGGGGCCTCAATCCCTACATCCAACTGCTCGCGAACCGCGGCTATGCCGTGCTGCAGATAAACTTTCGCGGCTCGACCGGGTTTGGAAAGAAGTATCTGCACGCGGGCGATCGCGAATGGGGCCTCACGATGCAGAGCGACTTGACCGACGGCGTCAAGTGGGCCGTCAACGCGGGAATAGCCGACCGGAAGCGCGTCGCGATTTTCGGCAGTTCGTACGGCGGTTACGCGGCGCTCGCCGGCGCGGCATTCACGCCCGACTTGTATCGATGCGCGATCGACGAATGCGGCCCGTCCAATCTGTTCACGCTGCTGGCGTCGATTCCGCCGTACTGGGGAGTTATGCGCTCGATCTTCGATACCAGGGTTGGAAATCCCGCCGATCCCAAAGACAAGGAGCTGCTGACTGCGGCGTCGCCGCTGTTCTCCGCCGATAAAATTAAAATCCCGATGCTGATCGGCCAGGGCGCGAACGATCCGCGCGTGAAGCAGGCCGAAGCGGAACAGATTGTCGAGGCGATCGCGAAGCATCACGGGAACGCGGTTTACGTTTTATATACTGACGAAGGTCACGGTTTCGTGCGGCCCGAGAATCGGCTCGACTTTACCGCGCGCCTCGAGAAATTCCTCGCCGACAACCTCGGCGGCCGGTACGAGCCGATGAACGGCGATCGAATGCCCGGTTCGACTGCGAAGGTCCGCATCGTTGGCGCGTCGCCGCTGTAGACTCGCGCAAACGCTTCGCCGATCAGTTGTGATATGAAACCCGCACAGCGCGCTTAGCCAGGAGGAATCGCCATGGCCGAATTCGGAATCTCGATGTTCCCGACCGATTACGCAATCCAGCCGATCGAACTTGCGCTCGCGGCTGAAGAACGCGGCTTCGAGTCGATCTTCTTTCCCGAGCACACTCACATACCCGCGTCGCGCAAAACGCCGTGGCCCGGCGGCGCGGACTTGCCGAAGGAGTACTGGCACACGCACGATCCGTTCGTCGCGCTCGGCGCGGCCGCGGCGGTCACGAAGAAACTGAAGCTCGGCACGGGAGTATGCCTGGTGATCGAGCGCGACCCGATCACGCTCGCGAAGGAAGTCGCATCGCTCGACATGATTTCGGGCGGCCGCGTGATTTTCGGAATCGGCGCGGGCTGGAACGTCGAGGAGATGGCGAATCATGGCGCGCAGTTCAAGCGGCGCTGGAAAATCGTCAGGGAAAAAATTCTCGCGATTCGGCAAATCTGGACAAAGGAGGCGGCCGAGTTTCACGGCGAGTTCGTGAACTTCGATCCGATCTGGTCGTTCCCCAAGCCGGTGCAGGCGGGTGGTCCGCCGATTCTGCTCGGCTCGCAATCGCCCAAGACGTTCGATCGCGCCGCCGAGTACTGCGACGGATGGATGCCGATTAATTTTCCGCGATACGATCTCGCCGCAGGCCTGAAGGCGCTTGCCGACGCGGGCAAGAAAGCGGGCCGCGGCAAACTTCCGGTCTCGATGTTTGGTGTCGGTCCGAACGAAGAACACATCAAGAAGTTCCTCGACCTCGGCCTCGACCGGCTAATATTCGCGCTGCCGCCCGCGCCGCGCGAGACGGTACTGCCGTTGCTCGACAAGTACGCCGATCTGAAGGCCAAGGCGCGCTGAAACGCAAGGAATTTCCCCTCTAACGGCACGCAAATATTTATCGTCGCTGGCTCTTGACTGAATTCCTCGCGATCTTTAGTCTAGCCACCCTATCGACTAACCCGTTGATCAAATGCTCTCGAAGAAGTCGAAATACGCACTCAAGGCGATGATGGTTTTGGCCAAGGAATACGGACAGGGACCCGTGCTCATCTCTGATTTGGCGCAGCGCGAGGGTATCCCGCGCAAGTTTCTCGAACTGATCCTGCTCGAGCTCAAGAACCAGGGACTCCTGCAGAGCAAGAAGGGCAAGGGCGGGGGATACTTTCTCGGACGCGAGCCTCGTCAGATCAGCGTGGGGCACATTGTACGCGTGCTGGACGGACCAATCGCACCTTTGCCATGCGTCAGCAAGACGGCATACATGCGATGCCGCGAGTGCCGCGATGAGCGGAGTTGCGGGATCAGATTAGTGATGAAGGAAGTTCGCGACGCGACCGCGAAGATTATGGACTCGACCTCGCTCGAGGACATGCTCAAGCGCGTCGAGGCGGTGGTTACCGGCAATGAATCGTTGAGTTTCGCGATCTGAATCGAGGGTAACTTTTTTTGGAAGATTAGTCTAGTCACCTAATAGGATAGATTATGAAAGCAGACTCGCCCCTGATAACCCGTCGCGATGCTCAATCCGAGCCCGAGACGGGCGACGACATCCTGCGGCGCATCGCGAATGCAATCAGCGGCGTGCGCTTCGGCTCGGTCGAGGTCGTGATCCAGGACTCGCGAGTCGTGCAGATCGAGCGCAAAGAAAAATTTCGCTTCGACAAGACAAGTCGCGGGTAATTCAATCGATTCGAAATGAATTACTCACGGCCATCGAAGATTTGTGGGGAGGAACACCGGACCAGGGAAGGATCCGGCGCGCCATGAATAGAGCCGTCAACACCAACCGCGAGCTGACCGGTCATCCGGAAGTTTCCAAGACGACGAGGGACTTTTGAGATGAGAAACCGCGTTACGCTCCTTTTTCAGTGGGTCATGCCGACACTGCTGATTGTCGCAGGCTTTATGATGCCGGCGGCGGCCTCGGCCCAGACCGCTTGCACTCCGACGATCAATGCATGCGGATGCACGATTGTGTCGCCGGGCTCGTACAAACTTGGGCTGGCAATCAATTCGACGCAGGGACTTACTCCAGCCGGCGCGTGTATCGAGATCGCCTCGAGCTTCGTGATCCTTGACGGCGCGAAGAAAAACATCACCGGCCCCGGCGGCACGACCCCGACCGGGATCGGGGTCTGGGTTCATCATCCCTACCGCTTGGACTTTCTCGGCTTCCGCGGCTCGGTGATAAGCGGGTGGGACGTTGGCTTGCTGATCCAGGGCAGGCAAATCGTCGCCGACGACGCCTCAGCGAATAGTAACGGGACCGCAGGCGTTGAGCTGAACAAGGCCTCGGACGTTGAGCTGACCAACACGACGGCAGAGACTAATAACAACTACGGGATATGGCTCAAGCAAACCTCTTCCAGTGACGTCACCAATTCCAAGACCGAGAGCAACCTCAACATTGGCCTGTACGTAGGATGCTCCGCTATCGGACCGATCGGCGCCGGATGCACGGGTGTCGGCCCGTCACCAGGCAACTACATTTTCACGGGAAACATCCAGGGCAATACCAACTACGGTGTCGCGCTCGATATCGGCGCCAAGACCTCGATCATAACCAACCAAACAGAGACAGCGGCGGGCAGCAATTCGAAGGACGACCTGTACGACGCGAATTCGAGTTGCGGCAGCAACAAATGGTTTGGCAACTTCACGGGGGCAACCAACAACCAGCCGGGCGGCTGCATCAAATGACGAGTCGCGCACGACATTGAAAATATAAAAATCCAGGGAGGAGCCCGGACCAGGTAAGGATCCGGGTGCGCCATGACAGAGCTGTCAATCGACAATCGCGAGCTGACCGGACATCCGGAAGTTCCCAATACGATGAGGGGCTTCCGAGATGAGAAAATGCACTTTGCCGATGCTGCCGGTGTTGCTGGCGGCGGTAATTACCGCGGTATCTTTTGCCGCCGGCCCGGCGCATGCGCAGTCGAAGCCTTCCGCCGATCGGAAGGATCAGGAGATCGAATTGCTTAAGGTTGAAATCAGGCAACTCGAGTCGAGGGTCGACACGCTGGAAGGGCTGAATCAGAGAGTGAAAGTGATCGATCAAAAGGTCGACGTCCAGGGCCAGCAACTCAACGTGCAGGCCCAAAAGATCAACGTCGAGACCCAGACGGAGCAGGCGCGGTCGGTCACGATGCCGGTCGTCAAGGTGGGCGAAGAGGGCTTCTCTCTCTCTTCACCGAACCACGACTACAATATTAATTTCGGCGGAATCATCCAGGCCGACGGCCGCTTCTTCACCAGCGGCAGCGACAAGGACATCAGCAGCACGTTCTACCTCAACCGAGTGCGCCCGATCATCACGGGCTCGGTCGCGAAGTACTACAACTTCAACATCACGCCCGACTTCGGCCAGGGCAAGGTCACGTTGCAGGACGCCTACATCAATATGACCTATTGGGACTATGCGAGCCTGAGGGCCGGGAAGTTCAAGGCGCCGCTCGATCTCGAGCGCTTGCAGTCGGATCGCGATCTCGAATTCAGCGAGCGCTCGGAGATCCAGAATCTGATCCCGAACCGCGACACTGGCGCCGACCTGCACGGTGAACTTCTTGACCGCCGCCTCTACTACGACGCCGCGCTGATGAATGGAGTGCCAGACAACACTGCCGCGGACACTACCGACATCGACAACAACGACGGCAAAGATTTCGTCGGACGCATCTTCGCTACGCCGTTCGAACTCACCGAGAACCAGTGGCTCAAGGGATTGGGCTTCGGCTTCGCCGGTTCCTACGGCGATGAGCGCGGCAGCACGATTTCGAGCTACAAGACCTACGGCGCGAGCACCTGGTTCACACCCGGCAAGGGCGTGACCGCGTCCGGATTGCGCGCGCGTCTCGAGCCTCAGGCCTACTATTACGTGGGTCCCTTCGGCTTGATGGCCGAATACGCGCAAGACCAGCATTCGCTCAACCTGTTCACCACTTTGGGGAGCGGTCCGACCAAACGGCTCATCAACCGGACCGACACCTTCACCGACACTGGCTATTTCGCGCAGGCTTCCTACCTGTTGACCGGCGAAAACGCGTCTTATGGTTGGGTCAAGCCGCTTCATCCGTTCGACCCGCGCAACGGATGGTTCGGCGCATGGGAGCTTGCGGCGAGGATCAGCAACGTCGCTGCGGACAGCCGGCAGTTTCAACTCGATTTCGCCAGTCCCAGTGCGTCCGCGAAAACTGCCACCGAATTTGCGTTGGGCGTCAACTGGTACCTGACTGCCAACATCAAGTGGCAGACCGACTACGCGAATACCTACTTCAATGGCGGCGCTGGCACGACCGCCGACGTAAAGGACCGGCCCAACGAAAGCGTCATCGAGTCGCAACTCCAGATCTGCTTCTGAGGTGAGAATGTTCGGTCGCAAATTGAAATTCACACATACGCTCGCCGCCATCACCTTGGCGGCGAGCGTTGCTCTTGGCATCGGCGCCGCGCGCGCCGCTCAAATCACGCTCCTCAACGTCTCGTACGATCCGACCCGCGAACTCTACGAGGCCGTCAACGCACAGTTCGTCAAGGATTGGAAAGCAAAGACCGGTGACGACGTTACGATCAACCAATCGCACGGCGGCTCGGGCAAACAGGCGCGCGCGGTCATCGACGGCCTCGAGGCCGACGTCGTGACGCTGGGACTCGCGGGCGACATCGATGCGATCGTCGACAAGGCGGGCTTGCTGCCCGCGGACTGGCAATCGCGGCTCCCCGATAACAGTTGCCCCTATACCTCGACCATCGTGCTGTTGGTGCGCAAGGGCAATCCCAAAAACATCAAGGATTGGGATGACCTGGTGAAGCCGGGCATCTCGGTGATCACGCCGAATCCGAAGACCTCTGGCGGCGCGCGATGGAATTTCCTCGCGGCGTGGGGCTACGCCCTGAAGAAGAACGGCGGCGACGAGGCCAAGGCCGCGGCGTTCGTCAGTGCGCTTTACAAAAACGTGCCCGTGCTCGATTCCGGTGCGCGCGGCTCAACGACTACCTTTGTCGAGCGCGGAATCGGCGACGTGCTGATCGCGTGGGAGAACGAGGCGGGGATGGCGATCAAGGATTTTGGCGCCAACAAGTTCGAGGTCGTGTATCCGTCGCTGAGCATCAAGGCCGAGCCGCCCGTCGCATGGGTGGACAAGGTGGATAAGCAGCACGGTACCGAGGCGATCTCGAAGGCGTACCTGGAATTTCTCTACACGCCGGCGGGACAGGAAATAGTCGCGCAGAATTTCTTCCGTCCGCAAGACAAGGCCGTCGCCGCGAAGTATGCAAGCAAATTCCCGAGCCTGCCGATGCTCACGATCGACGCGGATTTCGGCGGATGGAAAAAGGCGCAGCCGAAGTTCTTCGGCGACGGCGGCGTATTCGACAAGATATATCAGCCGGGAAGTTAGCGGAGTCGGAGAGAAGATAGCGCGATGGCAACGAGACGGAACAACGTGCTGCCGGGATTCGGCCTGACGCTCGGCTTCACGCTCGCCTACCTCGGCATCGTCGTGCTGATTCCGATCTCGACGATCTTCTTCAAGACTTTCACCCTGACCTGGCCTCAGTTCTGGGCTGCCGTCGCGAGTCCGCGCACAATCGCGGCGTACGAGCTGAGCTTCGGCGCCTCGATTGCCGGCGCGCTGATCAACTCGATCTTCGGATTCGTCGTCGCGTGGAGCCTCGTCCGCTACGAATTTCCCGGCAAGACACTGATTGACGTGATGGTCGATTTGCCGTTCGCGCTGCCGACTTCGGTCGCGGGCATCACGCTCACCGCGATTTACGCGACCAACGGATGGATTGGGCGGTACCTCGCGCCGCTTGGAATAAAAGTCGCGTATGCGCCGCTCGGTGTGGTGGTCGCGCTCACCTTCGTCGGACTGCCGTTCGTCGTCCGCACGATCCAGCCTGTCCTCGAGGATCTCGATCAGGAATACGAGGAAGCGGCGGCGACGCTCGGCGCGAGCCGGATGCAGACCTTTATGTTGGTGATCGCGCCCGCGCTGATTCCGGCGTCGCTCACCGGATTCGCGCTCGCATTCGCGCGCGCACTCGGCGAATACGGCTCGGTGGTGTTCATCTCGGGCAACATGCCGATGCATACCGAGGTGGTGCCGTTGCTGATCATGAGCAAGCTCGAGCAGTTCGACTACGCCGGCGCCACGGCAATCGCGGTCGTGATGCTGACGGCGTCATTCGCGATTCTGCTCGGCATCAACGTCCTGCAAAGGTGGAGCAGCCGCCGGCTGGCGGCCTGACCTTCGCGATGGCCACCCAGTCCGAATTTACGCCGAAGAGGCCCGGGACCGCGGATCCGCCCGCGGTCAGAATCGCGTTGATCGCGACCGCACTGACGTTCGTCGCGCTGTTTATTTTCATCCCGGTCATCGCGGTCTTTACCGAAGCGCTGCAGAATGGACTCGGCGCTTACCTCGCGGCGATCGTCGATCCCGAGGCTCGCGCCGCGATTCGCCTGACCCTGATGACCGCCGCGATCGCGGTGCCGCTCAACGTTACTTTTGGCATCGCCGCGTCATGGGCAATCGCGCGCTTCGATTTCCCCGGCAAGCAAACCCTGCTGACGTTGATCGACATCCCGTTCTCGGTCTCGCCGGTAATCGCGGGGATGCTGTTCGTGCTGCTGCTCGGCGTGCGCGCGCCGCTCGGCGGATGGCTCGCCGATCACGGCATCAGGATCATCTTTGCCGAGCCGGGCATCGTGCTCGCGACAATCTTCGTGACGTTTCCACTCGCCGCGCGCGAGCTGATTCCGATCATGCAGGCGGTCGGCAGCGAGGAAGAAGAAGCCGCGATCGTGCTGGGCGCAGGCGGCTGGCAAATGTTCTTTCGCGTGACGATCCCCAACGTCAAGTGGGGGCTGCTTTATGGGCTGGTGTTATGCAACGCGCGCGCGATGGGCGAGTTCGGAGCAGTCTCGGTCGTTTCGGGGCATATCCGCGGGCATACCAACACGATGCCGCTGTACGTCGAGATTCTGTACAATGACTTCCAGTTCGCGGCTGCGTTTGCGGTTTCGTCGCTGCTCACCCTGCTCGCGATCGCGACGCTCATCGCCAAGTATTACCTCGAGCGCCGCGTAGTTCCCGTGAAGCAGGAGCAGGACGACCTGGCGGTCAAAGTTGCGGCATGAGTATCGAGCTCAAAAACATCAGCAAGAGGTTCGGCGACTTCGTTGCGGTTGACAATATCAACCTGCACATCGAAACCGGCGAGCTCGTCGCGTTGCTGGGGCTGTCAGGCTCGGGCAAGACCACGCTGCTGAGAATAATCGCGGGACTGGAAACGCCGGACACCGGCGAGGTGCTGTTCCATGGCGAGGACGCGAGCGCGGTCAGCGTCCGCAAGCGCAAGGTCGGCTTCGTCTTTCAGCATTACGCGCTGTTTCGCCACATGACGGTATTCGAAAACGTCGCCTTCGGAATGCGCGTGCTGCCGCGGCGTGAGCGTCCCGCCGAGACCGAAGTCGCGCGGCGCGTGCATGAGCTGCTGAAACTCGTGCAGCTCGACTTTCTCGCGGACCGCTATCCCTCGCAGCTCTCCGGCGGCCAGCGCCAGCGCGTCGCGCTCGCGCGCACGCTCGCCGTCGAGCCGAAAGTCCTGCTGCTGGACGAGCCGTTCGGCGCGCTCGACGCCAAGGTCCGTCAGGAACTCCGCCGATGGCTCCGGCGGCTGCACGACGAGATCAAAATCACCAGCGTCTTCGTCACGCACGACCAGGAAGAGGCGCTCGAACTCGCCAATCGTATCGTCGTGATGAACCAGGGACGTATCGAGCAGATCGGCACGGCCGAGGAAGTCTATCACCATCCTGCCAACGCCTTCGTGTACAACTTCCTGGGCAACGTGAACCTCTTCCACGGCCGAATCGAGAACGGGCGCGTGTTCCTAGGCGACACCGCCGTCGAGCTCGACAATACCCACGCCCACGCGCATCCGGCGGAGAACGGCAAGGCGGTGCTGTACGTGCGGCCGCATCTGCTGGAAATCGTGATGCAGCCCAACGGCAAGCAGACGTTCCCGGCCACCGTGAAGACGATCAACCCCGCCGGCCCGCAGGTCAAAGTCGAGCTGGTCGCCGAATGGGGCGACATGGTGCAAGTCGAAATCAGCCACGAGCACTACCAGACGCTGCACCTGGAAACGGGTGCCCACGTGTTCCTGAGACCCAAAGAACAGCAGCTGTTCGTGTATCAGATCTAGCGTTGCGCGCATCGCTCGACGATGCGACGTAAGTCTCCCTCCAATAGCCATATATAGTTACGGCATCGAATTCTGGTATGCTTATGGCAATGAAAGCCGAGCGAAAAATTACCGTGCACGTTCGCAGTGAATTGTTGAACAAGGCGCAAAGAGCTGCTCGCGCCGGGGTCAGCGAAACGGTGCGCAAAGGACTCGAATTGCTGGCGGCCGGCGAAGCTTACGACGGTCTGCTGAAAATGCGCGGCAAGGTGAAATTCTCGGTGGATTTGCGCGAACTGCGGCAAGACCGAAGATGATTGCTCTCGATACCAGTTCCACCATCGCCTTCCTGTCGGGCGAGCGCGGGAGGGACGTGGCCGCAGTCGAGGAAGCGCTGCGGTTCCGCCAGGGCATTTTTCCGCCGGTGGTGGTGACTGAACTCCTGAGCGATCCCGCGCTTCGTTCCGAGGTTGGAACTCTGATTCGCGCTGTGCCGCGGCTTGAAATTGTTGACGGCTACTGGGAACGTGCGGGTGAACTCCGTGCGCGTCTTCTGCGCCGAGGTCTCAAGGCGCGCTTAGCCGACAGCCTTATCGCCCAGTCGTGTATTGACCACGAAGTCGCGCTGGTCACGCGCGACCGCGATTTTCGCAACTTTGCGGCTCACGCAGGTCTGACCCTCGAATAATCTAATTTAAGGGTGGGGAACCGCGTGGACTTCGACCGTGTTGTCTAATATGCAATGATCAGGACAACGGATCGAAAGTTGGCATCAAACAGTAGTCAATCTAATCGTCAGAACGCTCCTCTGATCGGGCGTCGCGCATTCGTTGCCGCCATTGCCGCGATACCCGCAATCATCGCATTCGGCTACGCTGAAAGAGCCATCACCGCCGACTCGTCAAGCGATTCGCCGGATTCGGGTGCGTCCGGTATAGTCAAAGTGTCGATCGTTGAGTTCACCGATTCCGGACAGAGAAAGGGACTCGTCATGGTAGATAAAGTCGTCAAATCGGACGCGGAATGGCAGAAGGAACTGACCCCCGAGCAGTTCGAACGTCACGCGCAAAAAAGGTACCGAGCGGCCGTTCTCGAACTTGTACGCCGAGAATCACGACAAGGGTCTCTATCGATGCATCTGCTGCGGCAACGCGCTGTTCAGCTCCGACACCAAGTTCGAATCGGGCACGGGATGGCCAAGCTTCTACCAGCCGATCGCGCCGGAGAACGTCGAGACCAAAACCGACCGCTCACTCTTCATGAAGCGAACCGAGGTGATGTGCGCGCAATGCGACGCCCATCTCGGCCACGTCTTCGACGACGGCCCGCGCCCAACCGGCCTCCGCTACTGCATGAACTCCGCGTCGCTGAAGTTCATCAAGGCTGACGAACCGGAAAAGACCTGAGCCCTAAGCGAGTTGCCACTGAATCAGCGTGAAGCCTTCGGGGTGATCCTCGAAGACGGCTTCGACTGGCGCGTCGAAGGGCACTTCGCGCGCCGGGTCGCCTAGCAGGTTGCCGACCATTCTCACGTTGCCGGCGTCGGGGAGTTCCACTACCATTACAATATAAGGACACGCGGACTTCAGCGCGGGATGCGCTGGGTGCCAGACGCGCTCCCAGCTATAGACGCGGCCGCGGCCTGACACGCGATGCCATCCGAGTTCGAGCGTGTGGCACTTGTGACAAATCCATTCGGGGCCGAATTGGAACGTGCCGCATGAATTGCACTTCTGCACGACGAGCTCGTGACGCTTCGCCGCGTCCCAGAATTCGCGATCCAACCCGTCGCGCGTCGCTTCCGGCGCCGGCATCCCCGCGGGCAAGTACGTTTTCGATTCGTTCGCCATCGCGCTTACCTGCGCAGGATCAGATCGCTCACCGGCGCGACCATAGGTCCCGATACGACCATCGAAATCTCGGCGTCGTTCACCTGGCAAGTTGAAGTCCCGCGCACCTGTCGCGCCGCCTCGATGATCAATTCCAGTCCGTGCATGTAGCACTCGGCGAGATTTCCGCCGCTGGTGTTGATTGGCAGCTTGCCGTTGGGCGCGGTCAGATTTTCGAAAGTGCAGAAATCCATCACTTCGTCGGAATGGCAGAAGCCGTGCTCGACTATACTGGTCATCACCGCGCCGGTGAAATTTTCGTACACCTGCGCGACGTCGACGTCCTTGGGCTCGATCCCCGCCATCGCGTAGAGGCGCGGCGCCAGCGTCTTGAAGTTCGAGGTCGCGTAATCGGGACCATTCTCGGCCGCGGCGCCCTGGCGGAAGTCGGAGCCCTGCGCCGACGCCATCACGTACGCCGGCTTCTGCTTGAGATCGCGCGCGCGCTCGGCACTCGTGACAATCACCGCGGCTGCGCCGTCGTTCTCGAGGCAGCAGTCGTAGAGATGAAACGGCTCGACGATCCATCGCGACTCGTCGTATGCCTCGCGTGTCAACGGGCGGCCGTACATTATCGCGCGCGGATTGAACTGTGCGTGGTGATAGCAGGCCATCGCGATCGCCGCGAGCGGGTCCTGCGTGATGTGGTGATCGTGCATGAAGCGGCGCGTGCGCAGCGCGATCCATTGCGCCGGCGTCAACATTCCGTACGGCCACGTGTACGCGATCGGCCCCGATATAGCGCGCGTCGCCGGCGTCGCGCCGAAGCGGCCGAACTGCCCCTGCGCCAGCGCGCGATACACAACTACGCAGGTCGCGAAGCCCGCGACGATCGCGGCCGCCGCGTTGCCGATCGCACCCGAGCCGCCACCGCCGCCGCCACCCCAGAACATATTGGTGAAGCGCAATTCCGGCAATCCGAGCGCGGTCGCGACGCGGACCGAGTCGTTGCGGTCGTTGCTGTACGACGCGATCCCGTCGATCGCGCTCACTGGCAGCTCCGCATCGTCGGCCGCGCGCTGAATCGCTTCGAGCGCGAGCCGAAATTCGCTGACCGGCGCTGCCCCGCGCTTGTAGTACTTCGTCTCGCCGACTCCGGCGATCGCAGTCTTGTCCTTGATCGTAAATTCGCTCATCGTGCGCCGCTCCGATCGCCATAGCGAAATGCGCGCAAGATTCCAAGCGGAATCGCCGCTATACTCAACCTCCAGTTCGATGGCAGATCGCGACATGCTCACCGACCCGCGCAAATATTGCATCGATGCGACGATGCTCGACGGCGTCGCGATTCGGATTCGCGCGATTCGTCCCGACGATCAAGAACGCCTCCACGATCATTTCAAGAGCATGAGCGAACAGTCCGTCTATTTTCGTTTCATGGGGCTGAAGCGCGATCTTTATCCGGACGATCTCAAGCGTCTAACTGAGCTCGATTTCATAAGTCATGTCGGCCTGGTTGCAACCGTGAGCGAAAATGGACGCGAGCGCATCATTGGTGTCGGCCGTTACATTTGCGGCGCCGATCCGCATCGCGCGGAAGTCGCGTTCGCTGTTCGCGACCAGTTCCAGGGACACGGCATCGGCACGATACTGCTGCAGCACCTGAGCCTTATCGCCGATGCGAACGGGGTGGCGGAATTCGAGGCCGACGTGCTCGGCGAGAACCGCGCGATGCTCGAGGTATTCGCGCACAACGGCTTCGAGAGCCACAACTCGCTGGATTCCGGCGTCGTACGCCTCCGTTCCTCGACACGCAAGATTTTGAAAGAGTAATTTTCGGCGATCGCAATTTAGCGCCGGAGGTAATTCGATGAGCCTGGTCGAGTTCGCAATCGAGAACGAAATCGCAATCGTGACGATCAACCGCCCCGAGGCGCGCAACGCAGTCGATCAGCCAACCGCCGCGGCGCTCGCCGAGGCGTTCCGCCGCTTCGATGCCGACGACGCGCTCTCGGTCGCGATCCTGACCGGCGCCGGTAACATGTTTTGCGCCGGTGCGGATTTGAAAGCGGTCGCGACATCTCGCGGCAATCGAGTGACCGAGGACGGCGACGGGCCGCTCGGATGCACGCGAATGCTGCTCGGCAAGCCGGTTATCGCGGCGGTCGAGGGCTTCGCCGTCGCCGGTGGAATCGAGCTCGCGCTATGGTGCGATCTGCGAGTGGCCGCGCGCGACGCGATCTTCGGCGTGTATTGCCGGCGCTTCGGCGTGCCGCTCTGTGACGGCGGCACAATTCGATTGCCGCGTTTGATCGGGATGAGTCGTGCGATGGACATGATCCTGACGGGCCGCGGCGTCTTGGGCGAAGAGGCATTCGCGATAGGCTTGGCGAATCGCGTCGTCGAGCCGGGCACCGCATTGTCCCACGCGCGCGAGCTGGCCAAACAAATCGCAAGCTTTCCGCAGCGATGTATGCGCGGTGATCGGATGTCCGCCTACGAAGCGTGGACGATGCCGCTCGAGGACGCGCTCAAGAACGAGTACCGCTACGGCATCGCGACGATCGAATCAGGTGAGACTCGCGCCGGCGCCGAGCGCTTCGCGTTGGGCGTAGGCAGACACGGAAAGTTTTAGAGACGGAACAAGGAGCGGCGACATGGTCAAATTTGATCACATGAATCTCCCGGTCACGAACTACCAAACCTCGCGCGATTGGTACGTGCGCAACTTCGGCTTCAAAGTTGAATTCGAAGTCCCCGATCGCAAAACCTCCGCAATCCAGGACGACGCCGGCTTCACGATCTTCCTCTACGAGCAACCCGCCCAACTCTCCGGCGCCAAATGCTCTCTCACCCTGCAAGTTGACGACGTAGATTCGAAGTACAAAGAACTCCAATCGAAGGGCGTCGCGTTCACCAATCCTCCAGGAAAATATTTCTGGGGCTACGGCGCCGAACTCCGCGATCCCGACGGCTACCAGCTACTTCTATGGGACGAAATCTCGATGCGGGGAAAAGGCGGCTCGCATTAGCGACGTTGCGCGCTCGGATCTTGCACCGCAGCACCCTCACCTACCGGCGGCTTGCACCCGCCGGCCGCCTCTCCCGCAAAATAACGGGCGAGGTATCAGAGGCCGCAGCGGCTGGCACGACGCGAAAAAACCGGGATTCTTCGCTTCGCTCTGAATGGCAGAACGACCGGGTGTAGGGGTCAACCGTGCCTAGGGAGACCCACGGCGGATTCTGCATCTGCTACAACTCGACCGATGACAACCGTTGTCCACGCTGTGGAAACAAACCCGGCGCGGCTCTTGAAGCTCCGATACCCGGAGCACACGATAGATATGTCGCGTATCAAGCTTCGCGCCGCGCCGGATGCCAGCCTCTCATGAAATCATAATCTCCGAACGCGCCGATAAGCGCATCGCCGCCGCCCGCGCGTGGCTCGACTCGCAGCCATCCGCCACCGAAGTCCTGGTGATCGCGTCGGTCAAGGAAGCTGCCGACGACCTCGTGCGCGCGTTTGCAATATCGCGCGGCGCGATGCTCGGGGTGCATCGCCTGACTCTCAACCGCCTGATCGGATTGCTCGCCGCCGAGGAACTCGCCGATACCGGCCTCGCGCCCGCCGACGGACTCGCCGCCGAAGCGGTCGCCGCGCGCGCGGTCTTCCGCCTCGCCCCGTCGGGAGCGCTTGAGCACTTTGCGCCGGTGCTGAATCTTCCCGGCTTCTCGCGCGCACTGGCGCGCACGCTGATCGAGCTTCGATGGAACAACATCGCCGCCGACGACCTGCGCGCGCTGGGCGGCGCGGGCGACGCGATTGCCGCGACACTCGCGCAGTTCGACGCCGAGCTGGCCGAAGCGAAGCTGATCGATCGTGCCGGGATGCTTAAAGTCGCGACGCGCGCGGTACTCGCGCCCGATCCGCCGCGCTTCGTCGGTCTGCCGATTTTGTTGCTCGATCCATCCGTGGACAGCGCGCTCGATCGCGACTTTATCGCGGCCCTCGCCGCATGTTCGCCGTCGATTCTCGCGACGATTCCCGCCGGCGACTCGCCCGTCCAATCGATCCTCGAAGACGCTCTCGGCGTGCGTGCAACTCCGCTATCGCCGACCGTCAACGAAAGCATCGCGCCGTCGCTCGAGCGTCTCCAGACCCATTTGTTCGCGAATACAGCCCCGCCCGAGCGCGACGTTGACGAATCCGTGACGGTGATTTCGGCGCCCGGCGAGATGCACGAGTGCGTGGAGATCGCGCGCCGAATCGCCGCCGAGGCGCGCCGCGGCGTGCCGTTCGATCGAATCGCCGTGCTGCTGCACGATCCGATTCGCTACGCGCCGTACCTGCAGGAGGTGCTCGCCCGCGCCGAGATCCCGGCTTACTTTGCGCGCGGCGCGCGGCGCCCCGAGCCGGGCGGTCGCGCGATGCTCGCGCTGCTTTGCTGCGCCGCGGAAAATCTTTCGGCGCGGCGCTTTGCCGAATATCTCTCGCTCGCTCAAGTGCCCGACCCCGATCGCGCGCGTGACGACGAGCCGACCGTCAGTCCGGACGCGGAACTCGCGCCGGCGCCGCTTGAGTCGGATCTTGAAGTCGAGAGTGACGTTGCCGCGGACGAAAGTGCAAGCAATGCTGATCTCTCCAATTTCGCCTCAGATCCCGTTCCGGTCATCGACGGAACCGCGCGCGCGCCGTGGCGATGGGAACGGCTGCTCGTCGAGGCGGCCGTGATCGGCAGCGCCGAACGATGGCGCAAGCGGCTGGCTGGTCTCGGTAACGATCTCGCGGCGCGGCGCAAGGAACTTGCCGACGACGACGCGCACGCGGCCGGCCTTGAGCGGCGAATTCTCGACCTCGCGCATCTCGGCGAAGTGGCGATGCCGATCCTCACGATGCTCGAAGCGGCGCCGCGCGATGCGACTTGGGGCGACTGGCTCAAGTTTCTTCGCGCGCTGATCGATCTCGCGATTCGCGATCGCGAGCCGGTGCTCGCCGCGCTCGCCGAGCTCGAGCCGATGGCGCCGGTCGGTCCGGTTGGACTCGACGAGGTGCGCATCGTGCTGAACGATCGGCTCGGGCGTCTCGAAACTCCGCGGCGCGTGCGTCGTTACGGCGCGGTGTTCGTCGCGCCGCCGAATCGCGCTCGCTGCATGGAGTTCGACGTTGTCATCGTCCCCGGCCTTGCCGAGCGGATGTTTCCGCGCAAGCTGACCGAGGATCCAATTCTTTCCGATGCGTCGCGCGCGCGGCTGAGTCCGTATCTCGCTCGCAACGAGCAACGCGTCGGTGCGGAGCGACTCGCATTGAGAATCGCGGCTGGCGCGGCGCGCGAGCGCGTGATGTTCTCATATCCGCGAGTCGATCTCGACCAGGGCCGGCCGCGCGTGCCGTCCTTCTACGCGCTCGAAATTCTGCGCGCTGCGGAAGGCCGCCTGCCCGGCTTCGACGAGCTGGCGACGCGCGCCGCATCGCAGCCGGTGACGCGCCTTTCATGGCCGGCGCCGGCGAATCCTGCCGACGCGATCGACGACGCGGAATTCGATCTGGCGGTGCTCGACAAACTGGTGGACGCCGATCCGGATACCACCACAGGCGCGGCGAACTATTTGCTGGGCGCGAACGTTCATCTCGGGCGGGCGTTGCGCGCGCGGGCGCGCCGGTGGCTGCGGCGATGGACCTCGGCCGACGGCCTTGTCGATCCTGATCCGGCCGCGCTGGCGGCGCTGGGCAAGCATCAGTTGAGCGCGCGTTCGTACTCGCCGACCGCGCTGCAAAATTTCGCGGCGTGCCCGTATCGTTTTTTTCTGCAAGCGGTTCATCGGCTTGAACCGCGCGAGGAGCCCGAGGCGATTGACACGCTCGATCCGCTCACGCGCGGCGGCCTGTTCGCCGAGGTGCAGTACGAGATCCTGTCGGCGCTGCGGGAGCTCGACGTGCTGCCGGTGACGCCTGACGACCTGGATGACGCGTCGGGGTTGCTCGACGAGAAGCTCGACGAAGTTGCGGCGCGATGGCATGAGGATCTCGCGCCGGCGATCGAGCGCGTGTGGCTCGACGGCATCGAAGGTATCCGCGCCGACCTGCGCGAGTGGATGCGCCGGGCGGCCGACGACCCGGAACATTGGCGTCCCGAGTGGTTCGAGCTCGGCTTTGGGCTGCGCGATCGCGCGCAGGCGGACCCGCACAGCTCGGCGGACCCGGTCGCGATCGAAGGCGGCTTGAGTTTGCGCGGGTCGATCGATTTGCTCGAGCGCGATGCGGCCGGGCGAATTCGCGTGACCGATCACAAGACCGGGAAAGTGCGCGCCGAGAAGAACTTCATCATCGGCGGCGGCAAGACGCTGCAGCCGGTGCTGTACGCGCTCGCCGCCGAACAAGTTCTGCGCGAGAAAATTTACGCCGGACGGCTCTACTACTGCACCGCCGCGGGCGGCTACGAGGAGCGTGTCGTCGAGATCAACGACGAGGCCCGCCGCGCGTCGCGCGATTTCGTCGAGATCGTCAAGGAGTCGCTCGAAGCCGGCTTTCTGCCCGCCGCGCCGGACGATCGCGAATGCGACTGGTGCGACTACAAGCGCGTGTGCGGCCCGTACGAGGAGCGGCGCTCGAAAATCAAACCGAAAGTGCGGCTCAAGTCGCTGACGCGGCTGCGCGAGATGCCATGACGCTCGCGAACCCGGCAATCATCTCCGATCAGGCGGTGCGCGATCGTATTCGCGACGACCTCGATGTCACGCTCGTGATCGAGGCGGCGGCCGGCACCGGCAAGACCACGGCGCTGGTGAATCGAATCGTATCAGTTATCGGGTCGGGTCGGGGCGAACTGGCGCGGATCGTCGCGGTGACGTTCACCGAAAAGGCTGCCGGCGAGCTGAAACTGCGGCTGCGCGCGGAAATCGAACGCGCGCGGCAAGGCACTGAGCCTGCGAGCGAAGCGCGCGCGCGCTTCGACCTCGCGCTCAAGCAACTGGAAGAAGCGCGCATCGGCACGATTCATTCGTTCTGCGCCGACCTGCTGCGCGAGCGGCCGGTGGAAGCGCAGGTCGATCCGATGTTCGAAGTCGCGCCCGAGGACGTTGCGGGTGAGATGTTCGACGCCGCCTTCGAGCGATGGTTTGAAAAAATCCTGGACAATCCGGGCGAGGGGATGCGGCGGCTGCTGCGCCGGCGCGATCTGTCGGCGCGAACGGGGCCGCGTGCGATCGCGCGCCGCGCGGCGCTCGAGCTGATGAACTGGCGCGACTTCGATTCGCCGTGGGTACATTCGCCCTTCGCGCGCGACGCCGAGATCGACGCGATAATCGCGGAGGTCGAAGCGCTCGGCAAACTTTCCGAACTTGGCGAGGACGACGACTGGCTGGCGAAGGGCCTCGACGCGATCGCGCGGCCCGTGGCGGAGGCGACCCGGCTCGAGGCGGTGCGCGGGCGCGATTACGACGCGCTCGAATCTGTGCTGATCGCTCTCTGCACGGGGCGCCGCTGGGATTGGAAGGGATACGGCGGCGGCTTCGGCGCGGTCGAGCGCGAAGAAGTGTTTCGGCGTCGCGCCGAGCTGCGCGCGCGGTTGGAAAAGTTTCGCGACGACGCGGGCGCGAATCTCGCGCCTCTGCTGCGCGACGAATTGTGGCCGATCGTCGGTATCTACGAAGACCTGAAGCGGCGCGCTGGACGCCTCGATTTCCTCGACTTGCTGCTCGTCGCGCGCAATCTCGTTCGCGACAACGCCGCGGTACGCGCCGAGCTGCAGAATCGCTTCACGTATATTTTCGTCGATGAATTCCAGGATACCGACCCGCTACAGGCGGAAATCATTCTGCTGTTGTCGTCGGCCGATCCCGCCGAGACCAACTGGCTGAAGGTCAAGCCGATCGCCGGGAAATTATTTATCGTCGGCGATCCGAAACAATCGATTTACCGTTTTCGCCGCGCCGACGTTTCGCTCTATCAGGGCGTCAAACAACTGCTGCTGATGCATGGTGCGCAACTCGAGCATCTGACAGTCAGCTTTCGCGCGACGCCCGCGATTCAAACGATGGTCAACGCTGCGTTCGCGCCGTTGATGAGCGAGGAGTCGGGCACGCAGCCGGCCTACGCGCCTTTGATGCGGTATCGCGCCGAGCCCGCCACCCAGCCGTCGATCGTCGTGCTGCCGGTGCCGGAGCCGTACGGCGATTTCGGCCGCGTCGTGAACTGGAAAATCGACGAGTCGATTCCGGAGGCGATCGCCGCGTACGCGCGATGGCTGGTGCATGAGAGCGGATGGACGGTGACCGATCGCGAGGCGCCCGATGTGCGGGTGCCGATTCGCCCGCGCCATATCTGCATCCTGTTTCGCCGCATGAATTCGTTCGGGCGCGACGTGACGCGGCCGTATCTGCGCGCGCTCGAGGCGCGGCATCTGCCGCACGTGCTGGTCAAGGGCGGATCGTTCAACGAGCGCGAAGAGGTGATCGCGATCCGCAATCTGCTGGGAGCGATCGAGCGGCCCGACGACGAGTTGATGGTGTTCGCAGCGCTGCGCGGTCCCGTGTTCGCGCTGTCGGATGCGGCGCTGCTCGAATTCCGAATGACCATCGGCAGCCTGCATCCGTTTCGCAAGCTGCCCGACGATCTTCCCGACAGCCTGAAGGAAGTGAAGGGCGCGCTCGACGTGATCAAGAATCTGCATCGCGGACGGAATCGACGGCCGATCGCGGAGACGATCGCGATGCTGCTGGCGACGACGCGTGCGCATGCCGGGTTCGCGATCTGGCCGACCGGCGAACAGGCGCTCGCGAATATCATGCGAATCATGGACCAGGCGCGGCGTTACGAAGCGCGCGGCGGCACGACGTCGTTTCGGGCGTTCGTCGATGAGCTCGAAGCGCGCGCTGAACGCGACGAGGCGAGCGAGACGCCGATCGTCGAGGAAGGGACCGAGGGCGTGCGGATAATGACGGTGCATCGCGCGAAGGGTCTCGAGTTTCCCGTCGTGATTCTCGCCGATATCACCTGCAACGAGACTCGCGCCGACGCGTCGCGGTATATCGAGCCGTCGTCGAAGCTGGCCGCGATGGAACTTGCCGGATGCGCGCCGCGCGAACTGCAGGAGCATGCGGCGAAAGAGCATGACCGCGACGTTGAAGAATCGATTCGCCTGCTCTACGTGGCTGCCACCCGCGCGCGCGATCTGCTCGTGGTGCCGGCGGTTGGCGACGAGGAGAGCGACGGCTGGCTCGCGCGGCTGAATCCCGTCGTCTATCCGGCGAATACGGAACGGCGCGCCCCGTTGTCGGCGCATCCTGCCGGATGCCCCGAATTCGGCGACGATAGCGTGCTGACGCGTCCACCAAAAGCGCCGGGCAAAGTGAAATCGGTGGCGCCGGGACTACATCGCGTGCAACAGGGGGCGCATCAAGTGGTCTGGTGGGATCCGCGGCTGCTGATTCTCAACGTCGAGGAGAAGATGGGGCTGCGGCAGGACAAGCTGCTGCAAGCCGACGAGAACAAACTCGTGTCGGACCGCGGCGAAAAAATGCACGCAGCGTGGAGCGCGAGCCGGACGGCGATGCTCGCGGCGGGAACGACTCCGCGTATCAACGTCGCGACTGCAACCGAGCTCGCGCTCGCCGCGCCGGCGGACGGACCGGCATCCGCCGAGACTATCGCGATTGAAGAGACGCGTCGCGATCGCGGCCGCCCGCATGGCAAACGCTTCGGCACGCTCGTGCATCTGACGATGCTGCGAGCGCCGTTCGACGCGGACGCGCGCGAGCTCGGCAAGATCGCGGCGAGCGCGGCCAAGATGATCGGCGCGCCCGACGACGAGATCGCAGCCGCCGTGACCGCGGTGAAAGCTGCGCTCAAATCTCCGCTGATGCTTCGCGCGACGGCTGCGCAAACCGTGATGCGTGAGTGTCCGCTGATGATCCGGCTCGAAGACGGCACCGCGGTCGAAGGAATCGCGGATCTCGCGTTCGCGGAGAATACCGTCGATGGCGTGGTCTGGACGGTGGTCGATTTCAAGACCGATGTAGAAGTCGCGCCGCGACTCGACGAATATCGCGCGCAGATCAGGTTCTATGTGCGAGCGGTCCGAGAGAGCACGGGGCGTCCCGCGAGCGGCGCGATATTGTGGATATAAGGGAAGGGTAAAGAGCCGCTTGGTGAAGGTCGTGGGTTTGTGGTGAAATCTCTGCGCGAGGCGAATAGCGATGGCAGTCGACATTATATACGGCGAGCGCGTTACGAGCGGCGTCGATGCCGAATCGACCGGCGGCGGGTTGTGGTTTGACGGCGACGATCTGAAGCGGGTCAGCGGGTGGGAGTTCAAGCCGCAGGGATTCTGCAGGGGCGACGTGTGCGTGCCGGTGCCTGACGCGCGGATCAGCGAGTTCGTTGCGGGCGGGCGTTACAATCTCGCGGCGCTGGCTAGTCTGCTCGGACAACCTGTCGTGACGGACGCGGAGTTTGGCGCATGGTGCTTCGGCGAGGCCGCGGCCGAGAGAAAGCGGATGCTGACCTCGCTCGACGCGCCGGATTTCAGCCTGCCCGATCTCGACGGCAAGATGCATTCGCTGTCCGACTATCGCGGCAAGAAAGTTTTCGTCGTTTCATGGGCGTCGTGGTGAGGATGCCGCTTTGACCTGCCAGTCTGGCAGGCCCTCTACGAAGAACTCGGGCCAAAAGGATTCGTGCCGATCGCGATCGCATTCGACAGTGGCGGCAATGCGGCGACCGAGCCGTGGATCAAGGCTGCCAAGCCCACCTATCCGTGCCTGATCGATCGGCGGCATCTCGTCGCCGAGCTTTACGACATGGTCAACGTGCCGACCGCCGTCTGGATCGATGAGCGCGGCAAGATCGTACGGCCGAGCGAACCCGCCGGCGTCACTGACGCATTCCGCAAGATGAATCGCACCAACTTCTCGATTCCGATCGACGCGATGAACGAGCTGCAGGCAAAGCGTAAGGCTTACCTCGACGCGCTTCGCGATTGGGTCGCGAAGGGATCGGAAAGCCGTTACGCGCTCGGCGAGGCGGAAGTGCTCAGGCGAATGCATACGCCGGACGACACACAGGTCAGCGCGGCGGCGAATTTCAGGCTCGGTGAGTTTCTGTTCGAGCATGGACACGCGGAGGCGGCGCAGAAATATTTCGAGGAAGCCAAGCGGCTGAGGCCGGAGAGCTGGAACTACAAGCGGCAGGCCTGGGCGCTCGAGGATCCGATGAAGCCGGGCGGTCCTGAGTTCTGGGCCGCGGTCGATTCGCTCGGCGATGGGAAGTACTACCCGGGCCCCGAGGATATTTAGGTCTCTACCGCTGGCGAGTTTCAGGGGACAGGTCAGCATCGCGCCGCGGACACGCTTGATTGCTCCGCACCCGCCAACTAAGAAGTCATGAGGAGCCAGTCGCACAGACGGCTCACTATTGGAGAACGTCTCGATGCTGCATACGCCGATTTGCGATTACTTTGGAATCAAGTATCCGATCCTGCTCGCCGGGATGGGTGGCGTCGCGATGCACAAGCTGGTCGCCGCGGTTTCCAACGCCGGCGGCCTTGGCGTTATCGGCGCCGCGTCGCTGAGCCCCGACGATCTGCGCGCGGAAATCCGCAAGACTCGCGAACTGACTGACAAGCCGTTCGCCGTCGATCTGCTCGCGCCGATTCCCGACATGATGCGCCCGCACGTGCCCGTGATGATCGAAGAAAAGGTCAAGGTCTTCGTCGCCGGGCTCTCGGTGCCGCAGGAATTCGTCAAGGTGATGCACGACAACGGAATGAAGATCGTCGTGATGTGCGGCAAGGTGCATCACGGCGTCAAGTCGCAGGATGCGGGCGCCGACGTGGTCGTCGCGCAAGGCACCGAGGCGGGCGGTCACACCGGCGAAATCGGAATGCTGTCGTTGGTGCCGCAGATGATCGACGCGGTGAAGTTGCCGGTGCTCGCCGCGGGCGGAATTGCCGATGGACGGCAGATAGCGGCGGCGCTGACGGTCGGCGCGCAGGGCGTCGTGATCGGCACGCGCTTTATCGCAACGCCCGAGGCGCAGGCGGCGCAAGGCTATCGCGAGGCGATCGTAAAGGCGCACGAGGATTCGACCCTGCGCACGCGCGCCTACACCGGCAAGACCTGTCGCGTAATCCGCACCGAGTATGCGCTCGAGTGGGAGAAGGACCCGTCGAAGATTCAGGCATTCCCGATGCAGGCGCAGGTCTCGTCCCGCAACGGAGTCATGAACTACACCGGACGCGGCGGCCACGACGTAGATCCCAATCGTACGTTCATGCCGACCGGGCAGGGCGCGGGACTGATTCACGCGATCAAACCCGCCGCCGAAGTGTTTGCCGACTTGTTGCGCGAGACTGAAGCGGCGCTGCGCAAGGCGCAGCAGTTGATGTCGGGCGATCCCGTGCTCCAGCATTCCGCGGCGCCGTCGCGCTAAGACAAAGCCAGGCCGGCCTTTTATTTCTGTCTCGGGTGTACCGCGTTGTAGTCGCGGATTGCCTTCAGGATTGCGCCGCCCGCTTTTTCCATCAGCTCCGCTTTGTTGGCGCTGACGCGAGCGGCCGATGCTTCGATCGGCTTGATCAGCCCCTGGCATCGCGGCATCACGTAGCGCGCGAGGAGTTCGTAGCTGCGCATCATTTGCGGGCGCGTCGCCCAGTCATGGGCGAAGCTCAGGATTGTGCCGAAGCCGCCCGAGAGTTTCTGCAGGCGCGCGATGCGTTCGAGCGCGTCCTCCGGCGTGCCGAAGATCGCGCCGCCATATTCGCTCATTCGCTTGGCGGCCTCGTAGCCGTCGGGAAACGTCGGGCGATTCGGCGTGCCGAGAATGCCGACGACGTACTCGTTCTGCCATCTCTGGAGTCCAGCCGCGACTTCGCGCATCGCCTGTTCTTTGGATTCCGCGAGATGAAACGGCATCACGATTCGCCAGTTCGCGCGATCGATCGTGTTGCCGTATTCCTTCGCCAACGTCTCGCCGAAATTCCACTGCGTCGGCAGCGCCATCAGCCCTTCTTCGGAGTATGAGGCGACCGACAGCACGCCCGCGCCGTATTTGCCCGCGGTCTTCATCCCCGACGGCGAAATCGTCGAAGCGACCGCGATCGGAATTTTTTCTTGCAGCGGACGAATCTGCAGCGCGGCGTTGTGCAGCTCGAACCACGAGCCGGTGTAACTGAACGGCTCGTCTGTATTTAGCAGGCGCAGGATGACGCCGAGGCCCTCGTCCATTCGGTCGCGCTGCGTCATCGGATCGATCCCGAGCATCACGGCGTCCGACGGCAGCGCGCCCGGGCCGACCCCGAGCATCGCGCGGCCGTGGCTCAGATGATCGAGCATAACGATGCGCTGGGCGACGTTGAACGGGTGATGGTACGGAATCGACACGACGCCCGTGCCGAGCCTGATTCGCTTGGTGCGCTCCGCCGCGGCGACCAGGAACATTTCCGGCGACGCAATCGTTTCCCATCCCGCCGAGTGATGCTCACCCACCCAGAACTCGTCGTATTGCAGCTCGTCGAGCCACTTGGCCAGTTCGAGATCGCGCTGAAGCTGGAGCGTGGGATGCTCACCGATAGGATGATGCGGCGCGAGGAACACGCCAAAACCGAGACGCTGGGTCATAACTACTCCTTGCTCTCTCTTCAGACTGAGCCGCGAGGGATACGCGGATACCTCAACCGGTCCGCGATTACATGCTCGCTCCACTCGGCGCGGCCGAGGGCTGAACACTCGGGACTGGCGTCGGCGCGCTGACGGGCTTTGGCGACCCCATCGATGTTGAAGCTGACGCTGCGGGAACAGGCGGCGGCGCGCTTGCCGTGGGCTGGGGAGTCGGCACGGACACTGTCGGGATCGGTCCCGCCGCGGTGGACGCCGCTTGAGGGCTTGCGGCCTCCGACGGAACGGGAGCAGCCGCCATCAGCGCGGTGCCGGCGCCGTAATCGAACACGAGTATGCCGCCGAGATGCCCCTGGTAACCGAGCAGCACGATCGCCACGAGAGCGAAGATGAGATAGATCCCGCGCGATCCTGCCATGAAGCCGAACGCCTGGATCAGAATTCGCCACACTGCGAGTACACCGAAGATAATCGCGAGATACTCGCCCAATTTCGCGTGCCTGCTGAGCACATCTTTGGCCGGTTGCCCCAGCGCGTCCCAGATGCGGTCGGCTTCCATATCGCCCGTGAAATACGAAGCTCCTGCAGCGATCGCACCGAGGATCATCAGCAACAAGGCGGTGTAGCGAAGCCAGGTACGATTCGGTGCCGCGCTGGCGACGAGATCGATCAGCACGGCGACAATCAGCAGCGCCATCGAGAAATGATCTACGACAGGATGCAGTTGGTAGGGTTCCAGGAATTTCAGGGCAGCGTCCATCGATGCTCCTTAGAATGGAAACAGGGTCAGAGTACGCGCGGGCGCGGGACAACACGTAGGCGCGATGCGCGGTCTGTGCAGTTTATCGCAAAGCCACCCTCGGCAGGCAACCTAGCCCTTCGCATGGGTCAGGGGTTAGGGTTGCCGGATTTCGTCACTTCGATTTCGAGATTCCGAATCTCGACATCGCTCCACGCGCGTTGGGTGAAAAAATATGTGACGGCGTCGGCTATCGTCAGCTTGTGGAAATCGGGCGTCCACCATTCTTCGAATCCAAACTGCGGGACGTCCGGGTTGCCCGCGACCGCGCCGCTTTCCGTCTTGCCGAGTGTCACTACGATGTTCGCGTCCGCCGGCGAATCTGTCTGTGTGAAATCGCGCAGATACCATTGCACCTGCGGCGCATCGTCGGGAATCATCGCGCTCGCTCCGGCCGTCGATACCGCATTCCGCGCACGCTCGCATTCCTCCACCGTCCGGATCGAAGTGGTCGGATCCGACCAGAACAACAGCGCGTGCCGGCGCCACGACGCTTCGCTCGTGTCCGGCGCCGGATGAACGAAATTGACGGTGAGCTGAACGTAGATGGTGAGTGCGACCGCCGCAGCAATCGCATAACGAATCGAGTTCCATTGCTCCAACCGATGCATCCAATCCACCGCGTAAGCGCCGACCAGCGCCAGCGGCAGAACGATCGCGACGACCGCGTCAGTTCGATTCGCGCTCACCGCCGCAATTGTCGCGACGCTCACGATTCTCCACACCACTGACCAGGCCGCAAAGCGATCGCCGATACGTCGCGAGACGATCGCGATGGCGCCGACGATTGCCAGAGCCACGACGATGAATTCGTAAAAAACCAAAATCGGAATCAATCCCCGAATTGCGTGGTAGAAGGCGATCGATGGCGGGGCGAATGCGCTATGCAGGCAGTATTCGACGGACGCCAGGAGAGGCCGGTGAAAAAAAGCCGTCGTCAGGATGAACCACAAGCCGATCGCCACGATCCCGCAAACGATGACCAGCGCGCGGCGACGGTCCCACCATACGCGCAAGCGCAAACGCCGATGGTCCAGGCGCACAGCGTCGGCCGCACCGACCAGAATCAGCGACACGATCATCGCGGCGCCGGTTACGTAGCCGATCGGATCCGCCGTGAGCCACAGCGCGATCGCAAGGCCCAGCCCGACGGCGCGGAGCACGGTAGGACGCCGGCGCATGCTCTCCGCGATTGTGATCGCGATCATCATCAACGTTAGCGACGCGATCACGGTCGAGCCACCGCGCGAAAAATAAGTCGTGCTCGGCGAAATCGCGATCAATGCGGCAAAGGCCAGCGCTCCCGCGCGCCCGAGGACCGGACGCAGCGCAAAGCCGGTCGCGATGAGCAGCAGGCCGCATAGCGTCACGACAATGCGCGAGGCGGCATCAGTCGCGCCCATCGCCGCAAAGATCCAGCCCTGAACGATCGTCACCCACGACGCATCCGACAACGCGAAAGCGAGGCGGCCATGCTGCGCGATGAGCAACGCCGTGAGCGCGTCTGTGGCCTGCGCCGGATCCAGAGGACGTGCTCCCAGAGCCACCGCGCGCGTGATGAGCGCGTACGCTACAACCAGGTACCACGCAAAATGCTCCGCCGTGACGACGTAAATAGGTCGGGTGAGCCGTTCGTGGCTCAGCTTGGCGGCGTTCTCGGCGGGCGTCGGCGCGAGTGGCGGCTGGTCCTCGCGGCGCTCGCTCGATTCGTCGTCGAGTCGCCACTCGTTATCTGTAGTTCTTTCCGCGCTCGCCATTCTCTTCTTCGCTCTCGCGCTGTCGGTAATCGCGGGACCGCACGTTGTCAACGCCGCGCGCGGAAAAATTAATGTATCTGAAATGAGCTTGGCCCTTGAGCCAACCGCTTGCGCGGCTATGCTGGAAGGTTCGGGTCACGCGACAATGCCCAGGATCGAAATAAATACCCGCCGTTTGATCAATGGCACGCTGTCGTTTCTCGCGCTCGCCGCGATCATCGCGCTGTTCTTCGCGTATCGCAGCCACGCTCAGCATTTCATTCCGCACAACGTCCCCGTCTCGATCCGCCATCTTCCATACTACGCGTTCTGCTCATTTTACCGGATGCTTGCGGCGTACATCATCGCGCTGGTTTTTTCGATCATCTACGGCATGGCGGCGGCGCGCGGCGGCCTCTACGAGCGCATCCTGATTCCCGCCATCGACATCGCGCAGTCGGTGCCGGTGGTCGGGTTTTTTCCCGCCGCGGTCTTTTTCTTCGTCGCGCTGACGCATGGCAGCCGGCTCGGCGTCGAGATGGCGGCCGTCTTTCTCATCTTCACCAGCCAGGCGTGGAACATGGCGCTCGGCGTTTACGAAGCCGTCAAAACCATTCCCGACGACTCCAGGGAGTGCATCGAGACGTTCGGCGGCCGCGGATGGCTGAAGTTCAAGCGATTGCTGTTGCCCGCCAGCGTGCCGAAGCTCGTGTACAACTCGATCCTGTCGTGGGTCGCGGGCTGGTACTTCCTCATCGCGTGCGAGATCATCACGGCCGGTCCCGCCACCTACCGGCTGCCGGGGCTGGGCAGTTTCCTGTGGCAAGCCTCCGAGAAAGGACGCAATTTCGATCTCGCCGCTGGCCTTCTCACCCTGCTCGCGATCATCGTGCTGATGGACATGATCGTATGGCAGCCGCTGTCCACGTGGGCCGAAAAGTTCAAATACGAATTCGCGGCGTCATCCGGCGCCGTGCAATCGCTCGGGATGTTCGACGCGCTCTCCGGCGTCGGCCCGGCGGTCACGCGCGGGTTGCGGATGATCTTGGTCCCTCCTTTCAGGTTTATGCGCCGCGCGATCGACGCGTTACCGCGCGGTCCGCAGCTGACTCCCGAACAAAGCAAGCGCGTCGGCAATATCGTGCGGTCGCTGATTATCGGCACGATAGTGTTCTTCACCCTGTGGGCGTTGGCCCGGGGCTTCGTGGCTCTGGTCAGAACGCTATCGCAGCCGTGGCCCGACGACGCTAAGCAGATTCCCGAAGCTATCCTCCTCTCGACTATTCGCATGACGATCGCTTACGCGATCTCGCTCGCGTGGACGGTGCCGTGCGCGCTGGCCGCCAGCGAGAATCCGCGCTTTAACCGAATCCTGTCGCCCATCGCCGAGATCGTCGGCTCGATGCCGGCGACGGCGCTGTTCCCGATCATCGTTGCCGCCTTCATCGAGTTCACCGGCGGGATGAACGTCGCGTCGATCGTGCTCATCCTCACCGGCATGCAATGGTACCTGCTCTTCAACCTGCTCGCCGGAATCAACCAGGTGCCCGAGGACTTGAAGGAAGCTGCGCGCGCGTTCGGGCTCTCCCGCGTCGCGCGATGGCGCAAGTTGATCCTGCCGGCCGTGGCGCCGTCGCTGATCACCGGCAGCATCACCGCGTGGGGCGGCGGATGGAACGCGCTCATCCTGTCCGAATATTTTGTCTACAACGATCAGACTCACCAGGTTCTCGGAATCGGCGCGCTGCTGGACGCCGCCACCTACGGCAAGGGCAACAACGGCGTGATGATCCTGTTGAGCCTCCTTTCGATGATAGCGGTAGTGCTACTGTTGAACCGCCTCATGTGGCGGCCCTTGTACAACCTCGCCACGGAGCGCTACAGGCTGGACTACTGACGCGTCCCACAATGTGCGATTCGGACTCATCTGACCCATGGCCTTCCTCGAGCTCAAGAACATCTCGAAAAGCTTCGCGCACGCGAAGGGCATGTTGCAGGTGCTCAACGACATCAGCTTCAACGTCGAGGAAGGCGAGTTCGTCGCGATCGTCGGCCCCTCGGGATGCGGCAAGTCAACGCTGCTACGCATCATCAACGGCATCGTGCCGATGACTTCCGGACAGGTGCTGTACCGCGGCCGCCAGGTTGACGGGATCAATCTCGAATGCGCGCTGGTGTTCCAATCGTTCGCGCTGCTGCCGTGGCTGTCGGTCAAGGCCAATGTCGAGCTCGGCCTCGAAGCGCAGGGACTGCCGCCGGCCGAGCGCGAGAAACGCGCCGGAATTTATATCGACAAGGTCGGTCTCGATGGTTTCGAGGAAGCCTACCCGCGCGAGCTATCCGGCGGGATGAAGCAGCGCGTCGGTTTCGCCCGCGCGCTTGCCGTCGAGCCCAAGGTGCTCCTGATGGACGAGCCGTTCTCCGCACTCGACGCCCTGACCGCAATCACGCTGCGCGAGGAATTGCTCGACATCTGGCAGTCGCCCGACATGCCGGTAAAGAACATAGTGCACGTAACCCACATCATTGAGGAGGCAATCGAGCTCGCCGATCGGATCATCGTGATGGCGGCAAGTCCCGGGCGCATCGTCAAGGATCTCAAGGTCGAGTTGCCGAGACCGCGCGACCGCCGCACCGAAGCTTTCAACGCGCTGACCGACAAGGTCTTCTCGCTAATCGAGGAGCGAGGCTGATGTCTCCAGCGTCGATCTATCCCCTGCCCGATATCGGCCTGACGATGGTCTTTGGACTGCTCGAATTGCTCGAGGATCGCGGCGGGCGCGAAGACGGCTACAAAATCGCGCGCGATCTCAATTTCAAATTCGGTGATTTGCTCAAGGTGATGAAGGCGGCGGAAATCCTCGGCCTCGTCTCAACTCCGGCCGGCGACGTCGTGCTCGAACCGCTCGGCAAACAATTTCTCGCGGCCGACGTGAACGAGCGCAAGCTGATGCTGCGCGAGCAGTTGAAGAAGCACAGCCTCTTCAGCTACTTCATCCGCCTCCTTCACGGCCAGGAGGATAAGTCTCTGACAAAGGAAGTCGCGCTCGAACACCTTGCGATGCTGCTGCCGAGCGAAAAGCCCGAGCGCCAGTTCATCACGATGGTGAACTGGGGGCGTTACGCCGAGCTGTTCGGCTATAACAAGGACGAGGACCGCTTTTATCTCGACCACGAATAGGAGAACTCGCAGTGGCAACCGATGCTGAAAAAATCGTGACCGAATTCTGCAACGCACGGCCGCGCAAGAACGTCGACGAGCTGCTCGGCTTCTTCACCGACGACGCCGTCTATCACAACATCCCGCTCGAACCCGCCAAGGGCAAAGAAGCGATCAAAGCCGTCATCAACACCTTCCTGCCGATGGCCAAGTCGCTGCATTTCAAAGTGCTGAAGACCGCCGGCGCTGGCAACGTGGTTTTCAACGAGCGCATCGACGTCTTCGACCTTGGCAACGGGAAAACAATCTCGCTACCAGTGGCCGGTGTGTTCGAAATCACCGGATCGAAGATCAGCGCATGGCGCGACTACTTCGATATGGCGATGTACACCAGGCAGATGCAGTAGCTGCCGACTATTGCAAGCGGGGAACCGCGTGCGCTCTCACCCTGATCTGAGGTCGGTTCGCAAGGACAATCTCGGGGCGCGCCGCTCCCGAGGGCGCGACTACTCCGATCGAGTACCCGTGGTTGAGAGCCGTCACCGTCGAATTGAGCTCGTCATTCAGCGTCACGGCGGGGTCGTACGTCGGGTGCGGAACGATTAACAACTGGCCGCCGTTCGGCGCCGTCAGCTTCACGAGCGTTCCTGTATCGACGAGTGGGCTGTCTCCAATCTTGATGGGAATCGGATATGGGAGAATCACCATGGTAGGAGGACTACGGAAGGCGGGGGCGTTGGGTTTGCCAAGTTCGATCGCGTAAAGCGGCACACGGCTCTGGTTGATGCTGGCGATCAGGTCCTCCTTTTCGACCTCGCTCGCGTCGTCCGCTCCATTGGTAATAACGATCAGCGCGCGATTCTGATAATGAGCCGACTCCAGTACGTTCAGTCCTTGTTGGATCCCGTCGTATAGCGGCGCAAGCCCGGTTGCTGTCCGATACTCCAGACGCATCAGCGCCAGTTGATGGTCGGTCGTAAAGGGCTGTATCAGCCTGATCGGTGTTGGATGAGGGTCCTCGTAAGCGCCAGGATTCAGCGTTTGGCTGCTAGCATGCTCGTCCGCAAACTCGTTGCCGCCAAACACCAATATCGCAATTTCGTCGCACCCATTCAGCTTGTTCACCGCGCCAGGCAGCATTTTTTGAACCGCTTCGACTTTGCGCAGATGGGGGACCAGTCCGGTGGCCATGTATACCGATAAGTCCATGACGATGACGATCGACGTTGGCGCGCCGTCGGGCTCCTCATGAAAGTACTGAATCGGCAGAATTTGACCGCCCTCGTGAGCTGCGAAATCCGATTGCTTCAGACCGGTGACCGGCTTACCCGTCGAGTCCGTTACCGAGACCGCGAATTGTATGAAGCCGGGGTTGGCGAGAAGGTCGTTCGGCGGCGCGGTCGCGGATGGACAGAGCTTGAGCGGCGCCGCAATCTGCGCCGTCGGAAGCATAGACTGCCGATTCTGCGCGCCACCGCAGCCACCGAGCGCGATCGCAGTTAGTCCGAAAATCCAAAGTCCCCGTGTTGCCTTTCCCACTCCCTTCCCCTTTCACGATCCGCGCTTTGGCTCACGCGCCGAGCAGTATAACATTCGCACCACGATGGCTTCTCCCACCACTCACGCCATCATCGGCACCGCCGGCCATATCGATCACGGCAAGACCGCGCTGATCAGGGCGCTCACGGGACAGGACACCGATCGCCTCAAGGAGGAAAAGGAGCGCGGGATTTCCATCGACCTCGGCTTCGCCTACTTCACACTGCCCGACGGCACTCGCGCCGGCGTCGTCGACGTCCCCGGCCACGAGCGCTTCATCCGCAATATGCTCGCCGGCGCACACGGGATCGATCTCGTGCTGTTCACCGTCGCTGCCGACGACGGCGTGATGCCGCAGACCGAGGAGCATCTCGACATCCTGCATCTGCTCGGCACGCGCCGCGGCATCTTCGTGATCACCAAAGCTGACCTTGCCGACGCCGCGCGCATCCGCGACGTGCGCGATGAAATCGAACTGCTGGCAGACGGCACCACGCTCGCCGGCGCGCCGGTCATCGAGGTCTCGTCGATCACCGGCATGGGGCTCGACCAGTTACGCGCCGAGATCGTCCGACAGCTCGACGGCTTCCAGGCGCGGCGCGCCACCGGCATCTTCCGGCTGCCACTCGACCGCGCGTTCGTCATCAAAGGACACGGCATCGTCGTGACCGGCACTGCGATGGGCGCCGAGGTGCGCGTCGGCGACAAGCTCCGCGTGCTCCCGTCGGGAAGCGAGGTGCGCGTGCGTTCGATCCAGGTGCATTCGGACCCGGTCGAGAGCGCCGGTCTATGCCAGCGCGTCGCGCTCAATCTCACCGGCGCCGAAAAGCTGGATCTCTCCCGCGGCGACGTGCTGGCCGACGAGCGGCTCGACGCCGCGACCTCGCGCTTCGACGCATGGCTCGAGATTCGTCCCGCCGCCAAGCGCGCGCTCAAGAACAACACCCGTGTGCGACTGTTCATCGGTACTGCCGAGACCATCGCGCGTGCGATCGTGCTCGAGGAGGCAGGAGTAGTGGGGCGGGCCGCCGTGCCCGCCGCTGAAGAGAGCGGGCACGGCGGCCCGCTCCACTATTCGATCGCGCCCAAAGCCGCTGGTCTCGTGCAACTCGTGACCGAGGACCCTGTCGTCGCGCTGGCGGGCGACCGCTTCGTCATCCGCGACGAAACCAATTCGCGCACTCTCGGCGGCGGCATCGTGTTGAATCCGCTGGGGCGCCGCGTCCGCAAGCCGATCGAGTCCTATCGCGCCAATCTCCGCACGCTCAAGGATTCGTCCGGCGGCAATGCGCTCGAAGCATTGATCAATCTGCAGGAAAGTTTCGCGCTCGGCACGACAAGCATCGCAACCCTCATGAACATCCCCGACGCGGAGGCCGAAGTAGCGCTTCGCGAAGCGCAGCGCTTCATTAAGCTGTCAGTCGGCGACGAAGAAGCTTTCACCACGCGCACCAGACGGGATGCGCTCAAACGCTTCGCGCTCGACGAGCTCGCAGTGCACCACAAAACCGAGCCGCTATCGCCGGGCCTCGAGATGGAAGCGCTGCGCACGCGGCTGCCCTACGAAATCGGCGCGCGCGCGTTCCGCCCGATCGTCGATCGCCTCAGCCATGAGTCAGAAATTGTGCGCGAGGAAAGTGTGCTGCGCTTGAAAAGTCATCGCGTGCAACTAGGCGGTGACGCCGAAACGCTCGGTGGAAAAATCGAAGCCGCGCTGACGCGCGCAGAATTCCAGCCCCCGGATCTCAAGCAGCTGGCCGAGGCTTTGAAAATTCCCTCCGGGCAGCTCCCTCATCTAAGAACCGTGCTGCTCGCGATGGAGCGTGAGGGTCGCGTCATGAAAATAGCCACCGATCTGTATTTCAGCCGCGCCGCCGCCGACACCGCAAAGGATCGCCTGGTCGAATATCTCGCGACTCACCCGGAAATCACCGCTGCGACATTCCGCGACCTGCTGGGCGCATCGCGCAAGTTCGCAATCGCGCTGCTCGATCACTTCGATCACATCGGCGTTACGACCCGAGTAGGCGACACCCGCCGCCTCCGGACCTCATCTTAGCTATTAGTTGACCATTCGCGCGGCGATGATTGCTTCGACTATCGCCAGGTCGGACGGTGTCGTGATCTTGATGTTGTTGGTCGAGGCTTCGACCACTTCGACGCGCGCTCCCGTTCGTTCGACCAGGTCCGCGTCATCGGTCGCGACGATTCCCTCCCTGACGGCGCGCCGATGCGCCGCAACCAGCAAGTCGCGGCGAAATGCCTGCGGAGTTTGCGCTTGCCATAACCCCGCCCGCGCGACGGTCGCGCTGATCGCGCCGTCCACGATGCGTTTCAGAGTGTCGGACACTGGTACCGCGGCGATCGCGCCGCCGGCGCGGGCCGCCGCGCTTAGACACGCCTCGAAAATTGCCGGCGTCGCCAGCGGGCGCGCGGCGTCATGCACGATCACAAGCTCGCTTTCCGCGCTCGTGAGTTCCAGCGCGATTCGAACCGAGTCCTGGCGCTCGATTCCGCCCGGCGTAATCTTGACCGGCACGCCAAGCCGGGCCGCGGCGACTTCGGCGCGCGCAGCATTTTCGAATCCATTCGGAATCGCGATCACAACTTCGCTAATCGAATCGATCTGCCGAACTGTGACGAGCGAATAGGAGAGCATCGTGCGGCCGCCGATCTTCACGAACGCCTTGGGCACACTCGACCCAAGCCGCACGCCGCTGCCCGCCGCGACTATTATTGCCGATGCTTTCAATTCGACGCCCCTTGACGCGACTACTCACCGCGCGCGGTCGTCGTGCCGGCGGCGTTTGCGATGAAGCTTGCGACCGTTCCGATCACCGCGACGTCAACATGACCCGGCGTTTCGTACTCGGCCGGCCCCGGCTTGCCGGCGCCCGCGATGAACAGATGATTGAGCGAGGGAAACGTATCGACCTGTACCTTCGCGTCGCCCTTAAGGCCCTTCTGCCAGATGCGTATATCCTCGTCGATCACCTGGTAATCGCGCCCGCCGTGCAGAATCAGGATCGGGACGTTGAGACTACGCGCTATCGCGACCTCGTCGCGCGCATCGAGGTCGTAGTAGTATGACGCGGGCGCGCCGAGCCAATATTGCGCGGGCGGCATCTTGTGGGCCGAGATTTCGTCAGCCTGCCGCTCGATCAGCGCCAGTTGATCTGGCGACGCCTGGCCGAGATACCGCATCTGCTGCACGACCACGGCGGGCAGTTTGCGTCCGACCGGCGCGAGCAGCACGATTCCCGCAACCGGCCAGGCTTTTTTGGCGACTTCCGGAGTTAGCATCGCGCCAAGGCTGTGTCCGACGACGAATATCCGGTCCCGCTCCACTTCGCGCCGCGCGCGCAGTAGCCGCACCGCCGCAACGCCGTCGTCGATTACTTCTTCCTCCACCGTGACCTTCTGCGGATCGAGAGTATGGTACGCATAAGTGCGCTTGTCGTATCGGAGCACAACGATTCCGCGCGTGCTCAACCCTTCCGCGAGATCTTTGAAGATGTGATTGGGGCCGATCGTCTCGTCGCGATCTTGCGGTCCCGATCCAGCCAGCAGCACGATCGCGGGGAACGGCCCGCTACCGTTTGGAATAGTCAGGATGCCCGGCAGCTTCCACGGATTTTCGCCGACGGTCACCGCTTCAGCATGAAACTTCACCGCGTCAGCATACGGCGGCAAGGTCGCCGGCGACAACGATGCGCCTGGCTCGGTTGGCAGCGGTCTGAAGTAGAGGCCCGCTATCTCGTCGGTCTGCGGCCTGACCGACACGGTGGACAGCAGCTTGCCGTGCTCGAAAGTCAGCTCGACGCCGACCACGTTGATGCCCGACATTTCGCCGCGCTGGATGATTTTCCACTTCTCGAGGTTGCCTTCGGTGGCAACGATCTGAAGCCACACCGTCTGGAGCTGATCGGCGGACAGCCCCTGCTTCATCGTGGGATCGAAATGTTCCGTCGCCTTGGTGAACCTGCGGTCGCGAAGCGCGGTGAACAATTCGTCCACTCGGCTGTCCGTGCTTGCATTGGCCGGATGCAATCCGGGCATAAACGCCTCCAGCAGGAAAATTGCCGCGAGCGTGAGGATTCCCTGTTTCGCCATGGCAGCGAGAGTCGCACAAGGAATCTTCAAAAGAAAAGACCGGGAACGATTCCGGCCTCGGTCGCGAGCAGAGGCAGCTAGGGTTTGGTTGCGACCGCGATGATGCGGCCGCGGCTCGGGGTATTTTCGCGTGCAACGTCGTCGGGCTTGCGCCGCGCCCGGATGCTCTCGAGCTCGCGCTTGATATCTTCGCGCGCCGGCGCCTGCAACTCCTGCGGCAGATGTCCGAGAAAATTGCCGAACGAGCTTGCCTCGGCGAAATCGATTGCGCCCTCGATCGTCCATTGGCCGCGCGCCGACGCGTTTCTGACGCTCACGCGCGTTTCCAGCTTCGCGACCGCGAAGCCGTTCTCCAACAGCAGCTTCTCTATCTCGTCGCGGCTGACGCGATAGTTCTGGCTACCCTGTGCCTCGGGATATTTGCTGTAGGGCTCGCGCGCGAGCACTCGTTGCCTGATCACGTGGAGCCAGTTCGCGGCCCTCTCGGGGGACACGGTGGTGAGGCCGAACCGGCCGCCCGGTTTCAGCGCGTGGAGGACCGCGCGGAGCGGGGCAGACTTTTCCGGCAGCCAGTGAAAGACCGCGTTCATGTACACGACGTTGAAACTGTCGGCGGCAACTTCGCCCAGGTCGTAGGCATTGCCAACCTTGAAGCTCAGATTGGCCGTGCCGCGCTTTTTCGCGATCTCAATGCGAAGCGGCAGCGGATCGATCCCGATGACCGAACCCGCCGGACCAACCAGACTCGCCGCATACTCCGCCAGCATCCCGGTCCCGCATCCAATGTCGAGCACCGTCTCGCCCGGGACGAGCGCCAACTCCCGGAGCAGCTCCTGCCCGCCGCGGAATTGCCGATCCGCGCTGATCCGTTCATAGCGCTCCGCAAGATCGGCGGTATCGAGATCCAGACTTACGTCCGACATTCAATTCACAGCTGTGGATAGGTCGCGGCGGCTAGTTCGCGAAGATCATCTTCAGCTCTTCCATGATTTTTTCTTCTGGATGAGCCTTGGCGATCGACAGTTCCTTGACGAGCAAGGATCGCGCCGTGTCGAGCATCTTGCGCTCGCCGAACGACAATTCCTTGTCGCTCTTGAGCACCAGCAAATCGCGCAGCACCTTGGCAATCTCGAGCGGAGAGCCAGTCTTGATCTTTTCGGTATATTCGCGGTAGCGGCGGTTCCACGTTTGCGTATCGACCTCGACCTTGCGCTGACGCAGGATACGATAGATTTTCTCCACCATATCTTTGCCGATTACGCGCCGCAGTCCGACCGATTCGACGTTCTCCGTCGGAATCATGATGGTCATCTTTTCGGTGCCGAGAATCCGCAGCATATAAAAGCGTCGCTCGGTCCCGGAAATGACCCGCATCTGGATGTCTTCGATTACGGCAACCCCATGGGCGGGGTAAACCACCTTTTCACCTTTCTTGAACGGCAAACTCATCGCGGTTATGGCACTCGATGGCAGGCCATGGATTTCGGACGTGGGTTGATGACCGCGCAGTTCATGGGTTCATCACCAATCCGATCAGCCTTGAATGTGAATGCCATTATGCCACAAAATTACTTGATTTGTAACCCCCGCTCTCGAAAAGAAACTGAAAGTTAGGGCGAATAGAACAGTGTTAGAAATTAATGGCCGAAAGAGGTCAGTCGAACCGAAGCTCCATGATGATAGCGTCTTCTCCCGGGCCGTAGTAATGCCGTCTCAAACGTCGTTCTTCAAACTCAAACTTCCGATAAAGCTGCCTGGCAGCCAGATTTGAGCGGCGAACTTCCAGCGTAATCACGTTAGCCCCGGTCGTTTTTGACTCGTTTATTGCTTCTGTCATCAACACCGTCCCGATTCCGAGCCGGCGCGAGTCGGGGTGGACCGCGATGTTGAGGATGTGGCATTCGTCGGCAATCAGCCACCTGCACAGAAAGCCGGCAATCGAGACGCCGCCGTCATCGGGGATCGCCAACATGATGCGAGAGAATGGCAGGGTCAGTTCACGCTGAAAGGACGCCGGCGTCCACGGAGCAGGGAAGGCGAGCCGCTCGATCTCGATGATACGAGGCAGGTCGCGAGCTGTGGCGTCCTGAATCTGGATCGCCATCTCAACCAAACTCAACTGCACTGTCTCGGCGTCGCGATTCTCGCCGGTTTAAGCTCTTGAAGAGTCTTCAGGCGGCGTGCTGGAACTGGCCCGCTTCCGCCTTGAGGACGATCACCTCGAGCACTTTGTCGCGCATCCGATGCTTGAACCCACTGACCGGCTTGCCGAACTCGATTCGCGTAGTGAAGTCTGCCGGGAACGACGACGAGACGTAGGACAGCCGGCGGATCGTCTCGCCGCGCACGCTCGCGCTGATCGCAATAACGTTGTCGCCAAGCATGACGTTGTAGTCGTAGTCCGGCATCTCGTCCGGCAGATTCCACAAGCGCTTGAGCGACGACGGCGGCAGCTTGCGCGGCATCTCGAGCCGCACCAGGTATGCGTTCGCATATTCGGCAACGGTGTAAACGGTGCCGTAGCGGCGATCGCGCTCGGTTTTGTCCTCATGCATCGTGCCCTCGAAACCGTCGAAGGCCACCTTGCGCTCGGTTTTCCGGCCCGCTCCACCAGCGCGCACGAGAATCAATCCAAGCGGCGCGAGCGCGAGCCCGTACCAGCATCCACGATACGTCAGCTCATGCGCGGGCTTGGCGTGAATCACGCCCTCGCGCAGGCGCCACGCGGCCTCGCCCGCGGCAATCAGTAGGCCGAGCATGATCCATCCGCCGGTGTGCTGAGAAAACAGGCCGTCGCCGAGGACTTCAACCGAGAACGCGGTCAGGATGGCTGGATACAGAATCAGGTTGAGGATCATGTTGAGTGCGGTCGAGCGGATTCGCGAAAATCCTCCGGTGGTGCCCACCGCATGCTCAAGGTCTGCCTTCACGCCGTCGGGCATCGCGCCGAGAACCGGCTCCGCCAGCCGAAACGCGATTTGCACCGGCGCGGGCGCGGTGCGAACCGGCGACGCATCGACCGACGCGAGCACAGTATCGAAATCACTGTCGAGCTCGCCGGGGAAATGCTTCTCGCCGACCGGGCCGGGCAGCGCTCCGATGTCCTTCGGCAGATGCATCATTGCGAGTCCAGCCGCCGCCGCGGGCGCAGGGGTTGCCGACGCTGCCGCCGCGGGAGCCGCCGCAGGCTTGGGTGCTGCGGCCGGTGCAGGCTTGGCTGCGAATGCGGCGCCGTTGGTCGCCGCTTCCGCGCCGTTCGCCGCGGGTGCGGCGCCTTCCTTGCGAAAGCGCGACGGCGCATCGTCGGGAAAAGTCGTCTCAGGATGCAACTCGCGCGCACGCGCGAGCAACACGCCTTCGGTCTCCAAGTTTGCGGGATCGGGAATACAGCAATCTACCGGGCATACCGCCGCACACGCTTCATGGTCGTGGAAGCCGACGCATTCGGTGCACTTCGACGGCACGATGTAATAAATGTCTTGCGCGATTGCGGCGCCCGGCGTGCCGTTAAGCTCCCACGGCACTCCGCCCGCGTAGATCGCCGTGTTAGGACACTCCGGCTCGCACGCTCCGCAGTTGATACATTCGCTCGTGATCGTCGTCGCCATCTCGTAACCGAACCTCAGTTAAATGATTTTTTCAGGAAAGCGCACCGCGTCTCTCGATTTGACCGACTCGAACGATAACTGCTGAAAGTTTTGTCTGTCAATCACGCTCGATTCACGTCAGCTAATAGTGTAGCGCGCGAGATGTTCCGAACAGAACCCGATTGCGGTTCTATCGCCTTGCGTTCGCAAACGGGTTTTGCAACTATTGGCGAGATTACTCGTCCAGCCCTGACTGTTGTATCTCTACTGAATAGTACACGGGGACTGGTCTCTTTGACTTGAACCACTGGAGGAAAGCTCGGATGAAGACAATCTTGAAGGTACTTGGTGTCGTGGCCGTGACTGCGCTCGTGACCGCGTGCGGTCCCAACATGCAGGTGATTCAGAGCGCTACCGATCGCGCACAGGCGGATGCGACCAAGGCGGATGCATCGGCGAACGCGGCGGAAGCTTCGGCCAACCAGGCTGCGCAAGCGGCTTCACAGTCTGACGCTGCGGCTACCGACGCCGAGGATGCGGTCCGTCGCGCCAACGACGCAGTGTCGCGCCTCGAAGCGGCGTTCTCGACCTCGGTTACGAAGTAATCGGCCAGACCGGTTACGCAGTAAGCTAGTTAAAGCGGTGGCGAAGGGAGCAAGCTCCATTCGCCACCGCTTACTCTTGTCCCCGCGAGCCTTTACTCTTGGGCCCGCCTGTTCGCTTGGAAGTGTCTACCAACATTTTCCAGCTCGCGACCCAATCCTTTTTACCGCCGTCGTAGCTCATTTCCTTGACGACTTTGTAGGTGCCGTTGACCTCCCCTCCGGAGGCGCAGGCGTGACAGTCCCGGGCTTCCCAAATGGTAAACCCGAACTCCAGGCGATTGTCCGAAAATGCATTGCCAAGCCCACCATTCCAGACGGTCTCGCCGTCTCGCAGCTGCTTCGAGTCCTCCTCGGCATCTGCAATCGCGACGGGCCGCAGCTGGTCGTGGTCGAGTACGAAGACGTTGTCGTTGACGCCCGCGCCGTCTCCCCAGGTGCGTCCGATGGGCAGATCGAGAAACAGATAAGTCTCGTAGCGATCCCTTTCCCGGTCCTTCACCAGCGCCCTCGACGAGAACAAGTCGGGTTCGAGGAAGCTTGCATCGCGGTCAGCCTGTTGGACGAATAGCCGCTGATACCTCTCGTCGCCGGTTTTCTTCCAAACCGCCAACCGATCCGCGGCATCCTGCGCAGAATGAATTGTCACGATGAACTCTGCCGCCCCGGTATGACTGCCCAGGGGAGTGATCGGCAGGTAATACTTCAACTCGTACGGGTTCTCGTGATTTTCGTCGGGCGGAATCGAGGCCACAATTTCCGCCTTGGTGTAGCTCCGACTATCTGAAGTGGATGTGCCGGCGATGAACGCATCGAGCCCCTGCGCTGGTCCATTATCCCGCTCAGACTCTTCATCTTCGAGCTGCTGATCGCTGATGGCTCCACTTGCCTTTACCGTGTCGCCCTTGAGCGCGTTGGCAGCTTCAGTCCTGACAACCTCACTCTTGTCGCTGAGCGCGAGTGTCAGCGCGTGCGTGGCATCGCCGGGTAGCGGTTTGATTTGGCTGAGTGTCTGCACGGACCACGCACGCTGGTAGAAATCCGGGCTCTTCAAGGCTGCGATCAGTGCAGGCACCGCAGCCGCGCCGAGTTTGCCGAGCTGATCGCTCGCAGCCTCTCTCAAATCCTCGGAGTCGTTGCTGAAGGCGCCGACTAATGCTGCAATCGCATGACTGTCTGTTGAGGCCAGCCCGCCCAGCGCGATGACAGCCTTGAGCCGGACGGAATCGTCCGTATCGCCGCTAATCGTCCGCACCAAAGTGGGTATCGCGTCGCCGCCTTCGATTCGCGCGAGTGCGATGACCGCCGCTTGCCGCTCATAAACGTCCTCGGTGGCGAGCAGATGCTCGATGGCCGGCACTGCTGGCCGAGCGTAGCTGCCCATCTTCCCTAGCGCTGCGGTCGCGTCGTACATCTCGCCCCCATCGTTTAGAGTACGCACCACGATCGGCAGCGCGGCCTTATCGCCGGGATCGATGCTCGCCAGCGCCATAGCGGCGTGTTCCGATGTGTCGCTGTCGGCGCTCTTCATCGCGATATCCAAAGCAGGTATCGCGTCTTTGGTGGCAGGTCCGAATGCCCCCAGGATATCCATCGTCCTCAGGCGTATAGATTCGTCGGGATCGTTGAGGGATTGGACAAGATTGGGAACGGCTACCTTCGCGGCCGGCCCGACCCTGCCGAAGAAATTTACGGCGGACATCCGGATTTTCGGGTCGCTATCCTTAAGCGCGGGCACGACGTAGGGGATTGCAGGAGCCGCGAACGACTCGAGCCCCGTCAGGCTGTCGATAATCCGAAGACGAGAGCGCGGGTCAAGATCGTTCAAACGCTTCGCGACAACAAGCACAACATCAGTGGGAGAAGGGCCGACCATCCGCCAAATTGAGCAGGCTTATCCTGAACCACTTCGCCCACGAAATGGGTGATGCCCCCATACCGGCCCAGGATGTAGGACAGAGACACCGCGCTGCCGCTGCGAATCCGTGGATTGCTGTCGTTGAGGCTATCCAGAAGCATCGGCACTCCCTGAACACCCATCAGATTGGTGATTGCACTCTCGACATATCCGACGACGTCATCGTGGGTGTTCGCCAGGGCCTTGATCAAAATCGGATACGATGGCGGAGGAGGAGGACGCGCTGTCACGATCTGGGCTAATGCAGCGACCGCGCCGGACCGAACCGAAGCATCCGGATCATTCAGCGCAAGCTGGAGTTGCGGGATCGCCGGCGTTCCCGCATTCGCCAGCGCTCTGACGAGGTACGCGCGCGTCTCCCTACTTCGTTGCCCGACAGGTTGAAGGGACTTGGGGTCGATTTCGCATAGTCTGAAGCTGTTGAGCACATGTGGTACGAGAGCGAGCGGCAGCGGCTTGGTCCACATCGCCGCTTTAGCAGCATTCTCGCGATGCACCGGGTCGGGGCTCTGCAGGCCGTTAATGAGTTCGCTAGTGCGGCTGGATTCCGCAACTTGCGCGGAAACGGTGGCGGCCGACGCGACGAATAGAGCGATCAGGAAAAGAAGGACTGCGCGACGGATGACTGATGGAGTTTTCACGGGTCAGGATGCGGCGACCTCCGAAGGCAACTAGATGTTTACCGCGCAACTCGAATTCATTGCATGATGTACGCGCGAAAGCACGTTTGCGATACAGCCGACGGCGTGCGCCGAAATGAAGTTCTCAGATTCCCGGGTGCAGGGGTCACCCCCTGCCCAGGGAAGAGTGAAACCCACGGCGGGTTTCACATTCAATCAAGTGATTTCCCCTTCCCCCGACTCGGCCCCTCTAGTCGTCCGACGAATCGTCTTTCTGGTTTGGGTTCGCGGCGTGCCTTAGCGCCTTGCGGACGCGCTCGCGCAGGGTGTCGTCGGCTTCGATTTTGTTCTCGAGTGCCCTAAACTGCGCGACCGTGAGGCCTTGCTGAGGAGCGGCCTGGTCAACGGTCAGGTTGCGGTCTTTCTGCATCGCTTCGTAAACGCTGATGTACTTGTCAACCTGGCTGGTGGGAACGTCTTTGTCGTCCTCGTCGCTCCCGTCGGAGGGTTCCGGCGGCGGTTCTGAATCCGGATCGGCCGCGAACTGAAGCGCATGCTGTTGGAGCGTCGCCGACGCTTGCGACGCCGGCAGTATCGCGAACGCGCCGCAGATTGTCGCTATTAATGCGGTTGTCGCGCCCGCGCGCATTCCCGCTAATCGTTTGATAATTTGGTTCACGTTGAATAGCCTCCGCAGGAAATCCGGGCAGCTGCGAAGCACATCCTTGCACGCCCCGCGGAATTCATAAAGATCGTCAGTTGGAGCGTTGTCCTATTGCATCGCCCCGCGCGATGTTTAAATTCATAGCGGTCCTGCAAGCCGCCGATATGGTGGTGCGCCGGGCTGAATCCAAATCGAGAGAGCAAGACGGAGTTTATTCACATGCCGGCCAAAACGGTTGAGCTGCACGAGAGGGCGCGAGTCGGAATCGTAAAGGGCGCGACGCTGGTGGCGGAAGCCGCGCGCGTAACTTTGGGACCCAGGGGCCGCAACGTCATGATCCAGCGGAGTTTCGGCGCGCCGACCGTCACCAAGGACGGCGTGACCGTAGTCAAGGAAATCGAACTCGAGAACCGCTTCGAGAACATGGGCGCGAAGCTGATTCGCGAGGTCGCGCAGAAAACCTCCGACGTCGCCGGCGACGGCACCACCACCGCGACGGTGCTGGCGGGAGCGATCGTGCGCGAGGGGATCAAGCTGCTGGCGGCTGGCTTCCCCGCGATGGAACTGCGGCGCGGAATCGAAGCGGCGGTGGTCAAGGCGGTGGCGACTATCAAGGAGATGTCGCGGCCGGTTAAGGAGCGCGATCGCCTCGAGCAGGTCGCGACAGTGTCGGCCAACGGCGACAAGTCGATTGGCAAAATTGTTGCCGACGCGATGGACAAGGTCGGCAAGGAAGGCGTGATCACCGTCGAAGAGGCGCGCGGGCTCGACACGGTGCTCGACCTGGTCGAAGGGATGCGTTTCGATCGCGGTTACCTGTCGCCGTACTTCGTGACTAACGCGGACAAGCTGACGGTCGTGCTCGACGAGCCGCTGATCCTGTTCCACGAAAAGAAACTCTCCAACCTGCGCGAGATCCTGCCGCTGCTCGAAAGCGTCGTGCAGACCGGCCGCCAGTTGCTGATAATCGCAGAGGACGTCGAGAGCGAGGCGCTGGCCGCGCTGGTCGTGAACAAGCTGCGCGGCACGATCAAAGTCGCGGCGGTCAAAGCGCCCGGCTTCGGCGATCGACGCAAGGAAATGCTGCAGGACATGGCGGTTCTGACCGGCGGCACTCTGATCGCCGAGGAACTCGGCGCCAAGATCGAGAATATCGCGATCACCTCGCTCGGCAAGTGCAAGCGAGTTCTGATCGACAAGGACAATACGACGATTATCGGCGGTGCGGGGAAGAAGTCCGAGATCCAGGGGCGAATCGAATTGATCCGCCGCCAGATTCAGGAGACTACCTCCGACTACGATCGCGAGAAGTTACAAGAGCGGTTGGCGAAGCTCACCGGCGGCGTGGCCGTGATCAAGGTTGGCGCGGCGACCGAAGTCGAGCTGAAAGAAAAAAAGGCGCGCGTCGATGATGCCGTGCATGCGCTCCGCGCCGCGGTCGAGGAAGGAATCGTACCCGGTGGCGGCGTCGCGCTGGTGCGCGCAATCGCGGCCGTGAAGTCGATGAGACTCAACGAAAATCAGAAGGCCGCGCCGGAATCGTAGCGTCGGCGATGGCCGAACCGCTCAGACAGATCGCACGCAACGCCGGTCACGAGCCCGAGGTCGTTCTCAACGCTGTGCTCGAAGGCAAAAACGATTTCGGTTTCAATGCCGGCACCGAAGTTTACGAGGATCTGGTCAAAGCAGGCGTACTCGATCCTGCCAAGGTCGTGCGTTCCGCACTCGAGAACGCAGCCAGCGCCGCGTCGATGATGCTGACGACCGAGGCCGCCGTGGCCGAAGCACCGAAGAAGCCGGCGCCGATGCCGGCGATGCCTGGCGGCGGAGGAATGGGCGGCGGCATGGGTGGAATGGGGGGCATGGGCGGTATGGGTGGAATGGACGACTTCGGCGGCGACGACTTCTAGTCGCAGAGCTCAAGATTGGCAATCACGGAACAGTTCGAGATGGTTCCGGCGGGGACGAAAAGAGCGATCAATCGGGAACCATACGACGAGTGCATCGAATAGTCGTTCGCGCGCACCCGCAATAGTTACATCGTAACCCGTTATGAGTAGCTACACACGACTCTGCCGAGCGCGAGAAGATTAGCAATGAGGCCGAATACCCCACTGTGAGTGGATGTAAATGAATTCGGCGCAACAGGTTGACTAGCGAGTTTTAATCGCGTCTTCATGAACATGCTATTGCGCCGCGCTAGATACAAATAGCAACTCGGGTCAATAGTATTTGCGGTAGCAACTCGCACAACAAAGGCTTGCACAGGGCTGGGAGTTTGTGCGACAAATTGAGAGTCTTAATGCAGGGGCCGTGAATCACTTAGCAATGCTCTTGCGCATTCCTTAGGAGGAATAAATGGAAGGGTTAATGAGAAAATCTTCAAAACTGGTCGGTCTTGCCGGGGCTGTGTTGGCCCTTTCGTTGCTCGCGGGATGTTCGTCGAACGAGCCGGATCCAGCGCAGCGCGCCGTTAACGCGGCGAATCAAGCTGACCAGGCTGCGGCGCGTGCCGATGCGGCGGCGCAGAAATCGGCGGCTTCGGCGGCTGAGGCTCAGGCGGCGGCAAGCCGCGTAGAGCAGGCGGCCAGTGATGCGAAGGCGGCCGCGGATCGCGCGGAAGCGATCGCGTCGAAGACGATGTCCGGCGCGCCTCACATGGTGCATCATCATTATCACCACCATGCGGCGGCGGCAGCGGCACCGTCTGACGCGGGCGCAGCGCCGGCACCCGATAGCGGCGCGGCGCCGGCACCGGCTCCTGCCACTCCGTAATTTCGCTCAGGCTTGATAGTAACGAGGGCGGTTGCATCGGCAGCCGCCCTCGTTCGTCTATCAGTCCACCGCCGGTCTGAGTATTCAGCTCCGGCTTCAGCGTTTTCCGGCCTCAACTCGCGAACGTGACAATCACTTTCAGCGATTCGGGCTTCTGCGCGGTCGCGAATGCCTCGGTTATTTGCGCCAGCGGAAACCGATGCGTCACCAGTTCACGAGCATTGATTACGCCGCGCTCGACCAGCGACAACGCCTCGCGCGTTTCGTCGGGACCGCATGAATAGCTGGGGACGAGCCGGGTCTCGTTGAAATAGAGATCGTGCGGCTTGACGATCAACTCGTCGTCGGGCGGCGTCGCGGTGAACTGAACGACGGTGGCGCCTTTGCCCGCGGCGGCGATTCCCGCGGCGATTGCCTTCGACGTGCCGGGTCCGACGATCACAACGTCGGCCATCGCGCCATTGGTGATTTCGCGCACCTGCTCGACCAGGTTGTCGCCTTCGACGACGATCCCGCGATCGGCGCCGAGCTCGATCGCGCGTTGGGCGCGTGAATGGAACAGGTCGGCGCCGATGATCGTCCCGGCGCCGAGATGCCGCGCGAGCTTCACGTGCATCATGCCCATGATGCCAAGACCGATAATCAGAATTGACTCGCCGGCCTTCAGGCCCGAGCGCTTGAGCGACTTGACGACGCAGGCCGCCGGCTCGATCAGCACGCCGTCGGCGTCGGCGATCGAGTCGGGCAGCCGCAGCGTGTCGCGCTGATTTGCCGCGCTCACCAGAAAAAATTCCGCCATCCCGCCCGGCACGATATTGGTCGCGCGCCAGGTCGCGCACTGCACATACTCGCCGCGCCGGCATGCCGCGCATTGAAAGCACGGCGCATGATGATGCACGAAGACGCGGTCGCCGCGCTTGAATTCGCGCACCGCGGGGCCGGTCTGCTCGACGATGCCGACCGGCTCGTGGCCCAGCACGAGCGGCGCCTTGCGCTTGATATACCAGGGCATGATGTCGCCCGAGCAGATGCCGCACGCGCTCGCGCGGACCAGAATATCGCCGGCGCCGACCGCGGGTCGGGCGCTTTCCTCGACGCGGATATCCCCGAAATCGTAAAGCCGAGCTACCTGCATAAAGTTACCGCCATGTTAGAATCGCATCATGCCACGGCCGAAATGCCCTCCGATAGCCGCCGACGTAATTGCCGAGGTCGGCGATAAAGTCGTCTTGATCGAGCGTCGCAATGTTCCGTTGGGATGGGCGATTCCCGGCGGCTTCGTCGATTTCGGCGAGACCGTCGAGGCGGCTGCGGTGCGCGAGGCGCGCGAGGAAATCTCGCTCGAGGTCGAGCTTCGCGCGATTCTCGGCGTGTATTCGCGGCCCGATCGCGATCCGCGCGGCCAGACGATCACAGTGGTTTACGTCGCGCGCGCATCCGGGGCGCCACGCGGCGCCGACGACGCGAAGAACGCCACGCTGTGCGATCCGCGCAATCCGCCGACTCCGCTCGCATTCGATCACGCCGAGATTCTCGCCGAGTACGTGCGATGGCTCGACACGGGAGAATTGCCCGCCCCGTGGCGGAAGCCCTAAGCCTCCGATTGCATCCGCGCCCGAACGATCAGCGCGGTGCCGAAGTACGCTGCCAGCAGCATCGGAAATCCCGGATGCGGCACCGCTTTGATCAATGCGGTCACCATGCAGCCGGCGAGTATCACGCTGCCCGCAATCAACGTGGTCTGACGGGCTGGTTCGCGTCGCTGGAAACCTTTCCACGCGGCGAGCGTCCCGAACAGGTACGCGGGCAGCAGCAGCAGCGTTTCAGGAATCCACGCGAGCGGTGACATCAGGAGCGCAAGCGCGACCCACAGTCCGAACACGAGACCGTCGAGATCGTCGCGCCGTTGGCTGGTGAGCGACGACGCCGCGGCAATCACGATCAGCGCGAGGTCGATGAGCGCGGTGAATCCGACGACGGCGAAGAACGGCGCCGCGATCGTTAACGTGCCGGCGAAGTGCGCGACGATTTTCCGCACAAACGCGAGCACGGTGAGTTCGGCGCGCGCGACGTTGCGATAGGACACTGGCATCTCTTGAGTAGCGAGCTCGATCCAGTGCGCGGGATTTGTCAGCAGCACGCCGGCCACGAAGAATCCGATGGCCCAGCCGAGCGCACGCCATCGGCGGGAAAATAAAAAATAGCCGCCGGCCGTCACGGGGTAGAGCTTCACCAGCGCCGCCAATGCGAGGCACATACCGGCGGGCGCCGGACGCTCTCGCCTCGCGCAGAACCATGACGCCGCCAACAGCACCAGCAGCGTCGGCGTGACTTCGGCGCCCACGAGCGTGCCGGCGAACGGGCGCGATAGCAGCAGCAGTGAAAGGACGATAATCGTCGCCGCGGTCTCGAGCGGCGGATCGTTCCCGCGCGCCAGCATCAGCACGGCGAGCACCAGGCATAGCAGTTGCCCGGCCTGCCAGGTCCAGAAGGCGGCTTTCTGGTCGAGTCTGGCCAGCGGTGAGAATAGCTCGACGAAAAACGGCGTGTTGTTGCAATAACGCGGACGCACGACGCCGGGGCGCATCTCGATGGACTTGCTATGCACCACCCACGGGTCGCCGCCGCTCGAATAGTCGGTCCACCAGCCGTAGTAGAAAACGAAATCGACGTTGTCGTAACGGTGCGCGACGGCGCGCATGCGTTGGGCGACCGAGAGCGCCGCGGCGATCGCGAGGATCGTGGCCGCAATCGTGGTAATCGGCAGCCGTCGCAGATAGGTGCGTGAACCCGCCCGCTCGGCCATCGCGGCTAGCGCTTGAGCTTCGCGACGGCGCGCTCGATACGATCGAATGCCTCGTTCAGATTCTTCGTCGAGGTGGCGTACGAAAGCCGGACGTGATTGGGCGCACCGAAGTCGTTGCCGCCGACGAGCGAGACGTGCGCCTCGTCGAGGATAAACGCCGCGAGCGTGTCGCCGTCGGTGATTTTCTTGTCGCCGAAGCGGCCGCCGATCAATTCCGACACGTTCGGGAACGCGTAGAACGCGCCCTGCGGAACGTTGGGCAGCCTGAAGCCCGGGATTCGCCGCACGCGCTCGACCACCAGCGCGTTGCGCTCGCGGAATGCCTCGAGCATCGGCGCGAGCGCGTCCTGCGGGCCGGTCAGCGCCTCGATGGCGGCGGCTTGCGTGATGGAGTTGGGATTGCCGCTGTTCTGGCTCTGCAAGCGGCCGGCAGCCGCGATCGCCTCCTTCGGCCCGGCCGCAAATCCGATGCGCCATCCGGTCATCGCGTAGGTCTTCGACAGCGAGTTGAAGACGATGCCGTGGGACGTGAGCCGCGGCTCGATCTGGAACAAGTGCGGCGCGAACTCGCCGTAAGCGATATGCTCGTAAACGTCGTCCGACATCACCCAGATGTCGGTGTCCACCAGCACGCGCGCGATCGCGGTGAGTTGCTCGGGACCGTACACGGCGCCGGTTGGATTCGACGGCGAATTGAGCATGATGCCGCGCGTGCGAGGAGTGATCGCGCGGCGTAAAGCCTCGGGCTCGAGCATGAAACCGGATTGTTCCGAGCACGGCACGAACTTCGGCTCAGCGCCCGACAGCGAAACCATCGCGGCGAAACTGACCCACGCCGGCGTTGGGATGATCACCTCGTCGCCTTCGTCGAACAGCGCGGCGATCACGTTGGCCTCGGCCTGCTTGCATCCGGCGGACGCGATTATTTCGCTCGGCTCGTAGTCGAGGTGGTTGTCGCGCTTGAGCTTCAGCTGGATCGCCTTCTTGAGCGCCGCGGTCCCGCCCACCGGCGTGTACTTGGTTTGGCCCGCGTCGAGCGCTTTGATTGCGGCGCGCTTAATGTGGTCGGGCGTGTCGAAGTCGGGCTCGCCGGCAGCCAGCGAGATGACGTTGATTCCCGCGAGCTTCATCTCGGTAGCGCGGGCGTCGGCGGCCAGCGTAGCGGACGGTTTGATTGCGGCGATTCTGCGATTGAGCTTCAACATTGGGTTAAATCCAGATCTCTAACCACCCGTGCGGTGGTATGAACGAGCACCGATTGTATCTGTCCCGGCGTTTTGAAAAAACCGCTTAACCGACTTTGAGCTTTGCGCGCAGGCGTTCGATTACGAGTTCGGGGACCAGCTCGGGCAGGCGCTTGCCGTAGCCGGCGACTTCCTTGATCAGGTGCGACGAGCTGAAGAACAGCCGCGGGTTCGAGAACATGAAAACCGTCTCGACGTTCGGGCTCATCGTCTTGTTCATCTGCGCCATCTGGAGCTCGTAATCGAAATCGGTCACGGCGCGCAGCGAGCGAATCAACACCTTGGCGCCGATGCGTTCCGCGTAATCGACCGACAGCCCGCTGAACTTATCGACCCGCGCGCGCGGCTCGAGGTCGTGGATGACTTCGCGAATTATTTCGACGCGCTCGTCACCGGAAAACAGCGCCGCGTCCTTGTGCGGATTGTAGGTGACGGCGACGATCACTTCGTCGAAAATCGCGACGCTGCGCCGGATGACATCGACGTGACCGTTGTGAATTGGGTCGAAGCTGCCGGGGTAAACGGCGATCAACGGAGTGCGCTCTTTGCTTTTGGTCATTTTCTTCAGACCGTCACTCTGCACTCGGCGCCGGAGCGGGTCGCCGGTAAAAGGCGATCCGGTGATCGCCGATGGTTGCGACGAACGCGCGCTCGTGGGCTTCGGGAGCGGACGGCGCCGCCGGCGCGCGTTTCGATTGTTCCACTACTATCCATCCGGCGGGCGCGACGAGGTTGAATTCGCCGAGCATCGCTAAAACTTCCGCGCTCATGTCGTCCTTGAACGGCGCATCGACAAATATCAAATCGAACGATTCGTGCGCGCGTCCGAGTTCGCCGAGTGCGCGATGCACCTCGGACACCAGCACGTGCGCGCGATCGGAAAGCTCGAGCTGCGCGAGATTGGCACGAATCGCCGCCGCCGCATCGCGCGACGAATCGACAAACGTCACGTGCGCGGCGCCGCGGGAGAGCGACTCGATGCCGAGCGAGCCGCTGCCGGCGAAAATGTCGAGCACGCGAACACCGTCGAGATCCATCCGCACCGCGAGGCGCGAGAAAATCGACTCGCGCGCCCGCGCCGACGTCGGCCGGGTGAGCAAGCCGCGCGGCGCCTTTAGCCGTCGGCCGTGAGCATGTCCCGCAATTATTCGCATCGCGCAAGTTTTTTCGAGGCATTTCCGGAACGAAATCGCGTTGGCCGTTTAGTCGAAACGACTGCTGCCTCTTGCCTCGAAGTCGCGGACGATAGATAACCCGTTCTGACTAACCCCGCAAGTTCGCGACCTCCTCATCGGGTCACGCTTGCGCCTCTGGCGGATTTGCGAAATTTTAGATAGCAATCATTAGATTCCCGAACTCAAGAACCTCGACGTTGAAGGCCCTGTAATACTTCTGCCATGCCCGAGAACGATCAACCCAGGTTTTCCGACGCGGCGCTCGACGAGTACCGCCAAATCCTCGGCCGCTACCCGACACGGCAGGCCGCGCTGCTGCCGACGCTGTGGATCGCGCAGCGCGAGTTCGGCTGGCTCAGCGACGCGACCCAGGACTACGTCGCGCACCTGATGGAATTGCCGCCCGCGCACGTGCGCGCCGTGGTTTCGTTCTATACGATGTTCCATCGCAAACCGGTCGGGCGCTACCTGCTCGACGTTTGCACGAATCTCTCGTGCCGGCTGCGCGGCGCGGACAAAATCGTGGACTGCATCCGGCGGAAATTGAAAATCGAGATAGGCGAGACGACGCCCGACGGCAAGTTCACGCTGGACACGGCCGAATGCCTGGCGTCGTGCGGCACCGCGCCGATGCTCCAGCTCAATCAGGACGCTTACTTCGAAAATCTCACCGAAGAAAGCATTCTCAAACTTATCGACGAGCTTGCCGCCCGTGACAATTGAATTAGTCGCCAGCGCGATCAAAGCGATCCTGATGATAGTGCTCGGATTGAACCTGTCGCTGTTCCTGCTCTATTTCGAGCGCAAGGGCAGCGCGCTTATCCAGGACCGCATCGGCTCGAATCGCGTGACGATCACCGGCCTCGGCAAACGCATGGGGATGCCGAACCTCGGCATCATCAACACCACCATCGCCGACCCGGTGAAAATGTTCACCAAGGAAGATTTCATTCCGGCCGGCGCGGACAAATTTCTGCACACGCTGGCGCCGTTCCTCGCGCTGTTCCCGGTGATGATCACGTTCGTCGTGATCCCGTTCGGCGACTCGATTTCGATCGCGGGCCATCGCATCGGGCTCGAAGCCGCCAACCTCAACGCCGGCGCGCTCTACCTGCTCGCGACGATCGGGCTCGGCGTGTACGGCGTCGCGCTCGCGGGATGGTCGTCGAACAATCGATGGGCGCTGCTCGGCGGGATTCGCGCGACGGCGCAGATGATCTCGTACGAGCTGGCAATGGGACTCGCGATCGTGTCGGTGATCATGACGTTTGGCACGCTGAACCTGCAGGAAATCGTGCGCGGGCAGGGCGGTGTGTGGTTCGGATTTTTGCCGCGCTGGGGGATTTTCGTGCAGCCGCTCGCGTTCATTCTGCTGCTCGTGGCCGGCGCGGCGGAGTCCAAGCGCATCCCGTTCGACCTGCCCGAAAGCGAGTCGGAACTGATCCAGGGTTATTTCACCGAATACTCGGGCGGCAAGCAGGCGGTCTTCATGCTGACCGACTTCGCCGAGCAGGCACTTGTCGCGATGCTGCTGACAACTTTTTTTCTCGGCGGATGGCAGGTTCCGTGGCTGATGCACGACGGCTTTCACCTGCCGGGCGGCGCATTTCTCGCCGTCCCCGCGCTGGCAGTATCGATCCTCGGCATCGTCGCATTCCTGGTGAAGGTCGTCGCGCTGTGCATCTTTCTCGGCCTGGTGCGATGGACGCTGCCGCGCTTTCGCTACGATCAGTTGATGCGGCTCGGATGGAAAGGACTGGTGCCGCTCGGACTGTTCAACGTGCTGCTGACGGCATTCGTCGTGGTGGCAACCGGGAGAGTCCAATGATGCCGCCAGCCCTCTACATCTTTCTCGGCGCGCTGGCGGTGGTCTCGGCGCTCGGTGTGATCGTTCAGCGCAATCCGATCCATTCGCTGCTTGCGTTGATCGGAACGCTGCTGGTCGTCGCGATTCTTTTTATCGCCGAGGACGCGGTGGTGGTCGGCTTTCTGCAAATCATCGTCTATGCCGGCGCAATCATGGTCCTGTTCCTGTTCGTCATCTGGCTGTTGAATCTTCAGGTCGAAGCGGGGCCGACGGGTCATCTTGTGCTCAAGTTTTTCGGCTCGCTCGCGGCGGCGCTGCTGGTGACCGAGCTGTTTTTGATCCTCTCGCCTCCGCATCTCCAGGTGAAGTTCACTCACGAGCCTTCAGGTTATGGTTCGCTGGCGAGCCTCGCCGGCAAGCTGTTCACCGACTACCTGATCGCGTTCGAGGTAACGTCGGTGCTGTTGCTGGCGGCGGTGGTCGGCTCGATCGCGCTCGCCCGCAAACTGCCCGGCACGAACGATCCGCGCGCGGCGGGAAAGGCCGCATCATGATTCCACTCCCCTACATGATGTCGCTGAGCGCGATAATCTTTGCCATCGGCGTGGCCGGCGTGATCATCCGCCGCAACATTCTCGTGATGTTCATGTCGATCGAGCTGATGCTGAACGCCGTGAACCTGGCCTTCATCGCAATCGGCAGCCGGCTCGGCTCGATGGACGGCCAGGTGATCGTGTTCTTCGTGATGACGGTGGCGGCGGCGGAATCGGCCGTTGGCCTGGGCATCATCATCTCGACCTTCCGCAATCGCGAGACCGTCCACGCCGACGACTTAACGCTGATGAGATGGTGACGAACACCCAATGACAGTTGAGTTTCCAGCACTCGCGCTAATCCTGCTGTTCCCCGCGCTCGGCGTCGTGTTCAACTTGTTCTTAGGCGCCAGACGGGGACGCGGCGTGGTCAACGTGGTTGGACCGGGCGTGATGTTCGCGGCGTTCGGCGTTGCGACGTGGGCATTTGTGAAACTGCTCGCGATGCCGCCGGGCGGCGCGCTCGCCATGCCTTTATGGGGATGGATCGAAGCCGGCAGCTTCCACACCGACCTCGGATTGCGCATCGACGCACTATCGGGCGTGATGGTGATGATAGTCACTGGCGTCGGCGCACTAATCCATCTTTACTCAGTCGGCTACATGGCGCACGACGAGGACTTCGCGCGCTTCTTTACCTACATGAACCTGTTCGCCCTATCGATGTTGATACTCATTCTGGCGGACAACTTGCTAATGATGTTCGTAGGATGGGAAGGCGTCGGGCTATGTAGCTACTTGCTAATCGCATTCTGGTACACGAATCCTCAGTTTGCCTATAACGGGCGCAAAGCGTTCGTCGTAAATCGAATTGGCGACGCCGGCTTTCTGCTCGGGATTTTCACCATCGTCGCCACGCTCGGCGCGCACGGCGTCTGGACGCTCAACTTCGTCGAGCTCCGCAACAATGCCGCCCTGCTCGGCGTCACTGCGGCGACCGCGGCCGGCTTTCTGCTCTTCATCGGCGCGACCGGAAAGTCGGCGCAGATTCCGCTTTACGTCTGGCTGCCCGACGCAATGGTCGGCCCGACTCCCGTCAGCGCGCTGATTCATGCGGCGACGATGGTCACCGCCGGCGTGTACATGATTGCGCGGCTCGGATTTCTCTACACGATGGCGCCCAGCACGCTCGACGTGGTTGCGACTGTCGGCGCGGTCACCGCGCTGTTCGCCGCGAGCATCGCGATCGTACAGCCGGACATCAAGAAAGTGCTCGCGTACTCGACCATCAGCCAGCTCGGCTACATGTTTCTCGGCGTCGGATCGGGTGCGTACGCGTCGGGAATTTTCCACGTCATGACGCACGCGTTCTTCAAAGGGCTGCTGTTCCTGTGCGCCGGCTCCGTGATGCATGCGCTGGGCGGCGAGCAGGACATGAACAAGATGGGCGGGTTGCGGAAGAAGCTGCCGATCACGTTCTGGACGATGTTCATCGCGACGCTGGCCATCGCGGCTTTACCTCCGTTCTCCGGCTATTTCTCCAAGGACCTGATTCTCGAAGCTGCGTACGACTCGGGACATTCGTGGCTCTGGATCCTCGGCGTGATCACCGCGGGCCTCACGTCGTTCTACATGTTCCGGCTGATCTTCATGACGTTCTTCGGCGATTCGCGCGTCGATTCCGACAAGGTGGCTCACATCCACGAATCGCCGGCGGTTATGGCTATTCCGCTAATCGTACTGGCTATTCTCGCGACGGTCGGCGGATGGGTGAATCTTCCAGACGGGTTACTCTGGGGAAACGCGTTCGTGCGATTTCTCGCGCCGGCGGTTGGTACGTTCACACCGCATGTCGAGGCGAGTTCAGTTACAATGTCGCTCCCCCTGGTCGCCTCGATCATCGGAATCGCGCTCGCCTGGGTGCTGTACATCCGGTTGCCGGGGATACCGTTCCTGCTTGCGTGGCGGCTGAAAGCTCCGTACGACTTGCTACTCAACAAGTATTACATCGACGAACTATATAATTTCATCGTCACCCGTCCGCTCTTTTGGGTGTCGGCCAATGTCTTCAACCGCGCGATTGATGGGTTCGTAATCGATGGCGCCGCCGATGGCGCCGGGCTCGCCGTCCAGACTTCAGGCCAGGTCGCGCGTCGGGCAGAAACCGGCAACGTCCAGCACTACGCATTCATCTACCTGCTGGGCGCGTTGGGGATCGTAGGTTACTACGTGTTCCTGGTGACGGGCCGATGAACGGCGGCGTGCTCACAGCATTGATTTTCCTGCCGCTGATCGGCGCGCTCTTTATCCTGATGCAGAGCGAGGAGCGGGCGATTTGGAACTCCGCGTTCGTCTTCTCGCTGCTGCCGCTCGCGCTCAGCTTCTATGTCTTGTATGAATTCAATCCGCAGATGGCGGATTACCAATTCGTTGAGCAATACGACTGGATTCCGTCATTCGGCATTACATACCATATTGGTATCGACGGCATTAGCCTGTTCCTGGTTCTACTGACTACTATCCTGATTACTCTGTCGCTCCTCTATTCGGGCGGCGGCGATATCGAGGAGCGTCCGCGCGAGTTCTGTTTCTTTATGCTCGTGCTGGAGACCGGACTGCTCGGCACGCTTCTTTCGGTCGACCTGTTCCTTTTCTACGTGTTCTGGGAAGTGATGCTGATCCCGATGTACTTCCTGATCGGCATCTGGGGACACGGGCGCAAGATTTACGCCGCGATCAAGTTCGTGTTGTTCACGATGGTCGGCTCGTTTCTGATGTTGGTCGCGATCCTGTACCTGGTGTACCAGGCGCACGTGCATTTCAACCGCACCAGCTTCGATTTGCCGCTGCTCTACCAGGTGCCGCTCACTACTACTCAGGCGCGGTGGCTGTTCGCGGCGTTCGCGCTCGCGTTCGCGATCAAGGTCCCGATGTGGCCGGTGCATACCTGGCTGCCCGATGCGCACACCAACGCGCCGACAGCGGGCTCGGTGATCCTGGCCGGCGTGATGCTCAAGATGGGCACCTACGGTTTTCTGCGTTTCGCGATTCCGCTGTTCCCCACTGTCGCCGTTGAGGCGATTCCGCTGTTCATGGCGCTCGCGGTAGTCGGGATCATTTATGGCGCGCTGGTCGCGATGGTGCAGCCGGACCTCAAGCGCGTGATTGCCTATTCGTCGGTTAGTCACCTGGGTTTCGTGATGCTCGGAATTTTCGCGCTCAACCCCCAGGGTATCGACGGGGCGATTTATCAGATGCTCAGTCATGGCATTTCGACCGGCGGACTCTTCTTGCTGATCGGAATGCTCTACATGAGGCGGCACACGCGCGAGATTTCCGAGTTCGGCGGTCTCTGGAAGAGCGTGCCGGTTTACGCCGCGATCTTCATGATCGTGATGCTCTCGTCGATGGGGCTGCCGGGGCTCAACGGCTTCGTCGGCGAGTTTCTGATCATGCTCGGCGCGTTCATCCGGCTCAGGCTGGCTACTGTTTTCGCGGTCGTGGGCGTGATCCTGGGTGCGCTCTACCTGCTATGGACCTACGAACGCGTGATGTTCGGGCCGATCACCAAGGCGGTGAACGAGACGATCAGCGATCTGACCGCTCGCGAGATCGCGGTGATGGTGCCGGTGATCGCGCTGATGTTGTTCATGGGACTTTTCCCCCGCCCACTCATCAGCCGCATCGAACCCTCAGTGACTGCGATGCTCGCGCGGGCAAACTTCGCGGAGGCTCAGCTCGAGCTTGAACGACAGCCGAATCGAATAGCCGCTGTGCCGGCATTGGCTCACGAGCCCGAAATTGCGGCGGTTGCACGATGAGTCCTTTCAACCTTGCCGCTATCAACTTCGTCTGGCTGCCGATCCTGCCGATGGTGATTGTGGCCGTGGCTGCGATCGTGGTGCTGCTAGCCGGAGTGCGCATCGACGACGGCGAAAGTGAAGGATTGGGTCTGGTGACGCTCGCGTCGATCGGCGTGGCGTTCGTGTTCACGCTCGGAATCGTGGGCCAGTCCGGCGTCGCATTTGCCGGCGCGATCTCGATCGACAGCTTTGCGGCATTTTTCGAGCTGCTGATTTTGATCGCCGCGATGTTCACCGTGATGATGTCGCTCGACTACGCCGCCGAGAACGGCATTCCCGGCGCCGAATACTATTCGCTGCTGTTGTTCTCCGCGGTCGGCATGATGCTGATGGCGACGGCCGGCGACCTGATCGTCATCTTCCTCGGCCTCGAGACGATGTCGATACCAGTTTACGTGCTGGCGGGCATCATGCGCCGCAACGCGAAATCAAATGAAGCGGCGATAAAATATTTCCTGCTGGGCGCGTTCTCGACCGGGTTCCTGCTCTACGGAATCGCGCTGGTGTATGCGGCGACCGGCTCGATCAAGCTCGGCCCGATTCACGAGGCGATCGCCTCAGGCGCGCTGGGATCAAATCCGCTCTTGCTGCTCGGCATCGGCTTGCTGGTGATCGGTTTCGGCTTCAAGGTCGCGGCGGTGCCGTTTCACATGTGGACGCCCGACGTTTACGAGGGCGCGCCGACGCCCGTGACCGCATTCATGGCGGTGGGCGTTAAGCTCGCCGCGTTCGCCGCCTTCGTCCGCGTGTTCCTCGTCGATTTTCCGGCGGTCGGCGCGCACTGGCAGATCGTTTTATGGATAGTCGCGGCGCTGACGATGACCGCCGGAAATCTAATCGCTGTCGTCCAGACCAATATCAAGCGGATGCTTGCGTACTCCGCGATCGCGCACGCCGGTTACTTGTTGCTCGGGCTGGCGGCGGGAGTGCGATCGGGCCCGGCGATTCTGTACTACCTGCTCGGCTACGCATTCACGAATCTCGGCGCATTCGCAGTAGTAATCGCACTCGAACGGCGCGGCGAAACCGGCAATCAAATCAGCGATTTTCGCGGCCTGGCGATGCGGCAGCCGTTGCTCGCCGGCGCGATGGCAATCTTCCTGTTGTCTCTGGCCGGGGTCCCACCGATGGCCGGCTTTGTCGGCAAGTTCTTTATTTTCAGCGAGGCGCTGCGGCAGGGATACGTCGGACTGGTAATAATCGCAGTACTCAATAGTGTAGTGTCTGCCTATTACTACTTTTATGTATTAGTCGCGATGTATATGCAGGAGGGCGGTATCGAAGTCGAGCGACTGAGTAGTCGGCCCGCGCTGGTGGCGGCGATCGGTCTGGCCGCGCTCGCCACGATCTTGATTGGAGTTTATCCCGAGCCGTACATGGCGTCCGCCGCCAACGCATTCCATTCCGCCGGCGGCGCGGAAGGAATCCACACTACTACTGCGTTCGACCCGTAGAGGAACCGCTCTCCCATCAGGAGAGAGAAGAGAAATCGCACGCGCTGATTCGGATGACGGAATAAATTCCGTCCTACTCGGGCGCTACTTGCGGCGCGCGGGCTTCTTCGCGGACTTCGTCGCAGGCTTTGCTTTCACCGTGACCGAGGCTTTCGGTTTCGGCGCAGGCGCCTGGCTCGTAGCAGCGCCCGCGTATGCGTCGGCTTCGATCTCGATCATCATGTCGGGATTCGCGAGCCGGCGCACTTCGACGATCGTCGATGCGGGCGGCGAGTCGGCAAAGAATTCCATGTGCGCGCGAGCCACTTCCGCAAAGCGCGACATGTCAGTGACGAACATCCGCGTGCGAATGACGTGATGCATCGCGAGCCCGGCGCGCTCGAGCGCCGTGCGAATATTGACCAGCGCCTGGCGCGCCTGCACGTACATCTGTCCGCCGCCGACGATCATCCCGCGCTCGTCGGTGGCGGTGGTGCCCGAGACTGCGACGATGTCACCGGCCCGCACCAGCCGCGAATAGCCGACGATCGGCTCCCACGGCGTATTGGTCGAGATTCGCGAGATCGCGCTCATCGTAATCTCCCTCTCCGCGAACGGAGTCCGTACGCGCGCGCGAGTTTACACCTGGATGTCGCGGCTCGGGAAGGCTTCTTCGAGCTCCCGCGCCACCGAGCGCATCGGCGGACCCACCAGCCGTCCCGACGGCATCAGCCAGTTGCGGATACGCGTGAGCGTCGGCACGCCCGCGATTGGACGCTCCGCGCTTCGCACCATGTCGAGCTCATGCTCGACGATTTGAGAATTACGCCGATTTGCGAGCCCGAGGCCCGCGAAAATAATGCGCCGCTCTTCCACCCGACTACCCTCCACCTCATCCGCCCCTAAAACGGCGAAATCGTGATCGAATGATACAGATGCCGGCGAAATAGTCAAAAAATTTCTTTCGCGGGCTGCACGCCGAGAGTGGCGGCGGACTGTGAATACGGGGCAAAACGCGCGCTTGAAGTTATTCCGCGCCTATCGTATTCTTGCCCCGTTTCAAGTTTCCGCGCTCAACCGAGCACCGAGCAACCAAGGAGAAAGCGATGCGCAAGGTTCTGCTTCTAGCACTAGTTTCGATGTTCTTCGTGACGGCTTGCAATAAATCGGACGAGTCGGCTCCCGCGCCCGACGCTGCCGCGTCCGCGGCTGCGCCTGCCGCACCGGCAGACGCCTCGAGCGCTGCTGCCGCGCCCAGCGCCGCAGACGCCAGCAGTCCTGCTGCCGCGGCCAGCCCGGCCTCGCCGTAATTCAGTTCGTTTCCTGAGCGGGTTCCCGCGCGCCGTTAGAGCCGTCGGCGCGCGGGAGACTCGCTGACCGTCGCTGCTGCGAAGGAATCCGCCGAATCACTGACTCGGACTCTACCGCGTCGTGGTTGCCGCTCACCCCGCACCACAACTCCGCCCGCCCTTTGACTCATCGTTCAATCCAATCACGTGCAGCCGCCGGCCGGTGCTGCTACGATGCGTTCGCAATGGCGAGCCTCTCCAAACTTGGCCCTTCCACCAACCAGCTGAAGCCGGGTCTCTCGCTCTTCGACTCGGTCACCCTCGTTGCCGGCTCGATGATCGGCTCGGGAATTTTCATCGTCTCCGCCGACATCACGCGCCAGGTCGGCACTCCGTTCGCCCTGTTGATGGTCTGGCTGGTCGCGGGCGTGATGACTATCGCGGGTGCTCTCGCGTACGGCGAACTCGCCGCGATGATGCCCGCCGCCGGCGGCCAGTATGTCTATCTGCGCGAGGCTTACGGCGGGATGTGGGCGTTTATGTTCGGCTGGACACTGTTGCTCGTCATCCAGACCGGCACGATCGCGGCGGTCGCGGTGGCGTTCGCGCGTTTTGCGGGCGTCATGTGGCCGGTGCTCGGCTCGACGCTCTGGTTCGGTGCCGGCGGCGCGGGACTGTCGGGCGAGCGCGCCGGCGCGATCATCGTGATCGCGGTTCTCACCGCTGCCAACCTGCGCGGCCTCAATATGGGCAAGTGGCTGCAGAACTCTTTCACGACCGCGAAAATTCTCTCGCTATGTTTGATAGTCGCCGTCGGTTGCGTGTTGATGCCGAATCCCGCCGCGATTCACGCAAACTTCGGCAGTTCGGCCGCTTTCTTCGGCAGTTCCTCCACGTCGATAGGCGCGGGCGTCTTCGGCGCCGCGATGGTCGGTGCGCTGTTCTCGGCCGACGCATGGGCCAGCGTGACCTTCGCCGCCGCCGAGGTGCGCAATCCCAAACGCGATCTTCCACTGGCGCTGGCGTTCGGAACCGGCGTTGTTATCGCGCTCTACATTCTCACCAACCTTGCCTACCTCTGCGAGTTGCCCGCGTCGGGAACCGCGGACGCCGCAACTGTGGTGGGACGTGGAATCGCGCACGCGTCGAGCGATCGCGTCGCCGCGGCGGCGATGCAGGTAGTGTGGGGCGGCGCGGGCGCGAAGATAACCGCGGTGCTCGTGATGATCTCGGGCTTCGGATGCGCCAACGGACTGATCCTCACGGGTGCGCGCGTCATCTACGCGATGTCGCAGGACCGTGTGTTCTTCGCCGCTGCAGGACGCCTCAATCGCGCGAGCGTGCCGGCCGTCGCACTCGTGATGCAGGGAATCTGGGCCGCGCTCCTCACCTTGTCGGGCACTTACTCCGAGTTGCTCGACTACGTGATCTTCGCACAGCTGATGTTTTACGTGCTGACGGTGTCAGCGGTATTCGTGCTGCGCCGCCGCCGCCCCGACGCGCCGCGTCCATACCGCGCGTGGGGCTATCCGATCGTCCCCGCACTTTACGTAGTCGCGGCGTCGGCCCTGATGATCGATCTGTTGATCCTGAAGCCGCGCTTCACCTGGCCGGGATTGCTAATCGCGCTGAGCGGCGTGCCGATTTACTACTGGACGACCCGCCCGCGTTCCAGGCGCGGATAGTTACTGATTGCTGCCCGGCTGGCTAGCGGGATTCGAATTGTCGGGACTCGAATTGTCAGGGCTCGAATTGTCGGGGGTCTCTACCGGGTTGGTGGGGATCGGCGCTCCCGCTTGCGCGCAGTCGGTGTCGCCAAGTTTGCCGGCGCGGAACTCCCCGACAATCGAGGTCAGGATGTATGTGCTCCGCTCGGGCGACTGATTACCGGCGAGTTTAAACAATTCGGCCGCGTTGTGCACTGCTTCGGTCGCGCCGCTGTCGTTCTTGGGCAGACCGTAGATCTGAAATACCTTGCAGAGCGATTCGATTCCGTCTCTGCGGTCACCATCGGTAATCGGAGCGTTCGCGCCATCTGCTACCGGCGAGGGTTCACTACTCGCGCGCGATCCAACCAGGCTCCGCAAGATTCCGCGAAGGAAGAAGGAAATCAGGAGCAGGACGACCAAAGCCGCGGCTACTCGTCCCGCCCTCTGGCCCGAGGAAAGTTCGCTCCACGGGATCAGCTCGAAGCCGGCGTTGGCCTTGCCGCCCCCGCTTGGCGCCGTCGAATGGAATGTTGGCGTGCGAATTTCGGGGTTGGACGGCTTGGGCAGCGGCGATCCTCCGCGTATTTGTGGCGAAGAAAGTTTGGGACCCGCTTTCGACGATTGCGGCAGCGGAGCCGCACAGTATCCGCAGAATGCTGTACCCTCCGGGTTATCTTTGCCGCACTGCCCGCACGCAGGCATTAGATCACCTTGGCTCCTTCATCGAATGTCTCGCGGAAGCAGTGGGAAAATAACTTGCAATTGTCCCCAGTCCAGTCTCTCCCCCGCACGAACCATTTGCCTTGCGCGACGAGGCACAAGTCACAGCCGACGACTCTACAGACATGAAAGCTACAGCCGGGGCGCGCAAAGTCAATATGGCTGCCGAAAATTCACTCCGCGTCTGATTTGTTGCTCCCAAGCTATTTCATCGCGACCGCTCTCTGATTCGCCGGCCGTGCAAGACACTTCTGCAACCACTGCTGTGCGGTCGGAGTCGTCGAAAGATCAAGCTGAATGAGCGGCGCGAGACTCATCACGGACGCTACGTTCAGGTCTGCGATGGTGAATTCCTTACCAAGCAGGTAATCGGATTTCTGCAAATGATCGTCGAGCACCTTGAGCGGCGTCTTGAGTTTCTCGACTCCGGCCTGCGCCACTTTTGCATCCCGCTGTTCGGCTGGCTGCATCTGATTCAGAAAAATTTCCAGCAGCGTCGATTCCACCTCTGTCATGCCCCAGAAGCTCCACTGGTAACACGCGCCATGAGCCTCGACCGTTGACGGCCACAGGGGCGCCTTCCCATATTTTTCCGCGATGTACAGATTTATTGCCATCGATTCCCACAGGAACGTCCCGCTGTCGTCGAGTGCGGGCATGTGCCCGTTCGGATTTATTCTGAGGTACTCCGGCTTTCGCAGCTCGCCGGTGAATCCCACCGGCACATGCTCGTATTTGACGCCGACCTCTTCCAACGCCCACAGGCTACGGGCCGCGCGCGACATCGACGTTCCATACAGCTTAATCATCCGTTCCTCCGTTTCATTGCAGCCCAATGCATTTCATTTCCGCGCGTGCGACAATCGATCGCGATGTCATTAGGACACGCCAGAGTTTTGTTCGCAATTGCCGCGGGCCGTAACTGCACGCGCTCAATACGCAGCATCCAAAATTCCCACCAACTGCTCGAGGGTCACCTCGACCCCCACCGTGTTCGCGCGCTTCACTTCTTCGAGCACCGTTCCCGCAATTCGCGATATTTCTTCGCGCGGCACGCCTACGTCGCGCAGCCGCGTCGGCACCTCGAACTTGCTGATGAACCTGGCCGTGCGATCGGCGCATTCCATCGCCGATGAGCGTGGGCTGCGCGCGTCGAAGCGGACGTCGAATCCGTCCGCGATCGGTGCGAAGCGAGCGGCGGCGACGCCGGCCATGAAGCGCATCACGTGCGGTAGCGTGATGCATGACGTGATGCCGTGCGGCACGTTCCACATCGGCCCGATCTGATGTCCCAGCGCGTGCGAGATTCCGCCGCGCGTGTTTGACATGCCGAAAATCGACAGCCACGCGGCAAGCTGACATTGCACGCGATGCTCGAGCTCGTCGTCGCCATGCGTTTGCAGCGACGGCAGCAGATGCGCGTTCAGCAGCGCGATCGCTTTCGTCGCGAGCGTATCGGTCACAAGCTGGTGCCGCGTCGAGTACGAACCCTCGACCGCGTGATCGAGCGCGCGCATCCCGGTCGACGCCCACAGCCATGACGGCGTCTCTACGGTCAGCGCGGGATCGAGAATCACCACCCTGGCCTGCAGGCGCGGATCGGCAACGCCGCCTTTCACTTTGGTCGATTCGTCGGTGACGCCGCCCGCCGGCGTGAATTCGCCCGCCGACAACGTGGTCGGTATTGCGATGTGCAGGATCTCGCCGCCGCCAGCGCCCTCGGCGACGCCGCTTGCGAAATCAATTGTGCGGAGCCGGCGCGACCGCCCATCAACTGCCACGCCGCGTTCTTCACCGTGTCGATCGGGCTGCCGCCGCCGAAACTCACCATCGCATCGGCGCCGACGCGACGCGCCTCGGTAACCAGCTCGGTCACCGTATGCGACGGCACATGCTGCGCCGCGCCGGTGAAAACTCCCGCGAGCGCGGAACCCGCCGCACTCTTCACTTTGTCCAGCAGTTTCGACCGCCCGAGCGTCTTGCCCGTAACGATAAGCGCGCGCTTCGCCCCGCGCCGCGACAATTCGCGCCCGAGCGAGTTAACCTTGCCGATGCCGAAGGCGACCGTCTCGAGTCGCGTGAAATAGTATTCGCCGGCAGTGGTGTCCATTGTTTTTCTCCTGACGAAAGGCCGGCTCGAATAGAGCCGCCAGGAGTCGCTTAATCCAGGACCTTGCCGAATCGATTCCATCGGAGCGGCAGCGCTCCCGGCCCGTCGTGATTCCACGAAAAGTAAATCACTGACGCGCGGCCTTCGACGTTGTTCTGATCGGCGAAGCCCCAGAAGCGGCTGTCGTAGCTGTCGTCGCGATTGTCGCCCATCATGAAAAGCTTGCCGGGCGGCACTACCACGGGCGCCGGAACTGCCTCGGGATGGCGCGGATCCCGGGGCGGAAAATTGTCGCTCGCGAGGAACGGCGATCGAGAGGTTGCGTCGTGTGAAAGGTACGCATGAGGATCCGCTATCCGCTCGCCGTTGCGCCACACGACTCCATCGACCACCTGGATTCGGTCTCCCGGCACGCCGATCACCCGCTTGATCAAGTCCATGCTGCGGTCATAGGGAGCGGTGAACACGATGATATCGCCGCGATGTATCGGCGCGAGGTGAAAGATGTACTTCCCGGTGGAAAGTCCGGGCACGTGGACGCCCGCGATCGTTTCGGGGATTCGCAAACCGTACGCGACCTTGTTCACGAAAATATGGTCGCCAACCAGGATCGTCGGCTCCATCGACCCCGACGGAATCACGTACGCCTGCACAAAAGACGAACGCATCACGATCGCCAATATCAGCGCGAGACCAAGCGATTCTGCGTACTGTCGCGCAGTCGATTTCGGCGCGCCCGCTTTCGTCTGTGTCATTGGTTCCTCCTCGTTGCCGAGCAGCGCCTCAGCGCCTGATTGCTGGCATCACGTCCTTCGCGAACATGCTCGCCATCATAACTCGCAATCGATTGCAGGCGAAGCGCAGACCTGCTGATGCGGCGATGCCGCCCCCTTTCGAGGGACGGCATCGCCGGTCAGTTCAATCTGTTGGAGGTGTCGGCTATGGCAGCACCGCCGTCGCCGCTGCATTGGCTGTAGTGACTGCCAGCGCGTTTCCGCCTGTCCCAGCTCCCAATCCCGACGTGGGCGCGATGTACTGGAACGTGGTGCTGCTCGGAATCGCGGTTACCGGGAAGGTTCCGTCGTATCCCGACACGCTTACGCCTGCGATTGTCACGTTGCCGTTAACAGCCAACCCGACCGGGTTCGCCGTTAACATCGTGATCGTCACCGTGTTGCCGCTTTCACTGGCGGACGCGATCGCAGCGGTCGTGATGCCGCCGGCGGATTGCGGGCCCGGCGTCCAGGTCTGGGTCAACTGGTTGTAGAGCTCAGAGAAATCGTTCTCCGCGCTAGTGGCGCCGCAGACGCTCGCCGCGGTTGCGGTGCCTATCGGTGCGGACTCGAGGGTCGGCGTCTTCTGCGTGCACGCACCGCCGCCAGCCAGCATCAGGGTCTCGTCGGCGCCCGCGCCGATGAAGCCTTGCGACGTCCCTTCACGCGGCTGTATGAGCGAGCCGGTCGAGCCGACGAAGGTCCCGCCCGCTCCCGTGCCCGGTTCGTACAGATCGGTCTGAGACTGCGCCGACTGCTCCAACGAGGTCAGCGCCACGCAGGTCGAGGGCAGCGTGCCCGCTTCCACATCGACGCCGCCAGGCAGGATCACGTCGCCCGCCAACGCGCCGGTCACAATCGGCGTCGCGGTGGCCGCCCGCTTCACAGACATGTTGTTGGCAGTCGTGCCCCAGGATTGTGATCCCGGATTGTACACTTCCGCCGTGGTCAGCGTGGACACGACGATCTCGCCGCTGTTGGCCGGGCAGGCCGCGCTGTTGGCTTCGACGCCGCCGAACGATACCACGGTGCCTTCCGACGGGATTGCAACCAGCGACGCCAGCTCGCGCGGCGTAACCAGGTTGCCCATGGTCTTCGAGAAGGTCTCCATCGACGGGTTGAAGATGAACGAGTAATTCGACGACTCGCCGAGGAACTCGATGAAGTCGCCGCCCGCCAGAAGTACATCGCCGCTGGCGCCCGGGATCACCGCCGCGCCCTGGTCCAGTATGCCGCACTCGAACGTGTCGGCCGTCGCCGCTCCACCGCCCGACGCCGCCCCCAAGCCCGAAGTGGCCGCAGTGTATTGGAACGAGGTGCTCGACGGGATCGCGGTCACGGCGAACTCGCCGTCGTAACCGTTGCTGGTGAACGATGTTCCAATCTTCACCGCCGAAACCGTGACGTTGCTGCCCACCAATAGACCCGGCGGATTCGCCGTCGTGTTGACAGTTACCAGCGTGCCGCTTTCCGATGCCGACAGGATGTTGCCGGCCGAGGTAAAGCCGCTGCTCGCCGCAGCCAAACCTGAGGAGGCGGCGGTGAAGGTAAACGTGCTGCTGGTCGGGATGGTGGCCACGCTGAAGACATTGTTGTAGCCCGCAATACTTACCCCGGTGGTCGGGTTAACTACGCCGGCGATTACAACGCTGCTGCCAACCGTCAGGCCGGGCGGGTTCGCCGCAGTGGTGACGGTGACAGTTGTTCCGCTTTCACTGATTGCCGTGATCGGAGTCTCAATTGTCGGTGACGCGCACGTCGAAGGCAGCGCGTCTGAGCATGCCGGCGTGGTTGTCGACGACTCGCCCGCCGGGCATCCCGGAATAGCAGTGGGCAGCGCCGTGAAAGCATCGGTCGCCGGGTTGTACAACTCACCCGTGTTGAGAGCGGTCTCGCTCGGCTCCCCGGGCTGCGCGGTGGCCGACAGGAATGAGATGCCGGTCGAGCCGCCCACTATCAGCACCTGGCCGTCCAATGCAGTGCCGCTGCCCTCGATCAGGGTTGCGCTCGGACCGCTGCGGGCGATCGTCATCAGGCCGTCGCTGCCGCTGCCGGCAAACGAGAAGGTCTGGGTGTTCTCGTCGTACAGTTCTGCCGTCTGCAGCGCGGTGCACAGGAAGGCGCCGCTGGTGGCGCCGTCATAGGCCGCCGCCTGGCAGTTTTCGCCGCCCACGATCAGGACCTTGCCGTTGGGCAGCACTACAGCCGCAGCCGACTCGCGCGGGGTGTTGAGCGATCCCACCGCCGTGAAGGTGTTGGTCGAGGTGTTGAAGACCTGTGCCGCGGCGCTCGACACCGTCGAGGTCGCCAGTTCCAGCAGGCCTTCCAGCTTGCCGCCGATATCGCCGCCGGCGATCAGGATGCCTCCAGCCTCAGGTCCCGGCGTGCTCGTCGGCGTCGCACTCGGAGTCGAAGTTGTGGTTGATGTTGCGGTCGCGGTGGCCGTCGCGGTCAGAGTGGTAGTCGCGGTCGCAGTTGTAGTCGTCGTCGCCGTCGCAGTGACGGTCGGCGTTGCGGTCGCCGTGGCCGTACGTGTGGCCGTTGCGGTCGCTGTTAAAGTTGCAGTTGATGTTGCCGTCGAAGTTGGAGTCGCTGTCGCCGACAACGTTGACGTTGCCGTTGACGTTGGAGTCGCCGTCGCCGCCGACGTTGCCGTTGGCGTTGCGCTAGCGGTTGGTGACGGCGCCGTTCCAAACGCGATGCCGGTGAGGTCCACTACTTGGGTGGACTTATGCCCATTATCGACGAAGGTCAGCTTTCCATTTTCGGTGGTTCCATTCGGCTTGCTGGCAGAGGTCGGATCGAACGTCACTGAAACCTGGCAGCTCGAGTTCGCCGGCACTGAGGCGCCACAGCCATTCGCACTTATGACATACGGGGCACTGGCGGTAATCGAAGTGAAGGTCACAGCCACCGCGTTGGAATTGGAGAGCATAACCGTTTGTGCCGCCGAAATGGTATCGACCTCGACCCTCCCGTACGACAGAGAGGTCGGCGACACGGTCGGAGTCACGATGATGCCTACTCCCGACAGGTTGATCGTCTGCGTGGGCGTCACCGCGTTGTCGGTGACGACAACATTCCCCGTTCTGGTCCCGGTCTGGGAGGGAGTGAAAATTACGCCAAAGGTGCAGGTTCCGTTTGCCGCAACCTGGGTTCCGCTGCAAGTGTCATTGACCGTGGTAAAGTCGCCCGAAGGCACGACGCTGGTCACGCTGAGAGAAATACTGTTGGGGTTGGTCAAAGTGATAGTTTCGGCGGAGCTGGGAACCTCCACCGGCTGTTGGCCGAAGCTTACGTGCGTTGGCGAATAAGTAGGTTTCGCCAGGATGCCGGTGCCCGAGAGACTCACGCTCTGCGGGCTGTTGGCGGCCGCGTCGGAGATCGTCAACGATCCCGTCCGGGTTCCGGTCGCGCTGGGAGTGAACTCCACGCCGACTACGCAGTTTGCTCCGGGTCCGAGATCAGTGCCGCTGCATCCGTCGCTCGAAAGGCTGAAATCTCCGGCAGAAGCCATCACGCTGTTGATCTGCAGCGAGAAGCTGTTTGGATTAGTCAGAGTCACGTCCTTGGCGGTCGAGGTTGTTCCCACTTCCTGCTTGGCAAAGGTTAGCGAAGCTGGCTTGATGGTCACCTTTGCAGTAGCGGTCGGAGTCGGCGTCGCAGTCTCCGTCGCGGCGGCCGTCGCTGTGAGCGTAGCAGTCGCGGTCGCGACTGCGGTGCCTATCGCCGTTTCGGTGGGAGTCGATGTCGCGCTGGGGTCATCGGTCGGAGTCGCCGTCGGGGTATCGCTTGGGGTCGCGGTGGGCGTTGGTACGAGGAAACTGGCGACTTCGGTTTCGCCGTTCTCTTCGATCAGCGCCGAGTTCTTGCCCGACGGCGAAGGCAGCCCGACCTTTAAGTCGATGGCCGCGTCGAGCGTACCCAAAGGCCCACACCCGTACGCCACCGGGACGGCGAAGGTGTTGTCGGCCACTTCCACCCCGGTGACGAGGAGCGCGTTCCCCGCGCTGCCGAGTACGGGCGCGCTGGTCGTGGTCTCCTGCAGGTTCAATACAATCGGGTCGGCATCCGAGCCGATGAAGCAATTTGAGCCGAGCGTGACGTTGTTGAGCTGGATCTTGATCGGCACCGTAACCACGCTGTACGCACTCGGTCCGTCATCGCAGTCGCCCAGCGCGCCAGTCGCGCAGAAGAACGCTGCGGTGGCCGTCGGGTTGACGACCGTCGCCGGCGTAATTGGACCGGCCAGTTCGATCGAGGAGGTAACATCGTTGACGGAGGCCGTTACGCCTGTGAGTCCAAGCAAGCCGCCCGGCACCTCCTGGGCTGGACCGCCGAAGACCGCGCCGTTGGTGGGGGTCACGATCACTTCGGGGCCGAAAAATCCCGCCCCGGTGACGCTGTAGGCGCCGAAGTTGACGGTGTCGGGGTTGTCGCTGATCGTTACGGTCGAGTTGCCGATAGTGAGCGTGCCGCCGGTGGTCTCGCTATGCGAGCACAACAAGCCGGTAGCCGAGTCAGCTGGCGCCGCGAAATTTATCGGACACAGGCTGAACTCGGATGGATCTCCAGTGACGCTCGCCCGCGCGACCGCAGTGAAAGCGAATGACAGCGCCATCAGCGCAATCGCCGCCAATCTTGCTGGCGACGCCGCGGCGTGCATGATGCTGGAAAGAGTTGAATACCCGGAACGTAGAAATGGTGTAGCTCGGTTTAACCGATTCAGCCGTCGATTCATGTCGCATACCCCTCCGGATGCGTTATTCAGGCGTCGGCAAACTTCGCCGCTATTTCAATTTTGGAATTCCCTCATTGAGCCCCGCGAAGAAGCAATTTCAGGGCCCTGCTCTTCTCGTCAGTAAAGCTGGAAATTCAAGGAAAATTCCCTGACCAGCTGCAGAACCCACTGGTCAGGGGGTGTGAACTTTGAAACTTTTACGCGGAAAGTTTTACAGGCAGTTACGCAGAGTGCGCCGAGCCTGCGTGATCAGGCGAGCCAAGGAGTAAAGGGCGAGTCAGCGCGCGAACGCAGGCATCACTTCCTTCGCGAACATCTCGATCGTATCGGGCATCATGAAGTTCAGGAAGAAATACGTCATGCCGAACTTCTCGATTCGAGTCTCAAGCTCGCGCTTGACGTCGTCGGGCGTGCCGATGATCACCTGCAGCGACGACCGCACGCTCTCGTTGTTTTCGATTCCAAGACTCTGCGCCGTCGCCGCCGCCATCGCATCCGCGGTCGCGCGATCCTTGGCCATCAGCACGAACCCGCCGCCCGAGAGCTCGAGCGCGTCCGGCGCGCGGCCCGCCGCTTTCACGAAGCCGCGAATCATCTCGATACGTTTCAGCACCGTCGCGCGATCGAATTTGAGAGCTTGGGCGATATCGACGTAGCCCCTGGTTATTGGCGGGTTAAGATTCAGGATGTCAGCCTCTTGCGCCGCGATTTCCAGGATACGCTTGCCGCCGCCGCCAATCAGGATCGGCGGATGCGGCCGCTGGACGGGCCTCGGATCGCAGTAGGCCTTGTCGATCTTGAAATACTTCCCGTGATAGGTCGGCTCGTCCTGCGTCCACATCGCCTTGAGCAGTTTGATACCATCGCCCATCTGCTCGATCCGTTCCGCGTTCGACGGATACGGAAAGTTATAGGCGTCGTATTCTTCCTTGAACCAGCCGGCGCCGAGCCCCGCGATAAAACGTCCGCCGCTAAGGTTATCGATCGACGCCATCGTCTTCGCCAGCAGCGCAGGGTTGCGATAAGACATCGACGTAACCAGCGGCAGCATCTTTACGCTCTTTGTAACCGCCGCGACCGCGCTCAGCATCGTGAAGCATTCGTAGTGCGGCGCGCGCACGTCAGCCATCAACCCGCGCATAAAGAAATGGTCGTCGATCGAAACCGAATAGTATCCCAGCTCCTCGGCTCGCCGCGCAGTCGCCAGCGTCGCAACCGGATCGCCATTGGGAAGCCCGACATTGAATTTGACAGGTCGCATAACTGAAGCTCCTTCTGAATCAGCGATTGTAATGGAAACTGGGTGCAGGGGTCACCCCCCCGCGACGGTGTCGATGCCCAAGGAAGTGTGAAACCCACGGCGGGTTCACATTAGATGAGATGGATTCGCCTAAGCCGCGAGCTTCTTCGCCGGCATCTTGCAATCGCCGTCGAACTGCGCGCCCTCGTTGAGTACGAAGCTCGGCGTATTGATCGTGCATTGCACTCGCGCCGTCGCCATCAACTCGACCCGCTCGCGCGCCGTCACTTCGCCGCTGAAGGCACCCGCGATCGTCACCTTGCTGGCGGAAATCCGCGCGCTCACGACCGCGCCGGTCGCGATTACAACTTCCTCTCCGGTAATCTCGCCTTCCGCTTCGCCCTCGATCTTTACCGGGCCCCGAAAGTTGAGCTTGCCCGAGGCCTTGGTGCCTTTTCCGATGCGTGATTCAAATTCTTCATTGAGCGCCATATACTGATTGCCTTTCCCGATTTGGGGTTTCACTATTGCGGGAATGCGCGCGCACACGCAATCCTCGCCGGCCGGATTGCGAATGTGAACGAAACATTAAGTAGAATGCCTTGAGTCGCTTGCACGTCTCATGTCGCGCGGCGCAATGTTTCCCTATCAAGGAGAGTCGAAGAAAAAATGAATCGCGAATCAGACAATATGCGCGAACACGGCCCTGAACGCCGCGGTGGCCAGGGACTCGATCCGCATCAGTACGATTCCGGCGACGCGACCATCCTCGCGCTGCTCGCCGAGACCCCGGCCGCCGATTACGCCGATCTCGCGATCACGTGGCGCGACGACGCCTACGAAGTTTGGTCGCGGCGCGGGATGATTCGATTCAAGCGCTTTGCCGACGCACGCGGCGCGCTGTCGTTCGAAGTCGTCGAGCAGATCGGCGAGAATCCGATCGCCAATCAGGACCCGTTCATCGTCTCGACCATCGCCGACGAGCTCGACGCCGCCGCACGCAGCGGCAATCGCACCGACGATCCCAATCGCGCATACTTCGAGCCCCGCGTGCTCAGCCATCCGTATGCGTACGAGCGAATCGCACAACTCTTCGACAGTCCGCGCGCGCCCGACGTGGTCGTCAGCCCCAAGGCTTATGCCTACGGCATCCAGCCGGGACAGCACGGCGCGCTCGACATCGTACAGTGCCGCGCGCCGCTGATATTCAGCGGCCCCGGTGTCCGCCGTGGGCTCTTCAAGCTGAACGCGCGCCAGGTTGACGTCGCGCCGACAATCGCGCGCATCGCGGGACTTCCGAAGATCGCCGGCCTCGACGCGTCAGGCGCGCCCGCTGAAGTTTATCTGAAGCGCCAGGACGGGCAGCCGCTCGACGAAATAATCGACGACAATGCGGGACGCCCGCGGCACGTGTACATGATTCTGCTCGACGGCCAGTCGCATTCGGAACTGCGTCATCAGCTCGAGAATAATCCGGGCGCGATTCCGAATCTCGCCGGTCTCGTCGAGCGCGGCGCGATGCTCTCGCACGGCTCGATCGTTAACTTCCCCAGCATCACCTGGCCCAGCCATTCGACGATTCTGACCGGCGCGTGGTGCGGGCATCACGACGTCGTCAATCCCACCTTCCACCTGCGCGAGCATCGCGAGACCGTGCCGATTCAGGGCAACGTCTTCGAGGGCGAGCGCTATCTGAATCACGACGTCGAGACGCTCTACGAGGCCTTCCAGCGCGCGGGTGGCGCAGGGACGATCACTGCGTCTATTCACGAACCGCAGGGACGCGGCGCCGATCACGCGGCGTTCGAGCGGCGTATCGTCGGCGACAAGGCGCGCCTTAAGGCGCTCACGGCAGACATGATCTCCGACGTGAGCCCGCGATGGGCCGCGGACAACATGCCTGGGATGACGCGCGAAGAGGTCGTGGACATCCGCGGCATGGCGCAACTTATCACCCTGTTCGAGCATTGCAGCGGCGACGCGCCCGTCTTCGTCGCGCACGAGTTCGTGCTTACCGACGGCGCCGGCCACGACTACGGCCCGCATCACGAGGGCCAGCGCGAGGCGCTGTATCGCACCGACAAGCGCATCGGCGCGGTGCTCGACTTGTTCCGCGCGCGCGTCCTGCTCGAATCGACGCTGTTCGTCGTCACCTCCGACCATGGGATGGCGGCGCAGCGCGTCGAGCTGAAGGCAAATCCGGCGCGCGAGCCGGAGCGCGCGGGAATCCAGGGCGTGTTTGCCGAGCCGATGATCTACCTGCGTGACCTGCGCGTCGAGGTCGAGCGCGCGCGCGACCTGCGCAGCATCCGCGTGACCGTGCTGGACAACGACGCGCTGCCCGACGGCGAACATCCGCCGCTCGCCGGCGCGCGCGTAACGATCCACGGCCGCGGCGATGCTGTCATCGCGGAAACGCGCACGCCCGAGAGCGGCCGCGTCGCATTCGCAACGCCCGCCGACATCTCCGACGCCGAGCTGACGGTGAGCGTCGAGCTGAAGGGCTTCAACACGCGCAAGCTGCGAGCCGACGGCGCCTCGCTCGCCAAAGACATTCGCAAAATCCTTTATGCAAATCTGAATTCGTAAGACTGATGGGCGACCACGACCTCGACGGAAAAATTGCGATTGTGACCGGCGGCACGCGCGGCCTCGGCCGTGCGATCGCAGTCGGACTGGCGCGCCTCGGCGCGACGGTTGCGATGAACTATCGCCGCGACGAAGCGAGCGCCCAGAAAACGCTCGCCGACGTGCGCGCAATAGCGCCGCGCTCGATTCTCATCAAGGCCGATCTCGAAGATGAAGCGCAGGTGCGTGCGATGGTCACGCGCGCCGCCTCGGAGCTGGGCGGGCTCGACATTTTAATCGCCAACGCCGCCGCGACCGCGTTCAAGCCGCTGCTCGAAATCAAGCCGCACAATCTCGCGCGAACTTTTGCGCTGAGCGTCAACGGCTTCGTCGCCGCCGTCCAGGAAGCCAACAAGGTGATGCGCGACGGCGGGCGCGTCCTGATGATCTCCGGCATCGACTCGATTCGCAACCTGCCGGGCCACGGCGTGCTTGGCGCCGCGAAGGCCGCGCTCGAGAGCATGGTGCGCGACTTCGCCTTCGAGCTCGGCCCGCACGGCATCACCGTCAACGGCCTCAACGTCGGCTACATCGACACCGACTCGGCGCGCTTTTACGCGAACTACCTGGGCGACAATTACGAAGATTTCCAGCGCCGATGCGCCGAACGCTCCGCCCTGAAGCGCCTGCCGACGCTAGACGAGATCGCGGCAGTCGCCTGCCTGCTCTGTCTCCCCGCCGCCAGCTACCTGACCGCGCAAACAATCATGGTCGATGGCGGCTTCACCCTAAGCTTCCCCGGCGTGAAGTGACCCTCGCCAATTCGCGTTTCGTTCTCCTGAACTAAAAAACGTTTCACGTGAAACGTTTGCCTTTGGATCCCGGGAAATAGCCCCTGTTTCGCAAAATGCGCCGTAATTTGGATCCGTCGCGCCCGCGTCGTCGGCACGGACCTTTTCGCTGTTCGACTGATCAACGAATGCCGGAACCGGCTGCGGGAAACCAGCCGATGCCGGCGAGCACGGCGAGGAATGGAATTGCCGGCGAGCGAAATCGCATCGAGATCGCGTCCCCGAAGACCGAGGGCGGGAGAATCAACATCAGCGCCGCGCCGAGCAGTATCCATTGCTCCCAATCTCGCGGGCGACGCCATAGTGTGCGAAATACCCCAATCCACATCACGGCGAGTACGACGCACTGGAAAGCGGTCGCGGCAAATTGAATCGTCGCCAATGCGCGAGGGATTGCGATCAATCCCTGCCAACCCGTTTCCAGCCTGTACGGCTCAATCGCAAGTCTGATGAATCCTGCGAGCGTGTTGATCGCGAAGTCGATTGGATGCGCGAGAATTACCGCGACCGACCTCGACAGCATGAAATTTGAAAGTGCAGGATCGTTTTCGAGCGCTGCGATAGTCGGGTTGGAGCCGTAGAGCTGCCCGAATTCAGCATCGGCAGGGATTTGTCGCGCGGGAACCTGCACTGCGGCATCGCGGGCGAACGCAAGCTCGACATTTTCAAGCGGCACTCGATCATGACGCGCGATAACCGCAGGCGCCGTGTACATATAGAGATTCATCGGACCTTCGACGGTCAAGGTAAAGACGCCGGCCACGCGCTCGTTGCGAACCGCCCACGCACCGATGATCAAAATCGGTAACAACAGAGCGGTAACCGCTTCGCGCCAACTTCGTTTCGCGATAAATGGGATCGCCACGAGCGGAACGAGCACCACCGCGACCGGACGAATCAGGACGGCAATGCCGAGCGTCGCGCCGGCAACGAACGGACTGCCTGCGATCGCGGCGAAGATCGCGGGCGTCAACACCGCCTGGAAAAGCGCCTCGGTGATCAGTTCCTTGCTATTCAGGATCGTCGGCACGTCGACGGCGACGATCGCCGCCGCGAGAATTCCAGCGACTGGACTGGCGCGGCGTCCGGCAAAATTAGCGACGATGAAGCATACCAGCGCGCCTAGCGCGGCTTGTACGAGGATCGCGAAACGAAGATGAGTGAGAAGAGAAACCAGAAAGACTGGATACCCTGGCGTGCGCATCACCTCCGGAGGGCCGCAGCGCTCGATATACGGCGCGAAGCCGCAGCCGGCTTTGAGCCCACGAGCGAGCGCGAGATACAGATGCGAGTCGGCGCCCACGGCCCAATCGGAGCCGGAACGCAACAGCCACATTGCGCGAAGGACAAACGCGAGCATCACGACGGCGGCGAGTTGCGCGCGACGGCTGAATTTCACAATGGAGATTTGGCCTTCGCAATCGCGTCCGCTGCGCGGCCGACTGCCTTCCAACCCTCGGGCGGGATGTAGTTCATCTCCAACCTTGTGCCGTCGGGGTCTTCGAAGACCACTGAATAGTAACCGGGCCAGAACGGGCCGGGCTCGGCGGGGAAGATGATCTTCGCGCCGATTTCCAGGAGCATCGCGTAGCACGAATCCACTTCCTCGCGGCTGCGCGCGCGGAACGACAGGTGATGCAGCCCCGTGCGCCATTGCGAGAATCGATCGCCCGCCGGCGCCGCATGTCCCATCACGAACATGTACTCGTCCGCGTACCATCCGACGCCGAGCGGTGACTCGAAGTAACGGCGCATTCCGATGTGCGTCATCAGGCGATCGTAAAACTTCAGGCAAGCTTCGTAGTTGCTGACGGTCAAGGTGATATGCCCGAAACCTGCGAACTCCATTTTTTCAGACTCCACGCAGCATTAGTGCGCTGTCGATCGTGCTCCCCGCGCCTAGCGCGCGATCGTGGCAATTCGGATGTTGCCCCATTTGCCGACCGCGCCCTGGCCGTGGCATGAGACGCTGCCCTTGCCGGGCGCGATATCTTTTTCGCTCATCAGGCCGAGCGCGAGCGTGCACGGCCCGAGCTTGAACGGGACGTTCGAATATTGGCGGATCTGCTTGCCGTCAACCGAGAAGCTCACGCGGTCGGCGGCGGAGTCGTACGCGATTTCAAAATGATGGAGCCGGCCGGCCGCGGTCGCGTCGCGAATCTCCTCGAACAGGCAGAAGTGGCGCGGGCCGTGCGCGGGATCGACAATCGGCACGCCGGGGAACGGCAGTTTGCCGTACACCGTCGCGATCGTCTCGTTGCCGACGAAAAAATCGAGCGCGGCGCCGGTCGAGAAATCGAGCACGTTGAACGAAACGAAACCGTCGTAGAGATCGCCGGGCGCGCCGTCGATGATGGTCGCGGCAAGGTCGATCGAAAATGCGATCGTGCCACCGTCGGGGCATGCGAACGTGCGGGTGCTGAAGTACATGTGCTTGGCGTTGTCGAGGAACTGGATCTTGTCGTGGCCGCGCGTGTAGGGCACCGCGGCGACGCGCAGAAAACCGTCCTGCACGATCACGACGGCGTCGGGCTCGCGATACTGCCAGAAGCCGCCGTCCGGCAGCGGGAATCCTGCGGGCATCCAGTCGCCCTCGCCGGTGACGACTGACGCGAAGTTCGAGTATTCGATGATCTGGTTGGCTGGTGGAGAGACGGACTTACTCATGCCGGAGATGATGAATCACCTGCGCGGTGGGCGGCAAGGGGTGACCCCTTGCAACCCAGTATCCATTGCAATGGACACTGGGTGCAGGGCTCGGCCCTGCCGCCCACCGCGCAGGTGATTGTGTTTGCGTAGATTTGCGGGTGGCGAAAGAATGGGTCGTAGCGGAGGACTCCATGGCGGAAAAAATTAACGATTCCGATCGCGCGCGACAGGCCGATCAGGCGAAGCATCAGGCAAGACATCCTCATCAGGAGAATTTTCTGGCGCAGGGCGGGCAGGTCGCGGTCGATATCAAGGCCGAGATTGCACGGCTCAGGAGCGAGCGTGCATGGGCGGAGAACGATCGGCACGGCAGCTCGCTGGTCAAGGGCGACGGGATCAACGTCGCGCTGATGATGCTGAAGAAGGGCGCGAAGATGCAGGAGCATCACACGCGCGCGCCGATCACGGTGCAGGTGATCGAAGGCAAGATCAATTTTGTCGCGATGGGCAAGTCGCAGGTCGCGACGGCGGGGATGCTGATCGCGCTGGATCGCGCAATCGAGCATTCGGTCGAGGCGGTCGAGGAGAGCGCACTCGTCCTGACCGTCGGCGGAGAGCAGATGTAGGTGGCGCTTTACGACCGGATCGGTGTGGGATACGACACGACGCGGCAGGCCGATCCTTACCTGCTATCGCGACTGATTCATCATCTGCGCCCGCGCGCCGACGGCCGTTACCTCGATATTGGATCGGGGACCGGGAATTACACGATCGCGATGCATCAGGCGGGCGTGCCGATTCGGGGGCTCGAGCTGTCGGCGACGATGCTCGCGCGGGCGAAGGAGAAGTGCCCGGCGATCGCGTGGCACAACGCGCGCGCCGAGGCGATCCCGTTCGCGGCGGGAAGCTTCGACGGCGCGACCTGCACTTTCGTGCATCATCATATGGCGGACCCGGTCGCGGCGTTCAGGGAAGTTCATCGGGTGCTCAAGCCTCACGCGCGATTGGTGATATTCAACTGCACGGCCGAGCAGATGCGGCATTGCTGGCTGAACGAATACTTTCCGCGAATGATGAAGGAAAAGGCGACAGCGCCGTACGAGCGATTCGTCACCGTTGACGTGCTGAAGTCAGCGGGGTTCCGAATCGAGTGCGAAGAAAAATACGACGTTGCTGCCGACCTCAAGGACCTCTTTCTCTATTGCGGGAAGCATCGGCCCGAGCGGTACCTCGACCCGCGCATCCGCAGCGGCATCTCAAGTTTCGCCGACGCTCCCGATCAGGAAGAAGTCGCGCGCGGCGTAGAGCGCCTCGCCGGCGACGTTGAGTCGGGGCTCATCAATGAGGTGATACGCAGGTTCGACTGGGACGGCGGCGATTACATGTTCACCGTCGCCGAGCGATAGCGCGAAGATTCACACGCGGGCGCGCAGGCCGCCATCCACTGCGATCGATTCTCCCGTTACGAAGCCGGCTGCCGGCGAACACAGGTAGAGCAGGGCGCCGCCGAGTTCCTCGGGCTTCACTAGACGATTGTCGGGCAGGTACTTGAGTAGAGTTTTGCTGAACTCGTCGTTCTTGTTGGCCGGACTCGATTCGTCGTCGAGCCATCCGGCCTGAATCGCGTTGACGCGGATTCCCTTGCGCGCCCATTCGAGCGCGAGCGCGCGCGTCAGGTTGAGGACTGCGGCCTTCGCCGCGCAATAGAGCGCCGCGTTGGGGACGCCGCGCTCTGACAGCACCGACGTGATATTGACGATAACGCCGCCGCCCTGTCGGAGCATCACACGCGCACCTTCCTGGCACGACATCCAGATCGTCTTGAAATTGTTCTCGATGATCTTGTCGAACGCGGTGTCGTCGCTCGCTTCAGCCGGTCCGTAGGCGGGCGTGTCGAGTGCGTTGACGAGGATGTGCAATCCGCCGAGCTCTTTCGCCGCGAAATCCGCTGTGGCGGACACGTCGGCACGCGTCGCCGCGTCCTGCACGCGAACGACCGCCTTGGCTCCTGCAGCGGTTACCAGCTTGGCGACTTCCTTCAACTGCTTGTCGGTGCCAGGTTCCTGCGATGCGATGACGATTTTTGCGCCGGCCTCGGCGAGTGTGACGGCGGCCGCGCGCCCGACTGCATGCTCGGCGCCGACGACCAGCGCGCCTTTGCCTTCGAGCGAGAAATCATTCGATGAGTTGGACGTTGCCATTTTAGTTCGAGCTCTCCGGCGACACTCCGGTCGGCGTGATCCCGCCCGCCAGTCCGCCGCCATCGATTGCGATCAGCTCGCCGGTGACGTGATTGGACGCATCCGACGCGAGGAACACGGCGAGCGGGCCGAGCTCGCTGTCGTCGCCGACGCGGCCAATCGGAATAAATTTTCCGCCCTTGAAAAACACCATCATCTCTTCGTTGTGCGGAAAAATTCCGGGCACGATGCAATTGGTCTGGATGTTGAACTGCGCGTAAGTCAGCGCCATCGATCGCGTCAACTGGATCGTCCCGCCCTTCGAGCACGTGTACATGAAGTTGTGCTTGCCGCCGCGCAGCCCGTAGCCCGACGCGATATTGATAATCTTGCCGCGCTTCTGCTTGACCATCTGCGGAATCACCGCGCGGCATCCGTAGAACTGGCTGCTGAGGTTCGTGTCGATACCGCGGCGCCAATCTTCGTCGGTGATTTCCGGGAGCTGCTTGCCGAGCGTGCCGTCGCCGCCGCCCGCATTGTTGATGAGGATGTCGATTTTGCCGAACTCCTTGAGCGTCGCCTCGGCCAACGCATTCACCTGCGCGGAGACGGTGACGTTGGTCGGCACGATCAGGCATTTGCGCCCGGTTTTCTTCACGGCGTCGGCGGTCTCGTCGAGCTGCGATTGCGTGCGCGCGGCGGCGACGATGTCGGCGCCCGCCTCAGCGAGCTTCACCGCCATCGCGCGGCCGAGACCGCGGCCGCCGCCGGTGATGATAGCGACTTTGCCGTCGAGCTTCAGGGAATCGAGAATCATCACGTCACCTCAATCAGAATCGAGCGCACTTGCTAGCTCAATAACATAGCTTTGAGGTTGCGGAAAACGACGCTTTTGACGAGCCTCAAGCGCCGGTCCTATATTGTGCGCAATGGGAGTCATTCGATGGCGCTGAAAATCGTGATGTTCTCGGACTACATCTGTCCGTTCTGCTACGTCGGTTTCGAAACGATTCGAAGGCTGAAGCCGGAGTTCGATTTCCAGCTCGAATGGCGCGGCTTTCAGATTCATCCCGACTGGCCCGCCGAAGGAATTCCGACCGACAAGCTGCGCGAGATGGGCGACGCGGCTGCGCGTCAGGCGAGGTGGAATCGAATTGTGGCGATGGCCGATGTGGTGGGATTTGAAATCAAGCCGCCGCGCCTCTTCACCAACTCGCGTGCCGCGCTCGCCGCTACTGAGTTTGCGCGCGAGTCGGGCCGCGACGAGGCGCTCGAGGAGCGAATCTACCGCGCGTACTTCAACGACGGCGAGAATATCGGCGACGCGAGGGTCGTCGCGCGGCTCGCGGCAGACGCGGGACTCGACGCGGGCGAGGTGAGTGATGCGATAAAGTCGCCCAAGTACGAAATGCGGCTCAAGAACAATTCCCTCGCGGCGAATCAGCGCGGAGTCAGCGGCGTGCCGACGTTTTTCATCGGCGAATTTCCGCTGGTGGGAGCGCAAAGCCTGGACGCGATGCGCGCGATCCTCAAACGCGCAACCGAGAGATTCGCGAGATGACGGCGATGGCAAAATCACTTGATGGAATGTGAAACCCGCGGTGGGTTTCACGCTTCCTTCGGCAGGGGGTGACCCCTGCACCCGGTATCTTCGTGTCATTCAGAGCGGAGCGAAGAATCCCTCCTCTTACCTCTCCCTTCGGGAGAGGTCGTGCGGCGACACTCGTGTCGTGCACGGGTGAGGGCGCGAGAATCGAGCTGAATGCGTGCGCTCTCACGTACGCCGCCGCGCGATGTAGAGCCCCCGCCCCATCAGGCCTTCGGTGTCGTAGCGCACATCCATATTCACCGCGTCGAACGCGCGCGTCATTTCCTCGCGCGTGAACAATCCCAACTCGAGCCGCTCGCTGTAGTGTTCGATACCCGAGGAGGTGCTCCTAAGATAGTGCATGACGATGAAAGAGAGATTGCCCTCATGGCCGCTCAGGCTCATGCGGCAGACTTTGTCAGGGCCGATTTCGCCGGTGTGAATGAAAGGATGGCTGGGTTTCCACGCATCAGGAGTGAACCACGGCTCGACGATTAGCACGCCGCTCGGTTTCACGTGACGCGCCATGCAGGCGACGGCTCTGTTGAGACGCTCTACGGTGCAGACATATCCGATCGCGCTGAACAGGCACGTCACCGCGTCATAGGTTGCCGCCAAGTCGAAGTCGGTCATGTCGGCGTGCGTATAGCGGCCGTCGGGATTCTTCACCCGCGCGGCGCGCAGATAATTTTCGTTGAGATCGATGCCGTTGACAGCGTAGTGCTGCTTCAGAAACTTGTCGTGCTCGCCGGTGCCGCACGCGACGTTGAGGATCGTGCGCGCTCCAGGCGCGGCTACCGCGATGACGGCGCGCAAAATCTCGCACTCGTGCGCGTAGTTCTTGAAGTGATAGATGGCGTCGTAGAGTTCGGGACTTTCGAGGAACATCGCGTCAGCTTAGCGATTTCGCGCGGCGGATTCACGAGCGCGCGCCGTGTGGTAAGAATCATGCAGGCATGGATGCGCGCGGAAAAACCGTTCGCCTCGATCTGCGAGGCGTCAAGTGTCCGCTCAACTGGGCGCGCGCGAAAGTCCGGCTCGAGCGGATGGCGCGCGGCGAGGTGCTCGAACTGACGCTCGACGATCCGCGCGGCGCCCGCGACATCCCCGGTGCGGCAGAGGCGGAAGGATACGTCGTGCTCGAATCGGCCGCGCGCGACGGCGTCTTCCATCTGCGCATCGAGAGATAGTTTGCACCTGAAGGGCGTTCGCGTTAGAAATCCGCGGATGCGCATACAAATCGGCGACGTTCGCTTGTTCTTCGATGTTGAAGGCGCGAAGTTGCGGCCCGACGGCGCGAAGATGCGCGAGGTGCCGACGATCATCCTGTTGCACGGCGGCCCCGGCTTCGATCATTCGAGCTTTAAGCCTGACTTCTCGCGGCTCGCCGAGACCGCGCAGGTGATTTATCTCGACCATCGCGGGAACGGGCGCAGCGATCGTGGCGATCCGGCGAAATGGAATCTCCCGCAATGGGGCGACGACCTGCGCGCGTTTTGCGAGGCGTTGGAGATCGAGCACCCAATCGTGCTCGGCGTCTCGTTCGGCGGGATGGTCGCGATCTCGTACGCGACGCGCCATCCCGATCATCCGGGCAAGCTGGTGCTGAGCAGCACGGCGGCCGTAAGTAGGCAGGATCGATCGCTTGATATGTTCGAGAAACTGGGCGGCCCGGAGGTGCGCGAAGTGGCGCGCCGATTTTTCGAGAATCCCGGGCCGGAAGCGATGGCCGAGTATCAGAAGAAGTGTCTGCCGCTGTACAACCGAACTCCGTCGATACCCGAGTCCATGCAGCGCATCGTGATGAATCCTAAGTTGACCGCCGATTTCTTCCTGCACGAATCTCACACCTTCAACCTGCTGCCCGACCTCGGAAAAATAAAATGCCCGACGCTGATTACCGCCGGTGAACTCGATCCGATCCTGCCGGTCGCCGACTCGAAGGATATCGCCGCGGCGATGACGCCGGGAGTGGCGCGGCTCGAAGTGTTCGAGAACGCGGGACACGGGGTGCATCGCGATCAGCCGGATCGCTTCTTCAAAATGTTCAACGAATTCATTCAGGCCTGACTCGCGAGCGATGGGGACGCGCTACTTCACTCCGCGCTTTTTCGATTTCTTCGAGGAGCTGAGCCGCAACAACAATCGCGACTGGTTCATCCCGAACAAGCCGCGCTACGAGCATGATGTGCGCGAGCCGATGCTCGCATTCATCGCGGATTTCGCGCCGCGGCTGAGCAAGATAAGTCCGCGCTACGTGGCGGACCCGCGCCCGAGCGGCGGATCGATGATGCGCATCTACCGCAATCTGCGTTTTTCGCGCGACAAGATTCCATATCGCACCAACGCGGCCGCGGCCTTCGGTCATCGCGACGGGATGCATTTCAGCTCGCCGTCGTTCTACCTCTCGCTCTCGCCTGCCGAAGCTTTCGCCGGCGTTGGCGTATGGCATCCGCAGCCGGAGACGACCGCAAAAATCCGCGACGCGATCGCAGCGCATCCCGCGAAATGGAAAAGCGCGATCAACGACAAAAGATTCAAAGCCCGCTTTGAAATGATGGGCGACATGCTGTCGCGTCCGCCAAAAGGTTACGACGCCGCCCATCCGATGATCGAAGACATCAAGCGCAAGGACTACATCGGCGGCACTGAATTCACCCGCAAAGAAGTCTGCTCGGCGGAGTTCCTCGATCTATTTTCCAAAGCCTGCACAGACGGATCACCTTTCATGAAGTTCCTAACCGAAGCGATGGGCCTGAAGTGGTGAGCCAATCCTGACCTCTCCTCGCACAACGAGAAGTTAGGTCCGTCTTCGCTATCTTAATACCGGGTGCAGAGCCTGTCCTGAGCTTGCCGAAGGAGGTCACCCCTGCCGAAGGAAGCGTGAAACCCGCGGAGGGTTTCACTTTCAATAAAGTGAGCAGCTAAACTCAGTTGCGATGCGATGCTCGAGTTGCGGGACGGAAAATCCGGGCGGCATGAAGTTTTGCGGCAGTTGTGGAACTGCGATGCGGAACAAATGCTCGCGCTGCGGACTCGAAAATCCACCTGAGTTCAAATTTTGCGGTGAGTGCGGCGCCGCACTGACGCCGGCTCGCGAAGCTGCCGCGAGTGCGAAACTCCCTTCGTCTGTCGTCGAGCCTGCGGTTCGCGTGCGACTGGAGCAGGCTGCCGCGGACGCGTCGGGCGGAGAGCGCAAGACCGTGACGGCGCTGTTCGCCGATATCAAGGGATCGATGGACCTGATGGAACGGCTCGATCCCGAAGAGGCGCGGGCGATTGTCGATCCCGCGCTGAAGCTGATGATCGACGCGATGCATCGCTACGACGGTTACATCGTGCAATCCACCGGCGACGGAATCTTCGCGCTGTTCGGCGCGCCGCTCGCGCATGAAGACCACGCCCAGCGCGGACTTTACGCGGCGCTGCGCGTGCAGGAAGAGATGGCGAAATATTCGGCCAGCCTGCGCGCACAGGGAAGTCCGCCGGTCGAGATTCGCGTGGGACTCAACACCGGCGAGGTGGTGGTGCGATCGATTCGCACCGACGACGCGCATACCGAGTACACGCCGATTGGGCATTCGATGAGTCTGGCGGCGCGTATGCAAACCCTCGCGCCGACCGGCTCGATCGTCATCACGGAGCAAACGCAAAAACTCACGGCCGGCTACTTCGACCTGAAACCGCTCGGCCCGGCGCGAATCAAGGGCGTCACCGATCCGATCAATGTGTATGAGGTGATCGGGATCGGCCCGCTCCGGACGCGCCTTCAGATGTCGGCGTCGCGCGGGCTGTCGAAGTTCGTCGGACGGCACACTGAGCTCGAGCAACTCGACAAGGCGCTCGAACTGGCGCGCGATGGGCATGGGCAGATCGTCGCGGCGATGGCCGAGGCCGGAGTCGGCAAGTCGCGCCTGTTTTACGAATTCAAGATGCGCCGGCAGGCTGAATGCCTGGTGCTCGAAGCATTCTCGTTCTCGCACGGCAAAGCGTCGGCCTACCTGCCGGTGGTCGATCTGCTCAAGACTTATTTTCGAATCGCCGATCGCGACGACGCACGCACGCGGCGCGAGAAGGTCACCGGTAAAGTGATTGCGCTCGATCGCGCGCTGGAGGATACGCTGCCGCATCTGTTTGCGCTGCTGGGAATTCCGTCGGGCGACGCGCGGCTCGACGAGATGGATCCTTCGATCCGCCGCCGCCGCACGCGCGAGGCGGTCAAGAGCCTGATCGTGCGCGAGAGCCTCAATCAGCCGCTGATTCTTATTTTCGAGGACCTGCACTGGGTCAACGCGGAGTCCGAAGCGCTGCTGAACCTGATCGCCGATTCGATCGGCACCGCGCAAATTCTGATGATGGTCAACTATCGGCCCGAGTATCGCCACAACTGGGGCAACAAAACCTACTACACGCAGATGCGGCTCGATCCGCTGGGAGCCGACAACGCGGCCGAGCTGCTGTCGGCGATGTTGGGCGACGACATCGCGCTCGATTCGTTGAAGGCGACGATCATCGAGCGCACCCAGGGCAATCCATTTTTCATGGAAGAGATGGTGCAGGTGCTGTTCGACCAAGGCGTGCTGATCCGCGACGGCAAGGTGTCGATTGCGAAGCCGCTCACGTCGATCGAGATACCGTTGACGGTCAAGGGAATCCTGGCCGCGCGAATCGACAAGCTCGCGGCGGTGGACAAGGACCTGCTGCAATCGCTGGCGGTGATCGGCAAGGAATTTCCGATCGGCCTGGTGCGGCGCGTGGTCGGCAAGCCTGACGACGCGCTTGCGCCAATGTTGTCGAACCTGCAGGCGGCGGAGTTCATCTACGAACAGCCGGCGTTTCCCGAAAACGAATACACCTTCAAGCACGCGCTGACGCAGGAGGTCGCCTACGACTCGGTGCTGATGCAGCGGCGCAGGGTCATCCACGAGCGCACCGCGGCGGCGCTTGAGGAGATTTTCGCGGCGACGTTGGACGATCACGTAGCTGATTTGGCTCATCACTATAGCCGCAGCGCCAACGCGCCCAAGGCGGTCGAATATTTGCGCCGCGCGGCCGAGCAGGCCGGGGCGCGGTCAGCCTACAATGACGCGATCGGGTATGGGCGCGAGGCGTTGCGGCTGATCGCGACGATGCCGGAATCGCGGGAGCGCGACCAGATCGAGCTGAAGATCCAGATGATGATGGGGCCGCTGCTGGTCGCGGTCCAGGGATTTTCGTCGGCGGAGCTGGCGACCAATATCGAGCGTGCGCAGGAACTTTGCCGCCGCGCCGGTGAGACGCCAGAGATCTTCGGCGTGCTGGCGTCGCTGTGGAGCTTCGATCACGCCAACGGACAATTGCGCGAAAGCCGCCTGTTGGCGGATCGATTGCTCGTGTTGGCGTGGCGCATGGAATCCGATCTCGCGTCGGCGGTGGCGCACAACGCGATGGGGGCTTCGCAGCTCTGGATGGGCGAGTTTCCCGCGGCGCGCGAACACCTGGAGATTGCCGCCAAAGGCTTCGACGGCGATCTTCCGCGCTATCTGCGGATGATGCAGGCGCCGGTCACACCGTCACGCTGCAATCTTGCGTGGGCGCTGCATATGGCCGGATTCCCCGACCAGGCGAAACGCAGGATGGACGAGGCAAACGAAATGGCGGTGCAGCTTCGCCGTCCCTTCAGCGTCGCGTTTGCCAACCTGTACGCGATCGTGCTGATGCATTTCCGGCATGAGTACGACGAGGTGCGGCCCCGTTCGGAGGCCTTGATCGAGCTGTCGCGCGAAAATGGACTGCCGTTTTGGCTGGCGGCCGGAAAGATGTGCCTGGCGCGCACGGTCGCCGGCGAGGGCGAATTTCGTGGCGATGAAGCGGCGATGATGTCCGGCCTCGCGATGCTGAAAGAGGCAGTGGAGGAACTTGCCGCAAGCGGCGCCGACCTGATCTACACGTTCTCTTTCATCATGCTGGCGGAAGTGTATCTCACGATGAAACGAGTGGACGAATGTCTGCGCGCGCTCGACGAGATCGCGCGACGGGTCGAGCAAAAGGACCATCGCCTGCTCGAGGTTGAAGTGCACAGGCTCCGCGGCGAGGCGATGCTGCTGCGTCCCGACGGCGCCGCCGAAGCCGAGCGATGCTTCCGCGGTGCGATCGAGATTGCAGTGCGTCAGGGCGCGAACTCATGGCGGCTGCGCGCGGCGTCGAGCCTGGCGCGGCTGCTGGTGAAGACCGGCAGGCGCGACGATGCTCGCGCAGCTCTGGCGCCGGTGTTCGCGCTATTCACCGAGGGATTCGATACCAGCGATCTGCGCGAGGCGAAGGCGATCCTCGAAGAATTAAAATCGTAGTGCGGCGCGGTTAGAGCATGCGGCTGAACTTCTGACCGAGGCGGCCGAAGAATCCCGCGCGAGCCACTCCAGCTTTGGTTACGATCGGAATCGTCGCTTGCGGCTTGCCGGCGAGCAAGACCGTTAGATCTCCAACCGAATCGCCTGGATGAACGGGCGCTTCCAGGTACCTCACCGCGGGCTCGAATTGAACCGTCACCTTGGTCTCTTCGCCGCGCCCGAGCGTAAACGCCGCGTCGCCGTCGGGTCCGATAGCGACAGTTTCGGCGACGCCGTCGTGAACGGGTATCGCGGCGGGTACGGACTTCTTCAGATCGGGCCGGTAGCTGACGAAAGTGCGAAACGCCCAGTCGATTAATTTTTCGGATTCCGTCATGCGTTTAGTTTCGTTCGGCGCGCCCAGCACGGCCGACAGCAGATTCATCCCGTTGGACGACGCCGACGCGACCAGGTGATAGCCCGCTTCGTCAACGTGGCCGGTTTTAATTCCGGTCACGCGCGCGTCGTGGAGCAGCAGCCGGTTGAAATTGGGCTGCGAGATTTTGTCGAAGGTGAATTCCTTGGCCGAGGTGTATTTGATCGCTTCCGGATGATGAGTTACGAGCGAGTGCGCCAGCGCGACCATGTCAGCCGCGGTGGTGAACTCGCCTTCGTCGGGCAAGCCGTCGGGGTTGTTGAAGTGACTCTCCTTGAGCCCAATTTCCTTGGCCTTGTCATTCATCATCCCCGTGAACGCGTCGGTGCTGCCGCCGAGATATTCGGCGAGCGCCACGGCGGCATCATTGCCCGACGACACCATCAGACCGAACAACAGATCGTTGACGGCGACCTTCTGCCCCACACCGAGAAACATCCGCGAGACGGTGTCGTTCATCGAAAGCCGCCAGGCATTCTCGCTGATCGTGACGTTGGTAGTCGGCGCGATCTTGCCGGCCTTCAGCGCATCGAGGGAGATGTAGAACGTCATGATCTTGGCGAGGCTGGCGGGCTGCATCTTCTCGTGCTCGTTGTACGCGTACAGCACCGCGCCGGTGTCGGCGTCGATCATGCAGGCGGCCCTTGCGTCGAGGGCGAACGGCGCCGGTCTATCTCCGAGCACGTGAATCGCGGACAGCGGTACTGCGGGCGTTTCTTCGGGCGCGAGCTTCGTCGGGACAGGATGCCGGTGGATGACCCGCGCAAAGGACGGGGTCGCCGTCAGCATAGCGATCGCCGCAAACACAATGATTTTTGAAATTGATTTTTTCCGCACGCCCGTCCTCATCCGCCACAAGAGATTACTACGCGAGCGCCCGGCGCGCGACGTTCCGCATATTCCCTTTTCTTCGAGCATAAAGGAAACTGAGCCCGCATGGACGTTTCCGTTGTTCTGCCGGTAATGAACGAGGCCGAGAACCTGAGGGTGCTGATCCCCAGGATCATCGAGGCGCTCGATCGCGAGCGGCTTACCCATGAGATCGTCGTGGTGGACGGCCCTTCGACCGACGGCACTCGCGAAACGGCGGAGGCGCTCGGCGCGCGCGTCGTTGGCGAACGCAAGCGCGGATACGCGGGCGCGTTGGAAACCGGGATCGCAGAGGCGCGCGGCGACTACGTACTGACGCTCGATGCCGATCAATCGCACGACCCCGATTTCTTCGTCAAGATGTGGCGGGCGCGCAAGCACGGCGACATCGTGGTCGCGTCGCGCTACGTCCTCGGCGGCGTCGCTTATTCCGATTTCATCCGCCGCTCGACTAGCTGGTTTCTGAACCAGATGTTGCGGCGGATACTCTCGATACCGGTGCTCGACATGTCCAGCGGCTATCGCCTCTACCGGCGCGAAGTGTTCGCCGAGCAGAAACTTACGTCATCGAATTTCGAAGTGCAGGAAGAAATCCTGGTCAAAGCCTACGCCAGCGGATTCAGCGTCGTGGAGGTTCCGTTCACGTATTTTCCCCGCGGCGCCGGACGCTCGCACGCGAAGCTGTTCAGCTTTGGCTGGAAGATCTTCCGTTCTTCGATCTCGCTGTGGAAAATCCGCAACTCGCTTATGTCCGCCGACTACGACGAACGCGCCTTCTACAGCCTGATTCCACCGCAGCGCTACTGGCAACGCCGCCGCCACCGTATCACCGTGCTATGGGCGCGCGGCGCGGGTCGCGTACTCGACGCCGGATGCGGCTCGAGCCTGATCGTGCAGAGCCTCAACAACGTGGTCGGCATGGATTTCAACTACGCAAAGCTGCGCTTTCTCCGCCGCTACGAAATACCGCTGGTCAACGGGTCGGCCTTCGCGCTGCCGTTCAAGGACGGTTCGTTCGACTGCGTGATGAGTTCGCAGGTCATCGAACACATTCGATACGACGAGTCGATTTTCAGTGAGATGCATCGCGTGCTCAGGGCCGGAGGCACCCTTATCCTCGGCACGCCCGACTACGCCACGATTGGCTGGCGGATTATCGAACCGATTTACGGCTTCCTGATGCCCGGTGGGTACAAGGATCAGCACATCACCCACTACACGCTGGACCAGCTCCGCGAGATCCTCGCACGCTACGGAATCGTGATCGAGGAGATCGCTTACATCGCGCGCAGCGAGCTGATCCTTCGATGCCGCAAGGCTGGAAATGAGGTGCGAGCGCGCGGCGACGTGAACGCGGTCGCGTTGACGGCAGCCTGAGCGGGTCCTGATGATGACGGAGCCGTTCATGTCGAGAATCGCGAGGATCGCGGCGCTGGTGATTTTCGTGGCGATCGCGACTTGTACCGCGTCGTGCTCGAGCAAAGAGGAACAACCGCCGGGAATGAATCTGGCGAGCATGCAAATGTCGCCGGCCGCGCCCGGCAGTTGCCGCATCGACGCGATCAAGATGTGCCAGGACGAAGGAGAGACCGCAGCGCCGCCGGCGGAGCAGAAGGCGACAATGCCGATGCCTTCCTACGGACCGCCCAATCTTCCCGATTCAATCGAATTTCAAATTCCCGCGGGCCAGGCTATCAAGCTGATGTGCTATTACGATCCGCAACATACTTCGGTCTTACGGGCCGACGCCACGCCGGAGTCGCCGCTGACCGATAACTCGGTCGAGTATATGAAGAAGCGAGGATTTTGCGTTAACAAGTGAGGATATCGAAATGCCAAAGATTCAAGTCGGCGGAGTGAAACTCAACTACGACATGGCCGGCAATGGCGAGCCGCTCCTGATGATCATGGGCCTCGGCGCGAGCTCCGCGATGTGGGATCCGGAGCTGGTAACCGATCTCTCGCGCACGTTTCGCGTGATCACGTTCGACAATCGCGGCACCGGTCAGAGCGACAAGCCCGACGCGCCGTATTCGATCGAGATGTTTGCCGATGACGCGGCGGGCGTGCTCGACCAGCTCGACATTCCACGGGCACATGTCTTCGGCGTCTCGATGGGCGGGATGATCGCGCAGGAGTTTGCGCTGCGGCACCCGAAGCGTACCGCGACTCTTACGCTCGGATGCACCACGGCTGGCGGGACCCATGGCGTGCCGCCGCCGCCTGAATCGTTGAAAATTCTGACCGCGCCGCGCGAAGGTGTTTCTCCCGAAGAGGTGATTCGGCGCGGATGGCCGCTCGGGCATACGCCGAAGTACATCGCCGAGCATCGCAATGTGCTCGAGGCCGCGATTCCGCGCCTGCTCGAGTATCCGACCCCGCCGTACGCGTTCCAACGCCAGCTCGAAGCGACCTACACGCTGAAGACCTACGAGCGCCTGCCGCAAATCAAGGCGCCGACCCTGGTCGTGACCGGTGCCGAGGACGTGCTAATCCCGGCGAAGAACTCGGAAATAATCGCGTCGCAGATACCGGGTGCTAAATTGCACATCATCCCCGACGTCGGACACGCGTTCATGGATGCGCGCGAAGAATTTCTGAAAATATTCGTGCCGTTCGTAAAGTCGCACCCGATAGCTGGGTAACAATCGATCGTCACGGCTAGTAGTGTCCAAATTGGGGCAAGAATATGCTTTTGCTGACAGGACAGAGACAGGTCCCCAGGCGGACTTGAGCGATTATGAACGGCAAATAAGCGGCGGCAGCGATGAACACCGCCTTGACGATCGATATCCTCCTTGCGGAAGCGGCCCTATTTGCAGTGGCGGAGAGCAGCCACAATGAGCCGTCGCTTTTCGGGATCGATAACGGAAAGACAGTAGGGACCTACCTTGAGCATAAGTTCGTCGCGCACCTGATGGACAAATACTCCTTCGTGGGTGGCAACTCAGCATCGGGGATAGATATTCCGAGCATCAATGTCGATATTAAGGTGACGAGCATCAAGCAGCCGCAGTCTTCCAGCCCCTTCAAGGATCCGCGGCAGAAGATATACGGCCTCGGGTATAACCTGATTGTCTTTGTTTACGAGAAGTCTGACAATCGTGCGCGTAAAACCGCACGACTCAACATTCGGCACACGATCTTCATCGAAAAAGAGCGCACCGGCGACTACCAGATGACGCGCGGATTGCGCGAGATCATCGAGCGTGACGGGAATGCGGAAGACTTGATTGCGTTCATGCTGGACAAGAATCTTCTCATCGACGACATCGAAGCCGGAAAGATAGCGGACCAGCTCCTCCGTGAGAAACCTGAGCAGGGTTACATGACCATCTCGAACGCCTATCAGTGGCGGCTTCAGTATGGCCGTGCGATCCAGAAGGCGGGGACGGTTTCTGGTATCAAGCGGATTACGTGATGGCGGTCAAAGAACGCAAAAGCAGGGCTGTCACGGAGTTCGGGGACTTCCAGACGCCTCCAGCGCTCGCGCTAGCCGCTACTCGGGTCCTCCACCACCTGGGCATTCGACCGCGTTCGATCCTGGAGCCGACCTGTGGGCGAGGAGCGTTCATCGCCGCCGCCACTGCCATCTTCCCCGATGCCCAATCGATCATTGGCATCGACATCAATCGTGAGTATATCGCCTCCAATGTGGCTACAAATGGACGCGGCGTCGAGATGAGGCATGGGAACTTTTTCAAGGTTGATTGGACGAGCGTCGTCACCGAGGTTGGGGAGCCTTGGCTCATCGTCGGCAATCCACCTTGGGTCACGAATTCAAATCTGAGCGCTATCGAAAGCGACAATCTGCCGGCAAAGTCCAACTTCCAGGGGCGACAAGGAATCGAGGCTATAACTGGAAAGAGTAACTTCGACATCTCCGAGTGGATGATCCTTCGCTACCTGGATTGGCTGGAAGGCAAAGCTGGTGCGATTGCGGTGCTCTGCAAAACGGCGGTCGCTCGCAAGATACTGCTGCACGTATGGGGAAAGGGTGGGGACTCGCTCCGCTCTGCCCGGATCTATGAGATTGATGCCCTTGAGCATTTCGGAGCGGCAGTCGATGCGTGCTTTTTCGTCCTTGAAATCGAACCCAAGGCCCAAACTCTCAGCTGCGACATTTTTGATACCCTCGAGTCTGAAGCCTGCTCGCGCACAATCGGCTTCCTCGATGGCCAGATCATCTCTGATGTTGCGGCGTTCAAGAAGTACCGTGACCTTCTCGGGCCGGAAAATCGCTATGTCTGGCGTTCCGGTATCAAGCATGACTGCTCCAAGGTTATGGAGCTCACCAACACAATCTCTCAGGGCTATCAAAACGGTCTGGGTGAAACTGTGGCGCTCGAAGATGCCATCTTATTCCCGATGCTGAAAAGCTCTGACATAGGCAACGGCCGGATCAGATGTCGGCGCGTGATGGTGGTTACTCAAGAGCGCGTCGGCGACGATACCAGCCATATTCGGATGAAGGCGCCAGAAACATGGAATTATCTCAAACGGCATGCTGCGCTACTCCATAAGCGCGGAAGTTCCATCTATAAGAACAAGCCTGCCTTCTCGGTTTTTGGGGTCGGACCCTACACTTTCGCACCGTGGAAAATCGCTATCTCCGGCTTCTACAAGAAGCTCTGCTTCGTGAAGGTTGGCCCAGTCAGAGGCCGTCCTGTTGTCTTCGACGACACTATTTACTTCCTGCCGTGCTGGTCGGAAGAAGAAGCCTGCTTTGTCGAAGCCTTGCTTCACTCTGAACCGGCGCAAGGATTTCTTCATTCCATGATTCATTGGGATGAGAAGCGTCCTATTACGGTCGAAGTTCTACATCGCCTTAGTCTCCACAAGCTTGCGGCTATGCTCGGACGTGAACAGGACTATGAGCAATTTGTCGCCGCCGCGCCTCACCACTCTCGACAGGCGTCCTTCTTCTAAGGAGGAGATCACCGTAGGCCCTGTCGCCTCCCGGCATCGTTGCGATGTTGGTTCCTGAAGAACGCTACGCGGCCGCTTGCGCAACGCGGGGCGGGCGGGATTAATCTCGTACGTGCCTTCGTTTTACGATTTCGCGGTCGTCTGCCAGTCGCTCAGCCAGACTCAGAGCCGGGTGCAGATGGCCGAGACGGTCGGCACGTTCCTCGCCGCGCTCGACGTTGACGAAGCTGGAATCGCGGCGCGCTTCATGGTCGGCCGCGCGGTCGAGCAGGGCGAGGAAAAGCGCCTCCAGATTAGCGGTCGCGCAGTCTGGAAAATCGTTGCCGAGATGACCGACAGCGCCGACCAGGGCGAGGACATCTTCACCGCCGCCGAAGATTTTGGCGAGGCGATCGAGATGACGCTCAAGCTTCGCGCCGCCGATCCCGAGCCGACGCTTACGATTCGCGAGCTCAACCAAAAATTCACCGAGATTGCCGCGATCGAGGGACGCCACGCGCGTAACCGCAAGCTCGACGCGCTGCGCGAGCTGTTCACGCGTGCGTCGGCATTCGAAGGTAAGTACATCGCGAAGATTCTTATCGGCGAGATGCGCCACGGCGTCAGCGAAGGGCTGATGCTCGAGGCGATTGCTCGGATGGGCGCGCGGCCGGTCACCGAAGTGCGCCGGATTCACATGCTCGAGGCCGACCTCGGCCGCGTGGTGCGGATGATTCGCTCGCCCGGCGCGGAAAAGTCCGCCGCTGCCGGCTCTGCGACGAGTCCGCGCGCCGTCAAGCCGCTCAAGCCGATGCTGGCCTTTCCGGTCGCCGATGTTGCGGAAGCATTCGCCACGCTCGGCCCCGAACTATCGTTCGAGCACAAACTCGACGGTGCGCGCGTGCAGATACATCATGCGGCCGACGGCGATGTACGAATCTTCTCGCGCCGGCTCAACGAGATCACCGAGAGCATCCCCGACGTGGTCGAGCTCGTGAATCGAATCGGCGCCAGCCACGCTATCCTCGACGGCGAGGTGATCGGCGTTGACGCGTCGGGGCGTCCGGCCGCATTTCAGGATCTGATGCGCCGGTTTGGACGCACGCGCGACGTTGACAAAGCGCGCGCCGAACAGCCGTTGAAGCTCTATGTGTTCGACGTGCTCGCGCTCGACGGCGCGCTTACGATCGATCGCCCGTGGGCGGATAGAATTTCCATGCTCGAGGAGTTGCGGTCATCGGCCGGCCTGGAAATCGTCGAGCGCATCATCAAGCCGAATCTCGCCGACGCCGAGAAATTTTACGCCGACGCCGTCGCTGCCGGATACGAAGGCGTGATGGCGAAGTCGCTCGCGAGTGCGTACACGCCCGGCGCGCGCGGCCGCGGATGGCTCAAGATAAAGCATACGCACACGCTGGACCTCGTGATTGTCGCGGCGGAGTGGGGTTACGGTCGCCGACACGGATGGCTGTCGAACTACCATCTCGCCGCGCGCGACCCGAAGAATGGCGGGTTCGCGATGCTCGGCAAAACGTTCAAGGGTCTCAGCGACGAACAATTCCGCGCGATCACCGAACGGCTGCTCGCGCTCAAGACGGCCGAGTCGCGCGGCGTTGTGACAGTGCGCCCGGAGGTCGTCGTCGAGGTCGCGTATAATGATATCCAGCGCAGCCCGAATTACGACGCGGGGATGGCGCTGCGATTCGCGCGAATCGTGCGCATCCGCGACGACAAGTCGCCCGATCAGGCGGACTCAATCGAGACTGTTACTGCTGATTACGAGCGGCAGAAAATATTGCCGTCGGCAGGGAAAGTTTGAAGTTCGGCGCGGCGCGAATCAGTGGTGGTGATGCTGGACGTGGTTGGGCTCGTGCGCGTCGCTCAGCGCCATCCCGATTGCCTCGATTTCCGATTGGCCGAAATCCTCGAGCACGAATGCCTCGACGCCGGCGTCCGTTTCGACTCGCTCGTAAAGGTCGCAGCACCACCAGTCGGGACTCAACTGACGCGTCCGAATCACGAAAACATTGCCGCCAACCACTTCAACCCGTTCCATAAAAGCCACCTCCCTAACTCGGAATGGCCGCAGGTGCCGGGAGTCTTAAGATAAATTATTTAGCACAGTTACGTCAGTATGGCTAATGCTCAGAGCGAAAAAACTGGCGTGACTGCATGAGTTTCTTGATACTGGGTGCAGGGGTCACCCCTGCCGAAGGAAGCGTGAAACCCACCGCGGGTTTCACATTCAATTGAGTCAATCCATCAGCCGCGACAAGGCGCGCGCCGTGTACTCGACGAGAGGGATGACGCGGTCGTAGTCCATCCGCACCGGACCGACTATCGCGAGGCTGCCCAGCGCGCTCGAGCCGCTGGCGTACGACGCAGCGACCACGCTCAACGACGACAGGCGCGGGTCGTAGTTCTCCGAGCCGATCGACACGGTCAGGCCGGCGTTAGTCAGGCTGCGCTCGAGCAGTTCGAGCAGCGCGGTTTTGTCGTCGAGCGCGCGCAGCAGCTCGCGCATTTTGCCGCGATCCGAAAACTCCGGCTGCTCGAGCGCCTGCAGGCTGCCCTCAACGTACAACTCCGCACGCCCGACGTAATCAGCCAGCGCCTCGCCGAGCGCCAGCGCGTCGTGCATGAAACGATCGTAGTTGGCGCGCTCCTCGCGCAGTTGCGCCTCGATCCACCGGCGCGCCTCGTCGAGCGTGCGTCCTTCGAGCGACTCGTTGAGGTAGCGCGCCATGCGATCGAGCTCGTCCTGCGAATGGTCGCGCTCGGTATCGACGATTCGATTCTGCATCGCGCCTTTCGACGCGACGAAAACCGCCAGTACCTGGTTGTCGCGCAGGCGCACGAAATTGACGCGCTCGAGGATCGAGGTTTCCAGCCGCGGCGCCATCACCAGCGCCGCTTGCCCAGTCAGAATCGAAAGCAGGCGCGGCGTGTCGCGCAGGACTTCGCCGAGGTTGCGCACGGCGTTTGAGTAGTGGAGCTCAATCTGCGCGCGATCCTCGAAGCCGATTCGCGTCGCCGCGGCCAGATGATCGACATAGTAGCGAAACGCCTTCTCGGTCGGCACGCGGCCGGCCGACGTATGCGGCTGGCGCAGGTAACCGCCGTCCTCGAGCTCGGCCATCATGTTGCGGACCATCGCGGCGCGCACGCCAAGCTGATGGCGCGCGACGATCTGCGCCGATCCCACCGGCTCGGCAGTCGAGATGAATTCCTGCACGGCCGCGAGGACCAGCGCGTGCTGGCGGTTCGAGAGCGTGTTCGATTCCTGCGTCATCTAGTTGGCGGGTCGCGTGCGCACCCTTGTTACAATTCTGTTACCGATACAGCGATACATTCAAGGACCATCGTGACGCAATGGCGATGGCGAGCGGGTTTTTACTGACGTAGGATCGATCCCGATGGCGCGCAAAGCCAAAATCGTCAAGCCGCGACGCATGTACGTGCCGGTCGTGCCTGCCAACGCGTCGTGGTTCGAGAGCGACAGCTACGATCGGCGCACTTGGAATGAAATCGTCGCCGACGCGCCGTCGATCGCCGACCTCGCCGAATCGGGCGAGCGGCTGGTGCCCCATTTCGGCGCGCTGGTGCAGGACATGTTCCTGGCGCTGTTCAAGATGAACCCTGTGATGCGCAAATCCGGCGACGTGCGCCTCGCGGCCGCGCTCAACCGCACGATCCTCGAGCAAATCGTCCCGTCGGCGCCGTTCCAGGCGCTGCGCTCGCGCACCGCCCTCGAAGAAGACAAGGCCGCGATTGCCGCGATCGTGATGAGCGAGCATGCGCTCGAGATGATGAAGTCCGAAAAGCTGATCAATCGCAACGAGATGCTCGATCTGTGGAACCTCGCGCGGCAGGAGCAGGATCTCGAAGCGCGCGCCGAAGCAGTGAAAGCCGTCAACGAGATGCAGGAATCGCAACAGGGCGAGGATGAATCGGGCGAAGGAAAAGATCAGGCGACTAAGAAAGAGCTGACCGAGATGGCCGACGCGGCCGAGCGCGCGGCCAAAGTGTCCGAAGCGCGGCTCAATCAGAAGTCGCGGCAGTTCGAGACTCAACTCAAGGGCGCCGATCAGACCGCCCTCAAACGCATGCAGCTCAGGACCGGCGAGCTGGCCGCGGAAATCGATCAGGCAGCCGAGGACAGTCATGACTTCAGCCGCGAATTCGGACAAGGCGGACGCGTCGCGGCCGGTGCGCGCCTCGAACTCGGGCGGCGCCTCGCGCGCAACAAGAAACTCGGCGAGCTGGCGCGGATGGTCGGGCGGTTTAAGCAGGACGCGCGCGCTCTCAAGCGCAAAACGCTCGAACGCGGCGTCGCCGAGGCTTACGACATCGAGCTCGGCGCCGAGCTCGGACGCCTGATTCCCGCCGAGCTGCTCGCGATGCATCATCCCGTGCTCAAGCGCGACTTCCATCGCCGCGTGCTCGAAGGCACCGTACTTCAGTACCGCCTGCGCGACGACGAGCAGAAGGGCAAAGGGCCGATGGTCGTGTGTATCGACGTGAGCTCCTCGATGCAGGGCGACAAGGAGATGTGGTCGAAGGCGGTCGCGCTGACGCTGATGGATATCGCGCGCCGCCAGCGCCGGCTGTTTCGCGCCGTCATGTTTTCGTCGGGCGACGTGAGCCTCAAGGTGCTCGACCTGAATCGCGAGCGGCGCTACGCGCCGGACCTGAACAAGGTCGTCGAGATGGCCGAGTACTTTCCCGGCGGCGGCACCGACTTCGAGAGTCCAATCGACGCTGCGGTCGAACTGCTCGGCGAAAAGAAACTCAAGCGCGGCGACATCGTGATTATCACCGACGGCGAGTCGCAGGTCAGTCCGGATTGGCTGGCGCGTTTACGTGGGCGCAAAGACGAGCTGGACTTTTCGATCTTCGCAGTGCTGGTTGACGTGGGCTCGGCGGAGACGTTGTCGCTGGCGCAATTCGCCGATCGAATCACGTCAGTCAAGCGCATCAGCGACGAGCACGCCCGCGACATTTTTCTGCACGTGCAATCATGAAGAAGACCGATCACGAAATAGTTCTCGAGCCGATCGATCGGAACAATTTTCGCAAGCTGTTCAGGATGGAGCTTCGGCCCGAGCAGCACACTTACGTCACGCCGCCGCGATGGACGCTCGCGCGATGCTACGTGCGTCTGTTCGGCGACAACTTCGAGCATCTGCCGCATCTGATCCGCGCCGGCGACGAGATAGTCGGCTACGCGACAACGGTTTGCGATCCGAACAGCCCCGAGAACTACTGGATCGACGACATCATGATCGCCGCGGAGCATCAGGGCAAAGGTTACGGCCGCGCCGCGATGGTCAAGGTGCTCAAAATGATCGCCGCCCGCTATCCCCGATGCCAAGCCGTCCAGCTAACCTGCTTCCGCACCAACACCAACGCCGCCGCTTTGTACACGAGCCTGGGCTTCGAGCCGACCGGCGGCGTTGACGAAGAATTCGGCGAGCCGAATTACAAGCTAAGTGGCCCAGCGCTCGCGAAATTCCGGAAGTAGCTCGCTCCTCTCTACTGCCTCCGACGGAATAAATTCCGTCCTACTTGATACGAACATACAGCCAGTTGTACTCCTCTGGAGATGACACTAATCCCCATTTAACTGGATTCTGGCGAACGTATTCAATTTTCTCTTGCCAATCGGCTTCACTCCTTACAATGTGATCGAAGGTTTCCTGTGCCCAGACTTGGCCCTGCCGTTCTGTGATCTCATTGATCCGGTGAGCGCTGCGGCCTTTGATGCCTTTCAGAACCTGGGTGAGGGTGAGCGTCCCGATCACTCGGAAAATCGCATGCGCATGATCGGGCATTACCACCGCAGCATCCAGGTCGATGGTGTCTTTGTCCAACGATCGAATCTCAGCCATTAGGAGGTCCCGCGCTTCGGCCGGCAGCTCGCGTCTATATTGACAAGTGAAACTGACGAAATAAGTGGCGTTCGGCACTTCGAGGTGCGGCAGGTGCCTTCTGCGGAAACTCAACTCAGGCGATTTCCACGGATTCATAGCAGGACGGAATTTATTCTGTCGCCCCCTGGTCTTCGCTGCAATTTATTCCGGTCATCTTCTGCTATAAACAAAATGTCAATTCGACAACAGCAAATCAATAAACGCGAACCAACCTTTCGCGCGACCCGCTAGAAAACAAAAAGGGCCGGTCGTTGACGACCGGCCCTTCATCATTCTGGCTGTGCTAATCGCGAGCTATGCCGCCGAAGCCATCTGCATCACGCCGAGCTGCTGGTACCACGACTCGGTGCGGTCGTTGATCAGATCGATCTGCCGCAGGCACGGGATGATCGTATCGACGAACAGGAACGAGTTGAACTGCTTCTCCATGTCGTTCTCCGCCGCCGCCCACGCCGGATTGCGATGCATCTCTTCCTCGATGTCCTTCATCGAGATGCCCACTTCCTCGAACACCGACGCGCCCGACAGGAAGCCGTCCTTGGGCACGCCGTCAACGACTTTCGTCACCATCATGTCGCACGCGGCGAAGGCGAAGTCCTCGAGGTCCTTCTTGTCCTTGCCCTTGAGCTTGGTCACGGCGTCGCGCAGCGCGAGCATGCCGAAGCCGACGTGGCGCGCCTCATCTTTCATGATGTACTCGAGCAGCTCCTTGAGCAGCTCGTCCTTGGTCTCGCGCTGCATAAAGCGGAACGCCGCGATGGCCAGCCCCTCGGCCACGACCTGCATCCCGACGTACTTGGGCTCCCAACGATCGTGTTCCATGACGGTGGTCAGCAGCCGTTCGAGCGTGGGATCGATCGGGTAGATGCGATCGAGCTTGGTGATGTACTTGCGGAAACCTTCGACGTGACGCGCCTCGTCGAAGACCTGCGCCGCCGCGTTCATCTTGGCGTCGAGGTCCGGCACCGCGTCAACCAACTGCCCGCAAACCATCAGCGCGCCCTGCTCGCCGTGCAGAAATTGCGAGAGCCGCCACGCGGCGAATTTGCGGCCGAGCTGGAACTTGTTCTCGTCGCTCAACGAGCGATAGAGCTCGGTCTGGAACATCGGCATCATCGTCATGTCCAGGACTTCCTTCTCGATCGGACGGTCCCAGTTGATGGTGGTCGAGACGTTCCACTGATCGCGCTTGGCGTTCTCGTACAGCCGGTCCATCTGAGGGAACTTGACGCTGTAGTCCCAGTGGAAAACGCTTTCCAGGTCGGTGTTAACAATCGTGTGGTCGTGGGCCATTGTGAGAATCCTCCAGATTCACTTTTTCACGGGGCGCCGAGCCGTGCCGCGCGCTCGAGTCCGCCCAAGGCAAAATTTACGGTGACGTTTTTCAATTCCGCGTGAGAGAGATCGCGGCTCGCGAGCAGCCACGAAATAGCCTGCGACAACATCCCGATCGTCAGATGCGCAATCGCGTCCGCGCGCTCGCCGACCGCGGGCGCAAGGTCGTCGCGCAGGTCGTCGATGAACACCTCGTGGACGCGGACCATCAGATCGAGAAACGCGGGGCTGTGGCCGAACACTATTCGGAAAAGTTCGGGCGCCTCGGCCGCCGCGTCGAGAATCGTATCGATCGTGACCTTGAGCTTCTCAGCCGGCGTATGCAGGCCCGCCTTCGCCTCGGCGAGATTCTTACGCAACTCCGCCGCGCCATGCTCGATCAGCTCGATGAAAATTTCGTTCTTGGTCTTGAAGTGGAGGTAGAAGGTGCCGAGGCCAACGTCGGCTTCAGTGGCGATGTCGGCGATGCGCGTCTGATGGTAGCCCTTGCTCGAGATGACGCGCTCGGCCGCCTGCATCAGATCGAAGCGCGTTTTTTCGCGCCGCCGATCGAACCGGTTAGGCGCGTCGCCAGCTTGTCGAGCAACTTCTCCCACGAGACAGTTTATGACGAAAAATGAATCGTGAGTCAATTCCGATTATTGACTCATAACTGAATATAAATTCATAAATGAGCGGCTCTTCGAACAAGAGGACTAGGCCGATTTATTACGGAATTTTGAGCTCAAGGAGTAGTCGAATCAGGCAGCAAATGGGCGAAAAAGAGTGATTAAGGCGCTATGGCCCGCCATTCATGGGGTTGGGATCGAGCGACGGGGTGGGCTCGGATTGATCTGGATTCGCGCCTGATTGGTCTGGCGGAGGGCCGGATTGGTCGGGAGATTCGTCCGGCGAGGCGCCCGCAGTTCCGGCGTCTTGCGTTGTTGTATCGGGCAGAATCACCGGTTCGGGAAAATCCGCCGTCACGTTGCAGCACAGCAGGTAACTGCTGCCCGCCCGCGGTTGCGCGTTGTAGGCCTGCAGCGAGCCGTCGGCCAGCACCTTGACCGCCTGGTAGCTGGTCGAACCCGATTGACGTTCGATCTGAAAGACGTAGTAAGAGCCGCGGTCAAGCGGCTCGGGCGGTCCTTCCTCGGGCAGCACCTGCGCGAAGTGCGTCGGCACTTTCGAGTACTCGATATTCTTGAGCGTGTACTTGGACTCGCCAACGCCGGTGAAAGAGCCGAACGTGCTTTCGTCGGCCTTGAACTCCCAGATTGGAACGCCGCCGTCGAATCGCACCACGGACTCGGTATGCGTCGCGTCGCGTTGATGGTTCGCGATCACTTCGGCGCCGAAGAACTTGATCACCGTCGCCCGCGCCAGCGCGTCGCCGGGACGCCGGTAGCTGATCGCGACGTTCGCGACCGGCGGCGGCAGCGGCTCGCCTTCGTTGGCGTTGGCCGCGTCGTCGAGATCGGCCGAGTCGTCGTCGTCGGAGGTCCCCATGATCGACTTGACCTTCGAGGTGACCGTCGAGCATCCCTGCACCGACAGCGCGAGCGACAGAATCAGCACAGCGAACCACATCAGCAGCAGGGGAATCGCAATCGCTTTGTATATCCGCGTGTCCATCGAGTAGTCTTTGCGGGCCGTGGCAAACCGGGATTCGAGTGAGAAGATCGGCCTTCGTCCCCTGCTAATCTACGCGCAGGCGCAGACCGGCCTCAACCTGTGCGCGACTCTAATCGGGCTTCATCTCCTCTATTTTTATACCGATCGCAAGTGCCTCTCTCCATCGCTCGCCGGACTTGCATTCTTCCTCGCGCTGGTGCTGGACGCGACGACCGACCCGCTGGTCGGCAACATTTCCGATCGTGCGCGCTGTTACCCAATAACGCGCGAAAGTCACCGCGCAATGCGCGACCGCCTGGCTGCAAGAAGCGCCGCCGCCGAAGAAGAGAGAGCAAAGTCCATCGCGTAGCAGAATTTCGCGATTCGTTCATCCGCATCCACGGCGCGCCTGTCCGTTTGTCCTTTGTGTCATTCAGAGCGAAGCGAAGAATCCCGGATCTTTCTCGATGCCTACTGATGCAACGGCAACCACGGCGCGACTGCGATGCGCGACGGTGGACTGCGTAGCAATGCACTTGACCTTCGGGCAACTCCGCGAATTTCCGCGGTATCACGCACGGCTCCGGGATTCTTCGCTTCGCTCTGAATGACACGAAGACCGAGTCCAAAAGGACGGACCGGTTCATCAGGAATCACCTCTACGTCCTCTCTTCGCGATTGTTCCCCTTCCCTCTTGGGTTGGGTTAGGTTGTTTTGCGGTGCCGGAAGAACAAAAGGGCCGCAGGTCCATCACCTGCGGCCCTCCGTCAATCCTAACTAATCGCGATCAGCCGAGCAGCGACTTTGCCACGGTCTCGCGATGTACCGGGGCGTTGCCGAAGTTGGCTTCGCCGGCTAGTGCGCGCCTGTGAAAGAGGTGCATGTCGTGCTCCCAGGTGAAGCCGATGCCGCCGTGAACCTGGATTGCCTCGGACGTCACGTTCTTCGCCATGTCCGATGCGTACGCTTTCGCCATCGGCACCGCGGTCGCCGCTTCCGCGCCCTTGGTATCGACGGTCCAGCATGCGTAGTAGGTCAGCGAGCGCGCGTTCTCGACCGCGACCATCATGTCGACGCACTTGTGCTTGACGGCCTGGAACGAACCGATCGGCTTGCCGAATTGCACGCGCGTCTTAGCGTAGTCAACCGACATGTCGAGCGCGCGCTGTGCCGTCCCGACCATCTCGGCCGCGAGCCCCGCAGTCGCGATGTCGAGCGTGCGCCGCAGAATCGGCCATCCCTCGCCTTCCTTGCCGACGAGTTCGGAAGTTTTCACATTGTCGAACTTCACGTGGCACAGCCGCCGCGTCATATCGACGGTCTTGAGCTGAGTGATCGTGATGCCGGGCGCCTTGGCGTTCATCGCGAGGATCGTAATTCCTTTTTCGCCGCTGCCGCCGGTGCGGACCGCAACCGCCATCCCGTTGGCAACGTGCGCGTCGGGCACGAAAAACTTCTCGCCGGTGATCGTGTATTCGTTGCCGGACTTGGTCGCCTTGAGCTGGATTCCATCGGCGTCGAACCGGCCCGCAGCCTCGGCAATTGCGACAGTACCGATAAACTCGCCCTTCGCCATGCGCGGGAGCAGATCTTTCTTCTGCTGATCCGAGCCGCCTTCTATCAGGAGCGGCGCCGCGAGCAGTGCGGAAGTGAAGAAGGGCCCCGGCACGAGTGCCTTGCCGGCTTCTTCGACGATCACCGTCATGTCGAGGAAGCTGCCGCCCTGCCCGCCGTAACTTTCGGGGATGAGCAGGCCGGGCCATCCGAGTTCGACCAGCTTTTTCCAGAAAGCGGCGTCGTGCGCGGTCGGGTCCGCCATCATCTGGCGGACAAACTTGGTCGGGCAGTTGTCGGCCAGAAAGCGCTTGGCCGCGTCCCGAAGCATCTCTTGTTCTTCAGAAAATCCGAAATCCAACTTGGCAATCCTCCGTTTTCTCGATGGGGAATCCTGCGGCTTGAAACCGCTCAGATCCATGTTTCAGGTACCATTAAGGCTTTCAGCCGCGCAAGCGCCGGGAGGATGCGGTTGCGCGCTTGATTCGCTCGCCGGAACGGCGACAATGGACGACTTGGGAAATATGGAACACAAAGATCTCGTCCGCGAAGAATTCACCCGGCAGGCGAACGACTACGCGACTGCGCCCGCGATTCGTGACGCCGAGCATCTGCGCAAGCTGGTCGAGATTGTCGCGCCGCCCGCCGATGCGCGCGTGCTGGAAGTCGCGACGGGACCGGGGCATGTCGCGATGGCGTTTGCACAGGTCTGCCGCGAAGTCGTCGGCATCGACCTGACCGACGCGCCGCTCAAGATTGCGGAGAAGATGCGCGCGGAACGTGGACTTGCCAACGTCAGCTTCACGAAGGGCGATGTGGAGTCGAGGCTGCCGTTCAAGGACGGCGAATTCGATGTCGTCCTGTGCCGCTTCGCGGTGCATCATTTCGCGGCGCCGGAAAGGGTGATCGCCGAGATGGCGCGCGTGTGCCGCGCTGACGGGCTGGTGGCGATCGAGGATTTGATTGCCAGCGAGCAGCCCGAGCGCGCGGCGTACTACAACGAGTTCGAGCGGTTGCGCGACACGTCGCATACGAGTGCGCTCGCGATCAGCGAACTGGTCCGGATGATGGGCGCGGCGGGCCTCGAGATAGTACGGTTTAGGTCGCACGGCTATCGCACTCCCGTCTCGCAATGGATCAAGGCGGCGCATACGTCGCCGGAGCGCGCGGCGAAGGCGGTTGCGATGGTCGAGCGGGACGCGGTCGAAGATCTGAGCGGCGCGCGTCCGGTCAGAATCGACGGTGAGATGTATTTCACATACCGAATCGCGATGCTGGTGACGCGCAAACTGCGATGATCTTCGCCTCCCCCATTCATGGGGGGAGGCCGACGCTCGTCATCGAGCGTCGGGTGGGGGACCTTAAGTTCAAATTTCGCCGCAGCGACAGAATATGGCGCGCACCGGACAATCGCGCGCCATATTGTCCCCCACCCTAACCCTCCCCCCGCGAACGGGGGAGGGGATCAGAAAAAGGACGGGGGAGGGAATCGGAAAGACGGGCGAGCCGTGTTAACTCTGCAATTTTCTCTCCGAGATCAGCGCGAGGACGCCTGAGTACTGCAGCAGCGAGGTTTGCTCGGCCAACGGGCCGATTTCGAAACCGGTGAAGAAGCCGGCGATCGGAACGGGGCCCAGCGCGCGCCTGATGTAGGCGGAGTCGTGGCCCGGAATGTTGTAGAGGCCGGCGCCGCGCGAGACGCAATCGAAGTACAAGCCGAACGCGGGCGGCGCCTGGGGGTCGAGGCGATCATTCAAGTCGTCGAGCGTCGCCTTCAAGTCCTGGCGCGAGCGCTCGGCGTCGCGCAGCACAAACCCAAGTGTGTCGCCGACTTTGGGCTGGAATGCGACCGCGATTACGCCGTGCTCTTCGCTGGCGCCGACGATATTGCGCACGACGAATTGTCCGCGCTCGATCGTTGGCGCATTCTCGTATGCTGGAATTGCGACGAAGACGTACGTCAGCGCGCGGCGCAGATCTGCGGCAAGGGGGCCGGCGGCCTCGGCGAAGACTTCGTATGCGGGGCGCCCGTCGAGTTCGATCAGGATATTGTCGCGCGCGGCGGTCACGCGATGCGCCGCGCCGATCAGGCCGCATGCGATCGTGTTCGCAAGAGTCAGCTCGAAGTCTCCCGACAACAGCATCCCGGAAACGGCGTTCGAGCTGATTGTGTCGCCGCAGAAAACGAACGTCTCGCCAATCGAGCCGTCCTCGCTCGCACCGCCGCCGGCGATCGTCACGCTGGGCAATTCAGCGCCGAGAGCTTCGAGCGTCGCTTCGGCTTCGAAGTTGTACGTATCGGCAAAGAGAATCAGCAGGTTCGTTTTGTCGAGCTGCGGACGCACGGCGGCTGCCACGTCAGCCGCGACACCTGCGGCACGGCCGCGAAGCGTCGGCACGAAGAATCGCGTTGCGCGGATCTCGTTTTCGTTGCCGCCGAACACCAGCACAGCGAGCGCGTGGCCGGATTCGATTTCGGTCTCGCCCGCGATGACGCCCATGCTCGAGCATCCCGCGACTTCGCGCGTGCCTGCTTCGGAAGCCACCGCGCGCAGGATCATCGGATACGCGGCGCCGTAGGCCGGAGTCGCGAAGCATAGCGCGCCCACTGCGCGGCTAATCCCCGCCTGCGCGAGCGCGGCGGCGGTGGCCTCGGCAGCGGCGTTGCGCGGATTGCGCGCGGTCGAATGACCGACCCCGGCTCGAATCATCGCATCACCTAATTCTGGCCCCGAAATTCTTGAGCAACTCTACCATCCGCTGAATTCCGTCGGCGAGTTCCTTCACGCCGATGCGTTCGTTGATGCCGTGAATGCCTTTTCCCTCGGCGGGGAGAACTTCGATCGGGATGAAACCATAAGAGACGATCTTTTTCTGGCGGAAGTAGTGGCTGTCGGTGAATTCGATGATCATCGACGGCACCACGCTGGCCTGATCGTGCTCCCGCGCCAGCGTATCAATCGAGGTCATCAGGGGCGAGCGCGAGGGCGACGAGATCGGCGGAAAGTTCAGGAGCACATCGACCTTGATCGTGTCATCGCCGATCACTTTCTTGATGTCGCTCGTGACCGTCTTGGGATCGCTGCCCGGCAGCAGCCGGCAATCGATTTCGGCGTACGCCGTCTCGGAAATCACGTTGGTCTTCTGGCTGGCGGACAGCACCGTGGGCGTAATCGTATCGCGCACGGCAGCATTCTGACTCGGATCGGCAAGAAACTTATTCTGATATTCGGGATCCTTCAGCGCGGTGCTGAGATCGAGCTGCTGTTTGGGACCGTGATCGAGCTCGGCCATCGTATGATAGTAATCCTGCACCGGCCCGATCACGTGGATCGGCGTTTTGTACTCGCTCAACTTGTCCAGCGCGCGCACCAGCCGCGTGACCGCGGTTTCCGACGGCGGATCGGATGCGTGCCCGGCGGGGCCGCTGGCGGTGAGCCGGAGCCACAGCGGCGTCTTCTCGGTAACGGACACCACGTAAACTTTTCGCTTGTTGTCGGCCAGCGGGCTAATCCCGCCGCCTTCGTTTAGCAGGTAACCGGCGTCGGAGAAGACGCTGGCCTCATGATCGACAAACCATCCCGCGCCGTTCTTGCCGCCTTCTTCCTCGTCGCCGGTGGCAATGAACAAAACGTCGCGATTGAGCAGGATGCCCGCGCGCTTGATCGCGAGCATCGCCATCAGCTCGATGACGCCGGGGCCCTTGTCGTCGATCGCGCCGCGTCCCCAGATTTGCCCATTCTTGACGAGGCCCGAGAACGGCGGGACCTGCCATTCCTTCGGATTGGCTGGCACCACGTCCATGTGACTCAGCAGGATGATGGACTTGGTATGCTTGCCGATACCGCGCAAGCGCGCCGCGACGATCCCGCGTCCCTTCTGCGGCTCCCAAGTCGTAGCGGGAATGCCGTCGGTGAGAAATTTCTCCTTGAGCATCCGCGCCGCGTCGAGCTCGTTGCCGGGTGGGTTGGTGGTGTTGATCTGGATGTACCTGGACAGCAGGTCGGTCGCTTCCTGCGTGACGCGGTCCCAATTAATCGGTTGAGGCGGCGGCGCCTGCGACACTCCCCGCGACTCAGCCGGCAGAAGGTTGGGCGTAGGTGATGCGGCGAAAGCGGAACCGGCGATCGCGAGGCAGGCGAGCATCGAGGTGGCGGCAATCGCGACGCGCAAACGCACCCGTGCAATGAAGGCTTCGATCACGCCTTGAAGGAACACGGTCGCAGGCGCGGCGTCAACCAGTCGAGAGTCTAAGGTGAAGCGCTTAGCCGGCGCATTGCGGCGCGAGCATCAGGGTCGCGAATATCTAGCCGCCGCTATTTTCCACAGCTTGAGGTATTTGGAGAGCTTGAGGTAGTCGTGTCCCCGTCTTTGTCCGTAAATACCCACATGCGCGCTGGGCCGGATGAGGTTTCGCGGGTGGATCTCGCGTAGGGGCCGTCGTTATCTTCGTATATCGATGCCCATTGTTCGGACCAGTCGGCTTCATCGTCGTTCTCGACGATCTCATTCCCGTAGCCGCCGTAACCGCCGTATCCGTAATAGGAAGATCCGAAGGAGCTATTGACCAGGCCACGTCTGTAGCCCTTTCCCCACCGATTTCCCATGCCATTGCGGGAACCAGTGTGGCCCGCGGCGTGCGCAGAGGCCCCGTGTCCGCCGCCGCCTTTCCCGCCGGCGCGAACGCTACCAGCAAACGCGAGCACTATGACCGCGAACGTCGCGGTAGCAATCAACTTGGTGCTTTTCATAGCGATTCTCCCTCGGTGCCGCCTAATATGATACGGCGGCGAAAAGCATGAGGCCACAACCTCAAATAGCAGACTTTGAAAGAGTAAAGCTAACATGCTGCATGCTCGGCGCAGCCCTTTATTGAGCGGGCGACCCGAAGGGGTGGGGCGGCGGACGTCTTCGGCTAAAATCGCGTAAGTTGACCGAGTACCGTGACTACCACTAGGAGAGTTTCGATGAAGGATGAATTTGCACCGGTCACTCCAGGCGAGATGCTCAAGGAGGAGTTCCTGGTCGAATACAAGCTGTCGCAGAACCAGCTTGCCAAGGCCATCGGTATTTCTCCGAACCGGATCGCTGAGATCGTGAACAACCGCCGCCGAATAACTGCCGATACGGCGCTGCGCTTGGGATTGTATTTTGGAAACAGTCCGGAGTTCTGGCTGAATCTGCAAACGCACTACGATCTTAAACTGGCGCGCAAGAATCTCAGGCCCGACGCGGTGAAGCGGATTAAGTCGCAGCGGGCAGCCTGAGAGACAGCGCGCACGAACCGCGTGGCTGAGACCGGCTCGATGAACCCGCGAATTACGTCGCACAAGAAAATTGAAACCGCGCGTCGTGCGCCGCTTGATGCGCGCGGGGTCAGCCGTGTGTTGCGCGTGCTCAGGCGCGAGGCGCCGTCGTGGAACGCGCCGATCGTGGGCTTCATCGCGGTGCAGCATCGCGATCCGTTTCGCACTCTGATTTCGTGCATCCTGAGTCTGCGCACCAAGGACGCGACGACCGCGGCGGCGTCGCTTCGATTGTTCGAAAAAGCGCATACTCCCGAGGCGACACTCGCGCTGTCAGCGAAGACGCTCGAGCGCCTCATCTATCCGGTGGGGTTCTATCGCACCAAGGCGCGCGTCATCCGCGGTATCTGCCGCGACCTTATCGACAAATTCGACGGACGCGTGCCCGACGAGATCGACGCGCTGCTCACGCTCAAGGGCGTCGGCCGTAAGACCGCGAACCTGGTCGTGACCGAGGCGTACGGCAAGCCGGGCATCTGCGTCGATACTCATGTGCATCGCATCTCGAATCGATGGGGCCTCGTGCGCACCAGGACGCCGGACAAGACCGAAATTGCGCTGCGGGCAGTGCTGCCGGCGCGGCATTGGCTCGAGTACAACGGAATCCTGGTCGCATTCGGGCAGACGATTTGCAATCCGACGTTGCCGTGGTGCTCGCGATGCAAAATCGCGGCGGTGTGCCCGCGTATCGGCGTCGTCCACTCGCGCTAAGAGTGGCGTAATCGAACGCTCGAAAATTCATTGCCACAGATGGGCCTCGTGTTAGCCTGAAATCCATGACACAAAAAATCGGATTCGTCGGGCTGGGCGCGATGGGGCTGCCGATGGCGGCGAACCTGCTCGCGGCGGGATTCCATCTGACGGTTTACAATCGCACCGCGTCGAAGGCTGAGCCGCTCGTCGCGAAGGGGGCGCATCGCGCGGCGCGCGCGGGCGACGTCGCGCATCCGGGCGGGGTCGTCGTCTCGATGCTCGCCGATGACGCCTCGCTCGAGGCGCTGGTGACGGGCGAGGATGCGCTCGCCGAGCATCTTGCGCCGGACGGGATTCATCTCTCGATGAGTACGGTGTCGCCGGCGACGACGCGCGAGCTCGCCGCGTATCACGCGTCGCACGGGAGTGTGATGGTGGCGTCGCCGGTGTTCGGGCGGCCCAATGCGGCGCAGGCGAAGCAGTTGCGGATTTGCGTTTCGGGTCCGGCTGATGCGAAGGCAAAGGTGAAGCCGATCCTCGAAGCGATGGGACCGGAAATCTTCGACTTCGGCGACAACGTCGGCGCGGCGAACGTGGTGAAGCTCGCGGGCAACTTCATGATCGCGGCGGCGCTCGAGGCGATGGGCGAGGCGGTCGCGATGATGCGCAAGAGCGGGGTCGATCCCGCGGCGGCGCTCGACATGTTCGCCAAAACAATCTTTGCGGCGCCGGTGTATCAGGGCTACGGGCCTCTAATCGCGCATGGGCGGTTCACGCCCGCGGGATTTCGGCTGCCGCTTGGGCTGAAAGATATCGACCTCGTGCTGCAGGCCGCGACGGCGGCGAACGCGCCGATGCCGACCGCGAGCCTGCTGCGCGACCGCTTCGTCTCGGCGATTGCCAAGGGGCGCGCCGACCTGGACTGGAGCGCGATCGCCTTGGGCGCGGCCGACGACGCCGGACTCAAGGAATCGCGCTGAAGATTTCTTGCGAGTCTGATCGACCGGGGCAGCGCTCACGTCGGAGATTCATCGTTGCGTGACTTGTGGGGCTAAACTATTCTCGATCCACGCGCTTGGCGCCTCTGATGTCGTTTCCCTTACAAGACAAGCGAGCGGACGAGAAACTCGGGCAAATCCTGGGCCGGGTCGGTTCCGTTCGTATGCGACTCAACTCGCTGGCGTTGCAGCATGCGCTTTTCTACACGCTCGCGATTGCGATCGCATGCGGCGCGGCGATTTTTGCCGGCGCCTACCTGGTGTCGCCGTTCGCTTTCCTCATCGGCGGGTCGGTCCTCATCGTCATTGCAGCCGGCGGCATCGCGAGTGCTATCGCGGCCGGATGGCGAATGCGCACCAGCGCCGTCCGCGCCGCGGCGATTGCCGACGACCGTGCCGAGCTGAAGGGGCGCCTCTCGACGATCGTTGCGCTTGCGCATAGCGAGCCCCGCGGTCCGCTGTGGTCGTACCTGGTCGAAGATACTCTCGGCCACGACGACGAATTCGCAACCTCGAAGATCGAGCGTCGCCGAGTGTCGCGTGCGATCTTTCCGCTGGCTGGAGCGCTCGTGCTGGCGGCGCTCGCGGTTCCGATTTCAAAAATCAGGCACGCGCCGCAAGTCGCAGCGGGCAACGGGCAGCAGGACCTGACGGTCGATCTCGACGAGCTGCATCTGCGGGCCGCCGATCCGGGCGATGAATCGGGAATGCAGGTCACAGCCGATCCCGCGACCATGCAGCGGCTCGAGGACAAGCTGGCGCGTGAGAATGCCGCGGGCGGCGACGCCGCCGGGAGTTCGCTGAATCAACTGGTGAATCGCGCGAGAGACATGGCGGGAAATTTACAAAACAAACTGACCGGGCAGCAGGCGGCCTCGAAGCAGCGCCTCAACCTGCGGCTGGCCGATGCGGGCGGCGATCAGGATCAAAACGAAATTCATCGCGCGCCCGATGGGCAGAAGAATCGGCACGGCGACGTCGCCGGACAGTTCAAACAAGATCAGCCAAAGTCCAAGCTCGACCTCGAGCTGCCGAAGGAGGACGATTCGCGCCAGCCCAATTCCGAGCCTTCGTCCGGCGGCACCGGCTCCGCAGGCGTGGAATCCGACGCCGGCAAGGACAACCCCAATAAAGACGACAGCGCGAGCGAACGCAGTATCCAGCAAAGCGGCGAGAACAGCAGCAACGGCGGCGAGGCGCACGGAATCGGGGCCGATCCTGACAGCCTGTTCGGCGCGCCCGCGGCGTCGAAGCTCGGCAACGAGGGCTTCGAGATTGCGATCGAAGCGCGGCCGCTCGATCGCGGCGCAAAGGGCGCCGGCCACGCCTACGTCCCGCCCAAAGTGCGCACTCCGCTCAGCCTGGACCAGGAGCCGGACGAGCCGGTGGCGCGCTCGGCGGTGCCGGCCGACGATCGATCCACCATCAAGCAGGTATTCGAACGATGAGCGCGGTGCAGGCGGAAACGCCGACGGTGGCGGATTTCGCCCGGACGTTTCGGCGTATCCAGGCCGAGATCCACAAGATGATCATCGGGCACGAACATGCCGTCGAGGAGTTGCTGTCGGCGCTGTTCGCGGGCGGCCACGTGTTGATCGAGGGCGTGCCCGGCACCGGCAAAACGACGCTGGTCAAGACGCTGGGGCTGGCGCTCAATCTGAGTTTCAATCGAATTCAGTTCACGGTCGATCTGATGCCGGCTGACATAACCGGCACGCGCGTGATTTTGTCGGGCGACGACGGTCGGCGCGAGTTCACCTTTCAGCCGGGGCCCGCGTTCTGCCATATCCTGCTCGGCGACGAGATCAATCGCGCGACGCCGAAGACGCAGTCCGCGCTGCTCGAAGCGATGGCCGAGTTGCAGGTGACCGTCTCGGGCACCACCTATCGCCTCAAGCCGCCGTACTTCGTGATGGCGACGCTGAATCCGATCGAGATGGAGGGCACCTATCCGCTGCCCGAGGCGCAACTCGATCGCTTCCTGTTCAAAGTGCGCCTGAACTATCCCGACGAAGGCGAACTGACGCGAATCATTTCATCGACGACCGGGCCCGACGACGCGGGCATCGAGCCGGTCTTCCATGCCGCGGATGCGCCCGAGCAGATTGAGGCGCTCAAACGCCTGGTGCGCGAAGTGATGGCTGCCCCCGCGATGGAAATCTATGCGGCGCGGCTGGTGCGTGCGACGCAGCCCCAGAACTCGCGCTTCGTGACCGACGAAGCGAGGGCCGTGCACGACGAGATGGTCAATCGCTACGTGATGTTCGGTTCGAGCCCGCGCGGCGCGCAGGCGCTGATTCTCGGCGCCAAGGTGCGCGCGCTGCTCGACGGGCGCGCCAATATCGCGCGTGAGGATATCGAGCACGTGGCGGTAGCCGCGCTGGCCCATCGCATAATGCTCAACTACGCCGCGCTCTCCGACGGAATCGACGCCGCGCACATTGTCGAGCGCGTCATCAAGTCGGTGCGCGCCGCGAAAGTATAGGCGGCCCACGATGCTCGAGGCACGCGCTTTCGAGCCGGAGTTTCTGCGCAAGCTCGACCGCCTGGTGCTGGGCATCAAGCGCGCCCGCACCATCCGCACCGGGCAGCGCGCGCTGGGCAGAATCCAGGGACTCGGAATCGAGCCGGAAAATTTCAAGGAGTATGCGCCCGGCGACGATTTGCGCTTCCTCGACTGGAACGCATTCGCGCGGCTCGACGAACTGATGCTGCGAACCTACCGCGCCGACCGCCAGGTCGAGGTCACCGCGCTGGTTGACGCGAGTGCGTCGATGGGCTTGCCCGAGCACGACGACAAGCTCGGGCTCGCGCTCGCGATCGGCGCGTCGCTTGCCTACATCGGGATGGCCGACAACGACGCGGTGCGAATCGGCGCGTTCGCGATGCGTCGCGGGTCGATGAAGCTTGAAGCGACGCCGTTTCATCGGCGCCGCGAGTCGTACCTCAACTTCAAGCCGTTCGTGACGTCGGTGAGAGCGGGCGGCGAGACGCGTCTGGGCGCCGCCGTCGATGAATTGCTGCTACAGCGCCGGCCGGCCGGGATGGTCGTCGTCATCTCGGATTTTCTGGTGAACGAGCTCGACGTTGAAGATGCGCTCAAACGGCTGGTCGCGGCGCGCCACGACGTAAAAGTAATTCAAGTGATGGGCGAGCAGGAGAGCACCGCGTCGTATCCACCCGGACTCTATCGCATCCGCGACGCCGAGACCGGCGAAGTCCGCGAGACCGAGATGGGCTCGACGACGGTCGCCGCGATTCGGCGCAAGGTTGAAAAGATCGCCGCCCGTATCCGCGAGATCTGCACGGCGCACGCAATCACCTATGCGCAGGCGTTCGGCGCGGGCAACCTGGATAGTTTTATGGAACGCGAACTGCCGCTGCTCGGAATCGTGAGATAGCCGTGGGCTTCCTGAATCCACAGAACTTCGTTTACGGTCTCAGCCTCGCGCTGCTGGTGCTGATTTATCTGCGCTCGCGCTCGCGTCCGACGATCGAAGTGTCGAGCCTGATGCTTTTCGACGAGGCGCCCGCGCCGGTTGCGAGCGTCCGTCACGTGCGGCTCGACCCGCTATTCTGGCTCGAGATGCTGACTCTCGCCGCGTTGACGTTCGCGCTCGCGGGCTTGTATGTGATGCGCCCCCCGTTGCCCGGTCATGGCCGCAGTCACGCGCTGGTCTTCGATCTCGGCGCCGGGATGAGCGCGCACGAAGGCTCCGGCACGCGGATCGATCTGGCGCGGCAGCAGGCGACTGAGATCATCGATCAAGCGCCGGTCGGTGACGAGTTCAGCGTCATCGCGTACGCACTCGAAGCGCAGGTGCGTCATCCGCAGACGGCGAATCGGGACGACTTGCGCAAAGCGCTGGGCGATCTGGTTCCGATGGCAGTCCCCGCGCGCACAGCGGCTCTCAGAGCGGCCTTGATTCGAGCGCACGGCTCGTCGGAAATCGATCTGTTTGCCGATCGCCCGCCCGCGCCCGCGATTCTTGCCGACGCCGGCTCGACTGCCCGGATAAATTTCCACCAGGTCGGCTCCGATGACTCCAACCTCGCGATCGTATCGCTCGATCCCGGCATCCCGGGCTCGACGCGTGGCCGTCTTGTGATTCGCAACTTCTCTGCGCGACCCCATCCGGCGGAACTCGCGATCGATCTCGGTGACAACGAGCAATTTCATCAGACCATGATGCTCGCGCCGCGCGAACAGATGGTGGCATATTTCGGACCGCTCAAGACGGGCGGTTTGATCCACGCGCGAATTCTGACTTCCGACGCGATCGACGCGGACAATAGCCGCTACGCGTACGCGCCATCCGATCTCGCGGCGCGCGTCCTGGTCCTGTCGCCCGATGCCGCGGTCCGCGACGACATCGCGCGCGTGCTGCTCGCGGTCAACGCCAATTTCCAAATCGAGACCGCCGATCCGGCGAAGTATGTCGCGCCGTCCGGGCCGGACGCGATGCCGTTCGAAATAGTCGTGATGCACGATTGCTATGTGCCCGCAGTGAAGGCGGCGACCACGCTCCTGATATATCCGCCGCACGCCGCGAAGAACGGAAGTGGAATCTCCGTTAACGGGACGATTGCGAGCGCGAACATTCGCGGTGACGCGACCGGCGAATCGACCGCGCTCAATTCCCTGCCGCTGGGTGCGACGCGAATCGTGGCCGTGCCTGAGTGGATGGATCTGCTCGCGACGGCAACCGGGCCGGGTCACGCCTCGATTCCGATTGCCGCGGTCGGAAGCGCCGCGGGCGGTTCCCTCGGCGTGCTGGCGTTCGACGTGCGCGATCACTTGCTGCTCGCGCCCGATCATCTCGACGCGCTGGTGCTGACCGTCGATCTGATGAAGCAAATGACCGCGCCGCGCGATATTCTAATCGTATCGACGGGCGCGGATGTGAGCGTGCCTGTGACTGGAAGCGCGCGCGTCACCGAGCCCGACGCGACGCTGCGCACAGTCGCCGCCGACAAATGGGGCCGCGTGCGAATCCGTCCGATGCAAGCGGGACGCTACACCGTCGAGTCGGGCGGCGTGACGACGCAGGTGCTCGCGAACTACTACGACGCGGCCGAATCCGACCTCGGCGCAAAACCGCAGGCCGAAGCGAGCGCGCCCGCGGAAAAAACCGCCGCCGCATCGAATGCGCAATCGGCAAAGCAAGTGCAGCCGCTGACTTTCATTTTGATCGCGCTGGCGTTGCTCGCATTGGTGATTGAATCCGCGATGCTGATCGGCCACGCCGGCCGCTGGGGGATGCGCCATGTTTGATCGGCTGCATCTGCTGTGGCTGCTCGCGCTCGCGCCGCTCGCCGCAGCGCCGGGAATTCTCGCGATGCGCACTGGACTGCGGCTGGCCGGCGCCGCTTCCGCGACACTTCGCGCGCTGTGCGTCGTGGCCCTGGTCGCGATGCTCGCGGGCCTGCGCATCCCGGGGCGTATCGCCGCGCAAAGTGTCGCGGTGGTCGCGGTCATGGATGAGTCGCGCTCGGTGTCACCTGATCAGCAGGAATGGATGCGCGGTCAGATCGAAAATTTGAAGACCGCGATGGCGCCGACCGATCAACTTGGGATCGTCGGCTTCGGCCGCGATGCGCGGCTGCTCGCGCCGCTGACCGATCCGCGGCTGCTGGGGAATTTCGGCGACGGCGTCAACGGCGGCGCCACCAATATCGCCGGCGCGCTGACCGCGGCTGAGAGCCTGTACCCGCCGGAAGCCGACAAGCGGATCTTGTTGCTGAGCGACGGCAACGAGACCGAGGATTCCGCGATAACCGAAGTTCCCGCGATGCGCGAGGATGGCGTGCGAATCTTCGCGGCCGCGCCTCCGCCGTCGGCGACCGAGCGAATTGCCGTCACGAATTTTTATTCCCCCGACACAGTCCGCGCCGATCAGCGCTTCGCATTCAGAATCGACGTTGAAAGCGAATCGCAGTCGTTCGTCACCGCGACGCTCAAGCTCTACCGCGACGACACTGCTGTTGGCGGCCAGTCCATCATGCTGAAGCCGGGGCTGAACGACTTCGAGCTGCCGTATCGGCTCGAACAGCCGGGCGCATACTTGATGAGCGCGGAAGTCTCGATTGCGCCGCCCCGGATCGCGCTGAATACGCGGGTCGAGGCCCCGATTTCGGTGACGGGTGCGCCGCGGATTCTGATCGTCTCGACCACGCTGCCGGAAAGCCTCGTGACCGCGCTCAAGATGCGCAACTACAAAATCGATTTCGTGTCGCCCCGCAGCTTGAGCGAGCATCCGGCGGATTACCTGCCGTACCAGCTCTTGATCCTCGACGATGTGCCCGAAGGCTCGATCACGCCCGCGGCGCAGCACGCGCTCAATCGCTACGTGGCGGACTACGGCGGCGGATTGGTCGCGACGGGCGACACGCTGCGTGAAGAAACTCTCGCTGGCGGCGATCTGGAAAAAGCGTTGCCGGTGAAGTTCGTGCCGCAGCCGCCACCGCCGTCACGCGAGCCGATCGCCGTTTATCTCTGCATCGATCGCTCGAACTCGATGAGTTACGACTCGCGCTATCCCGCCGTGCGCGACGGCGAGCGAATTCGCTACGCCAAGGAAGCCGCCATCGCGCTGCTCCGCCAGCTCGACGACACTGACTTTGCCGGCGTGATCGCCTTTGATTCGCAGCCGTACGTGCTCGCGCATCTGCAGCAGCTCGGCGACGATCGCGGCGAGCTCGAAAACCGCATCGACCGGCTGCAACCTGGCGGCGGCACCGACTTCAAGGAAGCGCTTGAAATCGCCGAGCGCGAAATCCTGCAGAGCGGCATCCCGGTGCGCCAGGTGATTCTGCTGACCGACGGCGACACCAACCGCCAGTATCACGACCACGACGATCTGATCGCCGAATACGCGCGCCAGCACATTCCCGTCTCGACCATCCGCATCGGTCCCGACCTCGAAAATCTCGAACTGCTGCAGGACTTCGCGCAGGCGACCGGCGGCATCTTCTATCGCGTGCAGGATATTGAGAAGCTGCCGCTGCTGCTGGTCGGCTTGACGCGCCAGGCCATGAACCGGCGCAAACAGGATCGCACCACCATCGAAGCCGGCGATGCGACCGCGATGCTCTCCGGCATCGGCATCAACGAGATTCCGCCAATCGACTTTTTTGCCGCGACCGAGGCCAAGGACGGCGCGCAAGTCGCGCTCAAGGTCGCGCGCGCCGACAAAACCGCGCCGCTGCTCGCCTCCTGGCAATACGGACTCGGCCGCGCCGCGATTTTCGCCGGCGATCCCGATTCACTCGCGACGCTCAGCTGGATTCGATGGAATCGCTACGTTGAATTCTGGTCGCAGTTGGCGAACTGGACGATGCGCCAGGGCGACTCCGGGATGTTCACGATGCGCGTCCACGGCGCGCCCGACGGGTCGATGACGGTCGAGGCTGAAAAAGCCGATCCCGATCCGGTGAGCAATCTGGTTTGCCGCATCACCGGGCCGGGACGCGCCGTTGACGTGGCGATGACCGAGGCCGGCGCCTCGATCTATCGCGGCGAAGTAGGGCCGCTGCCGCGCGGCAAGTACGTCGCGACGCTGATGTTCAAGGCGGGCGATTCCGAAAAAATTCTCGAGCAGCGCGAATTCGCCGCCGCCGGATCGATCCCGGCCGACAGTGCCGAACTGCGGATCAGGCCGCCCGACCTCGAGCTGCTGCGGCGTCTGTCGGCCGCGACCCACGGCGCCTTCGACGCTACCCCCGCGACCATCGCCCGCCACAGCGGTCAGACCGTGGCATTTCGCCGCAGCGCCGATCCCTGGCTGATCCCGATCGTAATCATGCTGTTCCTCGGAGAAGTTTTGGTGCGACGCCGCTATCTCGGGGATTGAAATTGACGATGGAGCCGATCGTGAAAATCACCGCCGCCAATCTTCCTCATCTCATCGCCGCCGCCGCAATCCTCGCCGCCATCGCCGCGCCTGCGATCGCCGCGACCTCGCCGCGCGACGCCGACGCACTCGCCAAGGCCACCTACATCTATATTGCGACGGTTCGCAAAGACGGCAATCAGAGCAAAGCCGCGCCGGTCTGGTTCATCACGACCGCCGACAACCAGGTGCTGATCGAAACCTCGCCGACCAGTTGGAAGGCCAGGCGAATCAAGCGCGGCAGCCCCGCGATGATCTGGATCGGCACGCGCACCGGCCCCGCGTTCATCGGTAAGGCGGAAATCGTCACGGACACTGCCCTGCAGGACCAGGTGATCGCCGAGTACCCCAGGAAATATCTGCTCGCCTGGGTCGGCTTTGCGCGTCCCTCTCGAGCCAAGTTGGACCGCGGCCAAATCGTCGTGATCCGTATCTCGCCGACGCGCGATTTGCCCGACGGTTTTCAGTCTGCGCCCGGCACTCCAGCGCCTCTGCTCGACGAGAAGGCAAAGCCTGCCAGCGCCGAATAGAACGCGTCTTGAAATTGGCCCGCTACTAGTCCAGCATCCAGACCCATGCGTTTAGTGAGATTGGCAATAGCTTTGGTCGTCTTCTCGCTGCTAACCAGCGCCAACTGCTCTGCGCAAGACTTCTTCTCCCTGCGCGATCCCGGCGCCGATTTGCTTACGCCCGCGCCGCATCAAATCGACATCGAAGCCGACGACGCCTACATGTTCACGGTCGGCGCCAACACGCTGCGGCGTCGCATCAACTCGTTTCCCGACAGCGCGATCAGCCTGCAGCACGACCAGGGTGTTTCGCAGTTGCAGTTGACCGAGACGTTGCTCAGCTACTGGTTCGACAGCGTCAATGCGTTTCAGTTCCAATTCAGGTACTACGGCATCTACGGAAGCAAATACGAAACTCAGCCGCTGGCATTTGGCGGGACGATAATCTCGCCGAATCAGAATCTGAATCCCGGCGGCACGCGATGGTACACGTTTGGCGGCTACTACGAGCGCCGGCTGACTCCGCTCTATGAGAATTACGAATCGGGATTGCCGGAGTTTCTCCAGGGATGGGACTCGCGCGCAAAGATCGGCGTCGAGTTCACCTACAACGACTATCGAATCAACGACGGCACGCCGCTATTCAGCCAACGCTCGCCGTTCGAGGCCCGCATCCGTTGGCAGGAAAAGGGACTGCCGATACCGGTGATTGGCCTCGAGGAGCGGCATTGGCTGGGTTACAACTTCGCGTTCGAGGCGACCGCGCAGGGCTACTGGGCCAACAAATGGAACTCCGGCCGCAGCGAGGGCGGTTCGACGGTTTACGACTCGCAATCGGGCTTCGAAACTCACTGGCGCATCATTTACGCGAACCCCAGCCCTCAATGGCACGGGTTTTCCCCGTTTGCGGGCCTGAACTACAACTACACGAAGTACACGCAGACTGGATCGGGTGTGGGCAATTTACTGCGGGTGCAGTTGTTCGGTCCCGAGCTCGGCTTCAACTGGAGCATCTAGTCCTCGACTGAAATAATCGCTGGCCTCACGCGCGCCACGGAGTAATATCAAGATCGTGGCTGACGATTCCGCATCCGCGCTGATCAAGTGCGCACTCAATTGCCGATGCCCGGTGTGTCGCGACGGCGCTATTTTCCGCTCGCACTTCAGGATGAATCGCGAATGCCCGCGATGCCACGTCGTGTTCTGGAAAGATCCCGGCGAGACGCTCGGCGCGATGTATCTCGACTTCGCAGTGGCTGCCGCCTCGTTCCTGGTCTGTTGGGCGATTCTCGCCCTCGCCACGCACCTGTCGGATGCCGTCGAGATCTTAATTTTGTGCGCAGTCGCATGCGGCAGCGTCCTGCTCTGCTACCCGCTCACACGCAGCGGCTGGACCGTATTGGTTTATCTTTCGGGCGGCATCGAGCGCCCGCGCCTGCGCACGATCCAGGGCGGCAAGAAGTCCGCTTGAGTCCTATCTAGTCGCGAGTTTCGATCGCGCCGCCAGCTTTTCCTGCAGATGACTCAGCCGCTCGGCGGCCGCCGCGATCGTCTCGTCGCTCTTCGAAAACGTGAATCGAATCTTCCGATGCCCCAACTCCGGCCGATGATAGAAGCTTGAACCGGGCACTGCGGCGACTCCCACTTCATCGAGGAGGAAGTCGGCCGCCGCGAAGTCATCCTTGAATCTGAGCCCGCCAATCTCCGACACGATGTAGTAGGCGCCGTCCGGCTTGCTGGACTCGAGGCCCGCCCGCGTGAGCGCCGCGTAGAGCGCGCCGCGCTTGCGCTCGTACATCGCAGTCAGCTCCGCGTAAAACGATTCCGGCATCCGCAACGCCACCGCGCCGGCTTCCTGCAGCGGATGCGGCGCGCCGACGGTCAGAAAATCGTGCACCTTCCGAATCGCCCCGGTGATTCGCTCGCTCGCGATCGCGTACGCCAGCCGCCATCCCGTGATCGAGTAGGTCTTCGACAGCCCGCTAATCGTGACAGTCCGATCGGCCATCCCTGGAAGGCTCGCGATCGAGATGTGTCGCGCGCCGCCGTAGATGATGTGCTCGTATATCTCGTCGGTAATCGCCAGCGTGTCATGCCGCTGGCATAGCGCCGCGATCGCTTCGAGCTCGGCGCGCGTGAACACCTTGCCGCTCGGATTGTGCGGAGTGTTGATCACGATCGCCTTGGTGCGCGGCCCGAACGCCGCTTCGAGCTCGGCACGATCAATCGAAAAATCCGGATCGCGCAGCGCCACGTAACGCGGCGTCGCCCCGGCCAGGATCACGTCGGGTCCGTAGTTCTCGTAGAACGGCTCGAAGATGATCACCTCGTCGCCGGGGTTGATCACCGCCAGCATCGTCGCGATCATCGCCTCGGTCGCGCCGCAAGTCACTGTGATATTGCGGTCGGAGTCGCATGCGATGCCGTTGTAGCTTTGCACCTTGTCTGCGATTGCGCGGCGGAAGTTCGGCGAGCCGTGCGTAATCGCGTACTGATTGTATTCCTCGTCGATCGCGCGCTTCGCCGCTTCCTTGATTTCCGCCGGCGCCGCAAAGTCGGGAAAGCCCTGCGCCAGGTTCACCGCGCCGCACTTGAGCGCTCGCCGCGTCATCTCGCGGATCACGGATTCGGTGAACAAGCGGGTCTTGGAAGAAAGGTCGGTGGGCATGACTCTGCGCGACTACCGCGCGCAGTCGCAGTCTAGCCGCGCACGCGTGCGGGCGACAACTCACAATTTATTTGTCAGGTGAAGGTTATGGACCAGCGTGACTTCAGCGATGGATCGGGTCAGCCAGAGCTCGGCCAGTTTTGAAAGTTGACGGAAGTGCTCCGCCGCGTTTCGAAGCTGTCCGCTAGTCCGCCGCTTCCTCTTCCAATACGCCGGGTCCCTGGCGCAGCCGCCACTCGTCGATTACCTCGACATTGAAGCGCCAGTCGCTGCCGATCTTGAAACCGGGCAACTGTCCCTTCTTGAGCAGGCGGTAGATCGTTGAGCGATGCACTCGCAGGTACTCTGCGAGCTCGTTCACGGTCAGCACTTTGGTCGAGGATGGCATCCGTTCACTTCCTCTTTAGTAAGCCTATCCAATCTTAGGCTGGCAAATAGACTATCACAAAAGTTGAACTGCGCTATAGACCCTCTTATTGGACTATTTCCCTCACTAGGTCAAGCCTTGCTGGTATATACGGGGCGACATTGTGCTATTCAGCACTGAATCGGGGCGGCAAATGTGAATCGGAAATATTTACCAAACGCCGGTGATTGTCTCAGTTTGAACAATTTTCAAACCGAGACACTGCCCAAAACGCCGGACTTAATCGCGCGGCTCGGATGAGGGAATCAACCGAACAACCGGTTGGCCGCTTCTCTCAACTCGGCGCGATGGTCAGGATGCGCGATTGCGATCAACTCGGCCGCGCGCTCGCGATGATTTTTTCCAAGCAGCCGCGCGATTCCGTATTCAGTAACCACCGTGTCGGCGAAGTAACGCGGCATCGTCACCAGCGCGCCGGCTTCGAGTTGCGGCACGATGCGCGAAATCGCACCGCCCACCGCGGTCGATTGCAGCAGCGTGATCGCGCGCCCGCCCGGGCATAGAAACGCGCCGATATGAGTCTCCGGCTGCCCGCCAGTCCCGTTGATCATGTGCGCGCCGGTCACGCTCTCCGAATTAATCTGCCCGGTCAAATCGATCGCGAGCGCGTTGTTGATCGACGTTTGCCGGTAGTTGGCGGTGAGCGTCGCAAGCTTGAGCACGTACTCGGGATCGTAAAGTTCGAACGCCGGGTTGTCGTCAATTATTTTCAAATCGTCGGGATCGGAACCCGACCATCCGACCGCGACCGCCTTGCCGCGATGGGTCGTCTTGCGCCGCCCGTTGATTACCCCCGCGTCAACCAGCCGCGCGATTCCCGGCGCGACCATCTCGGTATGCAAGCCGAGGTCGTGCTTGCCGTCGAACGCGCCCATCCGCGGCATCTGCGAACTGGGATCGCCGACACCGATTTGAATCGTCACGCCGTCTTCGATTAGTTCGCTCAGGTATCCCGCTACCGCCTTGAACTCCGCAGGCGGCGGCGTAATGCCGAGCAGCACGCGCAAATCCGAGACCTTGGCGCGTTGCAGATACTGAACGAGCGGCCAGATACGCTCGGCTCCAGCTTCCGCGATGATGGCGCGGATGCCCTCGCGCTTTTCTGTATCCATCGCCGCCAATGCCTGTTCGATCACCGCCAGGTCGGGCGGCGGCGGAGTTCCCTCGACGAAATACTCGAACTCCGAGACGTGCATGTACACGTCGCCGTAAGTGCGGATCAGGTTCGCGTCCACTTCGGCGATCGCATGCCGCGCGCGTCGCGCGTACATCCGCTTGTTCCACTGATGCGGTCCGAAACTGACGAATCCCTTCGCGTTGGGCGGAGTGACGTTGACGAAAGCGAAATCGATCGGCTTGTCTTCGTCCGGCCGTTCGTCGTGCGGCTTGAAGCTGGTCGAAAACAAATTCGGCAGGTACGCGGCCTGATGGCGGTCGTGGACCGGACGTCCCAGGTTGCCGATGAACAGCTCGAACTCGATCCTGAAGCGCGCCGCGACGTCTCCGCTGAGCCATCCCGGATCGATCAACGGCGACGACATCCTGAGATCGACGACGCCGTCGAGCTGCCGGCCTCGCGCCGCCAGCGCGCGCTGCATCACGGTTCCCGCCGCGAACGGAAAATCCACCCGCATGCCCGGCTTCACCATCGCGGCCGCTTCGTCAGGTGAAATCGTGCGCGATCGGTAATACTCCTGCCAGTTCATTGCGTGCATCCTCGTGGCAACAATGGTTCCTTGAGCCGCCACAATGGCCCAACTCGCCCGATTAACCAAGTCCGGAGCAAACTTGTCCGCCCCCATCCGAGCGGTTAGCTTTCGAGGATGCTGATTGCCGACGGTGAGTTCCGCTACGACCTCCGGAAAGCCGGCGTGTTGATAGCTGTCGAGAGTGAATCGCTCGCCTGGGGATTGATTCGCGGCGTCCGGCGTCCCGCGAGCGGCTCCAACGTGTACGAAGTCGAAGCCGAGCTCGACGAGGCCGGTCTCGTCAGGCGCGTCGTCGCGAGCTACAACCGCGGCCCCTTTACTCGCAACGCGACCTACGAGTCAGCCGACAATTTCCTCCGCGGCAACATCAGCACGGGCGGCAGCCGCAACGATTTGACGGCCAAGCTTGGCCGCTATGGCGAAATCGATGCGGACCTCGTCATCTTTCGCGCGCTGATAATCGCGCACGTTCGCGAGCGCAAGCAGACGCGATGGACCGGGCGCGTGGCGGCAATCGATCCGAACACACTCGTCGCCGCGACCAGCAAACAATCATGCCGCCAGCGCGGCAGCGATCCGCACATCTGGATTTACGAGCCGCGCATGGGCGACGCCGAAGAAATCGAGATTGACGATTCGGGACTCGTACTGCGCCGCCGCGATTCGCGCGGCATCGAAACGCTCCTGGTCTCGAAGACGCTCCGCGATGTCTGATCCTGATCGTTCCAATTTTGACGACGAATACTACGTGCGCATTCGCGCGCTGCTCGAAGGACTGGGAAGGAAAACGGCGTGTAATCGCCCGCGCTTTCCAGAACAAGACAACATATGGACCAACGACACCGGCAATGGTATCGCAGGATACCGGCTCGATCTCTACGAGGGCGTGGGCAAGGCGGCCTGCGCTGGCTCATTCGCCAACGCCAACCCTATGGCTGTGGGCGCGTGCAGCTCCGGAACGAACACCTGCCCCGCGCTCACGGTGCAATAAGGAGGGGAGAGCATGAAAATCGGAATCGCATTTTTCGCATTGCTGCTAACGCTCGCCGCGAACGTTGGACATTCGTTCGCCCAAGGTGCAGGCATTAAGGCGGTTTACTATAAGGACGGCGACCTCTTCACGATCGGCGTTGACGGAGAGCCGCGACAGCTGACCCACGACGGGATTCCCAAAGGCCCTCAGGTGTGGTCCAGGGACGGAACCAAGATAGCCTTTCTCCGCAAGATCGACCACGCAGTTGCTATAGATAACTTGGTGGTAATCGACTCTGAGACGGGCCGGACGCTCTCGGATATTCTGATCGGTCCCGTTAGCTCCGGCGAGGGGTACGTATTTGACTATATCGAGCAGATTCAGTGGTTGACCGCGGACACGATTGCGGCAGCCGGAAGCGTCAATCCGTCAACCGATGACACCCTCGTCTTCGACGCCAGGACGGGCAAGGAGTTGGCAGATTACATCGACGACGACGGCGGCGCAGTCTTTTCTCCCGACGGCGAGCACGCCGCCGCCGAGACCGGCGCCCCGCACTGGACGCCGGATTGGGGGAGCGCGCCGGAACTGGACATCGGGTACCAGCGCGTCTATCCAGCCAAAGGCGTCCATGTCACCCTGCTCTCGAAGCCTGCGTGGTCTGACGACAGCAAAGAAGTTGCCGTGGTGGTCGAAGATTATAAGTCCAAGCACAGAAGCATCGTGGTATGCGGACTCAAGGGCGCCTGCGAATCGACGGCGTTGCCCGCCGACGCAAAGTGGGGACCGGATGACAGTTTCCAGGTTGAATGGAATGACGGCCGCATCTACGCTTTTCTGTTAGACAAGACGTGGTCCTGCCGGCGTGGAGACTCGATTGCCGCGGCATCGTCGTCCCCGCCGCTGGACCGGAAAGGCGTTGCGATGGGCCTGACTTTTGGTTTACGGCAGCAAATTCAGAACTTGGGCGGCAAGGACCCGGATTTCTGGTGCGCCGACTGCGCGCTGGCAAAGCTCCCTCGGGAAGCTCCAGAAGATTGAGCCCGGTCCATAGGAGCTAGCGTGACGGGAATCGCGCTTAGCTAGCCCTGGAGGCCCTCACCCCTGCTATAGTTCAGTGGTCGATCTCGGCCTGCATGGTCAAGAACAAGACAACATGTGGACCGACGACACCGGCAATGGTGTCAAAGGCTACCGGCTCGATCTCTACGAGGGCGTCGGCAAAGCCGTCTGCGCTGGCTACGATAACGTCATGGCTGTTGGCGCGTGCACCCCTGCTTTGCCGACCTGCCCCGGGAGCGCGGTGCAATAAGGAGGAGAATCATGAAGATCGGAATCAAAGTTTTCGCATTGCTGCTCACGTTTGCCGTCGGTGTTGGGTACACCTTCGCCCAAGGTGCGGACCTCAAGGCGGTTTACTATAAAGACGGCGACCTCTTCACGATCGGCGTTGACGGAGAGCCGCGACAGCTGACCCACGACGGGATTCCCAAAGGCCCTCTGGTGTGGTCCAGGGACGGAACCAAGATAGCCTTTCTCCGCAAGATCGACCACGCAGTTGCTATAGATAACTTGGTGGTAATCGACTCTGAGACGGGCCGGACGCTCTCGGATATTCTGATCGGTCCCGTTAGCTCCGGCGAGGCGTACCCATTTGACTATATCGAGCGGATTCAGTGGTTGACCGCGGACACGATTGCGGCAGCCGGAAACGTCAATCCTTCGAGCGATGACACACTCGTCTTTGACACAAAAACTGGCGAAGAATTGACGGACTACCTCGACGATACAGGCGGCCCCGTCTTTTCTCCCGACGGCGAACACGCCGCCGTCGAGGGCGGAATGCCGCACTGGACCCCGCTATACGGGAGGGAGCCGGAACTGGATATCGACTACCGGCGCGTGTATCCAGCCAAAGGCGTCAAAGTCACCCTCCTCACCAAGCCTGCGTGGTCCGAGGACAGTAAAGAGGTTGCCGTGGCGGCGCAAGATAATCAGTCCAAGCGCGCAAGTATCGTGGTATGCGGACTCCAGGGTGCCTGCGAATCGACGGCGTTGCCCGCAGGTAAGTGGGACCCGGATGAGAATTACCAGATTCAATGGAATGGCGGCCGCGTTTACCTTACCGCGCCGGAAGGAACGTGGTCATCCCAGCGTGGAGACTCAACTGCCGCGGCATCATCCCCGCCGCCGGACCTGAAAGCCGCTGCGACGGGCCTGACGGCTGGTTTACGGGAGCAAATTCAGAAATTGGGCGGCAAGGGGCCGGATTTCTGGTGCGCCGACTGCGCGCTGGCAAAGCTCCCTCGGGAAGCTCCAGAAAATTGAGCCCGGTCCATAGGAGCACGATCCGCGATGTCTGATCCTGATCGTTCCAATTCTGACGACGAATATTACGAGCGCATTCGCGCGCTGCTCGAGGACTATTACGTCTCGGCGGATGAGCGAGGCGATGTCTTTGGCGGCTCGGGCTCGAGGGGGGAGGACATGACGAGCTGGGAAGCGAAGCGGCGCGTGATCGCCAGCGCTTTCGATCGGGTAGGCATATGGCTGGACGTTGGCTGTGCGAACGGCCTGTTGATGGAAACTCTGACGACGTGGGTCGCCGAGCAAGGCCATCGCATCGAACCCTACGGACTCGAGCTTTCGAACCGGATTGCGGAGCGCGCGCGCAAGCGGCTTCCGCATTGGGCGACGCGGATCTGGACCGGGAATGTGATGACGTTCGAGCCGCCGATTCGATTTGACTATGTCACCGCGTTGACAGATGTAGTGCCGATTCAGAGTCGAGGAGCGATGCTCAGCCGCATTGCTCGCCTGTACCTCAAACCCGGCGGGCGTCTCATATTGAGCTGCTACAGACCCGGCGCTTTTCTGCTCGGAAAGCCGGCGCTCGAAGCCGAGTCGGCAGCGGAGATTCTTCGCGCTGAGAGCTTCGAGCCGGTCGGCGAGGCCCATGTTCGCGATCCAGTAACCGGCGCGCCGAAGGTGCGGGTTGCCTGGGTCAATGTCCCGGAGTGAAAGGCGCGACCCCGGGGCGTTTACACCTTGATCAAGCCATCGACGTTGCCGCGCGAGCGGGGACGGCCGGGGAATACGCGATCGATCTGCGAATCTGAAAACTGCATGTGCGATCGCAGCACTGTCGCGATTGGCTCGCGGAAGTCGGTCGTCACCGCGAGGTCACGCTCCTGGTAGAGGCTCGCCGTCGAGAGGCCCGGCCATTTGCCGTAAACCTTGCGCCCTTTCACCGGGCCGCCCATCACCCACATCACGTTGCCGTGGCCGTGGTCGGTGCCGCCGTTGCCGTTCTCATGCATCGTGCGGCCGAACTCGGAGATCACGAGAATGACCGTGTCCTGGTAGTTCGGCCCAAGATTCTTCGAGAGGCTCGCCAGCCCCTCGGCGAGCGGCTTCAGATGGCCCGCGAGCTGGCCGTTGGCTGCCCCCTCGCTGACGTGCGTATCCCATCCGCCGAGCGCCATGAACGCGACGCGAATCGTGGGGTCGCGCCCGATCAGACGCGCGAGCCTGTCGGTGTCGTTCGAGAATCCATTCGGTGACGGCGCGCCCGCGTTGGCCTCGGTCATGTCTTGCGTCAATTCGCTGATGAGGCGCATGCGGGCCTGGCGTCCGTCGCGATAGGCGCGGCTGATCGAATCGTTGCCGACGTACATCTTGTCGAACGCCGCTTCGATTATCGGCCTGTCCATCGGCATCGGTTTTTCCGCCGCGCGACCGAGCGCGATATTCGCGACCGGCACCTTGCCGCTCAAAATTCGCGGCACCGTCGGCCCGAGACTCAACGCCTCGGTCGGGCCATGCGTCCCCGGAATCGCAGCGAGCGTCCGATTCAGCCATCCATCCTGCGTCGTCCTGACGCCGGGCGTGCCGCTCTCCATGAAATCCTGCGCGTCGAAATGCGATCGCGTCGGATCCGGCGAGCCGCACGCATGCACGAACGCGAGCGTGCCGTCGCGCCATTGGCTATCCATCGGCGCGAGCGCAGGATGCAATCCGAAATAGCCGTCGAGATCGATCACACCGTCATTTGCACCTGTGCGTCCGATCGCGATCGTCGGGCGGGCGTCGTAGTACGCCGACTCGCCATGCGGCACCACTACGTTCAGGCCGTCAACCGCGCCGCGCAGGAACACCACGATCAGCCTGCGATTGCTGCTCGAATCGAGCGAGCGCGCGGCCCACGCATGCGGGCTCAGCAGCACGATGCCCGACGCCGACAGCACGGCAGCGCGGCGCAAAAACGCGCGCCGGCTGAGAGCCGTCGCGGGGCGGGGGTTGCACGCGATGCACGCATCAGTGGTTTGGAAATTTTTCTTCATTGTAAAACTCTCAGCGCTTCATGAACTCCGGACTGCCGAGAATCAGTGGCGCTCGAAGTTGCGTCGGCGACGCCTCGACGGCGCTGGCCGTCGCCGGTGTGAAATAGTCGCCAAGCGTCGCCGCGAGCTGCACGGGATCGGGCGGCGTCATCTTCGGTCCATGCGGCGCGGGATCGAAATTGATATTCACCTTGCCGGCGCCATTGCGCGGCACCGCCGGCGGCTCGGGACGCATTTCACCGCCACCGTCCGCATCTTCCTGGAACGGCTGATTTTCCAGCGGCAGATTTCCCGATCCGAGCGCGGTCGCAAAGCTGAGCCGCATCATCATCGCGTCGGGATTGAGCCACGCGTCCTGCGTATTGGCGAAGCCGTTGGGCGTCTGACACGCGTACAGCGGCATGCCGAGCAGCTGCATCGTGCCGTACAGCGGCCGGTAGTTGCGAATCGGCACGCCGGTCGCGCGCACGCACGAGATAACGTACTCGTAAGGCGTCTTGAATTTGGCGCCGTAGTTTCGCGGGTCCCAGAATTCCGCGCTCGTGAACATCGTCTCGAGCACCGCGCGAATCTCGCCGTCGGTGGCCAGGTAGCGATCCGCCATCCGGCTCACGAGTGCCGGCGGTGGATCGTCGGCAACGAAGTATTGCGCCAGCTTGAAGCTCAGATGCCTGGCGGTGGCGGGGCTGCGCGCCAGGATGTCCAGCGCATGCTCGCCCTCGTCGATTCCGCCGCCCTCGATCTGATGGCCGAGAAAAGTCTTGTTGGAAAAATCGTGACGCGATTCGTCGAAATAAAATCCGCTCGGATCAGCCGCCGCCGGCATGAAGTTTCGCCGGCGCCGCATGAATGGAAAAACTCCGCCCATCCCGTCGCCACGCATGCCGTCGCCGTCAGCCGTCCGATAAGCGCCGCCGCCGGGCTTCGGCAGTCCCCATCCGGTCAGAATATGCGCCAGCGCGATCACGTCGTCCTGCGTGTAGCCGCCGTTGACGCCGAGCGTGTGCAGCTCCATCAGCTCGCGCGCGTAGTTCTCGTTGATGCCCTCGAACTTGCCCTTCGAGCCGGGGCTGCCAGGCGCGGTGTTCTGCCAGTTGTCGAGGTAGAACATCATCGCCGGATGATGCGCGGTCGCACCGAGGAGCGTACGGAACTTGCCGAACGTATGCGGCCGAATCGCGGTCTCCTCGAACGCGCCCGTCCAGATAATGTCCAGACCTTTGCCGGCGAAAATGTTAAAGTGGTTGAACCAGAACGCGGTCATCACTTCCTGCAATTGCCGCGGCCCTTCGATCGCGCGCATCATCCGCGCCTCGACCGCCTCGCGCATCACGATGCGCTGCTTGATTCGCAGGGGCTTGGTCGCGTCCTTGATCACCGTCTTGTCGCCGCCGCTGTCGGCTTTGGCTTCTTTGCGCGCCAGCAGGATCGGCCGTTCGTATTCGATGAACAGCGCGATCGGAGACATGTGCAACGTCTGAAGTTGGTTCACGGCCTCGGACAAGTCGGCGGGAATCGCAATCGATTCGGGATGCAACTGCTCCTGCACGTAGCGCTCAGGACTAATCGCGCTGACGTGCTCGAAGTCGCCGGGGCGCGGCCCGAAGGCTAGCCGGTTCAGCACGTGCAAGATGCGGTCCTGCTTGGTTTCTTCGCCAACCACGACAGATTTCTCGACTACATACAGTACGAATCGGGCCGGTGCGCGGATTCAGAGTATATGACGTAACCCGCGCCGCCTCCGTTTACACCTTTTACCGGGTGCAGGGGTCACCCCTGCCGAAGGAAGCGTGAAACCCACCACGGGCTTCACATTCCATCAAGTGTATTCCTTATCTCGATGCACGTCCCCAGGCCTCGATCAGGCGCTCGAACGCCTTGCGCAGCTCGGGATCTTTCAGCTCCGGCAGCTCGATCGATTTCCGCGTCGCGCGCGGCACCGTGCGCAGTTTGGGCCGCTCGCGCCGGCCGAGCCGCCCTTGCACAAAGCGCAACTCCCGCACGGCGTCGTCGCCAACACGGTCGGTGAGGCGCGCGAGTATCTGCGCCTTCATCAGATTCAGTTCTTGTATCCACATCGCCCCCTGCACTTTCACGACCGCGGTGTGGAATTTCAGCGAGACGATTTCAGTGCGGCGCGCGATCGTCTCGCCGACAATCTCCGGCCATGCTTTCGCCAGCCGCACGATCGCGAAATGACCTTCGCGGTCGATCCGATCGAGGATCGGTTGCATCGCGGCGCCGATCTGTTCCGGAGCCTTGTGCCGACGATTTGGCATCACCTGCACAAGATAGCGCCGCCGCGGTCACAACGCATACCGACTGTATGGTCGGCGGCCGTTCGCGGCGGCAATTTCCATTAGTTTTACTAATTTGGACTCATCGGTCAGTCACAATTATTAATGGAAGCGAAGATTTACCAAAAGTTATCAACAACCTAATATATGGGTTGTGCACAGCTTCTCATACACTACCTGTAGGGGGTCGGGGCTTGACAGACCGCACTGGCCGCGAGCATATTGTCGCCCACGACTCAGCTTGGCAAGCCAAGATTGTTTGAAAGCTGTGGCGACCGCAACGACAGGGCAAGTGGAACTAAATGCGGGCTTAACGCGCGTGTAACTGAGGTGGGGAGGATGTGGTGATGGGCGGGGGAGCGATAGATTTTGAGATGGATTCGAAGGCCAAAACAACCGACCACGCCCCATCCAGCAACGGTGCGCCGGTCAATTCCGCCGCGCCCGGCCGCGGTGTCGTGCTCGAGCGTTTTTTCACCACTGCCGGCGTCGATCCTTATTCGCAGGTCGAATGGGATCTGCGGAGCGCGGTCATTTCTGGCGAAGACGGGCGCGTCGTCTTCGAGCAGAAAGATGTCGAAGTTCCGCGAGCGTGGTCGCAGACCGCGACCAACGTCGTCGTCTCCAAATATTTTCGCGGACCGCTCGGCACGCCGCGGCGCGAGACCAGCGTCCGCCAACTGATCTCACGCGTCGTCGATACCATCAGCGGATGGGGCGAGAAGCAGGGTTACTTCGCCGACGCCGACGCGCGCGATACTTTCCACGCCGAGCTCAAGTACCTGCTCCTTAACCAGAAGGCCTCGTTCAACAGCCCCGTCTATTTCAACGTCGGCATCGAGGCCAAGCCGCAGTGCTCCGCATGCTTCATCCTCAAGGTCGAGGACAGCATGGACTCGATCCTGAGCTGGTACCGCAACGAGGGGATGATCTTCAAAGGCGGCTCCGGCGCCGGCGTGAACCTGTCTGCCCTGCGCGGTAGCAGGGAGAAGCTGTCTGCCGGCGGTACGGCGTCGGGACCGTTGTCGTTCATGAAGGCCGCCGACGCGAGCGCCGGCGTGATCAAGTCGGGCGGCAAGACGCGCCGCGCGGCCAAGATGGTCGTGCTCAACGCCGACCATCCCGACATCGTCGATTTCATCAAGTGCAAAGTCGAAGAGGAGCGCAAGGCGTGGGCGCTGATCGAGGCCGGCTACGACTCCTCGCTCGACGGTCCCGCTTACGGCTCCGTGTTCTTCCAGAACGCAAATAATTCCGTCCGCGCGACCGACGGCTTCATGCAGGCGGTGCTCGACGACGCCGAATGGCAGACGCATTTCGTCAAGTCGAGCGAAGTTGCCGAGACCCGTCCCGCGCGCAGGATACTTCACATGATCGCCGAGGCCGCGCACGCATGCGGCGACCCCGGCATGCAGTTCGACACCACCATCAACACCTGGCACACGTGCCCCGCCAGTGGCCGCATCAACGCGTCGAATCCGTGCAGCGAGTACATGCATCTCGACAACTCGGCGTGCAATCTCGCGTCGCTCAACCTGATGAAGTTCATCGACGATCGCGGCGAGTTCGACGTGCGCGCATTCCGCCACGCGGTCGACGTGATGATCACGGCGCAGGATATCCTCGTCGATAATTCGTCGTACCCGACTGACGAAATCGCGAAGAACGCCGGCGCGTTCCGCGAGCTCGGGCTGGGCTACGCAAATCTCGGCGCGCTGCTGATGGCGCTCGGGATGCCCTACGACTCCGACCAGGGCCGCAGCTACGCCGCCGCGATCACCGCGCTGATGACGGGCGAGGCCTATCTCCAGTCCGCGCGCATCGCTGAGCAGATGGGTCCGTTCGCCGGCTACGCGCCCAATCGTGAGCCGATGCTGAAAGTGATCGGGCTGCATAAAGCGGCTGCCTACAAGCTCGATCCGTCTGTACGTTCCGCTCGACCTGATCCGCGCGGCGCGCGACTCGTGGGACGACGCGCTGAAAGTCGGCACTGCCAACGGCTACCGCAACTCGCAGGCGACCGTGATCGCGCCGACCGGCACCATCGCGTTCATGATGGATTGCGACACCACCGGCGTCGAGCCCGACATCGCGCTGATCAAGTACAAAAAGCTGGTCGGCGGCGGGATGCTGAAAATCGTCAACGGCACGGTCCCGCGCGCGCTCAAGCGGCTGGGCTACGATTCGAAGGAAGTGCAGGAGATCGTCGAGTACCTGGACGAGAACGAGACTATCGAAGGCGCGCCGCAACTGGCCGACGCGCATCTCGCGGTTTTCGATTGCGCGTTCAAGCCGCGCGCCGGCGCCCGCACGATTCACTACAACGGGCACATCAAGATGATGGGCGCGGTGCAGCCGTTCATCTCGGGCGCGATTTCCAAGACGATCAACATGCCGGCGGAAGCGACGGTGGACGAGGTCGGCGAGGCGTACGTCACCGCGTGGAAGCTCGGCATCAAGGCGGTCGCGATTTACCGCGACGGCTCCAAGCGCACGCAGCCGCTCAACACCGGCAAGACCGAGAAGGCGGTGGAGACGGCCGCGGCGGCGGTGATCGCGGCGACTGACGATCGGATGCAGCGGCGCAAGCTGCCCGACGAGCGCAAATCGATCACGCACAAATTCGATATCGCCGGCCACGAAGGCTACATCACGGTCGGCATGTACGAGGACGGCACGCCGGGCGAGATTTTCGTCACGATGTCGAAGCAGGGCTCGACCATCTCGGGCCTGATGGACTCGTTCGCGACGGCGATTTCGTTCGCGCTGCAATACGGCGTCCCGCTGCAGTTCCTGGTGGATAAATTTTCGCACATGCGCTTCGAGCCGTCGGGCTTCACCAAGAATCCGCAGATTCCGTACGCCAAGTCGATCGTGGACTACCTGTTCCGCTGGATGGCGTCGAAGTTCCTGGACGAAGAAGCGAAGCGCGAAGTCGGAATCATCGAATCGGAAAAAACGCTGTCGGCAAAATCGGATCCGCCGGCGATGGTTGCGATGGCTCCTGTAGCCAGTTTGCGCGACGGCAAGGACGGCGGCATACGGCAGGCATTCATCAACCAGGCCGACGCGCCGCCGTGCCCCGACTGCGGCAGCATAATGGTGCGCAACGGCGCCTGCTACAAATGCATGAACTGCGGCACGACGAGTGGGTGCTCATAGTAAAGGAGTCTCAAGGGTCCCGGAGAATGTGGAGGGGGAGGGCTTTCGAAGAGGACTGGCGATGATGAGGTGGATGCGGACGCGGATTTTGCCATTTGCGGCGCATAAAGAATTAGCTAGTCCTCGGAGAAAATGCGGATGAGGAGTTCTCCGGGACCCACTTAACCAGCAAGGCGCGGAAAGACTCGCGCCCTAACAGGATGTGGTGGGGCGGCGGATGTGGTGACGGCAGGGGGCTGGGAGCAATCCCAGCCCCCGAATTCTTAGAGTAAACGATGAGGGAGGTCTTGTTCTAATGGCGTCACGTATGCTGCGTCGTCGTCGCCGCACCCCAACCAGAATGAGGACTGCCAAGATACGGCGCCCTGAACCGCGCTGCCCGGAAAGGTGCAGCGGCGGTCGAATTTCGGGGAGGTGGCTCCGAGACCTGCTCCCTGGCGAAATCGATGTAATAGGTGTCGGCAACCTGCCCGCGCCAGACCCAAACATGAAATTGGGGACATGCACCGACTGCTCGTGCGTGTGGATACAACCCCGGGCGGCGATCGCCGGCGATCAGGCTCGGATACTGGGATTCATGGCGAACATGATTCACGGCCCGGGCTGGCATCCCGTGTCGGCGGGACACCTGCCGCAGACCTCGCGCTGATCCGGGTTTGTTGCAAATGTTAACGGACTATTCTCCGTCGAGTTCGACGTTCAGCTGGCAATCTGAATTCGCATTCTGCCTCGCGCTGACTTGCGCTTTTCCTGCACGCGGATGTTCACGTCGCAGCCGAGTCGGGTCAGGAATTGGCAGAGCCGCTCGATAGAGAATTTTTCCAGGCGCCCGCGGACGATAGCGGACACTTTAGGCTGATCGATTCCCAGTACCGCCGCCGCTTTGATTTGGCTGAGTCCGCGCTGCGCAATGATTTTGCCGATCTTGATCGCGAGGTTCGCCTTGATGTCGAGCTCATCCGCATCTGGCAGCCCAAGATCGCGAAAGACGTTCCCGCTGCTTACTTCGTAATCGATAGATTTGCTCATCGCTTCGCCTTGTCGTAAACGCTCAGGGCGTGCAATTCCTTCGCGCGCCTTAATCTTTCTTCTATCAAATGGAGATCGCGTTTGGTCGTGGCAATGCCCGAATTCGACTTCTTTTGAAATGCGTGGAGGACATAGATCGCCTCGGCAAACTTCACCGTGTAAACCGCTCGATACGTATCGCTATCGTAATCCTCGACAATCTCAATCACGCTGGCGCCGCCGAAACCGTTCATCGGCTTTGCGTCGGGATGCTTTCCTCCGCTCTGCGCGACTTTGAGGGCGAATCCCAGATGCGACTGTGCGGTTCGCGGAAACTTTTTCAGGTCGTCTTTGCTGCTTCGAACCCATACGACCGGCTTGAGCGTCTCCGCTTTTCCGAGCGCCACGCCCTAAGCCTATGCCCTTATGGGCATAGTGTCGATACACGAGTGCTGCCGGGTGGCGGGCGGATCAGGATTGAAATCTATTCAGCCGGTAGGGGATCTCGTCCAGCGTCGAGAAGCCGATCGTGCGCGTCGGCCGGTGCCCGAGAAGCTGCTCGTTGCGATCCAGGAATTCGTTTAGCGCTCGCTTGACGTAATAATTCCTCTTGTGCCCCGTTTCGAGGGCGAGGTCTTCAAGGCGCCGCATCGCTTCCTTCTTCGTCATTTGAGCGGCGATATTAGTGCGGAACCAGACGAGACAGAAGTTCTGAAAGCCTCGTGTTGTGGAAAAACCGACCGATCTGTGGATAAAAGAGATGCGCAATCGGAAGGAGCAAGCATCGCGATGAAATGGCCCGCAGGATTCGAACCTGACAACTCATCTGTGTACGCGCGCAACGAGATTGCGATCGATGCGCCGCCGGAGCGCATCTGGCGATGGCTGATTCGCGCCGCCAAGTGGCCCGAATGGTACAGCAACAGCGCGAACGTGAATTTCATTCGCGGCAATCCGCCCGAACTCGCGCCCGACAATGAATTCAAGTGGAAGACCTTTGGCGCCACCGTTACCAGCCGCGTGATCGTTTTCGAGCCGGCGCATGAACTCGGATGGGACGCGCATGGCGTGCTGAGCGCTTATCACGGCTGGCTGATCGAGCCGGACGGCCGTGGCGGATGCCGCGTCGTCACCGAGGAATGCCAGAACGGACTGGTGCCGAAACTCGCGTCGTGGTACTTGCGCCCGATGCTCGTACGCGGGCATCAGAACTGGGTCGAGAGCCTCAAGCGCGTGGCCGAAGGCGGCGAGCCGTCGTAGCTAATTGTCCGCCAGGATCACCTCGAACGCGGCGGTGTTGTCGCGAACCATTCCCATCGACATGAGGAACTGTCCGAACCGCAGCATCGGGGCGACGTACCAGTATTTGCGTTCGACCAGGCGGTTCACTTTTTCGCGTTCCTGCTTATCGGTAATCGAGCGCACGTCACCGTTGAAGACTTCGTCGCCAATCCGAAGTGAGATTGCGGGCCGCACCTTCACATTGCGCACCCAGCTGCGCGCGGCATTCGCCGAGACGAGGTATAGCCCATCTTTATCGACCAAATACCAGATAGTCACTTCGTACGGGCGGCCGCTCTTGCGTCCGTAGTGAGTAAGACGCAGCGTCTGCCGATCAGCGACTTTCCGCAGCCGTTCGAGAGATTTCGATGCCATCGTCATGCACCTCGCGTTCGATCGTAGTCCTCGCGCAGCAGCGCCATCATATGAACATCGCGATACTTTCCGTCGACGAAACTTTCCTGCCGCAGCAGCCCTTCGCGGACGAAGCCGCATTTCTCATAGCAGCGGACCGCGCGCGGATTGTCGGCGAGGACGGTGAGCCACAACCGGTTGAGATTCATTTTGTCGAATGCCAGGCGAATTACGATTCGGAGCGCGTCGGTGCCGAAACCCTTGTCCCAGAGCTGTTTCTCGCCGATCGTGATGAAGAACTCGGCCTTACGGCTCTTCCAATCGATTTTTCTGAGCCCGCAATCTCCGACCAGTTTTCCGTCGAGCGTCTCGATTGCGAAAGCTTTGTCCGCGGAATCCGCCGCGTTCGCGCGTTCGATGTAGCGCTCCTGCTGCGCGCGCGAGGCCGGCCAATCCGGCGGCCCATGCCAGCGTACGACGTCCTCATCGGAGGCCCATCGGTTCATCGCTTCGGCGTCGGACTTCTCAAAACCGCGCAGCCTGACGAGTATTCCCTGCATGCGGCTCCATCGCGCGACTGGCTATTCGCGCAATTAGCTACTGAGTAATGGTTTCCATTATGTTGCCGCTCGCGCCGTCAACGATATCGACTTCGACCGGCGACGAGATGTTGTTGTCCTTCTTGGCGCTGTCGATTCCCGCCTTGAGGTCGGTCAGGAACTTGGTCTTCGCGAACGGAGGCATTTGATCCATCGGGAAATCGGCCATAAAGACCTTGGCCTTGAGCTTGTCGGGCCACTCGACGGTGGTGACCTTGGGTCCCGCGATCGGTAAGCCTCGGACCATCTCTTCCACCGCGTCGTGAAAATCGTCGCCGCTGGACGCCGTCGCGGCCGCGGGTGACGCTGAGGTGTTTGCCACTGCGGCTGACGCCGCCGGAGAACTCGCCGCGGCCGGACTCTTCGCCGCCGCGGCGGCTGCCGGAGTCGTCGCGGACGCGGCTTGCATCGACGCGCTCGCCGCTGGCGCACCGCTGAGTTTCGCGAGCAGCTCCTTCACCTGCTCGCGCGCCGTGTCGTCCGGGGCGAACGCAATCGCCTGCTTGAGCGTGGCGGTCGCGTCGTCGGGCTTGTTCTCCTGCGCGAGCGCGATTCCCATGTTGTAGTACGCCTGGAAAAATCCAGGCTTGGCGGCGATCGCCTTTTTGTATTGCACGACCGCCTGATCGGCGTTGCCGGTGTAGAGGTACATCGTGCCGAGGTCGGTGCGAACTTCCGGATCGTCCGGCTTCTTCTTCAGGTAGTGCTCGTACGCGGCGATCGCTTCGTCGTAATGCTGCTTGTCGTAGTCGATATCGCCGATTCCGCGCAGCGCGTCGAGGTTGTCGGGATCCAGTTTCAGCACGTGGCCGTACGCTTCCTCGGCTTTGCCGTAGTAGGTTTGATCGAACATCGCCGCGCGCATCGAGACCGCGCCGAATTTGTTCCACGCGACGACGTCCTTGGGTTTGGCGATCGCGTCGCGTTCGATCTTGTCGACGAAACTGCGAGCCTCGGTTGGCAGCTCGATCGTCGGATGTCCCGGCGGCAGACCACCGTTCTGAGTTCCACCCGCGGCGGGATTCGCGCTGACGTTTTGATCCGACGCGGGCGTATTGGGCGCCGCAGTGCCGGGACTCGAGGCCGCACCTGGGGGATTGGCGACCGGCGGCGCGACGGCGATTTGCTCGCGCACTACTTCCGGCGTCTTGACGTAAATCCACCCCGCCGCCGCCAGACCCACGACTGCGAGCGCGACGAACACAAACACGAACGTCGTCGAAATCGTATTGCGCCCGATGTTCGCGCCGCCCCGCGCACGTCCGGATTCTCCAGCGCCCGAAGCCGCCGCGTCGAGCGCGCGGCCGCATTCGACGCAGAACTTCGCTCCAGCCAGCAGGGGCGCACCGCATTGCGGACAAAATCGCATGACAAATTCCTATATACCGCTTCATTCCAGCGCAACACGCCCGGATTCCGGTTCCCGCTTTCGAGCCGCCTGTTGTATAGTCCGGCCGAAGTCCAATTTTTGCGAGGCAGCCCATGCATCTTTACGATTCGTTCGGACCCAACCCGCGCGCGACGCGGATGTTCCTGGCTGAGAAGGGAATCACGATTCCCACGAAGACGGTCGATCTGATGACGGCGGAGAATCGCAAGCCGCCCTACACCGATCGCAACCCCGGCGGACAAGTGCCGGCGCTCGAGCTCGACAACGGCAAGTGTATCGGCGAGACCGTCGCGATTTGGGAATATCTCGAGGAGAAACACCCGACCCCCGCGCTCATCGGCGCGACCGCCGAGGAACGCGCCGAAGCCCGCCAATGGCAGCGCCGCGTCGAGATGCAGATCACCGAGCATCTCTATAACAGCTTCCGCTACTCCGAAGGTTTGCAGATGTTCAAAGATCGGATGCGCGTTCTGCCCGAAGCGGCTCCCGGAATGAAGGCCGTCGTGCAGGACAAGCTCAAGTGGCTCGACAATCTGCTCGAGGGCAAGCAGTATATCGCCGGCGACCGCTTCACCATCGCCGACATCATTCTGTATTGCGCGCTCGACTTCGGCGGCAGCGTCAAGCAGCCGCTCGATCCGTCGCTGAAGAATGTGAACGCATGGTTCAAGCGCGTCGATTCGCGGCCCAGCGCCAAGTCGAGCCTGCATCCCGGATCGGCGACAACCGGGATGAAGGGTTAGCGAGCTCGCCTCGCGATGCCCGGAAATATCGAACAGGTAACCGCGCAGCTTACCGCCTTGGTGCTCGCGAAGACCGGCGACGGCGGCGCGCGCGCGCATTCGCTCGAATCGCTGCCGGGCCACGCCGGCTTTAGCTACAGCTTCATCCTCGAACGCAGTGAGCGCGACGCAAAGCCGGCGGGAAAGTTCGTCGTGCGCATCGCACCTCCCGGCGTAAAGATCTCAGGCCCCGCCGACATCGTGCGGCAGGCGCGCGTGATGGCGTCGCTCGCCGACACTCCCGTCGCAGTGCCGCCGATCATCTGGTACGGCGACGAGGCCGAGTTTTTCGATCGTCCCTACTTCGTCGGCGGTTTCGTCGAGGGCTTCAAGCTGGGCGAATCCACGCTGCCGCTCGCACACTTGAAACGGCTGGCGCGCAATGGGATCGCGACGATGGCCGCGCTGCACAACGTCCCGTGGGAGCCGCGCCGTGAGGCATGGGGCGAGCCGTTCGCGCTGAGCGAAGAACTCAAGCGCCTCGACTATCTGCTCGATCGGCCGACGCTCGATCCCGCGGTCGTGGCGCGCGCACCTGAACTGCGCGAGCGCCTCCGTTTGAGCCTGCCCGCAGGCGCGCGCATCGGATGCGTTCACGGCGATTTCCAATGGTCGAACGTGCTGTTCAACGAGGAACGCGTCGTCGCCCTGATAGATTGGGAAATCTCGCTGGTCGGCGCAACGCTGCTCGACCTCGGCTGGATTTGCTTCTTTTCAGACCCCGCAAGCTGGGTCGGCACCGACCCTCGCGGCGCGTTGCTGAACGCCGACGAGATCGTCGATGCATACGCCGAAGTCGCCGGCTTCCCCGTCTCGATTCCCGAAGTGCGATGGTTCCGCGCATTCGCGGGCTACCGCTTCGGCGTGATCACCTGCTTCAACCTGATGCTCCATCGTCGCGGCAAGCGTCACGATCCCTTATGGGAAGACACGGCGCTGTCCGCGCCGCGGATGTTCGAGCACGGCCTCGAACTGTTAGGCTAGCGGGGATTCCTCGGAACCAGGGAGGTGGCGATATGGACGGTGCAGCCAAGCGACAGCCTGAAATTCTGACCCCCGAAGAAAACCATCCCGCGCTGAACGCGCTGCTGGGCGCCAATCCGTTCGTCGGCCTCGACGCCACGCAGGTCGTCGGCACGCTGGCTACCCTGATGACGCATATCGCGTCGCAACCCGCGACCGTCGCCTCGCGCGCATTCCAACTGTGGCTCGAGCTCGGGCAGATCGCGGCGGGAGTCTCCTCGGTGGCTCCTGAGGCTGGCGACCGACGCTTCGGCGATCCCGCATGGACGGATCATCCGCTCTATCATCGCATGATGCAGGCCTACCTTGCGTGGCGCACGGCGATGCATGACCTCGTCAACCAGGATGAAAGCGTCGAGTGGAAGGAAGTCGAGCAGCAGAAGTTCGCCGTCACTCTGATGACCGAGGCGCTCGCGCCCACCAACGCGTTCTGGCTCAATCCCGCCGCGCTCAAGCGCGCCTTCGACACGTCGGGGATGAGCGTGGTGTGGGGGCTGCGCAACTTCGTCGGCGACCTGTGGAGCAACGGCGGCATGCCCTCGACGGTGGATAAGCGGCCGTTCGAAGTCGGCAAAAATCTCGCGCTCTCGCCCGGCGCCGTGGTCTTCCGCAGCCCGGTCTGCGAGGTGATCCAGTACGCGCCCGCGACCGACAAGGTGTACGAACGCCCGCTGCTGTTCATCCCGCCGCAGATCAACAAGTTCTACATCATGGATCTCGCGCCGGGCCGCAGCTTCGTCGAGTACGCCGTCAAGCACGGCATCCCGATGTTCACGATTAGCTGGCGTAATCCGACGCCGCGCGATCGCGACTGGGGGCTCGACGAATACGTGACCGCGTGCAAGGACGCCATCGCGGCGGCCTGCGAGATCACCGGCAGTCCCGATTGCAACGTGCTCGGCGTATGCGCCGGCGGCATCACGACTTCGCTGATGCTCGGGTATCTCGCAGCTTCGGGCGACAAGCGCGTCAACGCGGTCACGCTGCTGGTGACGATGCTCGACACGAGCCTGCCCTCGATGACCGGGATGTTCGCGACGGAGGACGCGATCAAGGCGGCGCGTGATCGCTCGGCGGAAAAGGGCGTGCTCGACGGCGGCGACATGGCGCGCGTGTTCGCGTGGCTGCGGCCGAACGATCTGGTGTGGAACTATTGGGTCAATAACTACCTGCTCGGCAACGATCCCGCGCCGTTCGACATCCTCTATTGGAACGCCGACTCGACTAATCTTCCCGCCAGGCTGCACGCGGGCTTCCTCGATCTGTTCCTGAGAAATCCGCTGACCCGCGGCGGCGACGTGTCGGTGCTGGGAACTCCTATCGACCTGCGCGCGGTGAAAAACGATCTCTACCTCGTCGCCGGCATGACCGATCACATCTGCGCATGGCGCGCATGCTATCGCGCGACCCGGATGTTCGGCGGACGAATAGAATTCGTGCTCGGCTCGAGCGGCCACATCCAAAGCTTGGTGAATCCCCCAGGCAACTTCAAAGCCCGCTACTACATCGGCGCCCGCCTCCCCGAAGATCCCGACGAATGGGCCAAGGGCGCAGTCGAGAACAAAGGCACCTGGTGGGATCACTGGATCAAGTGGGTAGCCGCCCGCTCTGGCAACGAACGCCCAGCGCCAAAGACGTTAGGCAGCGAGTTGTACAAAGCAGGCGAACCAGCCCCAGGCCTATACGTCCACGAACGCCACTAGCTCTCTTAATAACCTCCCCTTGTCCGAGGGGAGGTTGACGCGCGCCGAAGGAGCGCGGAGGGTGAGGTGCAACGTTCGGCATCTCACCAATGCAAACTCGAAGGCGATGCGAGCTGCGGACCTTGTACCTTGAATCGCGCTCAAAAGAGTTGCTGATTGCGGTATCGTGCGTTGCACCTCACCCGTCAACACCGCGCTGCGCGCGGCTTACGACGACCTCCCCTCGGACAAGGGGAGGTTATTTAGTCCGGCGCCCTTCTTCATCTCGCAGCCAGCACTTCCGCGAGATGCCGCACCTCGATCTTCTCGCCGGCGCGGCTCAATCCGCCGCCGATCTGCATCAAGCATCCGCAATCGTTCGCGACCACCACTTCCGCGCCGCTTTCTTTGATGCGCGCCATCTTGTCTTCGAGCATCGACGCCGAGATGTGCGGGAATTTCACCGAGAACATCCCGCCGAAGCCGCAGCACTCCTCGCGATCGCGCACTTCGCAAATTTTGATTCCCACCACCGCGCTAAGTAGAGTCATCGGCTCGGCGCGCACTCCCAGCTCGCGCATCAGATGACACGACGGATGATAGGCGACGGCACGCTCGTAGCGCGCGCCGAGGTACTTCACTTTCAGCACGTTGACGATGAACTGCGACAGCTCGAACACCCACGGCCGAATCGCCATCGCCTTGGCGGCGAGTGCGGGATCGTCGGCGAGCAAATCGCCGTAAAAGATCTTCAACATGCTGGTGCATGAGCCCGACGGCACGACGATCGGAACGCCCGGCTGAACGGAGTTGAGAAATCGCCGCGCGAGATCGACCGCCTCTGCGCGCATGCCCTCATTGAACGCCACCTGCCCGCAACAGAACGCGCCGCGAACCGGAGTCACTTTGAGCCGCAACCGCTCGAGCACGGTCGCGGCCGCGTCGTTGACCTCGGGAAAGAATTCTTCGGCGAGGCAGGTCGAGAATAGTTGGACTTCAGTCATCGTGCGGCCATACGACGATCACGTGCAGCGACTTCGGTCCGTGCACACCGAGCACGATTCGCTTTTCGATATCCGCGGTGCGGCTCGGCCCGGTTATCAAGGTCAGTCGATTTGCGGCGACGCCATTCGGTCCCAACTCGGCGAGCACCGCCGCAAGATTCGCCATCACGCGATCGATCTGAACGATCACAAGGCTCGCCGGCGGCAGCAGCGTCAGCGAACTCGGCCGTTGCGGGTTCGATACGACGGCGAGCGTGCCGGTCGAGGCGATGGCGAAGTCCGCCTCCGCGATGCCAAGCTCGGCCTCCGCGACGCGCGCGCGCATCGCCGCGCGCTCCGTGTCCGCGACCGGCACCGTGCGGACTATTCTGAAATCCGCGCGCTCGAGCGCCTCGCCAATAGCGTCCATGTCGCTCGCGATGCCTTGTCCGAGCGCGACCGTCTTGGCGCCGATGTCACCGGCGAGACTGACTATTCGATTACTCAGTTCGCTCGGAGTGACTATTCCCAAAAACTTGCCGCCGACCTCTTCGAGCTCGCGCGTAAATGCCGACGCGAGCTCCGCGCGCTGCGCCGACGGCGACACCGGCACCGCAGCGGTTGCCTCCGCGGCGTGCGAATTGTTGCTCCTCGCGCCCGCGCCGAGCGCGTCTTTCACGCTCGCGATTATTTTGTGCAGCTCGGCCACGTTCAGCTCGGCGGGCGCTCCGGCTCGGGACGCTTATGCGGACGCGGCCGCGGGAAGTTGCGATACTTGGTCCAGTTGCCGAACGGTCCCGGCATCCGGCGCAGATAACCATTGTGCGCGAACGGTTTCAGCACCATCGCGGCAAACTTTCCAAGCGCGCGAGTCGTCCGCGGATACCGCGCCGTCTTCGCAAACCGCCGCGCTCCCCGGCGCGCCCGCTCGATCGCGCGAGGCCATTTCAGCGGATGCTTACCGGTGCTTTCTTTCCAGCGCAGATGGAGCAGGATGCGCGGGATGTCGATCTTCACGGGACAGATGTCCTTGCACGCGCCGCACAGCGTCGAGGCGAACGGCAGATAACCGGCAGCGCTGCCGAAAAGATTTGGACTGACTATTGATCCGATCGGGCCCGGATACACCGAGCGATACGCGTGGCCGCCGATACGCCGGTAAATCGGGCATACGTTCAGGCACGCGCCGCATCGGATGCAATTCAGCGCCTCGCGCAGGATCGGATCGGCGAGCATCGAGCTGCGCCCGTTGTCGAGGATTACCACGTGCATCTCGGCCGGCCCGTCGAGGTCGCCCTCGCGCCGCGGCCCCGTGATGAAACTGGTGTAGGTCGTCAGCTTCTGCCCAGTCGCAGTACGCGCCAGTATTTCTAGAAAATGGCTCACATCTTCGAGCCGCGGGATGACCTTCTCGATTCCCATCACGGCGACGAACGTCTCCGGCATCGTGCTCGACAGGCGCCCGTTGCCTTCGTTCTCGACGACGATCAGCGTGCCGCTTTCCGCGATCGCAAAATTGACGCCGGTGACGCCGAAGTCCGCCGCCAGAAAAATCGCGCGCAAGCGCGATCGCGCCTCGGCCGTGAGCTTCTCGGGCTCCGCGGTGTACTCGATGCCGAACTTGTCGGTGAAGAGCTGGCCGATGTCTTCCTTCGACAGATGAATCGCGGGCGTGATGATATGCGACGGGCGCTCGTGGCGAAGCTGCACTATATACTCACCGAGGTCGGTCTCGACCGCGTCGATGCCGGCCTTGGCGAAGGCGTCGTTGAGATCGATCTCCTCCGTCGTCATCGACTTGCCCTTGACGACGTTCTTCGCGCCCTTGGCCTTCGCGAGCGCGACGATATAGTCGCGCGCCTGCGCGGCATCCTCGGCGAAGAACACCTTGCATCCGCGCGCTTCGAGCTTCGACGTCAGCTCGATCAGCAATTCGTCGAGATGCGCGATCGCGTCGGTCTTGATTCGATGCGCCGTCTCGCGCTCGTCGTCGTACGGCGGGAACTCAGCTTTGACTTGCGCGAAGTGATCGAGATGCCGTGCGCTGGCGCTCTCGAGCTTGCGCCGCAACTCGTGGTCGGCGACAGCGGCGCTGCTCGACTCGAAGAAATCGCGGGCTTTCGGAAATTCAGCCATCTATGATGTCGCGCGTCAGTTAATCAGCGCGACTTGGCGGATAAGGCGCAGGACGGCTTCGCGCGCCGACTCGGCCGCGGGATGCTCCGGCGCCTGCGAAAGAAAACTCTGGTAGTCGTCGAGCGCCGGCTTGAAGCATTCTAACCGCTCGAACAGGCCGCCGCGCTCGACTAACTCATCCAGAGAGCGCGGCTCGAGCATGATGATTCGATCGAGCGCGGCGAGCGCGCGCATCCAGTCCGACGCGCCCATATAAATGATCTTCAGGTTGCGCAGCATCCGCGCCAGGATGTGACGCGCGCCGCGCGCCTTCAGCATCGCGGGATTCAACTCGACCGGCTGTCCGTAAATTTGCGTGAGGCGCGCGCGAATCTCGTCGAGCGCGAGAATTTTTCCACCGACGAAGGGGTCGATGATCAACTCCCCGCGTTCATCGACCGCCTTGACCAGGAAATGCATCGGAAATGAAACGCCGTAGAGATTGATGCCGAGCCGGCGGCCGACTTCGAGATAGACCACCGAGAGCGAGATCGGAATTCCGAGCCGCCGATTGATCACGTCGTTCAGAAACGAGTTGCGCGGATCGTTGAGGTTCTCGGGGTCGCCCTCGAAGCCCTTCAGCTCGAACAGAAAATGCGACAGCAGCTGCACGCGCTCGACGGTGTCCTCGCCCGCGCGCACGATCGGCTCAGCCTCGCGCGCCAGCGTCGCGATCTTGTCGAGGTACTCGTCGACGTCGAGGTTGGGATACTCCTCTTTCGCGATCAGCAGCGCGCCGCGCGCCAATGGCACCGGCTCTTTCGCCGCCAGCGTCGCAAATTCCCGTCGTGCATCGTTCATCGCGTGGGCACCGTTCGTAACAGTCTTGCTTTGCGCCGACGCTTTGACAAGCGCCCGCGATCAGTTTGTTTCGAGCGCGGCCGCGGCTTCTCGACGCACCGCGGTATCGCGGTCGCGGAGTGCGCGCTCGAGTGCGCGCCGCGCCGTGGCTCCTCCGATCTCGCCGAGCGCCCATGCGGCGTGCGAGCGAATCAGCGGCTCGGACTCCGTTTCAATCGCGCGTGCGAGCGGCGCAATTGCGTCGGGATTTCGCGTGTTGCCGAGCGCGACCGCAACGTTGCGCAGCAGCCCGCGCCGCTTGGCGCGCTTCACCGCGCTCACCGTGAAGCGGATGCCGAACTGTTCGTCGTCGAGCGCGAGCAGCTCGGGCAATCGCGGCAGCAGGTCATCGGCGCTGTCGTCGGACGCATGATCGTCGTTCCAGGGACAAACGTTGTTGCAGATGTCGCACCCGAAGATCCAGTTGCCGATCTTCGGCCGCAGTTCGCGCGGAATCGCTCCGCGATTTTCGATCGTCTGATACGAGATGCACAGATCCGAGCGCATCACGTAGCCGTCGGCGAGCGCGCCTGTTGGACAGAGGTCGAGGCATCGCCGGCACGACCCGCAATGCTCGCGATACGGCTCCGTCGTCGCGTCGAATTCCACATCGGTGAAAATCTCGGCGAGAAAAAAGTACGAACCGTGCTCGCGATTCAGAATCATCGTGTTCTTGCCGAACCATCCGATGCGCGAAGCCGACGCCCATTCACGCTCGAAGACCGGCCCGGTGTCCACGTACGTCCGCGTCGTCGAGCCGGGACGCAGTTGCCGGATGACATTGCCGACCGCGCGCGCCCGCTTCTTCACCACGTCGTGATAGTCGCGCCCGAGCGCGTACGCCGCGATCCTGCCGCGCATCTCGGCGCGCCAATCGACCTCGGGCGTCGCGCGCGCCGCGTACGGATAGCCGAGACTCACGACCGACCTGTAGCGCGCGTCGAGCTGGCGCGGGTCGAGCCGCCGCTCGGGCTCCCGCGCGAGGTACGTCATCGACGCGTTGCCGCCGTCTGCGAGCCACCGGCGATAAAAGTCCTCGTGCTCGCTCAGTGGACGCAGCCGCGCGAATCCAACGAGAACGAATCCCAGCTCGTTCGCGACGCGCGTCAGAGTTTCACGCAGGGGGTCCATCTTGATGCCAAAACGCTAGCATTCGGCTGGGCTTTTCGCGCGGATAATTGTGGATACATTGACTCGACTATTTGCTATGATTAGGTTCTTGATACAGCGCAGGAGCGAGTCGTGAGCGCTGCTTACTGGAGGTTTCTACCGAAAATGGCTGACGGACTTAATATCGAGCATCACGGGCACGATCATGGTCATGAGCACGAGCGCGTCGAGCAGAATGCGCCGGCTCAGCCGGTTGATATCGCGTCGCTCCCTGACGTCAAGCTGACGCCCAAAGCGATCGAGATGGTCCGCAAGATGCACGCGAAGGAAGGCCTCAGCGCCGAGCATGGGATGCGAATCGGCGTGGTCGGCGGCGGATGCTCGGGCTTTCAGTACTCGCTCAACTTCGACACGAAGAAGGAAGACGACCGCGTAACGAATTTCGACGGCGTCCTGGTGTTGGTCGACGAGATTTCGCTGCCGTACATCGCGGGCACTACGCTCGACTACGTCGAGGGGCTGCATGGCGCGGGATTCCGTTTTGACAATCCGCGCGCGAGCCGCACCTGCGGATGCGGGTCGTCGTTCAGCGCTTAGATCTACCAAACGGATTGATTTGCGAGGCCGCCTTCACCGGGCGGCCTTTTTCTTTTCAGCAAAGGGCGTGTTAACTGGATCGATGATGCTCTCCGGATTGCTCTACTGGCTGTCTCCGGCGCGCCGGCGCTTCATGCGGCGGCTGGCGAAGCCTGGCCTCGACGCGACGCGCGCACGCCTGGCCGAAGCGGGCTCGCCGCGCGCCGTTCAGTTCATCTCGACGATTATCGACGCCAACGCCGACTTCCTCGCGTACGCGCTTTCGCCCAAGGGTCCGCTTAGCATGTATTGCGATCGCGCGACGCCCGACTCGGTCGCGAAGTGTATCGCGACGATGCTCATCTACTCGGTGAACCTGTTTGCACGCGACGAGATGCAGAACAACGAGAGCGAGATGATCCCGCTGCTGGCGCATATCGCGGGCGTCACTCTCATGCAGGTGATGCTGCGGCGCGACGCGTTGCGCAAGGCGCCGCGCTCCGAGGAGTGGATGGTGCTGACGTGGCTGGCGAAGGACCTTGGCGCCGACGCGCCGAAGTATAACGCCGAGCTTGAGCGCAGCTTCGGATATAATTATCTGTCGTACATCGCTCAGTACCGTCCGACGCTCGAGCGCGAGATGGCCGCGGCGGACGCCGCCTCAACTTAGGAGCACAAGATGAAAGACCTCGAAGGGCGCGGAGTTATCGTCACCGGCGCGACGCGCGGAATCGGCCGGGCGATCGCGCTTGAAGTCGCGCGGCGCGGCGCCAACGTGTCGTTCAACTACCTCAAGAGCGATCAGAATGCGGCCGATCTCAAAACCGAAATCGAAACGCTCGGCGTGAAGGCGCTCGCGTACAAGGTCGATGTCGGCGACCTCAAGAGCGTGCGCGAGATGGTTAACGCGACCAAGAAGGAATTCGGGCAAATCGACGGTCTGGTCAACAACGCCGGCATGACGCGCGACAAAGTGTTCGTGATGATGTCGGAAGAGGACTGGAACGAAGTCATCCGCGTCAATCTAACGGGTGCGTTTAATTTCGCGCGCGCGGCGGCGTTCATGATGATGAAGGCGAAGCGCGGCTCGATTCTCAATATCACCTCGGTCAGCGGGCTTATCGGATTGCCGGGGCAGGCGAACTATTCGGCGGCGAAGGCGGGACTGATCGGGCTTACGAAATCCGTGGCGAAGGAAGTAGGGCGGCTGGGCGTCCGCGTCAACGCACTGGCGCTCGGATTCATCGAGACCGACATGACCGCCTCGCTGCCCGAAGAGAATCGCGCGCAGGCGCTCACGATGATCCCGCTGGGCCGCTTCGGCAAGGTCGAAGACGTGGTGCCGATGGCCGCATTCCTGCTGACCGACGCCGCAGCATACATTACGGGCGCAGTGATCCAGGTAGATGGCGGACTTGCGATGTAACTGAAAAACCGGAGAGCTGCTAATGCTCCTCGACTGCCTGCCCCTTCAGCCGGCCGCGCGCGTCGCGTGAGTATCGCGACGCCGCGATCCGCTTGTACTGCCGATCCGCGAGCCACGCGTAGCCCGGCACGTACCACAGGTACGCGAGGTAGCCCTTGAGCCCGCGCTGCCGCCGCAGAATCTCGTTGATCGCCCGCGCACCGCGATAGACCCGCCCGCTCTCGTCCACCGCGTGCAACTCTTCGAGCAGATTTTCCAGCTTCAATTCGGGAAACTGCGCGCGCACGTCCTCCTGATTAAGATCGAGCGGCTCCATCTTCCCCGAGTTGTCGAATTGCCGGATGCCGTCGAGGCTCGCGCGGCACATCTCGCACGAGCCGTCGTACAAAATCGCCAGCTTGCCCGCCGACGCCTTGCCGCCGCTCGCCGCTTGCTCGTCCGCACTCATCGGGTCAGCGCTTCGACCACCTTGGATTCGCCTGCAGCCGGCGCAGCCGCGCCTTCTCCTGGACAATTCGCCACTCGTAACCGTCGATCAGCGAGACCCACGCCGCCTCCATCGTGTTCGACGACTTGGCCAGCGTCGTCCACACCAGATCGCCGTCGGCAAATTTCTTCACCGACACAACGTCCGCCTCGGTCGAAGCGCCGGTCGCATGCTGGTAGGTTTCGATCACTTTCACCGGCTCAAGGTACGGAAAATATTTCAGCAGCGCCTTGCGCAGCGCGACGTCGAGCGCATGCAACACGCCGACGCCGGACGCCGCTTCGGTTTCCTCGACGTCGCCGATCCTTATGATGAGGGTCGCATCGACGGTCATCTTGCCGTCGTAAACGTCGTCGATCACCCGCCGCCGCACGATCTCGAAGGGCGCCACGTAGTCGCTCGACGCGCGCAGCTTAGCCAGTTCGCGCGATGCCTGGGGCGGTTCCGCTTCGTAAAAGTCTGCCTGACGTTCAGTACTCATCGGGCTTACCTAAAGTTCGGTGATTGATCTGATTCGATTATCATCAGCGCTACAACCGCTTTCAAGGACAAGCAGAGTTGCCATAATAGTTGACTCGTGGCACCAGTGCGCGGCGGATGCACGCGCAACAAGTCGCGTGCGTGACCAAAACCATCAATTCATGAATATCCCCGACCGATCCCGCTTCTGTCCGCGATTATTTCGCTTCACTCGAGCCAGGAGGTCAGGGGTCAGGTTGTGGATAATCGTCACCGCGATCGTCGTGATCTTCATCGCACGCCCAGCTCGCGCGCGCGCATCGCAGGTTCGCATTCCGCTCACCATCGACTACATCACTTTGCGCGAGGCGTTGAAGCGCAAACTCTACACGGCGCCCGGCGGACGCGCCGAGCTTTGGAACGGCCTCGACGACTGCCAGTTTCTGTACGCCGAGAATCCGGAATTTGCGCGCGCGACCGCGGGCGGCGCCGCGACCGTGCAACTGGAGACCGCCAACAGTCTCAGCCTGGGCGTCGCGATGGGCTCGCGATGCCTGAACGCCGTCCAATGGAGCGGCATCGTGCAGGCGCTCGGCGTGCCCTACATCGCGCCCGGCCTCCAGCTCAAATTTCATTTCACCGATTTGAATGTCTTCGATTCCGCCCATCAGAAAACGGTGCTCGTCGGCCAGGGCTTCGACCTGATCAAGGGTTACCTGATTCCGCGGCTCGACGATTTTTCTTACGATCTCAATCCCGCTGTTCAGCAGCTCGCCGCGATGATCGCCGATTCGGTTCCGCCTGATGCCGCCTATCGCGTGCGCGCCGCGGTCGCGAGCCTCACCGCCGAGCCGAATATCGCCGCCCTCGACGACGGTATCCGCGTCACGCTTGTGATGACCGTCCCCGACGTGCCGGCCTCGACCGCGATTCCCGGCGCTGCGTCTTCGCCCACGCCGGCTGAACTCAAAGCCTTCCAGGACACGCTCGATCAATGGGACGCGTTCATGGTTTTTTCGATCAAGCAGCTTGGCGGCGCGGTCGGCGACCAGCAGTTCCGCGATCAGTTGCTGCAAATCCTGCTCGACAGCCGCTACCGCCTAGTCGAGGCGCTGAACAATCCGTCGGCCGCGGCTGGGCCCGATCCGGTGCGCCTCTTGTTCCTCGACGAATGGACCCAGTTGCACGACGCGGTCCGCGCGGCGGCGCAGCGCGGGATGCTTGGAGCGCGCGCGCTCGAATTCATGTCGTTCATCTCGGCCGGCGACGCGTTATTTGCGCTCGACCAGGCCGCGCCCGCGCTGGGTGTGCGCATCTCGGCGGCCGACCTCCGCCGCCTCGCGCATATCATGGCGCCAACCGCGACCGCCGATCCGCTTCAGTTCAACTACGGCGAAGATCGCGACCTGAAAAAACTTTTCGCGGTCCCGGAGCCACCGGCCAGCCACCACCCAATCGAAGAAGAAGACATCCCGCCCTCAACTCCCGCCGCATCTCCAGGCGCAAGCACGACAGGCGTCCCCACACCAACTCCGACGCCTGCCCCCAGCGCGCGATTGTTCCGAAATTACCTCGCCCGTTATTTTACGGGAGAGGCGGCCTCGCGCAGCGAGGCAGGTGAGGGTTCTGCTCTCTCGGGGCTATCGCTCAGGTTGCTGGCCCTTCTCTCACCGCCTGATGCCGACGCCGCCGAAGAGAGCGACACCGCGCTGATGCCTCGCCTGCAGAATGTCGCCAATCGCCTCTACCGTCTTGTCGTCAACGAAGCGAACGCCGACGCCTACCGGATCGACATGGGCATGCTGCTGAAACTCAGCGCCGAGCACCAACTCGGCGAAGGCGGAGTCGCTGCCGACAACGCGCAGACCTACCTCGCGCTCGTGCTCAGCACCGCGTGGCAGGAAAGCTGCTGGCGCCAATTCGTGACTGACGGCGCGCGCATCCGATGGCTCGAGTCCGCTACCGGCGACATCGGCCTGATGCAGGTGAACAAGCACGTCTGGCGCGGCTTCTACGATATCGAGCGCCTCAAGTGGGACGTGCTCTACAACGCGGGCGCCGGCTGCGAGATTCTCGCGCGGATGATGCAGTACGCGTCGGCCGCGCAACCGAAGTTCGATCCGGTGCCGATCGCGAGTCATCTGGCGCGCTCGGCGTATGCCGGCTACAACGGCGGCCCGGGCGCGTGCAATCGATGGCGCCGGCGCGAGCCTCCGGCACTCAAGCAAATCGATTCGAGCTATCTGGAAAAATACCGCGCAGTAGAAAACGGCGCCCAGATCGACATCCTAAGCTGCGCCCGCTCCTGGAGCCATTGACGCGCGCTGCTACGGTGACGGACTCAGCAGGACGTTGCAGCTTGCCGATACGCTGCCGGCGCCTGTTCCACTGGGGAGCGCGTCGGCAAATACCTCGACGCTCATGTCGTAGCACCCCGCGGACAGCGGCAGGCTCAACGATATCGGAACGTCTTCGCCATTGGTGGCCTGCTCACTGACCAGGGAGATCGGCGACGGGCCGACGGTTTCCAGGCTCACAACTCCGACGCCGGAGATGTTGCCGAGATCCTCACTTGCGGTCGCTTGGACCGAACCAGTCAGCGAATAGGTCGTGTCCGACGCAATGCAAAATTCCGCGTCGAGCTCCGTGATGCCCTGGTTCTCGGCGGTGCACAGCGATGTTGGCCCGGGACACAGCGATAGATCCGCGTCGGCGGTCGCGGATTCATCGGCTGAAATCGTCGTGCCTTCGGCCTCAGAATTCTGCGACGCGGACGCCGATCCCGATATAACCACGTTAGTGTCGCTCACGCTGATGCTGTCGGTGAATGAAGGCGTCGAGACCGCGACTGCCTGCGTCGTCTGAACCGGGTTGGGCGTGGCGCCTGGGTTGTTCAAATCGACAAAGCCCGAAATCGTTTCCGAAATACTGGTGAGCGTATATGTCGCGGTTGACGTAGCAGTCGGGGTCGGTGTCGCGAGCGTCGTCGAAGTTGCCGTCGCGGTCGGCGACGCGCTGCTGGTTGCCGTGGCACTCGGAGTGATGCCGAGGGTAATCGTGGGACTCGGCGTCGTAGTCACGGTGCCGGTCGGCGTGACGGTCGCGGATGGCGTCGGTGTGGACGTTGGCGTGGGCGTCGGCTTCGGCGTCGGAGTGCTGACACCTTTGCCCTTGAGCTTTATCTCGTGACTGTTCTTCTTCGATTGATCGGTAAAGGTCAGGCTGCCGGTGAACTTCTTGCCCTTGGCCAGAGGGGCAAAGCTCACGCCGATCTTGCAGGTCCCGTCCGGCGGCACTCCGGCCGTGCAACCGTTGCTCGCGAGGCTGAAGTATTCTCCGCTGACAACCGGCGCCGTAACCAGATCGTTGGTCTTGCTCTTGTTGTGAAGCGTGATCGATTTGATCGGAGCGCTCCCCGTCTTGACGTTGCCGAAGCTAATCGAGGCGGGCGAGATGGTGAGTTTCGGCGGCGGCGGCGGTTTGGGAGTGGGCGACGCAGTCGGAGTCGCCGTAATCGTTGCAGTCACGGTTGCGGTGGCAGTCGGCGTAGCAGTCACAGTCGCTGTCGGCGTTGCGGTCGCCGTCGCCGTTGCCGTGGGAGTGACCGTCGCCGTCGATGTAGCAGTCGCGGTTGCTGTGGCCGTAGGAGTCGAAGTGCTCGTCGCCGTGGGCGTCGGTGTGACGGTTGCGGTTGCGGTGGCGGTAGCTGTGACGGTCGGCGTCGCCGTGGCTGTCGCTGTCGGCGTCGGCGAGGGCTGCATCAATTCGAATGCGCCAATATCGCATCCGCCGCTGGTATCGCCGGGGGCGGGCCGGGGATCGCCGCGCTGATCGGTCGGCGGGCAATCGGCAATCGGGATCGCGTCGATCGCCGGACTGTCAGGTTGCAACGCGATTGTCTCAGTCGATCCGCCGTTATTCTGCAGCCCGCCGGGGTCGAGCAGCGGCAGGACGTTATCGCCGAGCGTATCGTCGTTGAATCCGGTGCTACTCCCGAAATCGCACGAACCGTCGTCCGAGATATTGAAGCCGCCGTTGCCGATGACGCCGGTGCTCTGCGAGCCGCAATTCGTGCCGGTGCTGTTCGCCAGGATCGAGTTCACAATCTGGATCGTGCCGCCATTGGCGAAGATTGCCGCGCCTGAGCCCGTAGCACTGTTGTTCGAGAAAGTGCAGTTGGTGACGGTCCCGCCGTGATCGCTGTAGATAGCGCCGCCTGCGGCCGCTGCGTTGCCCGAAAAGGTGGAATTGGTAACGGTCAATGTGCCGCCGGTGAAATTGAGGATGGCGCCGCCATCCACTGCCGTGTTCGCAAGGAAGGTCGACGCGGTGACGGTCAAGCTGCCGTCGTTGATTACGCCTGCGCCGTTGGCGCTCGAATTGCCGTCGGCAATCGTCAGGTTGTTCAATGTGAGCGCGCCCGCGAAGTTCACGAGGACTGCATGCGTACTGGCACCATCAATAGTGATCGTCTGGCCGGTGCCATCGACTTCGAGGGTGTGCGCGATCGCGGGCAGTGTGCTCGCAGTCGTGATCGTTCCGCTCAGGTTGAAGGCGATCGTGTCGTTGCCGGTGCCGGCCACGCAATCGCCCGCGGTGGTATCCGACTCGGCGTTGGCATTGGCGATCGCCTCGCGCAAGCTGCACAGGCCGTCACCCGCGACGCTCGAATCAAGCAGCGTATTGACGGTTATCGTGTTGGCACCGCCGGCGCGGAGCGAATGGCCGACCGGAAGGATGACAGCGGACCCAATCAGGAGGATGAGTACGGCCAGCACCGTGGGCCGCACCATTCCCCGGGCAAAATACCGGGCCATCGCCCGCAGACTCACGCCTCTCCCCACCCGAGCAATTCCGCTTGGCGCGCCAGGTTTTGTCAAGCGAAATTTCGGCTAGCTGATGATTTTCCGCACGCGAGCATCATGGACGGGGGCGACTTGTTGACGCTCAGCTTCAGTAATCGAAGCCTCAGTTCACGGGGCCGGTGCCGGTGAGAGTAATGTTGCGGGGACTGGTCGGATCGCTGCCGATCGTCACCGCTATGCTTGCGCTCTCCGGCGATCCGCCGCCGGTCGGCGTGAACCTCACCGCTATCGTGCATGATGAGTTGGCCGACACCATCGTGCCGCAGGTGCCGCCGGTCACCGTAAAGTCGCCGGAGTTCGCGCTGCTGACGATGCTCTCGCTGACGGGCAGGGAAAATGCCGACTTGTTGGTTACAGTAACGTCCTTGGTCTTCGGCGATGTCCGGGCCGTCAGCGTGCCGTACGCGAGCGTGACCGGTGTGATCGTCGCCGGGATCGTCGGGCCGGTCGTGAGCGCGACCATGTACGGACTTAGCGGATCGGGACTGTCGCTGACCGTCAGTGTCGCCGATTCCGCTCCCAGCGCCCCCGGCACGAAGGTCACTGTAGTCGTACAGGCCGTCTTGGCGGCGAGCGTGCCCGTGCAGGTGCCGCTCATCGAGAAGTCAGAGGCGTTGGCGTCGCTGAGACTTTCACTGAGGCTCACTGGCTGGGTTTGATGATTGGTCACAGTGAATGACTTGGTGCCCTTGGCGCCGAACTTCACGTCGCCGAATACCAGGCTGCTCTTCGAGGTTGTCAGATCGACGATGCCGGTGCTGGTGAGGCTCACATGCTGCGGACTGGTGGCGGCGTTGTCGGATAACGTCAGGGATGCAGGGTGCGCGCCGGTCGCATTCGGCGTGAACGAAACTCCGAATGTGCACGATGTCGCGGGCGCGACCGTGACCGGAATCGCGCCGCACGTCCCGGTACCGCTGAGGGCATACTCAGGGTCGGACGGGGTCGCGCTCGAGATGACCAGCGAATTGGTCCTGCCGGTGTTATGGACGGTCAGATTCTTCGTCACCGTCTGTCCGTCCGCAACATTGCCGAAGGGAAGCGAAGCAGTCACGGTCATCGAGGTAGTCGGCGTCGCCGTCGGCGTTGCGGTAGCGGTTACGGTCGGCGTGGCAGTGGCGGTCGCCGTGGCTGTCGCAGTGGCCGTCGCAGTTGACGTGACAGTCGCAGTGGCTGTTGCGGTCGGCGTGGCAGTTGCAGTGGCGGTCGCTGTCGCCGTAGCTGTGGCAGTCGGAGTCGCGGTTGCGGTAAAGGTTGCAGTGGCGGCCGGAGTTGCGGTGGCAGTCACGGTGGCTGTAGGAGTCGGCGTGGCGGATGCTACGGTAAGGGTCGCGAAGCCCGACTCGGTGCCGCCGCAAGTCAGCGCATAGGTATAGGTTCCATTAGCAGTCGGCGTGATCGACGCAGAACCGGAATAGGTTGCGGCCGATAGCGTGCCGATCTGCTGGCCGGTCCATGTTCCCGCCCCGGTCGCGCCGCCTTGCACGAACGCGTAGCACTGTTGCTGCGTGGTAGAGAGCGCGGGGAACACATTCCAGGAGAGCGTAACCGGATTGCCCGGCGCAATTTGCGAGTTGGAGAGTGACAACTGGATCGGCGCGGCGAGCGTGGCTGACGCAGCCAGTTTGAATGCTACACCTCCGCTCGCTCCGGAATTTGCCGCCGGATCTCCGTTTCCTCCCGCATTCGTGTCGCCGTAGAAGTTGCCGTCGCTGCCCTGTATCAGTGCGGCCTCAGGCATGCCGCCATCGGTGCAAGGTATGGAGTTCTGCTCGCGGCTGCAGAAGTTGTAGATCGTAGTCAAACTTCCGGAGGCGGAGACCGAAAAGGCAGTACCGATTGCACTACCGAAGAGGGCAGTTGTTCCGTAAAAGTTCAGATCGGTGCCCTCAATCACACCCATTGGCTCGGCGCCGTCGGCGCACCTGCTGCCGATACTGCAAAAGCTGTACAGCGTCGTGAGGCTCCCTGACGAGGTGATCTTGAAAAAGGTGCCGGCTGAAACTGTGGTGCTGGTGCCTCCGGCCTCAGTAGTACCGTAGAAGTTCTCGTCGGTGCCCTCGACGAGTCCTGCGACGCCTTGAGGATTCTTGCCGTCGGTGCAGGCGGATCCGCCCAGGCTGCAGAAGCTATACAGGGACGTAAACGTGAAAGATGGCGAGGGGGACATCTTGAAGACGGTGCCTTCGCTATCGGCGCCACCTGCGTAGGTGGTGCCGTAGAAATAGCCGTCGCTGCCCTGGACGAGGGTCGCATAAGGATTCTCGCCGTCGGTGCAACTGGCGCCGCCCTGACTGCAGAAATTGTACAGGGTCGAAAGGACGCCGGATGAGGTGAGCATGTAGATCGTGCCGCCCCCGTTGCTGCCGCCTCGTTCAGTGGTGCCGTAGAAGTTGCCGTCACTGCCGAGCGTCAAGCCGCCGAGGGGGTCGATGCCGTCTGTGCATGAACTGCCGCCAACGCTGCAGAAATTATAAAGGGTCGTCAGAGTACCTGTGGAAGTGATTCTGAAAACCGTCCCGGATGCATTCGTACCGCCTTCTTCCGTGGTGCCGTAGAAGTTGCCGTCCGGACCTTCGATCAGAACCCTGGGGACCGTGCCGTCCGTGCAGCTCGTTCCGCCCTGGCTGCAAAAAGTGTAGAGCGTGGTACGGGTGCCGGAAGGGGTTACCTGGAAAACAGTGCCGGCGCCACCGGTTATCGGACCGACGGCACCTCCGGCCAGTGTTGTGCCATAGAAATTGCCGTCGAGCGCTTGCACCAGGCTGGCGGCAGGGAGGGCGCCGTCGGTGCAGTTGGTACCGCCCTGACTGCAGAACGAATAGACAACTGACTGGGTGTAAGTGGTGGCGCGGGCGGAAGGAGATGCGATCCCAAGCGACGCTAACGAAGCAAGAGACAAGAATGCCAGAAGGCTGCGCAAGCGAGATCTTCCGCCGAAATGACCTTCACGCATCGTTTCCCCCGTTGAAGTCGCTAACAACGAGTCATGTGCTTAGCAGAAGACTAAGGCTCGGTAAAGCGAACGCGCGCAAAAAGTCACTTTTGTATGAAATCTTTACCGGCGACGTGAATCTGTGGGCTACAGCTGGTTGTTCGCAACGTGGCTTCCATCCGCTCGCGGTACTCGCTGCGTCAGGATGAGAGAGTGCGCGCAATGCGCGCGCGGAACCTCACCCCTAACCTCTTTTTCGGGCCTGCGCGGGGAAAAGGGGCCGGATTTTAGGAGTCGTTCCGCTTCCCGCGCGGAAGGGGGGACCGGATGGTGCGCTTCCTTGCAGGCGAGCGTGAGACCCATCGCGGGCTGCACCTTCGATGAGGCGGGATTCCTCGTTTCGCACCGAATGAGACAAGGAACAGAGCCTGAGAGCGAAAGGTTGTCCTCGACATTTCGCGATTCTCATTGGGTGCAGGGGTCACCCCTGCCCAGGGAGGTGCGGAACCCACGGTGGGTTCCGCATTGAATAAAGCGGATTTTCGATTGGTGCGCGGAGCGGGACTTGAACCCGCACGGTATTGCTACCACCAGCCCCTCAAACTGGCGTGTCTGCCATTCCACCACCCGCGCATCGCGTCGTGCATGCTTGCCGGAGTCAGGTCGAGGGTCTAAGCGCTCCGGCGCATCAGCGGAAACTCGACTACTTCGCCGACGCCGGCGTCGCCGCGCCGGCCGGATTGTGAGCTGCCGGGGCGGGCGCCGCGGGATTCGCACTCTTGGGCGCCGCCTTCGACGCCGGCGGCATCACGCTCGACACCGGCGCCGACGTAAACGGATGATCGAAGATACTGCCGGTCACGCGCCGCGCCGACGACAGCGCCAGGAAGATCGAGGTCGAGAAGAAAATAATCGCGAACGCCCACGTCGTCTTGGTCAGCGCGTTGCCCGCGCCGCTGGCGCCGAACACCGTCTGGCTCGAGCCGCCGAACACGGCCCCGACCTCCGCGCCCTTGCCCTGCTGCAGCAGGATTATGACGCACATCGCAACGCACACGATCACATGAATCGAAACGACTATTGAAACCATTTTGTCTTCTTCAGCAGGTCCGCGCCCTGACGATGCGCGCGAACGAGTCAGCCTTCAAGCTTGCCCCGCCGACCAGAGCCCCGTCAATATCGGGCTTGGACACGAGCGAGTCAACATTCTCGTCGTTGACGCTGCCGCCGTAGATAATCCGCACCGCATCGGCGCGCCCGCGCCCGTAACGTTCGAGGATCGCGCCGCGGATCGCGCCATGGATCGATTCGGCCTGCTCGGGCGTCGCCGTGCGCCCGGTGCCAATAGCCCACACCGGCTCGTAGGCAATCGCCACCGACGTCACATGCTCGTCGCCGACGTTCTCCAGCCCGCGCTGCAACTGGCGCAGGACGACGTTAAGCGCGCGCCCGCCGTCGTGCTCGTCCTGCGTTTCGCCGACGCACAGAATCGGGGTCATCCGATGCTGCAACGCGGCGATCACCTTCTTGTTAATCAGTTCGTCAGTCTCAAGGAAAATGTGGCGACGCTCCGAATGCCCGACGATGACGTGCGTGACGCCGTACGCTTGCAGCATCGGCGGCGCGACTTCGCCGGTGAACGCGCCTTTGTCCTCGAAGTGCATATTCTGCGCGCCGAGCAGGATCGACGATCCGGCGAGCGCCTGCGCGACGGCCGGGATAAGAATAGCGGGCGGCGCGACCATCACCTCGCGATCCTTCGCCAGCGTCGCCGCGACCGGATCGATCGCTTCGCGGATTCCGGCGACGAGAGCGCGAGCGCCGATCGGCAGCAGATGCATCTTCCAGTTCGCGGCAATTAATTTCTTGCGCATGTCACACTTCGAGCGACTTCACGCCCGGCAGCTCGCGGCCTTCCAGGAATTCCAGCGTCGCGCCGCCTCCGGTCGAGATGTGCGTGAACTTGTCGGCCCACGGCGCATGCGCGAGCGCCGCCGCCGTGTCTCCCCCGCCGATTATCGAGATGACGCCCGCCTGGTTGGCGAGCGCCTCGCCCACGCGCATCGTGCCGCCTGCGAATGCCGGGATTTCGAAGAACCCAAGCGGGCCGTTCCAGATGACGGTCCGGGCGCGCGCGATTTCCGCGATAAACGCGGCCGCGGTTTGCGGTCCGATATCGAGGCCTATCATCTCGGACGGAATTTCAGTGACCGTATGAGGCGTCGCGCCGGCTTCAGGAGCGCCCGCGACGATATGATCGGACGGCAGGATGATTTTCACGCCTTTGCGCGCGGCCTCCGCGATCAATTCCTTCGCCAGCTCGAGCTTGTCGTCCTCGACCCGCGACTTGCCGATCGCGATACCCCGCGCCTTGAGGAACGTGTACGCCATCGCGCCGCCAATCAGGATCGAATCGACTTTGTTGAGCAGATTTTTGATCAGCCCGATTTTGTCGGAGACTTTCGCGCCGCCCATGATCGCGATCGACGGCCGCTGCGGATTCTCGGTGACCTTCCTGAGTGCCTCCAGTTCGCGCATCATCAGGAATCCCGCCGCGCGCTCCGCGAGGAAGCGCGTGACTCCCACCGTCGAGGCGTGCGCGCGATGCGCCGTGCCGAAGCCGTCGTTCACAAAGACCTGCTTGTGGCGCGCGAGCTCGTGCGAGAAGTCGCGATCGTTGGCCTCCTCTTCTTTGTGGAAGCGCAGATTCTCGAGCAGGATCGCCTCGCCCGGCTTGAGCGCTTCGATCATCTTGCCGGTATGATCGCCGACACAATCGGGCGCGAGCCTTACCTTCTGCCCGAGCGCATTGGTCAGGTACTCGGCGACCGGCTTGAGACTCAGCTCCGCACTGCGCTCCTTGGGACGCCCGAGATGCGAGCACAACACCGCCGTGCCGCCGTGTTCGAGGATATAACGAATCGTGTCGAGACTCGCGTCGATTCGCGCCGGGTCCTGGATTTTGCCCTCGGCGATCGGCACGTTGAAATCGCATCGCACGAGTACCTTCTTGTCCTGGAACTGAAGGCGCGTGATCGGTACTACCGGCATCGCGGATTCGCGCTACAGCTGGTCGGCGACGAACGCGGCGATATCCGCGAGGCGGTTCGAGTAGCCCCATTCGTTGTCGTACCACGAAAATACTTTCACCATCCGCTTGCCCACGACCTTGGTCAGCGGCGCGTCGAAAATCGACGAATGCGGATTGCCGTTGAGATCGACCGACACCAGCGGCGCCTCGCTGTATTCGAGGATCCCCTTGAGCGCGCCATCCGCCGCCGCCTTCATCGCCGCGTTGACCGACTTCACCTCGGCGTCCTTTTCAACTGTGACCGTCAGATCGACGATCGAGACGTTCGAGGTCGGCACCCGAATCGCGATTCCGTCGAGCTTGCCGTTGAGCGCGGGCAGCACGAGGCCGATCGCCTTCGCCGCTCCAGTCGAAGTCGGAATCATCGAGACTCCCGCGGCGCGCGCGCGTCTGAGATCCTTATGCGGCCCGTCCTGCAGCATCTGGTCCGAGGTGTAGCTGTGCACCGTCGTCATCAGGCCGTGCGCCACGCCGAAACTCTCGTGCAGGACTTTGCCGATCGGCGCGAGGCAGTTGGTGGTGCATGACGCGTTCGAGATCACGTCGTGCTTCTTCGAGTCGTACACATGATGGTTGACGCCGAGGCATAGCGTGACGTCGGCGCCGTCGGCGGGCGCGCTGATCACGACTTTCTTCGCGCCCGCCGCCAGATGCATCGCGGCCTTGTCGCGCGCCGTGAACAGCCCCGTCGATTCGATAACGACCTGCACGCCGAGTTTGCTCCATGGCAACTTGGCGGGGTCGCGCTCGGCGATCACCTGCAGCGGCTTGCCGTCGAGGTAGATGAACCCGCCCTCGGCTTTGACCTCGTGGCGGAGCGTGCCGTGGATAGAATCGTACTTGAGCAGATGCGCGAGCGTCGGCGCGTCGGTGATGTCGTTGACGGCGACGACCTCGAGGTCTTTCTTGGTCAGCGCCGCGCGCAGAAACATCCTGCCGATCCGGCCGAATCCGTTAATCCCGACTTTTATCGCCACCGCTCGAATCCTCCAATTGCAATCGCTGCGAACCGCAACGCCCCGAACCTTAGATAACTCCACGTCCGATGTACAGATTCTACCCCCCGCCGCCCCCCGAACGCAGGGGGGAAGGAACGGGAAGCTGAGCTTACTCAATCAAATGCAGAACCCACCATGGGTTCCGCACCTCCCTGGGCAGGGGTGACCCCTGCACCCAGTGAAAAGAAATCGCAAAATGTCGAGGACGCCATTTCGCTCTCACGTTTCGTGGGCGGTGCCGGGAATTACTTCGTCCCTGTTTGGAGGTTTTTTCGTGTCATCCTGAGCGCAGCGAAGGATCTCGCGCGCCAGCGCGCTCGCTCCTTTCTTACCTCGCCCCAGTTAGGGTGTCGCGTTCCGCGCCACCGATTACCCGCCTCGCCCGCTTAGTTGCGGGAGAGGTCGCGCCTTCCGGCGCGGGTGAGGGGGAGCTTTGCACGGGAGAGGCGGCCGGCCGCATCGCGGCCGGTAGGTGAGGGTTCCGCGATTCAAGCTGCAAGCGTGCTTCGTCGTCGATCGGCTCCTGTGCTTCGTATCCCCTCTCTCCGCCAGGGAGAGGATCGAAGAGCCCGCCCTGAGCCCGCCGAAGGGTGAGGGTCCGCTCACAGCGCGCGATTCAAGATTCCGCCTCCGCTCCGAAGGTCGGCGCAGAGCTTCCAGCGCCGCTCTTATAGCCGGAACTCATACCGACAATTCCCGCAGATGGCGGTCTGCCGTCAAGCGCACTACGATGCGACCTCATGGAACCTGAGAGACCCGAAAGAGGAGAGTTGCCGCAGGATCGATTGTTTTGGGTACTGCTCACGATCTTTGGGTCAATGTTCGCAACGGGCTCGTTTATCGTATTTCAGAATCTCGGTTGGGGACTATTTGAACTTGTTTCGGGCTTTCTTGGCTTAGTCGTGCTGGTCAGGGACCGTGCGAACGTGAACTTCCTGCGAACAACCAAAATTCCGAAGTTGCCTGGCGTTCCGCTTCGCACGTTATTCCTAGTTCTAGCATCCGCGACCATATCGATATTCGTAGGACATACGATTTCCCAAATTATGACGATTCAAACCGCCGTTACTCAGTACGTTCTGCCGAGGTCTTTAACGGACAAGCAGGCAGACCAACTTCGTGAGCTTCTGTCCAACCACAAAGCGTATTCCGTGACAGTGAAGGCGAATCCCCTTGATAGCGAGGCGATGGAATATGCCGCTCAACTGTACAACGCGCTACACGGCACGGAATGGACGGTGGAACTCAGTACGAGCAACCAAGACCCGAATACTCTGAACCAAGGTTTGTGCATTGATGAAGTGGGAGAAAACACTAAGCCAAAGTTTGACCCGAAAGACGATCCGTAGAATTACTACGGCAAGCGTTTCAGGCGGCAAATATCGAGGTCAATTGTAGTGGTGGCGCTGCTGCTGGCGAGTACAAATTGTTTCTCTTAGTAGGGCATCGACCGTTGGTGATGAACGCCCAACCACCAGTACTGGTGGCCTGCACCCCAATTTCCCGCCAGTTATAAGTAGAGTCCGTCGGTTATTTCGCCCCTCCTGGGGTGTGTTGTTTGTGGCTTTGGTTTCATCTTCATCCCAGTTTTTCCGGCCGCCCTTCACTCTCTGAGGGCGGCTGGAAAACTGTCTGGTTTTGGATCCGAGGTCGGCGCGCCTTGCACCGCGCCGGCCAGCCCTGCTGGCCAAGCGGTGCGCGCGACGGCCGAGCTCCCTTGATTCCTTGCCGCGAACTCCTCCGGTGCGAGGTAGCCGAGACTAGAGTGCGGGCGCAGGTGGTTGTAGTCGTGCCGCCACGCCTCGATGATCGCGCGCGCTTCACCGAGGCTTGAGAACACGTACTCGTTAAGGCACTCGTCGCGCAACTTGCTGTTGAACGATTCGATGAAGGCGTTCTGCACCGGCTTGCCCGGCTCGATGTAGTGCCACGCGACCCTTCTCGTTGCCCAGCGCAGCACCGCACCACTGGTGAGTTCGGTTCCATTGTCGCTAACCACCGTCTCCGGCAGCGCTCGTTCGATCGTGAGCCGCTCCAATTCGCGCACCACGCGTACTCCGCCTAGTGAGGTGTCGACCACCGTGGCCAGGCACTCGCGGCTAAAGTCGTCCACCACGCACAGGATGCGGAAGCGACGGCCGTCGCTCAGCGTGTCCGAGACGAAGTCGAGCGACCAGCGCTGGTTGATTCTGATCGGCAGCGTCATCGGCGCTCGCGTACCTAGTGCCCGCTTGCGCCCTCGACGCCGGCGCACCATCAGCCGCTCTTCGCGGTACAATCGATAAAGCTTCTTGTGGTTCAGCGCGTGACCTTCGCGCGCCAGCATCCATCCTAATCGCCGGTACCCGAAGCGCCGCCGCTCCGCGGCCAGCTCCCTAAGCCGCTGCCTTAGTGCCGAGTCGTCCGGTCGTCTGCACCGGTAGCGCAGAGTCGAACGATCCAACCCGACCAGCTCGCACGCACGCCGCTGACTCAGCCCGTGACGCTCTATTACCCGAATCACTGCTACTCGCCGCGCCGCAGGCTTCAGACGTTTTTTCCGAGCAGGTCCTTGAGCGCCGCGTTGTCCAACAGCGAGTCGGCCAACAGTCGCTTCAGGCGGCGGTTCTCATCCTCAAGCGCCTTGAGCCGCCTGGCGTCCGACACCTCCAGCCCGCCGTACTTCGATTTCCACTTGTAAAAAGTTGCGCTCGAGACCCCGTGGCGCCGGCACACCTCTTCAGTCCTGGCCCCTGCCTCCTGCTCGCGTAGCACCCCGATGATCTGCTCCTCCGTGAAGCGGCTTCCTTTCATTTGCCCGTCTCCTTTTCAGGCGACGGACTCTACCTCATTTCGGCGGAGTTTTCGGGGTGCAGGCCATCAGCTTTCGCCAAGTCTCCCAAGATTTCGGCAATCAGTATGGGCGGCACGTTCAGCGAAAAGTGCTTCCTTAGTCGCCACACCTCCCTCCGAGAGAGAGACTGAAGCGCCGATTTGTCCAGAATAAGGATCGGGCCCATCTTCCTCTTGATTTTGCGCCTCTCGCATTTAGCGATCATCAGATCCTGACGGAGCCGGGATTCTTCGCTGCGCTCTGAATGACACAGTGAGAGAGTAGAGGGTGATATATGCTGAAGCAGAATCTTGAATCGCGCGCGGGATGCGCGCGCTGCAAGCGGACCCTCCCCATGATCCACTCCCTCGCAGGAAATCTTTGCATAACCCGGCGCGCAGTACTTCGCCTCGCCCTGCAATCGAGAGCCACCGCCCCTGAGAGCAAAGTAGCGCGATGCGCGCAACTTTGCGCTTCACACTGGGTGCAGGGGTCACCCCTGCCGAGGGCGCGGGGCGAGGAGCCCCGCATCTCACTTCGCATTTTCTTCCCCCTGAACTTTTCCGCCTTACGCTTTCCCATCGATGGTGCCAAACTGGCGACGATGTTCGAATGCTTTCGATCACCGCCCGCTCTATTCATCACGCTTTGAATTCGCATCACAATCGACCGGACGTCCGCAACCAGGTGTCAGCAATGTCCCCGATGGCGCCGATGCTCGTCGGTCCAACCTTCGCCAATCTGCCGTCGGAACAGGATGGGTTATTGCTCTACCGCCAGCACCGCGAACCAACCTCGCCCCGCGGAAATGGAAGAGAATGGCTTTTCGCGCCTGGAACGTCCCCCGATCAAAATCGTTGCAACTTTGGAGATTCGCAACCGCGATATTTTCTGGATAGAATCGGCTCTATGCCTATCAGCGTTGCGCAGTCGCCGCTTGATCTTATTGGGAATACGCCAGTGGTGCGGCTCAACCGTATCCCCGGCAAAGATGATGCCGAAATTTGGGCGAAGCTCGAGAATTTCAATCCGGGCGGTAGCGTAAAAGATCGGATTTGCCTTGCGATGGTCGAGGCGGCGGAGAAGTCCGGGCGGCTCAAGCCGGGCGATACGATCGTCGAGCCGACCTCGGGGAATACCGGGATTGGGCTGGCGCTGGTTGCAGCCGTCAAGGGCTACAAGCTCATCCTGACGATGCCGGATACGATGAGCGAGGAGCGGCGCTCGTTGCTCGTCGCTTACGGCGCCAAGCTGGTGCTGACGCCGGATACGCGCGGGATGCATGGCGCGATCGCGAAGGCCGAGGAGCTGTGCCGCGAGAATCCCGGCTACTTCATGCCGCAGCAATTCAGCAACACCGCCAACCCCGACATCCATTATCGATGCACCGGGCCGGAGCTGCTCCAGCAGTTCAAGAGCATCGACGCGTTTGTCGCGGGCGTCGGCACGGGCGGGACGATCACCGGCGCGGGGCACTACCTGCGCGAGCATCTCGACAAACGAGTGCTGATCGTCGCCGTCGAGCCGAAGAACTCGCAGGTGTTGTCGGGCGGCGAGCCGGGCTTCCATAAGATACAGGGGATCGGCGCCGGCTTCATTCCGAGCAATCTCGACACCAAGGTTTACGACGAGATAATCCCCGTCAGCGACGAGGACGCGACCCTGTTCTCGCGCCGTCTCGCGCGCGAAGAAGGCATGCTAGTCGGAATCTCGTCGGGCGCGAATTGCTACGCGGCGCTGCAGGTGGCCAAGCGGCTCGGCAAGGGCAACGTCGTGGTCGTAGTCTTCTGCGATACGGGCGAGCGCTACTTGACGACCGATCTTTTCCAGGCCGAGGGCATCTGATTTCGATGGATACGTCGAAAACGAAAACGCTTGATGCGAAGCTGGAGCGGATGCGCGCGATGTTTGCGCCGATGCGCAGCCTTATCGTGGCGTTTTCCGGCGGCGTCGATTCCACGTTCGTATTGAACGTTGCGCACGAGGTGCTTGGCGACGCGGTGCTCGCGCTGACGACGACTTCGCCGACGATGCCCGACGAGGATCGCGAGTCGGCGATCGCGATGGCGCGGCTGATTGGCGCGCGTCACCTGATCGTCGAGTCCAACGAACTCGAGATTCCCGGCTACGCGGCGAATCCGATCAACCGATGCTACCTGTGCAAGCACAACCTGTTCACGGTGTGCGAGGCGAAGGGCGCCGAGCTTGGGATCGACGAGATTGTTGACGGTCTCAACCTCGACGACCTGAATGACTATCGCCCCGGGATGCAGGCCGCGAGCGAGAAGCGCGTACGCCATCCGCTGGTCGAAGCCGAGATGACCAAGGCCGACGTGCGCGCGCTGTCGCGCGCGATGGGGTTGCCGACGTGGGATCGTCCCGCGTCGCCGTGCCTGTCGTCGCGGTTTCCGTACGGCACAACGATCACGCCTGACGGGCTGAAGAGAGTCGCGGCGGGGGAGAAGCTGCTTCATTCGATGGGCTTTGCGGTCGCGCGCGTGCGGTACCATGGCGAGGTCGCGCGGCTGGAGCTCGAGCAGAGCGAGATCGCGCGCATCTTCGAGCCGGCGAATCGCGAAACGATCGAGCGCGAGTTCAAAGAAATCGGGTTTCGATTCGTCGCGATCGATCTAAAGGGCTTTCGCTCGGGATCGCTCAACGAAGGACTGATCGCGAACGCGCCAAAGCCGGCGGGAACGCTGAGCTCGTCGCGCACCCAAGTCTGACCAATATGGCCGACCGCCCAATGGTCGATTCGTTGCGGCCGGGTGACTATCGGCCACGTCCTTCCAGCATACTGGGCAGGCCTCCGGATCCCTCGAGCGACCTCGTCATTCCAGCGCTGGGCGCATTGGCGACGGCGTTGCTCTTCACTCTTTCGGCCACCGATACCAGGTTGTGGCTGTGCGGGCTGTTTGCGCCTCTGCCGATTCTCGCGGTGGCGCCCGAAGTCGGGACTGAAATTGGCGCGGAGCTGGCGTTCGTGGCCTTTCTCGTCGGCAACCTGGTGGCATGGGGTGGTGAGAGTTTCGCGGTGCCGTTGGTGACGATATTGGCGTCGCATCTGGCAGGCGCAATCGTCTTTGCGACCTTCGTCGCCGCGGCGGCCGAGGCGACGCGGCGCTGGTCGGGAGTGTTGGCGGCGCTGGTCTTCCCGACCTTCGAGACCGCCTTCTACTATTCGCTCTCGCTGGAGTCTCCCCACGGCACTTGGGGCAGTCCGGCCTACTCGCAAGTTGATTTTCTACCGCTGCTGCAGACCGCGTCGTGGCTGGGGATGTGCGGCGTGATGTTCGTGATGTCGTTGTTGCCGGCGGGCCTGGCGGTGGCGTGGTATCGGCGCCGATGGCACATGGACTGGACGCATCCGGCGATAATGGCGGTCAGCGTTTTCGCGCTCGCACTAATGTTTGGATGGACGCGCCTGATTCTGACTCCCCAGACTCCGTCGGTGCGAGTCGCGATGGTCTCGAGTGAGTCCATGATAGCGGAGTCCGAGTCCACGGACCCGACCGACGCCGCCGAGGTTCTCACGCATTACTCAAAGTTGGTGCGCCAGGCCGCCAGCAGCGGAGCGCAGATCGTCGTCACGCCCGAAAAGATCATCGGGGTCGCGCCGAGCTACGAATGGGACGTTGTGCTCGGACTGCAGCGAGTCGCGCAGCTGTCCCACGTGTGGCTGGTGGTCGGGGTGAACCAGATCGGGCGCACGCCGAAGAGAAATATCGCCGTTGTATTCGCACCCGACGGCAAGATCGCGGCGTCCTACGCCAAGCATCATCTGATCCCGAGTCTCGAATCGGACTACAAGGCGGGACGGAAGCCGGCGATCTTTGACGCGCCGTGGGGCCGCACCGCGGTGCTGATCTCGCAGGACCTGGATTTTCCCGAAACCGCGCGCGAGCTTGCGGCGCATGACGTGCGTGTGGTGGTCGCGCCCGCGTCGGATTGGGAAGGATCGGAAGTGATCCATCAGCGGATGGCGGTGGTGCGCGGCGTCGAATCGGGCTTCTCGCTTGCGCGCGCGGCACGGGGCGGGATGCTCTCGGCGAATGATTCCCGCGGCCGCGAGATCGCGGCGCGCGAGCCTATGCTTGGCGAAGACACGATGGCGACCGCCGACCTACCGGTGGGCACCGGCCGCACGTTGTACTCGCGCGCCGACGACTGGTTCGGCCGGCTGTGCGTGATGTTCACGATCCTGCTGATGCTGCGGCTGGCAGTGAGCATCATATACTCCCTGCGGACGCGGCGGCTCGGCGCGGCAAAGCGGATCAAGCGTCCGGCGGGGGTGGTATCAGTGGAGATGAAACAGGTGGAGGAGGAAGGCGAGAAACGGGAGCAGCGAATGTACGAGCCTCCTGTCCGCCCGCGCGAATAGTGGCGCCGCTTGATCCAGCTTCGGGAAACCTCTAAATGTGCGGCGCGCCCAGTTCGCGCGATAAAGGAATTCGGTGATGTTGAAGTTTGAGGATATCGATCTCGATCGCATGGTCGAAGAAGTTCTGGCCGGGAAAGAAATCGCACGCGAGGCCGCCATGGCAATCCTGAATTGTCCCGACGAGCGGCTAGGAGATTTGCTCGCGGCGACGCGCACCGTGCGCGAGGCCGCATTCGGCCGCCGCGTAAAGATTTGCATGCTGCGCAACGCGCAGAGCGGCATCTGTCCCGAGGATTGCTCCTACTGCTCGCAATCGAAAATCTCGAAGGCCGACATTCCGGTTTACAAGATGCAGAGCGTCGCCCAATTGATTGAGGGTGCGCGAATCGCGGTTGAGAGCGGCGCGCGCCGCTACTGCATGGTCTGCAGCATGCGTGGCCCGGCGCGGCAGGATGTCGAGCATCTCGGCGAGGCGTGCGATCGGATCCGCGCCGAGCTGCCGGGGCTCGAGCTGTGCCTGTCGATCGGCCTGATGAATCGCGAGGATGCGGGCGAGCTCAAGAGCGCGGGCGCCGGATGGATAAATCACAACCTCAACACCAGTCGCCGTTTCTATCCGGAAATCTGCACGACCCACACCTATGACGACCGCATAGAGACGATCGAGAACGTGCGCGCGGCGGGATTGTCGACGTGCTCGGGCGGGATCATCGGGATGGGCGAGACCGACGACGACATTCTCGATCTCGCGTACTCGACGCGGCGGCTTGCGATCGATTCGGTGCCGCTGAATTTTCTGCATCCGATTAAGGGCACTCCGCTCGAAGCGCAGCGCGCGCTCACGCCCGAGAAATGTCTCAAGGCGGCGTGCCTGTTCCGTCTTCTGAATCCGCGCAGCGAAGTTCGCGCGGCAGGCGGGCGCGAATTGAACGTGGGCGCGCGCCAGGCGGACCTGTTCAACGCGGTCAATTCGATCTTCGTAAACGGCTACCTGACGACCGCAGGATGGGACTGGGCGAGAACGCGCGAACTGATCGAAAGGGCAGGGTACGAGCCGGAGCCGGCATAATCGAACAGCTCGGAGTCCCAGCCGCTACCAGTCAGCACTAAAGAAGTGGCCGCCGGCCTTGCTTGCGCGGCTGACTTCGCCCGCGCGATGCGCGACAATATCGTCGATGTCCATCACCAAGGACAACAATCCAGCGCCGGGCGAGACCTTTCGGCTGACTGCCCGATGCAAGGCTGCGGGATGCGCCGGCAAGCTCGGCTGGCGGACCTCGCCGGAGTTCTCGAGCATCTCGAGTTGCCGACTCATCCCGATTTGCTCGTCGGAATCTCCACCGGCGACGACGCCGGCGTGTTCCGCTTCTCCGACGACCTCGCGATCGTGAACACCGTCGATTTCTTCACGCCGGTGGTGGACGATCCTTTCACCTACGGACAAATCTCAGCAGCCAACGCGCTTTCGGACGTCTACGCGATGGGCGGAGTGCCACGCACCGCGCTCAACATCGTATGCTGGCCGCAAACCGGATTGCCGGGCGAGATGCTGGCCGAGATTCTGCGCGGCGCCGCCGAAAAAGCGCGCGAGGCCGGCGTCGTCGTGGTAGGTGGCCACACCGTCGGCGACGAAGAAGTGAAATTCGGAATGGCGATCACCGGCGTGATCGATCCGCGGCGAATCGTGCGCAACGTCGGCGCGCAAGTGGGCGACGCGCTCGTGCTGAGCAAGGCGCTCGGCACCGGAATTTTACTGACCGCGTTCAAGCGCGACGCGCTCGCCGACGAACACTACCAGGCCGCCGTCCGCTCGATGACGCAACTCAACGCCGCGGCCGCATCCGCGATGCTGAAGTACGACGTTCACGCCGCCACCGACATAACCGGATTCGGTCTCGTCGGTCATGCGCTCAAGATGGCCGATGGCAGCGACGTTACGATCGTGTTCGACGAATCGGATTTGCCGCTGCTGCCCGGAGTGATCGAGCAATGCCGCGCGGGAATGATGCCCGGCGGCGGCAATCGCAATCGCGAGTACTACGCGCCGAGCGTCCGCATCTCCGACGAAGTTTCCGACGAGATCGCGACGATTGCGTTCGACCCGCAGACTTCGGGCGGATTGCTGATCGCGATTCCCGCCGAGCAGGCGCTTGCGCTGGTCGCGGAGCTTCAGGACAGCGGGCATCGCGAGGCCGCGATCGTCGGCCGCGTGGTCGCTCGGCGCGAACATCCGATCGAATTAGTCTAGTCGCGGAGGCCGCCGATGGATTTCTTCGAAGTCGCCACTTCAACGCCGACGATGCGCCGTTTCATCGACCGTCCGATCCCGGAGGCGGAGCTAGTGAAGATACTTGAGACGGCGAACATGGCGCCGTCGGGTTCCAATGCGCAGCCGTGGGAGTTCGTCGTCGTGCGCGACGCGGCTGCGCGGCGCGAAATTCAGAAGCTATACGAATCGGTTTGGGAGCCGTACAAAGACAGCGCGATTATCCGCGGCCGCACGACGCTGTCGCCGCGCGCTATCAAGGCGATCAAGACCGGCGACGAGTTTGCGGCGCAGCTCGCGATCGTGCCGGTGCACGTAGTGGTGTTTCTCGATCGGCCGAAGATGCGCGTCGAGCGTGGCAGTGCGGCCGATCTGTTTAACTTTGGTGCGACTTACGGATCGATCTTCCCAGCGATCGAACTGATGATGCTTGCGGCGCGCGCAGTCGGCGTCGGCACCGCGATGACGACGATGCTCACGAGCAAGGAGTCCGAGACCAAGGCGATTCTCGGGGTGCCTGACCAATATCAGCTGATCGCGTTGGTGCCGATGGGTTACCCGGCCGACTCTTTCAAGCGTCCAATGCGCAAGCCGGTGTTCCCGCGTATCCACGACGGGCGATGGGACCGCGGCTGGCCGCGACAGAGCTAACCCCGCGCGGTAAGACTACTGCGCGCCCGACCTCAACACCTGACCCGGCAAGTAACCCGAATGATGCCCGTGCTCGTAGAGGACGTTGCCGTTGACGATCGTGTACTCGACGCCTTCGGCCGGCATCACGAGCCTGCGCCCGCCGCCGGGTAAATCGTTCTGCATGCGCGCGCGTTTGGCCGAGCCGATTTTGCGCTCGTCGAAGATCGCGACGTTGGCGGGCAGCCCGACCTTGAGTCGTCCGCGGTCCTTGATTCCGAAGAAGTCCGCCGGCTCCGACGTGATTCGCTTGATCGCGCTCTCCAGCGTCATCGCCTGGCGCTCGCGCACCCAGGTGCCGAGCAGGTAGGTGCAGTAGCCCGCGTCGCACAGCATGTTGACGTGCGCGCCGCCGTCGGACAGACCGATCATCGTTCGCGGGTCCGCGATCAGCCGCTGAATCCCTTCCTCGTGATACTGCTGCATCGTGTACTGGATGTTCAGATCGTCCTCGAGCGCGAGGTCGAAGAACGTATCGAGCGGATCCTCGTGGCGCTGCTCGGCGATCTCGCCGACAGTCTTGCGCTCATATTGCTTCAGCGTCGGACTCGCGACTTCGAGCACTTCAACGCGATTCCATTTGCCCTGGAACAGATGCGGCCGCTTGAGCTCCTCGCGAAACGCGCCGCGAAATTCGGCGTTGCGGTAAAACTCCTTCTGCTTTTCGAGCGGTTGATTGAATACCGGTCCCCACAGCTCCATGTCGGCGAACGAAAATGGATTACGCAAGTCCATTTGCACTACGAACGGCTGGCACAACACCTGCGGCACACCGCCGCGTTTGATCAGCGGCTCGAGCCGCCGCAGGGTGTCGGCGCTGGCCTCGGGCTTGTCGGGACGGCTCGCCATCGCAAGCCACGTGACCGGGCGCATGCTCTCATCGAGGAGAAATTCCAGCAGCCCCTGCTCGTCCTCCGACATTCGGCCCGCGCGCCGCGTGAGCGCCACTTCGATCGCGCCGCGCCCCGCATCACGCAGCACGTTCGCGTACGCCTTCAGCTCATCGAGCGAAGCCAGCCGGCACGCGAGCGGACGTCCCTGGTAGCCGATATGCTGCGGCAGCGTCGTCGTGGAGAATCCGAACGCACCGGCATCGACCGCCTCGCGGAGGAGAGCCGCAACCCGCGCCGTTTCGTCGGGGGTGGCCTCGCGCTCCATCGACTCGTCGCCGAGCACGTAATGCCGAAACGGGGTTAGTGGCGCCAGGAACGCGAGATTGATTCCGGCGCCGCGCCGTTCCGCCGCCGCGATGAATTCCGGAAAGGTTTCCCACTCCCAGGAAATCCCCTTCGACAGTGCGTCGAACGGAATCGCTTCGACGTTGACCAGGTCCCACGCCGCCACCTCGCGCGCCGCGGGCTTGCATGGAGCAATACCGACTCCGCAGTTTCCCATCACGACGGTCGTGACGCCGTGCCACGAAGTGCAACTGACTAATGGGTCCCAGCAGATCTGCGCATCGTAGTGAGTATGCGGATCGACAAAGCCGGGCGCGACGATCAAGTCCGACGCATCGATCGTTTCCGCGGCGGCGTCGGTGACTTTGCCGATCTCGGCGACCTTGCCGTCTTTGACCGCGACGTTGGCGCGGCGACGAAACGCACCGGTGCCGTCGATGACCGTGCCGTTCTTGATAATCAGATCATACGCCATTCGACATCCTCCCCGGATGCGATTCGAGGCAATCCGACATAACACTCGGTATCGCAGGAAAGGCTCTCATCGCGCAAGGATTGGTACGAAGGCGTGTGTGCCCAAAGGAACCGGCAAGGGCGCAATTCCGCTCGCTGCTATCTATTAGTCATATTAACTCGACAAAATGATGCACCCAGACTGCGTACGCGTGCCACTCCTCTGTGCGGCAAAAAACTGCGCCAGAGAGTCCTTCGCGGCAACGCGAGGTCACCTGCTCTCGCGATGCTCCGTGCTCCTAGTCGAAAGAACTATCCTCTTATATGATCGCTTCGCCGGGCGGCATTTGCGGGGCGACGAAAAGAGGAGATTAGTTATTATGAAGGTCGTTGTCGATCTGAAGTTGTGCGAAGGAAATATGAAATGCCAGGAGGCGGCGCCGGAAGTCTTCGAGGTGCGCGACGACGACAAGAGCCATCTGTTGATCGAAAACCCGCCCGAGCGCATGCGCGACAAGCTGAAGCTTGCGGCGCGGCTGTGCCCGCGGCAGGCAATCACAGTCAAGGACGACTAGATGACTCATCGCGCGCGACAGGTCAGAATGCGAATCGAGACGGAAATCCCGGGATAGCGGAGACTCTCGAAAATGGAAACCGAACAAGCACTCTCGCTCGAATCATTGAACATCATCGGGCCCGACCACTACATGAAAAACGGCTATCCGCATCGCGAATGGACGTACCTGCGCAAGCACAAGCCCGTTTTCTGGTGCGAGTATCCGAAGACCGATCCGTTCTGGGCGATTACCAAACACGCCGACATCATCCAGATCTCGAAGCAGCCGCGCCTGTTCCTCAATGGCCCGCGCCTGCTGGTGTTCGTCAACGAGGACGGCTTCGAGGATAGTCCGACGCCGCCGTTCCGCCATCTGCTCGACATGGACCCGCCCGATCATGGCGAGTATCGCGTCGTCGTCAGCAAGCATTTCACGCCACGCGGCGTGAGTCCGCTCGGGCCTGAAATCGAAAACATCACGCGCGAGGTGCTCGACGACGTGACCGGCCGCGACGTTTGCGATTTCGTCACTGACGTATCGTCGAAGATTCCGCTCGCCGTCATTGCGGAGCTGCTCGGCGTCCCGCACAAGGATTGGGAGCAGCTTTTCCGATGGACCAACGAGACGATCGGCGGCGGCGACCCGGAGTTCCAGGCGGGGACAAGCGCGCAGGAGACGATGGATCGTTCGCGGCTCGGCCTGTTCCAGTATTTCAGCGACATGGTGGCGGAGCGGATGAAGCATCCGACCAACGACATCACCAGCATCGTCGCCAACGGCAAGGTCAATGGCGAGCCGATACCGCAGTTCGAGATGCTGTCGTACTATTTTTTACTGGTGGTAGCGGGAAATGAGACGACCCGTAACGCAACTACCGGCGGCCTGCAGGCGTTCATCGACAATCCCGGCGAGTGGCAGAAGCTCAAGCGCAATCCTGAGTTGATCGACTCGGCGGTCGAGGAGATCGTTCGATGGACGACGCCTGTCATCCAGTTCGCGCGCACCGCGACCGAAGATACCGAGATTCGCGGCCAGAAGATCAAAGCCGGCGAATCAGTATGCCTGTTTTACCCGTCGGCGAATCGCGACGAAGAAGTTTTCAAGGATCCTTTCAAGTTCGACATCAGCCGCAATCCTAATCCGCACATCGCATTCGGCATCGGCGAGCATTTCTGCCTCGGCGCGAACCTGGCGCGGCTGGAATTGAAAATTATTTTCAGGGAGCTGGCCAAGCGACTCGATCACGTTGAGCCGGCCGGTCCGGTCGAGCGGCTGCGTTCAAGCTTCGTCGGTGGCATCAAGCACATGCCGATCCGCTTGAAAATGAAGCCGGCGGCCAAGGCAGCCTGAGGGAGCATCTGCCATGATTACTCCGCGCAAAGCTGCCGACCGCGGACGCACGAAAATCGATTGGCTCGACAGCCGTCACAGCTTCTCTTTCGGCGACTACTACGACCCCGGCCAGATGGGATTTCGCACGCTGCGCGTCATCAACGAAGATCGCGTCCGCCCCGGCGCGGGTTTTCCCACGCACCCGCATCGCGACATGGAGATTATCACCTACATTCTCGAAGGCGCGCTCGAGCACAAGGACAGCCTTGGCACCGGCTCCGTAATTCGTCCCGGCGAGGCGCAGCGTATGAGCGCGGGCACGGGAATCACGCACAGCGAATTCAATCATTCGAAAAGCGAGCCGGTTCATTTTCTGCAAATCTGGATCATGCCCGCCACTGCCGGCATCGCTCCCGGCTACGAGCAAAAGACCATCGACGACGCCAAAGCGCACGGCGGCTTCGCACCGGTCGGCTCACTCGAGGGCGGCGGGCAGTCGGTGAAGATTCACCAGGATGCTGCGCTGTCGGTGTCAAAGCTGGAGCGCGGACAGACTGTCGCGACAAATCTCAAGAAGGGCCGCCATGGATGGGTGCAAGTCGCGCGGGGCGGCGTCACCGTTAACGGCACCGCACTGGCAGAGGGCGACGGCGCCGCGATCAGCAACGAAGAGAAAGTGACAATTGTTGCGAGCTCACCCGCCGAAGTGCTGTTTTTCGATCTCGCGTGATCCCGCTGCTATCTCTTCGTCGCTGCGCGCAGGCGCGCTAAATCGTAGTCGCGCAGCTGATCGATTCTGTCCACGGTGACATCCGGCGCCATGTACTTGGCAACCTCATTCGCGTCGGCCGCGTAATGGCCCTGGCGCGGGAACACCGTCGTCACCTTCGCGCCCCAGGTTTTCTTGACCGCGTCGAGAATCCGCACCTTGTCGTCGATCAGCACGTAATGGTCGGCAGGATAGCGCGCCTTGACGTTGTCGAGTTCCTGCTCCTTGTGGATGTAGATCATCACTTTTTCATCAACGGCTTCGCGCAATCCCGAGCGTTCTATCTTGAGCGGCTGAAAAATCATGTCACCATCGGAGAGGATAGCCGTCTCGCCGTATTGCTTGTATTGCTCGATGACGTTGAGCGAGCAGGGGAACAACCGGTTCGCGAAATGGTAGTTCATCAGGAAGTAGGACACCGCGATAATGCCGAAGTCGCGCGGATGATTGACGCGGTAGCGTTGCAGCGCGCCGAGGTAGTCCGCGTAGCCGAGCTCGGTGCGCAGCTGCTCGAAATATTCCCAGTAGCGCGTCTGCTGATCGTCGCCGATATCGCGCTCGAGATTGCTCTTCATGTCGGCAACGATGTGGTCGTTGTCGATCAGCGTGTTATCGACGTCAAACAAAAAAACAATATGTTCTGAGGCCATCAGTATGGAAATCCTCCGCCGACAATGATTGCGATTCTAGCAGGATGTTGAAAAATTAATTTTCAACGCCTGCTCCCTCTCTCTTGTCTCCCCCAAAGGGGGAGATGTTGTAGGTAAGAAGACAGCTTCTACGCAGAGTGTTGAAGCGTTTGAAATCAAATCCACGAGTTGCATCCAATTCTTCAACACCCTGCTAGGGCGTTGAGGGAATCGGCGTGGCGCCGTGCGCGCTTGATTCGTAACAGGCCTCGACCACGGCCATCGTGCGAAGCGCGTCTTCGACGCCAGAGACCAGTTTAGAATCCTCGCTGGCGGCGAGGCGCTGCAGGTTCGACATCGGACCCTCGAACGCTTCGAGAAACCACGAACCGCGCAGGGGGGTGTCGCTCCAGCCCTTCGTATCTTCGCTCGCGATTTCTAGCGTGTCGCGCTCGCCCGCGGGATAGTTGAGATTGACGCCCATCTTTGCTATCGCGGCGCCGCGGGTGCCTTCGAGCTTGAGCTGCGACATTCCGTAGCGTCCGCCAAACGTATGCGCATGATTCATCGTCAGGCTGCATCGAATCGTGTCGCCGTAGTCGAGCACGATGCTGGTGCGGGTGTCGGAGTAGTCGGGCATCCCCGGATGCCGCACGCCCTTGCAATAAACGCCGCGCGGTTCGCCGATCAGCGAGCGAATCAGATCGAGGTAGTGAATCGAATGCATCAGCACTTCGAGGCGCGGCACGCCTTTGAGGAACGCCCAGTAGTTCCACGGCGTGTGCAGATTTATCCGCACTTCGACGTTGAGCACGTCGCCGAACACGCCGCGCTCGAGCGCGTCCTTGACGGCCAGCATGTTGGGCGCGAAGCGGAGCTGAAAGTTCACCGCGGCGCGCAGCTTTCGATCGCGGCAAATCGCGACGATCTGGCGCGCGTCGGCAAGGTCGCGGCCGAGCGGCTTCTGAATCAACACTGCCGCGCCTGACGGCAATCGTTCCAGCACGCTCGCGATATTTGCCGGCGGGATTGCGACATCGAAAACCACATCGCGCATCGACGCGGCTTCATCAATCGACTCGAACACGCGCGGAATCGAGAACGCATCGGCGCGCTCGCGGGCCGCTTTCGGATTCAGATCGAAGATGCCGGCGACCGGGAAGCCAAGACGTTTGTAGATCGGCAGATGAGCATCGCGCACGATACTGCCCGCGCCGATCACGACGATTGGCTTCGCCGCCGAAGGCCGCGGCCATGACTGCCGTAAATCGCGAATCGAAGCTGGCAATTGAGTCGTCATCGCCGGTCGCGCGATGCTACCATGCGGCGCAGAGGAAGCGATCATGGCGCGCACAATTTCCGGACTGTCAGTCCGCGACATCCGAACCCCAACTTCAAGGACGCTCGCGGGTTCCGACGCCGTCCACACCGATCCGGATTACTCCGCCACCTACGTAGTGCTGACGACAGACGCGCGCGACGGCGTCGAAGGCAACGGCATGACGTTCACGATCGGGCGCGGCAACGAAGTTGTAGTTGCAGCCGTCCGCGCCTTGCAGCATCTCGTGGTCGGCTCGAAGTACGAAGACATCGTGGCCAACCTCGGCGCTTTCTGGGAGCGACTCACGTTCGAGAGCCAACTCAGATGGATCGGGCCGGAGAAAGGCGCAATCCATCTGGCGACTGCGGCAATCGTGAATGCGGTGTGGGACCTCTATGCCAAAATCGAGCGCAAGCCGGTGTGGAAACTCGTCGCCGACATGACGCCCGAGCAATTCGTTTCGTGTATCGACTTCCGTTATCTCACCGATGCGCTCACCCGCGACGAGGCGCTGGAAATCCTGCGCGCAAAACTCGCGACGCGCGCCGAGCGCGAAGCGCAGATGCGGAGAGAGGGCTATCCGGCTTACATCACGTCGGCCGGATGGATGGGCTATTCCGACGAAAAAGTCCGTCGGCTATGCCGCGAGGCGCTCGCCGCGGGATGGACCAAGTTCAAGATAAAAGTCGGCCGCGATTCGGACGCGAACGTTCATCGCGCGGCTCTGGTGCGCGAAGAAATCGGACCGCGCGGCGTTATGATGATGGACGCGAACCAGGTTTGGGACGTTGGCGAGGCGATCGAATTCATGCGCCCGCTCGCGCGCTTCAATCCGCTGTGGATCGAAGAGCCGACCAGTCCCGACGACGTCCTCGGTCACGCCACGATTCGCCGCGCGATTAAGCCGATAGGAGTCGCGACCGGGGAGCATGCGGCCAATCGCGTGATGTTCAAACAGCTCATGCAGGCCGGCGCGATCGATTTCTGCCAGTTCGACAATTGCCGCCTCGGCGGACTGAGCGAGGCGCTCGCGGTGTTGCTGCTCGCCGCGAAGTTCGGCGTGCCGGTATGTCCGCACGCGGGCGGAATCGGGCTGTGCGAATACGGCCAGCACGTTTCGCTGATCGACTACATCTGCGTGAGCGGCAGTCTCGACAACCGGATGATCGAGTTCGCCGACCACCTGCACGAGCATTTCAAGAATCCGGTGGTCATGCGCGGCGACCGTTACATGGCGCCGACAGCGCCGGGTTTCAGCATCGAGATGCTGCCCGCGTCGCTCGATGCGTTCGAGTTTCCTGGCGGCGCGGAATGGAGAAAGAAATGAATCAGCGAATCAGACTACCGTTGTCAGTCCTGCTTACTTTGTCGATCGTCGCGATCTTATCAACGCGATTCGCGGCCGCGGCGGATGACGCCGGCACAACGGCCGCGCTCGCGGCGGCGATTGCAGGGCCGCAGCGTTCCGACGCGAACAAGGCGCGCGACAAATATCGGCATCCGCTCGAGACGCTCACCTTCTTCGGGATCAAGCCCGACATGACCGTGGTCGAGGTCTCGCCCGGGACCGGTTGGTACACCGAGATTCTGGCGCCGCTTCTCAAAGACCACGGCAAGCTTTACGAAGCGGTCGGAGGAGGAGCGGGCGCCAAGAAGTTCGAGGACAAGCTCAAAGCCGATTCCGCGGTTTATAGCCAGGTGATCGTGACGACGCTACAACCGCCGGCCCAAACTGAAATCGCGCCCGCGGGCAGCGCTGACATGGTCCTGACGTTCCGAAACGTTCACGACTGGATCCCGCGAGGCACGACGCAAGATTACTTCAAGGCTTTCTATCGCGCCCTGAAGCCGGGCGGCGTCCTCGGAATAACGGACCATCGCGCCGATCCGTCGCAACCGCAGGATCCGAAAGCAAAGAACGGATACGTGCGCCAGGACTACATGATCCAAATCGCGAAGCAGGCCGGCTTCAGGCTGGCGGGCACGTCCGAAATCAACGCGAATCCCAAAGACCCGCGCAATCAACCAGTGTGGAATCTGCCGCCGACGTTGCGGCAGGGGGACAAGGATCGCGATAAGTACCTGGCAATCGGAGAGAGCGATCGCATGACGCTCAAGTTCGTCAAGCCGGCGACCGAAGCCCAGACACATTAGGTGCGGCTAACTGTTGTTGCGAGAATCACGCCACAGCGTCGAGTCCGTTTCTGGCGACGAGAGCGAGGAGTTTTAGAGATGCTCCCTGCGGGTGTTTCTTGCCGCGCTCCCACTGGCTGATAATGCCGGTGGTCACGTTCAGATAGCGGGCGAAGACAGCCTGGCTTGCTCCTTCTCGCAGACGCAGATCACGGATTTGCCTGGGCTTAAGACGAGGTATGGGCGTCAGGCACATCTCGTCGAATTTGCGCATCGTCAGCTTGTTCATCAGGCCGGCGGCGTGGAGTCCTTCAGCCGTTTCGTGAATCGAGCCCATCAGAGGGCTACGATATGCCCTTGTCTTTTTCATGGTGCGTTACCTCAATCAGCGTTCCTGATTCAATCGCCCTAGCAATCTCCTGATCGTCGTATGACAACATTTGCGACGCGAGTAACTTCAGTGCTGCTAACTCGCGGTCTTCAATGTTGTCTTGATCTTTTTTCGCAAATCCGTGAACGAAAAATGTCAGCGCACGTGCTTTGTACAAAATGATGGTACGGAAGCCACCGGACTTTCCTTGTCCTGTCCGCGCGACGCGCTGCTTTATGACGCCTCCTCCGAGCTTGGCGTCGATCAATCCACGTTCGGCATCGTCGACAGCCTTGCGTAGCGCTGCATCATCGAGGCCGGCTTTTTTGGCAAAACGGGTGAAGGATTTATTTCTGAATATCCGCACTCCGCCGCCTCAAACGGCCGCGTATCATACAAATGGAAGTATAATACTCAGTGTTATAGATTTCAACACGAGCAAATTTCAATCTTTTCAGCGCGCTGGTCAGAGCGTGAAGATTAGCTTCATTTCGGCCCACCATTCGCCCGGCTGCGCGTCCGGCACCGGCTCCTGCATCGAGGCCATCAGCTCCTGCCATTCGCGGTTGCGCGGATTGCTTGCCTCGTAAGGCGGGAAGTCGCGATCGGGATCGAATGCGTCGATGGTCTCCATGAACATGAAGAGCCGGCGGCCGAGCTTGAAGATTAGCATGCGCTCGATGCCGATGGATTTGAGCCCGCGCTCGACCTCCGGCCAGATCGCGCGATGATGCTCGAGGTAGCGCTCGATGATTTGCGGGTCGTCCTTCAGGTTGATCGTGCGGCCGTACTGTTTCATCAGAATACGAGCACGCCGCCGTCGATTGGATACGCCTGCCCCGTGATGAACGAGGCCTCGTCCGAACATAGATAGAGCGCGAGCGCAGCGACCTCCTCGGGCGTGCCCATCCTGCCGAGCGGCTGATACTCGGAAAGTTGTTTGAACATCTCGGCTTCGCGTCCCGGATAGGTTGTGCGCAGGTAGCCGTTGACGAAGGGCGTGTGAACGCGCGCGGGGCAGATGCAGTTGCATCGGATGCCGCGCTTGACGTAGTCCACCGCGATCGAGCGGGTCATCGTCAGCACCGCGCCCTTACTCATCGAATAGGCGAAACGATCGGTGAGTCCAATCAGCGACGCTATCGACGCGAGGTTGAGGATGACGCCGCCGCCGCTCGCGAGCATCCGGCGCACTGCGGCACGCGAGCAGAGAAATACTCCCTTCACATTGACCGAATAGATCCGGTCGAGGTCTTCCTCCGTGGTGTTCTCGACAGTGCCGATGTTTGCGATGCCGGCGTTGTTCACCAGTATGTCGATGCGGGGCGCGTTGCGGTCGGCGTCGATGCGCGCGAAGGCGCCTTCCACCGAATCAGCTAGTGCGACGTTGCATTCGAGCGCCGACGCAGCACCGCCGGCGGTGCGAATGCCCTCGACAGCGGCGCTGGCCGCTTTGAGATCGTGATCGAGTGCGAAAACATACGCGCCGTTTTGCGCAAACGTAGATGCGATCGCCAAGCCAATGCCCGAACCGGCGCCGGTGACAATCGCTATCTTGCCGTCAAGTCGGAACACGCGAGAACAGTAAAACAGGCGAGTGCTACATGACAACCGATCCGGTCATCTCTCGTCGGACTCATGCAAGACCCTGTTGATCCGCGCCATCAACTCGCCTGAGTTGAAGGGCTTGGTGATGTAGTCGTTGGCGCCGAGCGAGAAACCCTTGACGACTTCGGCTTCATCATGATGCGCACTGACCAGGATTACTCGCGTATCCCTGGTGGCAGCATTGCCGCGCAGAGCGTTCAGCGCTTCGAAGCCATTCATGTGCGGCATCGATACGTCCAACAGCACCAGGTCGGGCTTGTTCTTGCGCGCAAGGTCGAATGCCTGCTCGCCGTCGTGGGCGACGTTGCACTCGAAATTGAAATGCTTGAGGATCGTCGACATCATAACAATCGTCGTCGCGTCGTCGTCGGCGACCACGATGCGCCGGGAGCCGTTTCGAGCCGACGATCGAATCGAGGCGGCGGCTTCGACGAATCTGAGGACGCGGTATGCTCTCAGCAACAATTCATCGGGCTGGCATGGGCGCATGACGAAGTCGCGGTTGAGGTCGGCGATGGCCCCGAATTGCACCACGAGTTCGTCAAGCGTGCCGACGATGACCGCTGGCTTGCGGCTGCGCGCGATCATTTCAATCGGGGCCGGCTGCTCGCCGACGCCCGCGGCCGAGGCATTGATGAAGCAAGCGTCGAATGGAGAAAGGGAGTTGAGCCCGGGAATAGTGGGGGCCGCGCCAATCACGTGTCCGATTCCACGGACGGTGCCCAGTGCCGCGATGATCGAATTCCCTTCGAGCGTTTCGAATCCCACCAGGGCGAATCTCCTGCCCGCGAGTGACTGCTGAATGATCTGGTCCATGACGGACGCGCTTCTCCTTGCTGCGAACTGGTGTGAGAGCCAATTTCTGCGGGCACGATTTACCCATCGGTGATACGCAACGTCCGTGCCTTGCGGCGATGGACAGCAAAGCCCCAAACTGCGCGTGTCGGTCGCCATCGCACGTCGCAGAGCTTGTCGTTGACCGAATCGGGGCAAGCTATGTCGCACTTTGGGACATGTGTCGGCACACCAGCTTGACGCCGGATCGCCCAATCGCTTTTCACTTCGCGGGCGTGTAAAGCAGTCGCTCATGCCTCACGCCGAGTACGATCGTTCAGTCAAGGAAGTTCGTTCGATCGAAACTGCGGACGAATCGCGGCTCGCCGATGCCGCGTTGTCAAAGGCGCGGCGCAGGCTGCTGCCGTTCCTGTTCGTGCTCTATCTCGTCGCCTATCTCGATCGAATCAACGTCGGCTTCGCGTCGTTGCAGATGAACCGTGAGCTCGGGCTCAGCGAATCCGTGTTCGGCCTGGGCGCGGGGTTGTTCTTCATCGGCTATTCGATTTTCGAGGTGCCGAGCAATTTGATCCTCGCGCGCGTGGGCGCGCGCTTGTGGATTGCGCGAATCATGATCAGCTGGGGAGTCGTCGCGATGGCGATGATCGCAGTTCGCGGCGCGGCGTCGTTCTTCGCCCTTCGGTTCATCCTGGGACTGGCCGAAGCAGGGTTCTTTCCCGGCGTAATTCTCTATCTCACATTCTGGTTCCCGGCGCGCGAGCAGGCGCGCGCGGTCGCACTATTCATGACGGCGAGCGCGCTGGCCGGCGTTATCGCGGGCCCGGTCTCGGGCGGGTTGCTCGAATTGCACGGATTGGCGGGGCTGTCCGGCTGGCAATGGCTATTCATCCTCGAGGGTCTGCCCGCGGTGATTCTCGGCGTGTGGGTATTGCGCTATCTTCCTGACGGTCCCAAAGACGCTGCCTGGCTTGAGGTTGGTGAGCGCGCCGCACTATTGATGAGACTCGAAAGGGAGCGGCGACGTGGTACTCAGAAGCGCCAGAATAGTTTTGCCGAAGCGATTAGCAACTCGACCGTCTGGATACTATCGCTTGTCTATTTTGCAATAGTGTTTGGACTCTATGGCGTAACCTTCTGGCTACCGCAAATTATCCAGAGCTTCGGCAATCGCAGCGGTGTCGAAATCGGGATGTTGTCGGCGATACCCTTTTTCGGCGCGGCGGTCGCGATGGTGTTCGTCGGTCGAGCGTCGGACTTGAGCGGCGAGCGCCGGTGGCATCTCGCGTTTTGTGCGGCGGTTGGAGCTATCGGCCTAATGCTCGCGGCGACGACTCGATCGCCGCTCCTGTCACTGGCTGCGCTTTCGATCGCGGCGGCGGGAATCTGGGGAACCTTCGGGCCATTCTGGGCAATGCCGCCCGAGTTTCTCAGCGGCACCGCGGCCGCCGGCGCAATCGCGCTGATCAATTCGATCGGAAACCTCGGCGGCTTCGCGGGTCCTTACGCGGTCGGGATAGTCAAACAAGCGACGCATAGTTTCGCGGGTGGGATGATCGCTATGGCGGCCGCGCTGGTCGCGGGCGGAATGCTCGCCTTGACACTGCCAGTGCCGTTGCGCGAAACGGATGAATCATGAGCGCGACGAGCAGCGCCATCACCCACTCCGCGCTATGGAGCCGGCTGGGTCTGGCGCATCACAATTGGCCGGGCAGATTTACGCTCCTGCTCGCGACAATTCTGCTGCTGCTTGTCACTCAGCCCATTTTCGTGGGACATGCGCTCGCGCAGAATGTCGCGACCGCGACGATATCGCTGGTGCTGCTGGCCGCGCTTTACGCATTTCGCTCGACCAGAATCTATTTCGCCGTCGCGCTGGTTTTGCTGGTCCCGTCGATCGGATGCCGGGTGGCGCTGCTGTTCACATTCAATCCAACGGTCGAATTGGCCGGTGCGATCTCTTCATGCCTGTTCCTGGCCGTCACGGTCGTCGCCCTCGTGTCGAGGCTGTTCATCGTAAAGAGCGTGACGCTCGACACAATCAGCGCGGCGATTTGCGCCTACCTGCTGACGGCAGTTGCGTTTGCGTACGGCTTCGCAGTCGTCGAACTGCAGCATCCGGGTTCATTCAGCGCCGCGCTCTTTCTAAGGCCGGCAGGAAACACCGCGCCGCTCATGGCGTCGCTGCACAGCTTCATCTACTACAGCTTCGTGTGCCTGACGACGACGGGTTTCGGGGATATCGCGCCGGTGTCCGAGGGCGCGCGCAGCCTGTCGGTGATGGAGTCGGTGTTCGGGCAACTGTATGTGGCGATACTGATCGCGCGGCTGGTGAGTCTCGAAGTCGCGCAATCGATGATGAAGGAGCGGGAGTAAGATGTCGGGACTATATTTTGAGGAATTCGAGACAGGCCAGATTTTCAAGCACGCGATCACGCGGACGATCACGGAAACCGACAATCTGATCTTCTGCGCGCTGACGCATAATCCACAGCCGCTGCATCTAGATGCGGAATTCGCCAAGGGCACCGAGTTCGGCCAGCGCATCGTCAACAGCATCTTCACGCTCGGCCTGATGATCGGAGTGTCGGTCGGCGACACTACGCTTGGCACCACGATCGCGAATCTCGGCATGGCCGACACGCGCTTCGCGCATCCCGTGTTTATCGGCGACACGCTGCGCGCCGAGACCACGGTCGCCGAGAAGCGCGAAAGCCGCTCGCGGCCGGACGCGGGGATCGTCGTGTTCGACCATCGATGCTTCAACCAGCGCGCGGAGGAAGTCGCGTACTGCAAACGGTCGGCGCTGATGCGCAAGAGGCTGGCCTCATGACACTGCGCTCGCTTCTGTTCGTGCCGGGCGACAGCGAACGCAAGCTCACGAAGTCGGAATCCTCGCGGGCCGACGCGCTCGTGCTCGATCTGGAGGACGCAGTCGCGGCGGAGCGCACCGAGATCGCGCGCACGATGGTGTTCGAGCATCTGCGCGCGCATCGCGATCGCGGGAAGACCCAACTGTGGGTTCGAATCAATCCGCTCTCGACACCGAAGGCGATTCCTGACCTGTGCGCGATCGTCGCCGGCGCGCCTGATGGAATAATGCTCCCGAAGGTCACCTCGGCCAACGATGTCGTGATGCTCGATCATTTCCTGTCGGCTCTGGAAGCCCGCGAGGGCGTCAAGCAGGGATCGATCGCAATCATTCCAGTGGCGACTGAGACGCCGGCAGCGATGTTTGCGCTGGGCGGTTTCGCCGGATGCAGTCCGCGACTGTCGGCCATGACGTGGGGCGCTGAAGACCTCGCGGCCGCGGTGGGAGCCAGCACGAATCGCCGAGCCGACGGCGCTCTCGATTTCACCTACCAGCTGGCGCGGTCGTTGTGTCTGCTGGCGGCGGTGGCAGCCGAGGTCCAGCCGATCGACACGGTGTCGGTAAACTTCAAGGACGCGGAGGCGCTCAAGAAAGAATCGGAGACCGCACATCGCGCAGGCTTCACCGGCAAGATAGCGATTCATCCCGACCAGGTTGATGTGATCAACGCCGCGTTCACACCGTCGGCTGAAGATGTCGCGCACGCAAATCGCGTGATCGAGGCATTCGCGTCGGGGGCGGGGACCGTCGCGCTCGATGGCAAGATGCTCGACATGCCGCATCTGAAGCAGGCGCGCCGCACGCTCGCGCTGGCCGCATCACTGCGTTCACGGTAGGACTGCCCGCAAGTCATTCCATTGGGAGCCCGACGTAGTTCTCGGCTAACGTTTGCGAGGCGGCGCGGGAGCTGGTGAGGTAGTCGAGCTCGGCGAGTTGGCGGCGCTGGTCGAAGGCGTTTTCAGCGGCGAATCGATGCAGCATCGAGGTCATCCACCAGGAGAATCGTTGGACCTTCCAGACTCGTCGCAAACATATTTCCGAATACTTAGTTAGTAGTTCGCGATTACCGTTTGCGTAATAGTCACTCAGTGCGCGGGCGAGGACGCGAACGTCCGCAATCGCCAGGTTGAGGCCCTTGGCTCCGGTCGGCGGCACGATATGAGCCGCGTCGCCGGCGAGGAAAAGCGTGCCGGACTGCATCGGCTCGACGACGAAGCTGCGCATCTCGGTGACTCCCTTCTGGATGACGGCGCCGCGATTGAGTTTCCAGCCCTTGCCGGCTGCGAGTCGCCGCTCGAGTTCGTCCCAGATTTTTTCGTCGGGCCAGTTGCCGAGATCTTCGTCGGGGGCGCATTGCAGATAGAGCCGGGTGATTTCCGGCGAGCGCATGCTGTACAGCGCGAAGCCGCGTTCGTGGTAGGCGTAAATCAGTTCGTCGGATGACGGGCGCGCCTCGGCGAGAATACCCAGCCACGCGAACGGGTATACGCGATCGTACATAGTCAGTACGCCGGCCGGGATGGCAGGGCGGCAGACGCCGTGGAACCCGTCGCATCCCGCGATGAAATCGCACGACAGCTCGTTGACTGTGCCGTCGATGCGGTAGCGAATCTTCGGCTTGGGTCCGTCGAAGTCGTGGACGCTGACGTTGCCGGCTTCGAATACGATCTGACCTCCGGCGGCGAGCCGCGCCGCGATCAGATCCTTGATGACTTCGTGCTGAGCGTAAATCGTGACCGTGCTGCCGCCCGTCAGCTCGCTCAGATCGATGCGATGGCCGCGGCCGGCGAAGCGCAGCTCGATGCCATGATGGGTCAGGCCGAGGCGGGTGAGACGCTCACCGACGCCGGTCTCTTTGAGCAGGTTGACGGTGCCTTGCTCGAGCAGGCCGGCGCGGACGCGCTCTTCGACATAGCGGCGGCTGCGAGCCTCGAGCACGACAGATTCGACGCCGGCAAGGTGCAGCAGGTGCGAGAGCATCAGGCCTGCGGGCCCCGCGCCGACGATGCCGACTTGTGTGCGGAGATTCATTTTCAGTACGCCGGGTTTTCGTCTCTTTTTGGGATCAAGTCGGTGTCCGAAGAGCGCGATTCTGAGTTGTTGAGATGCGCCGAAGAGGCAAATTCACATCACTACTTGCGTTTTCGGCGGAGACCAACCACTGCCGGTAGCTTCGTTCCGTCAAAATGTGGTTTTGCACGAGACCGGTCGCCAAATGGTCGAGCAGCAGAGCTGAAGGGTTGAGGGAGTTTCGACCTGATGAATGGTATCCATGTCGTATGGGTAACACGGGAAGCGCGGTTGCGTAAAAGTACATCCCCCCTCGAACATTCTGGAAAGGAGGCTGGGGAGATAGGATAGCACGACGCCACGACCTCTCTGTTCCCCCTTTCCATCCCTGGGAAGGGGGTGAATGGGATAGGACGGCGCGCTCCCGATGAATTCTCGCTCTTCCCCTTCCCCATCCTGGGGAAGGGCTAGGGGTTAGGGTCTTGCCTGCGCAGCGCCGATCGAATCGAGGCAATCACTGATGCCAAATCATTGCGCACCGATACGTTCGACACCCTCAGCACTCGGATTCCGCTGCGCCCGAAATAATCGTCGCGCATTCGGTCGTATCCTTGTTGCCGGCGATGCAGGCTTCCATCGATCTCCACTACCAGCCGCGCAGAGTGACAATAGAAATCCACAATGTAGGGCGCGAGCACCTGCTGTCGCCTGAAATGCGCGCCTAACCGATTACCGCGAAGCTCCTGCCAGATAACGCGCTCTTCCGGAGTCATGCGTCGGCGCAGCTCCAGCGCGCGGCGCATCAGTTCCGGATTTCTCTGTTCACACAGAGTCAAGAGTATCATCTGGTAGTGATTATCATTGAGATGCGGCGAACGAAAGCACCCTAACCCCTAACCCCTTCCCCATAAAAAAATAGAGACGGGGAACCAGAAGAAACGTCGAAGCGCGCCGCCGTCCTATCCCCCTAACCCCCCTTTCCGGGGCGGAAAGGGGGAACAGACAGAAGGTTCGGGTTCCCCTTATCCATCCTGAAATCGGAGCTAGGGCTATTGGCGCAACGCGGGCGGAATTGGGTACTGCTGCACTTGTCAAATGCGCAAGGCCCCGACCATTTTGAAAGTGCGGCAGTACCCAGAATTGTCAGCGTCAAAGCCGCTTTCTGCCCTTTGTTCCCTTGTCCATCCAGTAAAAGCTCTCGAGAACGAATTTCCGTTTCTGTTCCCCCTTTCCATCTCTGGAAAGGGGGTGACGGGATAGGACGGCGCGACCTCCATGACTTTGTTCCCCTTCCCGCGCGGGAAGAGGAACCGGAAATCAAGGGCGTGCGCTGATTCATCCCAGGCAGTGACTATCCTGTAAACGATTGTTGGTTGCGATACGTAAATATAATAGGTAGTGACTTGCCGAAGTATATTGGCTTGCGATGCGATTGACTTGACTATCGTCCGGGGGAGGCATCGATGACCAGAATCAAGGGTCTGCTGGCAGCGGCGACATTTCTCCTTATGCTGGCGACGCCCGCGTTCGCACAGTACAAACCATGGCCGACGCCGATTCCGGAAGTGCCGAGGTGGGGCGACTACGATAGCGGCCACACATGGCGAGATGCCGCATGGTGGTGGGGTTCGCAGCCAGAGTGGGTCAAACAGCATCACCCCGAATGGTGGGGCGACTTTGACGACGATCACAATTGGCACCCGGCCTGGTGGTGGTGGGATTCGCAGCCCTCGTGGGTCCGCGATCATCACCCGGAATGGTGGGGCGATTACTACCAGGGCAATTGGTATCCCGCGACGTGGTGGTATCAGTATCAGCCTGAATGGGCGCGTGAGCATCACCCGGAATGGTGGGGCGACGTTGATCAGGGCGTTTGGTATCCGGCGGGATGGTGGTGGATTCTCCAGCCCAACTGGGTGGTGCAGAATCATCCCGAATGGTGGGGCGATGACTGGAACGGTTCCTGGTATCCCGCGCCGTGGTGGTGGCAGCTACAGCCCCAATGGGTGATCGCGCATCATCCGGATTGGTGGGGCGATTACTACGAGGGCGTGTGGTACGCAGCGCCGTGGTGGTATCAGTATCATCCCGATTGGGTGCCGCTCCATCACCCGGATTGGTGGGGCGAGTTCGACAATCATCATTATTGGCGGCCGGCAGGATGGTGGTGGCAGTACGCGCCCGACTGGTGCCGACAGAATCATCCCGACTGGTGGGGCGCGTTCGACGACCAGCATTTCTGGCGGCCGGCTGGATGGTGGTGGCAGAACCAACCCGAGTGGGTGCGCGAGAACCATCCGGACTGGTGGGGCGCATACGACGACAACAAAATCTGGCGTCCGGCGAGCTGGTGGTGGGCGACTAATCCGACTTGGGCGCGCGAGAATCATCCCAACTGGTGGGGTGATTACGACGACAAGCATGTATGGCATACCGACACCTGGTGGCATCAGCATGACGCCGCCTGGGCCGATCAGCACCATCCCGAATGGAAAGGCGACTACGACGACAAGCACGTCTGGCATGACTTGCATTGGTGGGCGCAGAAAGATCCGGCGGTGGCCTTGCAGCGTCATCCTGACTGGAATGACGCGATGCGCGAATCGGTAGCGCGCGAGCATGGCGTGCAACAGCAAGCTCTCCAGCAGAAGCACAACGTGGACTTGCAGGACCTCGAACGAAATCGCGCGCAGCAGCAACAGGAGGCCGCGCGCGAACAGGCGGCGCAATTGAAACAGCTGCAGCAAAAGCATGACGCGGAGACGGAGGCGTTTGAACGTCAGCATCTGCAGGAAGTTCAGCGGCCCGCAAAGGCTGCCGATGAAAGCGGCGCTGACTGGACGAAGGTCGAGGAGAGTCACGTCCAGGAGTCAGCGGAACTCGTGCGCCGGCATCAGAGTGAGACGCAGGCGCTCGTGCGCAAGCAGGCGGCCGATGAGGAGCGGGCGCAGCGCCAGAACTTCGCGCAACAGCAGGATCTACAGCGTCAGCACTCGCAGCAAATGCAATCCTTCGAACGGCAGCATGCGCAGCAGGTGAAGGCATTCGCGCCCGCGCGCGGTAGCGGAGGCGGGGGACATGTCGCAGCGCCGCACGGAGGGAGCGGTGCGATGGGGCATCGGTAAGGAGCGCTGCGCGATTGAGAAACCGGAACCGGCTTCGCTGGCGCGAAGCTGTCCGAGATCCTTCCTGCCGCTCGCGATGCTCGCTTCGTCAGGATGACAAACTAGCTCGCGTTGCTTTGTCGGGGTGATAAGCGCGCTCGCAGATGGCTGCTTCGTCAGGGTGACAAGCACGCTCGCGATGCTCGCTTCGTCGGATGACGATGAGCGGCTCCGGCGGTCTTGTCCGAGAAGCCGCGCTGCTAGTGGTGCTCGAACTGCTTGGCGCCGTACAGGATTGAGCGGGCGGCTTCGTCGAGCGGCTCGGGCGGGAGGTCGGCCATCACCGCGACGCCGCGTTTTACGGCGGGACGATCGCCGATTGTGTCGAGCCATCGCTTGAAATTCGGGCGGCTCTCCAACTGTTCGGGTTCGCGGCGCGTTCCCACCACCCACGGATAGGTCGCCATGTCCGCGATCGAGTAATCGCCGGCCAGGTAGGCGTTATTGGCAAGCTGATTTTCGATTACGTTCAGCAGGCGGCGCGACTCGTTGGTGTAGCGGTCAATCGCGTATGGAATCTTCTCGGGTGCGGCGCGCAGAAAGTGTCCGCGCTGCCCGAACATCGGGCCGACGCCCGCCATCTGGAACATCAGCCATTGTACGACGTTGTAACGCGCGCGCATTTCCGACGGCATGAACTTGCCGGTCTTCTCGGCGAGGTAGAGCAGGATCGCGCCCGACTCGAACAGTGCGAGCGGCTTTCCGCCGGGACCGTCATGGTCGATGATCGCAGGCATCCGGTTGTTGGGGCTGAACTTGAGAAACTCGGGCGCGAACTGCTCACCCTTGCGGATATTCACGGGGACGATTTTGTATTCGAGCCCGGTCTCCTCGAGAAAGATTGTGATTTTGTGCCCGTTCGGCGTCGGCCAATAGTAGAGGTCGATCATATTTTTCTCCTTTGATTGATCTTCGTCTCCGGCAATTTTGATCAAGTGCTTGCGTGAACGTTTATACCGTGAGACATTTTGCGCCACCACATTTTCAAGCTGGTAAAGAGGGCAAATGAAATCCAAGACTGGTTTAGCATTGCTGACGTTCTCAGTCGCTCTGTTCGCATCGGGGCGACTCGCAAATCTTGTCTCCCATAGCCAATCTTACGGTAACGCGGCTTGGGCGCAGGATGCCAGCGACTCAACAGACGATGGCGCGGACGTGGCGACCGAGCCGGATAAGAAAGTGCCTCCGCCGGATATCGCAGGCGATTGGTCGGGGTCGATCGTTGACGATGAAGCCGGAACTACTTCGTTCGCGATTGAGGTCTTTCAGAAGCACAACAAGTTCATGGGAACCTGGACCGCCGGCTCCGGGTCCGGCTCTTACAAGGGGACTATCAATAGCAACGGCGAGGATCTGAAGTTCAAGCTCAAGCAGAAGGGCAGCAAGTGCTCGGTATCGGCCCAGGGAACCATCCAGATCCCGGTCGAGGCACCTGACGATACTGTGACCGTGCCCACGATCGAAGGAACCTACAAGGCGAAGAAGTGCGACGGTGTCACTAAAGGCACGTTCACGCTGACGATGGCGGTTGTTCTGTGAACCGGTCTGAGGAGCGTTTCTATTGCGGTATCCAAATTGGCGCGGCGCTGAACAGATGATCGACGATACCGATGTGGTAGGCGAGGAACAGGCCGAAGCCGAAACTCAACAGGCCTGAGCCGGTGACGAGGCCTTGATGGAGCCACGACGCGCGCTGTGACGCGACCATGAACGGCGTCGCGATTGCAGTCGTGATCAACGCCATGCCGATGATCGTGCCGACGCAGAAGATCGCCAGGTAGAGCGTCGCCCATAGCGGACTCGGAATCGCGCTCAGGACCAGCAACGCAATCGCGGCGCTGCCCGCTAGTCCATGCACGAGTCCCACGGCGAACGATCTCAACAGCGGGCGGCGTGCGGCGAACGACGGCATCGCGTCAACCGGGATGCGATGATCGTGATGCATCGCGTCGGCGAGATCTTCATGAGGACTAAGGTGAACGTGCGGATGTGCATGCGTCGCGCCGTCGTGAGTGTGCGCGTGCGCATGGACGACGAGGGCTTCATCGCGCGAGGTACCGCCGCTGATTCGAGTCGCGGCATTGCGGATCAGGTTCGCCGCGGCGCCGATGCCGAGCAGGATCAGCACGATAGCGACCGCAAATTCCATCGCGAGGCCGAGCCGGGCCGGAATCGCAATTTTGAATACGATGATAGCGGCGCCGACCAGCAGGACCGTCAGCGTATGCCCGAGTCCCCAGACGACGCCGATGCGGGCGGCCACAGCGAAGCGGCGTTCGCGGCTGAGGATGGTGGTGACGGCGATGACGTGATCGGGATCGGTTGCGTGACGCATCCCGAGCAGCAGTCCGAGGAGCGCAATCGCGAGAGGCGCGGCGTTAGCGGGGATCATCGGGCGTGCTCCTTCTACCGATCAGACCAGAGCGACATTACAAATTATTTTGCGTGAAGTGCAACGGCGGATGCGGTCGCGGTTCGTGAACCCGCGTTGCCTCACGCGTCGCTGCGTGTTACCACGATGGGAGTTACGATTCTTTAGCGAGGAGGACAGACCGATTATACCGCCGCATCGCCATGAATCTGCGAAAGATCGGCTGATCGTGCCTCTTCGCCCGTCCCGCGTCTAGATTTCAGAAGCTTCTCGCCTCGACGCTGCGCAGGTTGGCTCACGGCCAGACCGGTCTGTGGTCAATTCCGCGTACATCACTATGAGGTGAGTCTTGGTTACACAATTCGATCCGAAGACCGATGCTTTTAGGAAGACGGCGAAGCCGCATCGCTCGCGCCGCGAGATCGCGCATGTCGAGCACTTTGTGCAGACGGTTGAGAAGTCGAGGGCGGGAGTCGATTGGGAGGCTGAAGCCGCGAGAATCGTCGCCGAGATGCAATCCGCTGACGATGAAACGCGGGCGCGGGCGGTGCGCGAGATCTGTCCTTGCGCAATGCCTTGGGAGGTCTTCAATCGGCTCAGACAGGCCGCGAAGCGCCTGCAACATGACCCCAATCCGAAGGTTGCGAAGAATGCGCGGCATATCGAAGTCGATGCGAAGCTCGTCATGGCTTTCGACGGCAGCTTCGAGCGGATACGCGAGCGGATGGAGAGTGTCGAGGACGAACAGGCGCGAAGCTCGCTCAAGCGGCGGCACGATAGAAGCGACTCGCGCCGTTGAGACGAGCGCAGTCCTTGACTCCGAAAAATGATTCGGCAAGAGATCCGTCGATGAGCAACAATATAGAACCCTTCCGCATTGCGGCGACCGAGGCGCAACTCGACGACCTGAAGCGGCGCCTGCGCGAGACGCGATGGCCCGAGCGCGAGTGCGTCGATGACTGGTCGCAAGGACTGCCGCTCGCGTACGCGCGGGAGGTCGCCGCGTATTGGCTCGAGAAATACGACTGGCGCGCGCGCGAGGCTCGGCTCAATCGCTTCGCGCAGTTCAAGACGACGATCGACGGGCTCGGGATACATTTCGTGCACGTGCGATCGCCGCATGCCGACGCGATGCCGCTGATGATAACGCACGGATGGCCGGGGTCGATCGTCGAGTTTCAAAAGGTGATCGAGCCGCTCACCAATCCGACCGCGCATGGCGGCGATGCGGCGGACGCCTTTCACGTCGTCTGCCCGTCGCTTCCGGGCTACGGTTTCTCGGACAAGCCCGCGCGCAACGGCTGGAACGTTCAGCGTATCGCGAGCGCGTGGGCGGAGCTGATGCCGCGGCTCGGCTACAAGAGATACGCGGCGCAGGGCGGAGATTGGGGATCGATCGTTACGACCTGCATTGGAATCCAGGACCCGAGCAACTGCATCGGGATTCATCTCAACATGCCGATCGCGATGCCCGATCCGGCGACGATGAACGATCTCACCGAGAACGAGAAGTCGGCGATCGCGGGAATGCAGCACTACAATGATTGGGACTCGGGCTACTCGAAGCAGCAGAGCACGCGGCCGCAGACGGTGAGCTACGGTCTTACCGATTCGCCGGTGGGGCAGCTCACGTGGATATTGGAAAAATTCTGGTCGTGGACCGACTGCGGCGGGAATCCGGAGGCTGTGCTGACGCGCGAAGAGTTGCTCGACAACGTGATGCTCTACTGGCTGCCGGCCAACGCGGCGTCGTCGGCGCGCCTGTACTGGGAAAGCTTTCGCCGCACGCTGACTGATCCTGTGACGGTCCCGGTCGGCTGTTCGATTTTCCCGAAAGAAATCTTCCGCACGTCGAAGCGATGGGCGGAGAAGCGATTCTCGAAGTTGGTGTACTTCAACGAGCTGACGAAGGGCGGCCACTTCGCCGCCTTCGAGCAGCCGGAGACATTCGTCAAGGAAGTGCGGAGCTGTTTCCGGCTGATGCGCTGACGAATTATTTTCTCAGGAGCGCAAGGAATTCACCTGGACTGATCTCGACGGTTCGCAGGATAGCCCTGAGCGTCCCCCGATCGAGTTCTGTATGAAGGGGCACGGTTACCGGATTTCGATTCGGGCACGCCAGGCGCGCGTGGCTTCCTTTCTGGCGCGTCTGTCGATAGCCCATCTTCGTCAGAGCGGCGATGCACTCTCCGCCGGAGATGACGGGTAATCGGATCACTGCACGTTTGCGGGTCGCGACCTATGCTTTACGAGACCGCGATGTCTTTGCCGGCGCGACGCGGCGGAGGTTTCGGGCAGCGCTTACGAGTTTTCCCACTCTGTTCGCGCCGTCGATCTTGACGCGTGCGACGTTGTAGTGCGAGGCGAGCTCCCATCCTTCTTTCGCGCGGCTTTCCAGGCACAGCTCGATTGCCTCGCGCACGTTGCGGAGTGCTTCCCTTCGCGTACGGCCCTGGCTGATGCAGCCCGGGATAACAGGGCACTCCGCGACGATGTATCCGTCCTGGCCGGCGTTGAGTATTACTGGCAAATCCATGTTTTCAGAGCGTATCACCTGTAGCGGCTACTCGCACGCGCGCTATTTCAGGAAAGAATTTATGCCGGCGGCGAGGCTGGCGGCGTTTTTGACGAAGTGGGCGGTTAGATTGGGGGCTGAGCCTGGGGTGCGGTTTGCGTCGAATAGCGTTGCACGGCCATCGTTCACTGCGAAGTCGAATTTGCCGTAGTCGAAGCCGAGGCGCGCGCGCATTTCGCGCAGCTCTTGCGGCACCGGCGCCGGTTCGCTGAAGGTTGTCTCGGATCCTTTTACGATTGCGCGCGGTCCGCAGTAGCGGTTGCATCGCTCACTGTCACCGAAGAACACCCACGTTCGGAGCCAGAACCCGCGCTCATCATGTTCGGGGACAAAACGTTCAACGACCAGGCTCGGATCTTTCCACACGCGCCTGCGCACGAGTGCCTGCGAATCGAGAACTTCGTACTGCTCGAACAGTTTTGCCGTTCGATGCGGAGGCGCGGCGCCCATCCGCCTGGCGATGCGGTTGTGAATGTGTTCGGGCAGGCCGCCGGTATTCAGGTTGGACTTTACGACGACAGGGCCGCGCCAGTCGTCGCCTCGATCGACAATCACGCGGCTGACAGCGGACTTCCGGATGTCGCGAGTGCCGGCGTTCAGCACGATCGGAAATCGTTTCGCGTAGTCGAGATACGCATCGTTGACGACCGAGCAATCGACGTGCAGGATCGCGATGTCGCCGCTAATCTCCGTTCGCGTTCCTGCAGTGACGATTAGCTCGTGACCCATGCCGCGCCAGTGTTCGAACAATCCCTGGATCAGGTAATCGCGGCTGAAGAAGTCGTCGTACTCGTGCGTGATGACTACTATTCGCGCCATTTGGGCCGCTCAGGATCGCAGGTCCATCGATAGCAGCGGACATCGCTCGGCGAGTTCGTAGCGGCCGGACTCCGCAAACCTGACATTCGCGAAACTTGCAGGAACGATCGACTCGAACTGTTCGGTCTTGGGAAAGCTGTAAACTTCGGTCGAATCGCGGTAGAGCTCGATGGTGTCGATATCGGCGGCATCCCAGCCGGCGGCGCGCGCAATAAGGTCGCGGCGCGGAAATTCGTTGGCGAATGAATCATAAATCGTGCGAACGCAAATGTTAGGATTCTTATCGCGCGCCACCAGCGCCATCGCGAGCCGCCATTTGAAAGCGTGGAAGCTGCCGATCCCTCCCGCCATCAGATCGTCGCGCACCTGGGCGATGGACTCGCATCGTCGCGGCGCGGCGTAAACGCGAAACACCGCACGGCCACCGGGACGCAGTACGCGAGCGGCCTCGTCGTACACGCGGCGTTGTCCGGCGGGATGATCCACGGAGTTGAGAGCGCCGTCGCCGACTACCGCTGCGAAGGATCCGTTCGCGAACGGCAAAGTCAGCCAGTTTCCATTCACCGCGCGCCGCCGGCTCGTGTTACCCGGCCACACGCCGGCGATCAATGGGTAAGCGCGATCGACCGCGACTACGCGCGGCGCGATATCGGCAAGCTCGGGCGTAACGCCCAGCAGTAGGACCGGACCCGCGCATCCGCCTAGCAACCGGCGATAAGCAGCGCAGGCCTCGGCATGAGGTCGCAGCGGCGGCCCCAATCTTTCCCACGCCGCATGGTACCTGGACCAATGCGTGGTCATTCAATCGGACGGCGCGCCTTGCGGCTGGATTCGGCGGGACTCACCGGCCGCCGCGCCCGGGAAGTGTGCCAGTTCAGGCCTGCACGTCCTTCCTCCTAACCGCAGCGCCAGCCCGAGCGGCAGAAAAGTGCGCATCAGGCGCATCGCGTTGCGGAGATGGGTCGGCTCCCGCCGGACAGCGCGCGCGAAGCTGCGCCGCGCGTCGCGGAGGTTGCCGCTGCGCATCTTGAGGAGGCCGCGATAGCCGAGCAGATTCGCGCATCCGTGACGCGTCGCGCGAAGCAGTCCATCGGCGGAGTTGTGGTAGCGAGCACGAACCTGGCGCACGAAGGCGTCGTAGTAGCACTCGTCGCGCAGCGTGCGCTCGGCGACCGTAGTCTTGCGATATTTCACCAGCGGACGCGCCACGTATTCGAACGGTCCAAGCTCGCGCAGCAGCATCCACAGATAAACATCGTGGTACGAACGAAGCTCGGTGCATTGGCCACCGGAGGCGTCGTAGGCGTCGCGGCGGGTGACCGCGGCACTGGGAACGATCGGCCACCAGCCGCGCAGCAGCTCTCGCATCGACGGCGCGTGAGCCAGCTCGGACGGGACCAGCGACGGGGCGAGCGGGACGCCGTCGTCGGCGACCGGGATGCAATCTGAATAGGCCAGCACCGCGTCGCGATTGCGGTCGAGCGCCCCTACTGTCGCGGTGAGTTTATCGGGCATCCAGACGTTGTCCGCATCGCAGAAGGCGATGTACTCGCCGTTAGCCGCGCCGACCCCCGCGTTCTCCGCGGCGGCCACTCCCTGGTTTTTTTGGCTGATAATTCTGAGGTGCGACGAGAAGCGCGACAATTCGCTCGCCGTCGCGTCGGTCGAGCCGTCATCTACCGCAATGATTTCCGTACCATCGGCAAAGTCCTGACTGAGAATGCTCTCGAGGGTTCGCGCGATAGTCTTTGCGCTATTGAAAATCGGAACGACGACTGAAACGCGGACCCTGGAATGCGCGCCTGTCCGGAACGAGGGTGGCGGAGAAATGTGTCCCGGAATTTCCACGATGCTGCTCCGATTGCAGCATCGGTATAGATGGCGCGCACATTTACTGCAAGTTTCGGTTTCTGTCCGGCATCGCGAAGGCGAGTGCGGACAGTGATGGCGCGATCTTCGAGAGCCGGAATGGCTTGAAGCCCGGGCGAGCGAAAGTTAAGTCACTGATGAGGTGCGGGCTTTGCTCGCTCGATCGCGCCGACGTGACGCGCGAGCAATTGCCAGTTTCCGTTGCGCTTCGCCCACACGTTCATGTAGCTAACGAACAGCTTGAACTCGGTAGTATTCGTAATCAGCTGAGAAACCTCGTTGCCTGTGCTGACGACTAGATCGCCGAGCACTGTGATGCGGACCGGGCGGCGTTCGTAGGTGCGCAACTTGAGCCGGCCGCCTTTGATCATTTCCAGCAGGATCTGTTTTCCCGCGATAAGATTCGAGGTGCTGTTGACGACCATGTCGTCGGCCCACAGCGTCTGTAGCGTCGAAGCGTCGGCGGCGAGCATCGCCCTGGCTTCCTGCTGTTCCAGGGCTTCGATCTCTTTCAGATCGCGGGCGTTGCGATCTCCTGTCGCGCTCATGGCGTCGGCTCCGGTCTGCAGTAATGGCCGATGGTCGCGAGCAGGCGATCCACATCTACGGGCTTAATGATGATTTCGTTCGCGTCAACCTCGGCGTGATCGCCCAAGGCGCTAACGACGATCACCGGTATGTCCGCCAGTCGCGGGTTCTTCATTTGTTCCGAGCGGAATTGCCAGCCATCCATCACCGGCATCCACAAGTCGAGTATGATCAAGTCGGGCGGCGGTGCTTGATCCAGGTAGTCCAGCGCCTCCCTGCCATTGCTCGCAGGCACGGCCCGATAACCCTTAAGCTGCAGCAGCGCGACCATCGCATCGCGTGCGTCTTCGTCGTCCTCGACGACCAGTATCGTCGGCTCCTCGCGTTCGTCGTCACCGCGCATGGACCGATTGTACCTAATACCGGCTTCCGATACTCGTGCAGTGTTTCAGGCGGAGAAGAGGTGCAATGCTTCGTGGAGCCGAGATGGCGCTTTCGGCGCGCTTGACCTTATAGCGCTCAGGCGCGGGACCGTATCAGGAACCCCTGAGGACGAGCGGGACTTCTTGGCTTAATTAATGAGCGATTCATTTGCCGGAGCCATGTAACTGGATCACCTGGTTGGCATTTGAGGCGTTGTCAAGGATGGTTAGCGCGGAGGAGGTCGGACCCGTTGAAGTCGGAGCAAATTGGAGCGTGATCTTGCACTTCTTCTTCGGCATCAGCTGCGCCGGGCAAGTCGTGGCAACCGTCCTGAATTCCTCGGGGCTGACCGGCGAGAGCGATGCCATCGGATGGCCGAAAGTGATCGGCGGTCCCTTTTTTGCCGCATTGGTAAGGGTGAGCGACGCGCTTTTGGTGCTGCCCAACTTCACGTCGCCGAAATTCTTCGACGACGGCTTGACCTTCAACTGCTCCGGAACCTGAGTCGGAGTCGCGGTCGGCGTCGCAGTCTCGGTTGCGGTCGCACTCGCGGTCGGTGTTGCAGTCGGGGTAGCCGTCGTGGTCGGCGTGGCGATTGCCGTACCGGTAGCAGTCGCCGTTGGCGTCGCAGTGGCTGTCCGAGATGACGTTGCGGACGCCGTCGCCGTTGGAGTTGCCCCCGTCGAGGTTGCCGTCGGGGTCGCGGTCCTCGATGGGGTCGCGGTTCGCGATGGCGTCGCGGTCGGCGTCGCGCCAGTGCTGGTCGCAGTCGGCGTCGCCGTGCTAGTTGGGGTGGGCGTCGCGCTCGCGGGGAATGCCATCACGAGGTTGTACGCATTGACGCTGCCGATACCGGTGGTGAAATCCCATCCAACCGTCGCCGTATACGCGGGCTCGAAAGATGTGTCCGAAGTGGACAGCACGCCATAGGTGCCCGACGGGTCATAGCAGTTGTTGGAGCCAGTGCATGGCACGACGCTGTCGCCCTCGGTTATGTCATAGAAGATGCACTTGCTGCCGACAGCGTTGCCTTTCGATGAGTTGCACGACGACGAACCGCTCGTGCCGTACTCGGCAGCCGCCAGCGAGTAGTACGCAGGATTCGGATTACCCTGGCGCGCGTCAAGTTTCTGATTCACAAGCGCCTGGATGCCGGCCATTATCGGCGCGGCAAACGAGGTTCCTCCGACTCCTGCGACGCAGCCTCCGCCATCAACCGGATCGGAGTCGCACTGGACGTATCCATGATCCCAGGGCCCGTCCGACGCGAACAGTGACACGTCGGGAATGTCGCGCACGCCGTCGCTCGGATTTCCCAGGATCGATTGCCACGCGGGCTTCGCGTATCCATGGCACGACCCGCTGACGACGCCTGGGGTCGAGGGCGCCCCGGTTGCGCAGCCGCTCGGCCCGCCGGCGCCTGCGGTGATATCGAGAAAACCACCCTCGTTGCAGAGACTCGCCGAACCGAACTGCGAAGGATAGCCAAGGGAGCTGACGAGCAATTCACCAGCGCACGAGTAGTTCCACGGGATTTCCGGAATATACGAGATAGCAGAGCCGTAATCGGCGGTGTTGGACTCATTCCAGTAAGTGCTGTTGGTGCCCGCGTAGGTATCGCTGAAATCGGTCCCGCCCACTGCCACATTGTACGGAGTGGACGCCGAACCATTGACGGTAATTCCCATGCTGGCTGCGAATTCCGACCCTGCATTAACGGGAGCCTCGTCAGCATACGCCCCGCCCGAGTCTCCCGCCGCAACGAAGACTGAAACGCCGTCCACCACTTCCGCGGTCTGATACAGAGAATTGATCGCGGCGTTGAGCGTCGAGCCGTTCACGGTCTCAGCCTGCCCGTAGCTGTTGCTCACGATGGCGGGGGTGCTTGTGCCATCGGTATTCAACAGATTTTCCATCGCGATTATCTCACCGGGAGTGGTGGTGTTGGCGCAGGAAGCGAGCACGATCGTGGCGCTGGGCGCCGCTGCACTGGCCCATTCAGCATCGATTATTGCCTCGCCCTCGTTGGTGTTAAAGCCGGGATCGTCGCATCCCGGATGTACCTGCGAAACGGACCCATCGGTGTACGACGAAAGACCGAACGTAGCGCGGAATGTAGTCCAATCGGGCAACGAATAAACGTCTGATTCCTCGACCACTACGATCGTTTGCCCCTGGCCTGAAATGCCCCCAGAAAACAGCGGGCTGAGATTGTAGATGGTCGCCAGGTCAGCCGGCGCCAGCGAATAACAGGTGTCGGGTGGACAGTTGTAGGTGTAATTGGCTTGCGGTCTGAAGTCGTTGAGCGACACCACTCCCGCCACCACGGGCGCCAGCGCCGCCGGAATCCGGGGATCGCTCATGTTGGCGATGTGCGTCGCTCCGTGCACGTCCAGGTGATGTATCTCGGTATGGAATGCTTCCTGGACCTGGCCGGCGTTACCCGAGAAATCAATCACGAGGCCGTTGGGATATACCCGGTTGACCGTGAAGCCATGCGATTTGAGCCAATTTGTGATCGTGTCGATATCTTGCGCAGCCAATCCGTATCGCTGTCTCAGTTCCTGCGCGGTCAACCAATGATGGTAGTTCGGCGACTTCGGGTCCTCGAGCTGATTGATGTATTTGTCGAGCGCTTGTTCCCGCTCGGGAGACCGCAACAACTGAAGCAGCATGTGATCCAGCGGAAGGTCCGCGGCGACGGGGCCGCGATCATTTGCCGCCGTCGCTTCCGGACGCGTATTGCCGGCGAGCGTCGCCAGCTTCGAATCGCTTACCGGCTCAACGATCAGCGCGAGCGGCTGCGATACTGCCCCCGCAACCTGCTGGTAGCCCGCAAACGCTGCGACGAACACCGCGCAGCACAGGAATGCGCGAATACGATTCAGCGAAGACTCCCGGGTTGCCACTCGTACAAACTGCCGCCTTGATTCATCAAATGGTTGTACGGCTCAACAAACGAGAGCGCCGTTTGCTTCTGCGCATTGACTGCTGTACTCGTGGGCAACTCCTAAACACGGTTTATCTTCGCGTGGCTTCCAGCGGAGCAGACAAAGTGCGTTCAAACACATTATTGCCCGTCATAATACCTGAATTGTAGTACAATTGCCGCGTCAGAGGGAACAGAAAACTCTACTTTTAGTTATATTTTATTTCATGCCCTGATACTAACTCTGACCGCAGCGAGCTGTCATTCCCATTCGATGGTGGAGGCGGGGGGAACCGCTAAGTTTCCAAAACCGTCGTGATCATGATTCCTTCTCGCCGGCGAGTTTTGGAGTTACCCCCAAAAGTACCCCGAAAAATTGCTGCTAACCGCGCGCTGCCGGCTTCCGCATCTACGCACCAAGAGGCCGTTCACGCGTCACGAGACGCGGCTAGAACGCGAGCACCGCCCGAGATTTTGCGGCGCCCCTCTTGATTCTGCCCGACTCAAAGAGGGTAATCTTTTAACAGGACTCGACCACCACCGTGGCCTTGGCTACCGAGACCGAGCCTACCGAATGCCCCGTTCGTTTTCACCGGGAACCCTCAAAAGACCCGACGCGCTGCCAGTCGCAGATTTCCCATCAGCGGTTTGCGGACATGCCGAGGAAGGCCCGAGGCGCGCGCCCGCATTCCTCGGGTCCCATGCAGCCCGACCGGGGCTATACCCCTCTTCACGTTATGGAGGACCCGTAGACTCTGCATCGACCGCCGCTCAAGCAGCGAGCAACTCGCAGATCCAAAAATCTGGCGCCATTCATCGCAGACAACTTCGCATGAGGGTGCCGTGCTTGAAATCCAAGTTCTGAATGCTCGCAGCCCTGCGTCGCTCTCATGTAAGATTGCCAGGTTTCTCCTTGGCATGGGGGGCCTCTCCCTTGTAGCGGCATGGGCATGTGTAGCGGCGCAACGTAGAAGATAGAGGCCGGAGCTTCTTGCAGCAGGCCCGTCTTCACAGCTCGGAGGTGACGATTGGGAATCGCTTCAGCTACACATAGCGAGGATGGCGTCGATATCAGTCCGAAGACGCGTGACGATTGGCTGGATTGGGTTAGCGCTACCGCCACGTGGAATTTTGCGCTTGGTGATCCTCTGCTTGATTGGATGAATCTCTACGCTTTCAGACACGGGGTTCCCGTCAATTGCGATGAAATTTTCTGAAATACTGCTAATCAGCCTCGCGGTCGCGTCGTCAAAATCACTCGGCGGGAAGACTCGATTGAACGGAATAAACGATACAGGGTGCACGTCCAGACGTTCACTCAAGCGACACCACGGTAGGAAATAGAGGATCGGCATAGTCGAGGACTGAATACTCCCGGACGGTCCATCACTACAAGATCCCTGTCGCGCCCCGATACTCCAAGTGGAAGGCCGGGCGCTCGAAGCCCACGATTTTGAGGCGAAAGACGCTGACCACGGAGAGGGACATGATGCACCACACCGCGCCTCCCTTCTAGCAGCCCAGGGATCAGCGCGTGCGTTCGGCCTCCGCTATGAGCGTAGACAGCTTCTTTCCAAGGGCGCGGGCAAGTCGCTCAGCAACATCAACCGTTGGCTTACTTTTCCCCCGCTCCAGCATGCTGACGTAGGTGTGATGAACTTTTGCGAGTTCAGCGAGCGCCTCTTGCGACAAACCTTTCTGGAGTCTGCGCTTTCTGATTATTGCGGCAAGAGCCTCGGAAAGCCGTGATGTGGCACTCATCACGGCATCTGTTGCTTTTACTTGATCTCAGATACCACAGAGGATACTCTCAAGCGCCGTTCCAGCCGACGAACCACGAGGACGAGAAAGGCTTCAACGATTTGATGTTCGCTCCCGAGAAATCTTGCTGCATGAGTACAGGTCTTAGGCCAGGGACTCAGGATTTCTAGCGGAAGCGATCCTTGCGAAGGGCAATCCCCATCACACTTCTTGTTATCCTGATTCTCCCGCAACTGGTTCACGCGTTGTTGACGGAGCCCGCTCTGCACGTAAGCCCAAAGAAACTTTCGTTCGGGAAGGTGAAGGTTCGCACGATCTCTGCCTCAAGAACTGTAACCGTGTCGAATCGTAGCAAGGTCGCCCTAAGCATTTCCTCAATAGCACCGAGCGGCCCGTTCGCTATCGCCTCGAACACCTGCACTTCAATTCTTGCCGCAAAGCCTGCATTCTGTGCGCTTTCGGTCACGTTCGATCCAACCGTCGCGAGCAATCCGAAAGGAACGAAGAATACTGGAACGCTCGTCATCACGTACAGCGTTGGAGCTGGCCCGACAGACGAGGCGCAGGTGGTGAAGTTGAAGGGAACCGCTTTCGGCGTCGCGACGACACCCACGCCAACCGCCACAGCAACGGTGACGGCGACCGCAACTGCCACGGCCACAGCCACCGCCACGGCAACGCGCACAGCCACCGCTACTGCAACTTCGACGTTCACCCAGACGCCAACCGCGACACCCACGGTAGCACCGAGTCCTACGGCGACTCCGACGTTGGTGCCCGGGCTGGCCGAGGTCTTCGTGACCAATTGGCTAAACAACAGTGTGATCTCATACGCGGCTGGGAGCAGTGGTAACGTGACGCCCACCACAACCATCATCGGAAACCGAACAGGACTCGGCGGAGTTCAGGGGGTCGCCCTCGATTCAGCAGGAAATTTGTACGTAGCCAGTGGCTTCGGCGTAATTTACCTGTATTCAGCAGCAGAAGCCGCGAGCGGCGGGAACGTCGCGCCAATCGCCACCATCACCGGTAGTAAGACCGAACTTGAAACTCCCTACGGCATCGCAGTGGACTCCCACGCAAACATTTTCGTCACAAACGATAACGGTCCGGCTCCGGAGTACCCGGATTCGGTCGTGGAATTTGCAAGCGGCAGCGAAGGTGACATCGCGCCTTTCTTTGCAATTGCGGGCGCCAACACAGGGGCAGCCCAGGGTATCGCCGTTGACTCAGGCGGGAACCTCTATGTGGCTGCTAGTCCGGGCGTCAACATCTTTTCGGCCGGTAGCGGCCTTCCTGCCGCCACCATCAGCGGTGTCAACACCGGTCTTAGCGCCGTTGGAGTTGCGCTCGATTCTGACGGAAATGTGTACGCGGCGAATTTCGGGGCGCAGACGATAACAGTCTATTCAGCCGCACAAGCCGCGAGCGGCGGAGACGTGACGCCGATCGCCAAGATCGCCGGTCCTGACACCGGGCTCAGTTACCCTTTCGGTGTTGCCGTAGATTCCAAGGGGAACATCTACGTCACAAATGACGGCTTTTCAGCAGGCGGTGCAAACAGCGTAACCGTCTATCCACCTTTGGCCAGCCTGCTGAGCGACCCCAACTATCCAGACGTGGCACCAATTGCCAACATCAGCGGCTCGAATACGGGTATTGATGGAGTGCTTTTTATAGCGGTCCCCCGCTAGAGGCGTTAGTCGGCGCAAGATTCGGGCAAAGCTCTGCCTACTTTTATTGCCAGCATCGAGGTGCGCCGCCTCGGCTGCGAGAGAGTTTTTTCAGCCCTGAGACTTTCTTTCAACTGTCAACCGTCGTCACCGGATTGCACATATCGCCTACTGAAGCGTGGCTTTGGCGTTCAACAGCGTCAGGATCTTGCCGGGGATGCTGCCGTCAGGCTCGCGCGCCAGCACCCAAGCCTCGGCGAGGCTCAGGTCCATAGGCGGATTACAGGCGCAACACTTGATCGCACCATGCGGCGATAACCACCACCATCGCGAGCCACAAGGATCGAATCGCGGGATGGCGCAATCGTCGTGGTGCGAACTCGGACTGTGAACGTGGCAGGTCCGGCATACCAATGCGCCGCATCGCGGCAACGGCATCGGCGCACGCGTGCGATCAGGCCAGCGGTTGCGCTCTTGCACATTCGGAAGCAGGGCTTTTATTTCGGCCGCCCACTCGTGGATTGCGGTTTTCAGGTCCGGCGATAGTAAGCCGGGCGGGGAAGCCTTCAACCTGCCGTCTATCACGGTCAGTGCCACGCCACGCTCGCGCACTTGGCACAGGATTTCTTGAACAGTCATTCCACGTCCTCGAACGCGCCGGGATTCGGTTCCCGGTTGGCTTTTGTGTTCCCGGAAGGGCGGGAACTGAATAAATCCATATCTGGCGCGAGTTTGGAGGGATTTTCAGATTCGGTTCCCGTTGTTCCCATACTGTGTTGGGAACTGAATCCAGAAAGCTGGAACCGGTTGGGATCGCCCCGCTTGCCAGCACCCGATCGCTCAAAGGTTCCGCCCTCAGCTCCGGCCGCCAGCGCAGAGCTAATCGTCTCGCGCTTCAATTTGAGCGCCACTTGGATCTCGTCCAAGGTGGCAAGGTCATGCTGAGTTTGGAGCCAGCCCTTAATCCTGTCCTGCACGGCGTCCATTTCGGACTGATGCGCGTCGATGCTCTCGGCGTCGCCCGTTCTGAGGTTGATCGTTACTTTAGTCCGAGGTAGGTCCGCCTCGTCGCGAATCTCGCCCCGGATAAAGTATTCCGGTTTCCGCGCCCTGGCTTCGAGCAACGCATCGACGGCGGCCCGGTACGCTTCGCTTCCCATTACATCGATTACGCCTTCGCGCTCGGTCTTACCCTGATGGTGGAGTAGTAAAATATGCGCCTCAGTCTCTTTCGCAACCTTCTGGAATGGTTCGAGCGCGAGCGAAACCAGAGAGTAGTCTTTCGAGTCCCTAATCTTCGCAAGGTTCTGAAGATGATCGACGACCACAACCTCGAGGCCGTGGCGGAGAATCTCCGCCTTGATGAAGGCTGCCAGTCCAGCCGGTGGCATCGGCGGGAGTTGATCGAGAAAATAAACGGCGTCGCCCAGCCCCCACGCCTCTAACAATTTGGCAACCTTGATGCCGTTGCGCTCCAGCGCCATGTAGCCGGGCTTCGCCTTTACGCAATTCCGCCCAAGCAACGGAACCCCAAGATGCAGCGCGCGGGTCAACGCACAGGCGAACGTGGACTTTCCTGCCATCGCCCTCCCAGCCAGCATAGAAATTTCACCGGCGCGCAGAGTTTCCGCCCAGAATGATTTTCGTTCAGCTATCGCCGCGCGTTCGCTCAGGTACTCGTGAACGGTGCAAAACCCGAACGAAGGAGAGTTGACAGAATCCGCCATCTCGGTCGCCGTGACCACGGGGGTTCGCCCTACAAGTTCAAGCAGCGCATCGCACGTGCCGCCGGCCGCAAGCCAATCGCTCACATCGCCTTTTTCGGGCAAGCCCGGAAGGCGCACGATTCGCACGTTCGTCGCCACGCCAGCCAGTGACGCCGCGATCAATCGGGCGTGATCCTCGCCGGGTTTATCGTTGTCGGGCAAAATCGTGACGTGCCGCCCGCGTAGGGGCTCGTTGTGTTCGCCTCGCCACTTTCCCGCGCCGCCGGGGTTGGTAGTGGCGACAAGGCCGAGTGCCGCCAGCGCCTCGGAGTCCTTCTCGCCTTCCACTATGAAAACGTGCTCGCCCTTGTCAGCCGCGAACAGTTCCGGCAGGCGGTACGGAACGCGCCGCGTGCTGCCGAGGTTCCATATCCAGCCGCCTTTCCCATCCGGCCGCCGCTGACGGAAATCTTTAGGCGCGTACCGGACGACCTCGAAAAGCACGTTGCCGCTCTCGTCGCGGTAGGGGTAAGTTGCGACGATTCGCGGGACTACCCGCGCTGCGGCACCATCGGCTGGCCACAAGCCCCGCGTTTTGAGCGCATCGATCACGCGCGATTGCTCGCCCGGATGACGGCTCTGACAGTGAACCAGAATCTTCCCGCCGCACTCCGAGATGCTCAGGCTCGGATGCTCGTCGCCGTGGGCGTGCTCGACCGCAAGCGGGCAGCGTGCGATCCAGTCGTCGCCCACGCGGCGGGCGTTGCCAAGTGCGCGAGCGATCTGCTCGGCGCTCATAACGATCGCCCCGGCGGCAGAGCGGGACCGCCCTGCGAGAGAGAATCGATCAGTTTCAGGATGTCGGACGCCCGCCACGCTGTCGTGCGTGGTCCTAGTTTCACCGGTGTTGGGTAACGCCCAGAGCGGACGCCCAACCACCAGGACGAGGGCGCGACGGGAATGAGTTTCAGGACTTGGCGGAGTCGGAGCAAACTTTGCGGGTCAATTTGCTGGAATTGATGATCTCAAGAAATAACTTGCGAGGACATCGGGGGCACCTCTAACCTTGTTTTCGGGAAAAACCCGAACGGTTAAAGAACGTCCCCTCCGACCATAGCCCGTCGCGGAGGTTTGAGCGGTTGGCCCTCACCAAAAATGGCTTCAGGCCCGCGGTGTCGGTGCCCGCGTCACGCTTAGTGCAGATTCGGTCTAAGCTGCCCGTCCTTTTTTATTTACCTCGGAAAGTTACCGAGTAGGGCCACGTCGATCTTGCACCCGGCCCCAGTGCTTGAAAACTTTTATGCGCCCGCGTCACAACTTGTCAACCCTTGCTAGACGATCTCATATCCCATTGCACTTTAGGCGATTGCCCGAAAGGGAATAACAACACCACCGGCCACCAGACTATCGAGGTAGTCGGCCCACGCCTGCATCATGCGCTGGCGCTCGGCCAGGTACTCCGCCCGATTGTAGGCATCGCGCACACCGTCGCGCTCTGCGTGTGCAAGCTGGCGCTCGATCGCGTCGGCGGACCATCCCAATTCGTTGAGCAGGGTCGATGCCGTCGAACGGAATCCATGCCCGGTCATTTCGTTGCGGCTATAGTCCATCCTCCGGAGCGCCGCCGTGATGGCATTCTCGCTCATCGGCCGGCCAGCCGTCCGGGCGCCCGGAAAGACAAAGCGCCACACTCCCGTGAACGGCTTAAGCTCGCGGAGAATCTCAACCGCCTGCCGCGAGAGCGGAACAACATGCTCCGACCGCATCTTCATCCGCGCCGCCGGAATGCGCCATGTTGCCGCGTCCAGATCAAATTCGCTCCATTCGGCTTTGCGCAATTCTCCGGGCCGGACGAAAACCAGCGGGGCGAGGCGCAGCGCGCATCGCGTAACGAATGACCCCTGATATTCATTGATCGCCCGTAGCAGTGCCCCGACCTGCTTCGGCTCAGTGAGCGCCGCGTGATGCTTTTCCCGAACGGGCGGCAGCGCGCCGCGCAAGTCCGCCGAAGGATCGCGCTGTGCTCTGCCCGTTGCAACTGCGTAACGAAAGACCTGTCCGCAGACCTGATGAATGCGATGGGCGGTTTCAAGCGCGCCGCGCGCTTCCACCCGGCGCAGCACCGTCAGCAAATCAGGAGCGGCGATCTCACTGGCTGGGCGTGTCCCCAACCACGGGAAAACGTCGCGCTCCAAACGCCGGATGATCGTCACGGCGTGCGTCGGCGCCCATCCGGCGGAAAATTTCTCGAACCACTCCCGCGCGACGGCTTCAAAATTGCCGTCTGTGCGCTGTACCAGCGCCGCCTTGGCCGCCTTACGCTGCGCACTCGGGTCGATGCCGTCTGCGACCAGCTTGCGCGCCGCGTCGCGCTTTTCCCGCGCTTGCTTGAGTCCAACATCGGGATAGGTTCCAAGCGCGAGCAGGCGTTCCTTTCCTCCAAACCTGTACTTGAGCCGCCACCACTTGCCCCCGGTCGGCGCGATGAGCAGGTACAGGCCGCCCGCGTCGAAGAGCTTGCGCGGTTTGAGGGCAGGTTTCGCTTGGCGTATGGCAGTGTCGGAGAGCATCGCAGTTACCCCCGTGAGCTTTTGAAGGTACCCCGATAATTACCCCCGCTTGGGGGTATCTGTCAACGCACTTGGTTGGACGACGTTAGATGCTCCAAAGGACAAAGGAGCCTGTCTAGCTAGCCTCTTGCGCTTACTTGGGTTTGGTTGGAGTTTAATTTGGTGGAGGCGGGGGGAATTGAACCCCCGTCCGAAGGCCTTCCGGCGACGGCCACTACACGCTTAGTCTGCGAATTTTAGCTCGCGTCCGGAGCGCCCACAGACGGGCTTTCCTGGCGCCAGCCGACTGAAGTTTCGGTAAGCCGCCCAGCCGGTGAACTGCGGTTCCCTAGCCCACTAAATGACGCCCCGACCCGCTGCCATGGGCGAGCAACGGCGGGACGCTAGCGGCCCTTAGGCCGCCAGAGCGTAACCGTTATTGTCTGCGGGTAAATTTCGCAGTCTGCCAGTTTTACGGGTTGACAGCACCCGGCGTGCGACCATGGCCATGTTGTCTTCGTCGAATCCAGTTCGCCCCCACGATAGTGGGTTTTCCATCGAGGCCAGTGAAGTCGAAACGGTTACACCATCCAATCTAAGGCTCAGCAGCGGCGTTCGCAACAAGGGCTGAGCCCTTATCTACGTCGGCCGGGGCGGATAAACTCACGCTGATATGGCGCGCGATTCTCATACTCGCAACGGCAAGCCCACCGCTGACGGATTCGATCTCGTCGTCGATAACCGCAAGGCGCGGCATGACTTCTTTATCGAGGAGACTCTCAAGGCCGGCCTCGCGCTCACCGGCACCGAGGTCAAGTCGCTGCGGGCGCATCGCGCAAACCTGCGCGACAGTTACGCCCGCATCAAGAACGGCGAGGCGTTTCTGGAGAGCGTCCATATCGGCGCCTATGCTCCGGCGGGCCAGTTCAGCCACAAGGAAACTCGCGCGCGAAAACTGCTGATGCATCGGCACGAGATCGATAAGCTGTTCGGTCGCGTGCGCGAGAAGGGTTACTCGATCGTCCCGCTGAAGATTTATTTCAAGAACGGCCGCGCTAAAGTTGAGCTGGGGCTCGCCAAGGGCAAGCACTCGTACGACAAGCGCGACGTGCTGGCACGTCGGGCGTCGGATCGCGAGATCGAGCGCGCGCTTAAAGGACGGAACCGCTAGAGAACGCCTTGGCTGGTTGCGAGTTTGCGCAACTCCGCAACAAGGCTCTGGAAGCTGGCGACGCTTGCCGATAGCTGCGCCGGTGTGGTGCCAACTCTTCCCAGTACGCTTGCTACGGTGTCGTGAAAGCGCGCCGGCTTAATCGCGAATCGGCTCGACTCGGCGAGCGCGCCTTTCTCGTTGAGAAAAAACTTGCGGTTGAGCGCGTACAGCACCAGCGTCATAAAACCCGCTGCGCGAAACAGGCATCCCGCGACGTACATCACGTCCGCGCGCTCAGCGGGCTTCGCGGCAATCATAATTTCGAATTCCGCATCGAACAGATGCTTGGTTACGGCGGCGGTCCGGAATTTTTCAGGATACTCACTGACCAGAGACTTGAGTCGTGCGACCGTACCGGCGGGATCGAAGAGTGGGCGGCAGACGTGAACTTCGCCCGCGTAAATCTGGATATGAAATCCCAGCGGATGGCCGAGCTGGTAGATGCTGCGCGGACGGCCGGCGATGCAGTCCTCGATCGCCTCGCGCACCGCGCCAATCTCGCGGTAGAGAAAATCGACGTGATTGCCTTGAATCTCGAGCCATCCGCCTCCGTTAACTGCGGGTCCCCATTCGCCGAAAGAAGTAAGCAATCCGCCTGAATGACGATCATCCAGTTCCTTCGCAGCCGCTCCCAGAGCTGTCGTCGAGAATGGATGCTTGCCGTCGTAATAAATTCCGAGATCGATATCCGATCGTTCGTCAGCAGTTCCGCGCGCTCGTGAGCCGCCAAGCACGATTGCCTGGACGCCTTCGATTTCTGATACGCGTGTAGCGATCTGGCTCAGTATCTGCTCGATTTCGGGCTCGGTGGGCATTCGTTGAGCTTAGGTCGGTCAGCGAGGGCGAGCAATGTCGTGGTTGGTTAGGTTCCTTCCGCCACCGCGTTCGTCCCTGCCGCGCCGAGCAACGCTTGCAGTCGCGCGATGCGCTTGCTCAGTGGAGGATGCGTCGAAAACAGGTTGGCAAAGAATCCTTCGCTGTCATCGCGGATGCCTTCGCGCGGATTGACGACGAATAGGTGGCCTGTGCCAGCGGTGCCTGCTTTCAGCGGCGATTCGATTTGGGCGATGCGCTCCAGCGCACGCAGGAGCGCTCGCGGGTTGCGCGTGAACTCGACCGACGATGCGTCGGCAAGATATTCGCGCTGCCTCGATACCGCCATCGCGAGCAGTTGCGAGAAGATCGGCGCGAGCGCAGCCAGTACGATCACCGCAACCATGATCAACGCCGCCCCCTGGTTGTCGCGGCTGCCGCTTCGGCCGCGTCCGCCGAAACCACCCCAAAACATCCAGCGGTAAACGAAATCAGAGAGCATCGCGACGCCACCGACCATCACCGCGATCATCATCATCGTGCGGATGTCGTAGTCGGCGACGTGCGACATCTCGTGTCCGATCACGCCCTGCAATTCCTCCCGATCCATCTGATCGACGAGTCCCTGCGTGACGCAAATCACCGAATGAGCCGGGTCGCGTCCGGTCGCGAACGCATTCGGCGACGGATCGTCGATGATGTACGGCTTGGGCACCGGCATCCGCGCCGCCGTCGCCATCTCGTTGATAACATCGAGCACCGTCTGATGCTTGGGCGTGTCGGGCGTGAGCTCGCGCGCGTGAACCGAGAGCAGCACGAGAGATGCGCCGCTGTAGTACGACACGATCGATTGCACGCCGGCGAAAACCAGCGCGGCGATGGTCAGTACCGGGAAGCCGACGAACTGTCCGTTGACGATCGCGATGTCGTTCGCGGCAATGTCGAGTCCGAGTCCAAGCGCTCCGAACAGCAGCATGAACACGACGACCAGCAGCACGGTCTCGCGGCGATTGGTCGCTTCGAGACCTCTGAAGTTACTTAGAGCCATCGCGCATATCCGCCTGTGCGAATGATCAGGCGCGGGGCGCGGTCATTGAAAGATCAACCTTGGGGACAGCCTGCTCTTCCGGAGCACCTTTGAAATATTCCGCGGGCTTGAAACCGAAATTGCCGGCGATGAGATTGGTCGGGAAGGTCTGGATGCGCGTGTTCAGATCGAGCACGACGTCATTATATGCCTGTCGCGCGAATGCGATTTGATTTTCCGTCGTCGTCAGCTCTTCCTGCAGCTTGAGCACGTTCTCGTCGGCCTTCAACTGCGGATAGTTCTCAATCACGGCCAGCAGTTTCCCCAACCCGGTGGTGATCTGAGTCTCCGCCGCCATGCGCGAGGCCTGGTCCGGCGCGCTGACCGCCTTGGCGCGTGCCTCGACGACCTGGGTGAGAGTGTCGCGCTCGAACTGCATGTAGCCTTTAACGGCTTCGACGAGATTCGGAATCAAGTCATGCCGGCGTTTCAACTGTACGTCGATCTGCCGCCACGAATTATCTACCTGGTTGCGCAGACTGACTAATCGGTTATAGGCAAAGATTACCCACCCGACGATAGCCACTATGATAATCAGAAATACCATTTGCACTCCCCCGTGAGAGATCGGTGCGAGGTGGCTTCGTCGGCTGCGCTCACGGCGCCGGCAGTTCAGACCGCCGGCGCCCGAGCCAAAATTCTCCTGGCCGCGGAGCGAAGCGCCCAGCGCGCCGGCTGAGTTTTCGAACTCGACTTTGATCTTGAACGGCTTGCTCTCGGGCCGCTTCGGCACCGTCACTTGCAGCACGCCGTCCTTGTACGCCGCCTTGATTCCGTCGTGTCCCGCGTCGTCAGGCATCGTGAATGCGCGCCGCATCGTGCCGTACGCCCGCTCGGACAGATGGACTTCGGCGTCCTTGGACCACTCGGGCCGTTTACGCTCCGCCTCGACGATCAGACTGTCGTCCTCGACGCGCACATCGACGGATTCGCTGTTGATGCCGGCCATCTCGAAATAGAAATGATAGCCATCCGCATCCTCGACCACGTCCGCTGCCGGCGCCTGTTTGCGCGCTGGCTCGAGTTCGTTCCACAGCACGTTCCAGTGGCGAAGCAATGAGTCATTCGGGGTAAAGCCGTTCATCCGCACTTCCATCTTAAAGAGAACCTCCTGCCGGTAATTGTCCGGCGAAATTTTAATTCTCGGGGCGCTCGGCGCGAGGAAGGCTCTATCTGTCCTTCGCTCGAATCGCCTTGCGTCCCACAATTTCAAGGTAAGTACGAACTCGAACGCGTCAAGCGATGCGCCGAAATATGACGTAAAAGGCCGCTATTTCGTGGGTTCCGCGGTCTTGGAGACGTTCGCAATTTCTTGCGCGAATCGCGCGGCCATCTTGCTATCGCCGCTGCGTTCGGCGATTTTCATACCCTCATTCAGCTCTTTGAGCGCGCGCGGAATTTCCCCCTTGCCGAGAAACACACCAACCTTGCGAAAGATGCGCGCGTAAAGCTCTCCTTTCTCGGCGGCATTCATGACGGCGAATTCAAGCGACGAAAACGAAACTCGCGATACGATCCTGGATGGTTCTATCACGCTGATCCAGCCGAAGCATGGTTATCGCTTCTCGGTCGAGGCGATCCTGCTCGGCCGCTTTGCGCGCGCGAGAACGCGCGAGCGAGTACTCGAGTTGGGCGCAGGATGCGGCGTCGTGTCGATCATGATCGCTGCGCTTTATCGCCCGCGCGAAGTCGTTGCGATCGAAATCCAGCCGCCGCTGGCGGCGATGATCCCGCGCAACGCCGAAGCGAACAGCCTCGAGTCGGTGAAAGCGGTTTGCGCCGATCTCCGGCAGAAAAAAATTGCCGGCGTCGAGCCCGCAAGCTTCGACCTGGTTGTTGCGAATCCTCCCTATCGCGCGGCGGCCTCCGGGCGTGAGAATCCGGATCACAGCCGCCGCATGGCACGCGGCGAAGGCGCCGCCGCGCTGCTGGATTTTGTCGCTGCGGCGCGCCGTTATGCGCGCATTGGCGGACGCGTGGCATTTGTTTTCACAGCCAGGAGAAGCGCCGAGCTGATTTCGACGATGCGCTCAAAACAGCTCGAGCCCAAGCGTATCCGATTCATGCATTCACAGGTCGGCAGGCCCGCGTCGGTAGTATTGATCGAGGCCCGTGTCGGCGGCGGAATCGAAGTAGCTATTGAGCCGCCGTTAATACTATACGACCGTCCGGGAATATATACGGCCGAAGCACGCGCATTGCTCAGTTCGCCCTGATTGACTATTTCTCTGACAGGAATTCGATTGCTTGATCGGCAGCGTAGTCGGGCTTTTCCATCGGGAGAAAGTGGCCTGTGTCTGCCACGTCGATGACGCGTCCATTCTTGAGCTGCTTCGCGACTTTTCCGGACAATGACGCGCCGAGCGAATCGCCGCGCGCGCCGAAAAGCACCAGGAGCGGAACGGTGCAGTGGAGAATTCGGCCGAGCCCGTCGAAATCGCGCGACGTCTCGTAGAATTTTGCCTCGACCTCGGGCGCGCACTTGAGTTCGCGCTTGCCATCAGCCGTCGGCCGCGTACCGAACTCGCAATAGTCGCGCAGAATATCCTTGCGCCAGGTATTGTACGGCGGCTTGTTTTCGAAATTCGAGAACATCGCATCGACGGTGTCGAAGATGCGCCTGCGTTTGAGCGTCCGCTCGATAAACGGATTGCGCCAGCCAAGTTCCGGCGCGGTCGGCGACTCAAAAATCACCGGCTCGAGCAGAACGGCCCGCGAGATCAGGTCAGGGCGTTCGCTCGCGAGCGAGCCAATCGCCGTCGCGCCCGCAGAATGGCCGACCGCCCGCACACTCGCACAACCCATCGCGGTTATGAACCCTTGTAGGTCGCGCATCGTCGAGTCCCAGCTATACTCGCCGTTGGGCGCTGTCGAACTGTCGCCGTGGCCGCGCTGATCGTAGCTGTAGACGTGACCGATCGCGCGCAACCGCTCTGCGAGCGGTCGATAGATGCGCCCGAGGAATCCGGTCGCGTGCAAGATCACGATCGGTGCGCCGCCGCCGCCCCAGTCCAGCGCATGCAGCCGGACGCCATCGACGTTGACGAAGCTCGATGAGGGTTCGTTGAATTCCGAGTTGCGCTCGCGCGATTCGCTGTTTTCCATCTTTGAACGGATCTGATTCTCAGTGGCCGGCTTGCACGGTGTCAAGTGTGGGGCGCGGAGCGCGTTGCGCGCCCATCGGCTTTGCGATTAGCTCATCGTTCATGGCCCGGCTGGTACCGCACGGAAAATATTTGCTCGACGGCGCGCAAAAGTTCTACCTCCGCGGCGTTTCGTACGGTCCGTTCCCGCCGAATTCCCGCGGTGAACGCTATCCCGAGCCCGAGCGCGCGGCCGCCGACTTCGCCTTGATGAGAATCCTCGGCGCCAATGTGATTCGTCTCTACGTGCCGCCGCCGCCGTGGATGGTCGAGGAGGCGCAGAGGGCGGGACTGCGCATGATGCTTGGCATCCCGTGGCCGTTCCATATGGCGTTCCTCGATTCAGCCGACATGATGCGCGAAATCCGCGACGTCGTCCGCAAGACGGTGCTCGAGACGCGCCAGTTCGGCGAGACCATCGCTGCCTACAGCATCGGCAACGAGATTCGATCGGATATCGTCCGCTGGCACGGGCCGCGCGCGGTCAGCCGCTTTCTCGCCGAGCTGCGCGACCTCGGAAAACAGATCGATCCCGGCGCGCTCTTCACTTACTCGAACTATCCGTCAGCGGAATATCTCGATCTGAGTTTTCTCGATTTTATTTCGTTCAACGTCTATCTGCATCGCGAGGAAGATTTTCGCCGTTATCTGACGCATCTGATGGGTCAAGCCGGCGAGCTGCCACTGGTGCTCAGCGAAACCGGGATGGATACGATTCGCGAGGGCGAGGAGCATCAAGCGGCGCTGCTCTCATGGCAGTGCCGTGCGGCGTTCGAACTCGGATTGTCCGGGTTCATTGTGTTCGCGTTCACCGACGAATGGCACACCGGCGGCGCCGAGATTACCGAATGGGCATTCGGGCTGACGCGCCGCGATCGCTCGCCCAAGCTCGCCTTCGACGCAATCGCGAAAGTCTTTCGCGACGATCTGCCGCCACTGCTCACGACGGCTCCTAAAGCCAGCGTGGTAGTGGCGGCTTACAACGCGGCATCGACGTTAGGCGAGTGTCTCTCGTCGATTCGAGAGCTCAACTATCCGGATTACGAAACAATCGTCATCGATGACGGCTCGACTGATTCTACTTCCGAAATCGCCAACCAGGCAGGAGTCCGCGCGATTCGCGTCGAGCACTGCGGTCTCGCAGGGGCGCGCAACGCCGGCGTGGAGGCCGCATTGGGCGAAATCGTCGCGTTCATCGACGCCGACGCGCGTGCCGATCGGGACTGGCTGTATCATCTGGTCGAGACCATCACGCGCCGCGATGCGGCCGCGGCGGCCGGCCCGAATTTCGCGCCCGATCCGCAATCCGCTCGCGCTGCCGCGATGGCTGCAGCGCCGGGACTGCCGCGCGAGGTGCGTGCCGGCGACGATCGCCTCGCGCAACTGTGCGGATGCAACATGGCAATTACGAAAGCCGCGCTGCTCGAGGTTGGCGGCTTCGATCCGATGTTCACCACCGCCGGCGACGACGTGGATCTTTCCTGGCGTCTGGTCGCGTCGAGTGAAACGCTCGCATACGCTCCTGGAGCCGTCGTGATTCATGAGCGCCGCGCGACGCTCGCCGCTTATCTCCGACAGCAGCGCGGTTACGGCGTAGGCGAGGGCCTGCTGTTCCGCAAATACCCGCTCCGCGCCGCGGACCAGGACGGAATGTACGCAGGCCCGTCATGGGTCGGCTCGCTTCTCGGCGGCGCGCGCATCTACTACGGCGAGTTCGGCCGTGGCCTCTTCCAGACAGTATATTCGGCGGGCAACTCGTACGCCGATTTGCCGTTGACCATTCAATGGATTGCCATATCGCTGATTTTTCTGATCCTCGGCACAGTCAATCGCTTGCTGGGCGTGCTCGGCGCGAGTGGAATCGCGCTATCGATATTGACCGGGACGGCGAGCGCGGCATCCGCGCCCTTGCAGCGCGAGTATTCCGGCCTAATTGCACGAATCGATCTCTGGATCCTTAGCCTGCTTGGTCCCACCACTCGGAGCCTGGCGCGCGAGAGCGTCAAATGGAGATTTGAACCGGGCGCCGCCGGAGGCGATCCCAACGGCCCTGTGAAATTGAGTGGCGAGACCGAATTCGTCATTTCCGAAAGCGCCGCAAAGATCGATTCCGCGACGATTCTCGCGGCAATCCGCGACGCACTGGTTCGCCGCGGCGTCGCTGTTGCCGAGACCGACGGCTTCCAATCCTACGATCTCGAACTCGTGGTCCCACCGATGATTCGCGTGCCGATCAACGCCTTGCGCAAAGACGCGAGCATCGCGCTGCTCTGGCGTGTTCGGTCGGTGCCGCGCCGCGCACTAATAGCTGCGGCCGTGACGTTCGTCCTGTTGGCCGGATGCTTTTCGTTGGGCGCGGGAATCGTTGGCGTAATTTTTGCCGGCCTTGCAGTGGGACTGTTGGCGCTTACGCGAGCGCGGCGTATTCCCGCTATCATCAGCGCCTGCGCTGCCGAAGTCGCCGGCTCGCTCGGAATCTTGATCGCAAAGCGCTCCGAAGACGAGAGCTGATGGGCACGCTGGAACTCTATGGCCACGCAATTCGCCGGATGCGTCCGCATCTCGGCCGTCTCGCGATCGCGATCGCAGGTGTGCTGCTCGCTTCCGCGGCCGAAGTCCTCAAGCCGTGGCCACTCAAGATCGTAATCGACAACGTGCTGCGCGGCGTGCCGCTCGTCAGCTCGTGGATTCCGCCGATGCCGCGCGCCGAGCTGCTCATCGCCGCATGCCTCAGCCTCGTCATCCTGTACGCGATGCTCGGCCTGCTCAACGTCATGACGAACTACGTCACAATCTCGATCGGCCAGCGCATGGTCAACGAGTTGCGCGCGCGCCTGTTCGATCATCTGCAGCGCCTTTCGCTCTCGTTCCATCGCCGCCGCGAAGTCGGCGACCTGATGGTGCGCATCACCTACGACACCTACTCGATTCAAACGATCGCGATGAACGGTTTCTTCCCGGTCTTGTCGTCGTTGATTCTGCTCGGCGGGATGTTCGTCGTGATGATCAAAATGGACGCGACATTGACGCTGGTCGCGCTCGCGATCATCCCGCTGCTGATTCTGCTGATCATGTCGATCAGCGGCCGCATCGACGCGATCGCCGGCGGTGCGCGCATCAAGGAGAGCCGCCTCTACACCGTCGCGCAGAGCGCACTCGCCGCGATTCACGTCGTGCAGGCTTTCACCCGCGAGGGCGAGTCGTACCGAGAGTTCGTCGATTCAAGCAGTGCGAGCCTCGACGCGACCTTGCGTCTCTACACCCTGCAAACGCTTTACGCCGGCGCTGTCGGAGTGTTGATCGCGTGCGGCACCGCGCTCGTTATTTACCTCGGCGCGCAGCACGTCCTCGACGGCCGCCTCACCATCGGCGATCTGATCGTCTTCACGACCTACCTGGCCTCGCTCTACGCGCCGGTGAATCAGATCTCGCAGACGTACGGACAGATCGAAGGCGCCAAGGCCGGCCTTCGGCGATGCCTCGAGTTGCTTGCGATAGATCCCGATATCAAGGATCGTCCGAACGCACAGACCCTTGGCCGCGCGCGTGGCGAAATAGAATTCGACAATGTCGTCTTCGGCTACGAACCGGGTCGAACGGTCCTCAAGGGCATCAGCTTCAAGGCTTCTCCCGGCGAGACGATCGCGATCGTCGGTCCAAGCGGTTCCGGAAAAACCACGATGGCCAGTTTGCTCGCGCGCTTTTACGAGCCGCAGGACGGCGCGATCAAGATTGACGGTAACGACACGCGCTACCTCACGCTCGATTCGCTGCGCGGCAATATCGCGATGGTTCTGCAGCCGCCGCTCGTGCTGGGCGACACGATGCGCGTCAACGTCTCATTCGGAAAACCCGCGGCTGACGACGCGAAAGTCCTCCGCGCGATCGAGATGGCCCGCCTCGGTCCGGTGCTCGCCAAGTTGCCGGCTGGCCTGGACGAAGTGATAGGGCAGGGCGGTCACAGTCTTTCCGAAGGCGAAGCGCAGCGCGTGACGATCGCGCGCGCGCTGCTGAAGGACGCGCCGATTCTGATTATGGACGAGCCGACCAGCGCGCTCGACGCCGAGACTGAATCGATGGTGCTGGCCGCCGTGCGCGAGGCGATGCGCGGGCGGACGACGATGGTGATCGCGCATCGGCTCTCGACGATTCAGAACGCCGATCGAATCCTCGTACTGCGCGACGGCGCGATCGTCGAGCATGGATCGTTCGACGAGTTGCTGGCTCGCGGCGGCTTCTTCAGCTACCTCTACAATATCCAGGCGTGGAGCCGCGAAGCCGCGGGCTAGAGATTTCAAATGCTTACAATTGGACTCACGGGTGGAATCGGTTCGGGCAAGAGCACCGTTACGCAAATCATCGGCGAATTCGGCGCGCCGATCCTCGACGCCGACAAGGTCGCGCACACGACTTACGCGCCCGGCGGTCCCGCCTACGACGCCGTCATCGCGGCCTTCGGCGCGGATATCGTCGCCGCCGATCGCACGATCGATCGCAAGAAACTCGGTGCGATCGTGTTTGGAAAGCCCGAGCAACTGAACAAGCTGACGTCGATCGTATGGCCCGCGACGTTTGAGAGCATCCGCCGCAACGTTGCCGATTTGCGCGCGAGCGGCGCGAAACTGCCCATTGTCGTCGAGGCCGCGATTTTGATCGAAGCCAACTGGCAGCCGCTGTTCGACGAAATCTGGCTCGTGCGCGCACCGCGCGAACAAGTGGTCGCTCGCATCGAGAGCCAGCGCGGACTAAAACCCTCCGAAACCGAAGCGCGAATCCGTGCACAACTTTCCGACGAAGAGCGCGGGAAGCAAGCAACGCTGATAATCGAGAACAACGGCTCGATCGAAGAGTTGCACGAACTTCTCAAAGAGGTTTGGGCTGAAGCGCTCAAGCGCAACGGCTAAGCACGGATCGCGGCCAGCATCGCGAACGTAACTATTTCCGCGAGCGCGCATCCGCCCGCCAGCATGTAGCCCGACGCGCCGCCCATTCGGCGGCTAAGCACCAGCCGCATCGCGAGAATCGTCAGCGCCAACGCGATGATCACCGCTAGCCCGACGTTTTGATACAGCCCCATCGTGAGTCCCAGTGCAACCACGCTCGACACGGCGAACTCGCGAAACGAAATGCCGCCTTCGTACGGGATGCCGAGCCCCCAATGCTCCAGCGGCTTCAGCCCGTAGCCGATTGGAATGATCGACCATCGCGACAGCATCATCGCCATCACCAGGGCGCCCGCCCGTCCCGCGTCGTCTGTGATTCGCGACAGGCACCAAACCTCGAATGCGAACGCGACGATTGCCGCGCCTGCACCCGCCGGTCCGATTCGCGCCAGCCCGGTCGAGGCTGGCCTCGTTCCTCGTCGAAGCACCTCGGCCGTGTCCGCCGCTCCGCGATTTGCCAGGCCCAGCGACAGTGCCGCTCCGACGATCAGCACGATGAACGAGCGTCCCACGGGTCCGCCGACGAAACCGGCGGTTCGATCGACAATTGCGAGGATGACTCCGAGGACAAATCCAACGATCGGAAAATAGACCATCGCGCGCGCTCGCTGCGCGGCCGTGCCCTGCGATCTTTCGTCGAGGATCGGCCACAGTGTCAGCGTCGCGGCTGCCAGCACGGCTTCGAACAGGATTTCGCGCACGCTTGGCAGACTGGTTTCGCTCGCCGATTCCATCATGACCGAGGTTGATTACAACAGATCGCGGCGGCGCTACGATAGGCGAGTGAAAAAAGGAAAGAAATGAAAATCTTGGTGATGGGTGCGGGCGCGGTGGGCGCTTACTTCGGGGCGCGGCTGCGCGCGTCGGGCGAGGACGTCATATTGTGCGCGCGCGGCGAAAATCTGCGCGCGATCCGCGAGCACGGCCTCGACATCACGAGCATCCGCGGCGACTTGCGAATCGAGGTCACCGCGACCGACACGCCGCGCGATTTCGCCTCGTACGATCTGATCCTTTTCTGTGTGAAGGCCTACGACACCGACGCCGCGGCGCAAGCTATCTCGGGATGCCTCAAGCCCGGCGGCGCGATTCTCACACTTCAGAACGGCGTCGAGAACGAGACGAAGCTCGCCGCGATCTTCGGCAGCGAAGCCGTCATGGGCGGCAACGCGCGCGTGGGAGTCGAGATGGTCGCGCCGGGAAAGATCGCTCATCTCAGCACCGGCCACATCGACTTCGGCGAACTCGACGGCCGCGACACGGAGCGCGCAAGAAAAATCGCCGAAGTATTTCTACGCGCGGGAATTCTGGGCCAGGTCTCAGCCGAGATCATGACCTTGCGATGGGACAAGCTGATCTGGAATGGCGCCGTTAACACGGTCGCAACGCTGACCCGCCGTCGCGTCGGTGAAATCCTCGACGACCCTGAAGGGCTGAGGCTTCTGCGCACCCTGATGCAGGAAATCGTCGAGGTAGCGCGCGCCGAGGGCGCAAAGATTGCCGACGACCGCATCGACGCTTACATCGCGCACTCGCAGAAGAATCTGCGTGCGCTAAAGACCTCGACTCAACAAGACCTCGAACGCGGCAAAGCTCTCGAATATGAAGCGCTCAGCGGCGCGGTAGTGCGCGCCGCCCGCCGCCACAACCTCAGTGTTCCGGCAGTCGAAACGATTTACGCATTGTTGCGGTTGCTCGACGGTAGCCCAAAACCCCGTATCGTTTCTTAACACTGGGTGCAGGTGTCACCCCTGCTAGCGCTTCTCGAACTGCTTGTTCCCGAACAGTATCTCCCACGACTTCGGATCCTGCGGCGGTTGATTTGCCGCCGCGGCCGCGCGCATCTTCGCGACGATCTCGCCCATCACCGCAAACCCGCGCTGAGTCGCCGGTCGTGCGCGCAACTCGTCGTACCACTTCTTCAGGTTCGGAAAATCTTCGAGCGCTTGCCCTTGCATCGAATGCGGCACCAGCCACGGGTAGGTTGCGATGTCCGCGATCGAGTAATCGCCGGCGAGGTACTTCGCTTCGCCGAGGCGCTTGTCGATCACGCCGTAGATGCGCTTCGCCTCATTGGTGTAGCGGTTGATCGCATATTCGATTTTCTCGGGCGCGTAACGGCGAAAATGATGCGCCTGGCCGAGCATCGGCCCGACGCTCGCCATCTGGAACATCAGCCACTGGATCACATTGTACTTTCCGCGCGTGTCCGACGGCATCAGCTTGCCGGTCTTCTCCGCGAGGTACATAAGGATCGCGCCCGACTCGAACATCGAAATCGGCTTTCCATCGGGACCGTCAGGATCGATGATCGCGGGCATCCGGTTGTTCGGACTGATTTTCAGAAACTCGGGCTTGAACTGATCGCCCGCGCCGATATTGACCGGGATCACATTGTACTTGAGGCCGAGTTCCTCGAGCATCCAGGTGATCTTGTAGCCGTTGGGCGTGGGCCAGAAATATAAATCGATCATTCGAGACTCCTTGTACGATTAGTCGAAAAGAAGCGTCCGTTTCATATTGCAACTTGGATCAGTCGGCCACGCGACGCAACATGAAAACGCTTCCGCCCCTCGACCAGTTCTAACAGCGGCGGAAGCCCGGCACCTCTCTTTTCACTGGGTGCAGGGGTCACCCCTGCCGAAGGAGGTGTGGAACCCACCGCGGGTTCCACATTTTAATTCGGCACCGAGTCGGCGTCGCCTTTGCGCACGCCCATCAGGTAGGCCTGGATGAACTCGTCGATCGCGCCGTCGAGCACCGCGCTGGTGTTGCCGACCTCGACGCCCGTGCGATGGTCCTTGACCATCTGGTAGGGCTGCAGCACGTAAGAGCGAATCTGGCTGCCCCACGCGATCTCTTTTTTGTCTTTGCTGAACTTCTCGAGTTCTTCTTTTTTCTTGCGCTGCTCGAGCTCGAACAGCCGCGCGCGCAATATCTTCATCGCCATCGCGCGATTCTTGTGCTGCGAGCGTTCGTTCTGGCAGGTCACGACGATATTGGTCGGGATATGCGTGAAGCGCACGGCCGAGTCGGTCTTGTTGACGTGCTGGCCGCCCGCGCCTGACGCGCGAAACGTGTCGATCCGCAAATCCGCCGGATTGATTACAATCTCGATCGTGTCGTCAACCTCGGGAAAAACGAATACCGACGCGAACGACGTATGCCGCCGCGCGTTCGAGTCGTACGGCGAGATTCGCACCAGCCGATGTATCCCCGCCTCGGCGCGCAAATATCCATAGGCAAAATCACCTTCGACCGTGACGGTCGCGCTCTTGATTCCCGCGCCGTCGCCCGGTTGCAGGTCGGCAATCTCAGTTTTGAAGCCGCGCCGCTCTGCCCATCGCATATAAAGCCGCAGCAGCATCTCGGCCCAGTCCTGCGCCTCCTGCCCGCCGGCGCCAGGATGTATCGAAAGGATTGCGCCGAGCCGATCGTACTCGCCGCTGAGCATCAGCCGCAGTTCCTGCCGCTCGAGCTCGGTCCGCGACGCGTCCAGCGCCGATGCGGTCTCGCGCGCCGCCTCGGAATCCTCGCCCGTTTCTTCCTCGGCCATCTGCAGGAACACGCGCGCCTCGTCGAGCTTGTCGCGCAGCATCTTGTAGCCCGCGAGCTGAGCGCGAATCTGCTCTTGCTCCTTGAGCGCCGCTTGCGCGGTTTCCTGGCGATCCCAGAAGCCGGGCTTGGCGGATTGTTCGACGAGTTGGTTCTGGCGGACGGTCAGTGCGGGGACGTCAAAGACGCCTCCCGAGCTTTTCGGCGCGGTCGTCAAACTCGGAAAGCTGCTGTCTCATGTCGCTAAGCATCTGGATCAAACCTCACGCCGGCGTTGAGCGCCGACTCACGTATTATGTCACGAAGCCGAGCTGGGATTAATGGGGCCGCTGCGTCATTGGCTAAGGCCGTGCAAGATTATATTTCCAATGATGCACGTACATGGGTAAGAGAGCGGCGCGATCGTCGTCAATTGACAGACACCGCTCTCCGTGAAGCAGGTCGATGATTGTTGCGTCGAATCAGATAATGGATTCGAGCCGGCGTCGTTATCAGAAGAATCATCGCTGCACATATGATCGACCTCGGATTTCGCGAAGCCCTGTCGCACGTACTCTAACTTCTCCGTCCGCGTGCATGCAGCTCGCGACACGTTTGGCAGGAACGGAATGGCAAGTGAAAAACCGCACGTTGCCATTAACGTGAGCATAATCTTGCGACACATACTGGTTTTCCCCCGAGCAAGATGCCGACCGTTGACTATATGGTAATGCTGCGGGTCAAGCATGACTTCGCCGCGGTCTGCCGTTGGTCGCAACGCGTCGCGATTGAACGGCTTCAACCGCAGCCGGACGAGGCCATCGCCAGGCCATGATCAGTCCGATCAACGTCAGCGCGAAGCATGTCTCCGCGAACAGATCGCCGACCATCGTGTAGAGCGTCCGCACCGGGCGCCAGGACACGTCCACGATCTCCGTGCCGCGCTTGAACAGCGGCGTGCGATTCGTGATCAGCCCCGACGGCTCGATCAGCGCGCTGATTCCCGTATTCGCCACCCGCACCATCGGCACCTTGGTCTCGACCGAGCGCAGCGCCGCCATCGCCAACACCTGGTATGGCGCCGAACTCTCGCCGTACCACGCGTCGTTGGTGATGTTGACGAGTACGTCGGCGCCTTCGTTCACCTCGCGCCGCGTTAGATCGGGAAAGATACTCTCGTAGCAAATCAAAATTCCAAGCTTCGCGCCCTTGAGGTCGAACAGCGTCTGCTCGCTTCCGGGAATCAAATCGCCGAAACCGCTCACGATCTTGTTGACGAAGAAGCCGAGAATCGCGCGCGCGGGAACATACTCGCCGAACGGCACCAGCTCGATCTTGTCGTAATGCGCATCCACTTCGCCTTGGCCGTTGGCCGAGACGAGGTACGCGCGATTGTAAAATCCCAGCCGCCCGTCGACGCGCGCCAGCGCGGGAGCGCCGAACAATATCGGCTCGTGCTGGTCCTTCGCGAGCGTGAGTAGCGCGGTGCGATATGCCGCGTCGCCCGCGAGTTCGACGGGATATTGATCGTCGGGCTGGAACAGGAACGCCGCCGCCGCCTCGGGCCACACGACCACGTCGGCGCCGCGCTTCGCCGCGTCCGCGGTTTCATCCTGGTAAACTCCATAACTCTGCGGCAAGAACTTCGGATCCCACTTGAGCGATTGCGGAATATTTCCCTGCACCATCGCGACCTTGAAGCTTCCCGTAGCCGGCGCGTCTTTCAGATTACTGATTCGCCACGCGCCAAACGCGACCAGCGCGATCATCATAGCGGTCAGCACGCTCAGGCTGACGGTCTGCAGGCGATAGGCGCCGCGGCGAAAAATCACGACGTACACGACGGCGTTGAAAAACACGATCAGCGCCGAGACGCCGTAAACGCCGGTGAATTCGGCGAATTGGATCAGCTCAAGATTTCGATACGCCGCGTAACCGAGCAGGTTCCATGGGAAAGAGGCGGGAACGTACGTGCGAAACCATTCGAGCGCCGTCCACGCAACCGGCATCGTGACCACCGCCGGGATTCGCATCCGCCGCGCGACCAATTCACCCGCCCAGATCGCAACCGCCGTGTTGACCGCGACGATTGCCGCCAGCGCCAGCATCGGGAAGATCGCGAACTTCATCGGCACGTCGGCGAAGTCGTGCAGCGGAATCGGAATCCAGTAGAGCTCCACGACGTTCGCGGCGAAGCCTTGCAGGTAGGCCCAGCCGAATACGCGCCGCATGCTCTCGCCTTCGATCACGTAAAACAGCGGCACCAGCGCCACCCACGCCAGCAGTCCGAAGTCGAACTTCGGAAATGCCAGCCCCAGCGCGAGACCGCTGGCTACGGCGAGCGCCGCGCGCGTTGCGTTGTTCGACGACATCGTCAGGCGGGGGAGCCAAACATCTCGGCAACAGGAATCACGCCGGCGCATGGCGGGCGGCCGTTGAAGCGCTCGAAGATCTCGTCCACGTCCTTCCAGGTTTCGACCAGCGCGGCCGTCAGCGGCGGTTCGAACCTAAGATCGCCGGCGGCGCGCCATTCGCGCTCGAAGCTCCAATCGATCGGCGGAGTCTTGTCGATCTCAAGCGACACCACGCGCCAACTTTCTTCCGGCGCGAGAATTTTCTCCGCCTCGCGCCATGGCAAATAAATCACCGGCCGCGCACCCATTGTGAAAGCATAGCGTTTGTTGACGGCGATCCCGAATGGTTCATAGCGGCGCCGATTGCGCCGGTCGAGTATCGTGCGCAACTCGGGGATCGGCACGTCGAACATGCAAACCGCGGGATGCGCGCCGCGGATCATGCGAGTGCCGCCGCGAATCACGCCATCCTTGAGAATCGTCACGAGGTTGTCCAGCGCAGTCGCGGCGGTCGAGGCGCGCGTGAAATGCGTCAGCATCGCAACTGCGGGAATCTTTGCGAGCTCGCGGCTCATCGCGAACAATCGCCCCCCTTCTCTTCGATCTTCGCGGCCAGCTTTCGCTCGCGCGCGAACATTCGCCGCGCGTCTGCGGCCGAGCGTTCGTGGTCGTAGCCGATCAGATGCAGAAACCCGTGAATCAGGAGCGTGCGCAATCGCGACGTAGGGCTCACTTGATACTCACGCGCCTGCCGGAGTGCGGTATCGATCGAAATGACCACGTCGCCGACGGGAAGTCCCGGACTGTTCCTCACGTTGCGCGGATTCGGTGGCGCGACGCCCGCCTGCTCGATCTGCGAGAAGGAGAGAACGTCCGTGGGCGTATCGATTCCGCGGAAGTCGCGATTCAGCCGGCGCATCGCGCGGTCCGAGGTCAGCGTGAGCGACAACTCGCATTCACCGAGACCCGCCGCGCGCATCAGCCTATCCGCGTCGGCGCGCAGGCCGCGCGCGTAGCCACGTCCGCGCGCCGTCGCGCACCGGAACTCGACCGTCACGCGCTTCAATCCCGATGGTTGCCGTCAGTCGGCGTTGTGGGCAAGGGCGCCGGTCCTTCGACGAACGATTCGTACGCCTTGATGATCGATTGCACCAATCGATGGCGTACGACGTTGCGGTCGTTGAACCTGACGAACGAAATTCCCGGCGTGTTGCCGAGCACGATGCTCGCTTCCTTCAATCCCGACAGCTTGCCGCTGGGCAAATCGATTTGCGTGACGTCGCCGGTGATTACCGCTTTCGAGTTGTAGCCGAGCCGCGTCAGGAACATCTTCATCTGCTCGGAGGTCGTGTTCTGCGCCTCGTCGAGGATGATGAACGAGTCGTTGAGCGTGCGCCCGCGCATGAACGCGAGCGGCGCGACTTCGATCGTCCCGCGCTCGAGCATCCGCCGCGCGCGATCGAAGTCCACCATGTCGTGCAGCGCGTCGTAGAGTGGGCGCAGATACGGATTCACTTTCTCCGCGAGGTCGCCGGGCAGGAAGCCGAGCTTCTCGCCCGCTTCGACTGCCGGACGGCACAGCACCATCCGCGTGACCTGGTTCTTCATCAACGCCGCCAGCGCCATCGCCATCGCAAGGTAGGTCTTGCCGGTGCCGGCGGGGCCGATTCCGAAAACGATATCGTGGTTGCGAATCGAGTCGATGTAGATTTTCTGGTTGATGCTCTTGGGCGAGATGACGCGCTTGTTGGCCGAGACGTAAATCGTGTCGAGAAAAATATCTTTCAGCTCGGCGTTGCGATCGCCGCGGATGATTCGAATCGCGTACTCGACGTCGCTCGGATAGATCGGGTAGCCGTGCTTCAGCAGATCGTAAATCTCGCCGATCACCTTGCCCGCGAGCGCCTGCTCGGCGTGCGCGCCGGAAATTCTGAGCGAGGTGCCGGTGACGCCGATGCGCACACCCAGCGCGGCCTCGACTGTGCGGACGTGCGCGTCGTGCTGGCCGAGCAAATCGGTGAACAGGCGCGGATCGTCGAAATGGAGTTCGAGCGAGTCTTCGGTGGCTAAATCGGAAATCGCCGGGGCCTCTTGAGGTACTGATTTCGTGTCGGTCGCCCGCCGGTCGGCATTCGTTCAATCACCGGCGAGGCTAATGGTAATCATTTTGAGAGGTGTATGAAAGTGGCTGCAAAGTAGGACGAAATTTATTTCGTCGGCCCTTGTTTTCCTTTCCCGAATTGGACGAGGTATTGCGCGTCGGTTCTGAGGCTGCGGCGACGGAATAAATTCCGTCCTACGGTTGTTCGCAGATTTTCGCGACTTTGGCCAGCGCCTCGTCGAGCTTCGAGGCGTCGCGGCCGCCGGCTTGCGCGAGGTCGGGGCGGCCGCCGCCGGTACCGCCGACGATCGGCGCGATATTCTTGATGATGTCGCCGGCTTTGATTTTCGCCGTCAGGTCGGGGGTTACCGCGACCAGCAGCGCCACCTTGCCGTCGCCGAGGTCCGAGCCGAGCGCGACTACCGCGGAGCCGTGCTTCTGACGCATCCGATCGGCCATCTCGCGCATCGTGCGCGGATCGACGCCGTCGAGTTTGCGCGTGACGACTTTGATGCCGCCGACGTCGCGTACATTTTCCTCGGATGACGCGCCGCCGGCGCCGGTCGCGAGCTTCTGTTCCATCGCGCGCAGCTTTTTCTCGAGCTCCTTTTCGCGCGCGAGGAGTTTTTCGAGCCGCTCGACCGCGGCGCCATCGCGTGCGCCAAGCTGCGCGCCGATTTCCTCGAGAATTTTCTCGCGCTTGCGAATCGTTTCGAGCGCGCCCTGTCCCGTCACGGCTTCGATTCGGCGCACGCCCGCTGCGACTCCCGATTCCGCTTCGAGCTTGAACATCCCAACGTCTCCCGTGCGCGAGATATGCGTGCCGCCGCATAGCTCGACCGAAAAATCGCCCATCCTGACCACGCGCACGCGGTCGCCGTACTTGTCGCCGAAGAATGCGAGCGCGCCCGCCTTGATCGCGTCGTCGTACGCCATTTCCTCGACGGTCACTTCGGCGTTCTCGCGGATGCGCGCGTTGATTTCTTCCTCGATAGTCGCGAGCGCGTCGTCCTTGACCGGCCCCTGATGCGCGAAATCGAAGCGCAGCTTGTCGGGATCGACCAGCGAGCCCGCCTGATGCACCGAACTGCCGAGCACGTCGCGCAGCGCGTAGTGCAGGATGTGGGTCGCGGAATGATTCAGCATCGCCGCGTCGCGCCTGAGCCGATCGACCTTGAGCTTGACGCGCGCGCCGCGCGCGAAGTCCTCCGCATTGCCGCGCAGAATCCGGCCGACGTGAACAATCGAGCCTTCGGCCTTGCGCGTGTCCGATACTTCGAGAATCGCGCCTGACGCCGTCTCGATCACGCCGCGGTCTCCGACCTGGCCGCCGCCCTCGGGATAGAAGGGCGTTTCCGCGACGACAATTGCTACGTGATCGGCGTCCTTGCCGCCCGCGGCTGCCAGCACTTCGGACTCGGCGTCGTAGTCGTGGTAGCCGACGAATCGCGACGCGGTGCCCGCGCCGAGACTGATCTCCGGCGCGACACCGTCGTCCTTGCGCGCGGCACGACCGCGCTCCTTCTGCTCGTCCATCAGGCGGTTGAAGCCGGCGACGTCGACATCCATCGAGTGGTTGCGCAGCACGTCCTCGGTCAGATCGAGCGGGAAGCCGTAAGTATCGTAGAGCTTGAACGCGATCTCGCCGGGCAGCGTGTGACCGCCGCTCTTCTTGATCCGCGCGAGTTCGGTGTCGATCAGTTCCAGCCCACGATCGAGCGTCTCGCCGAAGCGCGACTCCTCCTGCGTGATCACCTCGCCGGTCTTGGCCGCTGCGGCTTTGATCTCTGGATACGCAGCGCCCATCGCCTCGACCACGCCCGCATGCGCCGCCGCAAGGAAGGGGCGATGGATTCCAAGATAGCGGCCGTGACGGGCGGCGCGCCGAATGATTCGGCGGAGCACGTACTCGCGATCGGTGTTGCCGGGCGTGATGCCGTCCGCGATGAGAAAGGTCATCGTGCGCGCGTGATCCGCAATAGCGCGATAAGAGATGTCGCGTTCCTCGTCCGTGCCGTACGGGCTGCCGTTGCCGACTTCCTTCGCGGCTATTTCGATTTTTTTGATTATCGTCTGGAACAGATCGATCTCGTAGTTGCCGAGGATCTTACCGGTCTCGATGCTTTGCATTGCCGCCGCAATACGCTCGAGTCCTGAACCCGTATCGACGTGCTTTTTCGCGAGCGGATTCAGCTTGCCCGACGCGTCGCGGTTATATTGGATGAAAACGAGATTGCCCATCTCGATGAAGCGCTCGCATCCGTCAACGTTGACGAAGCATTTCTCGCCCGCGTGATTCTTTTCCGGCGTGCACGCAGCTTCGCCGCGATCGATGCTGATTTCCGAGCACGGACCGCATGGGCCCGTCTCGCCCATCTCCCAGAAATTATCCTTGTCGCCGAATTCAAGAATCCGCTCTGGCGGAAGGACTTTGAGCTTCAGCCAGATGTCCTTGGACTCTTTGTCGTCCTTGTGCACGGTCGCATAGAGCAGCTTCGGATCGATTTCCCAGACCCTGGTGATGAGCTCCCAATGCCATCGAATGGCTTCTTCCTTGTAGTAGTCGCCGAACGACCAGTTGCCGAGCATCTCGAAAAACGTGTGATGGTAAGTGTCGCGGCCGACGGCTTCGAGATCGTTGTGTTTGCCCGATATGCGGAGACACTTCTGAATGTCCACTACGCGCAGATGCGACGGCGTGCGCACGCCGAGGAAATAATCCTTGAACTGCACCATCCCGGCGTTGACGAAGAGCAGGGTCGGGTCGCCCTTGGGAATCAGCGAGGCAGAGGGCACGATCGTGTGACCGCGCTCGGCGAAGAAGTCGAGAAACGATTGGCGAATTTTTGCGGTAGTCCAGCGCATGTCGTTCTGATTCTAGCCGGGGAAGGGTAAATCACTCAATTGAATGATCTTAACCTCTCCTTGTCCGAGGAGAGGTCGGCGCGAGCCGAAGGTGAGCGACGGGAGAGGTGCAACGCCAGCCGTCGCAGTGAGCGCGTTGTACTTTCTGCAGGAAGTCAGAAAGTCGTGCTGCTGGTTGGCGTCGGACCAGTGTCGGTGAATTGCGGTTAGATGAGTTGGGGTGAGTGCTGTGTCGGGCGTTGCACCTCACCCGGCGACACCGCTGCGCGGCTTTCGCCGACCTCTCCTCGGACAAGGAGAGGTTATTGGAGAAGCAGGGTTTCGACTGCGGCGAGCGGTTGGCCCGACGCGATGCGTCGGACACACTGGATCTCATGGACATCACTATCGACGCGCCTACCCGCACCCGCGAGCCTTTCTCGTTCACCAACTTTTTTCTCATGCACAAGGGCGATCTGACGCTGGCGTTTTCGTTCTTCATCTACCTCGTCAGCCTGGCCGCCCTGATGTTTACGCATTTCAAGACGTTGTCGGAGATTGCGGTCTCGATGGCGGAGGCGGCGCTCATCGGCGGCCTCTGCGACTATATCGCGCTCAAAATGATCTTCGAGCGGCGATGGTACCTGCCGAACTCCGGCGTGCTGCCGCGAAATCGCGCCAAGCTGATCGATGGAATCGCCGCGACGATCGAGAACGAATGGCTTACGCCGCAGATGATTGGGCGCAAGCTCGGCGATATGGATCTCGTCGGCCGCCTCGGCACGTATCTGCAGGAACTTACGCTCAACGACATACTGGGGCAGGCCGGCCTTGAGCGGATAATCACGCAGGCGATTGATTACCTCGATTCAGCGGAGAAACGCGAGCGACTCGAGAAAGTGCTCAAGCGGATGCTGCCGAAGACTGTCACGCGAATCTATGCGGTGATGAGCCGGTTCGGAGCGGAGTCGATCGGCGCGCGTATCGCGGCGAACCTGCGCAAGCGGCTGCCCGAGCTGCAGAACGATCCCGAGCTGCGCGACACGATCGAAAGCGCGATTCACGAGTTCGGAATTCAGCTGCACGATCCCGAGAGCTACGCGAATCAATTTGCGCAGCGATTGATCGACAACCTGGTGCGCAGGACGGTGGAATCGAGCCGTGGCCAGATAACGCTGATGGTCCGCGAGAATCTCGCGCGGCTGTCGGACGATCAGATCAGGATTCAGATTGAATCGAAGACGCGCACGCATCTCGACTGGATTCGCGTCAACGGCGGCCTGTTCGGCGCGTTCTTCGGGCTGATATTCGCACTATCGCGGATACTGTCGCACAACGGGCCGGCGATACTCGCGCATTTCCATGTAGGGATGTGAGGAGACTAATTGAATGTGAAACCCGCGGTGGGTTTCACGCTTCCTTCGGCAGGGGTGACCCCTGCACCCAGTATTTAAGACGTCAGCCTTTTTTCTTGGGGGCTTGCGCTGGCGCGGGTTCGGGTTCTTCGACGGCGGCTTCCGGGGGTAGTGCGACTGGCTTGGCGGCTAGCTTTTCGCGCACCTTTGATTCGATCTCCTCGGCCAGCTTCGGATTTGCCTTGAGCAGGTCGCGCGCGTTCTCGCGGCCCTGGCCGATTCGCTCGCCGTTGTACGAGTACCACGCGCCGAGCTTCTCGATGATGTTGTGCTCGCTCGCCATGTCGACCAGCTCGCCTTCCTTCGAGATGCCGGTGCCGTACAGGATGTCGAACTCGGCCTCGCGAAACGGGGGCGCGACCTTGTTCTTCACCACTTTGACCTTGGTGCGAGAGCCGATCACTTCGGTCGCATTCTTGATCGTGCCGATACGCCGGATGTCGAGTCGCACCGACGAGTAAAACTTCAGCGCGTTGCCGCCGGTGGTCGTTTCCGGGTTGCCGAACATCACGCCAATCTTCATCCGGATCTGGTTGATGAAGATAACGATCGTGCGCGAGCGCGAGATGATCGACGTCAGCTTGCGCAGCGCTTGCGACATCAGGCGGGCCTGCAAGCCCATCTGCGGCTCACCCATCTCGCCTTCGATTTCCGCGCGCGGCACGAGCGCCGCGACCGAATCGATCACCAGCACGTCGATCGCGCCCGATTGCACAAGCGTCTCGGTTATTTCGAGCGCCTGCTCGCCGTTGTCGGGCTGCGAGATGAGCAGGTCCTCGACTTTGACGCCGAGCTTGCGCGCGTAGGCGGCGTCGAGCGCGTGTTCGGCGTCGATAAACGCGCACGTCCCGCCCATCTTCTGCGCTTCCGCGATACATTCCAGCGCGAGCGTCGTCTTGCCCGACGACTCGGGTCCGTAGATTTCCACCACGCGCCCGCGCGGCAATCCGCCGACGCCGAGCGCGACGTCGAGGCCGAGCGAGCCGGTCGGGACCACCGCGATGTCGGCGGAAATTGCCTGCTCGCCGAGTTTCATGATCGAGCCCTTGCCGAACTGTTTCTCGATTTGGCTGAGCGCCAGATCGAGCGCTTTACTTTTGATTTCTATCGCCATCGTATTTGCTCACGCGGGATTTGTTTATTGCGTGCGAATCTTGCCATAAACTCACGTCGATAGCTCTATCCGCGTTACCGTCGGTGTCCACAGGGCTGTTGACAACACAACGTTGGTGTTACGGAAAGAACCAATTGTGACTTCCTGTCAACGCCAAAACTCTCGCAGCTACCGCGACTGAAACAGGAATGTCGCGAGCGCTTCGTAGCTGGCGCCAGCGGGGCCTAAATGACTGCGGTAGAGCGTGATCGATTCGATTTTCGAGACGCCGAACTCGCGGTCTTGCGCTGCCTGTAACGCTTCGCGCGTTTTGGCGGCGATTGGACGATCGCCGACCCGCCCGATCGTCAGATGCCCCGACCATCGTCGCTTCTCGCGCTCGAATCCGTGCTTGGCCGCGACTGTCTCGAGCCGCGCTGCCAGCGCCGCGAGCGCACCCGCTTCAACACTGCGTAATCCCACCCAAATCGCGTGCGGATGCTCAAGGTCGGGGAAAGCGCCGATTCCCACCGCGGCGACCTCGAATGGCGCGGTCTTCGTTGCGATCTGATGAAGGCCGCCGGTGAGTCGCTGCAACTGATGCGCGTCCACCGCTGGTCCCAAGAACTTGAGCGTAATATGCAGGTTGGCCCGCGGCACCCATCGCACGCCGTCGTGCGGACGCCTCAGTTCGTCGATCGTCTTCGCAACCGATTCCTCGACGAGCTCGCTCATCCGGATCGCGACGAACGCGCGCACGCCTTTGGCTTCGCGATCCCCGAGGTCATGGCGCAGGTCCGTTCGTGCGTGGCCTTCCGCCCAATGCGTCATTGGATCCCGATTGAAACTAGGTTGCTCCGCCTGATCCCTGGTCCAGGGCCCCGCCCACTCCGACCGCCAGTTCGTGCTCGACCAGCGGCAGCCGGTCGTTGCCGAAAAACATCGAGCCCTCGACGAACATCGTCGGCGAGCCAAAACCGCCGCGCGCAATCAGCTCCTCGACGTTCCCGCGCAGCCTGGCCTTGTACTCGTCGGAGGCGATCTTCGAGAAAAATTCCTTTTCGTCGAGGCCGACTTCACTCACGATTTCGCGCAGCACGTCGTCCTGGCTGATGTCCTTGTCGTCGGTCCAGTAGCTCTCGAACACGCGTCGGGAGTAGCGCGAGATGACGCGATGCTCGTCGGCGACCAGCGCACCGCGCATCGCCTTGACCGAGTTGACCGGGAACACGGTAGGGTTGCCGATCTTGAGGCCGTAAAACTTCGCCCAGTCGCGCAAGTCCTTGACGTAATATTTCGCCTTGACCGGAACCGGCTTGGCACGGCTTTCGTACACCGAAGGATTGACCGTGTTGAACAGCCCGCCGACGAGGATCGGCCGCCAGATCAGTTGCGCATCGTGGCGTAGCGCGACGTCCTCGATCTTCGTGAACGCCAGGTAGGTCCACGGACTCGAGCAATCGTAGAAAAATTCGAGCTTCTTCGGCATCGTCCTTTTCCCCTGCCCTACAGTAGCTCAGTGCGCTGCCGGAGCCATCAGTTCTGCGCGCTCTCGACGCCGCCCTTGCCGTCGATCGCGATCAGGTCGGCGCGCACGTAGCCGATGTATGCCTGCGATTGAATACGAAGCGGCAGATGGCGCTCGTCCGCCGAGATCCACAACACCGTACCGCTGGCCTCGCTGCGCAGTTCGCCGTCGCTGACGTACCAGACGTTGGGCACGATGCGCCATGCGTCGAAGTCGCCCAGCGTGAGATGAATCTTCTCGCGCTTATCGACGGCGAACGCGAAAACGTAGCGCTGACTGCCGCTGAACACGTCGAACGCGTAGGTCTTGCCCGGCTCGAAGTTCTGCGTCAACGCCATCATCGCGCCCGAAATCGGCCCCCATGGATCCGACGCGATGTACTCCTTGCTGGTCGTTCCCTTGTGATTCTTCTTGGTCATCGTGACCATTTGCGCGGGCCGATCGATCGCCACGTCGTAGTAATTGAGCCGCGACTTTTCGTGCTGGACCAGGTACACGCCGCTGGTGTGCAGCGTATCGGCGGCCATGCTCTCCTTCATGTAGTCGCGCATCTTGTAGAACAGGTCGGCGAACGCGTTGGTTTCGATCCAGATTTCGCCGAGCCATCGCTGCTGATCCTGCTTTTGCTCCTTGTGGAACTCGAGGCGCGCCTGCGCCGCGGGAATCCCGACCCACGAGGCCTGGTAGATGAGCTGCTCGCCGTCGTGAAACGGTATCGGCCCCGGCGTATAGGCCGGTACCCTGGCCTTGATCTCGGGCGGTAGCGCCATCGGGGTCGGCGCCGGAGTCGGCAGGTAGCGATGCTTGTGCTTGTGAGCCGGCTGAGACTCCGCCGATGGATTCGAGTCCGCTGCCGCGCCGGACGCAATTATCGGCGCCACGGCGGCGCCAACCGCCAGCACGAACGCGAGGATTAGAACGCTGGCCATCACGCGGCGGCGCACATCCACGCGTCTTAACGCCGTGGCCGGATTCCTTGCAATGACAGTCATGATCGCCAATAATTCTGGCCGATTGGGGAGGTGCGGGAAATGATTACCACGCGAAATTTATTTGCTGCGTTCGCGCTCGGCCTCGCGCTTGCCGTTCCGAATCTCGCCTTTGCGCAGTACGGCGGCCAGGGATTGGGCAGCGCGCTCAGTTCCAATCCGATGTCGCATCAGGGCCAGGTGAAGCCCGGCGTTGACGATATACAGAGTAACGCGGCCACCGAAACGCCGTTCAAAATCATCAAGGACGTAAAGCTCGGACTTAAGGACGCCGATCCCGAAGTGCGTGTCTCCGAACTCGAGAAACTTCGCGGTCTCCAGGATCCCGAAGTCAACCAGATCCTGGTCGATTCGTTGTCCGACCCAGACGTGCGCGTCAAGATAAAGGCCATCGACATCCTCGGAGCGCGCGAAGCGAACGCGGCCGTGGCGCCGATGTCCACGATGCTGTTCCTGCGTTCCACCGAGCCCATCGTCAAGCTGCATCTGGTGGCGGCGCTCGGCAGGATCGGCGACACGGCGGGCGTGATGCCGGTGATGCAGTACTTGGGCGAGGATCAGGATGAGCGCGGTCGCGGCACTGCCGTGTTTGCGCTCGGTGAAATCGGCAGCGACAAGGCGGTCCCGCTGCTGAACGCAGTCGTTGCGCAGGATCAAAGCGAGACGGTGCGGCGCCTCGCCAAGGAAGCGCTGCAAAAGGTCAACGGCGAGATGCCGACCGAGCGCGCCAAGACCGTGGCTGCGAACACGGACAAGGAGAACCAGCCGACCGATCAGAAGCTGGCCAAGCTCCGTGAGATGGACAAAAAGATGGAGGACATGGAGCGCTAATCCTCCGATCCCTCGCCCGTTATTTCACGGCAGAGGTTAGGTGAGGATTCTTCGATTCATGCACGATCTCAGTTCTGTGATCGTTCCCCTTCCCCCTCAGGGAATCCCCACATTCCGGTTCCCCTTCCCGCTCGGGAAGGGGTTAAGTCGTGACCGATGATTTCGACAGCGAGCGCCTTCGGGCAAAATTTTACCAGGGGATGATTCTCAAGCTCGAGCGCGCGCGGCCATGGGATGGTGCGCTCGCATAGCGGCAAGGAGATTCCGTTCGAGTTTCCATTCGTGGCCGTCGCGGGAGCGCGCATCGCGACACGATGCCGGGGATCGATCTGCTGCGCGAAGGCGACATCGTCGGCTTCGACGTGAAGGCGGTTTTCACCGTTTCTTCGTAACTGAGTTCAGGGCACACTCGCCTCCGAGTAGTTGTACCCTGTTCGCCAACGCTTTTCCGTCATCAATTTGGTTACAGAGGTAAAGGTGTTCAGGTTGGGGTCGTGAATTTCCGACGTATCCACCGGACCACTTCCATCGTCTCCGCCGGCGACCAGCACTCGCCCGTCGAACAGCATCGCGATGCTGGGGTCCTCTCTGCCATCGCTCATTGAGACGACGCTTGTGCCGAACAAGCCAGTGGCCGGATTGTATACCTCGGCGCTCGCCGGCGCGTTTCCCGAGTTATCAATGCCTCCCGCGATCAATACCCTTCCGTCGTTCAGAAGTGTCGCTACATGCTCCGCGCGTGGCTTGAGCATCGAGCCTGTCGCCGTGAATGTATTGTTAGATGGATTATATAGCTCAGCGCTACTCAACGCGTTGGCGCCCTCCCCGTCAACTAATGTTGAATAGCCGCCAACGATCAGGACCATGCCGTTGTTTAGGGAGTGTAGCGGTGTGATCGGCCCTCGGGGTCGTCATAGTCATCGGTAGTAGAGAAAACGATCCGGTTGTCGGGCTATAAAGTTCCGCAGAGTTTACGGGGCCGGAAGCATCATATCCTCCTGTGACGATTACGCCGCCGCCGTCTAGAAGAGTTGCTGCTAAGACCCTCGCGCGACAGACATAACCCCTGTGAGAGAGAAAGAGCCACCTGCCGCAGGGTTATACAACTCGGCGCTATTGGTTACATCTTTTAGGCTATCGCCTGTAAATCCCCCCATCACTAGAACCGTGCCATTGTTCAGCAGAACAGCTTGATGTTCATACCGAGCTACCATCAGCGGACCCGCTGTCGCAACAAACTTGCGCGTCGAAGGCGTAAATAGCTCTGCTGATGCCAAACTCCCTCCAGTGAGATTCTTCGTACCCCCCGCAACCAATGTCTGCCCATTACTCAACAGCGTAGATGTATGACACATCCGGGCGTGGGACATGTTTCCTGTCGCCGTATATTTCTTGGCTTCGGGGTCGAAGGTCTCTGCCGTGGCCAACACAGTACCATTCTTCAAACCGCCTGAGATCAATGCCTCACCTGTGAAGGCGTTAACAAACTTGGTGACGTCCGGAGTGCCCCACCCTGACGCTTCGTCGTAGCCAACCCCTGCAGAAACTCCGGTGACGCCGCCGAAGGTATTGTTTCCCGCAGTGACATCTCGAATTCCCACCGACGCGGCAAGAGGACTCATCTGGTAAAGTCTGGAATTGATATTGCCGACACGTTCTTTCGCCTGATCCGCCAACAGTGCTCCGATTCCTGCCCAAGCGGGAGAGGCCAAACTCGTGCCCCCGTATTGTTGTAGGGGGGTTGGAGTGCCATTCATAGCGTTCACAATCCAAAACCCTGGGGTATTCGGGCTCGCGCCTAACGATAGGTCTGGAATCGCTCTAAACGCGCTTGCCGGCAGGACTTGCTGCGCTTGATATGCCGGCTCAGGAAACACCTGACTTACTCCGCCCCCACTCGCTCCGCTTATATCATTCCAGACCATTTCCGCGACAGAGCCAACGTCATTTCCGTTTGCGTTATAAGTCGGAGTGAACATCGTGCCGCCTACTGCGGTAACATACGGACTGGCAGCCAGTTCCTTAATTCCGGCTGCAAGAGATGGGCAGGCGCCGGATGTGACCGTGAATTCCGCGGCTCCGTCGTCACCGGTCGAGACGAAAACCGCTTGGCGCTGCTGCGCGGCTAGCTGAAAGGAATTTCCTAAGAGCTCAAAAAAAAGTTCGCTGCCACAAAGAGTCTGACTGATATCTATCGTACCACAGACGTTGTCAGTGATCACCTTTTCTATAGCAACCTGGACGTTACTGGACCCTTGCGCGGATATGTAAACATGGATGTTGGCCATTGGTGCGAGAGCATGCGCCCATTCAATATCGATGAGCGCTTCCGTTTCATCACTATTTTCAGTTTGACCGGTACCAACGAGCACGGTGGTTAGCGCCGGGCTGGTCCCAAATTGTGGAAGCATGAAGGTGCTGTTGAAGTTTGTCACAGCAGCAGCTGTGAAAGTGGAATCTTCGGTCAGCGCTATACAGTCCACACTCGATCCGTTGATACCAGAGCTTATCAAGCTTGCCGCGTCGTAAAACGTTTGTTCATCGGCCGGCCCGAACGCTGACACGCCATTACTCAGGAAGAAGGTATGCGATTGTAACGAATCTAAAGAGGAAGTATTTCGCGAATGAGGCTGAGTTGGGACCGGTTGGGCGGGTCTTATAGGCACATACGGCGCCAAAATGACCTCGGTCAGCCCGCTTATTGCTCGAACCACGCTTGCGAATCGGGCCGGGATTTTCGGATCGGATAAGTTTCCGTACGATCCCTCTCGCGTCATCATGATTTGGGTCTGAAAAGCATCCGCCGCATCTTCAACGCTACCGGAAATGTGCAGATAGCCAGCCTTTGTGTCGGCGTCAATGATCTGGAAACCCCCATCCGTGAGCCAATCCGAGAATGGCTGGATGTCGTCGTCGGTGACGGGCCTTTTTAGATAAATTAGGATTTCTATATTTTTCTTTGCGGGCGCGGGCAGAACATATAGCTCGGGATGATCGACATGTTCTGGATAGCTGACCGTCGACTCCGCGAAGGCAATCCCGGCAAAGATCAGGTGCATTAACAGCAGCGCAGCAACTAGCGAGGCTGATCGGATCATTGAGACCCTCCGTTTTGAAAATCGACTAATAGCTATTTCACCCCCCCCTCATAGTGGAGGTGGCGCTGTCAAGGAAAACGACGTGTCGGCCTTGATTAACAATTTGTTGGGCGAGTTGTCGCCCGTCGCGTTGGCCTCGACGTTGGCTGGACTTCAAAGGGGCTGCGTGTCACGACGATCCACCCGCGCGACGCTGCATGGGTGACGAGAAGCGAGCTCGGCACAGCGGGTGGTCCTCGATGCGTGCAACCTGACCCCTCTGTAAGGGTTAGGTTCCCCGCCCGATCCACTCGCCCGCCATCACGCCGTCGCCGCACCACTTGCCGTTGGCGACCACCGCCGTGCCGTTGACCATCACGTGCTCGATTCCGACCGGCGCCGTCGTCGGCGTCCTCGAATCCGCGGCGCATCCGATTGTTTCCGGATTGAATATCACCAGATCCGCCGCGTAGCCGGGACGCACTAGGCCGCGCGCGCCGAGCCGCATCCGCTTCGCCGCCATCCCGGTCGCTTTGTGCACCGCATCCTCCAGCGTCAGCAGCTTCATCTCGCGCACGTAATGCCCCAGGATTCGCGGATAGGTGCCGAAGCTCGCGGGATTGTGATGCCCATGCGAAGTGAGAATCGTGTCCATCTCGAACAGGTTCAGCGGATGCTTCATCGCTTCCTGCAGCGCATGCTCGTCGCCGAAGTCGTCGCCGCTGTATAGATGGTTCAGCACGCGCGCGCGCGTTCCACTCTCACGCGTGATCGTCAGGTACGCATCGATCGGATCGAGTTTCAGCTCGTCTGCGATTTGCCCGAAGAATTTGCCCTCAAGATGACTGAGTTCGGGCTTGACCGCCCACATCAGTTGAACCGCGTCGGCGATGAACGTCTTGAGCGGCTGGAAGCCGTCGTGCAATTTCTTCCATCCGTCCGACGAATCGAGCAGGCCTTCGAGGCCCGTCTGCGCCCACGCGGGAAAAATAACGCGAATCGTCGTGTTGCCGCAGGTGTAAGGGAAGGTGTCGAACGCGATATCGACGCCATCGCTCTTGTGACGCTCGACTTCGGCGATCGTGTCGTCAACCGTCCTCCATGAGCGCCGGCCGACAAAAATCAGATGCGAGACTTGCAGCGGCACGCCCGCCTCGCGCGCGACGTTCGCCATCTCGCGCACGGCCAGGATGTTGTGTGGTACGCGGCTGTCGAAGAATAACGACCGCTCGGAGTACGCGCGCAGATGCGACGTCAGCACGCCGCCGGCGGCTGCGGCCACGCGCGCCAGCGCAGCCAGCTCGGCCGGCTTCGCAATCATCCCGGGAAAGTATCCGAGCCCACACGACAGCCCGACCGCGCCATCGGCCATTGCGTGCTCGACCATCGCCTGCATCGCATGCAACTGCTCGGACGACGGCTCGGCTGAGCTCGAGCCCATCACGCTCAGCCGAATACTGCCATGCCCCGCCAGATGCGCGACGTTGAGCGCGAGTCCATTGCGCTTGAGATGCGCGGCGAAGCCCGCCACGTCATCCCATTCCCAATCGAACTTCCGCTCGGCGCACAGGCGGCCCGACTCGTCGAGCATCCGCTGCCGCTCGCGCATGACAGGCGCCACCGAGAAGCCGCAATTGCCGCCGACGAACGTGGTCACGCCTTGCAGCAGAAACGGTTTCAGGATTTGCCCGTGATCGGCAATCGGCAGCACCCAGTCGGAATGCGAATGCAGGTCGATAAAGCCGGGCGCGATCGCAAGCCCGCTCGCATCGATCTCGCGCGCAGCGGTTGCGCTACCGGCATCACCTGCATCGATCAGCGCCGCGATCTTGCGATCTTTGATTGCAACGTCGGCCCGAAAGCGCGGCGCGCCGCTGCCGTCCACCACGACGCCATTGCGTACGACTACGTCATATTCCATGCCCGCGATTATTCGCGACTCGACGCGTCCAGCGCAAACGGGGAAGGGGAAATCACTTTATTGAATGCGGAACCCACCGTGGGTTCCGCACCTCCCTGGGCAGGGGTGACCTCCTTCAACGTCGCTCAGGACAGGCTCTGCACGCAGTGCCGATCGCAAAATGGCGAAGACGCCCTTTTGCTCTCAGGGTTGGGACTCCAGATACTCCGTGCAAACGCACCTCCCAGGGGTTCATTGCAGCTCTTCCAGGAATGGTTTTCTCAGTGTCCTGATTCGAGCTGGCCAATGCGGGTTGCCCGGACCGATGTCGGCGGGCAATAACAGCAATCATGTATCTATCGATCGTCCTCTTACTGATGTTGGTGCTGCCGACGGGGTCGATCTATGTGGAGCTTTCCTATTTCCATAGCGCGACGCCGCTGATGTTGTTGGTGGGGAAGTGGTTCGTGTTCTGGAGCGCCGGCGTCAGATTGCTCCTCGCGGGGTTGCGACAATTTTTCCAGCCACGATTCACTGCCGAAGAAATATTCGGCATCAAAAGCGATGATGCGCTGCCGCTCGTGCGCGAACTTGGCGTAGCGAATTTCGCGACGGGCGTCGTCGGCGTTATCTCATTAGCCAAACCAGGGTTTGCGCTGCCGGTGGCGATTGCCGCGACAATATTTTACGGCATCGCGGGCATCCGGCACGTTGCCGAGAGCGACAGGACCCGAAACGAGAACATCGCGATGATAAGCGACCTGTTTGTCTTCGTGGTTTTCGGCGCCTATGTAGCCTTCAGTGCGTTCGTAGCTTGATCAATCGAGTTGCTCAACCATCGACGCCCGGACATATTGTGCGATGCACAAGGCGGGCGGCGTAACTCATAGAGAGGCTTGATGCGGCGCTTTCTGAGAATCGCGGGGATTGTTGTCGGCGCGATAGTGGCGGTCGCGCTGGTCGCGCTCGTGTTCCTCGTGCAAGGGCCGGCCGTTCCAGAGCACTCGGACTACCAGCTCGATCTCGCGACGATGCACAAGCTGGCCGAGCAAACGGCGGGACCGCGCCCGATCAAGATCAACGCCGCCGCAGTAGCGCGATCCAACCCGCCCGCCGCGCTTTTCCTTGGCGGCGTCCGCTTCGATCGCCATGCGATTGTTTTTCCTTCCTACCAGGTGCTCTATCCCGATGGCTCGATGATCATCGTCGATGCGCCGCCCGGACGCGCCTTCTTCGACGCGCAATTTCCCGGCAGCTTCGACGACGCTCAGTACGCCGCCGAGCAGGACGCGCTCGCGCATGCGCGCCTGATCGTAGTGACGCATGAGCATGCCGACCATCTACAAGGCATCGCGGAGTCGCCGAAGCTCGCGGCGTTTGCCGATCACCTGCTGCTGACCCGCGAGCAGCGCGACGACACCAGGTGGCTGACGGAGTGCAAGTTTCCGGAGCAGGTTCGCGCGTCGCTGCATCCGCTGGAGTTCGATCACTACTATCCGCTGGCACCGGGCGTAGTTTTGATCAAAGCCCCCGGCCACACGCCTGGAAGCCAGATCGTTTACGTGCGCCTCGCGGACAACTCCGAGTATCTTCTGATCGGCGACATTGCGTGGGACATGGAGCAGGTGACGATTCCGAAGTGCCGCCCGCGCCTGGCTGAGCTCGCGATGCGCGAGAACAGCGATCAAGTAACGTCGGAACTGCGCACGCTGCACAACTTGGCCGCGTCAAACCCGGACGTGCACATGGTGGTGTCGCACGACGCCAAACAACTGGCGGATTACGAAAGCGCGGGCATCATAGGGAAGGGCTTCGCCCCCGCGGACGGCAAGTGATCCTCAAAGATCACTATCAGTCTCGTCGAGCGCGGCGAGTGAGGGATCATTTTCGGAGATGACGTTGATTCGGTCGGCAGGCTTGCCTGACATCAACTGGTTGATGTTCTCCGCTACTCGATCGACGAATCGTCGTTGTCCCGCCACCTCGTCCATCCGATTGTAGAGCACTACGATGCCGCGATCCTGATCCGGCGAGAATTCGACGTGAGCGGTAAACCCCGGCGTCGTGCCGCCATGCTCAAAGCGGCGGGACCGCAGATCAAAGAGCCAGCTGAACGCAACTTCCGTATCCGGCTTTACGATGCCACGAAGCTGGTGATCCAGGGCGAACGCGGCCGGCAATGTTGCTGCGGGCGAGTCAGGAGCGGCCCCTATCGCGTAACGCTCGGGATGGAGATTGGCGTCGAGATAGGTGAGCAGGTCTGCCACCGTTGACTTGGCGCCTACCGCGCCCGTGAAGATTCCGCTGTCGCCAAGGCCGGTGTCGATCGGGTCCAGCCCGGCTCCGTGACCCTGGATAACTCGATGGGCTTGCTCCGGCGAGAGCGCGAACACCGTGTCGTCCATGTGGAGCGGCCCAGTGATATCGGTTCGTATCAGTTGCGCGTAGGGAACACCGGCGCGCTGGGCGAGAGCGTATCCGAGCAAGCCGATACCAAAGCTGCTGTACAGATACTTCGCATCCGCGGGTTTCGCAGTACCGTGACTCACAAGAAACTGATGCAGTGCGACGCGGTCATAATCGGCAAACGGATTGTCGGGATCTTTGGGCTCGAGGTTGTCGGGAATGCCGGGAAGCCCCGAGCGATGAGTCGCGAGGTCGAGCAGGGTGATTTCTGTCGCAGGCGATCCGGCATCGATGTCGGGGAAAAGGATCGGGCGCACCGGCTCGTCGAGCCTGACTTTTCCCTGCGCCGCAAGCTGCGCAAGGGCAAGCCCGGTAAGGGTCTTGGTGACCGAGCCGATTTGGAAGATAGAATCGGCGCGTGCAGCGCCGTAAGTAAACACGCGCCGCCGGCCGTGGTCGATTACGCCGATCGCGACTCCGCAACCGGTCGATTCTCTGAGCAGGCCGTCCTTCACGACCGGTGCAAACTCGGCGTCGAGTGCATCCTTCAGATCCGCGAGCGCGATCGGCGGTCGCGCCGGAAGTTTGTCGGCTTGAGGCGTCGGCGACGAATCGATGCTCCATAGCCCGATTCGCAGTCCGGTGGCGGCGAGCGCGCCGAGCACCACCAGCCATTTGAGCCATTTGATATGGCCCTGACGATTCGTCGGCACGGCGTTCATGTCGGAGCACCACTTGGATTATCACAACCGCGTGAAGCGAACACTCGCGCCAGCCGGCGGTTTTCCGATGCGTGAATTGCGATCAATCCTTTCAAGCGGTAGTTTGTGGCCGGCGCCGCGGCGACCGAACGTCCGGACCGGAGCGTTTGAGCTGACCGGTTTCTTCACCGGCGGCCTCAATAAAAGTGGAGATTCAAAGTATCGGTTCGCCACTCCTGTGGGTCGCCTTCACCGTCTTTGTGTTGGGCTTGCTGGCGCTCGACCTTGGCGTATTCCATCGCGAGGCGCACGAGCTCGGCGTCCGCGAGGCGCTCGCGTGGACGGTCGTCTGGATCTCGCTCGCGCTGCTGTTCAACCTGGGCGTGTACTTCTGGTACGGGTCGGAACGCGCGCTCGAGTTTCTGACGGGCTATGTTATCGAGAAGGCGCTTTCGGTCGACAACGTTTTCGTCTTCCTTGTCATCTTCTCCGCCTTTTCGGTTCCGCCGAAACTCCAGCATCGAGCATTGTTCTGGGGAGTGATCGGTGCGCTGGTCACGCGCGGCATCTTCATCGTGCTGGGCGCGGCCCTCCTCAACCGGTTCCACTGGATGGCGTACCTGTTTGGAGCGTTCCTGGTTTTTACGGGGATCAGGCTGCTGGTTCAGCGCGGCGGCGAAATTCATCCTGAGAGAAATCCACTCTTCCGATTGTTCCGGCGCTTCATTCCCACGGTGAGCGACTACCGCGGCTCGCACCTGATCGTAGTCGAGGCCGGCAAGCGTTACGCGACGCCGCTGCTGCTGGTGGTCGTCGCGATCGAGGCTACCGACATCGTCTTCGCAATCGATTCGATCCCGGCGATTTTTGCGGTCACGAAAGATCCGTTCATCGTTTACACGTCGAACATCTTCGCGATGCTGGGCTTGCGGGCGCTCTACTTCGCGCTGGCCGGCGTGGTGGGGAAGTTTCAATACCTCAAGGTTGGCCTGTCCCTCCTGCTGGTGTTCGTCGGCGCAAAAATGCTCATTGCCGGGATCTACGCAGTCCCGATTCCGTTGTCGCTCGGCGTTATCGCCGCGACGATAGCTGGTTCGATCGTGGTGTCGCTGATTTGGCCGGCAAAGAAGCCGGAGATTCAGCGCAAGCCTGATGACTCATCTGACGACGCTGCCGAGATGCGTCGATGAGCCTGCAGGAGGCAACGACTCCCACCGCAACATCTTCCGCATTTCGTCTCGCGCGCAAGGTCGCAGTGGCGGTTATCGGCGCAAGCGTTCTCGCGTTCGGCATCGCGCTCATCGTGCTGCCCGGCCCCGCAATCGTCGTCATTCCGCTCGGCCTCGCGATTCTGGCGACCGAGTTCCTTTGGGCGCGCCGACTCCTGAAGCGCGTGAGACAAGGTGCGGGCCAAGGTCTCGCCTGGTGGCGCGAGCATTGAGTTCCACCCCCGACACGTCACGGGTTGATTATCACCAGCGTGCCGGTGGGGAGGATGCGCTTTAGTTCTTCGACGTCTTCGTCGTCGACTGAGATGCATCCGGTGGTCCAGTTGATGTCGCCGCGGTTCAGCTCCGGCTCGTCGGTGCCGTGGATTCCGATTCGGCCGCCGACGCCGACCGGATGACCGTCTTCGACCGGCACCTCGCCGCCGTCGCGCAGTTGCTCATAGCGATGGCGATCCATATCGTTCGGGTAGTTCAGGGTAAGGAACCAATCCCAGCGGCTGCTCGGATGCTTCCCGATGATCGTGTAGACGCCTTCGGGCGTGCGCCGGTCTCCTTCCCACAACTTGGTGCCGGGCTCGAAACTGCGGCCGAACACGGCGTGGTAGTCCTTAAACAGCCGGCCCTTGTAGTAGACGATCAGCCGGTGGCGTTTTTTGTAAATGTCCACCGACCAGTTGAGCGGATCCATGAAGGCGATGTCGCGCGTCTTGTCGAACAGCAGTTGTCCCGGCGTCGGCACGCGGCCGGTCCGCACCCCTTCGATTTTCACTTGCGGCAGCGGGGTCGGCGTCGCCGTCGGCGTGGCGGTCGGAAGCGGAGTGTATATCACGTCGGGCGGTCCGGGCGGCGGTATTCCCGATTTGACGTACTTCTGACCCGGCGGGTAGTAGGGCGCCGGCGGCTGCACGCCCGCTTTCTCCGCGTCGCCGGCGGTGATCGGCGTGTTAGTTTGCGCGAGCGCGGCGGCGGGTCCGGCGTGCGCGGACTCGGCGGAACACATCGCTACTATTGTCGCGGCAATCAATGCGGCGGCGATCGATCCAGCAATCCTGCCCATCAGCTCCAGCAAATCTCCAGCATCGCGGTCACATTATCCATTTTGTGAACGCTTGGAGCGAAGGTCAATTGTAACGTAGCGTGAGAATTCGATTTGTCGGCGACTAACGCGGGAGCATTCGTTCGATGGATAACAACCTGGCGCGCGCGATGGCCGGCCTCACCACCGGAATATACGTTCTGACCACGCAGGAGAATGGGCGATGCCACGGGATGTCGTCGTCGTGGGTGGCGCAGGTCTCGAGCGAGCCAGTGATGTTTACGGCGGCGGTCGATAACGCGCATTTCAGCAACGGCGTGATTGCGAGGACGGGAGTATTCGGACTGAACATCGTGGGACGCCGCGGGCGGGAACTCGAAGATTATTTTTATTCGCCGCGCGCGCGCCGCGACAACAATCTCGACACGATTGAATTCGAGTTGTCGCCGACGCTTGCGGTGCCGTGGCTGAAACTCGCGATGATCGCTCTGGAAGCCCGCGTAGTGGATAGCCGAGTGGCGGGCGACCACACAATTTTTATCGCGTCACCGGTGGGGGTGCGCGTGAACGCAAACGAGCGCCCGTTGACGTCGCTCGATCTCGACTACGTTTACCTCGGCGGCAAGCAAGTGGTAGCACGCGACCGCTCGGGATGGGATTGACCGCGCGCTTGGCCGCTCAAGACCTTCTTTGATAGCATCCGCGCGCGGAGAGATTTGGGATGCCAATCGAAAAGAACGAACTGCGGCGCGTGATGGGGCATTTCGCGACGGGCGTCACCGTGATCACGTCGCTGCGCAGCTCGGGCGAGCTGCATGGCCTGACCGCCAACGCGTTCACGTCGGTCTCGCTGATACCGCCACTCGCGCTGATCTGCGTGGACAAGAAGGCCGAGAGCTATCCGTGCTTCGAGGAGACCAAAATCTTTACCGTCAACGTGCTGGCGTCGGATCAGGAGGCGTTGTCGCGCAAGTTCGCGGTCAGCGGGGGCAACAAGTTCGAGGGTGTCAGTTACAAAGCCGGCGCGAACGGCGCCCCTATCCTTGACGGCGCGCTCGCATATCTCGAGTGCAAGGTGACGACCGCGATCGACGGCGGCGACCATACGATTTACATCGGCGAGATCGAGCAGGCCGAAACTCCGCACGAGGGCAAGCCGCTGCTGTTCTTCCGCGGCGGGTACCGCGAGATTGGCGATTAAGCCGCACACGCCATCGTGAGCGCCCCGGTCCGAATCCCCGGCATCAGCGTTTTCCTGCCGTCGCATAACGAGGAAGGCAACGTCGAGCGTGTCGTGCGCTCGTGGGTTGCCGAATGCCCGCGCGTTGCGGACAACTTCGAGGTGATCGTGGTTGACGACGGCAGCCGCGATCGCACCGGCGAGATCGCCGAGCGGCTGGCCGCGGAAGATTCGCACGTCAAGGTAGTGCGTCATCCCGTCAACCGCGGCTACGGCGGCGCGGTGATCTCGGGGATTCGCGCCGCGACTTTGCAGCATGTGCTGCTATGCGACGGCGATGGGCAGTTCGATCCCGCGGACTTGGAGCGGTTGACGCCGTTCGTTCCCGAGTACGACGTGGTATGCGGACGACGCGCGCATCGCGCCGACCCTCTAATGCGACGCATCAATGGCAAGGCGTGGACGACGCTGGTCCGTGTCCTGCTTGGCATCACGATCAGCGATATCGACTGCGGATTCAAATTGTTCAAGCGCGAAATGCTCGAGGGGATGGAATTGCGGGCGCATGGCGCGATGATCTCGACCGAGCTGATGGCGCGAGTGGCTGGGCGCAAGGCGAAGGTCAAAGAGGTGGACGTGCAACATCTGCCGCGACTGACGGGCGAGCAATCGGGGGCAAATCTCAAGGTGGTTGCGCGGGCGTTTAAGGAGCTTATAGCGCTGTATCGCGAGCTTAGAGCAGAGCGCGAAGGGCAGGCGCAGGGTGGTTCAGGGCAGCCGTGAACGGAGACAACGGATACGCAAAGCGGATAGACGATAGACCGATTGGGTCATCGTGGCGTGCTCTCGCGAAGAAATTATGGCATTGTTCTCTCAACATCTTGCCGTTACCCCGATGGCACAGGTATAGCAATACCCTTAATAGTCACATTGCGGCCCATTAAGGGACCGCTCAGATCAAGGAGATCCAGGAGTATGAAGCGCACCCTTTCAGTTCTTTCCGCAGCTTTCTTTGCCGCTGCTTTGGCGATGCCGGCATTTGCCCAGGACGCGGCCCCGTCGCCAGCGGCAGGCGGCGACTCGGGGATGTCAGCGCCAGCAGCTGATGCATCGCCGGCGGCGACCCCCAAGCATCATCATCGCCACCATCACAAGGCGGCCGCCGCGAGCAGCGACAGTGGCGCGATGGCGTCCCCGGCGGCGGAAGCATCGCCGGCCATGGCTCCTCCGGCCAATCCGTAACAGCTTGAGGGAAAACTCGACAGGGCGACCGCGCACAGCGGCCGCCCTGTTTCGAATGGCCTGAGGTACTTCGATCCATTCAGGGTCGGGGGGCACAGTTTCGGCTATGCCTCCGGCGTTCGGCCGGTTCTCTGAAGCCGGATTGATCCGGCTCGCGGCGAGCGGCACGACGCCTTCTTTTGACCCGCAGCGTTGCAAAACGCGCTGCGCGTTTTTTTGTAGCGAAAATTCCTGCTAGCATTGAATTTCTTCCTGCGGGTTTCGCGGGCCGCAGGGGAACCAAGAAGTTGTTGAGCTTTCGGCGTTCGAGCATTTGCCTGGTCGCACTGATCGCACTGGTACTCCAGTCGCCGGTCAGGGCGCGGGCGAGCGCCAACAGCAGTTCCGACGATCAGGTCTGCGATCCGCTGGCAGACTATTTCCTGGGCATGGAAGATTATCCCGAAGCTATCCGCCGCCACCGCATCGTGATCGACGACGACCCCGGCAACGCGCTCGCGCATTATCATTTGGGGTTTGCCTACGGCGTCGTCGGCGAGCATCGCCAGGAACTCGCCGAGTATCAGAAGGCGATCGAGCTTGGCCTCGACGATTGGCAGTTGTTCCTGAACCTCGGGCTGCTCTATCTTGACAGCGGGCAGACGCGCGACGCGACCGAAGTGCTGCGGTTGGCGGCGCTGCTTGGACCGGAGCGGCCGGAGACGCATTTTAACCTCGCGCTCGCCTATGAGCGTCGCGGGGCACTCGCACAAGCCGAGCAGGAAGCGCTACTGTCGCTACAGATCGATCCGAGTCAACCGGACGCGCGCAACACGCTCGGCGCAATTTACGCCGAGGAAGGCAAATACGTGAGGGCGAGCCAGGAATGGAACGAGCTGGTTGGTGAGATTCCCGATTACACGCCCGCAAGGACCAATCTTGCGATTCTGCAGCACGTCGAGAGCAGCGGGGGCGCGAAGGGCGCAAGCGACGGCGGCGGTTTTATTCGCAATCCCTAGGCGCGGTGAATCGGATCACGGCAGACGACAAAGGCAGGTGGCGGATTTGGGGAAGCGGCGGCGGTCAGTCTTTAGTCTAAAGTCAGCGGCACAATTTGTCCCGGCAGTACTGATGTTGAGCGCGGCGGTTTTGCTCGCAGCATCGCCGGCCGGCGCGACGACCGAATGGCGCCGGGTGCATAAGACGGTACATTCGAGGCATACGTCGAGGGCGGCGACATCCAGCATCCCGCTCTACAAGGGCGCGCTGCTCGAGGACGCGGACAGCGGCCGCGTGCTGATGGCGTACAACGCCGACATGGAGTGGCCGCCGGCCTCGATGGCCAAGATGATGAACCTGCTGGTCGCGCAGGAGCAGATCAATGAGGGCCGCTTCAGCGGCAACGATCTGGTGAGAATCTCCGAACGCGCCGCCCACACCGGCGGTTCGCGCGTCGGCCTGAGAGAGGGCGACGTTTATCCGCTGCGCGAGTTGATGAAGGCGGCGTTGGTCAAATCGGCCAACGACGCTGCGGTCGCGGTCGCGGAAAAGATCGGCGGTTCGGTCGAGGCGATGGTTCGCATGATGAACGAGCGGGCGCAGCAACTCGGCATGACGCATACGGAGTATCAGACCGTCGATGGGCTGCCGCCGCGCCCGACGCATGACGCCGATCGCACGACCGCCTACGACCTCGCGATTGTGGGCCGCGCGATAATCCGCGAGACCAACCTGCTGATGTGGTCGGGGCAGGAGCACATGGATTTTGACAATGGCGTCGCGATCCTGAACAACACCAATCATCTGATCGGGCATTTCGAAGGATGTGACGGGCTCAAGACCGGCTTCACGTTCCAGGCGGGATTTAACGTCACCACCACGGCCAAGCGCGACAACATGCGGCTGATCGCTGTGATTCTTGGCGCGCCGTCGAATGCGCAGCGCTTTGCGCAGGCGGCGAAATTGATGGAGTGGGGCTTCGATCGATTCACCTCGGTGTCGCTGCTCAAGTCCGGGCAGCCGCTGCCGGTCCATGTGCAGGTCCACGAAGGTCCGCTCATTCAACCGGTCGCGTCGAGTGAACTCAAACTCGTGGTGCCGAAGGCCGATGCCTCGGCGGTAAAGCTGGTGTACGATGTGGCGCCGGCGATCGACGGGCCGATCACGACGGGCGAGCCTCTCGGGCGGGTGATCGCGCAGGATGAGGGAACGGCGACGGAAGTGACTGCGATAAGCCCGATCGCGTTCACCGCGCCGCACACACTGGGGGGCGAGGCGTACAACGGGTCCGCGCCGCCGTCGAATAATCCGAACCAGGAGAACCAATGAAGGTAGCATCGAAGCAGCGCAACCGGCGCAATCGCAAACTGGCGCGCAAGAAAAAGAGCGATCCGCATCAGGCAAAGTCCCGCCTGCGCAAGATGCGGCGGACAAGAATTCGCGGCAAGTAGTCAGCGCGCGCGTCTCGCGATAGCTTTCGATGGGCGGCTCATAATGGGCCGCTCGTTTATTTGTGGCACCGAGAAAAATGGAAACGAGGAAATGTCAAAGCATCGGGTACGTCGCACTCGTCGTGCGTGATTACGATGAGGCGGTCGAATACTTCACGAACGCGCTCGGATTCAAGCTGGTCGAGGATACTCCGCTTGGCGGCGGCAAGCGTTGGGTGCTGCTCGCGCCGCCCGGGTCCGTCGAAACGCGATTGCTGATCGCCCAGGCGTTGACGCCCGAGCAGACGGCGCGAATAGGCGATCAGACCGGCGGCCGGGTTTCATTTTTCCTTCACACCGACGACTTTCAGCGCGACTACCGCGAGATGCTCGCGCGCGGCGTCAAGTTTTGCGAAAGTCCCCGCGACGAGTCCTACGGCACCGTCGCAGTGTTCGAAGACCTCTACGGCAACCGCTGGGACCTGCTGCAACTGCGACGTTAACAAAGCCATGACACCTGAACAGCGCGAAGAATTCGATCGATTGGGCGTCGTGCGCGTCGCGGGCGCGATTGCGTCGCGCGATGCGGCGAAGATGTGCGATCGCGTGTGGGAGACGCTCGGCAGGCGATTTCAGATTCGCAGAGATGACCCGAGTACGTGGCGCGCGCGTCGAGTTGCCGGGTTTCACGATTTGCCGAAGTCGGAGAACTTCGAGGAGATCGGCAGTCCGGCGGTTCGCGAGGCGCTCGACAATCTTGTGGGGAACGGCAATTGGCAAAGGCCGGAGCGATGGGCCTCGCTGCTCGTCACGTTTCCCGAATCCACCAAGCGATGGGACGTTCCGCATAAGAGCTGGCATCTGGATTTCCCCGCGCCGCATAGGTTGGAAGGTCTCTTCGCTGTGCGGCTCTTCGTGTGCCTGGCAAAATTGCGCCCGACAGGCGGCGGCACGCTCTTTCTCGCGGGATCGCATCGGCTCGTGCAGGATCTCGCGGACAAGATAGCGGCTGAGAAGCTGCGATCGGCCGAGGCGCGCGAGGGCTTGATTCGCAACCATCCCTGGGTCAAGGGACTGTGCTCGTTCGATGCGAACGTCGATCGCGTGCGGGAGTTCGTGAAAGACGGCGCCACGATCGGCGACGTCAACATTCGCGTGGTCGAGATGACGGGCGAGCCGGGCGACGTCTTCATGACGCATCCGCTGATACTGCATGCGGGGTCGACGAACTGCGCGCAGGGTCCTCGCCTGGTGCTGTCGAGCACCGTGTATCGCGCAGGAGTATCGGTGCCCGCCCTTTACGAATAGGGGCAGTGACGAAATTCGCGGAACTGTTGGTAATCGAGCCGCGCGAAATTGACAAACATCGCGGCGGTCGGTTACCGTCGTTCGTGTCCCTCAAATCGACAACCTCGAAAATCGGAGAAAGTTTCTGGCCGATGTCTCGGTGATTGCCGTCGTACCGGCGCGGTACGGATCTTCCCGCCTGCCCGCAAAGGCGCTCGCGGAGATCGCCGGAGTGCCGATGGTCGTGCGCGTGTGGCGGCAGGCGTCGAAGGCGAAATCGATCGCGCGCGTGATCGTTGCCACTGACGACGAGCGGATCGCGGCGCCCGTGCGCGCGGCCGGCGGCGAAGCGATGATGACCTCGGCGGCGCATGAGAGCGGCACCGATCGAATCGCCGAGGTCGCATCGAAAATCGACGGCGACGTTTTTCTTGGCGTGCAGGGCGATCAGCCGTTCATCGCGCCGGCCGATCTCGACGCGCTGGCCGACGCGATGCGCGCCGACGCGTCGATTCAAATGGCGACGCTGGCGACGCCGATCATTGACCTGCTCGAATGGACCGATCCGAACAAAGTGAAGGTCGTGTGCGGGGCTGGCGGCAACGCGCTATACTTTTCACGAAGCCCGATTCCTCACGCGCGTGACGGCGGGATGCCCAAGGAGGCGCTCCGTCATATCGGCGTTTATGCGTACCGGCGCGACTTCCTCATGAAATTCGCCGCCCTTCCGCCGAGTGTGCTGGAGAGAATTGAAAAGCTCGAGCAGTTGCGTGCGCTCGAGCATGGTTACGTTATTAGAGTGATCAAGTCGGTGGCGCCGTCACTTGAAGTAGATACCGCGGACGACCTGGTGCGCGCCCGCGAGGCGGCTTCGGATTCAACTCGATGAGGATGGGGAGGGATTCGACGTGGAGAGGGGAAAGACAAAATTTATTTTCGTAACGGGCGGCGTGGTCTCGTCGCTCGGCAAGGGCCTGGCCGCCGCGTCGCTCGGCGCACTGCTCGAGGCGCGCGGGCTCAAGGTCACGATGCTCAAGATGGATCCGTATATCAACGTGGATCCCGGCACGATGAGTCCGACGCAGCACGGCGAAGTGTTCGTCACCGACGACGGCGCCGAGACCGATCTCGACCTCGGGCACTATGAGCGTTTTGTGCAGACGCCGATGGGCAAGCGCAACAACTGCACCACCGGCCAGATCTACGACACCGTAATTCAGAAGGAGCGGCGCGGCGATTACCTCGGCGCGACCGTGCAGGTGATTCCGCATATCACCGATGAGATCAAACGACGCATCCTGGCCGCCGCCGAGGGATCGGATTTGATCATCGTCGAGATCGGCGGGACGGTCGGCGATATCGAGAGCCTGCCATTCCTGGAAGCGGTGCGCGAGTTCCGCTGGGACCTCGGCCGCGAAAATGTTCTGTATGTGCATCTGACGCTGGTCCCGTTTATCCCGACCGCCGGCGAACTCAAGACCAAGCCCACGCAGCACAGCGTGAAGGAGCTGACGGGGCTCGGGATTCAGCCCGACATCCTGCTGTGCCGATGCGATCGGCAACTCGAAAACAATCTGAAAAAGAAGATCGCGCATTTCTGTAACGTCGAGGAGAACTGCGTCATCTCGGCGCCCGACGTGCCGACGATCTACGAAGTGCCGATCCGCTTTCACGACGAGGGCTTCGATCAGCGCGTATGCGAGAAGCTCAACATCTGGACCGGCGCGCCGAACCTCTCCAAGTGGCGGCGAATCGTCAAGACCGCGCAGAATCCGAAGCTCACCGTCAACGTCGCGGTGGTCGGCAAGTACGTCAACCTGCAGGATTCGTACAAGAGCCTGCACGAAGCGATCGCGCACGGCGCAATCGCTAACGAGGCGCGCGTCAATATCGACTACGTCGATTCGGAAGAGCTCGAGAAGCAGAACGTCGAGGAGCGGCTCGCGAATGCGCACGCGATAATCGTCCCCGGCGGCTTCGGCGAGCGCGGCACCGAGGGCATGATTCGCGCCGTGCGTTACGCGCGCGAGAACGGCGTGCCGGTTCTGGGCATCTGCTACGGCCTGCATATGATGGTGATCGAGGCCGCACGCAACCTGCTCAGCCTCAAGCGCGCGAACACGTCGGAGAACGCGCCCGACTCGCCCGACCCCGTCATCCACATAATGGATTCGCAAAAAGACATCTCGAAGAAAGGCGGCACGATGCGCCTCGGCGCATACCCGGCCGTGCTTTCGTCGGGATCGCTCGCGGCGTCGCTCTATCGCAAGGCGCGCATCTCAGAGCGTCATCGCCATCGCTGGGAAGTTAACAATTCGTATCGCGAGCGACTCGAAAAAGTGGGACTCGTCGCGACCGGTGTCTCACCCGACAACAGCCTGGTCGAGATAATGGAGTTGAAGGGGCATCCGTGGTTCCTCGGCGGCCAGTTCCATCCTGAGTTGAAGTCGCGACCGCTTGATTGTCATCCGCTGTTCCGCGGCCTGATTCGCGCGGCCGTGCAGCGCCGGGCCGAGCTTGGAGAGAAACGTCCGAAGGTGCGGGAGCTGAGATCGGTTTCGTGAGCGTCGCCCAAGTCAAAGCCGGCGACGCCGTCTTTGGCGGGCCGGAGCTCGTGCTGATCGCGGGTCCGTGCGTGATCGAGAGCTACGAGTCATGCGTTAGGCATGCGACGAAGCTTGCGGATATCGCGCGTCGCGCCAAGCTGCCGTTCGTTTTCAAATCTTCGTTCGACAAGGCCAATCGATCGAGTCACAGCTCGTTTCGCGGCCCCGGTTTGGTCGAGGGGCTCGAGATTCTGGCGCGGGTGAAGCGCGAGGCGGGCGTCGCCGTGCTGACCGACATCCACGAACCGTCCCAGGCGGCGCCGACGGCGCAGGTCGTTGACGTTATCCAGATTCCCGCGTTGCTCTCGCGACAGACCGATCTTATCGATGCGGCGGCGAAGACCGGATGTGCCGTCAACATCAAGAAGGGGCAGTTCCTCGCGCCATGGGATATGAAGGCGGCGATCGCAAAGGCCGAGAGCGCAGGCACGACTCGAATCATTCTGACCGAGCGCGGGTTTTCATTCGGCTACAACAATCTGATTTCCGACATGCGGTCGCTCGTGATAATGCGCGGCTTCGGCTATCCCGTCGTCTTCGACGCGACTCATTCAGCGCAGCTTCCCGGAGCGGGCGAGGGCGGCAGATACTCCGGCGGTCAGCGCGAATTCGTGGCACCGCTTGCACGAGCGGCGACGGCGGCCGGGATCGACGGAATTTTCATGGAAGTGCACGAGGACCCCGACCGCGCGCTCAGCGACGGCCCCAATTCATATCGGCTTGACGACCTGCCGGCCTTGCTCGAAACGCTGAAGCAAATACATCAAGTGGCTCACGCGGCTCACTGATTTGCAGTAGCCCGATCGGATGAGGTCAAGCGCCTCCGTCCGCCGAATATTGAGTGCAAGTTCGCGGCGGATTGCAAGTATGGTGCCGAATGCCCGTTCGGTTTACTCTAAAAAAAGCACTTGATACCGTGAGTAATCGGAGAGATGGAACTTGAGTCCCAGGAAAATCGCTAAGGCGCTGGCTGGTTTCGGCGCAGTAGCGCTGATTGTCCTGCTGATTGCGACGGTATGGATCGTCCGCCATCGCTCTGCCACCCAAGTGTTGGAGACGGCGGCTGGGCTGGTCCCGGGAACTCTCCTGCGGGCGCATAATTTCCACTGGACGCAAATGAAAGCCGGCGAACGTCAGTGGGTGCTGACGGCTGGCGAGGCGGACTACTCGGCCGACAAGACCACGCTCAAGCTGACCGATGCGGTAGTCACGATGGTCTCGTCGGACGGCAAGCCAGTGGTCGTCAACTCGCCGCATGCTGATTTGACCTTGAACGGGAATCATGTGACTCGCGCGCACTTGACCGGCGGGACGATCATCCACCTGGGCGACTATGTGCTCACCACGGATTCGGCGACCTTTATGCCGGATGACGACCAGGTCGATGCGCCCGGCCTCGTGACGATCGTGGGCGACGGATTAAAAGTGACGGGGATCGGACTGAGCGGTCACCCCAAGACGCGCGTGTTCGAGCTTCATACGCAGGTTCAGACTGAAGTTACGCCAAAAAAAGATAGTGAAAAACCGAAGCAAAGTTAGTCGAGCGGCGCATATCGTCGCGACCGCGATAGTCGCAATCGCGCTCGCATCGGCGGCGTTGGCGCAGGATGGCAACAACGCGCCGATGGGTTCGCCGGACGCGAAGACAGTCGGCGATTCGATTCGCAATGTACCGGCCAGTTCGGCGCCGCCGCCCGTAGCCGCTCCGCAACCGGCTAACAGCGATGAATCGGGCGACGATTCGATCAGTGTGACCGGTGGAGTACCCGGCGCGCCGCCGGCTGCGCCCGCGGCGGACAGCGGCACGCAGGCCCAGCCGGCAGTCGCGACGGCTCCGGCAGAAGCGCCGCCCGCGGCGCCTGCCGTCGCGGTCGCGCCCGCCGCGGCGCCGTCGTCGGTGCCGGACGTGCCGGTGACCGCCGCAGACGTCGCGCCTGCGGCCGCGCCGTCCACGGCAGTCAAGCCTATCGCGCCGCTGCCTCCGGCAGCGGCGCCGGCAGTCGCAGCCGTTCCTGCGCCGGTACCGCCTTCGCCGCCTCCCGTTGCAGCCGCGCCTGCCCCAGTTCCGCCAGCGGCGCCGGCAGTGCCGGTGACCGCAGCGGACGCCGCGCCCGCCGCAGCGCCCTCGATTGCCACGACTACCACGACCGCTCCTGCGGCGGCTGTTCCCGATTCAACGCCAGTGACGACGGCGGCGACTGCTCCACCCGGCGCGATCGCGCCGCCGATGGTGCTCGCGCCGGTTCCGGCTGACGCCGCCAATCCCGAACCGCCATCGCCGCCACCCGCGGCGACGGCTCCGCCGGTTGCCAGTGCGCCGGCCGAGGCTGCCGCACCGCACAAGGCTCATAAGACGGCGTCGGGCACGGCGGCCGGCGGCGAAACTAATCTCGCATCGAATCCGCCTGACCAGGGCGGTGCCTTTGGCGGGATGCAGTTCGGCAACAGCAAGGCGCCGATCTACATCAAGTCCACGTCGATGTCGCTCGACTACACGAATCATTCGGTCCTGTGGACTGGCAACGTTCACGCGACCCAGGCCGACTCACAACTTACCAGCGACCAGTTGCGCGTGAACTATTTCGACAAGGACTTCAAACAGATGAAGGACATGGTCGCCGACGGCAACGTGCGGCTGAGCCAGGGCACGCGGTGGGCGACGGGCAAGCACGGCGTCATGGACCAGACCAAGCGCACCGTGATTTTGACCGGCAGTCCGGTCGCGCACGACGGCAACGATCAGATTACCGGTTGCAAGATCACGGTGTATCTGAATACCAGCCAGAGCGTGGTCGATTGCGCGCACGCGGTGCTCTTTCCTCACTCCGACTCGTCGCCAGGAGCGAGCGCGACGCCGGGAGATACGGCGGAACAGTAGGCAATTCTGCGATGGCGCTGGAAGTAAAACTCGGTCAGGATCTGCGGCTTCGCCAGCAACTGGTGATGACGCCGCAGCTGCAGCAGGCGATCAAGATTCTGCAGCTTTCGCTCCCGGAGCTGGAAGCGATCGTGCAATCGGAACTCGAGCAGAATCCGATGCTCGAGCCGCTCGATCAAAGTCCCGCCGAAGCCGCGTCGGAATCCGAGAGGTCGGATCCTGAAGCATCCGCGGAAGCCGATGGAGAACCGCTGCCGCCTGAGACCGACGGCCTCAATGGCGCGAACTCCGATGACGACTGGGAGACGGGATCGCGCGAGGAGAAACCCGCGTCCACCATCGAAGTCGAGGCGCGCGACGCCGCGCTCGAGATCAAGGAACTCAACAATCTCGAAAAGCTCGACTGGCGCGAGTATCTCGAGACCTACTCGAACAACTGGCAGGAAAGCGCGCCGGCCGACAACGACGACGACCATCGCAGCGCGCTCGAAAACACGCCGCTGCGCCGAAGTTCGCTCGAAGACTACATGATGTGGCAGCTAAGAATGTCGAGCTTGCCCGAATCCGACCAGCCGATCGGCGCGACTATCATCTACAATCTCAACGAAGACGGATACCTGGAAACTCCTGTCGATGAGCTGGCGGCGCAGCTTGAAGTCGCGCCCGCCGAAGTCGAGCGGGTGCTTGCGCGGGTGCAGCGTTTCGATCCGCCCGGCGTCGCCGCGCGCGATCTGCGCGAATGCCTGCTCGCGCAGTTGCAGAATCTCGGGATGGAAGAATCGCTGGCCGCGCGAATTATCAGCAATCACCTGGACCTGCTCGAGAAGCATCGCTACGCCGAAATCGCGAAAGTCCTCGGCGTGCCGATCGAAACAGTCGGGCAGGCGGCCAAGATAATCTCGCTGCTCGAGCCCAAGCCGGGACGCGACTACGGCGGCGACGAGCCGACCTACGTGACGCCCGACGTTTATATCCACAAAGTCGGCGAAGAGTACGTCGTCACGCTCAATCGCGACGCGGTGCCGCGCCTGCGCCTGGCCGGTTACTACCAGCGCGTGCTCAACGACGCCGACGTCGCGCCCGAGACGCGCGAGTACCTGGCGGAGCGGCTGCGCTCGGCGCGATGGCTGGTGAAATCGATCTACCAGCGCCAGCAGACGATCTTCAAAGTGGCGACCTCGATCGTGAAATTCCAGCGCGCGTTCTTCGATCACGGCATCAGCCTGCTGAAACCGCTGGTGCTGAAGGACGTTGCCGAAGACATCGGGATGCACGAGTCCACGATCAGCCGCGCAACCGCCAACAAGTACGCGCATACGCCGCAGGGGATTTACGAGCTGAAATTTTTCTTTACCTCGGGCGTCAAGGGCGCCGGCGGCGAGGACGTGAGCGCCGAAACGGTCAAGGAACAGATCCGCGGGATGGTGACGTTGGAGACTCCGCAAAGCCCGCTCTCGGATCAGGCGATCGCGGAAATGTTGCGCGCCAGGCAGATCAATATCGCGCGCCGCACGGTGGCCAAGTATCGACAGGCGATGGGAATCCCGCCGTCGGCGAATCGCAAGCAGATCGGATGACGGCGCCGGGCAGCGGCAATCGAGAGAGCAGATGAGCAAGAACGAAAAGCAGGGCAAGCGCGGGCGCGCGGCAATCCGAAAAGTGCGGCGCGCGGCGCGGCTCGCAAACGCCCCGGTGACCGAAGTTACGGTGACGTTCCGGCATGTCGAGCCGACCGATGCGCTGCGGGTGTATGCGGAACGAAAACTCGCGCACGTCGGCAAGTTGCTCAAGCGGACCTGCCAGGCTCATCTGATTCTCACGGTTGACAAATATCGGCAGCACGGCGAAGTTACTGTCAAATCAGGGCGCCTGTCAGTGAGCGCGCAGGAAGAAACCAAGGATCTCTACTCGGTGATCGATTTGCTCACCGACAAAGTCGGACGCCAACTGAAAAAGCATCTGGAAAAATTCAAGGCGAAAAAAGTCAGATCGCCCTCGACCGGCGAGGTCCTGAGCGGCAGTGAGGAAATTTGATTCGCGGCATCCGATTCGCCGCGGGTTCGCGAATCCCGATATTTCAATTTTGATTTTGCACTGGACGTAAAACGACGAAATGAAAATTACCGATATTCTCAGCCCTGACCTGGTCATTCCCGACCTGAAGGGCACAACCAAGCCCGACGTCCTGAGTGAACTCGCGAAAGCGCTGGCCGCCAGGTACACGGAGATCAAGCTCGCCGACCTGACCGCGGTGCTGGCCGAGCGCGAGCGGCTGGGCTCGACGGCGATCGGCGACGGCATCGCGATCCCGCACGGCAAATTGCGCGGGGTGACGAAGATTATCGGAGCATTCGGCCGCCATGCGGAGGGAGTCGATTTCGATTCGCTCGATGGTGAGCCGTCGCAGATATTTTTTGTACTCGTCGCGCCTGAGGATTCCGCCAGTCTGCATCTGAAGGCGCTCGCGCGCGTTTCGCGATTGCTCAAGGAAGCGTCTTTTCGAAGCCATCTGCTCGCCGCCAAAGACGGCGCCGAGCTGTACTCGCTGATCAAGGAAGAAGACAACAAGTACTGAGACGACCAGTCGCGTTCGATGAGCTCGCCTCAGCCACCTCGCCTGATAATCGTCACCGGTGTCTCGGGTTCGGGGCGCGTGTCGGCGATGCGCGTGCTCGAGGACCTCGGCTTCTACTGCGTCAACAATCTTCCGGTCGCGCTGGCGCCCAACGTCGCGATGCTCGCCGCGAGCCGCGATCCCGCGCTCAAGGGTGTCGCGCTCGGAGTGGACTCGCGCGAACGGCTGTTCTTCCCGCAATGGCCGGGGATATTCGCGGAACTCGACGCGGCCGGAATCCATCCCGAAGTAATTTTTCTCGACGCCTCCGACGACGTGCTCGCGCGCCGTTACTCTGAGAGCCGCCGGCCGCATCCGATGGCCGCGAGTGGTGCGACCGTGGCCGAGAGCATTCGTGTCGAACGCCTCGCGCTGGCCGAGATGCGCGAACGCGCCAATCGCGTGATCGACACCACCAACCTCACCGTCCACGAACTGCGCGAGGTGGTCACGGCGGCAGTGCTCGGAGCGAGCGCGGGATCGCGGATGTCGGTATCGATCGTCTCGTTCGGCTACAAGTACGGCTTGCCGGTCGGGATGGACGTTGTGCTCGACGTGCGGTTTATTCCGAATCCGTTTTTCGTCCCCGAGTTGAGGCCGCTCACGGGAAACGACCCGCGCGTGCGCGAGTACGTGATGGCGCAGCCGGAGTCGCGGCGCTTTATCGACGAGGTCGGCAGACTTTTCGATTTTCTGATTCCGCTTTATCAGCGCGAGGGCAAGAGTTACCTGACGGTCGGTCTCGGATGCACCGGCGGACGCCATCGCTCGCCCGTGCTCGCGCGCGAGTTGATGAAGCGCCTCGAGAGCGGCGGCTTCGCCGGCACCGTCCGCGACCACGACATCGCGCGTTGATTCATTCCTCGCTCTGGTAGCTGCCTACTTCCGTCCCGTCGCGATCTTGCGGGAAGTTTCGCGCACCGCGATCGCAGGAAGCGAATGCCGGTTTTCCCGGACGTAAGCGGCGACCGCGCGTTTGTGGTGCCGCACCATGCTGCGCAGCAGCCAGGACACCGCCTTGGTGATTATGATGTGTCGCTGAGGCTTCAGCTTTTCGATCACTTCGAACCCAAGCGCGGCGAGTCTTTTATCCTCCGAATAGCGAAGCGGGACGGTCAGGAAGACCAACGCCGCGCGGCGCTTGTTGATGTTCTGGTCGCGCGAGAGGGTCCGTATGAATCGCGCCCATGTGCTCCAATTGGCGAGGATCTCGTCGTTCGTGAAATTGCTTCTCGCATCCGACGCCCAGCACACGCAAAGCGAATCGATCTCCGCCCATCCGACAAGATGATCGAGCCAGTCATCAAGCAGCTTTGGCCCGATCGTTCCGGGCGCGGTTCGATGATACGAGAGCAGGATGCTCGCGAGCACCTTCTCTTCATACGATTTCCCGCGATAGAGACCGTCGAGAACGGCGATGAACTCCGCGTCCGGAATTCCGCCATTCTCCTTCAGCCACGCTTTCGCGAGCGTCCTGAGAGTCGGAATCGAGACGTTGTAATAGTGATGGCCGCTGCTCAGGTAGCTGTCGTTCGCCTGGGAGTGCGCGCGGTTCCGCCGATTTTTCTGCAGGCCGGCAATCAGGACTTGGTGATGCGGCAATCGTTGCGCGCGCCGTCCGGGACTCTGTCTGCGCACGGAAGCCGCGCCCTAATTCATGATGCTGCCGCAATCGACGTTGATCGTCTGACCGGTCATTCCCGCCGACGTGTCGAGCGCGAGGAACAGCGCTACGCGCGCGACTTCTTCCTCCGTCGCCATCCTGGCCATCGCGGCCTGCGACACGAAGCCGGCCCTGATTTGCTCGTAAGGCTGCTTCAACGCTTCGGCCCGCGCGCGCATCACGCGCTCGATTCGTTCGCCCTCGATCGCGCCGGGGCAAATGCAGTTGCATCGGATGCCGCGCTGACCCCATTCGCCGGCAATCGTTTGCGTGAGGCCAATCATTGCCCACTTTGCCGCCGCGTATGGCGAGCGCAGCGGAAAGCCACGCCGGCCCGCGCCTGACGAAATGTTGATAACGTTGCCGGCGCGTTGCTTGTCCATCGTCGGCAGCACCGCGCGCGTCGCGAGCCAGGTTCCGGTCAGGTCGATATCAATCGTCTCCTGCCATTCGGCCAGCGACATGTCGGTTATCCGCTTGGTCGGCCCCGAAATGCCGGCGTTGTTGACGAGGATATCGATGCGGCCGAATGCCTTAATCGTCTCGGCTGCCATCTTCGCGCAGTCGGCTTCCTTGGAGACGTCAGTGCTCACGTGAATCGCGCGCGCGCCGAGGCGCTCGAGTTCGGCGCAGGTCTGTTTCATCGGTTCAACGGACCGCGCCGCGACTACGATCTTCGCGCCGGCCGCGCCGTACTTCAGCGCGATCTGTTTGCCGATTCCGTAGCCGCCGCCGGTGATGATTGCGACTTTATCCGCGAGTTCGTTCATTGAAGTTTCTTCCCTGGAGATTTCATGAGTTGATCACTGCGCCGACTTTAGTAGCATCGCGACGCCCCGACAACGCGCACGCGAAGCCTTGTCTCACCGCGGCGCCGCCCAATATCATCTAGGGATCGTGGCAGCCGTCAACCCAATCGGAACTCAACCGGACAAGCCCAGCGCAAGCGGCTCGTCGCTGATGAACTTCGTCAAGGTCGCGCTTATCGCGATCATCGTCGGCGGCTCAATCTGGCTTCTCATCGAACACTGGAATTGGTTCAGCGATCCCGCGACAGTCAAGGCCCAGGTGGTTCAGTGGGGCGCGTGGGGCCCCGTCGTTTACATGCTGCTCTACGCGGTGGGGCCGTCGTTCCTGGTACCCGGCGCGGTGATGACGATCGCGGGCGGGCTGGCGTTCGGCGCCGTATGGGGCTCGGTGTACTCGCTGATCGGCGGCGACATTGGCGCGATCGTCGCGTTCGCGGCGGGAAGATTTCTCGGCAAGTCGTTCGTCGAGCGAATCGTCGGCGAACGATTCCGCGCGATGTTGCAGCGAATCGCGAAGCACGGTTTCCAGATAATACTCTACCTCCGCTTTGTCCCCGTGATTCCGTACAACGCGCTGAACCTGTTAGCGGGTGCGTCTCCGATCACGTTTCACGATTACTTCTGGGCGACGATGATCGGCATGATTCCGGGGACGATCCTCTACGCCTTTCTCGGCGACGCCCTATGGCATCCGCTGTCGCCGAAATTTTTTCTCGCGCTGCTGCTCATAGCGGCGTCGGTCGGATGCGGCGAGATCTACCGCCGCTGGTCGCACGTCAAGATCGACGACTAGCGCGCGCCTTACAACTTCTGCGATGGAACCAAAGCATCACCGCCACGAGCCCGTGACGCTCGAAAACGCGAGCGCGGCGGAAATGTCCACCGTCGAGCGCCTCAAGCATGCGAGCGAGGGGCTCTTCTACGTCCATTCGACGCACGAGAGCCGGCACACGATGCGCTCGGAGATCGACGCGCTCAGCGCGCGGCAGGCCGAGACGATCAGCGAGCACGCGAAAGAAATTTCGAAGCATTTCGGCATCTACAAACAGCGCGAGCGCAACGAAAGCGGCAAGAAGGACGGCGACTTTATTTTCATGGTGCGGGTCAAGATTCCCGCGGGCGAGCTCACGCCGGCGCAATGGCTCGCGCTCGACATGGCCGCCGACCGCTACGCCGACGGCAGCCTCCGTCTCACGGCGCGGCAGGGCGTTCAATTCCACTACGTGCGCGGGCACAATCTCAGCGCACTGATTCGCGCGATCAACACGAGCCTCAGCGACAACGGCTACCAGCTTACGACACTCGGCGCGTGCGGCGACGTGAATCGCAATACGGTCGCGAGTCCGATCGACGATCTCGACGCTGAGCTGCCGCTCGACTCGCACGAACTAGCGCACGCGGTGGCGCGCGAGATGGCGCCGCGGAGTTCGGCCTACTACCAGGTGCTCCTCGCCGACGAGAGCGGTCAGCAGGTGGCACCGCTCGACTCGGAAGAGCCGATCTATGGAGCGCAATATCTGCCGCGCAAGTTCAAAGTCGGCTTTGCGCATCCGCACGACAACAGCGTCGACCTGCTGACAAACGATGTCGGCTTCCTTCCGCGCATCGAGGGGCGCAAGGTCACCGGCTACGATCTCTACAGCGGCGGCGGGATGGGCGCGACGCACAACCAGCCCGACACGATGCCGCTGCTTGCGCTCTACCTCGGCGTGGTGCAACGCGAGCAGGTGCTCGAAACTGTGCGAGCGATCGCGACGATCCAGCGCGAGCATGGCGAACGCCGCAACCGGCGCGCGGCGCGATGGAAGTACACGATTCGCCGCCTCGGAGTCGATGCGGTGAAGAAGACTCTACGCGAGCGCTTTGCAATCGCGCTGGCCGACGCCGAGCCGGTCCCGCTGCCGCACGTGCGCGATCATTTGGGATGGCATCGGGAAGCCGGCACCGGCGATCTCAGCTACACGGGAATTCTGATTCCGAGCGGACGTGTGCGCGACGAGGAGACGATCAAATATCGCAGCGCGATCCGCCGCATAGTCGCGGAAGTGGACGGAATCGGCGTGCGCATCACGCCCAATCAGCATCTGATACTGGCGCACGTTCCGGATGCGCGTCGCGAATGGATTGAGCGCATTCTTGCCGAGCATGGTGTGCCCTTCGACGGCCAGGTACCGGCGATTCGGCGGCTCGCGATGGCATGTCCCGCGAAGCCGACCTGCGGCTTGGCGATGACACACGCCGAGCGCGCATTGCCGCGCTACCTTGCGGAGTTGGAGCGCGAGGGACTGGGCAATGTCGACGTGATGATCCGGATGGCCGGATGCCCGAACAGTTGCTCGCGTCCGCCGACCGCCGAGATCGGAATCGTAGGCTACGGCAAGAATGACTACGTGCTGATGGTAGGGGGCGCCCGCGACGGCAGCCGTCTCGCGCGGGTGCTGTATCCGCGCCTCAGCGAGCACGAATTGATCGAAGCGCTAATTCATCTGGTGAAGGCAATCCGCGATCGCAATCCGCATCGTCTGCCCGCGGGTGACTACCTGGATCAGACACCCGACGAAGAGCTCAAAGTGCGCTAGTCGATGATCAAGCCGCCTTCAGCCGCTTGACCCGCCGAAGGGCCGGGTTCTTTCGTGCGCGGTAAAGGTCGTACTGCTGTTGCATGTTGAGCCAGCTCTCGGGCGACGTGTCGAAGGCGATAGCGAGCCGCAACGCCATCGAGGGACTGACTCTCGATTTGCCGTTGAGCAGTTCCGACAAGGCCTTGCGCGTGACGCCGAGACTCCTGGCCGCGGCAGTCACGGAAACGCCGAGCGGCTCGAGACAAAGTTCGCGAATCACTTCGCCCGGATGCGGCGGATTGTGCATTGTCATCGTGCGATTCCTTCAATGATAGTCGATGTAGTCAACGTTGAGCGCTTCCCCGTCCTCGGGAGCATTTCGCAGTTACGACAGATCCACCGGCAGCTCGAGGTAATTCTTAAAGATGAAGTCGCGGTGCTCGATCAGTATCGGCCTGGTTGCGGCGACGATGCTCGGCTCGGTGGTCGTGAACATCTCGCGAATCATTTCCGGCATCGGGCATAGCTCGGGCGCTAGCGGTTTCATCGCGTTCGAGAATGCGGCCCAGTAGACGTCCATCGCCGAGAGCGAGTCGCCGATGAAGAATCGGCTGCCGCGCGCCTTCTGCTGTTCGAGCCGCGCAGTTAGCGCATTCAGTCCCGATACGATTCTTTCAGTCGCGCCCCTGCCGATTTCCGACGTGTAACCGTATTTCTTCCCCAAGTATGCCGACACGCCTGCCGGATCGCCGCCGGGTTTCGTGACCTGCTCATGCACTCCGCGCAGCCGCTCGGTCCATCCGATGCCGTTCTCGCCGCATAGCTCGTTGCTGTAGCCGAACATCAGGATTCGGTCCTCGAGCCGCTCCGGGATGAGGCGCGGCGTCGGCGCCAAGCGCTCGGCGAGATAGAGTTGCTCGATCCACGTGGTGCGCGGACGCTCGTCGTTCCATGCCATTACGGGAAAACTGTCTTGCGCGGTCCATTCTTGAAGCGTTTTGGTCGGCGAGCCGAACATGTGGCCGATGCGCGCATGTGGCAGTTGCTTGATATGCAGGATGCCCTTGAGGGCTTCACCCCACGGGCTGGGAACCATCGCAAGCGTGACGATTCGGAGTCCCGTAGCGTGGCGGGCCTGCTCGATGTCGATTCTTTCTGGCTTCATCGGTGGGACCTCGATGCGCAGGTTACCTCGTTGCCATGTAAGGAAAGCGCGATTTCATCCAAATGCTCATCGCTGCTATAGCTGTATAAGGATGACGCCAACTGCACCGAAAATGAAGGTAGAGCGTCGCGTGCCGGTTCGTCATTGATCGAGATTCTTTTCCGCTCCGGGAATTGGAATGGACAAAGCCGAGAACACCGCATCGATCCTGCTCCTCAGTTCTGAGGGCGTAGTTCGAACCATTCTGACGGAGACGCTACGACAAGCGGGTTACGTAGTCTCGGCGACAGGTAGTTTTGGCGGGGCCGTTGACCTGCTCGCCGACGGCGGGATCGACATGCTGATTATTCGCCCCCACGTTGACAGCATCTCCGGCTATCAGGCCGCCAAGTATCTGCACGAAAGGAACCAGAAAATGGCCGTGCTCGTCGTCGCCGGTCTCCCGGATGACGACAGGATCAAATATCGCGATGACCTTGAAGGGTTTGCGACATTCCCTGCGCCTTTTACCGCCGCTCAACTGTTAGCCAGAGTTGAGGAGGTCCTGAAGGAGGCGCAGGAACGAGTGGCACAGGCCTAAGCCGCTGGCCGCCCCTCTAGAATTTTTTCAACGAAGGGCTAGGTGCCGGATTCCCAGCTTGCCAGGTATTTGCGCTGCTCAGCCGTGAGCGTGTCGATCTTGATACTCATCGCGGCTAACTTCACTGCGGCGATCTCTTCTTCGATCTCGACCGGTACTTCGTGAACCTTGACCGCGAGCTGGGCGCCCTTCGCCGCCCACTCCGAGGCCATCGCTTGCGTCGCGAAGCTCATGTCCATCACCTGAGCGGGATGGCCTTCGGCGCACGCGAGGTTTACCAAGCGACCTTCACCGAGCAGATAGACAATGCGGCCGTTGGAGAGATGGTACGCGTCGATATTGCGGGTCACGTCGCGATCGACTTTTTTGGCGGCGTCATTCAGGTACGCGACGTTGATCTCGATATCGAAATGGCCCGAGTTGCTCAGGAACGCGCCGTCCTTCATCTGGGTAAAGTGCGCGGAGGTCAGCACGTGCTTGTCACCGGTCGCCGTGATGAAAATGTCGCCGACCTTCGCCGCCTCGACCATCTTCATCACGCGGAACCCGTCCATCGCGGCTTCCAGCGCGCGAATCGGATTGACCTCCGTCACGACTACGTCGGCGCCGAGGCCGCGCGCGCGTGACGCGATACCGCGGCCGCAATAGCCGTAGCCCGCGACGACCACGACCGAGCCGGCAATCAGCACGCCGGTGGCGCGGATTATGCCGTCGAGCGTGGACTGTCCCGTGCCATAGCGATTGTCGAACAGATGCTTGGTTTGCGCGTCGTTAACGGCCACGACTGGAATTTTGAGCGCGCCGTCTTTCGCCATCGCGCGCAGCCGGATCACGCCCGTCGTCGTTTCCTCCATGCTGGCCTTCACGTCGTCGGCCTGGTTGGCGAACTCGGTGTGGAGCAGGCTGACGAGGTCGGCGCCGTCGTCCATCGTGATCGTCGGACGACGCTCGAGCACCGCGCGCAGATGTGCGTAGTAGGTGTCGCGATCTTCGCCGTGGATGGCGAAGGTGGGGATACCGTATTGATCGACGAGCGCCGCCGCGACGTCATCCTGGGTCGAGAGCGGATTCGACGCGCACGCGATCACTTCAGCGCCGCCCGCCTTGAGCGTGCGGAGCAGGTTGGCGGTCTCGCAGGTGATATGCAGGCATGCGCCCATGCGCTGGCCCTTGAGCGGCTGCTCCTTGGCGAATCGCTCGCGCAGGCGGCGCAGCACGGGCATCTGCTTGTCGGCCCATTCGATTCGTTTGCGGCCGGCCTCGGCAAGTCCAAGATCGTGCACGTCGAAGTCGCGGCCGTTGCCGTTGGTGCGGGATTTGGGGAGTGCTTTGAGCTTTCTCGCCGTCGTGGCCATCGTGATGAATCTCCGTCTTTCAGGAAAGTTACTATCTGATTTGGTGAAGCGGCCCGCGAGCGCGATCAGCTGCGGCCGTTGAGGCCGAAGGCGTTGCGCAGAGTCTCGGCCATGTCGACGCGCTCCCACGGGAACAGTCCGTCATGCGGGTTGCGGCCGAAATGCCCGTAGGCGGCGGTCGGCTGATAGATCGGGCGCTTCAAGTTGAGCGTCTTGATGATGCCGGCGGGCCGGAAATCGAACAGCTCGCGCAGGGTTGCGGAGAGCTTGTTCTCGGGCACCTTGCCGGTGTCGAAGGTGTTGACGAGGATCGAAACCGGCTCGGCGACGCCAATCGCATACGCGACCTGGATTTCGCATTTCGTCGCGAGTCCGGCCGCGACGACATTTTTCGCGACGTGACGGGCCATGTAGCAGGCCGAGCGATCGACCTTGCTCGGATCTTTGCCCGAGAACGCGCCGCCGCCATGACGGCCGTAGCCGCCGTAGGTATCGACGATAATTTTGCGGCCGGTGAGCCCGCAATCGCCATGCGGTCCGCCGATGATGAAGCTGCCGGTCGGATTCACGTGGTAGACTGTCGAGCGCGTCAGGTACTGCGCGGGAATCGTCTTCTTGATCAGTTCCTCGATGATCGACTCGCGGATTCTTTCGTATTTGACTTCGGGCGAATGCTGCGTCGAGATGACGACCGCGGTTACTTCGACCGGGCGGCCGTTGACGTAGCGCACGGTGACCTGGCTCTTGGCGTCGGGGCGCAGAAAATCGAGCTGACGGGTTTTGCGGAGTTTGGTGAGATTTTCCATCAGCCGATGCGCCATCGCGATCGGCAGCGGCATGATCTCAGGCGTCTCGTCGCATGCGAACCCGAACATCAGGCCCTGATCGCCGGCGCCCTGTTCTTTGTGGAGTCCTTCGCCCTCGGTGACGCCTTGGGAAATATCGGCTGACTGCGGCTCGATGGCGGTGAGGACAGCGCAACTGTTGCCGTCGAAACCGACCTCGGTGCTGTTGTAGCCAATCTCGACCGCGGTCTGGCGCGCGATTTTGACGTAGTCGGGCTTCGCGCGGCTGGTGATCTCGCCCGCGAGCACGATCAGCCCGGTCTTGGCGAGCGACTCGAGCGCGACTCGTGAGTTGGAGTCCTCGGCGAGTAGCGCGTCGAGGACGGCGTCGGAAATCTGGTCGCACATCTTGTCGGGATGGCCTTCGGAGACCGACTCGGAGGTGAAAAGGAAATCCTTAAGCGGCATTATTCGCGATTGCTCCTTGCAAAGCGCCTTTTTCTCGATGCCCGCGGCAGACCGGAACTCAACTGATGCGGGCGGCGGCGCGCGTGACTGAGGGGTTCAATTTAGTTCTGTTCAAGAGGGTCAGCATAGCGCCTGCCGGAGAGGGAAAAAAGCGAAAAAACGGCAGCACGCCTCAGATTTTCAGGTAGTGAAGGTATAACTGACCAATCGGACAGAATCAAGATATGGGGGCTAATCCTCACCTCATCCTCGGACAATGAGAGGCTAGGATTCGGACAAAGAGGTGAGGTCACTCCTCTCCGAACTTCTCGTCGAACAGCGTCTGTACCGCCTTCAGGGCTTCGCGCGCGTCTGCGCCCTCGGCGCGGATCTTTAGCCTGGAGCCTTGCGCAGCGCCGAGCATCATGAGGTTCGTCATGCTCTTGGCGTTAACGAGGTCGTCCGTGCCGGTGCCGATCATGATTTTCGAGGTGAATTTTGCCGCCGTTTGCGCGAGTGCGGACGCGGCCCGGAGATGAAGTCCGAGCCGGTTCTTTACCTCCACAGTCGCCTCCGCCACGTTCACGAGCATTACGATAAAGGTATCGACGGTCTCGGTAAACGACTGCGCGCGATCAATCCGCTTCCGTGACTGTCTGCGGCGTGCGCGCGAGCTCGACGCCGCGCTGGCGGCCGCTCACTTCGTCGCCCGCGTGATATTCGAGCGGGACGAAGAACAACGACGACAGCAGCGCGAGAACTCCCATGACCACGAAGGCCGGTGTGAAATCATGCGTTAACAGATGAGAGGAGCCGCTCGCTGTCAGGCTCATGTGCAACAGCGTCGCGCCGAGCGCCACGCCGAGGCTCAGGAACAGTTGCTGCGCCATGCTCGCCAGAGTGCTCGCGCTGCTCATCGACGAATTGGGCACGTCGGCATAGGCCAGGGTTCCCAGCGCGGTGAATTGCAGCGATCGGAAGAACCCGCCCGTCAGGAGCGCCAGCACGATGATGTAATGGGGCGTCGTCGAGCGGAACAGCGCGTAGCCCATCATGATGAAAGCGCTGAGGGCGCCGTTGCCGATCAACACTGAGCGAAAGCCCAGACGGCGGATGATGGGTGGTGCGGTTACTTTCATCAACATCGCGCCGGCGGCGCTGGCGAAGGTCAGCATCCCGGAGGCGAACGGGCTGAGTCCGAAAACCAACTGCAGCAGCATCGCCAACAGGAACGGCAACGCGCCAATACCCATGCGATAGAGTCCGCCGCCCAACGTCGCCACCAGGAAGGTCGGGACTTTCATCAACCCCAGGTCGATGATCGGGTAGTCGATGCGCTTGGCGTGAAGTATGTAGAGCGCCATGCAGATTCCGCCGCCGGCCATCACGCACATGATGATACTCGCGGGGATAACGCCGCGGCCGATCGACTCGAACGCGGAGACCATCCCTGCCAGCCCCAGGCCTGTTAGCAGAAAGCCGCGGAAGTCGAGCGGGAAGACCTTGTCCTCGCGGATGTTGGGGATGTACCAGGTGACCAGCGTGATGCCGATCAGGCCAATGGGCACGTTGATGAAGAAAATCCAACGCCACGAATAATACGTCACGATGAACCCGCCGACCGGCGGCCCGACCACCGGACCCAGCACCGCCGGCACCGTCAAGTACGACATCGCGGTCACCAAGTCGGCCTTGGCGACGGTTTTCAGGACAATGATGCGGCCGACAGGGACCATCATCGCCCCGCCGAAGCCCTGCGCGATACGCGCCGCGACCAGTTGCGACAGCGATTGCGAAACTCCGCATAGCACCGAACCGATGGTGAAGATTACTATCGCGGATCGAAAGACTGTGCGCGCGCCGAATCGATCCGCCATCCAACCGCTGACCGGGATGAAAACGGCGAGGCTCAGCAGGTAGGAAGTAATCGCGAGATTGAGCTTGATCGGATCCTCGCCCAACGCCTTGGCCATCACCGGCAACGCGGTCGAGATGACCGTCGAGTCGAGCATCTCCATGAACAGCGCGCAGCCGACGATCATCGGCGCCAGGAATTCAAGCGCGCGAAGCTTGGAGGGCTCAGAACTCATCGCAGCAAAAGAATCATGGACGACAACTACGATATGGAAATCGGCGGAACCGGTAAACGGCCGGCTCGATGCAGACTGCAATGCGCGTCAGTTGCCATTGCGGCCGGGCGGGTTGCGAATGGCGGCAGCTTCGGCCTTGATGCCTGCGGTGAACAATTCGCGCAGACGCGCTTCGATTTGCGAGTCACGCGTAGTGCTCTCGCGCCGGCGCCACGCTCGCAGCGGGATCACAGCCTTGGACATGTTGCGATGGCCGCCGGCGCTGCCGATATCGGCGAACAGGCTTTTCACTGTCTCGCCCGCGTTCTCACCGCTCATCCCGTGGTTGCGAACGCTTATGACGAGTTTGCCGTCGAGCTTGCCGGCGACCGCGACCCAGGACACTCCCTCGAACTGCAGACAGAAATCCGCCATCTGCACGATCAGATCGTCGCGCTTGACGGTTCCGAGATTGAGTACGACCAGGCGATCCCTGACGACCATCCGTTTCATCGCGCGAGCCAGGATTTGCGCGAAACTCAGAGGGAGCTCGGGACGATCCATTTGCCGGAGCAGACTGTAGTTGGCGAGCGGAGTGAGATGAGCGAACGCTTGCAGATCGTCGTCGGTGACGCGGCGCGACAGGGCCAAAGTGTCGCTGCGAATTCCGTAGAGCAGCGCGGTCGCCAGCCGCTCGCTGATCTTTTCGTCGGCCGTAAGCAGGTACTCGGTCATGATCGTGGCGGTAGCGCCGTACTTGATGCGCACGTCCTCGAACGGAGCAGCGCCGCCGGGGTAGCCGGGATGATGATCGATCGCGATATCGGCGCGCGGAATTTTCTCGCCGAAGAACGGCGGCTGTACGTCGACCATCGCGATCTTGTCGAACGCGCGCAGGTCCTCGGTCGTGGCCGGCTGGATTTGAATCTCCAGCAGATGCACCATCGTGAGATTTTCCGGCCGCGTGACGGGCTTGAACGCGAACAACGGTGTGGTCTGCCGGTTGCGCCCGAGCAGAGCACGCAGAGCTATCCCGCTCGACATCGCGTCGGGATCGGGGTCGTCCTGCAGGATGATCGCGACGCGATCGCCCTCGCCGACCATCGCGCGCAATTCCTTGATCTTCTGCTTGGTGAACGCCTGATCCATAAAATGAAATAAACCCGTGTCGCGTCGAGCGACGACGGGAAGAATCGATAGTTTAGTCGCGGATAGCTCGAGTGCGGGCGGCCGTGGTGCGAACAACCCGAATAACGGGACCAGCGGTCCGAAAATGCGGGCAGGAGTCGCGATCTTGGCGAATCGTCGTGGAATTCATCGGTGGAAGGGGAATATCACAGCGCAAAGAGTTGACGCAATGATATAGAATAACAGGCGGCTATGGATTCACCAAGTTCAGATTCCAGCAAATATCACTGCGCAATCTGTCGCCGCGAATTTGCCGACTGGCTGCTGCGTATTTCCGTCGAGGATACGGCGGGCTTTCGCCGGCAGGCCTTTATCTGCGGCAACTGCGCGGTTAAACTCCGGCTCGCCTCGGAGAAAAATCGCGACTTGCAGATCGATCCGTGGATACACGAGGCGGTCGCGAGCGTGCTGCGCGGCAAGAATCCCGACAAGCCGGAAGACTAAGGAAGAAATCCAACCGATGGCAGGCGCGTCTAAATCAGAAAAATCCGATTCGCAATCCGGCGGCGCGGCGGGCGCGGAACTTTGGCCGCATGAGGAAGCGCGGAGGCTTGCGGAGAGGGTCGCTGCGTACGAGCCCGCTCGTCCGGTAATTTTTCAGAGCGGCTTCGGGCCGTCGGGCTTGCCGCATCTGGGCACGATGGCGGAGATTCTTCGCCCGTCGTTCGTGCGCAAGGCGTTCCGTCTGCTCGAGCCGTCGCGGCCGTCGCGGCTGATCGTTTTCATCGACGATCTCGACGGACTCCGCAAAGTGCCGGAGAATGTGCCTAACCGCGAGGACGTTGAGCAGTATCTGGGCGTTCCCGTCTCCAAGATTCCCGACCCGTTCGGATGCTGCGCAAGTTTTGCCGATCACATGCTTGCGCAACTCGGCGGATTCCTCGCGCCGGTTGAGGTTGAATACGAATTGGCTCGCGCGTCGGAGATGTACTCGTCGGGGCGCTTCGACGACGGACTGAAACTGATCCTCGAGAAGCACGCAGAGATCATCGCGATCATCGCGCCGACGCTGCGCGAGGAGAATCGCGCGGGATGGTCGCCGTTCATGCCGATCTGTCCGAAGTGCGGGCAGGTCGTCGAGCGCGCGGTGACGGCCTATCACTCCGAGCGCGCGTCCGTCGAGTTCATCTGCGAAAAGAGCGCGGGCGGGGTATCGGGATGCGGTTTTAGCGGCGAGCAGTCTGTCCTCGGCGGTAAAGCGAAGGTGCAGTGGAAAGTCGATTGGGCGCTGCGATGGTACGTGCTCAAGGTCGATTATGAATTGTACGGCAAGGACCTCACCGACTCGGCGCGGCTCTCGGGACAAATACTCCGCGTGATGGGCGCGCGGCCGCCGCTGGGATTTCCGTTCGAGATGTTCCTCGACGAGGAAGGCCGCAAGGTCTCGAAGTCAGTCGGGCGCGGCGTGACGGTTGATCAGTGGACGCGTTACGCGCCGATCGAAGTGCTCAAAATGTTCCTGCTGCTCAATCCGCGGCGCGCGCGCAAGTTGTTCCTCGAGTCGATTCCGCAATACGTCGATGAATACCTCGATGCGCTGCGCGAATATGCGGCGGCATCGGAGGAGCAACGTCGCGAGTCGGTGCTCGAATATGTGATCCAGAGCACGACGCCGCAAAGATTTAACTCGGCGCTCACGTTCGGATTAATGATGAACGCGGTCGCCGCGCTCGGCAGTTCGGATCGCGATTTCATCTGGAAATATATCGAGCGTTACGATGCGTCGATCGCGAGCGATCCTGAAACCGAGAAAATGGGCCGCGCGCTGATGGAATGTGCGCTGAACTTCTACCGCGACTTCGTCGAGCCGACGAAAAAAATCCACATACCGACGGATGCGGAACGCGCGCAACTGAAAACGCTCGACAGGTACCTGCGCGAAAATCAGGATGCGAGCGCCGAAGAGATCGAGAAGAAGATTTACGATCTCGGCCGCGAAAACTACGACAAGCCCGGCAAGATTTTTCCGCTGCTGTATCGCTCGATTCTGGGGCAGGAACGCGGCCCGCGCCTCGGCGCGTTCATCCGCCTCGCCACACCAGCACGCGTCGTCGAACTGCTCGACGCAACGATCGCGCGCATCTCCTGAACGAGCGCGCCGCCACTCCGTCGAATATATGATCCGCGCGCTCGGACTCTTTGCGTTCGCGACGTGCATCGTCGTCTGCTCAGCATCCGGCGTCGCGGCAATATGCACCCCGTCGTTTCCGTACAACGAGGGCTGGCTCGGCGGCGACGCCGCCTACTCCATCCGCTTATCAGACACCGAGGCTGTCTGGTTATTTGGTGATTCGTTTGTCGGCGATCCCAGTCGAAAGACTCGCAGCGGATCCAGAATGGTGTCCAACACGATCGCAATATCTTCATGCGCGAAAGGAAGCTGGAGCATTCGCTACTACTGGAGAAATCGCGGCGCCGAGGTGCCGCAGCCATTTTTCACGTCCGGCGTCGAACGGTTCCACTATTGGCCGCTCGACGGCTTCTACTTGAGCGGAACTTTGTACGTTGCTCTGGCGAAGATCGTCCACGAGCCGAAAGATAGTCCGTTCGGCTTCGAAATGATCGGAGTCAGCCTGGCGAGAATTAGTAATCCGCTTGATGATCCGGCGCGCTGGACGGTTAAGTATCTCGATCTCTCGGACAGCAAATTGGCGTTCCCAGGTGTAACGACGATCGTGAGTGGCGACTATGTTTATTTGTACGCTGTGTTGGACGACGCGCAGCACAAGAGCCATCCGATGATTCTGGCGCGTATCGCGATCAAGCAGATAGATCGGCCCCGCGACTCTATCAGATACCTTACAAACGACGGCGCGTGGAAAGCTGCCGGCGACTTAAACAATGCGCGAATCGTAATCGATCGCGGAGCGACCGAAATGAGCGTCCGCTATCACGCATCGATCAACAAGTGGATCGCGGTACAGAATGGCCCAGAGCTTTTCTCGGGCGAAATAGTTGTCAGGGAAGCGCCGACCCTCGAAGGACCGTGGTCGGAACCCGAACCCATTTACTCGTTCCCACAGATGAGCAAGGGCGACCCGCAATACGATCGCGACACGTTTTGCTACGCGGCTAAGGAACATCCGGAGTTCTCGCCGCCAACCGGAAGCATGGTCATGACCTACGTATGCAATTCCATGACGTTTCAAAAGTTGATCGAGAATATGTCGGTCTATCGGCCGGAAGTCGTCGAGCGAGAAATGCGTTGATCTGATTGAGCCTAAACGAATTCGGCGAAAACTGAGTCAGCCATCTCGAGGCCGCGATCTGTCAGCTTGATCCGGCCGCTCTCGAGCGACAGCAATCCGTCATTGAACAGCGGCGTGGCGATGCCGCCGAAGATGCATTCGAAGTTGCGGCCGAAGCGCTGGTGAAAATCGGCCAGCGCGAAGCCTTCGCGCAGCCGCAGATTCAGGAACACGAACTCGCTCTGCGCGGTGGCTTCATCGATCGTCTCGGCACCGGCCTCGGCATTAGCGCGCTCCTCGATCGCGGCGATGTATCGCGCTGGGAGCTTCTCGTTCCACCATCGCCGTCCGCCGCGCCCATCGCCCGCGTAACTGTGAGCGCCCGCGCCGATTCCCAGGTAGGTCTGGCCGCGCCAGTACGTCAGATTGTGGCGCGCCTCGTGTCCCAGCGCCGCGTAGTTCGAAATTTCATACATCGCGTAGCCGCGCCGCGGGATTTCCTCGCGCACCGCTTGATACATCGCGGCCTGCTCGTCCGTCGCGAGTTGCTTGATTCGTCCGCGCTTCAAGTCCGTGAAAAATGCCGTGCCCTCTTCGAAGGTCAGGTTGTAAGCCGAGATGTGATCGGGCTCGAGCGCGACCACAGATTCGATATCGAACAGAACATCAGTGACCGTCTGGCCGGGGACCGCGAAGATCAAATCGAGATTGAGTCGATCGAAGCCGGCACGGTGCGCCATCTTTGCCGCCGCGCGGGTTTCGTCGGCGCTATGAATCCGGCCGAGAAATTTGAGCGTCGCCGCATTGAACGACTGGGCGCCGAAACTGATTCGGTTCACGCCCGCCGCGCGCATCCCGGCGAGCTTCGCAAGGTTGACGGTGCCGGGATTTGCTTCGAGCGTTATCTCTGCATCGGCTTCGATTCCGCAAACGCGATCGGCGGCATCGATGATCTCCCCGATGGATTTGGGATCGAACAACGACGGCGTTCCGCCGCCAAAAAAAACCGTTCTGATGCGCTGGCCGGAATACGATGACGTGATCGCCCTGTTCTCAAGCTCCGAAATCAGCGCGCACGTGTAATCCGCTTCCGGCCACGACGCCGCCGCGTGCGAATTGAAATCGCAGTACGGGCATTTCGACTGGCACCACGGAATATGGACGTACAGCGAAAAGCTCACGCCAGGATTGTAGCGCGCTTTCGACGCCTGCTACTACGCGCTTGAAGCGGTCGCTATACTTCCTGCGTCAGAGGTAAATTTGTCCGAAATCGCACCCAAACAGGAACGTGACGAACCGCGCGTCAAGCCGCGTCCCGGCGTTGCGAGCACGAGCGGATCGGGCGCGAACCAGGCCGGCGTCATCGCCGCGGGCGTTCTGCTCAGCCGGCTTGCCGGTCTCGTCCGCGACAGCATCTTCGCGCATTTCCTCGGCGACTCGGCTACCGCCGACGCGTTCAAGGCCGGCTTTCGCATCCCCAACATTCTGCAGAATCTGTTCGGCGAGGGCGTCCTCTCCGCGTCGTTCATCCCGGTTTACGGAAAACTGCTCGGCGAGGGTGACCAGGAAACCGCGGACATGGTCGCTTGGGGCGTCGGCGCGATTCTGACTATCGGCGTAACGGTGCTGGTCGCGATCGGCGTGCTGGTGACGCCATATCTCATCGACGTGATCGCGCCGGGCTTCGAGGGCGACAAGCGCGATTTGACGATTCAGATCGTGCGCATCCTGTTTCCCGGCGCTGGCTTGCTCGTGATGTCGGCGTGGTTCCTCGGCGTGCTCAACAGTCATCACAAATTCTTCATCTCGTACACCGCGCCGGTAGCATGGAACATCGCGATGATCGGCGCATTGCTCTACTACGGTCCGCGCCGCTCGCAAGATGGCCTCGCGATCGCGATCTCGTGGGGCTCGGTCGTCGGCTCCGCGTTGCAAATCGCCGTGCAGGTTCCGCAAACGCTGGCGCTCTTGAGGAAGCATCGCATCGACTTCGCGCGCATCGCCGCACCATTGCGATCCGTGTTCCACAATCTGACGCCCGTGGTCGTCAGCCGTGGCGTCATCAACCTCAGCGCTTACATCGACAATGTCCTGGCGAGCCTGTTGCCCACCGGCGCCGTCGCCGCCCTCAACTACGGGCAGTTGCTCTACATGGTGCCGATCAGCCTGTTCGGATACTCGGTGGCCGCGTCGGAGTTGCCCACGATGTCGCGGGCGGCGGGTGCGATGCCCGAACAGATGAGCACGATTCTGCGCTCGCGACTCAACCGGGGACTGCGCCAAATCGCGTTCATGACGGTCCCGTCGTCCGCGGCTTTCCTGATTCTCGGCGACGTGATCGTTGCGATGATTTATCAATCCGGCGCGTTCACCCGCGCCGATGCAGTTTACGTGTGGGCCGTGCTCGCGGGTTCGGGAATCGGGTTGCTAGCGGCGACGATGGGCCGACTGTACAACTCGGCGTTCTACGCACTCTTCGATACCCGCACACCGCTTCGCTTCGCACTGATCCGTGTCGTGCTCACGCTCGTGCTCGGCTACCTATCCGCGATTCCACTGCCGCACATGCTTGGAATCGCGCAAAAGTGGGGCGTTGCCGGGCTGACGGTTTCGGCGGGAGTCTCCGGATGGGTCGAGTTTGCGCTGCTGCGATGGGCGCTCAATCAGCGTATCGGATGGACCGGGCTCGAGCGCTCGTACCTGGCGAAGTTGTGGGCGCTGGCTCTGGGAGCAGCCGCGATCGGTTTCTTCATGAAGCTTCACATGGCGGGATTCGGACCGCGCATCCAGGGGCTCGCGATCCTTTCAACTTACGGCGGACTCTATCTCTTCGGCGCCTGGATACTCGCGTTGCCGGAACTCAAGCAATTCACCGATCAGATCACGCGCCGTTTTTTCCCGCGCCCGCCCTCGAGCCCATCCGATCAATAGTCGCGCTCGTCGAGCGTCCGCCCAGAATCGGCGCGAGCGCGACTCTGCCGCCCCGTGACTCTACGAACGATTGGCCGTCAACCTGCTTGCCGCGCCAGTCTTCGCCCTTGATCAGAACGTCGGGCTTGACCGCGCGAATAAGTTTCTCGGCGCGCGCTTCCTCGAACACGACTACGTAGTCCACCGCCTCGAGCGCGGCCAGGATTCGCGCGCGCTCAGCGGCGGGATAAACCGGCCGGCCGTCGCCCTTGAGCTGCCGCACGCTGCGATCGCTGTTGAGGCCGACCACCAGCACGTCGGCCTGCGCGCGTGCAAACGCGAGACTCTGGATATGGCCTGCGTGGATCAGATCGAAACATCCGTTGGTGAATGCGATCCGCCGGCCGGCGCGACGCTCGCGCTCGAGCGCAGCCTTGAGTTCATCGACCGAATGGATTTTGCGCTCGTAGCTGGCGTGCGCGGGACTCAATGCGCGCGCAAGATCTTCGCGCGTGATCACTTCGGTGCCGATGCGCGTCACCTCGATGCTCGCGGCCAGGTTCGCGATCGTCGCGGCCGACGAGAAGCCGAGTCCCGCGATCGAAAACATCCCGAACACGCTCAGCACCACGTCGCCCGCGCCCGTTACGTCGTAAACTTCGCGCGGCGCGGTCGAGACGTAAGTGTCCTTGCCGCCGCGCTCGGCGAGATACATGCCGTCGCGATCGAGCGTTATGAGGCACGCCTCCAGCCCGAGCTTGCGCACGAGAGTCTCGGCCGCTTTCCGCCACGCGCCGCGGTCGGTGAGCCGCATCCCGGTCGCGACTTCAGTCTCGTAGCGATTGGGCGTGAGCGCTGTGGCGCCGCGATAGATCGAAAAATCATCCGTCCGGCGCGGATCGACTATCACCGGGATACCGCGCGCGCGGCCGCCGTCGATCAGCGCGCGCAGCACCGCCGGCGTCAGCATCCCCTTGTCGATATCCGAAATCAGCACGCCGTCGCAGTTGCGAAGTTCCGACTTGAGGCGCGCAATCAACTCGCGCTCGCGCGGCGGCTTGAGCGGAGTCGGGTCTTCCTCGTCGACGCGCAGAAGTTGCTGGGTCGCGCGATGGGCCGCCTGCACGCTGCCGAGCATCCGGTCCTTGACGATCGTGGGGCGGTCGGGATCGATCAGAATCGAGCGCGTATCGATTCCGAGATCGGCGAAAATTTCGCGCAGCAGGCTGCCGTTGCGATCCGAGCCGACGACGCTCAGCGCGCTCACCTCCGCGCCGAGCGCGCGCAAGTTCGCCATCACGAAACCCGCGTTGCCCGGCTTCTCCTCGCGCCGCTGCACGCGCAGAATCGGGATCGGCGCCTCCGGCGAAATCCGTGAGACGTCGCCCCACAAATATCGATCGAGGATTACCTCGCCCGCCACGAGCACGCGCAGCGGCTTAAGCGCCGGCAGGCCGTGCTCATGACGCGCAGGTTCATTATTGACGGAGGAGGGAGTTTTGCGTCGAGCCATGATGCGGCATCTTACGCCGCCGCGCCGCTTGCGTTAAACCGTCGGCGCGAGCCGTCGCTCGAGTTCATCGAGGCTCGCGAGGAACCACACTTCCTTGCCGCGATTCGACTCCGCCACGAAAGCGCGCAAGGCGGAACTCTCAGCCAGATGACGCGAGATGTCACCGACGATCGCGAGGCGCCGCTGATATTGCACGAATTTCTGTATCAGCTCGCCGGCGATGCGCGTGCTCAAGCGGAAGAAATCATCGTCAAGGCACTCGACCGGAAGCACGATCAGGGTGGCGTGATTCTCAAATGACTTGCCGATCAAATCGACGGCGTCTTGATAGGTTTGCAGCCGCGCTCCGTCCGCCACGCATTCGACGACGCGGACGCCGTGGAGTTCGTAGAATTTCGTCGACAACGTTGCTCGTTCACCTGATCGCGTAGCCGCCATCGACGTAGACGGTCGAGCCCGTCACGAAGTCCGACGCGTGCGAGGCGAGGAATACTGCTGCACCCGCCATTTCCTCGGGCTTGCCGAAACGGCCGGCCGGCGTGCGCATGATTATCTCCTGGAACATCGGGCCGCTCTGCGCGCCCACCGTCATCTCGGTGTCGATCCATCCCGGCACGATCGCGTTGACCTGGATGTTATGCGGCGCAAGCTCGATCGCCATCGTCCTGGTCGTCTGCACCAGCGCGCCTTTCGCCGCCGCGTAGGGAATCCCGCTCTGCGCGCCGAAGCGCGAGTACTCGCTCGCGATATTGATAATCTTGCCGCGCTTGCGCGTGACCATCGATTGCGCCGCGATCTGCGACAGGAAAAAGCACGAGTTCAGGTTCGTTTCGATCACGCGATCCCAGTCCTCGGCTCTGAACTTCAACGTGCTGCGCATGATCGCGATGCCGGCGTTGTTGACGAGAATCGAGATCGGTCCCAGCTTGCGCTCGACTTCTTCCATCGCGGGCCGCAGGTCATCGCGCCGCGTCACGTCGAGGTGTACGGCGAGCGCCGGCACGCCCGCCTTCGTGAGCTCGTCCACCACTGCGCGATTCTTCTCCTCGTTGCGCGCGAGGATCGCGACCGCCGCTCCCGCCTCGGCAAATCCAAGCGCGATCCCACTCCCAATTCCGCCGTTGCCGCCCGTGACGACGGCGACCTCGCCGCTCAAATCAAACATCTTCGGACTCGCCATTGCGCTTCTCCCGCGCAGGCTGTTGGACAGCGAACGCTCACCGCTTCTATATTGGCGTTTCGCACGCGTCGCAACTGAACGCCAATAGCGGCGCGATTACTGAAGAGGATAAATCGACGATGGCACTACGGACGGCGGAACAATATAAAAGCTCGCTGCGCGATGGCCGCGCGGTGTTCTTTCGCGGCGAAAAAGTCGCGGACGTAACGACACATCCCGTTATCGGAATCGCCGTCGAGCATGCCGCGCTCGACTACCGGATGGCGCACGATCCAAAGTATCGCGAACTCGCCGTGGTGAAAGAGGGCGCCGACGAATACAGCCGCTATTATCACGTTCCGCAGAATGGCGACGACCTGCTCAAGCGCAGTGAGCTGATTGCGGCTTCGACGCGCGAGGGTGCGACGCTGGTGGTGCTGATCAAGGAAATCGGCACCGACGCTCTCCTCGCGCTGCATATCATCGGCGAGCGGCTCGCGGCTGCCGGCAAGCCCGAGTATCGCGAGCGCATCCGCAAGTACTACCGCAATTGCCGCGACAACGATCTCGCTGTGGCAGTGGCGCAAACCGACGTCAAAGGCGATCGCGCGCTGGGCCCGACGCAGCAGGACCATCCGGATTATTACGTGCGCATCGTCGAGGAGCGTCCCGACGGAATCGTCGTGCGCGGTGCGAAGGTTCACACCAGCGTCTCGACCAATACTAACGAAGTGATCGTGCTGCCGACGCGTGCGATGCGCGCCGAGGACAAGGCTTACGCGGTCGCGTTCGCGCTACCGATCAACACGCCGGGGCTGAAGCTGCTCGCGTCGCCGCACGGGAGCTCGGATAAAAATGATTTCGAGCATCCGATCAGCGCGCGGCACAAGATGATGGAGACGCTGACTGTCTTCGACGACGTGTTCGTGCCGAAGGAGCGCGTGTTCCTCCAAGGCGAGATCGATTTCGCCGGATTGCTCGCGCTGACCTTCGTGCGATTCCATCGCTTCACCGCGGTGTCGTACAAACTGCCGCTGCTCGAACTGATGGCGGGCGCCGGCCATGCGATCGCCGAGGCCAACGGAATCTCGCGCGCGGGTCACGTGCGCGACAAGCTCACGCATCTCGCGGCGTACCACACCACGGTGCGCGGACTGATCGAGCATGCCGCGCGCACCTGCACTTACGAGGACGGCGTCGCGGTGCCGAACACGTTGCTAACCAACGTCGCGAAATATCACTTCGCGCACAATTACCATCAGGCCGTGCAAATCGTGCAGGATCTCGCCGGCGGCCTGCTGGTGACGGGCCCGGCCGCCGAAGATCTCACGAGCGAGGCGACGCGCGCTTACGTGCTGAAATACATGGGCGGTGCGAAGGGCTTCGACTCCGAGAAGCGGCTGCGTCTGCTGAACCTGATTGGCGATCTGACGTCGTCGGATTTCGGGGGCTACCAGGAAGTGCTCGCGGTGCACGCGGAAGGCGGCTTCGAAGCCGAGAAGCTGCAGGCCTACCGCGAGTACGACTTCAAGACGGTCGCCGCGTACGCGCGCAAGCTCGCAGGGATTTAAGACTTCCCGAGCTTCGCCGCGAACTCGACGAGCAGATCGGCGAACTGTTTGGGCGCTTCGCCGTGCATCGAGTGCGGCATTTGCGGGAACGACCGGTAGTCAATCGTCTGGCCGGCGAGCTTGACCAGCTCACACACGCGCTTTGCCTGCACGTCCGAAGCGGCGCCCATCAAATGGCCGTCGTTTTCGTCCACGTAGCGGAAATGGTGCGTGTACAACACCGGGCATTTGACGCTGGCGAGCATCCGCGCATGGTCGCAGCTCGCGAATACTGTGCCCTCCCAGAACGCGCGCGCCCACTCGGGATCGTATTCCTTCATTCGCTGCGGGATTTGGCCGTCGCCACTGAACATCATTGGGACGATCGCCTGCGAAAGCCAGTTGGGAAGTTCGGTCTTGGCCGCTTCGAGCATTCCGTCCCAGTTGCCGACGCTCCACTGGTCGCCAAGGTATTTGCTCATCAACTTGAAGATCGGCCCGATCGTCTGCGGCATAGGCGGTCCGCACGACGTGTTGACCTCCGAGGAGAACAGCGGCGGGTCTTCGTAGACAGCGCCGCGGATCGTGCCCGGTGTCGCGTATGCGGACAGCCACGCCGAGATCACGCCGCCTGACGAAAGACCGCTGACGATTACGGGTCGCCCGATCGCGAGCGCGATGAAGCGCACAAGGTCGTTGCCGAAATTATCGACGGTGTAGCGCCCCGGCGTCCTGCTCGATCTTCCCTGCCCGCGCAGGTTGACCGCAAACGCCTGGAAATGCTCCTGCAGCAGGCCCATCGCATTCTCATAGCCCCACCACGATTCTGTCTGCCCCGGGATCAGTAGCAGCGCGGGCTTGTCGGGCTTTCCCGCGACCGCGTAGTTGATGACGGCCTCGCCGGTGTCGATCGTATGCTCCGGGTACGCGTGAGCGACGTAGGTTGCCGCCGAATTGTCCGGGCCGAACCGAAGTGAGCTCATTTACTTTTCCGTGCGTAGCTCGACCGTGTTGCCGTCGGGATCGAGGATCCACAGTTGACGGCCCGCGCCCATGTTTGGCCCCTCGAGAAACTCGATGCCCATTTCCTTGAGCGTGCGCTTGGTCTCCTCGAAGTCCTCGACGTTGAACGCGACGTGCGCGCCGAGCGGATCGGGCCTCTGGCCGCGGTTCTCGCTCGAGATAATATGCAGCGCGTTGTTGCCGATCCCGTACCACGCGCCGCCGAATCCGAAGTTGGGACGCGGCAACCGCTTCAGCCCGATCACGTTTTCGTAGAAGGCAGTCGCCTTCTCGACGTTGCTGACGCGAAACGCCGCATGATTGAACGCCTTTGCCTTAATCATGGTGAGTTCTCCCTGACTCGGAGTTCTAGCACGACCGATAGCGACCGTGGTAAGAGCCGACGCCTACTCGAACGCGTTCTCGCCTGTGATGTCGCGGCCGAGGATCAACGTGTGCACGTCGAAGGTGCCCTCGTAGGTATTCACCGTCTCGAGATTCAGCATGTGGCGAATCACCGGGTACTCGTTGACGATCCCGTTGGCGCCCAGCATGTCGCGAGCGTCGCGTGCGATCTTCAGCGCCTCGTTGACGTTGTTCCGCTTCGCGAAAGACACGTGCTCGGGACGCATCTTGCCTTGATCCTTAAGATGCGCGAGACGCAGGCAAACCATCTGAGCCTTGGTGATCTCGGTCAGCATCTTCACCAACTTCGCCTGCACGAGTTGATAGCCCGCCAGCGGACGCGAGAATTGTTTGCGCGATTTCGTATAGTCCAGCGCGCAATGGAAGCACGATCGCGCGGCGCCGATCGCGCCCCACGCGATTCCGTAACGCGCCTGCGTCAGGCATCCGAGCGGACCCTTCAGCCCGCGCGCTTTCTCGAGATGCGCAGTCTTCGGAATTCGCACGTCTTCCAGAATCAACTCGGACGTGATTGACGCGCGCATCGAAAATTTCCCGTGGATGTCGCGCGTCGAGAATCCCGGCATCCCCTTCTCGACCAGGAAGCCGGTTATGCCCTCATCGACCTTCGCCCACACGATCGCGATGTCGGCGATCGAGCCGTTCGTGATCCATCGCTTGGTCCCGTTGAGAATCCAGCCGTCGCCGTCGCGGCGCGCCCGCGTTTCCATCCCGCCGGGGTCCGAGCCGTGGTCCGGTTCCGTCAGCCCGAAGCATCCGATCAATTTTCCCTTCGCCATTTCCGGCAAGTAGCGCTGCTTCTGTTCCTCGCTGCCGTTTGCATAAATCGCGTACATCGAAAGCGCGCTCTGCACCGACGCGAACGACCGCAGCCCCGAGTCTCCAGCTTCGAGCTCCTGCATGATCAGGCCGTAGGCTACGTTATTCATGCCCGCGCATCCGTAGCCCTTCAGGTTAGCTCCGAACATCCCAAGCTCCGCCATTTGCGGTACGAGATGCATTGGGAAGGTTTCACTCGCAAAATTGCGCTCGATCAGTGGCAGAATCTCGCGATCGACGAACCGCTTGGCCGTGTCGCGAGCCATTCGCTCTTCGTCGGTCAGCAGGTCGTCGAGGTGAAAAAAGTCGAGGTCTCTTAATAAATCCGACATCTTGCGCTCCATGCGATTTCTGAAGGGTGTTCAAATCCAAATTCGGGGCCTCTAACCGCCAAAATTCCGTCCGGGTTGATTGTTCTTAAGGATGACTAAAATATCGCTCTCGGTATTGCCCCCTCTTGACCCGCGCCGATTCGTTCCGCACGCTGGTTCGAGGCGAAAACTCTCTTATCGCGCCTACTAGTTGCCTCCGATTTAAGTATCACGTAGCCTTATACGTCAAGCCAGCAATATGCACATCGAAACGCTAAAGGTCTTCTGCGACATAATCGAGAGCGGAAGCTTTTCTTATGCCGCGTCACAAAACTTCGTTACTCAATCGGCGGTCAGCCAGCAGGTCCGAAGCCTGGAAGAAAAGTACGACTGCCGATTGATAGAACGCGGACGAGCCGGAGTCAAACCCACACCGGCCGGCCAGATTCTATACACCGCCAGCAAGGAAATCGTGCGCCGTTTTCTGGAATTGGAAAATAGGCTGCGCGAGATCGGCTCGGTAGTCGCCGGCGCGATCCGCGTCGGCACCGTTTACAGCGTCGGCCTGCACGAGTTGCCGCCCTATCTGACCGAATTTCTGCGCAACTATCCGGCGGTCAACGTGCATCTCGAGTATCTGCGCTCGAACAAGATCTACGAAGATCTCATCGAGGGCAAAGTCGATCTCGGCGTCGTCGCCTACCCGGCCAAGCGCAGCCAGATCGTGTCGGTGCCGTTTCGCCACGACGAACTGGTGCTCGCCGTGCCGCCCGACAATCCGCTCGCGAAACACTCGAAGGTAAATGTCGGACAGCTGGCGGGTCAGAAGTTCGTCGGCTACGAACGCGACATCCCGACCCGCAAGGCCTCCGATCGAATCCTGCGCGAGCACGGCGTCAAGCCGACCTACGTGCTCGAATTCGACAACATCGAGACCATCAAGCGCGCCGTCGAGATCGGCCTGGGATGCGCGATTGTGCCGCGCATGACGGTCGAGAACGAAATACTGCGCGGCACGCTGCGGATGCTCGAATTCCAGGAAGGCACATTCCTGCGCCCGCTTGCGATCATCTACAAACGCGGCCGCGAGCTCTCGCCCGCGGTGCGCAAGTTTATCGAGGTGCTGACCACGAGCAACATCGTGCCCCGCGCGCGCGGCGACAAGACGGGAGACAAGCCCGAGCGTCCAGCGCGGGGAGAACGCGCCGAACGCAACAGCGACGCAGTCGAGAAGGCCGAGAAGTCCGCATAACACCGGTGCAGGGGTCACCCCCCGCGACGGTGTCGATGCCCAAGGAAGGGTGAAACCCACGGCGGGTTTCACATGCAATGAACTGATTTGCCCTTCCCCCCGCTCACAGCGGAGGTTTCTGATACCCGCCCATTGCCGTCTCCGCTGCCTTGGCGACTGCGAGCACGGTTTCCTCGCCGAATGCGCGCCCGCTTATCTGCAATCCGATCGGCAGCCCCTCGCGATCTTTTCCGCACGGCACGACGACGCCCGGCAGTCCCGCGCAATTTCCCCACGCCACCGGCCAGCCGGCGAGAAAGTGCGGATATTTGTTGCCGTTGATTTCGACTTCGGTCGCACCGTGTTTGAACGCCGTGACGCAGAACGTCGGGCCGAGAATGATCGGGTAGCGTTCCATGAACTCCGCCAACTGCACGCGCCACGCGTCGCGTTCGATCGCGATCTTGAAGAACTCGGCCGCCGACTTGGCCTCGCCCGCGACCATCACGCTCCGCAGCCGCTCGCGCGAAAGTTTCACGGCCTCGCCCAATTCTTCCAGCGCCAGCTGACCGCCGTCAGCGCTCTGGTACGCCCACCACAAACGCTCGCCGTCATCGACCGGCGGCTTCACGGCTTCGACGACGATACCCATCTTCTGCAGCTCGCGGCCGGCGCGCTCAATCGCGGCGCGAATGTCGGACGTGACCGGCACATTGCACGCGTCGGTGAAGATCGCGCATCGAACTTTCTTCAGATCCACGTTCTCCGGATGCGCGTCTGCGGTCGGCACCGTATACGGCGCGCTGTGATGCTGCCCCTTCACGATGTTGTAGGCGAGCGTGAGATCATCGACGTAGCGCGCCATCGGACCGATTGTCGCCATGTGCGCGATTGGCGGAGGCGCCGCAATGCTCGGCGCCATATGCCCGTTGCCGGGAATCGTTCCCCACGTCGGCTTGAGCCCGACGATACCGCAGAAATGCGCGGGCACGCGGATCGATCCGCGATAGTCCGAGCCCATTCCCAGCGGCGACATCCCGACCGCCAGCGCGGCCGCCTCGCCGCCGCTCGAGCCGCCGGGCACGCGTTCATGATTCCACGGATTGTTGGTCTGTCCGAAGACGGGATTGTCGCAGTCGTAGTCCATCGTCATTTCGGGAGTGTTGGTTTTTCCGATTACGATCGCACCGGCCGCACGCAGCCGCGCCACCGTCGGCGCGTCCTGCGTGGCGACGTGATGCTCGAAATGCTTCATGCCCCAGGTCGAGCGCACGCCCTCGGTGATGATCGAATCCTTGATCGTAATCGGCAGGCCTTCGAGCGGGCGAATCTCGCCTTTGCCCGATAGACGCCGGTCGGACTCCTCAGCCTCGCGCCCCGCGCGATCCTCGACCAGAGTGACGACGGCATTGAGGCCGCGATTCACCGACTCGATCCGTTCGATAAACGCGTCGACCATTTCCACCGAGGAAACGTCGCGCGCGCGCAACATCGCAGCAAGTTTATGAGCGGGAGCGAAAAAGAGATCGTCAGAGAATGGCATGAAGAAACACCTCGCCTGACTCAGGAAATAGCATCGCGCACAGGCTATTGCACGCGCGCGCACGATGCTGAAGCACGCTCCGGGTTAAGGCTTTGATTTGCCTAGGTCAACGACCAAAACCGTTGATTCTTCCACAAGACAAGCCACGGTGCGTCGAACGCCCATACATTCGAATCGCGCAGAGATCTCACGAAGGCTCTGATTGCCATGCGGGGACAGCGAGGACGGGGCGGATTTAGCAGCTAACTCAAGAGCCCATGACGCGAGCGTCTCAGCCGGCTCGGGCGGGTAGGACCGCAACGCAAATGTTCTATCCCCTGCGCTCTGCCAAACCGAAAATCTGCAATCCCACAGTGCCTCGGTCCATATCCGCTTGGCTGCGTATTCGACACTGCATCCCGCAGCCTCTGCGATGTTACGCAAGACCTCGGCGGACGGTCGAGTGCCGCGCAACCTATCGCGCAGCCAGCCAAGTGGCAACAGTATCTCGAACGCGCATTCGTCGCATAGTTTCTCAACGGAGCCGTAGGAGGAAGCGAAATCACTGCGCTCGCGATTGAGCCTGTTCGAAGTCGCAATACTTCTATCCTCGACAACCAGATGAGAAAGCTCGTGCGCGAGAACGTCGCGTTTCGATGTATCCGGTAGTTCCTCGTTTATCTGGATCTCGTAACCCAGCTCGGAGCGAAGGATGCGCCCGCGCATCGTGAGCGATCTTTCGGTAATTTTCACAACGCGAAGGTGCCGAGCGAGACGCGTAAGATCTGTAGGGACCGCTCCGCATCCAGCCTCTTGGACAGCAAGTCTAACCATTCGCAGTTTCTCAGCAACCGTGGCTCGCCAACTGCCTCGACGATGGCGGATGCTGTCGAATAGCGTCTCGAAGCGACGGTGAGTTGCGTCCACGATCAAAAACCCTCGAATTTCTTTTGATGAGTTGCTTCTTTGAGCTTCTGCTTCTGTGATGCAGCGTGCCGTTGTTCCCACTCTTCCTCAGAGATGTCTGTGTGAGCACCCGAAGCCGCTAGCTCTGCGGAATATTCATCGCGAAGCTCAAGAAGATCCGTGGTCGGCCAGCTTAAGCGTCGTGCAACGCTCTCCAACCGGCGCACGTTCGGATCAGGTCCTGTAGGCTTCGCCCTGACCGGCTCGGTCTTCAGGAGCTCGTCTACAGAAATGCCATATAGAACGCACAGCTTGTTGATGATCACGATTCCGAAATTATCATTCTGCCCGTTCTCGATCGCGCGCAAGAGTGCCTGAGAAATTCCACACTTCATCGCAGCCTCTGCCAGCGAATAGCCTGCGGCCTTCCGAGCCTCTGAAAATCGATCGGCAAGTGGCGTCACGGCGCGGACATTGAGACCCGCCCTGAGTGAACGCAGCCTTCCGATGTTGGTCCGCAGCAGCTCTCCGAGTTTTTTGTGAAGATCCTCGGGCGAGGCGTAAGTGATCTCACCGATCAAGTTCGCATAGCTACCCTTGGTCATCCGGGAAACCGTGACTCCTTCACGCGCTATCAATATCGTCGGCTTGCCATAGCTTGAAGCGATCTCAATCTCCTGTCCGACCCCGAGACTAGGCTGATTGGCCAACACGAAAAGGACATCGGCCGCGACCACTCGACCCCGATCCAATCGATAAACCTCCTCGGCGCTCACGTCTGAATGAGAGACGGGATCGGACGCTAGTCGAGGCTGATATACGTAGAGCTCGTGTTCCTTACACTCTGCCACGATGGAATGTGAAGCGAAAACTATGGCCTCGCGTACGTCTGGACCCAATCCGGTCAATGCCGTGGCGATGTAACCATGGAGGGGCTCGGGCTCGTCCTCACCCGTGGGCATAAGTTTTTCAATCTCCGCGATTTCCTGCTGGACGGCTTGGGCCGATTCGGGCCGCTCCATTGGGTCGCGACTCAATAACTTCTTCGCGAGAGCCGCAAGCCTACTGCGGATCGGCTTGCCGGCGAATGCCGTATCGAACTCCGGATCTTGATGTTTCTTGAGTTCAATGAGTCGAGCGAACTGATTCTCTGCGGCGAAAATCTCAACGCCATGAAGCAGCGCGAACAATACAGTTCCAAGTGAATAGAGGTCGGCGCGATGATCGAACTTTTCTCCAAAAAGAAGTTCGGGTGACGCGTTGCGTATTGTGCCGAGGAACTTGTCTTCCGGAGTGCTCCCGCCAGGCGGCGTGTCTTTAACCTTAACCACGCCGAAGTCGGTAATTTTCGCCTGGAAAGTCGAAGAGACGAGGATGTTCGTGGGCTTGATGTCCCGATGGATCACGCCTTTTTCGTGTAGCGCGTTGGTGCCATCGACCAGTTGGCGAAATATCCTCAGCAACAAGCGGTCGGAAATCCGATGAAACATCGAGAGCCACTTGTGAAGTGTTATTCCGTCCACGTACTCCATCACTAAGAATGCCTGGTCGATCTCCTTGGAAGTGGCATTTCTTAGTATCTCGTGCTCGTAGATTCTCGCGACGTTGGGGTGCGCGATCTCCTGCCCGACCCGCGCCTCATTCTCGATCCGGTCCACTTGATTCGGTTCGTGTAGAATTTCAGGACGATAGATCTTGAGAGCGACCGGCTGTCCGGGAACCGCGAACGGCTTGGTGACTGCGGGCGTTGCTAGGTGCACCACGCCTGATTTGCCCTCGCCAATCTTTGACAGCAACCGATAGTCGCCAATCCGCTGTTCCGAACTCGTGTTGTCCATCGCAGTTTTTGCCCTCTAAGGTCGTGACTATTCTAGCGCAAGCCGAGATCGGGTGTGAGTCCGGCCCTGTAGTGCTCAGTCGAGTCAACCTCTCCGAACGACGGCAGTACATACTGTCTGCTCTCAGCGGTGGCTACTTCAGTGCAGAGCGCAGCCGTTCGCGGTCGAAGCCGGCGATCATTTCTTTGCCGACGACTACGATTGGGCGCTTGATTAGATTCGGTTCCTTTGCCATCAGGGCCAACGCCTGTTCGGGTGTCAGCGATTTGCCCTCCAGACCCATCGCCTTGAAAGCCGGACTGCGCGGGTTTAGGTAATCGCGCGGGTCGCGGCCGGCGAACAGATCCTTCAGTTCGGATTCGCGCAGAGGGATCTTCGCGTAGTCGCGTTCGTCGAGGGCGGCGCCCACGTCATTGCGCAGGAAGTTTCTTGCGTCGCGGCAAGTCGTGCATGTCGATTTCCAAAAGAAACGGATTTTCTTCATGCACGACTCGCCGTTTAGCTGCGACTACTCGATGTTCGCGCCCGAGGGTCCGCCTGCGGGGCCAGCGCCGTGATCGAGCGGCTGGCCGCCGGTTGGCGACGAACTATTTGCGGACGTGCCCGCCGCCGGCAGCGGCGTGATCGGCGCGATGCCACCGGAGCTCGCGGTTGTCGTCGTCATGCTCGACGATGAGCTCGTCGAGGGCGCCGGGACGTTGGGCGGGGTGCTCGTCGGCCCGCTGAAATTGATCGGCTGCGTCCCCGCGAGCATCTGCGGCGTTACCACGTAATCGCCGCCGAGCGAGCTGCGCCAGACCGTGTTGGCCGCCTGCTGATTGCCGGCGGTCACCAGGTAGGTTCCGCCGCCGACGATTCCACCGAGGATCGCGTAGGTCAGCTTGGCCGGGATGTAGAGCACGTTGCAGAGCAGCGCGCCGGCACCGTAGCCCGCGCCGGGCCAGTTGACGCTATTGTCCGGCGGCTGCGGGATCTGCGTTCCGCCCGGGGCGCCGACCGGCTGCGCGGATTGGGCCGCGGCGTATTGCGAGAGCGGACCGGCCGGCATCGCGAGCATCACCGCGAGTCCGATTGCGATCAATCCGAATCTGAAATTTCCTTGCCTCATGATTTCCTCCTGATTTCCTCCACCACCACCACGGGTAATTTGCTACTCAGTTTTGACCACCGCATCGGCCGGCAGCAGCCGCATCAGATGACGAAACGCGCGCTCGAGATACTCCGCGTTTTTCGACTCGAGCGTTAACTTCACGCGGTAATCGGGATCTCCGATCCGCGGATACGAACCCAGCATCAACTCGGGAAAACTGCGCATGCATTCGTTCAGGTGCTCGGCGATCGCGCCTTCGTTCGCGCTGAGATAGATCGCGCGCATGAAATACGGGTCGGTTGCGAAGCGGCTGCTGAGCCCGCGCAGCTTGGCCTCGAACAGTTGCGGGATTCCCGGCAGCACGTACACGTTTTCGATCTGCACGGTCGGAAAGCGGATGTCGCCGGCGTCGTTGAGCACCGCACCCTCGGGCACCTGGGCCATCCTCATGCCGGCGTTGAGCGAGCGCTCGCGGAAATGCTCGCGGACGAGCGCCTCGAGCACAGGATTCATCACGAGGCGCCGCTTGAACGCGCGCGCCACTCCTTCCATCGTGAGATCGTCATGCGTCGGGCCGACGCCGCCAGAAGTGATTACGAAATCGAAGTTGCGCGAGCAGTACGCGACTTCGCCGGCGATCAGATCGAGTTCATCGGGGATAGTTGCGATGCGAGCGAGGGCGACGCCAATCTTGCGCAGCTCGCGAGCCGCGAAGTACGCGTTCGAGTCCTGAACCTTGCCGGAAAGGATTTCGTTACCCACCACCACCAGCGCGCAACTGCGTTCTCGCATTGATTGCAAGCTCCTTGCGCAATCCGCCTCGATTGTCATTATCGCAAGCGGCGCCTATCAGCGGCAATGGGGTAGATAAAGAATACTTACGAGGGGCCGGCGTTGGGGGCCGAGGCCTCGATGAACTCCTTGAGCCGGCGCTTGAGCCGCGTTTCTATCTGCCGCACGCGCTCGCGGCTGATGCCGAAACGCGCGCCGATCTGCTGCAGCGTCTCGGGCTCTTCGGCCAGCAGCCGCGCATCGAAAATCTCCCGCTCCTTGCCCGTGAGCGTATCGGCGAACTGCTTGACCTTGTCGTGCGCGAAGTCGCGCCATTCGCGATCCGCCGTTTCGGTTTCCGGATTGTGCCCGGCGTCGGGGATCACGTCGAGCAACCGCGTATCGTTGTCCTCACCGCCGCCGGTAGGCTGATCGAGCGACACCTCGCTCTGGCCCATCCGCTCCTGCATCTCGCGCACGTCGCTCTCGCGCACGCCCATCCGATGCGCGAGTAAAAGCGGTTGCGGCTTGAAGCCCTCGCGTTCGAGCCGTTCGGTCTCCTTGCGCAGATTGAAGAACAGCTTGCGCTGCGCCTGCGTGGTGCCGATTTTCACCAGCCGCCAGTTGTTGATCAGGTAGCGGTAGATGTAGGCGCGCACCCACCATACCGCGTACGACGGAAAGCGGATTCCATGCTCGGGGTCGAAATTCTTGACCGCTTCCATCAGGCCGACGTTGCCCTCCTGGATAAGGTCGAGCACGTTCTTGGTCGCGCGCGCGAATTCGTAGGCGAGCTTCACGACCAGCCGCAGGTTGGCGGTGACGAGACGGTAGGCGTCCGCGGGATCTTTGTCCTTGACGTAGCGGCGCGCGATCACCGCCTCCTCCTCGCGCGACAGCAGCGGGAAGCGGCGAATCTCGGTGAGATAGCGCCCGAGCGGATCGGTGGCGACGAGCGCGCTGCTTTTTTTGGCATCGTCGTCGGTATCGACCTCACCCGGTTCGACGGATTCGGCTGTCGCGTCGGCGTCGGTGCTTTCTACGGGATGAAATTCGGAGACTTCGATCGGCGCGTCGTCGTCGTGCGTAACTTCAGCGCCGGCGGCCGCATCGGCGTCGAGATCCAGCCCGGGATCTTCAGTTACGATCGGATCGGCAGCGGCCCGCCCGCGACGAGCTTCGGCGCCAGCCTTGCCGGCGCGCTTCGCTTTCGCGGTGCGCTTTTGACGGGTCGGTTTGCCGGGTTTGCGCGCCACAGAACGGCTCCAGCTTCACCACAATGCAGGGAAGAGATGCGGACCACTAATGCTCTGGCCGCTGTCGGCTTCGAGCCGTGTCGGTTGATATCCGATCGCGCCCGGTCAGGCGTCGGGCTGTTCGATCGTGACCTTGCCGGCGGCGATTTCGCGCAGCGCCGTGACTACTTCCTTGTTGTCCGATTCCACCAGTGGGCGCGCGCCCTTGAGCAACTGTTTGGCGCGCCGCGCCGCGCCGAGCACAAGCTCGAAGCGGTTGGGGATGTTCTCCAGGCAATCTTCTACGGTAATTCGTGCCATTAGGAGATGATTGTCCGGTGCGCGGCTGCTCTTGTCAACGCGGCAATTCGGAAGGGCAGGTCATTTAATCTCACATGAAACCCGCGGTGGGTTTCATACTTCCTTCGGCAGGGGTGACCCCTGCACCCGGTGATTGTTCCTTCCCTGGGTCTCTACTAGTTGTTATATTTTGCTCCATTGCGCGTTTGGCTCGCGTTGAATCAATCGACCCCCGATTCGTTTATATTAATGGGAGGATCTACAAGTTTGATGGGCAGGTTTGGGGCGTCGCGGCGGTTTATCCTCCCGGCAGCGCTTTGTTTGATTGTCGCGCTCGCTCATCCGGCGGCGGCCGATGGTCCCGCGACCATCCTCGACGGCAACCATCCCGACGAAGCCGCCGGGATCGTAGGCGCGGCGGCCGCATCGCCTTCGCAGACGCTCGCGATGCGTCTTACGATGGCGCTACGCAACTCCGGCGACCTCGCACGATTGATCGCCGCTCAGCAGGATCCCGCGTCGCCGGAGTACCATCGATGGCTGACGCCCGACGAGTTTACCAGCCGCTTCGGACCCACCGACGCCGACCTCGCGCGCGTCACGCGATGGCTCAAGCGGAAGGGTTTCGCCGTCACTTCTGCCGACGCCTCGACGCGTGAGATCTCTTTCACCGGCACGGTCGCGGAGGCGCAAAACGTTTTCAGCGTGAAGATTGCCGCGACGGCAGACGGCCGCCTGTATTCGAACCTCCGCGACCCGACTGTGCCGGCCGAGTTGGCACCACTGATCGAATCGATCCGCGGCCTCGACAACCTGCTCCACAGCGCGCCGCTTATCCGTCGCGCGTCGAAGCCGGCGCCGGGCGGCGCTTCGCCGGCCTCGGTCGTCGATGATACGGGGCCGGCCTTCGGTCCCGCCGACATTTATACTTTCTACGACGAGACGCCGCTGTTGAACCGCGACCTCGACGGCAGCGGCAACGGATGCGTTGCGGTGGTCGAGGATTCCAATATCGACGAGGTTGCCGCGAACGAGTTCAACAGCCAGTTCGGCCTGCCCGCGCTCACCGGATCGAACTTCAGTACGGTCCTGGTTGACGGCGTGGACCCGGGGCAGAACAGCGACGAACTCGAGACGATGGTCGATGTGAGCTACTCGCACGCGGTCGCGCCCGGCTCGAACATCCGGATTTATCTCGGCGATGAACAGCACTCGGCGTCGTCGGCGATTCTCGACGCAATCCACGCGGCGGTGCGGGAAAAGAACAGCCCGTGCACCGCGATCGGCATCAGCTTCGGCTTCTGCGGCGGATCGAAGGGCTTCTACAAAACTCAGAACGGATTTTTCGCGCAGGCGGCCGCGCAAGGTCAGTCGGTGTTCGTCGCGACCGGCGACAACGGTGCCGCGGGATTGAAGGTCGATGCAAAGACGGAAAGCTGCGTCACCGGCACGACGCGCAGCATCAATGAACTGGCGGGCTCGCCAAACGTGACCGCGATTGGCGGCACCGAGTTCACACCTGACTACGAAGCCGGTAACGACGTCGGCTTCGTCGCAGAGTCGGTATGGAATGACGGCTCAGGCGCGGCTGGGGGCGGCGAGAGTAGATACTTCAAGAAGCCCAAGTTTCAGAAGGGGATCATCCCCACCGACAAGAAGCGCGACGTTCCCGACATCTCGTTCGGCGCCAGTCCCGAATCGCCCGGTTTCTTCTACGGCAGCCGCGACGGTGACGGCGTGCCGACCGTGACATGCTGCGTCGGCGGCACCAGCATCGGCGCTCCGACATGGGCAGGCATCAGCCAGCTGATCTCGCAGGCCAACGGCGCTCCGGTCGGCAATTTGAACACGCGAATCTACCAGCTAGGCGTGCAAGCCAACGGCGCGACGACCGGAATCCGCGACGTGACGATGGGCAACACGAACTTCAACGGCGTCACCGGATTTTCCGCCGGCCCCGGCTACGACAAAGCCAGCGGCTGGGGGACGCTGGATATGGGGTTGTTCGTCCCAGCGTATCTGGGGATGTAGCACCGGAAGCTCGTTGTCATTCAGAGCCGCCGCGGCGAAGAATCCCGGATTACTTCTCTCCGTCATGGAATTTTCGGCTTCCGCCTCGCGGGTCAGCGAGAAAAGTTCGTACGACGGAATTTATTCCGTCTCCCATCCACGTGATTAGCTGCCTGAAGGCCAATCGTAGGTGGCGGACTTTATGCTTGCGTAATTCGCGTCGAGCGACGGCTCGAGCAATACAATCGCCGCGATGCGCCGGGCCATCGCGGTAACCTCGTCAACCTCATCGGTACTCAAGTCGCGGCCGAGCAGGTCGCGCTCGCGGTAGCTTAGCCACTTTTTGATCACCTGATAGCCGCCGATCGTGTATTCCCAGACCCGCGCCGGGATGTTCTTCCAGTACGCGACGTTGTTCAAATGGATGTCCATCGTCTGCACGCCAAGCGGCGTCAGCAGTTCAATGGGCGACACGCCGAGTTTCTTGGCGCCTTCCTCTAATGCAGTTAGCTCGGACTTCCTGTAGTCGCGTACCTTCGCGAGACCCTTACCTGGCATTACGGCCCCTTCCTTGCTGGCATGACCCCATCCCGCCCTCAAGGCCAGGTGTCCCTTCGCTGGCTCAAGAGAGCCGCCTCCGTCGCTCCAGATAACGGCGATTTCTTTCAGTTCGGGACGGATCGCACCTGCCGTAACTCCCGCAACCGAATTTTCAGTGTCGAGCAGGGCCGCGATCTGACGGCCGAGTTCTGCGGAGCGGATGAGTGCGTCTTTGGAGTCCGGCAGTGGGATTCTCGGCCAGTCTCCTCGTATGCCGTCAGCGTTTTCCGACAAATATGACGGCGCGTATCCGACCGCTAGAGAGTGCGACAATAGAAGATCGTCTTTTGGCGATGGGAGCTCGATTTTCTCTAAATATGATTTGCCGAGCGAACTGAGGTTTTTCCTGGATATCGGTCCCTTCAATGTCGTCGGAGTGTAATAGGCATGGCCGCGGAGCAAATCATTGTCACCCAAGCAGCGCGTGAAATGGAACGGAACTCCTTCGGGCGATGCAACGCCCGCCGGGCGGGTGATCAGGAACTCGTTCCCATTGTGGTTTTGAGCCCATAGCTGCGGCCTCGCCCGATTCCAAATCGGAGGCACCGCAGTGTAATAGCACCATCTTGTGTCGAATGGTCTTATCGCGTAGCGAACAATCCGCTCCGCGTCGTACACCTCACTTTCAAGAGCCTTCCGACGCGCGGTCTTCGGATCAAATCCCGCCTGCTCCTCGACTAGGCCATAACCGAGCGCCGAGTACTCGGTCCAATCGAGCTTCGGATTGAAGTACGCGTGCATGCGCTCTGCCAGCTTAGCTCGATCAATATTGATGAGCGCGCCTCCGCGCTTCTCCATTAGACCATTTACCGGTGGCATCGCGCATAACTCGACGATTTTCGGCCAGCTCGAATACTGCTTCGACGACTTTGAGGGTCTGAACGAATAGCGGTTGGACTTCTCGGGGTTTGCGGGTTCATATCGTGCATCAAAATGTTTAGCGTTCAATGAATCGATCAAGTCCTGGCGCTTCGACGTGCCCCAAAATTCACGGAAGCCGACGCTTGCCCGCTTTGCGTTCGATTCCGCGCGGGCCATCACTGCTACCGCCGTGCCGACTCGAATTCCCTCATGGTTATATTCGGTCGAGAACACGCTTGGATCGGGCTTTCCATCAGGAGTCAATTTGCCGGTCTCGCGGCTGTCGCCGTTCATACAGTCGATCCAGATTCGGTCGAACTCCGAGATCAACCGCTGCCGCATCACTACGAACGAAGCATCCTCGATGTAGGAAAAGTTAGAAATGAACGCGACGATGCCAGTGCCTGTTTTGCCCTCTGTGATTCTTCTCTCCGCGATCCGAAAGAATCGGACGTATAGATCGTCGAGATTGAACTTCTTGATCTTCCACTCCGCGACGAGTCCTTCCTTGTACGGCTCGACCAAACCCATCTCTTCGGCTGGACTGACGCCCGCAAAAGCGTTGTAAGGCGGGTTGCCCAGAATCACGATGATCGGCTTGGTCCGTTTCACCTCTTCGGCGGCGTCGCGCTCCTGCTCCAACTGCGGAAACGCGACTATGTGTTGCTTCGGACCTTTCGGCGGCTCCCAGCCAGTGAGCGAGTTCGTCAGATAGACCGCCGCGCGTTCGTTCGCATCTTCAGATAGAGGTGCGCCGATTTGCTGCAAAGCAATTCCGACTTGCAGATGCGAGATCACGTACGGCGCGGGCATGATTTCGAAACCGAAGACGCGTTCTATCGAAGCTTTTTTGACCGCGTTCGCCGTCAGCGCAGTCTTGCCCTTCTCGATCAGCGTTTTTTCTATCCGCCGCAACACTTCGACCACGTAGCTGCCCGTTCCACAGCACGGATCGAGTACGACCACGCGCGGATCTGCGAGCCCGTCCGCGATATGGAGTTCAGAGCGCAAAACGGAATCGACTCGCTCAACCATGTAGGTCACGATCTCAGGCGGCGTGTACCAGACTCCGAGCTGTTTGCGCAGCGCAGGATCATACGCTTCCAGAAATGGTTCGTAGAAATACTGGACCGCATGCTCCTCCTCGAAAGCTTTGAAGAACGCCCCCCGATCCACACGGTTGAGCACGTCGCCGGCCCAATCCAGGACTTCGTCGATTCCAAGCGCCTTCAGTTGCGACGGTTCGATCAGTTGATGAAACAGCACCCCGACAATCGGGACATGAAGATGGTCGCCGGCGAGCTTCCAGTTGAACTTTACCCTGAGGTCGGAAAACGGATGCTCCTTGCTCCACAAAACCCACGCCGCAAACGCGCCATAGAAGAGCGTCTGGACCAGCGTGGAGCGGAAGAAATGTTCGCCTTCCGGGCCTTCGAACTTGAGCCCAAGCCCTTGTTCGAGCGCCTCGCGCAATGCAGCCAGCGCAGGTATCGGATGGTTCTCGATTCGCCAGCGCGCCTCGCGCGCATACGACGCAAGAAACCATGCGACGTTTTTGGGAGAAGCCAGTGGCGCCGGATGGAGCATTACGCGCCGGATGAAATCGGCGAAACGATCTCCCTCTCGCTTCGCCATCGCCTGCGGATGCGCAGCCGCACTCCAGAACGATTCCTCATCGACGGCGAGCTTGTAGCTTTCAAGAATTCGCGGGCCACCGTCACCATCCAATGCGATCAGGACAAAATCGCGCAGGTTGGTGACCAGCACTTGGCGGTAAAGCTTGAGGTATTTTTCGACCTGTTCCGACTTTGCGACGGCGAACGCATCGTCCGTGGTTGATTTCGCCTCGATCGCTCCGCGCGCAGGCAGCGTCCCGAGCGGCGGTTCCGGGTCGCCGCCCTTTGGCAATTGATCAGGGGTATAGAGCCCGCCGTCGGGAATTCCTGCACCCTTGCTCTTTGGATTTATGACGCATCGCACTTTCGGCTTGAGCGTGCCGCCGATTTCGTTGAGCAGCGCCCGCAGTGCGGGATAATGGGTCGTCTCAGGAACGCCGGCGGCGTGCGCCTCAGACAAATCGCGAAGATAGGTTTCGAGCGGATGCACTTTTCGGTGGACGAGCTTAGCAGACGGAGCGACAAAAATGAGCATCAGTCATCGTGTGGTTCGCGCATGCGCGATTTCAGAACCGGAACCGGCTTCGCGTGCGCGAAGCTGTCCGAGGTCCTTCCTCAGCTCGCGTTGCTCGCATCGTCAGGATGACGGAGGGGCGCGCCCCGCTGCTGATCTCATCCAGCCGACCGACTTTGAGGGAATTGTGTCCTAATCGTCGGCCTACGTCGGCCCGTGATTCGACGATCGCTCACTCAGCGGATTTCTCGGCCCACGGGCCGATGCCCGAGAATCGGGACGGCGCGATTCTCGTGATGTAGCCGGGAATCTGCTGCATGCTTGGCGGAGGGAAGTTGGCTTTTGGGCCTAAGTAAAGTGGGGCGAGGCGTTGCAGAAGGGGAACGGCGCCGCCTTCGGTGATGCGCGCGTTGCCGTAAACCACCAGGTATTCGCGCATCCCCTGCAGACTCGTCTTGTCGCCGATCAGGGACAACGCGACTCGCGGATCGCGCCGGATGTTTTTGATCTTCTGATGCAACGCCAGGTGGCCGATTACGAACTCGTCGTTCTCGATTCCAACCCAGATCAACGTGACCTGCGGGCTGCCGTCGCGATTCAGCGTCGTCAGATGACCTAGCGGCGCCTTCGCGATCAGCTCGTGCAACATTTGCGGAATCTTCATGTGTGCCTCCAGATTGCAAACGCAGAACTCAATTGTAATGAAACCCGCCGTGGGTTTCATGCTTCCTTGGGCAGGGGTGACCTCCTTCGGCTTGGCTCAGGACGGGCTCTGCACCCGGTGTTAAGAGAGGTTTATACTTGGCTTGATGAAGGCGGCTGAGGCCAAGAAGAGGCTGGTGGATGAGAGCGTTCGGCTGATTGGCGAGCATGGGCTGGGCGGCTTGAGCTTTCGCGAGATGTCGCGGCGGGCCGGCGTGAGTCATCAGACGCCGTATCATCACTTCAATAATCGCGAGGGGATTCTTGCGGCGATCGCGCACGAGGGGTTCAGCCGGCTCGACGAGCGGCTGGTGGATGCGCGCACGAGGTATCGCCGTAAACGTCCGCCGGAAATTCTGCGGCATCTGCTGCGCGCCTACATGACCTTCGCGATCGACAATCCCGTCCATTACGGCGTGATGTTCCGGCCGGAGCTGGTCAATATGCGGCGCTATCCCGAGACGGGCGCGGCGGCGATGCTGACCTTTCAGCGGCTGGTCGATACGCTTGCCGGATGCCATCCGCGCGCCGCGATTGACGACAAGCGGCTGATCGAAGTCGCGAACGCGCTCTGGGCCGCTGTGCACGGCGTCGCGACCTTGTGGCTCGACGGCCCGCTCGCCGCAACGCTGCGCGGAGTGTCGATCGCATCGTTCATCGACACGACCGCGGAAATGTTCAGCCAGGCGGGCGCGACGACGAAACGAATCGCTCAGAAGAGGAGCGACAGGTTCTCCGACGCGAGAACTACGTCGTCGAGAACGACGTAGCGTTCCTGCAAGCGGAAGCCGTCGCCCACGGGGACGAGCCGATCGCGGCGCTCGGCCGTGAACAGCATTCGGCTGTCGCCGCGGACCTTGTGCAGGAAAATCGTGCTTACGACCGACAGGCGCCCGGCCTCTTCCACGTCGAGAATCATCACGTTGCTGACGAGCCGGCGCGCGATTGAGGGCGGCGTCTCCGCCCACGCCATCCCGGTTTGCAAACGTTCGATTCGGTTGCGCAGCGCGCGCAAATCGTCGTCGATCAACGGCAGCGCGTCGGCCGCTTCCAACTCGCGATCAACCGACCAGGTCGAGAAATCCTTCACGTGCCCCTGCCGCACATAGGCGCGGCTCGGGATTCGGTAGCGGATCTGTTCGTCGAGCAGGTCGAGCCACAGATCGAAGCGGCGCTCGTCAAGCATCCGCGCCTCGCGATAGAGCCATTGCTGGACCCTGAGCAGCAGGGTGAAATTCTCGGCGTTCACGCTCGCATTCATCGGCATTCACCTCCGAACATGTCGCGCATCCAGCGGAGATAGAAGCCGCGCTGATTGATCTCGCTCGCCGTCATGCCGAGTTCGCCGGGCACGCGATCGGAGCGCTCCTCGTGCCCAAGGCCCATCTGCAGGTTGAGGCGATGCTTGCGCGCCTCGACGCCGAGGCTCGAGCGCGTCACCGCGGCCCAGTTGGCGGCGTCGTCCTGCTCGAAGCTGCCGGCGGGTCCGAACGTGCGAGTCGTCAGGCTGGCTATCCAGGCCTTCACCGCGGCCGGCGCGTCGCGATCGACAAGGCTGTACGCCCACATCTCGACTTCGCCGACGCCTCGGGGCTGGATGATGCGGAGCGAGTTCACGATTGGCACCATTCCGAAATTCGGCCACACCGCGCCGTGGATGAGCACGATGTGCGAGCGCTGTTTGCCCAGGCGCTCGACGACTTCGTCCTGCGTGCGCATCAGGTAATCGCGAACTTCCGGCGGCGCGTCGGCGGCCGGGCTCTGAGTCAAATGCTCCGCGGGCGACATTTCATCGGGGAAGATATTGATGCCGAGACCGTGGCCGAGAGCCGGGCGAACTTCGCGCGCGAACGGCAGGGGAGTGGCGCGATTGGCGCCGAGGTCGGGCGGGAAGACCGAGCCGTGCGCGAAGCCGACGTGGTACTCGTCGCCGCAATGATTCTCCGCGACGACTTTCCAGTTGCTCGCGATACGCCATCGCTGCGGCCCGAGGAATTCGGTGCCGCCGGCGCGGCGGTCGAGAATCACGTCGAGGTACCATGCCATGTCGCCGAGGAAGTCCTCGAGCGTCGGCGCGTCCGGATCGAAATTGCCGAAGATCAGTCCCTTGTACGTGTCGAGGCGCGCGACCGGCGCCAGTCCCCATTTCTGCTTGTCGATTTCGTTGTAGTAGATCGACGCCTCGCCGGGCACCGCGGCCAGGCTGCCGTCGCTGTCGTAGGTCCAGCCGTGGTAGCGGCACTGAAAGCGATGCGCGATGCCGCGATCCTCCTGGCATACCTGGAAGCCGCGATGGCGGCACGCGTTGAGATGCGCGCGAAGGCTGCCGTTGCGGTCGCGCGTCACGAGCACGGACTCCTCGCCCATGAACGTGCGCAGAAATGATCCGGGCCTTGGCAATTGCGATTCATGGCCGAGCAGCAGCCACGAGCGTCCGAACACGCGCTGTTTTTCGAGTTCGTAGAGCGCGGGGTCGGAGAAGATTTCAGGCTGAATCCACGAGCCATCCGGGGCGACGTATTCTGAAGGTTCCATCGGCGGTGCTCCTCATCTTGTTCTGCGACGGAGCATAGGATGAATACTTGACACTGTCAAGTTGCAGTGTCAAGCCAAGCGGCCTCGCGCAACTTATATCGGCACTTTCATTCTTCCTCAGCGCCCTCGCCCGGGGGACAGCACCCGCTTCCGCGCCGATTTGACGTAGCCGTCTGTTTCCAGACACAGCCAGCGCGCTTCTGCTAAACACAAGTCACAATCGAATGATTCTGTAACCTTTAACGATTGAGATCGTACTATGAACCGCATTGGCATTAGTTTGTCAGCCATAATTCCGTCGAAGGGATTGAGGGGGAGGAACGATATGAAGTTACCAATGAAGCGCGTCGGGGCGATATTCGCCGCGTCGTCGATACTGTTGGCTTTGCTTTGCCTGACCGCCGCGCACGCGCAGGATGCCGACGAATCCGGCACGGGCGAAGCGAAGAACAAGCCACCGATTACCCAGGTCGCGGGCACCTGGACCGGCACGGACACTCAGGACGGCAGCAGCCCGGGTCCGATGACGCTGGTGCTCACTCAAAATCAGAAAAAACTCGGCGGTACTTTCAGTGTGACAACCGACGATGAGACTCCCGCCGGAAACGTCAGCGGCAAGATTTCCAAAGACGACCTCAAGATCACATTTCATACTACGAGCGGGGCTAGTCACGATTGTACCGCCAAGGTGCTGGCGACCGTCGATCCTGACGCGATGCCGCCCACGATGGAGGGCACGTTCCTGGTCAAGGGCGGCGGGCACTGCAAGGGCAAGGGGACATTCGAACTGACGGAGACAGAGGAGTAGGCCCCGGTCGTCGCCACGAAGGTTACGCGCCCTTCTTGCAGTCTGCGCGCGTAGCGGCGTCAAGTGCGCCGGCCGCGGTCAGATGGTCAGCGGGCCGTGATCCAGGTGCGGCAGGACGTGGCGCGCGAACAGGTCGCATTCGGCGGCGTGGGGATAGCCGGACAGGATGAAGGCCTCGATTCCGAGGCGGCGATAGGCGTTGAGCTTGCGCAGGACCTGATCGGGGTCGCCGACGATTGCCGCGCCGCATCCCGAGCGTGCGCGCCCGATGCCGGTCCACAGATTCTCTTCGATATAGCCGTCGCCGGTCGCGCCTTGGCGTAGTTCCGCCTGACGGCGGGTGCCGGTCGATTGATGGTCGAGGGACTTGCGCAGGATCTGGTCGCCCACGTCCGCGTCGAGCCGCGACAACAATCGATCGGCGGCGCCGCGCGCTTCGGATTCAGTTTCGCGCACCACCACGTGCACGCGATAGCCGAATCTGAGCTTGCGTCCGCGGCGCGCCGCGCGAGCCGACAGGTCGTCGATGATCGCCTTCACGTTGTCGAGTGTGTCCGGCCACATCAGGTACACGTCGCATCCTTCGGCCGCGGCCTCGCGCGCGTCGTCTGACAGGCCGCCGAAGTACATCGGGGGACACCGGCGCGAAACCGTCGCGAGGCGAGGCGGCTCGAGTTTGACCTTGTAGAACTCGCCGTCGATCGCGAGAGATTCACTATCCAGCAGCGTCCGCAGGATGCGCATGACCTCGACGCATCGCCGGTAGCGCGGCCCGGACTCCATCGGCTGCCCCGGCAGCTCGCTCGAAGATGATGTTGATCGTCAGCCGTCCGCCGAGCATGCGATCGAGCGTGGCGATTTGGCGCGCGAGCTGCGGCGGCCACATCTCACCGCATCGGACCGCCACCAGCAGGCGGATGCGGCTGATGAGCGGCGCGATCCCGCCGGCGAACGCGATGGTATCGATGCCGAGCTGATAGCCGGACGGCAGCAGGATATTGTCGAAGCCGCCGCGCTCCGCACCGAGCACGATGTCGCGGCAATGTTCGTAGCTGGAGCGCAGGCGCTCGTCGGGGACGCCGAGGAATTCGTAGTCGTCGTCGCACAGTGCGGAGAACCAGCTCACTTCGACGGGCGGGAGTTTCGATGGATCGCTCACGGCAGCGACTCGACAGGATTCATAGTAGAGTTTTCGGCTGAGCGACGGAGTGAGAATTCATGGCGGTGAAACATGACGGCGGCAAGGTGCGCTTTGCGATCGTCGGCACGGGCCTGATGGGAATCGAGCACATCAGGAATCTCAAGCTTCGTCCAGATGCGCAAATCGTCGCGCTTTCCGATCCGACGCGAAGATCGCTCGACAAGGCGAAGGCGGCGCTCGGCGAGGATGCGAACAAGGTCGAGACGTTTGACGATTGCGCCGCGCTAGTCGCGGCGAGAAATTCCGGCTTTGCGCTCGATGCGGTCATCGTCGCCTCACCCAACCATACTCATCATGACACGCTCAAGCCGCTGTTCGGCACCGGATTGCATATCCTGTGCGAGAAGCCGTTGTGCACGACGCTCGACGACGCGCGCCGAACGGTGGACGCTGCGCTCGCGCACACGGAGCGGACGGGCGGCGTCTTCTGGGTCGGCATGGAGTATCGCTACATGCCGCCGGTGGCCGAGTTCGTCGCGCGGGTGAAGGCTGGGGCGGTCGGGAACCTGCGGATGCTCGCGATTCGGGAGCATCGGTTTCCATTCCTGCGGAAAGTCGGCGATTGGAATCGCTTCAACCGAAATACGGGCGGAACGATGGTCGAGAAGTGCTGCCATTTTTTCGATCTGATGCGGCTGATCGTCGATGCGGAGCCAACCCGCGTGTTCTGCTCGGGCGCGATGGACGTAAATCACCGGGACGAAAGATACGCCGGCGAGAAGCCCGACATCATCGACAATAGTTACACGATCGTCGATTTTGCCAACGGCGCGCGTGCGATGCTCGATCTGTGCATGTTCGCCGAAGGCTCGCGCAACGAGCAGGAGATCGCGGCGGTGGGCGATCGCGCGAAGCTCGAAGTCCTGATTCCCGACGGCGACATCGTCTTCAGTCCGCGGGTAGGATTCGCCCCGAAGAAAGTCGAGCGCGAGCACGTCGTGGTCGATGAGCAGGTGCTGCGCGCCGGGCACCATCACGGCGCGACCTACTATCAGCACGGCGCGTTCCTCGCCGCGATACGCGGTCAGGGCGCGGTCGAAGTCACGGCGGAGGACGGATTGCGGGCCGTAGCGATAGGCGTCGCGGCGGAGCGCAGCGCGCGCGAGAAGCGCGCGATCGATCTCGACCCCTGACGCATGACGACAAACAAAAGCGGCCCTCCGCGAGGAGAGCCGCTTCTCTTAATACTGGGTGCAGGGGTCACCCCTGCTACTTGCTCGGGTCGGGCGTGATGCGCAAGTACGGCCTCACTGCCTTGTAGCCCTTGGGGAACTTCTGCTTGATAACTTCAGGATCCTGCAGCGACGGCACGATGATCACGTCCTCGCCCTTCTTCCAGTCGGCCGGCGTCGCCACCGAGTACTTGTCGGTGAGCTGCAGCGAGTCGATCGCGCGCAGGATTTCCTGGAAGTTGCGCCCAGTGCTGGCGGGGTAGGTGAGCGTCAGGCGGATTTTCTTGTTGTGATCGATCACGAAAACCGAGCGCACCGTCAGCGTGTCGTTCCATTCCGGATGAATCATGTCGTAGAGCTTCGCGACTTTCTTGTCGGCGTCGCCGAGGAGCGGAAAGTTCAGCTTGGTGTTCTGCGTCTCCTCGATATCGCCGACCCACTTCTTATGCGACGGCACGTCATCGACGCTCACGCCAATCGCCTTGATATTGCGCTTGTCGAACTCGCCCTTGAGCTTGGCCACGGTGCCGAGCTCGGTCGTGCAGACGGGGGTGAAGTCCTTGGGATGCGAGAACAGAATCGCCCACTTGTCGCCAATCCATTCGTGAAAATGAATCGGGCCCTCGGTCGATTCCTGGGTAAAATCCGGTGCCACGCTTCCGATATGAAGTGCCATAATCCTTACCTGCCTCTTGGAATTTCTTTTTGATGACCTCCGCCAAACTCAACGGCGGAGCCTGCTTTGATTAAGATGATAAATAAGACTCACTAAGTTATCTACTGGCAAAACTTAGTCTCTGGCATCGCCTCGGTCAAGTCTCTGCGATGGGCCTTGTCCCGCCCTCCTTGGTGGGTCTTACGCTTTCGCCTTTTTGAAATTTGGTTTGCGCTTTTCCAGGAATGCCGCGACGTATTCCTTGTGCTCGGGGCTCACGTAGCATTTCTCGAGCGCGAAGCCCTCGAACGCCATCGCCGTTTCGAGCGTGCCGTCGAGTCCCTGGTACAGCGCCTTGCGCGTGTACGCCAGCGACGTTGGCGAGCATTGCAGCATGTCGCCCGCCAGCTCGCGCGCTGTCGTCATAAGGTTCGCCAAAGGCACGACGCGGCTCACGAGACCCATCGCGAGGCATTCGCCGGCGGGGTATTGCCGCCCCGTCAGCATCATCTCGGCCGTGCGCGCGAGCCCGATCAGCCGCGGCATCAGGTAGCTCGATCCCAGCTCGCTCATCAGGCCGACGCGCGGGAAGATCACGCCCATCTTGGCGTTGTCCGACGCGATTCGCACGTCGAACAGCAGCGGAATCGTGCATCCTACGCCGAGTGCGTAGCCGTTGATCGCGGCAATCGTCGGCTTGGACAGATTGCGCATCACCTGCGGCAGCGATACGACCGCGCGTGCGCGACGCTCGGTCACTGCCGGCTTTTCTTCGCGGGTCTTGATGTCCGACGCGAACATGCTCATATCGGCGCCCGCGCAGAACGCGCGATCGCCCGCACCAGTGATCATGATCACGCGCACAACAGCGTCGGCATCGGCGCGAATCATCGCGTCGGTAATCTCCGCGCCCATGGTCGTGGTGTACGAGTTCATCTTGGCCGGACGATTGAGCGTAACCGTCGCAATCTCATCCGTCACGTCATAGAGGATCGTCTCGTATGTCATCTCAGACCTCGCTCCGAAATTCTTCCCCGCGTACGCCATCGAGCCTCGCCCCTGAGAGCAAAGTAGCGCGCCGCGCGCAACTTTGCGCTTCACACTGGGTGCAGGGGTCACCCCTGCCGCCCGCCGCGCAGGCGATTATTTCTTCCTACCTCTTCTTCCGGGCCTTCTTCCTTGACTCCCTGGTCTTCGCCTGCAGCCTGGACTTTTTCCGTTTGCGCCGCCGCTTGATTTCCTTTTGCCGTTCGCTTGCCATCTGACCTCTCTTCTTTTTTTCCTTAGTCCAGCGGGACCGTCCGTACCACCTTTGCACCGGAATCGAGATGGATTCCAGCCGAGGTCACGAACGGCCTGCCCTTGCCGGAGCGGTTTTCCACAAAAACGTCGTAGTCGCCCGGGTCAAGTTTGAACCGATGCTCGCCGCCGGGGTCGCTCTCCGCGACTTTGGTCTGTGTGCCCGCGCGCAGGACGACCACCCGCGTCGAATCGTTGATCGTGATTTTCGACATCACCGGCTGCACGAGCAAATCGGCCTGCACCACTTCGTCGAGCGTCAGCAGCGCGCGATGCCCCGGCGCGAGCGCCACCGCGTGCCAGTCGTATCCCTGCGGCGGCGCGTTGACGTGTACGTCCACCTGTTGCGGCGCGAACAGATACTTATCGCCCGAAATAAAGCTGACGACCTTGGTGTGCGGGAGGTCGGTGGTCGTCACGGTCACGCCGAAACCGGGATCGGCGCCGGTCTTGTACTTCACGCTGACCTGCAGCGCCGCGACATTTTCGATCAGCACGGTATGCGTGCGCCCCGCCTCGATCTGAACGCCGTCCTTGACGATCTGCCCGCCGACAATCGGCAGCACTAGCTTGTACTCCCCCGGCGGCAGCGTGATCGACGAACCCGCGATCACCTGTCCGACCTCCTTGCCGTTCGCCGCAATCACATGCGCCGGATTTTTCGCTCCAGCGCCGTTATCGCCGAGCACATCGAGCTTGAGGTTCCCCATCTGCGCCGCATGCACAATCGTCGCGAAAATCGAAACAGCGGCGAGCAAAGCGATGGCGGCAAGCAGTCGAAGCAGTCTCATACGCGGACTGGTATCTTACGGGCGTCGTGCATCGCGCGCTACTCCGACTCCGTCCGATTCCCTGCTTTACGTTGGAGGAGCGTTAGAGTGGAGGACACTTTGCGGCGCAATTGTCCGTTGCGCTGATTCTCTCAGATCGTCCTAAGCCGACCCGGCCGAAGGGCGGCGATGGCGCCCGCAGAGGAAATAGAAATCGTGGCGCCGTAGCCAGGTCAGATTTCTTGGTTCTTCGAGGTTAAGCACTACGCTATCGAGCTCACCGCAGAGAGAACAGAGAACCTCAATATGCACGCTTTGGGGATCGCTATTGAAGATCGGCGCAACTGAAACGATCTTGCTCGGATTCACTAATCAGTCCACATGACAGTCCATATCTTTCGGTCACGCACGCGGCAATCATTACTGGGTTCTTGCGGTTACCGTAATGAGCGTAATCTCGGTGGCGATAGCTCGCGCACGCAAAAACCACTACCGATGGTACCAACTGCCGTCGCGCACCATTTCCACTTATCAATGCGCCGCGTTAAGTTCTTTCCATGCCCACATCGAGCGCCCGCGTCGAAGCATGGAAATCCGCGTGGGAAAGCCGCGATCCGGCCCGCGTCGTCGCGCTCTACACTCGCGACGCGACTCATCAGAGCGCGCTTATCGCGAAAATCTATCCCGAACTCGGCAGGCTCGAGCTGAATGGCCATCATGAAATCGCCGTGTATGCGCGTCGCGGCCTCGAGCGCTATCGCGAACTGCGTTTCGAGATCCTCACCGTCACCGAATCCGGCGATCGCGCGGCAGTCGAGTACCGCCTCCATTCGAACCTCGACGCAAAGCCGGTGCACGTGCTCGAGCTGATCGAATGGCGCGACGCACTGATCAGCAGCGTCCGCGTTTTTCACTTTGCCGCATGATGGTGCTTCAAAAGCTGGAATGAAACTCTCGACTCGACTGCTCGGCACTTCGTATCGGTTTCGCTCGGTGAAGGAACTGCTCGCGCGCGCCAACGAAGCGCGCTCGGGCGACGAACTCGCCGGTATCGCGGCGCGCTCCGAGCAGGAACGCATCGCCGCCAAGACCGTGCTCGCCAATCTCACGCTGAACGATCTGCGCGAGCATCCGGTCGTCGCCTACGATCGCGACGAGGTGACGCGCGTCATCGACGACGCGCTCGACCGCGACGCCTTCGCCAACGTGCGCAACAATACCGTCGGCGAGTTTCGCGAATGGCTGCTCGACGACGCGACGACCGGCGACGCGATCCTCGCGGCCGGTCGCGGCATCACCGCCGAGATTGCCGCCGCGGTCGCCAAGCTATGCACCAATCTCGACTTGATCGCGATCGCGTCGAAGATTCGCGTCGTCACTCACGCGCGCACCACGCTTGGTCTTCCCGGCCGCCTCTCGACGCGCCTGCAGCCCAACCATCCGCGCGACGATCTCACCGGCATCGCCGCCGCTACCTACGAAGGCCTCGCCTACGCGACCGGCGACGCGCTGATCGGCATCAACCCGTGCATCGACGAGCCCGACAACATCCGCCGCCTGCTCGAACTCACCGCCGGCATTATCGATCGCACCGGCGTGCCGACGCAGAACTGCGTGCTCGGCCATATCACGACCCAGATGCGCGCGCTTGAAGCCGGCGCGCCGATGGACATCATGTTTCAAAGTCTCGCCGGTACTGAGAAGGGCAACGCCGGTTTCGGCATCACGGTCGCGATGCTCGATGACGGCTACGCGATGATTCGCGAGACTGGCCGCCTGCGTTCACCCAATCTGATGTACTTCGAGACCGGGCAGGGCTCGGAGCTGTCCGCCGGCGCGCACGAGGGCGCCGATCAGGTCACGCTCGAGGCGCGATGCTACGGCCTGGCGCGCCGCTACTCGCCGCTGCTCGTCAACACCGTCGTTGGATTCATTGGGCCTGAGTATCTATATGATGCGAAACAGATCACGCGCGCCGGCCTTGAGGATCACCTGATGGGCAAGCTGCTCGGCGTTCCGCACGGCGCCGACGCATGCTACACCAATCACGCGCGCGCCGATCAGAACGATTGCGAGAATCTCGCGGTGCTGCTCGCGTCCGCCGGATGCAACTACTTCATGGCGGTGCCGATGGGCGACGACGTGATGCTCTCCTATCAATCGACCAGCTACCACGACGCCGCGGCGCTGCGCGCGGTACTCAATCTGCGCCCCGCGCCCGAGTTCGAGGAATGGTGCGAGCGTCGCGGCATCCTGCGCGACGGCCATCTCACACCGCGCGCCGGCGACGCACGAATCGTGATGGACTCGCATTGAAAAAGATCGATCCCGACGCGAACACCGATTTTGACGCAATGCGCAAGTCCACTCCCGCGCGGCTCGGCCTCGGACGCGCTGGCACGCGCTACACCACGGCAGCGATGCTCTCGCTGCGCGCCGATCACGCGCGCGCCGTCGATGCGGTGATGACCGAAGTCGCGCACGACTGGCCGCGGCGCAACGGCCTGCTCGAAATTCATTCGCAAGCACTCACGCGCGAGGATTACATCCGCTATCCCGAGCGCGGCCGCCGTCTCACCGACGCCGACGCGGCCCGGGTCGCGCGCATCAAACCTCCATTACACCGGTCCCCCTTCCCGCGCGGGAAGGGGTTAGGGGTTAGGTTCCGAGGCGGCCGCACCAAATCTCCGACTCCCACCGTCCTGGTATGCGTCGGCGACGGCCTCTCGTCGGCCGCGGTCGAGAAAAACGCGGCGCCTCTCCTGCGCGCACTTACGAAGATGCTCGCGCCGCGCTACCGCCTCCTGACGCCGATCTTCATCCGCAACGCCCGCGTCCGAATCGAAGACCATCTCGGCGAAATCCTGCGCCCCAACGTCATCTGCATGATCGTCGGCGAGCGCCCGGGCCTCGTCACCGCCGAGAGCCTGAGTGCGTACGTGATCTATCGCCCCACGCTCAAATCGATCGAGCCCGACCGCACCGTCATCTCGAACATCCACCGCGGCGGCATTCCGATAGCGGAAGCCGCGCGCAAAATCGCGACGCTGATCGACGACGCAATCCGATTCCAGGCCTCCGGCGCGGCGCTGGCGCAAAAATCGTCGCCACCGTCATGACACCACCGCCGCTGGCGCCTGCTTATCGGAAAAACTACGCTGTAAAATCTGATGTCAGATCGTGAATCAGTGCTCGCTGCGAACCGCGCTTTCTACGACGCGTTCGAGAGTCTTGACGCGGAAAAGATGGAAGCGGTCTGGCTGAAAGACCCGCGCATCATTTGTATCCATCCCGGATGGCGCAAACTTTCCGGATGGGGTCCGATCATGTCGAGCTGGGAGCGCATCCTCGACAACGTGTTCGAGATGAAGTTCGAGCTCGGCGAGCTCGAGGTGATGATCAGCGGCGACCTCGCGATCGTCGTGGTCGAGGAAAACCTCACGCAGCGAGGCTACGAAGGTACGCAGCGCTCGAATGTGCTCGCCACCAATGTGTTCGAGCGCGTCGGCAACGCGTGGTTCATGGTGATGCATCATGGGTCGCCGGTGATCGCGCCGCCCGACGACGAGCCGCCACTCCAGTAGCCGCGAGGAAGGATCGACGATGCTGAAACGCGTTGACAGAGTTCAGATAGCGGTCGCCGACAGCGGTGCGGCCGAGAAGGTCGTCGCGGAAGTCTTCGGCGGGGAACTTGTGCGTCGCGACAAGGCGACGCCGCTCGTCGCCAAGCGATCCACGATGCAAGCCGGGTCGAGCCTCATCGAGATTCTGGAACCGGACGGCACCGGCGCGGTCCAGGATTTCGTCTCGAAATGGGGCAGCGGATTATTCGGCGCGGGATTCTCGGTGGACGATCCCGACGCTGCCGCGCATCATCTCGCGAAGTGCGGCGTCAGCTTCGAGCAATCCGCGGGACAACTGTATCTCGACCCCGGCGCGACGTTTGGGATGCGCACCGTCATCTCGCAGCATCACGAGCGCGCACCCGCCGGCGCGATCAAGTGGGCCTACGAAGTCACTAACGTCGTCGGCGATTGGAAAGCGGCATCCGACCGCTACGCGCGCATCTTCGTCCTCGACGTGGCGAAGTTCAGCCCGATTGAGAGCAAGCAGTTCGGCTACACCGGCACGCTCACTCTGTTCGATCCTCCCGCGCGCCTGGACAGAATCGAGATCGCGCAAATCACCGACGCGAACCTCGCGATGGGCCGGTTCCATCAACGCCGCGGCGACTCGCTGTACATGTTTTTCGTCGAGACCGACGACGTCGGTGCTCTCGAGAATCGCCTGCAAGCGCGCGGCGCGCGTTTCGCGGCGCATCACAAAGACGAGGCCGGTCTCGCCGAATTGTTCATCCACCCGTCGGCGTTCTTGGGCGTGCTGGTAGGCGTCAGCCGCACCGAGCACGCCTGGACCTGGTCCGGTGACCCCAATCGCGCGAAGCGCGCCGCGAAGGAGCGCGCGCTCAAGAGAGGAACTTAATCGAAATGAAACCCGCCGTGGGTTTCAAACTTCCTTGGGCAGGGGTAACCCCTGCACCTCAGTATTAAAAGCTACTTCGCGGCGCGCATTGATTTCACCAAAATCGCCGCGAGCTCGGGGCGCGTGAATTCGGGCGGCGGTGCTTCGCCGGCGCGCAGCATCTCGCGGACTTTCGTGCCTGACAGTATTACGCGATCCGCATCCGAGTGCGGGCAGGTCTTGAACGACGCCATCGAGTTGCATCGCCTGCAGTAAAAAGTGTTCTCGAAGGTCAGCGGGGTGATGCCGAGTTCATCCGGCTTGAAGCGCTCGAAGATTTTCTGCGCGTCGTAGCTGCCGTAGTAATTGCCGACGCCGGCGTGATCGCGCCCCACGATGAAGTGCGTGCATCCGTAATTGCGCCGCGCGATCGCGTGCAAAATCGCCTCGCGCGGTCCGCCATAGCGCATATGCGCCGGGAACACGCCGATCATCGCGCGGTCCTTCGGATAGTACGCGTCAAGGAGCACCTTGTAGGTTTCCATCCGGACGGCGGCGGGCACGTCGTCGCCCTTGGTCTCGCCGACCAGCGGATGAATCATCAGGCCGTCGCAGATTTCGAGCGCTGCTTTCTGGATATACTCGTGCGCGCGATGAGTCGGGTTGCGAGTCTGGAAGGCGACGATCTTTTTCCAGCCACGCTCGCGAAACGCCGCGCGCGTCTGCCGCGGCTCGCGCGGAAATTCCAGGAACGTGCGCCCCGGTATCTCCTCGATCAACGTGACCTTGCCCGCGAGGCAATACGGCGGCATCGAGGTGACGTTCTTCGCTCCCGGATGCGCGTCCTCTGAGGTGCCGAACACGTTCTGCGCTTCGTTCTTGCGATCGACTTTGTAGATTTCCGCGAGCTTGAGAATCGCCAGCCGCTTGCCATCTTCGGTCGTGAGCGCGATCTCGGTTCCGGTCTTCAAAGATTTCGCAGTCGCTTCATCGACGCCGAGCGTGATCGGAATCGACCACGGCACGCCCGACGCAAGCCGCATCGCGTCGCGCGAGCGCGTGTAATCCGCCTCGCCCATGAAGCCGGTCAGCGGCGAGAACGCCCCGGTCGCGAGCATCTCGAGGTCGGCGATGTCGCGCGCGTTGAGCGTGACGCTCGCGAGCTTCGCCGCGTGCGCGGCCAGCGCACCGCGTTCGGACGCCGGCGCTTTCAGATCGACCAGCTCGCCGCCGCCGTGCGCCGAGATCGCGTCGTCGCGCACGCTCATCGCCGTGCTCCCTTGCTGATGTAGTTCAGCTCCTCGAGGCGGCCAAGCAACTTGCCCAGGCTCTGATCGACGGTTTCGATGCTGCTATCGACGATCAGTTCGGGTTTCAGCGGTTCTTCGTAGGGGTCCGACACGCCGGTGAAAGATTTGATCTCGCCGGCCAGCGCCTTTTTGTAGAGTCCCTTCACGTCGCGCTCGACCAGCTTGTCGATGGTGCAGCGGACGTACACCTCGAAGAAGCGATCGTGATTGCGCCGCACTTCGTCACGCACGTCGCGGTAGGGCGAAATCGCCGCCGAGATCGCGATGACTCCGTTGCGCGCCAGCAGATGGCACACGTAGCCGATCCGCCGGATGTTGATGTCGCGATCCTCCTTGGAAAACCCGAGGCCCTTGGAAAGATTGGTGCGGACTTCGTCGCCGTCGAGGATTTCGACGCAATGCGCGCGTTTGCGCAGTTCAGCGGCGGCCAGATTCGCAAGCGTTGATTTTCCGGCCCCGGACAGGCCTGTAAACCACAAGGTAAACCCTTGATCCATCGGCTAAAACTGATGCTCCTTAAGAATAGATTACTTACTGAACTCCACAAGTTACTTAATCTTATGGAAGGAAACAAGTCGGCAAGGATCGCTTCGCGATGTCAAAACCGGTACGGGCGGCGCTTAACGCGGCGCTGTCCGAGATCCTTCCTGCCGCTCGCGTTGCTCGCTTCGTCAGGATGACGGAGCGGACAAGTTCAGATGAATCGCGAGCGCGGCCGGCGAAGCGAAAATTTCTGTGGCGCCTGCCGCGAGCAATCGATCGCGCACGGTGTCGGTGGGTGCGATACCGTAAAATCGCACGCCGCAACTTTGCGCGGCGCGGATGTCGGCGTCGCTGTCGCCGACGAATGCGGCCTCCGATCGATCGACAGAATATGTTTCGAGTGCGCGAATCACCATGTCGGGTGCCGGCTTGAGTCCGAGCAATGTGTCGCGTCCGACGATCGCGTCAACTGATGCGCCGCCATGTCGGTCGAACCATCGCTGAACTGTTTTCGAGGAGTTGGATGTGACGATCGCGATTGCCGCGCCGCTCGCCTTCAGGGCTGCGAGTATTTCGGTTGCTCCTTCAAGCGGTTGCGCGCGATCAACTCCCGCCAATTCGATTTTCTCAATTATAGCCGAAGCATGTTGGAGCACTTCGGTTACATTCGGCTGGTCGGAGTCGTGAAGGGTGAGTGTGCGATAGGCGTCATAGAGCGGGAGATTGCCGCGCGGGATTCGGGTGAACAATTCGTCGGGCGCGCCTATCGAGCGCAGGTATGGCTCGAGGATCTTTCGTCCGCCAGCCCAATCGACCTCGGGCTCGAGCCGCGCGATCGTGTTGTCGAAATCGAACATCCAGAGTTTGTACATCACGGATGAACGCGGACCCTGGTCGCGTAGCCGTCGAACTCGATTGTAGTGAGCGATGGATTTTCCGCGTAGCCGGCGATCAGCTTGAATGCCTCGACGGTAGCGAGCATCGCGATAAAGTCCGCGGCTTCGGAGCGCGTGCCGAACTGTGCCTCGACGATTTGCGGGCCGTGCGTGTCGGGTATGATCGCGATTGTTCCCGGTGCGTCGAGTCGCGCTATCACAAATGATCGCACACCGCGATCGTTCGCGATCTCTTTCGCAACTATTCGAGTGGCCTCACTTCCGACGATCAGTAGCGCTAGGTCGATCGGCGCTTTTAGTTCATCCGTTACGATCACGTCGGGATTCAGTTCGCGCATTGCGCCGATTTTTTCGATGCTTACAGCGGCTTTGACGCTGATCGATCCAACTCCTGCGCCGACCAGATAAGCAAGCGGCGCTTCGATATCGCGCGCATCGCCCGCGAGCAGTATCCGCGCGGCGAGCAATCGTTCCTGGCCGCGGCCGCCGACATGCGGCACGATTATCTGGCGGCTGTAGCGATCGATTTGCGCGTCAGTTAGGGTCATCGCGCGCTCGCGCAGACCTACTCGATCACGTTTTTTTCTATTGGCTCGACGGTGACGCCGGTGCTGCGCAGCCACGTCAGCGCGCGTTCGATCTGATCGTTGGTGCCTTCGAACTCGACGGCAACCAGGCCCATCTCTTCCGACACGCTAGCGCCGCGGATATTGAAAACGAGATCGAACTTCTTCACCAACTGATAAAGGATCGGTTCCTTAATCAGCGTGCGCGGATAGCTCAGGTAGTAGCGTTCGTGGATACGTTCCATTTGCGTTATTTGTTTTTCCACTTGGCGATAACTTGTTGCAGGCGCTCGGGACGCCATTCCTGCCATCCGATCCACAAATTCGTCGAGAGGTATTTGTCACCGAAGTCGGCGAACACGGTGACTATCGTGCCTTCGCGAATCGTACGCGCCAGTTTGAGAGCCGCGATCATCGCAGCGCCCGACGATTGGCCGACCAGGATGCCCTCGGTCTGCCCGAGCGCGTACACCATCTCATACGCCTCTTCGGTGCCGACCTGGATTTTCTCGTCGAGCTCTTTTTCGTGATAGATGCCCGGCACAATCGAGCTCGCCATGTGCTTGAGGCCCTCGAGCCCGTGCATCGCGTCGTCGGGCTCGACTGCGATCACTCTGATCGCGCGGTTCTTCGATTTAAGAAATCTGCCGGTGCCCATCACGGTGCCGCCGGTGCCGATCGCGGCCGCGAAATGCGTCACTTGGCCGCGCGTCTGACGCCAGATTTCGGGGCCGGTGGTCTCGAAATGCGCCAGCGCGTTGGCCTCGTTGTTGTACTGGTCGGGCTTGAAGTAGCGCGCCGGATTCTGCTCGATCATCTTGCGGCACATGACGATCGCGCCGTCGGAGCCTTCCATCGGATCCGAGAAATGAATCTTCGCGCCGTAAGCTTCGACGATCTTCTTGCGCTCGCGGCTCACGTTCGACGGCATCACCAGCTCGACCGGATAGCCGAGCGTCGCACCAAGCATCGCCAACGCGATCCCGGTGTTGCCGGAGGTCGAGTCGAGGATCACCTTGCCCGGTTTCAGTTTGCCCGCGGCGATTCCCACCTCGAGCATTTTCTTGGCCGGCCGATCCTTGACCGAGCCGCCGGGGTTGAAGCCCTCGAGCTTGGCGAAAATCCGCACGCCCGCTGGCATCAAACCGCCGGTCAGCCGCTTGATCTCCAACAACGGAGTATTGCCGACCAGATCGAGCACGCTGTTAGCGCGCCCGGCCGGAACGATCTCATCTAACGGCACGACGCGCTCGCGCGCGTAGGCGTCAGCGTCCGCCGGCAATCGCGGGAACGATTGAGATGTCGTCGCCATCCTTTACCTTGGAGTTGATCGCGTCGAGGAAGCGGATGTCGTCGCCGTTCAGATAAATGTTGACGAAGCGGCGGATGTCGCCTTTCTCATCGAGCAGCCGCTCGCGCATCCCCGGATGGCGCCGTTCGAGGTCTTCGATAACCGCCTTGATCGACGCGCCGTCGGCCGGGACTTCATCGACGCCCGCGGTGAATCTGCGAAGTGGGGTTGGAACTCTGACGCGTACTGCCATGATTGGGGACTAGCCTCCTGGTTGAATTCTTACAGTTATGCTCGCCGCTTCTGCCAAACAAGCAGCCGCTGTTACGCGGCGCTGTCGGCGGCGCGTTTTCCTGTGAGCCGATCGAACAAAGCGTCGAAGTCTTTCAGCCGCGCGTCGATTATCGACGGTTGTTCGATCGTGCTCGCGACCGCTTCGAGCGTCTTGTAGCCATTGCCAGTAATCGACACGACCACGGTCTCCTCAGGCTTGATGCGCCCCTGCCTGGCCAGCTTGAGCGCGACCGCGAGCGTGGTGCCGCCGGCGGGCTCGGCGAAGATTCCCTCGGTGCGCGCGAGCAGCTTGATCGCGTCGATTATCTCCGGGTCGGTGGCGACGTCGCCCCATCCGCCGGAATCGCGCACCGCCTTGAGCACGTAGAAACCGTCGGCCGGATTTCCGATCGCGATCGACTTCGCGATCGTGTCGGGCTTCACCGGCGTTATCAGGTCGGTATGCTTGTGCAGCGCGTGAATGACAGGCGCGGAGCCGGCGGCCTGCGCGGAGTGAATCTTGAACTCGCCGCTCTTGATGAGCCCGACTTCCTTCATCTCCTTAAACGCCTTCGCGATCTTCGGCAGAATCGTGCCGCCGGCAGTCGGCACCACGATGTGATCCGGCAAGCGCCAGCCGAGCTGCTCCGCGACTTCAAAGCCAAAGGTCTTCGCGCCTTCGGTGTAGAACGGGCGCAGGTTGATATTGACGAAGGCCCAACCGTACTTGTCTGCGATCTCGCTGCACAGCCGGTTGACGTTGTCGTAGTTGCCGCGAATCGTGATGACCTTGGCGCCGTAGATCGTCGAGCCGACTACTTTGCCGGCCTCCACGCCTTCGGGCATGAAGATGTAGCATTGCAGTCCCGCGCGTGCCGCGTGCGCCGCGACCGCAGTCGCCAGGTTGCCGGTGCTTGCACATGACACGGTGGTGAAGCCGAACTCGCGCGCCTTGGTGATAGACACCGACACGACGCGGTCCTTGTACGACAACGTCGGATGATTGACAGTGTCGTCCTTGATGTAGAGATTTTTCAGGCCGAGCTCGGCGCCGAGCCGCTTGCAATGCAACAGCGGCGTGAAGCCGGAGTTGGGGCCGACAACGTCGTTCTCGTTGAAATCGACCGGCAGCAATTCGCGATAGCGCCACAGATTGTGCGGGCGCCGCTCGATTATCGAGCGCGAGATCGCCGCACGAATCCGCGCGTAGTCGTAGGTGACTTCGAGCGGCCCGAAGCACGTCTCGCAGACGTGGAGCGGACTGATGGGATACTCCTGGCCGCACTCGCGACATTTCAGATTGGTGATGTAGCTCATCGTCTCCTCGTTTCCTGTTACCTGCCCGGCGCTTGCGATTCGTGATGATCCTGCTTCCATGCGCCGCAACCGCATCCGGGGCGCGGTCTAACCGCCGTAATACGCACCCGGCTCGACCGGGACGCGTCGTATGTGAGAATTTTTCCCGAGAGCAAGAACTTCTGCGCGCGCGCGGCGCGCATCGCCTCGCCCGCCTGCATCTCGCCGATCGCGCCCGCGACCGGACCGACGATCCCCGCCTCGCGGCAACTCTGGATTTCGCTTTCATCGGGCGGCGTTTCGAACACGCAGCGGATGCACGCCGTCTCGCCGGGGATCACAGTCATCGCCTGACCCGTCATCCCGACTACGCCGCCGTAAACGAACGGCGTCCGCGCCGCGATACAAGTGTCGTTGATCAGAAATTTCGCGAGGGGATTGTCGGTCGCATCGATTACAAAATTGCTGGCGGCGACGAAACGCGCCGCGTTGGACGCGTCGAGCGCGATCGCATGTCGCTCGACGTTGATGTCGGGGGAGCGCTCGCCGAGCCACCGCGCCGCCGCTTCGACCTTCGGCGCGCCGATGTCACGACTGCGATAGATCACCTGGCGCGCGAGGTTCGACAGCTCGACCGGGTCGGGATCGACGAGTGTCAGCCGTCGAGCGCCCGCACGCGCGAGCGCCCACAAGGCCGGGACGCCAAGTCCTCCGATGCCGACGATCAGTATTCGATCCGATTCCACTACTTCGCGCTTCTCCCGTTTTGTCGAGAGTGCAACGCGGTCAGTGCTGACAGGAAGTCGGTGAAAAATCCTGCGGGGACGGTAAGACGAGGGCTGGATACTCTCGCCTTATCTTCCAGGAGATTCTCGGATAGAACCCCTGCAGGAGTTAGCACCAGCACCCATCACGGGCCGGTTGCTGCGGCATCAGCGGGCCATGTCCCTCCGCCGCTCTCGATAAGGCTGCAATCGTTTGCAGTTGAGTGAGGGTAATATGCGAACGCAGACGTTGTCAATCGCCGGACCAATCGGTCAGCCGCCCTCCGAATCCGTTTGCTACTCCTTGCTACTCCCCGCGCATTTGTCTATCTTCGCCGCAACCGTGCGCGGGCTATTTGGTGGGGAAACGATTTATCGCACGGTGGCCGCGGATACTGCGGGCGTAACACGGAGGAGGATCGACTATGAGAGCTCGATGGGTGGGGATGGTTGTTTGTCTATTGGTCGCGGTCGTATCGGTGTCGCTGGAGATGACGGGATGTGACCCGTGCTCATCCTGTTCCAGTTCGTCGAAGCCAACTGCGACGCCAACCGCCGCACCGAATGCATGCTTGCCGTCGAGTTCCGTAGGGGTATTGGTTCAGGGCAAGAACGCGACTGTCTATCTTCCACAGGGAAGCTGGGAGGGAGGAACGGCCGCCGTTAACGTTGTACCGATTGAGACGAGCAGCGGTATTGGCACCGGCGGTACTCCTGTTGCAATAACGACCGGGAATGTCCCGAACTCCTGCTCCTCCAACTCCACGACGGGCGAGACGGTATGCGCCGGCAACGACACCGATGTTTACCTCATTAACGGCACGACCCTGACCAGCACTTTGACCAGTGCCGCGAGCGCCGATGAAAGTTTCTCGGGCGGCTCATGCGAAACCTGCGGCGTAGTGGTCGATTCCTCGACCAACAGGGCATTGCTTACGATTGGACTGGAAAGCGGTGGCCCGGGCGGTTACCAATTCCTCGACCTCGGCGGCACGCCCAGTTTTGAATCACCAATTCCTGCCGGAACGACTACCTCCGAAAACATTTCGATCGATCCTATCCGCCATCTAGTGTTATCGCCGAATGAATCTTCGATCTACCAAATCGTCAATGTCAGCACTTCGACGCCCGCGCTGTTCAACAATGACTTGGGGGACACGGATGAGGGAGGGACGTACGACTCGGCGGCCGAAGATTGCACCACCGGCATCGCGCTCTCTACCGATGAATTTACGGGCAATCTCTTCATCGCCGATCTGACCCAGGCGACATTCACGGCGGGGACGCCCGGCACGTGGACCGACACAGCCAGCCAGCTTGTGAACTTTCCGGAGTTTGACGATCTTGCCGCCGGCACCTGCGGAATCGCCGTCGCACCAGGTTCCCATCTTGGCGTGACTGTCGGTGAGTTTGGCGGCAACCTGGAAGGCGTTTTTCAGCTGCCGTCCACCTCGGGCAGCGGAACGCCGTCCTTTGTGGACTACGCGGCGTTCACCGTGCCCAGCCCACCGACTGAGGATTCCTGGTCGCAGGGTAACGATCCTCATACGGTGACGGCATATGTCAGCCCCAACTCCAAAAAAGCGCTGGCAGTAATAGAGAACATGGACTTCAGCTACGTGGCGGTGATCGATATCCAGGCGATGCTGAGCGCGCCGCGCACCGGCGCGCATGTGGTGACCAGCCCGATTCCGGCCGGCATAGTGACTTTTATATGCGCACAACCTGGTGGCTGCGGTACCTAATGGCTGCTGATTAGCAACTCGGCGATCTGAACGCCGTTGAGCGCGGCGCCCTTACGCAACTGGTCGCCTACGACCCAGAAGTTCAGGGCGTTGGGGCGGCTCAGATCCTCGCGGACTCGGCCGACGAAACAATCGTCCTGTCCTTCGACGAGGATCGGCATCGGGTAGCGGTTCTGCGCGGGATCGTCGAGCAGCCGAAGTCCCGGGAAATGCGCGAAAGCCTCGCGCGCGTCGGCCTCAGCGATCTTCGTCTCGGTCTCGGCGTTGACGGAAATCGAATGGGTGGTGAAGACCGGCACCCGCACGGTGGTCGGGGAAATCAGCAATTCGGGCTGGTCGAGAATTTTCCTGATCTCGTTGACCAGCTTGATTTCCTCGTCGGTGTAGCCGCCCTCGACAAATTTGCCGGCCGGGATCAGGTTGAACGCAATCTGATGCGCGAAAAATTTCGACTTGATTGCCTCGCCCTTCGACCACGCCATCGTCTGCTCGCGCAGCTCCGCGATACCGTTGACGCCCGCGCCTGATACCGCCTGGAAACTGGTCGCGACCACGCGCCGCAAACGCCCAAGGTCGTGGAGCGGTTTCAGCGGCATCACCGTGACGATCGTCGTGCAGTTGGGGCATGCGACGATACCCTTGTGATTGCGCGCTGCGGCGCCGTTGATTTCAGGCACCACCAGCGGCACCTCGGGGTCCATCCGAAATGCGCTCGACTTGTCGATGACGACAGCGCCGGCTTTTACCGCAATCGGCGCGAACTCGCGAGATTGATCCGAGCCGGCCGAGAACAGCGCAATATCGATTCCCTTGAACGAGTTGGCGTCGAGCACCTCAACCTTTATCGACTCGCCGGCGAAGGTGACGGTCTTGCCGGCCGAGCGCGCTGACGCCAACGCGCGCAGCTCGCGCACCGGGAACTTGCGCTGCTCGAGGATTTTCAGTGTGGTCTGGCCGACGGCGCCCGTCGCACCAGCCACCGCGATTCTTTGTCCATTAGCCATTATTCGATTCTCTCGTTCAATTTACTCGATTCTATAGTGGGATCGCTGTTGGAGTGAACAGCCGTTGTTACTTCGCTTCAGCATCAGCCAAGCCAGTGTCCCAACGCTCAACTGTGCCGCGCGAAGCCCTCGGCGCAGAATTGTCGGGTTTGGCGGACTGGGCAGGCGGAGCGCCGGCGGTTTCAACGTGTGCTACCCATTGCCAGCCGCGGGGGGTATGCCGCCATACGCTCAATGCTTCCACATCGACCCTGATTTTTTTGCCCTTGCCGCCGGGCGCATCGGCGTAGTGGCCGATTTTGTAGCTGACGATTACGGCGTCGCCGCTATACGTCGTCTGGTAGTTGTGCGGGAAATGAAGCTTGAAGGACTGTGTCTTGATGAAGGCAAGCTCGCCATCGCGATCCCGAATCTTGTTGTCGCGGATCGATTGAAAACCCGGCGCGATCAGTTTGGCGGCGCCGTCCCAATTCTGCTTCCAGAGATTTTCCCACATATCCTCTTCGAGCTGGTCTCCCCGCACCTGGCAATTCGGCAATCGCACCTGCGCCTCGAGGCTAACCGCCGTAGCGACGATCAAAACAGCCGCAAGCGCGAGACATCGACAGCTTCGCATGGATTTCTCCCTCAATCAGGAGCAATTGCGCCGCGATGGCTCTTGGAGCCGGGATGCGGCAGCGGCGGCACTACCAGGATTTGACCGGTCATCTCAGGCTGATGGATCGTGCAATAGAAGGTGAACAAGCCCTCCTGATGGAAGGTGAAGACGTAGGAGATTTCGGTCAGCACCGGCAACGGCTCGAACATCAGCACGGTCGAATCCGGCGCAACCAGCATAAAATCGTGCTCGTCGTCGGCCTGGTAGTTACGAAAACTTATCATCGTGGGTTCGTCGCGGCGAACCACGATCATCGATGGGTTGAAGGCGTAGATTTGACATACCGGAATTCTGCCGCCCTCGTCCTCTTCTTTCTCTGCCACGGCCTGCGTGAGTATCGTGATCGCGGCTTGCGCGGGTCCTGATTTCGTCACCGTGACCACGCGCGAGGCGGCGGCGTCAGGCAGATAGTAAGTTTTGCTTTCCGGCGCCGCGGAAGCCGAAATCGCCAGCGCCACGGCCAACGTCAGGATTGCGATTTCGCCGCGCAAGCGGTGGTGAGTCATCTGCATCGCGCATCACTTTATATTGACGCGGTCGCCGCAGTGAATAGCCGTTCAGGCTCAAACTTTTTGCGATAGCCAGTCGCTGAGCAGGTCGAATACTTCGTCGTGCGCTTCCGCCAGGCCGTGTCCGACGCCGGGTAAAATCCTGATCGTCTTCGGCTCGCCCGCGCGATCGTAAAGGGCCTGCGAGCTTTCGGGCGAGAGAATCGTGTCCGCCCCGCCATGAATCAACAGCAACGGTTTGGGCGCGAGCTCGCCGACCACGTGCGCGCCCGCGAGCTGGCTCGACAGCGCGATAACCGTCGTGACGATTGGACTGACCGTGCCCGCGTTGATCGCGACCGCGCCACCGAACGAATGCCCGATCAGAGCGACGCGATGGTTGCCGATTCCGCCGAGAAAGCTCAACGCCGCCATCGCATCGAGCAGGCATTCGCCGAACTCATTGGGCGCGCGATAATCCAGTCGCGCGATGGTGAATCCGCGTTTTGGCATCTCCAGTCCGAGCCGCGGGTAGAGCATCGAGGGACCGTTGTATCCGCCCATCGCGCCGCTGACGCACAGCACGGCCCGCCCCTTCTCCGGCGCGGAATGCAGTATCAGCGGAATCGCGCCGCGCGTCGTTTTGATCGTCACTTTGCGCGCGCCGGCGATCTCGTCGCCCGATTCGACGCCGGTAATTCTGAGCGTCAGGCCTTCGTCCACATTCAGCCGCCAGCGTTCCAGCGGGCAGCGGCCGGCTCGCCGAGCATTCGCATTCCATAGCGAATCATCGCCACCAGCCGCTCGACCCGGGTCAGCAGTTCGGCCTGCTCTTCGCGCGGCGCGTCGGCCATCTCGGCGGCGACGGCGGCCAGGTTCTCGCGCATCAGCTGCACCGCACGCTCCAGGTTTTCGCGCTCGGGGATGCGCGCGCGGGCTTTGCGCCGCGCCTCCTGGATCTCGGCAAAATCGATTATCTCGGCCATTTGCGATTCACGTCTTCAGCTGATTATCGCGCATCGCGCATGCACGTGGAAACCACGAGAGAGTCATCTCAACTTCTTGCCCGCGCGACGTTTCTCCGCGAGCGTGCGATGCCCCCCCTCGGCGACCCATCGCATCTGCCGCGCCATGCCGTTGAGAATCTCGACCTCGCGCGCGGTCAATCCGCTGCGGCCGAAAATCTCGCGGATCGCGAGCATGATATGGTCCGGGTTGTCGTCGGGAATAAAACCGATCGAGACCAGCGCCTCCGCCATCCGCTCGAGCATCGGGTCGCTCACCGATGCGGCCACGAACTCGGGCGCGCGCGGGGATGAGACCGCAGCAGTCGCCGCCATCATCAGCTCGTACGCGACGACCATCACCGCTTGCGCGAGGTTGAGCGACGGATATTCAGGCGCGGTTGGGATCGTGATCAGGCGATGGCACAGTTTGAGCTCGCGATTGGTCAGTCCGCGATCTTCGCGGCCAAAGACGATCGCGACCTTGTTCGCGCCTGCCAGTGCGTCGAGTTCCGCGGCAGCGGGGCGCAGCGGGGTCGCGCGGCTGCGATAACCGCCGCGGCGGCTGGTCGTGCCGACGGCGAGCGAGCAATCGGCGAGCGCTGCGGCGAGATCGGGATAAACGGTTGCGTTCGCGAGGAGGTCATCGGCATGTACCGCCATCTTTACGGCCTCGCGATCGTTGAGCGGTCCGCGTCCGACCAGGCGCAGATCGTCGAAGCCCATATTCTTGAGCGCCCGCGCCGCCGCGCCGATATTGCCGGCCGACTGCGGCCGATACAGCACGAACGCAAATTTGTCGCGCGACGCCATCCTCTGGTTATGCGGTTCCGGTTGGCGCAAGGGAAGGGTGGCGGGTCTGAATCCTGACCTCCCCTTGTCCGAGGGGAGGTCGGCGCGAGCCGAAGGCGAGCGACGGGTGAGGTGCAACGCTGGCCGTCGCGAAGAAGCGCGTTGTAGTTTTTGCAGCAAGTCAGAAAGTGACGCTGCTTTCTGAAGGCGGCCTGAGTGTCCAACAATTGCGGTTAAACGAGTTGGGATTTGCGCGCTGTCGTGCGTTGCACCTCACCCGGCGACACCGCTGCGCGGCTTACGCCGACCTCTCCTCGGACAAGGAGAGGTTAGGATCACGGGCAAGGAAAAAGCGCGTGAATCATGCTTTGGGTTTCACTAGAATTAAGTTATTGCGATGAAGATCATTTCCTTCGGCGACGTTCACATGGCGACTCGCAATCTCGAGCGGATGGGCGAGGTGATGCGCGATTGCGATTTGATAATCCTGTCGGGCGATCTCACCAACTTCGGCGGCATCGACGACGCGCGCAAGGTGATCACCGACGTTCGCCGCGCGTGTCCTGCCGTGCTGGCGGTGTCGGGAAATCTCGACCAGCGCGAGGTGATCCCGTTTCTGGAGCAGGACGGGATCGCGCTGCACGGGAAGGGCCGCGTCATCGAGGGCGTCGGCATCTTCGGATGCGGCGGCTCGAACATCACGCCGTTCGGCACTCCCACCGAGCTGAGCGAAGACGAAATCTACTCGACGCTGCGCGCCGGCTACGACTTCGTGCGCGACGTGCGTCCGCTCCTGATGATCTGTCACACGCCGCCGTTCGATACGAAGTGCGATCGAATCATGAGCGGCAAGCCGGTCGGCAGCACCGCCGCACGCCAATTTATCGAAGAGGTAAAGCCCGACGTTTGCATCTCGGGGCACATCCACGAGTCGGCGGGGGTCGATCGGATCGGTCCGACGCAGATTTTCAACGCGGGCCCGTTCAAGGGCGGTGGCTATATAGTTGTGCGCACCGAAGACGGGCGGCTGGACGCGAGGCTCGAATTTCTTTGACGTGCCGACAATCTCGCGCGTCGATCAATCAGTTCGCATGTACGCCGGGAAAATCGCCAACGGATGGCCGCTGGTTTTGCGCAACTCGTTCCGGCTACTGTGGCGCTTCCGGCCCGGACGCGCCGCGAAGTAAGGCGCACAATTTTGTCGAAGGGAGATTCGTTTCAGCATGGCTGCGACTGACAATGTTCGCTTGAGGTTCGATCATGTTTCGATCGCGGTGAAGTCCATCGACCGCGCCTACGATTTCTTCGCGAAGTACTTTCCGATCAAGTTGCGCGGCGCCAAGTCGCTCGACGAGCAGGTCAGCGGATCGTTCTACTGGCAGGATTTTCATCTCGGCGGATTCGTCGTCGAGCTGATCGAGGACCCGCCCGGCAAGCCCGGCTTCGTCACCAAGTTTATCGAGCGCCACGGCGAGGGGATGCATCATTTGTCGATCGAGACGGACGGTCTCGACGCGCTCGTTGCCAATCTGAAGGCGGGCGGCGTGCGCGTGGTTGACGAGCAGAAGTACGATTCAGGTTCGGCGACCGCGTTCATCTCGCCGCGATCCGCTTTCGGCGCGCTGATTCAGTTCTGGCACACGCCGAACTGGGAGCAGGCGCATCCCAAGCCGGCGCCCGACGGCCTGGCGTATTTCGATCACGTGTCGCTTGCGGTCAAGGACATTGCCGCGGCCTACAAGTTTTTCACGAGCTACTTTCCCGGGACGAAAATCAGCCACGAGATTCACACGAGCAATTCAGAGGGCAACTTCGACCTAGGTCATCTCGAGGTCGCCGGCTTCAAGCTCGAATTCATCCAGAGCCCGGCGCACAAGCCCGACAACGATTTCGTCGGCAAGTTTATCGCGCGCTACGGCGAGGGGATGCATCACGTGTCGCTCGACCTTAAAAGTTTCGACGAGACGCGCGAGAAACTAAAACGCGATGGCGTCCGCGTGGTGGATGAAAAGAAGAACTGGCGCGGCGAGCGTCAATACTTCATCTCGCCACAGTCAGCTTTCGGCGTGCTGATCCAGATCTGGGACGGCTTGCAATAGCGGTCTCTACGGCGCTGGAAGGACCACCATCCCGAGCGGGCCACTGAGACCGGTGTTGTTGCCGGTGAGCGTGCCTAGCAGGTCCCCCGAGGAGTCATACACGTTGACGCCGGGACCGCTGTAATTGACCACGAAGGTTAGCTCGTTCCCTTCCACTGAAGCGTTAACGATGCCCTCGGGCCCCTCGAGGTCGCCCGTGATCGAGAAAATTGGTACGAGGTTGCCGCTAGTCCCCGACGGATATGATGTCACAGTGTTGTTAAAGCCGTTGGTTACAAAGAGGTTAGTATCCTCATTGTGGCTGAGTCCCTGCGGCGCGGACAACTGCGTATTGGACCCCGTCAGAATTACGGAGGGCGTCGCGTTGCCGTTGGCGCTGAGGGCCGGCGAGTAGGCGGTGATGCTGCCGTTGCAGCTGGACGTGGCGGAACAGCCCGGCGGTCCGCCCGTGGAGTTTGTCACGTAGAGGTCCACCATTTCAGAGCTTGGATTGAAAATCAGATCGAGGCCCGTGGGGTTCTCCAAGCCGGTGTTGTCGGTGCAGGTGCCGGTCCCGGAGCCGCTACAACACGCGTAAGGATTGCCGGCCGCGATACATGCGCTGTTGAATTGTCCGGCGACAATCGCGGTTGGCGACTCATTCAGAGTGCCGGTGCTGCCTCCCAGCGGGGGATAGACGTTGATACTTCCCTGGAAGCCAGTCCCACCGTCGAGATTCGCCACAAAGATGGTCCCGGTTGCTCCATCCACGATGATGCCGGTGGGCTGTGAGAGCTGGGTATTGTTGACGCAGGTGCCGATCTCGTCACCGGTACAGCAAGCGAACGGAACTCCGGCGGCAGTACACCCGATGTTGGGCTGGCCGACGATGGTCGCGACGGGAGATTCGTTCAGTGTGCCGGTGCTACTTCCCAGCGCAGGATAGATCGTGATGCTGCCCTGGAGTGCCGGTCCGCCGAACCTGTTCGCCACGTAGATGTTGTTATTTGCATCCAGCGCTATGCCGTAGGGCGAGTTCAGGCCGGTATTTGCGCCGGCGATAGTGGCGAGCGGAGCCACATTGTTGTCACCGGGCGTCGGAGAGAATCCTTTCGGACCCGGGTAGTACAAGAAAAACTCGACGTTGTTTGACGAGAAATTCCCCACGCCTACGAGCGCAGTAGTCGGTGTCGCGGTCGGCGTCGCGGTCGTGGTTGCGGTCGTGGTGGCGGTTGGCGACGCGGTCCGCGTCGGTGAGGCTGTCGGAGTGGGTGGGACAGTTGCAGTCGGAGTGGCAGTTGGCGTCGGCTTATGCTTTTTCATCTTCTTCGGTCTCACCGCAGTCCCTTCAAGGTCCACAACCTGATGGGCCACGTTCCCGTTAAGAGGCTCCGATACAATCGTTAAATCGCCGCCCTCCTCCTCTCCTTGTTCGGAATCCGCGGGCGGGACGAACACCACGTAAATCAGGCAGTTTGCGCCCGGTGCGAATACCATGTTGAAGCATCTGTTGGTCCCATCGGTGATGACGAATGCATCGTCGCCTACAGTCACTGAAATTTTTTGTATCGTAATCGTCACGTCGTCGAGATTTCTCAGCTTGACCGACTTGACGTCCGAAGACGTGCCTACCTCGACTTTCCCGAAGTGCAGTTCGTGCGGATGGTAGCGAATTTCCCGCTTCTCCGCAGCGCGTGCGGGAGCGGCTGCGATTGTGGCGAGGAGCAGAGCCGCAATGACGGATCTTTTTGCGACATCCATCACAGGGGACTTCTCAGGATTTGCGCCTCCTATCGTCCGAAGCGGGAAGTGGATCCTGCTTATCGGTGGAAGGATCGCGGCGTGCCCACCAGAAAATATCGCATAGCACGCCACACGCCGGGATGTAGATCTTCGGCGGTTCGACGTGCGCGGCAGCAGAACGCGAAGCAGAAGCGGGAGCGCCGGCTTTGTCGTCGAGCGGCATTGCGGGGAGATGCTAGCCGATTGGCGAACGGCAGGAAATCAGTTGAACCCCGTAGGTGCTGGCGTCATTTCACCCTCGACGGAGGATAGGTGGCGCCAATTGAATCCGCCAAGGGCTTAATTTGCCAACAAAGCGGATTGAATAAGGCACCAGGGTCAGTTGGGTTCCGGCTTACCCGGTGACTCAACCGCTTTGTCGGCGTCGCTCAGAGGGAAGTCCTGGCCCTTGTTCAGCTTTGCGGTCAAGCGGTTTATCTGAGCGATCTTCCGGTCGTACCCGGCCTGGGTCAACGGCTCCGTCGAATATTGCTTGCGCGCCCGCTTGTCACGTGCCTTAGCATCCGCAAGCTTTTTGATGAGCGCATCCTTGTCCGCCGCTGACAAGCTGGACGCCATCGCTTCGGTTGCCATTGCGGCCGGTGCGCCCTGCGCAAACGACACGTTCTGTAGAAGCGGTGCGCTCATCCCGGCCAACGCCACGAATGCCACAATCGCGGTTTTCCGCATGCCCATAGGTTCTCTCTTTCTTCCTTTTGGTGGCGTTCGAATGACCGCGACCGTAGGTGAGTTCTGCCAAATCGACGTTACCGAGACATTAACGATCAATTGACGCCAGGTGAATTTGAACGCCACTCTCACACCAGAACACAAATGGAACAAACCGCGATAGCCTCTCGAGGTTTCGTATTCTGAAAAGGCTCCAATAAACTGAATCGTATGATTCGCGCCGTATTCTTCGACGCTGCCGGCACGCTGTTCGAGTCGCGCGAGCCTATCGGACGCACGTACGCAAGCCTGGCACGGGATTTCGGCCTCAACGTTCTCCGAGGAGGCCGTCGCCGCCGGCTTTCGCCGTGCTTTCGGTGCGGCGCCGGGGTTGGCGTTCGGGCTCGGACTTCGGCATGACGAACTGCGACGGCTCGAGCGCCAATGGTGGCGGGAGCGTGTGGGCGAAACGTTCGCGCCGATTGGCAAATTCCCAGACTTCGACGCTTACTTCGACGCCCTTTTTGCCCATCTCGCCGATCCCGGCCATTGGATTGCCGATGTTGAAGCTGCTCCGATGCTCGCACGTCTAAAGAATGATGGATTCAAACTCGGCGTGATCTCCAACTTCGACTATCGCCTGTATCGAATTCTCGACGGCCTCGAACTGACCCGTTACTTCGATTCGATCACGATTTCCTCCGAAGCCGGCTATGCGAAGCCGCGGCGGGAGATTTACGACGCTGCCCTTGCATTTGGAGGCGTGACCGCGCCCGACGCGATGCATGTCGGCGATTCGGAGCATCTCGACTTCGCGCCGGCGGCGGCCCTCGGCATGGCTGCGGTGCTGATCGATCGCGAAGATCGGCGGGCCAAGCCGTTGATCGCGGGCCGCACCGCCCGAATTCGTTCGCTTGCCAGCATCCATGAACTTGCGAGAGGATTGTAAGTCGCTTGACGTTATCGCCGCGTTATCCTTAGTTAAGGCCAAATTTCCCTGGGGAACAGTATTTTGGGGACCATACAAATGAACCGTCCGCTTTTTTCGCATCGCCTGACCGCGATGCTAATCGCATTTTTCGCGCTTGTTTTCACCGCCGGCATCGCCGCGGCGCAGAGCTCCAGTCAGCTCGAAGGAGAGCTTTCGAGTCTCTCGGGCCAGATGTCCTCGGCCGAAAACAACGCATCGACCGCCGACCAGGTGATCAGCCGTCTCGACAGTGCCGAGGCGGATTTCGCCAAGCTGACGTTGAGCGGCAAGGTTGACAAGGGCTCGCTGATACCGCTTTTCCATCAGCTCGAGGGAATGCTCGATCGGATGCAGACGACCTATTCGAAGAAGAAGGACGATTGCATCAACACGATCGACAACGGCGGGCAGTGCGACTACGACCAGCCCGAGCAGTTGGCCTTGCGCGCCGCATATCCGCTGGCCTGGCTGCGATTCACCGCGGCGACCACCCTGTTCGACGATGACGCCGAACAATCGAAGAAACTGCTCAACGAGTCGATCGACGGTTTCACCAACAGCATGCTGGCGATGCCCGATCCCAACCTGATCCGCGAGAACACGCTCGGCCGTGCGTACTGCGAGCGCGAGCTGGGCAAGTTCGATCACAACGAATACAACAACGCGATCGCCGACTTCAAGAAAATAATGGACGACGGTCCAGGGACGCAGCAATACAACGCGGCGCGCCAGGGACTCTCCACGACCTACGCCAAGATGGGCAATGCTGAAGAGGCCGCCAAGACGCTGCCGATGGAGGGCGGCGCGCACGCGGGATCCGGCCAGTTCATGCTTCAGTTGCAGACCCTGTTCAGCGCTGAACGCGCGACCAGCGATCCTGCAAAGAAGGCCGCCTATCACAAGCAGATCATCGACCTGATGGAGGCCAAGCAGAACGACAAGGAAGGATGGGCGGTCGATGTAGCTGCGGCCTCCAAGTTCCCGAGCAACGCCGTCGAGGAATTCGGCAGTTCGAGCGATCCGTTCGAGAAGTGGCTGCTCGCCGCGGTGCTGCTCTCGCGCAAAGACGAGGCCGGCGCCGCGAAGTACTATGAGGAGGCGGGCGCCAGCGGGAAATATCCCAAGGCCTACAAGTTCGCCATCGACATCTATCTGCGCGAGAAGCGCTACGACCAGGTCGAGGCGATGCTCAGCAAGATTGCATCGGCCGGCGGCGGCGATGCGCAATGGGCCGAGTACGTGAAGTTCAGCCTCCAGCATAACCGATGGGAGCAGGGCGGTGAGAAGGATACTGCGCTGGAAGATCAGTGGTCGAAGGACGCGCAGGATTACCTGCAGAAAAATCCAAATGGCGAGCATGCCGCCGAGATGGGCGTGGCGTTGGCCGAGCGCAAACAGCGGCAAGGCGATCTCCTCGGAGCTGCCGAGATGTATTCGAAGGTCAAGGGCGACCCTGAGTTTACCTTCACCGCCAAGTTCAAAGCCGCCGAATGCTACTACAAGATACTCGTGGGCGCGGGCGAGACTGCCAAGGCAAGCAAATCGGCGCCCAAGGTCGATACCGATCAACTCAGAAAGCTGGCGGTCGCGGACCTGAACGAATCGATCAAGATGGGGCACGACGCCGAGGCAACGGCCAATACTGCCGCCGCCAAGAGGGCGGTGCGCGAGATTCGCGGCGAAGCGACCTACATGCTCGCTTCGATCCTCGAAGAAGATCAAGAGCATGTCGATTACGCGCAGGTTGCGCCGCTGCTGGTCGGCTACGAAACGAATTACCCGATGATGAGCGCGAAGTTCCAGGACGTGGTCGATTGGCGCATCACGGCGCTCGATCACCTTGGCAGGTATGACGAAGTTAATACCGACGTTGCCGCGCTCGTCGAACGCAGCATGAGCGACACCTCCAAGCAGGATTTCGTCAAGGGACTTGGAATCGAGTTCTGGAAGACCGCGCAGGCGGCCAAGGACGACAACGACCAGAAGACATATCTCGCCAACGCGAAGCTGACCGCGACTGCGTATAAGGGCTTCGCCGAAATGGCCGCGTCGGGCAAGATCCCGACCAAGAATCTGACGGGTACGCTGTCGATCTACGCCCAGGCGCTTCAAGCTACCGGCAATGACGACGAGGCGGACAAGGTCTTCGAAGAGGTCGTGAAGGCCGATCCGGCCTCGCCCGATGCGAACGCAGGTCTGGCTCGTCGCGCGGAAGCCAAGGGTGATTGGAAGGAAGCAAACGAACGGTGGACCGCGGTCGAGAACACTGCCGCCGAATCCGACCCGCTCTGGTACGAAGCGAAGTATCACCTTGCTGTGATTTACTCGAAGCAGGGCAACATCTCTGGTGCATGCAGCAAGCTGGCACAAACGCGCGCCGAGCATCCTACCTTGGGCTCGGACGACATGAAGGTCAGGTGGGATAAGCTGCAGCGCTCGCTATGCCTCGATCACCAGGGCCAGTAGCGGCTGAGATGCTGAAGAAGATTCACCACATCGGCGTCGTCGTGCCGAATCTCGACGCTGGCTTGAAATTCTGGCGCGACACGCTCGGCCTGCATTTCACGAAGAGCGCCACGATTGAAGAGCAGGGCGTCCGCGCCGCTCTGCTCAAGGCCGGCGAGAGCGAGATCGAACTGCTCGAGCCGCTCGACCCGGAGAATGCAGTGGGCAAATTTCTCGCGCGGCGCGGCGGCGGCCTGCATCACGTATGCTTCGAGACCGACGACGTTGTCCGTGAGCTCGAAGCGGCACGCGGCAAGGGTATCCAGCTAATCGATCAGAATCCTCGCAAGGGCCTGGCGGGCATGATCTGCTTTCTGCACCCCAAGGCCACGCGCGGCGTGCTGGTCGAATACGCGCAGCCGCCCGCCGAGTAGAGAACGATATGCCGATTTACGAATACCGATGCATCAACTGCGACCGCTCGTTCGAGGCGTTCGTGCGTCCCAGCGATGAGAGCGCGCAATGCCCGCATTGCCACGGCTCCAAGCTGAGGCGCGAGATGTCCACGTTCGCGGCGCGCGCGAGCAATGGCGACAGCGCCGCGGCGGTCGTGTCGGCGATGGCTAATTCGGGCACATCGAGCGGCGGCGGATTCTCAGGCGGCGGATGTTGCGGCGGCGGCTGCGGCTGCCACTAACCCCTCAACGCAAAATCTCGACGAGCAACACCCAGGCGTTCGACACTCCGGCCGTGATCGACAGGATTACGCCGGGAACGAGCCATTGGTTGAGGCCACCGAGCGTTTCCGTAGCAAGCGATATTCCGGCAATCAGGAAGGTAAGCGTGGAGGACTGCCCCAGCAGGATCGATATTACCGGCCGCGGATGTTCTCGCGTGAACGATCGATACTGAAGTAGCGTCTGCAGTATCCAGAGGACGAATCCTGCCACAGCCATTCCTATCCCGATCACCAGTCTCGGCTGACCGGGCACGAGCGCCCAGATCGATACGATCAAGGGTCCGAGTATCTGCAGAATTGATTCGGCGGCGCGGTCGGCCAGTCGCGGGAACTCGAGGATACGGCTGAGGTTGATGGATATGGCGACGAAGATGAGACCTGTCAGCGTTGCCGCGACACCGGCCGTAACTGACAGGAAGACGGTCCAGTATTCGATCTGATAAGCGTACACCGCGCCCTGATTTTCCTTCACCGCCGCCTGAGCATTCGCTTCAGCTCTCTCTGCGCGCCTCGAATTCGTTTTTTGCCGACGCCAGCAGCTCCGGCTCCGCGAGCAAATCGTACGCCGTCATCGCCATCGCCTTCGCCACCCGAATCATCGCGTCGTAGCCGCGCTTCGAATCGGCGTGCACGACGAACGCGTCCTCGTGGCAATTGCCCTCGCCATGGCGCGCGATCGCGAACGCCGGATGTATCGCGGGCATCACGTGACTGACGTCGCCCATGTCGGTGCTGCCGGTGGGCGTGTTCTCCGGCGCCTCGACGGACTTTGTTCCGAGCGCCTCGGTATGCGCCGCGTAACGATGCGCCATGCTGAGATTGTTGATCAGGTTTTTGTAACCACCTTCGACGACGTGCTCGACGCGGGTCCCGGTCGCCATCGCGGCGGCCTCGGCGCATCGGATCACGCGCGCTCCGATCTCCTTGGCGTACTTGCTGGTCTTGGCCCGCGCGAGAAACAGACACTCGGTCCGCTCCGGAATGATATTCACCGCCTGCCCGCCGTCGGTGATGATGCCGTGGATGCGCGAGCCGTCGCGCAAGTGTAGCCGCATCGCATCGACGCTCTGAAATGTCTGGATCACCGCGGACAGCGCGCTCGCGCCGTCCCACGGCGCCAGCGCCGCATGCGCGCCGCGGCCATGAAACGTCAGCTTGAGATGCTGGGTGGCGAGCGCGGGCATCGTGCAGAATTCCGCGTCGGTCGGATGCGCCATCATGGCCGCGTCAACGCCGCGTAGCGCGCCCTTGTCGATCAGGATTATTTTTCCGCCGCCGCCCTCTTCGGCCGGCGTGCCAAGAAAAACGACTCGCCCCGGCAATTGGCTCGCGACGCTCTTCAATCCCGCGACGGCACTCAACGCGGCACCGGCGATCAGGTTGTGCCCGCACGAGTGTCCGTTGGGCAGCGCGTCGTATTCCGCGAGAATTGCGACCGTCGGACCCTTGCCGCCGAACTCGGCACGAAACGCGGTCTTGAGTCCGCCGACCTCGCGCTCGACCTCGAGCCCCAACTCAGTCGCCGCCTTGGTCAGGATGCCGGCGGCAAAAACCTCCTGGAACTTGAGCTCGGGATGCTCATGGATTTCGTGGCTGAGCGCGACGACCTTGTCGCGGTAATTATCGATCGCGCGGGCTATTTCGGCGTGAGCGTCCATCGGCGTGCTCCTCTCGATGCAGGTAGCATTGTGAGTAGCACCGACGAGTCGGACTATCCAACCCTGCTCTCCGCCAAGCCACCGCGCGGAGTCAGTGCCGCCAGCAATATCGCGACGATCAAGAGCGCGGGCACGTCGCCGAGCAGGTGTCCATGATGTTCAGGCATCTCAAGAGCTTGGCCGGCCATGATTACGGCATGGACGACGCTCGACCAGACCGTGAACCAGATCAGGCTGAGATTTTCGAGCGGGTCGCGCGACGCCATAATGAGGAACACGCCGAGGGTCGCGTAGATGCCGACGATCATCAGCGGGTAGTCCGAATGACCCGTGTGCCACGTCCAGCCCGACGGCCAGATGATCATCAGCGGATAAATTCCGAGGATAAAAATCACGCCGACCAGGATCAGCGCGATCCGCAGGTTTCGGAGACGACTTTCATCAGCCATGATTTCCTCCTCTCACACTGGCCACTCGCGTTTGTAGAAGGCGATCATTTCATTTTCGACTCTCGGCGGGAACTCGAGACCGTAGCGGGCGAATGCTGCCCTCGCAAGTTCGCAGATCTTGCGGAAAATCTCGATATGCACGTCGCGCATCGCCGCGCGATCGGCCTTGAGCACCGACGTTTCGATTCGACCGACAAGCCGCCCGCATTCGTCGCGCTGAGCAAGCGAGATCAGCTTCGCGCGCGTGAACATGTTGCGATGAAACGCGCGGCGATCGGTTTCTAATAGCATCAGCGGGACGATTGCAGTCTCGACCAGCAGTATTTCGTTGAACAGGAAGGTGTTGATTTGCCCGCGCGCGAGGATTCTCACGGGCCAGGTCGCACCCTGCAGAAATCCCAGCAGGTTGGATTCGAGTGCGCGCGCAATTGCGGCGTCACCCAAGTCGTCGCCGATTTTGAAGCGCTCGTAAATTTCGTGGTTACCCCAAAGCCGCTTCACTGCGATGCGCGGTCTCGACGCCAGACCGGCTTCGCGCTCAAAGAAGACGTCGAGCTTCACCGGCCCCTCGATCAAACAGCCGACGCCGAACGCGCCCATGATATCGGCCGACGCAAGGATCGGCGCGACCCGCTCGATCTCGCGGCGCCGCGCGTTCCACACCTCGTCCCACGCGCTCTCGATAACGCAAAGATGCAAATCGATATCGGAGTACGAGTCCGCGGAACCGTCTGCGAGACTCCCTTCGAGCCACCCCGCCGGAAAGCGCGCATCAGTGGATAAAATCGCGACGGCGCGCTCGATCAGCTCGCCGCGCCGCACCGCAAATGGAACATCGTCGCTCATGCTACGGGCGGATGCGGGTCGAACACGCGGGATATCTCGGTATGGTCCATCGGTGCATTCCTCTCGATGCTGGCTAGCTTTGTGAGTAGCACCGAGCGCGCAAATCATCCAAGCTCTGCAGCCGTCCGAAACCTTCTCTCGATTCTATACAGCCCGTTTCGGAAACATCTCGCGTTGCTTGGGGGGCTGTCGCTCCGTCGTCGGCAGTAGCGCCGCGATTGCGTCCGCAGGTACGTTAGCCAGCTCTTTCGGTTCCATCTTGTAGAGCCCACCCCCATAGACCCGGCCCTCTCCGAGAAGAGTTTCAGAGGGAATCGAATTCAGAAATTCCCAAATTTGGCGCGCTAGTTCGGGAGCAGCCTCGAGAGCTTTCGCCAGCGCAGGAACTGGATAGAGCATCAGATAGACATTTGCGGCTGTTGCCTGCGAACGATTGAGAATGAAACGAAATGGTTTCTCTCGCTTCGAGAGGCCCCGGCCCATGTAAGTGCAAACGAACGGTGCCGGCGGACGCGTTTCCTGCGAATACCAGGGATTTCGGCGGCTGCACAAATAAGTATCGGACACCTTTGACTTGCCGGTTTTCAGATATGCCCATAGCTTAGGAAATTGCTCGCGCACCTTATCTTCCGGCAGCCGACAATCGAGGATGAACTGGCGCCGCTCAATCTTAGGTACCCCGTTAGCTTCGGATTCGATCACGTCTGAAGGAAGAAAACGGGGCCCCGGCAAGATCGGTTTGAAAAATTCAATCGGCAGTTCGTGTTGTTCGATCTCTGCGCGCGACAGAATGAAAAATCCGTTGTCGCCAGTGGCTAGGCCGCGCTTGATTGAGAAGAAATCCGCAAGTCGAAATCCTTCGGTCGGCTCCTTCAGTCCGGCCTTCGCCAACCCCGTCCACTTCCTTTCATTTTGGAGGGCCGAGGCAGACACAAGTCGCGAGTGAGTTGGTCGCGAAAGCGTACCTCCATAAGTCAATTCCACTTGGTGTCCAGACTCCGCGCGGCGTTTGCGAAACCAGACCACCGCCGAAGAGACAAGCGCATCTCCGAATTGCAGATCTTTTGGATCGAACCGATGAACGCGGAGCAACTGAACTTTATTGAGCAGATAGCGCTTTACTGGCCCGCCATAGTTGACGTCCATGAATTCGCTGGGGATCAACCATCCTGCGATTCCATCATCCTCTAACCACGCATGCGCCAACCCCAGGAAGTAACAATACAACCCGGTTAGGCCTGCCATCCGGATGCCAGAGGCGGTAGTTGTAGCGGCTTGTAAACGTCCCTTTTCATTCACTCCCATGTGATGGTGTCGGACATAGGGCGGATTGGAGATTATGAGGTTGAAGCGTCTCGCTGCGACGGGAGGCTTCATGGTCGTAAAGTCGTTGAGCTCGATTTTGAGCCCGTGACCTTGCCAGAGTTCGCGCGCGGCATTGCCGTAGTGAGGGTCAACTTCGATCCCTACCGCAACCTCGATCCGTTCTGCCCTGAAGTGGCGCAACAGCGCCGCATAAAAAGAACCGGTGCCAATCGCGGGATCCAGGAACCGCACTGGCGTATCGTCCGGGACCAGCGTGCGCGCGTGCGCCAACATATCAGAAGCAAGCAGTGTCGGTGTCCCGAACTGCCCCAAGCGATTGCGCTCTTTCTGTGTTTTGCCCCCGTCTAGTTCTTCCTGAAGGGCGACTCGGCGTAATTCTATTGCCGATATCTCATCCATTCCTACAACCCAAACTTGGCGAGTTCATCGATCCGGTGCTCCCACACCCAATCGATGCCCTCTGCCGCCTCGTATCCAAGGTAACCGCTATCGAAGTATCCGCACAGGAACAGGATGAAGCGAACCCGCGCGCCGTAGGTGGCGCGCAGTTGACTCATTTTGGCGCCCTCTTCTTTGCGGCGTTTGTTCACGTTGGTGTAGTCGCCTGCCGACTTCGCCTCGATCAGCAGTGGCAGTTCGCCTGCCTTCCCCTTTTTCGGCATGACCACAGTGTCAACAGGGAGATTGGTCATCAATGCAAGACCTCCCACCTTAACCGGCACGTTCAGACGGAAGCCGAAAGTGCCAGGGGGCATAGCGTCGAATTTAATCTTCGGTGGGAGTGCACGATAACCGCGCGTTTGTAGCCATGCTCCAATTGCCGCGAGCTGGCGCTTCTCCTGGGCATTGCGGATAATTGGATTTGCTACAGATCCACACAAACGGTCAGCCACTATCGTTGCCGCGCGATGTATCTCAGACTCCGTTGCGGCCGCTCTGCGGCCGAGCCATACAAAAATATCCGGATCGGCCATTCGCTCAATGATAGCGCCAATCTTATTGAGACCTTTTTCAAGCAGCGCTGTGCTGACTAACGCGGGAATACTTCCTTTTTCCATGCAGCCGACTAGATTGCGCGATACGCCTGCCAGACCTATCAACCTGTCAACCGCAAGGGGCGGGCAGCACGACATGCGCAATGTCGGCAGGACGCGGGGCTCTCGCCTCAATACAACCGCACTCACGTCCGTCAGGTTTTCCGTTTTAACGAGAGTCGATTCAACGTCCTTGGTCGTCTCGACGCGTGTTTTGCGGTAGGCAGCGGGTGCGAATTTCAGAAACCAATCGTTGTACATGTCGACCGATTGAAGGATGTCAGCCTTCCAGCGGTCTGGCTTGGTCCTGTTGACACCTCGATTTTGATTGTCAGAAGGCACTCTTGCACGACCTCTTGCGACCCAATGTTTACCTGTCTGCCGCGCCAAGGCTTATCGCAGGATCCACGCTTGGCATCCGGTATAGATGGTCGCAAGCGAGAAATTAACGCAGGTGCTGAGACACTTGAAATCGAAACCGATGCTCAACGGGCTTTTTTTTCAACACCTCGCTACGGGCGGATGCGGGTGCCCGGCTGGGTCATCACGTCGGGGACTGGTTCGCCCTTTTCGACTTTGTGCTGCGCGTAGTCTTGTACTGCGGTTAGAATTCCCGCGACGGCCTTGCCGAACATCAGGTCGCGATTCTCGCGCGCCCAGTCGTTCGAGTACTTGATGCCCTCGGCGACCTGCCCCTGGAATTGCGGCGCGACGTAGCGCGCGAACAGCTCGTACGAGCGCAGCGTCTTTTCGCGGGTCGTCCATTCGTGCGCGAGCCCAAGGATGCCCCCGAAGCCGCCGGTCGCTTGCTGCAGTTCCTTGATTCTCGCGATCGCGTCGTCCGGCGTTCCGACGATAATGCCGCCGCGCCCGTTCATCCGATCGATATTCATCTCCTCGATCGGCTGATTCGGATATTCCTCGAATTGGACTCGTGTGCCGAGCGTGTCGATGAAGTACTCGCGAATCCACGAGTTGGCGCCGTCGCGAATATCGTTCATCGCCTGTTCGCGCGTCTCCGCGAGATGAATCGGGAAAACCATCCGCCAGTTTTTGCGATCGACGGTCTTGCCGTGCTCAGCCGCCGACTCTTCCGCCATCGCCCAGCGCTTCATCAGATCGTCCAGGCCGCCCGGCGCGTATGAGGCGACCGACAACACGCCGCATCCGAGCTGTCCCGCCGCGACCATCCCCGACGGCGAAATCGTGCTCGCAACGAAGATCGGCATATGCGGCTGCTGAAATGGCTTCACCTGCAAGTGCGCATCGACCAGTTTGAAGTACGAGCCGTCGATCGAGATTTTGCCCTGCTCGTTGAACAGCCGTAGGATCGCGCTGACGCCCTCGACCATCCGCTTGCGCTGGGTGGTCGAATCTATCCCCTGCATGTGCGCGTCGGCCGCCAGCGCGCCCGGACCGCATCCGAGCATCACGCGCCCGCGCGTCAGATGGTCGAGCAGAGCGAAGCGGTTGGCGACGTGGAAGGGGTGATGATACGGGATGCTGACCACGCCGGAGCCGAGCATGATGTGCCGGGTGCGCGTCGCAGCGACCGCCATGAAGATTTCCGGCGACGAGATGATTTCCCATCCCGACGAATGATGCTCGCCGATGAACGCCTCTTCGTAGCCGAGTTGGTCGAGCCACTCAATCAGCTGCATGTCGCGCTCGAAGCAGAGGGTCGGGTTTTCGCCGACGCGGTGGAAAGGGGCCATGAAAATTCCGAACTTCATCGGTTCTCCTTAATCGGGCGGGGTCCGAAGTGGCGGTTCAGGGCCACGGAAGGTGCATCAGGTTACGACGAAATCGGAATGCGAAACAAGAAAGCCGCCGCGCCAGACTAAACGATCGTTCAGGAAGGATTCACCATTGGTTGTCCATGAAGGCGCACGGCACGGTTTCGCGCCTGAAACTTTGCTCCGGCGAATTCGTCGAAACTGGTATAGGATCGTTCCTCAACCAACAGGAAAAATTAACCGGCTTGCCCGATGCGGGAGCAAATAGGATCATTATCAATGAAGGCACGCCGCTTCGGCGGGAGCAATCGTTTCGCGATGAGAACAACAATTCCAGTCACACGACGCAACTTGATTTCCGCAATCGCCGTCGCGGTGATCGCGATCGCGATCATGATTGGCGGACCTGCCGAGGCTCAGCTCGAGCAAGGTCTGGCGAGTCCACCGCCATCAAGTCCGCCGCCACTCGTAATCCCCCAAAGACAGGGCAAGGAATCCTCGACGCTCGAGCTGCCGTCGATGCCGGCGAAGCAGGGTGCCGACTCGCTCAACATCCTGCCGCAGGTTCCGCAAGGTGGCCAGGAGCTGGTGCTGCCGACGCGCGAGTTGCGCCAGCAGCCGGGTTACGAACAAGTCACGGTGACGGTGACCGAACCGAGCGGCACCTATATCACGGGGCTGCAGAAGGGCGACTTCAAACTTTACATGGACGGGCAGCAGCGCCCGATCGAATTTTTTCGGCAGGACCTGAACACGCCGGTGTCGGTCGGTATCCTGGTGGACACGTCGGGCAGCATGGTAACTAAAATCCCGCAGGCGCGCGCCGCGATCGCGGAGTTCCTGCACGATCTGAATGACAGGGACGACGTGTTCCTGTTCGCTTTTTCGAGCTCTCCGTTCCTGCTCCAGCCGTTCACGACCAATCACGATCTCGTGATGCGCCGGCTCGCATTGCTGCATGCCTACGGCCAGACTGCGTTGTTCGACGTGATCATGGAAGGGCTGCAGATGGTGCAACGCGGGCGTTATGACAAAAAAGCGCTGCTGGTCGTCACCGATGGCATGGACAACACCAGCGCCTCGACGGTGAATGACGTCGTCGAGCAGGCGCGGCGAATGGGAGTGCTCGTGTACTCGATCGGAATCGGCGATCCGAGCGAGAGCACCGGTGGACTCGTCGTCGGACCATTCATAATCGGCGGCGACGATAGCGAACACGTTGACGCCGAGACGCTACATACTCTATCGACCGAAACCGGCGCCAAGACCTACATCGTCCGCCAGGCCGGCGACGGCGAGGCTCTGCGCCGCGCGTGCGAGAACATCAGTCTCGAATTGCGCGAACAGTACACAATCGGATTTCTGGCGCCCGACCCGTCCGCGGGCGGATACCGCAGCCTGAAAGTGGACGTTCCCGGCAAATCAGGTGCTGACGTTCGCGTCCGCAAGGGGATCGATGTCGGGTCAGCCTCGGCGCACACGGGAATAGATCCATCATTCGCCGGCGGACCCTGATTACTTCCAGGATTGCGATTCCTTAGTGCGGATCTAGCGGCGGCGGCGCGACGCGCTCGCCGTCCTTCACGATCAAGTACTGTCGATCCGCGTTGCACAGCACCTGCGGTTGAATCCAACGGGCGCCGTCGGGTGCATACTGCAGAATACAGGCCTTGCGCACGTCGCCGGTGAGGTTCGGTCCGGTCCGATGCGGCATCAGCGATGAAAACACGATCATGCCGCCCGCTTGCACCGGGGCCGCGAGTGCCTCAGGAGGATCCTCCTCGCGACACACCCATCCGAGCTCCGTCAAATGATGCTTGAGCGTGCCTCGCAGGTGTCCGGCCGGCATCACCCACGGACAACCGTTATCGACGGTTGCGTCGGTCAGCGCGATCCAGCAGGTCAGGTAAGTCTGCGGCTCGACAAAGTTGTAGCCGTTGTCCTGATGCCACGGGAACAGCTTGGGGTACTCGGGTTTCTTGTACACCGCCTGGTCCCGATACAGCCGCACGCTAGGACCCAACAGGTCGCGACAGACGCCGGCGATCGCCGGGCTCGCCGACAGATCGCGAATGAACTGCGAGCGCATGACCAGGTCGGTGGTGAAGCTGATTCCGCCGGCCTCGGCGATGAACTTCCGGCCGTTGGGCTGCGTGCGCAAATACCCTTCGACTTTGGCCTCCCATGGATCGATCTCCGCGATCGCGCGCGCGATCGTGTCGCGGTCGAACGCGTTATCGAACACGAAGTATCCGTGTTGGTTGTACGAGCGCGCCTGCTCCTCGCTGATCAGGCTGAAGGGCGGCCGCACCGGCGTCCAGGTGAAACCGCGATTGAGTTCGTGCAACTCGGGCAAGCTTTCCGCGCTCTCCATTATGGCTACTCGCTTTTTTTCGATACGAATGGAGCGACGAACGCGCGATCCGGATCGGGTAACAGGTTGAGGAATTTCATTTCGGCGAAATCGCCGATCAGCTGGAAGCCTGAGAACGCCGCGTTGTCCACTCGGATTCGCCGGAAATGCGCGAGTTCGAGCCGCATGAAATGGCACAGGACGGTGCGGATTATGTCGCCGTGCGAGACGAACAGGATGCGCCGGCCGCTGTTGTCGCCGATTGCGCGCCGCACTGCCTCGACGCCGCGTGATTGCACCTGCGCGATCGTCTCGCCGCCGGGCGTCGGCGCGTCGAGCGGATGCTCGCGATAGTTCAGGTAGTCGGGATCCTCGATCAAATCGTCGTACACCATGCCTTCCCATCGCCCGTATTGAACTTCCGACAGTTGCGGATCTTCGGCCACAGGAAGGCCGCCGACGCCGGCCGCGATTATCTCCGCCGATTGTCGCGCACGCGCCAGCGGACTCGTGACGATAAGCTCCGGCTTTATTAGGCGCGCGAACGGAATCGAGGCCTGCACCTGCGCGCGCCCATCTTCGTCGAGTTCGATCGGATTACGGCCCATCACTCGGCCTTCGCGGTTCCACGCGGTCTCGCCATGGCGCATCAACAGCGCGATACCTCTCATCCCGTTGCCACCTTTCAATTTATCCGCAACGTAAAACGGTCCCAGCGCCATCTAAATCGCCTCGGTGATTGAAATGCCATAAAAAAAGCGGCGGGCCATCGCTCATGCGCGCCCGCCGCAATCAAACCAGATTTTCGACTGTGCTGACAGTCGCGCGAACGCTACCGCGCCGATGCGGCCGCGCTCGTTTGTCCTGTCGGTTCCGCGTGCGCGGTGCCGTTGGCTGGCGCGCCCAGACCGCAGAACGCTTCGTAGTCGATCAGCGTCGTTTGCGTGGGATGCTCACTGCAGACGGGGCACTTCGGATCTTTGCGGATCTTCAGAACGCGCACGAAGTCCTTGTCCGACAGCGTGTCGAAGTAAACCATCTTGCCGATTAGCGGCGATCCCGCGCCAATTATCAGCTTGATCGCCTCGAGCGCTTCGATCGACCCGATGAGTCCCGGAATCGCGCCGAGCACGCCCGCCTCCGCGCACGACGGCGCCATGTCCGGTGGCGCCGGCTCCGGATACAGGCATCGGTAGCACGGTCCGCCCTTGGCCGGATAGAAAACCGTCGTGTTGCCCTCGAAGCGGTAAATCGCGCCGTCCACCAACGGCTTCTTCGAGAACACGCACGCGTCGTTGATCAGATATCGGGTCGGGAAATTATCGCCGCAGTTCACGACGACATCGTAGTCCTTGACGATGTCCATCACGTTGTCGGAGGTGAGCCGCACGTCGTGACGAATCACCTTGACGCCCGGATTCAGCGCGTTGATCGCCTTCTGCGCCGACTCGGTCTTCGGCGTCCCGACGCGCTCGGTGGTGTGGATTATCTGCCGCTGAAGATTCGACAGATCGACCACGTCGAAATCCACCAGACCAATCGTGCCGACTCCCGCCGCCGCGAGGTACAGCGCCGACGGCGAGCCGAGCGCGCCCGCACCAAGCAAAAGCACCTTGGCGTCGAGCAGTTTCGCTTGCCCCTTCTCGCCGACTTCGGGGATCACGAAATGGCGCGAGTAGCGCGTCAACTCGTCGGCGGTGAACGCGCGATCCGCGGTCCACGGCAGGCCGCGATCCTTCCACGCGCTGAAGCCGCCGGTCATGTTGTACACGTTCTCGTAGCCAAGCTCGCGCAGCGTGCGCGCCGCCAGCAGAGAGCGCGTGCCCGAGGCGCATTGCAAAATCACGGGAGTCTTGCGGTCGGGAACCTTCTCCTCGATGCGAAGTTCCAGGAAGCCGCGCGGAATCGCAACCGCCTGCGGGATATGCCCTTGCCGCCATTCGTCGCTTTCGCGCACATCGACCAGCACGGTGCCGGGCTTGTCGATCATCGCGCGCGCCTCGTCGATACCGAGCTGCTTAATCGTCGAGCGTGCTTCGTCGAGAATATTCTTCGAAGTTTTCGCCATAAATTTTCCCGTCAAATCCGTCGGCGGATTCAGTTTCAATATACAACTATAACCATGCGCGCGAGTCACGCCACGTGGCGCCGCGGCTCGCTACCCGCCAATCATTCGATGCGATTCGACCAGCGTGCGCACGAAATTCAGCACTTGTGCGGCATGCCCGCGCGGCGTCACGTCCTGAAGGGCGCGGCGCAGGCGAAGAGTGCTGTCAAGCACGAAGGTCGAGCGCGCCGCATACTTGCCGTTGAGCACGCCGAATGCGGCTGCGAGCTTTCCGTCCTCGTCGGCGAGCAGGATGAAGGGAAGCGCGTGCTTTTCCGCGAACGCGCGATGACGCTCGGCTGAATCGGTGCTCACGCCGATGACGACGCAATCCAGCGCTTTGAATTGATCGTAGCTGTCGCGAAATTCCTTGCCCTCGACGGTGCAGCCGGGCGTGTCGTCCTTTGGATAGAAATAAACGACGACGTTGTGGCCGCGAAAATCCTTCAAACGGCGCAGCTCGCCGCGAGCGTCGGGGACAGCCAGCTCGAGCGCCGTCGAAAGATCCGGAATGCTGTTCGCGTCAGCCGGCGGCATGCGCTTCGGCCTCGGCAATCGAGCGCCGCTTGGTGAATTTGATCGCCGCGTTGTCGATATTGATCGAGCACAGCGACCCGCACATCGTGCAGACGTTGGAGCCCGCCGCCTCGCTCTCTTCCTTGTAGCGGCGCGCCTTGTCGGGGTCCATCGCCATCGCGTACATGCCTTCCCAGTTGAGCGCCTTGCGGTATCGCGACATCTGGTCGTTCCAGACTTTCGCCGCGCGCACGCCTTTGACCAGGTCGCCCGAGTGAGCCGCGATTCGCGTCGCGATGACGCCTTCGCGCACGTCGTCGATATCGGGCAGCCGCAGATGCTCGGCCGGCGTCACGTAGCACAGGAAGTCGGTGCCGGCAGCCGACGCGATCGCTCCGCCAATCGCACCCGTGATGTGATCGTAGCCCGGCGCGACGTTGCAGGTTAGCGGACCGAGCACGTAAAACGGCGCGCCGCCGCAGACTCGCTTCTCGAGCTTCACGTTGGCTTCGATCTGATCGAGCGGCACGTGGCCGGGACCTTCGATCATCACCTGCACGCCCATTGCGCGCGCGCGATCGGTCAGCTCGCCCATCAGCAGCAGCTCGCCGATTTGCCCGCGATCGGTCGCGTCGCCGGTGGCGCCGGGCCGCAGCCCGTCGCCGATCGAGATCGTCACGTCATGCTCGCGCAGTACGGCGCAGACTTCGTCGAAGTGCTCGTAGAGCGGATTCTCGTTGCCGGTGCGCTCGATCCACGACGCCAGCATCGCGCCACCGCGCGACACGATGCCCTCGATTCGCTGATGTCCGCGCAGCCGCTTCACGCTCTCACGCGTGACGCCGCAATGGAGCGTCATGTAATCGACACCCTGCCGCGCCTGCCGTTCGATAACGTCGAGGAAGTATTCGGCCTCCATCTCCATGATCGAACGCTCGGAGCCGAGCTGGTAAATCGGTACAGTGCCGAGAATCACGGAACATCGCGAAAGGATCTCCGCGCGGATTTTGTCGAGGTCGGTGCCGGTCGAAAGATCCATCACGGAGTCGGCGCCGTAGCGGACCGCGGTGTAAAGTTTCTCGACTTCCTCTTCGATCAGCTGATGGAAGTTGGACGCGCCGATGTTGGCGTTGACCTTGGTGCGCAGGCCCTTGCCGATTCCGATCGCCCTGAAATCGTGATGGAGGTTGTGCGGGATCACGGCCTCGCCGGTCGCAACCAGCGCGCGAATTTCTTCGGGCGCGAAACCTTCGTCCTCGGCAACTTCGGTCATCTGCCGGGTAATAATATTTTTGCGGGCAGCTTCAATCTGGGTCATCGCGTCACCTCCGCGGCCGGGACAATCAGGATGCTGCGGCCTTGGATCGTTAAGTATAGCTCAATCTTCTCCGTACTCGATGCCGTTTTTTTCGCACAGCGCGCGCAATTCCTGGATCATCCGCTCTGCGCGCGCCAGATGCGCCACCGCGATAAAATTCGCCAGCGCCACCAGCGTCAGCGCGCCCGTCGCCCAATACATGTGGCTCAGCACGTCGCCGCCGTGAATCACGCCGACGCCCTTCGCGTAAGCGATGAACAAAACGATCAGGCCCGCCAGCGTCAGGCCGATAGTCACTCGCGTCATCTGACTACTTACCGGCGCGGACAGGATGCCGGTCGATCACGGTGAGGTCGTCGATATGGTCCGGCGCCTCCGCGTAATGCTTGGGCGCTTCGCGATTGGTGTAGGTCTTCATCTCGGGCCGTTGCGGATCGTAAACCGCGGCGTCCTGCTGTTTGTACCACTCGAGCATCTCGTTCATGTTGCCGTCGCGGCCCTTCTCGGCCAGCACGCGCGAGCGATGCATCAGAAGTTCCTTCTGCTCGACAAAATCCTTGCGGTCGAAACCCCAGATGCGCGGGTGTACGTAGGTGTCCATCCGAATCGCATCGCACGGACAGGCCTCGACGCACAGGCCGCAGTAGATGCAGCGGAGAGTGTCGATCTCGTAGCGCACCGGGAATTTCTCGACGTGCGGATCGGGCGACTCGCCCGCTTCTATATATATGCACTGCGCGGGGCACGCGGTTGCGCACAGAAAACACGCGGTACATCGCACCGAGGAATCTTCGCGCAGGGTCAGCCGATGACTGCCGCGAAAATTATCAGGATAGTGCTTGCGCTCTTCGGGGTACTGCGTCGTCGAAGTCGCGTTGACGTCCTTCTTCATCCCGAACAGATGCGCCGTGTGCAGCATGAAATTGCGCACGAAGTGATAGTTGGTGATCGCCAAACCTCGCAGGATTTCGGGGATATAAATCCGCTCCCAGAAGGTCATTTGTTCGCTTCTTTGCATCTCTAAACCAGCGCGAAATCCATTGTCTGAACGGGGTTTCCTGCGTTCGCCGCAGATTCGCCGGACTCTGAGATTAGACTATAAGGAGTCGCCGGAATTGCAGTCAAGTTGGATGTTCCGTACGCCGGGTTCCGAAATTAAGAGATCGCTGCGGCGCGTCAGGGCTCGCCGCCGGCGCGGACTTCTTTATCCAGCTGTGATGGTGGTAACCGTACTTGTCGATCTCCGGCAACGGCGTCGGAGTGGCGGCAGCCAGGCTTCCAAAAGCATTAGAGCCACCCGGTTCTTCACTACCCTCGTCAACTTCCACCGGGAAGCCTTCGATTTGCGACGGCAGTTGCCGCGTCACCTCATCGACGTTCTTTTGATCGTCCACCTCGACTAGTATCGCGGCCTCCTTCTGTCGATCGACTTCGCCGGTGACGACCGTGACGTGCGGGATTTTCATCAGCTCCGCGCGATGCCGCTTGCTGACAGCCTCGGCGTCGCGCAAATCCTGCGCAGCCTGCTCCTGATCCGTCGCCTGCGCCTTCGCGTTCCGCACGCAGCAAGCCACGAGCACAATCGCGATCAAAGCCGCCGCAATTCTTCTGATCTTCACTCTATATCTAACAATCCGGTTCCCCTTCCCGCTCGGGAAGGGGTTAGGTTCCTACTTCAATCGCGGATAAAGCCTGGTCGGATTCTCATCCAAAATTTTCTTCGCCACGCCAGGCGCAAACTCCTTACGCCCCGCAGTCAGGCTCACCGTATGCGGAAATCGGCCGTCGAAGTGCGGGTAGTCCGACGCATACAGAATGTGCTCTGCGCCAACGGTTTCGATCACATACGGCAGCGTCTCCTCGTCGGGATCGCATGAGATGAAAAAATTTTCGCTGCGAATCACGTCGGACGGCTTGCGATGCAGGAACGGCACGTACTCCGGCATCAGCTCGTAATGCTCGTCGAGCCGCTCCATCCAGAACGGCAGCCAGCCCACGCCCGCCTCGAGAAACGCCACGCGCAATTTCGGGAAAATGTCGAGCACGCCGCCACCGACGAGCGACGCGATCCCGCGCATCACCTCGAACGGATTCGTCGCCGAATGCTGGATGAAGAGATTGTTGCCCATCTCGAACGTGCCCATTCCGTAGGGCGGGCGCGCGGTGCCGCCGTGGAAGCACGCGGGCAGGTCGGTCTCGACGCACGCATTCCAAATCGGATGGAACGCGGGATGGTCGAGCAGCTTGTCCTCCATGTGCGCGGACAGGTAGATGCCGACGCACCACGGCTCGTTCGCGACGCGCCGGATTTCGTCGGCCGCACGCTCCGGCGCGCGCATTGGCACAATCGCAACGCCCTTCAAGCGATTCGGATAGGCCGCGCAATAATCGGCGAGCCATCGATGGTACGCGCGAATCATCGCGACTTCGAAATCGACGTTATCGAGCGCGCAGAAGCTCGAGACCACGGTCGCGAACAGCACGGCGATGTCGATTCCCTCGCGATCCATGTCCTTGATGCGCACATGGGGATCGAATCCGCCGCGGATGTCGGGCCGCTCGCCATGCGGCTTGCGGCCGGTCCGCGTCAGCGGTTTGTCGAGCGCCGCGATCCCAAGCGGTCGGCCGGTGTTGAGTTGATGGAAGTAGCCGAAGAAATATTTCGACGCCCGCGTTGACGCGATCTTCTTCAGTTCGTCGAGCTCGGGCTTGAACTTCGGATCGAGGTACTGGTCATAGAGCTCGTTGGGCTCCATCACATGCCCGTCGGCGTCAATCACTTTGTTGCCGTTGAACATAGGTCACTTATCGCGCCAGCCGCCCTCAAACTCAAGCGAACGCGCTGGATTGCTCCTTTCGCCAGTCCGCTGGTTCGATTAATCATTGCACGCCATGGATTCTTCCGCCGCTGCCGTCGAGCCCGTGCGCGCGATCACCTCATCTGAGGCAGCGCACACGATCCTCGCGAGCTTTCTCGGCTGGGCGCTCGACGCCTTCGATTTCTTCATCCTGATTTTCGTGATGCCCGCGGTCGCGCGCGAGTTTCATCGCCCCATCTCGCATATCGCGTTCACGATCACCGCGACGCTCGCGCTGCGTCCGGTCGGCGCACTCATCTTCGGCTGGGTTGCGGACCGCTACGGCCGCCGCATCCCGTTGATGGTTAACGTTGTCTTCTATTCCATCGTCGAAGTGCTGAGCGGCCTCGCGCCGAGCTACGGATGGTTCCTGTTTTTTCGTGCGCTGTACGGAATCGGGATGGGCGGCGAGTGGGGCGTGGGCGCGTCGCTGGCTATGGAAGCGGTCGCGCCGCGATGGCGCGGATTTTTCTCCGGCCTGCTGCAGGAGGGTTACGCGGTCGGCTACCTGCTGGCGGCGGCCGCGTTCTTCTTCGTCTTTCCGCACTACGGATGGCGCGCGATGTTCTTTCTCGGCGGCGCGCCCGCGCTGCTGACGATCTACATCCGCACCAAGGTTCCGGAATCCGAGGCATGGCAACGCACGCGCCCCGACATGTCGCAGATTCGGCACGCGATTCGGGCCAACTGGAAATTGTTCCTATATCTGTGCGCGCTGATGACAGCGATGAACTTCGTCTCGCATGGCACGCAGGACATGTATCCAACGTTTCTCGAAAAAACGCGCGGCTTCGACACTCGTACCGTCGCGACGATCGCGCTCATCTACAATGTAGGCGCTTTGCTCGGCGGCCTGACCTTCGGCTACCTGTCCGACCGATGGGGGCGGCGCCGCACGATGGCGACCGCGGTGATTTGCGCCGGCCTCGTCATCCCGCTGTGGATTTATCCCTCGACGCTCGCGGTGCTGACGCTCGGCGCGTTCCTGATGCAGTTCATGGTGCAGGGAGCGTGGGGCGTAATCCCGGCGCATCTGACGGAACTGTCACCGCCGGAAGTGCGCGGTCTGTTTTCGGGCCTCGCGTATCAGATCGGCGTCTTGATGGCTTCCGGAGCGGCCGTCAGCCAGGCCCTCCTCGCGGAACGATTCGGCTACGCCGCGACGCTGGCCGGCGTCGCCGCAATCGTGATGGTCTCCGCGGCCGTCGTCATCCTGCTCGGCCGCGAGCGCAAGGGCCGCGACCTCCACTCGTCAGAGGCATGATTCGCCGATGAGCGCGCCGAAAATCGAAACAAGCGCTCCTTCGGCCTTGAGGCGGGCAATCGCAGCGCTCGCGAATCTACCGCTCGTCTCGCCAATTTCGCGAAGGCTGCGCTCACGCTTCAGCGACACGAAGGTCGTCACGTTCCCGCTCGGCGAGCTGGGGCGGTTGGGCAACCAGCTCTTCCAGATCGCCGCGACTATCGGTATCGCGCGCCGCAACGGCTGTTCGTTTGTTTTCCCCATTTGGCCGTACGCACGGCATTTTGAATTTCCGATTCCGCAGGCCCGTCCTTATCGACATTTCCAGCGGCGGACGCCCCGCACTTTCGCCTATGAAGAAGTCACGATCGATCGCGCCACCGAACTTTTTGGCTTCTACCAGTCCGAGCGATTCTTCGCGCACTGCGCAGACGAGGTGCGCCACTACTTCACGCCCCATCACGCACTCTCTCAACTGCTTGACCGAGGATTCGCCAACTTGCTGGCGACCGCGACCTGCTCGGTCCACGTGCGCAGAACCGATTACATCGGCGAACCCGTCTGGACCGAGTTGGCCGCCGGTGACTACTACGAGCGCGCGATGTCTCAGTTTGATTCAGACACCACCTTCGTAATCTTCTCCGACGACATCGCGTGGTGTAAGGAGCGGTTCCGCGGCCGCCGGGTAGTCTTTGTCGAAGCGTTAAGCACTGTCGAGGACCTTTTCCTGATGGCCCGATGCAAAGGGCACATCATCGCGAATTCATCATTTTCATGGTGGGGCGCATGGCTCGATCCCAACCCGGACAAAAAAGTGATCGCGCCGTCGCGATGGTTTTCCGGAAGGCGCGCTGACCCAGCCGTCCCGTACCAGCGCATCTCGCAATACCGACGCAGCCGGTTCGACGGATACTACGACACCACCGATCTCATCCCGCCCGCCTGGATCAAGATCTGATCAATTCGGCTCCGTGCTATCCGGCCAGCCGGGCGCTCTCGAACAGGCGCGGCAGATGCCGGCGGACCTGCGTCTCCATCTCCAGATCGGAGATCGACGTGGTGCGGCCGTCGTCATACTGCGCGTTGACCCACTTCGCGATTTCGAGAACCTCGGGCGAGCGCTTTTCGACCTGTGCGCCGCGCGCGAGACCGAAGTAGGAATTGATCCACCAGGCGATTCCCGCGACGCCTGAGGTCTTATCGACTGCCACGCGCGGTGGCCGGCCAAGAATCTTCGCGGTGTCGAAGACGTTGTAGATTTCCTCGTCCTTCAGCAGCCCGTCAGCATGGATTCCGGCGCGCGTCACGTTGAAGTCGCGGCCGACGAACGGATAGTTGGCGGGAATCCGGTAGCCGGCTTCGCGTTCGAAGTACTCCGCGATTTCCGTGATCACCGACAAGTCCATCCCGTTTGCGTCGCCCTTGAGCGACACGTAATCCATGACGAGGCCTTCCAGCGGAGGATTTCCCGTGCGCTCGCCGTAGCCGAGGATCGTGCCGTTCGCGTACATGCATCCGTAGAGCCAGGCGGCGGTCGCGTTCGCGAGCACCTTGTGAAAGTCATTGTGCCCGTGCCACTCGAGTTGTTCCGGCTTCACGCCGCATTCCCGCCGCAAACCCAGAATCAGCTTCGGCACGCTGCGCGGAAGCGCGACGCCGGGGTAGGGCACGCCGAAACCGAGCGTGTCGCAGACCCGAATCTTGACGGGAATCCCCGCCGCATCGCCGACTTCCATCAGCTTCGACACGAACGGCACGACGAAGCCGTAAAAATCGGCGCGCGTCGCGTCCTCGAGATGGCAGCGGATTTTGAGGCCGGCATCGAGCGCCGCGTTCACGATCTCGAGATAATCGTCCATCGCCGCGCGCCGCGTTTTCTTGAGCTTGTTGAAAATGTGGTAGTCGGACGCCAACGTCAGAATCCCGGTCTCGCGCAGGCCCATCTCCTTGACGATCTTGAAGTCCGCTTTCACCGCGCGAATCCATCCCGTGACTTCGGGAAACTCGTAGCCGCGCGCGAGGCATCGATTAACCGCATCGCGATCGACCTTCGAGTACAGGAAAAACTCGGTCTGCCGGATGATGCCGTTGGGACCGCCGAGGCGATGCAGCATGTCGAACATCGCGACGATTTGCCCGGCCGTGTACGGCGGACGCGCCTGCTGCCCGTCGCGGAAGGTGGTGTCGGTGATGAAAAAGTCGGGTGCCGGGTCAGGTTGCTCGAATTCGCCGTCGAAGCTGATTCGCGGCACCGCGTCGTAGGGGAATTGCTTGCGGATAAGGTTCGGCTCGGCCACGTCGATCAGCTCGTGTTTCATGCGCATGTTCCTCGATTTCAATCTAAACCGCATCAATCAACATATGTCAAGCGATATACAGGGCCATTGATGCTGCATAGGAACCTAACCCCTAACCCCTTCCCGCGCGGGAAGGGGAACCGGATTGTGGGAACGCGTCCCGTCGTACTTTCGAGATACTGGGTGCAGAGCCTGTCCTGAGCGACGCCGAAGGAGGTCACCCCTGCCCAGGGAAGCGTGAAACCCACGGTGGGTTTCAAGTTAGATGTAGTTCTTCCCTAGTTCAGGACCGTTCGCTCGGTCCGGGCGGTCGCTGGGGTTGGCGGTGCTGCCGCTGCGCCTGGTTGGGCGCCATCGCCGTCGCGCAGCGCGTTGCGGATGACCTCGTCGACGGTGTCGACGAAGATCATCTCGAGCTCTTTGCGGAGTTCCGGCTGAATGTCCTCGAGGTCGCGCTCGTTGCGCCGCGGTAAGATGATCGTCTTGATTCCCGCGCGCCTTGCCGCGAGTACCTTCTCCTTGATTCCGCCGACCGGCAGCACCTTGCCGCGCAGGGTTATCTCGCCGGTCATCGCAACGTCCGAGCGCACCGGCCGCCCGCTGAGCAACGAGGCAAGCGACGCCGCGATCGTCACGCCGCCCGACGGTCCATCTTTGGGAATCGCGCCGGCGGGGACGTGGACGTGGATGTCGGATTTTTCGTAGAAGTCGGGCGCGATTCCAAGCGCCGCCGCGTGGCTGCGCACATAAGACAGCGCCGCCTGCGCCGATTCTTTCATCACGTCGCCGAGCGAGCCCGTAAGGTTGAGCCCCTTCTGCCCGGTCATGCGCGTGCTCTCAATAAACATTATCTCGCCGCCATTTGGCGTCCACGCCAACCCGGTTGCGACGCCCGGCTCCTGCGTGCGTTCGGCGACTTCGGAGAAAAATTTCGGCGCGCCGAGATACTTCTGTACGTCGTCACCCGACACTATCGCCGGCGCCGTTTCGCCCTCGGTAATCGAACGCGCGATCTTGCGGCATACGCGGGCGATCTCGCGCTCGAGATTTCTAAGTCCGGCCTCGCGCGTGTAGCTGTGGATTATCTCGCGCAGCGCTTCTTCCGAGAATTCTATTTTCTGATCGCCCAGGCCGTTTTCGTTCAACTGCTTGGGAATCAGGTGGCGCCGCACGATTTGCAGTTTTTCTTCCTCGGTGTATCCCGGCAGCTCGAGCACTTCCATCCTGTCCCGCAGCGCGTGCGGCACCGGGTCGAGCATGTTGGCCGTCGTCAGGAACAGCACCTTGGAAAGATCGAACGGCACGTCGAGGTAATGGTCCGAGAACGTATTGTTCTGCTCGGGATCAAGCACCTCGAGCAGCGCCGAGGCCGGGTCGCCGCGGAAATCCATGCCGAGCTTGTCCACCTCATCGAGGATGAACAGCGGATTGTTCGAGCCCGCGTTGCGCAGCCCCTGGATGATTCGGCCCGGCAACGAGCCGATGTAAGTGCGGCGATGGCCGCGAATCTCGGCCTCGTCGCGGATGCCGCCGAGCGACAGCCGCACGAATTTGCGCCCGAGTGCGCGCGCGATCGACTTGCCCAGCGAAGTCTTGCCGGTGCCTGGAGGACCGACGAAGCACAGGATCGGTCCTTTCGTGTCGTTCTTGAGTTTGCGCACCGCGAGAAACTCGAGGATGCGTTCCTTGATTTTTTCAAGGTCGTAATGATCCTCGTCGAGCACCGCGCGCGCGTGCTTGATGTCCAAATTGTCCTCTGTTGAGATGCCCCACGGCAGGCTGACGAGCCAGTCGAGGTAGGTGCGGACGACGGTATGCTCGGCCGACTCCGGCGGGATCATCTTGAGGCGCTCGAGTTCCTTGTCGGCGACCTTGCGCGCCTCGGGCGACATCTTCGCCTCTTCAATCTTCTTCTCGATCTCTTCGACTTCGGATGACCGCGGGTCTCCTTCGCCCAGCTCCTTCTGAATCGCCTTGAGCTGCTGGCGCAGGTAGTACTCGCGCTGATTTTTGTTGAGCTCGGTCTGCACCTGCGACTGGATCTTGTGCCCGAGCTCGAGCATCTCGATCTCGCGCCCCAGTATCGCGATCAGCTTTTCCAGCCGCCCGCGAACGTCGAGCGTCGCCAGCAGATCCTGGGCCTCTTCGATCGGGATCTTCAGGTACGAGGCGACCATGTCGGCCAGCCGGCTGGCCTCCTTCACCTGCATCGCCATCACCTGCAATTCGTCGGGCAGGTACGGCACGAGAGAAACAAATTTGGAGAACTGGCTCACCAGGTGCGCATGGAGCGCGTCGATTTCCTTGTCGGACGAGACCGGCTCGACCAGCCGCTTCACATGCGCGAGGAAGTACGGCTCGCGCTGCGTGAATTGCCCCAGTTCGATTCGCGCGAGTCCCTGCACCAGCACGCGCACGCTCTGATCGGGATAGCGCAGCATCTTGACGATGCTCACGGCGGTGCCGCTCGGGAACAAGCCCTCGGGCGTGGGCTGCTCGTCTTCGGGATTTTTCTGCGCGGCGAGCGCGATGACTTTGTTGGTCTGGCCGCACTCCTCGATCAGCTTGAGCGACGACGGCCGCGAAACCAGGAACGGATGTATCTGACTCGGGAAAATCACGATGCCGCGCAGTGGCAGCACCGGCAAAATATCGGGTATCTCGACCTTGCTCAGGTCCTCTTCAATCTCGAAACGTTTTTCCCCTTTGGGCTTATCTGCCATAGGTCAATCGAACCTCTTGGGGGAAACCCCGCCACGCCTTCCACGCAACCCAAATTTCACCGTAATATAAGGTGGTGGCGCGGACAAGGTTACCGCTTACCAAGAACGTAATCATGGCGACCGGCGCGCGCTACTGACGGAAAAACATTGCCTAATATTGGATTTGATAAGTTGTTCAGCGAGGAAGAAGCCAACGAGCTGATTCCGCGGCTGGATATTTTGATGCGCCAGCTGCAGATGCAGGCGACGTTGTTGCGCTCGCGAATCGACGAGTTGTCGGTCGCCGATCCCTCGATTCTGCACTCGGCGATGAGCGAGATCGTCGGGCGCTATCCCGAGTTGCGATCGTTCGCCACCAACATGGCCGACGCCGCCGCGCAAATCGAATCCTTCGGATGCATCCTCAAGGACATCGACCTCGGCCTGATCGATTTTCCGTACGATGCGGGGGACGAAATCGTTTTTCTATGCTGGCAGTTCGGCGAGTCGCGCGTCGTTGCATGGCATAGCGTCGACAGCGGATTCTCCGAGCGCCAGCCGCTGCCCGGCGCGCCCAACCGATGGCTTAACTGATGGCGACGCCAGTCCGGGGTCACTGAAAAAAAATGATCATAGCTTTGACGATCTACCTCGCCGCACTGGGATGCTGGCTCGGCGGTATTGTATTCTTCTCATTCTTTACCGCACCGGCAGTGTTCACGGTCCTGCAGCGCCACGAGGCCGGGCAACTGATCAGCACGATCTTCCCGCGCTACTACATGCTCGGGTACATCGTGGGGACGCTCAGCTTGGTGCTCGCGATCTACTTCACGGCGGTGCGCGGGCCGCGGATATGGTGGCTCGGTACGACGGTCGCGATCGCGATCGCGCTGGGAATCACCTTCTACGCCGGCACTGTCATTCTGCCGCGCGCCGACGCGCTGCGCGCCGTCACCGAAGACGCGAATCCGGACCCCGTCAGGAAAGCTGAGTTCGACAACCTGCATCGCAATTCGGTGATTCTCAACAGCGCGGTGCTGCTGTTGAACCTTGCCGCCATCGCCGGCACCGCTGGAGCGCTGACGCCGCGTGGCTGAGCATCGTTACAAGGCCGTCGTGATCGATCTGTTCGACACGCTCGTCACCTGGAATCCCGACGCACTGCCGCTGATGCAATTCCGCGGGCGCGAAATTCGCAGCACGACACCGCTGCTATACGGTGCGCTGGAATCCGCACTGGGAGGGCGCTTCGACCGCGAAAAATTCTCCGAAGCGCACGCGGCGGTTTACGCCGAAATATTCGCGGAGCGATCGAAGCCCGACGCGATCGAGATCATCTGCCTCGAGCGCTTCGCGCGCACGCTCAAGATCCTCGACGTCGATGAAACCCAGGCCGCGCCGCTCGCCGAGAATCTCCGGCGCATCCACATGGCGCGCGTGCGCGAGGTGACCAAGGCGCCGCCCGCGCGAATCGAGGCGATGAAAAAAATCGCCAAGCACTTGCGCGTTGGCCTGATCTCGAACTTCGACGATTCCGAGACCGGCCACCAAATCATGTACGACACCGGTATCCGCGAGCTCTTCGACGCCGTGATCATTTCGGCCGACACCGGCTATCGAAAACCCAATCCGCTCATCTTCAAGAAAATTCTCGAAATGATGAAGCTGGAGCCTGCCGACATCCTGTTCGTCGGCGACACTCCGCTCGACGACGTCCTCGGCAGCAAGGGCGTCGGGATGCATTCGGCATGGATACGCCGGCTCGGCCGCGAAATGCCCGAAGGAACGGCGCCAGGAAGTACCCGATCGCGCCGCCGATCAGCGCCCCTTCCAGAACTCCCCCCGGGCATCCCGGCGCCCGACATCATCATTTCCGATCTCGCCGAACTCCCCGCCGCCCTCGGCTTGCAAGACTAACTCTGCCCAAGGCGGTTTCACAGAAAAATGAAACGGCAGCAAGTGGTAGCGGTCATCGGTGCTGGTGACGCGCCGCGCGCCGTGTGCAAGCTTGCGGAGGCGGTCGGTCGCGAGATCGCTCGCCGCGGCGCCGTGTTGATCAACGGCGGGCGCACGGGCGTGATGGAATCTGCGGCGGCCGGCGCGCGCAAAACGGGTGGGCATACGATTGGAATTCTGCCGGGCTACGACCGGCGCGCGGCAAACCCGCATATTGAATTCGCGATTGCGACCGGTATCGGCGAAGCGCGCAATGCGGTTATTGTCGCCAGCGCCGACGCGGTAATCGCGCTGGCCGGCGAGGGCGGCACGCTGGCCGAGATCGGCTTCGCCAAAAATTCGGCAAGCCAATCGTCGCGCTCGATTCGTGGCCCGAAATCGACGGCCTGCATCGCGCCGAGACTCCCGCCGCAGCGGTCGCGCTTGCGCTCAAGCTCGGCGCCTCGAATTCGCGACGGAGAAATTAAATGGCCGCTCAGGATCGAAGCCACTTTATCCAACTGCTGGAACGGGCGCCGTTCTCCGCGCTGCTCGGGCTCAAGATCGAATCCGCCGCCGACGGCGCCGCGACGGTGCGGATGCCCTTTGACCTGCGCATTCTCAATGAGGGCGGACCCGCCGCGCCCATTCACGGCGGCGCGATCGCCGCGCTCGCCGACGTGGCAGCATGCGCCGCGGTATGGAGCCTCGCCGCGACGACGCGCACCGCAACCATCTCGATCACCGTGAACTACACGGGCTTCGCGGTGAATTCCGACGTCATTGCCCGCGCCCGAGTGAAGCGCACCGGCAAGCGCATCGCCAGCCTCGCCGTCGAGATCGTCAACGCGTCCGACGCGCTCATCGCCGACGCGCTGGTAACCTACAAAATCGCCTGAGAGGATCGCTTACTTCGATCGGCTCGCTTACAATGGAACGCGGGCCGTATTCACGAGAAAGGTGGTGAGGATGTGGCATATGTTTTCCCGCATTCGATTCAATCGTAAATCGATCTTCGCCGCGGTCGCGATTCTCGCCGCCGCGCTGTCTCTCACGCTGGCTCCGGCGGCGCGCGCCGGCAATGCTGTCCCCGAGGCGATGCCGACCGGGACCGAGACTGTGCTCTATTCCTTTGGCGCCGGACCCACCGCCGGCAAATGCAAAATCGGAGACGGCGCCGCGCCCTTCGGCTCGCTGACCTACGTCGCCGCGACGGGGCTGCTCTTCGGCACCACGTTAACGACCACCTCGGAGGGCAACGGCGACGGCACGGTGTTCCAGATCATGCCCGACGGATCCGACTACGTGGTCGATCACTATTTCACCGGCGCGAAGACCGACGGCAACGATCCGCGGACCAACGCGATGACGCTCGTTGGCACCGTCCTTTACGGCACCACGCTCACCGGCGGCCAAAATAGCAACGGCACCATTTTCAGCATCAACGACGACGGCACCGGCTACTCGTCGCCGCCGCTCTACGACTTCGCCAAGACCGCCAAGAACAACGCCGGCGATCAGCCGACCAGTAGCTTCGTCGCCGTCGGCAGCGTGCTCTACGGCATGACGTCTGAAGGCGGCAAGAAAGGCGGCACGACCGGCGACGGCGCAATCTTCTCGTTCGACACCTCCAGCAACACCTACAGCCGGCTATACTCCTTCACGGGCAAGCAGGGCGCCGACCCGCACGGCCAGCTCATTCTCGATCCCAACGGCACCACGTTCTATGGCATGACGCGCGCCGGCGGCGCGCATGACGTTGGCGTCATCTTCTCGTTCTCCGCGAAATGCAGCGCTGTGAGTTGCAAATACAAATACAAGGTCCTCCACAATTTCGCGTGTCCCGGCCACAGCACGCCGATGTGCATCGACTCCAGCGATGGCGCCACTCCCGACCACGGCACGCTGGTGCAAAACAACTCGACGCTATTCGGCTTGACGACCTACGGCGGCGCCTTCGGGAACGGCGCGCTTTTTTCGATCCATACCGACGGGTCGCACTTCAAGATTCTGCAGAGCTTCGGCAAGCCTGGCACCAACGACGGGATTAATCCCTACGGCTCGTTGATGCTCAACGGCACCACTCTTTATGGCATGACCCAGTTGGGCGGCAGCCAGGGCTTTGGCACCGTCTTTCAAATCGACACGACCGGCGACAACTACGACCGAATCTACGACTTTCAAGGCGGCGACGACGCCGCCAACCCGATCGACAACGTCATCCTGCTCGACAACACGCTCTACGGGATGACCGAAACAGGCGGGCAATGCGGCGACGGCGCAATCTTCTCGCTCGTGCCGCCGCCCTGAGAACTTCAAGTGTCATCGACGCTCGATAAGATCTGCCGCGCCGCTTTGCCGCATGGATTGAACCTGGTGGCGGCGACTACCGTCGTCCGCTACGACGCTACGGTCAAGGAGATTTCGCGCGCGGCGCCGATCGATCCCGATGCGCGCTCGATCGTCGTAATCGGCAACGGCGGCGGCGCGCTGTGGGCGGCGCTCAAGGCTCACGCGGCCGGCCATCCCGGATGGTGGAATCGCGACAATCCGCTCGACGACTTCACTCGCGAGGTTGTCGAGCGCGACATCGCCGCACCGATTCGCGCCTCGGGCGCTCGATGCACCACCGTTTACCCGTTCATGAGCAGCAGCGCCACGCTCAGCTTCATCGAGCTCGGCAAAATCGCGGGCATCGCCGGCCCAAGCATCCTCGGCGTGACGGTGCATCCTGTATATGGACCGTGGATCGCATTTCGCGCCGCGCTCCTGCTCGACGAACAGCTCGATTCCCCGGGCGACGCACTCGGCTTCGACCCATGTCCCCGATGCACGGCGCGCACCTGCATCCCCGCGTGCCCGGCAGGCGCGGTAAGCGTCGAATCGGGATGGGACATTCCGAAGTGCCTGACCCATCGCGTTGAAGTCGAGCTCGACTGCACTCCGCGATGCCACGCGCGCGCGGGATGCGTCCTCGGCCCCCAGCATCGCTATCCCGACGACGAACTCGCCTACCATCAGATGCGCGCGCTACGCTCGATGCGCCCATACTACGAGACGCACATCAAACCCAACCGCCAAACCTAGCCGCGTTTCTCCGACATCCGGTTCCCCTTCCCTCGAGGGAAGGGGTTAGGGGTTAGGTTCCTACCTCCTATATAATGGCTGCCGTCAATTTTATGCCCTTCCCAATCAATCGCCCGCGCCGCCTGCGACGCACCGAAACAATCCGCCGCATGGTCCGCGAGACCCGCCTGTCGCCCGACGACCTGATCCTCCCGATGTTCGTCTGCGCGGGACGCGGCGTGAAGAAAGCGGTCGCGTCGATGCCCGGTGTGGCGCAAATGTCGGTGGACAATGTAGTCGCGGAAGCGCGCGAGACCTGGGCGGCCGGCGTCCCCGCCGTCATCCTGTTTGGAATCCCCGAACGCAAGGACGCGACGGGCAGTGAGGCATGGAACGACGACGGCGAAGTGCAGCGCGCAATTCGCGAGATCAAGGAACGCGTGCCCGGACTCGCCGTGATCACCGACGTCTGCATGTGCGAGTACACCGACCACGGGCATTGCGGCGCGCTCGCGGGCAACGACGTTGATAACGACGCGACGCTCGAACTGCTGACGCGCTCGGCGCTGTCGCACGCGCGCGCCGGCGCCGATATCGTCGCGCCGTCGGACATGATGGACGGGCGGGTCGGCGCGATTCGCTCGGCGCTCGACGGCAACGGCTTCAGCCACGTCGCGATCATGGCATACTCGGCCAAGTTCGCGTCCGCATTTTATGGCCCATTCCGCGAAGCCGCCGAGTCCGCGCCAAAATTCGGCGATCGCCGCTCATATCAAATGGATCCGCCCAATGGCGACGAGGCGATGCGCGAAGTGGCACTCGACCTCGAAGAAGGCGCGGACATCGTGATGGTCAAGCCGGCGCTCCCGTATCTCGATCTAATCTTGCGCGTGAAGCAGGAATTCAACGCGCCGGTAGCGGCCTACAACGTCTCGGGCGAGTACTCGATGATCCGCGCAGCCGGCATCAACGGATGGATCGACGAAGAGGGCGCCACCATGGAAGTCCTGACGTTGATCAAGCGCGCGGGCGCCGATTTGATCCTGACCTATTTCGCGAAAGACGTTGCGCGCAAATTGCGCGGATAAGAGCGCGGCTCCGAATTGCCTCGCCCCACGAGGGGAGAGGCCGACACTCGTCTTCGAGTGGCGGGTGAGGGACCAAATTTTCTGGAGACTCTGGATGTGCGTCGCCACAGATAACCGCGCCGCAAAATGTCCCTCACCCTAACCCTCTCCCGACAACGGGCGAGGGGACAGGAAATACTCGCGAATCGCCTCTGCGAGAGCCTCAATCGTGTACGTGCGCGGCCTAACCACCACCTCGAATCCTCTCTCCTCAGCCGTCGCCGCCGTAATCGGCCCAATCGCCGCAGCTCTAACTCCTTTCCCCGATGTGCCGATCAGTTCGCAGAAATTCGTGACCGTGCTCGAACTGGTAAACGTCACCAGGTCGATCTTTCCCGATGCGATCAATTCGCGCACCCGCGCTATCTGCCCGCCCTTCGGCTTGACGGCTCGATACGCAGGCGCGACGACGACTTCTTTGGCGCCTTGGTCGCGCAATATTTCGGGCAGCGCCTCGCGTGCGACTTCCGCGCGCGGAATCAGGAATCGTTTGTCGCGAATCCGCTTGATTCCGATCGCGGAAACAATTTCCTCCGCGCGATATTCGTCCGGGACCGCCGCGACCCGAATCGCATAATCTGCCAGGCGCGCGGCAGTCGCCGGTCCGATCGCCGCAATCGACGCATGCCCGAGCGCGCGAATGTCGGATCCGCGCGACTTCAGCCGTTCTACAAAACTCTCGACTCCCATCGCACTCGTGAAAATTATCCAGTCGAAAGTGCCGATGCGTTTGATTGCGCGATCAAGCGCCACGAAGCTTGTGGGCGGCGCGGTTTCGATCGTCGGAAATTCCACTACCTCCGCGCCGAGCCGCCTCAGCGCCGTCGCAAACCCGGACGCAGCCGCGCGCGCGCGAGTGACCACGATAGTGCGCCCGAACAACGGCGTGCGCTCGACCCACTTCAGATGTTCCCGCAGGCCCGCGCATTCTCCGACGACGATAACCGCCGGCGCGCCGATTCCCTCGCGCGTCAACGCGTCCGCAAGCGTCGCCAGCGTCGCGCTGACAGTCACCTGCGCCGCAGTCGTCGCCCATTGCACCGCGACCGCCGGAGTTTCCGCCGGAAGTCCCGCCGCGCCGATTCGATCGAGCGTCGCACGCATCCGCGCCGTCGCCATCAGGATCACGATCGTGCCAGTGTGACGAGCCGCCGCGACCAATTCGTTCCAGGGCACCGAGCTCGATCCCTTGCTCTCGTCTTCATGGCCGGTGACGAACGCGACGAACGAACCGTGCTCGCGATGCGTCAGCGGAACGCCCGCGAACGCCGGGCCCGCAATCGCCGACGTGACCCCTGGCACCACCTCGAACTCGACGCGCTCGCGCGCCAACGCCTCCGCTTCCTCGCCGCCGCGTCCGAAAATAAACGGGTCGCCGCCCTTGAGCCGCACAACGACGCGCCCCTTGCGCGCGTGCGCGATCAGCATCGCGTTCAACTCGGGTTGCTCGATACTTTTTTCGGCGCCGCCCCTTTTGCCGGCGTAGATCAGCTCCGCTTTCGGCGGCGCCAGCCGGATCATTTCGGGACTGACGAGATTGTCGTAGATAACGACGTCGGCGCGGCTCAAGACATCAGCGCCGCGAATCGTGATCAGGTCCGAAGCGCCGGGCCCCGCGCCCACGAGAAAGACTCTGCCGCGTTTATGCCTTGACCGAGCTTCTTTCCCCTCTCCCTGCAAGGGAGAGGATGAAGGTGAGGGTCCCTGCACAGCGCGCATTTTTCGCGCGCGACTCAAGATTCTGCCTGTTTGAACGCGTCGCTGAGTTTACGCAAAGATCTATTTTCCAAGAATTGCGGCGGCGCCACGCGCGAGCATTTTTTCCGCGAGCCGCTTGCCGGAGTCTTCCGCATAGGTCGGCGCAAAGTCGGTTGCGAGCGGCTCTTTGATCGAATCCATCAACTCTCGCGAACCATCCGGACTGAACAGCATCGCCGCAACCGCCAGCGTATCGCCGTTGATTCTCGCCCTCACTCCCACCGGCGTTGTGCACGACGCCTCGATCGTTGCGAGGAATGCCCGCTCGGCCGCGGTCTCATAAAAAGCGCGTGCGTCGTTGATCGCCGCGAGTGCGCGATCGAGTTCATCTCCTCTACGATCGGCCAGCGTTTCGATCGCGAGCGCTCCCTGTCCGCCGGCCGGAATAAAATCGCGGCTATCAAGCTCGACGAACTTCACATCTTTCACTCGCCCCAGCCGCTTCAGCCCCGCAATCGCGATTATGATCGCGTCGAAGGTGCCGTCGGCCACTCGCGCCAGCCGCGTATCGACATTGCCGCGCAGCGGCGAAATCACCAGCGTCGGATTCACCTTCAGCGCCTGAAATCGCCGGCGCGACGACGACGTTCCAAGCCGCGCGCCCGCCGCAAGCGCGGACAACGACGAGCCGTCGCGCGTCACGAGGATATCCGCAGTGTCCTCGCGCACCGGCACCGACGCCACGCGAAACTGCTCAGGCAGAATCGCGGGAAGGTCTTTCACGGAATGCACTGCCAGGTCGATCGTATGATCGGCGAGCGCCTGCTCGAGCTCCTTTATAAACAGCCCCTTGCCGCCCACGTCCGCGAGCGACGCCGACGTCATCTTGTCGCCGCTGGTGCGGATCTCAATGATTTCAATCTCCGCTGGAATATGTGCGGCGAGACGGTCCCGAACGATCGACGCCTGCGCAATCGCGAGTTTGCTGGGCCGCGAACCGATTCTGATCTTGAGCGCCAACCTAACCTCTAACCCCTTCCCTCGACGGAGGGGGAACAATCGCGGGAGCGGTCACTCGAGGCCTGAGTCGTCGTCATCGGTTTCGTTGTCGGCGTCGTCGAGCTCGTCGTCTTGCGCGTCGAATTCGGCGCCCAGCAGACGGCGGGCCATTTCGGCGGCGAATGCGGCGTCGAGGGTTTTGTCGTCGCGCTGCTTGAGTCCCGACAGAATGCGATGGAGCAATTTGTTCGTTAGCCCGCGCGTCAGCAATTCGACGCGTTCGCGCTCGGCCGGTTCGAGCTGCGACAGCCATCCCTGCGCGCGGCCCAGCTCGTCGTCGCGCAGCCGCTCGACGCTGTAGCGGATGTCCTTGATCGTCGGCGTGAGATCGAGACCCGCGAGCCATTTGAGGAACGATTCGAGTTCGAGCTCGACGATCTGCTCGGCCTTTTCCGCTTCGCGCTCGCGGTCTCCAAGTGTTCGTTGAACGAGCGCGCCGAGATCGTCGATGTCGTACAAGTACACGTTTTGCAGCGCGTTGAGGCGCTGATCGAAGTTGCGCGGCACGCCCATATCGATCAGGAACATCGGGCGGTAGCGGCGCTCGCGCACCACCAGCTCGAATTCCTCGGGGCCGAGAATGGGCTTGGTCGATGAGACCGAACCGATCAGCACATCGACCATCTTGAGGTACGGTTTGTAGTTCTCGTACGGTACCGCGGTGCCGCCCAGTTCGCGCGCGAGCGCGACCGCGCGATCGAAAGTGCGCGAGGTTATCAGCATCGACTCAACGCCGAGCGCGCCCAACTGGCGGGCCGTCAGCTCCGCCATCTTGCCCGCCCCCATCAGCATCACGGTCTTGTCTTTGAGCGTGTCGAAAATCTGGCCGGCGAGCGCGACCGCCGCGGTGCTGACGGAGGCTGACCCGTGGCCGATCAGCGTGCCCTTGCGCACGCGCTTCGCGACGGTGAACGCCTTGTGGAACGCGCGATGTAAAATCAGGCCGACGCTGCGCGCCCGGGACGCCTGCGCGTAGGCGAGCTTGAGTTGGCCCAGTATCTGCGGCTCGCCGACGACCATTGAATCGAGACTCGCGCCGACGCGGAACAGATGACGCGCGGCGTCGCGTCCGGCGAAATTGTAAACCGCACCGGCGAATTCGGCTTGCGCGACGTTTCGATCAGCGGCAAGAAACTTCAGCGTCTCATCGGCGGCCCGCGCCGCGTCGGTCGCAACGCCCACCACCTCGACGCGATTGCAGGTCGAAATAAGAGCCGCCTCGGCGACCGCCGGTGACGCCTCGCGCAGACGGTCCAGCGCGGGCACGATTTCGTCGTCGGCAAATGCGAGCCGCTCGCGCAAGGCGACGGCGGCACTGCGATGGTTAATCCCCACGATGAATAAAGTCTGATCCATTATCAGCCGAAACTGCCGCCGTGTTTGCCGGGAAAGATCAGGTTAACGCCAACGAACGATCCAACCAACACACTCGCGAGCACGATCGTGAGCGCCGCGGCGCGCCGCCCGCGCCATCCCACGGTGAGGCGCGATTCGAGCAGTCCCGCGTACAATATCCAAATCACCAGCGACCACGATTCCTTGGGCTCCCACGACCAGAAATGCCCCCACGTCGCGTCGGCCCAAATCGCACCGCTCACGATCGCGAGGCTCAGCATCATGAAGCCCCATCCGAGCAGGCGATAGTTGATGCGGTCGAGCTTTTCGAGACTCGGCCCGCCGTCGTTCGCGGGACCCAGCGCGCGCTTGGATTTGAGCCGCGACTCGCAGGCGAGATAGACGATACTCACGCTCGCCGCGAGCACGAACATCGTGTAGCCAAGGATCGCAAGCGTGACGTGAATCGGCAGCCATACGCTGCGTAGCGTCGCCGGCAAGACCACGCGCCCGCTGCTCGTCGTGAGCGACGCGGCGCCCAGCGCAACAGTGACTGCGGGCGCGACGAAGGCGCCGATCACAGCGAGGCGCAGGCGCACGATCATCAGCAGTCCTGCCAGCGCGGTCAGCCACGCAAGGAACGACAACGCCTGCGCAAAATTGGCGACCGGGATATTGCCGGCCTGCAGTCCGCGCGCGGTCAAATCGAACGCATGAAAGATCGCGCCGGCGCCGAGGATTGCAACCGCGTAGCCGGTCGCGCGCGTACGTCCCGACAAACGATCGAACACAAACAACGCCGCCGACAGCGCGTAACACGCGAGCGCGGGCATTAGCCACAATGTGTCCATCGGCAAAAGACTGGTCAGTCGCGAAGCCCCATTGCGTGCGAGAGTCCCAGCGCAGCCAGATCTACACCATCGCCAAGATGAGTAGCGAGGATTCTTTCGACAGCCGCCACGTCACCTGAGGCGATCGCATCGACCAGCGCCGAGTTGGCGAGGTCCTTCAGCCGGCGCATCCGCTCTGCTGGATCGATTTCCTCGGCGCGCAGCCGCCGGCGCGCCGCATGCAGCACTTCGAGCGTGAGCGCGTACTCGTTCCCAAACTGATCCTCCAGCGTGCGTCTCATACGCGCTGCAAACGCCGGTGACGCACCACCCGTCGAGATTGCGATTTGAAGCGCGCCGCGTTTCACAACCGCGGGCGCGATGAACGTGCACAACTCCGGCACGTCGGCGACGTTTACCGGAATTCCGAGCGCGCGCGCCTCGGCGGCCAGTTCACGCTGCAGCTTTGGATCGTCGGTCGCGGCTTGTACGAGCGCGCATCCGCGGATGTCGCCGCGCTCATAATTACGAGCGATGTGCGCCACGCGGCCGCGGGCAACTAATGCTTCCAGTGGCGGCGACAAGCGCGGGCTCACGACAGTCACGCGCGCGCCGGCCTCGAGCAGCGACTCAACTTTGCGCACGGCGACCTCGCCGCCACCGACCACCACACATTCGCGGCCCGTCACGTCGAGAAATATCGGAATGTATCCCATGAAACTTCCGCGATTTTATTACATGATGACGTAATGAGACAGTCCCAATCGCCCGATGCGCCGTCGATGAATCAAGCTCTGGTCCGAGCGACGAACCAGACCCGCGGGACCGTGTTATGCGCGCGACTCGAGAATGCCGGCGGTCGCGCAGGCCAGAACCGCGGCCTGCTGGGTCGCGAGGGCCTCGAGCCGGGGACGGGGATGCTCTTCGAGAACGGGCGCTTCACCCCATTCATGTGGATGCATATGTTCTTCATGCGCTTCGCGATCGACATCGTTTTTCTCGGGCGAAATAACGCGGTCATCAAGATCAATCGGCGGCTCGAGCCGTGGCGGGTATCGTCGGTCGTATTCGGTGCGCGAAGAGCGCTGGAGCTCCCGGCCGGCGCGTCGGACGAGAGTTCGACGCAGGCCGGGGATCTGATCGTGTTCGACGCTGTCGACTAGAGTGGTCACTCTCTCGAAAAAGCTCGCAGAAAACATGTGTCGTTTAGCGATTTAGTGGTTGGATGCAGGGCTACTACTACATATAGTTGTTTGTAGCTTAATTTATCTATATTAAGTTTACGCCTCTTTGACTTTCTTAACGTTCCAAAGATACGCTCTTTGTGCCTTATTCTGTTGCGGGTTCGCAACCAACAGTTGCATCACTGCGGCTAGCGTAATTTGCCTTGAACCGAAAAAGTCGAAGAAATTGCTCAATAGATCATGATGGCACGAGAGATGCTCACGATAAGTCTCGCTTTGGCACAGTAAAGTTGCCGCAAACGAAGCTCGTCTTCGTCGTCGGGGAGAATGCACTGGGGATCCAGCTCGCGCCACCGGACCGCAGCGCAAGTTGGAGGAAGGTCGAAATAACTAGCGGGGACAATGGCCAATTTCGGCCAACAACAGAATGAAGGAGGACGCGGGACAAATGGACAAGATCACGAGGATGTTTGTGAAAGCGCGCGAGTATCAGCGCGGCCAGACGATGGCCGAGTATGCGCTGATCCTCGCCGCAGTGGCGGTGGTGGTTTTCATCGGCTACGAGACCATGGGCACGACCATCACCACACTGCTAAGCAGCGTGGACGGGAAGCTCTAATTCTAGAAGGGTGAAATCCGGGGTGGCGGACTAACCCATCCGCCCCCCCCCCAAACAAGTGCGGACACAAAAATTACGACGCGGAGGAGAAAAAACGAATGGACGCAATCACGAAGTTAGTTGTACGGGCGCGCGAGTATCAGCGCGGTCAGACGATGGCCGAGTACGCGCTGATCCTGGCCGCAGTGGCGGTGGTGGTTTTCATCGGCTACGAGACCATGGGCACGACCATCACCACACTGCTGAGCAGCGTGGACGGGAAGCTCTAATTCGACAGGGTAAAATGCTGGGTGGCGGACTAATCTGTACGCCACCCAGCTGAAAAAACACGAACGAGTCGAGGAGGGAAAGGAAGTATGAATGCGATCACGAAGTTGGTAGTACGGGCGCGTGAGTTCAATCGCGGACAGACCATGGCCGAATACGCACTGATCCTGGCAGCGGTGGCGGTAGTGGTGTTCGTCGGCTACGAGACGATGGGCACGACCATTACCACCCTGCTTTCGTCGGTGGACGGAAGCCTGTAATCGGTCACTGGCCTGACGGTCGTCGGGAATGTCTCCAGGCGGGGGCTGCATGGCCCCCGCCTGGAGTTCACTAAGGAATCGCGACCACCCTGGGGAGGGGACGTCAATGAGCCGCCTGAAGGGAGTTTGTAAGCCAACAGTAACTCCGCGCGGTCAGACCATGGCCGAGTACGCGCTGATACTTGCAACGATTGCGCTCGTAGCGGCGGCCCTTTACCAGAATGCGAGCACTATCCTCGATTCATTAGTCAACAACGTGTGTACGCTGTTTTAGTCAGGCACCGCGGTATTCTGGGAAAGTTTATGACGACGGCAGATTCCATTCATCTCCACAAGAGCAATCTTCAGACTAAATTTATTATAAATACGCTTATTTCTGGCTCGAATTTGCTAATCAGTTCGATCGCCAGCCTGAATATTACTGAGGCTCCTATTAAGCCTTACAAGATGCTACAGTGCTCAACTATTATTTGAAGATAGCCGGCCTGCCACGCGCGGCCGGAGGGGAGGGGTGATATGAGACGACCGATGGTATTCGTCTTGCTCGCGGGGCTGGCGGCGATGCTGGCTTCGGTAATGGTGTACTCCGCCTTGAAGCGGAGGGAAGCCGAAGTTGCCAACGCCATGTCGCACAATGTCGAGGTGGTGGTTGCGGCATACGATCTTCCGCTCGGTACCAAGATCGATGTGGGCGAAGTCAAATTGGCGCGCTGGTCGGCGGACAGTCTGCCCGATGGCGCGTACACCGATCCCAAGCAGGTTCTTGGCAGTTACGTGAAGAACTCGCTCGTTGCCAACGAGCCGATCGTGCAGGCCAAGCTGTTCACCGGGGACAAGACGGCGGGCGTAATGCCGTTGTTGATTCCGTTCGGGATGCGCGCAGTGTCGGTTCCAGTCGATGAAGTCAGCGACGTCGCGGGCTTCGTGCTGCCGCATACCCGGGTAGACGTGCTGGTCGCGACCACTTCGGAAGGGGCAGACAACAAGGCGTTCTCAAAGGTAATTCTGCAGAACGTCGAAGTGCTCGCGGTAGCGCAGGAAGTCGAACAGAAGAAGGACGAGCCGGAAATCGTGAAAGTCGTCACGCTGCTGGTGACTCCGCAGGAGTCCGAGCGGCTGGCGCTGGCGAGTCACTCGGGAACGCTGCGGCTGGCGATGCGCAATTACAATGATAACAAGATCGTTCTGACCAGTGGCAGCGACGTTTCGCAGATGCTGCGGGCGTACAGCCTGGCACCCGACGTTCCCGTGATGGCGGTTCAGCCCGAACCTCATCACATTGTCGTGGCGCATCGGCCGAAGCCGGTCGAGATCGAAATTCTTCGCAACGGCAAGTCGTCCGAGTCAGTGTCGTTTGTGAATGAAGCGGCGGCGGATTTCGAGGGTTCGAGCAAGTCAGCGAACCACATCCGCAAGGCCGCGATGAAGGCCAACGACGATAGCGATGACGACGCGACGGATGCCGGCGCCGACACCGATGCGACAGGTTCAACGACGGTGGCGAGCGCTCCCGAGCCCGAGCATCACGATCTGGCATCGCCGCTCGTTGCTCCCGTCGGCGCGCCGAACACGACGCCGGATCACCTGCCGACGCCAAAGACGATCGACATACCTTAAGCGAGCCGCGAGGAGGACGAGGTGAAGAAGATGGAATTGAAACGACGACATGGATTGCTTCCATGGCTGGTCGCGGCTGTCAGCATACTCATGCTTCGGCCCGGCCTGCTGTTTGCCGACGAAGCCACGATAATGTCTCTCTCCCTGGACAAGGGTGAGAGCTACATCATCAATAACGTCGGCCCCGGCGAAACGCCGGCCGTGACCGTGGTTAATAATCCGCACGCGCTGGTGGTAAACAACGCACCGGGCAAAGTCGTGCTGGTGGGCGCAGACGCGGGAGAATGGACCATTGCGGTCAAGACCACCGATGGCAGCACCATCAAGTATGACGTGACGGTGAGAGCAATCGGCAATATCAACGACATCAATCATCCCGGGATGAGCCCGGGACCAATCACGGGCAGCGGCGCGACCACCGGTTCCACGGCCCCACCGGTACTCGCCAAGATGGATTCGGGCACGGGCCCGGTGGCTTCATCGTCGGCATCTTCTTCGTCGTCTGCTCCATCCTCATCGGCCGCGACTTACACGACCACGACGGAAACGGTCGCAGCGGCCGCGCCAGGAGCTCCTGAGCCGGTGACGGCGACGGGATCATCCAGCGCAGTCCCTCCGCCTCCGGTGAATCACTCGAACTTCGACTTTTATCCATCGGTTCCGGCTGCCACCTATGCTTCTACGCCTCCTGCGTCGGGTCAGACGGCCTCGGCAGCGTTATCGAACGAGCGCTATCGGGTCGATCCTTCCGTCACTTTGAACGGGGGCGAGCTGCACTCGGGTGCGATTACAGGCGGACGGCATTACCTGCCCGATGATGGCGTGCAGCTGCAGACGAGTGCGTCGAGAATTATCGACTTTCCGGTAAAGCTGCGCCGCGTCTCGATCGCCGATACGACGATTGCGGACATCCAGGTAATCAATCCGTTCCAGATCAATCTTATCGGCCATAAACCGGGCTTCACCACGCTGGCGATTTGGGATGCGCAGGGCCAATACGAAGAGCGCCCGGTGCGAATCGATCCCAACGGCAAACAGCAGGTATTGCTCAGCACGATGGTGGCCGAACTGGACCGGTCCGCAATCGAGAATCAGGGCACCAACCTGGCGGCGGCGCTGAGCCATGCGGGAGTGTCGCTGGTCGGTCTGCCGGGCGCGGTCGCGACGCCTTTTTCCCCGACGGCCAGCATCACATCACCTTCCGGAGTGGTTTCTTCAGTCAGCCAATCGCTGGAACCGGGTGGAGCGCTGACCGATTTGATCCTTTCGCAGGGGATGACCTATGGTTTGGCTGCCGGGAACAGTAACTACGCGGTCCAGGGATTTTTCCAGTACCTCGAGGACCATCAGCTCGCGAAGATTCTCGCGCAGCCCCATCTGCTGGCCAATTCCGGAGAAGAGGCGAAGTTCCTGTCGGGTGGCGAAATTCCGATCGTGGTCGCGCAGGCATTGAACACCTCGATCGTCTTCAAGCAGTTCGGCACTTCGGTTGAATTCGTACCGACCGTCGTCGGCCGCAATGACATCGAGTTGCTGGTTAAGCCTGAAGTATCGGAGCCCGACTTCGCAGAGGGCGTCGAGTTGTTCGGCTTCACCGTGCCGGCATTCGTGACTCGGCGCGCGGAGACGCTGGTGCAGCTCAAAGACAATCAGACCCTGATCATCGCGGGCCTGATCCTGCATGAAAAGAAGACCCAGGTTCAGAAAGTCCCATACCTCGGTGACGTGCCGTATCTGGGCGGACTGTTCCGCAACACGAGCTATTCAAACACCGAAACCGACCTGGTGATGAGCGTCACCCCGCAAATCGTGCAGCCGCTGCCCGATGGCGCGTCGGTTTACAACCCGACTCAGGTGCCCGATCTGACGACTCAACAGATCGAAACCCGTCGTCTGGCGCAGCCTGACGCATCGCGACCGAGATTTTAGTTCGACGGAGGACAAGACATAGCCGGGTATTTAGTGCATGATATGGCACTGCATAGCTGAAGCAGGGAGAGTGTGAAGTGTCATCGCTCGGTAAAAAAAATGATGGACGCCACGGTGGACTGAAAGTCCAATTGGTTGGCCAAAGCGACGATCATCGGACAGAGGTCCGGGACGCTTTGGCCGCCTTGGGCGACCCCGTGCTGAACATCAACGAGATCGAACCAGACCCCGACGCACCTACCGACGTTAACTTCGACGTAACGATGGTGGTGTTCAACGGCAACGACGAACTCTCACTGAGTTATCTCAACACCCGGGCGGTGCAAGCGCCTCGTCCGGCTCTTTTTGCGCTGCTGCACGATCGTTCCCCCGATCTAATGAAGCGGGTGCTGAGGGCGGGAGCCGACGAGCTCCTGTTCCTGCCACTCGATCCCGGCGACGCCACCCGCGCGCTCCTCAAGATAAGCGAAACCCGCCGCCGCGAAGAAGTTCACGTCGGTGGCGGAACGATCATCTCGCTGGTGAGCCTCATAGGCGGCACTGGCGTGACGAGCCTCACGGCAAACCTCGGCTTGGCCCTGCGCTACGCCTTCGACAAGCGGGTTGCGGTAGTCGATCTCGACTTGCAGACGGGTGGGCTCTCGGTGTTTTTGAATCTCGAGCCCGAGCGCACGATCATGACGCTGACGGAGGGAACGCGGAAGCTGGATTCGATTCAACTCGAATCGGCGCTCAGCAAGCATGCGTCGGGAATTTACCTGCTCGCGGCGCCCAAGCGGATCGAGGACAGCGAGTTGGTCAGCGACGCGACGATCGGTGCGACGCTCGATCTGATGCGCCAGCTGTTCGATTTCGTGATCGTGGACTGCGGCACGCATATCGACTCGAACACGGTCGCGGCCTGGGAGCGCTCGAGTCATCTTTTTTATGTGCTCGACCAGTCGATCGGCGCCGCGCGATGCGCATGGCGATTCGTCGATCTGGTAGGACGGTTGGGGTTGCAAGGGGTGGAACCGAACTTCATTCTAAGCCGCTTCGTGCCGGGTCATCCGATAACTGAAGACCAGTTGAGCCATACTCTGGCAAAGGCGATTCACACGCGGATTCCGCGCGACGAGAAAGTTCTCGAGCGAGTGCAGCTGAGCGCGCAGGATTTGTGGCAGGTGGCGCCAAACTCACCGCTGGCCAAGAGCGTTGAGGATCTGGCGCGACGACTCGAGGTGGGCAACGAAACCGCTGACGCTGATTCCTCGAATTCTTTAGTCTCGCGCCTGTTGAACGTTATCGGTGCGCGCAGTTGAGGTACAACAATGAAGCTCCTTGAAAGGATCTCGCAGCAGAACACCACGGCGCCAGTCCCGTTTCAGCGTTCGCTGATGAGCAATGGCACTCCAAAGCGTACGGTCAAAGACTCGCAGGCCGAGGGATTTCAGCAGCTCAAGCTCGCTGTCCACAATCGTCTGTTCGAGATGCTCGACGTTACGCGGCTTGAAAGCCTCGAGCCGGTGCTCGCCGCGCAGAAAGTCACCGAGGCGATCTCCGCCATTCTCGACGACGAGGGACGGCTGCTCACCGACACCGACAAGACTCATCTTATAGAAGAAATCAAAAACGAGCTGCTCGGACTCGGGCCGCTCGAGCCGCTTTTGTGGGACGATGAGATCACCGATATCCTGGTCAACGGACACAACCAGGTTTACGTCGAAAAGCGCGGCAAGCTCCACGCCACCGAGGTCAAGTTCCAGGACGATCAGCACTTGATGCTGATCATCGATCGAATCGTCTCGCAGGTCGGACGCCGGGTTGACGAAGCGTCGCCGATGGTTGACGCGCGGTTGCCCGACGGTTCGCGTATCAATGCGATCATTCCGCCGCTGGCGCTCGACGGTCCGGCGCTCTCGATTCGTCGATTCGGCCGCAAGCGCTACAACGTTGACGACCTGGTCGAGAAGAAAACGGTGGTGCCCGAGATCGTCGAGTTCCTGCGCACCATAGTGCGGGCGCGGCTCAACATCCTGATTTGCGGCGGTACCGGCTCAGGCAAAACGACCATGCTCAACTGCATGTCGCTGTTCGTCCCCGCCGACGAGCGAATTGTAACGATCGAAGACTCCGCGGAATTGATGCTTCAGCAACCGCACGTGGTCAGGCTCGAAACGCGGCCGGCCAACGTCGAAGGCAAGGGCGAAGTCAGCCAGCGCGACCTGGTGAAGAACACGCTGCGTATGCGGCCTGACCGCATAATCGTCGGCGAAGTCCGCGGCGGCGAAGTGTTCGACATGTTGCAGGCGATGTCGACCGGTCATGACGGTTCAATCGCAACCATCCACGCCAATACTCCGCGCGACAGCTTGGGACGTTTCGAGATGATGATGCTGCTGTCGGGCGTACAGATTCCGCAGCGCGCGATGCGTCAGCAGATCGCATCGGCACTCAACATCATCGTTCACGTTGCGCGCCTGTCAGACGGCTCCCGCAAAATACTGCGCATCTCCGAGATCAGCGGAATGGAAGGTGAGATGGTGATGATGCAGGATTTGTTCGAATTCAAGCGCACCGGCATCGGGGTCGGCGGCGAAGTTCTTGGCCAGTTTGTCGCAACCGGAATCCGTTCAGCTTACTCGCAGCGGCTCGAGGCTGCGGGCTACAAACTCGACGGCAAAATCTTCCGTAACACCGCTGGGTAAATACCTATGGACTTTTTCATGGCAAGCGGCATATTCGCGCTCGTCTTCGTCGGCATGCTGATCTTCTTCAGCAGTCGCGGCAGCGAAGTCGAGCAATCGCGCGAGGTGGCCCGGCGCCTGACCCGCCCCGCTGACGAGATCGAGATCAACGTCATGCGCAAACAGCGGCCCCAGGAGGGAGCACTGTTTGGCGCACTGTACAAAATGAACCTGCTGCGCAGCCTCGAAGAGGCGATGTGGCAGGCGGGCATGTACATGCGGGTCGGCGATATGTTGCTGATCATCATGTTGATGTTCGGCGCGGGATTGTTCGGCGGTAATCTGTTCTTCCACGACATGTGGTTCGCACTGGCAACCGGCCTGCTGGCCGCCATCCTGCCGCTGCTCTTCATCCAGTTCCGCAAAAAGCGGCGTTTGAAGGCCTTTGGAACCCAGTTGCCGTTCGCGCTTGATTTGATCAAATCGTCGCTCGAAGCCGGACACTCGCTGCAGCGTGCGCTGCAAGTTCTGGTCAGCGAGTTCGCCGATCCGCTCGGCAGCGAATTCCGCACGGTGCTCGAGCAGAACCGGATCGGACTGCCGCTGCCGCGAGCGCTCGAAGATATGCTCAAGCGTGTTCCGGAGGACGACCTACGCCTGCTGGTCGTCGCGGTGCGCGTGCAAACGGAAGTCGGCTCGAGTCTGGCGCAAATTGTCGGGCGGCTATCCGAAATCGTGCGAACCAGGCAACGCTTGCGGATGCAAATCCGCGCACTGACCGCGCAATCGCGGCTGGGCGGGATGGTCGTCGGCTGCCTGCCGGTCGTAGTTCTTTTCCTGTTCAGCTTGATTCAACCGAGCTACACCGATCAACTGTTCCATGACCCGACCGGTCAGAAGATTTTGAAATTTGCGGTCGGCTCGGACATTCTCGCCCTCATCACCATCAGGCGACTATTAAGGGTGAATTACTAATATGAGCCCATTCGTGATTGGCATAGTGGTCTTCTTTCTCGCGGCAGGGGCGTGCTTGGCCCTGTTTCTCGCGTTCTCGCCGCAAAGCCGGGCCGTCGACGAGCGCTTCGCGGATCTTGCGGTCAAGATGCGGGCCTCTCAGGGCGCATTCGAAGGTGATGTCCAGGACGACAACGTACTCCGGATGCTTTTCAGGTGGGCCGCCAAGCGTGTACCGCCGCCGAACCTGGATTCGCCCACCGGGGAGAAGCTCCAACAGACCCTGATGCAAGCAGGGTATCTGAAGTCGTCCGCGGCGCAGACCTATCATGTCGCGCGCGTGCTGATGGCCATCGGCGGTGGTTTGTTGGGTCTCATGGTCGGCGCGATCTTTCATCCGGCGTCGGCTACGCCGGTGCTCCTGGCACTTGGCGGCATCGGCATTGGAATCTTCGTGCCCAGCTACTATTTGGGACGGCGCGCGCGTTTGCGGCAGGGCAACATCGCAAGGCAGCTCTCGGACGTGCTCGACCTGCTGGTGGTATGCGTCGAAGCAGGCATGGGGCTCTTTGAGGCAATTCGAATCGTTGGCGTCGAATGCGAGCGTCATGGACAGGAAATCGGCACCGAGCTGAACCTCGTCGCAACCGATATCTCCGCCGGTGCGAGCCTTGGACAGGCGTTGCGCGGGCTGGCCGACCGGACTGCGGTAGAAGATATCAAGCCGCTCGCCGCAACGTTGATCCAGAGCGAACAACTTGGCGCGCAGATTGGACCAGCGTTGCGCTCCAGCTCGGACGCGCTGCGCAACCGTCGCCGGTTGCATGCCGAGGAAGACGCGCAGAAGGCATCGATTAAGATTCTGTTCCCGCTGGTCATTTTTGTGCTGCCCTCGATGATCGCGGTAATCATCGGACCGGCTATGATCTCGGTCCTCCACACGCTCACGAATCCTGGCGGCTGATTTCAGCGGGTCGCCGGAGGGCAATCCAAAAAATAGCCTCTCCCAGGAGGCCTCGGACAGGCGCGGCGCCGCGTCGGTCCGGGGCTTGTTTGTTTTGGTGCGCGAAAGAAAACGGCCGCAGATTGCTCCGCGGCCGCTTGCGTGCAAATCCCGCATCGGGTCCGGCGTCTTCGCCGCGACAATCCGATGCTAAAGACTAAGACGTTTCATCAACCGATATAGCGTCGTCCGATCGACGCCGAGTGCCGCTGCCGCGTCAACCCGGTTGCCAGCTGCGGTCGCGAGCGCCGCCTTGATTCGCACCGTCGCGGCGCGATCGAGGCTCGCCTGCAGCGTGCCATCATCCTGACTGTCGGCAGGCTGCGCGTTACTCTGCGCGTGGTTCGAATCTGCCGATGCCGGAGCTGTAGCTGTGCCGAGAGAGGAATCGACGCCGGCCGCGCGGGCTATGCCGGCAACCTGGACCAGGTCTTCGTCGGACGCGTCGTCGTCGAAGGCGAACGCCTCGGGCATCAGGGTCTCCTGCCCGCTCATCACGACCGCGCGCTCGATGACGTTTTCCAGTTCGCGCACGTTGCCCGGCCACCGATGGGCGAGCAGCGCCGCTTCGGCTTCCGGGGAAAGCATCAGCGGGCGGCCTGCTTCGGTGGAATGAAAAGCGAGAAAATGATGCGCCAGCGGCAGGATGTCCTCGCGGCGCTCGCGCAGCGGCGCGATCCTGAGCGGAATCACGCTGAGCCGAAAATACAAATCCGCGCGGAAGCGGCCCGCTGCCACCTCGTTCCGCAGCTTGCGATTGGTCGCCGTTATTATTCGAACATCCACCTTGCGCGGTTTCGAGCCGCCGACGCGCAGCACCTCGCCGTCCTCGAGCACGCGCAGCAGCTTGGCCTGGAAGTCCGGCCCCGCTTCTCCGATCTCGTCGAGAAACAGCGTGCCGCCCGAGGCTCGCTCGAAGCATCCCGCGCGGTCGCGGATCGCGCCGGTGAACGATCCCTTTTCATGGCCGAAGAGCTCGCTCTCGACCACGCCATCCGCCAGCGCCTTGCAATTGATCGCGAGGAACGGACCATCGGCCCGGTTGCTCCAGTAGTGCAGCATCCGGGCGACCAGTTCTTTGCCGGTGCCGGTTTCCCCTTCGATAAGGGCTGTCGTGCGTGAAGGGGCGACCCGCCGGATCATCGCGACCAGTTGGCGGCTCTTGGGCGCTTCGGCCACGAAGCCGGCCGCGATGCTCGCGACGTCGAGCTGCTCGCGCAGCTTGCGGTTCTCGCGTTGCAGCGCGCTCATCTCGACCGCCCGGGTGACGACCGCGTTCAGCTCGTCGCTGTCGAACGGCTTCGTCACGCAATCGAACGCTCCGCCCCGGAGCGCCGCCTTGGCCGACTCTGCCGCCGGCAGCGGCACGCTCACCAGCACTGCCATGTCAGGATCCTTGCTCTGCACCTTCTTCAGTAAGTCCATCCCATCCATCCCCGTCATCCTCATGTCTGCGATGATTACGTCTGCGCCCTTATGGTCGAGCAGCTTGAGAGCTGCTTCGACAGTGGGACACGTTTCGCATTCGTAACCAGCCTGTGAAAGGACCATCGCGGCGCCGCGTGCAACGTGAAATTCGTCATCGACAATCAGGACCCGCGCCTGGTTCTGTCCGTTGCGCTTTTGCACGCTCATTCCCAAAGGCCACGTTTCTCTAAAGGGGCAAACGCGGCTTAGTGTAGCATTCTTGCCCTCGCCAGTAGGCCTGTCAATATAGGGTAAAATACCCCAATTTCTATGGATTTTTCCGGTAATTCAGCGTTGCGAAGATGAAACGGGTCCGGTTTAGACCGGGCGATGAGTTCTCACCGTGAAGTGAACTCTGACATCTCGAAAAATGACGTGCAACTGGGCCACGGCGTCTGGATGACGTGGGCGGGAGCGACAAACTGCGCCCTCCCACTAATTCGACGAGCTATTCCGCGCAGACACCGGAATCGGCAGTAATCCCGGCGGAGAATTCAGGTAGCCCAAGGCTGGCTCATCCTTGTAATCGGCCGAGTCGCGGGCCTGACGGGCTAGGTCAGCCGAATTGCACTCGGCGGCACTGGCAGTGGCGGCAGTTATCTCGCAGGCGGAGGCAGTATCGTCGTCAGTCTGCTGAATGTAGGTTGACGCGCAGCCATAAAGGCCGGTCGCGGCAGCAAGCACCGTCACAACAAAAGCGATCCTTAGCCTGCTGCCCATCATCATCCCCAACGCAAACCTAGCAGTTACGGAATCGTGTCGATACGACGCGCACCGCCTTACCGGTCATTTGAATCGGAACAAAGGCGGGCTCACAATGGTTATCGACATAGTGTTCGATGACTCGCGAGGAGGGAAACCCCATGCCCAAACTGGCGACATTGGTGATTGCATCGGCGCTACTGCTCGTGAGCGGATGCGCTGCGCAGGCTCAACGACAGGCCCTTCAGCAAAGCTGTGATGGCGGCGATCAGAATGCTTGCCAGCAGATCGCTCAGAACGCGACGCCGCCAAACTATCCTCCGCCTCCGAACGTACGCGTATTCCCCAGCGGCCAATCCCCGCTCGGGTCAATGAATATCGGCTCGATCGGTGGAGTCGGGAGTATCTCTCGATAAAGTAGATAACGGAGTCGGCGCCTCTGACGGATCGCCACATCACCTGTGATCCTTAGAACCTTCTTTCAAGAGATGGCTCCCCGGGCCGGATTCGAACCAGCGACATGACGGTTAACAGCCGTCCGCTCTACCGACTGAGCTACCGGGGAGTGTTTCGGTTTGTGGCGCGAGCCGGAACTACTCTCGATATACGCGCATCGACGCGAAATCAAGTATTCAACGGCGTGCCCGACATTATAGCTGGAGACCCGCCGTGCGAATCAAATCGAATTTGCGTCCCGCGACCCGAGTCCTCGCGTCACTCGGGGAGCTTGGCGCCTTGCAGCGTTTTATCCTGCACCTCGCCCATCTTCTTGCACGTTTCGGCAACGTACCTGGCAGGCAGAACGCCTGCCAGTCCGGAGAAAACCGGATCGGTGTTGAGCGAGGTGTTGGCCTCGAGAATTCCCCATAGCGCAAAGCGCAGTCCCAGGCTGACGAAGACCGGAGCGCCGCTGGAAAATCCGGGCGCGCTGCCGCCGTCGAGATAGCTGAGCGTCTGCAAGCCCGCGCCGATGACTTCGGTGTCGGCAGGATCGGCTACCGACACATGGCCGAAGCGCGCGAGCGCCTCGAATCGACGCTGGTTGACGCCGACGGTCGCCGCCGTCAGGTAGTACACCTGCGCGCCGGTTTCGGGGCGCGCGAGCGGATCGTCGCCACCGAGCAGCGAGCCGAGCGGGATTGGCGCGATGCTCGCGCCCTTCGGCGTCAGCGGAATCGCGGCGACGTTGGCTTTTACCTGATTCGGATCGAGCACCCAGCGGTTTTCAGCCGGCAGCGGTTCCTCGCGCATCTTGCCGGTCGCGGAGTCCTCGAGCGTGAGCAGCAGGCCGGCGCGCGGGCTGCCGTTGCCGTCGAGCAGATTGTGATGCGCGGTCACGAGGTAAACGAACGATCTGCCCGGGAACACCGAGCTGGGAACGGCGACGAAGAATGCGGTGCCGACCTGTACCGAGCGGCTGCCGGAATGAATCACTATTCCCGCGACGTTGCGCTGTGTGCCGGAAGGGACGCCGGCCTCTTCGTCGGCATGTGACGCTTTGGGCGTGATGGCGAGGATGGACGCGAGCGCGACGGCGGCCGCCGCGCTCGAGAGTATGGCTTTTCTCATTCGATCAGACTCATCCAAAGTTGTTGGGGTTGGCTGGTTCCGTTTCGGCGCATAACGATAGCAGAAGACCGCACGTGTGGAAGAGGCTTGCACCGAAGTGGGGCGGGCCGCCGTGCCCGCCTCCTCCCGCGCGGAACAGGCGAAGTGGAGCGGGCCGCCGTGCCCGCCTCTTCCCGCCGCTGTTGCGCTCAATCGAAAAGCGGCGGCGCGGCCCGAGCATTCAGCTCCGACCGCGCCGCCAATCAACTGCTTTGATCAAATCGCGATAAGCTACCAGCGGTTGCGATTTCCGCCGCCGCCACCGCCCTCTCTGCCACCGCCACCACCGCCGCGACGACGATCTCCACCGCCACCTCCGCCGCCGCCGCGCGGACCGCCGGTGCTCGCGCGCGCCTCGTCAATCTTGATTCGCCGTCCCTTCAGGTCGGTGTCATTGAGGGTCTGGATTGCGGTGGCCGCATCGGCCGCCTCCGCCATCTCGACGAAACCGAAGCCGCGCGACTGTCCCGAGAACTTGTCGGAGACCACCACCGCGCTCTCGACTTTCCCGGCCTGCGCAAACAGTTCTGCCAGGTCCTCCTGCGTAACCGCGTAGGCGAGGTTGCCTACATACAACTTAGTGGGCATAAAAGCCCCTCCTTCTGAATTTGCCGGGAAGCTCCTAAACAGACGACTATCCGGGATGACCGGGATACGTGAGAAAGGCGGCGTCCGAGGCGTTTAGATCCTCAAATAAAGATAGGCGCGAGGCAAAGCGGTGTAAAGTCGGAGCCTAAAAGCGTCGCGGACTAAGCGGGCGGAGTGCGATTGAGAAAATCGCGGACGTACTGATTCACCAGTTCCGGCTTCTCCTGCTGCACCCAATGGCCCGAATCGGGAATGTATTTTATCTCGAATGGACCGGTGAACAGCGGCTCCATGCCGTACGTCAGTTCCTTGCCAAGTGCGAAATCTTGTTCGCCCCAGATCAGAAGCGTCGGCGCCGAAATCTTCCGATCGATCCACGAGTTGGTGCCGGGCCGCGCCATGAAACCGGTGCGGAAGTTCGCGCGATAGTAGTTAATCGCGGCGGTCAGCGAGTAGGGATTGCGAAACGCGGCGCGGAAGTATTCGAGGTCGCCGTCGCTGAAAACATTCTTTTGAATCGTGCCGTTGCGCAGCGCGTCAACCAGCGCCTGATAGTTACGGCGGCGGAACAGCCACTCAGGGAGGCGCGGAATCTGGAAGAACAGCATGTACCAACTGCGCAGCATCTGGCGCGGATTGCGTCGCAGCGCATGGCTCATCCGCTCTAGATGAGGACAGTTCATCACGATCAGCCGCTCGACGACGTCGGGACGCATCAGCGCCGTCGCCCACGCGACGCCGCCGCCCCAGTCGTGACCGACCACGGTCGCGCGCTTGTGGCCGAGCGCCTCGATCAGCTCGGCGACGTCGCCGACCAGCTTGTCGAGCGTATAGTTCGCGACGCCGACCGGCGCGTCGGATTCGCCGTAACCGCGCATCTCCGGCGCGACGCAATCGTAACGGTCGGACAGCGCGCGCATCTGATGCCGCCACGAGTACCAGCATTCCGGGAACCCGTGCAGCATGATGATCGGCGGACCGACGCCGGCGCGCGCGACGCGCAAAGTCAGTCCGCTCTTGAGTGTGATTTTTTCGAAGCGCCAGGGTTCAGGCATTCCCCCTCCGTCATTCTGATCCGCTGCGGCGAAGAATCTCGACGGACGTTCCTGCGTCCGGCGTAATAAAGGCGGCGCTCACGCGCATCGCGGAATCCGAACCGGCTTCGCATGCGCGAAGTTGTCCGGGATCCTTCCTGCCGCTAGCGATGCTCGCTCCGTCAGGATGACCGAAAAAGAAAGCGCGCAGGCAACCTCCGTTCAGGCCGCAACCTTCGTCGTACCCTGCATCGCCGGCAACTCGGGATTGCAGATGTAGCGAAGCTTCGGCAGCGTCACGTCGGCGGTCGTGAACGTCGCAGAAATCGGGTTGTCGAGCCGCAGATACCTGCCGGCGCCGAATGCGTCGTTGTCGAGCAGGACGATTCGCGGCTTGCCGCGCTCCGCCTTCGAGAACGTGAACTCCGGATCGACCTGCACCAGCACCAGCTTGCCGTCGTCCTTGTTGCGCGCGAGATGCATGCTCGCGATGTACTGGATGTCGCCGCCGGAGATCATGTCGCGATCCAGCAGCTCGCATTCGAGCACCGGCTTGCCCGCGGCGCTCGCACGGCCGACGACGCGGTCGTGGCGGATGTCGAGCTTCACCTCGCCCGCCACCGTCGGATAACCCCATCGTGCGGCCATCTCGCGCCGCGCGTCGTCGTTGTCGCAGTAACTGCGCAGCACGAAGCCTCGCGGACGGACGCCGGTGCGGCCCGAGACTCGCACCTCGGCAATCGAGAACGCGCCGACCGGGCTCTCCGGATACGTCGTCACGCAGAAAATCGCGTACTCCGGAATCGACGGATGCATCGTCGCCGGGATCAGGTTGTCGGCGGGGTCGTCGTCGATCTCCATGTTGATCGTGAGAATCTTCGCGCCCTTCAAAATCCACGGCTCCGTTTTGTAGCTGTTGATCGTGGGTACCGACTTGGCCCATGCGGCCAGATCGAGCTTTCCAAAACGCGGCGGCATCAACGACCTCCTGCGGCGGCCGAAGCGGAATCGCTCGCGCCCTGGAAATGCGGCATCACTTCTTTCGCGAACAGCCGGATACTGTCGAGTACCTTTTGCTGCGGCACGGTCTCGAGCGCGTTCAGCAGGAAGTTGACGCGATCGACGCCGACCGCCTCCCACTTCTTCATCTCGCGCGTAATGCGCGCGGGATTTCCGATCGCGATACCCTCCGGTGCGCCCGACGCATCGCCGGGCCCCGCCGCATCCTGACGCAGCGACGGCAGCAACCCGAGTGACGGATACGATTTGCTCGGATACGCCTCGCGCGCGGCGAGCAACTGCGCCGCGAGATAGTTGAAGGTGCCGGTGAGACGCTTGCCGACCTTCACGCCCTCGGCGTCGTCTTCATGACAATACAAAAAGTTCACCGTCGACACGGCTTCGTTCACAACCTCGCCGACCGGCGTGCAGTTCTTGATAATCTTGCGATAGCGCTTGACCTTCTCGTCCTGCTCGGCGAATCCGCCAAAGGTCAGCCCGAGACTGCCCATCCCGCGCTCGGCCGCGTCGATCTCGGTGCCGGGACTGGTGACCGCGACCCACAGCGGCGGATGCGGTTTCTGATACGGCTTCGGCACAATCGTCCGCTGCGGCATCGACCATGATCGTCCCTGGTAGGAGAAGCGCTCCTGCGTCCACATCTTCGGCAAGCAATGGACGAACTCGTCCCAGGTTTTCTTGGTCTCGTCGGGGCTGGCGCGAAAGCCCGCCAGCTCGGTCCAGGTCGCGGATCGGCCGGTGCCGACGTTGAGACGGCCGCCGGAAAGAATGTCGAGCACTGCCGTGCGCTCGGCAATTTTTATCGGATGATTGAACTCGGGCACGCACACCACGATGCCGTGACCGACGCGCATTTTCTTGGTCTTCATCGCGCATGCGGTCAGGAACAGCTCGGGCGCGGGGCAATGCGAATATTCTTCGAGGAAGTGATGCTCGACGGCCCACACGGAATCAAAGCCGAGCGAATCGGCGAGGGCAACCTGCTCGAGGCAGTTGTCGTAGACAGTTTTTTCGGTTTCGCGCCCCCATGGTCGCGGTACCGAGATTTCATAGAAGAGGCCGAATTTCATTGCATTACCTCCATACCGTTCGTTTAGCGCAATCGCCGAAAGATCGAAAGTCCCGCGCCGGGAAGGGCAGGGGGTGACCTCCTGCACAGGATATCAGATGGGCTGGCGTCCGACTCTTACCTCGCCCTTTACGGGAGAGGCGGCCGGCGTAGCCGCCGGTAGGTGAGGGTGCTGCGATTCAAGCGACAACTATGCAACGTCGCTTTCTTGTGTCCTCTTCCTTCTTTGTGTCATTCAGAGCGCAGCGAAGAATCGATCCTTCCTCGCATTACTAGATGAGCCCAGAACCCTCACCTAACCTCTCCCGTAAAATTACGGGCGAGGGATCGTTCTTCGGACACCCCATCCCGTGAAAATTACGATCGTTGCGGCCGAAGCCGCGCCCTATGCAAAAGCCGGCGGCCTCGCCGACGTCATCGGCTCGTTGCCCGGCGCATTGAAAGACGCTGGCGAACAACCCTCACTGATCGTCCCCGGCTACCCTTCGATTATCGACAACGTCGAGACCGCTCCCGTTCTGCGCAATATCCCGATGCGCTTCGGCGCCGGCGTTGAACGTTTCTCGGTCTTGCGCGCGACCGATCCCCACGGCGTGCCGATGTATCTGATCGATCATCCCGGATTTTTCGCGCGTCCCGAAATCTACGGCGAGCATGGGATGGACTATCCCGACAACATGCGGCGCTTCATCTTCTTCGGCCGCGCCGCCGCGGTCGCCTCCGCTGAGATAATCGCGCCCGACCTTGTCCACGCACACGATTGGCATTCCGCCGCCGCGCCGATTGCGATGCGCGCCGACGGCGCCCTGCGCCCGATGTTCAAGCGGGCGCTGTCGGTCTTCACGATTCACAATCTCGCCTTCCAGGGCATCGGCAAGCGCGAGGACTTCGGGCTTCTGAATATCGACGCGCCATATTTTTCGGTCAACTACCTGGAATTTTACAATCACTTGAATCTGATGAAGGGCGCGATCGTCCTATCCGACGGCGCATCAACTGTCAGTCCCACTTACGCGCGCGAAATTACCACCGACCCGGAACTCGGCTTTGGACTCGAGGGAGTGCTCCGCGACAAGGGCGCGGATTTCGTCGGCATCCTCAACGGCGCCGACTACCACGAGTGGAACCCCGCTATCGACCGCGAAATCGCGGCGACCTACATGCCCACGAAACCCGACGGCAAACGCGCCTGCACGCGCGCGCTGCGCGATTCGCTCAAGCTTCCCAATCATGAAGATTGGCCGCTGGTCGGAATGGTCACGCGCATGACGGAGCAAAAAGGCGTGGACCTGCTCAAGGATGCGCTCGACGCCGTGATGCGCCTGGATTTGCAGCTCGTCATGCTGGCGAGCGGCGACGAAGCGCTCGAAGAAATTTTTCAAAGACGCCGAGGCGCGCTACCCCGATAAACTTCGCGCGATAATCGAGTTCAACAATACCACTGCGCATCGAATCCAGGCCGGCTGCGACGCGTTCCTGATGCCGTCGCGCTTCGAACCGTGCGGACTAACGCAGATGTACGCGCTGCGCTATGGCGCCGCGCCCGTCGTGCGCGCCACCGGCGGATTGCGCGACACGGTCAGCGAGTTCGATGTCGCGACGGGCACTGGCAACGGCTTCGCGTTCGACAACTTCACCGCGGACGAAATGGTCGCCGCGCTCGCGAGGATGGTGGCAACGTTCCGCGACCGCGCGACATGGCGGCGGCTGATGGCAAACTGCTTCGCGTCGGATTTTTCGTGGCCGAATGCGGCGCAGCAGTACGTCGATTGGTTCACGCGGCTCCGAAAATCCCGCGGCCTCAGCTAGAATCCGGCCGTGGCATCTCGCGAATATCTCGTCTACGCAGACGGCTCTTGCCTCGGCAATCCCGGGCCTGGCGGATGGGGTGTCGTCGTGCGCGCTCCAGACGGCGTCGTGACCGAACTCAACGGCCACGAAGACGCGACCACCAACAACCGCATGGAATTGACGGGCGTGATCGAGGGACTACGCGCGACCGCACCCGATGCCGACGTCATCCTGCGCAGTGACAGCAAGTACGTCGTGAATACGATGACGCTGCATTGGAAGCGCAACAAGAATCAGGATTTGTGGGCGCTGCTTGATACCGAAACAAAGTTGCGCCACGTGCGCTTCGATTGGGTGCGCGGACACGGCGACGATCCGATCAACAATCGCGCCGACGAACTCGCCCTGATGGGCGCGCAGGGAAAGCCAGTTGCCGACGCCGTGTGGTCCGAGAAGCGAAACACGCGTGGCTCGAGGAGCGGCGACTCAGCCATCGAAGAACAGCTCGCCACACAGCTTGACGTGGGAGAATCGATTCGCGAATGCCTGAAATGCGGCAAAAAGTTCGTAAGCCTCGGCGACGAACTCTATTGCTCGCGGATCCGCTGCCAGCACGAAGCTCGGAGCTTGGGGATTACCAGATAGCCGGGATCAACGCGTCCGTCTCGCGCCGGTAGGTGTCGTACTCTTCGCCGAAGCGCGCACGCATCGCCGCTTCTTCCGACTTCATCCGCCGCTGCGCGAAAATCGCTCCGATAATCACCGTCAGGACCGCGGTCACCGGCGCGCCGTAGATGAGCGTCCAGCCGAACGTCACCAGGAACGTGCCCGCGTATATCGGATGCCTCACGTAGTGATAAAAGCCGCGCGTGACGAGCACCGGGTGCTCCGGCGTCCTTCCCGAGGTGAAGAATCCGAGTTGGATGCGCGCGCCGAGCGCGAGCCACATTCCCAGCAGCTCGAGTAACAGCCCGAGCGCGCGGACGAACGCGGGCGCCGCTCCGCCGTAAACGTAGGTGCGCTCGAATGGCGCCGCGGCAAACACCACCAGCAGCGGAAGCTGCGCGACGATCCGCCGGGACAGCTCTTCGCGCGGCGGGCTGTCTTCGACATCGTCGCGCACAATCAAATCGGAAAAGCGAAATCCCGCATACGCCGCCAGGTACGCGAGTACGTAGCGATGCTCGCCGAAGTACGCCGTGATGCCGAGTCCCAAGGCGATCGCGCCGATAACCGCGACCAGGAAGATCGCAGTCTCCGCGAACCGCAGCGCCAGGCTGTGGATGAAATGCGGTTGCTCGCCGGGCTTGGCGATCGCCTCGGCCAGCAGCATCGCGGTCGTCGGCTTCAATCCGCCGGTCGCCTTGCTGTCGGATCGGGGCGCGTCCTGATTCACTTCGCTCGCCATCACGCCACTTTCGCAGATGCGGTGAGAAGGATCAAAGCAGGGCGGGACGGACACCGACCCGCAGCAGAATTGCTGCATGCGGCTGCTTGCGCCGATTCGCGAAAGAGGAAACTTACCGCGAAAATGTAAATTGACCCGATTCTGTCTCGCATTCTGCGATGCGCCATAAGTCGTTGATTTCCCTTACTTTTTATTAAGATCAAGCCATGAGCATCGAAGTATTGGTCTGGAAAGCCCTTGCCAATTAGAGAGTTTTTCCGATGGCACAGAGGTTGCTCCACCACTGCCAAGTCACTGAATACGGAGGACACGAAAATGAACGCAACTACCAACGAAGCAACCCTTAACGGAATCGTAAACACCAACGAAGCGGTCGAAGCCACCGCCGGAACCCGGCTCGCGCAGAACAGTCTGCTCAGCGAACTCCCCGGCATCGTGTTCGGCCTGATCACCCTCGGTTACGTCATCAGCTCGCTGGTGGCATTGGCCTAGTCGTCCGAAAAAGTTACGGGAGGAATTTGAAATGAACGCATCAACCACAGAAGCAAGGTTCGCAGGAATCGCGTCGATCGACGAGACGACTGAAGTCAGCGCCGCGACCCGGCTCGCCCAGTACAACATCCTGAACGAAATCCCGGGCGCAATCTTCGGCATCATCACCGTCGCGTACATTGTCGGCTCGCTGTTGGCGCTCGCGCACTAAGTCATGACGCGCGTCGCCAACATCGCGGGCTCGGCCCGCGCGGAGATTTGTGACGCGGTGACCGGCTCGTCCACCGCGCGCGCGACCATCGTGAGCGATACCCAGATGACGGCGGCAGCCAGCACGATCGTCAACCATGCCATCGCGCGAATTCTCCGCAGCATCGAGTTGAGCTGCTTGACGGTGAACGCCTCGCCGTCGCCGTGTGCGGCCACCTCTTCCTGGCGCCCGATTCTGAACGCCAGTCCGAACGTGATGTAGGTCTGGATAAAGATGAGAACGAACGCCAGTGCCAGTTTCAGTTCGAGCGCGGAACCGATTCGCGCGAAGTAGTCGAACTTCATCGACGCTTTCAAATCCGTCAGGCGCATCGCGCCGCTAATCACAATAATTCCCAGCACGCCGATCGTGAACGGGTTATAGAACTTGAAGCCCGCGATCAGGCTCGCGCGCCGTGCGGCCTCGTTGGGCGCGGTCTCGGCCGCCGGTATCAGCATATAGATGACCGCGAACTGCGCGCCGACGTACGACGCCATCGCGCATAGATGCAGCCACATCAGAAATTCCCCGCCACTCATCGCGCCCCCTCAGCTTCTCTCTAGCAGTGGGCCGGGCCGCCGTGAGCAGTGGGGCGGGCCGCCGTGCCCGCCGCTGAGTGGCCTCTCTCCCAAACAGATTCGCATTTGTCTGTCATCCTGGCGGGCACGGCGGCCCGCCCCACTGCTACTCGGCCCGCCATGCTGAAGAAACCAAGTTCCATCTCGATAGTCATCACAAACAAGAGCGACAACGGAGCGGGCAGACCACAAACCAAAAATACCGGGTGCGGAGCCTGTCCTGAGCCTGCCGAAGGAGGTCACCCGTGCCGCATTTTTTGTCATCCTGACGACGGGAGCGTCAGCGACGGGAGGAAATGGCTTCTGGCCTCCGGACAGCTTCGCGCACGCGAAGCCGGTTCCGGTTTCCTCGTTCGCGCGCTGCGCGCGCTCAAATTACCGGATCGAAATCGAGCGCGCCGCTCCGCGCCAGCCGCGAGTACCAGTGCCCGCTCTCCTTGACGATTCTTTCCTGCGTCTTGAAGTCGCAGTGCACGATTCCGAAGCGCTGCTGAAATCCTTGGCTCCATTCGAAGTTGTCCGTGAACGTCCACAGAAAATAACCGCGCACGTCCGCACCCTGTTTCATCGCGTGCCCGACCTCCGCGATATAGCGGCGCAGGAAGCTGACGCGGCGCTGGTCGTTGACCTTGCCATCAGCGCCCGGCCCGTCGCCGTATGAGCATCCGTTCTCGGTCACGTAGATCGGGATACCGGGGTAGTCCTTGTGGACGCGCAGGATCATTTCCGACAGCGCCTGCGGATACACTTCCCAGCCGAAGTCGGTGATTTCCCCGCCGCTCGCCCCAATCTGCTTCACACCCATATTGTGATCGTGCGAATCGTGCGCGACCACTGCGCGCGTGTACAGATTGATCCCGATGAAGTCGAGCTGCGCTTTGACGATGTCCATGTCGCCGGCGCGAATCTCGACGCGATCCTCGACCGTGCCGTCCAGGTAGGCCTGCGGATATTTGCCGCGCATCACGGGCTCGAGAAACCACAGGTTGAAAAATCGATGCCATCGCTCGGCCGCCGTGCGATCCTCCAGCGACCCCGCCTCCGGATGCACCGGCGACATGCTGAATGCCGTGCCGACTGCCTCGGGATGGTTCTTCGATTCGCGGAGCGCCCTCACCGCCATGCCCTGCGCGAGATTGACGGTATGCGTCGCCTTGATTGCGTCGCCAAGGTCGTGGCGTCCGGGAGCATGTACCCCAAGATGGTACCCGAGGATCGTAAAAATCCACGGCTCGTTGAACACCATCCAATGTTTCACGCGATCGCCGAGCGCGTCGGCGACGACAGCGGCGTAGTCGCGAAAATATTCGGCGAGGTCGCGATTCGGCCATCCGCCGCCGTCCTCGAGCGCCTGCGGTAGATCCCAATGATAGAGCGTCACCCACGGCTGGATATTGCGCGCGAGCATCTCGTCCACGATACGCCGATAGAAGTCGAGGCCCTTCTGATTCACCGGACCCTTGCCGACGGGCATGATCCGCGGCCATGAAAGCGAAATTCGCGCGGCATTGAGCCCAAGGTCAGCCATCAGCGCGATGTCATCGGTATGACGATGGTAGAAATCGCACGCGATGTCGCCGGTATCGCCATGCTTAATCTTGCCGGCCGTGTGCGAGAAGCGATCCCAAATCGACTCGCCCTTGCCGTCCTGGTCCCATCCGCCCTCGATTTGGTAGGAGGCACTGGCGGTCCCCCACAAAAAGCCTTTCGGAAAAGAAATTGGCGCCATAGCCCGCTTTGTTATCACAGCACTAACAACTTGGCGACCCCGGTGGCCCAAGCTTCACCCTCCGATTTTCCATGGTGGGCATAAGCTTCAGCCTGTGATTTTCCGTGGAGATGTCCCACCGAGCCCGCCCTCGCCCCCTGTCATTCCAGAGCATGTTGGGATAACCCCACTTCCACCAGCCGAACCTCCGAGTGCAGCCGAAGTGGAAGAATCCCGAATCTTTTTCTCCCCTCGCCCGGCCGGGGACTTTTGCATAACTGCGCCAGGCATCTTCCCCTCTCCCAGAATGGGAGAGGATCGAAGGTGAGGGTCCTTATACAGCGCGCTCTTTCGCGCGACTTAAGATTTTTGGTCTTAGTCATTTGCTTGCTTGTTCGTATCAAAAGTTCTCGCAAGCGTCCGGCCGCCCCGTGACTTGATTTTCTTCGCGTGCCCCGATGAGAACGCGCGCGCGTTCACGGCGAGATCTGGCGGAATTTGTTCGCGCGCCTGATAAAATCTGCGGACGGTCTTTGCGCAGGGTCAGGCGGAAGGAATATCTGTCCGAGCGGAGCTTTGAACGGTCCTTGAGCTCAGGGTGTGAGACTAGGGTCCAACGCGTGAGCAACTCTCCCTGACTGACAGGGCGACGGAAAGATCGGAAGCGGGATTCCTCGCTTCGCTCTGAATGACACAACAACAACAAACGCGGACCAGAATCTTGCGTCGCGCGCGATGGCCTCACTCTGAGCGGGCCTTCATCCTTCGGTAGGCTCGGGGTGGGCTCTTCGATTCTCTCCCATTCTGGGAAGGGAAGAGGGCGCGGGCTCGGCGGCGGGACGGTGGGCGGGGACGGAGATTTGCGCGGCGCGGTTGTCCTCCACCCTAACCCTCCTCCAACGTGGGAGGAGGGAACTAAGAATAGAGAAGAAGATCCTCGCTACTCGCCCTTTGCTTCCAGCCAGCGTTCGGCGTCGATTGCTGCCATGCAGCCGGTGCCGGCGGCGGTGACCGCTTGCCGATAGACGCTGTCGACGACGTTGCCGCAGGCGAAGACGCCGTCGATGTTGGTGTAGGTCGAGCCCGGGTTCACTTTCAGGTAGCCGATCTCGTCCATCTCGAGCTGACCCTTGAACAGCGCGCTGTTGGGATTGTGACCGATCGCGACGAACACCGCGTCGGTCTTCATCTCGGTGACCTTGCCCGTCTTCAGATTTTTCAGTTTGACGGCGCTCACGCCGTTCTTCTGCTCGCCGATGATTTCTTCGACGGCGGAATCCCAGATGAACGCAATCTTCGGATTCTTGCGCGCGCGATCCTGCATGATCTTCGACGCGCGCAGCGTGTCGCGGCGATGCACGATCGTGACCTTGGTGCAGAAACGCGTGAGGAAGTTCGCTTCCTCCATCGCGGTGTCGCCGCCGCCGACTACGATCGCTTCCTTGTTCTTGAAGAATGCGCCGTCGCAGGTGGCGCATGCGCTCACGCCGTAGCCCATCAGGCGCTTTTCAGACTCTATCCCGAGCAGCTTGGCGGTCGCGCCGGTCGCGATGATCACCGACTCGGCCTTGATCACCTTGTCTTCGACGACGAGCTCGAACGGTCGCATCGCGAAGCGCACCTCGGTCACCGCGCCGCTGACGAAGCGCGTGCCGAAGCGCGTCACCTGGCGCCGGAACACGTCCATCATCTCGGGGCCCTGGATGCCGTGCTCGAAGCCGGGATAGTTCTCGACCTCGGTGGTGATGGTGAGCTGGCCGCCGGGTTCGTGCCCCTCGATCAGCAGCGGACTGAGATTGGCACGCGCCGTGTAAAGCGCCGCGGTCAGGCCGGCGGGACCGGAGCCGAGAATTACGACCTTGTTGATATCATCAGCCATATGAACCGTCTGCGAATTGGTTTGAGATGTTTCGCGGAACCGGGAATCAAGAGTTTATTGTATATGCGCGAGCGGTCAACATAGCAGGGGTGACCCCCTGCACCCAGTGATTTCTGGGTCGTGCTCTAGTGCCGCGCTCCTTCGTCGCGCTACGTTAGTTCGACTGACGGGAGCTTGCGAGCGAATTTCCTTTGATGGCGGGCAAAACTAAATCGCGAACGCCGCGCGCGCGCCTGACGCATCTTGATGAGCGTGGGCAAATCCAGATGGTCGATGTCGGCGATAAGCCGGTCACGCGGCGCGAGGCGATCGCGCGCGGCGAGGTCCGGATGGCGCCGGCGACGTTGCAGGCGATACTCGGCGGCGAGCTCAAGAAGGGCGAGGCGTTGGCGGCGGCGCGTATCGCGGGAATCATGGCGGCGAAGCGCACCCATGAGATGATCCCGCTCTGCCATCAGATTGCGCTCGAAGTCGTCGAGGTCGATTTCAATCACGATGCCGCCAACTCCACGCTGCAAATCCAGGCGCGCGCTGTGACCGATGCGCGCACCGGCGTCGAGATGGAAGCGCTGGTCGCGGTGAGTGCGGCGGCGCTGACGATTTACGACATGGCGAAGGCGATCGATCGCGCGATGGAAATCGGCGCGATTCGCCTGGTCTCAAAGTACGGCGGCCGCAGCGGTCGATACATGCGTGTCGGCGAGCCGCTTTGGCCGACGCGGTGACCGCGCCACTCGCGCGCGCAATCCTCAAGCGCGGCAGGGAAGGGCCGGTCCGCGGCGGCAATCCGTGGATTTTTTCGCAAGCGATCGATCGGGTTGAGCCGTCGTCGCCGGAAGCGGGTTCGCTCGTCACTGTGCACGACGCTTCGGGCGCGCTCATCGGGATGGGCTATTGCAATCCCGCGACGACGATCGCAATCCGGATGCTTGCGTGGGGCGAGGCTCCCGCAATCGAAGATCTGGTTTCGCGACGGATCAAAAGCGCGCTTGAATTGCGCCGGCGGTTCATCCGCGACGACACGAATTCGTACCGCCTCGTCAATGGCGACGGCGACGGGCTGTCGGGTGTGGTCGTCGATCGATTCGGCGACGTGCTCGTCGTGCAAATCCTGACTGCGGGCGCGGATCGGATGCGCGCGACGATTGTCGCGGCGCTCAATGAGTTGCTGCATCCGCGCTCGATCCTCGAACGCAGCCATGGCGCCGTGAGAAAGCAGGAAGGCCTCGAGGATCACGTTGCGGTTCTCGCGGGCGAAGCTGTGACCGGGACGATTGCGGCCGAGAATGGAATCAAAATCAAAATTGATTTCGAGCATGGACAGAAGACTGGCTATTTCCTCGACCAACGCGAAAATCGCACGATTGCCGGCGCGATCGCGCGCGGTGCGCGCGTGCTCGACGCCTTCTGCTACCAGGGTGGCTTCTCGCTCGCCGCGCTTACGGGGGGAGCGAGCAAGGTCGTCGCCGTCGATACGTCGGCGCGAGCGCTCGAAATCGCGCGCCGGAATCTCGATCTCAATGAGTATCCCGCCAGCGCCGTCGAGTTCGTTCATGGCGAGGCCGGCAATTTCATGGCCGAGACGCCGAACCGCTTCGATCTGATCGTCCTCGATCCGCCGCCGCTGGCGCGCAGCCGTGGCGACGCCGAGCGCGCGGGGCGTCTTTACGTCGAGCTCAACTCCGTCGCGATGCGGGCGTTGGCGCCGGGCGGGCGTCTGATGACGTTTTCATGTTCGACGCATTTCCGCGGCGACGATGTTGTCCGCGCCGTGCGCTTTGCCGCGTCCAACGCCGGCCGCACGCTTCGCCTGCTCGCGCATCTCGGCCCCGGCCCCGACCATCCCGTGCTGCTCGGCCACGCCGAGGGCGAGTACCTGACGGGATTGTTGCTGGCGGATTTGTAGCTCGCGGTTTTGTCGTCGATTTTTCGCCCGCAATATACGGCTTGCTAAGCTCGCGGGTTTGCTTGAGTATAGAGCAAATTTTTCGATGGGATCGGCCGAATGGAGCGAAAACTCCGCGCATACAGCATAATCAAGACGCTCTTTGTATTGATCGCGCTCGCTACCGCCGGATGTCATCGCGAGGTTGCGATGCCGCCGCTGCCGCTGCGCAATATCACGCTCAGCGACAAGTTCTTCGACGTCTGGCCGACGAGCCCGACGCGCGCCTTTATCGTCGGCGATCGCGGCAAGGTGCTGCTGACCGAGGACGGCGGCCGGACCTTCAAGCGCATCGACATCGGCACCCAGCTCGGCGTGTTCGGTATCCAGATGACCGACGATCAGAACGGCTACCTGTGCGGGCAGGACGGCCTCGTGATGCGCACGCGCGACGGCGGCAAGACCTGGAAGCGGCTCGATTCGCGCACTCATCTGTTTATTTTCGGGCTGTCGTTTCCCGATACGAATCACGGCTACCTGGTCGGCGACCGCGCGTTGGTGATGAGCACGACCGACGGCGGCGAGAGTTTTATCAAGCGCCAGTTGCAGCGGCTCTTTCCGCCGGAGATTTCCGACTACGCGCTGCCGTACGAGGAGCCGGTACTTTACAGCGCGAGTTTCGTTGACGTTGATCATGGCTGGGTGGTCGGCGAGCTGGGGCGAATCTGGGCGACCGAAAATGGCGGCAAGAGCTGGCAGGAGCAGCAGCAATCGTTGCTGCCGCAATGGAAGCGTCCGCTCGGGCCGAATGACGATACGCGCTTCGCCGATTTTCTGCTGCCGACTTTTTTCAGCGTCTCGTTCCGCGATCAAAAACATGGCGCGGCGTGCGGACTCGAGGGCTGGGTGATTCAAACCGACGACGGCGGCAAGACCTGGAACTTTGCCCATCAGGCGGACAAGCCGGGCGCGCCGCTGGACACGCTGGTGCCGGGAGCGGTGCAAATTCCGGCGCGCGATCCGCTGTTCTCGATCGATCTGTTTGGCGGCGACCAGGGGATGTCCACCGGCTTGACCGGTACCGTGCTGCGGCTGCAGCCCAACGGCGCGTGGGCGCACGATCCGTCCGTGCCGGCGGTGCCGTTCCCGCTCAGCCAGGTGCGCTTCTTCGACGCAACCCACGGCTGGATCGTCGGCTACGGCACAATCCTGTATACCGGGGACGGCGGCAAGACCTGGCGCTACTGTCAGGGTTAAGCGTGAAGGCGCGCGCAGGGAGAGTTCGGAGAACGCAATGACCTGGTACCGTTTTGGTGAATGGATTCTGCGCTGGCGCTTCCTGGTGCTGGCGATCGTCGGCGCGCTCACGGCGTTCTTCGGCTACTTCGCGGCACAGACCCAGTTGGTCACGAGCTTCGGCGATTTGCTGCCGCAGAACCATCCGTTCATCCAGATCGCGCACAAGTACGACCAGTACTTCGGCAGCGTCAACAACGTCACGATCATGATCGAGGCGAAAGAAGGGACGATCTACACGCCCGCGATCATCAAGAAGATCGTCAACATGACGAACAACATGGATCTCGTTTACGGGATCCAGCACGGCTCCGTGCGCTCGATCGTGACCTCGAGCTACTTCCGTCCGCTGGCCGGCGGCGTGATCGTCAATACGCCGGTAATGCCGAACGGCGAAATTCCCAGGACCCAGGCCGACCTCGATGAACTCGAGAGCAACGTCCACAAAAATCCCGGCGTGATCTTCGGCCGCTTCGTTTCGCTCGACGACCGCGCGGCCGTGATCGAGGGCAGCTTTCTCGAATCGCGGCTCGACTACACGCGCATCTTCGACGAGATTCGGAAAATCGTCGTGATGCCGGAGCGCGACGCGACAGTGCACATCTACTATGGCGGACAGCCGATCCTGTACGGCTGGGTGTATCACTACACGCCTGAATTTCTGTGGATCTTCGTCGCGACGGTGCTCGCGGTCTGGATCCTGCTCTACGTTTATTTCCGCGATTGGCGCGGCGCGCTGCGGCCGACGATTTCCGGCGTCATTTGCGCCATCTGGGGCCTCGGCTTCATCCGGCTGCTCGGCTTCGGACTCGACCCGCTGGTGCTCGTCATCCCGTTCCTGATAACCGCGCGCGCGGTCAGCCACTCGGTGCAGATGCACGATCGGTACTACGAGGAGTTCTACCGCCTGCGCGATAAGGAGAAAGCCATCCTGTCGTCATTCTCGGAGTTGTTCGTGCCGTCGCTGTCGGGAATCCTGACCGACGCGTTCGGCGTGCTCGTCATCCTGCTGGTGCCGGTGGTGTTCCTGCAGAAACTCGCGATCACCGCGAGCTTCTGGATTGCCGCGATCATCGTGAGCGAGTTGATACTCAATCCGATCGTGTACTACTACCTCGATCCGCCGCACATCGACGTGATCGAGCGCCGCGAGCGCGGCTTCTTCAAACGAATGCTGGTGTCGATCGCCAGGCCGATGCTGGAAAGATCGGGACGCATCGCGACCTTTGCCGCCACGGCCGCGGTGATCGCGATGTGCGCGTTTTTCTGGACCGGTCTCAAGGTCGGAGACCCGTCGTCTTCGTCGCCGATCCTGTGGCCCAAATCGGCCTACAACAAATCGATGGCGGCGATCCAGGAGGAGTTCGGCGCGATCGAGCAGTTTGTCGTCGTCGCCGAGCTCTCCAAGCGCGACTCGCTCAACAATCCGAAGCTCTACCACGTGATGGACGAGTACGAGCGCTACATGGAGCGCGATCCGGCGGTGGGGCGCACGTTCTCGGTCGCCGATCTGCTGTCGAACGGCGGCTCCGCGCTCAGGGAGTTCCAGCCCAAGTGGAACGTGCTGCCGACGACCGCGCGCGGGACGGGACAACTGCTCGGCGGCTTGCTGGCGGGAGCGTCTCCGCTGTCCACCGCCTACATCATTACGCCGCGCCGCGACGCCACCCAGATTACGGTGTACACGAAGGATCGCGAGGGTGAAAACGTCCAGCGGGTGGTGTTGCGCACGCAGCGATTCTTCGCCGAACCCGATCACCATGTGCCGGGCGTCACGTTTTCGCTTGCCGCCGGGATCATCGGTGAGCTGGCGGCCGCCAACCAGGAGATCATCGACAACGATCTTCTGCTCAACGTGCTCGCGTTCGCGACTATCTATATAATAATACTAATTACCTATCGCTCATTCATGGCGGGATTCTATTTGCTATTCCCACTGGCGCTGGCCAACGCCGCGATCAATGCCTATATGGGCGCCCATGATATAGGTATCAACATCAATACTCTGCCAGTAGTCACTGTCGGCGTCGGATTCGGGATTGACTATTCTATTTACATAGTAAGTCGCATCATTGAAGAGCTCGCGGCGGGCCACGATATCAAGGAAAGTACCTATGCCGCCCTGATCACTTCGGGCAAGGCCGTCGCCTTCACCGCGCTGACGCTGGTCGCGTCGGTCCTGTTCTGGTACTGGTCGAGCATCCGCTTCGACGCCGAGATGGGCATGCTGCTGGCGGTCTGGATGTTCGTTTCGATGCTTGGCGCGATGACCATTCTGCCCGTCCTGATCGTTACTTTCGACCCCGCCTTCATCCACCGCGAGAAGGAACGCGTAATCGCATCGAAGCGGCCCGACCTCGAGAGCGGCACGGCGGCGGCATCTTTCTAATCATTTGTTCTCGTGGATAATCTGATCCGGTGCCCCCGATGAAACTCGAGCGGCTGGATCATTTCGGTATCGAGGTGGCGAACCTCGCACGCGCGGAACGTTTCTATACCGAGGTGCTCGGCCTCCAGGTCGTCAACCGTTTCGGCGATCAGGTACTGCTCGAATGTGGCGGCCAGAACCTTGCGCTGTTCGAGGTGCCCAGGCCGCCGCTCGACGACGCCTCGCGGCAATCGCTCATCGCACATCCGCTCGGCCGCGGTCATCATGCGTTCAAGGTGAAGGCGAGTGATTTTGCCGGCGCGCGCGAGCGCCTCGCGGCGGCCGGCGTCGAGAGCGCCGCGCCAATCGACTGGGGCGATCACGATTGCATCTACTTTCTCGATCCCGATGGCAACCTGCTCGAGATGGTGAGTTACCGCTGAATGCCGACCTGAAATCACGCGCGCCGATGGTTCAATCGCGATGAACTCGGGGCCAATGATCCGCGCGGAAGATCTCCGCAAGCGCTACGGCGATCGCGTTGCGCTCGACGGCGTGTCGTTTGCCGTCAACGCCGGCGAGATCGTCGGACTGCTCGGTCCCAACGGCGCCGGCAAAACGACCACGCTCTCGATTCTTTCAGGTGTGATTGCGCCCGACTCCGGGCGCGCGTCGATTGCCACCCACGACCTCGCTACCGAACCGCGCGTGGCGCGCAGAAGCCTCGGTCTGGTGCCGCAGTCGCTGGCGTTGTATCCCACGCTCACCGCGCTCGAGAACCTGATGTTCTGGGGACGAATCCAGGGCATGTCCTCGAGCGATGCAATTGGCCACGCGCGCGCGTTGCTCGCGGAGGTCGGCCTCGACGATCGCGCTGACGACACGGTTGGCGAATTTTCCGGCGGCATGATGCGCCGGCTGAACATCGCGTGCGGCATGATGCATTTTCCGGCCGCGATCATGCTCGACGAGCCGACCGTTGGCGTCGATCCGCAATCGCGCGGACGAATTTTCGCCGTGGTTGAGGCGGCCGCGCAAGCCGGCGGCGCGATCCTTTACAGCACCCATTACATGGAAGAAGCGGAACGGCTATGCAACCGGATCGTGCTGATCGATCACGGGAAAATAGTTGCGCAAGGCACCGACCGCGAACTGATCGCACTGGCGGGTACCGAGCCGCGGATCGAAATCATGACCAAAAAAGCGCTGCCACCCGGATGGTCCAACGGCATAGCGGGCGTCGGCGAAATGCCGTGGGAGGTAGCCGACGGCTTCGCGGCGGCGCTCACCTTGCACTCCCTCGAGCAGGTGCCCGACGTAATTCGCCGCGCCGCTGAGGTTGGCGACGAGGTGATCGAATTCCATGTTCATCGCCCGAATCTTCAGGACGCGTTCCTGAAACTAACCGGACACGCGCTGCGCGACGCGCCGCCAACCTGATGTTTCACTCGAGGCGATAATGCTGCGCGCAGTGTGGCTGACGATCGGAAAGGAATTCCGGCTCATCCGGCGCGACCGCGTCGGCTTGTTCATGCTGCTGGTCGCGCCAATCGCCGTCATCGCCGCTGCCGGGTTCTCGCTGGCGAAAGTTTATGGCGGTCAAAACGCGCCGCACGGCGAATATTCGGTGGCCGTTTTCGACGAAGATCACGGCGCCATCGCACGCGCGATCCTAGACGCGCTCGCGCATCAGCCGGACCTGGCGGTGCTTCAGGCTTCGAGCCGCCGCGACGCCGAACAGACTGTCCGAGAGCGCAAATTGGCGGTGGTTGGAATCGTCATTCCCGCTGGAACGACCAATGCGATCGAGCACGGCGTCGGCGCGCAGCTCATTCTCTACACCGATCCGGTCAAGTATCTGCAGACCATAAAGGTCGAGCTGGCGCTTTCGGAATTGTGCAGAAGAATCACTGCCGGCGCGGCCGCGCAGGCGCGCACTCAAACCGCCGAACAGACGCGCAATTTTACCCGCCAGCTCGATCAGGCGCGCGCGTCCGCCGAGCAAGGCCGCGCCGAAGCCGCTCGCCTGGCCACGCAAGCCGACGCCTCGCGCGCCGCGATGGAGCCGAAGATTCGCGCGCACATCGAGACCGCTTTGACCGCCGCGCGCGATCAAACCCGGCTGGCGCTCGACACCGAGATGGATCGCATTCAGCGCAAGCTCGACGCCGACACCGCCGCGCGGCAGGCGAAACTCGACGAGCTCAAGGATTACCTGAGCCGCCTCGAGATCGCGCACGGCCGCTTCGAGAGCTGGTTTGGCCAACTGAAGGAGCTCGCCGGCAGCCACGCCAGCGAGATTCCGCCGCCGCCGGAGATCCCGACTCTGCCGGCCGATCTGAATCTCGGCGGGATCAACCTCGCGCCGGTCACGGACTTTCGCGACGCACGGTCCCGTCTCGAAAACGCGCTGACGATTCCGCCGATCGATCTCAAGCTGCCCGAGTTGCCGCCGGCGCCAAAAATTCCGCTCCTCAACATTCCTGAAGTGCCCGCGATCGATCCGAACCTTGCGGTTCCCGGCACGCTCGGACTCACCGAGCTCGATTTGGCCGGCAGGAAAATCGGCGAGTTCGCCGGATTCAATGCCTTTGACCTCCAGGTGCCGGGTTTTGCCGTGACCTTTCTTTTGATCGGGATGCTGATGGGCGTGTCGCTGGCGCTGATCGACGAGCACGATTGGGGCACGCTCGAACGTCTGCGCTCGGCGTCGGCGCCGCTGTGGACCACGCTCACCGGCAAGTTGCTCGCGCGCTTCGTCGTCGGCTTCATCCAGATGGCGGTGCTGTTCGCCGCCGGATACGTCCTGTTCGGAATTTCGCTCGGGCGCACGCCAGCCGCGTTGATTATGCCGGCGGCGGCGATCGCGTTTGCGGGCGCGGCCTTCGGTTTGATCGTCGCCGGAGTGGGCAAGACCCGCGACGCCGTTCTGCCCGTAGGCGCAATCGTGATCATGACGATGGCGGCGATCGGCGGGTGTTGGTGGCCGATCGATTTCGAACCGGCCTGGATGCAGCAGGTCGCGCTCGCGCTGCCTACCACCTGGGCGATGCGCGCCTTCAACGATTTGATGATTCGCGATCTCGCCGCGTCGAGCGCGCTGATTCCGGCCGCGGTCAATTTCGGCTTCGGAATCATCTACACTGTTATCGGTGTCGCAATCGCGCGCCGCCGCTTCGGCTGATCGCACGACGAGAGGAATTTGGCAATTGAAAAAATCCGCAACTGAATTTCGCGACGTCCTCACGTGGGTGCTGATCGCGATTGCGAGCGCGTTCGCGCTGATCGCTTTCGAGCCGGGCGCGGCGAGCGCGGCGGTGATGCACTTCAAAGTCGACGTTGATCGCAGTACGGTCAGCGTGGCGGTCGCGGAACCGGCCGCATGGATCCGCGGCAGCGCAGTCGGGACGTTCCGCATAATCGACGGCGCGGTCAGCGTCGATCCCGCCAACGTCCCGGCGACCGGCAAGGTACGAATCCTGATCGACGCGAGCAGCTACCGCAGCGACAGTACCTCGCGAGATCGCAAGGTCACCGAGAAATCGCTCGAAGCGGACAAATATCCAACCATCGGATTCGAGAGCAATAGCATTGTCGGCGTCGTGATGGGCGGTCCTAACGAAGGCACCGCGATCGTCAACGGATTCCTCACGCTGCACGGCGAAGCCCACGCCATGACGCTGTCGGTGCATGCGAAACTCGACGCCGCCGGCACCTTCACCGGCGACGGCGAGATGAAGTTCGACTACGAGGATTTCGGCGTCGAGGTTCCCGCCGTTCTGTTCCACACGCTACTGGCCGGCGACGAGGCCACGGTCCATTTTCATATCGTCGCAGTCAGCGCAGCCGCGCCGCCGCACTAAATCGATGGTGAAAACCGGTGGGCGTTAGATAGCGCGCGCCTGAATCGCTGCTTCTAAGGTGCGCGGTAGCCTTCGAGTTCTGCGCCGTCGCGCAATAGAACCAGGTAGGTGACTCCGCGGCTCGTGGCCACCACGCCGGAAAACTGCGGGCGGTCGTACCACAAGTGGCCGTGCGGCACCTTCAAATCCATGATTTGCGTTCCATCCGCGAGTTTGAAAACCCTGAACCCACGATAATACCAGGGGAGAAGTGTGACCGCGATGCGGCTCTCGTCGCAATCAAGCAGCGTATATTTCAGGTCCCCGGACAGATCCTCGAATTGGCAACCCCACGGCGACTGAGGTGGAACCTTCATCGAGTAGTCCGCGCTGTATTCCCGCATTCCAAGGAAGTTGAGGCTTTTACGTACATCGTCTAACGAGGCGAAACCAAGTGGAGCGAGTTTGGGGCGGCATGCCTTTTCTTCCGGCGTCGTATCGGTCTGGGCGAGAAAGAGTTTGTTGATAAGGGTATAGCTGCACACCGTTTCAGGCTTCAGGTCGGGGAGGGCTAAGGTTTCCACCGCATAGTAGCCGGTATTGGTCACCTTGCCGTCGATCGTTGCGCTCTTATAGCCCTGAACGCCGCTCACGATTAAGGCTCCCGTAGGACTGAAACCCATATCGCCTGATGCCAACATAGGATCGGTGACGACGACGCGTCTTAGAAGCTTGAACCCGTGGAGATCGATAATGTTCAGGACAGAGATCGGCATTATATATACGCCGGGGGTGATCTGGTTGTACATAAAGTTCCATGTATCTGCGTTCTGGCTCAAACGGACCACCAGATAATTCCCTCCGGGGTCCATTAAGAGCTGAACGTTCCTATCCCACCGATCATACTGGTCTGCCCAGTCGAGTGGTTCATCATTCGGCCCCACGTTGACATCCAGATCGTCCTCACGCGGTTGCGAGGTGTCCCAGGCCGCGATGCGCCGGATAGTCCAGATTTGCTTGGGCTGTTCGAGCCGCTTGGTTAGCACGAGCAAGGCGCCATCGGGCATCGTATGCAGGGTCGAGAACTCACGATCATTCTGCGGCTGGCGCAAACTGTAGCTGAAGGATCGTGCGCCCCCACCGCAATGGCAGCCCGTCAAGGAGAACGCAACCAGAATGAAAAGAGTCAGTCGCTTGAGCACTGCGGAACCGTATTACCCGGAATCTCCGGTTGTCCACAAGGCGGTCCATCAACTACAAACTTGAGCATGGTGGAATTAGCGACTTCTCCGCGCGACGCAAAACTTCCGGCCGCGGTAACTGACCTCGCGGCGGCTATCGAGGCCGACGGCGGCGCTGCACTTGCCGCCTATCAGGAGCCGGTCGGCGACCACTGGCATCTGTTCGCGATGCTTCCGATTGCGAAGGTCGAGGCGACGCCGTATCAGCGCGACCTCTCGCCGGCCCACCTCAAGCGCATGATCGAAGTGATGAAGAAGCTCGATCGTTTCACTGAGCCGATCGTCGCCGTTTACACCGCCGGCATTTACTGGACTCCCAACGGCAACCATCGTCGCGCCGCGGCGCTGAAGTCCGGCGCCAAAATGATTCCCGCGATCGTGATACCCGATCCCGAGGTCGCCTTTCAGATTCTCGCGCTCAACACCGAGAAGGCGCACAACCTGCGCGACAAGGCGCTCGAGGTCATCCGGATGTATCGCGCGCGCCTCGCCGATCGTCCCAAATCCGCCGAGAAGGATTTCGCCTTCGAGTTCGAGCGCGCGCATTACATCACGCTCGGCCTGCTCTATGAAAAGAAATCGAGGTTTTCCGGCGGCGTGTACGCGCCACTGCTGAGCCGCGTTGACACATTCCTCGCCAAGCCGCTCAAGGACGCGATCGAAGATCGCGAGGAGCGCGCGGCGCAGGTCGAGCGCGCCGACGACCTCGCGGTCGAGCTGGTCGCAGCAGGCAAGAAGCGCGGCCTGATGCATCCCTATCTGAAAAATTTCATCGTCGCGCGATGCAATCCGCTCACGCGAGCGCGAAAAAATCTTCCGACTTGCAAGGCGGCGCTGACCAGCATGATCAAGGCGCTCGAGGAATTCGACCTGGGCAAAATCCATTTCGGCCAGATTCGCGACGCCGCCCAGATCGCCGCCGCCACCTCAGTCGCCGACCCCGGCTAGCCCGTCAGATGTTGGGTTGTTTTTGGGGGTTCGTTTGCCACAAACCGGGGAAGAAATGTTGAGTGACGTTGAAGCTGAGAATTTTCCACTCCCCGTTGACTTTTATGAGTAAGATCGTGATCTGCGCTGGGCCCCCGCTAAATTCTGCCTGCGCCACATATAGGGCGGTGAGGGTATATCCCAGGGGCCTATGAAAATCGATGCGAGCTTCGCCCTTCGATCCTTCGTATTTCTTCAGTGGCCCGAGCAAGCTAAGCACTCCCATCGTGGATTGCACCGCAACCGGATCTTTCATCGTAGCCAGCAATTGAGGACTTGCACGAACGATCAGCTCCTTTTCATTCCAGTGAGATGTGATGGCGATAATTGCCGCGTCCGCGTAGCGTTTGCTTTCCTTGTCGAGTCTGCGCCCATTGTACGCGACGACCGAAACGAAGATTACTATGGAGAGCAGGGCTGTCGCGCAGACGAGGCCGGTTCTCAGCAGTGTTTTTTTCAACGAAGGCGACAATCCGAAGCTCCGCGTTAGCAGTTGGTTAGCAATCGGATAGTACTAGCAGAAGTCGTAAGGGAGAAGCATGGCTGATCAAATCGTTCTCTACGAAGCTCGCTACCCGGCCGCGATAATCACGCTCAATAACCCCGACCATCGCAACGCGCTCAGCGCCGCGATGATCGACGCCCTGATGGCCGCGATTGCGCGCGCCGAGGCCGATCGCGGCGTTCGTGCCCTTGTCTTCACGGGCGCAGGGTCCGCATTCTCCGCCGGCATGGACCTCGGCGAACTGCGCTCGATGCTCGACCAGTTGCGCATCGACGAAGCAGGATCGGTCTGGGATGGCGCGCTCCGCGGCGAGGCGTTGATCGAACGGGTCTATCGCCTCGGCAAACCTTCGATCGCCGCCGTCAACGGAGTCGCGGTCGGCAACGGCGCCGGCTTTCTGAGCGCGTGCGACCTGGCCGTCGCCGCCGACAGCGCGCGGATCGGCTACACCGAAATGAAGCAGGGCATTCAGGCGGGCATGGTAATCCTGCACCTGATGCGATTGGTGGGCGAGCGCGTCGCGCGGTATCTGCTGCTGACCGGCGAACTCGTGACCGCGGATCGCGCGATGGCTCTTGGACTGGTCAACACGGTCGTGCCTCCCAGCCAGCTGATGGACACCGCGCTTGCATGGGCGGACGCGATCGCGATGAACGCGCCGAAAGCGGAAGCCACCACCAAGTCGCTTATGTGCAAATTCTCCGGTCAGGCAATAGCGATGAGCATGACCGAGTACACCGCCGCGCCGCACATCACCGACGAAACCCGCTCAGGCCTCGAGTCCTTCTTCGACAAGAAGCCGGTGCCCTGGTCACCCAAGCCGTCATGATTCTGGCCTCTCGCGCGTGAGCAGCGATTGCGCAGCGTGCTCTATCGGCTAGGCAGCGGCCGGCGCGCGGGCGATTTCGAACGCGCCGAGCTCGATGCCGTCGTTCGATCGAACCACGATCTTGGTTGACAGCCGATGCTCGAATTGCAGGGACGCGACTACGGGCGGATGTGGTTTGCATGAGCGAATTTTGCTACTGCATTGAAGGCAGAATTACACTAGTACGCGCAGGTTGATCCTTGGTCGGGGAACGAGACAACTAAACGCTCGATTTTTTGGGAGTGGAACGAACCGTCATTTCTGATTTCCGCCTTATTCCACGTATAGAGACCTTCCCCAGGGTAGTTTCCTTTGCGCAGACCACGTTAGGCAGAATTACGATCCTGGCTGCGTTCGGTTTGGGCTTTCGGTATTTTTCTCCCAATCTGCTCTCTGCGATGTCTTTTACATTACTACTCGCGCTCATGACTTTTATGCCCGAGCGCCGCCGATTCATTTTGGCGATTGTCCCCATTTTAGCCGTGCTGCCAACCTACCGGGAGCCACTCCTCTTGGGCTTGAATCTAATGGTCATAGCATTGGGGATTTTCCTGTACTGGTGCGCCACGCGGCGGCCCAAGTCGTGGTTTGGGCAAAGGCCGGTCGCAGTTCTTCTTATCGGGTTCACCGTGCTGATGCTCTTTGCATGCGCCGCCACGCCGCGTTCATTGCCATACTCGATTCTATGGGACCTGGTCGGCCTGATTGCAAGTTATTTCTGGTTCATCGGGTATTCAGTGATCGACCGAAGTTCGAAGCCCGCTCGCGATCTGACGCTGGAGTTGGCAACCTATCGCCCTATCTGGGGATCCACGAACACACCGTTTCCCAAGGGCGCCGCATATCTTCGACGCATAGAAGCACAGAATTCAGAACAACTAGCAGTTGTGCAATTGAAAGGTCTGAAGCTGCTTGCGTGGGCGATCATGCTGGCGGCGTTTCAGGTCTCCTGGATGGGTTTCTTTCACGGGTACTTGCAGATTCCGACGTTCTGATCAAGCATTGACCATGAGTGTGCAAGGAACGCCATTTGCCTGGCATCTGTGCTGGGAAAGTCAGATACTCGCGTTTTTCGAGATCATTCTCACCTTCACCATTTTTGGGCACAGATTCATCGCCGCTTGCCGCATGGCTGGATTCAACGCTCTGCGGAATACTTATCGGCCGCTGTCTTCCACAACCATCACTGAATTCTTCAACCGGTTTTACTACTATTTCAAAGAATTGCTGGTCGATTTCTTCTTTTATCCGACGTTTTTCCGCTACTGGAAAGGGCATAAACGACTACGCATGATCTTTGCGACCTTCGCCGCCGCATTCTTCGGCAACTCGCTGTACCACCTCATGCGGGATTGGCAGATTGTTCGCGATTATGGACTGTGGAGAGCAATCGCGAATTACCAGGTATTGTTCTTTTACAACGCCATTCTTGCGACTGGACTATGCATTTCTCAACTGCGAAACCGCGGACCCAAGCCCACCGGCTTTTTTCGCAGGCGTATCCTGCCCGTGTTTGGCGTTGGCTTTTTTTACTGTATGTTGAATGTATTTGAAGCCGATGAGCGAATGTATCCACTTGTGGAACACTTGAAGTACCTGGCGGGTTTGTTCTTCATTCATTTTTAGGGGTCCTATGAAAGGAAAGGCAGAAATACGCGAGTTTGTGCTGGGTCTGTTGACTGGCAGCGGTGATGATGGGCCGCTGGCGGATGACGATTCCCTATTGAATAGCGGACGTTTGCAGTCGATAGACGCGGTGGAAATCGTTGTGTTCCTGGAAGAGAATTTCGGAATCGATTTTACGCAGATCGGTTTTGATAGAGACCAAATCGACAGCATCGATGCGATTTACGCTCTTACACGGACTGCCCGCAGCGGCGATTGAGGCTGACAAGGATGATCGGATGGTCACGCTGACTGACAAGGCCGGGGATGGCGGGACAAACAAAGAGGCACAACGTGCCAACCAGCAAGCTATGATCGAAAACGTACTGCACACGCACCTGGGTGTGCGAGAGGCCGCTGTAGTTTATGACCATGACGACCTTGTAGCGTTTGTCGTGCCGGACGATGCGTTCGTCGATGATGTCTTGGGCCGTGCGAATACCGGGTCCACCGTTCTCGGCAAATGGCGAAAGGTATTCGATTTGAGCCAACTTACTAAGGATGCGGCCTCTGCATCTGTCGGATTCAATACAACAGGCTGGAATAGTAGCTACACACGAGGAACAATTCCCGCGAGTGAGATGCGGGAGTGGGTTGAAAATACAGTAAGCGATATTCTTCAGCTTAGGCCAAAGACTGTATGCGAAATAGGTTGTGGAACCGGCATGTTAGTCATGCAGATAGCGCCACGCTGCGACCGGTATGTTGCAGTGGATTTTTCGCCGGCAGTGCTGGATAGGCTCAGAGAACAATTGCAGACAGTTCCAGCGGTGGCAGCGCGAGTCGAAGTGATAGAGAGGAGGGCGGACCACTTAGATGGCCTCGATGAAGATCTGTTCGATACGTTGGTGCTCAGCTCCGTCGTGCAGTTTTTCCCCAATATTGCCTATTTGACGAAGGTTCTCGAAAAAGCGGTCAACATCGTAAGGCCCGGCGGGTATGTTTATGTTGGCGATGTCCGAAGCCTGCAGCTGTTGGAGGCTTTTGCGTCGTCAGTGGAATTGTTTCAAGCCGTAGATGGGATGAATGCTGGAGAACTGCGTGAGCGGATTCGGCGGCGTATTGAGAGAGAACCGGAACTGGTCATCTCTCCAGCATATTTTCTCTCCTTGCAGCATCAATTTCCCAGGATATCGAGGGTGGATATCCGACCTCTGCGTGGCCGTGCGGACAACGAAATGACCCGATACCGATATGAAGCGATTCTTCACGTGGGTCACGAAACCGGAGCTTCGTTCGATGATGAATTTCTAGACTGGACTGAGCGCAAGTGGACATTGGACGACGTTCGTTCGATGTTGCGGCAGCATCCAAACGAGCGTATCGGCATCAAGTGTATCCGAAATGCACGCATCGAGAAGGATCTCGCAGCCCTGGCGATTCTAAGAGTCGCGGATGCCGGGTATACGGCCGGGGAGTTGCGGCACGGGCTCGAACAAAATCTGGCGGAAGGAATTCATCCTCAGGCTCTTCTCGACTTGGAGACGGAGGGCTTGGGATTTGCAGTCTTCCTCAGTTGGGCGGCAGGCCTGGCCTGACGGAAGTTATGATGCGTTTTTTGTACCTAAACGATCATTGCAAGGGATAACTTTACCGGCGATCGGCTGGCCAGAGACAAACGCTTCCAAGTTGGCGCGGTTAGCAAATGCGCCTGGACAAGGTAAGCTTCGCAACGAGTTGATCAATCAACTCGTTGCGCATTGCAGCCAAAACCTGCCGGAAGAATTGGCGCCAGCCGAAATTGTGCTGGTAGATATGCTTCCAAGAGCAGCGGATGGGGCAGTTGCCAGCCAGGAATTGCTGAGATTCAGACGGGCATAACATCCAGGACCTGGTGACAGGTGACGGTCCTGCAGTCTGGCTCAGAGCTTAGCTTCATCCAGCATTCGGACCAGTGCTTTTCGATCAATTTTCCCGCTTGATCCCAACGGTAGTGAGTCCAGTTCGTGTACCCGTTGTGGAACCATATAGTCGGGCACGCGTTTTTTCATTTCCTCGCGGATCTCGTCACGAGTAACTCCCTGCGCGCAGTGAAAAGCAACGATCCCGGCAGCGCGGCCGTCGGTGAGAGGCCATGCCACGGCGGTTACCATGTCTATTCCTAGAATTTCGCGCAAATGCGCTTCGACTTCCTCAAGCTCAACCCGGTTGCCGAGTATCTTGACCTGATTGTCGATTCGGCCGAGGTGGTGAAACGTCCCGGAGGAATCCTCGAAAGCCAGGTCTCCCGTGCGATACCATCGGGTTCCCTCCAGTGTGGGAAAACGGGCCGCAGTGAGTTCGGGATCCTGGAAGTATCCGCGCGCCACTTGTCGGCCCGAGACGACCAGTTCTCCTTCCTTGTCCGGCGGTAAAAAATTGAGATTTGCATCGACAATGCCGGCCCGAATGCCCGGGAAGGGGGTTCCAATCGCCAATGTACCGCGGTTCCTCGTGACATAAGGCGGATCTTCAAGGCGCTGCGCAATGCAGTCAACTGTCACCTCGGTCGGTCCGTAAAAATTTTCCACGATGCTATTGGGGGCGGCGATCTGCCACGCCTGAGCGGTAGCCACTGACAGCGCCTCGCCTGCAAAGATCGAACAGCGCAACGAAGGAAATGCGCCGGGCTTCAGCATTTTCATTCGTCCCATAAAAGATGCAGTCGAGGGTACGGAAAACCAGATAGTCAGCTCGTGGTCGCGGATGAACTTCGCCGGCGCCATAAGCTGAGCGGCCGGCACTACATACAACGCAGCACCCGCACTCCACGCCATGAACATATCGAAGACGGAAGCATCGAAGGTGAGTTCGGATGCTTCCGCCACCCGGTTGTCAGCGCCAAATCTAAAGCGACGGTGCATGATCTCGATAAATTGGGCGACGCTCTCCGCTTCGATCATTACGCCTTTTGGCGTGCCCGTGGTGCCTGAGGTGAAGATAATGTAGACCAGCGCATCTCCTGCCACGGTGACTGGCTGATCGGGTCCCTCGTCAGCTAAATCTGAGAAGCTGTCAAAGCCGATCCCCTGGAATCTCAAGGCACTTTGCGACGGCTTGGCACTGGCTCCGAAGAGAATCCTGCTTGGCGCTATTTCGAGCACACGATCCGAAAGCAGGTCCAGGCCGGCTTGATCGGCGATCAGTGCATCCAGCTTCGTCTGCTGAAGAATGCGAATCAGGCGGTCCTCGGGGGTGTTAGGGTTGATGGGGACGTACGCTGCGCCGGACCACAGCGTTCCCAGCACTCCCGCATACGCTTCTATAGTGCGAGATGCGAGGATTCCAACCTTGCCCGAAACCTCGCCGGTTTTCAGGCCAAGCCAACCCGAGATACGACGGGCTAGATTTCCCAGCTCTCCGTAAGAAAACCGCTTCTCCCCCACAAACAAGGCCAACGCTTGTGGGTTTGCAGCAGAGTTTTCGTGAAAAGGCAACGCCAGATTGTAGTTCGGTCTGATATTCACTATTGCGCTCATCAAACTAAGACGCTCGAGGCTCAACGGTGATGTGAGCCGCTACGCGGCGGCCGGGGCGCGCGCGAGTTCGAATGCGCCGAGCTCGAGGCCGTCGTTCGATCGCAGCACTATCTTCGTCGACAGCCGATGCTCGAGCGTCTCGAGATCTTTCGCACCGTGATCGTAGAGGTAGCGCGCGACTTCGGGATTCAGCTTGACGATCAACATGTCGCCCGCTGCCTTGGATACCGCCTCGCGCTGAATCCCGCGCAACACCTCGGCGGCCAGTGTCGGCACTGATTTCACCACGCGCCGACCTTCGCATCGCGGACACGTGTCGGTCAGCAGCTTCTCCAGGCTCTCGCGCGTACGCTTGCGCGTCATCTGCACCAGGCCCAGCTCGGAAATCTTGAGCGCCGAAGTCCGCGCCTTGTCGCGCTTGAGTGCCGTCGCCAGCGCATCGCTGACTTTCTTGCGATCGCCCTCGCGCGCCATGTCGATAAAATCGACGATGATGATGCCGCCGATATTGCGCAGCCGCAGATGCTTCACGACTTCCTCGACCGCTTCGAGGTTGGTCTTGAAGATAGTGTCGTCCTGGCTGCGCTTGCCGACGAAGCGCCCTGTGTTTACGTCGATCGCGGTGAGAGCTTCAGCCTGATCGAAAATCAGGTAGCCGCCCGACTTGAGCCATACCTTGCGATCGAGCGCGCGCTCGATTTGCGGCTCGATGTTGAAACGATCGAACAGCGGCTGCGGCCCGTCATGCAGCGACACGCGCGCGCGCAGCCGCGGCATGTAATTCTGCACGAACTGCACCACCCGGCTGTAGGTCGTCGGATCGTCGCACCATAGCCGGTCCACTTCGCTGGAAAAAAGATCGCGCACGATTCGCAGCGCCACGTCGAGGTCGCTGTACAGGATCGACGCGGGCGGCATGCTCTCGTTCTTGCGCAGGATCGAGCTCCACAGCTTGGTCAGGAACGCGACGTTGCGCTGGATCTCGCGGCGGATGACGCCCTCACACGCGGTCCGCACGATAAACCCGCCCTGCGCCGGCCGCAGTTCTCCAACGTCTCGCCGCAGCCGCGCGCGTTCTTCGGCGCTCGCGATTCGCCGCGACACCCCGATGTGATTGCTGGTCGGCGTGAAGACCAGATGGCGCCCCGGCAGCGAGATCGACGACGTCAGCCGCGCGCCCTTGGTGCCCATCGGCTCCTTGGCGATCTGAACGATAATGTCCTGGCCGCGCCGCAGTTGCTGCTCTATAGGCAGCCGCGAGCGATTCGGCGCCTGGCTGCGACCCCGGCCTCGTCCTCCCCGACGCCGCCCGCGCGACGGACGCGCCTCGCCGCCATCGCCGTTGCCCTCGGCAGCAGCTTCCTCGCCGATGCTTGCCTCCGGATCTCCGAACTCGTTGTCGCCGATCGGCTCGGTCTCGACATCTTCCTCGCCGAGCACTTCCGCGACCGTGTTGAGCGCCGAGACGCCGTCATGAAAATCCGAGACGTGCAGGAAGCCCGCCTTCTCCAGCCCGATATCGACGAACGCCGCCTGCATCCCGGGCAGCACGCGCGTGACCTTGCCCTTATAGATGTTACCGGCCAGCCCCACCTGGCGATTGCGCTCGAGGTAGAATTCCGCCAGCTCGTTATCTTCCAGCAGCGCGACTCGCACCTCGAGGGTGGACGCGTTAATTGCAATTTCTCGTTTCACAGATCGACTCTCATTGCGGCAAATCCGACATGATTGCGACTACAAAGACGATGCGCCGGGAGTCGCCGGCGTGCGTCGCGAGCGATTGGAAAAACCGCGCGCGTGCGATGGGACATCGTTTTACCCTTGGCGTTAACAACTTGTGCAGGATCATACGAGGCACGCCCGACCTCCGCAAGCAAGCTCGGTTAGCCTGTCGATAACGGGCTTTTAATCCTCAGCTATCTTGACTTGCCATCATGGGGCCGATACTCGTCATGGGGTGTCTGCTGCGGCCGACATGGTTGCGCCCAGTCTTCCGGGAGCGGGCCTGCTGAACAGCAAGGTTCTCGTTCTCAATCGCTCGTACCTGCCCGTTCACGTTACGTCGGTCAAACGCGCGTTTGCGCTGCTTTATCAGGGCGTTGCCAAAGCGGTGGACGAGCAGTATCACACCTTCGACTTCGACAGTTGGCGCGATCTATCGATCGAGGTGCAGCACGAGCGGCTGGGGGTCGTAAACGGCTTCATCCGCGTCCCGCGCGTCCTCTTGCTGACGGCCTACGAGCGCGTGCCCAAGCGCCACGTGCGCTTCTCGCGTTTCAACATCTTCGCCCGCGACGGCAATACCTGCCAGTACTGCCACAAGAAATTGCCGCGCACCGAGCTCAACCTCGACCACGTAATCCCGCGCTCGCGCGGCGGCATGTTGACGTGGGAGAACATCGTCTGCTCGTGCCATCACTGCAATCGCCGCAAGGGCGGCCGCACGCCCGACGAAGCCGGGATGCATCTGTTCCGCCGCCCGCGCCGCCCCGAATGGACCCCGTTCTCATCCGAGATGTTCAGCCTGCGCCGCTACCGCGAATGGATGCCGTACCTGTCGCAGGTTGACAGCGCCTACTGGAACACAGAACTAATCCAGGACTAATTCTGTTTCCTCTCCCTGTAAGGAGACCTTTGCATAACTGGGCCGCGCATCTTCCCCTCTCCCAGGATGGGAGAGGATCGAAGGTGAGGGTCCTTATTCAGCGCACTCTTTTGCGCGCGATTCAAGATTCTGGTTTCTGCCTGGGCGTGTCCGCCGAAGTTATGCAAAGGTCTCCTGCAAGGGAGAGGATGAAGGTCAGTCCACGCCTAGAACACCGTCCGCTCCGCCCGCGCGTAGCCAGTCGATTTCAGGAAGTAAGGTATATCGTCGCAAAGACATTCTTGCGTCTGATTAGCATGGTCGCGGTCCTCATCGCGGGGCGGCAGAACCAGTTATAGTTGTGCGGAGCTGAATGCGGTACGATCTGACGGAATCGCGCGACGCTCTACGGGTAACTCGTGCAGTCTTTAGTGGAACAGATGCAGGCTGAAGCGTTGGATCGCTCCGTAATGGTGTCGGACCTGCTGCGCAAGGCAAAAGTTGTCGCATCCAAGCTGGATCTGCTCGAATTTCTTACGTGGACGGACGCCGAGCTGAACGGATACAAGCCCGGACAAGACGTACCAGATTACAGAATTTTGAGAGGAGAGGTCTGTGCGTTCAATCCGGCCCGAGGTTGGGTATCAGTGGTTTGGAAGGACCCCGAACAGCGTGAGGCAGTTTCTGTACATCGGGTCAGAGAATCGATTGGAGAATTGGCAGACCTCGTCCAGAGAACGGACGGGGAACTGTGTATTTCGCTCGGATCGATGTTGATTTCGTATGGCGGTCTTATGGAAGAGGAAACGAACGTCCGAGTCGATATCGATCGAGCGAGGTTCGCGGGAATACTTGAATCGGCCCGCAACATCATTTTGGAGTGGAGTCTCAAGCTCGAAAAAGCCGGGATTACAGGGAAAGGGCTCTCATTCTCCGAGAAGGAAAAAGCGGCAGCGCACAGTCCGTCGGTCGTATACAACATCAATAGGATAGAAAACGCGGGTGTTGTCGGCGAAGTCTCCGACCATGCCAGTGTTAAGGCACGCCAGACTCGGACGGTTGCGAGCATTGATAAAAGCGAAATACGAAAGATTATCAATCACATCAAGACCAATCTCGATGAGGTGGAATTTAGCCATGAACAACGAGCTGTAGCCCAAGCTCAAATGGAACTGCTGGACAGTGAACTAATTCACCGAGAACCCGATCGAAAGCGAGTCCGCAGCTCCCTCGAAACCTTGAAAACCCTTTTCGAGTCAACGGTCTCGGGTGCTGCTGGAAACCTGGTTGCCCAGGGAATTCTATTTGGCATCATGCGGCTTCTTTCGTAGCTCTTTCTTCGAGGTGGTCTAGTCATTTGGCAGACTCCACAGGGAACGCTATGGAATGGTGGACCGGTATAGCCACAATCGCGCTAGCGGTAATCGCATTTGTCCAGTTCTGGATACAGTTTTACTTTTCCAAAAGGCAAAGCAAAGACACGCTAGGCGCCGTTGACCGGACCATCGAAGCTCAGCGCCAGATTTCTCGCGAGGAAATTGCTCTGCGCTTTTACTTCACGATGGCCGAGAGGTTCGACAACAATCATTTGAAGCAAAGTCGTCACGCACTCGCTTTTCACCTGAAAGGCAACGGTTCCAACGAGCAGATACAGGAAGATGTACTCAACTTTTTCGAAGACCTCGGAGCGCTATTTCGTCAAGGGCGCGTCGACGAACAACTGACCTACGATACCTTCAGCTACTACGTCAAAGGATGGTGGGCTGCATGTAGGTCGTATGTCACTTGGTTGCGCGGACGCAAGAGGGACACTTCCCTTTTCTCAGACTTCGAATTTTTGGCGGATCGCATGAGAGACCGCGAAGCTAAAGAACGGTCAATCGCTCTCAGTGAAGTTGTGCTTAATGGCGCTGGTGTGGAAGAGTTTCTCGATGAGGAAATCACTCTGTAGAGATTCGACTTTTCTAAGTCTGAATCTTACGGCTCGGAATTGCTCACTTCGAGTTGCTACCCAAGCAACAATCTCTTTCTAAACCCCCGGTCCCTCTTCAACTTCCACTCGCGACTCATCGCCTCCTCGCGCGAGGCGTGACGCTCCGCATACAGCAGGAACCACACTCGCCCCCTCGTCGAGCGCGCGCCCGTCCCCGCATTATGCCTGGCTATCCGCCGCTCCAGATCGTTAGTCCATCCGACATACGTCCGATAGCCGTCGAGCTCGCAGCTCCCAAGAACGTAAACGAAGCACTCCATCTCATCGTTCTCCTCTCCAGAAGGAGACCTTTGCCTCAGTGGAGACACCCAAGCAGAAAGCAGAATCTTGAATCGCGCGCAAAAGAGCGCGCTGCGTAATGACCCTCACCCTTCGGCAGGCTCAGGGCAGGCTCTTCGATCCTCTCCCATTCTGGGAGAGGCGAAGAAGCCCCGCCATCGACCCATCGCCCCCTGAGAGCAAAGTAGCGCGCCGCGCGCAACTTTGCTCTTCTCACTGGGTGCAGAGCCTGTCCTGAGCGAGGCCGAAGGAGGTCACCCCTGCCGCCCGCCGCGCAGGCGATTAGGTTCCCAGCCGCTTGCCGTTTCGACTATGTTCAATCTGAAGTAACGACATCGGGGAGAATTCTATGGGAACTGCCAACGGCCGCAAATCGATCTTCATCACCGGCGCCGCCTCCGGGATGGGCCGCGAGACCGCGCGCCTGTTCCGCGATAAAGGATGGTTCATCGGCGGCTACGACGTTAACGCCGACGGCTTGCGCGCGCTCGAGAAGGAACTCGGCGCCGACAACTGCGTCGTGCGAAAGCTCGACGTCACCGACAAAGCCGACTACGAAAAAGCGCTCGCCGAATTCGGCGCCGCCACCGGCGGCAAGATGGACATCCTCTACAACAACGCCGGCATCGGCGTCGGCGGCCCCTTCGACGAGCAGCCGTTCGAGGACATCCTGCGCGTCGTCCGCGTAAACTTCATCGGCGTCCTCAACGGCATCCATTCCGCCATCGGCCTGCTCAAGGCGACGCCCAACTCGCTATGCTTCACGACGTCGTCCTCGTCCGCCACTTACGGGATGCCGGGGATCGCCGTTTATTCCGCCACCAAGCACGCGGTGAAGGGATTGACCGAGGCGCTGTCGATCGAGTTCCGCCGCTACGGCGTCCGCGCCGCCGACACGCTCCCCGGCCTGATCGATACCGCGATATTGCCGCCGGGAACCGCCGAGCGCGCGCCGAGGGAAGGAATGTTCCGGCTCATCCAGCCGATCGAAGTCGCCAAGATTGTGTGGGAGGCCTACAACTCCGACAAGCTCCATTGGTACGTCCCCGAAGAGATCGGCGATCTCGACAAAGCGGCGGGAAACAATCCCGAGCTGGTGCGCGAGCAGATCGTTCAGATGATGACGTTCGCGGAGGCGCAAAATACAGCCGCGAAGAAGTAGCCGAAACTCGATGCGGGGCTTCGCGCCCCGCACCCGCGGCATCGACACCGTCGCGGGGGGTGACCCCTGCACCCAGTGTAGGGTAGAGGATGCAGGTGGCGGTCACATTCAATAACGTGATCTACTCTTCTCTTAGGGAGCAAGTCGGATGGCCAGCGAATATATTTTGAAGGAAGTCAAAGACGGCGTCGCCACCGTCACGCTCAACCGGCCGGAGAAGCTGAACGCATTCTCGGGTACGATGGCCGCCGATCTCTACGCGTCGTTCGCCGAGTACGACGAGGATGACGACGTGCGCGTGATCGTCGTCACCGGCGCGGGCCGCGCGTTCAGCGCGGGCGCCGACCTGTCGAGCGGCGGCAACACCTTCGACGCCGACGCGCGCGCCGAGCGCCGCAATCGCCCGGCGCCGGCGATCCGTCCATGGAACGTGCGCAAGCCGATCATCGCGGCGATCAACGGTCCCGCAGTCGGAATGGGCATCACGCTGCCGATGCAATGGGACATCAGGGTCGCGGCCGAGAGCGCGCGAATCGGATTCGTCTTCGTGCGGCGCGGCGTCGTGCCGGAGGCGCTCAGCCTGTGGACCGTCCCGCGCATGATCGGCGTGGCGAAAGCCAACGAGCTGCTGATGACCGGGCGGATTATTAGCGCGCGCGAGGCGCTCGAGTTCGGCATCGTCAGCCACGTATGGCCCGACGCGGAGTTCATGACGAAGGTGCGCGAGATGGCGCGGGACATCGCGGATAACACGGCGCCGGTGTCGGTCGCGATCACCAAACGGCTGATCTACGGATTGCTCGCGGAGCCCGAGGCGGAGAAAGCGCAGAAGGAAGATACGCGCGCGTTCGTGTGGGCCGGCAAGCAGCCGGACGCGTACGAGGGCGTCAGCGCGTTCGTCGAGAAGCGCAAGCCCAAGTGGAAGATGAAGCCGTCGAAGGACCTTCCCGAATTTATCCCGACGATCAAGTGAGCGAGCCGGCCGCAGAAGGTTCCAGCGACGCGCTGGCGGCGATTCGCGAAGCGGCTGCTCGCGCGGCGCGGCGGCGCGAGGCGGCGATTCTCGCGGCGCTGGCGATAGCCGGCGCGATAATCGAGTATCCGCTTGCGTTCGCGCTCAAGTCGCTCGACCGATCGGGACTCGTGCGCGCGCTGCCGTTCCTTGGCGTAACGGTCGTGCTCGCGGCGCTGATTCCGCTCGCGCTTCGACTCAACGGCGAGCTTGGCTTGCCCGGCGCGCCATTGATCGCGGCCAGGGTCGCCGGCGAGAAATTACATTTTTCGATTCGCAGCCTGCTTCGGGTCTCGCTTGGCTACGCGTTGCTGGCGGCGATGGCGGGCGCGAGCGTGCTGGCGCTCGTGATCGTGCCGATGATGCTGATCCAGCACGGCGGCGCGGGGCTCAAGTTGCCGAAGACGCCGATGCTCACGGTGGCGCCAGGCCGCATCGCGTTCGTCGGAGCGTCGGTCGCGATCGCGGCCGCGGTCAGCGAGGAGATCCAGTTTCGGCTCGTGCTGTATGCGATCCTCGGATGGATCGCGCGGCTGATATCGCGCGACTCGCGGAACCATCCGGGACGCGGCGCTCTCTGGATCGTGACGATAGCGCAAGGCTACGCGTTCGGACTAATTCATCTGGCGCCGCTGGCTGGGACGCTGCTCCACAGCACGTCGCGACTTCTGATCGGCGGATTGGTGATGCCGCAGACGTGGGAGGGAGTGGTGTTCGGGCGGTTGTATTTGCGGCGCGGGCTGGAGGCGTCGATTATCGCGCACGCGGTGATGGACTTCGCGCTGTTCGCGTTGGCGGCAATCGGACTGTTGAGCGCACATCTCGGCGCGGGATGAATTTCCGAGCGGCGATGACCACCGAGTTGCCTCGATATCAGCGAGGACTGAGTCTCTGATAATCGGTCCTGACCGCTACGACCGGAATAGAATTCCCAGCCGCGACCGGATGCGGGTTCTGGTTATCAAGCTGGTTCAGGAACTGGACGAATCGTTTCCCATAAAACCATGCGACGGCTACGTAGCTGATACTCAGAACCGTCAAAAGGTCTAGAATCCAGCCAAAACCAATCCAGCGGGTGAGTAGCAACAAACCAAAAATCGATGCGACGATTATGAAATCGACCGCCATCGCCGCAAAACCGCCGATACTCATTGCCGTATTTCTGCTCATCAAACTTTCCTTCTATTGTTTAGACGCGCAACACTCTCGTTAGTTTCAGCACGAAAGGAGCTACCACGATGGCGGAAATGGGAATCTACGAAACGATGCGCACGTTGCGCGCGGTCAGGCGATTGCGGCCCGATGCGATTCCGGACGACGTGCTACATCGCGTGCTCGAAGCAGCAACCTGGGCGCCGACCGGCGGCAACGTCCAGCCGTGGCGGATAGTCGTCGTGAAAGATCGCGCGCTGAAGGAGCCGCTCGGCAAGCTCTACAACGAGCGATGGATCGCCTACTCGAAGCAATATCGTGGTGCGATTCCGGCGAGCGCGCCGGCGGAAGTGCGCGCGCGGGCCGAGCGCACGCTGGCGGCGGGCGATTACCTCGGCGCGCATTTCGGCGAGACCCCGGTCGTCGCGGTGTTCTGCTTCAATCCTAAAAATATGGCGATCACCGACGCGAAGCAGGAGCGCGTATCGGTGGTCGGCGGCGGATCGGTCTACACCGCGGTCGAGAACCTGTTGCTCGCGTGCCGCGCCGAAGGACTCGGCTGCGTGCTGACGACGCTGCTATGCGAATGCGAGCCGGAGGTGCGCAAGCTGCTGGCGATTCCCGATCCATGGTACACGGCGGCGGCGATCCCGATTGGGTATCCAGTGGGCCGCGGCCACGGCCCGCTGATCAGGCGTCCAGTCGAGCAGCTCGCGTACCTAGACAGGTGGGGCAAGCAAATTTGGGCGATTATATACTTGACGTACCACGATGAATCGTGTACGTTTGGAGCATGGACGGAATCAACACCCTTCAACAAGCGATCATTCACTTCAAGGATTTCGAGAACTGCAAGCGGCTCATGATGCAGCTTCGATGGCCGGATGGCGTCAAGTGTCCGTACTGCGGCTCAATCAAGCTAACGTACTTGGCGAAGAATCGAGTATGGAAGTGCTACAGCGGCCATCCGAAACCGAAGTTCTCTCTCAAGACCGGAACGATCTTTGAAGATTCTCCCTTGGGATTGGATAAGTGGCTTCCGGCTCTGTGGCTCGTCGTAAACTGTAGAAATGGGATAAGTTCCTGCGAACTGGCGCGCGATCTCGGAGTCACGCAAAAGACCGCATGGTTCATGGCTCATCGACTCCGCATGGCCCTGAAAGATGGCGGGTTTGAGCTAGCGTCTGGGGAGTTTGAAGTAGACGAATCTTTTATCGGTGGCCTCGCCCGCAACATGCACAAAAACAAGAAGGCAAAGATCACGGGCACGGGCGGGGCCGGAAAAGCAATCGTGATGGGAGTGCTGGATCGTAATACCAAGAAGGTTCGCTTACGCCACATCGCCAATACGCAGGCATCGACACTTCAAGGTTTCGTCCGAGAACACATTAAAGGCGGTTCATATATTTTCAGCGATGCGTGGCTTGGCTATCACGGATTGGATCGCGAGTACGTGCATAACGTGATCGATCACGCTGAAACCTACGTGCGAGGTAACGTACATACGAACGGCATCGAGAATTTTTGGAGTCTGCTAAAACGCGGATTGAAGGGAACGTATATCAGCGTCGAGCCGTTCCATCTGTTCCGCTATCTGGACGAGCAGGCGTTTCGATTCAACAATCGCAAGGGCGGAGAGTTCGACCGATTCAGTCGCGCACTCGCCCAGATCACGGACAAACGACTGACCTACGAGCACCTGACCGGCAAGGACATCGAACCATCTCCCGCAGTGCTCAACTAGAGCGCCAGCGACAAAACCGAGGCAAACGAAAAACCTAGAATCGAGGTCAATTTCCATGACGACGAGACCACGTTGGCGAACTATGGTCAGTGAAAAAGGATCGTCACGAGCGTTTGTCGATGCTGGTCAAGATACAGAGTATGGCAGCGCACCGCCGTGCGACGACGATGAGAACTTTGATCCGCTTGCTCAGAAATTCGCCGAGCGTTTAGAGGCCGCGCGAGCGCTCGCATTCACCTTCGGTTGGCCCTGGATTGTGGACGAAGAATATTACGAAGATTCAAACTGAACCAGTGCCGAAAAGCCCGCTAGCTCTTGCGAGTAGTCGGGCTTTTTTTCTTGCGCCGTGGCTTCCTGAACGGATTGGGAACCGCGCTTTTGGATACAGCGAGAACCGTTTTCAATGCATTGACGAAACGGTCGGCTGCCTTGGGGCCTTCTTCCATTTCAGGATGAGTTTTCATACTCGATAACCTACCATAATACGGATACTCCGAATCTGGCGAGGCCAGAAGAATCGGCTTTGATCCGTCCCACGTATTCGGTAGCGTCAGGCGATCGGACAAAAACATCGCCTCTCTGCCTTTGTACCGATTCTGCGCGCTGTAGGGAAACCCGTAAATCATCCGACGCTGCGAAGAGTATAGGCCAGACGACACTGCGGCATAGTCGTAAGTTACGACCCAAGGTTGTTCGAGTTGAAATACGCGGGCTGCCAAGCGCCGATGATCGTCCTCGCTGTAGTCGTTTAAGTAGAGGTCTTGACCGTTTTCCATGTAGGGCGGATCGAAGAAAAAAAACGCATCGCGTCCGAGCGTGGGTGCGAGACGATCCGTAAACGCAATCGCATCCAACTGATATAGCCGGACGCGATTGCTGTACCGACCGATTTTTCGGATGCGCTGTATGAGTTCCGGCTTGTTGAACCGCGCGTCGATTCCCCATTTTCCGGTTTGTTTCTGTCCGCCGATGACACCCCCGTTGATGATTCCCGAACGGTTTGTGCGGTTCAGGAAGAGTGCGGCAAATCCTAACTCTAGAAGGTCAGCTTCATCCCGCCGCACATAAACGGCGCGCTGTCGTTTCCATTCGGCTATCGTGGTTCGTGACTTTTCGATTCGACGACACAGTTCATTCGTATCGTTGAGAACCGCGTGCCAGAGGGCGTATACGGGACGACTCAGATCGTTGATGTGGATTACCGATGCATATTCTTCAAAGAGAAGCGCCAAAGCGACAGCCGCGCCGCCAGCAAACGGCTCAGCATATTGCACATCTTTCAAGCCGGTCTCCCTGATCAGGAGCATTATCGCGTGCGCTAGCCGACGCTTTCCACCTGGGTATCTGAGGGGCGTGTAAAAGGGCATACCGCGCAACTTAGCCGATTGAACTGTTCATGGCCATAGCTGCGCTCATGGTGCCCACATCGCGACAACGAACGGCTGTAAGCTATCCCAGTAGGCGCGCAGATCGCCGCCCGCCGGAAACACGTTCTTGTTGTGAACGTAGTCGTTAAAGATATTGACGGACGGGGCGAGAAAAGAATCTTTGGCCGCTGCGCGATTTACGGGGCGAGCTTGCTGTTTAGTCAGTTTGTTGCGCGTCACCAAATCGTGCGACGCGATCTGCAATTTGGTGACGAGCCTGTCGTCTGCCGTGAGAGGCAGCTTGAGCCGCTCAATGTAATCGTCTGCGCAAAGCTCGATGAAGACTCTGAACAGCACGCTGACGGCATTCGCTGAATTGGTGAGACTCAATCGGCGCAATTCACTCTCAATATCGCGGCACCGAAGATCAGTCGTGTTGAGAACGCAATCGCGCGGAATCAACTTGTCACGCGAACGAGGGCGCGGCGTAGTCGCTCCTCGCGGACGCGCCGAACCACTCGATGAATCAATCGGCTCGCCATGACCAGACTTCGTCGTCGCCGTGACTACGATCTCTTTCGGAAGAGCATCCGCATATTTGATGCGATCGGGTCTAAGGTATATCTTGCCGACCTTAGTCGCGCCGGAAGCGAGATCGTTTACGACGTACATCATCGCCTTCGCGATGCGCTTTTTGTCAGCGAGCCGGTACAGTTTGCCGTCCAACACCTCGACGCCAAGTTTCGCGCGAACCTCTGGCGTTCCGATTAGGCGTTTGAAGCTTGTGGCAGGAACTTTTCGGCGTAGTTCTGGCGTCAAGGCACCGAGCTGCTCCAAGAAGTTCAACGCTTGCGAATGGATTTCTAGACCGCCGGTTCTCGCACGAAACCGCGCCGCTTCGTCAGAGCCCCAATCCATCAGCCCAGCCCCTTCGTTTAGTCCAGTGTGACGCAACTCCATCCAATGTCGGGCTTCATCGCGGCTGGCCACGACCACGCATTGAACTGTCTCAATCGGATTCTCTTGATATGCGTGGCTGATGCGGCGGATTTGTTTGAGTATGTTTGGCTTGAGTCCTTCCGCTAGCGAGTCTGGATTTTCCAATGCTTTCAGAGCCAGCAGCCGCCGATTACCTTCGAGAACAAGGTATCGATTGGAGCCCTCTCCATACGGCATCACAATCGGCAGCGATGACGGATCGAGTCCGTAAAGCTGGATGTCGTGAGCCAATCTCTCTAACTTTTTCTGTTGGTGTTCGGCTAGCGCTTGTTGAGCTTTGTGCTGACCGACGTTCGGTTGTGAGAGCCTCGGATTCTCTTCATCGATCAGAAGATCGGCGGGTTTGATCGCAATCGTTTCGGGCATACATTCGGGCCTCCCCTTTCATTTGGCCCGAAACTATACACAAATCGGTACGTCAAGTATATAATCGCCCAAATTTGATTGGCGAGAAAAGTGAGACTAATGGTTGCGGGGGAAGGATTTGAACCTTCGACCTCCGGGTTATGAGAACGCGCCGGAACCGATACTGCTACTCAGGAATCTAAGAAATGCAAGGACTTTTCATCGTTTGAACTCGTTGGATTCCGTCCAAATTCGTGGGCGAACCGGCACCACAACCGGCACCAATCCTCAACTCTGCAACGCCGCGTTTTGTCGCTGCCGCCAACGATCAAGAGTCCGAACGGCCTCTCGCTGATGAGCCGCGCTCAGGTGCGCATAGCGTTGCGTCATCTGTGGACTTCGGTGCCTCATCAGCCCTTGTAGAGTATACAGATCGACGCCGCTCATAGCAGCGCGCGAGGCGAAGGTGTGTCGCAGGTCGTGGAAGCGGAAGGATTCGATCTGGGCGCGTCCTAGCGCTGGGTACCAGTATCGGTTGAGAGTGTGAATGTAACCGCCTTCAGGTGCGGTGAAAACGTAACCGCCCGAATTGTCTTGTCCCCGAGGCTTGATCGCGACGACTTTTGATCGCTTCTCCCATAGAGCTCGAAGCGTCTGCCTCGCGGTATCGTTCATAACGACGTGCTCGTTTTCTCCCGACTTCGGTTCGCGGACCGTGATAGTCCCGCTAGTAAAATCAACGTCGGCCCAACAAAGATTGAGCAGCTCTCCTCTGCGCATCCCGGTGTGGAGCGCGATGGTCACGAGGGGATGTAACCAATTCGGCAACGCATCGAAGAGCCGGAGTTCCTCCTCATCGCTCAGATAGCGCACGCGCTTGTTGTTCTCGCGATAGAATCTGACCTTGCCAGTTGGAGCTGATTCGACTTTGCCGTCACGGAGCGCTCTGAGAAAAATGGCGCGCAAGAGTTGAAGGTGGCGATTGACGGTTGCTGGCGCATGGTCGCGCGACAATTCATCGCGGAAAGCCTCGACCGCTGCCGGAGTAACTGAGGCGGCAGGTTGGCCGCCGAACCTCTCTCGCAATCGGCGGTAACGTTCTGGACCCCATGCTTCGGACCGGCCTTCCGCTTCGGCGGCGCGCTGGTAGCTTTGGAGGATATCGGCAAACATCACCGGTCTTCGGCGTTCGGGTGGGAAGTATCGGCCTTCACGGATTTCAGTCTTTCGCTTCTCGTACAGCTTGCGCGCAAATCCTTTCGGGCCGGCCTTCTCCCGCCGCTCTATTCCGTTCAGGTCGTGATACCGAATCCACCAAATTCCGGAACCCGTCGGCCGCTCAAAAAGGCCGCGATCCCTGCTACCGACTCGTGCCATGTTCGTCGCCTCCTTCTCCGCGCCGGCGTGACCCAGTAACTGGCGTGTTCCCCGTTACCAAGGGCTGGTCGGGCAGAGCTTCGCGAGTTCGTGATCATTCACTCAAGATGCAACAGCGACGCTCCGGCGGTCGCTCCAGCCAATCAAATCAATAACGCGATAACGGACGCCCCGCTTGCCAACCTTTACGTGAGGTAACTCGTGTCGATAAGTCATGTCGCGAAGGGTCGGCTCAGCCAGGCCGAGAAAGCGGGCCGCCTGTTCTGCGGTGAGAAGCTGATAGAGTTCGAGGACTTTGGCATCCCCGGCGGTTGCGCGCAGTACCGCCGAGAGCGCTGCTTGCCGTGCGGCGGCTCCTTCCCCTTCGCGTTCAAATTTGAGGTTCGCAGCCATCGAACAACAATTGGCTGGTGCTATCAGTCCAGACTCGAATGAAGTTACCCTTTGGTTCAATTAGCTATTTAGCTATATTTAGAGCATAAGTCAAGCGCGGATGTAAGCACAGTTTTTTGCGCAACCCGACGGCTTCAATCTGACTGTCCGCGCCCGCTTGCCCCAAGGGCCAGGGCGCTCCGATCCTGTTTGAATGCGCGGCATTTTGAAGGCGCCGCCCTCTCGATCGAGTCTGGAGGGCGGTGCCGGATTCTGAGATGCGCGCAGCGGAGCGTTGCAAGCGTGCCGAGCGCAGCGTTCGGCGCGGAGTGCCGGCGGCGCGGTTGCGCGCGGAGCAAGCGCCACCTTCACAGCGGCGCGAAGCGGAGCGTGAGCGGCGCCTTGCGCCGCGTGGCCGAGCGGCGAAGCTTGCGGAGTCCGAGTGCCCGCGCTCATAGCGGAGCGACGATGAACGTAACGATTCGACAGTAGTGCCCGGCATGACCGGGTCACCTGCGAATTCCGTGGCTCGGCGTGATGGTCTGGCGGCGTGGTTCTGGAACCATCGTGATGTCTCGTCCCGCGTTTAGATCGAGGCGCTCCAAGGCGATCGACTTCTCGCGGGTGCGGCTGACCGCGTGCTGGAGGGCCGAGCGGTGGTCGGTGTAGATCGTCGCTGCGTGGCGCGCCCGGCTGATTGAGACGTAGAACTGCTTGCGGTTCACGAGTTCAGCCGAGCGGAGCGTATCGATATTAGCGATCACACGATCAACCGTGGCGCCTTGGCTTGAGTGGGAGGTCGAGGCGTAGCCGTAGTCGATGTGCTTCAGACGTGCGATTGCCGCGCCGATCTGGCGCTCGTTGTCGATGCGCAGCCGCGCTCTGTGATCGTCGATGGCAATGATTGTCGCAAACTCTCCATTAGCGACGCCAAGGGCACGATCCGGCGCGCGGAATTGAATCCGGTCGCCTGCGCCGAGAACGCGGCGCTCCTGACGGAAGACCTCGACTCCGGACAGCCGCGAGGGATCGTAGCTGACAGCTTTTCCTCCTTCATCTCGTACCACCATTTGGTTCCGTTCCGGATCGATTGCTTCGATCTGGGCGTAACTTCCGCGATCGATGCCCAGGCGCGCACTTCCCCGCCGGAATCGGAGCACGTCGCCGACCTCGTAACTCTGTCCGCGTTTACGCTGAGGCCGGGTCAGCTCGCGTTTCACGAGCACGATCTGTTCTCGTCCGTCGGAGCTGATGTGCCCGCGTTCCTTGAGGGCCGCGCGAATTGCCGCGTTCAACTGGCGGCGCTCATCGTTGGCCGGGCTGACGACGAGAACCTTTTCACCTGCTTCGTGCGCAGCAAGGTATTCGCGCGCGATCGCTGCGTGGCGCTCATTCGGATCTACGATCTCGCGGACGCGGCCCTGCCGCTCGAGGAGTGCGATTGCCTGTCCGACCTCTCCACGCGACGCGAGCGTGACCGCTTCACGCAATCCGGGATCGACTTGGCGACGGATGGTCTCCAATCGCGCGACGGACATGCCTGCTCGCTGCATCTGTTGGATGGGCCGGCCAGCCTCGATGGCGTGATGCTGGCGCTGGTCGCCGACGAAGACGACCCGACCGACCCCGGCCTCTCGCGCCTTGTGCAGCAGCGCGTTCATCTGGCGAGTACCGAGCAGGCTCGACTCGTCGATGATCCACAGCTCTTTGGGTGCCCGATCAGGAAGCGGGCTTGCGAGCAGACTCGCCACTGTTCTGGACCGGATGCCGGCTTCGGAGAGCGCTTTTACGGCGCGCGTGGTCGGAGCGAAACCGCGTACAGTGTAGCCAGTGCTGTCAGCGAACTCGTTAAGCGCTCCGACCGTGGTGGTCTTCGCTGCGCCTGCGCGACCTTCGATCGCGGTAAGCCAATCAGTCGCGGTCAGTGTCAGCGTTGCTGCCTGCACCTGTTCGGCGGATAGTGAGCGGCCCGCTGCCCAACTACGCGCGCGCTGTTCGGTAGTGATTGACTGGGCGCGCCCTCTGCCGGCGCGCATGAGTTCGAGATTCTCACGCTCCAGCGCCACCATCTCGGGCGTGGTGTACGCAATCGCCGGAGACGAAGGCGAAGTTCCAAGAGCAATTAGATCGCCACGTGATTCCCGAAGGCCGGTCTCGCGCCGCACACCCACCAGATCGGCGATTCCCATTGCGTACTGAAGAGCGGTACGTTCCAGAGCGCGCCGGTCAGTAACGGCTTCGCGTTCGGTGTTGTGAGCTACGCTGAAGCTGAGCGCCTCCTCGATCGCGGCCGGAGAAACCGCCTGCGAGGGGCCGCGCGCGAGCGCGCGTTCCGAAATCTCGGCGAGTGCGATTCGATTGTCATGAGCGCGCGCCTTCCATTCCGCGCGCAGCTCATTTTCGTTGCGCTTTTCTTTGGCGAGGCGGCTTTGATGGGCGGCGATTTGGGCCGCTGCCGCTCCGGTCGAGTTTTGGCGATTCAGAAGTGCTTCGATGTCTTGGCGTCTGCGGGAAAACGCCATTACCTGTTCGCGCGTGTATCCTTGCAGCTCCCAGCGTCCGTCGGCCGCGGTTACGCTGATTTGATATCCGAGCGCTTGGACCTCGCGGCCAAGTTCCGAGCGGTAAACCGCGGTCGTGAAGCTCTGGCTGCGATAGATCTCGACGGGGTCGAGACTCCGCCACATGCCGTCCGGCCGAAGCGTCATGTTGGCGATTACGACGTGCGTGTGGAGATGAGGGTCGGGGCCGTAGCCGTCCTGGGTCCCGGTCTCCGATGGCCGCGCGGCGATGTGCTCGAAGCGGGCCGCAACGAAGTTGCCAGTGGTAACCCACTCCTGTCCGCGATGGCGGCGCGCCTGTGCGAACTTTTCAAGTTCCGAGAGTGCGAACTCGACCGCACGCCGATGCGCCTCTAGCAGGCGCGAATCTTCGCCAACGAGCGCCTGGATGCTGACTGACTTGGGCGCATTGAAAGTCGCATCCCAACCTGCGCGGCGTTCGTCCCGGCCGGCGGCGGGGCTGACAAGCACTTCGCCGCTACCGGGTCTCGTTCCGCGCAAGATGGTCCGAAAGTCTTCCTCGCTGACGGTCCCACTCAGCCCGAGGATCTCGGCCGCTTTCCCGGACCACTCGCCGGCGACGCGGTGGGACTCGGTATAGTAGTCGTCCTCGGAGTACTTCTCCTGATAGTAGGTCTCGGCCTGGCCTACACTGAGCGCGCCTTTCGACATTACCAGCATGGCTCAGATCCGTTTCCTTCGTTTGCTCGCGGCGGCAGGATGCAGCGGGATCACCTGCGCCCGTCGCGCTGTTATCACTGGCGCAGGCAGATTGACGCGCGGGATGAAACCTTCCTGTCGGACTTGGGGCGCGAGATAGTCGAAGCGCACGAACGAGCGGTGATGACCGGTGATGCACAGGTAGCCCGACAGCGGCTGGAGCAGTTGCATCTCGGCAGGCATCACGGCCGGTTCCGTCGTTCGCTGTTCACGAATACCGAACGAGTATCGGCCTCCATGACTCGCGTTAGCGCTCAGATGGCCGCGCTCGACTTCGCGCTCGCCGATCTGCGCGCTGCACCATTGGGCTGTCTCAGGCTCTCCGGTTCTCAGAATCAGCTTGGTGGCGGGCGACGCGACCAGTGTGGCGGCCTGGTTGGCGCCGTAAATGGTTCGTAATTGGGTGATGGCCTGAAAGCCCAGCACGACCGCCAAGCCGCGCTTCCGGCCACGCACAACCAGATCCTCGAGCTTCGCCTGGCGTCTCAGCACCGCAAGCTCGTCGGCCACGATCCATACCTGTTCACGTCGGCGCGGCCCAAGTTCGCTGCTCATCAGGCGGTGGATGATGCAATCCAACCACACGCTTTGGAGTTGAAGCGCGGCGTCTTTTGATTCCTCCGACGAGGTCAGGAAGAGCCAGCCGTTGCGCTGCGCCGACCACTCCAGTGCGCTCCAAGTTCGCGGCGCCTGTACCGGCAGGTACTGGAACGACTTGGTCGCATTTGCGGCGGTGGCCACAATGCCGGCGCCCTGCTCGTGCGCTCCGGGATCGATGAGCGCTTCGGCTGGCGTGCCTGCCAGAGCCTGTCTGAGTTCAGCTCGCGGCAGGGTCAGGAGGCGCGGGATCGACGCGGCTTCCTTGGGCTCGGCGATCCGGAAGATGCTCGTCAGCAGCGTCCGGCTGCTCTGACGGAAGAAGAAGCTCGCCCCGCCCTCGTGGTAGGCGTCGGGCGGATCTGGAAGTAACGACGCGGCCAGTGCTTCGCAGTCCGCGTCATGATTTTCATCGCGAAGCTCGTACCATGGTGACCAGCGCGGGCAGCGTGCATCGAGCGGATTCAGGATGAAGTCGCCGCGACCGGGCTGATAGAACTCCGAGACGAACTCGCACTCCGGGTCCACGACGACCGCGGTTTCTCCCCGCTCCCTGATCTGTCGCAGTAGCGAACGTATCGCGACCGACTTGCCGGAGCCGGTCGAGCCGGCGATGAGAAAGTGCTGGCACTCCAGCGCTCGCGGTATCCGAACGCCGGCCAGCCCAATGCCCGCGCGACTGCCCAGCCTGCGGGCGAGTTTGCGCGCCGAAACCAGCGTGATGCCCCGAACATGCCTGGCCTCTGGCGGAGCATCGGATATCTGAAGGACCGCCAGCAGCCCCGCCTCGATGAGACCGGTGAGTACGGCGCCCCAGGGCGCGTAATGCCAATACCATGAAGCGAACGAGCCGCCGAGGTAATACTTGTAATTGAGGAAGGCGTACATGCTGGTGATGGTGTAGCGCCCGCCACGATAGGGGAGTGACGCGAAGGTCAGCGGAATTTCCTGTGTCAGGAACCACGCCAGAAACCAGCGGATGAAATAGCGGTTCGCAGCGGGACCACCATAATGGCCGGTCCAGTGCCAGACCAGGCACACGGTCATCTCGACCCAGATGGCCGCAGTCAGGAGGAGGTAACGGAGCGCCTCTCTGAGTTTGAACTCCAGCGAAGCACGTAGGGTGTGTTCGTGAATTGCCTGACGGATGGCGGGCGTCATGGCTGGATCTCCTTGCTCTTGAGCACCTGCGCGACGTGTTCCTTGGCGGTCTGCTCGGCGGCGTCGATGATCTCGTTCGACCACGTCCGCTCCGAGCGTGTGGTCGAGCGAATGCAGAATGACGGAGCGAGTCTTGGCGATCTCGAAGATGAGCTGCGCGTACCCATCCAACGGTTGGCTTTGTGGCCGAGGTTCCGTCGCGGACGGACCGGCGCCGAGGTAGCGCGCGGTGAGAATCTCGCGGATGAGATCGCTCTCGGTGACGCTTCGGCGGCGCGCTTCAGCCGCAAGGTGATCAGCGATTTCCTGCGGGACTCGGGTTGAGATCGATCGCGTGCTCATGGCTGCTTCTCCAAAGGTCTATGTAGACGGGTGTTTACGCTGATTTGGCGGGGGCTTGGACGGCTTCGCACGTGTTCCTGTAGACAGCGTCTGCGCAATGTTTACGGGTACTTGCACGAATCGCGTTCATCCAGGCGATGAGTGACGTGTCAAATGCACACACGTGCGAAGCACGGCATCGGTGTTTGCGTTGAAGGCAGTCACGGTTGTGGCTTGGTGCTGCCGTTGGTTGAAGGCGGAACTGCGGCGTGGCGCTGCTGACTGGGAGCGCCAGAGCGCGACCACAACTGGAACTCACGGTCGGCTTGTAGAAAGGCACTGAGAATCTCCGGAATCAGCGCCTTCGAATCCACCGGGTCGCCGTGAACGTGTTCGTAGTAGCGCGCGTAGCTCTCGAGCGCGGCGTTCAGGTCGCCGGCTAGCGTCACGCGCACCTGTACGGAACGAAGCGGCTTTGCGATGCGTGCGAGTTTCATATCGGACCTCCACCAATGGTCGCTTGGAATGGACTGCTCAGAAGGGCGAGAGGTAAGTCAGCAAATGGACAGCAATCAGCCCGGCGTAAGCTGCCAATCCGCCTGCCAACAAGCGGCCTGCTCGCTGATGGCTGCCGACCGTGTACAGGATCGCCGAGAAGGCGAAGTTCAGCGTTATTACAACGTGAGCCACGGGACCGACCAGGATGTCCTGAATCGCGCCGAGCGTCTGATCCCAGGGCAGGGCGCCGGCGTACTGTGCGGCCCACAACGGTTCGGCTCGAAGCGCGAAGAGGATGCCGGCGCAGGCAGCGATGAGCCATCTGACGTTCGATTTCGGCGCTTGCTTCATAGCGGCTTGGGTCATGGGCAGTGCCTTGAATTGGCTATATGACTACTTCGCTATATAGCGATATACAAAACAAGTGTCAAGCGTGAGGATCGTTCTACGCGAAACGGTCGGGATCTTATTGGCGGGCTATTCGGTCAGATAGCCGAGCTGGGAGAGCCGCACGGTGGCGGCTTCGACGGATACATCGAACGCCAGAGAAATGCGGTGGCAGAGCGCTGACGCTTCTGGCGAGCCCTTGGCGGCCGGCGGACGCTCAAAGCGATGCTGGAAATACGCTTCGACCGTTCGACGCGCGAAGCTCTCCGGCATCAGCAAAGCGCCCGAAGCGTAGCCCGCTTGCCACTCAAACCAGTCCACCACTCGCTCGGTTGGAAGCAGGCTCTGCCAGTAACAGCGGTGCGGAGCACGGGCAGTGCCGTACTTGTCATACAGCCACGTGTGCAGCATTACGTGGCCATATTCGTGAGTCAGGGTTGTGCGCAATCGATTGTTGCGGTGCCGTTGCTCCCACAGTTCCCGCGCGATTTTAACCAGCGGCTTTCGGCCGCGCTCGAACTGGGTGAAGCCAAAGACCTCGTGCATCTCGTCGGAGAGATTCGTCGCCAGGTCGAGGTCGGCGGCGTCACGCTCGATCAGCATCATGACCGCCTCGGTCGGCACCGGGATGCGCTCGAACCCGAAGTGCTGGCGCAGAAACGAGGTCATTGTCTCCTCGCACATCTGCTCAAGCTCGCGGATCTCCCAGTGCGGACGCTCCGGAAAGCGCCCGGTCCTGTCCGGGATCATCTTCACGGCTTCTTCCTGCGCTTTACTTCTCGCCGAAATGCCTTCCAGCCGGCTGCCAGCTCCTCCGCACTGTTGACGGTCGTCGCGCTGAGGTCGGCTGGAAACCGCCCTGCCAGAAAGTAGAGCACATCCGAATCGACCTTGAGAACCTTGGCGAGTTGTTCAAGGACTTCGTCGGAAGGCTTGCGGCGGTCGTGTTCGAGGTCAACCAGAAACGGAATCGAGATTGGCTTGCCATCGGAGTTGCGCACCTCCGCCACCACCTCGCGCCCCGCCAGCCCCAGCTCCTTGCGCCGCTCAACAATGAACTGTCCCAGTGTTTGCATGATGAGCTATGTAGCATGATAGCCGATAATGCGGAACCCCGCGTGCGCCGCGGTACTTAAGTTGACGCAAGCGGTCAAAATCCAATTCATTTTCCGCCGCCTCAACGCGGCAGAAATTCGTGCCTGACGCGCAGCCTGATCGGGACCGGCTCAGGTTTTTCCGGGCCACGGCAGTTTTCGAGCGTCCCTGCGCTTCGCGCCGATAACCAATTGTCGATTATCCACAGCCAAGTGTTGACACTGCTGGGCGTCTTGACTAAATACGCTGGCGACTGTCGCAGCCAGGCCAACGTGGCGACAGGAACGATGCGAGATCTCGAACGGGGGCGTCGATGATCGAGAGCGTTGCGCAGGTTGCCGGGAAGCAATTCGGGCAAGCCGTCAAAGCGGACAAGTTATGCCTGTCCAGTAAAGCTTTCCGCTGCTCCTCGGTCATGCTTGTTACACGCAGATACTCGGCTCAGAGCCTCGCTTACTCGCTCGACGGAATGCCGAGTTGCGCGACCTGCTCGATTCTCGATTCTCAGTGACGACGCAACCGAGCTTGTGACGTGTATATCCAACTTAGATCCAACTCGGATGTCAGGCTACCTCTCACCTCCCGCACGTTGCCAGAGTCCACGAGAGAGGATGGGGTATGCGTAGTGCTGAGCATCACACGCATTTCGCAAGAGAAGTGGCTGCGGCCCAGAGTGCCGCAACTTCGCCTCCACGCGTCGTAGTCGCCGTCGCTGCCGGTCCGCGTTTGTTCATCGCGGTGTTTTTGTCTTTCGCCCTTTCGCTGGCGTGGGCAACTGCTGCTAGCGCACAGACGGTTGTACAGCACGGGATCAGTGAAGGGACGACGTTGTCGTTGCAGTAGAGTCTGGCGTTTGGCTCGAATACGACCGCGGGCGACACGGTGGTGGCGACCTTCGCGCTGAGCAGCGGCACTCAGACTGGCAGCGTGACCGACAGCCTGGGAACCCCCTGTTATCAGGGACCGCATATAGCGCCCGGCTCCGCGCCGGTGCTGGACCTGGAGCAATGGTATTGCCCGAATGTCGCGGGCGGCGCCGACACGGTTACAGTAACGATCAGCGGCGCGGTACAACGGGCGGTAACGCTGGAGATCGTGGAGCTTGCGGGAGTGCTGACCAGTCCCGGCGTGCTGGATCAGTCGGCGACTTACCAGAACCCGTCATCCAAGACCGCCACAACCAATACGACGGCGACTACCACCTCGGCATCTGAAATCGCGATCAGCGCGGTCGGCTTCGCTACGACTAAGACGCTGTCCACGGGTCCGGCATACGGCGCTGGCCTCGATAGTCAATCCACGACCCTACCCTCGCTGTTCACGGCGGATCAGATCGTCACTTCGACCGGAGAGTTCAGCAACAGCTGGAGCATGACGGCGGCCAGCACTTCGCTCGGATTGATCGGGACTTACATCGCCGCGCAGCCCAGCGCTACGGCTACCCCTACAGTGACAGCTACAGCCACTGCGACCGTGACCGCCACAGCCACTGCCACCGCAACGTCCACCGCCACGGCGACCCTAACTGCAACGCCCACTCCAACGACGACGGCTACGGCGACGACAACTGCGACAGCCACGGCAACTGCCACCCCAACCGCTACTGCGACGCCCACTGGACCCATCGTACAGCACGGGATCACAGAAGGGACGACGTTGTCGTTGAAGCTGAGTCTGGCGTTTGGCTCGAGCACGACCGCAGGCGACACGGTAGTGGCGACCTTCGCGCTCGCCAGCGGCACCCAGACCGGCAGCGTGACTGATAGCCTGGGAACCACATGCTATCAGGGACCGCATGTAGCGCCCGGCTCCGCGCCGGTGCTGGACTTGGAGCAATGGTACTGTCCCAATGTCGCGGGTGGCGCCGACACAGTTACGGTCACGATCAGCGGCTCCGTACAACGGGCGGTAACGCTGGAGATCGTCGAGCTTACAGGAGTGCTGACGAATGCCGGTGTACTCGATCAGTCAATGATCAACCAGCAAGGCACCGCATCCAAAATGGCCGGAACCGGGACGACGCCGACAACTACTTCGGCATCTGAAATCGCGATAGGCGCGGTCGGTTTCGCGGCGGTCAAGACGCTATCCTCGGGTCCGGCAAACGGCTCCAGTCTCGACAATCAATCGACGACGGCACCGATGCTGTTCACGGCAGATCAAATCGTCAACTCAACCGGAGCGCTCAGTAATAGCTGGACGATGACGGCGGCCACCACGTCGCTAGGGTTGATCGGGACTTACATCGCGGCACAGCCCAGCGCTACGGCTACGCCTACAGCTACCGCTACCGCGACGGCTACAGCCACAGCGACGGCAATTGCGACGCCCACGGCGACCGCGACTGCAACTGCCACGGCCACTGCAACAAAGACTGCGACCGCAACCAAGACGGCAACGCCAACCGCCACAATATCCGCGACACCCACAGCGACTGCAACTGCGACAGCCACGGTAACGAAAACAGCGACTCCAACGTCAACATCAACTGTAACCGCAACCGCCTCGGTAACTGCGACACCCACAGCGACCCCGACCGCGACGGCTGCCGCTGTCACCTTTTACGTTACCAATCTCAACGCCAACGATGTGACCGCATACCTGGCCGGCTCCAGCGGCAATATCGCTCCGCTTTCTTCAGGAACCGGATTGTCCAGCCCATTCGGCCTCGCCCGAGACTCGAGCGGCAATCTATACGTGACAAACCAAAACGGTAACACGGTGACGGTCTATGCGCCGGGGAGCAATCGCAACTCGGTTCCAATATCGACCATTGGTGGAAACAACACCGGGCTCGACAACCCTACCGGCATCGCGCTTGATTCCGGCGGAAAACTCTACATTGCTAATGCCGGAAGCGTGATAGGAGACGCCGACACCATCACCGTCTATGCCGCAGGCAGCGCCGGCAATGTGACCCCGATCGACACTATCTCCGGCGCCAATACAGGGCTGGGCAATCCAACCGGCATCGCGGTCGATTCGAGCGGAAACCTCTACGTAGCGAATGACGGTAGCGAAATCGGCGGAAACGACAGCGTTACCATCTACGCAGCTGGCGCCAACGGAAATTCCACCCCAGCGCGACTGTCAGCGGAGCCGCCACCGGAATTGAACTACCCTACGGAATCGCCGTCGATCCCAGCGGCAACATTTACGTGGCGAACTCCGCCAGCCTTAATGGCGACCCCGATACCGTCACCGTCTTTCCGCCGCTCGCAAGTCTCTCTAGCCAGCCGAACTATCCCAATGTAACGCCCAGCGCGACTATCAGCGGGGGCCATACGGGGCTGAATTCTCCCGGAGGGATCACGGTCGATTCCAGCGGTAAGCTCTACGTAACCAACGACGGCAGCGTTAACGGCGGCGCGGACACCGTGACCGTCTATGCCGCCGGTAGCAACGGCAACGTGACGCCCAGCGCAACCATCAGCGGAGGCGCGACCGGGCTGGATCTGCCGTTTGGGGTCGCCGTCGATTCCGTCGGGAACCTGTATGTTGTCAGTGCCGGCAGCGCCGTTGGAGGGTTCGACAGCGTCACCGTCTATTCTTCGGGCAGCAGTGGTAATGCCGCCCCCAGCGCTACCATCAGTTCCGAGACAGAGATCGAAGCGCCCGTTGGAATCGCACTCGATTCCAGCGACAACATCTATGTGGCCAACGCTGGAAGCACCTTCGGCGGCGTGGACAGCATCTCCATCTACCCGTACGGCACGTATGCCAACGAGCCGCCAGTCGCGGTCATCAGCAGCGGCGGCGGGAACGATAACACTCTGCTCAATTTTCCCACCGGCGTTGCCGTAGATTCCAGTGGGCACATCTATGTGGCGAATGGCACCGGTGGCTTTGATGAGTTCGGCAGCGTCACCAAGTATTCACCGCTGGGAAACAGAAGCGGCAACCTCAACATTGCTCCAACCACCACTATCGCCGGTGACGATACCGGGGACATCACTGGTCTCAGTTTCCCGATCGGCGTCGCCGTCGATTCGAGCGGCAATATCTACGTGGCGAATGCCACAGGCGGACCCGACGGGATCGGCAGCGTTACCGTCTATTCGGCCGGTAGCAACGGCGATATTGCGCCAACCGTGACCATCAGCGACGATCCCAGTTGCGCTCCATGCGACAACACAGAGCTTGCGATACCGTTCGCTATCGCACTCGACTCAACCGGCAACGTCTATGTGGCGAATGCGGCCGGGGGCATCGACGGTCTAGGGAGCGTGACGGAGTACGGGGCGGTTGGGAGCAGCACGGGCGTCCTGAATGTTGCCCCAATCACTGCCATCGTTGGCGATGACACCGGCGACAACACCGGCCTTGATTCTCCTACGGGCGTCGCGCTCGATCCCAGCGGCAATATCTATGTAACTAACGATGGCAGCGCGGTGGGAGGCGCTGACAGCGTTGCGGTCTATGCGACGGGCAGCAACGGCAACGTGGCGCCCAGCGCGACGATCAGCGGCCCGCTGACGGGACTGAGCGCACCGCAGGGCATCGTGGTCGATCCGCTGCCGCGCCAGCCCAAACATAGGCACCACAAGCACCGGCATCACAAGCGGCGTAAGCGGCATCGCCGGCATAAGCACAAAAAAGATGAGTAACCGCGGACTACGAGGATTTTCGCGGAGAGGGAAGTTTAGCCGTTGTAGCTTTTGGGTTTCTCGATAGGAGCACTGCGATGGGAATCAATCGGGTTCTGTTGATTGCAGCGTTGATGGTGGGGCTGTCGTCGAGTGCGTGGGCGGAACCTGTCCTGAGCCTGGTCGAAGAAAACGGGAACGTCCTGGTTAGAACGCAGTCCACACCCCGGCGGGTGCTGCGGGAGAGTATCGATCAGCCACATCCAAATCTTATCGCACCGCCGGATCCGACCACCGAGAATGGATACCTGGTGAACACCTACCGATTCGCCACCGAGAATGCTTTCAACTACATATTCGAGGGAGATTTCAACACTTTCTTCGAGCAGACGACCGACGAAAGCGCCGGCGCCTGGTGCATGCCCGACATGAATGATCCCACCTGCGTGGTACTGCCGAATCTGGCTCCTGCCAACGATCCGGGCGTCGCATATACTTCGGACTACGCAGTAGTACAGGCGATTGAGGCAATGAATGCAGTTGACGGCGAGACCTTTGAATTCTATGTCCTATATCCCAGCAACGTCGCATTTGATGTGATGTGGACCTACGACGCGGGCAGCGGCTGCTTCAACTCGACTCAAGGACCTCCCGCGTGCGATCCGGAAAAGGACGGGAATGGGTATTTGGTGCTGGGGATACCAGGTCCCTGCCTGCCCGACGCTCCTGGAGTGATTACTGTTTTAGACAACGGCAACGTCACTTTTGTCACGAACTTTACCGTCACGCGCGATCCCGCTAACAGCCCTCTGGCAATTACATCGCCGCCCGCATTGCCGTCACCGCAGGCCACCCCGACGTTTGCGATGAATGCCACCGATGGCAACGCGAATTACACTGCAGTCAACGTTCCGGTTTCCGCCACGGTCAACGATCCATCGAACGCCTCGCCACACACCGTCATCTGGACAAACCAGACCATTTACAACACCAGCGGCGGACCCGGCGTTCCTCCTTACTATCTCGACACTGACAACTTGCCATTGCTCACGCCGCCGACATTTGATGGCACCTCTGACACGAGTCAGTCCATCACCTGGCAATCACTCGGCGGATTGGTCGAACTCGCAGCGTTGGCGGAGATTGGAGAAGGCACATTGGGAGATGACCTTGTGGCCGATTGTGCGAACATCTTCGGCGTCACCGGAACTTCGATTCCTTCTACGACCATTACTCCTATGCTCGATAACTTGTATCACAGCCACGTGAACGACAATGCTTCCACCGTTCCATACATAAATAACAGTAACTTTACGTCATCCTTAATGGAGGGCGTTGCGGGTTACGAGAGCACCTATCAACAGTTCGCGGGACCGAATCAAGTTCTTACATTCAATTTTCAACCGGGAGAAACTTATTACGACATCTTTCCGTATACTATTTTCCCAATTGCCCCTGCTGGGGGGTGGTGGCCATTGGAAGGCAAGTCTGCAGGCTCACACATAGGCCTCATGCAAGTTGGTCCGCCACTCGCATTCTCAGGATATCAGGACGCGTGGGATTGGACCGTAAATTCAACGGACGGCGTTGTTAAAGTGTTTGCTCAATATGCGCATCCAGCTGCTGTCCGGTTTATGAATTACGCCAGAAATGGGTACGTCAGTAAATCTAGTAGAGCTAAAACTCGCATTCAGAAATATGACAATCTTCCTCCGCTAACCAGTAGTCAACTTGAAGACAATGCTCTTGTGTTCTACAATGCCGAGGGTTTACTTCTGAATGATCCGAAGGCGAACCTCTTTCTGTTATACTGGGTTCCATACTGTTCTGGAAACACGATCTCAAAAGACAATACGTCCTTTTGCGCAGCAAAAGGCGGATGGACATGGCAACCCGGGAGCAGCTCCAGCGCGCTGACTTATAGAAACAGCGTGAGAGATTGCGTAGCCGATCCCAGTAGTTGCGGCGATTGATGGTCGCATTCTGCAAAGGCAGCAGCGATTAAAGCCGGGGCATCTACTATATGTCTATATGTCTCTATAGTGGGTCGGTGGAAGAACGCTAATGGTTCATCCTATAAAAAGGTCTAGAATTTACCACCACACTGAAGCGGCGTGGGTAAAGTAGGCGAGGAATATGATAAAGATGCCACCGCTGATCGCTTGCCTCTCGGTACTGGTCCTTGCCAACCTTAGTCTATCATTAGCTGCATTGGGCCAGGCAGCGCCGGTTGTGATTGGACCTCGGGGAGTAACTCAAGCCGCTTCAACGCCGACGCAGAATCGACCCCTTTCGGATATCGCTTGGGACGATTCCAATATCGAACTCCTGCGTTCGGCGAACCACGCTGATATTGTAAAATTTGTTTGTCAAGTAGAACCAAAGAGCGATCCGGAAGATGTACCTCCATCTTGGGGCGAGACCTGCGGCGTGGACCAGTTTTCGTGGGCTCGCGCCGGAGATCACCGTTATTTGCTAGTTGTCTCCATACTATCTGGTGGCACCAGCTCAAATGAGTGGTGGCCTGCACCCCGAAAACTCCGCCGAAATGAGGTAGAGTCCGTCGCCTGAAAAAGGAGACGGACGATGAAAGGAAGCCGGTTCACGGAGGAGCAGATCATCGGGGTGCTGCGAGAGCAGGAGGGCGGAGCCAGGACCGAAGAGGTCTGTCGGCGGCACGGGGTCTCGAGCGCAACTTTTTACAAGTGGAAATCGAAGTACGGCGGGCTGGAGGTGTCGGACGCCAGGCGGCTCAAGGCGCTTGAGGATGAGAACCGCCGCCTGAAGCGACTGTTGGCCGACTCGCTGTTGGACAACGCGGCGCTCAAGGACCTGCTCGGAAAAAACGTCTGAAGCCTGCGGCGCGGCGAGTAGCAGTGATTCGGGTAATAGAGCGTCACGGGCTGAGTCAGCGGCGTGCGTGCGAGCTGGTCGGGTTGGATCGTTCGACTCTGCGCTACCAGTGTAGACGACCGGACGACTCGGCGTTGAGGCAGCGGCTTAGGGAGCTGGCCGCGGAGCGGCGGCGCTTCGGGTACCGGCGATTAGGATGGATGCTGGCGCGCGAAGGTCACGCGCTGAACCACAAGAAGCTTTATCGACTGTACCGCGAAGAACGGCTGATGGTGCGCCGGCGTCGGGGGCGAAAGCGGGCACTAGGTACGCGGGCGCCGATGACGCTACCGATCAAGATCAATCAACGCTGGTCGCTCGACTTCGTCTCCGACACGCTGAGTGACGGCCGTCGCTTCCGCATCTTATGCGTGGTTGACGACTTCAGTCGCGAATGCCTGGCTACGGTGGTCGACACCTCGCTAGGCGGAGTACGAGTGGTGCGTGAACTGGAGCGACTCACGATCGAACGAGCGCTACCGGAGACGGTGGTTAGCGATAATGGGACGGAACTCACCAGTGGTGCGGTGCTGCGTTGGGCCACCAGAAGGGTCGCGTGGCACTACATCGAGCCGGGCAAGCCGGTGCAGAACGCCTTCATCGAATCGTTCAACAGCAAGTTGCGCGACGAGTGCCTTAACGAGTACGTGTTCTCAAGCCTCGGGGAAGCGCGCGCGATCATCGAGGCGTGGCGGCACGACTACAACCACCTGCGCCCGCACTTGAGTCTCGGCTACCTCGCACCGGAGGAGTTCGCGGCAAAGAATCAAGGGAGCTCGGCCGTCGCGCGCACCGCTTGGCCAGCAGGGCTGGCCGGCGCGGTGCAAAGCGCGCCGACCTCGGATCCAAAACCGGACAGTTTTTCAGCCGCCCTCAGAGAGTGAAGGGCGGCCGGAAAAACTGGGATGAAGATGAAACCGAAGCCACAAACGACACGCCCCAGGAGGGGCGAAATAACCGGCGGACTCTACTTATAACTGGCGGGAAATTGGGGTGCAGGCCATGCCGATTCCGCACGCTGCCAGCTTCGCCGAACTCAACGCGCGCTTGCTGGAGGACTGCCGCCGTAGGTTGAACGATCGGCTGCGTGGCCATGATCAGACCATCGCCGAGCGACTGGTGCGAGACCGCGCTACGTTCCTGCCGTTGCCGGCCACTCCCTATGAAGCCTGCGAGAAGAGAGCAGCGCGAGTCAGCTCGCTCTCGCTGGTGCGCTACCGCGGCAATGACTATTCGGTGCCGACCGCCTACGGCCACCGCGAGGTGCTGGTTCGCGGTTACGTCCACGAAGTGGTGATCGCCTGCGCGGCGGAAGAGATCGCGCGTCATCTGCGCTCCTACGAGCGCGAAGACTTCATCTTCGATCCGCTGCACTACCTGGCGCTGCTGGAACGGAAGATCGGTGCGCTGGATCAGGCCGCGCCACTGGTCGGTTGGGAACTGCCTGAAGAGTTCGCGACCCTGCGCCGTCTGCTCGAGGCTCGCCTGAGCAAGCCGGGCAAACGCGAGTTCGTGCAGGTGCTGCGCCTGCTAGAAGTGTTCCGCACCGATGACGTATCAGCGGCGGTGAGAGAAGCGATCGCGCGCGGAGTGATCAGCTTCGACGCAGTCAAGCATCTGGTGTTGTGCCGCATCGAACGCCGCCCACCGCGGCTGGACATGAAGATCTATCCCTACTTGCCGCGCGCCACCGTCGCGACCACCTCGGCCCGGGCCTACTTGAGCCTGCTGGCGGGAGGGGCATCGTCATGAGCGACACACCGCAGGTTCTGCTCGCTCACCACCTTAAGGCGCTGAGGCTCCCAACCTTCCTGCGTGAGTACGACAAGCTGGCGCGCCAGTGCGCCGCCGAAGGTGTCGATCACTCGCGCTACCTGTTGCGGCTGGCCGAGCTTGAGATGATCGACCGGGAACGGCGGACCATCGAGCGCCGGATCAAGGAAGCCAGGTTCCCCGCAGTGAAGAGCCTCGACAGCTTCGACTTCACCGCCATCCCCTCGCTCAACAAGACCTTGGTGCTGGAACTGGCCCGCTCGGAGTACGTCGGCCGCCGTGAGAACGTCATCGCGCTCGGTAACAGCGGCACCGGCAAGACTCACATCGCGCTGGGGCTCGGACTGGCAGCGTGCCAGAAGGGTCTCGCGGTTGGCTTCACTACCGCTGCGGCCCTGGTCAACGAACTGCACGAAGCACACGACGAAAAGCGTCTGCAGCGACTGCAACGGCAACTCGCCGGCTTAAAGCTGCTGATCGTCGACGAGCTCGGCTACGTTCCGCTGTCACAGACCGGCGCCGAGTTGCTGTTCGAGGTCTTCAGCCAGCGCTACGAACGCGGCTCGATCATCGTGACCAGCAATCTGCCCTTCGATGAGTGGACCGGCGTGTTCGGCTCCGAGCGACTGACCGGCGCGCTGCTCGATCGCCTCACCCATCATGTCCACATCCTCGAGATGAACGGCGATAGCTTCAGGCTTAAGCACAGCAGAGGTCAGATCGTAGAAGAGCAACCACCGCAAGAACCCGGCTGACCCACCACCGGGTCGCTCAGCCCTTAGTTCCACAGATGGGCGAGGGGGAAAATCCCCCTCGCGCTCCTCCTGCCCAGAGCTCAAACTAACCCGGCCAGGAGTGATGCATTTTTACTCCGGCCCGTTGATGTACTTTTGCTCCGGCGTTGACAGGTTGACGGTTGACGAAGCGGTTGACACTTGAGCGGAGGTTGACAAGCGGCGGTTGACGACCTTGGAGGTTGACAACCGACGGGCTGAAAATGACCGTTACTCAAACAACGTTCTAGAAGCATGGCGGGCATGCAGCGCTGACGACTCGCCAAGTCGGCTTCCGACCCTGGAGCTTTGCAGCGGGTCGCGGCCGGGTGGAGTCGCCGCGCAGAGCGCCGCAGTCGCCGTTCAAATGGCCGAGCAACCTAAGCGAGAATGTTTTCACATTCGATTTAGTTCGACATGGATCCTCAGACGACCTGGTGGAGGCGGGACCGGCAGGGTTCATTTCGGCGCTCGAGGAGGCCGGTCAGCTAGCCTAACGCTCCCGAGGACACAAGCTCGGTGATCTTATCCTCGTTGTAGCCGAGAATTTCTGCGAGCACGTGCTGATTGTCCTGTCCGAGGACGGGAGCGGCCCGATTGACCGTTGCCGGAGTTCGAGAGAGGGCAGCACGCGGACCCTCTACCGTGAACTTACCCAGCGTCGGATGGTCGAGATCGAAAAAATGCCCGCGATGAAGAAATTGCGGATCGCGGTAAGCATCGGCGCTGTTTTGCACCCGGTGGGCTGCGATGTGGTGCGACTGCAGAATATGTTCGATATGAGCACCTTCGAGCTTTCGACTCCATTCACTGATAACCGAATCGAGCAGCTCGCGATGCTCCAGGCGTGACGAGGCGCTGGAGTAGCGGGAATCAAATGCAAGTTCCTCGCGACCGATTACCGCGCACAGACGTCTCCAATCACCGTCGCTCCGGCAAACTATCGCTACCCATTTGTCCTCACCCGCTACTGGATAGACTCCATGCGGAGCGAAGCTATTATCGGTGTTTCCGGCTCTTATCTGCACGCGGCCGTTCACCGTGTAGTCGAGAACGGCGGGGCCAAGGAAGTGAAGAGAGCACTCCGATTGCGACTGATCGATAAACTGGCCTTCTCCGGTGCGACGGCGGTAATCGAGCGCGGCGAGAATCGCCATCGCGCTGAACCGGGGCGAGATGTAGTCGGTATAAGCGCCGAACGGTCCTGCGGGAGGTCGATCCGGCCATCCAGTGAGATTGTGAAAGCCTGAAATCGCGGCGGCCATGTTGCCGTAGCCCGCGATTTTTGCGATCGGACCCGTCTGACCCATCAAGCACGAACTCAGCATGATGATATCGGGCTTGAGCTTGCGCAGTTGCTCATAGTCGAAGCCCCACGCGCGCATTGCTTTAGGTGAGAACGACTCGGTAACCACGTCGGCCCACTTCACGAGATCGAAGATCACCGCACGAGCCGCCGGATTTCCGAGATCAAGCGCGATTCCGAGTTTGCCAGCGTTGCAGTTGGCGAAGAGCCCGGAGCTATCGGGCCCAAGTTTGTTGCCATGGTAAGGTTGAAGCGTGCGCGCCGTGTCTACGCGAGTTGGCGATTCGATTCGCAGCACGGTCGCGCCGTAGTCGGCCAGGATACGGGTCGAAGCGGGGCCGGCCATCACCCACATTAAGTCCAGAATCTTGACGTCGCTAAGCGGTCGATCGTCGCGCATCAGACGATTCCATTTTGCGAGAGCTTCGTAAGTTCGTAGTTACTCATACCGAGTTCGCCGCAGTATATTTCTTGATTGTGTTCGCCGACCATCGGCGGCCGGCGCCGGTATTGGATGGGCGCGGCATTGAATTTTACGAATGGTCCGGGATACCGGAAGGAAGCGTTTAGTTCGGGATGCTCGACACGCTGAAAATAGTCGCGCGCGGTTAGTTGCCGGCTGTTGACGACTTCGTCGATCGTCGCAACCGGAGTCATCAGGAAACCGCGTTCGACGGCGAGTTCAAGTAACTGTGCCTTCGTATGGTGACGCGTAAAATTCCGCACGATCTCCTTTACACGCTCAAATTCCGAGAGCGGTTCCGTCCCGCTGGATAGCATCTCACCGTACTCGATCCAATCCTTGTTGCCCGTCGCCTCGTCGCAGAACCCTTGTTCATGTACGTAGTGCATAAACCTGCGCGTGAAGACGCCTATTGCCGAACCGAACAAAAACGCCAAGGCGACAAATCCATCTTTCGCAGGCCAGACAAAAGGAATCTCGAGCGGACCGACCTTCATCCCGCCGGACATCCTGCGTGCCTCGGGTGAACCAAGCGGCGCAGCGAGTATGTAGGACTGCGTGGCGAGGGCGACCGACTGCAGCGCGGCTACATCGATGTGTTGTCCCAGCCCGGAGCGACAGCGGTCGTGATGCGCAGCCAGCGACGCGACTGCCGCGTCCGCCGAGGCATGCAGGTACGCTTGCGGAACGCTGAGGCGTACCGGTGGACGGTCCGCATCACCAGTAAGAATCAACGGACCACCTGCGGCCATGATAACAAGATCACTCTCGGCGTAACCGGCTTTCGGTCCATGCTGACCGAAGCCGGTGATGGAAACGTATATCAGCGCAGGATTGATCGCGCTCAAATCGCCGAATCCAAGCTGCCGCTTCGCAAGATGACCTGGATTGTACGATTCGATGAGGAAGTCGGCGCGGCGGGCCAGTTGGCGGAGAATAACCTGCCCCTCTGGGCGATCGAGGTTCAGCGTGATCGAGCGTTTGTTTCGATTGTAAGCCCACCAGTAGAGCGAGCGGTCGGGATGCGGATCGTCGTTATAGAAAGGTGGAATGCTGCGCGCATCGCAACCTCCCGGCGGCTCGATCTTCACAACGTCGGCGCCCATGTCGCCTAGACATTGGGCGCAGAGGAGTCCTCGCTCGGTCGAAAGATCAAGAACCCGATACGGCTTGAGCATACCCGGTCAAGAGCAAACCGTATGCCGTGAGAAGCCGCGAATCTGCGTATCAACTGTAGTCCGATCGGATCTGATGCTTCTTGAGCTTTCGATATAGCGTGACCCGGCTCACTCCCAGCATCACGGCAGCTCGCGACAGGTTGTCGCCTGAGGCGCGAAGCGCTTCCAGGATGGCGGCACGTTCGGAATCCATCAGCAGCGTCTGGGCCTTTTGCGGCGGTTGAGTAACGGCAGGAGCGAATTGGCACGAGGCACAAGCCTGCGAACATACGTACTCTGGCAGATCAAATTCGCTGATGGTGGCGCTCGTCATGGTCTGCTTTGCGTGCGACAAAGCGTTGCGAAGCTCGCGCACATTGCCCGGCCAACAGTAGGCCTCCATTCGTTCGATGGCCCGCTCCGCGATCTCGGTGCCCGAGCCTTTGAGAAAGTGCGCAACCAGTGCCCGAATATCAGCACGCCGCTGACGAAGAGGCAGAAGCTCTAGCATCTGATTGCTCAACCGATAGTACAGGTCCTGTCGAAATGAGCCATCCTGGATCTTCTTTTTGAGATCCACGTTGGTCGCGGCCAGTATTCGAACGTCAGCCTCTAAGGGGACCTCCGAGCCGACGGGGAAAACGCGTTTCTCCTCGAGGATTCGCAACAAATGACTCTGCATCTTGGGCGACATCGCCTCAACTTCGTCGAGGAACAGAGTGCCGCCGTTGGCCGATCTGAATTTTCCCTGCCGTCCGCGCCGCGTCGCGCCCGTAAAGGCTCCCTCGACATATCCGAACAGTTCGGCGCCCAGCAACTCATCGCTCATGGCTCCGCAGTTCACGGGAATAAAAGGCTTGGAACGACGAGCGCTGGCGTTGTGGATAGCCTGAGCGAACATCTCTTTTCCGGTTCCCGATTCCCCTGTGATGAGTACCGCGTCATCGGTGTAAGAGATGCGTTCCGCGCGCTTGAGAGATGAAGCAAGTATGTCGCTGATTCCTACAATGTCAGCAAAAGCGTAGGTCGGCCTCCATGGAGAGTTAGCACCAGCCGGCCGTTGCAAGCTATCCATGATGGCAATATATCCGGCGACGGTTCCTTCATTGACGACCGGAAACAACTGAGCCAGACCGGTAAATCCTGCGCGTCCGCGCAAGGCAATCCTATCGGTCGAGCGGGAGAGCGTGGTTTCCGGAGCGACCAGATTCATCTCCACCAGACTGGATAAGGATCGCGGTGAGCCGAGCGGGATTCCTAAGAGCTTGGAGGCCTCTGGCGACGCTCTCAGCAGCAGAGAGTCAGCGGTGATAGCAAGACACGCTTCAGACTTGTATCGATCGCGAGCCGAGGCGTAGTTCTCGTACAGTAAGAGCCGGGCGTTCGCCGATTTCGAGTGAAGGCTTCTCTCAATCAGATGAGCGCAATTTGCGATCAGTGCCTTAGCCTTGGCGTGAGCTTCTTCCTGGAATCCATAAATACAGACGATCCCAGCAAGGCGGTTGGAGAACAAGTCTCTTATGGGAGCTGCGTGCCCGGCCCAGTTTTGTCCCACCTGAATGTAATGCTCAAACCCCACTATTGATATTGGACGCTGGAGGCGAAGACAGCACGCGAGTGAGTCCGTGCCCATCAGTTCCTCAGTCCAGCAGGCTCCCGAAATCGCGTTTATCTCTTCGGCGGCGGTCTGCGCACGTGGACCAGCTACAAACTGAAGAATTCGACCTTGGGCGTCTGCCACTAGCAGAAGAACATTGGGAAGATCTCTGAGCGCATCAAACGTGAAATCGAGAATCGGAGAGCAAACCTGACTTAAGATGCTCTCTGACTGGAGTCGGCTGAGAACATCATCTTCTAGAACTCTGGGAGCTTTGCACTTTTCCGGACTTAAGCCGTACGCCCTACTTCGCAACCATGACTCTCGCACCTCGGGTCGCAACGGTTGGAGGTCTGCGTTCTCGATCCCCGACATGAATCTTTCCCAGAGTCGAGATACTACGCGCTGATCAAATGTCAACACATTACAACTGCTCCGTAACAATTGATTCAAAATTGATCTGGTTCTGAGGTGCGCCTCCCTGCTCGATAGCAATCTTCTGGATTCTATGTCAAGGAAACCGGTTTGCCTCCAAGGACGATACTCCCGCCTCACGCCGGGCACGCAGATTGCTCTGGCAATGTCGACTCACCAACTTGGCGCTTCGCGGAAAGCCCAAAGAGGAAAGGCATGGCGACATTCAGCTTGGTCGAGATCTGGAGGCCACGACCCGGATGGCATGAGCTGACTCAAGCTCATAAGCACGAATTTCATCTGAGAGCGCAGGCCGTGCTCCAAACCATGTTCGATAAGGGCGCGAAGCTGCTGGGAATCCATCGCTGTCGAGCTCTCTCCGAGGGCGGATGGGACGTCTTCGCCTATTGGCAGATGCCCAGCATGGATCTGGTGATCGAGTTGTCGGAGCGACTCGAGCGGCTCGGTTGGAACGTATATTTCGACCAAGTGAACTACGTCGGTAAAACCATCACCGCGGAGGAATACACCGAAAGCCTGCTCAGCGGGGTAGAGGCAATTCAATGAGCGACATCAATCAAGCTAAGAAGGAAATTACCTCGCTACTGGATCGTTGGATAAGTGCCTTCAAGGTGAAGGACTTCAATACTTTGCGTGACTGTTGGGACTCAACCTACGACGGCTTGGTGTATCAAGCCGAGGAATTTCCCAAGCCGCTAACGAGCTGGTTGCACATCAAGCACTACTACCGCGAAGTGCTGACCAAACTCATAGTACGAGTCACCAAATGGGATCGAAGCGGCCTTTGGGTCAGTGTCTTCGGAGATTTTGGCTACGCTTACAGCACTAACGATTTCACGATGGTGGTGCACAACCTTCCGGACGCATACAGCGGAAATGTCAGGCAAACCTTCGTTGTCCGGAAAGTCGACGGCGCATGGAAGATAATTCACTACCACGAATCGTTGCAGAGCATGCCAACACCTGAGGAGTTACGCCTCGATGAGCCGGACCCCGGGTAAGCGGAGTTGAAGTTCAGAAGCCGCAAAGAAATCGGTCCTAAGATATTACGAGGATTCAAACAGGGTCTAATTTCGAGGGAGATGAAAAACACATGAAATTTGGTCTTCTTTCCGAGGCAGAAACTGCTCCAGGCACAACGCACTATCGTCGCTACATGGAAGTAGTGGATGAGGTAATCCTGGCAGAAGAAATGGGTTGGGATTTTTTTGGAACCTCTGAACAGCATTTCATCAGTCCGGTAGCTTGCGTATCCGCTCCGGAAACTTTCTATCCATTCATCGCCGCGAAGACGAATAAAATCAAACTCAGGCACATGGTCGTCCTACTGCCGTTTCCTTTCAATAATCCGATCAGGGTCGCGGAACGGCTTGCGACGTTGGACATTGTTTCCAATGGCCGCGCGGAACTCGGAACGGGGCGCGCGAATACGCTGCTTGCGCTCGACGGATTCAACTGTCCGCTCGATGAAACTCGCGCACGCTGGGAAGAAGGCCTCGAGATCGTGATGAAGGCGTTCCTGAACGATCCGTTTTCTCACGAGGGCAGGTATTTCAAGATTCCGCCGCGGTCGCTGTCACCCAAAGGGGTCCAGGTGCCGCATCCACCTGTATGCATGGTAGCCCAGTCGCCCGAGTCCCACGCGGTCGGCGCATCAAAAGGAATCGGGGTTCTCTCCTGGGATCTATATTTCGGACCCGACTACGTAAAGAAGTGCTACGACGTATATCGGGAGGGCATCAAGACCGCGAAGCCGGTTGGCGGGTTCATCAACAACTGCTTCTCCGCAGTAGTACTGAACTCTGTCTGCGCCGAATCGACGAAGGACGCGATGAAGGTTGCGAAACAGGCGTTCCCGCGATTCGTTACTCCCGTGATTGAGGATCTCTACCCGCAATTGGGCCAAAGGTCGGATAGCTACGGATATACCCTGCAGATGGAGAAAATCCGGAGCAAGGCCCGAGACCTGGATTGGATGGTGAACGAGACGTCGTGCATCGCCGGCGAGCCGGAGGTTTTTATCAAGCGCTGTGAAACCTACAAGGCGCTTGGCGCGGACGAAGTAGTCTTCCGGCTCGACGGAAACCACGAGGAAATAAGCAGGGCGATCGAGTTGATCGGGAAATACGTTATCCCCAGGTTCAAGACGCCGAGCACCGTTATACAGAACAGCGAATATACGCCGGTTCCCTAGCCCGGTTCGGGTGGTTAACTCTCTAGAACCTTTTCGACGCGGTTCGATCGAGTGAAACAAGGAGTAGGACAATGTCAGAGTCAAGTGATGCGGGATTCGATAAGCAGAAGGAGCTTGCGGCGGTCAACGATCTGTACAGCCGCTGGCGCAAAGCTTGGTTAAGTTTTCCTGATACGACATTGATGCTCAGCTTGTACGACAAAGAGTTCGACGGGATGCTATATACGGCCGAAGAGATTCCCAGCGGGCTCCTCACTTACAAAGACATCGAGGCATACTGGCACAATGCTCACAACCTACTGGCATCGGTAACCGACTGGACCGAGATGGCGAAGTCGGTTTCCTTCCTCTCGCCTACGGCCGCGATAATCTGGACGGAGGTGATGACCGAACTTACCACCACGGTCATGCCTGAGAAAATAATCGGCAAAATAAGGTGTTCCATTGGGGTTCGAAAGGGTAAGCAGGGATGGGCGATAGTGCATTACCACGAATCGCGTCAGCTCCTGGCGGCGGCGGACAAGGCTGGGAAGTGGTCGTTCTTTGTCGATCTGACAATCAAGTGACACGGGTCGAAGCAAACCTGTCTCAAGGGAACCAGGAAAATGGCCAGTCAAAAAATTGAATATATCGTACCAGCAGACAGCAAAGCGTTCTGCGACAGCATTCGTTACGCGGAAGGCGTTAAGGTGGGGAACATGCTCTATCTAGCCGGCCAGGTTGGATGGAATCCTGCGACCGGCAAAATAGTCGAAGGAGGCCTGCGGGAGCAAGTGCGCGGGGCCTTCTCTAACATGAAACAGGTGATAGAACACGCCGGCGGAAGCATCGACGGTGTGGTGCAGTTGATGAGCTTTCTAGCCGACAAGGGGAGCGACCGTCCGCTGATGGAGGATTTCAACGTGGTGGTCGAAGTTCAGAAAGAGTTCTTTACGACAGGACGACCATGCGGGACAGTGGTGCGCGTAAAGCAGCTCGCTCTTCCAGAGTTGCTGGTCGAGCTTCAAGCCATAGTGGCTCTGTAGAGCTCGCGCATCACATTTATAGAATAGATGTAGAGCCGAACGGGGAGACAAACGTGCGAATCAGATGCAGACCGTTCTTGCACCTTGGAATATTTTTCGTAGTCGGTCTTGTTTTGCTATCCAGCAGAGTAGCGGAGGCCTGTGAGACCTTTGACACATACGGAATAACCACGTGCCTCACGTTGTTTGTTTCAGCCTATGTGAATCTGCCGGACCAAAGACGTACTGTATTCGACGCGAATACTGAGACTTTTTTTACGAGGCATCCGGACAATCTTTTGTTTCAGAATAATCAGCTCCTGGCTCTGGTTGACGGCAACCCGCAGAAGTTATCGGAAATGGTTGGGTTTCCGATACATTGGCATCTGGAAATGCGTCCTACCTATGACTCGACTTACGATGCCACCGGCTTCGGTCAAGGGACTTACCATTCATATCTTTCGTCGCTGGCGACCAACGTCAGCGGTAGCATGCAGGACAATTACCAGCCGTTGTTCAGAGAGTATTACGTCGACCTTCATCCTAAGCACTTTTTCATTCGTCTCGGCCGTCAGATTATCGCCTGGGGCAAATCAGACGGCGTGTACATGCTGGACATAATAAACAACTTCAATCTGATCAATCCGCAGATCTTCAACGAGCAGCAAATCAAGATTCCAGAATGGGCCGCCAATATTGTCTGGCAGCCTTATCCAGGCGGCGAGCTGCAGGCAATCTTCATTCCCCAGTACTATCCCACTTATTACACTGGTCTTCAAATGAAAGGCGGTTATCCGATTAACGGGTCCTATGGGGATTTCACCTACGGAAGTGTAGCGGCCATCAACAACGAACTAAACGGTTCTCTCGGCTTTAAAATTCCAACCGACGTGAATAACCCTTCGAGCAGACTCAACAATTGGGTGTACGGCGCTCGATGGTCCGAACAGCGCGGCAGCATACACTATACTCTGAACTATCTTTATACCTGGACCACTACCGACATCTATTACCCGAACACCGGGACCTATGCGACGGCGACGGGGGTCAGTCTGCGTCCTCATCGCATGCAGGTCGCGGGCGGTTCCGCGGATTATGAGTTCAACACCGGAAATCCGTGGATCGATGGAACCGTTCTTAGAGCCGAGTCGGCGGTAACTGTTGGCGATGTGTACTATGAAGGCAACCTGGGCAATCCAGTCGACGTGACGCACTGGGGAATTTTGGGTGGTGTTGATCGGGAGATCCTCGGCGACTACCTGGAGCGGCCGGTGTTCTTCAGTTTTCAGTATTGGCAAGACTGGGTCCTACATCGTAATAACGAATGCGCGTGTGGCGGTAACGAGGACATGTTCCAGGGTCTAGGTTACCAAGGCAGTCATTCAGGTCTGCGCGGCATGTATGAGAGTCTGTCGACGCTCTATATGGACAAGACTTCGATGACGGGAGACGTGCTGGATACTTCGTTGTCTGCGGTGTACGAGTGGCAGTTCCATGATTGGTGGCTCCAGCCGCATGTCGGTTATCGAATTAGCGATAGGACCACCTTAGGTTTGGGCTTCAACATCTATGCGGGCGGGAAGCAAACGCCCTATGGAGAATTCACTAACACAACCAACGTATTCTTCGAGCTACATCAGACTTTGTTGTAGGTCGTTGATGAGCTCAATGCCGCGAAAATGACCCTAAGAGATTCCCTATACGATCGGAGAGAGGTTTATGAGGCACTATGATAAAGGTCAGGCCAACCGGACGACGGCCTGCGCGTTCCTTCTCGCAATCGTGGCCGCGACCGTCGCGCTGTTTCTCTCGATGAAATGGACGGTCGGCGGTGCGCTTGCTGACAGCTCGGCTCAAGTCCCGGACGTACCGCCCATACCAAAGGTAATAGCCGGCAAGCCCTATAGCGTGACTCCCGGAGAGTCTCCGGGAACCTGGGTGGTGAAGTGGGGAGATCAATCGATGGTGTGGAAGGCTCAGCCCTGGATGGAGGATCGCCAGCAGAAGCTAGGTCCCGCATTCATTGCGCAGTGGGCCACGCCAGGACTGCCGTTTCCTTTTGAGGTACCGGTCGCGGAGAGAGACAAGATTCCGGTCTCAGAGATTCCTGATCGTGGTCTCACCTTCAGCTATTATGGACCATATTATAACAATGGATGGGATATCTCTCCAATTATCGTTCACCTTCCGGATGGCTCAATTCGGACTTCGAGTCTAACTCTCGAGCACTACACCTCATTTGTAAATGGCAATGGTAAACAATATCTAGCCTCCACCGATCACGACGTACAACGGAAGTACATGTGGGAGCTCACCGCTCCCGAAGAGCTGCGCGGAGAAGGTGGTGTTACCACGGTATACAACGATCCGGCGTTGGTTCCCGAGGACACGCTTTACCTGCCGACAGTCCGGCGCACGCGCCGATTGGCTGGTGCGGTCGCTAAACAGTACTTTCCTGGATCGATCTACCGTTACGAAGACGTCAGTTATTCTGGAGCTCTTCCGCAGCTCGACTACAAGATTACGGGCTTCAAGCTGTGGGATCCTTCGGACAAGCTGCGCGGTTTCAATAACGAAGGCATTCCAGCCAACGTAAAAAGAGTTAGTGGCGCGGGAGACGTTGTCGCCATGATGGAAGTCACTCCGAAGCCCGGCATCAGCTGGTGGTACGCCAAGCGAATCGAATACGTGGGTCTTATCGGCATGTGCACCTACTATACCGAGGAGTACGACGCGAATGGAAAGATGATTCGCTACTTCACCCATCTTCCAATGACTGGCGCCAACGAGAACGTTCACGTCGGTGGCCCGAACGGTCCGAATAACGCTCCCCGATGGTGGCAGATGTGGGGCGTTGCTTGTGTGGTTGATCTCGAAGGTGGGTTTGTCATGGATGGTTGGATACAGCAGGGCGGGTTTAATGCTGACACCTCGCCAAGTATCTATTCGGAAACAACTCTGGCAGCGCAACCGATGACGCTCGTAGACTGGCTGTCTCACTAGCACTCCAGTGTCGGCCGTTGAGGACCAGGCGGGTGTTCGCGAAGCAGTTACTCGATCGCGACCCTAATAGAGAGGCAGAATAAATGAAGTTTTCATTGACCCAGGAATGCCAGACCATGACTCGCGATTACTACAATCGCTACTGGCAGATGATGCGAGAGGTGGAACTGGCGGACCAGCTGGGATGGGATTCCTATAGCCTGTCTGAGCAGCATTTTACGCCGCGCGAATATACGACCTCTGCGCCTGAGATATTTCTCGCGGCCGCCGCGATGCGTACCAAACGGATTCGCCTACGTCACGGGATCGTGTTGCTCATCAAAAACATAAACCATCCGCTCAAAGTTGCCGAGCGAATAGCGATGTTGGATATCATGAGTAATGGCCGTATCGATTTTGGCACCGGACGAGGGAATAAGCTGGGTACCTTCCGGGCGTTTGAAGTGCCGGTCGAGGAGACGCGCCATCAATGGGAAGAACAACTGGATATGATCCCAAAGATGTGGATGCAAGACACGTTCTCCTGGGAGAGTAAGGACTACAAGATTCCTCCTACGTCGGTTAATCCGAAACCGGTTCAGAAGCCGCATCCGCCAATCTGGACCGCGGCCACCAGTCCAGAAGTTTACGAGCTGGCCGGGCAGAAAGGCATCGGTGCATTCTGCTTCGATTTTGCTCCTCCGGAAGTAACTCAAAAGCATGTAGAGCTCTACAAACGAACCGTGAAACACGCCAAGCCGGTAGGCGGATACGTCAACGACCAGGCCGCCATGCTAACGCTGGGTTTCTGCGCCGAGACGACCGAATACGCCAAGAGTCTCGCGAAGGGGCCGATACTCGAGTTCTCGACTGAAGCGCTGCGGATCTACGAGGAACTGGCGGCGACCAAAGAGAAGTCCTATCAATACATGGCGCAGCAAATTGCACCGGCCAAAAGCGGAATCGATTTCGACGCCTTATGCGACAGCGCGACGGTCGTAGTTGGAGATCCGGATACTTGTATTAAGAAACTCAAGCTGTACGAGCAGGCCGGGGCAGACGAAATTATTATCCGAATGGATGGCATGCCGCATGAAAAACTCATGGACTCAATACGTCTGTTTGCTGAGCATGTGATGCCCGAGTTTCGCAATTGATTTAGTGAGCCGCATCCCGCGTAGAACCGGAGCGATTAGGCTTCGAGGGAGGCGTGTGTCCAAGGAAGGCCGATGGAACAGTACACGGGATTGGATCGCAAACTGGAGCGGATGGCGCGCTTTTTCATCCGACGCCGCAGGATAGGTGTTATACTCCAGGTTGTGATCGCTTCGCTATGTATTTGGGCGCTGTTTGGTCTTCGGTTACGCGATGATCCCAATGCGTGGCCTCCGCGCAATGATCCATACGTTCGGCTCAACGAGCAGATTATGTCCTCCTTCGGCGGAGGCAACTCCGTAAGTATCGAAGTACTCGCCACAGATGGAACCATTTACACTAAGTCTCATCTGAACACTATTAAGGCGATCACGGACGATCTCTTTCTGGTACCCGGCGTCATACCGTATGCGATTCGCTCGGTTTCTACCCTTAGCAGTGAGTCATATGCGTTCCTGAATAAGGGCACTCCGGACGAAACGATGTCCGTCTCCCCTATCATGCCCGATACCCTTCAGAATGATAAAGATGTGCTTCCAATTAAAGCGGCGGTGACCGACAATCCGATGTTGAACGGAGTGCTGGTTTCCAAGGATGGCAAGGCCGCATTGATCTTGGCCGATTTTCGCACCGAGGTGTCGGCGCACGCATTGGTGAAAGTTGATACAACAGATCCGGTTGAGATCTATCACGCCGTAAATGAGATACTTAAAAAACATCAAAGCCCTGGACTCGAACTCCGCACGGCGGGGACTCCTATCATTATTGGCTGGGTGAATAGCACCGGCCTTTTATACATTTTCGGTGCGTTCGGCTTTTTCGTAGTAATTATAGGGGTGGTGCTATGGTACGGCTTTCGTACCTATAGTGCCGTGGTCTTGCCTCTCCGAGTGTCCTTCCTCGGCGTGCTGATGGGATTTGGATTGTATCGCCTGTGTTTCGGCGCGACCATCTATTCCGCATCCGCGCTCCTTGCACCCTTCATCATAGTCGCGGCGGGGGCGTGTCACTCGGTTCAGTTTCTTACGCGTTTCTTTTACGAAGAGTATCCGCGCCTGAAGAAGGTTGACGATGCAATCGTAAGTACCTTTGTATCGCGCCTCCGCCCGATGCTTGTGTCTTTGCTTTGTGACGTCGTTCCTTTTCTTGTAATGGCAGCGATTCCATTCGATAACGTTCGAATGTTGGGAATAGTGACCAGTCTTGGCTTGCTCTCGCTCACCGTCGATGAATTCCTTCTGATGATTCCTGCCCTCAGCTACGTCGCCTTGAGCGAACTTCAAGAGGTCGGCGGCCGTGTACAACAGCAGAGCGCCGGCGTGCCGCGCCTGGACTCATCGCTGGCGACGCTCATTCATAGAGTTCTGGATTCGCGGCGCGTAAGTGTAGCCCTCGTTCTGGCCTCCGTGGTTATCACCGCAACAGCGTTCGAAGTGGACCTTCATGCCCCGATCGGTCAGAACAATACTTACGCGATCCACAACTATCTGACGCGGTCGTGGCTGCGAAGCCCGATCTTTCAGATGGAGCGGGGAATCGTGACGCGGTTCGGTGGCGTCTATCCTATGACCGTGTATATCGAGGGTAAGTCGGCCGCGGGGAAAGTCCTCGAGCAGCCGGCTGTACTTCGAGCCGTCGACGAGCTAGCGCGTTTTATACGCGAACAACCGGGAGTGGGCAGCGTCGCCGATGTGGCCTATCCGTTGAAACTCAGCAACTCGTTTTTGCATGGAGACGATCAACAGTATTTCAAGATTCCGGACACGAAAAGCGAGCTCGGTCTTGAGGTGCTTGATCTCGCAGATCACGCGCCCGGCGCCTACTTGTGGCTGTTCACCAACGATTTGAGGCAGACCGTGATAATTGCTTACGTGGCGACCACCGAGCCCGGCGCGGTCAAGCGACTGTTGTCGGCAACCCAGGAAAAGGCCGGCACGCTCTTTGAAGGACTGCCGGTGACTGTAGGTGTTGCTGGAGGATCTGTCGGCATCGCGCAAGCCTTTAATGACAACATCGGCTATTGGTTGTTGGTTGGCGCTTTGCTCGGGTTTCTCGGAACTGCGATTTTGGCGATACCATTTATAGGATCGATCAGACTCTCGTTGATACTTACTGTGCCGCTTATCATGGGCACCATAATATCAGTCGCGTTTATGTATCTGCTAGGAATCGAAATCAATTCCAACGCTATTGCAGCCCTGGCAATAGCCAGTGGAGTGGGAATCGACTCAGAGGTGTATCTGCTGTTTCGCGTCCGCGAGGAGTATGCGAAGGTAAGGAACTTTCGCGAGGCTTTAATCCAAGGATACGTCAAGATCCGCAGAGCGCTCCTCGTGTCTAATGGAGCTCTAATCTTGGGTTGTTGGGCGCTTATTCCAGTGCCTTTGTATATCGGATATGTGGGCTTTGGAATGGGTTTGGTTCTTTTTTGGTGCTTTCTGATGAGCGCGGTCCTTTCGCCAATTCTATGGGCTTGGTTTGGTGAACAAGTAGTTACGGGCAGCACAAATGAAGCAAGCATTCCCGAACGAATAACTGTCCATAGCGGAACCGAAGGATGAGCGGAAGTTCACGCAGTGTCGCAATTGTTCGGTCGTAGGATAGACGATGGCAAATGGAGTTAAGTCATGAGTGTTCTCGTAGTCGTCCAAGGAATCCTGCATCCGGAGCGTTCCGAGATTCTGAAGCAGTATCAAGCTGTGGCGATGCCGGTCATCCAAAAGCACGAAGGCCAGGTAGTAGCTCGGGGAACGGGGACAGATAACTTCGTAGGACAACATAAGTGGACAGTGGGTGCCATACTTCGCTTTCCAGACGCCGAGTCCGCGCGCGCCTGGCACAACGATCCGGCTTACCAAAAGGTAATACCGCTGCGCCAACAGGCGTACGCGCAACTGGAAATCAACGTGTTCCAGGAGTAGTCCGGCAGTTTGGCTTGAACACGAGGATCTCATTTACGCCCTTAACGTCAGGGAGAGTCTGTATGAAACAAAGCGATGTTGTCCTTCCGAAAGGAATGGAGGGCTTCTACAACAACTTTCACTTCTCGCCGGCCGTTAAGGATAAGGACCGGCTCTTTTTGGCTGGAATGATCGGGCTTGAGCCGGACGGGACGGCCGTGAAAGACCCGGAGAAGCAATACACGCAAGCCTTCGAAACGCTAAAGGCTGTACTGGCGGAGGCGGGTTGTTCGTATTCCGATGTAGTCGAAATGACGACCTTTCACGTCGGCCTGCAAGCTCAACTGCCATTGTTTTCGAAGGTCAAGGATCGATACATGCCAGAGCCCTACCCCGCCTGGACGGGAGTCGGGGTCTCCGAACTGGCCGTGCCTGGGGCGCTGGTCGAAATCAGACTCGTCGCCCGTTTGCGCGGTTGAGATACTCGGTCAGGTCATCCGGTCGCACCGGGTTGGCCGGCGAGATCGACCGGTAGAATGCAGTTTTCAGGAAATCGAAGTCTTTAGCAAGAGAGATGCAGCGATCAGGATGGTCAATCAAAAGCATGGCATGGTGTTTTATGATCTGTCTGTAGTGGGTTACTGCCTTTACTACTTGCCGCCCAACAAGGATATGACCGACCGTATCAAGCTGACTAGCGAGATGTCGTTCTCGAAAGCCGCTGATATTGTACATCGATTAAACTACGAACTGTTCGAGCGGCGGATTGGTGATGATGAAATACAAGTAATCATCTACGACTATCTGATTGAGCACGGTGCCGAGAAGTACATTCTTAGAGAGTGACGATCGATGGCAAATAAGCAGGTGACCGGCAAAGAAGTTCGTTTTTCGGGTAAGAGCTGCGAGCTCAGAGCCTTTGTGGCAGAACCTGCGGCGGCTGGGCCGTGGCCAGCTCTAATCGTCGTGCATGAATGGTGGGGGCTCGACGACCACATTCGAGATGTAGCGCGACGCCTGGCGGCCGAAGGCTATTTTGCGGTCGCGCCCGATCTCTACTCACGACAGGGGCATCAGGTGACCAAAGATCCCGGTCTAGCTGCCGACCTGATGGGTGGACTGCTGGTAGTCGATGGCGTGGACGATTTGGCTAGCACCATTGGATGGATCAAAAAGCAGCCTAAGGCTGACGCCGCGCATATCGGCGTAATTGGCTTCTGCATGGGTGGGAGCTATGCGGTCTTACTGCCTTGTATAAGCAAGGAGATCAAGGCGGCGGCGCCGTTCTACGGCGAGATTCCGTCTGACGATCAGCTCGCAAGTCTTGGATGTCCTATCTTCTACGTCTACGGCGAGAACGACGGATGGATTCAGCGCCAGGACGTTGACCGTCTCGGGGCGGCGCTCAAAAAGTTCGGCAAGCCGGGCCAAGTCAAGGTGTACGCGGGCTGCTCGCACGGCTTTTTCAATGATACTCGAATTGACGTTTACAGCGCCAACGACGCAGAGGACGCGTGGAAACGAACCCTTGAGCTCTTCGATGTCAACTTAAAAGGCCGGAAAAGCTACACAACTCATGACTAGGAAGGACACGATTCCGATGTACCTGAACCGAATAGTAATCTGCCTTACATTGTTAGTGTCGATGACAATGCTTTACTGGTGTCCGATAGCCGGAGCACAGGCGCCTGATACCGGTGATGTGAAGGTGTCAGGAGTGTGGAAGGGTACTCGAACGACGACCGGCGGCACCGGGTCGGACGAATTTAGAGTTCACAGTATCCGATTTGACTTGAAGCAGAGCGGTGAAGAGATCTCGGGTTCATACAAATGCTACGCAGGCAAGAAAGCGAATGTCGATTGCAACAATCCCCTGGGGAAAATCACCGGCGGAACCATTAAAGAAGGTAAGCTAAAGCTACAAGTGCAGGCGATGCCAAACAACCTGGCATGCTCGTTCGAAGGATCGGCTCAAGGAAACAGCATGAAGGGGAACTTCACTTGTTACGTAGCAGGCACGCTTGCTTCAAATGGAGTGTGGGAGGTGCGTCGTCCAAATGGCGAGTAGAGAATAGTCAGTCATTTACCTCTCTCGTTCCTTTTAAACGGCAATTCAACCGAACTGTTGGTGAAAATGCGAACTCTATTCGAAGGCTTCATGCTCTGCTGCGCATTGGGCTGTTCGGCCGTTTGGAGTTGCTCTTCCAGCCAGCCTCCTCAGACATCTATCGTACAAATTGATCCCATCGCTCGCGCCCCAAAGCCGCCGGATTGTTTGATGCCCATTCTACGTTCAGAACCCTTGGAAACTGACTATCAAAAAATCGCGATCGTAGAATCTTGGGGAACTCTCGATCACAAAGAGGAAATGCTAAGCGCTGTGCGCCAGAAAGCTTGCGGTGCTGGCGCTGACGCACTGCTGATGTTGTCAAGTCAATCCCAGGTCGATGGTCGGCTCGAAACAATGGACCTTCCTGCAACGACGGTTCAGAACAACGACGGGAATTCGGACCGGAGCCGAAGCTACGAAGAGGGCCTGACACCGCGAATTGGACAACCCGGACATCCAGGCTACTACCTGGACGCGGTCGCCATCATATATCAGAACCCCAAAGAGGACAGTCGAAAGTCTCACTAAAGGTGCGCAGTACCACTGTGCCCAACGTTGCCGGCTAAGGTAGACCCGTTTCGGAGTCTGGACGCAAATCACATCAGATCAAAGTAACAGTCTTAGAGGAGAATAGAAGTGGCGGCATCAACGGTTCCATCAATATTACGAGCGGCACAAGGCGTAACTTCGATCCCGGTTCTGGATTTCCTCCGCAGACCGAAGGGCCTTTTGATAGGAGGTGAGTGGGTACCGGCGAAATCAGGAAAGACTTTCGAAACCATAAATCCCGCAAACGAAGAAGTGCTAGCCTTGGTCTCTGAAGGTGACAAAGCGGATGTCGATGAAGCGGTCAAGTCCGCCCGAAGGGCATACGAAAATGGTAAGTGGCCAACCATCAATCCGCATCAGCGTGCTCGCTACCTGCTGACTATCGCGGACTTGATCGAGAAACACGTTGAAGAGCTGGCGATCCTCGAGACGCTCAATAACGGCATGGCGATCTCATTGGCCCGCGGGTTTACGCTGATGGCCGCTGACACTTTCAGGTATTATGCAGGATGGGCGACCAAGATCTACGGTGAGACCAATCCGTCCGATCCCTCGATGTTCAATTACACGCTGCGCGAGCCAGTTGGCGTTTGTGGCCAGATAATCCCTTGGAACGGTCCAATCGCGATGCTTGCTTGGAAGATCGCGCCGGCGCTCGCGTGCGGAAACGTATCGATATTAAAGCCTGCCGAGCAGACACCGCTAACGGCGCTCAGAATCGGAGAGCTGATGATGGAAGCTGATCTTCCGGAGGGCGTCGTCAACATTGTTACTGGATACGGCGAAACCGCTGGCGCCGCGATTGCCTCGCATCCAGACATCGACAAAGTCGCATTTACCGGTTCAACTGAAGTGGGCAAATTGATCCTCCAGGCATCTGCTGGAAATCTGAAGCGGGTCTCGCTCGAGCTCGGTGGCAAGTCACCCAATATTGTTTTCCCCGATGCTGACCTTGAAGACGCGGTACCTACTTCGCTGATGGGCTTTTGCATGCTCTCCGGCCAAGTCTGCTGCGCGGGCACGCGGGTATTTGTGCAGAGCGACTTCCACGATCGCTTCGTCGATCACCTGACCCGCTACGCGTCGAAGGTCAAAGCCGGCGACCCGCTCGATGCTAACACGATGGTAGGGCCGCTGGTTTCGAAAGAGCAGTTCAACCGCGTCAACAGCTACATTGGTGCAGGAAAGAACGAAGGTGCCAAGACCGCAATTGGTGGTGAAGTACGGACTGGGAAGGGATTTTTCGTCGATCCAACGATTTTTACAAACGTCAAAAATAGCATGAAGATCGCGCGCGAAGAGATTTTCGGTCCGGTTGCGGCAGTGATTCCATTCAAGGACGAAAACGACGCGGTGTTCCAGGGCAATGACACGACCTATGGTCTAGCCGCCGCCGTATGGACGCGCGATGTGAGCCGAGCTTTTCGAGTAGCGCGCGCGATCAAGGCCGGCACCGTTTGGGTCAATTGCTATAACAACATCGATCCGATTTCATCGTTCGGAGGCTATAAGCAGTCTGGTATAGGCCGCGAGTTGGGCAAACATTCGCTGGATCTGTATACGCAGATCAAATCGGTATATGTGAAACTCTAATTCTCGACTTTAACCCTATTTGGGGACGGACGTGTCCATTGCAAAGCTAGCGTAGGCTGGAGAGAACGAAATGAAATTTGGACTCCTTACCGAAGGCGAGGTGCCTAAGGGCCTCTCATATAGCGCACGTTATCATGAGATTATAAAGGAGGCGGTATTTGCAGAAGAGATGGGTTTCGATTTCTGGGGTACTTCAGAACAACATTTCGTTCCGTCTGCCTACTCGGTCTCGGCGCCGGAAACTCTTTACGGCGCTGTTGCCGCGCTAACGTCGAAGATCACGATCCGTCACATATCGGTCGTGATGTTGCGGTACAATCACCCAATTCGTATCGCGGAGCGAGTGGCCACGCTCGATATTCTCTGCAAGGGACGACTGGAGTTGGGCACGGCACGGTCGAACAACATAGAGTACCTCAAAGCTTTTGGCGTGGATCCTGTGACTGTAAGCGCCGGAGAGAAAATCCCTCAGTGAAGCGGCCGGATAGACCGGTCGCGCCGGAGTAAAACTCCAGCACGCGATAGCCTTCAGCCTGGAGGGTTGAAGGCGGAGGGATGAAAGGCGTGGAACTGTATGGGCAGGTGCGACGAGCGGTTTATGTAGAAGGACTGAGCCGGCGCGAGGCAGCGCGGCGATTCGGGATCGACCCACGGACGGTGGCGAAGATGCTGGCGTTCTCGGTGCCGCCGGGATATCGGCGGGGCCAGCCGCTGGCGCGGCCGAAGCTGGATCCGTTCGTTGGGATCATCGATCGGATCCTGGAGGAAGATAAGGGACAGCCAGCCAAGCAGCAGCACACCTCGAAGCGGATCTTCGAGCGGCTGCGAGACGAGCACGGCTACGCCGGCGGGATCACCGTTGTAAAGGACTACGTGCACGAGCGGCGGCAGCGGTCGCGTGAGATGTTCGTGCCGTTGCGCCACGAACCGGGACACGCACAGGTTGACTTCGGCGAAGCGCTGGCAGTGATCGGCGGAGTGGAGCGGAAGATCCACTTCTTCGCGATGGATCTGCCGCACAGCGACAGCTGCCTGGTACAGGCCTATCCATCGGAGAGCAGCGAAGCCTTCTGTGAAGGACACAACGTCGGCTTCGAGTTCTTCGGCGGCGTGCCGCGCTCGATCCTGTACGACAACCTCAAGCTGGCGGTGGCGCGCATCCTGGGAGACGGCCGGCGGCTAAGGATCCGGGTCTTCAGCGAGCTGCAGTCCCACTACCTGTTCACCGATCGCTTCGGACGACCCGGGAAAGGCAATGACAAGGGCAAGGTCGAAGGGTTGGTGGGCTATGCTCGGCGCAACTTCATGGTGCCGATCCCTCATGCGGCCAGCTTCGCCGAACTCAACGCGCGCTTGCTGGAGGACTGCCGCCGTAGGTTGAACGATCGGCTGCGTGGCCATGATCAGACCATCGCCGAGCGACTGGTGCGAGACCGCGCTGCCTTCCTGCCGTTGCCGCCCACTCACTACGATGCCTGCGAGAAGAGAGCAGTCCGGGTCAGCTCGCTCTCGCTGGTGCGCTATCGGGGCAACGACTATTCGGTGCCCACCGCTTACGGCCACCGCGAGGTGCTGGTTCGCGGTTACGTCCACGAAGTGGTGATCGCCTGCGCGGCGGAAGAGATCGCGCGTCATCTGCGCTCCTACGAGCGCGAAAACTTCATCTTCGATCCGCTGCACTACCTGGCGCTGCTGGAACGGAAGATCGGTGCGCTGGATCAGGCCGCGCCACTGGTCGGTTGGGAACTGCCTGAAGAGTTCGCGACCCTGCGCCGTCTGCTCGAGGCTCGCCTGAGCAAGCCGGGCAAACGCGAGTTCGTGCAGGTGCTGCGCCTGCTGGAGGTGTTCCGCACCGATGACGTATCAGCGGCGGTGAGAGAAGCGATCGCGCGCGGAGTGATCAGCTTCGACGCAGTCAAGCATCTGGTGTTGTGCCGCATCGAACGCCGCCCACCGCGGCTGGACATGAAGATCTATCCCTACTTGCCGCGCGCCACCGTCGCGACCACCTCGGCCCGGGCCTACTTGAGCCTGCTGGCGGGAGGGGCATCGTCATGAGCGACACACCGCAGGTTCTGCTCGCTCACCACCTTAAGGCGCTGAGGCTCCCAACCTTCCTGCGTGAGTACGACAAGCTGGCGCGCCAGTGCGCCGCCGAAGGTGTCGATCACTCGCGCTACCTGTTGCGCCTGGCCGAGCTTGAGATGATCGACCGGGAACGGCGGACCATCGAGCGCCGGATCAAGGAAGCCAGGTTCCCCGCAGTGAAGAGCCTCGACAGCTTCGACTTCACCGCCATCCCCTCGCTCAACAAGACCTTGGTGCTGGAACTGGCCCGCTCGGAGTACGTCGGCCGCCGTGAGAACGTCATCGCGCTCGGTAACAGCGGCACCGGCAAGACTCACATCGCGCTGGGGCTCGGACTGGCAGCGTGCCAGAAGGGTCTCGCGGTTGGCTTCACCACCGCTGCGGCCCTGGTCAACGAACTGCACGAAGCACACGACGAAAAGCGTCTGCAGCGACTGCAACGGCAACTCGCCGGCTTAAAGCTGCTGATCGTCGACGAGCTCGGCTACGTTCCGCTGTCACAGACCGGCGCCGAGTTGCTGTTCGAGGTCTTCAGCCAGCGCTACGAACGCGGCTCGATCATCGTGACCAGCAATCTGCCCTTCGATGAGTGGACCGGCGTGTTCGGCTCCGAGCGACTGACCGGCGCGCTGCTCGATCGCCTCACCCATCATGTCCACATCCTCGAGATGAACGGCGATAGCTTCAGGCTTAAGCACAGCAGAGGTCAGATCGTAGAAGAGCAACCACCGCAAGAACCCGGCTGACCCACCACCGGGTCGCTCAGCCCTTAGTTCCACAGATGGGCGAGGGGGAAAATCCCCCTCGCGCTCCTCCTGCCGGAACCCAAACCAACTCCGGCCAGACTGATGCATTTTTACTCCGGCCCGTTGATGTACTTTTGCTCCGGCGTTGACACCCTGACTTCGAAAAGGCTGCCCGCCACGCTCAATCAACGGACGCAAGTGTCGCTCGTAGCGCTCGCGTTCCTCGTCGTTGAAGATTTCTTTCTGCACCTCCGCGAAGCTTGGGATCAGGGGATTCGGAGATGAGTTCAGGAAAAACTCCCAACTACGCGGAGCCATCGGTCCTACATCAAGATACAGCTCTGTGTGAACTGCCGCGAAACCCGCCTCGACGCACATACGCACGAGGTCGCGCTCGTTAAAATTCGTCATCGCCTCGTTGACTTGACGATGAGCCTTCCACCAAGCTCCCACTTTATCGAGGAGATCCTTGATCGGTGCGATCTCATCAGGAGTCCCTGGCCTTCGTGCGAGGTTCCAGAACGCGGCGTCTTCATTCATTCGATTGTCCGCAATGGGCTCGAACAAAGCTGTGCGACCGCCGGGCTTCAGCACCCGAAAGAATTCCTTGAACGCCCGTCTTTTGTCGTCAACGTAGATCAGGACCGACCTGGTTGCCACAACGTCCACGGACTCACTCTCGATTTCGCCAAGGTCTTCCGCGCTCGCTTTCACGAACGAGCAACGTTCCGCTACTCCCAGTCTCTCCACGGCAGAGCGTGTGAATTCGAGGCAGGAATCCGAGATGTCCGAGAAAATCACGCGTCCACTGGGTTCTACCTTCGCAAGTGCGCCGAATCCCACCAATCCTTCTCCTGTACCGACATCCAAAAGGATCTTGCCGTCAGTGAGACCGGCCCTTTTGAGCAGATGATCGCGCACCCGCGTCAGGGTCTTCAGCCCGCGAGCGGCGCCCTTTTGATCGCCGCCGAATCGCGTCTCCGCTAGCCACCGCAGCCACTTATCTGTCTCAGCCATTGGCCTGCCTCCGACCACGTTGCTCCCACGTCTCGACAGTCTCGCTGAAAATGAACTCAAGGACGACGCCCTTCGCAAGATCGTCTATTCGCTCGCGCGCGCTGCGTGGATGGAGTTTTGAGCAAGCACAGGCTTGCATCATCACTACGAACGTCTCGTCGCCTGATTCGTCTCGGACTCTTGCTCACCAATCGTTGCGCGGGCTGCCGCACAACGTCGTCTGAGGATCTATGCTTCGGAGGGTTTTTTCGAACTCGATCTGGAGGTCAGCCGCTTGTGGTTCCGATCGCAGCCCGCCTCATCTGAGCGCATCCGTTCGATAGCAATTATCTTTGCCGCTCGAATTCCGAGTCAGATGGAATTTTTAGCAGGGACAGCCTTTCCTAAAAGAGGTTGGGGGCGGCGGCCAGATTTTAAAACTGAAAGCTGTTGTCCTCATTATGGACCAGAATCTTTCGCTCTAAAGAGAATTAACGCCGGGCACGCGGATGCCATTCGGGGAGTGGCAGCGGTTCGGGCATCATGAGATCTTTCGCCGTTAACGATGCCGGCTAGTTTGGCCCGCGAACAGCAAACCCAAGGACGCCGCAGCACCCTCTACTCCCCCATGGACAGCAAGTATGTGCCGAAGTCTCCGCCGGCGACGGGTATACCTCGGGGCGACCAGCGGTGGGCGACTTTTCTAAAGAATCACACTCGCAGGATCCACTCAATTTTGGTCGTCGGGGCCGCTCACGTCTGGAGCGCTGCCTGAGTCTTCTGGGCCGACATCGGCTGAATTAGTGCAGAAGTTCGCCGAATTTGTCATGGAGTAGTTACAAGTTGAGCTATTAGTGGTCAATGTCCAGTTGACGTCGTAAGGCGAGACTGCCGGCGGAGTCGGCCTGGTCACGCATGCAACACTTTGCGGCGCCGGGCTCGGAGGGTTATCGCTGGTGACGAAATTGTCCGACAGCTTAACTCCGAATCCGTAACAACCGCCCATTGGACAGTCGGTGTCCTTGGTCGCCCAACTGCAGATGCCGTTAGTCTTGCTACACTCGGCCGTTTGAAAAGTCGAAGTGGGCGGCGAAAATATCGAATCCGCGCACTGACAGTTATCCTCGCTCATTCCCGGGTCGGCGATCCATTGGCAGAAGGTTGACGGTTGGCACTGGTTTCCCTTTTCGGCGGCAAATTCGCTCGCAAAGTCCGGGAACTTGCTCATGTTCAGAGTCACGGTCAGGATGCCGGTGCTCGGGTCGTAACTCGCCTGATCTTGGGGGAACGGCTGTGGTTTCTGAAATTCATAAGCGCTGGGCAGCTCCACTCGCGTCAGCCACAACTGGTCTTTATCTTTCGGGTTGAAGCCCGTTCCAACGTATATGTCGTAAGTCTGGACGGTCGTGGGCTTGGCAAATACCAGGAAGACGTAATACTTCTGACCTTTCTGAAAGACGTTCCACAACACGACGTTTTTTGCTGGTAGATTGACCGACTTTTGGGCCTCCAGGCTCGGACTTGTGTCGATGTAATACCTACCGTAGTTGACGGTCAGACTGCTCCTCTGGAAGTTGGCTTGACCCATCAACCGGATAGGGACTCCCATTGGCGTCTTCGTCATTTCACCGGGAATGAGGTTTTCTCTATAAAGTGGGACTCCATAGCAGTTTGGACTGGTACAATCTTTGTTCCAGGAGTCTGTTACTATGGGCGCTTTGTCGCACTTGCCTCCGTTAGCAGCACAGCTTGGAAACACTACCGTGGTTACGTAGTCATAGAGACTGGTAACTGCCGTCCCCGCGTACTTCGCTGGATTCGTTACGGAGTTCGGAGGAGTCACGTTGATATCGGATAGGCATTCCGGAGTTTGCAGCGGTGCGTTGAAGAACGGATCCTGGTTGACCGAGACCGACCCTATCAGTCCGGTCTGCGCCGTCGGACCGACCAGTCCAGTCAAAGTCCCGTCGTCGTCATTGAGCTCCGTCTGCCGATCGATATCGGTAAAGCCTGTAAAAAAAGTCGAGTTATAGGTACAGTATCTAGCCCTGGACGCGGCTGGATCGGTCAGGAAGAGACCCGTTGACAGGAACAATGGTTCGATCACGAAATGTCGGATATCGACGTTGTCGAAAAATAGATTCCTGGAGTGGAAGGCGGGCGGGTAGTAGAATCCGTTAGGCTGTTTCCAGGCAATCGCGGCGTTGGGCAGATAGCACTTGTTGCTAATCGGATCGAACGGCATCCCTAACTCTTTGCCGGCCTGCGAGTACTGGCTATTCGCGCAGTTGTGGTCAGGATCCATGTTGGGCGGAGGAGGTTGAGGGTTGCATCCCGTGATCGGGTCGTTATCCAGCTTCGTTGCCGTAATATCCAGATAAGAATTGGAATCCTCGTAAGCGGGCCCGTCATAGATGCTGAAGAGGCGCTGGTTATTGGCGAACGTAGCCAACGCGAAAGAAATGCCGTCGGACGCGTCAAGGCAGTAGTTACCCGGCGCGGCGTAGAAGCCGCCGGGGGGGTTCGGCATCGGGTTCTGCGCGCATTTCAGCATGGTGCTCGGGTTGAACGGTCCCACGTTCGAGGCGAAAGGGTTGGCCCGGGAATTTTGTGTGTTTCCGATAAAGACGTCTTTGCGAGCAAGCGCCCAATGTCCATTGATCGCGTCAGACTTAGTATATCCGCCGCCGGTCACAAAGGTGATTCCACCGTTCTGCGCATCCGTAACCGCACTGTTGATGAACAAATACCACAAAGGACGCAGCCAGATCGCGGCGAAATTCGTCGCCTGCCAGGTGAAGGACGAAACGAAGTGGTCGATGTTGGTGATGACGCAATTCGACTCATCCTCGCTGCTGCACACTTTCTGCTTGCTGCAATCTCCCGTGCCGGTACATCTTGTCGGGAAACGCCCGCCACCGCCGATATGTGGATAGTAGTTGTCGGCAGAGAAGCCATTTCCGTCCACCTTCGTGCCGCTCTTCGACGATGGTGGCAGATTGTAGTCGGGCGACGAAGACACCGCGGCCGACTGGTTGAGAACCGGATAGATGCCAGCGTCGGGACCCGAGGGCGGATTGATTCCGATTTGCACTCCATTGCAGGCCGTCGTGTTGCCGACTGTCAGAAATGAAGACATCGCGGAAACGCAGGTGTTGCCCTCGAAAATCTGCAGGGGCGTAGTCCCGCCGCTGGTCTTTGAATCCGGCAACTGCTGCTCGGACGCATACGAAGTCCAGTTCATGCTCCGTGATCCGCCGCTGTTGATACCCGGTAGCAGCCAGTAGCAGACCCCGCAGGTGCCCGCGCCGGCCGCCATGTTGTACTCGAAATCGTTCCACGCGTTCATGATCCAGAACACGGTCGGATGGTCCCAGTCCGAGTGATAGGGAACCACATCGTCCGAGGGCCCCGCTTGCAGGGGAGGCTTGCCGTCCTCTTGCGGGATCAGGGGATAGTCCGGCGCGGCGAGAATGCCCGGGACATTACGCGGATTCTGAGCGTTGGTGACCGCGGCGCGCGCGAAAATTCCTACGTTGGCGTAGAGCTTGTTGTCGGTCTCAGTGCCGTCTTCCAGGTAGTACCCATGACCGATCGACGCATAGCCGACGTTGCGTGCCAGCACCACGCCCTGCGTGGCGTGCAACACGTACCATCGAGTCATCGAATCCCACACCGAGCTGTCTTTGACGAAAGTGGTATTGGGGACCTTGCGCGCCATGTGGAAATGAACGGGATAGTGACCGAGCTTTCCACCTTGCCCCATCTGGTAGAATTCGACTCCCTGGATCTGGACCTTCTGGAATCCCTGGCGAATTACCATGTGGCCCCCGAACCAGTAGCCCTGGGTGGCCGGGGTTATCGGCGGCAGCGGCGCAGCAGGAAAAGGAACCGCTACCGTATCGCCATTCGAAACGATGCGAATGCTGCGGGTCAGCAGCGCGACTGCCGCGCGAGTGTCGACCGAGGTCCAGCCGGTCGGCACCTGTCCACTCGGTACCTTACTCAGACTGTAAACCGATGCATTGTGTGGGAACTGGAGATTGGTTGTAGTTCCGTTGGGTAGAATCTTTTTGACCGTCAGTGTGGTGAACGGTGGAACGGTGTCGGAGTTGACAACACTCGTGATCTGCAGTTGCTCGGCGTGCCCCGGCAAATAGTCAGTCGAGCTCACGACGATATTATCGTTCACCTGCCAATCGACGAGGCTCGACAGTACCAGTGTGTTGGCCCCCGGTTGCAGCACGCCCATATTGCACTGCTTGGTCGGATCGTTGACGTTCGGGTTGCAGTTGTTCAGCCTCACCCAGCTGGTGCCGGTGTTGCTCGGGTCGCTCGGCACGACGCTCGTCTCGTAGGTCGCGCCTTTTTTCCCGTACAGCTGAAGCGTTGCACCATAGCCGACGCCCAACACCTTGTAGCCGAAGTAACCGCAGCTTCGATCTTTCATCGAGCACTTTCCGGTCTCGCCGGTAACCTTGCCGTAGTCGAACGGCATGTAGTCGTAGGCGTAAAAGCAATCGTTGACGCCACCCGGAAGGTTTTTGGTGACCTTACAAGTGTCCGGATACGACGTCATCATGTCGTTGGTTTTCCATATATCGTCGGGAACCCCGCAGATCGCGTCGGTTTGGCAACTCGCTCCGGCGCCTCCGGGCCCCTGATTTGCGCCGTACAGATGAATCGTGAGTGGTCCGGCGATCGGAGTGATTATCCCGGTGCTGGAATTGACGCTGCCCGCGATCATCGTCCCCTGGTTTTCGATGATAATATTGGCGGCGTACAGGTCGATGGGCGCATCGGCGAACTTGAGAATTCCGCCTTTGATAATGTTGATGTTGCGGTACATGTACGTTTCCGGAGTGCCGGTGACGTTGCAGGTACCGCCGGACACGATCAGGTCGGAACCGGCGTTGCCGGGTCCAAGCGTGTCGCCGCTCTCATTCGGGCAGGTTGTCGCGGTGACGTTTGGTTCCGTCGGCAGGCGCCTGTCCGACTGCAGCGAAGCGGCGGCAAACGCGTCGCATTCGGGAATCGTTGAACGGCTGGAGGAGTCGCTGGCCGAAACGGCAGAAACGAATCCTAGGAACAAAACGAACGTGATGGAACCCAGCCGTGCGACTGTTTGCTGGCATGCCCCAGTCCAACCCCATGAAAGCCGCATGAGACAAATTCCTCTTGACAATCCGCTTTCTAGCACGATCATCGCGGACGCGCCACATAAAGATTCTTTTCCAGTCTGGTGACTTCCTATGGCACCTCCATCTATGGAGCGGGATGAAGCGATCCGATACAGCCATCCATTCTCAGTAACTTCTGTCACTAAAGCAGCGAGTCTGGATGCACACAACAGCGAGATGCTACGGGTTGGCGCCCCGATGATCACAACCAGCGGGCAACAAGTTGCCGTCAAAATGGCGCGCCGGGAACTCGAGGGAATCGTCTCGCGGCTGAACCAGAAGTGTGACGCAGACGCGATTCTTCTGTGGCAGGTGACCATTCGCCGCAAACATACGAGGAACCGGAATCGCTGACACGTTCATCAACCAACCGTGAGCTCGAAGCCGAGACCGCTCGCCTGCACGCGTCCCCCTGCCGGGTAGTGTCCTAATTTCGATCTGGCTTAAGGTCCTGTAAGCGCCGGAGAGAAAATCCCTCAGTGAAGCGGCCGGATAGACCGGTCGCGCCGGAGTAAAACTCCAGCACGAGATAGCCTTCAGCCTGGAGGGTTGAAGGCGGAGGGATGAAAGGCGTGGAACTGTATGGGCAGGTGCGACGAGCGGTCTATGTTGAAGGACTGAGCCGGCGCGAGGCAGCGCGGCGATTCGGGATCGACCCACGGACGGTGGCGAAGATGCTGGCGTTCTCGGTGCCGCCGGGATATCGGCGGGGCCTGCCGCTGGCGCGGCCGAAGCTGGATCCGTTCGTTGGGATCATCGATCGGATCCTGGAGGAAGATAAGGGACAGCCAGCCAAGCAGCAGCACACCTCGAAGCGGATTTTCGAGCGGCTGCGAGACGAGCACGGCTACGCCGGCGGGATCACCGTTGTAAAGGACTACGTGCACGAGCGGCGGCAGCGGTCGCGTGAGATGTTCGTGCCGTTGCGCCACGAACCGGGACACGCACAGGTTGACTTCGGCGAAGCGCTGGCAGTGATCGGCGGAGAGGAGCGGAAGATCCACTTCTTCGCGATGGATCTGCCGCACAGCGACAGCTGCCTGGTACAGGCCTATCCATCGGAGAGCAGCGAAGCCTTCTGTGAAGGACACAACGTCGGCTTCGAGTTCTTCGGCGGGGTGCCGCGCTCGATCCTGTACGACAACCTCAAGCTGGCGGTGGCGCGCATCCTGGGAGACGGCCGGCGGCTAAGGACCCGGGTCTTCAGCGAGCTGCAGTCCCACTACCTGTTCGCCGATCGCTTCGGACGACCCGGTAAGGGCAATGACAAGGGCAAGGTCGAAGGGTTGGTCGGCTACGCGCGGCGCAACTTCATGGTGCCGATCCCTCATGCGGCCAGCTTCGCCGAACTCAACGCGCGCTTGCTGGAGGACTGCCGCCGTAGGTTGAACGATCGGCTGCGTGGCCATGATCAGACCATCGCCGAGCGACTGGTGCGAGACCGCGCTGCCTTCCTGCCGTTGCCGGCCACTCCCTATGAAGCCTGCGAGAAGAGAGCAGCGCGAGTCAGCTCGCTCTCGCTGGTGCGCTATCGGGGCAACGACTATTCGGTGCCCACCGCTTACGGCCACCGCGAGGTGCTGGTTCGCGGTTACGTCCACGAAGTGGTGATCGCCTGCGCGGCGGAAGAGATCGCGCGTCATCTGCGCTCCTACGAGCGCGAAAACTTCATCTTCGATCCGCTGCACTACCTGGCGCTGCTGGAACGGAAGATCGGCGCGCTGGACCAGGCCGCGCCACTGGTCGGTTGGGAACTGCCTGAAGAGTTCGCGACCCTGCGCCGTCTGCTCGAGGCTCGCCTGAGCAAGCCGGGCAAACGCGAGTTCGTGCAGGTGCTGCGCCTGCTGGAGGTGTTCCGCACCGATGACGTATCAGCGGCGGTGAGAGAAGCGATCGCGCGCGGAGTGATCAGCTTCGACGCAGTCAAGCATCTGGTGTTGTGCCGCATCGAACGGCGACCACCACGGCTGGACCTAAAGATCTATCCCTACTTGCCGCGCGCCACCGTCGCGACCACCTCGGCCCGGGCCTACTTGAGCCTGCTGGCGGGAGGGGCATCGTCATGAGCGACACACCGCAGGTTCTGCTCGCTCACCACCTTAAGGCGCTGAGGCTCCCAACCTTCCTGCGTGAGTACGACAAGCTGGCGCGCCAGTGCGCCGCCGAAGGTGTCGATCACTCGCGCTACCTGCTGCGCCTGGCCGAGCTTGAGATGATCGACCGGGAACGGCGGACCATCGAGCGCCGGATCAAGGAAGCCAGGTTCCCCGCAGTGAAGAGCCTCGACAGCTTCGACTTCACCGCCATCCCCTCGCTCAACAAGACCTTGGTGCTGGAACTGGCCCGCTCGGAGTACGTCGGCCGCCGTGAGAACGTCATCGCGCTCGGTAACAGCGGCACCGGCAAGACTCACATCGCGCTGGGGCTCGGACTGGCAGCGTGCCAGAAGGGTCTCGCGGTTGGCTTCACTACCGCTGCGGCCCTGGTCAACGAACTGCACGAAGCACACGACGAAAAGCGTCTGCAGCGACTGCAACGGCAACTCGCCGGCTTAAAGCTGCTGATCGTCGACGAGCTCGGCTACGTTCCGCTGTCACAGACCGGCGCCGAGTTGCTGTTCGAGGTCTTCAGCCAGCGCTACGAACGCGGCTCGATCATCGTGACCAGCAATCTGCCCTTCGATGAGTGGACCGGCGTGTTCGGCTCCGAGCGACTGACCGGCGCGCTGCTCGATCGCCTCACCCATCATGTCCACATCCTCGAGATGAACGGCGATAGCTTCAGGCTTAAGCACAGCAGAGGTCAGATCGTAGAAGAGCAACCACCGCAAGAACCCGACTGACCCACCACCGGGTCGCTCAGCCCTTAGTTCCACAGATGGGCGAGGGGGAAAATCCCCCTCGCGCTCCTCCTGCCCAGAGCTCAAACTAACCCGGCCAGGAGTGATGCATTTTTACTCCGGCCTGTTGATGTACTTTTGCTCCGGCGTTGACAGCTAATTGAAGACGCCATGAGTGTCTTTGAGGACATGGGAGGCCACGAGGCAGAGAGGCAAGAAGCGAAGGAAGCGCTCAGAGGGGCCAAGTAGACTCGGTCATAGGTGCGCGCACAAGATCGCGCTCGCAAGCATTCAAGAGATCGCCAATCACCGTCATGCGCACAAATAACACCGTTTTATTCATTCTGTCTGGCTTCTCAACTCCATGCGTCAACCCCACTTTGTCAACCGCCGCTCAAGTGTCAACCCGTTGACAGGTTGACGCGGAGAGCAGTTCGCATCAGACTGCGTCATCCGCCAAGCAGTCGCGAGTATTCGCACATCTCGGAGAATCGCTCGAAATCCGGGCCCAAGATTCCCGGCGAACAAGTTGGATCGATCCCGTTCCGAATATTGGAAACGCGATCGCCTTCAATTGCTCAGGATCATTCAGGATGAATTCCTTCTGGCATTCTGTTCGACACCAGAGGCTGCGGCCCGCTCGTACAGCGTACACACCACGCTCGTCTGACTGCAACTGCCACCAAAACTGCCATCAGGTTGACGGCGAGCGCGGCCAGAAACCGTCATGATACGAGAAACCTATGCCGCGTCGCGAGTTCGCAGTTCCGGGACTCCTGTCCGCGCATCGTCATTCAACCCTCATTGAGGACGGCCGGGGTCATCTCGGTAAGCGGCCGAACAACTCTGTTTGTGGCGGCGGCTTGGTGTTCAAGAGCGTCTTCGCGATACACTTCTCCTACGGATTTAGTCGGATATGAAAACGGAATCGGACTGTGGGGGATTTTGTGGGGATCCTCGTCACATTTGATATCAATGGATGGCAACATTCGTCCTCTTTCAAAATACGGGAAAACCTTTGGCGCACAATGACTACATGCGTATCTGGTAATACTGAGTAATACCGGTGAAACCCTGCCCCTAACGCCTGTGCGCCGCTATGGCCGCTGGCGTGGCGAATCGGGGGCTACGGTCAGTCGAGGAATCGCTTGAGGCCGCCGCCAACGAGAAAAGCGCCGCATAAACGCGTCCGATACGGCAAGCCGAGCAGCATTCGCAAGATCGATCACGCGGTCAGTCGGGCTCTGGACTGTCATCAAGGTTCAATTATGCGATGGCTGCTACCGGCCATATACTTCGCAGATGTAACATTCGCTGATTCGGAACCGGCACCAAAAACGGCACCGGCGGTATCGGCAGCGACGGTCTGCGCTAACGCGCTTCTCAAAAGTGCCTGCTAGAATTGCGAATTTCGTGGTTGCGGGGGAAGGATTTGAACCTTCGACCTCCGGGTTATGAGCCCGGCGAGCTACCAGACTGCTCCACCCCGCCTCGGCAGTGTATCTGCCGGTTGGTCAGCCGGTCAACATCGAAGGCGTAAAATGCGCGCGGGCGTGTGTGCGCGACGATCTCTCGCGAATCCGAGATCGTGTCGCGAATCTGAAAATCAGCCGGCGAGAATCCGGATGTTGCAATGGCGATGCGTTTTTCCGAACTCGATGATTTCTTTTTCGACCGCGGTCGCGTCCGGTTTTGCGTCGGTCAGCATCAACTGCTTGGCGACGGCGTTGTCGATTCCGTCGGCTTCGACGTCAAGATTGTGGTCGTCACAGATGATAAATGCCATTTCGTTAAAAGCACCTCGAACGAACCAAGCTATAAGATTTTTTCGGTGAATTGAACCGCGCTCGCAGGCCGCAATTTGTGGTAGTCGTGATCGAGATGCACGAAACGCGGGAGTCGATGCGATGAGCCTGAAAGGAAAAGCCGCGGCGATTGGAATTGGCGAACTCAAACCGTTCAAGGAGCCCGGCGACTTGACGGCGCTCGGCCAGATGGCGCGGGTCTCGGCCGAGGCGATTGCAGACGCGGGGCTGGAGAAAAAAGATATCGACGGCTTCCTGGTCGGCGTGCCGTTTTCCGATCCGGGGATGATTTATCCGGCGAGCGCGGCCGAGGTGCTGGGGCTGAATCTGCGGATGCTGAACCAGGTCGATATCGGCGGCGCGAGCGGAGCTGGGATGATCTGGCGCGCGGCGGCCGCGATCGACGCAGGGATGTGCAGCGCGGTGCTGTGCCTCGTCGCGGATTTGAACAAGGTGGGAGATCAGCGTCCGCCGGTCGTTTCGGTGCAACGCGAGTTCGAAGCGCCGTACGGAAATATCGGCGCGAACTGCGGCTACGCGATGATCGCGCATCGCCATATGCATGAGTACGGCACGACGGCGCGGCAGATGGCGAAGGTCGCGGTCGATCAGCGGACCAACGCGCTCAAGAACCCGCTGGCGACTTTCAACGACAAGGCGCTCACGATTGACGACGTGCTGAACTCGCGGATGATCGTGGACCCGCTACATCTATTCGAGATCGTAAGCCCGGTGAGCGGCGGCGCAGCGATAATTGTTGCGTCGCCCGAAGTGGCGAAGCGCGCGAAGCATCCGCCGATCTGGCTGCTCGGCGCGGGCGAAGCGGCCAATCATTCGACGATTACTTATGCGCCGTCGATCACAACATCGCCGATCAAGCCGGCGGCCGAGAACGCGTTCAAGATGGCGGGACTGCAGCCGAAGGACATGGACCTTGTGTGCCCGTACGACTGCTACACGATTACGGTGATCGTCACGCTCGAGGACGCGGGCTTCTGCAAGAAAGGGCAGGGCGGCCCGTTCGTCGCGGAGCACGACCTAACGTACGCCGGCGACTTTCCGTGCAACACGCATGGCGGGCAATTGTCGTTCGGGCAGCCGGGGCTGGCGGGCGGCATGAGTCACGTGACGGAAGCGATAAGGCAGTTGATGGGTCGCGGCGGCGAGCGGCAGGTCAAGAATGCGGCGCTTGGCTACGTCAACGGCAATGGCGGAATTATGAGCGAGCAGGTCAGTCTCGTGCTGGAGCGACGATCATGAGCGAATACTACAAACCGCTTCCGAAGCCTTCGACAACGAGCCGTCCGTTCTGGGAGGCCGCGCGGCGCCACGAGTTGACAATCCAGCGATGCGGCGCGTGCCGCGAGTATATCTACTATCCGCGTCCTCGATGCCCGAAATGTTTCTCCGACAAGCTCGCGTGGGAGCGCGTGAGCGGGCGCGGCAAAGTGTACAGCTATACCATCGTGCGGCGAGCGTCGAGCCGCGCGTTTGCCGACGCGCCGTACGTGCTGGCGATCATAGAGCTGGTCGAGGGACCGCGCATGACGAGCGATATCGTCGCGCCGCCGGAGAGTGTGCGGGTCGAGATGCCGGTGCAGGTGTTCTTCGACGACGTGACCCCGGAATGCACGCTGGTGAAGTTCAAGCCTGCGTGATGCGCCGAGCGTGACGTGCGAGTTTCGCGTCGAATGTAACGAGTGGGTATCCAAGACGACGCGCGGCCTGTAGGTAGGCAGCATCATAAATTGTGAGATTGGTCTCGCGCGCTAACTCGAGCAATTCAAGCGGTGCCATAGGAACCAGTTTGACTTGGGTTGAAAGCGCTCCGTGCAGGCGCATCGCGAATTCGAAATGCCGTGATGGCTCTATTTTGGTTTTCTTCAGAGCCACGCTCGCCAATTCGTATGGGAGTATTTCCGGCGCGAAGAGAGTCGCGTCACGAAGCAAATCATGGGCTTCTTCCGCTCGCGATTCCAGGAAAGCGAGCGCTGCGATCACCGAGGCATCAACTACCTTATCGGGCATCGCGATCTTCGCGAATCATTTTCGCGCTGTCCCCGGGGGTCGGAGGCCCGAGTCGCCGCGCTTCCTGCCAAAGTTCTTCAACGGTCAGACGGCCTGGCGACGTCGCCTCCTCCAGAACAGCCATCAACTCGCCCTGGAGCGATCGCTTGTGGATGGCAGCCCTGCGCTTGAGTCGTTTGACCACTCTCTCAGGGACCTTCTTAATCGAAAGTGTCAAAGTCATAATATCTCTCCAGCGGTTCCATTTTGGAACCATTGTAGCTGGATCTTAGCAGTAAATGCATCGTTCGAGATCACGCCAGCAATACGGCGACGATTCCGGTCAGGAAGATTCCGTCGAAGGTGCCGGCGCCGCCGATCGAGGCGACTGGCGCCCCCAAATCGCGCAAGTTGCGCAAGTTGAGCAGGTCGGCGCCGACGAGCGTGCCGATCACGCCGCTGATGAATGCGACTGCGTCGCGATGATGCTGCGAGGAGCCGAGGAAGTAGCCGCATAGGGCGGCGACGATCGGCGGAATCAGCATCGGGGTCGCGATTCCCATTCCCGGCACCGGCATCGCGAAACGATTGACAATAGCGGTGACGATCGCGACTCCGATCAACGCCGGCAAGATTATCGTCGGCATTTGCATCAGCAGATAGACCGAGATCAACACGGGAACGATCGCGCCACCGACGTTCACCGCGACGATGGTTGAGTCGGTGACGTAGCGAGTCGGCACCCTGTAGCGAATGCCGAAACTGCGAACCACTTCGGCGGGATGCGGCTGGCCGCCGGCCACCCGCGTGATCGGGATGTTGATGTAGCTGCCGACCAGACTCACGAGAAGAGCCGTGAAGGCCATCTCGGGCGACAGGCCGAGCGTTACGAAAGCGTAACTGATGACGTGAATTTCGAGCAGGATGAAAAAGAACGCGAGGACGAGGAAAAAGATTATCGCGTAGAAGGCGAGGAACGGTGCGAAGAACACCGAACCATCCTAGCCGTGTCGCAGGCCAGGGAGAAAACGGCGGCGCGAGCCGAGTGCGTCGGCGTAGCGCCCGCCCATCGCGCGTTCCTCCGCCGGTATTCGCACGGCGAGAATCAGCGCGTTGCCGATCGAGAATGTGATCGCGGTGAAGATCGCGCCGCCGATCATCGGCACCGCCGCGATCTCGATGACCACCGCCAGATAGTTGGGATGACGCATGAAGCGGTAGGGGCCGTTGGTTGCGGGCGTGCGGTCAGGACTCACTATGATGCGCGTATTCCATCGATCGCCGAGCGTCGCGACCGCCCAGTAGCGAAGCGCTTGCGCGATCGCTTCAGCCGACAGCGCGATCCACGCCACGACCGGCGGAAACGCGCGCGGGATGAATACTGCCTCGAGGGCGCATGAAATGATGAAGAGCGTGTGAAGTGCGACCATCACGCGATAGTGAACCTGGCCGACTTCGACCGCGCCATGCTGGAACGCCCGGCGCGCATTGCGGCGCGCGCGATCCAGCTCGAAGATGCGCTCGACGACGAGGAGCGCGAGGATGATCAGATAGGTGCGGAGCGAGATTACCACTTCGCCGAGGTCACCACTTCAGCAGAACCAGCTCGACCGAGAACCCGGGACCCATCCCGATGATGAGGCCGTAGTCGCCGGGAGCGGCTTCGTTGTCCTCGAGTAATTCGTCGAGGATGAACATCACGGACGCCGACGACAGGTTTCCGACCGATTGCAGCGAGCGCCACGAGCGCGCCAGCGCGGCCTCAGGCAGAGCGAGTGCGCCTTCGAGAGTCTCGAGCACCTTGGGGCCGCCGGCGTGCGCGATCCAGTGGCGGATATCCGAGCGGTCGATTTTTTGCGTCGCGAGGAACGAATCAACCTCGTCCAGGATGTTGGCGCGGACCAGTTCGGTGAGCTTCGAGGACAGGACGATTTTGAAGCCGCTGTCGACGATTTCCCAGCCGAGAATTTCTTCGGTGTTTGGAAAAACCAGCGAGCGTGTCGCGACTACCTGCGGACCGGACTCCGCGTTGGCATTGCCGCCGATCAGCATCGCGGCAGCGCCATCGCCGAAAAGGCCCGAGGCGATGATGTTGGCGATGGAAAGATCCTCGCGCTGCAGCGTGAGCGAGCACAACTCGATCGACAGCAGCATCGCGACTTCCGACGGGAACGCGCGGATATAGTCGGCGGCGCGAGCGGTGCCGGCCGCTCCCGCGACGCATCCCAGCCCGAAGATTGGCGTGCGCTTGATCTCCTTGCGCATCCCGAGCGCGCTGATTACGCGAGTGTCGATGCTCGGAACGGCGATGCCGGTGACGGTGACGAAGAACAGATGATCGACGTCGCGAGGCTTAAGGCCGGCGCGTTCGAGCGCGATTTCAGCGGCCGCGGTGCCGACCTCGGGTGCGACGCGCATCCACGCGTCGTTGGTTTTGGCGAAAGTGTCGAGCGGAATGTACTGCTCGATCGGCAGGGCGAGATGGCGCCCGGTGATTCCGAGCGCGCCCTGGATCTTGTCGAAACGGCGTAGATCCGACCAGCGCCGCTCCCACAGCTCACGCAGGCGCGAGGTCAGTTGTTCCTGATCGACGTAGTTGGCGGGTAACGCAGTGCCGGTTCCGATAACACGGGGTGAATCGTTGCTAATCACTTATTATCGCGTGGCGCCCGAGTCGCGAAACTCGTGGCGACATCGCTGCCTCTCCTTTTGGTACCCTGCGGACCGTAACGCGCGGTCCATTGTTCCCTTCGGGCATCTTTGACGCTATCACCACCGCGACCAATATTATATCGCTCTTGTGCCCCGCGCTGCATCCGTTAAGATCACCCAACTATGAAATCCGAAGAACGCCACGAACTGCTGGCGATGCTCGCCCGGGAGTCGTACTTCGAGCGTCAGCTCACGCTCTCATCGGGGCGCACGTCCAATTACTACCTCGATTGCAAACGCACGCTGTACCTGCCACGTGGCGCGTATCTTGCCGGAGAACTGGTGCTCGAGCTGGTGAAGGCGGCGGGCGTCGAGCAACTCGGCGGCATGGCGGTCGGCGCGTTGCCGGTGACCGACGCGGTGATGGCGGCGGCGTATCGCAATGGCGTCGATGTTCGCGGGTTTTTCGTGCGCAAGGAAACCAAGCAGCACGGCCTGCAGCAAATGGTCGAAGGCGCGTTCAGGCCGGGGCTGAAGACCGCAGTGATCGACGACACCAACACGACCGGCGGATCGAGCCTGCAAGCTGTGGCTGCGATGCGTGAAGCCGGCGCGAACGTAATAGCCGCAATCACATTGGTGGAACGCGGCGAGGGCGCGGCCGACGCGTTCGCGCGCGAGGGGCTGAAGTATAGCTGGGTGTTCACCGCCGAAGAGGTGCGCGCCGAGCGCGCCGCTCATCCCGTCGCCGGCTGATTTCACTTGCCTATCACCAGCGACACCGCGGTCGCGGCGATCTTCGGCGATCCGATAGAACATTCCAAATCGCCCGCGATGCACAACGCCGCCTACGCAGCGCTCGGCATGAGCCGAACGTATGCGGCGTTTCGTGTGACCGCCGGCAATCTCGGGCCCGCACTTCGCGCGATGCACGCGCTCGGAATCGTCGGCGTAAACCTGACCGTACCGCACAAGCAAGCCGCGGCGCGGATCATCAAGGACCTTAGCGGAGAGGCACGCATGCTCGGCGCGGTCAACTGCGTCGTAAATCGGCGCGGCGTGCTGCGCGGCGACAACACTGATGCGCGTGGGCTCGAGCGCGACCTGCGCGATCTTGGATGCGAGTTGCGCGGGCGACTCGCGATTGTAATCGGCGCGGGCGGCGGCGCGGCGTCGTCGGTGCTCGCATGCATCCGGCTGGGCGCGAGTCGGGTCGTGATCGCGAATCGCACGCCTGCTCGCGCGGTGGCGCTCGCGCGGCGTTTCTCAGCCAGGGGGGCGCGCGCGGCAGGCGAGCCTCGCGGATTGGACGCGCTGGTAGATATGGAGTTGCTGGCAGACGCGCGATTGATCGTCAACGCGACCTCGATGGGCCTGACGACGGGGCGCTTCGCGCGTCTCGATTACAATTCAACTCCTACCGATTGCTTGTTCTACGATCTGATTTATTCGCGTGAACCGACCGAGTTCATCAAGCCCGCACTCGCCGCCGGCCGGCGTGCGACGGACGGTGCCGGGATGCTGGTCAACCAGGGCGAGCTCGCATTCAAGCTGTTCAATCGTGTAGCGCCACCGGCCGGAGTGATGCGCGCGGCTTTGCTCAACGCGCTCGGCCGGTTACAAGTCTAGTACACACACCGAGTTAGTTGGTGGGAGGTGTCCTGATGCGCGCTGGAGTCGATCATATAATCGTCAACGTCAACGACTACGCGGCGGCGAAAAAGTTCTACTCGTGGCTGATGCCGCAGATCGGCTATCCGAAGGCGATGTCCTACGATCAGGCGGATACCGACGTCACGACGGGCTATTTCGGCGACCATGGCTCGCTCTGGGTTCGGCCGTCCGATCCGGAATTTCGCGCCGACAAGTTCCATCGCCATCGAGTCGGCCTGTGCGAGATTGCGTTTGCGGCAGAGAGCCGCCAGCAGATCGACGAGCTGGCTGCAAAAATCTCGTCCAACGGCGGCAAGGTCACCGACCCGCCGAGGGAGTACGACTACCTGCCGGGATACTACTCGGTGTTTTTCACCGACCCCGACGGCCTGAAGCTGGAACTGGTGCACGTCCCGCGCTGAGCGCGCGGAATTGACTACACGAGCGCGCCGACTACGCGCTTCGCGAACATGATGCCGGCGGGCGCAACGATAAGCTCTGGCTGAAGGAGCACCACCGCGCCAACCACCATTAAGCCCGCCGCGATAAGGAGGTCGCGCTTATCGACGTGGAAGGTCCAGCGCTCGCAGTCATCACAATAGCTAGCCCGGAATCTTCCGCTGCTTTCGCACGAGTTGCAGGCCATAGCGTTACGCTCCTTCGCCTGGTGGCGCTTGGCACGCAGGCTAGCCGAACATCTCCTTGAGCTTGTCCACGAAGCCCTTGGAGAGCGGATGGTTGACGGCCTTGCCGTCGAGCTTGGCGAATTCCTCGAGCAGCTCGCGCTGGCGCGCGGTCAGGCTGCGCGGCGTCTCGACGATCACCTTGATCAGCTGATCGCCGCGTCCGTAGCCGTGAAGATCGACGATGCCCTTGCCCTTCAGCCGCAGGATTTTTCCCGATTGCGTGCCCGATGGAATCTTGAGTTTAACTTTGCCTTCGAGCGTCGGCACTTCGATCTCGGTGCCGACCGCCGCCTGCGGGAAGCTGATCGGCGCCTCGATAATCACGTCGTTGTCCTGGCGCACGAACATCTCGTGCTCCTTGACGTGGATGACGACGTAGAGATCGCCTTGCGGTCCGCCGCCGTAGCCGGCCTCGCCCTCGCCGCGCAGCTTAAGCCGCGAGCCGTTGTCCACGCCGGGCGGGATTTTGACTGAGAGTGATTCGGCTTTGCGGATTCGTCCCTGTCCCTGGCACTTGGGACACGGGTCGGAAATGATCATGCCTTCGCCGCGACATTGTCCGCAGGTCGTCGATATCGAGAAGAATCCCTGCTGCGTGCGCACCTGGCCGCTGCCGCGACAATTGGGGCATTGGCGTGCGCCGCTGGAGCCGCCGCGTGCGCGGGTACCGTTGCAGGCTTCGCATTGCGTGAGGCGCTGGAACTTTACGACTTTTTCAATCCCGCGCGCCGCTTCCTCGAATTCGATTTCGAGATCGTAGCGCAGGTCGTCGCCGCGCCGGGTGCGCGAGCGCGAGCGTCCGCGGCCCGTGCCGAAGAAATCGCCAAAAATGTCTGAGAAAACTTCCTCGAAGCCCTGGCTGAAGTCGAAGCCGCCGAATCCACCCGGACCGCCTTGCGGTCCCTGGAAGGCGGCGTGACCGAAGCGGTCATACTGCGTGCGCCGTTCGGGATCGGAGAGGACCTGGTAGGCCTCGTTGAGTTCCTTGAAACGTTCCTCGGCGTCTTTGTTGCCGGGATTACGATCGGGATGAAACTGGATGGCGAGACTGCGGTAGGCTTTCTTCAGCTCGACTTCACCGGCGCCACGATTGACGCCGAGGACTTCGTAGTAATCGCGTTTTTGGGCTGTCGGCATCGCGCAAAGATTCTATGCGAACATCGGTGGCGACGCCATTGCAGGTGCCAAGTGAAAGGGGCCGCTTGCGCGGCCCCATCGGTGACTATTGATCTTTGACTTCCTTGTAGTCCGCATCGACGACGTCTTCTTTCGCGCCGCTTTCGCCATTGCCGCTCTGGCCGCCGGCGCCATCCTGTGGACCAGCGGCCGCTTGCGGTCCCGCGCCAGCCTTGGTCTTGCTGTACATCGCCTCGGCCAGCTTGTGCGACGCGTTCTGTAGCGCCTCGGCCGCGCGATTGATCTCGTCGGCGTCCTTGGACTCGAGCTTGGTCCTCGCGTCGGCGAGCGCGTCCTCGACCGCTTTGCGTCCCGCGTCGTCAACTTCGGCGCCGTGATCCTTGAGCGTCTTCTCGGTCGTATAGATCAGGTTGTCGAGTTTGTTGCGCGCCTCGGCTTGCTGACGGCGAGCATGGTCGTCCGCGGCATGCGCCTCGGCCTCGCGCACCATCTTCTTGATCTCTTCCTCGTTGAGCCCCGACGACGCGGTGATCTTGATCGACTGCTCCTTGTTGGTGCCGAGGTCCTTGGCATGCACGTTCACGATTCCGTTCGCGTCGATGTCGAACGTGACCTCGACCTGCGGCATCCCGCGCGGAGCCGGTGGAATTCCGATCAAGTCGAACTGGCCGAGCAGCTTGTTGTCCGACGCCATCTCGCGCTCGCCCTGAAACACGCGAATCGTGACCGCCGTCTGATTGTCCTGCGCGGTCGAGAAGGTCTGGCTCTTGCGTGTGGGAATCGTCGTGTTCTTGTCGATTAGCTTGGTGAACACGCCGCCCAGCGTTTCGATTCCGAGCGACAGCGGAGTCACGTCCAGCAGCAGCACGTCTTTGACTTCGCCCTTGAGCACGCCCGCCTGGATTGCGGCGCCGATCGCGACGACTTCATCCGGGTTGACGCCCTTGTGTCCTTCCTTGCCGAACAGGCGCTTCACGCGCTCCTGCACCGCAGGCATGCGCGTCATGCCGCCGACCAGCACGATCTCGTTGATGTCGCTGGCCTTGAGGCCGGCATCGCGCAGCGCAGTCACGCACGGCGCATCGAGCCGGTCGAGCAGGTCGGCACACAGCGCCTCGAGCTTCGCACGGGTCAGCTTGATATTGAGATGCTTGGGTCCGGACTGATCCGCAGTGATGAAGGGCAGGTTGATGTCGGTCTCTGTCACGGTGGACAGTTCCGTCTTGGCTTTCTCGGCGGCCTCCTTCAGCCGCTGCAGCGCCATGCGATCCTTGCGCAGATCGATCCCCTGGTCCTTGCGGAACTCGTCGGCCAGGTAGTCGATGACGCGCTGATCGAAATCCTCGCCGCCCAGGAAGGTGTCGCCGTTGGTCGCCTTGACCTCGAAGACGCCTTCGCCCAGTTCGAGAATCGAAATGTCGAACGTGCCGCCGCCGAGATCGAACACGGCGATCTTTTCGTCCTTCTTCTTGTCGAGACCGTACGCCAGCGACGCCGCCGTCGGCTCATTGATGATTCGCAGCACGTTGAGTCCAGCGATACGGCCGGCGTCCTTGGTGGCCTGGCGCTGGCTGTCGTTGAAGTACGCGGGCACGGTGATAACGGCCTCGGTGACCTTCTCGCCGAGATAGTCTTCGGCCGTCTGCTTCATCTTCTGCAGGATGAACGCCGAAATCTCCGGCGGGCTGTATTTCTTGCCGCGGATTTCGACCCATGCCGCGCCGTCGTCGTTCTTCACGACCTTGTACGGCAGCACCTTTATCGCCTTCTGAACCTCGGCGTCATCGAAACGCCGGCCCATCAGGCGCTTGATCGCAAAAACTGTGTTGGTTGGATTGGTGATCGACTGGCGCTTGGCTATCTGACCAGTGAGCCGCTCGCCCGCTTCCGTGAATGCGACGACCGATGGCGTCGTGCGGCTGCCCTCGGAGTTGGCGATAACTACGGGGTCGCCACCCTCCATGATCGCGACGCAACTGTTCGTCGTGCCCAAGTCGATACCGATAACTTTTGCCATTTTCCTAAAGGTCCCCTGATATAGAACTTAAGATAGAGATAATCACGCTTCAGTTATTTTCAACGTCGGAAGCATCGGTTTCGCCTCCGTTTCGCTTTCCGGAATCGGTCCCGTTTCCCTTCGCGACCGAGACTCGCGCCTGCCGCAACGTGCGATCACCAATCAGATAGCCGCGATGGAATTCATCGATGACCGTGTTCGGTGGATGCACCTCGGACGCCACGTGATCGACCGCCTCATGCCGATTGGGGTCGAAGGCTTGCCCCACCGACTGCAGCGGCGTGACGCCCTGCGCCCGCAGGAAATCGATCAGCGCCCGCACCGTCATCTCGACGCCATCGACGATCGTCCTGGCGTCTGTGCCGCTGCGAGCGGCCGCGAGCGCACGCTCGAGGTTGTCGATGATCGGCAGCAGGTCGCGGAGAATCGCCTCGCGCTGGATGCGCACGGATTCGTCGCTCTGCTGGCGGATTCGCTTGCGCGCATTCTCAGAGTCGGCGAGCGTGCGAAGATACTTGTCCTTCAGCTCAGCGATTTCTTTGTCTTTCTCGGCGAGCTGTGCCTCTAAATCGCCGCCCTGCTCAGATTCGGAACCGGCGTTTGCCGGATCGAACTCACCATCCATGCCGGGATTTCCGTCCTGAGGATGCTTGTGTCGCTTGTTCATTTTCGCCAAACCGAACCGAACATAAACCTAAGCATGATTTTTGACCATGCCACCGGCGGCAACAGCGAAATCGTTGGATTTTTCGCCGACCCGTTCAGCTACTTGTATTACTTCCTCGCACGAGGGCGACCCAGGCGGTCACTGCGTCGGTGGTGGTGGGGAAGGCTAGGTCGTGCCATGGGATATCGGAGGGCCCGAAGTAGCGGACTTCGGTCGCTTCGACGGTGAGAGATGGCGGTTCTTTGCCGGGCGTGGCGAGATAGACGACGACGGTGATCGCGGCGTCGTTGAACACTCCGAGCAAAGGGCCGAGTGCGACGCGCATCCCCACTTCCTCGTGCGTTTCGCGAAGCGCGGCATCGGCGGCGTTCTCGCCGAAATCGACGTAGCCGCCGGGAAACGTCCATTTGCCGACGGCGGGCTCGATGCCGCGGCGGATCAACAGCACGCGCTCCGTGTCGATCACGAAGCATCCGGCGACCAGCTTGGGTCCCGGGAACAGCACGAAGCCGCATCGCGTGCAGACTTTGCGCGCGGCGTTTTCGGGCATCAGCAGGCGCGACTCCATTGCGGCGCCGCACAGCGGACAGAGTTTCGCCTTGGCGGGATAGTCGCGCTGCACGCGATGGTTCGCGTGGATGGGGTCGTGTTTCTTCATGCCGTCAGGCGGCGGACGAGTGCTTCTCCGATCAGCAGAATCATCGCGGCGACGAGTAGGTACGGATTCATCGAGACCCGGCGCTCGAGCGTCGCGCGCTCGGTTGAGACTTCAGCCGGCGACGGATTGAGACGCCCGCCGGTTGCGGATGCCAGCGTTTCGAGCAGGGCGTAGTTCGGCTCGGGGCGCGGCAATTCAGCGTTGACACTCGGGCTGACGGTGAAGGCGAGCGGCGGGAATTTCTTGTCCTTGCCGGCGGGCGAGCGCACCTCGAAGTAGTAATTGCCCGGCGCGGGCGCGTTAACCGATCCCGACAGTTCGCCCACAACTTCCTCGGTGAGCGCGGTCTCAGTGCGAGTTCCGTCGGGCCGCGTTACGAGCACCGTGACGAGCCGCGCCGCGGCGCCGGGCTCGGCGCTGTAGTCGGTTAGCTTGATATTGATGCGGCCCGCGTTGTAGCCGAGTGCGACGTTGATCTTCGGTTCGGTCGGTATTTCCGGCGTCATCCAGGTAAGCAGCCGATCCCACAACGGCGCGAAAATATTTGTAGTGACCCACGGGCCGGACCAGCGCCCGCTCGCGTCCGTCGTCACCGCCATCACCTTGCCAGCGCCGTATTTCCAACTCGCGATTACGGGCTCGCGCGTGTCGCTGCGATCGACGTACATGTCCATCGTGGCGCGCGGTTTGATCTCGGTCGAGACGTAGCCCTTGAGCGGCGGCATCTGGCGCGATGCGAGGTCCTTCAGAATCGGGTCAGGATCTGCTGTGCGCGGGGTGAATTCTTTTTCCACCATCGTGAGTTCGCCGCCATGCGCCTTAAAATCCTCGACGAAGAGCTGCGGCAGATTGCTCGCACTGTCGGTCTGATAGTAGGAACCGCCGCCGTACTTCGCGATCGCCTGCAGCAAATCGACGTTAGCTTCGGTGCCGACCGCGATCGCCGAGATCGTCGTGTCGCCATCATGATGCATCCGCGACACGAGGTCGTAGTACATCTCGGCGGTGCCGCCGGTTTCGCCGTCGGTGAGGATTACGACGTGCTTGACCTGTGCGCCGTTGTTGCCGAGTGTGCGTTCGGCCTCGCGCAGCGCGGGAATCAGGAACGTCTGGCCGTGCGCCGAGAGCCGGTCGATCATCTGATTGAAATACGCGCGGCTCTGTCCGACCGATTGCAACGGGATGACGACGAACGGCTGCGAGTCGAATCCGATAACGCCGATCAGGTCGTTGTCCTTGAGATTTTGGGTGACCGTCTCGGCGGCGGCCTTGGCGTAAGTGAGTTTCTCGTCGCGGCCCATCGACCCCGATTTGTCGATAATCAGAATTAGCGCGCGCTTCTTTTCCTTGTGCTGGGGCGGTTTCATCGTCACCGGCATTACTTGCTCGAGCGGACTGTCGATATAACCGCCAAGACCGAAACTCGTATCGCCGCCGATCATCGCGAGCGAGCCGCCGCGGGCCACGTACGCCGCCATCGCAGCCTGCGCGGCCGGCGCGATACGTTCGCTCGGCACATTGTTGATCAGCACCGCGTCGTAGCCGGCGACGGGGCCGTCCCAACTCCCGCCGGTGACGGGCACGACGGTCGGTTCGAGTCCCATCCGATTGACGACCGTGCCGAGGTAATCCGCGTCCTTCGCGCTGTCGGTGAGAATCAGAACTTTGCGGCGCGCGCCCACTCCAACCCATCCCTTGAGCGAGTCGTCTTCGCGGTACGCGTCGAAGGCGGGATTGTCGGGCTTGTAGGTTGCGGAGTACGAAGCGAGGCCGGCGGTTTCAGTGCGGACCGGGAAGTCGAAGCGCTGCGAGCCGCGCGCCAGCGTGACCTTGCGCTCGTCGATCAGGGCGCCGTCGCGCTCGATTGCGATCGAGCCGGTCACGGGCGCGTCGTTGAGATTTTCCATCGTGACGCCGAGCTGGAACGGCGCGGCTTTCTCGAGCGCGGGCGGCAGCGAGAGCGCCGTCATCGCAACATTGGGAATCGAGCGGGCGCCGGGGGGCGTAAAGATGTCTAGGCGAATCTCCGCGTTAACGATTGCGCTGGTGGCGCGCTCGGCGTCGCCGCGATTCTGCCAGCCGTCGGTCACCATCACGGCCGGGCCGCCGTGTGCGTCGGGATCGGCGGCGATCCGGTAGAGCGCGGCTTCAAGGTTGGTCGCGTCGGGCTTGCATTCGGCGCATCCGGCGCCGTTGGCGAACGCCGATTCGACGCCGCCGATCGATTGTGGCGCCACGTCGCCGGCGAACACGTAAGCGGGATCTCCCGCGCGCAGACCGAGGTCGTCGCGCAGCAGCTTCAGCGTCCACGCGCGCATGGCGGGTGTGATACTCGCGCTGGCATCGACGATCGCGGGCCGCGCCGCGCCCTCGGAATGCATCACCTGCTGCGGATTTGCCAGCGCGACGACGAATAGCGCGAGCACTATCGCCCGTATCAGCGGCGCAAACGCGCGGCGAAGTTCGCGTGCGTTGAAAAGACCCCAGAGCAGAACGAGCGCGGGGAGCGCGAGCAGGTACAGCACCTCGCAATGCGCGAACGTCAGATCGTGCGGGATGCCCGCGGGAATCATTGCGCGGCCTCGATCATACGCCGGCGCCGATAGACGATGATGGCTTCCAGAGCCGTCAGCGCGATTATCGCGAGGAGCAGGTAGTCGCTGAGCGACGACTTTTGCATTACCGGCTCAGCGGCGGAACCCGAGTTCGCGCCTTCGACCTTGAGCAGCGGCGAGCTGGAGAGATCGGATTCGGTCAAGTCGGCCAGGTTGACCGCGCGCGGCGTCTCGACGCCGCCGGGACCGACCAGTTCATAGACTCCCTGCTCCGACACGTCGGTGAAGAGCGTGCCGGGGTGAGCGGCTTTCTTTCTTCCCGACGGGAGGATCACCTGCTCGACGCCGCCGGCGCCAGCCACGGCTGTCCGGTGCGGTAGCTGCCGCTGCTGCCGCCGAGTCCCGCGAGATAGCTGATCGCGTTGAGTGTGAGCACGGACATCGGCAGGTTGCGCCGCCCGAGATACGGGAACGGATTGAAGCCGGTCGCCACGAATCGATGCGCGCCGCGCTCGCCCTTCAACAGCAAAGAGCCGCCGTCGCCGCCGACGACCTGGCTCATCCACGGATGTGTCCCGAAATACTCGCCGCCGCGCAGGCTGAGCAAGCGGAAATTCACCGAGTCGGTGAGCGTGTCGGTCGTGCGCCATCCGGCAATCTCGACTCTTGTAGTCGGCGTCACCGACAAGCCAAAGACGGGATCGCCCGGCGGCGGCATCACCAGCATCGTGTTCACGGCGGGCAGTTGCGTGGGCGTGGCGTATTCAAAGATCGCGAGATCGTAGTTGTCGAGTTCGGCGGGCGAATATGAATCGGGATATTTCGCCGTGACGGCGACGCCGGGAATCGAATTCAGTCCCTCGGCGTCGGCGGGAGTCGGGCTGACGAAGAGAATCGACACGTTCTTGACGGAGCCCGCGGTCGCGTAGGCAACGTTGTCGAGCGCGAGCGCGTCGTCGGGGGCGAGTTTCGCCTCGTAAATCCGCGCGGGCGGGATCGCGGGAAATTCGAGCGTCGCGGTCTCGCGCGCGCCGAGCGCCTCCCTGGCATGCGCAACTTCCTTGCCGTCGCCGGTCACGGTGAGATCGAGCGTGCGCGTTTCAGGGCTGAAGTTGGCGATGGTGAGACTCGCGTGAAGCGCCTCCGCGCCAAGGACTTCGCGCCGCAGTGTGAACGAGCCGATCGCCACGTTGGCGACCGCGTCGCCGACCGCAATCGGATGAATCCGCGCGGGAACGGGCGACGCGAGCGCGTTGGCGCCGGCGAAAATCACCTTGGCGACGCGCGCCTCCGAGGCGAGGTTGCTGAGAAAGTTCTCGAGCGTCGTCTGATCGTTGGGTGCGTCGCTCGGTTTGATGCGCAACAGCGCGAGTCGCGCCCCGGTCAACGTGATGAACGGCGGCGCGACGCGGCGCGGTTGCGGCGCCGTGACATAAACGGAAATTTCGCCGGCGCCATTTTCGGCCGCCAACTCGGCGTCGAGCTTTTCACGCGCGAGGTCGAAACGGCTCTTGCCCGAGGGCGTCAACGCCTGCATCGCCGCCGAATTATCGAGCACGACCGCGAGCGGCGCCGTGCGTTTCCAGATGAACGGACCCGCCATCGCGAGCACGACGAGGCTCAGGATGAAAACCTCGGCGAAGAACATCCAGTCGAGCCGCGGCCACCCACCGAAACGCTCGCGTCGGAACCCGCGCAGCGCGCGGAACGCCATCACGCTCGAGACTGTCACGCGCGACGGCCGCTCCTTGGCGAGATACGCCAACACCAGCGCCGGAATGACGGCGAAAAATACGAGCGCGCCGGGGTAGAGGAATCCCATCGTATAACTCTTCAGTGCGCCAGGCCGAGGTCGCGCGTCGCGCGGACGAAAAACTGCTGGAAGTCGTTGTCGGTCGTGTAAAGCGAGTAGTGCAGCCCGCGCTTGAGGCAGAAAGATTTTATTTCGCGCGTCAGACGCGTCATCGTCTCGCGATACTGCGTGCGCTCGCGCTCGCCGATCGACACGCGCAACCGCTCGCCCGATTCCGAATCGATCACCTCGACGTCGCCGTCGAGCCCCTGTCCGTTAAGCTCGCGCCCGCCAAGAATCTGCACGGCGGTGAGATCCATCGAGGCCGCGGTGAACATCCCAAGGCCTTTCGTGACCGAGTTGAGGAGCATCAGGAAGTCGGAAACGATAAACACCTTGCCGGCGCGCCGAATCGAGAGCAGCTCGGTCGCCAGCGAAGTCGCGAAGTCGAACTGGCCGCCGGGCTTCAGATCGGCGAGACGGCGCGCGAGCTCGACGATCCGATGGCGTCCGTTGACGAACGAAGGATCGACTTTCGCGCCCTTGCCGCCGAGCACACGCAGCATCACGCGATCGCCGCTGGCCAGCGCGACGTACGCAAGCGCGAGCGCGGTCAGCATCGCGGATTCGAACTTGCGGTCGCCGGCCGGGAATCCCATCGACGCGCTCGCATCGACGAAGATGTACGTCAGCAGGTCTTCCTCTTCCTGGAAGAGCTTGATGTAGAGCTTGTCGCTGCGGCCATAGAGGCCCCAGTCGATGTAGCGGAAGTCGTCGCCGGGCGAGTAGTGGCGATAGTCGTTGAACTCGAGCGACGAACCGCGCTTGGGCGACAGGTGCATCCCCCGGCCAAGCCCCGCATAGCGCTGGCGGGTTCTGATCCTGAGCTTTTCGAGCCGGGCGAGAAATCCCGGCGTAAACTCATCCGGCAATCCGAACATCGGCTACGTGCGCGGCTTCTTGAGCCGCTTTATCACCTGCTCGAGGATCGATTCCGAAGAAACACTTTCAGCCTCGGCCTGGAAGTTCAGCAGCAAGCGATGACGCAGGCACGGGATGATGGCGTCGTCGATATCGTCATAACTAACGCTCACTCGGCCCGCCAGCAGCGCATTAACCTTGGCGCACAGTATCAGTGCCTGTGCACCGCGCGGACTCGGCCCGAAACGCAGATACTGCGAGACCTCGGGGATCGCGCCGGGGCCGCCGGGAGTGCATCCGCCGATCACGCTTATGATGTAACGCTCGAGCGGCTCGGCAACCATCACCTCGCGCACCAGGGCCTTGAGATTCTCGATCGCAGCCGGCGCGCGGGCGGGCTCGAACAGCGGCTGAATTTTGTTCTGCGCCGTGCCGGTGGTGCGATTGAGAATTTCGCGCAGTTCGTCGGGCTTTGGCGATCCCATCACGACTTTGAAGATGAAGCGATCCATCTGCGCCTCGGGCAGTGGATAGGTACCTTCGAGCTCGATCGGATTTTGCGTGGCGAGCACGATATACGGCGGATCGAGGACGTAGGTGGTGCCGAAAACAGTGACCTGATGCTCTTCCATCGCCTCGAGCACGGCCGACTGCGTCTTCGGCGTGGCGCGATTGATCTCGTCGCCCAAGACCATGTGGGCGAAGATCGGGCCCGGTTTGAACTGGAATTCGCGATGGCCGTCGGATTCGGTCAGCACCTGCGTGCCGATAATGTCCGAGGGCATCAGGTCGGGTGTGAACTGGATTCGCTTGAAGCTGAGGCCGAGGGTTTCGCTGGCCGCCTTAACCATCAGGGTCTTGCCGAGTCCGGGAACGCCTTCGATCAAAATATGGCCGCCGCAAAAGAGCGCGGTCAGCATTTTTCTCACCACTTCGCGATGGCCGACGATTACGCGCGCGACTTCGCTCTCGGCGCGCGAGAAGGTCTTGCGAAAATCCGCCACCCGCTGGTCGGGTGAAACCTGTTGAGGAGCCGCTCCCATCCGTTGTCCTTCCTTGTACTGAATCTAGTGAATCATGTCGCGATAACGCGGCGGCACGAGTTGTCGTTCGTCTGGCGGCGCGTCGTCGGCGCTCGGCGCCAGCGGAGCATTGACGTAAGCAGTAGTCGCCTTGGGCTGATCGGCGTCGAGGACAGTTCTCCCGCCGTTACCGGAAGTGGGTGCGCCCGGCAGCCGGAACATGACGTAGCGCGCGTCCTTGATATCGACCGTCGAGCCTTTCTCGCCGGGCTTCAGGAAGCGCTGCGCATTGGTGGACGTCGGCATCTCGCCGAGATGCGTATCGCCCATGTTTGAGCCCATGTCGCGGTTGTTTTTGGGATTGCCGCCGGCGGACGGAACATTGCGATCGCCGTTGGCGCCTGGCTTCGGGATCTCGCCGGGACGGTTGGGATCGGGCTGGCTGCCGCCGTTCAGATCGGGCTTGTCGCCGGGCTTGTTGGCGCCGCTCTGGTTCTTGTCGTTGCCAGGCTTGCTGTCGGGCCCGGGATTCTTCGCGTTAGGGGTCTCGACCTGCGCTTCGGCTTTGGCGAGTTCGTTGTTGAGCTCGATGTTCGAATTGGCGCCCTTGTTCCGATCGTTCTTGTCGTTTTTCGCAGAGCCGTTGCCGCCGTCGTTCTTGCCGGAGTTGTTGCCGGCGCCGCCATTGCCCGAACCGGGGTTGTTGCCGCCCGCAGTCTGTCCGGATCCCGTGCCCGCCTTGGCCTGACCGCTGCCGGTGCCGGAAGAGTTGCCCTGGCCCTGGCTCTTGCCGTTGCCCTTCCCGCTCTGCGCGGTGGATTTGCCGGCCGCCTGATTTTTTCCAGCCTCGCTGATGTTGCGCTTCTCGGCGGCGTGGTTGGCCTCACGCATCGCATCCTCGATGCGCTTCTTCTTCTCTTCGGGCGGCAGCTCGGGACTTTCCAGCGCGTCGGCTGCCGCGCGAATCTTGTCGGCGAGCGCGGTATCGCCGGGACCGGTCGCGGTTTTGGCGATCTCCTCGGCGATCGCGCGCAGCTTGGCGGCTTCCCGATTCGCGGGCGTCGGCGCGCGCACCAAGCCCAACGTCGCGAGCACCATCGCGAGCGCGACCACGCCGGCAAAAATCGAGGAACGCTTGAGCGGCTCGCCGACTTCGAGTCTGAATTCGCGGCGGACGTTGAGTCCGCCGAACAACGCGATTGCGCGCCGCCACAGAATCGGGAACAACGGCGTGCGCCGCGCCCGGCCGCTCTCCGGCGCGGAAGGATCGGCGAGAGTGGCGAAGGTGACGATCTCCTGATTGCATTCGAGGCGGTCGTCGAGCTCGGCGGCGGCCGAGACGAAATCGTCGGCGCGTCGATACGCGCGAAACGCCATGACCAATCCGGCCGCAAGCACCACAATGCCCGCGCCGACCAACGCGAGGCTCAGCACGTTGGCGCGATCGGGCGCGAGCGAGTAGCCGTAGCGCGCCCAGGTCAAGCTGCCGATAGGTTCGAGCAACAATCCCAACGCTATCGCGGTGAGGGCAGGCGCAACCGCGCACAGCATCGCGCGGATTGCGGCCAGCCGCGCGAGTCGCGCGCGCGCAGCACCTATAGTCTCGACCGGATTGTCCACAGGCATGAAACTATAGCGTACTCGACGCAGATGCGACCGTTCAATCGTCGGCCCGAAGGACCCTATTTTACCGGCGTTGTAGTTGGTTTCCCCGGCGCCGGTTTCCGTTCGGAGGCTATCACGCGGCGATGCTCGTCGTACGATTTCGAAAAGACGTGAGTACCGCCTTCGCGCGCGACGAAATAGAGATAATCGGTCTGCGTCGGATACAGCGCGGCCTCGATTGATTTCAATCCCGGATTTGCAATCGGCCCCGGCGGCAAGCCGGTGAAGTCGTAAGTGTTGAAGGCGGAGGTTGTATGAACGGCGCTGGCGGCCGACTCCTTGACGCCGTCGAGCTCGTATTCGGCAGTGGGATCGGATTGCAGCGGCATCCCAAGCCGCAGCCGATTGTAGAAGACACCCGCGATCAGGGGGCGCTCGGCCGGCGCCTTCGCTTCCTTCTCGACGATCGAAGCCATCGTGACCAGCCGCCGCGCGTCGAGGCCGTCCGCGAACATGCGCTCCTCAACCTCGGGCGTGAGGACCTGGAAGAACCGCGCGAGCATCGCGGCGAGCACGTCGTCGGTTTTGGCGTGCGGCGAAAATTTGTAGGTCGCGGGGAACAGGTAGCCTTCCGCGCCGAGCGGCATCAGGCCGAGCGCCCTCACAATCGCGCCGTCCCGCGCGGCATCCTCGAATTCGTCTTCGCAGACGAGGCCGGTTTGCGCCACCCGCTCCGCAATCTCATGAACGGTAAGGCCCTCGGGAATCGTGATCGTCACGACGATGAAATCGCCATTGACCAGATGGCGCATCACGTCGGTGATGCGCTCGTCGCCCTTGAACGCATAGTCACCGGGCTTGATCTGGCTCGCAGTCCCGCTGATGCGGCCGTACAAGCGAAGTGCGAGCGTGCTGCGCACGACGCCGGCGTCGGCAAGCGCTCGCGCGATTTGGCGAAAGGACTCGCCCTTGTCAATCGTGACCTCGCGCGGCGGCGCGAATTTTTCGGTGGGACTAAGCCAGTAATACGAAAACGCGGCGTACGTCGCGCCTATGAGGATCGCGATTACCAGAAGTGATACCGCAAGCTTCATCCAAGCTGAGACTATCTTTAGCGCGCCGATTTTTCATCAACCGCGATCGCTCTTAACACTGGGTGCAGGGGTCACCCCCTGCCCAAGGAAGCATGAAACCCACGGCGGGTTTCATTTCAATCAAGTTCCGCTCTTGTCCGCACTAACTTTATCCGGGTGCGCTCGCATCCAGCCTTCGAGGATGACGACCGCGGCGAGCGCGTCGAGGCCGGTCTTGCGCGCACCCTTGGGGGCCGGCATGCCCGCGAGACGCTCACGTGCCTCGAAGCTCGTCAGCCGCTCGTCGAACATCTCGACGGCGACGTGCAGCGCCTCTGCGAGACGCTCAGCGAACGTCCGCGCTGAGCGGGCGGCGGGACCCTCGGTGCCATCCATGTTGAGCGGCAGACCGACGACGATAGTGCTGACGTGACGGTCGCGCAGCATCGTGGCAATCGCGTCGAGGTCGTGCTTGAGCGCTCGCCGCTCGACGATTCCAAGCGGATGCGCGCCCATCGCGGCCGCGTCGGTGACAGCGATTCCGATGCGGCGGCGTCCGAGGTCAAGTGCAGCAATTGGCATCGGTAGCCCAGGTTTTCAAAAATCCTCAGAATCAGGTTTACCCGTCTCGTTGCGAGAAATTTTTGTACTTTGGATCAGATCGTGGGATCCTCGGCCACTCCTTGGGCCCATGGTTTGTCACACAGGGCTGCGTCGAAGGTCGCCAGCTTCAAGCGATACCGCCGCGCCAGATAGACCAGGTGGGCGTCCGTAACATCCTTGGTACTGGCGACCAAGGGCAACGATCGCGCGCGAGTATCGTCTCGTACGAATCGATGCCCGCGCATCCGAACGATCGCTTCGAGTGCCGCGATCGCGTCTTCGAAGCGCGCGCCAAAGGCGGGACTAAGACTGACCCTGAGAAAGCCCATCTCGCTGAGGGGGCTGGTCGCAAACGACTTTGCGCGGCCGAGCCATCGGCTTGCTCGTACATGGCTGGCATGCGACTGCCATCCACACGCAATCAGGAAGTTCACGTCGAGCAGATGACTCATGGGAGCTCGTCGAGCAGCGCGTTCACGGTCTCGGTCGTTATCGCCGGAGCTCCCGGAGCCGAAACCAGGACGGGGCGCCCGAACCTTCCGCGCGTCAGTTTTGCTGCGCGGGCGGATTTGCGCTCCAATATCAATTGTTGTCCTTTAAGCGTCACCTCGACTTTATCCCCCGGCCGCAGGTTCAGCGCTCTGCGGTATTGAGTCGGGATGACGAGTTGCCCCTTGGTCGAGAGAGTCGATGAGCTCATAATGTTGTCTTACACGTCTTACCCTGGGAAGGAAAGGTGCGGTTCAGGATGAGTGGCGCCATGCTAACAAAGAAAACGCGTTCAACCGCACTTCGAATTACGAACGTCATGCTGGCAGTTCTGCTCTGCCCCGTGGCGGCGTGGGGTTGGGGAGACCAAGGCCACAAAATCGTCGCGGTTATTGCGGCGGATAACCTCACCCCTACCGCTCAGATTCATGTTGCGAGCATCCTTGGCGCGCAACCCAACAAAAGTGCAACTGCAACAGCGATGGAGGCGGCTGCGATCCTTCCCGATCGACCCGAGTTCCGCGAAGAATATCCTCTCACGAAGCCATGGCACTTCATCGACATTTGCCTGAAAGACCGGCGCATAGATGTTCCTGGAGAATGCCATGAGGGCAACTGCGTTACTGCTAAAATCGACGAGTACTCGAAGCGCCTGAAAGACGCGAACTACGACCGCTGGGGCGCTGCCGGCGATCTGGCGTTCTTGATTCATTTTGTCGGCGACATCCATCAACCTCTTCACGCCGCGAACAACGGGGATCTTGGGGGCAATTGCGTGATTGTCGATTTGCGTTCGCTGGAAACGAATCTTCACGCGGTCTGGGACACTACCGTCGTGCGCGATCTCGAATACGAAATCGATTCCGGAAAGCCCGAGACGACCGCTCACAAGCTGGAACGGACATACGCGGCCGAAAAAGAACTCGACGCGTGGGTTCCGGGACATACCGACGATATCGCATGGGAATCGAATCAAATCGCTCATTCCGAAATATACGAAGCGCTTAAACTTCCGGTCGAGCCATGCGTTCCCCCCGCCGCCGTGTGCGGCAACAAACCCAAAGTCGAACTTAACTCCTCTTATCTGGGCCACGCTGACACGATCGCTGGTCACCAGCTTGCGAAGGCGGGATTCAGGCTCGCGAGCCTGTTGAATGAGATCTGGACTCAGCCGGTTGCAATGAACGATACGATGCATGCGGCGAGCCCCGCCGCGGCGCCGGTTGTTTCATCAGCGGTCGCCGATCAGATCGTCGGCAATCGGCGAAGCAAAATTTACGCGTGGCCCGGATGCGGGACTTACGACAAGATGGCGCCCGAGAATCGCGTCGAGTTTCCTAGCCGCGAAGCTGCGGAGCAGGCGGGGTATCGGGCGGCTCGAAACTGCCCTTGACGAATTTCACGAACGCTCTCCTTCACAATAATGATCCACATGTTATCTGCGCGTAGGTTCAACTGTGCCTTCTGTAACCGGAGTTGCGTGGATTCGTGTCCCCGACGTAACCGGATTGCAAACCTGGGACACATTGGGGTTGCGTTGGGTAACCGAATCGCCTAGCGTTTCTAGCGATGGCGGCTCGGGGGAGAAGCTTCGTGGGATATCCACGCGCGTTGATCGGGATGGTCGTGGCTTTGATCGCGACTTCCACCGCGCTGTTTCTTTTTTTCCAAGCAAATCCGAAGACTATTTCATCGCCGCTCGATACCCTCAGCTCCGAGATTGACGCTGGCACGGACGGTCCTGAGGTAGTCGAACAGCCCGAGTCGGCCCAACCCGCTGCTCCCTCAATCACAATCAGCACGACGCTCGAACGCACCGCGCCAATCGAAAGCTATCTTCGCGAAGCAGGGATGGGACCGAGCGAAGCGCGTCAGTGGGCCTCGTACATCCAGCGCATCATCGCGAACCGCTATTTTGAAAGCGGGCATCCGCTGACGCTATATAAGGATCCCGAGACCGGCGAGATGCGCGGCATCAAGTACGATCTCGACGAAAACTCCACGGTTATCGGGGCGAGCCTCGGCGCCGGCGTGCTCAAGGCCGCTATTAGGCCAATCGAGTATTACATTCGCCCGATAAAGATGACGTTTGCGGTCAAGGACAACTTCCAGCACGCAGCCGCCGAGCACGGCATCCCCAAGCCGATTGTTCAACTCGCTGCAGGATGCGTTCTCGGACCGCCACGATCTTAACCGGCTCAAGCCAGGATCCGCAGTCAAGCTAATTTACCAGGAGAAGGTCAGCCGCGACGGCTCGTATACGCTGGTTGGCGACGTGCAGGCGGCGCAAATCCGCTTTGGCAGCCGAACGCTGACCGCAATCTCGTTCGCGGACGAGCACGGCCAACCTCATCTATATGATGAACAAGGCCACGCGCTTGGTCCGCAGTCGCTCAAGTTCCCGCTAAATTTCGAGTACATATCGTCCGGCTTCACCTTCCATCGCTATCATCCGATTTTGCACGAGTACCGTCCGCATGTGGGTGTCGATCTGGTCGCCAAGTACGGCGAGCCGGTCAAATCGGTCGCCGACGGCACCGTCATCAGCGCGGGATGGCAGGGCGAGCTGGGCAACTGTATACGCATCCAGCATCAGCATGAGATGGTCAGCATCTATGGTCATCTGTCGAAGATTAGTCCCGACGTGAAACCGGGCAGCTACGTTCACATGGGGCAGCTGATTGGAAATGTCGGTTCGACCGGCCTCTCGACCGGGCCGCATCTGCACTTTGCGATGGAGAAAGACGGCGCCTGGGTGAATCCTCTGACCGAGCACCTCGGCGAGAATCACCAGGTGTCGCCGCGGATGAGGGCGATATTCGACGAGATTAAAGATCAGTACCAGTCCGCGCTGGCTGAGCTGCCCGATCTCGGCAGCCACTTCATCGCCAGCGGTGAGCGCAAGCCGGCGATCTCCAAGTTCGGCGACATGTACCACGTGACGCTGGGTCATACCCTGGGGACAGTCAGGCATCTGCGCGGAATCACCAGCAGCCGCCTCGAGACCTCCGCATCCGACAGCGCTCTTTGATTTGAACGTCTCGCCGTTCCGCGCCAAGCCTTTCCGCCATTGCTAGTTCGCAGCTTCCCGGTTAGTGCTGAGATCGCGACGCGTCGCATCTGAAATGCGCGAGCATCCCAATATCGGCTTTTTCACGCCCGCAATTCCGCGCGCCTTCGGGCATCGCGGCTCCGCAGGTACGCACCCCGAGAATACCCTCGAAGGATTTCGCGCCGCCGCCGCGCTTGGCATTCAGTACCTAGATTGCGACGTTCATATGACGCGCGACGGCGAAATCGTCGTTAGTCACGACGACCATCTGGAGCGCACTTGCGGTCGCGCCGGTGTCATCCGCGAGATGACATATGCGGAGGTCGCGGCCGCCGATGCGGGCCGGACGTTCACGCTCGACGGCGCGACATGTCCATTCAGGGGCAAAGGCATTCGGGTGCCGCGTTTGGCGGAAGTGCTCGCGGCTTTTCCAAACATGCGGATCGAGATGGAGATCAAGCAAGTAGAGCCGAGCGTGGTAGCGCCGATGCTCGACGTGATCGATCGCGCCGGGATGCGCCGCAGTGTCCTCATTGCCAGTGAGCATCAGCAACCGCTCGATGAAGTGCGAAGGCTGGCGCCGGAGATTCCGACCAACTTTTCGTACCTGGAATCCGGAATGTTCATCAATGCGATGGGAACCCGCGATGCCGGCTATCGTCCGCCCGCCGCCGCGGTTCAAATCCCGCGCAGCTATGAATCGTGGCAACTCGTCACGCCCGAGAGTATCGAGTTCGCCCATCGCGTCGGAGTCGAAGTGCACGTCTGGACGGTGAACGAGGAAGCCGAGATGTCGGAACTGCTCGACATGGGCGTCAACGGATTGATCAGCGACTACCCCGCTCGCGTGCTCGAGGTGATCCGCAAACGCGCGGCCTCGCGGCGCTGACGCGTTCTTTTCCGTCGGTTGCCGGCTTTGCCAGTTTGCCGCGGGCTTTGTTACGATTCTGCAACGCTCGTTGAAAAATTTACACGGGAGCGAAAACCATGAAGCTCGACACCGGTCTCTCGACGCGCAACCTGCGCGATGTTCCTGCCGCCGCCCGCGCCGCCGAAGCCGCGGGATTCGATGCGATCTGGATTCCCGAGGCCGGCAACGACGGCTTCCTCCCGGCCGCACTGATCGCGGAGCATACGAAGCGAATCAAGATGGGTACCTCGGTTGCGATTGCGTTTCCGCGCAGCCCCATGATTACCGCCGCGACCGCGTGGGATCTGGCGGGACTTTCCGAGGGCCGCTTCGTCCTCGGACTCGGCACTCAGGTGAAGGGCCATATCGAGCGCCGCTACAGCACGAAATGGGAAGCGCCGGTGCCGCGCCTGCGCGAGTATCTTCAGTCGCTGCGCGCGATCTTCAAATGCTGGTCGGAGGGCGGCGCGAAGCTTTCGTTCCAGGGCAAGTACTACAACTTCTCGCTGATGACGCCGTTCTTCACGCCCGCGCGGCACAACTTCCCGAACGTGCCGATTCACATCGCGGGCGTGAACGAACTTATCATCCGGTTGGCGGGCGAACTGTGCGAGGGCTTGCATGCGCATCCCTTCAACTCGCCCAAGTACCTGCGCGAGTACGTGCTGCCGAACGTCGAGAAGGGTTTGAAGAAAGCGGGACGCTCGCGCAAGGATTTCGAGATTCAATCGACGGCGTTCGTGATCGTCGGCCGCAACCAGGACGAAATCAAAAAGACGCGCGAAGCTGTGCGGCAGCAGATCTCGTTCTACGCGTCGACGCGAACCTACAAAATCGTGCTCGACATGCACGGTTGGGGCGACGTTGCGCAGCGGCTGAACGAGAAGGCCGCCAGGGGCGAATGGGTCGCGATGGCGAAAGAGATCACCGACGAGATGCTCGACGTGTACACGGTCTCCGGCACATTCGACGACATCGCGGACAAGGTGAAGGAGCGCTACGACGGACTGCTCGACCGCGTCGCCTTCTATATTCCGTATCGCGCCGGGACAGACGATGCCGAATGGGCTAAACTCGCGAAGCGATTCAACGGCTGAGTTTCGCCGTTGTCGTGATACATTGGTCTGCTAACAAGGAGAAAACTTCCGATGACCAAGGCAATGTTGAAAACGATGGCCGCGATTGCGGTCGTGGCTGCGTTCATGTTTTCGGGCGCGAACCGAATCGCGATGGCGCAAGGCGCAGCGCCCGCAGCGCCGGCTCCCGCGGCAGCGCCGGATGAGGCCGGCACCCGGAGCTTCACGATGGTTTCGATCGAAGCGGATGGTGCGAAGATCTGGCTGCCGAGCGTGATCGCGGTCGATCAGGGCGACAAGGTGAAACTGACGCTCAAAAATCTGGTGCCGGGCGCCGAGAATCAGCACGGCTTTACGATTCCCGCATACAACATCACCGAAGTCGTGACGCGCGGCGAACCCAAGACGATCACGTTTGTCGCCGACAAGGCGGGAGTGTTCCCGTTCTTTTGTCAGTTGCACGCCGGACATGTCGGCGGTTCGCTAATCGTCGAACCCAAGAAGTAGCCGCATCGTCAAGGGCGCGAGCGACTGCGAGGCTCGCGCCCGCGATATCCCCCGATGCCCTCGGCGCGCGAAAGAGCTAGGCTTGATCGCGCATGCGCACGGTAGTCCTCTATGCGCGCTCGGCGGAATGGCGCGCAGTCGTCGAGCGCGCCGACGAGTTGATGGCGTCGCCGGAATTTCGCGTGCTCAAGTCTGAAGCGCGAACGCGCGCGGGATTCCTCGAGGCGCCCGGCGCAGGGCCCGCGTTCATCAAGCGCGTCGAGGTTGCGTCATGGCTCCGCGGCGTTTACGCACGAATCCGCGGATCGCGCGCCGCACGATCGCTCGCCGGCGCCGCGATGCTCGAAGCGCACGGCCTCGCGCATCCGGAGCCGCTAGCGGCGATGGATATGTACCAGGCGGGGGCGATTCGAGCCTCGTATCTCGTCAGCCGCGCGCTCCTCAATGCCGACTCGCTGAGCCGCTTCATGCTGGGCCCGGGGGAAATCAAGGGACGCAACGTGCATCGCCGCAAACAGATTTCCGACACGGTGGCCGCGCAAGTTCGGCGCCTGCACGAGTCCGGTCTCTACACGCGCGACCTGCAAGAGACCAACATCATGGTCGAGGAAAACGAAGCCGGCGGCTTCAAAGTGTACTTTATCGATCTCGAGGATTTTCGCCGCGTCGCGAACGTCTCGTGGGATCGCAGAATTCTGAACCTCGTGCATCTCGATCGCAGCATCGGGCGATTTCTCTGCCGCGCGGCGCGGCTTGATTTTCTTTATTCCTACCTCGGCCATCGGCCGGACCGCGCGGCCGCGCGCAAGATGATTGCCGAGGTCAAAGCGGCGCGCGATTCGATCGATCGCCGCAAGCGCCGCGCGGCGCCGGCCACGGATCAGGTCGTCGCGCCGCTCGCCGGAGGAACCCGGTAGTGGCTTTTTCGATTTTCAGCCGCGACTACGACCATCACACGGAGCAGGTCCATGCCGCCGGCGGAAGCTGGGTGCGCGACGTGATGCTCGGACTGAACGACGGACTGGTCGCGTCGTTCGCAGTCACGTCGGGCGTCGCGGGCGCGTTTGTCACCGGCAACGCGGCGATGATGGCGGGACTGTCGGAGATGCTGGGAGGCGCGGTCGCGATGGGACTCGCGGCGTTTATCTCGGCGCGCTCGCAGATCGAATTTTATCAAAGCGAAGTGGAACGCGAGCGCGACGAAATCCGCCGATGGCCCGAGCGCGAGCGCGAAGAGATCAGCAGCATCTATCGAAACAAGGGATTCGCGGGGCCGTTGCTCGATCAGATCGTTGCGCATATCACGGCGGACCCCGACCGATGGAGCAACGTGATGATGCGCGAGGAGCTGGGCTTCAACGAAGAGTCCTTCGAAAGTCCCGTGCGCTCGGGGTTTGCGGTCGGGCTGTCGTATCTGTCGGGCGCGGCGGTGCCGGTGTGGGCGTACATCTTTTTTGAGCCGGGCCGCGCGCTGAGCGTGTCCGCCGTCTCGACCATCGTGGTGCTGTTCGCAGTCGGCGCGCTGAAGACGATCATCACCAGCCGCTCGTGGTGGCGCAGCGGACTCGAAAGCATGTTGGTTGGAGTAGCAGCCGCCGGCGCGACTTACGTCGCGGGCCGCATGTTTGCCGCGCGCTGAATCCTTGCTGCGCGCGCGTCACGCTTCAATCAAAATGTCGTCGCCGTCGGCCTTCACCGGGTAACATCCCAGCTTGATGCTGGCGTCGTCGAGGTTCGCGCCCGTCGTGATGTCGTACTCCCATCCGTGCCACGGGCACGTGATGGTGGTGCCGTCGAGGTCGCCCTCGGCCAGCGGGCCGCCGCGATGCTTGCAGGTGTTGTCGATCGCGAAGAATTTCCCGCCCGCATTGAACAGCGCGATCTGTTTGCCGCCGGCTTCGACGAGCTTGCCGCTGCCCTCGGGCACGTCCGCCACCTTCGCAACTTTGATGAAGCTCGCCATGGAGAATCCCCTCCGCTCAGGTCGTGTACTCCGCGTTGATTCGCACGTAATCGTAACTCAGGTCGCAAGTCAGAATCGTGGCGGTCGATTTTCCCAATCGTAGATCGAGCCGCACTTGGAATTCGCGCGACCTCATCGCAGTCCCCGCATCCGCGAGCGCCTCAGTCAGCAGGCGGCCGTGCGCGGCGACCTTCACCCCGCCGATCCACAGTACCAGCTTGTCGGATTCGACGAGCGCGCCAGACGATCCGGCCGCCATCAGGATTCGACCGACGTTGGGATCGCATCCGAAGAACGCAGTCTTTACCAGCGGCGAGTTCGCGATCTGCCGAGCCGCGCGCCCGGCGTCGGCAACTGTTCGAGCGCCGCGCACCTCGACGGTGACGAGCTTGGTCGCCCCTTCGCCGTCGCGGACGAGTTCGCGCGCGAGTGCCGCCGAAATTTCCTCGACCGCGCGATCGAACACGACCTGATCGCGCGCGCCGAACGCGCGATTTCCCGCGGCGCCGCTCGCCATGATGATCACCGTGTCGTTGGTCGACATATCGCCATCGACGGTAATCGCGTTGAAGCTCGTCGGCAGCGCGGCTTTGAGCGACTTTTTCAGGGGAGTGGGAGCGATCAGCGCGTCCGTAACCAGATAGCCGAGCATCGTCGCCATCTTCGGCGAAATCATGCCGACGCCTTTCACCGCGCCTGCGAGCGTGATCGTCGCGCCGCCCGCCTTGAAGGTAGTCGAAGCGATCTTGGCGCGCGTGTCGGTCGTCATGATTGCGTGCGCGAAATCAGAGAGCCCGTCCTCACGCAGCGACCGGACCGCATCGGCGGCGCCGCTTTTGAATTTCGCGAAATCGTAAAGATGGCCGATCACGCCGGTCGATGATGGCACGACCAGCTCCGGCGCGCATTCCAGCAACTGCGCGACGTGCGCGCATGAATCGCGCGCGAGCCGCATCCCCGCTTCGCCAGTGAAGCTGTTGGCGCATCCCGAGTTCGCGACGACCGCCTGGAGACGTCCCGACTTGACGCGGTCCGCCGTCACGTAAACCGGCGCGGCCTTCACGCGATTCGCGCTGAACACCGCGGCTGCGGAGGCCGGACGATCTGCCGCGATGATTCCCAGATCGAGCGCGCCCGCCTTGGTCTTCAATCCCGCGCTGACGCCGGCGAATCGAAATCCGCGCACGCTGGCGGGTTCGAGTGCGACTTTCATCTGATTGCGAATCGCCGCGTCACTTGCCGTGGCAGCGCTTGTACTTCTTGCCCGAGCCGCACGGACACGGATCGTTGCGGCCGACTTTATCGGCTTCGCGCTTGGCGGGCGCTGCGGCCGCGGTCTCAGTCTCGCCGCCGTGGCTCATCACGACGCGCTGCGGCTTGGGCTGCTGAATCTGCTCGACATCCTGCTGGCGCTGCACCTGGACCGAATAAACTTTCTCGACCACGTCCTGTTGCATCACCGCCATCAGCGCCTCGAACATCGTGAACCCTTCTTTCTGGTATTCGACCAGCGGATTCACCTGGGCGTAGCCACGCAGCCCAATTCCCTCTTTCAGATGGTCCATTGCGAGCAGATGGTCTTTCCACAACGCATCGAGCGTCTGCAGCATCACGATCTTTTCGATCTGCCGCATCACCGGCTCGGTGAATTCCGTCTCGCGCTGATCGTAAAGCTGATGCACGCGCTCGCAAGCGATCTCGATAAAATCGTCAGTGCCGTGAATCGGCGCGCCTTCGATCTCCGTTTCCGCGCTGAAGCCCGGGCGAAACTTGAACTGCTTGAAGAACGCGTCGTCGATCGCCTTCCAGTCCCATTCCACCGGATCGATTTCGTTGCTTGCGTGCGCCGTCGCGATTTCTTCGACCAGCGCGTCGCACATGTCGAGCACGTCAGCCTTGAGCGACGCGCCGCTGAGCAGTTCGCGCCGGCGATGGTACACCACCTCGCGCTGCTTGTTCATCACGTCGTCGTATTCGAGCAGATGCTTGCGGATGTCGAAGTTGTGCGACTCGACTTTCTTCTGCGCGTTTTCGATCGCCTTCGATATCCATCGATGCTCGATCGGCTCGTTGTCTTCCATCCCGATTTTGCCCATCAGGCCCTTGAGCCGGTCGGCGCCGAAGATGCGCAGCAAGTCGTCCTCGAGCGACATGTAGAATCGCGACGAGCCGGGGTCGCCCTGGCGTCCCGAACGGCCGCGCAGCTGATTGTCGATTCTGCGCGACTCATGACGCTCGGTGCCGAGGATGTGGAGCCCGCCGGCTTCGAGCACTTTTTCGCGCTCGAGTTTGCACTGCTCGACGTACTTCGCGAGCGCCGACTGGAAATTCTGATCGGCCGGGTCCTTCGTCCCTGCTTCCGCCGCCGCCATGAACTCCGGATTTCCGCCGAGCACGATATCGGTGCCGCGGCCGGCCATGTTGGTCGAAATCGTGACGGCACCGAAGCGGCCGGCCTGCGCGACGAATTCCGCCTCGCGCTCATGATTCTTGGCGTTCAGCACGTAATGCTTGACGCTGGTTTTTTTTAGCTTTTCGGCGACGCGCTCGGACTTTTCGATCGACACCGTGCCGACCAGCACCGGCTGCCCGCGTTCGTGGCAGTCGCTGATTTCCTCGATCACGGCGTCGAACTTTTCATCTTCGGTTTTGTAAACGACGTCATGATTGTCGATGCGGATCATCGGCTGATTGGTCGGAATCACGACCACGTCGAGCCCATAAATTTCCTTGAACTCTACCGACTCGGTGTCGGCCGTGCCGGTCATGCCCGACAGCTTTTTGTACATGCGGAAGTAGTTCTGAAACGTGATCGTCGCGAGCGTCTGATTCTCCGACTCGATCTTGACGTTCTCTTTCGCCTCGACCGCCTGATGCAGCCCGTCGCTCCACCGCCGGCCCGGCATCAGCCGCCCGGTGAATTCATCGACGATGATCACCTCGCCTTCCTTGACGACGTAATCGACATCGCGCTTGAACAGCGTATGCGCGCGAAGCCCCTGGTTCGCGTGATGCAACAGCAGGATGTTGCGCGGGTCGTACAGGTTCTCGACCCCGAGTAGTTGCTCGACGCGCGTCACGCCGTCCTCGGTCAGCGCGACCGTGCGCATCTTCTCGTCGATAGTGTAATGCTCTTCGGCCTTCAGCCGCGGGATGACGCGATCGACGACATAGTATGTATCAGTGGACTCTTCCGACGCGCCCGAAATAATCAGCGGCGTGCGCGCCTCGTCGATCAGGATCGAGTCCACTTCGTCCACGATCGCGAAGTTGTGCTCGCGCTGGACGTAGTCCTCGATGTTGAACTTCATGTTGTCGCGCAGGTAGTCGAAGCCGAACTCGTTGTTCTGCCCGTGAGTGATATCGGCGCGGTAAGCGAGCTTGCGCTCCTGGTCGGGCACGCCGTGAACCACCACGCCGACGGTCAGGCCGAGAAAGCGGTAAATGCGCCCCATCCATTCGGAGTCGCGTCGCGCCAGGTAGTCGTTGACCGTGACGACGTGCACGCCGCGTCCCGACAGCGCGTTGAGCACAGCGGGCAGAGTCGCGACCAGAGTCTTGCCCTCGCCGGTTTTCATTTCGGCGATTCGCCCCTGATGCAGGATCATCCCGCCGATAAGCTGCACGTCGAAATGGCGCTGCCCGATGGTCCGCTTGGAGGCCTCGCGCACGACGGCGAAAACCTGCGGCAGGATTTCGAGCATCGCTTCTTCGCGCTGCTCGCGTTCTTCGATCGCGCTGATCTTCGCCTTCCATTCGGCGATCTTGGCGCGCAGTTCATCGTCGCTCAGCGCTGAGATCTCGGGCTCGAGCCGGTTGATCTCGTCCACGTCAGGACGGAGCTTTTTGATTTCGCGTTCGTTCTTCGAGCCGAAGATTTTTCGACCGATTGAGGAAATAGCTGAAGCCATCTTATATGAGCGATTTTTGCAGCAAGTTTGAAGTTAGGTTCCGGGCGCGATCTGATCCGCAAGTTTAGCTGGAAATCATCTTATCGTGAAATCGCCGGACAGGAGAGAGGTGAAGCGGGGCGCATGATGGGACCGATCTTGCCTCTCTCTATCAGGGAGAGGCCGACGCGAGACCTTTAGTGTCGGGTGAGGGTCCAAATTCCTGGTTCCGGAAAGGCGCGGAAGGACATCTCTCTAAACGGGACCCTCACCCGCCGCGCGCGGACGCACGGCGGCCTCTCCCTGATAGAGAGAGGCTAGGGCTACCGCTCGATCCTCACTGCGGACTCGACCTGCGGACCCAGGAATCTTCGGCCGACGCGGACGAAGCGGTCTGGCGTCTCAGTGACGAAGAAACTTTGACTGCCGTCGCCAGTGCGCCGGGCGAGTTTGAGCGTTCGCAACCGATCGCGCACGTCAGTGGCAGTAGCAGTCGCGGAGTCCACGATCTTCACGCGCGGTCCGAGAATTCGCACGAACATTTCGCGCAACAGCGGGTAATGCGTGCATCCGAGCAGCAAGGTATCGATGCCGCTCTGCTTGAGGCTCTCGAGATAGTGCGCGACGGTCAGTTCCGCGACCGCGTTGTCGGTCCATCCTTCCTCGGCCAGCGGCACCAGCAGCGGGCATGCGCGCGTGTAGATTTCCGCGCGCGGGCTGAGCCGCTGGATCGCGCGCGTGTACGCGCCCGACGCGATCGTCGCCTCGGTGCCGATCACGCCGATTTTGCCGTTGCGCGACGCCTTCGCCGCTGCGCGTGCGCCCGGCTCGATCACGCCGATCACGGGCACCATCGTGTCCGATGCGATCGCGTCGAGCGCCACCGCGCTGGACGTATTGCATGCGACCACCAGCATCTTGATTCCCTTGGCTAGCAGGAAGCCGGTGTTCTCCTTCGAGTAACGGACGATGACCTCGTTGGATTTCGTGCCGTAAGGCAGCCGCGCGGTATCGCCAAGGTAGATAAAGTCTTCGCCGGGCAGCGCGGCGGTCAGCGCTTTCAGCACGGTGAGTCCGCCGATGCCGGAATCGAAGACGCCGATCGGCCGGTCGATCGCCGCGCGCGCGCCGCGAAGATTTCCGTTCGATGCGGCGATCGAGTTCGGGCGTGCGGCGAATTTTTTTCGTGTCGCCATCTAACTGCGCGCGAGGCGCTCGCCGATTGTAGCCGGTCGCGCGGGCGTCGCGCCAAACACGTGCTCATGGACGCTCGCGGGCTCCATGCACAGGTAGGCAGGGATTGTTGCGCTGGCTTTTTTGAAACGTTCTGCCAGCGTGCGGTAAAGACTCAACCGCAGCGGTGTGAAGGTGCGGAAGCGGCCGTCGGCCGAGAGCACGTCCTCGCCGCACAGCTTCGGGTCGTTGGGAAAACGGCCGCGCGCAGCGCCGCGCAGTCGCGGCGTCATCCGCAGGCCGCCCATGCTGATGAACGAGATTTGATTCGGCGGAACAACGTCGAGCAGCTCGTCGATTAGTAGCAGGTAGTCGCGCTCGGCATCGGGATACGCGATCAGCGGATCGAAATGGAACGCGACGCGGTAGCCGGCGTCGAGCACGGCGCGTGCGGCCGCGATTCGCGCCGCCGGCGAAGCAGTCAGATGCTCCGAGCTTCGATAGACCACGTCCGGCGACAACGTCCATGAGACGAGCACGCGGCCGCGAGGATCCATCGCGAGAAGATTCTCAATCTCGTCGGTCTTGGTCTTGAGCTCGAGCGTCAGATTTTCGCGCGCGGAAAAAAAGTCGATCAGGTCGCGGCTGATCGACGTAATCGAATCGAACGCGAGCGAATCGGCCAGCTCACCGGTGCCGACCCGGAACGTGCGCCCGTGAGCATTGGCACAGAGCCGGTCGAGTTCGTCGAATGAATCGGCGAAATTCGCGTACACCTGGAAAGCGGGATTGTCGGCCAGATATTCCTGCAAGAAGCAGTATGAGCAATCCATCGGGCAGTTCGACGCCAACGTGAGGACGAGATATCCGCAGCAGGCAAACTTCGAGGAGCCCGCAGGACAGGGCATCAGGAACGGAGTCTTGCGCCGCGCGATCACGAGCCGGCGTTTGCCCGCGCCGAACGGATCGGGCGCGCCGGACTCCGGCCGCGCGGCCTCGCGCGCGTCAGCAATATGGGTCACGGGCACATCGCGCGGAATCGATTGAAGGACACGCGTCGCCAGCGCGGAATCGGCGCATCCATCCTCGACAAACACGGCGTCGAGGTCGAATTTCAATTCGCGCTTCATTTCTTGCCGCCCAGCATTTCAATAATCCGCGTCAGTCCCGCGCGCTTCTGATCGAGCGCATCGAGCAGATGCGCCAAGTCGGCGGCGCTCCGCACCCGAAGCGAAACCGTGACCTCATCAGAGCCAAGCTCCCTGGGCAAGTCCAGCGAAATTCCGCGCGGCAACTTCAGCGCCGAGACTTCAGTGCGGAGTTGTTCCCGCACTCTATTCAGCTCGGGATACCGAAGCGCGCGAAGCCGCTCCAGGAGCGCGCTGGCGCGTGACGGGGTCGAGCCCGCATTGTGAACGATGCGCCGAACTTCGGGATAGTCGAGCACCGCTGCAACATTGACGCGCTCGCGCACCGCGATTTCTTCGAGAGTGTCGAGCGCGGTCGCCAGTTGACCGGTGCGAAGCCGCAGGCCGCGCGCGATTTCGAGCAGGGCGGCGCGCGACGGCGCATCCATCGCGAGCCATCGCGCGAGGTGGCTCGGTGGCAGGCGCCGCGCGGCAGCAAGCTCGCGGATCTGCGCGTCAATTCCGTCAACATCCATGTGAAATTTCGCGAAGTGTGGAGCGCATCGATTTCGCAGCGCAATCGAACTCATCCGCTCGCCACTGGTGCGACCCGTCGGCGACTCGCTCGTAAAATTTCGCGTGATCGATCCTCTCGCGACGTCGAAGACCACCGGCGTAGATGCGGCATTTCTCGGCGAGCACATCGACCACCGCATTTCGACGCGTTGGCGAGAGCCGATTGTCCGCGAGCAATTTCGTCAGCGCGAGAATGCGGAAGCGATCGATCGCGGGAGTAGTCGCCGAGGTTTGATCTGGATGCCCGCCGCGACGCGTCACCAGCGGCTCGTCGAGCAGGCCGGCTTCGTGGTCGATAAGGATTCGCAGCCACAGGTCGTAGTCCTCGGCGGCATCCATCGACTCGTCGAAGCCGCCGAGCGAGCGGAAAAGATCGGTGCGCATAATAGTCGCGGACATACTAATGAGGCAGGTGCGAAGCGAGTCGATGAAAATATCGCCGCCGCGCTTGCGATGACGGATGCCGGGATTCACGCGGCGTCCGTTGCGAATCCAGATTTCGTTCGTCTGCGAGATCGCACAGTCGGTATTCGAGCGCATGAAAGCGAGTTGGAGTTCGAGCTTGGCCGGCGCCCAGAGATCGTCCGAGTCGAGGAACGCGATCAACGGCGCGCGTGCCAATTCCACGCCTCGATTTCGCGCAGCGGCAGGACCGCGATGCTCAATACATTCGATTCGGATCGCTTTGCCGAGCCGCGCCAGCTGCTCGCCAGTTCCATCAGTCGAACCATCGTCGATGACGATCAACTCGAACGATTGGGTTGATTGGGCGAGAACGGAATCGATCGCCACGAGCAGCATCGCGCGCCGATTGTACGTCGGGATGATTACTGAGACTTCGGGCGTCACATCACTCTGCCGGCCAGTGCCTTGAGCGCGTATTCTCTGAGATCGCTCCGGAGGTTCGAATGGTCATCCAGATACTTTTGAATGACCTCGCAGCCCAAGCGGGCATCGCGCACCAAGTGGCCGAGTCCATGCAGAGCCGATTGCTGGCACGCGATGCTTGGAATCGCAAGTATGCCAGCGAGCGTAGCGAGAAACTCCTTGTCGATCTCGGTATCACGGACATGAGAATAGGTACCGTCGGGGTTATCGACGCGGGCGTCAGCGTCGCGCACAACGAGATCCCAAAGCATATCGCACATATGGTCCAGCGGCTTGGTGTAGATCTTCACGTTGTCGGAACATCTTGGCGCGAACAATTCGCGCGAAAGATTCTCGATTGATCGGATGCAACGTTTCCTAAGATTGAGATCAACTCTGCCGTCTATGAGCCAATCGAAGTGGCGCGAGCAGGCTCGAAAGACGATGAAGTTCAGGCCCTGATTAATTTGCGCGTCACTGTAAGCAGACAAGTATTGCAGCGGGTTCTCGAAGAGTTTCGCAACGAACGTCAGTGCCTGAACTGGCGGACGGTCCAACCATCGGCCGCCTTCATCGGCGTCCGGCTCGTGCCACCACCATTCGTCCGACGTGTCTTTTGCAACCGGGTGATCGAAAACCCATTTCAGCCATTCGTCAAAGGTTGCGGAGTTTGACGCGCTGACGGGAGTGGTTTTCGCCGCCTTCTTCCGATCGACGGCGAGGATTCGGCGGCGCAGGTCGTCGATTCCTTCGCCCGACGTTGCCGAGCAGAAAATCGGCGGCACGCGCATCGACTCGAAGCGTTTGAGCGCGGCGGCGCGCTCCGAGCGGCGCAGCTTGTCGCATTTGGTCGCGACCGGAATCACTTCGATGCCGCGCTCGGCGGCCATACGAGCCAGAGAGAGTTCGTCCTCCTGCGGGCCGCGGCGGCAATCGATCAGGATCGCGATTGCGTCGAGATTGGCGCGGCCCTGCATGTATTCCACCATGATGGAGGCGATTTTTGCGGCTTCCACGTGGCTCATTTTTGCGTAGCCGAAGCCCGGCAGATCGCATACCGCGAGCTTGTCGTTGATCGAGAAGAAGTTGAGGCATCGCGTGCGGCCGGGAGTCTTGCTGGTGCGCGCGAGGCCCTTAACTTTCGCCAGCGCGTTGAGCAACGAACTCTTGCCGACGTTGGATCTGCCCGCGAGCGCGACCTCCGCGCGGTTCCATCGCGGCCATCCCTCGCGCCCGAACGCGGACGTCACGAATTCTGCGGCGAAGGGAACCATCAGCCTTCGAGCTCGATGCGCGGCGGTGTGACTGTCGCTGCCTGAGATTCAAGACGCGCCAGCTCCGCCGTCAGCGCGCTGCGGAACTCACGCAGCTTGATGCCGCGATGGCGGTCGGGATACGGCGCGAGGAATTTCAGCGCCGCGCGCAGATGCAGCCGCGCGCTCGACAGTTCGCCGTCGCCGAGCTTGTGATTCGCGACCGACGCGCGCAGCAGCCCGAGATAGAAATCCCAATCGGCGGTGTCGTCATCGAGCAGGTTCATCGCGTCTTCCATCGCTTCATGCGCTTCGAAAAATTCGCCGCGATTGAACAACTCGACGCCGAGGGCGAGCTGCGCGTCGATTTCATTCATCGGGTTACTCGCGCGAAACGCAGCGCCGCTCAAGGATCGTCGTCGTCGTCAGTCTGGTCCGCGGTGGTGATGTTGAGCTGGCGCTTCAAGGTTTCGAGCTGCGACACGAAGATGCCGCGAATGACCTGCTTGATGACGCCGTCGGGGACGGGAAGCGACTGCAGCATATGGGTATTCTGATGATAGTCGATGAACGTGCTCGCGCCTTCGTCGCTTAGCTGGTACACGGCCTGGGTCTCTAGCATCGGGTTGTTGACGGTGTTGTAGACGATCTTTTTCTCGTCGGGCAGATACTCGAATTCGAGCTCGGTGGTAATCACTTGTCCGCCCGGCCCCGCGATATCCATATCGACGGTCTTTTTATTTCCGCTTTGCGATACGACCCGCACCGACTTGACCTGATCGCTGTGAGTGTTCTCGACGTTCTTGATCGCGTCGAACACGGTTTGCTCGGGCGCCGGGATGCGCGCGGTGAAATCCGCCTTCCAGATATCGCCGTCATGCGTGATGTCTTCGGTGAGCAAGCCGGCCTGCCGCGCGCGATGCATTTGATAGTAGTGCCAGCCGACGATCGCGACGACCGCAAGCACAATCACTCCGCCAACAATTTTGAGTAACGTCTTCATCGTTGAACCGCTTTCACCTCATCGTTCGAATGTGCCGATCAATTCGGCCGTCGCGATCACGTGACCCTTCATCGCGGACTCGACGGCGTCCGCACGCGCGTTGTCACCTGGAGTCAATCTCGAGTCCAGCGCGAAGAGACGAAAATGATAGTGATGCATTTTTCCCGGCGGCGGACACGGTCCATTGTAGCCGATGTGATCGAAACCGTTGACTCCATTTTTTCCGCCGCCTGCGATTTCCGTGGTTTGTGGCACGCCTGTCGGCAGAGAAGTTATCTGAGCCGCGATATTGTACGCCACCCAGTGAATAAATGTGCCACCCGGTGCGTCCGGATCTTCGACGATCAATACAAACGATTTCGTCGCATCCGGCGCGTTGCTCCAACTCAGCGCAGGAGATCGATCATCGCCAGTGCATGCGTAGTCGGTAGGAATCGCTGATCCGCGGGCGAAGGCGGTACTGGTCAGTGACAGTTGTGCTTGCGCCGGATGGGCATAAGCTAATAAAATACAGATTAGCGCAATTGATATTCGATGGAGATTTCGCATAGTTAAGATCTCTTCAACGCACACAGGCGCAGTTAGAAGCTTTGATGCGCATTTTCTATCGGTATCTCTGCAAAATTAAGTGACTTTCGCACGTAGTAGAAGAGGAAAAACCTGCGAAAAGTATCGGAAATCCTCTTAGGCTGCTCTTGACCGCCAACGATGATTTTGAGACATTCAAAAAGGCTCATGGTGGGCGTAAGGGGCGGATGAATCATTAGACGGATGCGAAAAAGAGCATCAAATCCAGGAAGTAGGAGGGTGACGGGACTTACGTTACCGGGAGATGTCATGGCTAGTGAAACAAAGTATAGCTTGCCGCGGGTGATGACAGTTAAGGAATTGTCCGAGTACCTGCGTGTGCATCCATCAACGATCTATAAGCTGCTTCGCCGCGGAGAGCTGCCGGGCTTCAGGATCGGCACCGACTGGCGTTTCAACGCCGAGGTGATCGACCGCTGGTGCCTCGAGCGGAACATGAAAGGTCCCGACGGCGGCACTTCCAGCCAGAACTGATCCGCGCGATCGACTGATCGCATCCGATCGGCGGCGCCCTCGCCGCCGGTAGCGCAGAATAGCGTCTGTCGCAGCGTCACGCGCGATTTTAATCACGCGCGTTTAGCGGCGCTGCGTCTAGTTCACATCGCGCTTGACCTCGGCACCCGCACTGCCTCACCATACCGATCGTTCAGATGATATCACCAGCACGCAAAAATGCGGCGCCGACGCAACCGACGCGCCGGCGCGGTTCGCTCGACCAGGTGTTGATCGACGCCGCGATGGATCTGTTCGCGTCGTACGGATACCGAGGCACCTCGCTGGCGCGAATCGCGCGCGCGGCGGGCGTCACCAAGGGCGCGCTCTATTGGCATTTCGCCGACAAGGAAGAATTTTTCATCGCGGTCGTCGCCAAGGTGCTCGGCGAATGGGAACTGATCTTCGAGAAATCGGCACGCGCGACCAATACCGTCGAGTTCCGCGCGGAGTTCGAGCGGATGTTCGACACGATGGCGGCGCTCAATGAGAAGAATCCGTGGGTCAGCCGGCTACTGCTGATCATCGCGCTCGAATCGCACAAGATTGGGCCGCGGGTGCTGCGCTCGATGCGCAAGGCGAATCTCAGCGGCATCGCGAGTTTCCGTGAACAGGTAGAGCGCGGGCAGCGGCTCGGAATTTTTGACGCGGATCTCGATCCAGCCTGGGCGGCAACGCAGATTTTTTCGAGCTACCTGGGACTCGCGATGCTCTGGTATCTGCACGGACCGCGCTTCGATTTGCGCCGCTCGCTGCGCCGCCAGGCCCGCGAGTTCATGCGCCAATGGAGCATCGCCAAATGAAGGCGGGCCTCATCTACGAAATCGAGTCGATCAAGCCGCACGCCGCCGATCACGAATATCGCGTGTTCTGGGAAACGATGGCGCAGATCGAACTGGCCGACCGCCTCGGCTTCGATTCGGTGTGGACCGTCGAGCATCACTTCCTGAACGAATTTTCCTACTGCTCGGCGCCCGAGGTTTTCCTTGCCTGCGTCACCCAGCGCACGAAGCAGATTCGTGTCGGTCACGGCGTCGTCGTGCTGCCGTTCAATCATCCGATCCACGTGGCGGAACGGATCGCGATGCTCGATATCATGTCCAACGGACGCGTCGAATTCGGCACCGGGCGCGCGACCACGATGGACGAGCTGCTCGGCTTCGGCGTGCGTCCCGAAGAGACGCGCCCGCGATGGGCCGAGGCGGTCGAGGCGATCCCGCGGATGTGGCGCGAAGATCCGTTCACGATGCATGGCAAGTACTGGACCGTCGATCCGCCCGTCTCGGTGATCCCCAAGCCGATTCAGAAACCGCATCCTCCCATGTGGGTCGCCGCGACCAATCCCACCACCTTCGGGCTGGCCGCGGAGCGCGGGTTGGGCGTGCTTTGCTTCACGCTCGGCGTCGAGTTGGCGCAGGTGGCGGAGCGAATCAATATCTATCGCGAAGGAATCAGGAACGCGCGGCCGGTCGGGCAGACGATTAACAACCAGGTCTCGATGAACATCATGGGTCTCGTCAGCGACGACCCCTACGAGGCCGAGCATCTCGCGCGCGAAGCAGTGTTGTGGTACGTGCGCAAGGGTTTCGAGCTGGTGTCGAGCGTCGCGGCGGCGAGCCAGACCGACGAGTCCTACAAATATTTGAAGACCGCGTCGAAGTTCGATCCCGCCAAGTTCACGACCGACTACTACGACTTCCTCAAGGACGGCGACCTGATCGCCGTCGGCACGCCGGACGAAGCGGTGCGCGTCGCGAGCCGCTACCGCGATCTCGGCGCCGACCAGGTCCTGTTTTTTCTGCAGTACGGCGGCATCCCGCACGACAAGATCATGAAGTCGATCGACCTCATCGGCCGTCACGCGCTCGCCGAGATTCATTCGTGGAAAACGCCGGGAGGAATTACGGCCGCACAACCCGCCGCGCGCCCGGATGCGGCTCACCCCTGAAATACTGACGGAGGAACGAGTCGATGGAATTTGCGCTGCAGTATGAGCTTCAGCGGAGCCGCCCCCATTACCCCGGCTTCATGTACGACATCTACCAGCAGGCCACCGAGCAGGTGAAACTCGCGGACCGCCTCGGCTACCATTCGGTCTGGACTGTCGAGCATCATTTTCTCAGCGAATGGTCGTACTCGTCGGCGCCCGAAGTGTGGTATGGCGCGCTCAGCCAGGTGACGTTGCGGATTCGGCTCGGCCACGGCATCTGCCTGCTGCCTATTCCATTCAACCATCCCGTGCGCGTGGCGGAGCGAATCGCGGTGCTCGACATCATGTCGAACGGGCGCGTCGAGTTCGGCTCGGGCCGCTCGATCACCGAGCAGGAGCTCGGCGGCTTCCAGGTGAATCCGGAAGATTCGCGCGCGATGTGGGAAGAGGCGGTCGCCGCGATCCCGAAAATGTGGATGAACGAGACGTTCAGCCACGACGGCAAATTTTTCAAGATGCCGGAGCGCGAGGTGATACCGAAGCCGATCCAGAAACCGCATCCTCCCATGTGGGTGGCGGCGACGCAGCCGTCAACGTGGGAAATCGCGGGGCAGAAGGGAATCGGCGCGCTCGGCTTCGGAATTTCAGAGCCGGGGCTGCTCGACAACCTGATCGCGGTTTACAAGAAGGCGATCAAAACGTGCGAGCCGGTCGGCGCGTTCGTGAACGATCGCGTCGCGGCGGCGACGGTCTGTGTATGCGCGCCGACGCGTGAAGAAGCGAAGGTGATCGCGAAGGACGCGATCGATTTCACCACGCGCAAAGCCGCCGAGCTGTTCACGCCCTTCGCCAAACAGGAAGTAAAGGGCTACGAATACTACAAGAAACTGGCGGAAGCGGCGGTCGCAATCGGCGACTACCGGATGTCGCTCGCCGATCTCGACAAACGAATCGAAGCAGGCGCCGTGATGGTCGGCGACCCGGAAGACTGCCTCAAGGTCGCAAAGTTCTACGAATCCGCCGGAGTAGATCTACTCCTGATGCTGGTGCAGGTAGGCGCAGTCCCCCACGAAAAGGTAATGCAGACGGTCGACCTAATCGGCAAGCACGTAATGCCAAAGCTGAGCAGGAGTTCGCGGGAGTTTCAGGCAGAGTCGGCAGCCGCCGGCGCGCGGTGAATTAGATTAGAGTGCGTTTAACGGACGCTGTGTAGCGGGGCGATTTACACCTGTAACCGGGTGTGTTACGTTTTCCGGGTGATACGGGGCTTCCGCCACAAGGGGCTTGGCGAGCTGTTTCGCCAAGGTCGAAGCCGAAAAGTGGCGGCGGATCTCCAAAATAGGACGATTCGAAGACTGGATGCGCTGGAACGGGCCGCAACGCTGCGGGATCTCAACATTCCCGGCTTCGACTTCCACCCTCTCAGCGGCAAGCCGCAGCGCTACAGCGTTCACGTAAACGGTCCTTGGTGCATTACTTTCGAGTGGCACGAGGGTGACGCGTGGCAGGTTGACCTTGAGCAATACCATTGAGCTTCAAGCGTAGCCATATAATCGATGCTCCGGATTTCGGGAAGCCAATCATGATAATCAAGCCAGCAATGAAAGATAGTGCGAAGCGAAGGCCGACCCATCCCGGCGCCATCCTGCGCGAGGATGTCCTTCCCGCGCTCGGTCTCTCAGTCAGCGAGGCGGCGCGACAGCTTGGCGTAACGCGGCAGACGCTACATCGGATTATGGCCGAGAAGGTATCGATTACGCCGGGGATGGCCGCGCGGCTCGGCCGGTTCTGCGGCAACGGACCCGGAATCTGGCTGCGGATGCAGCAAGCCTGCGACCTCTGGCGCGCCGAGCGCGAACTGCGCACCGAACTCGAACGAATTCCGGTTCACCGAACGTCCTCTGCTGCCTGAGCGCAGAAGGGCTGCCCCCTCCTTTATCTGCGGGAGCCGGGTGCCGGCCGCGGATCTACAATCTGGCGGCCGGTCGGGCGCACCTCCAGCGAGCAGCCGAAGAGCGAGTCGTCGCGCACCAAGCTCACTACTGCGTCCGCGATTTCTTCGGGTTGGATTATCCTCGACGGCATCCAGCTCTTGATGCCGTGTTGCTTCGCCAGCTCCAATCCTCGTCGCACCATCGGAGTATCGACGATGCCCGGGCAGATGCAGTTGACGCGGACCTTGCGCTCCGACGCCCACGATGCCAGCGAGTGCGTGAAGTTCACGACGCCGCCCTTGGCCGCGCCGTAAACCGCGTCCTGGCGATGCGGATACAGGCCGGCCATTGAGGCGGTGTTGATGATGACGCCGCCGCCGTTCTTTTGCATCAGCGGGGCTGAGAGGCCGGTGCCGAGAATCACGGCTTGCAGATCGATCTCGATTACGAGGTGCCATCGCTCGGGCGGCGCGTCGGGATAGCCGGGTGCGCCGACGCCGATGCCGGCGTTGTTGTGCAGGATGTCGAGGCGGCCGTACTTCGACATCGCAGTGTCGAGCATTCGTCGCGCGTCGTCGAGTTTGGTGACGTCGGCCTTCACGAAAACGGCGCGACCACCCGCACTCTCGATTCGCTTGACGGTTTCCGCGCCGCCCGCTTCGTCGAGATCGGCGACCACGATCGCGGCGCCTTCCTTCGCCAATCGCTCCGACGTTGCACGCCCGATTCCCGATGAGCCACCGGTGATGACGCCGACCTTGCCTTTGATTTCCATTGCGCCTACCTCCGTCCGAATACTAATCGATCTCTAACCGACACTCCCAACCAGCACGCCGACGATCAAGCCCGCAAGCACGTAGGCGGTGAGAGCAACATAAGTGTAGTCGCGTTCCCTGATGAAGAGGATGAAGCAGAACGCAACGCGCGCGAGCGGGACGAGCGTCAGCACGAACAGCCCGATGGTCAGAACCGCGTGCGGATTGCCCTCGCGAACCCTGTCGTACAGCAGGGCGAATTTTTCTCTGCCCATCAGGTGCCCTTGCTGCACCTCGTGGTAGCGATCGACGTAATAGTCGGGCGCGAAGGTGTAGGTCATGACGAGTCCGGCCACGAGGAGGATCATCGCTGCGATCAGAATCGATCGCAGCAGAATCGGCGTCCACTCCCTGAGTATTCGATCTTCTTCCTGTTTTGGCATCGCCTAGATTCCCGATAGCGCGCGCCATCCCATCTCGGCCGCGATCAGCAGAAGAATTATCACGAAAACGGTCCTGAGATATTCAACCTTGATGTGCGGCAGGATACGGCTTCCGGTTAGTGCGCCGACGGTGACGCCGATTGCCACCGGTGCCGCGATAGTGGTGGCGACGTCGCCGCGCGCGAGGAATACGAGTGCGCCGGCGCTGGCGGTGACGCCGATCATGAAGTTGCTGGTCGCGCTCGAAATCTTGAGCGGCAAGTGCATGATGTAGTCCATCGCCATCACCTTGAGCGCGCCCGACCCAATCCCAAGCAGACCCGACATCAGCCCCGCGACCACCATCAGCGCACCGCCCTGCGGAACTTTCACGACTTCGTAGTGGATCGGGTTGCCGGTGAGATCGGGCACCTCGCCCGAAAGTTCGAGTCGCTCGGCGAGCGCGTCGCCCTTGGTGAGGATGTCGTCGCCGTGCTTGGTGATTGTGAAATATGCGGACTGGAGCATCATCGCGGCGAAGAGCAATTCGAGCACGACGGTCGGCACGACGCCGGCGAGATAAGCGCCGATCACCGCGCCGGTAACGGTTGCACACTCGAGCACCATCGCGACTTTCAGGTTGGTCCATCCGTCGCGCACGAACGCGACGCTGGCGCCGGCGCTGGTCGCGACGACGGAGATGAGGCTCGCGCCGACCGCGACCTTCATCGGCATGTGCGCGAAGATGATCAGCGCGGGCACGATAAAGACGCCGCCGCCGAGGCCCGAGATCGCGCCAATGAAACCGGCGCCGATTGACAGCGCGAACAGGTTAGTCAGGATTTCAAGCAAGCACAGGCTCCGGCTGCAGGCATTTCGCACAATCGCAGTTTGCTTCGATAGAGAAGGACAAACGCGGAGAGATCGAAGAGAGACTATACGGGACGGGGGTTGAGAATTTCAAACGTGCGCCGCGGGTTGTTGCGCAGTCCGCGCTCGATGTCGTCGGTAATCTCGCGCACGGCGCGAATCGGCTCGGTCGCACTCCAGATCGGACTGCCGACGACGACGTAGTCGGCGCCCGCGCGGATCGCGTCGGCGGCGGTGATCGCATTCGAGGCTGGGCTCGCGACCTCGCGCAGCCGTACGCCCGACGTCACGATAATGAATCGGCGTCCGCAACTGTTGCGAACGCGCGGGACTTCATGCGGCCACGTGACGACGCCGTCGAGCGACGCGTCGGCGGCGAAGCGCGCGATCTCGGTGACCCGGTCGGGCGAGACCGGCGTTCGTGGGCTTGAATTCGCGGACTTCATTTCGGCGAGCGTCGCGATCGCCAGGATACTGGGGCGCCGAAGACCCTCGGTCCGGCAGATGCGTGCGACCTCGGTGCGCGTCCGCGTCATCATCTCGGTCGAGCCGCAGTTGGAGCCGTAGGGGTGAAGGTCGAACATCTTGACGCCAAGCCGCGTCGCCTCGACGGCGGCGCGCAGCACCTTCTGCGGGCTGTCGTGGAATTTGAGGTCTAGAAAGACTTCGGCGCCGCGTCGGCGAATCTCGCGAATGAAATCCGGGCCGCCGCCGACGAACAGCGCGCGCCCGACTTTGAACATCCCGACCACCCGCGCCAGCCGGTCCACCAGCTTGAGCGCTTCGCCGCGGTCGCGCAGATCGAGCGAGACGATCAGCCGCTCGCGCAGCGCGTTCTGTCGCATCAGTCCCGAGAATGGCCAGTACTGCGTCATCGAAACATGAAAATATGCCGATCGCGGTCGAAGTCAAGGAAGCGCGAGGCTCGAGCTCGATGCAGTGCGGGGGCTGCAATGGCGCGACTGCACTGGGGCGTCGCGTGCGCCCGCATGATCGATGGAATCCGCGCGAATGCTCGACTTTTCGCGCCCGCGGGCGTCGGCATCTCCTTTGCTGTTAGAGGTCAGGACCCGGAAATAAATGGCGATTGTTTTAGCTGCGGCGACTCGATAGGTCAATTAGACGGACCGGCATTTCCGGGCCCAGGTGAGACAGGATGTTCGGCATCTTCATAGTAGCACTAATCATTTACGCGGTCGTGCAACATCGAAAGCGAAACCGTCTGCGCTGGATGAAGTACAGCGACTGGTCGAAATACGATTGGTCGAAGCACGACTGGTCGCAGTACGGGCGGCGCGGCTCGAGGGGGTCGCGCGACTGGTCGAAGTGGGCCGAGCAAGCCAAGGCGTCCACGACGGCGTCGGCGGAGCGCTTCGCCAACGATCTGCACGCCAAGATAAAGCGCGACTTCGATTCCAAGATGGCGCGCAAGTTCGAGGCCAAGGCCGAAAAATTCGAGCGCAAGCTGAAGGAGCGCTTCGACAAGCAGACGCATAAGTATGGAGGCGTCAGCGCCGATCCCGCGCAGGATATGCCGCCGCCACCGCAGTTCAAGAACGACGCCGAGCGCCAGACCTACGACCGCGCACGCAAACGCGCGCAGGCCGAGGCCGGCTTCTTCGTGCACCTGATGTGGTACGGAATCATCATCGGCTTCCTGTTCATCATCAACCTGATGACGACCGGGTTCGGCGGATATCCGTGGTTCATCTGGCCGGCGCTCGGGTGGGGATTTGGAATCGTCAGCCATTTCTCGGCGGTGTACGGCTGGCGATGGGTACATGACCGGGTTTTCCAGCCGGCGGTCGCGCGCGAAGTTCAGCGCGAAGTTTTGCAGGAGAAAGAGCAGCTGCGGACCGAGAAGCAGGCGTCGCTGGACGAGCTGACGGCGACCTTCGCGCACGAAATCCGCAATCCGATCGCGGCGGCGAAGAGCCTGGTGCAGCAAATGGGCGAGGATCCGACCTCGCATGAGAACGTCGAGTACGCGAAGGTCGCGCTCGATGAGCTTGCACGCGTCGAGCGCAGCGTGTCGCATCTGCTCAAATACGCAAAGGAAGAAGACTACAAGTTCGAAAATGTAAATCTGGCGTGGGTGGTCGACGGCGCGCTCACGCAGATGCGCAGCAAGCTCGAGGCAAACTCGGTGATGGTCTCGCGCGCGTACCTGAGCGGTCCGACCGTGCGCGCAGACGCCGACAAGCTGCGGCAGGTTTTCTCGAACATCATCGACAACGCGATCGACGCGATGGAATCGACGACCGGGGAGCGCCGGCTCGAATTTGCGATACAAAACAACGGTGCGGGCATGGCGGCGGTCAGGATTCGCGACAACGGCTGCGGAATCCCCGACGACAAGATCGCGAAAATTTTCAATCCGTTCTACACGTCGAAGACCAACGGCACCGGGCTCGGCCTGGGCGTAGCGAAAAAAGTGATCGACTCGCATCGCGGGACGATCGAAGTGCACAGCATCGTCGGGCAGGGCACTGAGTTCGTGCTCGCGATTCCGCTCAGCGACGCCGTGCGCGATAACGACGACGTAGTCCAGTCGTCGGCGGTTCCGACCACGATGGCGCCGTGCGCGACGAGTGAGCGGCCCGAGTCGCCGGACATCGTGGGAGAAGCGGCTGAACCTATCCAGCAGAACAACGCACAAAACAACGGCGGCGGTGCGACAACTACGCCGATCGTCCCAATGGCGGCGGGCGCGCCATCCACTCAGACCTCGAGGCTACGAAATTGAAAGGCCGATTGCTGGTAGTTGACGACGAGCGCGGAATCGTCATCGCGCTCAAGGGACTCTTCACCAAGGAGGGCTACGAAGTCGAGACCGCGGAGTCGGGCGAAGAAGCGCTCGAGAAGGTCAAGGCGGGACTGTTCCACGTCATCATCACCGATCTCAGCATGAAGGGAATGAGCGGGCTCGAATTGCTCAAGCACGTGCGCGAACTCGATCCCGCGTGCGCGGTGTTGATGATCACCGCGTTCGGCACTCAGCGAATCGCAGTCGAAGCGATGAAGGCGGGCGCCGAGGATTACCTGCCCAAGCCGTTCGACAACGACGAGCTGCGCCTGAAAGTGCGCAAGGTGATGGAGACGCAACTGCTCAAGCGCGAGCACAGCCAGCTGCTCGAGCAGGTGCGGCTCGAGACGGGCGTTTTCGAGAATATGGTCGGGCGCTCGCGCGCGATGATGCGGGTGTTCGAGACGATCGACAAGGTCGCGCCGACCGACGTCACGGTTCTGATCCGCGGCGAATCGGGCACCGGCAAGGAGCTCGTGGCGCGCGCGATACATTTTCGCAGTCCGCGGGCGCGCAAGCCGTTTATCGCGGTCAATTGCGCGGCGTTCTCGCGCGAGCTGGTCGAGAGCGAGCTGTTCGGCCACGAGAAGGGGGCGTTCACCGGCGCCGTCGCGCGTCGCGAAGGAAAATTCGAAGCCGCTAACGGCGGCACGTTGTTCCTGGACGAAATCGGCGACATGGCGCTCGAGACGCAGGCCAAGTTGCTGCGCGTGCTGCAGGAGCAGGTGTTCGAGCGGATCGGCGGGAATCAGCCGCTGAGCGTTGATGTGCGAATAATCGCGGCCACCAACCAGGACCTCGAAGCGATGATCGAGCAGGGCAAGTTTCGCGAGGATCTCTACTACCGCCTGAAGGTCGTCGAGATTCGCGTGCCTCCCGTGCGCGAGCGGCGTGAAGATGTGCCCCTGATGGTCCAGCACTTCATTGCGGAGGCGTGCAATCGTTTTTCCGCGCCGCAAAAACAGCTCACGCCCGAGGCGATGCGCGCGTGCGTCGAGGCTCCGTGGAAGGGCAACGCGCGTTCGCTCAAGGCGGCAATCGAGCAGGCGGTGATCCTGTCGGCGGGAGCCGAGATTACCGCGGAAGATCTGTTCGCCGGCTCGGAGCCGGAGGGCGACCACGCCAGCTCGCCAGCAACGAGCACGTCGAATCACGGATCGGCGGCGACCGAGAACGGCGAATCGGCAATGACGTTTCGCGAGGCGAAAGAAAAATTCGTCGGCGATTGGGAACGAGATTTCTTCGTGCGTGCTTTGCGGGCCACCGGCGGCAATATCTCGCGCGCCGCGGAACGGACCGGGATGTACCGCCAAAGCTTTCAACAGAAAATGCGCGAACTCGGGATTACGATCGAAAATATCGGGCTCGCGCAGGCCACCAAGAGTGACACCAATTGATTTCGCGCAAACGCGGAGAAGATAGAAAATGAACACCGCCGAATCTCAATCCTCCAGCACCACCGTAACGACGATGAAGATTCATCCGCCCCTGTTGGCGGGCGTGCTGTTGCTGGTCACGCTCGTGCTCCATTTCATGCTGCCCGAGGAGCGCTCGGTGGGATGGTACCAGGTGATTGGATTGCTGGTGGTTGCGGGCGGCGTCGGCGTGTCATGTTTCGCCGCCGCGATTTTCCAGGCGCGAGACACCACCAGGAAGCCCTGGGGCGAGCCGACCGCGTTCGTCGCGCAGCCGCCATATACCTGGACGCGAAACCCGATGTATCTCGGCCTCGCGACGACGTTGTTAGGACTGGCGATTTTCTTCGGGTCGATCGCGATGCTGTTGGCGCCGGCCGTCTTCTTCGCAGTGATCGATCGGCTCGTGATCCCGCGCGAGGAAGAGACGATGGAGCGGCTCTTCGGCCAGGACTACCGCGATTACGCGTACCGCGTCAGGCGTTGGATCTGAAAATCTAGAAAAGAAGAACGCGGCTGCGCTCGCGGCCAAAAGGAGAACGAAAATGTTATCAAGATTTTTCAAATTGCTCGGAGGCAAGTTCAGCCGCTGGATTAAAGCGCGCGAGGCGCGCGACCCCGAGGCGGTGTACGAGTCCGCGATCTCGGATCGCGTGCAGCGCTATCATCAGCTCAAGACCGCGGCGGCCGGCGTTATCTACATGCGCAACAAGCTCGAGCGCGAGCTGCGCGAGAAACTCGCCGAGATGAAGGAAGTCGATGAAGAAGCGGGGCAGGCCGCCGATATGAACGAGGACCAGTGCGCGCTGATCCTGATCCAGCGCAAGCACATCCTCGACGGCGATTGCACCCGGCTGCGCGAAGAGCTCGGCGAGCTGACGACGGAAGCCGAGGACGCGAAGAAGAATTTGATCTCGTTCAAGGGCGAGATCGAAAAGCTCAAGGTCGAGAAGGTCCGCATGATCGCGCGGATGAGAAATGCGCAGGCGCGCGTGCGAATCCAGCGCGCGCTCGAAGAGATTTCGTCCGACGACGACGTTCGCGCGCTCGAAGAAGTGCGCGAGTCGATTCAGCGGATGCTCGCGCAGGCGGGCGTCAATCACGAAATCGCCGGCTCCGAACTCGGTGACAAGCTCGAAGCTATCCGCCAGCGCAACACCGAAGCCAAGGCCCAGGCCGAGCTCGCCGACCTGAAGCGCAAGCGCCGGCCACCGCTGGCGCCGATGGATATCTTCACGGCAGCGGCCAACGCGGCAGTCAACGGCGACATCAAGCACGCGAACTGATGCGATCATGGTGAGCTTGGCCATTTTTTCCGGGAACAGGATCGACGGCAGCATGCTCCATCGTGGCGAGTCGTTTTTCGGCCTTGCTCTTTTCGGCGGACTTGATTTGGACCTCACGAATGCGCCGCCCGAGCTTGCTGTTACCGTCGTCGCGATATTCGGCGGTGCCAAAGTGAGAGTGCGCCCCGACGAAAAAGTGATCTGCGACGGCTTCAGCATATTCGGCGGGCGCAAGATCGATTTGCGCGGCCGGCAAACAGCCGCGAACAGTTCGGAGTCGAGCGCTTCGATAAGCGACGAGGAGGACGCTCGTCTACCACTGGACATTCTTGCGTACTCGATGTTCGGAGGCGTCAGCGTAAAACGGGCGAGTGCTGAATTTGTTTGATTGGGAAACATGAAGACAGGAACGACAATTCTTGCTGCACTGTCATTGTTCGCCCTGCTTGGCTCTGGATGCGGTCGTGGGCCGCATCCCGGGCCTCCACCGGCGGACGGCAAAGCGCGCGCCGCGTCAAATGATGTGACCGGCGTGTGGGCAAACAGCGTCTTTGGTTCCGTGGATGTGAAGCAGATGGCCAATCTTTGCGCCGGACACGTGCAACTCGCTCAAGGTAACGCGACAGTCAACGATGCGTGCTTCACTGGCGACACGAATGTTGTGCTGTGCACCGACGCGACTTCGGCGAACGCGGTCCAGTGCGCCGCGGCCAACGGGAAGCTTGCGCTGGCCGGCACCGGCAGCGATCTGATCAACTACGCGCGCGTCAGATGAGTGCTAGCGGCGGAACAGCGTCGAGTCGGCGATCGGCAGACCGAGCGCGTATCGCCGCAACCAGTCGAGCGCGACCTGCGACGTGATCAGCTTGATCCAGTCGCGAGTGCCGCGAAACTGGTAGCGGCGGGTGAAGCTCTGATCGTCGGCTGACAGCGCGATGCAGACCGTGCCGACCGGTTTGTCCGGCGTGCCGCCGTCGGGTCCCGCGATTCCCGAAGTCGCGACCGACACGCTCGCGCCGATGCGGCGGCGAACGCCCGCCGCCATCTCGCGTACGCATTCTTCGCTCACTGCGCCATGCGCTTTCAGCGTCTCCGCCGAAACCCCAAGCACTCCTTCCTTCACGTCGTAGGTGTAGGTCACGAGGTCGCCTTTGAAGTATTGCGAGCAGCCGGGAACGTTGGTGATGCGATGTCCGATCAGTCCGCCGGTGCATGACTCGGCGACCGCCAGCGTAAATTTCTTCTCGATGAAGAGGCGGCCGACGACTTCTTCCATCGAGGTGTCGCCTTCGGCGTAAACGAACTGCGAGATTTTCTCGCGCACGCGATGCGACAGCTCCGCCAGCTTGCGATCGACCTCGCCGGGTGCTCCCTCTACTCTGATCTTGAGCGAAATCTGCGGGAAACTCGCGCGGAACGAGACCTTGGCTTCTTCGGGTTTGATCAATCCCGCCACCGCTTCGTCGAGCGCCGACTCGCTCATACCGAAGGTCTGGAAAATCTTCACCGCGTAAACCTTGTCGGTGCCGCGATTCGCCGCGATCCACGGGATCACCGTATTTTCCATCATCGGTTTCATCTCGCGCGGCACGCCGGGCAGCACGATCAGATGCGCGGTATGGCCGCCGAGCGTCACCGGCATTCTGAAGCCGGGCGCGGTGCCGAGAGGATTCTGAATGATGGTTGCGCCCTCGGGGAAGTCCGCCTGCTTGAGATTGTTCTCGGGCATCGGGCGGCCAATGCTCGCGAACAATCGCGTCATGTGCTCGACGGCGGCTTCATCGCGCCGCAGCTTCACGCGTGCGACGCGCGCGATAGTTTCGGTGGTCAGGTCGTCGGCGGTAGGCCCGATGCCGCCGGTCGAAATCACCACGTCACCTCTCGCGATGGCGGTGCGCCACGCCCACTCCAGGCGGTCGGGAACGTCGCCGACGGTGAGCACCGCAACGAGATCGATTCCGATTTCCGCGAGCTTGTCGGCAAGATAGTTGGCGTTGGTATCGACGACCTTGCCGGTGGTGATTTCGTCGCCGGTGGAAAGAATCACAGCGTTCTGAATCATCGGGAACTCCTTGCGGGCGTGTACCTTCAGAGCAAGCGCACGATCACCTGCAGCACAATATTCGCATAAATCCCCGCAGCCAAATCATCCAGCATCACGCCCGCGCCGTTGCGCATGCGGCGATCGAACCAGCTCGCCGGCCACGGCTTGACCACGTCGGCGACTCGAAACAGCAGAAATCCGAGCATCAGCCAGCCGAACGTGATCGGATTGCCGAACATCGTCGCGGCCATACCGAAGACTTCGTCGATCACGATGCGCGAATCGTCGTGATTGTCGAAAATTTTCTCGGCGCGATCGGAAATCCAGCATGCAATCGCAAACGCGATCGCGAATACCAGCAGGCATAGCGCCGGCGAATGAATCCAGAGCGGACCGAATACGAGCCACACGACCACCAGTCCAACCACCGAGCCGGCGGTTCCCGGCGCAATCGGAGCGTATCCGGAATAAATTCCAGTGGCGAAAAAGATGATGAGTGCGCGCATTCCGGGGGCGGTCAACTGGTAGTCAATGTTACGGGATCTTCTTCGGCGCCGACTTCGACCGAGGCGACGCCTTCGATCGTTTGCGCGACTTCGATCACGAGCTCGTCCCACGGCGGCACCAGTCCCGGACCGCTTACGCGCACGCATCCGGCCGAGCAATTGACTGACATTTGCGAGTCGCCGATTTTCGGGTGCGCCACCAGCGCCGCATGCACCTGCGCCGCGATCGCAGCGTCGTTCATGCGCTTCGTGCGTTCGGGGTTGCCTTCACTGTCGATATGAGTCGCGAGGGCTGCGAGCGTGTTCGCGTGCGACGCCAGCGAAAGTCGCGCCGTGTTAATTACCAGGTCGTAAATCGCCGGGTCCTCAATATCCTGCCCGAACAGACTGTGAATGCGAGCCTTCAGTTCGGTGTCGAAATCGCGAACGCGTTTCTCCGCCGCCGCCGGCGCGAGCTTCTCGTCTTTCGCCACCTGCTTGATGCGATCGGCCACTGGAGCCATCGTGCGCACCCTGATGCCGCATCCGCCGTCAGGGAGAAAATGCGACGAACCGCGGCCCGCGACGACGATCCGGTCCTGCGCGGCCTCCTGCAGGAAGACGGCACGATAGTACGCGGCGAAGCGGCTGCCGTCGGTCTTCCGTTCCCAGAAATGCGGGTTGTGTACGTCGAACCATTTCATCTGATCGGCGCTGACGTTGAAGCGCCTGGCGGTTTCGGCGATCAATTGCTCGCCGGTCTGGAACCGGTAACCGAGTTGCTGCGCCGCGAGCTCGCCGAGCTCGATGCCTCTGCTGCCAATTTGTTGACTGATTGCAATTACCGCCATGTCGGTCCCCTCGGCCATCTTAGGTTTGTAATCGCAAAAAGGGCAAACCAGTGCGCGATGGAATATGCGGCGGGGTGCAGATAGGATTTCCGCGGCTGGAAAAACACGATGGAAGAAAATGATTTGACGCGCGAGTTGGCGCTTGCGAAGAAGGCGGCGCGGGCGGCCGGTGAGATCCTGCGCGGCTATTGGAAGCGCGAAGGGCTCAAAGTTGGCTCGAAGGGCCACGACAATCCGGTCACTCAGGCCGACCTCGAAGCTGATGGCGCGATCAAGAAGCTGCTGCGCGATCCGTTTCCCTCATACGGATGGCTCTCGGAGGAGACAGTGGACAACGACGACCGGCTGAAATGCCGGCGTGTGTGGATCGTCGATCCGCTCGACGGCACCAAGGAGTTCATCAACGGCATTCCCGAGTTCGCGGTCGCGATTGCGCTGATCGAGGATGCAGTGCCGGTGCTCGGCGTCACTTACAACCCAATCAAGCGCGAGATGTACTGGTCGGCGCGCGGGGTTGGATGTCATTTGAATACGAGCCGCGCGCGGGTGACGCGCTTGCGGACGCTCGCGCGCGCGACAGTGCTCGCCAGCCGCAGCGAAACGGCGCGCGGCGAATGGCAGGTGTTCGACCGGACCATGAAAGTGAAGCCGACCGGCAGCGTCGCGTACAAGCTCGCGATGGTCGCAGCGGGCAAGGCCGATGCGACGTTCACACGCTCGCCGAAGAGCGAATGGGACATCGCGTCCGGCGCGGCGCTGGTGGCAGAGGCGGGCGGCACGATTACCGATATCAAGGGGCGGGTGCTCAGGTTCAATCAGCGTGATGTGAAGCTCGAGGGGTTGATCGCGGATAATACGGTGCTGCACGCGGCGTTGATGAAAGTGGCGCCGATCAAATCGTAGGAACCTAACCCCTAACCCCTTCCCTCGAGGGAGGGGGGACAAAATAGGAGAGAGCCCTTCCGAGCGGGAAGGGGAACAAAAAATAAAAGGCAGAGGCAGAATTTTGAATCGCGCGCGAAGAACGCGCGCTGAATAACCTCGCCCGCGCCTTCGGCGCGGCCTCTCCCGCAACTAAGCGGGCGAGGCGGGTAATCAGTGGCGCGGAACGCAACATCCTAACTCGACCCGCGCCTTCGATCCTCTCCCATTCTAGGAGAGGGGAAGAAGGATCCGGGATTCTTCGCCGCGGCGGCTCTGAATGACACGGGAGGGAGGACTGCATGCCCGTCATACAGGCTGGTTTGTTTCGGTAGACAGTCGATTTTGGGGAGGCAAAATGAGGCAGAGCAATGTAGCAAAAGGGTTAGCCATCTTTGTGGCTGGTGGCGCGGTTCTCTGGTTGTTCCGAGTCCCAGACGGTGCGGGGCGCTGCGAGGCGCACTGTTTCTTAGATATGGTCGGCCTACTCGTAACTGGTGCGGTGATGATCGCGAACCTCGCAGTGGCAGGCAGTACTCTGATTCCGGGAGCGGGGCAATACGCGAAGCGCTCAGGCGCTGCTGTCGCCGCGCTGTGGGCGCTAGGCTTCGCGTTTGCGTACGTCCAAGCCAACGATCCGAAATGTATGTCCAATTGTCCCCCGAGCAACTCCGAGGCGATGTTTGCCCTTGCGATGCTGATCGCAGACGTGGTTTTGGTTGGCATCATCTTCGTCGAAGGCGCCCGCTTAGCAGAAGGGTTCCGCTCGTCGGAGGTCAGGACAGTCACCTTTTCACGGTTTAGGGGCTTCGCCGTCTTTGGTTGGGGGCTATCGGCCTTAGGTGATTTTGTTAAGATTTTGGGAGGACGTGGCGATGGGTTGACACTCCTAGCCCTTTTGGGAACCGCAGCTATTGCAATATGGCTGGCTACCGTTCAGCTTGCAGGCGCGCATTGAGGCACCGCCCGCGTTCAGCGCAGTAGCTGGTCCGCTCTCGTCCGGCCTAGTCCGCACTGGTCCGCCATCCCAGTTTGTCCCGTGTGATCCCGCTTCATCCCGCCTTTTTGTGCAGCAGGTAGACTATTTGTGCAGGACGGGGTTTATTGTGCAAAGCCGATTCTGGGAGAGGGGAAGAAGCGTCGAGCATTTGTGCAGAGCGGGAACTACGAGGCAGAGGCGGGGGCGGGTTCGATTTCGTAACGCGTGCGGCCCGGGCCGGTCTCGGGCAAGAAGTACATCGTCATGATCGGGAGGAACTGGAAGACCAGGAAGCCGAGCATCACGGTGCGCAAGCCGATGTGCGCGGCGAGTGCGCCGCCGAGAAACGGCGAGATGAACGCGCCGAAGTAACCGATCGCCCACACGAAGCCCAGTGCCGCGCCCACGCGCGTCGGATTCATGCCGGGCAATTCCATAATCAGAGTTGTAATTGCGGCGAGCGACCCTGCCGAGCCGATCCCGACGAGCACCAGCGATATCCGAATCCACAGCGGATCGGGAAACATCAACGCGCCGGCGCATCCGATCAACGTCGTGAACGCGATCGGCCAGGTGAACGGTTTGCGCAGTCCCGACATCCCCGTGCCGATTCCGCCGCCGAGCGCCGCGAACAGGCCGGTGAACGGCAGCACCTGCGTCATCAGCGACGCCTCGGCCATCGACATGCCGCGGTAGGTGCGGAAGAACTCAGGCAGGAACGCGGTGTAAATCTGGAACACCCACATCCCGCCGAAGAGACCGGCCGCGACCAGGAGGACGTTGCGCATCTTCGCGACTTCCATCAGTGCCGACCCGCGCTCGGCCGGCTCTTCGACCGCGCTCGGTGCGGCCGCGACTGTCTCGACGCGATGCTCGCGGCCGAAGATCGTCCACAACATTGCGACGCCCGCCGAGCCGACGCCGTACCACAGCAGAGTCATCCGCCACGAGCCGACTGCGGCGAACAGGGCCGGCGTCGCGCGGAATACGGCGGTGAGTCCGACGTAGCCGAAGGCGAAGTTGACCATGTTGATGTACGGCCATTCGCCTTCACCGAACCATTGCATGGTGAGCGTGCCGGGCGGCGCGATCACGAGGCCGTAGCCGACTCCCTCGAGCACGCGGCACGCGAGCAGCGCGGCGAAATTCGGAGCGTAGCCGCTGGCGATCTGTCCGAGCGCCATCAACCACATTCCGATAATCAACGCGCGGAGTGCGCCGATGCGCTCGGCGACGAGTGCGCCGAGCAGCGAGAAGATACCGATGCAGAGCGCGATGATCGAGATGATCAGGCCGGCGCTACTCAGCGAGATTCCGAGTCCGTTCCTGATTTCCTGGAGTATCGGTGCTGGCGCGAGCCACGCGAACGACTGCGCCGTCAACAGAAGTAGGAGCAAGACCTCGATGATCCATCGGTAGGGCGAGAGTTTGCTTGTCTGGCTCATCGATTGGTCGCGCTCGGGGACATCTGACGGTATATCGCGACTCTCGGCGAGTGCGCTACCGGAGAAATTCAGAGCCTCTGCTCGCCGCTGGCCCATCGCAGGTATAGAAGCATCCCGAGGCAATACACCGCGGCGATCAGGTAGAAGACCGCGCTGAATGATTTGGTCGCCTGCACAATCAGTCCCGTTGCCGCGACGCCGATGATACCGGGGATGGTCGCGAAGGTGTTTGAGATTCCCATCAGGATTCCGGCGTAGGTCGGCGCGACGTTGAGATGATTCACACCGAAGGCGGCAGAGCCGATGCCGTTGGACGAGGCTGCGAGCGTGAGCAGCGCGACCGCCATCGCCGGCGAATGCGCCGCCGGCACCATCATGAGAGATATTGCGCCGAGCGCGAAAGCCGTGGTCTGCATCGACTTGCGCACTGTGCCGACGCTGAGGCCGCGCGCGATGAGAGCGTCGGCGAGCCAGCCCGAGAAAGTTATCATGAAGAACGTCACGATCCATGGAATGATCGAATACGCGCCGACGCGCTCGAGCGGCACGCTGAACGTGTGATGCAGGTAGGTCGGCATCCAGAGCAGCAGGATGTTGAATCCGAAGTTGCTGCAGAAGTGCGCGACGACGATCGCCCAGACCGCTTGCTCGCGCGCGATTGCCGCCCACGGTACTCGCATCGCGCGAGGCTCGGCGGTGCGCAACGACGTGATCAACGTCAATTCAGCGACGGTTACTCTCGATGAAGTCTCGGGGCGGTCGGCGGCGACGTACAACCACACCGCAACCCAGACCAGACCGAGCGTGCCTGAAATATAGAATAGTGCGGGCCATCCGAACGCCTTGATGATCAGCGGACTCGCGATGAGCGCCGCGACCGTGCCGACATACATCCCGCTGTAGTTGACTGACAGCACGCGCGCGCGCTCCGACGGCAGCGTCCAGCGGGCCGTGAGGCTATGAATCGATGGGAAGTTCACGCCCTCCCCGAGCCCGAGCAGTACGCGCGCGGCGAGCAGCGCAGAAAATGTCGCGGCGGCGGCGGTGGGCGTGACGAAAGTCGCGAGCGACCAGATTGCGACGCCGGCCGCCAGCACGCGATGGCCGCCGAATCGATCGGCCATCCATCCGCCGACGAGCTGCGTCCACAGGTAACCCCAGAAGACGGCCGAGAGCACCAGGCCCTGCGCGGCGGAGTCGTAGCCGAACTGGCGGGCAAGCGGGATTATCGCGACCGAGATACTGATGCGATCGATGTAACAAAGCGCGGTGCCGAGAAAGAACAGCGCGACGACCGTGTAGCGTTGCGGCCATCGCGGAATTCCCGGCGCGGTCTCACGCGCGGGTGCAGGTTCGCCCATGATGCGGTCGAGCTTAGGCTTTGCGCTGCGCAAAAAAAAAGACGCGAGAGACAATCCTCTCACGTCTTTTAATGAACGGCTCGCTACGATCGAATCGGTTATCTCCCGACTGCGTGGCGCACGGTATTCAGAATGTAGATGAAATCGCGCGGCGAACGTACGTCGCCGAGCAACGCAACTCGCGAAAGCATCTCCATCTCGCTGGGGGTAACGTTGTGAATGCGCCGCAGTTGCTCATTCTTCCTGAAGTCATCCCACGCCGATTCGGCCGCGGTCTCGACCTCGGGACTCAGCAGGGCCTGCGCACGGGGATTGGCGAGGAAGAACAACTCGCGGCGATCGAGTCCAAGCACTTCCGCCATGCGCGTAAGGATCTTGTCGGACGGATGGCGTTTGCCGGATTCCAGGTGACCGACATATGGCGTTGAGGTTTTGATGCGGTGGGCAACTTCTTCCTGGGTCAGATCGAGTTGCCTTCTCCGCTCACGAATGACCAGTCCGAAAGTACGTTCCTTGATGCGTGGCATAGAAAACCTCTTTCCCCTTTTGTACGTGTGCCGATTTTATGCGATTTTGCGCGCACGCCACCAAAATGGTGGTATTCGACACTTACAGTTAGTACCAGCATAGCGCCTTAGAGGCAAGCATAATAGTGATGTTCGCGTCGGAACCCCTTGAACCAGCCTCATACATCTGGACAAGGCAGCCTACAAACTGTTTAGACTGCGAACCTTCTGAAAATATTCAAGCTGCGAATCGAAGCGCGGCGTCCGGGCTCAATTTCCGTACGGATTTCGACCGTGGTTCAGATATATGGAAAAATCCGCGACGCCGTCGTCGCGGTGCGGCGGACTCTTGAAATGAGTGGCGGCGCCGCGGCGCAGGCCGTCCATCGAGACGACGTCCTTGCCGACCGAGTGTCCGTCGCGGTCGAAATAGTGCACCTCTATCTGGAGCGGGCCCGTGTCGTCGCCGGTGTTGCGAACCTCGCCTTCGACCGACACCACATCGCCGCTGCGCACGAGGCGAGTGTCGGCCACTTTGACCGGTTCGACGGTGGTCAGGGAATAGAACACGTAGCCCACGAAGCATAGCCCGGCGAGCAGAACGATGATCGCGCCCTTACGCATCAGCAGCGCCGGCTAGTATGACCGCGGCAAGCCGAGCACGTGCTCGGCGATCGAGTTCAACACCATCTCCTGCGACACCGGCGCGATCTTCAGCAGACGGCATTCGCGGAAATAGCGCTCGACGTCGTACTCGCGCACGTAGCCGTAACCGCCGAGCGTCTGCACCGCGCGATCGCAGGCCTCGAAGGCGGCGTCGGCGGCGCGCAGCTTCGCGGTATTGGCCTCGGGACCGCAGGGTTTGCGATTGTCGAACAGCCACGCCGCCTTGAGCATCATGAGTTCCGCCGCTTCGAGCTTGGAGTACGAATCGGCGAGCGGATGCGCGATGGCCTGGTTCTGTCCGATCGGGCGGCCGAAGACGACGCGCTCTTTTGCGTACCTGACCGCTTTGGCGATCGCGGCGCGGCCGATTCCGATCGCCTCGGCGGCAACCAGGATGCGCTCGGGATTCAAGCCGTCGAGCAGGCAATGAAAACCGCGGCCTTCGCCGCCGATCAGATCCGACGCCGACACTTTCAAATTGTCGATGAACAGCAGGTTGGTGTCGACGGCGGCACGGCCGAGTTTTTCGAGTTCGCGAATTTCAACGGCTGACGGTTCGAGCTCGGCGAAGAACAGGCTCATGCCATCGGTCTTCTTTGCGACCTGCTCGAACGGCGTGGTGCGCGTGAGCAGCAGCATCCTCTTTGCCTCGCGTGCCTTGGTGGTAAAGACTTTGCGCCCGTTGATGACGTAGTTGTCGCCGTCGCGGCGGGCGGCGGTCTTGATATGCGTGATGTCGTTGCCGGCGTCGGGCTCGGTGACGGCGAACGCCACGTGCATCTCGCCGCTGACGACCTTGGGCAGGTAGCGGAGCTTCTGTTCCTCGCTGCCGTGGAAGACGAGCGGGCTGACGCCGAAGATCGAGAGATGAACCGCGCTGGCGGCCGCCATCGCACCGCCCGAAGCGGCGACTTCGCGCATCACGAGGGCGGCCTCGGTGATGCCGAGCCCGCTGCCGCCGTAGCTCTCCGGAATCGCGACCCCGAGGTAGCCGGCGGCAGCGACTGCGGCGAAGAAGTCGTGGGGAAACTCGGCGCGCCGGTCGTGCTCGCGCCAGTATTCGTCGGGATAGTTTGTGCACAGGGTGCGAACCTGCCTGACGATCTCTTCTTGGGCTTCTGTTAGTTCAAAATTCATGTTCTTACAGTCTCATAATGATGCGGTCATGCGCCCTTCACGAGATGCCGCCGCAGAGGGGTATCTTGACTCTGCTAGCTCGAATCTGATTAATCACCCGGCAAATGCATTCCATACGGGCATCACCAATCACTGACCGATGGCCGAAAGTCCTTATCTCTACAAAGGAATTTCGACATCGTTCAATTAATACACCGGTATGAATCTTGTAACCAAGGCAGCCGGTTAATCACCGTAGCCCACTACGTGTGGGCGCAGGAAGCCGCGGCGAGGGGCCGCGCATCTCGGAGGGAGGAGATAGTGAATAGAACGAGTACGACTCGGGGCGTTGCTTGGCTTCGCCTGGTGGTCGGCGTCGCGGTGCTCGGGATGCTGTGCAATGCGAAAGCCTGGGCACAGACAGCGACAACGACGACGACGACCCACAGGCATCATCACCACGTGGTCAGCACGACCACCTCAACTACACCCGCCGGCGGGCCCGACGAGGAGGAGCGGCTCAATCAACTAGCCGGGCAGGTTGGCAATCTGCAGAAACAGACAGACGACACAACCAGCGAAGTGAAAAAGATAGAAGCAGCGATGGTTGTCGCACAGCCGGCGGCATCCGCGTCGCCGACCACAATCGGCCAGCATGTCGGCCTGGCCGAGACCAACATCGCCGCGATCCAGAAGAACCTCTCTGATAATCTTGGTATCAGCGTTCATGCGCTGGTGGATGCCGGCTACGAGCATAACTTCAATCAGCCCAACGGCAACACCAACACCTTCCGCGCATGGGACGAGGACGGATTTACGCTCACGCAGGGCAATCTGCACATCGAGCGCGATGGGACCGTTGGATTCGTCACCGACCTGAATTTCGGCCAGGTCGCGAACTCGATTTCCGCGGGCACCAATTACTCGAACGTAGGACACGTCGGGCCGCAATGGTTCGATCCGACGCAGTACTACCTGACTTACACCGCGCCGTTTGGATCGGGCGTGAATTTTCAAGCCGGCCGTTTCGTAACGCTGCTGGGCGCCGAGGTCATTCCGGTTTACAACAATCAGAACTTCAACGAGAGCCGCGGCCTGCTGTTTACCCTGGGCGAACCGCTCACGCATACCGGCGTACGCGCCAGCTACACGTTCAACGATTATGTATCGGCCACCGCTGGTCTGAACAACGGCTGGGATGATCCACAGGCCAACTCAAACGGCGGTCCGAACGTTGAAGGTGAACTCACACTCAACAACAAGGACAAGTCGCTGAGCCTCGTGGTCAATGGCATTTATGGCCCGAATGTTCAGCCCGCCAACACCGGAGTCAGCAAGTCCGATTCCAACTTGGGCGCGATCGATCCGATCGCGACCTGGAAGCCGTCGTTCGTACCTAACCTGACGCTGCAAGCCGAGTACCTGTACGCGTCCCAGAGTGGCCCTGTGATCAACGGTCACAGCGCTACGTGGCAGGGTGCGGCGGGATACGTGGTGTACGATTTCAATCCTGCGCTGGAAGCGGCAACCCGCGCCGAATTCTTCGACGACGAGGACGGAGCGCGCACCGACGGCCAGGCACAGACGCTGTGGGAGATCACCCAGACACTTAGCTACAAGATACCGGAAGTGACGGGACTGATCGCGCGTCTGGAATACCGTCATGACAATTCAAGTCAGAATGCGTTCACCAACAACAATTTCGTGAGCAGTTCCCCACCGGCGCCTTATGCGGGGCAGCATCTGTGGCACGGGCAGGACACCCTGGCGGCCAATATCATTTACGCCTTCTAACGCTCGGGGGAGGAAATCAATCGCGCAGCGATGCGCCAAGCGGCGGGTCCGAAAACCGGACCCGCCGCTTCTCTTTTTGGCTTGCGGAGAGAACCGCTGCCTTATCTTCCCTTCAGCAACCTGATCCCTAACGCCTTCCCTCGAGGGAAGGGGAACAATCGCGAGACGCTGGATGCATGCGAGCCCGGCGTGATAGTTGTTCGCGCGCCGATCATGAATCATACGTCCGCCGTCGTAATTCTCGTCCTGCTGCTCTTCGGCCCGCTCGCCGTCGCGAAGATCGAACACAACATCGAGCTGTACTGCCTCGCGCTCGGCGTGCTCGCGACGCTGCTGGGCACCGGCTTTACGCGCGAGTTGATTCTCGAGGCGTTGCATGAGCCCGTCGCCATCAGCGTCGCCGTGATAGTCGCGGCGCTGCTGTTCGGATGGACGCGGCCGGGGCTCGACCGCGTCTTCAGGCGGCTGCGAAGCCGAGTATCGCGACCGGTACTGACGGCAGCGTCGGTGTTTGTAATCGCGTCCATCTCGAGCATCATCACGGCGATCGTCGGCGCGCTGGTGCTGATCGAGGTGATTGGGCTGCTGCACTTCGCCGGCGACAAGCGGGTGCGCGTGACAGTCGCGGGATGCTTCGCGATTGGCATGGGCGCGGCGCTGACGCCGCTGGGCGAGCCGCTCTCGACGCTGGCCGCACGGGCGCTCGATCTGCACTTCCTTGGGTTGTTCGAGCTGCTGGCGCCGTGGGTATTTCCGGGCGTGCTGGCGAGTTCGATCGTCGCCGGCGCGTTTGCCCGCGGTGAGTACGAGGAAGCGCCGGCGGGTATGCACGTACGCCAATCCTACACGACGATTTTCGTTCAGGCGGGCAAGGTCTTTGCGTTCATCGCGGGGCTGGTGATGATCAGCCACGCTTACGGCCCTATCGCGAACGAGTACGTCAGCAAGATGAGCAACGATCTTCTGTTCTGGGCCAACACGGTGTCGGCCGCGCTCGACAACGCAACGCTGGTCGCGCTCGAGGTACATAGCATGACGCTGCCGCGCGCGCGGGAGGCGATTCTATCGCTGCTGGTTTCGGGTGGGATGCTAATACCCGGCAACATTCCCAACATCGTCAGCGCGGGCGCGCTTAGAATCGGGAGCGCAGCGTGGGCGAAGGTCGGTGTGCCGATGGGACTGGTCATGCTCGGCATTTATTTTGCTTTTATCAAGCTGCTGGGCTGATTTGGGGAAAAATGCTTGCAGAATGCACGGGTTCCTTGAGGGATGCGCGAGTGATGCAGGACTCGAAGCTGCTTGAGTATGCGTCAACTGCCTACTGGATGGGCGTTGCGTTCGGGAAGCTTTCGTGACAGAAAACGAGATTCAGAAATCGATCAACCATCAGGTACAAATACGCCGCCCCGTTAAGCGGCTAGGAGGGTTACGGCTTCGATGACGCCAAAACAAGTATTGGCAATGATCAAGGAAAAGGGCGTGGTGATGGTCGATGTGAAATTCATCGACCTGCTCGGCACGTGGCAGCATTTCACTGCCCCGATCTCCGAGTTCAAAGATGAAGCGCCGTTCGATGAAGGGCTGGGCTTCGACGGCTCGTCGATTCGCGGATGGCAGGCGATCGACAACAGCGACATGCTGGTGATTCCTGATCCAGACACTGCGGTGATGGATCCTTTCACCAAGGATCCGACGCTGAGCATCATCGCCAACATCTCCGATCCCATCACCCGCGCCGATTACACGCGCGACCCGCGTAATATCTCGCGCAAGGCCGAGGCCTACTTGAAGACCACCGGCATCGGCGACTCGGCGTTCTTTGGGCCCGAGCCGGAGTTTTTCATCTTCGACTCGCTGCGCTACGACACCACGCAGAATGCGAGCTACTACTACATCGATTCGAACGAAGGTAACTGGAACAGCGGGCGCGAGGGCGCCGTCAAGGAAGGCGCGAACCTCGGTTTCAAGGTCAAGAACAAGGCCGGCTACTTCCCCGTGCCGCCGGTGGACACCCTGCAGGACATCCGCACCGAGATGGTGCTCGAGATGGAGCGGGTCGGAATCCGCGTCGAGAAACAGCATCACGAAGTCGCCACCGCGGGCCAGGCCGAAATCGACATGCGGTTTCAGACGCTGACCAAAATGGCCGACTGGCTGACCTGGTACAAATACATCGTCAAGAACGTCGCGGTCCGCCACGGGATGACGGCCACCTTCATGCCCAAACCGATTTTCGGCGACAACGGCACCGGCATGCACACCCATCAGAGCATCTGGAAGGGTGAGACGCCGCTGTTCGCTGGCAGCGGCTACGCCGGGATGTCGGAACTTGGGATGCACTACATCGCGGGCATCCTGCATCACGCGCCGACAATCGCGGCCTTCACCAATCCGGGGACGAACTCGTACCGGCGGCTGGTGCCGGGCTTCGAGGCGCCGATCAACCTGGCGTATTCGTCACGCAACCGCTCGGCCTCGGTGCGAATCCCGATGTACTCGCCGTCGCCGAAGGCGAAGCGAATCGAAGTACGCTTCCCCGACCCGACCTGCAATCCGTATCTCGCGTTCTCCGCGATGCTGATGGCGGGAATCGACGGGATCCAGCGCAAGCTCGATCCCGGACAGCCGCTCGACAAGGACATCTACGCACTCACGCCGGCCGAGCTCGCCGAGGTGCCGAGCATGCCCGCGTCGCTCGAGGAATCACTGGGCAACCTGAAGAAAGATCACGAGTTCCTGCTCAAGGGCGACGTGTTCACCGAGGACCTGATCGAGACCTGGATTGATTACAAGATGGCGAACGAAGTCAGCGCGATTCGGTTGCGGCCCCATCCGTACGAATTCGCGCTCTACTACGACGCGTAAGCACACCACTGCGCGCCGACCAAAACAGAAAGCGGCGGACCATGTGGTCCGCCGCTTTCTTTTGAGGCTCGTGGAGAGAACGCCAGCGCTACTTCCCGGACCCGCTTAGCGGAATCGTCTGGGGGTTGCCTGTCGCGTTGTCGAAGACGGTTATCGCCGACGAAGGCTGCTGACCCTTCGAGGCCGGTTCGAATAGCACGGTCAACTTGCACTTTTTCTTCGGTAGGAGCTGCTGAGGGCAGGTCGTGACGCCCGACTGTGGGAACCCGAATACCTGCGGGCTGCTCGCCGGAACCGAAAATGCTATCGGGCTTGCGAAGGTGATCGGCGGTCCGCTCTTGGCCGAGTTGCTGAGTGTGAATGAGAACGATTTGATATGGTCTACCTTCACTTTGCCGAAGTTCTTGCTGCCCGGCTTGATCGTCAACCGTCCGGGAACCGGGGTGGGCGTCGCCGTCGGGGTCGGCGTCGCTGTGCGAGTAGCGGTTGCAGTCGGCGTCGGCGTGGCGCTGGTCGAAGTCGCAGTTGGAGTAGGTGTCGGGCCGCCCGGTACCTTCAACGATACCGTATCGATCGCGAAGTCGGCGCAATCACCTGCGCAACTCGGCGCTGAAGACACCGGGATAGTGCTGAAGACAACACTGGTGATGTTGGCGCCGGTCCTATCGAGGACGCCGATGAAGATGGCGTCGCCGCTGACATCACTGGTTTCGGTGAATGTCCCGAGAGAAGTTTCGCCGTTGAACGCCTCTATCTGCGCCGTGAATTGAGCGGGGGCGTCCGACTGTATGAATGCGCCGGCACCCGAGACGTTCCTCGATGTGAAGTTCAGGGTCAGCGGTCCGTTGCCGCTGTTGCCGGTATCTGCGGTCCAGATCAAACTGTCGCCTGCGCTGAATCCACTCAGGCTAAGCAGGTTCCAACTGCATAACGTCTCAGGGCATACCACCGCGACGAGGCTGTTCGGACCCAACAGGGAAACGGAGCCGGTCAATCCGTTGGCGGAAGTGAAACTGGGACTGGCGGTTATCTCGGTCGCATCGGCGCCCAATTGTGACCACACGATCGTATCACTGGCGCCCAGCGCGCCGAGGCTGGTCACGACGCTAACACTGTCCGCGCGCGCCGCGCTCGTCGCCAACAGGATTAGAATTATCGCGGCGCCAAGGCCGCGCAAGCTACGCTTATGTATTGACGCCCCCATCGCGTGAATCCTCCGTCCGCGTGCGCGAAGTTCTACTCGCATACCGAGCCTGCATCCGACGTAAAGGTGTCGTTGTCGGAAAACTCGGTGGTGCCTGTGCCGATCGAAGGACTCCCATAGAACCAGGAAAAGAACGCGAGTTCCTGCAGGTGGTAAGTGAAGCTGCTTAGTGTCACAGACGGAAAGAGCGTGCCGCTCAACGGATCTCCCACCTCAAAGTTGCCCTGACAACCGCTCACTTGACCGATATGTCCCCAGGCAGGCGTTGGATTGTTGCCGAGTGGATCGTTCACCCATTCGTTGACCTCGTGACTCATGCCGGAGACGTCCGCGACCCCCGAGAATCCTCCGTTGCTGTCGAAGTCCGCCACCCCGTAGGTCTGCACCGGGCTTGCGAACGAGTTGTGATAGCCGAGGATGCAGCAGTTGTCGCTGGTCCCGGACACATAGGGGTCTGCCATCACCACGTTGTAGAGCACGAATAGCGGGAAGGACGTTGTGCCTCCGCCGTGAGCAGCCACAAAAGGAATGAGTGTACCCTGGACGTAACTGTCCCAGGTGTTGTAATCGATGATTCCGAGGTTGTCGCATTCTTCGTCATTGAAGCTCGCACCCTCACCGGTCGGCACATCGAACGTTTGCTCGGCCAAGGTCGTAATCGGGCTAAGCGTCATGTGGAAGCGATTTCCCGTGACGGATACGTTCTTCCAGAATTCCGCCCGCAGGAAAGCGTCGGCATACTGAGTCGTGCCAATGCTTACGCCGTTCATCGTGAAGGCGACCGACTGAAATAACGGCGAATTTTGCGTCACCGTGGTCGGGACCTTACCGCCGAGGCAACTCGAGTCGGCTACCCCGGGATCGAAGACGGCCCCACCGGGCATATGCACCTTTACCGGGACGATAAAGGTAGGAACGCTGATCGTTCTGCTCCCATGGAAAAACGGGCTGCGCCCCACGATCACGCCGGAGTATCGGTTGTCGTCCCGGCTCGAGGTAACCGCGTACAGCCCCATAGGAACCGTGGTTGCGGCCGCGGCCCCGCTCAACGCCGCTTCAGCAGAGACGCCGCTATGTTTTCCGTAGGTGTAGTAGCCTCGTAGAGGCTGGGTGATTGGTATGGCGTCCTGGGCAAATGCTGGCGACGCTAAACTGACCAAGCCCGCCGCCACGACCAACAACAGCGACAACACTGCGCGCTTCATCTGAAACCTCCCCCAATCCCTCGAGGCCCGGTACTTGAACGAGTGAAAGTGTAGGTGAAGTATCACGCGGGCTGGCTTCTGACAACACGCTTAAACGCGAGAAATAGAGAGTAGTGCCTAGGGGGATAACAAAAGGAGGCTAAGATAGCCATCAGCCACAATAATCGGCAGAATGATGGCGTTTGTACCAAGAAGAGCAAGCCGACGGAGCAGGCAATCAGGCCGGTTTGTCGCGTGCGAGTGCCTCGACCTTTTCCAGCCGCTCCTGTAGCTTCTTGTTGTCGTCGCGCAGCTTGTCGAGGTCTTCGCGCAGCCGCTGGCCCTCCTCGACGCGAGTGCGGCCCTCGCTGATCGAGGCGATCGCATCGTTCGCATGACGCTCGATGCGGCCGTCGAGGTCTCGATCCGCGAGCCGATGTAGAGCGGGCAGCGCGCGCTGATCGCCAATCTCGGCGAACGCGGACGGGATACGCATGCGCATCATGAACTCGCGATCGTCGACGAGCGGCGCCATGAAATCGAGAATTTCGATGCGCCGGTTCTCCTTGAGCGCCGCAAACCGCGCCAGCGCGCCGACCGCGGCGACGCGGGCGCGCGCCGGCTTGCCGTACGCCGACAATTCGCGCGCGACGTTGACCGCGCGCTCGTCGCGCAGCTCGGCCATCCCGGCTATAGCGTGCGTTCGTATCACGTCGAGATACGAATCGCGCTTCAGCGCTTCCGTCAGATGGGCGAACGCGCGCTCGTCGCGCGTTTTGCCGAGCGCGAGCACCGCCTCGGCCTCGACAAAGTAGCTGGCGTCGCCGGCGGCGACGATATCGGCGAGCGCGGACGCCGCGCGCGCGTCGCCGCGAAAATTGCCGAGCGCTCGCACTACGGCGCGCCGCGCCTTCGGATGCGGCAGCTTGAGTCCTTCGATCAGCGCGTCGAGTGCGGCGGTGGTGCGAATCGCACCGAGCGCGGTCGCCGCGTCGGCCTGCACGCCCCAGAAGCGGTCGGTGAGCATCGCGTCGCGCAATGCCGCGGTCGCCTGCGGGCTGCCTTCGTTGCCGAGTTCGCGCGCTGCGTTGGCGCGTCCAATCGCTTCCGGCGCATGGCGCAGCGCAACCTCGAGCGCTTCGCGTCCGCGCTTGTGCTTGAGCGTCTTCAGGATGTCGTGCTGGGGATCGAAGCGGACTGATTTTGGCGCTTTGTCGATCGCAAACGTGAAACCCTGCTCGCGCTCCTTTATCTCGACGCGATGGCGCGTCTCCTTTCCGTCGGCATCCATCAGCGCGATCGTCACCGGGAAGCTGAACGCCGAAGCAATCGTGTCGCCCGTTTTGTGGGTCTGCTTGACCGTGACGCTCAGCAGTTTTTTCTTGTCGTCGAACGAACTGGTGACTTCGATCTCCGGATGCCCTTCCTTGTACACCCATTGGTCGAAGAAAAAATCGAGGTTGCGGCCGGTGGCGTCCTCGAACGCGCGCTGCAAGTCCTGCGTGATCACATTGGCGCCGCGATGCCGCGTGCAATAGAGATTCAGCGACTTGAAGAACAGCTCGTCGCCGGTGACCCGCCGCAGCATGTGCAGCACGAGGCTGCCTTTTTCGTAGAGATGGCGATCGAACAATTCGATCGGATGGCGATAGCGGTTGCACACGATTGGGCGGCGATAGCGATTGGCGTCCTCGTCGAGATATCCCTCGCGATCCTGGCGCACGTTCCACGCGAACTCGTCGGCGCCAAGATTCTCCTCGCACCAGAGCGCCTCGAAATAAGTCGCGAAGCCTTCGTTGAGCCAAGCGTGCGCCCAATCGCGGCAGGTGAGCAGGTCGCCCCACCATTGATGCGCCAGCTCGTGCGCGACCAGCGGATCGCTCTTGAAGTCGAGATGCGCGCGCGCGTCGTGCAGCGTGCTGTCGGTCTGCGTGGTCGCCGAAGTATTTTCCATTCCGCCGAAAATAAAATCGCTGACCGCCACCTGCGCATATTTGGCGTAAGGATAGGGCACGCCGATCGCGCGCTCGAAAAACTGGATCATCTTCGCCGTGTTGCCGAACGCGCGGCGCGCGTCGTCCTCGCGACCGGGTGCGACGTAGTAGGTGACGGGAGTATTGCCGGCGCGCTCCTCGATCAGCGCGAACTCGCCGGCCGCAAGCGTGATCAGATACGTCGAGTGCGGCACGTCATGACGCCAATGAAACGTGCGGGTCTTCGCCGCCGCATTGGATGAAGTGGCGATCAGGGCGCCGTTGGAAACCGCCGTGAACTTTTCCGGCACGGTCGCGATCATTTCGCTGGTGGTACGATTGTTCGGGTAGTCGTAGCAGGGGAACCAGTAGCGCGAGTCCTCGTCTTCGCCCTGCGTCCACGCCTGCCGCGGCTTGTTCGGATAGCCGTCGTCGGGACCTACAAAGTAGAGACCGCGGCGCGGATGACCCGCGTAATCGATCGCGATCTCGATTTCTTCGCCGGCGCCGAGCGCGCGCGGCAGCGCGATCCGGAGCTTGCCGTCGGAGGTCTCGAACGTCGCCGGCTCGCCAGCCGCGCGGACTGCCTTGACGTCCAACTCGGCGGCGTCGAATTCGAGACGCTCGAGCGGGCCCGCGATCGCGGACAATCGATGCGTCGCGGTGCCGGAGATTTTTTTCGCCTCGAAGTCGAGCGCGACTTCGAGCTTGATGTGATTAATGTTGGCATCGCGGTCGCGCGCCCATTTCGCCTCGACGTGTTGAGGTTGAAACGCGCGGCGTCCGCGGGCGAAGGCGACGGTGAAGGCCTCGTCATCGCCAAGCTCCATGGCCAATTGATCGAAAAATCGCGGCTTGTGCATGGCGGTGATGTTATGAACCGCGTCGCCCGCACGCAAACGGGAAAGAGCAGCGAGGAATTTGAATGCGGGGCTGCGCGCCCCGCGCCCGCGGCAGGGGTGACCCCTGCACCCGGCGAAGCGCAAAATGCTGGGGCAGCCTTTTGCGCGAGCGCTGTGTCAATGCGGAGAGAATCGAATCTTCGCCTCCCCCTTTCGTTGGGGGAGGCCGACGCTCTTCCCAGAGCGGCGGGTGGAGGACCTTAGTTGCTGAAATGACCCACTGTCAGACATCGAGCATCACAATCACGGCTTCGTTTGGCGCTAGCGTCAGCGACGATTTCGTTAGATACGAGCTGCGGGAAACCGTACTCAGCAGAATTGTGCCGGCGGGCAAATCGATCTGGCGCGGGTCGGCGGTGAAGTTCAGCGCGACGACAATATGCTGCGCGGGCGTGTCGCGATGGAACACGAGACAATCTTCGGGCGCGCCCTCGAAGGCGCGATAACTTCCTTCGAGCAGCGCCGGCGTCGATTTGCGGAGTTGGATCAGCCGCCGATACAGCGAGAGCATCGAGTGCGGATCATTCAACTGCCGCGCGACGTTGACGGTCTTGAAGTCTCCGCATGGCAGCCACGTTTTCTCGCTCGCGGAAAATCCGCCGTTGCGCGCGTCGGACCATTGCATCGGCGAGCGGCAGCCGTCGCGTCCCACCGGATCGCGTTTGCTGCCCGCCGGGACTTCCGCATCGCGCATCCCGATTTCTTCGCCGTAGTAAATGAACGGAGTGCCGCGCAGCGCCAGCAGCATCACCGCCGCGACGCGTGCGCGCGCGTCGGCGTCGCCACCGCGAGCGTAACGCGTGATGTGGCGCGGGAAGTCGTGATTCGACAGCGTCCAGGTCGGCCACGCGCCGGGTCCAAATGATTTTTCAGTCAGCTCGATTGCCGCGCGGAAGCGGTGCGCGTCGTAGCGCGCGAGAAGGAAGCGGAAATTGAACGCGAGCTGCAGCTCGTCGGGCCGGATGTAGTCGGCCAGCCGTTCCTGCTCGCGCGGCCAGGTCTCGCCTACCAGCATCCGATCGTCGTAACTGTCCGAGACGCGGCGGAACCCGCGAATGATTTCGTGAATCTCGGGCCGGTCCGAACTGTAGAGCGGGTCCTGCGAGCCCTCGGCGTACCACGGGATATCGGGGTCGCGCGTGACGCGAACCGGATTGTCGCGAAGCTGATCGTCCTTGATCATCCCCTGCACCACGTCGATGCGAAAACCGTCGGCGCCGCGCTCGAGCCAGAAGCGGATGACGCCGTGAATCGCCTCGACCACCTCCGGGTTTCGAAAATTCAGGTCGGGCTGCTGCTCGAGGAACATGTGCAGGTACCACGCCGCAGTAGAGGGCTCATACTTCCACGTACCGCCGCCGAAGTAGCTCTCCCAGTTGGTCGGCGGACGATCGTGCGTGCCGGGAATCCAGATGTACCAGTCGCGCTTTGGATTCGTGTGCGACGATTGCGACTCGATGAACCACGGATGCTGATTCGAAGTATGGTTGGGCACCAGATCGACGATCACGCGGATGCCGCGGCGATGCGCTTCCGCCAGAAGACGATCGAACGCGGCGAGATCGCCAAGGTCCGGATGAATCCCGCGGTAGTCGCTGATATCGTAGCCCCAATCGTCGAGCGGCGACGGGTTGATCGGGTTCAGCCAGATGGCGTCGATGCCCAGCGACTGGAGGTAGTCGAGATGCGTGGTGACGCCGTCGAGGTCGCCGATGCCGTCGCCGTTAGAATCGGCAAACGAGCGCGGATAGATCTGATAGAAGACGGCGCGCTGCCACCACTGTAGAGCCATCGCGTCGATCAGGCGGCGCGCGAGCCCATCATGTCCGCGTAGTTCGTGGCGTAGAACTTCTCCCGCGCGGTCTCCGACAGATTCGGCGTTGACAGCTCGAAGCGCTTCAGCGGATTGCGCCCGCCCTCGATGTGCGGGTAGTCCGAGGAGAACATGCACAGCTCCGGGCCGGCCTGCTCGACGATCCATCCCACCGGTTCATGCGGATACGGCGTGAAGCGCAGGTTGCGGCGCACGTAGTCGGACGCCTTCATCGGCAGGCTCAAATATTTTTCCGACTTCACGAACGTCTCCTGCGAGATGTCGAGGCGGCGCAGCCACGGCACGATCCACATCGCGCCTTGCTCGATACATCCGCCGCGCAGCCGCGGGAACTGCTCGAAGATGCCGTCGAACACCATCGTCGAGAGAAAAATTTCCGGCATCATGTGGATCGCCATGAAATCCTTCGAGCGGATGTTTTCGCCGCCGCCGAGGAAGTCGGTCACCGGGCGATCGTTGTTGTGAAATGCGCGCGGGATCGCGCGGCCGCCGCCGCCCACGTGCAGCATGAAGGGAACGTCGGCGTCCTGCAGGCGCGCCCACACGCCGTTGAAGTCGGGATGCGTCGGAGATTTTTTCGCGGGCGGCAGCGACGGGATATGAATCGCGGCGCATCCCAGTCGAACCGCCTCGTCGATTTCCTTTTCGGCGAGTTCGGGAATGTCGAGCGGCACGAAGCCGACCGCGAGCAGCCGCTTGTCGCCGCGGCAGAAATCGGCGATGGCGCGATTGTGCGCGCGCGTGCCGCCGTAAAGGACTTCGGGCGTCGAGCGAACCTGCTCGAACTCGCCCCAGAAATGCGTGATCGCGAAAGTAGTGAAGACCAACTGCGAGCTGAAGCCGAGCAGGTCGAGCGCGCGCCGCCGCTCGTCGGGATCGAATGCGCCGAGCGCTTCCCATCCCTTGCGCAGCATCAGGTTCTGTTCCGCGTCGGCGACGGCGGCCGGATTCTTGTGGCGTTCGTCGGCATGTGCGACCGCCCTATCGACCAACCTGCCACCCGAGCCGATTGCGAGCGGATGCAGCTTGGTGCGGATGTCGGGGTCAGCGTGAGAGATCAGCCAGTCGCGCGTCTCCATGATGTGGCTGTCGGCGTCGTTGAAGATACGACCTTCGGCGTAAGGCATCGCGATAACCTCGGTGCTCGATGAATTCGCGCGGCATCGCGCCTGCGCGTTTCGGCTTCAAGATAATGGACGACGAGGGTGGCGTACAGAGGCAGTTCAGCAGGGGGAGGATATTGGTTCTCGTTTCACCGTGCGCTATTTCGGACGCTCTTGCGGTTGACGCGTTCTCGCGTCTGAACGAAGGCACGAAGCACGGCATTGATGCGCGTCTGGTAGCCTCTGCCGTGCGCCTTGAACCATTCAAGGACGTTGCCATCCAGGCGGATGTGAATGTCCTGCTTTGCCGGCGGCAAGCCAACCGTCACCCCGCTCTCCCAGTCGTCGGGCAGAGGCCCTTCGTCCCTGTCCGCCAGCCGTTCGAGTTCCGCGCGCGACATGGCCTTGACCCGCTTCCAGTCGCTCCTGCTCTCGCCGTGCGCAAGTTTTCGTTTGATCGTGTCAGCCGAAAAGCGCGAAATATTTTCGTTCTTCCGCATCTCTTGCCCTCCTGAACGAGATAAGCCGTATGGCCTTCGAGCGTTCGGTCCACACGACAGCGAAGAATTTTCCGGCCAACCAGCCCACAGTTACGAAGCGTTCTTCTCCATGCCTGGGGGATGGGTACGCGTATACCGGCCGACCATCGAACAACCGTGTCGCGTCCATCAAATCGAGGCCGTGCACGCGCAAATTCATCGTGCGCTTATTTTCATCCCACTCGAAGTCCATCAAGAGTTGTATCCACAAATATGTACACAGTCAAGAAACCCGGAGAGACGAGCGTCGTGCGATTGGGATCAGCGTAGCGTCGAAGTGCGCGTAGATATGGATCAGTTTGTCGGGATCGGGATTCTGGAAGATCACTTTTCGGTGAAGCCGAGATCGTTCAGGCGGTCGCGCGCGTCCTTGGCGGCGTCGCGATGAACCATCAGGCGCGTCGGCACGGCGGCCGTCGTGCCGAGCATCCGCGACGAGCCCGCATCGAAGACGAACGACTCGATGCCGGCGACGTTGAGGTAATCGCGCGCCATTCGGATCGGGGTCGGATCGATGCTGGTGAAAATTTCCTCGAGCTCGGAAGGGTCGGGAATTTCTTTGTCGGCCATTGGTTCCTTTCGATCGCGAGGCGCTCAGTTGGCGGCGGGCGATGACGACGTCATTCCCCTCACCCGATTGTAGATGAGGGCGGCGACGCCGACTACAAACAGTATCGCGATCAACGCGTCAAAGCGATGAAAGTAGGGCGCGAGATCCTTCCAGTGCTGCCCGAGCTTCATCCCGCCGTACGCCAGCGCGAGGCACCATATATATGAGCCGAGCAGCGTGTATATGGTGAACGGCAGGAGCCGCATCCGCGACACGCCGGCGGGAAACGCGATGAACGTGCGGATCATCGGCAGCATCCGGCTCCAGAAGACGGTGTGCGAACCCCAGCGGTCGAAGAAGCGGTCGGCGATTTCGAGCTCGTGCTCCGCGATGAGGACGTACTTGCCGTAGCGCTCGATGAACGGGCGGCCACCGTACTGGCCGACGAAGTACGCGACGTACGAGCCGAGCAGGCATCCGACGGCGCCGGCCAGCGCGACCAGGTACAGATCGAAGCGGCCGGTCGCGACCAGGTAGCCGGAGAACGGCATGATGATTTCGGAGGGCAGCGGGATGCATGCGCTTTCGATCGCCATCATCAGGACGACGCCGCCGTAGCCGAGAGCGGAAATCGTCGCGACGATGAAAGCGGATACGCCGGAGATAAGTTTATCGATCATAGGTTCGCTGCGCTTTTATGGTGAAAGCGCAAGCGGACAGAGTGGCATGCCGCGGCGCCGGTTGCGAGCAGGGGGCGTGATCGCAGTGAAACCCGCGGTGGGTTTCACGCTTCCTTCGGCAGGGGGTGACCCCTGCACCCAGTGGAAGCGCGAAATGTTGAGGACAACTTTTCGCTCTCAGGTTCTCTTCCCTGTGTCATTCTAGAGCGAAGCGAAGAATCCCAGCTGTCTCTTGTGTCGTTTGAGCGGCCTAGCTCGGGGCCGACTCTGGCCGTTAACGGGCGAGGCGGCCGGCCGCATTGTGAGGATTTCGAGATAACCAGATCGGTTATCTGGTGCTGGATGAAGGTTCGGCTCGACGCGATTTAGGCGAGGTTGCGGGCTGAGTTGGGAATCGCAGCTCGGCGCCAGCCGAAGGCGCTTGCTACTTCGGGCAAGAGGTCTGAGCGCTCGTAGCGAAAGGTGAGCATCATGCGCGGGCGGTCCGCGGCGTTGGGGCTGCCCACGTGCAGCACACGCAAGTCCATCAGCCAGACGTTGCCCGGAGCGCCGGTCATCTCCACGATCTGCAGCTGCACATTGCCGACAGCGCCGGTCCGCTGAAGCAGGTCCGCGCGGCGCTGCAGACTGTCCGCCGCCGTGTCCGCGACCATCAGGTCGGCGAAGAACGGCTTGGGGCGAAGGAGCCTCCCGAACTGCGAAGGTCTGATCGCTCGCCCCTCATTCAGCAGGTGATGCGAACCTGCGATGGCCAAGGTGCCGCCGCCGCGCGCTTCGACCACATCGAGGAAGGCGAACAACTGCACGCCGGCGCTTTGGCCGCTCGCCAGCCGCGGACGGTCAGAATGCCAGCCGGATGGAACGGTCCACGTCTGTGCGTTCGGCAAGGTGAAGAGCACCTGGGGACGCCGGTTGGGTCCGGGCCGCTCGTATGGGTGTCCCTCGAGCAGCGCATCGACGGCGGCCGCGAGGGCGGAATCCTCGACCAGCGCCGCCAGCTCGGGATGCCGGTTGCCGATAACTTGGGACGTTTTCAGTCCCGTGTCCGGCCATTGCGGTCGGGGCATAGCGTCGAGGCGCCAAGCACCGGCCTGCCAAAGTCCCAGCCGCTCAAGAGGCCGCAACACTGCTTCGCGCGCGTGGCGCACGCGCTGCGCCGGCAAGAGGCCATCGAGCCGCAAGATGCCGGATCGCTTGAACGTGTCGCGCTGTTCAGCGGTCAGAGTGTAGGTGTTGGTCACAGGGCAGTCTCCGGTGACGGTGGCAGATCTCCAGATCGTTAGGGGCACCCAAGGTTACCCGGAAACATTTCCGAGGGAAGAGGACAAGATGGAGAGGGAGTGGCAGGCGAACTGGAGGTGCGGAAAACTGATCTTGGGCTTGGACATAGAATTACAGTTGCCGCATACTGTATTCGCAAACTGTATTTATGTTGAACGGCCAAACGTCACGGACAAATCGAGGCATCGTCGATGGCTAATAATACGCTGACGGTTACTGATAATCGGACCGGGAAGAAATATGAGCTGCCGATCGAAGAGGGCGACGTGATTCGGGCAGCGGATTTGCGGCAGATCAAAGTCGGCAAGGATGATTTTGGGCTCATGTCTTACGATCCGGCGTTCACTAATACGGCGTCGTGTCGCAGTCGGATCACGTTTATCGACGGCGACAAGGGAATCCTGCGCTACCGCGGATATCCGATCGAGGAGCTGGCCGAGAAGAGCAACTACCTCGAGGTTGCGTACCTGATCGTGAAGGGCGAGCTGCCCGACCGGGAGCATTACGCGCGCTGGGAAAACAACATCAAGATTCACACGATGGTGCATGAGAATATCAAGAAGTTCATGGAGGGATACCGCTACGACGCGCATCCGATGGGAATGCTGGTCGGCACGGTCGGCGCGCTGTCGACCTTTTATCCCGATGCGAACGATATTCACGATCTCGAATCGCGCCGCCTGCAAACGCGGCGGATGATCGGCAAAATACCGACGCTGGCGGCGTTCGCCTTTCGGCATACGAGGGGACTCCCGTATGTCTATCCGGACAACGATCTCAGTTACACCGGGAATCTGCTGTCGATGCTGTTCAAGATGACCGAGCTCAAGTACAAGCCGAACCCGGTGCTCGAGCGCGCGCTCGACGTGCTGTTTATCCTGCACGCGGACCACGAGCAGAACTGCTCGACTAATGCGATGCGCGCGGTGGGCAGCTCGCAGCCCGATCCGTACGCATGCGCGGCCGCGGCGATCGCGGCGCTGTACGGCCCGCTGCACGGCGGCGCGAACGAGGCGGCGATCCGGATGCTGATGGAAATCGGGTCGGTGGCGAATGTGCCGGCGATGATCAGGAAGGTGAAGGAGGGCGAGCGCAAGCTGATGGGCTTTGGGCATCGGGTGTACAAGAACTACGATCCGCGGGCGAAGATTCTGAAGGAGATGGCGGCGCAGGTGTTCGCGGTGACGGGGCGCAATCCGCTGATCGATATTGCGATCGAGCTGGAGCGAATCGCGCTGCAGGACGACTATTTCATCTCGCACAAGCTGTATCCGAACGTGGATTTCTATTCGGGGATTATCTACCAGGCGATGGGGTTCCCGATGACGATGTTCCCTGTGCTGTTCGCGATACCGCGGACGTTGGGCTGGATGGCGCAATGGGCGGAGATGGTGCGCGATACGGAGCAGAAGATCGCGCGGCCGCGGCAGGTGTACGTCGGCGAGTCGATGCGGCATTACACGGCGATCGCGACGCGGCCCAAGCCGTCGCAGCGCGAAGACGCGGTGAGCGAAGCTATCTAACGGTAGTTAGATAATTCCAGCAGCGCCTGGCTGTGGCGGTTGACAGCAACGCGATCCATGGTTGGCTTAGGTCGCAAATCCCTGCTATCTGTAGTGTGACACTTCGATCAACTTCAGGAGTGCCAAATCGACAAGGAGGCGGTGCTGCGATGAGCAGGAACGGAGGCGGCCAGCCAACGGACACCATCTTGACGCTGGAAGAAGCGCTCAGGCGTTTCAAGCGCAAGCGGGGTGAAGCTGGCGGACAAACTTGGGGCGAGACTGGAGCGGAGTCCAACGTCCATCACGTTGATTTTTCGACCGCGGCCAAACGTGAGGGCGAAGGAACGACGACAAGCGATCTCGATTCGGCAGATGACAGCGCGAGCGCGAGTGTTTCCGCTCAGCGCGACGAAGCGAACGCCGCGATGCCGGCGGGCGAAGATATCGTCGCGCTGATCGACGGCATTCCGCGCACACTCGAAGAACTCGAGCGTATCGCGGCCGCCGAGCAAGCATACGACGAAGATTTTCCCGAGGAGACGACGCTCGAGAGTGCCGCGACCGAAGAAGACGGAGATGAAGCCAGCGAGATAGACGTCGTGCCGCTCGCGGCGAGTCGTCGTGCGCTGGTGCGCGACTACGCGTTCACCGCGATGGGCACCGGCTTGATGGTGCTGGTGGCGGTCCTCGTGATGCGCGTACCGATCGTCAACAACCATCCGCCCTTGTTGATGGCGCAGAGTATCCCGACGCCGGCGCTGAAGGCCTCTTCGCTGATGAGCGTGGCGGACGACCTGATCTCGACATTGGTGATCGTCCCGGACAACGACGCTCAAGCGGCGCCGCACATCGTCAAGCCTGACGTGTTGGAGGCGCGGATTAAGGATACGCTCAAGCTGCGCGCGTTTACCGATATCGGCGTGTCCGTGTCAAAGCATGGCGACGCGTACCTGGCGGGCGAAGTCTATAGCCTGGATGAGGCGCGCAAGATCTCGCAAATCGTGCACACTGTGAACGGCGTGAATCGGGTTCATTTTCTGCATCCCGATGTGCGGCAGGCGCAGGGGCCGGCATTTTTTGGCGTGACGACGGCGTCGGCGCCCGCGGTTTGGGGAGCGAAGGTGAAGGCGGTGCTGATTGGGTCGCCGGCGGACAAAGCGGGAATCAGGGCGGGCGACGTGATCAGCGAGTTCGGCGGCAGTACGGTTCCCGACGGCAAGTCGTTGGACGAACTTGTCGCACAGTATTCCCCCGGCCAGCGCGTGCAATTCCGCGTATGGCATGATGGGCAGCCGGAGTATCTGGTGGCGCGGATGGGCGAGATGACTACGGTGGCGAGCCGGTAATCGAGGGAAGGGTAAATCATTTGATTTAATGTGAAACCCGCGGTGGGTTTCACGCTTCCTTCGGCAGGGGTGACCCCTGCACCCGGTGTTAAGAGTGCTTGAGGGGCGGTTCGTCGGAACCGCCCCTTTTTTCTTGTCAGGCGCGCGGGGCGTAGCGCGGCTTGCGCTTTTCGAGGAAGGCGCGGGCGCCTTCTTCGATGTAGCCGGCGCGAACGCATAGCACCTGGTTGCGATCTTCGATTGCGAGCGCATTCTTGAGGCTGCCGGCGTCGATGTTTATCGAGAGGCATTCTTTCGTCAGGCGAAGGCCTAGCGGCGAGGTTTCCGTCATCTCGAGCGCGAGCTTGGCGGCGGCCGCATCGACGTCAGCATCGGGCATCAATTCGGACACCAGGCCCGTGGCGAATGCGCGTTGGGCGTTGATGAAGCGTCCCGTGAGCATCAGCTCGGAGGCGACCGAGCTGCCGACGGCGCGCGGCAGGAAATAGCTGACGCCCATGTCGCACGCGCTCAGCCCGATGCGAATGAATGCGGCGTTGAAGCGAGCCGACTCGCCGGCGATGCGCACGTCGCATGCGAGCGCCAGCGCGAAGCCGCCGCCGGCAGCAGGTCCGCGGATTGCGGCGATGAACGGCTGCGGCGCGCGGCGAATCGCGACGACCAGGTCGCTCATGCGGCGCTGGCTCTCGACGGTGTCGGTGGTCGAGGCGCCGAGGCCGGTGCCCCCACGGTTTTGTTCCTTGAGATCGAGCCCGGCGCAGAACGCGCGCCCGGCGCCCTTCATCACGACGACGCGGGTTTCGGTGAGCGTCGGCAGGCGATGGAGGAAGTCCTCGAGCTCGGCGACCATCTGCGCGCTGAGCGCGTTGAGATTGTGCGGACGCTTGAGCGTGAGCCACGCCACCGCGCCTTCGTTTTTGATTTCAATCGCCTCATAGTTCATTGCGAGTCGCCTCCTTGACGCGCGGCGTCGGGTGCTTGTGCCGGTCCTTCGCGAACGATAACGCAACATGACGCACCCTCGCCAAGATTCACAACCTCTAGCGGGCGCGAACACTCAGTATTGACTTAACTGTGGCGCGGTTAGAGGCTTGGTGGCGGGTTTTTGTGCGGCATTGAGCGATACGGCTCGTTAAAAGGGGAACCGGTAAAAAACTCCCGGGGGGAGCGAGACCATGGCATCCTCGGAAGAAATCCTGACGATCACGGAGCTGTCGGCGCATTTGCGCGTCCATCCGACGACGATTTACCGGCTGCTCCGCGAAGGGCGAATTCCGGGTTTCCGCGTCGGCAGCGCATGGCGGTTCAGCCGCGCGGCGATCGAAGTATGGGAGCACGGGCAGGCCGGTCCAATCGACGGCGACGGAGAATCCGCGCCCACGCGCAAAGCGAAGGGCCGCAAGCCTCGAAAAGCAGCCGGCTGACTATTCTCGGCGCGCCCGTTTTTCTGTCATTCTCAGCGATGTGGATCCCAGCGAAACTTCCAGATCTCGCACACCTTCAAACATAGCAGCGTACTTCGGCCGTCTGGCGGGCACTTACGGCGACGGCGCGTATTACGGGAATCGGCGGCAAGCCGTGCTCGATGCGCTTGTGGGCGAGATAGCGAATGCGCGCGACATGCTCGATGTCGGATGCGGCAACGGTGCGTATCTGACGAAGTTTGTCGCGGCGCCGGGAAATCGCACGGTCACCGGCGCCGACTTGACATTCGACATGCTGCTGTCCGCGCGCGAACGCGTTGGTCCGAAGTGCCGGCTAGTCAACGCTGACGTGTCACGGCTGCCGTTCAAGGCGGCGACGTTCGATTTTATTTTTGCGAGCCACGTGTTGCAGTTCGTCTCGGATGTCGAAGATATCGTGGCGGAGCTCGCGCGATGTCTGCGGGCCGGCGGGGTGATGATTGCGACCGGGCAGCGCGACGATAGCGTTCGGCAGATGCTGAGTGTGATCGTCGGTCCGGAGCGATGGCGGGGTTATAGCGAGGTGATATTTCGGAGGGCGGCACGCCGCGACGCCGATGCGCGTCCCAAGGATCGATATCAGAAGGCGTTCGTTAAGGCGGGTTTGCGGGTTGAGGAGCGCGCGGCCCCGTTCACGGTCACGTGGGCGGATATCGATGAGTGGATCAGAATCAGGTGGATGCCGTTGATACCGGAAGGCGAGCGCGAACGAGCCGATACGATGCTGGCGGAAATCGCAAAGGAGGCCGCGTCGCGGAGCCGGACGCAGCACGAGCCGCTGATTGTCGGGAGGTGGGATCGATGAAATGCTTCGGTGATCGCGCTAAGCTTCGTTGGTTTCGTACGCTCTTGGAGTTAAGGAGCAGCGCACCAGGCAACACTTTTGAATCCGCTTGAGGCAACATGAAGAAGTCTAAAGCGCGTTTCAAAATTTGGCTCACGCTCTTGTCAGCGGTTGCCTCCGCGATCCTTCTCTTCCCCCTCGCCGCGAGAGCCGGAAATTCGGATCCGCTCAACAGGTTTCCCCAAATGCCTCAAGGTTCGCTGGTCCACCTAACAAACTTGGACGAGGGAGTGGTCGAAACGGCCTCGCTCGGCTGCCCCGGTTATGAGCTGCAACGCGCGATCGTAGCGGATGCGCTCGCTGGCTTCACATTCCAAGCGGCCCGAAAGAGCGCCAAGTTCAAGAGCTCCAAGGTCGTCGTCGATGCGGTCTACCTCGACCAAGAGGAAGATGAGCATACTTACGACAAGTACGGAAACGAGATTGGAGGGACCAAACACACCTACAATCCGATTCTGATGACGACGATACCTACGGCGCGGTTGAAGATGGTCAATCCGCATTTCGGGCGCGACAAGGCGGACAATCTTGGGAGGTGCTCGCTCGGTGGTCCGGGAATCTCGGAGGATGAATATCAGGCGATCGTCAACGTATTCATCTCAAACGGCGGCACTTTTCAGGTTAATTCAAAGTATATTTCTCTTTCGCTGCCGAGCGCGACAGCCTTGGGTGGCATAAATTCAAACTAAGACAAAACGGCATCGAGTCACGGTCTGCTTGGATAGAGGTTGTTAAATTGTCAAGAAGGCACGACGTAACAATCTGCTTATCTAGATTCGACGGCCTTCATGACCCAGGCAAAAGACTAGTTCGACATTGGTTCGAAAAGTCCCAGCGCGATTCAAGTACCGATTACCTCGTTAGGTTCGTCTTTCTCTGGATGTCGTTTAATGGATGGTTGTCATGCGTGACCGAATGCAACCGAGACTCGGCTATGATCGAATCGCTGTGCGCGTGCAGGGAATTGCGGCGTGACTTCACCGAGTCGATGGTAGGCAAGTCGGCGCTTGGAGAGAGTGTCCGGTCATTCGCGAAAGAGTGGCCGATAAGGAGTACTGCGAGGAACCGACGCGCGAAGCCCGAGAAATGGGATCCGGCCAGCTGGGAGCGACCAGGATGGGAAGACCTAAATCAGTGCATCTATCAAGTACGGTGCAATCTTTTTCACGGAAATAAAGCGAGCTATGTTGAACGGGACCAGCATCTTGTCGAGCTAGCGTTCCGATGCTTGAGCACCTTTATTGAAGCGTCCCCGATTATGCGGGGTGTTTTTATGGGGACTATATGAAGGCCGCACTCTATCACGGTCGCAGTTGGGAATCGTAGGAGTCGGCCGCTAATCATCGGCAGGAGCGAAAGCTAAGCCCGGTGGCGTTTGACGGGGGCGGGTTTAACCTAGTAGCTAACGGACAAAAGCACGTAGCGGAGAGTTTTGCGCCGATGCCTACGCAGACGAAATATACTGACGTTAAGGGATACGCGACTTACTACTATTACAACGGCGCGACGACGCTGCCCGATGTGGTGCCGGACTTTTCGCGCGGGCGCAGGATTTTGTTTGTGCATGGCGCGGGGTCGAATGGGCACACGTGGCATCGGCAGATTGAGACGTTTGGCGCGCAGCACAGTCCGATTGCGCTCGATTTGCCGGGGCATGGGCGGTCGGCGGGAGTTGAGGGGTTGAGGACGGTTCATGATTACGCGGATTTTGTTGCGGCTTTTCTTGATGCGTTGAAGATCAAATCGGCGGTGATTTTAGGGCATTCGATGGGCGGGGCGATTGCGATGGATCTTGGGCTGCGGCATGCGGGGCGGGTCGAGGCGTTGATCCTCAGTTGCACGGCGGCGAAGTTCAACCTGACGCCGGATCGAATCGAGGGATTGCGGGCGACTACGATGGGGCGGGCGCCGCAGGCTTTCAATACCGACGGCTATTCACCGAAGACTGTGAAGGAGAATTTCGACGTCGTCCGCGAAGGGTGGATGGAACAAATCAAGACTGATCCGCGCGTGCGCTACACCGATATTCTCGCGTGCTCGCAGGTCGATCTGCGCGACGCGATCGCGAAGATCGACAAGCAGACCTTGGTGCTCGTGGGCGCGGACGACAAGGGCACGACGCCGGCGGATGCGGAATTTATCGCGGGCAAGATTCGCGGCGCGACGTGCAAGATTATTGCGGACGCGGGGCATTATATTCCGCGCGAGCGGCCGACCGAGTATAACGCAGCGATCGAACAGTTTGTTGATTCGTTGAAGAGCTGAAAGAGAGAGGCTTGCGTACGTTGGCGAGTCCAGATTCTATCGCATGAATTTCGACCAAAAAATTCAGGGTTGTGCTCTAGCGAGCTTTGTACCTCTCCCGCAGTGCTCCTTCGGCGCCCCGCGACCTCCCCTCGGACAAGGGGAGGTTATTGGAGCGGACGTTCGGAGACGGAGAAGAACGCCGGCTAGTTGGGCCAAGGTGTTCTTGAAGAGGGATTCGAGATGAGTTTAAGCCGCAAGACCGCAGTGGCCGGAGTGTTTGAGCATCCGACGCGATTCGCACCGGACAAGAGTTTATTTCAGATAATGGCGGAGAGCGTGCGGGGCGCGCTGGACGATGCAGGACTGACTATCAAGGACGTGAACGGGCTGTGCACGGCCGGCATGGGCATGGGCGGGATGGGAATCGTAAGCCTTTGCGATTACCTGAACCTGACGCCGAACTTTGTTGACTCGACACAGATTGGCGGGTCGTCGTTCGTCGCGCATACGGCGCATGCGGCGGCCGCGATTCACGCGGGGCTGTGCGACGTATGCGTCGTGGTTTACGGATCGACGGCGGCGTCGTCGCGGTTTGCGATCGGCACCGGCGGCGGGGGCGGCGGCAGCGGCGATCCGTGCGATCAGTACGAGATTCCGTTTGGGCCGACGACGGTGGGGTCGTACGCGATGATCGCGCAGCGCCATATGCATGACTACGGCACGACGTTGGAACAGCTCGCGGAGATTGCGGTCACGACGCGGCTGCATGCGTCGATGAATCCGGCGGCGAAGTATCGGGACCCGATTACGGTCGAGGACGTGCTCGCGTCGAGGATCATCTCGTCGCCGCTGCATCTGCTCGATTGTTGCATCATCAGCGACGGCGGCGGCGCGCTGGTGATCACGTCGGCAGAGCGGGCGCGCGATTTGAAGAAGAAGCCGGTGTATATCCTCGGCACGGGCGAGACGGTGCGGCACGCGGCGCGCGGCCAGCGCGACTTCCTGGAAATCGCGGCGGCGCAATCGGGGCGGCTGGCGTTCGAGCGCTCGGGCGTCGCGCATAAAGATATCGACATGGCGATGATCTACGACTCGTTCACGATCACCGTGCTGACGACGCTCGAGAATCTCGGCTTCTGCAAGCGCGGCGAGGGCGGCGCCTTCGTGTCGGGCGGGCGGCTGCGCTACGACGGCGAGTTTCCAATCAACACCGACGGCGGCGGCCTGTCGTCGAACCATCCGGGGATGCGTGGGATTTTTTTGGTGATTGAAGCGGCCAAGCAACTGCGCGGTGAATGCGGGCCGAGGCAGGTCAAGGATTGCAAAATCGCGCTCGCGCACGGGACGGGAGGCACGCTCGGCACGCGGCATTCGGGGGCGACGTTGATTCTCAGCAATCAGTAGGCGGATCAAAATCATGGCGGAACAAACGCAGGCCAAGAAATACTCGAAGCCGTTACCGCATCTCGATGAAGAGAATCGTCCGTGGTGGGAAGCGCTCCAGCGGCACGAACTGTATATACAGAAGTGCGGCAAGTGCGGCGACGTGCGCTACTATCCGCGCGCGCTGTGCACGAATTGCATGTCGGCGGACACGCAATGGATCAAGTGCAGCGGTCGCGGCAAGGTTTATACTTTCACGACGACCTATCAGAACCAGGCGGCGGGGTTTCGCGAATCGTTGCCGTACGTAATGGCGTACGTCGAGTTGGACGAGGGCCTGAAAATGCTCACCAACGTTATCGACTGCCAGCCGGATCAGGTTAAAATAGGCATGCCCGTCGAGGTCGTATACGAGGACGTCACGCCAACGGTGACGCTCGCGAAATTTCGCCCGGCGAGGTGAGGGCACATTCCTGGTGAGTACAATCCTTGATCTGCACACGCATAGTGAAGCATCGGAAGACAGCCGCGCACCGGTAGAGGCGTACCTCAACTGGATCAAGCTGCGGGCGGTCGAGCGGCCGGTCGATGGAATCGTGTTGACCGAGCATCGACAGTTCAATCGCGGCGGCGACTACCGCGCGCTCGAGGACAAGTTCGGCACGATGGTGCTGCGCGCGTCGGAAGTCGAGACCAACTACGGGCACATGCTGGTGTTCGGCGTGAACGACGACATGGTCAAGCGATTCGATTTTGCCGACGTGCATCTCGACGCGCAGACGCTGATCAATGAGGTCGCGCGGATGGGCGGGATCGTCGTGCCGTGCCATCCGGGGCGGCCGAATATCGGGATGTACGAGCACTACCAGAACAAGCCGCCGCTGGAGAACGTGGTCGCGGTCGAACTGCTGAACGGCGGATCGCGCAAGGGCGAGGACGAACGCAGCGCGGAGCTGATCGCGAAGTACGGTTTCGCGGCGACCGGCGGATCGGATAGTCACCTGGTGAGTTTGATTGGGCTGTGCGCGACGAAGTTCAGCGCGTATATCAAAACGATCGAGGACCTGGTGCGGGAATTGAAGGCCGGCAATTACGAGCCGGTGGATTTCCGGCCGCGGCGCAAAGCCGTGCCGCATGCGGTCGCGATGGAAACGCGGTAGCGAGGAAATCGAGAGAATTACGATGGCAGTGAATTACGATCCGGCGCTAATCAACAAGGTCTTCGAAGTGACCGAACCGGTCGAGGTCAAGGCCGACAAGATCAAGCGGTACTGCGCGGCGCTCGGCGAGACCAATCCCATTTACACGGACGAGGAAGCGGCGAAGCGCGGGCCGTACGGCGGGATCGTCGCGCCGCCGTCGTTCGCGGTGACGTTCCGCAACGGGCGGCATTTTTTCGAGAATGTGCCGCGCTTCGGACGGCGCGGCTTCGACGCGGGCAAGGATGTCGAGTTCGTCGCACCGATACGGCCGGGCGACCAGGTGACGTTGACCTCGCACGTGAAGGAGATTTTCGAGAAGACCGGACGCACGGGCACGATGGTCTTCGTCGTGATCCGCTCGACACTCAAGAATCAGAAGGACGAAGTGCTGGCCCATATCGACCATCGCTTCATGAACCGAACGTGAGCAGCTTCGAAGAGATCAACATCGGCGATACGCTCGGACCGCTCGAGTTGCTCGTCAGCAAGGATCAGTGCCGGGCCTACGCCAAGCTGATGGGGATGGGCGAGATCGCGGGGCGCTTCACCGACGACGAGGCGGCGAAGAAGGAAGGGCTGCCGGGGATGATCCTGCCGGGCAATATGAGCCTCGGATTGTTGTCTAAGCTGGTGACGGACTGGATCGGCTCGGGCAACGCGTGGCTCAAGCAGATGAGCACGACATATCGCGTGCCGGTGCAGCCGGATCACGCGATCACGATTCACGGATTTATCACGAACAAGAATCCCGCGGATCGCACGGCCGAGATTGACGTTCTGGATGGAGAACGAGGAGGCGGAGCGCCTCGTGACCGGGACGGCGACGGTCGAGTTCAGGAAGTAGAAGAGCGGAGCTTCCGTTCGGACTTAACCTCTCCTCGGACAAGGAGAGGTTAGGATCGGACAAGGTTCAACTATACGGCGCGGAGTTCGGTTGAGATGGCGCCGCGGGTGGCGAGGGTTGCAGGGATGAAGCCGCTGGCTGCGCCGATCGCGGCGGCAATGAGAAAGCTGTAGGCGATGATTCGCGGCTCCAGCGTCATCGCGAGCGCGAGCGGGCCCAGCGCGCCGGAGACGTGCGGCAACAGTTCGAAGCCGAGGTACGCCAGGACGCATCCGAGGACACCGCCGGTCACGCCGATTAGCAGGCCTTCGACGAGGATGCGCGCGATGATCGAGCTGCGCGTGAACCCAATCGCGCGCATCACCGCCATCTCGTGACGCCGCTCGCGCACCGCCATCGCGGCCGTGTTGACGGCAACCAGCCCGATCGTGAACATCACGATGGCGGCGAGAAATTTTGCGCCGTTGAGCATCAGGCCGAGGTTGCTGCCGATTTCGTTCTTGATCAGCGCGACTTCGGTTTCGGTGGCGGTTTCGTTTTCCGAATTGGCGAACATCTCGTCGATCGCGGCGATCACTTCGGGCGCCGATTTCGAGCTGTCAATTTTCACCCAGAACAGGTTGGCGGTACCGGGCCTGCCGAGCAGTTCTTCCATATAGTCGCGGCGGAAGATGATGCGAGGGCCGGCGGCTTCCTCGTTCAGCACGCCGACGATGGTCAGTTGCAGATCGACCGGGTACAAGGTGCCGCGCAGCATAATCGTCTGGCCGACTTTCCATCCGTAGAGCTTCATCAGGTTGGTTGCGACCAGCGCCGCCGTGCGCATGCTCACGAATTCGTGTTCGGTTTCCGCGCCGATGTCCCAATCGGGGAAGATCTCGCGGATGTGATCGTCGTCCACGGCGAGAATGCCGAGCTGCTCGTTCGGATCGCGATAGGTTCCCATGAAGACGCTGTAAGCGGCCACTGCCTCGACGTGCGGCACGGTCTCGATTCGGCGGCGATATGACTCGGGCAGCATGTAGAAGAGGCTAGCCTTGCTGTGGCAGATGAGGCGCAGCGAGTTGGCGCGGTCGCGCAGGACCTGGTTAAGCAGTTCGGGCAGGCTGATGAGCGAGGCGAAGATGAATATCGAGACGGTGATCGAGAGCGTGGTGAGGATGGTGCGGCGCTTGTTGCGGGTAATGTTGCGGAGCACGAGGGAGAAATAGTTCATGGCGGGAACTTCGTAGGACGGAATTTATTCCGTCAGCCCCGTCACAAAAAAGCAAGAAATACAGAAATCGACGAATATGGAATTGACGAAATAAATTTCGTCCTACTGCTACACGAGCAGGGCGCCGCGGAAGGGTTCGTCTCTTGGCGGGGGGAATTGGAGGAGGTTGATGGCCCATTTGCGGGCCTGGCGCAGGGCGTCTTCGGCGCGGCGGAAGATTCTTTCGCGGTACATCACCGACCATACGTAGGCGTTGACGGAGGGTTCGTCGCCGAGCGTGATGTCGAGCATCCAGTCCTCGAGTTGCGGGCCGCAGATCAACAGGCGCACGACGCGGCCATGGTCGATCACGATGCCGCGGGCCTCGCGCGGAATGCGGAACTCGTCCTTGACGCGCTTGATCACGTTGGCGGGCGCGTGCTGCTCGGTCATCGCGAGGTAGGCCCAATCGCCCTGCGGAGGATTGGCCGCTCGCGCGATGCGCAGGTTGTTGTCGGTGAGATCTTCCTTGGCGCGGTCCTGATCGTAATCACGCGCGACCTGGTAAAAGGCCATCGCGACCGGCAACTGCGGCATCTCGGTTTCGGACTTGGCCTTTTTCGGTTTCTTGAAGGTGGTTTCGACCCACCAGCGATTTTCGACGTTGGGCTTCTGCGGCATCAGGCGACCCGTCGAGACTTGCGAGCGGTGATGCGCCTGGAAGCGACGCGATTAGCCCGTCGCGATTTTCGTGCGATCGAAATACGCGGGCGGCGTTTGCGGAGGCGATTTGCGGCGCGGCGCGTGCTCGAAATTCCGGTGCGGGTGCGCGATCGTGCAGCGCCGCGGCGGCTGGGCACTCTCAGCCCGGTGATCATCCTGCGCGAGAACATTTCGGCCTTGCGCTCGGCGTCGCTCCAGAGAATGAAATGACCCATCTCGTGGTAAATCATCTGGATCCATTTGCGCTCGCTGAAGTAGATGCGTCCGCGCTTCCAGTTTTCGGGATGGACGAGGTGGATGCGGCCGTCTTCGTAGGTGCGGCCGGCGGTCTTGCCCCAATCGATGTACTCGAACCATTGGATGCGCGGGCGGCGGACGCTGAAGTATCGGCACATCGAGGAGATAGCGCGGTTGAAATACGCGGCGCGATGGCCGCGGAAGAATTCGGCGAGGTTGCGATCAATTTCGCGGCGATGGGCGACAGGAGGAACAATCATTCGCACGAGCAGGCGACCTCCGGGAACAGATGACGATCGGGTATTAAGATCATATGGAGGGGCGTTCGTCAGAGTCAAACAGGATCGGGAAAATCCGCATTTACAACCTCGTTTGATTATCGTGAAGTACAAAATAAACCCATCAGCCAAGCGTTTTTCCCATTTTCAGCATTAGACTAACCGAGGGTGCCGGAAGCTTTGAGGCGGGCGATTTCGTCCCAGGTGAGGCCGATTTCGAGCGCGACTTCCTCGGTATGTTGCCCGAGCTCGGGGGCGGCGCGATGGGGCAATTTGTTGACGTCGCCGAATTCCACCGGGCTGTCGATGACGCCGCATCCGGGAATGTTCGGATGATCGACAGCGGCGAAAGCACCGATAGCGTGGGCTTGCGGATCGTCGAGCACTTCGGCGTCGGTGCTGACGGGTGCCCACACGAGATTGTGGCGATCGAAAATCGGCGCCCATTCGTCAGCGGTGCGGGCGGCGACGGCGCGATCGATTTCGTCGGTTAACGCGGCGCAGTTTTGCGCGCGAGCGGTTGAGTCCTTGAAGCGGGGATCCTTCTGCCAATCCGGTTTGCCGAGCGCGTGGCAGAAATCCGGCCAATGGCGATCGCTCTGGATCATCACGAAGTAAACCCATCGCCCGCCGGCGCATCGATAGGAACTCCAGAGCGGATTCACGCGCTGCGTGCGCGACTCGGATTGCGGCGAGCGGCCGGTCATCAGGCCGACGGTGAGGTACGAGGCGTTCATCCACAGGCCCATCGAGAAGAGCGAGATGTTGACCTCGCGGCCGCGGCCGGTGCGCTCGCGGGCGAGCAGTGCGGCTGAGATTGCGCCTGCGAGGCCGAGACCGACGGCGTGGTCGATCATGGCGGGACGTTGCGCAGGCGGCGACTGTCCCGGCTCGGCGATCGTCGCCATCAGGCCCGAGCGCGCCCATGCGGCGGCGTAGTCGAACGCGGGACGATCGCGATCGGGACCGCGATGGCCATAGCCGTTAATCGACGCATAGATGAGACGCGGATTTCTCGCCGAGAGAGTCGTGTAGTCGAGCTTCATGCGCTCGATGGCGTCGAGGCGCAGGCTGGTGACGAAAACGTCGGCGCGTTCGATCAGCTTGAGTGCGAAGGCGTGGCCGTCTGCAGTGCGCAGGTCAACGGCGACAGAGCGTTTGTTGCGATTGTCGAGCTCGAAAGGGGGACGGATGCGCGCGTTGGGATCGCCCATCGTACGCGTGACGAAGCCGCGAATCGGATCGCCCGTGGCTGGGTCTTCGAGCTTGATGACGTCGGCACCCCAGTCGCCGAGGACGGCGGTGGTCGAGGGGCCGGCGACCCACATCGCGACTTCGACGACTTTGACGCCTTGGAGAGGACGATCCATAGGAACGTCATCTTAATGAAACCCGCCGTGGGTTTGCAGGGGTAAAAGTAGGACGGAATTTATTCCGTCGACCCCAAGCCGCGCGCGGATTCTTTGGTCCGCGCGCGGCTCAGTCGGCAGATTGAATCGAAGCCCTAGCGCGGGGCGCGGTTGGCGCGATGCATCCGGCGAGGATCGCGGCGCCGCACTCGATTGACGGTGAGGCGCTGCATCCGGCTCGCTTCCTTCAGCCGCAAGCGAAGCGGAGTGCCGCCGCGGCCGGCGACCAGCTCCGACAGACGCCATCGCAGGCCGTCGGCGTCGATGCCGAGCGCGTCGCATACGCTCCCGTACGACAGCGGACATGAGACGCCCTTGGTGAAGAACCAGTTCCAGGCCTCGCTAAACGAGTTGCGTTTGCGCGGACTGGTCGAGCCGCCGAATTCCTGCACGACGTTGATAGCGTCGGCCAGCACCGCGAGCATCAGGCGCTGTTCGCTCGAGAGCGTTCGCGTGCCGACCATCTCGAAGAACTGGCTGCGAAGGATTACGTCGGGATACGGTCGTGGATCGGCAACGCCGATGGTGGTGACGGTACTCATCGTTCAGCTTCCTCCCTCCCCCGAGCGAAGAGCTTGAACTGGTAAATTTTGCCGCATGAGACAGCGAACATCTCTTATGCAACGCCCCTTTCCGTCTAATAAACAACGACAGAGGAAAAGAAACTTAGTGGGAACGCTGACTCATTGCAAGGGAAAAGTCAGAGCGTAAATTAGCCGTCGCGAGCTTTGGATAAGCAAGATTTGTCCGGCGATAACGGCAGAATTAGCGTAGGCGAACGGCGCGTGCGCGCAAAGGCAATTGTTATCGATACCAGCGAGCGGTCTGCTATAGTCACGTCATCAGCGAGAAACACCCCTGGAGAAATTACGATGGCAGAATTCTACGGCAATGAAACCTCGAAGTATCTCCGCAACCTGCGTCAGAACGCGCCCGACGCGTTCAAGGGCTTCCTGGAATTCGACAAGGAAGTTTTCAAGGACGGCGCGATCCCGAGCAAGACGAAAGAGTTGATGGCGATTACGGCGGCGCACGTCACGCAATGCCCGTGGTGTATCGAGGCGCACGTCACGCGCGCGAAAGAAAAAGGATGCACCGACCAGGAAATCGCCGAGGCGGTGTGGGTCGCGGCGGCGATGCGCGCGGGCGCGGCGTTCAGCCACGGCGCGATCGCGATGGCGGTGGCGGACGAGCACAAGCACTAGCAAGCGCGGCGCGCATTCGGCAGCATAGGTGGAGATGGATACGGCACTAAAAGATCGGAAGACACGGCAGATAACGATTGGCGGTACCAAGGTCGGCGGCAACGCGCCGGTAGTGGTGCAATCGATGTGCGCGACGCGGACGATCGACATCGATGAGACCGTCGCGCAGGCGCATCAGCTGGCGAACGCAGGCGCGGGAATCGTGCGCATCGCGATCGACAGCGAGAAAGAAATCCCGGCGGTCAAGGAAATCCGCGAGCAGACGATGGGCGTCGTGCTGTCGGTCGATTTGCAGGAGAACTACAAAATCGCGGACCGGGTCGCGCCGTACGTTGACAAGATTCGCTACAACCCCGGGCATCTGCACCATATCGAGAAATCGAAGACGATCGAGCAGAAAGTGAAATGGATCGTCGATGTGGCGCGGGACAATGACGTTGCGATTCGGATCGGCGTGAACTGCGGATCGGTGGCGCCGGCGTTTCTCGACAAGTACCCGGGCGATCAACTGGCGGCGATCGTCGAGTCGGCCGCGTACCATTGCGATCTGATGGACGATCTGGGCTTCACGCGCTTCGTCGTGTCGTTGAAGGATTCCGATCCGGTCAAGGTGATGGACGCGAACCGGCGCTTTTCCAAGCGGCGCCCCGACGTGCCGATTCACCTTGGAGTTACGGAGGCGGGATTGCCGCCGGACGGGATTATCAAGACGCGGATCGCGTTCGAGAAGCTGCTCGCGCAGAGTATCGGCGATACGATTCGCGTCTCGCTGACGCTGCCCAACGAGCGCAAGCACGAGGAAGTGATCGTAGGGCACAAGATTATCGAGGACGTTGCGGCGGGAAGATTTATCTCGGTGCCGGACTTCGGCGCGGGGCTGAATATCATCTCGTGCCCGTCGTGCTCGCGCGTCGAGAATATGAAATTCGTCGAGCTCGCGCAGCAGGTGAAGGAGCTCACGGTTTACGCCGAGAAGTACAAGATCACGATCGCGATCATGGGATGTCGCGTGAACGGGCCGGGCGAGACCGATGATGCGGACCTCGGCCTGTGGTGCGGGCCGACGACGGTGAATCTCAAGAAGAAGGATCGCAAGCTGGGATATTTCGGCTACGAAGAAGTGCTACCCAAACTGCGGGCGGAGCTGGATCGATTGATCGCGGAGCGTACCGCAGCGGCGGCTGTTACGAATTAAGCGAAGCGCGCGCCGCTTGCATCGAGCTGAACCTGTGCGAGGGCAGAGAACCTAACCCCCAACCCCTTTCCGCGCGGGAAGGGGAACCGGATATTTTGGCCTTGATAGTGGGGCGGGCCGCCGTGCCCGCCATCGACGCGCGGCCGGTCGCGCCCGCGCTTACCAATCAATGACTCATCTTGCTTGTACTGAAGACGGTTGCCTCACAACCGGAGGAGCGGCGGGCACGGCGGCCCGCCCTACTGACTCAAAGCTCGTTGGATCCGGTTGATCGCGGAGTGCATCGCTACTTCATCTGCTGCGTGCTATGCGGTTCAGGCCGGAAGACTTCAGGAAGGCGGCAATCTCTCGATTGCTCTTCAATCTGACGACTGGAACGTCAGGCCCGTGTGCGATTCGTTGCGCCTCGATCAGCGGGCGGTTAATTCGATCGAAACTCCAGATGAAGCGGAGCACCTTGGCTAGGTCGCCAATTCGATGCGGCTCGCCGGGGTGAAACACTCGCGCGATTGCCCGCCAGGCGCAGTACTGTTTTGGGCGGTCGAGCCAGATCACAAGAGTGGCGCGAGGCAGGCGGATATCGAAGGTCGCGAGCGCGAAGTTGCCTTCACTGATCCACGTCTCGCCCGCGTGCGCATCCTTTATCAATGTTCGGGAAGCGGGGACGTCGTCTTTGGTCCAATTCGGCTGCCAGATTGCGTCGAGGCAAACCACTGGTGCGCCGGTGCGCTCACCTAGCTGGTGCGCGAAGGTTGTCTTGCCGCTGCCGGCGCATCCCAGGATGACGATTCGCGACGTCAGGGAATGAGCTTGCGTCGCGGAACCCTCACCGCTGGCCGCGTTGCGGCCAGCCGCCTCTCCCGTCAAGTAACGGGCGAGGTAAGATCGCGCCGCCCGCGTTGTGAACCGTCAGATCTTTTGATTTGTTTTGCGCCAGTCGGCGAGGAAGCGCTCGAGGCCCAGGTCTGTCAGGGGATGATGGAGCGTTTGTTTTAGTACTGCGAACGGGACTGTTGCTATGTCGGCGCCGATTTCGGCGGCGCGTAGCAGGTGCGTTGTGGTGCGGACGGAGGCTACCAGCACTTCGGCTGGGTAGTCGTAGTTCGAGAGGATTTGCACCATTTGCTCGACGATTTCGAAGCCGTCCTGGCCGATGTCATCGAGGCGGCCGATGAAGGGCGAGAGGAATGACGCGCCTACCTTTGCTGCTGCGAGCGCCTGAAGAGGCGTGAAGATCAGAGTCACGTTCACGCGGATGCCGCGTTTGGCCAGCGCGTGAGTGGCTTTGAGGCCCTCGACGATCATCGGGCACTTTACGACGATGTTCTTGTGGAGCTTGGCCAGCTTCTCGCCCTCTTCGATCATCGCGGACGCTTCGGTGGCGACCACTTCGGCGCTGATCGGGCCGTCGACGATTTCGCAGATCTCTTTGAGCACGTCGTGATACGGGCGGCCGGTCTTTGCCATCAGCGACGGGTTGGTGGTCACACCGTCGATCAGTCCCCAACTGGCGGCCTCGCGAATCTCGGCGACGTCGGCGGTATCGATAAAATATTTCATCGGGATGCCTCTTTCTTTGCGGGTTGCGGCCTCAGCAGGTCCGCTCTCGCAAGCGTAACACGAAACGGTGATTTAAGTCCCGCCAGCATTTCGGAGATGGACGCGTTGAGTTTCGGATGAATCAGCGCCGGCGCCAGCTCGCTCATCGGGGCGAGCACGAAGCGGCGCTCGTGCAGGTGCGGATGCGGCACCTTGAGGACGCGCGTGTCGATCGTCTCCTTGTTGAAGAACAGCAAATCGAGATCGATGATGCGCGGGCGGTACTTGCCGCGAGTCTGCTTGCGGCCCTTGACGCGCTTGCGGCCCATGATGCGCTCGAGCGCGAGCATCCGGCGCATCAGGACTTCGGCAGGCAGATCGGTCTCGACTTCGATGACGCCATTCAGGAAAGCGCCCTTGAGATCGCCCATCGGCTCGGTCTCGTAGATCGAGGATTGGCGCACGACCCTCGTGTCCGGGATCGACGCGATCCGTTGAATCGCCTCGCGATAATTGGCGGCTCGATCGCCTAGATTACTGCCTATTCCGATGAAAGCCCGATGGGGCATCCTCGCCGTTTACAACCGTAGCGCTTTTAGTCGGTCCACCGCCTCGACCAACCGTTCGCTCGTGAGTGAAAAGCGAACGTATCCCTCACCACCCTTGCCGAATCCGGAGCCCGGCGTGATTGCGATGCCGGCTTCCTTCAATACGCGCTCGGTAAATGAAACCGAGGTGTAGCCACGTGGAACTTTAGTCCAGACATAAAAGGTAGCGCGCGGCTTTTCGCATTCGAGGCCGAGCGCGCGGAGCGCCGTGACCAGCACGTCGCGGCGTTCCTTGTAGATAGCGCAATATTCGGCGAGCTTGTCGCCGTCGCCTCCTTCGAGGCCGGTGATTGCGGCTTCCTGCACAGCCTGGAAGACGCCGGAATCCATGTTGGTCTTGACCTTGCCGAGTGCGCCGATCAATTGCGGGTTGCCGATTGCGAAACCGACGCGCCATCCGGTCATCGAGAAAGTCTTCGAGAGAGAATGGAACTCGATCGCGCAATCGCGCGAGCCTTCGGCCTGGAAAACACTCGGCGCGCGATAACCGTCGTAGGCAATTTCGGAATAGGCGCTGTCGTGCGCGAGGATGATGTCGTGCTTGAGGCAGAATTTGACGGCGTCCTGGAAGAATGAGAGGTCAACGGTCGCGGCGGTTGGATTGTTGGGATAGTTCAGCCACAGCATCTTGGCCCGGCGCGCGATTTCGGCGGGAATCGACGCGAGGTCGGGGACGAATCCGCTTTCCTTTCGGAGCGGCAGAAAGTACGGCTCACCGCCATTGAAGACGCATCCCGAGTAGTAAACCGGATACCCGGGATCGGGAATCAGTACGATGTCGCCGGGATCGACGACGGCGGTCGCGAAGTTTGCGATGCCTTCCTTGGAGCCGATGAGAGCGCATACCTCGCGCTGATGGTCAAAGCTGACGCCGAAGCGGCGCCGGTACCAATCGGCGGACGCCTGGCGAAATTGCGGCAAGCCTTCGTAGTCGGGATAGCGATGATTTTTGGGCTCGTCGGCGGCGCGCTTGAGGGAGTCAACGATGTGGCGCGGCGTGCGCAGGTCGGGATCGCCGATGGAGAGGCTGATAACGTCAACGCCCTTGCTCGCGACCTCCTTCTTGAGGCGGTCAAGCTCGGCGAAAAGGTAGGGCGGTAAAAGACCCAATCTGGAAGCAGTCTTGATTTGCACCTCTCGAAACAGCCTTAAACCATTATAATGATCGAGTCATAAGTAACACACTTTCCGGAGCGTCGGAACTACCCGGCGCAATAAATCGGCGTTCTCGCACAATGGGAATCCACAGGTAGATGCGTGGATTGGAAGATCAAGCGCAGCCAGTAACATTAATTTTGCTTGATTGAGAACGTCTCTATTGTTAGAAATTTTAACCGTCACGCGGTGGCGCTGCGGCGCTCTTTGGGATTACAAGCCTGATCGTCAGCATGAACCGGATAGTGCTCCCGCTAGCGCTGTTGATGCTCGTCTCGGGCGGCGCGGTGATCGCGCTGTCGCAGCGGCCGTGGGCGCCGCGCAACGACGTGGTTCAGCCGATACCGTTCAGCCATCGAATACACGCCGGGGTGAACAAGATTCCCTGTCAGTACTGTCATGCGTACGCGAGCCGGTCGTCAGAGCCAGGAATCCCGGCGGTCGCGCGATGCGTCGGATGTCACGGAAATGGAATTGCAGGCGGCGGAATTCAGCCGGTGACGCGGCCGTGGACGGACGACACGCCGGCGGCGTTCGAGATCCAGTGGAATCGGGTGTACACGCTGCCCGACTTCGTGCGCTTCACGCATCGGCCGCATATTCATGCGGGGATCGAATGCCAGGCGTGTCACGGTCCGGTGCAGACGATGGATCGCGTGGTGCCGGTGCATGAAATCAACATGGGATTTTGCGTGAACTGTCACACGGAGAAAAAAGCGACGCTCGATTGCGTCGGCTGTCATCACTGAGTGAGGAAAGTGAAAAAACAGATGCGCGAGGGACCGTCAATATCCAGGCGAGCGTTTATCAAGCTGGCCGCGACTGCGAGCGCGGCGGCGGCTCTGCCTGGCTGCGAGCCGGCAGCGCGCAAGCTGATTCCGTACGTGGTGCCGGACGAGAACGTCGTGCCAGGGGTGCCGAGTTTTTTTGCGACGACCTGCTCGGAGTGTCCGGCCGGATGCGGCGTGGTGGCGCGAATCCGCGAAGGGCGCGTGGTCAAGCTCGAGGGAAATCCGGAGGACCCAATCGGACAGGGCGCGTTATGCGCACGCGGGCAGGCCACGCTGCAAGGACTGTATAATCCGGACCGGCTGGCGCGTCCGCAGGTGCGCAGCGGCGATGGGGCGCTAAGGACAGTATCGTGGGACGACGCCGGGAAAATGCTTGGAGACAAGCTGGTGGCGGCGTCGAAGGCGGGCAAGGATCGCGTCGCGTACTTCGGCGCGCCGAATGGGCCGACCTTCAAAAAAATCGCGCTGGCGTTTGTCGGCGCCTGCAATTCGTCGCGTGCGATATTTTACGAGGCGATCAACCAGGAACCGGCGCGGGCCGCGGCGAAAACGCTCTTCGCCGGCGGGATCTGCCGACGTATCGAATCGATCAGGCCGAAGTGCTGATTTCCTTCGGTGCGGATTTTCTCAAGACGTGGCAATCGCCGGTGGAGCTGGCGCGACAATATTCCCTGTTCCGCACGCCGCAGAATTGGCGCGGAGCGCTGACAATAGGGCGCGCGACCTACGTCGGCCCGCGGCTCAGCATGACGGCGTCGAAGTGCGACGAATGGATCGCGACGGCTCCAGGAGCGCAGGCCGACGTTGCGTGGAGCGTTCTCAACGTCCTGGTCAAGAATGGGAAAATCTCGCAGAACTCGGGCTTCGATCTCGTGGCGCTGACCAAGGCGGTCGCGAATTTCGATCCGGCCGCGACCAGCGCGCGCACCGGCGTGCCGGTTGAAACGATCAGGCAGCTCGGCGAGACCTTCGGCAAGGCGGACGGCGCGCTCGCGATCGCGGGCACCGACGATTCGTCGGCACATCTTGCGGCAATGATCCTCAACGCGGTCACCGGCAATTTCGGCAAGACGATAATGTTCTTCGAAGATTCGCCCGCCGAGGAGACCAGCACGCCGGATGAAGTGGACGCGGCGATCGACGCGATGCGCGGCGGCGAGATCGACGTGGCGTTTATCGCGGGCGGAAATCCGGTGTTCACTCAGCCGCCGTCGGCGCGAATGGCCGAGGCGCTCCAAAAAGTTCCGTTCGTAGTGTGGGCGGGCGGCGTGCCGGATGAGACCGCGGCGATGGCGAGTCTGCTTTTGCCGGCGCATCACCCGCTCGAATCATGGCGTGACACGGCGCCGCGCGCGGGAATCCGCGGACTTGGGCAGCCTGTGATGCAGCCGGTGTTCGAGAGCAAGCCGGTGGGCGACATCCTGATCGCGGCGGCTGCGAAAACGTCGAGCACAAAACTGCCGTGGGCGACTACGGCGGAGGCCGTCAAGACTGAATGGCTGGCGCTGGCTCCCAAAGCAGACGGTAGCGATGCTGAAGATTTTTGGGTGAAGGTCCGGCGCGAAGGCGGATTGTTCGAGGAACAGCATCTCTCGGCGCTCACGCTCGACATGTCGCCATTCAAGGGCGCCGTACCGACCGCGGCGCAGATGGAACTTTCCGTTTACGCCTATCCGCACATTTTTCTTTATGACGGGCGCGGCGCGGACAAGCCGTGGCTGCAGGAATTGCCCGAGCCGGTCACGCAGATCGTGTGGGACAGTTGGGCCGAGATGCATCCCGAGACCGCGCGCAAGCTCGGCGTCGCCAGGGACGACATCATCGAGATCAAGACGGAACACGGCGCAATCGAGGCGCCGGTGCTGGTGGAGAGCACGGTGCGTCCCGGCGTGATCGCGGTGCCGCTTGGGCAGGGGCATCGCGAGTACGGCCGCTACGCCAAGGATGTCGGCGCGAATGCGTGGACGATACTGGCGGCGGGCGCGACTTACGCGGCTGCGACCGCGCGCGCGACGGGTGACACTCGCAAGCTCGTGACGCCGCTGGGCAAGAGCGACATGATGGGCCGGTCGATCGTCGAGGCGATGAGTATCGAGCAGCTAGCGAACGGCGTGATTCCGAAGAGCGAGGGGGAAGAAGTTACCGGGCCGTTCGAAATGTACGCGCCCTGGAAATATGTGGGGCACAAATGGGGCATGACGATCGACGTGAACGCGTGCACCGGTTGCAGCGCGTGCGTGACGGCGTGCTACGCGGAAAATAATGTTCCGTGGGTGGGCAAGGAGGGTGTCGATAACGGGCGAATCATGTCGTGGATTCGCATCGAGCGCTACTTCCCGAATGAAGAGGAAGCGGCAGAGGCGCCGCAGCTCTACCTGGCGCCGATGCTGTGCCAGCAGTGCGATCACGCGCCGTGCGAGCCGGTCTGCCCGGTGTTCGCGTCGTATCACACGGAGGAAGGCCTCAACGGCCAAGTTTACAATCGATGCGTCGGCACGCGCTATTGCGAAAATAACTGTCCGTACAAGGTGCGCCGGTTCAACTGGTTCGTGCCGGAGTGGCCGGCGCCGATGAACCTGCAACTCAATCCCGACGTGACGGTCCGCGGCGCCGGCGTAATGGAGAAGTGCACGTTCTGCATCCAGCGAATCCAGTTCGGCGAGCTCAATGCCAAGACCGAGGATCGTCAACTGCGCGATGGCGAGATCGTCACGGCGTGCATGCAGGCGTGTCCGACGCGGGCAATCACGTTCGGCGACAGCAACGATCCGGCTAGCGCGATGATGCGCCGGCGCGATGACAACAAGCTGCGCACCTATCGCGCACTCGAGGAACTCAACACTCAACCGGCGATCACGTACCTGCGCGATCTCTATCGCGAGAAAGGAAAGACCTGAGTGGCTGCGGCGCCCAAGATAAACACCGAGCCGAGCTTTCGCGACATCGATCGCAGCGTGCTGCGCGTCATGGAACCGGCGGGAATGGCGTACTGGGCATGGATCGGATTCTGTTTCACGCTGGTGGCGATCGCGGCGGGGTGCTGGATGCGGCAGATATACACGGGGCTGGGCGTGACGGGACTTCGCCAGCCGGTGATGTGGGCAATCTACATTACCAACTTCGTTTTCTGGGTCGGTATCGCGCACTCGGGGACTTTGATCTCCGCGATTCTGTTCCTGTTCCGCACCAAGTGGCGCACCGCGGTTTATCGCGCCGCCGAGACAATGACTATATTCGCAGTAGCTACTGCGGGACTGTTTCCACTAATACATCTTGGCCGCGTGTGGTTTTTCTACTGGCTATTGCCATATCCCAATGAGCGATACCTGCAACCCGATTTTCGCTCGCCACTGGTATGGGACGCTTTCGCGGTTAGTACTTATCTGACTATCAGCGCGCTGTTCTGGACGATGGGCCTGATTCCCGATATCGCCAACGCGCGCGAGGCCGCGACCGGCTGGCGCAAGAAGTTCTACACGGTGCTGGCGATGGGTTGGCAGGGAACCGATCGCCAGTGGCGGCATTACTCAATGGCCTACTTGCTAATGGCGGGATTAGCTACTCCGCTGGTGCTGTCGGTGCATTCGGTCGTGTCGTGGGATTTCGCGATGGCGCAACTACCCGGCTGGCACAGTACGCTCTTCGCACCGTACTTCGTCGCCGGCGCGATCTTTTCCGGCGTGGCGATGGTTATCACGCTGCTGATCCCGATGCGCAGACTGCTGGGCATCGAGGACCTGCTGACCGAGTGGCACTTCGATAATCTCGCCAAGGTCGTGCTGCTGACGTTGCTGGTGGTTTCGTATTCGTACATTACCGAGAGCTTCATGACCTGGTACGCCGGCGATCCGATCGAGCAAATGACCTTTCACATGCGGTATTTCGGGCCGTGGGGTCCGCTGTTCTGGATGATGGTGTTGTGCAACTGCGTGATACCGCTGTTGCTGTTTTCCCCGCGCATTCGGGTCAACCTGCGGGCGCTCTGGGTAATCACGATTTTCGTGAATATCGGAATGTGGATGGAGCGCTTCGTGATCATAGCAGGCTCGCTGAGAGTGAACTTCGAACCTTCGCAGTGGGGTCCGTACCGTCCGTCGATCACTGAAATCATGATCACGGTCGGCAGCTTCGCGTGGTTCGTCGGACTGTTCTCGCTATTTTCAAGGTTCCTGCCGATCTTCTCGATGACGGAACTCAAGGAAGGGATCGTCTGGCTGCGCAAGGCGCTCAAGATGGATCGAGTCAAAGCCGCATGAGCACGATTGCGATCATAAGCTCGTTTGCTGACGATACGCATGCGGCGCAGGCTATAGAAGAGTTGCGCGCTGCTCAGGTTTCGGACTTCCATACGTTCGCGCCGTTTCCGAGCCACAAAATCGAGCACGCGATCGGCAAGAAGAAAAGTCCGGTGCGATGGATCGTGCTGGTGGGTGGAATCTCGGGCATCCTCACCGGGCTCGCGATCACGATCGGCACAACTTACGAATGGCGCCTCAATGCGGGCGGCAAACCGCTGCTGTCATGGCCACCGTTCATAGTGATCTGTTTCGAGTTGATGGTGTTGCTCGGCGGAATCTTCGGCTTCCTTGGAGTGCTGGGGCTCGCGGGTGTGCCTGCGATCGAGAGTGCACCGGGATACGACGGGCGCTTCGGCGGGGATCGATTTGGGATCGTGGTCCGATGCGACGAGGGTGAAGCGGAGCGCGTCGAGTCGATGATGAAGGAATCGGGCGCGGAAGAGGTCGTACGTGAGGGCGCGGATTAAGCGGCGCCAAGGTCATGAGCACCAATCTTCAGCAATTGCATCGCGAGCGCGCGGCGACGAAGCCGCAAGTCGTCGAGTCGGTCGCCGGCACGACGATGCAGGCGGTCGGTGCCGTGATGATTGTGCTCGGCGCGATCGCCTTCGGGCTCGCGCTGATGCGCGGCGGCGCCGCGATCGCATGGCAGGCCTATCTCGTCAACCTGCTATTTTTTCTCGGCGTCGCACAAGGCGCGCTCGTCGCATCGGCGGCGTTCTATCTCACGCAAGCGAAGTGGGGCGGCTCGACGCCGTATCGGCTCGGCGAGGCCTTCGCGCCGTTTCTGTGGGTCGGATTTTTTCTATTCTTTGGATTGTACTTCGGCCGCAGCCTGATTTTCCCGTGGGTGACGCATCCGATCCCGCAGAAGGCCGCGTGGCTGAACGTCCCGTTTCTATTTGCGCGTGATGGAATCGGGCTTGGCGTGATGGCGGCGGCGAGTTTCGCATTTGTCCGCGTCTCGAGCGGCGATGACGCCCGAGCGTGGACGATCGCGGCCGACGACATTGAGCTGCCGCCGCATTCGATACGAGTGTTCGCGCCGCTGGTTGCTGTGCTGTTCGCCGTCGTTTACACGCTGATCGCATTCGATTTGGTGATGTCGCTCGCGCCGGTTTGGCGCAGCACACTTTTCGGCTGGTACTTTTTCGCGGGAGCTTTCTGGAGCGGATTGGCGGCGATGGCTCTGGTAGCGACCGTGCTGCGCGGCCGTCTGGGCGAACACAATCTGTTCACCAATCCCGTCGTTATGCACGACTTCGGCAAGATGGTGTTCGCTTTCTCGGTGTTCTGGGTGTACCTCCTCTTCTCGCAGTACATCGTGATCTGGTACGGCGACCTGCCGGTCGAGACCTTTTTCATTGTCCAGCGTGTTCATCACATGCCGTGGTCACCGTTGTCAGTGGCGTGCGTCGTATTGATCTGGCTGATTCCATTTACGGTCCTGATGAGCGTGCGGACCAAGAAGACGCCGATGATTCTCGGCACGGTGTCCGCGCTTGGACTCATCGGAATATGGCTCGAGCGTTACGTGCTGGTGGTTCCGTCGCTGTCGCTCGATGCGATCCCGTTTGGACCCACGCAGTTTCTGATCTCGATCGGTTTCCTTGGCGCGTTTCTGATTTCGGCAGTGCCGGGACTGAACCGCGTCGCGCAGGCCGCAACCTCCGGAGAGCCGGTAGGAGATGAGGCGGAATGATCCGGCGCCGACCAAATAGGCATTCGGTCGCCTCAGTAGCTATGCGAGTGGCTATTGCACTGACTATTGCAGGATGCTCGGACGCCGGCCGCCCGATGACCACGCTCGCGCCGAAGTCGGACCTTGCGCAGTGGATTCAGAATCTTTTCATCGATGTGACGTTATGGGACGCGCTGGTCTTGGCGATCGTGGTCGTGGCGTTTGTGCTCGCGCTGTTTGTGTTCTCTACCCGTGTGGGAGAGGCGGCGCCGCCTTCGACCGCGTCGTCCGATCTGGGTCTGGAAATCGCGTGGACGCTCGGCCCGGTGCTGATCTTGTTGATGATCTCGGTGCCGACGATACGCACGATCTTTCGATCGCAGCCGGCGGTCGCGCCCGCGGGCGCGCTCGTGATCAAAGTGGTCGCGCATCAGTGGTGGTGGGAGTTTGATTATCCCGACGGCGCGAAGACCGGCAACGAGCTGCATATCCCGGTCAACCGGCCGATTCGCCTGTCGCTGGAATCGGCCGACATCATCCACAGTTTCTGGGTGCCGCAACTCGGCGGCAAACGCGACGTGGTGCCCGGCCAAATCAACGAGCTTACGTTCGTCGCGACGGTGCCGGGAATGTATCCGGGGCAATGCGCGGAGTTTTGCGGCCTGTCGCATGCGAACATGCGCTTTCGGACGTTCGTCGATTCTCCGGATGATTTCGCCAAGTGGGACCGGGAGCAGCTTGCGGGACCGGTCCCGACTCCGGCGAGCGATCAGTTGGCGGCGGACGGCGCAAAAGTTTTTGCCGACAGTCCGTGCACGACTTGCCACATGATCCAGGGCGTTTCGAAAGGGTATATCGGACCAGACCTGACGCATTTCGGCGGCCGCACGACGCTGGCCGCCGGCGTGTTGAAGAACACGCCCGAGAATGTTGCGAAGTGGATCGAGAATCCGCAGGAAATCAAGCCGGGCGCGAACATGCCGGCGCTGCTGTTGCCGGGGGACAAGCTGAACGCCCTGGTCGCGTATCTCGAGAGTCTGAAATAGGGAGCGTCGAATGGCTGCGCAACCGAAACCATTGCCAGTGCATCAGCCGAGCTACCTCGAAGGCGGCGGGTTACTCGGATGGCTGACGACGATCGATCACAAACGCGTCGCCGTGATGTACCTCGCCAGCGCGCTGTTCTTCATGGCGTTCGGCGGGATCGAGGCGATGGCGATTCGCGTACAGTTGTGGCGTCCCGACAATCACGCGCTGTCGGCGGCAACGTACAACGCGTTTTTCACGATGCATGGGACGACGATGATCTTCCTGGTCGTGATGCCGCTGCTGCTTGGATTTCTCGGCAACTTCCTCATCCCGCTTCAGATCGGCGCGCGCGACGTTGCGTTTCCCCGGCTCAACGCGCTGAGCTTCTGGCTGGCGCTGATCGCGGGAATCCTGCTCCATCTCGGCTGGATTCGCGGCGGGCTTCCCGATGCGGGATGGTTCGGCTACGCGAACCTGACCGAGCGGTACTTCACGCCCGGCCTCGCGATCGACTGGTGGGTGATTGGGCTGCTCGTATCGGGCACTTCGACGGTGCTCACGGGCTTGAATTTCCTGACGACGATTATCGCGATGCGCGCGCCGGGCATGACGTACATGCGCATGCCGATGTTCATCTGGTCGATGCTGGTGACGTTGATCCTGATTCTGATCGCGTTTCCGGCGCTCACGATCGGTCTGATCTTTCTGCTCTTCGACCGTTTTTTCGACACGCACTTTTACATCGCATCCGCGGGTGCGACGCCGATTCTCTGGCAGCATCTGTTCTGGCTGTTCGGCCATCCCGAAGTGTATATCATGGCGCTGCCGGCTTTCGGAATCATCTCGGAAGTCGTGCCGGCGTTCTCGCGCAAGCCGCTGTTCGGCTACCCGATGATGGCGTATTCGATCTGCCTGATCGCATTCCTGTCGTACGGGGTGTGGGGACATCACATGTTCGCGACGGGGATGGGCCCGGTGGCCGACTCGGCATTCGCGATCACTTCGATGCTGATCGCGATTCCGACCGGCGTGAAAATTTTCAGCTGGATCGCGACGGTCTGGGGCGGCTCGCTGCGCATGACGACCGCCTTCTACTTCGCACTCGGGATGATTCTCGAGTTCACGATCGGCGGGCTCAGCGGAATCATGCACGCATCGGCGCCGGTCGATCTGCAGCAGACCGATTCGTACTTCGTCGTCGCGCACTTTCACTACGTGCTGTTCGGCGGCGTGATGTTCGCGATCATGGCGGCGTTCTACTACTGGTGGCCGAAAATCAGCGGACGCATGCTCGGCGAGCGGCTTGGCAAGTGGCACTTCTGGCTGACGGTCGTCGGCTTCAACCTCACGTTTTTCCCGATGCACTTTCTCGGGATGTGGGGGATGCCGCGGCGCACCTACACCTACGGCGCCGACATGGGCTGGACGCATCTCAACCAACTCGAGACGATCGGCGCGTTCATTCTTGGCATCGCGTTCCTGCTTTTCTACATCAACATTTTCACAAGTCTCGTCAGCGGCGAGCGCGCGCCCGCCGATCCGTGGGACGGCCGCAGCCTCGAATGGTCCACGCCGTCGCCACCGCCCGTGTACAACTTCGCGACGATCCCGCAAATCCGCGGGCGCGACGCGTGGTGGATTCTCAAATACGGGCGAGCCGGATCGCGCGGCGTCGCAGCCTACATGTCGGGGCAGGCGCCGTCGCAACCGCCGCCGAGCGAGCCGGCATCCGTCGAGCACATCCATATGCCGGCGCCGTCGATTTTTCCGCTGGTGCTGAGTCTCGGCGTGGGCATGATGGGCCTTGGGCTCATCATCGACTGGTATCGCATCGTGATCATGGGCGCGCTGGTCGTGATCCTGTCGGTCATCGGGATGGGATTCGAGTACCCGAGCTTCGGCCAGGAATCGCACGACCCGGAGCATGCGCCGTCGTCAGGCGGAATCGACGTGCGCAAAATCGGCGTGTGGTCGTTCATCGGGTCGGAGTGCGTGTTCTTCGCGAGTTTGATCTCGACCTTCATCGTTTACAAATCGCGCAGCGTCAGCGGACCCGGGCCGGAGATCCTCAATATCCCGCTGACGTTGTTCAGCACGTTTATCCTGTTGATGAGTTCGTTGCTGATGGTGCTGGCGCTCGCGGCCACTCAGCGCGGCGACAAGCGATGGGAGCGAATCTGGCTCGGCGGCACGGTCCTGTTCGGGCTGATTTTTCTTTGCGGCCAGGTTTACGAGTTCACGAGCTTCTTGCACGAGGGGATGGGGCTTACGACCAACTTATTCTCGCAGTCATTCTTCGTGCTGGTCGGGTTTCACGGCGCGCACGTCGCGATCGGCGTGCTGTGGCTGTCGGTGCTGCTGGTCGCCGCGATGACGGGCAACCTAGGCAAGTCGCGCGCGACGTTGGTCGAGCTCGCGGGACTCTACTGGCATTTCGTCGATGTGGTGTGGATCATCATCTTTACTCTCGTCTATCTGATGCAGGCGGTGCCCGGAGCATGAGCGACATTGCGGACATCCACACTGGGCAGGTTCATCATCCGGGTGCGGCGACGTACCTTATCATCGCCGCGTTTTTAGTCGTGCTGACGGCGATGGAGATCACCGTCTTCTACGTGCATGCGCTCCGTCCCGTGCTGGTGCCGGTGCTGATCGTGCTGGCCGCCGCCAAGTTCGCGCTGGTCGCGATGTTCTACATGCACCTGAAGTACGACGGATGGCTGCTGACGGGAGTGTTCGTCTTCCCGTTGATGGTTGCGACGGTGTTGATGGTCTCGTTGATCCTGCTGTTCGCATATCTGTCGCATCACCTGGCGCCGATCGGATAGCAACGGGCGTCTTTGACAATGGACATTTTTGGAGAACATCCGAGCATCCCGATAGGTATCGCGATCCTGATCGCGATTTACCTTGGTGCATGCCGCGTCACCGGCCGCCGACCGACCCGGATGCAGGCGGTGTGGTTTGCGATCGCGATGGTCGCGATTCTATACGTACAGAGCGAGCTCGACGAACTGGCAGACGCGCGAATCTTCTCGATGCACATGCTGCAGCATCTGATGCAGGCCTTTGTGATCCCGCCGCTGCTCCTGCTCGGGACACCGGACTGGATGCTGAGGCCGTGGGTGCTCAGCAAGCCGATCAAGCCGGTCGCGCGCCTGCTGACGAAGCCGGTAATCGCGTTCGCGATTTTCTCGGCGGTCTTCGTCACCGCGCACTTTCCGCCAATCTTCGATCGGATGTGCCGCGACGAGAATTTTCACATCTTCCTGCACCTGTGCTTCATGGCGTCGGGCATCCTGCTGTGGTGGCCGATCCTGAGTCCGCTGCCCGAGATGCCGCGCCTGTCGTACCCGGCCCAAATCCTCTACCTGTTCCTGCTGATGATCCCGATGACCGCGGTCGCCGCGCCGATCACGCTCGCGACCCATGTGATCTATCCGTGGTACACCGAAGGCGCGCACGGATGGGGCCTCAAGCCGCTCGAGGACCAGGTGCTGGGCGGATTGATCATGTGGGTCGGGCAGGGCACCTATCTGATGTTCATTTTCACGTTCATCTTTTATAGGTGGCAGCAACGAGAAGACCGCGACATTCCGGTCATGCCCACATCGGCGGTGCCGGAGCTGCGCGTGGTGCGATCGCGAAGCGTCGCACACTTGTAAGTCGATGTTATGGCTGGCGGCAGCCGACCTCGTAACAATAATTCACGCGGGTTACGTCGCCTTTGTGGTTATCGGATTCGCGGCCATTCTAATTGGCGGGGCCGCAGGATGGCATTGGGTCCGGAACGTCTATTTTCGCGTAATCCACCTCGCAATGATCCTATTGGTCTGTTGCGAGGCGCTCATTGGCACAACCTGTCCGCTCACAATCTGGGAGAATATGTTGCGAGTAAAAGGAGGCGAATCCGGCTATTCGCACGATTTCATCGGATACTGGCTCGATTGGCTGATCTTCTATCAGGCTCCGCCCTGGGTGTTCACGACTATCTACCTGACCTTCGGCGCCGCGGTGCTCCTGGCATTCTGGTTCGTGCCGATACGGTGGCCGGCTGCAAACCGCTCAGCTGCTTCGTTAACTCGACGAAATTCGGTTTCGTGATAGGACTCCTGACCTTTGATCAGTCTTGGTGACTACTCATTTAAGAGACCTTTGCATAACTGCGCCGCGCCTCTTCTCCTCTCCCAGAATGGGAGAGGATCGAAGGTGAGGGTCCTTATGCAGCGCGCTCTTTTGCGCGCGATTCAAGATTCTGGTTTCTGTCTGGGCGTATTCACCGAAGTTATGCAAAGGTCTCCTCTAACGGCGAGCGCCTTGCGAGCTTCAGGACTTCGCGTCGAAGCGCTGAGCGTCGGTGCCCGCGTAGCTGGCCATCGCGCGGTCGAGGTCTGCGGCTGCCTCTATGACCGGCACGATCTCGGCGAGCCGCGATGCCGGGATCGCGCAGGTCAACTCCTCCGAGCGCATGCCGGTGCGCGCGCGGCTCAAGGCGCAGCCGACGCTCGCCGCGATCTCGCCATTCTCCCTGGCGAGTGCGATTACGTGGCACTGCGGTTTCCCCTCGATGCGAAGCGACGGGAACGCATCCTTGAGGACCATCAGCGCGAGCGCGTTGATACGCACGAGCACGACGTTGGGATCCGTGTCGAACTTCGCGAGCGGACCGTAAACAACCTGCGCGGGTCGCTCGCGCACGTGCGGCAACGCGGCGACAGCGGCTTCGTTCACCCATCCCGATTCGAGCGCAGCCACAACGTCGTCGCGCGGGGCAGCCTCGTCTAACGTGATGAAGCCGTGCGTGTAGGAACCGACGCTGCAGTTGGCGTGGTCGGCTGCGCTCGTCGAAAACGTGCGATCGACCGCCTTCATCCAGAAGACGCAGCCCGCCGGCACCGCGCCCGTGCGGCCGGACTCGTTCGGGGTCGGATACGACGCGTCGAACGGCGGCGCGTCGCTCGCGGCGCCCTCCGCTACGAACGCGATACCAATCGGGGGCGCTATCGGTCTGAGGGCGGCGACGAGACGAGCGGCGAGTTCGCTCCACAAGGCGTTGTGACTCACTTATCTTTCTCCAATTAGACGCGGCGATGTATCAGTCGGCGCTGGCGCAGCAGGGACATGCGGCGGCGACCGTCGAGGCGGCCGTTACAATGTCCGTCATACTGGTTCGCGGCCGTGCGATCGTGGTCGAGGTACTATTCGTTTTGTTCGATTCGGTTTTGCCGGGTCGGGTCGGCTGCGCGCCCCGGTAGCCGGTCACGATCTCGTAGCGATGGTCGCCGACGACGGTCTCGATCTCGATCGAGTTGGAATCGGTCGCGCGCCAAGATTGGTGGATCTGATCGTCGCGGCGAACCTGGACGCTGTGCGCGTCTGGGAGGTTGCGAACACGGAAGCGGGTCGCGTCGCCGCGCGCGCTGGAGGTCGCCGCGAAGCTCTCGAGTTGAAGGACGCCGCGCGCGGAATCATTCCATGCGACGGAGAATCCCAATTTCGGATACTCCGCGTCCGACACGGTGGGTGCGGAGAACTTCTCGGTGTCTTGTTCGCCGAATGCGCGTCCCCACTCGCCCTCGCCGTCGAGCAGATTCTTGAGCATGTAGAGCGCACTCTCCTGGCCGCGGGGATAGCGCTCGCCGTATTGGAAGAAGTAACCATACTCGTCCGCGTCTTGCCCGCCGTCGGCGTCGAAGAAGCGCGCGTTCTCCATGCTCGCGAGTTTCCGTCCGAGCCGGCGGGCCGTCGTGTGATCGCCATACTCGCGCGCCATCAGGAAGCCCATCGTCAGCGCGCGCGGGTCGCGGCCATTGTACAGCACCGGCATCCAGCGCTTGTCCCAGCCGACCGAAGCGACGGCGTTGCGGTAGAGCAACTCGCCAAGTTCGCGGTTCTGCGGGACGACGTAGATCGACGGGAAGAGGCCGAAGATGCGGCGATCACCAAGCACACGGTCGACCAGCGGGTCATAATAGAAGGCGACCCATTTCAGGCGGCCGCGCTCGTCGAAGCCCATGAACTTCTTTTTGAAGGCCTCCTCGACCCAACGGTCGTAAACCCAATGCGTCCGCGTCCCGAGCGTCAGGTCGGTAAGTTGCAGACCGAGTCCTGCCGCCGACAGGCAGAACGGCCAGATCTTGGTGTTCTCGCAATGCGGCCCGTGGGGAACACCCGCCCACTGATTGCCGAGGTACTCGGCTATCCCGCGATGGGTCCACGCGAAGGTCCGGTCGTCGAGACCAGTCACCTCGAAGGGCTTGTCCCAAGTCGCCTCGCCCGACACTGCGCGATGGATCGCCAGCATCAAGGTGAAGAAGCCGCGGAAGAACAGATTCCCCGTCGAGCCGATTGGGTCCGGCTGGAGTCCCCACGGCTCGATGCCGTTGGCGGTCCAACCGGGCACATCGTAGTTGCCCCAGAGATCCTTTGGGATGAGTCCTCGATAGGCTTTCGGATAACGCGCGCGGTCGGGATCGGGGCCGAGCTTGGTGAGCCAGTCAACCGCGGCCCAGAACGTGGTGTGACGCCGGATCAGCTCGTCGAGGATCTTCGTGTAGACCTCCCGCCACGCGGGCGTCTTGCGGGCGAGCAGCAGGAGCCCATAGGAAGATTCCGAAAGATCGAAACGCGCGAACGACAGCATCGGCGCAACGCTCTTGTCGTCCCACCAGGGGTGGGGTGCGCCATTTCGAGACCAGTCGTCCGGGGTCATCGCTTTGCGCCAGAGGTGTCGGAGCCACCCGCGCACTTCGGGTTTCAATCTAGGAGCACTGCCGTCCGCCACGATCTGCCTCTCGGTGTGATTCAGTTGCTCACGCCGTCCCGGATCGACGACGATAGTATTCTGCCAACGAAACTTGACACTGTCAAGTTGCAGATGTACTGCTGTTCATAAGAGGAGAAGCGAGGATGTCAACGACGAGCGTGCAAAACAAGGTTGGAGAAGTGCGGCGTGAAGTGGACGGCCGGGTTTTCAAAATCGTGATCGACAATGTCGCGAAGAGAAACTCCTTCACGCCCGAGATGATGCAACAGTTGTCGAGTGAGCTGACCGAATTCGACCGCAACGACGATTTCTGGGTTGCCGTCCTCTGCGCCGAGGGCGATCACTTCACGGCCGGCCTCGACATGCCGAAGTTCTTCGGCCCCGGCGCAGCCGCGAAGCCGATCCCCGAGCGCAATCTCGATCCTTTCGGCTTGCGGAACCGATCGGTGAAACCGATCGTTACGGCGGTCCAGGGTATTACCTACACCATCGGTATCGAGATGATGCTGGCCGGCGACATCGTTGTCGCGGCCGACACGGCGCGGTTCTGCCAGATGGAGTCGCGCCGCGGAATCGCGCCGCTCGGCGGCGCTCACTTTCGTTTTTTGACGCGTACCGGATGGGGCAACGCGATGTACCATCTGATGCTCTGCGATGAATTCAACGCCGAGCGCGCGCTGCAAATCGGGCTCGTTCAGGAGATCGTTCCCGCCGGAAAGCAGATCGAGCGAGCGGTTGAGATTGCAAAGTTGATTTGCAAGAACGCGCCGCTTGGTATTCGCGCGATGAAACAAGCCGCCCTCAAATACATTGAAGCCAGCGAACGATCCGCGGTTGCCGCCATCGCAGATGTGAGGGACCGCGTGATGGACAGCGAAGACGCCAAGGAAGGAATTCGTTCGTTCGTCGAGCGGCGCGAAGCCCACTTCCAGGGAAAGTGAAACGAGGCTGCGTCGTTCCCGAATAGAGTCGCGGCTTACGACGGCAGGATGCGCAAATCGGTTCGCACCGCGGACGGCATCGATGAGCGATAGGCAAAGCTGAGCGTCCAGAGCGTCGCCGCAGCGTAAACAAGTCCGCCGGCCGCGATCCATGCGGAGCCCGCGACGCCAAGATCGATCGATCCCGCGAGCAGTCCACATACAACCATTGCAATTCCGAGATTGTACGCGATGAATACAAACGGCCGTGGCCGCGGGATCGACAGCTCAGCGATCGTAACGGGCGCCCATCCAACGCTGGTGCGTGCGCGGGTGACGAATCCCGGAAAGAGTTGGTACGACATGCCGATGATGAAATTCGATATCCAGCCGAGTATTCCCGTCACGCCGTAAGCCGCCGCGATGCGGCTGCTGTACTCGCCGTCCGCGCCAGTGACGGTAAGTACGAGGCCCATCGCGATCGCGACGATCAGCCACGCGACTCCGCAGATCGCATGACGCGACGTCCAATCCAGCGGCATCCGGCGCGTACGCACCAGCCGTCCTATCGTGAAGATGTACGCGAGCAGTGAAGCGGCAATCAGGATGCTCCAGAACGCCACGCCTGGCGCTCGAATCAGCAGTGTCACGCCGAGTCCGATGACGCCGATCGTTAGTGCATAAAGTTGCCAGATAGCGGCGGGTGGGAGTTTCTCTTTCGGCAGCAGGAACGCGGGGATCATCCGGTAGGACACGGCGCAGATTGTCAGCGTCACCCATCCGAGCGCGGCGAAATGAACGTGGCTAGCGAGATTCGTCAGCACGCTGCCGCCAAGGAAGTCGTATGTCTTGTCGATGCCGAGGGTCAGGCCAATCGCGGCCGCGAGCACGAGGAAACACACGCTGAGAAGCATCCCGGTCTCCGCGACGCCGCTTCCTGCCGACGGCCACAGACATGGAATCATCTCGGCGGCGAACGTCAAAATGCTGATCACCACCACTATCGCGACCGTCCAGAGTCCAAGCCAGAGCCCGATCGCGAAATGCACGATCATGCCAACGACGCCGAAGACATAGAGCGCGAGTTGCGCGAACGCCATGCGGGGGAATGGGATCGGATGATGCGTCAGGGCGGGGACGTAGCGATACATCACGCCCATCATGGCCGCCGTGATCCAGCCGAGCGTGAACGTATGCACGAGCGCCAGCGGTTTAGTCTGATAGAAGAACACTGCAACGTCGCCGATCACGAATGGCATCGCGGCAACGCCGACGGCGAAAGACGTGACCGCTACCACAAAGAAATGAATGGGCATTCGCCCTATCTTGAGCGGGTCGGGATTGGCGGCGGCGGAAGTTTGCGGTGTGGCAGGCATGACGCGGGAACGCCGTCATCTTATACCGCAGGCGACCGCCGAGCTAAGTCCGGATGCTTGCCGGGTGCGGAACTTGTGCGTTAGTAGTTGACGCATGCAGCACTCGAGGACGCGGATCATTATCGATGGAGCGGTCGCGGGGCTGATCGGAGCCTTCGTCGTCGCCATCTGGTTTCTGATCTTCGACGTGATTCGCGGCCACGCGCTCGAAACGCCCGCGCTGCTGGCGGCGACGATTCTGCACGGCTCGCACAGTCACGAAGTTCAACATGGGCTGAAGCTGCTGGCGCTGGAATACTCGATCCTTCACTTCGCCGCCTTCATCGCATTCGGCATCGCCGGCGGATTGCTGCTCGAAGCGTGCGAGACCGAATCGTCATTGCTTTTCTCGCTCGCGATTTTTTTCGTCGCGTTCGAAGTGTTCTTCATCGCGGTCGTGCTGTTCCTAGGGCCGAACGTGATGGTGGAGCTGACGTGGTGGGGCATCATCGTCGGCAACCTGCTCGCGACGGGCGCGATGCTTTCATATTTTTTCTGGCAGCATCCCAGGCTCGCGTTCGACTTGCTCGGCGCCTGGATCTCGGTTGCGCGCGAAGGCGTGACTGCGGGACTGGTCGGCGGGATCGTCGTTGCCATCTGGTTCATGGCTTACGACTTCGCGTCAGGCGATCCGTTTCATACGCCGGCGATTCTCGGCGCGATGGTCTTTCGCAGCGCGGGCGTGAGTGACGGTATCCAGGCGACGCTGCCTCTCGTGCTCGGCTACTCGATTCTGCATTTCTTCGCCTTCGTCATGTTCGGCCTGGCGCTCGCGATTCTGCTGGCCGCGTCGGAGTGGGAACCGTTCATGGTCCTCGGCGCGCTGCTGCTGCTGGCGGTGTTCGAGGTTTTCTTTGTGGGATTTGTTTCGCTGATCGATCAGTCAGCGCTCGAGGTCCTGGGATGGTGGAAAATCGTCGCCGGAAATATTCTCGCGCTGATCGCGATGGCGACGTACTTTATCCGCGGCCATCGCGGACTCGGTGTCAAGCTGGTCGAGCGATGGGCGATGCTCGATCACGAGGGCGCCGAGATGGGCGATCCGCCGCCGGCGCCGCCGGATCACGGGCCCAGTCACACCTCACATCTTTAGAGCGTCAGTTAAATTCCGAGCATGTCGCGCATCGTGTAGAGGCCCGGCTTGCGGTTCACAAGCCATCCCGCCGCGCGGAGTGCGCCGCGCGCGAGCGAGTCGCGGCTCTGCGCGCGATGTATCAGTTCGAGGCGTTCGCCTTGACCGCCGAAAATCACGGTGTGATCGCCGACTGCGTCGCCCGCGCGCATCGCGAGGACTGCGATCTTGCCGTCGGGCCTCACGCCGGTGATTCCTTCGCGGCCGAAGACCGCGTTGGGTGCGAACTCTACTCCGCGCGCCGACGCGATCGCCTTGCCCAGCGACAGCGCGGTGCCGCTGGGCGCGTCGATCTTGGTGCGATGGTGAATCTCGATAACCTCAGCGTCGAAGTCGGGAAGGATTGCGGCGACTTCGGCAACGATCTTGGCGAGCACGTTTACTCCGATACTCATGTTGGGCGCGATCACGGTGCGCGTCTTCTGCGCGAGTTCGCGCGCGCGCGTTTCCATCTCGGGCGTGAAACCGGTCGAGCCGATGACGATCGCCGCGCCCGCGTTCGATGCGACTTCGAGATGTTCCATCGAGGCGGTCGCCGTCGTGAAATCCAGCGTGACGGTGTCGGGCTTTGCGAGCATCGCGTAGTGGTCGCCGATTTTGACGCCGAGCTTGCCGACGCCTGCCAGTTCGCCCGCGTCGGAACCGAGCGCGCTATTGCCGTGCGCTTCGATGGCGCCGACGATTTTGTGCGCCGAATCGCACGACGCCATCGCGATCAGCAGCCGGCCCATCCGACCCGCTGCTCCAGCCACAATTAGATTAGCCATCGGAAGTCACTTTTCATGCTGCCCGCGCGACGCGGGTGCGATGCGGACGTTATCGCGCTATCAGGACGCCGGAGCTTCGGCGGGCGCCGCTTCGGCTGCGGGCGCGGCCGCTGCTTCCGCCGGCTTGCCGTGCTTGGCCTTGAAGTGCTCGTCGCACAGGCTCGAGGTGCCGTGGCGATGCTTGCGGCATTTCTCGAAGGTGCAGGTTTTGAAGCGCGCCTTGGGCATCTCGCCGGCCTTCCAGAGCCGAAAATGCTGTCGGCAGTAGCCTTTGCCGACCGCTTCGCGCGCGCAATCTTTCGCTTTGCAGTTTCCTTTGTTCGCCATGAATCCCTTCTTGGACGCCGCTTTCCCGACGCGAGCGCCGAAAATCGCGGCTGAGCAATTTATCTACAATAGTGTTTGCCGCCGATGCTTCATAGAGGGCGCCGATCGACTGTGCGCAGCGAGATGGCCAGCGCTGCCATCGCGAGCGTGAATGCCAGCGCGACCTCCATGCTTGCACGGGGACTTATGTCGGCGATGGCGTGGCCCATTAGCCAGGGCGCGACGATCGCGCCGAGCGCGCCGGCTGCGACTACGATCGAAGTCATCCTGCCGACTTCGAGGGGGAACGCCGCCGCGCCGACCGCAATCATGTTGGGGAAGACCGGGCCGTAGCCAAAACCGATCAGGAAGATGGAGGTCGCGGCGAGGCCGCCTGCCGCCGGCGCCGCGATCAACAGCATCAGCGCCGCGGCGGATAACGACGAGGCCAGCATCGTGAATTTCGGCAGTGCCATGCGATGCCCGAGGCGTCCGCCGAACGCGCGACCGCATACCAATCCCAGCCAATACAGCGAGACGCCCGACGACGCGAGCATCGGGCCGAGCGTGCCCGCGGTGCGCAGGTAAAGAAAGAGCCACGCGCCGATTCCCACCTCGGCACCGACGTAGAGGAACATCACGCCGCTAATCGCCCAAATCAGCGGACGCGCGAGCATCGGTAGAAATCCGTCGCCGGTAGCAACCTCTGTTCGAACTTCGTGCGCCGGAGTCATGCCCAGACGAAATCCGATCGCGGCACAGGCCACTGCGCCACCGCCGAATACCCACCAGTACGGCACGCGGCTCGCGAAGGCGGCGCTCACGATCAGCGGTCCGAGCAGCGCGCCGACGCCGAACAGCACATGCAGGTAGTTGAGCGCGGAGGCGAGCCGCTCGCGATTCAGCTCGACGATGAGGGCGTTGGCGCCGATGTCGATACCGCCGTTGGCAAGGCCGATCACAAATCCGGCGCATAGCATTCCCGCAAGTCCGGGAGCGACGGCCAGACCTGCCAGGCCGGCGGTGAACAGCGCCATCGCACCGACGAGAATCCTCTGCGCGCTCAGCGATTGATTGATCTCGCCGGCGATCAGCACCGAGATGAAATAGCCGGCGGCCGAGGCGCTAACGATCAGTCCCGCGCGTTCGATCGGCAGTTGGGCGGTGTGCGAGATCTGCGGTAGAAACGGGCCGAGCCAGCCGCTGTTGATGCCCACCATCAGCAGGCACGAATATGCCAGCCGCGTGATCGTCTCCTCGCGGCTCAACAACCGGTCTTCATCCACCGGCGCGACGCCCAACGTCACGGCGCGACCGAGCGGATCACGCGGTAGAGCGGTTCGAGCTCGCGGAACGCGTCGAGTATCTCGGCGCGATCGACGGTCACGGCGTCGCGCACCGGCCATCCGAAGCCGACGTTGATGCCGCCGGTTTTTTTCACGAGCGCATCGCCGAGTCCGTCGAAAAAGTCGGCGCTCGCCACCGTCGAGCGCGGCAATTCGTGGCAATCCCAATTTTGGTATTGCTGGATCTTCGTGCCGCGAAAAGATTTCTCCAGATCCGCCGACCTGGATTTGATAGCTCGCGCCATCTCGGGACGATGGTCGGCGTCGGACTTCACGACCGTGCGCGCATGGATTCCCGCCGCCGACACGCACAGCGCGAGATATGCGTAGCGCTTGTATCCCGCGCGCGACGGCCCGAATGCCACGCAGGTCTCAGCAGGGGGAATCGCAGTGCGCCGCATGTGTTTGGCGATGTGCGGAAAGAATTCCATGCCGAGTTTTTGCGAAAGCTCCGGCGCGAGCCGGCTGCCGAGCCTGGTCAGCCGCGGGTTGATCAACTCGTCGATCTTCGCCATCCGCGCGCTGAATCCCTCGATTGCGAACACCTCGAAATCGCGGCGCAGAAAACCCAGCGTCGCCACCTGACTCTGACCTCACTTCGCGGCTGGCCCGCTCTCGCGATCGTGAAAGGCCTTCTCCCAGTTGCGCCCGTCGAAGTGATCGAGCTCGAGCTTGGCCGGATTCACACCTTCGAGGCATCGCACATTTACGTCGAGGCGTTCGGGATCGGAGCGCGGAATATAGAACGATGCGACGCCGCAATTCGGACAGAACAGATGCTTGGCGACTTTCGTGTTGAAGCTGTACGCCGCGATATTGTCCGACGGCGTGAGCAAGCGGAACGCGGCGCGCTCGACGATCCAGTGGAGGTAGCCCTTCTTCGTGCAAATCGAGCAGTTGCATTCGGAGACGCGCTCGAGCATGCCCCTGACTTCGAAGCGGACGCGCCCGCAATGGCATCCGCCGCGATAGGTTCGCTCGTTCGGCTTTTTCTTTTCGATTTCCTTTTTCTTCATCAACGCTTGTTTAACCCAGAGCCGCTCACAAATAAACCGGATTTGGTGAGCTCGCACAGGGACGGATTGAAACCGGATATGCTCTGTATCGTACTAAGTAGCAGACGCTCGGAAGTGTACAACCGAGACCACTAGAACCGTCGCGACCGGTTATTCCCCCGTAGCGCAGGAGGCCTTTCCCCGGGCCTCCTGCTTTTTCTTTTTTCAGGAGAATGAACCGCCAGTTTTGCGCCTGACCGACAGCATTGCTCGTGGTAGGATGGCGCGATGGCGGCGACACCCGAGTCACACTCGAATCCACATTTCGGCGCGACGCTCGCACGCCACGGGATTCGCGCGCTCATCCGCAAATCGCCCGCGACCATCCAGGTAAACGTCGGCAAGCTGTGCAACCAGGCGTGCCATCACTGTCACGTCGATGCGGGCCCGCGGCGGACAGAGCGGATGACGTGCGCGACGGCGGAACGGGTGATCGATCTGCTCGCGGCGAGCGGCGGCGTCGAGACCCTCGATGTCACCGGTGGCGCGCCGGAGCTGAACGAGAACTTCGCGATGATCGTCAAGCGGGCGCGAGCGCTCGGCCGCAAGGTGATCGTGCGATGCAACCTGACGGTGACCCTGGAACCCGGCATGGAATGGCTCATCGACTTCTACCGGCGCGCGGGGGTCGAATTGGTTTGTTCGCTCCCGTGCTATACGGCCGAGAATACGGATCGTCAGCGCGGGACGGGCGTGTTTGATAAGAGCATCGCAGCGCTGAAGAATCTGAATGCCGCCGGATTCGGGCGCGGCGAGCTGCGGCTGGACCTCGTGTACAACCCGATCGGCGCGTCGCTGCCCCCGCCGCAGGTCGAGCTTGAAGCACAGTATCGCGACGAGCTCGCGCGCAACTTCGGAATCGTCTTCGATCGCCTGCTCACAATCACGAATATGCCGATCGCCCGCTTCGCCAACCAGTTGAACGGCACGGGCAGTCATTCGGCGTACATGAGCCTGCTCGTGAATCACTTCAATCCCGCGACCGTCGATGCGCTGATGTGCCGCGACCTGGTGAGCGTCGGATGGGACGGGCGGCTCTACGACTGCGACTTCAACCAGATGCTGGAAATTCCGCTTGGTGCCGGTGCCGCCACAATCTGGGACATCGAAGATGTCGGCGCGATCGCCGGCACGCGCATCGCGACCGGCTCGCACTGCTTCGGATGCACCGCAGGCGCGGGCTCGAGCTGCGGCGGCGCGATCGCGTAAGACAACCCGCCTTTTTGGGTCCGATTTCATTTCCGTGATATGACGAGCGCCAAGGAGACTGATCATGGCGGTGAAAATCGAAGGCACTTGCGATCCCAAGTTCAATCGCGTCAAGGACGCGTTTGCCGAGAATTTCGAAAAGCGCAGCGAGGTTGGCGCCGCCGCAGCGGTCATGCTCGACGGCAAGAGCGTTGTGGACATTTGGGCGGGACACGCCGACAAGGCGAAGACCAAACCGTGGACACGCGACACGCTCGTCAACGTGTATTCGACGACCAAGGGCGTCACCGCGATCTGCGCGCATCGGCTGGTGGACAAGGGCCTGCTAGACATCGACGCGCCGGTGGCGAAGTACTGGCCCGAGTTCGCGCAGGCGGGCAAGGATAAGATCCCGGTGCGGTTTCTGCTCAGCCATCGCGCGGGTCTTCCCGCCGTGCGCAAGCCCCTCGCCGACGACGCGCTCTTCAACTGGACCACGATGACCACCGCGCTCGCGGAGCAGGAGCCGTGGTGGGAGCCGGGCACCAGGCACGGTTACCATGCGCTGACTTTCGGATGGCTGGTCGGCGAGGTGATTCGGCGTATCTCGGGCAAGACGCCGGGCGCGTATTTGCGCGACGAGATCGCCGGGCCGCTCGGTGCGGATTTTCATATCGGGCTCGACGCGAAGCACGATGCGCGGACTGCGAACATGATCGCCGCGCCGCCGCCGGCGCCGGGTGAGCCGAACCTTTTCGCCGAGGTGATGAAGGATCCGGAATCGATGGTCGCCAAGGCGTTCATGAATCCGCCGGGCGGGATGAGGCCTGGAATGGTCAACACGCGCGAGTGGCGCGCGGCCGAGATTCCCGCGGCGAACGGGCACGGCACCGCGCGCTCGCTGGCGCAGTTGTACGGCGCGCTCGCGCGCGGCGGCGAATTGAACGGCGTGCGCGTGATGTCGAAGGACGAGGTCGCGAAGTGCTCGATCGAACAATCGAACGGTCCCGACGCGTTGCTGATAATCAACACGCGCTTCTCGCAGGGCTACATGATGTCGCAACCGGGCGCGTCGCTCGGCCCAAATCCGCAATCGTTCGGGCATCCGGGCGCGGGCGGCTCGCTCGGATACGCCGATCCCGAGGCGAAGATTGGATTCGGCTACACGATGAACAAGATGCAGTCGGGCTTGCTGATCGATTCGCGCGCCACCGCGCTGATCGAAGCGGTGTACGCGTCGATGTAAGGGAAGGGTAAATCACATTATTGAATGCGAAACCCGCAGTGGGTTTCACAGTTCCTTCGGCAGGGGTGACCCCTGCACCCAGTGATTTTTTATGGTGCTGCGTCGCCGCGCTCCTTCGTCGCGCTGCATCGGGCTACGGGGTGGTGTATCGGCGGTCCGGGTGGGAATGGCTAAACATATACGGGTTCAGTTCCCGGATGGTCGTCGAAACTGAGGCGATCTTGCTCAGTTTGGTAGGACTGAGAATGCGTGGTATCTGGTGGTTCGGTCGACGAGGAGATGGCGTATGGCAGTGAAGATTGAAGGGATGTGCGAGGCGCGGTTCAAACGCGTGCGCGAGATTTTTGCCGAGAGCTTTGAGAATGGGAGCGAGGTTGGGGCGGCGATTGCTGCTGTTGTCGATGGGAAACCGATCTTTGATCTTTGGGGCGGGTTCGCTGACAAGGCCAAGACCAAGCCATGGACTCGCGATACGCTCGTCAATGTTTGGTCAACGACTAAGGGGATAACCTCGACGTGTGCGCATCGGCTGGTCGATCAGGGGAAGCTAGACCTTGATGCGCCTGTCTCCAAGTATTGGCCCGAGTTTGCGCAGGCGGGGAAGGAAAAGATTCCGGTAAATTTTCTGCTGAGTCATCGCGCGGGTCTGCCGGCTGTCAGAAAGCAGTTGCCGATGGACGCATACACGAACTGGCCCGTGATGTGCGCGGCGCTTGCGGCGCAGGAGCCTTGGTGGGAGCCGGGGACCAAGCACGGCTATCATGCGATCACGTTCGGCTACCTGGTCGGCGAGGTGATTCGGCGGATCACGGGCAAGACGCCGGGCACTTATCTGCGCGAGGAAATCGCAGGGCCGCTCAAGCTCGATATGCATATCGGTGTCGATGCCAGTTTCGATTCGCGAATCGCGGAAACAATCGGAGCGCCGCCGACTCCGCCGGACAAGCCGGATCAACTCGCCACGATGAGCGTCGATCCGGAATCGATGACGTACAAGGCGATAGCGAATCCGCGGCCAGTCGTCGATCCGGCGCTAACAAACAGCCGCGCGTGGCGCGGCGCGGAGGTTCCCGCCGCCAACGGACATGCGACGGCGCGCGCGCTTGCGATCCTGTATGGCGCGCTCGCAATCGGCGGCGAGCTGAACGGTTATCGCGTGCTGACGCCGGCGAGTATCAAGCGCGCGCATACGGAGCAGTGCAGCGGACCCGATCTTGTCCTGGGCGTCGAGTCGCGATGGGGACTGGGATTTGCGCTCAATCAGGCGGTGGCGCCGATTGGTCCGAATCCGCGCACGTTTGGGCATCCGGGGGCGGGCGGCTCGATCGGATTTGCCGATCCGGATGCGCGCGTGGGCTTCGGCTATACGATGAATCAGATGGGCTCGGATGCGCTGATCGACGGGCGCGCGGGCGCACTGTTCAACGCGATGTTCGCGGCGTTCTAGGGAACATTCTCCGGCGCGCTCGCGCCGGAGAATGAATCCACTTAATTTTACTGAAACCACCGTGGTTTCAGGCTTCCGGGGCAGGGGTGACCCCTGCACCCAGTAACCAATCGCAAAATGGCGAGGATGCCATTTTGCTCTCAGGTTCCTGATTTTGGTGGCACAGGCTTTAGCCTGTGATTTTCCGGTTCATGCAAATCCAGGAAATAATCACAGGCTGAAGCCTATGCCACGCGCCCGTTGACGGGAGGCCGTTTTGTCCCTCTTCGTTGAAATTCAGATGCCGGCGGACTTGTAGAGCGCGCAGCGCAGCTTGAAGAAGTGCGCCATCGAGGTGAGGTAGCGGACGCGCCACGCCGCTTCCATCTTGCCCTTGGCGAGATCGAGATCGTAACTCTTGCCGATCATGCCGTAGGCGTCCTTGATGCTGCTGAAAAGCATGTCCGCAGAACCCGGCTTGAGATGCGTGACGCCGCCGATCTTTTTGATCAATTCCGGGCTGTAGGCCGATAGCGCGACCAGACTGTCGGCGAAGAGTTCATCTTCTTCGACCAGATGATTCGCGAATGCGCCTTCCATGAAAGCGGTGTGAGATGCCTTTTCACCAACCAACGAGCCGTAGATGTAATGACCGAGTTCATGGCCGAGTGTCGCTGCCACGGCGCCGGGATGATGGGCGGTGTTGACGAAGATCACGAATTTGCTTTTCTCGCCGACGTTGGCGCGGCAGTAAAATCCCCGCAGCGAGAGACCGGCGCCGGTGCGATAAGGCTCGGCACGCAGCTCGAGTTCGCGCGGTCCGAATATTTTGCCCAGATGACACAGCAATTGGGGGCTGCCGAGACTCCCGAAGTTTCCATATGCCGGCGTGCGCGGCTTGAGGTCGTTATCGATTATTTGCTCCAACTCCCTGAGCAAAGGCTTGGACGGGAGCGCGGGCATGTGCTGCTTGATGTCATTCTCGACTATCTGCTCCAACTCCCGCAGCAGAGGCTTGGACGGGAGCGCGGGTACCTCCATATAGTCGGTGGAGAGAATCCGTTTGAGGTCGGACAGCTGATTAAGGACTCGGGTCCCGAGCGAGCCGAATGGGACTTTGATTTCGCCGAGCAGCTTGGAAACGAGCTGATCGACTTCGCGAGTTACCAGCGCCTCGGGTTCGCGCGGCGCGATTCGCTTCGCCATCGTCGGCGATGAGGTGAGCGATGCACTCATAAGGCGATTACTGAAGCGAAATGCCAGATTGGCTGCCAGGACCGGTGCCTTATATTGAGTGATTCGCGATGCTTTTCAATACTCATCTACGTTGGGCCAAATCAGCAAACCGTATGCCATACTACCTGTAGATAGCGCAATTAGGTGGCATACTATCAATAGTATAGAAGGCTTCGCCGTGCGCGTTTCTGCAACGCTCCCGGAGCATTTCTGAACCGTCGACACGACGGGCAACCAGCCGGAAATACTCCCAAAGTCCCGGCTGGTCGCGTCGCGATCAGTACGCATCTGAGGCGACAGCGACGCGTACCTCGATGTGGCCGGGGTCCAATCCGGCGCCATCGAAATCATGCAATTCTCTCCGTCGGGCTGAAGTCCAAATCGCGCTCATTGCGACGGGCCACTTCGTGTCGTGGCCTGTTGGGTCTGGTTGCGCAAAATTGCCATCCCCGACGCTGACATGGGCTGTATTGTTTAGCGTTGCCTACAATGTGTCAAGCCTTTAGCTACGAACTGTAGGATGGCTTTGCTGCCCGTTTTGGTGTGTCAACACCATGGAGTGTTCCTTGAAAATTTTACAAAGAACAGCCGGAAAAACAGGCGCTTGCCGGAGATGAAGGCGATTATTCTGGACGCTTCAGCCATTGTTCGACGAAGTCGAGGCGGTCCTTGCCCCAGAACATTTCGTCGCCGACGAAGAACGTAGGCGCGCCGAAGACTCCCCGCACCACTGCGGTTTCGGTCAGAGCTGCAAGCTCGTCGCGCGCCGGTTTCGCATCGGCGATGTCCATGAGCGTGGCGCCGTCGAAGCCGGCGCTCGATGCGATCGATGCGAGCACGCCGCGGTCGCTGATGTCTTCGTCGCGTTCCCAGTATGCGCGCATGAATGCCTGTGAGATCGCGCGCTGCGCATTCTCGCGCAAATCGTGGTTGTCGGCGGGCGCGGAGGTACGGCCGGCGGCCAGAACCGCGCGCAACGCCGATGACGTTTTGATTGGAAAGCGGCTGGGCTTCCTGAACGGCAAGCCGGTCCGTTCGGCGTAGCGCGCATGATCGCGCCACAGGTAGCGAGCCTTGCGCGGCGTCATCGCCATGACGTTGAAGCTGGTGCCGCGGAACAGCGCGGCGAAATGCGCGGGCATCCAGTTCACGCGCGCGTCGTTGCGGGCGCAAATTTCCGGCAGCAGGAACGCAGCGAAGTAGCTGTTGGTGCTGGAGAAATCGAAATAGAAATCGACGAATCGCATCTTCAAAAAGCCGTCCCGATAGTAGCGCGATCGGCGGCGGTAATCGCAACGGTTGCCACTATCGTCACGGCTTGCCATTAGTGTCACTTTCAAAATGCCGAAGATGAGATTTGAGATTCTGCCCGGCGCGCCGTATCCGCTAGGCGCGACCTCCGACAATGCGGGGGCGAACTTTTCCATATTTTCCGAGCACGCGACCGGAGTGACGTTGTGCCTGTTTGGCGGCGTCGGCGGAAATACCGAGATCGCGCGGATACCGCTGGCCGAGCGCACGGAGCATATCTGGCACGCATACGTGCGCGGCGTTCGCACTGGTCAGCGTTACGGCTATCGCGTGAGCGGTCCCTACGATCCTCCCGCGGGGCATCGCTTCAACTCCGCCAAGCTGTTGATCGACCCGTATGCGCGCGCACTCGATCGATCTCCTCGATGGAACGATTCGATGTTCGGTTATCGCATGACCGCCGTCGGCGAGGCCGCGCCGCGTCTCGATCTGCGCAACAGCGCGCGTGCGATGCCCAAGTGCGTGGTGGTCGACTCGGCGTACGACTGGGAGGGCGATCGCAAGCCGGCGATTGCGTGGGAGGATCTCGTCATCTACGAGGCGCACGTGAAGGGGCTGACCGCTGCGCATCCCGACGTGCCGCGCAAGCTTCGCGGAAATTATGCGGCGCTCGCGACGCCGGCGGTTATCCGGCACTTGAGCTCGATCGGCGTGAACGCAATCGAGTTGCTGCCGGTACATCAGACGGCGCCTGAACGGCGTCTCGAAAAGCTCGGGCTGACTAACTATTGGGGATACAATTCGATCGGCTATTTCGCCCCCGACCTCCGCTTCGCATGCAGCACCGCGCTGGGCAGTTCGGTCACGGAGTTCAAGTCGATGGTGAAGGCGATCCACCGCGCGGGAATCGAAGTGATTCTCGACGTCGTTTACAACCATACGGCTGAAGGGGACGAGAACGGGCCGACGATTTGTTTTCGCGGGATCGATAACGCGACTTACTATCGGCTGCGTCACGACGGCAGCGGCCGCTGCGAGGATTTTACCGGCACCGGGAACTCGCTCGACCTGACCCATCCGCGGGTGCTGCAAATGGTGATGGACAGCCTGCGCTACTGGATCGTCGAGATGCACGTGGACGGATTTCGCTTCGACCTGGCAACCACATTGGCGCGCGGTCCGCGCGGTGAATTCGGCGGCAGCCCGTTTTTCGCGGCGATCGCACAGGACCCCGTAATCTCGACCGTCAAGCTGATTGCGGAGCCGTGGGACGTTGGCGATAGCGGCTATCAGGTCGGGAATTTTCCGGTCAACTGGAAAGAATGGAACGGTAAATACCGCGACGGCGTGCGCGATTTCTGGCGCGGCGCGAACGATTCGATGGGTGAGTTTGCGTCGCGCGTTACCGGCAGCTCCGATCTTTACCGCGCCGGCGGCCGCACGCCGCTCGCCGGCATCAACTTTGTCACTTCGCACGACGGCTTCACGCTAGCGGATCTCGTTGCGTACAATGAAAAACACAACGAGGCGAACGGCGAGGACAATCGCGACGGCGACAACACGAATCGATCGTGGAACTGCGGCGTCGAAGGACCGAGTGACGACCCCGCGATTCGCACGATTCGCGCGCAGCAACAGCGCAACTTCCTGGCGACGATGATCCTGTCGCAAGGCGTGCCGATGATCCTGGCGGGTGACGAGCTCGGGCGTTCGCAGCGCGGCAACAACAACGCCTACTGCCAGGACAATCCGATCTCATGGATCGATTGGGCGAACGCCGACGCGACGCTGATCGAGTTTGTGCGGCGACTTGTCCAGCTCCGCCGCGAGCATCCGATCTTCCGGCGTTGGGGATGGTTCAGCGGCAATCCCGCGAAGGCTGGCCGGCTGAAGGATCTCGAATGGTTTCGGCCCGATGGCGCAGTGATGAATGCCGGCGACTGGGGCGTGGGATACGCGAAGACGCTCGGCGCGTTCCTGAACGGGGACGCGATGACGGAACGCGATCAGGCTGGCGCGCGAATTGCTGACGACAGCTTCTTTCTCATGTTCAACTCGTACCGCGAGCCGATGGAATTCAAGCTGCCGCCGAAGGAGTGGGGGCGGAAGTGGACGGTCGTCCTGGATACCGCGGATGCGGCGGCGGCGAGCGGCGCGCAATCGCATGCATTCGAGGAGCGGGTGCACGTCGCGGGACACGCGATGGTCGTGCTCAGGTGCGTGGCGTGACGCGGTCCGATCGTTGAATCGGAGGGTCGCGGACGGTCTATACTGCCTTAGAGCGCATTTCTTCCGAGCGGGAGAATCTTGAGATGATCGACTTTCGAACCGAGCGGTCCGCGTATCGGCATTGGCGCTTGAGCTTCGCCGGCCCGGTCGCGACGCTCGCGATGGACGTGGACGAAAGCGGCGGCCTCGCGCCAGGCTACGAGCTGAAGCTTAATTCCTACGACCTGGGCGTCGATATCGAGCTCAACGACGCCGTGAATCGGCTCCGCTTCGAGCATCCCGAAATAAAATGCGTGATCGTCACGTCGGGCAAAGAGCGCGTGTTCTGCGCGGGCGCGAACATCAGGATGCTCGGCCTATCGAGCCATCCGTTCAAAGTGAATTTCTGCAAATTCACCAACGAGACTCGCAACGCGATCGAAGACGCGACGCTCAACTCGGATCAGTACTACATGACTGCGATTGGCGGAGCGTGCGCGGGCGGCGGTTACGAACTCGCGCTGGCGACCGACTATATAATGATGGCGGACGATGGCTCGACCAGCGTTTCGCTACCGGAGGTCGCGTTGCTCGGCGTGCTGCCGGGCACGGGCGGGCTGACGAGGCTGGTCGATAAGCGGCGCGTCAGGCGCGACCGCGCGGATTTTTTCTGCACGACAGAAGAAGGAGTGAGGGGCAAGCGCGCCGAGGAATGGCAGTTGGTGGATGAGGTAGTTCCGCGCTCGCAACTGATCGAGGCGGCGTCGCGAAGGGCGCTCGAGTTTGCGGCGCGTTCGCCTGCGGGCGCGCATCCGCGAGGAATATCGCTCGGCAGGCTCTCTCGCGAGGTGGAAGATCGACGCGTAAAGTATGCGCATTTGACGATCGACATCGATCCCGACAACTCCACCGCGGCGTTCACTGTCGAAGGTCCGAAGAATCCGGCGCCGCGCGATGTCGAGGAGGCTCACGCGATCGGAGCGGACTTCTGGCCGTTGGCGATTGCGCGTGAGCTCGAAGATGCGCTTCTGCATCTGCGCTTCAACGAGGAAACCATCAGAACGTGGATCTTCCGCACGCGAGGCGATTCAGCGCTGGCGGAGTCGCACGATGCGTTCCTTGCCGCAAACGCCGATGACTGGCTAACACGAGAAATCCGGCTGTACTTGAAGCGTACGTTGAAGAGGCTCGATGTCAGCTCGCGATCGATCTTTGCGTTGATCGAGCCGGGCTCATGCTTTTGCGGAACCCTGTTGGAGCTGGCGCTGGCGTCGGATCGCGCGTACATGCTGCGCGGATTGCGGGACGGCGACGAATCTATGCTGGCGAGCGTCAGCCTGACGGAAATGAATTTCGGCGCGATGCCGATGTGCAACGGCTTGACGCGGCTGGAAAGCAGATTCCAAGGCGAGCCGGAGCGCGTCGAGCAGCTGCGCGGCCGGATCGGAGAGCAGATCGACGCGTCGCTCGCGGATGAACTGGGCCTCGTCACGTTCACGCCCGACGACATCGACTGGGACGACGAGGTCCGGCTCGCTCTCGAGGAACGTGCGGCGTTCTCGTCGGACGCGCTGACCGGGATGGAAGCGTCGTTGCGCTTCGCCGGGCCGGAGACGCTCGAGTCGAAAATATTTGCGCGGCTGTCGGCGTGGCAGAACTGGATTTTTCAGCGCCCCAACGCGGTCGGCGAAAAAGGGGCGCTGAAACTCTATGGCACCGGAGCGCGGCCGGAGTTCGATCCGAGGAGAGTCTGATGCCGATCAACTATTCCGAGCGGATTCCCAACAATGTGAATCTCGCCGACGACCGCCGCCTGCAGCGAGCGCTCGAGGCGTGGCAGCCGGGATTTTTGCAGTGGTGGAGCGAGATGGGGCCCGAAACTTTTCAGGGCTGCGATGTGTATTTGCGCACGGCGACTTCGACGGACGCGCAGGGTTGGGCGACTTTCGGATACGTCAAGATGCCGGACTATCGATGGAGTATTTTTCTGGCCGACCCCGAGCCCGATCGTAAGATTCCGTTCGGCGAACACAAAGGCGAGCCGGTCTGGCGCGAGGTGCCGGGCGAGCATCGCGGAGTCCTGCGCCGGCTGATCGTAACTCAGGGCGACACCGAGCCGGCGTCGGTCGAGCAACAGCGTCATCTCGGCAGGACGTGCCCTTCGCTCTACGACTTGCGCAATCTTTTCCAGGTCAACGTCGAGGAAGGGCGTCATCTTTGGGCGATGGTATATCTGCTGCATGCCTACTTCGGACGCGACGGCCGCGAAGAAGCGGAGGCGCTACTCCAGCGCAGGTCGGGTAACGTTGACAATCCGCGCATCCTCGGCGCGTTCAACGAGAAGACGCCGGACTGGCTGTCATACTTCATGTTCGCGCATTTCACGGACCGCGACGGTAAGTATCAGCTCGCGAGCCTGGCCGAATCGGGATTCGATCCGCTGGCGCGCACCTGCCGTTTCATGCTGACCGAGGAAGCGCATCACCTGTTCGTCGGCGAGTCGGGAGTCGGCCGCATCATCAGCCGCACTTGCCAACTAATGAAAGAGCATAACACTGAAGTAGTAAGTGAGTATGGCGGCATCGATCTAGTTATTATTCAGAAGTATATAAACTTTCATTACTCAGTATCGCTCGACTTGTTCGGTTCCGAGCTATCGACCAATGCGGCGAATTACTACAGCGCGGGTCTGAAGGGCCGCTTCAAGGAGACCGACAGAGACGACGACCATCAACTGAAGGGAACCAGCTACGCGGTATTGAAGCCGGTCAATGGGATAGTCATTCAGACCGAACAGCCCGCGCTCAATGCGTTGAATGAGACTCTTCGCGACTCCTACATTGCCGATTGCGAGCGGGCGCTCGCACGATGGAACAAGATTATTCGTGGAGCGGAAATTAATTTCGAGCTCAAGCTACCGCATCGGGGGTTCCGGCGATCGATCGGAGAGTTCGCGGGCGTCAAGGTGACGCCGGACGGGCTGATTGTCAGCGAAGCGGAGTGGGAGCGGCGCAAATCGGAATGGATACCGACGCAGGCCGAGCGCGAATTCGTCGCGTCGCTGATGAAGCCGGTCACGGCGCCCGGCCGGCTCGCGAGCTGGATCGCGCCGCCCGCACGCGGGATCAATCATCAGGCGCTCGATTTCGAGTACGTGACCGCGCTGCCCGCGGATTAATCGAGGTGCTTGACTCTGGACTATGGTCAAGGGTCTAGCGTGAGGGTTGAGATGACGATTGGCCGAGTAGCTAATGCTGCGGGAGTGAGTATTGACACGATCCGCTTTTACGAGCGGCAGCGGCTGCTCGTGGCGCCGCGGCGAAGCTTCTCGGGTTACAGGAATTATTCCGAAGACGTACTCGACCGCTTGCGGTTTATCGGCGACGCGAAGCGGCTGGGATTTACGCTGAAGGAAATCAGGGAGCTGCTGTCGCTGGGGGTCAAATCGACGGCCGAATGCGGGCCGGTCACGCGCAAAGCGGAAGCGAAACTAGCCGCGATGAATGAGGAAATCGCCCGGCTGCAGAGTCTGCGAGTGACACTGCGAAAAATGGTCGAGGCTTGCGGCGGACAGTGTGCGCCTACGGGTGCGTCGCGCGGCCGAAAAAAGGAGACAACATGGAAGTCGTAATTTATACGAACACAGGATGCTCGGCGTGCCATCAGGCGAAAGAATTTCTCACGCAGCACAACGTCAGCTTCGTCGAGAAAAGCATCGCGCAGGATCCTTCACTCATCGACGAGCTGGCCGGCATGGGCTTTCGCGCGGTTCCGGTAATTCGCGTCGGCAACGAGACGATGCTTGGCTTTAGCGCGGTGAAGTTGCGGCGGATGCTCGGGCTGTAGGTGGTTTATCGCGAACCAATACGCGGCGATGTATCCCATCAGTAAGGCGATGAAGCTCGTTTCCTCGATTGCGCGTGCGAGCATTGGAAGGGCGAGCTGGAACGCGGTTGGGGGAGGCACCAGCAAGCGGTTGAAGACGCGCAGTGAAATCGTGCTGAGAAGGTAGGCCAACGCCGCCATCCAGATCGCGCGCGAGCTTGATCGACCCTCCGATGCCGATGCGACCATCTGCACGAACGGAATAGCCAGTAAGACCAGGTAGTGATGCCATCCCACGGGCGTGAGCATGAGCGCGGTGGCGATCCACAGTGAGTAGACCCTCCAGTCAGGATCGCCGCGGTTCTCGTCGGCCAGCGTCGCGCGAATAGTCACTCCAAGTACTACTACGTCGGCAGTGAGTATAGCAGCGCGTCTGATCCAATCGGCCGATGAGCCGGGCGAGGTGCCCGTTAGAAACCAGAACATCCGCGACACGAATGGTCCTAGCGAAAGATTATCCACCCGCTTCACTACTGAGTAGTCAGTGAGCCACATGGCAGCGTGAACGAAGCTGAGAGTTTGCGGAAAACCAAGAATCGCGACTGTCGCGAATCCTCCCGCTGCGATTCCAGCCGCCAAGAAAATGACCGCGTGCCATTTTCGACGCAGGACAAAGTAGCCGACGAGCAGAAGGGGATAGGCGCGCAGAAGGGCGCCAATTGCGATCAGCAATCCCGCGGTGCCCTCGCGATCTCTTTCCATCGCGTGCATCGCGCCTACCATCAGGGCCAGGACTATGAGTTGGGATTGTCCCCAGTAAAAGTTTAAGGTCACCGGCGCCCACATCAACATCAATCCCGCCAGCAGCCACGCGGTGCGACCGGGAAGGCCGCGTTGACGCGCGAGCAACAGGTACATCGCGATCGCCGATGCCGAAAAGTTGATTGCGATCCACAGCCAGAATGCGATCCGCGGGCGCAAGCGGGTGAGAGGTTCGAAGCAAAGTAGAAACGGCGGCGTCTCAGAAGCGTGAACGAGCCAGTTGGTCTCGAGGCCCAAGTGCGCGCCGATCGGCGTCAGATTTGTAGAATATGGATCGATGCCATGGCGGAGCGCCCACGCCGATTCGTAATAGTTCGAGAAGTCGCGGCGGTGCCACTGCGCGGGCATCTTCGACAGAGTGCCGATCAACAGAAGGACCGCGACGATCCAGACTGCGGCAATGATCGCAGGCTGACGCATCGTGACTGCAATTCGTTCGCCGTTCATCCCCCAAGTATGGGCAACCCGCAGGCTGCGAGCCTAGAAAGTTGCTCGGGCACCGCGTTATCTGGGGAACTCAAAATCGTGCATAGTTGAGCGGTCCGGAATTCGCTGTAAGACGCTCAATGAGAACTCAGTTGGTTTCAAACGCTACGGTGATCTCCAGCGCGCCGGAACGGGCACGCCCGTTGACTGGCATCTGGACTGCAGTACTTGCGTTCGCAGTTCTATTCAGCAGCGGTTGCGCCACACCGGTCGGAGTCACGCGCCTCAACGAACAGACAGCGCATCGCGAGTTGAATGCGAACGTTCTTTCGACCGACAAACCGAGCGCCTACTCGATGCAGATCCTGGAGCGGACCGCGCTTATCGATCGCTTCAAAAGCGATCCGCAAGCGGTACTTGCCGAGTTGAATTCGGGACTCGGCAAACCTGACGAACGCGATCGCTTGTTCGCGCTGTCCGAGCTGTCATTTGCGTACGCGGAAAACTCCGGGAAACAATCCTACTACCTGGCCTCCGCCGCCTATGCGTACGCCTTTTTGTTTCCTGCCAATCCGGCGGACGCGCCCGGTCCGTACGACCCGCGCTTGCGGCTCGCCGTTGACCTTTACAATCGGGGGATCGCTTTGGGACTTGCGACCAAAGACGGAATGGAAGTTGACCTGAGCGCGCGTCAACTGAGGTTGCCATTCGGGTCGCTAAACTTGGGCGTCGAGCCGGAGGGATTCAACTACGCCGGAAATCACCTGACCAACTTCGTATCGCTCGCAGACCTGAAGGTTCGCGGGCTGCGCAACACCTACCGCAGGCCTGGTATTGGTGCGGCGCTCTCGGCTCGAGTCGAGCCGACTCCGGGCAGCCCGTCGAGCCGATGGATTCCGGCGAATGCGAAGGTGCCGATGACCGCGTTCGTGCGCTTCGACGATCCGCGCCTCGCGATGAGCACCGGGCGTCTGCACGGCACCGTCGAGCTCTACGACGAGGACAGGGCGGATTCCGTACGGGTAGGCACGCAATCGGTGCCGCTCGAATCGGACTCCAGCGCCGCGCTTGCCTATCGGCTGGAAGGCGCGCCGCTTTGGGATTTCGAGATCGCCGGCTTTCGCCAGGGAGACTTCTCTCTTCTGGGTGTTGGCAAGGGCGACGACGTCAACGGGCTCTTCATGTTGCATCCATACCACCCGAACATGATCCCGCTGGTGTTCGTACACGGCACGGCGTCGAGCCCCGCGCGATGGGCGGAGATGACGAATGAATTGCTGGGCGATCCGAAGATCGCGTCGCGCTATCAGCTTTGGTTCTTCATGTATAACAGCGGTAATCCGATCGTGCTGTCCGCAATGCGTTTGCGGGAATCTCTGCAGGCTGTGCGCAGGGCCGTCGATCCCGAGGGCAAGGACGTCGCGCTCAACAAGATGGTAGTGATCGGCCACAGCCAGGGCGGGCTGTTGACGAAGATGATGGTCGTCGATAGCGGCAATCGCTTCTGGAACAACGTCACGTCGGTCCCGTTCGACCAGGCGCATCTCGATCCCGAGACGCGCGACCTGGCCTTGCGCGCGATGTTCTTCAAGCCGCAGCCATATGTGACGGAGGTGATCTTCATCGCAACACCGCATCGCGGCAGCTACATGGCCGGCAATCCTGTCGTCAAGTTCGGAAACAAATTCATCAACCTGCCCGGCAGCCTCGCCAAGTCAGCGGTTGCGCTAGGTAACCTGCGCGAGGCCAGCATGATCGGAACTCCGTTTACGATGCCGACCGCGCTGGACAACATGGATGCCTCCAACCGATTCATCAAGGCACTCTCCTCGTTGCCAATCGCGCCCGGCGTGCACGCGCATTCGATCATTCCGGTGAAGGGCAGCGGTCCGATCGAGGAAGGCAACGACGGCGTCGTCGAGTACCAGAGCGCGCATATCGACGGCGTCGAATCCGAGCTGGTCGTGCGTTCGGGGCACTCGACGCAGGCCACTCCCCAGACGATCGAGGAAGTCCGCCGCATCCTCTACGAGCACGCCGGAATCCACTGATGATCCGGCGCGCAGTTCGCATCGTCGCGACGATCGTGATGTTGGTGATCGTCGTTGCCGCAGTCGCATGGGGCGTCATGGCGATCTGGTTCGACGGGCCGCATTCGCGCATGCTGGCGGCGCCGATGGCGGCCGGATTGGCGATCGTCAGCATCATTTTGGCGGCTATCGTTCGCCCGCTGCTACGAGGACTCGTGGTCGCGTTATTTCCGGTGATTGTCGTCGCGCTTTGGTGGACGTTGATTCCGCCGAGCAATGCGCGCGACTGGACGCCCGATGTGTCCCGCACAGCGCGCGTAACTTTTGACGGCAGCCGCGTTACGATCGAGAACGTTCGAAATTTCAAATATCGATCCGAATCCGACTACGACCAGCGCTGGGAGACGCGGAGCTGCGACCTCGATCGGATCAAAGGCGTTGACCTGTTTATCTCGTTTTGGGGGCCGACTGAGATCGCGCACACGATCGTCAGTTGGGATTTCGACAACGGTCAGCATCTTGCGATCTCGATTGAGACGCGCAAGGAGAAGGGCGAATCATATTCCGCGATCCGCGGTTTCTTCCGCCAGTACGAGCTGTACTATGTGGTCGCCGATGAACGCGACCTGGTCGGGCTGCGAGCCAACTACCGCGGTGAGCAGGTCTATTTGTATCGCATCAGCGCTACTCCCGCGCAGGCGCGCGCGCTGCTGGTTGATTACCTGAACGAAGTGAATCAGCTCGCCGATCATCCGGAGTGGTACAACGCATTGACGCAGAACTGTACGACGGCGATTCGAGGCCACGCGCAAAACATCGGCGCCGGCGGCAGTCTCGACTGGCGGCTGCTGGCAAACGGACATCTCGACGAACTGCTTTATGAGCGCGGCCAGATCGACACAAGCATCCCCTTCGCGGAGCTGCGGTCGCGGAGCAACATCACAGAAAAAGCAAAAGCCGCCGGCGACTCTCCCGATTTTTCCGCCCGCATCCGGCAAGGGCTAATGTGAAATGCACTCCTGCTAAACCTGCGCTGCGCCGGGGTCGGCAATCGCTTGACAACCGTTGACAACGTGTTGGTCCGCTGTCTCGATTGCCGTGAACTCATCCGCTAGAATTTGAAAAAGCAGGAGGTTAGGGCCGATGAGAGATGGGCTATATAAAGTTGCTTTCTCGACGCCACGAGGGTCGGGAGTCGGAGTCTTGGCAATCCAAGACGGCAAGGTGAGGGGTGGTGACTCGCGCACCTACTACGTCGGCACTTTCAACGAGAGCAGCGGACAAGTCACTGCCCGTGTGAAAGTGGATCTCCATACGAATACTTCTTTTATGACTTCGGTATTTGGCATAGACCGAGTCAACATCACCCTTACCGGCTCATCGCAGGGCGATTCCGCGCAGTTGATGGGGACTGCAACCGAGGTGCCTGGAGTTACTTTTCGAGCGGTGCTTACACGGCTCGCTGATTAGATGGGCAGCGGTGAATCTATGACTGATAATACCCACGTCTTTGTCAAGTACAGAGCGAAGGGATCTCCCGACATACACGAACCCGTGGAAATCGCGGCTGGCCAGTCGCTTCCTCTTCCGAACGTAGGCGATATTGTTGACTGCAAGAATGTCGGCGGCGCCGTGGGGCAGACCAATAAATACATGGTGCTCTCGCGCTACCTCACCTATTGGGAAAATCACTGCAGTGTGTTCCTGACAGTCACAGACGTTTCGTAGATAGGAAGCAGGGGTGAATTTCGAATCTGCATGTAAACTCGACTGGGTTGCAATCGGGACTTGGGTCCTTGCTGGGGCTACCTTCGGCTTGTATCGGTTAACTCGTTCTTTAGTTAATGCGACGAAGTCTGCCATAAGCCAGCAGGCGCAAGACGCGCAGACGGCACTAGAACGTCATTCAGGCGATGTGCGAACCGCAATGCGGCAGCAGTCAGATGATCTCAGAGCGGACCTCGCAGTCAGACTGCACATGATGGTTGAAGAGAAGTGGGATGGCGAGCGGATGGAAAAGCATCGAGCTGTCCTAGCACGCAAGATTTTAGATAAGGCTAATCACGACGAGATCACCGAGTCGGTGATGGACTTCTTTGAATCATTCGCGATTCTATATCGGCTCGGTTTGATTCACAAGGAGCTAGCTTGGAACACGTTTGGCTTTCATGCGTCTCGCTGGTGGACGGCCTGCAAGGAGTATGTTTTCCGCGAACGCGATCGTCAGCGCGAGGGAAATGTGCCGCAATCGTTCACTGAATTCGAGTGGGTCGCCAATGAGTTTTATGAACGCGAAGCTAGGGAAGAAGGGAAGACGCGGGCGGCGATCGAACCTAGTGGCGAACGCCTTGAGGAATTTCTGCGAGACGAGATGACGTTACACCCTGAAGGCTAGCCGAGGATTAAAAACAGAATGGAACGACGCGCTCTTATAATTGGGCATCCGGGCAAAGATGAGCCAGACAGAACCGGCGTTCGGATCGACGTCCGTGAATATTGTGCATTCTTGATGCATGAGCATGGAGGGTTTTGGTACTCGGAAGAGATCGAACGACTGATACGGCCGGACACGGCAGACGTTCTGAACGCCGTCCAACGTCTTAAAGGTGCAGATTACTCTCTTGTGGTGTTTGCCGGCCACGGCGATCAAGTTAATCGCGATACCTTTATAGGTCTGGAAGATGGGACGTTGGATTCGGACAGCCTGCGTACCGGGAAAAAACAGACGATCATTCTTGACTGTTGCAGAGTCGAAAGAACACCAGAAATCTCAGAAGATGTGCTACTAAAATCTCTAGCCAAAGCGGCCGTGAACCGTAATGGCGTACTATGTAGGGTAATGTACGACGTGGAAATCGAGCGGTGCACTAAACTTGCTATCAAGGCGTATGCATGCAGTCCTGGCGAAGAAGCTGCCGGAAGTAGCTCGACCGGGGGTTACTATTCGAATCACCTTATGACGGCTGGTTCTGATTGGGCGAAAGCTCAGGGTCCCAACGCTCTCCAAGTCATGTCTATTATGGCTGCTCATGAGAAAGCGCGCAGCGTAGTAAGGCAACGTACGGCCTATGCTCAAAATCCGCAGATCGATAGCGGTAGGAGCGGAGAACCGTATTTTCCTTTTGCTGTCGTCGGCTAAGCGTGCGGGCTGACCGTCAAGCTCATACAAGATCCGCATCCGGCAAGGGCTGCCAGGAATCAACGGTTAGTAGTCGCCTAGAAGTCGCCTGACGGAAGTTGGTGCCGAGGGCGGGACTTGAACCCGCACGTGGTTGCCCACGGAGGATTTTGAGTCCTCTGCGTCTGCCATTCCGCCACCTCGGCACTCGGAGAAGCAGCAGACTTTAACCTCGCCATCTTAGCAAAGGTAGCGCGGGCGGCAATGGTGACCGAGTGGCGCCGATTCGCGCTTCCCAGGCGTGTTCGCGACCCGGCGGAATGAGTAGCCAATCGAGGACGACAGTCGCGGTACTGAGATAGCTGGAAGTTACTATAGAACTGAATAGTAAGTGAGGTTTTCACATATATTTCGCGACTGTTTGCTTAGTATAATGTGACTAGCACACTATGTATTTATGGAAGCAATTGCCGCTCGCATTCCCGCGCCCGCCGCAGTTCCACAATCCTATTTAACAATCGCAGGATTGAGGCGCGCCCTTGGCGACTGCGTGCTCGCGGTATCTTTCTTATTGGCGATGCTGCCGGCTGGACGCGAACTCAGCTTCACGCTCGCGGGCGCCGCGAATGTTGTGTGGATCGCTGGCGCCGCGATCATGGCCGTAATGTCGTTCGCGCGATTTGCTCCGCGCAGCGCAACCGTAAGTCTGCGCACGATCGCAGCGTCGGGCGGCATGTTGATCCTCCCGTGCTTCATGCGTCCGATCAATCAGTCTACCGGCGCGCTTGCGACGACCGGACTTATCTTCGAATTGTTCGGCGTAGTGCTGACCCAGGTCGCACGCGTCTATATGGGCCGGAGCTTCGGCATATTGCCCGCGAACCGCGGCATCGTGTCGAAGGGGCCGTTTCGATGGGTTCGTCATCCGGTATATTTCGGGTGGCTCATACTCTCGATCGGCTATGCGATGTCTTATCCGAACGACCGCAACATTATCCTGATCGTAGCAACGCTCCCGTTTATGGTCTGGCGAATCGACCAGGAAGAGGCGCACCTAAGCGCGGATCCCGAGTATCGCAGCTACATGGACCGCGTCCCGTCCCGTTTGTGGCCGGGCCTCGTATGAGGTACCTAGGGCTGCGACGAGCGCGCTACTCTATCGGAGCGGCGCGGTGGCTTTGTTCGGATCCTCTTTGTAAAGCGCCAGCGTCACGACGAACGCGGTTCCGCCCGACGGCAGATTCGCGGCCGCGATTTCGCCGCCGTGCGCCCGTGCGATTTCGCGGCACAGGCTCAGGCCCAGCCCGCTGCCTTCGCCGGGCGACCCCGCACCGCGAAAAAATCGATCGAAAATGTGCGGCAGCTCCGCCGGATGGATTCCTTCGCCGGTGTCGGCGACGCGAAGTATCGCCCGGTTCGCGTCGCTCTTCAGCCCAACGTCGATCGAACCACCCGCCGGCGTGAACTTGAGAGCGTTGTCGAGCAGGTTGACGATCAGGCGGCGTAGATGTCCCTCGTTGCCATTGACGAAGGCGTCCTGCGGCGCATCGACCGAAAGCTTGATCTCGCGCGCCTGCGCCAGCGGTCCGACCGTCGCCGCGATCTCGGTAAGCAGCGCGCGAAGATTCAGCCGATGCCGATCGACCATCACCTCGCCGTTGAGCCGCGACAGCATCAGCAACTCGTCGGCTATCCGGCACAGCGACAGCGCCTCGCGATGCGCCGCGCCCAGCGCCGCGCGATTTTGCTCGGGGGTACGCTCGCGCGCGAGAGCTACTTCCAGACCCGTGCGCAGCACCGCCAGCGGAGTCCGCAGTTCGTGCGCGGCGTCCGATGCGAATCTGCGCTCCGTCGCCGACGCGCGTTCGAGCCGTTCGAGCAACGCGTTGATAACTTCCGTGAGACGTTCGACTTCATCCGCCACCGGCGGGACTGTCAGCCGCGAGCTCAGGTTCGTCGGACCGATCGCATCAAGCTCCGCCGTCACAGATTCGATCGGGCGCAGCGCCCGGCCCGCCAGCAAATACCCGCCACCGACGCAAAAGATCAGGATGATCGGCACCATCAGCAGCAGCAGGTTGCGCAGGCTGTTGACCGATTCGTAGATGAGCCCCGTCTGTACCCCGCTTTGCAGGTACGCGATCTCGCCGTTGTACATCATCGGCACCACCGCGAACCTGAACGCGCGGTTGCCGACAATCGCCGGATGCGTCGGCAGGCTTCGATCGAATGGCGGCGGAGTCGTGTGGACGTTGCCGTAGTTTCCGACCTCGCCGTGCTGGGTGACGATTCGCACGCGCCTGCCCGGCCCGATATCCGTCTCGAGGCTCAACCGCTGCAGGATTCCAAGCGCGCTCGAACTGCCCTTGCCCTGGATCTGATCGGCTACAGTCTGCGCTTCTTCCAACAACGCCGCGTCGAGCGCGCTGAATTGCTGACGCACGAAGATTTTCACGACCGCAATAGCCGCCACCAGCAGGATAGCCGCCAGCACCGCGGCCCAGTAAATGGTTAGCCTGAGTCTGATCGTCATTGGCAGCGAGCGCGCGCGGCGCGTGCGGCGTCATTCCGCGCGCATCGTGTATCCAACTCCGCGCACGGTGACTATCAGCGAACGATCGGCGCGCGGATCGATCTTCTGGCGCAGCCGATTGACGAATACTTCGATCAGGTTGGTCAGCGAGCTGTAGTTCGAATCCCAGACGGTCTCCGCGATCATGTCGCGCGTCACCACCTGCCCGGCGTTGCGCATCAGCAATTCGAGCAGCATTTTTTCCTTCGGCGACAGATTGAGATTGTGCTCGCCGATTTTCGCGCGCCGCTTGACGGTGTCGAACTCCAGGTCGCCGACCTTGAGCATCGTCGAGGCCGCCGCCCGGGGCCGCCGCGCCAGCGCCTTGATTCTGGCGACCAGCTCCGCAAACGCGAACGGCTTGGTCAGGTAGTCGTCGCCGCCCGTGTCGAGTCCGGCCACGCGTTCTTCAAGCGCGCCGCGAGCCGTCAGGATCAAGACGGGAGTCTGGTTGCCCGCCGCGCGCATCTCTTTCAGCAGCTCGAGCCCGCCTTTCCCCGGCAAGCCGACGTTGAGCACGATCAGATCGATCGCGCCGCGCGCGATTAGCGGCTCGGCCGCCTCCGCACTCCCGGCGATTTCGACCGCAAAGTCTTCCTCGACGAGTCCCTGCTTAATCGAGTTAGCCAACCGGGCCTCGTCCTCGATCAACAGAATCCGCAACGCGTTCATACCCTACGATGCTGGCACGCCGCCGCCCGCAAAAAAAGCTGGGCCGACCCGATTGAAACCAAGATTAGGAGCAACTCATACTGGCATCGGTGGCTTCGTATAAGCGTCACAGTTGGGAGAGTCTTCCCAGCCGGTTTGCGGACCGTCTTGGCGCAGGGATCGTAGCGCGCAAAACTCCCGCCGAGCGTAAAGCTGGCGGGCTGTACCTCACACCTGTCGAAGTGGCCGACTTCATTGCCGGGCAAGCAAATACCAGCGCGTCGGAGATCCGAATTCTGGATCCCGCCGCAGGATCCGGCACTCTTCTCTGCGCGATTGTTGAGGGTTTGGCAATAGCCGAACCACGGGTGCGTAAAGTGGAACTAACCGCATACGAGACAGATCCGGATCTACAAGAAGCTCTCGCTTCTGTCCTGGACCGTCTCAAGCGCTGGGCCGAAGAGCATCAAGTTGAAGTGAGTGTCAGGATCGAAAAGCAGGACTTCGTGTTGGCCCACGCTGGAAGCTTCAGATCCAACGGTCACTTGTTTGATACGCAATCGAGGGAGTGCTTCGATCTAGTTATCGCGAATCCGCCGTACTTCAAGATTTCTAAAGACGATCCCCGGGCTCAGGCTGCGATGGTCGTCGTTCATGGACAGCCGAACATTTATGCACTCTTCATGGCGGCGACCGCGGCCCTCTTACGAAAGGGGGGAGAGTTCCTGTTCATAACACCTCGCAGTTTCGCATCAGGTCCATACTTCCGGCTCTTTCGAGAAAAGTTCTTCGCTAACATCCGCCCTGTGGGGGTTCACGTCTTTGGCTCGCGCCGCGAAGCCTTCGGACGAGACGAGGTTCTCCAGGAGAGCATTATTCTGAGAGGTGTCAGGGACGACGGATGGCAACATAGTCGCGAAGGTTTCGAGCTGGAGATAACTGGCAGTGCCGGTATCGCGGACCTCGCTCATCTTAATCGCCGATCGCTTCCGCTTAGAGACGCGCTGGACATGGCTAGCAGCTCTAAAATCTTCCGCCTTCCGATTCTGCCGGGTGAGGACGCGGCGCTTCGCCTCGTCGATTCGTGGACCGGCTCTCTCCACCAGTACGAGATGAATATCTCGACGGGACCGGTCGTTCCTTTTCGAGCAACTGAGTATATCGACAAGATTGGTGTTCCATCGAACGACTATGCCCCTCTCATCTGGATGAACCACGTCCTGGCGATGCAGGTAACCTTCCCAATTGAGACGCGCAAACCTCAATACATCAGCACAGTCGCGACCGAAAAATCTCTGCTACTACCCAACCGCAACTACGTTTTGATCCGACGCTTCAGCGCGAAAGAAGAAGCGCGGCGATTAGTTGCTGCGCCTTGGCTGAAAGGCTCTGTTCCCGGGTCACTGCTCGGGATCGAGAATCACTTGAACTACATATATTCGATGCGTGACGAAATGAACGAGAACGAAGCTTTGGGGCTGGCCGCGCTTCTCAATAGCGAGTTGCTCGACACCTACTTCAGAGTATCAAGTGGCAATACACAGGTGAGCGCAACGGAGTTGCGCGCGATGCCTCTACCGCCTCGCGATATGATCGTCTTCATCGGACAACGCGTGAGGAAGCAGAGCGGCGGCGAAAGCCTGGACGATATCGTCAAGGAGGCTATTGGCACTGCGCGGTGAAAAAGTCAGAAAAGATCGCACAAGCTCAGGCAATTCTAAAAGCGTTCGGGCTCCCCGGATCGCAGCAAAATCAGATTTCTGCCCTTACGCTTTTGGCCCTCTGCGGAATAGCAGTCAATGATGCCTGGTCGAAGGCCAGCCGTGATCGTCGCTCTGGCACCAAGGGCATCATGGACTTCGTCCGAGAAAAGAAATACCGAGTCGCGTATGCGGCGAACACAAGAGAAACAATACGCCGCCAAGTCTTACATCAATTCGTTCTCGCGGGAGTCGCAGAACACAATCCTTTCGAGCCAAACCTAGCAACCAACAGTCCCCATTCCCACTATGCAGTATCTGAAGCCGCGCTGAACGCTATCAAGACCTTCGGAACGTCCCAGTGGCAGCCAGCGCTCGCGAAATTTTTGTCCGGTCGCACCTCGCTGATCGAGATCTATCAGAGACGCCGTTCAAAACGTTTGATTCCAGTCCGGTTTCCAGATGGAGGAGTGGTCAACCTCTCGCCGGGGTCGCATAACGAGCTACAGAAAGCCATTGTTGAACAATTTGCAACGCGCTTCGCCGAAGACCCCAGACTCTTGTATCTCGGCGATACGGCGAAGAAGAACCTCCATGTCGATAGTCAGATGTTGAAGACGCTCGGCATTCCTATAACTGAGCATGACAAGCTTCCGGACGTGATCATTTACGACAAAAAGCGGAACTGGCTCTTCCTGGTCGAGGCCGTAACGTCGCATGGGCCGATGTCTAGCAAACGGGTGCTTGAGCTCGAATTGATGCTGGCCAACTGTCCCGCTGGATTGATCTACGTTTCGGCATTCCCGGACATGACCGAATTTCGCCGCCATACCAACACGATCGCTTGGGACACTGAGGTCTGGATCGCTGATCTCCCAGAACATCTGATCCACTACAACGGCGATCGATTTCTAGGCCCGAGAGAGCGGATGCGCGGTTAGCTTTCGGGCAAAGACGTCACCCCTCAGATCGCCAGCGATAGGACTCCTGCGGCGACCAGGCGCCGGCCAGATTGTGTCGAGGTTGATCCAGGCGCTGCGCAGGATCGCTAGGCCGACCCATTCGTAAACCAGGATCGCGATTGCGCCCGTCACCGCGATCATCGCGCCCGTATGCACCAGCACGACCGCTATCGCTTGCGCGATCGTATTCGTCCCGCAAAATGCGGCCATCTGATGCGCGTGCGCGGTGTTCGGCGTCATCCCGATCAGTATCGGGAACAGCATCAGGCCCGCGCCGTGCGCCGACGCCATCAGAAACGACCACAGCGCCAGCTCGGCCGCATTCACCCGCATCGCAACCCAGCGCGGATGTGCGCGCGGCCAGATGAAGCGAAACAGACCGAACAGGATCAGCGCGCCGGCGCCAATTGGGCGAAGCAGATCGATCGCAAAGAAGAGCCGCAGTCCTCCGATGATCGCGACGACCGCCGCGATTGAGACGAGATGACCAACTGCGATTGGGCCGAGCGCCCATATCACCTTCGAGCGACGCCGCTCCTGCAGCCCGAGCGCCACCGCGAACAGCCAGCCCATCGACGGATCGATTCCGTGATACGCGCCGAGCGCCGCGACCGCTATCCACGGCCACGCGGACGTCACGGATAGCAGAATGAGTCGGACGACGAGTCGCCGCCCTCGAGGCGAACCTGATGCGGACGTTCGCCGTCGAAGGTTGTGAAGAAATTCGGATCGACCGTCATTCCGCCCGCCGGCGCGCAATCGATCTTCGCGACCCAGCCTCGCACGCCCTCCGGATAGAACTGCGCATCCCACGCCCCGTAGAGCGAGTTCGACATGTATACCCGCCGCCCGTCGCGGCTCAGCTCGATCATCTGCGACGCGCCGTTCAGCGGCCCGCTCTTCGGATGCTTTCCGTGCGACACGATTCCGCCCAGCCGCACGCTGCCGGTCTCCTTCGGCTTGAACGGATCGCTCACGTCGTATTGCTTCAGGTCGCCCGTGCCGAAACATGCGACGTACAAAAATTTATCGTCGAGACTCAGGTTGATGTCGGTAATCAGCGGCGGCACCGCCTTGAACGGCTTGAGCGCTGGCGGCAGCAGGCTTTCGTCGGCCGGCTCGGCGGGAATTTCGATCACCTTGCGAACTTTCCAGTCGCCGCCGTCGCGATGCCAGAGCCAAATGGACGCGGACAAATCCTTGGTCGAGATCACGACGCCGACGAAGCCGTAGGTCTTGGTCGGGTCGTGCGACGGCCGCAGCTCGAGCGCCATTTGATTCTCGGCGCCGAGGTCCAGCGACTTCAGATGGCGCCGGTTGCGCAGATTCCAGATGTGAATTGCGTGGCCGTACTTGTTGCCGAGCAGCAGCTCGGGCACGACGCCGTTTTCGATCATATTCGGCGTGCCCCATTCACTCGTGACCGCGACGTCCCAGCCGAGATGCCACCAGAAATCGTACGCGAACCGCTGCGGCCCGCGATCGACCTCCCATCGCCCAAGCACGTCGAAGCTCTCGTGATCGAGCAGGAAGATTCCGCCCGGTCCGTCGCCTTTCGGGTCGCCGAGCGCGCTGACGTAAATCGCGTCGGGGCCGCAATGAACGGTATGCGGCCGGCTGTATCCCGTGCGCGACGCGATCTCCTCGGGCTCGATCGTTTTCACCAGCTTCGGACTGCGCGCATCGGGCTTCGTATCGAAAACATAAATCCGCGACGAGCGCAGGCCCGGCACCAGCAAGTAACGCCGCTCTATATGAGGATGCGGTGCATATGGACACAGCGCGGCGCTGCATGCGTTCCAGCCGAAATGGTGCAACTCGTCGCCGGTGTTCGGCACTTCGGCGCGTCCGACGACTTGCGAGTAGGTCTTCGATTTCGGATCGAGGTCGAGCACGCACAACGCGTCATGTTTTCCATTCGCCGGCGTGGGATTGAACGTGACGACGTAGCCGAGCTGTTCGCGCGGCGCCTGCATCGCCATTCGCGCCGACGGGTAAAATGTTTGATCGGGTTTCCACAGCGCCATGAATTCGCACCGCCTTGGCCAAGATGATTGTGACCGTATCCAACCGGTCGAATCTCAAGCAAGCCCGCCCCCTGTCATTCAGAGCCGCTGCGGCGAAGAATCCCGGTCCTTTTCTTTGCCGCTCTTCTTATGTAATCGGAGAGAAGTCCACCGCCGCTCAATCAGGACGCATCGCAATGGAAGAAAAACCAGTTCTCTACGAAAAGCACGACCGCATCGCCAAGGTCATCCTCAATCGCCCGCGCTACAAGAACGCGCAATCGCGGCGTCTGCTCGAGGAGATGGACGCCGCCTTCGCCGAGGCCAACGCCGACGACGACGTCCGCGTCATCATTCTCTCCGGCGCCGGCGACAATTTCTGCTCCGGCCACGACCTCGGCACGTCCGAGGAAAAAGAGGACCAACAGCGACGCCCGTTCCCCAAGGGCGTGCGCGGCGAGTACTCCCGCTCGCGCCAGATGTTCCTCGACAACACGCTGCGATGGCGCGACCTCGACAAGCCCACCATCGCGCAGGTGCAGGGCCTGTGCATCTTCGGCGGCTGGATGTTCGCGGCCGCGATGGATCTCGTCGTTGCTTCCGACGACGCCAAGTTCCTGCCTTCGCTCCTGCAGTACTTCTCGATTCCGTGGGACATGCCGCCGCGCAAGGCCAAGGAAATTCTCTTCCAGAGCCGCTTCGTCGACGCTGAAGAAGCCGCCCGCCTCGGCTTCGTCAACCTGGTGGTGCCGCGCGCCGAGCTCGAAACCGAAACGATGGCGCTCGCGAATCGAATCGCGGAGAGCGACCGGTTCACGCTGCGGATGGTCAAGTGGGCCGTCAATTCCGCGCAGGACGCGATGGGCTTCAGCACCGCGATTCGCAACGCCCACTCGCATCACATGGTTCTCGGCATCGGCGGCGTAGTGGCCAGGATGCAAGGCAAAGAACTCCCCAAGCGAATGCCGGGGGTCGATCAAGCGCTGAAGAAAATGCGGAAATAGGCGCGTTCGATCTCTGTTCGCGTTCAATAGCGACATTAGCGTCCCGACAAGACCCCTTGCGGACGAACTGCCTTCGCGCTGGCGTTCAATAGCGGTCACCATTGAAGGGTGACAACTTCAATTCAAACTCTGAACCGCGCGATCGTCGTAGCGTTCCTCTCGTGCGCACTCACTGCCGGCGCATCGAGCGCATCTGTCCTGGCCGAGGCGAGCCCAAACGCAACGCCTGCTCCATTGTCGGAAGCAAGGCCACCGCCTGCCGCGACAATCGTCGAACCGCCCGCCGCGATGCTCCCGCCGATTGCGCATCAGATCGTCGGCGGCGAATTCGATGTCATCGCCGAGGCGCGCGACTCTTTTACAAGTCTCGGTTCGCGATTCGGTGAGAGCGCCGCGATACTTGCCGGCGACAACGACCAGCAGGTCACCGATCGACTCCATGCCGGCGACACGATTCACATCGACAATCGTCACATCGTTCCTCCCGAAGAATCCGATTTCATCGAGGTCAACCTGCCACAGCGGATGCTCTTTCATTTCGAAGAGGGCAAGTTGAGCGGGGCGTATCCGGTCGCCGTCGGGCAACCCGGCAAGCAATGGCAGACACCGATCGGCTCGTTCACGGTGATCCAGATGCAGGAAAATCCGAGCTGGAGTCCGCCCGCGTCGATTCAGCGGGAAGGGGAAGAGGAGGGCAGGCACGTCGGCGCGATCGGTCCCGGGCCCAACAACCCGCTCGGCAAATACTGGATCGGCCTGAGTTTCCCAATCGTAGGGATTCACGGCACCAATCATCCCGCGACCGTGTACAGCGACGTGACCCATGGCTGCGTGCGGTTGCGTCCCGACAATATCGAGGCGCTGTTCAATGCCGTCGATCTGGATGACCGCGGCGAAACCGTTTACCTGCCCTTGATGCTGGCCCAACTCGACGACGGACGGATTTTCCTCGAGAGCGAGAAGGACATTTACGGTAGAGGCACCGGTGGAATCGGCGGGGTCAGGGCCCTTGCGCAGGCCGCCGGGGTTGATAGTCTAATCGACTGGAATCGGGCCGGGAAAGTTGTCACCGATCAGGATGGAATCGCGCGCGACGTGACGGCCGCGTCGGAGCTCGCAGGGGGAGCGCCAGCAGGTACTATTGCGGCGACGAAAGTTGAGGGAGCAGTCACAGTCGCAATCCACGCGTCCCGCGGACTTATCGCGGCGGCGGTTCCTCCGCATTAGCGCGGTGGCCGCGGCGCAGCTCGTTGTGCCCGCGGTCGCGATGGCTCGCACTACAGTTCAGCTTCGACGCCGCTCGCTCAAGTTCTACGCCCTGCACACGGGAGAAAGCCTGACCACGACTTACTGGGAGAATGGCCGCTATATTCCCGAGGAACTTGATCGCGTCAACTATGTTCTGCGCGATTTCCGCGCCAACGAAGTAAAGCCGATCGATCCCTCGCTGCTCGATTTGCTCACGCGAATCCAGTATCGGCTCAGCACGAACGAACCGTTCCAAGTGATTTCCGGATACCGGTCGCCGCTCACCAACGCGATGCTCCATGCGAACAGCGAAGGCGTCGCCGTTCACAGCCTCCATATCGAAGGAAAGGCGATCGACATTTCGGTGCCGGGACGAAGTCTGGAGCAGCTCCGGGGCGCCGCGCTCGCGCAGCGTTCGGGCGGCGTCGGCTACTACCCGAAGAGCGACTTCGTGCACGTAGACACCGGCCGCGTCCGCTATTGGTAAATCTTCTTTTCCTGAAATGGCCCGTTCCGGCTCCCCTCGCCTGAAGGGAGAGGGGTTGGGGGAGAGGTTCCTACTTCGTCGCGACGGCCACCAGTCGCGATGCCCGATTGTCGTACGGCGACCTGCTCAAGCTGCCGAATAGTTCCACTTCCCTGAAGCCCGCTCGCTTCAGCACTTCCCTAATCTCGGCGCCCGAGTAGGGCCGGCTCGAGAAGGTCAGTTCCATCCGCCGCTTCTGCCCGACAACAATCCAATGACTCTCGAGCCAGTCCCATCCGCTGCTGAGTTTGCGCTCCTGCAGCAGAATCGCGCCGTTGGGCAATCGCTCCCAGGTCCGCTCGTGGAAGTCGCGGGCTAAAATCTCCTTGCCCATCATTTCGATCACAAGTCGCGCCCCCGGTTTCAGCGACTCGTGGAGATTTCGCGCAACGAGCAGGTCCTCGGCCGGGTCGGCAAAGTAGCCGAACGAAGTCACACAGTTGATCGCGCCGTCGAAGGCGTTCGATCGCTTGAACACGCGCATATCTTCCTGAACCCACTCGACGCTCGCCCCTTCCTTGCGCGCGCTGACTTCCGCGCGGTCGAGAAATGCGCGCGTGCGATCGACTCCCGTCACGGCCAATCCGCGCCGCGCCAGCGCGATCGAATGCCGTCCGACGCCGCAGCATAGGTCCAGCACGCTGCCGCCCGGCGCGACCCCGAGCAGCTTGACGAGTTCGTCAGCCTCCGCGCCTGAGCTCTCGAGCCTGCCGGCCGTGAAGAAGTAGGGCGCGAAGCTCTCCCAGAATTCGTCGTCTTCGTACCACTCGGTCATGCTTTATGTCCTCGGACGCGCGCGCATCGGCGACGTTCCTCACAGCTTCGTGAAGCCGTCCGTGCTCCACTGGTCCGAGCCAACCCCATTATGCACGAAGAACAGCCCATCCGGATCGTATTTCCTTTTGACCTCGGCGAGGCGAGCGAAGTTGCTTCCCCAGTATGCTTGCTGAAATCCCTTCTCGAAGTAATTGCTCTCGCTCACGTACGCGCCACCGTTTGGCACGAGCGCGCGGAGTTGATCTACGCATCGATCAACGCGCTTCGCAGCTTCCCGGCCTTTATCGACGGATGGCTCATGACCGGGGATTCCCGGATACGCGGGTCCTTGGGCGTTGCCTACTATCATCAGAGCGAAGGCGGTCAGCACCGCGGGGTTGGTTGCGGTGTCTGTCGCCAGGGCGATCGCATCGGGCGGCGCTCCTGCCAGTCCCTTGTTGAAATGCAGTTCGAGACCTGAATACCGGGAGCTCGCAAACAGCGCGTCGGCGAGACGATCCTGCGCGTCATTCTCGAGCAGCGACGCGGGCAACCATAGCGACTCGTAACCCCAGATGAACCAGGCGACCTGGCCACCGTCGCCCTTCCACCATGCGTTGTTGGGTCCCGCGCCGGGACGATTGTCGAAGTTGAAGAGCGGCTGCGGAATCAGGTGTACGAGGCCGTAGTCAAGCAACCCGATTAGGTGACTGCCATTGGGATTCGGGAAAGCGATTTCAGGCCAATGCTCTTTCCACCATTGCACGTCCCACCAGTGTCGCGCCGGTATGCATCCGATATTCACCCGTCCCGTAATCGAACATTCGTTCGTCGAATTCGCGACCCAGTCGAGAAACGGCTGCCAGGTCTTTTTCGCTTGATCGGCGTCCAATCCCTGGGAGGTCATGCTGATCTCGAGCGTGTTGTCGGGCTTGACGTGGGCCTGCTCGCCCCAATGGTCGTTGAAGAGATGGTCGTGGTAGAAGCTCACGAACTTGCGAATCAGGCGCCGATAGGCATCATCGGACGCCGCTTTGACTGTGAAACCGGCGGCGCCGAAGAACTCGGGCAGATCATGCAGGCGCAACGTCATCTTGCTCACTACGCCGAAGGTACCGCCACCGCCGCCTTTCAGCGCCCAGAACAGGTCGGGGTTGGTGCATGCATTCGCGATACGAATCTGGCCGTCGGCGGTGACTACTTCGGCTTCCAGCAAACTTCCCGCGGCGGTGCCGTAGTGCTTCGAGTAGCTCCCAAAGCCGCCGCTTTGAACCAGTCCGCCCAGGCATACTGTCGTGCATCCTCCGCCCTGAACGTACTTACCACCCTTGGTCGTAACAACGTCGTATGCCTGCATCCCGATCGTCCCAGCGCCCACCGTCACCGCTGGTTGCGGTTGCATAGCATGCTCGCATCCATTCGGGACGAATGCGTCGTGCATCTCGATCTGGTTCATGTGCCGCGTCCAGATCAGGAGCGAATCAGGCGCATTGGAGGTGCCCTGGTAGCTGTGGCCGCCGCCCTTTACTACCAGGCGCAAGTCATTTTCGCGGGCAAAATTCACCGCCGCTGCAATGTCCTGGGCATTTCTTGCCGCGACCGCGTAAGCGCTTGGCTTGGTGGCCCACGCATCGACCCATCCCAGGGTCTCCGTGAGCCCCGGTTGATCGCCGACGTAATAAGGATTTCGGATGTTGTCCATGAGAAGCTTGGCGGCGGCGCCGTCAGGATCTGTTTTCAATGCTGAAAGGGGAAACTCGACCGGAATCAAATTTCCGCCGACCGCATCGTTGAGTTGCTTCCATGCCGCCTGCGATGGCCACGTCGCATCGGAAGGTCGGCGTCGGCTGAAACTCGTACTCGCCGCAAACAGGCGGCGCGGCAAAATCGGTATGAGCGCCGCCGATCCGATTGTTTTCAAAAATGATCTTCTGTTCATTGATCCTCTCTCTGCTACGCGTGCTTGACGGACGAACCGCCGTAGACTTTCACGACATCGCGCGGATCGCCGGCGTCTGAACTGGACTCCGGCGCGCCGCCAAATACCGCGCCGTCCAGGCAAGAAGCACCACAATCGTCACGACGCCGACGACCGGCGAGACGAGCAGGAACTCCGCGGGCGCCAGCTTCAGAGCCAGCACGACGTGCACCATGCTCATCGCCATCAGGGCGATGCCCCATACCATCGTGATCGTGGAAAACGCACGCGCCCCGTCTTTGGCGTTCATCCTGTTGAGTAACGCCGCACCTTCAGCACCGGCCCCGGCGACGGCCTGCTTCGCGACGAACAGAAGGATAGGGCGGCCAATCAACGCGGAGATGACGAATGCGAGCCCGATGAGCGCGCCGTCGAGCGAGCGGACCACGAGCGCGACGCCGACGTTGGGGGCAAGCAGCGTGACGACGATGTGGAGTGTGAGTCCCACCATCACGAGGATCGCGATGGCGTTGACAGTGCGCTTGCGAGCCAGGCTGACGATCAGCCCGATGACGGGAAAGATCGTCGCATATAGAAGCGGCATCAGGCTGTTTGCCGGGAAGTGGGACTCCAGAATGCGATAGAGCAGAAAGGGGCAAAGCGCGTTGATCGCCAGGCTGCGCCCGATCGACTTGTGCGCTTCTCTGCGGCCAAGGCCCTGAGCGGATGCGGAAGACGATTGGTTAGTCATCAACCAGCCTGAGGTTTACAACCGTTCACGAAACTCGCGCAGATGCCGGTACGCTCTCATCATCAAGCACGTTTACCCCAGCGCCCGCTTCTGGATCGGGCTGCACTGCCCCTTCCAGGCGTTCGACATTCCTCTGATGCGTGGAGCGGTCGATGTCGTAAAACATCAGGACTGCGATCGCAATCGCGCTGAACGTCGTGACGATCGGAACAAAGGCCATGCCGAGGTGATGCAGGATCGCCGGGTCAACCTCGCCCGGCGTCGCATGCTGCGGAAAGCTGACCCATGCGAGCATGAGTCCGGAAAGGAAGGTGCCAACTCCCGTGACGCATTTGGATATGAGGCCGTTGGCGGCAAACAGCAGCCCTTCCGAGCGTTGTCCGGTTGACACCGCGGCATCTTCGACCACGTCGGACATCATCGAGCTTACAATGATGAATCCGCTAAGCCCGAGGGTCGCGGCGAAGAAATTGAAGGCGAACACGATCGCGAACAATGCCTCGGTGCCGTTGGGCGGCAGCATCCCGATCAGACGCATCGCGATCGGCGCCACTGAAGCGAACAGCGAGGCGAAAAAGACGCCGATCATGGATTGCTTCTTGCCGAACCGCTTCGAGATTGCCGGCGCCAGACCAACCCCGGCAAACGCGGCGAACAGCCCGGCTGCGGCAAGGTACGACATTTGGGCGGGCGTCAGTCCAAAGAAATACGCCGAGATGTAGAAGTCGAGTCCCTGCCTCAAGCCGGCGGAAACGGCGCCGATTATTCCCGAAACAGTCAGCGCCAGAAACGATCGATTGGTCAGGGTGCCGCTCAGCTCTCCGAACTTCTCCCGCCACGTGGTCTGAACTCTCGGCTCGTGGACCAGGCTGCCGATGAAGCGCTGAGTGCCGACGCACGAGATAATTATCGACACGAAAATCACGATGCTCGCGAGCAGCGCGGTTTGCTGGTACCCCGCGCGGTTAAGCAGGCCCAGCGGATGGGTCGCGTCCTTGCGCAGGAAGACTTGCAGCGCGAGCACCGAGATCGCCGCTCCGCCCAGGGTTCCAAAAAAGAAGCGCGAACTCATCAGCGTCGTGCGCTGGTCGTAGTCCAGCGTGAGCTCCGGTCCCAACGCTGAGCTGGGGATTTCGTAAAGACTCAAGAGCATTCGCACCGTCATCAGCATCACGGCGAAGTAGATGAGCAGATGGCCCTGCGTCCATCCGATCGGGGGATCGAACAGGAAGTAGAATGCGACCGCGGTCGGAAGCGCAGAGGCGTACATGAACGGATGACGCCGGCCCCATCGCGATCGCGTATGATCCGACCATTCTCCAATCAGCGGATCGCAGATCGCATCGAAGATCAGCGTCAGCGCCATCGCGCCCCCGACCCACGCCGCAGGCAGCCCAACCACCTGGTTGTAAAACAGCAGGAGCGCGGAAGTGAGCACGGCCAGATGCACCCCGAAGGCGATCGACCCGACGCCATACAGGATGTTGGTCCATAGAGTGAGCGGCGGACGGCCGGACATCGAATCGTGTTTCACCACGAGCGCTCCCCGCGCGACAAACATTCGGCGCCGCCATCGACAAAGAGGATTTGCCCCGTCATCAGCGAATTCTCCGGGCTCACGCACCAGGCAAGCATGGCGGCCATCTGCTCAGGACGGCCGGGATATGCCCCGCGCATCGGTACCATCCCTGCCGCCGCCGCACTCCTGCCTGGATCTGACAGGATATATGCGGCAGCAGGCGTGTCGATAAAGCCTGGCGCGACCACGTTCAGCGGGATTCCGGCAGGCCCAATCCGGTTTGATCGCGACTCTTCGGCACCAACAGTTCAACGCGCGCTTGGCGCTGCCGTATAGATCCAAAGGACCCTTTCCGGCAGCGATCGCGTCCCTTGCAGCGGCGGTTGCCGCAGGTTCGTCCATACTCAGACAAGCTTCGACGAGTGGATCGGCCGGCTGCATCGAGGCGATTGAGGAGACCATCACGGCGCGCGGCGCGGGACTGGTCTTGAGGAGTGGTCGCAACCCTTCGAGCGTCGCCACTGTGCCGAAGAAGTTCAACGAGAGCATGGTCTCCGCCGGGCCGCCGCCGGCATTGGCAACGATCGCGTCGATGCTGCCGCCGGACAGGCGCGTTACGCCGTTGACCAGCGCCGCACGTCCTTCGCGGGTCGTCAGGTCCGCGATGACATCCGCGTCGCGTAGATCGCAGCCGATCACCCGGCCGCCTCGTTCCCGAAGATGGCGCGCTGTTGCCGCGCCGATGCCGGACGTGGCGCCTGTGACGACGTAGGTTCGATCCATGACTACAACTCCCGTTGCTTTCGTCCTCTTAAAACAGATATTCTAAAACGAGCAGTCCGGTCAAGGAGTATGCGCCGGAATGCCGAAGGAATGGCGACGAACAAATCAAAACTCGAATCGGCCGCGGCGGCCCAAGCGCGGCCGCTCGGTGTCCGCGGCTATCGCGTCCGCGACATCGCGAAGGCCGCGGAACGCCGCCGGGAAATCCTGGGAGGAGCCGCGCGCGCTTTCGCGTATGGCGGCTACGACGCCACCAACATGGACCAGATAGCGCGCGAGTGCGGATTGGCCAAGGGGCACATCTATCACTACTTCCGCTCCAAGGAGGAAATCTTCACCGAGATCCGAATCGAGCTGGTAAACCGATTGATCGAAAAACTGGCGGCGATCGCTCCGTTAGCGGACAAAGATCCAGAACTGGCCCTGCGCAAGGCGACCGCAGCCGCGATCGCCAGAATTTTCGAGGAGGAGGGGCGTTACGAACGCGCGGTGCCCGACCCCGTGTCGCTTAGCCCCGAGAATCGAAAGCGCATCCGAGCGTTGGGGCGTCGTTACGAGCGGATGTTCACGAATATCGTGCGCAGTGGAATCGACAAGGGAGTTTTCGTCCCGGGTGATCCGAAACTCATGACCTATGTGATCTTGCGCGCCGCCTTCACCGTCGCCAACTGGTATCGCGAGGGCGGCAAATGGAAGCCGCAATGGATCGTCGAGCAGGTCACCGAGCAACTGGTCAGAAGCGTGCGTCAACCCGGCAAGCGCGTCATCGATTGAGTTCGTGGACGCGCTAGAGCGTGCGCCGCAGAAAATCGAACATCTTGTCGAGTCCCTGCTTGCATCCCGACAGCACATCCATCTGCAGGAAGCCGTGCGGCATGTCGTCGTAGATCGCCACTTCGTGCCGGATGTCGGCGCGCTTGAGTGCCTCCGCCATCGAATGCGTCTCCGGCAACAGCGTGTCCGCCGCGCCGCAGATTACAAAGCTCGGCGGCATCGCACCCGGTTTCACTGCACGCAGCGGACTGACTCGCGGATCCTCGAGAATCGCGGGATAGCCTGCGCCCGCGTACGCCCTTACCATTCCGTCGAATGCAGCGGCATCTTTCTCCCGCTTGATCACTGCGGGGAAATCGAACACTCCATAAATCAACAGCGCCGCCTTCGGCTTCGCCGGCCCCGCGTATTTCTCCGCCGCCAGCGACGTAACTGTCGCCGCAGTTAGATTGCCGCCGGCGGAATCGCCGCCAACCGCCAGCCGCGACGCGTCGCCATTCCATCGCTTGGCGTTCTCGCCGGTCCACTTCACCGCATACACGCAATCATCGAACCCCGCGGGAAACGGATGCTCGGGCGCGAGCCGGTAATCGACATTGATCGTCAGGTATCCAGCTTCGGCGAATTGCATTCCGAGTTTGCGATGCGACTTGGGACTGCCCCCGACCCATCCGCCGCCGTGCAGATAGACGACCAACGGATGCGGTCCCTTACCCTTCGGCACCGCGATGTCGGCGGTGAGACCAGGCCGAATTTCGACGGCTTCATGCAACGCGCCAATCTCGGGAAGATTCTGATTCATCATCGGCGCGAACGTTTCCATCAGCGTCCGTAGCCCAATCACGTCGGTAGGCATCGGAGTCTTGGCCATCGCCTCAAGAAAAGAACGTTCCTGCTCAGTAAGCATGATTGCCTCCCGGACTGTTCTTACCTCGCCCGTTACTTTACGGGAGAGGCGGCCGGCCGCATCGCGGCCGGTAGGTGAGGGTTCCGCGGATTAGCTGAACGCTAACCGATTACTGCTGCGCCGGGGCCCCGACTGCCGCCTTCACCAGTGGCTCGAGCTCGCCCGACTCGTGCATCTCGCGAATAATATCGCAGCCGCCGACGAACTTGCCGTCGATATAGACCTGCGGAATCGTCGGCCAGCTGCTGTAGCGCTTGATCGCGTCGCGCAGCTCCGGATCGCTCAGCACGTCGGCCGTCGCGTAGGGCTCGCCGATCTCGTCGAAAATCGCAACGGTGGCAGCCGAGAATCCGCATTGCGGAAAACTCCGGTTGCCTTTCATGAAGATCATGATCTTGTTTTCTTTGACTGCCGCTTCGATCTTTTCGATTATGTCCGCCATTTTCTCTTCCTCTTATCTGCGGTTCTGATATTGCGCCGGCGTCAGCGTCTTGAGCGTGAGCGCATGCACCTGCACGCGCATCGCGTCGCCCAGCGCCTTATACACCAGTTGATGCCGTTCGATTAAACCCTTGCCCTCGAAACTCGGGCTGACCACCAGCGCCTCGAAATGGTCTCCGCCGCCGGTGTAATCGCGCACCTCGACTTGAGCGTCGGGGATCCCGCGCGCAATCATCGTCTCGATTTCCCTGGGGTCCATCACTAAACCGGCATCTTAGCCCGCATCGCGGATGTGAATCCACAAGCCTGTTCCTATCGCGCCCGACTCAGCTACTGTCCCGTCAACCCGATGCACGACAGAGACACCATTCGCGGCGGCCAGTCGGCGGTGCGGACAAAGCCGCTTCCGTGGCTATTGGCGATGGCGATGATGCTCGGATGCAGCACGAGCACGCCCGCGAACACGGGCAACTACCCGAGCAGGCCGATCGAGTTGAAATATTATGCAAGTGGCCCATGGGCGGTGACGGCCAGTCCTGCGGGCGCGTGCTGCGATTCGTCAGGAAACAGATTTGATCTGTATTATCCGACGAAGTTGGGCGCCGGCGGATTCAAACACCCGATCCTCACCTGGGGAAATGGGACTTACGCAAAGCCGGATCAATACGACTACTTTCTGAGGCACGTGGCCTCGTGGGGTTTCGTGGTCGTCGCCACGGAAGATGAATACACCGGCCCCGGACAGACAATACTCGACGCGGCGAATTTCATGATCGGTGAGAACAGCAACGCGGCGAGCATTTTCTACCGGAAGCTCGACGTGAAGGAGATCGGCGCACTGGGCCATTCTCAAGGCGCCACCGGCGCGATCAACGCGCTGATCAAATCCAAAGGCTCGATAAAGACCGTCATCGCGATCGAGTTGCCCAAGCATTTCTTTTGCAGCAGCAAGCTCAACTGTACCGACACTAAAAACCTGACGAACGGATCCATATTCTTCATCGACGGTTCCGAGGACGGGATCTCGCCGCCGACCCAGTACTCATGGGAGTCCGGTGAGCAATCGATACAGGCTTACTACGACGCCGCGCCGAGCGGGATCGCAAAAGTGAAGGGAACGCTGATCGGGTCCGATCACCTCGACGTTCAGGGCCAGCCGGAATGCTCCAACGGTTGGATATTTAGGCGACAACTGGGATGCACCTTCGGCGTTTACGGCTACCTCGGATACCCTACCGCGTGGATGATGGCGCAGCTTCAGGGCGACACTTACGCGGCGGGTGCCTTCGCAAAAGGCAGCGGCGAGATATTCTCCGAAACTACAAATTGGGAGTACGTCGAAGGCAACCTGGTGAAATAGCTATGGTTGCAATGCGCCAGCCTCCCGAACCTACTTCACGACCGAGATGTTTACGACGTGGCCATTGATGTCGTCGGGCTTGCTCGGCGCGACCGGACCTTTGACACCGTCGAGCAGTTGCTTTGCGCTGTCGGTAATTTCGCCCGCCTGACCCGCGCCTACTATTCGCGAGACCAGTTTACCGTCGCGTCCGATGAACAGCGTCGTAGGTATCGCTTCAATTCCCATGCTGTCTGTCAGCCGCTCGTCTGCCAGCGCGATCGGATAATTCATCCGGAACTCTTCGACGAACGGCGCGACTGCCTTCACTCCGTCGCCCTGAATCAGGTCGCACGAAACTCCGATTATCACCAGGCCGCGCGACTTGTTGTATTTCTTGTAGAGCGCGACCAATTCGGGAATCTGCTTGCGGCACGGCCCACACCACGTCGCCCAGAAATCGACGATCACCGGATGCCCGCGGTAACTGCTCAGATTGATATCCTTGCCGTCGAGGCCGGGTGCGCTGAATTCGAGGCCTTCATCGCCGGGCGAGGTGGCCGCTTGCGGCGTGTCGAGCCGGAGAAGCGGCGCCGGCTTTGTGCGCATCCGAAGGCTGAAGTTGTAGAACGCACCAACGATCAGCGCCAGTGATATCACGATGGCGAGCGCGCGCAGTCCCTGTCCGCCGCGGTTCATACCTGCTCGATCACCGTCGCGATACCCTGGCCGATCCCGATACACATCGTCGCCACTCCGAGCGCGACGCCGCGCCGGCGCATCTCATGCGTCAACGTCACCACCAGCCGCGCGCCGGAGCATCCGAGCGGATGTCCAAGTGCGATCGCGCCGCCGTTCACGTTGAGCCGCTCTTCGTTGATCTTGAGATCAGTGTTGCAGGCGAGCACCTGCGCGCCGAATGCCTCGTTGATTTCGAACAGGTCGATGTCGCCGATTTTGAGTCCCGCGCGCGCCAACGCCTTATGCGTCGAGGGCACCGGACCCCATCCCATGATTTCCGGACGCACGCCCGCGACCGCTGTCGCGCGAATCTTCGCGAACGGCTTGACCCCGAGCGCCTTAGCCCGCTCCGCACTCATCAGCAGCACGGCCGCGGCGCCGTCGGACAACTGCGAGGAGTTGCCGGCCGTCACCTGGCCGTCGGGCTTGAATGAAGGCTTCAGCCCGGCGAGTTTTTCCATCGTCGTTTCCGCGCGCGGTCCCTGGTCAACGTCGACGACCTGTCCATCGGGCAGCTTGACCGGCACGATTTCTTCTTTGAAGCGCTCGCGCGCCGCCACCGCGCGCATGTTCGATCGCAGCGAGAAGGCGTCCGCTTGCTCGCGCGTTATCTTGTACATATCGGCCAGCCGCTCGGCCGTCATTCCCATGAAGAACATGTCGCGCGGGAACATCTCGAGCAGCTTGGGATTCGGCAGGATTCCCGAGCCCATCGCAACGTGCGTCATATGCTCGACGCCGCCCGCAATCGCGACCTCGCCCGCGCCGGTCATTATTTCCTGCGCCGCAAAGTTCACCGCCTGCAGGCTCGATCCGCATTGGCGATCGATCGTCGTGCCCGCGACTTCTACCGGCAACCCCGACAGCAGGCCGATCATTCGGCCCACGTTCAGGCCCTGCTCGCCGGTCTGATTCGCGCATCCCCAGACTACGTCCTCGATTTCTTTGGGGTCGAGCTTCGGATTTTTCTCGAGCAGGCGGCGGATGCACATCGCGCCCAGGTCGTCGGCGCGGATATCCTTGTAGTAGCCCTTGTCCTTGCCGGCCTTGCCAATCGGAACCCTGACTCCATCGACGATAACAACTTCGCGCACTATGTTCTCCTTATGGCGGCGACGCTCCATACCGGCGCCCGCCGCAGATCGTTAGCCCTATATGATACTACGCTTACGCAATTCCGATAGCCGCAAACTATCGTAGCCGAGCACGCTCGCCAGCACTTCGTCGGTGCTCTCGCCCAGCCGCGGCGATCGGGTCAAAGGGATATCCGTATCGCCGGCGCTTTTGAGCGGCGATCCCGGCACGATCAGGCCGTCGAACTCCGGATGCTCCGCGCGCAGGATCATGTTGCGCGCCGCCAGATGCGGATCGCGCGTGACCTCCTCGACGTTGGCGATCGGCGCGCACGGCACTGACGCGTCGGTGAGGATTCGCAGCCAGTGATCGCGCGGCCGCATCGCAAAAGCGCGCGCGAGAATCGCCTCGAGCTCCGGATGGTTCGCCGTGCGATCGGCGTTGGTCAGGAAGCGCGGGTCGTCTTTCAGTTGCGGCATCGCGATCGCGTCGCAGAAACGCTGCCAGATAGCCTCGTTGCCCGCGCCCATCACGAAGTAGTCGTCGGCCGCGCGAAACTGCTGAAACGGCGTGATCGACGGATGCCGCGTGCCGAGCCGCCCGGGAATCTTGCCCGACACCGAGTAGCGCGCGAGCGCATCCTCGAGCATCGCGACCTGGCAATCGAGCATCGCGATGTCGACGTGATTGCCCACGCCGTCGCGGTCGCGCACGCGCAGTGCCGCCATGATCGCAATCACGCCGTAGAGCGCCGCCGACAGATCGCCGACCGACACGCCGCATCGCACCGGCTCGCCGCTCGGATTGCCGGTGATACTCATCGTGCCGCCGAGTGCCTGCGCCACGATGTCGTAGGCGGGCGCCGCGGTCTTCGGCCCGGTCTGCCCGAATCCGGAAATCGAGCACAGAATAATTTTCGGATTGGCGGCCTTGAGCTGCGCGTACCCGACTTTGAAACGATCCATCGTGCCCGGCGAGAAATTCTCAACCACTACATCCGATTTTGCCGCCAACTCCAGAAAAACCGCAGCGCCCTCGTCGGTGCGCAAGTCAAGCGTGACGCTACGCTTGCCGCGATTGACGCTGTAGAAATAGCCCGAGTCGCCCGACGGCATCATCGGCGCAAAGCTGCGCGAGTCGTCGCCGCGCCCCGGCATCTCGACCTTGATTACCTCGGCGCCGAGGTCCGCCAGGTTCATCGTGCAAAACGGCCCCGCCAAAACGCGCGACAGGTCGAGCACCCGAACCCCACGCAGCGGCTGTTGATCGATCATCGATTGTTATCCTGAATATTAAAGTTATGCTTTAAATCAGCGTCAGCTTCCGGTGCGGCCCGACTCGACGCATCGTAGCCGACTGAGTGGCGCGAGAGAATCTCTAGCGGCGGCGCGTTCTTGCTTCGCGGGCTTCGCGGGCGCGCATCGCTTCGGCCGGAGTCATAATCAGGCGCGGCTCCTCCTCGGCTTTCTGCTGCTCCGCCGCCGCGACGGTGCCGAGCTGCGTGCGGATGAACGCTTGGAAGAACAGCACCTTCGTCACATCGACTCCGTCACGCAGCCGCGCCGCCGCTGCTGTGGCCCATCCGGCCTGCGTGCGGCGTCCGACTCGCGCGATGTAGTAGGCGATATCTTCGAGCCGCCGCTGGATTCGTCGGCCGCTGTCGCCGCTCAGCAATTCGGCGGTCGCGCGCTCGATGACGGCATTCACGCGCTCCTGCTTATGGACGGGGCTCAACACGATCACGCTCTCGCCAGCCTGGTTAATCTCATCGACGTAGGGTTTGAGAATCGCGTCGGGCAGCCGCCATTCGAGCAGTTCGGGTTCCTTGAGCAGCTCGACCGACGGCTCGCCTGCCGCCTCTGCCGCAAGCTCCGTATAGACAGGATGCACCAGCTCGGTCGGCGGCGGCGACGCGATCAACTCGGATCGCAGCGCGAGAAAGTTTCCGACCTGTCCGCGGCGCGACTCGGGCGTGCTGCGCCATGCCTCGCACGCGATGAAGTCGGCGACGCGCCAGTCGCCATCGACCAGCTTGACCTGCGCGCGCCGCTCGAGTTCGTCGCGTTCGGACTTCAGCTCGCGCCGCGACAGGTGGGTATTCTGCGCGCCGACCAGACCTTCCTGCTCCGAGATCAGCGCCCACATCCGGATCAGGCCGCCCTGCATGCGCGGCTTGACGATCCACACAATACGCGCGCCTTCGCCGTCGATCGGCGAGAACATCGCCGCCGTTTCCTTGTCAGCGGCGCTATCGTGGATCGCGGTTGCCGCCGGCGCGGTGGCCGCGGGCGCGTCGATGCCGTGCTGCTTCAGCTTGTACAGCGCGCGGCGAACCTCGCGACGAATTGCGCGGGCCGCGCCGGCTTCCATCTCAACGAGCATCGCCGCGGCGCCGGCGTCTGCGATATTGCCGAGGGCGCGCGCGATTGCGGTATCCCCTACGCCGGGCTTCCATCGCAGCTCGCGGAGTTTCGCGATCGCATCGACGGGTGCAAGGGCAGGGTCGAAGCCTGCCTCGATCAGCCTGGCGTCGTCCGGATTCGTGTCGGGTGATTTACTCAAGTGAATGCCGTGCGAGGTCGTGGGAGCCTATGCGCGAGCTTCGCGAAGTGTCAAGTTTTTCACGCCGACGCGGCCCTATCAAATGAAAAACCTCGAAGCGAAGTTCCGTCTGTCGAATCACGCCGAGGCCGAGCAGCGTGTGAGCGCGATTGGATACACGCGCCGCGCGGTACTCAATCAGCGCGACACTTTCTTTCGCGTCGCCAACGGCAAGCTGAAGCTGCGCGAGGAAAACGGCAGCAGTGTTCTCATCTTCTACCATCGCGACGAGAGCGGCCCGCTGATGCTGAGCAGCTACGACATCGTCAAGGTTGGCGATCCGATCGGGACAATGCGAATTCTCGCCAATGCGCTCGGCCCAATTGCGGTAGTTGAAAAGACGCGAGTGCTGATGATGCGCGACAACGTGCGGCTGCATCTCGACCAGGTCGCGCGCCTCGGTGACTACGGCGAGATCGAGGCGGTGATCGCCGACGGCGACGATCCCGAACGCAGCCGCGGCGCCGTCAATGAAATCCTCGCGGCGCTCGGAGTGGTACCGGCCGATCTGATCGACGTATCGTACTTCGAGATGCTCGTCAGTCCCTGAACTCGCTTAGAACATCGGAGGGGGCTGGGCCCAGATCATGTTGTTGATTTGCTTGTTCGGCGCGACCGACGCAACCACACTGGCCGCGCGCTGCTTCTCGCCCTCGCCGACGACCTGTCCCGAGAGGTAAACGTAAGGTCCTACCACTCGCACCTGCACGTCATTGAAGCCGTTGCTCTGGATTTGCAGCTGGATACGCTCTTCTTCCTCGTGCCATTTGCCGGTCTTGGTCCGCAGGTTATCGACGACCGAGTTGACGCCGGGCACTCCATTTGCAACCTGCTCGGCCAGCACCCGATCCTTTTCGTCGAAGACCATCCCGTAAAGTACGACCACGCCCTCCGCCGCCGTGTAAGCCTTGGCGCCGTTGAGTTGGCCGTTGCTGCGCAGTGCGGCGTTGACCTGGTTCATCAGCGCCGCCTCGGCGCCGGCGCGCGCCAACGATGCTGCGCCGCCGATGGCGAGAATCAAAACGGCAATTACGAGAATTGTTCTTGAGTCGCGATGCGGCTTGCTCATCGACTTGGCTCCGAGTGGGATTTCTTGACTCACGCGCGTACAGCTACACAGTCACGCAAGTTTGATCAAGCTGGAACGTGACCCGGGCTCTATTGGGCGGGTGCCCGCAGGCTTTGAATCGTTTGCAGGGTGAGGCGTTGGATTTCGTGACTCTCCGATTGTCCCAGCGTCATCACGCCGAGCCCGATTATCAGGACCAGCACCGATACTCCAGCCAGCCGGTAGAAGACGGCGTTGTCGCGAATCTGCCGGTAAACGATCGGCATATCGACGACCGCGCTTGCCATCGACGTGAGCACGACCGCGATCCCGGCGCTGTCTGGCGTGATTCTTCCGGCGGCGACGAGCGTGGCCGCGGTGGCGGTAGTGCTCGCGCTGCTCACCAACCCGCCGAGGACGCTGAGCGCCAGAAATCCGAGCGTACCGAAGTATCGCTCCGCGAGCGTGCCGGCCGCGGCGATCGTCACGAATAATGCGGCGAACTTGAGTACATGAGGCATCGACACCGGCGAGGACAGCGAGAGTGGCGACACGCTGGCGCCGTCACGGTCGCGATGCACCCAGACGGCGCACAGCGCGGCGATCGTCATCGCGAGCAGCGGGAACAGGGCGGTGCCGACCGCGGCGGGAGCGAAGATCGCGAGGATCACCAGGTTGCGGAGAAACATCGCGACGCTCGTCACCATCACCACCGCGACGGCGAGTGAGGAGTTGTTCACTCCTCTGAAGAGACCGGAAAGCTCGGTCGCCGCCGCCGTGCTGTTGACCAGTCCGCCAAGAAAGGCCGCGTAATAGGTGCCGCGGGTTCCGTAAAACCGCAGCATCACGTAGTTGGCGAAACCAAGTCCCGCGATGACGACGACGATCAGCCACGACTGCCTCGGATTCAGCAGATCCATCGGATCGATAAATCTGTCCGGCAGCAACGGGTAGATGACGAAAGTGAGCAGGCCCAGCAGCACGGCGCTGCGTATCTCTTCAGGCTGCAATCCGCCGGCGAAGCGCGACAGGCCTTCTTTCCATGCCAGCAGCATCGTCATCACGATCGCCGACGTGATCGCGGTGAAGTAATGCCCTTGTCCGATCAGCGCCCCGAGCATCAGCGTCACCAGCAGCGCGGCGGAGGTGGTTATTTCAAGCGGGGCATCGCGATCGATCGCGTACGCGGACTCGCGCGCGACTTTTGCGGGTGCGGATGTATCCGCGGTCGGGAACTGCCAGCTCTTCAGCAGGTGATGGACGTTCAACAGGATGACGAGCAGGAAGGTTCCGCATAGGGCCGCGATCTCGAGCTGCGGAGCGACCAGGTAAGTCAGCGTCCCGAGCAGCGCGATGATCGCGAAGGTGCGGACGCCGACCGCCTTCTGCGCCCACTCCCGCTCCAGCCCAACGAGCAGGCCCACGGCGACTGCGAGCGCAATCTTCGACGCGGCGTCAACGTAAGCGAATGGCGCGACTGATGCTGAAAACACTTCTTTCGATTTCCTTGCTCTCTCTTTTCTGCTTGCGAATAGGGAACACGCCAATCGCGAGCCGACAAGCATCGGTTTCGCGAAGGCGGCCGGTCGGCTTCGACTAACAGCTCGCTGCGAAAAGCACAGGAGGCGGACGCACGAAGAGAGCGAGATAGTTCAAAAATTCGCGCTCGACAGGCTCGGCGGACGGCGCAACGGAGCCCGAGAACCGCCTGGGAGCCGCATTGCTGCGCGGCAGCAGACCTGCGGCGAATACGAGAGCGACCGCGTCGTGGATATCGGTGAAGATTCCGCTCGACGTGCCACTGTCAGGTCGGAGGTCACCGTGCAGGATATGCCTGGTTGGGAACGTGGAGAGATTGTCGTACCTGGCGAGTTGAACGTGCAGGCCGAGCGCAAGCGTGAACAGCAGCATCACCGCGACCAATGCTTGCAATCGAGATGGCGTATCGTCCGGCGACGCCGACGTATGCTCGATCTTGCGCCTCACGAGATCGAAGTTATGGACGCATCCAGTGCAGGTCAATAGAACTTGCAGGCCGCGAGTACAAGCGCTCTCAGATGGGCGCGCTGAAGATAGAGTCGGCGCCGGTGGATTTCAGCGCCGCATCCGCATATTCACGATCGGCGGCGCTCAGCGCCTCGCGAGCTTCGCGTAACCATCTCAAGCACTTGCCCTGGTAAGGGAAGGGCTGCTGCACCCACGGCAGGCCGTCGATCTCGCATCGCACTTCAGTCGCGCGACTAGCGAGTGCGCGCGCGTTAGCGATCAGGAAGGGCGCATAGACGCGGCCGACTTCGACCAGGAACGGGCGCAGCGATGCGGCGGCGTCGTCGCGCGACGGCCACGGCGTGTCGTCAACCTCGAGCGACGAGAGATCGTCGAGATGCGAGACCCATGAGACGACGCGCGGAGTCTCGGCGGCGGCGATCGCGGCGGGCGTGGGATCGAAATGCGCGAGCTGGCTCAACTGGCCGAAGAAGCCGAAGTCGCCGGCTCCCGGCCGCGCGCCCATGAGGAATCGATTCCCGCCGACGAGATGCGAATCGAGCAGGCCGAGGATGCGCCGGTAACTCGCCTCGATGACGGGCGTCGTCACGTCGTTGGAGCCGACGACGCGCAGCCGTTCGATTTGGCGCTCGGCAATGTAGCTCGACATCTTTGCCAGCGTGTCGCGGCTCATAAGCGGATTGCGATCGAGTGCGAGCACATGCGACGCCTTGTGAATGTCAGCGGCGTACTTCCATCGGTAATGGAACATCGGCTTGGTCAGCCATTCGTCGGCATAGTCTTCGAGGATCGCGTCGAGAAACGCGATCGCGGGATCGCGCGGAATGATCGATCGCGCGGCAAACATCTTCTCGAGCCGCTTAATTTGAAAGGTCGAGTCGATCATCGCCTCGTTGTTCTCGAAGACGAGCACCGGTATCAGCGCGACTGGAACGTCGGGGATAGCAACATCCTCAGCCGACCCGCGCATAATCCAGGTGAACGGGATGCGCCTAAAGCGCAACACCGCCCGCATCTTCCGCGAGTAGGGCGACCCGAACCCGCCAACCAACTTCAATGGTGTCATGTGTAATCTCTCCTACCTCTCCTTTCGGAGACCTTTGCATAACTGGGCCATGCATATTCCCCTCTCCCAGAATGGAGAGGATCGAAGGTGAGGGTCCTTATTCAGGGCGCTCTTTTGCGCGCGATTCAAGATTCTGGTTTCTGCCTGGGCGTGTCCGCCGAAGTTACGCAAAGCTCTCCGAAGGGAGAGGTAAAGAAGGACCCGGGATTCTTCGCTTCGCTCTAGAATGACACAAAGAGCGAGCAGACCGGCTTTTGTGGTGCGATCGCAGAACCCTCGCCTACCGGCGGCTACGCCCGCCGGCCTCCTCTCCCGTGAAAATAACGGGCGAGGTAAGAAGAAGCGAACGCGCTTGCGCGCGAGATCCTTCGCTGCGCTCAGGATGACACAAAAAAACCTCCAAACAGGGACGAAGTCCCGCATCTTTTCTTCGTCACTGGGTGCAGGGGTCACCCCTGCCGAAGGAAGTTTGAAACCCAACGTGGGTTTCAAATTCAATCAAATGATTTACCCTTCCCCCGCTCACGCCGGAGCCTCGACCGGCAGCTTGGGGTTACGCTCGGGCGGGAGGTTGTCGTACAAATCGGCGCGCAGGTCGGACTTCAGTTTTGCGTAGGCGGGATCGTTCCACAGATTGCGCCATTGCATCGGGTCTTCGCGCAGGTTGTAGAACTCGCCTTCGGTGCCGTCGTAGCGGATGTCGAAAATCCCGCCGCGCGGCGCGAGCATCGGCGGAATATTGGCGAGGTCGAAGCCGACGTTGCGCGTCGATTTCTCGTACACCGTCAGCGTGTAGCCGTCGCGGTAGATGCTCCGCAGATGCATCCCGATCGCGGCGAACTGGCTGTCCCATTCCGTGATCACGCGCTCGCGGCCGGAGCCGGGCGCGACCGGCAGCGGCTTGCCCTGCATCCAGTCGGGAACCGGGACGCCGGCGATTTGGCAGAACGTCGGCGCGAGATCGAGTTGCCCGACGGGCTCCGAAACTTCGCTCGGCGTGACGTTGGCCGAGGGTGCGGGGCGCCAGATCATCGGCAGCCGCATCAGCGCGTTGACGTGATACGGGCCCTTGTAGAGCAGGCCGAAGTCGCCTTGCAGCTCGCCGTGGTCGGTGGTGTAGATCACGTCGGTGCGCGACTCCCATCCGCGCTCCGCGATGCGCGTGAGTACGCGGCCGCATGCCTGGTCGATCAGTTCGTTCTCGACGTGAGTGAGCGCGTTGACTTCGCGAATCTGATCCTCGGTGAGCTTGCACGGGACGAAGGTGCCGGGGCCGCCCTCGAAGTTGCCGAAGCGGCCTTCGTACCAATCGAGCCAATGGCGCGGTTTGCCGGCGAGAATCTTTTCGATCTTCTCGCGCGAGCCGGGGTAGCCGGCGGGCAGATCGAGATCGCGCCAGTTGATTCGGCGCGCCTCGTCCTGCGGCGGATCCCACGGATGGTGCGGGTCGGGGAAGCTCATCCAGACGAACCAGTTGTCGTCGGGATCGAGCGAATCGAGATACGCGATCGTGCGCGCGGCCACCCAGTCGGTGTGGTAATGCTCACGCGGAATGGGATTGTACTTCACTTCGGGCGCGCCGGTGTCGCCGCCCGGCATCGCGCTCAGAATCGGCGCGAAGCCGGCAATCTCGTCGGGATGGTTTTTCTGCAGCCACAGCGAGTAGTGCCAGCCGCCGACCGGCGAGTGCATCGCGAGTTCCATCCGATCGAAGCCGCGATACGGACCGGTCGAGTCCTTGCGCGCCATCTGGTTCTCGAACCATCGCCCCTGCAAATCGAACGCGGGCTCGAAATGCGCCTTGCCGAGCAGCGCGGTGCGGTAGCCGGCCTTCTCGTGGAGATAGGCGGCGACGCTCGGCGAGTCGGGCGGCAGCGCGACGCCGTTGGCGACGACGCCGTGAGTGCGCACGTGCTGGCCGGTGATCATGGTCGAGCGCGCGGGCATGCAGACGACATTCTGATTGTGCGCGCGGCGATAGTTGATTCCATTGGCGGCGAGCCGATCGGCGACCGGGGTCTGCGCGATTGTACCGCCGTTGCATCCGAGCGCGTCGTAGCGCTGCTGATCGGTGGTGATGAAAAGGATATTGCGTCCCATTAGCTTCAGCTCCCGTTTGCGGATTCTATCGTTTCACGTTGTCAGCAGCGCGCGGATAGTAGTCGCGATCACGCCGCGCGCTTCGGTCTCGGAAAGTCCCTGATGCCGCCGCATCTGCTCCCACGCGACCCACGATGTGGCGACGTTGAGCGCCGCGATGGTCGCGCGCCTTGGATCGGCGGTGAGCTTCGAGAGCTCGGGCGCGAATGCGGCAATCGCGGCTGCGCGCATCAGATCGCGCGCATTCTTGAGGCGTTTGGCTAAAGCAGGACGAAACGGTTCCATCAACACGGCGGCGCGGCGCACCGGCGATAGCGTCTCAAGCAGGCGGCCGCGCTGCGTGGAGAATTCCGCGACGCGGCGCGCAAAGGGTAGCGTGACTGAAATCGGCACGGTGAGCGGCTTGACGCGCTCGGCCTGGCGGTCGGCGAGTTCGTTGTAGATCGTCTCGACGTTGTCGAAGTGATGGAACACGAGCCGCAACGAGACGCCGGCGCGTTCGGCGATTCGCGCAGCGGTCGGGCGCAGGTCGCCGTCGCCGAGGAGATCGAGGAGCGCATCAACCACGGCATGGCGTGTGCGAGCCGAGCGGGCGAGGCGTCCGTCGAGAGGAGCAAGTTGCGGCATCAGGCGGCGAAAGTTATTACATCGTTAGTGTAATTACAAGCAGAGTTCGAAGAAAAAGAGGGAGCTTTCCGTATTTTCAGGATCTCGCCGGATCCAGCAGCTCAAGCAGATTGAGCGTGATGCGGAGAGTCAGGCCCCAGATTGTTTGGCCCGCGTAGAGGATTGCCGGGAACTTCGACGTGCGAGCCGCCGGGCCTTCGCTCTTCCATTCGTAGTCGCCGCGGAACTTTGGGTCGCGCAGCGCCGTGAGCGGTACGTCGAAGATTTGCGCGACTTCGGAGGGCTGCGGCTTGAGCGGCGCGTCGGACGGGATGACGCCGACGAACGGCGCGACGACGATTCCGCTGGTCGTCGTTTGCATCGTGGCTAAGGCGCCGATCACTTCGACGGTCGAAGGATGGATGCCGACTTCTTCGTGCGCCTCGCGCAGAGCGGCGTCGAGCAGGGTCGCATCGCCGGCGTCAACGCGGCCGCCGGGGAAGGCGACCTGGCCGCGATGGCTGGCGACGTGGTCGGAGCGGCGGATGTACAGGATGTGAAGTTCTCCGCCGCGCTCAAACAGCGGTATCAGCACGGCGGCGGCGTTGGACTTGTTCGCGAGCGCCTCGCGCGGAGGAGGAGTGACGGTGGAAAGCTTGCGCCGGATGGTCTCGACCTGAAGGTTGAAGGTGGCGTCGTCACTCATCGCTACAGATAATCGCGCGCGGCGGGCATCTTGCAAGCGCGATGGATGATCCAACGCAATCGCCTGCGCGGTGAGCGGCAGGGGTGACCCCTGCACCCAGTTGAAGCGCAAAGTTGCGCGCAGCGCACTACTTTGCTCTCAGGCGCGGCGGCTCTCGCTGCTGGGGCGAGGGGGAGAACTGCGGGCCGGGTTATGCGAAGATTTCCTTAAAGCGAGAGGGGATAAGAGAACAGCATGCGATATCTCATTGGCAGGTACCACGAGATTGCGCTCAAGGGGCGCAATCAGTGGCGATTCGTCGACCAGGTCAAGCAAAATCTGCGCGACCTGTTCGGCGATTACTGGCTGGGCAACATCCGCAGCGTCGGGCCGCGCCTGATGGTGCAAATCCCTGATGAGCTCAGCGACGAGATCGCGGCCGAGCGCGCGGCGCTGATCTTCGGCCTGCAGAATTTCTCGCTCAGCTATTCGACGCCGCGCGATATCCAATCGATCTCGCGCGAAGCGATCAAGCGCGCATCGGGAAGCAAGGCGCGCACGTTTGCGGTGCGGACCAGGCGCGAGGACAAGCGCTTCGAGATGAATTCGGTCGAGATCGATCGCGCGGTCGGCGGCGAAGTGCAGGAGGCGCTCGGCTTTGAAGTGGATCTGAGCGCGCCCGAGCTGACGATTTCGATCGAAATAATGAACGACGCCGCGTACGTCTCGGCCTGGCAAGATAGTGGGTGCGGGCGGGCTGCCGGTAGGAGTTACCGGGCGCGGGATGGCGCTGCTGTCGGGCGGGATCGACTCGCCAGTCGCGGCGTATCGCATGATGCGGCGCGGGCTGCGGCTGGACTTCGTACATTTTCACGCGCATCCGCTGGTGTCGGCGGCGAGCAAAGAGAAGGCGGCCGAGCTAGCGGCGCATCTGACGCGATGGCAGGCGCGATCGACGCTGATGCTGGCGCCGTTCGGAAACTTGCAGCGCGAAATCGTCGCGAACACGTTGCGCCCGCTGCGCGTTATTCTTTACCGGCGCTTCATGCTGCGAATCGCGAGCGCGCTCGCGGAACGCTCGCAGGCCACCGTGCTGGTGACGGGCGAGAGCCTGGGGCAGGTCGCGTCGCAGACGCTCGAAAACATGGCGGTGATCGAGAAGGCGGCGGCGTTGCCGGTGATGCGGCCGCTGGTCGGGATGGACAAGAACGAGATTATCGAGCAGGCGCGCCGGTTGGGCACGTTCGAGACGTCGATAATTCCCGACCAGGACTGCTGCACGCTCTTCGTGCCGGCGCATCCGGAGACGCGCGCGCGAATCGAGGAAGTCGAGGCGGCGGAATCGCGCTTCGATATCCCGCGGATGATCGACGACGCCGTGCGCGCCACGGAAGTCGCGCGGTTCTGGTTCCCGCCGCGCGCTGCACAAGGGGCTGCGGTTAGAGCGTCGGGGACGTAGCGACGAAGAGCCGGTACCGGCTTCGCTGACGCGAAGCTGTCCGAAAGAATAATCGCCTCCGCGGCGGGCGGCAGGGGTGACCCCTGCACCCAGTGTGAAGCGCAAAGTTGCGCGCGGCGCGCTACGGCCAGAGAGTCAGGAACGCGGTATTGATCGCGAGTGTGATCAACGTGATTGGCACGCCGACGCACAAGTAGTTGACGAAGGTCACGTTGATCTTCCGCAGCCGCGCCTGCTCGATCACGATCAGATTGGCGATTGAGCCGACCACAGTCAGATTTCCCGCGTAGGTGCTCGCGCTCGCGATCATCAGCGCAACCGCGCGGCTCGCGCCAAGCATCGGATAGAGCGGGCGGAACAGCAGCACGGCGGGGACGTTGCTCACGAGGTTGGAAAGGATCGCGACGACCACGGTCAGCGTCAGCGGATGGGTCAAGCGCTGGACTCCGATCCGGCTCACCGCGTCGGCGAGAAAGCCGGTCGTCTGGAAGCCGGCCACCACGATGAACAGTCCGGTGAACATCGCGAGCAACGTCCAATCGATCAGTCGATACACGCGAGCCGGCTTGATTCGCCGTGTGAACAGCAGGAAGACGCCGGCGCTCATCGCGACCAGATGAGTCGGGTAGCCCGCAAGGAACATCGCCAAGACGGCGAGCGCGACGAGCGACGATTTGATCATCAGCGGGCGGTTGACGCGAATCGTGCGGAGGCCATCGTCGGCCGGAACCCGCGTCGCGCCGAGCGAGCTTCGGTAAATCGCGGCGATCACAAGGTAGTCGAAGAGGAGACCGATGATTGCGGGAGGCGCTAGGTGAATCGCGAAGCTAGAGTAGTCGAGATGCGCGAAGCCGGCGACAATCATGTTCTGCGGGTTGCCGGTGATCGTCGCGGCGCTGCCGATGTTGCTGGCGGTCGCGAGACCCAGCAGAAGAGGGATCGGATCGACGCCCGCGATTTCGGCCGCGTCGATAATCACCGGCGTCAGCGCGAGGCATACGACGTTGTTTATGAAGAACGCGGCGAGCAGGCCGGACGCCGCTACCGTCATCGCCAGCATCCCAAAGCCCGACCGCGCGCGGCTGAGCAGCGCGCGCGCGAAAAACGCGAACGCTCCCGAAAGGCGCAGGTTCGCCACGACGATCATCATCCCGAGCAGCAGCGCAATCGTGTGGAAGTCGATCGCGTGCTCGGCTGCCGCTTCGCTGAGCGCGCCGGACACGACCATCGCCACCGCGCCCGCTAACGCGGCGCCGGTGCGATCGATGCGCACCCACGGAATCTCGCCTAGCGCGATCACGGCGTAGGTCAGGGCGAATATGATGAGTGTCAGGAGGTGGCCGGGAAGCATCGCCGGTTATTCAGGCCGTCAAGGTGTTGGCAGCATCCGCATCAGAGGTGTAGTTCCAAGGTATCGCTATGGAAATTCCGTTCAAGGTCGAAGAGCTGGACCACGTCGTGTTTCGATGCCGCGATATCAATCGCACATACGACTTCTACACGCGCATCCTGGGCCTTAGCGAGGAGCGGCGCCTCGAGCAGCTTGGCTTAATCCAGTTGCGAGCAGGTAGCGGGCTGATCGATTTGATTCCGGCACCGGCAGGTACGCGGGTCGAGACCGGACTGAACGTCGATCACGTTTGCATCGGAGTCGCGACTCGCGACCTGAACGACGTCGCGCGCTATCTTCGCGAGCATTCGGTAGAGGTGTTGGGCGAGCCGGTGATGCGCTATGGGGCGCACGGCAATGGGCTTTCGCTCTACGTGCACGATACCGAGGGCAACGTCGTCGAGCTCAAGCAAATGCCGACGGGGTCGTGAACGGCGAGTCCGTGGCCGGTCGCATAGCGCGCCTTTTTTCTGATAAGCAGGACTGTCGCTTCCACTAAGGGAACCAACGGGCGGCATTCGAGCCGACTTGTTTTTGGTGGGAGCGACATTAAAATCTACCCGTTTGCGCGTGAAGAGGAACTTCGACGATGACGACAATCAGGATTCAAGCCAAAGGCGCGATGCTTGCGGCTATGGCAGTTTGCGCGTTTCTGGTGGCGGGATGCCAGGGGCATACGCCGCAGGCCGCGGCCGAGAACTATCTCGGCAACCTTAAACTCTACAATTATCCGGCCACCTACGAGGCGCTGTCGCATCAGGACCAGGTCGATCGCACGATGGATCAGTTCCTCAGCGAAATTCCGATGGCGCCCGACGTGAGCAAGGACTGGTTCAAGGGCATCCTGCGCACTTACGACTACAAAGTCGGCGACGCGAAGATCGACGGCGACAAGGCAATAGTCACTGTCAGCGTGACGGCGCCCGATCTCGCGCTCTGGGAGCGGACGATAAATGCCGGCCTCACCGGAGATCAGACGCCCGACCAGCCCGCGCAAAAGGACCTGACAGACGGCACCTACCCCAAGGTTACCTACGACGATGACATGGTGATGGTGCAGCAGAATGGCGAATGGCGGCTGTTGGTCGATTTTCCGTCGAGAGAAAATATCATCAAGGAACACAAGGACGCGGTCGATCTCTACCATCAGCACGACTACGACAAGGCGATAGCCGCCTATCAGAAAATAATCGACGAGCTGGACAAGTCGGAGGCAACCGGCAACGCGGGCCTCAAGTTCCAATACGGACGCGAGCTAACCGATATCCAGAACGCGCAGAAACAGATGCCCGACGCAGAGGCGTACATCCCGAAGATCGTGCTGAGCGACGTGGACATGAAGATGTCGGCATCGCGAGTGCCGGGAATTTTCGGCAAGATGACGAATAGCGGCGACAAGCCGATCGACGAGGTTCAGTTCACGGTCACGTATTACGAGGGCAAGGGGAAAAACAAGAAGGCGGTTTTCACCGAGATGCACACGCCGATCGCGACGCCGCTGGAGTTCACCAACTTCGGGCGGCCGGTGCTGCCGTTCGTGCCGGGTGAGACGCGCAACTTCGGATTCCGGCTGACGGCGGATCCCGAAGTGCAGCAGAAGGCGACGCCGGACCTGACGGTGACGTTGATCGTGTTCACGCAATCTGGGGCGCCGCTGCCGAAGCCGGCGACGCCGACGCCGGCGCCGGGGGCATCGCCGACGGCGAGTGCGTCGGCAGCGGCCGCGCCCGCGCCGGCGGGCGCGGCGAGTCACTGACGCGGCGCGGAGCGCCGCGTCAGGCCGAGCTGCGCCGCGCACCGGTTATCCGGTGCGGGGCGCAGTTCGGTATTATGATGATGCGCGGCGGCGTCGCCGCCGCGCACGACCACCTTGGCAATCAAGCTCACAATCGCGATCCCCACGCACAATCGCGCAGCGCTTGTGCGCGACACGCTCGCGAGCGTCTCGGCGCTCGCGATTCCGGCCGGCGTCGAGGCGGACTGCCTCGTCATCGACAACGCATCGACTGACGATACCGCGTCGGTGGTCGATGACTTCGCGCGGGACGCGGCCCTGCCGATGCGTCGCGTGTTCGAGCAGCGGATGGGTTCGAGCTTTGCGAGAAATCGTGCGGTGGACGAAACCGCGTCGGACTACATCTTCTTTATCGACGACGACGCTGTGGCCGAGCGTGATTGGGCCGCCGAACTGCTTGACGCGATGCGGCGGCGCGACCTCGACGCGGCGTGCGGAATGGTTCTTCCGCGATGGTCGTCGCCACCGCCCAAGTGGCTGGGGCCGAGCCTGTGGGTCAAGCTCGCCGTTCACGACCGCCGTGCGATCGAATCGGGGCCAACGGCGGCCGCCGAGCGGCTCGACAACTATTTCAGCGCCAACGTCGGATTTAAGCGCAATGCGTTCGCGCGGTTCGGGAAATTTCGCGAGGACCTCGGTGTGGTCGGCGGCAATCCGATCTCAGGTGAGGACACGGAACTGTTTGCGCGGATTTTGGCGCGCGACGGCGCGATGGGTTTTGCGCCGCGCGCGATTGTACATCATCTGATCCCGGCCGAACGGATGACGCACGCGTACCTGCGACGCAAGAGTTTCGCTTTCGGCATGGGCACCGGATTTGCGGGACTGCAAAATCACAATCGCCTCGACAAGCTGGTTCGTAACGGAGTCCGGATGGCGTCTGCCGCGATGCGCGGGGATTCGGAGCGTGCGATTTATCACGAACTCGAGTGCGCAAACTTCTTCGGCTACTGGCGCGGGCGTCTGATCGCACGATAGAGCGGCATCGCGATCACTTCACGTAACTCAGCATGCCGCGCTTCAGAATCGCCGCGAGATACGGAATCAACTCGAGGCTCGCGAGTTCGGCCGGCGTGACCCATCGATGCTCGACGTGTTCGTCGGGCCGCAGTTGCACTTTCTGAAAAACCGTCAGCCGGCACGAGTAGAGCGCTTGCAGGTAGGGTTCCGGCGCCATGCTGTTCAATCCGAGCAGGTGGTCGATCGCAACGTCGAGCGCGGTTTCCTCCTTGACCTCGCGCAGCAGGCAATCCTCGAAACTTTCGCCGAGCGCAAGATGGCCGCCGGGAAGGTCCCAGCTACCGGCGCGATAATTCATCATGGGCGCGCGCTTCAGCACGAGCATTCGCCCGCGGCTGGCGATCACGCCATGGATGCCCACGAAGAATTGCTGCTCCGCCATCGTGCTCAAGCTAGCGGGCCGCTCGCCGGCGCGCCACTTCCGCGTTTGTCGAAGGCGGCTCTCCAGCAGTACGATTCGAGCGCCTGGGAGGAAGTGCGCAATGGAAAAATCCGAGTTCTACCGGGACGCGCGGCGCGACTTGACCGGCCCGCTCGACGGCGTTCGCGTGATCGACGCCACGACGAGCTGGGCGGGACCGATGTGCGCGTGCATCCTCGCCGACCTCGGCGCCGACGTGATCAAGGTCGAGGCGCACGAAGGCGAAGTCGCGCGGCGGATCCGCCGGCGCTGCCGGGGCACGAGAAGCAGATTGGATACGCGCAGGCGACGGTCAATCGCAACAAGCGCAGCCTGACGCTCGACCTTCGCCGTGACGAGGGTCGCGAAATTTTTCTGAAACTTGCGGCGCGCTCCGATATCATCGTGCAGAATTTCCGCCCCGGCACTTTCGAGAAATGGGGCGTCGGCTTCGATCACGTTCGCGCCGTCAAGCCGGACATCATCTACGTGTCGATCAGCGGCTACGGGCAATTCGGCCCGATTCACGATCGGGTCGCGTACGATCCGCTCGCGCAGGCGATGGGCGGCTTCATTTCTCTGAACGGCAGCCCCGACGGACCGCCGACCAAAGCGCCGACCTGGCTCTGCGACGACCTCGGCGGATTGCACGGTGCGATCGGCGCGCTCGGTGCGCTGCGTCATCGTGATCGCACCGGCGAAGGGCAACATGTCGATGTCGCGATGCTCGACGCGATGCTGTTTCAGTCCAACGGCAACCTGACGCTCGGCGCGATGGGGGTCGAACTCAAGCGATGGGGCAACGAAATTCCGTTCTCCGTTCCCACCAACACTTACCAATGCCGCGACGGACTGGTGATGGCCGGCGTGTTGCTCGACACTCACTGGAAAGTGCTGGCCAGGATGGCCGGACGCGACGATCTTGCGCATCACGATGGCTACGCGACGATTCCCGGCCGCATGAGCAATCGCAAGGAGTGCAACGAAATGTTTGCAAAGTGGTGCGAGGCGCGCACCGTCGATGAAGCGGTCGACGAGTGCGCGAAGGAAGGCATCCCGTGCGCCAAGGTGAGAACTTACGCGGAGGCGGCGCGTTGTCCGCACACGCTCGAGCGCGACATGCTCCAGCAAGTCGAGCAGGAAGACGGCAAGCTCGCGCCGATTACCGGGCCGGCGGCGAAGTTCTCGCGCACGCCGACGAGGATAAGAAGTGGCGCACCGGCTCTGGGAGCGCATACGGACGAAATCCTGGCGGAACTTGGAATCGACGCCGACGCCCGCAAGCGCCTGCGTGAGAGCGGCGTCGTCTAACGACGGCCCCAGCCGCCGCCGCCGGGTGTCTCGATTCGAATGCGATCGCCGGCCTTGAGGTCAATGTTTGCCTTGCCGGGTAAGCGGCTTCGACGCGTGCCGCGCACGAGAATGTTTTTGCCGATCGCGCCCGACCCACCGCCGGCAAGTCCGTACGGCGCGATTGTTCGCCGCTCGGTGAGCACGCTTACGTTGGCATCGACGAGGCACTCGAGCTCGCGAATCAATCCGTCGCCGCCGCGCGCTTGACCGCGTCCACCCGAGTTGCGGCGCATTCGGTACTCGGTGATCCGCATCGGGTAGTAAGCCTCGAGCGCCTCGATCGGCGTGTTGAGCGTGTTGGTCATGTGAGTGTGGATTCCCGACGCGCCGGGCCTGCCCTTCGCGCCGCCCGCGCCGCCCGCGATAGTTTCGTAATAAGAGAAATGACGATCGCGAAATCGATCGAAGCCGCCGACCGTGAGATTCGACATCGAGCCCGAACTCGCCGCCGGAATGCGATCCGGCGCAGCTTTGGCGAGCGCGCGAAACAGAACATCGACAATCCGCTGCGAGGTCTCGACGTTGCCGCCCGCGACCGCGGCAGGAGCCAACGCGTTGACGATCGATCCCGACGGCGCGATGAGCTTGATCGGGCGCATCAGGCCCTCGTTGGCGGGCACGGCCTCGGCTGCGAGACATTTCATGACGTAAAAAGTCGCGGACAGCGTGATCGCATAGTTGGCGTTGACCGAACCGCGCACCTGCGGCGCGGAGCCGGTGAAATCGACGATCGCGTTGCCGCCGCCAATCCTGATTGCGACGTGAATCGGAATCGGGCCGGTGCCGAAGCCGTCGTCGTCGAGAAAATCCTCGGCGCGATACGTTCCCGGGCGAAGCTTCTTAAGCGCCGCGATCATCAGGCGCTCCGCGTAATTCTTGAGCCCATCCATCGCGGCCTCGACCGTTTTCCGTCCCGACGATTTTACGATCGCAAGCAACCGCTCGGCGCCGACCGACAACGCGGCAATCTGCGCGCGCAAGTCGCCCTCGCGTTCCTCGCGAACGCGCGTGTTCGCGAGAAACAGCGTCATCACGTCGCGCGCGATTTCGCCGGCCGTGACGATTTTCACCGGCGGCAATCGGAAGCCTTCCTGGTAAATTTCCGTCGCGAGCGCCATCGAGCCCGGCGCGATCCCGCCGATATCAGCGTGATGGGCACGGTTGGCGGCGTACGCAAACGGCCGTCGCTCGTTGCCGATGAACACCGGTGCGACCAGGGTCAAGTCCGGCAGATGCGTTCCGCCGGCGAATGGATCGTTCAGCGCCGCAACGTCGCCGCGCCCGAGATCGAGATTCGCGATCGCCGCGCGCACCGATAGCGGGGTGGAGCCGAGGTGGACCGGAATGTGCGCGGCTTGCGCGACCAACTCGCCGCGCGCGTCGAAAATCGCGCACGAGAAATCATGCCGCTCCTTGATGTTCGGCGAAAACGCCGTCTGCCCGAGCACGACGCCCATCTCGTCCGCGATCGCCGCGAGGCGATTATTCATCACGGCCAGCGTGACGGAATCGAGCTTCATCGCGTCGCCTCCAATTGCAGATTGCCGAAGTCGTCCACGCGCAAAGTGAATTCCGGCGCGACGTACGCAGTGGAGCTCAGCTCGACGACGACGATTGGCCCGCGCACGCGCGCGCCCGCACCAAGCGAGTCTCGCTCGTAAATCGGGATCACGCGTGCCCGGCCGCCGACCAGCACGCGTCCGCTGGAGACCGGCGTCGGTTTTCCGACGTGGCGCGCGATTCGTCTCGGCGTGGCGGCCGCTTCGCCAGCGACTGCGCGGATGCGGATATTTACAACTTCGACAGGGGCAGTCGTCGAGGAATGTCCGAAAGTTCTGCGATGCGTCGAGTGGAAATCGGCGATGAATCGCGGCGTGAGCGCGATTTCGAGTTCGTACGACTGCCCGCGATAGCGCATGTCGGTCCACAGTTCGTGACGAATCGCGCGCGCACCTTCAGCCGCGAGCTCGGCGCGAGCGCGACGCACGAGTGCCGCGGCGCGCGCGAGCAGGCGGCAGTAGTTCGGATTGGTCTCGCGCACCGTCAGAGAATACTCGCGCCCCAGAGGCGCGCTCGACGCCCCCCATGCGCACAGCAGACCGGGATTTCGCGGCATCACGATTCGCCGGATGCCCAGGTCGAGCGCCAGCTCACACGCATGCATCGGGCCCGCGCCGCCGAACGCCAGCAACGCGAAGTCGCGCGGATCGTAGCCGCGCTCGACCGTGATCACGCGAATCGCGCGCTCCATGTTCGCATTGACGACGCGAATGATGCCGCGCGCCGCTGCGAGTGGATTCGTTTTCATCTCGCGCGCGATCCGCGACACGGCATGCTCGGCGCGATCCGGATAAAGCTTCATCCGGCCGCCGAGGAAATTCGCCGCGACCAATCTGCCCGCGACCAGGTCGGCGTCGGTCACGGTACACAACTCGCCGCGTCCGTAGCATGCGGGTCCGGGATCGGCGCCCGCGCTATCGGGCCCGACTCGCAGCGAGCCGCCCGCGTCAATCCGAGCGATCGACCCGCCGCCTGCGCCGACGGTGTGAATGTCAATCACTGGCGTGCGCACCGCGTAGCCGTCGGGATGACTCAGTGTGCGTATTCGCGCGCGGCGGTCGAACAGCGAGACGTTGGTCGAGGTCCCGCCCATGTCAAAGGTGATGAAGCGATCGGTGGCGAACGCGCGCGCGAGGCTTGCTGCGCCAATCACGCCGGCCGCGGGACCGGAGAGAATCGTTCGCACCGGTTCCGCGCGCGCCAACTCGGTGCCGATCGCGCTGCCGTTGGATTGCATCACGCGGAGCCCCGCGCCTTCGAGCCGGGTCTCGAGGTTTTTCAGATGCGACGACATCCGCGGCGCGACATACGCGTTCACAACCGCAGTCGAGAAGCGCTCGTATTCGCGATACTCGGCGAGAATCCGATGCGAGACCGAGAGCGGCCGGCCTAGTGGCGCCAGCGCGCGCGCGATAGATTCCTCGCCTTTCGGATTGGCGTACGAATGGAGCAGGCAGATGGCGAACGCGTCGGCGCCACTGCGTGATGCGAGCCGGCGAATTCGCGCGAGCTCGGCGCGCCCGAGCTGTCTGATGATGCTGCCGTCGAACAGCGTGCGCTCGGCGACGCCGAAGCGCATCGAGCGACTGACAAGCGGCTCGGGCCGCGACGGCGCCAGCGCGTACAGGTCGTCGCGGTTCTGGCGGCCGATCTCGATCAGGTCCTCGAAGCCCGCGTTGGTGAACATCGCGACGCGCGCGCCTTTCTTCTCAAGCAGCGCGTTGGTCGCGACGGTGGAACTGTAGGTGACCGACTCAGGGGGCGCGCCCGCAAGCATCTCGCGCAGTCCACGGATTACAGCGTCGGCGGGGTCGGCCGGCGTCGAGAGCACTTTGTGCACGCGGATTTCGCTGCCGACGAGCGCGACGAGGTCGGTGAAGGTGCCGCCGGTGTCGATACCGACCAAGATTCGACCGGCGCTCCGCCGCTTCACGGCGTTCTCAGCAGGATTTTGAAGTTGCGCGGGTTCTTTGCGGCCTCGAAAGCGAGCAGGCCGTCTTCGAGCGCGAAGCTGCCATCGATCAGCGCGCGCGGATCGATTTTGCCCGCCGCGATTGCGTCGAGTGCGGGCTGAAAGCGGCCGCATCGCGAGCCGATCATGCTGATTTCATTTACGACGATCGGCGCGAGGTTGATTTCCGCCGCCGCTGCCGCAGTGCTCTTCAGTAAGATCTTTCCGCGCGGGCGGACCAGCTCGGCGGCGCGCCGAAATCCGGATTCGCTTCCGCTGCAATCGATCGCGACGTTGAATTTTTCGCGCAGGGAAGATTCCTCGGCGGTCTCGAGTCCGAGTTCGGCGAGCCGCGCGAGTTTATCCCGATGATGGCCCGCTACGATCGGCACGTACTGCTCGCCCTTGAGCACGAGGGCAACGAGCGCGCCGAGCCTGCCGTCGCCAATCACCACTATTGTCTGGTTCCGCGCCAGGTGGACCTGCTCGAAGATTTCGTACGCCGCCGCGAGAGGCTCGACGAACACCGCGACGTTGTCGGGGATCGAATCGGGAATTGGAATCAGGTTGACGTTGGGCAGACGAAGGAAATCCGCGAAGGCGCCGTCGCGGCCGAGGATTCCAAGCACGGTGCGATTGGGGCAATGACGCGCGAGACCGGCGGAGCAAGTCGCGCATCGGCCGCATCCGGCGTTGATCTCGCCAACGACGCGTTTCCCACGGAGCGCGGCGTTTTGCGATTCGACGATACGGCCGGCGAATTCATGTCCCGGCACTCCGCGGTATTGCATGTAGCCGCGCGCGATCTCGAGGTCGGTTCCGCACACGCCGGCAACCGAGACGCGCACGATACTCTCGCTGGGCGCGGCGACGGGATCAGGATAGTCGCCGCGAAATTCCAGCTTGCGATCGAATACCAGCGCGCGCATCGCCCGATTCAAACAAAAAAGCCGCGGGCTCTCTACCCCACGGCTCGACGCACTTGATTATTTAGTTGCGGAGGTAGAGTCAGTCGGCGGCCTTGGCCGAGACAGACTTTTCGGACGAGGATTTGGAGCGCGAGGACGTCTTCGATTCAGATGACGACGGCTTGGATTCTGTCGCCGGCCTTGATTCGGAGGCCGGCTTCGATGACGTATCGCTCGACGACGCTGTGCTGCCGTTAGTCGCGGGCGTTGCCGGCGTCGATGATGAATCCGACTCCGGGCTGCTCGGGGTGCTCTTTTTGGCGTAGTCGGTCGCGTACCATCCGCTGCCCTTCAGGATGAACGAGCCGCGCGACATCTGCCGCTCGACCTTACTTTTGCAGGTCGGGCATTTTTTGAGCGGCGCTTCCTTGATCCCCTGCATCGCCTCGAACACGCCGCATTTGTTGCACTTGTACTCGTAAATTGGCATCGCAAACCGGAGGCTGCTAATCGAAAACCTGCACCCTCTTCCCCCTAAGTAACCACGAAACGCAACGCAGTCAACCGAATCGCGGATCATTCGCCTTCGATTCGCCTCGGATTTGCTGGCAATCGCAGTTTTGGATTGCTGATTTGCATTTGGGCACGGCACTTCAAACATTGGATCCGCCTTTGATGCGATGTGTCGTTCGATGTCCCATCGGGCGACGCGAGATCGCGAAGCTGTAATTCGATCGCACGCCTGCGCAAGGTCGCCAACTTAAGCACGCAATCTGATCTGGCACGTCCTCTGCTCATACCTCGCACGGCAATATCGGGAGGCCTCTAGTGACGAGCACTGATGCGCGAGTATTTCCTCTCACAGTGATGGCGCTCGTCTGCGCCACGTTGTTCTTCACGTCAGGTCCGGCGCGCGCGGCGGCGAAGCGGCCAAAGGGGCGTCAACTAACAATTTGTCAGGATACCGAGTTTGCGTTGTGCGCGGCGTCCACATGCACTGCCACTGGAGGTTCTATCAAGGACAACCAGGGCACGAAGCACAAAGCCGTGTCGTGCGAGTGTCCGATCATCGTGGGCGACAATATCGCCGACCTCAATGGCGGCAATATGAAAGGTAGTTGCACGTCGTCCAATCCGGACATCGTCTACTCGACCTTCGAGTTCGCCGATTCTTTCCCGCAGCTGATCGACGGCACCTGGCAGGAGGCGACTTCGATCATGCAGGTCTGCCCGTCGCAGGATTCGTTCTCACAATGTTGGAATTGGCAGTGCACGCGCGGCGGCACCGAGAATGGAGTCGAGCTGGCCGAATGCACTTGTCCGATGGAGAAGACCGAGGATTCGTTCGTTACCCAGGCAGGTCAGGGGGACTCGTCAGCGTGCGCCGAGCTGCCGGTCGGAGGACCACTGTTCTTCGATCCCGATTCGACACACACGGGCGGGCACTGAGTTTTGGTGCGTCGGCACACGCTACTTGGGTTTGCTCATTTGCCGCAGTCGCGATGCGACCCTGGTGGGTTCGTGCGTGATGATTCGGATTGTTTTGCGGCGCGAGGTTTCGCCGCGAACAATCAGCAAGGCTGAGCGCGGTACGCGCATTTCGCGGGCGAGATACTCGATCAGTTCGTCGTTCGCCTTTCCCTTTTCCGGTCTTGAATTGACGCCGATTGTCAGACGATCGCCACTCGCACCGATTACGCCGCGACGCGACGTGCCCGGCCGCGCAGTCACCTCGATTATCACTTCGTCAATGGACACTCGCATCCAGGGCGGGTCGGACGCCGGCGGATTTCCGCCCCGACTCACGTGTAGGCGGGAATCAGCAGATGCACCGCGCTCGGTATGACGACTCGCTGGATTAGCTGAATGCCGATGATCACGATCAGCGGCGAAAAATCGATCCCGCCCATCACCACCGGGATGTGCTCGCGGAACCATTGGAAGACCGGCTCCGTCACCGAATAGAGAAAGCGGACGATCGGATTGTACGGATTCGGCTCGATCCACGTCATCAACGCCGCGATGATCACGACGTACAAGTAGAGCGTCAGCAGACCGTCAAGGGTCTGCGCGATGAAGATAATCAGGTTGGTCCAGGCGTACACGCGATAACGCTCTCGCTAGTTGACTCCGCGGCCGAGCGCGCGCGAGCGATCGCTGGCGGCGTGCAGTGCGGCGGCAACGATATCAGAAAAACCATGCTCGGCGAATCGACGAAGTGCGGCCTCGGTCGTGCCGCCGGGCGAAGCGACGGCGCGAATCAAGTCGGCGACCTCGCGCTTCGACTCGCGCATCAGGTGCTCGGCGCCGCGAATCGTCTTCAGCGCCATGCGGATGGCAAGTTCGCGCGGGATTCCCTCGCTCACCGCCGCATCCGCCATCGCCTTGGCGAACAGGTAAACGTAAGCGGGGCCGCTGCCCGACAGCGCGGTGACGACGTTGAGCAGTTTTTCGTCCTTGAGCGCGACGGCGTCGCCGACCGCGTTGAAAATCTTCAGCGCGAACGCTTCATCGGCTGCAGACGCAGTTCGCGCGCGCACCATTGCGGCCATCCCGTGGCCAACCATCGCTGGCGCATTCGGCATCACGCGGATCACTCGCGCGCGCTTGCCCAGACCGCGGCTCAGGCGCTCGATCGTGATGCCGGCCGCAATCGAAATAAACAGCTTGCCCTTGCCGGCCGCTTTTTTGCCGGGCTTCGCAAGTTCGGCCGCGAGTTCCTTCATCACAATGTCGATTATCTGCGGCTTGACGGCGAGCAGGACGGCGGCGGACTCGCGCAGAACTTCGAGATTGTCGTCGGTCGTCGAGACTTTGAGCGCGCGGGCGAGTTTGCGGCGGCGTTCGGCCTCGACGTCGGACACTATTATGTCGGCAGGCTTGAAAACCTTGTGCTGGATAAGGCCGTGGGCGAGCGCCTCGGCCATGTTGCCGCCGCCGATGAATCCGAGTGTTTTCATGCGCGTTCGCCGAAGACCGCGCGTCCAATCCGAACTATTGTCGCGCCTTCTTCGATCGCCACTTCAAAGTCGTCCGACATTCCCATCGAGAGTTCGCTTAGCGCATAGCCGGATTGCATCGCAAGGACGTTGCGCAGCTCGCGCAGTCGTGCGAAGTACGGACGTGCGGCCTCGGCGCGTGGGGAGGGCGGCGGAATCGTCATCAAGCCATCGATTTCGAGCTTGCCACGCGCGGCGTCGAGGATCGCGGCGACTCCCTCCGGCGCCACGCCGCTCTTGCTCGCCTCGGCGCCGAGATTCACCTCGACGAGCGCGTGGACGCGCGGCGAAGGTTGCGCGCGCGCGAGAGCCTCGGCCAGGCGAACGGAATCGACGCTGTGGATTAGACTGAAAGCGCTCGCGGCGGTCTTCGCCTTGTTGGTCTGCAGATGGCCGATAAGATGCCATCGAATTTCGGTCAAGTCCGCCAGCTCCGCGCGCTTCGCGATTGCCTCCTGCACGTAGTTCTCGCCGAAGTCGCGCGCGCCCGCCTCCGCCGCGGCGCGAATCGCGTCAGTCGGCTGCGTCTTGCTCGCGAGCACGAGCCGAATCGACGACGCATCGCGTCTCGCCTTGTATGCAGCCGCGCCGATCCGTGCCCGCACGATCTCGAGCCGCTCCGCGATTTCATGCCGAGTCGACATCTTCGCTAGACCGGCTTCACGCCATATCTTGCGAGCGCCGCGACGACGCGCTCGGTCGGCAGCCCCATCACGTTGTCGCGCGAACCTTCGACGTGCGCGATAAATCCGCCGCCGATGCCCTGGATTCCGTAGGCGCCGGCCTTGTCGAACGGCTCGTCGGTGGCGATGTAATCGTCGATTTCCGCGTCGGTGAGTCTGCGAAACGTGACGCGGCTCTCGATTGGCGAACTCTCCAGGATCTCTCCACCGCGCGCTAATGCAAAAGCTGTCACGACCGTGTGCGTGCGCGAGGAGAGCATCGTGAGCATTCGGCGCGCATCGTCGGCGTCGGTGGGTTTTTCCAGAATTTGAGCCTCGCACACGACGATCGTGTCGGCGCCGATGACAATCGCATCGGGGAACCGCGATGAAACCGCGATGGCCTTGTCGCGCGCCATCCGCAACGCGTAGACGCGCGGCGGCTCGCCCGCGACGTGCTCCTCGGGCATCATGCTCTCGACAACTTCGAACTCAATTCGTGCAGCGCCCAGCAGTTGATGCCGTCGCGGCGATGCCGACGCGAGAATCACTTTGATTGAATCCGGCATTTTCTTCATAGCCAGAAAGAAGTGATACCCAATTGAAGCCGCGCTTACCATGCGCTAACCCAGATCGGATGAAAGCGAAATGGTGGTCGGATGGCGCGGCGATGATTCTATGTGGGTCGGTGCTGGCGGGATGCGCGTCGGGGCCGGCGCGGGCGGATTCGGCTGCCGCATCGCAGGCTGCGCCATCGGCTCAAACCGGGTCCGTGACGCCGGCTGCTCCTGGAGCGGCGCCGCTCGTACCGCCGACCGACGGGCAAACCGCGTTCCTCGACGGCTATCGCGCGTATCAGAACCACGACAATGCGCGCGCGATCGAGCAACTGAAATTCGCCGCGGATAATTTTCCACCGCTCGGCGACTACGCGCTCTATTACCTTGCGCTGGCTGAGCACGACCAGGGCGACCTGAACGCCTCGGCAGACACGCTCGATCGGCTGGTCAGGTTGTATCCGGACAGCGTGACGATCGATGGCGGCGAGATGATGCTGGCGGACAATCTGCTGAAGCTGGGCCGCAACGCCGAGGCGGCGGCGGTCGCGTCGCGGCTGATCGCGCGAGGGCCGGAAGCGTCGATCGAGCAGAGCGCGCAGATAACAGAAGCGCGCGCGCTAATCGCGCTCGGAAATCCGAAGTCAGCCTACGCGCAGTTGATGGAATTGCGCGACAAGTATCCGCATTCGGACTCGGATGCCGATGCGCGCGCTCTCACTCGATCGATCCTCGCGTCAAATCCCGACGTTGCCGACACCAACTCGCTCGCGTACCATCGCGAAGAATCCGAGTTGCTGCTGCGCGAGGGCGCCCTGGCGCAGGCGGAAGAGCAGGCGAGCGCGGGACTCGCGATGGGCCCCGAGCCGGCGGTTCGCGCCGAACTGGTGTGGGTGACGGCGCGCGCGCTCAAGCCGGAGCCTGATCGCGCAAGGCGCGCGATACTCGAGTACCTGCAAATTGCGCCGCGCGGACCGGACGCGGCGGCCGCGCTTGAAGCGCTGGCGCTGATTTACTGGCACGACGATCAGGACAATCTCGCGCGCGCGACGTTCGACCGGCTCGTCGCCAATTTTCCGGCCAGCGAACTCGCGCCCGGAGCGATGCTGCGCGTCGGCAGAATCTTCGAGGAACAGCATCAGTTCGATTCCGCCCGCGCGCAGTATCGGCGGCTGGCGGCGCGCTATCCCGGCAGCGACGCCGCCGAAGACGCGCGGTTCCGAATACCGTGGACGTTGTACCTGGCGCGGAACTACCGGATCGCGGCCGACGGCTTCCAGAGCGCCGGCGCGCGCGCGAAGGATCTGACCAATCGCGATATGTGCGAGTACTGGCATGCGCGCGCGTTGGAGAAGGCCGGCGATGTAACTGCTGCGCGCGCGATTTTTGAGAGACTCGCCGACAGCACCGACACTAACTACTATCCCGAGCTCGCGAGCCGTCGCGTCGCGGCTGCCAGTCCGGACCTGGCCGCCGCGTCGGCGCCCGATCCTCAATTCGGCGCAACGCCTGCCGTTACCGGAGTCGCCGAGTACCACATGGCGCGGCTGCAAACGCTGCGCGCATTGGGACTGAAGGAGCTCGAGCCGGGGGAGCTGAAGGCGCTCGAGGATAGTGCGGGCGGCACAATTGAGATGCGGCGTTTCGTGCTGGCGGGATTCGCGAGCGCCGATGCGTGGTATGATGCGATCGTCGCGGCGACGCACATGGAAAAAAACGGTCAGATGAGCCACGACGTGGCCGAGCGTGTGCGCTATCCGCGCGCATACTGGGATCTTTTTCAGTCGGCGTCGACGCGGCTCGCGCTCGATCCTTACCTGGTGCTGGCGCTGGCGCGGCAGGAGAGCCTGTTTAATCCGAGGGCGACATCGAGTTCGAACGCGCGCGGCCTGATGCAATTGATTCCGTTGACAGCGAAGAAGATGGCATCGCAGAACGGCATCGATCCCGAGGCGATTCGGCTTTACGATCCGTCGGTGAACGTCGAGCTGGGGACGGCATATCTAAGAAATCTCTTTGCGATGTTCAACGGCGACGCGTTTCATGCGGTCGCGGCGTACAACGCGGGCGAGAATGCGGTTTCTAAATGGATCGCGCAATCGGGCGGCCCCGATGACGAGTGGGTTGAAAATATCGCGTACAAAGAGACCCGCGACTACGTCAAGAAAGTGATCGGTGGGCGGCGCGAGTACCTGCTGTTGTATCAGCCGCGTTCCTAGCGCGCTTGACAGTTCGCGCCGCATCTCAGCACACTCCGGTTGGTAAGCCCGGAGAATTTATTTGGCGTCGCGCGAATTCAAGGCGATCTTTTTCGATCTCGACGGCACGCTGGTCGATATCCACGGCCCGTTGTATATCGCCGCGAAAAACGCGCTCGACGAGCTCAAGTACGATCCTCCACTCACGCATGAGCGATTTCGCGAGGCGCTTTCCGCCGATGACGTGTGGCTGGGAGTGCCCGAGCATCTGCGGCCTGAGTACGCGAAGCTCGCGTACGCGTATTTCCTCGCGGAGATCGACAAGACCGAGCGGCTCGAGGTGCTGCCGCACGTGCAGGATACGCTGGCGGAGTTGAAGCGGCGCGGCTACGCGACCGGCGTGATCACCAGCCGGCCCGGAGATTCGCGGCGGCTGGTCGAGAAGCTCGCGATGGTCGGGCTTGCGTCGTACCTGGACCAGGTCGTCACGCAGACCACCACTTCGCTCCGTGCGCTCGACAAGACCGAGAGCCTCAAGCAGACCGCGCTGAAGGCCGCGGTACTTCCGCGTGCGTGCATGTACGTTGGCGACGAGCCTCGGGACATCATGGCGGCTCTGGGAGCGGGTTTCGGCGCATCAGTCGCGGTCGCAACCGGCGCGGCGTCGTTCAAATATCTGCAAACGCATCAGGCGTTCAAACCCGACTACGTGATTCGCACGATGGCGGAACTGATCGACCTGATCGACAACATGAAGACGGAAACTGCCGAGTAGCGATGGCGCGCTTTGAACAGTACGAGGAGCCGCCGCGTGCGCTCAAGGGTCTCAAGGTCGTCGAGCTGCCGTGTCTCGACACGATGCCGTTCATGGCGGCGGCGATGGCGGCGAAGTCGTTCGCCGATTTCGGCGCCGAGGTCGTCAAGGTCGAGCCGCCGCGAACAGGATCGAGGGAGCGCGCGCTCGGGCCGTTTCGCGACGAGATGCCCGACCCCGAAACCGGCGGGCTGCATCTTTTTCTAAATACCAACAAGCTCGGCGTGACGATCGACCTGGAAAATCCGCGCGGGCGCGACTTGCTGCTCGATCTGCTCGCGACGGCGGACATTGTCTTCAATCCGAACCGTCCCGAGGTGAACGAGCAGCTTGGAATCGATTGGCGCATGCTGACGACGCGATTTCCGAAACTGATCGTCGTGTCGATAACGTTTTTCGGCGCCGAGTCGGCGTACCGCAACATCCGCGGCGGCGACCTGGTCGCCACGCACATGAGTGGAGTCGGTTACGAAACGCCGTGGCACCAGGTGACCGATCCCGAAACTCAGCCGCCGCTGAAGCTCGGCGGCAGGCAATCTGACTATTTGACTGGCTATACAGCGGCGGCCGCCGCGATGTGCGCACTGTATAGTCGAAAGAGTAATGGCGCAGGGCAGCATGTCGATGTCGCGCAGTGGCTTTCGATGGTCAGCATGATTCGCCCCAACCTCGGTTTCTACTCGCACGAAGTGCGCGACTCCGCCTCTTTCCAACGGCTGCTGATACGCCGCAAAACCGCCGCCCAGTGGCTATATCCGTGCAAGGACGGATGGGTGAGCTTCAGCGCCACCACCGATCGATTCTGGCGCAGCGCGAAGAAGGCGATGGGCAATCCCGCGTGGATGGACACTGAGTTGTTCGCCACTCATTTGGGCCGCACCGAAAATATCGACGCGATCGAAGCCGGGGTAATCGACTGGCTATCTACGAATACACGAACTGAGGCATTCGAGAAGGCGCAAGCGGAACACGTGCCGTGCTTTCCGGTGCATTCACCGGCCGAGGTCGCGGGCAACGAGCAATACAAAGCGCGCAAATTCTTCGTCAACATCGACCATCCCGCGGCGCGCGAAGTGCGGATGCCGGGTGCGCCATGCAAATTCTCGCGCACGCCATGGCGAATCGTGCGTGGAGCCCCGCGGCTCGGCGAGCACAACGAGAAAATACTCCAACGCCGTGCAGCCGCAGGTGATGATCGCTTCGCCGGTAGGAATCAATTGAAAAGAACGCGGCCGTTGGAAGGAATTCGAGTCGCGGACTTCGGTTGGATCTACGCCGTCCCGCACGCGACCGCGTGGCTGGGCGCTCTGGGAGCCGACGTGATTCGAATAGAAACCTCGGGCGCGCCTGACCTGGTGCGGTTCCTGACCGGCACCGACGGATCGATTGGCGCAAACCGCAGCGGAGTTTTCCACGCGATCAATCCCTCGCGGCGCAGTCTCCTGCTGAATCTTGCGACGCCCGAGGGGCAGGAAATCGCGCGCAATCTGATTCGCCAGTGTGATTTCGTCACCGAAAATTTCACCGTCGGCAACATGGCGAAATACAATCTCGCCTACGACGATCTGGTCAAGATCAAACCCGACATCATCATGCTGAGCGGCACTCCGCTCGGGCAGGACGGTCCGTTCGCGCGGACGGTGGGCTTCGGGCCGACCACGCAGGCGTTCGCCGGCCTGTGCCATATCACGGGTTATCCCGATTCGTTTCCGTGCGGGATTGGCGGAACGTGGCCGGATTTCGCGGTCGGCACGGGCATGGTGTTTTTTCTGCTCGCGGCGCTGCACTATCGCGACCGCACCGGCCACGGGCAGTATCTGGATTTGTCGATGGCCGAGATGGTCACGACGATGCTGCCGGAAGCGATGATGGATTTTCTGATGAACGGGCGCGACCAGGCGCCAATCGGGAACCGCGACGAGTCGATGGCGCCGCATGGCGTGTTCCCGGCCGCGGGCGACGACAAATGGATCGCGATTGCGATTGCCGGCGACGACGAGTTCGCGAAACTGTGCGAGACGCTCGGCGTGCCGTCGCTGGCGACGGATGCGAAGTTCTCGCGGCTGTACGGTCGGCTCGCCAACGTCGGGGAACTCGAGCGCGAAGTTGCGGCGCGCACGCGCGTTCATCAGCGCGACGAGCTGGTGACGAAACTGCGCGCGCGCGGCATCGCCGCGGGGCCCGTCTACAACACTCCGGAGTTGATGAATGATCCCGTCTTCTCGGAATCGAGCATGATGGTGAATTTGAAGCATGGCGAAGTCGGCGAGCGCGTCGTGCCGGGACTGCCGGCGCGCTTCAGCGCGATCGATCTCGATTATCGCGGCGCGCCGATGGTCGGCGAGCATACGGATGAAGTGATGAGCGAGCTGCTCGGATACAACGCAGAGGAAATCGCGCGGTTGAAGGAAGCGAAGGTGCTGATTTAGCTGTGGCGGAAGCCGGCGCAATCACGGATGGTGGCGGGGCGCGGCCCGGTGCTGTAGCCGTTTGGGTTCAGGCGATTCGGGCGCCTTCGCTCAGTGCGGCTGCGATTCCGGTGCTGCTGGGAGTTGCGGTGGCCGCGCGGGCGGGATTTTTTTCGCTGGGGCGGATGATTCTTGCGCTGGTCGGAGCGATGGCGATTCAGGCCGGCACCAATCTTATCAACGACTACTACGATTTCCGCAGCGGCGCCGACAGCGAGCAATCGCTCGGGCCGAGCATGGTGATTCAGCGCGGCCTGCTGAGCGCGGACCAGGTGTGGTTCGGCGGAGTCGCCGCGTTTGCTCTTGGCGCGATGATTGGCCTGGTCCTCGTGTATCTGTGCGGGTGGCCGATTCTCGCGATCGGAATCCCGAGCGTCGCGGCCGGCTATTTTTACACCGCAAGCCCGGTGTCGCTCGCGTACGTGGCGCTGGGCGAGTTGACCGTGTTCGTTTTCATGGGGCCGGCGATCGTGATCGGATCGTACTTCGTCATGGCGATGCAATTTTCGGCGTCGGCTCTATGGGCATCGATACCGCTGGGATTCCTGGTCGCGGGAATATTGCACGCCAACAATATCCGCGACATCGAAAGCGACACGCGCCACGGCAAGCGGACGCTCGCGACGATGCTGGGGCGGGCGGGTGCGAACTATGAACTGATCGCGCTGGACGTTGCGGCTTACGCGGCGATAATCGTGGCGGTTCTGTCGCACGCGATGCCGTGGCTTGCGCTGGCGGTGTTTATCACGATCCCGCGCGCGCTCGATCAGGTTCGAATCATGACCCGCGAGATCGATCCGAAGAAGCTCAACCTCGGTTTGTTTCGATCGATCCAGCTCCACATGGAATTCGGGCTGCTGATGATCGCGGCATTTCTGATCGCGGCCCTTGCTGGCTGGTGACCCGCGACCCGCCCGGACGCTACGGCGCGATGGCCGGGGTTACGCCGCTCGACGAGTCCGTTGTGACTTTGCCGGCGCCGGAATCAAGCGGAGTTACTGCTGTACCGCCGCCCGTGCTGGCGTACGGCGCCGCCGACGCTGAGTACGGCGGCGCGCTCGCCGTCGGTGCCGATATCGTCGAGTCGTTGCCGGATCTTCCCAGAGGCGCAGGGTAGGGTGGCGAGATACTTGCCGCGCCGCCCGTCGCGGACGGCGCCGTCGAGTTCATCGAGGTCGGGCCGATCTCGGTGGTGTTGAAAGGAGTATCGGCGCTGTTGCCGCCTGACGGCGTGGACTCGTATCCGGCGCCCGGATTTTCAGGACCCGGAGGCGCGGCCGCACCGCCGTAGGGGGCATTCAGATCGGCCGCGGGTGACACCGGAATCGAGAAGCTCGGCTTGTAGATCTGGCGAATCTGCGAGGCCGGCATGTCGTGGATTTCCTTGCGGCCGAGCGAGTTCACGTACTGCTGGCGTTCGTCGAGGGCGAGATCGCGCAGCTGGCTCTTGTTGCGAATGATATGCGGAGTCAGGAAGACGATCAGGTTGTCCTTCTGCTTGTCGGTGCTCTTGTTGCTGAAAAAGTTCCCGATGACCGGGATGTCGGAGATGAAGGGAACGCCCTGGTTATCCAGCGTGTCCTGGCTGGCGAGCAGGCCGCCGACGACCGCGGTGCGATGGTTCTGGATCAGCACGCTGGTCGAGGCGGACCGGATGGTCGTCGTCGGGCCGAGTGTGTTGTTCGCGGTGCCGTTGACGACGTTGGAAACCTCTTCGTAAAGGTCGAGCTTGACGTAGTCGCCCTCGGACACCTGCGGCACGATATCGAGCGTGATGCCGACGTTCTGGCGCTCGACCGAGTTGAAGATTTGTCCCGGCAGTCCGGCGTTGGCCGACGCCGAGCCGACGAAGGGCAGATTCTCGCCGACCACGATCATTGCTTCTTCATTGTCGGCCGTAAGCAACGTGGGCGCGGACAGCACGTCGGCGTGAGTGTCGGTCTCAAGCGCCATGATGAGCGCGACGTCGCAGGGGATTTTCAAGTTGCCGGTGGTGGTGGTCGTCGTCGTCGTTCCGGTGGCGGCGGTCGCGGCGGCCAGAGCCGCGCCAGAAACCGTACACATGGTGTTGCCGGCGAGGCCGAGGCCAAGGCCGGTGACCGACAGCGGGTCGGAGATCGCACTCTGGAGCTGTCCGAAATTAAGCGCGCCGACACCGAACACGCTGCCGCCGCCGACACCGTTGGAGTAGAAATTGACGCCCAACTGGCGCTGGCGCTCGGCGGAGACCTCGACGATGACGGCCTGGACGAAAATCTGGACGCGCGGGGTGTCGAGGTCGTCGATAATCTGCTTGAGGGTCTGCCAATCCTGCGGCGACGCGCTGATAACCATCGCATTGGTCGCGGGGTCGGCGGTGATATTTACTGGATAAGAGAAATCGATGCTCTTGCCTTGCGAGCTGGCCGACGCTGGCCCGTTGTTGGATCCGCCGCCACGGCTGATCCCGCCACCGCTGCTACCGCCGCCGAAGCCGCCGGAGCCGTTGGTGCCGCCCATGCCCCCGCCGCCGCTCATCGAACCGCCGAAGCTGGCGCTACTGGACATTCCGCCCATGCCGCCGCCCGAGCTGCCCATCCCGCCGAAGCCGCCACCTTGTCCGCTAGCGGCGTCGTTGAAGCTCGATCGGCCCAGCGAGCCCTTGCCGGTAGTGGGCGATAGTGTAGAGGGACCGCCGCCGCCGTTAAGCAGGTTGTTGAGCACCTGGACCATCTCGAGCGCCTGCGCGTTCTTGAGCCGGTAGACGTGGATTCGGGAGGTGGACAGAGGAGGATTAACGTCGAGCTTCGCTACAATCTCCTGGATCTCGCGCATCTGGAGCGGCGGCGCCGCCACGACGAGACAATTGGTGCGTTCATCGGGGATGACTTTGTAACCCATCGAGGGGCCGGTGGTGGAGGTCGCGACGCCCATTTGCGGCCGCATCATCTGGGGGCTGCTGCCGCTGGAGGCGCCCATCTTGGCCGCCATGAGCTGATCGATCTCGGGCGCCAGTTCGGTGGCGAAGGCGAGCCGGAGCGGAATCACGACGATTGACTGCTGCTCGCCGCGCACGTCCAGCGCGCCGATTATCTGGAGCAAGCGCTCGACGTTGAAGGCGTCGTCGGTGACGATGATCGTGTTGTCGCCGGGAAATGCCGCCACCAGGCCGTCGTGCGAGACCATCGGCTGGATGACGCCTATAACCGAAGCGGCTTCGATATTCTTGAGCCGCACCATCCGCGTGACGTACTCGTCGCCGCTGGACTCGGCGGGAGTCTGCGATTGGGTAAGCTTGGCGTTCGAGCGCACGTTGCGCGCGGGCTCGATTTTGATGACCTTGCCGGCCTGGACGGTGGTGAAGCCTTTTACCTGGAGCACGGACTGAAAGATCGAGTAGGCCTGCTCGGGAGTGACTTTGCTCGGTGAGATGATCGTAACCTTGCCGCGCACGGATTCGTCGATGATGAAGTTACGGCCGGTGATCTCGGAGATGAACTTGGCGAGAACGGGAATATCCACGTTCTGGAAATTCATCGTAACGGTATTCTGGGGAGGCAGCCCGTCAGGATCTGCGGCGAAGGCGGAAGATGAGAAGTTATTTGAGGATAAGAACAGCAGTGCGGCGGTCAGCGCCCCAAGCAAAAAACGGCTCATCGAGCATCCTCCGCAATTTCGGGTCAAAGCGACGTGAGCATATTTCACGACCGCCGCGGTGTGCAACCCGCAATTGTTGCAAATGTCACAGTGCTCGGCGACTATGACGATCACCAACCCGATTTGATTCAATCCAGGAAAATAGAAGTGCGACGGCCGCTCGTTGCTTCAATCGCCGCCGGGGCCGCGGAACCCTCACCTGCCGGCCGCGTTGCGGCCGGTCGCCTCTCCCGTAAAACGGGCGAGGTAAGAACGCAAGGGTGACGGGTTGCGCTACGAATTCCTGATTGGACTCCGATATTTGCGGGCACGCCGGCGCGAGCGATTCGTATCCGTGATCGCTATCATCTCACTCGCCGGCATCGCGATCGGGACGTTCGCCTTGTGTGTCGCGTTGTCGGTGATGAGCGGGTTCGAGAAAGATTTGCGCGGGCGGCTGCTCGCGTTTACGCCGCAGGTAACGGTCGAACGCACCGACGGCGGAGTGTGGAATCCGAGCGAGCTCGAAAAGAAGATCGCCGCGATGCCGGGAGTGGTGGCGGCGGCGCCGTTCGTCACCTCGCAGGTGATGGCGGTCTCGAGCGCGGACTCGGGCGCGCCGGGTCTCGTGTCGGGCGGAATTCTCCGCGGGGTCCAGCCGCACGACAATGCGGTGCTGAAGGAATTGAAAGACACGCTCGAGAACGGAACGCTGGCGGATCTCGAGACCACACATCCGGTGACAATCGTCGATAAGGGCGTCAAACGAGTCGTCCAACTACCCGGCGCGATTCTCGGCAAGTCACTGGCGTTCGAGCTGGGAGTGCGGCCCGGCGACGCGGTGATACTGATTTCGCCTGCCAGCCTGGGAGCAGGAATCGGGCCGCCGCGCCTCAAGCGATTCGTGGTGACAGGATTCTTTCATTCCGGCATGTACGACTTCGATTCGACGCTGGTGTTTGTCGCCTTGAAGGACGGACGCGCGCTGCTGGCCGACGATTCGTCGCTCGAGAGCGGACTCGAATTGCGGCTGGTCAACATGTTCGACGCGCCCGCGGTCCGCGACAAGATCGCGGCGATGGCGGGACCAGATTTCGAGGTGAAGGACTGGACGACAGCCAATGCGCCGCTATTCGCCGCGCTCAAGCTGGAGAACTTGACCTACTTTCTGGTGCTGCTGCTGATCGTGCTGGTGGCTGCTTTCAATATAATTGCAACGCTGGTGATGATGGTGATGGAGCGGCGCAAGGAGATCGCAATGGTGCGCACGATGGGTGCGCGAGCGGCGTCGGTGGCATCGATCTTTCTGACCCAGGGCGCGGCGCTGGGCGTTGCCGGCACGCTGATTGGCGAGAGCGCGGCGCTCGCGACGGTGTTCCTCATCGGCAAGTATCAGTTGATTCATCTGCCGGCCGACATGTTCATGGTGAGCGCGGTGCCGGTGCAGCTGAATCCGTGGAACTTTATCCTGGTCGCGGTGGCAACGATCACGGTGTGCCTAGCAGCGGCAATTTACCCCGCATTGCAAGCTGCAAGGCTCTCGCCGGTCGAGGTGATTCGCTATGAGTGAGGCGCGCGCCGCGGCATCGAAGGCGAAACCGAAAACCGCGACCGGGCGTCTTATCGAAGTGCGCGGCCTGGACAAGACATTCTACGACGCCGATCGCGAGATTCGTGTGCTGCGCAATCTGGACCTCAACGTCGAGGCGGGCGAGGAGATCGCGGTGGTGGGCCAATCGGGCACCGGCAAGTCCACCCTGCTGCATATAATCGGCAGCCTCGAAGAGCCGACCGCGGGCAAAGTCTATTTCGAAGGCGAAGATTTGTTCGCCCTCGATCAGAAATCGCTGGCCGAGTTCCGCAACCTGAAACTGGGATTCGTTTTCCAGTTCCATTACCTGCTGGCCGATTTTACCGCGCTGGAGAACGTGATGATGCCGGCGCTGATCGGCCGTATCGACGACGCTGAAGCGAGCCGGCGCGCGACCGAGATGCTCGAAATGGTGGGCCTTGGCGACAAGCTCAAGCGCCTGGCGGAACTGTCCGGTGGCGAGCAGCAACGCGTCGCCGTGGCGCGCGCGGTGGTGCTACGGCCAAAGCTGCTGCTGGCGGACGAACCCACGGGCAATCTCGATCCGCATACGGCGGAAGAAGTTCATGCGCTGTTTCACAAGCTCAATCGCGAGCTGGGAATCACGCTGGTGATCGCGACGCATAACGAGCAATTGACCCGCAGCGTCGGCCGCGCGCTGCGGCTGAATGAAGGAAAGCTGGTAGACGAGCGCCGGTGACGATTGGGATCCAGTGCCCTCTCCTTGTCCGAGGAGAGGGTTAGGGAGAGGTGCGACGCCCGGCGCCGCAAGACCTTCAGACTCGCAACGCTGAGTTAGGGAGGGCGCAGTGTCTGGCGTTGAACCTCTCCCGGCGACACCGCGCTGCACGCGGCTTACGCCGACCTCTCCTCGGACAAGGAGAGGTTAGGGATTAAGAGCGGACGCGAAGAACTCCGCAGCGTCTACTGACGCCTGTGCGTAACAATTTAGGCGCTGGCGGAAGTTCCATTTACATGGGGGACACGATTGGCTAGTTTGGTCGCCGTTTTTAGTGTGTTTGAGTGACATCCGGAAAATTCAACGCGCGCCCGTCGCGCGCGCCGCTATTTTGCGGGCTTCGCCGTCCCAAGCGCGCACTATTGCCCGCCGGCGGTGCATTGACAGTGGCGATCTTGCTCGCCGCGATCTTCGCGGCATCGGTCGCGCGCGCGCAGGCGCCGGTAATCTCCAAGATTGAGATCGTCGGCAATCAACGCGTCGAAGAAGACGCGATTCGGATCCACATCACACAACAGGTAGGCCAGCCGCTGGATACGGCGGCGGTCGACGCCGACATCAAGTCGATTGATCGGCTCGGCTTCTTCTCGGATGTAAGCGCGCACGTCGTGCAGCAGGGCGGCCAGAGCGTGCTGGTCTATTACGTTAAGGAGCGCCCGCAGATTACCGACGTCAAGCTGTACGGGATGAAGGCGATCCGCTCGAACGACGACAAGATAGTCGCCGCGATGAAGTTGCATCCGGGGACGATTCTCGATCCGGTCGCGGTCAAGGAGACGATCAACAACATCACGCAAGTTTACGCGGACGCGGGCTACACCGACGCCAAGGTGACCTTCAAGCCAATCCCGCAGCCCGACAACACGGCCTTCGGCGAGTTCGACGTGGTGGAAGGATCGAAGGTCCAGATCACCAAGATCGATTTCGTCGGCAACCACGCGTTTACGTCTTCGGTGCTCGCGAGCAACATGGAGACGAAAACCTACAGCAAACTCCTGAGCTGGCTCACCGGCTGGGGCGCGCTCGACCAGAAGAAACTGCAGGAGGACGTCGATCGCCTGACGGCGTTTTACTACGACAACGGCTACCTGAACGTGCAGATTGCGCCGCCGGCGGTGCAGCGCAGCGGCGGCCATATTACGATTGTCATAACGATCGACGAGGGCACGCCGTACCGGGTCGGCCATATCGACATCGAGGGCAACCTGAAGTTTCCGCGCCGGGAATTGCGCAAGCTGCTGACGATGAAGAGCGGGCAACTGTTCCGCGGCTCGTCGTTGCAGCGGCAGGTGCTGGCGCTGTCGGATTTCTACTCGAACCGCGGCTACGCTTACGTCAACGTCGATCCGCGCACGCAGCTCGTCCACACCGTCAAGCGGGTCAACGTGGTGTTCGTGATAAATCCCGGCCACGAAGTGCTGATCGACCGCATCAATATCAGCGGCAACACCAAGACCTCCGACAAGGTAATCCGCCGCGAGATCCAGCTGCAGGAGCAGGAGCCGTACAGCGCCGAGGAGATCCGCGATTCGCAGGCGCGGCTGCAACGGCTGGGATTCTTCAGCGACACGCGCATCACGACCGCGCCGGCGTCGCAGCCCGACAAGATCGACCTCGACGTTAACGTGACCGAGGCGAACACCGCGACGTTCTCGGTGGCGGGCGGCTTCGACAGCTATCAATCGGTGTTCGGTAACTTCACGCTGGGCAACACCAACCTGTTCGGCGGCGGCGAATCGCTCATCGCCAATGCGCAGGTCGGATTTCTGTTCCAGAACTACAGCATCAGTTACACCGAGCCGTGGTTCCTGGATATTCCGCTGTCGGTGGGCGTGCAGTTGTTCGACAACAAAACCTACCTGCTGAGCTTCAACCAGTCGTCGGCCGGCTTCACCTTGACGACGAGCTATCCGCTGACTGAGCTCGGCTTCAAGAAACTCGGGCCGTTCTCGCTGAAAAACATCACGGTGGGACTGGGCTACTCGTACCAGAGCATCGGCATCACCGGGCTGAATCAGTTCACGACTTATCAAATCGCGCGCTACAAGGGTTACACGCAGACTTCCGAATTCACGCCGACGTTTCGCCGCTTCACGGTGGACAATCCAACCGACCCGCGCACCGGCACGGTCGAGACTCTCAGCCTGCAGTTCGGCGGACTCGGCGGCACCAACTCGTTCATCAAGGGCGTCGCGCATTTCAGATATTTCTACCCGTTCCTGAAGAGCCAGACGCTGGGGACGTTCGTGGTGTCGCAGGGCATCACCTACGGTATCGGGACCAACCTCGAAAGCGGGACCGGCGGCGAGTTGCCGCTGTACGAGCGATTCTTCCCCGGCGGTGTCGGCGGACCGGGCGACGTGCGCGGCTATCAGCTGTATTCGTTGGGGCCGCAGGTTACGATCTTCAGCCAGAACGGCACCCCGCTGAGCGTGCAGGACGTCGGCGGCAGCAAGGAATTGCTGCTGAGCAACGAGATCACGTTCCCGATCTTGTCGGGCCTGGGTATTCGCGGGGTGGTGTTCAGCGACGCCGGCCAATCGTTCCTGCTCAAGGACAATATCGATATCGACAAGCTGCAGGCGTCGTTTGGAATCGGCATCCGCTGGAAATCGCCATTCGGGCCGCTGGCGGTGGATGTCGCTTTTCCGATCAACCCGCGGCCGGCCGACCAGAGCACCGTGTTTGAAGTCGGCGCCGGCTCGCCGCTGTAGCTTCGCGAACCGGCTCAAACGAATTTTTCGACAAACATCGGCGAGACAGGTCGAATGCAACTGGATTTGATGCTCGACGAGGTACTATTGTGTATATTTCCGATGCACCAGAGGCGCGCCCGTGCGAACGTGTTTCGCCGTTTCAGGTAGTCAGTCAACAGGAGGGTTTCCCGGCTGTATGAGGCAACGGTTGTTCATTAGTGCGATGTTTGGTGCGTTCCTCGCGGTGACGTTGGCGGCAGTTCCCGCGCACGCCGAGTTCAAGTTTGCCTATGTCGATGTGCAACGGGCCCTGAACGAATGCGACGCCGGCAAGCGCGCCAAAGCCGACTTCCAGGGCAAGGTCACTACGCTCGAGGGTCACCTGCAGCGGCAGCAGAACGAGGTCCAGGCGCTCAAGGATGAGATGGAGAAAAAGGGCATGCTGATGAACGCCGATCAGCGCCAGGCCCTGCAGGACCAGTACATGGAAAAGCTCAAGGACTTCGAGCGCGACTACAAGGACTCGAAGGATGAGTTGCAGGCGAAGGACCAGGAGGTCACGGCGAAGATCGTGCACGACCTCGCGCAAGTCATCCGCACGCTGGGCGAGCGCGACAACTACACGATGGTGTTCGAGAAGGGATCGATTCTCTGGGGCGCGCCGAATATCGATATCACCGACCAGGTGATCCGCAGCTACAACGCGATGCACGTGACGATTGGCACCGTCGGCGAAGGGCCGGGTGGCGCCGTAGCGCCCGCGAGCATGCAGGGCGACGACGATCCGGCGGGGGCGTCGCAGCCGTCGGAGTTCGGTACCGATGCGGCCAAGAAATCGACCATCTCGAAGTAGGCCGCCCGAGACAACGTGCGCGAAGTAACTCCCGGTGCCTGACGACCACGAAACGAAAGTCTCGGAGCTCGAGCGCGTGCTGGGGCTGCTGCCCCATCGCTATCCATTTCTGCTGGTCGATCGCATCATCGAACTGACCAAGGGCCGCGTCGTAACGATCAAAAACGTCACCTTCAACGAGCCGTACTTCGCCGGGCACTTCCCCGGGCACCCGGTGATGCCGGGGGTGTTAATCGTCGAAGCGCTCGCGCAGTCGGCGGCAATCCTGGCACTCAACGAAGTGGGCGGTGACCCGACGCGGCTGTTCATGCTGACGGGATTGGACAAAGTGCGCTTTCGGCGCCGCGTTATCCCGGGCGATCAGCTGCGGATGGAAGTAAAAATATCGAAGTTTCATCGTCCGCTGTGGCGAATGCATGCGGAGGCGCACGTCGGCGACGAGCTGGCGGCCGAGGCGGAATTGTCCGCGATGGAAGTCGAGGAGCAAGTTCGATAGCGGGAAAAATCCATTCCTCCGCGGTCATCGACAAACGCGCCGAGCTCGACACGAGCGTCGAAGTCGGTCCGGGCGCGGTCATCGGACCGGGCGTTAAGATTGGCGCGGGCACGGCGATCGGCGCGAGCGCGGTGATCGAGCGCAACACCACCATCGGCCAGCGCAATCGCATCTGGCAGTTCGCGGCGATCGGCGCGGAACCCCAGGATCTGAAATTCAAGGGCGAACCATCGGTCGTCGAAATCGGCGACGACAACATGATTCGCGAGTTCGCAACGATCCACCGCGGCACCGAAGGCGGCGGAATGCTGACAAAACTCGGCAGTCACACGCTGATAATGACTTACGCGCACGTCGCGCACGACTGCATCATCGGCGACCACGTGATCCTGGCGGCGTCCACCGGGCTGGCTGGCCACTGCCTGATCGAAGATTACGCGATTTGCGAGGGCCAGGTCGGCGTGCATCAGTTCACGCGCATCGGCACTCACGCGATCGTCGCCGCCGGCGCCAAGGTCGCGCAGGACGTGCCGCCCTACTCGATGGTAGCGGGCAGCGAGCGCGCACGGCTGGCGGGCGTCAACGAGGTCGGCCTGCAGCGGCGCGGCTTCAAGCCCGAGACGATCGCGGCGCTGAAGTCGGCGATTCGTACGTTGTTCTTCTCCAAGCTGCTGCGCGAGGACGCGATCGCGAAGACGCTCGAGGAATACGGCGACCTCGCCGAGGTGCGGCGCCTGGTCGATTTCATCAACAACTCTAAGCGCGGAGTCGTTGGCCGCGAGCGTGAATAAGCTCGGGCTAATCGCGGGCAACGGCGTCTTCCCGCTCGAAGTAGCGCGCGCCGCACGCACGCGCGGAATAAAAATCATCGCCGTCGCACACCTCAATGAAAGCGATCGGGCGCTCGACTCAATCGCCGGCGAAGTCACATGGATCAAAGTCGGCGAGCTGCAGAAGATAATCGACGTGTTCAAAAACGCCGGCGTGTCGGAAGCTGCGATGGCGGGCGGCATCTCACGCGCGCGGCTGAAAGACTCGTTCGCACCGGACGCACGCGCGCTCAAGATGCTCGCGAACATCGGGCGCTTCAGCGACGACGCCGTGCTGCGCGGCGTCGCGCGCGAAGTCGAAAGCGAAGGCATCAAGATGATCGATCCGGTGCCGATGATCGAGCATTGGATCGCGCGCGCCGGCGTCGGCGCCGGTCCCGATCCGACTCCCGCTCGAATGCGCGATCTCGATCTCGCATTCGCGGTTGCGCGCCGACTCGGCGCCTACGATATCGGCCAGACGGTCGCGGTCCGCGACGGAATGGTCGCCGCCGTGGAAGCACTGGAAGGAACGGATGCCGCTCTGCGCCGCGCGGCCGCGCTGGTCGGCGCGGGGTTGGTGATCGCCAAGGCGGCGAAGCCCGGACAGGACCTGCGCTTCGATCGGCCGGCGATTGGTCCGGCCACGGTGGATCTGCTGGCCGAAATCGGCGCCGCGATGATCGGCGTCGAAGCCGGAGTCGCGCTGATTCTCGAACGCGATCGCACACTCGAACTCGCACGCGCGAAAGACGTGACGATTTACGGCTATGCGGAAGCCAATGGCTGAGCTGCGTGCCGCGGTCATTGGCGCGGGCCTGCGGCACTCTGCACGCGCGCAAGTACGCCGCAATCGCGGGCATCAAGCTCGCGCACATCGTCGATCTCGACGTTGAGCGGGCGCGCGCGCTGGCGACCGAAGTTGGCGCGACGGCGCTAACCGACTACCGCGCGCTGGCGGGTAAGATCGACTTGGTGACGATTGCGTCGCCCGGCGTGACCCATCATGAGATCGCGTCCGCGATGCTGACAGCGAGCATCGACGTGCTGCTGGAAAAACCGATGGCGGAAACGCTGGCGCAGGCGCGCGACCTGGCCGGGCTGGCGTCGTCGAGCGCGCGCATTCTTCAGATCGGCCATCTCGAGCGGTTCAATCCGGCGGTCGTGCATCTGCATTCGATCGTGAAAAATCCGCGCTTCGTCGAATGCCATCGGCTCGCGCCGTTCACCGAGCGCGGCACCGACGTGGACGTGGTGCTCGATCTGATGGTGCACGATCTCGACGTGATCCTGTCGCTGGCGCCGTCGGAAGTCGCGTCGCTGGAGGCGGTCGGCGTCGCGATCCTTACCGATCGAATCGACCTCGCCAACGCGCGCATCCGCTTCCAGAGCGGTCTAATCGCGAATCTGGTGACTAGTCGCGTGTCGGCTCGCCGCGAGCGCAAGATTCGCTTCTTTCAGCCCGACGCGTACATCTCGGTCGACTACGAGGCGCGCAGCATCCAGATGTATCGCAAAACTCCGCCGGCGCGTGGCGCGCAGTTCCCGACGATTTTGGCGGAACAGATCGAGTTCGGCGAAGGCGACCCGCTGGCCGACGAGGTCAAGTCTTTCGTGGCGGCGGTTCGCGGCAGATCGACGCCGGCGGTCAGCGCCGACGACGGACTTCGCGTGATGGATCTGACCGAGAGGATCAAACAAGTGATGCTGACGGACTCGGTCGCACCTTGACGCTCGCGCTCCGCTGCGACAGCATTGAGCCGTCATGGGTGCGGGCAAGTTCAGGATTCTCGGCGGGCTGGTGCTCGCGGCGGGTGCCGCGTTTCTCATCTTCACCGCGACCTCAAACTGCACAACCGTGAGCGGCATCGACGACGTGGCCGTCAACGTGTCCGCGCTGCGTCCCGGGATTGCGCGGGTTTTCTGCTACACCGACGACGCCGGCAAGCGGCTGCGCTTCGTGCTCGCGCGCGGCAACGACGGCAAAGTGCGCTCGGTGTTCGACGCATGCCGCCAGTGTTCGGCGTACCACAGCGGCTACCGCGTGGTTGACGGCGAATTGATTTGCCGGGTCTGCGGCAATCACTATCCGGTTGATCAGATGACTGAGGGCAAGGCGTCGTGTGTGCCCGTCAGCCTGCAGCATGAGGAAGATGCGGGAGTCGTGCGGATCAAAACTGCGGATTTGAAAGGTGGACGCGCGCTCTTCTGACCATGGCAACCGCGATGACAATCGATCGCGCTTTTATGCGGCAACTGGCCGCTGCGATGGCGTTCATCATGATGATGGCGACTCTGCCGTCGCTCGGCGTGATTATCATTGCCGATCGCTCGGGGCCGACTATCTCGATGGACATCTGTCATCCCCTGCAAGCGCTCGACAGCGCGCCGGGCATCGTGCAGATCGCGCGCCCCGCGCAGCCCGGCATCGACGCGAGAGTTCTTTCGCACGAGAGCCTCGCTCAATTCGAACCTATCCTGAAGAGTAAACTCGCCGAAGCTCCCGATCCGCCTCCGCCCAAGCTGTTCAGCTAGCGCATTAGTTTCAAATTTTCGCGCAAGAATGATTGCTCGCGAGAGCCTGATGGCTCGCGAGTGCAGGACGCGGCTTCGCGGGCAAGCTGATTCTGAGTTACGGTTTCTGAGGCGGGGAAGAGTAAAAGAGATAGGTATCAGTGCCTAATCGGCAACTAGAGAATCGCACTTACCAGAGGGATACAGATATGCGTATTCGTTCTAATCTCAGATCTCTCGCAATCGCGCTGGTCGCGACGTTGAGCTTGTGTTCGGTTGCGGGATGTCATGGCGGCTCAACCGCGAACAGCACCGCCAGTGTTCTAACCGACACCAAGCTCGTCGATCAGAACGGCAACACGGTCGAGCTCTCGTCGCTCAAGGGCAAGCCGCTGGTAGTGGATTTCATCTACACGTCATGCCCCGGACCGTGCCTGATGGAGACGGCGAAGTTTGCGAACGTCGCGCTGCGGCTGGGCAGCGATCTCGGCTCCAAGGTGACGCTCGTTTCGATCAGCGTCGATCCCGAGCATGACGGCCCCAAGCAGTTACTCAATTACTCGCGCCAGCAAGGGGCGGACGAGAAAGGCTGGTATTTCCTGACGGGCGGCCCGGCGGATATCGATCAGGCGCTGGCGGGGTTCAAGCTCAGCCGTGAAGTCGAGCCGGACGGATCGGTTGGTCACCTAGTCAACATGATGCTGGTCGGGCCCGACGGGCGGCTGGTGCGCGAGTACAACGGCGAGATCGTCAAGGCCCAGGACATCGTCGATGACGTTAAGAAAACTCTGAACAATGGTTGAGAGACACAGCATGCGACGAGCAATCATTTTGGGCTCCTCGATTGCGGCGATCCTGACGCTGGCATACCTGTGGCTGCCGACTTTCGGCGCTTCGTCAACTGAGCGTGGCGCGATGTGCATCCTGGGTCATTGCTGCTGCACCGCACGGGCGGAGGCCGAGACTCTCGCGGCCAACGCGGCGCCCGAGCGCGTGACACTCGATCCCAACCAGTTCGTCGGGCCGGTAAAGCAGGCGTACGAGGTTGCGAAGAAGAACCCCGCGCTGCTGGCTCAACTGCATTGCTACTGCGGATGCGACAAGACGTACGGCCATAGGAATCTGCTCGATTGTTACCGAGGCACCCACGCCTCGGTGTGCGCAATCTGCCTCGGCGAGGCGCTGACGGCGGAGCAACTGTCGGAGCAGGGCTCGCCGGTCGAGCAGATACGCGATGCGCTCCGCAGACAATACGCCGGGGACAATTGAAAAATGGTGATGCAATCCACGAGAACCGTTTTGTCGATCGGGAAGAGCTTATTTCTGACGATGCTGGTTGTTTTCGCGGGCGCGAAGGTTCTAACTGGTTGCCGCCAGCCGGAGGAAAATATCGGCGAGCGCGGAGGGTTCGAGGTGCGCAATACCTCCGACTGCCTGCCCGACATCACGTTGCTCGATCAGAACGGCAAGAAGGTCTCGCTGGCGTCGCTGAAAGGCAAACCGGTGCTGTTCGATTTCATTTACACCAGCTGTCCCGGACCGTGTCTTGTCCTGACGAGCCGGATGAAACAGATCGCCGATCGACTCGGGCCCAAGCTTGGAACGGAAGCGCGCATCGTGTCGATAACGGTCGATCCCGAACACGATCACCCCGCGCAGCTAAACGCCTACGCGAAGGCTCAGGGCGCTGACGTTAACGGATGGCTGTTCCTTACCGGCACGCCAAAGCAGATCGACGATGTGCTGGCGCGATTCGACTTGATTCGGCAGCACGAAGCCGACGGTACGGTCGATCACGTTCTCGAGTTCTTCCTGGTCGACGCGAATGGCAAGGCATTGCTGCAGTACATGGGAGAAAAGGCCGAGCCGGATCGCGTTGCGAGCGACGTGGAGCGAGCCGTGGCGAACGAGCCGGTGGCGGCCGGCAACGGCGCGATCATCGCGGCGACCCTTCACGAGGCTCATGCTTGAAGTCGTCACGAACATTGGTCGGAGCGATGGTCGGTCTGGCGTGCGTCTGTGCAGCAGCGCTCTTTCTCGCGCGAGCCGTCGGCGGTGGCGCGACCCGGCCTGAACTGACGGTCAAAGCGGTCGCGCATCAGTGGTGGTGGGAATTCGACTACCCGACTCTCGGCATCAAGACCAGCAATGTTTTGTACCTGCCCAGCGACACGAACGTCCGGCTCGAGCTTGCTTCCGCCGATGTGATCCACAGCTTCTGGATTCTCGGGATGAAGGATGCGGTAAGCATCCTGCCCGGCAAGACGCGCCCGCTCGATCTGATCCTCAAGTCACCGGGTGAGCTCTACGGAAATTGCGATTCCGGCTGTGGCTGTGACACCGTCTGCATGCGATTTCGCGTGCTGGCGAGCAATCCCGGCAATTTCGACCGATGGGCGGCGCGCGAGCGTTTGGTCCCGTCGGACTTCAAGCCGCCACATACCAGCGCCGCGCCGGCCTGCGCCCTGAGTACCGGCCACGACGGCCACGCCGGGCACGAATCTCCTGCCAGTCATTTGCAACGAGTCCTTGATGGAGATGCGTCAGCCGGCAGCCGTCCGGCCAGCTGATCACACAGATATGACTTCAGCAGTCTCGTCGATAACCACCCACGATCCGGCGCGTCGAGCGAGGAGCCTCGGCTCGCAGCTTGTTCGCGATCTCGGCGTTGTTGCAGTACTCGCAGCAGCGTCCCTTGCCGCTGGACTCGCGATGAACCGCTATTACCCGGCGCCACTTCCGATGGTCTTTCAGACGCCGGAGCAAAGGTTCGATGCCGAGCTGACGACCCTGGTCGCGGCGCCGCCGTTCAAGATCGCGCCCGCCGCAACGATCGGACTCGATGAATTCCGTTCAGCCGTTGACAACAAGAGCGCTCTCATCCTTGATGCGCGGCCGTCGGTTTTCTTCGAGCAGGGGCACGTGCCGGGAGCGTTGAATCTCGCGCGAGATGACTTCGCGCACGACTATCGGAGTCTCTCCGGCGTGTTGCAAGCTGCCACCGACAAGCGGGTTATCGTGTACTGCTCCGGTGGCGAGTGTCATGACAGCCGCCTCGTCGCAAACGCGTTGCTGAGTCTCGGCTTCAGCAATGTCAGCGTCTTCACCGGCGGGTGGGAAGCATGGTCGGCGGCAGGACTGCCGGCATCGACAGGGAGCGGAAAATGATGGCATCGGACAACCCGCGTCTTCGCTACGTGCTGCTTGCGGTGAGCCTGGCGATGGCGGCGGTATTCATCTATGCGGGCATCGACAAGTTGCGCGACCCGCTGCAATTCGCCGACAGCATCGCGGCGTTTGGGATCCTGCCGGCGGTGTTCATCAACTTGCTCGCGCTGGGTCTGCCGCCATTCGAGATCGCATGCGGGCTCTTGTTGCTCGGGCCGCGGACCAGGCGGGTAGGGGCGATCGCCGTCGTTCTGCTCTCCGCGGTATTTTTCACGGCGTTGGCGTCGGCGCTGCTGCGAGGTCTCACACTCGACTGCGGCTGTTTCGGCGCCGGCGCTCCATCACGTCCGAGAATGTGGATCGAGCTCGCGTTGGACGCGGTGTTGTTCGCGAGCGCGCTGTTCGTCTATTTACGCTCGCTTGCCGACCGGTCCGTGCGCGTCGCAGTCACGGAACCATAGATCACGAAACTCAATTTAACCCAATTTATACCAGTAGAGGATGCGGCCCTCGCGGCCGTGATGAATGATAATGCGGAAAAGTCTTGTGTTAGCTTTGATAGCAGTGATCGCGCTGCGCGCGAGCGCAGTGTACGCGCACGGAGTCGTAGGGGATTACATATTCCTGGAGCCGCTGGTGACCGACGACGCGACTCCGGCCAACGAGGCGGATATAGTCGCGCCGGACTGGAACCGGAATTCCGGTGGCCGCACTTTCTCAATCGGTTCGTCAATCGAAAAACTGCTCGGCACCGACAGCGACAACTTGCCGCGATTCAGCGTCGGCGGCGGCTCGACCTGGATCTACCAATCGCCAAAGCAGGGGGCCAATGTCAGCGGGTTCGACGATTTGGAACTGTTCGCCAAGTATGCGTTTCTAATCATTCCGCAACATGAATTTATTTTGTCGGCGAAGGCGGTGCTGGATTTACCCACGGGCAATCCATCCGTTCAGTCCCAACAGCATACGAGCCTCGGCCCGGAATTGATCGGAGCGAAGGCGCTCGGCGACTTGCCCAACACCACGCTGCTGAAGTGGCTGCGGCCGATTGGATTCCAGTTTGACTACGGCTATATCCCCGCGTTGGGCGGACATACCAGTCACAATATGTTTGCCGACGGGATGATCGAGTACTCGCTCCTGTACCTGAGCAACAACGTGCAGGACATCGGACTCAAGTGGCCGCTGCGCAATCTGTTTCTGTTCAATGAATTCAACTACAACCAACTGGTGAAAGGACCGTCGGGCCAGACCTTCCCGACGATCCTGGTGACGCCTGGAATTGCGTACGTCAGCTACCGTTTCGAACTCAGCGTCGGCACCCAGTTCGCGCTCAACCAGGCAAGCGTATCCGGCAATCATGCGGCAATCCTCGGGCTGTTGGATATTTTCTACGACTCGATATTTCCGCAAGGCAACTGGAAGTTGTACGGAGAATGAGAACCATGAACGTCCGAAAAATGTTGCTATTCGCTCCCGCGCTACTGGCAATTGTAGTGAGTATTCCGATTCCGGCCTCCGCGCATTCGTTTCCCGAGGAGGAAAGTCCGAAGGCGGGGCAGACACTAGGATCGGCGCCGTCGGAGGTGACGATCAAATTCGACGCACCAATCGAGAAGCTGTTCGCCAAGCTGGAAGTGACGGGCGCTGACGGGCAGAACCTGGCGGTCGGAACGCCGCAAGTCAGCGACGACGGAATCCAGTTGTCGGTCAAATTGGGCGCGCTGAAGCCCGGCGACTACACAGTCAAGTGGGCGGTCGTGTGCATCGACACGCATCACACGAACGGTTCGTACACCTTCTCGGTCGTAAACGGCGGATCGTGATCCCGCAGCCAATCTTCGCGTGGCCGTTGGTAGGGTCGCAAGTGCTGATATTCGGAACTACGGCTTTCGCGCTGGTGGCGGCGCCGCGCGATCTCGCCGACGGCGAACGATGGAGCAGAAGCATGGCGTCGCTGTGGCGAGTGCTCGCTCTGATTGTAGTCGTGATGTCGCCGCTCAGACTCTTGTCCGTCGGCGCGGGAATGGCGGATTCGACCTTCAGAGAAGTTATTCCGGTGATGCCGCAGATTATGCGCGAGACTTTTGCCGGCCGGGTATGGACGTGGAGACTCGCGACGGCGCTGCTGTTGGCTCTGGTGGCCTGGATTCCCGCGCCGGGGCGGCTTGCGACGGCGCTGATATTCGCCATCTCGGCGGCTCTGCTCGCGCTGCAAAGCGTAACGAGTCATGCGATCGACAAAGGCGCATTTGCGATCTCCGTTCATTTCGCGCATCAGGCCGCGGCGGGCATGTGGATCGGCGCGCTGGTCTCGCTGTTGATAGGCGCGACCTACGGACATGCCGGTGCGGATTGGCTGCGGTCGGCAACGTCGCGAGTATCGACGATCGCGGGATGGTCAGTCGCCGCACTGATTGTGACCGGCGCGATCAGGGCGTGGGATACGTTGGGATTGCATCTCGATCTGTTGGTGAATTCGCTTTACGGGCGGACGCTGCTGTGGAAGGTCGGCACGGCGGCCACGGTGATCCTGATTGGCGGCTACAATCGATATCGGCTGGTAGGATCGATCGGAGAATCTTCGGCCCGTGCTACGCTGGTTCGAAACGTGGCCGTGGAATGCGTCCTGTTGGCAGTCGTGCTTGGATGGTCGGTGGTGCTGGCCAATACACCGCCGCCGCATTGAGTAGCGTGTTTTACCTCGGAGCGAATTTGCAATTGCTGACGGCGTACTGAACATGGGTGGTGCAGCGTGAGACGGACTATAATTCTTGGCTCCTCGTTCGCTGCGATTACCGCGCTTGCATACCTGTGGCCGATGCTCGGCGGTTCATCGGTGAATAGCGCGCGCGGCGCGGGGCGGGCGGAGGCGGCGGAAACCGTCGCGGCAGATGGAACGCAGGGGCGCTTGACGCTCGATCCAAATCAGTTCGTCGGTCCGGTAAAGGAAGCATACAAATTTGCCGAGCAAAATCCCGCGCTGCTCGCGGAATTGCATTGCTACTGCGGATGCGACAAGGCGGAAGGCCATCAGAACCTGCTCGATTGCTACCGCGGGATGCACGGCTCGTCGTGCGAAATTTGCACCGGCGAGGCGCTGCTGGCGAAGCGGATGTCGGAGCAGGGCTCGCCGGTCGATCAGATACGCGATGCGATCCGGCGGAATTTCGAGCAAGACAATTGAAACCGGATTTATGACTTTGGCGCGCAAAGCGAAACGCCCCAAATAGCAATCGCACTCGGACTAGCGTTTGCCGCGCGGCCCTTCCGCCAGTCCAACACGTTGCGCGTAGAGCGCCAGCTCGACACGGTCGCGGATGCCGAGCTTCTGAAAGATGTTGTTGAGATGTGTCTTGACCGTACTTTCGCCGATCGAGAGCCGGCGGGCGACTTCCGCGTTCCGCAGCCCCAAGCCGATACAGCGGATGATCTCGGTCTCGCGGTCGGAGAGCTGGCGGCTTGCGGGCGATCGGAGCTGGGCGGCGAGTTCCGCCTGCAATGCGGGAGGAATCCACACCAGCCCCCGCGCCGCGGACCGGATCGCTTCCATCAGGGTTTCCACCGCGTAACGTTTTTGCACGAACGCGTGCGCGCCCATCCGCAGCGCCGCCATCGCGTCTTCCTTGCGCTCGCTCGCGGTCAACACGACGACGCGGGTGATCCGGCTGAGCCGTTCGATATTGCCGCCCACCCAGCGTTCCATTTGCAGATCGAGCAGGAGCACATCGCAAGACGTGGTCGTCAGCATCGATGCGAGATCGCTGAAGCGCGCGACTTCGCCGACCACTTCGACGTCGGGCTGCAGCAGCAGCAGCTCCTTCAGACCCTGGCGAAAAATCGAGTGGTCGTCGGCGATGATTAAACGCAGGCGCTTCGCCATAGCTATGCCGCCGGGATTTCGATTTCCAGATGAGCGCCTGGACGCTCAGCGCCGCCGATTCTCAGCTGCCCGCCGAATTCGGCAACCCGCGACGCGATTGCCCACGGCGGATTCTCGGGATTGCGAATGCCGACGCCGTCGTCGTCAATCGCGATTCGGATCAGATGGTCGGCGGCGCTGATGTTGATCGCGGCGCAGGCCGCTCTGCCGTGCTGCCAGCTATTTCGCACTCCTTCGAGAACGATCTGAAGAACCTGCTCGAGTAGCCGCGCGCGCCCCGCGAAATTTGCCGTCAGCTCGAAAAGTGTTTCGACCGCAAACGGGTGTTCTTCGAACTCCGGGATCTGTTCGAACGTCCGCGAGCGAGCGGATATAGGCGCGCACGCCGTCGTATTCCCGCGCCAGTTCCTTCTGCAGGTCGGTGATCCTTGCCAGCGCCTCGGCGGAGCGCCCGGTCTTCATCAGGTTCCGGCAGGTCTCGAGCCGAAGGTTCGCACCGCCCAACACCTGCACGTAGCCGTCGTGAAGTGCGCGCGCGATCGCATGGCGTTCGGCGGCCGCCTCGAGGTCGCGCACGCGCGCTTCGAACTTTGCGCGTTGCGCGCCAACGAACCCGATCAGGTAGCCGATGATGGCGAGGTACGCGGCCCGCATCAGGTACTCGTTTCCGGGGCCGGGGACGAAAGCCGCCAGCAGCACGAGATACACCAGCGAGCTGAAAATCGTCACCGTCATCACCGCGCGAAAGCTGGTGCTGCAATCGACCACGATAATCGCGAAGACAAAAAACAGCCAGGAGGGGCTGGTCGGCCCCTCGGTCACGATCGTGACCACGCCGGCAAACACGATGTCGAGAGCGGTGCAGCCTGCCGGCACCAGAGAGGGCGCGATACCGCGGTCGATAAGTACGACCGCGGTCAGGCTGTAGGCGAGATGCAGGGTCAGAATGATCAACGAAGCTTCGTCGATGTAGAACCATCCACCGTAAGACGGATCGACGTACCACGATACGAGCACAAGTACCGACAAGGCAGCGCGCGCCAGGGCGACGTTCAGGTCAAGATTGTTGCGATCCAGTGTCTTCATCGTTCTCTCCTGAGCACCGTTAACAATCGGCGAAATCGCAGTGGAGCGTCAAACGATCCGTCGAAAGGTGGAGGGGCTCTCCATCAAAGGTTTGACCCTAATTCGGGTGGGCAGGCCCACTACCTGCTAATGGGGACTGCGTTATGGCGTCAGGTTCCATCACCAGGTTGCCCGATTTCATCGGGCTCGGCCCTCCCCGTACCGGTACAACCTGGCTGCATGGGCTGCTCAAGGGTCACGTCGATCTACCGTACGGAGTCAAGGAGACGCAGTTCTTCACCACCTTCTATTCGAAGGGAATCGAATGGTACCAGCACCATTTCCGCTACGCGACCGGCGAACGCAAGGTGGCGGAGATTTGTCCCTACTTCAACACGATGAAGGCGCCCGCGCGCATTCATCGCCATCTGCCAGACTGCAAATTCCTCGTGACGTTTCGCAATCCGGTCGAGCATGCCTATTCGACTTACAAAATGCTGGTACGCGGTGCGTTCGTACGTGGAACGTTCGATGAAGTGCTCAACCAGCGCCCGAATATCGATGACGGCAACCGCTACGCAAAGCAGCTGAGGGCATGGTTTGATCACTTCGACCGCGAGCGCTTTTTGATCATGCGCTATGAAGAGCTGCGCGACGATCCCCAGGACTATCTGGACCGGGTGTGCGACTTTATTGGGACGGCGCGAATCTCGATTCCTGATGATGGCACTGGGCAACGGCGGGCCAATTCGATCGAGCGCGCGCCGAAAAGCCGCAAACTCGCCCAGAATGCGCGGCACCTCCGATACCGGCTGAAGAGGCGTCACGCTTATGGCTTGATCAGAGCGATGGGAAGGACCGGTATCTGGGATTTTTGCAACGGGCGCGGCGAGATATTTCCGGCACTTTCGCCCGAGAAAAAAGCGATGTTGGCCGAGCGCTATCTACCTGAGGTCGAGGCGCTCGAGGAGCTGCTCAAGCTCGATTTTTCGGATTGGAAGAGGTCCGACGCAGTGCCACGCGAAGCGTCCGCGATCGATGCCGGGCGGGGCAGCTTTCGCTACGCCAGCGGCCTCACCGGCCGATAGATATCGATAAGTCCTTCCTTTTGAGCATTGCCGTGGTCCACCGCTCGCACACCCATGCGAGCGCGCCCGAAGCTGGAAATGCCGGTCAATCGGACCAGCAGGGCTATTTGCGGCTTCACGTTTTTCAATCACAATCGCTTCGATGCCCTTGAATGCTGAAGCGCCGCCGCTTGATGAGCGCCTGAGAGAAACCGCACACCGGAGCCGCATCATGATCGTTGCGGGCGAGGCGTCGGGCGATCTTCATGGCGGCGACCTGGCGCGGGAGATTCTCGCGCGCGACCGGTCGTGCGAACTGTTCGGAATCGCGGGCGAGAAAATGCGCGCGGCCGGCGTCCGCGCAATCGTCAAGACCGAGGACATCCACGGACTCGGACTTTCGGAACTGGCCTCGACGATTGGGCGCACCGTTGGCGCGTTTCGCGCGCTGCGCCGAATCATCCGGCGCGAGCGGCCGGACCTGGTGATCCTGATTGACTACGCGGAGTTCAACCTGATTCTCTCGGGCACCGCGCGCCGCAATGGCGTGCCGGTGCTCTACTACATCACGCCGCAAGTATGGGCGTGGCGTCGCGGCCGAATCGACAAGCTGGTCGATCGCGCGGACCGGCTGGCGGTGGTACTGCCGTTCGAGGCCGAACTGTTTCATCGCGCGGGCGAGCGCGTCTCATTCGTCGGGCATCCGCTGCTCGATCGAGTTGCGACGGTACAGAGCCGGGACGAGACGCTTAAGCGTCACGGATTCCCGGCGCGCGCTCGAATCATTTCGATCCTGCCGGGCAGCCGCCGCGCCGAAGTTCGATATCTGCTGGAGCCGATGGTCAAGGCGGCGCGGATTGTCGCGCGCGATCACGATCTTCAGATAGCGCTCGCGCTGGCGCCGACCCTGACGCAGGCCGAACTTGCCGAAGTTGGACGCGCGGACCTGTCAGGAATCAAGATTGTCGAGAGCGATACCTACAACATTGTGGCGGCGAGTGAGCTCGGGCTGGTTGCGTCGGGGACCGCCACCCTGGAGACGGCGCTGCTCGGATGCCCCGAAGTCATCGCCTACAAAGTGTCGCGGCTAACCTATATCCTAGGGCGGATGCTTGTGACGGGAGTGGATTTTATCGGGATGCCGAATATCCTGGCGGGCTGGCAGATCGTGCCGGAACTGATCCAGGGCGAGGTGACCGTGGAGAAGCTGGTGCGGGCCGCCGAGCCGCTGCTGAGCGACACCATCCGTGCGGAGACGGTCGCGGCGCTGAAGGCGTTGCGCGAGAAGCTCGGCTCGCCGGGCGCGGCCGGACGCGTCGCGAAGATCGCGCTCGAGATGATCGCGTCGAGGAGCGCCGCATGAAGCTGCTCACCCCAATGCAGTGGCGACTGTTCGGTTACCTCCGCAAATATTTGTTTCCCTACGTGCTGCTGCTGGCCATCGCGATGGGTGTCCTGTCGGCCGCAACTGGAGGCGTGCCACTCCTGACGAAGGCTGTGGTCGATTTGGGCACTAATCTTGGAGTCCGCCATCAGCTCGATGCGCACAGCGCCTTTAAGCTGCGTGAATACTCGCTGGTGCTTGCGGGATTGTTTTTGTTTCGCGCGCTTGCCAACTTTTCGGACGACTACCTGAGTGCGTACATCGCCCAAAAGATGACGATGGACATCCGGGGCGATCTGAACGAGAGCCTCCAGCGCCAATCGCTGAGTTTTTTCAACCGCACGCCCACGGGAGTGATGGTTTCGCGAGTGATCAACGACGTCGGCATGGTGGTATCGAGTCTGAGCAACGGTGTCTTTTCGATCGTCGGCGACGGGATGTCGCTGATAGCGTTGCTGGCAGTCGCCTTCCATATCGATTGGCGGCTCGCGATCGTTGCGTTCATCGGTTTTCCGATCGTGGTCTTGCCGATCGTGAGTCTCTCCAAGAAAGTCCGCCGGGAAACCAAGAATCAGCAAAAACAATTGAGCGGGTTGCAGTCGCTGCTGGTTGAAACTTTGCAAGGAAACCGTGTTGTGAAGGCGTTCGGGATGGAAGATTACGAGCGCGGGCGCTTTAACCGGGAACTCAAACGGCTGTTCAGAATCTTCATGCGGGTCGCGAGAATCAAGGCGTTCACCGGACCGCTGATCGAGGCGCTCGGCGCATTTGCGGTGGTCGCGGTAGTCTGGTGGGCGGTGGGATCGCTGCAGGCGGGTACGCGCACGCTAGGTCAGTTCGCGGGTTTCTTTGCGGTCATGATTCTCGTATACCCGCCGTTCAAGAGCGTCAGCAAGACCAATAATACGATCCAACAGGGACTGGGGGCCGCGGAGCGCGTCTTCGAGATGATGGATCTGCCAAGTGAGGTCCCCGACGATCCGAATGGAATCGACCTGCAACCAGGCCCGCATAGCGTCGCGTTTGAAAACGTGAGCTTCCGTTATGGCGACGAATGGGTGCTGCACGACATCAACCTCGAGATCGGTGTCGGCAAGGTCGTGGCTCTGGTCGGGATGAGTGGCGGTGGCAAATCGACGATGGCGGATCTGATCCCGCGCTTTTACGACGTGCAGCTGGGACAGATTACGGTCGATGGAATCGACGTGCGCAAGTTGCGGCTCAAATCGCTGCGCGCGGAAATCGGCCTGGTGACGCAGAGTACCTTTCTGTTCGACGATACCATTCGCGCGAATATCGCATACGGCAGCAGCGACAAGAAACTCGAGCGCGTGATCGCGGCCGCCAAGCTCGCCAACGCACACGACTTCATCTCGCGGCTGCCCAACGGTTACGAGACGATGGTCGGTGAGTTGGGCGTGCGCATCTCAGGCGGGGAGCGGCAGCGAATCGCGATCGCGCGGGCGCTGCTCAAGGACGCACCGATTTTGATTCTCGATGAGGCAACCTCGTCGCTGGACTCCGCCGCGGAACGATCGGTGCAGGAAGCGCTCGAGCATCTGATGGAAAACCGCACGACGCTGGTGATCGCGCATCGGCTGTCCACCGTGCGGCGCGCGGACCGGATCGTCGTAGTCGTTCACGGCCGGATCGTCGAAGACGGCACGCACGACGAACTGTTTGCTCGCGGTCAGGAGTATCGAAAGCTCTACGATCTGCAATTCATGTCGCCTCAAGATCTGGCCGGCAACGGCGGTCTCGTTAACTGACAATCGTCGATCGCAGATTCGACTGTCAGCCGTGCCGAGGCCTTCGATGCTAAGCGCGATTTACAATTTGCTGTGGTACCCGGCGCTGCCGTTTGCGCTGATAGCCGCGCATCCGGCGAGCATGCGCGACTATCGCGAGCGCATGGGGCACGGCGATTTTCCGGAGATTACGGGCGCGTCGCGAATCTGGATTCATGCGGCGTCGGTCGGCGAGATCGAAGCGATTCGGCCGGTCGCCAACGGCCTGCTCGAACGTCATCCGGGCGCGATCATGACAATCACTACGATGACGGCGACGGGACGCGAGGCGGCTCAGCGGCGGATCCCGGGCGCAGCGGCCTGGATGCTCGCGCCATTCGACAATCGAAGCGCGGTGCGATCTTTTCTGGCGCGCGTGCAGCCGAGCGTGGTGCTGATCACTGAGACTGAAATCTGGCCGAACTATTTCCTCGAATCGGCGCGGGCGGGTGCGACGATCGCGGTGGTCAACGGCCGCATCTCGGAACGTTCGATGCGCCGTTATTTGCGCGCACGCGGGCTGTTTCACGATGCGCTCGGCCGCGCGACCCTGATTCTGACGCAGAGCGACGATGACGCGCGGCGTTACGCGAAATTCGATCTCACGGCAAAGATCGTCGTCACCGGCAACACCAAGATCGAAGCGGCGAATGCGGAGACGTTGACCGAAGAGCAGATTCGTCCCGAGCTGCTGGCGTTCGCATCCGGTCGCCAAATTTTTATTGCTGGATCGACGGCGCCGGGCGAGGACGCGGTGATCGCGAACGCTTACCGTGAACTGCGCAAGGACTTTCCGCAGCTCGCATTGACGATTGCCCCGCGCCATCTCGATCGCACGCCGGATGTCGAAAACGCGCTGCGTGCTGCGTCCCTCGATTACGTCAAAGCGTCGCAACTCAATTCATCCGGCGCGGCGCGGGACGCGGACGTTTTGATTCTCGACACGATGGGCGAGCTGCGCAGCTTCTATCGTCGCGGGGCAATCGCGTTCGTCGGCGGCAGCCTCGCGCCGGGACGTGGCGGGCAAAATCCGGCCGAACCCGCGCTGGTCGAGGTTCCGGTGTTGATCGGTCCGTATCATGAGAATCAAAAGGAGATGGTGTCGTCGATTGTGAGTTCGGGCGGCGCGCGAATTGTCAAAGACGCAGCTGACATCGTAATCGAAGCTTCAAAATGGCTCGGCGACGACGCGACGCGGGAAGAGGCGGGTCGTCGCGCCCGTGCATCGGTGAGCAGAGGATCGGGCGGCGCGCAGCTCGCCTTGAAGCAGCTCGAAGGGCTCATTAATCTCGGCTGACCGATGCCCCCAAGCGAGCCGAGTCCGAGTCGCCCACGAATCGAGCGATTGTGGCAGCGCGATCTTCCAGCGCGCCTTCTTCCTGCGTGGGTCGGGCTCGCGGCTGCGGCGGGATTTTACCGGGTCGGCGTCGGCGCGCGTCATCTGTATTGGCAGATGATGAAACGGCGCGCGCCCGTGCTGACGGTGAGCGTCGGCAATCTGACGGTCGGCGGAACCGGCAAGACTCCATTCACGTTATTTCTCGCCAAGCGCTTGCAGAGCCACGGCCTGCGCGTCGGAATCGTGAGTCGCGGCTACCTGCGCGCGCGATCCGGGGCACCCGCCGAGCTTGTGGCTGACGGCGGTCAATTGAAAATATCGCCTGAAGATGCCGGCGACGAGCCGGCGATGATGGCGAAGTCGTTCACCGGGCCGATCGCGGTTGCGAAGCGGCGCCTCGACGGAATCGAGCTGCTGAGCCGGCTCGGTCCGCTCGATGCGGTGATTCTGGACGACGGCTTTCAGCACGTCCGCTTGAGTCGCGACGTTGATCTCGTGCTGGTGAGCAACGAGCGCGGCTTCGGCAACGGCTGGATGCTGCCGGCGGGGCCGATGCGCGATTCGATCCGTGCAGTCGCACGCGCCGACGCGATCATAGTGATGAGCTCGGGAACCGGCGCGTCTGCGATTCGACCGTCGCAGATGAAGAAGCTGACCGCGGGCAAAATACTGCACGCGTCGGTGCGGCCGCGCGCCTTGCTGCTGGTCGAGAATGGTGTGTGGCGGGAAACTCCGCTGGGACTGGGGGGACGGCGCGTGCTGGCCGTCAGCGGCCTGGCGGATCCCAGCGGGTTCTACGCGATGCTGCGCGAACTCGACGCGGAACTCGTCGGCGTTTTCGAGTATCCGGATCATCACGCCTACACCAACGCTGACTGGCAGGCTATTGTGAACGCGATGCGCGAAACGGATCTCGTCGTCACCACTGAGAAGGACCTCGTCAAGCTGGAGCGGTTTCCGTTCCCGCGCGATTCGCTATACGCTCTCAAGCTCGAAGTGACGATGGACGTGGCAGATGCGCGCGCGCTCGACGAGTTGATAATCGGGCGCATTACGGCGGCGACGGATGCATTGCAGAAAAAATAAAGTTCGTGGAGGATTTCGGCGATGGCGCTGAGTCAGGAATTGCTCGACATCCTGGCGTGCCCGAAATGCAAGGGCGACCTGCATCTCAACGAGCAGCAGGACGGCCTGGTCTGCGGCGCGTGCAGACTCGTGTATCCGGTGCGCGACGACATTCCAATCATGCTGATCGAGGAAGCCAAGCCGATCGCGTGACCTCGCCGCGGCGCGCGGGCATTCCTGCCTTCCGCAGTGAAAATGAAACCGATCGACGCGACGCGCGCCCGCCAACTCGCATGGCTCGCGATCGCCGTCTACCTCGCCGGGCTCGGCATCTCGGCCACATTTCGTGCGCAGGGCGACTTCAACGTTTACTATCGCGCGGGGCATCGCGTGCTTCTCGGCCATGCGATCTATCCGCCCGACGACTCCGATCGCTTTCTCTACGCGCCGATCTTTGCGATCGGGTTCGCGCCACTCGCGCTGCTGCCACGCCATCTCGCGCAATTTGTTTTTTTCCTGATCAACGCATTTTCGCTGATCGAATTGATCCTTGGCGCCGGCGTGATTCTGTTCGGCCGCGAGCGGCAACTCCCGGCCGCGCTGATCGTCGTCCCGGTGCTGCTGTCGTTTCGGTTCATCGACAACAATTTCGATCACGGCCAGATAAATCTGCCGACACTCGCGCTGATCGTGTGGGCGATCGCCTATGCGGATGAATCTCACGATGCCTCGGCGGGACTGATGCTCGCTGCTGCCATACTGATTAAACCGTTCGCAGTGCTCGCCGCGATTCATCTCGCGATTCGAAAGCGTTTCTTCACACTCGGATGGGCCGTCGTAGCGGGAGTCGCGCTGCTCGTTGTACCAGTCGTGATCTTCGGACCGCGCGGATGGATCGATCAGACCGCCGCATACTTGACGGCGATCGCTTCGATGACGAATCGCTATCGCACGATGCTTACGAACCAGTCGGCCGTCTCCGCAGTCGCGCGCCTGATGAGCCTTCGCATCGGGACCGGCGCGGAAACGTCGGCAACCGCAACGGTCGTTGGAATGGGACTCGAAATAGTGCTCATCGCGGCGGTGTCGCTCTGGGACCGGGTGAGCGGCGCGCACCGAAACTTCGCGAGCCGCTTGGCGTTGTGCGGATTGTTCTGCCTGATGCCTTCGTTCGCACCGATTTCGTGGAAGAGCTACTACGCTGCGATGCTCGTGCCTTACATGGCTCTGACTGCGGCGCTATGGACTGACCGAGCCGCGGGCAAGAGTACGCCGATCTCGGTGTGGACGCTGTCCGCGCTTTCCGTGCTCCTCAATCTCGCGACGGGAAACTATCTGAACCGCATCGCGCTGTTCTACTCGGCGCACTTCATTTCATCTTTGCTCGCACTAGCCGCCCTGTTCGCACTGTGGCTCACGAGCGAGGTGGCCGAGGCGTGAGACCACCTTCGCAGATGAAGTGGCGCTCTGACCCGAACTTCTCGACGTTCAAGATTGGACGCCGCGAACTTGTGATACATCGCGATGTCGCCGCACAGGCTGCGCAAATTTTGCAGAAGCTCGGCGAGCTCACGTCCGCTGTGGAAGCGGGCGCGGGCAATCGTCAAAGCGCATTTCGGATGAACCTGGCCGACGGCCTCGAGCTGTACGCGCGCAGGGGCCGTCGCGGCGGATTAATCGCATCGATCCTCAGCGACGTTTACGTCGGCATTGCGCCGCGGCCGCTGACCGAGCTTGCCGTGACGATCGAAGCGATGCGCCGCGGAATTCCAGTGGCCGAGCCGATGGGCGCGATGGTCGAATGGATCGGCCCCGCCCTTTATCGGGGATTTTTTCTTACTCGAGCGGTGCGCGGAATGACGTTATGGGAATTCGTCAAGACCGACGACGACCCGACGGTTCGCAGTCACGTTCTGCAGCAAGCGCGCGCCACGATCGATACGATGCACGACAAGGGGCTCTTTCACGCCGATCTCAATCTGCACAACTTGCTGGTGACGCGGGCGCGCGACAGCTTCACCGTGATCATCATCGACCTCGACAAGTCGCGGCTCCTCGACGCGCCGTTGTCATCCGCGATGCGCCGCGCGAATACTGCGCGCCTGATGCGTTCAGCGCGCAAGCTCGATCCGTCGGGGCAAATTCTCGACGCAGCCGCGCTCTCGATTCTGAATCCGGAATGATTTGAAAATTCAATCGCGCTTCAGCGCAATCGCGTCGATCTCGATGCGCGCGTTGCGCGGCAGTGCCGCGACCTGCACGGTCGAACGCGCCGGGTACGGCGGTTCGAAATGTTCTCCGTATATGCGGTTTACGATTTCAAACTCGGCGAGATCGACCATGAAGATCGTCGTCTTCACCACATCGATGAAATCCAACCCGGCAGCCGCGAGCACTTCGCCGAGGTTCTGCAGCACTCGCCGAGTCTCGAATTCGATCCCGCCTTCGACCAGCGAGCCCGACGCCGGGTCGAGCGCAATCTGCCCCGAGCAGAAGACCAGCCCGTTTTGCTCGACCGCTTGCGAGTACGGACCGATCGCCGCAGGCGCATTCCTGGTGTGAATCGAAGTCTTCATCAATAGCGATTCCCGTTATGCTGGCCGAGGCGCGACACGCGCATCACGCCGTCGATCGAGCCGATCGAGTTCATCAGATTGTTCAATTGACGCGCGCTGCTCACGCTAACCTCGAACAGCGCCAGCGCGCGTCCGTCGGCGCCGTGAGTCTTCACTTCAGCGGTCGAAATGTTCACGCCCGCCGACGCGATCGCCTTGGTCATCGCCGCGAGCAGGCCCGGCTGATCGGCGCATAACACTTCGAGCCGAATCGGCCGCGGCGCTTCCTCGCCGTCCTTCCAGACTACCGGCACGCGCCGCTGCGGATCGGTGTTGAGCGCATGCGGACATCCTGCGACGTGCACCGTAACGCCGCGTCCGCGCGTGATGAAGCCGGTGATCGCTTCGCCCGGCAGCGGGTTGCAGCACTTCGCGAAGCGCACCAGCATGTCACCGACGCCCGAGACCACGACCGCGCCGCTGGCGGACTTGCGCGCTTCTTTGGCGGCGCGTTCGCGCTGCGCGGGCCCTAGCGGCGTCGGCGGTTTCTCGGGACGATAGATCTTCAGTTCATCTGGCGTCAGCAGCTTCGCGAGCACTTGGGCGGGTGTGACTATTCCGTAGCCGACCGCCGCGAGCAGGCCGTCGGCGTCGCGCTGCGAAAATTCCCCGAGCACTTTGTCGAGCCGCTTGTTCGATCTGAGCTGCGTGACGCTGAGCTTGACGGGTTCGAGCTCGCGATCGATCAGCGAGATTCCGAGGTCGCGCGAGCGCTCCGCCTGTTGATTCCGCAGCCATTGGCGGATGCGCGATTTCGCGCGCGCGGTCGCTGCATAGTTCGTCCAGTCCTTGCCCGGCACCTGCTTTTCGGACGTGAGCACCTCGACCGTGTCGCCCGATCGAAGCCGGTAGCGCAGCGGCACCATCCGCCCGTTGACGCGCGCGCCCGCGAGATGGTTGCCGACCTGCGAATGGATTCGATACGCGAAGTCGATCACTGTCGAGCCGAGCGGAAAATCGAAGACGTCTCCCTTCGGCGTGAAGACGAAAACCTCTTCGGGAAACAGGTCGTCCTTGACGGTGGACAGAAATTCCTGCGGGTCCTTCAGATTCTGCTGCCATTCGATCAGCCGCCGCAGCCATGCGAACCGCTCGGTGTCCTTGAGCTCCTTCGAGTTGCCGTCCTTGTAGCTCCAGTGCGCTGCGATTCCTTCCTCGGCCACCTTGTGCATCTCGCGCGTGCGAATCTGCACTTCCATCCGCTGGCCGCGCGGCCCGATTACCGTCGTGTGCAGCGACTGATACATGTTGGCTTTCGGCAGCGCGATGTAATCCTTGAAACGGCCGGGCACCGGCTTCCAGTTCGCGTGTACGACGCCGAGCGCCTCGTAGCATTCGCGCACCGTGTCCACGATGATGCGGAACGCGACCAGGTCGTAAATCTCCTCGAAGCTGAGGCCGAGCTCCTGCATCTTCGAGTGAATCGAAAAAAAATGCTTCGGCCGGCCGGTGACCTCGGCCGTCACTCCACCGTCGGACATGCGGCGCGACAGGATCGCGATTACGTTCGCGATGTATTCTTCGCGCTCCTTGCGCTTCGCTGCGACAAACGCCTTCAGCGCCTGGTACGCGGTGGGATTCAAATAACGAAACGCCAGGTCCTCGAGCTCCGATTTGAGCCAATAAATACCGAGGCGATGCGCGATCGGCGCGTAGATTTCCATCGTCTCTCTCGCGATTTCATTCTGGCGTTCGGCGGAGAGATGGTCGAGCGTGCGCATATTGTGCAGGCGGTCGGCCAGCTTGATCAGCACGACGCGAATGTCGTTCGCCATCGCGATGATCATCTTGCGGAAATTCTCGGCCTGCTTTTCCTCGCGGCTCTGGAACGTGATCTTCGAGACCTTGGTCACCCCGTTAACGAGCTGCGCGACCTCGGGGCCAAACGCCGTCTGCACCTCCGCGAGCGACGCGTGCGTATCCTCGACCACGTCGTGCAGCAGGCCGGTGACGATCGACGGCACGTCGAGCTTGAGCTGCGCGATGATCATCGCGACGTTGAGCGGATGCGTGACGTAGGGCTCGCCCGATTCGCGCTTCTGATGCAGATGCATCCGCGCCGAATAATCGTACGCGCGCAAGATCAAGCCGATGTCTGCCTGCGAATTGTAGCTCTTCACCCGGCTGATCAGGCCGTCGAGTTGGTCGGGGGGAACGCTTTGCGCTAGCTCTTCCATGGCGCAAATTCGCCGCGCAGGCGGCTGACCTTGAGCCGCTCTGCGTTTACGATCGTCTCGAGCCGCGCGACAGATTCGGAAATCTCCGCGTTGACGATCAGGTAGTCGTATTCGGGATAGGCCTGCGCCTCTTCGCGCGCTTTCTGAAGACGGTGTTGAATCTTCGATTCATCCTCGGTCGCGCGGCCGCGGAGGCGCCCGGCGAGTTCTTCAAACGTCGGCGCCAGCACAAAAATCGAAACCGCGTCGTCGGGATACTTTGCACGAATCTGCCGCGCACCCTGGATGTCGATGTCGAGCAGGATGTCGTGGCCCGAGGCGATCGCGGCGTCGAGCGGCGCGCGCGGTGTGCCGTACGACGAGTCGAACACACGCGCCCATTCGGCGAGCTCGCCGGCTGATTGCCTGCGTTTGAATTCTTCTTCCCGCACGAAGCTGTAATCGATTCCGTCCGCCTCGCCTTCGCGCGGCGCGCGCGTGGTCAACGATATCGAAAATTCCAGTCCCGCGATCGCCTTGAGCGCCGCGCGATAAATCGTCGTTTTGCCAGCGCCCGACGGCGCCGATAGTATGAAGATTATACCCCGTCTCGGCGGCAAGGAGTCACCTGATTTCAAGGGTATAGAAGGCATTCAGCGAGTGCAAAGTCCCTTTTGCTATATCCTATTCGACGTTCTGGACCTGCTCGCGCATCTTTTCGGCCTCCGCTTTAACTTCAACCGTTACTTGAGATAACGCCGCGTTCTGCGATTTCGATCCCATCGTATTTACTTCACGGTTGATTTCCTGCAGCAGAAATTCAATCGACTTGCCGACCTGCCCTTTGCGCTTGAGCAGCGCCTTCAGCCCGTCAAGATGCGTGCGCAGACGCGTGAGTTCTTCGCTGATATCGCCGTGCTGCGACGCCGACGACGCCTCCTCATACAGGCGTTTCTCGTTGACCGGCAACTCTTCGAGCAGTTCGCGAATGCGCTTGTGAAAGTTTTCCATGATCTCCACGCGCGTCTGCTCTGCCAGCTTTTCGATCTTCGGCACTGCCGCCTCGATATTGCGCACCCGCGCCGCGAAGTCGTCGTGCAGGCTGCGGCCCTCGCGCACTCGCTCGGCCTCCAGCGCCTTCAACGCGCGCACCAGCGCCTTCTGCCCGAGCTTGTACGCCGTACTCGAGTCGTGCTCTTCCTCGACGACGTGAAAAATTTCGGGCCGATTCAGAATCGATCCGATTTCCGGATTGCCAACGAGATGAAGCTGCTTGCCGAGACGGCGCAACTCGGCGACATACAGATTGGCCAGCCTGTCATTGACCTCGAGTCGCACCGGCGGCGGTTTCAACGCCACGGCCTTGATAAAAATTTCGACTCGCCCGCGCGCCACGACGCTCTGCACGGTCTTGCGAATCTCCGCTTCATGCTCGCCCCATCCGCGCGGCACCGCCAGCTTGAGTTCAAAAAATCTCTGGTTGAGTGCGCGCACTTCGGCAGTCACGCGAGTGCCGTCATGCTCGGCGATAGCCCTGCCAAATCCCGTCATGCTTTTCATGCGACTGCGCCCCTTTCGTCCCGCGTTTTTCTCACACACTCGCGATAGAGCGCGAGCGTCCGTGCCGCCATCTGCTCCATCGAGTAATTCTCCACCGCGCGCGCTCGCGCAGCCGCACCCATCTGCGCTCTCAGCTCCGCCGATTCCGCCAGACGTTTGATCGCCGAAGCGATTGCATCGGTATTCGCAGGCGGCACAATGATCCCCGTGCGTTCCGGCACCACCACTTCGCGCAGGCCGCCAACATCGCTTGCAATCACCGGGAGTGCGCTCGCCATCGCTTCCAGAGCCGCTACACCAAGACCTTCCTTCAACGACGGCATCGTGAAAATGTCCGACGCCCACAGCAGCTCGCGCGGGTCGTCGATTCTGCCGATCAGCTTGATGCGGTCGGCGCGTCTGAGGAGGGCGACTTCGTTTTGGAGTAATGGACCAATAGCACCCTGACCTGCGATGAGGCACCTCACCTTGACTAAGTTCTCTTTTCTCACGAGCGCTCCGATCGCTTCGATCAGATAGCGATGGCCCTTGCGCTGCTCGAGCGCGCCAACCGCCGATATCAGGAGCTCACCGTCGGAAATTCCGAGCGCGTCGCGCGCATCGGCACGTTCCTGAATGGTCGGCGGACGGAAGTGCTCACAATTGACGCCGCTATTGACAACCGTAATGCGCTGCCGATCGACGCCCGCAGCCGCGAGCGAATCGGCAACGCCACCGGAGATCGCGACCACGCCGTTGACCGCGCGATTGTACAGATACGGCGCAAAGACGCGATTAGGCCGGTAGTCCATCCGCCGCGTAACGACCAGCGTACTGCCAAAGCCTCGCGCAAACGGCGCCATCGAATGCGCGCGCGAAGTATGAAAATGAACGACCTCGTAACGTTCGCGTTTGAGGATCGCGCGCAGCTTGACGCCGGCCGCCAGGTCGATCGCGTTGCGGATGCGAATAGGGTGACATTTTATGCCGGTAGCGGCCGCTTGCTCCCAGAGCCGTCCCGCCGGATCGCAAATCAGTTCCGCACGCTGCCCGCCGGCCACCAGCGCGAGCGTCAGCCCGAGCACCTGCGTCTCGCCACCGCCGAAGCCGAGCTCGGGATCGACCCCCACGACGCTCAGCGCCTGAGCTTCAGCCTTGTGTGCGTCGGGATTCACTTGGTTGGCGTCGTCCTGTTGAACTGTCTGCGTCATATCACGGTTCGGTCGCATCAATCGAAAAATCTGTAATACAGGATTGCGCACACCGCCGTCAGCGCATCGCGCATTCCGATCTTCTTGCCCTCTTCGTACGTCCGTCCCGAGTACGACACCGGCACTTCGTAGATTCGCCATCGTGCGCGCGCCGCTTTCGCGGTTATCTCGGGCTCGAAGGTGAAGCGATTGGCGCTGAGCTTGAGCGTCATCAGCTTCTCGCGGACGAAACCCTTCATCCCCGTTTCCATGTCGGTCAGATTCAGATCGCTGATCATGTCGGACAGCAGCGTCACCGCGCGGTTCGCCACGTAATGCCAGAAGAACATGACGCGATGCGGCCCCGAGAGAAAGCGCGAACCGTACACCATGTCGGCGCGGCCGTCGAGCATCGGCCCGATCATCGCCGCGTAGTCCCGCGGATCGTATTCGAGGTCGGCATCCTGGACGAACACATAGGGATTTTTCGCCGCCGCAAAGCCAAGCCGCAGCGCCGCGCCTTTGCCGCGATTGACGCTGTGAAAAAAACAGCGAACCTGCGGATGGCTGAACTCGCGCAGAAATTTCGCGGTGCCGTCGCTCGAAGCGTCATCGACGACGATGACCTCGGGGTCGAAGCCGCAATCCAGCACGCGCTCTATCACGCGGCCGATCGTCGCGACTTCGTTATACACGGGAATCACCACCGAAATTTTTGTCCGCTCCGCCATCAGCTACCTTTTGCTTCCCGGCGCGGCCCGAGAGAGGCGGCGACACGACCGGCGACTCCACCTTTGCGGTCTTTCGCGATTCTTTCGCGCAGCATCGCGGCGACGCGGCGTCGTTCCGCCCGCCGGCGTCGCGCCGAAAACGCCGCCGCATAGCCGCACCATACGCGCATCCGATCCGTATTCGTGACGTCAAAGAGTTCGAGATGACCGAGCTGCACGAGGTTGCGCATCCGCGGTCGCGCGAAGCGGCTCATGACCGTCCGTCGCGTGCGTTCGTGATCGATGAAAACGAATTGCGGCGGTTCGAGTGCGGTGACGAAGACGTTAAACGGCGACAGGTCGCCGTGGATGTATCCGGCGCGATGCAGCCGCGCGACCTCCGCGCCCAGCGCGCGCAGCACCACCCGCCTCGACGCCAGCTTCGCACGCCGCAAATGACGCGCAATGCTGAATCCCTCGACGCGCGCCGTCACGATAATCTCGCGGCCGCCGCGGCGCTCGGCGCCGAGCAGCAGAATTTCCGGCACTCCCACCGCGTCGGCCCGCAGATGCTCCGAGATCGACGCAACGTGCGCCGCACGCCTGCGCTTGAATATCCTCGCGACGCGATTCAGCCCGCGAATCGGGTCGAGCACCTTGAAATATGCGGCCGGACCGCCGACCTGATCGAAATGCTCGACCCACGTTTCGGCGTGCCGCGAACGCCGCACTCGAGTCGCCAGCGTGCCGTCGATCGCAGCGAATGCTGAATCGATCAGGCGCTCGCGAAGCTCCTCGGAATATCGCGCGTCGTAGTCCGGCAAAAAGAAGGTCCACCCGCCGCGCGTCAACGGCACCCCGTCAAAGCCCGCCATCCACCAGCTCATCGCGCCGCTCCAACTCGGTGCATCGCCAGCGCGCGCCGCACGGTCACTTCGACTTCTTCGGGGGATATTCGCCGCATGCATTCGCGCCCGATCGGGCATTGTCGAAGATAGCAGGGATGGCACGGGATCGCGCCGCTGATCGCGAGCTCGGCAAAGCCCCACGGCGCGGACCGCTCCGCAGCGGTGGCGCCCCACAACGACACCACCGGGCATCCCACCGCGGCCGCGATATGCATCGGGCCGGAGTCGGGTCCGAAGGCGACGGCGCATTCGGGAAAGATCGCGATCAGATCGCGCAGCGAGGTGCGCCCAGCCAGGTTGAGCGCCGGCACGCCGTCGAGATGACGCATGACTCCGTCGGCCAGTTTCGTTTCGTCGGGACCGCCGAGCAACACGGGAAACAACGCGGGATTGTCGTCGTCGGCGCGCGCGACCCCGCGAATCACCGCGGCCGTCGATTCGGGAAAATAGATGCGGCTCGGCCACGACGAGCCAAGAATCACGGCAAGGATCGGACGCGGCGCGTCGCGCAGCATTGCGAGCGCGCGGGCGCGTTCGTCGTCGGTCGCGGCGAGTCCGAATTCGATCGGCGCCGGCGGGATTCCGAGCGCATCGCCGAACGCCTGGTACTGAAGTAGCTTCAGCCGCATGTTCGGTTGCGGCGCGATGTGATGATTCGAAAACCGATGGTTGAACTCCTTGGTGTTCGCCGCGGCGAAGCCGAAACGATCGCGCGCGCCCGAGATTCGCGAGGTGAGACCGCTCTTGAGGTGACGCTGAAGATCGATGACCAGGTCGAAGTGCCCTTTGCGAACTCTTCGCAGGAACGGAATGAACGTCCACGGCGCGTGCGCGCGATCGTACACGATGATCTCATCGAGCCATCGATGGTGTTCGAGCACAGCCTTCGACTTGGGTTCGACCGCCCACGCGATATGCGAGTCGGGCCATGCGTTGCGAATACGCCCGAGCAACGGCAGCGCGCGCACCACGTCGCCGATTGCGCCGAGCAACACGATCAACACACGATGCGGCGGCGGCGAGATTTGCGGGGCGATAGCTTCGGGAGAGGACATTTTGAGAATCGTCGAGGCCGGCTTCTGCTCCAACGCTCGATGATAACGACGCGGACCGGTGCCGCAAAGAGCGTGCGCGCAATTGTTCGCGGCGTCGGCATCCGCGTATAAATGGCATTGAGATGGCGAAGGAACTCCCCAGTTGACCGGCGAATCGCGCCATCTCGCCGGGCCAATCGCGTTCGCGCTGTTGATCCTGCTCGGACTATTCGCGATCCACAGTATCGAGCCTCCACCCGCCGCTGACGAGAACGCGCCCGCGATGGAATTCTCCGCGGCGCGCGCGATGCGCGACGTGCGCGAAATCGCGAAGAAGCCACATCCGCTCGGCTCAGCCGAAAACGATCGAGTGCGCGAGTACCTGGCCGGGCGCTTGCGTGAGCTCGGCGCGAATCCCGAGGTGCAGACCACGATTGTCGCGCGACACACTCCATTCGGGCCCGATACGTGGGCGGAAGTGAACAACCTGGTCGCGAAGATTCCCGGTTCGCATCCAACGGGCGCGCTTATGATCGTCGCGCATTACGACTCGGTGCCAAGCGGACCGGGGGCAGGCGACGACGCCGCGTCTGTCGCCGCGATTCTCGAGGCGATGCGTGCGCTCAAGGCCGGACCCGCGCTCAGCAACGATCTGATCGTGTTGTTCACCGACGGCGAGGAGCTCGGAATGCTTGGCGCGCAGGGTTTCGTTGAAACCTACCCGGCGCTCGACAAGATCAAAGTCGTGCTGAACTTCGAGATGCGCGGCGACTACGGACCGTCGATGATGTTCCAGACCAGCGCGCACGATTCGTGGCTGATCGATCAGCTAGCGGCCGCGGCGCCATTTCCTCACGCTAGCTCGGGGGCTGAAACCGTCTACAAGCGGATGCCCAACGACACCGACCTGACGGTTTTTCTCGACGCCGGACCGGCGGGGATGAACTTCGCGGCGGCCGGCGGCATCACGCGCTATCACACCGCGCTCGACAGCGCCGACCTGCTCGACCAGCTCACGCTGCAGCATCAAGGATCGTACGCCCTGTCGATGGCGCGGCAGTTCGGCTCGATCGATCTGAACGCGCCGCAAACCCACGACACTGTTTTCTTCGTTGTCGTCGGAGAATTGGTTCATTACTCCGCGTGGCTCGCGATTCCGCTGGCGATCCTCGTGGCGATCCTGGTTCTCGGCATCATTTGGATTGGAATCCGCGACGGACGCTTCAGCATCGGCGGTGTCGCATCTGGATTTGCGATCTATGCGATCGCAATCGTGGTCGCGGTCGCCGAGGCGCGCGGAGTGTGGTGGATGATGGCGGCGCTCGCGGGCTGGCGGATGCTGCCGGTCCACACGACGTACGGCGGCTTCTACTTTTCGGTCGCGGCGGACGCTCTGATTTTCGGCACGTTGTGGGTGGCGTACGAGTTGATCGGCCGCAGCTTCCGTCTGCAAAACCTGGGCGCGGGCGCACTCCTCGTGTGGACTGTCATGATGATCGCCGCGAGCTTCGCGATGCCCGGCGGCAGCTATATTTTCACTTGGCCGCTGCAGTTCGCGGCGATCGCGATGAGCTACCGGCCGCATGCGAACGATAGACGCTTCGCGATTCCCGCACTGATCGCGATAGCGCCGGCAACTGTGATGCTTGCGCCCTCATTCGCTGCGCGCGCCGACGGCACGATCCTCTTCCTCATTTTTTGCGCGCTGACCACCGTCCTGCTCTTCGGCTTGTTCATCCCGTACATCGATTTTCTAACCGCCGGACGGCGCTGGATCGTGCCTGGCGTGCTCGGAGTGCTCGCGCTCGTGATGATCGTCAAAGGCAACGCCGCCGGCAATTTCGATGCATCTCAACCGCATCCCGACAGTATCTTCTATTTTCAGGACACCGACCGCGCGCGTGCCCGATGGGTCAGCCTGGATTCGCGGCCCGACCGGTTCACCTCGCAATTTTTCCAGCATCACGTGCGCGGCGGATGGCTGCCGAAGCTCGCCGGTCTCGCGACTCGAGATACGCCCGACAGTGACCTCGCGAACATCTCGCGCGACTTCGCATATCTGAATCACGGCCGCACGACCGAGGGCGACGCCCCGCTCATCAACGCGCCGCCGCCCGAGCTCAAGGTTCTCGACGACTCGACGGTCGCCGGCACGCGCACGGTCAAGATGCATATCGCGTCGACGCGCAAAGCGCCGATCGTGTGGATGTCGGTGCCGATTGGCGTCACAGTGCTCGGCTGCTCGATTGACGGGATGTCGCCGGGCGATCGCGTCACCGACGGATGGAGCGGATGGTACTGGCACGCGCCGGCGGGAGGATTCGAGCTGACGCTCAAGCTCGCGACGCCCGCGCCGTTCATCGTGACTGTCATCGATCAGACCAACGGCTTGCCGGATACGCCGGAACTCGCGATCAAGCCGCGGCCGGCCGATACGATGCCGACGCCGTTTCTATTTTTCGATTCGACGACGCTGGTGAGAAAGACGATCGCGATTGGCGGCGAGCAGGAAACTTCTGCCGATCACGGGTAGCGATGTAGGGCAGTCATAGAGTCAAATAGCTAAACAAGTTTGTGAAAAAATGACCAGCAATAGAATAGGCTGCCAATGGCATTGGCTAGACGCTGACACGTGGCTATATTAAACATATCCGGCAATCATTGCTGGAGGCACGGTCCGAGACCCCACCTGCGGCGCCCGCATGAAATATTGGAAGAATCGAAGATGACAGACGTCACGCCGGTCGCGCCTTGGCTCGTGGAGAGTTGCAGGTTTACCGGATTCGTACCAGCCGGTGCCACTCCCGATACAAAGAATTGGTTCGCTCAAGCGGCTCAAACTCCGGCCGAATCTAGTACCTCGCGACCTCCTGTTGGTCAGCACGTCGAACAGGGTGTCGTTGAGAGCGGGAAGCTGACGCTCGCAATCTCTCCAGGAAGATTTGATTGGACCTACGGGCCTCCCGACGTTCCGGCCAATGAGATCCGCAGCATCGGTGCTCTCGATACCGTTGTGCCTGCTTTCCGGGGAGTGATCGAACGCTGGCTTCCTCAATGTCCGACTCTTGGACGGCTAGCGACTGGGCTCGTTTTGGTTCGTCCCGTGAAAACGCGAACTGATGGTTATCGTGATCTCGCGCGCTATCTCGGATTTTTGAGGACTTTAGACTTCGAAGACGCAGAGGATTTCTTTTACGCAATAAACAGGCCGCGGCAATCCACACATGGAAACATTATCGTCAATCGGATTTCTCGGTGGTCAGTCGTTAAGTTTCAAACCGTGCAAATTCAGATAGATCTTGGCGGTTCGCGGCCGCAGGTTGTTCCAGTTGACGTTGGATGGGGAGCGCGTCTGGACTTGGACGTAAATACTAAGCCAGGTGCCGAGTCTGAATTGCCGATACCGGTCAGCAAAGCTTTTTCAGAGTTGGTTTCGATGGCGCTGGAAATCAGTCAGAAGGGCGACATCAAATGACTCAACAAAGGATTTCGCAAAAGGACGACGCTCTTCGTTTGCCGTCACGGTTTTCAGATCGCGATTCGGTAGTGCTTCTTGATTTCGCGGATTCCTCGACCGCACCACCTCATCTTGCGCTCTATTTGGATGTTGGTTCTCAGGGAACAATCGGGCCCCATGCTTATACTGCCGTGCAACTCGCTTCCTCCCTTGCATCCGAAGGGAAACTTGGGAGCGCGTTTCTTCTCGGACTCTGCGAAGCGACTGCGAAGCTTAACGCGGTTGCCTTCGTAGTTCCCTTCACACGGCGCGAAACAGTTGCGTTTGCGGCCGTCGAAAAAGAGCCGTTTGAAAGATATTGGGGTGCCGCGACAAACAAGTATGCTCAAGAGGAACCGGTCTATATTTTCGATGCGTATCTTGAAGCTCAATGCTACCAGTGCCAGCAAAATCGTCTGGCATACGGCACTATGATCGGCAAGTTTGGAATGGGGTTCTTGTCGGCGTTGGGACTTCAAAGATCGGTCGCGATCCCTCTTCCGAGCTTCAGCGAATTTCTTGGAACTGGGGTTGCCGCTTTTGCTCCGAGTGACGACGCTAGTCTGGATATTCGCGCCTTCGCTTCCAGCCTTCGAAACTACCACGATCGGCGCCGTAAGATCGTTCGTGAAATAGTCGCGCGGGAAATTCGGTCCAGCAGGTTCCCGCGGCAGTCGCTTGAGGATGCTCTCGATACGATATTCACTTTCCCAGCTTCTGAACGGTTAGATGAAGCCGTCGATTTGCTCGTTGAGACTGGGGAGTTGGTGGACCAATTGGCAACAGAAGCGCTCACTTCGCGGTCGTACGACCGGCACCGAACGGACGAGTACTGGTACTGTGTAGTCAGATCGCTAGGAAAGTTGCATAAGGGAGCACTGATCAGCCAATTCGTGAAAGATTCGAACCGCAGTATTCGAGAGGCTGCTGTAGAGGCTCTGGGCGAGATGGCTGATAAATCGTCAATCGCCATGCTTCAGCAACTTGCGTCTAGCGACGACTCCGAATTCATTCGTCAGCTCGCGCGTGAGACTCTTGCCGAACATTCGGAATGACGTTGAACAATGAAATGTGGGGAGGCGGATTCCGATATTTGCAAAAGGTGGGGATTTACCCCTCCCTGCTACGTTCGCAAGATTCCGCGGCGAGGTGCTTGGTTTCCGGAAGCCCAATCCGAAGAAGATCGAATTAAGAAAATCGCCGAAGTAGTCTTTTCGCTAGATGACGATCTTACGTTCAGTTTGTTTCATGTCGAAAACTCGACTGACATCGAGCGCGTGAGTCTGGCGATCAACTCGACCAGAAGTAAACTCGACGAGGATATTTTCTATATCGAGATTAAAACCGCCGAATTGCATGAAATCCAGGTTGACAAAGCAACCGCAGAAACAGCTTGCACACGAGCGAATGATCGACACTGGAACGCACGGATTGACGAACGCGGGAAGTCGGAGAGACTTGCGCGTGTTTTATTGCAAGCGAATCGCGAACCGAAGAAGCTAACAGGCGCGATGGCACGGGTGGCGATCGAACATGCACGCGCAGATAGGTGTCACGTCGTCGTCGGCCCGGACGGACCTTGCAAATGCGAAACATAAACTGCTGCTACCGTTTGGCGGCGAGCAGGAAACGCGCCGCTAGCGGTCGCACTCGCCGCCGATCATGTTGATCATGCCGAAGGTCGTGATGATGTCCGGGATCATGCGCCCTATCAGCATCTTGTTGAGCGCGCCCATGCCGAGAAAGCACGGCGGCCGCACCCGCACGCGATATGGCCGGCCGCTGCCGTCGCTCACGATGTAGAATCCCAATTCGCCGTTGGCCCCTTCGACCGCCTGGTAAACCTCGCCGGCGGGCACATGGATGCCCTCCATGATCAGCTTGAAGTGGTTCATCAGGCCTTCGATCGAGTTGTACACCTTCTCTTTTTCGGGCAGCACGACTTTGGGATCGGTGATCGTGACTGGCCCTTCGGGCAACGCCGCGAGCGCCTGCTCGATGATGCGCTTGGACTGGTACATCTCCTGGAAGCGCACGTTGAAACGATCGTAGTTGTCGCCACGATCGCCCACCGGCACCTCGAACTCTATCCGGTCGTACACCAGGTACGGATGCGCTTTGCGGAACGTCGTACGAAACGCCGGTCGCGCGCAGGAGAGGCCCCGTCAATCCGTACGAGATCGCCTCTTCCTTCGGAAATTTCCCGACGTTCGCCATCCGGTCGATGAACACGCGGTTGCGCGAGAGCAGCTTGTCGCAATCGCTGAGAACCTGGTCGAGCCGCGCAAACGAAGCCTTCATCCGATCCGGAAAATCAGCGGGCAGGTCATGCGTCATGCCGCCGACGCGGCACCATGTGACGGTGAGCCGCGCGCCGGTGACCGCCTCGATCAAGTCGTAGAGAAACTCGCGCGCCTCGAGCATGTAGAACGCGACCGTCGTCGCACCGACTTCGCTCGACGCCATCCCGAGGCACGTCAGGTGGTCCGCGATGCGCGAGACTTCGCTCATGATCAGGCGCACGTACTTGCAGCGCTCGGTCGTGTCGATGCCGAGCAGGCGCTCGACGGCGAGCGCAAAGCCGACGTTGTTGATGCATGGCGACGCGTAATTCAGCCGGTCAGTGTAGGGGAAGCATTGCGTCCAGGTTCCCTGCTCGCACATCTTTTCGAAGCCGCGATGCAGGAAGCCGACCTCGACGTTGCAATCGACGATGCGCTCGCCGTCGAGCTTGAGGTTGAACTTGATGGTGCCGTGGGACGCCGGGTGCGATGGCCCCATCTGGAGTTCCATGATCTCGTCGGACGGATCCGACGGCACGATTTTATCTTTCCAGCGGACGGGCAGTGACATGGCTTGTGTCGCGTCGTGTCGTCAGCGCGAGGATCTAATCGGATTCACGACCGGGTCGATCTCCGCGACGATCGGTTGGCGTTTGTTGTAGAGGTAGTCCTTGCGCAGCGGATGGCCCTCGAACGAATCGTACATCAGGATGCGCCGCAAATCTGGATGGCCCTTGAAGTCGATGCCGAACATGTCGAAGCATTCGCGCTCGAGCCAGTCTGCCGCGCCCCAGATGCCGACGACGCTATTGACCCACGGCTCGGGGCCATCGACGCCGATCTTCACGCGGATGCGATGGGCGAGATTGAGCGAGTTCAGTTGATAGACGACGTTGTAGCGCGGCTTGCGCTCGAGCCAATCGACGGCGGTCACGTCGGTCAGAAAATTAAATTGGAAATCGGGCTCGTCGCGGATCGCGCGGAAAAAATCGTACGCGCGTTCGCGCTCGATTGTGAAAGTCTCCTCGTCGCGTTCGTTTTGCGCGGTAAGAATCTGCGCGCCGAAGCGCGCTTTGATGGTTTCTATCAACATCGATTGCTAATCCCAGTCGAGCGCGCCGCGCTGCCATGCGTACAGCAGCCCGACGGCGAGAATCGCGATGAAGATGAGCGCCTCGACGAAACCGAACATCCCGAGGTAGCGCAGCTCCACGGCCCACGGGTACAGGAAAATCACCTCGACGTTGAACAGCAGAAAAAGGATCGCCGTCAGGTAGAAGCGCACCGAGAAGCGCCCCCACGCCGAGCCGCTCGGCGGATTGCCGCATTCGAAGGCTTCACTCTTGATTTCGCTGGGACGCGTCGGCCCGATCATCATGTTGATCGTGCACATGACGCCGACGATCAAGCCGGCGACGAGCAGGGTCACAGCGACGGGAAACCAGGTAGTCATTCTCGGGACGCTCTACAATTGCCTCTAATCTTCATATGAATACCCTATAAGCGGTTCTTTGGGAACGATCGACACGAGTACATACAGCGAAGAGAAGTTGCGCGAGTGATACTCGCGCGAGCATGCCGCGCGCCGCTAGAATCCATCTTCGATGGATGACAGCGGCGCGTTCCAGGCATGGGCATCGACGGCCATCGCGCGGCGATGGCCGCGCGCGCGGCTCGCGGAGATCGCCGCGCTTCGCGGCGATCTCTCGACCCGCCGTTTCTGGCGCGTCGCGATCGCGACGCACCACGAAACGGCCGCACCCGCCACCGCCATCCTCGTCGATCTCGGCCCCGACGACCTGCCGCGCTACGTCCGCGCCCTCAATCTTCTACAGTCGCCCATCGCCGAGCCGCCGTGGCTAGGCGTGCATCGCTTCCTCGAATCGATCGGCTCTCCGGTTCCCGCGCTTTACGACGCTGACCCGGCCCGGCGCGCGATGCTGGTCGAAGACGTCGGTGAACTCTCACTCCTCGACGCCGTCCGTCGTCCCGGTGCCGATGCTGCGGATCTCTTTCGCCTGGCCGTCACCGAACTACTCCGAATCCACGTTGACGGCACCGCTCGAATCGACTCTCGATGTATCGCGCACGAGATTGCCTACAGCGGACGGCTGTTCGAATGGGAGCTGAAGGAATTTGGGGAAGTCGGCCTCGCCGCCGTCGCACCAGGCGCCGATTTCTTGACCATTGCGCCCGAGATCGCGACGCTAGCCGCGCGACTCGATCGCTTCCCGCGCGTGTTGTCGCATCGCGACTACCATCGCGAAAACCTGTTCATCCAGGACGGTCCGCGAATTCGCATCATAGATTTTCAGGATGCGCTGATGGCGCCGGCGGCGCAGGACCTCGCCGTGCTCCTGACGACGCGCGATACCGATGAAGTCATTACGCCGGCAATCGAGCGCCGCATCCTCGACTTCTACTGCGCCGGCCTCGCACGTCGCGGCGCGCCGATGCTGGACCCGGCTGACTTCATGACCAGCTATCGCCTGTGCGTTTTGCAGCACGCGCTCAAAATGATCGGACGCTTCGAAAACTTCGAGCGGATCGGCAAGACCGGATACCGTCGCTATATCCCGAACGTGCTCGCGCAAGCGCGCCGGATGCTCGCTGAGATGCGCACCGACTTCCCCAAACTCAGCGCCGCGTTGATGCAATGAAGGCCCTGGTACTTGCGGCCGGAATGGGCGAGCGGCTTCGTCCGCTGACTGACGTGACGCCCAAGCCGATGCTCGAGCTCGGTGGTCATCCGCTGATCCACTATCCGCTCGCGATGCTGCGTAGCGCAGGCATCACCGAGGTCGCAATCAACGTCCATCACCTGGCCGCGGTAGTGCAACGCGGACTCGGCGACGGTTCCGCGCTCGGACTTCGCATCACGTACGCGCCCGAGCCGGTTTTGCTCGGCACCGGCGGTCCGCTCGGCGGCCTGCGCGATTTTCTCGGCGGCGACACGTTCGTAATCGCCAACAGCGATACGATCCTCGATCTCGATCTCAGCGCGATGATCGCGTTTCATCGCGAGCGCGCGGCACTCGCCACCATCGCGCTGTACCATCCCGCGAATCTCGATTACTACAGCCGCATCGAAATAGATGCCGCCAAAAGACTTCGCCGGATGCGCCTGCTGGCGAGCCGCGACCCGCTCCGATACGACGACTATCCGCCTGCTCTCGACGACGCCGTCGCCGCGTCACTTTCGCCATTCATGTATTGCGGCGTGATTGTCGCCGAGTCCGCAATCCTCGACCTGATTCCGCCGGCGACGCGGTGGAGCTTGATGGAGGGACTGTTCGCTCCGATGGTAGCCAGAGCGCAATCGGTGTTCGGCTACGTCCACACCGGCTACTTCCGCACGATGGACGATCTGAAAAGCTACGACGCCCTCAAGGCCGAATTCGCCTCCTCGCCGCCAAAGCTATTTCCCGTTTGAGATATCAGCGCAGTTTCGAATGTCATCTCGAAAGCTGGGGACGAAGCCGGAGGATGCCGAGAGCCGAGAAGGCTATGGCGAACAGTAACATCGCTGCCACGTCGGGCAGGATTGCGACAGCGGAGGCGTGGCTGAAGATGAGCGCCAGGTAGCCATGCATCGCCCATGCGGCCGGCGAAAGATATGCGAGGCTCTTCATGAACGGTGGCACAACGTCCAGTGGCCACATGCATCCGCCCAACATGCCCAGGAACACGCCGATCCATGGGCCGAGGGAAGTGGGCTGTTCGGGGGAACGAAAAATAGTCCCCATCAAGAAGACCAGCGATACGCCGAAACAGATCACCGCAGTCGTAAGGAGAAACACTCCGATCGAATCTCCCCAATGGACGCCGAAAAACCAGCGGGCGCTGAAGATCAGAAAAAGCGATTGCACAAGCATCTGCTGAAACGGACCGACGGTGAGCATCGCGAACAGCTCCCAGGTTCGTGCCGGCGTGGCGAGCAATCGCTGCGAGAGTCCGCTGCTGCGCAGCCGCATTATCGCAAGCGACGAAACCAGGCCGTTGATCATCACGAACAGCACGAGGTTCGCGGGCGCTGTATATTGAAATCCGAGCGGCAGTGCTTCCTCCCCGCCGCCGCCTGGATACTGAACCGGTATCGCCAAGGGTTTTGCCCGGATGGCGAGGCGGCTCAGGTCAGCATCGATCGCCGCCCGGATGATGGGCGAACCAGCGCTCGCTTGGGAAAGATAAACGTCGAGATCGCCGACGCCGCGCCAACCAGACGGAATAATCACCCCCGCATTGAGCCGGCCACGGAAGACCGCGATGCGCATTTTCTGCTGATCGGTGTACCTGTGAACACGCATGTGCTGATTGGCAATTGCGGAGATGAGATCGCGGCTGGCGCCGGTGTCGGCGCGATCGAGGACGCCCACCACCAACGATGGTTCGCTGTAGCCGCCCATCGCAATTCCAATGATCGCCATAATGGCGACTGGCAGGAGAAACAGCACGCCAAGCCTGCGCTGGTCTCGTCCGACGCTGGCGCCATTAGCCGCGGATGCAGCCGCAAGAATATTTAATCCCATCCGCATTTTAAGTTATCCGCTGCAATGCCGCGCGCGCCCTGAACGTGGCGAATGCGATACCGGCTACGCCAACGACCAGGGTGAACAGCAATGGTTGCATGATGGTTGCGATGCTGCCGTTGCTCCCGGCCGCGGACAGATCGACGAAGCCATAGAACGCCTGGCCGTTTGGGGTCAGGCGGGCGAGAGTTTCAAATACATCCGGAAGCCCCTGCGGTGGAAGAAACTGGCCGCCCACGACCGAGAGCAGGGAGATCACGATCGCAGCCAACGCGGTTCCCTGTTCCGCGTTCTTCGCAAGGCTCATGAGGAAGGCGGTCAGGCCGATCGCCATCAGCACACTGGTCGCAACCAGCGCGGCAACCGGAAGTGGATTGCCCCATTTGGTGCCGAACAGAATGGATGTCGCCGCGATCATCACGCTCATCTGGGTCAGCCCGATGAGCAGAAGCGCCGCAAACTTTCCGGCCAGTATTGCGGTCGCTTCGGTGGGCGATGCCATCAGCCGCAAGATAGTCCGGCTGTCAACCTCCGATTGCAGTGCTCGCACGCCGGACAGTACGGCAAAAGTCAGAAACAGCACGGTCATCGACGCGGCGAAGAAGTCGATCATTCTGAGTGAGCCGCCGGGGGAGAGCGGCGTCACCGAGGCGATGGGGAGCTGATCAACTCGTTTGGAGGCAACGCGCTGAACGAAATCCTGAACGAGTGCGCGCGTCCCCTGCACCGCGAACTGTGCGCTTCCAGAGCCAAGAATTTCGATCGATTTGGACTTGTCGTCGCTCGCTGCATCGGCGAAACCCCGATCGATGACGACCGCACAATCGACCTCGCGGCGCTCGACCGCGGCTTGAGCCGCCGTCCGCGAAGCAATCTGCCGCACCTCGATTATTCCTTTGAGCCATGGACGTTGAACAAAGGCGACCAGCGCATGCGAGAGCGCGGAGCCGTCGAGGTCCGCGATTCCCAGCCGCATGCTAATGCCTTGCGAACCCGACAGCGCCATCCCGACCAGCGCCGTCAGCGCCAGCGGTGCGACGACTGCGACGATCAGGGCTGTGCGATCGCGCATTCGCTGGCGCAGGTCCTTCAGGCAGATCAGCCACGCGTGATGCATAATGCTTCAGTCCCTTAGCGCCCGCCCGGTCATGCGCAGGAAGACGTCTTCCAGATTAGGCTCGACGACTCTGATGCTCTCCGCGACCAGGCCTGCGTTGAGGAGCGCCGACAACAGCGCGGGCAGGCGATGCGCTCCGTGGTCCGCGAACACAACGATGTGGTCATCCAGCGTCTGCACGGAACGTACGCCTTCGAGCCGATCGACCACCGAGACCGCACGGGTGAGCCCCTCGCCACGACCAAGGCCGATTTCGATCCGCGCGTCCTGACCGAGGCCGGCTACCAACTCCGCGCGAGTACCATCGACGATGATTTTGCCTGCGTCGATAATGCCAATCCGAGCACACAGGCGTTCGGCCTCCTCCATATAGTGGGTGGTGTATAGAATTGCGGTTCCGCTATCACGCAAGCGCTCTACCAGATCGAAAATCGCACTGCGGCTCTGCGGGTTGACCCCCACGGTCGGCTCGTCGAGTACCAAAAGCTTCGGCTGATGGAGAATTCCGCAGGCGAGGTTCAGGCGTCGCTGCATTCCCCCCGAGAAAGTACTCGCGATCTCGTCGGCGCGTGGCGTCAAACCCACGGCGTTAAGGGCGTCTTCCACAGCCAGACGGAGCCGGTCCCCGCTCAGATCGTACATCCGTCCCCAGAAATTGAGGTTCTCGCGCGCAGTCAGATCGGTGTACAGCGCGATCGATTGCGGGACGATACCAATCATGGCCCGCGCGGGCGGCCCGGCGTCGATATCGATGCCGTCGATCGTTACCTCGCCCCCGTCGCGCGCGAGAATTCCGGCAATCATCGAGATCGAGGTGGTCTTGCCAGCCCCGTTGGGTCCGAGCAGACCGTAGATTTCACCCGCGTCGATCGAGAAGCTCACGTCATCGACAGCGACTCGCTCGCCGAAGCATTTTCTGAGTCCGCGCACCTTGAGCATTGCCGACACAATCCTTTGATTTTAGTAGAAGCGCGACTCGCCGGGCGGGCGCGTTTTCCATCGCCGGTGAATCCAGTTCCAGTGATCGGGATGCTCGCGGATCATCTGCTCGAGCGTGTTGGAATAGAGCTGCGTGTACTCGCGCACTGCGGCCTCGCGGTCGCGCCGCTTCTCGGGATAGAAGGCGGGCAGGATTTTGATCTTGTGCCGAACCGTGTCGCCCTCGCGCACCATGAACACCGGCATCACAGGCGCGCCGGTGGCGATCGACAGCCGCGCGATACCGTCGCTGGTCGAGGCCGGCAGCCCGAAGAAATCGACGAACACGCCCTTGCGCACGTCGAGGTCGAGCGCGATCGCGATCATCCAGTTCTGCCGCAGCATCCGCATCATCTCGCGTCCGCCCGCCTTGCGCTCAATGATGCGGTTGCCGTAGCGGACGCGCTGGGTCGAGATGGCGGCGTCGATGAGCGGATTGCGCAGCGCGCGATGCACGATGGCGAGGCGGTAGCCGTAAATCGATTGCGCAATCTGCATCAGCTCGAAATTTCCGTAATGGCCGGTCAGCACGAACAGGCCGCGGCCGTTAGACCGCCGCTCAGCCTCGTCCCAATTTTCCTTGCCCTCGTAGGTGGCGACCTGCTCGACGTTTGCGCGGCTGAGCTCGGGCAAGTGAGTCCATTCGGCCAGCACACGGCCCCAACTGCGATACATCTTGCGCAGGATGTTGAGGCGCGCCGTCGTGGTCATCTCGGGGAAAGCGATCTCGAGATTTTTAAGCGCGATCGGCCGGTTGGGTCGATCGAAATTCATCGCCCATCCGCCCAGCCGCGCGCCCGCCCGCACCGCGCGTTCCAACGGCATCGCCCGCAGCGCCGCGGTGACGGCGGTGATTCCCGTATATTCGATGCGGGCCTTAACGGGCCCGATTTGCCTGGCCATATCTAAACCTGGCGTTCATTTAATCGCAGCTCGTGACGAACTTACAGCCTTCCCGTCTGATAGTTCGCCCACAATGCGTTCGCGATCCTTTCCGCATCCGCGCGAATACCGTATCTCGCGAAATGCGCGCATACATTTTCCAGATCGCGGCCGAGCAACAACCTCGCCTTTGGATTGATCCGTGGGTCAACCGCCTGCGGAAAGTCGATCGCGACGATTCGATCCTCCCAGTAAAGCAGGTTGTACGGCGACAAGTCGCCATGCACGAGATGGTTCGCGAGCCATAGCGTGATGTTGTCGATAATCCGGCGCAGAAATTGTTCCGCTTGCTCGCGCGGCAGCGTGACTCGATTGAGCATCGGCGCCGCGGCCTGCTCGTCGCCGAAATATTCCATCAGCATTGCGCCATTCGATCGCGAGAATACCTCGGGCACGTCGGCGCCCGCCGCGTGGAGCATCCGCATGGTCTGAAATTCGGCGTTGATCCAGGTACCGTATTGCACATCGCGCCCATGACGGCTCTTGTTCGCCAGCGCGCGTTTGGTGCGGCTGCTGAGCACCGCGTCGCGGCCGGTCTGGTAGATCGCATCGTTGCGAAAATTGCGCCGTTCGAGCGGACGGTAAAGTTTCGCCGCGACGAGCCCGCCGCCGAACGCGTCCGCCCCGCGGCAGCAATAGACAGTAGCCTCTTTCCCGCTCCTCACCACGTATAGGACGTTGGTTATCGATCCATCACCGATAAACGCGTCGAGTAATCCTTCGTCGATCTCTAAAGCAGTGGTCATTTCTTGCCTCAATAGTTAGAAGTTGCGTTCGCACCTCTCTGGTTTTCTGCCGAGCGGTTTCCGTCATGGCTTCGTCCTCCATTTGCGATTTTCCAAAGTCGATTAGCCGAATCGCGCACGCGCGAGCCTCGCGCGAAGCGGACGCAAAAAAGCCACGGCAGCATTCGCCTCCGTGGCTACGATGTCGGGGAAATTTCCGGATGCTTACCGGCGACTACTGCTCAGCGGAGGCGCGCTCGTGTGCGATGCGGCAAGATCTTTAAGGTGGCTATTCATCGTCCATGCACCTCCCATCAGGGAGTTGCTGAGAATATCCGCGCGTACACGTCCAGAGTCAACTGCGCTTTTGCGATGGAGCGGGCAGGGCGAAACGCTGTAACCTTCGCCGCAGCGGTACGTCTCTAATTAATTCGGACCGGTCTGGCTGTATGTTGAAAGTGCGGGCGCGAAATGGGTCGCAAGTTTGCCGCGATTTGCGTTCGTGGCGCTTCTCAAAATATATCAGCCGAAATACAATTCCGCGGCAGCCTGGATAACCTCAGCAAGTTCTCGCGAGCCTAACCAAAATGAAAAAATTGCACTCTGCTGTCTTAGGTGCGGTGCTCCTTAGTGTCGGCCTGACGGCAGCGACGATCCCGCTCGCGTATGCGCAGGCGCCGTCCGCCAGCTCGAGCGCCAGCGCCGCAAATCAAACCAGCTTGATCGGATCGCAAAACTCGGCGCCGCCGGTGAATGTCAGCGTTCCTTCCCGCGCGGCGCGCCAGTTCGAGACCAATCCGATCCTGTCGCTGCCCAAAATGTTCGCCCGCCAATGGATCCCCGACCGCGAGAATCTAGCTACCGACTATTTCCCGCAGATCGAGGACAATCAGCAGCAGAAGCTCAGTCTCAAAGAGACCATCTACCTGGCGCTCGAGAATAATCCCGGCTTGATGTCGGTGTCGTTGGACCCGGTGGCGGCGACCGAGAGCGTCAAAGGGGCGAATGCCGTGTTCGACCCTCAGCTCAGCTCGCAAATCGATGTGGAAAAGGAGGTCACGCCGGTCTCGTCGCCGTTTCAAAACCCGAACAGCATCACCAACACGGCGAAGTTCTACGACTGGAACTTTGGGGTAAGCAAAGTACTTTCCGCCACCAACGGCACTTTGGGCATTACCTTCAACAACGATCGCGAATTGACCAATTCCGGATTCAGCCCGGTCAATCCCGTATACACGCCGACCATGGTGATGTCGCTGTCGCAGCCGCTATTGCAGAATTTTGGCTGGCAGTTTGCCACGATTAACGTTCGCCTGGCCGAGTCGGCGCAACGGTCCTCGCAATGGAACTATGCTTCATCGGTCAACGATTTCGTCCAGCGTATCGGTAACGATTATTGGGGCGTGGTGCAGGCCGTCGAGAACTTGCAGGTCGCCGATTCAGCGCTGAAGTTCAACGCCGATCTGGTACGGGTTAACGGCAACAATGTCCGGCTCGGCATGATGGCGGCGGTCAACCTGTCGGAGGCCTTGTCGGCCGCCGCCACCGCGCGGGCGAACGTATCCGCGGCGAAGGCGGGCCTCGAAATCGCCCGCACCACGCTGCGCCAGGATGTGGCGGCTAACAACGCCGGCGCGATGCTCGCCTCGGAAATACAACCGTTGCAGCAACCCGACACCAAGTACGGGGCAGTCGAGACGGACGATTTCGCGTTCAAGGCGATGCTCGAAGACAGTCCCGCGCTGGCCGGGATGCGCGAGGCGATTCGCAGCGCGTTGATCCAGGTCAAGTACGCCGAGAACCAGACATTGCCGCAACTCAATATCGGTGCGCAATTCGGCATGACCTCACAGGCCGGCAACTCCAAATGCACCACCTCGGGTACTGTCCCTGCGTTCGCCAACTGCTTCAGCCCGTCCGGACCCACGGTACCGCCGGGATCTGACAACGGGGCGCTGCTTCCGTTCGGAGGCGACTACGGCACGGCGTTGAACGGACTCTTCGATTTCAAATTTTACGACTATGCCGCGGTGCTGGGCTTCTCGATGCCGCTCGACAATGCCGCCGCGAAGGCCGCACTCGCGCAGGCTCATGTCGCGTACGATCAGAGCCGGATGCAGTATCGCCAGGCGCTGTACCAGTCGGTTTTGCTGGTCAAAAGTGCGCTGGCGAATTTGACCGCCTACCAGGAGCAGGTTGACGCCACTGCCGAAGCGACCAAGTACGCACAAAAGGCTCTGCACGATACTCAAGCGCAATTCCGCGTCGGCCTGGCGACCACCAACACACTGCTCCAGTACCAAAGCAATCTCGTAACCGCGCAGGGTAGCGAGGTTCAGGCCGATGTCGGTTTGGAGAATGCGCGCCTGGCGTTGTGGCATTCTGAAGGCACGCTGCTCGACAAGTTCAACATCGACTTTCAACTGCAGAGCCAGACTCGGCCGCCATGGTACGCGCGCTTCTGAGAATGACCGCACTCAAGTCTATCGCGCTGCTCGCAATTGCCCTGATGCTGGCCTCCGTCGCATTCGCTCAACTGCCTGCAACCAATCCGTTGGTAGTACCTGCGCTGCCGCCCAGCCCTCCAGCCCAACTGCCGGCGCCAATCAGCACCGCGATCGCGCCGATTCCAGTAGCTGTACCGTCGCTGCCCGCCGCCTACTCGACACCCGGCGCGCGATTGTTCAACTGCACGTGTTCCGGTCCTGGTCAGCCTACGCACTGGATGGGCACAGTGACAGCACCGTCGTACCTTGGCGCGAGCAATAGCGCGAGCGGCGCGTGCGCTTCCTACAACCAGGGCAAGGCTCCTTCCTATGGAGCTGCGGGCGGCGTCGATGCTGCGAGATTCTTCGGTGGATTGCCGGGAGCGGCGCAGAACGCGGGTGCCGCAAATTCCTTTGGCGCCCCCGGCGGGTCCAATTCGGCCGCCGCGGTGCAAGGGGTAATCGGAGCCAATTCGCCCGTTTCGCCATCAAGCGGTCTGAATTTTTCGAGCGCCCAGCAACAACGCCTATGTTCCAACTGCGTGTGTGACTGAATACCGAGCGCATGTCGGACAGCGTGTTATCACTGCGGCGATGGTTGACCGTCGACTACTCGCCGCATCCCGACGAGCGCTCGTTCATGGAGCGGGTGCAGACTCGCCGCGACAACGACGTTGAGGCCGCCGTCGCCGTGCCGAGCGATCGCGAGAGCGAGCGCATATTTGGTGTAAAGCTCGCACGCCATCGGCTGCAGGCCGTGTGGCTTGAGGTGGTTAACGGCGGCGACGAATCGCTCTGGCTCGACCGCGTCCAGCTCGACCCGGACTACTACACTCCGCTCGAGGCCGCGCACGTCACGCGTTTCGCGATCGGCACGCGGCTGGTGGCGTTCGGCGTGCTCGGATGGCTGTTCCTTCCGCTGCTCCTGTTGGTGCCGCTCAAGCTATTTTCCGCGCGCGCCGCGAACGATCGAATGAGGAGACTCTTTCGCACGATTGGATTCCCAACCGGGATGATCCTGGCGGGGAAGAAGGCCAGCGGGTTCGTCTTCGTCCCGCTGGACGAAGGCGTCAAACGCATCGACCTGCGCCTGCTCGGCCGCAGCCACGCGTTTGATTTCCAATTCACGGTCGAGGTGCCCGGCCTGGTGCTGCCGCATCCCGCGCAGGAAGACAGCGGCGCCGAGCAACTCGACGAGGCTGCGGTGCGGGCCTGGATTGAAAGGCAGCCGCGATGCACCGGCAATGCGGCGGGGACGGTCGAGGGCGATCCGCTCAACCTGGCAATCGTGGGGGACCGCGCCAGTATCCAGGAATGCCTCAACAAATGGGATGAGACCGAGTCGATCACGCTCGGCACGTCGTGGAAAACCGCCAAGGCGTTCCTGCTCGAGTCGCAATACCGATACTCTCCGGTGAGTCCGCTGTATCTCGGCGGACGTCAGCAAGACTTCGCGCTGCAACGCGCCCGCGCGAGCCTCAACGAGCGCCTGCATCTGCGATTGTGGAGTACGCAGATTCGATTCGGCGGTGATCCAGTCTGGATCGGCCAGGTCAGCCGCGACATCGGCGTTCGCTTCACGCTCAAGACCTGGAACCTGACGACACATCAGATCGATCCCAACGTCGATGAAGCGCGCGACTACGTGCTCGACGATCTGCTGGCCTCGCGCCGCGTTGCCCGCCTCGGCTTCGTCCGTGGAGTGGAGGCCGCATCCGCCGATGCGCCCCGTCACAACCTGACCGGCGATCCGTATTTCACCGACGGCCTGCGCGCCTTCGCAGTCTTGTCCCGCACCCGCACGACTCCGTCGTTCCTGTCGTGATTGTTAGTGGCAGTTTTCAGCGAAGACTTCGAGTGCGCGTCTGTCCAGTTGTCAATCAGCCTCTATTGTGCGAGGCGATTCCGGGGTGGGGGCTGGGTGCGGTTGCTGTGCGGCTGATTGTGGCGACGCGGCTTGCTGGCTGCCTGCGACGGGCGCGTAGGATTCGACTGGAGCGCCGTTGATGCTGCTTTGCTTCCAGACTTCGGGCAGGTACTCGTGGTTCCGGATAGCTCCGTCGCCGATCATTACGAAGACCGCGGGTCCGCGCCGGTCGATCTTCCGGGCCGTCGTGCCCGGCAGCACCTGGCCGAGGATTCCCGAGTAGAGCCGAGCGAAGTTATCGGCGGCGCCCGCGCTGCGGAACACGATCATCCAGAGCACGGTCAGCGATTTTCCCTTTTGCAGCGCGACGATTCGATCGCCCGCCCACTTGGTGGACGCCTCGACGTACGGCGTATCCTCGCCCATCGTGCGCTCGATCATGATCTTCAGCATCAGCTCGCCGAGCGTATCCTCATCGACCTTTTTCCAGTCGCGCAGAACTTTTTCGTAGCCGGCCAGCTTGACGGTCAGGGCCGGAGTCGGCGTATCAAAGTAAAGTTCGGGATGCATGATCTGCTGCGTCGATAACGGCGGCCCCGTGAACAGTGCATTGACGCCGGCCCAGCCCTTGCGATGGAAGGCTTCGGCGACGAAGCGGGCGCCTTCGGTGTACTGAAAAATAAAAGGGTAAGTCATCGCGCGCGGCTTGCCTTCCATCCGTCCCATGAATATCGGCACGATGTCCTGCAGATGCGAATCGAAGTAATCGATCGTCTGGTCATCGACGCGCCCGGTCACCACCGAAAATCCCGACAGCGTCGCGTCGCCTTCGACGATTGCCTTGTAGGCGAGCTCGCGATCGCTATCGCCCTTGTACTTCTTTTGCGCGGCTTCGATGTCGAAGTTCTGGTCCTGGAGAGCATGCGTCAGCTCGTGCCCAAGGGTCCCCGCCGTGTCGAGCTTTTTCATCTCGGTCACGGCATCTCGATATCGATCCGGTAGCGCAATCGTGACCGGCCGATCGATGATGACGATGTCCTTGTGATGGGCGTCGTAGAAGCCCGCCAGCTCGAGCGTCATATCGGCCAGGTCTTTGCGCTCGATTTTCAGATCGGGCGGATAGAGGCCAATCATCTTGTTCTCCTCGACGCCTGTATCGATTTCCTCCTGGCTTATCTGCTTCGCGAACTCGGTTCTGAAGCGGGCTTCCGTTTCCTCGACGCTGAGATAGGTCACCGGCACATCGTGTTTGAGCTTGAGTCCGCGAATCTTCTGGACGCGAGCTTTCACCACCGCCGCCTCGTCTCCGCTCAAAACGCCATCCTGCGACAAGGCGACGTTGCAGAACAATGCGGCAACAACGCATGCCGATGCGATTATCGCGACGAATCGTCGAAGCTGGATTCCCCCCAAAATTGCGCCCCTGCCGTGCGGTCAACCTGCTTAGCCGGGATTTCCGTCGAAGGCAAACCGGCGCTCAGGATGGCGCTCAAGCGGGACTTCAGCGAAAAATCCCTATCCCTCGCGCCTGTGGGCGGACGCGCCGGATAAAGCTACAATCGTCGCGGAGAATCAGCCATGGGAAATGCCGCCGCTACCTTCGATCTGCGCGAGCGCGCCAACGTCCGGATCGTCGCCGCCGAGCGCACCGCCTCGATTCCCTGGTACGTATGGTGCCTCGCCGCCGCCACCGCCGCCGATTGGTCCGGTGGCTATTGGGACATCTCGTGGCATATCTCGATCGGCCGTGACACCTTCTGGACGCCGGCGCACATGATGATTTACCTCGCGGGCGTGCTTGCCGGCGTCGCCAGCGGCTACGCGATTCTGTCCACCACTTTCGGCTCCTCGCAGGACGCCCGGGACTCCGGCATCTCGGTCTGGGGATTTCGCGGGCCGCTCGGATGTTTCATGGCGGCGTGGGGCGGATTCGCGATGCTTACCTCGGCGCCATTCGACAACTGGTGGCACAACGCCTACGGACTCGATGTCAAAATCGTCAGCCTGCCGCACTCGATGCTGGGCCTCGGCGAGCTGATGATCGAGTTCGGCGCGATGCTCTTAGTATGCGCGCATCTCAATCGCGCGACCGGCGCCTATCAGCGCAAGCTCGACTGGCTGCTGCTCGCCATCGGCGGCATCGTCGTCGCAGGCTCCGCGACTTTCATCCTCGAATCGACGCCGATGGAGTTCATGCACAACCCCGGTTTCTATCGCGCAGTGGCGATCGCGTTTCCCATTCCGCTCATCGCAATCTCCGCCGTCTCGAAGAGTCGCTGGCCGGCTACCACGATGGCGGCTATCTACACCGCGCTGTTTCTCGCGGGTCTGTGGATTTTCCCGATGTTCCCCGCCGCGCCCAAGCTCGGTCCCGTCTATCAGCACATCACGCACATGGTTCCGCTGTGGTTCCCGGTGCTGGTGATCGTGCCCGCATTCGCGCTCGACCTCCTGCGCGCCTCGATGGGCGCGAAGTGGGGCGGCTGGAAATCCGCTGTTGCTGCCGGCTGCGTTTTCCTCGCGGCGTTCGTTGCGGCGCAGTGGCCGTTCGGGGATTTCCTCATCTCGCCGGCCGCGCGCAATGCTATCTTCGGCGCCAACTATTTCACATTCTTCGACCCGGCCGTCGTGCTCTACAATCCGTACCGTTTCGTTCTCGAGCCGACGTCTGCCGCCCTCGCGCGAGGAATGGCGTTAGCACTCGTGATCTCGATCGTCTTCTGCTCGCTCGGAATGGCGCTGGGCAACTGGATGCGCACCGTCCGCCGCTGACTGTGCGCCGCACGCTCCCAATGCTGTCCGCATCGTGTGCAATCATGCGGCGCGCCGCGATGCTCGCGGTCGCGATGCTGCTGTTTGCCGTTCCGGCGAACGCGCACGTCGGCAGTCCCAACGTCTTTTACGAAGGCGACGCGGGCCCGTATCACCTGTTCGTGACGGTCAACGTTCCCGCCGTGATCCCCGGCGTCGCTGACGTGCAGATTCGTGCCGACTCCAACGACGTGCGCCAGGTCAGCACCGCGGTGACGCGGCTCGCCGGCGCGGGCTCGCAGTATGCTCCCGTGCCCGACGTTGCGAATCGCTCCCCCATCGACCCGCATCTTTTCACCTCGAGCCTCTGGCTGATGGAGTACGGCTCGATGCGAGTGCTGATAAACGTCGCCGGTGCTCGTGGTTCAGCGCAAATGTCGGTGCCCGTGCCGTCGGCAGCGCGCCGGATGTTGCCGATGCCGCCGGCGCTCGGCGCCTTACTGCTGACGCTCGCGATCGGTTTGGCACTTGGCGCGATTTCGATCGTCGGCGGGGCAGCTCGCGAAGCGCGCCTCGCTCCCGGTGCGTTCGTCACGCCTGAGCTCAAGCGGCGCGGATGGCGCGCGATGGCGCTAATGTCGGTCATCACGGCTGCGATCTTTTATCTCGCGTTCGCGTGGTGGAACTCCGACGCGCGGAGCTACGCCGCCGTCACAAAACTGTTCAAACCGCCGAAGCTCGCGCTGACTCTTGTCGATGGCAACCGCCTCGCGATTCGCCCGTCGCCTGACGATAAGGATTGGCTGCGGTTTGGAGTCATGGACACTATCGTGCCCGACCACGGCCATCTGATGCATCTGTTCCTCGTGCGCATGCCCGCGCTCGACCGCATCTGGCATCTGCATCCGGCGCGACAGCCCGACGGCTCGTTCGTGGACACGCTCCCCTCGGTCGAGCCCGGCCACTACACCGTGTTCGCCGACATCGTAGGCCAAACCGGATTTCCCTGGACGCTGGTCGGCTCGATCGACTTGCCCGCGATAAACGGCACGCCGCTGAGCGGCGACGACAGCGGCGGCCAGGCGCTCCCGCTAACGTCATCGTCGAATTCTTCTCTCGACGTACTCAACGACGGCACGCATGTGATCTGGCAGCGCGCCAGCTCCACCCTTAAGGCGAACGCGCCAACGATCCTCCGCTTCGAAGTGCAGGATCAGAACGGCAAGCCCGCGACCGACGTGGAACCCTATATGGGAATGGCCGCGCACGCCGAGATCGTCAGCTCCGACCTGCAAGTGTTCGCGCACATCCATCCGTCGGGCTCGGTCCCGATGGCGGCGCTGATGATGGTCAGCTCCAACTCGTCCGATTCGATGGCGGGTATGAACATGTCCGACATGAACATGAACCCAGGCGCGAATGCCGCCCCAATCTCACCGGAACTCTCGATCCCCTACGGGTTCCCGACTCCAGGTCACTACCGGATTTTTCTACAGTTCAAACGCGCAAACAAAATCGAAACCGCATATTTCGACACCCTCGTGAACTGAGCCGCATGGAGAAACACACTAACCCCGAGGTCGTGATCGTCGGCGCAGGAATCGGCGGCAGCGCGCTTGCGACGGTGCTCGCTCGCGCCGGCATAGCGGTGACGCTCCTCGAAAAGTCGCTCGTGCATATCGACCACGTGCGCGGCGAATGGCTCGCGCCGTGGGGCGTCGCGGAAACTGAGCGCCTCGGCCTGTACGAAACATTGCTGGCCGCCGGTGGGCATCATCTTGGCCGTCACATCGCATACAGCGACGAGGTTGACCCCGCCACCGCGGAATCGCAGCCGCTCGATCTCACCGCCTTCGAGGGCGCGGGCTTCAAGCCGCCGCTATGCATGCGGCATCCTGTGATGTGCGATTTGCTCAACGCTGAAGCGATAAAATCAGGCGCCGAGCTGATCCGCGGCGTGACCGAAGTGCAAGTAACGCCGGGATTGGCCCCCGAGGTGCGATTCCGGCACGACGGCGTCGAGCGCAAGTTCAATCCGCGCATCATCATCGGCGCCGACGGCCGCAACTCCGTCGTGCGCTCGCAGGCCGGCATCGATCAGCATCGCGATCCGACGCATCACCTGATGGCCGGGATGCTGGTCGATGGCACTACCGGTTGGCCGGCGGATTTGCAGATCTTCGGCACCGAGGCGCGCGTCAACTTTCTCGCGTTCCCGCAATCGTCGGAGCGCGTGCGTCTCTACATTTGTTACGGCATCGACGACAAGCGCCGCTTTGCGGGCGCCGACAACCAGGCGCGGTTCCTCGACGCCTTCCGCCTGGCAAGTGTCCCCGGCAGCGAGCATCTCGCCAATGGCACTCCGTCGGGGCCGTGCAATTCCTACGGCAACGAGGACACCTGGACCGACGTGCCATACGTTCCCGGGGTCGTGCTGATCGGGGACGCGGCCGGCCACAATGATCCGATCATCGGGCAGGGGCTTTCGATCAGCTATCGCGACGTGCGCATCGTGCGCGACCTGATGCTAGAAAATCGCAACTGGACGCCGGACCTCTTTCGCCCCTACGCGGAGGAGCGGCGCGAGCGGATGCGCCGGCTCAGGCTCACGGCCTCGACCTTTTCAATCCTGAGCGTGGAATTCGGCGACCATGCCCGCGCGCGTCGCCTGAAAGTCCGCGAAGCACGGATGAGCAATAATTCCCCCGATCTGACTCCGGCCACCTTTGTCGGACCTGAAATCCTGCCGGCTGAGATGTTTGACGAGACGATACTCGATCGGTTACGCGCGATGTGAGGTTGCAATGCTCAAACTCGTTTACATAGTCCGAAAGCGCGCTGATATCTCCGAAAAAGATTTCCACGAGTACTGGCTCAAGCACCACGGTCCGCTGGTACGCGGCTTTGCGAAATCGATGCGCGCGAAGAAATACGTGCACAGTCACACCGTCTCCGAAGACGCGGGCAAGCAAATCCGCAACACTCGCCCCAAGATGAAAGAGACCTACGACGGCATCACCGAGGTATGGTGGGACAGTCTCGAGGATTTCAGCTCCGGCGGTGCCGTCGAGGAACGCGCGGAGGCCGCGCGCGCACTGCTCGAGGACGAATCGAAGTTTATCGATTTCGAGCGCTCATCGATCTTCTTCACCGAAGAGCACGAAATCTTCGACTACACCAGGTAGTCGCCAGCGCGTTGAGGCTCCGGTCTTACCTCGCCCGTTATTTCACGGGAGAGGCGGCTGGCCGCATCGCGGCCGGCGGTGAGGGTACTGCGACTCAAGCAACAATCAAGATGAGCCTATCTTCTTGAACCGCCGCCGCAGCCAATCCACGATCGTCTGATTCACCGCGTCCGGAAATTCCTGCTGCACCCAATGCCCCGCGCGCTCGACGTTGTGCATCTCCAGGTCCGAGCATAGCGCCGGCATTCCGGCCGCCATCCGCGGTGGCAGCGCGCCGTCCCACTCGGCGGTGATCATCAGGCACGGCAAGGTCAGCTTGGCGACGCCGATCTCAGGATGCTCGCGCGAATTGCGATCGATGTTCCGATACCAGTTGATCCCGCCGCGAAACCCGCTCTCCTCGTATGCGTGCACGTAGGTGTCGAGTTCTTCTTGCGTGACAATCGTCGGAGTTTCCGCCTTCAATTCTTCGATCCGCCGAAACGGGTTCATGTCCAGCTCGCCGCTCGCCATCGCACGCTTGGCCGATTCCTCCGGTGAGAGCGGCGCGCGCATCAGGCGATCGAAGATCAACCGCGCTTGCCGATCCATCACGCTCTCAGCCCGCCCGGGTTCCTGGAACCAGAGGATGTACATGCGCTCGTCCTTGCCGTTGACCATCGCGCGCATGACCGACGTAGGCGGGATCGCCATGTACGGCGTGCATACTCCGACGACGCCCGCCGTCCGCTCCGGATACAGCACCGGCATCGCCCACGCGACGAAGCCGCCCCAATCGTGGCCGACGAAAATCGCGCGCTCGATCTTCAGCGCGTCGAGCATCCCCGCCATGTCGCCCGTCAGCTCGGTAAGGCCGTAGTCAGTGACCGCGGGCGGCGCACTCGACTCCGCGTATCCCCGCTGATCGGGAGCGATAGCGCGAAAGCCCGCGGCCGCGACCACCGGCAACTGATGCCGCCACGAATAGGCCAGCTCCGGAAATCCATGGCAGAAAACCACCGCCGGCCCGTCACCCGTTTCGTGAATTGTAAGACTTATCGCATGCTGATTCGCACGCGGCGCGATCTTTACCGAGCGGCCCTGCGGCCATGTAAAATTGGACATATCAATTGTGCCTCTGTTTCGGACCGGTTCTTCTGATTCGTTACTACCCATGCCCGTTGGCGGCGGGGTTCTAACCTACTATTGGTATCGCCGCGCAGTCACTTTCTCAGTGCGGTAACTTTTGCCGCTTTCGCACCGGTTCCTCGTCTCACGAGTCTTTGCCCAAGATTTTTAGCTGGCATTGATGATGCACACTACTAACTTCATGAAGCTGAATAAAACATTTACCACCGTTATCGGCGCGATGACGCTGACTGCTTCGTTGGCGGGATGCTATGGGCAGCCGCTCTCGACCCGCGAGAAAGGAACTCTGGTCGGCACCGGCGTGGGCGCCGTCGGAGGAGCGGTTGTCGGTTCCGCAGTCGGTGCTCCTCTCGCCGGTGCGGCTATCGGCGGCGTCGCCGGCGGCGCGACAGGATTCGCGGTCGGCAACCACATTCAGAATGAACAGCACGGCGATTGATCGGGCCGGTAGCTACAGATTCGCGACTACCGCGCGCGTGAACTCCGCGGTCTTCGCGCTGCCGCCCTGGTCGGGAGGCAGTGCGCGGCCGTCGGCGTAAACCTTGCGCACGGCGGCATCGAGTCGCGACGCGTCAGCGCTGAAGCCGAGGTAATCGAGCATCAATGCGGCCGAAAGCATCGTCGCCGAAGGATTTATAATTCCCATCCCCATGATGTCGGGCGCGGTGCCGTGCACCGACTCGAAGTAGGCGTAGTCGGCGCCGTAGCATCCGCTCGGCGCCAGCCCCAGCCCGCCGATAATACCGGCGGCCGCGTCGGACAGGATGTCGCCGTAGAGATTCGGCGCGACCACCACGTCCAGATCGTGCGGCGATTGCACAAGGCGTCGCGCGAAGTCGTTGACGATGAACTGTTCGTACTTTATTTCGGGATACTTACTCGCCGTCTCCTCGACGATTTTGCGAAACAGCCCGTCGGACTCGCGCAGCATGTTGTACTTCGACGTGCACGTGAGCTTGCCCATCCCGCCCGCGCGCTTGCGCTTGATCGCAAGCCGGCACGCGAACTCGGCGACGCGCCGCGTCGCGCGCTCGGTGATCACTTTGATCGCATAGACGCCGCGCTCGGACGTATCGAGCGGCGCGCGTAGAATTTTGCTCATCAGCTTCAGCGGCGCGAGCGCTTCGAGCGGACCTTCGAGCCCGAGGTAGAGGTCCTCGAGATTCTCCCGCACAATTACGAAGTCGATTCCGTCAGGTTTGGCGAGCGGGCTGTGGAATCCCTTCGAGTAGCGCACTGGCCGCACATTGGCGAACGTCTGCTTGCCCCATCGCAAGTAGTTGATAGCGGTGGTCTTGCCCGACGTGGAGCCGAACAGCGTCGTGTCGGACGCGTCGATTGCTTTGCGCGCGGCCGCGTCGGTCTCGCCGCGCACCCATTTTTCGCCGGGCGGAAATTCGACGTAATCGATCGGAAGTTTCAGCGCGCGCAGCACGTCCATCGTCGCGCCCATCGCCTCCGGCGCCGCATCGTCGCCCGGGATCACTACGACTTTCTTGTTGGCCATGTTCCTGTCTCAAGCGCCTCGCTGAGCGCCATCATGCATACGCCGGTCGCGAACGGCGCCGTTCCGATTTCGATCGAATTGTAAAAAGCAAAGTCGCCCGGCGGCGTTTGCTGCGACACGCCGGTGAATGCGCCGCGCGCATCTATCTTCGCGCAAATCGCGCCAAGCGCGCGTGAGTACGCGGCACGTGCGCGCGCCTCGTCGAGACCGGGCAGACGAGTCCGAAGCGCGCGCCCGAGCGCGAGTGCGAATCCTGCCGCCGCCGACGCCTCGAGGTACGAATCCTCGCGATCGACTACGGTATGCCACAGTCCGGAATCATCCTGCAGCGACACGATCTTGTTGAGCTGACGCGCAAGAGCGTCGCGAATCTTCTCGACCTTTGCTGCGAGTCGTTGAGTCACGCCTCCAGCCTCGATTTCGGCGAGCACTTGCGGCGCCGCAATCGAGAACCAGCTATTGCCGCGCGCCCACAAGCATTGCGAATGCGATTTTTGGTCAACGTATGCGACGTGCCAGAAAAGTCCGCTGGCCGGATCGATCAGATGATCGCGATGCAGGATCATCTGATCCGCCGCAGCTTCGAGCATCGCAGCGTCGCCCGAGATCCGGCCGAGCAATGCAATTGCGGGGGCGGTGAAATAGCAGACGTCAATCCAGACTTCGAGCGCCGGCGGATGCGGCACGAAAGCACCGTCGGGAGTTCGCGCCGCCGAATGTTCCACGAAATCTACGATCGCGCGCGCATATTCCAGGCAGCGCGGATCGCTCGTCTTCAGATAAAGGTCGAGCGCCGGCAGCGCTTCGGCTGCCCAGAACCAGAACCATCCGCTGGTGCGCGGACCGGCCGCCAGCTTCGGCGCGAACCATCGCTCAGCCGCCTCGACAGGTACATCGGATTTCAGCACGCGAGCCGCATAGAGGAGCCCGTCACACAGGATCGCGTCGCCCCAATGCGGCCGCTTGGCGAGCAGCTCGCGGCCGGCATTGGCGGTCAGCCGCTCGAGCGCGTCGCGCACTTCGTCGAGGGTAAAATCCGCCCGCGTCATTTCTTGATACTGGGTGCAGGGGTCACCCCTGCCCAAGGAAGCGTGAAACCCACGGTGGGTTTCACATTCGATAGCGTGATTTTCCCTTCGCTGCTCCCGCTCAGCCGCCGTAGTTCCATCCGGTCTCTTTCATCGTCAGCGCGTCCGCGTCGCGCTTGACGTGCGCCTCGGTGACCTTGCCGACGACGACGCTGTGATCGCCGAGCTCGTAGAAGCCGACGACGTCGCATTCCACCGACGCCGGCGCGTCGCTGATGATCGGCGCGCCGTTGGCGCCCGTCTCAAACGCGAAGTCACCGAATTTGCCGTCCTTGGGCTCGACGTGTCGAAAAAACGCGCCCGCGATCCCTTTCTGTCCCGACGCGAGCATCGACAGCGCAAACTTCTTCGATTCTTTCACCATCGCATGCGAGCCCGAATCCTTCTTGATCCCGACCACCACCAGCGGCGGGTTGAAGCTGGCTTGCGTGACCCAGTTGACGGTCGCCGCGGTGGCCGTGCCGCCGTGAGCCGCGCCGAGCACGAACACGCCGTACGGAATCATCAACAGCGATTGCTTTTTTGCTTTTTCATCCATGGATCGAGTTCTCCTTTTTCCAAAATACAGCGTCTCCACACTGGGCGGAGCGAGGGTTATACTCAAGCAGAGACTGCACGGATGGCGTTGATAAAGTCAAAGACTCCGAAGATCAAAGGGCTGCACGAAGTGGGGCGCTACGCCGTCGGCGTGCAATGGGTTGACGGTCACGACAGCATTTTCCCGCTGGAAAATTTGCGCCGCGGATGTCTGTGCGACGCGTGCAAGGGCAACGTCAACGGCGACGTGCCGCCCGCGTCGCTCCGGATGCGGCAGCTATCGCGGTTGGGCGAAGCGGCGGTGTTTATCGGATGGGTTGACGGCCACGAGACTATCTACACGATGCCGCAGCTCAGAAGCCTCTGCCGATGTGCGTACTGCGTGGCGGAGCCCGAGCGCCCAATCACCGGCGGCTAGATCTGAAGATGGAAGCACTCAGAGATTTTGCGGTTCCTGCTGGATTCGCGCTGTTCGTGGCGATCGTGGGAATCGTTTCCGTCATCCGCTCTAGGCTTCGAGTCGCGCGCGACCGCCGAGAAGCCGGACCTGAGCGCACTGCCGCTTACAGGTGATAAACGGTCTATTGGAAATTGAAAAGGCCGGGCCGCGATCGCTCGGCCTTTCACATCTCGGGATTCGCCGTCGCGCGTTCTCACTGCAGCGGGCTGGATTGCGGCGGCGCTTGCGCTGGATGCTTGCTGATGCTGCCGCGGCCGTTCGGGCCGCCGTTTAGCGCGTCTAGATTTGCCTGCGCGACTTTCAGATTGGGATTGAGCCGCAGCGCTTTCTCCCATGCTTCTTCGGCTTCGTCGAAACGCTGCAAATCGTTCAGCGCCATGCCCTTGGCGTTGTAGAGCCGCGCGTTGGAAGGATCCTTGACGAGTCCGGCGTTGGCCGCCAGCAACGCATCTTCAGAGTCGCCGACCCGCATATAAATGTCCGCCAGCTCGATAAAGTTGCTGCCCGACGGATTCAGCTCGGTCGCCGTGCGGTACATGTCGATCGCGGTTGCGCCGTCGCGCAAAACGCCGTAGCAGAAGCCGAGGTCCACGTAGGCCGCGTCGTTGTGCGGATCGATTTTCAGCGCCAGATGCAGCTTGTCCATTGCCTGGTGAATCAAATTCGTATTGACCGGATCGGCCTGCCCGGCCTGCATCACGAGCTTTTCCGCCTCGGCAACGACCGCGTCGGACTCGGCGCGATCGGCTTCAGCGGCATAGCTCGACGATCCGATCGCGAGGGTTCCCAACGCGGCGATCGCGATTGCGAGCGCCAGGCTCACTCGCGATTTCCCGCGCGTTCGACAAATCATATTCACGCAATTGTTTGTCACGATACCAATGATAATAAGCGCCGCGGGCGAATTGGCAAGATTGAGCCTGCACCGCCTGGCGCCCCAAGTTGTTTCGCGCGGGATGCTCCGATAACTATGGGCTTGTGCCCCGCGACTCGTTCAATCGTGAAATAGACTACCTGCGGTTATCGGTAATCGACGCATGCAACCTGCGCTGCGTTTACTGTATGCCGCTCGAGGGCTTGCGCTTTATCCCCAAGGACGAGCTGCTCACGCCGACTGAGTTCGAAACCGTCGCGCGCGCCGCCGTGAGCGTGGGCTTTCGGAAATTCCGGCTGACGGGCGGCGAGCCGACATTGCGGCTCGATCTCGTCGAAATCGTCGAGCGGCTCGCGCGCGTGCCCAGCGTGGACGGCCTGGCGCTGACCACCAACGCGCTCCTGCTCACCGAATTGGCGCGTCCGCTAAAACGCGCCGGGCTGAATCGTATCAACGTGCATCTCGACAGCCTGGACCCCGCGACCGTCGAGCGGCAGATGCGATGGGGCAGCTTCGAGAAAATCTGGCGCGGGATCGTCGCGGCCGAAGAGGCGGGGCTGACGCCGATCAAGCTCAACGCGGTGGTGACGGCTGGCTACAACGAAGCCGACGTCATCGAGCTGGCTCGGCTGACGGTCGAGCGCGACTGGCACGTGCGGTTTATCGAGCTGATGCCGCTCGGCGGCGGCGAATGTGCGCGGCTGTCGATGAAGCGCTACGTCTCGAATATCGAGACGCGGCGCAGAATCGAGTCGGCGCTGGGCCCGCTCACTGAAATGCCGTCGGAGAACCTCGCCGACGAATCGCGCAACTATCATCTGCGAGGCGCGCGCGGCGTCGTCGGCTTCATCAGCCCCGTCAGCGAGCCCTACTGCGGCACGTGCAACCGGATGCGCCTGACGGCGGACGGAAAATTCCACCTGTGCCTGCTCAACGACGACGAACTCGACGTCCGCAAAGCCCTGCGCTCGAATTCAGCCGATGTGATCGCGGATGTCGCAAGAATCCTGAAACGCGCGGTCGAACTAAAGCCGACCGGCCACCACCTGCTAGAAGGCCGCTCGACGCAGGACAGGTCGATGTACCAAATCGGCGGCTGATCCTCGGCGAACCCAACCCTCGGCGTCTGCAAACCGCGGCGCGTAATGAAACAGGACAGCCTCGGGGCGGTGCGCTACCAGTCGCAAAACGGAAATCCAAGCGCCTCGCGCTGAAGCGAGGCGCTCGGAAATCAAACCAGGACGCTACCGCTATCGGTTATAGCAGGCGGCTCGCGCGGCTGCCGCTTCTTCCGCTACATCGTTTGCCGCGGCAGGATGTCCCGAGTGCCGATCTTGCCAGACCTGGGTCTGGAGCCCGCGCGCGCGTCGGCAGGCATATTTATGACCGTGGTACTCGTAGGACCCGTGATGCCAACCATAATTCGCGTAGTCGTTGGCGTCGTGGCCATGATTATCCCACCACCAATCGACGCGCTCGATATAGTTGGAATTCGTGCCGTACGACGGCTCGGCAAATGCCGGCGGCGTCAGTGGCAACGCCAAAATCGTACCACCCAACAAGGTCATAATCAGCTTTGCTTTGAGTTTCATGCGAACTCCCTCCTAATCGTAGTACGAAGCATCATCGGTGCCAGATTCACCCGCCTGCATGACTTAGCGTCCTTCGCCGAACATGAAAAGACCGACCGCGATCATCGTGAACCATGAAATTCGGTATCCCCCGCGCCGACCCCCTCAATTCCCGAAGTCCCAGCCCTCCCCATTGTGATAATGCGACAGAACGTTCTTCGCGATCAGAATCCTATGCACCTCGTCGGGGCCGTCGGCGAGCCGTAGCGTGCGCGCGCCCTGGTACATTCCTGCCAGTGGCAGGTCGCCTGAGACGCCCGCCGCGCCCCACACTTGGATTGCCCGATCGACCACCCGCTCGAAGGCCGCAGGGACGAAAACCTTGATTGCCGAGATGTCGGTGCGCGGGTCGTTGTTGCTGTCCATCCGCTCAGCGCAGTGGATCGTCATCAGGCGCGCCGCCTGAATGTCGATATACGAATCGGCGATGAAGCCCTGGATGAACTGCTTGGTCTCGAGCTTGCCGCCGTGCACCTCGCGCATCGTAGCGCGCTCGACCATCAGGTCGAAGGCCCGCCACATCTGACCGATCGAGTTCATGCAGTGATAGACGCGTCCCGCGCCGAGGCGATCCTGCGCCGCCTGATGCCCCGAGCCCGCCTGGCCGAGCTGATTGCTGAGCGGCACCCGCACGTCGTCGTACACGATCTCGCAATGGTCGCTCCGATGCCCCCAGACCTCGACGCCGCGCACGATGCGCAGGCCCGGCGTGTTCTTGGGCACGATTATCTGAGTCATGCGCCCGTTATCGGCGCCGCTGCCGCCGGTGCGGCACATGACGATCAGGAAGTCGGCGCGAAACCCGTTCGACGTGAACCATTTGTGCCCGTTGATCACCCACTGGTCGCCGTCGCGGACCGCCGTCGTCTTGATCGACCGCGGATCGGATCCGGCCGAGTCCGGCTCCGTCATCGAGAAGCCGGATTCCATTTTGCCTTCGGTGAGCGGCACCAGCCATTTGCGCTTCTGCTCCTCGGTGCCGTACTTGAGCAGTATCGACTGGTTGCCCGAATTGGGCGCGACCACGCCGAACAGCGCCGCAGCTCCCATGCTGTAGGCGAGCACCTCGTTCATGTACGCATGCTCGAGGAAACCGAGGCCGGAGCCGCCGTACTCGGGCGGCAGATGCGGCGCCCACAGGCCCGCCTTCTTCACCTTCTCCTTGACCGACTCCCGCAACTCGCGCGAGCTGCGCCGCTCGTCGTCTGTTCCGCCCTCGCGGTATCCCGCCCACAGCTTCTTTTCATTGGGCAGGATATCGCGATTGACGATCTGCGCCGTGAGCGCGCGGATCTCGTTGATGCGGGGGTTGAGCGTCGGGATCGGCTTCACATTCATTTGCATGATGAGGTCTCCTTTGCGGGCACCAGCGTAGCGCGACGCGGCGAGGATGAAAACGTCTCCCGCGCCCTATCGGCGGCCAAGCTGGACTCTTGCTGCATTTTCGAGTTCGGCGCACCGTATTGTCGGACCTGAACGAATGGAACCACGACATGGCTACTGAAGAACAGATCCAGGCCGTGCACATTGGCGGGCAGCGTCCGCATAACGCTCCGATTCGGCTGATCGCGTACAGCGCCGAACGGCCTGCGACCTTCATCCGCGAGGCCGATCGCGTCCGCGCGACGCTTGGTTGACGCGCCCTGATGCTCGAGCACGTCGGCTCGACTTCGGTGCCCGGGCTCGCCGCCAAGCCTATCGTCGACATGATTCTCGCCGTCGCAGATTCCGCCGACGAGCCGGCATACGTCCCCGCGATGGAATCGGCGGGATATGTGCTCCACATCCGCGAGCCGGATTGGCATCAGCATCGGCTGTTCAAGGGTCCCGACGCCGACATCAATCTCCACGTCTACTCGTTCGGATGCCCCGAGATAGACAAGATGCTGATGTTCCGCGACTGGCTGCGGACCAACGATGCGGACCGCGAGCTTTACGAGCGCACCAAGCGCGGCTTGGCGAATCAGACCTGGAAATACGTGCAGAACTACGCCGACGCCAAGACCGCAGTCGTCGAGGAAATCGTCGCCCGCGCCCGCGTGGCCCGCATCCGCGCCTGACACTTCGCCTCAGCGCAGTTCCGCGTACATCCTGCCATTTTGTCGATTTTTATAAATTGACAGTAGCTTGACGTGATGCGAGATTGTGCCGAACGCTCTAAAGTCGGCTTACTAGCCGAAATTTGCCGATGCGGCCGAATGGCGCCGCGGGGAGGGGTCCATGGCAGATCGAATTCGACGCATTGCGCCCGCAGCAGTTGCGCTGCCGGTTTTGTTTCTGGTGATGTCGGGGATGGCGCGCGCTAACACCATCACGGTGACAAGCCTGAGCGATATCGGCGCTACAAGCATCTGCATCCTGCGCGACGCGATCACCGCGGCTAACAGCATGACGGCAACCAATGGGTGCGCGGCCGGCAGCGGGACCGACAGCATCGTGTTTGAGCCCGGCCTCACCGGCACGATCACGCTGGAGAGCACCCTGCCTACGATTACCGATAGCAACTTGACCATCACCGGGCCGACCGGCGCGCCGGGCATCACGATCAGCGGCGGGGGCAACGTGCAAGTTATGGAGGTGGGCGGGGGTGCCACGCTCTTGCAGAATTTGACCATTGCCGACGGCTCATTCCCCGGCGGCAACGGCGGCGGCATTGAGAACACCAGTACGCTGACCGTCACCAACTGCACGTTCTTCGACAACCGCACCTCTGACGAGAACGGCGGCGGCATTTACAACAGCGGCACGCTGATGGTCACCAACAGCACCTTCTCCGGCAACAGTGTGTTGGCCGGTGAGGGCGGCGGCATCGAGAACGTAGGCACGCTGACGGTCACCAACAGCACGTTCTCCGGCAACAGCGCTCACGGCGGCGGCGGCGGCATCGAGAACTTCGGCGGCACGCTGACGGTCACCAACAGCACCTTCTCCGGCAACACCGCGAACGAAGGCGGCGGCATCGACAACGACGGCGCGCTGACGGTCACCAACAGCACCTTCTCCGGCAACGGCGTTGGCGACGTTGGCGGCGGCATCGGGAACTTCGACAAGCTGACGGTCACCAACAGCACGTTCTCAGACAACAGCGCGAGCCAAGGCGGCGGCATCGCGAACGAGGACGGCGCGCTGACGGTCACCAACAGCACCTTCTCCGGCAACGGCGCTGGCGACATCGGCGGCGGTATTGCGAACTTCGACAAGCTGACGGTCACCAACAGCACGTTCTCCGGCAACAGCGCGGGTACTGGCGGCGGCGGCATTAGAAACGGCGCTACTGCAACGCTCAAGGGCACGATTCTGGCCGCCGAACCAGACGGCGGGAACTGCGATGGCCCGATTGGCGACGCGGACTACAACATCTCCGATGACGCCTCGTGCGACTTCACCGAGGCGCCCAGCGGTAAGAGCATCAATGGCAGCACGACTCTGAATCTGGACCCGGCGGGCTTGCAGAACAACGGCGGACCGACCCAGACCATCGCGCTCGAAGACGATAGCGAAGCTGTCCATTTTATTCCGGTCCTCGATTGCACCGACCAGGAATCGCCGCCGATGCAGCTGACGACCGACCAGCGCGGCTTCCCGCGCCCAGACCCCGGCAATCCCAACTTCTGCGACGCCGGTGCATTCGAGTTGCAAACGACGCCGATTGTGATCTCAGCGAGCGGCGAGAGGCTGCAGATAGTCCATTCGAGTACTCCATCCGGAAATCTGCTCAACACGTCGTTTACCTTCACCGAGCTTGGCTTCCCGGCCTGCGACGCGGGCGATGATCCGTTCAATGGCATCGATGTAGCTATTGAGCCGGGCAGTTGTGCCGCGTCTGGCCCTGACGCAATAGGGTTTTTTCTGAATTCCTGGGCGGTACAGACGGTCAATCACCAGATCTATGGAACTCTGTCCTCTATAGATCCACCCGAGAACCTCACGGTCAGGATGGTCGAGCTGCCGACGCCGGCGGCACCGGCGTGTGGGGAATGGACGATCAACCTTGAGTTCACAGGTGTCGACTTGACGCCGCTTGGTGATGGGCCGTTCGCGCTGATACTCAGGAACCCGGACGGCGACGCCGGATGCTTCGACATCACCAATGCGATCGTCGGCAATCAGATCGATCCGCCGACAAGGACGGTAAGGCGCGGCGTGCGGAAGTAACGGTTGTGCACCAAATCGGTCGCTAGGCCAAAGTTCATAATTGACTCTAAAAGTTTGTGCTCTTGCTACGTTTCGGACGCTTACTGATTGACGCAACTCTGTGCCCGATGTACTCCCGTGCGCAGGAAGTGCGAACGAAGGTGACGCATCCGAGAGCCGGCTGCGCGGCCTGGCGGGGTAAGTACTTTCGGGGAGGGGAAAGATGCAGTCTTTAGTACGCCGTGGACTGCGGGTTGCTCTTTCGGCCGCGGCAGGTATCGCGATGCTCGCGGCTGTCGTACCGTCAAGCTCCGGCCAAACCATCACCCTCTGCGTCAATCGGCAAGGCAGAATCAAAGGCATCGACATCGCCTGCACCAAGCCGCAGGTGACGCTCACCTGGAATGCTGCTGGAGTCCAGGGCCCGACCGGCCCCATTGGATTGCAGGGACCTATCGGTGCCGTGGGAAGTATCGGACCGACCGGACCGGCGGGAGCGCAAGGTTTTGTCGGACCTGCCGGCTCGCAGGGACCGCAGGGTCTGACTGGCGTACAGGGACCGATGGGAGTTCAGGGTCCGACGGGCGCTTTGGGAGCTGCCGGCCTCAATGGGACTAACACTCAGATAATCGCTGGAGGAACGTCGGGCGAGGACGTGGGGTTCGCTTTCAACCTGGTGCTTGGCGGCATGGGCAGTCCCGGGAACAAGACCTTGTACATGGGTCCCGGCAATGGCGCCGATACCACGCTCGCCAACGTCGAAGTGCCGGTGTCGGCGGGAACGCTCAGCGAGTTGCTGGTCCAAACCGACATGAATCCCGGCAGCCCCAGCGACACCACGGGCTCTTACGTGTTCGTTCTCTGCGTGAATGAAAACTGCTCAACGCCGCTGACATGCACCATCAACGATCCGACCACCAGTTGCAACGACACAATCGACAACGTGAGCGTGAATGACGGCGACCGGGTCGCCATCGTCGGGCGTGCCACCACCGGCACGAATTCTACCGACGTTACCTACTCGCTCGAACACACCGTTACCCAGTCGAGCCCGTGATCGACGAGGAACTGGCGAAGGCTCTGAAGGATCAATTCGAATGCCTAACGAACGGGAGGGGACCACGATGCTCGCATTGATTAGGCAATCGCGGCCGGTGCTCCTTGCGATTTTCGCTGCCGCGACCTCGATGGCGATGGCCTCGAGGGTAAGCGCCCAGTCACAACCAATCGAGATTTGCGTGAGCCGGAAGGGAAAAATCTCCGGCATCAACGTTCCCTGCAAATTCCTGGAGGTCAACCTGACATGGAACATCCAGGGACCGACCGGACCCTCCGGCCCGATCGGAGTGCAGGGTGTGCAAGGTCCGACGGGTGCGCAGGGTCCGCTGGGTCCGCAAGGTCCCCAAGGTGCGATTGGTATGACCGGACCGACAGGGTTGCAGGGCCGTCAAGGTCCGCAAGGCCCGGTCGGCGCCTCGGGCACGCCTGGGACTCCAGGCACCGTCGGCACCACAGGCGACAATCTCGCTACGCTTACCGGAAGCAGTTATGCCACGTACATAACGGGGGCCTGGTGTGTGATGCCGTTCTTTAACGGCTATCTGGGCCCCAGCAATTCATGCTCTGTCTCGGATACAAATTCACTCGCTTCGGAAAGTACCCCCCTGCCCGCCGGATCGCTCACGAACCTGGCAATCCTTGTCGATAACCCGCCGCCTGCGGGTCAGACCGACACTTTTGACGTGTGTGTCAACGACGTTTGCCCCGCAGGTGGCACGCCCGTGACATGCACAATTGCAGCGGGCGATTTTGCCTGCGAGGACATAGAGGACGTCATTCAGATCAACCAGGGTGACAGAGTGACGATACAAACCTCCACTACAGATACATCGGGGGACGGTTTGGCGCAGGTCACCTGGTCGCTCAATCTGGCCATGCAGTGAGGGCAGCGATGGATGCTCAAGGCGATCGACTCGACGTGCAGTTCGCAAACCCGAGGCGCAACCGCAGGAGGACCTTGGGCATGAGTTATTGTAAGAGCAAGGCACTGATATGGCTGGGAGCGATGGCGGCGAGTGCAATCATTGCGCTCGTCTTCCCGTCAGGCGCGCGCGCGCAGACGACCTCGATTTGCGTCACCAAAAAGGGTCTCATAAAGGGCATTAACACGGCCTGCGAGCCGGATCAGACCTCGCTGACTTGGGTGAATATCGGACCGGCAGGAGCTACGGGACCGACAGGACCGACCGGGCCGCAGGGACCGCAAGGTCCAAATGGCGATGTCGGAACTGTAGGTTTGGGGGGAGTGACAGGGCCACAGGGACCGCAGGGAATTCGCGGCCCAGTCGGACCGACGGGGGCCCCGGGATCAATGGGCGTGGCGGGGGCTTCTGGTATCAACGGACTCAATACCGTTAACGCGGTGATGCTTACGGGAGGCACACAGGGCTCAAAGGTTGCCGAATTTCAAGTCGCTCAGTTGACCCCCCTCAACACGCTCCCCACCAACGGGCTTTATATGCCATTCGGAGGCGTATCATTTGCCGCTGCTACTCCCCTCTCGCCACCACCGGCAAAACCTCTGAACATTGCGTTGACGCCGCTGCTTGGCGGCCTTTTTGGCAACGCGGGCGGCGTGTTGGGACATTTTCAGGCACTGATCAGTTCCAACCCGGGATTGGGCGGAGCCTATGATTTCGAGATATGCGTCTTCAATCCCGATTTGAGTCTGCTCAGCTGCGCCAGCCTGTGCTCGATTGCCGACTCGGCGGTGCAATGCAGTGCCACTGGGAGCAACACGGGCGTTCCCGCCGGCGCATATGCAACTGTAATCGCGTACGCCGATCCGACTCTCGTGCCAACGAATACCGTGAACGTCGGATTCTCGATGACCTATACGCACAACTGAGCGTCGCGAGGGGCAGATGTCTGTCGTCAGCGTTCTTCGCCGAACAGGAAGATTGCGATCGCGATCATCGCGAACATGAAGTTCGGAATCCACGCGGCGACCACCGCCGGCAGCAGAGCTGAACGGCCCAGCGCCGAGGTGATTCCCAACGCGGTCCAATAGGCGAAGCCGATCACGATTGCCAGCCCGAAGCTGCGGCCGAGACTCATGTTACGTGGCAGCGGATCGAGGCTGAGCGCCATCCCAAGCGCGACCATTATCACGCACGCCAGCGGCATCGCGTATTTCAAATCGCGATCGACGACGTAGCCGCCGGGGTCCAGCCCCTTGCTGCGCAGGTCCGCGATATAGCGGTCGAGCTCCCACAGGCTGAACTCCTCGGGGTCGAAGCGCAGCAGGCCGAAATCGGCGGGCGTCAATCCGAGCTCGAGTTGCGTGGCGCCGGTTTTGGTCACGACGCCGCCCTCGGCGACCTGGTAGGAATTCTCCCCCACCTCGACCCAATTGTGACCGTCCCATCGTGCGCTCGCCGCATGTTCGAGGGCTTTAAGCCCGAACGCGCCATCGAGTTGGTAGTGGGTTATTCCCGTCAGCAGCTCCTGCTTCTTGTCGAAGCTGTCGACTGAAACGAAGCCGTCGCGCACGCGCACCCAGATGCGCCGGTTGGCGAACATCGCCCTGAGCTGACGTTTCTTGAGTTCCACCGAGTAGATGTACTTCGCTTGGCGCGTCGCCGCGGGCACCACGGTCTCGCTGATCAGGAAATCGAAACCCGAAATCAAAATCGCGACCAGCAGCACCGGCACCGCCATCTCGAGCCGGCTGATACCGAGTTGCTGGCATGCGAGCACCTCGCCCGATCGATTGAGCAGCGCGAAGCCGAGCAGCACGCCGGCCAGGCACGCCACCGGCAGCACCTGCGAGACGATCAGCGGCAGCTTGAGCGCGAAGTACTCGAGGCCCAACAGTCCTAGCCCGCCGTAGCGGATCAAATCGTCGAACCGATCGAACATATCGCCGAGCAGATAGGCCGCCGTGAACGCCGCCAGGCAGACCATGAACGGGCCGAAGAACTGGCCCGCGATAAAGCGATCCATCACCGGCGACAGGCGCGGTCGAAGTCTCATGCTGCCTGCCTGCTGCGTTCGTAACGCTCGACCAGGTCCCAGATGATGTCGCCGGGGCCGCGCCCCTGGTCAGCCCTGTCGGACGCCGCGCGATAGAAGAACCAGAACGCCAGCGCCATGAACACGATGTCCGGGATACTCATCGCGATCCAAGAGTTGAGCCGTCCGCGCTGCGCCAACGTCTCGCCCACGCGCATCAGCGAATAATAAAGAAAGAACAGCGCGACGCTCACGCCGAAGCGCTCCGAATGCCCGCCGCGCGCCGGCTTCAAGCCGAGCGAGATACCGAGCAGCGCGAACAGCATCGTCGCGAACGGGACGGTAAACTTGCTCGCCATCTCGGTCTCGGCGTCGTAGTCCGGCTTGCCTTTGGCGCGCGCGGCTGCGATATCGGCGCGCAGGACCGCGTACGTCATTTCGTCCGGCTCCACGTCGGCGACGCCGAGCGACTCCTCGGAATTGACGCTGAGGTCGTAGGTCTTGAAGCTGGTGACGTGTGTCGAGTTGTCCTGCGGCTCGACCCCGAAAATCGAGCCGTCGAACAGCCGCAGCGTGATCGACTTGTTCTTCGTATCGGGGATCATCGCTCCGCGCTTGGCGATTATCGTGTTCTGGTTATGCGGATCGCGCGCGTCCGAGATCATGACGCCCTTCATGCTCGAGTCGGTGTCGGACATCTCGTTAACGTAAACGACCAGGCCGGGAAAATTGCTGTTGAAGATTTTTTCCTTCAACCCGGCGCTCGTGCGGGTCTGGCTGAGCTCGTAGAGCTTGTTGCGCAGATTGGAATTCGCCCACGGCCGCAGCGAGAACGCGAAGTAGCTCGAAATCGCGTACACCCCCAGCGCCACGATCATCACCGGCACCGCCAGCCGGTACAGGCTGATGCCGCAGGCGCGCGCCGCGGTCATCTCCTGGTCGCTCGACATCCGCCCGAAGCCCATCAACACGCCGAGCAGCACCGCCATCGGAAACGTCAGCTCAAGAAAGGCCGGCATGATGTACCCGATTATCCCGCAGACCTCGCCGAGGCTGACGCCGTGATTGACGACCATGTCCATCAGCTTGAGCAATTTGCCGGTGACCAGCGCGAAGGTCAGCAGGCCGACGTCAACCGCGAACGGCGCGAGCACTTCGCGCGCGACGTAGCGATCGATAATCGCAAACCCTGGAATTGCCAGTCTCATTGTTTCGATCCGGACCGAATGCAGCAACCAAGTTTAGACATTCGTCCGAGCGATTGAAACTTGCGATTTTAGATTACATAGTTCCGAACGGCATCGACCTGCTTTATCGCGCGAAGGCGAAGGTGTTCGGTCTCTCGAACTCACCGCAGAACAAGGAGTCGCAATGCCTGACGATCAAACCCTCTCACCCTGGTGGCGACGCTGCGCGATTGTCACGATCGTTGTGTGCTTCTGCGTGCTCGGATGGCTCGCGAAGCTGACCTACTCAGACGCGCCGCCGATTCCTGAACGTGTCGTCGGCCCCGACGGAGCGGTATTGTTCACCGCCGCCGATGTCGCCGCCGGTCAACAGGTCTTTCTGCGCTACGGCTTGATGGAGAACGGCACGATCTGGGGACACGGCGCCTATCTCGGCCCCGATTTTTCGGCCCAGTATCTGCACACGCTCGCAATCGACAGTGAACAGACCGTCAGCGAACGCCACGGCTTCGTGATGCCGGCGCAGATTGCGCCGAACCGGCGCCTGATCGTCAACGCGGAAGTCACGCGGATGCTCAAGCGCAATCGCTACGACCCGGCCTCCGGGACTCTCACGTTCACCGAGGCGGAAGCCGCTTCTTATCAGCATCAGATCGCTTTATGGACGGCATATTTCACCAATCCGTCGCAGGATGCCGGCCTTCCGCGCGATTACATCAGCGATCCCGCTCAACTGCGCGAGCTGACCTCGTTCTTCGCGTGGGCGGCGTGGGCTTCGGTCGCGAACCGGCCCGGACTGAACTACTCGTACACCAACAATTTTCCCTACGATCCCTCGGCGGGCAATCTGCCGACCAGCGGCGCGGTGCTATGGAGCGCGCTCAGCGTGATCACGCTGCTCGGCGCGACTGCGGCGGTGCTGTTCGCATTCGGCCGCTTCGACTTCCTTGGATGGCGCCGGCAGCGCGGGCATGTGCATCCTAAGATGCTCGCCGGTGTGACGACGCCGAGTCAGCGCGCAACTATCAAGTACTTCGCGGTGATTGCGCTGCTGTTCCTTGCGCAGGCCCTGGTCGGTGGCGGCACGGCGCACTACCGCGCCAACTCCGGCAGCTTCTATGGATTTAATCTCTCGGCGATTTTGCCCAGCCAGATCCTGCGCACTTGGCATCTGCAGCTCGCGATCTTCTGGATCGCCGCATCCTATGTAGCCGGCGGACTGTTCCTCGCGCCGGTCATCGGTGGCGCGGAGCCGCGCGGGCAGGCGCGCTGGGTGAACGTCCTGTTCGCGGCGCTGGTACTGGTCGTCGTCGGCAGCCTGCTCGGCGAATTCGCCGGAGTACATCAATGGTTCGGCAGATTCTGGAGTTGGTTCGGCGACCAGGGGTGGGAGTATCTGGACCTGGGACGCGCGTGGCAGATGATGCTCGCAGCGGGCTTGGCGCTATGGGTTGTGCTCCTCTATCGCGCGATCGCGCCGCGGCTTAGCGGCCACGAATCGAGCGAGCTTTCATGGCTTTTCATCGCTGCCGCCGTCACGATTCCGGTCTTCTACGTGCCCGCGTTCTTTTACAACACCGCGACCAACTTCACGATCGTCGATCTGTGGAGATTCTGGATCATCCATCTGTGGGTCGAAAACTTTCTCGAGTTGTTCGTCACCTGCGCGGTCGCGATCATTTTCTATCAGCTCGCAATCGTCTCGAGCACGACCGCCGCGCGCGTCGTCTATCTCGACGCGCTGCTTTATCTCGGCGCCGGGATCATCGGCACCGGGCATCATTGGTACTTCACCGGCCAGGGGCAGATTGCGATGGCGCTGAGCTCGGTGTTCTCGGCGATGGAGGTCGTGCCACTCACGCTGCTGACGCTCGACGCGTGGGATTTCATCGCGCTGACCCAGGGGCGATGCGATACCTGCGGCGAGGATATTTCCGTGCCGCATCGATGGACGTTTTACTTCCTGATGGCGGTTGGAGTCTGGAACTTTGTCGGCGCCGGCGTGTTCGGCTTCCTTATCAATATGCCGATCGTGAGCTACTTCGAGGTCGGGACCATGCTCACGCCAAATCACGCGCACGCCGCCTTCATGGGTGTGTTCGGAATGTTGGCGGTGGCGCTGATGGTCTTCGCCTTTCGGCAGGTCTCTTCCGACGAGGATTGGCGCGACACTGAAAAATACATCCGGGTTTCGTTCGTAGGACTGAACCTCGGACTCCTGCTGATGATCGTTACCAATCTGTTCCCCGGCGGCGTGCTGCAACTTTATGACGTGCTGCAGAACGGCTATTGGCACGCACGCAGCGAAGCGTTCGGACACAGCACGCTGATGCACTCGCTCGAATGGGCGCGGCTGCCCGGCGATCTTATCTTCATTTTTCTCGGCGTCGTGCCGCTCGTGATCGCCGCACTCAAAACCTACGCAAACCTCCGGCGAGGCCCGGCTTTGTCAACCAACGCCGAACCGGAGCCCGCCCGCGCCGCGTCATAGACGCGAGATTGAAACTCCTTCCCAGCGGCGGGGGATTTCTTTCCAGTGGCGCGGGCCGTCCTTCCAAGTGGCGCGGGCCGCCGTGCCCGCGTTCTGCGCGCTACTCGCGCGCCGCTCTGCTACTATCGCCTCCAATGAGAGACTTTCGCGACAAGGACCGCCATCCGCGCTTCAACCGCAACGCACCGCGTCCGCCACGACGGGATTCGCCTGCATCATCGCCCAAACCCGCGCCAGCGCCGGCCCCCGCGCGCGATTATCGACGCCCCGACGCTGACGCGCGCGAGCCGCGTCGCACGAGCAGCAACGATCGCGAGATCGTTTACGGCGTCGAGCCGATCCGCGAGCTGGTCGCCGCGGCGCCCGCCTCGATTCGAGTGCTCTATGTGAAATCCGGCGATGAGCGGCGCTTCTCAGCCGAGATCGATCTGGTCAGAACCGGCGGCGGCCGCGTCGAGTTCGCCGACGACGCCGGCTTGGAGCGGCTCGCGGGACCGGCCGCGCGCCATCAGGGAATCGCGGCTCTGATGCGCGAGTACGAATACATGACGCTCGAACAGATTCTCGCCGATCAGCCCGACCCGATCGTGCTGGTTGACGGCGTCACCGATCCGCGCAACCTGGGCGCGCTGATGCGATCGGCGGAAGGCGCCGGCGTCGGCGCGATCGTGATCGCCAAGGACCGCACGGCGGGCATCACGCCCGCGGCGGTCAAGTCGTCGGCCGGCGCGTGGATACATTTGAAGATCGCGCGATGCGGCAACGTCGCGCGCACGATCGAGCAACTTAAGGAGGCGGGCTACTGGACCGCGGCGCTCGCGCCCGGCGGCGAGACATCGATCTACGCGCTCGACACCTCGCGCAAGCTCGCGATCATCGTCGGTTCCGAGGGGCGCGGCGTCCGCGACATCGTCAGGAAGGGCGCGGACTTCGTCGTGGACATCCCGATGCGCGGCAAAGTCGGCTCGCTCAACGTATCGGTCGCCGCCGCGGTAGCGCTGTTCGAAATCGCCCGCCGCCGCGAAACTCCCTTCCTAGAAAACGGTCTCAGGCCCGCTTCCATCTGATATCGATTGGCGCTCGCCTGCCCATTTGATAGGGCATTCTTACAAACGGTCACCGCGCGGCGCCGATCTGTTCAAACTGGGCGAAGGAGTCGCAAAATGATGATTCTTACGGTAATCCGCGACAAAGAAATGGATCTCCAACTCGCCGGAATTGCGGCCACCGCAATATGCGGGGCCGGCCTAACGCAGCCCTTCCCGGGCGGTCTACCGTCGCGAGGCGACGTGGCGGACGGCGGTTCACTGGAAGTCCAATGCGATCCGGCTAACGCTCCGCGGGTAAGAGCAGGGTTTGTGGCTGCCGGCTTCGACACGATCGAACGAGTTGCAGATCCTGATATTCCGCCGAAGACGAAAATCGTCGAGATCGCGGTAGGCCCGGAAAATCAGGAGTATCTCCAAATGGCGGATCCGGCCACCGATGCGCTCTGCGGTGCGGGACTGACGGTGGCTTACCCTGACGGCAAGTCCTATTCCGGCGATCTGTCCACAGACGCGACAGTGAATGTGCAATGTGATCAGATCGACGCAGCGGTCGTCCAGCAGGCTTTCAGCGCAGTATGGCAGATGCTCCAGTCTGGCTAGGATGACGCCGCCCGGCGCACTTGAATCTCACTTAGAATTGAAGCCGTCGGTCCGATAGGTCGGAATTTGCGCATAGTTCGATCGCATGGGGCCCGATAGGAGACCTGCGTGGAATACCTGATTGTTTGGTTCGATGAAGATCGCGGCGTGATAGTAAATTCTGCGCCCGGAGCATGGATGACCAACCAAATTCTGATGCTTGAAGCCGGTACTTATGATATCTCGCTCGCGCCGCCATCGGACTACGCGCCGCCGGGAGTTACCGGGATCCAATTGGATAATACGACGGTGCTCCAACCCTGCGAAATTTATTTTAGCAAGATTACACAATCATGAGCGCCGTCGAGTGCCTCCCAAGCTGGCGCTCCGGCATAGTGCGATTCGCCTCGCTATGTCTTTCGATAGCTGCAATTTCGTGCGCGACGGCGACCACAAAATTGCGCACCGATCAGCTTCCCACTGCGGGTGGCGACGGTCAGGGCTATAGGTTCGAAAACCTGGCAGGCGGCAAGGACGAGAACAAGCTTTTTGTATGCCTGGCGTTCTCGGGCGGCGGCACGCGGGCTGCCGCGCTTGCCTATGGTGCGATGCTGGCGCTGCGTCAAACGCACATCGATTGGCCGCACAAGGGCGAAAATCTGCTGGGCGAGGTGGATTGCATCTCATCGGTCTCCGGCGGGTCTTTTCCTGCCGCATACTACGCTCTTTATCACGACAGGATCTTCCAGGACTTCGAGAGCCGCTTCCTTTATCGCAACATCGAAGGCGGCCTTCTCCTCAAGGCTCTCTCTCCATGGAACTGGCCCTGGCTGCTGTCTCCCTACTACAGCAGAATAGATCTGGCTGCCGATATGTACGACGACGCTCTGTTCGATCACTCGAGCTACAACCTGTTGATAAGCCAGAAGCGCCGTCCGTTCGTAATTTTCAACGCGACCAATATCGGTTCGGGTAATCGATTCCCATTCACCCAGGATCAATTCGATTTGATAGGTTCCGACCTGGGTCCTTACCCGGTTGCGCGCGCCGTGGCCGCATCCTCGGCCTTTCCGTTCCTGCTTAGTCCTATAACGCTGGAGAACTATCAGCCGCTTCAAGGATTCCCTGTGTTGACCGAATATCAGACCGGGTTACAGGACTACTACATCAATCGCAGCCGCTATTACTGGTCGCAAGCCCAGCTAGCCTATGTCGATACGCCTCATCCGTACGTCCATCTGATGGACGGGGGCCTCGCGGACAACATAGGACTTAGATCGATCATCAACGCATACGAACAAAGCAACGGCTTCATCAGTCGCAACATTCCCGATATCGACCGCCTCGTAGTCATCGCCGTGAATGCAAGAACGCAGTCGAACGACACGATCAGCAACAGCCGTCATACGCCGCACATCATCCCGACGGTCGCGATGGCTACCGCAACGATCGCGATGGACAACTACAGCTTTGACACTGTCGATTTCACAAACGAGTTGGCCGACGAGTTGAAGCAAGCCGAGGAGGTCAGCGCACAATCGGGAGGAAAGCTGAAACTTCATGCCCCCGTTCCGTACGTGATCGAGCTCAGCTTCGAGGCAATTCCCGATCCACGCGTGCGCCAGGATTTTTACGGCATCGGCACAAACTTCGACTTACCGTCCGATCAAGTGAAGGCGCTGATCAACATGGGCTGCGTTCTTCTCAAGAACGATCCCGAGTTCCGATGCATGCTTGCGGATATCGAAAATGAGGCCGCCGGCCACCCCGATTCGGCCTCAGCCTGCAACGACCCGACCAAGGTTTCCAATCCGATGGCGGCGCAGAAGATTGTCTGTCCCGACCCGGGGCGGTGGCCTGGCAACTCCTAAGATTTGCGCGCGGGCCGCGATCTCGCCGTTTTTTTTGTTGACGGCGCAGCTCGCCCGGGTTTACCGTCGTTGAAACCGGGATATTTCCTGGCCAGCGCCTTCTTGATCGTGTTCATCCAGTTGGATTCGTATTGGCCCGCGATTTTTCTCATCGTGCCAACCTGCTGACTGGCCTCTTTCATCTGCGCCTTCAACGCCACCGCGCCCTTGACGAGATGCGGATGCATCGCGTGCGCGTTTAGGTCTGAGAGCGTCTTGGCGATCAGCTTCAGCTCGTCCTTGATCCGGTCCGCATAGACCCGGGCCCATTCGAGATCCATCAGGGTGCTGCTGGTAGGTTTGGCTTTCGGCATAGAATCACTGTTCCCGATTGACGTGCATAGCCGCAAGTATCGCGGTGTTACGTAGGGAACTTTCAGGCTGAGTCTTGTCGCCGTTATTGTCAACCGCGATCGTGAGCGGGCCCCTCTGGACTTTTCAGGAATCCTCGCGCGCGATCGCCCGCACGGTGGGACCGGGAAGGCCCGGGCGCAGGCGTCGAGAATCGGCCCACAGCAATGCAAGAAGCAGACCCCAAAACCCGTTCAGCTTGACAGTCGTACCGCCGCCGAATAGCTTTTCCTTCTTAACGTGTTTCGTTGTTTGCCGATGTAGCTCAACGGAAGAGCACCTGATTTGTAATCAGGTGGTTGCGAGTTCGATTCTCGCCATCGGCTTGGTCGGCATTATCGCCTTGGCGGGAGAGGTTCCCGAGTGGACAAAGGGAGCAGACTGTAAATCTGCCGGCTTATGCCTTCGAAGGTTCGAATCCTTCCCTCTCCACCAGTATAATGATGGGTTCGGATGGGGAGAGCGGGAATAGCTCAGTTGGTAGAGCGCGAGCCTTCCAAGCTCGGGGTCGCGGGTTCGAGTCCCGTTTCCCGCTCCACATTTTTCAGTGAAACACGAACGTGCGCCGGTTGAGTGATGAATTGAAATGCCCATGTAGCTCAGTCGGTAGAGCACTTCCTTGGTAAGGAAGAGGTCACGGGTTCGAATCCCGTCGTGGGCTTTCCAGATTTGTGCAGACGATTCAGCGCAACGAAGTTTTTTGGAAGTGAGCTAATTTTTTTCGAGGCGTATCATAATGAGAGATCTGATTTCGCTTTCGTGCGACACCTGCAAATCGCGCAACTACACGACGACCAAGAACAAGAAGACGCAGACCGACAAGTTTGCGATCAAAAAATTCTGTTCGAAATGCCGCGCCCACACCGTACACAAAGAAGGAAAAGTCACCTGATGGTGTGAGGTTCATGTGTTCGGGGTCGACTAAACCTCGACGCGCGACAGTACATTGAAAACCGGGTCAGTAGCTCCAATTGGCAGAGCATCGGACTCCAAATCCGAGGGTTCCAGGTTCGACCCCTGGCTGGCCCGCCAAAATTTACGATGATTTTCGAAACAATTAAGCGGTTCTTGCGTTAGGCACGAAAAATGAATAGTCTGAAAAGTTACTTCAATCAGGGCGTAAGTTTCGTCACAGAAGCGTGGACGGAGCTTGCCAAGGTCCATTACCCCTCGCCCAAGGAGACCATGCAGGCCACGGTGGTGGTTGTCGGTCTGACGTTTGTGATGGCTTTGTGGCTTGGAGTGATCGATTTTTTCGCGGTGCGCGGCGTGCAGATGCTGCTCCGCTAGGGAACAACGACCGGGGACGTGGACCTGCTGACTTCGATGACTGAACCGATTACCGAAACCGCCAAGCCTGCGATGAAGTGGTATATCGTCCACACCTACTCGGGCTACGAGCACAAGGCCAAGGCCGCGCTCGAAGAGCGGGTGCGCTCGCTCCACAAGGAAGAAAAAATCGGCAAGGTGCTGGTCCCGATCGAGCGTGTGCAGGAGCTCGGCAAAGGCGGCGCGCGCAAGGTGTCGAGCCGCAAATTTTTTCCCGGATATATTTTCGTGCAGATGGTGCTCGACGACGAGACCTGGCACGTAATCAAGGATACGCCGAAAATTACGGGCTTCGTCGGGCATTCCACCAACCCGCCCGAAGTGCCGATGTCCGAAGTTCAAGAAATCGAGCAGCAGATGGAAGAGGGCGCCCTCCGCCCGAAACCCAAAGTGCTGTTCGAAGTCGGCGAGGCAATCAAAGTCGTCGACGGCCCGTTCCAGGACTTCAACGGCACCGTCGAGGAAGTCAAGCCGGAGAAGGGCAAAGTGCGTGTTCTCATCTCGATTTTCGGCCGCGCAACTCCGGTCGAGCTCGATTTTGTGCAGGTAGAGAAGGCCTAACGACAACCAATCGAATCGCTGATGCGCGCTGCAGGCTGCCCAAAGCGGACATCTAAGGAAATTTCCGTCGAAAATCGAGCACAAAGCGGATTCACTGAAAAATGGCTAAGAAAGTAGTCGGATCGATCAAGCTGCAGATTCCGGCCGGCGCGGCCAACCCGTCGCCGCCGGTGGGACCGGCGCTGGGCCAGCGCGGCGTCAATATTATGGAGTTCTGCAAGGCCTTCAACGCGCAGACCCAGAACATGAACGGCCTCGTCATCCCGGTAATCGTCACCGTCTATGCCGACCGCTCGTTCACGTTTGTCACCAAGAGCCCGCCCGCGTCGATCCTGCTGCTGCGCGCGGCGGGGATCGAAAAAGGCTCGCCGATGCCGAATAAGAACAAAGTCGGCAAGGTCACGCGCGCACAGGTCGAGGAAATCGCCAAGACCAAACTGAAAGATCTGACCGCGGCCGATCTCGCCGCCGCCGTCAACACGGTCTCCGGCACGGCGCGAAGCATGGGCATCGAAGTTTCCGACTGAGGCTCTGAAAAAAATGGCTGGCAAGAAATACAAGGAAGCGCTGAAAAAGATCGATCGCGAAAAGCGCTACACCCTCGAAGAAGCGGTCAAGCTCGTGGTCGATAATAAGCTCGCCAAGTTCGACGAGACCGTCGAGATTGCGGTGCGGCTCGGCGTCGATCCCCGCCAGGCCGACCAGAACGTCCGCGGCACAATCGTGCTGCCGCACGGCACCGGCTCGACCGCGCGCGTGCTGGTCGTCGCCAAGGGTGAGAAAGAGCGCGAGGCTCGCGAGGCGGGTGCGGATTTCGTCGGCGGCGAAGAGATCATCAAAAAGATTCAGGAAGAGAACTGGCTCGACTTCGACCGCGTCATCGCGACGCCCGACATGATGGGCCAGGTCGGACGGATCGGCAAAATTCTCGGACCCCGCGGCCTGATGCCCAATCCCAAGGTCGGCACCGTCACCTTCGACGTGGCGAAAGCCGTCGCCGAAATCAAGGCCGGCAAGGTCGATTATCGCGTGGACAAGGCCGGCGTCGTGCACGCGCGCGTCGGCAAACTGAGTTTCGGCGATCAGAAGCTGCTAGACAACGTGCGCGCGCTGCTCGGTGCGATCGTTCGCTCCAAGCCCGCCAGCGCCAAGGGCAACTACGTTCGCAGCCTCGCCCTGTCGTTGACGATGGGCCCCGGCGTCCGTATCGACACGGCGCAGGCGGCGGCCAAGGCGCTCGCGGCAGCGGCATAACATAAGATGATTGGTTTTTCGTTCGTTGGGGCTGGATCAGTATAATGAAGAAATCAGAGAAAACCGCGCTGGTCGAAGATCTCGCGGGCAGTTTCAACCGCGCCAGTATCGCGCTCGTGTCGGAGTACCGCGGGATGACCGCGGCGGAATCGACCGAGATGCGCAAGCGGCTGCGCGCGGTGCGCGGCGAGATGCGCATTGCCAAGAACACTCTCGTGCGCCACGCGATCAAGGGCACGAAGTTCGAGGCGCTCGACAGCAACCTCGGCGGTCAGGTCGGGTTGATCCTCAGTTACGAGGATCCCGTCGTACTGGCGAAGACCTTCACGTCGTTCGGGCCTCTCGGCGACAAGCTGAAACTGCGCGGCGCCGTGCTCGACGGCAAGGCGCTGACCCCGGCGGAAGTCGAGGCGCTGTCGAAACTGCCGTCGCGGGAAGTGATTTTCGGCCAGTTGCTCGGGTTGCTCAATGCGCCGGCGACACAATTAGTCCGCCTGCTCAACGAGCCGGGCTCGTACCTGGCGCGCGTGATCGACGCGATTGGAAAAAAGAACGGCGCTGGCGCTCCGCCTCCAGCGGCGGCTTCATCGGAACCGGCCCCTGAAGCGCCGGCGGCTCCGGCTGCTCCGCCTGAGGCTTGAAGAGAAGGTTGATTTTGGTCGCGTGCAGAACGCGCGCGAATGATTAAGTTAAACGATCCCGTCGAGTGAAAAATTAGAATCCTGGGGCGCTCCCACAATCTCCCCGGATGCGTGAACAAGGAGAGAAGGTAACATGTCAGAAGCACAACTCAGCCGCGATCAGGTGAAGGATTATCTGAAGAACCTGAGCCTGATCGACGCAGCGGCTCTCGTCAAGGAACTCGAGGCCGAGCTCGGCGTATCCGCTGCGGCTCCGGTCGCGGTGGCCGCTGCTCCGGCGGCCGGCGGTGCTGCCGCGGCGGCGCCCGAGAAGGAAGAGTTCAACGTCGTGCTGACGGGCTCCGGCGACAAGAAGATCCAGGTGATCAAGGTCGTCCGCGAATTGACCGGACTCGGCCTCAAAGAGGCCAAGGACCTGGTTGACGGCGCGCCCAAGGCAGTCAAGGAAGGCGTCAACAAGGCCGAAGCCGAAGAGATCAAGAAGAAGCTCGAAGCGGCCGGTGGCAGCGTGGAGCTTAAGTAGGAAGGATTTAGTCTTTTTGACGCATAACAAAGGGTCGGGAAATTCAACTGGCGCGGGACGTATAGGCGCGCGGGAATTTCAAACGGTCTTTATCGATGAAGCCGTGGGCACGGGGGAGACTCCTGCGCCCGCGTCCTCTTTTGCTTCACGGCGCGCCGAAGTAGGTGGCGCACGCACGGTGAGGTAGCTGATGGCCCAGGTTCACGTAACTAGCAATCTTCGCATTCGCCGCTCGTTCGGCAAGATCAAGAAGATCATCGAGATTCCGAATCTGATCGAGATTCAGAAGCGCTCGTACGACGACTTTCTGCAAGTCGGCGTCTCGACCGACGACCGCGCCGACGTTGGTCTGCAGGCGGTCTTCAAGTCGGTCTTTCCGATCAAGGATTTCAACGAGACCGCGTCGCTCGAGTTCGTCTCGTACGAGCTCGGCACCCCCAAGTACGACGTTGAGGAATGCCATCAGCGCGGCATGACCTACGCCGCGCCGCTGAAGGTCAAGATCCAGCTCGTCATCTGGGACGTTGAGAACGGGCGCCGCTCGATCAAGAACGTCAAGGAGCAGGAAGTTTACTTCGGCGAGATTCCGCTGATGACCGGTAACGGCACCTTCATGGTGAACGGCACCGAGCGCGTCATCGTCTCGCAGTTGCATCGCTCGCCCGGCGTGTTCTTCGAGCACGACAAGGGCCGCACGCACTCCACTGGAAAATTGCTGTACTCGGCGCGAATCATCCCGTATCGCGGGAGCTGGATCGATTTCGAGTTCGACCCGCGCGACGTGCTCTACGTCCGTATCGATCGCCGCCGCAAGTTCCCGGCGACTGTACTGCTGCGCGCGCTCGGGATGACCACCGAGGACCTGCTCAACTACTACTACCGCAAGGATGTCGTCAGCCTCGACCCCAAGCAGTACACCAAGCAGTTTGTGCCCGACCATCTGATGGGTTCGCGAGTCGGCCGCGACGTCAAGGATCCGAAGTCGGGTGAGGTTATCGCGCGCGAAGGCCGGAAGTTCAACAAGGCCATCGTGCGCGCGATGGAACAGGCGAAGATCAGCGAAGTGCCGATCGCGCTCGACGAAATTGTCGGCCGCGTCTCCGCGCATGACATCGTCGATTCCACCACCGGCGAGGTGTTGATCGGCACCAACGAGGAACTGACCGAGGACACGCTCGAGAAGCTCAAGGCCCACGGCGTCAAGAAAGTCGAAGTGTTGTTCACCGAGGACGCGCCCGGCGGCGGTCCGCTGCGCCTCACGCTCGCGCAGGACAAGCTCGGCACGCCCGAAGAAGCGGTTATCGAGATTTACCGGCGGCTGCGCCCCGGCGATCCGCCGACGCAGGAAACGGCGACCACCTTCTTCAACAACCTGTTCTTCAACGCCGAGCGCTACGACCTCTCGAAAGTCGGCCGCCTCAAGCTGAATCACAAGCTCAAGATCGACGTGCCGCTCGAACAGGGCACGCTCCGCCGCGAGGACATCCTCGAAGTCGTCCGCTACCTGATGGACCTCAAGAACGGCAACGGCCAGGTTGACGATATCGACCATCTTGGCAATCGCCGCGTCCGCGCGGTCGGCGAGCTGGTCGAGAACCAGTTCCGTATCGGCCTCGTGCGCATGGAGCGCGCGATCAAGGAGCGGATGAGCCTGCAGGATATCGAAACCCTGATGCCGCAGGAGCTGGTCAACTACAAGCCCGCGTCAGCGGTCATCAAGGAGTTCTTCGGCTCGTCGCAGTTGTCGCAGTTCATGGATCAGACGAATCCGCTCAGCGAAATCGCGCATAAGCGCCGCCTGTCCGCTCTTGGACCCGGTGGTCTGACGCGCGAGCGCGCGGGATTCGAAGTTCGCGACGTTCATCCGACCCATTACGGCCGCGTATGCCCAATCGAAACGCCCGAGGGTCCGAATATCGGTCTCATCGCGGCGCTCTCGACCTACGCCCGCGTCAACGAATACGGCTTTATCGAAACGCCCTATCGCGAAGTCGAGAATAATCGCGTCACCGATCGAATCGTCTATCTGTCCGCCCTCGACGAGGAAGATAAAGTAATCGCGCAGGCCAACGCGCAGCTCGATACGCACGGCCGCTTCACCGCCGACCTCGTATCCGCGCGCATCGGCGGCGAGTCCACCGTGGTCCGCGCCGAGGACGTCCAGTACATGGACGTGTCGCCCAACCAGCTCGTCTCGGTCGCCGCTTCCCTGATCCCGTTCCTCGAGAACGACGACGCCAACCGCGCGCTGATGGGCTCGAACATGCAGCGCCAGGCCGTCCCGCTGCTGAAGCCCGACGCGCCTCTCGTCGGCACCGGCCTGGAAGGCACGGTCGGCCGCGACTCCGGTGTGACCGTGGTCGGCAAGCGCGACGGTATCGTCGAAAGCGTCGATGCCGAGCGAATCGTCGTCCGCGCCGACAAGCAGACCAAGGACCTGCGCGACGCCGGCGTCGATATTTACAATCTGGTTAAGTATCAGCGCTCGAATCAGGGCACCTGCATCAACCAGCGCCCGATCGTCGTCAAAGGCGAGCGCGTTAAGTCGGGCGACGTGCTGGCCGACGGACCGTCGACCGACATGGGCGAGCTCGCGCTCGGCCGTAACGTGCTGGTCGCGTTCATGCCCTGGGGCGGCTACAACTTCGAGGATTCGATCCTGATTTCCGAGCGCGTGGTCAAGGAAGACCTGTTCACCTCGGTGCATATCGAAGAGTTCGAATGTATCGCGCGCGACACCAAGCTCGGACCCGAGGAAATCACCCGCGATATCCCCAACGTCGGCGAAGAAGCGCTGAAGGAGCTCGACGCCAGCGGCATCATCCGCATCGGCGCCGAAGTACGCCCGCAAGACATCCTGGTCGGCAAGATCACGCCCAAGGGCGAGACCCAGCTTTCGCCCGAAGAGAAACTGCTGCGCGCGATATTTGGCGAAAAGGCCGGCGAGGTGCGCGACACCAGCCTGCGCGTGCCGCCCGGCGTCGAAGGCACCGTTATAGACGGCCGCGTGTTCTCGCGCCGCGGCGTCTCCAAGGACGAACGCACCCAGGAAATCGAAGTGCTCGAGGCCGAGCGTCTCAAGAACGACGAAGCCGAGGAAGTGCGAATCATCCGGCAGGAAACGCTGCGCAAGCTCAAGAAGTCGCTGGCGGGCAAGAAGCTCGCGGGACGCGTGATGTCCGACGAGCGCAAGGAGCTGCTCAAGAAGGGCGACCCTATAAGCGCCGAGGAGCTCGAAGAGCTGCCGCCCACGCTATGGGGCCAGGTCCGGGTCGAGAACGAATCGGCGCAGGAAGAAGCCGAGAACGCGATCGCCGCGATGAACGCGAACGTCGAGGCCGTGCAGAATCATTACGGCACCAAGCTCGAGCGCCTGAAGGCGGGCGACGAACTCGCGCCGGGCGTGATCAAGATGATCAAAGTCTTCGTCGCGATCAAGCGCCGCCTCCAGGTCGGCGACAAGATGGCGGGACGCCACGGCAACAAGGGCGTGCTCTCGCGCATCCTGCCCGAGGAAGACATGCCGTGCCTCGCCGACGGCACCCCGGTCGATATCGTGCTCAATCCGCTCGGCGTGCCGTCGCGCATGAACGTCGGCCAGATCCTCGAAACGCATCTCGGATGGGCCGCGCGCGAGCTCGGCCACAAAATCGAGGAGGACCTTCGCAACGGCGTCAGCGCCGCGCAGCTCAAGCGGCGGCTCAAGGAAATCTACCCCGAGAAAGAGAGCCACGACTTTATCGACGAGCTGGCCGAGCCCGACATCTACAAGCTCGCGGCCAAGGCGCTCGCCGGCGTGCATGTGGCGTCGCCGGTGTTCGACGGCGCGCGCGAAGAGGAAATATTCCAGTTGCTCAAGCGCGCCGATTTGCCCGAGACCGGACAGGCGCAGCTCCATGACGGACGCACCGGCCTGCCGTTCGAGCAGCCGGTGACGGTCGGCGTCATGTATATGATGAAGCTGCATCATCTGGTCGAAGACAAGATTCACGCGCGCTCGACTGGTCCCTACAGCCTGGTCACGCAGCAGCCTCTCGGCGGCAAAGCCCAGTTCGGCGGCCAGCGCCTGGGAGAAATGGAAGTGTGGGCGCTCGAGGCTTACGGCGCGGCGTACACATTGCAGGAGATGCTCACGGTTAAATCCGACGATGTGGCAGGACGAACGCGGATGTACGAAGCGATCGTCAAGGGCGAGAACACGCTCGAGCCCGGACTGCCCGAGTCGTTCAACGTTATGGTCAAGGAGCTCCAGTCGCTCTGCCTGAACATGGAGCTGCTCGAGCAGCCGCAAAGGGCTTAAGGGCCAGGGAGTTATAAAGAGATGGAAGATCTCTTCGGCGTTTTCGAAAAGCCCAAGAATCCACTGGCGTTCAACGCGATCCGCATTTCGATCGCGTCGCCGGAAATGATCCGCTCGTGGTCGCACGGCGAGGTCAAGAAGCCCGAAACGATCAACTACCGGACCTTCAAGCCGGAGCGTGACGGGCTGTTCTGCGCCAAGATTTTCGGGCCGACCAAGGACTACGAATGCAACTGCGGCAAGTACAAGCGCATGCGCCATCGCGGCGTCGTCTGCGAAAAGTGCGGCGTCGAGGTTATCCAGTCGAAAGTGCGGCGCGAGCGGATGGGTCATATCGACCTCGCCGCGCCCGTCGCGCACATCTGGTTCCTGCGCTCGCTGCCGTCGCGAATCGGCACGCTGCTCGACATGACGCTGAAGGAACTCGAGAAGGTCCTCTACTTCGAGTGCTACATCGTCACCGACGCGGGCGAGACTCCGCTCCAGTACAAGGAGCTGCTCACCGAGCGCAAGTATCGCGAGGCGCGCGAGCAATACGCCGACGCCTTCAAGGCCGAGATGGGCGCCGAGGCCGTCCGCTCGCTGCTCGGACAGCTCACGCTCGACAAGCTGGCGGAGGAACTGCGCGCCGAGATGAAGGCGACGGCGAGCGAGGCGCGCCGCAAGAAAGTTGCCAAGCGGCTGAAGGTCGTCAACGCGTTCCGCGACTCTGGCAACAAGCCCGAGTGGATGATCCTCACAATCCTGCCGGTCATTCCGCCCGATCTCCGTCCTCTCGTACCGCTGGACGGTGGGCGCTTCGCCACTTCCGATCTCAACGATCTGTATCGGCGCGTGATTAATCGCAACAACCGCTTGAAGCGGCTGATCGAGCTCAACGCCCCCGACATCATTATTCGCAACGAAAAGCGGATGCTGCAGGAAGCCGTCGATGCGCTCTTCGACAACGGCCGCCGCGGCCGCGCCATCACCGGCCCGTCCAAGCGGCCGCTGAAGTCGCTGTCCGACATGCTCAAAGGCAAGTCGGGCCGCTTCCGCCAGAACCTGCTCGGCAAGCGCGTCGATTACTCGGGCCGCTCCGTTATCGTCGTCGGCCCCGAGCTGCGGCTCCATCAATGCGGTCTGCCGAAGAAGATGGCGCTCGAGCTCTTCAAGCCGTTCATCTACAACAAGCTCGAAGAAAAGGGCTACGTCACGACTATCAAGAGCGCGAAGAAGATGGTCGAGAAAGAGGGCAAGGACGTTTGGGATATCCTCGACGAGGTTATCCGCGAGCATCCGGTGCTGCTCAATCGCGCGCCCACCCTGCACAGACTCGGCATCCAGGCGTTCGAGCCGGTGCTGATCGAAGGCAAGGCGATTCAGCTCCATCCTCTTGTATGCGTCGCGTACAACGCCGACTTCGACGGCGATCAGATGGCGGTGCACGTGCCGCTGTCCATTGAAGCGCAGGTCGAATCGCGCGCGCTCATGATGAGCACCAACAACATCCTGTCACCCGCGTCGGGCAAGCCCGTAATCGTGCCGACGCAGGACATGGTGCTGGGCCTTTACTACATGACGCGCGAGAAGCCGCTCGCGCGCGGCGAGGGCAAGAACTTCGCCAACGTCGAGGAAGTGCGCATCGCCTACGATCACGAAGAGATCGATCTGCACGCGAAAATCACGGTGCGAATGTCGCCGATGCTCGCGACCGGGATCGCGGCCGCCGAGCCTGAGACCAACGGCAAGCCGCGCACCAAGAAAGAGCGGGCCGCCGCCGCTGCCGCAGCCGCCGCCGCGATGCCTCGTTACGAGCGCGTCACCACTACCGTCGGCCGCGTGCTGCTCTATGAGATCGTGCCGCCCGAGATCCCCTTCACCGAGCTCAACAAGACGATGAAGAAAAAGGAGCTCGGCAACCTGATCGACATCGTGTATCGCCGCGCCGGCGACAAGGCGACGGTTATCTTCGCCGACCGCTTGAAGGACATCGGCTTCGAATTCGCCACCAAGGCCGGAATCTCGATCTCGATCAAGGACATGACCATTCCGCCGCAGAAAGCGCATCTGCTCGAAGGCGCGCAGAAGCAGGTCAGCGAGATTCAGCAGCAGTACAACAACGGCGTCATCACCGACGGCGAGCGCTACAACAAGGTCGTCGATATCTGGGCCGAAGTTCAGGACCAAATCGGCAGCGCCGTTATCAAGGGCCTCTCGACCCAGGTCTTCGGCAAGAACGACAAGGGCGAGACCATCACCGGGCCATCCTTCAACCCGATCTTCATCATGGCCGACTCGGGCGCCCGCGGTTCCGAGCAGCAGATTCGTCAGCTCGCTGGTTTGCGCGGCCTGATGGCGAAGCCGTCGGGTGAGATTATCGAAACTCCGATCACCGCGAACTTCCGCGAGGGTCTCACCGTTCTGCAGTACTTCATCTCGACGCACGGCGCGCGCAAGGGCCTCGCCGATACCGCCCTCAAGACGGCGAACTCCGGCTACCTGACCCGCCGCCTGGTCGACGTGGCGCAGGACTCGATTATCAGCGAGGACGATTGCGGCACGCTCGACGGAATCGAGATGACGCCGCTGGTCGAAGGCGGCGAGATTATCGAAGGCCTCGGCGATCGCGTGCTCGGACGCGTCGCGCTCGAGGACATCCGCGACGCATTCACCAACGAAGTGCTGGTGAAGGCTAACGAGATGATCGATGAGGAAAAGGTAAGGCGAATCGAAGACGCCGGCGTCGAGCGGATCAAGATTCGCTCCGTGCTGACCTGCCAGTCGCGGCAGGGCGTCTGCGTGAAGTGTTACGGACGCGACCTCGGCCGCGGCCACCTTGTCAATCTCGGCGAGTCGATCGGAATCATCGCCGCGCAGTCGATCGGCGAGCCGGGCACGCAGCTCACGATGCGTACCTTCCATATCGGCGGCACCGCCAGCCGGCGCGCCGAACAGACCACGCTCGAAGTGCGCAACGAAGGCGTGATGCGCCTGCATGGCGTCAACACCGTCAAGAGCCGCGACGGCAACCTGGTCGTGATGACGCGGCATGGCGAGGTCGTCATCGCCGCGCAGGTCACCGACGAAGGCGGCCGCGTGCGCGAGCGCGAACGCGAGCGTTACCCGCTCGTCTACGGCGCCAAGCTGCGCAAGGCCGAGGGCGACAAGGTCAAGCCGGGTGAGCTGATCGCCGAATGGGATCCGTACACGACACCGATCATCACCGAAGTCGGCGGCACGGTTAAGTACGGCGATATCATCGAAGGCAAGACGATGGAGGAGCGGGTCGATGAACGGACCGGCGCGCGCTCCAACGTTATCGTCGAGTTCAAGGACCTCGACGTGCGCCCGCGTATCTCAATTAAAGATGCGCAGGGCAAGACCGCCAAGCTGCCGAGCTCGAACAACGTCGCGCGCTACTTCCTGCCGGTCGGCGCGTATATCAACGTGCCCGAAGGCACGGCGGTCGAGCCGGGCGACGTCATCGCGAAGATTCCGCGCGAAACCACCAAGACCAAGGACATCACCGGCGGTCTGCCGCGCGTCGCGGAGCTGTTCGAAGCGCGCAAGCCGAAGGAGTTCGCGGTCATCTCGGAAATCGACGGCCAGGTTTCCTTCGGCAAGGACACCAAGGGCAAGCGCAAGGTCGAAGTGACTCCGGAAATCGGCGAGAAGCGCGAGTACCTGATCCCGAAGGGCAAGCATATCGCGGTGCACGAAGGCGATATCGTCAAGGCCGGCGAGCCTTTGATGGAAGGCTCGTCCAACCCGCACGACATCCTCACCATCCTGGGCGAGAAGGCGCTGGCGAAATACCTGGTCGACGAAATCCAGGAAATCTACCGGCTGCAAGGCGTGCGCATCAACGACAAGCACATCGAAGTGATCGTGCGCCAGATGCTGCGGCGCGTGCGAATCAAGGAAGTCGGCGACACCCCGTTCCTGGTCGGCGACCAGGTCGAGAAGTGGCGCTTCGACGAGGAGAACGGCCGCGTGCTGACGCGCGGCGGCGAGCCCGCGATCGCAGAGCCGCTGCTGCTTGGGATCACTAAGGCGTCTTTGTCTACTGAGAGTTTCATCTCGGCGGCGTCGTTCCAGGAAACCACCCGCGTGCTGACCGAGTCCGCCATCAACGGCAAGGTGGACCGGCTGGTTGGGTTGAAAGAGAACGTGATCATGGGACGCCTGATACCGGCCGGCACCGGCATGAACTCGTACAACGCGATGGTAGTCAAGGTCGAAGGCGCCGCGGCCGAAGAGGATGTGGAAAAACCGGAGCTGGCGGCGTCGCCGGCACCCGGCGGAGATTGACACGGCGGGCTGGGTCCCGTACATAATGATGTTTCCCCCAAGGGCATAAGTTGTCCTTGGGGGGTTTGTTTGAACACCGCGCCCCAACGGGGGCAATCCGGCGAAAAACCGGGCCGGGCATGACGCCGGCGCCGAGCGGTCTTTGAGAATGGGCGAGCGCGGAACAGGTGCGCCTCGCGAGCGTAAACGAACGAGAGTGGCTAGATTGAGAATATTGTAACGTGCCGACGATAAACCAGTTGATCCGAAGAGCGCGCGTGAAGAAGAGCTTCAAGACCAAGGCGCGCGCGCTCGAAGGTTCGCCGCAAAAGCGCGGCGTATGCACCCAGGTGAAAACGACGACGCCCAAGAAGCCGAACTCCGCACTCCGCAAAGTTGCGCGTGTGCGATTGTCCAACGGGATCGAGGTGAACACCTACATCCCCGGCGTCGGCCACAACCTGCAAGAGCATTCCGTGGTGCTGATTCGCGGCGGTCGCGTGCGCGACTTGCCGGGCGTCCGCTATCACGTCATTCGCGGCACGCTGGACTCCATTGGCGTGCAGGAGCGGCGCAAGGGCCGCTCGAAATACGGGTCGAAGAAACCCAAGTGAAGCAACCCGAATAGTAGAGTTATATGTCGCGCAAAGGACAAATACGCGTCCGCGAAATTCCGGCGGATCCCAAGTATCACGACCGCACCGTCGCGAAGTTCATGAACATCGTGATGGAACGCGGTAAGAAGTCGCTCGCCGAGCAGATTTTCTATCACGCGCTGGATCTCGCCGCCGAGCGCTCGAAGGAAGACGGCCTGGTCGTCTTCAAGCGCGCGCTCGACAACGTTCGTCCCGCGGTCGAGGTTCGCTCGCGCCGGGTCGGCGGCGCCAACTATCAAGTCCCGAGCGAGGTCCGTCCGGCGCGGCGCAATTCGCTCGCGATGCGCTGGCTGGTGACCGCTGCGCGCTCGCGTGGCGAGAAGTCGATGGAAGAGCGGCTCGCCGCTGAAATCCTCGACGCTGCCGCCAATCGCGGCGGCGCGGTCAAGAAGCGCGAAGACACACATCGAATGGCGGATGCCAACAAGGCGTTCGCCCACTATCGCTGGTAATACCGAGTTTTTTTAGATGGCTCGTCAGACACCAATAGAACGGGTGCGCAACATCGGCATCATGGCGCACATCGACGCCGGTAAGACCACCACTACCGAGCGCGTGCTCTTCTACACCGGCATCAATTACAAAATTGGCGAAGTGCACGAAGGCACCGCGACGATGGACTGGATGGTGCAGGAGCAGGAGCGCGGCATCACGATTACGTCGGCGGCCACCACCTGCTTCTGGCGCGACATGCGCATCAATATTATCGACACGCCGGGACACGTCGATTTCACGATCGAAGTCGAGCGCAGCCTCCGCGTCCTCGACGGCGCGGTCGCGGTCTTTTGCGCGGTCGGCGGCGTCGAGCCGCAATCTGAGACCGTCTGGCGCCAGGCCGACAAGTACCGGGTCCCCCGCGTCGCGTTCATCAACAAGATGGATCGCGTCGGCGCCGAGTTCGAGCGTGTCGTGCAGGAAATGCGCGATAAGCTCAAGGCCACGCCGCTGCTGTTGCATCTGCCGATTGGCGCCGAGGAAAAGTTCACCGGCCTTATCGATCTGATCGATCAGAAAGCGCTCATTTGGGACGAGGATCGTCTCGGCGCGGAGTATCGTACCGCGGAAATCCCCGCCGATATGAAAGAACAGGCCGCGGGCTATCGCGACAAGCTGGTCGAGACGCTCGCCGATCACGACGAGAAGATCATGGAGCTCTACCTCGAGGGCAAGCACCCCGAGCCCGCACAGATTCGCGCCGCGATTCGCGCCGCCACGCTCAAGATGGCGATCACGCCCGTGATCCTCGGCTCCGCGTTCCGCAACAAGGGCGTGCAGCCGATGCTCGACGCGGTCGTCGATTACCTGCCCTCGCCGCTGGACCTCCCTCCGGTCGTCGGCAAGGTCGGCGACAAGATTGAAGAGCGATGGCCGCGTGACGACGCGCCGTTCTCCGCGCTCGCGTTCAAAATAATGAACGACCAGCATATGGGCACGCTCACCTTCATCCGGGTTTATTCGGGCAAGCTGGAAAGCGGCTCGTCGCTGCTCAATTCCACCCGCGGCAAGCGCGAACGAATCGGCCGGATGCTCAAGATGCACGCGAACAAGCGCGAAGACATCACCGAGGTTTACGCCGGTGACATCTGCGCCGTCGGCCTGCGCGATACTACTACCGGCGACACGCTATGCGATCCGGCCGCGCCGATTGTGCTCGAGTCGATCGAGTTTCCCGAGCCTGTCATCCAGATCGCGATCGAGCCCAAGACCAAGGCCGACCAGGAGAAGCTCGGCGAGGCGCTGCAGAAGCTCGCCAAGGAAGACCCGTCGTTCCGCGTCAGCGTAAATAAGGAAACTTCGCAGACGCTTATCGCCGGGATGGGCGAGCTGCATCTCGAAATTATCGTCGATCGGATGCTGCGCGAATTCAAAGTTGACGCCAATATCGGCAAGCCGCAGGTCGCCTACCGCGAAACCATCAAGCGCGCCTCGGAAGCCGAGGGCCGCCTGGTCCGCCAGAGCGGCGGTCACGGCCAATTCGCCGTGGTCGAGCTCCGTATCGAGCCGCTCCCCAAAGGCGGCGGCTTCGAGTTCGAGGACGGCACCAAGGGCGGCTCGATCTCGCGCAACTTCATTCCGGCAGTCGAAGACGGTGTGAAAGAAGCGATGGAGAACGGCGTGATCCTGGGTTACCCGATGGTCGATATCAAGGCGATCGTCGTCGACGGCAAGGAACACGACGTGGACTCGTCCGAGCTCGCGTTCAAAATTGCCGGCTCGATGGCTTTCAAAGAGGCTTGCGAAAAGGCCGAGCCGATTCTGCTCGAGCCTGTCATGGAGGTCGAGGCCGTCACCCCGCAGGAGTTCATGGGCGAGGTTATCGGCGACTTGAGCGGGCGGCGCGGCAAGATTCTCGACATGGAAAATCGCGCTGGCGCGCAGGTCATCGAGGCCCGCGTCCCGCTCGCTACTATGTTCGGTTACGCCACGCGGCTGCGCTCGATGACCCAGGGCCGCGCAACTTACACGATGCAGTTCGGCGCGTATGAACCCGTGCCAAAAAATATTCTGGATGAGTTGATGGCGCAGACTGGCGACAGCAAGGAAAAGAAGCGCGCATAACGACTCATGAGCAACGCGCTCAATCGGAGGTTACACCACAATGGGCAAAGCTAAATTTGAACGCACCAAGCCGCACGCCAACGTCGGCACTATCGGTCATATCGATCACGGCAAGACAACTTTAACCGCGGCGATTACCAAGGTCCTGGCGTCGAAAAAGCTCGCGACCTTCACCGCCTTCGATCAGATCGACAAGGCGCCCGAAGAGAAAGAGCGCGGCATCACGATTTCCATCGCGCACGTCGAATACGAAACGACCAAGCGCCACTATGCGCACGTCGATTGCCCGGGACACGCCGACTACATCAAGAACATGATCACCGGCGCCGCGCAGATGGACGGCGCAATCCTGGTGGTCGGCGCCAACGACGGTCCGATGCCGCAGACCCGCGAGCACATCCTGCTCGCCTACCAGGTCGGCGTGCCGTCGATCGTCGTCTTCATGAACAAGGTCGATATGGTCGACGATCCCGAGCTGCTCGACCTGGTCGAGCTCGAAGTCCGCGACCTGCTGACCAAGTACAACTTCAAGGGCGACGACGTCCCCGTCATTCGCGGCAGCGCGCTCAACGCGCTCAACTGCGGATGCGGCAAGGTCGATTGCCCCAACTGCAAGCCGATTCTCGATCTGATGGACGCGGTCGACAGCTTCATCCCGCAACCCGTGCGCGAGACCGAAAAGCCGTTCCTGATGCCGGTCGAAGACGTGTTCTCGATCTCCGGCCGCGGCACGGTCGTCACCGGCCGCGTCGAGAAGGGCAAGGTCAAGGTCGGCGAGGAAGTCGAAATCGTCGGCTTCAAGGACACCAGCAAAACCACCGTCACCGGCGTCGAGATGTTCCGCAAGCTGCTCGACGAAGGCCAGGCCGGCGACAACATCGGCGTGCTGCTGCGCGGCCTCAAGCGCGAGGACGTCGAGCGCGGACAGGTGCTCGCGAAGCCCGGCTCGATCACGCCGCACACCAACTTCGAGGCCTCGGCGTACATCCTGACCAAGGACGAAGGCGGCCGTCACACGCCGTTCTTCACCGGCTATCGCCCGCAGTTCTACTTCCGCACCACCGACGTCACGGGCGTGCTGACGCTGCCCGAGGGCACCGAGATGGTGATGCCGGGCGACAACATCAAGATCCTCGGCGAGCTGATCACGCCGGTTGCGATGGACGAAGGCTTGCGCTTCGCTATCCGCGAGGGTGGCCGCACGGTCGGCGCCGGCGTCGTTTCGAAAATTTTGAAGTAACTGACACTGAAGCAAGAGCAATAGGGACCGTACGCAATAGAGCATCGATGGAGCGGAGCGCTGAACGAATCGGGCGCGGTATTTTCTAGATGAACGACAAGATACGCATACGCCTCAAAGCGTACGACTACCGCCTGCTCGATCAGTCGGTTCGCGAAATCGTGGATACTATCCGGCGCACCGGCGGCCGCGTGGCGGGTCCGATCCCGCTGCCGACTCGCATCGAGCGCTTCACCGTCAACCGCTCGCCGCACGTTGACAAGAAGTCGCGCGAGCATTTTGAAATACGAACGCATAAACGTCTGCTCGACGTCCTCGAGCCGACCCAGCAGACCATCGACGCGCTGGGCAAGCTCGACCTCGCCGCGGGCGTGGACGTTGAAATCAAGCTCGAGTAGGGCCGATGCTGACCGGATTGATTGGCAAGAAAATTGGGATGACCCAGGTGACCGACCCCAGTGGCCGCGTGCGCGCGGCTACGGTGTTGACGCTCGGGCCATGCACGGTGTCGCAGCTTAAGACCGCGGCGACCGACGGCTACGACAGCGTCCAGGTGACCTTCGGCAAGCGCAAGCTGAATCGCGTGACCGGCGCGGTCCGCGGGCATTTCGCCAAGGCCAACATCGCGGCCGGCATCAAGTCGGGCGAGTTCGAGCGTCGCGGCGAAGGCGATCTGACACTCGGGCAGCCGATAGCGGCGTCCGACGTGTTCAAGGTCGGCGACCAGGTCGATGTGACTGGAATCTCGAAGGGCCACGGCTACGCCGGCGTCATCAAGCGCCATCACTTTTCCGGCTTTCCCGGCTCGCACGGCACCCACGAATATTTCCGTCACGGCGGCTCGATCGGCAACCGTTCTTATCCCGGCCGCGTGCGCAAGGGCATGCGGATGGCGGGGCAGATGGGCAATGCGACCGCCTCGATACTCAATCTCGAGGTGCTCGAGATTCTTGCCGACGACAACGCCGTCGTCATCTCGGGCGCCGTGCCCGGACCCGACGGCGCGCTGCTCGTCGTACATCACGCGGCCCGCCCGCGCCGCCGCGCGAACGTCAAGGTGACAGCCAGTGCCTGAGCGAAAAGAAAAACAATCGGCATCGCCGGTCAAGCTGCCGCTCTACTCGGCGTCGCACGAGAAAGTCGGCGAGCTCGAAGTCGCCGGCAACGTCTTCGGCCGCGACGGCGACGTGTCGCTGCTGCATGAGGCGGTTCGGATGCAGCTTGCGAATCGCCGCTCCGGCACCGCCTCGACCAAGACCAAGGGACTCATCTCGGGCGGCGGCCGCAAGCCATGGCGGCAGAAGGGCACCGGCCGCGCGCGCGCCGGCTCGACTCGCTCGCCAATCTGGCGGCATGGCGGAACGATCTTCGGACCGCAGCCGCGCGACTATTCATACAAGATGCCGAAAAAGGCGTGGCGCGCCGCGCTATGCCTGGCGATTTCCGATCGCGCGAAGAACGGCAAGCTGTTCGTCGTCGAGTCGCTCGATATCGCGGAGCCGAAGACCAAAGCCGCCAAGGCTGCTCTCGGCAAGCTCGGCGTCGAGCACGCTTTGATTGTTACGGGCGAGGGCGACGCCAAGTTTTTTCTCGCCGCGCGCAACCTGGCCGCCCACAAGGTGCTCGCGATTGAAGGGCTCAACGTTTACGACGTGCTCAATTACCGGGAACTCGTGATGACGAGTCAGACCGCCAAGGCAATCGAAGCTCGGTTTGCGGGGAAGCAAAATGAGTAGTCCCGAGAGCCTGATTCTCGCCCCCATCATCACGGAGAAGGGCACGATGGCCAGTGAAAAAGCCGGCCAGGTGCTGTTCCGCGTGCGTCCCGGCGCGAGCAAGGACAAGATTCGCGAGGCCGTCGAGCATCTGTTCAAAGTCACCGTGATTAAAGTTCGCACCTCGAACTTCATGGGCAAGGAACGGAAAAAAGGTGCAATCAAGGGCCGCCAGATGGACTGGAAGAAGGCTTACGTAACTCTGAAGGAAGGCGACAAGATCGAGTTCTTCGAAGGGCTCTAAGATACCGTGCCTGAGCACGATATTGAGACGAGAGTTCGGAGCTAGACGGAAGAGATACTGAAAAAAATGGCAGTTATACAACTAAATCCGCGCACGCCTGGGCAGCGCTTCATGCAGATTGCGGATTTCTCCGAGCTCACCAAGAAAGAGCCGGAGAAAAGTCTGCTGGTCCCGGTCAAGCGCACCGGCGGACGCAATAATCGCGGACGCATGACCTCGCGTCATCGCGGCGGCGGCCATAAACGCCGTCTCCGCCTGATCGATTTCAAGCGCAACCGCGACGGGATTCCGGCCGTTGTCGCCGCGCTGGAATACGATCCGAATCGCTCGGCGAATATCGCGCTCCTGCACTATGCCGACGGCGTGAAGACTTACATCCTCGCGCCCGACGGGCTCAAGGTCGGCGCCAAGGTCGAGTCTGGTGCGAACGCCGACATCAAGCCCGGCAACGCGCTGATGCTCAAGAACATCCCGCTCGGTACCGTCGTGCATGCGATCGAGATGAAGCCGGGCGCCGGCGCCAAGCTCGCGCGTGGCGCGGGTGTGCAGGCGCAGTTGATGGCGAAAGAGGGCAAGATGGCTCTGCTCAAGCTGCCCTCGGGCGAGCAGCGGATGGTGCAGGCAGATTGCCGCGCGACTATCGGCCAGGTCGGCAATCTCGATCATGAAAATATTTCGATCGGCAAGGCCGGGCGCTCGCGATGGCTCGGCAAGCGCGGTCACGTGCGCGGAGTCGCGATGAACCCGGTTGACCATCCGCACGGCGGTGGCGAGGGCAAGTCGAAAGGAAACCATCCCCAGTCACCGTGGGGCCAGCCCGCCAAGGGATACAAGACGCGCAAGAAGCAGCCGTCGGACAATTTGATCGTCAGTCGGCGCCCGAAGGGAAAACACTAAGCGTTATGGCAAGGTCACTGAAAAAAGGTCCGTTCGTGGACGGGCATCTGCTGAAGAAAGTCGGCGCTGCGACCGCCTCTGGCGACAAGCGTATCATCAAGACCTGGTCGCGGCGCTCGATGATCACGCCCGACATGATCGCGCTGACCTTCGCCGTCCACAACGGCCACAAGTTCATCCCCGTGTACTGCACCGAGAACATGGTCGGCCACAAGCTCGGCGAATTCGCGCCGACGCGCACCTTCCACGGCCATGCCGGCGACCGCAAGGGCGAAGTGAAAGCAGCGTCAGCGCCCGCCGCACCGGCGGCTCCGGCCGCGGCGAAGGCGTAAGCGGGGAAGTTGTAAGAGTCATGGAATCCGTATCGCGAACCCGCTTCATCAGAATTTCGCCGCGCAAGCTCCATCTTGTATGCGAGCTGATCGTCGGCAAGAAAGTCGATCAGGCGCTGTCGATTCTCGAGTTCACGCCCAAGAAGGCGGCGCGCTTCGTCTCGAAAACGCTGCTCGCCGCGATCGCCAACGCCCGCGACCAGCAGAACGTTGACGAGGACAAGTTGTTCGTAAAACGCGCGACCGCCGACACCGGGCCGACCTGGAAGCGCGCGCTCAAGCGCGCGCACATGCATCAGACGCCGATCCATAAACGCACCAGCCATCTCACGGTAATCGTGGACGAGCGGGCGTCCTGAGGTCTCTATGGGACAGAAAGTACATCCGCGCGGATTTCGTCTCGGCATTATCGAGAGCTGGGACTCGCGATGGTACGCGAGCCACGACTACGCGAAGTTGCTGCACGAGGATTTGAAGCTGCGCGAGTTCATCAAGAAGCGGCTCTACCACGCCGGTATCTCGCGCATCGAAATCGAGCGGATGGCGAACAAGGCCAAGATTAATATTTACACGGCGCGTCCTGGAATCGTGATCGGCAAGAAGGGCGCGGAAATCGACAAGCTCAAGCTCGATATCCAGAAGCTGATGAAGGGGCGCGACTCCTTTATCAATATCCACGAGGTGCGCCGCCCCGATCTCGATCCGCAACTCGTCGCCGAGAATATCGCGCTGCAACTCGAGCGTCGCGTCGCCTTTCGCCGTGCGATGAAAGAGGCGGTCACGCGCGCGATGCGGATGGGTGCGCAGGGCGTCAAGGTCCATGTCGCGGGACGCCTCGGCGGCGCGGAAATCGCGCGCCAGGAATGGTATCGCGAGGGTCGCGTGCCGCTGCAGACGCTGCGTGCCGATGTGGCGTACGGATTTGCCGAAGCGCGCACGACCTACGGCCAGATCGGCGTGAAGGTCTGGATTTTCCGCGGCGAAGTTTTGACGCGCAAAGACGCGGACGCGAAACGCGCGGGAACGCCTGTGCAGGCGAATTGACGAAGTAAGATGCTCGCACCAAAAAAAGTTAAATGGCGCAAGATGATGAAGGGCCGCGTCCGCGGCGCCGAGTCGCGCGGACTCACGCTCGCCTTCGGCGACTACGGCCTCAAGTCGCTCGAGACTTGCCGTATCGACACGCGCGCTCTGGAAGCCGCCCGTATCGCGCTCACCCGCCATATCAAGCGCGGCGGCCGCGTCTGGATTCGCGTGTTTCCCGACAAGCCCTTCACCAAGAAGCCGGCTGAAACCCGCATGGGCAAGGGCAAGGGCTCGCCCGAAGGATGGGTCGCGTGCGTCAGGCCGGGGCGGATTCTGTTCGAGATGGAAGGCGTCGATTACGCCACCGCGAAAGAAGCGATGCGGCTGGCGGCGCATAAGCTGCCGATCAAGACAATTATGATCCAGCGCGAGGAGGGCGGCCTTGGAGCTTGACGAACTAAGGCAGATGACCGCGCCGGATTTGCGGGTCAAAGAACGCGAGGCGCGCGAGGAGATTTTCCGGCTGCGCCTGAAGCTGCGCACCAATCAGCTCGACAATCACGCCGGCTACCGCCGCGCGCGTCGCGAGCTGGCCCTGATTATGACGCTGCTCGGCGAAAAGGCGCGCGGCGAAACTGTGACGACGAAGAAGAAGGCAGGTTAATGCGGGAGCGAATCAAACGGCGCGAGGGGACCGTGGTCTCCGCCAAGATGACCAAGACCGTCGTGGTCAAGGTCGATCGCATGGTCGAGCACGCGCTCTACGGCAAGCGCGTGCGCCGCAGCACCAAGTTCATGGCGCATGACGAGCGCGGCGAATGCAAGGAAGGCGATCGCGTGCAGATCATCGAGTCGCGTCCGCTGTCGAAAAACAAGCGCTGGCGCGTCAGCCGCGTTCTCAAAAAGGCCGCGGGGTAGGGCGCGATACAATGGTTCAGGTGCAAACAGTTCTGGATGTCGCCGATAACTCGGGTGCCCGCAAGGTGATGTGCATCAAGGTGCTCGGCGGCTCCAAGCGCCGGTACGCCTCGGTCGGAGATGTGATCGTGGTCGCAGTGAAAGAAGCGATTCCCAACGCCAAGGTCAAAAAAGGCGACGTCTCGCGCGCGGTGATCGTGCGTACGGCCAAAGAGATCAGCCGCGACGACGGCAGCTATATCCGCTTCGACGGCAACTCCGCCGTGCTGCTCGACAAGGATCACGAACCGATCGGCACGCGCATCTTCGGCCCCGTGGCCCGCGAACTGCGTGCGAAAAAGTTTTTGAAGATTATCTCGCTCGCGCCGGAGGTGCTGTGATGGCGTCGGCGAAATATAAGATTAAGAAGAACGACACCGTGATGGTCGTGACCGGGCGCGACCGCGGCAAGACCGGCAAGGTGATGCGCGTGCTGCCCGAGCGCGGACGCGTCGTGATCGAGCGGCTGAACATCGTCAAGCGTCACACCAAGCCGGGGGGCAGCGGTGCGCAGCGCCCGGGCGGAATCGTCGAGAAGGAAGCGCCGATCAATATCTCGAACGTCATGATTTTTTGCGATCGCTGCAACGCCCCCGTGCGGGTCGGGCTCAAGGTGGCCGACGACGGCGCCAGGAGCCGGGTCTGCCGGCGATGCGGCGAAACAATAGGTAACGACTAATGGCCGACAAAAAAGAAAAGCCGGACAAGGCCGAGCAGGCGGCCAAAGCCGAGCAGACCGCCAAGTCCGACGCCGCGGCCAAGGCCAAGCGCGAAGGCAAGGCACGCCAGGCTCAGCAGAAGCAGGCTGCCGAAGAGGCGAAAGCTTCCGCCGCGGCGCCGCTGCCGCCCGAGCCCAAGCTGCCCGCACGCCTGCGCGTGCGCTTCGAGAACGAAATCGCGCCGGCCCTGATGCGCGAGCTCAAAATCGACAACAAGATGCGGGTGCCGCGCCTTGAGAAGATCACGATCAACATGGCGCTGCAGGAAGCGCGCGACAACGTCAAGATCCTCGACTCCGCCCTCGAAGAGCTCAAGGTGATCGCCGGGCAAAAGCCCGTGCTGACGCGCGCGCGCAAGGCGATATCGAATTTCAAGCTGCGCCAGGGCATGCCGATTGGCGTGATGGTCACGCTGCGCCGCGAAAAGATGTGGGAGTTCTTCGATCGCCTGGTGAATATCTCGCTGCCGCGCGTGCGCGACTTCCGCGGCGTCAGCGACAAAGCTTTCGACGGCCGCGGCAACTACTCGCTCGGCCTGAAGGAACACACAATTTTCCCCGAACTCAACCTCGACAAGGTCGAGAAGGTGAAGGGCTTGACCATTTCGATCACGACCACGGCGCGCAGCGACTTCGAGGGTCTGACGCTGCTGCGCGCGCTCGGGATGCCGATGCGCGGCGCAGCCGAGCGCGAAGCCGATGCGGCCAAGGCGGCAGCAGCCGCACAGGCTCATGCCGCCGCGAGGGCCGCGGTCGCCGCCGCGGCAACACCGCCGCCGACGCCGGCGCAGGGAGCATAAGGACAGTCGAATGGCGAAAACGTGCCTGCGGGTCAAGGCGACTCGCAAACAAAAATTCAAAGTGCGCCAGTACAACCGCTGCCCGCTATGCGGCCGCGCGCGCGCGTACTATCGGCGTTTCAAGATGTGCAGGCTATGCCTGCGCAAGTACGCACTCGACGGCAAGTTGCCGGGCGTGATCAAGGCCAGCTGGTAGAGAGACCAATTATGTCGCAGACCGATCCGATCGCAGAACTGCTCACGCGAATCCGCAACGCGATGCGCGCGCGCTACAATGAACTCACGCTGCCCCATTCACGGCTGCGCGAGGCGATTTGCCGCGTGCTGATGGCCGAGGGTTTCCTCAGTGGCGTCGAAGTCGGCGGCGAGGCGCCCAAGAAGATGCTCGCGCTCAAGCTGCGTTACTCGCCGACGCGCGAGTCCGTCATTCGCGGCATCGACCGCATCAGCAAGCCGAGCAATCGCCGCTACGCCGGCGCAGCGGAAATTGGCAAGGTGCGCGGCGCGATGGGTGTGCAAATCGTCTCCACTCCGCTCGGCGTGATGACCGGTCGCGAGGCGCGGCGCAGAAAAGTCGGCGGCGAAATTCTCTGCAGGGTTTGGTAAGCAACTATGTCGCGGATAGGAAGACTCCCGATTCATCTCGACAAGAGCGTCAAAGCGTCCGTCGCCGGCGGCACGCTCAAAGTCGAAGGCCCCAAGGGCAAGCTAGAGCTCAAGCTTCATCCCGGCTACACCGTCGAGATCAAGGATTCGGAAATCCTCGTCAAGCGCCCCGGCGATACCAGCGAAGAGCGCTCGATTCACGGACTCATGCGCAAGCTGGTCGCCAACATGGTCGAAGGCGTCGGCAAGGGCTTCAGCCGCGTGCTCGAGATTAACGGCGTCGGCTACCGCGCCGAGGCCAAGGGCCAGCAGGTGAATCTGACCCTCGGCTATTCGCATCCGATCGTTTATCAGCTTCCGCCGGGCGTCACCGCGAAGGTCGAGAAGCAGGTGACCGTGACGCTCGAGAGCGCCGACCGCCAGTTGCTCGGCACCGTCGCCGCGCAGATTCGCGAGCTGCGGCCGCCCGAGCCGTACAAGGGCAAGGGCATCAAGTACGCGACCGAGACGATTCGCCGCAAGGCCGGCAAAGCCGCCGCGGGATCGACCTCGGCGTAATAAGGCTCGGCACAATAAGGTTAGTTGCGATTATGGCTCTAGAACGATCCGAAAAACGTAAATTTCGCCAAGGACGCGTCCGGCGCAAGGCCGTCGGCAACGACACCCGTCCGCGCCTCTCCGTGTTCCGCTCGCTGCATCATATCTACGTGCAGGTGATTTCCGACGAGAGCGGACGCACGCTCGCGTCTGCCTCCACCGAAACGGCCGGCCTGCGCGACGAACTCAAGAGCAAGCGCAATCTCGCCGCCGCCAAAGCGGTCGGCAAGGCCATCGCCGAGCGATGCCTTCAGAGCGGAATCTCCAACGTCGTCTTCGATCGAAACGGGTTTCTCTATCACGGCCGCGTCAAGGCGCTGGCCGACGCGGCGCGCGAAGCGGGGTTAAAATTTTGAACGGCAGGCAACGCACATTACGCGAAGGTACGGTCACGCAGCGCATCGATCCGCAGGGCCTCGAGATCAAAGAGAAGGTCGTGCATATCAACCGCGTCGCGAAAGTCGTCAAGGGCGGACGCCGCTTCAGCTTCAGCGCGCTGGTGGTCGCCGGCGATCACAACGGCCTCGTCGGCTTCGGTCTCGGCAAGGCCAACGAAGTGCCCGAGGCGATTCGCAAGGGCGTCGATCGCGCCAAGAAGAGTCTCGTCCGCGTGCCGATTCAGGACGGCACCATCCCGCACGAAGTCGTCGGACGTTTCGGCGCGGGACGCGTCGTGCTGCGGCCGGCTGCCGAGGGCACCGGCGTCATCGCGGCGGGCGGTGTGCGCGCGGTGGTCGAGCTCGCGGGCATCCGCAACATCCTGACCAAGCGGCTCGGCTCGTCGAATCCGCACAACCTGGTCAAGGCGACGCTCGAGGCGCTGGCCGAGCTCCGCAGCACCCAGGATATCAATCGTCTCCGCGGACGCACGCCGAATCAGCCCGAAGCGGCCGCGTGATCGAGGCTTTGGAATACGATGTCGGATAAAATTCGCGTCAAGCTCGTCGGCAGCCCGATCAGCACCAATCGCCGCGTGCGCGCGACCGTCAAGGGCCTCGGCTTGGGCAAAGTCGGCAGCGTGCGCGAGCTCAAGCGCAGCGCCGCGGTCGAAGGGATGGTCAAACGCCTGAAGCACCTCGTCATCGAGCTCAAGGATTAGTTGTACTCATGGACCTCAAGGATTTGAAACCGTCGCCCGGCTCGACCCATCGCAAACGCCGCGTCGGACGTGGCATCGGCTCGGGCCACGGCAAGACCTCCGGCCGCGGACACAAGGGATTGGGCGCGCGCTCGCATGGCAACACGCCTCCGAGCTACGAGGGTGGCCAGATGCCCTTGCAGCGGCGCTTGCCTAAACAGGGATTTCGTCGCACGCTGAAGAACCAGGCGCGTCGCGACGAATTCGCGATTGTGAATCTGTCGCGGCTCGGCGACTTCGGCGCGGATGTAACCATCGACGCCGCCGCGCTGGTCGCGCGCGGCTTGATCCCGGCGGGACGCAAGGTGAAAGTCTTGGGTGACGGCGATCTGAAGGGCAAGATTAAAGTGCGCGCCGACGCGTTCTCGAAAAGCGCGCTGGACAAAATCGCCGCCGCGGGCGGCTTCGCGGAGTTGGTAAAGTCCGCCGGAAGCTAGATGCTTGAAGGGTTTTCAAACGCCTCGCGCATCCCCGAGTTGCGCCGACGGCTGGTCTTCACGGCCCTCATGCTGGCCGTTTACCGCATCGGCGTCGCCGTGCCGACCCCCGGCATCGACGGCCAGGCGCTCGCCTCGTTCTTCGACGCCGCCAGTGGCACGCTGTTCGGCTGGGTCAATCTGTTTTCCGGCGGCGCGCTCGAGCGCTTCTCGGTCCTCGCGCTCGGCATCATGCCGTACATCTCGGTCGCCATCGTCCTCGACCTGCTGAAAATCGCGTCGCCATATCTCGACGAACTATATAAAGAAGGCGAGGCCGGTCGCCGCAAGATTACCCAGTACACCCGCTACGGTACCGTGCTGTTGGCGCTGTTCCAGGGCACGATGATCGCGTTCTCGCTCGAAAAGATTCAGGCGCCCGGCGGCGGCAGCATCGTTTACAATCCCGGCCCGGGCTTCATCGCGATGACGGTGCTCACCGTCACTGCGGGCACGATGTTCCTGATGTGGATCGGCGAACAGATCACCGAGCGCGGAATAGGCAACGGCATTTCGCTGATCATCATGGCGGGAATCGTCGCGCGCCTGCCGAGCGCCATCGGCACCACCGCGCAATTCGTGCGCGAGGGCGAGATGAGCATTTTCCTGCTCATCTTCATTCTCGCGATCGCGGCCGCCGTGATCGCCGGCATCGTCTATATCGAGACCGCCCAGCGCCGCATCCCGATCCAGTATGCGCGCCGCGTCGTCGGCCGCCGCGTTTACGGCGGTCAGAGTTCGCATCTGCCGTTGAAGATAAACACCTCGGGCGTTATTCCGCCGATTTTCGCCTCCGCGCTATTGGTCTTCCCGGCGACGCTGGCGACCTTCGTGCCGTTTCTGAAACCGTATTCGAGCTACCTGACGCCCGGCGGCATCTACTACGACCTGGTTTACGTCGCGCTCATTTTCTTCTTCTGTTACTTCTACACCTCGGTCACATTTAATCCCGTGGACGTCGCCGACAATCTGAAAAAGTACGGCGGCTTCATCCCGGGTATCCGGCCCGGCCGTTTCACCGCCGACTATATCGATCGCGTGCTCTCCCGCATCACGCTCGGCGGCGCGGTTTACGTCAGCGCTGTATGCGTCCTGCCGACCATCCTGATCGCGCGCTTCAACGTGCCGTTTTTCTTCGGCGGCACCGCGCTGCTGATCGTCGTCGGCGTCGCGATCGACACGGTCGCGCAAATCGAAACCCATCTGCTGACCCGCAACTACGAAGGCTTTATGCGCCGCGGTCGCGTTAAGACCAAGAGGGGCGCCTAGCAGGTGCGGCTGGTGCTGTTGGGCCCGCCGGGTGCGGGCAAGGGTACACAGGCGCGCGCATTGGGCGCGCTCTGGGGTATCCCGCAAGTTGCCAGCGGCGACTTGCTCCGTGCAGTCGTTCGCGAGGACTCGGATCTGGGCCGCGAGGCCGCCAGCTACATGGATCGCGGCCAGTTGGTGCCCGACGATCTGGTCTTGAAACTGGTCGATGCGCGCCTGCGCAAGGAAGACGCCCGTCCCGGATTCATCCTCGACGGATTCCCGCGCAACGTCACGCAGGCCGAAGCGCTGGCCAAAGGGCTCGAACGCTACAAGCTGAAACTCGACAAGGTCGTCGCGGTGATTGTGCCCGACGAAGAGATCGTCAAGCGGATTTCAGGACGCCGCACCTGCAGGAATTGCAACGCGATGTATCACGTGATGTTCGAGCCACCCGCCAAACCCGGCGTATGCGATAAATGCGGCGGCGAACTCTATCAGCGCGAGGACGATGCCGAGGAAACCGTGCGCGAACGGCTCAAGGTTTTTGCCGAAACGACGCGCCCGCTGCTCGCTCACTACGACCGGCTCGGCCTGCTCGCGCAGGTAAACGGAGTCGGCCGCACCGACGAAGTAGAAAAGCGAATCCTAACCGCCGTCAACGGCGTCGCGGTGCCCCCCAAGTGATTAACCATAACGACAAGATTTCTGAATCTTTCTTTTATCCGGTTCCCCTTCCCGCGCGGGAAGGGGTTAGGGGTTAGGTTCCTAAAGCATGGAACCGCGAGATCAATGTACCATCCGCGCGCGACAACGGAGCGCGGCCTTAATACTTAAAAAGCCTTAATACTGAAAAAAATGATTACTATTAAAACTCCGGCCGAGATCGCCGTGATGCGCAAGGCGAGTCAGATCGTGGCCGAGATCCTCGCGGCTCTGGTCGCCGCAGTGCGTCCCGGCATCACCACCGAGGAGCTCGACCAGCTGGCCGAAGACCTGACCTACAAGAAAGGCGCGAAGCCCGCCTTCAAGGGCTACAAGCCGGGCGACGTCGTCTATCCAAAGTGTCTATGCGTGTCGATTAACAACGAAATAGTTCATGGCATCCCGTCCAGCCGCAAATTGAAGGCCGGCGACATCGTCGGCCTCGATTTCGGCGTGGTGTACGAGGGCTTCTACGGCGACTCGGCTCGCACCGTCGCGGTCGGCCCGGTGCCGGAGCGGGTGACGAAGCTGCTGAATGTGACCCGCGAATCCCTCTACGCGGGAATCGCGCAGGCTCGCGCGGGCAATCGCATCAGCGATATCGCGCGCGCGGTGCAGGAAACCGTCGAGCGCGCGGGTTTCTCCGTGGTCACCGACTTTGCCGGACACGGAATCGGCCGCCGGCTTCATGAAGACCCGCAGGTGCCGAACTATTTCCGCCCTGGGATGCCTAATCCGCGCCTGCGCGAGGGGATGGCGCTGGCGATCGAGCCGATGGTAAACGAGGGAACCCCCGATTTGGAGATACTTTCCGATGGCTGGACTGCGGTGACGGCGGACGGTAAACTATCTGCCCACTTCGAGCATTCCATCGCAATTACCTCCAACGGACCGGAAATTTTAAGCGAACTGGAAAATGTCTAAAGGCGACGCGATCGAAGTACAAGGGACGGTTCAGGAAGCCCTCCCCAATGCGGTGTTCAGAGTGACACTCGACAACGGGCACAAGGTGTTGGCCCATATTTCGGGCAAAATGAGGATGCATTACATAAAAATTCTGGCTGGCGACAAAGTCACGGTGGAACTTTCCCCCTACGACCTGACCCGCGGCCGAATAACATACCGGATGCGCTAGAACGGCTCTGTCCCCCTCTCCAGAAGGGAGAGGGGCCAGGGGTGAGGTTCCGCGAACGAGGGGCACTAGAGAGTAAAGTGGCGCGGGCCGCCGTGCCCGCGATTCGGAACGTAGAGATTGACGATTATGAAAGTACGAGCATCAGTAAAAAAAATCTGTAAGAACTGCAAGGTCGTGCGCCGCGAAGGCGTCGTGCGAATCCTATGCTCCAACCCGCGCCACAAGCAGCGCCAGGGCTAGGAAGGGAAGGGTTTCGCGATGGCACGCATAGCTGGAGTCGAACTGCCGAAAAACAAGCGGATGGATATTGCGCTCACCTATATCTACGGCATTGGCCGGCCGAGCGCGCTCAAAATTCTCACCGCCGCCAAAGTCGATCCCGCGACCAAAACCGACGATCTGTCGGCCGACCAGCAGGTTCACATCCGCCAGGTGATCGACACCGATTACGAAGTCGAAGGCGATCTCCGCCGCGACTTTCAGCAGTCGATCAAGCGCCTGATGGATCTTGGATGCTACCGGGGCATTCGGCATCGTCGCGGACTTCCGGTCCGCGGCCAGCGCACTCATACCAACGCACGCACCCGCAAAGGCCCGCGCAAAGTAGTCGCCGGCAAGAAGATGGCGCCCCCAAAAGGCTAGGACACTAAGGAAATTTCCGTCAGTCAGCCCGCACGATGCGGATTCACTGAAAAAAGAGAAAAAATGGCTGAAGAAGAAATCAAAGAGACCAAAGCAGCGCCAGACAAGAAGGATGCTGCTGCTGCGCCCGCTGCCGGCGCCGCTGGAGCACCCGCTCCTGCGCCGCGTCGCAAGAAGGTGCGGCGCAACGTGCCCGAAGGCGTCGCGCATGTGCACGCCACCTTCAACAACACGATCGTCACGATCACCGACCAGCAGGGCACCGTGATCGCCTGGTCGAGCGCCGGCTCCGTCGGCTTCAAGGGGTCGCGCAAGGGCACGCCGTATGCGGCGCAGATGGCGGCGGAGGCGTGCGCGCGGAAATGCTCGGAAGTCGGGATGCGCGCCGTAGTCGTTCACGTCAAGGGTCCGGGCGGCGGCCGCGAATCGGCGGTGCGCGCGCTGCAAGCGGCGGGATTGGGCGTCATCTCGATCAAAGACGTAACGCCGATCCCGCACAACGGATGCCGTCCGCCAAAGCGGCGCCGAGTCTGATCTTAACGACGCAAACAACTAAGGAAATTTTCAGCCGATTATCATCAAGCAAGCGGATTCACTGAAAAGAGAAAAAGAATGGCAAGAAACCTAGGGCCCGTTTGCCGGCTGTGTCGGCGCGAAGGACTGAAACTCTTCCTCAAGGGAGAGCGATGCTACAGCGACAAGTGCGCGATCGAGCGGCGCAATTATCCGCCCGGCGCGCACGGCCAGGCGCGTACGCGTTTCTCTGAATTCGCGATCCGGTTGCGCGAGAAGCAGAAGGTCAAGCGCATCTACGGGATGATGGAGACGCAGTTCAAGGCTTACTTCGCGATGGCGGAGAGGATGGACGGAATCACGGGCGAGAACCTGCTCGTATTGCTCGAGCGGCGGCTCGACAACGTGGTCTATCGGCTCGGCTTCGCCAGCTCGCTGGCGCAGGCGCGCCAGGTGGTTCGCCACGGGCACATTCAGGTGAACGGCAAGAAGGTTACGATTCCCTCGACCCTTGTCGAGGTTGGCAGTGTGATTAGCGTAGCCGAGGCGAGCCGCACCAAGAAGGTGATCGTCGAGGCAATCGAGATGGCGCAGCGCCGCGGCGTACCGCCGTGGATGGCACTCGAACGCGAACAATTCCGCGGCTCGCTCCGGTCGCTGCCGGCGCGCGCTGAACTGACGATGCCGATTAGCGAGAAGCTGATCGTCGAGCATTACTCAAGATAAGGCGGAGGCTACCGATTCGGCGTCCCGGTCCGTGGTGGACCTGTGTGGGCGCGGGAAATCCATCGGGAAAAAAGAGCACAGACTATGCAAAATGACTGGCGAGATCTGATCAAACCCAAGACTGTCGAGTTCGACGAGAAGGAAGTCACTCCTTCCTACGGCAAATTTTCCGCGGAACCGCTCGAACGCGGCTACGGAATCACCGTTGGCAACGCGCTGCGGCGCATCCTGCTGTCCACCCTGCCCGGCTACGCGATTACGGCAGTCAGGATCAAAAACGTCCTCCACGAGTTCTCAACTCTGGCCGGCGTCAAGGAGGACGTGACCGACATCGTCCTCAACCTCAAGGAAATCCGCCTGCGCCTGCACGAGGGCGAGCAGATTACCGCGACCCTCAAGGTCAAGGGCGAAGCGCAGGTCACCGCGCGCGACATCACCGGCGGTCCCAGCCTCGAAATCCTGACCCCCGACAAGCATATCGCGTCGCTCGACAAGGGCGCCGAACTCGATATGGAACTCGTTATCAAGCGCGGCCGCGGCTACGTCCCCGGCGAGCGCACCGAAGAAGAGGAAGCGATCGGAACGATTCGCCTCGACGCGATCTTCTCGCCCATTCGCAAAGTAAATTTCACTGTCACCAACGCGCGCGTCGGCCAGCGCACCGACTACGACCGCCTCGCGCTCGAAATATGGACCGACGGCTCGATCAATCCGCGCGAGGCGCTGACCTACGCGGCGCGCGTGATGCGCGACCAGATGACGATTTTCGCCGGCGTCGAAGAAGAAGCCGAAGCGGCGCCCGGCGCAGCCGAGAGCGGCGAAGCTCGACCGTCGATGAGCGAGCTGCTCTATCGTCCGGTCGAAGGCCTGCCGATTTCCGTGCGCGCCTTCAACGGCCTCCAGAACGCCGACATCAAGTATATCGGCGAGCTGGTTCAGCGGACCGAGCAGGACATGCTCAAGATCAAAAACTTCGGACGCAAGTCCCTCAACGAGATCAAGGAAGTCCTCGCCGACATGGGCCTCTCGCTCGGGATGCGGCTCGAGAACCTGCCGCCGCGCGGCGAGCTCGACCGCATGTGGGAAGAGCAGGAACGCCGCGAATCGGCCTGAAATCCGCCGCGAATCGGCCTAGTACAGGATTGGAATAGTAAAGGATTAGAAGAAGGGAAAGATGCGTCATCTCAATTCGGGCCGCAAGCTCAATCGCACGTCGGCGCATCGCAAGGCGCTGTTCAAAAACATGGTGCTCGCGCTGATTCGTCACGAGCGAATCAAGACCACCGATCCCAAGGCCAAGGAACTCCGCCGCATCGCGGATCGGATGGTCACGCTCGGCAAGCAGAACGATCTCGCCGCGCGCCGGCGCGCGTTCGCGGCGTTGCAGTCGCACGAGGCGGTCAAGAAGCTGTTCGACGAGATTGCGCCGCGCTTCAAGGATCGCAACGGCGGCTACACGCGCGTGATCAAGTTCGGCCATCGCCGCGGCGACGCCGCGATGCTCTCGGTGATCGAGTTCACTGGTAACGAGGAGCAGACTAAGACAAAGAAGCCGCGCAAGCGCTCATCTGCGAAGAAGGAAGGCGCCACCACCGAGCGGCCTCGTCGAGCCGCCGCGGCCGCTGGCTGATTCGACGCTAACAACTAACAAAGCAAAAGGCACGAAGAGATTCTCTTCGTGCCTTTTCTTATTCGATCGTCTCCAGCAGCTTCGCGCGCAGCGCCATGTGCGCGCTCTTGAGCCCCGACAGGATTCCGTCCTCGAAGTTCCACTCGCCGCTCGCCATCAGGTCGGCGAAATCGTTCGGGTTGCGAATGTCCTCCGGCGTAAGCCCGGGATGAATCGCGCGCGCCATCGCGAGCACCTTGCTCTCCTGCTGCGCGATCATATCGAGCATCAGTCGATCGATTAGCGCCAATGTCTCGCGCGAGGCCATTGGCGAATCGTAACGGATCGAGCGCCTTCTTGGCGAGTGCGCGCTTTGATAATGTTGTTTCACAGGCGGCAAAAATTATGTCCAACGAACTTGTTGCTCCCGATAAATTTTTCCTGAACCGATTCGGCATGAACCACGGCGCGCTCGAGCGAATCCTCGGCAGTGCGCTCGAACGCAAGGCCGACTACGCCGATCTCTACTTCGAGTACAAAAGCGCCGAGGGTCTCGCGCTCGAAGAGTCGATGGTGAATCACACGAGCAAGAGCGTCAGCCATGGCGTCGGCGTGCGGGTGTGCGCCGAAGATCGTACGGGCTACGCGTACTCCGACGAAGTCACAGTTGACAGGATGCGCCTTGCGGCGGAGGCCGCGCGCGCGATCGCCGATCAGCGCGGCGCGACGCCGGCGGCGGTCCAGGTCGGCGCGCCGGTCGCGCGTCATGCGCTGTACGATCTCCCGAGCACGCCGCTCGACGTTCCCGTGCAGGAGCGCGCCAAGCTGCTGAGTGAGATCGATCGTATCGCGCGCGCTGCCGACCCGCGGGTGAAGAACGTGATGGCGTCGTTCGCGTGCGAGAGCAAGATCGTGATGATCGTGAAGAGCGACGGGCAGGTCGCGGCGGACATGCAGCCGCTTTGCCGGCTCAACGTCACCGTGATCGCCGAGGACAGTAAGGGCCGCCAGGTGGGCTCCTACGGCGGTGGCGGCCGGGTCGAGTGGAATTATTTCATCGAGAAGGATCGTTGGCGCGAGTACGCGCTCGAAGCCGCCCGCCAGGCGATCGTCAATCTCGATGCCGTCGCCGCGCCCGCGGGCGAGATGGTCGTCGTGCTCGGTCCCGGATGGCCGGGAATTCTGCTGCACGAGGCGATCGGCCACGGCCTCGAAGGCGACTTCAATCGCAAGAAGACGTCCGCGTTCGCAGATCGAATCGGTCAGAAGGTTGCGAGCGAACTCTGCACCGTGATCGACGACGGCACGATCCCGAATCGCCGCGGCAGCCTGAACGTTGACGACGAGGGCACGCCAACCTCGCGCACGGTGCTGATCGAAAAGGGCATCCTGCGCGGCTACCTGCAGGATCGGATGAACGCGCGGCTCATGAAGATGGAGCCGACCGGCAACGGCCGGCGCGAGAGCTTTGCGCATTCGCCGATGCCCCGGATGACCAACACCTTCATGCTCAATGGCGAATCGACGCCCGAGGAAATAATCAAGTCGGTCAGGAACGGCCTCTACGCCGTCAACTTCGGCGGCGGCCAGGTCGATATCACCAACGGCAAATTTGTTTTTTCAGCGAGCGAGGCTTACCTGATCGAGGACGGCCAGGTGACGCGGCCGGTGAAGGGCGCGACGCTTATCGGCAACGGCCCCGACGTGCTGACCCGGGTCTCGATGGTCGGCAACGACCTCGCGCTCGACGCCGGCGTCGGCACCTGCGGCAAGGACGGCCAATCGGTGCCGGTGGGCGTGGGACTTCCGACGATTCGCATCGACGGCATCACGGTCGGCGGCACGCGCGCCTGAAAATCGAATTCACAGTGAGAACAATCTGATGGCGACCGTTGATATTGAACTGGCCAATTGGGCGCTCGACGAGGCCCGGCGCAAGGGCGCCAGCGCGGCGGAAATTCTGTGCGTCACTGCGGAGTATCTGATGGCCGGCGTGCGCATGGGCGAAGTCGAGAAACTCAAGAGCTCGCGCGAGCGGCGCCTCGGACTGCGCGTGTTTTGCGGACAGTCGTCGGCGACCTCATCGACGGCCGAGATCGAGCGCGATTCGCTCGGCGCTTTCATCGCGAACACCGTCGAGCTTGCGCGCCTGTCGGCCGCCGATCCGTGGGCGGGATTGCCCGACCCGGCGCTGCATCCGAAGTCGCTGCCCGAGCTTTCACTGGCGGATCCCGACAGCGGAATCGTAAATGCGGATCGCGCGCTCGAGATTGCGCGCACCGGCGAGAACGCGGCGCTGAAATTCGATCCGCGCATCAAGAACTCCGGCGGCGCGGAATTCAGCTCCGGGCGCTACCAGGTCCTGTTCGCCAACAGCCAGGGTTTCTCAGGCGAGTATTCCGGCACCTCGTACAGCCTCCTGGTCGCACCGATCGCGCAGGATGGCGACTCGATGCAGCAGGGATATTGGTACACGTCGAATCGCCGCTTCGGAAAACTCGAAGATGCGGAGTCGGTCGGAGTGACCTCCGCCAAGCGCGCATTGCGCCGGCTCGGTGCGCGCAAGATCAAAACGACGCACGCGCCGGTTGTTTTCGATCCCGACATGGCCGCGGGCCTGATTCGATCGATCGTCGGCGCCGCCTCGGGCCCTGCGTTGTATAAGGGCGCGTCATTCCTGGTCGGGCAGTTGGGCAAAACGATTAGCGCCTCCGGCGTCACGATCGTCGATGACGCACTGATTGCCGGCGGACTCGGCTCCAAACCTTTTGACGGCGAGGGTCTGCCGACCTCCCGCAAGAGCGTGATCGACAAGGGCGTGCTCGCGACCTACCTGCTCGACTGCTATTCGGCGCGCAAGCTGGGCCTCGCTCCCACCGGCAATGCCGCGCGTTCTGTTGGCGATGCTCCCAGCGTCTCGACCACCAATCTCTACCTCGAGCCCGGCAGCTACACGCCCGCGCAGCTAATCGGCTCGGTGAAGCAGGGGCTGTACCTGACCGAGACGATAGGGTTCGGCGTGAACATGGTCACCGGGGACTATTCGCGCGGCGCGGGCGGAATCTGGATCGAGAACGGCGAGCTCGCGTATCCGGTGAACGAAATCACCATCGCGGGCAACCTGAAGGACATGATCGCCGGTGTCGAAATGATCGGCAACGATCTCAACTGGCGCTCGTCCACGGCCGCGCCGACAATCAAGATAGCCGAGATGACGATCGCCGGCGCTTGAGCGCGCCGGGCGATAATTTTTTACGGCATTTCGTCCGCACTTGACCTAGCCGCGCGGCTAGACTAACTTTTTGTAGGGTTTAATTACACACCGGCCGTCATATGGTGCAGCCGCGGGGAGATACTCTATGAATCTTCAGGTTTCGACGCAGGCTCAGGAAAGGCTGCTTACCAAGCTCTCATCGATGGGGCTGCCACGCCCCGCGGCGACGGCGCTGCTCGAGCGCCACATGCTCGTGCGCTACCCAAAGGGCGCGGAGCTGTTTACGAGGGGCTCGCCCGCCGACGTTGTCTTCGCCGTGCTCACCGGCCTGGTCAAGGTTCACAGCTCGCGGGCCGGCAGCGACCCCGTGCTGGTCGAGATTGCCGGGCCGGGCGACCTGGTCGGCTATGCCGACTTCGCCGAGGCGGACGGCGGTCGTTCCCAGCTGTTCGAGGCGACCGCGCTGACCAACACCTGCGTTGCGCTGTTCACGCGGCATCAGATTGCCGAAGTGCTCAAAGGTCTCGAGCCGGAAGCGCTGCTTCGGATTACGGAAGCGATGAATTCGATGTGGTCGTTGGTCGTTTACCGTTATGCGACGTTTCTGGGAATGTCGCTGCGCAAGCGGCTCGAGGTGGTTCTCGGCGAATTGGCGGAACGCTTCGGCGTGCCCGATTCGCGGGGAACTCTGCTCCTGCCTGAGCTGGCGCAGGAAGAACTCGCGGAGATGATCGGCAGTTCGCGCCCGATGGTCAGCAAGCTGCTTACCGAGATGACCGAGCGCGGCGTGTTGATTCGCGAGGGCCGGCGCCACATTCTGCTCGCGGCTCAGAAGCCGTCCCACGCCAGTGCCGCCGCCGCTCCGCGCGAACCCGGTCTGCATCCGGCGTTCGAGCCGACGCCCGCGGCCACGCGACGCGTGCGAACGGATCGCCGCGCGGTGCGCCCGCCAGTGACGCCGATTGTGAATATCTAGCCCGGCTTCTCAGCTATCGAGAGACATATCTGCGCCCGACTGTGATTCTCGCAGCCGGGCGCAGCCTTGACTGCGTGGATTTCGATTTGCCCTCGGCTGAAAAGTGGTTAGCTTAGTCAAAAAGGAAAAGCGAAGATCGCATGAACGCCAATCGATTCACCGAGAAACTTCAGGAGGCGCTCGGGCGCGCGCAGAACGCGGCACTCAGCGCGCATAACCAGGCCGTTGACGTTGAGCATCTGCTGGCGTCGCTGCTCGAGGACAACGAAGGCCTGGCGTCGTCGATCCTGAAGCTCACGGGCGTAGATCGCGACGAAGTGAGCCGCAAGCTCGATGCTGAACTCGCCAAAATCCCGCGCGTAACCGGCGGCGGCGCCGACAGCGGACAGATCTACGCCGCGCAGCGCCTGGGTCGCGTGCTCGCGCGCGCGGAGCAGGAGGCGGGCAAGCTCAAGGACGAGTACGTTTCGGTCGAGCACGCGTTGATCGCGATGCTCGATGAGCCCGGCGCCGCGTCGAAAATTCTGCGCGAAGCCGGGTTGACGCACGACAAGCTGATGGCGGTGCTGAAGAAAGTCCGCGGCAACCAGCGCGTTACGTCGTCGAATCCGGAGGCAACCTACCAGTCGCTGGAAAAATACGGTCGCGACCTGACCAAGCTCGCCTCGGCCGGCAAAATTGATCCGGTCATCGGACGCGACGAGGAAATTCGGCGCACTATCCAGGTGCTCTCGCGCCGCACCAAGAACAATCCCGTGCTGATCGGGGAGCCGGGCGTCGGCAAGACCGCGATCGTCGAAGGTCTCGCGCGGCGAATCGTCGCCGGCGATGTGCCTGACAGTCTGAAAAATCGCAAGTTGGTCGCGCTCGACATGGGCGCGCTGATCGCCGGCGCCAAGTTCCGCGGCGAGTTCGAGGAACGGCTCAAGGCCGTGCTGAAGGAAGTGCAGGAAGCCGCCGGCGAAATAATTCTCTTCATCGACGAGCTGCATACCGTCGTCGGCGCGGGCGCGGCTGAAGGCGCGATGGATGCATCGAACCTGCTCAAGCCGATGCTGGCGCGCGGCGAACTGCATTGCATCGGCGCGACCACGCTCGACGAGTATCGAAAATATATCGAGAAAGACGCCGCGCTCGAGCGTCGCTTCCAGCCCGTGATGGTCGAGGAGCCCAGCGTCGAGGACACTATCTCGATTCTGCGCGGTCTCAAGGAACGCTACGAGGTTCATCACGGGATTCGAATCAAGGACGCCGCGCTGGTGACGGCCGCGGTGCTCTCAAAACGCTACATCACTGATCGGTTCCTGCCCGACAAGGCGATCGACTTGGTCGATGAAGCGGCGGCCAAGCTGCGCACCGAGAAGGAGTCGATGCCGGTCGAGATCGACGAGGTGAATCGGCGCGTGATGCAGTTGGAGATCGAGCGCGAGGCGCTCAAGCGCGAAACCGATCAGGCGTCGCGCGATCGGCTGCAGAAACTCGAGAAGGAACTCGCCGAGGTCAAGGAAAAGCGCGCGGGCCTTCAGGCGCAGTGGGAAACTGAAACCGGCGGAATTGAGAAGCTGGCGAAGATCAAGGCCGAGATCGAACAAACCAGGCTCGCGATCGAAAAAGCTCAGCGCGATTACGATCTCGGAAAGCTCGCCGAGTTGCAGCGCGGCAAACTCCCGTCGCTGGAGAAAGAGCTGGCCGCGGAAGAACAGAAACTGATCGAGAAGAACTCCGGCGGCAAGCGATTGCTCAAGGAAGAAGTTGACGAGGACGATATCGCCGAAGTCGTCGCGCGATGGACCGGGATTCCGGTCTCGCGATTGCTCGAAGGCGAGGTGCAGAAACTCGCACATCTTGAGGAGCATCTGCACAAGCGCGTCATCGGGCAGGACGAAGCGGTCACCGCCGTTGCCGACGCCGTGATTCGCGCCCGCTCTGGACTCAAGGATCCCAACCGCCCGATCGGATCATTTATTTTTCTCGGCCCCACCGGCGTCGGCAAGACCGAACTCGCGCGCGCACTGGCCGAGTTCCTGTTCGACAGCGAAGCCGCGATGATCCGAATCGACATGTCCGAGTATATGGAGAAGCACACTGTCTCGCGGCTGGTCGGCGCGCCGCCGGGCTACGTCGGCTTCGACGAGGGCGGGCAGCTCACCGAGGCCGTGCGCCGCCGTCCGTACTCGGTGATCCTGTTCGACGAGATCGAAAAAGCGCACGCCGATGTATTCAACGTCCTGCTGCAACTGCTCGACGACGGGCGCCTTACCGACGGCCACGGACGCACGGTGGATTTCCGCAACACGGTCGTGATCATGACGTTGAATATCGCGAGCCAGATTATTCTCGGCTTCAAGGGACAGGACTACGAGAAGATGAAAGCGCAGGCGCTCGAGGTGTTGCGGCAGAGTTTCAGGCCCGAGTTCCTCAACCGCGTTGACGAGGTCGTCGTGTTCCATCCGCTGACCCGCGACGAGTTGCGCAAGATTGTTGACGTCCAGTTGGTCCGCCTGCGCCAGCGCCTCGAGGAACGCAAGATTGAGCTCGAGTTGACCGACAAGGCGCGCGACTACCTGGCCGAGAATGGCTACGATCCGTCGTACGGCGCGCGTCCGCTGAAGCGACTTATCCAGCGCGAACTCGAGACGGCGCTGGGGCGAAAGTTGCTGTCGGGGGAGATCCGCGACAATTCACGGGTCAAGGTAGATGCGGGTGCGCGGGGCCTGGAATTCTCCAGCCAGCCGCTCGCAAACGCAGCCTAAACACCTGTTATTACTGTAGATTTCGCGATATCCGAACTAACCAGCCCGACAGTCTTGCATAGCTCAAAATAAGCGTTACACTTTAGATAGTGTGATGCTCGTCTGATCGCTCAATCAGGCTGACTAATGTCAAAGCTGAGCGGCACGGCGAGCGAGGAATACATGAGTACCCGGAAGTTACCTCCGGCATTAGAGGATGAGTGATGGCCAGTTCCACGATCGATCTCCGCATCGCCGCCGCCGCTTCACTCAAGCCGCGGTCGCGAATTCTTCTTCGCGTCGTAATCGTCGCCGTAGCCGCCGCGATCGCCGCCGCGCTCGCGCTGCTGCCGGATCCCGCCAGAGCGGCTGGCACTCCAATCGTGATCAAGATGGCCGATACGAAGCCGTTCTACACGCCCGAAAATGTCGCGATCAAAGTTGGCGATACCGTTCAGTGGGTCAACGGCGGCGAGACGGTACACTCGGTCTCGACTAGTGCCGTCAACGCGCAGAACCCCGGGGACACCTCGATGCCGAAGGGCGCGGTGGCGTTTGATTCAGGCTTCATCCCGCCCGGCGGCGACTATAGTTACACTTTTACCGTGCCGGGCACCTATCGCTACTTTTGCCTTCCGCATGAGAAGGCAGGTATGGTCGGGGTGATTGTCGTCAAGAAGTAGATAGGGGAGATTTTCAGTAGCGTGATTGGTCCGCTTGCGAGGACGATTCGCGTCGGGGGATTTATGATCGCGGTTGCGATTGCGGTCGCGACGTTGCCGACGCCGGCTGGTTGCTTCCCGTGGAGTATCGACATGTACCGCGGGCCGGAGGTTCAGCCCTACGCAGAGGCGCCGCGCGTGACTCCGGCAGACACAATCCCAGTTCATGGCGGAGAGCCGCCGATGAGCCTCGAGCAGGCGACGATCAAGATGCACAACCCTTTACAGCCGACGCCCGAAAATCTCACCAACGGTAAACAGCAGTTCAATACCTACTGCGCGCCGTGTCATGGAGAGTCGGGGCAGGGCAACGGCCCGGTCGCGCATCTCCTGGCGAAGCCGCCGAAAGATCTGGTGGCCGGTACGAGCAAGGATCTTCCCGACGGCTACATCTACGGCGCGATTCGCGACGGCATTCTGTCGATGCCCTCCTACGCCGAAGAAATGCCGCCCGAGCAGCGCTGGCAGATCGTGATGTACCTCCGATCGCTGCAAGCTGCTAGTGCAAAAGCCAAGGTCGCCGGCAACTGATCCAGCCCATACTTTTTCGTTACGTCAGATAGGTTTTGATCACATCAATCAGATCCTGCGCCGCCTTCGCCTGAGATGAGGTCGGATGGTCGTCGGGATCGACAAGGTGAAGCTTGATGTGTCCCTCCATCACTTCCGCCATGAGGCTGTCGAGAGCGCCTCTGCTCGCGGCGAGGGTATGCATGATGTCGGTGCAATCGAGTTCGCGCTCGAACGCGCTCTCGGCGGCGTCGAGCTGGCCGCGGATGCGGCGGACGCGGTTGATGAGTTTTTTCTTGTCTCTGATCGTATGAGCCATTGACGGTGTTCCCGGCCTTCGTTATAGGATACCCTGGTAGGTATAATACGGTACCCCAGAGGGTATTGTTCGATAACAAATATCAGCCGGATTGAACGGCCACAAGGCTCCTGCGATTTGCAACGCGACTATCGCGGAGCGCTTTCGGTGGTTAATTCTAACCGGTTTAATCTAGTGTCGATTGCGGACACGGCGCGCCTCATGTAACCGATTTGGGTCACGAATGATGGAACCTTTTCGAGCCGGCGACGTATTTGCCATGGGCGGCGTGGAGTTCGGGTGTTAACGATGAAGACTGGCGGTGCTCTGATGCTTGCGATCGCGACGTTGGGCTTTGTCGCGTCGCAGGCGCGTGCGGCCGACGCCCTCCTTTCTGAATCTCAGCTCGTCGAAATCGCAATCGAGGCGAATCCGCAGGTCAAGACCGCCAGCTACAATTGGGACGCCGCGCTCCATTCGATCAAGCAGACCGTTGCGCCTAACGATCCAATTCTCGGCTATGCGAATACCGACAGCGTCAGTAACCCGTTCGGTCGCCCGGATTTGCGCACATTCAGCCTGACCGAATCCTTTCAGTTTCCGGGCAAGGCGCTCTATCAGCGCGACCAGGCGGTGCATTCCGCCGAGATTGCACATCTGATGCTCGCAGCGACGGTGCGCGACGTCCGTGCCGCGACCGAGACCGGTTATTTTCAGTTGGTGCTCGACCAGGCACTGACTGACGTCAACGCCGAGAACGTCCAGAACCTCGACCAGGTGGTCAGAGTCACCGAGACCGCTTACTCGGGCTCGGCGGCGCAGCAGACCGACGTGATCAGTGCGGAGTTCAACCTCGCGGCGGCGCGCCAGCTCCAGCGCCAGTACCTGACTGCGGTTCAAAATGATGAAACCGCGCTGAATCTGCAACTCGATCGACCGGTCGGCGAGCCATTGTCGGTCGATCGAACTCTTAATCTCGAAGCCCTCAGCTACCCGCTCGACGCGCTTACAGATCGGGCCTACGCTGTCCGGCAGGAAATCCTCGAAGCGGCGCTTGCGGAGCGCAACGCGAATACCGCGCTCTTTCTCGCGAAGATGGAATACCTGCCCGATTTCACCGCCGGCATCGGCAACGATCAATACACTCTGAGCAGCGCCGGGCCTCAACCTAATAAATTCAACTACTGGGTTAGCTCGATTGGCTTCAATGTGCCGATCTTCTTCTGGCTCCATCAGAATGAGGATGTGGCGCGAGCGAAGGCCAGCCTGGCTGCAGCGCGCTCGAACCAGGATCTGATCAGAATCCAGACCGCGGCGGCGATCGCTACGTTGTACCGCAGCGCGCAGTACGCCTACGAAACCGCGATCCTCTATCGCGATTCGCTGATTCCGCTGGCACGGCAGAATTTCCGAGTCGCGCTGACGGCCTATCAGTCGGGTAAAATCGATTTCGTCACGCTCTCGACCGTGCTGCAGAGCGAATACGCTGCGCGGGTGAGCTACCTGCAGGCGGCGAATCAATTTCTGGCCGGTGAAGTCTCGCTCGAGCAGGCTATCGGAGCGCCGTTGCATCAATGAACCGCCGCAATCTCAATCTTATCGCGCTCGCACTGCTGTCCGCGGCTATCTCAATCGCGGGATGCCACAGCGACTCGGAGGGTCCCGCGGCGGCGGTTCCCGAAGCGACTCCAGTGGTGCAACTGGTTCATCAACAGGGCGTCGAACTGATCCAATTCAATCCCGCGGACGTACCCGGTCTGAAGATCGTGGAGGTGCAGAACATCGAGATGCCGGGCATCCTGGAGACCTCCGGGCAGATCACCTACGACGACCGCAGCGTCTCGACGATCGTTTCGCGCGTCGCGGGGCGAATCGAGCAAACCCGCGTCTCCCTGTGGGACAACGTTCAGCGCGGCGAGAAAATCCTGGCGCTCTACAGCCCCGACTTCATGACGGCGGAATCGGAGTATCTCCAGGCGCGCGAGTCCACAACGCTGATCTCTGCGCCGGGTGTCGGCGCTTCGTCGGATTTTGCCGGCAGTTTGTTGATCGCGGCCAAACGCAAACTGCAGTTTCTCGGGATGAGCGATGCTGACATCAGAGCCATCAAGGCGCCCGACCCAACCGTCTGGATGCGCGCACCGATCAGCGGCACCGTCGTCGACAACAAGGTGCAGCGCGGCGCCGCGGTCAATCCGGGCGACGTGCTGTTTTCGCTCGGGACGCTCAATGACGTTTGGATCACCGGCGACATTTACGAGGACGACCTCGCGCGCGTGCGCGTCGGCCAGGAACTGTCGGCGGTAACCACCGCTTTTCCCGACGAAGTGTTCAAGGGCGTGATCGCGCGCATCAGCCCGAACGTCGATCCAACGACGCACACGCTTCAACTTCGCTGCGAAGTGAAAAATCCCGACGGCAAGCTCAAGCCTCAGATGCTCGCGAAGGTGAGTATCGTCACTCGCCCCGGCGACGCGCTGGTAGTGCCGCAGGACGCGCTCGTCTTCGATATCGACGCTTACTATGCGTTCGTCGAGGTCAGCGCCGGCATGTTCGAGCATCGCAAGGTCACGATCGCGTCGTGGAGCAAAGTCGGCTACGCGCGCATCGTTTCCGGACTCAAAGCCGGCGACCACGTGGTCACCGGCGAGACCCTGCAGGTGAACGCGCTTTGGCACCTGGCTCACGGGGAAAGTTCGTAGGTCGGAAGAACTCAACCGGAACTATTGGCTAGTCGATGATTCGATCGTTGATGGCGCTGGCACTGCGCGAGCGAGTAGTCGTTGTCGGCATCGCGCTGATGCTGTTGCTGGCTGGAATCTATTCGTTCTCGCAGCTCGATATCGAGGCGTATCCAGATCCGGTCCAGCCATTGATCGAAATCCTGTCGCTGCCCAACGGCCTCAGCGCCGAAGAAGTTGAAAAGCTGGTCACTGTGCCGACCGAATACGGCCTGGCCGGGATGCGCGATCTCGAGGCGATGCGCTCGATTTCGCTGTACGGGCTGTCGGATATTCGCTGCTATTTTTCGTGGGACAGCGACTACTACTGGGACCGCGTCGAGACTATTAACCGCTTGTCATTCATCACCTTGCCGCAGGGTGTGACGCCGGGAATTTCGCCCGACAATCCGATCGGAGAAATTTACCGCTACACGGTCGAGAGTCCCGATCACGATCTGACCAACGAGAAGACCGTCGAGGATTGGATCCTTGAAAAGCAGATCAAGACCGTGCCGGGCGTCGAGGACGTTTCGGGCTTCGGCGGATTGACGAAGCAATACCAGGTCGAAGTCGATCCGCAAAAGCTGAACTACTACCAGGTTCCGTTATCGACCTTGATCGCGGCTCTGCAGAACTCGAACACCAATTCCGGCGGCAACTATATGAGCGTCGGTGAACAGGCGTTCGACGTGCGCGGGCTCGGTTTTTTCCGCAGTCTCGACGACATCGGCAACGTCGTGCTCAACACCAGCAAGTCCACCCCGATCAAAGTATCCAACGTCGCCGACGTTGAGGTCGGTTACGCGCCCCGGCTCGGAATCGTCGGCAAGGACAATCAGAACGAGGTCGTCACCGGCATCGTCCTGATGCGCAAGTACGGCAACACCCTGGAAACGCTCAAGGGCGTCGAGGCCAAGGTCCACGACCTCAACACCTCGGGCATCCTGCCCAAGGGCTACAAGGTCGTGCCCTACTACGACCGCACCACCCTGGTCGAGACCACGCTGCACACGGTGCTCGAAAATCTAACCGTCGGGATGGTGCTGGTCTTCCTGGTGCTGCTTTTCTTTCTCGGCAACCTGCGGGCCGCAATTATCGCCGCAATCAACATCCCGCTGGCGCTGTGCGGGGCGTTCGCGCTGATGCACTTGACCAATACGCCGGCCAATCTTATTTCGCTGGGCGCGATCGACTTCGGCATCATCATCGATACCACCGTCATCGTGATGGAAAATATCGAACGGCATCTGACCGCGCCCGAGCGCTCGCACGAGAGTTACCGGCTTCGCATCCTGGCGGCCGCGCAGGAAGTTGGCGGCCCGATGTTCTTCTCGACGCTGATTTTCGTGATCGCGTTCCTGCCGCTGTTCACGATGCGGGGGGTCGAGGGCGCGATCTTTTCGCCGATGTCGCACACCTACGCGTTTGCGCTGGGGACCGCGATTCTGCTGGCGGTGACCTTGTCGCCGGTGCTGTCTTCGTATTTCTTCGCCCGCGGGATGCGCGCGATTCGCAACCCCATCTGGACGGGGATCGCCGCCTTCTACCACGGGATGTTCGAGCGGATCCTGAACTGGCCGCGGCTCACGCTGGCCATGATTGTTCTGCTGGTGGCGGGCGTGCTGTCGCTGTTCCCGCTGCTGGGCGGCCAGTTTCTGCCCAAGCTCGAGGAAGGAAATATCTGGGCGCACGCGACGATGCCGTTGACGATTTCGCTCGAGCACGGCGCCCGGCTCTGCAATCAGATGCGCGCTGTCTTCAAGAGCTTCCCCGAGGTCACCACTGTCGTCTCGCAGCTCGGCCGCCCCGACGACGGCACCGAGACCGCCGGCTTTTTCAACATCGAGTTCTCGGTCGATCTAAAGCCGGATGATCAGTGGCCGGCCGGCATGACCAAACCGAAACTGGTCACGCAGATCGACGACAAACTTACCCGGAAATTTCCCGGTGTCAGCTTCAGCTATTCGCAAAACATCGAAGACAACATCGACGAAGCGATCTCGGGCGTAAAGGCCGGAGAAAACGCGATCAAGGTTTTCGGCGACGACCTGGCGACTGATGAACGAATCGCCAACGATATCAGAGAAACCCTGAGCGGGGTTCCCGGCGTCGTCGATGAAGTAGTGCTGCGCTCGATGGGTCAGCCCAATCTGCAAATCACCCCGGACCGGACCGCTTGCGCGCGTTACGGGCTCAACGTCGGCGATGTCGGCGCGATCGTGCAGGCGGCGATCGGCGGCCAGGCCGTTACCCAGGTGCTCGAAGGCGACCGGCGCTTCGACCTGGTCGTGCGATGGAAGCCGGAGTATCGCGAGAGCCTGGATGCGGTGCGCCAAATCCGCGTCAATCTTCCTGGCGGCGGCCAGGTTCCGCTCGACCAGGTCGCCAACATCGAGACCGCCGAGGGCGCGTCCTTCATCTACCGCGAAGCGCTGCAGCGTTACGTGCCGGTACGGTTCTCGGTCCGCGATCGCGATCTGCAGAGCACCATCTTCGATGCCAAGCGCAAAATTGCGCAGGAGGTTCACCTTCCCGATGGCGTGCATCTGGAATGGTCGGGTGAGTACGGCGAACTTCAGGCCGCCAATCGCCGTTTCGCCATCGTCGTACCGTTCGCGCTGTTGCTGATCGCAGGCGTGCTCTACGCCGCGACTCAATCGCTCATCGACACCTTCATCATCATGGCCCAGATCCCGGTCGCGTGCCTGGGCGGAGTCCTGGCGCTGATCATCACTGGCACGCCTTTCAGCGTCTCGGCCGGCGTTGGCTTCATCTCAATTTTTGGCATCGCCGTCATGGACGGTATCCTGCTGAGCTTCTACATCCGCAGGCTTTGGGAGGAGGGCAATCCATTCGTCGAGTCGATCATCACCGGCTCTGACCGGCGTCTTCGCGCCACGATGATGACCGACCTGGTCGATGCGCTCGGCCTGCTGCCCGCGGCGATTTCGACTCGAATCGGCGCCCAAACCCAGCAGCCGCTGGCGATCGTCGTAATCGGCGGCGCGCTGGCGATCATGATGCTGACGCGAATTCTACAACCGGTGCTGATCTATTTGTGCCATCGTCGCCTGCGCCTCGACGATCAGAACCGCTCGCGCCTGACCCAGCCGGTTCCTGTCGATCTTCCTGACTGAGAGGGCGAACTGCCGCGACGACTTACCACCTGGCCTCGCGGTGCGTCGCGAAGCGTGGTAAACGGGCTGAGGAGGATCCCCGCGATGGAATTCGAGATGCTCGCGAGCGGCTACGGCCTGCTCGAAGCGCCGCGTGTCGACGACCTCGGCCGTCTCTACTTCAGCGACATTCCCAACGGCGGCATCTACCGCCGCAATCCCGGCGGCAACGTCGAAACGCTGATTCCGAAACGCAAGGGTGTCGGCGGGATGATCTTCAACCAGCGCGGCGGGCTCGTGCTCACCGGCCGCGCCCTGATTCACTGGGATGAGAAAACCGGCAAGAGCCGCGACCTGTTCGCCGCATGGGAAGGCAAGCCGATCAGCATGAACGATCTCACGACCGACGATCACGGCAGCGTCTATACCGGCACCATCAACTTCAATCCGCTGAGCAACGACAAGCCGATTCCGGGCAGCCTGTTCCGCATCGATCCGCCTGGTCGCCCGGTGAAGTTGTGGGACGGCATCGAGGTCAGCAACGGTCTCGGCTTCAGCCCCGACAGAAAGCATCTGTATCATTCGGATTCCAGTACCGGCGCGGTGTGGGTTTACGACGTCACGCACGAGCGCGGCGTCAAGGACCGGCGCGTCTTCTCAAAAATGCCCGCGGGAATGCCCGACGGGCTGGCCGTCGATGCGCAAGGCGGCGTATGGGTTGCCGCAGTCCGCGTCGGCGAGGTGGTGCACTTCGCGAAGGACGCCACCGTGGTCAAGCGAATCAAGTTGCCGGCCACGATGGTGACCAGCCTGGTCTTCGGCGGTCGCGACCTGCGCGATCTCTACGTCGTGACCGCCGACAACACCGATGATCCAAATAGCAGGGGAACGATTTTCCGCGGGCGTGCCGACGTCCCCGGCCTGCCGGTGCCAAAAGCGAACTTCTAGCTTTTCACTCTCGATAGCGGCCCGACCACAACTGCCTCTCGCGGCAATTGCTCGCGCGATCCGGAAAGGAGAGCGCCTGCTGCGATTGTCAACGCGAATGCGCCGACACGCATCGTGGCCGCGACCGATCCGGCCGGAAGTCGCTCCCCGAACACGATCATCCCGCCGATGATCGGCACGATGTTCGACAGCGCCCCCGACAACGGCATCGCAATTATCGCGCGCGCCGAATGAAACGAGTTCTGCAGCATGACAATCCCCAGGATGTTGGCGACGAGCATGCCGTACACATAAGGATTCGACAGTAATCTCAGGGCCACTAAAACGGCATCGCCGCCGAACTCGAGCGTCATCGCTTTGGTGAACAATGCGCCGAGGCCGAACGCGACACCGGAGAATATCGCGGCAGCGGCGCCGCTGGCGTTCATCCGCGCGAGGGCCATGGGAGCCAACCCAGCGGCCGTCAGCAGCACGGTGAACATCAGCAGCGTTCCAGGCTCGAACGCAACTTCGGCCTCGCCGCCTTGAAGCGACAGCGTGAGCATCAGCATCCCGAAAATGATCGCGCCGATGCCGACCCATTCGCGCGCGGTCGCGCGCTCGCCCAGAACTGCCACCGACGCGATTACGAATAGCCCGATTCCACCCTGCATCATCACCGCCACCATCGACACCGGCGCTCTCGACACGGCGATCACGTAGCAGGCCCAGCCTGCAGTCTGCACGCCGAGCCCGCCGATCCAAATAGGATCGCGAATCCATGCGACGATCGCACCGATCGTATTCGCGCCGGTCGCCATCGGCAGATCCGCCGAGCGGCTCTTCATCATCAACAGGCCCAGCGCCATCAGCACGCTGGCAAGAACCGCAAGAGACAGATACGTGAGCACCGCGCTCAGCCTTTCACTTCGCGCATCGCGCCGCCGCGAACCACCTTGAACTCGCGGCCCGCCCACTTCACTTTGTTGCTGAAGAGGCTGGCAAACCAGACCCCGGTCATAATCAGATCCTTGAAAGGCACCATCCACAGTTCGCTCAGCATCTCGGGCATCTTGAGCACGCGGCCGACTATCGCCGCCGACATCGCGAGCCGCGCCGCCACGACCAGCACCAAAGTCGCAAGGGCCGCTGCGCTTCCGCGCGTCATCGCCAGCAGTATCAGCGCCCAGAACGGACCATGCATCATGACGGTCGCGATGCTGATCGGGCGCACCGTACGGTAGGTGCGCGCCCAGCGCAGTTGATGATGCCAGAATTCGGCGAAACTTTTTTCCTCGCAGGTCAACGTAACCAGAGAATCGGACAGTTTGATCTCGTAGCCTTGCGCATTGGTGAAGTTGCCGAGGTAGAAGTCGTCGGCGAGCATGTTCTTGACCGCGCGGAATCCGCCCGCGGCCTCGAGTACCTTGCGCTTGATTGCGATCGTAGCGCCGAGTGCGTAGTGCATCGGCTCGATCATTTCCGCCAGCAGAATCTGCGGCAGAAAATCGGTATTGACGTAAAGCGCCTCCAGCCGCGACGCGATTGAGCCGCCCGGGCGTGCCCGGTATGCGCACGTCACGATGCCGATTTTCTCGTCCGACATCAGTTCGCCGACAATCCGCCTAAGGTAGTCGCGCTCGACTGATACGTCGGCGTCGCTCAGCACGAAAATCTCGGCCTTCTCCGCGCGATCCGCCATCCTGATCAGCTTCGCGATCTTGCGATTGCTGCAGTCCGGCTCTTCGCCAACCAGCAGCGTGATGCCCGCGTGCTGGTAGCGTTGGCGAAGAGCAACCGGAACTTCAGCGGCCGGATCCTCGTAGTTATGGACGCCGAAATAAAAGTCGATCCGCGGGTACGCGATTTCCAGGAAGCTGACTAGGTTAGCCGCCAGCGAATTGCTGCTTCCGTGCAAAGGCTTCAGCACCGCAACGCGCGGCGGGACCTTGGGGATCGGGGGCAGGGGAGTCGTCCCGCGCCTGGCAAACCTGATCGCAGCAACCGTCGCCGCGATGTAGTAGAACATCGACACGCACACGGCCGCAGCCGGTAAAACCGTCCAGATCGTCATTGAATGATTCGCGTCGCGATCCTACCCGGCGCAACGCATGCCGCCACAGACACTCTGCCGCGGACCTCGCGCCTGCCTCTTGCTCGCGCCCGGAATCGCGTCAGACCGACGCCTGCTGCTGTGCCGTCTGATGCCGTCGCTGGCGCATCGTCGAAAGAAACTGCCGTCCCTCGTTCAGCATCCGCTTGGTCTCTTCCATCGACGTCATCATCTTCTTCACCGATTTGAAGATGTACTTCGGCCGGAAGTAGAAGCTGCGATAGAAGCGCTCGACCGCGCCGTAAATCTCGTCGTTGCTCAGTCCGGGATAAGTGATCGTGCACTTCTGGTAGCCGGATTCGTCGAGCAGCGGATCGACCGCCAGGAATCCGTTCTTGGTCACGTAATCGAACAGCTCGGTGCCCGGGTACGGCGACGCGAGCGACACCTGGATGGTCTCGCAGTCCATCTCGCGCGCGAACCGGATCGATTCCTCGATCGTCTCCTTGTTCTCGCCCGGCAGCCCCAGGATAAAAGTTCCGTGAATCAGGATGCCGAGCTCGTGGCAATCCTTGGTGAAGCGCCGCGCCCGATCGAGACCGACGCCCTTCTTGATGTTCTTCAAAATCTGCGCGTTGCCCGACTCATAGCCGACCACGAACAGCCTCAGCCCGCCTTCCTTCATGATCTTCAGCGTTTCGTAATCGACGTTGGCGCGCGAGTTCGTCGACCACGTGATCCCCAGCGGCTTCAGCAACTGCGCGATTTTGCGCGCGCGCGCCGGGTCCGCCGTGAAGGTGTCGTCGTCGAAGAACAGTTCCTTCATCTTTGGGAACTTCGAGCGCATCGCCGCCACTTCCTCGAACACGTTCTCCGGGCTTCGCACGCGATAGCGATGTCCCTGCGTGACCTGTGGCCACAGGCAGAACGTGCATCGCGCCGGACATCCGCGCCCGGTGTACATCGACACGTACGGATACTGACAGTACGGACTGTTGTACTTCAGATAGTCGAGATTTTTTTCATAGACCTCGGTCACGAACGGCAGCTTGTCGAGCTCTTCGTCAGTCAGCGCCGGACGATCCGGGTTGTGATGCTGCGTGCCGTTCTTCTGCCAGCTGATTCCGCCGATCGTACTCCAGTCGCGCCCCTCCGCCACTTCGAGCATCGAGTAGTCGAACTCCTTGCGCGCGGCGATATCGATCGCCGCCGACAATTTCAGCGTCTCCTCCGGCCGCGCCGTCGGATGCCCTCCGACCATCGCGACGATCGCGTTCGGATTCGCCGCCTTGATCGCTTCCGCCGTGCGCGTGTCCATTCGGATCGACGGTGTCGAGGTGTGAATCACGACCAGGTCGTAGTTCTTCGCCTCGTTGATCGTCATCTCGACGGTGTAATTGTGGGGAGGCGCGTCGAGCAGGCGCGCGCCGGGGATCATACCCGCCGGATAAGCCAGCCACGTTGGATACCAGAACGACCAGACTTCGCGCGTCGCCTGGTAGCGTGAACCAGCACCCCCGTCAAAGTCATCGTACGACGGCGGATTCAGGAAAAGCGTCTTCATTACATCCATTTTTCAAGCATACCCCAGCCCTGTCCGATTGGTTAGTCAGCGACTATACAAACCGCGACCACCGAAGGCAAGAACGCGGATACTAATACCCGCTTCCCCACGATCTCTGTTCGCTCGAACCACAAAACCGCGCATTTTCGGGGCTTTTCCGTCCGCGACCGGCTTCCCCGTCCCGCGCGTGGGAATGGCTTTGCGGTTAGATTTTCCGCCCAACGATTATCATTCGCCGCGTAACAATCCCATAATCCTCGCTGTCAAATCCTCCGACCACCAACGTCACGCGGATACCAACGCGCTCCAGCAGCCGCGTCATCTCCGTCAATGTGTAGAGCCGGATGTTATGCCCAATCGACTCTCGACGCCCGCCTTTGGAATCCACGACGATAAAATGCACATGCATCCGGCTCGTCGCGAGATCGAGGTCGCGCCGCTCGACGTACAAAGTGCCATCTGCGCCCGTATGCCAGTCGTTCTGAATATAATTGTCGATCGCCCACTCGCGATTCAGCATGTCGAGCAGCAGCTGTCCGCCCGCTTTCAGAGCCTTGGCCGCCGATTCGAGCACCTTCAAATCTTCGGCCTCGGACTCCAGGTATCCGAATGACGAATACATATTCACGATTGCGTCGAACTTGTCCTCGGACGGTAGCTCGCGCATGTCGGCTGCAACCGTCTCAATCTCGACCTTGGCCGTCGCGGCCGCCTGCTTCGCGAGTTCCAGGTACCCCGCATTCAGATCGAGACTTGTTACGCGTAATCCGCGTTTCGCCAGTTGGATCGAATGCCGCCCCTGGCCGCAGCACAGATCGAGCACCGACGCGCCCGCCTTCAAGCCGAGCGCGCTCGCAACGAAGGCACTCTCTTTTTCGGCGCGCTCTTCGGTGAACATGTGGCCGTACACATTGAGGTAGTCGCTGCGAAAAAAATCCACGTACCAGGCGGAGCCTTGCGATGCCATCTCATTTCCCTCTCACGCGGTGCGCGTCAGTTGATAGTTGAAGGTAACGCGTCGAGTCTCTACCATCCAGTGGCCCCACCTCTTTCAATGGTGCTACGTTCTTGCGCGAACGGAGAAACAGTCAGCGTGGAAAAAATATCAGTACTGGCCAGCGGTGGCCTGGACAGCTCAGTCCTGATCGCAAAGTCGGCGACCGATGCCCAAGTGTATCCCATCTACGTGCGATGCGGTTTCGCATGGGAAGAAATCGAGCTTCAATTTCTGCAATCCTTCCTCGACGCGCTCAACAGTCGTCACGTGATGCCGACAACCGTCCTCTCCGCTCCCATTGCCGTCTTGTACGGCGACCACTGGAGCGTGTCCGGCGCGCGCGTTCCCGCCGCCGACGAGCCCGACGAGAACACCTACCTGCCGGGCCGCAACATTCTACTCATTTCGCTGGCCGCTATCTGGGGCAGCACGCACGGCGTTTCACGCATCGCGATCGGCTCGCTGGGGAGCAATCCCTTTCCCGATGCCACCCCCGAGTTCTTTGCGAGCTTCGCCCGCGCCCTCAGCATGGGACTAAGGCACGACGTGCTCATCGAGGCGCCCCTTAGTGGATTCCACAAGGAGGACCTAATCAAGGAGTTCAAAGACTTACCACTCGAGTTGACCCTGACCTGCATGGCTCCGAAGGGCGGTCAGCACTGCGGGCAATGCAACAAATGCTGCGAGCGCCAGCAGGCCTTTCATAAGGCCGGCGTCCTGGATCGCACGATTTATCTCGGATAGTTATCCAGTGCGGAAATTGTTGAGCATAGCTTTCATCCTTCTACAGGTATGTGTCCTGGCAGCATGCACGTCCAATCCTTCGACTGAGGCTAAGCCCGCATCCAATGCCTTCAAGGTCGCGCTCCTCACCCCCGGACCTGTAAGCGACGCCGGCTGGAACGCGGCCGCTTATGAAGGCCTCGAACTTATCAAGGACAGGCTCGGCGCCGACACCGCTTTGGTGCAGACCAAGTCGCCCGCCGACTTCGACGACGCCTTTCGCGACTTCGCGTCGCGCGGCTTCGATCTGATCTTTGCTCACGGCTTCGAGTACACCGATTCGGCGCTCGAAGTCGCGCGCAGTTTCCCCAACACCTACTTCGTCGTCAGCTCGGGTAGTGAGTCGTCCGCAAATGTCGCGTCTATCACCTTCAATGTCGATCAAGCGACCTATGTAGAAGGCGTGCTCGCCGCACGCGTCTCGAAGACAGGAGTAGTAGGCGCTGTGGGTGGAATAGAACTACCTTCGATCAAATTGTTCTTCGAGGGCTTCAAGCGAGGCTTTCTCGCGGAGAATCCTAAAGGCCGCATTCTCATCAGCTATACAGGCAATTTCGACGATGTCGGCGCGGCCAAGGAGGCCGCGCTGGCTCAGATCGGCCAAGGCGCCGACGTGCTCATCCACAATGCCGACGCCGCCGGCCTCGGCGTCTTCCTGGCCGCCGAGCAAGGCCACGCCTACGCCTTCGGCGTATTCACGAACCAGAACACCGTCGCCCCCGACGTTGTCCTGGCGAGCGCCGTGACCTCGACGCCGCTAGCCTTCCTGAAAATAGCAACCGAAGTCAAAAACAAAACCTTTCACACCGGGATGCTGGAATTTGGAATGCAGGACGGGATGGTTAGCGTAGTCTTCAACCCCAAACTGGAGTCGCGCATCCCCGCATCCGCCCTTGAACGCGCCCGCAAAGTCGAACACGACTTAGCTACCGGCCACTTAGTCCTATCGCCAATTCCCACGCATTAGAGAAGCCGGATTACCCTTCCAACATCGGTGCGGGAGTAGTCACGAACGCGATCGCACCCGTCAGCCCACCCAACATTGTGGCCGTAAACCACAACAGTCCCAGTGCAATCGCGTCCTCCTTTCGCATTCCCGCCATCCCGAACAGCACCAGGTAGGCCGATTCGCGAATTCCTAAGCCATTCAACGTCACCGGCAGACTAGCAAACACGTTCGCGATAGGAACGCAAAGAATAAACAGCGAGAGCGGTACTGTTAGTCCTAGACCCACCGCTAGCAGGTACTGGCCCGCGGCCAACATGAGCTGCAGCATGATCGACAGCGCGATTGCCGGGATCAGCGTCGCAGGATGATGCAGATACGGCGTGACGATTCCGCCCGCGCGGCGGATAGGCCGCGGCATCAGATGTATCAGCCGCGCGACGAGCGGCGCCGCAAGAAATCCGGCGAACGTAATCGCACCGACCGCGATTGTCGGCGTGATGACCGACGATGGAATCGGCGCGAAATTTAGAAATACCGCGGCAAAGGCCGCCAGCCAGAACAAGCCGATCAATCCCACGCCGCGATCGGCAACCACCGACGCGATTGCCTCGCCCATTCTGCCGTAGCGTCGTCCGAGATAGATCGATCGCGCCGTATCGCCGCCGATCAATCCCGGCACGAACAGGTTCGTGAACATCCCGACGAAGGTGTACGCGAGGAACTCACTATATCGCCCGTGCACTTTCAGCAGCGCGGCGAGCAGTTGCCATCGATACGCGCACATCGCCTGCCCCGCGACGTAAAGCACTACGACCGCGCCAAAATAGGCGGCACGCTCGCGGCCGAGGATTCGAAAAATCGGCCGCGCATCGTAACGCCACAACAGGATGGCGATCACCGTCACTCCCAATCCCGCGCGCATCGCAAACGCGCGATACGGATGCGCCGGTGCGCCCTGTTCAGTTGAGGGTGATTGGCTCACGGCGCGAGATTCGTTCACGTCGGATAATTGCGCGCTTCTTTCCTTCGACTGCGATCACGTCGAACTCGCCGAAGCGCTCCCTCATTCGCGCGAGATCTATGGCGTCGAGCACGATCACGACGGGTCCCGGCTGCTCCCATCGCCGAAACATCTGATCGTCGTTGTTCATGAACCATTCGCGCGCGTCCGGATCGAGATGCGATCCGAAATCGAGTTCAGTACGGCCGCCGAGCAGCACGACGCGCTTGCGATTGTAAAACGGTAGCGACTGAACGTAGCGATGGTAACAGATGATATCGGCGTCGGGGGCCTTCTCGGCGATCGCGCGGCTGAGCGCTGCATACGAACGCATCGGCTCGGTCTCGAGTCGCGCCCACCCGCCCGCAATCAACGCGAGCGCGAGCGTCACTACGATCGCCCCAAGTCCCGCAGCGGTGCGCCGCGCGACGAACATCAACGTCGTGACCACGCCGCCCGCCAGCAGGATCGCGCCGATCGCATACAGCGCGGGCCGCGCCGCCATCACGTACGGAGTGCGAAATTGCGGCGCCGCTATCGCCGCGACGATCACGCCGATGCCCAACAGCGCCAGCATCGGCCCGCTCTCGACCAGTATCCGGGAATCCGGCGGTCGCCGCGCGGCACGGGATTCTGCGGACGGCCACGCGCATGCCACGAGCCCGTCGGCGATCAGCACAGCCAGCGGCGGGACCGCGGGCAGGATATACGGGATCAGCTTCGCGCTCGCGCACGAGAATGCGATTACCGTCACGCCCGCGGCGACGAGGCAGAAACTTCGCGCCGGCTTGCGCGCGGCTTCGCGCCAGGTGAGGAGCGGCACCAGCAACGTCCATGGCAGCAGACCGATCGCGAGCACCGGGAGATAAAAGTAGAACGCTTCGCTGTGGCTGTACTCGGTCTCGAACGCGCGTCGAATGTGCTCGCCGATAAAGTAGAAGTCGGCGAAGCCCGGTTCGCGCATCGTCATCATCACAAACCACGGCGCCGCAATCAGAGTCGTAAGCAGGAGGCCCGGTATCGTGCGGAATTTTGCGACCGCGCCGCGCAGTTCACGCTTCAGCGCCAGCCAAATCAGCATCGACAGAATCGGCAACGCCGCACCGACCGGCCCTTTGGTCATCACCGCCAACCCCATCGCCACGTATGCGATCCAGCACCAGCGCCCACCTTCCTGCCAATGCAAGTAGAGCGCGAAGGTCGCGATCGTTACGAGGGCGGTGAGCGTCATGTCGGTGGTGAGCACTTGCGCCATCAACGCATACAGCGGCGTCGTCGCGAGGATCGCGGCCGCGAGTATCGCGTGACGGCGGCCGAACGCGCGCAGCGCGAACAAGTACGTCGCGAGTATCCCGGCGATTGCGGACAGCGCGACCGGCAGCCGCGCCGCAAATTCCGAGACCCCGAATATCCAGAAGGAGAGCGTGGTCAGCCAGTAGAGCAGCGGCGGTTTCTCGACGTAGGCGACGTAGTTGAGATGCGGCACGAGAATGTTGCCGCTCTGCAGCATCTCGCGCGCAATCTCTGCGTAGCGCGCCTCGTCCGGCTCCCACAGACCGAATGATCCGAGATGAAACATGCAGACTGCGAGCGACAACGCCACGATCGCTGCGACATCGTACGCAAGCGGGGTTGCGGCCGGCGGCGCGGCGAAGGCCGGCGAAGCGATTTCGTTGCGAGCGGTCCCGGACACGAGAGTTGAGTCTAACGTGCCGGTGCGATCGCTAATAGCCGACGGCGCCGCCGCCTTTGCGCGGATCGGCCGCGCCGCGGAAATTCCCCGGCGCAATCGTGATCGCGCCGACGGCGCCGAGATTCGGCACGACCTTGAGCTTGTAGCCCATCTGCTCGAGCGCGCTGCGCGTCGCCGCGGGCATCGCCTCTTCGACGATCACGACGTCCGGGGCGGCCTGCTCGTGAATTCGCGGCTCTGCGACGGCGCTGGTTGCGTCGAGATGGAACGCGAGAATGTTGAGCGCGACCTGCAACACTCCGCTGATGATCGTCGGGCCGCCGGAGCCGCCAGCCGTCATCACCGGCGCGCCGTTCTTCGTCACGATTATCGGCGTCATCGACGACAGCGGGCGCTTGCCGCCCCGTACTTCGTTGGCGCGCTCGCCTTCGAGGTGGTACGCATTCGGTACTCCCGGCGCGACGGCGAAATCGTCCATCTCGTCGTTCAGGATGATGCCGAGTGCGGGCACGCTCAGCTTGGCGCCGAACACGGTGTTGATAGTGGTAGTGATCGCGACGACATCGCCGTCCTTGTCCGCGACCAGCAGATTCGTAGTGCCATGATCGTGCGCCGCGGCCGCCGGCGACGGCGCCGACTTCGGATGCAGCGCGCGCTCGCGCAGTTGCTGGATATTCTCGTCCGTCAAGAGCTTCTGAATTTGCACGCCGACGAACGCCGGATCGGCGTATTGCTCGCGATCGATAAAACCCTGGCGCATCACTTCGATCAGGCGCGCGAGGTACGGCGGCGAGTTGACCCCGAGTCCGGCGAGATGCCCCGAGTCGAGCGCGCCGAGCATCTCGAGCACCACGCCGCCCGACGACGGCGGCGGCATCGCATAGACTTCGTAGTCCTCGTAGCGGTGGCTAATCGGATCGCGCCAGTCGGGACGATAGTTGGCGAGGTCGATGCTGCTGATGAGTCCGCCGTGCGCCTTCATGAACGCGACGAGCGCGGCTGCGACTTCGCCGTGATAGAAACTCGTGACCGGATCGTCGCCCAGACTCTTCAGCGTCGCGGCGAGATTCTTTGCGACGATCAAGTTGCCGGCCTTTGGCGTCGAGCCGTCGGGTTTAAGAAATACCTGGCTGAGTCCGGGATCGTTTTTGAGTTTCGGCGCGAGCTGTGCGATTTCGCCGGCCAGATGCGGACTCGCGAGGTAACCGTCGCCGGCTAATTTCTCGGCCTGCGCCGCGATCTGCTGAAACTTCATCGTGCCGAAGCGCCTGAGCGCCGCGTCGATGCCCGCGATCTCGCCCGGCACTGCCACCCCAAGAACTCCGTCGCGCGCCAAATCCTCGTTCGGCTTGCCAGCCTGCATGTACATGTCGGGACGGGCCTGGAGCGGCGCGGTCTCGCGATAGTCGAGCGCGTAGAAGGCATGTGTCTTCGCGATGTAGATCAGCATGAAGCCGCCGCCGCCGATTCCGCACGCCGCAGGATTGGTAACGCCCACCGCCAACTCCGTAGCCAGCGCCGCGTCGATCGCGTTGCCGCCGCGCTTGAGGATCTCGGCACCGGCGCGCGCGGCATCCTCGCTTTCCGACACCACCATCCCGTGGACACCTGCCGCGGAAGTGTCGGGCGCCACGGCGTCCGCATCGGAACGCGTCGCGAGGAACAATGTGACTGCGAATGCGAGCGCGACGGCCGTCGGGCGCGAATAGGCGGCGAAAAATTGAATCCGGCGTGGCTTCGACATCAGGGCTTTACTAACAGCCATCGCCGACGGATGAAAGGCACATATGAGCGAAATCGCAGCGGCGTCAGAAGGTCACGGACTAGCGGCCCGACAGGCGAAGTTCGCTCAGGCCTCGCAGCGCCATCGAGCCGCGATACTCCAGTTTGTCCTGCGGGTTCGCCAGTTGCAGGCGCGGGAATTTCTCAAGCATCGATTCGATCGCGATTGCGCCTTCAAGCCGCGCCAGCGGCGCGCCGAGGCAGAAATGAATTCCTTCGCCAAATGAAACGTGCTCGTTGGGATCGCGCGCGACGTCGAAGCTTTCCGGATTCGGGAAATGCGCGGGGTCGCGATTCGCCGCCGCCAGCAGGATGAAAGCGAGGCTGCCGGCGGGAATCTCGGTGCCGCCGACGCTGGTCGGCGCCGTCGGCATCCGCACTGTCATCTGCACCGGCGGATCGTAACGCAGCATCTCCTCGATCGCGTTCGGGATCAATTCGTGGTTCTCGCGAAGTCGTTGCTGCTGCTCGGGATTGCGGCACAGCGCCAGCAGACCGTTGCCTATCAGATTGGTAGTCGTTTCATTTCCAGCGAGTAGCAGCAATACGACGAATGCGAGCAACTCATTTTCGCTGAGCGCGTCGGACTCGTCGCGCGCAGTGACCAGGGCGCTTATCAGATCGTCGGCGGGATTCGCGCTGCGCTGCTTAATCGCCTCGGCCAGGTAGCGGCGCAGATTATCTTTCGCCGCCAGGCCCGCGGGAGACGGGCCGGTCGCCATATCCTGGCCGAATGAGCTGATCATATCGTTGGACCATTGCTTGAACTGCGCGTGATCGCTGGCCGAGACGCCCAACAATTCCGCGATAACAATCACCGGCAGCGGATTCGCCAGCATCGTCATCGCTTCCACTTCGGCCGAGTCGGCCGCGCCGCGCAGCAGGTCGATCGTTATCTCGCGCACTCGCGGCTCGAGTTCGCGCACACGCCGCGGCGTGAATGCCTTGCTGACCAGCCTTCGCAGACGTGAATGCACCGGCGGGTCCGCGGTGAGAATCGTCGGCGCGCCGCCAAACGGATCGATCCGCTCGCGATACGGAATTTCGGGCCGCCGAACGGTGAAGCGCTCGTGGTCATGCAGAACGGTAATGACGTCGTCATAGCGGGCGATGAGCGTCGTTGGCATGAACAGCTTGAGCTGTCGCGGCGGACCGTCGAGCAGCGCGGGAAAATGCGGATAGGGATTCGCGCGGAACTCAGGATCGAACGGGTTGAAGTAGAAATCTGCCTGAGCCATTGGCGCCTCCGGGGTACTATGTCATCAGAACGCCAGCATTGGCGCGAGTCCAAACTGGTGAGAACCTGATTAGATTTGAAACCTGCAGGTCTGCCCGATCCTAACCTCCCCTTGTCCGAGGGGAGGTCGGCGCGAGCCGAAGGTGAGCGACGGGTGAGGTGCAACGCTGGCCGTCGCGGTGAGCGCGCTGACCTTTTGCAGCACGCCAGAAGGTGCTGCTGGGGGCTTTTAGTGTCTGTCAATCGTGGTTAAACGAGTCGGTGCTGGTGCGGTGTCTTGCGTTGCACCTCACCCGGCGACGCCGCTTTTCAAGCGGCTTACGCCGACCTCTCCTGGGACAAGGAGAGGTTAGGAGTCGCCTTCCTTGAGCGGATGCTGACGTTGGTGCTTTAATCGGCCTCGAGCATTCTGCAAGAGCACGCGGCAAGCAGAGGTAACCGTCATGGCTTATGCACCCAACAATCGGCCGATTTACGACGCCGACAGCCATATCATGGAGCTTCCGGATTTTCTGCAGAAGTATGCCGACCCGGAGCTGCGCGCGGACATCCCGGCCGTAAGCTACAGCGCGTCGCTCGTCACCGATGAAGAAGTCGCCGAGATCATGGCGCGCGGGGGGCGGCATACTGCGGAACATGTCGCCGAGATGATCGCACTCGGCGATCAGTTAATCGAACGATCGAAAGAGATCCAGGCGTTGGGCGCGTTTGACGGCCGCGAACGCTCGAAGGCGATGGACATGCTCGGCTTCAAGAAGCAGCTCGTGTTCGCGACGCACAGTGTCACGATGCCGTTTTCGCCGAGCTCGAAAATCCCGCCGAAGCTGCGCTACGGAGCGGCGCGCGCCCACAACCGGCACATGGCGGACTTTTGCGCGCACGACTCGCGTCTGATGGGTGTCGCCATCGCGCCGCTCGACGATCCCGCATTCGCGCTCGAGGAACTCGAGTTCGCGTTGAAGAGTGGCGCCGGGGCCATTTGGGTGCCGCATCACGCGTGCGGCGGCCGCTCTCCCGGTCACGTCGAGTTTGATCCCTTCTGGGCGAGGCTGGTCGAATCGAACACGCCGTTCGTGATGCATGTCGGCGGCTCGCCGCTGCAACTCGATAAGGCGTGGATAAACAACGGCCGGCCACCGGTCAAAGATTGGATGGGCGGTGGCGAGAATCTTCGGACCAAGGACATGGCAGTCCTGCACCAGGGGCCGGAGACTTTCCTTTCGATGATGTTGATTGATGGCGTATTCGAGCGGTTCCCGAAACTGCGCGGCGCATGCGTCGAGCTGGGCGCCGGATGGGTGCCGGCGATGCTCGTGCGGCTGGACTGGACGGTGAAGATCTGGAGCAAGACGGATGCGAACCTCTCGCGCTTCACGCGCAAGCCGTCGGAACAGCTCACGCAGCAGATGGCATTCACGCCGTTCGTGTTCGAGGACGTCGGCGCTCTGATCGATCAGTCAAACCCGGACCTGTACTTGTTCTCGACCGACTATCCGCACACCGAGGGCGGCCGCAATCCGATCGCCCGCTTCGAGGCGTCGCTCGGAGATCATTCCGGACAAATCCGCGACCGCTTCTACTCGGAAAACTTTCTCCGCGTATTTCCCGAGGCGCGCGCGTCCTAGCTCGACGCGAGAAAATCAGTTGTCGTCATTCAGCGGCGGCGGACCTTCTACAGTCCGCCGCCGCCTTTGCGTTCATGCTTGGGCGCGACTCGGACGCAGCGTGAGAATCGGATGCGAGCTGCGAACGCATTCGCGGAGCACACCAAGATAGCTGCGCGTCACGTGAACGGAATCCTTGAAGTCCGACTTCGACATCAGCACGCGATGAAGCTCCGGCAACCGATAGAACGGCACGCTGGGGTAGAAGTGATGCTCGATGTGGTAGTTGACGTTCTTTGGCGCGACGAAGATGTGCTCGAGCAAGGATGCGCGCGTGGATCGCGTCTGCGCGTATGCGTTGGCGCGGCCTTCGATGGCGGAGTGTTCGGCGATGCTGCGCACGCGGAAGATCACGATCAGCCAGGTGAACAGCGGAACGATCCAGTACATCAGGAGCAGGTGGAGCGCGCCGAACCAGGCGAAGATCGCGACGACCGCCGCGTAGAAGCCGTATCGAGCGGCCAGAAAGCCGCGGCTCCCGCCGGTGTCTTTCGAGAGAAGGGTTCTCACCAGCATGAGATAGAAGATCGCGCCGAGGCCGGATGCGTCGCGAAGTATCAGCATCGCGAGTCGCCGCAAGCGCATGGGAAAGACCCACGACGCGTCGTCCTGGCGGCGGGCCCAGTCGGGATCCTGGCCGGTATTCAGATAACGATGATGCGCGAAATGGTTCTTGCGATAAGCGCGCGCCGATATCAGGTTCGGCCATGCCAGGATGATCTCGGCGGTCCAATCATTCAGCCGCCGGTCACGGAATAGCCGGTAGTGCACGCCGTCATGCATCAGGATGAGCAGCGCGTGTTGCCGCGCTCCGATGAATGCGACAGTCAGCAGGTACGCAGCGATGCGGAAGTGTCGTCGGCAGAGAAATATCGCAGCCACTATCAGCGTCCATTCGGCAAGAATATGAAGCGTGCTTCTGAGCGGGCTCAGCGCCGACAATTCGCGCAGCTCCTCCTTGGTCAGTTTGACTGGAATAGCGCCATCAAAAGCGTCCGACCGACGCTCCTGCGCCTCGCGATCTTTTGTGAGATCGATGTTCATTGATTTTTCCTCGTTTGAGCAAATCCGCATGGTCTTCGCGGATTCGGAAAGAATGTTTGTAACCAATCCTACGGATCCATCGAAGGGCGGAATCAGACGTGAGCGGCTGCGGCAGCCATTTCGCCGATTCCGGGCCGATACCGATTCGCCGCGGGTCTCAACCGATCGCAGTTGTCGAACCGGATAGTTCGATAGTTGTCTGGAGTTTCGATCTTCAACCGGTGCACGTTGGCAGTCAGTCTCGCCAGCGCTTCCCCTTCGAGGATCTTCGGCTGAACCCACGGCCGACGCTGGCCGGGCTCCTCGAGATACGGATACTCGACCGGCTCGCCCGCATTGACGAAGCCCATCGCCGTGTAGAATCCGTCATGAGTTCCGACGGCCAGATAGACGAGGACCGCATTAGGGTTTCGGCGAACGACCTGAACCGCGATGCCGCGCCACGCACGCATGCCGGCGCCTCGCGACAGCGACCAATGGTCACTGCACTCAAGCACCGATTGAGGCGCATAGCCCGAGAGATCGGGCTGCGGACAGCTTTGCGGATAGACCGCGAGATCGTGAAGCGCGACGCCGGCGGCCATGCGTTCCGCGTGGTCACCTTCGGTCTCGAACAAGCCGTAGATATCCGCGGCGGCCAGGCGAACCATATTTCTCGCCCGCGAGCGGCCTACGTCTCTGTAGCTGGCGCCATGGCGAGCGCGCGCGTCCGCGAGCCGTTGGGCGAAAACGTGTCGTTCGCCCTCCGTGGTTAAGAGGCGCATTTCCATTGGATGTCTCCTTATTGTTTTCAGATGAGCGATTGTGAGGTGGCGAGGCGGGCTGTGGTCAGTCCGTGCGCGGTGGCCCGCGGGACCTCGCTCGGACGACCCGAGCGATCGGACGGCGAGACCGCGTAGCAAAATGCTGACGTTCTCGTCGTCCGAAGTTTGTCAGTACAATCATTGGAAAGCAGACGATCAGTCACGTTTTAACTCCATCTGATGACAAATAGTCAATAATCCGCAGATGGATACTTCGCCCGAATTTTGGATTTTGCTTTCGGCTAAAGGTGTGATATGTAGACTTGCGTTAGCTGCCTTTGGAGTGGTCTGTCGTCATTTTGGACCCGAGGGCAGGTTTGGGAGAGGGGGAACTCTTGACAAACAAAGCTACAAGTCAAACCGCATCGATTTTCGACGCATTGGCGGCGCAAATAATGAATTCGAGCGACGGTCCGCGCCCTTGGTCGTCAGCCTCGCGCAGCGCCGGCGCGGAAATTCGCGCTCTCGCGCGAAACGACTACGGGCTCCCTCTCAGAAGATCGCTGGGCCGCTCCGAGGTTCGAGAAATCATTGCGGAAGCCAGGAGTACCGTCTGGCCGCATTTGAATGATGAATACGTGAGACTGGTTTCGCCCGCCGAATTCAAGCGTCACTGGTCGGACTTGGGAGTTCAGTTCCAACTGGCAAAGCTCACTGGACCGCAAGGATCCGCCTTGTTGGGATTTTACGTGCGAGAAATGGGTCGTTCACGGTTGCCGCTGATCTGCGTGAACACCGCGCATCATCCCGCGGCGATCGGCGCGGCATTCTCTCACGAAATGGGCCATCACCTGGTCGGTCGGCTCTTTGATTCGCACAAGCAGCATGCTCAGTTGTTGAGCTACACCGCCTACCGAGAACATCTCGACGATCCTGAAGAACTAGCAGCCGACATTCTCGTAAGCCTCGGTGTATTTCCCGAGGCAATCGCGCGAAAGATTTTCCTGGAAGCCGGGCAACAAGGGAGGCAGTCTAAATCCGCCTCCGCGGAACTCCCCGATTCAGTCTCCACGACGGTGCTCAAATACTTCGAAGGTCGATTCGGCCTGAGCTTCGGCGCGCAACTTTCCTCGACCAAGAAGCTTCAATACCTGGCAGGGGTGGTTCACTTCGCAAAATTAAGACGCGCTCTGCTGACCGAATACGACATCTGACGCCGTCGAGCTTCGCCGATCCCAACCGTTTGCGTGCCCGGACTCTTCCACCGGCGCGCGACAATTGCGCGAATTCGTACTAGATCATCATCGTGGCCGCGGTGAAGACATTTCCCGAAATTCCGGACGGTCCTGCGGGACGCCAGCTCGCGTGGTATCTCGAGCGCGTCAGCTCGGGCGTCGAAGGCTCGTCCGAGGCTGAGCTCGCCGCAGGATGCGCGCTGAACATGGTCGTGCGCGCGCCATTTCCTTACCCGCACGAAGTGAGTACGGGAGGATGGAAGCGCTGCAATCAGAGCTACGGCGATTTCAGGGTGGCGTCGGTTGAGCAGGTGTCCGACTTCCACGTGGCGGTCACCCTGGCGTCCGGGGGCGACAAGAAATTTCTGCTGACGTGCGAGGTCGAGGACAGCGAGCCGCATCGCATAACCCTGCTCACTCGCGAGCGTATCCTCGATTTCGAAGTGGTATCGCGCGCGGCGACGATCGCCGACGCGGCCGTGCTCTCCGACATCGAGCGGCGATGCCCGATCGTACTGGGCGACGGCACTACGATGACGATCGAGCGCGGCGACGACTACTTCGCGTTCACCCGCCTGATGGACAACTTCCTGGTTGCGCTGGGTTTCGTGGATGGAAAGCCGGCAGGCGTGAACGTGGCCGCGCTTCACACGGTGCGCGTCGGAGGGCGCGATTATCGCATCCACGCGTTCGCGCATCTGCGGATTCTTCCCGAGCATCAGAAGAAGGGTTTGTGGGGCGCGATAAACCGCGTGTTCGACGAGAAGTACCCGGAAGGATCGGTGGACGGGAGCACAGCGTATCCGTCGGTCGACAATGCCGCGATGCTGCGAGGATTTGCGGGTGCGCCGCGATGGAGCACGCATCAGATTCGCGCGCAGCTTCCATGCGCGTCGCTCGCGGGGCCGCAAATCGGAAGACCTGCAACGCCGCGCGACGCGCCGCGAATCGTCGAGATTCTCAACGCTACGCACGAGTCAGACGAAATGTACCAGCCGTACACGGTCGCGTCGTTCACCGCGCGCGTCGAGCGTTCTCCACGAGATTACTGCTGGGAACGGTTGCGGATGACCGATCGCGCTGTGGTGGGCGTCTGGCCGGCGGGAGAGACGGTGCGGTTTATCATCGAGTCGAAGGAGAATCGCATCGAATCGCGGCGCGGTCTCGCGCTGGACTGGGGATTTTTGCCGGGTGCGGAGCACGAGTTCGAAGCGTTACTTCGCGCGCAATGCGGATGGCTCCGCGATCGCGGGCTCGACCGGCTGTCGGTCTTCACGTCCGAGGATTCCGCGGGATACGAGCGCGTGCGCGCACTGGCGAGCGAGTTGGAACGGTACGTGGTGATTTCATTCGGAATCCCCGAGCCGCCGGGCGCCGCCACTCGCGGCTTGTATGTGGATCCGATTTACTTTTAGGCTATGACTGCTCGACGCCACTGAGGAGAGGACAGATGGAACTGGCACCCAAGCGGGCCGGATTCGCGCCCGAACGAATCAATCGGATTACCGAGCACCTCGACAAGAACTACATCGCGCCCGGCAAAATAGCCGGATGCCAGACGTTGGTAGCGAGGCATGGGCACGTAGCTTATTTCAAATCGCAAGGCTTGATGGATCGCGAGCGGCGCAAGCCCGTGACCGACGATACGATCTTCCGGCTCTATTCAATGACCAAGCCGATCACGTCGGTCGCGTTGATGACTCTCTTCGAGCAGGGTCATTTCCAGCTCAACGATCCGGTGTCGCGTTTTATCCCCGCATGGCGTGATCACAAGGTGTGGGTCTCGGGCGAAGGCCCGAGCATGGAGACCGCGGCCCCGGCCCGGCCGATGTCTATGCGTCACGTGCTTAGCCACACCGGTGGACTTACCTATGGCGCCACCAATCATCCGGTTGATCGCGCCTATCGCGAGGTGGGAGTGGGGCGCGGCGCGGGCGAGACACTTGGCGGATTCGCGGACAAGCTGGCGAAGGTGCCGCTGCGCTATCAGCCCGGCGAGCGATGGATGTATTCGTTATCGACCGACGTATGCGGCTACCTGGTCGAGGTGATATCCGGAAAGCGCTTCGACCAATATCTGCAGGAGACGATTTTCGATCCGCTCGACATGAAGGATACTTCCTTCATGGTGGCGCAGCGCAAGGCGGATCGCCTTGCGGCTAACTATGAACGGCAGGCCGATAAGTCTCTCAAACTGATAGACGATCCCGAGCGCAGCAACTATCTCAAGCAGCCGACCTTCTTTTCCGGCGGCGGGGGATTGACCGGCACGACTGCCGACTACCTACGCTTCTGCGAAATGCTGCGCCGCGGAGGTGAGCTGGACGGCGTGCGCATTCTCGGACCTCGTACGATCGAGTTGATGCATCTTAATCACCTGGCCGGCGGCAAAGACCTAAGCGGGATGGCGGTCGGCGCGTTCTCGGAGACCGCCTACGAAGGCGTCGGCTTCGGGCTAGGCTTCGCGATGACACTCGGACAGGTCGAAGCCGGCGCGCTCGGCGGCGGCGACTATTACTGGGGCGGCGCGGCCTCGACTATCTTCTGGGTGGATCCTAAGGAAGACCTGGTGGTGATCTTCATGACGCAGCTGATGCCGTCGGCCACCTTCAACTTTCGCGGACAACTCAGGAACATCATCTACTCGGCTATCGTCGAGTGAGGAGTGAGCGATGAAGGCTGCGGTCTATTATCAAAACGGCGGTCCGGACGTTCTTAAGTACGAGGACGTCCCGGATCCCGAGTGCCATCCCAAGGGCGTCGTAATTCGCGTCGAGGCTGTGAGTATCGAGGGCGGCGACACACTCAATCGCTGGCATGGAGCTTTGCTGAGTAAGCCGCATGTCGTTGGCTATCAGGCGGGCGGCGAGATCGTGCAGGTAGGGGCGGAGGTGACAGACCTAAAAGTGGGTCAGAAGGTCACCACAGTCTTTGGCGCCGGATCGCATGCCGCGTTACGTGCGGTACCTGCGCGCAATGCGTGGCCGGTGCCGAAGGGATTCGATATCAAGCTGGCTGCGGCCATCCCTGTGCCGTTTGGCACCGCCGACGATTGCCTGTTCGAGTTCGGGCATCTGAAGGCAGGAGAGACGGTCCTGGTGCAGGCGGGCGCGAGCGGTGTAGGTGTTGCGGCGATTCAACTGGCCAAGCGCGCGGGCGCGACAGTCCTGGCGACGGCGTCGAGCAATGACCGGCTGGACCGGCTGAAGCCGCTAGGCCTCGATCATGGCATCAACTACAAGACCGAAGACGTCGTAAAGTCGGTGATGAAGATAACCAACAAGCGGGGAGTGGACCTTGTCGTTGATCCTGTAGGTGGCGCCACGCTGCAAGGGAGCCTGCTGTCGCTCGCCTATCGCGGTCGTGTCTCGATGGTTGGGGCCGCGGGACGCGAGGCTATGACCATCGATGTGTCGTCGCTCATGGCAGGCAACCGTTCTTTGACGGGCGTGTTTCTGGGTGCCGAGATCGGCACCGACCGCGCGCATAACATGATCCAGCGCCTGATCGACGAGGCCGCGCGCGGCGAGTTGAAGGTCGTGATTGATCGAACCTTCCCGCTGTCGGAGGCCGCGGCAGCTCACGCCTACATCGAGAGCCGGCAGGCAGTCGGAAGAGTTCTGCTCATCCCTTAAGGTCGAAATCTTCGCGTATATAGTTAGCGAAGGAATGCCGGCGGCAGCGAAAGCAAAACCTCGTGTTGAAGCGCCAACTGCGGTGCCGCGCGCGGTCGTAGGTTGGTGGAGGATTCCTGACCCCGCGAGGCTCTGGGCAGAAGCCGGCGGGCTCATACTGCTAGGGCTCGCGCTTATCGTAAATGCGGTATTGCTATGGCCGGAAATTCGCATCGAGCGAGTTCCGGTCAACGACCTTAGCTTCCACATAGCAGCGTCGCAGCGCCTGGCGCAGAGTCTGATCACGGGCGACTCATTTCTCGACCCATGGGTGTCGCAATGGGCTCTAGGATATCCGCTATGGCACTTCTATCAGCCCCTGCCGCATATGATAGCAGGACTGTTGCTGACGTTGACGAGTCATTTCGCCTCAGCGCCGGCGTCATTCGCAGTGCTTTACTATCTCTTGATGGTAGCGCTGCCGGCATCCACCTATCTGGGTGCGCGGTTATTTGGGCTGGAACCTATCGCCGCAGGATTCGCATCGATTCTTATCCTGGGTGTGAGCGAGGTGGGCGATCTCAGCCGCTATGGGTTGTCGTACGGTGCGTACGTTAGACGCGGATCCGGCCTATATACGCAACTGATGTCTTACAACCTGTTGATGCCGGCCCTGGGACTCGCCAACTACTCGCTCAACACGGGTAGGCGGAGAATTTTGGCAGCTTGCCTGGTTGCTGCCACAGCACTCTCGCACGTCGTGTTCGGTTACGCGGCGATCGTCTCGGTAGCCGTCATAGCCCTGGTCGGACCGAAAGGTGATCGCTCGCGACGAATCCTTCGCGCCGCATCGATCCTGATTCCCGCCTTCATCCTGCTCGCATGGTTCGTCATTCCGATGCTGATAGCCAGCGGCGAGGCGAACCGCTGCCGATGGGATGACGTTTGGAAGTTCGATTCGTGGGGGGCGAAAAACATATTCGACACTTTGGTGTCGGGGCGCTTTTTCGACGAGGGGCGGTTACCGGTGATGACGTTGGCGCTGGCCGCGTCAACGTTGTTCGCATTGTATCGCTGGAAGAGGCCGATGCCGCGACGTCTGCTCGTTCTCACCGCGGTGTGGCTCGCGATTTTTTTCGGCCGCACGACCTGGGGATATTTCATGCTCGCGCTGGGACTGCCCGGCACCTTTCACGTCAGCCGCTTTGAGTCGGTATTCGAAATGTTTGCGGTGCTGCTGACGGCCTGGGCGCTGGCCAAAGGAGTCGCGGCCGCCTGGCGGGCCGGCCACGCAGCCAAGCTCGTAACGGCGATCGCTCTGGGCGCCATGGCGATCGTGATTTTCACCGAACGCGCGAGTTACCTGAAGCTGAACAACCAATGGGGAGACGAGAGTCTCGCCGCAATTGTGGTCGAGGGCGGCGATCTGGAGGCGTCGCTTGCCGACATCGGCACGATCCTGCGCGAGCGGCCGGGCCGCGTGTGGTGCGGTCCTACGGGGGGTTGGGCCTCTCATTTCCAAATCGCCAGGATGCAGCCGTATTCCTTACTCACGCTGGCGGGGTTCGATGAGCTCAGCTTTCTCTATCACAGCTTGTCGTGGAGCTCAGACGTGACGGCGGAGATCGATGACCACGATCCTTACCAGGCCCGGCTGTTCGCGATGCGGGCGGTGCTGGCGCCCACGACCCAAGCGGTGCCCTCTTACTTCAAGCGTCGCGCGGTTCACGGCAATCTCGCGGTTTACGAGGCCTCAAGCGAAGGTTATTTCGGCCTTGTAGATATCGGTGCGCGTTATGACGGTCCACTAACTACCGTGCTTAACCGCGACTGGAATTGGATGAACGACCCTGCGGTGCGAGCCGGCGCGGTGGTCGCATTAGGTGGCGATCTCAAAGGAGTGCCTGAATGGAAGATGTTCCAAGCGCTGCCTCCGCTCGATCCAGGATTTTCGACTTCGCGCGGCGAAGTAATATCTGAAAGCAAGGAAGGTGAGACCTATAGTGCGCGGCTGGCAGTCCTACGACCGTGCTATGCACTGCTCAAGATCACCTACTTTCCCGGCCAGCAAGCCACCGTTGACGGAAAGGCGGCGCCAATCTTTCGCGTCTATCCCAACTTCTGCGCGATACCAGTCACTCCCGGCGAACATCAGATCGTAGTGCGCTACCATCCAGGTGCGATCAAGCCGATATTGTTGCTCGCCGGATTTATCCTGGTCGGTTTGATCGCGCCAGCTATGCGCAGGCCCAACTACGCTGCGAGGGAACGCAGGATTAGCGCGCGACTAGCCGAGTTGGCGACATCCTGGGATACTCCCCGCACCCGCACAGCGCTCGCGCTTGCGGTCTTGATCCTGCTCTTCACGCGCGCGCTATTCAGCGGCAACCTGCTCGATGGCCACGACTCGCTCGAGTACCCGCCGCGGCTGACTGAATTCGCTAAAATTCTGGGCGACCATCAATTCCCGCCGGTATGGGCGCCGGACCTTGGCGCGGGCCACGGTCAGCCGTTATTCGAATTCGCACCGCCGCTGATCTACGCGATGGCGTTGCCTTTCTTCAGGGCCGGTTTGTCGCGGGCGAATTCACTTCAATTTGGACTGGCGATTTTGTTCGCTCTCGGCGCGATCGCAATCTTTCTGATCGGTCGCAATCTCTCTTTTTCTCGTATCGCCTCAATCGGCGCCGCGGCCGCATGGCTATTCGCCCCCTATCAGGCTCTCGATATCTACGTGTGTGGTCGATTTGCCGAGTCGGCTGCGATTGCGGTAGCTCCCGTGGCGTTGCTCGGGTTGATCACAGCTATTCAGCGCCCGACGGTAGTCACTGTGGTGCTCGGCGCGCTCGCGGTCGCGATGCTGCCACTGGCGCATAACGCGATCGCGCTGCTGATGTTTCCCGCATTCGCGGCGTTGGTGGCCGTCCGCGCCGCCGTCTCTGACCATCGGTTGAAAACTGCCGTGGCCGGCGCTTCCGTGCTCGTCGGCGGACTGGCACTTAGTGCTTTCTTCTGGCTTCCCGCGTTGCTTGAACGTGAGTTTGTCAAAACCGATCTTCTGCGCATCGGCTTTCTGAATTGGACGAACTACATAATATCGCCATCCCAGTTGTTCTGGTCGCCATGGGGATACGGCTATGCGTCGCGCGGTCCTACGAACGGAATCTCGTATTCACTCGGGCTCGTACACATAGCCTTGGCCGTGGCCGGTCTCGTCGTTGCGATGCGCGCGGCAAGCCGCACCCGCCGGCTGGACGCGATGCTCTTTGCCGCCGTGTCGATGGTCTTTGCGCTCTTAGCTACCGATCTGTCGTGGTCTATTTGGGCGAACTTCGATACGCTTCAATACCTGGCCTATCCGTGGCGCACTCTATGCGTTCCGGCGTTGTTCATGCCGTTGCTGGCGCTCTATGTCTTCGATCGCATTGGCCCTCGGCTGACATATGTCGCGATCGCAGCCGTAGTTCTACTCAATGTCGCGCACACCCAACCAAAGGGAATTCAGACCTATGATGAAGCTTACTACAATGCTGAGCTAATCGCTCAGAAGGGGTTAAACACGACGACTCGTGAAGAGTACGAGCCACGGACTGTGCTTTACCGTCCCAAATTCGACAGCGTCCTGCTCAAAGGTGTGCGATCCGCACCGATAGTGTCTCAACTCGGCGTCAGCTCGAATAGCCAATCGTTCAAGGTCGATGCGAGCGGGCCCGCGCTGATGCAGGACTCGGTTTTCGACTATCCCGGATGGACGGTGCTCGTCGACGACCATAAGGTTACGACATCTCCCGCTGCGAATAGCGGCGAGATCACCTTCAACCTTCCAGCCGGCACGCACAATGTCTTAGTCGAGTTGCGTCCTACTTTTATCCGTCGGTGGTCATACTATTTGTCCACAGCCAGCGCCGTTTTGATGACTCTGATCATGATGCTGGCGTTGGCGACCGCTGGGAATCGCGCCGAGCCGGCCGACAAGGCTAAGCCCATACCTGCAAAGACTCGCACCAGGAAGAGTTCTAGCAGCTAGGCTGCAAATATTTCCTCGAAGAAGTCGGTCATAGCTTTCCACGATCGCGCATCGACCAGCTTGTTATATCCGATGCCGGGCATCCCAATGCTGTCCGAATTCGGATTCGTGAAGCTGTGCTTTGCGCCGCCGTAGGTGATCACCTGCCAGTCCGCGCCGGCCTTGATCATCTCAGCCTCGAAGGCGTTGACCTGCTCGACGGGAATCAAAGTGTCATCGGCGCCGGTGCAAACAAGAATCTTCGCTTTGACCTTTCCAGCTTCGGCTGGTCGCTGCGTCTGCAGGCCGCCGTGAAAGCTGACGATTCCCCTAAGCGGTGCGCCCTCGCGAGCGAGCTCCAACGAAAATGTGCCACCCATACAGAATCCGATCGCTGCCAACCGTCCGGCGTCGGTCTGCGGAATTGACGCGAGATGATCGAGCGCGGCACGTCCGCGTTTGCGAAGTTTCGATGGGTCAGAAAACAGCGGCGTCGCAAGCCTCATTGCCTCCGGCAGGCTTGCGACCTCGACTCCGTTGCCGTAAGGGTCGCCCGCGAAAGCGACGTAGCCAAGCTCCGCCAGCCGTTCGGCGCGCTTCTTTGCATGCTCGCCGAGTCCGAACGCCTCCGGCATCACGAGAACTCCGGGGCGCTTGCCCGCCTTTTTGTCGTCGAAAGCGAGATAGCCGCGAAGGGTTACGTCTGCGTCCTTGTATTCAACTGTCTCTGTCTTCATCTGAGTCTCCGATGGTTGTGAGTCAGCGCCATCTTGCACGATTCGACCATTTTCTGGAAGCGGCGGGTCCGTGCAATAGTTGTGAACAGTAGGAGCCTGGTTTATGGCGGATCCCGATTTCACTCAGTTCAAGCTCGTGCACAAAGGCCACTCCTTCGAGGAATTCCACGAGGGCCAGGTCTTCGAGCATCATTGGGGGCGCACGATCAATGCCGGCGACAATTCGCTGTTCACCACCGCGACGCTCGCGCACTGCCCGCTCTACTTCAACGCCGAGTACGCGCGCGCTCACGGCCATCCCGACGTGGTCGTCAATCCGATGCTGGTCGCGTGCACGGTGGTCGGCATCTCGGTCGAGGACTTGAGCGAGGCGGGCGGCCCGTTTCTCGGCATCAACGGGCTCGAATTTCATCGTTCCGTCTATCCCGGCGATACGTTGAGGGCGCGCAGTACTGTGGTCTCGACGCGCGAATCTGCCAGCCGCGGCAATTTCGGGATCGTCACCTGGCGCACCGAGGCGCGCAATCAACGCGACGAACTCGTCATCAGCTACGAGCGCACCAACCTCGTCGCCAAACGCAGAGGAGCGCCATTGTGAGTTACATGACCGACGAGCGGCGGATGATTCAGAATGCGGCGCGCGAGTTCGCGATGAACGAGGTTCTGCCCATCGCGAACAAGCTCGATCCCGAGCAGGGCGATATCCCGATGGCGCTCCGCGACAAACTCGCGGAGATGGGCTACTTCGGCGTCGTCATCCCGGAGGAATACGGCGGGCTTGGCTTGGGCGCGTTCGAGTATGCGCTGATCACCGAGGAACTTGCGCGCGCGTGGATGAGCGTCGCGAGCATCATCGCGCGCGGTAACGGACTCGGCGGCGGCTTCACGGCGGCGCAGCGTCGCGAATATCTGCCTCGGATGGCGCGCGGAGAATTTCTGGGCGCGGCCGCGCTGTCGGAGCCGGATGCGGGCTCCGATCTCGCCAACGTCTCCTGCAAGGCGACGCGCGACGGCGACGGCTGGATGCTCAACGGCACCAAGACCTGGTGCACTTTTGCCGACGGTGCGGATTTCATCTCGGTACTGGCGCGCACCAAGCAGCCGTCCGATCCGCGCCGTCGCCATGAAGGCATCAGTCAATTTCTAGTCCTCAAGGAGCGAGGCAAATTTCCGCCGGGGCTGACCGGCTCGCCGATTCGCAAGATAGGTTACTTCGGCTGGAAGACGTGGGAGCTGCACTTCGACAACTTCAAGTTGCCCGCCGACGCGCTGCTCGGCCGCGAGCGCGAGGATCGCGGCGAGGGCAAGGGATTCTACGGCGCGGTCAGCGGACTCGAGGTGGCGCGCGTGCACACCGCGGCGCGTGCGATCGGGCTTGCGCGCGGCGGCCTCGAAGACTCGCTGGCATATGCGCAGAAGCGCGTCGCGTTCGGACAGCCGATTGGAGAGTTCCAGGCGATTCGTTTCAAGCTGGCCGAGATGGCGACCGAGATAGAAGCCGCGCGCCAGCTTATGTATTTCGTCGCCACCGAAGTTGACAGCAAGCGGCGATGCGACAAAGAGGCCTCGATGGCGAAGCTGTTCGCCTCCGAGATGGCCGAGCGCGTGACCAGCCAGGCGCTGCAGATTCACGGCGGCTACGGCTACACCAAGGACTTTCCGCTCGAGCGCTACTGGCGCGACGCGCGTCTGACAAAAATTTTCGAAGGCACTTCCGAAATCCAGTTGCGGATCATCTCCGACCGCCTGCTGCCGAAGGTAAGAAAGTGAGTACATCGATCTCGAAACTGACGGGCACGGGGAATTACTTTGAAGACTTCGAAGTCGGCGCGAAGATGCGTCACGCGCGCGGCACTACCATCGGCGAGATCGAAAACCAGATGCTCACGAAGCTTGTGCTGAACACCGCCGACGGCCACTACAACGAACATCGCATGCGGTCGACGCAATTCGGCCAGCGCCTCGTCTTCGGGCTTATCACCGGCTCGGTATGCATCGGGCTGGCAACGCAGGACACCGGAGAAAATGCGCTTGCGGAACTCGGTCTTACAGGAATCAGATTCACCTCGCCGGTATTCCATGGCGACACGCTTTACGCCTACAGCGAAGTGATCGAGAAGCGCGATGCCGATCGCGATGACGCCGGCATCGTGCGCTTCAAACATTGGGGCACCAAGCATGATGGGACGGTCGTCTTCGAAGGCGAGCGCACCGTGCTGATCAAGCGGCGGTCGCATTGGGGCAGTCGATGAAGGCACGCACGGGACCGCTTTCGGACGTTCGCGTGCTCGATCTGACGCAGGCGCTGGCCGGTCCGTATTGCACGATGCTGCTGGCCGATCTTGGCGCCGAGGTGATCAAGGTCGAGCCGCCCGCGGGCGACATGAGCCGCAGCCTGGGACCGCTTCCGCCCGATCGAAAAGGATGCGACTACGGCGGATATTTCGCGAGCGTCAATCGCAACAAGCGCAGCGTCGTGCTCGACATCAAGACCGACGCGGACCGCGAGAGTTTCTTCAGACTGGTGCAGACGGCGGATGCGGTCGTCGAGAACGCGAAGACTGGCGTGATGGATCGCGCGGGAATCAGTTACGAGCGGTTGCGCGTAATCAAACCGGCGCTCGTTTATGCGGCGATTCGCGGCTTCGGCGATCCGCGCACCGGCGCGAGTCCGTACGCGGATTGGCCCGCTTTCGATATCGTCGCGCAGAGCATGGGCGGGCTGGTCGCGGTCACGGGTCCGCAAGACGGCGGTGGCTACAAAGCCGGTCCCGCGGTCGGCGACATTTATCCCGGCACGCTCGCCGCGCTGGGAGTCGTGGCTGCCGTTCATGCGGCGCGGCGGACTGGGCAGGGGCAGTTCCTCGACGTGGCGATGTACGACGCGATTCTCGCGCTGTGCGAGATGATCGTTTACAGCTACTCGGGTGCCGGCATCATTCGCGAACCGGGCGGCAACGGGACGCCGGTGCTGTGTCCATTCGATATTTTTCCGACGCGCGACGGCGCCGTCGCGATCGCGGCGCCTGGCGAAAATCACTGGAAGATTCTTTGCGACGCGATCGGCCGGCCTGAACTTGCGACCGACAATCGCACGCGCAACGTTCACAAGCGGGTCGCCAACGCCGAGTTCGTGCGCGGCATTCTCACCGAATGGACGCCGGCACACAGCACGCGCGAAATCGTCGATGCGATCGGCGGCAAGGTGCCGGTGGGTCCGGTCAACACGGCCAAAGATATTTTCGAGGACCCGCACCCGCGGACGCGCGACATGCTGGTCGAGGTCGAGCAGCCCGGCGACAATCCGCCGATCGTGCTCGCGGGATGTCCGATCAAGCTGACGCGTACGCCGTCGGGAATTTACGCCCGCGCGCCGCGCCTGGGCGAGCATACCGCGCAGGTGCTCGCTGACGCGGGAATATCAGTCGCGCACAAGGAGCAATCATGACGCTTCGACTAAGACGGTCCGAACTTTCGACGCCGGCTTCGAGTCCCAAGATGATCGAAAAGGCGATGGCAACCGCGGCCGACATGGTGTTTCTCGATCTCGAAGACGCGGTCGCGCCGGCGCAGAAGGAAGCGGCGCGCAAGAACGCCGTCGATGCGCTGCGCAATCTCGATTGGGGCAAGAAGATTCGCGCGGTGCGCGTCAACGGCGCCGACACCCACTGGGCGCATGACGACGTGATCGAAGTCGTCGAGGGCGCGGGCGACAAACTCGACGTTATAATCGTGCCGAAGCCCAAGGCGCCGCGCGACATCTGGTTCTTCGACACGCTGTTGACGCAGCTCGAGACCAAGCTCCATCTCAAAAACAAAATCGGTATTGAGGCGCTGATCGAGGAGAGCGCCGCGCTTGCGCACGTCGAAGAAATTGCGGCGGCGTCGCCGCGGCTCGAGGCGCTCATCCTCGGCTTCGGCGATCTGTCGGCGAGCCAGGGCATGCGCTTCGGCGTCGCGAGCGATCCGGCGCTGCGGTATCCCGGCGACATGTGGCATCACGCGCGCGTGCGGATGATCACAGCGTGCCGCGCCAACGGTATCGACGCGATCGATGGGCCATTCGGCAACTTCAGGGATCCCGATGGCTACCGGCGCGAGGCGACGTGGGCGGCGACGCTCGGCGCCGTCGGCAAATGGGCGATACATCCGAGTCAGATCGAAATCGCCAACGACGTGTTCGCGCCGACGCCGCACGAAATCGAAAACGCGCGCAAAATGTCCGAAGCCTACCAGGCGGCAACGCGCGACGGCGCAGGCGCCGCAGGAGCGGGCGGGATGCTGGTGGACGCCGTGGCGGTGCGAATTTTCGAAGGCGTTCTCGAGCGCGCCCGCCTCACAGGTCGCGCATAGGCCTTCACGCTGGCTCGGTGATCGCTCACTTCGGGGCTTGTGACTGGAAGAAGGTCCACATCGTGTCGTTGGCGTCTATGTTGTCGGTCACCGGTCCAAGGATTCTGGTCGCCAGCCATCCCTGATGGGCGCCGGGCCATGTATGGCCGCCGCCCTGTACGATCACGTCTTCCAATCCGCGCCCGGCAGGGCAGGAATAGGATTCGACCGTTACCTGCATCGGATCGTCCTTCACGGGCAACTGCGTCTTTTGCGCAGGGCCGCAGCCGTTGCGCTTTTGCCAAATCGCGACTGCCTGCGCATTGCTCATAGCGGTGCCGCGATTACCGAGTTGCGGAGCGATCGGGCCGCCATCGAATGGAACGAATTTGTCGGCGGTGCCATGAAAGAAGATCACGGGCATCGGGTGCGGCGACGGGCACGCCGCATCGACCGGCTGCGTCGCCGCTACCACGGCGATTCCAGCCAGCGCGTCGGGCATCACACACGCCATGTGCTGCGCCATGAAGCCGCCGTTGGAAATCCCTGCCGCATAGACTCGCTTGGGATCGATCAATCCCTGGGCCGTGACCTCCGCCAGCATCGCCTTCATGAACGCGATGTCGTCCGCCATCGACTCGTGCCCGATCACACGCCCGTCGTTCCAGTGTTTGTCGATTCCATTCGGATACATGACGACAAGCCCGTGTGCCTGAGCGAACGCATCGAGGTTCGAGTAGCGTTCCTGCATCGCGGCAGTGCTCCCGCTGCCGTGCATCATGATGAACGCCGGCAGACGTTTCCCACTCTGCCCGGGCGGCACGTAGAGCAGGTAGTTACGGCTCACGCCGTTTACGTCGATGGTGTGCGCGACGGCCTCGCCGGCAGCAGCGGGGCGGGTCGGCAGCGTCACATCGACAACCAGAACGATCGCGGCAAGAATCGCGACGCGGGTAAGCATTCGATCAAATCGGCGCATGCCCGATTTTATAGTTGAGCGAGCCCCGCCTGCGCCAGCGCGCCAGGTGGCTGTTTCCTTGAGTCTCTGGCAATAGCATTGAGAGTCCAGTAATCAATCGCTTTGCTGAGGAGGAGACGAGATGGTTTATGAGCTGCGCGTTTATCACTGCGTGCCGGGACGCTTGCCCGCGATCGTGAAGCGCTTCGACACTCTCACCTGCCGCTTGTTCGAGAAGCACGGCATCAAGCAGGTCGGATTCTGGACGGTGGCGATCGGTGAGTCGAATTCCGACCTGGTTTATATGCTGCAATGGGAATCGCTGGCCGATCGCGACAAGAAGTTCGCCGCATTCGCTGCCGATCCCGAATGGATCGAGGCGCGGGCGAAGAGCGAAGTCGAAGGCCCGATAGTCGCCTCGATCACCAACAGCATCCTGATGCCGACCTCATTTTCCGCTCTGAAGTAGGCGCTGTTCGACGAACTAAGCGCCTAGGTGATCGCGCCGCATTTGCGGAGCGTCTCCAAATCCGAGTCGGCGAAGCCCCAGTCGCGCAGAGCTTCCACGGTATGCTCGCCCGGCCGCGCGGGTGGGCGCTGAATCTTACTCGGCGTGCGCGAGAATCGAGGCGCGGGTCCCGGCTGCGTCACTCCGCCTTCCTCGATGAAAGTTCCGCGATGCTTATTGTGCGGATGCTTCGGCGCTTCATCCATGTTGAGCACGGGCGCGAAGCAAATATCGCTGCCCTCCATTATTTTGCACCACTCGTCACGCGTCTTCGTACGGAACAGCGTCTTCAGCCGCTCCTTCATCCTGGGCCACGACTTGCGATCCTGCTGATGCGGAAGCTCTTCGCTCTTCAGCCCTGACTTCTCGAGCAACTCGGCATAGAACTTCGCCTCGATCGATCCGATCGCGACGTACTTGCCGTCCTTGGTTTCGTAAACTTCGTAGTAGTGAGCTCCCGTGTCGAGGATGTTGTCGCCGCGCTCGTTGTTCCAGAACCCAGAGCCGTGCATGCCGTAGATCGCGGTCATCAACGACGCGGCCCCATCGACCATCGCCGCATCGACCACCTGACCCTTGCCGGACTTCTGCGCCTCGAGCAGGCCCGCGACGACTCCCAGAGCCAGGTAAAGCGCGCCGCCGCCGAAATCGCCGACCAGGTTGAGCGGAGGAACCGGAGCATCGCCTTTGCGCCCGAAGCTGTGCAGCGCGCCCGACAGCGCGATGTAGTTGATGTCGTGGCCGGCCGCATGCGCGAGCGGACCCTCCTGGCCCCATCCCGTCATGCGCCCATAGATGAGACGCGGGTTGCGCTTGAGGCAATCGTCGGGGCCGAGACCGAGCCGCTCGGTTACGCCGGGACGGAAACCTTCGATCAACGCGTCGGCTTTCGCGACCAGCTTCAGGACGGCCTCGATCGCTTCGGGCTTTTTGAGATCGAATGCGACCGAGCGGCGGCCGCGATTCAGCAGGCTGTACTTCGGATCCATTGCGATGCCCAAACCGGCGTCCGCTGCGCGATCGATTCGGAGCACGTCCGCGCCCATGTCCGACAGCAGCATCGCACACATTGGTCCGGGGCCAATCCCGGCCAGCTCGATGACGCGATAGCCTGACAACACTCCCATGATTGCTACCTCACTTCCTTCGGCTGCCGATTACTTCAGCCCGCGAACTTTTTTATTCGCTTCGCGTCCGAGACACTTCTGCAGCCATGCCGCAACGTTCGGCGTTGACGACAGGTCCAGCTTCATCATCGGCATCCAACTCATGACCGCTGCTACATTCAGATCCGCGATCGTAAAGTTCTTGCCGAGCAGAAATTCCTTGCCCTTGAGCGATTCCTCGAGCGCGTTCATCGGCGCCTTCAACGCTTCGACGGCGGCCTGCGCGGCCTTCTCGTCACGCTGATCGGGCGGAGCCATCACGCGGTTGCGCAACAAGGTGAGGAGATGCGGCTCGACTTCGGTTATCGCCCAGAAACTCCACTTGTAGATCTCGGCGCGCGCGGCGGGATCGGACGGCCACAGCGAATTCTTGCCGTATTTTTCGGCCAGGTAGAGATTGATCGCCATCGATTCCCAAACCACGGCGCCGTCGTCTTCGAGCACGGGCACGTGGCCGTTGGGATTGAGCTTGAGATGCGCGGGCGACTTGGCGTCGGTAGTCGGCATCGGAAGATGCTCGTAGCTGACGCCGAGCTCTTCGAGCGCCCACAAAGACCGGGCGCTGCGTGATCTTGAAGTTCCGTGAAGTTTTGTCATGTTGCTTCCTCCGATGGCCCCATCTTACTACCAGCGATCAGGCTCCTTACAAGCGCGGCGAAGGAGCGGCGCAGTTGCGCTTTCGATCGTCTTCACGCTAGTCGCGGGATGCTTCGCGCCGAATTCGCGGCGTAAGCCGCAGGATCTCGGCGGCGAGCACGTCTCGTTCACGACTTCCGACGGCGTGCTGCTACGCGGCCATCTTTATGGGACCGGCTCGACCGGCGTGATCCTGGCGCATATGTATCCCGCCGATCAGTCCGACTGGACCGATTTTGCGCAAGTACTCGCGGCGCACGGCTATCAGGCGCTGACTTTTGATTTTCGCGGATTCACTGAATCGGAGGGGACTTCAGGCACCGAGTTCGCCGGCACCGACCTGTTGGCCGCCTACCAGTTCATGCGCCGGCGCGTCTCGCAGATCTTCATCGCAGGCGCGAGTCTCGGCGCCGAGGCCGCAATCCTGGTAGCCGCGCGCGAGGACGTGGCGGGAATCATTTGCATCTCGGTGCCGACCAGCTTTGGCGGACTCGTGGTTACCGATTCAATCCGCCACGTTCGCGCGCCGATACTGTTTGTTACGTCGGCCGGCGATCCATTGGTCGGAGGGCAGCCGGAAATCCTGTTTCGATCGGCGGTGGCGCCGAAATCGATCGAGGTTTACCCGGGCCGCGCGCACGGCACCGCGATTCTGTTCGGACCACATGGCGCGGAGCTGCAGGCGCTGATGCTTCGGTTCATCGCCGCCAACCGGAAGAATCCGAGCGGTACCGGCTCAGGGCTTTAGCCCGAATACCGCGACGCTGTTCGGCGTACCGACGTACACCTTGCCATTCGCGATAGTCGGCGTGACGAACTTGTTGTCCGAGAAACCGTCCGCGGCCACCTTGCTGCTGTTGTACAATTCGGTGGCCAGGTTGGTCGCCGCATAAGCGTGCAGAACTCCACCGCTTGATCCATTCTCGATTGCCCACACGATTGCGTTGCTCGTGCCGTTGGCCGAAATGCTCGGCGACGTCCCGGGGTAGGCGTAGGTCTCGCTGCTGATCGACGACGGCATCGCTCCGAGCTTGGCCTGCGTAAACCCGAACGCCTGAAGTGGTTCGCTCACTCCGCCATAGTAAAGAGTGAAATTGAAATACGCCGGCACCGCCCATTCGCCGTTGTCCAATGCTCCCGTCAGTACCTGGTAGGCGTTTAGATTGTTGTTGCTCGTGGAGTTCCATTTGCCCATGTTAGTGCGATCGACGAGGTAGATGTTGCCGTCCTTGCCGGCGCCGACCGCGAGAGACTTGGTCGTGCCGGTCGAGTCGGTCATGTCGGGCAACACCATCGATGCGCCCGAGCCCAAATCAGCGTCTTCGTTCGACTCGTTGACGGTGTCGTAAGGCTCGAAGAAGTCGGTGACCTGTAATCCGCTCGAGTTCGACAGTTTGAGGAAACCGTTGCCGAAATCTCCTTTGCTCGGGAATTCCTGCGCGGTGAGAGTCGTGTCGAACGTACCGTTGCCGTCCAGCAGATAGATGTTGCCCGAGCTGTCAGCCGCCGGTCCGCCTCCGGCCTGCCAAATCGCGCCTTCGCTGCCGCTGGGAGTGATATCCAGAACGGAAGTCTGCGCCAGCGTGTTCTGATCGTAGGCCATGATCCAGCCGTTGTACGGCTTGTCATCGCAATGCGATGCCCATGTGGTGATGATCTGGCCGTTGAGCAGGAGCAATGCCGCGCGTTCCTTGTACTGCCCCGGACTGAAAGCGGGACCGGGAGAAAAAGTTGCCGTGACGGTAGCTGGACCGCCGAATTCTTCGGCGCCGGTCGTCATGTCGAGCGCGTGGAGGCGCTGGATGTAGGCGCTGGTCGTCGTGTTCTTGGACATTGCCACCAGGTAAATGGTGCCGTTGGGGCCCGCCGAAGGATCGATAACCGGCGTCGAGGTGATGCCGATTTGGTTCGGCACCTGGCTGCATCCCCGCGGATCCGAGGGAGTCTCACCTGTGCCGACCACCGATACCTGCCAAAGAGGCGGCCCGCTCGTGTCGGCGTCAAACGCGTAGACGCTGTCATTCTCGGTGACGACGTAGAGCACGTCGTGTACGCCATGGCCCGGGATACTCACCTGCGTCTTGATGAGCGGCTGCGCGTCAACCAGTCCATCAACCGAATCCTGGAACAGCTGACCGAACGAAGGCGTTGGGTTGGTGACGTTGTTGATGTTGCTGGTCGTCAGAACGCTTTCGGTCAGATTTTGGCCGGTGCGCTCGATATCGTTGTGATAGGTCAGCACGTCGGTCTGGACGGCGGGTGTAGGCGTCGCGCTGGAGGTCGAAGTCGCCGTTGATGTAGCGGCGGCGGTTGATGTGGCCGTCGCCGTCAGAGTCGGGGTCGCCGTTGCGGTCGGAGTAAGCGTTGCAGTCGCCGTAGCGGTTCGAGTCGCCGTGCCGTTGGCGGTTGACGTTGCGGTTGCAGTCTGAGTTGCGGTCGCCGTGGATGTCGGCGTTACAGTTCGAGTCGCCGTCGTTGTCGCGGCGGATGTCGGCGTCGCAGTTGCGGTCACTGTCCTGCTCGCTGTCGCAGTTACTGTCGCCGTGGGCGTTGCCGTCGCAGTTGCGGTGGTCGTCGGCGTTGAGGTCGCGGTAGCGGTGGGCGTTGCCGTCACAGTCGCGGTCGCGGTTGGCGTTGCGGTCAGGGTTGCAGTTGCCGTCGCAGTGACCGTGAGTGTTGCCGTGGCCGTTGAGGTCGCGGTAGCGGTCGCTGTAAGCGTCGCGGTCGCAGTGGCTGTTGGCGTAGCAGAGACGGTGGCCGTGGCCGTCCGCGTTGCAGTAAGAGTGGCGGTCGCAGTGGCCGTTGCGGTTTCCGTGGCAGTTCTCGTTGCGGTGGCCGATGGTGTTGCAGTGACCGTTCTCGTTGCAGTCGCGGTGGCTGTGGCCGTCGGCGTTGCAGTAGCTGTAGCCGTTGGCGTTGCAGTATGAGTCGCGGTGGCGGTAGGGGTCGCGGTCGAAGTGGCCGTTGCGGTTGCCGTGGCAGTTCTTGTTGCAGTACCAGTGGCGGTGGCCGTGAGCGTTGCAGTAGCCGTGGGCGTTGCCGAGGCGGTCGGCGTCGCAGTCGCGGTTGCGGTGGGCGTGGCCGGTAGCGATCCTTTTGCGGATCCCGTCAGCTTGACTTTATCCTTGGCGGTGCCGGCGGTCGCGTCGCTGTCGATCGCGATGCTTGCCGTGAAACTCTTCGAAGAGTGGAGCGGCGCAAATTCCACCGTGACGGTTGAAGCGCCGTGCGGCTGAATCACCGCCGTTCCCTGTCCCGACAATATCGTGAAGAATTGGCTTCCGCTTGGTGCTCCAACGGTTACCGAGAGGGCAACCCCGCCAGTGTCCTCGATGGTGAAGGACTTGGCTTCTGTTACGGTCCCGCTCGATAGATGTATTCGGCTGAAGTCCAGTTGCTTCGGCGTCACGGCAAGCTTGCTCACCAACTTGCCGGTCTTGGCGTTGCCCGCGCTTACCTGGGCATGCGCGCCCGCCGCGACCAAAATCGTGACAGTGAGGACCAATGACGCAACGGCCGCACGCAGAGCTGAGTATGAAGATGCGGACCGTACCCCGCCGCCAACGCTCGTCACGAATCCTCCCTCTTACGACGCGATCCCCGCTACAACCAGGCTACAATTTTAGCATCTCGTTCTCAGCGACAGAACTTGGCATCGTACTATTCGCACGCATTCGTCGGCGCCCGCCGTGAATACAGAAAACGGCGCTTCCGATCACCGCGCCGATTCGGCTATTCAATACGTAGACGAGGACATCATGGAAAAGCGAAAACTTGGCACGCAGGGTCTCGAAGTATCTGAGCTTGGGCTCGGATGCATGGGTATGTCGCAGTTTTACGGTCCGCGCGACGACAAGGAATCCGTCGCCACGCTCGAGCGCGCAGTCGAGCTCGGCTTCAACTTCTTCGACACTGCCGACGTTTACGGTGTTGGTCACAATGAAGAACTGGTTGGCAAGGCGCTGAAGAAGTATCGCGACCGCGTGATCATCGCGACCAAGTTCGCCAACCAGGTGCTCCCAGACGGCAAACGCGCAATCTGCGGGCGGCCGGAATACGTGCGCTCAGCCTGCGACGCGTCGTTGAAACGCCTCGGCGTCGATCATATCGATCTCTACTACCAGCATCGGGTCGACAAGCAGGTGCCCATCGAGGAGACCGTCGGCGCGATGGCCGAGCTGGTGCGCAATGGAAAGGTCCGTTACCTCGGTCTGTCGGAGGCGAGCGCAAATACGATTCGCCGCGCGCACGCGACGCATCCGATTACGGCGCTACAGTCGGAATACTCAATTTGGACCCGCGACTACGAAGACGACGTGATTCCGACGCTGCGCGAGCTCGGCATCGGCTTCGTCCCGTTCAGCCCGCTCGGACGCGGGTTCCTCACGGGCAACCTTCGCGAGCTGCCGGCCGACGACATGCGGCGCAAAGTCTCGCCGCGTTTCGATGACGAGAATATGCAGCGGAATCAGAAGGTCGTCGATCGGCTGCAGGAAATCGCGCGCGAGAAAAACATCACGCCAAGCCAGCTCGCGCTCGCATGGGTGCTCGCGCAGGGCCGCGACATGGTTCCGATTCCCGGCACCAAGCGTCGCACCTATCTCGAAGAGAATGTCGCGGCGGTGAAGGTCCAGCTGTCGAAGAGCGATCTCGCCCGCATCGAGGAAGTCGCGCCCAAGGGCTTCGCCGCCGGCGGCCGCTACCACGACATGAGCACCGTCAACGTGTAAGCGTCTATCCAAAAATCCCGGCGATCGTCGTGACGACCCACATGACGGCCATCGCCACGAAGAACGCGACCACCAGCTCGTCCACAAGGCCGGATAGCGCCGTCTTCCTTCGCGAATTTCCCGCGCGATCGATAAAGCCAACGGAACTAACCTCTGCCGCCCGTTTCCGCGCAAGCGTCGTAGCCATAAGTCACCTGCCTCGTCTGCTCGGCCTGAGCTGTCACAAATAAGGCGTGACAACCGGGTGCACAGATTGTTCAATCGAAGCGAACGACGCAGTTTTACGACGGGCGATCAGGCTGGATTCGCCAGTTTCAGCCGATAGACCTCAGCCGCGGTGCGATGGAATAGCTGCGCTTTTTCCTCCCGATTGAACCCGGCCGCGATTTTCTTGAAGGCGTTCCACAGCACGACGTACGAGCATGAAACCCGGTCCACCGGGAAGTTACTTTCGAACATGCATCGCCGCGGACCAAACTGATCGATCGCGTGCAGATAGTAGTCGCGCGTCGCCGATACGAGTTCTTCAGAGGTTGGCGGCGTGGGCCTGCGATGCCACCCGAAGCCATTCACCGGCATGTTGATTCCGCCGAGCTTGGCCACGACGTTCGGGCATCGCGCGAGCTCCGTGAGGTTCTTCTTCCATTCGCCGAATATTTCCGCGCGGCGGCCCTCGTAGGGACCGATCCCCAGCGGTCCGCCAAAGTGATTGAGCACGATCGTCGTATCCGGGAACGCCTTCGCGAGCGCAGTCACCGCCGGCATCTGCGGATGGTACTGCCACGCCTCGAAGCTGAGATTTAATCCCTTCAACTTGCCGAAGCCTTCGCGAAAACGCTTCGATTCGTACAAATCCGGCGGCGGATTGGTGTGCGAATTCCTCACGTCGGGACTCGCGTCGAAGCCGCCCGCGTGCCGGATGCCGCGAAAACGCGCCCGCGCCGCCGCGATATGCGCCTCGAGAACGGGCACTACCGCGTCGCCCAGCGTCAGATCCGCAAAGCCGACGATTCCAGCCGCGACGCGAGTCTCGCCGTATTGCCCGCTCGCGCTTTGCGCTGCGATGCCGTTGACGAACTCCGTCTCACCGACCGGCCGCATCGGTTCCGGGCCGTCGGCGCGATACATCGACATGCACTCGACGAACACCGTCGCGAGCACGCGATGCCCCGAATTGGTATCGCGCAAAATCTCGTCGAGCATGTAGCGGCTGCCCGGATGGTCCCACAGGTGATGATGCGGATCGACAATCGGCAGTTCCGGCTCGAGCGCATCCTCACTGACTTGCGCCAACCACGCGTCGCGATCTTTTTCGGTGTTCGCCATGGTCATTCACCTTTGAACTTCGCGGGACGCTTCTCGAGGAACGCGCGCACGCCTTCGGCGAAGTCCGCTGTGTTGCCGGCCTTGCGCTGCATCTGACGCTCGAGGTTGATCTGTTCCTCATAGGTATTGTCGGCGCTTTCCCAGTAGAGCCGCCGAATCAGGCTGAGTGCGACCGTCGGCCCACTCGCAAGGTCGCGCGCGATCTCTTTCGCTTTCGCAATCAGCTCCGCATCGTCGAAGACTCGGTTGATGAGGCCCCATTCGAGCGCTTTGTCGGCCGGCAATTTCTCTGCCAGCAGCGAAAGCTCCATCGCGCGCGCCTTGCCGACGAGCCGCGGCAGAATCCAGGTCGAACCTCCATCGGGAATCAGGCCGATACGGCGGAACGCTTGCAGGAAATACGCCGATCGCGCGCACAGCACGAGGTCGCCCATCAGCGCGAAGCTCATCCCGACGCCGGCCGCAGCGCCGTTCACCGCGGTCACGAATGGAATCGGCAGTTCGCGCAGGCGTCGCAGGAATGGATGGTATTGCGTTTCGAGCACGGAGCCGGCGTCGCGCGAGCCGCTGGGACCGCCGCCGCTCGGCTGCAAATTGGCGCCGGCACAAAAGCCGCGGCCCGCGCCGGTCATCAGCACGCATCGCACGCCGTTCTTCGGATCCTCGACGTGATCGAGCGCCTTCATCAGCCCGCTGAGCATCTCGGCCGAGACGGCATTCATGACTTCGGGATGATTGAGCGTTACGATACCGACGGGACCTTCGATGTCGAGTTTTACGCGTTCGAATTCCATCAGATTTCTCCGTTCGTGGTGACGATCACTCGTTTCACTACCCCAACTAACATCGAGTGTGATAGCTCGACAATCGTCAGACACGGAGAAATAAAGTGGAGCCAGTGAAGAAACTCGATCGTTCGGTGAAGGGGCGCGGCGTGATCGTTACCGGCGCTGCCAGCGGGATGGGCCGCGCGACCGCTCATTTGTTTGCGGATGAAGGCGCGCTCGTCGCGGTCACCGACATCAACGCAGCGGGCGTGGCGCGGGTCGTCGAGGAAATCGCCGCCGCCGGTGGCATCGCGCACGGATGGCGCCTCGACGTTCTCGATCACGCTGAGATCAAACGCGTCGTCGGCGAGGTCGCCGCGCGCTTCGGCCGCCTTGACATCCTGATCAACAACGCCGGCTTCGGCGGCTTCTCCCCCCTCGGTGCCGACGACTACGACAAGATTTGGGACCGTACGATCGGAGGACTGCTGACCGCGCAACAGCGGATGGTCCGCGCCGCGCTCGTGCATCTGCGCAAGTCCGACGCCGCGCGAATCGTCAACATCGCATCGACCGAGGGCCTCGGCGCGACGCCCGGCGACAGCCCGTACGCGGTCGCGAAGACGGGAGTGATTGGACTCACGCGCGCGCTGGCGGTCGATCTTGGCCCCGAAGGAATTACAGTCAACTGCATCTGTCCCGGACCGATTCGCACCGCGCTGACCGACGCGATACCCGAAGAGCACAAGACGATCTTCGCCAAGCGCCGCACCGCGCTTAAGCGATACGGCTATCCGGAAGAAGTCGCGCACATCACGTTCAGCCTCTGCCTTCCCGCCGCTTCGTACATCACCGGCGCGATCATCCCGGTTGACGGCGGCCTGATGATACGCAACGCATAACTGTCACAACATCACCGCGGAGGTGTTCTCATGTCTGACGATTCAGCAAAAAAAGGAATGGAGTTGCGCACGAAGTTGTGGGGCGAGAAGGCCGCGCAGGACGGCGACAAATTTCTTCGAAATTTCGACGAAGGCTTCGCCACCTTTCTGAACGAACAACTGTTTGGCACGATTTGGAATCGCCCCGGCCTGCCAGTCAAATTGCGTTCGCTGATCACGATGACCGCGCTGATGGCGCTCGGGCGCGGGCCCGAGCTGCGGCTTCACATGCGCGGAGCGCTGAACCTCGGCATCCCGCCCGAAGAAATCAAGGAACTGATCGTCCACGTCTCGCAGTACAGCGGCGTGCCGACCGCGATCGAAGCGATCCGCGCGTTTACCGAAGTGACCGCTCCCAAGTCCAATCAGTGACTCTCACGTTCTGAGCTGACTTCGTAGCACCCTCGAGTCCGCTTGCGGCGACTGGAGCGGACGGTTGACAATCTCCGGCAATCTAGATATTGAGAATCATTCTCAATTCGGCTTGGTGGAAGCATGAGTCAATCGTTCACGGAATTCCCTAGACCCAGCGCCGGCACGAAAGCCCGTTGGATGGTTATCGCGCTTGCGTCCACAATATCGCTGGTGCTGGGCGTCGCGTCTGTTTGTTCAGCGGCCGCTCAACCGATTTCCGGTACCGTCACCGACACGCTCGGCCGGTCGCTGGCGCAGGTGAAGCTTGAATTGCTCGATAGCAATGGCGCCGCGATCGCGCACGCATCCACCGATCAGGCCGGACACTTCAAAATCGCTCCCGCAAAACCCGGCATCTATTCGCTCGAAGCGTCGAAGCCCGGTTTCAAGTCGGCAAACAAGATTGTCGACTTTCCGCGCAGCACTGCAGGGCCGATCTCACTGGCGCTTGGCGCTGAGACCGCGTTGAAGGTTCCGGTGCAGGCCAGTCTGATTCGCGCTCAGAATAGCGTCTCGACGACGGGCTCGAACAAGTTCACGATGACGGCGCAGGACATTTCCAATCTGCCGCAGGGCGAGAATACCAACATCACCGACGTGTTGGCCCAGATGCCGGGCGTCGCGATCGATCAAAATCAGCAAATCCACATCCGCAACTTTGAAGGCCCCCAGTTTCAGTATGAGATCAACGGCGTTACGGTTCCGCTCGACATCAATACCAATCCACCGTTCATCTCGATGATCAATCCGATGTTCATCAAGCAGATGAGTCTGCTCGATGGCATCCTGCCGGCGCGCTACAGCTACGCCCAAGGCGGAGTGGTGAGCATTGAAACCAAGGACGGATGCGAACAGCCAGGCGGCAGTGCCGGCATGTATGGCGGGCAGCGCGATACCGTCCAGCCGAGCTTTCAGTACGGCGGATGCGACGGCAAGTTCAGCTACTACGTCAACGGGCTTTATAGCATGAGCAACAGCGCCTTTAGCTCCGCCACGCCGGCGCCCGATGCTATCCATAACTCTACGATTCAGGGTCAGGGTTTTGGTTCTTTTACCTATGCTTTGAACCCAACTACCAAGCTGAGTCTCATTACGTCTGTATCCGCCAGCAACAACGAACTCCCCAACCAGGCCAACCTTCCTCCCGAGTTCGGGCTGGTGGGTACCGGTAACTATCCCTCGGCCGATATCAATTCCTATCTCAACTTTCGTGACTACATGGGAATTCTTGCACTGAATGGAGCGCCGGCGCCGGGACTTACCTACCAGCTCGCCTATGCGACTCACTATATCTCGCAGACCTACACGCCGGACAACGTAGGTGAACTTATTTATCAGGGCGTCGCCTCGACCGCCTTTCACAGCGACTTCGATAATACTCTGCAAGGCGACGTCACTTATAAGTTTGGCGACCACACGCTCGGCGCGGGCGGCTATCTCGGCGAATACGGGGTGGAGTCCGACGATAACTCCCTGGTGTTCGCACTTCCGACACCGCCGCCGCCCGCTCATCTGACTCCGGTGCGCGTGATCAACAATTCCAACAAGATCAACCTGCTGTCCGGCATCTATCTGGAAGATACATGGCAGCTCACCGAGAAGCTGCGCGCCAGCTTCGGCGTTCGATGGGATCGGTTGAGCGGCTATACCTACAACAATCAGATCGACCCCAATATCAATTTCGTCTATTTGCCGCGGCCTGACACCACCCTTCACGCCGGTTTTGCCCGCTATATGGAAGTGCCGAGCTTCCAGGGAATTTCGCCGGGCGCTCCCGCCGCGTTTGCCGGCACGACAGGATTCGCTGGAACGGGAAGTGTCAACCCTGAGACTGAAGACGACTACGAGTGGGATGCGGGTGTAGTTCATCAACTGATGAAAGGCATCACGGTTTCGGAAGATGCTTTCTACGAATACAACAAGCACTACCTGGATACCGGGCAGTTTGGCAGCGTGCCGATTTTCGCGCCCTTCAACTACAAGCACGGTTACATCTGGGGCACCGAAACCGCGATAACTTACAACGGCGAACACCTCTCGGCCCATGCCAGCACAACTATCGGTAGAAATATGCAGAAAGGTGTGGCGACCGGACAATTCAACTTCGATCCCGATGAGCTCGGCTACATAAACCGTCACTACATCGTGCTCGACCATCAGCCGCTCTACGGCGCCGCGGGCGGGATCACCTATCGATGGAAGCCGTGGGAGTTCAGCTCCGACGTTATCTACAGCAGCGGTCTGAGGGGAGGCTTTGCCGATTTGGAATCGCTGCCGCACGTGGTGCAGGTAAACCTTGCGGTGCAGCGGGGCTTCCAAGTGCCATCGATCGGTGAGGTGACGAATAGAATCACACTCCTTAACATTTTCGATCGCACCAACCTGATTCGGCCGGCCGAGGGTATCGGAATCTTCCAGGCCGCCTATGGTCCGAGAATAACTGTCTATGACACTTTGACGATTCCACTGCCCGCGTTGAGCAAGTGATTGTGAGTACTCCTATGGAAGGATGTGAGAGACATAGGCTCGCCGAATGCGGAACCTTCAAGATCGATGCCTGCGACTGCGGTATCGTTCATCTAACTATCGGATGCCTGACGCTTCGGCTCGAGCCCTCCGCCTATGGCGAACTTGCCTATGCCATCGATGAGAGTCTGCGCAAGCTACAAGTACACGACAAGCCAGTCATTCAGTAGCTTGCGATTGTCCGCTCAGGATGTGGCCGCGGGACGGCTCTCGAAGCGGGCCAGGAGGGTCTCCAGATTCGGCAGCGCGCTCTCCAGGCCGGCATGCTTTTCGATTGCGTCGAGGAATGGGTCGCGCTTCATGCGGGATATCCGTGGCGGCATCGTCTTGATGTTGTAGATTCCCGGATCGAGTGACGGCTTGAGTTCCTTCCACGTCATCGGTGCGGAGACGGGCGCGCCCGGCATCGGGCGGACCGAGAACGGCGCCGCGATGGTCTTGCCGTGGCCGAGTTGCAGGTAGTCGATATATACGCGGCCGTTGCGCGAGCGCGGATTGCGATTGATCGTGGCGATTTTCGGCACCCGCTTGACTACTACTTGTGATACCAACTCCGAGAACATCTTCGCTTGATCGTAAGTATATTTCGGCGCCAGACCCACTACTACGTGAATGCCCATTTGCCCCGAGGTCTTCAGACAAGGTTCGAGCCCGACCTCGCGCAGGACATTAGCCACTTCGCGCGCGACTTCGACCGCATGGCGCGTCGTGCTGCCTTTGGGATCGATGTCGAACAGGAGCCAGTCGGGACGCTCGAGGTGCGGGATGCGCGACGACCACATGTGAATCGTGATGGCGGCGAGATTCGCCACATAGGCGAGCGCCTCTTCGCTGTCCAGGACGAAGTACGAAATTTCGCGCTGCGAGTCCTCGGAATAAATTTTCTCGGTGCGAATCCAATGCGGCACAAAAGCGGGCGCGTCCTTTTGATAGAACATCTTGCCCTCGATGCCGTCTGGAAAACGGGTAAGCATGACTGGCCGGTCCTTCAGGTACGGCAGCATCCATTTCGAAATCGCGCGGTAGTATGCGACCAGGTCGCCCTTGGTGTAGCCGTCTTTGGGCCAGAAGATTTTCTCGGGATTGGTGATTGACGCTATCGGCTCGGGCGCCGAGGGCGTCGCACTCTTGTCGCGGCCTTTGCGTCCTTTCACTTCACCGCCTCCGTTTTGGTCAAAATCGGGTATTGTGGCATCGCTTGCATTATTGTCCGTGTCCGGCTGAGCGGCGGGACCGGCATAGATGCAGTCGCGAGGATCAGTGTCCTCGGCCAAGCCCAAAAAACTCGGCTGGCGGATACCGCCGCTGTCGGTCCATTCGGTGAAGCGAACGTTGCAAACCAGCTCTGGCCGCACGAAATGCGCGCTTTTTTCAGGAAAGGGTTCTCCGAGGCCAGGTTTGCGGAACGGCGACGACGCTTGCGCGCGCTCCACGAGCATCGCATGGATCTTGCGCAGCTTGTCCTGATTGAAGCCGGTGCCGACCTTGTCGGTGTAGCGCAGCGCGCCGTCCGGTTCGTATTGACCGAGCAGCAACGCGCCGAAATGGGTTCGCGTGCCGTCGGGGTCGCTGTAGCCGCCGATGACGAAGGGGAGGGTCAGCGGGCGTTTGATTTTCAGCCAATCGCCGGTGCGCGTGCCGCGATAAGGCGCGTCGCGCAACTTGGCGACGACGCCTTCGAGGTCGTGCTCCGAGATGGCGGCGTAGAAATCCTTGCCGCGCCCGATCACATGGTCGCAGTAGCGGACTGGGCCTTCGTTGTGGACCAGTTCGCTCAGGAGACGCTTGCGCTCCTCGAGCGGCAAGGTACGCGTATCGAAACGATCGAAGCCGAGCAGATCGAACACGTAGTAGCTGGCGGGGACGGCGAGGCTCAGGCGAGCGATCTGATAAGCGTTGTTGACGTGCATTCTTCTTTGCAGGAGCTGGAAGCTCGGGCGGCCGCGTTCGTCCAGGGCGACTATCTCGCCGTCGAGGACAAAGCGGTCGAGCGCGATCGAATTCAGCGCGAGCACGACCTCGGGATATCGATTAGTAATGTCGGTGCCGCTGCGCGCGTACAAGTGAGTATTCTCGCCCTCGCGAATAGCCAGTACGCGGACGCCGTCGTACTTGATTTCGAATAGCCACTTGTCGTTGTCAAAAGAATCGTCAACGGTCTTGGCGAGGGTCAGCGGGAAGTCCGTATGCTTGAGCTTCGTGCCGAGTTCGGGGAGATGCCTGCGCGCGAGATTGTCGGCGAGTTTGCGCTCGGCGGCAGGCGCGTTGGCGAGTTCCTCGATCGTTAAGCCGGACAGGACGGAGCGCGGATGGGCGTCGAAAACGTTTTCGGTGGTGGCGTATTGATCGCGCTTCTTGATGAGCAGCCAGTTCTTTGCGTCCTTGGGGTCGGCATTGTGGCGCCCGCCGGTGCGGACGAGCGTGAACGCGCCGTTGAGCTTGAAGCCGTGCAGGTTGATGTCGATTTTGCCCTTGCGGACCGCGTCTGCGGCATCGCCGGGAGGATCGATGACGTCGTAAACGCCGCGATCCCATACGATGACAGAGCCCGCGCCGTAGTTGCCGGACGGAATCACGCCTTCGAAGTCGCCGTACTCGAGCGGATGATCCTCGACGGCGACGGCGAGATGCTTATCGGCGGGATTCATCGAGGGGCCTTTCGGGACGGCCCACGAGCGCAGGACGCCTTCCATCTCTAGTCGAAAATCGTAGTGGAGGCGGCGCGCGGCGTGCTTCTGGACGACGAAGGAGCCGCTGGTGGTGGATGGGGAGGTTGGGACTTCGCGTCCGAATGGTTCGGGAGTGCGCGCGGCGCTGCGCTTTTGTCGGTACTTGGTCAGCGACATTGTTCGTTGTGGAGCGGGAAGAAGGCTTCCCGCAACCTAACCGAAACCCCTTCCCCTGGTGGAAGGGGATCGGAAAAAGGCGGTCCTTCCGCAGCTAGCGGGCGCGGCGCGAGCGTGACGGTCGGCGCGATCCCGCGGCGACCTTGCGTTGCTCGCCTTCGGCTGTAGCCGGGGCTTCTTCGCGATCTTCGTTGACCGTGACGCCACGCTTTTTCAAAGATTCCTTGAGCGCGCTCATCAGGTCGATCACTTTGCCCTGGCGGGCTTCGGGGGCGGGCTCGGTCAATTCGTGGCCCGCGAGTTTCTGCTCGGCCGCCTCGATGACGCGTTCACGGTAGTTGTCTTTGAATTCGTCCGGCTTGAATTTCTTCTCGGTCAGATCATCGAGCAGGCGCTGCGCCAGTCCGAGTTCCGATTCCTTGACTGGCGCGTCGGCGCCGTGATCGATTTCGCCGAACGAGCGGATCTCATCGTTGTAGTACATCGTATGCAGCATCAGGCCGCCGTCGTAGGGACGAATCAGCACCAGCCGTTCCTTTCCGCGCATCGTGTATTTCGCGACGCCGACCTTGTCGGCCTTGGTCATCGCTTCCTGCAGGAGATGGTAGGCCTTGGCGGAAGTCGGCTCGCATCCGAGCAGGTATGAGTTCTCGAAATAGACGGGATCGACTTCCGAGGCGGGAATGAACTCGGTTATCTCGACGGCGCGATCGGCCTGCGCTTCGAGCTTCTTGAGTTCCTCGTCGGTGAACGTGACGTAGCGATCCTTCTCGACTTCGTAGCCGCGCACCAGCTCGCTGCGATCGATGATCTTTTCTTCCTTAGGGCAATAAACCTTCTGCTGGATGCGAGTCATGTCTTTCGCGTGGAGCAGATGGAAGGCGACGGACTTGGAACTCGTGGCCGGGAACAGGCGCACCGGAATCGAGACGAGTCCGAAGGTCAGACTGGCAGTAGATATCGAACGAGCCGGCATGACTTGAAACCTCCCGCGCGCTCTCAGCGCGACTCCTATCGTGATCGCGTTCGCCGGTGGCGGCTGGCTATCAGCTTCCCCGGACCTGCCTTCTTATATTTCGCGGCGAGCGAAATCCAGTAGGGGCAGTGGCGATATCCCAACAACCGTAGCGTGAAAGAGCGGTCGAGTCACCTGAAAATCGACGAAATGTATAGATAAAACACGGCTTTTTGCGAGGAAGGCCGGTCTCCAGAAAATCTTTGGAAAACCGGGTCCGATGCGGCTTCCATTTTTAATCGGAGGGGGTTGCGCCGGAGTCGTCGGGGGGACGGGTTGAGTGGGGATGATGCGGTTGCGACTCCGACGCACCCTCCGAGCTATCGGGACGTAGGGTAGCAATCGATGTGCCAGAAATCGAGAGGCGAAAGAAAGCGAGGAAGAGAGGCATCCTCTATCTGTTTTGCTGCCGCGCGATTTCAGATCAAAGAATAACCCGGAAAAAACTTCACAGATTCAGGAATCGACCGACAAGCGCCGCGCGCATCGTATGCGATCGGCATGGTTGCGGCGCGGAACAGGTATTGCACCGGAGGGTGGTGGCGCGAGCCTAATAGCCGTCAGGGGGGTGGATTCATTTGGCGGAGATCGAAAAAGAAACGGAGCAACCTTACTACGAAAGTGGCGACCGCTTCGCGCTGCTGCGGGTCGCCGGAACTGTTTGCGCGCTGATCATCGGCACCGGAGCGCTGTACTTCGGCAAGCCGGTGCTGCTACCGCTCGCGAGCGCGCTGATCATGAGCGTGGTTTTCAGTCCGATCGCGTCGCGCCTGGAGCATTACTGCGGCCGCTTGATCAGCGCCGCAATCGTAGTGCTGCTGGTGATCGGCTTCATCTCGGCGATGGGGTACTTTCTGACGATCGAATTGACCGAAGTCGCGGACCAGGTATCGGAGTACTCGGACAATATCGGGAACAAACTGGCGACGCTGGAAAAGACCACGCCGCCGTGGCTCCAGCACGTCAAGGAGGCGGTCAGCGAGGTTCAGCAGCGGGTGGAAGGTGCGAATCAACCGCAGCATAAACCGCGCGAAGTGATGGCGATTCCGGTTGCCGCGCCGCTGAGCGACAGTCTGAAGCCGGTGGCGCCGATCGTCGATGCGATCGTCAATACGCTGCTGATTATCGTGCTGCTGTTTTTTCTGCTCTACAGCAGAAAAGATTTGCGCGATCGATTTGTGCGGCTGGCGGCGCGCGGGAGGGTCCCGATCTCGGCGGAGGCGATGGAAACTGCGAGTTACAACGTCGGCCATTACCTGCTGCTATTTTCGCTGATCAATCTCGGCTACGGAGTCGCCACCGGAATCGTAGCGTGGTACCTGGGCCTGCCGAGCGCCGCGCTGTGGGGCCTGATCGCGTTCCTGTTGCGATTCATTCCGTACGTCGGCGCGATGAGCTCGGCGGTGATGCCGGCGCTGGTCGCCTTCGCGTTGTTTCCCGGCTGGAGCAGGTCGCTCGAGATACTCGGCGCCTTCATCGTGCTCGATCAGGTTGCGGCGCAGTTGGCCGAGCCATTCATAATTGGCCGCGGAGTTGACGTCTCGCCAGTGGCGCTGCTGGTATCCGCGATGTACTGGTCGTGGCTGTGGGGAATACCCGGACTGCTGCTGTCGACACCCTTGACCGCTTGCCTGAAGGTGGCGGGCGACTACATTCCCCCGCTGGGATTTCTCGCGATCCTGCTCGGCGCGGATCGGGTGCTCGACGACTACCATGACTTCTACCGCATGCTGCTCGAACTCAATCCCGACGGGGCCAGGCAGGTTGCGATCCGCTACTGCGACGAGAACGGGCTCGAACGAACCTTCGAGGACGTGATTCAGCCGGCGCTGGCGCTGACGAACGAGGAGCGCGCGGGGAACCATATCAGCGAAGAACACGAGCGGCTCATTCTCGATACGACGCATCAACTCATCGGGGAGCTGTCCAGCAGATTCACCAACGCGCGGATTTCTCCGAGCGTGCGAGTACTGGGCGTGATGGCGCCCGGCGACGCGAACCTCCTGAGCCTGCTGATGTTGCTCGAGTTGGTGCGCAAGGACGGCGTGGTCGCAAGCTTTGCCGGCGAGAATAAATCAGCGGTGGAGATTTGCGAGCTGGTCAAACGGTTCACACCCGACTTCGTTTTCATTTCGTGCGTGAACGGCGAATGTATCGAGGCGACGATTGAACTGGTGACGTTGATCCGGGCGATCTCGAGTCGCGTGACGATTGCGGTGGGCGGGGCGGCGGCGATTGAGCAGGCGGGCGCGCTGATCGATGTGGGATGTTCCCAAATTTGCGCCAGCACCAACGAGACGCGCCGCGCGGTCCGCAGTTTCATCCTCCAGCGCGCGAGGTCGCGGCTCGCGTTCGGAGCGCTCGCGGCGCGACGCTATGCGCGCGAGAACGGCTGATACTCGTCGCCGGCGATACGCGAAAATGATTTAGAAGCCCGAACGGGCGCTGACATCCTGTGCGAGACGCTCGGGCGGAGGCGGAAAGCATGGCAGCGTGCTGGTCACCACGTAATGGTAGTAGGTTCCCTTCCAGGTAAAGGTGCCGACCGGTGGGCCGAAGTTCGTGCTCATCGCAGTGAGGCGATCGCCGTCGGCGGCGGTGATGACCTTCGAGGGCGTGTAGGCCAAATAAGTGCTCGCCGTTTCAGGGACCACCGCGCCGAGCGGCGGCGAGAAATCCATCTGCAGAAAATTAACCGCGGGGCGCCATCCGTCGGGCGTCGTTTCACTGTCCGCGAGCGGGAGCCATTGCCGCTGGTCGAGCGAATCGCCGATCTCGAGCTCGCGATATTCGGGCGCGCCGGCGGCTCCGCGGCGCAACTCGATCACATCGGGCACTTCGACTTCGAGTTGATTGCAGGTGTCGCCGCTGGTCATCGCACTTTGACGCGCGTCTTCTTCCTTCTTTTCTGCGTTCTGTTGCGCGTGCGTGGAGGCTTCAACACCGGCAGTCAGCTCGAGCGCGTCGCCGCCGACCTGCTCGCCTATGTTAGCGGCGATCGGCGCGAACTGAGCCGCTGCCATCCAGCATCCGCCGAGCGCAACGGAAACCGCGGCTGCGAATATCGCGACGATCGATGCGCGAAAATTTCCGCTCAGGCGAACGATACAAACCCCCTGCCGGACGGCGTCCGAATGCCGGATAGAATAACAGAAATCGTGAAGCAAAAATGCGGGGGAGAGAAACGCGATCGTAATTTGTATTTGGAAAAAAAGAACGGCCGGGCTACAAGTGGGGACCGTGGTGGGGAGCCGACGGTTCAAGTAGCCCGGCCTTTGCTTGGGGACACGCGCTGGGTCTCGGGGGAGGAGATTGTCAGCGCAACAATAGAGGAAAGCAAAGATTGTGCCTCGGAAAAGTCTAGAAGAATTATGGACAGTGAGCTGAGATTTTTTCTCTTTCTGCGACGCAGTATGGCTGGAAGTACCGAATTAGGCCACTTTCCCGCGAAAATCGCGAGTTTTGCAAGTTGCGACCGCTGTGCTGCATGCGATCCGGAACGTTCACTATTCGAGGGATGCATCCGGGGGATTGCGTCGAGTGGACTGCACTGGCGCATTGCGCGGAACGCGCCCGAACGCATCGAACGCGCCGCAGAACTTTGCGCACGGGATCGACGATGCGGTTATCCACAACGATCTCGCGCACGCGGTGCTCGGTTGCATGAAAACGTCGATGAACAAAATCGATGCGCGAGAGATCCTTGGTTGAGAGCAGATCGCCGGTGTGTTACTTCCTAAAGGCTCGGGGCGTAGCGCAGCTTGGTAGCGCACCTGCCTTGGGAGCAGGGGGTCGGCCGTTCAAATCGGCTCGCCCCGATACGCGCCAGTAGCTCAGGTGGAAAGAGCAACGGCCTTCTAAGCCGTGGGTCAGGGGTTCGAATCCCTTCTGGCGCGCCAAGGAGGCCTTTTCAGAATTCTCCGGCACGAGGCGCTGAATGGATTGAGTAATCGAGGTGGTGAGTGTAGCTCAGTTGGCAGAGCATCGGATTGTGGCTCCGGCGGTCGAGGGTTCAAATCCCTTCACTCACCCCAAACATCCTGCTACGCAAACGTGCTTCGACGGTGGGCCGTTAGCTCAGTTGGTAGAGCAGCTGACTCTTAATCAGCGGGTCTGGAGTTCGAGTCTCCAACGGCCCACCAAAGACAGTGCGAAGACGGAATGGGAATAACATTAACGAACGCCAAAGTCTCAAACCCGCGCCGGCCGCGTGGGCAGACTGTCGAGATCGAGTTTCTGATCGATACCGGCGCACTCTATAGCGTTCTACCGGGGTCGATAGCCAAGAAGCTCGCGCTCGAGAAGCTTGATCGCGAAGAGTTCACGCTCGCCGACGGGACGCATCGCGCTTACGACGTTGGCGAGGCGTTCTTCGAACTCGGCGGGCGGCGCGGGACCTCGAAGGTCGTATTCGGCCCGCTGAACGTCACTCCTCTGCTCGGAGCGCTGACCCTGGAGAGTCTAGGCCTGATGGTGAATCCGGTGACGCGCGAGGTGTTGCCGATGCGGTTGTTTCTCGCTTCGTCTCGGCGCCGCCTCACGCGCTGAGCGCTTCCTGAGTGCGGGTCGCGGCCTATTTCGCACCTCGTATTGTACCAAAGGACAATATCATTCGGGCATCTTGCCCGGTAATCGATCAAGCGTTAGGACTGGGAGCGTTGAGCATGGAGGAGACCAGGCCATGAAAAAATCAAATCCTTCGACTGGCGGCAGGCGCGCGCTTCAAATGGCCGTCGCGATAGCCGGAGTTGCCTTGCTGACTGCTCCGCCAGCCTTGGCCAGATGGAGTGGCGGCGGCTATGGCGGTCGTGGCGGTGGCGGATTTGGCGGACGTGGCGGCGGAGGAGGCGGCGGATGGGGCGGTCATGGCGGCGACGGTTTTGGCGGTGGCAACTTCAGCCACTCCGATAACTATTCCTCGGGCGGCCAGTCAGAGAACCATTCTTCGAGCACATGGCAGAACACTTCCTCATCGACCAAGCAGGCGGACTACAACACCTACAACGCGAATCAGACGGCGCAAAAGCAGGCCCAGTACAACGAAGTTAATACCCTTCAGCAGAACAATGAAAAGACCGAAAAAAAGATGAACACGGAGAACGACAACACGATCGACACCGTGAACCAAAACAACTCCAACAATTATTACGGAGGCGGCGGCAATCCTTACTGCTGCGGCGGAGGGGGATATAGTTCGGGTGACGTTGCCGGCGCCGCTGCGCTCGGTGCCGTAGGAGGTCTGGCCGCAGGTATGATGATAGGTTCGAGCATGGCGCAGCCGCCGGCATCATCGACGACTATCATCAATAACGGGACTCCTTACTACTATTCCAACGGTAACTTCGTAGCGCCGAGCGGCGGTCAATATGCCGTGGTTGCACCTCCTATAGGTGCGACGGTTCCTTATTTGCCGCCGGGTGCGGCGACGACCTACGCCTACGGCGTCACCTTCTTCTATTCGAATGGGACCTTCTATCAGCAAAATGGATCCGGCTATCAGATTGTAAGTCCACCGATAGGAGCTAACGTCTATACTCTGCCGAACGGCGCCTACGCGACCACGTTCAACGACATGACTTACTACGTATTTGGATCGACCTACTACAAGCCATACTTCGACGGCAGCCAGGTGGCCTATACGGTCTCCCAAGTGTGACGGCTAAGACCTTAGCCTTCATTTTCGGTCCGCCCAATTCGGAGCGGCAGATCGACTGTCGCAAAAGCACGCTTCATCTCGACCAGACACGATCGGCTCGGCGAAAGCCGATTTATCTTGACGAGGGGACCGTATATTAATAAAATGTTAATAGATTATTACGGAGGTGTGACATGATGAACTCCAGGTGTTTGGGAATCATCGCCTTCGCCGTTGGTCTCGCCGTTCCTGCCGTCGCACTCGCTCAATCGAGCGCTCCAAATCCGGACAGCGCGACGATCGTCCACCAGCTCCAGAGACATGAGCAAATGGACGAATTTAAGGCGAAGTTCTGGACGCAAGAGCCTGTGACCGAGCAAGACTACTACGTTCAGGAGAAGCAAGACCGGCAACTGATAGCGAGGATCTCAGCGGGCGAGCAGGTTTCGCCCGACGAGCTCGCTCAAGCCTTGAAGCGGGTCGATACGGATTATTGATTCTCCGGGATTGATCAGCAGACCGCCAAAAACAAAAGCCGGCGCGAGCATTTTGCATGCTCGCGCCGGCGGTACCGATTCGTAGCTAGTATCTGAATTCCAGGTGCAGGAAGAATGCGTGCGTGTCGCGGGGCACGGCAAACGGAACATCCACCGACTTCTTGCCCAATTGCCCGCCCTCGAACGTGAACTGGCTGTGGTAGTACTGGATGGCCTGCGAGTCGAACGACACGCGCAGATACCGGTTGATCAGCCATTGCACGCCCAGATCGTAGCGCGTGAAGTCGAGGGGGTCCTTCTGGATGCGTGTGTTAGGCTGGAACCACTGGAGCAGGCCGAAGAGCGTGAACGGGGTATGCGGGATATCGTAGTGCCCCAGCAAGTCTGCGCCCTCCTGCACCGCTTGAGAGTTCAGAATTCCGCCGACCATCTTGTTCCAGGCGGTAAAGCTGCTGGGGCCCGTGGTGGCGATACCGATTGCATCTGCCGGACCGCTGCCCGAGTACAGGTTGGAACTGCTGAAAGCATTGTGGCCGTAATCCCACTCGCCGATTACACCCCAGTGTTCGGCCGTGTAGTGTACTAACCCCGCAGCGCGCGCGAGATGTCCGCAGGTGCCGTTGTTGCCGGTCAGTTCATTCTCGTCAGGCGTGCACTTCTGCGAGTAGCCGTAGTCATAGAAGCCGGTGAGACCAAGGCTGTCGTAACGTGAGGTGGCGCCGAATGGATTGACCGTTACGCGGCCCATCACCTGCTTGTAGGCGCTCTGCTCGAGGGCGTGGTAGCTGGCGTCGTCGTAGACGCCGAAATCGTAGTCAGCGTACTGGGTCTCGTTAAATTTGATCGGTCCCTTCATCGCGGCGCCGACCTGTGCCGAGCTCAAGCTCAGATAGTTCCACGGGGTCAGCGCGGTATAACGGAAGCCCCACAGATTTTCTTCCCAATCGACGAGCGGATTCTGCTGCTGGCCGAAGGTGAACTTATCGTCGTGCATCGCAGCGATCTTCAACACCTTTTGAAAGAAAGTGTTGTAGTCGAGATAGGCGTATTTCAGACGCAGACCAAGGTTCCCATCGTCCGTCTGGGCCCATCCGGTGTTGGTGCCGACCTTGTCGCCGCTGCTCGCTGTGCACTTTGTCGGCGAGGTCGCGGTGCAGGTAGTCCCGGTGTTAACCATCGCGTACATGTCGGGCGTGATCCGCATCGAGACGTTGTCGATCGGCGTGAACTTGAAGTCCAGGTAGGTCCGGTTGATCGCGAATTCGTTGAAGGAGTTGTTGCCAGGGCCGGGCCATTGCATGTTGGCGTCCATGAACTGCGGACCAAACCCGGTGTGCGACCAGAACCCGTAGTATGCATAGACCAGGGTGCCGACCGAGATCTTCTTATACCAGCGATCGCCGAACTCCGTAGCCCACGGCTGAATCGTCGAGACCTCCTTGGCCATCTCGGCGTTCCACTGCTGCTGTTGCGCCTGCCGCTGCGCTTCCTCAGCCTGCATGGCAGCGCGCTCCTGATCGAGCTGCTGCTGGGTCTTTATCTCGACCTTGCGCTCGATCTCTTCGGTCGAGCCGGCCGGGACATACTCGCCGAGCCTGACGCAGCGCTTGCATCGCTTGGTGTACACCTGCCCGGTGGCGGGATCGCTGTACAGCATGATCGACTGTGCCTCTGCGATCCCCGCAAGCCTTGGTGTCATCGCGACGGCGCTGAGCATCAGCACCGCGCCCAACATCGATAGCGCGACCATTCGTATCGTTCGTCTCATCATTGTCCTCCCTGGACTCTCCTATCCACGATGCGAAAACTCTCGCGGGCGAAACGTTCTCAGCGAGAGCGTGCTAAGACGCCAACGACTGTTGAGTGCACGAAATCGGCGTCCTCCCTCCGCGGCACGGGCAAACTAGAGAGGCGTCGTTACGACATGATGAGTCGAATGTTACGAGCGCGCGAATTCTTACGCTGGAACCTCTCCCCTAACCCCTCTCCCTTCAGGAGAGGGGAACAGAAGGGATCTCTTTTCAGGCGAGGGGAACAGAACGGATCAAGAGTGGATAACTTGTCCCATCTGCGCGGTGTCGTAGCCGCATAGCTGGCTGATCTCGCGTGCAAAGCGCCGCGAGTTCAGAGCGTCGAGCATCGCCTTGATCGGCATCGACTCGGCCTCGTGCTCCATGAACACGAGGTCGTAGCGCTCGTCGCGATGCGGAATAAAATGCAATCCGTAGGCGTCGGCACCGAGCCGGATAGTGACTCCGGCGTCAGCCTGCCCGGTCGCGATCGCGGCCGCAACTTCGAGATGACCGCCGACTTCGAAGTGATGCCCGGCGACGCGCTCCGGCTTAATACCGAGTTCGCGCAGCGCCTGGTCGAGCGCCGAGCGTGCCCCGGATCCGTCTTCTCGGTTCACAATTCTTAAGCCCGGTCTCTGCAGGTCGGCGAACCCATCGATTGCCAGCGGATTGCCGGGCGCCGTCGCAAGGCCCAATTCCCACCGCGCAAAGTTCACGACCACGGAGTGCCGGTCACCCAGGGTGCGGCGGATTGGCGCGAGGTTGTACTCGCCGCTCCTCTGATCACGAAGATGCACGCCGGCGACGTGCGCGCGGCCATCGACGACGGCCCGCAGCGCTGCCCGGCTCGAGCACGGAATCGCGACCGCGTGAACGTGGGAGCGGCGTCGCGCGAGCCAGTCAACGAGGATCGTAACGGCAGGGTCGCATCCCGACATCAACAGCGTCGAGTCGATTTCGTTGGGCAGTCGAAAGGTGCAGACGTTGACGCGATGCCGCCGGGCGCGTTGCACTACGCCGGCCGCGGTCGCCAGCGTGAGATGGGCGACAGGTTGTGCGACGGCCACGACTTTCCCGCCGACACGCGCGAGCGCAACGCGAGTCTGGGCGGGGGCAGGGCGTCGAGCGTCGTCGAACCATCGCGCCTCGACGAGAGTTGAGGTCTCGGCGTCGGGTTCGCCGAATAGAGCTTCCACGGTGGCGTCGAGTTCGTGCGCGAGGCGGATCGCGATAGCCACGCCCGGATGGTAAGCGCCCGATTCGATCGCGCCCAGCGCCTGCCGCGAGATTCCCGCGCGGCGGGCGAGCTCGGTCTGCGTGAGGTTCCGCTCGGTTCGCGCGCGCTCAATGGCGTTGCCAATCAATGCCATAATACTTGTCAATCCGCTCTTAACATGGCATGCAATCAGTAGCTATGAGAAGGCATTTTATCTCGTCCATGGCGCCGCGCGCGATTTGTACCACATTCATCGCACAGGTTCTCCCTGTCAGCGAAGAGGCCGCCGACTATCAGGATAAAGGGGGTCCGGGATAATGGCAGCGGTTCCATCGCTTGAAAGAGCCGTAGCGGGAATAAAAACGCGGGCGACGATTAATTTTCTCAGGGACTCGCCCAAGAAGCTGCTGATTAACGGCCAGTGGGTCGCGGCCAAATCGGGCAAGACTTTCGAGTCAATCAATCCCGCCAACGAAGAGATCTTGGCCCTGATTGCGGAAGGCGACAAGGCGGACGTTGACGCGGCGGTAACATCTGCGCGCAGGGCCTTCGACGAGAGCAAGTGGTCTTCGATCACGCCCCATCAGCGTTCGCGCTACTTGTACAAAATCGCCGACCTCATCGAGCAGAACGCCGACCAGCTCGCCGAACTTGAATCGCTCGACAATGGCAAACCGCTGGCGATCGCCAAGCTGGCTGATATTCCCGGCGCCGCCAGAACTTTTCGCTACTACGCGGGATGGCCTACGAAAATCTATGGGGAGACGAACCCGTCCGACCCATCGACGTTCAACTACACGATCCGCGAACCGGTTGGGGTTTGCGGACAAATAATTCCCTGGAACTTTCCGCTCTCGATGGCCTCATGGAAGGTCGCGCCGGCGTTGGCCTGTGGCAATACGATCGTGCTTAAGCCCGCGGAGCAGACGCCGCTCAGCGCAATCCGGCTCGGCGAGTTGATCCAGGAAGCGGGCGTCCCTGACGGCGTCGTTAACATCATAACCGGCTTTGGACCGGGCGCCGGCAGCTCAATCGCGGAACATCCCGACGTAGACAAGGTCGCATTCACGGGCTCGACCGAAGTGGGCAAGCTGATTCTTCAGGCGTCGGCGGGAAATCTCAAGCGCGTGTCGCTCGAGCTTGGCGGCAAGTCGCCGAACATTATTTTTCGCGATTCCGATCTCGAGGCCGCCGTTCAGTCCGCGACCCGGGGCGTGTTCTTCAACTCCGGCCAGGTCTGCACAGCGGGGACGCGAATCTTTATCGAGCAACCGGTCTATGACGAATTCGTCGAACGGCTGATCGAGCAGAGCGAAAAGATGACCGTGGGCGATCCGCTTGACGAGAAGACCCGGCTCGGCCCGGTCGTCTCGAGGGAACAGTTCGATCGGGTCAAGAGCTATCTGGAAATTGGGAAAGGTGAAGGCGCGAAGGTAGCCACCGGCGGCGAAGCAGTCCCCGGCGCCGGCTATTTCGTGAGGCCGACGATCTTCGCCGGAGTTCACAATCAGATGCGCATAGCCCGGGAGGAGATCTTCGGCCCGGTCGGCGCCGCTATCGCGTTCAAAGACGAGAACGATGCGATCCTGCAGGGCAACGATACCACCTACGGTCTCGCGGCTGCCGTATGGACCCGCGACGTCAGTCGCGCGCTTAAGGTCGCGCGCGCATTGAAGGCGGGTACGGTCTGGATCAATACCTACGGCGGCTCTGATCCGATCTCGCCGTTCGGCGGATACAAGCAATCAGGGTTCGGCCGCGAATTGGGGGTTCATTCACTCGATCTCTATACGCAAATCAAGTCCGTGTACGTGAAGCTCTAACGGCGGACAGGCGTGGCGGGATCGTCGGAAAGCAACGCACGCTTTTTCTGGAGGACGAATGGTGACGAGACATCTACGAGCCATTGGGTTGAGTATGACTGTGGTTATTCTTTTCGCCGCGGCGCCGTGCCGCGCACAGAGCGTCTCGGACTTCGGGACCGCAATCGAGGACTACTTCACAAACTGGTTCCCGCGTGTCACTCAAATCCAGAGCGAGCAACCGCACTGGATTACTCCGCTGGTGACGGTCACGCCGCGGCTCGAAGAAGAAGTGCGCTACGACCAGTTCTTCGAGTCGATGCGCGACGGGGTCGCGACCGACAACTTCGGCGCCGGCAAGGGAATCGAGCTTATCCCGTTTCAAAATACGGAAGTCATAGTCGGGATACCGGGGTTCCTGAAGCGCAACATCCCGCGCAACACCGACGGCTTCGCCGACTGGCCGTTTCTGATCAAATACCGGCTGCTCTCTGCTAACGAAGAGAACGGCAACTACATCGTGACCGCCTTCATGGGATTCAGCGTGCCGACCGGATCGAACGTCAACGGCAACGGCCACGGGATCTTCACGCCGACGCTCGCGGCCGGCAAGGGTTTCGGCGATTTTGATGTGCAGTCCACCGTGGGAGTCGCGTTTCCGAGCGGCGGCCTGGACCGGCTCGGGATGCCGCTGGCGTGGAATACTACGTTTCAGTATCGGCTCTTCAAATATTTCTGGCCGGAGTTCGAGACCAACTACACCTGGCAATCGTACGGCGCCGACACCGGTCACAGCACGCTCTATCTGACGCCGGGGATGGTGATCGGGCGCATCCCGATTCATGACCGGGTCGGGTTGACGTTCGGCGCCGGCGAGCAGGTCGCGGTGACGATGCATCGCACCTATAACCACAACGTAGTTCTGACCGCGCGCATTCCATTCTGATTCGAGAGATTTATGGAGGTAAAGATATGAGTGCAGCAACGACACCATCGGTCGAAAGCGCAGCGCGTGGAGCCAAGTCCAGCGCCGCAATCGGATTTCTGAGCAGTTCTCCGAAAAAACTGCTGATAGGCGGGAAATGGGTCCCCTCGAAATCGGGCAAGACCTTCGAGACGATCAATCCCGCGAATGAGCAAGTCCTTGCGCTGATTGCGGAAGGCGACAAGGCCGACGTTGACGAGGCCGTCAAGGCGGCGCGAAAAGCATTTGAGGAGGGCAAGTGGTCGTCCATCACGCCGCATCAGCGCACCCGCTACTTGCTCAAGATAGCGGAGCTGATCGAACAAAACGGGGACGAACTCGCGGAACTCGAGACGCTCGACAACGGCAAGCCCCTGTCGCAGGCGCGGGCTATCGACATTAACGGCTCGGCCGGAATCTTCCGGTATTTCGCGGGATGGTTGACCAAGATTTACGGCGACACAAATCCTTCCGATCCTTCAACGTTCAACTTCACGCTGCGCGAGCCGGTCGGCGTCTGCGGTCTGATAACGCCGTGGAATTTCCCCTTGATGATGGCCGCGCAGAAAATCGCCCCCGCGCTCGCCTGCGGCAACACAGTGATCCTGAAACCGGCCGAGCAGACTCCTCTGACCGCGCTTCGGCTCGGCGAGCTGATTCAGGAAGCCGGAATCCCTGACGGCGTCGTCAATATCGTGACGGGCTTCGGTCCCGGCGCGGGCAGCGCGATTTCCGAGCATCCGGATATCGACAAGGTCAGCTTCACAGGATCGACCGAGGTCGGCAAAATGATCCTGGCTGCCTCGACCAGCAATCTGAAGCGGGTCTCGCTCGAGCTGGGCGGCAAGTCGCCCAATATCATTTTCCCCGACGCCGATCTCAGCCAGGCAATTCCCAATGCGATGAGCGGGGTCTTCTTCAATTCGGGACAGGTCTGCGTCGCCGGCACCAGGATTTTCGTGCAGCAGGAAATGTACGACAACTTTCTCGATCAATTCGGCAAGGCCGCCGAACGGATGACGGTAGGCGACGGACTCGATCCGAAGACGAGACTGGGCCCCCTGGTTTCCAAGGAGCAGTTCGACCGCGTGAAAGGTTACCTCGCACTCGGACGCAAGGAGGGCGCGCGCGCGACGATCGGCGGCGAAGCTATCGAGGGCAAGGGCTACTTCGTCAAACCGACGCTGTTCGCGGACGTGAACAACAGCATGCGGATCGCCCGCGAGGAGATCTTCGGTCCCGTGGCCGCCGCGATTCCTTTCAAGGACGAGACCGACGCGGTCCTCCAGGGCAACGATACCACCTACGGTCTCGCCGCCGCCGTGTGGACCAAAGACATCAGCCGCGCAATCAAGGTTGCGCGGGCGCTCAAGGCCGGCACGGTGTGGGTCAATTGCTACGGACTCGCGGACACTTCGATGCCGTTCGGCGGATACAAGCAATCGGGTTTCGGCCGCGAGAACGGCAAATACGCGATCGACCTGTTCACTCAAATCAAGTCGGCATATGTGAAGCTGTAGCTCACGCGACCGAATACTCAGCAGCGACGCTCCTGGGGAATCTTCAGGAGCGTCGCTGTTTCAAAGATAATCTTTGTCTTCGAGCAGCAGGTCCTCGAAAAATCCGCCAATAGGTTTCGTCGGATGTCGAATCTGAATCTCGAGTACCCACAGATTCGGTGAAGGACGAATCGATACCGCGGCAAGTGTCCCGTCATAGTGGGCGCTGTGCGGGAACTCTGACAGACGATGACCGGTGAGGTCCAGGTTGAGCACCCATCCGAGGTCGGCCGCAGTATTGTAGGCGAAATCGTAGAGTTCCTTACCGGTCATTCGGCTTTGAAGCCACTGGCTGCGGACGATGTGGAAGATCCGCTTAACGTCTTCAGCGCAGCGCCGCATCTCGGGCTCGGGATTTTTCCCGACGACGAAAGTCTCGCCACCGTCGCCTTCGGTATCGCCCCACACCGGGCCGATATCGAGAAAGAAGATATCGCCGTCGCGCAGGCGAGTGCCGGGTTCGGACGGATCCCGGAAGTTCTTGATCGTATTCGGTCCGAAACGGACCAGGATGCGATGCCATCCCTTGCGCGAACCAAGACGCACCAGAGTTTCTTTGGCCATCACGCGAGCGTCGTCTTCGAGCATCTCCGGCTCGATCGAGCGCGCGATCTGCACAATCGCTTCCTTAGTATTCTTGCGCGCAGTCATCAAAGATGCGACGGAAAAGCTCGCGCCAGTTTTTTCCAATGTTTCGGTGTCCATCTTGCTCCGTTGACCAGTCTGGCAGAGTATCAAGTGTTGTGGCAGGTTTGTGAAACAAAACTGAGCCGCCCACAAGCTACGCCAGGAGAAAAGTTTCTATGCCACTCAGCGCTCGCAATCATCTGAAGGGCGAAATCACCGAAGTGATTCTCGGCACCGTCACCGCGCTCATCACGGTGAAGGTCGGCGACAATATCGTCGAGTCGGTTATCACCAAGCGGAGCGCCGAGGAAATGGGCCTCAAGAAGGGCGACAAGGTGACCGCGGTGATCAAGGCCACCGAAGTCATGATCCAGAAAGGCTAGCGTGACGCTCGTCGATCGACACTGGCGATCCCGCACGATTTTCTCCTCGCTACTCGTGCTGCTCTTATGCGCAGCGGCGAATGTGTTTGCGCAAGCCGCGCCGCCGGTTGCTCTCCACCTCACCGGCGATGTTCCGAATCACCTTGACCTCACCCTCGCCGATATCGCTGCATTTCCACGGCAGACAATCCACGTCACCGACGAAAAAGGTACTCCGGTTGAGTATTCAGGAGTGCCGGTCGCGGAGATCCTGCAGAAGGCGGGCGCTCCGCTTGGCAAAGAATTAAAGGGACCAAAGATGGCCGTGGCCGTTATCGCGCGAGCCGCGGACGGTTACCATGTGCTCTTCTCGCTGGCGGAATTCGACCCCGATTTCAGCGATCGCATAATCCTTTTGGCTGATCGCCGCGACGGCAAGCCGCTAGACAATCATGAAGGTCCGCTGCGATTCGTGGTTCCCGGTGACAAGCGGCACGCGCGATGGATTCGCGGAGTCACGATGCTCGAAGTTGTCCCCTGACGAAAATCAGCGCGACCAGGTGTGGTAAGTCTTGAGCGAGGGCCGATACTCATCGATTCGATGATTACCTGTATCGACCAACAGAATTCGATCTGGAGTGTCAGCCACGATTCCCGCCGGCTCGCGCGTGGGAATGCAAACCGGATCGACGCAGGTAAATTTTCCACCGTCGAAGTCTACGACCTCGTGCTTTGCCAGTTCCAGCTCGCGAATCGCACTGTTGTAGGTATCGGCAACCAGTAGATCGTCGCCATCGACGGCGACTCCCAGCGGATGCTGCAAGCGCGCCTTTTGGAAATCACCGTTGACCCATCCGAAATCGAAGAGTCCGGCTCCCACCAGCGTGACGATCTGAGGATCCTTCGACAGCGCGATCGCGCGCACCGCCGAGCTTTCGCTGTCCGCGACGTAGAGCGTCTTACCGTCGGCGCTCAACGCCAGCCCGCTCGGTTGCGCCATCGAAGCCGACGCGGCGCGCCCGTCACGCAAGCCTTCCTCGCCAGTGCCCGCGAGCGTCGCGACGGTTCCGCTCTTGAGATCGAGCACGCCTATCTGATGAGTGCCGGCGTTCGCGAAGAACAGCTCGTCGCCTTTTTTCTCGAGGTCCCACGGAGAGGCCAGCGCGCGCGTGCGGCCGGGTTCGGCAGCGCCGAGCTGCGTCCCGCGCTTGCCCGTTCCGGCGAGAGTCGTCACCGCGCCGGTTACCAGGTCGATACGCCGAATCGCGTGATTCTCGGTGTCAGCCACGAAGATTGCGTCGCTCGAGGCGATCAAGCCCTGCGGATGATCGAAGTGCGCGGCGCGCTTTGCGCCATCGAGCAGCCCGGCCTCGCCGCTGCCATAGCGCTCGAGTTCCTTGCCGTTGTCGTCGAGCAGAACGATCTGATTATGTCCGCCGTCGGCGAGTGCCCATCGCTTGTCGTGACCCGGCACAGGTTTCAGCTTGCCCGGGAACAGGAAACGTCCCTTGGGTTCCGGGATAAGCGCGAGATCGAGCGCCGCCGGCCTCAGAGTGCCGTCTTTCGACGAGTCCGCGACAAGTTTGTCGATGGCGGCGACGAATCGATCCGGATCGGGCTCACCGGGAATCGAGCCGGCGATTTTGCCGTCGGCGCCGATCACGACGAGCGTCGGCCACGCCTGCACCCCGTACGCGCGCCAGATAGTCATATCGGGATCGTGAATGATCGGATGCCGAAGCTCGTAGCGGCGGATCGCGTCCTTGACGCTGTGCGCGTTTTTCTCGTTGGCGAACTTTGGCGAGTGAACTCCGATCACCACCACCTTGTCGGGATACTTATCTTCGACGCGGCGCAGCGTCGGGATAATCTGGATGCAGTTGATGCATCCTTCGGTCCAGAAATCGAGAATTACAATGCGGCCCTGCAGGCTCGCGATTGGCAGCGGAGCGGCGACGTTGAACCATTCAAGTCCCGGGCGTGCGATTTCAGGTGCATCCATTTCGGCAAAACTCCGCTGCCCGCCCGTCGCGATGATGAAAATCGCAATGAGCAGGAAACTATAAATCGTCCTCGATAGGTTTCGTCCCGGCGACAATTGGCTACGCGAGCATCCGATGGGTCGGCGCGAGCAGCACCTCGGTCGCGATGCCGTGCGGACACGCGCCGGCGCAGGGCTTCGTATCGCAAGTGAGACAGGCCGCGGCATTCGATGAGAGCATCGCGTATTCGCTGCGCGCAAAGCGCAGGTCGCCGTAGTCGCGAGCGTACATCCGCGTGCGCATCACATCGGCGATCGGCACGCCGTAGGGGCATGCGGTCGCGCACTCGTTGCACGCCGGACGGCATTGCGAATCGCCGTTGAGACTCGCGTAACGATTCAACAGCGGAAGATCCGCGGCGGCGGTCGCGCGCGCTCCCGACGCGCCCAGGTATTCGTCGATCATTTGCCTGCTCGTCATCGAGACGATCAGCCCGTTAACGTTCGGATTCGACAGCACCCATCGAAACGCCGCCTGCGAAAAAGTCGCACCGCCCGATTCGTACGGACGCATGTCGTTCAAGCGCGCGCCCATCAAGGTTTTCATCACGACCACGCCGACGCCGTGCTGATTTGCCTTCCCCATCAGGCGCGGCAACTCGGGCTGTCGCGCGACCATATCGAAGTTGCGCGTGAATTGCTGGTAAAAGCGCGGGTCCTGGCCGAAGTTGTGCGCGCACAGAATTACGTCGAAGTGGCCGCTGTCGATCGCGTAGTCAACGCATTCGGCAAGATTGCCGGCGTGTCCCGACATCCCGGTGAAGCGAATCTTTCCCTGGCGCTTCGCCTGCGTGACGAATTCGTACCACTCGGGATTTTTCAGGCGCGCTGGATCGTTGACCGCATGGTTGAAGTACACGTCAACGTGGTCGGTTTGCAGGCGGCGCAGGCTTCCTTCGAGCGCGGTCATTATCGAAGCGCGGCTGTCGTCCGCGCCCGCCATCGTCTTCGAGGTCAGGAAGACCTTGTCGCGCTTGCCCTTGAGCGCGTTGCCGATCGTGGTCTCGGATTCGCCGTCGCTGTAAGTATCGGCCGAGTCGAAGTAGTTGACCCCGCAATCGTAGGCGTGGCGCACGAGGTCTTCCTCCCCGGAAGTCAGGCGGCTCGCGCCGAACGAGATGTCGGAAATCCTGAGACCGGTGCGGCCAAGCGTCGAGTAGCGGCGGACGCGCGGCGCCGCTTCGAGCGATGCGCTCGCGCTGCCGGCCAGCGGCAGGATCGATACGCCCACGCCGGCCAGCACACCGCGTTTCAGGAACTCGCGTCGTCCCATGATCGATCCAGTGTGCGATCGTTTCATCTGCGCACCTCGCGGAGCCGCGGTCGAGGCGTTCGCGGCCAACGCCAATTCTACCGCCAGGATTCGCCAGACTCTATGCTCGAAGGGCAGTCACGGGGACGACGACGCTATTCCTCTTGCGAGAACCGCTCCCATGCCGCCTGTCTGCTAACACCCAAGGCTTCGCCGATTCGCGTCCAGGTCACCTCCCGCTTGCGAAGAGCGGAGACGTGCTGACGAAGCACATCTTCGGTTTTGCGAAGCTGCTCGGCGGCTGGTACCAGGGTCTTCAGGAGATCGTCCGTCTTGAGCGAGTCAAATCCCGGAAACGCGGGAACCGGTTTGCCACCGAGGATGCGGTTGCAGAGCTCGATGCAATCGTCGCAGATAAAGACGGCGGGCCCTGCGATGAGTTTCTTGAGTTGCTCGTCGCTCTTTCGGCAGAACGAGCAATACAACATCTTGCCATTGACCATGATCGACTTGAACCTCGTGTCAAGGATTACTTGACAAGCGATGGGTTGTCAATAGAAGAGGCTTCAGCGCAGGTCGGCTTTGCGTCGATACAGCAGCCAGGCCGCGCCCGACGAGACGCCGATCGCGACGAAGGGGTAGGGGACGAGGTACGCCCACGAATGCTCCTGCATCACCGGGGTGCCGTGGTACGTTAGGATGAACAGCGGCATATTGAGGATCACGTATGCCGCGTAAAAAATTCCGAGCGGCAGCGCAAACTTGCGCATCGCAAAAATTCCGTACACGTACACGGCGAGGATGATCCCGAAAATCGGTGCGACGATCGTGTTGGCGGTGCCCGCAAGGCGCGTGCCAAAGAACACGAAGCCTTCGCCGGGATGATGCGCGAACGGCTTGTGGAAATCGGAAATCACCATCAGCGCGAGCAGTAGCGCGAGAATCGTCAGAGTTGCGCCGCGCGGTTTCGCTCTCATCGTGGATTCGTCGCTCAATCAACCGAGCTCAGCGCTGCGGCGCGACAGAATGATCGCCGTCGCGAGCGGGATGCCAACGCCAATTACGATAGAAATAATCGCAAACACCGGGGGAGTCGGCTGAGCGGCCTGGTTCTTCAAAGTGAACAGAACCATGTTGACGATCACCCATGCTGTATAGATGTACGCCACCGGCAGCGCGTAGCGGCGCATCGTCCAGATGCCGTAAGCGTAAATCAACAGGAGGACCCCGAACAGCGGTCCGAGGATCGCATTGGGGGTGCCGGTCTGCTTGACGCCCATGAAGACGAAGCCGTCTCCGGCGAAGATGTGAAACGGTTTGGCGAAGTTGGAGATCGCGAGAAGTCCGAACAGGAGCGCGAAGATCGTGAGCGCGGTGCCGCGCGATTTCTCAGCCATCGCAAATCCCTCCCATGGTTGCGAGCCAACTGCGGCACATCCTAGCCGGGGCTGGCCGAAAACGCAGCAGGTCTTGCATATGCATATCCACACTTGCTTGGATGCCCATGAATCGGTACCCCTCGCGGCATCGGATTCCGTTTAACTAATGCGTCGATTCATCGCGGTTGTGGCGCTGGTACTGTGCGCATCATGGCTCTGGGGGCCGCTCTGCGCCTTCGCCCAGACCAATCTCGTCAAGAACCCGGACCTCGCGTCCGGCTTCGACGGCGCGCCGGCCGATTGGTACGCGTTGTCTTCCGACAAGAAGCTGACAAAGTTTTCATGGACCTATACGCCGGCCGCTGGCGGCGTGCTTGGCATCGCGAACAACAGCCGGACGTTTTCGAGCTGGCATCAGGCACTGATGCTGCGGCCGGGGATTTACAAGGTGAGCGCCGAAGCGCGCGTCGAGGGTGCGATGCCGCATGAAGGCGGCGCGAACATCGCGATCAGCACCTTCGACGGCATCCAGCTCATCTCGAATCATCTGCAAGGCACCAAGGACTGGCAAACCGTTTCATTTTTCTTGATCGAAGATCGATGGGGCGACACGACTGAATTGCTCTGCCAGTTGGGCGTTGCGGGAAATCCGGATACGGGGCGCGCCTCATTTCGCAATATCAAGGTGATCGAGGTTTCGACTCCGCCGCCGATGGGCGTAGTCAGATTTAATCTCGCTGCAATCCGCACACTCTACAAGGATCAGCTGCATCAGCCCGACGCTACAATCTCGATCCGCGCGACGGGCATCGTCTGCGGGATTGTCCTGCTCGCGATCCTGGGATGGGCGCTGTTTGAGATAGCGCGGCCCGCTCTTTGGGCAGGTCAGGGAGCGTGGATGCTCGCGGCAGGCCTCATGCTGGCGATTACGGCCATCAAGTTCGCCGCACTGTTTCATTTTACCGGCTTCTATTGGGACATCTGGGCGAAGACCAATCGCGCTCTCCTGGCCGCCGCGCTGGGGCCGTCGAAGATTTACGATCCCGGCCTGCCGGTTGACGCCTATCCGCCTGGGTCGCTGTACCTGCTGTGGCTCTCGGGATGGATAGGCAGGTTGCTCGAGCCGACCGCGAACGGCTTTCGCGTGATCGTCGAGACGCCGCCGCTGATTGCCGATCTCTTCATCGGCCTAACGCTTTACTTCGCGACGTGGCGCGACGGACGCGGCCCGCGCGCCCTCATTATAATGATGCTGTTCGCGCTCAACCCGGCGCTCATCTTCGACACTGTGGTATGGGGCCAGAGCGATTCGGTCGTCGCGCTGCCGATGATCGCGGCAGCGATTCTGATCCTCACCGGCCGCTACCGCCTCGGCTGGAGTGCGGCCGCGATCGCGATGCTGGCTAAGCCGCAAGCGCTCGCATTTACGCCGCCGCTAGCGCTGTGGACGCTTTTCAACGCGGGCATCGTCGAATGCGTGTGGTGCGCTAGTGCGGTCGCGGGCACGGTTGCGATAGGAATCCTGCCGTATCAACTCGGGCATTCGTGGGACTGGATAATCAACGTATACAAAGACCTCGGGACGCGCTTCAGCGAAGCGTCGGTCGGCGCGTTCAACTTCATGGGGTTGATCGGCGGGATGGGCACGCCCGACACCGACAAAGTCTTCGGCGGCGTTTCGTACAGCGCGTTCGGACTTTCGCTGACGTGCGCCGTTTACCTGATCGCGTCGTACATGATTTGGCGCGCGCGGTCGGCTCGTGCGGCGCTGCTCGCAATTTTCGTCGCGCTGTTCGGCTTCTTCATGTTCGCGCCGCGGATGCACGAGCGATATCTCTACTACCCGCTGGTCTTCCTGATTCCGATCGCGCTGGAGAGCGAATTTCTCACCTCGATTTTCGGCGTGGTCAGCGCGACGTTCCTGTTCAACCTCGTCTACATCAAGCATCTCACCGACACCTCGTCATATTTCCCCGACCATCTGAACGCCGCGCTGATCGGGGCGGCATCGATCAACCTCGCCGTCTTCTTCGCGGTGACCGCGTATGGGTTGCTGCGCACTCCGGCGGAACTTAGCAGCGGCGGAACTTGATCGAATGTGAAACCCGCGGGTGTTGCCGTTCGACGACGACAGTGAGAGAAGCTCAATTATCATGCGTCGCGCGGATCGCCTGTTCGAGATCATTCAGCGGCTGCGCAGACGCCGCGTGGTTACCGCCCATTCGCTCGCCGAACAGTTCAACACCAGCGAGCGAACAATCTACCGCGACATTCGCGACCTGATCGCAAGCAAAGTCCCTATCGAGGGCGCGGCCGGCATCGGCTACTCGTTGCGCAAGGGTTACGATCTGCCGCCGCTGATGTTCAGTGAGAGCGAGCTCGAGGCGCTCGTCTTCGGCGCGCGCATGGTGCAGAACTGGAGCGATGCCGAGCTGGGGCGCGCGGCGGACGCGGCGTTGTCGAAGATCGAGAACGTTCTGCCGGCGCACCTGCAGCGGATGTTGGACGATCGATCGCTGTGGGCGCCGAAAACGTCCGCCGGGTGCCGGTGACATTCGATCTTGGACGTTTGCGCGCCGCGATTCGCGGATGCACAAAAGTTCGCTTCCGATATTGCGACGAGAAGGGCGCCGAGACTCGTCGCAAGGTGCGTCCCTTGAGCCTCTGGTTCTATCCACCGTTTTGGACCGCCGCGTCGTGGTGTGAGCTGCGCGATGATTTCCGTTTCTTCCGCGTCGACCGCATGAACGACGTTGAGTTCCTGAACGAGCCCTTTGCTGAGGAGGCCGGCAAGTCGGCGGCCGACCTCTTCCGTCATCTGCTCAGCAAGTCTTGAGCGACGCTCCTGACAGTACGCTGTCAGGATCTCGCCGGTAATCCTCGCGTCGCCCGATCCTCCTGACAGACGGCTGTCAGCAGTCACGCTCCGGTTCATCCGCGATGCGATGGTAAATTTTCTCCTCACACAGCATTCGGCGAAGGAGAAGGATCATGGCGACTCAGGTCTCGGAACGTCCTGCAATGCAAGATCGAGTGATCGTCCTCAAGTCGGCGGAGGAGACTGCCGGCGAATTCTTCCGATGCGAGTACATCGCGCGTGTCGTCTCGACGCCGCCGCGGGATCATATACACACGCATCAGGAGGAGCGGCTGGAAGTCGTCGAGGGTACCGTGCGGTGCCGCGTTGCGGGAAAGGAGTTCGTGTTGGAGCGGGGCAGGGTGATGGTCATTCCGGCCGGCACGCCACACGCGGTGTGGAATGAGGACCAGCTCGGCTCGCGCTCGATTTCAGAATACCGCCCCGCGATGAACGCGCAGGCGATGTTCCGCGGCTACATCGTAAGCGAAAGCCGATCTCGTTAGAATTTCAAGAACTTCAGGATCGAGTGGTCATTGCGGATTCTCGCCGAGCTCGGTTCGACAAGCGTGTTCGAGTGGGTCCAGGCGTTCGGTGACGGAGCGCCAAAGCATATCCGCATCTATATAGTCGTAGTCATGTCTCAGCACGCTGCCGAGTTGACGGAGCTTTGGAAATTCGGCCTCCGGATATTTGGCGTCGAGCGTATCGCCGAGTTTTCGCGCGGCCTCGCAGATTCGTTCCAGGCACCGCTCGACCGCATCTTGCGTTTTTCGGTCGGCTGCCAGTTGAGGCGCTCCCATACCTTCGGTGTAGGAGCGAATCCGTAAAATGTTGTCGAGGATGTCGCGCAGGCGTTGTTCGGGGTCGCTAGAAGACACGGATTTCTTCTCGGAGAGCATCTCGCGCAACGTGAGATTTGAGCGACTTGCGGAGGGCGACGTCTACTCGTTGCGGAACGAGTTTCTGGATCTCAGCGATAATTCCCGCGTAGTCAAGCAGATCAATTCTTCGCTGCTCGTCGAGATCGAGGATCAGATCGACATCGCTGTCAGACCGCTGCGTACCGCGCGCTACCGAGCCGAAAAGGGAGAGGTGCCTGACGCCGAGTTCTCGAAGGCGCGGCGCGGCAGCCAGGAAGATTTCTAGTACTTCGGAAACTTTCTGAGAGCGAACCGGGACCGCTGAGGTGGCCGGCTCGAGCAACACTGCACCACCCGGAAGCAGGGCAACGCCGGAGGACTCAAGGGCAGATCGGATTGCGGCAAGACTCACCTGAATTGGTCTGCTTGCCTCGCCTTCAAAATGAGCGACCGTCAGCCTGGATACTCCCGCCCTCTGCGCCAACTTGGCCTGGCTGATGCGCAGGAGAGCGCGGCCGGCTCGGCACATTTCCGGGGTTAATCGCTGGTTGGCGTTGTCCACCTGTATTCATTATGCATAGGGCTATATAAAATATCAACAGACCGGGCCGTAAAGTTTCACAACTTCAGGAACTTCAGCATCAGCTCGTTCACGTGATCGGGGCGCTCTTGGTGCACGAAATGGCCCGCGTCGGGTACCAGCTCGATCTTCAAGCCCTTCGTGAACAGCTTCTCCATCCCCGCGAGCGTTTCGGCGCCGATGCAGCCGTCGTCGCGGCCGTGGAACATCAGGGCGGGCACATTGATCGGTACGTTCATCGCGGGCGCCAGCATTTTCAGATCGACCGGCATGCTCAGCACCGGGCCGAGCGTCGCGCGATAGTAGCCGAGCGCCGCTTCGAGCGTGCCCTTGGCGCGGAAGGATTGCTTGAGCGCTTCCATGTCCTCGGGCGCCCATTTCCATCCCGGCGACCAGTCGGCCCACATCTTTTCGAGGAAGGCGAAGTCGTTGAGGCTGACCGCGGCCTCGGCAATCTTGGTCTGGAAGAAAAACATGTACCAGGAGCGGCGCTGCTGCGCGTAGTTGGTGACCAGCGCCTCGAAAAATCCGGAGCCGTACCCGACTGCCGCCGTGATCAGCTTGCTGACGCGATCGGGCGCGGCGGCCGCGGCGCCGTATGCCGCGACTGCGCCCCAGTCGTGACCGAACACGATCGCGTCCTTGTACCCGAGCGCGGCGATCAGCGCGAGCGCGTCCTCCGACAACGCCGCCGAATCGTAGCGGCCGTCGGGCGCGGGCTCGGTCGGTGCGTAGCCGCGCATGAACGGCGCGACGCAGTGGTATCCCGCCGCCGCTAGCGCGGGCATCTGATGGCGAAACGAATGCGCGGTGTCGGGAAAGCCGTGCAGGCACAGGACGAGCGGATTTCCTGAGTCGCCCATCTCGAGCACCGTGAAATTCATATTCGACGCGCGTACGACTCGACTCTTAATTTGCGATGGCATAGTGGCCCGACTCATATCGCACGCATCCGGCAATGACAAAGCGCGCAGCTTGGAATCCAATTGCGATTCGTGGCGCTGATCTCGCGATGTTCTTTGGGGCACACTGGGCAAAGTTCATAACACGCACGTAACTGTGTTGGTGCAATCGCTTGTAGCGCGCGGCGTCTGTATCCTGTAATGTCACAGTCCGCGACGGCAAGCACATTCAGCCCCCCGCCTTAGAATCGAAGGCATCCCGGTTAGAAGTGAAAATGTGCTGATGCTGGCGGCAGCTGGAAGCGCGCAAGCACGCGCGCCCTGCAGCCGGAAGCATCATCATCCGTGCAGCCAAACAGGCGCGGGTGTTGGTGTGGGCAAAATACGATCGCTGGAGAGACGAATGGCAGCAGCTTTCACGCCGACGAGCACAACCGAACAAATCATGAAGACCGCGCCGTGGAGGCAGCCATGGTGGCACGCCGGCAAGCGCGACATTGCAATACTGGGCTGGGTTCTCCTCATTCATATTACCGCCGCGATCGGGCTTGTGCTCTATCCGCTTCCCGGCTGGCCGATCTTTCTGGGCGCGGTGGCGCTCGTGTTCCTCGGCGGGCTGGGCACCACGGTCGGGTACCATCGCGCGATCGCGCATCGCTCGCTCACGCTGAATCCGTGGGCGCGCGGCGTCCTTATTTTTCTTGCGATGTTCAACGGCTCCGGCGCGCCGACCACGTGGGCCGCCGGCCATCGGCTGCATCACGCCAAGGCTGACACCCCGGAAGACATCTCGAGCCCGCGCTGGGGCGGTTTCTGGTGGGCGCATCTGCGATGGCTATGGCAGGCGGGCGAGCCGCCTATCGATCGCTACTGCCCCGATTTGAGCGGCGTTTCGTATCGCGCCTGGCGATGGTTCCAGACGCCGATCCTGACGCTGTCGTATCTCGGCGGTTTGTATTTCAGCCCCGCCGCGTTTTTCTGGCTGGGCGCGATTCGTTTGTGCTTCGGATTGCACGCGCAGTGTTTCGTCAACAGCGTTTGCCACACCGAACCGGGCGTCGAGGCGGGCGAGGATTCGAGCCGCAACGTAACATGGCTCGCGCTGATGCATCTGTTCCAGGGCGAGAACTGGCATCGCAACCATCACGCGCGCCCCGGTTCCGCACGCCTCGGATGGAGCTGGCGCCAGCCCGACGCCGGCTACATGCTGATACTGGCGCTCGAGAAACTGGGCCTCGCTACGGACGTTCGCCACGGCACTCCGCATAGCGGAAGTAGGGGCAATCGGCCCGACCCGGACGATCTGATAGTGAAAGCCGCATAATCGCCAAGCAGATAGCACCTTTTTTTGGCGTAACCGGCCGCTCCGCCCTGCGTATTCCTGTTAGAGGAATGCAATGAATACCGCCGGCTTCATATTTGCTGCTATCCTTTCGGCAGCAATCATGTTTGGAACGGTTGTGGCTGCGGCAAACGCGGGCATGGCCGCAAGTGCCATCTCAAGCACAACGTCATCTCACGTAACGGCTTCATAGTTCGATTTTGTTCGTAGCGTATTGGTGTGTCGGGAGTGCAATCAGCGAAAAAGCACCTCAAACGCGCGAGTCTCGTCGCCGTCGGCGCCCTGATACTGCTTACCTGCGGCCGTGCCGCCTTCAGTGCGGGTGCGGGAACGCAGCCCCTCATCACCGCCGCCATCGATGAGAATGCACTGGTCACGCTCGCCGGTAATACGCGTCCCGAAGCGACCGCGGCCAATGACCGCGGCCCGGTTGCCGCCGACTTCCCGCTCGAGCACATGATCCTCCAGTTGCGACGCTCTCCCGCGCAGGAGAGTGCGCTCGAAAAATTTCTCGATGAGCTCGAGGATCCCAAGTCGCCGAACTACCATCAGTGGCTGACGGCACAGGAGTTCGGCGATCGCTTCGGACTTGCCCAACAGGATCTCGCGAAGATCGCGGGCTGGCTTCAAGCGCACCGCCTGACCGTCAACCGCACTTATCAAAACGGAATGATGATCGATTTCTCGGGCAACGCCGGCAATGTGCGCGAGGCCTTCCACACTGAGATTCACAATCTCACGGTGAATGGCGCCGCGCATATCGCCAACATGAGTGACCCGCAAATTCCCGCGGCGCTGGCGCGGCGGTGGCCGGCGTGGTGTCGCTCAACGACTTCCGGCCGCACGCGATGAACCGTCCGCGTCCCGCCTACACCGTCAATGTCGATGGCGAGCAGGCGAACCTGGTGGTGCCGGCTGACCTCGCGACCATCTACAATTTCAATCCACTGTTCACCGCGGGTTATTCCGGCCAGGGACAGACGATCGTCGTGCTCGAGGACAGCGACCTTTACAAGACCTCCGACTGGACCACGTTTCGCAACGTGATGGGACTTGCGAGCGCCTACCCCGAGGGCTCGCTCAGCCAGCTTCATCCGGATGGCTGCTCCGACCCCGGAATAAATGACGCCGACGGTGAGGCCGAGATCGACGCGGAATGGTCGAGCGCGGCCGCGCCGAACGCCGCAATCGAGGTGGCTGCGTGCGCCGACACCAAGACCACCTTCGGCGGATTCATCGCGATGACGAATCTGCTCAATGAATCGGACACGCCACCGGCCATCATCAGCATCAGTTACGGCCAGTCGGAGGCGGACGACGGCGCGACGCAAAACGCGTACATCAATTCGTTGTATCAGCAGGCTGTTGGCGAGGGTGTATCGGTGTTTGTGGCGTCGGGCGACGAGGGCGCCGCGAGCTCTGATGCAGATAATGCTACAGCGTCGCACGGCATCGGAGTCAGCGGCTTCACCTCGACGCCGTATAACGTCTCGGTCGGCGGCACCGATTTCGGCGATACTTACGCAAACAGCAACAGCTCCTACTGGAGCGACTCCAACAGTCCCGATTACGAATCCGCGCTTTCGTACGTTCCGGAAATTCCATGGAACGACTCGTGTGCGAGCGCGTTAATCGACAACTACCGCGGCTATGGCACCGCGTACGGCTCGAGCGGCTTCTGCAATAGCACCACAGGCAAAGACGATTTCCTGGAGGTCGTCGCTGGCAGCGGCGGCCCGAGCGGATGCGCCACGGGCTCGCCGTCGAGCAGCGGCGTCGTCGGCGGAAGCTGCGCGGGTTACGCAAAACCCAGCTGGCAATCGATAGTCGGCAACCCTCACGACGGCGTGCGCGACGTGCCTGACGTATCGCTGTTCGCGGCTGACGGCGTTTGGAATCACTACTACGTGATCTGCTATTCCGACCCGACGCCGGGCTATTACGGCGCGCCTTGCACCGGTGCGCCAAGCACTTGGGCGGGTTTCGGCGGGACGTCATTCGCCTCGCCGATAATGGCGGGCATTCAGTCGCTGATAAATCAAAAAACCGGAAGCCGGCAAGGCAATCCCAATCCGACGTACTACGCGCTGGCCGATGCGGAGTATGGCGCAGGCGGCGCGGCCTCCTGTAGCTCGACGCTGGGCAATGGCGCGGCCGGTTCGTGCATCTTTTACGACGTGACGCAGGGCGACATCGACGTGCCGTGCACCGGTTCGCATAACTGTTACACGCCGTCCGGCAAGAATGGCGTGCTGTCAACCTCTGACTCCGAGTTTGCGCCCGCGTATCCGACGGGCACCGGATGGGACTTCGCGACCGGCATCGGAACCGTCAACGCGTACAATCTCGTGATGGCATTCGGCGCGACCGCGCCGACATCGACGCCGACGCCAACGCCAACCGCGACGTCGACGGGCGCGACTCCAACTCCAACCGCGACGCCGACCGGAGGGGCTCCGACTCTCACGCCGACTGCAACGCCTACATCGACGCCTACGGGAGTACCCGAGTCGCTGAAGGTTAAACCTACTTCAGTAAATTTCGGCAAAGTGAAAGTCGGGCATGTAGCAAGCGTAACGGTCAAGATCAGCAATCCGGCCAAGCACGGATCGCCGATCACGTTCGGCAATCCGCCGGCGGCGGTCCCGTTGACGAGCCCGCAGGAATTCGGGTTTGCCACGAACTGTCCCGCGCAGCTCTTACCCAAAAAGAAGTGCAAGCTTACCGTGCTGTTCGCTCCGTCTCTGCCGGGTCCGATGTTCTCCACCGTGACCATTTATGACAACGCGGCAAACGCGAACCAGACGATCGAGTTGCAAGGGACCGGGAAGTGAGTCCGGAAATTCAGCTCGAGTGGAACTGCGGGATGATGTCCTCGGCGAAGGCCTGGATATCCTCTTCGGCGGTTATCGGCGGGTTGTGCAGAAAGATGAAATGCGTCACGCCCGCCTTGATGTAGCGCTCGAGCTTGTCCACGCACTCCTGCTTGTTGCCGATAACCATCATCTCGCGTGCTCGGTCGGGCGTCGTCTGCGCCATCATCGCGACGATCGATGAAAGCGTTTCCTCGCGCTGCTTGGGCGCCTTGTAGCACAGCGCGAGCATCAAGGTCTTTTCGATTTCGTCAGTGTTGCGGCCCACCGTATCGCCGTGGCGCTCGATCACGCCGATGAGCCGTTTCATTTCCGCGGCATCGGCGTTGCCCATGTTCCACATGTCCGCATGCTTGGCCACGATCTTCAGCAGCACCTTCTCGCCATGACCGCCGATCATAAGCGGCAGATTTTTCTGGATCGGCTTCGGATTACAGATCGCGTTGACCACGTTGTAATGCTTGCCGTGCAGCGTGGTTTTCTCCTGCGTGAGCATTCCCTTGATTATTTGGCACGACTCGTCGAGCGCATTCAGCCGACCGCCAAGAGTCTTGAAATCGAAGCCGAGGCTCCGATGCTCCGCTTCGAACCATCCCGCACCGAGTCCGAGATTGAGCCTGCCGCCGCTGAGGTTGTCGAGCGTCGCCGCCATCTTCGCGGTGAGCGACGGGTTGCGATAGGTATTGCCGTTGACCAGCGCGCCAATTCGCGCGCGCTTGGTGTGCTGACTGAGAGCGCTCAGCAGCGTCCAGCCTTCCATGCATGGGCCCGCCGGGTCGGGCGAGAAGATGGGATAGAAATGATCGAACACCCACAGCGAATCGTAGCCCCAGCCATCAGCCTTCGCCCAGAAGCTGCGCAGTTGTTCCCACTCGATGTTCTGTTGTCCGGTCTGAACTCCGAAACGAATCGGATGCTTGTCCACGAATTCTTCCTCCGTCACAGCCGCTCAGCGCGGCGCGACTCCTCTCGAAACTTACTACGCGAATACTCCAACGGGCTACCAGATGCATTTCCGCAAAGTCAATCGACCGCCGAGCGAACCAGAGCCGCGCCCGTTTACTTCAGCGCGCCGCGATGCTTTGGTAGGCGGGGCTCCTCACCAATTCAAACCGATCAACGGAGGATGCGTCGTGTCGATACTCTCGGAGTTCAAGCAGTTCGCAATCAAGGGCAACGTGATCGATCTCGCGGTCGGCTTCGTCGTCGGCGCCGCATTCGGAAAAATCGTCACTTCGTTCACTAACGACATTCTGATGCCGCCGATCGGCCTTGCGCTCGGCGCGGTCGATTTCTCGAATCTGTTCATCAATCTTTCGTCGAAGCACTACGACAGCCTGGCGGCCGCCAAAGCGGCGGGGGCCCCGACTCTGAACGTCGGTGTGTTCCTCAACACGATCATCGATTTCCTGATAATTGCGTTCGCGGTCTTCCTGCTCGTCAAATGGGTGAATCGCCTCGTCGGCGAAAAGCCCGCGCCGCCCTCGACCAAGGACTGTCCGTATTGCCTGAGCGCGGTCCCGATCGGCGCCACGCGATGCCCCCACTGCACGTCGGAACTTAAGGCGGCATAGTCCCGGTAGGAATCAAATCGCCAAAAGAGAAGAGGGCGATCCGGCAAAAGCGTCCTATTGTTCTTGGCGCACAGCGAGGACTGGGCACGGTGCGTTGCGCAACACCTTCTCCGCGATGCTGCCTTCGACCAGCCGCGCCAGCCCGCGCCGCCCATGGGTGACCATCACGATCAAGTCGGCGGGCAGCTTGGTCGCGACGTCGTCGATAACGTCCGCGGGCTCGCCCATCTGGTCGAGAATCTCCCATTTCACTTCCGCCAGATGTTGCTTGGCGATCGCGGTCAGCTTGTCGCGATCGAGGCTCTCCTGGCGCTTGATGAGATCGACGTACTGAGGCATCCCGGTCACGTCCATATCGACCGGCACGATATGCAGGACGAAGACAGTGCCGTCATTTTGCTTGGCAAGTTTCGCGGCAAACTCCAGTGCCATCAGCGAGCTTGGATCGAAGTCCACCGGAGCTAGAATTCGTTTGAATGGGAAAGCCATCTCATTTACCCCAGCACACGCCGATGACGCTTAGAACGCATGGCGGAACAGCCAGAACAGGAACGCCGCGAGCATGATCGAAGCGGGCAGCGTCAGAATCCAGGCCATTGCGATGTTGCGCACCGTTTCGAGTTGCAGACCGGACTTGTTGGCCAGCATCGTGCCGGCGACGCCCGATGACAGCACGTGAGTCGTACTCACAGGAAGCCCATACCAGTCGGCAGCGGCTATCGTAGCCGCCGCGGTGATCTCGGCAGCCGCTCCTTGTCCGTAGGTCAGGTGATCCTTGCCGATTTTTTCGCCGACGGTCACGACGATTCGCTTCCAGCCGACCATCGTACCGAGTCCCAGCGCCATCGCGACGGCGACCTTCACCCATCCGGGGATGAACTTCGTCGCCAGGTCGATGTGCTTCTTGTAGTTGTCGAGCGCGGTCCAATCCGAGGCGGTGAAAGCCGCGATATTCTGCTTCTTCATCAGCCGGAAGGCTTCGCTGGTAAGGTACATGTCATTGCGGAAGTTGCGGGCGTACTGCGGCGGCACATTCGCCATCGCCTTGTAGATTTTCAGTTCGTTGGAGATGTCGTTCACGATCTGGCGCAGCGCCATCATCGTGTCGGGAGTGAAAGTCTTGCTGCGGATGTATTCCTGCACGACGTCGCGAGGATCTCCCGGAACGACCGCGCTCGCGGAAACATGCTGGTCGAGAACACTGACAGTCTGCGCCGAGACCGCGACGAAGTCCGCGGTAGCACTCGCGGGCACCGCGCGATTGAGCGCATAGGCTGTCGGCACGAGACCTATCAGGATCAGCATGATGAGACCCATGCCCTTCTGACCGTCGTTCGATCCATGCGCGAAGCTCACGGCAGTGCAAGTCAGAATGAGCAGGCCGCGAATCCAGAATGGCGGCGGCTCGGTCCCCTCCGGAGCTTCGTACAAACGCTTGTCGGTGATCAGCGCCTTAAAGAGCAGCAGCAGCCCGGCGGCTACCGCGAATCCTACTATCGGCGAAACCAGCAGCGATTTGCCGATGTTGGCGGCCTGCCCCCAATCGACGCCGCTGGTACCCGTCTTCACGGCCATCAACTGGTTGGCGATACCTACACCTATGATCGATCCGATCAGCGTGTGCGAGCTCGACGCCGGAAGGCCCAGGTACCACGTCCCGAGATTCCAGATCATCGCAGCGACCAGTAACGCGAACACCATCGCGAAACCGCCGGAGCTGCCGACCTGTAAGATCAGTTCCACCGGCAGCAACGACAAGATGCCGAAGGCTACAGCGCCTGAGGAAATCAGCACGCCGGCGAAGTTGCACAGCCCCGACCATGCTACCGCGATGTGAGGCTCCATCGAGTGCGTATAAATCACGGTCGCAACCGCATTGGCCGTGTCGTGGAAGCCGTTAACGAACTCGAAGCCGAGCGCAATCAACAGCGCGCCGGCGAGCATGATGTAGGGGCGGATGGTCGTAGCCTTCTCGACACTGAGGTCGGAAATCAGGTGGGTGGCGACATAGAACAAGCCCGCGGCGAGAATCAAGCCGAAGATGATTATCGGGCCGGTACCCGTTTTTCTCGCGAGTTTGTCGCTGACCGCACCGCTAACAGGAATTGAACGTTCTATAGTCGCTGCCACGGCGTTCTCCCTCTCCGAGTCTTTCTGGCTTTTGCGAACGGCAGATATACGCCGCGCAGCTTACGGGCACATCAGGATTGTGTTGCAGGACTGTGATCTGGTCAGCGCCGCACGATGTTGCCGCCGATGCACCACGAAGCTTCCTGCGCCGTGATTGCCGCAACCCGCTCGGACGCCGATGTGACGACCTCGTATGGGCGCATCATCTCGTTGTCCTCGTGCTCGAGCAGGTGGCAATGCCAGACGTAGCGGCCGGCGAAGCCCTCGAACCGGGCGATGATTCGCGTAACCAGTCCGGGATCGGCGCGGACGGTGTCCTTCCAGCCCGCTTCGTTCGGATCGGGCGGCGTGGCGGGACCGAGATAGCGGATCGTTCGATTCTGCTGATAGGCGAATACGTCGAACGGCCGGCGGTCGAGAATTTGAAAGCGAACCAGGTGCAGATGAATTGGATGTGCGTCCTCGGTGAGGTTGATGAGGTTCCAGATTTCCACCGAGTCGAGGATCGGTTGCTCGGTAACCGGATCGCTCCAATGCGATCCGTTTAGCAGCATCACCATCGAGTTTCCGACGTAGTCGTCATACTCGACCAGCGTCAGCATCCGCGTCGTGACGGCGGCCGACTCGGCGAGCTTCGCGACCGGCCGCATCCTCGCCGGCATGACGCCCGTCTCCTTCGCCGGTTCGTCGGCGACCCGGAACTGCATCACCTCCATCGCCTGATGTTTCAGCTCGATTCGCTCGCCGGCGTGACCGCTGAAATCGAAGATGAGATCCGCGCGTTCGGCAGGATAGAGCAGCAGGCTTTTCAGTTCGACCGGCGCCGGCAGCAATCCCAGGTCGGTTCCGATTTGATGAAAGGACCCACCGCTGCCGAGCGACAACGAAAAAAATCGCGAATTCGCGGCGTTGAGCACGCGAACGCGGTACATCCGCGGCTCCACATCAAGGTAGGGAAAGATCTTGCCGTTGGCCAGAATGACGTTGCCATAGACCTCGGGAATCCATGGCGCGCCGGGAATTCCCGAGTCCGGGTAGTAGAGCTGATGGTCGCGGTCAAGCAGACGGTCGCACAGTACCAGCGGGATTTCGAATTTTCCCGACGGAAGATTCAGCGCGGCTTCGGCGTCGTCGCGCACGATGAACAGTCCGGCCAGCCCGGCGTAGATGTTCAGCCGGTTAATCCCCATCGCATGATCGTGATACCAGAGCATCGCGGCGTCCTGCCGGTTCGGATACCAGGCGAGGGCGGATTTGCCGGATGGATACCAGCTCTCGGGGTAGCCGTCGCTGTCGGGCGGGGTCTTCGCGCCATGAACGTGAACGACGGTTCGCACTTCCGGGAGGTTTCGTTCCGCGCCGTGAAGTTTGTGATCGATCGGAAAGACGTGCGCGTTCGGCAGCGCGTTGATCCATTCGACGAGGATGCCCTCGCCACTCTTCGTCTCGAAGGTCGGGCCCGGAAAGGTCGAGCCGTAACCCCACATCTGGGTCGGATTAAGATCGCGATGCAACCGGCTCTCGCATGCGCGCATCTCAATTCGGTAGAACGGGACGTCGGCGCCGGTCGGGGCTTTGCGGCGTCCGATCGAGTGCGCAATCGAAGGAATCGGTAACAGATCAACGAACCGCGCGAGCGAGTCGGTGTTGAGCGTAGGACGAAATTTCGGCGCCGGCCGTATGAATGCGCGCATTGACGCGGCCGTCAGCGCAACTCCAAGCAGCCCGCTATTTTTCAGAAACTCCCGTCGTGTGATCGGCACCCCTACCTCATCTCTGTCATTTGCAATATGACGGGCACGCGCCCGTGAAGAGCGCGTGCCCGTCTGCCGCAACTTTGAAGCCGCCGGCCGGGCCTAGTAAGAGAACTTTGGCTCGCCGGTCGATGTATCCAGGATCAGCGGGAAGCTTTGCGGCCCGTGATCGAAGTCCATCATCGAGGTGATCGAGTTCGAGATCGCGTCGAAGGAGCCGTCACCGAGCCGCGTCCCGCCCAGCCAATTATCCTCGATAAAGCGAATGACAGAGGCCTGGTTGGTCAACGTGTGATCGACAAAGTTGGGGCGCGAGTACGGCGAGATCACCAGGAACGGCAGGCGCGGCCCGAAGCCGCAGCGGCCCTGCGCATGCGGGAGCGCGGTGGGATTGACGCCCGCCAGCGAGGCCGCACCGGTACCGCAAAGTCCTGTGCCGGTCAGCGCGTCCATGCTGCTTGCCGACTGATTGAGGATCGGCGACATCTGGTGATCGTACCACCCGTCCGAATCATCCCACGAGATCACTACCGCGGTGGAATTCCACTCGGGCGACTGCTGGAGCGCGTTAAGCACGGTCACGATAAAAGTCTGCTCGTCGAGCGGGTCGGAATATCCCGCATGACCCTCTTCGAAACCGGGCGGCTTGATGAAGCTGACGGCGGGCAGGTTGTTCTCCTTGAGCGTGGCAAAGAAGTCGTCAGAGTCGTACTGATGATTGGCCGCGTCGGTCTGTCCGATATTCGCGATCGACGTGGGCCGCGCATGAGTCAGGTTCTGCGTGCTCGAGTAGAACTGGAATGGCTGGTGATGCTGGATGTAGTCGTTTTCCGTCACTCCCGTCACCGCCGAGGTGGTGCTGCGGTTGCAACCATTGGTTCCATTGGAATTGGTCAGTGACAGATTGAATCCACCGTGGAACCATCCCCACGTGATTTTCGCGGTTGTTAGCACTTCTCCGATGTTCGGCCCGGTCATCGAAACCTGGTTGCTCGACGTTGAGCAGACATCGCCCGCCGGATCGGCGTCGCCGGTCAGGGTGAGGGAGCCGTCGGAGTTCGAGACCGTGCTGGGGCTGCCCGCCGACAGGACGGCGCCGTTAGTCTGCCCGGAAACGAGGTTGAGCGCGCCGGGCGTTGACGGCCCGAACACCGTGTCGTAGGAATTATCGCTCATCGCGAAGCGCTGCGCGTAATTCCACAGCGCCGTGACGGTGTTGCCGTCGTAGTAGCCCATCGTCAGGCCCTTGGTTTCGACGCCCGACGGCGGTGGAAACGGCGGCGTGCCTTTGACCCCAACCGAGAGTGGGAACAGATCCATCAGGCCGTGGTCGAACGCCTCCTGTTCCGGGGTGTAGCTGTGATCCTGGTCTGCGGTGGCGGCTTGGCTGCGATCGAGCCGAAACGGATTGAGGTTGCTGCCGTCGATGTTCGCGGTGTTCAGAAAATTAGGGTTGCTCGTCAGCAGCGCGCCGCCGAGCCCGTTGACGTTCGGCGTGCCCGGCTGCGCGTAGAACGGTGGCTCGCCGGCTGGGTTGGCGGCGTTCGGATAAGTCGCGAAGTAGTGATCGAACGAGATGTTCTCTGGAAAGATAACGACCAGATGCTTGATCGGCGTCGCCGTGGGCGGCCCTTCGGGCGGCGGCGGCCCGAAGGCAGAGACCGAGCCTTGTTGAATCAGCAGTCCCACGAGGCCAAGCGCGAGACATCGCGCAGTTCTTTTTCGCATTGTCCTGTTCCTCCCTGGCATGTTGGTTTGCGTACGGACGAATTCGATCCGCGAGATGCGCAACCTTAGCCGGGGAGTTTGACGGCGCGATGAAGGAGTTTTTTCGGCGCGATCAATTCAATGTGACGCGCGCGATTCAATTGTGAGTCGCGGCTATAAACAGAAACGAAAAACAGGAACCGGCGTTGATGGTAACGCGAGTTCCTGTCGTTTAAGAAAAGTTATGTGCTGAAGCTGCGCTATTCGCCGGCTTGCGCAACGTCGGCCATCGCTTTCGCGGTGCGCTCGCAAATCTCGCTCAGCACTTCGTCGGTGATCACCGTCGAGAGCGCGATCATCCCGCGTGGCGCGAGAAACAAACCCTGATTGAGCGCTGCCAGATGGAAATTGGAGATTGCGCGGGCGTCCTCGCGCGCGATCGTCGGGGCCGGCGGCTCCTTGAGAAAAAATACGTTCAGCAGCGATCCGCAATGCCGCACGGAAAACGGCAGATCCACTTGCCGCGCCGCGCGCGCCAGCTCGGCCGCCAGCCGCTCACCCTGCTTGGCCATCTTGTCGATTCGCGCCTGCGTCAGCTCGCGGATCGAAACGGCGCCCGCCGCGCAGGTTACAGGATTGCCGTTGAACGTGCCCGAATGAAAAATCGATCCGCGATTGCGCGGATCGAATGCCGACATCACGTCTTCGCTGCCGCCGATTGCGCCGACCGGGAATCCGCCGCCGATGATCTTTCCGAACATCGTCAGGTCCGGCTTGACCTCGAAAATCTGCTGCCCGCCGCCTTCGGCCAGCCTCAGCGTGATCACTTCATCGACAACGAACATCGCGCCCGCGCGTCGCGTCGCTTCAGCCACGCGCTCGAGAAATCCCGCCGGCGGCTCCACGACTCCCGCCGAGCCGAGCACCGGCTCCAGAAACACCGCCGCGATTTCCGCGCCGCGCTCCGACAGCAACGCCTCGAACGCCGTCGCCTCGCCGAAGTCCGCGAGCATCGTGCGCTCGCCGTCCTGGCCGGCCAGCCCGACTTCCAAGTCGTCGTACGATCCATGGTAGCCGTAGCGCGCCATCAAGATGAGCTTGCGGCCGGTGAGGCGCCGCGCGACTTGCGCCGCGAGCATCCCGGCCTCTGTCCCTGAATTACAGAATCGCACACGCTCGACCGACTCGACGCGCTCGCACAACAGCGCCGCCAGCTCGGTCTGCGCCACCGATCGCGCCGGCCACGAGCTGCCGTCACGCACCGCCTTGGTCGCAGCCGCGACGATCGGCGGATAGGCGTTGCCATGCACCAGGCTGGTGTAGTTGCCAAGGAGGTCGATGTACCTGTTGCCGTCAACGTCCCACAAAAACGGACCTTCGCCGCGCTCGAGCGTCAGCGGGTAGGGCTTGTAGTTGGTGGTCGTACGCGTGTCACCGCCGGGCATCACGCGCTCGGCGCGTTTGGCGAGTTGCGCCGATTTTTCGGTCACGCCGCGATATTGTTCCTCGATACTGGTCATCGTCCCCATCCCCCGGCGAGGCGCCACGAGCGGTTGCACTTCTGCTTCCATTATAATTTCCTCCGTCATTTGCGGATAGCTGGACCACGCGGATCGAGCTTGCCGCCGCCGGCAACTTTGCCGACGAACACTACTGTCTACTATGACCGCACGAATGAATCAAATTGTAAGAAATTATAACATGAGGACGGTCGGGGGCTATTTTCAGCCCCCGGACTGCAGCGGCAGGGCGGCTCAGGACTCGACCGGCTCGCTCAGTTGCTCACTTCACCGCGGCGATCGCTTCCATCTCGACCATCAGCCCGTCGATTGCGAGCGAGGTTACGCCCACCATCGTCGAGGCCGGCGGCTCGCCTTCCGGAAACAACTCGGCGCGCGCCTCGCGCATCGCGGAATAGTCGGACTGCTTGTAGTTGACGATGTAAGTATTGGTTTTTACGATGTCCGCGGCGGTGGCTCCTGCAGCGGTCAGCGCGGCTTTCAGATTGCTCGCTGCCTGCCGAATCTGCGCCTTCAGGTCGCCCGGCCCGACCAGCTTGCCTTTCTTATCGACCGCGACCTGGCCCGAAATAAATACCAGCTTCGACGCCCCCGCGACCGTCACGACTTGCGTAAAACCGCGCGGCGTCATCAGCGTATCCGGATTGATGTACTTTTTCTCCATCTCATTTCTCCTCGCAGAGCATAAAGTTCGCGATTCGGAATTTCCCGGGCCCGATCACGCGAGAAAACCGGCGTCGGCGACTGCATTCACAATCAAATGAAGATAGATGAGTCCGCCGTACGGATGCCACCGCTTGAGCATCGCGGCCACGCCGGCGTAGGTCGGCTCGCCGTCCTCGCCGAGCCACTCGAAGAGTTTGTTGCGCCCGCCGACGTTGTCGCCGGGGAAAATGTTGATGCGGCCGAAGCCGCGCAGCATCACGTATTCCGCGGTCCAGCGTCCAACCCCGCGAATCGTCGAAAGGCGCGCGATTGCGTCGCCGTCCGCGAGCCGCTCGATCGACGCGAAGTCGCGATCCTTCGGATCGATCGCCAGCCGCGCGAGGCCGATTAGGTATTCCCCCTTCTGCATACTGAGCCCCAGCGTGCGCAGCGCTTCAGGATTCGAGCGTACAATCGCGGCCGCGGCCGGGAACGATCGCATCGGCGCCGCGCTTTTGATCTTGCCGAGCGCTCCGAACGCTCCCGCTATCCGATTCAGCACATGCATTCCCGCGCTCAGCGACACGAGCTGGCATGCTACGGCATTCGCGAACGCTTCGAACACCGTCGCGTAGCGCACGGGTTTCATTCCTCGCAAACGCTCGGCCAGCTCCCGCAGACGCGCATCACTGCGCGCGAGCCGGTAAAAGTCCGACAGGTCACGTTCGAGTCCGAGCATCCTCGTCACGATCGCAGTGACTTCTGCCTTCACCGCTTGCGGACGTGCCGCTGAAATCCGTACTTCGATTTCCGGACGCGAGCCGCGCCGAGTCTGTGTGACTGCGACAGCCACCGGCGACTTGCCGATAACCAACACTCGGCGCCAGACGCCGTCGTCGAATCGATCGACGACGTTATGCGGCCGCCGACGGATTGCCCATACGGTCAAGTCGAGACGGAACGGCGGCCGTGGCCGAAGCGTGAACGTCAGCGCTGGCACTGGAGACCAGAGCTTACGCTTCGCGGTTGTCGATACCGGCGCGATGTTCCAGCGCACGCACGCGCCGAATAATCTCCGGCAGCCGCGTCAGCACTACGGCGTAGCGGCGGAACTTGCGCACGTCCACCGCCGGGATGCCCGAGACGATCGCGTCGTCCTTCAGGTCGTTGTGGATACCGGCCTTCGCGACCACCATCACGCGGTCGCCGATCGTCACGTGGTCGGCGCATCCCACCTGTCCGCCGAACAGGCACCATTTGCCGATTCGCGTCGAGCCCGAGATTCCGGTGTGCCCCGAGAAGCGCGAGTACTCGCCGATTTCGCAGTTGTGCCCAATATGCACCTGGTCGTCGAGTTTCACGCCGCGATGCAGCACCGTCGCGCCCATCATCGCGCGATCGACCGTCGAATTCGCGCCAATCTCCACATCATCTTCTATGATGACGCTGCCCACTTGCGGAATTTTGATCAGGTCGCCCTTTTCCTCGACGAACCCGAATCCGTCGGCGCCGATCACCGCGCCGTTCAACAGCGTCACGCGATTTCCAATCACCGAGCCCTCGCGAATCGACACGCCGCTGTGCGCGGTGAAGCGATCGCCGATGCGCACGTTGGGGTAAATCGTCACGTTCGGATGAATCACCGCGTCGCGCCCAATGGACACGCCCTCACCGATCACCGCCGACGCGCCAATCGACGCGTTCGCACCGATCGTGGCGTCGGGCGCGATCGAAGCACGCGGATCGATTCCCTGTGCCGGCCGGTACGGCGGAAAAAAAATCGCGAGCACGCGCGCAAAGTCCGCGTATGGATTCGCGCTGATCAACGTCGCGCACTTCGCGCCCGCAGCCAGTTCCGCGGTCGTGATGGCTGCCGAGACGCTGGATTGCAGCGCGGGCGCGTACTTCGCCCCCGCGACAAATACGATCATGCCGGGACCGGCGGCCTCGATCGGCGCCGGCGCGAAAATCTCCACGCCGCCGTCACCGCGAATTTCGAGTCCCAGCTTCGATGCGAGTTCCTTGAGTTTCATCTTGACGCCTTGAATTTCCGCTACGGCTTCGAACTAAAGTCCGCCTTTCCGGTCGTGATATCGACCGGGAACGATATGTGCTCCTCGACGATCATCCACTTCCCGTTGATCTTCTTGTAGCCGTCGCTCACTCGAAGGGTCAGGTCGATCGGTTTGCCGTCTTTGCCCGTGCCGCTGAAGTGCTGGATGTTGTGCCCGAAGCCCAGCTTGCCGTTGGTAGTGACGCCAAGGTCGGACATTTCCGCCTTGACGGGTCCCTGGAACAGCGCGAGGAAGCCTTCATTGTCCGCGCGCCATGCCTTGATGCCGACGTATTGCCGCGGCGGAATCGCGTCGAAGACGAACAGGGTCTCGTCCTGAGCGTATCCGGCGAGCGCGTGGTCCAGGTCCTTCGCCGCGTAAGCCTCTATCATCGCCGCTTCCATCGCCCGGATTTGAGCTTCGTCGCTTTCTTTCGCGTTCGACTGTTGCGCGAAAACAAACAGAGCAATCGCGCCCACAAGCGCACCCATTATCACCAGTTTCTTCATCGAAGTTCCTCCCTTCGAGTTTCGCGGGCCGGACGGTTTCCAGCCGGGATGCGCCTTTCTATCATTTCAGTTCCAGCGTTCAATGCGGCGGCCTAATCGCGACGATCGCGTCGGCCAGCTCCGCCGGCTCGATTTGCGTCAGGCAGTTGTAATGCCCGAAGCGGCAGGTGCGCGCCAGGCATGGGCTGCATTCGAGCTTGCGGTAAATCACACGGGTCTTCGGTCCCATCGGTCCGGTGCGATTCGGATTGGTCGATCCGAAAATCGCAACGGTTGGAATTCCAAGCGCTCCCGCCAGGTGCATGCATCCTGAATCGTTGCCGATAAACCCGTCGCATAGCGATAACAGCGCGATCAGCTCGCCGATATTGGTGTGTCCGGCGGCGATCATCGCGCCCGCTTTGCTCGCGGCCGCGACTTCTTCGCATTTGGCGCACTCCGACGGCGCGCCGACCAGCACGACCTCCGCGTTCTCGCGCCGCGCGAGCAAATCGATCAGCGTGCCGTAGCTTTCCGCCGGCCATTCCTTGGCCGGTCCGTACGCCGCCGCCGGTGCGATCGCAAAAACACGACGGCCGGGACGCTTGCGATTCGCCGCGATCCATTCGCGCATCCGCTCGCGATGCGGAGGGTGCACGTCGATTGCGAAATCGTCGGCGGAGCCGTCAGCAACGCCCGTCGCGCGCACCATCGCGAGCCAGTAGTTCACCTGGTGACCCGTGACCGCGTCGGACGGCGGCGTCGCCTTCAGCGTCAGCATCGCGCCGCGCGCGTCCGCGATAAACCCGGCGCGCCGCCGGATTCCCGCCATCGTGAGCCACAACGCCGACTCGAAACTGTTGGGAAACAAAATGCCAAGGTCGAAACGCCGCGAACGGATTTCCCCGACAATCCTGCGCCGATCGAAAAACCCGGAGAGACCGCGCCCAACCGAATACGGAATCACCTCGTCGATCCATCGCGCGCCGTCGAAAAAGCTCGCGAGCTCCTGCTTGACGAGCACCGCGAGACGCGCGCGCGGCCACGTGCGCCGAATCGCCCGCAGCGCGGGCAGACTCATCACAACGTCGCCGAGCCAGTTGACTTCCTTGACCAGGATGCGCTCCGGCGGCGGGTCGAGCGTGACCGCGCGCCCCGCGGACGCCGCAGTGCGCGGATCAACCGCGCCCTGAGGTCGAATCGTTTCCGCTTCCAGGATCAAGCTTCCCAATGCCTCCGATCTCGCCAGGAGATTTCATCACGCAAGCGCCCCCAAATAAACCCGTCCTGCCGCTCTGCCTCACACTTGGCAACATCGATCCGGATGTGTTACCATGTCACACATGAAGGGAAACACTATCACCGTCCGAATCGACGACGAGTTGGCGCCAATTCTGGATGAAGTCTGCAAACGTTCGGGACGCACGCGAAGCGACGTCATCCGCGCGGCGCTCAAGCGGCATCTCGCGGTAATGCGATTCCAACAACTGCGCCGTCAAACGATGCCGTATGCTGCCGCGCATGGCTTTCTCACGGACGAGGACGTTTTCGATAGCGTCTCGTGAGGGTCTTCCTCGACACTAACGTACTCGCAAGCGCCTTCGGTACGCGCGGCCTGTGCGCGGAGGTGTTGCAGCGGATAATCGAGGATTACGAGTTGGTAACCGGCGAAGTAGTGATCGAGGAATTACGTCGAGCGCGGAGCAAAAAGTTCGGCATGCCGGCGGATATCGTGAAGGGGCACGAGAGGTTCCTTCGCGGTTATCATGTTGAGCCCAGGCCACACCGCCTGCCCGATCTGGATCTAAGCGAACGAAACGATCTGATGGTTGTCGCTTCGGCGATCAACGCAAAAGCGGAAATTTTGATTACCGGCGATCACGAGATGCTCGCGCTGAAGAAAAAGTCCAAAGCTCTGCGCATCATTAGTCCACGCGAATTCTGGAACCTCGCCGCCCGCACCCCATCGTGGTGACTTCCTCATTGCGCGCAATCATACTAGCATCTCGTTAATCTCATCGGGGAATCGCTCGCGAGGGGGTTTGCTGCGATGGCTGGATTGAGAGACCGACCGCTGATGCGCGATGCGTTGCTTGCCGGCGGAGTGATCGCCGCGAGCGCCGTAGCCGTATTGATCGCGTTCGATCGCGGCCAGCCGCCTCGTCCTCACTTCGGTTCGATTCCATCGGCGCCGACGCTTTCCGCCGACGCATCGGCACCGCGATTGGCAGCATCGAGCGGCGCGACCCATCCGAGTCACGCGTCCCCTGTCGCTAGCGCTCTGCCCAAGCAGATCGGATTCGCGCGGCCTTCACCGAAAAATAAATCGACCGACTCGTCGTTGGTCGTGATGGTTCCGGATTTGCCGCAAGAAAATCCTGAGCCGCCGCCACCGTCGTCCGGAGTGTGGAATGATCAGGGCAGCGGCGCTCCTGTCAGCGGCGCCAACGCTCAAGGCGCGGGCCCGGTTGCGATGAGCGCGGTCGGCGGCGTCTCGGCGCCGCTGACTTCACCGACGGGAGGCTCACTGCCGACTTCGGCGGGCACCTCGCCAAGCACCTCGCCCGCGGCCAATCCTGCGGCTGCATCGAAACCCGCGGGCGCTTCGCCGGCGGCACATCCCGCTTCGGTGTCGCATAACGGTTTCGTGCTGCTGGCGGGCGGGCAGGGCGGCGGCCAGTTTGCGCTCTCGAGCGCCGAGCTGTTCGACCCCGCCAAAAACGCGTTCGCAGCCGCCTCCTCGATGAAGGATGCGCGCGCGGATCACACGGCGACCGTGTTGTCCGACGGCGAAATCCTGGTCGCGGGCGGCGAGGGCGCTTCCGGCCGCGCGCTGTCGTCGGCTGAATTGTACAATCCTGTCAGCGGAAAATTTTCAGCGCTCGCTTCGACGATGGACACCGCGCGCGCCGAACATACCGCGACGCTGATTTCCGGATGCAATTGCCCCGCCGACGGCGAAGTATTGATTGCCGGTGGGACGTTGGCGACAGGCTCGCTCGGCTCGACTCTCAGGAGCGCGGAGCTGTACGACCCGGCCACCGGCAAGTTCACCGCGACCGGCGCGATGAAGGCGACGCGCGCGCGTCATTCGGCCACGCTGATTGCCAGCGGTCCGCTCGCCGGAAACGTACTTATCGCGGGCGGCACCAGCGATGAGAGCGGTGGCGATGTCGCCACGGCGGAACTCTACGACCCTGCCACCGGCCAGTTCACTTCGACCGGCACGATGAGTACGCCGCGCGAGAATCACAGCGCGACCTGGCTTTCGCCGAGCGTCGTCACGGGCACGCTCGCCGGCTCCGTACTTGTTGCAGGCGGCAGCGACGCGAGCGCCCCAACCGACAGTGCTGAAGTTTTCAATCCTCAGACCGCGGCATTTTCACCGGTGGGCGCGATGACCACGGCGCGCACCTTTCAATCCGCTGTATTGCTGGCCAGTGGCAAGGTGCTGATCGCGGGCGGTCAGAGCAGCGACACGGAATTTCTACAGAGCGCTGAACTTTTCGATCCCGCCCACGCTACCTTCTCCGCCACCGGCTCGATGCGCAATCTCCACGTCGGCGCGACTGCGACCGTGCTCGACAGCGGCAGCGCGTTGATTGCCGGCGGCAGAACAAACTTCGCCGACCTCTACGATCCGGCGGCCGCGACCTTCTCCGCCACCGGCAAGATGGTCACCGACGTCGCCGAATCGACCTCGAGCTTGATCCGATAGCTATTTCTTGAGCGCCGCGTTCCGCTTCCCTTCCGCGATTGCTCCCCTTCCCTCGAGGGAAGGGGCTGGGGGGTTAGGTTGCCGCGAATCGGTTCCAGGACGGCCCGGCATGGTGACCAGTCATCATCGCGAAGAGAATTCTGTCCGCTATTTGTCGGCCGCGCGGCGGTTTGCTAGCTCACCAGACTGAATGATTCGCTGCCCACGCTGCGGCTTCGAGCCGCCGAATAACGGAGCAGAGTTCTGTTCGCGTTGTGGCGGCAAGATCGTCGCACTTCATCACAATCGGAAAACAGACCCAACGCCTGATCGTCTTTACGTTATCGGCGGACGAAGCGGGCCGGCGCGACCCAAGACTCTAGTCACGTTGATTGCTTCGTTGTTGGGCTTTCGGCGATGGCTGGCCGACGCAAGCGACCCGCACAACTCGCCGATTTTGGCAGCGCCCGTCAGCGAGAACGCCAAGCGCGTTTACATCTATCTCGCCGGAATCGTGTACGCATTCGGCTCGTCTCACTCGCGGCTTGAGACAATCGCCAGGAGCACGGGCATATCGCGCGGCGCGGCACGCAAAGCGATCACCGAACTAGAGAGGCGTCAATTCCTTTCGCACCGTTCCCGCAAGACATGGCACGGGCGCGGAGCACACGACTATCGTGTGAAGCGGGTTCAGTAGGCTCGCCATTTGCCGGTCCCGCGGCATTTTGCTTAACTCTCCGACCATGAATCTCAGTCACGCGGGAATCGCGTGAGTTTCTGCACCCGCTGCGGCTCCGCGAGCCGTAGTTCGCGCTCGGCGTTCTGCACGCGATGCGGAGCGAGTCTCAACGCGAAGTTCCCGCGTTCCAGCTGGAAGTCGCTACCTTTCGTAGCGCGGTTGAGCATCTACTTGCTGTGCTCGTCGGCATTGTTCCTCGTGCTTATGTGGCATCGAAGGTTGGTGGGACTGGCGCAGGATTTCGACTATTTGTTCCCATACGAAGTAGTAAGCGTCGCGGTTTTGGTCGCGGCGCTCTTCTTCCTGATGCTGGACCGAATCGCCAAGCGCGCCCCCAAGTGAAACGAATGCACGTACCGGCCTCCGTAACGATTCTTAGTTTGTTTCGCCGATCAGCGTGAACCTTAGAGAGAGATGGCGCCTTTATTGTGCCAGCGTAGACGATGCACCGCCGCTCGACTCGGGAATCATCAGGAACCGATGCTGCCTCGGCGAATAGAATTCCACCGACGCCGTCACCAACGCCTTGTCTGCTAGGCCGCCGGCGATCAATACCTCGCCGTCGTTCAGCAGGGTCGCCGTGTTCGTAAGGCGCGCGACGTTGGTTTGTCCCACGTGCGAGAACACGTTCGTTTCCGGCATGAAGACTTCAGCGTCGCGCATCCCGACCACGATCGGCCCCCTGATTGTCCATCCGCCAACGACGAGTACATTGCCGTTGTCGAGCGTCGTCGCGGTCGCCAGGTAATGCGGCGCGCTCATGTCGCCGGTCCTGATGAAGGTGCCCAATTCAGGATCGTAAATCTCCGCGGTGTTAAGCGGCGCCATCGACGCGAGAGTGCGCATGCCGACGATGACTTTGCCGCTCTTGCCGCCGACGATCAGCACGCGCCCATCGTTGAGTCTGACCGCGGCCGCGCCGACGCGATCGCTCTTCATGTGCGCGAACACCGTCGTAAACCTGCCCGTCGCCGGGTCATACGTTTCCGCCGTGTCGTACGAGATGTATCCGCCCGGCATGCCGCCACGGCCGCCGCCGGCGATCAAGACCTGGCCCGTGCCGAGCAGCGCGGCGACATGCGCGACGCGCGGCTGATGCAGATGGCCCGTGCGGAGAAACGTCCCGCTCGCTGGATCGTAAATCTCGGCGCTACCCGTCGTCTGGATGCCGTTGGGGCTGCCGCCCGCGACCAGCACCTGCCCGTCGCGAAGTAAGGTTGCGGTATGCCCTTCGCGCGGCGTTGACATCGAGCCGGTCGCGCTGAAGGTGCCTGTCGATGGATCGTAAATCTCCGCACTGGCGAGTTGCGATCGATAGCCGGCGTTCTTGTCTCCGCCCGTGAGCAGCACGCGCCCGTCCTGCAGCAGCGTGATCGTCTGTCCGGTGCGCGGCACCGTCATCGAACCGGTGGGAGTGAAGGTGCGCGCGACCGGGTCGTACAGCTCGGCGCTCGACAGCACGCCGCCGATTTGTCCGGTTGCGGTGCCGCCGCAAATCAGCACGCGTCCATCGCGCAGCCGAATCGCGGCGGCGTTCGCCCGCGGCGTGGTCATCGCGAGCGCCTCGACGCGGTTCCCTTGCGGACTCGTGACGAAGACCGGCGGCGTTTCGGTCACACCGCCGCCCGCGCACGCGATGAGTCCGAAGGCAAGAAGAAACGAAAGCGCGACAATATATCGACGATTCATGCAGACCTCATCCGCTGAATCATAGGCTCGGCGAGCCCGAACGGAAAGTTATTTATTTGGCGAACGGACGCCGTGCCGAAGCGCGTTCATGGTCGCCTGCAGGAACATCAGTCCGGGAAAGACGCCGCGCGTGCGCGGTTTGGTTTGCGATTCGACGCCCTTGCCAAGGTCACGGACGAGTTCGAGTAATTGGTCCACGTTGACGCGCGGTACGACTTCTTCGAGCGCGCGGAAACGCACGACGCGCTCGCGATCGATCACAAATGAAGCGGGGAATGCTATTCCGCCTTTCTCTCCGCTGTTCAGCAGGCCGTACGTCTTGACGACCTCGCGCCGCGTGTCGCACAGCAGCGGAAATTTGACGCCAAGCTCCTGGCGCACCGGCTCCGCGCGAGCGGCGTCGTCAACCGAGATCGCGACCAGCTCGGCGCCGGCCGCGCGAAAATCCTCGAGATGCTTCGAGTAGTCCGCCAACTGGCGGAGGCAGAACGGTCACCAATGTCCGCGATAGAAAACGACGACGCACAATCCGCCGGCGACCAGGTGGTCGAGCCGGCGCACCACGCCGGTCGAGTCCGCGAGCGCAAACTCGGGAGCCTTCTCGCCGACCGACGGAATATGGCGATCGTCCATACTCACAACAATAGCCGCGCCCGCGCGTTAGAGGAACATCGAACCTTCGCCGACGATCGCGCATCGCCCGCCGATTCGAATCGCGAACGCGCCGCTCTCCTTGCGCGTAACCTCGACGCGAATCTCGCTCGGCCGTCCCATCTCGACGCCTTGCTGAATCAGGAATTCAGTCTTGGGCGCGGGCTTGATTAATCCATAAGTCGCGGCGTACGCGCCGAATGGAGCCGCGGCGCTGCCGGTCGCGGGGTCCTCCGCAATGCCGTTAAACGGCGCGAACATCCGCGACCGAACCGAGAATTCGCCCGACTGCCCTGCGACAAACATATATATGAGAGGCGGCTGCTCCCGCGGCCCCGCCTTGAACAGCGCCGCGATGGCGGCCTTGTTGGGATAGCATCTGCCGAGCGCTTCGATACTGCGAAGCGGGACAAAAACGAACGGAAAGCCGGTCGACACGATCTGGATCGGCAGGTCACTGCGGATATCCGTCGGAGCGATTCCGAGCGCCGCCGCGAACCGCTCGACATCTGTTCGCTTCGCGCCGAACTCCGCCTCGCGATGCGCCATCCAGACAAAATCCGGCTTGCCGCCGGTGCTCTCGACCGTGACCGTCACCGGCCCAATCCCGAGATGCAAGGTCGCATCGACGCTTGCAGATTTGAGCGCGATCTCGCCACGACTCGCGAGCACCCAGGCGGTGCCGACCGTAGGATGCCCGGCCATTGGAACCTCCACCGTCGGCGTGAAAATCCTAACGCGTCGCGCGCCCGAAGAATCGGGCGGCATCACGAACGTCGATTCGCTGAAGTTCATCTCATGCGCCAGCTCCTGCATCTCGCTCGCGCTGAGTGCGGCGCCTTCGGTGAACACGGCGAGCTGATTGCCGCCGAACGGCCGCGAGGTGAACACATCGACAAGGATGAACGGAGTTTTCCTGGGCATCCGGCAATTGTGCCGCGCCGCCAAGCGCGAGCCAATCAGGAATCAAAAGAAAAGCGGCGATCCTTTCGGGACCGCCGCTTCGACAATTCGAAAATCGCGCGCGCTTACTTGCCGACGATGAATACGCAGCTGGTGGTGCCGCTGCCGCCGATGTTCAGCATCGCGAATTTCTTTGCGCCTTCGACTTGATAGTCGCCCGCGCTATGCGTGATTTGTCGATGACAATCGAGCATCTGGCGCACTCCGGTCGCGCCCACCGGATGGCCCGCGCCAATCAGCCCGCCGCTCGGATTGATCGGCAGCTTGCCGCCGAGCTCGATCACGCCTTCCTCGACCGCCTTCCACGATTCGCCCGGCTTGGTGATTCCGAAATGGTCGATCGCCATGTACTCCGACGTGGTGAAGCAGTCGTGCGTCTCGATTCCCGAGAGCTCGGCCACCGTCCCGATCTCCGCGCGCTTGAAGGCGTCGAGAATCGCCTGCCGAGTATGCGGCAGCACGTACGCGTTGTCGCGGCTCTCCGCCACCTTGGTGTCGAATTCGAGCGGCGCCGTATGATGGCCCCAGCCAAGGATGCGCGGAATATCCGCGAGCGTCTTGCCGTTGCGCTTGGCCCACGCGCTCGCAAACTTTTCCGACGCGAGGAAAACCGCGACCGAGCCGTCGGTGACCTGCGAGCAATCGCTCACTTTGATCCGGCCGCCGATGACCTGGTTGAACTTGCTTTCGTGCTGCGCGTGACTCTCGCTCATGAACCAGTTGCGGGTCTGCGCATTCGGATTGCGCTTGGCGTTGGAATAATTCACCGCCGAAATGTGCGCGAGATGCTCGTCCTTCAGGCCGTAGCGTTTGTCGTACTCGTCGCCAAGCCGGCCGAACAGTTTCGGGAACGGGAACTCAATTCCCTTGGCCTCACGCTCGTACCACGCCGCGGTCCCGAGATAGTCGCCGCCGGTGGTCGAATCGACGGTTTTCATCTGTTCGACGCCGACCACGCACGCCAGGTCGTAGCGCGCGGCTTCAATCTCGGCCGACGCTGCAATCAGCGCGATCGAGCCCGACGCACACGCCGCCTCATGCCGGCTCGTCGGCAGTCCCGAAAACGCCGGATCGACCTCGACGAAAAATGCGCCGATGTGACCCTGCTTGGCGTAAAGTTCGGCGGCGAAGTTGCCGACGTGAGCGGTCTCGACTTCGCGCGGCTCGATCCGCGTGGCTTCGAGCGCGGCCAGGGTGGCCTCGCGCATCATCGCCACGAAATGCTTTCCTTCCTTGGTCCAGTTGCGGGCAAAGTCGGTTTGCGCTCCGCCCAATACGTACACCGGCGCTGGCTTCGTCATCGCGCCCTCCTATTGATTATGAGCGTAATCATACGGCAACTAATCTAATCATCCAACCCGGGAATTCCATCACCCGACAAAAGTCCGGCCGTATTCGAGTACGCCGCCTGTAAACATTTTAGCATCGCGCGACGCGGCTTGCTCGACGGTTTTGGGCACCGTGAGCTTCAGCTTTTGCAGCATCGCCACGGTGTCCTTCGCGCCGATCAGATCGACGATCGCCGTCGGCGGCGCCCAGTTGAAGCCGTACGACATGATCGTGTCCACGTCGGCCGCGCTCGCCGCTACTTCGCCGACGCGGTTCAGCGCATAGCTGACGTAACCGAGCACCACGCGCCGGCACAGGTCGGCGTCCGCCCCCTGCGCCTCGGCGAGGACCTTCAACGCGTCGGCGTAGCGACCCACATGATGCAACTGTTTCATCTTTTCGACGAACTCGATCGGCGCGGGCTTCGCGAATTTCTCGTGGCCGCCGGTTTTCGGATCGAGCACGAAAACTTCCTTGCCCGCGCGACGATAGAAACCGCCACGCTCGGGCGTCTTGTCGCCGAGGCATCCGTGGCGCATCGCCGCGTTCATGTACGCGGGCATCGCGAACGATTCGTGCGCCTCGTCTTTACAATTCGCATGGACGTTGTCGACGATCGCCTTGTGCACGTCCCAGCCGACGAGATCGACAGTCGCCAGCGGCGCCATCGCGCGCCCGGTATGCGGTCCGATCAGATAGTCGATGTACGCGACGCCGTGCTCTGCCGCGAGTTGCGCAGTCTCGTTCAATACTTTGAAGCCGACGCGATTGCCGACAAACGCCGGCATATCTTTGGTGACGATCACCTTGCGGCCGAGCCGCTTGGTCAGTATCGCGACCACGTTCTTCACGACTGCGGGATCGGTATCCGGTCCCGGAATCACTTCAGTGCCGACAATCACGTGCGGCGGATTGAACAGATGCACGCCGAGGAAGTTGCGGCGGAACGACTCGCTCCGCCCGCGCGCCATCTCCGCGATCGACAGCCCCGACGATCCGGTCGCGATAATCGCGTCAGGACGCCGGCTCTTGTCGATCAGCTCGAAGAACTGTTTCTTGAGCGGCAGATCTTCGGCGAGCGACTCGAACACAATCGCTGCCTCGCCGACCGTGCGGCCGAGGTCGGCGTCGTAGGCGCCGATCGAGATTCTCTCCGCGATCGCCTCCGCGCGCGCGTCGTTCTGCGCATCCGTCAATCCTTCCGCCGCCTTGCCCGGCGACCGCGCCAGCATCGTGACGTTGTAACCGGCGCCCGCGAAGACGCATCCCGCGCCCGCGCCCATCGTCCCGTTCGCGCCGATAATTACGACCTTGTTGTTCTCGCCCAAGTGCTCTCCGATCCTCGTTGAATTGCGATTTCGCAGCCGCAGTAGCGGCGAGAGATGTTAGCCGAGGCCGGTCAGCTATGCCACAGCCCGAAAGCCCCTTGGGGGAGAAGGCTTTCGAGCTACTTGCCGAACGCGTGCGCCAGAAATTCCTTGACGCCGGCGCGGCCCGTCAGGCTCACCCACACCGGCCCGGACTCGGGCGCGACGTCGATTCTGAAATCCAGAAAAGGGCAGCACTTGCGCTCGAACGAGATCCACTCCGCAAGCTGCGCGAGCGCCATGCGCTCCGTCGAGATTCGTACCGCGACGCCATCCGACAGTTCGCGCTTGCCGATCGCCGATGCGGCGAGCATCTTGCGCAGTTCATCGTAGCGTGGCCGATCGGCGGCGGAGATTGCGCCGAGTTCGCAAGCGATCGGCGATTCGGAACCGCAGCATCCATCGATGGTCATGAATTTATCCCTCTATGGCTCATGCCATACTCGTCCCGCGAAACGAATCAACTGGTCGGCCTCCTTGGGCCCCCAGCTGCCGGCGGGATACTCGACCAGCGGGACGCGCACGCCGTCGCTCCACGAATCCAAAATTCCTTGCACGAACTCCCACGACTTCTCGACGAACTGCGCGCTGATAAACAGCGTATGGTCGCCGTCCATCACGTCGAGCAGCAGCCGCTCGTAGCCGTCCGGTGACGCGCCGTCGCCGAACGCGGTGTTGTAGCTGAGATTCATCCGCACCGGTTGCAGCACCAGGTCGAGCCCCGGCCGCTTGGTCATCACGTCGAACGAAAAACCTTCGTCGGGCTGAATCCGAATCATCAGCCCGTTAGCCGGAACCTTCGAATCGCGATTGAACAGAATTTGCGGCACGTCCTTGAACTGCACGTAGATCGAACTCGCCCGCGCCTTCATCCGCTTGCCGGTGCGAATGAAAAACGGCACCCCCGACCATCGCCAGTTGTCGATGTACGCCTTCAGCGCGACATACGTCTCGATCCGCGAGTTGTCCGCGATCCCCTGTTCGTCCATGTAGGCCGGCACCGGCTTGCCGTCCGCGTCGGCGCCCGCCGCGTAGCGCGCCCGCACCGTGTTCGCGCGCGCATCCATCGGCTTGATCGGACGCAGCGTGCGCAACACGTTGAGCTTCGCGTCGCGAATCGCCGACGAGTCGAGCGACACAGGCGCCTCCATCGTCAGCATGCACAGCACTTGCAGGATGTGGTTCTGCACCATGTCGCGCAGCGCGCCCGAATGGTCGTAGTACATCGCGCGGCTGCCGACGCCTTCCGCTTCCGCCACCGTTATCTGCACGTGATCGACGTTGCGCGCGCCCCACAGGCGCTCGAAAATATCGTTCGAGAAGCGCAGCGCCAGCAGGTTCTGCACGGTCTCCTTGCCGAGGTAATGGTCGATGCGGAAAATCTGCGACTCGGCGAGATACTTCACCATCGTGCGATTGACTTCGAGCGCGCTCGGCAGATCGTGGCCGATTGGCTTTTCGACGACGACGCGCGTGAAGTTCGGCGCGGTCGGCGCGGCGATAAGACCAGCCGTGCTCAGCCGCTCGACCGATTCGCCAATCGCCTCGGGCGGTATCGCCAGGTAATAGACGCGATTCGGCGGCAGCCCGTGCGCCTTTTCGATAGCTTCAAGTTTAGCTTTAAGTTTTGTGAAACCGTCAGGACGGTCGAGTCCGGACAGGTAATCGAGGTTGTCCGCGAACCTCGCCCAGCACCCCTCGTCAACCTTCAGCCGCGAGAATCGGGTCGTCCAGTCGTGCGCGCTTTTGCGGAAATCGTCGAGCGACATTTCGCGCCGCGCGAATCCCAGCACCGCGCTTTTCGGCGGCATCATGCCCTCGCCGCAGGCGACGAGATTGTACAGCGACGGAATCAGCTTGCGCTTGGCCAGATCGCCGGACGCGCCGAAAATTACGACCGTGCATGGCGGCGCCGGCTGCGCTCGTTGTATAGTTAAGAGGTTGTCCATGTTGCGGCCTTCCTTGTCGGATCGCGCAGGCGCGCGCTTCTAGTGGTTTCGCGCGGCGATGATTGCTAAGTTTGACACGTTTTCGATCCTCATGAAAAAGCATCTCGTCCGTAATCCCCGTTCGACTTCAGACTGCATGCCCTCCGCAGGGGTCATGGAAACGGCGGCCCTCTAGATGCCGGCGGAGAAATCCTTGTCAGCCGGCGCGCCGGAGCTCGCTCCGCTCGGCGAATGGATCCCTGTAATTCTATGGGGCGCCCTGATCTTCACGCTCTCGACCTCGGCGTTTTCCGCCGCCAACACCGGCAAAATCATCGACCCGATCCTGCGATGGTTGATTCCGGGAATCAGCGCCGCGTCGGTCGACGTCTGCCATATGCTGGTGCGCAAGGCCGCGCACTTCACCGAGTACGGAATTCTCTTCTGGCTGCTGGTGCGCGGACCGATGAAGCAGCGGCCGTACCTCGCGCTGATGCTTTGCGTCGTCTACGCGCTGACCGACGAGGGCCATCAAATCTTCGTGCCCGGCCGCACCGCCTCGCTATATGACGTAGCGCTCGACTCGACCGGCGCGCTCTTCAGCCACTTCCTGACGACCGCAATCAGCGAACTCGCGTAATCTCTTTTCTGTCCCCCTCTCCTGAAGGGAGAGGGGTTAGGGGTGAGGTTACGTGCGCGCATTCACGATCCTGTTTCCTCGACGATCGAACTGATCCGCTCGACGCGCCCAAAAAACGCCCGCAGATTTTTCATCTCGGCCGGAATTTTCAGATCGCCCGTGAACGCCAGGTAGAACAACTGCCCGTATAGCGCGAAGTCCGCCAGGCCAATCCTGCCGGTGAGAAACGGTACGTTGCCGAGTTGCTCCTCGAACGGCGCGAGAGCGTTGCGGAAGCGCTCCCAATTGGCCGATTGATCCGCGATAGTCCGATCGACGAAACCTTTGCCGAACTTGCGCTCGCGGATAAACCGCCAGAGCGCCCCGCGATCCGCACCTTGCTTGCTGTAGTATGCGAGCTCGTCGGCGAGCGCGAGCGGATATACCTTCTCTTCGAGATGGTTGTCGATATAGTCGGCGAGCGCGACATGCATCCCGCGCCATCCTGCGGGAAAAATCGTCGGCTCGGGATAAAGCTCCTCGAGACGCATCGCGATCCGCGCCGAATCGACGATCGTCTCGCCGTTATCGAGCGTGACCGCCGGCACCGTCAACTGTCCCGACGCCAGCAGCAATTCCTTGCGCTCGAGGTAGTCAACCTCGACCACTTCGAACTCGACGCCCTTGAACGCGAGCAGCTTGCGCACCTTGGCGCAGAATGGGCTGCCGAGAAACTGGTAGAGCTTCGCCGCCATCATCGCCCCCTGAGCGCGTGGATTACGTCGTCGAGATCCAGATTGGAAATCGAAGCGCGCACGACGTCCGCCGCCGCCAGCTCGCTCGCCGGCGCCATGTGGCATAGCGCCAGCACCTTCATGCCCGCGCGATGCGCCGCGTCGATTCCGGCTTGCGTGTCCTCGACCGCCAGGCATTCATCCGCCAGCACCGGATCGCGCTGCCGCAGGATATAGCCGATACGCCCGAGCGCCGCGATAAAACCGTCGGGCTCAGGCTTGCCGCGCTCGACATCCTCAGCGGCGATAATATCGAGAAACAATTCGCGCAGTCCGGCGTGCCGCAAAATCGTTTCAGCCTCGACGCGCAGGGTGCCGGTCACAATCATCAGCGGAAACCGCCGCGCACAATCGCGCACGAACTTCTCCGCGCCCTGATAGAGCACGTCCCGCTCCGCGATCGCCGCCTGGTAGACGGCGGTCTTCCGCGCAATCAACTTCGCGACGTGCTCTTCGCCGGCATCCTTGCGATTCTCGCGCAGCACGGTCGAGAAGCAATCGCGATCATTGAGCCCAATCAGCCGCGCTGTGTAGTCGTCGAAACCGATTTCGATTCCGTCAGGGCGCAAGACTTCATTGAAGGCCGCGAAATGCAACGGCTCGGTATCAACGAGCGTCCCGTCGAGATCGAATATAACAGCGCGAATCATCCCCGCGATTTTTTGCATGCCCCGCTCTGCTTTGGAAGCCGCTTAACACTGGCTGCAGGGCTCAGCCCTGCCGAAGGAAGCGTGAAACCCACCGGGGGGTTCACATTTAATTAAGCGAGGATCGCGACGATCTCGCGCTGGCGCGGCTCACCGCTGACCAGCGCACGCCCGTCTTCGATCGTCATATCGAGTTCGCTGCGCACGCCGAATTTTCCCGGCAGATAAATTCCCGGCTCGACCGAAAAGCATGTGTGGTCGATAAGCGTGCGATCGTCCAGCGTCTCGAGCGAGTCGAGATTCGCGCCGGTGCCATGCACTTCGCGGCCGATCGAATGGCCCGTGCGATGTACAAACTTCTCACCGAAGCCGGCCGCCTCGATTACCGAACGCGCTGCGCGATCAGCTTCACGGCCACTAACCGGCTCGCCCGCAGCGACCCGACGCTGCACCAAATCTACCGTTGCGTCGCGCGCATCCGCGACAATGTTGAAAATACGCGCGTGCTCTTCTGGAACCCTGTCTCCTGCGAACGCAACCCAGGTGAAGTCGGCGTAAATACTGTCGGGCGCCGACTCCTTCGCCCACAGGTCGAGCAGGATAAAATCTGTGCGCCGGATCGCGCGGTCGTGCTTCGGCGTCGGGCCGTAGTGCGGATCGGCGCTATGTTCATTGACGGCGACGATCGGCGGCGCGTGCGTCACGAGACCTCGCGCGGCGAACCGCGCCATCACCGATTCTTGCACCGAGACTTCGCTGACCGCACGATCTGCCGAAATCAACTGCGCAATCTCCCTGAAGGTCTCATCGACGATCGCTCGAAGCGCCCGCGCGGCACGCTGATGGCTCCCGAGCTGCTCGCGCGTCAATGTCGCCTCGAATCGCTGGATCAGATCGGCCGCCGTGACGACCTCGATGTTCATCGCGCGCACGATTTCGACCGTGCCCGCATCGACGCGCGAGACGTACGGAATCGCGCATCCAGGCGAGTAGTCCATCGCGATTCGCCGCGCGCCGCCGAGCACGGTGCGCAAGGCCGCGATCATCTCGTCGTGCGAGCGATAGACGATCTTCTCAACGCCGAGCGCGTCGAGCCGATGCGCCTCGACTGCCGAAACTATCGCCCGCGGCCTGCCGTGCGCCGGCACGAAGCAGAACCATCGCCGCGTCGCGATACCATCTTCCGACAATCCGAGAATTCGATAAGCGAGCGGGTCGCTCAGCCGGAAGTCATAGAACAGCCATCCGTCAAGTCGCGTATCGCCAAGCGCGTGCGCAATTTCATCGAACTGCGCCGTCATGAATCCGCCATGAAACGTGCGCCCCACACGTGCACGCTCTCCGGATCGATCTTCACGATTGGATTTTTCTCCGGCGTCAGGCTCATCGCGCGATACTGCACGTATTTGTCGCGCAGATGCCGCATGGCGACCAGGTACTCTTCGGGGTCGTCGACCACTTGGGCGTTACCGCGAATCAGCACGTACGCGAGCTGCGACCAGTCTTCTTCATAATGATCGATCACGACGGCGACGCGCGGATTCTGCGCGATATTGCGCATCCGCTTGAGCGCCAGGCCCGTGTGGCGCTTGGGCTTCTCGTCGATCGCGAAGTAGATGCGTTCGCCGTCGAACCAGTAGCAGAGCGGTACGTTGTGTGGAGCGCCGCTGTCGTCGGCGGTCGCCAGATGCGCCAGGCGCGCGGCGGTTACGAACTCACGCACGTGCGGTTCGGCGAATCGGGTAGCGGGATCGTTCGCAGAATCGGGTATCGGTTGTGGTGTCGTGGCCATCATCGTTTCTCCAGCCGGTCGAGCGCACCGCGTGCGGCTCGCGCCAGTGACTCGTCGGCGGGGTCGGCCGCCGCCGATGCGAGCGCGGCCCTAGCGTCCGCGCTTGCGCTATGAATATTGCCAAGGGCCGAGGCCGCGGCTCGCCGCACGCCCGCATCGGAATCGGACTTGAGGCATTCGAGCATTATTCTCACCGCCTCGCCCGACGCATCGCGAATCCGCGACAGCACTGACACGGCCGCCAGCCGCACGTGAACATCCGGGTCGCGGACCGCGATGCCAACGACGGCGAGCAGCTCGGGACCGGCTATTTCAAGGTCGCGAATACAGTAGAGCGCCATCTTGCGCGCATTGCGATCGCTGCCGCTTGCGAGCCTGAGCAGGCGCGCGCCAATCTCCCCGAGGTTTTCACGCCCGAGCCGTACCATCAGGTTGGTCGCCGCCCACCTGATATCGCCGTCGTCGTCGGCCATCGCCTCGCACAGCGCGTCCGCGGAATCCATTGCAAACGCAGTCGCACCGATTTGTCCGAGCGCATACGCCGCCGCCCATCGCACGCGCCGGTCGTCGCTGGTGATCGACTCGCGAAGTTTTTCAACGACGATCGGGTCGCCTGACCCTGCTATCGCGACGAGTTCATCGATCGCGCGGCGCTGAACGGTTTTGTGCGCGTCGCCAAGTTCGCCAATCAGACTCTCGACCGAAGGCGCAGCGCTGTCATCCGATGCTTTCAATTCACACCCGCGATCAGCCGTGCGAGATTGGACAACTCGCTCGCGCCAAGAAAAAAATTTCCGTCATGCCCGAATGTCTTCGTGACGGCATGAGAGATCGACGGCAGGTCGAGCGTGCGCCCGCGAAGCTCGCTCTCGAGTTCCGCGATCGCCGGCGAGTTGGCGATAAAATCTCCGCTCAGCCGGATCGTTTCGATTGTCTTGTCGTCTCCGAGAGCTACCGCGGCCTCGATCGCGCCGAGTTGCGACGCGATCCGATTCCTCAGCGTCATCGACGGTCCCGCGACTGGCCCGCGTAACCAGTTTGAGGCCGCAATTGCACGCCCGCGGTACTGCGCCTGCGCGGTTTCTATCGCCGTCAACTCGCGCCGCCGAGTCTCGCCGAGCGAACCGCGGTAGCCCGACGCGATCGCATCGGCGATCTCGTCGAAAGTAATATCGCGATCCAATTCGCGCACCACCTTGGTCGCGGTCGCGGCGTCATACATGCGGCATGAAAGCGCGCCGTCCGGGTCGATACGTTCCAAATCGTGCACGAGTTCTTCCATCCCGCGATTGTGCGCGATCGACGCCTCGAACAGCATCGCACCCGCCGCGTCAGTCTCGAAAGTGCACATCGCAAGCTCGCGCTGCTCAAACGTTATCGCGTCACGGCCGGGGTAGAAACAATCGACCCCAAGCGCGCGCATCCCACTGAGCAGGCCGCGCGCGTATCGATTCATAATCTGGTCAGGTTTCAGTCGCGTGACGTCTTCCTTCAGCAACGCGGTGCGCGTCGGCAGAATCAGCGCCAGCCCGAGCCATCCCTGTCCCGCGCCAACGACGCGGCCACCCGTCAGACGCCGCATCACGTTTATTCCGTCGCGCTCCGCGGGCCCGCCATATAGATGATAGTGCCCAATCGAGATCGCTCGCCCCGGCGATGCATAGATGAGCAGGACCGGCGCCGTCTCGCGCCTCGCGACCGCGTCGAGCAAGTGCAACTCGAGGCCGACGAGATCGTCAGGAGCAAGCGCCGGCGCGAAGATTACGTCAAGCTCGGCCACTCAACCATTGTAGCAGGGGCGAGCCGATCCACCTGAGTGAAATTGGCTTCGGCGATTATGTATTTTCGTGAAGCGAGCGCCGGCTTATCTCCACTGGTTTGTGCAGCGCCATCCGCAACCGCCCCATCCACGAGACCCCGCCTTCGGACGGCGCGGCAGCGACCTCCTTGCCCCTGATCAGGCGAAGTATGGGACTGGTCGCGAGCGTAGTGACCAGCGACATAACCACCAGCATCGCGAACACTCTGGGGTTGATGACTCGCAACTGCAGGCCGATGTTGAGCACGATCAATTCCGCCAGTCCGCGCGTGTTCATCAGCACGCCTATCGCAGACGCATCGCGCCAGCTCGATCCCGTCAGCCGCGCGGCTACGAAACTGCCGCCGAACTTGCCGATCGACGCAACCGCGATGATCAGCCCGCACAGCATCCATTCGTGCAACCCGCTCACGAGGCCAATTTCAGTGCGAAGCCCGGTCAAAGCGAAAAACGTCGGCAGCAGCAGCACCACCAGCACGTCTTCGAGCCGATCCGTCATGTCGTGCGCGAGCTTGCTGTCCGACGGAATGATCGCGCCGAGCGCGAACGCGCCGAACATCGCGTGAATGCCGATAAGATCCGTGGTCAGCGCCGACAGCAGCAACAGGACAAAAACAATCGCCATCATCCCCTGCGTCAGGTGCCCGCTGGTTTCCTGCCGGATCGTCAGCCGCCCGACCGTTGGCCGGACGAGCACAGTCATCAGCACGATGTAAGCGACCGCCATCGCCACGGTGATCACGCTCTCGGACCCATGCGCCCCGACCACGCCAACCACCACCGCCAGCAGGCACCATGCGGTCACGTCATCTACCGCGGCGCTCGTCAGGGCCGTTACCCCCAGCGGCGTCTTGTTGATGCCGAGGTCGGTCAGAATCCGCGACAGCACGGGGAACGCCGTCACCGACATCGAGACGCCGATGAAGAGCGAAAAACCCGTAAACGGAATTCCGGCCGCGGCAACCTCCGGATAGAGCAGCAACGCTAGCAGGGTGCCGAGCAAGAACGGCGTGACGATACTGGCGTGCGAGATCGCAACCGCGGCTCGCCCGTGCCGCGCCACCTGCACAGGGTCGAGTTCGAGACCGACCAAAAACATGTAGAGGATAATGCCGAGCTGCGCGAGTACGTCCAGAAATGGCGCCACCGTCGGCGGCAGCAGATACGCGAACGCCCCTGGCCAGACGTGTCCCAGCAGCGACGGACCGAGCATGATGCCCGCGACGATCTCGCCCACCACCGCGGGCTGATGCAGGAATCGAAAAAGCATTCCGCCCAGGCGCGCGCACGCGATCACCACCGACAGCGCCAGCAAAATATGAACCATCACGTCGGCGTCATGGCCGCCCGGAGGGCCGGCCGCGGCGACGCCAAGTTGCGCGGCGGCTCGAGTGGGTTGCGCTAGCTGGTCGCCATACTTGCGGATGATCAAATAGAGAAAAACTGCAGCGCTGAGTAGCACCGCGTAAATCAGGGCTTCGCGCGCGCCTCGATTCAATGCTCCTTCGGCTCCAGCGACTGGTGGCTCGGTTGACATGCACGCAAACTAGCAGGTGGAGGAACGTCGATTCCATCAGCGACGCGCGGCTTGCTCCCGGTTTGGCAGCGAGCGTAGTGTCCGAATTGGTCTCACCGGAGGACGTTATGAGCGAAATCACAGGTGCCGAACTGCTGCTGCGATGTCTCGTTGCCGAGGGTGTCAAGTTCGTCTTCGGCCTCCCTTGTCCCGAGGTCGATCCGCTGCTCGCCAAGCTCGCGGAGTACGACGTGCGACTCGTGCCCATCCGTCACGAGGCCGCCGCCGTCCACATGGCGGAGGGGCTGTACAAGACGACCGGCCAGGTCGCCGCCGTGCTCGGCAATCCAGGCCCCGGCTCCGCGAATCTTCTGCCCGGCGTGATCACCGCGCGCCACGAGGGCGTGCCCGTCGTCGTCATCACCGCGCAGCATCGCCTCGGCATCGTTTATCCGTCGCCGCCCTCGACCTTCCAGGGACAGGACCAGCTCGAAATCTTCAAGCCCGTCGTGAAATGGAGCGGTCCGATTCTGTCGTGGGATCGAATCCCCGAAGTGATGCGCATTGCGTTTCGCGAGATGTGGACCGGCAGGCCCGGCCCGATTCATATCGAGATTCCCGCGCCCATCATGTACGCGACGGGCGACGACACCAAAGTCCGCGTGCTCAAGCCGAATGAATACCGCGCATCGGGTCCGCGCGCGTCGGAGGCGCAGCTCGAAGAGGCCGCCGCGATGCTCATAGCGGCGAAGCGGCCTCTCGTGATCTCGGGCGGCGGAGTCGATCGCGCCGGCGCCAACGAGGCGCTCCTAGCCGTCGTCGATCTGCTCAACTGTCCGGTCATCAGTTCGATTGCCGCGCGCTCGTCGGTGCCGATGGACCATCCGAACTTTCTCTACGGCTACGGAATTGCCGCCGACCTCGCGCGCCGCGAGTCCGACGTGATCCTCGTCGCCGGCTCGCGGATGGGCAACCTCGACATTCCCTACGACAAGTACTGGGGCGACCCCTCCAATCAGAAACTCATCCAGGTGGACATTGATCAGCGCAACATGGGCGTCACGCGCCCGCTCGCACTCGCGATTGTCGCCGACGCGAAGAGCGCGCTCGAAGGCTTGCTGCGTGTGCTCAAGACGAAACGCGCCCAGCCCAAAAACGGCGAAGATATGGCGCGCTATCGGCAGACCGCTCACGAATGGCGCGAGAAGCGTTTCGCCTCGGTCGCGAAGTGGAGCGGACCGGGAATCCATCCGGCGCAAGCGATCGAAAAAATCGGCAAGGTGTTCGGCCCCGACAGTATCTACGTCGCCGACGGCGGCAACACCTCGTTGTGGTCGCTCTGGTTTCTTCCATCGACCAAGCCGCGGTCGTTCCTGAACATCCTAGAGCTCGGGATGCTCGGCACCGGAATCCCTTCGTCGATCGGCGCGAAACTCGGCAACCCCTCGCGCGAAGTCGTTTGCGTCAGCGGCGACGGCGCCGCGGGCTTCAACTTCATGGAGATGCAAACGGCGGCGCGCGAAGGCCTGAAAGTCAGGGTCATCGTCTTCGCCGAAGGTTCATGGACCATGGAAGAGCCGAACGAACGCCGCCTCTGGGGCAAGACCTTCGGCACCGAGATGGGCACAGTGCGATGGGACAAAGTCGCCGAGGGCCTCGGCTGCAAATCGTTCTACGTCGATAGGATCGAAGATCTCGACGCGGCGTTAAAGGATGCGCAGGCCGCCGACGGTCCCGCGGTCATCTGCCTGAAAACGAATCGCGACGCCAACCTCGCGATCCCCGGCGAACTCGGCATGCGCTTCGCCGAGGTCTACCAGGGCCCGATGGGATAACACGTCGCTCTTCTTTTAACACCGGGTGCAGGGGTCACTCCTGCCGAAGGAAGCGTGAAACCCACCGCGGGTTTCACATTATATTAAGTCTCAGTCGCGCGGCTTCCGTACCGGAACACTGCGGGAGCTCGAGCCTATATCGTCGTGCCGCGGTGTGTCGGAATTTTCTACAGGATTTCTCAAGGACAACAGCAGGAGCTGCAGCTGATAATTGACGATGTGCAGTTTCATAGCACGCAAACTCTCTTGAGTTTGCCTTAAAACCATCTCACATTCTGGCGTCCCGCCCGGCATCGTGGCAAATCAAGCAATCCAGGGACCAGCAACGCGACACCCAGCGATGCTGAGTTACACACTGCGTTACGCAAAGCATTGGGCATCTCGCCAGGAAAATTATTCCCACCGATGCCGGCGCCAAAGCGCGAAACGCCGCAGACCTCACTCGCGCGATTTGTGCGCCGCTTCCGCCGGAACCACTTCGAGCGTCATCTGTTCGGTCCCGCGAATCACCGCGACCGGCGTGCGCACTCCCACCTGGTTCATTGTGAGGTGCCGCTGCAAATCGTCGATGCCTGCGATCGGCGAGTCGCCGAGCCGAATCATCAGGTCGCCTTCCTTGATTCCGCCGGCCGCCGCCGGACTGTTCGCCTCGACCGACGCGACTCGCACCGCCGTTTCCGCCGGCAGCCGATAGAACCGCACGAAGCGCCGCGGCAGCTCGACGTTGTGCCCCGCGATTCCGATATAGCCGCGGCTGATCTTGCCGTCCTTGATCAGATGCCCCGCGACCAGCTTCGCGCTGTTGATCGCGATCGCGAAGCAGATTCCCTGCGCCGGCAAGATGATCGCTGTATTGACGCCGATAACCTTGCCGCGAGAGTTGACCAGCGGTCCGCCCGAGTTGCCGGGATTCAGTGCCGCGTCTGTTTGGATCACGTTGTCGATCAAGCGCCCAGATCCCGCGCGCAACGATCGTCCGAGCGCGCTCACCACGCCCGCAGTCACGGTGCATTGGAAGCCGTACGGATTTCCAATCGCGATCGCGAGCTCCCCGACCCGAATCGCCTGCGAGTCGCCGAGAGACACCGCCGCCAGGTTCGATCCGCTGATTCGAATCACCGCGAGATCGGTTTCCGGATCGTCTCCAATTAGTTCCGCTTCCGATTTGCGGCCGTCGGAAAGCGTGACCGAGATTCGCGACGCGTGATGGACGACGTGGCTGTTTGTAATGATGTAGCCGTCGGGCGCGACGATGAACCCCGAACCGCTGCCTGCCGGCGCGTCGGGATTGTGCGGATTGCTCCGCGGTCCAGTCGCATGAGCCACCTCGATATTCACCACCGCCGGACTGACGGACTCGGCGGCGCCCGTCACGGCGCGAGAGTAGGCGTCGAACAGACGATCGTCGGACGAATCATGAGAGAACGGACGGCTCCCGTCGAGCGCGGCGCCATCCGAAACCAGTTTCAAAGATGAACGCATTGTCGTTACTCCTGACCAGTAAACGTAATCACGATTCCCCCAGTTGTGATGCGCGCCGAATCCATATAAATCCTTGCCTCGGTGGAGGAACACACGATGAAGATGTGGGAGGAAAGTGTTATGAGGGGAAGCTCGCTAAAAGTTGCGGCGGTGATTGTGTCGGTGGCGGCGATCGCGCTGTCGGGGTGCTACATTTTCTCGCCCTCGCAGGCCCAGGAGAACAGGGCGCAGACGGCGCTCCATTTCAATCTCGCGCAATGCGAGCAGACCGCGCCGAACCTTTACAAATGCCCGGGTGTGGACAAGTCGATTTGCGGGGCATTCTATTCCGGGCAGCAGGTCGATTGCCTAGCACTGGATAAAGACGGCAACGTGCTCGTGATGAAGCAGTAGGCGCTGATTGTGGAGATCAGTGGGACGGGCCGCCGTGCCCGCCATCCGCCTGCCACCCGTAGCGTACACGCTACATAAATCGATGTAGCTAGCCTTGACGTAGACCGACCCCTCTGCCAAGGTTCACCCCACCGAGGCGATGGACCACTCAGCCTCGTCATGATCGTCAGCGGTTCGCGTCCCCGAGCAGGGAGGGTTTAGCTATAAACTCCAAACGGCGCTAACCTGCTGAACGACTAAGCTGCCCACGGTGGGCTGTGGAAGACTTTGAATGGCAACCAACACACCGAGCTGATCGTATAGAGCAAGATTGACCATCGAGTTTGAAATAGTCCTCACGCTTTTGTCCGCTTTCCTTGTCGCCATCGCGATGATGCCGGTCGCGAAGCTCGCTTCCGTCCGCTTCGGCATCGTCGCCCAGCCTAGCAGCGACCGCCCCCATGAAAAGCCGACCGCGCTGCTCGGCGGCTTGGCCGTGATGGCCGGCTTCGTCTTTGCGATCGGTTTCGTCGGAATCCTGTCAGGCCTGCCCTACCATAGTATCCCATGGCTCGCGGCCTTCGCGGTCGCGATGTGCCTCGTTGGATTGCTCGACGACATCGTCGATCTCAAGCCGCGTCACAAGCTGATGCTCGAGCTGGCCGCCATCTGCGTCCTCGTATGGTGGGGACCGCATCTCGACTTCTTCCCGTACGCGAGCTTCAACCTCGCTTTGACGATTTTCTGGCTGGTCACCGCGACCAACGCCTTCAACTTGATCGACGGCGTCGACGGCCTCGCCGCGGGAGTCGGCATCGTCGCGGCCTTGAGCATCGCCACCGTTGCCGGGCTGCATCAGCACAGCGGCACGATGGTCGCGGCGCTCGCGATCGCCGGCGCGCTGGGGGGATTCATCATCTTCAATTTTCCGCCGGCTTCCATTTTCATGGGCGACGAAGGCGCGCTTGCGGTCGGGCTCGTGCTGGGCGTGCTCTCGATTCAAGGCAGCCGTTTCGGCGAGGGGTCTCTGCCGGCGCGCCTCGCGATGCCGTTGCTGGCGCTGATGGTCCCGCTGCTCGACACCGTGACCGTAACGGTGACGCGGCTCGCGACCGGCAATCCCATCTCGCGCCGCGGCCTCGATCATTCGCATCATCGGCTGACGCGCCTGGGCATGTCGAGTACCAGCGCGGCGATGACCTTGATCGGCATTCAGGTGATCGCGGGCGGATGCGCGATCGCGCTCAGCCTGGTGCCGGGCTACGACGCGATCCTGCTGATTCCGTTCATGGCCCTGTTCTTCGCGCTGGTGGCGCTGTTCCTGATGGATCGCTCGTTCGACGCCGAGGCGCCCGGCCAAATCGAGGACCTGCCCGCGATTGCGCGCGTCATCCTGAGCTTCGGCTACAAGCGCCGCTTCGTCGAATTGATCCTCGATGTAGCGCTGGTAGCGGCGGCCTACTTCGGCGCGATGATGCTGCGCTACGACTTCGACCTCAGCATATTCCAGGTGAGCCAGATGATTGCGGGCCTGCCGTGGATCGTCGCGATTGGCTGCGGTTCATTCCTGGTGGCAGGCGTTTACCGAGGCATCTGGCGCTACACCGGACTGGCCGAGAGTGTGCGTTTTGCGCTGGCCGCGGTGCTCGCGGGGCTTGCCGTCAAGCTGGCATCGCACATTCTGCCGATCGTGATTTCGCGCTCGGCCGCCGTGATGTTCGTTCTGCTGCTGTTCAATTTCCTGGTCGGCACGCGCTGGTCGTTCCATCTGTTCCAGCGCATCCTCCGCTTCCTGGCGCATTCCGGCCGCCGCCTCGTGATTGTGGGCGCCGACGCGCGCGGCGCCGCCGCCGTTCAACATCTGCACGCGACGCTTGGCGCCGGCACCGAGCTGCTGGGCCTGCTCGACGACGACAGTTTCAAGCACGGCAAGCTGTTCCACGGCTACCCGGTGCTGGGCTCGCTCGACAATATTGACGGGATCATGGCGCGCACTCCGTTCGACGAAATCGTAATCGCGCAGGAGACCCTCTCCGCCGCGCAACTGGCCTCGCTCGAGTCTTTCGCGGCTGCTCACCAGCTAACGCTGCGGCGCTTCATGCTCGGTGTCACCGACCTGACTGCTCCCAAGCTCTCCGACCGCCAATTCACTCCCGCCTGAGCCGCGCGTCCCCTCTCGCAGGCGCGCCACGATTCGCTTCTTCCCGGCGCGCATCCATCAGGCTGACACCAGCCGCTCCATGGGCTGGCCTGCGATACTTCAACACTGAAATTGCCGGTAGCAGACCAGATTTTTCTTTTAGATAAACTAATTGACAGGATATTAGTCTAACGGTAGGATGCTCACGATTGGTACAGTCCCGTATCGCTTCTGAACGATGCGAAGTGGAAACGCGTGATGTTGCGTTTTTTCGAAGCGATGCTGGAGTGACCCATCACACTCGACGGGAGTGGATCGTGACGCGCGGTTCCGGGGATGGTGATGCCTGTGGTATTGGGTGATCGCGTAGCGGCGACCTTGGCGGCTCCTTCGAGGGTTCTGAGTGTCCGCTCGAACCAGGGAGGGTGCGATGAGGGAACCATCGGGAAGAACACGTGTCGGCGCGATTGCGTGGTTGAGCGTGGCGGCGATTGGGTTTGTTGCGCTTGCGGCGCTGGGCGTTACGCACGCGCAATTGGTGACGTTGGCGTGGCCGGTATTCCAGCACGATCTCTCCCACACCGGCCAGAGCGAGTACAACACCAGCGCCATCGGCGCCAACGTCAAATGGCAATTCTCCTCCGGTGAGGGCTCCCCAGGGTACTCCTCGCCGTCAATCGGCGCTGACGGCACCATCTACTTCGGCAACTATGGTAACGGCAATATCTACGCGGTAAATCCCGACGGCAGCGAAAGGTGGGTGTTCTCCACCGGCGGCTCTGTCTTTATCTCTGCACCGGCGATCGGCGCTGACGGCACCATTTACGTGGGCTCCGGCGACAGGCTGTATGCGCTAACCGATGGCGGGCAAGGCAGCGTTACGGAAAAGTGGACGTTCGCGACCGGCGGTGCAGTGGAATCCTCACCCGCGATCGGCGCCGACGGCACGATCTACTTCGGCTCCTTCGATGACAACGTCTACGCGCTTACCGACGGCGGTCAAGGCAGCGTTACGAAGAAGTGGGCGTTCGCGACCAGCGGCGCAGTGGAATCCTCACCCGCGATCGGCGCCGACGGCACCATTTACGTCGGCTCCGATGACGACAACCTCTACGCGCTGACTGACAGCGGTTCCAGCGCCACCGAGAAGTGGGCGTTTCTGACCGAAGGCGAGGTGCAGTCCTCCCCGGCGATCGGCGCGGACGGCACGGTCTATTTTGCCTCCGATGATCCTGACGAGAACCTCTACGCCCTGACCGACAACGGCAGCACATACGCTGAGAAGTGGGCGGACCCGGCCGGCGCCAATGGATACTCCTCGCCCGCAGTTGGAGCCAACGGAACCATCTACTTCAGCGACTACGCGAACAACAATATTCTCGCGTTTAACGCCGACGGTTCCGATAAGTGGCAAATGCGACTGTCGGAGACCTATCATTCTTCGCCAACGATCGGCGCCGACGGCACCATTTACCTCGGCCAAGCGTCCGTCAATCCCACTTTGATCGCAGTAACTGACGACGGCACCTCAGCCACCCAAAAGTGGGCGTACTACGGCAACGGCGTGAACTACTCCTCGGCCGCGATCGGCGCCGACGGCACCATCTACTTTCTCGACAATGCCGGTTACCTGAACGCCTTGGGCCCAATGGTTCCTTCCCCGGTTCCAGACCAGCCGGCCGCGACCACGAGCTACGATTCAACTGCGACGGCCGACGTTACTCTGAACTTTCCTCCCGGCGTGGCCGCCGACGACATCTGTGTCGCCGAGTTCTCGGATGCGGCGACGACCCTTACGGTCAAAACGGTTCCCAATGGATGGACCCCGATCCGCGGCGATAACAGCGGCGTCACCGGCGCGGCCGAGTACCTCTACTGGTACAAGTCGCTGGGCGGCGGCAGCGATCCCGAGGACTTCACCTGGACTCTCAGCAGTTCGACCAACACCATCTATGCGGGCTGGATTCAGTGTTTCAGCGGGGTTAACCCTGACGCGCCCATCGATCCGAACAATCCAACCGGGGTCGGCATCACCAGCACGAGTGCAACAAGCCTCTCGGTTCCAGCTCTTTCTAATCTCGCGCAGAGCAACGAAGCTTTGATCCTCAACTGCGTGGCGCGTAGGGGAACTGGCGCCAACCCGTGGTCTGGTCCCGTCTCGCCCTACTCGCAAATTGTCGGGAGTGGCGCTTCCGGCCTGGTCTCCGCCAGCTCCGTCAACCTGATCGCTTATAGCGGAACCGCAGCGTCGAATGAGGCGCCGCCGGCCCAAACCTGCACGCAGAACAGTGCGGCCTCCGCGATGGCCGGCAGCCAAATCGCGCTGCAACCGGCCCCGCTCACTCCGACCGCGACGCCGAGCCCGGCCACTCCGACCGCGACTTCAACCGCTTCCTCCGCGCCCACGCGCACCGCGACGGCAACGCCGACCGCAACCGCCACGCCGACCGCAACGGCCACTGCGACGGCCACCGCGACTGCCACGGCGACTGCAACTTCGACCTCAACCGCGACCGTCACCGCGACGCCGACCGCGACTCCGACTACCTCGATGACCGTGACGGCATCGCTTGCCTTCGGCAACGTTACCGACGGGCAGACGGTGACGAAGAACCTGACGATCCACGACACCGGCAAGACCAATCCGTTGGTCATCTCAAATGCGACCCCGTCCGACTCCGAGTATGCCCTCAGCGGCACCGGTACCTGCGGTTCGCTTCCCATCACGGTCGCGCCCAAGTCGTCGTGCACGCTCGGAGTCTCGTTCACGCCCGACGCGCTCGGCGCTCATCCCGCAACCCTGACGCTATCCGACAACGCCACCACTAGCCCGCAGAATGTGACCCTCACCGGCACCGGCGTCGTCGATCTGACGACCTCGAAGAGCAGCCTGGTATTCGGCAACGTGAAGTTCGGCGCCAAGGGCACGCAGTCGTTCAGCGTAAGCAATCATCAAACCCAGTCGGTGAGCCTCAGCGAAAGTTTCAGCGGCGCCAACCACTCTGACTTCTCGATCAGCGGTACCTGCGGCACGACGCTCGCCGCCAAAACGGCCTGTACGACCACAGTGACCTTCGTGCCGGGCTCGCTGGGAACTGAATCGGCGACTCTCACGGTGACTGACAGTCCCGATCCACTCGGCCCGCATATCGTCGCGATCACCACCGGCCCGACGGTCCCGGCAACCGTCACCCCGGCGGCCACGCTCGCGTATGGCACCCTGACGGCCAGGGTCCCGACGAAAACCAAGGACCTGACTGTTACCAACCTGTCGGGCTTCACGCTATCGGTGAGTGAGAGCAACACCAGCGGTCCGAATGCGAGCGACTTTGCGGTGAACGGCGGCACCTGCGGCCCGATGCTGTCGGCGAACTCGTCGTGCACGATAGCGGTGACGTTCACGCCCACCGCCGGCGGCGCGCCCGAAAGCGCAAGCATCGCGGTGAGCGTCGGCAGCGATCCGGACAGCCCGCATAACATCAGCATGACGGGGACCGGTCCGTGAGTGAGTAACGCGAGCCGGGCGGAACTTGATTCTAAGTGAAACCCACCGTGGGTTTCAGACTTCCCTGGGCAGGGGTGACCCCTGCACCCGGTATTGAGAAGAGGGCCGGATTTCGCTCCCTCTACGCCCCTGAACTTTTCCGCCTTACGCTTTCCGGATTTTGATGCGATAATGTCCCCGATGTTCGATTACTTTCGATCAGCGCCCGCACTTTTTATGACTCAGGTTTGATTTCTCATCCCAACCGACCGACCGTCCGCTGCAAGGTATCAGCAATGTCGAAACGGACTTGGTGGCCGGTTCTTTTAGCGTCTGTATTTGCGCTACTGGCCTCCTTCTCAAGCGCGCGCGCGCAAAACCTGCCGCCGCCCGGTGCGTATTCCCCGATTCCGAATTTCACCGGCGTCGGCGCGGGACTTCAGTTCCGCGAGGCGATCAACAACCGCTTTTCCGGCACACAGCCCATCTTGCCGTTTGTCGTCGGCCCAACCTTTGCCAATCTGCCGCCCGAGCAGGACGGATTGATTCTCTATTGCAAGGATTGCAAGCAAGCGACCCCATGCGTCGGTGGCGGCAGCGGCGCGTGGGCGCGTGGAGATCGCGGAGAATGGTATTGTGCGATCGGCGCACTCGAAACAAATCTCAACGCCAACGGCAACAAAGTCACGTCGCTGGCCAACGCGACAAATGCCGGTGATGCGATTTCATTCGGGCAAACCTCGGGCGGAGACTTGAGCGGCTCGTTGCCGAACCCCACCGTAGCCACCGTGCTCGGCGGCCAGGTGCCGGTCACGAGGTCCACCGCGATGACCGGCGGCGACCTTTCAGGCACGCTGCCTGCCCCCACTGTGCAGACCGTGATGGGCGGCAAGGCGCCGATTTATTCCGGGCAGACGGGCGCGAAGGTCAACACGATGGCCGGTGCGCGCGGCGACGGCTCTGATGCGCTCAACGGCTTCAACGTCAACGGGATTTACAACGTCAAGGCCTTCGGCGCCAAGGGCGACGGTAGCACCGACGATTCAGGTGCTATCCAGGCCGCTATCAACGCGGCGTGCGCGGTTAATACGGGCGCCGACGGCGCCGGCAACTTTACCAACGTCGCCGGCCAGGTGTTTTTGCCGCCCGCGCCTTACTACCTGTCCAATCCTTTGTGGATGAATTGTTCCGGCCTGCAACTGGTTGGAGCCGGGCGCTACTCGTCAGTGCTGGTGCCGGCCTACGACTTCGGCAAAACGATTGCGGTAGTAGGTACCGGATACCAGGGGCTGCCGACTGTCGCCTCGCTGGTCGCGGGCGCGGGTAACGCGGCGGATTTTACGATCAACCAAAGCAACTACTATTTGAATCTGCGCGAATGGGGCGGGCGCTTCGGTCCTTTGGGTACTCCCGATGGCTTGAATCTTAGTGGCCTATCGGCCTTCACCATCGAGGCCTACATAGAAGATATAAGTGCCGGAGATGGAGTTATAGCAGGCAGCGGGTCGGTACCGAGCAGCGCGGGATACGCCGCGGCGTCACTGCTGAGAATCAATGGCGGGAATCTGGACGGATACCTCACCACTACCACCGGAAATCATGATGCCAGCGGGCCCGCGGTCCCACTCAACACGATCCTATACGTAGCACTGACCTACGATGGGACAACGCTTCGCCTGTATGACTGTACGCCGGGCGCATCCGGTTGCGCTGTCGCCGCGTCGCTCGCTGTGACCGGCGCGATCGTTCAGGATCCGACTGAAGATGTCGATGTAGGACGTTGGGCGGGTCAAAGCTGGCCGAACGGCTCCGCGCAGGAGGGTGCGATCAAAGGTTATATCGACTCCGTGCGCATTTCCAAGATAGCCAGATGGACCGGCACCATCGCCACCGTACCAAATTCCAAGTTCAACGCTGACTCCAACACCTTGATCCTGACTAACTTCGAGAAGAACCCGAACGGCTCACCTTTTGTAAAGGCCTATGACTTTGCCGGCAGCGGCTGGCTATTCGAGTACAACACAAATCGCACAGGAGTAACCACACTTACTCGCAACAGCATCCGCGACATAGCGATAGGTGCGATCGGGCTGGACGATTCGGGAATCGTAGTGGACGCAGCGCACGATGATGATATCGGGCCGATCCAGATGTCGGGCATGGACATGGGTCTGGAAGTCTGGAACCTGGCCTTCGAAAACAATTTTCACGACATAACTGTTGACTCGAGGCCTGGACGCTATGGGATCGTGAACAACAGCAACGACAACAACTTTATATATACCAAGGTGAATGGTGGATGGGCCGGCTATAACTTCGGTGGCGCCGGAACCCTTATCAATCCTGTGTTCGTGCAAAACGGCGGCGTTGGTACCGGCAGCGCCTATGGGATAGTCATGCCGCCCGGTGGCGGAGTCAGCCTGGAAATCCATTCGCCCTGGTGGGATGTGGAGAATGGCGCCACTGGAACTTTCAAAGCCGGCATCTACGGATCGGCGATCAGCAACGTAGATATCTTTGGCGGGCAGGTGTTTACGGCAAGCGCGGCGCCCGCGCTATGGCTGGACGGCCCCGGCAACGCGTCCGTGATAGGAACCCTGCTGGGATCGATCGAAGGTTCGCCATCTCAGATAGTGAAAGTGACCGGCACTGGCACCCAGTCGGTGATACTTGTGAATCCACTGCTGAATGGCTGGGGTAGTGCACCACTGTTGACGACAGCGGGGGTCGTGACGATGACACCGTGCAAGGGCTCGGTTACCCTGGCCGCGGGAGCAGGGACATTCAGCAACGTGTGCGTTACGACCGCGAGTCTTTGCATCGCGCGGGACGCGACCAACCCGTCAAATGCGGTGACGCCGGGCGTGCCGGGCAATGGCAGCGTCTCGCTGAGCGGAACGAGCACCGATACTGTCGTCTTGAGCTGCAACTGAGATCGAATCGAGGGCGCGCCAAGAGCCCGATGCGAGCGTTTTCGCGTCGTACTATATTTCCTCTTTACATAGGAACTCTTCACTTGCTTTAACGTCAGTGAAGTTGATACCATTCCGATATCGATTCGAACTGGTATAATTTTGCCCAATCGAAGCGGATTGGACGCTGATTTTATCCTTCCGCGATTCGGGGAGGGTCAATAGCAGTTGTGGGGTTGGGGTCGATGGGGCTGATTGACGTTGTCTTCAAATTATTTCTCTTAGAAAATCACCGGCGAAGGCGATGCGCGATCAGTCGGCGAGTCTGGACGAGATCGTGGCATGCGACTCCTTGAACGATCAGAAGGTAGCGCGACGCTGAAGCCCTTTCATTTTCGGCGTAGCGAACCGCTTGGCAACATGAGTTCTAGAGGCCTTTACGATAACGCCCAGGTGACGGGAGGGCGGACGCGTGCCCGGAGCAAGGTGCTCGCGACGCTGGCGGTAACTGGAACGTTCGCGCTACTAATGACGACGGGCGCATCGAGCGCCGACCTCGTCGGCCATGTTGCCAATGACACCGGCGAACCTGCAACCGGCGTTCAAGTTTCGGTGGTCGATTCATCGGGCAAGCCGGCAGGGTCAGGCGTTTCCGATGCTGAAGGATCATACGAGATACGCGGTCTCAAGCCGGGAGTTTACAAGCTCGCGTTGAAGGGCCAGTCGGTGATGTCGTATGTGCCCGAGGAAGGGCTGACGGTGAATTGGGGGCTGTCCAAAACGGCGCCGCCGTTGGCGATTGCAAAGGCGGGAGCCGCGCCAATGGATGCCAAGGGCTCTAAATCGAAATGAGCAGGCACGCGACTCGTTGGTCACTATGTGTAATCGCCGCGATCGCGGGTGCGACGTTGATCGGTTGCGCGAGCGCGCCGCCTCCTCAGGCCGCCGCGGCACCGGCCACCGCGGTAGCGCCTGCACCTGTACCGGCAACCGCGGCATCCGCTGCGCCTGCATCGGCGCCCGCGTCTGACGGCGCCTTCGCATCGGCGGAAGATCGCGTTCCGAGCGTCGCAAGCTCGCCGAAGAATCTCGAGCGCTTGCAGGCGTTGTGGGCCGAGCGATCGCAAGCCTCCTCGACTGACTATCCGATTGGCACCGGCGACGTGCTTCAAATCTCGGTGCCCGGAGTGGACGACTTCAAGGAACGCATCGTGAGAGTAGGCACCGAAGGCAACATCGACCTGCCACTGATCGGCACGGTTCACGCAGCGGGACTCTCGGAATCCGATCTGCGCGACCAGCTGACGAAGTCGCTCGACAAATACATGTACGATCCGCAGGTCGATTTGTTCGTCAAGGAATACAAAAGCCGCGAGGTCGCCGTGGTCGGCGCCGTTCGAGCGCCGGGACTGATTACGCTGAGCGGAGCGGGCGAATCGATTATCGACGTGCTGACGCAGGCGGGCGGTACGACTCCCGAAGCTGCCGACGAAGTCGTAATCATGCCGCAGGTCAGCAACGAGGGGCTCAAACTCCAGCGCGTCGCGCAGTCGATGTCGTCGCCAGGCCAGCAAGCAGGCCGGCCAGTGAGCGTCGCGGACAACGGGGACCCGCATGCCGGCCCTCCCGCCAACGTGCTGACCGTGCCGCCGCCACATGATGCGCCAACTCTGGAGGAGCTTCAGAACAGCGTCAGCAACGGGCCCTCGGTCGTGATTCCATTGAAGGCGACCGCGATGACCGGCAGCGCGCATTACATGAACATGCCGGTTGAACCTGGCGATATCATCGTGGTTCCCGGCGGCGGCAATGTAATGGTAACCGGATGGGTTTACCGGCCGGGCTACTTTCAGGTGGGTTCGGGACTGACGGCGCTGGGTGCGGTCGGCTCGGCCGGCGGCGCGATGTACGCAGCCGATCCCTCGAGCGCGACGCTGATGCGCAGTGACGGCAACGGCAACAAGGTTGCGATACCGATCGACCTCGACAAGATCGCGAGCGGGGCCGCACCCGATATACCCGTTCGCGCGAACGACGTAATCGACGTTCCATATTCGTACGCGAAGATTGGTCCGTACGTGGTGTACAATGTGCTGACCCGCATGGCGATTCCGCTGCCGACGTTTTAGTGCGCGACTGATATGACGCAACCATCACCATACTTTATTCGCCGCACCGGCCATCTCGAGGAGCCTTTGCGCGGGGCCCCCTTCGGCCCGGGGAACTTCGACGAGGAAGAAGGCCGGATAGACCTACTCGGCTACTGGCACGTAGTCAGGAAGCGGCTGGCGCTGGTTATCGGGGTGGTCTTCGCGGCGATGGTTCTGACCGTGATTTACGCGTACATGCAGACGCCGCTCTACACCGCGCAGGCGACGATACTGCTGAAGCCGGGCAGTCCGCAGATCATGGACGGCAAGGATGCGTCGCAGGATCAGGACGTCATGGAAGACAGCGACATGTACGACAACTTCCAGAAGACGCAGTACGAAATCCTGAAGAGCAGAAGCCTGGCCGCGTACGTAATTCGAGCGGAGAATCTGGAACACAACCCGGCCTTCGTCGGACCGCCGCCGCAACCGGGGCTGATTTCGTCGGCGCTGTCGTCGGTCAGTCAATGGCTCAATCACACCAATGGACGCAAGGCGCCGCCGCAACCTGCCGACCAGACGGTGCGTAATGGAGTGCCGCCGGGGCTGATCAGTGCGTACCTGGGCGGTCTGCGAATCTCGCCGATCGTCGATACCGAATTGGTTGCGATCGAATACGTTTCGTCCGATCGGGCGCTCGCCGCCAAACTCGCCAACGCGCACGCGCACGGATACATCAGGCTGGGAATCGAGCTGCGCAGCCAGTCCAACGAGGAAGCGGAGAATTTTCTGAAGGAGCGGCTGGGCGAGCTCAAGGACAGCCTGGAGAAATCCGAGGTCGCGCTCAACGACTACCGCCGCGCGAAGGGAATAATCCCGGGCCTGATGTCGCTTGACGGCAAGGAGACGGTCGTTCTCGATCGCGTCACGGAACTGGGCAAGGACCTGACGACCGCGCAGGTCGAGCGGATCGGTCTCGAGGCGCAGATGCAGCTGATCAACAGCCGCAAGTACGATTCGATGCCGGTGGTGATGGGCGATACCGGAGTCCAAGCCGTGCAAACGGACTTGAATTCGGTCGATGCCGACTACGCCAGCATGGGGAAAAAGTTCAAGCCCGACTATCCGCCGATGCTGCAGCTGGCAGCGAAGAGGCAGGAACTTCAGGAGCGCCTTGACGCGGAGATTTCGCGGGTGATCGCGGGGATACAAGGATCCTACCAGGCCGCGTCGGACAAGGAAAAAAAGCTCCAGGCTGAGATGGACAAGGAGCGGCAGCAGGCGCTCGGGCTCAACGACGCCGCGGTCGAATACGCAATTCTTCAGCGCGAAGTCGATACCAACCGTGAACTCTACGAGAGCGTGCTCGAGCGCATGAAGGGCATCGGGCTGGCGGCGGAGTCGCAGACCTCCAACATCATAATTGTGGATCCGGCGGAAACGCCGGGCGCGCCGTCGAGCCCGAGAAAATTAAGCATGACCTTGCGCAACTCCGCGCTGGCGTTGGTCGCTGTGATTGGGCTGGTGTTTGGACTGGAATACCTGGACACCACGCTCAAGACGCCGGAACAAGTCGAGCGCTACCTGCGGGTTCCGAACATTGGAGCGATTCCGTCATTCGCCAATCTTCGTCTGAAGGCGAAAGCCGCGGCGCTGCCGCCCGAGGAAAACGGCATCAAGAAAATTGGCTACGGGCGCGAACTGCTCGGGGTCGCAAATCCGTATTCGTTGGTCGGCGAGGCGTATCGCAGCTTCAGGACCGCGCTGATGCTGTCGCGGGCGGGCGCGCCGCCAAAGACGATCCTGTTCACCAGCGCGCACAGCTCCGAGGGCAAGACCGTATCCGCCACCAACACGGCGGCGATGTTCGCGCAGACCGGCGCGCGCGTACTGCTGATTGACGGCGACCTCAGAAAGCCGCGCTGTCATCGCGTGCTGGCACTGGAGAACTCTTCGGGACTGACCGAAGTGCTGACCGGCACCTGTGAAGTGCAGGACGTGATCAGAACGACCATCGTCGATGGGCTTTCGTTCATGAGCGCGGGCTCGCTGCCGCCGAATCCGACCGAGCTGCTGGGGTCGGAGCGGATGAGCCAGGTGCTCGCCATGGTTGCGCATCAGCATGATGTGGTGATCATCGATTCGCCGCCGGTGATGCCGGTGAGCGACGCGCTGCTGCTGGCGACGGTGGTCGATGGAGTGGTGCTGGTCGTAAACAGTCTCAAGACGTTGAAGCATCACGTGAAGATGGCAGCCGCGAAGCTCGAATACGCGCGCGCAAAAATCTTTGGCGTGCTGCTCAACGAGATCGACTTGAAGCATCCGAACTACGGTCACTACTCGCATTACTACAATCACTACACGCGACCCGATCCGGACTTCGAGATGCCCTTCAAGGATTCCGGCGATCCGGACAACGCCTAGCGTCAAGATTCGGCCAGCTGTCTCCGCTCGATTGGATCGAGCATCCGCGCGAAAAGCCTCATCCTGCGCGAAAATCCAGTGAACCATTCGAGTCGCGTGCACGCCAGCCGCAGGCGCAGGACGATCCTGATGGCCGGCATCGTCTTCCTGGCGGTGTTCATGCCGCTGGCGTTCGGTGCGGTACATCCGTGGGCGTACAAGATCGGGGAAGCGTCGGTGTTCGCGCTGATGCTGCTGTGGCCGATTGGGCGCGCGGCGCGCGACGGGCAGCTGGCGGAAGTAGGGCAGCAGATTCGAACGTTCGCGATTCCGATCGTCGCGTTTCTCGCGTTTGCCATGCTGCAGTTGCTGCCAATCCCGCCGGCAGCGATTCGTGTTCTCTCGCCATCGGCCTACAAACTTTACGAGCAGGTATTTCCCGGATGGCCCGCGCAGCGGCCGTACGCCGGGCTCGAAAGTTCTCTCAAACCGCCAAGCGCGGAGACCGCGGCGGCCAGCGCAGCCACCGTCCTGCTGCCCACGGTTGCAGAGGTAAAGGCAGGGGCGCCGATTCCGTTCGCGCCGAAAGCGGAGGCCGCAGCAATCGCGTCGAGTACCAACCAGGCAGCAGGCGGTTATTCAGATCGAAGCGCGGAGCGGCTTTCGATAATTTACTCGACGCGATGGCGCCCGCTCTCGATCGCGCCGGTGCTGTCGTGGTCGGGACTGGTTTTGTTCGCCGCATGCGGGGCGCTCTTCGTGCTGGTCGCGTTCCTCCCCATCGGCGCGCCCGCATCGACGGTCGAACGCGATTGGTTTGTGGGTGGATCGGTGACGGTCCTGCTCGCGGTGGGATTCGGAATCGCCGCGCTTGGATTGATACAGCAAGCGACCTGGAACGGCAGAATTCTGTGGTTTTTCGTGCCGCTCGATTGGGGCGCGCCGATGCTGGACGTCGCGCCGCGCGCCAGCGGCCCGTTCGTTGATCCCGATCATTTCGCCGGCTTCCTTGCGATGATCTTTCCGCTCGCACTTTCAGGGACCTTCTTCGGCAGTCCGCTGGTATCCGCGCGATGGTCGAACGGCTACCGAATCGCGTGCGGCGTGACGTTGTTCGTAATGATAGCCGCGATTCTGATGAGCCAGTCGCGCGCGGGCTGGATCGGTCTCGCGCTTGGCCTGGCGCTCGTGATGATTCTCACCTCGCGAAGAGGGGAGGACAGCGAGCGCGTGACGCGGTCGCGCCGAATCGCGCTGGCGGGAGCGGTGTGCATGCTGATACTCGCGATGATGTTCATCGGGGCCAGCGGCAGGGGCCAGGTGACCGCGCGCGTACAGAACTCCGTTGACGCCGACGCCGGATTGCCGAACCGGGTTAATGCGTGGGCCAACGGACTCAGGATCGTCGAGGATTTTCCCGCGGTCGGGACCGGACTGCGGACGTGGCCCGAGCTGTTCACGCGATACCGTGCGCGGCCGTGGTCGGACCTGTATTTTTCGGAAGCGCACAACGACTACCTGCAACTGATCGCGGAGACCGGGATCGTGGGGCTGGCGTTGGCGGCGTGGTTCCTCCTGCGCGCGGGCAGCTTCATCTATCGCAGGTTCGCGCAACTGCCGGAAAGAATCGTACCGATACAGGCGGCGCTGGTGGCGGCGCTGGCTGTGATGTGCGTCATCGAGTTTTTCGATTTCGACCTGCAGATTCCGGCGATCGCTTTTTTCTTTGCGATGATACTCGGGCTGGCGGTCCGGGTTTCGTGGGCGTGGACTATCGAGGACGATCCCAGCGAATTTCAGAAACCGCGCGGTGCGTTCGCGCGAATCTGGATACCGATATCGGCGGTCGGGCTGCTGCTGGCGACGTTCGTGCAGCCCTCGATTGCTTATCCGTACAACCTGCAAACGCCGGGTTCGCTCGCGCAGGCGAAGGCGATGTTGCTGCTGTATCCGGCCAACACGTTTTCGCATGGGGCGCTGACCGCCCTTCTCGGCGATCGAATGCCGCTGGAAGAACGCATGCGCGAGATGCAGATCGCGCTCGCGCTCGACCCGATGAATCCGTACACGCGCGACGCCTACATGCGCGAACTGGCAGGGGCCGGCCGCGGCGACGACGCGCTCAAGCAGATGGAGCTTTCGGTGTACAACTCGCCGGCGCCGCAGACGCATCCTTATATGTCAGATCGGCTCATAGGATGGCTCTCGCCCGATGAGCGCGATGCAATCGGGCGGGGAATCAGGCGCGCCACGGCGGAGCAGGTCCCCGGCGCGCTGGAGGCGGCGGCGACATTTTATGACGGCGTCGGGAAATATTCCGATGAGGCGTCGCTCTACGCCGACGCCGCGCAACACGCGCCCGATTCACATGCGCAGTACCTGTACCTGGTGAGCGCCGCGGCGGCGGCCGCGCGCGGAGCCGATTTCAAGCGCGCGCAGTCCATCCTCGAACAGGCGATCGCAATCGAGCCCGACCAGACGCGCGCGTATTACGCGCTGACGATGAACGTGTACGTGCCGCAGAAGGACATCGCGGGCGTCAAGCACACCGTCGCGCAGGCGATCGACAACGGCATCGACAGCTACGAGATGGAGACTCTGCTTGCGGCAGCAGCGCAGACGATGGGCGATCTGCCGGCGGCCATCGAGGCGATCAAGCAGATCGCTGTCGATCGGCCGGACTCTTTCGAAGTGACAATCCGGCTCGGCGAACTCTACGGTCAGAATCACGACTTCAATCAGGCGGTGATCATGCTGACCAGGGCGATCCAGTTGCGGCCGGATTCCGCGCTCGCATACTACTCACTGGCCGAGGCCGACGAACAGGCCTACGACTACGCGGGCGCCGACAAGGCGTACACGCGCGCGGCGCAACTGGCGCCGGACAACCAGGCTTACAAAGCTCGGGCCGACGACTTCCACAAAAAGGTCGATAACGCCGGCTCCGCTCAGGCGGGGACGCAGACGCCCTAGCAGCACACGTTCGCTTCAGCGCGTGAAGATTCTCTACCTCAATCCGAAAGCGCAGTTGGGCGGCGGCGAGCGAAGCCTGCTCAACGTCATGATCGAGGTGCGCGCGATCCGGCCGGATTGGGAACTGTCGCTGATAGCGGGCGAAGACGGGCCGCTGCTCGAAGCCGCGCGCGAAATCGGAGTCGCCGCCAGGGCGATCGAGTATCCGTCGGGGCTGGCGCAGTTCGGCGATTCGGCGATCACGAACTCATCGGGCGGCGCGACGCGGACAGCGAAAGCGAAGTTTGTCGCGGGACTCGGCCGCGCGGGAATCGCGGCGCTGTCGCATGTGCCGGCGCTGCGCGCGGCGATTTCGGCGGAGCGTCCCAACGTCGTGCATTCCAACGGTTTCAAGACGCACATCCTGGCCGCGTGGGCCGCGCCCGAATCGGCGCCGATCATTTGGCACGTGCGCGACTACGTGGGGCAGCGGCCGGCGATGTCGCGGCTGCTCGCGATGCATTCGCGGCGATGCGCCGTGGCGGTGACCAACTCGCGCAGCGTCGCGGAGGACCTGCGCACGGCGTGCCCTCAAATCGCCAGAACCGTGCCGATTCACAATGGCATCGACCTCGAGACGTTCAATCCCGCGGGCGCGTCAGCCGACCTCGACGCATTGGCCGCGCTGGCGCGGCCAACGGGCGTGGTCGTGCGAGTCGGTTTGCTCGCGACGATGGCGCAGTGGAAGGGGCACGAGATTTTTCTCCGCGCGCTCGCGATGATCCCGCGCGATCTTTCGGTGCGCGGATACGTTATCGGCGGCAGCCTGTACAGCACGCGCGGCAGCCAGGCGGACTTGGTGCAACTACGGCGCATCGCGGACGGACTGTCGCTCAACGGCAACGTCGGCTTCACTGGCTTCGTCGACGAACCGGCCGCGGCGATTCGCGCGCTCGATATCGTCGTCCACGCCAGCACCAATCCCGAGCCGTTCGGGCGCGTGATCGCGGAAGCAATGGCATGCGGGAAGGCGGTGATCGTGGCGGCGGCGGGCGGCGCGCTGGAGATCGTGACATCCGGACAGGACGCAATCGCGATCGCGCCGGGTGACGCGGCGGCGCTGGCCGCTTCGATCCGTCAACTGGCATGCGCGGCGCCGCTGCGAGCGCAGCTCGGCGCCGCCGCGCGCAAGACCGCGGAGGATCGCTTCGATCGAGCACGCATGGCGCGCGAGCTGATCCCGCTTTACGAAGAGCTCGAGGCGGCTTTCAATGTGGGCCACATGAAATAGGCTGGTCCGTTTAATGGATGCTAAAGGCTTACGTACTCACTATCGGAAGTCCGATCAGGTTCGAGCAACCTTCGACCGCAATCAGGAGGAAGGAGCGGCGTACTTTCGTCGTTACGTAAACTTCATCCTCTCTCACGTTCCATGCTCAACGGCTGGGATTCTTGATATTGGATGCGGAAGCGGCTGGTCCACCCTGGCCCTCAGAAACGCCGGCCACCGCGCATTCGGGGTTGATCTACACTCGAATCCGGAAGCGAAGGAAGGCGGCGAGGCTTTTCACTATGTTTGTGCTGACGCGACGACGCTTCCCTTTCGTGATTCTTCGATGGACCTCGTCGGTAGGCACGCAGTTTTGGAGCACTTACCCAATCCGGAGGGCGCGCTAGTAGAAGCAATGCGGGTGCTGAAGCCGAAAGGCCGTCTGGTAGTTGTTGGTCCGAATTTACTCTCAGTGGGTCTGGCGCTGAAGTACGCCGCGAGGAAGAGCTGGAAGGCAATTCGGAATCGTGGGCGCTGGGAAGTACGAACCGAGGAGATGCCAAGGCATCCATTCGGGAATACATTGCCGGAAGCGTACCAACATCTGGCTCATCATACTTGGCGCACAGTAAAGAAGCTCTCAGGTGAACAACCAGTGAAGTTCCTGACCCGTACGCCTGATATCCGGCCGCCTGCTCACGCGGACAACGATGCCTCCTACTTTTGCAATCCGATGGACTTGCTCCTTTGGGCCAAGCAGACCAATAGCGCCAACGCAATTCGATGGTGGGGAGACAGAGGCGCACTTAACCGGCTATTTTGGCCGATCTGGGGCGGTACGTGGGTGGTCCTTGAAAAGCAGTGAGTATCCTTGCCACCTATGCAACTACTCGCCGTTAATGCGCGAGACGCCGCTCAATCTCTGCGGCTCGCGCGGAGCAGTCGCGCGGGAGCTGATCCCCGTTTTTTGCGAAGTGCTCGGCGGCGCGCGCAACTGAACCGATGCGAGTGCTGCACATCAACGCCGGCAACATGTTCGGCGGCGTCGAGACTCTGCTGGCGACGCTGGCGCGCTGCCGCGCACTGACTCCCAACGTTGAGCCCGAGTTTGCGCTCAGCTTCAAGGGGCGCCTGAGTACCGAACTGGCCGCCGCCGAAGTTCCAGTCCACATGCTCGGCGAGGTCCGCATCCGTTATCCGCTGACCGTGATGCGCGCGCGCCGGCGGCTGCGTGAAATCCTCTCGGCGGGTCATTACGACGCCGTCGTATGCCACATGGCGTGGACCCAGGCGCTGTTCGGTTCGATCGCGAGGGCGTCGGGCGTGCCGGTCGCAATGTGGCAACACATGGCGTCGAACGGACGCCATTGGCTCGAGCAATGGGCGCGATACGCCGGTCCCGATCTGGTCATCTGCACCAGCCATTTCGCGGCGCGGGAATTCAGCGGGGTCTTCTGGTTGGTACCGGTAGAGGTGGTGCACTGTCCGGTGGCGGCGCCGTCGATTAGCTACTCGCAGTCCGATCGCGACGCGGTGCGATCTGAACTGACTACTCCGGCTGATTCAGTTGTCATAGTTCACACGGGCCGGATGCAGGAATGGAAGGGCCAACGCCTCCTGATGCAGGCGGCATCGATTATCAAGTCGAATAGCCAGTGGATTGTCTGGTTGGTGGGCGGTCCGCAGCGCGAGTCCGAACAAAGTTACCTTGCCGGCCTGCGCGCGACCGCCTCGGAATTGGGCATCGAGGATCGGATTCGATTCCTGGGCCAGCGCAACGACGTTGACCGGCTGCTGGCCGCGTCTGACATCCACTGCCAGCCGAATATTTCTCCCGAACCGTTCGGGATTGCGTTCATCGAGGCACTCTATGCCAGACTTCCCGTGGTCACGACGCGACTCGGCGGTGCAATCGAAATCGTAAATGACTCATGCGGCGAGTTGGTGTCGCCGAACAACCCGGTCGCGCTGGCGGCCGCGCTCGGAAGGCTGGTCGGCGACGATAAAGGCCGTCGCCGGCTGGGAGATGCGGGCCCGGCGCGGGCGCGCGAATTGTGCGATCCGGCGCAACAAATGGATCTCCTGCGCAAGACGCTGCTCAACCTAAGCAGCGCGCGCGGGCCATTGGCGAGCAACAGGGCTGCGCGGTAAGGCCAATGCGACGCCTCCGCGATGTAATGACGCCAACCTCGAGGCTCCGCTACCTGGCCTGGCGCGCGTTTGGGGTCCCGGAAACTCTGACTGTAAGGCTCATTGCCGGGCCACGGATATTTTTGCGCCGCGAACCGGCGCGCGAACCAGTCGATGACGCCGGAGTGGCGCGGGAAGTCTTCGTCGAGGAACCTTATCGCTCACCGCGTCCACTCGACCGCTCGTCGGTCAAACGGGTGGTGGATGTAGGGGCCAATGTCGGCTATTCGATTCTGTACTTTTTGCGGGAATATCCGCAGGCCACGATCGACGCATTCGAACCTCATCCGCTTCATTGCGCGCAGATCGAATCTCACCTTCGAGTCAATTGTGATTCCCAGCGCGTTCACCTTCACCCGGTTGCGGTCGGGTCGAAAGCTGGTTGTTCCAAACTGAGTGACGCGGGCGTCGGCTCGCACCTAGTGTCCTCCTCCGCGGCCGGCTTGACCGTAAAGGTGGTGAATTTTTTCGCCTGGGCCGGCGCCTCGGAAATTGACTTGCTGAAACTCGACTGCGAGGGCGCCGAGTACGATCTCGTAATGGACGAGCGGTTTCGGACGCTCAGGGCGAAGACCATAGTCCTGGAGTGGCACGCAACCGAGAGCCATCCGGAGGCAGAGCGCGATATTCTGACGCGACTCGAATCGCTTGGCTTCGAGGTCGTACCGATGAGTCGCGCCAACAACGAAGTACTGCGGCGGCATTTTGGCCTTCACGCGGTCGGCGTGGCCTGGGCTTATCGTCCTGAGGAAAAGTCGCTGTGAGTGAGCAGGCGGGACTGGTCAGCATCGTAATCGCCACCAAGGACAGGCAGAACAGCCTCGATCGATTGCTGCGATCGCTCCGGTGCCAGGACTATCGGCCGTTCGAGATCGTGGTCATCGATGACGGCTCTGAAACCCCGGTCGAGCCGGCAGGGACGGAAATCCGGAACTTCCGCAATTCAAAGAACCTTGGCTTGAGCGCGACGCGCAATTTGGGGATAAGCCAGGCCGGCGGGGAGTTCATCGCAATCTTCGACGATGACGTTGAGATCAGCGACCCGACTTTGCTCTCGCGTGCAGTCGCACTCGCGCGCAAATACTCCGATTGGGGTGCGATTGGCTTTCGGCAATTGCGTCCGGACGGCGCGGCGCATTACATGCAGCCCGCCGCGGCGTCGGTACTATGCTACGCCGGTCAATTTTTCGGCTACGGGGCTCTGCTCAGGGCGGCGGCGCTGAGGCAGGTCGGCGGCTTTGAACCTATGTTCGGCTACTATTACGAAGAGATCGATTTGTCATTGCGCCTGCTGGACGCGGGTTACAGCGTCATTTACGACCCTTCGCTATCGGTGATGCACTACCAGGATGATCGCGGCCGCGACCAGGCGAGGATTTACCGTCTGATGCTGCGCAACAGTATTTTGACCGGCCTGCTGCGATGCCCATGGTGGTGCGTGCCGTCGGCTACGTTAGCGGCGATAGCGCGTCACGTACGCTGGACCAGGAACGAGGGTAAAATCGACATCAGCGGGATGACCTGGAGCGTCGCCGAGGCGTTGCGCGCGCGGCGCTACGTGCTGGCCAATCGCAAGCCTATTCGCTTTGCCACATTGCAGAAAAAGCGGCGGCTCACCCGCCATCCGCAACCGATTTCTGTTTAAGCCCGAACGCGAATCTTATCTGAGATGACCTCTGGAGCAGCTCCATACGCGGAGAACCGATACGTGCTGGAACGCTCGCGCGCTTCGGTAGGGTTCCTGCGCACGCACGCGGTCGAGCTGATGTTCGCGCTCGGATTCGTGTGCCAGGTCGCGTTGCTGTCGGGTTCGATCGGACAGGTGCGCGTGTTGGTTCGGATGGCGGTATTCGGGACCAGCCTCGTGCTGGCTTTCGCGTTGCGCGGCCGGGGCAAGCCGTCGCCCGCGGTCAAGCCGGCCAAGCTGGTGCTGGCAATTGTTGGGCTGGCGTTTTTCAATCCGAACGGCAACTCGCTGGCGGCGAGCGCGGCACAAATCGGGATGTATGTGGCGATTCTGGGTCCGCTGTTCTGGGTGCAGCGCCTGTCGATCGATATATCGAATCTTCGCCGCGTGTTGCTGATGATTTGGATCTTCCAATCGATAAGCGCCGTAGTCGGTATCCTGCAAGTGGATTTCCCGGGGCATTTCGCGCCCGCTATTTCCACCATCATATTGAACCAGGGAAGGGCGTACGTAAGAGGCCTCGAGTACGAGAACGCGAACGGGCAACTGGTGTTCCGCGCGATGGGGCTGTCGGACGTTCCGGGTGGGGCCGCATTGGCGGGTACTTACGCGGCGCTGTTCGGCGCTGCCTTCATGCTCACGTGGAGAAGGTGGCCGGCGCGGCTAGTTGCGGTTGGGTCGATGGTTGTGGGCCTGGCAGCGATTTTTCTGTCTCACGTGAGAGTGGCGCTGGTGACGTTGGTCATTTGTGCGGCCGTGCTGACCATCGTCCTGGCCATCAGGCGCATCTGGGTTCGCACGACCAACCGGGCATGGCGCAGGTACGAAGCCGGAACCCTGACGCGGTTGCTGGCGGTGCTCGGCGTGGTGGCGTTTTTCGGCTTCAGTTGGGCGATCGCGGTTGGCGGCAACGGGGTTGCCGCGCGCTTCGCCACCCTCACCGCGTCCGACCCCGGAACCGTCTATCATCAGAATCGAGGGCGTTTCATAGAGTACTCGATCAACGAACTCCTGCCCCAATATCCGCTCGGCGCGGGCCTCGGACGCTGGGGAATGATGAATCATTACTTCGGCGACAATTCCGATCCCAATAGCGCGATGATCTGGGCCGAAGAGCAGATCACCGCATGGCTGCTGGACGGAGGCGTACCACTGATCATCGTGTATCTGTGGGCAATCGCGCTGGCGATCCTGTTTGCTTTCAGGTTGTCGCTGGCGCAGATCGATCCTGAATTAGCGATCATGGCGGCGGTGATCTGCGCATACGATGTGGGCGCGCTGGCAACCTGTCTGGACAGTCCTTTCTTCGGCAGTCAGAGCGGAATGGAATTCTGGATGCTAAACGCGGTTCTGTTTGCAGTGGCGGCGTCGAGCGGCCAGGCAAGCCGCGACCAGATGCGGGCTGGATGAAGCCGTACCTGATTGTCACCGGAGACTTCGTAAAGACCGGCGGTATGGACCGGGCAAACCATGCGCTGGCCAAGTACCTGGCGGAGCGTGGTTGCGAGACTCACCTCGTCGCCTACCGGATTGCCGGCGATCTTGCGGGCTATCCAAATGTGTTCTTTCATCGGGTGCCGAAACCGCTGAACTCATATTTTCTTGCTAGCCCGTTGTTGGCGCGCGCCGGCCGAAAGTGGGCGCTGAGAATCGCAGCGCGGGGAGGGCGAGTGGTAGTGAATGGCGGCAACTGTGTCTGGCCGGACGTAAATTGGGCTCATCACCTTCACGTCTCCTACAAACCGCAGGTAACCGCGAACCTCTTGAGGAAACTGAAGGCGGAGGCTTCCTTCCGGTCCGCCGCGGTACTGGATCGCAAGGCGTTCGCCGTGGCACGCGTGGTTATCAGCAACTCGAACCGCACCCGGCGCGATTTGGTCCGCGATCTCGGCGTGCCCGAGGAACGAATACACACCGTGTACCTCGGCGTAGACGGGGAAGTGTTTCGTCCGCACTCGCCTGCTGAACGCGAAGCTGTCCGGGACTCTCTCGGCTGGCAGCCGGGCATCCCAGTCCTGGTGTTTGTCGGGTCTCTCGGCGATCGGCGCAAGGGTTTCGATACGCTGTTCAGCGCATGGCAGAAGCTCTGCGCGAGCAGCGACTGGTCCGCAAAGTTGATTGTGATCGGCACCGGTGCCGAACTTGGGGCGTGGAAGGCGCGGGCGAATGCCGCGGGCTTGGCATCACGCATCGAATTTGTGGGCTTCTGCAAGGATCTGCCTGCAGTTATGGCGGCCAGCGATGCGCTTGTTTCTCCGACGCGTTACGAAGGCTACGGACTGGCGATTCAGGAGGCGGTCTGCTGCGGAATCCCCGCGATCGTAAGCGAAGCGGCGCCGGTCACGGAGCGCCTGGGCGACGGGCTCGAGGCCCTCATCCTGCCCGATCCCGAGAATGTCGGCGACCTGGTCGATCGTATCCGCCTGTGGCGATCGCGCAAGGATGAGTTTGCCGCAGCCGCGGCGGTGGTCGCCGCTAAATTGCGGCAGCACTCGTGGGCGGATATGGCTTCGGAGTTCGTCGAGATAGTGGACAATGCCGCGTAGGGACGTCGCCAACCGATGAGCGTGAAGCCGCTGCGCGTTGTGCTAGTGATGATCGAACCGCCGCTGCCTTTCGGCAATGCGGCTGCGCGATGGTACTACGTGCTGCTGCGCGGGCTGGTGGAGCGGGGCCATCGAGTCACCGCATTTGCGGCGTGCAGCAACGCGTCGGACGTTGAGAGGGCGGCGTCGATTTTTCCGGCCCCGCAGTACGATCTGCGCTGCTATCCGGTCGAAAATCGCAATAGTGTCGCCGGCAAACTCGAGACGATTCGTAAACCGCATTCATACCTTTTCCGCGGCAAAATCAACCACGACGTGGCAGCCGTTCTGCGCGAGGGCTACGACGTACTTCATCTCGAACAACTGTGGAGCGGATGGACTGCGCTGGAGGCCGATCCGGCCAAGGCGCTGGTCAACCTTCACTACCTGTACGCAATCGACGACGCGAACAGCGGCTTCGTGGATGTTCGCACGGCATTGCTGCGTGCGTTGCGAAAACGGGCGGAGAGAAATCTGCTGCAGCGCTTCGGCACTATCGCGGCGATCACTCCCAGGCTCGAAGACAAGGCTCGCAGAATGACCGGCAGCAAGGTGCTGGTGTACTGGTTTCCGTTTGCGATTGATCCGACGCTTTACAGATTCGTCCCGGCAGCCGAGCGGCCGACGCGTCCGATCGTCAGCTTGATTGGGTCGATGAACTGGCGCCCGTCGCAGTCGGCGGCGGTGCGGTTGATCACGCGACTGTGGCCGGGAATCAAGCGGCAGGTGCCGGATGCGAAGCTGCGAATCGTCGGATGGCGCGCTCGCTCGGCGCTGCGCGAATACGTCGATTTGCCGGACGTGGAAATAATCGAAGACGTTCCCGACATCCGCCCGTACTTCAACGGCAGCAGCGTGCTGGTGCATGCAGCCGATCAGGCGAGCGGAATCAAGGTGAAGATAGTCGAAGCGATGGCCTTTGGGATCCCGGTCGTCACCAACACCGAAGGTATCGAGGGATTGCCCGTTCGCGACGGCGTGCATCTGTTGGTGAGCGACGACGATAGCGGAATTATCGAGCGAACGGCGGCGCTGCTCAGGGACGTCCCGCAGCAGGAGCGGATGCGGCTTGCGGCGCGGGATTTGATCGAAACGCAGTGCTCGCCGGCGCGCGCGCTCGACGCGGTCGAAGCCTGCTATCGCGACTTGATTGCCCGGCGTGGCGCCGAAGCCGACAGCATAACTCTCGCCTCGTGAGCCGTCCTTCGAAAGATTACCGTCCGACGCTCGACGGCTGGCGCGCGATCGCAATCCTGCTGGTGATGCTCGCGCACGGCGGCAGCGAATTGTTCTATCCCGCTGGCCGCTATGCCAGTTCGACCTGGTACTCGATCAGCCAGCACGGAGTATTCGGCGTCGACCTGTTCTTCGGTATCAGCGGATTACTGATTTGCGGGCGATTGCTCGACGAGCATGAGAAGACCGGCGGTTTCAGTCTTGGCAGCTTCTATATCCGCCGGGTGTTCAGGATTCTGCCGCCGGCGTTTACCTACCTCGCGATCGTCGGTCTGCTCGCGCTAAGCGGCTTTATTGTGGTGAGTCCGCGCGAATGGTTCAGCAGCGTGTTCTTTTCGCGCAACTACATCGTCGTGCCGCCTGATACCGGATGGTACACGGGACACTTCTGGTCGCTCGCCGTCGAGGAACATTTTTACCTGATCTGGCCCGCCGCACTGCTGACGTTGGGGTCCGCGCGTGCAAGACGTTATCTGCCGGGGATAGCGATCGCCGTCGCGATCTGGCGAATCGCGGACTTCCATTGGTTCCACGGCCAAATCTGGCCCGGCGTCCTGTCCGACAACATTTACGAGAGGACCGACACGCGCTTCGACGGCTTGCTGTGGGGATGCTGGATAGCACTGGTCGTGAGCGTTCCCGCTTACCGCGAGACTCTCACCCGACGCTTGTCAGCCACGGTCATCACCGTCCCGGTGCTGGTGCTCGTCGCATGCATCGCGCTCAACCCTCCGCTGCAGATGGCGTGGGAGAGTTTTCTGGTCCCGGTGATTCTGCTCGGCACGGTACTCAATCCGACGCTGTTGTTTGGTAGAATTCTCGAAACCTCGCCGATGCGCTGGGTCGGGAGAATTTCGTACAGCCTCTATCTGTGGCAGCAGCTATTCCTGGTGGGATCGAAGATTCCGCGCCCGTTGCCGTTCGGCCGCGTGCAGGAATGGCCGCTGAACATCGTGGCCGTATTCGTGTGCGCCTCGGCCAGTTACTACCTGCTCGAGCGGCCGCTGGTCGCCGTCGGCCATTCGCTGTCCGCCAGGTTTCAGATGGGACGAAATCCTATTGTCGCAGCCGCTACCACTGAACCGCTTGCTCACACGAGCCGGCCGCAAGCTTGATCAGGCCAGGATTCCCCATCCGATGCCAACCAGCGACCATCACAATATCAACGCCATTCTCACGATCCTTAACAACCTGAATCCAAAGAGAGTGCTCGATGTTGGTTGCGGATTCGGCAAGTACGGGATGCTGCTTCGTGAGTATCTCGACATCTGGTACGAGCGCTTGCGCAAGGAGGAATGGATCACGACGATCGTCGGTGTCGAGGCTTACGAAGCGTACCGCAACCCGATTCACGACTACGCGTACTCGAAGGTTTACCTTGGTGAAGCACAGAGCATTGTGCCGACACTCGGTGAATTTGACGTTGTGCTCATCGCCGACGTGATTGAACATTTGGAGCAGCAGCAGGCGCGAGAACTCGTTCGAGAATGCTTCAAGCATAGTCCTGTCGTTGTGATCAGCACCCCGGCCGAGTTCTATCCGCAGACCGAACTGTGCGGCAACTCCTACGAAGTCCACCGGAACTTGTGGACGCGGGACGACTTCCCCGCCGAAGTTACGGTACGGACAATACGGGCCGTCTCGTGCAATGTTTATGTCGCGAGTCGAGAACCACTTCCTGACTCGATTTTTGCGCTCACCGATCCAATCGACTACGTTTACCTGCGCTCCAGGCACAAACTCGGGACGGTCGGCTTGCCTCTTTCGCTCGGCTTGCGCTTCTTATGCCGTCTCCTGTCCTGACCTCGTCCGCAGCTATGTCATCGGCTAGGTCTCCCATTAGCAGCTTGCGGTCGTGGCTTCGCAACAGTCCGCAATGGAGTGACTTTCGTGCGGCGGGTCGCGAGGGATATGGGCGCGCGCTCCGCAGGCGCAGGATTCAGCGCCTTATCCTGAAGACTCCGCCGATTAGAACCGCAGTTAGCGGACCGGTCGAGGTCCGCGCCCTGACTTGGCGCAAAGACTGGAAAAATCTGCTCTGGTCGCTGAAGAGCTTCTATCATTTCGCCGGCGTCGATCTTCCTCTATTCATCCACGACGGCGGCCTCGCGCCCGGACAGGCCGAGCGGCTACTCGAGCACTTTCCGACCGCCAGACTTGTCACCATCGAGGAAGCCGACGAGAAGGTGACCGCGCGCCTGCGCAATGCGAACGCCCCACGCTGCGCCGCTTGGCGAGCGCGAAATCCAGTGACGCGCAAGCTGTTTGATTTCTACGCGATGTCCAACGCTGATTACGTGATCAGCATCGATTCGGACATTGTGTTCTTCCGTCGTCCCGATTTGCTGCTCCCCGGTGACGACTCGCCCGCCCGCAACCGTTACAACAAGGATAACTCCTACTATTATTCCGCGCCGCTCGACGCCCTTGAAGCAGGCTGTGGAGTTCGGCCTCTACCACTCATCAATTCAGGTCTATCGCTGATCCGGCCGCCGACTATCGACTTTCCGGCTATCGAGCGATGGCTCGAGAACGAGTCTCTGTTCGCCGACGGCTGGTGCTTCGAGCAGACCCTTCACGCCCTATGCTCGACGAAGGCTGGAGTGGAACTGCTGCCGGATACCTACCTGGTGGGCGGCGGCGTCGGAATCACGCCCGACCGGATATGTACGCATTATCCCGGGGTGTTTCGGCATTTCCTGTACGAGGAAGGCATGCGCCATTTGGTTGACACCGGTTTTTTGCAGGCGCTGCGTAATGCCGACGGTGCCGCCCGCCTTCGATGACGTGCGAACGATAAGATTCATACTGACGATTGTTTCGCGCGAGGCCTACACCATCGTGATGGTGGTCGTCGGCCTGTTCGCGACGCCGTTGATTCTGCACTGGTTGCGCGACGAACGATTCGGCGCGTTCCAGGTTGCGACCGACTGGATGGGCTATCTCGGCTTGCTGGAGTTCGGGCTGGGCGGCGCGCTCATGCCGCTGGTCGCGCTCTCGGAAGCACGCCGCGATGAAAAGTCCGTGCACGACCTCATGGTCACCGGCGTGCGCGCTTACACAAAAGTCGCACTGGCGAGCGTCGTCGGCATTGTTATCCTAGCGGTTTTCGCAACGCGGCTGATTCCGGTGCAGGCAAAATATGCGTCGGATCTGCGGATCTCATTTCTGATCGGTGGCTTCGGCGCTTTTATGACGCCGCTAGCGCCGTTTAAGGCGCTGATAGAGGGCCGCCAGCAAGGTTACTGGTTGAGCGCATTTCTGACCGCGCAATCCATCACGATCACCGCGGGATCGCTCGTCCTGGCGTGGGCCGGATGGGGAATCACCGGCCAATCTGTCGCGGTCATCGCCGGAGCCGCGGTCTTCAACGCTGCACTGCTGTGGCTCTGCCGTCGGGAAGCCCCGGCGATTTTCCTTGATGCCATCAAAGGGTCAGCCCCTGAGGCCGCCCGCCGCGACGTGCGCAAGCTCAACATGCCGACCTTCTTGCTGAACATGTGCGGACGAGTTTCTCTGTTAACCGACAATATAGTGGTGTCGGGATTGCTGTCCCCGGCCCTTGTTACGCCTTTCGTTCTGACGCAGCGCCTGACCTCGCTGGCGCAGCGCGAGTTGCAGACGATCGGCAACGCAAGTTGGGCCGCGTTGGCGGAACTGAGCGCGCAAGGACGCAAGGAGGTCTTCAGCCGCCGGCTGTTGGAACTCACCCGCGTTGTGGCGGTGGTCGGTCTGGCGGCGCTGATTCCGATCGTGGCGTTCAACCGTCAATTTATTTCGCTGTGGGTCGGACGGGAACGTTACGCGGGCGATCTGATTACTGCGCTGGCGGCCGCCAATGCGCTGTGGCAGGCGATATTCTCGCTGTGGGGATGGTGCGTGACCGGAACGGGGCAGATCCGAAAAATGCTCCCGATGACGATCGTTCAGACCGTGCTCAATCTCGCCTTCAGCATCGCATTTACCCTCGCGTTCGGACTCGCCGGACCCTTGCTCGGCACCACCGCCTCCTTTCTGGCTGTCAGCGTGTGGTACATGCCGATACTGATGTCCGATATATTCGACGTTCCGGCTTCGAAGCTGGTTTTCTCCGTGGTCGCGCCGCTCGCACTCGCGCTTCCGTATGCTGCCCTCACTGGTTGGCTCGTCCGGCTGTACGGCGCCACCGGCTGGTTCGGAGTCGCGTATCAGATGTCGGCGTCCGCGCTGATCTACCTGGTGCTGGCGTGGCTGGTCGTGTTTTATCCGGAAGAACGCGCGAGCCTGATGAGCCGTTTCAGGCTGGTGCTCAGGGCTGCCACCGCCTGAGCGCAATCGATAGCACCTTTGATATGGCATCTGATAACCGGTGAGTATCCGCCCGCCATCGGTGGCGTGGGCGACTACACGCGGCAGCTCGGCGAGGCGTTGTCGCGATGCGGTGACGAAGTTCACGTGTGGGCGCCGCCGACTTCCAGTCCGACGAACGAGGCCGGTCCGGTTCGGGTGCATCGCTTGCCGGATAGCTTTGGGCCGCGATCGATGCTGGCGATGGATCGCGGAATCGATCGAAGGTCGAAATCCCAGGTTCTCGTCCAATACGTACCGCATGCTCTCGGATGGAAGGCGATGAATGTGCCGCTGTGCCTCTGGCTCGCGTCGCGGCAGCGCGAGCGGCTCGGCGTAATGTTCCATGAAGTTGCGTTCGCGATCTCCCGCGATCAGCTGCTTCGGCACAACTTTCTCGGCGTCGTCACGCGCGCGATGGCTGCCATACTCGCGCGCTCGGCCCGGCGCATCTTCGTGACGACGTCGGCTTGGGAACCGATGCTGCGATCGATCAGCGGGACGCGGCAGCCGATCTTGTGCATTCCAACGTTCAGCAATGTTCCGGTAGTCGAAGACGAAGCCGGCGCAAATGATATCCGGCGGCGCGTCGCACCTGATGGCGGCAAAATCGTGGGCCACTTCGGCGGTTACGGATCGGCCTACACGGCCGGGACGACCGCATTGCTGGCCGAGGGTTTGGCACTGCACGCGGATCTGGCGGTGCTGTTGATTGGCAAGGGTGGAACGGAATTTCGCGCCCAAATGATCGACCGTCATCCCTCATTCGCGAATCGACTGCACGCAACCGGCGCGCTCGCTCCCGCGGACGTGTCGCGCTCGCTCGCCGCCTGCGATCTGATGATCCAGTTCTATCCCGACGGAGTCTCTACGCGCCGGACAAGCTGCATGGCGGCGCTCGAACATGGACGTCCCGTGATGACCACCTCGGGACACCTGACCGAACCGCTGTGGCAGGAGTCGCGTGCAGTGGCGCTCGCGCCGGCGAACGATCTCCCGGCGATGGCCGCGGTGGTGCATCGATTGATTGACGACGGCGATGAACGACAGCGCCTGGGAATAGCGGCGCGCGAGCTTTACGATCGACGCTTCGATATCCGCCACGCGGTCGCAACTCTCCGCGCATCGCTCAACGGAGTGGAGTAGCGCCGTCCTGAGAGATGATCGATGACTTCGGGACGGTCGCGGCCACGACGGCTGCTGTCGATAGGACACTCCTACGTGGTATCGCTCAACCGAAGACTGCCCCAGGAAATCGCGCGCGAGAGCAACGGCACCTGGGAAGTGACCGCCGTGGCGCCATCGTTCGTGCAATCTGCGCTGCGGCCAATCGACCTTGAGCGTCAGGATGATGAGCAGCTGAATCTCGAAATCGTGCCGGCGCACCTGACCGGCGTCCCGCAGCTTCTCTGCTACGGTCGGCGGCTGCGCGAATTGCTCGGCGAGCGTTGGGATTTCGTCCATTGCTGGGAGGAGCCGTACGTCCTGGCTGGAGGGCAGGTGGCCTGGTCGGTTTCCCGGAAAACTCCGTGGGTGTTCTACACCGCTCAGAATCTCGACAAGCATTATCTGCCACCCTTCGGCAGCATCGAACGCTTCTGCGTCAAGCGATGCGCCGGCTGGATCGCGGGCGGGGAAGCGGTGGCGCGCGTACTATCCGCCCGCGGCTACGACTCGAAGCCTCATCGAGTGATTCCGCTTGGGGTGGACCTTGCCGCGTTCAGGCCCGATGCCGCCGCCGGACTTTCGATCCGGCGCGAACTCGGCTGGGACCAGCCGGGACCTCCGATAGTGGGATTTCTCGGCAGGCTGGTTGAAGAGAAAGGGGTTCGCTTCCTGACGAGCATCTTATCGAAGACGTTGTCGCCCTGGCGCGCCATGTTTGTCGGCATGGGCCCGCTCGAAACCGAACTTCGCCGATGGGCCGCCGATTTCGGTGACAGCGTAAGGATCGTCACCGGCGTCCAGCACGATCGCGTTCCGGCCTATCTCAACGCGATGGATATTCTTTGCGCGCCGAGCCAGACAACTCCGCGATGGCGCGAGCAATTTGGACGGATGCTCGTGGAGGCGTTCGCGTGCGGCGTGCCGGTGATTGCCAGCAACAGCGGTGAGATTCCGTATTCCGTCGGTGACGCCGGCGTTATCGTTGACGAGCGCGACGAGGGCCAATGGGTCACCGCCCTCGCGGCGCTGCTGGAGAGTCCTTCCAGGCGGAAGGAACTGGCCGACCGTGGACTGGATCGTGCCCGGACCCAGTTCGATTGGCGCGTAGTCGCTCGCAAACACCTCGGCTTTTTCGATGAACTACTCGATTGCCGCGGTACTGCGGCGCAATCTTCACCCGCATGAAGAGTCGGCCGCGGCTGGCGGTACTTTGCGATTTCCGCGAGGAAGGATGGCTCTCCATGGATCTCGTCGGCGACATGATCGCGACGCATCTCGCCGCCGAACACGCCGCAGAGTACGAAGTGACCAAGGTGCAGCCGCGCTTCGTCAGGCTGCCGATTTATCCGCGTAGGTTGCACGACCGATGGTTGATACGAACCGCCGAGCGCTCCTTCAATCGCTACTTGGTCTATCCGATGTGGGTCAGGCGCAATCGCAGTCGTTTCGATCTCCTCCATATCGTCGATCACAGTTACAGTCATCTCGCGCTTGAAGCGCCGTCGAAGCCCGTCGCGATAACCTGCCACGACCTCAACGCCTTCCGCTGCCTGTTGGAGCCGGAGCGCGAACCCAGGTCAGTCGCATTTCGCGCCATGACCGGGCGTCTGCTCCGCGGATTGAAGAGCGCCGCTGCGGTGGCGTGTGACAGTCAGACGATCCTCGATGAAATTCTCGCGCATCGCGTGTTATCAGCCGACCGGGTCTCGGTCGTACACAATGGAGTACATCCGGCGTATCAGCCCGGGCCTGATGCTGCCGCGGACGCGCAGGTCGATCAGCTTCTTGGACCTCGCGACCCCGATGCGCTCGAATTGCTCCACGTTGGGAGCAACCGGCCGCGCAAACGGATCGATGTTCTGCTGCGAGTATTCGCCGCACTTCTGCCGGTGGCTCCCAAGGCGCGTCTGATAAAGGCGGGTCATCTGACGCCAGCCCAATCGGCACTTGCGCGCGACTTGGGTATCGAGGATCGGCTGAGCGTGTTGCCACTGCTGAGCAGGGAAGTTCTCGCGGCTTTGTATCGGCGATCCACCATGCTCATGCTGCCCTCCGACAACGAAGGATTCGGTTTGCCGGTGATCGAGACGCTTGCCTGCCGCACGCCAGTACTTGCCAGCGATATCCCGGTGCTCCGCGAGGTTGGTGGCGAATCGGTCGTTTACAGTCCTGTCGGCGAAGTATCGGCCTGGACCGCGGCGGCGACCGCCATGCTGCAAGAGCGATCCGAGCATCCGGGCAGGTGGAACAGCCGGCGCGATGCGGGCGTCCTGTGGGCATCGCGATTCAGCTGGAGTGAGTATGCCAACCGGAGCGTGGAGTTGTATCGTCGAATATTTGGACGCTCGGCATTCTGATGGAAAAGCAACTCAATCAGAAGCTGGGCTTTTACCTGCGGCGTCCGCAATTAGTTCCACACCGCGTCCGCAATTGGGTTTGGGAGCGATTGCATCCGGAGGCCCCGTGGCTTTGCCCGGGAACAATAGCTTTCGGCGAACAGCACTTTCGCGGATTGCCCTGCGGATTGGAATTTGGGAGTGGCCGCAGTACCGTCTGGTTTGCCACACTCGTCCAGCGCTTAACGAGCGTTGAGCATAATTCGCAGTGGTTTGTGACAGTTAAGGAAAAGCTGGCCGCCGGCGGCATCACGAATGTGGACTACCGATTGGTTCCACTGGGACATCCCGAATCCGAAGGCGAGCGTCCCGATTACGATCCTCTGCCCGCATACGTTGCCGTCGCCAACGAGTTCCCCGATTCGAGTCTTAACGTCGTACTGATTGACGGTCATTACCGCGGCGCTTGCATCCGCGCCACGATTCCCAAGATCGCTCGTGGAGGGTACATGGTGGTGGACGACACCAACTTGTGGTCTTCAGCGGGGGACAATCCTATGCCCAACTGGCCGGTGGTGGACCGCAGCTCGAATGGCATTAAGACTTGTCTCATCTTCCAAAAAGCTTGACCAGCGCAGACTGGCCACTGTTCGCGCCGGCCGTTTTGTTCGCCGTTAGCCGATCTCACGCATTCCAATTTTAGTCGCGCTCGAACAACGTGGTAGGATTAGACAGATGACCTCCAACGGAAGACGGCTCCGCGTATTGCAGATGGGCAAGTACTTTGCGCCGAGCCGTGGCGGTATCGAGTCGCACCTGCGCGACTTGTGCACGGAGCTGCGCAAGTCCGTCGATCTGAAAGTGATCGTCGCCAACGATAGCTGGCGCCGTGAACGCGCAAGTATCGAGGGCATCGACGTCCTCCGGCTGCCGCGCGCGATGACGCTGGCCTCGGCGCCGATATGCCCGGCGATGATTGGCAGCATCCGGCGTGAGAAGGCGGACATCGTGCATCTGCATCTGCCGAACCCGGCGGCTGCGATTGCCTGTCTGCTTGCCCGGCCCGCTGGCGCGCTCGTGATCACTTGGCATAGCGATATTGTGCGCCAGCGCCGATTAGTCCGCCTCTATCGTCCGCTCGAGCGATTGCTGCTCAGGCGGTGTGCCGCGATTGTCGCGACTTCGCCCGCTTACATCGCCAGTTCGCAGGTACTCACGCGTTACGCCGACCGCTGCCATCTGATTCCATTTGGGATTTCCGCCGAACAGTTCGCCGAGAATCGCGTTGACCACTCTATGGTGCGCGAACTGCGCCAGCGCTTCGGACCGAGAATAATTCTGTCGGTCGGCCGGTTGGTCCATTACAAGGGAATCAAGTTTCTCATCCGGGCGATGTCGAAGGTTGACGCCAAGCTGGTGATCATTGGCGAAGGTCCCTTGCGTGTCGAGCTCGAGCGCGAAGCAACCAGCAACGGAGCCTCCGGCCGCGTCGTTTTTCTCGGCGAGATTGATGACAATCTGATCAACTACTACCACGCCTCCGATGTTTTCGCGCTGCCGTCGTGCGAGCGCAGCGAGGCCTTCGGCATAGTTCAGTTGGAGGCGATGGCCTGCGGTATCCCGGTGGTGAACACCCGGATCGACACGGGAGTCCCGTATGTATCGCAGGACGGCATCACCGGGTTCACTGTCCCGCCGAGAAGTTCCGACGAGATGGCGGCGGCGCTCAACCGGTTGCTGGACAATCCCGAGCTGCGCGAAAAGATGGGACGGGCGGGGCGCGCTCGTGCAGTCAATGACTTCGGAATAGCGGAAATGGCTGCGCAAACTCTCGACCTCTACCGAAGTGTGGTTGGAACAGAAAAGAGCATGCGCGTTCGAACTGGCGCGGCGTCGGTCACACGCGATCATGCGCGGGCTTCCATAGGCGAAGATGCGCCCGCGCAACAGCAGGCTCTGCGCGCATCACGCGACTAATTTCAGCTCACCACCTACCGCCGACGATCAAGCCGATTGTATCAGGCCTGAAACTGTGGCGCGGGACTGGTTCGCTGAGGAGAGTTCAGAGTTCACGCAGTAACGTCTCTAGATATTACTACGCATGAAGAATATGCCTATTGCTGGCAGATTCACCGGTTTCTTCTAAGCCGGTATTTCTGCCATACTTGCCGCGCTAAACATTGAATGAGAAGGGCTCCCGAGGGGGACATGTAGAGAAGATGCGGGAACTTATCCAGATGAAATTCTCAAGGATTGCTTCGCTTTTAATACTCGCGATGCTGACGTTGGCGGCAGCGGTCCCCGCAGCTCATGCGCAGAACACCGTCGGTACGATCACGCAAGTTCAGGGGACAGCGAACATCCAGCGCAACGGCGCGACTATCGCAGTGCTGACGAACATGCCCGTCATGCTGCACGACACTGTCGCGACCGACGCGAACTCGTCGCTAGTGATCGGCCTGGTCGATAACAGTTCTCTACAATTGGGCGCATCGTTGACCATTACGATCGACAACAGCGTGCTGGTGAATGGAGTCGGCGCGCCTAGCAGGGTCGGGCTGCTGGGTGGCGACCTCCACACCGTCATATTAGGTGCGATGCGTGGCAGTTCGACCACGTTCGAAGTGAATACGCCCAACGCGATCGGAGCGGTTCGCGGAACCGATTGGAATGAACATTACGACACGAAGGACCACCACGGCTGCCGTCAGAACACCAAGGTCGATGTTGACGACGGTACTGTGCAGGTCTGCAATACCGCCAATCCTCCCGAATGCAAAGACATTCACAAGGGCGAGCACACCACCGTCCGATGCGGCGCGTTCTGGGAGGGCGGCGGCTTGGGCGTCGTGGGTGCGAGCGCGCTTGGAATAGGCTTGGCGGGTGGAGTCGGAGTGGGCATCGCGGCCGGAGCCGGAGCGTTCAATGGCCCTGGCGGCGGCCCGCCTACCCCGGTCTCAAAAACGAAATGATAGACAGCGGGCGCGACGTTTGATCTGATTCGGCAGTTACGGCGCGCCGCCGGCTGACGAGGCTGGCCCGCTGACCGTTACCGGAACCGTCAACAGCGGGCCTATCGAGCGTGCGTTTTGGCTCGTGACTTCGGCCGCGAGCGAAATCTCGAGCTCGTAGTGACCGGGCGTATCGGGGGCGAGTGCCGACGCCTCCAGCTCCATCGAGTCGCCCGGAAAGACGTTCAAGTGAAGTTCGCGGCGGACTTCACTATCCCCGACCACCTTCCCGTCGCGCTTCCATTCCCACCCCAGACTGACCATACCGCGCTCATCCGCTGAACGCCCCCCGAGCCACACGGCCTTGCCGATGTTGGTGGCTCGGACAGAAACGTGAACGCGCGCTCCCGGCGCCGTTTCAGGCGGAGCTGTATCGAGCATGACAATGCGGGCGTCGAGCAGGTCGGGAGAATTGCGGCTGGTCGGACGATGCCCGAGCGCAATTGTGATCGACTCCAGAGCCGATCGGAACGGATCGACTACCGGATTGTCGCCCCACAGCCACAGTCGCCTGTCCGCATCGTCGAGCGCCCACTGGTTCCATCCTCTATAGCTGATGAAGGCGCCCGACGCGTTGGCGGTGATCGACCACACGCTGAGCGCTGCGAACGCGGCCGCAAGCGCGCGGCGATTGCGGATTGAATCCGCCAGCGGAAACAGGGCGAGCGCCATTATCGGCGTGAGATCGGCCAACAGGCGCGGGCCGAAAGACTCGCCGCCGGAGGTCTTATGCCACTTCGCGACCAACAATATGGTCAAAATCGTGCTGACTCCCAGGTAGCGCAAAAGCACGTCACCATTCCTGCGCCACGCAAGCGCCAATCCCGCGAATGACAGAATGAAAATCGGAGAATAGAAAAACAATCCGCGGCCGGGGCTCACCAGCACTACCGCCAGCCCGTTCGCGAGCGAGGTCGTCCACAATCCACTGGGCGCTACGGTCTGCCCGCCTACCGATGTCGGCTCGGTGAAAAATTGGACCCGCAACGCGCTGCCGAAGTAGATGGCGCTGTACCACATTTGAAAAAGAATCGGCGCAATCGCGGTCGCGATGAACGTCCAGATCTCGCGGTGGTAGTTGATGATGACGTACAGGCCGAGCGGCGCCGCGATCAGCGCATCTGCCGGACGGGTAATCACCTCGAACGCGAGCGGCAGGCCCGCGTATCCCGCCCAGCGTGGATCGTCGCGGGCGCGGATGAGGCAATAGATCGCCGCGGTGAGCGCGAGCTGCGCGGGCCCGTGCTGCCACAACGCCTGGCTGCTTACGCTCAGACTGCTGGTGCCGAAGGCGTAGATGAGCGTCAGCAGCATCGCCATCCAGTCGGCGGTCACGCGGGCGGCGGCCATGTAAAGCAGCACGGCGGACAGCGCAACAATCGTCGCCGCCGAAACTTTTTCGAGCTCGGCGAAAACCCGGCTGCTGGGGCTGACGCCGCAAACTATCGACGGCACATAGAATGGCAACGCCATCAGCGCGGCGCCGACCGGATAGTCGGACACGTAATGCCCGCCGCTCTCGCGCAGGTAGTAGGGAATCTTTTTCGCGCCGGGAGTTACCAGTTGATCGAGATAGAAATTGCCGTGAAGCAGAATGCCCAGAGGCAGACTCTTCGCGGGCACCGAGTCACCGCCGGATATGGTGCGGCCGTTGGCGAGAAATACGATCAATGCGACCGAGAAAACGATAAATCCCGGACGCGATATCAGCGCGCCTTCGACCGAGCCGTGCCTGAAGACAGTTCGCAGCAGCGCAAATCCGAGCATCGCGACGATTGCAGGCCACAGCTTGCTGGCGTCGAACCTGACGAACGCGAAATCTACCGCATAGCCGCCCGTCACGAGGATCGAGAGCAGGTAAATCGCGGCGATTGCGCAGGCCGCGGTGGCGAGCTTTTGAGCCAACCGAAAATTCACGAGCGTGGCAACGATATACCACGCGCGCCACGAGCGCTTAAGGCGATTGACTCGGCTCGCTCGCGGGAAAAAAATCGAATCGACAAAGAGAGCGCCAGGGAGACTACCGATGAGCCATATTATCGGACTCGATCACGTAAACCTTCTCATCGACGCCGGCGACGACGCGCTCGCGCGGGCGCGCGCATTCTACCAGGAACTGCTCGGCCTTGAGCCGCTCGAGCGTCCCGCCAACACCGACAGCGGAAACCCGGGCGCATGGTACCAATGCGGCGTCCAGCAACTGCATCTGACCACGGAGAAGGACGCATCGGCGGTCAACAGTAAATCGCGTCGGCATCCCGCCTTCCGCGTTGCCAACCTCGAAGCACTGCGCAATCGCCTTGAAACCGCCGGCATAGTAATAATCCCCGGCAACCGATTCCCCGGTCAGGAACGCTTCTTCGTCCGCGACCCCTGGGGCAACCGCCTCGAGTTCGTCGAGCGCTCGGCTACCTGATCCGATTCCTACCTCGAGGCGGCCGGCTGCATAGCGGCCGGTAGGTGAGGGTTCTACGGTCGCACCAGAAATGCCGGCACTGCTCTTTCTCTTGTGGTCCTGAGCGCAGCGGAGAATCTCTCTCGCGCCTCATGGACCTCAGTAGCCGCCCATCCCTGGCGACTCTGTCGCGCCCGGCGACGCGGCTGCTACCGGCGTTGCTTCGCCAAGCGGAGTTGACTCCGGCGCGGGCGTACCGACCGGTGCACCGAACGGAGCAATCGCCTCATGCCCATATTTCATGGCCTCGAGCGGGCGTCCTGACGTCACGTTCGCCGTCGCAGGCGCGGGACTTTCGACGAGCGCTTCTGCCACAGTTTGATGCTCGAACAAGCGTCGTACATCCAGCGGCGCAGGCTCGACCACGTGCCCGATGTTGACGTTGCTGCTATCGACGCGAATCTTGCGGGCAAGGACGACTCCGCGTTCGGCGCGCAGATCGTAAACTCCCGGCGGCAGGTCAGCCGTGAACGAGCCATCGGGCTTGGTCGGCGCGACGAAAATGTCGTTGGTCACGCGATTCTCATAATGAAGCTGGCGTTTATCCGCGGCCCGGCCGTCGCGATACGACATTATCCCGCTTACGTTCGCTGCGCGCGCAATCCGCGCTCCTGCAGCCAGGCCCGCAACGACTGCTATCGCTAGAACAACTGCTGCGAAATGAAGATTGAGTCCCGACGTTCGATTGGAAATGTTCTTCACGACAACTCCGTGGCAATAAGGTTCGCGACGGGTGAATTGTAGCCGCTGACGGCATTTCCATCAAAGCCCGCGCATCGCCTATGCTCTCCAAAAAATCCCGGCGAGGACCCGATGGAACGCATAACTCTGTATCACAATCCCGCATGCGGTAACTCGCGCGGCGCGCTCGAGATACTCCGCCGGCGCAACGCCGACTTCGACATCATCGAATATCTTAAGGATCATCCGACTCGCGAGGCGCTCGGCAAAATCATCGACATCCTCGACGGTCCCGTCGCCGACCTAGTCCGCAAGGACAAGCGCTTCAAGGAGCTCGGCCTGAATCCCGCCGACTATGCCGACAGGAAATCGGTCGTCGCGCTTTTGCTCGCTCATCCCGAGCTGATGCAGCGCCCGGTTGTGATTCGCGGCAAGCGCGCGATCATCGCGCGTCCGCCGGAGAAGCTCGAAGCTTTGTTCTGATACCTCTCCCGCCGGGAGAGGTCGCGCCTCCGGCGCGGGTGAGGGCGCCAGCATTGCGCTCGATGCTCGCGCCCTCACCCGACGCTCGCAGACTCACGTCAACCTCTCCCGAGTAGGGGAGAGGTGATTATTCTACGCGCTTTTCTTGACCTTGCCCGCGCGGATACAGCGGGTGCAGACGAGGATTCGCCGCACGTTGCCGTTTATCTCCGCGCGCACTTCCTGCAGGTTGGGATTCCAGCGCCGCTTGGTCTTGTTGTTGGCATGGCTGACGTTGTTGCCGACTGACGGATGCTTCTTGCAGTATGCGCAATGTCTCATGGGTCTTCCGTTCGAACCTGGTTAATCCCGCTAGGGTAGCCCGACCTGCGGCCGCGTGAAAGAGGGTGAATACTTCGCCTTCAGCAGCGCCTCGCCGACCGCTTCTCCCTCGAGCACGGCGCCCGCGTCGCATCCGCACTTGAGGCTCATCAGCCACGCGCTCCGCCCGAGTGCGCCCGCATAGCTGTCGAGTTGCACCTTGAGCCCTTGCGGCGCGTCCTTGTCCTCGATCGTTATGTCCTTCGCGGCGACGATCACCTCGTTGGGTGACGATCCCGTCTCCTCGCTGAAGAGCTGCTTGATCATCGCGACGAACGCCTGATGGTCGAGCGCGGGCACGTCGCTCTTCATAACGCCGTCATAGGCGGATTCGGTGCGACGGTCGGGCACGTACGCCAGCACCCGCCTAATCGAATCCGCGCGCGAACTCTCGGCCGACGGCGCCTTCTCGTAGTCGGCCAGGATCACGCGCGCCGCGCCGGCATTCCCGCCCGCCATCGCGCCGAGCGTGCGTCCCAGCAGCGCGTTCGCCGCACTGCGCTGCAACTGTCCCTGAGCATCCGCGATCATCCGCTGCACCTCGGGATTGTTGATTCCCGCCGACTTGAACACCGCCATCGCGTCCTCGCCGTCGCCGCGATCGAGCAGCGCTTTCGCCGTGTCGAGCGGCTGGAGCGGACCGGTGTCGCGGATCGACGCGGTCGCGAGATACAGCTTGGTCGCCGCGACCAGTTTCGCCTCGACCCGCGTCTGCACCGCCTCGAACGCCTGCCATTGATCGCTCGAGATAAGTTTCTTGCCGGTCGCGCGCTCGGCAAACGCCTGCGCCGGCAGCGCCAGGAATGCGGCTACGCCGCCAATCACCGGCTCGCTGTCGTTAAAGGTGAAGCGATGCCTGTCCTCGGCCAGGGTCGATAGATTCAGCGTCCAGATCTCGTATGCGCCGGTGAAGCGCGCCTCGTTCGAATCGCGCACCGACTGAAACGACTCGGTCGGCAGGCTCACGACCATCACCGCGTCGAGCCGATCGTCCGGGTCGCCGGCGACAAATCGCTTGACGCACGCATCGACACCCCCCGGCGGCTGAATCGGCACCACCTTCACATTCGGCAGCTTGCCGACGATTGTGTCGATATCGGCCTCGGTCTGCGGCGAGATCGGTCCGATCACACCGACCCCGATTTTGATCTGATCCGCATACGCCCCCGTCGCGGCCGCGGTCACTAGAATTGCCGCGCCGAGCAGCATTACCGTAATTTTTTTCATCGTTGGCGTGATGCAGTGAAAAAGCGAATTCGCTGCGCCGAAAGCTTTTCAAAAGCCGCAGCGATCTTCAACCTGCGCAAACTCTTCCCCCGCTTTTGACGCCGCCCCCGTGACTTGCTTGAGTATCCAGTTATCCAGTCCGAAAGCTAGAATGTCCAGTTAAGTCGTCCGGCCAAAATGTCCGACCACATAGTCCACATATTACCCGAGCAAGTCGCCAGCCAGATCGCGGCGGGCGAAGTCGTCGAGCGGCCGGCCTCCGCCGTCAAGGAGCTGGTCGAGAACTCGCTCGACGCGGGCGCGCGCTCGGTGAGCGTCGAGATTCTCGGCGGCGGCTCGGCCCTGATCGCGGTCGCCGACGACGGCTGCGGCATGACGCGCGCCGACGCGATCCTTTCGCTCCGTCGTCACGCGACTTCGAAGATTCGTAGCGCCGCCGACCTGGCCGCGATTCGCTCGCTCGGCTTTCGCGGCGAGGCGCTCGCCTCGATCGCGAGCGTGTCTCATCTTCGGATGCAAACCCGCCGCGCGACCGACGAGCATGGCGTCGAGGTCGCCGCCGAAGCCGGCGACATCGAGGATACTCGTACATGTGCGATTGCGGCCGGCACGCGAATCGAAGTCCGCCAGCTCTTTTTCAACACCCCGGCCCGGCTCAAGTTCCTGAAGACGCTCGCGACCGAGCAGGGCGCTATCGCGGAATCGTTCCAGCGAGTCGCGCTCGCCAATCATCACATAGCGTTCCGCCTGACCGCCGACGGCCGCACCATTTTCGATTTGCCGCGCGCCAACTCGGTGCTCGAACGATTCCGCCAGGTGTTCGGTCCGAAGATCGCATCGAAGATGCTCGCGTTCGACCTCGGCCGCCCCGGCATTCGCGCGCAGGGTCTGGCCGCATCGAGCCAGGAGTCGTTCCCGACCGGCAGGATGATCTTCACCTTCGTCAACGGCCGCTCGGTGCGCGACCGGATGCTGATTCGAGCAACCGAGCAGGCCTACCAGACGCTGATCCCGCGGGGACGGCATCCGGCGACGGTGCTGTTCGTCGATATGCGACCCGAAGATGTTGACGTCAATGTGCATCCGATGAAGACCGAGGTCCGCTTTCGCAACGGCGGCGCGGTCTTCGACGTCGTCTATCACGCGATTCGCGACCGCTTGGCGGATCAAACGGAAGGCGCGGCGACCGAAGCGGCACCGGCTCCATCCACCGACGACGCCGCGATGGGACTGATTACGATGTCCTCGCGCAGCGAGGACAGCATGCCAAGCCCGCGAAGCGAGGCGCCGCTGAGGCTCGTGCCCGACGCTCCGAGTCATGCGGCGTTTCAGCGTCCGCTCACTCTGGCGTACGATCGCGACGCTCGCAGCGGTCCGAGTGCGTCAGCGACGCCGATCCCCGCGGCACCAATTCCGATGTATTCCAGCCTCCGGGTGATCGGACAAATCTTCGCCGGATACATTGCGCTCGAGACCGAGGAGGGGCTGCTCCTTATCGATCAGCACGCGGCGCATGAGCGCGTCACGTTCGAGAAGCTGCGCCGCGAACTCCGCGACGGCGGAATTCGCACGCAGGCGATGCTCGCGCCGGTCTCGCTCGAGCTGAACCCCGCACGCGCGAGCATGGTCCATGCCGCGCTCACTGAAATACGCGCGATGGGCTTCGAGGTCGAGCCGTTCGGCCCGACGACGCTGCTGCTCAAGGGCGCGCCCGCCGTGTTCGGGCCGGAAGGCGGCGCGAAGCTGCTCGGCGATATGATCGAGAGCATGGGCGATGCGGGCTTCCGCGGCGGCGGCGAGGCCGCGTTCGAGAACTGGCTGAAGCAGCTCGCGTGTCACGGTTCGGTTCGGGTCGGGCGCGTGCTCGAGCTCGCGGAGATCCATTCGCTGCTAGCGGAACTCGATCGCACCGAGTTCAAGACCAACTGCCCGCACGGACGCCCGGTGCATATTCAGTTTGGACGCGGGCAAATCGAGCGAATGTTTCGGCGATGAGTTTTTCAGTGGCCCAGATTGACGCGTCGGTAGGACCGGCCAGGATCGCGGTCGGCTTTATTGTCGGGCCGACAGGTGCGGGCAAGTCGGCGCTCGCGATGGCGGTGACGGAGCGCTTGAACTGCGAGATAGTCAACGCCGACTCGCGGCAGTTCTACCGCGGGATGGATCTCGGCACGGCGAAGCCGTCGGCCGAGGATCGGGCGCGCGTGCCGCATCATCTTATAGATGTGCGCGACCCCGACGAGTCGCTTGACGTGGCGGAGTTCGCGCAGCTTGCACGCGCCGCGATCGACGAGATCGCCGCGCGCGGGCGAAATCCTCTCGTGGTCGGCGGCAGCGGGCTCTATCTGCGCGTGATCCGGGGCGGGATTTTTCGCGGACCAGCCGCGTCGATGGAAATTCGCTACCGACTGGCGAAGATCGCGGCGGAACAGGGCGTCGCGCATCTCCATCAGCGGTTGCGCGAGATCGATCCCGAGTCGGCGAATCGAATCGGCGTCAACGACCTTTACCGCATCGCACGCGCTATCGAAGTTTTCGAGCTGACCGGCGAAACGATCACCGCGCATCAGCAAAGGCATCGTTTCGCCGACATCGGCTACGACACTTTCACGGTCGGGGTCGAAGTCGAGCGGAAAAAGCTCTACGACGCGATCGACACGCGCTTCGATGCGATGGTCGCGGCCGGACTGGTCGAAGAAGTGCGGGCGCTGGTCGAGGCCGGATACTCGCCCGACAAGCCGCCGCTGAGTACGATTGGGTACAAGCAGATGGCGGCTCATCTGCGCGGCGAGCTTGCGCTGGCCGACGCGGTGGCTCTGGCGAAGCAGGAATCGCGGCGGCTCGCTAAGCGCCAACTCACATGGTTTCGCCGCGAGCCCGAGATCGTGTGGCTTGACCCGGAGCGCGGCGTTCAGGATGCTCTCGCGTTGTTCGAGAAATTTTTCAGGCGCAGACAAAATTGAAAAACAATTCCAACGGACATAAGGCGCGCGGCGCGAAGAATCGTGGCAATGGCGTCGCGACGGTTGAGGGCACCGCGCCGGAGCCGCGCAGCGCGATCGAGCGCGTGCGGCTCGCGCGGCATGCTAATCGCCCGCAGACGATTGATTACATCGACTTGCTGATGCGCGACTTCATCGAGATCCACGGCGACCGGCGCTTTGCCGACGACGGCGCGATCGTGGCGGGCCTTGCCTATTTTGGCCATCGCGCTGTCGCGGTCGTCGGCCATCAGCGGGGTCGCTCGACTGCCGAACGAATCAAGCGCAATTTCGGCAAGCCGCTGCCCGAGGGTTATCGCAAGGCGGCGCGCATCTACGAACTGGCCGAGCGGTTCGGGCTGCCGATTATCACCCTGATCGATACGCAAGGTGGCGAGTCAGGAGTTGGCGCGGAAGAGCGCGGGCAGATCGAGGCGATCGCGCGCAACCTCGAACTGATGGCGCGGCTGACCGTGCCTATCGTCGCGTGCGTGATCGGCGAAGGCGGCTCGGGCGGCGCGCTGGCGCTCGGCGTGGCGAACGTCGTGCTGATGCAGGAGAACGCGTGCTACTCGGTGATCACGCCGGAAGGATGCGCGGCGATTCTGTGGCGCGCGGGCGGCGAAGAGAACGTCGCGGCGGCGGCCTCGGCGCTGAAGCTGTCGGCGCCCGACTTGCTCGAGCTGGGACTGATCGACGAGATCGTGCCGGAGCCCGCGGGTGGAGCGCATACCGCGCCGGCCGAAGCGGCGCATCTGATCGGCGCCGCGCTGGCCCGGCACCTCGAGCGTCTCGTCAAGCTGAAGCCGCAGGAGTTGCGCCGCGCGCGCGGGCGAAAGTTCGCATCGATGGGCTCGGCGTTTCTAACGCGCGGCCGCGTCGAGAACGATCCACTCGATTGAACGTAACACCTAGTTCGTGCCGCACAGCGTGCCGTTGATGTCGCACTGAGGCGTGATGCCGCGATCGCGTTGCTGCTGATTCAGCGCGGAGATTGCTTTGTTGGTTTTAGCTCGCGGATCGCATTCGCATAGCTGGCTGGCGCAGCAGCTGCATCGAGCGGCGGTTTCGACTTTTACGATTTCGGAGATGTCGCATCCGGCGAGCCCGCTGCATGCGGTGCTGACCAGGTCGCGATCGTTGCATTCGTCGGTGCATAGCGTGGCGTCGCAGGTGAAGCCGGCCTGCGCGCCCTTCGGTTGCAGGCAACTGTGGTACTCGTCGCAGACCTTGGCGCAATCGACGCCGCTGTCGGGCGGTATCATCGTGACGCCGGGATCGTACAGCGGGCATCCGATGCCGCCGGGCGCGTCCGGAATGCATGAGGGAGGAGTTGGAACTGCGGCATTCGCCGACGCGCGCATCATCGTATCCGGATTCGCGGCCGCGCCGTCAGGCGTGGCGGTTGGCGTCGCCGCCGGAGGAGCATACGCGGCCGACCACACGAGGTTGTCGCCGAGCGTGCACGCCTGATCGTTCTGCCCGACCTGATAAGGGCCGTTGAACACCGGGCAAGAGCATTGGACGATTCCCGCCTGACCGGTTTTGAAGCACGGCGCTGTCATGCATCCGGCGTAGGGTTGTTGATCGCAACTCGTCAGCCCGAGTCCGTTCTCGGGCACGCAATCGAAGCTGAAAGTCGAGAAGACGCTCGACCCGGGAATCAGTTTGCCCTTATTGACGTTGGCGCACACCGGCGCCGAGTTGAGCGTCGCGCACAAACTGCCGTCGGCGCCGCATTGCGCGACGGTCTTTTCATACACGTCGTGATTGAGGATCGCGTTGATATCGACGAAGTACACGCCGTATGGAATGTCGAAGCATTGGCAGTTGGCGTATTTGCCGTCGGGCGTCAAAGTGCACGACAGGTCTTCGGCGCCGGAACTGGGACCCGAGTAATAGCAGAGCGCGAAAGGTCCGCCGCGGCACGGAACGAAATTGCTCGACGCGAGCGTGATGTCGGCGTAGGCGGGCCCGAAGCTGGTCGTCCAATTCGAGGGGTTGCTCCAGAACGCGTGTGAGTTGGGGACGAAATGGACGATGCCGGATGATGTCGTTGGCGTTGACTGCTGCCCGCTGCTGCCGCCGTTGCAGCCGGCCAGCAGAATCGCAAATACGAAAAGACGAACTGTCCCTGATGCGCGCCCCACCTTGAGAAGCTTACTGGAAAGTCAGATCAAATCAAATAGTTTACACTCATCAACTTATAGTCATCAGAGCGGTCCCGCCAAACGAGCCTCGAGACGACATTAGCAGGACGTTGAAAACGACCGGTCGATCCGGTAGCCATTCTTGTTCGATGTCATCGCGAACTGCCAGGAAGCCGGCCGCCGAGGCGCCATCTATCGAAACTCTGCGGGCGCGGATGGATGAGATTAATCTCAAAATTCTGCGCCTCATCTCGGCCCGCGCCGGCGTCGCCACCGAGATTGGCCGGCTGAAGCATCACGAGGGCGGCGAGGTTTATCAGCCGGTGCGCGAGCGCGCGATCATCGAAAAGATGATCGCCGAGAACCAGGGGCCGCTGACCGACGAACAGGTCAAGCGGATTTACGTCGAGATAATTTCGGCCTGCCGCGCGCTCGAGCATGAGCCGCGCGTCGCCTTCCTCGGCCCCGAGCATACCTACTCGCACGAGGCGACGCGGGTGCGCTTCGGCTCGAGCGTCGAGCTGATGCCGCTGGAGTCCTTCGCGGCGGTCTTCCAGGCAATCGAGAACGGACGCGCGGATTTCGGCGTGGTGCCCGTCGAGAACTCGACCGAAGGCTCGGTGACGCTGACGCTCGACCTCCTTATAGATACGTCGCTGGTGATAGTCGGCGAAGTGCTGCTGCCTATTCGACATTCGATTATGTCGCTTAGCGGCGATGCGGGCGCGGTCAGGCGCATCGTGTCGCATCAGCAAAGCCTCGCGCAATGCCGCGGCTACCTCACCGCGCATTTCCCGAATATCGAGACTGAAGCGGTCGCGTCCAACGCGCTGGCTGCCCAGCGCGCGGCGGCGGACGCGTCGATTGCGGCGATCGCGTCGAAGGCGGCGGGCGAGGCCTACGGACTCAAGCCGATCTCGTCGAACGTGCAGGACGTTGCTGCCAACACCACGCGATTCCTCGTGATGGGCACGCGCCCGATCGAAAAATCAGGCAAGGACAAGACCACGCTGCTGTTCGCGGTGGCGGACCGCGTCGGCACGCTCAACCAGGCGCTGAACCTGTTTGCGCGCAACGCGATCAATATTTCCAAGATCGAGTCGCGACCGCTGCGCGCGCGCCCGTGGGAATACCTGTTCTTCGTTGACGTTATGGGTCATCGTGACGACGCCAAGCTCGCGCGCGCTCTCAAATCGCTGTCGAGCAAGGCCCTATTCTTGAAGGTCTTAGGATCGTATCCTGAAGGAAGGTCGGCCGCTGCCTGAGCCGGGCAGCCCAAACATTTCCAGTGGCCGTTCCCCCGTTTTGATCAAAGCTCAAGATCTCGTACTCCCTTCCGTCGCCGCGCTTGCTCCTTACGAGCCGGGCAAGCCGATCGAGGAGCTGCAACGCGAACTCGGCATCGTCGATCCGGTCAAGCTGGCGTCGAACGAGAATCCTCTCGGGCCCTCGCCGCGCGCAATCGAGGCGATCAAGGCTGCCCTGCCCGAGCTGAATCGATACCCCGACGGCGCCAGCTACGATCTGCGCGCCAAGATCGCGGCGCATCATAAGATTGGCGTCGAGCGCGTCTTCGCGGCGGCAGGCTCGGTCGAGGTGCTCAACCTGCTCGCGTTCCTGTACCTGCGGCCGGGACTCAACTCGGTTTACTCGGAGCATTCCTTCGCGATTTATCCGCTGGCGACGGCGGCGGCCGGCGGCGAGCATCGTGTCGCAAAAACCAGCGACGGATTCTCGCACGACCTCGAGGCGTTGGCGTCGGCGATCGACGCCAACACGCGAATTGTTTTTCTCGGCAATCCGAATAATCCGACCGGGACGATTTACCGGCGCGCCGAGTGGCAGCGGTTCCTCGAGCGCGTGCCGGAGCACGTCGTGATCGTCGCGGACGAGGCGTACTTCGAATTCGTGCGCGCCCCCGATTATCCCGACTCGATGGAGGACCACGACGACCGCCGGCTGATAATCACGCTTCGCACGTTCTCAAAAATTTTCGGCCTGGCCGGGATGCGAGTTGGTTACGCGGTGGCGCGCCCCGACATGATCCAGATGCTGCACAACGTGCGGCAGCCGTTCAACGTGACCTCGCTCGCGCAGGTGGCGGCGATTGCCGGGATGGACGACCGGGCCCATATCGCGCGGACCCTGCAAGTCAACGCCGACGGCATGGACTACCTCGAAGGCGAGTTTCGGCGGCTCAAGCTGCCGTTCGTGCCGAGTCACGCGAATTTTTTCCTCGTCGATGTGGGCGACGGCCGCGCCGTTTACGACAAGCTGCTGCGCAAGGGCGTGATCGTGCGCGCGATGAACGGATACGGCTATCCGCGTCACGTGCGAATCAGCGTCGGTCTGCCCGAGGAGAATCGGCGGCTTGTCGCGATGCTCAGTGAAGTGATGGGCGCGCAATCGTGAAAAATCGAAATGCAGAATGGCTGGCGCGCGCGCTGATCATCGCGATGTTCGCGGGCGCTATTTGGACATGGCCGACTGCTCCTGCGCAGATTCCGATTCACTGGGACATCACGGGGCAGATCAACGGCTACGGCTCGAAGTTAGTCGGGCTGTTTCTCCTGCCTTCAATTGCGCTCGCCGGCTACGCGCTCATCGGGTTGGCTCCTGCAATTAAGCCGGAGCAATTCAACGGGCGAATGAGGAGCGCGGTGTCGTGGTTCAGGGTCGCCTATGTGCTCCTGATGGCGGGAGTGTTCGGCGTCGTGGTCGCAGACGCTCGTGGCGGAAACGTCAACATGAATTATGTTGTTTTCCCGCTAGTCGCGCTCGTGTGGATCGCGATCGCCAACCTGCTCGTGCGAAGAATGCAGGACAGGATAGGGAGGACGGCGCCGCCGGGCGGCGGAATCCGAATCTAATGGCGCAACTATTTCGCCAGATGACCGTGTGCGGAGTTGGGCTGATTGGCGGCTCTCTAGCGTTGATCGCCAAGCGCGCGGGCGTCGTCGGTAAGGTCGTCGGCCTTGGACGGTCGCAGGCCAACCTCGACGTGGCGCTCGAGCGCGGTATGATCGATGTCGCGACGCGCGATCCGGTCGAGGCGGCGCGCGGTGCGGACCTGATCGTGCTGGCGGTGCCGATACTGACGATGCGCGCGACGCTGGAAAAAATGATCGAGCACACAGCACCCGACGCAGTGGTCACCGACGTGGGCAGCGTGAAGCAATATGTCGTCCGCGAGCTTGAGCCGTTGATCACTGGCAAGCGTTCGCTGGTCGCGGCGCATCCGGTCGCCGGCAAGGAAACCACCGGCGCGGCGGCTGCCGACCCTGCTCTGTTTCGTGACCGTCGCGTCATTCTCACGCCGTCCGCCAAAAGCACGCCCGCGGCAATCAATAAGATCGAACAATTGTGGGACGAGACCGGTGCCTGCGTCGAGATGATGGACGCCGCCACGCATGACGCGATCCTCGCGCGCTCGAGTCATCTGCCGCAGGCGGTGTCGAGCGCGCTGGCGGCGGCGCTGGCGAGCGAGAAGGTCGGCGACAAGTTTGCAGCAGAGTATGGAGCGGGCGGACTGCGTGATACGACGCGGCTGGCGGCGTCGTCGTGGGAGATGTGGCGCGATATCTTTGCAACGAATCGCGAGGCGATTACCGCGGCGCTGAAACTTTACGGGCACACGTTCGCCGAATTTCAGCGTGCGGTCGAAGCCGGCGATAGCGAAGGCGTCGAGAAGATTTTCAATCGCGGCCGCGCGATGCGGGAAAAGATAAGATGAGCCGCCGAGAACCAATAGTCGCGATTGACGGCCCGGTCGGCGCGGGAAAATCCGTGGCGGCGCGCGAACTCGCCCGCGAACTTGGATACTCATATCTGAACACGGGCGCGATGTATCGAGCGGTCGCGATCGCGGCGCGCGAAGCGGGCGTCAGCCCGGACGACGCGAACGTCGAAGCGCGACTCGCGCCGGTGCTCGCTGCTATCGAGATCAAGTTCGACGGCGAGAAGATCATGCTCAACGGCCACGACGTGAGCGCGAAGAAGGATGAGCCTGACATCGGCGAGCTGGCCTCGCGATTCTCGGCGCTTGGCCCGGTGCGTGCGCGGATGCGCGAGTTGCAGCGCGCGGCGGGCGCGGACGGCGGGGTCGTGATGGAAGGACGCGATATCGGCACCGCAATTTTTCCCGATGCCGAGTTCAAGTTCTTTCTGGTCGCCGACGTGAACACGCGCGCGCGCCGCAGATTTGACGAATTGAAGAAAAAGGGCGCGTCGATCACCGAGCATGAAGTGCTCGAACAAATGATCGAGCGCGACCGCCGTGACAGCGGGCGCGAACTGGCGCCGCTCAAGCGCGCGGACGATGCGATTGAGATAGACTCAACGAAACTTTCGATCGACGCGGTGGTCGCGGCGATGAAAGCGAAGATTAACGCTCGAATCAACGCCGCCAAGGACTTGAAACGAGCCTAGCCCGGTTGTAAGGATTGCAGCAGCCCCGATGTCCCGGAATCCCGGAAGGTCCCCCTAAATGGAGAAAGTGTTGCCAGAACAGATGAGCGGAGGAGAAAATGACTTTGAGTCGTTGATGGAAGAGAGTTTGAAGGCTCCCCGTCCCGGCGATGTGCTGGTTGGAAGAGTGCTTCTGATCACCCGCGACAGCGTCATCATCGACATCAACTACAAGTGCGAAGGGCAGGTCCCGCTCGCCGAATTTCTTGACCACGAGGGGCATCCTACCGTCAAGGAAGGCGACGAGGTTGACGTGTACTTCGAAGGCACCGAGACCGAGAACGGTACGGTGATGCTTTCGCACGCGAAGGCCGAGAAGTTCAAAGTCTGGCGCGAGCTCGACAAGGCGTTCCAGGCCGAGACTCCGGTCGAAGGCGTGGTGCTCGGCAAAGTCAAAGGCGGCCTCAAGGTCGATATCGGTGTGCCGGCGTTTCTGCCGGGCTCGCACGTTGACATTCGTCCCGCGCGCAATCTGGACAGGTATGTCGGCCAGCGCGGCCGCTTCCAAATCCTGAAGTTCAATCGCGCGCGCGGCAACGTCGTGGTCTCGCGCCGCAGCGTGCTCGAGCGCGAGCGCGCCTCCCTGAAAGAGCAGACGCTCAAGGTGCTCGAAGAGGGCGTGATTCTCGAAGGCACCGTCAAGAATATTACCGACTACGGTGCGTTCATCGACCTCGGCGGAATCGACGGCCTGCTGCATATCACCGACATGGCCTGGGGTCGCTTGCAGCATCCCTCGGAAGTGTTGAAGGTCGGCGACAAAGTTAAGGTCGTCGTGCTGAAGTACGACGCCGAGCGCGAGCGCGTCTCGCTCGGCATGAAACAGATCATGCCCGATCCGTGGACCAAGGTGGCGGAAGCGTATCCGCCCGGCACGCGCATCAAGGGCAAGGTCGTCAGCGTGACCGACTACGGCGCATTCGTGGAAATCGAAAAAGGCGTCGAGGGTCTGATCCATGTCTCCGAGATGAGCTGGAGCAAGCGCGCCGTGCATCCGTCGAAGGTCGTGAATCCCAACGACCTCGTCGAAGTGCAGGTGCTTGGCGTTGACGAGGCGAATCGCAGAATCTCGCTCGGACTCAAGCAGACCGAGGCGAATCCGTGGGAAGAGCTCGGCCTCAAGCATCCGATTGGCAGCCAGGTCAAAGGCAAGGTCAAGTCGATCACTGATTTCGGCGTGTTCGTCGAGATCGAGCCGGGGATCGACGGGCTCGTGCACATTTCGGATTTGTCGTGGACCAAGAAAATTCGTCATCCGAGCGAAGTGGTCAAGAAGGGCGACGAGCTCGACGCGACTGTCCTCGGCATCGACGTTGAGAACGAGCGCGTCAGCCTTGGCGTCAAGCAGCTCACGACCGATCCGTGGAATACGGTGGCGGAGCGCTACCCAGTGAATACGCGGATTCATGGCAAGGTCAGTTCGGTGGCGGACTTCGGCGTGTTCGTCGAGATCGAGGAAGGTATCGAAGGCCTGATCCATATCTCGCAGCTCAGCAACGAGCGGGTGGACAAGCCGTCGTCGTTGTACAAGGTCGATGACGAGCTGGACGCGCTGGTCGTGCAACTCGATGCGAAGGAGCGGCGGATTGGACTCTCGATCAAGGCCGTCAAGCAACACGAGGAACGCGAGGAAATGCAGGCCTACCTCAAGCGCGAGCACGAGGCGGCGCGGTTCTCGATGGAAGATATCCTGAAGGAAGAGCTCAAGCTCGATCGCGACGACGGCGAGCGTCGCGCGGCGCGCGGCGGCAAAAACAGCTAGGCGGGAGGCCGCCTGGATCCTCGCTTGGCGCGGACGGCGGCGGGATCGATGACCAAGCGGGAAATCATCGAAGAACTATTGGCGCGCCGGCACCGGTTTACACATCGCGAGTCGGAGACGATCGTCAATGCGATGTTCGACGCGATGGCCAACTCGCTGATGCGCGGCGAGCGGATCGAAATCCGCGGCTTCGGCAGCTTCGCCGTAAAGCAGCGTCGCGCGCGCCAGGGCCGCAATCCCAAGACCGGGCAGTTGGTCAGCGTCGATGCCAAGCAGATTCCGTTCTTCCGCGCGGGCAAGGAACTCCGAATCGAAGTTAATGGCGCCGAAGAAGCGGCCCGTTAAGCGGTCAGTCAAGCGGCGCGACGCAGCGGTGATTCCCGCCGAAGGCATCCGCCTGTGGGCGCCGTGGCGATACGAGTATCTGCGCGGCGTCCGCTCCGACCCCATGGAATGCATCTTCTGCTTCGGCCGGCTCTCCGATGCCGAGCGGCGGGAACTGCTGGTGCTGTTCGAGAATCGCGATGTGCTCGTGATGCTCAACAAGTACCCCTACAACAACGGACATATAATGGTTGCGCCGCGAAGGCATGTCGCGTCGCCGGAGCTGCTGGCGCGGTCGGAGCGAGCGATGGTTGCCGAAGCGGTCGCAGCAGCGATAAAGCGGGTACGCGAAACGCTGCATCCGCAGGCGTTGAACGTCGGCGCCAACCTGGGCGGAGCGGCGGGCGCCGGGTTCGCCGATCACATGCACTGGCACGTGGTGCCGCGCTGGGGCGGCGACAACAATTTTATGCCGGTACTTGCCTCAACCCGTGTGCTATCACAGAGTTTGGAAGACAGTTACGGGCAACTGCGGCCGATTTTCAAAAACCTCGGCGCTGAATTATCTTAATATCGACTGATCAGGACTGCGGGATTCGCGATGAATGAAAAACTGCTGAAGATCCGGACGCTGGGCGAACTCAAGAGCGCGGGCTACCAGACCATGCCGGTGCGGATGGAGATGCGCAAGAATTTGCTCGAGCGGCTGCGTAGCAAGGAGCAAATCCTGCCCGGGATCGTGGGCTACGAGGAAACCGTAGTGCCGGAGATCGAAAACGGCGTGCTCGCGGGCCATCACATGATCTTTCTCGGCGAGCGCGGGCAGGCGAAGTCGCGAATCATCAGATCGCTGGTGGGCTTGCTTGACGAATACGTGCCGGTGGCCGCGGGCTGTGAGATAAATGACGATCCGTTTGCACCGATATGCCGCCGATGCGTGAAGCTGAAAGAGGCGAAGGGCGACGCCCTCGAAATCGCATGGATCGGGCGCGACTCGCGATACGCGGAAAAGCTCGCGACGCCCGACGTTTCAGTTGCGGACCTGATCGGAGAGATCGATCCGATCAAAGTAGCCGAAGGGCGCTACCTGGCCGACGAGGAAACCATCCACTACGGCCTGATCCCGCGGACCAATCGCGGCATCTTCGCAATCAACGAATTGCCCGACCTCACCGAGAAGGTGCAGGTCGGACTGTTCAACCTGATGGAAGAGAAGGACGTCCAGATCAAGGGCTACAAGATTCGGCTGGCGGTGGACGTGGTGTTCGTCGCGAGCGCGAATCCCGAGGACTACACCTCGCGCGGCCGTATCATCACGCCGCTGAAGGATCGCTTCGATATCCAGATTCGCACGCACTATCCCAAGACGATCGAGCACGAGATCGTGATCATGGAGCAGGAAGCGGCGCATCCGCCGCGCTCGGGCGTTGACGTGCGGATTCCGCAGTTCATGAAGGACATCCTGGCGCAGATCACGTTCGAGGCGCGCGCATCGAACGAGATCAATCAATCGTCGGGCGTGTCGGTGCGCGTCACGATCAACAATTACGAATCGGCGATCTCCAACGCCGAGAAGCGCGCGGTGCGCAACTCGGAGAACGAGATCGTGCCGCGAATTTCCGATTTGCATTCCCTGTACGCGTTGACCGCCGGCAAGATCGAGCTCGAATATGTCGGCGAGGACAAGAAGGAAGACGATCTGATCGAGCGGCTGATCAACCGCGCCGTGCTGAAGGTCTTCGACAAGTATTTGAAGCTCGACGATTTGAAGAAAATTTCGAGCTACTTCGAGCAGGGCTGGGGCGTCGAGGTCTCGGACAGCGCGCCGTCGTCGGAATACATGGAACCGCTGCGCGAGGTGACCGGACTGCGCGAAGTGATCACACTGCTCGGGCCGTTCGAGACGCCGGGGCTGATGGCCGCGGCGAGCGAATTCATTTTCGAGGGCCTGCATCTGCATCAGAAGCTCAACAAGGATCGCCAGGGCGGGCGCTTCGCCTACCACGCATGACACGCCGGGAAATGGCCGCCGTAGTCACCCGCTACACGCAGTGGGACGGGACGCAGCGGCTCAAGCTCGACGCCGACAAGGTGTTCGAGAAGCTCGCCGAGTATCTCTCTTACACCGACGACGTGCGCCAAGCGATGGACTGGATGATGCGGCAGGGGATGGACTTCGACGGCGTCAAGGTGATGGGGCTCGAGGAGTTTATCGAGCAGTTGCGGCAGGAGATGCGCCAGCGCTATCGCGACTTCAACCTCAAGAACGCGCTGTCCGAGATGGAGCAGAAGCTCGAGGACATCCTGAATCGCGAGCGCGCCAAGCTCGAGTCGCTCAAGGGCCAGAAGCCGGGCATCGAGGAAAAACAGCGCGAGCTGTCGCGCATGCCGCGCCGGCTGTCGGAGGCGATGCGCAAGCTCGAAAGCCACGAATTCGAGGACGCGCAGGCGAAAGAGGACTTCGACGCGCTGCTCGAAGAATACGAAAATATCCGCGATCTCGAGAATTTCCGCGATCGCAATCAGCACATGTTCCACGGTCCGAAGAGCCTCGGCTATGACGACGCGCTCGACCTGATGCGCGAGATGGAGCGGATGCGTCAGCTCGAGCAGGACCTGATGTCGGGCAACTTCGACACGATCTCGATGGAAGACCTGCAACAGATCCTGGGGCAGCAGGCGAGCAAGGATTTTCAGAATTTAAAGCAAGTGATGCTGCTTTTGACGCAATCGGGCTACATGGTGCCGAAGGGCGATCATTTTCAGCTCTCGCCCAAGGGCGTACGTCGAATCGGGCAACTGGCGCTGCGCGACATTTACCAGAACCTGCTCAAGGATCGATCCGGCGGTCACGTCACGGACCATCGCGGCGTCACCGAGATGCGTCCCGAGCAGACCAAGCCGTATGCCTTCGGCGATCCGCTGAATCTGAACCTGGTCGCGACGCTCAAGCATGCGCTGGCGCGGAAGGCCGGCGTGCCGCTGGAGTTGCGGCCCGAAGATTTCGAGATTTACGAAAACGATTACGCCAGTTCGTCATCGACGGTGCTGTGCCTCGACATGTCGTGGTCGATGAGCTGGGAAGGGCGATTTGCGGCGGCGAAGAAAGTCGCGATGGCGATGGAGACGCTGATTCGCTCGAAGTTCCCGCGCGACTTCTTCTCGATCGTCGGTTTTTACACGCGCGCCGTCGAATTGAAGCTCAAGGATCTGCCCGAAGCGTCGTGGAATATGGGCGACCCGTTCACCAACTTGCAGGACGGTCTGCGCCTCGCCTCGGATTTGCTCGGACGCCATCCGTCGCGCAATCAGCACATCATCGTGATCACCGACGGGCAGCCGACCGCGTACTTCCTGAACAAGCGACTCTACTGCGAATGGCCGCTGTCGTTCGGCGGCATCAGCATGCGCGCGGCGCAGGAGACGCTGAAGGAAGTCGAGCGGATCACGCGCAAGGGAATCACGATCAACACCTTCATGCTCGACGATTCGCCGAGTCTGCGCGCCTTCGTGGACAAGATGACGCAGATCAATCGAGGCCGCGCGCTATTCACCCGTCCCGATCATCTAGGCGAATACATGCTGGTCGATTATCTCTCCAAAAAGCGCAAGCGTGTCTGAAGGACGATAAGTGGCGGCGGTTGTCGAAGCGGTAGAGAGTCGCGCTAATCCAAGACCTCCTTTGAAATGGGCGGGTGGCAAGCGATGGCTCGTGCCGCATCTGATTCCGCTATGGGACTCTCATCGAAGGCGCCGATTGGTCGAACCCCTATGCGGCGGCTTGGCGGTATCGCTGGGCCTCGCGCCGGAAAGAGCGCTGATCAATGATCTCAACCCTCATACGATCAACTTCTATAGCTGGCTAAAGCGCGGTCTTAGGATCCCGCTTGAGATGCAGAACGATCAGGCTTGCTTCTACAAACAACGAAGCCGCTTCAACCAACTCATCCGCGAAAATAAGGCAGACGCTGAGGAAGCGGCCGGCATTTTTTACTATCTCAATCGCACCTGCTACAACGGTCTATGCCGATTCAACAGCAAGGGAGAATTCAACGTTCCTTTCGGCCGCTATAAGAAACTGACCTACAAGACCGATTTCATAGAATACGTTTCGGCCTTCGCGGAATGGGACTTCACCTGCGTCGATTTCGAAGAGCTATCATTGCGCCACGACGACTTCGTCTATGCAGATCCACCATACGACGTCCAGTTCACTTCCTATTCAAAGGAAAATTTCAAATGGGACGATCAAGTCCGACTGGCCCAATGGCTTGCGCGACATCCCGGTCCCGTCGTCCTGTCAAATCAGGCAACCGATCGAATACGAGAGTTATATAAAGATTTGGGATACGCAGTTACGTTCCTTACCGCTCCCCGACTAATTAACTGCACGGGCGATAGGACTCCAGCTCAAGAAATTCTGGCTACTCGAAATCTCTCTGTCTAAGATCAGAGCCCTTCCCTTCAAGGAGACCTTTGCACAACTGCGCCGCGCATCTTCCCCTCTCCCAGAATGGGAGAGGATCGAAGAGCCTGCCCTGAGCCTGCCGAAGGGTGAGGGTCCTTATACAGCGCGCGATCTTGTCGCGCGCGACTCAAGATTCTGCTTCCCGACTGCTACCGCCCAGCGGCTTGGCGCGACTCGGCCGACATGGGCATCGTCCAGGTTCCGCCGATCTGACGCAGTACGATCCTATCCTGCTGATCGCCGGCTGATTTGATTAGCCGCTGCAACGGCTCTTCCATCGGCTCCTTTGATAGCTTGAAGGTGCCCCAGTGAATCGGCACGAGATAGTGCGCGCGCGTCGATTGGAACATCGCCCAGACCTGTTCGGGATTTGCGTGATTTAGAATCCACGGGTCGTAGGCGCCGATCGAGAACACCGCGACATCGGGCGGCGTCGCCGCGAGGCTCGCGAACAAGTCGGTGTCGGCACTGTCGCACGCGAGCAGCATCCGGCGTCCGTTCTTTTCGAGCACGTAACTATTGAAGCCGTAGTCTTCGCCGAAGGGAGGCCATCGCCGGCCCAATGCCGCGCACCCATCGCGCGGATAGTGAGTCCTTTGACGACGGTTGACTCGCCCCACTTGAGTTCGCGGACGTCCTTGAAGCCGAGCGGTGCGATGATTTTCGAACACTTGTCGCATGCGACCACGACGGCGCTCTTCGGCAAGGCTTTGAGCGACGGAATGTCGAGATGGTCCATGTGTGCGTGCGTGATCAGTATAAGGTCGAGTTGCTGCAATTGTGCCGGCGCCAGCGGCGGATCGACGAATCGTTTGGGGCCGATCGTGAGGATCGAGTCGATCGACATGCCGACGCGGGAGAACAGGCTCGGGTCGGAGAGTACGCGTGTGCCGAAGAAATTCATCAGCACGGTCGCGTGTCCGAGATTCGCGATCGTGAGCGATTTGTCGGGCCACGATGCGGGATCGGGATGCGGATGCGAATTATCGGGCGCAGCGTTCATGTTTTGAGAGTATGACCTCACGGCAAGCATCGCCAGCGAAAAAATCGCGACGATGATGATCGCTCGCAGCCAGGACAGCGTCGCGCGAGACGGGATCGAATTCACTTCTCCTTCGCCGGATTGAAGCAGGGCAGTTCCTTGACCAGCACATAACTGTAGGTGCGATCGCGCCACTTGAAGGTTCCGATGCCGGCGCCAAACGCCCCGGTCATCGAATCAAACTGTTCGCTGTCGGACACATTGACGACGTTGGCTGGAGCGTAGGCGAGATACTGCGGCTTATCGGGCTTGAGCATCTGATAGAGCGGCGGATTGAAGAGGAGCTTGGTGATGCCGGGCTTCGGCTGCCAGGCGTCCTCGTCCGAGTTCTCGGTCTGGGTGCGCGCCACTATCCAGATTGGGTCGCCGCTGGTCTCGGCGATCTTCCACTGGCGCGATTCGATCACACCGTCCTTGGTCTTGCGAACTTCCTCGACTCCGATTGGAGCGCGCTGCAGTTGATCGCATTGGTCGGCGCTGTCTTCTTTGGTAGCCCCGGTGCCGCCGCCCTCTTTCATCGCGACTTGGGACCCGATGACCTCCGCACTGCCGGCCGCCACCATCGGCGCAACAGTGGTTACCATGCCGACAGCCCCGAGAGCGCATCCCGCGCACGCGGCCGCGAGCGGCATTATGATCGCCATTGACGCGACTCTGTGCAGGCTCAAATGGTTCACTCTTGCTGATTCACGGCTTGCGCGCGATCACCATCGAGGACGTGAACGGAGGGCTCGGCAGCGCCTCATGGCGGATATCGACAAAGCCCGCGTCACCGAGCCATCGGGAAACCTCGTCGAACGAATAGTCGCGTCCACGCGTGGCCATCAGCAGGTACAGCGCGAAAATCGCGCCGGCCCTTGGCTCGGTGAGGTCGGCGTTCATGATGTGGTCCTTGATGATCATCATGCCGCCCGGTTCGAGCGCGCGAAAGCATTTGCGCAACAGTTGAGCGTTGGTCCTCTCATCTTCGTTGTGGATTATATTCGACATGAACAGGGCTCCGCATGGGCCCGGAATGTCATCATACAGGTAATCGACGCGGACCAAATCGATGCGCTCCAGCGCCGCGGGCTCGCGCTCGGTGAGAATTCGGTGGGCAACTTCGAGAGTGGCGGGGAGATCGTAAATCGCGGCGCGCAGGTGGGGCCATCGGTGAAGCATCGCGACGGCGTAGGTTCCCGGGCCGCCGCCGATATCCGCGAACCTTGAGACGCGGCTGAGGTCGAGCCGATCGGCGACGTAGATCGGATCGCCGCGGGCGCGTGTGAGGCTGTCCATCGCTCGGATGAATCGTTCGGTCTCTTCGGGACGGCTTTGAAACATGTCGGTCGGTCGCGCGGGCGCCCCGGTGCGAATGGTTTGCTCGAGATGCGCCCAGGTTTCAAAGATCGCTTCGTCGAACAGAATCAATCCGCCAAGATATTCGGCGGACGCGCGGAGCAGGTAGCGCCGCGCCGCAGCTGTGAGCGAGTAGCGATTGGCGCGCTTGACTAGCAACCCGAGCGCGACCATCGCGTTGGCTATCAGAGCCGTCGCGCGCCGATTGGCCGAGATGGCGTCGGCGAGAGCGACGTTGTCGAGCGGCGAGGAGTCGAGAATCTCGAAAATTCCCAGCTTGAGCGCGGTCTGAATAGCGCGCGCTTCGGCGTGACCCGAGGCCAGCGCGGCAAGTTCGGCGAAATCCATCTCGGCACCTGTCAGTGCACGAAATCCTGCGTAACGTAAGTGCTGCCGTCGGCCGACTCGGCGATTCCGACGCCGGTCTCGGTGAACTTGCCCGAGATGATGTTGGCGAGATGCTCGGGACTCTTCAGCCATCCGTCCATCGCGCGTCGCGGGACGCCGGCCGAATCGGCGTTATCGTCCATGTAGATATTCTCACCGACTGCGCGGTATCCGATACCGACGCCGCTGATCCTGTCCGCGGGCGCAACCCCGTCGGGGCTGTTGTGCGCGAGGTAGTGGCGCATCGCCATGTCGTAACTGTGCCCGCGCGCGATTACCGCGAGACGCGCCGAGAATTTCAGTGGCGTCAATCCATCGCGAATGCGTTGCTGGTTCACCAGACCGAGGATTTCAGTTTCCTGCTCGGTCAGACCCGACACCTTTTCGGGCGAAGGAGGCGCGGTGTACAGCATGTACAGGCGGGTGATTATCGCGGCGAGCAGCGAGAGCACGAGGAGCCCAATTCCCGCCTTGATCGTACGGCGCCGGCGGACCACTGTTGGAGTCGGCATCCTGATGATTTTCGCCGGGCCGTTGCGGGTTCCTGACGGGCGGCGGCGCGTTGCAGGTCGTGTGCTCATGTTTCGCTCAATGTCCAGCTATCGCGCCATTTGGCGGATGTCAACGCGAACAATTCTTGCGTCAGCTGCGATCCTTTGCATCCTGAGTGCGCAGGCCGGCGGTGCGCCTGATGCGGCGAATGCGTTGCCGGCCGGTGCGCTCAAGTCGTTCCCAAGCATGTACCTTCGCGAGGCGTCCGCGAGTGCAATTCGATGGCAAGCCTGGAATCCGGATACGCTCGCATTGGCACGGTCGCTGAATCGTCCGATCCTGATCGACATCGGCGCGGTGTGGTGTCACTGGTGCCACGTGATGGACGCGACGACTTACGCCGACCCGCAAGTTGCGGCGTTGCTGAATAGCCAATTCGTGCCGGTGAAGGTCGATACCGACGAGCGTCCCGACCTCGACGAGTACTACCAGAATGCGGCGGCGCAACTGACCGGAGCGGGCGGTTGGCCGCTGACGTGTTTCACAACGTCCGATGGCGCGTTGTTTTTCGCAGCAGGATATCTGCCGCCGCGACCGGGCAGCGGACCCAACGGTAGCGGCGGCGAAAACTCGTCGATGCTGCCGCTGCTCGCGCGAATCTCCCAAGTGTACGCGACGGATCGCGCGGCGCTCGAACACGAGGCCGAGGCAACTGCGGCGAAGCTCAAATCCACGCCGAGCCGGAACCTATCTGCACCGGGAGGACTCGACGGTCTGCGCGCGCAAATACTCGCCGGCCTCGCAATGTCGTACGATCGCAAGTCAGGGGGATTTGAATCGGGACCGGGGCCACGATTTTACGATTTTCCGGCGCTCGAGCTCGCTCTGGCGCACGGCTTCTACGGGCATCCGGAGTTTACCGCGATGGCGCTCGACACGCTGAGGAAAATCGCTGCGGGTGGAGTATTCGATCAACTTGGTGGCGGGTTCCATCGCTACTCGACCGACGCACAATGGCGCGTGCCGCACTTTGAGAAGCTTGGTTATGACAACGCGATGGCCTTGAACGCCTATAGCAACGCGTACGAGGCCAGCGGCGACCCGGGCTTGGCGCGCGTCGCGGAGTCGATCGTGCGCTACGTGAATCGCGAGCTGCTCGATCCGAGTACGCACGCCTTCTACTCGCATCAGGATGCCGATTCGTTCAAGGGCGACGACGGCAGCTACTACACGTGGACGGTTGATGAAGTGAAGCGTGGGCTGCCGCCGGACGAAGCGCGCGCCGCGATCTTATTTTACGGCATGGAGGACGCACCCGCCCTCGCGCCAGACGGGCGAATCGTGCTGAGACGCGCGATGAGCCCGGAGCAAGTGGCGGCCCGGCTGAAGATCCCGCTGGAAGTAGCGCGCCAGAAGATCGCCAAGGCGTCAGACGCGATGCTCGCTGCGCGAGAGCATCGCAAAGTGCCGCCTGTCGATCGCGCCGTCATGACCGATCGGAACGCGTTGATGGCGGATGCGTACCTGACGGCGTCGGCGGCGCTAGACGACTCGGGTCTTCAACGCACGGCGCTCAACGATTTGGACTTCATCGTCGCGCACATGCGGGCGCCCGACGGAAGTTTCTTTCACGTGTGGTCGGATGGGCGCTCGCAAGTCGGCGGCCTGGTCGCCGACCAGGTTTACCTGCTCGACGCGCTGGTTGATGCGTATCAATACTCGGCCGACGAGAAATATCTGGCCGAAGCGCGCGTGCTGGCCGCGATCATCGAGAAGAACTTTCGCGCCACTGGTTCGAACTTGCTGATCGATCGCGACATTGAGGACGCCGGCACGGTGATTGGACAGTCGCCGCAAAGCGCACAGGTGTTCTTCGACATGCCGATGCCGTCGGTGCAAGCGACGATGGCGATTGCGGCGGCGAAGCTTGCGCTGATTACGGGCGATGACAGTTATTCGAAGATTGCGAACGAACTGACGGCGAATGCGCCCGCGATGGCGGGAGCGATGCTGAGCAACTCGGTCGCGACGGTCGGGTTGGCGCTGGAATATCGCGCGAACGGCGGGGCGACGGTCGCGATTGTGGGGCTGAATGGCGACGCGCGCGGCGCAGCTTTGTGGAGAATGGCGTTGGCAAGTTATCGTCCGGGGAAAATCGTGCTGCGAATCGGATCGGATCACAGTGCAGCATCGATACCGCCCGCGGCGCGCGCGATGTTGGAATCCAGCGCGGTGAAGGGAGTTCCGCTTGCCTTCGTATGCGCAGGAACGGCGTGCGCGAATCCCGTCGCGACTCCCGCCAAACTCGCGCAGGTGATCAGGAGCTTCGGCGTCAAAGGAATCGACAAGACGACGGTCGCAAATGACGGGCCAGCTCTCGCACGGCCGCCGATGTGAATGTTCAGTCCAGAGTCTTGTGAAATCTCAGCGTTGCGAGTGTAAGCGTCGCCGCTCCGAGGATGGCCATCGCGATCATCTGCGGCCATAGCACTCCCAGTCCGACGCCCTTTATGAAAGTCCCGCGCAGGACGATGAGATAGAAGCGCAGCGGATCGAGATTGGTGAACCATTGCAGGGCGGTCGGCATGCTGGTGATCGGATAGCCGAATCCGGACAGCATGATCGCCGGCGAGATGTAGAAGAACGAGATCGCAAAAGCCTGCTGCTGGGTCTCGCAAAGTGTCGAAATCAGCAGTCCAACGCCGAGCGCGCTCGACAGAAACAGCGTGGTGCCGAGCATCAGCACGAAGACATTTCCGCGAAAGGGAACCTGGAACCACAAGGTCCCCATGATTGCGACGACTACAACGTTGGCGAGCCCGACGAGCAGAAACGGCAGAGTTTTGCCGGCGATCAATTCAGCCGGACTGATCGGCGTAACCATCAATTGTTCGAGCGTGCCGATCTCGCGCTCTCGCACTACTGCGAACGCGGTCAGCGTCATCACCGATACGAGGACCAGGGTCCCGATCACGCCGGGCACGAAAAACCATCGGCTCTCGAGGTTGGCGTTGTACCAGGGGCGCTCCTGGATCTCGATGTCAGGCGCGAGGGTGGCGAGGGTCGGGTTCATCCGGTCGGCGAGCTGGAGTTGATAGTCCTGGGTAAATCGCGCCGCGATCTGATTGATGTACCCGACCGCGATCAACGCGGAGTTCGAATCAGTGCCGTCGAGGACGACCTGGACGGGCGCGGTCTGCCCCTTGCGCAGCAGTTCGGCAAAGCCCGGCTGAATCTGCAGCACCATCACTACGCGCCGATGATCGAGCAGGGACGGAATTTGTGATTCGCTTTGCAGCACGTCACGCACCTGAAAGCGGCTGCTGGCGGTAAAGCGTGCGAGGAAGTCGCGGCTCTCCTGGCTGTGGTCGTAGTCGAGGACGGCGGTCGAGACGCGATTCACCTCGTAGCTCGCAGCGTAGCCGAATATCAGCATCTGCAACAGCGGCGGCACGATTAGCGAGAAACGCGCGTGCCTGTCGCGGAACAGGTGGATGAACTCCTTGAGTAGAATCTGGCGCAGCCGTTCGATCACGTCAGCCTCTCATGCCAGCGACTTGTGGAAAGAACGTTTGGCCAGGAACACCATGACCGCCGCATAGATTACGAGCGCAATCAAAGGTCCGCTGAGAAAAGCGAGGCTCGTGCCGCGCAGAAATACGCTCTTCAATATGACGATGTAGTAGCGGGCCGCGATCAAATAGGTAAACGGCTGCACGCCGACTGGCATCTGGTCGATTGGAAATGTGAACCCAGAGAGCAGGAACGAGGGCAGGAAGGCGGTCACCAAACCGATCTGACTCGCGGCGAGCTGATTCTTCGTAGCGACCGAGATCCAGAAGCCAAGCCCGAGAATCGCGATCAAGTAGATTCCCGAGCCGACGCTCAGCGCGATGAGCGAACCGCGAAATGGGACCTGGAACCAGAAGACGGCGATCGCGGCGCAGGCGGCGGTATCGAACATGCCCAGCGCGAAGTAGGGCAGCAGCTTGCCGATAATGATTTCGAGCGAAGTCACGGGAGTCGAGATGAGTTGTTCCATCGTACCGCGCTCCCACTCGCGCGCGACGGTCAGCGACGTGAGCAACACTCCGACGACCGCCATCACAATCGCGGCGACGCCGGGCACAATGAAATTCTTGCTTTCGAGATCCTCGTTGAACCAGGTCCGGGCTTCCACCGACATCACGGGATTCACCGTGGGCGCGTGGGACTTGAGAAGATACTCCGCCTGAACGACGGCGCCGTAAGAGGCGAGCACGCCCTGTGCGTATCCGATCGCGAGCTCAGCGGTGTTGTTGTCGGAGCCATCGACGAGAGCTTGTATGTACACCGGCCGTCCGTCGTGCAATCGCGCCGAGAAATCGTACGGAATCACGATCGCAAGCTGACAGCGGCCGTCGTCGAGCGCAGTCGCCAGCGCACGGTAGTCGGTGACGGTTGCCGCCAGATCGAAATACTCGGAGGACTGAAAGCGCTTGAGAAGGTCCTGGCTCGCCTGGCTGCCTTCCTCATCAAGCGCGAACACCTTGATGTGCTTGGTGTCGAGGTTGACGCCGTAACCGAGCGTCGTCATCAGCATCAGCGGCATCAGCAGCACGATCAGCAGGCTGCGCGAATCACGCAGCACCTGGATAACTTCCTTGCGCGAAATGGCGAGCAGTCGTCGAAGATTCATGGCGACTGCTCCGACGCGGTGCCCTCGCCGCGTCGAGTAGTTAATGCGACGAACGCATCTTCCAGACTGGGACGGATCGCTTTCAGGCCGGTTACTGAGATAGCGTCGGCCTCGAGCGCGGCGCGAATCGCGGGTGCATCGGCGGCGTCGGCGACAACGAGATGCAGCGCATTGCCGAACACGGCGACATCGCGAACACCGTCGAAGCCGCGGACGCGCTCGATAGCGTCGCCCAGCCGGTCGCATTCGAGCAACAACAACGAGCCCTGGATCGAACCCAACTTGAGTTCGGTGGGCGTGCCGAGTGCGATCAATTTGCCGCCATTCATCAGCGCCAAGCGGTTGCAGTATTCGGCTTCGTCCATGTAGTGCGTGGTGACGAAGATGGTGACGCCGTCGCTGCTCATCTGCTGAATCAACTCCCAGAACAGCCGGCGCGAGAGTGGATCGACGCCCGAGGTCGGCTCGTCGAGAAACAGGATTGGCGGGCGATGCAGAACGGCGCAGCCCAGCGCCAGCCGCTGCTTCCATCCACCGGCCAGCGTGCCGGTAAGGCTCGACTCGCGGCCGCGCAATCCCGCCATCTCGAGCGCCCAATCGATGCGCTCTCGCAGCTCCCGCGACGGGACGCCGTACATTCCCCCATAGAAGCGCAAATTTTCGAGCACAGTTAGATCGAGGTAGAGCGAGAACTTCTGCGACATGTAACCGATGTTGCGGCGGATCAGTTCGGGCGATTCGACAACGTCGTAGCCGGCGACGATCGCGCGGCCGGAGGTCGGATGCAGCAAGCCGCACAGGATTCTGAATCGTGGTCGATTTTCCCGAGCCATTGGGTCCGAGGAATCCGAAAACCTCGCCGGCTCGGGTTTGAAACGAAATGCGATCGACCGCGGTGAAATCGCCAAAACGCTTCACCAGGTTTTCAACTTCGACCGAGTTGCCGTTGGGGCGTGTCATGCAGCCACGTGAGTCGAGTCTTTGCGCACGGCCTCGACGAAAAGATCTTCGATGGTCGGTGTGACGCGGACGATCTCGTCAAATGGAATCTGCGCGCCGGTTAACCGTGCGCTGAATTCGGAGATGCGCCGGTCGGCATCATCGACAAACAGATGAACCGCGTCGCCCACCAGCACCACGCTCGATACGCCCTCGGATGCCGCGAGTTCGTCGCGGACGCGGCGCGCCTCGGACGACACGATCGATACGACCGAGCCCTGGAGTCGCGACTTGAGGCGCGCAGGCGAGTCGCAGAACAGCAGGCGACCCTGATGAAGCAGCGCGACGCGATGGCATCGCTCGGCTTCGTCGAGATATGCGGTCGAGTTGACTACGGTGACGCCCTGGCCCACGAGCGAATAGAGCATCGCCCAGAATTCGCGCCGCGAAACCGGATCGACGCCGTTGGTCGGCTCGTCGAGCAGCAACACGCGCGGGGTATGTATCAGCGCGCAGACGAGACCGAGCTTTTGCTTCATGCCGCCGGAGAGCTTGCCGGCCTGACGGGCGCGAAACTCGCTCATGCCGCACGCGCGCAGCAGCTCGGCGGCGCGCGCCTCGCGGTCTCGTCTGCGAACCCCGAACAGGTCCGAATAGAATCGGATATTCTCGTCCACCGTCAAATCTTCATAGAGGCCGAAGCGCTGCGGCATGTAGCTAATGAGATTCTTGACGCCTTCGGGGTCGGCCACCACGTCGCACTGCGCGACCGTCGCGGTGCCGGCGTCGGGCGGGAGCACTCCAGCGAGGATGCGCATGGTGGTGGTTTTGCCGGCGCCGTCGGGTCCGACGATACCGAAAATTTCACCCGGCGAGACCTCGAAGCTCAGGTGATCGATCGCGCGGACGCCCGGGAAATCCTTGACCAGGTCGCGGACGACGACGGTTTTCTCATCCACGACTGTTGCCGGTTTGCTCGGGCGGGCCGAGGTGAATGGTCGCGTCCGCGGGCATCCCGGGCTTCAGTTCGTGCCGCGGATTTTCAACGTCAATCTTGATGCGATAGACCAGCGTCACGCGCTCCTTGTGGGTCTCGACGCTCTTGGGCGTGAACTCCGCCTCCGACGCGATGAAAGAGATCCGCCCCGGGTACGCTTTGCCGGGATACGTGTCGGTGTGAACCGTCGCCGCCTGACCCCATCGGATTCGGCCGAGATCGGTTTCGGCCACGTAAGCGCGCAGCCAGACGTGATCGAGATCGGCCAGCGTAACTACCGGCGTGCCTGGCTGCATCACCTCTCCCAGCTCGGTCTGACGCGTGAGAATGACGCCCGAGAACGGTGCGCGCAGGGTCGTGTAGCCGAGCGTGATCTTTGCGAGCTCTAGATTCTCGCTCGCGCTGCGGATGTTTGCCTTGGCGACCTCGATGTCTTGCTGCGCGCTGCGCTCCATCGCGAGGTCTCGTTGCAACGCGGCATTCGACTGCTTGAGCGCGGTGTCGGTATGGTCGCGCTGGTCGCCGGAGATGATTTTGTCGCTCCAGAGCTTCTCACTGCGGACGTAGTCGATATTCTTTTGCCCGAGGTCGGCATTATCGTCGGTGACTGTCGCGCGCGCAGCCTCGAGTTTCTGCACCGCTGACGTGAGCTGCTGCTCCTGCACCTGGAGAGCGGCTTCGTTGATCGCGACCTGTTGCCGGTAGTCGCTGTCGTCGAGCCGCGCCAGCAGCGTGCCGGCCGCCACCCACTGGCCCTCGTCGAACGGCAATTCAACGATGCGCGATTGCACGGCCTTGAAACTGACGACGCTTTCGTGGGCTTCGATGTTGCCGGAAACGAGCAGGTCGTCGGTCGCGGCCTGGTCCGTGAAGAGCATCGAATAACCCGTCCACGCACCGGCGCCGAGTATCAGGATCGCGATGATGAGTACGATTCGCTTCCTCATGCGAGCTGACCGGCCCTTTTGGATGGAATGCGCCGGCGTCGCGGCTGAACTCGTGCGGACTCCGTGCCTCTCATCAGGCGCTCTCCGAGCCAGCGCAAAAAACTCGCACGCTGACGCATAAAGCGAGGGTCGGTAGGTTCCATGCCGTGGATGAGGCGAATCACTTGCGGCATGACCATTGGGAACAAAGCCAGCGACAACATCGAAATGAAAAGTTGAGTCAGATTGACGCCGCGGGGAATCGATCCCTTGCGCTGCAGCACAGCAAGGCGGGCGACCGCCTTCTCGAACAGCGCGCGGCGCTCGGCCTCTGCAATACATTTTCTGCCGCCGCTGTCGATTGCCTCCCACTCCATCAGGCGCACGAAATCGATATCGGTGCCTCCCGACAGATAGATATGTGCGAGCACTCCGGCGAAGTCGTCGGGCGTGGATTCGAGCCACTCGGCGCGGTCGGCGATTTTGCGTCGCAGGATTTCGCGATAGAGGTCCTGCTTGGCGCCGAAGCAATAGTAGAGCATGCGCTTGTTCACGCGGGCGCGCCGGGCGATCGCGTTGACGCGCGCGCCGGCAAAGCCGCGCGCCGAGAACTCGGCGAGTGCGGCGGCGAGGATCTTGTCGCGCGTGCGGTTGAGGTTACGGACAGTGGTACGCGGGGCGGACATAATTCCAATTAACTGAACGGTTAACAGCAATATTAACTGATCAGTTAATTAAGCCTGCTGCGCGGAATGAGTCAAGCTCGCTCGGAAAAGACGATCGGGGCGGGCGCGAGCCTCGCCCCATCGACAGATCTGACCGCTACGGCGCCGCCTTCACCATCGCGTCGGTCGTGAAGAAATCCTTGTCCACCGCGCCCATGTTGATGTACCAGCATTCGCGCTCCGGAGTTTGCAAGCCCGGTAGATAGCACATCGTCGCGAAGCCGCTCTGCACATCAGTCGCGACCGCGCCAACTTCAAACTCGCGTTTGAACGGATAGATCGCCACCCGCGCGTCCGGCACCGGGCGATCGCGATACGTGGTCCACCAGATGTGATTCAGCCACAGCTGGCCATGCTGATCGTATTCATCGATATACGGCTGGAACCACATCTCGGAGTCCATATAAACGATGGTCTTGCTCTGTAGCGCTTCCGAGATCAGTTCGCGCCGCGGCGCCGCCTCGACCACATAGATATGACGCATCTCCCACGCCTCAGGGCATGCGCTCGCACCGCCGTCAGTGGAGCATTTCAACTCGGGCGAATGCTCGGCGTGCGCGACCCCAAGCATCTCGCGCTCGCCGAGAAACTTGTAATCGTACTCCTCGGTCTTGGCGTTGAAGCCCGAGTAGTGATCGGGATTCCAGGTTTGCGCGCTGGTCGCCGTGCTCTCGAGGGCCTCGTTGAGGCGTCGCACCCTACGCGTGCCGGCATTCCAGCTCCAATCGTCATCGCCGCGGTCGGGCTGCTCATAGCGGTAGCGAATAATTCCATTGCCGCGCTCGGCCTGCGGCGAAAGCACCGGGTAGAGCCCGAACAGCCACAGCCGGTTGGTCTTCTTGAAATCGGGATCGACCGGCATCGGTTCTACCTCGACGCGTCCCACCAAATCGTAACCGGCGTAGTGCCCGATCTGATAATACTGAATCACGTTGTTGGGCTTGTTGCGCCCGCCGTAAACGCTCTCGCAATCGTAGAAGCGCAGGTCGTAGTCGTCGGTGAGCAGCGGCCGAAACACGTTGTTCCACATGATCTTGGTCGCCACCTCCGGATCGTTGGTGTCGATCAGCGGGAACGGCTGCCCGGCGACGTAACCGACGAGGCTCCGATTGTCGCGGCTGAGACGCACCTGCGCCGAATACTTCTCGGTCGCATCCTTGTAGGGCGGCGGCCAGTCGATGCGTCCGCTCGGCACGATCTTCATCGACATCCCGTTGACGACCTTGTAGTACACGCCCGGCGAAACGAGATCCTTTACCTGCGAGGCGTTGGCCGGCGTGATCACGTCTCCCGGCTTGACCTCGGCGCGCGCGACCGCGGCGATCGCAATGAACGTCAACGCGGCAATCATGGCGATGGCCATACGAGCCGACGCAGGCCACTCGCGCTCCCTTCGAACATCCTTACTCAAATGTTCCATGAGTTACTCCTCCGGCGGGAAATGGAAAGGAGCAAGCAACTCGGATGCCATTGCGGCGCGCGGGAAAATGTTCCTGCGTGCGTGCGAAGAATTTCAGACGCAGACGACTTTCTTGAGTTCCAAAGCCAGTTGCAAATTGCTACTGACTTGCAAATTGCGACTTACGCCGAATCGAAATCGTGAGCCGCTTTGTTAGCTACGGAATCAGCACCAGCTTGCCGGTCGATTGGCGCGATTCCATGAACTTGTGCGCTTCTGCGGCCTGCACAAGCGGGAACGATTTGCCGACGAGCAGCTTTAGCTTTCCCGCCGCGATCAGCTTGAACGACTCCTCGATTCCGCGGCGCATCGCGTCAGGCACAGCAGCCACCGCGTACAACGTGAAGCCGCTCACCTTGATTGATTTCTCGAACAGCTTGAACAGGTTGAGCGGTTCGGGCGGACCGCCGGCGCGTCCGTAGAGCGTCAGATGTCCGAGCGGAGCGAGACACGTTAGACCTTTCTCCAACGTGGTCGCGCCGACCGCATCCAGGATCAGATCGACGCCGCGTCCGCCGGTAAGGCGGTTCGCCTCGGCTGCGAAATCGTCGGTCGCGTAGTTGATCGCGTCGTCCGCGCCGTACTCCTTGATAAGCGCGGCCTTGCCGGCGCTCGATACGGTTCCGATCACGCGCGCGCCCGCGGCTTTCGCGATTTGCACCGCGACAATTCCGACGCCGCCCGCCGCCGAATGCACCAGCACTGTCTGTCCGGGGCCGGTTTGATGAGACGTGTGCAGCATGTGCCATGCGGTCAGCACCTGCACTGGAAACGCCGCCGCATGCTCGAAGCTGATCGAGTCGGCGAGCGGAATCACCTGCGCGGCAGGTGCAAGCGCGTACTCCGCGTACATCTTGCTCCCGAGCGCGGCGACGCGCTGACCCTGCTTGAGATTCGCGACACCCGCGCCCACTGCTTCGATTTCGCCCGCAGCCTCGAGCCCCGGAGTATCGGGCAGACTGGGTTGCATGAGATACTGCCCCTGCCGGAACAATGTATCGGCGAAGTTGATTCCGGCCGCGCGCACCTTGATCAGAACGAACCCGGGCTTCACCTCGGGCTTCGGAACCTCGGCAATCTTCATCACCTCAGGCCCGCCAAGCTTTTCGAATACAACTGCTTTCATCTGAATGACCTCCGTCGAAAGGGTGCCGGCGCAACTTTCAGATCTATCTCACGGATCGTGCAACGATGAAACTCGCGTCATGCCTGCCGCACGATCGCTTCTTCCACAAAATCCAATCGATCGTTGCCCCAGAACATTTCGCGATTGACGAAAAACGTCGGCGCGCCGAACGCTCCACGGCTGACGGCCTCGTCCACATTGGCTCGCAGCCGGTTCTTGATGTCGTCGCTTTCGATTAGCGCCGGCTCGATTCCCACCTCGCCCAGCAGCCGGCGTATCGCCTCCTCCTTGCTGAGATCCTGCCCTTGCTCCCAGATCGCGCGAAACGCCGCCGAATGGAACTGCCGGAAGCGGCCAAGCAGTTGCGCGGCGATTGCTCCGCGCACGATGCGAATCGTGTTGAACGGAAAATACGGACTGAACTGAGCGGGGACGCCGTAACGTTTTGCCCATCGCTGAAATTCCGCGACATTGTATGCCGCCTTCGACGGTATCGAGAGTGGTCCCGCGTTGCCGGCGTTCTTCATGACCGCGCCCATCAGAATCGGCCGATAAACGATTTCTGCCCCGGTGCGTCGCGCAATCGCCGGCAACTGCGTGTCCGCAAGATAGCTGAATGGGCTCAGGTAGTCGTAAAAGAATTCGATCTGCTTCGCCATCGCTTATCTCCCTGCGGCACAATCCGCGGGCGCCTCCAGTTTCACTTTGCAACTGCTATCAGGCGCTGTAGTCAATCGCAACTGTCCCAGGGGCTGACGCGACGGCTCTGCCACGCAAAACGGGCCGCCATCGCCTCAATTGATGCAAACACCTAATCTAGTATTTGAAGATAGTCGGCTCGGTTTTGCCCCCCTTTACCCAGTCGGCAAAAAGGGTTGGCGTTTAATGACAGCGAACGCCGACCCGTTCCTTTTTCAGAAGGGTGGAAGTGCCGGTAACGATGGACCGGGCAATATCGCGGTTATTGGTCTGGGTCGCAATCGGTCTTGCGGTCGCATATGTGTGGACGCACTATGCGTCCATCACCAACGAGATCAGAGAGTTTCTCGCTGATTGGTGGCGCTGAATCCCAGTCCCGGCTCGCCGCTGCGCGCGCGCTTGCGAGATTGTCGTCAGTTTGAATGCAGCTGATGCACCGCTGGTAAACTCGGTTTCAAAGTGCAACGATATTTTCTTCGCGTCCGGACGTTGGGGAACGTCGCGGCGCGCGAAGTTTCGGGGGAGGAGAGTGACAGACGCCCATGCGATGGGATTCGGTCAAGGACCTGAATTGTTCGGTCGCGCGCACGCTGTCGGTAATCGGCGAGCGTTGGACGATGCTGATCCTGCGCGAGACCTTTCTTGGACGTCACCGGTTCGACGAGTTTCAGCAGGGGATCGGAATCGCGCGCAACATCCTGAGCTCGCGGCTGCGCGACCTGGTTCGCGACGGGATCCTCGATCGCGCGCGCAGCGAAGGCGACAGCGGCCGCGTCGAGTATCGGCTGACCCGCAAAGGACTCGAGCTATATCCGGTGTTGATCGCGATGATGCGATGGGGCGATACCTGGCTCAGCGACGAATCGGGGCCGCCGATGACGCTGATACATCGCGTCTGCGGCGCGAAGACCGCGCCGGACATGGTCTGCTCGCATTGCGGAGATCATCTGACGGCCCGCGAAGTCGTTGCGATTCCGCGCCGTCCGGTGCCCGCGCACGCGCGGCGAACCGAGCGCGCCGATCGCAAACGCGCCGCGCGTTGACTCTCTGGCGCCGCGTGCGCCGGCCACGCACAATATTCGTTCAACATGATTGAATTAGTGATGTTCGACGCCGACGGCGTGCTGTTCGATTCCACCGAATCGAACGTCGCCTATTACAATTGGATTTTCGCGAAGGTCGGCGAACCGCCGCTCGATCGCGACGAGGAAATCTCGGCGGTCTCCTATGCCGCAAGCGAGGTGTTCGCGGCCCGCGCGCGTGGCGACGCGGCCAAGCTTGGCGCGATGCACGACGTGACGCGCAATATGGATCAGACGCCGTTCTTCAAAATGCTGCGGCCGCCGTTCGACTTGCGCCCGTTCATGCTTGAGCTCAAGCGGCGCTACAAGCTCGGGCTGGCGACGAATCGATCGGCGACCGTGCCTGCACTGGTCGAGCATCTTGGTCTTGGCGGCGTCTTCGACGCGGTCGCGAGCGCGCTCGACAAGGTTCGCCCCAAGCCGGCGCCCGACATCCTGCGCCTATGCCTGGATCGCGCGAATGTGAGCGCGGCGCGCGCCGTGTACATCGGCGACAGCCGGATCGATCGCGAAGCTGCCAACGGCGCAGGCATGCACTTCATCGGCGTCGGCAACCGCATCGAACATGATCACACGATCGCGACGATCGCCGACCTGCAGACCGCGCTCAAACTCCTGGAGTAAGTATTAAAGAATCATCTCGATCAACGTCGGACCGGGCGTCGCGAGCGAGCGTTCCAGCTCGCGCGTGAGGTCCTCGGCCGTCTCGACGCGCACCGCAGGCACACCCAACCCCCGCGCCAGACTCGTCCACTCGATATCGGGATTGGCAAGACTGGTTAGCGAGCGCGCCTTGCGGCCGGGCTCCGTCACGCCCGCGCGCGCGAGCTCGACCTGCAAAATTCGGTAGCTGTGGTTGTTGCACAGCACTGTGGTGACGTTGAGCGATTCGCGCGCCTGCGTCCAAAGCGCTTGCAGCGTGTACATCGCGCTGCCATCGGCCTGAAAAGCGATCACGCGCCGGTCGGGACACGCGACCGCCGCACCGGTCGCGCACGGCAACCCCTGCCCGATCGCGCCACCGGTGAGCGAAAGGTACGTATGCGCAGGCGCCGCCACGGAGGCAGCCAGGAACGGCAGCCCTGTCGTGGCAGCTTCGTCCATCACAATTGCACCCTCGGGCATCGTCGCGGCAATCGCGGCGCCTGCGGTCATCGCGTTGAGTTTTCCGACAGGGTGTTCGGGGCGTGCTATCTTCGACGGCATCGCGACCGCAACCGGCGCCGCAATTTCGCTCGCGAGCGCTTCCAGAGCAGCCGGAACGTCGTCAGTCGGCTCGGCGAGAATCATGGTGTTGATGCCGTCGGGAATCAACTGACTCGGAAAATCGGGATAGCCAAAAAACGCTACCGGCTTCTTCGCGCCCGCGATGACGATCGTATCGAACGCCTTCAGCATCTCGATTGCTTGTTCGGGAAAGTAGGGCAGGCGATCCAGGTTGGGCGTGCCCGCGCCGCGTTCGAGCCGCGCGGGAAAAGTCTCACAGATGAGATGACATCCCGATTTCGCAGCGATGCGCGCAGCCGCCTTCAGACCGCGCGCGCGAAGTGCCATGCCGCCGAGAAAAAGCGCGACCTTGTTTCCCTTGCGGATCGATTCGGCCGCGCGCTTGATCGCATCGGAAGACACCATCGGCAACGCCGCCGCCTCGATCGGCGCGGCGTGCGTCTCGGCGGGATCCCACTGGCAGTCAGACGGGATGATCAGCGTCGCAATCTGTCCTGGCGCTCGCCCCGCCGCCGCGATCGCCTCCGCAGTCGCGCCCGCGAGCGACGCCGGATTGCGCACGCTTCGCACCCATCCCGAAACCGGCGTCGCGAGCGAAACGATGTCCGACGTGAGCGGTGCGTCGGCGCCGACGTGCCAAGTCGCGTGGTCGCCGATTAAATTCACGATCGGCGAACGCGCGCGTCGCGCGTTGTGCAGATTTGCAATACCGTTGGCGAAGCCCGGCCCAAGATGCAGCAGCGTCATCGCGGGCTTCTCCGCCATCCGTCCGTAACCATCGGCGGCTCCAGTGCAGACGCCTTCGAACAATCCGAGAATCGGCCGCAGACCGTCGGCCGAATCGAGCGCCGCCACCAGCGGCATCTCGGTCGTCCCCGGATTTGCGAAACACACTTCGACGCCGGCCGCGATTGCGGTGCGAATCAGGCTCTCAGCTCCATTCATGCTCTAATCCTCGACCGCACGGCGACGTTCGATCTTCATGAAATCGTGCGACGGGTTCTGATGCCCGAACCTCTCCCGGGTCTGATCGATCGTTCCCGACTTCGTGTAATGCCAGACCATCGCGGCGCGAATCCCGCCTGACATGTTGTCCGTCGATCGATGCATCAGGTGACTGTGGAAGACCAGCAAGTCGCCGGCCTGCATCAGCACCGGCACCGACTTCGACATGTCGTAATCGACGATCTCCGTGTAGCCATACTGCGCGTGCGGACGCCGGTCCGGCACGTGCTTATGCACCGGCTCGAGGTGCGATCCCGGCATCACGTGCAGGCATCCGTTGTCGAGCGTCGCTTCGGTGACGGCCAGCCAGACTCCGACCTGCGGCCGTGTGCTGAAGGCGAAGTAGTACGAATCCTGATGCCACGGCTGTCCGAGCGCGCCGTGATTTTTGAAAATGAACTGGCTGACAAAACAGTCGAGCTCCGGTCCGATCAGATCGCTCACGAGGTCGAGCACGGCGGGAAGCTCGACCAGCTTTTTGAAAATCGGATCGCGATGAAGCCGGAACACCTTGCCGACGTTGTCCTCGGGATTTTGCGCGAGCGGGTTGGGTTTCTTTTCCGGCAACACGAACACGTTCGGAACGCTTTTCCCCTCCGCATTCAGGCGGCAGATCTCGACGACCCGCGCATGCATCGCCCGGCAGTCCTCGACTGGCATGAAGCCGCGGATGATGAAGAACCCCTTCTCGTTCCAGTCGCGCTTGCGTTCAGTCGAGAGCATCAAAGTCTCGCTATGCTTTCAGCTCGGCGACGGAATCCGCAATCGCGGTGCCGGCGAAGAATTTCGGATTCGCTTTCAAATGAAGTTGCGCCGGATACGTGAAAACGAAGTCGCGATAATCAGCGTCACTCAGGAGTTCCTTGTCCACCAGCCGATGGCTCTCGAGCAGTACCGTCGAGATGTCCGGCACGTCCCAGTGGCCGATGTCTGACGAGAAAATCGGCTGCAGTCGCGTCCGCATCGGATTGGCGCGCGAGTCGAGCGCGCGATGCACGCTCAGGTCATCGGCCTCGCAACCGAAATAGAAGTTGCCGAAGATTCGCGCGAAATCATGCTCGTCGCGTACACCGGTGAGCGCCCACTCGTCGCGATCCGTCGCGCGATCGTGGCGCTCGAGGCCTTCATCATAGGCCCGCACCGCGCGCGCCGTATTCTTCGCGATAAATTCGGAACCGCCGTACTCGGCGAGCAGTTGATGCAACCGCGGGCGATCGAGTCGCGACGGATCGTAGTTCACCAGGCCGGCGGTATTGCGTTTCTCCCAATGCTCTTCGAGCGAATGGAGCAGGTCGCAGGCCCATCCAGCGCCGCATTCGAGAAATCCGAACGCCAATTCCGGGAACCTGGTCGCCACGCCGCCCATAACGATCGACCGGCACAGTTCGCCCTGCTGATAGGCGTGCGCGCCGATGTGATTGAACATGTAGTTGGTCGGCGAGCGCCGTCCGAGCGGCAGGTAGCGCAGACCGACGCCGCCGTGCGAAGTGACCGCGATCTTCAGCTCGACAAATTTGCGCCACACCGGATCGTAGTTATGGGAGCTGTCGAGTCCGTAGCAATCGAAATAGGCAGCGTTGGGAAACGCATCCGGATGCCCGCGCTCGAGCGCGGGAATCGGACGCGCAACTCCCGGCGGGATCATCGCAACTTTGAGACCGACGCGCACCGCGTATTCCAGTTCCGCGATTGCCTCATCCGGCGTATGCATCGGGATCGCGGCCGCCGGCGCGATGCGATCGCGGAACTGTCCGCAGATCTCGGCGTTCATCGTGTTCAGCGCGCGACATGCGATCCGTCGGACTTCGCCGTCATGAATCGTCGGCAGCGCGAGTCCCAGTGTCGGATACAAGATGGAAAAATCGACGCCGAGATCGTTCAGCCTGTTGTACAGAAGCCGCGGCGCCATCACGGTCGCGAGATCATACGCGTCGTTCGAGACTCCCCACCATGCACCCCGCATGTCGCCTGCGTCGCGATTTCCGCGCGAGCCGGTCGGATGCTCGCGAAGCTCGCGATTGTAGCGCTCGAGCATGTCGCGCCCGCCGATCTTCTGAAGATATTCGTTGAAGAGCGGAGCAGGCTCGATGAGATGCCCGTCGGCGTCGATCACCGGGTGATCCAGCCGATCGCGGAGCGCCCGCACTTCAGCAATTTTCTCGGTGTTCACGCTTGAGCGGTACCGCGCACACGCCGAAGGTGTCAAGCGCACCCCGCAGGCTACGCCGAACAGGCGTGCGGGCAATCAGACCGAGAGGACGAACGAAATCGGGCTAGTGCTTGTCGCCGCGTTGACCCGTCGCCTGAGGAGGTGCCGCCGGATCATTAATTGGATGCGTAGCCGGTGCGCCGCTTTGCGCGGCAATGCTCTGCGCGCATCGCAGATGCATCGGCGGCTCGCCCGTCACTTTGGTGCCGAATCCGAAACGGGCGCCGCAGTGATGACATCGCTCGTCCGCCATCGCGCGAAGCGTGTGGCACTTGGCATGATCGCAGGATCCGCGGCAGGGCCCCCCGGCCATTCCGGGGGTAGGAATAATTGTGACGCTCATAGCTTCATCCTCGCAGTCTGTTCTGCGCGCCTCTCTTCAAATTAGAACGTCTAACAATGTGTAGCAAGGTCGCCACATACTGTTAGTGGCTCTCTCATACATTTAGCTAACAGACCCTTTTGTATGCCTATCTAACTTTACGCAATCTACTCCGATTGATTTTCATGCGCAAGAAGTCCTGACGCAGATAATATGGCTTGGAAGCAGCTGGTGATGGCTAGAGATAGCGTCTCATTGCGTAAGGTAGCGCGAACCCCAGGCGGGTTCGCGATCGCAGCGCGGCTAATGACTCAGCCGGTCGGCAACGAAGCGCCGAGCAGATTGCGTGATCGCTCGAGGTTGCGGCGGATATAACCGCGCACATGGCGTGCGACGCTGTCATCGACATTGCCGAGAGCGACTGCCGCGGCGAACACCGACATCGATTCTTCCATCGCGCGCCTGTCCGGCGAGGTCTTCACGCCGGCGCGAGTCGCGCGTGCGAGCGCTCCGCGCAGCCCGCTTTTTTTCGAGATGTGCTTGTCGCCAAGCCGCTTGAGTGCGGCGAACGTCGCGCGCAGATCTTTTATCTCCGCCGCGTCGTACGCCGGCGCCGACTCGAGCACTGCCGCCGCATGCGCGAGCATCCCGATCGCCGACATCGCTTGCCCCTGCGCGTACGGCGACGTCAGCTCGGGCATCAGCGCCTCCATGATTGTCCGCTGCATTCCACTCAGCAGTTCATTCAACGTCGGACGTAGCATCTTGGTCCCTCAAACCAGTCGAAGTTGGCCGGCAAGATCTCCAAACAATTGCGGCAGCAACAATTCAAGAAACGGCATCACCGCGTCCGACGTCCGTCGCTCGACGAAATCGCGAATTCCCGTGAGACAAATCACCGCCATCTTCGCGTTGCCGAGCACCTGGTAGAAAAACAGCCGCTCGCGATCCACCGGATGGCCGGTCTTCGCCTCGTAGAGCCGGTAGAACGCCTCGCGCTCCATCAGACCGCCGGCAAATTCGTCGCGACCCCAGAACATCATCGACGCCCAGCCGAGATCCTCCATCGGATCGCCCAGATGCGCCATTTCCCAATCGAGCATCGCGACGATTCCGTTCTCGTCATACAGATAATTTCCCGATCGATAGTCGCCGTGAACGATCACGATGCGGTCGCTCACGACGGGGTTGGCTTTCAGCCATGCGAACGCGGCAGTGAGAATCGGGTAGTGCTCGCCCATCCGATCGCGCTCATATATTTCGGCCCAGTGCGCAGCCTGGATGCGGGCGGGAGCCTCGAGATTTTCCGGAGGCCCAAGAATCTCGAGCCCGCATTCGCGATAGTCGATCGATTGCAACCGCGCCAGCTCGCCAATGAAGTCGTCGGCGACTTTCGCGCGAGTCGATTCCGCTTCCGCGGCCGGAAACGCGCCCATACCGGTCTGGCCCGCCGCGCGATGCATGATGAAAAACGGTCGATCCATCACGCCGGCGTCGAGCTCCAGAAAAAGTGGCTCGGGAACCTTGAGGCCCGCGCGATGCACGGCGTCGATCACCTTGAACTCGCGCTCGCGATCTGATTTGAGCAGACTGCCGGTTGGATCGCGCCGCCCGATCATCGGACGCGAGTGGGTCTCGCCGCCTTCGCTCCATTCGAGATCGAACGCGTACGTCTCGCGCGACGAGCCGCCCGAAATTCGCTTGAGGTTCACCACGCGATGCTCGCTCGCGTGCGGCATCTTGCGTTTGAGATACTCGGTCAGTAGATGCTGGTCCAATTTAGTGGCGATCCATTTCGCGTTACGGATTGGGCGCAGTCGGCGGCAGCGTCGTCGGATTAACGGGCGCCGTGATTCCACCCATCATGCTCCCCATCGACGCTCGCAGCCGCTCCGCCTGCTCGATTTTTCCGTTGCGCATCAGTTGACGTTCGACGCCGAGCGCCTCGCGTTTGGTCTGTTCGATCTGATCGGGAGTCGGCGGCGCGATTGCGACCGCGGTCGCAATCGTCTGCTGCGAAATCTGCGCCAGCATCTGCGTCATCTGTACGGTCGCCGCCGAGGGAGGCGGCGCCGTCGATTGAGTAAAGCTCGCTGCATTTCCGAGAGCCTGCGCGAAACTCCCCGGACCCCGCGCCGTTATGAACATCTGCGTCTCGTTCATGCTCGACGCGCCGTCCAGCCGGGTGCCCGACGGTACGCTATGGCTCATCGCATCGACGTTCATCACGTCGAGCGACGGGGTCGCGCCGAGATTATTCAGCGTCATAATCGAATCGTAGTGAATCTCGTCAGTGTGCGATCCATTTACTTCGAACGCTATCTCCGAATCGCCACCGCCGATTGGCGAGACCCCGGTCACCTGCCCGATCGTCGCCGACGCGTGCGTTATCGGATCGCCCGGTCCAAGTCCGCCGCTCGTGTCGAGCTGGGTCGTATAGTACGACGGCTGACTGCCGCATCCCGCGATCAGCAACGCGGCGAGCAACGGCGCACAAACTCCGAACGTCTTACGCAAATGCCGGCATCACCTCTTTCGCGAACAGCTCGAGCGTCGGAGGCGGCGCGAAGTCGCTGAAAAAAATCGTGAACGTCGTGATTCCCATCGCTACGCGCTTCTTGAGCTCCTCGATCAACTGCTTCGGCGTGCCCTTGATTCCGGTGGTGACGAACGGCTTGAGCATCTGCGCCGCCTTCCATTTCGCCTCGACTTCCGCGTCGCTCGAGCCGATGCACACCAGCAACTGCTCCGACACGTCGATAGTATTCACGTCGCGCCCGATGTCCTTGCAGTGTTGCTTGAGCACGTTGAACTTGTGCTCGAAGCTCTCGTAGCCGGCGGGGCAATTCCAGCGGTCGGCAAACCTCGCGACCAGCTTGAGCATGATCTTCTCGCCGCTGCCGCCAATCGTGATCGGTGGATGCGGTTTCTGCACGGGTTTGGGATTACAGATCGCTTCCTCGATCGAATAGTGCTTGCCCTTGTAGGTCGCGCGCTTCTCGGTGAACATCGCCTTCATTATATGCAGGCCTTCCTCGAACATCTTGAGCCGCGTGCCCATCGACGGAAACTGGTAGCCGTACGCCTTGTACTCCTCGTCCATCCAGCCCGCGCCGTAGCCGATTTCGAGGCGGCCGTTGCTGATGTGATCGATCGTCGCCAGCGTCTTCGCCAGGAGCGCCGGGTTGCGGTACGAGTTGCACATCACCAGCGTGCCGATGCGAATTTTTTCGGTCTTGGCCGACAGTCCCGCCATCAGGGCCAGACACTCATGATGGTCGAGGTCGGGCATCCCGCGCGTCCACATATGATCGACCAGCCAGATGGAATGGTAGCCGAGCTTTTCGCATCGGTGCGCCCGCTCTTCGAGCTGATGCCACGATTGTCCGGCTTGCGGAGAGAACAGGGCGAATTGGACTTTCTTGCTCATTGAAGTTTACTCCCGTGCGTAATTGGCGTGAGAACCTGACGACTCTGTTTCGCACGGCGCACCGCGAAGGGTCAACCATCCTTCCGTTCCTTTCAGATTCAGTGGGGCGGGCCGCCGTGCCCGCCATCCTTGCGCGGTGCCGGCGCGTCGATGGCGGGCACGGCGGCCCGCCCCACTCTATAAGGCCCGCCCATATAAGGCCTGCCCACTGAGCTTCCCTGGCGGTCGTGCACTTGTGCGGCGACGCGAAATCGTGGAGAGGATTAGGCCCATGAAGATTCGACGACGCATTGCCCTCGACATGTTGATGGTCCTGCTTCTCCTTATCGCGACGCGCACGGTCGCGTCGGCATTTGAAGCGGAGTTCAAAGCCGCCGGCGGTCCTCGTCAGATCAGCAAGGTTCTTGTTACACCGGGTCTCTACACTTTGCCCGGGCTTTATGAGTGGACGTTCGAGGCGACCGTTGGCAAATCGCCGTTCGACAAGATCGCGCTCCATCGCCTCACGATCGGACCGAATCCGCCCGCGCACCCCGACAAAGTCGTGCTCTACCTGCCCGGCACCAACATGAATGGCGAGCTTGCGCTTGAGGATCCGCGCTATTCGTTCCAGGCTTACCTTGCCGAGCACGGCATCGACGTCTGGTCGATGGACTATCGCACGCACTTCATTCTACCCCAGACGCCGCAGAGCGATCTTTCCGAGCTCGCGGGATGGACAAATGATCTTTTCGAATCGGACATCGAAGCGGCCGCGAAATTCGTCAGCGCGAAAACCGGCCGCGACAAACTGTTCGTCGCCGGCTTCAGCCGCGGCGTCGAATTCGCGTATCTCTATGCCGCGATGCATCCCGGCAACGTCGCGGGTATCATCGCCATCGACGGATTCATCCCGAGCCATCCGACGCGCACGGAACCGCCGGCGCGGGCCAATATGCCGACGACGTTGGCGGCAAACATCTGACCTACGACAAACGCTACAAGCTGATGCAGATGGTCATCGAAAATCCCGATCAGCCGGCGCCGATTCCCAAGTACAAGACAGCGCGCGAAAACCTGGAACACGTTATGTACGACGCGGCCCCCGGCAACGGCGCGTTCGCGAATATGCCGGGCGGCTATTCCGACGCGGTCGTGCTGGCGAAACTGCTAATCGGCTACGATCGCTACTGGCCGTCGGTGCAGGACGCCGAGAATCCGTTCACGCCCGAGCTGCTCGCGACGCTCAAGGCGTCGAAGATTCCCGTGATCGCGTTTGCCAGCACCAACTTCGGCGCGGATTGGCCCGGCCAGGTCGAGGAGGCATCGAAATCGACCGGCGCTCCCGATCCTTCATTCACCAAGTTCGACAACTGGGGCCATCTCGACGTGTTGGCGGGCACGAAGTCCGAGAGCGAAGTCTTCGCGCCGACCGCGGCGTGGATCAAGCAGCATGCGAAGTAGGCGGAAAATCCGGGGTGTCGGGACGCGGCGGTGCAGGGCTGCTAGGCGCCGGAATAATCATGACCGCGGCGAGCGCCCACGCGCCGAGCGCGAGTCCCGCGATAGTCCATCGAAGCGCCGAGCGGCCGCGCCGCGCCGCGACGATCGCAGTCAGCGGAGTTAGCGCGAGATTGATGATGATCGACGTTGCGATCAGGTTCGCGGGCGGCTCGTGGTACCTCATCAGGGCAAAGCCCGACGCGATACCTAGAATGTTGGCGATTGTGGTCATCGGTTTGCGCGGCGCGCCCCTCTATATATAGTTGAAAATTATGGCACGCCGCGACGACGACAACCTGATGAACAAGCTCCGCCAGATGAGCGAGGAAGGCGTCTCGGGCTTTTTCAACGAGATCATGTCGAACGACAGGATGCGCTCGAGTTTCGGCAAGGCCGGTGAGCGCTTCATGGCCAACAAGCAGTCGTTCGACCGCAACGTCGAGCAGGTGCTCGATTTCGTCAACATTCCGTCCAAGCGCGACGTGCGCGACCTGAAAGCGCGGCTCGATCACCTGAGCTCGCAACTGCTGAATCTCAGCATCAAGCTCGATCGTTTGCTCGATCACAACGAACCGGCGAAGCCGGCGATTCGGCGCGCGAAGAAGTAGAGGAGCGCTGCGCGATTGCGAAAACCGGTACCGGCTTCGCTGACGCGAAGCTGTCCGAGATCCTTCCTGCCGCTCGCGTTGCTCGCTTCGTCAGGATGACACAACACTGCGGCCGATTTGGGCCAGGTCCGCGATAGTGCGCGGCTCGCGGCCAAGGTCGGGCGCAACCATCAGGACAGCGCCTGCCGGAAGCGAATCGCGCAGCGCGCTCAGCGATACTTCCTCGCGCTTCTTGAGCGCGGTGTAATCGGCGAGATTGCGCTTCAACTTTTTCTTGAGCGAAGGCGCGATGCGTGCCGACGTTAGTTCCGCCGCGTCGGGCAGCTTCGCAAGCACCCGATTCACGACCATCGCGGCGATACGCAAGCCGGCATCCTCGAGCGCGCCGACAAATTCGCGCGCCTGCGCGATACGGCTCGACTCCGCGGTCGTGACGATCACGATTGCCGTGTCCGGCGCGCGCAGCTTCTCCTGTGCGCGTTCAGCGCGAGCAGAGAAGCCTTCGTACATGCCGTCGAAACTGCGCACGAACGATTGCACGTCGCTCAGCAGGTTCAGGCCCGTCACGCGATCGAACGCCGCGAGCACGGCGCGCGCGGCGATATCCACCATCCGCAACTGGCTCCTGAACAGTCCGGCAGGTGCGCCCAGCAACGTGACGGCGCGTGAGTTGAGCAGTTCGAGCAGGCGGCGCGGCGCGTCGAGGAAGTCGATTGCCTCGGTCGCGGGCGGCGTGTCGAGAACAATCAGGTCAGTGGCGGGATTGGCTGCCAGTTCTAGCAGCTTCTCCATCGCCATGTAGTCGCCGACGCCCGCGAGCGCGCCCGAGAGGTTGCGATAGATTCGATTTTCGAGAATCGTGTCGCGCGCCGCGGCCGACGAGGCGTAGCGCGCGACGATCGAATCGAAGGTGCGTTTCGGATCGAGCCGCAACGCACGCAGCCTCGCGCGATTCGACGCGCCGCCGCGGTGCGAAGGCCGAATGCCGTCGAGCGCAACCTCGACCGGCTCGGATGAATCCGCCGCGAGGCCGAGCGCATCGAGCAGGCGCGGCGCTGGATCTACTGTCATCACATCGACGGCGCATCCGAGCATCGCGCCGCGCACCGCGAGCGCTGCACTGATGGTAGTCTTGCCGACGCCGCCGGGCCCCAGGCAGATCACGAGTTTCTGCGAGCGCAAGTCGAGCGGCTTCATCGGTCGAGCAGCTCCGTATCCAGTACGCGGCCGAGTTTCGCGATCTCGCGCGGACCGATGGCTGGCGTGAACATCATCGGAAGGCTGATCGTCGAGAGGCCGGCGTCGGCGAATCGCGGGGCGACGAGCGCCGCATTCTCACGCGCGGCGTTCCGGCGTATCGCCAGGCCGGCGTGGCCGCCGAGCGCGCTTATCGCGGCGAGCTCGGAGGTGTCGAACATCAAATCGGGAACGCAGTTCATTATCGCGGCGACCGTGGCGACGCCGAGCCGCTCGCGAATCGTCGCGGCCGTCTCGAGCGCCTCGCGCACCGCCAGGTCCTCCGGCGTCGTCGTGATTACCGCGCCGAAGCGCGTCGCGTCGCCAAGAAAGCTGTCGATCGAATCGGCCAGCCGGTTCAGCGTGCCGCCCGGCGCGATTCCCTTGACGCCCGACGAGACCGAGAGCAGCTCGACGGCGCTGCCCGAGGCGGGAGCGTCGATTACGAGATAGCGGTCCTCCAGCGCGGCATCTCCTGCCATAATCCGGAGCCGTTCCAGCAACAGGAACGCCTCGAGGCCGGGCAGCGCCGCGGTGACGTAGCCGAAAGTCCGACTGCGCAGCATCCGGCGCGAAATTGCGCGGATCGGGACGATCCGCTCGATGAAGGCTTCGAGCTCCGCGCGCGGCGTCAACGCGATCACGTCGAGCGTGTCGCTGATTTTAACGGCGGTCGAATCTTCCGGCATCGCGCCGAGCGCCGCCGCCGCGGACAATCGCCGGTCCAGGTCGGCGAGCGTGGTTGGACGCCGATGCGACAGCGCAATCGCCAGCGCGGCCGCCACCGTGCTCTTGCCGGTGCCGCCTTTGCCGGTTACGAACAAGACCCGCGGCAGCGTCATCGGCTAGAATGTAGGGGTCGCGGAGGTAGCAGTAAACCGTGAGTGAGAACAAGCCGCCGGCGATCGCCTCGATGCTGATCGCGATACCGCCCGAGCAGATCGTGCTGTTCAAGTCGATCGTTGAGTCGTACGACAATCTCGCCACGCTGCGGACCGAAGACCCCGTCCGGCATCACCTGCGGATTTACTTCTCGGCGGATTCGCGCGATGAAGTCGAGGCGATGATGGCATCCTTGGCTGCGCAGTTCGCGATAGAGCGGATTGGGCAAGGGTAAATCGCAGGGATGCGAGCGGGTGTCATTTTGACACACCGCCCGCCTCGGCCGGGTTAGCGGCACATCCACCGATGATGGCGGCGGAAGAATCCGTTGGCGCATGCCCACGGCCGATAGTACTCGACGGTGGTGAAGGGGGCGGGTTCGACGACCTCCTGGACCATCACGGGGTGCACGGCGCGCGGATACACGACGATCTCGGCGGACGCAATGCTTGGCATCGCCATCATGAGAAGCCCGAACGTCGCGGCGATAATGGAAGTGTGGATTTTCATAATTTGTCTCTCCTGATCAGGGTACGGAGAGATGTATTTTGAGGTTACGAAGGCTAAACGCCTGTTAATACAAGCGTTTCGCAGAGAGGTAGTGCTCGCTGGAATCATCTGCGCCGCCCGCGAAATTTCGGCCCGAAGCGTAGCTGTTAATGCCTCCCTTGGTTGCTCTCGCCGACCTCAACCAGCCAACTTCGTGCTACAAGCAGTAGCAGAATCGCCACCAGCGGCGCTTGAATTTCATCCCGCTGCCTAATATAAACTACCAAACGAGTGAAAAGTGCCAGATATCAGCTTTGGCATTCAGGTTGCTTACCTTGTGGGGCTACCGGTTCTTAACTCTTGCGACGTGGGGTAGATACAAGTACAAGTATCTTGGTCCGTTTCCCTCACAGAACGGTACCGAGGGGTGATGTATGAAGAAGAGATTGGGCAGGTTTCGCCTTCGCGACGATCCAGGCCAGGCGATGACTGAGTTCGCTCTCTCAGTGCCGCTGCTGCTCGGCCTGCTTATGGCCATAGTGGTGTTCGGGGTTGCATTTAACAACGAGTTGACGCTGACATCCGCTACGACCATCGGTGCTCAGCAACTTTCAATTAGTCGAGGCGATACCTCTGACCCGTGCGCGACCACTGTTACAGCGGTCACGAGCGCAGCGCCGGGCCTCACTGCTGCGGATCTCACCTACACGATTCAGATTGGGACCACTAGCGGAACCCCGCCTGTGATTACGTACGGATCTGCGATTGGGGGCACCTCGTGTTCCGGCGCGAGCGGCGATCTGGTGTCGGGCGATACTGCCAAGGTAACCGTTACCTATCCGTGCAGCCTCAATATCCCCATCATTTTACAGAATCTCACTGGCTGGAATCCTGCCTGCACCTTATCGGCAACGGCCGCGGAGCTTATACAATGAAGCAAGACAACGAATCTTCCGTCCGGAACAACAAGTATGTTGTGCGCAGGTTGCGCGAAGGGGAGCGAGGGCAGTCATTAGTAATGATAATGGTTGGCTTGGTTACCCTTATGCTTGTGGTTGCGCTAGTCGTCGATGTCGGCCGTGTCTATTACGGCTATCAACAGCTTCTGGCTCAAACCCGGGCGGCCGCGTTGGCCGGCGGCTCGGTGATGTCTAATGAAGATGAGTCAGCAAGCGAGATACAGACCACTGCGACGAGCTACAGCGGTGCAGCAACTACGGACGCAAACGACACCAGCAATTTGCTGACCAACGTTAAAGTGACGGTTACGCCCGTGTGTCTGACCAGCGCCGCAGCCGCCGCAGAGGGTGTTCCCTCGTGCAAAGCCGACTACTCGGGCGATAACGCCCTCCGCGTGACGGAGACGGCAACGATTCCGACGACATTCGCCAACGTGCTCGGCTTCCCGACCTGGACAATCTCGGCAAGCGCGCTGGCGAGTGCGAAGGGCGGATTTAATGGCCCTTACAACGTGGCAATTATCATCGATTCGACGGAGTCGATGACTCAGACCGACGCCGGCAACTGCGGTAAGGAAAGAATTCAATGCGCGTTGGAAGGCGTCCAGACCCTGCTAAGCACGCTGTCGCCGTGCGCCGCGGGGCTGACCAGCTGCCCCGAGACCGAAACCAGCTCGTTCGACGTTCCCTCGCCCGCGAGTGGCACCCTAAACGGAACTAACGTCTCCAGCAATCCCATCGATGAAGTCGCTCTGTTTACGTTCCCGGGGCTGGCAGCGAGCGGTTCAGCGATTGGGAATGTTAAGGACGATGTACAGTGTCCTACTACAAACCCGCCGATTACCTCCTACAACGAGTTCTTCAATTACGAAAATTGCACAGCCGCGGGTGCTCCTGTTGCTTGCTGCTCGGGCAAAGAAGCCGCCAAATGTACAGGCAAAGGCACTCCTCTTGCCGGCTGCGCGGGCAAGGACCCATCCGGGACAACTGTGGCCGATAACACTGCTTGCTCTTCGAACCCTAACCCACCCGAATACGAGATTGTTCCGTGGTCGAGCGACTACCGCACTTCCGACACGGCGACCTCGCTGGTTTCCGGCTCCGACCTCGTGATCGCGGCCGGTGGAGGTTGCAGCACGGGCCTTGGCGCTCCGGGCGGCGAGGGAACCTTCTATGCGGGCGTAATTGATACGGCACAAAGCGCGCTCATCGCGCAGCAAACCGTGCGACAGGGCTTGGGAGTCAGCACGAAGAACGTGATGATTCTGGTCAGCGATGGCGAAGCGAATGCAGATGTTACTGAAGCTACGCCTACTACTTCGGGTGCCGGTAGCGAAGGGATGCAGGAGACAAAGCCGGCGCCATCGACCGTTTATTTGGGTACGGGGCAGTGCGCACAGGCAGTAGCCCGCGCCCAAGCCGCAGCGGCAGCGGGAACCACGGTATATGCAGTCGCCTACGGCGCCGAGACAAGTGGATGCAGTACTGACAGCGGTACGTATGCGAGCCCGGTCTGCACGATGCAGGGTATCGCAAACTCGCCCACAACCCCGGGCGACTACGTACAGAATAACCAGAACTTCTTCACCGACGTCACATCTACGACCTCTGGCTGCGCCGCTGATGCCCGATCGACCGGAACCCTGAACCAGATCTTCCAGGCCATCTCGAACGATCTCACGGTCTCCCGGTTAATCCCCAACGGCACAACCTAAGTCCTTTCGAATCCATTGATGGGTAGTGGGCTCAAAACCCGCTACCCGTTGATTGGCTTCCATTGTTTCCTTCCAGGCTGACCGCGTCGGACTGGAAACTGTACGAATGAGCGGGGGGCGGGGTAGGTCGAGCGAGCAGTGGACCGCTCTCTCGGCTTCACCTCGATCCTTTCGCCACGCCGAGTCAGCGTACTGCTAGCCGCGGGTGTATCCGCAGGTTGCGCGCTCGCGCAGCGCCGCCGGATGGCGGCTTCTCAATCGAGCGAATCGCGCTTAACAGACTTCCTGTTCCACCGAGCAGCCGACCGGCGCCGCTCATGACCTGCGCGGTAGTCTGCCATGCCTGATTGCTCTGATTAGAGAGATGGTCTTCGAGCTGGAATTTCTGCTGCGGCGTCAGCGTGCTGTAGCCGCCTTCGTAGTAGGAAGGCGCGTAATTCTGGGCAGCATATTGCGGCATCATATTGGTGCATCCGGACAAGCCTGACAGCATGAGCGCGAGGGTAATCGCCGCGATCAATGTCGCGGCAGGGGCGGGAGTCACGACCAACATCGAAACCTTGAGCCGTAACTATTTACTTCTGGATCGAGTGGATTCCCCAGAGCAGAACTCCGGTTCCCTGTCCGAGCTGGCCAGCGCTTGACGCTACGTCGGCGCTGGTTCTCCACGCCGAGTTGCTCTGATTGGCGAGGTGATCTTCGAGTTGCATTTTCTGCTCGGGCGACAACTGGCTGTACGATTCGCCGTTGTAGTAGTTGGGCGCTTGCTGGATGGCGGCGCCCTGCGGATTGAACGCGGTGCAACCCTGGACAATCAGCAATGCCATCAGCACCAGCAATGCGAACACCAGCCTTACCTCAACCGCGTCGCGCACAAACGGATCCTTGCTACTCATCGGTCGTCCTCCACGTACAAGTACGCACGCGCGCCGATTTGGTTATTAACGGATCGTAAGGCGCGCGTCCGCAGAGAGGAGAGAGCCAGCTTCGTGCCAGAGCGCGACGGCCTGAGAGAGCGCAAGAATCTCAAAAGGACGCGAAGGCGATGCGCAAATGCGGCGGTCTCGTCGCCGAGATGGTGCGAGTCGCGCGAGATTACGGGCTGTTAAGGGAGGAAGAGATGAGAATGAAAAAGGGACCGCTCGATCCACCTCGAACGGTCCCTTGAGTGCTTCGTCGACGCCCACCGCTCGACGGTGAGCAGCATGGATCAGCCTACTTCAAGGCTGATCCCTTGATTGAGAAGGTCGTAGGCCCTGAGGCAGCGTAATTGAAATTGCCCGAACACGGCCCAACTGCTCCGTCTAAAAAGATACTCGTGTCCTCGAGTGTGCAGCCCCCGCTGAGAAAAAATTGCGGGGTGAAGTCGCTGCCGCAGTCCGCGCCCCAGAATGAGATACTCTCGACATCCTTTGAACCGTTGATTTCTATGTCACCGAACGCCTGGTCGCATCCGGCCTCCGCATCGGAAAAATAGTACTCATCATCGTAGGACTCATAGAACGTCACCGTGCCGCTGCCAGCCGTGCCACTGGCTTTCCCTGTGTACGTGTAGCAATAGCACTCACCGGAAAGACAGTAATCGGCGTAATCCTCTCCGCCCGGGCAACCGGTGCTGGTGGGGGTACCCGCACCGCCATATCCACCGTCGATGGTTAGAGTAATGTCGTACTTCGAGGGTTTTGGTGTTTTGGTTTTCTTGTCCGGTACAGCGTTCTGCTGAAGATCCGATCGGTGCCAAGCCCAAGTAGGCGTTGCGCAAAACGCGGTCGCGATTATTGCGGCCATAAGGAATCTGAATTTCATCGGTCCCCTCCCACTATCGAGCATTTGACGTGCGGCGTTTTACGCCGCAGTTCTGAGAACGGACCTACAGATATGCAATTGCCCGTGTTACGGCAATACATCGGCGAGAAGAAATGAACCTTTGAGACCGATTTTACCGCTTATTTCGCGATCGCGACCGCGTAGTCGCGGCCTTCCCAATTGCCCGACTCGCGCCAGTTGAAGGTGAAGCGAATAGGCGCCTTGTCGCTCGCGCCGATGTCGATGTCTACGTAGTCGAAGCCGATCGGCGTCGAGGTCAACCCGGTGTCGTTGACGTGCTGCCATTCGTCGTTGGACCAATGCAGCGTGAACGGCGCGGTCGCCTGGATGCGCAGGCGGTCGCCGGGTGAAACCGACATGACGCGGCGGTTGGACTTCCACACGCGGAGGCGGCTCTGCTTTCGGCCCGGCTTCATGTAGCGGTCCCGCACTTCGTCGATCATGTCGAACACGCGGCCGTCCGAGGTCGAGCGCAGCAGCTTGATATACTCGGCGTGCGCCCACATCAGGGGTGTCGCGCTGCCGGTCTGGCCGCCGTATTTGAGCAATCGGCGCGAGATGTCGGGCTGATCCCAGATTTGCTCGGGCAGCAACTGCGTGGCGTTCGCAAACCGCTCCATCGCTTGCAGATACGGCGTCGGGTCGCGGCCCGCGGCGAGCTCGTAATGTCCGCGCTCTCCCGTCAGCAGCGGCCACGGGCGTCCGCGGCCCCATCCGAGGAACGGTCCGCCGTCGTCGCGCTGGCCGTAGCCGTCGTGAGTATAGCGGCGCCAGCATGGACCGGCGGGGAAGTCGGTCTTGAGGACGGCATCGATCACGCGCAGCGAATCCTCCATCAGCGAGTCGCCGGCTTTGCGGATGCCGTAGCGGACCAGCTCGAGAAATCCGCCGTCGACGATTTCCGCGACGGGAAATTCTGCCTGCGCGCCGGGTGCGCGATTGTGAATGAAGACGCGCTTGCCCTCGATGTTTTCAGCAGCGTCGGGATTGGCGATGTCGATAGGATTGATGCGGACGTAGTGGCGCTTGACGCCGGGAACGAGGAAGCCGTCGTTGGTGACGGTCCAGGTTTCGATGTGCGCTTCGAGGAAGTCGGCGTACTCCTCGAGGAATTGCGCGCTGATGACATCGCCGCGGTCGCGCGCGAAGCATGCGGCGCAGACGAGCCCGGCGATATTGGCGGCGAGCGTCGAAGGCGAGTAGCCGGCATTCTCCTCCCATCGCTCCTGCGGCGTCGGCGGACCGTTATCAACCAGGAAATGCGCCGCGCGGATCACCATCGGATACGGATCGAAATCCTTGAGCGCGCCGTGCCTGTGCAAGCGCCACGCGAGCGTGATCGGAAACGAAACTTCGTCGAGCTGAATGCCGTTCCAGTAGGGCTTGCCGTCGATCCAGAAATTCTGCGGAAAGCCGCCGTCCGGACGCTGTGCGCACGCAAGATAGATGAGCGCGCGCAGCGCGGTGGTGACGTCGCCGGTGGCGGCCAGGCCGGTCACGCTGTTTACCATGTCGCGGGTCCAGACGAGATGGTAGCCGCCCAGGTCTTCGTCGCTCTTGGCCTCGCCCCAGGGGATGCTGAGCGAAGCGATGAGCGCGCCGGGATAAGTTTTGTCCTCGTGCGCGAGCAGCAGCTGGCAGCCGCGGCGATAGAGCGCGCCGCCGTCGCCGGAAAATTTGTCGAGCGGTGCGATATGCCGGCACGCGCGATCCCATTGCTCGAGGAAGCGCTCGCGATGCTCGGCGAAAGGCTCGGCGAGCGATTGATACAAGGTCGTGACGGCACGATTGAGCTCGCGGCCGAAGCCGAGGCCGAGCGTGAACGAGTAGCCCTTGCGCAAGTCGATTTCGGCAGTCAGCGCGATGTTGCCGTCGAGCGCGGCGGCGAACTCATAATCCATCTTGAAGTTGGCTTTGATGTCCTGCCAGCCGTCGGTGCTGCCGACGTATCCGCATGACGTTCTGAGAAACGGCTCGGTGGTTCCCAGAGCCAGCCAGACGCCATCCTTGTTCGCCGTCAGGAACTCGTGGCCGACGATCCTCGACAGGTAGCCGTTGTTGCCCCACCCGCCGACGCCCAGGTGCGGCGCGAGTAGAACGTAGAGGTGAAGCTTCTTTAGCAGCTCCGGGTCACCCTCGAGCCGCGCGTTGACGAGCAGGGTCGGCTGATGCGGATCGGTAATGATCTCCTTGTAGATATGATAGCGGCCGTCGGGCGAGTGGCTGACGATCTTTACCCCGAGTCCCGTCGCCGCGAGATATTCGGTGGTGGACTGCAGATGCCGGCGTTCATCGTGAAAGAACGTCTCGCCGTCGGTGATCAGAAACTGGACGTCGCGGACCTGCGGCTGATCGATCGTCGGAAAATAAATCTCGTTGAGGACGCCGACGGAGGTCGTGAACCACAGGCGGCTGGCCGACGAGTACGCGGTGCAGACCGCGTCCTTGGCGCTGCGGGTCCATCGCGGCGGGATGCCGGGTGCGCCGGTGGCGACGGGAGATGTCTGGATTCTTGCCATGGGGCCTCTGTTCGCCTCGCTCCGCGTTCAGACGATTTCGGGTTGTTGCGGTTTTGGGGTCGTCGCGGCGGATTTTTCCGCGGGCTCGATTCGGAACATCCAGGCGACGCCGACACTGATTGCGTACAACAGCAGCAGCGGAATCGCCAGCAGGAACTGCGAGACCATGTCGGGCGGAGTCAGCGCCGCGGAGACGATGAAGATGGCGAGGATTGCATAGCGCCAGTAGCTGAACATCATCTTGTAGTCGATCATGCCGAGCTTGGTGAAAAAGAACGCGAAGATGGGCATCTCGAACGTCAGCGCGAACGCGAGTAGCAGCTTGGCCGAGAACGCCAGATATTCGCTGATGCGAATTGTGGGAGTGACGCCGATGCTCGCGTATTGGTCGAGAAAGAACGCGTAACCGATCTTGAACACAACCGCCCAGCAGAAGTATCCGCCGAGCACAAAGAACAGCGTCGCAAAAAAGACGAACGGCTTCGCCATCCTGCGTTCGGTTTCGTACAAACCCGGCGCGATGAATTTCCAGATTTCGTAAAATACCGCGGGGCTGGCGATGAACAGTCCGGCGATTAGCGCGACTTTAATCTTGGTATAGAATGCCTCGCCGACGCCCGTACCGATCAACAGCACCTTGCCGCCGGAGACTTCGCGAATCGGCCATGTCAGCATGTGAAAGAGCGGATCGGCAATCGCATACGCGAGGATGAAGCCGAGGCCGATGGCGATGAAGGCGCGAATCAGCCGAGTACGCAGCTCCTGTAGATGCTCGATGAGCGACATCCGCGCCTGCTCGGGCGTCGCCTCGATGGCCGCTGGCGGTGTGATATCCTCGCTAGTCACAGTGCAGGATGACCGGCTATGTTTTCTCGGTCGGCGGAGTGGCCGGCAGCTCGGACTTAGGCGCGGTGGTCGCGATTGGAGGCACCTTGGCCAGCGGCGCCGCCTGCGGCTCGTCGAGCACTTCGGTCAATTCGTGGAGGACGGTGTTGCTAGCCAGGCGCAGCTCGCGCAAAACTTTTCCTACCGTGCGCATAACCTCGGGCAGGCGTTCGGGGCCGACTACGATCAGCGCGATCGCGAGGATGAGAGCTATTTCAAAAAGATCAGGCAAACTTCGATGACCGCTTGCGAGCGCAACTCGATGATTTCGCGAGGCGCGGAAAAACTCCGCGCAATCGCTCCATGCCAGTTAATCATTATACCCGACTGGGGTGTCAACGATGCTTAAGACCGGGGTCGTCGCGGATCGCCGCTACCTGAAACACTTCGCCGGCCGGGCGCATCCGGAGCGTCCCCAGCGCGCCGAGGTGATGATCGAGATGGCGGAGTCGCTGAGGCGCCCGGATTTGAAATTCATGACGCCGCGCGACGCGACGCCAGAGGAAATAGAGAGCTGCCATACGCCTGACTACATCGCGACCGTCGCGCGGACGGCGTCGCTCGACCGGTTCGACTTCGACCCGGATACGCATAGCTCGCGCGATACCTACGAGACCGCGCTGCTGTCGGCGGGCGGAGTACTTACCGCAGTCGAGGCGGTGATGGACGGAGCAGTAGCTAATGGATTTGCTATTGTCCGTCCGCCGGGACATCACGCACTGCCTAATCGCGCGATGGGGTTTTGCTTCTTCAACAATGTTGCAATTGCGGCGAAGTGGCTAATCGAATCTCGCGGCCTCAAGCGCGTGATGATCGTCGATTGGGACGTCCATCATGGCAACGGCTTGCAGGACATATTTTACGAATCGCCCGAAGTGCTCTACGTTTCCACGCATCAGTTTCCGCATTACCCCGGCACCGGCTCGCTCCACGAGATCGGATACGGCGCGGGGGTGGGATTCACCGTCAACTTGCCGATGCCGGCGGAATTCGGCGACGCCGAGTATCTTCGGGTGTTCGATCGATTGATCGTGCCGATCGGACGCCATTTCAATCCCGAGTTCATACTCGTCTCGTCGGGTTTCGATGCGCATTTCCGCGATGAGCTCGCGCAGATGCGCGTTACAGAGGCGGGATTCGGAGCGATGGCACGGCGGGTGAAGCGGCTCGCGGCGGAATGCTGCGGCGGGAGGATGGTCGCGGCGCTCGAAGGCGGCTACGACCTCGAAGCGATCGCGGAGTCGGGACGCGCGGTGATCGACGAATTCGGCCGCGACGCCGATGAGCCGATTCGGCCCGACGACGGCGGCGACCGGGTGATGCCGATGATCGAGCGAGCGGCGCAGAATGTCGGGCGTTTCTGGAACCTGGGCTAGGACGATCGATGCCGCCAAAGCAGGGCGCCGCCGACAAGGTACCGACTGAGAACACCGGTGCGCGCAGCCGGCTCGTTACAATAGGCAGTTCGCGCGCGCGCGAATACTCACTCGACAAGCCGTCAATAGCTATTGGCACTCATCCGTCGAACGACGTGGTGCTCGACGACACGACGGTATCGCGCCGCCACGCCACGATTACGCGCAAGCCCGGCGGCTTCGAGCTGGCGGACCTCGGCTCGACCAACGGCACGTTCGTCAACGGCCGCCAGGTGCGAAAGCCGATCGCGGTGAAGAGTGGCGACGAGATCAGGTTCGGCTCCGCGCGCTTCTCTCTGGACCCCGCCTCGGTGCCGCGGCGCATGCGTCGTGGATTTCTGATTGTGATGCTGATGTTCATCGCGGGATTCGCCGCCGCCCGCTATCGCACCGAAATCAGATCGGCCACCTCGGAAATCGTCCCGGGGATTTCGCCGCACCAGTCCAGTTCCGCGCCTTCGGCGGCCAGCACTCAGTCGGTACCTGCAGCCGGCGCGGAATCAGCGATCGGTTCAACGACGCCGTCGTCTGCCACTGCCGCATCTATCGAGCCGGAATGGCTCGCGCGAGTGAACTACTACCGCGCGATGGCGATGTTGCCGCCGATCGTCGAAGACGCAGCGCTGAGCGAAGGTGACCGCGCGCATGCGATGTATATAGTCAAGAACCACCACGACGCGATCGCGGGTGGAGGTGGTCTCGGCGCCGAGATGCATACGGAGGATCCGGGGAAGCCGAACTTCACGCCTGCGGGACTCGAAGCGGCCAAGTCCAGCGACATGGATGTGTGGTCGATGCGGGGCGAGTCCGCCGGCGTTGACCCGAAAGGATGGGGCTCGCCGACCTGGTCGATCGACGGATGGATGGCGCTGCCCTTCCATCGCATGCCGATACTCAATCCGCGGCTGACCAGCGCCGGCTTCGGACTCTACTGCGAGTCGGAGGCGTGCGCGGCGGGACTCAACCTGTTGAAGGGTTCGCAGGGCAAGGCGCCGGCGGGCATCGGACCGGTCGAGTTTCCTCCCGATGGCGGGACCGTCGCCATCAGATCGTTCGAAAACGAATGGCCCGACCCGCGCACGAGCTGTTCCGGCTACGAGCAGCCCAGCGGAGTGGCTATTACACTTCAGCTCGGTGACTGGATAGACACGCATCTCAGTCAATACTCACTCGCGCGGGTAAACGCCGACGGCAGCCGTTCGGCGGTGGAAGCATGCGGTATCGATTCGACTAGCTACTCGAATCCCGATGCATACTCACAAGACTTAGGCCGCAACGTTCTGAAGTCTTATGGCACGGTCGTCGTGATTCCGCGCGAACCCCTGGACAAGGGCGCGAAGTACGCGGTGTCGATGACCGCGAACGGCAAGCAGTACGGCTGGACTTTCGCCATCGGTCCGTGATGTAGTTGCGTCCGCTGACCGCTAGTCATCAGGTCGATTTGTTGCGGATGATCGAGAGGGGGTTACGGTTTTCTTGAAGCGCGCCCTTTTAGTGGTGCTGGCGATCTGCTATTGCGCACTCGCCGGATGTTTTTCGTGGACCGAGGATCAGCAGGGCAACTTGCAATCGGTGGGCTTGCCCGGGGTGCCGATCTGGAAATCCAAAACGCCTCCCGCGCCGATAAGTCTTACCGATATGGGAATGACGCCCGAGGAAGCTTCAAAAGTGAGCGGGCCAGTCTTGGTCCTGCCGCCGGACCAGTCGATCAAAACCACCCGATATCGCTACTACCAGACCGACCATAATAACTGCCAAAAGGATCTCGCGAAGCTGCTGGCGGACAGGGCGGCTAGCAATGCGACCGGCGATCCGCCGTACTGCACCGAGACTCCCACCGCGCCCGTATCGAAGGGTAACGCGTTCGTCTTCTGAATGACTGCAAGCTTGAGCGTCGCGCGCGAGGGTAGCCGCAAGTGTTGAAGCGGCCGCAAGCGGCGCGACTGCTGGCGGTGGATCGCGAGGCGCCGGGCACTCGGCTGCTCATGCTGACCCGCGGCGAAGCGTCGATCGGCAGCGCCGAAGGCTCGAAGCTGCACGTCGCGGATCCGAACGTCGCGGTTCGCCATGCGATCATCAGATACTCGCGCGGCCGCTACTACCTGGCCGATCTCAAGTTCGGGCCGGGCACGTTCGTCAATGGTAATCGGATTCGCCGGACGCAGCGGCTCAAGCACGGTGACGTGTTGCGTTTCGGCGGCGCGCCGCCGTATCGATTCATCGATCCGGATGCGCAGAAGCGGCGACGCCGGCGGCGCATTCTGCGCGTGGGGGCGCTGGTCGCGATTCTGATCGCGATTGTATCGGCGGATCGTTTCGAGAAGTGGGGACTGGTTTCGGTTGCGACCCTCTCGAAGATTGTCGCGTTGGTGAAACCGAATCCTGCGCCGAAGCATAGCGAGCCGCCGAATATTGTTGCTGTACGCGCCGGCTCCGGCCGCGCCTCCATCGCTGGCCGCGACGATTCCGCCGTCCCCTGTGGCGCACGCCAGTAGCATCGCAGTCGCCCCGGCACCCGTGGCGGCATCGACGGCGATTGCCGCGCCCGCTCCGGTCGCGGCGGCAAGCGCATCGCCGATGACCTGGCTCGAACGCATCAACTTCTATCGCGGCAGCAACGGGCTGCATCCGATTCGCGACAATTCCCGGCTGAGCGCGGCCGTCACCGCTCATGCGCACTACCTGATGCTGAATTTCGCCGACAACATCCGCGGCGCCCAGCCGATACCCGCTGACGCATACGAAGAGAAGCCCGGCACAAGCGGATACTCTGTCGAAGGCGCCGGTGTGGCGCAGAATCTTCAAATCGCATGGGGATGCAGCACGTACGATGCCGCGCAGCAGATCGATCGCTGGCTCGAGGGACCGTTTCACCGGCTGCCGATGCTCGATCCCTACCTTGGCGACGTTGGCTACGGCGAAGCCGCGGAAGACGGATGCTGGGTGGCCGCGCTGCGGTTGCCGCCGCCGCCGGAGGACGTGAAGCCGTATCGGCGCGCCGTCGAATTTCCTCCCGAGGGAGCCGACATAGCGCTGGAATGGATCGGGCTCGAGGTGCCCGACGCGCTCGCGAGCTGCAGTGGTTACGAACGCCCGGTCGGGCTTCCGATCACATTGCAGATGGGACGGCTGGTGCAGACCAGGCTCACCAATGATTCCCTGACCGAAGACGGCAAGCCGATTGAGTTCTGCGCCTTCGACGCGCCCGGCTATCGCAATCCGAATCCGACGGAGCAGGAGTACGGTCGCTGGAGCTTGCGCAACGCCGGCGCGATCGTGCTGGTGCCGCGCGCTCCTCTGCGGCCAGGCTCGCGCTACCAGGTTTCGATCACGGCCAACGACGTGACCTACGCATGGAGCTTCACCGCCGCGCAGACGTTGGAGACCACTTTCAGCGCGAGCGCGAGCTTCCCCACGCAGGCACCGGTCGCGACACCCGCACCGAAGCCTGTGCGGCCCGCCGCGCATCGAAGTGCGCTACCGCGTCGCGCGATGCCCGCGCCGGCCACGTCGCCGGCAGTATCGAAGATTCCGGCGTTCATTGCGGCGCCATCTTTGCCGGCGGCAGAAGCTACCCCTGAGACGTCCACCACGGGTGCGGGCGCGAATTGGCTGACGATCGTGAACCTCTATCGCACGCTCCTCAAGCTGCAGCCGGTGGAAGAGGATCCCGCGCTGAGTCAGGGCTGCAGGGATCACGCGAAATATCTGGTGATGAACTATGGGCCGATGCTGGCCGCCGGCGTGAACATCGGCGCTCTCATGCATACGGAGGATGAATCGAAGCCCGGCTATACCCCCGACGGCATCAAAGCCGCGCGCGCCAGCAACGTCATGTTCCAGGGCCCGCAGAAGTTTACCGCCGAGCAGCGAATGACCAGGGCAATCGAGTTCTGGATCGCGGGACCGTTCCATCGCCCGTCGCTCGTCAACCCCGACTTGCGCCAGGTTGGATTTGGCGAGTACTGCGACGAAAAGGTTTGCGCCTCGTCGCTCGATTGGCGCAGCGATCTCAAGTCCTCGCTCCCCGGCGGGCATCCGTACGCAACGCCGATCCAGATTCCGCCCGACGGTGCGACCGTCAAGCCGAGCGGATTTGGCGGTGAATGGCCCAGCCCCATATCGAACTGTCCCGGGTATCCGAACAACGCGCCCGCAATTACCATCCAGGTCGGCATCAACATGCCGGCGACGCTCACCGATGCTTCCCTGATTCAGACCTCAGGCGCGGCGGCGGGAACGAGAGTCGGAACCTGCCCCTACGATTTTCAAACCTATGCCAATCCCGACCCCGGCACTCAGGCGCATGGCCGCGAGGTGCTCCGATTCTTCGGCGAGGCAGTTATGATGGTGCGCGATCCGCTCTCCGCGGGACAGACCTACCGCGTTAACATGACGGTCAACGGCAAGCCATATATGTGGAGCATCACCGCTGCGCCGTGAACCTCGACTGACTATCGCTGGAAATCGACGGCGATGACTGTCGCCATCGAATCGAGCGCGCTGTCGGGCGTTGCGATCACGAGCTCGCCAATCGGATCGTGATTGAACAGACTATCGGCCGCGGATACTCGCTTGCGGACTTTGAGCGAGATTGTACTGGACAATGGACGCGCGTCGCCGACGTGCTTCACCTTCACGCCGCGCACCGAGACCGACTCGTACGGTTTCATCAGGACGTGCAGATACACACGATTGCCGCGGCGCGTCGACGGCCCGTAGAACTGCCACGGCTCGAGGCCGGGGTCGGTGCCGACGATCGCCTCGCCGTTGCGCGCCATCCAGTCGCCGATCGCTTCGAGCCGCTCGACATGTTCGGCCGGCAGCGAGCCGTCGCCCATCGGGCTGACGTTGAGCAGTAGGTTCCCGCCCTTGCCGGCCACTTCGCACAGCGTATGAATCAGCGCGCGCGTCGATTTGAGATCCTTGTCAGATGGATTGTAACCCCAGCTATTGTTAATCGTCAGGCAGGTTTCCCACGGACCCTCAGGAGGCTTGGGAGGTACTGCCTGTTCAGGAGTCTGGTAGTCGCCGTAACCGGGGATGCGATCGTTGATGACGACCTCGGGCTGGAGTGAGTGGATCATCTCGACGAACTCGCGCGATTTCCATTCTTCGGGCGTGCGTTCCCATCCGCCATCGAACCACAGCAGGTCGATCTTGCCATAGTTGGTCAGCAGCTCGCGTATCTGGGCGAACATGAACTCGATGAACCGATTCCACTGCTCGGGTGACGAGCGGCGCCATGCTCCCCACTTGTAGGGCTTGTCCGATTCCAGAAACGTCGGATAGTCGGGATGGTGCCAGTCGATAAGTGAGTAGTACAGTCCGACTCTCAGACCTTCGGCGCGGAACGCATCTGTATATTCACGAACTATATCGCGCTTGAACGGTGAATGCTCAATCGAATAGTCAGAATACTTGGTATGGAATAGTGAGTAACCGTCGTGGTGCTTGCTAGTCAGAACGGCGTACTGCATACCGGCGCGCTTGGCCATTCGCGCCAGCTCGCGCGCATCCCACCTGGTAGGGTTAAACGTCCTGGCGGTCGAGTGATACTCGTCCACGCCGACGCTTTGGCCGTTCGGCAGCGCGCCGACGCCGCCGACCAGCGGCCACGACAGCTCGAGCCCGCGCTGGCTGCAATGCCCCCAATGAATGAACATCCCGAATCTTGCCTTGTTAAACCACGATTCCATAGCCGCGCATTCTCGCCTTCCTTGGAGGTGCTTGTCTATACTGCTGGTCGATCAGTGAAACGGCATCCATCCGAGTGCCGGCACGAGTTGATCGAAGGAGACGCCCAGTAGCCAGACGAAGGCGACGGCACCGCTGCCCGACGCGGCGCGATTGACCGCGACCTGGACGCCGAGATTTACCTCGTAGGTCGCATTCAGCCACGCGATCGCGGGCGTCAGATCGAAGTTGGGCTGAGAAGAGTTGCGATGCGCGCTCAAATACTGCGCGTAGTCGAAATCGAGATTCGGCGTGATGTCCCGCAGCGCACGAGGCACGGCCCCAACGGCGACGTTCTGGTCGAGGTAATGAAGCGAATATTCGAGTTCGAGGTCGGCAGTTGTCAGATCGTCGCGCGCGCCGGTCACCTTGCTTTGCCATCCCCAGTCGCCCTCGACGCCGAACGGGCGCAGGATGCGCAGGAAGTCGGGCAAGTCACCGAACCCTTTCTGAAAAAGCAAATCGAAGCCGGCGCGCGCATGCGACTCCGAGCCGGCACTGCGATTGCCCAGCGGTAGTTCAAGTCCGGGATTAATCGTGAACACGAATTCGTGGCTGGGAATCCTGATGAGCACGCGTTTGTAGGCGAGCTCGAAATTGCTCGAACTGGTGGACTCCTCTTCCTGCTCGAAGCGCTGGTAGCCGATGAAAATCGAAAAGCTGGAGTTGGGTGAGATGGTTTTTTCGAGATACAACGACTCGGAATTTTCCGAGCGATCGTAGTCGCCTGCGATGCTGAGATAGTTTTCAGTGGTTGCGTCGTTGCCGATGAAGTCGCCGACGAACGTTCGCCCAAGAGGTTCTGCGCGCGCGATTGTGGAGCACAGCAGTAGCGATGCGATGCCGAATACTATGAGCGATTTCACTGTGAACATAGAACCGCACGACCGGCTGGTTCGCAACGATGTTGGGGATCGCGTGGCATCGTGGTATTGAAAAATCGAAAGCTGACGCGCGGCTGGAGGCCTACGATGAAAATCTCGATGTTCCATCTGATGCCCTATCGCGATTTGCCCGACGATTTCGCGCAGAAATATCACTCGGTGTGGGTCGATCCGCCGTACGCCGAGCTGGCCGATTCGGTGAAGGTCGGGCAGTACTACAACTGGACGCTCGACGAGTTGATCCACGCCGCCGACAAGGGCATCGACGGCATTTGCGTCAACGAGCATCATCAGAACGCCTACGGCTTCATGCCGAATCCGGACCTGATGGGATCGATTCTCGCGCGCGCGACCAACGGCACCGACGTCGCCGTGGTGCAAATGGGCGCGACGCTGCCAACCTCGAATCCGCCGATACGAATCGCGGAAGAATATTCGATGATCGATTGCATCAGCGGCGGCCGGATGGTGGCCGGGATGCCGCTGGGCACGTCGCAGGACGTGAACCTCTGCTACGGAATCCCGCCGATTGAGCAGCGCGAGCGCTACTATGAGGCGCACGATCTGATTCTGAAAGCGTGGCAGTCGCCCGAAATTTTCGCGTGGAACGGGAAGTACTTCAAACTGCCGATGGTCAATATATGGCCGCGTCCGATCCAGAAACCCCATCCTCCCGTGTGGATTCCCGGCAGCGGGAGCCTCTCGACCTGGGATTTTTCCGCCAAGCACAATCACTGCTACTGCTTCCTGTCGTACTGGGGGAATAATTTCGGCAAGCGCGTGATGGACGGGTTCTGGGATTTCGTCGCCAAGGGCAATCACGATCCGAATCCGTATCGCACGGGATTTTTGCAGTTGGTCGCCGTCTCGGAGACCGACGCGCAGGCCGAGAAGGACTACTACAAGCACATCCGATATTTTTACGACAAATGCCTGCACATCCTGCCCGAGTATTTTCCCGTCGCCAGCAACCAGGACTACAAGAGCCTGGTCAACAGCGTCACCAAGCTGAATCCGCAGTTGTTCGAACTGATGAACAAGATCCCGACCTGGAAGTACAAGGACTTCGTTGACAACCAGTTCGTGATCGCAGGATCGCCGGCCACCGTGCGCCAGCAGTTGATGGAAGCGGTCAAGAAGCTGCGCATCGGCAACCTGATGGTGCTGCTGCATATCGGATCGATGCCGCATGAGTTGACTATCAAGAATATCGATCTGTTCTGCAGCGAAGTGCTGCCCCATTTCCGCGGCGTGTGGGACGGCGAGTGGGATAATAAGTGGTGGCCAGAGTCGCTCAAAGGTCCGCGCAAGAAGATAGCGTCGAACGGAGTGCATGCGGCGGCGCGGTAGAAAGAAAGAATCGCCTGCGCGGCGGGCGGCAGGGGGTGACCCCTGCACCCAGTGTGAAGCGCAAAGTTGCGCGCAGCGCGCTACTTCGCTGTCAGGGGCGTGGGAAGAGTTCTTGGAAGGATAGATATGGCGACCACAAAAGATAAGACGGTTAGCGTGTGGGGCGACAAGGTTCATCCCAAGGTCAGGATTCTTGGCGATGGGCCGCCGGTCGTTTATCTGCACGGCGGTTACGGGCCGATCGAGACCGAGTTGCTCGACGAGCTTGCGAAGAGCTTCACCGTCTATGCTCCCGAGCATCCCGGGATCACCGCGGGCGATGAGGATTCCTACAAGGCGCTCGACGACATGTGGGATCTCGTCCTCTACTACTACGACTTGTTCGACAAGCTCGGGCTGAAGGCGCCGGCGGTGGTCGGGCATTCGTTCGGCGGGATGATTGCAGGTGAGATTGCGGCGACCGATCCGACGCGAGTCGGCAAGCTGGTGCTGATAAGCCCGCTGGGCCTGTGGCGCGACGACTCGCCGATTCGCAATTACATCGTGACGCCGCAGACCGACCTGCCCGCGCTGCTGTTCAAGGATCAGCACCATCCGTCGTTGAAGCGGATCACGTTGAACCCCGAAGATCAGGATGGGTTCATTCGCATCACGTGGGCGCTGGGATGCACCGGCAAGTTTATGTGGCCTATACCGGACAAGGGGCTGCGCAAGCGGCTGCATCGAATCGCGGCGCCGACGCTGATCGTGTGGGGCAAGGACGACAAGCTGCTGCCGTCGGTTTATGCCGACGAATTTCGCAAGGGAATTCCCGGCGCGAAGATTCATCTCGTCGACGGCGGTGCGCACATGACGCCGCTGGAGGAACCCGCCGAGCTCGCCGCGACGGTCGCGAAGTTCATCAAGGGATAAGCGCGAGCGAACCTCACCCCTGATTCCGCTCCCTTCTCATCCCTGGAAAGGGAGCTAAGGCGATTCGACCCCACGACGCCACAACCTCTCTGTTCCCCCTTTCCACTTGGAAAGGGGGTGAGGGGGATAGGACGGCGCGCTCCGATGAATTTCTCTCCGTTCCCCTTCCCCATCCTGGGGAAGGGGCTAGGGGTTAGGGTCTCGCCCAGCGCAGCGCCGATCGAATCGCGGCAATCACCGATGCCAATTCATTCCGCACCGATACGTTCGACACCCCAGCACCCGGAGCCCGCGCCGCCTGAAATATTCGTCGCGCATTCGGTCGTATCCTTGTTGCTCGCGATGCGGGCTTCCATCGAGCTCCACCACCAGCCGCGCAGCATGACAATAGAAATCTACAATGTACGGAGCGAGCACCTGCTGTCGCCTGAAATGCGCGCCTAACCGATTACCGCGAAGCTCCTGCCAGATGACGCGCTCTTCCGGAGTCATGTGTTTGCGCAGATCCAGCGCGCGGCGCATCAGTTCCGGATTTCTCTGTTCACGCAGAGTCAACAGTGTCATCTGAGGGTGATTAGCATTGAGATGCGGCAAACGAAAGCACCCTAACCCCTGACCCCTTCCCCATAAAAAAATGGGGGAAGGGGAACCAGAAGAAACGTCGAAGCGCGCCGCCGTCCTATCCCCCTAACCCCCTTTCCGGGGCGGAAAGGGGGAACAGGCACGACAGGAAGAATCTCGGACGGCAGCGCGTGAGCGCTGCCGGTGCCGGTCTCTGAAAATCGCGCAGCGGTCCTCAGGGAGGTACTGCAAGGAGACCGCTCCATCACTTGCGGATTTGTCGCGCCTCGAATACTTCCATACAGGACTGTCGGACTAACCTGCATGGACGTTTGTCCCTGCGAATGCGAGTGGATAAAATGAAACTCAACTCCCTTAAAATGTCGTGTCTTGCCGTCGTCGCGGTGCTCCTGCTCGCTTCGGCCTGCAAGGGCGCAACGGATGGACTCCCAGTGAGAAACACAGGTCATTACGCAATTATCGAGACCGAACACGGCACTATAGTAATCGAACTTTACCCCGCGTCCGCGCCCAAGACCGTGGCGAATTTCGAGACGCTGGTGAACAAGGGCTTCTACAACGGCCTAACGTGGCATCGCGTCGTGCCGGACTTCGTCGTGCAGGGCGGCGATCCTGACGGCACGGGGATGGGCGGCCCCGGCTACACCGTCCCTGCCGAGATCAAAGAGAAGCACCTGCGCGGCAGCGTCGCCACCGCGCGCACGGGCGACGACGTCAATCCACAACGCGCGTCGAGCGGCAGCCAGTTCTACATCTGCCTCGAGCCGCAACCGAACCTCGACGGCCAATACACCGTGTTTGGCGGCGTGATTAAGGGGATGGACGTGGTCGATCAGATTCAGAAGGGCGACCACATGAAGAAAATCACGCTCGCGAAGGAGCCGCCCAAGTAGCCGCGGCGCGTCGCAAATGGCGGATTCACGAAGCGGGCACCCGCAGCCGGCGGGGCCCTACTTCACCGTTGACCTGCATCTCCACACCAATCGCGGCAGTTCGGACTCGAACCTCGCGCCGAAGGACCTGGTCGAGCGCGCGCGCGCGATCGGAATCGGCGCGGTCTGCATCACCGAGCACGACAACATGTGGGACGCGCGCGAGATCGCCGCGATGGCGTCGGATTCGGGCGTGATTTTCCTGCGCGGGATGGAAGTCACCACCGACATGGGCCATGTCGGCGCGTTCGGGCTCGAACGCTACGTCGGGGGAATCTACAAGCTGGCGGAATTGCGGCGCGTGATCGATCTCGAAGGCGGGATACTGATCGCTAATCATCCGTTCCGCTACAAACTCGACCCGCGCTTCTCGTTTATCAACCCGGACTCCGAACCGATCGATCCGACATATCCGGAGCGCGCGGCCAAGCTCAGAATCTTCGAACTGGTTGACGCGATCGAAGTGCTCAACGGCGCCTGTGGCGAGGACGAGAACGTCTTCGCGCTGAAGGTCGCGCGTCATCTCGGGATGGCCGAGGTTGCGGGCTCGGACTCGCATTCGGCGGGCTCGATAGGATGCGTAACAACGCTGCTCGAAGGCCCAATCAAGGACGAGCGCGATCTGATTGACGCGATTCGAGCGCGGCGATGCCGCGCCGGTCGTGGCCTCCTGAAGAGGGCGCTGGCACCGTTTGAGCCATCGCAGGTAGCCAGTTAGCGCGCGAAAAACCCTTGAAACACAAGCGGTTTCCTTTCATTTCTACCGCTTCCGAATTTGAAAGGAAAATTCGACCCAAATACGAATAGAAGCATGGTAAAAAACCTTAGTTATGCTACAATTTCCTTTCAGACTGCCATCCAGGTAGTTTTGAGAGGAAAGCGTCGTGAAACTGAAAGAACTCACCGCCGAGCAGCGCAGAATCGCGGTCGATGCTGCACAGCTGTATCAGCATTCGACAGACCTTCAAGCTGAACGTCAGACGCTTCGCGGCGGCTTGTATTGGAAAACAGTATCTGGCCACGACTATCTCATTCGTATAACCGACCGTCGCGGTGGTAATCGCTCGCTCGGGCCGCGCTCGCCCGAGACTGAAAAAGCCTACCGCGAATTTACCGATACCAAGCGCGACCTCGATATGCGGATCAAATCAATCAATGACGAGGTCGCGCGCCAGGCCAAGTTTTGCGTTGCCGCGGGAGTGAACCGTGTGCCGAGGCTTGCGGCCGACATCGTAAGGTCGCTCGACGCGAGCGGACTTCTCGGCACTCATCTGATTATTCTCGGCAGCCATGCGATGTATGCCTACGAGATGGCGGCGGGCGTGCAACTCAAAGCCGGACTGCTACAGACCGAAGACCTCGACACTCTCCTGAACACTAAATCTGAAATGGAACTGGCTGGCTCGATACGAAGCGGCGGACTGCTCGGCATACTTCAGGACGTTGACGCGACCTTCAAGCCTCAACGGAAGCGGTCATTTCGCGCCGTCAACGCCAAGGGCTTTATGGTCGATTTGATCCGCGCGCCGATCGATTCGGCCAACGGGCTCGCACTCACCAGCATCGGGAGTGGAATCGATCTTATCGCGGAACAGTTGCGCGGACTCGAATGGCTGACCGCGTTGCCGCTGATCACGCAAATCGTGATCGCTGACAACGGCTTCCCGGTGAGATTCGTGGTGCCTGAGCCGCGCGTGTTCGCGTTGCACAAGCTGTGGGTCTCGCTTCAGCCGACGCGCGATCCAATCAAGCGCAAGCGCGATCTCCATCAGGCGGAAGCAGTCGTGCAGCTCGCGCTGGACTACTTCAATCTGAGATTCGATGACGAGGCGATCAAAGCGCTTCCCAGCGAACTCACAGCGATGATTCCGGGGCTGGTCGAGCGAATCAACGACCGACGCTCAAAGACGCCGACCGCGCTTCCGCCGGGCTTCGAAGATCCGGATGACGATTAAGCCGAGCGGCGGCATTGTCCGCGACGCTCTCGATCCGATAAAATTTTGGCGCGGCTGCTGAGACTTTACCCGAGAATCTACCTATATGAGTGCCAACAAGGATCGCCTCGCTCTGATCGAGCATCTCTCCTCGATCGGCAGCGAGCATTCCGAGGATCTTCGCGAGACGCTGGACCGCGCTGCATTCGCGATCGCGGGCGGCATGGAGGCGGAGGTCTGTTCGCTCTATCTCTTCGATCCGCAGCGCGAGCGGATCGTGCTGCGCGCCACCGTCGGCCTCGATCGCGAATCGGTCGGCAAGGTTTCGATGCGGCTCAACGAGGGATTGGTCGGGCTGGTGCTCGAGCAGGACGAGCCGGTTTACGTGCCTGACGCGATCAGCCATCAGCGCTACAAGTATTTTCCCGAGACCGGCGAGGAGCGCTTCCATACTTTTCTCGGCGTACCGGTTCACGACGGGCGCAAGAAACCGCTGGGTGTGCTGGTCGCGCAGACCCTCGAACGGCGCAAATTCAACAAGAGCGAAATCCGCCTGCTGAGCACCGCGGCCAACCAGGTCGCGCAGATTCTTTCTCATTTCAGGCTGCGCGAATCGCTCGTCACTAAGGAAAAAGAGCGGCTCGAATACAAGCGCCGGATGATCGAGGCTAACCGCCAGCTCAAGGACTACGAAAAAGTCGGCGGCAAAACGCGGCATGCCGCGCCGGCCAAGATTCGCCGGCCGCGCCTGGCGGGACTTTCCGCCTCGCCTGGATTTGCGCAGGGCAACGCGCACGTCGTCGGCACCTTCCTGAGCAGCGTCGACCGTCATCAGAAGTCGCGCGACCCCAAGGTCGAGGCCAAGCGCTTCGAGGAAGCGCTCACTCGCTCGCTGGCCGAGCTAGCGACGCTGCGAGTCCGGATGGAGCCGCTGATGCCGGAGTCGGATCTCAAGATCTTCGACGGCCATCGCATGATTCTCGAAGACGAAGAGTTCGTGAGCCGCATCCGCGACACTATCGCCAACGGCTACACGGCGGAGAGCGCGCTGTTTCGCGTGATCGAGGAACTCAGCGCCTCGATGCTCGCGGTCGCTGACAATTATCTTCGCGAGCGAGCGACCGACTTCCGCGACGTCGGCCATCGCGTGCTGCGGCATCTGCGGCAGGAAGAAAAGCGCGCGCCCTTCACAAAGCCAACGATTATTGTCGCCGAGGAGCTGACGCTTTCGCAGTTGACGATGGTTAGCCACGACAGGCTCGCCGGGATCGCTCTGCAATCCGGCGGCGTCACCTCGCATGCGGCGATCCTGGCGCGTGCGTTCGAAATCCCGACGGTGGTCGGCGTCGAGCATCTGATGGAATCCGTCATCGAGGGCGATCAGCTTGTGCTCGACGGTAATGCCGGCGTCGTTTACGTCAATCCCGGCACCGAGATCGAGCGCGACTACGTGAGTTTGTCGAAACGCTACGAGGCTTTTAAGAAAGAGCTGATCGAAGAGGGCAACGCACCCACCGCGACGCGCGACGGCCATCGCGTCATGATGCTCGCGAATATCGCGCTGCTCGCCGACATCCAGCTGGCGCTGCGCTACGGCGCCGAGGGCGTCGGGCTGCTGCGCTCGGAGTTCTCGTTCCTGACTTACGAGGATTTTCCCGACGAAACTCAGCAGCTCGCGCTCTACAGCAAGATGCTCGAGACGTTGGGCAAGCGCCCGGTCACGATTCGCACGCTGGATATCGGCGCCGACAAATATCCGCCGTACATGCGGGTGCCGCGCGAGGACAACCCGTTCCTCGGCTGGCGTTCGATTCGCATCTCGCTTGAGATGTCGGGATTGTTCAAGGTGCAGCTCCGCGCGATTCTGCGCGCGGCCGCCAAGCACAACGTCCGCATCATGTTCCCGATGATCTCGAGCCTCGAGGAATTGCGCCGCGCCAAGGAGTTGCTGGCCGAGTCGCAAGCCGAGCTGTTCAAGGAAGGACTCGAGCACAATCCGAATATCGAAGTCGGAATCATGGTCGAAGTTCCGTCGGCCGTGTGGCTTGCGCCGCGGCTGGCGCGCGAGGTCGATTTCTTCTCGGTCGGCACCAACGATCTCATCCAGTATCTGCTCGCCGCCGACCGCAACAACCCAAAAGTCGCGCACCTGTACGAGGCGCTCCATCCGGCAGTGATTTCGGCGATCGCCGAGGTCGTCAACGTCGCGCGCGCCGCCGACAAGGAGGTCTGTCTGTGCGGCGAGATGGCGAGCGATCCGCTGGCGACGCTCCTGCTGGTGGGCATGGGTCTCGACGAGTTGAGTCTGAGCCCTCTCTTCATCCCGGTCGTGCGCAAGGTGATTCGCGAGGTCGATTATCAGACTGCCCGTCTGATAGCGCGCGAGACGCTCCAGATGGCCAGCGTGCAGGAAGTCAAGGGCTACCTAGTCGAGCGCTACCGCGACCTCGGCCTAATCAATCTGGTCGAAATGTACCGTTAGCGACCCTTCCCCCCGATTTTGCCCTCGACTTCCGCCCAAATAACGTGGTTCAATGTAATTGTTGACAGCGCCGGTCGGGATTTGCTTACACTATTCTCTGACCGAGCGGTTAGAACCTCCCCCCGCATTCGGCTATGGTGGGCAGGACGGGTTGCTGGGTAGGAAGCAAAAGCAGAGGATCTATTCATGGTATTTCTTGTATCTGTAGGCGCATTCCTGATTTTCGCTATATCCGTCCTCTACTGGCTTTTGGGGACCAATCGCTACGGCAGCGACCGTCCGGGTGCGAAGCTCCAATTGACGGCTCGCGAGGGCGCCACCGCCGAGGCGGCGATGAAGCCTGAGCCTTGCCGGACTGTGCGCGTCTATTTCATCAAGCCCTCACGCTACGACGAGGACGGCTTCGTCCAGTATTTCCGCTACGGCGTCCAGCCGAACAACACTTTGACCGTGATGACGGCGCTCAACGAGGCGTTCAATAAGCGCTATGCGGTCGAGCGCAACGTCCGCCTCGAGACGGTAATTTGGGACGAAATCTGCGACGGCATTGTCAGCCCCGAGACAATCGCGGCGATTAAGGACAAGGCCCGCGAAGACGGCGTCGAGCTGCTCATTGGACTGGCAGGCGTACAATCGAATCAGTATCCGCGCGGCCGCGACCTCGCGCTTCAGTTCGTCGCCGAGGGGCTGCCCACGATGATGGGCGGATTCCACGTCAGCGGCTTCCCGGACTCGTGCAAATTCCTCAACGAATGCGGCGTGACGACCGTCGTTGGCGAGGCCGAGAACATCTGGGGCGATATCGTCGAGGACTTCCTGCGCGGCGATCTGAAAATCAGCTACGCGGTCACGCAGGGAATTCGCGCGAAGACCGGCCAGGAAGACATCATCGTTCCGCTGATCACCGAGTCGCTGCTGCCGGTGCTCGACGATCGTTACCTCACGCGATTTTTCAACGACACGATGACCACGCTCGACACTTCGCGCGGATGCCCGTTCACCTGCTCGTATTGCAGCGTGAAGAACGTGATGGGCCGCACAATGCGCTCGCGCGAGCCCGACGCGGTCGTGAGCTGGGTGCGCGACGCATGCCGGCATCACGGCATCGAGTCGCTGTTTCTGGTCGATGACGATTTTTTCCGCTCGCCGCGATGGGAAGAGATTCTCACCGGCCTCGTCGAAGTTAAGAAAGAGTATCCCAAGCTCTCCTTCATGATGCAGGTGGACGTTGACGCCTCGTGCTACGCGAACGTCGCCGAGGGCGAGACCGAGACCGCCAAGCATCGGCGCAGCAAGCGCTTCACTGAGCTGGCCGCGGCCGCGGGATGCTACCAGGCGTTCGTCGGAATCGAGTCTCTCAATCCCGACAACCTGAATTTTGCGACCAAATACCAGAACACCGACGACCGCCAGCATAAGGGCAAGCTTGAAGCGGTGCGCGCGCACGTGATCGACAAGTATCGGCGCGTGGTCGAGAACTGGCACAAGGTCGGCGTGTCGGTGCATGCAGGCTACATGCTGGGATTCCCGTTCGACGGGCCCGATTGCGGACGCGTGGCAGCGGCTACGCTCAAGAAGATCGGCTTCGACATCGTGTCGTTCTTCATCATGACGCCGCTGCCCGGCACCGAAGACCAGGTGCGCTTCACCAAGGAAGGCGCGATCATCGACTGGGATTTCAACCAGCTTGATTCGCAGCACGTCACGCTCCGACACGACAAGCTGGACAAGGAAAGCTGGCTCGGCGCGTATCGCGACGCATACACGGGCTTCTATTCGATCCCGCGTTTCCTGCACACGATGTTCACCGTATGCGCCGGCCGCGGACTCGGCGCGGAAGCACGCATGGGTGTGCTGCGCCAGTTCACCTATTATTTCTTCAGCTATCGCCAGGGACGGCATCCGATGGTCGGCGGGATTTGGCCGATTCGCCGCCGCGACGTGCGCCGCGCCGCCGTCACCGACGACGAAGCGCGCCGCTTCTACCTCGGCAAGCGCTTCGACGCGATCTTGCGCGGCGATGGCGGCGAAGGATTCGCCGGAGCGCCGGCGTAAGCCACCACAATTTCACAAACTTGCAGATTGCCGGCGCGATCCAGACCAGGATCGCGCCGGTTTGCTTTTCGGGCGTTAAATGCTTCTAACGGTCGCATCGCCGTGGAACAATCACCGTCCGGCTTGCACCACAGGCGTATAAACGGCTAGGGAATCCATCGGGGAATTCATCATCTATGTTCACGCCGGCTGAAATTGTCATTGCCGCTGTCGTCCTGGCGGCACTGATCTTCATTCCAATCCTGCGCCGTCTGCTCGGACTGATTTTCCGTCTTGCGATCTTTTTCGTTGCCGTCGGGATCGCAGCGGCGGGAGTCACGATGATCCTGAACAACGAAACTATTTTCGAAAGGCCCGGCCTCGGGCAGCGCGTCGTGAGGTTCCTCACGATGAACTCGGCAGCATCCAGCACCACCGGTTCCAGCTCGGTGACTTGCGACCCGGAGAGCCCGCCGCCTGCGCCCGCGCCTGCCGAGACCGCGCCGCACAAGCACGTGAAGAAAGAAAGCGCCCCCGAAATTCAGACGACCCGCAACGTCGTGACGAGCGCGGCGCCGGCGCCGCTCGACGATGTCTTTCCCGAATTGATTCAACGCAGCTTTCCCGGAATTTCGCGACAGACACTGTTCAAACTCTCGCAGGATACGGTCAACTCGCTCGGCGGATGGCGAATCGTAAAGTCGAACCCGAGCAACTTCACCCTGGATTGCATCTACACGTCGCGAATTCTCAAGATCGAAGATGATGTGAGAATCACGGTCGAGCCGTCCGGCGATATTGCGGTGTGCTCGCGCTCCGGCCTGGCGCGCCCCGATGCGACCTCGATGGTGCGTTACTTCCCCGGCGACCTCGGCTCCAACGTCGGGCACATCAAGGAATTCTACGAGACGCTCGAGCCCAAGATGGACGAGGTCTACAAGGAAGAGCAGGACAAGCAGAACGCCAAGAAGCCGCCGACGCCGTAACGCGTCGCGCGCGCACTTCGGGGACCATCATGGCTGACGAGACGAATGCCGCGCGGGCGGGGGCTAATCCGATTTCTCTGCTGCAGGGATTGATGGGCGCGGCGGCGATGAAAGCCGCGCTCGACCTCGAGATCTTCACGCATATCGCCAACGGCGCCGACACGGCGGAGAAGATTTCAGCCGCCAAGCATCTGCCGTTGCGCTCGACGCGAATCCTGTGCGACGCGCTGGTGGCGTTGGAGGTGGTGGGGAAATCCGACGGACGCTACTCGCTGCCGCCGCTGTCGCAGGCATTGCTGGTCAAGGGCTCGTCGCTGTATGCCGGCGGGATGGCGGGAACTATCGGCAACCGGGCGTTGTGGAACGAAGCGGGACGGCTGACCGACGTGGTCAAGGCGGGGCACACGCTGCTCGATCAATCGGCGGAGACCGACGACAACCCGTTCTGGCAGGACTTCGCGCGCGGCTCGCGCCAGATGGCGCAGGCCGTTGGACCGGTGGTGGCGGAGATTGCGGCGGAGTCGTTCAAGGGCGGTTCGGCGCCGGCGAAAATCCTCGACATCGCATGCGGCTCGGGATTCTATGGCATCGGCGCGCTCAAGCGTTTTCCCGCGGCGCGGCTGGTGCAGGTTGATTGGCCCGGCGTGATCAAACATGCCGAGGTGAACGCGCGCAACGCCAGCGTCGCAGACCGAATCGAGTTCCGCGCCGGCGATATCTTCACGGACGATCTCGGCGACGGCTACGACCTGGTGCTCGCCGTCAACATCTACCATCACTTCAGCATGGCGAAGAATCTCGAGCTGTCGCGCAGGCTCGCTGCCGCGGCGGCGCCGGGCGGCGTGTTGGTGCTGGTCGACATGGTGCCTGACGAGGCGCGCGAGCATGAGCGATTCGCGCTGATGTTCGCGCTCACGATGCTGATTTGGACCCACGAGGGCGACACCTTCACCCTGTCGGAATACAAGCGGATGCTCGAGGCCGGCCTTTCGCGATGTCGTGCTCAAAGCGGTGCCCGGGCCGATAACGACCCAGGCAATCGTCGCGCGGAAGTAGACCGTCGCCAAGAGTTGCGTCGTCGTTATATATTCCGAAAAATGCCCGACGCTGGTTTCTTCCGCAAACTGGGACTGTTCGTAGAAGACGAGTTTCTCGACGCCGCCACCTGCGCTCGCATCGTCGCGGAGATGCGGGCGGCGCCCGCCGAAAGGGGGACAGTCGTAGGCAAGCGCGAGGCGCGCGACAAGGGCGGCGTGATCGACGAATCCGGGCGCAAGGTATGGACCGTACAGGTTGGCGCGGCTACGGAGTTGGAGATTGCGGAGCGGCTGGACAGTTTGCGGCCAAAACTCGAGACGCATTTCGACGTTCGGCTGAGCACTCGCTCGGGCCCGCATTTTCTGAAATACGACGAAGGCGGCTTCTACGTGCAGCATAGCGATGTGCGTCCCGACGCTCCGCTCGAAATCCGCAGGCGCGTGGTTTCGGTCGTAGCCTTCCTGAATCCATGGGTGCGCGATCGAGCGATCGGCGATGGATACGGCGGCGGTGAGCTGGTCTTGTACAGCTTGATCGACGATCCGGGTTGGAAGGAGTACGGCTTCTCGCTCGAAGCCGGCGGCCGGAATTTTGATCGCGTATCGCTCTCAACAAGAGCATCAGATCAAGCCGGTAAAGTTCGGACAGCGATTCACGATCGTCGCCTGGTTCTCGCAGGACGCGGCGTAGACGAAACTCGCGCGCGTCGATTTCGCATCATGCCGCCGACGGAAGCAGCCGCGCGCTTTTGACAAGGTGCGTGCGATCCGGCCAAGCTGTGATCGTATGGCGATGCGGGAGGCTCAGATCGACGCGCTCGCGACTCATCTCGTCAATGGGCTGATCGAACGCGGCTTGATCAAACCCAAGGCTGACGCCAAGGAACTGATTGCGTGCGTGGTCGAATTGATGTCGGCGAACTTCGAGACCGAAGCGCAAATCGACGAAGAGGCCGACAAGATGGCGGAGGCCGAAGCGCGGCGCGATACGCGCCTCGACGTCACGCGGCTGCGCAGTCTGATCCGCCAGCGCCTGGCCGAGAAGAAAAACTTCACGCTCTGAAATCTCCATGAAGCTTACCGAAGCACGAGTTCTGTACCTGGCGCGCGAGTCGCTGGCAAAATTGCGCGACGAGGGCCTGGCCGAGATCGCGAACTTTCCGCTCGCACTGCGGCAGGCGCGCGAAATCGTCGCGCAATTCAACGAGCAGGGCGACGAGCTCGACGCGATCGTGCGGCGCAAGATCAATTCGATCAAACGCGGCGTCGTTGAGGGCTCGAATGAATGGACGATTCTGTACAAGCGCTACCGCGACGAAGAGATGAGGAAGAAGGGCCCGCAGCGCTGAGTAGGGAAGGGTAAATCACATTATTCAATGTGAAACCCGCCGTGGGTTTCACGCTTCCTTGGGCAGGGCTGAGCCCTGCACCCAGTGTTTTGTGTCATTCAGAGCGAAAGCCGCTGTGATTGAGCCGAAGCCCTGAGCGAGGCCGAAGGGAAGAATCCCGGATCTTGAATTACCTCTCGCGGCTGGCGATTTGTCGCCACCAATCGCCTTGCTTGATAGTGGGGCGGGCCGCCGTGCCCGCCATCGACGCGCGGGCGTCCGCGCCCGCGCTCACCAATGAATGACGGCCTGCCCCACCGACTGAAGTGCGTACCGCATCGCGTCCGCGCTTTGCTACAATCTCCACATGGACGAAAACGAATTTCGCGAGCGTTCCGATGCCGCTCTCACCAGAGTCGCGAAGTGGCTCGAGGACCTCGACCCTGACGAAGTTGATTACACGACGGCCGATGGCGTCGTGACGATCGAGTTTGCGGCCGGCGCGAAGTTTATTCTGTCGCGGCAATCGCAGATGAAGCAGATGTGGCTCGCGGCTGGCTCCCACGGATTCCATTACAGTTGGGACGCCGGGCGCGGTCTGTGGCTCGACGACAAGGACGGCCACGAGCTGTTCCCGCGCCTGGCCGAGACGATATCCGAGCAACTAGGACACCCTGTCGTTTTTTAGTATCTACGCGGCGCTTGTGCCCTATCCGGAGCCGTGCTCTTGATCGCAGCCGGTGAATCACCAATGCACCTCGACGCCGACGTTATCGTGATTGGAGCGGGGCCCGCCGGATGTGCGGCGGCGATCAGACTCGTCGGCGCGGGCTACAACGTGCTCGCGCTCGAACGCAAGGAGCGCGAGGATGGCGAGGATATCACGTCAGGCGAGGTGCTGGTCGTCCCGACACAAAATGAATGCGCGCAGTTGGGCGTCAAGTTCGAAGGCGATTGGGTTCTCGACCGGATCACGGGCTTCCGCAACGTCTATCCCGATTTGTCGTGGACGTACCATCCGATTCCAGATTCCGTTTTCCCCGTGCAGGTTGATCGCGGCGGCTTCAACGCCGCGCTCCGCCGCCGACTGGTCGAGGCCGGGGGACGCTTAATCTGGAACGCGCGGGTCACCGACCTGGAATTCAAAGGCGACGCGGCGATCGCAATCACCGGCGACGGCAACCGTCATGCGGCGCGGATGCTGATCGACGCCGGCGGCCGCTACGCACCGTCGCTGCGCGCGCTGAATCTCAAATCCGAGGACCCGGAGTTCTCGCAAATCGGCGTCGCGGTTTTCTTCGAGGCGTTCGACGGCACTCCGCTGCATACGTGGGATCGACATCTCTACGGCGTCCGCGGTGCGATGATCAGCGGCTCGCGGATTCGGCCGGGGCTGTATCGATACATCCTCGAAGCGGACCTGGCCGAGAAGCAGAGCGACCGGCTCGGCGCGATCGAATTTTACGAATCGGTCGCACGGCATCACGATCGATGGCTCTACGAGCGCGTGATGCGAGAGCCGCGAGTGGGACGGCAATGGTCGATGGCGCCGCTGGGGTATCGTGTCAGCGCAGTCGCGCGCGACCGCATTCTGCTGGTGGGAGACGCGGCGGGATATCTCTCGCCGATAACGGGGCAGGGCAATGAGTTCGCGATGCGAACGGGACGACTCGCCGCTATCGCCGCCGAGAGCGCATTGCGCGCCGGCGACCTCTCCGCGAGCGCATTCGCGCCGTACGTCGAGGGCCGCAGGTACGAGGTCGATCGCCAGGTCGATTACGTCCGCGCCCAGTTGCGAATCCTGCGCGACCCCGACGCGCTGCTAAGAGCCTCGCGCGACGACGAGTACCGGACGCAAGTATTCGGCCCCTACGGAATTCCCGCGAGCGAGCGCGGGTCGCTGGTTTGATAGTGGGGCGGGCCGCCGTGCCGGCCATCGACGCGCGGGCGTCTGCGACCGCGCTTACCAACGAATGACTGATATTTCTTCTACAGCAGACGCTTGCCCCCAGGAGCGGCGGGCACGGCGGCCCGCCCCACTGAAGAAACCCGGCGAACCCCACTGAGGAAACCCGGCCCGCACTAGTTGAGGAAACCCGGATAGCGGGACGGGGGCCCGGAATTAGAGATCCGCAACCTTATCCACAGCCCTTGCATTTCCACCCGATCTGGCTAAAATGCCGTTAGCACTCAGTCGTTGCGAGTGCCAATTGACAAAACCCGGACAGTAATTAACTTTCCGACGGCGGGAATCCTCCCGTCCAGCAACACTTTTCGTAAGCCAAGGAGGCTACTGGTTCCCAATGAAAGGATTAAGGCCACTGGGAGATCGAATTCTCGTCAAGCGCGTCAAGGAAGAGGAGCGGACCAAGGGTGGAATCATCATCCCGGACACCGCCAAGGAAAAGCCTCAAGAAGGCAAAATCGTCGCCGTCGGCAAGGGTAAGCGCGACGACAACGGCAAACTGATACCGATCGAAGTGAAGGAGGGGGACAAGATCCTGTTCGGCAAGTATTCGGGCAGCGAGTTCAAGCTCGAGGGCGAAGACCTGCTGATCCTGCGCGAAGACGACATCTTGGGAATCATCGAGTAGGCATTCGCCGGCTCGTCAACGAGTTCCAGTTTTTAACCACTGAAAAGAATATAGGAGAGGCAAAAGAACCATGCCTGCAAAGATAGTTCGTTTCGGACAAGAATCGCGCGAGCGGATCCTCAAGGGGGTCAACGTTCTCGCCGACGCCGTCACCGTGACGCTCGGCCCCAAGGGCCGCAACGTCGTGTTGGAGAAGAGCTTCGGCGCTCCGACCGTGACCAAGGACGGCGTAACGGTCGCCAAGGAAATTGAGCTCGAAGACAAGTTCGAGAATATGGGCGCGCAGATGGTCAAAGAGGTCGCGTCGAAGACCTCCGACGTTGCCGGCGACGGCACAACCACTGCCACCGTGCTCGCCCGCCAGATCTTCACCGAGGGCATCAAGATGGTCGCCGCCGGGCACGATCCGATGTCGCTCAAGCGCGGAATCAACCGCGCCGTCGAGGCTATCACCGCCGAGTTGAAGAACCTGTCAAAGCCGACCAAGGATCGCAAGGAAATCGCGCAGGTCGGGACGATTTCAGCGAACAACGACTCGACCATCGGCGACATCATTGCCGAGGCGATGGAGAAGGTCGGCAAGGAAGGCGTTATCACGGTTGAAGAGGCGCGCGGACTCGAGACCCAGCTCGAAGTGGTCGAGGGCATGCAGTTCGACCGCGGCTACCTGTCGCCGTACTTCGTGACCGATCCGGAGCGGATGGAAGCGAAGCTCGACGACGTGTTTATCCTGATTCACGAGAAGAAGATCTCGTCGATGAAGGACCTGCTGCCGATCCTCGAGACGATTGCCAAGACCGGCAAGCCGTTCCTGATTATCGCTGAGGATATCGAAGGCGAGGCGCTGGCTACGCTGGTTGTGAACAAGATTCGCGGCACGCTGTCGTGCGTCGCGGTGAAAGCGCCCGGCTTCGGCGATCGGCGCAAGGCGATGCTCGAAGATATCGCGATCCTCACCGGCGGGCGTGCGATTTCCGAAGAACTCGGACTCAAGCTCGAGAACATCACGCTGAACGACCTCGGCAAGGCCAAGCGCCTGGTCGTGGACAAGGACAACTGCACGATTATCGACGGCGCGGGCAAGAAGGCCGACATCGAGGGCCGCATCAAGCAGATTCGCGCGCAGATCGAGGAGACCACCTCGGACTACGATCGCGAGAAGCTGCAGGAGCGGTTGGCCAAGCTGGTCGGCGGCGTGGCGGTGATTCGCGTCGGCGCCGCGACCGAAGTCGAGATGAAAGAGAAGAAGGCACGCGTCGAGGACGCGCTGCATGCAACCCGCGCCGCAATCGAAGAGGGCGTGGTCCCCGGCGGCGGCGTCGCGTTGATTCGCGCGTCGGCAGTGCTCGACAGCCTGCGCGCCAACGAAGTCGAGAAGGTCGGCATCGGGATCATCAAGAAGGCGATCGAAGGGCCCGCATGGTGGATCGCGTCCAACGCGGGCTGGGAAGGCTCGGTCGTCGTCGACAAGATCAAGAACAGCAAGGGGCCATTCGGATTCAACGCGGCCAGCGAGGAGTTCGAGGATCTGATGAAGGCTGGAATCGCCGACCCGACCAAGGTCGTGCGCAGCGCATTGCAGAATGCCGCGTCGGTCGCGAGCCTGCTGCTCACTACCGAGTGCATGGTGGCCGAGAAACCCGACGAAAAGGGCGGAGCCGGCGGCGGCGGGATGCCGGGCGGAATGCCTCCTGGCGGCATGATGTAACCCGCAGAAGACATTTGCGACTCGCGCAGCGGCGGGCGCCATCGAGGCTCCGCCGCTGTTCTTTTGGCGACAAGGTGAAGGGTCAGATGTCACTGCGATGCAACAAATCGCTCGCGTGCAACGGCGATCGTGAATAACGATCGTAGGGAGGCGGGTTCGACAGCACCTAAATAGTCAATTAAGTGGCCGCGAATCGCCCTTGGCTAGTTTGCCGACAAAATGGGCGGTCGCCTTCGAAGCCCGCCATTCTTGGCCCCGGCCTTGCTAAATAACCCAAACGGATCGCAGCTGTGACGCCTTGGGGACTGGGCTGGCGCAGTGCTCGTCCATGGAGGTTGCCGCTGATGGCAGTACGGGTGCTCATTGCGGACAGCTCGGGGATCACGCGCGACATAATGCGCAATCATCTCGAATGCGGCGGATGTCAGGTGGTGGCGGAGACCGAGACGGTCGCGCAGACAATCGACCTCTTTCGCACCACGCGGCCGGATGTGGTCACACTCGACATCGGGCTGCGCACTGAGCGCGGGCTCGATGCGTTGTCACTGTTCAGGATGATTCGTCGCGAGTCGCCGCAAACGTCGATCGTGATCGTCAGCGCGTCGCGGGCACCCGACGACCAGCGAATCTATCTGCGCGAGGGCGCGCTTGAGTGCATCGTTGAGCCGTTCGACAGCTATGGGTTGGAGCGGATGTGGCGGCGGTTATCGGAAATCTACCCCGAGCTCAAGCGCCGCGACGAGGCGGCTTCCGGGCGCTGAAACGGCTAACCCGGCCAATCTGTCTAACGCTCTGCTGCAACCATCAAGCGTTCGACCAAGAGGGGCTGGCCGGGAGTGCAATTCAACGTGAGCAACAGGTTGCCAACGCAACCCTTCACGGCATTCCTTCTGAGATCTTCCTACATCACGCGTCGTGATTAATCACGGTGCACTGGCGGCAGAGAGAACATCAAGCTGCCGTTTATCGAGCGCTAACCGTCCGACATTGATAAGGTCGTTCAGCTGCCCGACGCTTCTTACGCCAATGATCGGAGCGACAATGCCAGGTTGGGCGACCAGCCATGCAACGGCAACCTCGGCCTGTGTGGCGTTCTGTTCCTCCGCGACCTCTTCCAAAGCGCTGAGGATGCGCCGCCCCCGATCGTTCACGTAGCGCCGCTTCACCATTTCCTCCCACTTGCTCTGGGAATTGTCCACGCCGGGCCGATATTTGCCAGTCAGAAAACCCTTGGCTAGCACGCTGTAACAGATCACTCCGACATCGTTCTTGACGCATACCTCCTGCACGGCGGTTTCGAAGTCGGCGCGGTCACAAAGATTGTAACGCGGCTGCAGACTGTTGTAGCGGCACACCCCCTTGTCCTGGCTGACCCTCAAAGCTTCCGATAGTCGCGGGGCATCGTAGTGGGACGCGCCGATGGCGCGCACCTTGCCGGATTTGATCAACCGATCATAAGCCTCCAGGGTCTCGTCCAGCGGCGTTCGGGCATCATCCACGTGCGACTGGTAAAGATCGATATAATCGGTCTGCAGCCGCTTCAGCGATCCTTCGACCGCTTTGACGATGTATGAGGCCGACAGCCCCTCGCCCCAGTTGAGCATCCGCGCGCCGACCTTTGTTGCAATAACCACCCGTTCACGTCTGCCGCGCGCCTTCAGCCACTCGCCAATGACCGTCTCGGATTCCCCACCCACATGACCGGGAACCCAGCAGGAATAAACGTCAGCCGTATCGATGGCATTGTATCCGGCCTCCACAAAAGCATCGAGGATGGCGAATGACGTCTGGGTATCCGCCGACCATCCGAAGGTATTCGTGCCGAGCACGAGAGGCGCTATCTTCAGATCAGATCGACCAATCTTGCGCTGTTGCATATGTTTGTCCTTCGTTTAGTTAGCGGACGTGATAGCTGAAGACCTCTGGCGAGCGGAACGTGCCCTTAGCCACGCCGTCAAGTGGGCGAATTGCCGCCGTGGAACCGCCCGAACGAGCGCGCGGCCATCACACCCATCAGCAGCATGCCCGAACCCATGGCGATGACGTTGTCGCCGGCGCGCAAATCGAAGCTTCCCACACGAGCGATGAGAACGTAGGCGACGACGAAGTTCGCAAATCCCCAGAGCACGTTCACCGTCGAGGACGAAAGACCTTTGCCCGGCGGCTTGGCGAACGGGCTCTGAAAGGGCCGTCCCATCATGCCGCTGACAAAATGCGGAACGGCATTCGCGAGAAAGGCGCCGCCGAACAGGTAGGATATGTCGTGAAGCCAATCCACGGTCAGGCGCTCTTATCCAGAAGATCGATGACAACGACCGCGGACTTCGGGTCGAGGATCGTCACGGTCACGGCCTCCACGTTACAAGCCGGTTCGTTTCTTGCCTTGCGGCACGGCATCCGGGCGGTGACTTGCTACCCGACCGTCAGGCGTTCGATTGAGAGGGGCTGGCCGGGTACGCAATTGACCAACAGGACCCATCCGGAATTTTCACTCGAATAAAGCGGCGCGGGAGTACCGCAGTAGAAGGCGCGCGTCGAGCCCTGCGACACGTCGCTCAGCACGTGGACATGGCCGAGCGCGACGTAGTCATAATGCGAGCGCTCGATTTCCGCCGGCGTGATCGGCGACGAGCGCTCGATCTCGCCTTCCTCCATGAAGAATCCGTGCGCGAGCGCGATGTTCCACAGTCCTTCTTCGGGCTCGGGCACGCCGCTCATCGGGCGATAGTCGGGAGTGTGCTCGACCAGCGCTCGGCCCCACACGCGAGTCGCAAGATCGGGGAAATCGATCGAACGGCCCTCGGGCTCGAGGATCAGATGGAGGTTCTCGGGGAGGGTGCCCGGCGCCAGGCCCGCGTAAATCGATCGCTCGTCGTGCGCGTCATGGTTGCCGGGAATCATCACGACCGGCATCTTCGCGCGCGCGATAGTGCCCAGCGCGAAGGCGAGGCCTTCTTCAGTTACGCGCGCCGAATCGAACAGGTCGCCGACTATCAGCAGCATGTCGGCGTTGCGCTCGTTGGCGATGTCGATGACGCGGCCGAACGCGGTGCGCACTTTGTCGCGCAACTGGATGCCGCGCTCGCCGGACCCGAACGTGTCGGTCTCGAGATGAACGTCGGAAGTATGAACGATGCTGAGCGGGCGATGTGGCGGCTTAGCTGGCAAAATCGAGTCCTTCTAGTCGAGATATTTCCAGGTGTTTGCGCCGTCGAGGTGGCGCACACGCGCGCGCGCCACTACTTCGGGCTCCATGAGACGCGCATTCACGCCCATCCGGTCGCGCTGGTCGATCGGCGACCAGTGGGTAACGCATCCGCAAATCTTGCAGCGGTGGAACTCGATCTTCTTCGGCCCTTGCATGAAAGTGTCCGTCAATCCGCCCGGAACGATCACATCCTTGAGCGGGTAGTAGGCCCAGAGCGCAGCGTAGCGCCGGCAGATAGAGCAGTTGCAATCCACCAATTCGTCCGGAGCGCGAGTAATCGCGAGACGGACTGCTCCGCAAACGCACGATGACTCGATCATGCTATTCCTTCCTCAAAATCGCGTCAGTTCCGGTCGATGAGAACATGCTGTAGAGTCAGATTTACTAGAGTTCCGGTACGCATTCCATCGTAAAGCGTTATCGCAGAGGGGTTCTCACTTGATCGTCGTAATGAAAGCGCATGCCACCGAAGCGGAAATCCAGGCCGTAGCAAAGATGGTCGAGGATCTCGACTACAACGCGCACATCATCCGCGGCATCGAGCGCACTGTGGTCGCGTGCGTGGGCGATGAGCGCGGCGAGAAGCATCAACTGACCCATCTCGAGTCGGTCGCCGGCGTCGAGCGAGTGATGCCGGTAGTTCGGTCGTTCAAGCTGGCGTCGCGCGAGGTGCGGCCCGAAGGATCGCGCATCAAAGTCGGCAACATGGAAATTGGCGGCAATCGAATCGCGGTGATCGCGGGACCGTGCGCGATCGAGAGCGAGGCGCAAGTCGAGGCGGCCGCCGATGCGGTGAAAGCAGCCGGGGCGCATGCGCTGCGCGGCGGTGCGTTCAAGCCGCGCACGTCGCCGTACTCGTTCCAGGGAATGGAAAACGAGGGTCTCGTATTGCTCGAGCACGCCGGGCGGCGCGTGGGTTTGCCGGTGGTCACCGAAATCATGGACCCGCACGATATCGACAAGGTCGTCGAGCATTCCGACATGCTGCAAGTCGGCGCGCGCAATGCGCAGAATTTTTCGCTGCTGCGCCGCCTCGGCAGAATCAAGAAGCCGGTGCTGCTCAAGCGCGGGATGTCGATGAAGCTTGAAGAGTTCATGATGGCGGCGGAGTACATCTTGTCGGAGGGCAATCCCAACGTAGTGCTATGCGAGCGCGGGATTCGCACCTTCGAGACCGCCACGCGCAACACGCTCGATCTGAACGCGATACCGCTGCTCAAGGAATGGACGCATCTGCCGGTGCTGGTCGATCCGAGTCACGGAACAGGCATCTACAAGATGGTGGCGCCGATGGCGCTGGCAGCGATCGCGGCAGGCGCCGACGGATTGCTGATAGAGGTCCATCCGAAACCCGACAGCGCGCTGTCCGACGGCCCGCAGCAGTTGAAGCCGTCGCGCTTCGCCGACCTGATGAAGTCGCTGAAGCCGCTGGCCGAGGCGGTCGGCAGAACTTTGTAACTCTTTTCATCCTGACGAAGCGAGTAGTGGAAGCGCACTCTGACGCGAGGGATCTCACCCCAGATACCTCTATCTGTAAATCTCAGATTGTAAATCTTACCGATGCGGCTCGAAAAATAAATTTTCGGATCCTCGTTTGCTTTGTTATCAATTGCAAGTTGCACTATTGTCAGCGTCCATAACCGACATAAGGTAATGAGCTCCAACCACTCTACCGGCGCAACGAACTCAAGGTTTGCAAAACCGAAATCCGCCCGCAGCGCGGCAACCAGGGCAGTTGACCGCCTCGAAAAGGCGCCGACCGGAATCACCGGGCTCGACGAAGTAACGCTTGGCGGACTCCCGCGCGGACGAGCGACGCTCATCTGCGGCAGTGCCGGATGCGGCAAAACGATGCTCGCGGTCGAGTTTCTCGTCAACGGCGTTCGCGAGTATGGCGAGCCGGGGGTGTTCGTCGCGTTCGAGGAAACCAGGGACGAGCTGGTGGTAAATGCCGCGTCGCTCGATTTCGATCTCGGCAAACTCGTGCGCGAGGGCAAGCTCGCGATCGATCACGTCCATATCGATCCGAACGAAATTTCCGAGACTGGCGACTACGACCTCGAGGGACTCTTCATCCGGATCAAGTACGCGATCGAGTCGGTCGGCGCGAAGCGGGTGGTGCTGGATACGATCGAGACACTCTTTTCGGGATTTTCGAACACCGCACTTTTGCGCGCCGAGATCCGGCGGCTGTTTCAATTCCTGAAATCATTCGGCGTCACGGCGATCGTCACCGGCGAACGCGGCGAGAACTCGCTCACCCGTTACGGGCTGGAGGAATACGTCGCGGATTGCGTGATCCTGCTCGATCATCGGGTCATGGATCAAATCACGACGCGCCGCATGCGGATCGTGAAATATCGCGGCAGCAGCCACGGCACCAACGAGTATCCGTTCATCATCGACGAGCAGGGATTTTCGGTATTGCCGGTGACGTTGATGGCGCTGCGCCACAAGGTTTCGAGCGAGGTTATCTCCAGCGGCGTGCCGGACCTGGACGCGATGCTGGGCGTCGGTGGCTACTATCGCGGCAGCACCGTTCTGTTGTCGGGAACGGCGGGCATGGGGAAAAGCAGCTTCGCGGCAGCACTGGCGCGTGCTGCGTGCGAGCGCGGTGAGCGGGTCCTTTTCTTTGCGTTCGAAGAGTCGGAGCAACAGATCGTCCGCAACATGCGATCGGTCGGCATCAATCTGCAGCCTCATCTGGACAGCGGGCGGCTCCGGATAATCGCGCAGCGTCCGTTTCTCTACGGCCTCGAGATGCATCTCGTTTCGATGCACAAGGAAGTCGGGCGATTTCGGCCGGCAGTGGTTGTGGTGGATCCGATTTCGAACTTGATTTCGGCCGGAACTCCGCGGGAAGTGACCGCGATGCTCACGCTGCTCATCGACTTCCTGAAGACCGAAGGCATCACCGGCTTTTTTACCGTGCTTACCGAAAACAGCGGGCTGCTCGAAACCTCCGACGTCGGAATTTCCTCGCTAATCGACACCTGGATGATGGTGCGTGATATCGAGGTTTCGGGAGAGCGCAATCGCGGCCTCTACGTGCTGAAGTCGCGCGGGATGAATCACTCGAACCAGATTCGGGAGTTCCTGCTGAGCGCCAAAGGGATCCGCCTGGTCGAGGTTTATCTCGGGCCCTCCGGCATGCTTACGGGCTCGGCACGAGTGGCGCTCGAGGAGCACGAACGCGACGCGTCAGCTCGGCAGACCGACGAGAACGACCTCAAACTTGCGCAGCTCGAACACCGGCGCAAGGCGATGGAAGCGCACATCGAAGCGCTGCGCGCCGAATTCGAAGCCGACGCGGCAGGGGTGAAGAAGGCGGTATCGCTCGAAAACAAGCGCGAAAAGAAGGTGATCGAAAATCAAGCGGCCATGGCCAGGAGCCGCAGAGCGAACGGTCACTTGTCTCAAACTCCAAACAGGAAATAATCAAAGGTAGAGCTGTCAGGTGAAGAAGAAGATCGCTCCGCGCGACAATCGCGATAGATCGCGGTCTCAAGATTCGAGGGTTGTGAAAAAAAACAAACCAGCGATGAATGAATCGTGGAGTATGCGCCTCTACGTGGCGGGGCAATCGGCGCGGTCGCTCGCCGCGATTACTAACCTGCGCCGCATCTGCGATAGCCACATGCCCGGCCGCTGCACGGTCGAGGTAATCGATCTCATGCGGAATCCGGAACTTGCGAGAGACGACCAGATCGTCGCGATTCCGACGCTGGTCAGAAAACTCCCGGCACCAGCACGGCGCATCATCGGCGATCTCTCAGCGACCGAAAAGGTGCTTATCGCTTTGGAGCTGAGTGTGGCTTGAGGAAAATAGTGGCAAAAATACACCACCTCAGATCCCGGGAGCGCGCGAAGGCGTCCAAGTCACGGCCCGGGCGTTATATGCTGCGTCTGTTCACCAGCGGCAGCACTCCCCGATCAACCCGGGCGCTGCAAAATCTGCGCGACATTTGCGAGACCGATCTACAGGGCAACTACGATCTGGAGGTAGTCGATATCTACCAGGAACCGGGGCGCGCCACAGAATCGGACATCATCGCCGCGCCAACCCTGATCAAGGAAGAACCGCCCCCAACAAAACGCATGGTGGGCGACCTGTCGGATCGGCCCAAAGTGCTGCTCGGTCTTGCGATCGGTGGTAAATCAAAATGAAGGCTAATCAAAAGCCCTCGGTGCGGCTGGAGCTCGACGACCTTCGCCAACGTCTCCAGGAAGCTGAAGAAACTCTCGACGCGATTCGCAGCGGCGAGGTCGATGCGCTGGTGGTCTCCGGACCTTTGGGAGAAAAGGTCTTCACCCTTGAGGGCGCAGAGCATCCCTACCGCGTTTTAGTGGAAAGCATGAACGAAGGCGCCGTGTCGCTTTCTGACGAGAGAACCATCCTCTATTGCAATTCCGCGTTTGCGAGGATGGTCGGCACCCCGCTGGATCGGATGATGGGCAGCGACGTGTGCGAATACGTACCTGCCGAAGATCGCGACACACTCGGAAAGTTGATCAGACAGGGACTTCATCGATCTGTTCGCGCCGAGGTAATTCTGTTGCCGCGATCGGGCGATCCTCTGCCAACTCAATTTTCGCTCAATCCGGTGGACCTAGAGGGCAAACCGTCGATCGGAGTTGTTGTGACCGACTTGAGTCAGCGCAAACGTCAGGAGGAGGCTGAAGCCGCGGTCCGAATGCGCGACGAGTTCCTGGCAATTGCCTCGCACGAGTTGCGCACACCGCTCAGCACGCTGGTTCTTCGGCTGGGACTGCTCGAGCGCCATGCCCAAGCCGGCGACCTGGACCAGGTGAAAACGAGCGTGAATCGGGCCAAAGATCAGACGGAGAGAATGCGCCGTCTGGTGGACCGCCTGCTCGACGTCTCGCAACTGGCCAGCGGAAGACTTCAGCTGGAGTTAGAGCACGGCGACCTCGCTGAAGTGGTCAAGGAAGCCGCGGAGCGGTTCTCCGAGGACGCATCGAACTCCAAGTCGGAACTTCATTTGACTGCGCAGAAAGGAATCACCGCGCGAGTGGACAGGTTTCGGCTCGACGAAGCGATCGGCAACGTCATCTCGAACGCAATCAAATACGGCGCCGGAAAGCCGGTTGCTATCGAGCTGACAGCGAACGACGGCAAAGCAACACTGGTCGTGCAAGACCGCGGCATCGGTATTCCGGTGGAAGATTTGTCGCGAATTTTCGGGCGCTTCGTGCGAACTAAAATCACTCACAATTACGGCGGACTAGGTCTCGGACTCTATATCGCCAGGCAGGTCATCGAACAGCATAACGGCTCGATCAGGGCCGAGAGCAGGTCCGGCGGAGGGGCACGTATCGTGATCGAGCTTCCTCTGGACAAAGATACGGACGAAGAAAGAAAAGTATAGGGATCCAATTCCCTCCCGCGCTTCTGCCCTGCCGGGCAGCTGCTGTCTTACGAATCTACCGTGGTTAAGGGTCGTAAAAACCCCGCCCGGCGCAAGCAACCGAGCGACGACGGCGTAGCAAGGATTCTTGTCGTCGAGGACGATTTGGATCTCGGCGAAACCGTATGTGAAATCCTGAAGATGTCGGGTTATCGCGCTTCGCATGCGACAGATGGCCTGGTCGCGCTCCAGATGCTTGGCCAGGGCGGTTTGTACGACCTAATCCTGTTGGACCTGATGATGCCGCGAATGGACGGATGGGCATTTCGTCAGGCGCAGCTCCGGGATAAAAAGTTCAAGAACATTCCGGTCGTCGTGCTTTCGGCGGTGGGAGAAATCTCCAGGCCAATCAAGGCCGACGAACTTTTGCGTAAGCCGGTCGAGCCAGACGAGCTGCTCGAGACCGTCAAGAAATTTACCGTCCGTCGATCCGGTTGATCGAGTCTCACAGCAGATGGTGCGCGCGACGGTTACTGCCGCCTGCGAGCCGGAATGACAACGCGAGCCCGCCTCGGGCGCCGCGCGCGGAGTCTGACTGGCGCCGCCCAAGCCAAAGCGCTTAGACTTGAAGTTGGTGGCTTGAGCAATTCCATGAGTGACTTCAACGCACCCTTGGACGTCGCCGCACATCTGGCTGCGATTGTCGCTTTCTCCGATGACGTAATCGTCAGCAAAACTCTGCAAGGCATAATCACGTCCTGGAATCCGACTGCCGAGCGAATATTCGGCTACCGTGCGGCCGAAGCGATCGGCAAGCATATCAGGCTGATCATCCCGCCCGATCGGTGGGCCGAGGAAGACGAGGTGCTGGCGCGAATCGGGCGCGGCGAACGAGTCGAGCACTTCGAGACGGTGCGCCGCGCTAAAGACGGACGACTTCTGAATATGTCGCTCACCGTCTCGCCGATAAAGGATCGGAGCGGCAGGATCATCGGGGCGTCGAAGGTCGCGCGCGACATAACGGAACGCAAGCTCGCCGAACAAGAGCGCGAGCGCCTGCTCGCCTCCGAAAAACATTCGCGCGCGCAGGCCGAGGAGGCCAGCCGTCTCAAGGACGAATTCCTGGCGCTCGTGTCCCACGAGCTGCGGACGCCTCTGAATGCGATTATGGGTTGGGCCTCGCTGTTGCGGATGCGAAAACTGGATGAGCAAACGGCGCACGCGATTGAGACGATCCAGCGCAACGCCCAGACCCAGGCTCAACTGATCGCGGATCTGCTGGATGTTTCACGGATTGTCTCCGGCCAGATGCGGCTCAATATCCGACCGGTTGAGATCGCCACTGTGCTGGATGCGGCGCTCGAAGCGGTCCGGCCGAGTGCCTCGGCGAAATCTATTGATCTGCAGACTCTGATCGATCCTGCAGCCGGACCGATCACCGCCGATCCCGACCGCCTGCAGCAGATTTTCTGGAACCTGCTGTCCAACGCGATCAAGTTCACTCCGAAAGGCGGCCAGGTTCAGGTCCGCGTGAAACGAGCCGACTCTCATCTGGAAGTGATCGTCTCCGATACTGGCAAAGGAATCGATCGCAAGCTGCTGCCGTTTGTTTTCGACCGCTTCCGCCAGGGCGACAGCAGCACGACTCGCGAACACGTCGGACTCGGGCTCGGGCTGGCGATAGTGCGCCACCTGGTCGAACTCCACGGGGGCGCGGTTCGCGCCAGCAGCGAGGGTGAAGGGAAGGGCGCCGAATTTGTCGTCGAGCTGCCGACTTCCGTGCTCGCTCGATTGCCGGAGCCTGACAAACGAGCTCGAATCGATCCCATCGTCGGAGAAGCTATCCAGGGTCCGATGCCGTCGCTGGCGGGATTGCGCATCCTGCTAGTAGATGATGAGCCGGACGCGAGGGAGGTAGTCGCGGCCATTCTGGGAGCAGCCGGTGCCGAGGTGGCCAGTGCAGCGAGCGCTCGAGCGGCGCTGGAGATGGTCCGTGAATTGAACCCGGATGTCCTGGTTTCCGATATCGGCATGCCCGGCGAGGATGGCTACGAGCTGATACGCAAGGTGCGCGCGTTGCCGCCGGAAGGAGGCGGCCGGGTTCCCGCGATTGCCCTGACCGCATTCGCCCGCACCCAAGATCGTCTCAAGGTAATCTCCGCCGGCTACCAGATGCACGTGCCCAAGCCGGTGGAACCGGTCGAGCTCGCGACCGTCGTCGCCAGCCTCATAAGGAGACTCTGACCACTGTAGCCGGTTCCTTGCCACTACAACGGCTTGTGCCAGAATTCCATCGGGATGCGGTTGGGGCCGACGACGACTCGATCGAAACCGACTTTGCGGTAGAGGCCGCGCGCGACGCGATTGTCCTCGCGCACTTCGAGCGTGATACGGCAGCAATTCAGTTCCCGCGCTTTCGCCTCGATTCGTTCGAGCAGCATCGCGCCGATCCCGAGGCCCCGCGCTGAGGCGTCAACGAAGATATCGTGGATGTTGATCAGCGGGCGCGCCATGAAGGTCGAAAATCCCAGGAAGCAGATCGAAAAGCCGATCGGCGAGCCGTCGCGATACGCGAGGAACACGTAGCACGCCGGATGCGCGCGCAGCCCCGGGATCATGTCGCGCTTGGCCTGCTTCGACAGCGGCTCGCCGTCCTGATCGAGCATGAACGAGTCGAGCATCGTGACCAGCGCATTTTGATGCTCGGCGCGCGAGAGATCTGCGTCGAGGATCGTCACATTTGTTGCCGTGAGCGTCATGGGAGTTTGACCCCGTCTTTGTAGGTCTCCTCCCAGTTTTTGAAACCCTGCGGATCCCATCGCTTCCAGACGCCGTCGGGCTTGCCGTCCTTGTACATGCCGATGGCGGCAATTTTGCCGTCGGTGTACCAGCCGGTATGCTCGCCGTCCTGCACGCCGTCCTTGTAGTGATCGACCGACTTCTTCTGGCCGTTGTCGTACCACATAGTCCATTCGCCGTTCTGTTTACCGTCGTGATATTCGCCCTGCATCATTTTCGAGCCGTCGTCGTGATAGAGCACGTACGGCCCTTCTTTGACGTCCGCGCCGTTGACGGTTTCGACACATGCGGTTTCGGACCCGGTGGGCGGAGGATCCCCGACGAGCCGGCTGCCGGGCGGGCATTGCGGCACCGTTTTGCAGCCAAAGAAGGCTGCGGCGAGGATTAGAAGTGCAACTTTGGCTCTCATTTTGAGGATTAGGCTGGGCGAGATAGGAACAATTTATACCACTACTTGTGTGCCAGAGACGGGCACACCACCGAGCGTAGCTTCGTTCCGTCAAATTTAATAATTCGTTCGAGCGAGATTTCGCTGATGGTCGAAGACGAGCGAGAGCGGCTTGCATGAACGGTATCCACAGCAATTACTTAGCACGTCGAGCGAGGCTTGATCAGGCTGAAAAGTTCATCCCTCCTTGGAGCAAGGAAGGGCGGGATGAGAGGGATCCGGAGCCCTAACCCCTGGCCCCTTCCCCATGAGAATGGGGAAGGGGAACAGAGAGAATTCATCGGGAGCGGGCTGTCCTATCCTCCTCACCCCCTTTCCAAGCGGAAAGTGGGAAACAGAAATCGTGTTCCACCTGCCGAGCACCCTTTCAAGGTTGTGTCCCTCCCACCTCCCTAGAAGCCTTTCAAGATGAACAAGGATCCTCCAAAGCTCCTGCCTGTTCCCCCCGCCGGCGATGGAGAATCTGACGCCGCTGACTAACAGATAAGGGGAACCCGAATCTCCTTTCTGTTCCCCCTTTCCGCCCCGGAAAGGGGGTTAGGGGGATAGGACGGAAGCGCCCGGTTTTTCTCTGGTTCCCCTTCCCCATTCTTATGGGGAAGGGGTCAGGGGTTAGGGTGCTTTCGTTCGCCGCATCTCAATGCTAATCACTACCAGATGATACTGTTAACTCTGAGCGAACAGAGAGATCCGGAACTGATCCGGCGCGCGCGAGAACTCCGCGCACACATGACTCCGGAAGAGCGCGTCATCTGGCAGGAGCTTCGCGGTAATCGGTTGGGCGCGCATTTCAGGCGACAGCAGGTGCTCGCGCCGTACATTCTGGATTTCTATTGTCATGCTGCGCGGCTGGTAGTGGAGATCGATGGAAGCCCGCATCGCCGGCAACAAGGATACGACGGGGTGCGCGACGAATATTTCAGACGGCGCGGGATCCGGGTGCTGAGGGTGCCGAACGCATCGGTGCGGAATGATTTGGCATCAGTGATTGGCGGAATTCGAGCGGCGCTGCGCTGGCAAGACCCTAACCCCTAGCCCCTTCCCCAGAACGAATGGGGAAGGGGAACAGAAACGCTGTGGGGTCGGGTGGTCCTATCCCCCTAACCCCCTTTCCAGAATGGAAAGGGGGAACAGAATTCGTTGTAGCCTCGTGCGGGTCCCATCTCCCTGGCCTCCTTTCCAGAATGGAAAGGGGGGACCGGATTTTTCGGAGGCTAGCTGCTAATTCGAGCCCGTCGAGCCTAGCAGGTTGCCGCCGAGAGTTGCGTTGCCGACTGAGACGTCGCCGATCACGTTGATCAATGCCGGCTTGCCTGATTTGAAGGCGCGCTCCAGTGCCGGTTTGATCTGATCCACGGTCTCGACCTGCTCGCCGTGACATCCCATCTCGGCGAAGATTTTGTCGTAACGGATGTTCGGCAGCATGTTGAACGGATCGGTGCGGCCCTTCAGTCCCGGCATCTGATCGAAATTAGGTCCCCATGAGCTGTTGTTCCACAGCACCGTGATCACCGGCAGTTTGTAGCGCGCCGCCGTCTCCATGTCCCATCCGCCGATTCCCAATCCGCCGTCGCCACTGATAACGACGACTTGCTGGCCCGGACGCGCGAGCTGCGCGCCGATGCCCATGCCGACGCCGTGACCGACTGGAGCGAGCGGACCTGCGTCAACCACTTGGCCCATGAAGCGGCAGGTGAACGCGCGGCTCATCCATCCGGAGAGCGTGAAGCTGTCGATTACCGTCGTCGCGTTCTTGTCGAGCACGGTGATCAGGTCCTCGCACAGGCGCGCCGGATGTATCGGCTGATTCTTCGCGACCTTGGCGTTCTGCTCCTTGATCGTGTTGTCGAAGCGCTGGCGCGTCTCCCAAACCTGCTTAACCCACGGCGACGTCTTGTTCTTCGAGAAGTCGAGCTTGAGCTCCTTGATGCGTTTGATCATCTGCTGCAGCACGATCTTCGGATCGCCGACCATCGGCAGGTCCGCGTTGACCTGCCATCCGATGCGCGTCGGCGTCGGATCGATCTGGATGTACTTGGCCTTGTCGGTCCAGGTCGGCGGCTGTCCGAAATGCTCGCCGCTCCAGAAGCGGAAGCCGATGGCGACCACGACGTTGGCGCCGCCGGTGAACGGCTTCTTGAACGCGCCGCGAATCGCCAGCGGATGCTCCTCGGACACGACGCCCTGGCCGGCGCGGCGCGCGTAGATCGGAATGTTCGTCAGCTCGACGAACTCGCGCATCTCCGGGCCCGCCTGCGACCAGAACACGCCGTCGCCGCACGCGATTATTGGACGATCGGCCGCCACCAGCATCTCGAGCGCGCGATCGATCTTTGCGGGATCCGCCGCGGAGCGCACGTCGTCGATCGTGAATTCGCGCGCGCCCTTGCGCTGCCCCGCGTCTTCCTCGTGGTGATACAGTATGTTTTGCGGAATCTCGAACAGCGCGACGCCCTGCGGCGGCGAGATCGCCTCGCGGAACGCGGAGCGCAGGTCGAACTGAATCGTGGACCAATCGGTCACGCGCTTGGTGAACTTGGAGAAGCTGGCGACGACTTCGGAGCCGTAGGCCTCCTGGAACGAGCCGAGATGATCCTCGGTATTCGGATGCTGTCCCGAGATGCAGACCACTGCGCTGTTGGTCAGTCCCGCGACGCACAGTCCCGTCACCGCGTTGGTCAGGCCGCATCCCGCGGTGACCATGCATACTCCCACCTCGCCCGAGGTGCGCGCGTAGGCGTCGGCCGCGTAGGCGGTGGCCTGCTCGTGACGCATGTGGATCAACTTGATGTCGTGATTGCGCAACTGGCCGAGGATGGGGAACAGATGCCCGCCGTTGATCGCGAAACAATACTTCACCCGATTCTCGCGCATCACGCGCGCGATTAATTCTCCACCGTCAGCTTTCGCCATTACTGAGCTCCTTTGAGGAAATCTTTCCGCTTGATCCGAATCCTTGCACATTTACCGCGTCGCCGAAAAGCGCGCGCGTGTCGATGACGACAGATTGCGAGATGCATTGCTTCGGCGAGCGCCAACAGGGTTGATCGCCGCGTGCAAGCCTGTCAGCTTTGACCATCATTCGGTGCTGCGGGCTCGGGAGAATCCGGGCGCTTCGATGGTGGTGGTGAAGGTGATGGAGGAGTAGCCGAATGCCAACAGATCAAATCTAATTCCCCAGGATCCCAATGCGGAGAGTTTTCGCCTCACTCATCTTAATCACGGCTTTTGTAGTTGCGGCGGCCACTGTGCACGCCGACTCGATCCCGCAGGTGCCCCCGAACCCTTCGGTGCCAACGTCTTCACCCGGGTTCTCGTTGATTGACCCCAGCACCTGGAGAATGCCGCAGTACGACTGGAGTTCGTTCAAGATTCAGGACCCCAACTCGTGGCCGTTCATACCGGTGCCTGAAGTTGCCACCGATCCTAACGGCGGGGTCACTTACGGCGTGCTGCCGGTTTGGCTGTTCACCGACAACAAGAACGAGATCAGCAGCATCCTGGCGCCCGATATCAACTCCAACAGCACGCTCGGCCCGGGCGGCAACTTTCGCTACCTGGCGTATCCCTCGTCGGATATCAATTGGTACGCGGAGGCAGGCGCGCAGGAGACCATCTCGCGCAACGTCGATCTCGATTACCAGACCGGGCGCGAGCATAAGAAGTGGTGGTCGTTCGAGGGGCGCTTCTTCTTCGAGAAAGATCCGACCGAGCGCTTTTACGGATTGGGCAACAACTCCCACTACGGCAACCAGACCAACTACACCACCGAGCAGGTTTACGGCGAGGGGGTTTTCGGCTTGAACCTGAATGACAAATGGCAGGCCTCTCTGACCGAACGCCCGCGCTGGGTGCGAATCCATGATGGCGGCTTCAACTCGGTGCCCTCGATTTTTAGCTTGTTCCCAAATCAGAAAGGCGTTAACGGCGGCAGCGAAGTTCTGCAGCAGGTGATGCTCCAATACGACTCACGCGACTCGGTGGATATCCCGCGATCGGGCACGCTCGGCCGGCTCTACTATGGTAACGCGGATCGCAGGTTCGGCAGCTCGGTTTCGTATAATCGCTTCGGCGGCGAATTGCGCCAGTACATTACCGTCGGCGAGCGCATTACCTTTGCCGGTCATCTTTTCACCGAGTACGAGCCGGCCGGTAACGAGATGCCGTTCTGGTCGCAGGCGCGCCTGGGCGGCGACGACAGTATCCTTACCGATCAGGAGCCGCTGCGCGGCTACGGCACGGGCCGCTATATCGATAACAATCTGTTCGTGATGAACCTCGAGATGCGCACGCGGGTCTGGGACAAAGACGTTATGGGCACTCACGGGACCCTCGAGCTCGCGCCGTTTGCCGAGGCGGGCCGCGTCGGCCATGACATGGGCTACAACCCGTTCACGGATCTGCACCCGGTTGGCGGCATCGGCTTTCGCGGCATCGCGGAGCCGTTCGTAGTCGGCTTCGTCGATATCGGATGGGGTGGCGAAGGCGCCGCCGTCTTCTCCGGCATCAACTATCCTTTCTAGTCGCGCTTGCGGGCCGCCCGACTGTCGGCCATCATGCGGCTGCTGATGAGACACCGAGTTCCTGCCGGCGCCGAGTCCTTACGACTGGCAACAATGCTCCTGGTTCTGATTTCAGCTACCTTCGCGATAGCCGCGCCGTCGGGTGGCGCCAGACCGTTGCCGCCGCAGGTGATTTCCAAAGCACCGGGAATGCATCCGTTGGGGAAAGGCCGCCAGACGTGGTGGGGCATCCGGATGTACGATGCGACGTTGTGGATTGTCGGCCCGCAATGGTCGGCCACAGTGCCGCACGCTCTCGATATCGAGCCGGGCCGGGATGTTGCCGCCGACATCTTGGTGAAGAGCGCAATCGCCGAGATGCGCGATCTCAAGGTTGGCGACGCGCGTCAACTTGGCATCTGGCAGGCTGAGCTGACGAAGCTTATTCCCAACGTCCGGCAAGGCGATCAGATCGTCATATTCTGCTCAGACACGAACCGGACGCTTTCCTATTTGAACAATTCGAGCGTCGCCGCGGTTGACGATCCGTCTTTCTGTCCGGCGATCATGAGCGTGTGGCTTCATCCGCAAACCAAGCATCAGGCAATGCGGAAGTCTTTGCTAAGAAATTGATCGAATCGAGGCGAGCACTGGTCCCCGGCATCAACTATCCATTCTGAGCATGTCGCGCGAGTCATCCGCGGCCACGGCGCGTTGTCTATTTGCCCTTGCCCGTTAGCCTCACCGTCTGCGGCGCGTCTTCCGCATTGTCGATTATCATCACGGCGCCGTCCTGAGCTCCCGATACAGTCGGCGCGAAAGTGACCTCGATTGAGCACTTCGCGCCTGGCGCCAACGGCGCGTCGCAGCCATTGCTGACGCTGTACGGACTGACCACTCCGCTGACCCCTTCCATCAACACCGTAAGACCTGGCTTCTTCTTGCTGCTTTTGGGGTTGGTCACGCCGACACTCTTTCCTTTATGACTGCCGACCTTCACAGTGCCGAACTTCAGCGACGCCGGCCTGATCTTCAGTACAATCGGCACTGGCGTTGGCGTCGCGGTGGTCGTGGCTGAAGTGGCAGTCGCGGTTGCAGTAGCTGTGGCGGTTAGCGTGGCAGTTGCAGTTGGAGTCGCCGCGGTGGTCCCCGTCGCAGTCGGCGTCGCAGTCGCAGTGGCGGTCTTGGTCGGCGTTGCGCTTGCAGTCGGAGTTGTGGACGTCGCAGTTGCAGTCGGCGTAGATGTCCGCGTCGCGGTCGCGGTGGACGTTGTGGCCGTTGCCGTCGCGGTGGCAGTCCGAGTTGCCGAAGCAGTCGCTGTGGCCGTCGCGGTCCTGGTCGCGGTCGCTGTTGGCGTCTTGGTCGCGGTCGCCGTGGCGGTGGGCGTCGCAGTCCGTGTCGCGGTATGCGTCGTGGTCGCAGTCGGCGTCCGCGTCGCGCTCGCCTTTGAAGTCGCAGTGGCGGTTGGCGTCGCTGTCCGCGTTGGCGTCGCAGTGGGCGTGGGGGCTGCTGCGGCCCATACTCCCTGGAACAAGCTGCCGTCCGGCCATTCGTCGCTCGAGGCGCCACTGAATGACAGCACCCAACTGTTGGCGCCGGAATTGAACTCCAGGACGTTGGTCGGCGTGAAATCAATTCCGTCGATCGAGCCGATCACATCGAAGGTGAGCAACAGGTCGGTGTTAGGCAGCATCGTAGCGCCCTCGAGATTTGTTCCATCGGGGATGCCGGCCACGGCACTGTTGAAAACCAGCGTATAAACACCGCCTGTGAACGAGACCAAGTCTGCCGGGTTGACGGTTATCGTCCCGCCGCCGGATTTGGGGACGGCTATGGTCACGTCGAACGAGAGCAGCAGGTCTCCTGCGGTGTCCATCCCGAGTGCGTCGATCTGCGTCCCGTCGGGAATGCTGTTGCTCGCGCCCGCGAAGTAAAGCGATGACGAGAAAAAGCCGGTTGACGGATTGTACGACGCCACATCGTGCGGAGTTACGGTTACGATCCCACCGGTACCGTTGGTCGGCAGTGCGGCGGTGGTGTCGATCGTGAGCAGGGTCTGCGTCGCACTCAGCGGGAAGTACCCGGTCACGTTCACGCCCGCCGGAATACCGGCAAAGCTCTTCGAAGCCGTGCCGGAAGGAAACGAGTAACATTGCACCTGCTGGGGTGTGACGGTTCTGCTGCTCAGAGCGACGGTGATATCGGGCGAGACGCATAGCATGCTCAATGGGGTTTGCGCTGCGGCGGGTGTGACGCTTATCCCGACCGCCGCTGCCAGCATCGCAACGATGCTTGCGGCAAACCGCCCGAGCCTGCGGCGCCGGATGCCGGCCGTCGAGCTTTCCGGTCAGCGGCGATTGCAAGCAGCATCGCCAAGCCTCAGCAAATGACAGTGCCCGAGAGGGTTGTGCAGACATTGTTGCCAAACGAGGTGCCGCCCAAGGAGACTACGAGACCCGCGAGTACATTCCCCCCGTAGCCGGTGGTGGCATCAGAGGCCTCGATAGGATATGTGCCGGCGCTGGTCACAGTATTGCCGGAAATCAGACATCCCGATCCCTTGCAATGGATGCCAACGCCGTCATCGCTCGCGGTGTTGCCGGAGATCACGCAGGCGTCCCCGCCGCATGTAATGCCGCCGGCGCCATCGCCGTTTGCAGTATTGCCGGAGATCGTGCAGGTCGCCGCGCACGCAATGCCGGTACCGCCAACATTGCCGTTGTTTGCCGTGCAGCCTGTGACCACACTGTTGTTGCTCGCCTCGATGCCATTGAAGTTCCCATCGACGTGGACGTTTCTGATGATGCCGCCGCCTCCCACCTCAACGCCGGTGCCGAATCCGGTGACGATCCCGTTTTCCACCGTAACCAGGATTTCGAACGCATCAATTCCGATTGGCGTTGCGCTCGTGAGAGTAGTGAGGGGCCCGATAATCGAGAATCCGTTCAGATCGATGGTGACGTTGGCCGCATTTACGTTAATTCCGTTGGTACCAGATGGAACTGTTAGGTTGCCGGTGAGTCGATAGCTTCCTGTGCCTATGGTGTAGGGAAACCCGCCGTTCGCGAGCACCTTGGCCTGGTTGATCTCGATGGTGCCGTCCGCGGCGCCCGCCGATGCGGCGAATACGAGCATCGTCACGGCGGCAAAGAATACCGCCGCCAGTTTCTCCCTTTTCATCTCTTGCGTCCTCCTTGGAAAGTCCTGGTCACGCCGGTCGAAAACGCGACTTCACAACGTGGACGCTAGCAACGAGTCAAATTTCGGCAATACGTCAATTGACGTATGCGATCGCCGCATACCGTTTGCAGTCGATCTCGACGCGCGAAAAAAATCAGGGCGGGCCATCGCCGGCCCGCCCTTAAGGCTCACTTCCAAAAGTGGAAGTTCAAGATGTTGGACTAATGCGTGCAGGTTACTGCGACTTCGTCACCATTGGCGTCTTCAGTACCACCCGCGATCGAGTGATCGTTCAACGCAACCCTCAAGGTTCCTAGCCCCGGACCCGGAGTAGCGCTACCAGTGATGTGGTCGGGGCCCGTGGCTGCGCAATGAGTCCCGGTGTCTGCAAGAGTGATTGTGCAGCCGCCCGGACCAAACGCCAGGTTATCCGAAGGGATCGAGCCGGCACTCGTGGTGCAGGCCCCGCCCGTGATCGTTACGAACCCGCTCAGAGCAGCGCTTAGCGTGATGCTCGCGTAGGTCATCGGGACGGGGGAGTCGTTCGTGATCGTGATCGTCTCATTCGCGCCGGTCGAATGCACCGTAACTGCCGCGGGAACCAGATGGTCGGTTCCGCCAACAATAGTTTTACCCGCAGTGCAGCTTGAGACGCTGGTGACGGGCATGAAACCTCCTGCGTCCACCTGTACCCCGGTCAAAATTGTGAACGCGTTCTGGTATGAGGGACCCCAGAGTACCCATGAAGAGTCGGTATTCGCTCCGATAGGGCAACCGAAACTGTTTTCGAAGAGCGCGTCGGTATTCTGCGTACCATCCACCAGACTCGGAGCCCCTAGTATGGAACCACCTAGGTCGCAAAGGTAAGCGCCGCCATTAGGAGGAACGAGAGTCGTCGAGCCATTGATCGTCCCGCCGTTGTTGTTGAACCAGAGATTGCTGTTAATCGATATGATCGAGCTGCCGACCGGCGGATATGGATGCTCCTGCACGGCTCCCGAAAGCGGTTGATAGCCCAATCCGAGACCGGTGCTGGTCGTGTTCACCGTGTCGCAACTGATCGCAAAGGGACTTTCGAATGTCGCGGTAGTAAGCGCCGGCGTCCCGGGCGTCGCCGAGCCCTGCCGCTCACCAAGGATGGTGAGGGGGGCATCATCAGCCGGAGGCGACCCGGCAGCGGTACCGCCATTGGTGCGGACACCGCGGAACTCGGTGCCGCCCGATTCGACTGTGATACCGAAGGTAACCGGGTTTCCGTCGTTCATTCCGCCGGCGGTGTCAGTCAAGGTAAGAAAGCCGGTGTCGTTGGTATTGAGATTATAGGAAGTGCCGGCGGAAATATTTGCTGACAACGATCCCGAGAAGGCTACAACTGCGTTCCTGGGCGGTGCGTCATTTGCCGGACCGGTAATGGTGCCGCCAACGTTATAGATCAACTCGCCGCCAGTTACGTCGCAGGCGCCATCCACCGCGATCACACCGATTCCCACGATCGGATTCGGCTTCGGATCACCGGCGGAGCCTGTATCGACTTCCCCGCCTACGATCTTGATCGCGTAGTTTCCCCGAATGGCGGCGCCGACCGTCCCAGGCGCGCAAGTAGCCATCGACTTTGATGCACTTCCTAGCAACGCCATTCCAAAAGCGCCTGACAATGCGAGCGTAAGAAAAATTCGTTTCATACCGTCTCCCCAAATTTGCGCATCTTTCCCGGAGATGCCTTCATCAGTCCCCACCCCGATGAGACTCACCCTGTCGCGGCGGTGAGAATATACGGATTGCTTGCTTATGCGGTCTCCACCCCGCGTGGACGCTAGCAGGTAGTCCTATTTGAGCAATACGTCAATTGACGTATGCGGCAGGCAGGCGGACAATCCCGCGTAGACAGCGATTCATATGTACCGCTATACGCGAACCGACTTCGATCGCGTGCTCGAGTTCGTGAGAGGACTCTACGAGCCCCGAACCCCTGACGGGCTCAGGGACCATTTAATGTCAGCACTCCGAGCGCTGGTTCCCGCCATATTCGCTGCCGACGCATCGTTTGAAGTTGGGGCTCCTCAGCAGGGCCGAACCCAGCGCATGGATCCGCCTGAGCTCAGGCTCCCGGAGGGTGACGCAATTCTCGCGCGACTTGCGCCCAGCAGCCCGATTGTCGTCCATTTCCAGCGCACTCGCTGCGAGCAATTCACGCGATGGTCCGACGTGCAGCCCGTGTCACAATTTTTGCGCTCAGCGCTTTACAACGAAGTGTATCGGCCGCTAGGAATGCGAGATGGTTGCAGCTTGTTCTTGTACTCCAGGCCCGATCGCATCGAATTCTTAGGGGTCGGTCAGCACAAGCAAACTCCGGATGCCCACCGGGACATGCTGGTGTCAGTTTCAGCGCACGTGCGTCAGGCCTTTCGCGTTGCGCATGTCACCTCGGCGCTGATCGAAATGGCAGCGATGAAGAGCGGCCCGAATTGCGCCGGGCGCGGTCTTATCGCGATGGACCTGAACGGAACCATCACGATGGAAACCGCCGGCGCGACAAAAGCGCTTGAGAAGTTTTTCCCGAAGCGAACAACTCACGGGTTGCCGGAGGAGCTTGCGCAATGGATTTCGCGGTCGGAGAAAACCGTGCGCAAGGCCACTGATGTCCCGGATGTTCGCCGTCCCCTTGTAATAGAGCGGGACGGCAACCGTCTTATTGTCCATCTGCTTTCGAAGCCCGAACAGAATTTCATGGTGCTCGAAGAACACCGCGGCGCGATCGATTCTGGGACGCTCAGTAGTCTTCCGCTGACCCGGCGTGAGTCAGAAATCCTGGCTTACATCGCGGCCGGCAAGACCAATCCGGAGATTGGAACTATTCTCGGCATAAGTTCGCGGACCGTATCGAAACACGTGGAACACATCCTCGGGCGGCTCGGCGTAGAGACACGCACCGCCGCCGCCGCGTGCGCACTCGAAGCCGCGAACCTCTAAGTTCTGCCGTTTCGCGGACGCAGCGACTCAAAACCGGTACCGGCTTCGCTGGCGCGAAGCTGTCCGAGATCCCTCCTGCCGCGATGACAAGCCGGCTTTCCGCTCATAGCGCGCGCGCTCGTGGGCTGATATCTGAGAACTGTCTGCTTTGCCTCCGATGCGGCTTTCCGAACTCGACTACGACTTGCCTGAAGAACTGATTGCGCAGGAGCCGCTGGCCCGCCGCGACGAGGCGCGATTGCTGGTGCTCGATCGCAAAACCAAATCGGTCGAGCATTCGCGCTTCTACAAACTCGTGCGTCACCTTCGCGAGGGCGACCTGATCGTCCTCAACGACACCCGCGTGCTGCCGGCGCGCCTCTTCGCGCAGAAGGAGTCGGGCGGCCGCGTCGAGCTGCTGATGGTGCGGGCCGCGAGCCCGCTTGAAGGTCCGGCGGGCGCGTGGCTCGCGCTTATTCGGACGCATCGCGTGCTGAAAGACAATGCGCGGCTCCTTCTGAGCGACGGACATGTGCTGAAGATCGTCGGCTATGCGCGGCCGGGACGCCCGATCGTTGTGGCTGAGGGCGATGCATCGATCGAGCAGATACTGAATCGCGACGGGACGCTCGCGCTGCCTCATTATATACATCGCACCGCTGGCCCCGCCGATATCGACGACTACCAGACCGTGTATGCGGCCCAACCGGGTGCGATCGCGGCGCCCACCGCGGGGCTGCATTTCACCGACGAGGTCTTCAAGGCGCTCGCCGACGCGGGAATTCGCACCGCGAAGGTAACGCTGCATATCGGGCCGGGGACTTTCGCGCCGGTGCGCGCCGTCGAAGTCGAGAGCCACACGATGGAATCCGAGTGGTACACGATTCCGCCCGCGACCCAGGCAGCAATCGAGCATGCGCGACGGATCGGCGGGCGTATAATTGCAGTGGGCACCAGCTCGATGCGCGCGCTCGAATCGTGGGCGATAACGGGCGACGTTGAGGGCTTCACCGGGCTCTTTATTCATCCGGGCTTTCGCTTCAAGCTGGCAGACGCGATGCTGACGAACTTCCACATGCCGCGCACGACGGTGCTCGCACTGGTGATGGCGTTTGCGGGACGCGATCAGATTCTCACCGCATACCGCGAAGCCATTCGCCATCGCTATCGCTTCCTCAGCTACGGCGACGCGATGTTGATCCTGTGAGCGGGCCGATCGAATTCAGCGTCAATGCCGTTGACGGCGACGCGCGCACCGGACAAATCGTAACTCCCCACGGTGCGATCGCGACGCCCGCCTTCATGCCGGTCGGCACCCGCGCCGCGGTCAAGGCGATGGCGCCCGATGAGTTGTGGGCGATGGGCTACACGATGGTGCTCGCCAACGCGTACCATCTCGCGATTCGTCCCGGCGCCGAGCTGATCCGCGAGATGGGCGGCGTGGCGCGATTCATGGGATTTCCCGGCGCGGTGCTGACAGATTCCGGCGGCTTCCAGGCGATGAGCCTGGCGAAGATCAATTCGATCAATGAAGAGGGTATCCGTTTTCGCTCTCATCTCGACGGCGCGCCCTTGATGCTCACGCCCGAAAGCGCGATCGACATCCAGGAGCAGCTCGGCGCTGACATCATGATGGCGCTCGACGAGTGCACGCCATTCCCCGCCGAGCATCGCCGCGCGCTCAAGTCGCTCGAGCTCACCGCGCGATGGGCCGAGCGCAGTCTCGCGGCGCGAAAAAGCGCGACGCAAGCGCTGTTCGGAATTATCCAGGGCAGCATTTTCGACGATCTGCGCAAAATGAGTGCGGCGCAGATAACCTCGATCGAGTTCGACGGCTACGCGGCCGGCGGACTTTCAGTCGGCGAGCCGAAGGCCGCGATGCTCGAAATGGCGGCGCTGTCGGCCTCGATGATGCCGGCGGACAAGCCGCGCTACCTGATGGGCGTCGGCACGCCGTCGGACTTGCTCGCCGCGATTGCGATGGGCTTCGACATGTTCGATTGCGTGCTGCCGACGCGAAACGCGCGCAACGGGATGGCGTTCACCAGCGCCGGCCCCGTCTCGATCAAGCAGGCCTCGCACGCGCGCGACTCGATGCCGCTGGACCCGGCCTGCCAATGCCGCCCCTGCCGGACCCATTCACGCGCCTATCTGCGTCATCTATATTTGTCGGGCGAGATACTCGCGGCGCGGGCGCTGACGGAGCATAATCTTCACTTCTTCGCGAGCTTGATGCGCGAATCCCGCGATGCTATCGCATCCGGGAATTTCAGGGCGTACGCAATGGTCGCATCGTCGGGCTGGCGCGAGTCCGAACCGGCTGCGGAGTGACTTTTGTTCGTGGGAAACTTAAGCTTGATCGATCGTAAGGACGCTATCTGATGTTGTTCGAAGGTACCGCATGGGCGCAGGCCGCCGCCGCCAATCCAGCCGACGCGCCGTCGTTTGTCCAGCAGTTGATGACGGGACCTGGGCCGATCATGGCGCTGGTCGTCGCCGTCATGTACTTCCTGGTCTTCCGGCCGCAGAACAAGAAGGCGCAGGAGCAGGCCAAGATGCTGAGCGGGCTCAAGCGTAACGACGAGGTTGTGACGACCGGCGGCATCATCGGGCGGATCCAGGACGTTGGCGACAAGGTGATCACACTCGAAGTCGCGCCCAACGTCAGGCTGAAGGTCGAGCGCTCGCAAGTCGCGTCGATCTCGAATTACAAGGCGACGGCGAAAAAAGAAGACAAGTAGAGGCTTCATCATAGTGGACCAGACGCAAAGTTTCGGACCGATCCTGATTCTGCTCGTGCTGATCGTGTCCTTTCTCTACATGCATTTCACCAACGGCAGCGGCCTGACGCGCATCTACATCGCCGGCGCGATCGTGGTCGCGGCGATTCTTATCCTGCTGCCGAGCCTCAACATCGATCTGCCCGATTGGTTCAAGGCTGGATTCGGCTCGACCAAAATCCAGCTGGGCCTAGACTTGCAAGGCGGGACGCACCTGCTGATGGCGGTGAAGCTCGACGACGCGGTCAAAACGCAGCTGGGTCGCCGCGCCGACGACCTCAAGAAAGAGCTCAAGGACAACAAGATAGACGGCGACGTCTCGATCGACGCCTCCGGCAATATGAGCGTCAAGCTCAAGTCCAGCGCCGACCGCTCGGCGTTCCTCGATCTCGTGGATAAATCGTTCGCGGATTTGACCGTGTCGAGCAACACCGACTCGTCCAGCATCGGTCCGGTGTATTCGCTGGCGTACAAGCCGCAGGAATTGCAGACGATTCGATCCAACGCGATGGACCAGGCGCTGGAGACGATTCGCAATCGAATCGATCAGCTCGGCGTGCGCGAAACTACCGTCGCCAAAGAGGGTGAGGACGAAATCCTGGTGCAGCTTCCCGGCATCCAGGACCCCGAGCGCGCCAAGGAGCTGATCGGCAAGACCGCGGTGCTCGAATTCAAGCTGGTTGACGACACTAATAACGTGCAGGACGCGATCAAAAATGGTCCGCCGCCGGGTGATGAAATCCTGTATGGCACCTCGGAGACCGGCGGTCGCGAGCCGTATCTGGTCGAATCGCCGGTGCTGATGACGGGGGACGTTGTCACCGACGCGCGCGTGCGTCCCGGCGCGCGGCTCGAGGGTCCGTACGTCGCCGTCGAACTCGACAATCGCGGCGCGGACATCTTCGACGCGATGACGTCGGAGAACGTCGGGCGGCGCCTCGCGATCGTGCTGGACAACACCGTTTACTCGGCGCCGGTCATCAAGGAACGAATCCCCGGCGGTCACGTGCAGATAACGGGACGCTTCTCGATGGACGAGGCGCACGATCTCGCGATTGTGCTGCGCTCGGGCGCGCTGCCGGCGCCGGTCGAAATCGAAGAGGAGCGCACGGTCGGCCCGTCGCTTGGGCGCGACTCGATTCGCCAGGGCGAGCTGTCATTCGTGATTGGCGCGGGCGCCGTGCTGATCTTCATGGCGTTGTACTACAGCGGCGCCGGTCTGCTCGCGGACTTCGGGTTGTCGCTGAACATCCTGCTCCTGATCTGCGTGATGGCCGCGCTCGGCGCGACGCTCACGTTGCCGGGTATCGCCGGGATCGTGCTGACGCTCGGCATGTCGGTTGACGCCAACGTGCTGGTGAACGAGCGCATGCGCGAGGAGTTGCGCAACGGCAAGTCGCCGCGCGAGGCGGTGAAGCTCGGCTACGAACGCGCGTGGTCGGCGATTCGCGACTCGAATATTTCGACCTTCGCGGCGGGGCTGATCCTGTTTCAGTTCGGAACGGGACCGGTGAAGGGCTTTGCCGTCACTCTATGCGTCGGAGTGCTGACCGGATTGTTTTCGTGTATCGTAGTTACGAGAGCTTGGTACGACTACAGAATTTCGATGAGAAAGCTCACCCGTATCAGTGTTTAATTAGCGTTAATGAAGCTGAATGATGCAGTTGAAACTCAAGCACTTGGCTGGGTGTGAGCAAAGTTTCGGTTCTCGGCGGCTCTTAACTTGACTTCGGCGATGGGCGCATACTACAAAATCGCGTCCCGACAAAATCCCCTGAAAGGCGTCTTGTTGGACTCACATGGCCGATAAAGACGACATACTGCTCAACTCCCGCGAAGTCGCGTTCATGCTCGACCTGAGCCCGGACACGGTGAATGAGTTCGCGCGGCGCAATATTATTCCGGCCTTCAAAAAAGGCCGCCAGTGGCGATTTCGCAAACGTGATATAACTTCTGTCAAACGTCAGTTGCGGGGAATCAACGCGGCGGCCTGAACCGGCGCGCCGTAGATCCCGTCCCGCACTGATCTCCTGGGCTGCGTCCTACCCAAGGGAGTTTCTTCGATGTCCCAACCGCATGAGAGCCGCGTCTATTCCGATCTGGCGCGATTCTACGATTTTTTCTTCGGCCGGGTTTTTGTCGATCGCGAGCACGAGGTTATCGAGAGCCTGAATCTCAGGCCCGGCAACCGCGTGCTCGAAGTCGGCGTCGGCACTGGAATCGCCCTCGACGGATATCCGCCGTACGCGCATGTCGTCGCGATCGACCCGTCGGCCGACATGCTCGCGCGGGCAAAAAACCGCGTGACCGAGAACGGCTGGGGACATATCGAGCTGCGGCAGGGCGACGCGCTGAACCTCGACTATCCCGACAACAGCTTCGACTACGTCACGTCATTTCACGTTCTCACCGTGGTGCCCGATCCGTACCGGATGATGTCGGAGATGGTGCGGGTGTGTAGGCCGGGCGGGCGGATCGCGATCACGACGCATTTCCAGAGCGCCAACCCGGTGGTCGCGTTTCTCAATACGATATTCAATCCGGTCGCGCGGCAACTGGGATGGACCACCAAGCTGCGCAAGAGGGATGTGCTCAAGGGCCATCCGATCACGCTCGAGCGCAACGCAAAGGCCAGCCCGATGTCGGTGCACACGGTGATCGTCGCGCGCAAAAACGTCTGAGTTGCCGCCGTGGCGTCACGAGCTTCTCATCTCCGGCTACATCTCTGTTTGACTCCTACCTAGCGCGTCTGGACAGCGCTCAACACGTACTGGTTGAGGATCTTGAGAGGCACCTGGGCCTGGATGTCGCTTCGGTAAAGGCCGGCCGTCACCACGACGACAAGATCAAGATCGGGAATGATAAACACGCGCTGTCCTCCTAGTCCCCATGCGGCCGCCCAATCCACGGGATGCCTATCGACGAGCGAACGGCCGAGCCAGAATTGGTAGCCGTAGAAGAAGACCAGGAAACCATTGATTTGAGGCGTGGTTGACGCGTCGATCCATCCCGCGGAGACGATTTGCTTGCCGTTCCAGGCGCCGCGCTGTAATACAAGTTGGCCGATTTTCGCGAGATCCCGCGGCCGCAGACGAAGGCCGGCCGCGGCGCTGGGATTACCTTGCGCATATTTGTACCACTCAACGTCCGTTATCCCGAGTGGCTCGAAGAGTAGCGACCGAGCCAATTGATCGAGCGGCTTGCCGGTCGCTTTGCGGAGAATCGCGCCGAGCAATTCTGTTGATCCCGAATTGTAGTTCCACACGCGCCCCGGCGGCGCCACGACCGGCTGCTGAAGTGCATAGCGGTAGGGATCTTTGGCGTTGTCCATCTGATTCTCGCTGTTGGCGTCACTGGTATAGGGAGTATCGAACTCGTGCCACTCCAATCCGGAAGACATCGTCAGCAGATGGCGTAGCGTGATCCGATCCTTCTCCGGCGTACGAAGATCCGCATATTGAGGAAAGAAAGAGAACACGCTCGCGTCTATGCTTTTGATCCAGCCGCGATCGATGGCTATCCCGACCAGCAAGTCGGTAACGCTCTTGGTCATCGAGCGCGCGTCGTGCCGGGTTTCGGGGCCGAACGTTACTTCGCCGAGGGGGTTGCCCAGCTTCTCGTCGATGCCCGTGAAGTAGTGCTCGAACACGAGCTTGCCGTGACGGACAACCAAAACGGAATGAACATTGCCTTCCTTCCAGTCGTTCAGCCACTTTACCATCGGGCAGAGCGTCGTACTCGAGATTCCCACGCTGTCACTATTCGCCACGGGCCAATGATCGCTGCCGGCGCTGGGCGTGCCGCAGCTGTCTTGAGCCGTCGCGATCCGCGGCAACAGGGCGATCGCGACTGAAAGAAGAAGAATATTGATGCGCATGCATACACTCTGTCCGAAGTGGAACGAGACCAACAAGAGCGAATCGTAAATTTCAAAATGAGAGCCGGCTTGCGTCGGCCGAGCCTGCCGTGAGAACGCGTGAGCTTGCCGCTTCGTTGACAATTCGATCTCATGTCCGATAGGTGTTAACTGCGATCGAGAAGAAACCCCAAGCGCAGCGTGGCTGAATCCAACAAACCCGACTCTGAGTCCCAGTCCAACGACGAACGCGTCGAGGAGCTTGCCAAAGAGCTCGCCGACCGTCTGCGCGCGATGCCCAATCGGCAGGAACTCACCGACTACGCGGTGAGCCTGCTCAAGGAGAGCAACGAGGATGCGGGCACGTCCGAGCAGGCGGCGGCGATGGTCGAGCGGGCGGCGCGCAACGATCCGTTCAATCCGATCGCATTCGCAATCCCGCTGTTCGTGATCGGCGCTGTCCTATGCGCGACGGGAATCCTGGCAGGCGTCGGTCTCGGCGTGATCGGGATCGCACTGCTGATGGTGCTGTGGGGCGTGATCGTGATGTTCTTCAGCCGCTTCCGCCGCGACACCAGCAAGCCGAAGTCATAAACGGCTGCCCGGCTCGCTGAGGCCGCGCCGCGTTCAACAATCGAGACGAAATCGATAGGAAGAGAACGCTAGGAATCGCGCATCGCGTTCCATGCGATTGCGGCGGCCGCGGTGCGGGTCTCGGTGCCGAGCTTCCGATGAATGCGTTCGACGTGATGGTCCACGGTCTTGCGCGTGATCGACAAAATCGCGGCGGTCTCGCGGCTAGTCTTGCCCTTCGATATCCAAAACAGTACTTCCGCTTCGCGCGGAGCGAGGCCCAGCCGTCGCTGCAGCATCTCCGGACAATCGCGAGTGGTCTCGCGCTTCAGCAACAGAACGACCTCGCCGTCCCGACTGGTCTTGAGCATCCGGATTTCGAGGCGCGCCTCCTCTGATTCCACCGTCAACGGCGAGCACGGCTTGATCTCGGACTGCGTGCCGTCCATCGAGGTTTGGCAGAACCGAACCCACCGCTCGAGCCGGTCGGGAAGCTTGTCATTGCGAGCTGGATCGTCGCGGAAAAAGCTCGACAGCCATCGGATCGCGAGCCGGCTTGCGTGTTTGATCGCCAGGTCCTGAACGACGACGGCCGCCGTATTCAACTGCTCTTCGAGAAATTGTTGGCGGCCTTCGAGTTGGCTCTGGAACGTCGTCATCGCGTCTGCGTTCGCATAGGCCTGTCGCAGATGCGGCAGAAACAGATTCAGCAAATCCCGCTCGTCTTCGCTGAAGTCCCTCGTTTCGCGTCCGAAGCCGACCGTTACGATGTCGCCGGCCCGGGACAGCTTGAATCCCCCGGTCATCAGGTATTCGACCCGCGTCGGCCGATAGACCATGTCGTACAGCTCAAGCCGATGAAACCGTCGTTGCGAAATCAGGTCCGACATCTTCAGCGCGCGCTGGTCGCCGTTGCGATTGTGCACGACCATCGGATGCTGATGCATCAGGCGGGCGAGGGTTTCGGGCGCATTGGGAATTCCGCACGCCTCCGCTGAAGGATGCGAGAGGGCCTCGAACCGACGGCGCGCGAAGTTGGTTTCGTTGTAGCCGGACGAATCGACCCCCATCAATCGCGGAAGCAGGCCAGTTACGTGCTTCGGCAAGGTTTCGAGCGTCTGCGCTGAATACAACTCCGGAAGCAGACGCACCAACGTCTCGTATTGTCGCCACTCGGTCATTGAGGAGTAGGGGGTACATTTCCCCATTGCCCGGCTTGGGTCAAATGCCGTAGCCGTACGTCAAGTATCGCAACAGTAACTTTTAGTACGAAATATAGCGTCAAAGTAAGAGATATAAACGCTTCGTGAATCATTAGTAACTCACGTTAGGCAAATAGGCGATTAGTCTTGCGATTTTCAAAACCGACATTCCCGCTGATCATTCTCGGCCTTCTCCTTACGCTAGCGATGGTGAGCTTAAGCGCTCACAGCGACTCCGGCCCAAGTCCTAGCGAGAGCGTGCTTTTCAACTTCAACTCAGGCGGCACAGGAGCGACCGGGTCTTACCCCCATTCCAGCCTGATCGAGGATGGGCAGGGTAATTTCTACGGCACGGCTCCCAACGGCGGGACTCACAGCGAGGGCGTCGTGTACGAGCTGTCACCGCCGACGACCGGCGGCGGAATGTGGACGCAGACAATCCTCTGGAACTTCAACAACAACGGCACCGACGGCTATCTCCCCTGGACCTGGGGATCCGGCCTGGTGATGGATTCGCACGGCAACCTGTACGGGACGACTCAGGCTGGAGGCGCTTACAATCTTGGCGCCGCGTGGGAGCTGTCACCGCCCATCATAAGTGGGGGACCTTGGACCGAGACGATTCTCTGGAGCTTTGGCAACCCCGCCGTCACCGACGGCTATGAGCCCACTTCCGGCCTGATCATGGATAAGAACGGCAATCTGTTCGGCACGACGCTCGAAGGTCAGACGTTTGACGGCCCGGGCTTCGATGGGACGGTGTACGAGCTATCACCGCCCTCAAGCGGTCCGGGGTGGACCGAGAAAATCCTGATGCAATTCGCTGAAGGTGGCGCCGGCAATCCCGGCCTTAACGGCTTTCTTCCCTATGCCGGCGTGATTGGAGATGGCAGCGGCGATCTCTTCGGCACGACTTCGGGCGGCGGGAGCAACTATGGCAGTTCTGACCCGGGCGGAGTGTTGTTCGAGATCACTTCGGGCGGTGGCTATTCGGTCCTCTGGAACTTTGGCGACACCTACGGCCCCAGCAGCGTCGATGACGGCGCCCAACCGGTGTCCGGCCTGATAATGGATAGGCTGGGCAATATCTACGGCACGACCGCGTTAGGCGGGACTTCCGCGGATTTTGCAACCGGCGTAAGCGGAGTCGGGACGGCGTTCGAGCTGTCACCTCCGGGCAGCGGCGGGGGTTCGTGGACCGAGCAAGTTCTCTGGAATTTTCAGGACAACGGCACGGACGGCTTTTCCCCGGTGGGCGGCGTGGTGATCGATCCGAACGGCAATGTCTACGGCACCACCGAATACGGCGGGCTCTATAGCGATGAACCTTATGTAGGGGGCACGGCGTACAAGCTGACTCCGCCTACGATGGGCGGGGGAAGCTGGGGCGAGACAATCCTCTGGAACTTTGGCAACCCCGCCACCACCGACGGCTCTCTGCCCTGGGCGAGCCTGCTCATCGATCCGATCGGCAATCTCTACGGCACGACTCTGGACGGCGGCTCTTTCGGTGTTGTCGCCAATGGCACCGTGTATGAGATCGCCAACGCTCCGACCACGATTTCGGTGGCTGCCTCGCTGGCACTCGGCAACTCGCCGGTTGGCGACAAGATCGTGAAGAACCTCACCGTCAGGAACACCGGCCACACCAACCCGCTGTTCGTTCATGTGACCTCGTCTGACCCTGAATTCGCCTCCACCGGTACCACTACCTGCCTAGCGGGCGGAATCGCGCCGCTGACCAGCTGCACCATCGCGATCGGCTTCAGGCCCAACGCGCTTGGCGCGCGCAGCGCATCTCTTTCGGTCGAAGACAACACCGCCACCAGCCCGCAGCATGTGACGCTCACCGGCACCGGCACGATCACTATGGCCGTTACGCCCGCCAGCTTCGCCTTCGGCAGCGTGAAGATTGGCTCCAGCAAGACCAAGACGATCACGGTGCACAATTATCAGACCAACGCGGTTTCGCTGACGCTCCCGCCGACCTTCAGCGGCCTGAACGCCGGTGACTTCGGCGTCACGGGCGGCACCTGCACTTCGACCCTCGGGGCCAAGTCGACTTGCACACTGATTGTTACCTACGCACCGACCGCGCTGGGCACGGAAGCGACGTCAATGACGGTTACCGACTCTCCCGACCCGCTTGATTCGTACACGGTTGGATTCACCACTGGCTCGACGATCCCGGCAACGGTCACACCGGCGGCTACGCTCGCGTTCGGCACGCTGACGGCGCGGACTTCGTCGAAGACCAAGGACGTGACAGTCACCAACCTGTCGGGGTCTTCGTTGTCTGTGAGTGCGAGCATCACCGGCTCCAACGCAAGCGATTTCGCTCTGAACGGCGGTACCTGCGGCTCGATGGTGGCGGCGAACTCGAGTTGCACGATCGCGGTGACGTTTATGCCGACTGGCGGCGGATCGCCGGAGAGCGCGAGCATCGCGGTGAGCGTCGGCAGCGATCCCGACAGCCCGCATAACATCAGCATGACGGGGATCGGACCATGAGCTGATAGAACAGCTTGACCATTCCGATCCCGAAACCGCCGGGGCGACATAATCTCTCCGGCGGTTAGGTTTCCTGCCGCGCCGTTTGTGGCACACAAGCGCCATATATGGCCACGAATCGCCGGAATATGCATGCTGGAAGCTGAAATGCGAGCTGGAAGTCATGTTCTGCTTCTAGGAACTATTTGACACAATCTCAATGCAATAGTAGTTAGCTGCCCTATATCTTGGATTAGCTCAGTCTTGGCTCGCTTCTGAGCCCTGCGAAGGTGGACGCGGGATCGAAATCAAGAGAGTTGAAAATGAAAGTTCTCTCTCTGGCTCGTTTGTGGCTGTGGGTTCTCTCGTTAGCTTCGCTTTTCTTCGCTAGCCCCTCGATTGCAACAGCGAGCGCCGACCGTGGTGATGACGCGCCCGCGATGGTTCGTCTGCCGGGTTACGTGCTGCCGGCACTGTCGAAGGCAACCATTGTTCCTTCGAGCGTCACCAGCGAAACTGAGCCGCTCACGCTGACGCTCGTGCTCAAGCGCGACGATCAGCCGTCCTTCGAGCGCTTCCTGCAGGACCTCTACGATCCGCATTCAAGAAATTTCCACAAATTTCTGACCCAGCGGCAGATTGCCAATCGTTTCGGCCCGAGCCGCGCCGAGTACAACTCCGTCCTGCGCTGGATGGTATCGAAGGGATTCAAACTCGAACGCGGCGCGAAGAATCGCTTGACGCTCACGATGCGCGGCACGCGAGCGAATGTAGAGCGCGCGTTCGACGTGCGCATCGCGGACTATCGCATCGGTAGCCGGACTTTTCGCGCCAATGACGGCGATCCTGCGTTGCCGCTCAAATTGGCGTCGCGAGTGCAATCGATTGCCGGTTTGTCAAATCTCGCGATCCCGTCCCGCTCGGCGCCGGACACCGGGCTGGCCGCCCGGCCTGCGGCGTCCGCACCGGACTGGGAGGTCACCAACGACGTTCTGTTTCCCGTTAACTCCGACCACCACTCCTTCCGCGATTGGTATTGTGGAAGCCGGCATCATTACGGTGGCCCCGCCAGCGGCGGAGGTTGTCGAGGTAGCCTGCCTCGGTTTTGCGTTCGCGTCGGGCTGGGCTTATGGGCTTTGTTCTCTCTTGGCGGGTATCGACTCTTCTATTTGGTCAACCAACAAGGGGTGTGCCGACTTCTACAACGCTTTCCTTGCCGGTGTGCGCGCACCTGCCGCGAGAGATTCATCCCGAGCGGCCCCGGCCTCGAATCTGGGCACCAACCCACAGAAAATCGGCCTGCTGGAGTTCGACACATTCACGCCCAGCGATGTACAAGACTGGTTGGAGGTGGGCGGCGGCGGCGCCGACTTCGGACAGCTAAGCACAGTGCCGGTGGACGGCGGCGTGGCGACACCGGGACCAGGGGAGTCAGAGGTTCTGCTCAACGTCGATACGGTAATGTCGCTGGCTGCGTTGCCCGCGACCAGCTACGTCGTTTACGACGCCCCCAATGGAACCTCGTTTGGGACGATGTTCCAAGCCATGATCGACGATGGCGATACTGTCATCAGCAACTCGTGGTCAGAGTGCGAAGACCAGATGTCACTGTCCGAGGTGAAAAGCATTGATACGGTTCTCCAATCGGCCGCGGCGGGCGGGATTAGCGTCTTTAACGGCAGCGGCGATTCCGGCACCACCTGCCTTGACGGCAGCGCAAACACCATCGGAGTGCCTGCCGATTCTCCCAATGCGACCGCTGTCGGCGGCACCAGTCCCGCGCCCGGCCCCGGCCTGACGTACGGGAGCGAGACGTGGTGGAATGGCGTCAGTCATACGCCACCCACGGGGCAGGGTGGTTACGGCGTAAGTAAATTCTTCCCCGCCCCGGCTTACCAAAGCGGATTGAGCGGCTCCACGATGCGCTCGATACCGGACGTGGTGATTGATGCTGACCCGGCGCAGGGCCTTCAGATTTGCCAGGCGGATTTGGGCGGTTGTCTGAGCGGGCGTCGCTTTGGCGGGACCAGTATGGCGGCGCCGGAATGGGCGGCCTACGCGGCCGCCCTGAACGCGATGCTGGGCTCCAACCTCGGCAACGCCAACTTGCATTTATATCCGCTGGCAAATACCAATGCGTTCCACTCCGCGGCATCGTTGGGTTCCGACTTCGCGCACGTCGGCTTGGGATCGCCCGATTTTCTGCAGTTGCGGCTGGCTCTAACCGGCTTATCCCCAGGCGCGGCCAGCCCGAGTCTCTCGGTTGCATTCGCGGCAGGGGCCAACGCGGACGGTTCTGCCCCCGCCGACGGCGTCACCACCGCGCTGTCGCAGGCGGTCCTTACGGACACCAACGGGTTTCCAATCAGTGGTAAGAGTGTATCGCTAACAGCAGCCGCCGGCAGTGCCACGATTACCCCTCCCTTCGCCGTGACAGATAATGACGGCGCCGCGGTCTTTTCCATCACCGATCTCAACACTGAAAATCTTACTCTTACTGCTACGGATGTGACCGACAGCGTAATCTTGGCGCAGCAACCTACACTCTCATTCGTTCCGCCGCCCGCAACGTCGGCCGGGCTGACTGCGTTCCCGACGACCGTCACTGCTGACGGCGCACATCCCACCACTATTACCGTGACGCTCGAGGACACACTCGGGCGTCCATCGCCGGGCAAGCAGATCCAGCTCAATCAGACCGGCAACTCTGTCATCACTGGGCCCATTCCGCAGGTCACCGACTCCGCGGGCCAAATCGTGTTCACAGGATATGACACTGACGATGAGACCGTCACTTACACGGCGACCGATGTGACCGACGGCAATCTTGCCTTCCCCGAAACCACCCAGGTGACCTTCAGCAGCGGGCCCGAAACGGGATGCGGAAACGGAAATACCATGTCGGCACCGGGGTACCTCGTCACTCCGTATGTCACCGGATTGTTTTCGGAAAACTTCTCATACGCAGGCGGAGACTTTGGCGGATGCCCCGGGGCGTGGGGCCTCGCGTTCGACGCTTCGGGCAATCTGTATGTAGGCGAGGAGTTCAACGGCGCCATTTACAAGATTCCATCAGGCGGCGGCGCCGCGAGCGCGAGCAATCTGATTGGCACCATCGGTCCCCTCCTCGGCCAACTGGTATTCGACGGCGGCAACCTCTACGCGGTCCGCGGCTCGACTGGCAGCAATCTGGGCACCGGCGCCGTGCTTCAAATCGATCCGAGCACCGGCGCCGTTCTCAACACCGTTGCCGGGAATCTCAATTGCCCGCTCGAGATGGCGGTCGATCCTCTCAGTGGCGATCTCTTCGTCGATGATGGTTGCGAGGGTCCCAACGGTAGCGGCGCGCTGCTGCGTATCTCCAATCTTGCGACCACTCCCACAGTTTCCACCTACGCGACCCTGCCCAATCAGGGCAACTACCAGATTACCTTCGCGGCCGATGGGACCATCTACGTGTTCGGCAATGCCGGCGACGGCCAAATCGTCGAGGTGGGCGGCACCGCCGGCACTCAACCGGCTCCCGTCAACGTGCTCTCCGGCCCGATGCCGGCGGCAGAATTTCTGGCCGCATCGGGAACCGCAAAAGGCGGCGGAGCGCAGTTCCTTATCTTCGGCACCGCAATCGGCACGCTCAGCGACGCGGTCGCCACGCTTGATCTCACCACCAACCCTCCCAGCACCGGCTCTATCCTGGTGAATAGCGGCATCGTCCCCGCGGCAGAGAACGCGACTTTCGGTCCCGACGGATGCCTCTATATTGCCAATGGTAACGAAGTATTGAGGATCAGCAATCCCGACGGCACTTGCGGCTTTGTGGCCAGCCTCTCGGCACCATCGCTCGTTCTGACGCCTACGACCGTCTCGCCCAACCCGCCGCAGGGCAGCGCGCAGACGTTCACGGCACGCTTCCACAATGTCACCGTCACCGATGGAACGCCGGTCTTGCTGGGTGTGACCGGGGCGAACCCGCAGTTTGTCGAGGCCAACAGCGTAGGCGGCGCGGCATCGTTCACCTACACCGCGACCCATCAGGGAGTGGATACCATTTCAGCCTCGGCGACCGTGGCCAGTTCGTCGCTCGTCTCGAATCAGGCCGTCATCACCTGGGGACCCGGATCGGATGTGACCTTCCTTACTCTCAACGCGAGCCCGTCCAGCGCGGCCGCGAGCCAACTTGTCACCGTGACGGCGAACCTGACGGATCAATCGGCGATTCCTCAAGTCGCGCTTGCGGGTGAAACTGTGAACTTCACCATCGGCGGCGCGGGATGCGGCGCCACAACCGACAGCAACGGCAACGCCTCGTGTCAGATCACGCCATCGGGCACTGGACTCATGAGACTTGCCGCGAACTTCCCTGGAACCTCGCAATACAATCCGTCGAGCGACTCCAGGCCATTCACGGTCGTGGGACTAACTCCGCCGACTCCAACCGCCACCGCCACTGCAACTGCAACCGCGACCGCCACTGCGACTCCAACCGCAACACCGACTCCGGTCCCCGGCAAGCTAAAGATTTCGCCCAAGAGACTGAATTTCGGCGCCGTTGAGGTGGGCTCCAACAAGATCAAGACGGTCAAGATCACCAATGCGGGCAAGGTAAAGAAGAAAAAGGTCCCGCTGCCGATTCTGATCGAGATGGAATCCGGCGTCGGGAGTCCGTTCACGCTGACCCAGGAATGCAACGACGATGACCTCGGCCCGAAATCCAAAGGCGTGGCCCCTGGCAGTTGCGAAGTCTCAGTGGAATTCGCCCCGACCGCCGCGATGAAGTACAGCGGCACGCTCACAATAGACACCAACCTCGAGGTGGGTGACGACAAGAGCGTCAAGCTCGAGGGCAGCGGCAAGGAGCCGAAGCAATGACAAGGTGATGGGCGAAATTTGTTCTGACGCGGTGAAAAGAGATTTGAGCGTAAATTTGAGCTTGAATCTCGCATTGCCGATGAAGTAATGGTCGATGCGAGTCTAAATTCGTCATCGCCAGTTAAGAATGGGGATCAAAATGGGAAGTCCGGCTCAGTTGTCTCGACGCCGCCTATGGCTGTTGGTTCCGCTTTTGGCGGTGGTTTTAGCGGCGAGATCATCGACAGCTAAAGCAAGTACCGAACAAGCCGACGCCGCGCCGGCGATGGTTCGCTTGCCCGGTCATGTGTTGCCGGCGCTGACCAAGGCGACCCTGGTTCCGTCGTCGAATCCCAAAAATGAGAATGCGCCGATAACGCTGACGATCGTTCTCAAGCATGACGACCAGGCCGGATTCGAACGTTACCTCCACGAGATCTATGATCCGCATTCGAAGAATTTTCATCACTTTCTTTCACAGAACCAAATCGCAGATCGTTTCGGTCCTTCACGCTCCGAATATCGGCAGCTGGCAGCGTATCTCAGGAAAAACGGATTCGAGGTCACCGGCGGCTCGAAAAATCGATTGACGCTCTCGGTGCGCGGAACGCGCGGGCAGGCGCAAAACGCGTTCGATCTGCGAATCAGCAGTTATAGGATTGGCAAGCGGATCTTCTTTGCGAATGATCGCGATCCGGCTGTGCCGGCTGACCTGGCTCTGCACCTGGAAGCGATTGCAGGTCTGTCGAATTTAGCTACGCCCCATTCCGACGTTGTCGCGATCAGGTTGATTGGCGCTAGTATTGTTTGCGCCCTGCTTCAAATCCCGATCGTGAACCACGGGACCGAAGCAATACAAAATGCATATAAGACCTGCTACGCGGCGCAGAAGAAATATATTGTTCCGACCGGCAAAGCGCCCTTCGGATTGGATCCGCCGGCACCGTCATTTCTCGGAGTGGATGGCACCGGACAAACCATCGGCCTGATCGAATTTGACACCTTCCAGCAGAGCGATGTGGCCGACTTTCTCAACTTGGTCGGGTCGCCGGCTACGCAGATAACCAATCTGTCCGAAGTCAAAGTAAATGGCGGCGCATCGCCGGGTCCCAACCAGGACGAAGTACTACTCGATATCGACGACGTAATGTCCGGCGCCCCCGGCGCAAAGGTCGTGGTGTATGACCAACCTTTCACAGGGTCCGGCGCCAGCTTTCAATCGCTCTTCAATGCCGCAATCAGTGGCGGTTCCACGATCATCAGCAACAGTTGGGCCTATTGCGAGGACGAAACCACTCTAGCCGACGTCCAGAGCATCGACTTGATCTTTCAGAATGCCGCTGCCGGCGGAATCTCAATCTTCAACGGAAGCGGGGACAGCGGGAGCACCTGTCTCGACGGAGCAGCCAATACGGTTTCGGTGCCTGCGGATTCGCCGAATGCGACCGCGGTCGGCGGATCCTCGCTCGCATTAGGACCGGGAGCGACTTACGGCTCAGAGACCTGGTGGGATGGAACTACGGACACTCCGCCCACCGGCCAAGGTGGTTTCGGAGTGAGCAAGTTCTTCTCCGCCAAAAGCTACCAAACGACGTTGAGCGGTACCGCACAGCGCTCGGTACCGGATGTTGTAGCTAACGCCGATCCAGAGGAGGGCGTGGTTATCTGCGAGGCCAGCGCGGGCGGCTGTCCGACCGGTGGCTTGTACAGCGGAACGAGCAGTTCGACGCCAACGTGGGCTGTTTACGCTGCGCTCCTGAACCAATCTCAGGGGACAAACCTGGGCTTCCTGAACCCGCTAATCTATCCGTTCGCCAGCTCCACGGCTTTTCACGACGCAGCATCGATGGGCAGTGACTTTGCTCACGTCGGACTTGGATCACCAAATGTTGACGCTCTTCATCTCAAGTTGCTCGGGGACACCGCTGGTCCCGTTGACGCCACCATCTCTGAGGTTTCGGTTGGTGTGGGGATCCCTTCGCCGCTGAGCGGAGCCACACCGCCATCAACTATCCCCGCCGACGGTGCAACGCCCTCATACGTGGTGGTTAGGCTGCTCGATAGCGACGGTAATATCGTGAGCGGCAAGACGGTGACTCTAACCGCGGACTCAGGCAGCAGTGCGCAAATCAGCGCGGCCAGCGGTCCTTCGACGGTCGATAACGGAGCAGTAATCTTTACGGTGACCGACCTGGTTGCCGAGGCAACTACCTTCACCGCGGAAGACACGACGGACGGCGTCACACTGACACCCAGCACTACGCCAGGCGTCACCTTCGCAACTCCACCCGCCGTTAGTGCGAGCATCGTCCCGAATCTCACCAGCGTTGCTAACGACGGCACCTCGGCCTCCACCATCACGGTCACGCTCAAGGATTCGCTGGGGCGGCCGACGCCGGGCAAGCTGGTCAACATATCGCAAACCGGCAGCTCGGTGGTCACTGGCCCGAGCCCGCAGGTGACCGGCGCTGAAGGCACTATCGAGTTCAACGCGACCGATATCGCCAGCGAGGCGGTTACCTACACGGCGGTGGACGTTACCGACGGCAGCTTGCCGGTTCCAGGCTCTGCTGTCGTGACGTTCAGCGGCGACCCGAGCAACGCCTGCGCCAGCCCCGCTCCGGTCGCTGCGCCGGGATTCGTCATCACGCCCTACGCGACGGGTTTTACAGTCCAGAGCCTCACTACCGGCGGCGGCACTGGCGTCAATTTCGACTGCGAGGGAGCAACCGGGATCGCCTTCGACAGCTCGGGGAATCTCTACGTCAACGAGTTCACCACCGGGAATATCTACAAGTTCCCGCCCGGCGGCGGCGCGGCAGGCCCCAGCACGAAGCTCAACAGCACTTCGCTCGGCCAGACGCTGTCGGGCCTGGTCTTCGATTCGAGCGGTAATTTGTTTGCCAGCCTGGATGTGAGCTCTGCGAGTTCCACGACCGGCTCTATACTCCAGCTCAATCCCTCCAATGGCACGGTGACAAGAACGATTTCTTCCACTGAGGTTTGTCCCACGACAATTTCGATCGATCCGCTCAGCGGAGATCTATTTACCGACGACACATGCACCGAGAGTTACGCAAACACCTCGGTCTGGCGCGTCTCCGATCCAGGCGGTGCGTCGCCCTCCACCTCTGTGTACACCACATTGTCGCCGGGTCCCAATGCGACCTTGGCCTTCGCTCCGGGAGGAACGATTTACGCGTGGACCTTCAACGGCTCAGAGGTCAACGTCGCCGAAATAAGCGGTACCAATGGTCCGACGACGCCGACCGTTACCACTCTTTCTGGCCTACAGCTCGCCAATCTGGGATTACTGGCAGGCGGGACCGGTGCGGGGACGTTCTCTGATTGGGACGCCATTCGTGAACGATGCTGTCGTTGGCATTAACGAGGTTGACCTGACGACCACTCCACCGACATTGGCGACCCCGCTGGCCACGAAAGCGGGCGCCAACTTCCTGACCATCGGCACCGACGGATGCATCTACGCCTCGCAGGGGCCCACCGTCTTCAGGATCACGGACACCGCCGGCGACTGCACTTATGCGAGCGCTCTCACGTCTCCGGAGATTGTACTATCGCCGACTTCGGTGTCGCCGAATCCGGCACAGGGGACGTCCCAGACCTTCAATGCGAGCATCCACTACACGACTCCTCCAGCGGGAACACAGATCCAGTTCACAGTCACCGGCGCCAACCCGCAGGTCCAGCAGGTGATCGCGAACGCAAGCGGGCAGGCGTCGTTCAGTTACGTCGCCGCGCATCAGGGCGTCGATACCATAACGGCGTCCACCACCGTCAGCAGTACGCCGCTTACTTCCAATCAAGCCGTTGTGACCTGGGGCCCTGGTTCCGACACTACCTTCGTCAGCCTCAACCAGAGTCCTGAGGGTGCCGTTCCTGGACAAACAGTCACCCTCATCGGATCGTTGACCAACGTCTCGCAGAGTCCAGCGACAGCGCTCTCGGGCGAGACCATCGACTTCTCCGTCGGCGGGCAAAACTGCAATGCGCCGACCAACGCGCAAGGCATCGCGTCCTGTCAGGTAACGGCGAGCGGTGCTGGTTTCGAGACTCTGACTGCGACCTTCGCTGGTACTGGCGAGTTGCTCGCGTCGAACGCCTCGACCGGTTTCGACGTGCTCACGATTTCCGCGACCCCAACCGCTACGGCTACTGCGACAGCAACGGCAACTGCAACCGCCACTGCGACCCCAACCGCAACACCGACTCCGGTCCCCGGCAAGCTAAAGATTTCGCCCAAGAGACTGAATTTTGGCGCCGTTGAGGTGGGCTCGAATAAGATCAAGACGCTAAAGATCACCAACGCGGGCAAGGTAAAAAAGAAAAAGGTCCCGCTGCCGATTCTGATCGAGATGGAATCCGGCGTCGGGAGTCCGTTCACGCTGACCCAGGAATGCAACGACGATGACCTCGGCCCGAAATCCAAAGGCGTGGCCCCTGGCAGTTGCGAAGTCTCGGTGGAATTCGCGCCGACCGCCGCGATGAAGTACAGCGGCACGCTCACAATAGACACCAACCTCGAGGTGGGTGACGACAAGAGCGTCAAGCTCGAGGGCAGCGGCAAGGAGCCGAAGCAATGATTTGAGCGGACGCCGAGGCTCACGTGATGAAGAAAACCGCCGGCCCGATTCAATCGGGGCGGCGGTTTCACTTTTCTCCTGCCGGGACTGCTCGCTTTCCGGCGTGCGAGCGTATCGCAAAAAATCCCGGTTCAATGACTCTTTTTTGTTGCAGAGAGCGGGCAAAATTAGGTAGCCTTACGCCGGATTTCGAGCAGGACCGCGAGGATCGAGTCGCAAGCGTTGGAATTTTTTACTCTTTCGCGGTATTTGCATTGAGAGAGAATGCTGTGAGCGCCCGCGCGGGCGGCTCCATGAAGTTTCGGGTGGTAGCGGATGGCAAAGTTTGACTGGAACGAAACCAAGCGCCAGATAACCGACTCGCAGGCCTGGCAGTCGATCTTCAGGCACGGCTACGAAGACACGCCGCGCAACCGGATCCTCATGGTCTCCGGCAACGTCTTCCTGCATTTGCATCCGTCGAAGGTGCAGAAGCATACGGTGCGCCTGCGCTTCACCTGGTGCATGGGTGGTATCACGTTCCTGCTTTTCCTCGTGACCGTCATCACCGGCGTTTACCTGATGTTCTACTATCGACCGACGGCGGAGTACGCCTACGCCGACATGAAGTATCTCGAGTTTGACATGCCGTTCGGGATGCTGATGCGCAACATGCATCGATGGGCCGCGCACGGGATGGTGATCGCGGTGTGGCTGCATATGTTCCGCGTGTTCATGACGGGCTCCTACAAACCGCCGCGCGAATTCAACTGGGTGGTCGGCGTAATCCTGCTGGTGCTGACGCTGCTGCTGTCGTTCACCGGTTACCTGCTGCCGTGGGATCAACTTTCGATCTGGGCGGTGACGGTCGGATCGAACATGGCGCGCGCGACGCCGCTGCTTGGGCATGGCGGCCCGTTCCACGAAGTGCTCGGCGTGAATCCGGTTTACGACGCGCGCGCGTTCATTTTCGGCGGCGCGGAGATCGGACCGCATACGCTGCTGCGCTTCTACATTTTGCACTGCATATTTTTTCCGTTGATCGCGAGCATCTTCATGGCGGTGCACTTCTGGCGAATCCGCCGCGACGGCATGTCGGGGCCGCTCTAGGACTGGACTGAGGCTGCGGGATGGGAGACGTATTTTCGTGGTTTTTGCACCAGGGAATCGTGCGGGTGCTGTCGGTGCCGATCGCAATGTCGATCCTGCTGTATATAATGTACCGGCTGGCGGCGCCGCCGCCGTGGACTGACGACGACGGAGCGCCTCACTAAGGGATTAATCATGGCAAGCCCGGAAGGTAACGAAGGCGGCATCGTGATGCGCGCGGCGGGCGCTGGCGCAGGGGCCGCGTCGCGGACTCCGCCCGCGGCGGGCGGCAAGCGAATCGAAGTCCCGATCAAGAAGGCGGGCAGCGGCGTCGAGGAGAAACTGCACACCTGGCCGTTCCTGGTGCGCAACGAATTCCTGATGTCGATCCTGGTCATCATCGTCTTGACGGTGTGGTCGCTGCTGCTCAACGCGCCACTTGAACAGCCGTCGAATCCTACCCGGACGCCCAACCCGTCAAAGGCGCCATGGTACTTCCTGGGCCTGCAGGAAATGCTGGTGTTCTTCGATCCCTGGTATGCGGGCGTGGTGCTGCCGAGCTTCATCATCGTGGGCCTGATGCTGATCCCGTTTCTCGACATCAATCCGAAGGGTAACGGCTACTACACCCTGAAGGAGCGATTTTTCGAGATTATGGCTTTCTTCGTCGGGTTCCACATCTTGTGGGTCTCGTTCATTATCATCGGCACGTTTTTCCGCGGTCCCGGCTGGAACTGGTTCTGGCCCGGCCAGGTCTGGGATCCTCATCTGGTCGAGGCGCTGACCAACGTCGATTTGCCGTACATGTTCGGCTTCCGCGACTACCTGGCGTCTGCTCTGTTCGGGCTGTTTCTGATAGTCGGCTATTTCGTGGTCGGCTACGCGGCTTTGTATTTCTGGATACGATCGCGGCCCGCGGGCGATCCGTGGTCCGCGTTCCCCGGTGGCGGTCCCGAAATTTTGCAGAAGTGGGGACCGGTGCGCTTCGGCATCACAGGATTTCTGCTGATCGCGATGGCCGGCGTGTTCATCAAGATGGCGCTGCGGCACGCGCTCAACATCAAGTACATCCTGGTCACGCCCTGGATTAACATCTGACGTGGCCGCGACGACTCCGTGTTCATCCTCGCCAAAGTATTGCAGGCGCTCGGCCTCGCCGACGTCGGGTTCGCGCTCTACGTGGGAATCACGCAGACGCACGGGATGGGCAACGAATACAAGTTCACCGGGATCGGCATCCTGGTTTTTCTGGCCGGCTACATCATCGAGGGTGTGTGGGTTTCGCGCGGGTAAATGACGACTGACTATTCGACTGAGTATTTGGACGGTGGCCGCGCGGCGGCATTTGAGGACAGGTAGAGCAGATGGCTGGCAGACCGGGGCTTGATCCCACCGAAGAAGGGAAGTCATACAGCGCGTTGTTCGTGCTGCTGGTAGCGGTGCTGCTGGTCAGCGCGGTCTGGTCGATCTGGGACGACAACATCTCGCGCCGGCCATGGAAGCAATACCAGGTCGAGTGGGATCACATCGCGTACGACAAGTACATGAAGGACGCGGCCGACGAACAGGCGCGTCTCAACGCCGATCCGACCTATCAGAAAGCATCGAAGGACCTGGCCGAGGCGCAGAAGGATCTCGATTCGGGTGCGACCGCGGCCAAGCTGGATGACTTGAAGGCGCAGCTGGTCGGTCTGAACAACACCTACAACGACAAGGATCAACTGGTGCGGTTCACCAAGTCGTATCTGACCGAGCGATGGTACGACTACAATCACGCCATTCAGTACAAGCAGGATCCGACTCCGTTCAAACAGGATATCGACAGGCTCGACGCGGAACTCGCGCAGGAAAATATCGACTCCGACAAGGCCAAGGCAGATCTGCAGGCAGTCAAGGATCAGATCGCGGCGCTGAATTCGAAAGTCGACAGCCTGACCGACCAGCTGAAGAAACTGACCGCGAAGCGCGACGACTTTTTCGACAAGGCCGACTCGTGGATGATCCCGGTCAAATTCCGCAACACCATCCTCTTCCGCTATCCGAAAATTCCCAAGATTCAGCAGACCGCGATCGACGACTTCGACCGCAACGCCTTCGACGAGGCGATTGCGCGGGTCGATCGATGCCAGAGCTGCCACATGGGCGCCGACAAGAAGGGCTTCGAGAACGCGCCCCAGCCGTTTCGCACGCATAGCAATTTCGATCAAATCATCGGCAAGCATCCGCCCGACAAACTCGGCTGCACTCCCTGTCACGACGGCCAGGGGCCCGCGGTCAGCTCGGTGCGGCTCGCGCATGGCGATGACAAGGATTGGGACTCGCCGATGCTACGCGGCGACAAGATGCAATCGCGATGCATCAAGTGCCACATCAACGTCGGCTCGCTGCACGACGCTGCGGGTAAGCCAATCGCGGCCAACTGGGTTGACGGCGAGCGCATGTTCCAGCAGATGGGATGCGCGGGATGCCATCTCGTCGCGGGCTACGAGGAGATGCCGAAGATCGGCCCGTACCTGAAACTGGCGTCGGCCAAGCTCGACCCGTCGTGGACCGTGCGCTGGATCACCGATCCGCACGTCTTCCGGCCGCATACACGCATGCCGAATTTCATGTTCTCGACCGAACAGGCGACGGAGCTGGCCGCCTTCATCCTGGACAGCTCGGCGAAGAACTCGAAAGACTGGCTCGCGGCGCATCCGGAACTGCCGACGCTCGAGGCCGACATCAAGAATCCGGCGTTCGTCGAAGAGGGCAAGGGGCTGTTCGAATCGGTCGGCTGCAAAGGATGCCACGCGATCGATCCTGATAATTATGGAACGCCGGTCGGCGTCGCCGAGGGCTTCAAGCCGGCCGAGGCGCGCACGACCAAGGACTTCGCGCCGAACCTGGACAAGATCGCGGAGAAGACTTCGGCGGCATGGATTTACACCTGGCTGAAAAATCCGCGCGACTTCTCGCCGCACACCGCGATGCCGTCATTGCGCCTGAGCGATCACGAGGCCGAGGCGCTGACCGCGTTCCTGATGACGCATGGCGAGAAGAAAGAAGACCCCGGCGTCGAAACCGCGCTCAAGGATCCCGCGAATATCCAGAAGGGCGAAGCGCTCGTGCGCAAGTACGGATGCTTCGGCTGCCACGAGATCGAGGGGATGGACAAGGAGTCGCGCATCGGTGTCGAGCTGACGGTGTTCGGCAGCAAGCATCTCGACGAATTGTTTTTCGGCAACCAGACCCAGATTCCCGAGACCTGGGATCAATGGACGTTCCACAAACTGCAGACGCCGCGCATCTACCAGACCAAGGACGTCGAGCAGTTGATGCCGAATTTCGATTTCGACGACGCCGACATCAACAACCTGGTCGTGTTCCTGGCCGGCATGACCGACGGCAAGGTGCAGGAGCGCTACCGGATGCCCGGCTCGGAGCATCAGACAGAAATCGTCGCGGGCCGGCGAATGGTCAATTACTACAACTGCGTCGGCTGCCACATCATCGACAATCGCGGCGGCTACATCCGGCGCTTCTACTCAGAAGACGAAATCAACTTCGCGCCGCCAATACTCAATGGCGAGGGCTTCAAGGTTCAGCCCCAGTGGCTATTCACATTCCTGCAGGGCCCGACCCCGATTCGTCCGTGGCTGAAAATCAGGATGCCGACCTTCCATTTCACCAACAGCGAAGACGACACCATCGTGAACTACTTCACGGCCATGTCGGACATCAACGTGCCCTTCATGTTCATCAACACCGACCTGATTCCGCCGGCCGAGTTGCAGGCGGGCGCCAAGCTGATGACCAAGGATTACTTCAACTGCTTCAGCTGCCATCAGCAGGGCGACAAGAAGCCCGAAGGGCCGGAATCGGGATGGGCGCCTGATTTGGCGCTGGCGCATCAGCGCTTGAATCCCGACTGGATACTGAAGTGGATCGCAAATCCGTCGGCGATTCAGCCCGGGACCCACATGCCTTCATTCTATCCGGGGGGTCCCGACGACATCCTGGGCGGCAACCAGGACGATCAAATCCGTGCGCTGCGCGACTATATTTTCTGGTTCGGAACTCATCCGGGACAGACGCTGCCGGGCCAGGTGGCCGCGGTGCCGGCAAAAGTGAGTAAGGCGGAGAAGGCACCGACGAAAGTGAGTAAGAAGTAGGTTATGATCGTCCAGTTGATTGAGTTGGCAACTGAGTATTCGCTAAAGTGAGTTTTTGTTTAAGACTGAGTAGAACTATCCGGGTAATTTCCCAGGAGGCAATGGTAATGAAAAAGTATGCAGTTGTACTGGCGGCGTGCGCTGGAGTCGCGCTCAGCATGAGCGTCGGCGCCGGCATCGCGAGCGCAGCCGGCGGCACGATTAGCGGAACCGTCAAGTACGACGGCACGGCGCCGGCACCCAAGCCGGTCGAAGTGACCAAGGACAAGGAAGTCTGCGGACTCCATCCGCACTTCACGGAAGATCTCATCGTTGACAGCAGCGGCGGAATCGCGAACGCCGTCGTGGTTGTGAAAGGTGCCAAGGGCGACATGAAGCCCGGCGACGTAACCTTCGATCAAAAAGGATGCGACTACGTGCCGCATGTGCTCGCGTTCCCGGCCGGCAGCACCGTGAAAATCGTGAACGACGACGGGATTCTGCACAACATCCACACCTATTCGGAAAAGAATCCGTCGTTCAACATGGCGCAGCCCAAGTTCAAGAAAGTGATCGAGGAAAAAATCGATCAGCCGGAAGTGATCAAGGTCACTTGCGATGCGCACGCCTGGATGCACGGATGGTGGGTCGCGACCGACACTCCATACTTCGCGGTGACGGACGACAAGGGCAACTTCTCGATCGCGGGCGTGCCGCCTGGCGACTACACGCTCGAAGTGTGGCAGGAGAAGCTTGGTGTTGACACTCAGAAAGTTAATGTGAAGGACGGCGCGGCGACTACGGCGAATTTCTCGCTGAAGCCCAAGGGCTAGTCGCGGTCAACCTTGGTTCCAATTCCCCTCTGCTGAAGGGAGAGGGGCTAGGGGTGAGGTGCGGGGCTGGAGCAATCCGGCCCCGTCTTTTTCTCAAACGATGATCAAACGCCTCGATACACTTGAAGTCGCGACCACGGATCTCGCGGACGCAGCGTCGATTTACGAAAAGAACTTCGGTTTCCGTGTAACTCGATCGACGGACGGGAAGTCGGCGTCGGTGCAGGTCGGCCGCGCGGACATTCGCCTCGTCACCGGCGCGAAGATCGATGCGTCGAGCGAAGGAATGATCGGTCTGTGGCTCGAAGCGGAGGATGTCGATCAAGTAGTAGCGAACTTTCACATCGCCGGTCTCGACGCCGGTACGATTCAGATCGAGTCGGGACGCCGCATCCTGACGATCGATCCCAAGCTCTCCAATCAGGTCCCCCTGTTCATCTTCGACCGCAAAGCGTGACCGTTCGACTACTTTTCCCGAAACAGGATGTTGTCGATCGCCTGCCGCCCCGCGCGATTTGGATCCTTCTCGACCCTGCACTCGCTATTGAAAATCATCGTCGCCCTATCCGGTGCATTGTAAGGGAGCCATCGAGGCGCCGCGTCGGCGTTGGGATCGCCGGTGCGCGCAAACGCAATCCATTGATCGCTCATCGCGTGAGCGAGTGCGTGGACGTCCGGGCGGTCCGGCGCGAGCCGCGGGGCATACGCGGTGTTGTCGAACACGAACGGAATCTCGAGCGCATGCGGTGATTTGAGCCGTCCGCCCGCAACCGGAGTCTCCCAATCGAAGCGGTACAGGTACGCGGGCGCGCCACCCGCGGCGGCCTTGCGCTCCGCAATCTTTCTCGAGTAGGCGGCGGTCGGATACTCGGTTCCAATCAGGAACATCAGCTCCGACGGACTCGCGCCGGGATTCTCTTTGCGGAAAACCTCGATCACGCTATCTGCCTCCGCTCCAAGCAGACGCCCGGCACGTCGATGCAGCCCGTCCTCGTCGAGCGCAAAGGCCGTCGGATCGCCGGCGACGAACAGCGTCATCTCGGTGCGGTTGTAGCCGATGATTAACGGCACGCCGGCGGAAACCTCGGGCGCGGTGGGATCGAATGGATGCTGCGGCAACGTAACGCCATCGACCACCGGCGAGAAACCCTGGATAAAGCCCGGCACGCGCGCGGCGAGCTTGGCCTGGACTGCCGCCTGCGCGGCCACGATGCGTTCGACTGGCACGGTCTGCGCGTCGCGGAGCTGCTCACCGCTGAGTCCGAGCTCAGCCAGCAGCATTTCCGCCACCTTCGCCGCGTGGTCGGGCTTGTTCATCCTGTATCCGGGGCCGCTCTGAATCACCGCGCGATGAAAAAGATTCTTCGCCGACGGCATCGCGAGCAGCGTCGAGACTTTCTGCCCGCCTCCCGACTCGCCGAAGATCGTCACGTTGCGCGGATCGCCGCCGAACTTCGCGATATTGTCGCGCACCCATTGCAGCGCCGCGACCAAATCCAGCATCCCAACATTGCTCGACGCACTAAATTCGTCACCGCCGATGCTGGCGAAATACGTATAGCCCAACGCGCCTAGGCGATGGTTGACGCTGACGACGACCACGTCGCCGCGCCGCACCAGGTTGCTGCCGTCGTAAATCAGCGGCGATCCCGAACTGGCCTGGAAGCCGCCGCCATGCAGCCAGACCATCACCGGCCGCCGGCGAGCGTCGCTCGCGTCGCTGGCCCATACGTTGAGCACGAGACAATCCTCGCTCTCGACGATACCGTCAGCGTCGGCGTACGCAGCAAACCCGCTGCGTGGATCGACCAGGCCGCGCATCGAAGACGGATTCTGCGGCGCGGTAGGTCCATAGCTGAGCGCGTCGCGCACTCCGGCCCACGGCGTCGGCGCAAGCGGCGGCATGAAGCGATTGCGTCCCGCAGTCGAAGCGCCATACGGAATGCCCTTGAAGCTGCTGACCCCGTTCGCGGCAACTCCGCGAACCTTGCCGCATGCGGTATCAACGATCGGATGAGATTGAGCAGCCGACTCTTTGGGCGCGGTAGCTGTCGTCATGTTTCGATACTCCTGCGATGACTTCAGCTACGGGTATAGATGAGCACGCGTCTTCTCCGCAAGATTAGATCTGCCGCTCGCGATTTAGAGGGTAGGGGATTCCCTTGCTTCTTCGATGCTCGCCGCGTAAATTTATTTCATTCCAGACTGACTGGTCGGTTTAGACGATGAATACTTTGAACGCTCCCCAGGCTTCCACTCTCGATTCGCCCGAACTCGCGCCACGCGTCGGTCCGCTCGCTCGACCCTCGCGAGCAGTGCCGGGACCGCGCGGGCCGCTCTCCGGGTTCCGGATTGTACGCAAACCGATCGAGCACACCAGCGTCGACTTCAAGCGCTATGGCGACGTGGTCGGCTACCGGATCGGTCCGATGCGAATCTTCCTGGTCGTGCATCCCGACGGCGTCAAGCACGTGCTGCAGGAGAACCATCGCAACTACGTCAAGTCCCCCGACTATAAAATCCTCAAGCGCGTTCTCGGCGAAGGATTGCTCACCAGCGAGAATCCGCTGTGGCTGAGTCAGCGCCGCTTGATGACGCCGATGTTCCATCGCCAGCGCATCGCGGAATTCGGCGCCACGATGGTAGATAGCACGCTCAAGATGCTCGATAAGTGGAGTTCGCTCGCCGGTGAGGGCGCCACCTTCGACGTGTGCAACGAGATGATGCAACTCACGCTCGAGATCGTCGCGCGCGTTTTGTTCAAGGTGGAAATCGCGGGCGAGCTGGCGCATGAAATCGGCCACGATGTAACCGTCACCAACGAACGCCTCGGCCAGTTCGACCTCGGCACGCTGCTGCCGTGGCTGCCGACGCGACGCAACCGCGAGTTCCGCCGCGCCATCCGATCGTTCGACGCGCTCATCGCCGGCATGATCGCCGATCATCGGCGTCACGGCGAGGATCGCGGCGACATGCTCTCGCTGCTGCTCGCCGCGCGCGACGAGGACACCGGCGAAGCGATGAGCGACAAACAGGTTCGCGACGAGGCGCTCACCTTGATCGCCGCCGGCCACGAGACCACCGCCAACGCGCTCGCGTGGACCTGGTATCTGCTTTCTCAAAATCCCGCGGTCGAGCAAAAGCTCCACGCCGAACTCGCCGCCGTGCTTGGCGGGCGCGCGCCCACGGTCGCCGACTTGCCCAACCTGCGCTACACCTCGATGGTTATTGACGAGTCGATGCGGCTCTATCCGCCGGCGTGGTCGATCGGACGCTCGCCGCTCGCCGACGACGAGGTCCTCGGTTTCAGCGTGCCCAAGGGCGCCAGCGTGATGCTGAGCCAATGGCTGACCCATCGCCATCCGGATTTCTGGGAGAATCCCGAAAGCTTCGATCCCGATCGCTTTTCGCCGGAGCGATCCGCCAATCGCCCGCGCTACGCATACTTTCCCTTCGGCGGCGGCCCGCGCCTGTGCATCGGCAACACTTTTGCACTGACCGAGGCAAATTTGATCCTCGCCGCCATCGCGCAGAAATTTCGCCTGCGCATGGTCCCGGGGCATCCCGTCGAGCTGCAACCGTTGGTCACGCTGCGCCCGCGCTACGGCTTGAAGATGACGGTCGATCCGGCGCAGTCTTAAGCGAGACTGCGTAAAATGTCGCGACCCGAAGTCAGCAAAGAACGCCGCCATCAGATCCTCGACGCCGCCGAGAAGGTCTTCGCGCGCAACGGCTTTGCCGAATCGCGGATGGAACAAATCGTCGAGGAGTCGCAACTCAGCAAGGGCGCAATCTACTGGTACTTCAAGAGCAAGGACGAAATTATCGCGGCGTCGCTCGCGCGCATGTTCGAGCGCTCGCTCCAGGACGTTGCCGAGCAGCTCGAATCAGACCGCCCCGTCGTCGAGCGCATTATGACGGTTGCGCGATGCGCCACCGAGCAGGTCCGTAACGCCCGCCAGGTCGCCGGCGTCGAGCTCGAGGCCTACGCGATGGCGGCGCGCAATCCCTCGATTCGCCGGAGCGCGCGCGGTTACTTCGAGGCCTACATCGACGCCTTCTCGCGGCTGATCGCCGACGGTGTCGAGAAGGGCGAGCTGCGCCCGGTCGATCCGCGCAAGGCCGCAATCAGCGGCGTCGCGCTGTTCGAGGGCCTGACGCTGCTCTGGGTAGTGAACCCCGACCTCGACTTCGAGGAGGTGCTGAATCACGCCGCGGGCTTGATGCTCGCGCCGCTGATCACGTCAACTGCGCCGCACACGCGATCGCGCGAAACTCACGTCAGATAAGCGCGAGACCTCTCACACCTCGGTCGTGAAACTGGCGCGGACCGCTTCTTCGAGGCGATGCGTCAGTTCGGTGCGGTCGGCGCTGCGCATTCCGTCGGTTGAGATCGGCTTCCCGATCCTCATCTTCATCGTCAGGCCCGGCGTTACGAACATCGCGCCGCGCGGGAAGAAAACGCCCGAGCCGCTGATCGACATCGGCACCACCGGCAGCTTCGACAGGATCGCGAGCCACGCCGCGCCGTCTTCGAACTCGTGGATGCGATTGTCGTTGAAGCGATGGCCCTCGGCGAAGACGCAAACGTCGAGGCCGCTCTGGATGATCTTGATCGCCTTGCGAATTGCCTGGCCGCCGGCCTCGCGGTCGATCAGGATGTGGCCGCCATGCTTCATCGCGAAGCCGACCAGCGGGACTTTGAGCAGTTCTTTCTTGCCGACGAAACGCGGCTCGCCCGGCATGTAGGCGGCGGTCGCGAAGATATCGAAGAAGCTCTGATGATTGGCGACCAGCACGTACGACCGCAGGCCGGTGAGATTTTCGAGGCCCTCGATTTGCACCTTGATGCCAGAAACTCCGATTATTCCGCGCCCCCACGCTCGCGTAACCAGGGTGACCCAGTGCGGCTTGTTTATCAAAGCCGCGCTGGCCGCGCTGATCGCGCAGATCGCGGTCCACAGCACCGACAGAATCGTCGCGACGATGCCCCAGATGAGGTTGAAGAAGCCGCGCGGCGCGGCAGCGGTATAAGATGAAGCCTGCGGATGACTGCCCATGTCGGAATACTCTGCCCGCAGATAACGCCGCCCTGCAAGCGTGTCCCGCCTGATTCAGGGCATTTTTGGAACCGAGGGCAAACTTCCGCCCCCCGGAATCTTCGACGTCAAGCCGCTCGTCGCGTTGCTCGTTGCGCACGTCGCGAGGATGTCGGTGGCATGTTGAGCTACGTACCCTTTCAGCATGTCGGTGGCGCTCGATAGCGGAAGACTCGTGCTGCCTGCGAATGACGTAGCCGCGGTCGACATCACGGCTGGGTCGCTCAATGCGGACGGACCGGCAGCGGCGGGATTGGGGAAATGGCTCCCAATCGCGGAACACAACGCACTGTTCGCTGCCGACTGCTGACTGCCGGTGAGTGCCTGCGCCGCCTGACCCGGCGCAGACGGAATATAGCTGCTGATTTGTGCGCGCGATTCAGTCGCGCAGGCCATCAGTAGCGCCAATGTCGCAATGACAATCGATCGCTTCGACGATTGAGTGATCATCGGCCGTACCTCCCGTTCTTGCGTATCGTTCCTGAATGCACCCTGATAGGTACGATTTATCTTTGCCAATAAGCAAGTATGAATTTTGTGTGCGCGGTCAGAGGGCGCCGTCGGACGGGAAACGGTGATGGACGCGCCGCGCTTACCTCATTAGAATGCGTGCGAAACGCGACAGATCAATTCGGTGGGGAAGGTGACGGAGCGATCGTTCCGACTGGGTTTGAGCGCTGCGCTCGTCGCACTTATCTCAGGCATCGGCCTGATTTGCCGCGCGACGTCCGCGGCGGCGCAATCGCGCTCGGCGCGCGCGCTGGAGCCAGGTTACACCGGGCAATACCTTTACCGCAACGATAATTTTCGCACCGGTCAAAACCTCGCGGAGAGCGTGCTGACTCCCTCTACCGTCACCGCGTCGAAATTCGGTCTGCTCTTCACCGACGCGCTTGACGGCGAGGCCTATGCGCAGCCGCTCTACGTCCCGGCGGTCGAGATTCCGGGCCAGGGCACGCACAACGTCGTATACGTCGCGACCGAGAACGACAGCGTCTACGCCTTTGACGCTGACGCCCCGGGTCCTCCGCTATGGCAAACGAGCTTCATCGATCCCGCCGATGGAATTACCCCGGTGCCGCAGCCCGATCTCGGATCGTCATGCACCGACATCACCCCCATGATTGGGATTACGGCGACGCCCGTGATTGACCCCGACACCGGGACGCTCTACGTCCTTTCCAAGGTCAAGCTCGGTCCCGGTGAGTATCAGCAACAGCTTCACGCGCTGGATATCACGACTGGGTTTGAAATAAAGCCGAACAGTCCCGTCACGATTACGGCGAGCGTGCCGGGAACTGGAGAGGACAGCGTTGACGGCGTAATCACGTTCGATCCTCTGCTGCAGCACGATCGGCCCGCGCTGACGCTCGCGAACGGCGTCGTCTATTTGACCTTCGCCTCGCATTGCGACGTTCAGCCCTACCACGGATGGATTCTCGGCTACGACGAGACCACCCTGGCGCAGGTGGCTGTGTTCAACACTACACCCAACGGCCAGCAGGCCGGCATCTGGGAGGCGGGATGCGGTCCCGGCGTCGATACCAACGGCGATTTAATCGCGATCACCGGCAACGGGGACTTCGATACCGGCGCGTCGCCGGTCGATTACGGCGACAGCTTTCTTAGGCTGACGCCCGTCCTCGGCACGCCCGGTTCATTCACGGTCAACACCTTTTTCACACCGCTGGACGAGTTGCTCCTCGACGACGACGATCTGGACATGGGCTCGGGCGGCAACCTGTTGCTGCCCGATCAGCCCGGGCCCAACCCTCATCTGATGATCGGCGTCGGCAAGCTGGGAACGATCTATCTTGTCAATCGCGACGCGATGGGTGGATTCAACGCGAGCATGAACGAGATGGTGCAGCAACTGAACGGCCAGATCGGTGGGATGTTCAGTACGCCTGCGTACTGGAATGGAACGGTAAAGAAGGCCGGCGCGCGGAACATGATCTACACGGTCGGCGTGAACGATCAGCCGAAGATGTTCGTTCTCTCCAATGGATTGATCAAGACGCCGTGGGCCTCGGCCGCGAACCACACCTTTGGATTCCCCGGCGCGTCGCCGGTCATCTCAGCCAACGGCACCACCGGCGGCATCCTGTGGGCGATCGATAGTACGGCATGGAAATCGGCCGGTCCCGCGATTCTCTACGCCTTCGATGCGGCCAGCCTGAATAACGAGCTATACAACAGCAACCAGTTCAACTCGGATGATCCCGGACCGGCGGTAAAGTTCACCAATCCGACGGTAGCCAACGGCGCGGTCTACATGGGTACGCAAACCCAGCTCGCTGTATTCGGATTGTTCCCCGGCGGTGAAAGAAATCGGCTGAGCATAATTCCCGCTTCGCTCTCATTCGGCAGCAAGGTGATAGTCGGAACACCCAGCAAGTCCCAGACCGTAACGCTCAAAAATACGAACAAGAAAAAGACGGGCGTAGCCGTAAGCATCGCGATGGAAACCGCAACGCCGTCGGTCTTCACGATAAAATCGGAATGCGCCACAACGCTAGATCCCGGCAAAACCTGCAAGGTAAAGGTAACCTTCACCCCACCCGACACGACGCGACAGATCGGCGAACTGATGATCTACGACAACCTGACAACTTCGCCCCAGTCCGTAGAGTTATCAGGAACCGGCAAAGCCCCAAAGTAGAATTAGGTAAGCGGTCGCGCAGAACGCGTCCTTTGTTCCCCTCTCCAGAAGGGAGAGGGGTTAGGGGAGAGGTCTAAAGATTCCGCACCCGCCCTCCGGTCCCCCTTCCCTCGAGGCAAAGGGTTAGGGGTTAGGTTCCGCGAAATCCCGGCTCGAACGTTTATCTTCCCTTGGGAATGAACCCCGGGATGCCAGTGGCAACAACCGAATTGAGCCTGACTCGCGTACTGATCCCTTGAGTGATCTCTTCGATAGCGTTATCGGGAAGAGTCGAGATATCAAAATTTTCCTCGATATGGCGGAGGCTGGTGGCTGTGGTGAGAGGAGCCGTGCCGCGCTGCACCGCCCAGGCCAATAGGACTTGAGCGGGGGTTTTGTTGACGCGCTTCGCAATGGCGGTGATCACAGGATCGTCGATCAACTTGGGTTCAATACCATGACCCAACGCCGCGAAGGCCTGCATCACGATGCCATTCTTCTTGCAATAGTTGAGCAGCTCCCATTCAGGTAGATATGGATGCGATTCGACCTGAACAACAGCCGGCTTTACGCGAGCGCTATCGAACACTTCTTTCAGCTGTCCCAAATAGACGTTCGACAATCCGATCGCCTTGCACCTGCCTTCGTCCACCAGGCTCTCCAAAGCCTTCCAGGTATTCGTCAGAGTCGTCGCCTCGTCATAGATCACATTACCGTTCTTGTCTCGCGGGTCTTGCTCGTCGCCGGGTTTGAAAGCGAACGGAGTATGGGTGCTGTATAGATCGACATAGTCGAGTTGCAGTCTTTTCAGACTTGCGTCGAAGGCGGGTCTGACGCGTTCGGGACGATGATTGTTGTTCCAGAGCTTCGTTCCTACAAAAACGTCCTCCCGTCTGACCTTGCCCTCCTTGAACACCGCCCGCATTGCCTCGCCCACCTGTTCTTCATTGCGGTACCGCTCGGCGCAATCGAATTGACGAAAGCCCGCTGCCAGCGAGATCTTGACTGCCTCTTTTGTTGCGATCGGATCAGGAATCAGCGTGCCAAAGCCGAGCGCCGGAATATGATCGGAGCCGTTATTGAGCGGTATCTTTGTATAGCGAAGGCCGTCGGCGTCACTCATAAAATCATTGCCTCGGTGCAAAATCGCATTCTGAGTCGATTGTAACAAAGCTCTCCGAGGAATGACCAATCGTGCCGGCCAACGCGCTCGGCAATGGTGCCATCTGCCAGAATCCGGCCACCGCCAGCTTGGGGTTTGCCATATACGGTCGGGAGAGCGACACTACAAAAACGGGCTTGGCCGCACCGTTCGCCTGTCAGGAGGAACACGATGAGCATTATCGATAAGGCGCTGGAAGCAAACAGCAACTATGCAAAAAACTACGATCCGAAGATGGGGAAGCGTCCGGCCCCCAAAATCGCAGTTGTAACCTGCATGGATCCACGGCTCTCGGACCTCCCTGGAATCTTGGGTCTGCCGCAAGCCGATTTAGACGTCATCCGAACCGGCGGACCAGCCGTAACAGAAGATGTTCTCGGGGAACTTGTTGTTTCCAACCGTATACTCGGGACCACAGAGATACTGCTGCTCAACCACACCGGCTGCGGGTTTACGACATTCACGGATGACGAGCTGAACGCGAAGCTGAGCGCTTCGACCGGCGATGCTTCGCCGGCTCCAATGCGCTTCTTCTCCTATAAGGACCCCGAGCAAAATACCCGGGAGCAGATCAAGAAAGTCAGGTCGCATCCCTGGATTGCCAAAGAGGTCCCCGTGCGCGGCGTCATTTTCGACGTGGACACGGGCAGATTGCGGGAAGTCAAGGCATAGTTGAACACGAGCGCGACGCCTGACTCGCGATCACTTTTCTCTTCCTCACTGGTCACACAATTGTCTGCGGCCCGTGATCTGGACGCGGAACGTGATATTGCTCACGGTTCAGAGGAATCATGACTACGACGATTCAGCCAATCGACGATTTATGCATTAACACTATCCGGACGCTCTCGATCGACGCGGTCCAGAAAGCGAACTCGGGACATCCGGGAATGCCGCTGGGCGCGGCCCCGATGGCGTACGTCTTGTGGACGCGCCATCTCCGGCATAGTCCCGCCAACCCCAAATGGCCCGATCGCGATCGGTTCGTCCTGTCGGCGGGACACGCCAGCATGCTGCTCTACAGCATGCTGTTCCTGACTGGATACGACCTTGGCATGGACGATATCAAGCAATTCCGCCAATGGGGGAGCCGCACTCCGGGACATCCCGAGTATGGTGTGGTGCCCGGAGCAGAAGTTACGACGGGTCCGCTGGGTCAAGGTGTTGGGAACGCGGTGGGATTGGCAATCGCGGAGCGCTGGCTGGCAGCCACCTTCAATCGGCCGGGCCACGAAGTGGTGAATCACCATACGTATGTGATGGCCAGCGACGGCGACATGATGGAAGGCGTCGCGGCCGAAGCTGCCTCGATAGCGGGTCAGTTTCGGCTCGGGCGATTGATCGTGCTCTACGACGCCAACCAGATCACCCTCTCGGCCAGCGCCGACGTTACCTTCACCGAAGACGTAGGCGCGCGATTCCAGGCTTATGGATGGCATGTCGAGCATATCGACGGGATGGATATTGCCGCGGTTGATAGTGCCTTAACCAAGGCCAAGGCGGTGGAGGACCGGCCGTCGCTAATCGTGGCGCGCACCCATATCGGCTATGGCAGTCCGCATAAGCACGATACTTTTGAGGCGCACGGCGAGCCCTTGGGCGTCGAAGAGGTGCGATTAACCAAGCGGGCGCTGGGTTGGCCTGAAGACAAGACTTTCTACATTCCCGACGAGGCCTTGGCCCAGTTTCGCAGGTCGGTGGAAAAAGGCCGCGACCTCGAGGCGGATTGGCATCGACGCGTGGATGGTTTGCGCGCTGCCGATCCGGATTTGGCTGACAAGCTTCGGCAGACGCTCGCCGGTGAACTGCCCAAGGGATGGGATGCGGCCCTTCCCCGGTTCACGCCTGCGGATGGCGCGATGGCGACGCGCGACGCCGGACAGAAAACCATCGTCGCGTTGGCCGAGGTGATACCCAACTTGATCGGTGGATCGGGCGACCTCGATCCGTCGACACGCACCGCGCTCAAGGGCAAGGGCGATTTCGAGAGCCCCGAGTTTAAGCCGCCCGCAGGTGCGCCCCCTACCCAGGGAATGGTGGGCGGTCCATTGGGGTACGCGGGGCGCAACATCCATTTCGGCATTCGCGAGCACGCCATGGCCGCAATCGCCACGGGCATGGCCCTGCATGGCGGCATCCTGCCTTACGCCGCGACCTTCTTTACGTTTTCCGACTACATGCGGCCGAGCATCCGACTGGCTGCTTTGAGTAAGGCCCACGTGATCTACGTGTGGACCCACGACAGCATCGGCTTGGGCGAGGACGGACCCACGCATCAGCCGGTGGAACAACTGGCAAGCCTGCGCGCGATTCCCGATCTAATGCTTCTGCGTCCAGCCGACGCCAACGAGACAGTCGAAGCGTGGAAGATCGCGGTGGCGCATACTGAGGGGCCGGTGGGGCTGGTGTTTACGCGCCAGAAGTTGCCCATTTTTGACCGCAGTGCGCTGGCCCCCGCTGCGGGAACGGCAAAAGGAGCTTACGTCCTTGCCGACTGCGCTGCAGGTCCGCCCAAGCTCATCCTCATCGCTACCGGTTCCGAAGTTTCGATCGCGCTCGAGGCGCACAACCAACTGACTCGTGAGGGAGTTGCCAGCCGGGTGGTCTCGATGCCGTGTTGGGATCTGTTTCAGGCGCAGCCGCAATCCTACAAGGACATGGTTCTTCCTCCCGGCGTCAAAGCGCGAGTCAGTGTCGAGGCAGGTTCCCCGCTAGGGTGGGAGCGCTACGTGGGACTCGAAGGCGCAATCATCGGGCTGAACCGCTTCGGTGCTTCGGCGCCGGGTGAAATCGTGATGCGTGAGCTGGGCTTTACTCCAGAGCACATTGTCAAAGTTGCCAAATCTATCCTGGCCGGCAACCGCCCTGGGTAAGACATCGGTAAAGCTCGAAACAAGTCGCGCATCGAGGCCCAGTTGCAACTAATGCGCGGGCGGCGGCATCGCACTCTCGTACCGGGTAAACGATCGCGTGGCAGGATTCATAGAGCGACAGGTCGGCATCCAACGGCCATTTGCCTGGTTGGATCGATTCGAAGCGCTGGTAGCACACGAAATTGCTCCCAGCGCCCGGAAGATTCGCACCGCCTTACGCATCGCCACGATTGTGACAATCGCGATTGCGCTGGACGCTAGCTGTCACGTCAACAGTAAGCTCGACGCGGTAATTGTCTGGCTCCTTGTCGGCGCGGGACCGATGATGTCCATTCGCAAGGCGCTGGCATGGCAAATCGCGGTGATGCTCGCGCTAATCACATCGGTGGTGATGGCGCGCGCATTCGCGGAGACGCCATGGTTGATGCTGCCGTTTGTCTTCGCGTGGATTTCATTTTCAACCTACGTGGGAGCGACGCGCAAGTTTGGCGCGGGCCTGATCCTTATACAGATAGTCTGCCTCATTACATTCTACGACGTTGTGTTTGGACCTCAGGAAATCGGTTGGACTGCAGCAGCCTCGTTCGACGCCAGCGCGATTGCCTTGGGCGTGATCGTTCTGTTCGACAACTGGTTGTGGTCGGACCCGGGCGAGCCGATCCTCATGGAGTCTCTCGGAGCGAGCGTCGCGCGTGCCCGTTCGCAGCTTCTCGGGGCTGCGAACTTTTTTCTCGCCGGCGAAAGCGTACCTCGACCGCCATTGCCGGCAGCGACTTCCGACCTACCTGCACATATGACCCTTCTTAATCAAGCGTTGGCCGAGGGCGCGTCCGAGCATCGCCGCGCGCTCCTGCTTGCTGCGATCACGCGCGCCGCTCGTATCAGTCTCGAAGTGGATCGCCTAATCGCGACGGCGCGCGAGAACCTGCCTCGAGTAATTCGCACGATGGTTCCGGGCGAAATTCAAAGGGCGGTAAATGCTATCGCCGCCGCGCTCGACGAGATCTCCCACAACCTTCTGGCGCGCATTGCTACAGGTGCGGACGAGCAAGCGTCTGACACGCGGACGCGTCTGCGCCAGGCTATGGACACTCTGGCCGCGCGCGTGATTGAGATGAGACCAGCATACATAGGCAATGCCACTTCTGCGGAAATCGAAAATTTCGCGGAATTCATCGATTCGCTGGCTGTGCTGGCCAAGCACATCGAGCGCCCACTGGATGAACCTCCGCGGCCCACGACGGCGGATCTGTCAAACAGTCCTGTGCCTCGATTCACCAACGGTGCAGATTCTGCGGCTGTGCGTTATAGCCTGAAAGTCGGCTTATGCGTCGTGCTCTGCTATGTAATCGGCCTCACCAGTCGGCGTCCGGAGTTATTCACTATCCTCGTGACCGTAATAACCATCGCGACTCCCACCTATGGCGCAACGCTGCACAAGATGTACCTCCGAATCGCCGGATTTGTTATCGGAGGAGCGGTTTCCCTTCTCGCGATCATTATAATTTCGCCGAACTTCGACACCCTCCCAGCCTACATGCTTGCGGCCTTCGCGGTCTTCTATCTGTTTGCATATTTTTCACTCGGCAATTCAAGGATTTCGTACGCGGGCAAGCAAATGGGGTTCATTTTTTCGTTGATCTTCGTTGGGTTGAGCCCATCTGTCGATATCTACGAGCCTCTTTGGCGCATTTGGGGCGTGCTGCTTGGTGACTTTGTCGTTGCGATCGTCTTCTTTACCCTGTGGCCGGAATACGCCGGTGATTCCCTGTTGCCGAGGCTGCGAAGAGTCCTTGCCAATATGCTCGCGCTGGCGCCAGGCGGTTCAGCTTCGAGCAGCGAGGATGAAATCCTGAAGACGAACTCCGAAACGATGGGCGTGCTGACCGAGTTCCTCGAGATCGCCGAAGACGCGCGGATGGAAGGACGTACCTGCGCCGTTTACCATGATGGGATCGTCGAAGCGGCCGGGACTCTTCGCCGGATTGCAAACCTGCTGTCTTCGATCGCGACCGCGCGGGTTCTTACTCAAATGCCGCAACTCGACCCGGCAACCGAGTCTGCGCGTGAGCGGCTCTCCAACGCGATTCGTGAGCAGCTTATCTCGTGGCAGGATTTCTTTAGCGGCGCCGAATGGCTCAGCGCTTCCGCCGCTCGTGCGATCGCGCAGAAACATTCAGCCGACGAGTTGACGGAACCACTCAACGAGTTCAGTTCACGCTTGGAGGAGAATGGGTTTGCCCGATTGGCATCGTGGCCGCTCGATCCGCGCCGCACGATGATGGCGGAACTCCAATCGATGCGACGACTTGAGCTGCTATTCTCTGAGTTGAATCGCTATCTGGCGGATATTCCCAGCTCCCCACGACCCGCTTCACTTTGATGCGGTTGTGAATTAGAGGAGGATCGCGACCATGCCTGATGGAAACTCACCGGAGTCCGCCGGCAAATCCTTCCACGAACCGGCCCCATCCGTACGCACGTCGGACGCCGATGCACCAGTCGCGCAAGCCTCTAATGACAAGCAGCCTCAAAGGCGGCCACTGTGGATGTGGATCGCAGGCGGTGTGCTTGTCCTTCTGGCGCTATACGAGGTCATCCCCTGGACCATCACCGCCTTCAGAACTGAATCAACGGACGACGCTTACGTTAACGGACACGTGACCTTTGTGGCGCCGCGGGTGCCCGGTCAAGTCGTGCGCGTGCTGGTTGACGACAACAATCGGGTGCGCAAGGGCGACTTACTCGTGCAGCTTGACAAGGAGCCCTACCAGGTCAAGGTCGAAATCGCGCAAGCTGCGCTCTCCGTTGCGCAGGTCGGCATTGTCACAGCACAAGCGAAAGTTCGGGGTCTTGAGAGCTTGGGACTTAGCCAAAGGTTCGATCTCGCAAATGCTGCGCAGAAGCTTAACAACCAGGTCGCCGACCTGCACTCCAAAGTTGATTCGCTTCAAGCCGCGAATGCCACCCTCATCGAGGCTAAGGCAAACTTCGGGCGGGAGCAGCAGCTATACCAACAGCACGTTATTGCAAAGCAGGAGTTCGATTCGTTCCAGGAAGCCTTTTCGGTAGCTCAGGCACAGCAACAGGAGGCTCAGCATGATGTCGCGCAGGTTCGTGCTGAACTTGGGCTGCCACCCACACCTAGGAACGGCAAAGAGCTCAGCGGCATCCCTGCGAATCTCGACCAGACTTACTCTGAGGTCAAGGCTGCCCAGGCGCGACTCATGCAAACCGCGGCCGAGCTCGGCGTTGTTCATTCATTCAACGAGACTCCCGACGAGATGCTCGCAGAGTTCTACAAGCGCGACTCGTCCGGAAATATCAATGCGATCTTCGATGAGATTTCCAAAAATGCGCCCGACGTTAAACAGGCTGAGGCCAAGTTGCAGGAGGCTCAAGCTAATCTCGATCAAGCCAGGCTGAACCCTTCCTATTGCGACGTCGTCGCCGACATCGACGGTGTCGTGACGCGCCGCGACGTCAATTCGGGCGATCAGGTTATCGTCGGGCAGGGCCTGATGGCGTTGCGATCTCTCACCGACATTTGGATCGACGCCAACTTCAAGGAGACGCAGCTGGCGAATCTGCGCATCGGACAGCCGGTGGATCTCGACATCGACATGTACGGCAGTCACCGGCACTTCAAGGGTCGTATTTCCGGATTCACGATGGGCACCGGTTCTACGCTGGCGCTGCTGCCGGCCGAGAATGCGACCGGAAACTTCGTCAAGGTTGTGCAGCGATTACCCGTGCGAATCGAGTTGACCAACTACAATCCTGACGTAGCTCCACTATTCATAGGTCTATCGGTCACTCCTTACGTGTACATCTACCAGACGCCTACCGGTCCTAACGCCGGCAAGATGCTTCAAGCCTCAATCTCCGCGAGTGGTCCCGTTTCTGCTCCTGGCCCACAATGAGTGCCGCCACCCTCCAGGTTCCGCTCGCGAGGCGATCGGTCAATCCCTGGCTGATAGCCTTCGCGGTGGTTATCCCGACCTTCATGGAAGTTCTGGATACCACCATCGCCAATGTGTCCTTGCGCTACATTGCCGGCGGCTTGTCGGCTGCTAATATTGATAGCGAGTGGGTCATCACCACTTACCTCGCATCCAACGCGATCGTCTTGCCGATTTCCGGATGGCTGGCGCTGCGGCTCGGCCGGCGAAACTATTTCCTGCTCTCGATAGCCGTCTTTACCTTGGCGTCCGCTTTATGCGGAATGGCCGGAAGCCTGGGTTTTATAATCGCAGCTCGAGCGGTTCAGGGTGTCGCCGGCGGCGGTCTCCAACCCTCGAGCCAGGCCGTGCTTCTCGACGCATTCCCGCAAGAGAAACAAGGCCAGGCGATGACTATCTTTGGGATGGCCGCACTTCTCGCGCCGGTTGTCGGGCCAACCCTCGGCGGCTTTATCACCGACAACTACGGCTGGCGCTGGATCTTCTATCTGAACGTGCCGGTCGGCCTGTTGGCCTACTTCATGTGCCACGCCCTGGTCCAGGACCCGGAATATTTCCAGGCTGAACGCGCCAGGAGTCGTAATCGACGCGAACCCTTCGACGTGCTCGGCCTCTGTCTGCTCGCTGTGACGATGGTTTGCTGGGAGGTGATGCTGAGCAAAGGACAGCAGTGGGACTGGCTCGGCGATCCGTTCTATCGCGTGCAGACGCTATTGATCCTGTTCTCGCTCGGGCTAGGGGGCTTGATCTATCGCGAATTGCATCTGCGCAATCCATTAGTCGCGCTCCGGACGATAGCCGATCGAAACTTTGGCGCCTGCTGCCTCATCATCTTCTGCGCCTATGCGGTACTCTACGCCAACACCATTTCGCTTCCCGCCTTGTTGCAATCTCTTTTTGGCTACGATGCCACCACCTCGGGATTGGTGCTATCGCCATCGGGAATCTTCGCGATCGTCATGCTAGTCGTCGTCGGCGCACTGCTATCGCGCGGCTTCGATGCTCGCTATCTAATGGCCGGCGGTCTAATCACGATGGCGCTGGGAAACTACTGGATGGCACACCTCAACCTTGAAATCAGTCCATGGCAGGTGGTTTGGCCGAGAGTAGTAGTGATCGCGGGACTCTCGATGCTATTCGCCCCTCTCAACGTGGCAGCGTTTATCTATCTCCCCAAGGAGATCCGCGGCGCTGCCGTCGGATTGCTGGCCCTGCTGCGCAACGAAGGTGGCAGTGTAGGGACGTCTGTCGCCCAAATCATCCAGGAACGGCGCGAACAGTTTCACACCCTGCGGCTGAATGAAAGCCTGGATCCCCTGAATCCTCCAGTCACCAACCTGTTGACGAGAGGTCAGGCGTTTTTCTTACAGCACAACGGCGATGCTGTCTTATCGCATCAAATGGCGTTAGGCGTTCTCGGCCAAGCGCGCGAGCAACAGGCCTCGTCGCTAGCCTACTTTGACGTCTTCTCCTTCTCAGCCGCAGTCGGCCTGCTCCTGGTATTTTTCATCCCGCTAATGCGCCGCTCAGTAGCGGAGAAGGGTGCCCACATTGGTGGAGAGTGAGTTTCAGGCCGGCCTCTCCTACTGCGTGTCACGCCGCGATCCGCTCGAAGTGCGGGCAGCAATCATGCGCATGATCGAGCGCATCGTGCCCATTCACCCGAACAAGCTTATGCGCACCATTATTGTGGAGCACAACGCGCCGGACTTTCGACGTGCGCGGTTCCGGCCGGCACCATCTCGGGACTATCAATTTTGCGCGGGCTCCATCATCAGTACGTTCGGGCTTAGGCTTTTGACAAGGACATGCGGTCGAGGGAAGACATCGAGAGCATTCGCTGTCGAGATCGAACTATGAATTTTGGAGTCAATCCGAAAGTCGGACTTCGCTGGTGTGGAGTCCCGATAGCACTGGCAAGCACGGGTGCCATCTCGCTCGTGGCGTTGCTTTCCTTCGCAGGCTACCGCGCGGCCGTGATTCTCCGCGGGGTTAGTCCGTTACGCAACGCGTATCAATTTCTCTCCAGGGCTTACGACCGGTTACTCGATCAGCTCGGGCAGAAAGTTCTGCAGGACTCCAGAGACACGCCTGCGTTACGACTCATGGTTTCCCTTAGCCTCAGCGCCATACCAATTTTCCTGATCCAACTTGCTTTAGGAAGACCTCGACTGCTGCTCGCGATCGCTTTCTATATTTCCCTTTATGGTTTCAACTTCCGCCGGTTTGTGAGGATGTTCAGCGTCAAGCACCTGGAAGCGCACCGGCGCCAAGGCTACTTCTCGGAGAAGTACGATAGGGTCTTCGGCCGCTACGTCGAATTCTTTCTGGGATATTTGTATGGAAACATTCCGGAACTGGATCGGACGGTTCATGTCCGTCTCCACCATAGAGAGAATGGCGGATTCGATGACACGGCAGAGTCCAGGGGCTACGATCGAACGAGTTGAACTGGATTTCCTGCGGTATCTCTCGAACAACATTTGGACGGTTTTGGGGATCGCTCCGTACGCCTACTTTAAGGCTAAAGGCGATGAAGAGAACCGAAGACGCCTATTATGGGGTATGGCGCGTTACTATGCCTACTTCGGAGCTGTCGCTATCTACAACTGGAGAATTGGGATCATGTTCGTGTTGGTTCCTCTTCTCTGCCAGAACTTCATCACGGCAATTGTCGCATGGGTCCAGCACGGTTTTTACGACTCGGAACGGCCCGAGGACTACTTTGCGCACACCGTAACCGTTCTTGATGGGGTCAACTTTATGAACGAAGGATACCACCTTTGTCATCACCACCGAGCTGGCCTGCACTGGACCGAGATGCCGGTCCATCTAGCTCGGATTCGTGACAGGATGAGAGAGTCCGGCTCCTTAGTGTTCCGCGACCTGGATTTTATGGGACTTTTCCTGGAGTTGACCCTTCTTCGAAGAATGGATGTGCTTGCGGAGAAACTTGTCCCGTGGGAGCCTATGAATCACGAGCAGAGATTGGCTTTGCTGGCTAAGAGAACTGGGGCAGGACTTATTCATTGGGATAGAGGCGACGGCCAACTTCCACGAGGTCCTGTACAGGAAGCTCTTTTATTCGCTTCTAACCAGTAGGCGCAGCGACTCGAACCTCACGCCGCTCCAACAAACCTGTGTAGGCTCTCTGGCAAAACCACGCCACGATCGCGATAGTCGGCAGACACACGAACAACAGATAAGGAACCTGCGCTTTCTCTGTAATCGGAAACCAAACGCTCTGCATCCAACGATAGAGGGGACGATGCAGAAGGTACATGAAAAAGCTCGCCTCGCTGAGCTGTGTGAGAATCGCGCGCGGTTTTAGATTCCGACCAGCGCGCATAACGACAACAAAGACTGCGATAGAAGCGAAAAGTGCCCAAGGCGCCGCCCATAGGTCATTCTCCAGCCTGCCGGACTCACGTGTCAGCGTAGGCAAAAGAGACAGAGCGGCGAGAAGTGGGAGGCCGATGAGACTTAGCGCCGATGACGGCAACGTTTCGGCGGCCAGAAATATACCGGCAGCGAAGCAAGGGAAATAGAGGATAAGGCGCATATCTATCCTCCCCATCTCCGATTGATACACACTCATGGCTCCAACGATCGCGAGGCATATGCCGATGTAAGCCACCACGTTCCCACGCATGCGGATGAGCAGCGGGGCGATCAGATAGAAGAGTACGATCATGTTTACGAACCACAATGTGAACGGCGGCGGCGCCAGCAGCATGGCGACGAGTGTGACGCCCTTGACCAGCGGAATGGCATCGCTCATTCCTGCCGCCAGGAATAGGCCGGAGGCGATCACGAAGGGGAGATAGATGCGCCAGAACCGCGTCTCATAGAATCTCCAGATTTCGCCTCGCGCCAGACCACCGTCCTTGCGCCCTGTCAGAAAACCGGAGATCAGGACGAAAAGGGAAAGTGCTCCAACCGTGAGGCGATAGGTGACCGGGTTATAATGCCATCCGACACCTTTCGTATAATCGAGCAAATGCCAAAATCCGACGATGTAGAGCATGCTCACCGCACGCATCACATCGATCGGAACCTTGCGCATCGGCAACGCAGCATGTGTTCCAGCTCCCACGTCACTCAGCCGGATTATCCCGCAGTCCCATCCAAACCCCCGAGAACCAACAACGCTACTACTTTATTCAGTTTTACCCGGGATTTCTGTCTTGACTCGCCGATTCCAGGTCCCGTATAGGCCGGCCAACTTCCCTGTGCAAGAGATTCTGCAGCCGATCGTCCGTTGCGCGCGATGTCAGTTATCCGGCGCCATCCCGAATCGTAACCGAATGTCCTGAGTGCGTCTGTGTTCGCGCGCGGCTCTGCGTGTACCCGCAAAAGTCACTGGGTGCAGGGGTCACCGCTGCCCCGCGGAACGGGCTATCCTGCCGTAGCGCGGCGCGGCACTCCTACGTCACTTGTCTAATTGCGGGAACATCTGCACGGCTCAATCTGTCCAAGTTTTGCTGACGGGAAACGCTGTAGCAGAGAGCCGTCGGAAGAATTCTTCGCTCACAGAAAGGAGAAAAACCAAGGAGAGTGAACCTGCGAAGATGCTCATCGGAAGCTGGTAGACGGCGAAGAGGGCTACCTCTGCTAGCAATACGAGGATGGCGATGCCTTTCACTAACCACGGGTGAGTGACATCCCACGGTTGTGTTGGTCTCATTGCAGGGTCAGCGAGAAACCAACGGTGTACGGACTCACGCATGGAAAGAGAAGCGGGACTGAAGAGAAAAGCCTCCTCGGCCGCGAAGAGTGTAACGACGAACAATTGAAACCATGGTGAACCGATCTCATAAGTGAAGAACACGACGGTCGCCCCGAACGTAAAGAGTAATAGTCCGAGAAGAGTTGAGTCAGAGAACTTTTCTAGGTAGGGAATCCGCCTATACATCGCCGCCCAGTTCCTCCTACGTGTTTGTGAGGGGCTTAGTCAGGAACGCCCCACCGGCGCCCTCGATGGGAACTCGCCGCGCGAGCGAACCCGCCAAGCGCGTCGCGCATGGGAGAAACGCGCGCCTGGAATATACGCGTTGTGATCGTTCTGCGTTTTGGGTTCGTGATCCATGATTCGCGAAGAGGTTGGGGGGTGTGACGTTTTGTTAGCGACTCTCTCAGACTGCAAACTACCAGGGCTTCGTTTCGATGGCGATCGGCGGTTTGCCGTTAGCTCAGCTTCTAGGTAGCCGGAATCCTGCATCGCGCGGACCAATCGCGAGCTGAATAAAGGACCCGCACCTTCGATCCTCTCTCCTTTCAAGGCGAGGGGAAGAGGTCGGACCTGGCAGCCGTGCGATTAGCCGGACGCATCCGTCACCCCGCCAAAGTTGACATCGGCTAATGCTGTTGGTACCTCTGATTGTAGAGAGATAGAAGAGAGCGTCGAGGATTCAATCGTGCAAATTACCGGGCTTCAGCAGTTTCTCGAAATCCTGACCGTTCCTGACAACATCCCGATCATCGCCATGATGATCCTCGTGATGTTCTTCACGTACGTCGCCCTCAAGCAGGCCCGCCGCAACGATCAGCTGATCGAGCACGGCCATCGTGAACGCATCATCGACGAGATGAGGAAGTAGTCAGGATGCCATTTGAAATCATCGCCGAGAATTGCACCGGATGCAGCGCGTGCGAAAAGCGTTGCCCCACCGGCGCCATCTCGGGCCTGTCGAAAAAGGTCTATTACATCGAGGCCGCGATGTGCATCGATTGCGGCGCGTGCGGCGTGATTTGCCCCGACGACGCAATCATGAACAATCACGGCGAGATGACCCACGTGCTCAAGCGCGCCGAGCGCCCGGTCGCCGTCGTGCATCCTGACAACTGCAACGGATGCGGCGTGTGCGTGGACGTTTGCCCGTTCGATTGCATCTCGCCGTCGCCCGAGAACACGGCGGTCTATCTCGGCAAGGTGCAGGTCAACGAAAAGACCTGCGTCGGATGCCTGCTCTGCGAAGAGGTCTGCGGATGGGACGGAATCTACATCATGCCGTCCGGCCAGAAGGAGGCGTTCCTGAGCTCGCTCGGCTACGACACCAGCGAGGAAAACGCCGCCTGACGACATCGCGCGCTCCCGGACATAGAACGACTTCTGAGCCGGCCGCGTGGCCGGCTCTTTTTCAGTATCTACCCGGACGCTACTCGTGATTGCGGTTGTGCTCCTTGCATGGCGTCAACCAACGCTGGCCGTTGACGTATCGCCGGGTTCCGATAACGATGCCGAATCGGCATGCACCGAAATCAAGAATGCGCTTCATGCGCTGGGCGATTCGGAACATAACGAATCGTTGGCGCTCGCGCTTTCGGGCGGCGGCAATTCAACCGCGATCGTCGAGGCGCGGCTGTCCGTCCTGCTCGATCGGACGCAGGATTTGCGCGTCGCGCTTAAGCATGCCCGCGCGAGTGCGGATTCGCGCGATCCGATGGTCGATCAATGCATGCGGATGGGATATCGCGCGCTGGTGATTTCCGAGAAGCTGAGTTCCGACGTCGAGAGCGTGCTCTTCGGCGGTGACGAGGATTCTGTGGCCGAGGCGCCCGCGCTCAAGCCTGGCGCGCCCGCCGCATCGCCGCCCGCTCCGCAACCCTGATCTGCCGCGCGGCAGCATTGCGCGGAACGAAGACATAGGCCGCCGCGAGCATCAGCAAGGCAGCCTGTGCGCCGAGCGATTGAATCGTCGGGAAAATACCGAGCATCGGAATCGTCGGCGCGTAGTTCACGAAGGTCGTCGGGACGACCGTCGCTTCCTGTAAACTCGCGATACCCTGGCCGACGAACACGATCGCGAGCGCGTAGAGCATGAAGGAAGTGGCCTGGAAGAAGAATCGCATCGGGATTCGATCGGCGGCGCGCTTGATGACGACGAACGATGCGGCCAGCGCGATCGCGGCGACGGCGATGCCGGCCGCAACCGCGTGACGCTCGACGGTTTCGGTCGCGCCATTGGTGAGCGCCTGGAAGAACACGATCGTCTCCGCGCCCTCGCGCATCACGGCGAGAAATGCGGTCAGCCCGAGCGCGATACCGGGGATCGCGCTGTGCTCGGCGTTCTCGAGTTTGTGCGAGATGAATTTCATCCAGCGGTCGGCCTGGCCCTTCAACGTCATCCACGAGCTGACGTAGAAGAGCGTCGCGGCGGCGAACAATTGGAAGACGCCTTCGAGCGTGTCGCTGGCGTCGTCGGTGATCAGGTGATTGACCGCCCACGCGAGCATGATGCTCGCGACGATCGCGGCGGCTGCGCCCGCATAAACGTCGCGCGCGCGGCCGATTCGTCCCGCGCCGCGCGTGCCGGCCGCGAGTGCGACGACGACCAGCATCGCTTCCATGCCTTCGCGAAAGAGGATGCCGAGCGAATAGAAGAAGTAGGCGAGGGCGGTTTGAGTCATGATGCGGTGAACGACTGGTTAATAATCAATTATGAGAATGATTCTCAATTGCGATACTAGTCGCGCCAGTTTGCGATGTCAAACGCACGATACCGTCGGCTCGTCTTCGAGACCCGGTTGACATCTGATGATTGATGCGTGATGATCCTTTTGTGCGAACCACTTTAGACATCGACAAGGACGTGCTCGAGAGCGCGAAGGAACTGGCCGCCAAGCGGAGGACTACCGCGGGTCGTGTCCTCTCCGATCTTGCGCGTAGCGCGTTGGCGCCGCGGGACCACGGCGGCCGCAATCGTAACGGCGTGCCGATCCTGCCGAAGAATCGGAATGCAAAGCTGGTCACGCCGGACATCGTAAATCGGTTGCGGGACGAGGCTTGAGGCATTGAACCGCCGGTGATCGCCCTGCTGGACGTTAACGTGCTGGTGGCGTTGTTCGATCCCGCGCATCTGTATCACGAAGCCGCGCACGCATGGTTTGAGCACAATCGAAACCAAAGATGGGCGACTTGTCCGCTCACTGAGAACGCGCTCGTGCGCATTTTGTCGAACCCGTCCTATCCTGGCAGCCACACCACCGTTGAGGATGCAGCCGCGCGTCTGCGGATATTCTGCTCGGACCGTCTTCACGTCTTCTGGCCCGACTCGGTGAGCGTGTGCGAGCAGCAGCGGTTTAGCTGGAATCACGTGCAGGGGTATCGCCAGATCACGGATGTCTATCTGCTCGCAATTTCAGTAATGAACGAAGGCCGGCTGGCCACCTTCGACTCGGCGATCTCGTTGAAGGGGGTGCGGGGCGCGTCGGCGCGAAATCTTGAGGTTCTCGCAGCGTGATCGGTCCGAAGCAGACCCGGTTTCCCATACTTGCGACCACCTAAAGCCGGTAGTAGCCTCGGAAATGAAGCGGGCCCGCCGATTATTCGTGCGTACGGCCGCTTCAAGCTTTTTTCGGGGTTTTCAGGGCTTGGGGTCTCCTGATGCGATGCGTTTATTGCAGCCAGCGCGCCGGTCTTATCCGTCGCGTCTGTACGCCCTGCGCCAAAGTAATCGCGATCGTGGACCGTGCGGGCGGCGAAGTCGGATTGGCCGGGCTGGTCGACATTTTCGTGGCTGAGGGCCTCACGCGCAAGCAGGTTGACGTGGTGCTCGACGCGCAAGTCGGCGCCGAGCCGACAATCCGCGACCGGCTGACTTCGAAGATGACCAACGTTTTGATGCGCAACCTCGGGATGCCGGGCGCCAGTCGCCCGAAGACGTAATGAAGGTGCGCACCGCGATGCGCGCTGGCGGCGGCGCGGGTACGTGGGTCGGCGGCGAGGAGCCGCCGGAGCATCACTGAGGCTTTTCGATGGTGGAAAAAGATCGCAGCGATTTTGCCGTGATGAACCGGATGATCGATCACATCCGGTTGCTGATTGCGGTCGATGACGAAGCGATTCCGGTCAAGAAAAAACTCGAGACGCAGGCGATTCTCAAAGACTTCCAGGCGATGCTGGCCGAGCAGCCCGAGAAGCAGGAGCGCGGCCGTATCAAGGGCTACTATGAAATCCTGTGCCGCGACCTTGGCGACGAGGCCGACGTTGCGGCGTTGCTTAGCTCGCTCAAGAATTATATCCCGTACCTCTAGTTCGGGGCGGGCCGGTTTTCGGAGATAGGAATGAGTTTGCAGCAGATTGGCGTTATCGGGGCAGGGCAGATGGGTGCGGGAATCGCGCAGGTCGCGGCGCAGGCGGAGATCGCGGTCGTGATGCACGATATCGCGCCGGACATGTGCAAGCGCGGGGTCGATTCGATCGCGCGCAACCTGGACCGGATGATCGAGCGCGGGCGCTTCAAGCCCGAGGAGCGCGATCGCGTGATGCGCCGGGTCGAGACCACCACCAATCTCGAGGACTTGGCCAAGGTCGGCTTCGTGATTGAGGCGGTGACCGAAAACGAGGACGCCAAGATTGCGCTGCTGCAGAAGCTCGACAAGGTCTGCCCGCAGGAGACAATTTTCGCCTCGAACACGTCGTCGATTTCGATCACCAAAATGGGCGCGAAGACTTCGCGCGCCGACCGCGTCATCGGGATGCATTTCATGAACCCCGTGCCGGCGATGAAGCTGGTCGAGATCATTCGCGGGCTGGCGACCTCGGAAGCGACTTTTCAGCAGACGCGCACGCTGGCCGAGCAGCTCGGCAAGACTACGATGACGGCGCAGGATTTCCCGGGATTCATCGTCAATCGCGTGCTGCTGCCGATGATCAACGAAGCGATTTACACGATGTACGAAGGCGTCGGCGGCGTGACCGATATCGACACCGCGATGAAGCTCGGCACCAACCAGCCGATGGGCCCGCTCGAGCTGGCGGACCTGATCGGGCTCGACACCTGCCTCGCGATCATGGAGGTGATGCATCGCGTGCTCGGCGACGACAAGTACCGTCCGTGCCCGCTGCTGAAGAAGTACGTCGATGCCGGCTACCTCGGCCGCAAGTCCGGCCGCGGATTTTATGTATATGATGAGAAGGGAACTTTGATTCCGCCACCGCGCTAACTGCGTGCCGGATTACCGGCGCGCGCGGGAGGAAACGAGTATGGCCGTAAAGGCATTCATTCTTATCGACACGTCACCGGGAAAGGCGCGCGAGGTCGCGGCCAAGATTCGCGGGGTGAGCGGTGTTTCCGTGGCGCATGCGGTCACGGGTCCGCACGACATCATCGCGATTTGCGAGGCCGCGGATGTGACCTCGCTCGGCGAGCTGATCGTGCACAAGATTCAGAGCGTGACAGGAGTGAATCGGAGCCTGACGTTGATCGTCGCCGATTGACGCTCGCTCACGCTGTGAATCGTATAGAATAAAGACGACTGCTCCAGGAAGAATCTATCGATGGCTGAATTACCGGTAATCAAGCGGCTCAAGAAAGACCTCGAGACGCTCAAGCGCGAACTCACCGTGGATCTGCCCAAGGAACTCGAGCGCGCGCGAGCTCACGGCGACCTGTCGGAGAACGCGGAGTACGCGATGGCCAAGCAGCGCCAGGAGTTCCTGCGCGCGCGGGTCGGCAACCTCGAGACGCGAATCGCGGAGCTCACGATGATCGATCTCGAGACGATCCCGCGCGACACCGTCGGCCTCGGCAGCCGCGTCAAGCTCGAGGATCTCGACGAGGGCGGTATCGCGGAGTTCGAAATCGTCGTGCCGGAGGAAGTCGACGGCGCGCAGAACCGCATCTCGCTGTCGTCGCCGCTGGGCCGCGCGCTAATCGGCAAGGCAGCGGAGGACGATATCGAAGTCGTCACGCCCAAGGGCAAGCGCGCCTACATGGTCAAGAAGCTGACGACGATTCACGTACTGATGGCCGCCGAGAACGGCACCAAATGAAACGCGGGGCTCCTCGCCCCGCACCCTCGGCAGGGGTGACCCCTGCACCCGGTATCAAATCGCAAAGTTGCGCGAAGCGCACTACTTTGCTCTCGGTCACATAAATCATAAAATCGGGTTCCCCTTCCCGCTCGGGAAGGGGTTAGGGGTTAGGTTCCTCGAATCGAGCAGGATGCCGGCGACAGAGAACGAGTCGCAGTAGGTAACCGGAATCGGTAGTCTGTCCGGTTACCAATGCTGGGCTTCTCTCCGAAACTTCCTGTTAACCAGGAAGAGCGTTTGTGGGTCGACGAGGGCTTCGTCCGCCTGGAAGCGATGCTCGGTCGTAAGCGCCTGCTCGAAGCAAGAGTCGTCCTGCCCGACGCCGAGCATTTCCCCGACGCGTTCGACAGAAGTAAAGCCTCATTGGAAGCGCTGGTTGATCGAATCTGCGGATACAGGCAGATCGATCGGACTCGCATCAAGCTGGAAATCTTTCCGGACGAGGCAGAGGAACTCCGCGAGAATTCGCTTTGGAGTATACAAACCAATCGGCCCGCAGGTATCTACTTCGGGCATGAATCAGTGATTGAAGAAGACGGCAGAGTGGTTATCGCTCTCAAGAGCTCGGTGCTCAAGGATCCGATCGTGTTGGTGGCGACGGTCGCGCACGAACTCGGCCATTTGATTCTTCTCGGCGATGGGCACATCGATCGCAGCGCGCCCGACCATGAACCGATGACCGATCTGCTGACGGTATTTCTCGGACTGGGCATATTCAGTGCGAACTCGGCGGCGCGATTCAACCACTACGATCTTGGTGGCGGATGGCATAGTTGGTCGATGCGGCGCCTCGGCTACTTGTCGCAGGAGATCTATGGATACGCACTGGCGAAGTTCGCGGCTGAGCGCAGCGAGAGCAGGCCGGATTGGACGCGCTATCTATCCACGAATGTCCGCGCGTACTTCAAGCGCTCAAGCGCTTGGTTGGCGAAGAACGCGCGCTGAGATCTGTCAGGCACACCATCCGGCCACCGCCCCTGGGAGCAAAGTAGCGCGCTGCGCGCGACTTTGCTCTTCACATTGGGTGCAGGGGTCACCCCTGCCGCGGGCGCGGGGCGCGTAGCCCCGCATTCAATCCCCGTACATCGAATCGATCTGATCCTTGAAATGCGCCTGCACTATCTTGCGGCGCACCTTGAGCGACGGCGTCAGCTCTCCATTTTCCTGCGTTAGCGGCGGGACGATCGTGAATGCGGCGACCGCTTCGACGTCCGAGAGCTGCTTGTTGATTTCGCGAATTCGCCCTTGCACGAACGTCTTCAACTCTTTTGATTTTGTGAGCGCGTCCGCGTTCTTCGGATCGAGGTTCTTCTCTTTCAGAAAGTCGACGAGATTTTCGTAGTCCGGGACGACCAGCGCCGCGAGATGCTTACGGCGGTCGCCGATCACGCAGGCCTGGCTGATGAACTTGTCTGCCGTGAGCTTGCCTTCGACGTAGGCGGGCGAGACGTTCTTGCCGCCCGACAGCACGATGATTTCTTTTTTGCGATCGGTGATCGAGATGTAGCCCTCGACGTTGATCTTCGCGATGTCGCCGGTATGGAGCCATCCGTTTTCGTCGATCGCTTCCTTCGTCTCCGCTTCGAGCTTGTAGTAGCCCTTCATTATATTTGGCCCGCGCAGCAGCAACTCGCCGTCCGGCGCGGTTTCGACCTGGATGCGCTTCAGCGGCAGTCCCACCGTGCCGATTCGGGTCCTGCCGTTATGCAGATTAACCGCGACGACGGGAGCCGCTTCGGTCAGGCCGTACCCTTCGACGATTGGAACTTCGGCGGCCGAGAGGAACCGGTTGATCTCAGTCGGCAGTGGCGCGCCGCCGGAAATCAGGTAACGGATTCGACTGCCGAAGATAGCGCGCACTCGCGCGAAAACCAGCCGCCTGAACAACGCCATCGAGAGTGCGAGCATCGGCGGAACCGGTTTCCCGCGATTCCGATACTCTGCAGCCTGCTCGCCCGCTGTGAGAGCCATCCTGAACAACCGCTGCCGCATCGGCGGCGAGGTCTCGACCGTGCGCATCACGCGGCTGTGTATCACTTCGAGCAGGCGCGGCACCGTCAGCACGACGGTTGGCTCGACCTCGGTCAGGTTCGACGCGATCTGCCCCAGGCTCTCCGCGAACGCGATCGTCCCGCCCGCCATCGCGACGGTATAGTAGCCCGCCGTGCGTTCGAACGAATGCGCGATCGGCAGATGCGACAGCGTCATGTCGGTATCGTTGAGCGCGAGCGCGGCGAGCGAGTCCTCGGCGTTGGCCAGCAGGTTGCCATGCGAGAGCATCACGCCCTTCGACGTGCCCGTCGTCCCCGACGTATAGATGAGTGTCGCGAGGTCGTCGCTGCTGCCCTCGACGATGGCCGCCGGCGCGTCGCCACTTATCGACGCCGCCGTCACGACGGCGGGCGTCCCGTTGACGGCGGGTGTGGATTCCGCGCCACTGTGCATCGCGACAATCGCGGTGACCTCGGGAATTGAGGCGCTGAGGCCAAGAATCTTCTTGACCATCTCGGGCCCGTTGGCTGCGATCACTTTCGCGCCCGAGTCGCTGATGACGTGCGCAGTTTCCTCGACGCCGCTGGTCGTGTAGAGCGGCACGACGATCGCGCCGAGCCCGAGCACAGCCTGATCGACGACGATCCATTCGGGGCAATTGTCCGACAGGATGGCGACGCGATTGCCGGGGCGCACGCCGAGGCCCAGCAGTCCGGCGCGCAGCTTTCCGGCGGCCTCGGCAACGTCGGCCCACGAATGGTCGGTCCAGACTTTGTCGCGCTTGTCCTTCAGGAACGCGCGCGAACCGTACTTCTGGGCCTGCGCCTCGAAGTTTTGCGAAAGGGTCGCCACGCGATCAGGCATAAGGGACCAAGACCTCCTCTTCCTCGACTGGTTGTAGCCCAAAGCTTTGTTGCCGCCAATCGCGCGACGGCGTCCGATTTCCGTTGGCGCCGGCCCTGCGATCCCGCGACTGCGAAGCGCTTGAATTTGCAGGCGAAATATGAGCGTCATACCGGCGGTGATTTAGCGCTGGTTGCGGCGGGGAAGCAGGATTTTTCATTTCACTAATACTGGCGCGGACAGGCATAATCGCACCAAATTCATGAATCGAAAGGTGTTGGCAGGTTGCATCAGCCGCCTTGTTTGGCGCGGCGAACGCTGGTCCGGCATCTGCCCGTTGATAGCGCAGAGGTGACGCTTCGATGCTCGAGCATCTGTATTTTCCGCACGACATCTCGACCTTCGGCCCCCAGATCGACTTTCTGTTCGAGTTGATCTTCTGGATCGTGATGGTCGTCTGGGTTCTCGTGATGATCACGATGGTGACCTTCATGATTCGCTATCGCACCCGGCCCGGCCGCAAGGCGGAGTATATCGAAGGCAATTCGCGCCTCGAGATCATCTGGACCACGGCGACCACGGTTATCCTGATCACGCTGGCGATCATGAGCCGCTCGACCTGGGCCGACATCAAGGAGCATGGGCCGCCGGGCGACGTGTTCTACCAGGTGACAGGAAAGCAGTTCAATTGGGAAATCACGTACCCCGGACCCGACGGCAAGTTCGGCACCAAGGACGACCTGATGGTCGAGAACGAGTTGCACGTGCCGGTGAACAAGGTCGTGCGGATCGATCTGACCTCGAAGGACGTCATCCACAGTTTTTTCGTCCCGAACATGCGCCTTAAGCAGGACGCGGTCCCGGGACGCATCATTCACGTCTGGTTCGAGGCGACCGAAACCGGGCAATACGAAATTCCGTGCGCGGAGTTGTGCGGCTTCGGACATTCGGGGATGAAGGGCAACCTGACGGTGCAGTCGCAAGAGGATTACGACAAGTGGATCAAAGAGCAATACGACCAGAACAAGTAACGCCCGCATTCGCCGGCCACTGTCCCACGGAGGAGCCAGTCGAAAATGAGTAGTACGGCAGCGGTTGCGGCACACGGGGCGCACGCCGAGCATCACGAGCTCGGATTCATACGCACCTACATATTTTCCGAAGATCACAAGATGATCGGGCGCCAGTTCCTCTTCATGGCGCTGTTCATGATGTCGATCGGCGGCCTGATGGCGATGCTGATGCGGTGGGAACTCGCGTTTCCCGAGACCGCGGTCCCCGGATTTCACTGGGTGCCCGAGCCGTTCATGTACGACGGCGCGATCCCGCCAAACACCTACAACGCGATGTTTACGATGCACGCCACCATCATGATCTTCTTCGTGGTGATGCCTATCTTGGTCGGATGCTTCGGCAATTTCCTCATCCCGTTGATGATCGGCGCGCGCGACATGGCGTTCCCCAAGCTGAACATGCTGTCGTTCTGGGTCGGTGCGGTCGCCGGCGTGATCATGCTGTCGTCGTTCTTCGTCACTGGCGGTCCCGCCGCCGCGGGCTGGACCTCGTATGCGCCCCTGAGCGCCGTGCCGATATATACCGGCGTCGATTGGGGCCAGGACTTATGGTGCATCAGCATTATCGTGCTCGGCGCGTCGTCGCTGATGGGCTCGATCAACTACATCACGACGATCATCAACATGCGCACCAAGGGGATGTACTTCTTCCGCCTGCCGCTGGTGATCTGGTCGCTGTTCATCACCGCGATTCTGCTGCTGCTCGCGCTGCCGGTGCTGACGACGGCGCTCGCGCTGTTGCTGTTCGATCGCATGGGCGGCACGCATTTCTTTCTGCCTGCCGGCGGCGGCGAGCCGCTGCTGTGGCAGCATCTGTTCTGGTTCTTCGGCCATCCCGAGGTCTACATCATGATCCTGCCCGCGATGGGCATCTCCTCCGAGATCATCTCGGTATTCTCGCGCAAGCCGATCTTCGGATACCGCGCGATGGCCTACGCGATGATCGCGATCGCATTCCTGTCGTGGGTCGTCTGGGGCCATCACATGTTCCAGTCCGGTATGGACCCGGCGCTCGGCAGCAGCTTCATGATCACGACAATGATCATCGGAGTGCCCTCGGCGATTAAGACCTTCAACTGGCTGGGCACCCTGTACAAGGGCAACATCCACTATACGACCGCGATGATGAACGCGCTTGCCTTCGTCGCGATGTTCGTCATTGGCGGACTCTCGGGAATCTGGATGGCGTCGACACCGGTCGATATGTACATCCACGATACTTACTTCATCGTCGCACATATTCACTACGTACTATTCGGCGGTAGCCTGTTCGGGATTTTTGCGGGAGTTACCTATTGGTATCCCAAGATGTTCGGCCACATGATGAGCGAGAAGCTGGGCAAGGTTCACTTCTGGATCACTTTCGTCGCCTTCAACTGCACCTTCTTCCCGATGCACATCCTGGGGATGGCCGGGCATATGCGCCGGATTTACAATCCGCAGCAGTACGATTTCCTGAAGCCGATCATTCCGATCAACGAATTCATTTCGATCAGCGCCTTCGTGCTCGGCGCCGCGCAGTTTTTGTTCCTCGCGAACATCATCTACAGCTATTACAAGGGCGAGAAGGCCACTGAGAATCCGTGGCATGCAAACACGCTCGAGTGGACGACGCCGTCGCCGCCGCCGCACGGCAACTGGCCCGGCCCGGTGCCGATCGTTTACCGCGGACCGTACGAGTACAGCTCGCCGGAGGTCGCGGAGGACTACCTGCCGCAATCGCAGTTGCTCGAACACTCGACGGCCGCGGCGGATTAGTCAGTCGAATAGCCAGTGACGAATCAGTCGCCAACTGAGGTGGAGAAGGCGCGCGGACTGCATCGCTTTGCGGTGCTGACCGCCGGCGCGACCTTTTGCCTCATCTTCGTCGGCGGCCTGGTCACTTCGACCGGTTCCGCGCTCGCCGTCCCCGACTGGCCGCTGGCGTTCGGCAAACTGATCCCGGCCTGGCAGGGCGGTATCCGTTTCGAATTCGGCCATCGCCTCGCTGCTGGAACTGTGGTGATTCTCACGCTCGTGTTGATGGCGTGGGCCTGGCGCGCCGAGCCGCGGCGATGGGTCCGCAGACTTGTCATGCTCGCGTTCGGACTAATCATCGTGCAGGCCATCCTCGGCGGAATTACCGTGCTGTTCGAATTGCCGCTGGCGATCGCGGTTACGCACGCCGCCACTGCGCAGGCGCTGTTCTGCCTCATGGTGTCGATCGCCATCTTCACGAACCCGCGCTGGGACTCGACCCCGCACGTCGATGATCCACCTTCGCGAATCTCGCTGCCGACGCTCGCCGTTGCGACCACCGCTATCATCTATATGCAGATTCTCGTTGGCGCGCTGATGCGTCACATGAGCGCCGGGCTGGTGATTCCCGATTTCCCGCTTTCGTTCGGCCGCGTAATTCCGCCGTACTGGAACGAGTACATCGCGGTTAACTTTGCGCATCGATGCGGTGCGATTGTCGTCACTGCAATGGTTTTGTGGACGGTCGCGCGCGTGCTGCGGACTCATCGCGAGGTCGTCGCGCTGCGCCGTCCCGCACTGGGGCTGTTAATCCTGCTCGTGGTCCAGATTTGTCTCGGTGCGATCACAATCTGGAGCGGCCGGATGGTGATTCCGACGACGAGCCACGTTGCAGTCGGCGCGGCGGTCCTCGCGACCAGCCTGACGCTGACGCTTCGCGCATATCATATTCTCGGCGTGCCGAATCGCGCGCATGCGATCGAGTCGCGCACGAGTTCGCGCGTGATCGAACGGCAGGTGACCGCATGAGCGCGAAAGTCGCGATGGCGGAATCCGCATTGACGCTGCCGCACGGCCGTGTGAGCGATTACTTCGAGCTGACCAAGCCGCGCGTCGTGCTGATGGTGCTGGTCACGACGCTCGCCGGTTTTTATCTCGGCGGACGCTCCGGCTTCGACCTGACGCTCGCGCTGAATCTCCTCGCCGGCACTGCGCTGGCGGCCGGCGGGACGCTCGCGCTTAATCAGTACGTCGAGCGCGACACCGACGCGATGATGGATCGCACCCGCAATCGCCCGCTGCCTGACATGCGGATGCGCCCGGCCGAAGCGCTGACGTTTGGCGTTGTCGCGACTGCGGCGGGCCTCATGTACTTGACGCTCGCAACGAACTTGCTCTGCGCTGTGGTGACGGCCGCAATCACGATCATTTACCTCGGCGTGTACACGCCGCTGAAGCGCTACACCTGGCTGTGCAACATCGTCGGCGCGGTTCCGGGCGCGCTTCCTCCCGTCGCGGGATGGGCAGCGGCGCACGCCGGGCTGGGCTGGGAGCCGATTATCCTGTTTGCGATCATGTTCCTGTGGCAGTTGCCGCATACGATGGCAGTCGCGCGGCTTTATCGCACCGACTACGAACGCGCCGGCATCCACCTGCTTCCGCAAAATAATTCGCGCGGCGGAAACGCGTCGAATCCAATCGTCATCGTGGGCAGCCTCGGCCTCATCGCGGTCGGAATCATCCCGACGATGCTCGGCCTCACTGGAATTCCTTACGTCGTCATCGCATCGGCGCTTGGCATCTGGATGCTGGCATTTGGAGTCGCGATGGTACGCGCGCCCGGCAATTCCAAAGCGGCGCGCCGGTTGTTGCTCGCGTCGATAGTCTATTTGCCGATCGTCTTGTTAGTACTCGTGCTGGATCGCGTATGAGTAATCGAATGAGTACCCTGGTTAGGCGCGAAGAGCGCAAAGAGGAAAATTGGCGGACACTCAAGATACTGCTCGGCATCATGGTTTTCTTAGTAGCAATCTCGGTCGTGACGATCATAGTGAAGCATCATTGATATGGCGTTCGGCGTGACAGCATCGACTGCAAAAATTCGCCCGTTGGTGGCGCCGGTTCGCCGCGGTCGCTCTTCCGACTCAGGCGCCAGCGGCGATCAAATCGAGCGTCCCTTCATCAGCAGCGGGATGATAGCGATCCTGATGCTGATCGCATCCGAGATGATGCTGTTCAGCGGCCTCATCGGCTCATTTCTGATCTACCGCCTCTCGGCTCCCTTCTGGCCGCCGCCTGCGATGCCGCGCCTGCCGATTGAGGTCACCTGGGTGAACACCTTCGTGCTGCTGTCGAGCGCCGTCACGATGACGCTTGCGCTGCTCGCCGTGCATAAGAGCCGCCAACGCCTGACCCGCCGTTATCTGCTCGCGACGCTCGCGCTGGGCGTGACGTTTCTTGCGGTGCAGGGCAGCGAATGGGTACGGCTCGTCGCCCACGGCCTCAAGCTTTCCAGCGGTACGTACGGCGGAACTTTTTATTTGCTGATCGGATGCCACGGCGCGCACGTGACCGCCGGCGTCATCTGGCTGGCATGCGTCGTGGGGCTTGCGATGCGCGGCAGATACAACGCTCGCAACGCCCACGCGATTGAGATGTGCGCCGTCTATTGGTATTTCGTGTGCGCGGTCTGGCCGGTCCTGTTCGGGCTGGTATATCTGATGTAGTTTCACCGATGGAGAACGTGATGATGAAAGGTGCAAGGCTCAAAGCAACCGCGACGATGATAGCCGGCGCGATTGTTGCCGCCGCTCCGCGACTGGCCAACGCGTGCGCGACCTGCGGGCTCTCGGATGACAGCCCGGCGTTCCGGGCGTATAAGACCAGCGCGCTATTCATGGTGGCGTCGCCGTATGCCTCGTTTGCGGTGATCGGAGGCATTACTTACTTCGTCTATCGGCGGTCGCAACGACAGGATCGTAAATCAACTACTAAATAGTCATTTCAAATGAACACTGACTATAGCCATTTGCCCCAAAGAGGATGGTCGCGATGAGCGAGGCTGCTGCAGTAGATACTCACGATCACGGTGCGGTTCAGGATCAGCTGGAACCGTCGCTTACGCCGGGAAATCTCGGCAAGCTCGGGATGTGGTCGTTCCTGGCCGGCGACGCGATGACCTTCGGCGCCGCCATCGCCGCCTACGGCGCCCTGCGCATCGACAACCCCAATTGGCCGTCGCCCGCCGCATTTCTAGGCATCACTACCACCGCGATCATGACGTTCATCCTGATCTGCTCGAGCGTCACGATGGTCGAGGCGCTCGGCTCCATCCAAACCGGCAGGATGGCGCGCTATCGCAACTTCATGGCGCTGACCGTTCTCGGCGGACTCCTGTTCCTCGGGATGCAGGCGTTCGAGTGGCATCACCTGCTCGGCGAGAAAGGGATGTCGATCAAGGTTGACCTGTTCGACGCGACGTTTTTCATCCTGACCGGCTTCCACGGCTGCCACGTCTTCGGCGGCGTCGTCTACAACAGCGTGCTGTTGATTCGTGGCATGACCGGCAAGCTGACGCCGGCCAAGGCGAACCTGGTCGAGATCGCGGGGCTCTACTGGCACTTCGTCGACCTGGTTTGGATCCTGATCTTCACGTTCATCTATTTGATCTAGGCAGCAGCTTCCCAACGATTACTGGCGGAGATGAAATTAGAACAATGACGACGCAAGCTGCGGTTTCAGGGCATCCGATCGAACATAGCGGGCCGAACTACATTGCGGTTTTTATATATCTGTCGATTCTGACCGCCGTCGAGCTGGGCGTGTACGCGATGGGCCTGCCGCAGGTCGCCAAGGTCGGTCTGCTGGTCGCGCTGGCGTGGGCGAAGGCCGTGCTGGTCGCGATGTACTTCATGCATCTCGCGATGGAAAAGAGGGCGCTCGCAATCATCGCGATAATCCCGGTGATACTGGTCACGTTTCTCTGCTTCATGCTGCTGCCCGATCTGACGACGCGGATGTGGACCCATTACGACCATCCAAGGCCGGTGACAAATCCCGCCGAGATGGGCGCGAATCCGGTTGCGCCGCCGCCGCCGCAGACGCCGAATCCGAATAACCAGGCGATTCCGCAGCTCTGAACGCCCGGGAATCCAATTGGATTCTTACCATTCGCTGGCGCCGCTGAACGCATTCCTCAACGGATGCGCCACGGTCCTGCTGCTGGCGGGATTCATCTTCATCAAGAACGGGATGGTACGGGCGCATCGCGCCTGCATGATCGCCGCGATGGGGTTCTCCGCCGTCTTCCTAACGTCATACCTCGTCTATCACTACAACGTCGGCAACGTGCGCTTCAGCGGCGAAGGATGGGTCCGCTCGCTGTACTTCTCGATTCTTATCCCGCACGTAATCCTCGCCGGCGTGATCGTACCGCTCGCGATCGCGACGATTGTGCTCGCGTTCCGCGGCAAATTCCGCAGCCATCGCCGAATCGCGCGATGGACCTGGCCGCTGTGGATGTACGTGTCAGTGACGGGCGTGATCGTGTATCTGATGTGCTACCAGATGTACACGCCGATATATTCGCTCCCGCCAACGGCCGTCGCGCAGTCCGCCTCGCGCTGAACAGTCAACACTGCCAACAGTACCCGTCATCCTGACAGAAGCGAGCAGCGCGAGCGCGCCGTTGTCATCCTGACAAAGCGAGCGACGCGAGCGGCAGGAAGGATCTCGGACAGCTTCGCGCCAGCGAAGCCGGTACCGGTTCTGCAATCGCGAAGCGGTCCTCCGTTACGCCTTCGCGCTCGGCCGGCTCGATACCGCCTGATGCCATCGCGCTAGGTTCTTCTGATTCTCCTGGATCTTGATTGCGGTCGTGCGCCCGAAATCGATTCCGATAAGCGCCGTGATATCCGCAATCGTGTAGCGCGGTCCCGCGATGAACTCGCGATCCGCCAGCACCGTGTCGAGCCATTCCAGTCGCTTCACCGCCGCGTTGCGGCAAATCTCGCCGTATTCCTTGACCTGCGGAATGCGCCCCTTGAAGAAATCGCTCGTGTTGCGGAACGATCCCGCAGTCATCGACAGGATTTCGAATTCCATCCGCCGATTCCACATCTCGACCACCGCCTTGTCCTTCGCATCGACTCCCATGAGAGGTGGTTCGGGCTTGACGGTCTCGAAGTAGCGGCAAATCGCGACCGACTCGGCGATATGCGTGCCGTCGTCAAGTTCGAGCACCGGCAACCCGCCCATCGGATTGATTTTCAGGAAATCGGGTTTGCGATTGTCGCCGGTCGCGATGTTGACCTGCACGGAGGGAACGTCGTTGATGCCTTTTTCCGCGAGAAAAACGCGCACGCGGCGTGGATTCGGAGCTCCAGTGAATTCGTATATTTTCATAGTGGTTGCAATTTAAAACTGTCCAACGCCGCCGTCAACTCCCGCGCGACCGTCAGCTCAAGCGCTCCCGATGATACGAAAGATAGATCGCTGTGCCGACGGAACCGGTCAGCGAAAGAAACAGATACATAACTATGAAGCCCTTGGTCGGCGACGGCAGTTGATGCAGCGACCAGAACAAGACCATGTTCGCCGGCACGTAGAACGCGTACACGATCGACAGCGGCAGCATCCACGCACGCAGGTTCCAGATGCCGTACGCGTAGGCGAGAAGCACGATGCCGAAGATCGGCCCGAGTATTAGGTTGTGCGCAACGCCGTGGAACTTGTGGCCGAGTATGACAAGGCCGCCGACCGCGGGATTGCCGACAAATTGAAGCGCCTTGGTGAAATCGGACAGCGCGAGCAGAAGGAATAGCACCGTAATCACGGTGAGGAATACGCCGCGCGAGGGGCGAGCACTTTCATTTGCCATGCGCCGCAAGCTAGTCGCGCGCGCGTTCAGATTCAAGACAAAAAGAAAACGGCCGGAGCGTCGATGCTCCAGCCGCGCTCTCTGTTCCCCTCTCCTGAAGGGAGAGGGGCGAGGGGAGAGGTTTTTTTACCCCTTCAGAAAATTTCGTATCGCGCCGACCAGCGCCTCCTGCTGCTCGTACATCACCATGTGCCCCGCGTTCTTGATCAACTCCAGCTTGCAGTTCTTGATCCGGCTGGTGAACTCCTTCGCGTAGGCCGGTGGAATCAGCTTGTCGTCGTCGCCCCACAGCAGCAGTGTCGGCGCTTGAATCCGGTACGCGCGTTTCTTGAGACCGCGGTCGGGGATCGGCCACAGGAATTTGCTGGCCGTCGCGAACCGCTTCACCCGCTCGACGTACATCGTCTCCAGCGCCTTGAAGTCGGTCGGTATCGCCGTCAACATTTGCGCCGCCGGCGAGTTGGGATCGTGGAACAGCAGCGGCGCAATCTCGGTCAGCTGCGCCGCGAACAGGTCGGGTATCGGTACTTCATCGATCCAGAACCCGGCCGGCGCTATCAGCACGAGCTTCTTTGCGCGATGCACGTCGAAGGCCGCGACTTCCGCCGCGAGCATTCCGCCCATCGAATGGCCGACGATGTTCGCGGTCGAGATTCCGAGTTCGTCCATCAGCTCGTGGAAGAAGCAGACCGCGTCGCCGATATCGTCGATATGCTCGTTGCCCGTCGATTCGGCGTAGCCGGGAAATTGCGGCGCATAGACCTTGAACGTCTTGCCGAGCTCCTCGAGGAACGGCTCGACCGGCATCAGGCCGCCCGCGCCGTGGATGAACAGGAGCGGCTCGCCGCTGCTCCCATAGGTCTGCATCTCAAGCGAGAATTTTCCGTTGAGAAGTTTCTGCGTCGTGTTCATTTCGCGCTCCGAACCTCCGCCGAGGCCGACGCACTCGCGCGCGCCGTGCCGTTCGTCTCGTGCTTCTCGAAATGGACCGGCGCCGGTTTCGCGAAGTCGGCTTGCGGCAGGTCACGCTTGGGCGACCACTTGTCCTCGAAGCCGGTCCACAGGTCGCGCATGTACGGCATGACCTCGGTGGCGAACAGGCTGGTGCTCTTGCGCACCAGTTCCGGCGGCATCGATCCGATCTGCTGCAGCAGCATCAGATGCCCGCAGTTGAGCGACTTCATCGCCTCGCGCAGACGCTCGCGCACCGTCTTGGGCGATCCCGCGATCACGTAGCCCTGATCGAGGAAGTCCTTCCACTTCAGGCCCTCGCGCCGCATCGCCGCCTGATCGCCGACCTGGCCGAGCATTCCCGCCTTGATCGTCTTCACCGTGCGATAACCCGGCGCGTCGGCGAAGCCGTTATAGACGTGCAAGCACCGGTTATAGAAGTAGTCCATGTGCGGCGCGTAATCCTTCTCCGCCTGCTCATCGGTCTCCGACACTGCGACGACCTGCGCGAAGCCGAGGCTGTAAGGATTCAGCTCCTTGCCCTTCTTCGCCATCACTTCCCAGTAGCCGTCGGAAACTTTCTTGCCCGCGATATACCCGAAGTACGAAAGGAAGCTGTACTGGTAATTGTGGTCGGCGCAGAAGTCGTAGGTCTCGACCGATCCGCCGCCGGGAATCCAAATAGGCGGATGCGGCTGCTGCAACGGCTTCGGCCACAGGTTCACGTAACGCAGCTTGGTGAACTTGCCGTTGAACGAGAACACGTCCTTGGCTTCCCACGCCTTGATGATCAAGTCGTGAGCCTCGTAATACTTCTCGCGAATCGTCGCGGGCACTTCGCCGTAGCAGAAGTTGGTATCCATCGAGGTGCCGACCGGGAAACCGGCGATAAGGCGTCCGCCCGAGATAACGTCGAGCATCGCGAACTCCTCGGCGACGCGAATCGGCGGATTGTACAGCGCGATCGAGTTGCCGAGCACGACCAGGTTGGCATTGCGCGTCCGCCGCGTGAGCGCCGCCGCCATGATATTCGGCGACGGCATCAACCCGTACGCATTCTGATGATGCTCGTTGACGCCCAGCCCGTCGAAGCCCATCGAGTCGGCGTATTCGAGCTGATCGAGGTAGTCGTTGTAGAGGCGATGCCCGACTTTCGGATCGTACAAGTCGCGCGGGATATCGACCCACACGCTGCGGTACTTCTCCTTGAAGTCCTCGGGCAGAAACCGATACGGCATCAGATGGAACCAGGTAAATTTCATAACGCTCTCTCCTTTGCGCTCGTGCGGCTTTCGTCCGTGATCACGCGGTCGGATGGACGCCGACCTCTTCTGCTTCCCCTCTCCCTAACCGGGAGAGGTCGCGCCGCTGCGGCGCGGGTGAGGGTCCTATTCCAGCGCGCGATTTGTTTCGCGCGCGATTCACGATTCTGCTCTTCGCTTTTCTTCGTACGCTCAACTGCGACGCCGCCAGATGCGACTCGAGCGCCTCATCGACGAAATGCTCCGGGTTGAGCCCGGTGACGTTGCGGAAGAAATTCCCGTCGCCCATCAGCATGAACGCGCCGTTCATGCTCGCCCACACCACTGCCGCGGTCTTCTTCGGCCCCATCGAATTGGCGATCACGCCGCCTTCGAACGCGCGCCTGATAGTGCCTTCCCACAGTCCGAAAATTTCGTGACTCAAGTCCACCAGCCGCTGAAAATTTTTCAACTCCGAATGTCGCTTGAGCCGCTTCTGAAGCTGCGAGAAAACCACCGAATGCTGTGACAGGGAGATCTCGCGCGATTCGAGCAGATGGTCCAGGTAGGCAGATGCGATCGCCTTAAGCTCATCCAGCGGTTCGAGCCGCCGCGCGAAGATTCCGACGTATCGCGCACGAAGCTGCTCGGCGCGGTCCGCGATAAGATTCAGGTAAAGATCGTCGCGCGAAGAGTAGTAGAGGTAGATCGTGCCGACGGCCACCTCGGCCTCGCGCGCAACCATCTCGATCGTCGCGCCTTCGAGCCCATGCCGGGCGAAAACCTTGGCCGCCGCACCGAGGATAGCCTGTCCCCGCGCACGCCGCTCCCGCCGATGCCGTTCCTGCACGCTCATCGGCTACGAATTCCCTCGCACTGAATGAAGATTCATATTCTGAACTCAACCTCATAGCGCGACAGAGGCGAACTGTCAAACGGCGAGAGGGATCCGGGAGTATTGCACCAAAGTACAATACTTTTCCGATCGAAGATCATTGAAACTACGAACATCAGTTTGACGAAGTCCCCGGATCTAAGGAGAAGCATTCCAAATGCCAAGTTGGAGAAACAGACGCCTTGTACGTACGTTGAATGTATTCGATCGCGAATGGGCATGGCCGATGCTATTCGTGGCTGTTGTCATTTTTTCACTCCCGTTAGCCGGTGCAGTTAGCGCCGCCGAGAGCGTTGAGGGTCAGGTGCTTGGCGCAGGTGCCCCGATAGCCAAATCCACGGTGACGCTTTGGGCGGCGAGTGCAGACGCGCCCAGGCAGCTTGCGCAGACCCAAACTGGCGATGACGGGCGGTTTACACTGAGCGTCGGCGGTTCGGGCAGTGAAGACAGTATCCTCTACCTGGTTGCGAAAGGTGGCGAGTCGACTGCCCGCAGCGGCAGCGGAGACAACCCGGCGATCGCGCTCCTCGCCGTCATCGGCAGCAAACCGCCGGCACACGTCGTCATCAACGAGTTCACGACGGTAGCGTCGGTATGGACCAACACGCAGTTCCTCGACGGCACTACGATCGAAGGCAACCCGCTCGGTCTCCGCATCGCCGCCGGCAACGTGCCCAATTTCGTCGATCTCGCGACCGGCGGCTACGGCGAAATGATTCAGGACGGCTTCAACAGCACTGAGACGCCGACTATGGCCAACTTCGGTACCTTGTCGAACGTCCTCGCCGGCTGCATTACGAACGTGACGCAAGACGCATGCAAGAGCCTGTATGTCGCCGCCGTGGGCCGCGACGGCAAGGAACCCACCGACACACTCACCGCGGCGATATCAATTGCACACAATATGGCCTACAAGCCTGGGCGCATCTTCGCGCTCCTCGATAAGTTCTATCCAATGAAACCACGAGGATTGCGCTCAACTCCGTTCATGCCCTATCTGAGCTTTGCACCCAGCGCATGGGTACTGCCGCTCAAGTTCGCCGGCGGTGGTTACGCCGGTGGCGCCAAGGTGATGTTCGACAGCCAGGGCAACGCGTGGAGCGGCGCCAATTTCATCGTTGGCTCGCAGGGGCACGACGCCTTGTGGGATGGCAACATGGCGGAGTTCGCCCCGAACGGCCAGCCGCTCTCGCCGATGACGACAGGATTTGCCGGCGGCGGCCTCCAGGGTCCGGGGTTCGGCTCGGCAATCGATGCCAACGATCGAGTGTGGTTTGACAGCACCAGCGGCAAGACTATCTCGCTCTTCGACCACAACGGTAAACCGCTGTCTCCGCCGGAGGGCTACAACTTCGGCGGCAAGCTCGGTTTCATGCAGGGCATCATCGTCACGCCGAGTGGCGACGTCTGGGCGCTCGACTTCACCAACGACAAGGTCGTGTACATGCCGCAGGGGGATCCGACCAAGGCGAAGTTCTATTGCGAGTCCACCAACGGTAAGCCGAACAAGGATAGTCCCTGCAAGCTAAGCGGCCCGTTTGGTCTTGCGATCGACCAGCAGGACCGGATTTGGATTTCCAACGCTATCGGTGACACGGTGACACGCTTTCCGGCGGCTGATCCAGGCAGGGTCGAGGTCTTCAAGACCGGGGGTGGCAGCGGTAAGGGTATGGCCGTCGACAGCAAGGGCAACGTCTGGATCGCCAACACGGTGGGTGCGGGGTTAACGCTGAAAACCAAGTTGCATCTCCTCGAACTCAAGATGACCGGCGGCACGGCCTCTGGGATTGATCAGGTCGCGCTCAAAGACCTGCTGTCCCATCCAGGCTTAGGTAGCGTGTCGATGCTGCGACCCGACGGCACTCCGGCGCCGGGATCGCCATTCAATCCCGGCAGCATCTGGGGCGCCTGGGCGGTGTCGATCGACGGCAACGACCATGCCTGGGTGTCAAACTTTGTGCCTGGAGGAGGGCTCACTGAATTGTGTGGTGCAAGGACTGAGACGTGTCCACCCGGCATGAAAACGGGCGACCCTATTTCCCCGCCCGGTGGCTACAAGGGCGGTGGCATGCAGTTGCTCGTAGACGCCTCCATTGACCCGGCCGGTAACGTCTGGGTCTCTAACAACTGGCAGGATCCCGCTTCCTGCTATGGCAAGCCGGATGAGGGTCTTTCGACCCGCTGTGGGGGCCAAGGCATGATTGTGTTCTACGGCATGGCCAAGCCGGTGCGCTCACCGCAGATCGGTCCATCGCGCGGGTTCTAGGATGGAGCGAGGCGGAAAAACCCGGGACCGTTTCAATGCGCGACACCAGGACGGCCCCTGCATGTGCTCGTTTGCGTGCAGTAGCCTTTGTGCTGGGCGAAGCCGTAGCCGGGGTAGCGGCCGTCGAGATCGGCCATCATGCGATCGAGATAAACTGTCAAACGGCGAATGGGAAAGGGCAAATCACTTTATTGAATGCGAAACCCGCCGTGGGTTTCACACTTCCCTGGGCAGGGGTGACCTCCTTCGGCAGGCTCAGGACAGGCTCTGCACCCAGCGTTAATCGCGAAATGTCGAGAACGCCATTTCGCTCTTAGGTTCTGTTCCCTGTGTCATTCAGAGCGAAGCGAAGAATCTCGGTTCTGCTTCTTCCGCTCTACCAGAATGGGAGAGGATAGAAGGTAAGGATCCCTATACCGTGCTGCGCTTCGCGCTCGGTTCAAGATTCCGCCGGAGTTCCCAGGCATCCAGTCAACGCCGCCCTTAGTCGAGCGACCAAGCGCTTTTTCTCCGCGCTGAGGCTTATTTTCCTTGCGCTGCTTTCACGGTCCCCAGATTTGGCGCCGAGCACTCTCCGCGGCCAAGGTATAGAGTATGTGCTCAAGTCCATCGGATAGGAACTTTACGACCTTCCTTTAAGCTGACCCGCTTAAATCGTGCAATCGCGACCGGAGTGCCGAGGCCCTCTCTAAAAAGACTTGGAACGCTTTCCACGAGAACGTTTCCGCGTCGGATCTATTCCACCGCCGGTAAGATTCTCGAAAGAAGACCGAATCGCGCTCGATCCTAAAAAACTGGGCGGTCGATGCTAGACCACAGCGGAACGATTTGATGCGCGGCTACGACCGGACTCCTCGCGGATCTCCCGCAATACGTCGATCACGACTGGTACCTTCTCGATCAGGCGCAGGAGATCATCCGCTTGCTTGGTCTGCAGCACTCGACCGGTTTCCCAGCGCGTAACAACTTTCGATCCAAGACCAAGCAAGGCTTCCAAACGTTCCTGCGAGAGCCCACGTGCGCGCCTAATCTCGATAATTCTTTCAGGAGGGAGTAGGCCCAACTGCTGGCGAACCACGACACGGACCGCCTTGGCCACGTGTTTTGCCTGCTCTGGCGTGAAGAATTTCTCGCCGCACTGGCTACAGCTATACATCTCAACGGAGGGGAGCACTACTGGAATCTGATCATAGCTTGCCCGGAAGCTCTCAGAAACCTTCTCCGCTGATTCCAACGAGCACACTTCACAAACAATATTCTTCCTATCCATCATGATTAATTAGAATATGGGTCAACTAAGATATAGGCGCCGCAGGGGCTCAAAAGGCTCCGTGCGGCGGCGTAATAGATCGGTACACTCAGGGGCTCGTGTCCTCCTTGAAAGAGACGATTACTGCATAACCGCGAGTATTCATCTGAACCTTCAGGTACACCCTCTTGCCACGGAAGCGAATACGATAAACGTCTTGCCACATGCCGGGGCGCTTGTCCGCCGGCATCGTTTTGTAGAAATGTGAATCTCTCAACTCTTCGCAGATACATTCGGCGATATCTTCGCCATCGAGCCCTATCTGGAGAGCGCCTTGCAGTCCGCTCTGCGTTATAACGAACTTTCCTTCTTTCAATCGTAACTGGATCGCGTCGAGCGAATACGTCGCGCCCATTTGAAATCCCTACCGACCCGATCCTGAACGAATCACTGTTCCACAAAAGAACCTCTTCTGCATCGATTGTATTCCTCCGGGTTTTCATTGGTAGCACCGCGCTACGTATTGAAGGTAGCACCATGCTACCTTCGAGGTCAATGCGAAGGAGTATTTGACGCGACTGCTAGACCGATGGGGTCGTGGTTGCCACCAGACCGCAACCTGTAGTGTGTTCGGAATCAGAACAGAAGTCGTTGCGCGGAGGCGGCTACCGGCCAGAACGAGCGGCGATGGATTGGCGACGGCCCAAGCTTGTTCAGACTCTGCATGTGCTCGTTCGTGCAGTACCCCTTGTGTTGCGCGAAGCCGTAGCCGGGGTAGCGGCCATCGAGATCGACCATCATGCGGTCGCGCGTGACCTTGGCGACGATCGAGGCGGCGGCGATGCAGAAGCTCTTGCGATCGCCGCCGACGATTTTGGTCTGCGGCAGTTCGAGGCTGGGGATCAGCCGCCCGTCAACCAGCACGTGGCCGGGGGTGAGACTCAACGCGGACAGCGCGCGGCGGCTCGCCGACATCGTGGCCCAATAGATGTTGAGGCGATCGATTTCGTTGACCTCCGCGATGCCGACGCCGATGGCGATTGCGCGCTCGTGAATCGGGATGAAAAGTTCTTCGCGCTGTTCGTGGGTCAACTGCTTGGAGTCGTGTACGCCGCTGATGAACGTCTCGGGTGCGAAAACGACGGCCGCCGCCACCACCGGACCCGCCATCGGGCCGACCCCGGCTTCATCGACACCGGCGACGGCGTCGATGCCGAGTTTCCACAGGCGTCGTTCGTAGCGCAGGTCGGGTCGTTTGCTCATCGTGATTTATGCCAACCGTTTCAGGCGCGCCTTGCGAATCGTTTCGGCGGCGTTGTCGGGATCCTGGATTTCATGGAGGCGGATGGCGTAGTCGGAGCTGGCCGCCGACGCTATCGTGACGTCGCCGAGTCCGAACAGCCGCTGGAAGACGCGTTTATCGACTTCGACCGAGCGGATGTCGGCCAGTTCCATCTCGCGCCGGCGCGACGCGAGCAATCCGCGTTTCTCGATCAGCCGATCGGAAGTGAGACTCCAGTTGACGGTTCGCGCGCGAATCATCGTGATCAGGATTATCAGGACGCCGAGGCCGACTATCGAAAAGCCCGCCTGGACCGGTATCTGCAAATTCTGGATTCTGCCGGACAGCACTCGCGCACCGGCCGCGATCAGAATACCGCCGACGAGGAAGCCGTTGGCGTAGTACCACAGCGAGGGACGGTATACGGCCAGCGCGTACTCGCGCACGGCCGACGGCTTCGGCGCGAACATCCGCGTGCCGCATCGCGAGCAGAAGGCGGCGCCTTGCTGGTTGTCGTTACCGCACTGGGGACATCTCATCGCGCCCGCCTCTGCCACCGCCTCGGGGAAGTAGTCGAAGCGATTATGATGATGCGCGGCGCGTCACGTCAACGCGTCGCAACTGGCCGCAATCCACATGGTCGTGATAATCAGTCGTCTATGAAATTCGGATTATTCGGAATCAACAACGGACCGTGTGCGTTTCCCAAGTGCGCCGCCGCCGTCGCGCGCGCGGCCGAAGATGCCGGCTTCGAGAGCGTGTGGACGGGCGAGCATGTGATACTGCCCGACCCGCAGGCGCCGCCGTCACCCGTGCCGGCGGACTACCCGATGCTCGATCCCGCGATCGCACTGGCGTTTGTCGCGGCGCATACGACGAAGATTCGGCTCGGCACCGGCATCATCATATTGCCCCAGCGCAATCCGGTCGTGCTCGCCAAGGAGCTCGCATCGACGGACGTGCTGTCGAACGGCCGGCTGATTTTCGGTATCGGCGTCGGCTACCTGAAGCCGGAGTTCGACGCGATCGGCGCGCCGTTCGATCACAAGGGCGCGCGCTCGGAGGAATGGCTGGCGGCGATGATCGCGTTGTGGTCGATGCCGAAGCCTGAGTTCAGCGGCAGGTGGGTCTCGTTCAAGGGCGTCAATGCGATGCCGCGGCCGGTGCAGCAGCCGCATCCCGAGATTGTCTTCGGCGGCCATACCAAGGAGGCCTACAGCCGTGCGGCGCGGCTCGCCAAGGGATGGTACGGGTTTGCGCAGGACCTTGACGGGACGGCGAAGTGCGTCGAGGGGCTAAAACTGGCGTGCAAGGCGGCGGACCGTCGGTTCGAGGACGTTGAGATAAGCATCACGCCGAGTCCGCGAGTGAAGGTCGATCGCGACACCGTGAAGCGCTATGCCGACCTGGGCGTGAGCCGGCTTATCCTGCTGCAACGCGGCGCCGACGAGGCGGCACTCCTCGAAGGTGTGCGCGGAGTCGCGCGCGACCTGATCGGCAAGGTCTGACCGCATAAACTCGCAGTTAGCGGATGACACCAGGCGGTCAAAACCGGACGGCGAGTGTCCCAAGGATGCGACGACGGGCATAGATGCGTCGCGTTCGCGGCGTGACCGTCATTTTTCTGTCGTAGTGGCAAAATCCTACCGCCTGCGGCGGTCAATCATGGCCGCAGACCGCTTTATTCGTGTGACATTCAGGTTCGCGTCCCCTCGGCACGCAGCTTGCGATAAGCCTTATCCAGAGTCGCTTGGATAATCGCACGAATCGACCAAAGAGATTTGAAAAGGGGAACTGACAGATGCTGAAAAACGACAGCAGCCACGTACTGACGGTCAAGGAACTATCGGATTATCTGAAGGTTCATCCGTTGACGATTTACCGGCAACTCAAGCGCGGACGGCTGCCTGCGTTCAAGGTCGGCAGCGACTGGCGCTTCAATATCGAATCGATCGACCGGTGGCGCCTCGAGCAGGACACACAGAAAGAGATGTAGGACTGCCAGGCGCGTAGCGAGAAACGGGGGGAGTCGAAGGGAAAGAGGGGAGTCACGCAGAAGGGCGTCCGCAAGGACGCCCGGCGTGGCTAGTCTTGGGCGTCCGGACGACGGTGAGCGTCGAGGAGAAGGTATGCGTTTGACGATTCTAGCGGGATTGATCATGGGCATGTCGCTGGCGATTCAGGCGACGCTTGCTGCGCGCGCGAAGACAAAAGTAGGCAATGCGGCAAGCGGAGTGCGTACCCATGCGCGCGTGGTCGCGCCGTGGTACATCGCAATGAACGATGGACGTAGCTCGGCATCGCGCAACGATGACGGGACCAGGAGTTGATCAGGTCGTTCTGATCGCGCCGGTCGAGGCTTCGTCGGCGGGGCCGACGAAATCGAACGCGAGCCATCCGCGCAATGGATCGACGCGGCTCACCTGCACCATTATCGGCATCTGATTGGGCAAGGTCGGCGCGCCGTGCAGGGTGCCGCGCACGGCGAAATCAGCGAGCTCCGCACTTTGTCCTTCGCGCGCGACGTATGCGATCAGCGGGCCGTCTTGCGCGTGACGCTCCAGGTAGCGAAGAGTCCAGTAGCGCTTGGCACGCCGTTCGAGCTCGCGGCCGGAACCCTCCGCGTTCTCGGCACCCGCGAGCACGGTCAGCAATTCATCGACATTGTAAATCGGCGCTTCGTGGTCGCGACTCGCAAGCGCGCCCAGCAATTGCCGCTGCAGAACGAGGTCGGCGTAGCGGCGGATCGGCGAACTCAACTGCGCGTAGAAGTCGAGTCCGATTCCGGCATGATATTCCGGATGCAACGAAAGCCGCGGGCGCATCGACGCCATATCGCCGCCGAGTTGCGGCTGGACGCGGTAAATGATCGGAATCCGATTCGATGCGGCGTAGCGAGCCGCGACGAAATTGCTCAGCACCATGAACTCCGCCACCAATGTGCGACCGGGAGACGCATTGTCGAGCACGGTGATTTCTACGTCGTCGCCGTGCACGCGAACCTTCGCCTCACGCCTTTGCACCAGCACGGCGCCGGCGGTGCGGCGTCGTTGACGAAGCTGAATGGCGGCCGCATTCAGTCGCGCGACAGTCGCGGCGGTTTCATCTGCGCGCACCCCCGACTCGAGGATGCGATCGACCTGGTCGTAGTCGAGCCGGCGCACGATTGGGATTCGCGCGGGATAAATCGAAGCGTCGAGCAGCTCACCGTCGGCCGACAAGCGCACATCGGTGGTCATCACGGGGCGATCTTCGCCTTCGATCAGACTCGCGGCGCGGCACGAGATCGGATCAGGCAGCATCCTGATGGTTGTCTCGGGCAGGTAAACCGTGGTCGCGCGCGAAGCCGCCTCCTGATCCATCGCGCCGCCTTTGGCGACGAAATCCGCGACCAGCGCGATGTGCACGCGCACGCGGACTCCGCCGTCGGCGAGCGCCTCGCAACTGAGCGCGTCATCGACCTCGACCGTGTCTTCGTCATCGACGGTTACCGCGAACCCGCCGTCGGAGATTGCGCGCGGGCCCGGCACGACTGCGGACGCTTCCTTCATGACGGCGTCGCTGAACTCATCCTTGAGGCCGGCGATAAATGCGAAACGCGGTACGCGCAGCGGCGCGCCGAGCCGCTCGAGAATTTCGAAAGCCGCTTCGCCGGGATCGACGTTGGGCGCGGCCTGCGTGAGCATCTGGGTCAAGTCGCGGCTGCGCGTGAACGGATTTTTGAGATAGCGCGACAGCTCCTCGACGAGTGCGGCCGCTTCGTCGGCGGGCGGTTTCTCGGCGCCATTCAGGACGTTGCGTAGCTGCTTCTGGATTTTACGATAGTCGTCGCTGCGTGACCGAATCCGATCGTTCTGAATCCGTAGGCGTTCGACCTGATCCGGCGTGCGCGGCACGAAATCCATGTGGCGGCGCACGAAGTACGTTCGATCGTTCAGTAAAGCTTCGAGCATCACGGAGGCGGCGGCATTCGATTTCCGGCCGAAAAATAAATCGGCGAGTTCCACGGCCGAAAAACTGCGGCTCTGCTCCTGCGCAACCTGCCACAGCAACTCGAGGTCGAGTTCGGCGGCCAGTTCGGCGCGATCGTGTTCGAGCTCCGCGAGCGCCTCGGCGACGTTTTCGCGATCGGCGCGTCGTTCCAGATGGCGCATCAGGACGAGATCGCGCGGCACCAGCCGCTCGTGTCCCGCCGAATCGATCACTGCGAGATGGCGTTCCTGTTCGCGGGTGACCAATGCGGCCTTCAGCCGGCCTTGATCGAGATACTCGATGATGACCCCGGTGTATTTGAGTGGCGATGACACGTCTGAATTCATTTTGACGACCGCAGCGGCCTAAGACTATATGGAAGGACGAACAATCGCCGGAAAGTGTATCGAGCGTGGCCGCATGAGCAGGAAAATTCAGATCGAGGTGCCCGACGAGCTGTTCGGACAGCTCATGCGGGTCGCGGAGGCGATGGGGATATCGAATCCCGCGGAGGCCGCGACGGTGGGGCTGGCCGAGTGGGTCTCGCGCCGCAAGTCAGATCTGGACGATCGGGATCCGAACGAAAAGTACGCAGTCAACGAGGCACTTGATGAACTTATCGAAAAGAAAAAGTGAATTCTTATTCTTCGCAACCGCGTTCAGCGTCGCCGCGCTGACGATCGCCGCGTTGCCGAGCTTGACCAATTCGATCGCGCGCGCGTCCGGCGCCGGCCTCGACGTGGAAGTGCCGTTCGAGATCAAGGCGCTGAAGGCGCCCGGCCTCGTCGCGCCGTATTTTCTCCAGGACAACCACGGCGCGATGGTCGTGTCGGATCAGGCGGGAGGAGTTTACTCGGTCACTTTCGGCGGCAAGGTTACAGCGCTCGCGGACAAGACCAAAGTCAGGAACCCGGCCGGAGTCGCTGTTGGTCCTGCGGGATTCGGATCGTATGAGGGCAATATTTTCGTGCTCGCGGCGACCGGCGGTATCAAGGGAGCGTGCGAAGTCGAGCGTATCGACAAGTCCGGCGCCGTCAGCACGTTCGCGAAATTGCCTGACGCGGCTGCAACCGAATGCCGCGACCTCGAGTTCGGCGCCGCCGGCTCTCCGTTTGCGGGCAAGCTGTATGCGGCGGCCAGTGGCAACGCGACGATCTATGCGATCGACTCGTCGGGCAAGGCGACCGTATTTGGCACTTACAACAAGCCGCTCGTATTCGAGCTGACCACCATTACATTTCCGCCCGCTTCCGATTCGAAGGCAGCCGGCATGATGCTGGTCGGGATGCGCGCGAAGGGGAGTTTTGCATCGAAGGTCGGCCGCATCAGCATCGTCGGCCCCGACGGCAAGATGAAGGACGAAGTTTACCTGGTCGGGTTTACCCGTCCGTCGGGCTTCGCGTGGTCGCCGTCAAGCTTCGGCTCATACAGTGACGAGCTGCTGATCGCGGACACGGGCAAATTTGCCGCCGAGAACGACAACGAACGCGACGGCAACATTTATCGCGTGGAAAAGGATCTCGCGCGTCCGTTCGCCTCGGGTCTGATGGATCCGACCGACATGAAGTTCATCGGCAGCAAGGCGGTGATTTGCGATCCCGCTGAGAAGGGCAAAGGGCAGGGCGCGATCGTGATTATCTCGTCGCTGCTGTAAGCGGCGAGCGATCAGTGCCAGGGTTCGCTGACGATCTGGGTGTCGCCGGTTTCGCGATCCACCAGCAGCATCTGGACCTGGTTGTATTGTCCCTTGGGGAAGAAGACGTAGCCGCTCACCGTGAAGTCTTTGCGCACTTCTTCGGGCTTCAGCGCGAGCGCTTCGATCTGCTGATTGGCCTGCTGGTCGGCTCTCGTCTGGCCTCTTTCCGCGCCCCGGATAATTCCCCATCCACCGCCGAAAGCGGAGCCGACCAGCGCTCCGGCGCCCGGAGATCCGAAGCCCCACCATCCGGCGCTTCTACCAGCCGCACCCGCGATCGCACCCGCGCCCGCTCCCACAGCCGCTCCGCCCACACCGCTAACGGCAGCGCTTTCGATCGCTCCCTGCAACTCCTTGGCGCTGCCGGCCTGGCGCGCTGCTTCGCCCGGCGGTAGAGGAGCGACTCGCTCGCCGGATTCATTGAGCGCGAACACCTGGCTTGGCACCACCGACCGCGTCGCGTCGGTGCCGTTGGCGATCGACACATAAACGGGAGTGACCTCGCCGACCGTCGGTGCGGCCGCGACGCTTACCGCGAGCTGGCCCTGCTCGGGCGTCGCGACGACGTTGGGCGTGTGCGCTATCGGCGGCGGTGCGACGGCGCATCCGGAAATTGCGATTGCCGCCGCGATTGCGAGTCCAGTTTTGATGCGCTTCATGAGGGCCACTATCTCGATTCCATTTCAGTCTTTGGCGCGACGCAAGTCCACACCCGCCTGCTCGCATCTATAGACGTGGCGGATGGGCCGAGGTTTCATCGCTTTCCCCGGCGGCATTCGCCAGTGCTAGGATTCAATCCATGAGTGTGGGCGAAATCACAGCGCGTCGTCCGAAAAACGCGATCGTAATCCTGCTCGACAGCCTCAATCGCCATATGCTTGGCGCGTACGGCGGGCGCGAGTTCGACACGCCCAACCTCGACAGTTTCGCGCGGCGCGCGGTTCGTTTCGATCGCCACTACTCGGGGTCGCTACCATGCATCCCCGCGCGTCACGATATTCTATGCGGCACGATCGATTTTCTATGGAAGCCGTGGGGGTCGATTGAAATCTGGGAGCGGCCGCTGACCGCGTATCTTCGTGCGGCCGGCGTCGTCACCAAGCTGGTCTCGGATCATCCGCATCTGTTTGAAGTCGGCGGCGAAAACTATCACACCGATTTCACCGCGTGGGACTATCAGCGCGGACACGAGAGCGACCCGTGGCAGACGCGGCCCGACCCGAGCTGGATGGGTGCGCCGTCGTTCGCACGTGGGCATACGCCGTACGACAACTCGCGCGGCTACTTTCGCGACGAGGCGGATTTTCCGGGACCGCGCACGATGGCGGCGGCGACCGAGTGGCTCGAGCGCTCGGCGCGCAGCCACGATCGCTTCATGCTGTTCATCGACGAGTTCGATCCGCACGAGCCGTTCGATACGCCGGAGCCGTATGCCTCGATGTACGATTCGTCGTGGCAGGGGCCGCACATGATCTGGCCGCCGTATATGCGCGGCGCTCTGGCGCACGGCGTGCTGACACTCGAGCAGGCGCGGCAGATTCGCGCATGTTACGGCGCGAAGCTGACGATGATCGACTCGTGGCTTGGCAAGCTGCTCGCCGCAATCGAGCGCGGCGGATTCTATAACGACACCGCGGTGATCGTATGCACCGATCACGGGCACTACCTCGGCGAAAAGGACATCTGGGGCAAGCCTGCCGTGCCGATTTACGAGCCGCTCGGGCATACGCCGTTGCTGATCGCGATGCCCGGCGTCGGCGCGCGGACCGTGGACACGCTCACCACCAACGTCGATATCTGCGCGACGCTCGCGGAAATCTTCGGCGTCGAGATGAAGCATCGCACGCACGGGCGCTCGATGCTCCCGCTCATAACCGGCGCGGCCGCTTCGATTCGCGACTGGGCGCTGGCGGGAATATGGGGACGCGAGATTCATTTGATCGACGCCGAAGCGAAGTATGCGCGCGCGCCGGCCGGCGACAACGCGCCGCTCAGCCTGTGGTCGAATCGATGGTCCACGATGCCGATACATCACATGCCGCAAGTCCAGATGCCGCCGCCGGACGACCGCGCGGTGCTGGACCGGATGCCGGGCGCGCGGATTCCCGTTATCCGCCAGCCCTACCGTGCCGGCGATCTGCTGCCGTTCTGGGCGATGGGCAAGTTCAGCGGAAATCATTTGTACCGCGTGCGTGACGATCCCACAGAAGAATCGAATCTCGCGGGAAGCTCTGAAGAAAAACGCGCGGCTGAAAAACTTCGCGCCGCACTGGTCGAGATGGAAGCGCCGGGGGAACAATTCGAGCGCCTGGCGCTCGCGTAACATTCGGCGGTTGATCAATTTCGGCGGAAGCAGAATGATGAACACGCGCTGACGCGCGAACGGGAGGATATGCAATGGCAGGAAAAATTGTCGGCGGATGTATGTGCGGTGCTGTTCGCTACGAGTCCACGGCTGACGCCGTCATGCAGGCGAGCTGCTACTGCCGCGATTGCCAGCGCTCGACCGGCAGCGCGTTCGCGCCAGTCCTGCTGGTGCCGAAAGAGGCGTTCAAGCTGACCAAGGGCGAGCTCAAGCACTACGAGGTGAAGGGCGACAGCGGCAACAAGGTTAGCCGAGCATTCTGCGCCAATTGCGGCTCACCGATCATGAGCCTCCTCTCGGGGATGCCATTCACGGCGATCAAGGCCAGCAGCCTGGACGATCCGAATCAGTTTCAGCCCACCGCGAGCATCTTCGTCGCCAGCGCGCCGAAGTGGGCGCCGCATTTCCCGGGCGTGGCTACATTCCCGCGCAATCCCGGTTGATACGGAGCAAATCGTTTTCAGATTCAGCGTCCGCCTACTTCAGAATCTGAAACACGTTGCGCATGCTCCGCTTCAAGATAGAGCGACTACTCCGCGCGCTAATGGCGGCCATGATGCCCGCCCCAGTGCGAGCCGCCGCCTCCGGGGTACCCGCCGCCTGAGTGCGGAATGGGAGCGTATCCACCAATCCAGCTAGTCGGTGGAGGAAAAAATACGCCGTTCAAGGCGTTCAACGAGGCGACCTGGTCGTCATCCGATTGGGCGACATACTGCGCGGCGTCGTTTTCATGCGTCAATGCCATCTGGTAGCGATCGAAGTCGCTTTGATGGCCCTCGTACACGCATTCGCAAATGCTGGGATCGTAATACCAGTAGACCGTACCGGATTGAGCCGCATAGCTGCGAATCTCGTGCGGTGGGAGCTCTTCGACCAGACCGACTTTGTCGGACGTGTCGAGTTTGATCGTGGTAAAGCCCGCGTCGGAGAGCATCGCCTCGGTTTTCCGAACGGTCTCAGGCCTCGAGGCTTCATAGCTGCGGTACAGTGAGCAGCCCGACACGATCAGCGCCGATAGCACCGCGGCCATGAAGCGTTTGTGCGACAAGGCATCGAGCATATATGCATCGCGCACGAGACAGAATGTACGATCGTAAGTCGCTGCGAATCGCGGCAGGGCCCTGCGCGACCGATCTGACCCGCTATCTTCGCGCGCAGCCGTGTTTATGATTTAACGATCCTGCGCGAACTTACAGGCCGGGGTGGCGAAATGGCATACGCAGAGGACTTAAAATCGTAAAATAGTTTACCGGATTTGCAAATAAAGCTTTGAAATAAAAGATTTTTGGTAAATCAAATGGTTTCGGTCGAGTTGCACAGCCCTTACACATTTTGCTACTTTTGAGGGAGTGCGGAGGCGTACTTCTGTGACAGAACACCACACGGTCTTGGGCGGCAAGGTTCACGTTTACAAACGCCCGAACAGCAGCAGTTGGCAATGTTCCACCTACCTCGGCGGGAAAAATCGACGGACAACCACGAAGGAAGACAGCCTGTCGAGAGCCAAAGAGATCGCGGAGGACTGGTATCTGCAGCTTCGCGGCAAGCTCCGCAACGGCGAAATCAAAACAGAAAAGACCTTCAGCGAAGCCTCGGAGCAGTTCTTGCGCGAATACGACCTCATCACGCAGGGCGAGCGCAGCAAGGTCTACGTCAACTGCCAGCACTGGCGGTCGCGCGTGCACCTCGTGCCGTTCTTCGGCCCCTTGGGCCTTTCGGAAATTACCGCCGGCAAAGTCCAGGAATACCGGATTCATCGCCTCGAAGAGACGACGGCCAAGCGCGGGAAGCCGCCGGCCCGCAACACCATGCATCAGGAGATAGTGACACTCCGGCAGACATTGAAAGCCGCCATCCGCAACGGATGGCTCGACCGTATGCCGGACCTTTCCGAGCCTTACAGGTCATCTCCAAAAATCTCGCACCGCGCCTGGTTCTCTCCTGAAGAATACAAAAAGCTCTACGAAGCCACCCGCAAGCGCGCGCACGAGCCGAAGGCGACGCGCTTCAAATGGGAATCGGAACAGCTTCACGACTATGTTCTTTTCGCAGCGAACACCGGCCTTCGGCCCGATGAAGCGTGGCGCCTTCAATTCCGGGACGTCACAATCGTTGAAGACGAAGCGAGCGGTCAAACCATCCTTGAAATCGAGGTGCGCGGAAAGCGCGGCGTCGGCTACTGCAAGAGCATGAGCGGAGCCGTGCGCCCCTTCGAGAGATTGAAGGCCAGACTCCGTCCGGCGCGCGCGGACCACGCAACCAGAGACGACAACGGAGCAAACTCCACTGCGAATGGCTCCGGAGACTTGCGCCTTCCGGGGCCGACAGATCTCATCTTCCCCAAGTGGCAGCGCGAGCTGTTCAAGGCCATCCTCGACGAGGAAAACCTCAGATTCGATCGCGAAGGCCGCCCTCGAACGGCCTACAGCCTCCGGCACACATATATCTGTCTGCGCCTGATGGAAGGCGCTGACATCTACCAGATCGCCAAAAACTGCCGCACCAGCGTCGAGATGATCGAGAAGTACTACGCCGCCCATATCAAGACCCAGCTCGACGCCGCCGCCATCAACATCATGAGGCCAAAGCCAAAAAAGAAGAAGAACCCGTCCGACAAGTCACCACCAGACTGACGTTACATCGCGCTGCCCTGTGTGCTAGTTAGCTCTGGATGACCAGCCACGCGGGCGTGGCGGAAACGGCATACGCAACGGACTTAAGGAAACTTGAGTGCTCGCCTGGGAAACTGGCGATGCAGAACTGCCCAAATTCGGGGAAACCTGAAATGGCAATCCCGAGCCAAGCCTGAAAGGCATGCTCCATGGTGTTGCGCATCCAGCATTCCGACCAGGAAGGTGTAGAGACTAGACGGGCAGCACCTAAGCCCCGGATCTTCCGGGGGACGGTGAAGGGATAGTCCAGACCGCAAACCTGGCGCACGCGCTTCAAAGCGCCGCGTCCGGGCGGCGAAAGCCGTAGACGGTATGAAAATCCGTGGAGCCTAACAGCTCGTGAGGGTTCAAGTCCCTCCGCCCGCACCATTATCTCTTGAGCCGGGAACCCGCGGGACACCATGCGCCTGCCCCGGCGCCCAAGTATGGAACCATCCCCACCTCAGACACTTGATGGGCGGCACATGCCCGCCAACCCGCCACTTCCTTTCAGCGCCACAGGGCGCCCGCATTATTTTTCTGCCTGCGTCTGAACTACGCAGTCCCAGACGGCGACGAAGCCTAACGACCCGAGACGTCCATAGGTAACCCCAGCGCTCGAACAGGGCGGGCAGGGGAGAGCCCTCACGCGCGTCGCACCTCGCGGCGCCGGCTCCTGTCGAGCGCGCCGCTCCCTTCAAGCGCTCACCGTTTCAATCGGTAGGCTCGCCGCTTCGCGTCCTTAATTAAGCGAAGCCCTTGAAAACGCTCAGGTGTCCATTCGGCCACGGCCTCGTTGGTACTCATCGCCTGGACAAACTTCCTCCTGAATCTATAATGTTCTTGACAACATATGTATTCTAAGGCATACTTCAGATGTGACCTGGGAGATTGATTTTCATCCGGCGTTTGACCCGGAATACGAGGAACTGGCCGAGGCGGTCCAGGACGAGCTGCTCGCGCACCTCAGATTGCTTGAGCAGTTCGGTCCGCAGCTCGGTCGCCCCCGCGTGGATACGCTTAAGGGATCACGCCACGCCAATATGAAAGAATTGAGGTTTGACGCTGCCGATGGTGTCTGGCGTTTTGCTTTCGCTTTCGATCCCAACCGGCACGGAATCGTCCTATGCGGCGGCGACAAATCAGGAGGCAGCGAAAAGCGTTTCTACCGGCAATTGATCGATAAAGCCGATGCTCGCTTTGACGCTCACGTTGAGCGCACGAAAAAGAAAAAACCCAAGGAGAGGAAATAATCATGAGCACGCTAAAACAGAGAATGAGGGAACTCAGCCCAGACCGTCGCAAGAAGGTTCAGGCGCGTACCGCTCAGCTCGTTGCTGAAGAGATGACCCTGCAGGAGCTCCGGCAAGCCCGCAAGCTCACCCAGGTACGCATGGCAAAGGTTCTTCGCATCAGCCAGGACGGCGTTTCGCGCCTCGAGAAGCGCACAGACCTTCTCCTTTCAACCCTGCGAAAAAGCGTTGAGGCTATGGGCGGCAGCCTGTCCCTTATCGCTGAATTTCCCGACCGCGATCCCGTCGTGCTCTCCGGCATCGCCGGCGTGGAAACCGGCCCCTCACTGGACCGGCCCCGTCGCGAACATCAGGTCTAGGAGCCCAGCTCTTGTACGCGGAGCGAACCGGAACGACAAGCATTGCCAGCATGCGGCAGGGCGAGAGGGATAACCTTGTGGAAATTTCCACAAGGTTGTCGCAGCCTCAGGCCGCGGCTCTCGTGAACGTATTGCGCGAGGCGGCGAATCGGCACACTTCCGGCGACTGGTGCGGCAATCGAACGTAAATGCTAAGGAGCCATACCAGTGCCGAAGGTCTTCACACAAAGCCAGCTCCAGGCAATTGCCGATGCGTTGGGCGACACATCCGAGGGACTGACAGGCTCTGAAATCGGACACCTTCTCGCCACCAACAAGATGTCTGACCCGTCATCCGAAATGACGAAGCGCCATCGCCTCTATAATGCTTTCGCGCACAGCCAGAACGCGCGTCAGGACCGGCTTGGCATTCTTGCGTTCATCCGGAAATCGATGCGGCCGGAGCTGTACGCGCGCTCGCCTGAGCGATACGAGCCCATGCGGGCGAATCTTAATCGCGCTCTCGCATTCGCCGGACTGGCCGTAAAGGCCAGCGGCGAGCTGGATGAGGTCGAGCAGGCTCGCACACTGACCGAGGCCCAACGTCGTGCCGCTGAATTGCGAACGGACCTGGAGATACGGAAGGTCCACCCTGATGTGCTTCGATTTTGTCGGGAAGAATTGCTGGTCAACAATTACTTCCATGCCGTGCTGGAAGCGGCAAAGAGCGTTGCCGACAAGTTACGCGCTCGATCCGGGTTGACGGACGATGGAGCTGCGCTTGTTGACCGAGCCTTGGGAGGCGATTCGCCAATTGTCGCAATCAACGCCCTGAGCACCGAAAGCGAGAAGTCCGAACAGCGCGGCTTTGCGAATCTTGCCAAGGGCACGTTCGGCATGTTTCGCAACACCACAGCGCACGCGCCCAAGATCAATTGGGTTTTGAACAGAGAAGACGCCGAAGAGGTGCTGACCCTCCTCTCGATGATTCACAAAAGGCTGGACGCTGCGCGCGTTCGGACGCGACCTTGACGCAGCGGACGTCAACCTTGTCGGCTATCCGAGCGGCTTTTCGCGCTGCTGCCGGGAGAGCCACGGAAGGGGGACTCGTAACCACCATGCGGATGTGAAGGAAAACTTCCGATTGGGCTGGTAACATCCCATCTTGCCATTTATCGCTTCATGGCGTTTCGTGGTGCATTGAGCAACCGATGAGCAAAAGACCGGGCATGCAAGGGGTCCGAACACTATGAGTCAAGTTGTTATCGAGAACCCAATCATCAACTCGCCCTTCGACGAACCTACTCAACCGTAACTTCCACCATAGCCCAGGAACGATGCAAGACACATATCACGGCAGCCTTTTTTCGAGCGATTTTCTGACCGAGTCGATTGCCCGACTTTCGGACTGGTCCGGCATTGATGATGCCGCGCTTGATGTTCTCGCTGTCCGCTTTCGCGAAGTCTTTGCCCGCTTTCCAACCCATCAGTCGCCCAACGAGAGCCAGACCGAGGACGATCTCATCTGGCCAATCCTCGAAATCCTTGGATGGACGGCCAGCCTTCGCCAACAGAACCTCACGCCCAGAGGTCGCGAGGACGTGCCCGACGGCCTCCTCTTCAAGGACGCCGCTGCCAAAGCACAGGCCAACCTCACACCGGACGAATGGCGGCGCTTCGAGTTCGGTCTCGCCGTTGTAGAATCCAAGCGATGGAAACGCCCGCTTGATCGCCGATCGGGACGGCGCGGCGAAGAAACTGCCCCCTCGACCCAGATGTTGCGCTATCTGCGCCGCATCGACGACCTTACTAGCGGAAAGCTGCGATGGGGCATGCTCACCAACGGCGGCCGATGGCGCCTCTACTATCAAGGCGCCCGCTCCGTCGCCGAGCAGTTCTTCGAGATCGACCTCGTCACCATTCTTGAAATCGCGGGCCGCGACGGCGAGCTCTTTGCTTTGACCGACGCGGAGCGCCGGCATTGGCTGCGCGTCTTTGTACTCATCTTCCGCTGCGACTCTTTTCTTGGCACTCCGAGCGATGCGCGCACCTTCCACCAGCGTGCCCTCGAAGAAGGCCGCTTCTATGAAGAACGCGTCGCGGCCAACCTCTCCAAACTGGTCTTCGGCGAGGTGTTCCCGCAGCTAGCCCACGCTATCGCCGCCGCTGCGCCCGATGCACCGTTGGAGGATGTGCGGAACGCGGCACTCGTCCTGCTTTACCGTCTTCTCTTCATCCTCTACGCCGAGGACAGAGATCTCTTACCCGTGCGCGACAGCCGCTATGCCGATTACGGCTTGCGCGAGAAGGTGCGCGGCGATATCGGGCAGCGCAAAGACCGCAACGACACCTTCTCGGACACGGCTGCGCGCTATTGGTCTGTCCTCGACGATCTCTGTCGCGCGATCGACAAGGGCGACAGCTCAATTGGTTTGCCACCCTACAATGGCGGCCTGTTCGAACGTAACCGCACCCTGCTCCTTACCCGTGTGCGTCTCGATGACGCAGTCATGGCCAATGTCATAGACGCACTGTCTTTCGACAAAACACCCGAAGGCCGGCGCTATATCAACTATCGCGATTTGAGTGTGCAGCAGCTGGGATCGATCTACGAACAGCTCCTCGAACACGAGGTGACCCGAGACGGGCAGACCATCGCTATCCGTCCCAACGTCTTCGCCCGGAAGGGTTCAGGCAGCTACTACACGCCCGAAGACCTCGTGAGCCTCATTATCCGCGAAACGATCGGCCCGCTCGTCTTGCAACGCATGGAATCTTTCCGCGCGTTAGCCACCGATCAGGCTACCAGCACCAAACCTGAAGACGAGCGCCTTGGCGCCTTGAAGCGCATCGACCCCGCCGAAAAATTCCTCGATCTCAAAATCTGCGATCCGGCCATGGGCTCCGGACACTTCCTCGTTACCCTCGTCGATTACCTCACCGACCAGGTCATCACTGCCATGGCCGAGGCCGAGGCCATGGTCTCATGGGGCCATTACATTTCTCCGCTCAGCGACCGCATCGAAATTATCCGCAACACCATCCTCGGCAACGCCGAGCAGCGCGGCTGGACCGTCGATCCAGCGCAGCTCGACGACAGGCACATTATCCGCCGCATGGTCTTGAAACGCTGCATTTACGGCGTTGACAAGAACATGATGGCCGTCGAGCTGGCCAAGGTCTCGCTTTGGCTGCATACCTTCACGGTCGGTGCGCCCCTGAGTTTCCTCGACCACCACCTGCGCTGCGGCGACAGCCTCTTTGGGCTGTGGATCCGAAGGGGCCTCGACAAGACCGCCATTTTCGACGCGGCGCTGTTCCTGCACGAGCCAATGACGCGAGCGTTACGCGCTGCATCGTCGATGCAAATCATCGAGGGTCTCACGGACGCCGAGATCGCCGAAGCACACCGCTCTGCGGACGTGTTCGCGGAAGTGCAAGAGATGACCGCGCCCCTCGATGCGCTGCTCTGCCTGCTGCACGCGCTGGACTGGCTTCAGCTCAACACCCGCGACAACCGGGTAGTTCTCAAATCTTACTTCTCGGGCGTATACGGCGATCCCGTTCAAATCGCCATGGGTAAGCTCGATCCTCTCGCAAAGATCTACCAATCCGAGACCACAAAAGCCGAAGCGAGTCGCTTGACCGAGATACTTGGCCAAGTACGCGAGCTAGTCGCCGAGGAGCGCTTCCTCAACTGGCAAGTCGCCTTTCCCGGTGTGTGGTCCGATTGGCAGAGCGCCACGCTTTCGGGCGGGTTCGATGCCATCGTCGGTAACCCGCCCTGGGACCGCATGAAGCTGCAACAGGTCGAATGGTTCGCGATCCGCCGCCGCGAGATTGCGCTCGCGCAACGCGCCGACGACCGCAAACGCATGGTCGCTGCCCTCGAAAGAGCCGGTGACCCACTTGCCGGCGCCTACGCCAAAGCAGAGGAGCGCGCCGAGGCTGGAGTGCGGATGGCGCGCACCGCCGGCGACTATCCATTGCTCTCCGGCGGTGACGTGAACCTCTACTCGCTGTTCGTCGAACGGGCGATGCAACTCGTCAAACCGGATGGCATCGCCGGGCTCCTCACCCCATCCGGTATAGCCTCCGACAAGACGGCCGCGCCGTTTTTTAAAGGCGTCTCGACGGGCGGGCATTTGAAGGCGCTTTACGATTTCGAGAACCGGCGCACCAGGTTCAACGCCCGACCGTTCTTTCCCGACGTTGACAGCCGCTTCAAGTTCTGTGTGTCGGTGGCAAGCCCCTCCAGGACATTCGACACCACCCGATGCGCATTTTTTCTCCAAGACGTATCCGAGCTTCAGAACCCTGAACGTTGCTTCCCGCTCACCCCTGAGGATTTCGCTCGTGTGAATCCGAACACCGGGACTGCACCGATATTCAGGACACGCCGGGACGCAGCGCTTACCACCGCCATTTATGGGCGCCTGCCAGTAATCGTGGATCGCACCGACGATGCGGAGGTGAAGGCTTGGCCGGTCCGCTACGCGACCATGTTCCATATGACGAACGACTCCAACCTCTTCCGCACGCGCCAGGAGTTGGAGGAGACAGAAGGCGCCTACCCAATCGGCGGCAACCGCTTCGGTAGCCCCTCCGGGGAATGGGTTCCGCTCTACGTCGGTCGCATGATCCATCAGTTTGACCACAGGGCCGCCTCCGTCGTGGTCAACGAGGAGAACGTGCACAACGCGGCGGTCAGCGGCGAAGTGACGGCCGCCCAAAAGGCCGATCCTGCGTTCCTGTCCACCCCGCAATATTGGGTTCCATCGAGCAAGCTCGTCTTCCCAGATGAGCTCGATTGGACCGTCTGCTTTCGCGACATAGCGCGCGCTACCGATGTGAGAACGATAATCGCCGCCATCGCGCCTCGAGCTGGATACGGCAACAAGCTGCCATTGCTCCTTCCCACAGATGCGGCGGCTTACCGCCAAGCAGCGCCTACCATCGTCGCCAACCTCAACGCGCTCGCGCTTGACTTTGTTGCGCGATCGAAAATCCATAGCACTAGCGTCAACTGGTATCTGGCGGAGCAGCTTCCCGTCGTGCCGCTGAACCGCTATACATCCGCCCGCTTCGGCGCAAAGACTGCGGAACAGATCGTCCGCGACGCTGTTCTTGAGCTGACATACACCGCGCACGATATGGCGCCGTTCGCGCGCGACATGGGATATGTCGATGAAACCGGGACTGTGAAGACGCCTTTCATCTGGGACGATGAACGCCGCTTGAACCTCCGGGCAAAGCTGGACGCCGTGTATTTCCACCTCTACGGCATCACCGACCGCGATGATGTGCGCTACATCTATTCTACCTTTCCTATCGTCGAGCGTGAGGAGAACGCCGCCCACGGTCGCTATCTCTCCCGCGACCTGTGCCTCGCTTGGATGAGCGCGCTTGCCGCCGGGAACCCGGACGCAGAAATCGAACTGTAATGGGGGTGCTTAAGCGTAAGGCCATCGATTCCTAACAAAATCAAAAGATTTTCGCGAAATCGTCTCTAATTATCGACCGCGCGAAATGGCCAAAAGACCCTCCAAAATCCCAAAACCAGCCCCGGTTCGTCCGCCAAAACGAAGGTGCAAAACTCATATGCTGGAGTGGTTCAAATATTTTTCAAATTTTCAGTTTCCGGATCGAGCGGCGGGGGCGATTATAAGTAGTAGAGCGGGTGGCCTAAGCGCGCCCGTAAGACCTTGCTGACACAAGAGGGGGCAATATGGCCCGACCACTTAACAAGACAAAGACTGATGGAGCACGCTACACAAGGCTCCCGGAAATCGAGGCGGCCATCGATGCCGCTCTCGGTCAAGATCTAGAGATTGTGTGCGACCGGGCACGACTTCGTGACCGAAAAGCAGAGAATTATCTCCCTTCGGAATGCCTCGTTCACTTAATCCGTGAGGCATGGCGCAGCGGAAACGAACAGGCACGGGACGAGCTCTTGCAGCTGCTCCTCGACCGATGCGCGGCGATTTTGAACTCCAAGGTCTCGGATTCAATCTGCACGGCCGAACAGTTGAGAGAGGATATATTGGGGGATTTTGCGGAACTCTTCGCGAAAGATGGGTCATCGCAGGAGGAGTCCGAGCTCGATTTCTACGAAGTGCGCTTCAACCTGGCCTTTAGTACCTTCAGGATTACGCGAGTCCGTGACGAACTCGACCGGCTCAACAGCACGCGAGATTTACCGGATCCCGATCGCCCGGATGTCAGGGTCGACGACGAAATTCTCGCGCGACTTTCCGACCGAGATCGCTCCAGATGTGATCCCGAGGAGTTGGTTCTCCGAAAACAGGTCCATGACGCGATCAACGCTCTGCCACGCGACGAGCGGAAAGCTATCGTGCTTTGCTACCTGTTGGGCCTCAAGGAAGAATCCGAAGATCCCAACGAGCGAACGGCTGCCACTGTGTGCGGTGTGACCGGCCGCACCATTCGCAACCGCATGACAAGTGCGCTGGCGAAACTTTCAAGACTTAAGGAGGAAACATGATCACCAAATTCATCAGAGGCGACACGGCTCTTCAGGACGCGTTCTATGCGCTCTCTTTGGCCAAGCCTGCACCAAATGCCGACGCACTGGACGAGCTGGTTCGTCGGTATCCCGAATTTGCCACGGAGTTAACCGAGATGGCGGTTGAGCTCGCGCTCGATGCGCTGTGCGATGACGAGGACGGCGAGGAATCTCCAGCGACCACCGACACAAGCTCGATGGTTCTAAAGGCGATGAGCCGCTTTCATAACCGGTTGCACGCCGTCAAAGCCGAACAACGCACCTCGACAACAAGGACCCAAGTAGAACCCAGAAATCCATTTGCTGCGCTGAGCACCGTCGAGATGCGCGCATTAGGCCAAAGGTTGAACGCCACAACGGTCTTTGTGCTCAAGCTCCGCGATCGGCTCATTGAACCGGAGACAATGACGGAAGGCTTCAAAAGGCGTGTGGCAGATGAGTTGAAGGCGCCCCTTGACCTTGTTGCCGCGCATTTCTCCGGCCGATCCACCCTGGGGGTACAGGTGCATTTTAAGGCCGACCAAAAACCGCAAGTAACCACGAAGCAAACCTTCGAAGAGGCTGTACGGAGCTCTGGCCTGACGGAAAAGCAGCAAACCTATTTGCGGAGTCTTTGAAGATTCCATGGAAGCCTTCGAGCCAGTTCGCATTTCCGCTTCGACCTTGCATGCGGAGCTTGTTGCTGCAGGTGCCAATCCTGATTCGCCAATGGAATTGGTTCTGGCCGCAGTCAAGCGTCTCGACCTGGAACTGGTGTTGCTTCCAGCGGGTGATCCCGCATTGAAAGGAGCGCGTGCACTCTTCGATAGCCAGGGCGGCATCGTTTGTTGTGTTGACGACGGCGATACGACAGACCGGGCATGCCTCATCGCACACGAAATCGGTCATTTCCGCGTGCATGCGGGGTCAGCGGGGTGCACGAACGAAGATATTGACGCCTCGCGCTCCACCGAGGTTGCCCCGGTCGGGCTTCAGCGCGTTGAAGACTATGGTGTTCGCGAACGCCGTGAGCTTCAGGCGAACGTGTTTGCGCGAGAGTTTCTGTTTCCACGTGCGGCGGCGCGCCGCAAGCATCTCGATGGCGAATCGGCTTCAGCCATCTCCGAATCCCTGAAGCTTCCGAAAGACCTCGTGCGCCAACAGCTTCTCGATGCCCTGCTTCTCCCTCCCGCACCCCCAGCCGAAGAAGAGCGGTCGGAGCGCCCCACCAAACCGGATCCCGCTCAAGATCGTGCGGCTGAACACCGGGGCTCTGCGTTCCAGCTTCAGGCCGGACCAGGGACGGGAAAGACCCGGACTCTCGTCAAGCGTGTAGTTTCCCTGCTTCGGGAAGGCGCGGATCCCGGTTCTATTCTTGTCCTGACATTCTCGAACCGTGCGGCCGGCGAATTGTCAGAACGCTTGACCACTATCGTGCCTGAGGAAGCGCAAAGGCTCTGGATCGGCACCTTCCATGCTTTCGGCCTCGACCTCATCCGTCGCTACCATGACAAACTCGATTTGCCCCCCGACCCGACGCTTTTCGACCGTAGCGATGCCATTGAAGTTCTGGAAGAAATTCTCCCCACACTTCCGTTGGTCCACTATCGCAATCTTTGGGACCCGGCGATGGTGCTGCGCGACATCATTTCCGCCATTTCACGAGCCAAGGACGAGCTTGTGGATGCGGACCAATATCGGGTCCTCGCGCAAGCGATGCAGGATGGCGCGACCGATGAAGAAAGTCAGGAGCGAGCCGCCAAGGCGCTAGAAGTCGCTCAGCTTTATGGGATTTATCAGCGAGAGCTGCGAAGACGCCGGAGCGTTGATTTCGGCGACTTGATCATGCGCCCGACCTTGCTCCTGGAAAGCGATGTCGCGGTTCGTACCGCGCTCCACCTTCGGCATCGTCATGTGCTTGTCGATGAGTACCAGGACGTTAACCGTGCCAGCGCCAGACTCCTGCGTGCCCTAGCCGCCGAGGGTCGGCGCCTTTGGGTCGTTGGTGATTCACGTCAATCGATTTACCGTTTCCGGGGTGCTTCCTCGATCAATATGGCGCGCTTTGCCAAAGAATATCCCGACGCCGTGAATGACCGCCTCTCTGTTAACTACCGCTCCAGTCAGGAAATCGTCGATTCGTTCGAAGCTGTGGCTCCACACATGCGCGCTTCGCAAGGCATGCTTCCGCTTGACCTCGAGGCTGACCATGGTCGGTCTGGAATCCACCCGCAACTGCTCCGCTTCGATATGCCCGATGACGAGGCGGCCGGTATCGCCGCAAGTATCCGTGACCTCCAGGCCTCCGGTGTACGCCTTCGCGATCAAGCCGTGCTCTGCCGTAGCAATGCACGCCTGAACGATATCGCCGCCGCCCTTGAGCTACGCGGTATTCCCGTCCTGCACCTGGGCAGCCTGTTCGAGCGCGACGAAGTTCGCGACCTTCTTGCGCTCCTGACACTTGCTATTGATCCTTTCGGCGATGGACTCGCGCGCGTAGGCGCGATGCCCCGTTATGATATTCCCCTGCAAGACGTGCGCGCCGCAATTAGCCTGCTGCGGGAAATTCCAGGACCGGCTGTCGGCAAGATCAAGGACATTGCGGGCAACGCGGCGCTCTCGGCGGAAGGCCAGCAAGGACTTTCACGTCTCGGCGCCGACCTTGCGGGGATTTCAACAGGAGCAACGCCCTGGGAATTTCTTGCCAATTACCTGCTCGACCGCACTGACCTGCTTGCGCGCGCGGCCACGCGAGAGAGCGTCCGCGACCGAATGCAGGCTGTCGCCATATGGCAATTCCTGAACTTTGTACGCGACCGCAGCCCGGTTACCTCAGGGGCTCCTATCCAGCGTACGCTCGACCGCGTGCGCCAGCTCGTGCTTCTTGCCGAAGAACGCGACCTTCGTCAAATTCCCGCAGGCGCCTTGCACATGGATGCGGTCCGTCTGATGACGGTCCACGGCAGCAAGGGTCTCGAATTCGAGGCGGTGCACATTCCAGGCCTTACTAAAGCAAGCTTCCCAACGTCCTTTACCGGCCAACGCTGTCCACCGCCTGCGGGCATGATCGAAGGTGATATTGGCGCGTCCGACGCTCACTCCATGGAAGAGGAATGTCTCTTCTTCGTCGCACTTTCTCGGGCGCGCACCCATCTGCGTTTGTATCATGCTCGCAAGCAGCAGAATGGAAAGGCGCGAACCCCGTCGCCCCATCTCGTATGGTTTTCGCCGTCGCTGGTGAAGGAAGTTTCGCGGCCGGCTACCTTGCGCTTGCCCGCCGACGCGCCGGTGCCGAAGCCTATCACCGTGATTTGGCCCCAGGACCGGGGTCTCACCGACTCACGCCTGCACAGTTACGAACAGTGCCCACGGCGCTTCTTTTACACCCATGTTCTCGGGCTCGGTAACGCGCGCAAAACCACCGCCTTCAGCCGCACTCACGACTGTCTTTATGAGCTCATCCGCTGGCTTTCCCGGGCACGAATTGAGGGAGCGGTCGGTCATACCGAAGCGGTTCGGGAATTTGATCGTCTGTGGCTAGAGAAGGGGCCGATCGATCATGGCTTTGCCGCGGATTACCGCCGACTCGCCGACCGCCTGGTTGACGCCTTGGTCCGCGCTGGCGCAGGGAAGGTTTTCCGCCGTTCTGAACCGCTCGCCATAGATTTCGCTGGCGGTCGCGTCGTGGTCGAGCCAAACGAGATTGCGGAGATGCCCAACGGCACAATCGTCCTGCGCCGGGTTCGCACCGGGTACAAGCGCGACACGGAATACGACAAGCTGGAATACACGCTCTATCATCTCGCAGGCCGCGCGCACTATGGGGCTTCTTACTCCGTCGAGGCTGTTCATTTGACGGACGAGGTTGTCGAGAAGGTGGTCATTACCGACGCGAAGATCCGAAATCGCAAGGACAGGAGCGCGGCAATGGTCGCCGACATCGCAGCAGGTCAATTCCCGCCGGACCCCGACGCGGTGCGTTGCCCTCGATGCCCTCATTTCTTTGTCTGCGATGCCGTAGCACGCGGCTCCCTCTCCATCGTCTGAGTCCCTCTCCGGTTTTATGGCCCCGCCGCGATTAACGCGACGGGCACCGGAAACTCTTGCCCGCGCCGAAGTGCGCTTTCCGGGTTGCGCGACCTGCCGCGATTAACCAGATGGGCAACGACATTCGGCCCGTTACCGACCGCCAGCTCGATTTCCGGGTTGGCAGCGCGGTGACGATCAAACAAGTGAGAAGACCGCATCGGGCTTGTTGCCCGAGTCCGGCTCTCAAGGAGAACAGAAGAAATGGAATCTATAGACATCTTTTATCAGGGCCATGGCATCCGCGACATCGAGCACATCGAAGTGTCGGCTGACCATACCGTGGCGGCGATCAGGGAAATCCTCGTCAGAAAACATGGCTGCCAGCCAGACACCCTGATCTTTCTCGAAGACCAGGAGACCCCGCTCGAGGACCACCTCACCATTAAGGAGCTGTGCGGTCCGTCTGGCATCAAGATGCACCTGCATCGCTGCCGACACGTTGAAGTCGTGGTTACGTTCGCCGGTGAAACGGTGCAGCACCGGTTCGCGCCGGGAGCGACCGTGGCGCGCATCAAGCATTGGGCTGCGGTCACCAAGTTCAAGATGAGTGAAGAGGACGCGGGCGAGCACATGCTGCAAGTCGCCGGGACCCAGGACCGCCCGGCACCGGGCACCCACGTCGGCAGGCTCACTTCCTGTCCCGACTGCCGGGTGCGGTTCGACCTCGTCCCTGAGCAGCGCGTGAATGGTTCGCCGCTGGCGCACGCGGAGGAAACTCGCTGATGGCGCCCGACGAAAACGCGCTCCGCGCGGACGTGACCAGTCCGGCGTTCCGCGTCGGCGTAGCCGACAAGCGTTGGCGCCTGATCAACATCGCTTGGCCGCACGTCTTCATCGGCGTTACGGCCAAGGATGACCGAGAGTACGTGTTGCGTTTCAATTGCACCGGCTTTCCGGCCAGCCCGCCGACCGCAGGGCCGTGGGACCTGATGCGCAACGCAATGCTTGCGCCCGACCTCTGGCCGCAAAGCCGGGGAGGGCGTCTCGGTGCCGTGTTCAACCCCAAGTGGAAGGCTGGCACCGCGCTGTATCTGCCTTGCGACCGCGAGGCCTTCGCCGGGCACGACATTTGGCGCACACAGATGCCCTCGAAAATCTGGCGCCCTTCTGACGGGCTCGTTCAATACCTGGAGATAGTGCATGAGCTTCTGCATTGCCGAGATTACATGCCGCCTGCTCGCGCCGCGGCATGAGTTGTCATGCTCCTGGCGCCTTTGGCGGCGGCTGCTAAGCGGCCTGCGTTCGCGCGGTCGCGGCGTCGGGGAGAGCGGCGCTTTCCTGCTGGGGACCAAGCACGATTCCGGACGGCGGCGGATCGTGGATTTCATTCTTTATGACGACCTTGATCCCCACGCCCTCGACACGGGCATCGTGCGCCTGGATGGCCGTCACTTCGGCAAGCTGTGGGACCTATGCACGGATCGAGGACTAACTGTCGTTGCCGATGTGCACACACATCCCGGTGCGGCGTACCAGAGCGACTCCGACCGCGCGCATCCGATCATCGCCCGCGCTGGTCATCTCGCCCTGATCATGCCGAACTTCGCCGCCCCGCCCGTTACGCGCGAAACTCTTGGCATCTATCGCTATTGCGGAGGAGGGCGATGGGAAACCGTTGGTGCCAACCACCACCGCGAATTCTTCCACATCGGTCTTTGAGGCGTCACCATCATGAACGCATACGCTCCCGCTGACACGCTGCATCGTCTGGTCAAACAAGCGATCGACAGTGGCATCGCGTCCAGCGTTGACGAGGCCAACGCAATCTTTCTCGGCTACCGCCTCGCTTTTTCCATCGGCGAAGCCGAAGTGCGTCATCCGGCCCATCAGGCGGCGCTCTTGACCGGCATTGCGCTTGCTCGCCGCGTTTTCCTTGGCGGCGTCTCCGTTGCCGGCCCTCTTGACGTGCCACTTGCCGTGCCCTTGCCGCTCGGCGAGACCCTAAGAGCAGCGGTCAACGCCGTCGGCGCGCAATGCACCACAGACGAAATCGATGACGGTCCTTGCATCTTCATTGGTGGGCACCCGCGCCCACGTTCCGCGGGATTCCGCGTCAGGACGGTATATGCGGGATGGCGCGGCGGAGTCATTCCCGCGCATTCCGAATTTCTGGGCGGCGAAGAGCACATCATGCCGCTGGCACCGATGCTCGCGGTCGCGCTCGCGGTCAGCGAAGCCTTCTTTCATGTACAGGGCGAGACGACGGTGGCGGGACGGAGACATGTCGGGTTTTCCCTCTGGCAGCCTGCTCGCACCGATTGGCTATCCGCCGACCCGAACGCTCCGCCGCTGCGCTATCTACCATCGAATCTCTGGCTGATCGGGCTCGGCCATCTCGGCCAGGCATATTTGTGGGCGCTGGGGTTGCTCCCTTATCCGCAGCCGACCGGCCTGTCGCTGGTCTTGCAAGACGTTGACATCATCACGCCCTCGACGGAGAGCACATCGATCCTCTCCGAGCTGAGCATGGCCGGTGCAAAGAAGACCCGCGCCATGGCTGCGTGGGCCGAGCGGCGCGGATTCGCTAGCAGCATCCTTGAGCGGCTGTTCGACGCGTCATTGACCCGCAGCGACGACGAGCCGGCAATCGCATTATGCGGCCTGGACAACGCGCTGGGACGGCGCGCGCTGGATCGGGTCGGGTTTCCGTTCATCGTGGAGGCGGGACTCGGCCGCGGCCATCGCGACTTCCGGACCATCCGGATGCACACTCTCCCAGGCAGCCGGACTGCTGCCGAAATCTGGAGTGCCACCGTTGAACAGGAGGACCTCGCCAACCGCGCAGCCTATCAAAAGATGCTGCGCGAGGGAGACCTGGACCGTTGCGGTATCACGCTGCTCGCGGGCAAGGCGGTCGGCGCTCCGTTCGTCGGAGCAGTGGCTGCCTGCCTGGTTGTTGCTGAAGTTCTCCGACTCCTGCACGGCGGACCGCTCCATCGCCTGATCGATCTTGATCTCCAGAGCACCGATCATCTCAACGCGGTTCCACAGGCCCGGGATTTCGGAGGATTTAACCCTGGTTATGTCCTCACGCGCGACGCGACACCTCTTGGTAACAGTTAGCCATAATTCCTTTAACGCCGAGGACAACCGCCATGACAGATTTGACAACCATCATCATCATTTCATTTGCCGGGACGGCCGCGTTGTTTTCTCTGCTCACATTTCTCCGCGCCGTGCGTTCGCCCTCGGAAGCTGCACTGACCGCCGAGCAAGTCTCCCAGCTATTGCGGAATGAAACTGACCAAATCCGCAAATCTGGCGACGAACAGGCGCGCGCGTTGAGGCAAGAGCTGGGCGAGAACTTGAGAGGCTTTCAGGAAACGACTCTCAAGGGCTTCCGCGAGCTCGGCGAAGGGCTCGGAGCGCAGGTGAAGGAATTCGGCGGCAGGCTCGACACCGGCGTCAAGGTCATCGACGACCGCGCAGCTGCCATCGCCGCTAAGCTGGACCAGGATATTAAACGGATGGGCGATGAGGCGACTCGCAACCGAGATACGCTGAGGCAGACTATCGAGACAAAACTCGACGATGCGGCGGCAAAGCAGGCGACCGCTGCCAAGGAGCTGCGAGAAGAGATGACAGGCAGCTTTCGCAAGCTTGGAGCCAACGTCGCCGATACGCTCAGCCAGCTCGGCGAGCATCAGAAGGAACGCCTTGAAAATGTTACAACGGCTCTTTCGGACCTATCCGAGAAACACGGGCGCGCGCAAGAGACACTCAAGCAAACGGTCGAAGGCCGCCTCGATGCTATCCGCACCGAGAATGCCGCCAAGCTGGATGAGATGCGCCGAACCGTCGATGAAAAGCTGCAATCAACCTTGGAAAACCGGCTGGGCGAATCCTTCAACCGCGTGGTCGAGCAGCTGGAACGCGTTCATAAAGGCATTGGTGAGATGCAATCTCTGGCGGCTGGCGTAGGAGACCTCAAGAAGGTGCTTTCCAATGTCCGGGTTCGTGGAACCTTCGGCGAGGTTCAGCTTGCCACGATACTGGAGCAGTTCTTGTCGCCGGAACAATTCATCAAGAATGCGCAGATCAAGGAAAACAGTCAGGAAAGAGTCGAATTCGCCATCAGATTGCCCGGCCGTGATTCCGACGGTGAGGTCCTCTTGCCGGTGGATGCTAAATTCCCGCTAGAGGACTATGAGCGGCTCATTGCTGCCGCTGAGCTGGGGGATTCTGACGCTGTTGCGCAGGCCGCCAAAGACCTTGAGTGCCGAATCCGCCAGTGTGCCAAGACGATCAGGGAGAAATACATAGCAACGCCGCGAACGACGGAATTCGCAATCCTTTTTCTGCCAACGGAAAGTCTCTATGCGGAGGTTCTCCGGCGGCCAGGATTCTTCGAGCAGCTTCAGCGCGACTATCATGTAACCCTGACCGGGCCGACGACGTTCATGGCCTTGCTGAATGCACTTCAGATGGGCTTCCGTTCTCTAGCGATCGAGAAGCGTTCGAGCGAAGTCTGGCAGATTCTTGGCGCGGTCAGTAACGAATTCGGCAAATACAATGAGGTTGTCGATAAACTGTCGAAGCAGCTTAGCACCGCCGCAAAATCGGTGGAAAATCTCGGTGCCCGCACCCGCACCATGAACCGGAAATTGCGTAGTGTAGAAAAGTTACCGGACGATACCGCGCAAATCCTTCTAGGCCCGGCGCTAGCTGAAATTGACGAGGAAGAAGAGATCGCAACAGAAGAATAAAAGTTGCCTCGCTCATTACCGCGTACACCGAATATGAGGAAAAGCTTCTGGCATAACGTGGCCCTCGGCGCCCGGCAGAGAACGACTCTGCTCTCCTGGACGAAGGGAGGCATAAGTATCGCCGCTGTCATCGTCGGCTTTTGGTTTCAGTGGGAGTTTGGGCTGAGAGCCTTGAATGCAACCTTATGGGGCATTCTGGCAGGAATCTTGACCTACGCCTTTCTCGCGATGGCCGAGTTCGCGATAGGTTTTGTGCGCGAGGCGTCGGAAGTGCATGAACGGCAGAGAGAAGAGAACAGGCGGCTTCTCTCGGAACTCGAAACGGCTCGCAATGAATTTCGGAAGGCGCTAAAGGCGGATCGCCCTGAATTTGCGGGAGAAATCCTGAAAGTACAGGTAGAGGGCGACCATCAGCAGCCTGATTGGATCAAGCTATTCGTACTCATGACCATCCGGAACACGGGTGCGGCAGGCGCCGTTGACCGCTGGAAACTGGAAGTTGTCACGCCTCCGCATGTGAGGTTCATCTTTACGGAAGGGGGGCTCAGCGAATCGACCGAAGATTTTGCCGGCAGAAGCGGCGGCAATCTGCTCCGCGACGAGACTGTCATCGTGAAAGGCGGTAAGAAGTCGGGCTGGCTTCTGTACCACGGTCCCAGGAACCGGATCGGAGATCTCTCGACCGCACAAACTGCAGCCGTAAGGGTCTGGTTCTACGACGTGAACGGCGCCGAATATTCGGCGCAATACCCGCCGGGATTCTTCCAAAGCTAGCGGAGGATTTGTGGCTAGCGCGGCCCTGACAGTGACGGTGGTTCAACGCAACCAATCGGCTTTGACATCGTCATAACCTCCGACAGTTCCAATGCTTCCGTGGTTTCCGGGATTGCCGTAGTTTCCGACATTCCCGTAGTTACCACGCGAACCGAAGTTGGTCGATCTGTACGGGGTGGCGCGGTTGAACATCAACCTATCGTCGTAAACGACCTCGCCCAAGTACCGACCTGACATGTCGATGAAGAACCCTTCGTCAGCCATTCACTTTGTTGGGCCGGGTGGCTGCGGGGGATGAATAATTACGCCTATAGCTTTGTCTGCCGAACTCGAGATTCTGCTGTAGTTTGAAGTGACCAGTCCGCCACCGAACAATAGAGTCACGAGACCCAGACCAAAAGCAGCCTTTTGCCATCTTGTCTTGGTTCTATCACTTACGTATTTGTATATTTTTTCAAGTATCTCGTCCATTTGGACTATAGCTTTGGCGGTATCCTCCAAGGGTTGGTTCCATGAAGTGAAAACCGTTTTCCATGCGCTTTTCAGATCGGGTATCTCTGCCGCTTCGATCTCCTTGAGCTTTTCATCTGCGTCAGTGATGCGCGCCTGGATTGCTAGAGATTTCGGAGCACTAGCCAGACCCCGCATTCTGCGGTTTTTGTCCAGTGCACCTTGATATGTCTTTAAAAGCTTCTTGCAGGATTTTGTCAGATGACGCATCTCTGCGAGATAAAAGTTCCGGATGCTTGTAAAGAGGTCTTTGACGCAGTTCTCAACCGCAGTTTTCTGATTCTCGACAGTGACTTCCTTGCTGCTATGCTCAAAGACGGTGCCGAGGAAAAACTTGTAATCACAGATAAGTGAGTCAACAGACTTCCGATTAGTCTTCCCCTCAATTTCCTTTTTTTCTTCGAAGGCTTCTACAAATCGGTTGCTGGCGGAAATCACTAAGTCGAGGACGCCATCATCCAGAGGTTTTGGAGGCATTACGGCAGAAACTTGTCCGGGTTATCACGTTTGTGTTTATCCATGCGTTTGGTCACCGTCGATTTGTAGGCTTGTATATATTCAGGCGTTATTGTTTCCACGGAGACGCCATCCATTTCGGCAATAATTCGAGCGACAAGCTCGCTGGCGGTCATCGATTCTTGCTTTGGCATCTCTTTCTCCCGCGATGTTGCTGGTACGACGTATATCTTGCCGCCCTTGAGGGTGGCCAATTTTCCCTTTATCAGACGTATGAGGAAGTTTTTACCGCTCCCAGCCCAAGGGAATTCATCGTCAGCTTTGGGTGCCCACGGTAGCTCATTTTTGTCGTCAAAAGGAGAAAGTTCCACATCCGAAAGCAATGCAAGTAAAGCTCGTTCTTCCGCTGACAAAAAGTCGGAGACAATCTTAAACGTTTGAAGGCCCGCAGGATCTGAAACACTCTGTCGATATGCTTGCGTTCTGGCACGGAATGACAGAAGCAAATTGAACTGCTGCGGGGTGAGCTTGGAAAGTTGAGCCGGAACGTCAGGAGTGTGCTCGCCTTCAACTTCGACGCTTAATTCTAACTCATCGGACGCCATATAGTTCTCCTGAACTGATTACATTCTAGATCACGGGATAAGTTATTGAAATAGATTGCCACTACGAAAGCTAATCCCCGGTCGCTCTGCCAGTCGCAAAATGTCCAACGCCTGCGTGCCCTAATGACCTTTCCGGCCTCCACCAGAGGCCCGCTTCGCTGTGGGGCCCCATGGTGGAGGCCGACACAACTGGAAAGGAAAATCAGATGACAGTCACGAATAAAGATCGTGCTGAATGGGCTCGCAACGCCTTGGAGGGCTTTCGCCGCGAAACCAAATGCGACTACGAGGACAGCCTTAGCGATTTGCTCCGCGACCTTATGCACTTCGGCGATGTCCACAACTTCGACTTCGAAGCCGCACTCACCAGCGCCCGCGACGGCTATGCAGAGGAACGGGCCGACGAACGCACATTGGTCCAGAATCCGGACCTCGTTGAGGACCTGCTCGCGGTACTCCAGCAAGCGTCCGCAGCTCTCGACACCGCCCCGCGCTTCAGAGTTCCGAGCCTAGGCACGGACAGCTATCGCATCGCCGCCCTCTGCGACGCCGTGATCAAGCGCGCTGTTCCCGCTCGCCGGAAAGGCGGTGCGGCATGAGCAACCAATTCGACCTTCGCTGCCCGAAATGCTGTCGGGATGACTCGATCGACATTCTCGCCGCGATCTGGGTTCGCCTGACTCACGACGGCACAGACCCAGACCTTGCTCACAATGGCGACCATGAATGGGGCGATGAAAGTCACGCCATCTGCTCAAGCTGCAACTACAGAGGCCCTGTCTCCAGCTTCCGCACCACTCCATACATGGCCACCTTCAACACCCCTGCGGGCTGGGTAACTGAAATCTTCCATACAACGTCACCTACAAAGGCCCTGCGCGCAGCACATAAATACAACGAGGGTCCGAGCTTCTCGGCAGAAGACCTAGAGCCCATCGCCGAAGGCTACTGCGTCCGCGAAATCGTTATCACTGACGAACACGGCCAACAGCATCTCGTCTGGCAAACCGATGAATATCGGCTGCAACTTACCGCACCAAAACTGCTTGAGGCGCTTGAGTCCGTTATGCACTGGTGGCAAAGCACCGCGCACACCGATGACGATGAAATGCCAGCCGATATTTTTGATGCGACCCACGCCGCCATCGCCCAGGCGAAAGGGGGTGCAGTATGAAAAAACTAAAAATGCTCGAACTCCTCGAATCGCTGGCTCTTTGCGCACTGGAGCTTGTCGATTCTCGCGACCACAAAGACGACTTCGCTCAGGCCCTAAGCCAGCTCGAAGACGAAATCCAATCCATCTTACGCATAGTAGCCAAGCTCCGTCGTCGCACCAAGAAAGGCGGTGCAGGATGAACCGCACCAACACCATTCTGCACGGCGACTGCGTCTCGCTCATGAGCGGACTGGCGGCCGAGAGTGTCGATTTCGTCCTGACGGACCCGCCATATTTGGTCAACTACCGTGACCGCTCCGGCCGTTCGATCGCAAACGACGACGATGACGCATGGCTCGCGCCAGCCTTCAGCCAGGTCCATCGCGTCATGAAAGCATCGACGCTATGCGTCAGCTTCTACGGATGGCATATGGCCGACGTCTTCATGACCGCCTGGCGGGCGGCCGGGCTTTGGCCCGTCGGCCATATCGTTTTCCGAAAGCCTTACGCTTCCGCGCGGCGCTTGCTCCTGTACCAGCATGAGCAGGCCTATCTGCTCTGCAAAGGTCCGATGCCTCGCACCTCAGAGCCGATTTCAGATGTCATTGATTTTCCCTATTCCGGAAATCTGCTGCACCCCACGCAAAAGCCGATCGAGGCCCTGGAACCGCTTATCCACGCTTTCTGTCCTGCCGGCGGCGTCGTTCTGGATCCATTCTGCGGTTCCGGCTCCACGCTCATCGCAGCGCAGAATGCGGGGCGGCGATACGTTGGCATCGAACTCGACCGGGTGCACCACCGAACCGCTTGTCTCCGGCTCAAAAAAGCTACGGACGATATCCCTGTCCCCGAGGAAGCCGCGTAACAGGTCGGGCCTCGCCATCATCATCCCCACCGAACCGAAGCCAGATTTTTCCCGTCTGAATGCTCGTACCAGAGTCGCGCACCCACATGCCGCCATCCTTTTTGTTCGTCAGCCTTGCAATCGTGGCCGTCCTGACTATTTCCCTTTCGGTCTTTGAGTCCTACCCCCAATTGCATCCTCGACGCACGCAAACTAACCCCGTGCTCTCTGCCGGTAAACAGGAATTTTCCCCTCGCGCACGCGCGATTCCTCGCGATCGCTACGCTACAAAATCGCCTGTGGCGCCCCACGGGTTTTGTTGACTTGAAGGAAGTCAACAAAAATTTTCCCCGACCCGCTTCGCTGGGGTCTCCTCGCCCGCCGCTTCGCTGCAAAATTCCCAAGCCCTCCGCTTTGCTCCGGGTGTTGACCAGCAGAGGGCAAGGGGTTGGCCGTTTGCTGTCGAGGCCGCATTGGGCGGACTCAAGAAACGAAAGGAAAACCATCATGACTACGATCGCAAAACTGACCAAGCAACAGGACGGCGGCTTTCTGGGTACGCTCTCCGGCATCGGCATCGAGCCGAAGAAAATCCACCTTCAGCCCGTCGATTCTGACAACGCCAAGGCCCCGAATTATCTTGTCATCCTCGATGACATGGAAATCGGCGCAGCGTTTGACCGGGAGAACAAGCGCGGTGAATACACCCTGGTCGTGCTCGACTCCCCCGTGCTCGCCGGTCCCATCTTCAGCTATCTGCGCAAGAACGTGAAGGCCGGATACACGCTGGAATGGGAACGTCAACGCCGCAAGGACCGGAAAGACGCGGAATAATCAACCAGCGGCCTCGGCATTGCGCCGGGGCCGCATTTTTTCAGATGGAGAAAAACATGGACCAATTACACCTAACCGACCTTGAACCGCTCGAATCCTTCGAGCTCGACGAAATCGCGGACCAGGAAGAGATCCTCTCCGCGCTCAAGGAGATGCTAGACCGCGGCCTTTACTAGGAGACCGAATGCCGGGGCTTCAACCCCGAAGCTCCGGCATTTTCTCCCTCGACTATATAAACGAATCCGGTAAGGATTCGTGTTTGCGCCTGGCAATCCTGCTTCGCGCACTATCTGGAGAATGCAAGACCCAGAAATAGCAAACCCGCCGGGAAGGGCGGGCTGCATATCGGCCGAGGCCGGAGAATTTCGTGGTCTGGTAATCACGAGAATCCCCCAGAATCGCCGTCCCGTCAATCGCTATTTTCGCGACGGGGCGAACTCGCGCCGATTTTATGGCCCCTTTATTCCGCGCAGGTTGCTATTACGCAACCGAAAGGGGCATCGCATGCCGAGAGAAAAAGTATTCCGCGAAACGCCGGGCATCCCGCTCGATAGAAATGCCAAAGCCCGCATCTTCGCCTACGCCAAAGGCTACAACGCCAGGCACCGGCGGGAAGGTCAGCATCAAGGCCCCATCACCTGGGCCTTTCTCCGTGTGCTGAAAGCCATGCTGTGGGAGTTCCACAACAGCCGCACCGGTCGCTGCTATCCGAGCTACGAGACTATCGCCGAGAAGGCGGAATGTTGCCGCGATACCGTCTATGAAGCCATCAAGGCCTTGATGGCCAGCGGAATCCTCGATTGGGTCAACCGCTTCGACAAAATCTACATCGGCCGATGGCAGGTCATTCGCGTCAGCAACGCCTACAAATTCCGCGATCCTTTGCCATGCGCAACATCGTCCGAAAATTATAAGTCGGAAAATCCCGCTGGAACTCTACACCAAGAAAAGATTTCTACTAATGCACCACCCAAAATCATCATCCTGGACCCGCAAAACTCTTGTGACGCCACTCTGATCAGTCTGGGAAGAACCCTCGGAGCCATAGCGGCCTGAAAGAAGAGGGAATCGAGCCACGCCATGGGCGTGGCAAGATCCGCGCGCTGCAACGCGGCGCGCGCGTGCGCCCGAAGCCGGGCGCACAAGAAAGGGGCTTGTCGACAAGAAGGGGGCGCCGGGACCACATCCCTCCAGCCTGCCGGGTCGGGACCCTAACCCTTTCCCGAAAGACCCGCCTGCGCTTCCGCCGCATCCACGCCGTCCATAATCATCACGTAAGTCCACCTCCATAGGTCATCGGCGTTGGCAAAGATGCGCGACTGCATTCCGTGAGCGTTTGTCACTTCCCATTGTCCGCGCCGCAGCGCTTTTACCTCGGACCCATACTCCTTGAGCAGTCGCGCGACCGAACCCATCTCGAGGAGTCTTCTCTGCAGCGCCCGCCAGCGGACATTCTCGGTACGAGGAAAGTGCGGATCTGCCTGCGCGCGGTGCAAGAAATCCCAATCCTCGTGATACACGATCCGCCGGCTGTAAATCGGCGGAAAGCGTCCCATGATCAGGCCAATGTCCGCGTTCAGGTTGCGGACCTCGTCGGGATGCAAGAGCGGCCGGCTCATCGTCTGTGTCGAAACGGTGCTCGAAATCTCGAGAGACGAATCCCATGAAGGGCGTGTCGAGGAGACGTTCTGTTGCTGGACCGTCGAGGTGCCCAGCATCTTGCTGATATATTCCGCCGTGAAATTGTCCATGACGCCGAAGCACGTCATTGCTTCCGAATTGCCGATGAATGTCTCCCAATGGTCGGGATAGTCGCGCTTCAGCTGATTGAGGTCCTGCGAGAAGGTCCACATGATCAAGCCAAGCCCGGCCATGAGGCCGTAGGCCTGCGCGACCGCGTTCAGCTTCCCGATGGTCCCGAATTCGTCGAGCACGAAGAGCGCAGGAAGTCCCGACGGGCTTTGCGAGCCGCGGCGCGCGACCGCGCGGATCGCGATCGAGATCATGAGCCTCAGCCACCGCGAGTATGTTTGCAGCTTGTCCGGCGGCAGCACCAGATAGATCGAGATGTTCCCCTCGCATAACTCCTCAAAGCTGAAATCCGAACTTTCCATGCTCTGGTTCAGGACCGGGCTGTCCAGGAATGCCGTCTGCGTCTTCGCGGACGAGATCACGGACATGATCGAGTTGCTCTCTTTCACATTCCTGAATTGTGCGAGCTTCAGGGCCGCCACACTGCCAGAACCGAGGTCCATCGCAGACTGTATCGTGCGGGCGAATTCTTCATCCGATTTCATGAGCAGCTTGCGCGCGAGCGCAAGAGAGGCATGAGAACGGAATGCCGGACTCTCCACGACATACGCCATGAGGCCAGCCCACAACTCGCGGGCGGTATTGTCAAAATAAGGTTCCCTCGCGCTCTCGGTGATGATCAGTGCATCCGCCAGATAGGCAAGGTCCTCGACAAAATCGTCCGATCCGGGATCGAGAATCGAGAGCGGGTTGAACTTTGCAATTGATTCCTGCCTCCCTCCCACCGACCCATACAGGCGATTGACCTCGTTCCATGGATCGACGATTACCGTTTTCTGGCCGAACGCGCGGCGCCGCCACGCGGCTGTCACCCATGCGTTCTCGCCTTTGGGATCGACGACGAGAACGGATCCGCGGTAGTTGAGCAGGTTGGGAATGATCAGCGAGACGCCTTTTCCGGAACGCGTCGGCGCAATCGAGATCACGTGCTGTCTGGGCGCGCGCACATGCAGATTGCCGTGGACATTCCAGCACTCTCCGAGCAGCAGAAAACGCCCCTCCATGGCAGAACCTGCGCCCCCGATCGGGACGTAGCGCCAGTATCCCTGATCCTTGCTCCAGTCAGCACTCCCGAGAAGATTGGACATAAACACGCCTCCTGACGCGAGCGTGCAAACTTTTTCAGTGAATCCGGTACGACAGTCCCTCAATGCAGGTCATGTTTCCGTAAGGATAGTCCGGGTCTTTCGCTCCCGTCTTCGGGTCGAGCACGGTGACCATGGCGCAGGTTGTCGGAGCGCCCCCAGGCATGCCGCCGATCGGTGTCGCCGGATACTGGACGATGGCGTATTCGATCTGAAGCATACGCGGCCCGCTCCGGAGCGTGACCGGAAGGCGGGTTCGCTTCGATACACGCGCGAGCATCGCCTGGGTCACGACCGCGTTGATCCGCTGGTCGTCGTTGGAACCGGAACGCCAGCTGTTGAACCAGATCAGCGCAACCAACCCCGCAAGCACGAGAAGTATGATACGGCCTCTCGGCAATCGCCTTGCGGCGACCTGCCCCGGCAGAATCGGAATGCCCGCCGGAAGTGGAGGGACGAACCGCTGCGGCCGCGCGACTATTTGCTCGGACATAGATCAAAGCGATCAGACATAAAAGTAATACATACAAGATCAGCCGGTTTGTCCCGGTGCGGGTGGCGTGCTTCCAGGAGGCTGGGGAGCGGGGCGTGTCGATCGCGCGGGGACTGGAGGCGCGGTCTCTTTCGCCGCCGAGGCATCGGCGACCCCCGAGCGAATCAGATCGGCCACGAGAGCCCGGTCCTTGGGCGCAACCGCCTTCTGCAAGGCCGCCTGCATCGCCGCGCGGAAATCCGGATCGATTTCCGCATGCGCAAGAAGGGCGCCCCCGACGATGATCTTGCGTCGCGTCTCAAGCTTGCGGTCGGTTTCCTTCTTGCGCGTTTCGACTGCGTTGAGCTGTTTTTCGATCGCTTCCTTTTTCTGCTTCAGCGCCTCGAGCTGCTCGTCCAGTGTCCTCCGCGTTTTCGGCATTGGTTCCGGCCCTCCCGGATAGTCTTCGAGCGCACTCCCGCCGGCTTCGGGGTCAATCGTGCAATCCGCCCGCACCGGTTCGGTCAACAGTTAGTCAACCCGCGGGCTTAGATCAAACACGCCGTGCGCTCCCCTTGGTCCGGGAAATAACCGCACGCGGCCGGCTCAGCGTCTGCGGGACGGCCACCCCCACTCCTGCATGAGATCCCTGAGAACCCACCTGTCCTTGGGCGCCAGGTGCATCTCCAAGGTCGTCTGCATCTGCCGGCGAAACTCCCGATCGACCGCCGCGTGCGCTTCCATCAGTTTGCCTGCGAGGTATTCGCGCCGCCTGCGCACTCTGCGCTTGAGGGCGGTCGGACCTCCCTTTCGCTCCGAGAGGCAGCGGACCACCTGCCGAAGCATCTTGTCATCGCGAGCCAAGGGATAAGGCCTCCCCCCAATATTTGAATCGATCGAACCGGACTCCACCGGCCAACCCGCGCCAGGGAACTCCGGAATCAATGCGCTAACTGTCGCCGCTTCTTCACAGGCCGGGCGGACAGCCCTTACCGGTTGTGCGACAGGTTGCGGCCGGTGTCCTTCCGAATGGTGTCCGGTCGAACCGGACCCGCTGGCGGTGCCGCGTCTCCTCCGGACGGCCCACGCCACTCCTGCATCAACTCGACGAAAAGCCCCTTGTCCTTGGGCGCGAGGCGTCTCTCGAACCGGGCGCACAAATCCTTCGCGAAATCGGGATCGGCGCTTGCCTCGGAGAACACGAGGGCGCCTCCGATGATTTTGCGCCGGGTGTCCAGCTTTCGCCGCTGGCCATTTTGTCTGTTCCGCAGCGTTTCGATCCGCGTGTCGATCTGGCTCCTTTTTCCGCTCAGAAGTCCGATCCGCTCGTCGAAGGTCTTGCGCGTCCTTGGCATGGGTTGCCTCCTCTGTGCTGGTGATATGGTTGCCGCGCGACCGGTCTTTACACTTCGTAAACCAATTGCGCAGCCACCAATCTTACGCTTGTAATCTTTCAGTTCTCTTAATTTTTACGGTTCCGGGCGTATAATCTGGGAGACTGGCCAAGCCGACCGAGGCGCCGGCCAAACCACCGGAAACAAGGGGGGCAGGATGCCGCCTGAGTCCCGCAGCCGAAGGCAAGGGCGCACTTATACATTGCTTCGCAATGTGTGCGCCAGAGGCTCTGCCTCTGGACTCCGGCAGGGGCTTCCGCGCCCCGTGCACCCTCGGCTTGAGGGGTCCCCCCTCAAGACTCCAGGCCAACCGTCCGCCGGTTGGATCCCGCCAGCGCCGTGCCGCGCTGGACCGGCAGTCAGGGAGCCTTGCTCCCCGACACCCCGGCGCCGGGACTTCCGTGTCCCGACACCCACGGCCAGTGCCTCCCTGCCGGACCGAGCCCGGCATTCCGTCGCTCGCTCACAGGCCGTCCTCGGGTGACGCATGGCGCAATTCCGCTACTCCGCCGCCATCATCTCCCGTTCCGCCGGCCAGTCCGTTGTCGCCGCCGCCGCCTACCGCGCCGGCGAAAAATTACTGGACGAGCGCACCGGCGACATCAAGGACTATTCGCGGCGCGGCGGCGTCCTTAATACGCTGATACTCACTCCGGAGAATGCCTCGCAATGGATGCTCGATCGTCAGCGCCTCTGGAACGAGGTCGAGCACCGCGAGGACCAAAGCAACCGCCGCAACCAGGCCCAGCTCGCCCGCAGCCTCGAACTTTCCCTCCCTCACGAATTGACCCACGAGCAGCACGTCGAGCTGCTGCGGGACTACTTCAAAAACGAATACGTCGCTTTGGGCATGATCGCCGATATTGCCATTCACGCCCCGCCCGAACGCGGCGATGGCACTAACCACCACGCCCATGTGCTGCTGACCATGCGCGACATCATCGAGGGCGACGGATTCGGCGCCAAGAACCGGGACTGGAACCAGAAGGCCCTGATCGAACACTGGCGGGAGCGTTGGGCCGAGTACCAGAACCGCGCCCTCGAGAAGTACGGCTTTGAGACGCGCGTCGACCATCGCAGCCTTGAAGACCAGGGCATCGACCGGGAGCCAACCACGCATCTCGGCCCGAACGCGCAGGCCCTGGAGGATCAGGGAGTCGCCACAGAGCGCGGCGACGAAAACCGGCGGCGCAAAGCCGCCAACAGCAATCGCGAACAGCTCAAGGACGAACTGGCGAACATCAACCGCCGGATCGCCGCCGTCGAGCGCATCCAGAGAATCGTCGCCGCCGTCGAGAAAGGATATCAACGCTTTGAACAAAGCACCCGTCCCGAGCCCGAGCCGCCAGGCCCCAAGCTGGAAACACGCCGTCCGCAGTCCTATGCTCCCGGACCGGAGGCAGCTCCCATGCCGGATTCAGGATCGCCGGTCAACAAAGGCGGAGTCGCGGTAGACGACAAAGAGCAACAGCGCCAGGACCAGGCCCGCAAACAGGAAGAAGACCGCCAGGAACACGCGCGCAAACTGGAAGAGGACCGGCAAGAACAGGCTCGCAAAGAGCAGGACCGGCTGCAACAGGCATCCATCGCCGAAGACAAGCGCCTGCAGGAGCTGGGCGACCAGTTCCGCGAAAGACAACGCCAGCTCGCCGAGGAATTCCGCAAAGAACAAGAACGAATCGCCGCGCAGAAAAAAGAACAGGAGCGATTCGACACAAGGAAACCGGATCCCGATCGTATCGACTCCCATCTTCGACAATTGGAGGAAACCACCGAGCGCCATCGGCAAACTTTCATCGATCGCGACGAGAAAAAATACCTTGAGGGAGATATCCGCGACCCCGGAGCGCGCTACGCCAAAGCCCTTGCCCAGAACTACACTCTCAGCAATCCCTATGAGAGCCTCGCCAAAGCCGCGATGGCGGAACACGCCTCCTTCCGCGCTGACCAGGAAACCTTAGCCAGCAGCATTGCAAAGGCGACCGATCCAAAAGAACGCGAGATGCTTCAGACCAGAAAGCTGATCGAAGGCTACGACTATCTGATGATCACCGGCGAGCGCATCGCCAAAATGAGCGAGATACTCAGCGGGGAACTCGTTAACGGACGCCTCGTCAGCAAAGAATCCATCCGTATGCGCGAGCTGATCGACGGCAAAGACAAATTCAATGAAAAAGACGAGAAGGTCGGCTTCGAGGATGGATACAAGCAAAAGGCCCAGAAACTTCGTCAGCAGTACCGCGACCTGCAAGCCGAGCAGAGGGAAAAGGAGCCCGAGCGCCAACGCACCGCGCCGCAGCCGGAACCCACCGCGCCCCACCCAGGCGGTCGCCCGGCAGACCCGTTAGACGCACTCATCAAACAACAGGACGAAGCGGCCAAAGCGAAGGAGCGCGAAAGCGAGAAAAACACCGAGCGCCAAAAGCAGCAGGAACGCGAGCGCGAACTCCAGCGAAAGCGCGACCGGGAACGATAGGCCGCCCCGGCGTCGCGGGACAGCCAGGGCGAACGAAACCAACCCCCCGCAAATATCAGTTGCTCAAGCCGCGACTCCTGTCCCTGTTCCGGCAGGTTGGCTGGCTCTTGACGGCCTCCAACCTGCCGTCGAAATTGAGGACACTCTGGCGTTTGATCGCACGCGAACTCACCGAGTCGAAATTCCACCACTCCAAACGGCCGCGTAAAGCCAAGGCCCCACGTCCGTTTTAACCAAGCTTTCACTCCGATGAGCTACCATCCGAGGCATGACACGCCCGCAGCCGCAGCCAGAACCGCTCCTGTCCCCGCACGAGATTGCCCAGGGCCTGCATGACATCGGGCGCATCTCTCAGGGAGACGCCCACCGGCTGCAACAGCGCATCACCGCATGGGCCGCGAGCGAAAAAGCCGAAGGTCGTCGGGAGGGCATTGCAGAGGCCGCACGCAGGGCCAAGATCGCCGTTGCCGGCATCAAGAGCGCTGCCCACCGTGCCGCAGCCGAGAAGCCGCTCCGGGCGGTCCAGAGCCTGTTGCCTCCAGGCTCAGAGGACTACCGGCGCGGATATCGTGACGGCTCACACGACGAGCGCCGCAAGTCACTCGCCGCCAAGCCCACATCATGACGACACGCCCTCACGACAACACACAACCACGCGCCCGCAGCGTTTGCACCACTTGCCGGTGACCTCCCCGCTCCGCCGCACACACCGCATCATCCAAACCCTGCCGCGATACCACCGTCCCGAACTGATCGAACAGCCAATCAACATTCTCGGCGCAGCCGTACTCTGAGACGCTCTTAAGCGCCTTTTCAAATTCCGCCTTTTCCATTGATTTTCTCCTAGGACTGCCGACCAAAATCGCGACCAGGGCGCTCGCGCTTCGACAAGCAAACCACCAGCGCCATCGGGATCACCGATTCAATCTCTTCTTCCTCATCCCGGATCACATAGGCAGTCATCCAGGAAAAAAACGCTCCACTCACCGTGCTCAGAACCAACCTCGTTTCCATCACCAACTCCAATCAATGTTACGGAACTACAACCAGTGCTTATTACAAATACGGAACAAAGCTTAAAAAATCGTTAAGCTTTAGAAATAAATTTTCCGGGCTCCTCGCCTGCACGGGCGCCGGACCATGAATGATGATGTGCTTTAGCATGCGTGATGGTTGCAACCCGACGAGGGGAAAAGGCCGATAGATCCAGAGGAATTTATCAAACAAAGACTTGCAAATTGTCGGGTTTTTGCGTATGATGAGTGTCGGGTTTTTGTAGAGGAACATCATGGCACAGCGCAAGACATTGCTGAACAGAGTGGAGACACGGATCGCTCGAAAACGCGACGACGTGTTCCTGACTCGCGAGTTCGACGATCTCGGTGGCGAAGACCAGGTTCTGCGCGCCCTTCGTACTCTCGTGCGCGAAAAACGGCTCGTCCGCCTCGGTTACGGCGTCTACGGGCGCGCGACCATTTCGCGGCTCTCGGGCAAGCCAATTCTCTACAGTCAAGGCGGCTTCATCGGCGCAGCACGTCAGGCACTCACCAAGCTTGGCGTCGCGTGGGAACCGACCGAAGCCGAGCGCGCTTATAACGAAGGTCGATCAACCCAGGTGCCGGTCAACCCTGTTGTCCGCGTGAAAGGGCGTTTCTCGCGCCAGCTCCGGGACGGGAACACGGAGCTAATCCTTGAGCGATGAAATCACGCTGCGGGATCTGCTGGAAGTCCAGCAGCATTTCGGATTGCCAAGCGCGGCACTCGTGGAAAAAGACTTCCGCGTCGTCCAGGCGCTCGCCGCGATAATAGCGATTGACACAACACCGCTCCGTTTGGTCTTCGGCGGCGGCACATCATTAAGCCGGGCTCATCGAATAATCCGCCGGATGTCGGAAGACATCGATTTGAGAATTGTCTCCGACCCTGAACCGACACGCCCGGCATTGCGCGGATTGCGGGAAACAATCACCGAAGCGCTTCTGGCAGCGGGGTTCCGCTTCGATCCGAACGATCCAGCACACAGGGCATCCCGGAACGAAAGCCGCTACACGATTTACCGCTTGCCCTATGAGCCGCTTTTACGCGGAGAGGGAGCTCTGCGCCCAGAAATCCAGATCGAAGTATCGCTTTGGCCGCTTCGAATGCAGGCGATCGCTCTGCCAGTCAGTTCCTTCGTGGCAGAGGCTTTCCAGCGTCCTCCCGAGATCGCCAATATTTCATGCGTCTCAATCGTCGAGACAGCAGCGGATAAATTCGTCGCCTTGACCCGGCGTGCCGGCGCCGAACTCGCAGATCCCGACCTTGAACGCGACGATACGCTCGTGCGCCACATTTACGACCTGCACGTTGCCCGCGACCGCTATGACCGGGTCGAGTTCGCCTCCTTGCTGAATCCAATCATGCTGGCTGACGCCGAAGCTTACGGGAATCAATTCCCGGCGTATCGAGCGAACCCGATGGCCGAGACGCTCCGAGCCGTTGATGGCCTGGCGAGCGATCCAACCTACAGTCAGCGATACGAGAAATTTCAGCGAGACATGGTCTATGGCGACCGCGTAGACTTTGCCGCGTGCCTGGGTACGCTGAAAGAACTAGCCGAACAGATGTCCGCCTGCACAATCTGACGAAAAAAGCTGGAGCGATGTTCTTTATCACCACCAACGAGATAATCTGGAACACTTCGACAAGTACCAGAGCATCGGTTCCTAAGAGGTGCGGACCGTGAGCGTGACGGAAACGATCCTTCACATCACCGACATTCATTTCGGGTGGGAGGGAAATAATTCGAGCCAAAAGGCCGACCGAACAGTCTGTCTGGAGTCGTTGCTTGGTGAAATTTCAAGACTGCAGCCACCGTGGAAACCATCGATCATCTGCCTAACCGGTGACGTAGGATGGCGCGGTGCCCCATCTGACTACACCGAGGCAAAGCTGTGGCTTAACCGACTTATCGAATGTTCTGGTCTAGACTACAGTCAATTCGTCGCCTGCCCTGGCAACCACGACATCATTCGCGAACAAGCCCGCAAGATCGCCCGGCCTCCAACTTCCGCAGAAGCAGACGAAGTTCTGGAGCCACCCCTGGCAGAACAGTACCTTCAGTCGTTTTCGGGATACAGCGAATTTTGTAAAGAACTCGGCCTGCCTCCATCCAAACTTGGGAACGACGAATCATATCTTGTCGGCGAACGAACCATCCGCGACCTGCGATTTGTAACACTCAATTCTGCATGGTTTGCAAAAGACGACGACGACAAGGACAGACTTTGGCTAGGGCGGCCTCACCTTAAGTACCTGGAGGCACACGACCAGCTTTCACTGGTTTCCTTCGACGGTAAAGGACCCGTTACCGTCGCTCTCATGCACCACCCACCTGAATGGCTGCATCCTGATGAGCAGCGAGCTTCAAGCTCCCGGCCCAATACAGTCGACTATCTGGCTCAACGCTCCCACGTTATCCTGACCGGTCATACGCATGCCGAAGTGCGTCCCTCCAATCGCATCGCAGAGAGCGCATACCACTTTGCGGGTGGCTCTGCGTACGCCAAGGCATCGCACTTCAATTCGTTTCGTCTACTGCAAATCAGTCGCGAGAGGATCATCTATCGATCGTTCGAATTCGACCCACGCTCCGCCGAAAACAAATGGAAATCGAACGAGGCTGTTAGCCTCCCACTGGGATCGGAAAAAAAAACTGAAGGACCCGCGGCCCTCGCAAAACCACAATTCACCGCGGCTGCGCTTCGCACTGCTCTTCGAGCCCATGCCTCGAGAATTTTGGAACAAAAGTCGCGACTCTTGCGACCCATGGGCCGACTTCCTCGACTCGTGCCGCGCGAAGTCTCCGTGCGCGTCAGCGCGCAACGCCAACAGTTCGATCCGGAGGGGCGATTCGTCAGACCGGATGGAACTGAACAGATAATCCCTTTTTACGAAGCAACGCGCAGAGGGCGTCGTACCCTCCTCGTTGGTGATCTCGGCGCCGGGAAGAGTACCTTGGGCGCGCAATTGGTCATCGAGACTATTGACCAGTCCGAGACTGCGATTGCGGCCTTTATTCCCGCGAAAATCTTACGACTACAAAGCCAGTTTACACAGCGGGAGCTATTGCAGAGCATCAATGACTACGTTGCCACGCAAGCGGTCCCGAACGTTCAAGGAGTTGAGCTTGATTCTCTGCTTGAGCACCAGATCGAGGTGCTGCTCGTACTCGATGGTTTAGATGAATTAGCCCCAGAGGCTGCTGCCCGCGTCCTGCGCGAAGCGGGTACTCTGCCTGAGCACTGGCCCACAATCCAGGTCGCAGCTACCGCACGCCCGATCGAGATGACCGGTGTTTCATACACTGACTGGCTAGTGGTCCACACAGTGCCACTGGGCGACGATGCGAAGCAGCAGTTGATCGCCGAGGAAATGGTCGCCGATGGAGCAGCTCCCGCCCAAGCTGGCGAGAAGGCGGCAACTTTGTTGCAAGCGCTCAAGGAAATGCCGGCGCTTGACGCACTCGCGAACTCACCACTTACCATTCGCCTGGTCTATCCGCGTATTCGTGAATCCTCCTCAAATAAATCACTGACGTTGGGGGACCTGCTCTACGAGCTGCTTCTTGAGCGTTTGGGAGGGTGGCACAAGCGAGACGATAAACCTTCGACTTTCGGACACTTCGACTCAATGCTTCCGACCCCGGAGGCGAAAGCCGAGCTCCTGGCGGTGCTCGCATACAAGGCAATCGGGGCCTCGCGCATGACAGTGGATGAAGCAAAAGCGAGTCTTCAGGACGCAGCAGCGTCAATCAGCGGTGCTAACAAATACCTCCTTGCAGAAGAGGCATTAACCTGTTTCGCGTGGCTAGGTCTTATTGCGAAGGGCGACATTATTGAGTTTCCGCTGCAGCCATTGGTCGAAGTATCGGCAGCCATTGGTCTTCTGACGCAATGGAGATCCCAGATGGGAAATTGGATACTGCCCGACCACACACGATGGCGGGTCGTATCATTTGCCGCTGCAGTCGCTCGCCGTCGTGGTTGGTTAGCCGAACTGCAAGCTCCGATTCTGCAGTTCGTCGATTCATTACTAACGAGTGCATCTGGTTTGCCAGCCGCGTGCTACATCATCGTCGAAACATCGCAGGCCGCATACGCTGAAAAAACCGTCAAGGCTTTCCAGACTCTGGGGTATCGTCCTTTGACGGTCTTGGGCGACGAACCAAGAGTTTCGGCGCGTAACATAGCCAAAACTCTTTGGCTCGCCGGTGAAACGGGATTTGAATGGCTATTTAGCCAATATCTGGATCCACGATATCCTCTTGTCTTTGCCGGAAGTGGCGTAATCAGAGATGTGTTGGAGGAGTGGGCCGCGCTATCGAGAGGGCAACTCACTGAGGCTCAGAAGCAACAGCTCACAACTCTGGTTAAGCCCTACCTGGCTACGGGTGAAGGTCAATTTTTTGGCGTACTGAGGCTCCTAGCGGTGTTGGTTCCGCAAGCCTTCGAACTGGCTGACCGTTTTTGGTATCAATCCCACGCTCTGGAAAGTCCGCCCTTTGGCGACTGGGTTGCGGAAGAGTTCTCGATTCTCAGACAAGGCGGCGAAAACCAACCGCTGCTAAACAACGTGCTCCAGTATCGCGCTGCCGAGAGCGAGCGAGCTGGCCTCCTCTGGCTCCAGTTGAACCCCGGCCTCGAGCTCCCTGTATCGCTGATCCGGTCAGCCTTTCGCTCTCTCGTCAATCGACGAAGTCTGTCCGTCGCGAAGCAGTTTTTCTCCGGCTGTAGCGAAAGACTCTCAGAAAAGCGATGGTCCTACTTCGCAAGATGGATGCTCTCGACTGTCGATGCCAGCGCCGCCGGAGCGGCCACTGTTCTCTACGAAGGAGGCGAGCGCAGATTATCCATCCTCGGCGACGTTCTGATACGGGCCATGCACGATGGCGGATACATGGTGGAAGCAGAGAAGACTCTGGCCGCACTCGTAACGGACAATGGCGATCAAGGAGTCCGCTGGCTGGCTTCACGAATATCTGGAAGCTACGACTCTTTCGGTGCCCACTCCGGTTGCTGGCGAGTCCTGCTCAATCACATCGGGCAGCTGAACGACGGCCCGGAAGTATTAGCCGGATGCGCTCGGAACATGGGGCCATTCACGCTGCCCCGATATCCAGAAGTGCGTGAGGCTTTCCTGCATTTGCTGAATGGGTCCCGAGGGCTGGACTTCCGAAAGGCGTTGCGTACCCAACTCCACAGCCTTGACCCGAAAACGCGCCGAGGGGCGGCGCTGATCCTTGTAGCGACCGATCCTGGAAACGAAGCAGAGGCGCTTTTCGTCGCTATTCGAGCGAGGGCGGGCCGGCGGTCTGATTTCGACGGGAGAGAATGGGAGTTGTTCTGCCTCACGCTGAATTTTACACCCAGCGTTCTTTCCTCACTGAAAAGTCAATTGCAGTTCTTGGATATACACTCTCGGGTTCTGGCCCTTGTCCTGCTTCTGAAAGGAGGGCTAGAGATCGACCCAGCGTACCGCGCTGAATTGGAATCGAGTCTTCTCGCGCCCGGAAACTGGTATCTGGCGCGAGACCCTGTCGGACAGGCGGTGCTAGGCGAAAAAGATTCGATTGTCCGGCTCATCGCTCAACTGGACCATCCGAGTTCCGAATCCGCAGAGCAAGCGGCAAGCCATCTGTTCGACCTCCATCGTGGGCAATTGTCACCCAAGATAGAAGCAAAGTGTATCGCCATAAAAACAAAACCGGGAAGACCCTGGGAACTTTCCAACCTTATGGTCCGAATTGCGCGCGACCCGGAGTTTGCTCTCGCCCTCAAGGAAGCGAGTGAGGAGATTAGAAACCAAGGTGCTCCGGCTCCTTTCCTGGAACTCATACTGCGAGCGAATAGTGAGCCATCCGCGTGGAAGGATGTCGTGTGGGCAATGTTTTGCGACGATACGAGATTTAGCACCGGCAGTAGCGAAGCCGATGCAAATGGCGGTGTGCTGCTTGAATACGGTCTGGAAGTAAAGGAACACAGCGGAGCAATTGGCGAAGCTGCAATCGAATGTTTGAACGATCCACGAATGAAGAGAAACCGGTGGACGGACGCGTACCAATGGCTCGCGGTAATCGGCAGCGAATTCGCCGGCCTCAACACGAATTCCATCCGAGACGCTTTGCGGCATGGGCAACCGATTACTTGCTCTGCAGCGGCCGCGCTTATTGCTCGTTTGGGTCAAGTACCGGAAGGATTTGCCGTACATCACGGGATGCGCCAACGGCCGCCTACTTTCGCCGGGGTCATTCAACGCGAGACGGATATGGACCGCTCGCTCGGCAAGCTGAAAGAATACTCTCGTGATTCTGATGAGCTTCATCCGGCTCTTCTCGCTTCAATCGAACAGTCCTTATTTCTTCCCCCGCTGACTGACGATGCTCTCTCTCACCTGGCATCTATCGGCAAGCCAGGAGCTCTGATCAGCAATGCACTCCGCTTTTGCTATGGCTTGCCGCCAAAGTTAGCGGAAACGCTCCCGCTTTTGGACATCTGGGGAAGGATTTGGAACCAACAAGCAAGCCGGCCGCATCTGCAACAACTGCTCCGGCTCTGGATGATAGTCAGGGAATCGCCGATTGGCGATAATGACCAAGCTGCGGACGAATACCTGCTCAGTCTCGACCAAAAACTCGTTGAAGGTGAGATATGGAAGCTTCCGCTTGCGTCGGAAATACTTCGCATACGCGGTTTCCTGTCGAAATCACAGGTTAAACCGATCTTCCTGGCATACGCAGCTCACGCGAGCTTTCTGCACGAGATGCTCTTTGACCAACTCACAACATGGCTGATCACCGAACTGGATAAAGAATTGAGAGATGCAGTTATCGATGCCGCCCTTGAGGTACTGGTTATTCTGAACGAAGAGCCTTGGGACTCCTCTGACGGTTCACCTCCAAACACTTGGGCGTACCTGCTCTTTCCCTCCATCCAATGGGCACTTAAAGGCGAGTCATCGGCCGCCTCTGAAGCGGTATTTCTTCGCGGCCTCAGGTTTTCTTTCGAGCGAGTGCCACGTCCAGAACAAACTCTCGCGACCGATGCGACACACCTTATTTCCCGTCTGGGACGGCTTTTGCGAAAAGCGCCGCGTGAAATTCTTGGTGCTACAATTCTTGCGGGCCTTGCTGCAGCCGAACCCACAGTTCGCGCCTATTGTTCCTTGATCCAGAGTTTCGCCGAACTCTCTCACAACTGACCGACCGTTACGGCAAGGATCTGGCAAATCAGCCTCTAAGGGGTCGCCACACCAGAATCAGTAGGCGGTCGTAACAAAATCAACCTTGTTGAAATTTCCACAAGGTTGTCGCAGCGGTGGCCTTGGTGAATGGCCTTAGCGTGCTTTAAAGGACAAATCGCGCACCTACCCCTGATTAGGAAATGCCTCTCAAAATCGCATTCAGCCGCTGCGAATCAGTAAGCAACTGGTTCAAGATATCGTCGAGTGATTTGACAGACCTTACCAGGTCCTGACGTTTTATCGATTCTTCACAGGCTTGGGCTTCTGTCGCTGCAACAAACTCTTCGGCTTCTCGGCAATGCGCTAGTGCGATTATCTCCTGATGCAAGTCGCCGAGCTGATTCACGATGCTACCAACGCGATGGCTATAGCTTCTAACAGCCCAGTATTTCCGAAGCTTCCACCATCGCACATCTGCTACTATCTGAGTGGGCGTTTGCGACAAGTCCACTCCTGAACTAACAAGCCTCTGCCTGATCACTCGAAGTTCTTCGAGATTCTTGTCGCTCAGTTCTAACGCCGTTTTGCTAAGAGTTAGGATGGTTTCTTTTGCCATCAAATGGCTTTTGCCGTCACTAGCTCCAACAAGCAGTTTCGATACCTGCGTCAGAACAGTCAGTAAGGCACCGGTGGCCTCGATAATGTCGTGCGGAGTGAGCGCCGGAGCTGGCATAGTGTACGGACCTCCTTGTCGAATGTCGTGGGGCTTTTGCCCGCTGCGATCATACTCTGCCGATACTTCTCCTCAATCTTTTCCAGATAGTCTGCATTCGCTGGACGGTTCATCAGTCTGGCAAATCCGGACGGAGCCAAGGACGAAAGCGCGACGCGCCTCCCCACAAGCGGATCTGCCCCTGCGGCGACCAGAATATCTATCATCTCCGGCCCTGCCCAACCAGCTGCGATATGCAACGGACGCTCGCCATCTCGCGGGTTGAAGACCTGGTTAGGATCGATTCCCTCGGCAAGCATCTGCCGAACGCGTTCAACGTCGTTATGACTAATAGCGACCGCAAAGTTACGCGCGCGCTCAATCCGCTTGACCGCCCGTTTCCAAAAGATTCCGTTCGACCACTTTTCGAAGACTTCTGCGAAGATTCATCAAGCACCGTCCGGTCAGAGCATCGGCAATAGCCGACTTCGCCATAGGATTAACATCGTAGTCCCTCGGGCGACAAGGAGAAATGTCAGCCCGCGGCTCGGTGAACCTGTCACGAGGCCGTTATTTTGACGCTCGACTGTTTTTCAGAATCCCTAAGACAGGCTGGGTGTTTCCGCTAAGCTCGGCATCAAGCTATGAGACAAATGGCATTGAGAGATGAGACAAAACAGCACTAAGTCGTGCGAGCGACACTCGTCCTGATGTGAAATTCCCCGCTAGTTGGCCTTCTCCCTGCCGACAATCATGTTATGACGTATGCGCGCCAGGCGCTGCGGCCCGTCGCTTCCTTAATAATATCTGCTTCGACCAATTGCTTGAGCAGCCCAAGGGCGGCCTGGTGCGTGATGGCCAAGCGTTTTGCGAGGCTGCGCGCTGTGATAATGGGCGCCCGGATCACGGCGTCAATCGCTTCGGGCAAATGTGACCGCGCGCTGCGCGTGAGGGCTCCTGCCCTCTCTTCGGTACGCCGGAGTCTATCCAGTTCAGAGCGAGCTGCCTGAGTGGCTTCGGCGACGCATTCGAGGAAGCCGACAAGCCACGGGATACCTACGGCCGAAGTCAGGCGATGGTGCCGGTAAGCCGTGGCGGACCAGAAAGGCAGACTGATCGAGCGACCGAAACCTTTTTCCCGCCAGACGCACGCAGCGAGAAATGTGCCGTCTATGGCCAGCGGATCAGACTCAATGTGCATATTCATCCAGTCGCGCGCCGCCCGCCCCGCCGAAATGAGTTCGGGAACTTCGTGACGCCCGAGAACCGGTGCGAGCCAAGCCTCGATATCGGTGTCCCGCATGGGGTCGCGCGTGCATGCGAGAGAGCCGACCGTCTCCCGCACGGCCGCCGCATCCGCCAAGGGACGCCAGGTTTTGAATTCGGCCAGCCGGCGCCAGTGCAGGGCAAAGCGCAGCGCGGCAGCAATATTCTGCTCTAAAAACAGAAGTTCTGGCGTAGTGTCCATGGGCGCCATTGACGGCAGGTGGGTTTGCAGCACACCGCTCGGCGCTGCGGCCAGATAAGATCCCGTTAAGCCCGAGTCGCGCAGGGCCAGATCGTTCGGATGAATCCAGGTGCTTACGTGGGCAAGCCAGCCCGCAGCCTCGCAATAGGCGGTTCTGGCGCGAATCCCTTCGGCGACGGCGGCCGAAGCTGTTGCAACCGATGCCCCGAGTCGCGCGATACCGTTCTGTGCCTGAGATAATGGGAACAAGAGTGGATGGTACAGGTCAGTCCCGGCAGACCGCGCGGCTTTAGGAAGGAGAGGTTGCTCGCGAGCGGAACCCGGGCTCGGCAAGAATTTGTTTGCATGATTGAGTGCCTTTTTTTGCACGATTAAGTGCTCCTTATTTGCATCATTTAGTGCCTCTTACTTCAAGCATGGCCTTCCGCAGAAGGCTTTTGCATGAATTAGTGCCTGCCGACACCGGTTCCCACCATGGTTCTTCAGCTTCGTCAGGAAGGCCACTCATGGGCTTCCATGGTTCTTTGAGAGATACAAGCTATGACAACAGGTTAACTTCCAAGATGAAAAGAGCACAGGGGTTTTCTTTCGCATGGGAAGCAGGTTTCAGCAGCATTTTCTTTCTGGGTCTCACTGCGCTCTCCCCGCCCCGGCCACTGATGCCGTTCACCATCGCCGACCGCTGTGCCAGCCGGTCTTTTGGCGCGACTGAAATGATTTAGCCACTTCTGCAAACGATGGTTTGGACTTAACCTTTTAGATTGTAAAATCTCCTGCAATTCAGAGATTCGTCGAAGCAATGGTCAGCATCACGAAAAAACACGCCGGTGGGCGACTTGTTGGCTATGCCCGCGTCTCAACGGAAGAGCAAGGAACCGACCCACAGCTCGACGAATTGCGCTCCATCGGCTGTGAGACAATCCACGAGGAGCACGCCTCCGGCGCGGACCGAGGCCGTCCTGTCCTTGCCCAACTCCTGCTTGACATCGAGCCAGGCGATACTCTGGTGGTTGTACGTCTTGACCGGTTAGCTCGCTCGGTGACTCACCTCTTACAAGTGATTGAGCAGCTGGAACAAAAGGGCGCGCATTTTCGTTCTCTACGAGATCCCATCGATACCACAACCCCGCAGGGAATGTTTTCGCTCCAGGTTCTGGGTGCCGTGGCCCAACTGGAGCGCGCTCTGATCTCCGAACGTACCAAGGCGGGACTTAAATCAGCACGGGCGCGCGGACGCCTCGGCGGCAACCCCGGTCTGCGTGCGCGAGACCCGGAGGCCATTCGAGCGGCCAGTCACGCTCGAAACAAGGTGCATCTGGATGGAGTCCTGGCTCACCTCGACGAGTGGCTGCCTGCGGTCCGCCGGCTCAGGCCGGGCAGACCTTGGGGTGATGTCGTTCGCGTGCTGAACTCGACTGGCAAGATTTGCTGGACAACAGAGCGTCTGCGGCGGACGGTTCGGCGATTGGTGGCGGAAGGAATAGTGGAGCGAGGCCTGATGGACCGGTCTCCACGACGAAAAGCTAACGAGCGCCTGATTGTGCTGGTGGCAGGTATTGCCGCCGCCGCCCCAAACCTGACGCTGCAGCAGATTGCATCCCAACTGCAATCCATGCACGAGCGGACTCCAAGCGGCGGTACGCGCTGGCATCACTCATCGGTCATCAACCTGTTGCGACAGGCGGCGCGGCTTGGATTGGGTCGGACAACCGTTGCCAGCCAAGGTGCTCGAACGGCGCGCGGGTAGGAACGTGATGCCGACCGCGCGTGCCAGAAAATATCCGTGCCTACGGGCTGTGTTTTTTGGTCATAACCCTTTGAAATATCAAGGCTCGACTCATTTTAGCGTCTCACCCAAACGCATCGATACTCAAAAAAGTTCTAATTACTTTCAACTTCGCGTGTTACTGTTAGGTTCGTTACAGGAAGTATCGCACAGCGCAACCGGCAGTTAGCAAGGAGAAACAAATGAGACAGATTACTCTGAGTTACAGCTACGAAACATACAAAAACAATCGTCATGACATTACCGCCACCTATAAGGTCTCCGAAAAGACCTTTCGCCGCGCGGATGATTGGTTGACTCAAACTGCCAATCCGACCGCCGAAGATTTAGCCAATTGGATCAGCAATCATGGCGGCACACTCCATTGCACGGACGGTCCGGCTTTCATCCACCGTTTCCGTGCCCCTTGGCCCACAACCCTCGAATCTTATTACATCGACGGTAATTTTGTGAAAGAAGAGTGGTATCACTATGACCTTTCAAGCATTCCTGGTGTGAAAATAGGGCGTACTCAACCGCCGGTCCCCGCTCCCTGAGACCGGCTTTCCACTGCTTTACGGAAAGAAACCGGTAGTCGCAGCTGCGCCTGTCATTACTCCCGCCCCTTTGCCTCGCCATCGGACATGAAATTCCCCTTTTTCTTTTGTTACGTAACCAGAATTACCGTGTCCGATAATTGATACTTATCGGACACCAGAAAGATTCGGACGTGAGCCACTCCTTGCCACAATTGCACGGAAGTCATTGTTTGCGAAGGGGGAAATTGAAAAAGACACTTATCGATGTGGAGCTGTTCGCGCTGCTCAGTCTATCTATCGACGAGCCAAAGAAGGCAGCACGATAGCACGAAAGCACGAAAATTTCCGGACTTGCAAGGAGCAGCATCGCTAGTCATTGACCTGCACGTCGTCCGCCGATCGGTCAGGTGACGCTGACTGCTTCAGGCATCCTAGCCCTTCCACCTACAGGCTCGACGACGCACATCGTCTACACAACCATCCTCCCACCTAAACCACACCCGTCTCGCTGATTCGCATGCCGATAGTCAAATTGCGTGCAAGCACGAAAACACAAAAGACAAAAATCGTTCTTGCGTTCTTGTAACGACAATCAAAATATTCAGTGGCTCTCGGCCTCGGTAGCAACTACGTATGACCACGCTTTCTTTCTTGCACGAAAGAGCAGAGTTCGTGCTTGCGGGTTTTCGTGCCCCCTGTATTGTTGAAAAACACGGAATCACAAAAAGCAGGGAGGCAGAATGCACGTTCTTGTGCTCGCAAGCCAGAAGGGCGGGGCAGGGAAGACCACACTCGCCGCGCATTTGGCAATCGCCGCCGAGGCGGCAGGTATCGGACGTGCCGTGCTGATCGACACTGATCCGCAAGGTTCACTATCTGCTTGGTGGAACGTCCGCGAGCACGAATCTCCCTCATTGGCGTCCACAATGATTGCGGAGCTTCCTGGAAAGCTCGCAGGCCTGAAGACAGCCGGCTATGCGGTCGCCGTGATAGACACGCCACCGGCCATCACCGACGCCATCCGGGCCGTCGTCGCAACGGCCGACCTTGTTCTCATTCCGACCCGGCCGAGTCCGCACGACCTTCGTGCCGTCGGGAGCACTGTCGACCTCGTGCGCGCAGAGGAAAAACCCTTCGTGTTCGTCGTTACCCAAGCGAAACCAAACGCGCGCCTCACCGTTCAGGCCGTCGCAGCACTGTCTGCGCATGGTGCCGTGGCCCAAGCGGTCGTGCACGACCGCGTCGATTATGCCGGTTCCATGATCGATGGCCGGACGGTCCAGGAGACCGATGCGAAAGGGCGCAGCGCCGAGGAAATGATCGCACTCTGGGCCTTCCTCCATGGCCTCTTGTCAAAAAGCACGAAAGCACGAAAGGAAGAACAGCAATGAACAACAGGCCCCAGCTCTCCGCCGGACTGGTCGCTGTCAAAGGCAAGGCGGCTCCCGCTATCGACATGCCGCCACGCACCGGCGTTGCGCCTCCGCAAACCGTCGCACCGCAGCAGCGAGAGGAAAGGGCAGGGCACGCAACGCTCAAGCCGCTCAATTTCCGGATATCTGCCGATTTTCGGCGCTCGTTCAAGACCTACGCCGCCCGCCACGACCTTAAGCTCATTGAACTGCTTGTGCGATCCTTCGAAGCGTATCGCGCGCAGCAGGGAGACTAGTTGTTTATCCGTGGCAACTGCTTTGCACCAGACGCAACTGTCTGACCCAAAGCGCCTCTTTCTCATCGTTTGATGCCGCGCGTGATAGACGCCCGAGGTTCTCCGCGCACTCGAAAAAGCCCTTCCCTGGGCGCGAGTCTCCGTGCTTATGCACGACTATCACCGACAGCATTCCGTGGTCCGGAGAAGCGCTGCATGAATCGGTCGAGATCTCTCCCAACATCGCCCCGAGCCCATAGGACTCCGGCGTCAGTATGTCTCTGGTCTTTGCGGATAGCGTCGGTCGGCGCTCGAGTTGAGAAACCGCAACCTGAATCAACTCCGAATAGGCAATCATCAGGTTGTCCGAACGGACCCTCTCGACCAAAATGCGCCTTAGCAGCTCCTTCAGCGATTGCCACTCATCCTCAGAAAAGCCATAGCGCTCCCTCAGCATTGGCACACCTTCGCGAGATTTCAACTAGTTATCAGTCTTCAGGAACTTTGCCCCTCAACATTTCGCCTATTGGAAACTATGCGGCAATGTACGAAACATATTGGCGCACCCTGTCGTTGAACCGTTTTAGCTTCAAATCCTGATAAGTCTCCCCGACAATTCGCCCAAGCGCGTCGGGGTTGAGGAAATACATGTTTCTTTCAAGGGAGATGACGCCGTCCTGCATCATCCGCCGGCGGATAGCATCACCCAGAGCGCCCTTAGTTATCCGCGAGTGCTCAATCTTGTCGCTGATCCGCGCAAGCCGTCCTCGGTATTTTGTTTTCCGGCCTCCACTCTTTTTTGAGAGGCCGGGGAAAAATTCCCCCTTTTCATTTGGGACACGAAGACGGAATTAACGCCCTGCCCGAGGACGGGAAGCGGAGCTATTGTAAAGCCGCCGGACACCAATCGGATCTAATCGCTTTCCAGCGCAGCGCAACTTTTACCCGAATGAATCGTCCTACCTGAAGAGAGTTTATCACGAGCTCTCGAACGCAAAGCTTATAGTCTTCGCGGCCGTTTGGACCCCCCTTTTACGCCGCGGAGCGCGGGCGGCGCGCCGGAACGTGCATCGGCGCGCCGTCCCCGCGTCTCAAAACGGGCCGTCCGTCCCGATTGGCTTCGCAATGATTGGGAAATCTAGCGCAACTTTTGCCTCGTAATTCCGTCTTAAGAAACAGAGAGATGGGTGACGAAGACCAATCCTGACCAGGAAAACTTGGCCGCCTTGGTACGCCGAGCTCAGGATGGGTCTGAAGCGGCTATGGAGGCGCTCGTCCGCCGGTTCCAGGATAGGATCGCCGGGCTCGTCTACTCTCTGATCGGCAAGAGTGACGCAATTGAGGATGTCTGTCACAACGCCTTTCTCAAAATGATTTCAGGTTTACCCAGACTCCGAGATGCCAACAGTTTCGAACCGTGGCTGTTCCAAATCGCGCGGAACGTCTGCAACGATCACTTTCGGAAAGAACGGGTGCGCCGGCTGTTTGTGCCCTTTGAGCTCAAGCACGAACCAGTAACGACGCCGGGACACCATCTGGACAGTCGTTTGGACGCCTTTCGAGTTGCGGTCGAGGGTCTGCCACGCGCGCAGAAGGAGCTGATCCTGCTGCTCGCCGAAAACGATTGGTCTTACGAGCAGCTGGCAGAAATCACAAACAGCACCGTAAGTTCAGTAAAGTCACGGCTGTTCAGAGCGAGAGAATTTCTTCGAGGGAGGGAGACCGATGAAGATTAGCTCACGCTACATGCAGCATCTTCAACGTCAGGCTGGGCTTCGTCTGCCGCCGGATTTTGCGAGGCGGGTCGTAGAAGACGCCAAGAAGCGGCGCTACGTATTAGGACAACTCAGATTGATGGTGATAACCGGGACGCTATGTGTAGTCACAACGGTATCGTTCCATTGGCTAAAGACCCAATCGGCTGAGAAACAGAGTCTCGCAGCGTGGACGCAGGTGACTGCCCAGATCCAGGCGCTCGAGGAGGCAATATGAGGGACAACCTTCGGGTCATCCTGATAACGGTTGCCCTGTTTCTGTCGGGACTTCTCGTCGGAATCTGGACACAGAAGGTGCGGCCAATGCCGCCGCCGCCGTTTGGGCCGATGAGCGAATTCGGCGGGCAATCGCTTCCCGGGTTCCCAGGCCCTCCTCCGGCGCTTCCACCCTGGATACAGAATTCACATAATGAGCCGCCTCCAGGTGCGGAGGAGATTCGCAAAAGGATCGCGATGCTCGAACCCCAAGTCGAGGCTTTTCGAAAGAGCGTCGATGCGATCGAGCAGCAATTCAGGAGTTCCTTCGAAACGATACTAAATTCTGAGCAGAAACGTAAATTCGATGTCATCAAGGCTCGCATCGCGAACCTTCCCGATCCACTGCCCGGCTGTGGTCCGATAATGGGTCCTGTCTTCGTCTCGATGGTGATCTACCGGCCGTTGCTGGAACATTTCACCGAGGATCTCAGTCTCGATGACAACCAGCAGAAGCAACTCAAGGACTTATTGATCGATCGGCGGAACAAGTTAATCACTCTGGTTGACGAAACGCCGCCACCCAGTTTTAAACTCGAAAAAGTACTGCCCCCGCCCGCCGCTCCCTGAGTTTCCGCTACTCGAAGCGGAGAGCATCGATGACGTTAAGTCTCGAAGCCTTCAGCGCGGGGTAGTAGCCGAAGAAAATCCCGATGATCACGGAAAAAAGAAACCCGACCATGATCGCGGTGAATGAAATCGAGATCGACCAACCTGCGATAGCGGACGCAACCAGAGAAATGCCCAGGCCCACGACGATCCCGGCGCTGCCTCCGACAGCGCTGAGCGCAACGGCTTCGAGCAAAAATTGCGAAAGTATATGAATTCGAGTGGCCCCGATCGCCATCCGAATGCCGATCTCGCGCGTTCGTTCGCTGATCGATACCAGCAATATATTCATGATGCCGATGCCTCCGACCGCGAGCGAAATGGCGGCAACCGAAGCGAGCAGCAAAGATAACGAGCGCGTCGTGCTTTGAGCGACATTGAGCAGGTCGTTGATGTTCCTTACGGTAAAGTCGTCGGCCTGATCTTGCGGCCGGCGATGACGACGGCGAAGAATCTGCTCTACCTCCGACATCGCCTGACCGCTTAGTTCGGGGCTGCGGCTCTTGACAAAGATGGTTCCGACAATTCCCGCAATTTTTCGCCCGACGCCGAGAGGATTCGAGGACGCATTAAAGATCGGATTGCTGTTTGACACCGTCGAGGTCGGCGCGGTCACACCGGTAATTCGGTCTTGCGCGGTGTTGAAGGGCACAAGGACGATGTCATCCTGATCCTGGCCGAATCCGGTACGTCCTTTGGGCGTGAGTACGCCGACCACTTCGATCGGTATCCCGCCGATCCGGACGGTCGAGCCAATCGGATCGGCATCGTCGAACAGCGTCTTTGCCACCGTCTGGCCGAGAATGCCGACACGCGCTCCCGCCGAATCTTCCTGCGCTAGAAAACTTCGTCCGATAGCGACCGACCAATCGCGCACCGCCAAATAGCTTGCGCTTACGCCTTCAACCGTAGTGTTCCAGTTGCGGTCTCGATAAACGACCTGCGCTGATTGTCGATTGCTGTAGGTGACGAACTCAACTGACGGAGCGTTCTCACTTACGGCGTCGGCATCGTCAACCGTTAATGTCGAACGGCTGCCGAATCCTCCGCTGGCGCCGGACGAGGTGGTGGCTCCCGGGAGGACGATCAGAAGGTTGGTGCCCAAGCCCTCGATTTGTTGGCGGACATGCTGGCCCGCCTCGCGGCTGACGGTAACCGTCGCGATCAACGCCGCCACCCCGATCAGGATGCCGAGCACGGTAAGAGCCGATCGAAGCCGGTTGCGATTGATCGCAATCCATGCGGTCCGCAACATCATCATCGCGAAGGCGCCGCCGCGTATCGCCTCGATTTCCGGGCGCGAGTTTCGATCGGATACCGGGCGAACGCGTTGGCTATGGGAGTCGGCGAGCCGGGTCTGTTGGTTGTCAACGTCTGAGAGGATAACGCCGTCTCGCAGCGTGATAATCCTATCCGCGAAGGATGCTATGTCTGGTTCATGCGTTACGAGAACGACCGTAAGCCCCTGTTCCTGGTTGAGTCGGCGGATAATCGCAATGATCTCAAGTGAGCTTTTCGAGTCGAGGTTTCCGGTTGGCTCGTCGGCGAGCAGGATGGCCGGATCGTTGACGAGGGCGCGCGCGATCGCCACCCGCTGTTGCTGGCCGCCGGATAGCTGGTTCGGATAGTGTTGCGCGCGGTCGCCGAGTCCGATGAGGCGAAGCATGTTTGAGGCTCTCTCGTGGCCGTCGGATGGCCGGCCCGAATAGACCAACGGCAACTCGACATTTTCCAGCGCGGTCGTCCTGGAAAGCAGGTTGTAACTCTGAAACACGAAGCCCACCTTGAGACTTCGCACATGCGCAAGTGAAGGCTCGTCGAGTCCTCCGACATCGGTGCCCTCGAGTCGATAGTAACCGGAGGTGGCTTGATCCAGGCATCCCAAGAGATTCAGCAGGGTGGATTTTCCGGAGCCCGAAGCTCCCATAATCGCGACGAACTCGCCACGCGCAATCGACAATGAGACACCGTTGAGCGCGATGACCGAGATCTCTCCCAAGTCGTAACACCGTGAGAGACCAGAGAGTTCGATAACGCTGTCGGCGATTTTGCTCACATCATTCCCGGAGGCCCAGGCGGCTGGTTGGCGGAATTCGTTTCGGACTGCGCCGCCGGTTCGATCAGGATGGTGGCGCCAGGGTGAATGCGGTCGCTGATTATCTCTGCGAATTTCGCGTCGCGAACCCCAGTCTGCACCGGCAAGCGTTTTCGCTCCGCACCGTCCGGGATCCACAGAAAAGCCTGGAGGTTTTCCGGCGCCGATTCGTCGCGGTCCAGAGATGTGCCGACGGACTCATACTTGATCGCCTGCAGCGGCACACGCAGTACATTGGTGCGCTCCTGCGTGATGATTTTGACATTCGCGGTCATGCCTGGCGCCAGCAGCATTTGCGGATTGTCAGCAGAGACGACCACGTCATACGTGACGACGTTTTGAGTCGTGCTTGGGTTTTGGCGGACTTGCCTGACCACTCCTTCGAAGCTGCGGTCATAGGCATCTACCGTGAATTTCGCCTTCTGTCCGGCACGCACCTCTCCGATGTCGGCTTCGCTTACGTTCGAATCGACCTGCATCTTGGTCAAATCCTTGGCAATTAGAAAAAGCGTGGGCGTCTGAAGACTTGCCGCGACTGTCTGGCCGACGTCCACCTCGCGCGCGATGACCGTGCCGCTGACCGGAGAAACAATGTCGGTGTATTTGAGATTCAGTTCCGCATCTCTCAAATTTGCCTGCTGCTGCTGAATCGTCGCGCGGTCGAGCTCGATTTGAGCGGTCGCCTGCTCAGATGCGCTTTGGGCGCTGTCGAGTGCGTCCTGAGACACAGCCTTCTGTTTGAGGAGCTTGGCATCTCGCCGGTACGCGACACTTTTGTACTTCTCGTCGGCGATGTCCTTGTGGAGTTGTGCGGTCGCATTGGCCAGCGATGCCGCAGCCTCATCAACTTTCACTTGAAACGGCCGCGGATCGATCTTGGCGATGAGCTGCCCCGCCTTAACTGAGGCGTTGTAGTCGGCATAAATCGCGGTTATCGGACCGGACACGTATGTGCCGACCTCGACCGTAATTACGGGATCGACGGTTCCCGTCGCCGTGACGACACGAACGATCGAACCGGTTGAGATTTTGGCGGTCGTCCAGCCCTGAGCGTCGGTGTTCTGATTGTGCCGCTGAATCATCAAGGTCGAAGCGATCGCCATCACTCCGATGCCGAGGGCCAGAAATGTAAGTTTGCGGCGGGAGCGCGATCTCTTGGAATTGATGATCACGCCGCGATGCGAGTTGCTTTCGCCCGGCGCGCTAGTACTCCTTTGCGACGGGCTGCCTCCGCCGTTGTGAGTTGTATCGACCTGGTCCATTTTCTCACTGCCTCCGGGCGTGACGCGCTAATCATCCATCACTTTGACTGCGGGCAGCGGTTGGCTCGCGTCGTACTGGGAACCCTGCCATCCGCCACCTAAAGCTTTGTCCAGCGCTACCAGATCTTTCGACACCGCCGCCTGGCTGGTGGCCAGGTCGTTCTCAGACGTGAGCAAGGTGCGTTGTGCATCGAGAACATCAAGGAAGTTCTTCAGACCACCGAGATAAAGCTCGGTCGAAAGATCGAGCGCTCGCTGGCTCGCGCTGACCTCTGTAAACAGATACTGGTAGCGCTCGCGCTCGTGACTGAATGCGACGATTTCGTTTTCCACCTCTTCGAGCGCATTGAGGATCGTCTGCTGGTAGGTGATGAGAGCTTCGTCTCTCTGCGCATCGGCCTTGTCGATGTTGCCGAGTATCTCACCACCCTCAAAGATCGGCCATGTGACGGTTGGTCCGAAAGTCCAGTAGATGCTTCCTTCGGAGAGCAGAGTGTTTACGCTAATACTTTGCAACTGCGTGGCGCCGGTCAGAGAAAACTTGGGAAAGAGGTCTGCCGTGGCCACGCCAATATTGGCGACCGTGGCCGCCAGCTTTCTTTCGTCGCGGCGTATATCGGGGCGCCGGCGCAACAGTTCCGACGGCAGCCCGATCGGCAATTTCGATGGAGCAATCGGAATTGCCGCGGGCGAACTCAATTCCTCCGACAGAGCGTCTGGTTGCTCGCCAAGCAAAGTACCAAGCGAGTGAATCGATTGACGGCATGAGGTTTCCAGGGTCGGAATCTCCGACGCGGTTGCCGCGACCTGTGCTTCCTGCTGCGCGACGTCGAGGTCGCTGGCGAGGCCGCCTTCATAACGGGCACGTGTCAGCTTGAGCGTGCCGGTTTGCGCAGCAAGATTGTTCCGGGTGACCTCCAGTTGCGTTTGATAGGAGCGTAAATCGATGTAGCCGCTCGCCACTTCGCCGAGCAGCGTCAGGAGCACATCATTGCGGTCGTAAATTGAGGCCTCGAGGCTGTCCTGGGCGGATTCAACCGAGCGCCGCGTTCCACCGAAGACGTCAATCTCCCAGCTTGCATCGAAGCCTGACTCGTAAAGATTCATGGGTTGATTTGAAATGGCGAAGCCTGTTGAAAGCGAGACGCCCGCGTTCTGAGTCTGATTCTGACTCTGTAAAGTTCGCGAGAAAGAGCTGGTCGCATCCAACTCAGGCCACAAAGGTGCGGCCTCGATCTGCCGGGTCGCGCGTGCTTCATGAATCCGCGCTTCCGCTAACTGAAGATCTAGATTGGCTTTGATTGCGCGCTCTACCAACGAATTAAGCTTTGGGTCTTTGAATACCAGCCACCATTGATCGGGACCGGTTTGGCTGGGGGCGGCATTCTTGTTCGAGGCCGCTTCGCTCCATCCGGACTCCACCGGAACCTTTGGCTGCCGGTAGTTTGGACCAACCGCGCAGCCCCAGAACACGCCAAATACGGCCAACAGAGCCCGTGCAACGGCTGGCGCCTGGAACCGATCAGGCACTCGCGTTGTGCGGCGGTGCGAGAAACTGCAGTCTCTGTTTAAGCGACCGTTGTTCAAAGGTACTTTGCCACGATTCCGCTCAGGAACTCGGCCGATTTAATTTCTGCCGTCTTTGTAGATTTCTTTTCTTCGCTCGACTCGCTCGACCACTTCACTATTTCGCTGGCTGGGAACCGCAGTTGTCCGCCGATGCGAAAGCAAGGCAATGCCCCCCGTTTCGCCATCCGATAAATCTCGCTCTTACTGATTCGCAAATATGTTACGACATCGCGCACCGTCCAGATCGAATGTGATTGTCGTAAACCGGGATTGGTCACGTTTCGTTGTCCTGGTAGTTGCCGCGGAATCTCATTTGTCGCCGCTCCACGATCAGAATGCATGACGCTCCAAAGATGATTTAGTTGCGCTGCTGCGCGTGCGCGACCGCCCGTGACCAAAAACTGGTCGGTGGACTCGAATCCCCGCGGCGTTGATTAAGTCCTGTCACGGCCACCGAGGCTCAATCGCACCATTTTCCCCAAAATTGTCTCGCTCGGCCCTTTCAGAATTTTGCTGCGCAACTTTCTGCGATCGCGCGCGTCTCCCAACTCGAAGCGGTGAAGTGAAGGTGCGCCTTCGAGCAGGCGTCAACCAAAAGCACCGAAGCGCTTCTCAGCAAGGTGGAGATGTTTTTATGACGAGCCTTTTTTTCCGGGCTACAGTCGCGACTGTATTACTTGGTTTGATAGCGCTTGGGTCCGAAGCTGCCGATACTCAACCGCTCTCGCCCAACAACACAATTACGATGAACTTCCAAAACGTGGATATTCCCGTGTTGGCCAAATTCATCAGTGAGATCACCGGCCGCAATTTCATCATCGATGAATCCGTGCGCGGCAAAGTCACCATCATCTCGCCGAGCAAGGTCACGCCCGAGCAAGCTTATTCAATCTTTCAGTCGGTCCTGCAGGTGAAGGGTTTCACGACCGTACAAGCTGGCAAAATCATCAAAATCGTTCCCGCCCGCAATGTCCGCTCGTCAGCCGAGCTTACCGAGTCGCAAACTCCCTCCCAAGGTACTGGCGACGAGTACGTCACGCGGATGGTGCGGCTTAAGAATATCGACGCCGCTTCCGTCATCAGCGCGATACAGCCGATGGTCTCGCACGACGGCCTGATTGCCGCATTTCCGCAAGACAACACGATTATCGTCACCGACGACGCCTATAACGTTGAGCGCCTGCTCGACATCATCGGCAGCCTCGACGTGCGCGGCGAGCAGCAGTCCATTGTCGTTATTCCGCTCAAGCTCGCATTTGCCACCGAGCTCGCGCCCGAGATCGACGCGCTTATGACCGCCAAGATGGGCGGCACCTCCGGCGCCTCGCAGACAGGGATACGGCCCCAAATGGGCGTAGCGCCCTCGAGCACCGGTACAGCCATGGGTTACAAAGTGATTCCTGACGAGCGCACCAATTGCCTCATCGTGGCCGCGCCGCCGGTGCAGATGCGCGAGATCCAGGAAATCGTGCAGAAGCTCGAACGTCAATCCTCCCTTGGCCACCTCGCGTATCCACGTCTATCGACTCAAGAACGCGCAAGCGCTCGAGATGGTCCAGGTGCTCAACAACCTTCTCAACGGCGGTAGCGGTCCAACTACGCTCTCGCCCACCACCGGCAAGGGATCCCTTGGCCGCTCCAGCTTCAACGACGCTTCCAACGGTAACTCCGGATTCGGCGGGATGAGTGGACTCGGTGGCAGCAGCACGTCCGGCAGCTCCAGCTTCGGCAGCACAAGCGGTGGCGGCAGCTTGGGCGGAACCGGCGGGAGCGGTGGTTTCGGTGGGATGCGCGGGGGCGGTTCGTCGAACGCCAGCAGCGGGTCTGCAACGGCCAGCAGTAGCGGGAAGAGCATGGACTTCAGCTATCCGGTTAACATCGCGGCAGATCCCGCGACCAATGCGTTGGTGGTAACCGCCGCGCCACAGGATTGGCAGACGCTGCGACAAGTCATAGATGAGCTCGACGTTCCCCGCGTGCAGGTGTTCATACAGGCCATCATTGTCGAGATTTCCCAGCAGCATCAGCGAGAACTTGGCGTTCAATATAACGCTGCCGCTGGTGGCGGAAGTGCGATCGGAGTCGGATCGCTGAACTTCGGCACCCTGTCGAGCGCACTTACCGATCCCCTGTCGCTAACTGGCCTGAGTTTCGGAATCGCATCGGGAAGCAAATGCAAAGTGTCAACCTCCTCAAGTTCGAGTAGCACTTCGTCGAGTAGTTCGGACTACGTCACCGTTCCATGTGACGTGGCGTTAATTAATGCTCTCCAGGCAGATACACATTCGAATGTGCTTTCTGCCCCGACCCTGCTTACGGCAGACAACGAAGAGGCAATGATCGTGGTCGGCGAGAACCTGCCTTTTGTTTCATCGTCATCGGCCAATTCAGCGGTTTCGGGGGAAATATTCAACTCCGTGCAGAGGCAGAACGTGGGCATCACACTCGACGTGGTTCCTCAAGTCACATCCGGCGACTACGTGAAGATTGATATGTACGAGGAAGTGTCAAATGTTGTGAGCGGAACGGCGAACAATACCAACGGCCCAACCACGACTCTGCGGTCCGCGTCGACGACCATCTACGTACAGGATCATCGGACTGCCGTGATTGGCGGCCTACTCTTGAGCGACGACGAGAATACCAACCAAGGCATTCCGTTTCTTTCCGAAGTACCGGTCATCGGGAATCTGTTCTCGGACAAGTCCAAAGAAAAGGATAAGACGAATCTCATCGTATTCGTTACTCCACACATCATTCGCACCAAATCGGATCTCCGCTCACTAGCTCTGGACGAACGCCAGAAGTTGGTCAGCTCGCTAGGCCGCAAAGAGATTCACGATATGCCTGCTTCGCAGATCCGCGAGCTCTACAAGCCGAGCTTTTCTATTCCTGTTCCGCCTGCGGCCGACTTGAATGCTCCGTACGATGCTCCTCCAAGCACGGAGCCAGACAGTGGAGCCGCGGAACCGGGCACTTCTAACAGCGGCGATACGCCGTTCAACACGACCGAGGTTCCCCCCCTGCATTGATGTTGGTGGTAAGTATCCCCTGGAGGCAAAATCTAAAATTCTCCCAAATCGGCCGAAGGACCTCTTCTACCAGTCTTAAAATTGCAACGCAGCAACAAGAGGAAGAATGAAGACGAAACTCCTACGCAATGCCACAGCGCTCGTGTTTGTTTGGTACTTTCTGATTAGCTGGAACACCGGCTATGCTCCGTTCACTCAGGTCGGACCTTTTAAGGCTGAATCCGATTGTAAGGCTTATAGGACGCAGATAAGCAGTGATGCCAACACATCCGGTAGCGTTGTAACGCCTTGTTTCAGCGCTGAGAAGTAGCGCGATTCTCAACGGTTGCATGTCTCTGCCTTTGAGCAGGTTAAACTCGGTAAGAATTAGATGAAGTTCCCCATCACACTTGTTCCAGCCACCCTCGCCGCCGCGTCGATGCTGTTGGCGGTGCTTTGCCAGACCGCAGGCCGTGCTCAGGACGCTGACGAATCAAGCACGTACGAGGCGAGGGAGACGGGGCCGATCACACAAGTCGCGGGTACTTGGAGTGGCACTGACACTCTGGACGAAGGTGACCAAGGAAGCGGCTCAGGTCCTATGACCCTGGATCTTACTCAGCATAAAAAAACGATCGACGGTACGTTCAGCATAACGGCCGGCGACGAGACGCCTGTCGGAAAACTCGCAGGCAAAATCTCTGGAAACGACCTTACGCTTACGTTTCATACTACCGGTGGAACCGAGCACAAATGCACCGCTGCCGTCATGGCGACGGTTGACGGTGACACGATGTCGGGCACGTTTCTGGTCAAGGGAAATCATAAGCACTGCAATGGCAAAGGAACTTTCGATCTCCAACTGCAGTAGCGATGTTGTTGATCGTATAAGTTGATGGCCGAGAGGACAGTGCTGAACTAGACTGCTAGAGATCGCTCTCAAGATCGCTGGTAAGCTGGCTTGCCAGAGTACTGACGGCGCTGCTCGTAGTGGTGGTGCTCGTTGTGCTGGTGTCGCTGCCGACATCGGTCACAGAGCTGGCTGCAACCGAAACCGGGCCGATATCGAGTATGGCCGAGCCCGACGAACTGGTTTGTACGCCGGTGACGGTTCCGATGATTTGGGTCGAAGTGCTGCTAATCGCGTCACCGTTTGCGTCCGTGGCGGAGACGCTGACTGTGTAGCTGCCACTCGATTCCGTGGTGCCACTATCGGAGGTGCCGTCCCAATTCTTGTCATACGTGCCGGCGGCATCGCTGCCAGGCGTTAGAGTTGCGACCGTGTTGCCGTTGCTGTCTTCTATCGAGATGGTCACGTTGGAGGCTTCGCTTGGCAGGGTATAGGAGAACTGGGCGGAGCCATTTTCGAGCGCAATCTGACTGCTGGGCGTGGTGACCGTCTGGCCAATAAAACCCATATAGGTTGCCGAGGCGTTGCTTTGCGAAAGAGTAACGAGTTGGCTGAGATCGCCATTGCCGGTGATCTGTTGTTCGACGCCCGTCATTTCAACGAGTTCCTGGGTGAACTGATCCGGATCTTCAGGCGAGAGCGGGTCCTGGTTCTGCAACTGCGTAGTTAGCAATTGCAGAAATGTGTTGAAATCGTCACTCAGCGACGCCAGAGGATTAGATGTCGCGCTGCCAGAGGCGCTGGTCGTGGCGCTGCTGGCGGCGCTGCTAGCAGAGGTTCCCGCCGAAGTAGCGGTACTGTAGGAGATTTCGCTGATCGTCATGGTCTCGTTCCTTCCTTCCCTAAATCATCGTATCGTTGCCGATATGATGAACTCTTGCTCTGGCGCATTTGCTCAATCTGGCATGTGCGCCCGATCTAGACACTCGTTAAGAGCATTTATGTCAGTGCAGTCGAGCAGTTCGTATGTTTCAAGCGGCTCGGGGTCGGTGAGGTAATACTCATCCGCGCTTTCAATGTTCATGCTTCGCTCCCTCTCAAAATGCCACAGTCCTGGCACACACATACCTTGAGTGAACCGCAGCAAGACTGTTGCCAAGCCCACACATCAAGTAAATCAAACGCTTAGTAGGAAAGAGCAAAGCTGAGTAAGCTGACACTAAGCCTGATTTGCCTAGTCGTTTGCCATTGCCGTGATAAACCTGCCGATAACACCAAATGCCTAGTTAGTATGCATTGAAGCCTGGCGCGTTGTTTAGACCACCAAGGTGGAATCCACTTTTCTTGCGCACTTATTTGATTGTGTGTCGCATCGACATAAATGTTACGCGGGCGCCAGCAACACACACCCCTTTCATGAACAACAATAGCCGGAAAGTGAACCACCTCAGAAATCGCGCGGCACATTTTGCCAGAACTCGGATTGTGGTTGCCGCTTCAAAAACTCTACGCGCATGATTTCACACGTACATTTCTGCGGCACGAAATTTGCCCATGATGCCTCGAGAGGACCCTGTCGGACGAGGATCGTCTGACTGCTCGCAGCCTTGCACCTGCCCGAGAAGTTTGGTCGGCGCATATATCCATCGTTCCAACGGAGGCAGAGCCATGTCCATCGATTCCATAACTTCCGGTTCAATCAACCTTAGTCAGGTACTCTCGCAGCTTTACGGCCAACTCGATCAAGCATCAGAAACCGATAGCGATTCTGACGCCGAGTCTACAAGTACCTGTAGTGCCGCCGGCGCCAGTGACAGCTCAACAACGCAGGCACAGGGCTATACTGGCGGCACGACACAGATCAGTGGCGCTATCATGGATCTTCTTCTGCAATTGCAGGAGGAAGATTCCAGTACATCCGCTACGAGTAGCAGCACCACCAACGCAAGCGGTAATAGTGATTCCACCAGCAGCACTTCCGGCACATCCACGCAGCAATCGCCTGCTCAGCAACTGTACGCTGCGATGGATACCAATGGCGATGGCAGCGTTTCAAAAACGGAGTTTGAAAGCTTCATCGAGAACAACGGAGGCACTCAGGCGGAAGCGGACACGATGTTTTCCGCAATCAGCGGAAACAGTAACTCTGACTCGATAACGGAAAGTCAGCTGGCCTCCGCAATGATGCAGGGAATGCCACCCGGCATGATGCCGCCACCGCCGACGATGGCTGATAACAATACCGATAGCACCACATCAACCGCAGCAGCTTCCAGCCCAGGTGCTTCAACTGGTGCAAACACTACTTCTTCTAGCGATGCTAATCTGATCGCGGCGTTACAGCAGTTGGTTAATGCACTTTCTTCCGGAGCGGATGCGACTGACAGCGCGACATCAGGCAACTCAACTTCCAGCACGAGTGCTTCAACTGATACAACATCCTCTAATACAGGTTCTACGTCTTCTACAGACTCTACGTCTTCTACAGACTCCAGTACAAACTCTACGCCTTCGACAGACACTGAGTTGATCGCGGAATTACAACAACTATTTGGTATGCTTACATCTTCTGGCTCCGCGACACAATCCAGTTCGGCTCAGAATTGGCTAAGTCAATTTAGCCAACAAAGCACTTCCAGCCTAGGAGGCATCTCAGCCTGATCCTCCCCCCAGGTGGCTTTGATGTAAGGAAGTGCCGGACTGCGGAGAAGAGACGGGGCCACCTCGCCTCGTCTCTTCTTTCGTTCCATGATATACGCCGGGTGCTTTATTGATGCTCTTCCGAAACGGGTGTGCGTTATTTGGCGTGCTGGGTTCTCTTTTGTCGGCTAGCTGTCGTAGTCAGTTCAAAAGATAATAAAATCTGTAGTCCTTTCGAAAAGGCATTTACCGTTAAATTCATTTTGTGCCTTTAGTGCGCAAAAGAGAAATTGTCGCGTAAGGTTTTCGCGCGGCACTCGTTAAAAGAAACAGCAGTCTGCGCAGGAGAGCTGAGGAGACAGGTGTTTGCCCTTTTCTGACGCCGACCACTTTTTGATCGTGCAGATTGCGCAGAAGAATCAACTCGCGTATCGCGAGTTGATGCATAAATATATGGATTTGTGTGTGCGCGTTGCTGAGCGCATGGTGGGAAATCGCCAGGATGCGGAAGATATAACGCAGATCGTATGTTTCAAGATTTGGCACGAAGCAGAGCGCTGGCAGCCGCAGGCGAAGTTCTCGACTTGGCTTTATCGAGTGGTGCTCAATGCCTCTATCGATCACAAGCGCCGTCAAGTACCTGTCGCGAATCTCGACCTGGACTTGGTCGAAGACCAGAAACCGGGCGCAGAAAAGACTCTGATTGATCGCGAACGCGGATCACATGTTCGCAGGGCGATAGGAGATTTAGGAGAACGGCAGAGGGCAGCCATCATTCTCAGCTATTACGAGCAGATCAGCAACAAGGAGGCGGCAAACGTCATGGGGCTTCCGCTTGGCGCATTTGAACAATTGCTCTATCGCGCTCGGCAGAACCTGAAACAGGATTTGAGAGAGAATTTACAGGAGGAGAAGCATGGATAAGGATCTAGATCGGCTGCTTGATACCTATACCGCCGCAGGTGCGGACGAAGCTCTATTTCAGCGGGTGCTTGCGGCAATCGAAATTGCAGAGTTCCTGCCGGCCACCCACCTTGCCGCCAATCAGATTCAGGAGCAAAACCCATATTGGACGCGGCTTGCGTATGCGGTGCTGTATCTTTTGATCGGGCTATCTGGTTTTACGCTGGGTATCGGAGAAACACGAGATAGCAGGCACGATGCTGCAATGGCGAGCTTCACGGATTCTGACATGGGTTCGGCACACTTCAAGGCGGTGAAATATCGCAAAGGGTATGCCGACCTCATCATACTGGGTCCGGATTCGCCTTATGAAATTATGCTGTGAACAACCATGACAGGGGGGCTTACGTGAATGGTCTGAGAAGCACGAAACTTTTGTTGGGATCCGCAGCTCTGAATGTGTTTCTGATCGGCCTTATAGTCGGTCATCATGGCAGCCTTGGGCCGTGCGAGATGATGTTCCATGGACCACGAATAGGACCAGCTCCCTTTCTAGCGGGGGTCCGGCCGGACGGCAGGCTAGGGGGTGGGCCCGAACTGGGTGCGCCGCCGCCATTCTTTGGTCCGGACGACGTTTTCCACCCGCAAGACATGAAAGACAATCTTGCATCGTTGCAGGAGAACTTCGACCGGATCGGCAATCTGCGCAAAGAATTTGCCGGAAAGCTGAAACAGGGCAGCGTGACCAAGGCCGATGTACTCGCACATTTCGGAAGCATCGACAAGATTATGAGTGATCTCAAACAAAAAATGCAGGACAGCGCGGCAACGAGAATCAGCGCCATGTCCGCAGATGAACGCGAAAATCTTGCTAACCGGCTTCTCGCGGCCCCCGGTCCGGGGCCAGAAGGAGTGGGGCCACTTCCCGGTACCCCGCCGCATCAGGGCGGGTTCCCCCGGGGGGTGGTCCTACCGGCAGCCGGGTGCCTTAATGCGATAAGGTCTTCCTTCATCGAGCAGACGCCTTAGCCAGGACCAGCATCTTGGCCGGGACGTGCGACGGCCTATCTGCCTCCGCCTCCGGCAATACACACTCAGCGCGCTCGAGCGCTTCTCGCGGGTCTATGCCCGACAACGTATCACCCTGACCGCTGGTTGATCAGACGCGCGGCTATACCGATGGCGGCGCCGGGGATTATGGTGGCTCGCCGCGTCGCGCGTCCTTGGCCAGATAACTGTAATGCGGCTCGACGGCAGCCAGCGGAACAGTCTGACCCTGCATAGAAAAAGATCTGTTCCGGCTGTAGATTCACCTTTCCTGCCATCAACAACGGAGAACAGCTATGAAGAAATATTTCTGCGGTCTGGACGTGTCATTGAACAGCACGGCGTTGTGCGTCGTGAACCAGGACGGCGACATCGTGCGCGAAGGCGAGGTGCCTACGGAGCCTGCCGCCATCCACGAGTGGCTCGGCAAGCTCGGACTCGCCATGGAGAGAGTTGGCCTGGAAGCTGGCGGTCTTACGCCCTGGCTGTGCCATGAGCTTTTGTCCTTGAACTATCCGGCCATCTGCATAGAAACCCGGCACGCGAAAGCGGCGCTTAAAGCACAGCAAGTCAAGACTGACCGCAACGATGCCCGAGGCATTGCGCACATCATGCGCACTGGCTGGTATCGAGAAGTCCACCTGAAAAGCCACGTCAGTCAGAAGCTCCGCGTTCTGCTCAACAATCGCCGCTGCCTTCTGGACAAGCGGCTCGACATTGACAGTCAAATCCGGGGAACGCTCAAAGTGTTCGGCATGAAGACCGGCAAGGTTACGATTCGCTCTTATGAACCGCGCATCCGCGAGCTGATTGGAGACGACCAGGAACTCCAGGCTTACATCTTTCCGATGCTGGCCGTGCGGCGCGAGCTTATCGTCCAGATGATGAAACTGGAGAAGATGATTCTGGATCACGTCAGGGATGATGAAGTATGCCGTCGGTTCATGACGGCTCCAGGGATCGGACCCTTGACCGCCCTTTTGTACAAAACATCCATCGATCGGCCGCAAAGGTTTGCGCGTTCAAAGGCGGTGGGCGCAGCGGTCGGATTGACACCCAGGAAGTATGCATCCGGGGAAGTGGATTATGACGGCCATATCACCAAGTGCGGCGACGCGTTCTTGCGATCGCATCTCTTTGAAGCCGCCACTGTGCTTCTCACCCGTGGCAAGCCGAGTGCACTGAAGGCTTGGGGCCTGCGCCTTGCTAAACGCAGCTCGAAGAAAAAAGCCTGCGTGGCGGTAGCGCGCAGACTCGCGGTAATCCTGCACGCGATGTGGCGCGATGGAACCGAGTTCCGGTTCAATCAGCCTGGCGTTGACGCGCTGGCGGCCGCAGCTTAGCCCATCACTTAAGGAGTAAACGATTTATCTAGCTTCTCCGCCGCCACTATCGGCGAAGAGCCGTCCGGCAGGACGGGAAGAGACTGGAGCGAGAACGGCTTTTACCTAGTGGAGGCGGTCGAAATTCAGGACCGAGCGACCACGATGGCCAGATGGTTCCGCTTCACTCTTCGAATGGACAGTCATTTGGGACGGCGCGCCTCACGCAAGCTCATGCTGGCGCCGATCCCGGAAAGAAGCGTGATACCTGCCGAGGCTCGCATGGGGATGACATCATCGATCGCTTTAACGGAGAGGGCAAAATGAAAACGTAAAAAATCCTTGACGCGAACCGCATTTAAAGAGGTGGCTTGCCGCGTCGCGCGTCCTTGGCCAGGGCAAAATCAAAACGTAAAAAAATCCTTGACGCGAACCGCATTAAAGAAGGTAAAACAGTCCTGTCCTGCGTCCGCAGGACGCCGCGTCTTCGCGATCCAAAATTGTAACCGCCCAACCGCCGCTCCACCCCGACTTATTTTTTTCTCCGGCCTCCACTCTTTTTTGAGAGGCCGGAAAAAAAATTCCCTCTTTTCATTTGGGACACAAAGCAAACGGAACAAACGCCCTGCCCGAAGACGGGAAGCGGGCGCAGGAGGAAGGAAAATGGCAGTAAACAGTGTAACGGTGATCGGCAATCTGGGTGCGACTCCCGAGGCGCGGACTCTTCCGTCGGGTCAGAGCGTGGCGAATCTTTCGCTGGCGACGACCGAGCGGTTTACCGACCGCAATGGCGGGAAGCAGCGACGGACTGAATGGCACCGCATCGTGGCCTTCGGGAAGCTGGCCGAAACATGCGCGGAGTATCTCAGCAAGGGGCGCCAGGTCTACGTCGAAGGACGGCTGACGACCCGCGAGTACGAGGCGAAGGACGGCAGCGGCAAGCGTTACCGCACGGAAATCGTCGCGCGGCAAATCCGGTTCTTGGGACGGCGCGGCGATGCGGCGGCCCAGCCGGCTGCAAACGCTCCATTCTAGGAAATGCTGCCGGGAGGGCCGCGCAAGCGGCTCTCCCTCAATCAATCTCAACACACAGGAGGAATCCCGTGAACGCAACCCAATACGTCGGAGCGTTGAGGACAGGATTGAAGGAAGCGATTGGCGTCATCGAGGCGCTCGACAGCATGACGCCGGCAAGCCGCGAGTTTGAAACCGAAGTCTTGCAGCCCTTGCGCGATTTGCTGAAACTTAAGCCGTCACCGTGCCCGGTGTGCGCAAAAACTCGCAAGCTGATTTCCCGGTGTCCGAAGCATGAGTAGAATGATGAGGAAAAATTATGTACGTCAAAGCGACCGCCTGCGGCCCGAACCGAAGGACCTCTGACATCGATGCCCATCGCTCGCCCTGGAGCCTGCAAACCGGCCTGACAGGCCTTCAAGACCAGTCGGATTTACTTCAAAACTTACACATAAAGTTACACATTTACACATGAGTGATGAAAGAAACCCAATAATTTCGCATAGTTAGGACTATATTCAGGGGACTTAAAATCCTCTGGAGGGTAACCTCCGTGCGGGTTCGACCCCCGCCCCCGGCAGTCAGCAGTTCGCGTGACGACGATGAAGTGGTTCTCCAGCGGCACATGGATATTCGAAAGACATCGTGCAGGACCTACGGGAGTTGCCGCGCCTGACTGCGTGACCTGCTGGTGTCGGGCACAGCCCTATGTGCTGCAAGCGCGACGAAGATGCTCGTCGCGTTGTCGAAACCTTCTTGCGAGTGGAGGGCGCGCCGCTCGGCGCGCCCTCCACTCCTTGCCTGGCGCATCGGACAAATCCCAACCGGGACGACAAGGCCGGGCGCTTGTTAAAACGGGACGGGCGGACCGATCAGCGGCGTCTGTACTGGTGCCGCGGCTCCGATTGCGATTGCAATTGAGTTTCCGCCGGGATTCATGTTCGGCGTCGCATTGATCTTCCAGTTACCCGTGATCCAAATATTCCCCGACTGATCGATTTGGCCTCCCGTGATTCGCATCAGTGCGTTGCTCTGATAGCCGGTGCCCTTGGGCGATAGCGGGGCTCCGACATATTGCAGCCCCGCCGGACAGGAATTGGTGTTGGTGCCGCAAAAGCGGCTTATGCCGGTCGGGGCACAGGCGAATTGGTTGGTACCGGTTTGAGCGCAGGCCATCGGATTCACCGGTACGGATCCAAAGTTAAAGACCCAAACGGTGTCGCTCCCATCGACGGCGATTCCCCACGGAATGGTAAGACCACCGCCGGTGAAAGGCGAGCCCTTGTATGGCGCGCGAGTATTCGTCGGATACAAGGTGATCGACGGATTAACTCCCGCACCAGCAGTTGCGTTCGGACAGGGCACATCGAGCCAGTCCGAGTTGGCAACCCATACGTTCCCCTTGCTGTCGGCGGCGTTGCCTACCGGATGAGTCAGCACCGACTTGCCATTGTAGGTGCCCGGTAGAGTATCGATCAGATGGCCTGATGGAGAGACGATCGAAACTGTATTGTTGTAGTTGTCGGTGATCCATGCGTTGCCGCTGAGATCGAGCGCGATGCCGAACGGCTTCACTTGCGGTTCGCCTGGAGTTTGGCTCGCGTCTTTCAGTTTGATGTTGAACGCCAGATCGGTATGTCCTCCCGGTATTTCTGTGACCGAATCGTTGCCGCAATTGGCGACAAAGATGTTGCCGTGGTGATCCGACACAACTCCCTGTGGCCACGAAATGTCGCCTGCGGTGATTCCAGTGGAAGGGGACAGCGCGGTACCGTCGTCTTTGAAGAGCGAAACGCTGTCGTTCGTCGCCGCCTCTGGAGTCGAGGCGCAAGGCGGATCCTGGAAGCCGAAATTCGCCTGCCAGAGATTGTTGCTCGGATCAAACGTGATGCCGTATCCGGCGCGGTCCACGCCGCCGCGAAAATACGGCGAACCGGGATAAACCGCGCCCCAGGGAGTAAACCTGTTCATCTGGTTGCCGGCGCAGGCGGTCTCGCTCGGCGGCTCGGGAATGTAGTTGTTGGCTACCCAGACGGAGCCCTGCTTGTCGATAGCGAAATTGGCTGGACCGTTCAAAAGATTGTCTTGGTCCTGGTCGCTGTAGAAACCTCCCGTAATCTTGAGAAACAGCAGCCAGTTCGTCGGGCGTTGGGCCAGATAGGGACTGTATATTTTCCTTTGCTCCGACAGGTCGAAGAGCGGATCGTCCGGCGCAGGCGTGCCATTCGGCTTGAGGTAGGATGGATTTTTCACGACGTTCGCCACCGCCTGGAGCACGTTGGCCGGAGTTGGACCGCCCGGCGGTGTGGCCGCCGCAAACAGCTTCGCGCAGTTATTGGCGACTGCTACACAGCTTGCCACGGCGTTGGTCAGCGAATTAAAAGTCGCCAGGGTCAACGTCTCCGTCGCATTCGGCAATGAGGCCAGTACGACGCCGGCATCGCCGCTTTGTGGATCGGCGAGATTGGCCGCCATCTGCACTGCGTTGCTTATGCCGTAGGGGTTACCCTGGATGCCACCGTTGCCGATGAATTGCGCGAAAGCGTTGCCGGTCGCGACGGTAGTGAGTTCGTTGATAACCACATTCTGAGGAACGTTGCCCACGTTGCCGATCGCACTTGCGAGCATAACGGGGCCGGACACTGCTTCAACAAACAGCGGCGGTTGCGGTTGCCCGCTCTGCGTCTGCGGAACCGAATAGGTCATCGTGAAATGACCCGTCGCGTCGGTTGTGGTGTGAGCGAGAGACTGCCAGCCCCCGCCGTTCGGCAGAGAGGCGTACAGCGAGACTTGATAGTTCCTCAATCCGACGCCGTCGCTCTCGACAAGGCCCTGAACCGATCCTATGTGTGTCGGTCCAGCACTGGCCACGCCCGCCGTCGCCAGTGTCAGAAACAAAGCCCCGACAAGAGCCGCTCCATGAGAAAGGAACCGTAACAAAAGCCTTCTACTATTCATCATTGTCGTCCTCTTTGATCGTCTCGCGCCTCTGCAAGCGCAAGGTAAACCTGGCGCGGATTGAAGTCTTGTGAGTCGGATGCAACTTTGATGCAGTTTGGACTCAATTGTTGTGATTTTCGCATTTCGACCCTTTGAATAAGCGCTCATGGCCAACGGACCCATTCACGTTTTCCCCCCGTTTCGCCTCGATCCTGTTAACGCTCAGTTTTGGCGGGGCGATAAGGAGATCAGGCTGAGGCGCAAGACCTTCGATGTGCTTCGCTATCTGGTCGATCATCCCGGTGAGCTGGTGACCAAGGCGGCGCTGCTCGATGCTGTATGGGCGGAGGTTATAGTCAGCGACTCGATGCCGGCGACCTGCGTTGCCGAACTGCGCAAGGCGCTGGGTGACGAGGCCAAGACACCACGCTTCATCGAGACCGTGCATCGCCGCTGCTACCGTATCATCGCGGACGTGAAGATCGCGGCTACGCAGGAGTTGGATCCTGAACGGCCGCCGCCGGCATCGAACGGTCCTGCGCCGATGGTGGTCGGGCGCGAGCAGGAGATGGAGCAACTGCAGGATTGGTATTCGCATGTCCTGCAGGGTCATCGCCGCGTAGTCTTCGTTGTCGGCGAAGCCGGCATCGGCAAGACCACGTTCGTTCAGTCCTTCCTCGATTCGCTTGCGCAACGGGGCGCGGTGCGCGTCTCTCGCGGCCAGTGCGTCGAGCAGTACGGATCGGGCGAGCCGTACATGCCGGTGCTGGAGGCGCTGAGTCGCCTGGGTCAGGAGCCCGGCAACAGTCGCGTGATTGAACTTCTGAACCGCTTCGCTCCCACATGGTTGTCACAGATGCCGGCTTTGCAGACGCCTGAAGAGCGCGCGCGGATGCAGGCGCAGAATGAGGATGTGACACGGAATCTAATGCTGCGCGAGATGACGGAGGCGCTGGAAGCGCTGGCAGCGGACGTGCCGTTGGTTCTGGTGCTTGAAGATTTACACTGGAGCGATTTCTCGACGCTCGAGCTAATCTCCGCGGTTGCGCGGCGGACCGAGCCGGCGCGGTTGCTGATTGTTGGGAGCAACCGGCCGGTCGAGGCGCTTGCCTACGAGCATCCGCTCCGCACGATGAGTCACGAGCTCGGTCTCCATCGCTACTACGAAGAGTTGTCGCTCAAGCTGCTGAACGAAAAGGACGTTACGAGCTACCTCGCGCGCCGCTTTGCGGCCGATAGTCCAGTGAAATTCGACAGCCTCGCACCTGCTATCCACGCACGCACCGACGGTAATCCGCTGTTCATGGTCAGTGTGGTCGATTACCTGGTCGAAGCGGGATTGTCGCCGAGCTCCGGCGACGCCGGCGCGGCGGTTGAGGCGCTGCGCTCGTTTGGTCTCGATGCACCGCGCAGCATCCGCGAGATGATCGAGCGCAATCTGCACCAACTGCAAGCGGAGGAACAGGCGGTACTCGAGGGCGCCAGCATCGTCGGCGCAGAGTTCTCGGCCGCTTCAGTCGCGGCGGCGCTCGAACGCCCGCAGAGGGAAGTCGAGGCGTGCTTCACGCGGCTGTCGCGACAGAAGCAATTCGTCACCGCAAACGGCCCCGTCGAATGGCCGGATGGCACCGTGGCAGCCGGCTTTCGGTTTCATCACGCGCTCTATCAGGAGATCATTTACGACTTGCTCTCGCCCGCAGATCGGATGGACCTTCATCGGCTGATTGCGGCGCGCGAAGAGACCGGCTACGGCGAACGTGCGGATGAAGTCGCCACCGAGCTTGCGCATCACTACAGTCGCGCCAACGACAGGATGAAGGCGATCAAATACCTGCGGCAAGCCGGAAGGCGGGCGGTCAGACGCGGCGCCACCGCGGAGGCGGAGAATCATTACCGCCGTACCATCGAACTCCTGACGGAGTTGCCGGAAAGTGCGGCACGCGATCACCAAGAGATCGAAGTCCAGATGGCGCTTGGGACGGTGCTGCGCGGCTCACGTAGCTGGTCGCATCAGGAGACGGGTCGGGCCTTTGCGCGTGCGGAAGAATTGGCGAGAAAGCTTGGCGAGACCGATCAGCTCTTGCGGGTGCTGATGGGCCAAAAGTCGGTCGCCGACGGGAACGGGCAGTTCAAATTGGCACTTGATCTGGGAACGCTGGCATTGCTGGCGGCCGAGCATAGCAGGGATCGCGCGGCGCTCTGCGGGGCGCATGCGCGTCTTGCGGCCACTCTCATGGCGTGTGCCCAATTTACCGAGGCGCGCGATCACCTCGAACTGGCTGACAGTTTCTACCACGAAGACAATCGGACCGAACTGGGAGCGATGGGGATCGACGCGCTCGCGCTTGCGGCAATACCGTCTCTGCTGCTCGGCTTTCCCGATCGGGCACGTCAGTTGTTGCAAGCCGGCCTGCGCCGCGCGCAGCGTCGCGATCATCCGTTCTGGCTGGGCGTTGCGCATATGTGGGGTGGCATGGTCAGCGGCTTTCTCCGCGACGCAGACCGGGCTTTGGAGCATGCCCAGGCTTTAGGGCGTGTGGCCGCTCGGCAACCGGTATTTCAATGTATGGCCGACCAGAACATGGGGCGCGCGCTCATGCTTCAAGGCCGCTGGCAGGAAAGGGGTGGACTGCTCGCGCCGGGCGGTTCCGCTCCACAAGGAAAGCGGCCTGCTCTCGCATATGCGATGGGCCAAGCTGGATGAGGCGGAATACTTCGCCAGCCGGCAGCAGACTGACCACGGTCTCGCTCTCGTCGCCGAGGTTCTCGTCGATTCGGAAGAGCACGCCGTAGTCAGATCGCCGGCCCTTCGGCAGCGGGCGGAACTGCTCGCTCAGAGCAACGCCGACGCTTCGGCGATTGCCGCGGCATACCGCGAAGCGCTCCAATGTGCGCGCGATCAGAACGCCAGGTACTTCGAGCTCCAGGCGGCGACTCCTTTTGCGCGATGGCTCAAAGGGCAGGGGCGCCGCGCGGAGGCTCGCGCGCTGCTCGGCGAGACCTATGGCTGGTTCATTGAGGGCTTCGATACGCTCGCACTCAAAGAGGCCAAGGCCTTGCTCGATGAACTGAATGAGAATCCCGGCACTGCCGCCCAGTAGGGAACTGGCGGCGATTTCGATTCCGCTGCCGTACTGAAATAAGAGCGAAACAAGCCGAAGGCACTATTTTAATTCGGGGCTGAGTGTCTGAATTTCAGTCGCTAGCGGATTAGTTCGCGCGCTCGAACCCGATCACGTCGATGCGGAAACCTTCGCTGCGGCTCAGCAGCTCGGAATAGATACGGCGCCCGAATGCTCGCGGGAATGGACGCGGCTGACTTCGCGTAATGAAGATCCGGCCGACTCGAGATTGGCGCCCGAACTGGATTAGTTCGCCTACCACGTCGGACGATTTGAGCCGGACGATTTTTGCGCCGAAGTAGCTGGCGAGGATGACGTTGTCGAGCAGCGTGCCGGCCTGAACCCTTCCAAATCGGGTGTGCGGCGAATCGACCAGGACAGCGTAGAATTCGCCATCACTCTCTTGCGCCGCGCGCCGAGCCTTGCGCAGCAGTTCGCTATTGCTCGAGCTGTCGGTATTCAGGCAAGCGACAACGGCGGTCTTCGGTAGTTCAGGTACACTCGCGATTGACCTGATGCTCGGCGGAGCCATGGGCTCGTCATGCGAACGCCGAAATGGAATGACGCTGGCCATGCTGGCCAAATCAGCATCAAGCGTGCCGCCTATAGCTCACATGCGGATGAAGCACTTCTTCGGCGCGCGCGGCCTTAACCCTTCAAATCGCCGCATTGTTTCATTTCAATTTGAAAAGAGGGCCTGAGACGTTGGAACTCGGCTCAAGCATCTTTTCCTTTAATTTGCTCAAGAATCTCCTCGCCTCGATCGGCCGATTTTCGTCGCCTTGCATGGCATGGTAAATGCGCTCATTTTTAGATATGAAGACGTACGAGGAATAGCGAGCAATTTTAAATTGCTCAAAGAAGATTTAGACGCTTATGTTAGTTCAAACGAAGGATTCTCGGGATTTGACAAAACCTGAGACCACCGAAAAGCCCTTGCTGAAGCGATTCTTGGGCTCTGACGGTCGACGCCGTCTGATTGACGCATTGACGGCGCAGCCACTGGTCCGCGATCAGGACTTGGCCGTGGTCGTCGCCCAACACCTGAAGCTGGAGGATATTTCCGCAGGCGCGAACCTGATTCAGCAGGGCGCGTCGGACAGTGACCTCTTCCTGATTCTCGAGGGCGCGGTTTCGGTTGCGATCGACGGGCGCGTCGTGGCCCGCAAGAAAGCCGGCGAGCATGTCGGAGAAATGGCCGTCGTCGATCCGGGAATGCCTCGATCGGCGTCGGTCATCGCGACATGCGATTCGATCGTCGCGCGAATTGCGGAGTCTGACTTCTCGGCGCTCGCCGACCGGTTCCCGCGGCTGTGGCGGAGAATCGCGCTCGGACTGGCGAGCCGACTGCGCGCCGAATCGTCCGTCGAGCACTCGCATCAAAAGACGCCGCTTAAGTCTCACCTCATCGATTCTTGAGCGCCTCGAGTTCCTCGAGCGTTCGCGGCCAATCCTCGTGCATCAGCCTCGAAAGAGCGCGGTCGGCGAGCAGGCGGCCGCCGGTCTGGCATGGCGCACAGTAATTGGTCTCGTTGCTGGCATAGCGGATGCGCTGGACCTTGGCGGCGCATCGCGGGCACGGCATCCCATGGCGCCCGTGAACCGCCATCTCGGGACGAAACGCGGTAACCTTCTCCGGAAATTCCCCGGCCGCTTCGGCGCGCAGGCGATCGGTCCACTCGGTAAGTATCGCGCGGGTGCCGTCGTACAGTCGCTCGATCTCGGGGGCAGTCAGCTTCTGCGACATCGCAATCGGCGAGAGTTGCGCGCGATGCAGAATCTCGTCGGAGTACGCGTTGCCGATACCGCTGAAGATGTGCGGGTCGGTGAGCGAGCGCTTCAGCGTGTGGTTCGAAGATCGTAGCGCGGCGCTGAACGCGTCGAGGCTCGCGTCGAGCGGTTCGATGCCGCCGGCGTTCAACGACCGAAGTCCCGCTTCGCCTTCAACGACCCGGAGCGCGGCGCGGCGCTGCGTGCCCGCCTCGGTCAACCACATCCAGCCGTTGTCGAACTCGAACGCGACCAGGATATTTCTGCTGCCGAGCTTGGGCGCGGACGTTTTCCAATGCAGCCGGCCCGCGATCATGAGATGCAAGACGAGCCACAAGTCGCCGTCGACTCCGATTGCGATCTGCTTGCCGAGCCGTCGAACCTCGCGGACCGTCCTGCCCGCGGTCGCGGTGATCGGGGGAGCAGTGGAGCGCAGCAGGAACGGCGACTTGACAGTCGTCCTGACGAGCTTGTGGCCGGCGACCCGCGTTCTGATCGCTTCCACGTATACGCTGACATCAGGTAGTTCAGGCATGAGAGTTTCCGCGCGCCGTGTTAGATTTACCCCGAATCACGTCTAAAGAGGACGCGCCGATGAACTATTTTCTTGCCAAGACCGAACCGAATACTTACTCGATCGACGATCTCGAGCGCGACCGCCGCACAACCTGGGACGGCGTGACGAATCCGCAAGCGGTTCGCGCGATCCGCGAGATGAAGCCGGGCGACATCGTGTTCATTTATCATAGCGGCGGCGTTTCGAGCGTGGTCGGGACGGCCGTCGTGAAATCGCCGGGGCGCGACGATCCCAAAAATCCCAAATCGGCGATAGTCGATTTGGAATTCGCCGGACGCCTCGATTCGCCTGTCACGCTGGCGGAGATCAAGCAGTCGGGCAAGTTCGACGACTGGGCGCTGGTACGACAAGGACGTCTCTCGACGATGGCGGTGCCGGAAAAGTTCGTGGCCTGGATGCGGGCGCGATATCCGAAGGCAAAGATGTAGCAGGCTGTTGAAAAAGTAATTTTCAACGCCTGCTCCCTCTCTCTTGTCTCCCCCAAAGGGGGAGATGTTGTAGGTAAGAGTTCTTCAACACCCTGCTAGGCGACCGTTTTCTGCGCGGCTGCGGCCGTCGTCAACCCAAGCGTCTCGGCGATCTTTGTGGCGAGCCAATCGGCTTCGATTGGATCTTCGATTCCATCGCCGAAATTGAGTTTTTCCCCGCGTCCGTAACGGACCTGGATCGGTCGATATACCGTTGTTCCCGCGGTCATGCCCGCGATCGAGCGAATATCGAGCACATCGCAGGCCGGAACTCGACGCGTCGATGCTGGTATGCCGAGAAGGTGCCGCGTCACCTTCAACGGGCCGTCGCCGATGAGTACGGTTGTGGTGCCGAACATCAGGGAGATGACCCAGACAACGACGATCGCTTCGAAAACCGGCCACATGATTCTGAAGATCAGCGGCGCGTGCTCCTTGAAGATCAGATAGGTGACGCAGGACCAGATAGCGAGGAATCCTAGCAGTACGAAAGTTATTGACGGATTGCGGAACGCTCGAAAATAGATTTCGGTTTGGCCGTCAGGGTTGAGGCCGAAGCGGATGGCCGATCCTTGCGGGCGAAACTCGCTGACACGCTGGTCGCGGCGCGTGCGCAGATCAACCGCTTCCGCGGCCTGCGCGGTGGTTTCGTCGATCTGAAAGACCGGCACTTCGAAGCTCGATTTGTAGCTGACTACGCCTACGGGTGATTTTGCGTTCAGTCGCCAGCAGATGCGATCGTGGAAGTTGGTATCGTCACTCGGTTTGCATTCGGGCGGAATCAGGAACGAGGCCGGGATCGATCCATCGCCGCCGGCCGTGACCTGCGATTCGTCGCTCCACAACGGCGTGGCGGTACTGTTGTTGCCGGACGATATGTAGTTGATGCAAACCAGCTTGAGATTTGCCGGGCGCATCGGCTCGACACCGCGGCCAATGTGGATAGAGCCTTCGAGCGTTCCGTCGATTTTTCCCGGCACCGATTTCATCTCGAAGCGCGAATCGCCGTACGCATTCCACCTTAGGAGCAGATGTATCGCCCACGCGATCAGCCCGAATCCGATTATCGGAAAAATTGCGAGCCCAGCGAATTTTGGCTCGTAACGCAGGTTGTGGGCGAGCAAGGCGGGCACGGCGGTCGGCAGCGCGATGGCATTCCAAAAGAGCGCGAGCGCGCAGACTGCAATCGCGACGGGCCTCGCGCTCGAGTGGATCTCGCCCGCGGCCCACTCCGCGCGCCATAGCCATGGTTCCTCTGGATGCGCCCGTTTCAGATCCACGCTCGTCGCTTCCCCCGATGGCGACAAAAATCGAGCGCAATCCTATCATCTGCGCATGGGTGGGTCTGTACGGCTTTTGGCGCTATGCCGCGGCGAGACTTGCATGGTGCAAAAAACGGGAGCGGTCACAACGACCGCTCCCGCTGAACATAACTAGGACTAACTACGGTGCTGGCTACGGAGTGGCCTTCGCCGGCTTCTCTTTGTTGAACTTCAAATGCAGCGCGGCCACACCTGCCGCGATGTTCAAGCCGTTCTGTCCTTCGATCGAGACCGGCTGCAACGCGATCGAGCTGTTGAAGCCGCCGACCAGTACGTTGGCGCCCGCGCCGACTCCGACCGCTGCGCTCGCAGTCGCTCCGCCGTAGGTACCTTCAAGCGCACCCTGTCCGGGGTTGCTAGTCGGGGCGAGAACCGCCCACAGAATTACGCCCGACGAAAGGTATCCAATATCAGCGCCGAACTTCGTGATCGAACCGGTGTAGTACTCGGTGTATCCCGGCTGCATCGCATAAGCGCACTGCAGCTTGCGCGACGATCCGAAAATAAATCCCCACCCTGCCGCGACATGACAAGTCAGGTATCCTGCCCGGACTGCTCCGCCGCTGCCGCCGCCGCTCGAAGCGGGCGCCGCTGCAGGCGCTGCGCCCTGGGCCTGTGCCGATGGCGCACCCGCGGCAAGTGCTACCGCTAACCCCAGTGCGATTACCATTCCTCGTGCTTTCGAATTCATTGTCTCCTCCGTCTGTGGTGAGGCTTCCCGTTCAGGCTGGCCGGTGCCAGCGAAAAGTCCCTCAAGTTATTTACCCGGTTTGAGGATGCAAACTCGCACTTTACTTGGCTAAATGCAATACGAGGGATTCTCAGTTCTAGAGCCAACTAGCTATCACTTGACTATGAACTTGCAATCCCGCACCATCCTGCGGTCGCTGCTGTAAGCAAAACTCAGGAGAACCCGTTGATGACCCTTAAGAATATTCTTGCCGGTTTGACCGCTGCTTCACTTGTCATCTGTACGCTTGGACTGAGCGGGGTTGCCTCTGCACAGACTTCGCAGAAGCAACTCGACATCGCGGCCGCACGCGCGCAGCGCAAGGCCACCGTCGGCGCCAACATGAACCTCACCTCCGCTGAAGCCGCCAGTTTCTGGCCGGTTTACGACGCTTACGAAGCGAAGATGGACAAAATAGAGGACCGCCACGTCAAGGAGCTCAAGGAATTCGCCGCCAAGTACAATAATCTCACCGACGCCGACGCGAAAAAGAAGCTCGACGAGGTCATGGCTATTGCGCAGGCGCGGCTCGATGTGCAGCGCGAGTTCATCCCGCAATTCCTGGCGGTTGTCTCGCAGGTGAAGGTGACGCGGTTCTACCAGATCGATAACAAGATCCAGGCGCTGATCCAGTGCGACATCGCGCAGTTGGTGCCGCTCGCGCAGACCCCGGGCGAGGCCGCTTCGCAGTAGTAGGCCGGTTAACAAGCTCCGTGCTTGAGAATCGGTCGATGCCGTCGCGTACGGCGATCCTGTTTTAGGTTATCCGGACGTTGGCGCGGCGATCGATTGGCTCCGCGATACGTTCGGCTTCAGCTTGCGTCTGGGGCGGCACGACGAGCTAGCTGCGCTTTACTTCTTGTGCACGCGCTCGATTGCTTCGAGGATCAGCTTGGCCGCCGCCTCGCGATCCACCCAGTCGCCGATCTTCACCCACTTGCCCTTCTCCAGATCCTTGTAGTGGCGGAAGAAGTGATCGATCTGGTCGAGCATGATCTGCGGCAGGTCGGTGTAGTTCGCGATTCCGTCGAAGTATGGATTCAGCTCATCGACCGGCACCGCGAGAATTTTTTCGTCGATGCCGTTTTCGTCTTCCATCATCAGCGCGCCCACCGGACGGCATCTGATGACCGCGCCGGGTGCGACCGGCACCTGCGACAGCGCCATCACATCGCAAGGGTCGCCGTCTTCGGACAGCGTGTTCGGGATGAACCCGTAGTTGGCGGGATAAAACATCGCGGTATGCAGAAAACGATTCACGAAGAGCGCGCCGGAGGCCTTGTCGAGCTCGTACTTCACCGGAACTCCGCCTTGCGGAATTTCCACGAGCACGTTGATGTCTTCGGGTGGATTGCGGCCGGGCGGAATTTTCGAGACGTCCATAGCGACGAGTAGAGCATGCGATCGCGACTGAGGCTATCGCGGACCGCGTCAATCCCCCGCCTGAGACTCGGCTGATCACGGGCTCGCTGAAGGCCCCCTTTGCATGGCCGAAGAACCGGCGCAGCCGCGCCGGAACAACAGTATCGAAATGTGACTTCTTGTTTACACCGTGGAATTCGGTTAGGGTTCAGTCATAGCAACGGAAAGTCATGGCACAACTCATGCTCACCGTCCCGCTCGTGGTTGAAGGCAATAGGCGACAACGTCCCGTTGCTGCGACCACAGTTGACGCATCGTGGGATCAAAACGAGATTTTCGAGATCGACCGTTCCGATGTGGTTCTTCAGCTGCGGAGCCTCCGGCGCGCAATCGACCAGGGTGCGGAAGAAATGGAGATGGTTTCCGCCGAGCGCGTATTCAGTAAGCCGCTCTCTCGGACGCTGATATGCGGTGCCCGGCAGTTGCGCACGGTCTCGAGAAGTTTGAACCGGGTTGTTCGCCTGCTTGAGCGAGCACAGGTCTCCAAAGCGAACCGGCGACCAGAGCCAAAGCCGAAACCGCGCAAACGACGGAAAGTCCGGAACTGAGTTGCAAAGCATTTTGCTGCCGTCGTAGTTAACGCCGGCCTTGCCGCGTTGCCGGCCGCGGCGACCCTATCGGTGGCAGCCTGTTCATTTACCTGGGAGCGCTCGACGACGAACCCGGCGTGCCTCCCGACGCTCACATCTTTGTGGGCTCGAAGGCGCCGTGGTTCGAGATCAGCGACAAGCTGCCCCAGCTCAAAGAATTCTTGTCGTAGGCGTCGGTCCGATGAGAACTCAGGCTGCTTTCGCTCTCTCCTTCAATTTATCAAGGAGGTCTTGAGCAATCTCACGATTCAGAAGGGCGCTTTCCAGCCATTCGGCCAGGCGGTACTCTCCAATTTCTCGCAGCTGCGCAGGAAGTTCGGGACGAGATGCAGGGTAAGTCCGAGACCGGAGTAGTTTTGCACGGCTTCGGTGGGTAAGCATCGCGACCACCTGTTCCAAAGCGGCATCGAGATCCTGCATCGAGACTAGTTCTCGGGCGAAACGCTCAAAATGAAGGGCCCGTGCGATAGAGACTTCGGGCGAAGGAAAAGGGATCTTATCAGCCCACCGGGTACAGAGATTCGCCCAGTATTGATTACGGTCGAAGATAGGCCGGCCGAATCGGAGCGCCCAACCCAGAAGGTCATCGAATGCCTGAAGTCTTTGGTCGATATCGGTAGTGCGAAATATGCACAGGTCAACGTCGATCGGTTGAGACTCGTCTGGCCTGAGATCGATATCCGAAACGACCAGGAAGTCTACGTCGGACCCAGGATGATGGACCGGTCTGACCGCGGAACCAATGCCGACAATCGCCGCAGTAGCACCTTCCGAAGCCAAGCGGCTCAACTTGGAGATTGCCCATCTCTTGGCGTTCAAACTTGGCCAGTGCCGAACGACCCCGATGGCCAACCGGGCGCTATCTGAACGCCTGCTCATGGCGATTCAACAATCTTAGAGACCGCTTCTACGTATTCTTCGATCTCCCTGGCAACATCCCCAGGATCCAGCGGAGGAGGCTTGACGTTGCCATACGATTTGTATTTTTGAGCGCGGTGAAGGTGAGTCAGCAACTTGGCGACATCAGGAAGTCCCTTCGTCTTATGCAGGGTCTTCGCGAGCTGAACTTTATCTCGGTGTTGCCGTTTACCCTTCAGGCCGCATTCGGTGGCCGCGGCCACCACGGCCTGCTCCAAGCAGTAGAATCCGTAGATTGCGAGATCTGACCAGTCCGTTGGGTCATCCCAAGCTGCCAGGACTTTTTTCAAATGACGCTTCGCGAGATCGAAGTGCTCTTGAGCGTCAAGTTTCACGACCGTCCCTTATAGCCAGATACGAGACCGTTGATCATTGCGGAGTCTGCGAAGAAGGTTGCGGTCTGGGGAAGATCGACGAAGTATCGGAAGTCATAGTTATTCATTTTAGGTTGGCAGCGGATTACGCTCAACTGTACGTTTCGGCGTGACGCTGCCAGAATATATGGTCTAACGGCTACAGTGGCGGCCGCTTCCTCTGCAAAGCCCGCACCCTCACCAACGTGAGGACGCGCGGGAATCAAAACAGACGCCGAACAACAAATTCTGTGTTGCTTTGTCCTCCTGCGTGATAGGCTCGCGGCTGGACAATGTCGCAGCTAACGCGGAGCGCATCATGGTGAAGATTGAGCGCGAAATTCCTATCCAGATCGATCCCGGCGAGAATTCGTTCCTCAAGGGGATCTATGCGCCCATCTCGACGGAGATCACCGCCGATGATTTGACGGTTATCGGCGAAATCCCCAAAGACCTCGACGGCGCCTATCTACGCAACGGACCTAATCCGATTTTCCAGCCGCGCGGGCGCTATCACTGGTTCGACGGCGACGGCATGGTGCATGGCATCGAGTTCCACGACGGGAAAGCGACATATCGCAACCGCTGGATTCGCACCGAGGCATTTGCCGCCGAGCAGGAGGCGAATCGCACGATATGGCCGGGGCTGATGGATCGCCCCGACCCCAACGTGCCGCACGGCGCCGGCTCGGACGGATGGCTCAAGGACTCCGCCAACACCGACCTCGTATTTCACAACGGCTATGCGCTGGCGCTCTGGTATCAGTGCGGGCTGCCCTACAAGATCGATCCGTGCACGCTGGAGACGCTCGGCGTCGAGCGCTTCGGCGGCAAGCTCGAGCGGGCAGTATCGGCGCATGCCAAGGTCGATCCGGTGAGCGGCGAGTTGCTGTTCTTCGACTATGCGACGCGCCCGCCGTACATGACCTACAACGTCGTCTCGGCGCGGGGCGAACTGACTCATCATGAGCCGATCGATCTTCCAGGCTCGCGCCTGCCGCATGACATGGCGTTCACCGAGCATTACTCACTGTTGATGGATCTGCCGCTGTTCTGGGATCCGCAACTGCTCGAGCGCAAGGTGCACAAGGTCACCTACTATCCCGAACTGCCGAGCCGCTTCGGCATCCTGCCGCGCTACGGGACCAACGCCGACGTGCGATGGTTCGAGGCGTCGCCCTGCTACATCTACCACGTGGTCAACGCGTGGGAGGATGGCGAAGAGTTCGTGATGGAAGCATGCCGAGTCATCCAGGCCGAGCCGGGCGCGAAGCGCGGCGAAGGCGAGCTGGCGCGGATGCGGGCGTTCCTGCGCCTCGAGGCTCAACTATGCCGGTGGCGCTTCAACCTCGTGACAGGAGCAGTGACCGAGGAGCAGCTCGACGACGAAAAGACCGAATGGCCGACGATCAACCGGCACATGATGGGCCGCAAGTCGCGCTACGCGTACAACTCGATGGTGCCGCACTACGAAGGGCTGGTGAAATACGACACCGTCCGCGGCACTTCGGAGAAATTTATGTTTGGCGCGGGACGCACGTCGAATGAAGCACCGTTCGCGCCGCGCGTCGGTGCGCGCGACGAAGACGACGGCTACGTCGTCACGTTCGTCGCGGACTCCAACGCCATGAGCAGCAGCGAGGTCGTCATACTCGATGCGAAAAACTTCGCAGCCGGTCCAATCGCGCGCGTGCGGATTCCCCAGCGGGTGCCGGTCGGGTTCCACTCGACGTGGATTCCCGGCGATCACTTGCAGGCGCGCTAGCTGCGGCTATTGATTCGGCGCAGGTCCGGTCGCCTTCGAGTTCGCGGTATTCACTTCGATGCTGTGCTGTTGCCCGGTGGTCTTGTCGGGGACGATCGTATGAATGTCGCCGTTGATTAACGTCACGCGGCTCGGCACTGTCTGCCCGTTCACCATAGCGCTGTCCTCGATCGCGATGCTGGTGTTGCCACTGAGCGCGATCGAGCTGCCGTCGGCAAACCCCAACGTCACGGAAGCGCCGGGTTGCGTGGTCACCTCGTCGTGAAGCTTTACCGGCGTCCCCTGTTGCGCGGCGAGTGTCGCGCCGCCGCGCTGAATCTGCGCGCTGCCGCTGACTTGGGTGACAGAGCCGACGGAATCATCGGCGCGCACCGCAGAGTTCACGCTGAGCAGTCCGAGCAACGCGGCCGCCCCAATCAAAGCGGTCAACGGGCGGGTGATTCTTCGCATAGCAACACCTGACTCGATTTTTTTCATATTGGTTACCCGACGCCGCTCTCGTAAAACTTCACACGCGATAAGATAGCATCGCTAAACGCTCGCACGCTACGAAGCCAGGACGGTGGCCGAGTATGCGCTGAGAGGGACCACCGATTTTCCCGTCGCCGGCGGCACACAACTGCGCGCAGAAATCGAAGGCGCGTTGAAACCCTATTCAAGGGCCGATACCGTGTTAGCCGGAGCGCCGAAACTATGCGAGTGACGGGAAGGCGGAAATCTACCCTCGCGGCCGCGATGGTTGTGGGCGCGCTCGTGCTCGCGGCGGGATGCATGCAGACGCAGGAGATCGATCAGACCCTGCCGCCGTATGCGTCCATCTCCGACGAAGACCGCGATCCGGCCAGCGCGCCCAAGCCTCAATCGTCGGACGATTCCGACGGCGTCATGAGCGAAATTGGCGCAGCACTCATGTATCCGGTTCACCTGATATTTTGGTGAACCCGCGTGAACACGCGAACATTCACAAATCTCGATACGCCGCGCCTGATTCTGCGGCGCTTTCGCGATTCTGACCTCACGAGTTTCATGGCGTATCGAAACGATCGCGAGGTCGCGCGCTACCAATCGTGGGAATCGATCTCGCGCGCCGAAGCGGTGAGATTCATCGCGCAGCAGAGCCACCATCGGCCCGGCATCCCGGGAAGATGGTTTCAGTTCGCGGCAGAGGTCAAGGCGGGCGGCGCGCTGGCCGGCGATTGCGCGCTGCTGGTTGTCAGGACTACGCCGCGCATCGGGGAAATCGGCTACACATTCGCGCGCGCCTACCAGCACAGCGGGCTGGCGGCCGAGGCCGCACGAGCTGTGATCGATTTCGCCTTCGGTCCGCTCGACCTCAACCGCGTCATCGCTACTACAGATTGCCGCAACGCTCCGTCCGTCGCGCTGATGGAGCGGCTGGGAATGAAAAGGGAAGGGCACTTTCTCCACAACGTATGGTTCAAGGGCGAGTGGTGCGACGAGTATCAGTACGCGACGCTGCGCGAGGAATGGTCGCGCAACCGCGTTTCTTGACAATCTCGCCCGTCCGGTCATTGATCTGACTAATCCGCCTCGAAGGAGGATCTCTCATGACCCGGATAATCGACGCCGACGGGCATATCGTCGAGCCGCGCACGCTCTGGGAAGATTACGCCGAACCGCAATTTCGCGATCGCATGATCCAGGTTCGGCGAAATCGCGACGGCGCCGACGAGCTGTGGATCAATGACGAGAATCGCAGCCGACCGTCACTGCCAGTGGCGGCGTCGATGACGCCCGGCGGACTCTCCGACCTCGATCGCGCGCGCAAACTCACCTGGGATGACATTCTGCCCGGCGGTTACGATCCTCACGCCCGTATCAAGGTGATGGATGAAGAGGGGATCGACGTCGCGGTCCTTTATCCGTCGCTGTGGCTGCTCTACGGCGATCTCGTCGATCCGGCGCTCGCGGCGGCCGCGTGTCGAGCCTACAACAACTGGCTCGCCGACTTCTGCAAGCCATTTCCGAAACGGTTGTTCGGCGTCGCACCGATGCCGATCCAGAGCGTCGATGAAGCGGTGCGCGAGATGCGCCGCGTCGTGCGTGAACTCGGATTCAAAGCGGTGTTCGTCAGGCCCAATCCGTTTAACGGGCGCCGTCTCAACGACCCGGCGTACGATCCGTTCTGGCGCGAGGCGCAGGAACTCGACATTCCGGTCGCGGTTCACGGCAGTTTCGGCACGCGAATGCCCACGATGGGCGGCGATCGATACCACGACCCGTTCTTCTTCCACATGGTTTGTCATCCGTTCGAGCAGCAAGCGGCCTGCATGGATATCGTTTGCGGCGGAGTGCTCGCGCGATTTCCAAAACTGACGGTCGGCTTTCTCGAATCGGGAATCGGATGGCTGGGTTACTGGCTCGATCGGATGGACAGCCACTACGAAAAGATGGGCACTTACGTGCCGTGGTTGAAGCGCAAGCCCAGCGAGTATTTCGCCGAGCGATGTTACGTATCGATGGATCCTGATGAGAGCACACTCAAGGCGATGATCGATCTGGGCGTCGAACGCAACGTGCTGTGGGGATCGGACTACCCGCACTTCGACTGCACCTATCCGGGCGTGGTGCGCGAGGTGACCCGGGCGTTGGGGAAATTGCCGGAGAGCGCGCGCGACAACATCCTGACCCAGAACGCGCTGCGATTTTACCGGCTCAACTGATCAATCTGCGCGCGTGAACGATCGCGCCGCCGAGTGTGCCTTGCGCGATCACGCCGTGGAGGCCGGAGTACATCGAGAGCACGAAATTGTACCAATCGGACCCCCCGATCTCTTCGATCTCTGCACGCTTGAGCTGGATTCGTTCGACGAACGTCGCATACCAGCGCGCGTAGTCGGTGCTTAGGTTCTCGATGCCGCCCGGCTCCCATCCGGCATCACTCAGCATCGCCGCAATCTCCGAGAGTCGAATCGCGTGCGGGATGAGAATTTGCCCATCGACCGCGAGCGATTCTTCGTTCGCCTTGGCCCCGATTGTGTAATCGAAGATGATGAGTTGCGCGCCCGGCTTCGCGACGCGTCGCAAAGTTGCGAGCGCCTCGCGCTGGTTGGAGAACGCGTAGAAGGCGTTGAGCATATAGACGATATCGAATTCGCGGGCGACGGTGCGCGGAACGTCGAGCACGTCGCAAATGTGAAAGGCGACTTCGGGATAAGTCGTGCGCGCGTATTCGATCGAGTCTTTGTCGCGATCGATTCCGTCGACATGGCCCCATCCATGCCGGCGCAGATACTCCGCGCTGCCGCCGCGGCCGCATCCCACGTCGAGCATCCAATGGTCAGGATTTTTCGGAACTCCGCGGAAGGCGCGCTCGATCGCTTCTTCCTCACCGGCATGCGCGTAGTCGCCCCCGCGAATCAGCGCGAGAATGCGCTTGCCTTCAAATGAGTTCATGTTCATCGGGAATACTTTTCGTGGAGTCGTATCAATTTGCTGTAGTCCGACTTGTCCGCGGCCTTCAGGGCTGCGATGTATTCTTTTCGCGCCGCACTCTCATCCGTGTTGATGTTTTCCAACCACATTGTTGGCTGCGAACCCGACTGCTTCAAGTGGATATCAGCCAGGAGACGCGACCAGCGGCCATTGCCATTGTTGAATGGGTGAATTGATACGGCGCGGTGATGGAGTCTGGCTGCCTGCTCAATTGAGGAATAACTCTTGTGCTCGCGCCAAGCGGCCAGGTCGTCGAAAAGATCCTTGAGACCAGAGTCAATTTGATTAGCAGGAACCCCTATGTTCTTCTGCGTCGTGCGTTTTTTTCCTGCCCACTCCCATACGTCCCCGAACATTTCCCGGTGAAGCCGGTAGGACCAATCGAGCGTGAAGGGAGCCGACCTTTCCGATGGCACCGCTGCCAGGTACTTGAGCGCGGCCTTGCTGATATTTCGTGCTTCCGCGATGAAGAGCTGATCGCGAGTTCGGATGTTGGTAAGGAGCAATCCCTCACCGTCAAACGGTGTCCCCCCATCTGGTTCCGTAGAATCACTCTCCATCAACTCGCCCAGAGTTGCCGGCGCGACCCGCTCAGCAATTTGCCGGCGACTTCTTCCTTGATCTCGCGCAGCGCTTCGTCGGGCACGGCCTGAGATTCGAGGGCCGAGGTGCCTTGAACCATCGAAGCCAGCTTACTCGCCTTTCGCTCCGCTTGTGCTCGGCGAACCGAGTGGGCCGAGACGGTTGCAATTGGTCTCAACTCGACCTCCAGCGCACAGGCGATCGACAAAACCGTATTGATGTTGGCGGCTGGTTCATGGCCGGAGAGGATGCGTTGCACGGTGCGCATGCCGACGCCGGAGCGTTCAGCGAGCACCCGCGCGCTCATTCCCAATTCCTTGCGGCGCCCGTCAAGGTAGCGGAACAGAGCCAACGACAGATCCTTTTGAGCAGCTGAATTCATAGTTCAACGGTTTCCATCTCAAGATCAATATACGGTATATATGGCATAAAAGCAACCATAAATATGATGAATATGGCGCGAATATTGTAAAACTACGCCAAATATGGCGAGCTAATTTCGATCGGGCAGAGCGGATGGGTTCCCTACGAAGCGAGGCGGCCGTCGGCGGGGTCGGCGGTTGGCTCAGCAGCGAGCTGCGCGGGCGCTGGTTGCGGTGCGGGCACCAGCGGGCGGCCTTCGCGCCATGCGTTGTAACGTGCGAGGAATGCTTCCATGTAGGTGTAGAAGACGGGGGTGATGTAGAGGGTCAGGAACTGCGAGAAGAACAGACCGCCGACGACAGCTACTCCCAGCGGACGGCGCGATGAGCCGCCGGCGCCCAGTCCTATCGCGATAGGCAGGGTTCCCATCAGCGCCGCCATCGTCGTCATCATGATCGGGCGGAAGCGGATGATGCAGCCCTCGAAGATTGCGTCGGCGGGCGACTTGCCTTCGGTGCGCTGAGCGTCGAGCGCGAAGTCGATCATCATGATGGCGTTTTTCTTGACGAGACCTACCAGCATGATGACGCCGACGAACGCGAACAGGTCGAGCTCCATGCCGAATATCCACAACGTCATCAGCGCGCCGAAGCCGGCCGACGGCAGGCCGGAGAGAATCGTGATCGGATGGATGAAACTTTCGTAGAGCACGCCGAGCACCAGGTAGATGACGAGGATCGTCATGATCAGCAAGATGCCGAGTCCGCCGAGCGACGACTCGAAGGCCTGCGCCGTGCCCTGGAAATTGGTGGTGATGCTGTCGGGCAAGGTAGCCGCGGCAACCTTGTGGACCTCGGCGAGCGCCTTGCCGAGCGACACGCCGGGCGCGACGTTGAACGAAATCGTCGCGGAGGGGAATTGCCCGGAATGGTTAACCTGCAACGGGCCCAGCGAGCGCGTGAACTTGACCAGCGTGTCGAGCGGCACCAGGTCGCCGCTGGAGGATCGCACGTAGAGCAGCGACAGAGTGGAGGGATCGTTCTGGTACTGCGGCTCGACCTCCATGATCACCCAGTACTCGTCGTTGGGCGCGTAGATGGTCGAGATCTGGCGCGAACCGTAGGCGTTATAGAGCGCGTCTTCGATCGCGTCGGCGGAGATGCCGAGCGAGTGCGCCTTGTCGCGATCGATGTTGACGGTGACTTGCGGATTTTCGATTTGCAGGTCGCTGTTGACGCCGCGCAGATCGGAAATCTGGCGCAGTTTCGACTCGAGTATGGGCGCGTACTTGTAGAGCGTGGCGGTATCCTGGCTCTGCAACATCAACTGATACATGCTGCGCGTGAATTGCGCGCCAATCTGGATCGGCGGCGGATTCTGCAGGAACACGCGCAGCCCGGGCACGCTGTTCAACAGCGGCCGCCATTTCGTAATCAGCTGATCGACGCTTAATTTGCGCTGGGAAGCCGGCTTCAGGTGCAGAAATATAATGCCGGAATTGCCGGCGCCGCCGGGACCGCCCGGGCCGACGCTGACGAAGTAACTGATGATGCTTGGATCGTTCTTTATGAGGCTGGCCGCGGCGAGCTGATGCTCGACCATCGAGTCGTAGGAAATTCCCTGCGCGGCGAGCGTGAAGATGATCAACTGGTCGTCGTCTTCCGACGGCAGGAAGCCCTTGGGGATCGCGTAGAAGAGGTAGATCGTTGCAAGCAGCAGCGCGCCGGAAAAATACATGGTCGCGCGGCGATGGCGCATGACCCACGACAGGCTGCGCTGGTAGGCGTCGAGCATGCGATCGAAGTATCGCTCGGTGACGGCGTAAAATTTGCCGTGACGCTCGCTGCCGGGCGGTCGCAAAAAGCGCGAGCACAGCATCGGCGTCAAGGTCAGCGAGACGAAGCCCGAGACCAGGATGGCGGCGCCGATCGTCACGGCGAACTCATGCAGCAGGCGGCCCAAAATGCCGCCCATGAACAGCACCGGGATAAACACGGCGGCGAGCGAGAAGGTCATCGAGAGTATCGTGAAACCGATTTCCGCGGCCCCATCGAGCGCCGCCGTCATCACGTCCTTGCCCATCTCCATGTGGCGCACGATGTTCTCGAGCATGACGATGGCGTCATCGACGACGAAGCCGACGCCGAGCGTAATCGCCATCAGCGAGAGATTGTCGAGCGAGTAGTTGAGCATCCACATGACGGCGAAGGTGCCGATGATCGACATGGGCAGCGCGAGGCTCGGGATGATCGTCGCGGAGAGGTTGCGCAGGAACAGGAAAATCACCAGCACGACCAGGAAGATGGTGAGCAGCAGTGTGAATTGCACGTCGTTGATCGAGGCGCGAATCGTTTCGGCATAGTTGCCGAGCGTGCGGATGTGCAGCGCGGCCGGCACTTCCGCTTGGAACGCGGGAATCAGGCGCATCACGTTGTTGACGACCTGCACGGTGTTGGTCCCGGGCTGACGCTGGATCGCGAGCACGACCGATGGCTCGCCGTTGGCCCATCCGGCGGTCTTGTTGTTCTGCACGCTGTCGAGCACCCGACCGACGTTGTCGAGGCGCACGGGCGAACCGTTTTGATACGCGACGATCAGCGATCGGTAGGCGGCCGCATTTGTCAGCTGACCCTTGGTGTTGACGGTGAACGCCTGATGCGAGCCGTAGAGCGTGCCGGTCGGTAAGTTGACATTCGCGTTTTGAATCGCAGTCGAGACTTCGTCGATGCCGATGCCGCGGGTGGCGAGCGCCTTCGGATCGAGCTGGATGCGCACGGCGTACTTTTGCGCACCGTAAACCTGCACCTGCGCGACGCCCGAGACCATCGAGATGCGCTCGGCGAGGTAGGTCTCGGCGTACTGATCGACCTGCGAAATCGGCATCGTGCTCGAACCGAGCCCGAGGTAGAGGATCGGCTGATCGGCAGGATTGACCTTCTTGTAGGACGGCGGACTCGGCATCCCCGGCGGCAACTGCGCCTGCGTCGCGGCGATCGCGGCCTGCACGTCCTGCGCGCCGGCGTCGATGTTGCGCGTCAGGTTGAATTGCAGCGTGATGTTGGTCGAGCCCTGGATGTTGGTCGAGGTCATCGAGTCGAGGCCGGCGATGGTCGAGAACTGTTTCTCGAGCGGGGTCGCGACCGACGACGCCATCGTCTCGGGACTGGCGCCCGGCAGGGAGGCGCTCACCACGATCGTCGGAAAATCGACGTTGGGAAGATTGTTTACCGGCAGATAGCGGTACGCCATCAGCCCGAACAGCACGATCGCGAGCGAACTCAGCGTCGTCATGACGGGGCGGCGAATGAATATTCCGGCGATGTTCATGATGACGCGCCGCTCTCGGTCAAGCCGCTCTTGATGGTGACGGTGGCGCCGGGAATCAGGCGGAGCTGCCCGTCGGTCACGACAGTTTCGCCGGCCTTGAGTCCGCTGTTGACGACAGTCTGATTGTCGATCGTTTCGCCGACGACGATCGGCCTGAGCTCGACTTTCATCGCCGACTGCACGACGAACACGAACGAGCCTTGCTGGCCGGTCTGCACAGCCTGCGATGGCACCAGGATCGCGCCGGGGTGATCGTGGAGGATCAGTGTCGCGTTGACATACTCGCCCGGCCACAGGCGCCCGTTGGTGTTGGCGAACTGTCCCTTGAGATTTATCGTGCCGGTCTTCGCATCGACGGTGTTATCGACGAACGTAAGATCGCCGGACTCGACCCCTTGCTGCTCGGGCAACGAGACCTGGACTGCGAGCTTGCGGTCCGCCATGAACTCGCGAACGGCGGGCAGCTTCTGCTCGGGAATCGCGAAGTTGACGTACACCGGATGCACCTGGTTGATGACGACCATCGCCGTGTCGGCATCGGGCTTGACGAGATTGCCGGCATGCACGAGCAGGTCGCCGGTGCGGCCGTCGATCGGCGCGCGGATTTCGCAGTACTCGAGATTCAAGCGCGCGGTCTGCACCGCAGCTTCGTCGGCCTGCATCGAGGCCGAGAGCGCGGCCGCGGTCGCCTCGACTTGATCGTATTGCTGGCGCGATCCGACGTTCTCCTTGAGCAGCACGGAGTAGCGATGCTCGTCGGCCGCAGCCTCGCGGTATTGCGCGCGATCCTTGGCGAGATTGGCCTGCGCCTGTTGCAGCGCGGCCTCGAACGGGCGCGGATCGATCGTGAACAGCAGGTCGCCCTGCTTGACGTCCTGCCCCTGGAGGAAATGGACCTGCATGACCTGGCCGTTGATTTGCGCCTTCACATCGACGGTCGAGAAAGCCTCGACTCGGCCTATCGCACGAATCGTATCGGAGACAGTCTTCTGCACGACCTTGGCCGCGAGAATCGGCACGGCGTCGCGCTCGCCGAAAGTATCGGCCGGCCCGTGCGAGCATCCTACAATCGCAATCAGTGCGAGCGTCGGGACGAGAGCTATCGCGCACCATTGCTTCAAGGTGAGATTGCCTTTCAACTCTCGAATAGAGTAACCGCGCCGCCGGGCCACAGTTACGGCCCGGCAGAGTAACGTCGCGGATACTATCAGGCTCGCGCGAGGCGAGGAAAATATGAATTTCGACCGAAACGGCGCTCCCGGTCAGTTGTGGCCGGCGCGCGAGGGCTGGATTCAGCGGCAGTCGGCAGAGGCCGTCGCTCTCGATTTGAAAAGCCCAGTTGAAGCGCGCGTGCAGATTCTCCAGCGCGATTGCCGCCGTCAGGTCCACCAGTGCTCGATCGTCGAAATGACGCCGCAGTTCGGCGAAGGTCTCGTCGGACACTTCGACCGGCGTTCGCGTCATCTCTTCCGCGTATCGGATCGCGGCGCGTTCGGCGGGGGTGAAGAGCGGATTCTCGTCGTAGGTGTCCAGAGCGGCGAGCATTTCCTCGGTCACGCCGAGCCGCATCACGATCGCGGAACCGATGTCGATACAGAAACTGCAACCGATCAATTGAGCGGCGCGGAGGCTCGCCAGATCCTTGGTCCGCGGCGCGATCGCGTTTGAATGATCGACCGCTTGAACCAGGCCGGCCAGTCCCAGCGTGATCGCCGGGCGGTATCCCCACACCTTGAATGGCGTCAGCACTTTGCCGAATCGTCGCCGCATCATTCCGTACAGCGGCCGAATCATCCAACTGACTTGGTTATTTTCGAGTGCCTGGATTCTCATAGTTGTATCCTACTTCGCCTCAACCAAACTCATGAACGAGTCTTTCGCTTCGACCGACTGGCTATAGAGGATAGCCGTGATTGCGATTAGTAAGATCGCGGGAATGTAGATACCCAGTAGCTCGGTCACAAGATGCTCAGTCGAGAGCAGGCCGGCGGCATGTGAGTATATGTGCAGCGCGGAATGCATCACGCCCGCGACCGCGGCAACGGCAACCGCGATTGCATTGCGGCGCGGGTTCAGCGCGGCGGCCACCAGTCCTACGCCGACCGCGAGGAAGAACGTCCCGCCGTCCATCACCAGGTGCATATTGTACGCACCGGTCTCAGGCACGCCGGGCACCAATTTGAAGAACCATCCGGAAGGAAAGAAGAACATCGCGAAGCCGTTGACGATGTGCATCGCGGCCAGGAGCCAGAGGAGTGGAACGACCCACCGCGGAATTTTGGTCTTCATAGCACCCCTTCTTCGGGCCCACGCGGCGAGAATTGAGCCGGACGCACGTGCGAATAAATCGATATCGAGAGCGACACGATGGCTACAATCACCACGACAGCTTCCAGAATCGCCCTACCGCTCGCAACATCGAAATACCAAAGCGCGAGCGCAACAGGCATCGATGCCATTACCGATTCCGTGATTGTCACCCCCATCGTAATAGCGAAACTCATCGCGCGAAATTTTATCGGCCACGACATATCGATCTACTCCACAAAATCCGCTAGCCGTTCCCGAGCGGCGAAGGGTTAGGGTTAAGTTCCGCGCAATGACTCATTTGGCAACTCACCGCAATGCGGAAAAACCGATTCAACCTCGACTGGCCCGCTCACGCGCGCCTGGCACGCCAGTCGCGTTCGCGGGCTCACCGACAGATGCCATCGCAGCGAGAACTTCTCCGTCGCGCGCATCGGCGTCAGGTTGTCCTCTCCCGACTCCACCACGACCCTGCAGGTCGCGCACAATGTGCGGGCGCCGCAAACATGCATCAGGCGGACACCGTTCTTCATCGCCGCGCCGAGCAGAGTGCCACCGCGGCGTACGTTGATCTTCTGTCCGTCGAACTCGATCGGCACGACTTCAGGACGGGCGGCGACTCGCTTAAGCCGTGCGCTGAATGTGTTCCTGAGGCCGCGATCGTCCACTCCGCGAGCGGGTTCGATCGCAGATTGTATTCTAGCCGCAAATTCTGATTCTGTTTTTTCAGGTTCCATTAATCTTCCCGCAGGTTATTGCGAAGAGCTTTTCGTGCGCGTGCAAGCCGCGATTCCACCGCGTGCTCTCCGAGCCGCAGTATTCGCGCGATTTCCGCCACGCCGAGTTCTTCGACGTACTTGAGCAGCAACACTTCGCGGTAATCGAGCCTAAGTTGCGCGAGAGCGCGGCTGAGTTCTCGATTAGCGCTTGGGTCTCGCGGCGCAGCGCCCTGCTCGAGGGGAGCCGCGCGCATCAGGCGCGCGCGGCGCGCGTTGGTGCGGATCAGCGAAAGAACCTTGCGATGCGCGATTGCACAGGCAAACGTGAACAACGAGCTGTCGCCTCGAAAAAACGGCAGCGCGTCGGCCAGCGCGATGAAAGTCTCCTGCAGCACGTCGTCGGCCTCGGCGGCCGCGGCGCCCAGAGAATTCGCGATGAAACGCCGAATGCGTGATGCGTAGCGATCGAAGAACTCGTGCGCCGCGTCTTCGTCGCCAGCTTTGAGACGGGCGATGAGATCGGGCTCCGAAGATCGTTGCGGCTCAGCGGCGGTCACAAGCGAGAATCTCCGACCGGACGCCAACCGCCCTTTCTCCGTCGATAATTGTGCACCCACTGGACGGCAGACCTTACCCGTTCGAGCGCTAACCTCATCGGTTAGTCGCTTCGGCTGGGCAAAATCCGTCGCGTGGGATCGAATATGCCCTAGATGCTCAGATGGTACAGTTCCGCGACGTTGTCGTGCAGCACCAGGTTCTTCTCGTCCGCGGTCATTCCGACGGTGTGCTTGCTGATGACGTCCTGCGACCACGGCCAGGTCGAGTCGCTATGGGGGAAGTCGCTCGCCCACATCAGGCGTTTGATGTTGCAAAGATTGCGGACTTGGAATGCTACATAGTCGTCCTGGAAGGTAGTGTAAACGTTCTCGCGGAAATACTCACTAGGCATTTTGGTAAGCGTGCCGGCCGGTAGCCAGTAGCGATGCCGGTCGTATGCATGATCCATCCGATACATATAGTGCGGCACCCATCCGGCGTCAGCCTCGACGCATACTACTTTCAACTTTGGATGACGCTCGAAAACTCCGCCGAGAACGAAAGTGCCGATAATGTCCTGGCATCCGCGGATGATCGACAGGAAGCTGTTCAGCTTGGGCCCGCGGGTCTGGAAGTTATCGCTGCTGCTGGTCAGGATGTGAAAGCTCAGTGGCATCTGCAGGTCGATCGCGGCCTCATAGAAAGGCGCATAGATAGGACTGTCGTAGTCCTCGAGCGCGGGGTTACCGGGCATCATGACACCCTTGAGCCCGAGTTCCTTCATCTTGCGCAGGTCCGAGATTCCTTCCTCGACCGACCGCATCGCAGTCTGCCCGCATCCTATCAACCGATCGGGATGCGCCGCGCAGTACTCGCCTATCCAGAGGTTGTAAGCGTCGAAGCATGCTTTCTTGTAGTCGAAGTCGCGATGGTTGCAGAGCACCATGCCGACTGTAGGGTAGATGACTTCGGCGGCGACGCCGTCGCGATCCTGGTCGGCCATGCGCGCGTTGGGATCCCATCCGCCCTTGTGCATCTCATCGAACTTCGCGCCAATAGTCCGCAGCTCGCTCGCATCCTTGCCCGCGGCGGCAGCGAGCGCGACGTTGATCGGACGCGGGAAGTCCTTGACGATGAAGACATCGCCGAGCTTCGCGTCGTGAATCATGTGCGGGGCAGTATCCTTATACTTGCGATCGATTCGATCGATGTAAGTGTTGGGCGGCTCGGTGATATGAGAATCTGCGGAGATAATTGGCTTCTGCATCGTATGCCCTCGATTGGCCGTTGCGCTGGAATTTCTATTACTAGAGCATTGTGAGCTTTACAACGCCGCGATTCCATACCGATCGGTCTGGACCGCATGGAAGCGCGCGCGATATAGATAGCGAATCGAGGCACACGACGATGGACTACGATCTCAAGATCACAGGCGGCACGATTTACGACGGTACTGGCGCGCCCGGACGTGTCGGCGACGTCGCTATCAAGGATGGCAAGCTCGCGGCGGTTGGCGAGGCCAGGGGCAAAGCGGCTGAGACCCTCGAGGCCAAGGGCAAAGTCGTGGCGCCGGGCTTCGTCGATATTCATACGCACTACGACGCGCAGGTGATGTGGGATCGCATGATGACGATCTCGCCATGGCACGGCGTGACCACTGTTGTCATGGGGAACTGCGGCTTCGGCGTGGCGCCGACGCGCCCCGAGCATCGCGGGCTGATCATGCGGACGCTCGAAAATGTCGAAGGGATGAGTCTCAAGGCGCTCGAGACGGGGCTCGGCTACGAATGGCCGTTCGAGAGCTTCGAGCAGTACATGGATACGATCGAGCGCCGCGGCACCGCGATCAACCTCGGCGCGCTGGTGGGACATACGCCGATAAGACTGTACGTGATGGGCGAGGAGGCGACCGAACGCTCCGCGACCACGGACGAAGTCGCGCAGATGAAGACTCTTGTGCGCCGCGCGATGGACGCCGGCGCGATTGGCTTCGCAACCTCGAAGTCGCCGACCCACGTCGGCTACAGCGGCAAGCCGGTGCCCAGCCGCATGTCGGACTTCGACGAGATAAGGACGCTCGCATCGGCGATGGGCGAGGCGGGCCATGGAATCATGCAGGCAACGATAGGACGCGAGTTGTTCCTGCGCGAGTTTGCGGAAATCGCGCGCGAGACTCATCGCCCGATTACCTACACGGCCTTGCTCGCGGGCATGAACGGTCCCGGAGGACATCGCGGGCCGCTCGAAGCGTCACAGAAACTGTGCGACGAGGGGCTGAGCATAATCCCACAGGTTACCTGTCGTCCGCTGAATTTCGAATTTCAGTTCAAGGCTCCGTTTATCTTCGAGAGCATGAGCGTGTTCGCGCCGGTCTCAGCGGCGGACTTCGAAGGCAAGAAGAAAATCTACGCCGACCCGGAATTCCGCCGCGCCTTCAAGTCCAAGGCGGGCGAAGGCTCGCGCGGCGCGTTCGCCAACCGATGGGATCGCACGGTGATCTCCTTCTCGCCGAGCGATCCATCGCTCGATGAACGCAACCTGAACGAAGTGGCGCGCGAGCGCGGCGTCGATCCGATCGATCTCGCGCTCGACCTGGCGCTGGCGTCGAATCTGGAAGCGCGCTTTCGCATGTCGATCCTCAACAACGTCGAAGATGAAGTCGCCGAACTGCTCGCCGGGCGCCACACCGTGCTGGGACTCTCGGACGCGGGCGCTCACGCGAGCCAGCTATGCGACGCATGCTTCTCGACCTACATGCTCGGCCGCTGGGTGCGAGAGAAGCGCGCGATTCCGATGGAGCGCGCAATCTGGATGCTTAGTGCGCGACCGGCCGAAGTATTCGGCATCACCGATCGTGGGCGGCTTGTGCCCGGCCTGGCGGCTGACGTCACGATTTTCGATCCCGACAAAGTAGGCGCGAGCAAACTGCGCCGCGTGTACGATCTTCCTGCGAATCAGGATCGTCTTGTAGCCGACGCGGAAGGAATCGACGCGGTGATAGTTAACGGCACAGTCATCCGGCGCGAGAACAAGGATCAGGTCGCGTCTGACGGCTCACTGCCCGGCAAGCTACTACGTCACGGCCACGCCGGCGCATAATCCGAGTCCTAAGGCTAAGGAAAGGGTTCGAGTCCTAGCCGGCAAGAATTGCAATTCTTGTCCCTTCCAGCAATTATAATTGTTGGATATGCTGCAGTAACAACTGGATAAGCATCCTTATTGGGGACCTGGAGGAGCACTTACTTGGAGATCGACAAAATCGTTGCAGACCTGACGAAGGAAAAAGATCGGCTTGTGAAAGCGATCGCGGCCCTGGTAGGCGTAGGATCCGCGTCTACCGGAAAGAAGCGAGGCCGGAAACCTGGTCCTAAGGCAGCCGCCAAGACCAGAAAGCGGCGCGGCGGTATCAGCAAAGAAGGTCGCAAGCGGCTGTCGGAGCTGATGAAGAAGCGATGGGCCGAGCGGCGCAAGAAAGGAATGACGAAACTCGGCAAGTAGCGGGGCGGCAGTCCAGATAGCCGTCTCAAGCGTGCGGTTGATTCACGACCGTCGCGTCCGCACAATCTTCAGATGGCGAATTCAGTACAGCACGCGTTCGATCTGGCGGCGGAGGACTACGACCGCACGCGGCGTCGGCTGGTGCCTGGGTTCGACGACTTCTATCGCGCGGCAATCGATCTGATCCAGTTCCCGCGCGAGAGCCCGCTCAAGGTTCTCGATCTCGGCGCCGGCACGGGGCTGATGGCGGCGTTTATCGCGTACAACTTCCCAAACGCGCGGATCACGATGGTCGATATCTCGAACGAGATGCTCGAGCGCGCGCGTGCGCGCTTCGAACTGGCGGGCGAGCGTTTCCGCTTCGAGGTCTCCGACTACGGCGTCGATCGAATCCAGGAAAAGTACGACGCGGTCGTTTCAGCCCTGTCGATCCATCACCTTGGCGACGAGCAGAAGCGCTCGCTGTTCGATCGAATCTACGGCGCGCTCAACGACGGCGGCGTGTTCGTCAACGCCGAGCAGTTTCGCTGCGCGACGCCGGAGCGGCATAAGTTCCATCACGAGCGATGGGTCACGCGGGTGCGCGAATTAGGCGTGGACGATCGCGACCTCGCGGCGGCGCTCGAGCGGATGAAGTTCGATCGCGCGGCGACGCTAGAGGATCAGCTCGAATGGCTGCGCGAAGCCGGGTTCCGCGATATCGATTGCGCGTACAAGAACCTGATCTTTGCCGTTTACTGCGGCCTCAAGTAGCGCTCAGCATTCGAATCGCATGATCGGCGGCCGCGGGAAAAGCCGGGTCCGGAATCAGCGCGAACTCGCGTAAACAAACCTCGGTGAATTTGATCGCGTGCTCGTCACCACACGCGATCGCACGAGCGATGAGTTCATCCGGGTTCTCGACCTTAATCTCGCCGAGCCGTGAGAGGTCAGTCCGCGTGCCGAAAGTTCCATACATCGCTGCGGCCGTTTGCCATGCGTATGCGAGCGCGGCCTGCGTGGTTGTATCGCGCAGGTACGGAAGCATCGGGCGCAGAGCTGACGGGCCGGTGACGGCGTGGACGAACGCGATAGTCGTGTAAGTGTCGTGGGCATTGGCGAGAAAGACGCGCGCAAAGGTAGCAGTCAGATCGGAGAGGAACGCGTGCGGGTCGCCGGAAGGATCGACGGCGTCGAGCGTATCCTTGAATGGCGGAAAGGAATCGAGCTGCGCGAGCGCGTCGGTGAACGCACCGAAGTTGCCGCGGCGAGTTCCCGGCGGAATGATTTGCACGCGAGCGATCGCAGCCGACGGCGTCGCGCGAGCAGGCCGATGCCGCTCGGCGGGAAGCGGCATATAATCGGCCGCCCAGTATGCGAGACCGTCGGCCAGTTCGCGCCGGCGCGCGGGATTGTCATCGAGTGCGATCGCTCGCGTTGCGTGCCCGGTACGAATCACGCCGTGCGTCGCGGCCGCCATCAGACCGGGCGCGAGCCGTTCGGCCCAGGTGTCGAGCACAGCAGGCCACGGGCGGCCCTCGAGTTCGTTGCGAAAGAACTCGAACCAATCTTCGGTGCGGCGTTGATCTCCCAGCGCGGCGCGCCAGCCGTCGTCAGTAAGCCGCGCGACCCGGGCACGACGCGGCGCCAGCGAGTGTCGGTAGCGCTCGAACCACGGCATCACGGCGTCGCGACGGCCCATCGCACACATCGCTTCAATCGCCATCGGCGCGTGATTGGAGAAGCCGTTGCTCAGGTCGGGACCCATCGGCGCCATGATTTCGAGCGTCTCATCGAGGGCGGAGTAATCAGCGGGATTCATTTTTCACCTGCCGTCAATTTTCGTCGAAGACGTGCTCGCCGCGATTCAACCGCAACGCTATCTGATAGGTCTGCGCCTGCGCGCGAACAGTGGGAGCGTGAGCAGCGAGGTAGCGCGTCGTCGCGATGAGCACGTGCGCAGCCGCGGGAGTTCCTTTCAGGATCGAGTACTGGCGGACAGCGGCCTCGACATCCTGGATCGTATGAAAGTCGCGGTCCTCACGGAGCAAGGTACTGCCGAGCGTTGCGAGCAATGCGTCGGTGGCTGCGTCAGCGGCAAGATATTCGGCAACCAGCGCGCCCGCCTGATTCACCTGCTGTTGACGATCGAGCAAGGCGGGCAACTCGGCGAGTCGATTCGATGCGCTCTTTCCGTTCCGCGCGCCATTCAGCTCCGGGAGTTTTGCGGCGGGCACATTTAGAAATCGGTCGAGATAGACCGTCGTTGCGGCGTCGAAAATTCCGCGCACCAATTCCGGCGAGCTGACCCGGCGCGCCGACTGATGAACGGCGTTGGCAAATGTGAAGCTGTGATGGGCGGTATCCCAATCGCCAAACTCGTTGCTGACAGGGAAGCGCGCAATCCGCAGCGCGGCAGCATACGCAACAGCGCCTGCGAGGTCCGCGGGCGCGCATCCTTCGCGCAGCGCAGCGAGCATCGCGTTGACGATAGCTTGAGGATCGTCGCCGAGGATTACGGGCACAAGCGCATCGCGGCCGAATTGATCCGATGAGCGGCTGGCACGCCGGCCCAGTGCCAGCGCATCGGAAATGTGCTCGAACGCGGCTTCGAGAATCGCGACGAGGTTGACCGGATTCCGCCACGAGTTGGATTCTTCCATTCGATCGCCGGTCGCGTAGCCGCGCGCGAGGCTGGCGAGCACCGGTTCGGCAAGATCCCATCCCGCGTGATCGAGCGCCTCGAACGCCTTGTTGCTGAAATCGAGTGTGTGACCGCCGTCGAGATAGCGATGGTCGGTCGCCGCGGCGAACATCATGTCGGCGACCTCACGCGGCGCGGCTCCTGTGCGCACGGCTGAGACGATGCATCGCTCGGCGCCCTCGGTGTCGCGGACCTCGACGAACTTGCGCAGCCATCGCTTGATCTCCGCGAGACTCGCGCCGTTGCCGGGCAGCGGGCGCATCTCGAACCGCGGCGGATGGCCGTCGGAGTCGTTGGCCACCGAGCACAGCCCGTGGAACATCGCACGCGCGCGATCCTCGTCGCGCAGAATCGGGACCAGGTTCATCAAGCAGGTGAGGGTGGTCAGGCCCGCGCCCCAGCCGTCGCGCCGATAGTGCGTGCCGAATTCGAGTCCGATGCGAAACGGCTCGCGCGCGTCGCCGGTGTCGTCGAGCATCGCGATCACCGACTTGCCGATGACGAGCGAGAGGTTGCACTCGATGCCGTCGCGCAGGCGCTCGACGCGATGCCGGCGAGAGTCGCCGCGCGGTGCCAGATCGATCCAGATGTCGCCGCCTTCGAGCTTGACCGGGAACGCGCGGACGTTGTCGGCCCACGGATCGAAGGCGCCGCCGCTGTGCAGGTCGAAGCGCGCGTGATGCCAGTGGCAGGTGAGGATGCAATCCTTCACCGTGCCGCGATCTAGAGGGAAGCCCATGTGGGGGCATCGATTGTCCACCGCGAAGGTTCCCTCGGGCGTATGGAACAGCGCGATCACGTGGCCGTCGAGGTTGACGGTCAGGTGGCCGCCCGGGGGCAGGTCGGTGAGCGATGCGGCGCGAACGAAAGTGCGGTTGGCGGGTTCGATCGATTGCGTATTCATCGATGCGTCCTCCTCGCTGGTCGATAATTTGTAAAGTACTCGCTTTATATACTAAGTCAAGCGGCCGCTTGACTAACGTGTCACGTTCGGTACCATCTCAATTCATGAAGCACGATGCGCGCGCGGAGGAGGGCGTCCTGTTCCAGCTCAAGACGCGAGGACCGCAAGCGGCGGCCCAGGTCGCGCGGCGCCTCGGCGTCACGGCGATGGCGGTGCGGCAACATCTTTATCGCCTGAGGGTCGAGGGCCTGGTCGAATACACCGACGAGCGGCGCAAGGTGGGACGGCCCGCGCGAGTGTGGAGATTGACTAGCGCAGCGGCCGAGCGCTTTCCCGACACTCATGGCGACCTGACGGTCGAGATCATCGGCGCCGTGCGCGCGGCGTTCGGCGAAGCCGGGATGGACAAGTTGCTGCGCGAGAGGACGCGCCGCCAGATCGAGGAATATCGCAGGCGGCTTCGCCCGACGGGGACTTCGATCGCAAAGCGCGCGCACGCGTTGGCCGAGATTCGACGCGAGCAGGGCTACATGGCCGAATGCTCGCGGATGCCGGACGGCTCGATGCTGTTGGCGGAGAATCATTGCCCGATCTGCGCCGCGGCAGCCACTTGCCAGGGCCTATGCCGCGAAGAACTGTCGCTGTTCCGCTCCGTGCTCGGCGACAAGGCGCGGGTCGAACGAATCGATCACATCCTGGCCGGCGCGCGGCGCTGCGCGTACCGCATCACTGCGGCGGACTAAGCAGTGGGCGTCCGTGTCACGGTGCTTCGAGGCTGAACGCTACCTTCATATCGTCGCTTGCGAACGGGTAGACGTGGATCATCCAGCCGAAAATCTGCTTGTGAAAATTTCCGTCCGCCGCCTCGCAGTCAGCCTGATTTGAAATCGTGCCGGTGAAGCCGAAACGCGGATCGGCCAGGTAGCCGACGCGCATCCGTACGGACTCACCCGCGCCACCGCCGCGACCAAACTGCTCGGGGGCATCGCCCGCCGAGGAAATATCCGGCCGCATCCTGGCCGCGATGTTGCCGTTCATTACGTCGGCCTCGGTCACGCCGTTGGGGAGGCAGATATTGGTGTGCGCGTGCCAATGGGAAAGGCTCAGCGGGATCAGCGCGTCGAGTTGCTCAGGAGTATCGCCCTCGGGCGCGTCGTACATCGCGCCGACCAGCTTGTATCCACCAAACATTTTCTTCTCGTAGAGGAGCGAGCCGGGGTGCGCGAGATCGAAGTCGCCCATGTACTCGGAGGCCGTCAGCTCGCGATTGGCGAAGTGATAGACGTCCTGCGGCACCGATTCCATGTAAGGCTGGTAGCCGTCGGCGATCGCGACCTTGTAGTCCTCGTACTTGGCGAGCTTCGCGCGCATCGTCGCGATGATCTTTTCGCCGCGCTCAGTGTCCGCCGGCGTCATCGGCCGCGACTCGGTCATCGTCATGTGGTCGCTCAATCTCAGGTGCAGGCCCATCTGGCCAGCCGCACCGGTGGTGCAGACCGCGTCCTTGTCGTTCGCCTCCAGGTCGTCGGCGACGGCACGCGAGAGGACCGTGGTGACGATCAGCGTTGTCGCGACGAGAATGACGGTGAGATGCTTTTTCATAGCGCGCCTCGGTTGCAATCTACGATGATACTTCGGCGCGAAAAAATCGAGTAGCAGGGTGATCGCGTCCAATTCCCTGAAGGAACGGTTTGTAGAAAAGTCGTCGTCTCGGCTAGGGTTGGGCGTTGGAGGACGACGTGCCCAATGTGCCAGCCGCAGATCCATCGCAGGAACCGACGCATCATCGCGACGTCATCGTCGATTCGGCGGGCGATTCGCTCAGCGCCGAGGTGAAGTACGATGCGCTGCGGTGGCGGCTGTCGGGCGAAGATGCGGCTGCGCCCGATCCGGTGTCGTCGTTCCTTGGCGCGCTTGGTGGATGTCTGCTGATGTCGCTCCGAGTCGCTGCGCGCGTGCGCAAAGTCCATCTCGGCCGAGCGTCGGTGCATGCTCGCGCCAACGAAAAAGGGCATGTGAAGGAAATTAAAGTAGAACTTCAAGTTGAATCCAGCGCCAACGACGAACAGCTTCATCGACTGGTCGAAGTTGCCGAGCGCGGATGCCATATTCGGAATTTGATTCGCGAAGATATTGAATTTTCGCTCAAGGTGATGAGGTTCTGAAAAAGTGGGAGAAATAAATCTCTATCAGTATCCAATCTCGCCGTTCTCCGAGAAGGTGCGGCGCGTGCTCATCTACAAGCATCTCAAGTGGCATCCGATCGACTGCCATTACGAGGACAAGACCAACCTGCTCGCCGTGACCAAAGGCGCGTGGACGCGGGTGCCGGTGCTCGAATGGGACGGCGAGGTGGTTTACAACTCCGCGGACATAATCAAGTGGCTCGATCGCAAATTGCCGGCGAACCGCGTGATTCCCGACGAGTCGCGCCTGCTGATCGAGCTGGTCGACAATTGGGCCGATAACACGTTTTTCATGCCGATTTTGTTTTTGACGATTCCCGATTTACTCGACGCGGCGGGCGACGCGAAGCTGAAGGCGAATCGCGAGAAGCTGATCGGGATGACGACGGCGCAGATGCGTGAGAGTCACGTGCCGATGAAGGAGCAGCTCGCGAGTCATTTGCGGATGATCGACGATCAGCTCGCGGGCAAGGATTTCATTCTGGGCAAGAGCTTCACGATGGCGGACGCGTCAGTGTACCACCCGCTGTTTTTTCTAACGCTCAACCCAGCGAGCTTTGCGACGGTGAAAGATTTCAAAAACGTCAGTCGATGGTACGAAAGGATTCGCGATCTCGCGTAGGAGGATTTTGATGGCACGCAAATTATCAGTCGGAGTGAACTGGCAGGGCAAGCCTGATTTCAAGAAGACGATCGAGCACGCGAAAATCGCGGAAGCCGCGGGCATCCATTCGATCTGGGTGGCCGAAGCGTGGGGCCGCGACGCGTTCACGCTGCTGACGCTGCTCGCCGAGCATACCAGCAAGATTCAGCTCGCGACTTCGATCGTGAATATATATTCACGTACGCCGGCAGCTCTCGCGCAGCATTTCGGCACGCTCGACGAATTGAGCAACGGCCGCATGATAATCGGGCTCGGCACCAGCGGGCCGCAGGTGATCGAGCATTTCCACGGCGTCCCGTTTAATCCGCCGCTGACGCGGATGAAAGAGTACGTGGAAATTATCAACATGATTTTCGCGCAGACGCCGCTCAACTACGAAGGCAAGCTGTTCAAGCTGCAACGCGGCTTCACGATGCGCTTCGAGACTCCGCGCAAGCACATCCCGATCTGGATTGCGTCGCTCAACAAAAAGAGCGTCGAGTTCACCGCCAGGAAAACCGACGGATGGCTGCCGGTGATGATCCCGATCAACTCGCTCAAGAAAGCGATCGCGGATTTTCGCGAGATCGCGACGAGCGCCGGACGGAATCCGCGCGATGTCGCGGTCAAGGCGCCCGGACACGTGACTGTTACTGCGAACGTCGATCGCGCCGTCGCGGGACATGCGGCCAACGTCGCGTTCTACGCCGCGCGCATGGGGACCTTTTATTCCGAGCAACTCACGCGCTTCGGTTTCGGCGACGATGTGCAGAAGGTCAAGCAGGCGTGGGACGCGGGCGGCTCGAAGGCCGGGACCGCGGCGCTGTCGCCGAAGCTGCTCGCGGAGTTGGGTTATATCGGCGGCATCGAAGGCGCGGTCGAGCGTCTGAAGGCGCAGGACGAGGCGGGCGTCGATCTGCATCCGATAGATGTTGATGCGAGCACGCCGGCCGAGTTCGAGAAAACCGTGGCGAGGCTGTTATAGGATGGGGAAGGGGAAATCACTTAATTGAATGCGAAACCCTCCGTGGGTTTCGCGCTTCCTTGGGCAGGGGTGACCCCTGCACCCAGTGTTGGAATTTGCCGGTTTGCCGCCAAAGGCGCTATATCGAAATCAATCACGACTTCGTTAAGGAGATTCAACAATGAAAGCAGCTGTATTCGAGGCGACCAAAAAGCCGCTCGTCGTAAAAACTCTTCCCGATCCGGAATGCGAACCGACCAGCGCGATCATCCGCGTCGAGGCCAACGGCATCTGCCGTTCCGATTGGCACGCGTGGACGGGCGACTGGTCGTGGATGGGGCTTTCGGCGCAGCCCGGCGCGGTCATGGGGCATGAGTTCACCGGCATCGTCGAGGAAGTCGGCAAGGACGTGCGCAACTTCAAGAAGGGCGCGCGCGTCGTGGTGCCGTTCAGCCAGGGCGACGGCACTTGCGAATACTGTCGCAACGGGCAATCCAACGTATGCCTGACTCCACTGCTGCCGGGATTTTCGTATCACGGCGGATTCGGCCACCTGGTCGCAGTGCCGTTCGCCGACATGAACCTCGTCACTCTCCCCGCGAGCATCGACTTTGTCGAGGCGGCTTCGATGGGCTGCCGCTTTATGACTTCGTTTCACGGCGTCGTCGATCGCGCGCAGGTGAAGCCCGGTGAGTGGGTGGTGGTTCATGGCTGCGGCGGAATCGGACTGTCGGCGATCAATATCGCGGCCGCCATGGGAGCCAACGTCATCGGCGTCGATCTCGACTCGGCCAAGCTCGAACTCGCCAAGGGCATGGGCGCGGCGCACGTGATCAACGCGAAGAAGACCGATCCCCTGAGCGCGATTTTCGATCTCACCGGCGGCGGCGCGCACGTGGCCGTGGATGCGCTCGGCGTTGCGGCCACTTGCCGCAATTCGATCATGAGCCTGCGCAAGCAGGGCCGTCATCTGCAGATCGGGCTCACGACTTCGGCGGAGCAGGGCGAGATTCCGATGCCGATCGATCGGATCGTCCTGATGGAGTTGCAGATGATCGGATCGCTCGGGATGCAGGCATCGCACTATCCGGCGATGCTGCAAATGGTCGAGGCGAAGAAGGTCACGCCCAAGGCGATGGTGACCGGGACCTGTGGGCTGGACGGGATCAACAAGATTTTCAACGAGATGAACACTTTTCAGAATATCGGCGTCACGGTAATCAACAACTACAACTAGTCGCGGCGTTCGCGGTTCGTTGGAATTAAACACGTGAGAGGGTCCTCGTGGACCCTCTTCGTTTATGGAGTTGCGATTTGATGAGAGTGAAAATCCAGGCGATCGCATTTGCACTGATGCTGGCGGCGTTCGTGCTGCCGACTTCGTCGCGGGCACAAGACGCGTCGAAAGGCATCAAGGTCGAAGTGACAGGCTTTCGAAATAACAACGGGCGGGTGGGATGCTCGCTGTGGTCGGGGCCTGCCGGATTTCCGCGGGACGATTCTCATATAGTGAAGCACGTCTGGGCGCCGATTAAGAACGCCAACGGCGAATGCGTTTTCAATGGAACCTTCCCCGCCGGCGACTATGCGATCACGCTCTTTCATGACGAGGACAGCAGCGGCAAGTTCAAATCGAATTTCGTCGGCTACCCGCTCGAGGGCTACGGATTTTCGAACAACGTCGTGCCACAATTCAGCGCGCCGACCTTCGACCAGTGCAAGTTTCACTACGACGGCAGCGGCTGGAAGCAGATACCCGTGAAGATGATTTACAGATGATGAAAGCGATAGTCGTCGAAAAACCTGGCGATGAAAACGCGCTCAAACTTGGCGAAGTTGCCGAACCGTCGATCAAGCCCGATGAAATCTTGATTCGCGTCCGGGCTGCCGGCGTGAATCGCGCGGACCTTCTTCAACGCCAGGGATTTTATCCGCCTCCGCCGGGCGCGTCGGAAATTATCGGCATGGAATGCGCCGGCGAAGTCGTCGCGGTCGGCGCCGCGGTTACGGGATGGAAAATCGGCGACCGCGCGATGGCGCTGCTGCCCGGCGGCGGCTACGCGGAGAAGGCGGTGGCGCATTACGGGTCCGCGATGAAGATTCCAGCGACGCTGAGTTTCGAGGAAGCCGCCGGTGTCCCCGAGGTCTTCCTGACCGTGTTCCTGAATTTTTTCATGCTGGCCGCAATCAAGCGCGGCGAGACGGCGTTGATTCACGGCGGCGGCAGCGGTATCGGCACCGCGTCGATTCAGTTGCTCAAGGAAGCCGGCGTGGGCGTGATCGTAACCGCGGGCTCGGACGAGAAATGCGAGCAATGCCGCAAGCTGGGCGCCGACGTTGCGATCAATTACAAGAATGGGCCGTTCGCTCCCGCGGTGCAGACCGCGACGGACGGGCGCGGCGTTGACGCGATCCTGGACAGCATCGGCGGCGCCTACCTGGCGGGAAATATCGAGTCGCTCGCGCAAGGAGGGCGGCTGGTGCTGATCGGGCTGATGAATGGAACGCGCGCGGAACTCGACCTCGCCGCCGTCCTGCGCCGTCATCTGAAGATCTTCGGCTCGACTTTGCGAATGCGCCCAGCCACTGAGAAAGCGCAGATCGTCGCGGGCTTCGTCGAGCGATTCGGCGTCGCGCTCGAGGCCGGCAAATTGCGTCCGCCAATCTACAAAGTGGTGCCGGCGGCAGACGCGCCTACAGCACATCGGATGATGCAGGCGAGCGAGCACTTCGGCAAAATAATCCTCAAATTCGACTGAGCCGGTTTCTTGACCCACTCGCGCGGCGGGATTAGTCTCGCGCCTTAGTCAGAACTCGGAGAATCCCGTGAAAGTCACCCTCATCATCTCAATCAAACAACGACCTGGTGGGTGAGGGATACTTCGAAAGCTGGCTTGAAAGAGCCTCGGGCGTCGAAGCCCGGGGCTTTTTCTTTTTCTGCGCGGTGCGCCGCGCGTGAGATTTGCGATGCACTCGGACGAAAGAGACAACGAATCAATCGGCGCCGACGCGCGCCGCCGGAGCGTGCTATTCAGCCGCGCCGACTTCATGAAGTTGTGGACGGGAGAGACGGTCTCGCTGTTCGGCACGCGGATGGGCGATGTCGCGATCAGCTTCGCGGCGGTGATCGCGCTCAAGGCGACTCCGTTCCAGATGGGCGTCCTCGCCGCGGCCGGAATTGTGCCGACGCTGGTGCTGGGCCTCTTCGCGGGCGTGATAGTCGATCGAGTCCGCTGCCGCCCGATTCTGATCGGCACCGATATCGGCCGCTTCATCGTATTGGGCACGATTCCGGTTGCCGCGATGTTTGCGAAACTCACCATGCTGCAGCTCTGCACGGTGATGCTCGCGTACTCCGCGCTCGATCTGTTCTTTGACGTCGCTTATCGATCCTATCTGCCATCGCTCGTTGACCGCGAAGATCTACTCGACGCGAACAGCAAGCTCACCGCCAGCGCCGGGGTCGCCGAAGCGGGCGGCTTCGCGCTGTCGGGCTGGCTGGTGGAGTGGCTCACGGCGCCATTCGCAATTCTAATCGATGCGATCTCGTTCCTCGCGTCAGCCATTGCGATCGCGCTTATCCGCAAGCCTGAACCTGCCCCCGCACCGCGCGCCCGCGACGCCAGTGTGTCCCGTGAGATCGCCGACGGCGCGCGATTGATCTTCAGCGACGGCCGTCTGCGCGCATTTGGAGTCAACGTGATCGTGGGCGGCTTCGCGAACAGTTTGGTCGGCACGCTCTACTTGCTGTTCGTCGTCAACGCGCTCGGCTTCAGGCCCGGCGTGCTCGGCGTGATCTTCGCGGTCGGCGGCGCGAGCTCGCTGTTCGGCGCTTTGGCCGCGCGCAGAACCGCCGATGTGCTCGGTACCGGAATGGCGATGGTGGCCGGGCTCGCGATCGAAGGCGTCGCGTACATGCTGCTTCCGATCGCGCGGGGCAACGGCACGGTATCGGTGGCGCTGCTGGTCGCGCAACAATTAGTCGGTGACAGCGCCGCGACGGTCTACTTCATCAACGCCGTCAGCCTGATCCAGACGATCACGCCCAAGCCGATGCTGGGCAGGGTCAACGCGAGCCTGCGTTTCGTCCGCCTAGCCAGCGTGCTCTGCGGGCAACTCGTCGCGGGAATCGCGGGCGGCGTCATCGGCCTGCGTCCGACGATTGCAATCGGCGCGGCGGGTTTGTGGGTCACTGCGGCACTGCTCGGATTTTCCGAAGTTGGTTCGCTCACCGGAATGGAGGAGCATGCCGCGCCGTCCGTCGCCGACTGATCCGAAATCGGAAGCGGCGCAATTCGCGCAATTGATGGGCGTTCGCGCGGGTCATCTGGTAGGATTCGGGGCGGGATAGCGCGAATCCGTGAAGAACAAACCGATCAAACCCAACGCGCTCAAAGCGGGCGATACCGTCGCGGTCGTCGCGCCTGCTGCGGCGATCGAGCGGGCGCATCTCGAGCGCGGCGTGAACGCACTCGCCTCGATGGGCTATCGGGTCAAAGTTTCGGAGCGCGCGCTCGCGCGTTCGGGAATCCTGGCCGGCGACGATCGCGGGCGGGCGAGCGAGCTCCAGGAATATTTCGCCGACCCCGAGGTCAAGGCGATCTTCTCGGCGCGCGGCGGCTACGGATGTGGCCGACTGCTGCCGCTCCTCGACTTCAAGGCGCTCGCACGCACGCCCAAAATCTTCGTCGGCTTCTCTGATGCGACCTTCATCCTCAACGCGCTGGTTGATTTTGCCGGGATGGTATCGTTTCACGGGCCGATGGTCGCGATGGATTTCGCGCGAGGCCTGAGTCCGCGAGCGCTCGAGCATCTGCAAGGTTTGCTCACCGGCAAGCTTGACGGCTTCGAGCTGGAGGCGCACGAGGCGATGCATCCGGGGAACTCGCAGGGCGAGGTTATCGGCGGATGCCTGTCGGTGCTGGTCGCGACGATCGGCACGCCGTACGCGCCGCGTTTCGACGGACGAATTTTGTTTCTCGAGGACACCGGCGAGAAGGCGTATCGAATCGACAGAATGCTCGTGCAGTTGCGCCAATCGGGTGCGCTCGCACGCGTCGCGGGAATCGTTTTCGGAGCGATTCGCGCGATCGACGGCAACGAGCAGGAGAGCCGGATGATCGCGCGCTTCGCCGCGGAGCAGACCGACGGCCTTGGATGTCCGGTGCTGTGGGGCGTCGAGGCCGGGCATGGCACCGAAAATTTTACGATTCCGTTCGGCGTGGTTGCGCGAATCGATTCCGCCGCGCGCCGGATCGTTTTCACTGAGCCGGCCGTTACGCGGTAGCGGCCCAATTGCGGAGGATGGACTGTTGGGATGGAGTGAGGTTGAGCAGGCTTTCAACGACGCTGTCGAGGAGCGGGTAATCCCCGGCGCGACGGTGGTTGTGCGGCGCGGCGCGGACGTTGCGTTCGAGGGCGCGTTCGGATTCAGGTCGATCGAGCCGAGTCGCTCCCCGGCCAAAATCGAAACCGTTTACGACCTGTCGTCGCTCACCAAGGCGCTGGCGACGACGGTCGCGCTGATGATCCTCGCGCGCGACGGCAAGTTTCGCCTCGACGATCGCGTGACGCGTTTCTTTCCCAACTTCGGCGTGCACGGCAAGACCGTAATCACGTTTCGCCATCTGTTGGCGCATTGCTCGGGCCTGGCGGCGTGGCGTCCGTTTTACCAGCGGATCGCCGATATCGAAAAAAGCGGGCGGGTCAACTTCATGGCGAGCTACGGCGCCAAGGAGTTCGTCTACGAGGAGATTCATCGCGAGAAACCTGAAGCTCCGCCCGCGAGCAAGACCATCTACTCTGATCTCGGTTTCATCCTGCTTGGCGAGACGATCGAAAAGGTCGCGAGCGTCGCGCTCAACCGGTTCTGCCGCGAGAAAATCTTCCGCCCGCTGTCCTTGCGCGCGACCGATTATATCGACATTTCACACGTCCGCTCGCGGCGCCTGGAGCCGGTCCCCGACATGTTCGCGCCGACCGAAATATGTCCGTCGCGCAAACGCCTGCTGGTCGGCGAGGTTGACGACGAGAACGCGTTCGCGATGGGCGGAGTCGCCGGGCACGCGGGACTGTTCGCCCCGGTGCGCGAGGTCGATCGTATCGCGGGCGAGCTGATCGCATGCTACGCGGGGCGCTCGGATTTTGTGCCGCGAAAAATAATCCGCGAGTTCTGGACGCGCGATGCGACCGTGCCTGGCTCGACCTGGGCGCTCGGCTGGGACACGCCGTCGGCGGAGCATTCCAGCTCGGGTCATCGCTTCTCGCCCGCGGCGGTGGGGCATCTTGGCTTCACCGGCACTTCGATCTGGATCGAACCGGAGAGCGAAATTGCGATCTCGATGCTGACTAATCGAGTTCATCCGCGGCGCGACAATCAGAAGATTCGCGACTTCCGCCCGAAGATTCACGATCTGATCATGGATGCGCTCGACGGTGGCTGATTCCGGCAGCGCTTCACGCCTCGCGCGAATCCCGGCGTCGGTCAGGCGCGTGCATCTGATCGGAGTCGGCGGCACCGCGATGGCCGCGCTGGCCGGGATGCTGGTCGAGCGCGGCTTATCGGTCACCGGCTCCGACAATCAGCTCTACGAGCCGACGGCATCGCTTCTTAAAAATTCGCGGGTCGGATTGATGACCGGATTCTCGCCGGCGAATCTTTCGCCTGCGCCCGACCTGGCGGTGGTGGGCAACGTGATCGTCCCGACTAATCCCGAAGCCATCGCGCTGCTCGCGTCGCCGATTCCGTATCTCTCGATGCCCGAGGCGCTGTGGCATTTTTTTCTCAGCGGCCGGCGCGTGCTGATGGTCGCGGGAACGCATGGCAAAACTACTTCGACTGCGATGATGGGGCACGTGCTCGAGGCCGCTGGGCGCGATCCTTCGATGCTGGTGGGTGGAGTCGCGAGCGACTTCGGATCGAATTACCGGCTCGGCAGCGGCGCCGATTTCGTGATCGAGGGCGACGAGTACGACACCGCGTTCTTCGACAAGGGCCCGAAATTTCTGCACTACCGCGCCAGCGGCGCGATCATCACCGCGGTCGAATTCGATCACGCCGATATCTATCGCGACCTCGAGCATGTGAAATCCAGTTTCCGCGCGCTCGTCGAGCAGATGGATTCGTCGCGCGTACTCGCGGTATGCGCCGACTTTCCGCATGCGCTCGAAGTCAGCGCGGCCGCTCGCTCGCGGCGCCTCACCTACGGCCTGCGTGACGGCGAATATCGCGCGACGGAAATCACGGTCGGCGCCGACGGTGCGAGATTTTCGGTGACGCGAAATGGCGACCGAATCCACGATTCAATCCATCTGCCGATCGGCGGCCGAATGAACGTCGCCAACGCGCTTGGTGTTTACTTGCTGCTCAGCGCGTTCGGAGTCTCCGGCGACGAGATTGCGGCCGGACTGCGCAGCTTCAAGGGCGTGGTGCGCCGCCAGCAGGTGATTGGAGAGGCGGCGGGAGTGACGGTGGTCGATGACTTCGCGCACCATCCGACGGCGATTGGCGTCACGCTCGAGGCGATTGCCGAACGCTTCCCCGGCCGGCGGATACTCGCGGCGTTCGAGCCGCGTTCGAATACTGCCCGCCGCAACGTATTTCAGGATGCGTTCGCGGCCGCCTTCGACAGGGCGTCGCGTGTTTACCTGGGCCCGGTCTATTTCAAGGACAACGATCCGATCGCGCCCGCCGAGCGTCTGGAAACCGGTGCGCTCGCGAGCGCGATCACCGCACGCGGCCCTCATGCGATAGCATGCGCGTCGAACGACGAGATCCTCCAGCAGATGATCGCCGACGCGCGCACAGGCGACGTTGCGCTGTTCATGTCCAACGGCCCATTCGATGGATTAAAGGAGAGATTTCTCGCGGCGCTGCGAAGCAGCGGAGGGTAATCAACTTTGAGGTATGACGATGCGGGCTGAAGGAACGGTGGATCACGGGTTCGAGGCTGTGCGCGACGCATTCGCAGAGGGACAGGCGAATGACGAAGGCGGCGCACAGTTATGCGTGTATCGGCACGGCCGGAGAGTGGTCGATGTGTGGGCGGGAATGGACAAGGTGAAAGGCCGGCCGTTCACCGCAGACACGATCACAATATTGATGTCGTGCACCAAGGCTGTCGTTGCAGTGAGCGTGCACATGCTCGCGCAGCGTGGTTTGATCGACTACGACGCGCCGGTTGCGCGCTATTGGCCGGAGTTCGCGGCCAAGGGTAAGGCCGGAATCACCGTCCGCGACATTCTGGCACATCGAGCGGGCCTCATGAGTTTCGATGAGGAAGATGGAATATCCGGCGCCGCTCTCTTCGATTGGAAGCGCTGCACGATGGCGCTCGCGAACATGGAGCCTTGGTGGAAACCCGGTACCGCGTACTTCTATCACGCGTTGACCTTTGGCTATCTGGCCGGTGAGATCGTCCGGCGCGTCTCGGGCAAAACCGTCGGTGAGTTTGTCGCCGCAGAAATCGCCGGACCGCTCAAGCTCGACTTCTGGATAGGACTTCCGGCCGAGCAGGAGCATCGCGTCGCGCCGCATATCGTTCCTCCGGCGCAGCTGACTGAGGAGCAGGGTCGCGCGTTGTTCAGTAGCCTCGGGATGGACCTGAACGCACGCCCGGTGCGCGCCGCATTAGGTTTGATCGCGTCGGGCGCCGACGGTTTGAATCTGATCAACACGCGTGAAGCTCACGCGGCTCAACTTCCCTTCGGCAACGGCATCGCGAATGCGCGCTCGCTGGCAAAGATGTACGCCGCCTGCGTCGGCGAGATCGATGGCATTCGCCTGCTGACGCCCGAGACCGTCGAGCGCGCGCGCGAATCGCAGGACGAGGAGCTTGGTGCGCCCGCTTCGCTGAAGCCGCTGGCTGGTCCGGGACCGCAAAGATTCGGTCTGGGTTTCGAGCTGCCGCGCGCGATTGAGCCTATGCTGGGCGAAGGATCTTTCGGTCACGGCGGCGCAGGCGGCCGCATGGCCTTCGCGCATCCGGAATCAGGCATCGCAGTGGCCTATGTGTGCAACAGCATGTTGTGGGACGGCTTCAGCGGACCCGACCAACGCTGGCTCGGCTGGACCAAGGCACTTCGCGACGCGATCGGTCTCGACTGACTCCTGCAATCAATAGCCGAGCGCTGGATCTACCAGATTCAGTAGCGGGCGATTCGCCGCGAACCTTTTCAGATTTTCCGCAAATAGCTCGCAGGCTTTGTCCATGTAGCCGCGGCTCGCGCCCGAGATGTGCGGCGTCAGGATGACGTTTTCCATGTCCCACAGCGGGCTGCTCGCTTCCAGCGGTTCATGCTCGAAGACGTTGAGGCCCGCGCCGCCGATTTTTGCGGCGGTCAGCGCCGCGGCCATCGCACGTTCATCGATCACTTCGCCGCGCCCTATGTTTACGAGATACGCGCCGGGCTTCATCGCGGCGAACTCGCGCTCGCCGATGAATTTGCGCGTGTGGTCGGTTAGCGGCAGTGTCACCGAGATGTAGTCGGATTCGCGTAGGATCGCTTCGCGCTCATCAGCGCCGAAGATTCGTGATGGGATTTTGCCCTCAGGATCGCCAAGCCCTGCCGGGCTCCATCCGGGGTCGGCGCGGTCGGCCGGGTTGCGCTTGAGCGCGATCACTTTCATTCCAAATGCGGCCGCGAGCCGCGCCGTTTCTCTTCCGATTGAGCCGTAGCCGATGATGCCGAGCGTCTGCCCGCGGATGTCATCGACGCCCGCCATGAAAGCGCCCGATCGCATCCACTCGCGGCGGACCTGCGCCCGAATCGCCAGATGTATCCGATGCGCATACGCGAGCATCGAGGCCAGCGTGTATTCTGCGATCGGCGTCGCGTGAATTCCGCTCGCGGTCGTGATTGCCATCGGAGTGCTCTTGAGCGGCCCACCGAGTACGTGGTCGGCGCCCGCACTCAGCAGTTGAATCCATTTAAGCCCGCGCGCGCGAGTCGCGATGTCGTTGGGCACCCGAAACGTGAGCATCACGTCGCATCCCGAGCCCACCAGCTCGCTTACTTCTTCAGCCGTACGGCATTGACGATCCGCCAGGTCGGCGCCCGGCACGGCGTTCAGGATTGCGCTGCGCTGCGCGGGTTGTAGCGCGACTGTTGAAATTATTTTCATGAGTCGGTCAAAACTTTCGCATGCGTTCGAGCCTGCTTCAAGTAAAACCGTCCAGTCTTGAGCAGATCGCTTGGCGGGCCTATATTTGCAGTGCTCTATGAAGTTGCAGAAGATACTCGCGATCGGAGTGGCCACGGCTGCACTGTTTGCGTTCACTCAACTTGCACCCGCGCAGGACTCGCAGACCAGCTCCCAGGGCGGGGGCGATTCCAATCCGCACAACATTGCGGGGCAGGGCGACAGCGACGACACGACGCTCGAGATAGCGCCGCAGCCCGGTCTGGTAGCGCCGAAACCGGCCGTCAAGGAAATCCCGAGCGACCGAAATTTCAATCCGGGCGAGGACAACGCGTCGGTCGAGCCCAACTTCCGCCCCGGCACCGAGAATGGTACGAGCGACGCGGACAGCAACCTCAACAACAACGGTAACGGCGACAATAACCAGCCGCATGCACGGCCCTACCTCGGCATGACGGTGGCATACGCGACGCAGTGCTACCTCGGGGGCGAGCTGCATGGCCTCGAAGTGCTGACGATCGATCCCAACAGTCCTGCCGAGCGCGCGGGTCTGCAGGCGCGCGCGGGAATGACCGCGGTCGGCGCGGCGCTCACTACTCTGAGCGCAATATTGCCCGGCGGCACCATCTTGGCCACCAAGGCGCTGGGAGGCACGGGAGCAGTGGGACAGGGCGGTGATCTGATCGTCGGGATAGACGGCGAGCGCGTGCGCGATCAGAGCGATCTGGAAAGTGCGATGGCGCGGCTGAAGCCGGGCGACACGATGTACCTGGAGGTGATCAGGCCGACTGGGACGGGCGACCACCCGGCGCACAAGACGATCACGATCGCGGTGAAGGTCGGCGCAGTCGGTGAGCCGATCGCGAATGCGGCGCCGCCCGCCGCCGATAGTTTCACGCACTAGACCTTTTCGATTCGCGCGTTCGCGGGCGATTTTCTGCTAGTATCTTTCCGACGCCGGCGGCGTGTGCGCTCCTCGCGCGCATCGCCGCAGGGCGAATTTGCGTATTGGGATCGATAAGAGTTGCAACGAAGCCTCAAAGAAGCAGCCGGCGAACTCGAAGCGCGGCTGGCGGCAAATACCGAGCGCCGATTCCCCGTGATGGGACTGCGCGGCTCGGCCGGCGCGCTGATGATTCGCGAGATGCGGCTGCGCCTGCAGCGTCCGATCGTCGCGGTTACCTCGACGGCTCCTGAAGCCGAGGCGCTCGTGGGCGAGGTCGCGTTTTTTCTGGGTGAGGCTGTTGACGCCGACGCCGCCACCCGCCGGGTTCATCTGCTGCGATCGTGGGAAGTGAAGCCGATGGCGCAATTGTCGCCGCCGACCGACGCGCAGGCGTCGCAACTGGCCGCGCTGTTCGCGATGCTTCGGCATCCGTCGCCGCTCGTCGTCACCTCGGCCGAAGCGCTGATGACGCGTACGATTCCGCGCACGGTCTTCAACGAATCAATCGTCACGGTTGCCATTGGCGACAAGCTGGATCTCGAGGCTCTTGTCGAAGCGCTCGCGGCCTGCGGGTATCAACGCGTGCCGCAGACCGAAGAGGCGGGCGACTTCAGCGTGCGCGGCGGCATCGTCGATGCGTTCTCGCCGCTCTACCGCGATCCTATTCGCATCGAGCTTGAAGACGACGTGATCACCTCGATTCGTCATTTCGACGCCGACAGCCAGCGCTCGGGCGCGGAGCTCGTCGAGGCGACGATCACGCGCACCCGCTACGTGCCGCCTGCCGCCTTGAAGGACCCGAAGCTGCGCGAGCAGGTCACGCTGCGCGCCGCAGAAATCGGAATGGTGCGCAAGGAGGCTGCCGAGTTGTCCGAAGCGCTCGAGAACGGCCTGCTGTTTCCGGGCGCGGAACTGCTGATGCCGTACGCGTACGGGCGCGCGCTCGACAGCGTGTTCGACTATATGCCCGCGGGCTCGCTGCTGTGGCTCGTCGATCCGGGTCGCGTCCTCGCCGAGGCGAATCGGTTCGCTGATATCGTGAACAACGAGACTGCGGCGGCTGCGCAGAAGCCCGCGTTTCATCCCGTGCCGGATTCGCTATTCCTGGGGGCCGACGCGTTCGAGCGCGCGCTCGGAAACTTCACCGCGGTCGAAGTGGGCTCGCTGGTGACGATGGCCGCGCCGCGCGAGGGATGGGCGGTGCCGGTCGAGGTCAAGTCGCAAAACAGTTTGCGGCTGGGGTCGAACCAACTGAGCGGAGCGCGGACGCCGCCGAGCTTCGAGCCGCTGGCGACGGAGCTGCGCGAAGTCCAGCGGGGACAGGGACGTTCGCTGATGATCGTCGAGGGGCCGCATCAGGTGGCGCGGCTGCGCCGTCATCTCGAGGCGTATGACCTCGAGGTTAACGTCGAATGCAAAAGTTTAGCGGCGCTGCTCGAATGGCCGGACTACCGGCCTGCGATCATGGAAGGCGAGATTTCCGCCGGCGTCGTGCTGCAGGAGGACGGCCTCTACATCTACAGCGAAGAGGAAATTTTCGGCGAGCCGCGCGCGCGCCGGCGCCGGCGTCCGAGCGCGAAGGGCGCGCTGCTCAATCTCGAGGAGCTGAAGCCCGACGACTTCGTCGTGCATATCGATCACGGTATCGCGAAGTACCGCGGCTTGCGGCACATGAAAGTCGCCGACGTTGAGGGAGATTTTTTGAATCTCGAATATGCGGGCAACGACACGATGTACGTGCCGGTCGAGCGGATCAATCTCGTTCAGCGCTACGTCGGCGGCGACAATGCGGAGCCCAAGCTCGACAAGCTCGGCAGCGGCTCGTGGGAGAAGGTCAAGCGGCGCACGCGGCAGGCGGTGCTCGCGATGGCGGCCGAGCTGCTCGACATCTATGCGGCGCGCGAGGTGATGGAGGGGCACGCGTATCCCGCGCCGGGTGCTGACTATGAGGAGTTCGCGGCGCGCTTCGAGTTCGAGGAGACGCCCGACCAGCAGTCGGCGATCAACGACGTCATCCGCGACCTGACGCGCGTCAAGCCGATGGATCGCCTGATCTGCGGCGACGCCGGTTTCGGCAAAACCGAGGTCGCGCTGCGTGCCGCGTTCATCGCGGTGATGGACGGGCGGCAGGTCGCGCTGCTGGTGCCGACGACGATCCTCGCCGAGCAGCATTGGAATACCTTCCGCGACCGCTTCAAGGATTATCCGGTTCGGGTCGAGATGGTCTCGCGATTTCGCAGCCACAAGGAAAACAAGGCCGTCATCGAGGACGCCGCCGCCGGCAAAGTCGACGTCATCATCGGAACGCATCGCCTGCTTTCGAGCGACGTGCAGTTCCCGCGGCTGGGCCTGCTGGTGATCGACGAAGAACACCGCTTCGGCGTGGTCGACAAGGAGCGGATCAAGAAGCTCAAGAAACTGGTGCCGGTGTTGACGATGACGGCGACGCCGATTCCGCGCACGCTGCACATGGCGATGCTCGGCATCCGCGACCTCTCGGTGATCCAGACGCCGCCGCCGGACCGCCAACTGATTCGCACCTTCGTCGCGCATTTCGACGACGCCACGATTCGCGATTCGATTCTGCGCGAGCTGAACCGCGGCGGCCAGGTGTTCTTCGTGCACAACCGCGTCGAGAATATCGACTACATGGCCTCTCATCTGCGCTCGCTGGTGCCCGAGGCGAAGACCGCGATCGCGCACGGCCAGATGAAGGAGCGGCAGCTCGAGAACGTTATGCGCGATTTTATCGAGAAGCGCGTCAACGTGCTGGTCTGCAGCGCGATCATCGAATCGGGTCTCGATATCCCCAACGCCAACACGATGATCATCAATCGCGCCGATCATTTCGGCCTCGCGCAGCTATACCAGTTGCGTGGCCGCGTCGGCCGTTCGCGCCAGAAGGCGTACGCCTACCTGCTGATCCCCGGCGAGCACATCATCACGCGCGACGCCAAGCGGCGAATCGACGCCTTGCGCGAGCTGGTCGAGTCCGAGAGCGGCGGCGGCTTCAAGCTGGCGATGGCCGACCTCGAGCATCGCGGCGCCGGCAATCTGCTCGGCCACGAGCAGCACGGCGAGATCGCAGCGGTCGGTTTCGAGCTTTATACCGAGATGATGGAAGAGGCGATCGCCGAACTGCGGGGCCGGCCGAATCGTCCCGACTTCGAGCCCGAGCTGCGAATCGTCGTGCCCGCGTACATTCCCGAGGCTTACGTCGCCGACGAGAACGAGCGGCTGGTGCTCTATCGGCGGCTCGCGCGGGCGGAGCGCGAGGAGGACCTCGGCGAGATTCGCGACGAGATGCGCGATCGCTTCGGCCCGGTGCCGACGCTGATCGAAAATCTGATCGCGGCGATGAACGTCCGCCGCCAGATGAAACAGTTGATGATCCTGAGCGCGATTCTCAAGGGCTCGCAGCTCGAGGTCCGGTTTCATCCCGACGCGCCGGTGGATACGACGCTGCTCGCGAAGCTCGCGGATCAGAATCGCCGCACGATGCGGTTGACGCCTTCGTTCCAGGTGATCGCGCGAATCGAGCCCGGCGACTACGAGCAATTGTTCGCGCAACTCGACGGCGTCTTGCAGGCCCTTGCGGGCTGTGAAAAGTTGGAAAACTGGCCGGCCGCGAAAGTCGGGCAGGCCGTCAACTAGATTGATGCAGAACAGAAGATCCTCCTCGCGCGCCGGCGCACGACGCGCCCGCAGCGGTGTCGGCGTGGCGGCGATGGTAATCGTACTGGCGCTTTCGGGTTGCGCGGTCGATCTGCTCAATCCCCACGCCTTCGATATGTTCAAGACGATACCGGGCTCTGCCGAGGTTGCGGCGCCCACCGCGGTTCCGTCACCGGGTGCGGTCAACCCGTCGCGCACGGCGAAGGAGACTTTTCCGGAGCCGCCGGACCCGGTAGCCGAGGCGAAAATGGACGAACCGCCGCCACCTGCTCCGGTGGATCAGCCTGAGAGCGCGGACGAGGCAATGGAAGAGAGCACGCCTGCGGTCGATCGCGTCGTCGCCAGCGTTGACGGCGATCCGATCACGATGCAGGAGGTCAAGGATTTCGCGTCGCAGCACGGTCAGCCGATCGACACCGACGACTTCGGTTCGTCGGCCACCGCCCGGATGGCGGTGAAGGCGCTGATCGGACAGAAATTGCTCGAGCAGGAAGTGAAGAAGTACGATGACAAGGTTGACGAAGATCAGGTCGATAAGTACATCCTGCAGATACGGACGGAAAAGCACCTCAGCGACGCGGAGTTCCGCGCGCAATTACAGGCGAGCGGCATGAGCTACGATGACCTGCGCAAGCGAGCGCGGCTCGATCTCGAAAAAGCGATGATGATCGAGCAGGAGGTCCGCGCGAAAATCAACGTGTCCGACGCCGAAATCAAGACTTACTACGACGCCCACAAGGACGACTTCACTATTACCAAGGAGCGCCTCAAGCTTGCGCAGGTCCTGATCGCGCTGCCGCCGAACCCGACCCCCGCGCAAGTATCCGCCGCGCAGAAGAAGGCCGCGATGGTTCGTGCGCGTGCGCTGAAGGGCGACGACTTCGGCGATCTCGCGCGCGTCTATTCGGACGACGATTCAAAGTCCAACGGCGGCGAGCTTGGATGGTTCGCGCCGGGCGACATCAATGACTCGATCCTGGCCGGGGTAAAGTCGCTCAAGCCCGGCGAAGTTTCGGCGCCGATTCGCACCAACCACGGCTTTCATCTGGTCAAGCTCGAAGAACATGAAGTGCCGGGCGTCGTGCCGCTCAGCGAAGTCAAGCCGCAGATTCGCGCTCAACTGACCGACCAACAGACCAGCGAGCAGCTCGAGAAGTGGGTTGAATCCGATCTCGTCAAGCAGCATTACGTTGAGACCATGTACTAGACGATGACGGCGCCGAGACGAAAGACGCCGCCGCTGTTGGCGATCAGCATGGGCGATCCGGCGGGTGTCGGCCCTGAGGTGATCCTCAAGGCAGCAGCGGCGCTCGCGCGCCGTCGCGGCGCGCCGTCGATTGCTGTGGTCGGCGACCTGTCCGCGATGCGCGTGGCGGCGTCCCGATTGCGGGACGTTCCGGCTCCTCGCGAATGGCGTCGGGGTGAGCCGCCGATTCGCCTGGCGAAGGGACTCGGCGTACTTTCGATCTCGAGTTTGTCGGCGCGCGCGATTCGCCCTGCGCATCCTACGGTCGAGGGCGGCGGCGCCGCGTATGATTACATTGTAACTGGCGCGCGGATGGCGATGGGCGGCGAGGTTGACGCCCTCGTGACCGCGCCCATCAGCAAGGATTGGATGAATCGCGCGGGGCACCATTTTCCCGGCCATTCGGAACTGCTGGCGCAGATGGCCCGAACGCGGCTTTGGCGCATGATGTTCGCGGGCGGCGAGCTGACGGTCGCGCTGGTGACTGCGCATATCGGATTTGCAAAAGTGGCAACTGCACTGACCCAGCGCAACGTGCTGGATACGATTCGCCTGCTCGCGACGCACTTGCGCGGCACGCTTGGCATCGCGCGGCCGCGAATCGCGGTGCTCGGGTTGAATCCTCATGCGGGTGAAAGCGGGATGTTCGGCGACGAGGAAATCCGCGTGATCGCGCCGGCGATTCGGCGCGCTCAGCGCGACGGCATCGACGCGTACGGTCCGCTCGCGCCCGACACCGCGTTCATCCGCACGGCGGGCGCGTTTAATTTCGATGCGGCGGTTGCGATGTATCACGACCAGGGCTTGATCGCGCTCAAGACGCTGGAGTTCGATCGCGCGGTTAACGTCACGATTGGATTGCCGTTCGTCCGCACCTCGCCCGATCACGGAACGGCGTTCGACATCGCAGGGAAGGGGATTGCGAATCCGTCGAGCATGATTGCCGCGATCGAATATGCATGGCGGGCCGCGATTAGCCGCGAAAAGATCGCGCGGCGAGCGGCGGCGTAGAAGCGATGGCCGATCGAATCGTCATCAAGGGCGCGCGCGAGCACAATCTCAAGAATATCGATCTCGAGATTCCGCGCGACCGCCTCGTCGTGATCACCGGGCTCTCCGGCTCGGGCAAATCTTCCCTCGCCTTCGACACGATTTACGCCGAAGGCCAGCGCCGCTACGTCGAATCGCTGTCGGCCTACGCACGCCAGTTCCTCGAGCAGATGGAAAAGCCCGACGTTGATTCGATCGAAGGATTGTCGCCCGCAATCTCGATCGAGCAGAAGACCACCTCGCGCAATCCGCGCTCGACCGTCGGCACGATCACCGAAATTTACGACTACCTGCGCCTGCTCTTCGCGCGCGTGGGTCACGCGTTCTGCTACAACTGCGGCAAGGAAATTACGCAGCAGAGCGTGCAGCAGATCGTCGATCGAATAATCGGATGGCCCGACGGCTCGAGGATTCACGTGCTCGCGCCGATCGTGCGCGATCGCAAGGGGGAGTATCGCAAGGAGTTGTCCGAGATGAAGCGCGCCGGCTTCGTGCGCGTGAAGATCGACGGCAAGCTCTACGAACTCGGCGAGGAGCCGGTGCTGAACAAGAATCAGCGCCACACCATCGAAGTGATGGTCGATCGGCTCGCGATCCGCAAGGGCATCGAGAAGCGCCTGTCGGACTCGCTCGAAGTCGCGTTCAAGTACGGGCAGGACCTGCTCAAGGTCGAGCGTCTGGACGGACCGAAAAACGAGAGCGAGATTTATTTCAGCCAGCGCTTCGCCTGCGTCGATTGCGGGATTTCGTATCCGGAAATCGCGCCGCGCATGTTCTCGTTCAACAGCCCGCACGGTGCCTGCACTGAATGCTCGGGCATCGGCTCGATCATGTATTTCGATCCCGAGCTGGTCGTGCAGAACGAAGACCTGAGCATTGCCGATGGCGCGATCGCACCGTGGGCGACGATGAACTACTTGCAGCCGGTGCTCGACGCGCTCGCCAAGCACTACAAGTTCAGCCTCGATCAGCCGTGGAAAGAAATTCCGGCTAAGGTGCGCAAGGCGATTATGTACGGCTCGGGGGTCGAGGAGATCGAGTTCGCCTATCAGCGCGGGCATCATCGTGCCGAGTACTCGAAGACCTTCGAGGGCGTACTGCAGTGGCTCGATCGCCGCTACAAGGAGACCGAGTCCGAGGGCGTGCGGGAGTTTCTCGAGGCGTACATGAACATGCGGCCGTGCCCGACCTGCGATGGCGCGCGGCTCAAGAAGGAAAGCCTGTTCGTGCGCTTCAACGGCAAGTCGATTTCGGAACTGACCGCGATGTCGATCAAGCAGGCGCTCGCGTTCTTCGCCGCGCCCAAGCTGAGCGCGCAGGAGGCCGAAATCGGCCGCCTCATTCTGAAGGAAATTCGCGAGCGCCTGAATTTTCTCGCCGACGTCGGCCTCGAGTACCTGACGCTCGATCGCCCGTCGGGCAGCCTCTCCGGCGGCGAGGGCCAGCGTATCCGTCTCGCCACGCAAATCGGCTCGAGCCTCGTGGGCGTGCTCTACATCCTTGACGAGCCGTCGATCGGACTCCATCAACGCGACAATCAGCGGCTGCTCACGACGCTTAAGCGCCTCAAGGAGCTCGGCAACACCGTGCTGGTGGTCGAGCACGATCGCGAGACGATGCTCGAAGCGGATCACCTGATCGACATGGGCCCGGGCGCCGGAATTCACGGTGGCTACGTCGTTTCGCAGGGCACTCCCGACGAGGTGATGCGCGACGAGAACTCGCTCACCGGCAAATATCTCTCAGGCGAGGTCGAGATTCCGGTGCCGTCGCGCCGCCGGCAACTCTCCGGCCGATGGCTGACCGTCAAGGGCGCGCACGAGAACAACTTGCGCGATCTCACCGTCGCGATTCCGCTCGGCGTCTTCACCTGCATCACCGGCGTCTCCGGTTCCGGCAAATCGACGCTCGTCCTCGACACGATGTATCGCGCGCTCTCGCAGAAACTGAATCACAGCCGCGAACGCGCGGGCGCGTACAAGACGCTCGAGGGCGTCGAGCATCTCGACAAGGTCATTCACGTCGATCAAAGCCCGATCGGCCGCACGCCGCGCTCGAATCCCGCGACCTACACCGGCCTGTTCACCCATATTCGCGAGCTGTTTGCGCAACTGCCCGAGGCGCGCATGCGCGGTTACGGGCCGGGGCGATTTTCGTTCAACGTCAAGGGCGGCCGCTGCGAGGCGTGCGAAGGCGACGGCATCATCCGAATCGAGATGCACTTCCTGCCCGACGTTTACGTCACCTGCGAGGTCTGCGGCGGCAAGCGCTACAATCGCGACACGCTCGAGATTCAGTACAAGGGCAAGAATATCGCCGAGGTGCTTAACATGACTGTGCTCGACGCGGTCGAATTTCTCGGCTCGGTTCCGCCGATTCGGCAGAAGCTCGAGACGCTGCGCGACGTTGGCCTCGACTACATCCATCTGGGCCAGAGTGCGACGACGCTCTCCGGCGGCGAGGCCCAGCGCATCAAGCTCGCCAAGGAACTCGCGCGGCGCGCGACCGGCCGCACGTTCTACATCCTCGACGAGCCGACCACTGGCCTGCACTTCGACGACATCAAGCGCCTGCTCGGCGTGCTCGGCCGTCTCGCCGATGCGGGCAACACCATCGTCGTAATCGAGCACAACCTCGACGTCATCAAGACCGCCGACTACCTGATCGATCTCGGTCCCGAGGGCGGCGACCGCGGCGGCCAGGTCGTAGCGAAGGGCACGCCCGAGGAAGTCGCCGGCGTGAAGGCCTCGTACACCGCCGGCTTTCTCCGCCAGGCGCTAAACCACCGCGCCGCCGCGTAGGGACGATCCATTTCCTGTTGATCGGCGGAAGTACGTGGCGTATGATGCCATGCAGAGGGGCTCAGGGTGGCGCGGGCCAAACTGATCACACGGCGAAAGTGGACCGACGAACGCGGAAATCTCTACGAGATCGTGCTGTGGAAGGTTGAGCGCAATGCTCGCCATCCCGAAGGTGTTCGGTATCGTCTCGCTTTCATTCGTGCAGGCGAGGAGGCACCCGCAGTCCTCTATGACAATCATCATCCGAAGGGCCATCACCGGCATATTAGCGGGCGCCAAGCGCCGTACGCTTTCGTGACAGCAAGGCGATTAGTGGCCGACTTCCTCGCGGAGGCGCGCGCATCGGCAGGAGAAGTGAAATGACGACAGTGACGTTTTCAATCAAGCCGCTGAATGAAGTCGCGGACGATTTCGCCAGGACCTTCGACGCTGTTCGGACCGGGCGGCGCACTCCAAAGAAGCCGCATGACGAGGTCGGTTTCACCAGCATTGAGGCTGCCCGTAACTTCATGACGCGCGAGCGGCTTGCCCTGATGCATACGATTCGAACGCGCCATCCCGGCTCGCTCTATGAATTAGCGAAAATGGTCAGCCGCGATTTCAAGAACGTTCAGGAGGACATCCGGATTCTCGAACGGCACGGCCTCGTGCGGATTGCCAGGGAGCCGCGCGGCAAACGAAGAGTCAAAGTGCCGCAAGTTCTCTTCGAGGAGATCGCACTCCGGATAGCCATTTGATCCGGCGCGATCAGTCTGATTCCTTCTCGGCCGCACCATCGTAAACAATCCGTCCGTCCACGACGTGCGCGAACGGCGCGAGCACGTGCGGCGACAATTTTCCAGTCGGCATGATGTGCTCGACCGTCCAGTCGCAAACCACCAGGTTGTCCGAGATGATTCGCCGATGGCATCGCCACCACAATCCTTCCGAACACATGTACGCGGTTCGCGCGCGTGCGGCCGCGTCGGTGAGTTCTCGCAAGCCAGCTTCAAAATCCGCACTCTCCGTGTAGTCCGCGTATGATCGGAACGCCGGCAGTTGCCACGCCGTATGCGGCGAATCGACGCGCTTCGAACTGCGCCTGCCGCCGAGCCGCTTGATCCATCGATACTCGATGTTCGCGCGCTCGAGCGACGCCGACAGCTCCGCCTGGTTGAACTGCGGCCATCGCTTCGAGCTGGGGAACGAGCGCACGTCGGCGACGACCGCGATGCAATGCTCGCCGAGCAATTCGAGAAAGCGCTCGATTGGATGCGTCGAGTGCCCGATCGTGAAGATCAGCGCTGCCCTATTGCGCGCTGGGGGCGTCGGCTGCCTTCTCCAGTTGCGCGGTTTTGATCTTCGCGTCCGCCTGGTTCGCGACGGCGACGACGATCATCGAATCGGGATGCAGATATTTTTTCGCGACCGCCAACACCTCATCCTTGGAGACCGATCCGATCAGCTTCGGATATTGATCCGCGTAGTCGAGCCCCAGACCGTAAAACTCGATCTGCACCATGAACGACGCGATCGCGCTCTGGCGCTCGAGGCCCAGCGGGAAGCTGCCGATGAGAAACTTTTTCGCGCTATCCAGTTCGGCGTCGCTGACCGGCTTTTCCTGGATTTCGCGAAGCTGCTGCAGGATCAAATCGATTGCCTCGTTCGAGCTCTGATTCTTGGTTTGCAGGCTGATCGTGAACGCGCCCTGGAATTTGCCCGGCTCGAATCCGCTGTTGACCGAGTACGCGAGCCCATGCGCGCTGCGAACGACCTTCACGAGCCGCGAGGAAAATCCGCCGCCGCCGAGAATGTAGTTCATCACCTTGAGCCGGTAAAAATCCGGATTCGATCGCTCGACGCCGCCGGAACCCATGATGATGTTAGCTTGCATCACGTTTCGATCGATCAGTTTCACGTTCAGTCCCGGCGCTACCGTGATCGGCGGCGGCTCGGCTTGAGGCGTGACCGAGCCCGAAAGGCCCGCCAGCGATTTTTCAAGTGATGCTTTAATTTCGTCCGCGTTCACATCGCCGGCCACCGCGATGATCGCACCGCCGGGTTTGTAGTAGTCGTGGTAGAAGCCGCGCACGTCGTCATTGGTCAGCTTCGCGACCGAGTCCGAATAGCCCGCGCCCGGATGCCCATACGGCGTGTCGCCGAACAGGTCCTTGGTGAATTCCACATCGGCGGTGTAGCCCGGCTGTTCCTCCGCCGCCTTGATTTCCGCGACCTGCTCGGCGCGTTTGCGTTCGATATCGTCATCGCGAAGTCCCGGCTCGGTCAAAATTCCTGCCAGCAACCCGAGCGTCTCGCCCTGGTACTTCTTCAGCGTCGTCATCCCGGCGGTCGAATAATCGCGGCCGGCGGAAACTCCGACCGAGCTGCCCATGAAATCGACTTTCTGATCGAACTCCGGCGCCGTGAGTTCCTTGGTGCCCTGCGAAAGACATCGCGCCGTCAACTCAGCCAGCCCTTCCTTGCCCTTGGCGTCGCGACGCGTGCCCGCGTCGAACTCGATCATAACGGTCACCATCGGCAATTGATGCTGTTCCGAGACGAGCAGGGTAGCGCCGTTGCTCAGCGTCATCTTCCTTATGTCGAGCGCATGCGACGGCGTGGCCGCAAAGACAATCGCCGCGATCGCCGCGACACTCGCAAACATTTTCATCCGCATCGTCGCGCCGCTCATCGCAATTCTCCGCTGCTCAGTCCGTCGCCGCCGTGCGGCAAAACTCCCGTCGGGACCAGCACGCCTTCAGTCATGTTGGTCGCGACCAGGTAAGTCTTGGCGACGCGCTGCACGTCAGCCGCGGTCACCTTGTCGATTCCGTCGAGGTACTTGTCAACCAGGTGGTAGTCGCCGAGCATTTCGTACACGCCCAGCATCTCCGCCTCGCGCATCACCGAGTCCTGCCCGAAGACGAATTGCGCCTGCTCGAGATTCTTGGCCTTCTGCAATTCCTCCGCACCCACCGGCGTATCGCGCATCGCGGCCAGTTCCTTTTCCACTTCGACCTGCGTGCTCGCCGCCGTAACGCCCGGACGCATCTGCGCCGACACGACGAACAATCCCGGATCGAACGACGTCATGTCGTAGCCCGCGCCGATATCGACCACCATCTGTTTCTCGACCACCAGCTTCTTGTACAGCCGCGAGCTCTGTCCGTCGCTCAGAATCTCCGACGCAATCTCGAGTGGGAAAGCATCGGAGCTCCTGAGATTAGGCACGTGATACGCCTCTTCGAACGCCGGCAGATTCGCCGCATGCTGCAATTCGACGCGCCGGGTTCCCTCTTGCGGCGGTTCGAGATCCGTCAAGGGCGGCGGCTTCGGCCCGTTCTTGATTCCCGCGAACGCTTCGCTGATTTGCTTGAGCACCTGCTCGGAGTTGAAATCGCCGACCGCCACGATCAGCGCGTTCTGCGGCGAGTAATAAATCTTGTGATACGCCATCGCGTCCGCCAGCGTCAGCCCGTCAACATCGTGGAACCATCCGATAACCGGCCAGTGGTATGGATGCGCCACGTACGCCTGCGAGCGCACCATCTCGTCGAGCGCGTCCTCCGGATTGTCTTCGGTGCGCATGCGCCGTTCTTCGAGTACGACGTGCTTCTCCTTGTCGAATTCCTTCGGCTCGAAGTTCGCCATCCGATCGGCTTCGAGCGAGATCGGCACGTCGAGGTGATCCTTGTTGATCGTCTCGAAATAGTCCGTGAAGTCCGATTCCGTGAACGCGTTATCCTCACCGCCGTTCTGCTGGATGATTTGCGAGAACTCTTCGGGCCCCAGCTTTTTGGTGCCCTTGAACATCAAATGCTCGCACAGATGCGACAGTCCGGTCTTGCCGAACTGCTCGTTGCGCGAGCCGACGCGATAGAAGACGTTGAAGGTCGCGAGCGGCGCCTTGTGATTTTCGAGCACCAGCACCCGAAGACCGTTGGCCAGCGTTTCGGCCTTGACCGCGTCCGCCATTCCCGCATGCGCGGGAACCGAAACGGTCATGCATAGAAGTGTACCGAGCGCCGCCACCAGAGCGAGACGGCGATGATTGCCAAAATACGTGATGCGCATAGGATACGATCATCTAAGTCCGCCGCTTGCAGGCAAGTCAAGGAATCATTGTCGAAGTTGGCCATACTGCCGCGCGGCGAAAGTCAAATTGATCGGGGCGTCCGTTCTTGCCAGAATCAATTCACCACGATGCCTGAAATCAACGAGAAAGCGCAGGACCTCTTCGAAATAAAAGGTGTCCTCACCAAGTTCATGCGGATGTTGTTTCCGCTTGAGTTCCGCATCGACTCGCTCGCCAACGGCGCCCCGATGCTGCCGTTTCATTACCCGCTCCTGCCCGGCGAGATGATCTATCTCCCCGAACGCCTCGAGCCGTTCGGCACTCGCGGCGACGCTTACATTTATTATTTCGTCACCACCGCCCATCTGGCCGCGCGTCATGACTTCGGAACGTTCAAGCTGAAGCTTGCGGATATCGCGGGCTTCGAAGAGCGCGGCGAGACCGGCGTCGAGGCCATCGACAGCTTCGTCGCCTCATTCGACGACCCGGGCCTCGCCGGCGCGCTGATGCGGCTGGCGGAGTCTGCCCGCATCGACGCCGAGCTCGCGCGGCGTTATCGCGGCCTCGCGCCGCGCATCGCGGGCCTCAACCGCTCGCTCCTCGCGCGGCTCCATCCCCAGTCGCTCAGCACGATGTTGGTGCGTGCGGCGCTCGATCTCGACGCCACCGGCGAAGCGCTGGATTCCCCGCTGGTGCTGATGGCCGCGCATCACTTTGCGCCCGTCCGAGAGCATGGTGCCGACGTGATGACCAGCGTCCGCCAGGTCGGCGCGCTCTACAATTGGCTCCAGGAGCTGATTCGCCAGGCACGCGAGCGCGGCGAAGGCGATCCGCTGACCGAAGAAGAAGCGGAGCGGATGCGCAATGACCTGATCAAGGGAATGAAAGGCTCGGAGTCGCAGACCGCCGGCGAAGGCGAGGACGGCGAACCGGGCGACGGCGGCGGCGAGCCCGATCAGAACGTCCAGATGGACGTCTCGGGCAAGCAATCCAAGGGTGGACAGGGCAGGGCGCTCTCGCCCGAGGAATTGCGCAAGCTGATCGAGCAGGGCGCCGAGATCAAACCCTCGCAAGGCGACGGCAGCGCCGACGGCGACGGCATGTACCTGACGCAGCTCACCGGCAAGCAGCTCAGCGAGCTCGAGCAGATGCGCGAGCAGCTCGGCGAAGTCGGTTCCGTCACCGGCCAGGGACGGCTGATGATCGGTCGCGGGCGCCAGGACTCGTACTACGCGTACGACGAATGGGATTACGTGCTGAACGACTATCGCCGCAACTGGTGCCGCTTGCGCGAAATTCCTCTCACCGGCGACGAAGGCGATTTTTACGAGAACACGCTCCTCCGCTACGCCGAGATGCTGCCCGGCGTGCGCCGCAACTTCCAGCGCATCCGCCCGGCGTCGTACCGGATGGTCCGCGGGCTCGAGGACGGCGAGGAGATCGACATCGACCGCACCATCGAGGCTCGCGTCGCGCGCCTGATGGGCGAGACGCCCGATGGACGTTTCTACAAGGCGCGCAAGAAAGAAGCGCGCGACGTCGCGACGCTCTTCCTGCTCGATATGTCGGCCTCGACCGACGAGCCGGTGCATCGCGAGCCGCGCAAGCATACCGACGATGACGACACTGATGACTGGATGAAGGCATGGCAGCGGCGCCCGCAGACCGCCAACCGTCCCCGCCGCATAATCGACGTCAATAAGGAAGCGCTCGTCATCATGGCGCAGGCGCTCGAGGAAATCGGCGACGCCTACGCGATCATGGGCTTCTCCGGCCACGGCCGCGACAACGTCGAGTTCTACGTCATCAAGGAATTCGATCAGGAACTCAGCGACGAGGTGAAGGCGCGCATCGGATCAGTCGAGCCCAAGCGCTCAACCCGGATGGGCGCGGCGATTCGTCACGTGCGCGAAAAATTCAAGGACGTCGCCTCGCGCGCCAAGCATATGATCCTGCTGAGCGACGGCTTTCCGCAGGATTTCGACTACGGCCACGACCGCCGCTCCAACGCCTACGGCATCCAGGACACGATGGTCGCGCTGAAGGAACTCGAACTCGCCGGCGTTCTTCCGTTCTGCATCACGGTAGATAAAACCGGCCACGACTACCTGCGGCAGATGTGCCAATCCTCGCGCTACCTGGTAATAGAGGACATCGCGTCGCTACCGCGCCAACTCCCAAAGATCTACGAACAAGTAATCCGCTGGTAACCTCTCTTTTGTAGCGCCCCCTGACAAAGGAGATTCATGAACCTTCGACGACCTGCTTGAAGTGCTTTGCGTATACCTCTTCGGGAGAGTCGCCCGTCGGATCTATCAACCAGTGGCTTCTGATCAACGGTGAAGACAGGCACGCTATCTGATGCTCGGCGTTAGAACGCAGGGCCATGATGTCGCATTCTTGCTCGCGTCCCCGCGCCCGAATTCTGACGAGAAGGTCATCTAAGGTCGGGCGAAGGACGCTTGTCATAAACGGAATCTCTCTCTCGGAAAGGGCCTTCTGATACGTCAATAGCGGACGGGGCGGGTTTTCGTACAGGATGAATTCGAGCACGACCCGATTGCCTCCAGTCAACGTTGAAAGCAGATCGCGAATCACCTTTGCCTGAACTATTGCCTGTTCTTCCGGAGTTCTGAGCTCTCCAGCTGGGTGCCCTTCCTTGATTTTTACCCAATAATCATCTTCAGAAAGATGCTTCCAACCTGGAGAGGCGGCGATGCGAGCACCCAGGCTGGTTTTGCCAGAGCCGGCAGGGCCGGTGAGGAGAACAACTTGAACTGCACGTTCCATGCGCCGCTCCGCACTTCACACTTATTTCGCGCTTACGAGCTGCGTCGAGATCAGCGCTCGGAGCCGACTCTCAAATCGCGCCCCGTCATCTCGGGCGGCGCTTTCACGTCGAGCATCCCGAGCAGCGTCGGCGCCACATCGGCGAGCGTACCGCCGTTCTTCAGCCGCCCCTTGAATTTCGGATCGTAGAGAATCAGCGGCACCGGATTCGTCGTATGCGCCGTATGCGCCTGCCCGGTCGCGGGGTCGGCCATGAATTCCGCGTTGCCGTGATCCGCCGTGATGAGCGCGACGCCGCCGCGCTTTTCGAGCGCCTCGATCACGGCTCCCAGCGCCGCGTCTGTCACCTCGACCGCCGCAACCGTCGCCTCGAATTTGCCGGTATGCCCGACCATGTCGGGATTGGCGAAGTTCATGACGATCACGTCGAACTTGCCGCCCTCGATCTCTTCGGCGACGCGCGTCGCGATTGCCGCCGCTTTCATAGCCGGCTCCAGGTCATAGGTCGCGACCTTCGACGACGGAATCAGCGCGCGCTCCTCGAGCGGGAACGCCTTCTCGACGCCGCCGTTCAGGAAGTAGGTGACGTGCGCGTATTTCTCGGTTTCCGCGACGCGCAGATTTTTGAGCCCCGCATGCGCCAGCACTTCGGCCAGCGTGTTGCGCACGTCTTCGGGACCGAACGCCAGCGGGAGCGCGAACGAGCGGTCGTACTCCGTCATGCACACGTAGCCGACCTTTGGAATCCGGGGCCGCCGGAACTCGGAAAATCCCTCGAGCGCGATTGCGGCCGTCAGCTCGCGCGCGCGGTCCGCGCGGAAGTTGAAGCAGATAACCTCGTCGCCATCCGCCATCGGCGCGCGTTCGCCGATCACATGCGGCGCGACGAACTCATCGCTCTTGCCCGCGGCGTACGACTTCTCGATCGCCTCGCGCGCGCTCGCCGCCACGCTGCCTTCCGCCTCGACGATCGCGCGCCATGCCCGCTCGACTCGCTCCCATCGCTTGTCGCGATCCATCGCGTAGTAGCGCCCCGTGACCGTCGCGATTCGATAGTGGGGCGGGCCGCCGTGCCCGCCATCACCCTCGAGCTGCTTCAGCTTCGCTTCGAGCTGATCGATAAACGCGAGCGCCGAGCGCGGCGGCTTGTCGCGCCCGTCAAGCACCGCGTGAACCGCAATGCGAGTCGCGCCGTTCGCCGCGGCGACGTCGAGGATCGCCATCAGATGATCGATATGACTGTGTACGCTGCCGTCGGACAGCAGTCCCCAGATATGCAGCGTGGTGCCAAGCATCACAGTCTTTTTGATCGCATCGACAATCGCCGGATTGCGCGCGAACGCGCCGGTCTCGATCGCCTTGGTGATTCGCATCAGATCCTGGTAGATGACGCGGCCTGCGCCGATCGTGAGATGCCCGACTTCGGAATTGCCCATCACACCCGGCGGCAGTCCCACCGCCTCGCCCGATGCGTCGAGCTCGGTGTGCGCATTCGTCGCGTAGAGCCGATCCATCACTGGCGTCTTCGCCGCCGCGATCGCGTTCGCCGCGCCGCCCTTGCTGATTCCCCATCCGTCGAAAATTACGAGCGCTGCAACGGGCGGCCGCGTGGGCATCAGGCTTTCCCGCGCTTGAACGCCGCGGCGCCGGGGTACGTCGCCTTGGCGCCGAGCTCTTCGGCGATTCGGAGCAGCCGGTTGTATTTCGCGATGCGCTCGCTCCGGCTCATCGATCCCGTTTTGATTTGTCCAGCGCCGGTCGCCACCACCAGGTCCGCGATGGTCGTGTCCTCGGTCTCGCCCGAGCGATGAGAAATCACGCTGCTATAGCCCGCCGCGCGCGCCATCTCGATCGTCGCGAGCGTCTCGGTCAGCGTGCCGATTTGGTTGAGCTTGATCAGAATCGAATTCGCGATGTGCTCGTCAATTCCGCGCTTGAGAAACTTGGGGTTGGTGACGAAGATGTCGTCGCCGACGATTTGAGTCTTTGCGCCGAGTTCACGCGTCAGGATTTTCCATCCCGCCCAATCGTCCTCGGCCAGTGGGTCTTCGAGCGAGACGATCGGATATTTCTTGAGCAACGCCGCGTAGAACTCGACCATCTGCTCGGCGCTGCGCGCGCTCTTGTCGCCGCGAGCGAACACGTACTTGCCGTCGTCGTAAAATTCGCTTGACGCCGGATCGAGCGCGATCCATACGTTGACACCGGGGCGGTAACCGGCTTTCGCGATCGCCTCGAGGATCACTTCGATCGGCTCCTCATTGTTCTTCAGATTTGGCGCAAAGCCGCCTTCGTCGCCGACGTTGGTCGAATGCCCGCGCTTCTTGAGCACCGCCGCGAGCGCATGAAAGACCTCCGAGCCCATCCTGATCGCTTCGGCCATATTGGGCGCGCCCGCCGGTACGATCATGAATTCCTGCATATCGACGTTCGAGTCCGCGTGCTCGCCGCCGTTGACCACGTTCATCTGCGGCACCGGCATCACGTGCGCATCTTGATTGAGATAGCGATAGAGCGGCACGCCGTTGGCCGCCGCCGCAGCGTACGCCGCCGCGAGCGACACTCCGAGCGTCGCGTTCGCACCCAGCTTCGATTTGTTCGGAGTGCCGTCCAGTTCGATCAGTACGCCGTCGATCGCGCTCTGTTTCGCCGCGTCCGCGCCTTTGAGCTTTTTCGCGATAGTCACGTTGACGTTGGCGACTGCATTCAGCACGCCCTTGCCGCCGTAGCGTTTCGGGTCGCCGTCGCGCAGCTCGAGCGCCTCGTGGACACCGGTCGATTTGCCCGACGGCACCGCCGCCCGGCCGAGCGCGCCGCCGCGCAGCTTCACGTCAACTTCGATTGTTGGGTTGCCGCGCGAGTCGAGAATCTCGCGCGCCTTGATTTCTACGATTTCCGTGGATGCCGCCATCGACTCATCCTCACTGCATTACTGGAAGTTCCGCATTGTAGAGTAGGCGGCTTACCCTGTCACGCCCGCCCAATTTTACCTCTTGAGCGGTTGCTCGATCTCAAATGTCAGGGCTCCCGGCCCTTTCACGTAAGCAGCGCGGGAGCCGTAGGGCTTGTCCTCGGGCGCACTCACGGTCTCGGCGCCGCGCGCGGTCACGCGGCCGTAGTCGCGATCGCAATCGTCGCTGACGAATCCGATCGTCGTGCGCGTGTCGTGTTCCGCCGCGTCGAGGAAGAGCTCGAACTCGCCGACCGCGAAAATCGCCATCTCGGGAATCTGGAATACCGGTTTGAGCTCCCACACACGCTCGAGCCAGCCGACGGCGGCCGGCAGATCGCGGACCCCAACATGAACGTGATTTGCTTTCATTGCGCGAACCTCCCGTGGCGTCATTCAGAGGTAGCGCACCGGGAGCGCTTTTTCGACCACCGCTCCTTTGCTGAGCGCGACGCGCATCGCGCGCGCTTTCGGCCGCGATGTAACTATTTCCTTAAGCCGCGTTCCGACGAAGTGCGCCGCCGCACCGTCGTCGAGTGCGAGCGTTGGCATGAAGCCGCGCCTGATCAATCGCATCAGCACGGGGCGCCGTTCTTTCTCGCCGTCGTAATGCGGACAGCATGCGCCGCGGACGAAGCCGAGCCCGTCATTGAGCGCGCGATAGGGCATGCCGAACGAATCCGTCAAGCCGTCCTCGAACCAGCAAATCGCGCCCGCGCTGATTCCCGCCATCACGACGCCCTCGTTCCACGCAGCGCGCAGAGCTTTGTCGAGGCCATGCAAACGCCACACCGCGAGCATGTTCGCGCTGCTCCCGCCGCCGACGTAGATAACGTCCTGCTCCATCACGAACGACTTGAGGTCACGAACGTTGCGCTCGAAGAAAGGGAGATGCGTCGCGGCGGCGCGCGACGGCGGAAACGCTTCGTGAAACCGCCTGATGTACAAATCGCTGTCGCCGCTTGCAGTGCCGACGAAGCATACGCGGGGACGCCGCTTGCGACGCGCGAGGCTCAACACGAAATCGTCGAGCCTCGGATTGCGCGGCTCCATCGAGAATCCGCCGCCGCCCATCGCAACGATATGCCGTTCCGCCACGCTTTAACTTACATCCAGCGAGCCGTCGGGCTTGAACTTCGAATTGGGCGCCCACACGACTTCCCACGGATAGCCGTCGGGGTCGGCGAAGTATCCCGACACTCCGCCCCACTCAGCTTTCATCGCGGGCTTGAGAATTGTTGCGCCCGCCAGTTTCGCGACATCGAGCCCGGGCTGCACGTCTTCAGGCCGCTCGACATTGATCGCGAGCGTGACTCCGCCGAATCCTTGCGCGCGCGACACCGGCAGCATCGCGTCTTTCGCGAGCAGATCGAATGGATAGAGCGCGAGCACTCCGCCTGCCGTGCGGAAGAAGCTGATCTCGGACGACGAGCCCGCCGCCAGTTCCCAGCCGAGCGCCAGGTAGAACCTGGTCGAGCGCGCGAGGTCGCTAACCCCAAGCGTCGCAATAGAGATTCGAGCCGGCAGTGCCATAGTCTTTCCTCATCAATTAAGTGGCAGCCTGGATTACACGGCGCCGCTGTCGCGCAGCGCGCCGATCTCTTCCCACGAGTAGCCAAGTTCGAGCAGCACTTCCTCGGTATGCTGCCCGTGCTCGGGCGCAGCCTCCGCCATCGTCGTGACTTCGCCGTTGATCGTTATCGGCGTGCCCGACACCAGCACCTTGCCCGCCACCGGATGGTCGAGTTCGAGCAGGTATCCATTCACGCGCGCCTGCTCGCTCTTCAGCATCGCGCGGTAATCGACGACCTCGGTCGCGAGGATGTCGGCGTCGGTGAGTTCCTTGAGCCACTCCTTGCTCGTCTTCGTGGGAAAGATCTCGTCGAGCACTTTCTGAATCTTGTCGCCGTGAAAATTACGAATGACGTTGTCCGAATACTCGGGATCTTTCTCCAGGTGCTGAATCCCGACGATCTTGCAGAACGACGGCCAGCGCTTCTCGTCCACGCCCGCGATACAGACGTAACCATCGCGAGTGGGGAACGCGCCCCACACGCCGCGCAAAAACTGATGCCCGCGGCCCGCGCGCTCGGGCTCGACGCCGGTGATCGATGTGTAATTGATCTCCATTCCCTGCATCGCGATCATCGTGCCGTAAATCGAGGCGTCAACCTTCTGCCCCTTGCCGGTGCGCTCGCGCGCGAACAGCGCCGCCAGCACTCCGCTCGCGAGACTCAGCGCGCCCGAATGATCCGCAATGAACATTCCCGCCGCCAGCGGCGGGTCGTCAGGCATCCCCGTCTTCGCCATCACGCCGCTCGCCGCCTGCGCGAGCGTGTCGCGGCTCGGTCGCGTCACCCACGGTCCGCGGGGTCCCCACGAACTACCCTGCGCATACACGATGCGCGGATTTATCTTGCGCACGTCGTCGTAGCCGAGCCCGAGCCGGTCGAGCACGCCGGGGCGATAGTTGGTGACGAGCACGTCGTACGATTTCACCATCCGGCGCACCATCTCGATCGCGTCGGGCTTTTTCAGATCGGCGGTGATGCTCCGTTTGCCGCGATTCATCGCGATAAAGTAATGCGACACCGTCGCGTTCTTCACGTCCGGGCCGCCAATCAGCGCAGCCAGCATCCACCGGCTCAGATCGCCGGTTTCCTTGTTCTCAACCTTGACGACGTCCGCGCCCATGTCGGCCAGGATCAGCGACGCGAACGGTCCCTGGATTTCCTGCGCGATCTCGACGACCCTGATTCCTTCGAGCGGCTTGCTCATTGCGACTAACCCCTAAACGGTCGTTCAGGAACTCGGATGCGCGGGCATTATCCCGCCGTTCGCCGCGAAATCTCAAGCGTCGATCTCGAAGCGCGCCGCCGGTACGCTCGTCGCCGATGGAACCGAGCATCTACGAATATCCCGACATCTTCCGGCGCGCGCACTTGGAGAGTCCCGGCGAGATTCCGGCTGAAGTGGTTTTTCTGCAACAGGTCTGGAAGCGGCATCGCAAGAGTCCGACGCGTCGCGTCCTCGACATCGCATGCGGCGACTCGCCTCACGGCCGTCTGCTGGCGGGTGATGGATTAGAGGTCGTTGGAATCGATCGCTCGCCCACGATGATCGCAGCTGGGCGCCGCAAAGCGAACGTGCTCGCGAATCTTCGCTTCTACCCCCGGGCAATCGAAAAGTTCACCCTTCCCGAGCGCTCCTTCGACGCCGCAATCTTTATGTCCGAAACTTTCCCGGTGATCGTCGAGAATCGCGGCCTGCTGTCGCATCTCAAGTCGGTGGGCCGCGCGCTCAAACGCGGCGGCTTGTACTGCATCGATATCGATCGGCAGGATCCGATTCCGCGCGTGCCGCGGCGCACGATGTGGCGCGAGCGCTCGGCGCAGGCCGCCGGGGTTGCGCTCGGCATCCGCGAGTTCCATCGTCCCATCGCATGGCACTCGCCGCTGCATTCGATCTACGAACTCGAATGCACGATCAACTTTCCCGCCGGCGTGGTGACGACTCGCGATTTGATCCCGGTGCGCTACACGATTCCCGCCACGCTGGAACTCGCCGCACTCGCGTCCGGGATGTTCAAAATGGCCGCCGCGTACTGCGACTTGTCATTCACCAGGCCGCTCGACAGGTGCCGCTACCGCTGGATGGGAGTGCTTCGACGTGTGTGAGTTCATCCGCCGTCGAGGTGATCGACAAGATCGATCGCCTCGGCATGCCAGCCGCCGTCGAACCGGAGAATCTGAATCGAGCCGAGCTCGACAATCGGCTCCGCACGCGTGAGCTTCCGCACGATCGCGCGAATCACGCCGCGATGCGCGACTATCAGCGCGTCGTTGTCGCGCGGCGTCCACAGAGCCAGCACGCGTTCGAGCCCGCGCTCGACGCGATTGGTAAAGTCGGCGCGGCTCTCGCCCGCGGGATAAGCGTAGGTGGGCGCGAGCCGGTCGGCGTTCCATAGCGCGAACTCGTTGGGGTAACGCTCGCGAATCTCGTCCGCGGTCAGTCCTTCGAACAATCCAAAGTGCACTTCGGCGAATTCGTCGATCGTGACGAGCGGCGCCGAGTCGCCGGCTGACGATTCGCGCGCCTTCTGATGCACGAACGAGCGGACTCGAAAAAACGCGCACGAAGTTTCTGTCGCCCCGGCGCATCTCGATCGCGCGGCCCGCAAGGCGCATCTGCGCGCGCCCGAGTTCCGATAGCGGCACATCAGTGCGGCCGTGATACCTGATGCTCGATTCGCCTTCGGTCTCGCCGTGGCGAACAAGGATCAAGCGCGGCCCGCGAATCATTTGCCGTCGAAGAGCGGATTCATCACCAGGCCGGTGAGCAGCTTGGGATGGAAGTAGGTCGATTTCTCGGGCATCGTCGCACCCGCGTCGCTAACCCGCTCGACGTCCCGAATGGACGGCGGATTCATCAGGAACGCGCCGTCAGCGTGTCCATCTCCGACCGCGCCGAGCGCGCCGCCGATTTCAATCGTGTATTCGATATTTCCGCCTTTGCGAATCTCGTCCGCCTTCAAGCCGAAAATTCGATCGAACACGAGCGCGTGCAGAATCGAGACGTTGAGGCGCCGCACCTCCTCCGGCGCGTCGGGCATCGCGGCCTTCATCGCAGTGCCGTCGAGCAACAGCAAAATCAAGTAGGTTGGACTACCTTTCAATGCCACGCCGATGGCGCCGCTGCCGGAGTCGCTCAGGCGCGCGCGAAATTCGTCGCGATGCCCAATTTCCTCGATGTTGAAAACTTCGCGTGCGCGCTGCACGAACGACACGATCGCATTGGCGGGCAGCGATTTCACGACCCGGTGCGTCGGCAGGATCACCAACCCCGGATCGTCGCATGCGACCAGGGTCATCATCGTATAGTCGTACGGCGCGGGCTCACTCGACTCATTCTCATGCCGCCGCGCGCGGCGATAGTCCAGCGCGGTTTCGTAGCGATGGTGTCCGTCGGCGATCAAAATGCGCGGCGCTTCAAGTTCGCGCTGAACGATCGCGATTTCGTCGGCCGCTTCAAGCGGCCGGAGCTCGTTGCGGATTCCCAGGTCGTTAACGAGATCGATCAGCGGCTCGCGCGCGGCGACCTGCTCGCGCAATCGATCAAGCTCGGGATGCGTTCCGGAGTACAGCCCGAAGATCGAGCTCGTGTTGATCTGCAGCGCGGTCAGCAGGCGTAAGCGATCCTCCTTCGCGGCGGGGAAAGTTTTCTCGTGCGGCAGGATGCGCCCGCGATCGAATTCCTCGAGCCGAACGCGCGCGATGAATCCGGCGCGATGCAGCAGCCGGCCCTCAACGTCAAAAGTCTGTGTGTATTGAAAAATTGCGGGACGCGCCGATCGCTCGACGACTCGCGCCGCCATCCACTCCGCGAGCGTTTTCTCCGCCGCGCCGTAGCGATCGGCCTCGCGTCCGAGTTCGAGCCGCACGATGTTGTACGGACTGCGCTCGTAGAGTTGATTCTGACGCGCGACGCCGATCAAATCGTACGGCGGCGCGACGACCCGCGCCGGGTCGCCCGTGATTTGGCGGTTGTACATCAGGGCGCGAAACGGCTCGATTCGCTTGCTGAGCCCGCTCACTTCAACGCCGCCGCGATCTGATTTTCTGAAATCGCTCCCACGCGCACCATGTTCCACCCGCTCTCGCTGACTACCACCACCGTGCTTGGCGCCGGCGCCGTCAATTTTCCACCTTCAAGGTAAACATTAACTTTTTCACCCAACCCGGCGCGCGCGTCTTCAAGCTCGCTGGCCGGCGGTTCTCGGCTCAGGTTTGCGCTGGTCGCCGTGATCGGCCGCCCGAGTCCGGCGCTGAGTGCGCGTGCGACCGGATTGGGCGATACGCGCACGCCGACGCCGTCGGCTCCCGTCAGCTCGGGTGCAATTTCGTCGCGCGCCGGCATAACGATGGTCAAGGGTCCCGGCCAAAATGCGTCCGCGAGCCGCCGCGCGACGCTCGGTATTTCGCGCGCTACCGAAAATGCCATCGCGGTGTCCGCCGCGATTAATCCAACGGGTCGTCCGGGCTCGCGCCCTTTCACTCGGAACAGGCGCTGCAGGGCGACGGATGAAAACGCGTCGGCGCCGATCGCATAGAACGTCTCAGTCGGATAGACGACCAGCTCGCCGGCTTGCAACGCCGCAATTCCATCCTGAATTTGCGACATCGCTATTATCCCAGCGCGCGCCGCGCGATGTCGCGCCGGAAGTGACGCCCCTCGAACTCGATCATCTCTGCCGCCTCGTATGCCGCATCGACCGCCGTCGCCAGCTCCGGCGCCATCGCGGTCACCGTCAGCACGCGCCCGCCGTCCGTTACCAACTGTTGGTCGCGCATAGCGGTGCCCGCGTGGAAAACTTTCACGCGAATTTTTTTCATCGCCCAATTAATTTTGATGTCGGACGGGACGTTGCCTTCGAGCTTGTCCAGCCCGCGAATCGCAATTCCCTTTTTGTATTCGCCCGGATATCCGCCCGACGCGAGCACGACGGCGACGGCGCTCCGCGGCGAGAGCCTGATCGCTGCATTCGCGACGTTGCCTTCGGCGGCGGCGAGCAGGTTTTCCGCGAGGTCGCTCTCCAGCCGCATCATCAGGGCTTCGCATTCCGGATCGCCGAACCGCGCGTTGAATTCGAGCACGTTGATTCGCTCGCCGTCGATCATGAGCCCGACGAAGAGCAATCCGCGGAATGGAATCCCGCGCGCGTTCATCGCCGCCAGCGTCGGGTTAACTACTTCGCGCATTACGCGAGCTTCCATTGCGGGACCGAACTGCGGCACCGGCGAATACGCTCCCATCCCGCCGGTGTTAGGCCCGCGATCGCCGTCGAAGATTGCCTTGTGATCCTGGAAGGTACCGAGCGGGACCGCGTGCTCGCCGTCGCAGAGCGCGAAGAACGAAATTTCTTCGCCGGTCAGAAATTCCTCGATGACGACGCGATTGCCCGCCGCGCCGAAGCGCCGACGTTCCATCGCGTCCGTGACAGCTTCTAGAGCCGCCGTCGTGTCGTGGCAGATGATCACTCCTTTTCCGAGCGCGAGTCCGTCCGCCTTGACGACCATCGATCCCTTGCGCGATTTCACGTAGCGCAGTGCGGAGGCCGCGTCGTCGAATGCTTCGAAGTCGGCGGTCGGTACGCCCGCCTCGCGCATGATCGTCTTGGCGAACGACTTGCTGCTTTCGAGCTGCGCCGCGGCTGCCGTCGGCCCGAAGATCTTCAGTCCCGCGCGCGTGAAGTGATCGACAATTCCGGTTGGGAGTACGTCGTCCGGACCCACTACTGTCAAATCGATCGACTTCGATTTTGCGAATTCCAAAAGTGCTGCAACATCAGTCGGCGCGATCGGCACGGCCTCCGCGATCTGATCGATTCCCGGATTTCCAGTCGCGCAGAAGATCTTCCACACCGTCTCGCTCTGATGGAGCCGCCAGACCAGCGAGTGCTCGCGCCCGCCTTTCCCGATGACCAGTACTTTCATTGCGCGACCCGCTAATGCCTGAAGTGGCGCACCCCGGTGAAGACCATCGCGAGCCCGAACCTGTCGGCCGCTTCGATCACTTTGTCGTCGCGCAACGAGCCGCCGGGTTGCGCAATCGCCGTCGCGCCGGCCTCGGCCGCGAGCGTCGGGCCGTCGGGAAATGGAAACAGCGCCTCCGACACGAGCACGGAACCTTCGAGCGCGACCTTGAGTCGCGCCGCCTTCTCGCGCGCCGCGTACACCGGATCGATTCGCGAGGTCGCGCCGCCGCCGACCGCCAGCGTGCGATCCTCAGTGACGAACGCGATCGCGTTGGACTTGATGTGCTTGCAGACCTTGATGCCGAACGTCATCGCGCGCATCTCGGCGTCGCTGGGCGCGCGCCGCGTCACCACTTTGCCCTTGCGCGGATCTTCGATCGTCAGATCTGGCGTCTGCACGAGCAATCCGCCCAGCACTTTCTTAACGTCGAGCTCGTCGCGATCCACCGCCTTCGAATCGAACGTCATCACGCGCCGATTCTTGTTCTTGCGCAGGAAGGCGATCACCTCCTCCGGATACGAGGGACCAATCAGCACTTCGGTGAACAGTTCATTGACGGCGCGCGCGAACTCCATGTCCCATGGGCGGTTGGTGATGATGATGCCGCCGAACGGCGAGTCCGGATCGGTTGCGAACGCCTTGTCCCACGCCCCTTTGAGCGTGTCGGCGACGCCCACGCCGCACGGCGTGTTGTGCTTGAGAATCGCAACCACCGCGCGTGGCTCGTGCTCGAACTCGAGCATCAGGTTCATCGCCGAGCTGATATCGACGACGTTGTTGAACGACAACTCCTTGCCGTGAAGCTGATGCGCGAGCTCGAGGAAGTGGCCGTAGAGCGCGCCCGACTGATGCGGGTTCTCGCCATAGCGCAGCATCTGCTCGCGCTCGAACGAAAGGCTGAAGGTCTCGCCGAGCGCGGGAGCTTTGCCGTCTCCCGCGTGCCTGCCGAGATAGTTCGCGATCGCCGCGTCGTACGCCGCCACGCGAGCAAACGCCTTGCGCGCCAGCCGCCAGCGCGTCTCCGCGGTGATCGCTCCCTGGTTTGCGTCCAGTTCCGCGGCAACCTGCGCGTAGTCGGCGACGTCGACGACGACCGCGACGTCGTCGTGATTTTTCGCGGCGGCGCGCACCAGCGTGGGCCCGCCGATGTCGATATTCTCGATCGCGTCTTCCAGCCTCACATGCGATGCAGCCACCGTTTTTTCAAATGGATAGAAATTGACTACCACGAGGTCGATCGGCTCGATGCTGTGCTGCTGCATCTGGCGCTGATGGTTCTGGTCGGCGCGCCGAGCGAGGATGCCGCCGTGGATTTTCGGATGCAGCGTCTTTACGCGCCCGTCAAGCATCTCGGGCAGGCCGGTAAAATTCTCGACCGTTCGGACTTTCACGCCGGCCTTTTGGAGAGCTGCGGCCGTGCCCCCGGTCGATACGATTTCGAGGCCGTGCCGCTCGAGCGTCCTGGCAAAATCCGCGAGACCCGACTTGTCCGAAACGCCCAACAGCGCGCGCCTGATCACGACCCGTTCACTCTTCATCGTCAGCTAGCTCCGAATCACGCGGGGCACTCGTTTACCAACCGTGCAAAGCATCTCGTACGAAATTGTCTGCGCCAGGCGCGCGACGTCGTTGACGCTGATGACGTCGCCGCCGGATTCACCCCACAAGAATACCTCATCGCCGACCGACGCGCCCGCGATGTCGGTGACGTCGATCGTCGTCAGGTCCATCGACACCGCGCCGACCACCGGCGCGCGCGCGCCGCGCACGATCACCTCGCCGCCGTGTTGCAGGCCCCTGCGGTAGCCGTCGGCGTAGCCCACCGGCAGCACCCCGATCAGGCTTTCGCGCGGCGCGATGAACGTATGCCCGTAGCCCACGCCGCTGCCGGCCGGCGCGCGCTTGATTTGCATCAGCCGCGTCTTGAACGTCATGACGGGCCGCAGCTCGACTCGCTCGCGGACGGCGGCCACCGGCGGCAGACCGTAGACCGCCAGTCCCGGCCGCGCGAGGTTGAAGTGCGAATCGTAGCGCAGCACCAGCGCCGCCGAATTCGCGACGTGGATCAACGATGGCCTCATCCCGGCCGTTTTCAGAGTTTCGATTGCCTTGTTGAAAACGCCGAGCTGCGCGTCGGTGATCGGACTCTGCGGATCGCCGGCGTTGGCGAGCAGTGTGCAGACGCCTTCCAGCCGCACCGCCGACGCACTGCGAACCGCCTCGATCACAGCGGGAATATCCACCGGCATCACGCCCAGCCGCGTCGCGCCGCTGTCTATCTTGAGGTGAATCGGGAAATCGCTCCGGCCCGCCGCCGCGGCCGCGCGATCGAGGATTCCGATCAACGGCGCGTCGAAGACAAATGGGGTCAAATCGAGCGCGACGATTTCGCCTGCCTGCTCGGCGAAAAAGCCCGCCTGCAAGTATACGCGCGCGCGAATACCGGCCTCGCGCAGCTCGCGCGCCTCGTCGAGCGTAGCGACGCCGAAGTGCCGGCATCCTTCGTCGAGCAACGTGCGCGCGACCGTCACCGCGCCATGCCCGTACGCGTCGGCCTTCACCACCACCATCAATTCGCCGTGCGTGGCCACCGCACGCAGCGCGCGAAAGTTCGAGCGCAGCGCGCCGAGATCGATCTCGGCGACGGTAGGGCGTTGCGTTTCAATTCTCATCGAACGCTGAATTTCCAACTTCGCGCGCGCGGACGCAAGCGTTGGGTCTGACTGCTGTGGATGCGCGGTCCGTCGCCCACTCCCCTCAACTTCGCCAGAATGCAATGATCGCCGCGCATGAACACCGCCATCGTGACGGGCGCCAATACCGGCTTGGGCTTCGAATGCGCCCGCGCGCTCGTCGAAACCCACGACTGGCACGTCATCATCGCCTGTCGCAGCGCCGAAAAAGGCCGCGAGGCCGTCAAGCGGCTCTCCGCGCAAACCGGAGATAAAAAAATCAAAGCGATGACGCTCGACCTTGCCTCGCTCGAGTCCGTGCGAAACTTCGCACGCGACTACGCTGCCGAAGCGCGCCCGTCGCTGCGCGCGATTGTATGCAACGCCGCTACTCAAATCGTGACTGGCAGAACCTATACAAAGGATGGCTTTGAAACCACGTTCGCCGTCAATCACCTCGGCCATTTCCTGTTGGTGAATCTGATGCTCGCGCAGATGGCGCCGCTGGCGCGAATTGTCGTGGTCGGCAGCGGCACGCACGATCCCGCGCAGACGACCGGGATGCCGCCGCCGATGTACCGGCGCGCGCGATTTCTTGCGCGGCCCGACGAAGACTCCAAACCCCTCGATGACCCGAATGGAACGGCGGGGCGGCGCGCGTACACCACGTCGAAGCTGTGCAACCTTCTGTTCGCCTACGAACTCGATCGCAGGCTGCGTGCCGAAGAGGCCGGCGGCACAAATGGCCGCTCGATTACCGTCAACGCGTTCGATCCCGGCCTGATGCCGGGGACCGGGCTGGCGCGCGACTATGGCATGATGGCGAGATTCGCGTGGCGCTTCGTGCTGCCGGTCCTCCGCCCGTTCGTGCCGAACGTGAACAGCGTCGCGCGATCGGGCAGGTCCCTCGCGAACATAGTCACTGATCCGAGACTCGAGCGCATCTCGGGGAAATACTTCCAGGGCACGCGCGACGTGCCGTCGTCGAAGGACTCGTATGATCCGGCGATGGCGACGGATTTGTGGGAGACGAGTGCGTCGATGGTCAAGCTGACGCCGGACGAGACGATTCTGAGGCTCAAATTACCTCCCTCGGCGGCCTGAGGGTGCCGCCGAGTACATTTCTAGTAGTATTGTAGTATTCTCAGTTGATTATATTTTACTCTGCTTGACACTAGTAAATTACTAGTCCAAACTACACAAAGCCGGTATCGATATAAGAGTCGAGTCCCGACCTGATCCAGCCTGACAGTGGCCCTTCCGCTCGCCTTTGACCACGTTCCGCTCGACCAACGCGATTAGTACGATCGCAAGGCTTGAGGAGGCCGCATGGCACCACCTCGCCGCCAAGTTCTCAGCGTTGATTTATCGGCCGGGTCCGAGAAATTGAGCTTGCTCGCCGGACTGACCGCCGGCCTCGCCTACTCGACCTTTGCCAGCTTTGTCGCCAACGCACTCACTCCCGTCAGTGGACGTCTCATCGAAGCGGATTCATTTCGCCGCGCCGTCTCCGGCCACTACCAGGAAGTGTTGAGCCTCAACGGCGTTATTACCACCGTGCTCGCGTCGCTCATCGTCTTCGTTTTGGTCTGGTGGTTGACGCGCGTGATTCTGGAGCATTGGCAGCGTGAAGATTGGGGACGCATCGGCGCACTGGACCGCACCTTGTCCAGCGGGCCAATGCTTATGCCGGTGATTGTCGCGCCGCTCGCGTCCGGGGCGAATGAGTAGATTCCTACATATCCAAGTCGCAATTCAGCAACAGGAGAATGACTAATGAATGGTACAACCGATAAAGTTAAGGGACGCGTCGAAGAAGCGGCCGGCGTACTGACTAATGACAAGAAACTGAAGAATCGCGGAAAGATGGATCAAGCTGCCGGCAACGTCAAAGATGCCATCGGAAAGACGATCGACAGGGCGGTTTCGGCAGTCAATCGAGACAAGCATTAGCCAGTTCGCGGGATCGCGAGAACCTTTAAAACAATCCTGTTCGTCGCGATTGCTCACGCACCATTCGGCGCGCTCCCGGCTCATTCTTGTCGTCAGCCTTACTATTTAATTTTGACGGCAAATGATAAGAATGCGCGAATGGTTTTGTGATTGTGGGGAATCAGGCAAACCTCAAGAGACGGACTCTGACTTAGCCGGGAGGAGAATTATGCAACGAAGAGTACGCAACAGGCTTTGGCTCTCAACCGCATCGGGACTTTTGATCGTCGCGGCGGGACTGCCCGGATGCTCGATGTTTTCCACATCGAATATTCCGGTCGATTGCGATGTTGTGAAAACGCAGGCTGCGGCAGGACAGACCGACGCTCAGATCGCATCTAATTTGAGTGCGCCGGTTGACACGGTCGCGGCCTGCCACGGTGCGGAGCACGACACCAACAAGACTACGATCGTCCCCGAGAAGGGCTACTAGGCCCAATCAAGCTCGGCGGGGTCTCCAGGCGTCATGGCGCTTGAGGCCCCGCACTCTCCATTCCGATCTCCAGCCGTGCAGGCTGACAACCTGAGCGCGGCGGATTTACAAAGAACGCCAACTGTGTGCGATACTCGCGGTCGAGGAATTAAAACCATGACCAGCGAATACCACATTCACGGCATCGAGCTCTCGCCGTACTCCGTAAAGGTCCGCTCGTACTTCCGCTACAAGGGAATTCCACACCGATGGATTCCGCGGAGTCTCGATACCGACGGCGAGTATCAGAAGTACCAGAAGCTGCCGCTGGTCCCGCTGGTCGTCACGCCCGAAAATAAGGGCATCCAGGATTCCACGCCGATCATCGAGTACGTCGAGGCGCTTCATCCCGCGCCCTCGATTCATCCCGCCGAACCGGCCGCAAAATTTCTTTCGGCGTTGCTGGAGGAGTTCGGCGACGAATGGGGCAACAAGTGGATGTTCCATTACCGCTGGGCGCGCGAGGCCGATATTCTCTCGGCCGCCGGCCGCATCGCACGCTCGATGATGCCGGCGCTTGACGACGCGCAGGTCGCCAACGGGGCGGCGATGGTTCGCGAGCGGATGGTGCCTCGCGTTTCTTTCGTCGGCTCGAATCCCCAGACAGCGCCGCAAATCGAGGACTCGTTCCGCGACACGCTGACGATCCTCGAGCCTCACTTCGCCACGCGTGCATATCTGTTCGGGAATCGTCCCGCGTTTGCCGACTTCGCGATGTGGGGGCAACTTTACAACGCATGGACTGACCCGACGCCGGGCGCGCTTATCAACGCGACCACGCCCAACCTGCTCGCATGGATCCATCGCATGCTGTGGCCGCGAGCCGAGGGCGACTTCGAGCCGTGGTCAAGCCTGTCGGCAACGCTGAGCCCGCTGCTTGAGCGTCAGGTCGGCAGACTTTTCATCCCGTGGACGGTGGCTAACGCGGCGGCGATTGCAAACGGCCGCGACGAATTCAGCGTAGAGCTGGGCGGCAAAACCTGGACCCAGAAGCCGCAAAAGTATCACGCCAAATCGCTCGCGACCTTGCGCGAAAAGTATCAGGCTGTAGGCGACAAGCGCGCGCTCGATCCGATTCTGGATGCTACTGGCTGCCTGGCAGGATTGCGCGCCTGAGCCGCGTGCACCGCAGATTTAAAATCACTTCAAAGCTAGCGCTCTCGCTCGCAGCGGCCGTCGCTCTTTGCGTAAGCGCGGCCCTCGCCGCGCCAACATCCATCTCGCCTGATGAGGCAACCGTTGAACGCAACTTCGATGCGCTCATTCATCCGGACGACCTGCGCGACTGGATGAAGTTGCTGGCTGCCGAGCCAAACCATGTCAGCTCGCCGCACGACAAGTCGAACGCCGATCAAATCCTTGCCTGGTTCAAGGATTGGGGCTGGGACGCGCACATCGAGACCTTCTGGGTGCTATACCCCAAACCTATAAGCGAGACCCTTGAGATGATAGGCCCGCAAAAGTTCAGTGCCACGCTGCAGGAGCCGCCAATCCCCGGCGATTCAAGCGCGACCGCGACTGATCCCGCGCTTCCGGCCTACGCCGCCTATCAGCGCGACGGCGATGTCACCGCCGGCCTTGTCTATGTCAACTATGGGATGTTGGACGACTACAAGACGCTTCAGCAGTTGGGCGTAAGCGTCAAGGGCAAGATAGTCATTGCGCGCTACGGCGGCGGATGGCGCGGGTTGAAGCCGAAGCTCGCGCAGGATCACGGCGCTATCGGATGCATCATCTACTCCGACCCGGCCCAGGACGGTTATTCCATCGATGAGACTTATCCCAACGGTCCTATGCGACCGCCGCATGGCATACAACGTGGCTCGGTACTCGATATGGGTCTCTACCCCGGCGATCCGCTGACTCCAGGTATAGGCGCAACCAAGGACGCCAAGCGCCTTAAGATGTCGGACGCACCGACCATCATGAAGATTCCCACGATACCAATCTCCTATGCCGACGCCCAGGTCTTCCTCGCGGCGTTGGGAGGTTCTATAGCTCCACAATCGTGGCGCGGCGCGCTACCTATAACCTATCGCGTAGGACCGGGACCCGCGGTGGTCCATCTGGCGGTAAAATCCGATTGGCAGCAACAGCCTATCTATGACGTTATCGCAACGATGAAAGGATCGACTTGGCCGGACCAATGGGTAGTCCGCGGCAATCATCACGACGGCTGGGTGTTCGGCGCCACCGACCCACTGTCCGGTCAAGTCGCTCTGCTGGCGGAGGCCAAGGCCTTCAGCGGACTCGCGAAGCAGGGTTGGCGGCCCAAGCGCACGATCGTCTATACGAGTTGGGACGCTGAGGAGCCGATGCTGCTGGGCTCGACCGAATGGGCCGAGCAGCACGCCGATGAACTCAAGAAGAAAGTAGTCCTATACATAAACTCCGACTCCAACGAGCGCGGCTTTCTAGGTGTGGGCGGCAGCCATGATTTCCAGCATCTGGTGAACCAGGTAGCCGCTGATGTGATCGATCCTGAGACCGGAGTTTCTATAGGCGATCGGCTGCGCGCGAAGTTGCGTGTAGCCGCTCTCACTCCCGCTGCGCCCGAGCGCGCAAGGGCCGCGGCGAAGATAGTGGCGGACCCGGACAAAGACTTTCCTGTCGAGGCGCTCGGCTCAGGCTCCGACTTCTCAGCCTTTCTCGATCACCTGGGTGTGCCCGTGCTGGATGTAGGCTTCTATGAGGAAGGCCACTCCAGCGGCGTCTATCACTCTCGCTATGACACCTTCGAGCATCATACCCGCTTCGTCGATCCGGGCTTCGTCTATGACGCGATGCTGGCGAAGACTGTAGGACGTATAGTGTTGCGCGTTGCCGACTCCGACCTCCCACTACAAAACGCGAGCGCTTTCGCGAACGCGGTCTCCGACTATCTCGAGCAGGTGAAGAAGCTAGCCGACGACGAGCGCGAAGAAGCCGACACTCAAGCCAAACTGTTACACGATCATGCGTTCAAGCTAGCCGCCGATCCCACTAAGTCTAGTGGCCTGCCAACGGCTCTGGACCGCGTCCCACATGTTGAGTTCGCGAGTCTGGACGACGCGGTCGATCGCCTTAAGCGCAGCGCTAACTCCTACGACGAAGCGTTAGTGAAAAACTCGTCACACGTATCCGTCTCTCAAGTAGCCCAAGTGCAGGCCTTGATGTTGACCATAGATCAAACCCTGGCACCCGATGTAGGCCTGCCGGGTCGAGGCTGGTACAAGAACTTGATCTACGCCCCCGGCCGCTATACCGGCTATGAAGCCAAAACCCTACCCGGAGTCCGCGAAGCAATCGAAGATCGCCGCTGGTCCGACGCCAACCGTTACGCCAAGCTGACCGCAAACGCGCTCAACGCCTACAGTGACCGGCTCGACAAGGCGACAGCTATACTCAAAGGCGCCTAGGACCTACGATACCTCAATCATGACCTTCACACTTCCAATGCATGGTGGATGCAACTGCGGCGAGATCCGATACCTCGTAACGCGAGCGCCTCTCACTGCCTATATCTGCCACTGCCATCTGTGTCAGAAGAGGACCGGCAGCGCATTCAGTATGTCGATTGTGATCCCTGCCGATGGCCTCGAGGTGACCGCGGGCAATCCGATCCGAAAAGAGCGACCCATCCCCGGCGGCGGCTCCAACGTCTCCTTGCTATGCCCATCCTGCTATTCGCGGATATCCACACTGAGAGAAGGCCGCCCGACGATCAATGTTCGCGCCGGAACTTTGGATGACACCAGCTGGATCAAACCAGTCGCGCAGCTCTGGACGTTGAGCGCTCAACCGTGGGCGCTGGTCGATGGCATTCTCTCCTACGAAGAGCAGCCGTCCGACTTCTCCGCGCTGCTTGCCGCCTGGAAAGGCGCTGCTTCGCGAAAATGACGCCGGTCGCGACGCTGCCGATACTCGCCGCTACCAGTAGCGCAGGTCCGTGTAGGGGCGCCTGATCGGCGGCTCCTTCAGCCCCCATCGCAACGCGCGCGTGTCGAGTTCCGGTCGCGACTTTTCCATCAGCGCGACCAGTGCCGGCAGATGCTCGATCGGAATCGCGAGGTAGTCGCGCCCCAGCTCATGCGTGCGCCCGATCATCCATCGGATCAGCCGCGCCATGCATTCCTCGGCCCCTTCGTCGTATCCGAAATCCAGCACGCATGCGATCGCGATCGAGCGATGCTCATTGCCGCCGATACAGCGCCATTGCTCGCGCATATCGCGGCCGCGATCCCACAGGCCTCCGCACGCGCGGATGCGTCCCGCCTCTTCGAGCACGAAGTAGTCGGTCCATCCATAAACGCTCTTCCACCAATCCATCTGCGGATTGCCGGTCGGCTTCGGCCGCTCGCCCCAGAAGCCTTCGTCTAGCACATCTTCGAGATACTCGGCGCTGTACGGCCGGAACAGATCTAATCCGGCGTGAGTGCGATTGATGAGTGCGGCGCACGCCGCCAGGTCCTCGCGCCGCACCGGCCGAATAGCGCGATCGTCATCGGCGCGCGCGTCGGCAGGATATTGCGAAACGGAAATCGGGAGACCCGGTACCGCGCCTTCGCGCGTCGGCGTGTTCTCAAAAAATTGCGGGCTGTACTTCTGCCACCAGTTCACCACCGCAAAATTCTGCGATCGCATGATGTCGTATTGGCCGACCGACGGCCGTGCGATTCCCGGCGGCATCGCGAGCCGCCGCACCTGGTCGCCATAGCCGAGCCGGCGATAGGCGCGCCTCACGCGCAGCGCCTGTCCGTATTGCACCGAAAAAGGTCGCCCGTCGATCAGCACCTTGCGCCGCGAGAACGCGCAGCACGCCACGATCTCGGGCCCGAGCAATAGGATCGGGATTTGAACATTCTGCTGCAGCCTGAACTGCGCGAATGCGTCCGGCCCGCGCTCGACGATAATTTCCCAGCCGGCGATCTCCTCGGGCGAATCGGACCACAGCGCCGAAAATTCCTCGTTGTCGGCATAGGTCGCGTCGCGCCCGCGCAAATCGCCGGTCGTCATCCGCTCGTACCAGCCAAGCTGCGCCGCAGTCTGCTCCAGCGAAAGCCCAAACCAGCTCCACGAATAAAGCGACGAGACCGGCACGCGCGCCCCCGCAATCCTCCGAGTCAACTCCTCAGACCACCCACGCTCCTTAGCGATCTTCGCCAACGCTTCCGAGATAGCAGGATCGCGGAAATCATCATCGCGAGAATTGTTGTCTGATTGCGTCATGACAATGGTGCGTCGAATGATGTCCAAACGAGCCTTTCCCGTCAACCGGTGAGCAATTTCGACTGGACAGTTGACCGCGAAAACCGCAATTCATACCGAAAAGCCGCTTCATAGTTGGAACGTCCGGCGTGGAAGCACAAATCCGACAGTGGTACAGTTGCCTTGTGGCAATTGCGTACAAAACCTTATCCAGGGAAGAGGCGCAGATTCGAAGATTGGTGAACCGCGTCCTAAAGAGGCGCCCGCTTCCCTTGATCGTCGGATCTGACGTGGAGTTGGGGGAAGACTCGACTGATCAGCCCGCCGTATGGATCTGGCTATTAATCGAGCCGAAGTCCAAGTTGACCAAAGGGGAGTTAGGTCAGATCAATGAGCTAGGAAGATCGATTAAGACTGAGATCTTTCAGAACAACGTGCCGCGAGAGCCATACATCAGGCTTCGCTCCGCAGCCTAGATCGAACGCGGACCCGACTCAAAGCGAATTTTGGCACTGTCAAGAGATCTTCTCGCGCAAGCGAGCCACCTTGCGCAGAAGGAACCGAAGAAACCGAAACAGGCGAGCCTCCGTCGATCTGTATCAACGGCATACTATGCACTATTTCATCTGCTCGCCTCGGAGGGGGCAAGAAGGCTCGCTCCTCCGAATCCCTCTGGCCTTCGCAATCGCGTGCAGCGCGCGTTCGATCACGGGAGGATGAAGGAAGTGTGTCAAACTTATTGGCGTGCGACTGCTGCGTCGTCGCTGCCGCGTCATCTTAATCAGTTGGTCATGCCTCCATTGGAACCAGAGTTCAAGAGAATCGCTAATGCGTTTGTCGAGCTCCAGGAGGCTCGGCATACAGCCGATGACGATGCTGGCGCGCTCTTCGATCGAAATGACGTGCTTCAAAAAATTGATCTAGCTGAGCGGGCATTCTCCGATTGGAATATTATTAAGAGCAAGCCCAACGCGAACGTCTTTCTTGCCGCTTTGCTATTGAACAGCCTCTGGAGAAAATGACGCAAACGGCGGCTGAGGCGAGTCGCTCTTCAGAATCAGTACAACCCGCCTCTCGTCAGATCGCGCGCGAGCGATTTGCCGAATTCCAAGCCTAACAATTGGCGAAGCTTCGGCGTCGCGCGTTCGAGCACGGCGGCCGGAACTTTCGCTATCTCGGAATCGAGCGGCCGAATCACCTTCAGGCCGTAGTTTATCAGCAGAGCGACGCGCGGCTCTCCGGTGTGATTTTGCGAAGTGTCATGCCACAGTAGACCATGCGAAATGATCGCGTCGCCGGCGTCGCCGGTGATCTTGATCGCCTCGCGCGCGAATTCCTCGCGATTCGGCCGCGCGCATCGCAACTGACTGCGCGGCGCGACCAGCGTTGCGCCGTTCTGTTCGGTGAAATCCTGCAGCATCCAGATGACTTGCACCATCAGCGGCGGCCGCAGCGCGAACGGCCCGCGCATCGCCCAGTACGGATAGTCGATATGAACTCCCATCTCGGTCGCCGCCGGATACAGAATCCGCGCCGAGTACGCGCCGAGCATCATGTCGTCGCCAAGCGTCGCCTCGGCGACTTCGACAATCGCCGGATGCTGCACGAGGCGCTCGAATATCTCGCCATGCGCAAGCAGCCCGCGAATATGCTGCTGGCCGATCTTTTCATTGCGTCTGCCGAGCTCGGAAGCAGCCGGCGACGCGGCGACTTCCAGCGCACGTGCACGCGCGAACGCCGCGTCGCCCGCGTCCATCAGCTTCGGCATCAGCACGAATCCCGCCCCATCGATAATTTGCTCGACAATCGCAGATATCGCAGCCATAGCTGTCTCCCCGGCTTTCAGCCCGTTTTCGCCAGAGCCTCCTTGACCGCCTCGACCTCCTTACGAACCGCGCGACGTACGACCGCCTCCAGCCGCGCGCCCTGGATATATTCGCGCAGCGCCGCATTGATCATCGTCTGGTAGTTTCCGCCGCCCGCCCGATCGACAATGTTCTGGAAATGCTCGATTACATCGTTGTCGAGCCGAATCGTTACTTCAGTCTTTCCCGGCGCAGGAGGGACAACAGGCCCCCGCCTGGCCTTGCTGAAATCGAATTTCCTCTTCATCTGGGTTCTTTCAAGCTAGTACAGGTTGTGCATATTTGTACACCACACTTGTCCGCGCGTCCACCTGCCGACTCGTCTATTTTTGACACCCCTCGCCCATAGTCGTATAGTGAAAACCGGCTGGGGGTGTGCTTGACGCACTGAGAGCTCCTGCGGGAGAACCCCTCGAACCTGATCCGGGTCATGCCGGCGTAGGGAAGCCATCGGCGCAGCGTTCGGGCTGCGCCTGGGCCGCTTCCCTCACCGGAGAAGCGGCTCACTAATGCTGGACTCCACTGCAACTTCAATCATCCTCAACGGCGATCGCTACCCGCTCCACTCCGACACTCCACTGGCGGAGCTGCTCGAACGTCTCAACATGCGCCGCGGCCGGGTCGCGGTCGAGATCAACCGCGAAATCGTGCCCAAGGCCAACTACGACGTGACCATCGTGCGCGCGGGCGATCACGTCGAGATAATCAACTTCGTCGGCGGCGGATAGGTAATTATGGAAGACATGCCATTTGAGCTTGGCGGGAAAAAATTCAAGTCGCGGCTGATTGTCGGCACCGGCAAGTATCGCGATTTCGCCGAGACCAAAGCCGCAGTCGAAGAGAGCGGCGCCGAGATCGTGACGGTCGCGGTGCGCCGCGTAAACATCACCGATCGAGGCAAGGAAAATTTGCTCGACTATCTGGATCCAAAGCGCTACCAGATTCTGCCCAACACCGCTGGATGCTTCACCGCCGAAGAGGCGATTCGCACCTGCCGCCTCGCCCGCGAGGTCGGCGTCGGCGATCTCGTGAAGCTCGAGGTGATCGGCGACAACCAGACGCTGTTTCCCGACGTTGCCGCGACGCTCGAAGCGGCGCGCGTGCTGGTCAAGGAAGGATTCAAGGTGATGCCCTATGTCACCGACGATCCCGTTACTTGCCTGCGGCTCCAGGAGATCGGATGCGTGGCCGTGATGCCGCTGGCGGCGCCGATTGGTTCCGGCCTGGGAATCCGCAATCCATTCAACCTCGCGATTATTATCGAACAGGCGAAGGTACCGGTGATTGTCGATGCGGGCGTCGGCACGGCGTCCGACGCGGCGGTGGCGATGGAACTCGGATGCGACGGCGTGCTGATGAACACCGCGATCGCGGGTGCAAAAGATCCTCTTGCAATGGCGCGTGCGATGAAGCTTGCCGTCGAGGCCGGCCGCCTCGCGTATTGCGCTGGCCGAATCGAGCGCAAGCTCTACGCGACCGCGTCGAGCCCGCTGACCGGCCTGATAGGGTAGGCGCGCCTTGTCGCCGCGTGCGCGCGTCAGCTTTCGGCTTTATCTCATCACAGATCGCCACGTCGTAAAGGGCGGCGACCTCGTCTCCGCGTGCGAGGCCGCGCTGTCGGCCGCGCCGCCCGGAGCGGTCGCGTTGCAACTCCGCGAAAAGGATTTGCCCGCGCGCGAGCTCTACCAGCTGGCGCTCTGCCTTCGCGAGATTTGCACGCGCGCCGGTGCGCCGCTGATCGTGAACGATCGCGTTGACGTGGCAATCGCAGCAAACGCCGACGGTGTTCATCTGCCGTTCGATTCGATCGGCGTCAGCATGGCGCGCAAACTGCTCGGTCCGGATCGGCTTGTCGGGGTGTCGAGTCACTCGCCACCCGACGTTGCCGGCGCCGCGCGCGAGGGCGCCGACTTCGCGGTCTTCGGTCCGGTCTTCGATCCGCTGTCCAAGCCGGCCTCCAGGCCCGCGTGGGGTGCGAGCGGCCTCAAGGCGGCGTGCGTCGCAGGCGCGATTCCGGTCTTCGCACTCGGCGGCATCACACCCGATCGCGCGCGCGAACTGCTGGCATCGACACGGCCAGCTGGAGTTGCATCGATCGGCGCGATATTCGCCGCGGACTCGCCCGCGATTGCTACTGCGGCGATGCTGTCGGCGATACCGTGACCGATTTCGCGGCGTCGAGGAGAGTGTCCGGCCGCGGCAACTCGCGGTAGTAAGGCGACGTGAAGATCCATCGCACGACGCCATTTCGATCGACGACAAAAAACGCGGGTATCGCGTTGTCGGGCTCGCCGTTGCGATGATGTTGCACGAGGCCGAGCGGCGCGACTATCGATTCGCTGTTGTCGCTCAGCAGCGGGATTTTCGTGCGCAGAAATCCCGCGAGCATTTTCGATCGTTCGATCTGATCGGTGCTGATTGCGACGGTGTCAACGCCGGCGCGGCGAAACTCGCCGGCGTGCGCCGTCAGCTCCGCGAGCTCGAAGCGAGCAAACGGGTCGTAGTCGCCGCGATAGATATAGATCAACGTGGCGGCCGCATCGCTCTGCGCAGGCCCGCGGTGAGTCGAATCATTTTGATCGGTGAGCGCGAAGCTCGGGAATTGTTGTCCGACGGCGAGCCTTAACGTGAACGGCGGATTGAGCGTCGCGCGCATCGCATAACTGACGAATCGGCCGCCGCCTGCGCCGACGACGATGCATGCAAGGAATGCGAACAGGCCGAAGCCGAGCTTGGCGTGCGGCGAATAAAGTCCGAGCGCGAGTCGCAGGCCTAAAATCGAAACGACAATCGCACAGGCCAGGATCGCGAACGCCGGCCATGGAGTTCGATCGTGAATGCCCATCCACGGCACCGACCAGAACGATACCAGCACGTATTCATACAGCCCGAAGCCGGATGCGATCAGGATTAGAGCCCCGATCGCGCGGATCGGCTGAAACGGCGGGGTGACCCAGGGCTCGTCGTAAAATTCCTGCGCGCCCTCGTCGTCGGCGCGCGGATCGATCGGTTCAGACGTGGCCATCAGTTGAGCATTTGCAGCTTGAGCTCGTCGAAAGAGATCAGGTTGACGCCTTCCTGCTGCAACTTCTCGTGGAAGATTGGTGATTCGCCGCCGATGACTGCGACGGCGTCGCGCACAAGGTGGAGTTTCGGGCCGAGTCCGACGAGCGCGCTGATCTCGCGTTCGACGCATGATTCCGTGTACACGCCGTACATCACGATGTCCTGGTAGGGGCGCAGCACCAGCCGCAAGATGGCGCTCAGGTGGGCGCTGTCGGCGAGCTTCTCGAACTGCTGGCGGCGAAAAACGATCTCCCCATCATGGTCGAGGATCTGCTTGATCTCGTCGGGCGTGTATTCCCGATCTTCGAGCATCAGCGGATTGAGCGGCCTGGTCTCGTCGATCTTCTGCTGACCGAGGGTACCCGCCATGCAATGATCGGGATACGGTCCGCCCCAACTCTTCAACTGCGGGTCGCCGGGAACGTGGCAATCGACCGAGCATACGATTTGCACTTTCTGATCGCGCGCGAGATCGGTAAGCGCCTTCCACGTCGGCACGATCTTCTCGGCGCCCTCGATATGAAATTTGCCGTCGGGCAGGATGAAGTCGCGCTGCGTGTTGATGTCGTAAAAAATTGTCTTGTCGGCGTTCATGCGATCAGAAATGTTCCGGCTCGTGTTGGCGGCGGTTGTCGCACTCGAGCTGCAGTGTCAGGTGATGGATGTCAAACTTGGTCTGCAGCAGATGGCACATGTCAGCGAGCACTCGGTCGCGATCCGCGTCCGCCGCGACCACCGCATGCGCCGACAGCGCGAACTGCCGGGTCGTCAGACACCAGACGTGAAGGTCGTGAACTTCCTCGGTGCCGCTGACGGCCAGCAGGTCGGTACGCATCTCGTTGAGGTCGATGTGTCGCGGGACCGATTCCATGAGGATGTCCACGCCTTCGCGCACAAGACCCCATGACCCGTACAGCACCAGGCATCCTATCAAGATACTCACCGCGGGATCGGCTTGCATCCAGCCCGTGAAGTAGGTGACCGCGCCGGACGCGAGCACGCCGATCGATCCAACGAGATCGGAAATGACGTGCACGAACACCGCGCGCATCGCCATTCCTCGCCTCGGGCCGCCCTGCGCGTCCGTCGAGGTCATCCACGCCGAGAAGGTGTTCACGCCGATGCCGACGATCGCGACCGCCATGACGCCCAAGCCAGAAACCGGGTGCGGGTTTCGCAATCGCTCGAACGCTTCGATCCAGATGAAGACCACCAGCACCCACAGGAAGAGGCCGTTGAGCAGCGCGCCGAGTATCTCCGCGCGCAGATAGCCGTAGGACTTTGCCGACGATGCCGGCCGCGCCGATATCCACAAGGTCAGCAGACCCAGGCAGAGCGCGGCGATATCGGTGAGCATGTGGACCGCGTCGGAAAGCAGCGCGAGGCTGCCCGTCAGGTATCCGCCGGCGAGTTCGGTGAGGAAATAAACCGAGGTGACGCCGAGGACGACTAGCAGGCGGCGCTGATCCGACCGCGCATGTGCCCGTGGTTCGCGGTTGTCCGTCGAGGTCTGCATTGCTTAATCATAGTGGATCAGCGAGTAGCAGTTCACTGGCGCGAGGCGCTCGCGACCCTTGAGCGCGTCGAGCTCGACCACGAACGCGCATCCAATCACGTTGCCACCGAGCTTCCGGACCAGTTGCAGTGCGGCCGCCGCGGTGCCGCCGGTCGCGAGCAGGTCGTCGACCAGGAGCACGCGACCCTTGCCCGCAAGCGCGTCCTGATGCATCTGCAGCGTCGCGCTGCCGTACTCGAGATCGTACGCCTGATCGTAAGTATGAAACGGGAGCTTGCCGGGCTTGCGCGCGATCGCCAGGCCCACGCCCAACCGATACGCCACGGGCGCGCCGACGATGAAGCCGCGCGACTCGATTCCGACCACGGCGTCGACTTTGCCGAGATAAGGCTCGGCCAGCTGATCGACCACCGCGGCGAGACCGCGCGCGTCGGCGATCAGCGGCGTGAAGTCGCGGAACATTATTCCGGGCTTCGGAAAGTCCGGGACATTGCGAATCAGTTTTTTGATTTCTTCGACAATCATCCTTGATTCCATCGCACAATTATCGGGCGCAGTCTCGCGTGCGGTGGTCAAAGATACTAGCTGCCGCCGGCCGCGGCAAAGCTGATTCCGTCTGACGTTGCGGGCTCGGGCAGATAGGCGAGCGGGTTTTGCGCGACATTATCGCGCCGTACCTCGAAGTGAAGATTGGCGCCGGTGGTGCGTCCCGAGCGCCCGATCTCGCCGATCTGCTGTCCGCACGCCACCCGCGCGCCCTCGCTGACAAGGTTGCGTTGGTTGTGGGCATAGACCGTCGCGTAACTAGCGTCGTGACGGATGATCACGGTGTTGCCGTAGCCGTGCAGCATGCCCGAGAAAATCACGACGCCTGTGTCGGCCGCGTACACGGGAGTGCCCACCGGAGCGGCGATATCGACGCCGTCATGCATCGCGCCGTTGCGGATTCCGAATCCCGACGACACTACTCCATTCTGCACCGGCCACTGGAATTGGCGCGACGCGCGCTCGCCGGTGTATGGATGCACTCCGCTGGACGCGGTCCCGATTGAAGCGCCCCGGTAGGCGCCGGGAATCGTCAGCACCTGGCCGACGCGCAACTCGCGCGGATCGGTGAGTCCGTTCGCCGCCATCAGGCGTCCAACGCTGACGCCGTATTCTGTCGCGATATGGTAAACGGTCTCGCCCGGCGCGACGACGTGAGTGACCGCGCGTTGCGAACCGATCGGAAGGTTGCTCGACGGCGGGACGCTATCGCCGCATCCGGCGAGCGCTATCGACAGCGCGAGCGCGATCGCCACGCTCGCGCGCGAAATCCATCGCGTTCTTCTAAACCACGACTCGATCACATCACCCGCCGTCCGTCACCGCCCCGCACCACATCCCTGCGGGTCCGCGAAATATCAGTGCGCTAGTCCTGGAAGCCGTGCTTGCCGGTCATCTTCACGAATCGGCACTCGCCGAAATATTCCTCGTTCCAGTGCCCGGTCTTGTGACTGATACGCACCAGGGTCTGGAGTTCGTCCTCGCCGATCGGCGCAATCAATCGTCCTTGCGGCGTCAACTGATTCAGCAGTGGCAGCGCGATTCCGGGCATCGCGGCCGTCACCATCACGACGTTGAACGGCGCCTCCTCTGGCCATCCGTCGGAGCCGTCACCGCATCGAAGATGGACGTTGCCGCAACCGATTGAGTTGAGAATCACGCGGGCGCGATCGTGAAGATGAGCATTGAGCTCGACTGAATAAACGGCGCGCGCGAGCCGCGCGAGCACCGCGGTCTGATAGCCCGAGCCGGTGCCGACTTCGAGAACTTTCTCGCTGCCGTTAAGCTCCGCGACCTCGCTCATCAGCGCGACCATGTACGGCTGCGAAATAGTCTGCCGGTCGCCGATCGGCAGCGGGCCGTCGTCGTAGGCGTGGTCGTGAAGCTCGGCCGGAAGGAAGCGATGACGCGCGACAGTGCGCATCGCGGCGAGCACGCGCGGATCTTTGATGCCGCGGCGTTCGAGCTGCTCGACCACCATCCGCGCGCGCGCGTTTTCGAGGTCAATCGCCATCGTGCGCATCATTATACAGATACGCCGGCCAACGATTAAGGTATCAGGAGCAGGCCGCCGACGGCTCTTAGAGGGCCAGGTTCACGCGGAAATTGGCGTCGGACGAGTTCGCAGGATACGGCTCAGCCAGTCCGAGCTTTGTGAAAATCAACGGTGCGACGAAAATGCTAACGACTCCGGCGATCGTGTAGCGGACGTATTGCAACAGATATCCCAGGACCGAGTAGTCGATGGCTATTCTTCTGAATAACACTTCGAGAACGATCAGCGACACCAGCGCCATGCCAACGGATATCGCGAATCGCAGGATTTTCGCCAGTGGTTTGGAGCTTCGGGGATCGAAGTCCACGACGCTTAACTCGATGGGGCGGCCGAGGACGATGCCCGTCAGGAATCCCGCATAACCCAAAAATGCGCGCGGCTGGCTATCGATGCGCCAACCGTTGATGGCGATGGTGGCGAGCCAGAGAATCAGGCTTGCGCCCACAGCGATCGCCGCGCGCCGGCCGTATGACAGCGTATTCCAACCGTCGCTGATTCTGTCCGCAAACTTTATCGCCACCAGCGCGACGAGCAGCCCGATCACCCAACCAATGAGAACGTCCCCGGGATAATGGACACCCAGGTAGGGGCGCGAAAGTCCGGTGAGAAGAATCGCCACGACAGCTAAGACTCTTACGAATCGATTTTCGACCGATGCGTAGAGATAAGAGTAGAAGGACGAACCGCCCATCGCGTGACCAGAGGGTGTCGAGTATTCCGTCGCAAGTTCTTTCGCGTTGTCCGCTGATACCGCCCATTTCTTGAGATAGGTGCCTTCGCGGATGAAGGGACGGGGATTCTTGATGATTATCTTCAGGACGTGATTGAGGCACATCGTCAGTAACACCAGTACGGAAAGGCGGACGGCCAGCGTCTTGTCGAACATGACGTAGATTAAGGTGATGACCAGGATGTAGCCGTCGGCTTCGCCAATAAAAGTGGCGAACAGGAAGAATTTCGTAAGAAGAAATGTCCTGTGATCCGCCAGGAATTGCATGACCGGCATGTCGAATGTCCAATGAGCCATGATTCTTGCTCCGGGGAAAAAGCTTGCAACTCGATACGATCTTGTATCGAGGTGCAATTCTGCGATAGGCTGGACTGCGATGTCAAGAGTGCGCACCCGTCCGACCCGCGCCGACACGCGAGAACGTCTGTTTGAGGCAGCGGCGCGAGTCTTCGAGGAGCGGGGCATCGGCGCGGCAAGCATAGAAGTTATTGCCGCCGCCGCCGGCTTTTCGCGAGGCGCCTTCTATTCGAACTTTGCCAGTAAAGACGAACTGATTATCGTGATGCTGGAAGATCATGCGGAGCGGTCTCTTCAGCACCATCGCGATCTGCTGGCGCGTCATCGCGATACAACGGACTACATCGTGGCCTTGGGGGCGACAGAGCGCAGCCGGCAGGATCCATTGGGCCGCTTGCCCCTGCTCCATATGGAGTTGATCCTCTTCGTTGCTCGCGCCAAAAAACGCCGGCCCGAACTCGCCAAACGCCTGCGTGCGCGCAGGGCTCTGACCGCGGAGATCGTTGCCGTGACCAATCCTGCCGCCGGCCGCAAGGGTCGAATCGATCCGGCTTGGGCGGGTGCTACGCTGCTTGCAATGGAGGATGGCTTCCGGCTCCATCGGCTCATCGATCCGGATACGACACCCGCCGACAGTTTCCTGAAGGCTGTCAGCGAATTGCGGCGTATAATCGCTCGGAGATAGCGGCATGCCGTTTTTCGATTCAGCGGGAGTCAGGATTCACTACCATGACGCCGGTTCCGGTGAGGCCGTCATGCTCGTGCACGGCTTTGCTTCCACTGCGGAGCACAACTGGGGCAGCACCGGATGGATCGCGGCGCTGTCGAAGAAGTACCGCGTCATTGCGCCCGACGTGCGTGGTCACGGGCTCAGCGACAAGCCGCACGCTCCTGACGCCTACGGCTACGCGAGCATGGGTGCGGACGTGACGCGACTTATGGACCATCTCGGGATCTCTCGCGCGATCCTGATGGGCTACTCGATGGGCGCGAGCATCGCGATCGATCTGATGCTGTCCCATCTCGAGCGCTTTCGCGCGATCGTGTTAGGTGGAATCGCGTACGACGACGGTCTGGAAGACAAAGCGGATCGCGACGCGATTGCCGACGCCTATCGCGCCGACGATCCTGTGACGATCAAAAGTCCGGTGGCAAAAGCATATCGGCGATTCGCAGAGTCGATGCCCAACGACCTCACGGCGCTGGCAGCGCTGATCGACGCGGAGCGATTGCCGTTCGATCCAGCCAAACTCGCGGCAGTGCGGATGCCGGTGCTGATCGTCGTCGGAAGCAACGACAACGCGATTGGAGACCCCCAGCCGCTCGCGAAAATGATCCCGGAGGCGCAGTTGCTGATGCTCGATGGACGCGACCACATGACGTCGCCGACCGATCCACGATTCAAGGAAGTCGTGTTCGATTTCTTGCCCAATGCCCTCCCGTAGATGGTGATGATGCGAGGCCCTCGCGAGCGCCTTTTTCTTTTGCACTGCTCAAAAAACTTGCAGCAAGTTTGACTGCGAGTCGGCTTCACTTGACAGCTGGAGAAGAATTCGCGCGCTCCACGTCCTTTTATAGGCAGTGCATAATGAAAAATGCCTGCACTGCAAGCTGCATTGACCAAGGATCAATCAATGCGCTCGCTCACTCGCGAGCATTTCATTCTGCAACGCTATAACACCTCCCTCTAAGAACTACCCCTATAACTGAGTTTGCGCCTCGTAAGGAGGAGCTAATGGCATGCTTCCTGCTGCCGTCCGCACACGAACAACTGGCGATAGACCTTGCCGGAGGAGATGAGTGCAACGCGCAACGCTGCGCCCAACACAAAAGGTGTAAGGATGGCCGAATCAGCAGAACCAAAGATGAAAGCAACTCTGGGGTTGACCGGTGTGACGGTCAATGCGATGGCGCTCATTGCGCCGGGAGCCTTCCTATGGATTACGTTTGTAGTCCAGGCGGGCTACGCCTACCCATCCGGCGTCGCGATGTGGGCGGGAATCTTCGCCGCCCTGTTACTCGCGTACGCCACCGCAATCTCGTACTCAGAACTCGCCAAGCTTTATCCAGGTGCGGGCAGTTCCTACTACTTTGCTGAGCAGGCATTTCTCAGCAAGACGAAAGCTTTTCGCTTTGCCCGCATCGCCAAATTCACAATCGGATGGGCGTCGCACCTGTATTACTGGGTCTATCCGGGAGCGATGGTCGCTACGATCGGGATTATGATCGGATACATCGTCGGCAACTTCGCGCCTGACACGATCAACGCCGGCACGCCTGGCCCGGTGTTCATGGCGATCGTCGCGATTATCTCGGCTTTTGGAATCGCATATATCGCATTTCGCGGCGTGAACGGATCGACGATGGTGAATATCGCGATCAATGCAATCCAAATCGCCGCGCTGTTGTTTTTCACCGCTTTGGCGATCGCGTACCGGCTCGGACACCCGGAAGGATCCACCGGGCTTGCGCTCGATGGCACCAAGAAGGTGCTGCACTACGCTTTGAACGGCGATACGCCGTCGCATCCTAGTGCATGGTCGGTCATTGCGCCGCACAATTTCAGCTATGTGATGCTGCAAGCCACGATCGCGATCTTCCTGCTGGTTGGATTCGAATCGGTCACATCGCTCGGCGAGGAAGCGAAGAATCCGACGCGCGACATTCCCCGCGGCGTGCTGCTCTCGCTGACGATCCAGGGCCTGTTCTGCTACATGATCGAATACTTCGCCGCCAACTACTTCATGAGCAGTGCCTATAGCATGGCCGACGCGAAAGGCTCGGCGGCTCCCATCGGCGACATGATGACGATCATCGGCAATGCGCTGCTAGGCGGCCACGGCCAGGCATTCATGATGCTCGAAGCGCTAACTGTGTTCCTTGCGCTGATAGGAACGACACTTAGCTGTATCAACACCGGTGCCCGCGTGACCTACGCGATGGGCCGCGACGCGGAAGTACCGGAGCACTTCGGCCTCCTGCATGGCGAGAACTTGACGCCGCATCGCACGATTTGGACCCTCGCGGCCATTTCGGCCGTGCTCGGCGCTTACGGGGCCCTTTATTTCTTCGCCGGCGGTTCCGCGCCCGACGACAAGACCATCGCCACGCTGCCGCATAATTTGTGGTACGCGATCGGGATGAACAGCAACGCATCGCTGTCGGCGCTGCCGAACGGACTGGCGTTGATCACGCTAATCTCGAACTTCGGAACGTTTATCGTCTATGGGTTGACCAACGTCTGCTGCATAGTCGCGTACCGCGAGCATCATATGTTCCATGGCGTGAAACACATGGCGATACCCATCTTCGGCGCGCTTGCGAACTTTGCCTGTATGGCGTTTTACGTGATCGGCCCGATGGAAGGACTCGGCAGCGTAAAAGAGCCGCTGATGGCGGTCGGAATCGCCGTCCTGTGGGGAGCTTACGGAGCTTTCTACTTCGTGCGCAACTCCAAGAAGAAAGGCAAGGAGACTGTTCTCGTCACCAAGCCTGCCTGATCAATCTGTGCCTCCGCTGTGCGGGTCGGCCTCACCATAAGGTCTTACGGGGACCGGTGAGACCACCCGCACGGTCTTATTTCACTGTTTCGTGCGAGTACTCGCCAGGCGCCTAATCGTAGGCGCGTCGATGCGAATAATAATGCTTGCGGGCGCGTCGCTGAGCTTGTTGCATCTGATGCTGCTGCCAGGCCCACAGTCCAACGGCCATGGCCCCTACAACCGCGGCACCGATCAGCGCGTTGCGCTCCGCGTTGGGGTCGGCATAGCCGTTGTTCCATTCCTGCGGCGGCGCGCCTTGGGGATAGTATCCCTGCGGAGGCACCGCCTGCGGCTGATAACCTTGCGGTGGAACGCCTTGCGGCTGATAGCTCGACCCGCCGCCATTCTCATTCCCTTCGCGCACGTAGTCATCGAGACTGCCGACGGGCGGAAGATTCGCTTCCGCCAATTGGACGGGTTGATCATCGACGTTGGCGCTAGCCGCACGGCCGAAGAATCCAGGCGAAACATCTGCGAAGGCGGGCGCGCTCAGCGTGGTGGGAGCTATCAGCACCGCGAGGGCAACGGCGCACAGAATTCCACGATGACTGTGATCGGATCGGCCGCGAATCTTTTGATTTGTCCGCAAGATAAACCCATCCGCTCGCCGATGACCGCTATATAGACGCACAAGCCGAAGCTCCGGTTACGTCGTCCTTCAGCTACCTAATCTCTCGACCGCCGCGGGGGCAGGAAGAGAACAGGTGGAAACTGCCGAAGCCGTGTTGTACAATTGCTCAGGTATGGAAATCGTGGTCAACACCTCCGTCATCATCGCGGTTCTCGTCCGCGAACCTCACCGCGCCGCCTTGGTGCAAGCCACCGCATCTGCGGACCTGCTTGCACCTCCTTCGGTTCATTGGGAAATCGGCAACGCATTTTCTGCCATGTTCAAGCGTCAACGGCTTACCCTTGGCGCGGCCCGCCGCGCACTCGAAGCGTACCAGCAGATTCCGATCCGCTTTTCAGACGTAGAACTGGATTGGGCGCTCGAAGTGGCTCAGAATTTCGATCTCTACGCATACGATGCCTATGTGCTCGTCTGCGCGATGCAGCATCACTGCGCGTTGCTCTCCCTCGATCAAGGGTTGGTGACCGCTGCCGCCCGTGCGGGAATCAAAACATTGGAGATACAACCGTGACAGTCTATACGTTTTCGGAAGCACGTCAGAAATTCGCCGCTCTTCTCGAACGGGCGCGGCGCGAAGGCGCCGTGCGGGTCAAACGCCGCGACGGCCAGGTGTTCCTCATTCAGCCCGAACGTTCGCGTCGCTCGCCGCTCGATGTCGCGGGCATCGACAGCGACGTCTCCGGCGAGGAGATCGTCGAGATGGTCCGTGAGATGCGCCAGCGCGTGAATATTCTCCAGCCGGGAAAGAACTCCAGCCAAGCGGTGGGCAAGCGCGTACCGAAGAAGGGACGTTAGGATCGCGCAGAAAAACGAAATCCCGTCCGGGTGATTGTGACGGCGACGAGGGTCGATCGGCTCGGCGCGCGCGCGGGCGCTTCTACACTCGATATTCGAATTGTTATCCGGCGGAGCTGCAAAAGTGGTGCACGAAAAGCTCTTCAGCGAGCCCTCGCGCGCGCCTTGGCGATGCGTTTACCCTCAAGCGCGGGCACGCCAGGAATGAGTGAGCCCGGCGGTCTTTTCTCAGTCATGGGATGGTCATGAGATACGGATTCGGATCTAGGTCCAGGCTCCGTTCGAAGTCCTCGTGTCTCTGCGTCTCCTGGTCGCGGTCCTGTTGAAGAGCTTCTTGATACTGAATGCAAGCGGACGCCTGCCCGCGGTCGCAATCCGAAGCGTAGCCGTCTTCCTGAGTCATGCGGCGGTCAATTTCTTTCTCGAACGGCCGCATATCCATAGGCGCCGCCGCCCACGGATGTCCCGGGATGGCTTCGAGGCGGTCGTAGGCGGCTTTTGCGGTGTTGAAAGCCTGCGTGCGCTCGTCCTCCACTTTGCCCACGTCGCAGACCGGCTGGCGCTCAGCCGCATCGAAACACTGCGACCTGCGTTTCTCGGTCAGGTTCGGGTTGTTATAACACACACCCCACTGGGGCCAGGATCTCGCTCTGGCATGTTTCCGGAGCCAGCGACAGTTTATTGAGGCGGTCTGCGGCCGCGTCGTACTCCTGCTGCGCCGCGTTTATGCGCTCCTGTTGAGCGCCGCATCCGGCCGTCAAGAAAACGAAAACAGGAAGTGCAACAAGAAACCGGATACGCTGCGTTGATACTACTAGCGAGGCCACAGATTTCAACTCGGGAATTCAACGCAGCTTTCCGCCCGCACGGCCTTTTCGGGGGGCGCCAGCGAAGCCGGGCGCGCGCTAAGAGTTGAAATTGGTCGGGGTGGCCGGATTTGAACCGGCGACCACTCGCACCCCAAGCGAGTGCGCTACCAGTCTGCGCCACACCCCGACGCGAGGAACATTATATATTCGCTGTCGGCAAGACCACACCCGCCGCCGCGGACAAGAGCGTCAGGGCTTTTTCTTCGGCGCGACACGCGGACGCCATTGCACGAACGCTCGCATATCGACCTGGAACGTCCACGCGCTTTTCGACTGATTGATCAGGTGCACGATCTCGTCGCATATCGCCGCGGGCGGCACGAAGTGCGACGGATCCACGTCGGGCATCGACTCGCGCACCCGCGCGCTGTCCACGGCGCCGTCCACGTCGAGCGCGGCAGCATGCACGCCGAGATGCATAAATTCGTAAGCCACCGACTCCGCAATCGCGCGCTGCGCCAGCTTTGACGCGTTGTAGGCTGAGTATTGCGCCGGTCCGCTGCGCGACTCCGATCCCAGCACGAAAATCACCGTGCCTGCCTTGCGCTCGCCCATCTTGCCGATGACGGCCTGGGTACAGAAGAACGGTCCGTAGGCGTTCACCTTGAGCTGGAAATCGAAGTCCTCTTCGGTGATTTCGGTGAAGCGCTTGCGCAGGTACGCGCCCGCGTTGTTGATCAACACGGAAATTGGCCCGAGTTCGCGCTCGACGGTCTCGACCGCCGCGACGACTTGCTCGCGGCGCGATACGTCGGTCGGCGTCACGACAGCTCTGCCGCCTTGCGCGCGAATGAGTTCGGCGGTTTCGTCAAGCTGTGACTTGGTTCGCGCGATCAGCCCGACCGCGTAGCCTTCTTTTGCCATTCGAAGCGCGATGTCGCGGCCGATGCCGCGGCCCGCGCCGGTTACCAATGCGACTTTTGTTTCCGACATAACGCGGAATCTTAGCCGCTCGCGGCCAGCGTGCAAACCTTATCCAAGCGCACTACAGATTTCTCCTTGGCCCTCCTCGAATCGAGTGGTAGTGTCGATCCATGATCAGGACGCAGCCAGCGCGATTGATCGTCACAATTTCCGCGGCGCTCGCGCTGACCGTCTTTGTGAATCCGCGCTTCGCGTTCTCACAGGAGGTCACCGATCCCAGCGCTGCCGGCGATTCCAGCACACCCGCTGATTCAAGCGCTGACGCCGATTCAGGCGCGGTCGCCGAATCTGGCACCAGCGTCGATGCCAGTTGGGAACGCTCCGGACCTGCTATTGATGAGAACGCGGAAACCGCCGACCAGGTCCTCGAGATTCCACAAGCGACGTGCCCCAAGGACGGCGCTCCGGCATCCTGCGACACCTCGAGCGACGACGATAACGACGACGACGGCGAGGCCATCAACGCTCCATCGCCGGGTGCTCCGCCGACAGACTCCGATGACGACAGCGCCAGCTCCGGCTCGGCCAATCCGGATTGGGGCACAGCGGACGACTATCAGAACCAGCAGATCTATGAGGGGTATCCTTACCCTTACCAGATCACGGTCGCCGTCCCGCAAAGGTTGAATCGGCCTTCGCAAGTTTCCCCGTCTGCTTTCGCGCCGATGAGCAGCCCGATCACCCAGGCCGCGCTCCCGCCGCTGAATCAAGGACCGTGGATGAATCCTCCTACGATGTCCGCGTTTAGCCGCCCCGCAGGCAGCCCGATGATGCCGATGATGATGTCGGGTCGGTCTTTCGGATTCCACCGTTAACCGCGCATCGCGGCGCGTTTCTTTTACCTCCGGTACGCGCGCTATTATCTGTGCCCGATCGCGTCGCTATCGACGACGCCCGTCGGACGGAGACTTGTAATGCTGATAACGGTCGATGTGGGCAACAGCCATACCGTGATTGGAATCTACGAAGGCGAGCGCCTGCGCAATCACTGGCGCATCTCGACCGTTCCCGATCGCACGACCGACGAGCATGGCGCGCTCCTCAACACTCTTCTCGCCGGCGCCGGCCTCGAAGGCGGCGTCAGGCCCGAAGGGGTTGCGATAGCCTGCGTCGTTCCGCCCCTCAATCAGGTGATGGAGCAACTCGCCGAGCGCTATTTCCATTGCGCGCCGCTGATGGTGGGCCCGGGAATCAAAACCGGGATGCCGATCCTTTACGAGAATCCCAAGGAAGTCGGCGCCGATCGGATCGTCAACGCCGTCGCGGCCTACGAGCGCTATGCGTGCGCGACGATCGTCGTCGATTTTGGCACCGCCACCACCTTCGACTACGTGACCGGCAAGGGCGAGTACGCCGGCGGCGCGATCGCGCCCGGCCTTGGCGTATCGATGAACGCGTTGATCGAGCATGCCGCCAAGCTCTATCGCGTCGAGCTGGTGCGCCCGCGCGAGGCGGTCGGCCGCACGACGGTCGGCTCGATCCAGTCGGGTCTGATCTTCGGCTACACGGCGCTGGTGGACGGCCTCGTCTCGCGCATCCTGAAGGAGCGCGGCGAAAAGGCGCGCGTCATCGCGACCGGCGGTCTCGCCGATCTGATTGCCCCCGAGAGCGAGACGATTGAAGAAGTCGATGAGTTTCTGACATTAAAGGGACTCCGGCTGATATTTGAGCGCAACCGGCGCTAGGCTTTCGAGGGGTTAGGGGAAAGTCTGATGAGCAAGCAGGGGCGGGTCGTGACCGATTCGATGATCGGTCTGAAGATGCCGGACTACTCGCGCATCTCGCCGCGCGTCGCGACGGTGCTCGGCCAGAATCCGAGTCCGTTTACCGGCCCCGGCACCAACACCTACATCGTTGGCACCTCGAAGCGGCCTTTACTGCTCGATACGGGTCAGGGCGTTGCCATCTACGCCGACCTGCTTGAAACTGCGCTCAAGGAACTTTCCGACAGCACCGAGCTCGAACGGATAGTGCTGACTCACGCGCACGTCGATCACCTGGGCGGCGTCAAGCAGGTCGTCGAAAAATTCGGCGAGATGGAAGTCCTCAAGATGCCGTGGGAAGGCCACGATGCTCCCGCCGGCGAGATTTCCGCCATCGGCCACGACGCGGTCGTCCACACCGAGGGCGCCACGCTGCGCGCGGTTTTTACGCCTGGCCACGCGCCCGATCACCTGTGCTACTATCTCGAAGAAGAGCGCGCATTGTTCACGGGGGATGTCGTGCTAGGGGCGGGAACTACAGTTATTCCGGACGATACCGGCGACTTGGGCGAGTACATGGATTCGCTCAGGCGCTTGCTCGCGCTCGATCTCGAGACGATTTACCCGGCGCACGGCCCGGTCATCCGCAATCCGAAAGAAAAGATCGGCGAGTATATTGCTCATCGCGAATTGCGCGAGCGCCAGGTGCTCGAGGCGCTGGCCGATGGTGCGGCACCGCTCGACGCGATGGCGATCGTGAAGAAGATTTACGTGGACGTTCCGGAGTATCTGCATCCTGCGGCCGCGAGCTCGATTCGCTCGCATCTGAAAAAGCTCGAGCGCGAGGGCCGCGTGGTGGAGCATGAAAAACGCTGGAGTGCTAACTAGCAAAGCGCGCCTGAGTCAGGCGTTCGGCGCGTCGCTCGCCGCGATGCTGCTGGTTGTGTTCGCCGGCGCGCGCGCATCCGCCCAGTCCGCCGCCGATACCACCGCCTCTGAGACCTGGAAGACTGCCGCCGCTTCTGCCGCGGCTTCGAGCTCTACCTCCGGCACTCCATCGAACCTGGTGCCGACCCCGCTCGACAACATCGAGGCCACTGCCCCCGGAACTGCCGAGATTCCAGCCGCCAACCCTGCCAACACGCCACAGCAGCAGCCCCAGGATCTCGCTCCCGATTCGCAGCCGTCCGCGGATTCGGATCCGTCAAATCAGGGCAACGACATCGCGCGCTACCAGCAAGAGCAGAGCGGGATACCGCCGCAGCAGGTCCTCCAGCAATTCGACAACGACGGCGAGCTTTCGACACCGTTCGGAATGCAATTGCGCGAAGCCAAGCGCACGCTCAAATCCGGCGAGGATGCCGACGGCTTGCTAATCACGGCCGTGCAGAAAGGCAGCCCGGCGGCGGCCGCCGGTTTGCATCCCTACACTCACGTTGTGCATGACGCGCTGGCGGGTGCGGCGATGGTTGGTGCGATGGCTCCGTTTGGGCAGGCCGCGATTCTTTTGATACCGGTGCTCGATATCATGCAAATCGGTGAGAGCTACGACATGATCATCGGGGTCGACGGTTCGCGCGTGACGAACTTTCTCGACTTCCAGGACCGCATGCGCGACCTTCAGCCGGGCGAGATCATTTACCTGAGCGTCGTGCGCGACGGCAAACGTCTCCAGGTAACGCTGCCGGTAACGGCCAACACCCTGCAAGCCACCAACTGAAGTTTCTCCTTTACGCGCCCGCCCGCTTTCTCTATATAGTTGAATTGGTCCGTCGAGGATTTTTCCCGGCGAGACGGTGTTGAGAGGACATTTTGGTTCGTTGTCTGCTCGCGCCTGGATCCGAGAACGGGACCGGGACTCCGAGTGATTCGAGCGCTCGTCTATTCGAGACTGCTCTGATGCGGGGTTGCCGGTGCGCGGCAGCCCCGATTTTTTGTTGAAGCAGCTGAAGCGAGTGAGAGTGAATATGATGGAGGAAAAAGTTCGCGTGCCCGATCTCGCGCGCATGAAAGCCGCGCGCCAGCCGATCACGATGCTGACCGCGTATGACTTTCCCTTTGCAAGAATTTTCGACAACTGCGGTGTCGATGTGCTGCTAATCGGCGACAGCCTCGGCATGGCGGTGCGCGGCGAGGACACCACGCTGGCCGTCACAATCGACGAAGTCATCTACCACACCCGTGCGGTCGCGCGGGCGCGACGGCGTGCGCTGGTCGTTGCCGACATGCCGTTTCTCTCGTACCAGGTGAGTCCCGAAGACGCGCTCCGCAACGCCGGCCGCCTCGTCAAGGAAGGCGGCGCAGAGGCGGTGAAGCTCGAAGGCGGTGTCGCGATTGCCGACGCGGTCGCGAGAATCGCGGCGGTCGATATTCCCGTGATGGGCCACGTTGGCCTGACGCCGCAATCGATTCATCGGATGGGAGGGCATCGCGTGCAAGGCCGCAAATCCGGCCGCACCGCCGGATGCCGCGAACGGCTGCTCGAAGACGCCGCCGCACTCGAAGCCGCGGGCGCATTCGCAATCGTCGTCGAGGGCGTGCCGCCGTCGTTGGCGCGCGAGATAACCGCCAGCGTCGCGATTCCAACTATCGGCATCGGCGCCGGCCCCGACTGCGACGGCCAGGTGCTCGTGATGCACGACATGCTCGGCCTGTACGAGTCGTGCGCGCCGCGCTTCGCCAAGCCGTTCGCGCATTTGTGGAATGACGCGGCGGCGGCGGCAAGCGCTTACGTGCGCGAAGTCAGGGAACACGCGTTTCCCGCGCCCGAACATTGTTACGCCGAATCGAGGAGAGCCTCGCGATGATCGTCATCACCTCGCCCGACGAGATGACCCGCTACGCCGATAGCGCTCGCCAAAGTCGCGAACGGATCGCGCTGGTGCCGACGATGGGCTTTCTGCACGACGGCCATCTGGCCCTGATGCGCGAAGGGCGCCGCGAGTCGTCGGTGCTGGTCGCGTCGATTTTCGTCAACCCCACCCAGTTCGGCCCCGGCGAGGATTTTGCTCGTTACCCGCGCAACTTCGAGCGCGATTGCGCGATGCTCGAGACAGTGCCGGTGGACGTGGTCTTCGCGCCGGAGGCCGCCGCGATGTGCTCGCCCGACGCGCAGACCTGGGTCGACGCCGGCGAAATAACCACCGGTCTCTGCGGTGCACATCGCCCCGGCCATTTCCGCGGCGTGACGACGATCGTCGCCAAGCTCTTCAATATCGTGAAGCCGCACATGGCGGTTTTCGGCGAAAAGGATTTTCAGCAACTTCGCGCGATCCAGAAGATGGTCCGCGACCTGAACTTCGACGTTGAGATTATTCCGGTGCCGATTGTGCGCGAAAAAGACGGCCTCGCGATGAGCTCGCGCAACGCCTATCTCTCGCCAACCGAACGCGAAGACGCGCTGGCGCTAAGCCTCGCGATTCGCGCCGCCAGCGACAAGCATCGCACGGACCCATGCTGTGCCGAAGAAATAGTGTTCGCGGCAACCCGCGTCCTCAAGCGCACGAAGGGAGTCGAAATTGAATACGTGGAAGCAGTGGACGCCGAGACGCTCGCACGTCATCCGTCGCTCGACCGTCCGATCCTGCTCGCGATAGCGGCCCGCGTCGGCAAGACGCGCCTGATCGACAACGTCGTGCTGCATCCGTAGCTGGGAGACGAGCCACGCGCGCGAATTACGGCGCATTTTGCGAAACAGGGGTTATTTCTTAGGATCCAGAGCCCAACGTTTCACGTGAAACGTTTTTCAGTTCAGGAGAAAGGAAAACGAAAGAATGAGAGGATAATCGCCTGCGCGGCGGGCGGCAGGGCTGAGCCCTGCACCCAGTGTGAAGCGCAAAGTTGGGCGCGGCGCGCTACTTTGCTCTCAGGGGCAGCGGTGGCTCGATGGTGTACGCAAAACAGATGTGGTGTTCGGTTTTCATCCACCATAGGTGCGACTGGCACGTGATCAACTCAGCTGTGCTGGAGGCGCGGCCGCTCCCTGATAGGAGACCTTTGCACGCTTCTTTCCCCTCTCCCAGGATGGGAGAGGATCGAAGGTGAGGGTCCTTATGCAGCGCGCTATTTTGCGCGCGATTCAAGATTTTGGTTTCTAATTGGGCGTGTCCGCCGAAGTTTATGCAGAGGCCTCTTGATGGAGAGAGGCCAGGAAGAGTGCCGCCACCGAGGAGTTAGGTCATCAGCAGAATCAACAGGCCGCCGGCTGACTATGAAGCCGCCGCCCAGGATGATTCTGTCGTCGGGGATTTGCTTGAAGAGTATCAGCGAGATTGCCTGCGACACCACGAAGAAGACCGCGATGTAGATTCCCATAAGGCGGTTGAAATCGACGCTGGTTTGATTGACCAGGACTCCGTACGCGACGAGAGTGAACGCGCCTGCCGCCAGTGAGTATCCGTAGCTGTGGAGTCCTATCCGGACGAGCGCATCACCGCCGACCTCGAGCACCGACGCGAGTACGAGGATCCCGAGAGTCCTTAAGATCAAAGCGGGGCCGGCCTGGTAGAGGAACTCTGTATAGTCATCGCACGCCCAGAATCCTGAATCGCGCGCAAAATCACCCTCACCCGCTCCTTCGGCGCGGCCTCTCCCGCAAACAAGCGGGCGAGGCGGGTAAGCGGTCGCGCGGAACGCGACATCCTAACTCGACCCTCACCTTCGACCCTCTCCCATTCTGGGAGAGGGGAAGAAGGAGCCGGGATTCTTCGCTCCGCGGACTCCGCTCTGAATGACACGGGGAAGGGAGAGGGGACGAAAGTCGAGCCGGCGTAGGCACTACTCTCATCGCGCGACAAGGGGACAGATTGCGGCCTAATAATAATCAACCGGATCGATCTGCTGCTTGGCGCCCCAGTAGAAGAGCATGTTTTCGGTCAGGCCCTGCCAGGTGAACTTGCCCGGCGGCATCAGCAGCCGCTTGAACATCGACTTGAGCGAGTAGAACTCCTTGGTGCAGCGCCACACGCCTTCTTCGACTTCCTGCGGCGACATGTTCTTGGGCACGAACATGCAGCGGAAGTTGTTGGTGTACAAGTCGGCGTCGGGGATTATCACGCGGCCTTCGTTCTCGAGCTGCGTGCGCATCGGCGTGCCAACGCGCGGGGTCACGGTGTTGAAGAACGCCTCGGGCGCCTTGACCTCGTGCAGGAACTTGAGCGTCTCGTCGAAAATTCCCGGACGATCCTCTTCCAGCCCGAACAGGAAGTTGAGCGAGTAGTAGATTCCGTATTTCTCCATCTTCTTGAGCAGCTTCTTGTACTGATTCGCGTGATTCTGAATCTTGTTCATCGACAGCAGGCTGTCCTGGCTGATCGATTCCACGCCGATGTTGACGTGGAAGATTCCCGCCTTGGCCGCGAGGTCGAGCAGCTCGTCGTCGTGATTCGAGTTGATCGTCCACAGGCATGAGAAGCGGATGTTGAGCGGCTCGAGCGCCTTGAACAGCTCGCGCGCGAATTTGTGCTTGCCGGTGATCTGATCGTCGATGAACTGGAAGCGCCGGAAGCCCGTGACCTTGACGACCTGCTTGATCTCCTCGACGATGTCCTCGATGGGCCGCGTGCGATAGGCGCCGTCGTAGAAGACCGGAATCTCGCAGAACGAGCATCGATACGGGCATCCGCGGCTCGCCTGCACCGGCGCCGCCTTGAACAGGTAGCGGTTGAGCTTGAGCAGCTCGTGACGAGGGCGCGGCAGGTTCTTCAGATCGTGCACCTTGTCGGCTTTGTAAATCGTCTTGAGCTTGCCGTCGCGCCAGTCCTGCAAAAGCTCAGGCCATACCAGGTCGGCCTCGCCCTTCACGACCGCGTCGCAGTGATGCAGAGCTTCTTCAGTCTGGAGGGTCGCATGGAAGCCGCCGAAGACCACGGGGATGCCGCGTTTGCGGAACTCGTCGCCGAGTTGGTACGCGCGCAGCGACGCGCCGATCGTCGTCGTCATGCCGACGAGATCCCATCCGCCGTCGAAGTCGATGTTTTCGAGGCGCTCGTCGCACAGCGTCACGTCGTAGTCGTCGGGCGTGAGTCCCGCCATCAGCGGAATCATCAGTCCCATGATCAACCGCCAGCGCGTCTTGTGCGGCGTGCCGTCCAGGTGGACGGTTGTGGGTTGCACCAGGAGAATTCGTGGCTTCTTGCCGTTCATACTTCCTCCGCCTGCAGGCCTCGATTCATTCCTACAGGCTTTCAGCCTTCATTGACGATTCGGTCCGGCCGGTAATCCATATCAGCGCCAGGGCAAACACGTAAGTGCCGAATGCCGTGCCCCAAGCGAAGTACTCTATCCGATTGATTAAGGCCAACACCACGAGCAGGTATGCGAAATCGCGCCCGCTCCATCGATCGACCTTGTCCAGCCACGCCGCCGCCTGATCGCCCTTTACTTTGAAAGCGCGCCAGGTCGCGAACGCGCACATCGCGAAGCCGCCGAGCAGGATCGGAATCAGGTACAGGTAAGCGCCGCTGTGCTCGACCCGGTAGCATCCGATCAGCAAGCCGATGAACACCGCGGCGTGCACGATATTGTCGGTGAGGACGTTGAGCGCGCCGCCGAAATCGCTCTCGACCATTTTTAGCCGCGCCAGTTCGCCGTCGACGCCGTCGATCGTGATCGAGATCAAAAAGAAAATTGCCGCGAACAGCCGCATCCAGTAATTCGGCACCGAGAACATCAACGCGCACGCCAAGCCGAAGATCGTGTTCGCGACCGTGACCATGTTCGGCGTGGCGCGCGTATGGGTTGCGAGCCAGTAGCTGATGCGCCAGGAAATCTTGCGGTCCACCCATCGCGCCATCGGCGCGTCCTTGTGCGCCGATTCCTCGCGAATCGATTTCGCCAGCCGCAGTTCCGCCTCTTCGCGATCCTCGGGGCGCCCGTTCAGCGCGAATGGCAGCAGGCTCGCCGCAGGCGCGGTGACGGTGTTCGAAATTCCGCCGCGCTTGAGGATCTCACTAATCGGACCGGTCGCGATTTCGCCGCCGCAGTCGTGGTCGGTGCTGAATTCGCGATGAACCGATCGTGGATCGGAGGCGTGCGCCGCAAGGATTCGCGCCAGATGTGACTTCGCGAACACCAGGTTCCCCGAAAACGACACGCATGGCGACAATGGGTCGATGCCTAATTCGCGGGCGTTCTGAGTATTCAGAATCTCGCCGAACGACTCGACCATCGAGACCGTGTCAGAATTTTTGAACCGGCCCATCGCGCGTGCGACGTCCGGATAGTTCTCGCGCGACGCTGCCACGACGAACCGCTTGATGCCGGCGCGCTCGCAGTTAATCATCAGCCGCTCCAGCAAGGGGCGGCCGAAGACCGCGTTGTCCGCGCGGTCAGGAGCAGCGATTAGAGCAGTTTCAATCACCAGCGTCTCGTTAAAACCCCGTATTCCCTCGTCTTCCGCGATCCGCGCCACGGTAACACAGCGGTAACGCCAGCGGAAGTAGCCCTGCTACTAACTTCCACAGTTAATTATGAGTTCGTCTTTCATTTGAAGCGAGCATCTAGCTGGGCGCTCGGACTGACGGACCATCGGTTCTCCCGGGAACATTTTCGATTCAGGTCGCGCAATCTCCCCATCGCGCACTTTAATTTTCAAGAAACTGGAGGAAGGCGACTGCGGCTGGTAAACTGGCCGTTTCATGGCCACGATTACAGTCCTGCTGTTCGATTTCGGCGGTACGCTCGATGGGCCTGCTCATTGGCTCGATAGATTTCTCGCCAGCTACCGTGCAGCTGGAATCGAGATCTCGCGCGCCGAGCTTGACCCGGCTTTCGATCACGCAACGCGAATCGGCTATGGCGCGACGCGAGTCGTGGCGCGCTTCGGCTTGACGGATCTCGTGCGCTTTCTGGTCGGCCACCAGTTCGAATACCTGCGGAAAAGCGGGCCCGAGCCTCTGCGCAAAGTACTGGACGACGCCGGCGCGGCAGGACGCTATCGATTCGTCGAGGCGGTCACGAATTCTTTCGTGCGCGAGACGTTTATTGGACTGGCGCACAGCCGCGAAGTAGTCGGACAGCTCAGGAGCCGCTTCAAGATGGGGATCGTCTCGAACTTCTACGGCAATCTCGACCGCATCCTGGAAGAGGCGAAGCTCGATCGATACTTCGCGGCGGTTGCGGACTCTTCGCGCGTCGGAATTTTCAAACCCGAGCCGGGCATCTTCGAAACCGCTTTGAAAAAAATACAATGCGCGCCCGAATCGGCCGCGATGATTGGCGACTCGCTTGCCAAGGATTGCGCACCCGCACGCAAGCTCGGAATGCGCACGGTCTGGCTGCGAACCGCCGCGCAATCCGGCGATGACGCATCCGCGGCCGACATCACGATCCGATCGATCGACGAAGTTCCGCAAATTCAATGGTGACGAAACTGCAAGGAGCGATCATTGCAGCCGGGCGCGGCGAGCGCCTGCGCAACTCGACGCGCGACGACATTCCCAAGCCGCTCGTGATGCTCGGCGGCGAGGCGATGCTTTCACGCCAGGCGCGTGCGATTCTCGACGCGGGCGCATCGTCGGTCGTTGCCATCGTCAACTCCGAGACGGCGCGTATCGCTAGCGAAAAGAAATTGGTGATCGCGAATCCGCCGTCGGTCGCTCTCGTCGTACGCGATACCGCCAACTCGATGGAGACGATGCTCGCGCTCGGCGAGTTGCTCGAGCCTGGATGGTTTATCGCGTTGACGGTCGATGCCGTAATTCCACAGACAGAGCTCGCGCGTTTTGTTAATGAGTCGCGCAAAAAGATCGAGGAGTGCCGCGAGAAAAATCTGGCCGGTGTGCTCGCCGTCACGCGATGGCGCGGCGAGGCCAAGCCGCTTTTCGCCGATGTAACATCAAATGGGTTGATCCTGCGGCTCGGCAACCGTCAGACTTCTATGGTGACGGCGGGGCTCTATTTCCTGTCGACACGAGTTTTCGATTACGCCGCCGACGCGCGTCGCGCGGGACTCGACGCGCTCCGCCGCTTCCTCGCACTGCTCATCGAACGCGGGATGGCGCTGGATGCGATCGAGCTCGAAGGATCGATCGACGTGGATGAAGCGTCGGACCTCGACGCCGCCCGGGCGGCAATACGGAAGATGCCATGAGCTATCGAGCTTTAGGAATTTATCGGGAACCCGAGTTTTCACCGGGCAAGGTGGAGGCTGATGCCGCGATTCTCGACGCCACGATGGCGGAGCTGAAGCGCGAAGGCGTCGAGATCCAGACTATCGATGGGGTCAGCTTCGCGGCGAACGCGCCGCCCCGCGCCGACCTCGTACTGCCGATGTGTCAGGGGCCGCGCGCGCTCAAGCGGCTGGCTGCCGTCGAGCAGGCGGGCGCGGTCGCAGTCAACTCGGCGCTCTCGATTCGCAACTGCTACCGCGACTTGCTCGCGCCCGGCCTCGAGCGCGCCGGCGTGCCGACGCCGCCGGGAGCATTGGTGGCGGTTGACGAGCCGCTCGATGTGCGTAAGCTCGCGGCCCTGGATTTGTCGGCGGGGGTGTACGTCAAGCGCGGCGACTTGCACGCGCTCGCGCCCGAAGACGTGCAGCGGGCGGCTGATCGCGCAGAGGTCGAAGCGATCCTCGCTGATTTCGCACGACGCGGAATCCGCTTCGCCTACGTGCAGCAGGAAGTCGTCGGCCGCGTCGTGAAATTTTACGGTGTCAGCGGCGGCACGCATTTCAGCGTGCATCCTGATGGCGAGGAAGTCGCCGAGGCCGCCGTGCGCGCTCTCTCGGATGCGGCCTCCGCCGCCGCGGCCGCGCTCGGCCTCGAAGCGTGGGGCGGAGACGCGGTCTTGAGTGGCGATCGTTTTGCGATTATCGATTTCAATGACTGGCCTAGCTACAGTCGAGTGCGCGCAACGGCCGCTCGCGCGATCGCGCGCCGTGCGATAAGTCTGCTTGGCCGCCCGCGCTAAAATCGCGCCGGTAATTCAAACAAAGGAATCGGATCGCCCGCTCATTTGATGACAACCACCAACGGAAAACTTCCTTCGATTAAGACATCGGTTCCCGGACCCAAGTCGAAAGAGATCTTCGAACTCGAACAAAAATACATCGCGCCCGGGCGCCAGCGAATTTCGCTGCTGGCCGGTCTCGCGTTCGATCATGGCGAGGGGGCGACGCTCACCGACGCCGACGGCAACACCTACGTCGATTTTTTCGCGGGCGTCGCGGTCGCGAGCCTCGGCCATGCGCATCCAGCAATGGCGCAGGCGCTGTCGAAGCAGGCGGCGCGGTTGACAGTCGGCACATTCGCGACCAAAGAGCGCGCGGCGGCGTTCAAGGCGCTGGCCGAAGTCGCGCCCGCGGGACTGACTCGCGCACATCTATATAGTGGCGGCGCGGAGGCGGTCGAAGCCGCGCTGCGGCTGGCGCGCTCCGCAACGGGTCATCATGAGGCTGTGAGCTTCTGGGGCGGCTTCCACGGCAAGACCGGCGGCGTGCTCGGCCTAATTGGCGACGAGTCGAAGCAAGGCTACGGACCCTTGCAGGGCGGGCAGTACACCGTCCCGTACGCGGACTGCTATCGATGCCCGTTCAAGTTGAAGTATCCCGATTGCGGACTTTACTGCGTCGATTTCGCCCGCCAGCAAATCAAGATGAGCACCAGCGGCTCGCTCGCCGCGATCGTTGCCGAGCCGATGCAAGGCACCGCAGGCAACGTGATTCCTCCCGACGACTGGCTGCCGGCGGTGAAGTCGGTCGCCAAGGATTTCGGCGCGCTGCTGATCGCCGACGAAATGATCACCGGCTTCGGACGCACCGGCAAATGGTGGGGCGTCGAGCATAGCGGCACTCGCCCGGATATCGTCACCGTCGGCAAAGGGATGGGCTCGGGCTTTCCGGTTTCGGGAGTGCTGCTGAGCGACGAGCTGGGCAAAGCGGAACCGTTCGGCAAGCCGAGCGCGTCGTCGTCGAGCTACGGCGGAAATCCGTTGGCGGCGGTAGCAGTGTCGGAAACAATCGGCACGATTCAGAAAGAGCACCTGGTCGAGAACTCGCGCGAGGTCGGTGCGATGATGCTGTCGCGGCTGGTGCAGCTCAAGGAAAAATACGAATTCATCGGCGATGTGCGCGGCAAGGGACTGCTGATAGGCGTCGAGCTGGTGCGCGATCTCGAGAGCAAGGAACTGCTCGGCAAGAAGGTCACGGAGCTGATTTTTAAGGAATGCCTCAAGCGCGGGCTGGTGACGATGGCCTACTTTCCCAAGATTCGAATCAACCCGTCGCTGGTTATCACCGAAGCGCAGGCCGAAGCGGGCGTCGAAATCCTGGACGAAGTGTTCGCGCACGTCCGCGACCACGTTGACTGGCGCCACGCGTAAGCGAAATCTTTTTTCATGACCAATCCGAACGGCAACGCCGCGTTGTTCTTCGATCTCGGTGGCACGCTCGTCAAGCTCAACGAGTCGCGCGAGATTCCGATAGACGCCGACGGCAACCTCGTAGTCGAACTGCTCCCCAACGTAGCCGAAAAGCTCCGCCCCCTGCATAACCATTTGATGTTCGTAGTGACGAACCAATCGGGAATCAGGCGCGGCCGTCTCAAGGCGGAAAAAGTCGAAGCCGCGCTTGCGCAACTCGACCATCAGCTCGGCGACATCCTGACCGGATGGCAAATCTGTCCGCATACCGACGACGACCGCTGCGAATGCCGCAAGCCCAGGGGTGGCATGATCACCGAACTCGCCGACCTGTACGGCGTTGACCTTACGTCATCGACGATGGTCGGCGATCAGGAAGTCGATCGGCTCGCGGGCGAAGCGGCCGGCGTCGCGAAATTCGTCGCCGCGAAAGATTTTTTTGGGTGGTAGCAGTTACCTCTCCCCGCGGGAGAGGTCGCGCGGCGACACTTGTGTCGCGCACGGGTGAGGGCGCTGGCATTGAGTTGGATGCGCGCGCCCTCACCCGCGCCGGAGGCGCATCCTCTCCCGCGGGGAGAGGTGTAGGAGATGACAGAGAAAAGCGAACGAGCTAGGTAAGATGTGTCCCGGGAGAACTTAAAATGAAAATTGGATTGCTTACTCCATTCACCGGCAAGAATGCTCATCCCGCGGAATTTGCGCGCGTCGCCGAATCGCTCGGCTTCGAATCCGTCTGGGTGCCCGAGCATCCTGCGATGCCCGCGAATCCGACGCAGCAGTTTCCCACCGGCGGCCCGATTCCGCCGCAGTACTTCACGATGGCCGATCAGATGATCGCGCTCAGCATGGCGGCCGCCGTCACCAAAAATCTTAAGCTCGCCACCGGTATATGCCTCGTCCCGGAGCATGAGCCGCTCGCGCTGGCGAAACAGTTCGCGACGCTCGACGCATACTCGGGCGGCCGCGTGCTGTTCGGAATCGGCGCCGGATGGCTGCGCGAGGAGAGCGATTTGTTCGGCGTCGATTTCCCTCATCGATGGAGTGAGACCGCCGAGATAGTCGCCGCGATGCGCAAGCTGTGGACCGAGGACGCGGTCTCGTTCGACGGCAAGTACGTCAAGTTTCCGCCGGTGAAATCGTTGCCGAAGCCAGCGCAGAAGTCCGGACCGCCGGTGTTGATCGGTAGCCTCGACAAGAACGCGCTCAAGCGCGTGGCGAAGTGGGCTGATGGATGGTGCCCGATCGCGCTGAACGCGGCTCAGTTGAAGACGCGCGTCGATGATCTCAAGCGCGAGTGCGCGGCGGTTGGTAGGAATTTCGCCGAACTGGACATCACGATCATGGGCGGAATCCGCGGCGACCGCGCAAAGGTGCAAGACGGCTTGAAAGAGTTCGCGGAGGCCGGCGCCAGGCGTTTCGTCGCAGGCCTGGGAGAGCTGACCTTCGCAAACACGGAAGCGACGCTGAAGAAGATCGCAGCGCTGTACATCTAATTGAATGAGGAATTTACCTCTCCCCCCGGGAGAGGTGTTGGAAGAGATACTCAAATCTCGTCGCGGATTATTCTCGTTGCTATGACCAGCGCGGTGGCTCCTGCCGTAGACATCAGGATTGCGCCGATGAAGTTGTGCGCTTGTACTCCCAGCACCGCGAAGATTATTCCTCCGATCACTCCACCTAGCAGTCCGAGCCCGATGTCAGCCATCATGCCGTAGCCGTTGCCGTTCAGGAGTTTGCCCGCCAGCCATCCCGAGATAAGTCCGATTAGAATCCATGCGAACATGATTCGCCTGTCCTCCCTGTTGTTGAGCCTTCGCTGGAGGAGAGAGCAAGAGCGCTGCCATCGGGGATCGATATTCTTTCACAAAGAAACTGCTCGGAATCCGATGTGGCCGATGCCGGGTTTGGACTGCGGTGCAGAGTTGCGCCTGCGGGTGGTGTCCTAGTTTCAATATCGCTTCGGCGGGTCCAAAATCGCGTAGCCTTATAGTGGGGCGGGCCGCCGTGCCCGCCATCGACGCGCGGGCGTCGGCGCCCACGCCTGCCGACGCTCGATATGGGCCGCAACCTCGAGGAGAGGGCGGGCACGGCGGCCCGCCCCACTGAAACCAGGACAATACCCGACTGCAGGCCGGTTGCTCGCGGTATCGGTTTAGCTGAGACTTAACGGCGCTAATGGCTGTTCGAGCAAAACTGCGCGGGGCTATTTCGGGATTTGGCGAGGTCGCCGCGCGGGCGCATCTGCCGGGATGGCGCACGCGCGAAAATGTCGCTATCGGCGCGATTCACGATCCTGTCTCCGAGCGGCGTCACGATGCTATCCGACTCATCAAGAATGTGCGCGTGTACGACGACCTCGAGCTGATGCTCGATGGTGAGGCGCCTGATTTTGTCGATGTCGCCAGTCCGCCGGGATTGCATCATGGTGCCGCGCGTGCGGCCCTTGCGGCGGGCGCGCACGTGCTCGTCGAGAAGCCGCTTGCGCTCACGCTTTCCGAGTTCGATGAGCTTGCTGCGCTTGCCGCCGAGAAGCGGCGCGTCTTGATGTGCGTGCACAATTGGAAATACGCGCCGGCCTATATGGCTGCGCGCAAAGCGATCGAGGCGGGCAGGCTTGGCGCCGTTCGATTCGTCTCGATCGATCGGCTGCGGACCGCACCCGCCGGTGCCGGCGGCAGCGGCGGTAAGTGGCGCTCGTCGGCGGCGTCGGGCGGCGGGATTTTGATCGATCACGGCTGGCACGTCTTCTACCTTATGAATTGGCTTCTGGGCGGCGACGCGCCGGTGTCGATCTCGGCGCGGCTCGAATCGCCGGCGAGCGCCGACGTTGACGACGTTGCCGACCTGCGCATCCGGTTCGAGAGTGGAGCGCTGTCCCGGGTACATCTTTCTTGGCGCGCGCCTGTGCGCCGGACGTTGGCGCTCATATATGGAGAGCGCGCGAGTCTGGAGATTGAAGGGGATCGGGTGCTGCTCACCGACCGCGCGGGAAAAGTTGATGACCTCTCGGTTGCCGACATGGCCGACGACTCGTACCATTCGGCATGGTTCGGCGGAGTGGCCGAGGAGTTCGAGCTAGCCGTCACCGAAGGAACGGATTCGCCCATCGCAAAGCGCAACGTGGCCGAAGCTCGAGTCGCACTTATGCTTATGGAGGCGGCGCGGAAATCGTCCATCAACGGCGGCGTCGAGATAAAACTCTCTTAATATCGGCTAGTTAGCGCGACAAAGCCGCCGCAAAGCGTTTCCGACCGCGCTGACCGACTGACCGCTCGGACTGTCGCTCTTGACTTTCGAGATTGTGACGGTAAAGTTTCCATTGACCGAATGGTTAGCCGCAATTCCGAGACGCGCAGATGATGGCGGCTCGAATTAGCGGGCATTGGACTGATTTTCGTGGCTACGGGCGACGACAGTAGTAGAGCGGGGAGTCAGAGCCGGGTTATGGGTGTATCGCAGATAAAGGTGGGTATCGCGGAGCCGCGCACCGGCTCGCAGGATTCGCGCGACGAGATCCTGAAAGCCGCGATGCATCTATTCGCCAATCGCGGGTTCCATGAGACCTCGATGTCGGAAGTGGCGCGAGAGGCGCGCGTCAGCAAGGCGCTGATTTTCTGGCATTTCAAGACCAAGGAAGAGTTGTTCGTCGCGGTTCTCAACCGTCTGCTCGAGCCGTACTTCATCGACTTCGCCGAAGAAGCGGCGGCGATGGACGAGCGCCAGCAAATTCTGAAGCTGGTCGAATCCTACTTGTCGTTCGTGCGCGACAACGCGAGCTCGGTCCGTTTTTTCCTCGCGCAGATGCTGCACGACCAGAAGCTCTCCGAGAGCCTCAACGATCAGGTGCTGAAGCTCTACGGCGGATATCGCGCGATGATTGTCGATCTGATTGGCAGCGCGCAGCAAAAGGGAATCTGCACGCGGCGGTCGGCGCCGGAATCGGCGGCGGCGTTCCTGCTCTCGGCGCTGAACGGATTGCTGATCGAATATTTGTTCATGGGCGCGAATGCGATCGACCCCGAGGGGGCGGTGGCAATGGTGGGTGAGTGGCTGTTCGGACCGTCGGGGACATCTTCATCGGAGGGCGGCAGCGCGCCGTCCGCCTAACCTTTTCTTCAACACGATCCAGGAGAACGCACGAGTATGCGCATTCCGCTTAGACAGATGATCGACCTGGGGCGCTATATGCGCGCCAAGAGAAAATCAGGTGAAAAATATTTTCCGTTGGTGCTGATGCTCGAACCGCTGCATGCGTGCAATCTCGCGTGTATCGGATGCGGGCGAATCGTCGAGTACAAGGACACCATTCGCGACATGATGCCGCTCGACGAGGCGCTGCATTCGGCGGAAGAAGCCGGCGCGCCGATCGTATCGATCTGCGGCGGCGAGCCGCTGATGTACAAGCATATCGCGGCGCTGACGCGCGGATTGATCGAGGATCAAAAGCGTCACGTGATGATCTGCACCAACGCGATCCTGCTCGAGCGCTTCGTCAAGCAGGTGCCGCCGAGTCCCTATCTCAGCTTCAACCTGCACCTTGATGGGATGCGCGAGACCAACGATCGCGTGACCGACCGCGTGGGTCATTTCGACATCGTCGTCAAGATGATCAAGATGCTGAAGGAGAAGGGCTACCGCGTGCAGACCAACACGACGGTGTTCCGCGAGACCACGGGCGATGAGCTCGAGGACATGGTCAAGTACCTGACCAGCCTCGGCGTCGACGGCATGCTGCTCAGTCCCGGCTATCACTACCAGGTGCTGCAGAACGACGAGGAGTATCTGAAGAAGGAAGAGATGCCGGCGAAGTTCTTCAAGGTTCGCGACATGGCGAACGACTACAAGATTATCAACACGCCGATTTATCTCGATTACCTGGTCGGCAAACGCGACATGCAATGCAGTCCGTGGACGACGGTCACGCGCAATCCGCAGGGATGGAAGGGGCCGTGCTACCTGATCACCAACGGACACTACAAGACGCTCAACGAGATGCACGCGGCTACTGATTGGGAGTATTATCGTACCAAGCAGGATTTCCGCTGCCGCGATTGCAAGCTGCATTCGGGATTTGAGGGGACGGTGGCGCTCGAGTTCGGCCAGAATCTGAAGGACTCGTGGCGGATGGTGCGGCACTACGTCGCGTAGGAAATCGCGCAGCTGACCCGTGAACCCCGCGATGTGGGGGAATCTTCACGCGCGAAACAATCCCGGTTTCAAAGAAGCGTCACCGGCATCTGGATAAGAGACGAGACGTGTTCGACTTGCACAGCTATTTGAAGGAGCGCGCGCATACGATCGAGCGGGCCCTCAAGCAAAGCGTCGAGGAACCGACCGGCGCGGCGGCGCGCCTGCATGAGGCGATGCGCTACTCGCTGCTGGCGGGCGGCAAGCGGCTGCGGCCGGTGCTCGTGCTCGCGTCGTGCGAGGCGGTCGGCGGCAACGTCGATGCGGCGATGGGACTCGCGTGCGCGGTCGAGATGATTCACACCTACTCGCTGATTCACGACGACCTGCCGTGCATGGACGACGACGACATGCGCCGCGGGCGCCCGACCAATCACAAGGTTTACGGCGAAGCGATCGCGACGCTCGCGGGCGACGCGCTGTTGACGGACGCGTTCAAGGTGCTCGCGCTTTCGGCGAACAAGAGCGCGTCGCCGGCACTCGTGCTCGAAACTGTCGCGGAGCTGGCGACCGCGGCAGGAGCCGGCGGGATGGTCGCTGGGCAGGTGATCGATCTGCTCGGCGAGGGCAAATCGAAAACGGTGGAAGAACTCGAAGAACTGCACGGCAAGAAGACCGGAGCTCTGTTCCTCGCGTCGGTGCGCGGGGGCGCGCGGCTCGGCGGCGCGAGCGCGTCGCAGATCGAGTCGCTCGACGTGTACGCGCGCGCGCTCGGGCTGGCGTTCCAGGTGGTCGATGATCTGCTCGACGTTCAAGGCACGCCGGAGCAGATGGGCAAGCGCACGCAAAAAGATTTCGAGCGCGGCAAGGCGACCTACCCGGCGATATTGGGAATCGAGCGCTCGATGGATTTGGCGCGCGAGCTCGAAACGCGCGCGCATCGCGCGCTGCAAGGTCTCGGCGATCGCGCCGACCCGCTGCGGCATATCGCGACGTTCGTCGTGGAGCGCAAACTGTGAGCGCGCTCGAAGCGTCGGCGAAAATTGCGCGCGCGCAATCGCGCCAGGCCGTGCTCGTCGAGCCGGGACGCCTCGAGTTGCGCGACTACGTCGCGCCGCATCCGGGACCCGGCGAGTTGCTGATTCAAATCAAGTGCGCGCTCAGTTGCGGCACAGATCTGAAAACATTTCGCCGCGGCCATCCGGTCTGGAAACTTCCGATGCCCTTCGGGCACGAGTTTTCCGGCGTCGTAGTGGAAGCGGGCGAAGGCGTGACCGCCTTCAAGCTGGGCGACGAGATCATGGCGGCGCCGACTGCGCCGTGCGGAATCTGTTTCTACTGCCAGCATGGGCAGGAAAATCTTTGCGACGACGCGCTCGGGCGGATGGTCCACGGCGGCTATGCCGACATGCTGCTGCTGCCGGCGCACGTTGTCGCGCGCAACACTTTTATCAAGCCCGCTGACCTGCCGTTCGAGGAAGCCGCGCTGCTCGAGCCGCTCTCCTGCGTGATTCATGCTCAGGAAATGGCGCGTCCAGAGAAAAACGAGACTGTCGCAATCATCGGCGGCGGCGCGTTCGGCCTGCTGCAAATGTTGGTGCTGAAGGCCGCGGGCGTGCGCGAGGTGGTGGTCGTCGGTCGGGGGACTAAGCGCCTTAAGTGGGCCGCGGACTTGGGAGCGGATCGTGTCGTCGATGCAGCCGGCGTCGATGCCGCAGCGGAAATCGCGCGGCTCAACGGCGGCTTCGGCCCCGACCTCGTGATCGAGTGCACCGGGCAAGTCGAAGGATGGCAGGATGCGCTCGCGCGGGTGCGGCGCGGAGGACGGGTGGTTTTTTTCGGTGGATGTCCGGCCGGCACCGCGCTCAGCCTCGATACGCGGCGGATGCATTACGACAATCTGACCTTGATGGCGCCGTTTCATTATCGGCCGCGCGATGTGCGCCGCGCTTACGAATTGCTGGCGGGGCGCGCGCTCAATGCGGGCGCGATCGTCAACGCGCGAATGCGCCTGGGCGATCTGGCGGAAGTGTTCGAGATGCTCGAGCGCGGTGTGGTTCTGAAATGCGCCGTGATTCCTTGAAGGGTGAAACATGAGTCAGGCTATCGAAATTGGAAACACCGCGATCGCGATGTCGCCGCATGAGGAGTTCGTGGCGAAGATTGACTACACCGTCGATCGTGCGCAACGCGCTCTGCTCGCGCTGCAGAAACCCGAGGGCTATTGGCACGCGCCGCTGGAGGCCAACGCGGAGATGAACGCGGAGTTCATCATCTTCAATCATTTCATGGACACGGTTGACCTCGAGACCGAGGCGCGCCTGAAGAAGCACTTGCTCGACATCCAAAGTCCGGACGGCAGTTGGGCGCTCTACCAGGGTGGCGAAGGGTATCTCTCGACGACGATCGAAAGTTATTTTGCGCTGAAGCTCACCGGGATGCGCGCGGGCGACGAGCCGCTGGCGGCTGCGCGGCGCTGGATTCTGTCGAAGGGTGGCATCGTGAAATGCGGGACGCTGGCGCGCTTCTACCTGGCGTCGATGGGCCAGATCACCTGGGACGCGACGGCCGCACTGCCGGTCGAGCTCTCGCTTTTTCCGAACTGGTTCCCGTTCAACATCTACGAATTGGGCTCGTGGGCGCGTGGAACCTTGATGGGACTGATGATGCTGCAAGCGGCGCGTCCCGAAAAAAAGATCGACTACCAGCGCGGAGTGTTGGAGCTCTACATCGAGCCGCCGCACTTCACGAAGTTCAAGCAGCCACGCGGAAAACATCTGCTGTCATTGCGCAATGCGCTTAACTTCGCCGACAAGGCGCTGCGCTTTTACGATCGGCACAAAATAAAATCTCTGCGCGCCCGTGCGCTGCGTCACACCGAGGAATGGCTGCTCGAGCATCAGGAGGCAAACGGCTCGTGGGGCGGGATCGAGCCGTGCTACCTTTTGAGCGCGATGGCTCTGAAAGCCAACGGCTACCGCAACGACCATCCGGTGCTGAAGCGCGCGATCGAGGCGTCGCAAGAACTGATTTGGCATTTCGACGATTACGACATGTACATGCCGTGCGTCTCGGTCAACTGGGACACCGCGCTCGCCGGACGCGCGCTGCTCGATTCTGGCCTCTCCGGCGACGATGAGGCGCTCAAGAAGACCTCGCGGTGGCTGATCGATCATCAGATTTTCAAGAAGGGCGATTGGTCGGTTAAACGCCCCGACCTCGAACCCGGCGGCTGGGCGTTCCAGTTCTACAACGATTGCTATCCCGACGTTGACGATTCCGCCGTAATCCTGTCAGTGCTTGCGGACTCGAACGCGACCGATCCGGCGGCGAAGGAACGCGCCGTTCGCACAGGCGCGAACTGGGTGATGGGAATGCAATCGAAGGACGGCGGCTTCGCGGCCTTCGACACTGACAACGATTCAACCTGGCTCAATCATCTGCCGTTGGCGGACGTTGAAGCGGTAACCGATCCGTCGTGCCCCGACCTCACCGGTCGCGTGCTCGAGATGATGGCAGCGGTCGGCTATCGAACCGAGCATCCCGTGGCGAAGCGCGCGATCGAGTGGCTCAAGAAGAATCAGTCGCCGGCGGGCGGATGGTGGGGACGCTGGGGCGTCAATTATATCTACGGCACGTTCTCGGCGCTGTCCGGTCTGCGCGCAATCGGCGTCGATATCAATGAGCCATGGATCAAGCGCGCCGTCGCGTGGCTCAAGTCGAAGCAGAATCCGGACGGCGGATGGGGCGAGAGTCCGCTCTCCGACAAAGATCCGGCCTGGCACGGCCGCGGCGCCAGCACCGCGTCGCAAACGGCGTGGGGACTGATCGGATTGATCGCCGGTGAAGAAGGCATCGGCGAAAGTGCGATGCGCGGTGCGCAATGGCTCTCAGAGCGGCAGAACGACGAAGGCGTATGGGACGAGCGGGAATCGACCGGCAACGGGTTTCCGAATCATTTCTATCTTCGCTACCACATGTACGCGCACTACTTTCCGTTGATGGCGCTCGGGCGCTTCCGCAAGCGGTTGGCGGAGACGGCGTCGAACTGAACGAGTTACGATGAAGGCGATTTCAATTCTCGGCTCGACCGGCTCGGTCGGCGTCACGACGCTCGACGTAGTCGGCCGCTTCCGCGACCGGTTTCGCGTCGTCGCGATGGCGGCGGGACGCAACCTGGATCTGCTGATTGAGCAAGTAAAGCTATTTCGCCCCGAATTGGTTTCGGTGGCCACGCCTGAACTCGCGCGCGAACTGGCGACGCGCCTTGGCGCGCATCGCGTGACGATCATGCACGGGCTCGAAGGCGCGATCGCGGTCGCGACGCATCCTGAGGCGAAGCTCGTGATGTCGGCGCTGGTCGGCGCGATGGGATTGCAGCCGACGCTCGCCGCGATCAAGTCCGGCAAGGACATCGCGTTCGCCAACAAGGAAGTGCTGGTCATCGCGGGCGAGCTGATCACGGCGGCGGTGCGCGAGAATCGCGTGCAGTTATTGCCCGTTGACAGCGAGCACAACGCGGTTTTTCAATGCCTGCAAGGTCGCGGGCGCGAGTCGTTGAAGCGGATAATTTTGACCGCGTCAGGCGGCCCGTTTCGCGAGTTGCCGGCGGATCGTTTCGAGTCGATCACTATTGAACAGGCGCTGAAGCATCCGACCTGGGTGATGGGCAGCAAGATTACGATCGACTCCGCGACGCTGATGAACAAGGGGCTTGAGGTGATCGAGGCGCGCTGGCTGTTCGATCTGAAAGCGAGCGAAGTCTCGGTCGTGATTCATCCGCAGAGCGTGATTCATTCGATGGTCGAGATGATCGACGGCTCGGTGATCGCCGAGATGGCGATTCCCGACATGGCGATTCCGGTCGCGTACGCGCTCGCGTATCCGGAGCGGCTGCCGATGACGCATCTGAAACCGCTGTCGCTGGCGGAAAATTCGCGACTGACGTTTGAAGAACCCGACCTGCGGCGCTTCCCGTGTCTGCGGCTGGCGTACGATGCGCTCGCGGCCGGCAACACAATGACCGCATGCCTCAACGCCGCCAACGAAGAACTGGTCGCGGGCTTCTTGGCGGGACGCGTCCGCTTCATGGACATCCCGCGCCATATCGAGACGGTGATGAATCGGCATCACAACTCAGCGGCGCAAACGATCGAGGATCTCCTCGAAACCGACGGATGGGCGCGGTCCGCGGCGCGCGAACTTATCGCCGCGCGGCCGGTGGCAGCCTGAGACTATGGCAACCGCGCGAGGCAACGTGGATGGCGGCGTAATGTCGTACGCATCGAGTGCGGCGCCGGACGCGTCGATGCCGGCGGGAACGTTCGACGTCGCGAGCGCGTACGAATTCTGCGCGCGGCTGGCGAAGTCGCACTACGAAAATTTCACCGTGGCGTCGTGGCTGATGCCGCGCGAGATGCGTCCGCACATGTACGCGATTTACGCCTACGCGCGGATGGCTGACGACTTCGCCGATGAGCATCACGACCTCGCGATGCTCGACGATTGGGAGCGCGAGCTCGATTTGGCGTATGCCGGCGCGCCGCGCCATCCGGTGTTCATTGCGCTCGCCGATACTGTGCGCCGCTTCGACATTCCGAGCGAGCCGTTCAAGGATCTGCTGACCGCGTTTCGCTCCGATGTGAACTTCAAGGGCTTCGACACGCTCGACGACCTGCTCGGTTACTCACGCTACTCCGCGAATCCGGTCGGCCGGCTCGTGCTCTACCTGTTCGGCTATCGCGACGCCGAGCGGCAGCGTCTGTCGGATCTCGTTTGCAGCGGATTGCAGCTCGCGAATTTCTGGCAGGACGTCGCCGTCGATCTCGACAAAGGACGAATTTATTTTCCGCGCCGCGACATGGAACGATTCGGCGTGACGCCTGCGGACCTGACGGCGCATACGTCCGGACGCGAGTTCATCGACTTGATGCGTCGCGAAGTCGAGGTCGCGCGCGCGATGCTCGTCGAGGGTGGAGAACTGCACAAGCGCGTGGACAAGCGACTGCGTCGCGACATCGTGATGTTCGCGGGCGGCGGGCTGGCGATACTGCGCGCGATCGATCGCGTCAACTACGACGTTTTCCGGATGCGTCCGGAACTAACGAAACTCGACTACCTGAAACTGGGATGGAGCGCGATCCGTGGCCGTCTTGAAGTCTGACAGCAACGCCGCCGGCCTCTGAAGAACTCGCCGGAAGCGACGCCTCGTCGCTCGACGCTGACTACGAACGCTGCGCGCAAGTCACGCGGCGATCGCGTTCGAGCTTTTACTACGCGTTCATTTTGCTGCCGCCCGAGCGGCGCCGTGCGCTGCACGCGGTATATGCGTTCTGCCGCTTCATCGACGATATTGCCGACGACGAATCGATTCGCGAGCCGGCGCTGTTGCTCAAGCGATGGCGCGAGGAACTCGATCGCGTGTATGCGGGCGCGCCGACACGCGCGCTCTCCCGCGCCCTCGCCGACAGCGCGAAGCGATTTCATATTCCGCGCGAGCTGTTCGAGGAAATCATCAACGGTGTGGAGATGGACCTCTCGCGCAAGCGCTATCAGAGCTGGGAAGAACTGCGGCCGTACTGTTACCGCGTCGCGTCGGCGCTGGGCCTAATCTGCATCGAGATTTTCGGCTACCGCAATCCGTCGGCGAAGCTCTACGCCGAAAACCTCGGGCTGGCGCTTCAGCTGACGAATATTCTGCGCGACGTGCGCGAGGACGCCGAGCGCGGCCGGATTTATCTGCCTCTGGAAGACCTCGCGCGCTTCAACGTGAGCGAGGAAGAAATTCTCGGCGGCGTGTACACGCCGAACTTCGTCGGCCTGATGGACTTCGAGGCCCGGCGCGCGCGGGAACTTTACGCGCTGGCGCAGAGCGAACTCGCGGCAGAAGATCGCGCGACGCTGCTGACCGCGGAAGCGATGCGCCTCATTTACGCCGCGCTGCTCGAACGAATCATCAAGTCGAACTATCGCGTGCTCGACCGCCGCCACAGCCTGTCCGCGCCGCACAAGCTCTACCTGGTCGGCCGCGCGTGGGCAGAGGGCCGCTTCAGCGCGCTCCGCGGATAAATGGCAGTCGTGACCAAAAATGCGGTCGTTATCGGCGCCGGCTTTGCGGGACTGAGCGCGGCGGTTGCGCTCGCAGAGAGAGGCGTGCGGGTCACCGTGCTCGAGGGGAAACCCGCGCTTGGCGGGCGTGCGTATTCGTTCGCCGATCCTGACACCGGCGATTTCGTCGACAATGGGCAGCACGTCCTGATGGGTTGTTACACTGAAACGCTCGATTTTCTGCGGCGAATCGGCGCCTACGATCAGCTGGTGTTTCACGAGGATCTGGAGATCGAAATGCTCGCAGGTGCCGGCCAAAGTGCAGTGCTGAAAACCGCGCGCCTGCCGGGCCCTCTGCACATGACGGCCGCGCTGCTCGGCTACCGGCATCTCACTATCACGGAGCGAATGAGCGTCATGCGCGGCGGACTTCGCATGCTCGCGATGAGACGCTCCAGCAAAAGCGAACTGCGCCATCTCACCGTCGCGCAGTTGATGGATCGTCTCGGGCAATCGGAACATGCGCGCCGATGCTTTTGGTACCCAATGTCGATCGCGACGCTGAACGACGAGCCGGAATCGTCATCGGCGCAGTTGTTGGCCGAAGTTCTAAAGCGCGGATTTTTTTCGCGACGCGGCGACTCGGCATTCGTCTATTCGCGCGTCGGCCTGAGCGACCTGTACTGCATAGGCGCGAAGCGTTTGATTGAGCGGGCGGGTGGGACGGTTGCTTCGCATTCGATCGTCGAGATGCTGGAACTTGGCGCCGGAGGGCGTGTCGCAAGCGTGCGGCTGCGCGACGGGCGTCGAGTCGAGGCATCGGATTTCATCAGCGCGGTCCCGGCGCCGCAGTTGTTGCGACTCCTGCCGGAAAACGCGGTCGCCGATCCATTTTTTTCTCGCTTCACGGGTCTTTCGAGCTCGCCGATCATCTGCGTCCACGTGTGGCTCGATCGCGAAGTGACTAATTCGCCGTTCATCGGCTTTATCGGCACCACTACTCAATGGCTATTCAACAAACGCCGGATATTCGAGCAGCGCGGCGAGGCGCATCCGGGTTACCTTAGTTTCGTGATCAGCGGCGCGCGTAAGCTGGTCGATCGGAGCAACCAGGAAATTCTTGATATCGTGATCAACGATCTCCACGCCATGATTCCAGCGTCGCGCGAAGCCAGAGTCGTGAAGTCGCTGGTGCTCAAGGAGAAGAACGCGACGATGGCGCCGGACCTTCGATCGCATGAATTGCGCCCGACGGCGAAGACGCCGATCGCGAACTTCTTTCTGGCCGGCGACTGGATACAAACGGAACTGCCGGCGACGATTGAGAGCGCTGTGATTTCCGGACGGGCCGCGGCAACCGCCGTTCTCGCGCGGCCCGCCGAATAGCTATTGACTAATCGAATGACTACCAGGTTAGCGCTGGTAACGGGCGGCAACGGATTCGTTGGATGTCACGTTGTGCGCGCGCTGCTTGCCCGCGGCGACCGCGTGCGAGTGCTGGCGCGCGAGAACGCGGATCTGAGTGCGCTGGTCGGTTTGCCGATCGAGATCGTGTGCGGCGATCTCCGGCACTTCGATTCGGTCGCGCGCGCGGTGAACGGATGCAACGAGGTCTATCACGTCGCCGCCGACTACCGGCTGTGGCTGACCGATCCGGCGCCGATGTATGCGACCAACGTCACCGGCACGCAGCATGTTATCCGGGCCGCAACCGATGCGGGAGTTTCGCGAATCGTCTATACCAGCACGGTGGGGGCGCTCGGGATTCCGCATGGCGGAGTGGGGCGCGAAGACACGCCGTCGTCGCTCGCCGCGATGCCGGGTCATTACAAACGATCGAAGTACATGGCTGAGCAAGCGGCGCTCGAGGCCGCACGGGCAGGCGCGCCGGTGGTGATTGTGAATCCCTCGACGCCGATTGGCGCGCTGGACTTCAAGCCGACGCCAACCGGCAGAATCATCGTGGACTTCCTGAATCGGCGGATGCCGGCGTACGTTGAGACCGGGCTCAATATCGTTGATGTCGAAGATGTCGCGCGCGGCCATCTGCTTGCGGCGGAGCGCGGACGAATCGGCGAGAAATATATTTTGGGCGGTGAGAATCTCACGCTCAAGGAATTTCTGGGACGGCTCGCGGCGATCTCAGGAATGCCTGGGCCGAAGGTGCGAATTCCATACGCGGTAGCGTTCGGCTACGCGCTCGGCGCCGAAGCGTTTGCGCGCACCGTCACGCGCCGCGCGCCACGCGCCAGCCTGACCGAAGTGCGGATGGCGCGAAAGAGAATGTTCTTCGACTCGTCGAAGGCGCGCGCGGAGTTGGGCTATTCGCCCGGACCGATCGACGCCGCGATCGCGACAGCTATCGAATTTTTCAGATCCAGAGGGCCGGCGAAGAGCGCCGCGTAGGCAAGGCGATGCATCTGCTGTTGTCCACGATCGCGCTGCGCCCGTATGTGTTCATCTTCCTGGCGAGTTTTCTGTTTATCGCGGTTGTGAACTTCGGCCTGCGCACGACGCTGTTATTCACCGTGCTCACCTACGCCGTCTCGCTCGCGTCCGAGTGGTCGTCGATCCACAACGGGTTCCCGTTCGGCCTGTATCACTATATTGAAGCGACCCGCGCCCGAGAGATCTGGGTCTTCGGCGTTCCGTTCATGGATTCGCTCTCATTCACCTTCCTCGCGTTCGCCAGCTACACGGTCGCGCTGCTGCTCAGCTCGCCGCTGTATCGGCGCGGTTTTGACTTCCGAATTCTCGACACGTGGCAAATTCGCCGAGCGCCGCGGGTATGGCTGATGGCGGCGCTGTTCATGGTGATGGTGGACATGGTCGTCGATCCGCTGAGCGTGCTCGGCGACAGATGGTTCCTCGGCAAGATTTTCTGGTACGACCCGCCGGGTCCGCACTTCGGCGTGCCGATCACCAACTATCTCGGTTGGTATCTCGTCGCGGCGATCACGATTGCGATTTTCCATTGGCTCGACGCGTCGCTCAATCGCGGTTCTGCGAAGCCCGCCGGTTCTGTTCCTGCGATGCGCTCGCGCGCGCTGCTTGGTCCGGCGCTCTATTTCGGGATCGTGATTTTCGGAATCACGATGCTGTTCCGAATCAACGCGCCGAATGTGGGATGGGCCGGGATATTCATTTACCTGCCCTTCACGGTACTGGCGATTCATATCCTGACGCGGCACGAGTCGTGGGGCGACGACGCGGCGATCGAACGGCATCTCGCGGACTTTCCCTACGAGCGAGATCTTCCTGTCTGGAAGCCAACGAGCGCGCGCACACACAAGGTGCGCAGCGTCACCGCCTAACGGCGCGCTTTCAAATCTCCGCCGAGTGTGGCAAGCGTCGGTCATCCGGCCAAGACTAAAGTCGAGGTGACCTGAAATGCTGCTCAAGGACAAAGTTGCGTTAATCACGGGTGCGGGTTCGGGAATCGGGCGCGCCAGCGCGATTCGGTTCGCGCATGAAGGCGCGAAGGTGATGGTGGCCGACGTGCGCGCGGAGACGGCGAGCAATACGGCGGCCGAGATCGAGAAGGCCGGCGGCGTCGCGAACTCAGTGTCGGTGGATGTGCGCGTCGGCGCCGAGGTCGAGCGCATGGTCAACGAAACTATCCGCGCGTTCGGCCGGCTCGACATCCTGTTCAACAACGCGGGCGTTTTCGTGCCCAAGACCGTGGTCGACACGAGCGAGGAAGAATGGGATTGGGTCGTGGACGTGTGCCTGAAGGGCGTGTTCTTCGGCTGCAAGTATGCGATCCCGCAAATGATCAAGCAGGGCGGCGGCGTGATCATCAACACCGCCAGCGGCGCAGGAATCGAGGGCGTGCCGAATCTCGGCGCCTACCAGGCAGCGAAGGGCGGCGTCGTGATCATGTCGAAGGGAATCGCGCTCGACTTCGCGCGCCATAAGATTCGATGCGTGTCGATTTGCCCCGGCGTCATCGAGACGCCAATCGCGGAAAATTGCAATACCGTTCCCGCCGGCGCGTCGCAGTTGGTGTGGGAACGCACCGGCAACATGCATCCGCTCGGGCGCAACGGCAAGCCGGAAGAGGTCGGCGCGCTCGCGGCGTTCCTTGCGTCGGACGAGGCGGGGTTCATCACGGGCATCGCGGTGCCGATTGACGGCGGGTTCAGCGCGGGGGCTTTCGCTCCACCGGCGCGCGAGCACGCTTAGCGGCTGCAGGAAGCTTGCCCTCGTGCGCGATGGCCGTGAGTGCGTCGGCGATCGAAGCTGTTGCGCGCGAAAGGTTTCGCATCATCCGCGGCAGCTTCAGCATCGTCGCCGGGTTGCGAATCAGGTACGACGTCGCGGCGAGCGGCCGCACGTTGCCGTCTTCGTCAGCCATCGCGGCGGCCACCACTTCGTCGTCAACTTCGTCGAGCACGGCGCGAATCGCGACGAACGGAAGTCCGCGCGCAGCGGCTTCCGCGGCCACCGCGGCAGTTTCCATATCGACCGCGATCGCGCCGGTGCTTTCCTTGGCGCGTCGTTTCTCGGCGCCGGTGGCGAGCACGCGATGCGAGGTCAGGATCGCACCGGTTGAGTACGCAATCCTCGCGCTCGTGAGCGATCGGCCGACGGCGCGCAGGTGCACGTCGCTGACGGCTGTCCCTTCTTCCGCCAGCGTGCTGTCCGTATGAATCGTCAAGACACGATCGGAGAGGACGAGATCGCCGGGCTTTAGTCCGCTCGACAGCGCGCCAACGACGCCGGTGCCGATTACCAATTCTGCTCCGGGCATTCGATCGAACGCACGGCGCGCGGCTTCGGTTGCGCGTCGATGACCGATTCCGTGCCCGATGACCGCAAAATCTTTGCCGCCGATCTCCGCGCGGAAGCCATGCAAGTCGTCGAGAGCGAGCGGAGCACGATTGCGAAGGCGACGCTTGAATGGCGCGATCTCCCGCGCGAACGCGTAAAAGACAAGAATCAATTTCGCGATCTCATTCTGGCACTCCGCCAAGACGCTTGAGCGAGCCGTCAGATACTAGCAAAATCGAGCGGTGCATTTGACTTGGACTGGTCGCGGTGGCGCTGCTTGAAGCGCCTGATCGTCAACGCCGACGACTTCGGCTTGTCGCCCGAGGTCAACGCCGGTATCATCCGCGCGCATCGCGACGGAATTCTGCGCAGTGCGAGCCTGATGGTGGCGGAGCCAGCCGCGCGTGCCGCCGCCGACATGGCGCGCGACAATCCCGCGCTCGACGTGGGCTTGCATGCGGTCGTCTGCCGCGGCCGCAGCCTCCTCGACGCCTCGCGTCTCGGTGCCGCGGTGAGCGCGTCGGGCGAGTTCATCGACAGTCCCGTCGGTGCGGGTATGCGCTATTTCTTCGACCGCTCGATGCGCGCCGCGATGACCGACGAGCTGCGTGCGCAAGTCGAGCGCCACCTCGAGCTCGTCGGCTACCTCAACCATATCGACGGTCACTTGAATTTCCACGTCCATCCCTTGTTCGCCGATATTCTGGTTGACCTCGCCGTCGAATACAAAGTGCCGTGCATCCGGCTCCCGCGCGAGCGCGTGCTGACGACGCTCCGCCTGCGCCGCGACCATGCGCCGCGCAAGCTCGTCGAGTCGATAATTTTTCGCACGCTCTCGCGCCGCACCAGCCGCATGATGGCGAATCGAGGCCTCGCCTCGACGGACGCGCTGTTCGGACTTCATCAGAGCGGGCATCTGAGCGAAGACTACATAGTCGGCGTGCTTGATCGAGTCCGTGACGGCACGACCGAACTGTATTTCCATCCCGCCGCCGACATCGGCGGAACTCCGCCCGCAGCTGAGGCGCAGCTCGAAGTTGAGATTCTCACCAGCCCGCGCGTGCGCGAGTCGATCGCTCGAAATGAAATCGAACTCATCACGTTTGCCGAGCTTGCGAAGACCAGGCTGGCCGCTTGATTCAACTTTGAATCTCGCGTTGCCTGTGAATCGACGAAACTTCGCGACCTGGAGACGACCTTCATGGCGGACGTAAAGATTCGGCCCGCGACCCGCGACGACCTGCCGCGCCTCACCGAAATCTACAACTACTATGTAATCAACACGCCCATCACGTTCGACCTGGAGCCGCAGACGGTCGAGCAGCGTGCGCGATGGTTCGACGAGCATACCGGCGGACGCCGACATCAGCTCTTCGTCGCGGAGGACGGTTGCCTCGTCGTCGGCTGGGCGGGCACCGGACCGTTCCGCGACCGCGCGGCGTATGACACCAGCGTCGAAACGTCGATTTACTGCGCGAATGATGCCAAGGAGCGTGGAATCGGCGCGATGATGTATCGCGTGTTGCTCGACGCGCTTAAAGACGAGGACATCAACCGCGTTCTCGCCGGCATCACGCTTCCGAACGAGGCCTCGATCGCGCTGCATCGCAAGTTCGGCTTCACCGAGGTAGGCGTCTTCACCGAATGCGGCCGCAAGTTCGACCGCTACTGGGACGTCGTGTGGATGGAGCGGCCGCTGCGCCTCGCCGGCGAATGAATTGCTCGCGCGCAGACCCGGTTTGAACTAGGCTAAACGCATGCGGGATAACTGTCCCGCGCAATTTTATTTTTCACACTCGACCGCATTTATAAGGAAGAGAGACCAGATGCGCGACCAGGATGGAGCTCCACTCGCTGACACCACGCAGGATTATCGCCTGCCGAAAAACGTCACGCCCAAGCGCTACGACATTCGGCTGACGCCCGATCTCAAGGCCTTCACCTTTCAGGGCGATGTGAATATCGCGGTCGTCGTCAACGATGCGACCGACGCCGTCGTGCTCAACGCGCTCGAGCTCGAGATCGACAAGGTGACGGCTGAACGCGCCGGCAAATCCGTCGCCGCAAAGGCTGAGCTGGAGACGGCCAAGGAACGCGCGCATCTTCGGTTCGCCGAGAAACTTTCGCCGGGCGAATGGACGCTGAAGATTGCGTTTCGCGGAATCCTGAACGACAAGCTGCACGGCTTCTATCGCAGCCAGTACCAGGACGCTTCCGGCAAGACTCACGTCGCCGCGACGACGCAGTTCGAATCCACCGACGCGCGCCGCGCGTTTCCATGCTGGGACGAGCCGGAGCTAAAGGCGAGTTACAGGGTGACGCTGGTCGTCGATGAGCACCTCGCCGCCATATCGAACGGCGGGCAGGAGAGCGAGCGCAAGCTGGCCGGGGGCAAGAAGGAGGTCGTCTTCAAGGAGACGATCGCGATGTCCACCTACCTGGTCGCGTTCATCGTCGGCGAGTTCGACGCGACCGCGCCGGTCGATGCGGGCACGCCGCTGCGTATCGTTCACGTTCCCGGCAAGGAGTCGCTGACAATTTGGGCCAAACAGATTGGCGCGTTCTCGCTCAAGTATTTTGCCGACTACTACGGCCTCAAGTATCCCGGCGACAAGCTGGATTTGATCGCGATTCCCGACTTCGCATCGGGCGCGATGGAAAACCTCGGCGCGATCACGTTTCGCGAGACCGCGCTGCTCGCCGACGAAAAATCCGCGTCGCGCGCCGAGCTCGAGCGCGTCGCCGACGTCGTCTCGCACGAAAACGCGCACATGTGGTTCGGCGATCTCGTCACCATGCGATGGTGGAACGGCATCTGGCTCAACGAGGCGTTCGCCACCTTCATGGAGATGCTTGCGGTTGACGCGTGGAAGCCGGAGTGGAAGCGATGGGAGAGCTTCAGCGTCTCGCGCGCCGCCGCGATGTCGATTGATGGCCTGCGCAGCACGCGTCCGATCGAATTCACGGTGCGCAGTCCCGAAGACTGCCGCGCGATGTTCGACATCCTGACGTACGAGAAAGGCGCGGCGGTGCTGCGGATGCTCGAGCAGTTTCTGAGCGCTAACGTTTTTCGCGACGGCATTCGCCTCTATCTAAAGAAGCATCAGTTCAACAACACCGAGACCAGCGACCTGTGGGACGCGCTCGAGGCGGCGTCACACGAGCCCGTGCGCAAGATGATGGACTCGTGGATCTTCCAGCCCGGCTTTCCGATCATCGACGCGGCGCTGAGCGCCGACGGGCGCGGACTCAAGCTCTCGCAGCGCCGCTTCTTCTATCTCGCCGAGGACAACGACCAGCTTTGGCATGTGCCCGTGATGGTTCGTGCAAAGACCGACAAGGGCGTCTCGACGCATAAGGTGCTGCTCACCGCGAAAGAGACGACCGTCGATTTGCCTGGCAAGCTCGAATGGGCGCTGCTCAATGAGGGCGGCCACGGTTTTTATCGCGTGCACTATGCACCTGCGCTGCTCGAGGCGATCACGAAAAATCTCAGCGCGCTCCAGCCAATCGAGCGCTTCGGTCTGGTGAGCGATACGTGGGCGGCGACTGTCGCCGGACTTGGCCCGCTGAGCGAGTTCCTCAAGATGGCGCGTCTGTTCACCAGCGAGACCGACATCAACGTGTGGCGCGCGTTGATCGGCGCGTTCGCGTACCTCGACATGATCGCGTCGGATGCGGACCGGCCCACGATCGCACTCACTGTGCGCGAGATCGTCGGTCCCGCCGCCGCGCGGCTCGGCTGGGAGCCAAAGAGTGGCGAGAGCGAGCTAGTGCGCCAGTTACGCGGCACTCTCATCGGCGTTCTCGGCACGTTGGGCGACGATCCCGGGGTGCACCGGCGTGCGCGAGAACTTTATGCGCGCTTCGAGGACAATCCCAATTCCGCGGATCGCGACCTGATGCCCGCACTGGTGAATATCCTGGCCTATTCGGGCGACGACGCGCGCTACGACGAGTTCAAGAAAAAGTTCAAAGCGCCGCGCACGCCGCAGGAAGAGCAACGCTTCCTGTTCGCGCTGGCAAATTTCCGTGATCTCGATCTTCTGAAAAAAACCATGGAGATGACGCTCGACGGGCAGGTCCGCACGCAGAATTCGCCGTACCTGATGCATTCGTTGCTGCTCAACCCCGCGTGCCGATACGAGGCGTGGGACTTCGCGCGCGCGCATTGGGAAGAGATGATTCAAAAATATCCCGACAACGCGCTGCCGCGAATGTGCGAGGCCGTCGTCGCGTTGCTCGATCGCGAGGACGAGATCAAGAAATTCTTCGGCGAGCATCGCGTGCGGCTCGGCGGCAAAATAATCGATCAGCACCTCGAGCGCCTGAGCGTCGCAGTGGGCTTCCGCAAACGCGAAGGCAAAAATCTGCAGGCAACGCTCAAGGGCTAACGGCCGGCGCATTTGCGATGGCGAAGGCGAAAATCCTGATTGGCACGTCGGGCTTTTCGTACAAGGAATGGCTCGGCGGCTTTTATCCCGAGAAACTCCCCGGCGCCAAAATGCTCGAGTACTACGCCGAGCGGATGCCGACCGTCGAGATCAACTACACGTTCCGCGCGATGCCGAAGTCCGCAATGCTGGAAGGGTGGGCCTCGCGCACCCCGTCGAATTTTCGCTTCGCACTGAAGGCCCCGCAACGCATCACGCATTTCGCCAAGCTGCGCGACGTCAAAGAGACCACCGAAACATTCATCGAGCGCGCATCTGTCATGGGCGAGCGCCTCGCACCCGCGCTGTTCCAGCTACCGCCCGACCTGAAGCTCGATCTCCCGCTGTTGCGCGATTTTCTCGCAATTCTGAAAGGCAGGATTCGAGCCGCCTTCGAGTTCAGAAACAAAAGCTGGTTCGACAAATCGGTGATGACCGCGCTCGCCGACAGCGGCGCCGCGGTATGTATCGCGGAAACCGAGAAACTCGCGTCACCGCTCGAGCGAACTGCGCCGCACGTTTATGTCCGCCTCCGCAAGGAGGCCTACGACGATGCTGGCCTGGATGTGTGGGTGAAAAATCTCGATCGCCTCGCTACGGGCGCTGGCGAAGTCTTCGTCTATTTCAAGCATGAGACCTCGGCGCCCGACCTTGCGTCGCGCCTGCGCGCCAAGCTCGATCGCTCTGCCTAGCGCTTCCACCATCTTTGCCTCGCTCGTTCGCTCCCCATAGGCTTCCAGACTTATGGCAATCGAATATCGCGTGCTGGGAAAGACCGGGCTCCGGGTGAGCACTCTTGGATTCGGCGGGTCTGAGGTCGGCTACCAGGCGGTCGCGCAGAAGACCGTCGATAAGATTCTGAATACCGCGCTCGACGCCGGTATCAACGTGATCGATACCGCTGAGTGCTATGCCGAGGGCGAGGCTCTGATCGGCCACGCGATCGCAAAACGGCGCGCCGAGGTTGTCCTCATGACGAAATGCGGGCATGCGCCGCTTGGGTCCGCGTCCGAGCGCGCCGCCGGTTATGCGCAGCCGGATTGGGACCCCGCGATGCTAGCGCGGAGTATCGAACGCAGTCTCAAAAATCTGCGCACCGACCACGTTGACGTGATGCAGTTTCACAGCCCTCCGCTCGCGACTCTGAAGGATGGCCGCGTGATCGAGGTCCTGCACAAAGCGCGCGAACGCGGACAGGCGCGCTTCGTCGGATGCAGCGTCGATTCCGACGACGCCGTGTACGCGGTCGAAACCGGCGCGTTCGACACTCTGCAGATCTCCGTGAGCATCGCGGACCAGGAAGCAATCGATCGCGTACTGCCCAAGACGGCCGCGGGCGGTATGGGCGTGATCGTCAAGCGGCCGATCGCCAACGCGGCCTGGCGTCACGGCAAACAGCCTCCGAGCGACTGGTACACTCGGCCATATTGGGATCGACTGCGGAAGCTCGACTACGATTTTCTCCATCGCGGCGTCGAGGACGCGGTCGCGGTCGCGCTGCGATTCACGCTGGGCACGGCAGGCGTGACCACCGCGATCGTCGGCACCACGCGGCCAGAACGAATCGCGCAGAATATCGCGCACGCGAGCGCAGGCCCGTTGCCGCCCGCGGAGTATGAAGCGATTCGCGCGCGATGGCGTTCGGTCGCGCCTTCCGATTGGATTGGACAGCGTTAGCGGGGTATTCGGCGGGCTATATTCAGATGCTCGAAGGTATCGGCGTCGTAGGAGTCGGCGTCGACCGCGGAGTCGCCCTGAAGTGCTTCGGCGATCGTGATCATCGCAATCAGCGCGACCATCGAGAGCCACGCAAAGCCGTAGCAGAGTGCGGCGGCGCTATGTCTGATTCGTAGCAGTTTCCCGTTTCTCCCAAACGTGTCTTAGCGCGAAGCTGACTGTCTGACCACACTATGATAACAAACTGTCAACATTATTGTTACTGACAGAACCAATAAAACTGGATTTCGGGCACTTTTGCCCGATTCGATCGAGTTGCGCGCGAGTTCGAGCGTCATGGGAATTTGATTTTAGTGAAACCCGCGGTGGGTTTCACGCTTCCTTCGGCATCGACACCGTCGCGGGGGGTGACCCCGGGTGACGCCTGCACCCAGTGATAAGAAAATAGAAGTCTCATATCATTTAGGCGCTGGGAGGGACTTATGGAAATCGGATGGATTGGAACGGGAATAATGGGCGCGCCGATGGCGCGGCGGCTGATCGGCGGGGGGCATCGCGTGCGCGTCTTCAATCGCTCGCCCGAGAAGGCGCGCGTGATGGTTGCCGACGGCGCGACTTTTGCCGCGGACGCCGTCGCCTGCATCGCGGGCGCGGACGTCGTCTTCATCATGGTGCCCGACACGCCTGACGTTGAGGCGACCGTCGCCAAGATCGAGCCCGCGCTCAAGGCGGGACAACTCGTGATCGACATGAGCACGATAGCGCCGGTCGCCGAGCGCGGGGTCGCCGCACGGTTGAAGGCGGCCGGCGTCAACTATCTCGATGCGCCGGTGTCGGGCGGCGACATCGGCGCTCGCGAGGGTACGCTCGCGATCATGGTTGGCGGAGATGCGTCCGCGTTCGAGCGGGCGCGGCCGCTGTTCGAACTGATGGGAAAAAGGGTCACTCACATGGGCGCGTCGGGCGCGGGCCAGATGACCAAGCTCGCCAATCAGATCGCAGTCGCGGTCAATCTCGAAGCGGCGGCTGAGGCGATCAAGTTTGCCAAGGCCGGCGGGCTCGACGCGTCGCGAGTGATCGAGGCTATCGGCGCCGGCGCGGCTGGATCGTGGCAGTTGTCGAATCTCGGCCCCAAAATTATAGCCGGCGATTATCGGCCGGGGTTTTTCGTCAAGCTTATTCGCAAAGACCTGCGGCTGGTGGTCGAAGCCGCCCGCGAATCGAGGCTCGCGCTGCCGGGACTTTCGCTGATGGCCTCGATGTTCAATGCGTCGGCCGCCCTCGGCCATGACCTGGACGGCACACAGGCGGTCGCGGCGGCACTCGACAGAATAGCGGACGTGAAGTAGTACCAGAGTCGAACCCGGAATTTTGGAGGCCCAAAATGGCAGACCTGCTGACCGAAGTTAAAGACCGCGTGCTGTACCTGACGCTGAATCGGCCCGACAAGCTCAATGCGATGAGCGCCGAGATGATGGGCGGGCTGGTGGACAACCTGTCGCGCGCCGCGACCAATCCCGAAATCGGCGCCGTCGTGCTGACGGGAGCGGGGCGCGGATTCTGCTCGGGCGGAGATATCGGCGGGATGCGCGCGCGCAACGAGGGCGGAGGCGCCGGTGAAGGTGCGACGCAGACGCTTGAGGATCGCGTCGCGGGACTGCGTCGCGGCGAAGAAGCGTCGTTTCTGCTGCACGAGATGGCGAAGGTGACGATCGCGGCGGTGAATGGCCCGGCCGCCAGCGCCGGCCTGAGCCTGGCGATGGCGTGCGATATCAGGATCGCATCCGACGCGGCGCGCTTCGGCACCGCGTTCGCCAAGGTCGGCTTCTCGGGCGACTACGGCGGCACCTGGTCGCTGACCCATCTGGTGGGATCGGCCAAGGCGCGCGAGCTGTATTTCCTGGCCGACGTAATCGGCGCCGACGAGGCGCTGCGCATTGGTCTCGCAAATCGGGTCGTGCCCGCTGCGTCGTTCCGCGACGAAGTGCATGCCATCGCGTCGAGGATCGCGAACGGTCCGACGATTGCGTACTCGTACATGAAGGCGAATCTGAACGCGTCGCTGAATCACGAATTCAACGAGCTGCTCGATCGCGAGGCGTGGGGCCAGACGATGACCGGCCGCACCGAGGACCATCGCGAGGCGGTGAAGGCGTTTTTGGAGAAGAGGGCGCCGACGTTTAAGGGGAGATAAGGGTCTCTGCAACCTAACCGCTAACCCCTTCCCTCGAGGGAAGGGGAACAATCGGGCGGGGACGAGTCGAGCTTTAGTCTCTCTGTCATCGGGAGCGAAGCGAAGGAACCGGATCCGGGATTCTTCGCTACGGCAGCCTTCGCTCTGAATGACACAAGAAAAAAAAGAGGTCACTGACGATGGACTTCAAGACAATCATCTACGGTTCGCGCGATGGTATCGCGAAAATCACCATCAACCGCGCCGAGCGGATGAACGGCTACAACGACACGATGGTCAAGGAGATGTGTGCGGCGATCGATCTCGCGCGGCAGGCCGACGACGTGCGCGTGCTGATCGTCACGGGCAGCGGACGTGCGTTCTGCGCCGGCGGCGATATCAGCGGCGCGCCCGAGAGCCGCTCGCGGTTCCATGGGCATCCGATGGGCCACATGCTCGAAATGCGCGAAGGGTTCCATCAGCTCGTGATTTCGTTGCATCGGTTCGACAAGCCTGTCATCGCGGCGATTAACGGCGCGGCGGTCGCGGGCGGTCTCACGCTGGCGCTCTCGTGCGATTTCAGAATTGCGTCGGATCAGGCTCGGCTGGGAGACACTGCCCTTAAGTTCGCGCTGCTCTGCGACGAAGGGGGAGCGTACCTGTTCCCGCGCTTCATGGGACTGGATCGCGCGCTCAAGATGACGCTGCTGTCGGAAGTCTATGATGCGAAGACGGCGCTCGAACTCGGGCTGGTGACCGAAGTGGTGCCGCATGCGGAGCTCGAAGCGCGCACGAACGACTTCGCGCGGCGGCTCGCGGACGGACCGCCCCTGGCAATCAGGCTGGCCAAGCGCATGATGTACAAGCAGCGCGAGATGACGCTCGAGAATGCGCTCGAGGACGCCGCGCTCAACGTGATGATCACCAATCCTTCCGAGGACGTGCGCGAAGGTATCCGCGCGTTCCGCGAAAAACAAAAACCGAATTTCAAGGGCAAGTGATCTTGCCACACCCGCCACAGGAGCCGTCGTCCCCATGCCGATGAAGAAAAAAGATATCGAGAAGCTGCTCAAGAAGCCGATCGTCGCGGTCGTCGCCGTCACCGCGCCCGACGGCGCGCCGCACGCAGTGCCGACCTGGTACGAGTATGCCGACGGCCAGATCGTGTTCCACACGGCGGCCGAGGCGTTTAAATACAAGTGCCTGGTGCGCGACCCGCGCGTCACGCTGGTGGTCGATACCAAGAAGGCGCCGTACAAGACGGTGGTGCTGAAGGGACGCGTCACGCTCGAGGAAAAAGTTGACGACAAGCGCACCGAGCGGATGGCGATCGAGTACCTGGGAAAGAAGCTCGGCAAGGCCTACGCGAAGTCGCTCAAGGGCAACAAGGTCGTGGTGGTAAGCTTCAAGCCCGCACACACGGTCTCGTGGGATTACAGCCAGGAGCGCCCCTAGCAGGGTGTTGAAGAACTCGATGCAACTCGTGGATTTGATTTCAAGCGCTTCAACACTCTGCGTAGCAGTTGTCTTCCTACCTACAACATCTCCCCCTTTGGGGGAGACAAGAGAGAGGGAGCAGGCGTTGAAAATTACTTTTTCAACAGCCTGCTAGAGCCGCTGCGATGGACGAGCGGCTGAAAGTCAATCTCGACGCGTGGAACCTGATGACCGGGTATCACGCGGCGTCGCCGGAGTATCTGCTGGCGGAGTTTAAGGCGGGGGAGAACGTGCTCAAGCCGATCGAGCTGCGCGAGGTCGGCGACGTTCGCGGCAAGTCGCTGTTGCACATGCAGTGCCACTTCGGACTCGACACGATGTCGTGGGCACGGCTGGGCGCGAACGTAACCGGCGTGGACTTTTCCGATAAGGCGATCGCGCTGGCGCGCTCGATCAGCGCGGAGCTGAAAATTCCTGCGCGATTCGTGCAGTCGAACATTTACGACGCTCCTAACGTCCTGCGCGAGCAATTCGACATCGTCTTCACGTTGTACGGCGCGCTGTGCTGGCTGCCCGATATCACGCGATGGGCGCAAGTCGCCGCAAGCTTCGTCAAACCGGGCGGCTTCTTCTACATCGCGGAGTTTCATCCGCTCACCCAGATGAGCGCGAATCGCGCGGGGACGACCAAGCTCGAGTTCGAGATTTCGTACTTCCATACGGCGATGCGCGAGGATCCGCCGGGGCCTGACTACTCGGATCACAGCAAGATAGTTTCCGAGACACACGAATGGATGTATCGGATCGGCGACGTTGTTAGTGCGCTGGCGGCGACGGGGCTAAGAATCGAGTTCCTGCACGAATTCGCGGAGTGCAGCTACCCGCATTTTCCATTCATGAAGCAGAGCAGCGACGGGCTGTGGCATATCGAAGGCGACCCGATTCCGACGATCTTCTCGATCAAGGCGACGAAGGCTTGATCGAAGGAGTCGCGACCTGTGCGCGACTAGAAGGCTTTGGGGAGGCCCGCTTCCTTGAGCACCGCGTTGGCGGTATGTCGAGACAGAATTTTGCCGTCGACGGTGAATTGTTTCCGAGTGGCAGGATTGATCCAGATTTCGTGATCGCCTTTTCCATGGCGGACGAAAGTACAGCCAGCGCTTCTCAGGATCTTCTTTAATTGGGGAGTAAAGCTCTGCGACACGGTGCGACTCCGAGATTCGAACCTAACCAGCCCGGAGTACTGCGTAAACGGGGGAATTAAATTCCCCCTATGCAGTTTCCTCAGGCCTGCAGTCGAAGGCGCTCGTGATACTCGGCGCGAACTTCGAAGGGAACGTCGAGGACGGCGCGGCCGCGCTTGCGCGGTAAAAGCCCGTTGGCTTCGAGAAGCTCTGGAATCATGACGCGGAGTTTTTTGATTAGCACGTCAACGTCTCGCGCTTCGGTGGCGAGTCCTGGGACGTTGTCGCTGGTAGCGACCCAAACTTTAGCTTCCGTGTCCCAGAAAGCGTTCACTATGTAGGCGCGATTCTTCATGCGGAGTGCGTTTATTATGTCTGCTGACCGGTATCGGTTGTCAACGAATCATCGGCCGCCGTCGCCATGCTTTCGACGCGCCAAGCAGAGCAGCGACGGGCTGTGGCACATCGAAGGCGATCCGAATCCCGACGATCTTTTCGATCAAGGCGACGAAGGCTTGAGATGTGCGGCGTCGTTCAGCGTCCGGCTGCAGCGAGCGGACGTACCTCGACGGCAATCTTCGCGGCACGTTCGTCTGTAGCTTTGCGCAGTTCGTACTTCGTCTGCAAGTTCATCCAGAACTCTGCTGTCGTGCCAAGGTATCGCGCCAGTCTCAGCGCCGTGTCCGCTGTGATCGCGCGCTCGCCTTTAACGATCTCATAGACGCGCGAGACCGGCACATGAATGTCCATCGCGAGCCGGTTGATGCTGATGCCGGCGGGAATCAGGTAATCCTCGTTCAATATCTCGCCCGGAAAAATAGGGGACAGTTTTTTTGCATTCGCCATTTTTAATTTCTCCAGGCACCTCACCGGTGGTAATCGACTATCTCGACGTCTGCCGCGTCGCCCTTTTGCCACACGAAACAGATTCGATATTGTTCATTGATTCGAATGCTGTGCTGCCCGACACGGCTACCCTTCAAGGCTTCCAAATGATTGCCTCGCGAAGCCGCGAGATCCCCGAGTTGGAGCGCCGAATCCAACGCTTCCAGTTTCCGCCGCGCCGCTCGCTCGATATGCCGCAACGCCGGCACGTCCCGTTGATCGAACAGAGCCTTTGCGCGGGAGTCGCGAAAGCTCTTGATCATAATCGTATCGTAATGCGCCACGCGGTTACCGTCAAACAGTAAGCGCGCTGCAGAGCACCGCACCGCAAGCGGAGGCGGCCGCCGTTGCCGATGCTTTCGACGCGCTAATGCATCTGCGATAATTGCATAAGTGGCACGGCAGGTTCCTAACGACGCGGTTATCGAGGCTCTTGGACACGTAAAGTATCCCGGGTACTCGGCTGACATCGTCGCGCTTGGGTTGGTCGAGGATGCGCAGCCGACGCAAAATGGCGGGTATGCGATCACCCTGCGACAGGTTACCGAGCGCGATGAGGTGATCCGCGAGCTCGCGGCAAGCATCCATCGCGCGCTGACCCACGACCTTGGCGTGCCGAGCGTCGAATTGCGGGTGCATCGGATCGAAGCTGAGCTCGGCGAGAAAACCGGGCGCGTGCGCCTCGAAGGTACCAAGCACATCATCGCAGTGGGCAGCGGCAAGGGCGGTGTCGGCAAATCCACGATCGCGGCGAATATCGCGGTGGCGCTCGCGCGCCTGGGGCTCAGCGTCGGCCTGCTCGACGCCGACATCTACGGGCCGTCGGTGCCGATGATGTTCAACGTCGGAGACGAGCGGCCGAAGTCGGCGGGCGGGCAGAATTTCTACCCGATCGAGAAGTACGGCGTGAAGCTGATCTCGATCGGATTTTTTCTCGGCGAGAAGGCGCCCGTCATCTGGCGCGGACCGATGGTGATGGGTGCGGTGCGGCAGTTTCTCAAAGACACGCTGTGGGGCTCGCAGGATTTCCTGATCGTCGACTTGCCACCGGGCACCGGTGATGCGCAGTTGACGCTCGCACAGCAGGTCTCGCTCGATGGCGCCGTGATCGTGACGACGCCGCAGGACGTGGCGCTGCTCGACGCGACGCGCGCCGTCAAGATGTTTCGCCAGGTGCATTGCCCGATTCTCGGCGTGGTCGAGAACATGAGTTATTTCGTCTGTCCCGATTGCGGCGAGCGCGACGAACTTTTCGGCTACGGCGGCGGCGAGCGGATGGCCGCGGAGGAAGGGACCGAACTGCTCGCGAGGATTCCGATTTACCCCGACGTGCGACAGGCCGGCGACGACGGCATGCCGATTGTCGTCGCGAACCCGGCGCATCCGGCGAGCATCGCGTTTCTGGAACTCGCTCGACGCATCGCAGACGCGGTTGCCGACTGACCGATCGGCGATTTGGAATACTTGCTCCTCCTGTCACACGCCGATATTGTTGCCGTTCGGTCCGATCGATTTGTCAAAACAAGGACCAGTCCTGGAGCTGGAAAATGTCCACGCTGATAACTGAAGAATGCATCAATTGCGGTGCGTGCGAGCCCGAGTGCCCCAACACCGCGATTTACGAGGGCGGCGCGCAGTGGGAACTCAATGGCGCGAACAAGCCCGCGATCAAGGACGACATCTATTATATCGTCCCCGACAAGTGCACTGAGTGCGTCGGCTTCTTCGATCAGGAACAGTGCGCCGCGGTATGCCCGGTCGATTGCTGCATCCCCGATCCCAATATTCCCGAGACCGAAGAGGTCCTCATCGAGCGCGCGCGCGTGCTCCATCCCGATCAAACCTTCGGCGCCGAATTTCCTTCGCGATTCCGCAAGGGCTGATGCCAGGGAGCTCTAGAGTTTGACGACCAAAGGTCCCGTCGCGATCGCGCCGGCGGACGGCAAGCTCGGCGTGCTGCTGCCGGGCATCGGCGCGGTCAGCACGACGTTCATCGCGGGAGTCGAGGCGGTCAAGCGCGGTCTGGGCGCGCCGATCGGATCGCTGACGCAGCTCGCCACCGTGCGCCTCGGCAAACGCACCGAAGGACGCACGCCGCTGATCAAGGATTTCGTGCCGCTGGCGAAGCTCGAAGATCTCGAATTCGGCGGATGGGACATTTACGAGGACAGCGCGTATGAAGCGGCACTGAATGCCGCTGTGCTCGATCGCCGGCTCCTGGAGCAGTTGCGCGAGCCGCTGGAAAAACTTCATCCGATGGATGCAGTTTTCGATCAGGACTACGTGCGCAACATCCGCGGCCCCAATCTGAAGGAAGCGCGCACCAAGATGGATAAGGCCGCGATGCTGATGGACGACATCCGGCAGTTCCAGAAGCGCACGGGTGTCGCGCGGACGGTGATGGTGTGGTGCGGATCGACGGAAGTCTTTCATCGGCCGGCGCCGGTGCATGAGACGTTGAAGGCGTTTGAGGCTGGGCTGGCGAGCAACGATCCCGAAATCGCGCCGAGCCAGATTTACGCCTACGCCGCGCTCAAGATGGGAATTCCGTACGCGAACGGCGCGCCGAACCTGACGACCGATACGCCGGCGCTGCTCGAGCTCGCGCGCGAGACCAACCTCCCGATTTGCGGCAAGGACTTCAAGACCGGGCAGACGTTTATGAAGACGCTGATCGCGCCGGGGCTGAAGGCGCGCATGCTTGGGATGTCGGGATGGTTCTCGACCAACATTCTCGGTAATCGCGACGGCGAGGTGCTCGAAGATCCCGGCTCGTTCAAGTCCAAGGAAGAGACCAAGCTGTCGGTGCTCGACCAGATCCTTCAGCCTGAGCTGCATCCGCAACTTTACAAAGACGTGTTCCACTCGGTGAAAATCAACTACTACCCGCCGCGCGGCGACTCGAAAGAGGGCTGGGACAATATCGATATCTTCGGATGGCTCGGCTATCCGATGCAGATCAAAATTAATTTCCTCTGCCGCGATTCGATTCTGGCGGCGCCGCTCGTGCTCGACCTCGTGCTGTTCATGGACTTGGCGCATCGCGCCGGCATGCGCGGAATCCAGGAATGGCTGTCGTTCTACTTCAAGGCGCCGATGCATGCGCCGAAGATCTACCCCGAGCACGACATCTTCATCCAGTTGATGAAGCTCAAGAACACGCTGCGCTGGATGCGCGGCGAAGACCTCATCACGCATCTCGGCCTCGAATACTACGACTGACAGTCGATATGTAGGCCGTTTCGCGCGCGCGCGCGGCGCATTAGAATCAAAGTCCGATGGGCGTGCTTGACGGCAAGACGATCGTGCTCGGCGTGAGTGGTGGAATTGCCGCTTACAAATCCGCGGAACTTGTGCGCCTGCTCGTCACCTCGGGCGCGAACGTTCGTGTGATGATGACGCGCAACGCTACCGAGTTCATCACGCCGCTGACGCTCCAGACGCTGAGCGCAAATCCTGTCGCCACCGACACCTTTTCTCTCACGCAGGAATCCGAGATCGGACACATACGACTCGCCGACAGCGCGGATGCGATCGTGATCGCGCCCGCGACGGCCGATGTGATCGCAAAGGCCGCGGTCGGCATTGCGGATGACATCGTGACAACCGTGCTGCTCGCGACGCGCGCGAAAGTCGCGTTCGCGCCCGCGATGAACGTGCACATGTACGAGCATCCGACGGTCGCGGAGAATCTCGCCAAGCTGCGCGCGCACGGTGCAGTGATTATCGAGCCTGGCGAGGGCGCGCTTGCATGCGGCTACGAGGGCAAGGGTCGCCTGCCAGATCCGGCGATCGTAGTCGCGGAAATCGAGAAGATGCTGTCCGCGCAGGATCTGGCGGATGAAAAAATCCTGGTGACGGCGGGGCCGACCAGGGAACCGATCGATCCGGTGCGATTCGTCTCGAACAGTTCGTCGGGCAAGATGGGGTTTGCGATAGCGCGCGCGGCCTGGCGGCGTGGTGCGTCGGTGCGAATAGTAGCGGGACCGTCGGCGCTCGCGACGCCTTATGGCGTCGAGCGGATCGACACGGTGGCGGCGTCCGCGATGCTCGCGAAGACCAGCAGCAATTTTCCCTGGTCAACGGTGCTCGTGATGGCGGCGGCAGTAGCGGATTTCCGCCCCGCGAATCCAGCGGCCGGCAAGATCAAGAAAGATGCGCGCGGTCTTCGACTCGAGATGGAGTCGATTGCGGACGAGATGCCGCGAATTGCGGCGAAGAAGGGCGCGCGCATCCTGGTAGGATTCGCGGCCGAGACCGACGACCTCGAAGCCAACGCGCGGGCCAAGCTCAAGCGCAAAGGACTCGACCTGATCGTCGCCAACGACGTGACCCGGGAGGGCGCCGGCTTCGAGGTCGATACCAATATCGTCGCGCTCATCGGCGCTGACGGCAGCTCCCGGAGCCATCCGCAGATGTCCAAGGACGCCGTCGCTGACCTGATCCTCGATCGAATCGTCGCGCTTCGCGGCGCCAAACCGAAATCCGGGCGGCCGGAAAAACCCTCGCGCCTGCGCGCCGTCAGATAATTCTCAATGGACGCGTCATCGCCGCCGGATCGCCGCACGATCGTCGCCACGATTCGCGACTACGTCGAGCAGTTGCGCGAAGAGGGCATGGAAGGTCTTCCGGCGTCCGCGTCTCCGACGCCACGCGCGACGCCCGCCGCGTCGGCTCCCGCCTCGATCAAACCTGACGCCGCGCCGATACCGAGCGAACTGTTCTCGAAATATCCCGGCCTCGAAAAGACTTCGACGCTCGACGAGTTGCGCGAGTTCATCGGCGATTGCCAGCGATGCAAGCTCGCGCGGCGCCGCACTAATCTTGTTTTCGGCGTGGGTAATCCCAACGCGCAGTTGATGTTCGTTGGCGAGGCGCCCGGCGCCGACGAGGACGCTCGCGGGGAGCCGTTCGTGGGACGCGCGGGTCAGTTGCTGACGGACATCATCGAGCGCGGCATGGGGATCAGCCGCGCCGACGTGTACATCTGCAACGTGATCAAGTGCCGCCCGCCCGACAATCGAAATCCCGAGCCCGACGAAGTCGCTGCGTGCGAGCCGTTTCTGTTTCGCCAAATTGATATCGTGCGCCCCCGCGCGATTGTCGGGCTGGGGACATTCGCCGTGCAGGCGGTACTCAAGGTGAAAATTCCAATCAGCAAGCTTCGCGGCAACTGGCAAGATTTCCGCGGCATTCGATTCATGCCCACGTTTCATCCCGCATACCTGCTGCGCACGCCCGGCGACAAGCGGCTGGTATGGGCCGACATTCAGGAAGTGATGAAATATCTCGGGATGCCGATTCCGCGGCGCGGTGGTTCCGCGTCGTGAGCGCGCGCTTAAGATTCGTTTTCGTAGTCGCGGCGTTCGCGATAGCGACTGCGGCATTTGCATCGCGGGGAATCCTTGCCGCCGACGCGACCGCGAAAACAGTCGCGACTCCGCCGTGGGTCGAACTGATCACGATTGACGGATCGATCAATCCCGCCACTGCGTCCTACATCGAAGATTCGCTGGCGTCGGCAAATGCGGACGGCGCCAGCGCGTTGGTGATCGAGCTCGACACGCCGGGCGGTCTGCTCAACTCCGCGGAAAAGATCGTCAAGGCTATCCTGGCCGCGTCTATACCGGTGATCGTTTACGTCGCGCCGTCGGGCGCCAGCGCCGCGTCGGCCGGCACCTTCATTACCGAAGCGGCTAATGTGGCCGCGATGGCGCCGGGAACAACGATTGGTGCGGCGCATCCGGTGGAGGAGGGCGGCGGAGACATTAAGGGCACGATGGGTGAAAAGGTCGAGAACTTCACCGCGACCTTCGCGCGCACGATCGCGCAACAGCGCGGCCGCAACGAAGACTGGGTCGAGCAGGCGGTCCGCCACAGCATCGCGATCGGCGAGCGCGAGGCGCTGGCGAAGAACGTCATCGACATCGTCGCGCCGGACCTGCGCAGTCTGCTGACCCAGGCCACCGGCCGCAAGGTCCAGGTCGCGGGACATACCGTGACGCTTGCGCTGGCCGACGCGACGGTGCGCCGCGCGCGAATGACGCCCGGCCAACAACTGCTCAACGTGCTGGCCGATCCCAACATCGTCTATTTGCTGCTGATGGCAGGATTGATCGGCCTCTACTTCGAGTTCGCGCATCCCGGTGTGATCTTTCCCGGCGTCGCCGGCGCGATTTGCCTGCTCCTCGCGCTCGCCTCGTTCCAGGTGCTGCCCGTGAACCTGACCGGTTTGCTGTTGATTTTTCTCGGCGTCGGTATGCTGATCTCCGAAGCCTTCGTCACCAGCTACGGAATCCTCGGCTTGGGCGGAGTCACCGCGTTCGTCATCGGCTCTCTATTTTTTATCGATACGTCGAAGACCGACTTGGCGGTTAATCGCGACATTATCTATGGCGCCGCCACCGCGCTGACCGTGATTATTCTCGGCATCGGATATATCGTGGCGCGCGAGCGCCGCACGCGCTCGACCACCGGCGCGGAAGGCATCGTCGGCGAGGTTGGCGAGGTGCGTGAGGCGATCGCTCCCGGCACGCCCGGCAAAGTATTTGTGCATGGCGAGATTTGGCGCGCCGTCAGCGCCGACGCGCTCAGCCCCGGCGCGCGCGCCCGCGTCAAGTCGATCAACGGTTTGGAATTGCAAGTGCAGAAGTTGGCGTGAAGTCCAGCAGGTGGCGTAGCGCTCGAAGATAGCGCAGGGTATCGACACGCCTCGGGCGCATTGGGGGCGAAGGAGAATCGCGATGGCGAGCGGAATCGGCATAGTCGTCTTCATCGGCGCAATCTTTATTATCAGCGGGCTCAAGGTGCTCAACGAGTACGAGCGCGGCGTGGTCTTTCGTCTCGGCCGCCTCACGCCTTATCGCGGGCCGGGCGTGATTTTCGTGATTCCCGTGCTCGAGCGGATGGCGCGGATCGATCTGCGGACGGTGACGCTCGACATCCCCGCGCAGGACGTCATCACCAAAGACAACGTCACCGTCAAGGTGAGCGCGGTGCTGTATTTTCGCGTGGTCGATCCTTCGCGCGCCGTGACCGAGGTGGCGAACTACCTGTTCGCAACGATGCAACTCGCGCAGACCACGTTGCGCTCCGTCGGCGGGCAGACTGAGCTCGACGAACTGCTCAGCCAGCGCGACAAGCTCAACGCGCGCATCCAGGAAATAGTGGATTCGCAAACCGAGCCGTGGGGCGTGAAGGTCACCCTGGTCGAACTGAAGAATATCGATCTGCCCCAGGACATGCAGCGCGCGATCGCGGCGCAGGCCGAAGCCGAGCGCGAGCGCCGCGCCAAGGTGATCGCGGCAGAAGGTGAATTTCAGGCGTCGCAGCGGCTCGCGGACGCGGCGGTGGTTATGAGCAAAAGTCCGATCACGCTCCAGCTTCGCTACTTGCAGACGCTCAAGGAGATCGCGACCGATCACAACTCGACGACCGTCTTCCCGCTGCCGATAGATCTGTTCGAAGCCTTCCGCGGCTTCGCAAAAGCCGGCGGCGGAGACGACAAGCCCAAGACTTGAAGCGCGGTATCGTTTCGTTCGCACCAAACTTAATGTTCGGAGAAAATTTTGACTCCATGGGCAAGCTGATAATGGTTCGTCACGGCGAGAGCGAGGGCAACGCGATTCGGCGCTTCACCACCTCGGGCGAAGCGAAAATCACGGATCTCGGCCGCCGCCAGGCGCTCGAAGCAGCGCAGAAAATCAAGTTGATGTTTCAGCCGATTCGCGTGATTGCCAGCACCTTCGCGCGCGCGCGCGAAACCGGACTCATCATCGCGGCGGAACTCGGCATCCCGATCGAATACGAGGCGGAGTTCCGTGAGCAAAGTCTCGGCGACCTCGCGGGGCAGCCGTACGAATCGATCGCCAACGATTCCACCTTCGATCCGAGGCGTTCATGGGTATGGCGCGCGCCCAACGGCGAGAGTCATGAGGATGTTCTCAAGCGCGTGGCGCCAGTGCTCGATCGCGTCGCCGCAAAATATCCCGATGATGAGATCGTGATCGTCAGTCACGGCGGCGTGATGCGAGCGGTGTGGGCGCACGTTACCGGCAAGTGGGAAAACGCGCATGTGCCGCCGAATTGCGGCATCGTCGTGATCGAGCATCGTGGCGGCCGCTACCGCGAACCCGAAGTGGTGTATGGAGAATCGCCGGCCCGCGAAACCGGCGGATGATCTTCAGGCTTTTCCCGCGCCCGGCAAAACTGAATCGAGGAATTCCTGGCTGCGCAGCCGCCGATCGACGATCGATCCGATGAACCGTGCCAGCGCGAGTGCGCCGTCCGGACCTGCCGCCTCCGAGCCGGGCGAATCGTCCATCGGCAACCTGCCCAGTCGCGCGAGGATTGCGGCGCCCCTGCTCGACAGCTTGATCGCGCCCTCGGCCACCGACGGCCGGCATTTCGAGCATACGACCCCGCCGCGCGACACGACGAAGTAAACCGTCGCGCCATTGTCGCCGTTGACCGTCGCGCAAATTCGGCAGCGCGTGAACTCGAGTCCGAAGCCTGCCCATCCCAGCAGCCGCATCTCGAAGGCCTGGCGCAGCGCGGCGTCCGCGAATCTCGTGCTGAGCGCGCCGAGCCCTTCCGACAGCACGCGATACGCCTCGGCCGCTTCGCTCTCCTCGGTGGTCAGCGCGTCGGTGAGTTCGAGCATGTAGCTGCCGAGCGCGATCTTCGCGAGGTCGTCGTTGACCACGTGCTGCGTCAGGTCGGCGGCTTCGGCCCGTGTGATAAACACCAACTGCCCGTGGGGGCGGCGTCGATAGTGCAGGACGACGTGCGAAAACGGTTCGAGCTTGCGCTCGAAGCGATGACGCGACGCTTTGGCGCCCTTCGCGATTCCGCTGAGCTTGCCCGCGTTAAGCGTCAGCAGCGTGACGATTCGATCTGACTCGGCGTAGTCGCGCGCGCGAAGTACGATTGCAGGCGTTGATTCCTCGAGGGGCATTTCTAATCGCCGACGCTTCTGCGGAACACGGCTTGCTGAATATCCTTGACCTCGACGCGCATCCGCTCCGCATTCGCAATCGCCCGGCCCGAGTCCGACGCTTCTTTCAACAGCACGTCGAAGCGCGCCGCGATATTCGCGAGCTTCGCGTTCGCTTCGGTCAGCGCGCGCCGCCGCAGCTCCTCACTCTCCCACGCCCCCTCGGCATATTCGCGCAGCTCGCGGCTCTCGAATACCAGCTCCTGCAGCTTGTCCTCGTAGCCGCGCACGATTCGCCGCAGCGCTTCCACTACCTTCGGCCGTTCCTCTGGATCTTTCCACAACACGTGCGCGAGGAACATCAGATCGTCTTCGGTCACCGCGGTGCGTCCGACAAGGATAGCGTGCGCGCGCAAAATGCCGAGCGAGTTTTTCCAGCGCCGATCCGAGACGACGATTTGCTCGCGCGCGAGCTCGCGTCGAATTTGCGCGATCGCCTCGAGGATCGGCCCCGGCACCGTGACTGCCGCCACCGTCGCGCGCAGCTCGTCTAGTTCCGCAAATTGCAGCGTCGTGCGCGCGCGTTCCGGACCGCCGGCCATCATGCGGATAAAGCCGTGTTCCTCGGTGACGTAATCGACCATGAAGCGCAGCATGAAGCGATCGTAGAGCGCAGTCAGCTCGTCCTCGTCGGGCAGTTCGTTGGACGCGCCGAACATCGTGATCAGAGGCACCGCAACGCGTCCACGTCCGTTGTGGAAAATCCGCTCGTTGATAATCGTCAACAGCGCGTTGAGGATCGAGGAGTTAGCCTTGAAGATTTCGTCGAGGAACGCGATGTGCGCCTCGGGCAATTTGTGGGTCGTGACGCGCCGGTAGTCGTCTTCCTCGAGTCCCTTCAGGCTGACCGCGCCGAAAATTTCCTCCGGCGTACTGAACTTCGTCAGCAGCCACTGGAAATAGTTCGCACCCTCGATTCGGCGGCAGAGCTCGTCGGCCAGCATCGACTTCGCCGTTCCCGGCGGCCCGATTATCAGCACGTGATTTGCCGACAGCATCGCGACGATTGCGCCATCGATCAGATCGATTCGTTCGAGGAACATCCGGTTCAGTTCCTCGCGGATTCGCGCGAGCTTCGATAGTGCGGTCTCTGCCATTGCCTGTTCATCATGATCTCTACCAGACCGCGATTAAAGACTTAACCCCAGTCGCGCTTCGAGGCTTGCCGCCGCTTCGCTGCCGGCGCTAGATCAGGTAGCTGTAAGCGGAGGGAGAATCGTAATGGAAAAGGCGCTGAGCGGGGTCAAGGTTCTGGACATGACGCAGTTCGAGGCGGGCACCTCTTGCACAGAGATGCTCGCGTGGCTCGGCGCCGACGTTATCAAAGTCGAGTCGCCGAAAATGGGCGAGCAGGGGCGCTGGCTGCTCACCGAGAAGCAGGGCGTCGATTCCTACTACTTCATTTTGCTCAATGCCAACAAACGCGGGATCACGCTCAACCTCAAGAGCGAGAAGGGCCGCGCGATGTTCATCGACCTGGTCAAGCAAGTCGATATGCTGACGGAAAATTTTTCGCTCGGCACACTCGAAGGCCTCGGCCTCGGCTACGATCGCCTGCGCGAAATAAATCCGCGCCTCATCTACCTGACCATCAAGGGCTTCGGCACGCACGGCCCGTATAGCAAGTACAAAAGCTTCGACATGATTGCGCAGGCGTCGGGCGGCGCGATGGCGTTGACCGGCTTTCCCGGTTCGCCGCCGCTCAAGCCCGGGCCGACGATCGGCGACACCGGCACCGGGATGCATGCGGCGGTCGGCGTGCTCGCCGCGTATATCCAGCGCGAACGGACAGGCAAGGGGCAGAAGGTCGAAGTCGCGATGCAGGAAGCGGTGCTGAACTTCGTGCGCGTCCCGATGATGGGTACGTACGTCACGCACAAACCCACGCCGCGCAGCGGCAACCGCGTCGGCGGCGGCGGTCCGGGCGACATCTACAAGTGCGCACCCGGCGGCGACAACGATTATTGCTACATCCTGTGCACCTCGCCCGAGATGTTCGTGAGCCTGTGCGAAGTGATTGGGCATCCCGAGATCCTGAGCGACGAACGGTTCGTAGGACGGAACCGGGCGAAGAACGTCGAGGCGCTGACCGCGATGATCAACGAATGGACGGGACGCCACACCAAGTACGAGGTGATGCGGATCCTTGGCGAGGCCGGCGTCCCGTGCGGCGCCGTGCTCGACAGCGTCGAGCTGTTGAACGATCCGCATCTTAAGCAGCGCGGCATGATCGTCACGATCAAACATCCGGTGCGCGGCGACTTCACGATGCCGGGATGTCCGGTACGACTCGAAGATTCACCGGTCGAAGTGACCGCCGCGCCGCTACTGGGCCAGCACAACGCCGACGTCTACGGCGAGTTGCTCGGACTCGGCGCCGGCCAGCTCGAAGATCTCAAGCGCGAAGGCATCATCTAGATGCGGCTCTCTTGCTAGGACGCGGCGATCCGTTCGAGGCGATCGAGTACCTGCGCCGAGAAGGCGAGGGCATACTCGCGCGCTTCGCGCGCTCGAAGCGCGGCGTGGTGTATGCCGATCTTCGCTTCGAGGTGGTCTTCAACCGCTCGGGCGCCGCGGTAAATGGCAAGCCGCGCGATGGCTCCGAGAGCGAGAATGCCGCGTATTTTGTCTCGGTTCATGTCGCCGACCGAGCTGGCCCGATCGGACACGGCCAAACCGGCGCGGAAATTGGCGCGCTCGCGGGGCGTCCGGCAAAACTCGTCGCAGAACTGCGGCGCGGGCTCGACGAGGCTTACGATCGCGCGCGTTTCAGTGCGCGCAAGAAAGCCGAACTCATCGCGCACCTTGGTGACGCTGCAAAAGGTCTGTTTGTCGCGCCGATTCCGTCGCGCGATAAGGTTTGCGACGACGTTGAACCGAACTTTCGCCGCGATCCGCGCTCACTCTCGACCGACGAGCTCAAGAAGATCTCGCTCGATGCGTCGCACGAGGTCGCCGCACTCGGCGATGCGATCGCCTACCAGGGTATTGCCGCGATGACCGAGTTGCGCCGCGAGATATTCATCGACACCAATGGCACCGTCGTGTCGCAGGCGTACGCGTTTTCGCAGGGCGACTGCTATGTCGTCGCGCAAATCGGCGACGGCCACCAGGAAAGTTACGACTCGATTGGACAGCAACGCGGACTCGAATGCTTGAGCGACGGATGGCGCGGCGAGCTGATGCCGAATCCGTCGCTGGCGAAGTTTTGCGTCAACCTTGCCACCGAGGCGCGCGAGCTTGCCGCCGCTCCCGTCCTCAAGGCTCCCGAGGGGGAAGTCGTCGTTGTGACCGATCCGCATTTCAACGCGCTCGTCTCGCACGAAGTGATCGGCCATCCGTGCGAGGCAGATCGCGCGCTCAAGATGGAAGCTGCTTATGCGGGACGGAGTTGGTTTCTGCGCTCGCTCGCGGACAATCAGTTGGGAAAACTGGTCGCATCGCCGCTGCTGTCAGCGTGCTCGGATCCAAGCCTCGACGGCTACGGTCACTATCGCTACGACCACGAAGGCACGCGCGGGCGGCGCGTGATGCATATCGAGCGCGGCATCTTCGGCGGCTTCTTGAATTCGCGCGCGACCGCCGCGGTGCTGGGCGCGGAGCCCAACGGCTCGGCGCGTGCGAGCGAAGGATGGCACGTGCCGCTGATCAGAATGTCCAACACGTTCTTCCTCCCGGGTGAAACTCCGCCCGAAAAAATTATCGCCGATGTCGAGCACGGCTACTACGTCTGTGGTCATCAGATTCCGTCGATCTCGGAGTCGCGCGAGAATTTTCGAATCTCGGCGCGTCGCGTTTACGAAATCGATCGCGGACAAATCGGGCGCCTCTATCGCTCGGGTAGCGTAATCGCTGACTCGAAGAGCTTCTTCACCAACGTCGATGCGGTCGGCAACGATCTGCGGCTGATCGCGATTCCGACCTGCGGCAAGGGGCAGCCGATGCAGGTGAAGCGGATGTCCAACGGCGGGCCGACGTTGCGCTCGCGCGCGCGGCTGGCGGGCAGCTGATGCGATCGCTCGCGGAACTCAAGTCCTTCACGCGAGAGGCGGCGCGCATTCTCGCGCGCGAGAGCGACCTCGCGAGCTACGAAGTTTATTGCGCCACTGCGGAGCACCGAATCGCGCGCCTCAACTGCACCTCCGACATTCCGAGCCGCGGCCTCGAGGAGTTCAAGTCGCTTCATGCCGACGGCTTCCAGGTGCGGGTGGCGATGCGCCGCGATCCGCACGAAGTGGGCGCGGCATTCGAAGCGGGAGATTTCACCGCAGACTCCGTCCGCGGCGCGCTCCGCCGCGCACGCAGCGCCGCCGTCGTCGATCCGCATTGCAACGGCTTCCCGGCGGTCCCGCTCGACCGTAAGCTCGCCCCATCCGAGAAAAGCGATCTGGCGAGAGTAGAAGACGGCGCGATCGCCGCCGCCGCGTGGGATGTGCTGGACGGCGCGCTGGCCGCATTCGCGAGACGGCCCGCGAACCGGCGAACTGAACATCCCGGTCTAATCATCGGTGGCGACGTGTCGGTGATTCGCGATCGAATCGCGATTTTCAATTCAAATTTCGCCGAAGTTCGTACCGACGAGAGCGCGCATTTCAACGCGTCCGTCACTTCGATAATCGAATCGCTCGACGCCAAGGGGACGGCCGGCGCGATTGGCGACTCTGCCGCCTCGATGCGCCGCGCCGCGCGCGTGATCGGCCGCGATGCCGTCCGCCGTGCGCTTGCTCTGTCTGACGGCGCGCGGCCGGCGGCGGGAAAATTCCGCGTCGTGCTCGGACCCCAGCCGATTGCCGAGATTCTCAACTACATGGTGATGGGCTCGCTGACCACGGGCTCGTTTCACGCGGCCAGTTCCGCCTACCACGCGAGATTGGGTGCGGCCGTGATGGATTCCCGCCTGAGCCTCGCTGACGACCCGGCGTTTGGCGCGGGTGCGATTCGTCGTCGAATAACCTGTGAAGGAATCCCCACGCGCCGTGTTGAATTGATTCGCGATGGTAAGCTCGTCGGCTTGCTCTCGAATTTCTACGATACTCATCGTCTGCTCACCGACGAGCATCGCGCCGAGAAACTTGGCGCCAGCGCGCCCGCGAAACTCGACTTCCCTCCGCTGAGTGGCTACCGGCTCGGCGAAGGCGGCGGGCGGCGCTTCGACGCGAGTCCCGGCTCGGCGGGGACCAACGTCGTGATGCGCGCACGCGGCGGAGTCGCAGACCGTGAACTGGTGCGCACTGTCGGCGACGGAATCTACGTCGGCCGAATCTGGTACACCTATCCGATCAACGGCCAGCGCGCGGGAGATTTCACCTGCACCGTCACCGGCGATTCGTACATTATTCGCGGCGGCAAAATCGCCGAGCCGCTCGCGCCCAACTGTTTGCGCATCAACGCGAACATCGCGCAGGTCTTCGAACATCCGCTCGCGGTTGGAGCGCGCCCGCGTCCGGCCACAGTGTGGGGCTCGCCCGAGGCCTACTACGTTCCCGCGATCGCCGCCGGCCCGATCGCGCTGGCCGAAGTCGCCGCGACCTAGCTACGCAATCACATGCGCGCGATCACGTCTCGCGATATTTCGTCGATGCAATCGTTGTAGCCGTCCATCGGCGGATTTATGAACACCTGCGACAGGCCGGCGCGCTCCATCGAGCGCAGCCGCTCGACGATCTCTTCCCTCGACCCGATTATCGTCGTGGCCGCGATCGTGTCGGCCGTCACGTATTTCTGCTCGAGGGGCGCGACGTAAGTGCAATGCCCGATGTGCAGCTCGAGGTAGCGCTCGGCCGGCGGCGTCTTCATCTTCGCGACGTACTCCTCGTACGCCTTGTAAACTTCCGCGACGGCCTCCGGCAGATAGCCCGCGCGCGCATATCCCGCCGCGATCGCGTGAAAGCTCGCCATCACCCAGTGCCCGGTCATCGCCTTCACCCGCGGCGAATCGAGTTTCTCGCCCGGCCTCAGCACGCAAATGTGCGTGAGCGATACGATCGGCATCTTGTCCGCGCTGCGGCCGACCTTCGACGCGCCCGCCTCGAGACTTTTGCGCACCGCGCCGACTCGATCCTCGTCGGTTATTCCCGTCGTGATCGCGCCGTCGCCAAACTCGCCCGCGAGCGCCAATGTCTTGGGCCCGTTGGCGGCCACGTACAGCGGGATCTTGTCGTCGAGGTTGATAAAGCGCCGATCGCGATGCAGGTACCTGATTTTCCGGCTCAGTCCTTCGGTGTTGTAGATCGCCTCGCCGTCGCGGAGCAGATCGCGTATCACGCGCACCTGCTCGCGGAACTCGGCCTGCTTGACCGGCGGCAATCCCATCACGCGGCGCCCGGTATGCCCCGTGCCGAATCCCAGTATCACTCGTCCGGGCGCGAGCTGGTTGATCGTCGCGATCGAATGGACCGTGACCGGCGCGATCCTGTTCGACGCGATCGCCACGCCCGTGCCGAGCTTGATCTTCTTCGTATTGACGGCCGCCAACGCCATGCAAGCGTAGGTGTCGCCCCAGATCATGTGCGAGTCGGGAATCCACGCGTGCGTGAAGCCGCGCTCCTCGGCGTACTTGACGTCGGTAATCGCGCGCTCCGGCTTGGTGAAAATCAGTGTTCCAAAATCCATAGTCACTCCCTCTCTGGGACGCGACTATAGCCGACCTTCACCGCCGCTCGTCAAAGCGAGCTACGGTGCGACGCCGATTGCCGCGAACACGCGATGCAGCACCGGCATCGGATCTTTGGGCCAGCGCTCCGCCAGCATCGCGCGCAACTCGTCGTCGAAGGCCACGACTGCTTGCGGCGCAAGGCTCGCGCCCACTCCCGCGCTCGCGCGAATCCGCCCGCGCCACGCTTCATGCGAGTAGATCGCGTCGAGATCGAACGAGCACGTTTCGATATTTGTGAAACCTGCGACCGCCATGTCGCGCGGCCAATTAGGATAGATTCCCAGTCCGCCGCCGAACTTCCATTTCGGATTGTGTTTCTCAATCAGCTTCTCGGTTGCCTCGACCATGTTGCCCGGCAGCGGAATCCAGTCGAAATGCGCGATCACGAGCCTGCCGCCCGGCTTCAACACGCGCCTTGCCTCGGCGGCCGCGCGCGGACGATCGAACCAATGCCAGCATTGTCCCGCCGTCACGAGATCGAATTCCGCCGCCGGCATTCCCGTATCTTCCGCCGCCGCATTGACGTACTTCACTACTACGCCCGCTGCGCGATCCATCTCCGCCGCCTGCTTCATCAGCGGTTCCGATCGATCGAGCCCGGTAACTTCGCATCCTCGAAGCGCCAGCCCGCGCGCGATCGTGCCGGTGCCCGTCCCCAGGTCGAGCGCGCGCATTCCCGCTCTCAGGATTCCCGCAGCCGCCAGCCGCTCGAAGAATTCGTCGGGAAACCCGGCGCGATGACGTCCGTAGTCGGCGGCCGTCTTTCCAAAATCGGCCCGCAAGTCCTTGAATCGCACTTCCGCCGGGCTCATGCAGTGTTCCTCCCGTGAGCTTGACTGTATATAACTGCGCCTATCTGGACGCAAGTTGACTCGCTACTACTTGACGCGGCCCCCACGGGCATGGCGTGATTCTCATGGTGGCGATTAGCAATCCCGAACGTGCCAATTCCGAACGCGCGGGCATGATGACAGCCGGCGAGGCGGCCGATCAGCTCGGTGTCAAGCTCGGTACGCTCTACGCCTACGTCAGCCGCGGCTGGCTGAAAAGTTACCGCCGGAAAGTGGGGCGCCAGGCGCTCTATCGACGCGCCGATATCGAGGCGCTGCGCGGCGTCGTCTCCACCGAACGCGGTCGCCGCGGACGCAGCCTCCCAGCGGCATCGACGTGGGTTACAGTCGCGCAACCCAAGAGCATCGACGACGGCGCACCGGGCGTTATCGTCGCCGAGTCCGCCGTAAGTTCGATCAACGAGGGCAAGCTTGCCTATCGAGGATATCCGATCGAGGAAATCGTCGCGCAGGCGTCGTTCGAGGAAGTCTGCCTCCTGCTGTGGAGCGGCGAGCGACCAGTCGCCGAGGAAATCGCCGCGCTCCGGGCCGAAATTCACGGCGCGCAGATGCCGACCTCCGTGGCCGAGGCCCTCGCCGCCGTCGGCGACGATGCGCCTCCGTTGCTGCGGCTCGCGGCGGCGATGCCCAGTCTTGCCGCGTGGGATCGCCGCCAGCCGCCGCGTACTCGAATCGATCGCGCCAAGCTCATCATCAGCCAGCTCCCGCTTGCGCTCGCGCAGCCGCCCGCTCCAGGGCGCCCGGCAGCCCCGGCATGGCCGGACGTTTGCTTGGATGGGTCCCCGGCTCGACAGCTTCGGACTGGGAAGTCGAGGCGCTCGACCGCGTGCTGATCGCGTGCGCCGAGCACGAGCTCAACGCCTCGACCTTCGCCGCCCGCGTCATCGCGAGCACCGGCGCCGACCTCTTTGCCTCGGTGCTTTCCGCGCTGTGTTCGCTGAGCGGACCGATTCATGGCGGCGCGTGCGATCGCATCGAGTCGATGTTTGCCGAGCTCGAATCCGGCTCGCGCGTTGACGAGTGCCTCGCCGCATTTACCCGTGAACATCGCCTGCCGCCCGGCTTCGGTCACGCGATTTATCCCGATGGCGATCCGCGCGCCACGCTGTTGCGGCATGTCGCGCAGGCAATCGCAAAGCGCCGCGGCCGCCGACTCTTCGAAACCGCGCAGAGAGTCGAGGGCGCCGTGTCGAAGCGCGAACGCCTGCGTCCCAACCTCGATTTCTACCTCACGGTATGCGTCCGGATGCTCGGGTTTCCGCGCGCGATGCCCGCAGCAATTTTCGCCATCGGCCGCGCCTCCGGATGGATTGCGCATGCGCTCGAGCAATACGCCGACAACCGCCTGATCCGTCCGCGCATGCGTTATCGCGGCGCTCCTCTGCGCCACTGGGAGTAGTTTTTAGAACTTCCTCTCGACGCCTTCTCTTTGACGCGCACCGCCGCGCCGTCGTATTGAAGGTACTCGGAGGTTCCGCAAAATTAAGGCGATCGCCAAGACCCGTCCTGCTCCCGGCGCTGAAGTGATCGACGCTCCGGTGCCGGTGCCCGCCGAATCCACGCTGCTCGTTCGCGTCGGCGCGTGCGGCGTCTGCGGCTCCGACCTGCACATAGTGGATTGGGAACTCGGCGCCGAACGGATGGTCGCCCGCCTCCCGGTAATTCTCGGCCACGAACCCGCCGGTGAAGTTGTCGAGGTCGGGGCGCGCGTGACCAACTTCAAAGTCGGCGATCGCGTCGCGCTCGATCCATTCGGCCATTGCGGGCGATGCGGTCCGTGCCGCGCCGGCCGCTTCCATCTTTGCTCATCACCGACCACGCTCTCGGGCGCCTTCGCAGAATTCACGGTCGCGCCTGTCGGTAATGCGCACCTGGTTCCAGCTACGATGAATATCGAGCAGGCTGCACTGCTCGAGCCCTTTGGCACCGGTCTTCATGCCGTCGAACAGTCGTGTCTCAAGGCTGGCGACAGCGCGGTCGTCGAAGGTCCCGGACCGATCGGTCTCAGTATCGCGATGGCCGCGCGCGCTCTTGGCGTCACATCAATAGTGATGACCGGGCTCGCGGTGGACGCCGATCGTCTCGCGCTCGCTCGCAAGATGGGATTTCGCACCGTCTCCGCCGGCGATCGCGATTGGATCGAGCAGGTGCGCGCGTTGCTCCCGCCGGATGGCGCCGACGTTGTCTTCGACGCGGCAGGTGCAATCGACTCGCCGCGCGAACTGCTCCGCCGCGGCGGTGAACTCGTCGAAGTCGGATGGCCCGCGCGCGATCTCAAATCCGCCGAGTTGCGCTCGCTTTTTTTCCACGGCGTGACGATCGTCAACTCGCGCATCCGCACACCGGAAACCTGGCGCCGCGCGATCGCGATGGTCTCGAGCGGCGCCGTTGACTTACGTCCAATGGTCACCCATCGCTATTCTATTTTCCACGGCCTCGAAGCCTTCGACCTTCTGCGCGAGCGCCGCGGAGTAAAAGCACTAATTATCCCCGGCGATTAGCAATTAGCTAATCAAGTAGTATTTGGAGTATTACCATGAAAGAAGGATTCAAAATCGCCGATGTAGATACTCACTTGATGGAACCCGACTACGTATTCGAGCGATACATCGACGAACGATACAAAGTCTCCGCACCCAAAATGGGTATTGCGCCTGAGTCCGGCCGTCGTACATTCCTGGTCGAAGGTGAACCATTCACCCGCGAAAAAGGCAAATACCCGATGGCGGCGCCCGGCTTCCTCGACGCCGTGCGCAAGGCGATGAAGCGTTTCGAGCGCGCGGCCAAGCTCGGTTTCAGTCCCGAAAGCCGCATCTTCGACATGGACGAGCAGGGCGTCAACGTCCAGATTGTCTATCCGACGGCAGCCGGCCAGATGCTGGGTCGCGAATTCCGCGACCCGCAACTGCTCGCCGCATGCTGCCGCGCTTACAACGATTGGAGCGCCGACTACTGCTCGAAGACTAAGGACCGCGTGAAGTGGGCCGCCATTTTGCCAATGCAGGACGTGAGCGAATCGATCAAGGAGGCCGGTCGCACCGCGAAAAACGGCGCCATCAGCTTTTACGTGCGTCCCAACCCGGTCCGCGGCCGCGCGATCTTCCACGACGACTACATTCCGCTGTGGGCCGAGATCGAAAAGCTCGGTCGCCCGATTTCCACCCACGACTCCGGCTCGGCGTCGGTCGAGTCCTTCGGCGATCGGATGGACACTCACGTCACCGGCCATATCCTGTCGCATCCGTTCGAGGCGATGGCCGCGATGGCTGGTCTCATTTGGTACGGCGTCATCGAAAAGTTCCCCAAGCTTCGCGTCGTCCAGGTCGAGGCAGACGGCGGATGGGTTCCGTACTGGCTGCAGCGGATGGAACAGCATTGGGACTTCAGCGGCAACTCGGAGCACGAGTATTTGCGCAAGCGCCCGACTGAGTATTTCAAAAGCAACTTCTTCGTGGCCTTCCGCGGCGACGAACCGACCATGAAAGCCGCCCTCGATATAGTAGGCGACAACAACTTTCTCTGGGACACTGACTATCCACATCCAGACGGCACGTTCCCATGGGGCATCGACGCACTACTCAAACAATCGATTCCGCATTCGAGCAAGAAGAAGATCCTGTGGGACAACGCCACCAGAGCGTTCGGCTTCAACTGAGTAAGGGCTAACTCGCCAAAAGTCGATGAGGTCACCTAACATGGAATTGGAACCACTCTTCGAAATCACAGCCGAAGTCGCGCCACCGATCGTCATTTCGGATACTCCCGACGGCACTCGCGTCATCGTTCACATCACTGGCGGCAAGTTCGAAGGCGCGCGGCTCAAAGGCACTCTGTTGGCCAGCGGTGGCGACTGGTTCCTGATGCGCGCTGACGGCGTCGGCGTCATCGATGTGCGCCTGGCGCTGCAAACCGACGACGGCGAGAACATCTACATGACTTACACCGGCCGCGGCAGGATGGGCGCGACGGGACTGACCGGTATAAGCACCGCGCCAACTTTTGCCGCGTCAACCAAAGGCAAATACGCGTGGCTGAACAGCGTCCAGGCTTTCGCCGAAGGCGAAACAACTCTCACCGGCGTCAAGTACAAACTGTATGTCCGGAAGTAATGGGCTAGCCGGCGAGTTTTGCGCGCAGGATTTCGTTGATCACTTTCGGATTTGCTTTTCCGCCCATCGCCTTCATTACTGCGCCGACGAAGAAGCCGAATAGCTTGTCGCGTCCTGCGCGATACTCCGCGACCTTTGCAGGCTCTGCCGCGAGTATCTTGTCAACGGCTGCCGCGATTGCGTTTTCGTCTGATACTTGCGCGAGTCCTAGCTCGGCGATTGTTGCTTCCGCTCCCTTGCCGGATCTCACCATCGCGGCGAATGCGGTCTTGGCGGCGTTCAAGCTTATCTTCTGCGCTTCGACCATTTGGAGCAGCGCGCCGACTTCGCTCGCCGGCGGTACCGCCTCGACGAACGGTTTGTCCGAGTCGCGAGCGACGCGCAGCACTTCAGTCATTACCCAGTTCGCGGCGCTCTTGCGATTCTTGAGCCCCGGTAGTGTGGCTTCGAAGTAGTCGGCGATGTCGCGATCGGCGATCAACACGCCGGCTTCATATTCCGTAAGGCCCTCGCGCACGTAGCGCGCTTTGCGGTCGGCCGGCAACTCGGGCATCGAGGCGCGCACCTGCTCGACCATCTCGGGCGGAACGATCAGCGGCGGCAGGTCGGGCTCGGGGAAGTAGCGATAGTCATTCGCATACTCCTTCGATCGCATCGGGCGGGTTTCCTTGCGCGTCGGATCCCATAGATGAGTTTCCTGTGCGACTTTGCCGCCCGATTCGACAATAGCTATTTGCCGATCAACCTCATACTCAATTGCGTCTTCGACGAAACGAAATGAGTTAAGATTCTTAATCTCAGTTCGAACGCCATACTCAGTCGCGCCGCGCTTGCGGACAGACACATTGCAATCGCAGCGGAAACTGCCTTCTTCCATCTTGCCGTCGGACGCATCGACGTAGCGAAGTATCGCGCGCAGTTGGCGCAGGTAGGCACCCGCATCTTCGGACGAGCGCAGGTCGGGCTCGCTGACGATCTCGATCAGCGGTACGCCCGAGCGGTTGAAATCGACGAGGCTGGCGCTCTCGTGATGGATATTCTTGCCCGCATCTTCCTCGATATGGATGCGCGTGAGCCCGATTCGGCGCGTCTCGCCATTCTCAGTTGGCGGCAAATCGATATAGCCACCTTTGCAGATTGGAGTTTCGTACTGACTAATCTGATAGCCCTTCGGCAGGTCGGGATAGAAGTAACTTTTGCGATCGAAAATAGAGTAAGGAGCAATAGTACAATGCGCTGCGAGTCCGGTCCGAATAGCCAGCTCCACTACGCGGCGATTGAGTACAGGCAGCACGCCCGGCATGCCCATGCAGATCGGGCAGACGTTTTCATTTGGGCCCGCGCCGAACGTCGTCGAGCATCCGCAGAAGAGTTTCGAGCGGGTCAGGAGATGGGTATGGACTTCGAGTCCAATCACCGCCTCGTATGCTTCACGATTCGTCGTCATGTCACTCAGACCACCGGTGCGCGCGGCTTGAATGCACCGGTGCGCTCGAATGCGTCGCCCGCGCGCAAAATTGTTTCCTCGGCGAACGGCGGCGCGATCAGTTGCATCCCGATCGGCAGGTTGTTCGCATCGCGCCCACACGGCATCGCCATCCCGGGTAGGCCGGCCAGGTTAACGGAGATAGTGAAGATGTCCGACAGGTACATCGTCAGCGGGTCGTTCATTTTCTCGCCGAGCTTGAAAGCGGTGGTCGGCGCAACCGGCGTGACGATCAGATCGCATTTCTCGAACGCGCGCTCGAAATCTTTGCGAATCAGCGTGCGCACCTTCTGCCCCTTTAGATAGTAGGCGTCGTAATAGCCGGCCGAGAGCGCGAAAGTGCCGAGCATGATCCGCCGCTTGACTTCGGCGCCAAACCCTTGCGCGCGTGTGGTTTCGTACAGCACGATATTGTCTTCCGCGTTGACGCGCAGGCCGAAGCGGATACCGTCGTAGCGCGCGAGATTCGCACTCGCCTCCGCGGTCGCGACCAGGTAATACGCTGCGACCGCGTAGCCGGTATGCGGCAGCGAGACTTCAACCGTCGAGGCGCCGAGCGATTCATAATGCTTGAGCGCGGCGCGCACCGACTTCTCGACCTCGGGCTGCATCCCTTCAACGAAAAATTCGCGCGGCACACCGATTCGAAGTCCCTTGACGTTGCCGGTCAGCGCGCGTTCGAAGTCGGGGACCGGACGGGCCGAGCAGGTCGAGTCGCGGAAGTCCTTGCCTGCGAGCGTGCGCAGGATGATCGCGGCGTCGCGCACTGATTTGGTGAACGGGCCGACCTGGTCGAGCGACGACGCGTAGGCGACGACACCGTAGCGGCTGACGCGGCTGTAAGTCGGTTTGATCCCAACCACTCCGCAGAAACTCGCCGGCTCGCGAATCGAGCCGCCGGTGTCGGTGCCGAGCGCGCCGAGGCATTCGTGCGCCGCGACCGCCGCGGCAGAGCCGCCCGACGAGCCGCCAGCGACGCGCGACGTGTCATGCGGATTCGTCGTTGCGCCGAACGCGGAGTTCTCCGTCGATGAGCCCATCGCGAATTCGTCCATGTTCGTCTTGCCGATGAACACCGCGCCGTCCGCGCGCAGCCGCTCGATCACGGTCGCGTCGAATGGCGGCACGAACGATTCCAAAATTCGCGACGCGCAGGTCGTGCGAACGCCTTTGGTCGCGTAGATATCCTTGATGCCGAGCGGAATCCCGCACAGCGCAGGCGCGTTGCCCGCATCGAGGCGAGCGTCAGCCGCGCGCGCCTGTTCGAGGGCTTCCTTCTCGCAGATGGTGAGGAAAGCGTGGAGCTTGGGCTCGGCGGCGGCGATGCGCTCGAGGCAATCGCGCGTCAGTTGCGTCGCTGTGATCTCACGCGCGCGGAGTTTTGACGACGCCTCGGCGATTGTGAGTTTGTTGAGTTCCGATGCCATGCAGAAAAAGTTCTACTCGATTATTTTCGGCACCTTGAAGTAGCCGCGATCGCGAGACGGTGCGTTCGCGAGCATCGCGTCGGCGGCGGGCTGGTTGGTCACCACGTCGTCGCGCATCGGCGTGCCGGCCTCTCCGACCTGCGTCGTCGGCTCGACGTCCCTGGTGTCCAGCTCGTTCAGTTTGTTGACGTAGGCGAGCATTTCGTCCATGTCGGCGCGCAGACGCTCTTCGTCATCCGGCGACAGTTCCAGGCGCGCGAGCCGCGCAACGTGGCGCACTTGTTCGAGGGTTATTTTGGTTTGAGCCATGATGTTGCCCGCAAATCGTAACATTACGCGCGATCCATGTCAGGGTGGGAAGGGTTAATCACTTTATCAAATGTGAAACCCACCGTGGGTTTCACGCTTCCTTCGGCAGGGGTGACCCCTGCACCCAGGGTGAATGTGAGAAACGCAAAGTTGCGCGCGGCGCGTTACTTTGCTCTCAGGGTTCGGGGAGGGGAGGAGCCGCGGGCAGGGCCGCCCGCGCCACTAAATCAACCGAATCTGCCGGCCGTTGAAGTGTCGCGGGCCGTAGGGGTGCAGTGGCGCGGGCCGCCGTGCCCGCGGTCCTCTCCGGATTAGGAGGGTGCCAGGTGGGGGAGATGGTTGCGGCGGCTGGTCCAGCCTTCTAGCCTCGCGGGGATGGGGGCGCGTTGGATAAGATGAGTCCGCGCGAGTCGATTGACCGGGCCGTCGGGTGGTTGCGAGCGCTTCGGGCGCAGCTTCCGCTTGGCCGTCGTGGTGAGCGCGCCGCTGAGAAGCATCTGCGGCGAATCGGCTACCGGATCGTCGCGAGGAACTTTCGCGCGGCGGGAGCGGAGATCGATCTCGTCGCGATGGACGGCGATACGCTGGTGTTCGTCGAGGTGAAGACGCGGCGCAGCCGCGCGGCAGGTGCGCCCGAGGAAGCCGTTGACGAGCGCAAGCAGGCACGCATGCGGCGCGCGGCGGAAGTCTTTGCGAAGCGCTATCGTGCGGACGAGACCGAGATGCGCTTCGACATCGTCGCGGTTGACGCGTCGGGCAAGCGGCTGGAGATTGAACTGCTGAGGAACGCATTCTGAATGCTGGATATCAAGCTGATTCGTGAACGGCCCGATTTTGTGAAGGGCGAACTGGCCAAGCGGGGAGTCGATCCCGCGGAAGTCGATCGGCTGCTTGAGGCTGACCTGATGCGCCGAAAGGTTCAGGGCCAGTTGGACCAACTGCGCGCCGACCGCAAGCGACGTTCCAAAGAGGTGGGCAGATTGCCGCCAACCGATCGTGCCGCCGAGATAGCCAGAATTCGCGCAGAGGAAGCGGATGAAGAGAGGCTCGGCAAGGGCGAGGCGGTCGAAAGCGGCAATCCGGTGCTGGACCTCGCCAAGCAACTTGGTGTCGTTGAGAAGAACGTCGAGCAGTTATCGCTTACGCTGCCGAATATTCCGCGGTCGTACGTTGTCGTCGGCGCTAGCGAGGCTGACAATCGCGTTATCAAGACCGAGGGGACGCCGCTTGAGTTCACCTCGTTCAAGCCGCTGCCGCATTGGGAGCTTGGCGAGAATCTTGGAATCATCGATTTCGATCGCGGGGTGAAGCTGTCGGGGACGCGCTTCTACGTATTGAGCGGCGCGGGTGCGCGGCTTCAGCGCGCGCTGATTACCTGGATGCTCGACGTCAAGCGCGAGCAGGGTTATCTCGAAATAATTCCGCCGCTGATGGTGAGCCGCGAGACTGCCACGAGCACTGGGCATCTGCCGAAGAACGCGGACACGATGTACCACGACGACGAGGATGATTTCTGGTTTATCCCGACTGCCGAGGTTCCGCTGACGAGCCTGCATCGCGACGAGACGCTCGACGAGAGCGTACTACCCATTTATATGACCGCGTACACACCGTGTTTTCGGCGCGAGAAGATGTCGGCGGGGCGCGACGTGCGCGGAATCAAACGCGGGCATCAGTTCGATAAGGTCGAGATGGTGAAGCTGGTGCGTCCGGAAACCTCGGACGACGAGTTTCATAAGATGGTGAACGATGCGTCGGAGATATGCCGGCGGCTGCAGATTCCGTTTCGCGTCGTCGAGCTGTGCACGGCGGATCTGAGCTTCGCGAGCGCCGTCACTTACGATCTGGAAATGTGGGCGCCCGGGTGCGGCGAGTGGCTCGAGGTCAGCTCGGTTTCCAATTGCACAGATTTCCAGGCGCGTCGCGCTAAGATTCGTTTCAAGACGAAAGGGGGCAAGCCCGAGCTGGTGCATACGTTGAATGGGTCCGGGCTGGCGCTGCCGCGCACCATGATCGCGGTGCTGGAGAATTATCAGAATGAAGACGGCAGTGTGACGATTCCTGAGGTTCTGCGGCCTTACATGGGGGGGATGGAACGGATTCGGAAAATCTAATGTGAAACCCACCGTGGGTTTCACGCTTCCTCGGCAGGGGTGACCTCCTTCGGCTTTGCTCAGGACAGGCTCTGCACCCGGTATTTATACCGTGATTTCGCCTTAAATTCGCGGGTTCATCGCGATTTTTGGGCTTCGTAACATTCCCGCAACAATTGATGCGTATGATTTACGCGACGGATGGTCCGGTCGCGACGTTGCGGACGGCTCGGCGTGAGTGCGCAAAGAAATTCTGCAGGAAGAGATCGCTTGTCCGAATTAGAAGGTTCGATGGCCGACAGTATTCCGACGGTGCGGCGCGAGCGCACGATGGCGCCCGTGCACGTGCGCCTGTTCGGCGATCGAATCTTCAACACTGCGACATTCATCCTGGCACTTTCGATTCTCGCATTGCTGTTCGGACTTGCAATTGCTCTGATTGCCGACAGCTTCCCCGCGATTCGCGCATTCGGGCTTCATTTCTTCGTCAGCACGGACTGGGATCCCGTCAACGATCAGTACGGCGCGCTGCCGTTTATCTACGGAACTTTCGTTTCATCGTTTATCGCGCTGGCGGTCGCGGTGCCGCTGAGCCTTGGCGTGGCGCTATGCCTGAGCGAGATGGCGCCCGACTGGCTGAGCCATCGGCTGGGCTTCCTGGTCGATCTGCTGGCCGCGATTCCGAGCGTCGTGTACGGCCTGTGGGCCGTGTTCGTGATGGGTCCGTGGATTCGCGACTACGTCGAGCCGCCGCTGGCGCATTACTTCGGCTGGCTGCCTTTCTTCCAGGGGCCGAAGGTGGCGGTCGGCATGCTCTCGGCGGGAGTCATTCTCGCGATCATGATCATCCCGTACATTTCGTCGGTGTGCACCGACGTGTTTCGCGTCGTGCCGCATACGCAACGCGAGGCGGCGCTCGCGCTCGGCGCGACCAAGTGGGAGATGGTGAAGACGGCGGTGATTCCGTACGGGATGACCGGCGTAATCGGCGCGATCATCCTGGGCCTTGGGCGCGCGCTCGGCGAGACGATCGCGGTCGCGATGGTAATCGGCAATTCTGCGGATATTTCGGCGTCGCTGTTCAAGCCTGCGGCGACGCTCGCCAGCGTGATCGCCAACGAATTCGCGGAGGCCACCTCCGATCTGTATGTTGCGGCGCTGATCGAGCTGGGACTGGTGCTGCTGATTCTCGGAATCGTGCTCAACGTCGTGGCGCGCGCGCTGGTGCTTGGAGTGCAGCGGCGCCGCTATCAGGAGACGGGCAAATAATGGCTGCCGGCGTCACCACTCTTCACGGCGAGACCAACTATCGCTACCGCAAGTTCAAGAGCGACGCGATGATGGCGGTCACGGTCGGCGCGACGATCGTGACGCTGATACCGCTGTTCCTTGTGCTCGGCTACCTGCTCACGAAGGGTGTCGCAAGTTTGAACTGGGCGTTCTTTACGCACATGCCCGCGCCGGTCGGCGAAAAGGGCGGCGGCATGGCTAACGCGATCGTCGGCACGCTCGAAGTGGTGGGAATCGCGTGCCTGATTGGAGTGCCTATCGGAGTCGGTGCGGGCCTTTATCTGGCGGCGAATCGCGCGAGCCAGTTCACCAACTGGGTGCGCTTCGCGGCGGATGTGCTGATGGGCGTTCCGTCGATCGTAGTAGGAATCTTTGCGTATGCGGTCATCGTGCGGCCATTCGGCGGGTTCTCGACGCTGGCTGGTTCGGTCGCGCTCGCGGCGATCATGATCCCGCTTGTCACGCGCACGACCGAAGAGATGGTGCTGCTGGTGCCGCCTGAGTTGCGCGAGGCTTCCTTGGCGCTAGGCGTGCCGAACTGGCGTACGACGCTATCAGTGGTCGCGCGGACGGCGCTGTCGGGGATCACCACCGGCGTTATCCTGGCAGTAGCGCGAGTGTCGGGCGAGACAGCGCCGCTGCTGTTCACGGCTTTCGGCAACCGGTTCTGGTCGACGTTGCTGTTTCATCCGATCAACACGCTGACGGTGCAGGTTTACACGTATGCGATTTCGCCGTTTGCGGATTGGCAGCGGCAGGCGTGGGCCGGTGCGCTGGTACTGACGGCGATAATCCTTGCGCTCGAGTTGGGCGTGCGGTGGGTGACGGGCGGGGCGGCGAAAGCGCCAAGGTAGCCATGGCTGAAAAGCTGGTCGTAAAGAATCTCAGCGCCTACTTCCACAAGAACCGCGCGCTCAAAGACGTGAGCCTGTCGTTCGAGGAAGACCGTATCGCCGCGATCATCGGCCCTTCGGGATGCGGCAAATCGACGCTGGTGCGATGCCTCAACCGGATGCACGAGGTCGTGCCCGGTGCGACCGCGACCGGCGAGGTGCTGCTCGACGGCAACAACATCTACGACGACGAGGTCGATCCGGTGCAGGTGCGGCGGCGAATCGGGATGGTGTTCCAGAAGCCGACTCCGTTCCCGACCATGTCGATCGAGGACAACGTCGCGGCGGGGCTGACCCTCAACGGCGTACAGGTGGGCCGCGCCGAGCGCGATGCGATAATCGAGCGAAGCCTGCGCCAGGCAGCGCTGTGGGAAGAAGTGAAGGATCGCCTGCGGCGTCCGGGCGGCAGCTTGTCGGGCGGACAGCAGCAGCGCTTGTGCGTCGCGCGCGCGCTCGCGGTCCAGCCCGAGGTGTTGCTGATGGACGAGCCGTGCTCGGCACTCGATCCGATCTCGACCGCGCGCATCGAGGAACTTCTGCTCGAACTGAAGTCGGCGTACACTATCGTCATCGTGACGCACAACATGCAGCAAGCCGCACGCTGCTCAGATATGACGGCCTTCATGTACACCGGCGACCTGATCGAGTACGGCGAGACCAAGCAGATCTTCACGAACCCCACCAAGCGTGAGACCGAGGACTATATCACCGGGCGATTCGGCTGATCTCGGGGAAAGGAAAATGGATAGTACACAGCCGCAGCATACCAACAGGCAGTACGAAGAGGATTTGCGCGGCTTGCGCGCCGGTCTGCTCAAGATGGGCGGACTGGTCGAGCGACAAATCGCGGAAGCAGTTGACGCGCTGGTCAATCGCGACAGCGAGCACGCGCGCGAGGTGATCGCGCGCGACGAAGAAGTGAACCGGATGGACAACGATAACGACGAGCAGTGCATCCGGCTGCTCGCGCTGCATCAGCCGACCGCCAGCGACTTGCGCTTCATCACGACGGGATTGAAAATCACCACCGACCTCGAACGAATCGGCGACAACGCCGTCAATATCTGCGAGCGCACGCTCGAGCTGAACGAAGTGCCGCAACTTAAGCCCTACATCGATTTGCCGCGGATGGCGGAGATAGCGCAGTCGATGGTCAAGGACAGTATCGACGCGTTCATGCGCGACGACACCGACCTGGCCGACCAGGTGATCGCGCGCGACGACGAAGTCGATTTGCTCAACTACCAGGTGTATCGCGAGCTGTTGAGCTACATGGCCGAGGATCCGCATACGATCGCGTCGGCAACGCGGCTGCTGTTCGTGTCGAAGTATCTCGAGCGGATTGCGGATCACGCGACCAATATCGCGGAGATGGTGACGTTCATGGTCAAGGGCAAAATGATCCGTCACGTAGAAACCAAGAAGCGGGGAACTTGATTTACAAGGTGGAGGTGGGGAGCCGATGAATCAAACCAGCCAAGCCATTAGCGCGACATCGGAGGCGCAACGCGGACTTCGGTACCGCGTCCTGATCGTCGAGGACGACGCCGACATCCGCGAGCTGATCCGTTACAACCTCGCGCAAGAGGGGTTCGTCGTCGAAGAGGCGGTCGACGGCGCGCAGGCGCTCGAGAAGGTCAAGCGCCGCGTGCCCGATCTGATGGTGCTCGACCTGATGCTGCCGGGGATGCCGGGCTTGCAGGTATGTCGCCAGATGCGCGCCGAGCGCGAGACCACGCATCTGCCGATACTTATCGTCACCGCCAAGGGCACCGAAGTGGACAAAGTGCTGGGGCTGGAGATGGGCGCCGACGATTACGTGGTCAAGCCATTCAGCCCGCGCGAGCTGGTCGCGCGGGTCAAGGCGCTGCTGCGGCGCGCCAATCCGCTCTCAGAGCCGGACTCAGGCGGCGGTGCGTATGAGAAGGGCCGCCTGCGGATGGACTTCGGCACCTACCAGGTATTCGTCGAGGACAAGCGCCGGGAGCTGGCGCTGCGCGAGTTCGAACTGCTGAAATTTTTCGTGCAGCATCCGATGCGGGTGTACACGCGTGAACAACTGCTCGATATGGTGTGGGGCCGCGACACGTTCGTCGAACCGCGGACCGTTGACGTGCACGTCCGCCGCCTCCGCCAGCATATCGAGCGCGATGACGCCAATCCGGAATTGATCCTCACGGTGCGAAGCGTGGGATATCGCTTCAACCCCGAAGCGCTTGGATAGATCGCCGACCGCCGGACTGTTCGTAGCGATAGGAATCGGTCTCGCGCCCGCCGCGATATTCCTTGTAGTACTTGCCGCCACCGGAGCGGCGTCGCCTGTGTGGGTCGTCGTCGTAATCGTGCTCGGGCTCGCGCTCGGCGCGATTCCCGCCAATGCAATTGCACGCGCGCTCTCGCGCCGCGCGGAGAGACTCGACGCCGTCGCCACCGCGCTGCAGGGCAGGCGTCCGCCGCCGCATCTGCTGCCCGACGGCAGCGACCCGATGGGCCGGGCGGAGCATCATTTGCTCGACGCCGCCGACTCGATCGTGGCCGACGTGGATTCGCTGGCTGAGCAGCGCGACGAGTTTGAGGCGATCCTCCGCAGCATGGCGGAAGCGGTGGTCGTGACGGGCGCGCGCGGCGAAGTGATCCTGCTCAACGGTGCGGCGCGGCGTATCTTCGCTCTGGGGGCCGATACGGACTATCGCGATCGGCCGTTCGTCGAGCTGTGCCGCGACCCGCGCCTGCAGGAGTTTGCCGGGCGCTCGATGCGGTCCACCGACAACCAGGTCATGAGCGCGGAAATCATGATTCAGAATCCAACGCCGCTCCACGTCAGCGCGAGTGCGGCGCAGATTCGTACGTCGCGCGGTGCGGCGTGGGTCTTCGTTTTTCACGACATCACGCAGCTCAAGTCTTACGAGACGCTGCGCGCCGATTTCATTTCGAATCTCACGCACGAGTTGCGCACGCCGCTGAGCGCACTGTACGGCTACGCCGAGACTCTCATTCAAGGCGTGGACGATCGCGAGACCTCGACGCGCTTTCTCGGCATCATCGAGCGGCAGGCGCGACGCCTCGCGCGCTTGCTCGACGACCTGGTCTCGCTCTCGGATTTGGAGCGCGGGCTGACGCCGCTCAAGATCGAGCAGCTCGAGCCGTCGCGCGTACTGTCCGAAGCGGCTGAGCTGATGCAGGAGCAGGCGGGACGGCGTGGCCTGCGCCTCGAAGTGAATTGCCCGCCGGGGTTGCCGAAGGTGGCCGGCGATCGCGACCGCTTGCACCAGGTGATGCTCAATCTGATCGACAACGCGATCAAGTACACGCCGCGCGAGGGGCGCGTCACCGTAGAGGCGCGCGAAGTCGCGGAGTCCAACGGCGCGGGGGCAAAGCCGGGCGTCGCGCTGGTGGTCGTGGACACGGGCGAGGGAATTCCAGCCGCGGACATCCCGCGTCTGACGGAGCGATTCTATCGCGTCGATCGCGCACGCTCGCGCGAGCTCGGCGGCACCGGGCTGGGGCTGGCGATCGTCAAGCATATCGTGCAGTTGCATCACGGCGCGCTGCGGATCGAGAGCAAGGTGCATGAAGGCACGACGGTGTCGGTCTGGATTCCAGCCGCGCAGGGGTGATTCCCTTACTCACTCCTGAGAGCGTTCAGGGGTGGACATACGCGCGGCATTTTTGTATGAAACAGCTACCTACAGTAGAACTGGCTGGTTTGTCACTTCTCCAGACCAGTCAGTACGGGCCAGCGGAAACTGCTCTCCGCTGGCCCGTTTTGTTGAGTCAAAGGCAAGCGGCTTGCTCGCTGGCGCGCGATGTGAAAATTTCTAGGGTTCAGATGCGCCATTAGCTCAGTGGATTAGAGCGGATGACTACGGATCATCAGGTCGGGGGTTCAAGTCCCTCATGGCGCACCACTCAGTTCCCGAACTGGAAGTCGGCGCGGCAGCCGCGATCTACCCATACCATTCTGTTGTTGTAGCCCCAGCTCATACCCTGGATGCAGGGGGCGTTGCTCCATTGGCGGGTCAGGCTGACTCGGCCGCCGGTGTTGGCGGGGCATTCGGTCCTGCGATTGCTGTATGACGCGCACGTCAACCGCTGACCGCCACCGCCACCGCCACCACCTCCTCCTCCGTTGTTCGACCACATCACGCCGGTAGTGAATATTCCGCGGCATCCTTGATCGACCCAGATCCGGTTGTTGTCCTGAACGCCCCAGCTCACTCCCATCTTGCACTTGGCTCCGCTCAGTTGGTGCGCGAGTGCGACACCGTTGCGGGTGTCCGCTCCGCACGTATTGCGCGCGCCACCGTATGAATCGCAGTTCACGGTTCCAGCCAGCGCCGGTCCGTTTGCGAGCGCGAGCATGAGTATGATGGCGGGGAGGATTGGCCGGGCGGTAATTTTAATCTTCATGCTAAACGGAGTATCGCAAATCGATTGTGAATTGAAAGTTGCGCCGCCCGGCTGCGCTCGACTGTTGTGCGCGGCGTAGTGTAACGATCGAGCGGGACCAAACGGGAGGGCGCATCCAAGATGTCAGTCTCGAGGGATTTGTCAAAACGATATCGCGTTGACAACGGCCGCAAGTTTCGACTGAAGGATTTCGATCCCGGTGATAGCAGCGGTGTGAAATCGAAGAGGGTCGCTGAAAAGGAATTGCCGCGCGGGGTCGAGCAGCTGAGCGATTTGCAGGACAAGCTCTACGCGCAGGATCGGTGGGCGATCCTTCTGATCTTCCAGGCGATGGATGCGGCCGGCAAGGACGGCGCGATCAAGCACGTGATGTCGGGGGTCAATCCGCAGGGATGTCAGGTCTTCTCCTTCAAGCAGCCATCCGTTGAGGAGCTCGATCACGACTACATGTGGCGGGCCAACAAGTGCATCCCCGAGCGCGGCCGAATCGGAATCTTCAACCGCTCCTACTACGAAGAGGTGCTCATCGTCCGCGTGCACAAGGAGATGCTCGAGCGCGAACGGATGCCGCCGTCACTGGTCACCAAGAACATCTGGAACGAACGGTTCGCCGATATCAACGCGCACGAGCATTACCTGTCGCGCAACGGCGTCGTTATCCGCAAGTTTTTTCTGAACTTATCGAAAGAGGAACAGAAGAAGCGCTTCCTGAAACGACTCGATGAGCCCGCCAAGAACTGGAAATTTTCGGCCTCCGACGTTGCGGAACGAGAGCACTGGCCGGACTACATGATCGCCTATGAGGAAATGATCCAGCACACCGCGACTCCGCACGCGCCCTGGTACGTCGTGCCCGCGGACAACAAATGGTACACGCGCCTGGTCGTGTCCGCCGCGATTGTCGACGCACTCGAGGATTTGAATCTCCACTACCCGATCGTCGACCGCGCCAAGCGCAAAGAGCTGAAGGCGGCGCGTGTCGCGCTCGAGCATGAGGGCCGTCATCACTGACGCGGGAGTATCCGGCGCGGCGGAATCGCGCGAGCCGATCCCGTCGCTCGAGCTGTTCGATTCTCCGCGCGCGTGGCGGATGGTCGCGGCCGCATTCGTCGCGATGTGCGCGGTGTACGGCGTCGCCTACAGCTTCGGCGCATTTTTCAAACCGATGGCGGCGGAGTTCGGCGCGGATCGCAGCGCGACCTCGGCGGTATTCTCGATCACGGTGTTGATCTGGTGCTGCCTCGGTCCCATCACCGGCCATCTCTCCGATCGCTTCGGCCCGCGAATCGTAGTCGCCACGGGAGCGCTGTTCATGGGACTCGGTCTCGCACTGACGTCCGTGATCGATCGTCTCTGGCTCGGCTACCTGAGTTACGGACTCGGCGTCGGCGTCGGAGTCGCGTGCGCATACGTTCCAATGGTTGCGGTGGTCGGCGGATGGTTCCTTCGGCGGCGCAACACCGCACTTGGAATAGCAGTGGCGGGAATCGGATTCGGCACGGTATGCGGCGCGCCGATCGCCGCCGCCTTGATCGCGCATCTCGGATGGCGTGCGACGTACGTCGCGTTTGCGATTGCGACCACGGCGATCCTGCTCGGCTGCGCGTGGATCGTCGAGCGTCCTCCCGTCCACGTGACGCCGTCGCGCGTCCGGCTCGCCGACGTGGTTCGCAGTCCAGCCTTCGCCTTTCTCTACACATCGTCGGTGACGGTCTCGACAGTGATCTTCGTGCCGCTTGTCTATTTGCCGTCGTTCGCGCGCGACCACGGTGCGAGCGAGTTTGCCAGCGCCGCGCTTGTCGGCGTCATCGGCGGCGCGAGTGTCGCGGGACGCATGGGCTTGGGCAGCCTGGCCGATCGCGTGGGAGTGGTGCGCCTCTACCAGGCCAGCTTTCTGGTGCTCGCGCTCAGCTACGGCCTTTGGCTGATCGCGGCTTCATATCCAATGATGGTGGCGTTCGCACTAGTGATGGGCGCGGGCTACGGCGGCTATGTCGCGCTCTCACCCGCCGTGATTGCTCATCTGTTTGGCACTCAGCGGATGGGCTCGCTGCTCGGCGTGCTCTACACCAGCGGTGGAATTGGCGCGATGGCTGGTCCTCCGCTGGTGGGATTGATCATCGATCGCACCGGCAGCTACCGCGTCGCGATTGCCGCCGCATTTGTGGTCGCGCTGGCGTCTTTTGCGCTGTTGATTCCGCTGACGCGATTCGAACCCGCAGCTACCAGGTCATCGGCTGCGATCGACTAGCCGGCGGCGGACTCGCAGGTACTGCCGCCGCCTGACGCGCCGGCGCCACAACCGTAAAACCCCACTGATAGAGCTTGTCGGCTTCCTTCAACGCGACCTTGTAATGCCCAGGCGCGAGCGGCTCGCGGGGCAGAATCACAGCCGCGCCGAGGCTTGCGAGGCCGGTCTTGCCGATCTGTGTTTGCGAATCGTTGCGCCCGATGTACGACGACGCAGTGATCAGGCACGTGTCGATTTCGGCGCCGTCACGCATGACGAGGACCGATGAGACTTCGAGGCTGCCGTCGGGGCCGTAACCTTGTCCAAGTTGAATCGAGATCGGAGCGCCGGTCGGAGGTTTGTAGCCGGGACATGACGACAACGGATCTGGATAATCCTCGCCGGCGAACGATTGCAGGTTGACGGTGGCGCCGTCGGGCGGAAATTCGACGGGCGAGCGCAGCCGGCCGATCTCCATCGGAATGAGCCCGAGGTTCGGATTCCAGAATCGGTCGCTTGCCGGTCCGTCGTAGAGCGCGATGCGTTCAGTCTTCTCCAGGGCGAAGCGATACGGGATCACGATCGCGCACAGGCCCGGGTCGCAGTATGCGCCGAGTCCGGCGACCGAGAACTGCGGCACCATCGGATCCAGTCCTCTGAACGGCATCGTCATCAAGAGATCCACGAAGTCGGCGCCACTCAAGTTGATCTCCCGCGCCGTCACGACGGAGGCGTATCTGCCGGCCGACGCGCCGTCGTTGGTGAAGAATGGCCTGCTTTTGTCCTCCCATCGGAAGGCGTCCTGCGGAGCCTGAGAACGCAGTTGTCCATTGTCGAGGATGATGTCGCCGCCGGCGATTCCATTCTTTACCAGGTAGCGCGCGTGATTTAGCGCGCCGGCGCTGATTGCGGCGTCCTCGACGATCGGCGGCAAGTTCGCCATCGCGCGATAATAGTTCACGCGCTGCTTGGCGCTCTCAGTAAAATCGGGCGGCACTCCCGGCGATGTTGTAACGGAAGTCTGCTGCGCCGCGGCGTGGGCGGCCAGGAAAAGCGCCGCAACGCCCAAAACAGCAAACTTGAAGTATCGCATGAAGAATTGCTCAGGGCTCGGAGCAGTAGCCCGCCCCGCGCAGATACGTTGCGTCGTTGTCGGTGATTGTCGGCCCGGGTCTGATATGCGCCCAGCTAACCGATTGATTCAACGTGTTCATGCTGCATTCAACTTCGAAGAGTTCATCGCCGTTGGGTTTTTTGATTGGGACCTGGATGTTCGCCGTGCGCGCCGAATCCTGCTCGACCATCCGCGAGTCGGCCGTTAAGCCGGTGTTGCTCATGACGACGTTCTGACCGCGAATGGTGTTACAGATTCGCGCCGGATCGACTCTGCATCCGTTCATCACAACCGCGTCCGACGAACCGCCGCCGCTGCTCGAGGTGCTCTGCGACGCGCACGCCGCAAGGGTCATCGAGACGAAAAGAAAGACAACCAGCAAGCTTCGCTGCATTTGAAAGACTCCCCTTTGCCTGAAGACAGGCGCGTTTACGTTCTCATCGCAACCTAGCAGTCTGTTATTTTGGGGACAACATTGTGTGAAAGGTGCTTCGATACATCTCGAACCGCCCGCCGCTTCGGAGACTTGGTTTGTGAATAGGGGAGGGTGTTGATACCGTCAAATGATTCTCGCACGCGGCTTGGGGGCTTCGTGCTTAGGGGACGATTCGATGCGAAAGATGATCATGTCGGGTCTGTTTGCGATCGCGGTAGTGGGGTTGGCATATGCGGCTGACATCGATCGTCACGCCGACTTCAGCAATCCCAAGACGCCCACCGCCGCGGCAGGGTGCAAAGGCTTCTACGGTACGGACGACAACCTGACGGCCTGCGCCGACTTCTGCGGCCAGTACCGTACCGACAACGAAGGCGCGAGTTGCGAATGCAGCGACGGCAAGTGTGCGGCCGACGACCACAATCCGTAGGCTGGTTCACTGGGTTCACGCAGCGTCGTGGAAGATGACGCCCATCGCGTAGCGCACGCCTGATTTTATAGTGCTGACGCCGTGACGCATGTTCACGCGATGGTATCCCCTCGTGCCCGGCGCGGGGCGGTAACGATTCGCGAAGATAATTCCTTCGCCGAGATCGAGCCCGATCGCTTCGCCGCGCGATTGTGCGCGTGGCCGCTGCTCGACGAGCAATAGCTCTCCGCCTTCGAAGTCGCGCCCGCGCCGGCTGAGTGCGCACGTGAACTGCAGCGGAAACGCGACCTCGCCGTACAAATCCTGATGCAGGCAGTTGTAGCCGCCGGCCTCGTAGCGAAGGATCAGCGGCGTCGGCCTGGTCTGTCCGTGAGCGGCGCAAACTTTCAGGAATTCCGCGAGCGTAGCCGGATACGAATCGCGCGAGCGCATCCGCTCGGCCCATCGATTCGCCGTCGCCGCCAGCTTGCGATACAACGTGACGCGCAGCTCCTCGACCAGCGGCGGCATCGGTCGCGCAAAATACTTGTACTCACCGACGCCATAGCGATGCCGTTCCATCACGACGCGGCTGCGAAAACGCTCGCGATCGGGGTACAGCGCGATCAGTTCGCTGCACTCGGCCGCGCGCAAAACTCCGCCGGTCGCCGCGTAGCCCTGCTGGTCGAGGTCGCGCCCGATGCGCTCCCAGTCCAGAGCGGCTACGCGCTCGCCGATGGACGCACCAATCTTACGCGGCGTTGGCGCGGACGAACTCCCCAATCTTTTCGATCGCCTCTTGGCCCTCGTCGAGCATAGGCGCGAACACCTGGAAGACGTGGATCATGTTCTCCCACGGCTCGAGCGTGACCTTCACGCCCGCCTTGCGCGCGCGTTCTGCGAGACGCGTCGAGTCGTCGAGCAAGGTCTCCGCGGTGCCGACGTGGATCAGCAGCGGCGGCAGTCCAGCAAGGTCGGCATACAGGGGCGCGGCGAGCGGGCTGCGCGGATTCTGCCCGGCCAGGTAGTGCGCCGCCATTTCGGCCAGCGCCTCCTTGTTCACCATCGGATCGACCGACGCCTTGGACTTCATCGAATCGCCCAGGCCTTCGAGATCGGTCCACGGCGACAGGCACACTCCCGCGCCGGGACTGGCGAGCTTGGCGTCGCGAATCGCAACCAGCGCCGCAACCGTGAGTCCCCCGCCGGCAGAGTCGCCCGCGATTGCAATGCGCGAGGCCTTAAATCCCTGCGCCAACATCCAGCGGTACGCGGTCACGGAATCCTCGACCGCCGCCGGAAACGGATGCTCGGGCGCGAGCCGGTAGTCGATTAACAGCACGCGCGCCTTTGCCGCGCGCGAGATTCGTGCGGCGAGATCGCGATGCGTATTGATCGATCCGATCACGTAGCCGCCACCGTGCAGGTAGAGCACCGCGCGCCCCGCGTCGGCGCCTGGCGCAGTGACCCATTCCGCCTTGATGCCGTCGGCGTTCACCGGCTCGCACTTGACGTTGGCGGCGACCGGAAATAGCGCCGCCATCTGCTCGAAATTCGCGCGGGTCTCCTGGACCGTCGGATGGCCCGCAATCGGCTGCGCCTTGAGCATTTGGATTATCTGCTGGAGTTGTTGTTGCGACATCGATTTAACCTCTCCAATAATTTTTGCCGATCGCCGGAATCGTTTTGCGCCGGATTGCGCCCCGACTATAGCGCCGCCCAGTTGATTTCGGCAAAGACCTGAGTGGTGCTTGTCGTTTGGCGTTTTCAGTCGAGGAGTTCTACAGTCGGGATACCATGAAGGTCTCGCTCTTCTATCTACCGTCGGTCGGCAGCAAAGCCGACATCGAAAAGGGCCGCGTCGGCTTGCAAGGTCATCTTTACGATCAGATGCTGCACGACATCACGGGACAGGCCCGGCTCGCCGACGACCTCGGCTACGACTCGATCAGTTTCACCGAGCATCATTTTCACGTCGAAGGCTTCGAGCTGTCGAACAACCCCGTGCTGCTCGACTTGTACGTCGCGATGCAGACCAAGCAGCTGCGCGTCGGCCAGCTCGGCATCGTGTTGCCGTCGCAAAATCCTCTGCGCGTCGCCGAGGACATTGCGATGCTCGATCACATGAGCGGCGGGCGCGCCAACGCCGGCTTCGCGCGCGGCTATCAGCGGCGATGGGTCGATATCATGGCTCAGCAGACGCACGGAATTCATGGTGCGCTGCCGCATCAGCACGACGAGATCGACAACGCGAATCGCGCGGCGTTCGAGGAAAATTTTCGCATCATCAAGCAGGCATGGACCCAGGATTTTATTTCGTACGAGGGCAAGTACTGGCGCATCCCGCCCGGCAAAACGCCGTGGACGCTCGATGCGACCGCCAAATGGGGCGGCGGCATCGAAAACGGAATCGTGCGCGCGGTCTCGGTCGTGCCCAAGCCCGTGCAGAAGCCGCACCCGCCGATCTTCCAGCCGTTCGCGTCGTCCGAGCGCAGCATTAGATGGTGTGCGCAGGAGGGCGTCACCGCGATTTTGCCGCCGTTGCATCCCTCGCTCGAGCATCAGCTCTGTGAAGTGTATGCGGAGGTCTCGCGCAAGCCCCTCGGCGAGGGGATGGGCGTGCTGCGCGACATCGTGATCGCCGACAGCGACGACGAAGCGCGCGCAATCTGGCGGGAGAGCGGTTATTTCTGCGGCCACGAATGGTTCGAGCCGTTCGGATTTTCCAAAGGTCTCGACGATCCCAAAACCGGTGAGCCCGCCGATCTATGGAGCAACGGCCTCGCGTTCGTCGGCACGGTTGACACTGTCACCCGTCAGGTTGAGCACCTGCTGAAGCGTCTGCCGATCAGGTGGATCTTCGCGTGGATGTACAACGGCCTGATGCCGCACGACCGCCTGATGAAAACGATCGAGCTGTTCTGGACCAAGGTACTGCCCCGCGTCACTGACGCTCGTTGAGGGTACACCCTCGCACTCGCGCACCGCGACAAGTTAGAATGCACCGTCGCCGCTGTGCACGTAATCGCTTCACAAACATTTCTCGAAGATCTCGCGATGGTGCTATGCGTCGCCGCCATCACCACGATATTGTTTCAGAAGATCCGCCAGCCAGTCGTTGTCGGCTACCTGATCGCGGGCTTGATCGTCGGTCCTTACATTCCGCCGCTGCTCGCCGACCCCGAGCGCATCCACACGCTCTCCGAGCTTGGCGTGATCCTCTTGATGTTCGCCCTGGGCCTCGAGTTCAGCGTGCGCAAGCTGATTCGCCTCGGCCCGACCTCGGGCTTCATCACCGCGCTCCAGGTCGGCATCATGGTCTGGATCGGTTACGTATGCGGACGTGCGCTCGGATGGACGCCGCTCGAGAGCATCTTCACCGGCGCGATCCTTTCAATTTCGAGCACGACCATCGTCGCCAAGGCCTACCAGGAAACACCCGTCTCCGACCGCCTGCGCGAACTGGTGTTCGGAGTACTACTCGCTGAAGATCTAACCGCGGTCGTCGAGCTCGCGATCCTGACCACACTGGCCTCGGGCGCGAGTGTGTCGGCGTCGCTGATGACGGTGACGATCGCGCGCCTGATCCTTTTCCTGGTTGCATTCGTCGGCATCGGCTTCCTCGTCGTGCCGCCGTTGGTGCGATTCGTAGTGCGGATGGGCCGGCCCGAGACGACGCTGGTCGCGGTCGTTGGTCTGTGCTTCGCCTTCTCGATTGTCGCCGAGCGTGCGGGCTACTCAGTCGCGCTTGGCGCCTTCCTGGCGGGGTCCCTGGTTGCGGAATCCGGCGAGGCCGCCCAGATCGAGCATCTGGTGGCGCCGCTGCGAGATATATTCGGCGCGGTGTTCTTCGTGTCGGTCGGCATGATGATCGATCCCATGCTTATCCAGCAGCACTGGCAGGCGCTGATTGTACTGACGCTGGCGGTGATCGGCGGGAAAATTTTCGGCGTGACGTTGGCTTCGATCTTGAGCGGAGCCGGCACCAAAATCTCGATTGAGGCCGGCATGAGCCTGTCGCAAATCGGCGAATTCTCGTTCATCATCGCCGGCGCCGGCTTGAAGATTGGCGCAACCCGCGATTTTCTCTACACGCTCGCCGTCGCAGTCTCCGCGATTACCACGTTCCTGACGCCGTACATGATCCGCGGCTCGATTCCGGTCGCCGAGTTCGTGTCCGCGCGGATGCCGCAGCGGCTGAAAGTGCTCGAAGCGCTCTACGACTCCTGGCTCGAGCGAATTCGCAACGCAGAAGAGCCCGCGCGCGACGCCAATTCGATCGCCTGGCCGACGGCAGCAATCGTCTCCAGCGCAATCCTGATTGGCGCGATTCTCATCGTCAACGAATTCGATCCGTTCGACCTGACTACGACCGTCGCGAGTATCGAGCATCTCAACTATTTCAACGCCGGCCTGTACATGGACGCGTTCGCGCTCCTGGTATGTGCCGTGCCTGCGGCCGCGATGTACTTCGCGTCGCGGCGGCTGGCGGCCGCGCTCGCCGCGCGCGCCTTCGCTGAACTTCCCGCGAGCGGGGCGCCGGCGATGAATGCGTTGATCGAATTGCTGCAGATCACGATTCTGCTGGTCACGGCGGTGCCGTTGCTTGCGATCGTTCAGCCGTTTATGGAGCCGCTGGAAGGCATCGGCATCATCGTGATCACGAGTGTGTTGTTGATCGTCGTCGTGACCCGCAGCGCGCGCCAGATACAAGGACAGATTCGCAATGCCACCCAGCTTATTCGTCTCGCGCTGCAGGGTGGTCATGCCGGCGCCGACGGCGCGCGATCTTACGAGGTCCCCGGCATTGGGATGATCACGCCGGTCCCGCTGGCCGCCGACAGCGAAGGCGTGGGCAAAAGCCTCGCAGAGCTGGGCTTGCACGCCAGCAGCGGCGCGGTGATAGTCGCGATCGGCCGCGGCGATTCTGAAGTGGTAGTGCCCACCGGCGAGGAAGTGCTGCGTCCCGGCGACATCCTCGAATTGGCCGGCTCGAGCGACGCCATCGCCATCGCCCGGCGAATGCTAGAAGCACCGCATTCGATCCAACCGGCACTGTCCCCCTGATCAATCCGAATAATTGTTTCCCTTCGCTCGAGGGAAGGGGCCAAGGTTAGGTTCCTTCTCCGGTTGCATCGCGCCGACTACGGTTCTAACCTCTTCGCGTTTGCAGCACTTACTCCCGCGAGGTCGATATGAATCTCAAAAATGCGGTCGCGCTTGTGACTGGTGGCGGCTCCGGACTCGGCGAGGCTACCGTGCGCGAATTCGCGGCGGCCGGCGCCAAGGTTGCGATTCTCGATTTGCCGTCATCGCCAAGCGCCAAAGTCGCCGAGTCGCTCGGCGCCAATGCGCTTTTTGTCGAGGCCGATGTCGCTTCCGCTGAGCAAGTTACGGACGCGATTGCTAAAACGGTCGCGAAGTTCTCCTCGATTCAGATCGCCGTAAACTGCGCCGGCATCGGCCGCGCGATGCGCACGGTGACCAAGGACGGCCCGCACTCGCTCGACCTGTTCAGCAAAGTAATCGCAGTGAATCTCATCGGGACTTTCAATGTCACGCGGCTGGCGGCGGCGCAAATGGCAAAGAATCAGCCGGGTCCCGACGGCGAGCGCGGCGTCATCATCAATACCGCGTCAGTCGCCGCGTTCGATGGACAGATCGGGCAGGTTGCGTACTCGGCGTCGAAGGGCGGGGTGGTTTCGATGACGCTGCCAATCGCGCGCGACCTCGCGTCGCTCGGCATCCGCATCTGCACGATCGCGCCGGGAACTTTCGAGACGCCGATGCTCGCCGGTCTGCCCGAGCCGAATCGCAAAGCGCTGGCCGCGCAGATCCCGTTTCCGCAGCGCCTGGGCAAGCCGTCCGAGTACGCAGCGCTCGCGCGCCAAATCGTCGAGAACGAAATGCTGAACGGCGAGACGATCCGCCTCGACGGCGCGCTGCGGATGCCGCCGCGGTAAGTCGTCGATTACGCGGCAACGCCTTTCGCTGTGGTTTGTTTTCGACGCAGCTTTATCTCTACGTTAACCCGCGATCCCAGCAGATTGATTATAGCCATCAGGCGTTCGACGCTGATGCGCCGAAAATCCGCATTGCGCACGCGTGAGAAGTCTCCCGCATCGATCCCCGTAAGGCGCTGCGCGCTGCGAACGCTAAGGCTTCTTCGGTCGAGCGTTTTAATGATCGCAGCCGCCAGGATCGCCTTTAACTGACGAACGTCGGCGTCTGGGAGATTGAAATCGCGATAGATATTTCCGCTCCCGCGGATAATTTCAGGCTCGTGCTTTTTCATCACAGTATCTCCTTCAGCCGCTTGATTCGGTTCTGAATCAGATCGATCTCGTGCTTCGGTGTCTTGATGCCCTGCGTCGATTTCTTTTGAAACGCATGCACCACCCACAGGTCATCGCCAAGCTGTACCGCGTACACCACTCGAAAGGCATTTCCTCGGTACGGCAGCGCGATCTCAAAAACACCCGATCCAAGCCCTTTCATCGGTTTGGCGATCACCGCTTTGCTGCCTTCCGCGGCAATGGTCAACGCGTCGAGAATCGTTTCGCGTGCATCTTCCGGAAATCCGTCGAAAGTCCTGCGCGCAGGCGTGAGCCAGGATACCGGCCGCGTCGATATCATCTTTCCTGCCTGTTACCTTTCTATCATGTTGGCATAACTGCCAACAGTGCGCAAATCGCGAGTTTTAGGTGAGTGCTGTTCCAGATATCAAATCGTCGAGGCGGTGCGGGCGACGCGGGTTGCGAGGATGAACGCGAACGCGGCAAATGCGATCGCGATCAATACGGACGATCCCATCGGCGTCGTTGCGCCGCTCGATGCCGGCTCCGCGAGATAGAGCCCGCGCCGCAGCGCGTCCACCGCGTAGGTCAGCGGATTCAGCCGCGTCGTCCATTGAAACCATCCCGGCGCGCCCGCTACTGGAAAGACCGCGCCCGACAGCATCCAGATGGGTAGCAACAGCATGTTCATGAACGCGTGGAAACCCTGCGTCGATTCCGTCTTCCACGCCATCGCCAATCCGATGCTCGTCATCGCGAACGCGATCAACCCCATCATCGCAAGCGACACCACGATCGCTTCGAGGCTGAGGTGGATTCCCGCCAACGGCGCCATCGCGAGGAAGATGGCGCCCTGCATCAGGGAGAGCGTGGTGCATCCGAGCGCCTGGCCCAGCACGATCGTCGCGCGTGAGATTGGGGCGACCAGCACGCCTTGCAGAAAACCCTGGCGGCGATCGTCAACGGTCGAGGCGGTCGCGAAAATCGCCGTGAACAGCAGCATCAGCACGATCACGCCGGGATAAAAGTACTGCACGTAGTCGATTCCGGCCGGCATCCCGCTCGGCTTGAACGACGCTTGCAGGCCGCGCCGAGCAGCAGCCAGAAAACCAGCGGCGTCGCTATTGCGCTCATCACGCGGATCGGTTGGCGGATGAACCGCACGACCTCGCGATACCAGAGCGTCTCGGCCTGAACGAAAATCTCGCCCATCGCCGCCTACTCCGTCTCCGGCGTGTTCGCGAAAAACTGATGACCGGTGAGATGCACGAAGACGTCCTCGAGCGTCGGCTTACCGAAGGAAACCGATTCGATCTCCTCGCCGAATGCGTCGATCAGGTCGCGAACCAGTTCATGCGCGCGCAATTTCTCGATCCGTATCGCGCCGTCCACGAGTTGGCTCTTGAGCTTGAAGCGCGCCAGTATTTTTCGCTGCAAAATTTCAGGCTCTTCCGTCCGGATCACGATCACGTCACCGCCGACTTCGGACTTGAGCTCGCCGGGCGGCGCAATGGCGACCAGCTTGCCTTGATGCATGATCCCAATGCGATCGCATCGCTCGGCCTCTTCCATGTAATGCGTCGTCAGCACAACGGTCACGCCCTCTTTCTCGCGCAGGTGCTCGAGATAGTTCCAAAATTCGCGGCGCGCCGCCGGATCAAGCCCCGTGCTGGGCTCGTCGAGCAGCAGCAGTGCCGGCTCGTGGAGGAGCGCCTTGGCGAGTTCGACCCGGCGCTGGAGTCCGCCCGACAACGTCTCGACCCGGTCGCGCTCGCGCGCCGACAACCCGAGCCGCTCGAGCATCGCCGCACTTCGCTCGCGCAACCGCTTGCCGGCGATTCCATATAGATGACCGTGAGCCGCGAGATTTTCGCCGACGGTCAGCTTACCGTCGAGACTCGGATGCTGAAACACGACGCCGAGGCGCCGCCGCACCGCGCTGGTTTCGCCCGCCAGGTCGTGGCCGAAAAGTCGCGCGCTTCCCGATTGGATCGGCGCCAGCGTCGAAAGCAGCTTGAACAGAGTGGTTTTGCCGCCGCCGTTGGGTCCAAGGAAGCCAAAGATTTCGCCGCGAGCGATCGAAAAACTTACGTCGCTCAGTGCCTGGCGATCCCCGTAGCGAAAGCCAAGGACGCGCGCTTCGATCGCGTCGGCTTCAACGCGAATCGCGGCGGTCGCAGTCTGTGATGAATTCGAAATTGTCGAGGCGCTCATGCTAAACGATTACGACCAGGAAATTTAAGGCTCGCCGAGTCCGCCGGCTTGCTGCGTCCCTTGTTCCGGCAGTCCGACTTCCGCGCGATGCCATCCGTCCTCGAACGCCGTCGAGCGCTCGTCGCCGCTGCCATGTCCGGACGCCTGACCAACGAAGTCATCGCCCGTGAGCTGGTAGTAGCGCGTAACTTCGACCGGATCCAGGCGACGAATCCCCATCCGCTCGAGCGAGTAGCCGGCAAACTGATCCGCCGCCAGCTCCTTGTTTCTCACAGGAACGTCTTGACTGGCGGGATCAAAGTCGTTGTGCGCGAGGTGACCGATCTCGTGCGCGAAGATCGCGTAGAGCATCGGGCGCACGGCGTCCGGGTCGTCGATTCTCATCCACTGTTGAAGGAGGCTGTTCAGGAACTGCTGGTTGTAGAAAAGGCAGCCACCGTTGCGGGCGTGGGGCGAGCCCGATTTGAGCGATTCGTAAACCTGGAAGTTCGTTCCCCACATATCGTTGAGCTGGGCGACCATGCTCTTATAGGGTTCGTCGGCGGGCTTGGCCTCTTCGCCGCAGGCCACGACCGTGCCGGCGCCCGCCTTGACGGCGGGCGCGCCGGCGCCGGCGTCGCCCGGCGCCTGCGACGTCGTATGCCGCTCGATGACTTGCCAGTCGTCCTGCGCGCGCGCGACGCGCGCGTGCAGGACGACTGCCGGCATCGCCAGCATCGCGAGCGTCGCAAACAGCCGGCGGCAGAAGCGTCGGCGCGCTGCGCGCGCGGGAGCTTCTGCCGCCGATTCCGCTGACTCCTTCAATTTGTCACAGCCCCGCGCGACGATGACGATACTGTCTGTGCGTACTTCGCCATCACCCCGCTCTTGTAATGAGGCTCAGGCGCTTTCCAATTCTTAAGCCGCGTCCGGAGTTCCTCGTCGCTGAGCGCAACGTCGAGTCGGCGCTTCGCGATATCGAACGTTATCACGTCGCCATCGCGGACCGCCGCTATCGGGCCGCCGACCGCGGCTTCCGGCGCGACGTGCCCAGCCATCAGGCCGTGCGTCGCGCCCGAGAATCGCCCGTCCGTCAGCAGGCTGACCGATTCACCAAGACCCTGGCCCGACAGCGCCGCCGTGACGCCGAGCATCTCGGGCATCCCCGGCGCGCCACGCGGGCCTTCGTAGCGGATGACGACGACGTCGCCCGGCTTGATCTTCTGTGCCGAGACCGCTTTGAAGGCGTCGTCCTCACAATCGAACACGCGCGCGGGCCCGCGATGTGTCATGCGCTCGTGCCCCGCGACCTTGACCACGCATCCTTCCGGCGCGAGGTTGCCCTTCAAAATCACCAGCCCGCCGGTTTGTTTGATTGGTTTAGTGACCGGCCGCACGACTTCCTGCCCGGCAGTCTCGCGCGCCGCCTCGGCCTCGACGCCGATCGTTCTGCCGGTCACCGTCATTTCGTTTTCGTGCAGCAGGGCTTCCTTGAGGCGTCTTGCGATCAGCGGGATCCCGCCCGCCTTGTACATATCGGTCGCGAGGAACCGCCCGCCCGGCTTCAGGTCCGCCAGCAGCGGAGTACGCGAGCTGATGCGATCGAAGTCTTCGATGTCGAGCGCGATTCCCGCCTCGTGCGCGATCGCGAGCAGATGCAGAACCGCGTTGGTCGAGCCGCCCGTCATCGCGACCGACGCGATCGCGTTCTCGAGCGCCTTCTTCGTGATTATCTGGCTCGGTTTGAGTTTTTTCTTGAGCAAATCGACGACGAGCCGTCCGGCCTGGAACGCGCTCTCCGGCTTTTTAGGATCGGTCGCGGGAATACTGTTCGAGCCCATCGGCGAGATTCCCAGCAGCTCGGTCGCCAGCGCCATCGTGTTAGCGGTGAATTGCCCGCCGCATGCGCCAACTCCGGGACACGCGACGTCTTCAAGTTTCTTGAGATCCTCGAGCTTCATCTTGCCGGCCGAATGCGCTCCCACGGCTTCGAACACGTCCTGGATCGAAACCTGCTGATCGCCAAAGCGCCCCGGCTGGATCGAGCCGCCGTAAATCATCAGCGACGGGAGGTCGAGCCGCTGCAACGCCATGACGGTTGCGGGAATCGTTTTGTCGCATCCCGACATTGCGACGACGCCGTCGAACAGATGCCCGCGCACGGTGAGCTCGATCGAGTCGGCGATCACTTCGCGGCTAATCAAGGATGCGCGCATGCCGTGCGTCCCCATCGAGATCCCGTCGCAAACGGCAATCGTGTTGAACTCAATCGGCGTAGCCCCCGCCGCGCGAATCCCGCGCTTAACGTGCTCGGCCAGATCCCGCAGATGCGCCGTGCACGGCATGATCTCGATCCACGTATGTGCGACGGCGATAAGCGGTTTGCTCAAGTCTTCATCAGTAAACCCGACGGCCTTGAGCATTGCGCGCGCCGGCGCCCGCGAAGGCCCGTCAACCAACACGCTACTATTCGATCGGAGAGAATTTTTGTCATCCGCCATGTGGTATTTCCAGTCGCGACCGGATCGGTGGCCAGGCGCTCAAATGAAACCTGACTAATGATTTGTACATCAGCGCGCGCCCCCGCGAAATGGCGCAGATTTGACGGGACATCCGCGGGAGTCTTCAACGCCGACAGGTCCGACGCATCCGACGACGCGGCGCTACGTACATATTACAAGCCCGTGGAGGGGCGATCAGGATGTGTCAGACCCGTCAGAACGTGTCGGTCCGAATCATCGCCTTGGTTGCCCTCGCGTTTATGGCTTCCGGATGCGCCTTGCTTGCGGCGCCCGGCGTCGAGGGCGCGGCATCGCTCGCCGGGACGGCCGGCACTACGGCGACCGGCTACATCAGCACGCAATCCAGTCGCGAACTGAATGCGGCCAACGTTGAGTTAATCCGCGCGCAGGCGCAGTCACAGAAAGCGCAGGCCGAGGAACTACGCATCAAGCGCGAAGAGCTCGAGGACGAGCGCGCCGCGACGGTCGGTATCCTGCGCGAGATGGCGCTTACCCGCGAGGATCTTACGTTGGCCGATCTGGCGATATGGGTGCAGGCGGGAGGCGATCCCGACTATGCGATGCATTACGCGCTCAAGGGCCCAGCCAGCACTACTCCAAAGGAGGAGTAAGAGAGGGCCGGGCGTGTCCGAACTTCAGCTTGAATGTTCCATCGCTACTTGAGCGCGTTGCTCTTGGTCTCGATAGACTTCAACAGGTCCTGCCACGAGTTGACGAAGGACTTGGCTCCTTCCGTCTGCAGGTCGGCGCCAAGCTTTGCCACATCGATTCCAACCCGTCCGAACTCTGCCAGCACTTCTTCGCAGTCCGCGCCGTCACGCGGGATGACGCCGCTCGCCTGACCGTGTTCGCCGAACGCGAGCAATGTCTCCTCCGGCATTGTGTTGACCGTGTTCGGAGCGGCCAGCGCGCCTATATAGAGGACATCGGAGGCCTTGGGATCTTTAGTGCCAGTGCTTGCAAACAGCAGCCGTTGGGCGCGCGCACCAGAGTTCGTCAGCCGCTGCCAACGATCCGACTCCAGTACGTCGCGATACGCCTTGTAAGTTTGCTGGCCGATGGCGACTCCCAGCTTGTCGCGATCCTTGTCGGGCACTTTATCCATCGTGGCCTTGTCCCAGCGGCTGATGAAAAGCGACGCCACCGAGCGGACTTCCGGGCTCAGACCGGCAGAGATGCGCCGCTCCAGCCCGCGCATATAAGCCTCGGCGGCGGCCACGTAGTGGTCGCGCGAGAACAGCAGGGTCACGTTCACCGGCACGCCCGAAAAGATCGCCTCTTCGATCGCAGGCGCTCCTTCCCTCGTGCCCGGAATTTTGATGAACAAGTTCCGCCGGTTGGCTTTCTTGTGAAGAGCTTTGGCCTGCTCCACCGTAGCTTTTGTGTCGTAGGCGAGAACCGGCGACACTTCCAGCGATACGAAGCCATCGACGCCAGCCGTGCGTTCGTTGATTGGCGCGAACAGATCGGCGGCGCGCGTCAAGTCCTGCACCGCCAGCTCGAAGAACAATGATTCACCGGCAAGGCCTGTGCCCACCAGCCGGCGAATTTCGGGATCGTACGACTTGCTGTGAGCGATCGCGTGGTCGAAGATCGTCGGATTCGAGGTCAAGCCCGTGACCGACAGATCGCTGATGTAGCGTTTGAGCGTGCCGCTATCGAGCAGTTCGCGCGTGATATTGTCGAGCCAGATGCTCTGCCCAAGATTGTGGAGCGTTTGAGTAGCCTTCATGGTCGCACCTCCAGAGCTTTGTTTAGTGTATGCCGGGCTTCGCCAGGTACAGTTGAAAGTACCGCGGCGACGGTCATGAGCCCACATGATTCGTATCGTTCCAAAGTTGAATAACCGGCTGGGATAAATTGTGTTCGTAACCCAGAGCGCTCAAGCTCGCCGTGCTGAGCAGCAAGTACTTGCCCGCGAGCGGTTCCAGCCCGAGCCAACGCGCGCTCAGTACTCGCAGAAAGTGACCGCTCGAAAAAATCAGCACGCTGCCCGCAATCTCGCGCAAACGCTTCACGACTCGGTCGGCCCGCACGCCGACCCGCCCGGGTGACTCGCCGCCTGGACAACCGTCGCGAAATAGTTGCCAGTCCGGGCGCTCCGCATGGATGTCCTCCGTCCGTCGCCCTTCGTATTCTCCGTAGTTCCATTCGACCAAGTCGCGATCGACTTCGGCCTGCGCGCCGAAGCCTGCCAACTCGCACGTCCGCACCGCGCGTTGCAACGGGCTGGTGAACACCCGCTTGAAACTCAGTCCCTCGAGCCTATCAGCAAGCCGGCGTGCGTTGCGCTCGCCGCGCTCGGTCAACGGCAGATCGGTAAGCCCGGTGTGTTGGCCCGAAAGACTCCACACAGTCTCACCGTGCCGCGCGAGGTAAACGACGGGCGGCGCTTCATTCATGACTTCGTTCAATCTCTAAAACCGCGGACAATCCGCTCGATTCCGTCGGACGATACCACGTGAACCGTTGTTATTGCTTGTAGATGGCGCCCTTTGCTTTTCCTTTTGCCTCCGACCGTTTTACAGAGGCGTTCTTGCGGAATCTGGCGGGGACTGGGCACCGATCTGGGCACTGAAAAGGAGGCTGAACCCAATGCCAGGGTCGCAAGGCTCGCAACTGTTTGATATGACCAAGTATTCAGCTCGCCCCCTTAGCTCAGATGGATAGAGCACAGGATTCCTAATCCTGGGGCCGTGGGTTCGAATCCCGCAGGGGGCACCATCCCTCCAAGCCAGCGCGCCGTATTTGGCGTGATTATCGCGTCGAAGGCTCGACCAGGTTGCACGAGTAGGTCTTGATCACCAGCCAGACTTCCTTTCCGTCTTCCAATCGCAAGTCGTCGATTGCGGCCGGAGTCAGGTGGATCTCGAAATTTGCGCCGGCTTCGACCATTACTGTTACCCGCACGCCCTCGCGGCGGATCGACTGGATTCTTCCCTGAAAAGAATTGCGGGCGCTCAGGTTGTGCGGTTGCTCGCCCGCGATGATTATGTCGCCGGCGCGGATCGCTATTCTTACTCGCGCTCCCGTCTCTGCGTGGCCTAGTGGGACTTCCAATTGGGCTGGGCTCCCGTCCAACTGACAGAGCATCGTGCCTTGGGTCTCTGCGATTGATTTTACTGTTGCGTCGAAGACGTTTTCGAAACCCACTACCTGGGCGATCGTTTCGTGGCGCGGTGTTGTAAGGACGAATTGCGGCATCCCCTGCGCGAGGATCCGGCCGCCTTCCAGCACCACTACACGCTCTCCCAGCGCGAAGGCTTCTTCAGCCGAATGGGTTACGTACAGGATTGGAATTTCGTGGGCTGTGTTCCAGGCGCGCAGGTCGTCGAGGATTTTGGATTTGGTTGCGTGGTCGAGCGCGGACAACGGCTCGTCGAGCATCAGCACTGAGGGATTCGTCACCAGCGAGCGCGCGAGTGCGACCCGCTGGCGCTCGCCGCCGGAAATCTCGCCGGGCTTGCGCGCGATAAGCTGCGCGATGTGAAACGAATCGAGCATCGTCATCATGCGCGCGCGCCGTTCCTCGGCGGGCAGTTTCACGATTCCGTATTGAACATTTTGCGCGACCGTCAGATGGGGGAACAGCGCGAGGTTCTGAAAGACGTATCCTAACCTACGCTCTGCCGCCGGCAGGTCGATGCGTTCGTCCGAATCGAACAACACCCGCGGGCCGAGTGCGATGCGCCCCTCGTCGGGCCGCGCGAATCCGGCGATGCAATTGAGCAGGGTTGTCTTGCCGCCGCCCGACGGCCCCAGGATCATCGTGAAGCCTGCCGACGCCTCGAATGCAGCCTCGAGTGCGAAGCTGTTCGAGAGCCGATGCGTGATGCGCACCCATAAGCCGTTGTCGGGGGCCATCGTTCGCGGGCCGCTAGCGATGCATCGGCCACACCGCCCAGACCCGGCGGTTGAGCGAATACGTGATCGACAGCGTGACGAAGGCAAACGCCAATAGCACCAGCGCCATCCGATTCGCGCCCGCATAGTCGAGCGCCTGCGTCTGATCGTAAATCGCAATCGAGATCGTTCGCGTCACGCCCGGGATATTGCCGCCGACCATCAACACAACCCCGAACTCGCCGAGCGTATGCGCGAAGCTCAGCACGAATCCGGTGACGACGCCGCCAATCGACAGCGGCAGCACGACGCGAGTGAAAGTGCGTATGCGCGACGCACCGAGTATCGACGACGCGTTGATCAGATTGCGATCCACCTGCGAGAACGCCGCCGCCATCGGCTGGACCGCGAACGGCAGGCTGTAGATGACCGACGCGATCGCCAGGCCCTCGAATGTGAACGGCAAGCCGTGGCCGGTGAACGACTGATACCAGCGGCCGACGGGACTGTTCGAGCCCATCGCGACCAGTACGTAGAAGCCGAGCACGGTGGGCGGGAGCACGAGTGGCAGCGCCACGACGGACTCGACGAAGAATTTCCATCGCCAGCGCGTGAAGCTGAGCCACAGCGCGATCGGCGTCCCGATTATCAGCAGAGTTGTGCAGACGACCAGCGCGAGCCGAAGGGTCAGGAAGATCGCGCGCCAATCCATCGGTGGTCAGTGCGGCGCGGCCGTCGCTCCCTGTTCGGCGGCCGTCGGAATCGAGAAACCGTATCGCGCCATCAGCGCCACAGTATCAGGCTGCTTGATGAACTTCATAAACTGATTCGCGAGTTCCTTATTACGCGACGATTTCAAAATCGCGGCGGCCTGGATGATAGGTGGATAATCCGTCGCCGGGATTTCGACGTAACGTCCCTTGTCCTTCATCGCGGGCGCGACCGCGAGCGACAGCGCGAGGATGCCGATGTCGGCGTTGCCGGATTGAACGAACTGCGCGGTCTGCGAGATATTTTCGCCGAGCACGAACTTGCTGTTTACCTTGTCGTAAATTCCCGCCTCGCGTATCGCCGAAACCGCCGCGGCGCCATACGGTGCGTGCAGTGGATTGGCGATCGCGATCTTTCTGATGCCGGGATCGAGCAGCGTCTCAAGACCGTGGCTGAGATCGAGTTTCGATCCGTTGGGAACCCATACCACGAGTTTTCCGCTCGCATATTCGTAGATAGAGCCGGGTTCAATCAGACCCAAGGCCGCGAGCTTTTTCGGATACTCTACATCGGCCGAAAAGAACAGGTCGAACGGCGCGCCATTTTGAATCTGCGCGAAGAAATTTCCCGATGAGCCGTAGGCAAGCTTGATGGTGTTGCCGGTTTGCTTTTCAAATTGGGCGGTTACGTCCTTGAACGCGAAGGTCAGATCGGAGGCGGCGGCGATCTTGAGATCCCCGGCACCCGCTTCCACCGGACGCCACAAACCAAGAACAGCCGCGAGAACAAGGATCGAGTTCAGGAAACGCAGGTTATTGTTCGCCATGATACTTGTCATTGCGCTTGAATAATGGCACAGGTTTGGAGCGATCGGACAGTGGCGGCGCGGGCTTTCGCCTTTTCACCGGGCCGGGCGAGGATTGATTCGCGCTTCGAGTCATCGTTAAGTAGGCAAATGAGCAACACGCACAAACTTGCGGTATTTGGCGCCGGATGCTTCTGGGGTGTCGAGTCGGCTTTTCGCGCGCTCGAGGGCGTCGTCGATGTGGCCGTCGGCTACGCGGGCGGCACCGTGCCGAAGCCCAGCTATCGGACCGTTTGCGGTGGCAAGACGGGACACGCCGAAGTCGTGCAGGTCGAGTACGACCCCGCGCGCGTATCGTTCGAGCAACTGCTGGAAGTCTTTTGGCAGATTCACGATCCGACGACGCTCAACCGCCAGGGTCCTGACGTCGGCACGCAATACCGCTCGGTCATCTTTTATTCCGATGAGAACGAGCGTAAGACCGCCGAGGAATCCAAACGGCGGCTCGATGAATCCGACAAGCTCGGGCGCCCGGTCGTTACGCAGATCGCGCCCGCCGGTGAGTTCTACCGCGCCGAGGAATATCACCAGCGCTACTACGAGCGGATGGGTATCGCGCCGACCTGTGGAATCCACGGACGCGTCGATTAAAGACTGGGCCGCGTCGCCGGTTAGGCGGCTGCGCTCGGGCGCGACGAGACTGCCTGATGCCATCGCGCGAGATTCTTCTGCTCCGGCTCAATCGAAATGTTGTTGAACTTCGCGAAGTCGATGACGACCATCGCGGTGATATCCGCGATTGAGTATTTGTCGCCCGCGATGAACTGCTTCCCCTCGAGCTCGCGATCGAGCCATCGGTAGCGCTGCTCGACGACTTTGCGGCTCTGCTCACCCATTTCCGGAATCTGCTTGATGCGCGCGCGAGTCAGCTCGTGCGAATGCGCCCACACCATCCCGACCGGCACCAGCACGGCCAATTCGATCCGCCGATTCCACATCTCGACGCTCGCCTGCTCGAATGCGCCCTTGCCGAACAACGCCGGCTCCGGATGGAGCAGCTCGAAGTAGCGGCAGATCGCGACGCTCTCGGCGAGATGCCTGCCGTCGTCCAGTTCGAGCACTGGGATGCCGCCGAGTGAGTTCTTTTTGAGGAACTCGGGTTGGCGGTTAACGCCCTTGAAGATGTCAACTTCCTCGAGCGGGACGCTGATTTCTTTTTCCGCCAGGAAGACGCGCACGCGCCGTGGATTGGGGGCGAGCTTGAAGTCGTAGAGTTTCATTCGATTCTCCCGGATGCGATTTTTCGACACTCGCAGTGTCGTGAGTTCTATCTAACAAGGTGCGCTGCGCGGAGAGTAGCAACTTGCCCGGTCGCTCTCTAGCTGGGACAATCGCACCTGAGATGCCAAGGGAGCGCACGCTTCTCGTCGCAGAATCGCCAGATAGACGTGACCGGTACGGCATCCTCGCTCTTTCGATATACCTGATATTTTCGATTCTTATCTTCGGGCGTGCGCTCGTCGGTCACTTTCGCGATACTTACATCGGGATCGGACCCGATCCTTCAATCTCGATGTGGTTCTTCGTCTGGTGGCCGCACGCGTTGGTCAACCGCCTGAACCTGTTCTTCACCGACGTTCTGTGGGCGCCGAAAGGAATCAATCTGGCCTGGACGACGGCGGTCCCGCTGCCGAGCGCCGCCGCCTGGCCTCTGACCGCCGGCGTTGGACTAGTCCCGGCCTTCAACGTTCTGTGCATTGTGAGCCTGCCGCTCGACGCTTGGGCCGCTTTCATCCTATGTCGCTACATCTGTCGCGAGTGGTGGCCTTCTCTATTGGGCGGTTACATCTTCGGCTTCTCAGCCTACATGTTGGGTCAGCAGAGTTGCGGCACCCTGGAACTGACTATCGCCTTCCTAGTGCCGCTGGCCGTTCTGTTGGTCGTCCGCGCGATAGCGGGGGAACTCCCGCCTGTGAAGTTCATTGGATTGCTGACTGTGCTGCTGGTCGCTCAGTTTCTGATCTCGATCGAAGTGTTCGCGACGATGACCGTCGTTGGCGGAATGTCGCTGCTGCTGGGATGGTCGTTCGCACCCGCGGAAGCCGGCAAGCGCATCCTGAAAACACTGCTCTCGATTGCGGCGGCTTATGCGGCGGTGGTGGTCATCGTGGCGCCATATCTCTACTATCTTTTCGCCTTCGGCTCGCCGAGCGGACAGATGTGGTCGCTGCATGCCTGCTCGTCTGACCTTCTAAACTTCGTACTGCCTGCGCGAACGAACGCACTCGGCACGATACCGTTCATCGACCGTCTGGCGGCGCCGTTCGCAACCTGCGGCATCGCCGAAGAGGACGCTTACATCGGGCTGCCGCTCATTGTCCTTGCAGCGGCGTATGCCTGGTGGCACTGGCGAGAGCCGACCGGCAAGCTGCTGGTCGATTCGCTGATAATTACGTGCGTGCTGGCGATGGGACCGATACTCCACTTTCGCGGCGCTGTGCTTGGCGGTGGACCGGGCAAGATACTCGGGTTGATGCCCGCGCTCGACAAGGCACTGCCGGCGCGCTTTATGATGTACCCCTTCCTCCTGCTCGCGATTATCGCGTCGTTGTGGTTTGTCGCGAACCGGTTTGGCGCTGCGGTGAAATTCGCGCTCGCCGCGACAATCGTAATATCGATGCTGCCGAACCTTTCCGGAAGTTACTGGACCAGCGCCGTTGACTCGCCCGCGTTCTTCACCACCGCTCTCCATCGCCAGTACCTTGAGCCCAACGAGAATGCACTGGTGCTGCCATTCGGGATTCGTGGCAACAGTATGCTGTGGCACGCCGAGACCGCGATGTACTTCAAGATGGTCGGCGGATACACCGGGACGCTGCCGCCGGAGTTTCACGACTGGCCAATCGTTGACGCATTCCTCGGCGCAGAGTACCTGCCCGACGCGGGCGCGCAAATGAGCGCTTTCATGGCCCATCACGCAGTCAACACGGTGATCGTCGCCGACGACGATCCGAACGCGCAGGCTTGGCATGCGCTCGCGTCAGCTTGTTGCACGACGGCGCAAACCGTCGGCGGAGTAACGATCTATCGCGCCGCGCCCGATGCATTGAAGCCTTACGCGCAAGTCACCGCTCTCGAGATGAGCCGGCGCGCCGACTCGGTAATGTTCGACACCCTCGTGCTCGCCGCCGATCGATGGCTATCCGACGGAAACAGCCTCGCCGGTCTGACTCCGCTCGAAGCGCAACGAAAAGGCCTGCTCCCGGACTCGTGGCTTACGGGGCCGACTGCGGGGGGCTGGTCCATACAAGAGAATCCCGTCACCGATCCGGGCGGGCGTTATCGTCTTGGCGCATGGCTCGGTCCGATGCCCGAGGGGCATGCGAGCGTGGGCGTTTACGGATCGTACGCCGCGCTTGAACCGATCATTCAGACCTATCGCCACGGGGCGTTGCGCGTCTATTTTCCTTACCCGCATAACCTGGCCGATGGTGCAGTTGACGCCCGCATCGCCGCTATGCACGGCCTGATGGTAGTCGAGTTTGAGCGGGAACAACTCGCCGCCGCCGCCGCGCAGGTCAGAGCATCTGCGTCGACGACCGGGTCGACAACAGGCGCACCTGCCATCCTGACCGGCACGAACGCCCGCTAAAAATTGATTTGGATCTGAATCGGGAGCCAGAATTTATCCCGCCTATGCTTCAGAGTCTCAAATCCGCGATCGCCTGGGTTGCTGATGCGCCTTGGTTGAACCGGCAGCGCCTGCGGGTTTATCCGAAACTCTTCTTACTGACTTATGCTTTGACCTTCACCTTATGGGTGATGACGTTACACGGGATGGTCAGCAGCACGGGGAAACCCCTCGGCGTTGACTTCGAGGTCAACTGGACGGCTTCCGAAATGGCGCTTCGAGGGCAAGCGTCCGCAGTCTATGACTACAATCGGTTCCACGCCTTGGAAGAAGAAGCGGTTGGGCGCGGAACCTTCATGGGCCCATGGATTTACCCCCCGACGTTCCTTGTAGTCGTTCTGCCGCAGGCGCTTTTGCCCTATTTGTGGTCGCTTGGAATCTGGATGATGCTGACGCTTGCCGCTTATTTGCTGGTGCTTCGCAAGATCATTCCGCGCGCGGAGACGTTTTGGCCGGCGCTGGCTTTCCCCGGCATGTTCGCCAACCTCATGAACGGACAAAACGGACTTCTCGCATTTTCCCTGCTTGGAAGTGCGCTGCTCTCGCTTGAAACCAGACCACTGCTGGCCGGCATCCTTTTTGGCCTTTTGTCGTACAAGCCGCCGATGGGGGTGCTGGTGCCACTCGTGTTGGCTGGTAGCGGCAGGTGGCGGGCGTTTTTCGCTGCCACGGTCACGGCGATCGCCTTTGCCGGAATCTCATTTGTGATGTTCGGCGCCGAAACCTGGCGGGCCTTTTTCAATTCGCTCGCATTTACCCGGCACCTCGTTATCGAAAACGGCGGGGTGCAATTCTATACGATGCAAACCGTGTTCGCGGCGGCGCGATTGCTCGGAGGAGGGATCGCCGTTGGGTACGTTGCGCAAATCGTGGCCGCCGCCATTGCCGCCGCGATAGTACTGTGGATCTGGCGACAGAGCCTTCAGTTCGAGCTCAAGGCCTCAGCTTTCGCAGCGGGCATGGTACTGGTGTCGCCGTATATTCTCTATTACGACCTCGTAGTGCTCGCCCTTCCCATCGCATGGCTCGCCGTTGAGGGGCGGCGCACAGGGTTTTTTCCGTTTGAAAAATCGCTGTTGGTGATCGCGTGGCTGCTTCCGCTGATGTGCGAACCCGTCGCACATTATGCATTCGTTCCGCTTACGCCATTGGTATGCTTTGGGTTGCTCGCTTTGATCATTCGCCGCGCGAAAATCGCGATGAGCGATTCGGGCCGCATGGTGACATCGGCGGCAAGCGTCTAACTCGTCGCACAGCCGGCACGTGAAGCCGGAACTCGGCCAGTCTAGAGCGGATAGTCGGTTGGCCAGCGCTCTTGCAGGTCGCGGTCAATCGAGCGCCGCGGCTTCTGGCAAAAATAGTCAGAGTGCCAGGTCGGACGAAATTTCAGGAAGAGGCGGCCCAGCTTTCCAGGGTGCGAAGGTCTTGCCTGGTTGATCTCATGCTCCGACGCGCGGACTCCATTCGACACAGTTGGCAGCATCTTCGCGCCCTCCCCAAGGTGCGTTAATACTTACATCCCGCCCATCCGAACCGCCTCTCCTTGCAGGGGAGAGTCAGCAATCAATGTGCCACGAGGCCGTTGAACAATAGCGCTGCTAATACGTGACGCGCGCGCGGCTTCAGTCAACCGATAGCTACAAATTGTATAGTAGATGCAACAGATTGATGCAATAGTTGTCGCTGACGCTACTTATTTCATTCCTCAGCTATCAGAGATGAGCACGCGCTGAACCGGCCGATCCCATCGCAGGCAGCCTCCAAGGCTCGAAACGGCGGATCTTGTTCGATCCAAATCGCTTGAGTTGACCAGTGCCCGGATGGCACGGCTGCGAGCGACAGGACTATGCCGAGGCGACAAACGACTGACGGGCCGTCGGGTCCGCGCCCCGGCCCTCAGATTAAGTCGGTGCTGGACGGTTCCGCGATCACCTTGTTTTCGAGCGTGCCGATTTTCTCGATCTCGATGCGGACCACGTCGCCCGCCTTGAGCCATTTGGGCGGGTTCATCGCGGCCGCGACGCCGCCGGGCGTGCCGGTGGAGACTATGGTCCCCGGCAACAAGGTGAACACCGTCGAGAGCGTCTCGACTTGCGCGAAGCAGTCGAAGATCAGGTTCTTCGTGTTCGAATGCTGCCGCTGTTCGTCGTTGACAAACGTCTTCAGGTCCAGCTTGTGCGGATCGCCAACTTCGTCCGGCGTTACGATCCAAGGCCCGAACGGCCCGTGCGTGTCGAACGACTTGCCCAGCGTCATCGTCGGCGCGCGGCGCTGCCAATCGCGCACGCTCACGTCGTTGACGATCACGTAGCCGGCGATCACCTCGTGGGCGCGATCGCGCGGCACGTGGCGACACCGCCGCCCGATCACGAATCCGAGCTCGCCTTCGTAGTCCAGCGCCGACGACGCCCGCGGCAGATGAATCGGATCGCCCGGCCCCGTTACGCAGCTCGATTGCTTGTTGAAGAACATCGGAAACTCGGGCCGCTTCATCTTCGTTTCTTCGACGTGGTCGGCGTAATTGAGCCCGATCGCGAGAAACTCCGGCGGCCGCGCGATCGGCGCCTCCAGCTTGACGCTCTTGAGCGCAATCCGATTCGTGGATTTCTTTGCCGCGCCGGCCGCGCGATCGATTGCGAACGGTCCCTCCATGAGGAACCTGATCATATCGCGCGGCAACTCGGGCTCGGCCGCCGTGAGATCAACGATAGAATCTTCGACGACGACGCCAATTCGCGTCGCGCCGCCATGCGAGAAGGTCGCGAGTTTCATTCGACTTCAGCCGCTCCGGTTCGTTCCATCAAACTTATGTTCGAGCTATTGATTAGCGCCCATCAGGCGCCGCATCGTCGCGGGGTCGAGTCCCCTGGTGGCGTCGTACTTCTTGAGATCCGACTCGGGCACGCCCGCGTGAAAGTCGCGTGCCAGTTCGTCAGGGTTGAAGTTCACGCCGATAGGATTTTTTTGAAACGCGTCGCTCTGGAAGAATCCCTTGAGCGCATCGACCGAATCGAAATTGTCTATCTGCAACTCAACACGGTTGCCGTCCGGGTCGCGATAGTACATCGACGTCGTCGGTCCATGATTGATCGTCACGACTGGGGTGATGCCGGCCTGCTTGAGCCGTTCGTAGGTGTAAACCAGGTCGGCGAGATTTGCGTAAGTGTACGCGAGATGGTCCAGCCCGACCGCATGCCGCGGCTTGTCTTCGAGTCCCGGCACCGCCGCGATCGCAATCCGATGATGCTCGTCGTCGTAGGTCATGAACGCGAGCATGCCGTTGCTGTGAACGACCTCAGCCTGCAACACGGTGGTATACCAATCGACCATCGCCTGGAATTGTTTGGTGGCGAGCACGGCGTGTGCGAATTTCGCGGGCACGACGCGCCGGGTTCCGTTTCCGTTCTCGGCTGAGTTTGCTGACATCGCGAGTCCTCCTTCGACGGCGGTTCGACCCGGTGCGGGAGCCGGTATCGCGATCCTGTTATTGCAGTGATCGATACGGCGGACAAGGCAGGCGAGGCACTTTCGACGGACGCAAAAGGACACCCGCCGATGCGTGCCCCCCTTAGGGAACGCACCGGCGGGTGCGGGACTGGGAACTTTCTAATTCCCCGGCTCGCTTTTGATTTTCCTGGCGGGGGCTCCGTTCATCACAGAAACTCCCCGCCAGGGCGCGCTCGGGGGATTGACGCCTTTACATAACGAACCAGCAGCTCGCGGCCGCAACGTACAAGACGGCGACCGCTACCAGTGCGAAGACCGCGATCTCATCGAGTCGGGCGCCGAGCCGGGCCTTGGGGTCCTTGGCTGCGCGCACGCCGTCTGCCGGGGTGAACTGTCCGGGATATAATGTCGAATGCATCACCGTTGTTCCTCTTCTTTGGCCCCTTCATTCGAATAGGCGTTACATTCGATTGAACAATTTGTTCAGTGGAGTGAACGAGAAAACGAATCGAGCTAAGTAGCTAAAAAACAACAAGATTGTCTGAATGAGGCGAGTGCCGGCGGTCGTTGGATGCAACCTATCGGTTGCATCTAGAAGCGAGCAATGGCACGATAAGCGCAACTCGGAGGTTGCGTATGGAAACAAACACCGACAGCGTCGAGAAGAGGATCCTGCTGCGTGCGCCGCTGGAGCGTGTGTGGAGCGCGATCAGCGACTCCAAACAGTTCGGCAGATGGTTCGGCGTGAAATTCGACAGTGCCTTCGTCGCCGGCGCTCGCATCGTTGGGAAAGTGATTCCGCTTACTGTCTCCGTCGACGCAGCGGCCACCGAAAGCCAAAAACAACGCGAGGGGAATCCGTGTACAATCACGGTCGAACGCATCGAACCGATGCGGCTTTTCTCGATACGATGGTATCCGCTCGACGAAGAGCCCGGCGTCGACTACCTAAACGAGCCGACCACGCTGGTTGAGTTCAAATTGGAAGAGGTTCCGGGTGGTACGTTGCTGACGCTGACAGAGTCGGGTTTCGACGGACTCTCGCTGGAGCGGCGCGCCGAGACGCGTACCAGTCATCACCAGGGCTGGACCAACTACATGACGATTATCAAGAAATACCTCGCGCTGGCGGCCTGACCATGCCACGCACTCTTGCTTCCACCGCCGCGAAATTTGCCGAGGCCGCGCCGATCTTCGCAGCGCTGGGCGACGATACTCGATTGCATATTGTCGCCCGGCTATGCGGCGACGGGCCGCTGTCGATCGTGCAGTTGGCGGTCGGTGCATCCGTTTCACGCCAGGCTGTCACGAAACATCTGCATGCCCTCGAAGAGGCCGGGCTCGCGCGCAGTTCGCGGGTCGGTCGTGAACGCATCTGGGAGCTCCAGACCAGGCGGCTATCCGACGCACGGCGGTACCTCGATCAGATTTCGCAGGATTGGGACGCGGCGATAGCCCGGCTGAAGGCGTTCGTCGAGAAGTCCGAGGAGTAAATGCAGCGCCGAGCGGTCCGATCGGGCAATCTTGTACGGGACGCCTACAATCGGCACAGTCTTGGTATTAGGGCACCGGCGTGACCAGGAACGGAAACGGGAACTTTTTCAATCTCTACAACCACGATTTCGTCAGAATCGCGGTTGGAGTACCGACCGTTCGTGTCGCCGACCCTGCTTACAACGCGGAGCACACTATCGCGCTCATCCGCGAGGCCGCCGAGCGCAAGGCGATCCTCGCGCTGTTCCCCGAATTGGGGCTGACGGCCTACTCGTGCGACGACCTGTTCCAGCAACGCGCGCTGCTCGACGCATGCCTCGACGGGATCGCCGCGGTGGTCGAGGCGACCGCCAAGCTCTCGATCGTCAGCGTGGTCGGCGCGCCGCTCCAGATCGACAATCATCTGTTTAACTGCGCGGTCGTGATTCATCGCGGGAAGATTCTCGGCGTCGTGCCGAAGACCAATCTCCCGAACTACCGCGAATTTTACGAGCCGCGGCAATTCACCTCGGCCGACGCTGCCACGCGCGACGAAGTCGATCTCGCCGGCAGCCGCGCCGTCCCGTTCGGCAACAACCTCATTTTCCAGCACGAGGAGCAGCCGTTGCTCACCTTCCACGCCGAGATTTGCGAGGACCTGTGGGTGCCGATTTCGCCGTCGTCATACGCGGCCCTCGCCGGCGCGACCGTGCTGCTGAATCTGTCGGCGTCGAACATCACGATTGGCAAGGCCGACTACCGCCGCGCTCTCGTCGCCAGCCAGTCCGCGCGATGCCTCGCGGCGTACGCGTACTCGGCGGCGGGCGTCGGCGAATCGACCACCGATCTGGCATGGGACGGGCACGCGCTGATCGCCGAAAACGGCAATATCATCGCCGAGTCGGAGCGCTTCAAGGATCAGCCGCAAGTGGTCTGCGCGGAAATCGATCTCGAGCGGTTGTCGCAGGAGCGGATGCGTCAGAACACGTTCGGCGACACCGCGCAGCGCGAGCTCGAGCGCGTGCGGCGCTTTCGGCGAATTTCATTTTCGGCGGAATTGCCACGGCGCGGCAAAATGCTGCCGAACCGGCGCTACGAGCGCTTCCCGTACGTGCCCTCGGATCCCGCGACGCGCGACGAGCGATGCGCCGAAGTCTTCGACATCCAGGTGCAAGGCCTCGCGACCCGCATCCGCTCGACTGGGCTCGAGCGCGTCGTGATCGGAGTCTCGGGCGGCATCGATTCGACCCACGCGCTGCTGGTATGCGCCCGCGCGATGGACCGTCTCGGCACTCCGCGGAAAAATATTCTCGCCGTCACGATGCCGGGCTTCGCCACCAGCGCGCGCACGCTCGAGCAGGCGCGCCGCCTGATGAAGTCGCTTGGCTGCGCGACCGACGAAATAGACATCCGTCCGAGTTGCATGCAGATGTTCAAGGACATCGGCCATCCTTATGCCGAGGGCAAAGAAGTTTACGACGTCACCTTCGAGAATGTGCAGGCGGGTGAGCGCACCAGCCATCTTTTTCGACTGGCGAACCTCCGCGGCGGCCTGGTGGTCGGCACCGGCGACCTGAGTGAGCTGGCGCTTGGATGGTGCACGTACGGCGTCGGCGATCACATGTCGCATTACAGCGTCAACGCGAGCGTGCCGAAGACGCTGATCCAGCACGTCATTCGATGGCTGGCGCAAACCGAGAGCCTCGGCCGCCAGACCAGCTCGACGCTGCTCGAAATTCTCGCGACGCCGATCAGCCCCGAGCTGATTCCCGGCACCTCGGCCGACGGACATTCCAGCCACGACACCGAGGCGACGATCGGCCCCTACGAGCTGCACGATTTTTTTCTCTACTACACGCTGCGCTTCGGCTACCCGCCGCCGAAGGTCGCGTTCCTCGCGTACAACGCGTGGCACGACAAAGACGCCGGCGAATGGCCTGACATTCCGCGCGACCGCCGCAACCAATACGCCATCGCGACCATCAAGGGGCATCTGCACACCTTCCTCTACCGTTTCTTCCAGTTGAGCCAGTTCAAGCGCAGCACTATCCCCAACGCGCCCAAGGTCGGTTCGGGGGGATCGCTGTCGCCGCGCGGCGACTGGCGCGCGCCCTCGGACAGCGAAGCGAGCGCATGGCTCGAGCAATTGAAGTCGATCCCCGACAAAGATTAATCTCGCCATTTCGAGAGGCACCCCGAATGCACCGAAGGAGTGAGATGCTGAAATCTTTCCGACTGACAGCCACTTTGCTGGCGATGCTCGCCGCGCTCGCCGCGCCTGCTTACCCGCAACAGTCCCCGAAGCCGCAGGAGTCGCCGTGGGCGGTACGAGCGCCGGCCGCCCTTCCGCAAGGGGCGCCGACCCTGTCTGCCCTGGAGGCGGCTGCGCAGAAGGAGGCCGAGAAGGGCACACCCGAGCAGCAGGCTTTCGCGCACAAGGTGGCGAGCGCGATGTACTCGAAGGACTTTGCCGCGATGAAGCAGCTGATCGCGCCGTCCACCTTGAAGTGCATCGGCAAGAACCAGGATTTTCTTGAAGACCGGATCAAGCGGCAATTGCAGCTTCCGATCAGCAGGAACTACAAGCTGACGATTACCAAGCTGCAGTCAAAAGTTCTGACTGGCTCGAAATTCGCGACCTACCCGCTGCCACCGACTTATCTGATGGGAATGCAGTTCACCGCCGAGGACGGCAACAATGACACGGTGAACCTCCCGATCGGCCAGGAAAACGGCGAGTGGTACGAATCGCAGCCATGTCCGACCGCCCTCGGCATGGAGCGGTTTGCCAAGCTGCAGCAGATGCGCGCGACGGAACGTGAACGGGCAAAGGCGGCGGCGACGCAGGTCAAGGACCCGGTCAAGTCGCAGCTGCTCGCACTCATCGGCAAGCACGACAATATCGCCGCGTGGCGGGTCTGCATGGCCTCGACGCATTATGACTTTCCGACGTGCCGGGGGGTCGTTGCGATCCTCGGGGGCGATCCGAATTACTGAGCCGCGGGAGAACCGCGATGAAACTCGGACTTCATTTGCCGCAAATCGGTGCGGCTGCGGCCGGCGAGATTGCTCAGGCCGCCCGGCGAGCAGAGGATGCCGGTTATGAATCGATCTGGGTCAGCGATCATCTGGTAGTCCCCGAGTCGGGCGGCCGGCTGCCGCCGATCGAAATATTGGAACCGATCGCGACGCTCGCCTATGTCGCCGCCGTCACCAGCCGGATCAAGCTCGCGACCAGTGTGATCGTCGTGCCGTATCGCAACGCGATTCATCTCGCCAAGGAACTCGCCACGCTTGACCGGCTTTCGTCCGGCCGCGTCATTGCCGGAGTCGCCAGCGGATGGCTCGAAGCCGAGTTCCGCGCGCTCGGAGTATCGTTCGAAAAGCGCGGCGCCTACACCGACGAGGCGATCAAGCTGATGCGCGCGGCGTGGTCGTCCGCCGTTCCGGAATTTCACGGCGAGTTCTTCAATCTCACCGGCATGCGCTTCGGCCCGCGTCCTGCCGCCGGCAACATTCCGATCTGGGTGGGAGGCATCAGCCGTCGCGCCGTTCGCCGCGCAGTCGAGCTTGGTGACGGATGGCATGGGACGCGGATGAATCCCGACCAGGTCGCCGAGCGAATCGGATGGATTCGCGAACTCGCGGCGCGCCGCAGCCGCAACCTGGACGGCTTTGCGATCAGTCATCGCGTGTATCTCGGCTTCGCGCCGAAATGGACGGACACGGGCGGCTACGTCGAAGGCATCCTGGCACCGCCCGCTGAAATCGCCGACTACCTCAATCGGTTCGCCGCAATCGGCGTCGACCAAATCCTGATAAGCCCGCTCGGCGCGGAGCCGCTCGCAAAATTCCTCGACCGCTTCGACACCGAGGTCCGCCCCAGGCTCGCGTAGAGACTATCTCGGTCTGCATTCAAGGAGGCTCGGAATGAGAACTCTTTTTATGGTGCCGATTCTATGCGCCTCGTTGCTGTTTTCGCCGGGAAGGGGGTTGGCCCAGCCAGCCTCGGTGCCCGAGAAATCCTTCGAAGGCGCGCACCATCTCCGAATCGAGGTCAAGGAAGTAGTTCCCGGCGGCCAGCCCAGCTCGGTTCAGGTCATTTGCTTCCTGAAGCACAAGTCCACCGGAGACACGACGTTGGCCGCGGTCGTCGATTTCGATCGAGAACTGGGCGGAATCATCCAGCAACTGCGCGACAGCGATCAGTTTGCAGGCTATCCGCTCGAAACGCTCTACTTCGATTCGCCGCCAAACAGCATCAAGGCAAAAGGAGTCTTGCTGGTCGGCGTCGGCGGCGAGCAGGAACTCTCGGTGGAGACCATGAGAAATGTCGGGACCGTCGCGCTCCGAAATGCAATGCTGATGAACGCTTCCAGTGTGTCGTTCGCCGCGGCTCTGCAGGATCAAAACGTCAAGAAGCTGGATGTTGGCGACGTGGCTGGAGCGGTCGTCACCGGTGCGATTCTCGCCTATGACACTGAAAAGACGCTTCAGGAGCGGGGACTCCTGCCAGCGCACAGTATTGGCGAATGGGTCATCGAAGCAGGTCCGGAGTTTTTTAAGCGCACGGTCGAGGGAGTCGAGCAAGCGGTCAAGAAGGCCAACGCCGAGGTCGCCGCGCGTAAATGGCTAAAGGTGACGGCGCCATCAGCGAAATAGAGTTTCGCACACCAGCCGACACGCATTCGCGCGGCTATCGCTTGGGACCGACCACCCTTACGATCGCTGACGAGCCCGCAATTCGCTCACCGTCCATCGGTTCGTAGCGGCCGCCCAGATGCTCGGCGAGGAATCTTTCCACACGCGCCAGGAAATCCATCCGGTTGGCGGGGCGAGTTATGCCATGGCCCTCATCGGAGTAGAGCACATACGTCGCGGTGCCGCCGTTCTTCTCGATCGCCGCCACGATCTGTTCGGATTCGGACTGCTTGACGCGCGCGTCGTTGGCGCCTAGCGCGATCAGAAGCGGAATCCGAATTCTATCCGCCGCGAATATTGGTGACGCATTCGTCAGCAACTCCTCATCTGCCGGGTCGTCGGGATTTCCCACCCGCGCATTCCACAGAGCGCGCATTGCAATATGGGCCGGAAACGATCTGATCATCGTGAACAGATTGCAATTGCCGCACAGGTCGATAGCGCACTTGTAGAGGTCGGGTGTGAAGGCTGCGCCCGCGACCGCCGCATAGCCGCCGTACGAAAGTCCGATGATCGCGATCCTCTCTCGGTCGGCGATGCCCTCGTCAACCGCCCATCTCACCGCGTCGGTCAGGTCGTCCTGCATCGCGCGGCCCCACTGCCGATCGCCGGCGTGGAGATGCTTCATCCCGTATCCCATCGAGCCGCGAAAGTTTGGCTGAAGCACCGCGTAGCCGCGATTAGCAAGAAGCTGTGTCCACAAGTTGAATGTCCAGTAATCGCGCAGCCACGGCCCGCCGTGGACATTGAGTACGAGCGGTAGATTTCGCGGCTCGAGTCCGGCAGGTATCGCCAGGTAGCCATGCATCTCCATTCCGTCGCGCGCACGATACTTGATCGGACGGACCTCGGCGAGTTGAAGCTGGTCGAGTTCGGGTCGATCGCTGAACAGAATGTCCGCCTTCTTCGCGGCGCGGTCCCACAGGAAGCACTTGGTCGAACGGTGAGCGCCCTGGAACTCGACGATCCACTTGCGATCGTCAAAGTCGCGGCTGGCGATGCGGAAGTCGCCGTCATCGAGGCTGCGGATCGCGTCGAAGTCCGCCGCGATGCCGGGATCGATCACGCTCCATTGCCGTCGTCCAGGTTCGAACGCTACCGCCTCGATCACGTGGCGAGTCGGATTGATCATCACGCGGTCAGCATCGAGGCCGTCCATCGCGGCGACTACGTTCTCACTACCCGACTCGATCTCGCGTGCGACCACTCGGATGGTATCGCTTCCAAGCGACGAAAGGAGCAAGAGGTCGCGCCCATCCTGGTTGAAGCCGATAGGAAGTACCCATCCATCGGGCGCGGTGCGCAGGAGCGTCCGCCACGGCGATGCGGAATCGGTGCGCACGCGCACTTCGAAACCGTCATCGGGGGTGCGTGCTCGCACGGCGCGCACCACGAGGTCATCATCGGCCACCCACCGTTCAACGTCCCCAGGATTTTCCACGTCGAACGTCGCCGCGCCGGTTCGCAGGTCTATCCGCCATACGTCCATCAGCCGACGGTCGCGAACATTGAGCACGGCTAGAATCTCGGCGGGCCGCTTTGAGCTCGTCATCGTGTTTTGGCATCGCACGCCATTCCACGGTGTCAGGTCGCGGACGTTGCCAGTCTCCAGATCGATGGCATAGACGTGGAAGTTCTCGTCGCCTTCGTTATCCTGGCGGTAGAGGACGGTGTTCGAGTCCCAAGCCCATTCGTAGGTCTGAATTGATCGCCGCTCAGCACTGACGCATCGATCGTCGCTCTTGCCAAGCGTACGCACCCAGACCTGCAGAACATCGCCCTCGTCTGGCGCGAGGTACGAGATGCGCATGCCATCGGGCGAAAGCATGGGCTGCGATCGTTCCGGGTTGCCGAGCAGCACTTCACGAGGAATAAGAGGCGGCATTCCTCCAGGCATCTTTGAGCAGAACCTCCTCGGCATGCTTTATCAAAGAGGCTCCGGTTTTAACTACCTGCTGTTGCGATCCGTCGAATACGGAGCCCCCGGCTTGCCCGTGACCTTGACGCCCGGTAAACTCGTGTCGCTTTCACTCGCGATGTAAAGGGTTCTGACGCTTAGAGCAATCGTCGCATCGTCTGTGCCGCTCGGACAGTTGTAATTCGTGGAAAAGACAATCTCGACGACGTCCACAATAGTCGCGGCCAAACCCATCGCCGATAGTCGCGCGGACGGGGCTGAGAAAAGCACGCTGCGGTCCTATTTCGCGATGCTGATCCAGGTCTCGCGCTGGCATCTGATCGGCGTGATCGTCGTGACCGTCCTGTTCTCGTTGAGCGAGGGCATCGGCTTCGCGCTGCTGCTTCCTACCTTGCAGGTGGCCGGCTTCAACATGGTGGGGCAGGGCGCAGCCGGAAAATACGCGGCGATGGTTTCGAACGCATTCGTTGCAATCGGGTTGCATCCGACTTTGATTCTTCTCCTCGGCTTATTCGTGACCCTGGTAGGCGCGCGGACGGTGCTCGGACAGATCCAGAGCGTGGGGATGTACGCGGTTCAGCAGGAAGTCGAGCATCATCTGCGCCGCCGCCTGTATCATTCGATTGCCGAGGCGAACTGGTTGTTCGTATGCCGCAGCCGCGCTTCGGATTTCACGCACGCGCTGACCCACGAAATCTACCGGGTCGGCAGCGGCACGAATCTCGCCCTCGTATTCGCCGGCGAGGTCGTCCTCCTAACCTTATACATGGCGATCGCGTTCGCGCTGTCGGCCGGGATGACTGCGTTGGTGCTGATTTCCGGCGCGATGCTGACCTTCGTCTTTCGCGGACGCACGCATGCTATCGAAGCGCAGGGCGAGGAAGTCTCGAACACCAGTAAAACGCTCTACGCCGCCACCATCGAGCATCTGCAGAGCCTCAAAGCGGCCAAGACCTACGGCGCCGAGGAGCGCAATTTTTCGATCTTCTCCGCGCTCAGCGCCGATGTCGTCAGCGCCAACGTTGACGGTGCCCGTCAGCAGGCGGTCGCCGCAACCTGGTTCGAGCTCGGCTCGTGGATAATTCTCGCCGTCGTGCTGTTCGTCTCGATTCGAGTGCTGGCAGTGCCGCCCGCGGCAATCCTGATCCTGCTACTGCTGTTCGCGCGCGTGATGCCGCGAATCATGACCGGCCAGTACCACTACCGCGCCTTCGTCAATATGCTGCCGTCGTTCAACAACCTGCTCGATATCGAAGGGCGATGCGCCGCCGCGGCCGAGCCTGCCGCGCATCCACACGATCGCCTGTCGCTCACCCGCGAACTTGCCACTGAAGGCGTGTCGTTCACTTACAGCGAAGGGCGCATTCCCGCCGTCAGGGATCTGAGCCTGGTGATTCCCGCCGGCAAAGTCGTCGCGCTGGTCGGGCCGTCAGGCGCCGGCAAGAGCACTATCGCCGACATCCTGATGGGTCTCGTCCTGCCCGATTCGGGGACGCTCAGGCTCGACGGCCGGCCGCTCGGACCCGAAGGCGTGCGCGGATGGCGCGATCAGATTGGCTACGTGGCGCCCGACACTTTTCTTTTTCACGACACGATTCGTGCGAACCTCAAATGGGCGCGGCCCGATGCGAGCGAAGACGAAATGCTGGCGGCGCTGCGGCAGGCGGCGGCGTTCGATTTCGTCGCGGGACTTAAGGACGGACTCGATACTATCGTCGGCGATCGCGGCATGATGGTGTCGCAGGGCGAGCGCCAACGCCTCGCACTCGCGCGCGCATTCCTGCGCCGCCCTTCGATGCTGATCCTCGACGAGGCGACCAACAGCCTCGATTCCGAAAACGAAGGACGCGTGCTCGACGCGATCGAAAGCCGCCGCGGCGAACTCACCGTCGTGCTGATCGCGCATCGCCTCTCGACCATCCGATGGGCCGATCTGATTTACGTCGTCGAAGGCGGCAAGGTCGTCGAGTCAGGCGATTGGTCGTCGCTAAGCGCGCAGCGCGACGGTCGCTTCCGCGCGCTGTGGGAAGCGCAAAGCCTGACCATCTGACTGACGCCCGCGTTGTTAACAACTCGATATTCAGCCCGCACTCACGTCACATTCTATTAATCCCCAACTAATTGTTTCGACATCGTTCTGAACTAGGGTGACGCCGTTCGCTGAGCGGAGGCTTCTGCGCGCGCAGATGTGCTCGGCGACGTCACAGATCGACTTGGTGGGAGGGGACATGAAAATTCGATCGCGTATCTCGTCATTTCTGTTGCCGGCGGTTGCCGCCATCGCTCTGTTCCTGAGCGGATGCGCACAGCAACGCGAGTTGGGCTGGTGCACCGTTTACGGCGCCGCTGCGGGCGCGCTGATCGGCACGGGCGCCGGCTTTGGCATCGCCGAGGCCAGCCAGGACACGAACGGCTCGCGCTCCAGGATTATCGCCGGAGCAATCGCCGGTGCGGGAATCGGCGCGGTAATCGGCGGCGTCGCGGGTCATTACTATTGCGATCCAATCGTTCAGCCGCCGCCTCCGCCACCGCCTCCTCCCCCACCGCCGCCACCACCTCCGCCGCCTCCGCCGGTGAAGGAGAAGCTGGTGCTTCGCGGCGTGCACTTTGATTTCAACAAATCGAACATCCGACCCGGCGATGCGGCCGTGCTGGACGAAGCCGCCTCAACGCTCAAGAACAATCCCGACGTTGATATCGACGTCAATGGATACTGCGACGCTATCGGCGGCGAGGACTACAACTTGAGGCTCTCCGATCGGCGCGCGAATGCGGTCGTGGATTACCTGGTCAAGGACGGAGTCAGCGAGAGCAAGCTGCATCCACACGGCTACGGCAAGACCGATTTCGTTGCGACCAACGATACTGCCGAAGGACGCGCGCAGAACCGCCGCGTCGAACTGGTGCCCGAACAATAAGCCGCATACGCAAACGGGGCGCTCGCAATTACGCGAGCGCCCCTCACCATTCGAGGATGCCGCCCTTAGAAATGCTCGAACGGCGGAGGTTCGTTGTTCAGGGCGTTCGGATTCACGGCAGGGATGGGCGCGGCGGATGCCGCGCTTGCATTCGCTATGGAAACCGGAGGAGGCGTCGCCTCGGGATTCTCACCTTCGTCAACGGGAACGCTTCTGACTATGGCCGCTGCATCGTACGCGTGGGCGTCAGACTCAGGTTTTTCACCTTTGAACATTTTGATCGTCGTGCTGGCGCTATATTCGGTGTCCCCGTTCGGGCCGTAGATATTGGTGATTTCCTTGGTCAGCACAAAGTGGTTGTAGCCATTCTCCAGAGTAATGTCCGCGCACCTTCTGAGCAGGTAGGACTGAAGCATCTCGGGCGAATTAAACCGATTGCCACGGAAAGAAACCTGCGTGGTGTTGCCGTCCATCCGCTGATCGGAGTATCCGCCCGCGATGCCGTCAGGCTGGTACGCTGTGGCGCAACTGGTGAGCAAGCAAATGGCCGACAAAGCGACTAACCTAGTCCATACCCGCATCGGGTTAATTCTCCTACACTCAGTATAAGTGACCATACTATCGGTAGGGTCAGCGAGCAACGACGATTTTGTCCGCAATTCTCTGCGGCAGAGTCTCCTTCGGTTGTGTGATGATTTTTAACTATGCGAGAGGGGGGACTTGAACCCCCACGCCTTGCGGCACTGGATCCTAAGTCCAGCGCGTCTGCCATTCCGCCACTCTCGCGCGAGATTAGAAATTATTGGAAAACCCGCGGCGGTTGAAGTGGACCGCTCGCTTCTCGCAGTGGTCGCTCAGCGCTCAACCTTTGGACAGAACGCAGATCATCTTTGCGATGCGCCAGGTGCCGCCTCCCCGTGATAGGTCCACGAACCTGCCGGCCGCGACGCGACGTAGCTTTGCAACGACGCTATCGCCGGTGTGATGCCTGCACGGAACATCTCCGGATAGCCGAAGTCTTCCGCGTAGTTGTAGTAGAGCCCTTCGGTCTTCTGGTAACTCTGGGTGATTTCATTCGTCCACAAGACTTGCCCATTCGAGTTGTCGACCAGTTCCAGCTTCAGACTGAGCGAGCCCCGGACGTTACCCATCGGCAGCCCGAGGATATAAAACAGACCGGCATAGCCACTGACCAGGTAAGTGTAGGCTGTGCCGTCCCAATCGGTGTTGATTATGGTGCCGCGGATCGACAGTTGCGCATTTGGATCCGCCGTGCGGTCGGTCACAAAGACTTCGCGGAACAAGTTGGCCTGACGGAGTTCAGCCGCCCGTCGCCTGCGCAAGGTCGTCGCTTGGGCGGAAGTTGTAGGCCGCCTCGGTCAGAAAGCCGTTGGCATTCTCAGGTCGCTTGTAGCTCGCCGAACAGTACGGGACGAGTGGAATTGCGCAGAGCCAGAAGTATCTTGAGTTCTCGGTTCCGCGTTGATCTTGAAAATGCTCGACGGCAACCGTGACCGGCACCGGCGTTGTTCCGACGCTGGTCGCGCTCGGCTGATACTGCCATCCAGCCTTCGTCGAGCATCCTGCCAACAGCAGTCCGAAACCCAGGGCGATGAGAAAACTCACAGTACGCATCGAACGACGCATGTTCTCCCTCCTTGCTATGACGACCCCGGCAGTCGCATTCCGCAGGCAGGCGCCAACCACTGAGGTTAGCAGATGGTTGCGCGACGGAACACGTGAATCACGCGCTGCCTTGCGTTACTGCACGGGATGCATAGTCGGCGCTGCCACCGGTTTCGGAGTTGTGCGGATATGCTCGAATACCGCCTTGTTTGCGGTCGCCAACTGACCCACGGCCGACAGGATTCTATCCGACATCTCGTCGGCGGCGTCCTTGCCGACTCGAAACACGGACGAATCCTCGTACACTTCGCCCGGCAGCCGATCGGCGTAGATCGTGAACGCGACCGACACTGCGGACATCGTGCCTGTGAGGTTGCTGCTGACGCCCGGGAGTCCCGTGAACAAATCCACGCACCACAGATGCACGCCGATGCCGTAGGCGTCGGCGTGATCGACGAGCCGATACGCGACCGAATCGCCGACCTTGCTCTTCAGTGCCGAGCAGAAGTCTCCGCCGACTGGATCGGAACAGTGACAATCCACAAAAACGCTGAGCTTGCTGTCGGGTGCGTTGCCTGCCGCGCGCGCCTGCGCGGGGATGAACATGAGAGCCAGGACGAGCATGCCGATTGAGGATGCGAGCTTGGTTTTCAAAGTAAATGGCAGGGTAGCGGAGTCGCGGCGACTTGGGCAAACCCCCCGTTTTGGCATCGCGACATCGCCTTCGCCGCATGATAGTATTTGGCGGTTATCTTCAACGAGGGAGTTCGAACATTATCCGATGCTACTGAACAAAACGAATCAGCCAGGGCAAAATCGCCTTGAATCCGCGTGGCGCATAGTTTCCGCCGTCGCCGCCGTCGCATTCGTATGCACGGCCTTCGCCGCACCGCGCGCATGGGCCGACGATCCTAACGCCACGGTCGCCACCGTCGGCGCTCACAAGATCACGGAGAAGGATCTCGACGCGAAGGTCAAGCCGCAGCTCGATCAGATGCATGCGATGCTCGAGAAGCGCGTCGATCAACTGATCGCTGACAAAACCTTCGATCTCAGGCGCGAGACGTTGGAATCGATGACCGACGACTACCTGATCGAGCAGGCCGCCGAGCACGATAAGCTGAGCGTCGACGACTACCTCAAGAAGGAGTACTCCGGAAAATCGGCCGTTACCGACGCCGAAGCGAAGGCCTTCTACGACAAGAACAAGGGCCAAGGGGCCGCGCCTTACGACAAGATCAAACCGCAGCTGATGCAGATGATGAATCGCCAGGCGCTGCTCGAACGCCTGCGCAAGGACGAGCCGGTAAAGATCCTGCTCGAGCCCAAGCGCATCGCGGTGGACAGCAGTGGACATCCCACCCTCGGCGCCAAGGACGCGCCAGTCACGATTGTCGAGTTCGCCGATTTTCAGTGCCCGTTCTGCAAGGCCACCGAAGCCACTCTGAAGGACCTGCGCGGGCAGTATGGCGACAAGATTCGCCTCGTGCACATGGACTTCCCGCTGCCGTTCCATGCGCACGCGATGGACGCTGCCAACGCCGCGCGATGTGCCAACGAGCAGGGCAAATTCTGGCAATATCGTGAAGCGCTCTTCTCCAATCAGAGCAAACTGACGCCCGCCGATTTGAAGACGACCGCCAAGACCCTTGGGCTGAATACGACCAAGTTCGACTCGTGCTTCGACAAATCGAAGTACGACGCTCTGGTCAAAGCCGACCAGGCCGCAGGCGAGAAAGCGGGTGTTGACGGAACCCCGGCATTTTTTATCGATGGCCGCCCGCTGACGGGCGCGCAGCCTGCGCCAAAGTTCCAAGACCTGATCAACGACGAGTTGGCGACCGGCGGCAACACCAAGCAGGCATCGGCACAGTAGGTAGTTCTCGAGGTTGCAACGAATCAGTCCGGCGACGGCTCGATACCGTCGCCGGACTTTTTTCATGCGCGCCGGGGTGAAAAGCCGCCGCCGCGAGGTCGGGAGCCGGTCCCTTGCCTTCTTTAGCCGTTTAACCGTAAATTCATTCAGCATTGATCAATTTATTGGCAGAGTGGCGGGGACATCGATTTTATGGCGATTAGCTTTCCTTCGACCGAATATTTCGAGGCGCTCAAGGCGCAAATGGCCGCGAACGAGGAAAAATTCCGGCGGCTCGGTTTCATCGACACGACCTTCGGCGTCAGCGTCGGCGTCAACGGCAAGGCCCGCAACTTCGTGCTCGAGTTCGAAGTTTTCGATCTGAAGAACGTCAGCGAAGTGCCGGCGATCGATCTAAAGAAGGTCGATTTCAAAATCGAAGGCGACACGCGCGTGTGGCGTGAGATGATCGAGAACATCCGGCGCAACGGCGAGGCCGACTCCTCGCACGACATCAACACTCTCGCGCATTTCGGCGAGCGTCTGAAAATTGTGTACGACGACCCCGACGGTCACGACAAACTCTACCGCTTCATGGAATCGATCCAGGAATTTTTCGATCTGTCGAGCAAGCTCGAAGTGAGCTTCAACTAAGCAGGCGCGGAGGCGCGGCGACGATGGCATACCTATCGACTACGGACTTCACCCAGGACAAGGACTTTATCGACAAGTGGCTATACACGATCAGGACTGGCGAGATGGACCTGTCGTGGATGAAGTCGGCGACTGAGAAAATCAGTCCCGAAGAGGCTAACCCGCGCCGGGGACTGACCTATCGCGACCTCAACGTCGGCACCTATGGCTTCACCGACATTCCTGAGAAGGTTCGCAACAATCGCTCCTATGCGCCGCGCGGCGCCGAGATTCCCGACGGCGTGCCCGACGCGCAGCCATGGGTCTCGCGCAAGAGCGAGCTATGGGCGTTCAACACCGAGAGCTATTACGAAGAAGCCGTGTCGCGCCAGTGGAATGCTACTACCGACATTCCATGGGATAGGCTCGACGGCGTCGAGCTGCCCGAAGTAACCGGCAAGGCGCTGTCGCAGTTGATGACCTTCCTTACCGAAGTGGAGATGATTGCGACCGACACGCCGGCGATGTGGCTGCCGCGGCTGAATCCCGACTTTATCGAAGTGCGATCCTTCATCGCGGCGCAGGCGATGGACGAGGCGCGTCACGCGGAGGTTTTCCGCAAGCGCGCCTTGACGACAGGATGGGGCCTGATGCAGGCGAGCCCAATCAACGAGATGGCGCTGAAGCATCTGCGCGACGCCGATTCGTTCAGCGAGATGTCGGTCGCGCTGCACCTGGTCGCGGAAGGCAACGTGCTGACGCTGTTCCGCTTCAGCGAATATCTGTCACCGACCGACGTGGACAAGAAGATCTTCCGGCTAGTGATGCAGGATGAAGCGCGGCACGTCGGCTACGGCATGCAGCATTTCAAATATGTGCTCGAGCATTTCCCCGAGAAGCGGGAAGTCCTGCACGCGCACCTGGACGAAGCCGAGAACATTTCGTTCGCTGGCGCGGCCGCGACCGAGCTGACCGAGGCGTTTATCATCCTCGCTGGCGGCGGACTCAAGAAAGAAAATATCGAGGAAGGCATTAAGGTCACGACTCAGTTCAATCTCAAGCAGATGCAGGAGCATTTCGAGCGGCTGGACAAGTGTGGGATGCCCGAGCGTCGCGAACGTTCGAAGCTCTATCTAATGTACGAGATGGGACGCGCCGCGGCCGAGAGCGCAGGAATCAAACTGAACTAGCTCTCTCTCTTTAATTCCGGTCCCCCTTCCCGATGGGAAGGGGTTACTCTCCGCGATTGGTTCCCCTTCCCGCGCGGGAAGGGGTTAGGGGTTAGGTTCCGAAATGGCATTTTACGCTGACAAGGATTACACAGTTGACGAAACAGTCCTCCGGGCCGCGCAGAAGGTTATGGAGGGCAACTTGGGCCTCCTCTGGTACGAGGCTAAGACTGAGCGCCTTGCCGGTCGTCCCTCCGATCCTAAGCGGGGACTTACCTACCAGGACCTTAACGTCGGCACCTACGGCTACACCAACATTCCCGAGGACGTTCGCACCAGTCAGTCGATGGTGTCGCGCGGGAGTGAGAAGGTCGGCAAGCTGCCCGACATGGGTTACGTCGTAAATCGGAAATCGGACGTGTGGTCGGACAACGTCGCGGAGCTTTACGAAGAGGTGAAGGCGCGTCGATGGGTCCCCGCGACCGACATCCCATGGACTGAGCTTCACGCGAATCCTCTGCCGCACGATCTCGAGATGGCATGCGCGCAGCTCTACACGTTTCTGCAGGAATGCCAGATCGTGTCGATGGACTTTCCGTCGAAGTGGGTCGCACTGATCAACCAGGACTTCCTCGAACTGAAAAGCTGGATGTGCGCGCAAATGCTCGACGCGTCGCGGCTGTTCGAGGTGTTCCGCAAGCGCGCGCTCTTCGGCGGCGCGGGCCTCGGTCGCGCCAGTGCGACAGCGGAGCAGGGGCTCAAGGAATGGCTGTGGGCGGATCAGTTTCCGCAGGGCTCGGTCTCGATCAACCTGACGCTCGCGGGCTTTTTGCTCACGCTATATCGGCAAGTGGCGGCGTTCGCGCCGACCAACGTCGATCGCAAGATCATGCGCTACGCGATGCAGGACGCCGGACGCCAGACCGCGTACGGACTCGGCCAACTGCGCTACCATCTGAATCATCGCCCGCTCGAAGGGAACGCGATCGAGGGTTATCTCGATCACACTGAGCACGCGCTGCTCGGATTGATCGGAAGTCCCGAGCTGCTCGAGCCGATGATCATCGTCTGCGGTGGCGGACTCGACAAGGCGCAAGTGGACAAGGGCCGCATCGCGACCGCGAAGTTTATCCGCTTGGCGGTGCGCGAGTACATGGAGCGAATCGCAGCGGCGGGCCTCACCGGCCACGCCAAACGCAGCAAGATCCCCGCGATGATCGATCGGATTTCGGCAGCCGCGTAAAACCTCTTACCTCTCCCTTCGGGAGAGGTCGTGCGGCGACACTTGTGTCGCGCACGGGTGAGGGCGCGAGGATCGAGCGCAATGCCGGGCGTTCCCGCACGTATTTTCTGGCCCCTGCCCGACTGCTAAACTATCGCGCATGCCAAATCGCAGTTCTGCTGTAATCGCCGGTGCGCCGGAGACGCCGGATTGTTCCGTTGGTGAGCCGACAGGCGCTCCCGACGAACCCGACCAACGTAGCCGCGGTTTCTTCGAGCGACTCTTCGATCGTTTCGTTCCGCGCACTCCCTTGGTGCGCTTTCTCGGCTACGTGCGGCCGCATCTGTTGCTGGTGGCGGGTGGCTCCGTCATGGGCATCCTGAAGTTCACGCTGCCGCTCGCGTTCCCGCTCGCCTTCAAATACGTATTCGACGTTTTGCTCGTTCCGCAGCCGCATCTGGAGCATTGGAATAGGCTGATCGATGGCTGGTGCATCTCGATCGCCGCGATGCTTCATCTGGGCACGGGATCGGCGGCAAAACTCGAAGCTCTGACGGCAGCTCTCTTCGCGCTGTTTTTTGTGCAGGCGATCGCGACCTACTACCGCAACTATTGGGCCGCGATGGCGGGTCATCGCCTGATTTTTGATCTGCGCTACGCGCTGTATAAGCACATGCAGCGCCTGTCGCACTCGTTTTTCGATCGGACGACGTTGGGCGCGGTGGTCTCGCGCTTTATTTCCGACATCTCGATGGCGCAGAACTTCGTCGGCTCCGCGATGATCAACATCTGGATGGACGGCGTGTCGCTTGGCTTCGTGATCTGGCTGCTGTTCTCTCTGAACGAGCGGCTGGCATGGATTTCACTGATCATCATTCCGCTCTATGTCGCGGTGATTCGGATCCTGTCGCCCAAAATCAAGAAGACCAGTCACGAGCTGCAAGAAGTGGTTGAGGAATTTTCCGGCGAGTTGCAGGAGCGGGTGGCCGGCGTCTCGACGGTCAAGTCGTTCGCGCGCGAGGCCGACGAGGCGCGCAGGTTCCATCAGCGTACCGTCGAGATGTACGACCTGACGATCGAAAGCGTCCAGCTTTCGTCAACCCATCAGATGTTCACCGAATTCATCTCGCGCGGCGCGCCTCTGATCGTGATCTGGGCGGGCGCGCTGATGATTATGCGGGGCAAGATGACCATCGGCACGCTGGTCGCATTCTTCGGCCTGCTGCCCTCGTTCTATCTGCCGCTGCAGCGCTTCTCGGAGTTGTCGGTGATCGTGGCGACCGCGCTCGCGGCGATCGAGCGCATCTTCGCGTTCTTCGACGAGACGCCCGAGGTGCACGACCGTCCCGGTGCGTCGGCGCTCAAAGTGAAAAGCGGCCTGGTCGAGATCGAGCATCTGCGCTTCGGCTACAAGCCGCTCGACGGTGGCCCAATCCGCATCACGCTCGATGACGTGAACCTGAAGGTGCCGGCTGGGACGACGGTTGCGCTGGTTGGGCGCTCGGGCGCGGGCAAGACCACGCTCGCCGGGCTGATTCCCCGCTTTTACGAGCTGGCCGCTGGTCGAATTCTGATCGACGGCACCGACATTTCGAGCGTGACGCTGAAGTCGTTGCGCGATTCGATCGGGATCGTGCCGCAGGACGCGATCCTGTTCAGCGCGTCGATTCGCGAGAACGTGCAGTACGGACGCCCCGGCGCGCCCGACCCGGATGTCTGGCGCGCGCTCGACCAGGCCAACATCCGCGACTTCGTTGATTCGCTGCCCGACAAGCTCGACACGACGATAGGCGAGGGTGGTGTCCGTCCGTCCACGGGCCAGCGGCAGCGCCTCGCGCTCGCGCGAGTCTTTCTGAAAAATCCGCCAATTCTGATTCTCGACGAAGCGACGTTGGGACTCGACTCCGAAGTCGAGAATCTGATTCACGACGCGGTGCGCCGCCTGATGAAGGGGCGCACGTCGTTCCTGATTGCACATCGACTCTCGAGCGCCGTGGACGCCGACGTGATCGTGGTGCTCGATCACGGGAAGATCGTCGAGGTCGGCGCGCATGCGGAACTGGTCAAGCGCACCGGCGTCTATTCGCAACTGTTCAACGAGCAGACGCGCAAGCTCCGGCTGACGCCCGACCATATCGCGCGCGTCCCAGGCTCACTGAGTCCTGCGCCGGTTGGCGGCGATCGCACTGACTAGAATATCGCGCGGGTTCGGCCGGGGCGGCTAGAGTTCCGCAATCATGTAGGCGAACAGTGCGAAGAACGCCGCTCCCACGATCACATACTCCACAGTCTTTCCGCCGGGACCAAACCGACCGGCAAAGCTCTTATCGTGGGTTTGAAACTTTACGACAACCTGGCCGTTTCGTCGTCGCAGTGTCGAACCATATAGTGCCGGAGGATTGTCAATCGATAGCACGTTGATCCGATCGCTGGCCTGCTGCAGCCATTCTTCGTAGTCGTCGGCGTTGGCGAACCGCTTAGTAAATATAGCCATCCCATCCTCCTGACGGCTTCGGTCCGACAAGGAAGTTAATCAGGCGATAGAAATGGATCAATTGGCCAAGTTTACCAAGTAGCGCTATTCACTATTGATATGGATAAAAAACGTAAAACAGAATCGATAGAATGCATAAAATCCACAATCCTGCGCGCACCTCGCGATACCGGCCGGCGGCGAGCTTGAATAGCGGATAAAGCACCAGCCCGGCCGTGATACCAACGCCGATGTTGTAGGTGAAGCTCATCAAGGCAATCACGGTAAAGGCGGGAATCAGCTCGGTGTAGTCGTCGAAGTCGATCTTGACGACGGGCGCGACCATCATCGCGCCGACGACGATCAGCGCGGGCGCATACGAAGCGGCGGGAATCGCGGCGACGATCGGCGCGAAGAACAACGACATCGCAAACAAAGCGGCGACCACCACCGCCGTCAATCCAGTGCGTCCACCGACGTGGACGCCGGAGGCGGACTCGATGTACGCGCCAGCGGTTGTCGTGCCGGCGAGGCCCGCGAACGTCGTGGCGATCGCGTCGGCGAGCATCGGGCGTTCGATCTGCGGCAAGGTGCCGTCGGCGTCGAGAAATCCGGCGCGCGCGGAGACACCGATCAGCGAGCCCATCGTGTCGATCAGCGCCATCACGAATATCGTCAACAGCACGCCGAAAAATCCGACGCTGAGCGCGCCGCGCAGATTGAGTTGCAGCATAATCGGCGCGGGATTCGGCGGCATGCTGACCCAGGCCGACGGCGCCTTCGCGACGCCGGTAACAAATGCTATCCCGGCCGAGATCAAAATTCCGAGCAGGATTGCGCCCGGCACGCGGCGGACCATCAGTACCGCGATCAGCACGAAGCTGAGAATCGCTATCTCGACCGATGGCGTTGCGAGGTTACCGAGCTTCACCGGCGCGCCGGGCACGCCAATCGCGACGATTCCGGATTCGTTGAGTCCTATGAAAGTCAGAAACAATCCGATACCGACGCCGAAACTGTAGGACAGTCCTGGCGGCAGTGCTTCTACCATCCAGGCTCGCACGCGGGCGACGGTCAACAGCGTGAACATCGCGCCGGCGAGAAACACGGCGGCCATCGCAGTTTGCCAACTGTAGCCGAGCACCTTCACAACCGTGTATGCGACGAACGCGTTCTCGCCCATGTACGGTGCGATCGCGAACGGACGATTGGCGTACAGCCCCATCACCAGCGTTCCGACCACCGCGGTCATGATCGTCGCGACCATCGAAGGTCCTTCCGGGATGCCGGCGGCTTTGAGGATGGCTGGGTTGACCGCGATGATGTACGACATCGTGACGAAGGTGGTGACGCCGGCGAGCACCTCGCGTCGAAACGTGGTGCCTGCAACTTCGAGCCCGAAGTAGTTTGCTATTCGCGATGCCAATCGAAGGTGTCCCCGGCCCATGCGCGGGGCCTGAATTACCACATCGCGACGAGCACATGCCATAACAATGCGTGCGAATCAGCTTTGGTATATAAGGAACGAATCGTAAGCGGCGATTAACGCGCGCATTGTTCCAAACCATCAAGCAAGAGTGACCAGAATGAAAGAAGAACAAGCCGCGAAGCTTCCAGCGCCAAAACCGATTGCAAACGGGCCGGCACCAGTGAAACCGGCGGCGGCCGCCAAGCCAGCGGCGGCGCCAAAGCCGACGGCGGCAAAATCGATAACCACGCTCGCGGTGGATGTCGGCGGGACTGGAATCAAGGCGGCGGCGCTCAACGAGAAAGGCAAGATGATCACCGAGCGGCAAAAGATCAAGACGCCGCACAACGCGACGCCGAAGAAAGTGATCGCCATTATCGCGGAGCTCGCAAAGATGGCGGGCGAGTTCGACCGCGCCTCGGCTGGATTTCCGGGCGTGGTCAAAAACGGCGTCGTTTACACCGCGCCGAACCTCGGCAAGGGATGGAATAACTTTCCGCTCGAAGCGGAGCTGAAGAAGAAGCTCAAGAAGCCCGTCCGTGTCGCCAACGACGCCGACGTGCAGGGCCTCGGATGTGTCACCGGCCACGGCGACGAACTGGTGATCACGCTCGGCACCGGCTTCGGATCGGTGCTGTTCGTCGACGGGCACAGGATTCATCTCGAGCTGGGGCATCATCCGTTTCACAACGGCAAGACCTATGAAGACGAACTCGGCAACCGGACGTTCTTGAAGCGGGGCAAGAAGAAGTGGAACAAGCACCTGCGCGAAGCGATCGACGACCTGGCGAAAGCCTTCAACTACGACCGGCTGTACATCGGGGGCGGCAACGCGGCCTCAATCAACTTCAAGCTGCCGTCGAACGTCAGGGTGATCAGCAACACCGACGGTCTGCTCGGGGGCATCAAGCTGTGGCAGGATCCAGTCGTCGCCTGACCGCCGTGCATCCATCCATCACCGGCTTTGCTCGACATACCCGACTTAGAGGGCCGTCAGCGGAATCGTCAGCGCGTCGTAAACTGTGATTCTCGGTCCGTAGGCGGACTGGAAGACTCCGATACCGGTGGCGGGACGAATCAGATTGATGCGATCGAATACGTTGAGCAGGATTACCCGGTTCTCGATGTGCCCGAGTAGCGGCACGTCGAGAGACTTGGCGGCGCTCAGGTTGAATTGCCATACTTTCGGCAGCTGAGTCCGGTTCGCGAAACCGCCGCGTAAGCCGCTGCTGAACAGCCCGTCGAAGGTAAACTGCCAAGTCTTCCATTTGTAAGCCGCGCCGCCTGAGCCACCCACCAGCGGTGTGTGGTCGAGTACGATGAAGTGCTGATCGAGATAGTGAAGCTGGGCAGGCGGAGGGAAATTGTACTGGCCGGTCGCGACGCCGCGGACTTCTTCGCGGGCCACAAATTGCGACACTCGCAGAGTCAGATTGGAAAGATTGTAGGTAATCGAGTTTTCGAGTCCGGCGCCGTAGCCCCTGACGTAGTTGAAGGGCGCGTCGATGGGCACGAAGCCGAACTCACCCTCATCTATGTAGTCGCGGTCCATCCGGAAGTAGCCGTCCTGCGAAAGCGCCAGCTGAGGCGTGATCTGATGGGTATAGCCGACGTCCCAGATGTAGTCGGTCTCCGCGTCGAGATTTACATTTAAGGGTATTCCGGGACCGACACCGCCAGTAGTGTGCTGCAAGGCGGCGATGCCCGGCGAAACGCCCTGGAAGTTCGGGATCTGGAAGTTGCGCGCGAAGCCGGCATGGATGGTAGTGTCGCGACGCGGCTTGTACACGAAATTTATCGTCGGACTGAACTGACTGTCGTTGACGAGGCCGCTTACCCGATCCCATCGCGAGCCAAAATTCACGCTTAGCTTCTCGCTCAGTTGCCAGGTGTCCTGGAGAAAGACACCATAGACCAGATTGATCTTGTTGAGATTGGTCGTGATCGAGATGGGGACCTCCGCCGTCACTCCAGCGGCAACAGGAAACACGCTCGACGTATTATCTGCTTCGACACCGTACTCGCCAAAATAGAATCCGCCGCGCAACGTGTGATCGTTCCATCGATAAGTGAGATTGCCTTGCGCGGAGTTTGAAAAGTCGCTGTCAAATACTTTCGGGGCGATGCCCTGGTAGATGAGATCGCTTATCTCATCGGGATTAAAGTTCTCGCGGTTGTAGTGCATCGTGTAGGCAAGCTGGTAGTCGGCATTCGAGCCGAGCGCGCCGTTCAGGGCGAGCACTCCGTAGTAGTCCTGCTGATCGAGGGTCGAATCGATATCCTCGGATGGAAAATCAGCGGGATTGACGCCGCGCAGCGTGAACTCGGGAGTTTCGCCGGGAACGTTGGGAAACTGATTGTGGGCGACGGTCATTCCGGTGATCAGGCTGAGTTGGGTGGTCGGACTTATCGAGTAGGTGAGATAAGCGAATCCCTGACCCTGGTCGACGCCGTCGTGAATCGGATCTGGACCGCGAGTCGCGGAACTGAGGCCCAGGTTGGAATGCGTGTAAACGCCGGTCAGAAAGTAACTGAACTTTCCGCCGCATCCGCCGAGCTGGAAACTTGGCTGTGCGGTATCGCGCTGGCCGCCATAAATCGTGAACTCGTTGTGCGGGTCATCGCATCCGCTCTTGGTACTGATTTCTACCACGCCGGAGGTCCGGTAACCGTATTCGGCCGGCAGGACGCCATCGATCAGACTCACGCTCTTGACGAAATACGAATTGAGCAGCTGTGTGAAGGTCGGGTCGTTGTTGGTGTCCAGCGGCAGCAGGATGCTGTTCATCTGGTACTGGACGCCCGCATGCTCGCCGCGGATGTGAATCTCCTGGTTCTGGTCGAGCGCCACCCCCGGCATCTGCAACAACACCTGGTTGAGCGGAGTAGCCTCACCTTGAGGAAGATTCGCGATGTCGCGGGCAGTGAAGGTGTATTTGCTGACGCCGGTGGCGGTCAATCCGTTTTGCGCGCGGACCCGGCTGGCAGTGACGGGAACCGTCAATGCCTGCACAGACTCCATCACGAGGTGGACGGGAGTTCCGGCCGTGGAGGGGAAGACGAGAATTTCGCTGGCGGGCCTGAAGCCGGGCTTTTGAACAATCAGGTCATAAGTCCCGGGCAGTTGCGCCCGCACCTTGAATTGCCCGTGCTCACCGCTGGTGGTGCGAAGTACGGTGCGACCATCCGCTGCCCGTAATATCACGAGCGCATTCGCCACCGGCCTGCCGAGAGCATCCTGTGCGGTGCCGCTGACAGACGTTAATGAAAGTTCCATCCCGGCGGCGGCTGAGCCGCTGAGGATCATCAGTACAAGAATTGAGGCGAGCGCAAACGCAGCGCAGATTTTCGCGCAGCATCGCGTCGCCCTCGAAATCCTCGAAGGTGAAGTCGCCACGGAAATAGTCCTCTCCACCAGGCATTCGATCGCGAATGCCTGCACAGCCCCGGCCTTTGCGCGCACCGATGGAAGCCACGTTCGTCGTGCACGACGAACGTGGCTTCCCGGATTCGAAGCTGGAGAAATCTCGAAAGGAACGATTTCGGAAGAAGCCTAGATGAAAGCGGGCGGCGGACGGGCCGCGAGCGGCAAGCAGCTCAGATCATGGTTGGCGACTGCAACGACGGTGGCATCGAAATCGGACGCGACATCGCGGATTGGTGTGATTGCGATTCCGGCGAAGGGACGATCGAAGTGCCAATGCTCGAGGCGATGAGGATCGCTTGCGACGATCGCTGCTTCATTACCGTGGACGTCGTAGGCGTGATCGCCGTGACCGTGGGAATGGTGATCTTCGTCGTGGTGTTCGTGATGGTGATAGTGCGATTCGTCGGCGCCATCGTGGCGATGGACGTGCGGATAGTTTCCTCCGCTGTGCCGATGATGAATCAAGCTCACGCCGCCAAGACTGTCCGATGCTCCGATTCCAACTTGCCGTATAGACCAAGCGATCTTCTGTGGCAAGATATTCGGTACGGTTTGGAAGACACATCCATCGTTCAGGCCTCCGGCAAATTGACTTTACGCGCCATCGATCTGCTCCGCGAAGGTTGACCTGCCGAAACGCCAAGGCGACATTCAATGATGGCGTCCGTTGCCGTTGGGATGCCAAAAAGCGGCTCGTGCGGGAGAGCATTCGCGCGAGACGAAGCTCGGGCTGCTGAAAAAGGAGATTCCGATTGCCACCTGACGTGAACCGGCGCGCCGCCGCCGGCCCTGACCCCCAACTGAGCGGTCCTGCTGCCCAACCTCCCCGACCCACTGCCGTGCGGGTCATCATCTGGGGTGCGTTGATTCTGGTCGTGGTGCTGGTGTTCTGGCTCGTCTTGCACCTCATGGGCGCGAAGAAAGCCGCACCCGCGCCGAAGAAGATCACCGTAACGAGTGCGACGGCCACAAAGGGCGACATCGGCGTCTACCTTGACGCAATCGGTACGGTTACCCCCGTCTATACCGCTTCGATTACCAGTCAGGTGACGGGGCTGATCGTTGCCGTCCACTATAAGGAGGGTCAGCGGGTAGCGCAGGGCGATCCGCTTGTAGATATAGACCCGCGTCCGTTCCGCGCAACACTTTTACAGGCGCAAGGTGCGCTCGAGCGAGATGAAAATCTGCTCGCGCAAGCCGAGATGGACGCCGAGCGCTACCGAATCGCGTGGGGACGCCGCGCGATCGCAAAGCAAATCCTCGATGACCAGGAAAAGCTCGTACTGCAGGACAGGGGCACAGTAAAAAACGATCAGGGCGCGGTGGATTTCGACCAGGTTCAGCTCGACTTCTGCCACATCACTGCTCCAATTGCCGGCCGCGTGGGTCTAAGGCTGGTGGACCCCGGCAACGTGGTGCAGTCTGCCGGAACCGTAACCCTCGCAGTAATTACGCAGTTGGAGCCGATCACCGTAGTTTTCACGATACCGGAAGACAGCATAGCCCAGGTTCAGGCCGGGAGGCGCAAGAACGCCAGCCTCACCGTCGATGCCTACGATCGTACGGCGCTGACGAAGATCGCGAGCGGCAAGCTGTTGACGCTCGACAACCAGATCGACACTACGACCGGGACGGTAAAAGGCCGAGCGCTATTCGACAACGAAGATGACGCGCTCTTTCCGAACCAGTTTGTAAACACGCGACTGCTGGTAAATACCGTGCAGGGGGTGACGCTGCTCCCATCATCGGCAATTCAACAGAATGGCCAGGCCTCGTTTGCGTATGTGATTCAAAACAACGTCGTTCAGATGCGCAGCGTCAAACCGGGAGTTACAGAGGGAGGCGTAACTCAGGTTGACGGCGTCAATCCCGGAGAAGTTGTCGCCACCAGCAGCTTCGATAAGTTGCAGGACAAAGCCGCGGTCAACGTAGTGAACAAGCCGGTCGCAGCCAGCCCGACCGCCATCAGCACCCCGTGAGTCCATCTCGTCAGTTTATCCTGCGGCCTGTCGCCACGTCCTTGCTGATGGCCGCGATCCTGTTGGTCGGTCTTGTCAGCTATACGCAACTGCCTGTCTCCGCCTTGCCGAACGTCGCCTATCCGACCATCCAGGTGCTCACGTTCTATCCGGGTGCGAGCCCCGACGTGATGGCGACGACGGTGACTGCGCCGCTGGAGCGCCAACTCGGCGAAATGCAGGGCTTGAGCCAGATGACTTCGACCAGCTCCGGCGGCACTTCGGTCATCGTGCTGCAGTTTAATCTCACTATGTCTATCGATGTCGCCGAGGAAGAGGTACAGGCGGCCATCAATGCGGCGCAGAGTTTGCTGCCATCCATCCTGCCCGCGCCGCCGATCTACAGTAAGACGAATCCAGCGGATGCCCCTGTGCTCACGCTCGGCATCACGTCCAGCTCGATGCCGCTTTCGCAGGTCGAGGACCTGGTGGATACCCGCCTTGCGCCGAAGATTTCGCAGCTCAACGGTGTGGGCCTTGTAACCATCAGCGGCGGGCAAAAGCCCGCGGTGCGTATTCAGGCCAACCCCACGGCGCTGTCATCCTACGGGATCAACCTGGAAGACCTGCGCACTGCGCTGACGGCGGCCAGCGTGAATGCAGCCAAAGGGAACTTCGACGGGCCGAGCCAGGACTACCAGATCGACGCCAACGATCAGCTGATCACCAGCGGCGACTATCGGTCCGTTGTAGTCGCATACCGCAACGGCGCGCCGGTGATGCTGACCGACATCGCACGCATCGTGAACGGCGTCGAGAACAATAATCAGGCCGCTTGGATGAATCAGACCCCTGCGGTCATCTTGAATGTGCAACGCCAGCCGGGCGCCAACACCATCAGCGTCGTCAAGAGCATCAAGCAGCTGATTCCGCAGCTCGAGGCCAACCTGCCCACCGGAATTCATCTAACCACGCTTACCGACCTTACCACCGCCATCAAAGCATCGGTCTCCGACGTTGAGTTCGAATTGATGTTGACGGTCGGACTCGTCGTGCTGGTCATCTTCATCTTCCTGCGGAGTCTTCCTGCCACGATCATCCCGAGCGTGGCGGTGCCGCTGTCGCTGGTCGGCACCTTCGCGGCGATGTACGTCCTTGGCTACAGCCTGGATAACTTATCGATGATGGCGCTGACCATCTCGACCGGTTTCGTCGTCGACGATGCCATCGTGATGATCGAGAACATCTCGCGCTACATCGAGGCGGGCGAACTACCTCTGGATGCGGCGTTGAAGGGTGCGGAGCAAATCGGCTTCACGATTCTGTCGCTGACCGTGTCGCTCATCGCCGTCTTGATTCCGCTGTTATTCATGGGCGGCGTGGTTGGGCTCCTGTTCCGCGAGTTTGCCGTAACACTTGCCGTCACGATCGTCCTTTCGGCGGTGGTCTCGCTTACGCTCACGCCCATGATGAGCGCGCGAATCTTGCGGCACCAGCCAAAGGAGCAGCAGGGGCGCATCTTGAGAGCAACGGAGAATGCTTTCGAGCGGATGATCGCGTTTTACGGCCGGACACTGAAGTTTGTCCTTGGATACCAGACGATCATGCTGTTGGTCGCCGCGGCGACGCTGGTGCTTACGATTTTCCTGTACGTCGTGATCCCGAAGGGCTTCTTCCCGGTACAGGACACCGGCGTCATCCAAGGCATATCGCAGGCGCCGGCGACGATTAGCTCAAAAGCCATGGCCGCGAAGCAGCAGGAGATTGCGAAGGTGATTCTGGAGGACCCGGCCGTTGAAAGCCTTTCGTCGTTTATTGGCGCGGACGGCACGAATACCACGACCAACAGCGGCCGCATGTCGATCAACCTGAAGCCGCTCGACCAGCGCAGCCTCAGCGCGTCAGACGTGATCCGAAGGCTCAAGCATAAATTGCGGGCGGTCAATGGGATCGAGCTGTTCATGGAACCGGTGCAGGACATCAGCGTGGACGACCGGGTGAGCCGCACGCAGTACCAGTACACGCTCGAAGATTCCAGTGCGTCCGAGCTGAACACCTGGACCGGCCGCTTCATCGACCAACTGAAGGAGTTGCCGGAGCTGGAAGACGTCGCGACCGATCAACAATTGGGCGGGCTGGCCGTAGCGCTGGTGATTGACCGGGTCACCGCCTCACGCCTGGGCATCGCGCCTTCGACCATCGATAACACTCTGTATGATGCCTTCGGCCAGCGGCAAATCAACACCATGTACACGCAGGTTAACCAGTATCACGTTGTGCTCGAGAGCGAACCGCAATTTCAGAAGGACCCGAACAAGCTGAACCACCTGTACATTCAGTCCAACGCGTCATCGGGCGGGACGGGTGCGGCGGCGGCTGCCAATTTTGCGTCCTCCGCATCGCCTTCCGCGGGATCGAATGCGCTGACGTCTTCAGCGCTCTACACTCCGGCCGCAAATACCCTCACTCCTCCCGCGAACGCGCTGTTCGACAGCACCTCCACGGCGACCTCCAGCAAGGGCGCCACCTCCGCGGGTGCTACCAGTTCGGCCACTAGCAACGCCGTGCCGCTGAGCGCCTTCGCCCACTTCGAGAACACGACGGAGCCGCTCTCCATCACTCACCAGGGTCAATTTCCATCGGTCACCGTATCGTTCAATCTCGCATCGAATGCCGCCCTTGGCACCGCCATTACGGCGGTCAACAACGTGCAGAAAAAAATGCAGATGCCCCCCAGCCTGCAGGCAGGCTTTCAAGGCACTGCCGCAGCCTTCACGAGTTCGCTGGCCAGTGAGCCTTTGCTCATTCTTGCAGCGCTGGTCACCGTGTACATCGTGCTCGGTGTTTTGTACGAGAGCTTTGTCCATCCGGTTACGATTCTGTCCACGCTGCCGTCGGCGGGCGTTGGCGCCTTGCTCGCTCTGATTATCTTTCGCCAGGACCTGAGCGTGGTCGCGATCATCGGCATCGTCCTGCTGATAGGTATCGTCAAAAAGAACGGCATCATGATGGTCGACTTCGCGCTGGACGCCGAGCGCAATCGCGGCAAGAACGCGACCGACGCAATTTACGAGGCCTCTCTGCTGCGCTTCCGTCCCATCATGATGACCACGATGGCCGCGCTGCTGGCGGGGCTGCCGTTGGCGCTCGGAACTGGTTACGGTTCCGAGTTGCGCAGGCCGCTCGGCATCGCGATGGTCGGCGGACTGCTGCTGAGCCAGGCGCTCACGCTTTACACCACGCCCGTCATCTACATCTTCTTTGACAATCTGGCGCATCGCTTTACCCGCAGATCAACCAAGCCGAGGACGAGAGGCGCAGAACCTGCGGGGCCGGGATGAACATCTCCGCACCTTTCATTCACCGGCCTGTGGCCACCACGCTGCTCACGGTAGCTATTTTCCTTGCCGGGGCGACTGCGTTTCAGGTGCTGCCGGTAGCGCCTCTGCCGGAGGTTGACTTCCCGACTATTTCCGTCAGCGCAAGCTTGCCGGGCGCCAGCGCCGAGATCATGGCGTCGTCCGTCGCCACTCCGCTGGAGCGGCAGTTCGGTCAGATGGCAGGTGTGACGGAGATGACCTCGGCCAGCACGCTCGGCACCACCTCAGTCACGATTCAGTTTGATCTCAGCCGCGATATTGACGGCGCGGCGCGCGACGTTGAGGCCAGCATCAATGCGGCGCGAACCTATCTGCCCGCCGACCTGCCGGCCAATCCAACCTATCGCAAGGTCAATCCCGCCGACGCGCCGATCATGATCCTGGGTCTTTCATCGGACCGATACGGTGCCGCTGTTTTGTATGACCAGGCTTCGACCGTCGTCGAGCAGAAGTTGTCGCAGATACAAGGCGTAGGGCAGGTCAGCGTCGGAGGTGGCGCGGCGCCGTCTGTGCGGGTGGACGCAAATCCCACGCAGTTGGCCAGCTTCGGCCTTACACTTGCGAATTTGCAATCAGTGCTGAGCCTGCAGAATGCCGACCTCGCCAAGGGCCAGCTCTCCGACGGCATCGTGACTGCCGACATCCTGGCCAACGACCAGATCTCGAAGGCATACCAGTACCGGCCGCTCGTCGTCGGCTATAGCAACGGCGCGGCCGTTCGGCTGTCCGATGTTGCCACGGTGACGGACTCTGTGCAGAACGTCCGTTCGATTGGATATTTGAACGGCAAGCGCGCGATTCCGATTATCATCTTCCGCCAGCCCGGCGCCAATATCATCGCCACGGTCGATGCCATCCGCGCGCAGCTTCCGTTCATTCAAGCCTCGATTCCGCTCGGCATCGATACGACCATCGTGCTCGATCGCACCTCGACCATCCGCGCCTCTGTCAGCGACGTTGAGACGACGCTGCTCATTTCCATCGTCCTCGTCATCCTGGTGGTTTTTGTCTTCCTGGGCGACGGTCGCGCAACCTTCATTCCCGGAGTCGCAGTGCCGGTCTCGCTGATCGGTACGTTCGCGGTGATGTATCTGTTCGGGTACAGCGTCGACAACCTGTCGCTGATGGCGTTGACCATTTCGACGGGATTCGTGGTCGACGACGCCATCGTTGTGATGGAAAATATCAAGCGCCACGTCGAAAACGGCATGAAGCCCTTTGCCGCGGCGCTGAAAGGCGCGCAAGAGATCGGCTTCACCGTCGTATCTATCAGCATTTCGCTGATTGCCGTCTTTATCCCGCTGCTGATGATGGGCGGAATCGTTGGCCGTCTCTTCCGCGAATTCGCCATCACTCTCTCGACCGCCATTCTCGTGTCCATGGTCATCTCGCTGACCACCACGCCGACGATGTGCGCCTATCTGTTGAGCAGCCAGCGTACAGAAAAGCGTGGCCGCATCTTCACGGCCATCGACAATTTTTTTGACGAAATGCTCTCGGCATATCGCCGCAGCCTGGAGTGGGTGCTGGACAATCCGACCCTCACCCTTGTCGTGCTCTTCCTCACGATAGTGCTCAACGTGGTGCTGATCGTCGAAATACCCAAGGGCTTCTTCCCGGTGGAGGACACGGGAGCGATCTCTGGTTCGGTACAAGGGCCGCAGGATTCATCGTTCCCGGCGATGAACAGCGCCATCCAGCAGATCGGCGCCGTGATCAAGAAGGACCCTGACGTTGCGAATGTAATTGCGTTTACCGGCGGCAATGGGGCCACAAATACCGGTTCCCTGTTCGTTGCGCTCAAGCCGCTGGCGGAGCGCACAGCCGGTGCGAGTCAGATCATCAGCCGCCTGAGCCCTCAATTGAACCGTCTGCCGGTGGCTTCCGCGTTCCTCCAGGCCGTGCAGGATCTGCGCATCGGCGGCCGCTCCAGTAACGCGATGTACCAGTACACGATCCAATCCGACAGTGAACAGGAGCTTGCCAAGTGGGGACCGGTCCTGCTGGGTGCGATGAAGCACCTGCCCGAACTGGAGGCCGTAAGTTCAGACCAGCAGAACGGCGGTCTCGATGAGTTGTTGAACTATGATCGCGTCACTGCGGCGGAGCTCGGCCTTACCGTAGAGTCGCTGGACTCGGGGTTGTACAGCGCATTCGGCCAATCCGAAGCGTCGATCATTTACACCCAGGCAAATCAATATTACGTGGTGCTGGAAGTTGCGCCGCAATGGTGGCAAAGCCCGGAAGGATTGAAAGACGTTTACTTTGTTTCGTCCAACGGCAATAACATCCCGCTGGTAGCGGTAGCCAAGCACCAAACCAATACAACACCACTGGCGATCAACCATACAGGCTTATTCCCGTCGGTCACCGTGTCCTTTAACCTCGCGCCGAACGTGTCCTTGAGCGATGCCACCTCGAGCATTAACCAGATGGAACAGAAGCTAGGCGCGCCTTCCACGCTGCTGGGCTTTTATGCCGGCACACTGCAGGCCTACCAGCAGTCGCTGAGCACTGAGCCTCTGCTGATTGTGACGGCGCTGCTGGCCGTCTACATCGTTCTCGGCATCTTGTATGAAAGCCTGGTCCATCCACTGACGATCATTTCTACTCTGCCGTCGGCGAGCGTAGGCGCGATGCTCGCCTTGATGCTCTTCAACGAGGATCTGAACATCATCTCGATCATCGGCATTGTGCTGCTGATCGGAATCGTCAAGAAGAACGCAATCATGATGATCGATTTCGCTCTGCAGGCCGAGCGCGAGGAGGGAAAGAGCACTTACGACGCGATTTTCGAAGCGTGCATGTTGCGCTTCCGTCCAATCCTCATGACAACGACGGCCGCGTTGTTAGGCGCACTGCCATTGGCGCTGGAAACGGGTATGGGCTATGAGCTCCGACGGCCTCTCGGCATCACGATTGTCGGTGGGTTGATCTTGAGTCAGTTGCTCACGCTCTTTACAACGCCGGTCGTTTATTTGGCGTTCGACCGGCTGCGGCTGCGGATGCAAGCGAGGCACGGGTTACCTGGTCGTGAGTCTGGACCTGCTCCAAGCGCCGCGGAGCCATCAGCGAGTGCATAGGACTATGACGTTTTACCATCTAAGAGCCACTAGCTGTCTGGCGATAGTAGCGTGCCTCCTCGCAGGATGCCTGCTCAGTCCCAAGTACCACGTGCCGTCCACCGAAGTGCCTACTGAATATAAGGAGCTAACGCCCGCCGATTTCAGTACTACGGACGGTTGGAAGGTGGCGCAGCCGAAGGATGCCGTCCTTCGCGGTAAGTGGTGGAAGATTTTCAACGATCCTCAGCTAGACGCGCTGGAAGACAAGGTTGATATCTCTAACCAAACCATCGTAGCCGCTGCGGAAAACTATTTTGCGGCGCGCGCCCTGGTCAAGGAAGCTCGATCGCAGCTTTTCCCTACACTGACGACCAGCCCAGAGCTCACGAGGGAGCGGCTGTCGTCCACACTAACCCCCGGCGGGATGGGAGGCATCTCATCGCCTACATTTACCGACTATCTTCTTCCTTTCGACGTTACCTGGCAGCCGGACTTCTTCGGCCGTATCCGCGAGACTGTTAGATCGGCGGCCTATGGAGCACAAGCCAGCGAGGCGGATCTCGAGCTCAGCCGTCTCACTGTCCAGGTCGATGTGGCTACGGACTACTTTCAGCTTCGCGGACAGGATTCGCTCAAAGCGCTGCTGGATTCGACGGTGATCGCTTTTCAAGTCTCACTCGATCTGACCAAGGCTCTGTACGAGACCGGCATCGACTCGGAGCAGGACGTGTCGCAAGCCGAGACTCAACTCAAATCCACGCAGGCGCAGGATACCGCTCTCGGCATCCAGCGGGCGGAATTTGAACATGCCATCGCGATGCTGACGGGCCAACCGGCGTCGACGTTCTCGATTCCGTTCGAGACGCTCAAATCAACTCCTCCGGCAATTCCCTTCGGCTTTCCGTCCCAGCTTCTCGAGCGGCGTCCCGACATCGCCGCCGCCGAGCGCCTGGTCGCGCAGGCCAACGCACAGATTGGCATTGCGAGAGCGGCATACTTTCCGACGGTCACCTTAAGCGCCGCGGCGGGATTCGAGACCGTCATGTTCGCGAGCTGGTTCACATGGCCGAGCCGCTTTTTCTCGGTTGGCCCGACGGTCGCGGAAACCATTTTCGACGCAGGCTTGCGCCGCGCCACGGTCGAGCAATTCAATGCGCAGTACGAGGAAACAGTTGCCAACTATCGGCAGACGGTGCTGACGGCCTTTCAGCAAGTTGAAGACAATCTCGCGGCGTTGCGGATTCTGTCGGTGGAGATTCACCAGCAGGACGCGGCGGTCACGTCGGCGCAAAGGACTCTCACACTCGCCGTCTATCGCTATAAATTAGGACTCGATCCTTACCTTGATGTGATCGTCGCGCAGACTGCATTGCTAGCCAATCAGGAAATAGCCGTAACTCTTCGAATCGAACAGATGACGGCCAGCAGCGGGTTAATAGATGCGCTCGGCGGAGGTTGGAACGCC
>CAVQEQ010000002.1:0-304180 GCA_963711565.1 uncultured delta proteobacterium | reverse complement strand
TCGGGAGAAGCTCGGTTTGATCGCGCTCGGAAGCTAGCTTTGATCATCTCCGGGAAGCTAGCTTTGATCATACCTGAGCTATAACCGACCGTCAGGCTATCAGCGCCCTCACTTCGACGGTCAGTTTTAATCCACTGAGCGCCTTTCAAAGGCCATTTGATGAGCCTGCAAGCCGTCGGATTCCGCCCCGCAGATAGGCCGCGTCGATTCCGAGCCCGTCACAGATCCAGCCGAATGAGAAGGCGCGGCCGCCGCCTCATCGAAGAGCCATCGTCCAGCTTCACTGCGCAGACGGCCACGCCGACTGACGGGATGCACCTCGGCATAGTTGAGAAAACAGTTCATCGCGTCCGCGAGCGTCGCGAGCATTAGCCTCTGAATCGGCCGATAGGTTGGCGATACGGATCGCCGGAGACCAAAGAATTGCGACGACAGGATCGCATCGCCGGCGAACAAATCGGCTAGCCGATCGATCGGTTGGCCTCAAATACGCGCCCACGCCACCGCTGCGCTTTTCCCATATTGCCGGCATCCTGCTCATTTTCATTCGTCCTGGTTAATCGCAGAGCCGTCGCGGTCGCGCTCGGCGTTGCGGTCGGCGTTGCGGTCGGCGAAGCCATCACCGTCGCGATGATTGTGATCAGCATCGCGGCTGCCAGCGCCGCGACAATCACGGCTCGCATTTTTCTTTTAAAACCCGCGGCGCAACTTGTGCTGTATCCGCCGATCGATTATTTCGGCCAGCTCCTCCCCATGATGTCGCAGCATCGCCATCAGCTTTTGCTCGTCGCCGGCGATCGCACCGTCGATGCGAATCTCTTGACGCACCTGGATTACGATTCCGCCATGCGAGCCGCTTGAGGTTCCCGCCATCGCTGGCGATACCATCATCGGCGACATCACCATCGGCGCCGCGATCGCGATGGCCGCGGCCGTGCGCCCTATCGCCCTCAGCGCGGGGCCTGGCTGAATCGAGCGCGACAGCTCCTCGACGATGTGTACTTGGTGCAGATACCGCAGCGGACCGAGACGCGCCGGCGAATGCGGAAAATGATCCATGATCAGTTTCGCGACACCGCCCAGCGGCCCGAGCAAGTAAACAGCGCCAGTGGCGATTCCCTCGCCGATGCCTCTGAGGATATTCATGCCGAGGTTCTTCCACGTCGCCGCACTGCCCCAGCTCACCAGGAATGCTTTGACGGCCGCCCAGTGCTCATAGACCTCATACGCGGCAGCGGCCACCGCTGCGATGCCGATTATTGCCAGCCCGATCGGGCCGGTGACCGCCGTCCATGCGAACGTCGCCGCGCTGCCCAGAAAAGAGAAGGCACCGCCGACCGCGGCTGTCACTGTCGCCATCGCCGGGAGAAACGAAAAGGCCGCAAACAGCGCGCCCGTTGCTACCAGCAGGCCGCCGCCGACCACCAGTATCGCGGAACCGACAGCGGCGCCGATCACCGCCCATTTCGCGACGCCCGGAGCATAATTTACGAATGCGGTAACCTCGTCGAGAACATAGCCCATCGCATTGCCGATGCTCGTAATCGGACCGAGCAAGGGTGTGCCGAGTGCCTCAGACAGAATGTCAAACCGCTTGCCGAGTGAGCCCATCTGTTCGTTGAACGCGCCCATCATCGTCATCGCGCCTTGCATCGCAGCGCCGTTGATGAGGTTCGGATTGCTGAGCTGCTTGCGAAAATCCACCAGGGCATTGACGTCCACCGCGAGAGCGCGCTCGCCACGTATTCCCAGCGCCGCGGAGGCGCGTTGAAACTGCTGCGCGGTGATGACGCCGGAACCCATCTCGTGGCGCAGATTGACCATCGTCCCGATGACATCGAGCGCGCCGCTCCTGGTCGTTGCAAGCGCGACGCCGAGTTCTTTTTGCAGCTTCCCTTTCGAGAACGCTGACAGCGTCTCGATGATTGCCGAGCCAGCCTCCGTGCTGACCATTCCAACGCGCGAGTACGCCTGAACCAGCGCCATCGTATCTTCTGGCCCCAGACCGGCCGCTTTTATCGAGCCCGCCGCTATCGATACGGCGGATGTGAGATCGTTCACCGAACCGAAGGCGCCGTGCCGGCTCGTGTGTGCGACCAGGTCAGCCAAATGCTTCACTTGCGCGGCGGTCTGCCCGACTTTTCCCGGCCAGTCGTTAAGCATGATCGAGAGTGACTGGCCAGTCGTTGCGACGTCGCCCATGTTCCCCTTGGCAACCGCCAGGGACGCATTTGTGACCGCCAAGCCGGCGGCATAGCTGCCGGTGAAACTGATCGACTTGTACAAATTGTCGATAATATCTTTCTGCGCGTAGTTATATTGGACGGACCATTTCGCGGCTAACTGATGCGCCTGGGCCAGCTCGCGAACGCCGGCGGCGCCCGAGTCGAGTGTCGTGCTCAAGTGCCGGAGATGTTCGTCCAGGTCCGCGGCGTTATCGACGAAACCCTTAATCACGTAGCCGACGCCACCGCCTAACCCGATCATACCGGCGCCGAGCATCCCTAAATTGGTTGCCGTTTCACGCCAACGCGCGGTGTTCTTAACCTGCTCGTTGACCGCGTCAATCCCCCGCTCGATATTTTTGAGAACCGGCGAGACGTAATCTGTCGCGAGGAACTTGAAGCCGAAAAGAAAGTCGCGCAGCGCCATACGCGTCAGAACTCGCCGCGCTGATGCCAGGAAACACGGTCCGCAGTTTTCTGCATCGCCTCTTCCAACGCCTTCAGGTCGCGCGCGAACCGTTCGGCGGCGGCGACTGCGCCGCGAAATTCTTTGCCGAAGCCACGCGCGATCTGAAAGAGTCCGTTGCCGTTGCGCGCATCGTCGGCGCCCGGCAGCGAAATCGCGCGTATCCGTCGCGCCGTGGCGATCGCGGCGACGAGCGGCTTAGCCAGCGCCTCGAGCTCGTTGACAACCTGGTCCGCGGCGGTCGGTACCATTTTCACGCGCTCACCCATCATCGCCACTCCCCGCATCTGGTCCGCTTCCCTCGGCCGGCGCGTTAAGGCTCCGCAGCTCTAACTGCGTCGAATATCCCTGGTCGCGACCGAGCCGGTGGATTGCTTTGGAAACCATGTAATTGCCGTCGAACTTTCCGAAGCCGGCGACCGCTATCGGCTGCCCGGTCAATACCATCTGGCCCGGAATATTGAGCGTGCCGGTTACGATCAGCATGTTGTGATCGTAAAGCGCCGCCCGCGCTTTCTGCGTCGCGTCCTGCGCATTTTCGCATTGCATTTGCTGCGTCAGCGTATCGCCCACTGCGACCGGCGGATCAGCATCCGCCGTTCCCGTGATCAATTCCTTCGTATCGGGGTTCTGATAGCTGACGGTTGATGACTTGTAAGTCGGCAGCGTCTTCGCTTTGAAGTTGCCGCGCACGATATTTCCGTCGCCGCGGCGGAACGTCGCGACCGGCGCCTGCTGATCGAGCTGCGTGCGCGAATAGAAGATCAGTTGGCCGCCCTTGACCGTGAAATCGTAATTGTTCTCGCGCGCGAGCCGATGCAGAAACTCAACGTCGGTTTCCTGATTCTGCGTCACGCGGTCGTACTGGATGTTGATTGCCTCCGGCGCATGGATGAGCGTCCAGCCGTGCTTGCCGGCGATGATCTTCGCGATCGCCGCCAGCGTCATGTTCTCATATGGCAGGCTGTTCGGCGTGCGCGCGTCGGGCGTGATCGTCACAGCCAGGCATTTCATCTTCACCTGGTCGGGCGGCAAATCCAGCTCGACTTCATCAACCTGGAAGGTCCCGCACGACGCCAGCGCGCCGGTGTACCCGATCGACAGATCTACCTGGTCGCCGCGCTGCGGGAACCATTGGTTCTGCCAGCGCCGGTCGCGATCTTCGAGCGTGATTTCCAGGTCGGGTGACTCGCCGCCCTCGAAGCTCGTGTACTCGATCGCGAGAACCATCTTTTCAATCCGCGCGGTGATCGCGATGCCGGAATATTTGAGCGTCCACGCCGGCGAAGGAACTGGAATCGAACTACTCATTCAGGTCACCAGCATCAGACTGCACCGCGAGCCGGCAAATAACCGGACTGGCCGGGGCCTGCCGCGCAGAGCCTCGATCCGCACGGCCGCGGCGACGGTCCACCGGCAGCGACTGCATCCCCGGCCATCTGCTTTAACACTCGACGCGCGCCTTTTATCCGCGGAACGTCGCGAATCCGCTGTCGCGCGAGGCGTTGTCGCGCGCGCATCGCGAGAGTGCCGCGCTGCACATCGCACTTGCTCTCGCGATATGTTCGTGCGCATTTTTCGCCTTCGGATTGTCGCGGAACTTTTGCAAGTGGCCCATCGCCTCGGCCGCCATCTCATCGGCCGTCGAGCTGTCACCGTTTGAGTCCTCGCTACCGTTCATGCGAGCGATATGGCCGTCGGGCTGCACTTGCGACATGACGAAGCCGCCCGCGGTCTCTGTTTCCCTGCTGCTGAGCGCAACTTGTCGGCGCCTTCGCCATTCCTCAACCGAGACACCCGCTAGCCATGCCTGTTTCCGATCTTCTTCATCACTGGGCATTGAGATTCCTCCGTTCCTTCCCTTCGTGATTTATTTTAGGCCGCTAGCCAGGCTAAGCTCTCCCAGCGAAAGTGCCGGGTCGTTGGTCAACGCGGCGCCTCGCAGAAACAGCACCTCGCCTGAAATATCATCTGCGGACGCGTCGGGATCGTCGGGCTGGCATTTGAACACAGGCGAGATGAATCGAAATTCTTTCCTCGCGATCGCGGCCTTCGCTGCCGGGGTCCAGTCAACGCGGGCCCACAATGTCTGGGCGCGGATTTGTAAGTCACGAATCCATCCGGCCGCGCGGGAATCGTCGGCGACGTAAGTGCGATGGTCGTAATCGATCGGCAGTCCGCGTGCGAGCCCGTTAGCCTTCGTCGCTGCTATCACTTTCGCACCGTCGGCGTGAAACGGGCCGCGTCCGTCGCTACCCCTCGTAGTGAAATCGCCCAACGGCAGAATCTCGATCCATTCGGGCGCGCGGCCGTCAGCCGGCAGCGACTTCGTCATGCTCATCAGGACCGTGCGTCCGAATAGGCGCGCCCGAGCGCGCGCGAAATCGCGCGGATCATGATTCATCATCCGGCAGATTTCACGTTCCGTATTCGACAGCACCGGCGCGCGGCCGCTCGGCGAGAATGCGGCCGAGAATTGGCCGTCCTGAAGTCCTAGAATTTGTTCGATGCGTCGGTCCGCTCCGCTGTTCCTCACCACAACTCTCCACCACGGACGGTGCGGGCGTTTCAGATTCCGGGCGTGTAAATCTCCGCGAGCGCAAGAGCCTGGTCGCTGCCGTCCTGGCCGCCTGTTACGAGGATTCCGCCAGCGCTAAGTATTTCCGCCTTCATCCCGGCGCGAGGCGTGGAGAGAGAACCGCTGGCTATCGCGAAGGTTCCTGTAACTTCCGGGCGCCCCGAGCCGGGCACGAAAATCTCGACGCTCGCCAGGTACGTCATGCCCGCGCCAATCCCGCCGAAAATCAGCACGGCTCCGTTCGCCGTAACGATAGCTGCATGATCGTATCGCGGCGTGTTGAGCTGGCCGGCGAGCGCGACAAACGCGCCGGTCGCTGGATAGAAAATCTCGGCAGAGGCGAGCGGGTTTCCGTTCTGATCGAGACCGCCCACGATCAGAATTGCTCCGCCGCCGCCGAACCGCGTAGCACTATGCAGCGTGCGCAACGTGTTCATCGGGGATGGAGTTTTCGTCAGGTTCATTGCAGCGCCCTCAACACCGCAAGCACCCGCGGAAGACTACCGACTGCGATCAGTTTGCCGTACGCTGGCGGCACGTACGCGTCGAGCGCCTCTTTTTTAGATATCCGCTTTCCCGACGCGAGATCCGCGCCCTGCTTGTCGATAGAGATAGCGCGATCGCCCATTGTAACCCCGCACAGCCCCTTCCCAAGAATATTGCGCAAACCGATTGTTTCTTCGGCGCTCCAGCCGGCGAAGTAAAAAACGATATCGCCGGACGGCATCAGCGGCGGCAGCGGCGTCGCGAGTTTGTCGGCATCGCGCACGCCGTTCCAGAACCTATTGATGGCGCCGTCAAGGGCATGATGGTCGCCGCGCATCAGATAATCCTCGGCCTGGCGCGCGAAGGCTGAAATCTGACTCGCGACGTGTCGTACCTGTGCAACATTAGAGTTGGGCTTCAAATATTCGACGGCCTTCGCGATTAGATCGGCGCAGCGCTTCTGCGGACTCGCGGACACTTGCTCTGTGGCTTTTTCCACCACGGCGGCGAGCTGCTGGGCGCTTTTGAGTAGCTCCGCGTCCATCGCGTCGAGCGCAGCGTCTGCTCCCGCAGCTCCATCGACTTCACCGACGACGGCGATCGGCGCGGCGTTCACAACTCGATCGATTTCGGCCGCCGCCGCATCCCTTCCTACTTCGTGAATCATCTCGTCACCATCTCTTGCTTTGTTGAGGACATTTTTCAGTCGGTTGGGATTCCTCGGTAACCGCAAAAAACTTCCAGGAGCGACACGCACGTTATGCCGGCCGCAACAATTGCGTTGATTTTGTCCTCTGAAGGAATGGCGTGCGCGGCCGCGGCCGCGACCAGGTCGGGAGCGTCCAGTAGCGATGCGGCATGCGGCGAATCCTTCAGCTCGCAAAGCCGCGACAATTGCCCCCACTGGGAGACTACATCGGCCATGATCTGACATGCGTCCTCGGCCTTGTGCCATAAGCCCCATCCGAGATCGGGATCGTGCTCTCGGTCTTTTTCTTCACCGCGCAAAACCACCATCAAATGCAAAACCTTGGCGAGCGCGGGAAACGTCGCGAGCTGCGAGAGGACTTCACGCAAGCTCTCCGTTTCTTCCAGCAGCGCAAGCTGCCGCGCCTCGTATGCGCCTCTCAGAGCGTTTCCGTCCTTACACAACATGTCTTGCCGCTGCGCGGCGGTGAGTTCGCGACGAAGACGATGGCAAACGTGGCCGCCGCTCGCGGCCTGCTCAACCAGTCCGCGCAGCGCCGTAATCGTGCCGCGTAGGTCCTCCTTCGCGTCGTCTGACCCTCTCGATTGCGCACGGCTCTCGATTGCTACGACATTTTCCTTCTCGGTCTTTTTCACGGGCGTTCTCCCCTCACCTTTGTTCAGGGCGCCGCACGATGCGGCGCGCTGTGATTCCATTTTTCATGACGACGCGATTTCCTTCCGCTTCGATCCTCGTATCATCAGCGCGGCGGCGGTCGTCTGCGCGATTATTCGATCGCCTTCTCGCTTCGTTCGGAGTCTCCTGCCGTAACGCTTCAACGCCGAGACGCCGATATCGAGGCCGCGGCGTCGCAGCAGCTCGACGAGATTGTCGTAGCCGCGGAAGTCGTGGTCGATCAGATACCGATCGACGAAACGCCGATCGTCGCGCGGCAGTTTCTCGACTACTGATTTCATCTCCCTGGCTCCGGCGCCTTTGCGACCACGCGAGCGAGCCAACCCTTGAGAACTTCGATCACCTTGATCGCCTCTTCGGGCGCGAGCCATTCGGCCCGCTCGATCCCCGTCAACTTTTTTACGAACGCGGAAAGATGGCGATCGCTCGGATTGGAGAGCGCGCCGGCATAGTGGAGCTTTTTCCACAGGCCGCGAATCATCGCGAGCTGCCTGTTATCGGCCATCCGACGCGCGCGCTTCTCTTCCGCCGGCGTGCGCTTGAAGCCGCGGCTGCGCAGCAGCTCGATAACCTGCTGCCGCTGGCCGTCGTCCAGCTCGGCCGCCGATCGATGTCCAGTAGTCGCGAATAAGAGAGCGCGATACGTCGAATCGTCCAGGCCGAGCTGCTTGACCGCGACGTGAATCGCCGCCAGCTCCGCATTGCGCCGGCCGCGCGCTATCGCTGGAGATGATTGTGCTCCTGCCTTCATCTTGTTTCAGTCGTCGGTCTTCCTAACCGCGAATAAGCTGCCGTCTGCGCGCCGCACGGCAATCGCGCCGTGGTCAGAACGCAGTACTACATCTCCAGGCGCCAAAACCGGCCGCAACCTGGCGCGCACAAGATCCGCGAGCCACCCTGACCATGCCGCGATCTTGACGGCCTTTTCGATTTCGCTCTCGATGTCGGGATGCAAAGTCAAATCGGCATCGCAGCGGTAGCACGTCGCGCGGTCCATGTGCGCCGGATCGATAGAGAGTAAATCGTCAAGCACGTTCAGGACGTGCTCGCGACATTCCGCCGCCGCGGGGCAGTCGCCCTTAAATCCGCGGAGCTTCTCGAGCAGCCCTTCGATCTGCCGGCCAACGTCGTCCGCAGACGCCGACATTCGCCCGCACTGACGGCCGCCTTGACAGATTCGTGCCAGCGCTTCCGCTCGTCGAGCCACTGCTCGACTCGCATCTCCATGCCTTCGACGCTCTTGAGCGCCTTGTCCGCCAGGTAGTCGCGCAACAACGTCGGCAAGATGCCGATCGCGTCGGCGCATCCGCCGAATCGCATACCGGCGATCTCTTCTTTGAGTCGCATCTGGAGCGTCGTCTCGAATGCGTCCGATGATTTAAGCGCGCGGGCCATTTCCATTGGTCTCCTCCGGATGATGCGGCTGGAACTTCTCGACATAGGCGCCGTATGCGATCAGCCGCTCCTCGATCTGCCGAACTTCCTTGATCAGCTCGACGTAACGCGCCCGATCGCGCGCGATCGCCTCGTTTACGTCGAATACGCCGCTGCGGCCGGCGCGCGGCGGCACCGATCCCGTATCGCGAATCAGCATGTAGCGACGCGCCGGTCCTGCGCCTTCCGCGCGCAGATAGCCCGCCCGAACCAGTGGCAGCAGGAATTTCTCGGCCGCCTTGCGCCGCACGCCGCAGAGCCCGATCAGCTCCTGGACTCGGAAGGCTGGCTGCATCCGCATCGCGCGCCACATCTTGTCACGCGCGTCGCTTGGCGCTCCGGCTAGTGCTCGCTTGGGCATCCGACGCGGCATCTAACTGACCACCCTGAGCGCCGACGCGGCCGACTCACTGGCGCCGGTATCCGGCGCGATCGCATGCCGCCGATTGCGCGTCGTGTACGTAAAGCTGAATCTCTCGGGAATGTCGGCCAAGCGCAGCCGCGTTTTGCCTCGCCGACGTGCCAACGATTCCAGTCGGTTTAACGCGATCACAATCCCGCGCGCTGAACCGCTAGTGACTTCGAGAACAGTTTTAAGCAAGTCTTCCGCGATCGCGATCTCGCACAATTGCTCGGCAAATAATTTCGCATCGGTCAAATTGCAGAGCGCGATCGTGGTCCAGCCGGCGACGCGAGATTCCAGCGGCGGCAGAGCGTGCACCGCGCGAGCTAAATCTTCGGTCCCAGACAATACCAACGGCACGCCGGCCTCGTCGGAAATGTCGCGAAGCACTTCATAGCGGCTAAGATAGCGAGCAACGCGATGCGCTTCGTCGCAGACGATTCCGCGTGGCCTGTGTCGTAGCGCGCCGATTATCTCGCCATAGTTTTCCTGGATAGTGCGGTACGAATAGCCGCAGATTTCGTCGGCCAACGCCCCAACTAGCCAGCTCGCGGATTGGTATTCTTTGAGAGGAAAGTAGCACCAGCGAAGCTCGATGCAGAGATGCTTTAAGAGCGTCGTTTTCCCAACGCCGGGCGGAGCGATCGCGACGATGACTTTCGGCATACTGATCGGCGAAGCGAATACTTCTGTTAGCAAGCTTTTCGTCCGAGCGTATCTCGAATCTTCGACAAATTGTTCACGCATCGCTTAACCCCTTTTCACGCACTCTTTTCATCGTCGTAGATATCCATCGAGGAGTCGAAAATTTCCGGCTCACGCGGGCGCGGCGCCTCGATGGGTGATCGCAACGGCCGCACAACCTTTGCGGCGGCCGGCGCCGGCGGCTCGATTTGCGGTAGCGTGCCCGCGAGTTCGATCCGGTCGAGCAGGTTTTGCGCTTCCAACTCCGTGCGCAGAGCGCGCTTGCGCACCTTGTTGAGCCGCGCGGTCTCGCGCGCCGCCGCATGGTCCGCGAAGCCGACCGGCGCAACGCACTTCGCCGCGCCGAGATAGTGCCCTTCGCGGTCATAAAGATGCAGATCGTCGTGGAGCCGCGCCGGATCGAAGCGAACAATAACGTCCTTGCCGGCGGGAGCGTCAGAAACCTCGTATCGATTCCCGAACAAATGCACGCATGCATCTTTCGCGTGGACGCGCACCTTTTGCGCCGCGAGCAATAGCAAGCGTAGTTGCGAGTCCGTCGCCTTGCGAATCACCGCCCCGGACGCCACCGATCGATCCCAAAGCTCATTACAGGAAGCCCCTTTCGCGATCGGCGTATCATGTCCGCGCGCGTTGTAGGCGGCGATTTCCGCGGCGAGCACGCAGATGAAAGTGTCGAGCGGCACGGCGTGCGCGGCGGCGCCGTCTGCCTGCTCATCTTTGCGGTTGCCGGCATACGCAAGGCGGAACTCAGGGCGCGGCCGAAGATGCGACTCCAAGTCGCCCCAAAATCGCTCGATTCTTTTCGAGCGGCCGGCGTAGGGGTTTGTGAATCGAACGTCGATATCGAGCAGGCGGAAGACGCCGACAGCGTCCTCACTCTTGGTCTTGAAGCGAAACCGCTGCCCGAGACTCACGCCGCCCGTCAACCACTTGCTAGCGCCGGCGCGGCCATTGTCGAAAAATAAAATCTTGGGAAGCGCTCGTCGGAAGGCATCGGCCGCGCACAGTCGCACTAAATCCTGATTCTCGGTCCTATCGATTCGCCAACCAGTGATCGAGTTTGAAAACAAGCACTGCAACGCGAAGAGGTGCGGCCGACCGGTGTGGCCGTCCGGCCACTTCACAAACCAATCGAGACGATGGCCGTCGCCGTTCAGCGCCTCGCCTGGTGCGAGCGAAGAGTAGTCACGAGTCTGGTAGTGTCGCGCCGCGACGGCGTCCTCGCCGCACCGCGCCAGCACAATAGCTTCCTCGCTCAAGTCGTTATGCATTCGATCGAGCAACGCTTTCGCGGTCGGTACGCGAATGCCGGCGCGACGCGCTGATTCTACGTCCATCTTCGCGATTGACTTGCAGGACAGGTTGCGGCAGACACTCGCAGCCGGCTTAGTCGCGGCCAAATAGTAGGACCGAAAGTAACGATCCCACTCGCGCCCATATTCGTGACGCGACCGGCCGCGATTTTTGTCGAGCAGCAGGAAGAGCCAAGCTTGCGTCGGCCGGTTTCGTACTTTCACCACGGCGCGGCGGATCGTGAACCAGCCCACGCCATATCGAGCTGCAATTGCCTTGCAAGCTCGATGGAGGTCGCGGTCCGCTAACTCTCTCAACTTTCCCGGTTCGAGCCCTTCCGCCTTTGCGGTGTCTAAAACGTAATTGTGAAGCTTTCCAGCTCGTGCGCGTCGTTCGTCGGATGCGCTTTCAAAGTCTTCCTCAAGCGCGCCCAACTCCTCGACGCTCACCGCCGCGACGGCAGTCGCCGTCGTTGCCGGCTTCGCGGCCGGCGCCTTCCGCGCCGCGCGCATCCGGAGCAGCTCCCCGGCGGCGTCGCCCGACAAGCGCTCGAACAGATCGGAAAAGGCGTACTGCCGCTCGCCGTGTTCGCCGACTCCGATCGGTTTGAGCGCGTGCTTCCTAACGAAGCGCGCAACCTTCTGTCGGCGCGTCGCAGCACTCTTCGCCTCACCGAGCAACATCTGCAATTCGCTCGCGGTGACTGGCTGCTCCGTCATCGGCGGATCGCCTTTCGCCGCGCCCGCGACGCGCGTAACGCATACCGCGACGGCCAAATGACGGACGGCGCGACTCCGATCGCGTCAGCAATTATCCGTTCGCCCTTAGGCCAGCTCCGGTAGACAGCGTCTCCAAGCGTTGCCGGCCGTAGGCCATGTGCGATCGAGAGCTGTCGCACGGAAGTCCCTCGTTCACGCAGCAGATAGATGATCCGCGCGCTGCTCCAATCGCTTGCGCGTCTGCGACGACTGCGGGATATTGTTTTTTGGCCTTGCGGCATCGCGCAATCAAGACTAGCGAAAAAACTTGGCTCTAGCAAGTGAAAACACTAAGTAAAAAAGGGTCGCCTATCGAGCCGGAGCATGGTCGCTCTCCAAAGTCGGAGCACGATGCATTCGCAGAGCGGTTGCGTCTGGTCGCGGACAGTCCGTACGTAGGAACGGTGCGCGCGCTGGCAGCGATCAGCGGCGTGAAGTTTGAGTCAACGGTTCATGCCTGGCTCAAGCAGGCCGAGCCCAAGCGCGATGCATTGAGGCGGATCGCCGACGCCGCGCACGTCTCGCTCGATTGGTTGGTCTCCGGCGAACTATACGCGCAGTTGCGCTTTTACGACTTGAGAGAGTCGCAAGGCTTCAACGAAGTGTTCCTTGAATCCGGGGAATCGCCAAAACCAGAACCAACGCTGCGGTGGACTACCTTCAATCTCAAATGGCTCGGCGGTGCTAGCGCGCTCAGTAAGCAATACATTGAGCGGTGGCAGAACCCGATGATCGCTACGCGCGAACTCTTTGCGGTTCGGATGGCCGGTTCTGATGGTGCGATGCGACCGCTGATCGATGACGGCGATGTCGCTATCGTATTGCGCGCCGGCGTGCCTGTTAGTTCCGACCGGATCGTCGCGCCGGTCATTCTGTCGCGAGAGGGCAAAGTTCTCGCGCGGCTTGCCGGGTTTGAACCGAGCGGTCGCGTATCGATAGGATCGATCGATCAAGCGAGCCTACCCGGCATCGTGAGGATGGGCGCACCGGAGCAGACGCTCGCACCGTCGCCCGATCTCTTCGTCTGGCCGCAAGTGCGAATATTCGGCCGCATCATTTTGGTGTGCGGCCGTTCGTTGCTGGACATCGATACCTGATCATGTTCCAAGTGGGAACATGATGATGACAACGACGGGCGCTTCCGAGTAAAGCACGAACTTACGGGAGCTGCTGGCACCTGTGGCCCAAATAGCGCCGGCACCTTGGGAGAGCCGATCGTCGAATACGACAGCGCGGCGATACGGCTCGAATCAAAATTCCCGGTTGGAATTTTGATTTCAAGATCCACGGTGGTGATCTTGACTTGTCACGCTGCTCGGCGAGCCGGATGTCACGCTGGCTGTCACGCTGAAACCGCCAAAATGGGCCTTCAAACGCCTTTAAGTACGCGATTTAACGAGCTTTTCGTATGGTGTAAGCGCCGGAGAGAAAATCCCTCAGTGAAGCGGCCGGATAGACCGGTCGCGCCGGAGTAAAACTCCAGCACGAGATAGCCTTCAGCCTGGAGGGTTGAAGGCGGAGGGATGAAAGGCGTGGAACTGTATGGGCAGGTGCGACGAGCGGTTTATGTTGAAGGACTGAGCCGGCGCGAGGCAGCGCGGCGATTCGGGATCGACCCACGGACGGTGGCGAAGATGCTGGCGTTCTCGGTGCCGCCGGGATACCGGCGGGGCCGGCCGCCGGCGCGGCCGAAGCTGGATCCGTTCGTTGGGATCATCGATCGGATCCTGGAGGAAGATAAGGGACAGCCAGCCAAGCAGCAGCATACCTCGAAGCGGATTTTCGAGCGGCTGCGAGACGAGCACGGCTACGCCGGCGGGATCACCGTTGTAAAGGACTACGTGCACGAGCGGCGGCAGCGGTCGCGTGAGATGTTCGTGCCGTTGCGCCACGAACCGGGACACGCACAGGTTGACTTCGGCGAAGCGCTGGCAGTGATCGGCGGAGTGGAGCGGAAGATCCACTTCTTCGCGATGGATCTGCCGCACAGCGACAGCTGCCTGGTACAGGCCTATCCATCGGAGAGCAGCGAAGCCTTCTGTGAAGGACACAACGTCGGCTTCGAGTTCTTCGGCGGCGTGCCGCGCTCGATCCTGTACGACAACCTCAAGCTGGCGGTGGCGCGCATCCTGGGAGACGGCCGGCGGCTAAGGATCCGGGTCTTCAGCGAGCTGCAGTCCCACTACCTGTTCACCGATCGCTTCGGACGACCCGGGAAGGGCAATGACAAGGGCAAGGTCGAAGGGTTGGTCGGCTACGCGCGGCGCAACTTCATGGTGCCGATCCCTCATGCGGCCAGCTTCGCCGAACTCAACGCGCGCTTGCTGGAGGACTGCCGCCGTAGGTTGAACGATCGGCTGCGTGGCCATGATCAGACCATCGCCGAGCGACTGGTGCGAGACCGCGCTGCCTTCCTGCCGTTGCCGCGCCACTCACTACGATGCCTGCGAGAAGAGAGCAGCGCGAGTCAGCTCGCTCTCGCTGGTGCGCTATCGGGGCAACGACTATTCGGTGCCCACCGCTTACGGCCACCGCGAGGTGCTGGTTCGCGGTTACGTCCACGAAGTGGTGATCGCCTGCGCGGCGGAAGAGATCGCGCGTCATCTGCGCTCCTACGAGCGCGAAGACTTCATCTTCGATCCGCTGCACTACCTGGCGCTGCTGGAACGGAAGATCGGTGCGCTGGACCAGGCCGCGCCACTGGTCGGTTGGGAACTGCCTGAAGAGTTCGCGACCCTGCGCCGTCTGCTCGAGGCTCGCCTGAGCAAGCCGGGCAAACGCGAGTTCGTGCAGGTGCTGCGCCTGCTAGAAGTGTTCCGCACCGATGACGTATCAGCGGCGGTGAGAGAAGCGATCGCGCGCGGAGTGATCAGCTTCGACGCAGTCAAGCATCTGGTGTTGTGCCGCATCGAACGCCGCCCACCGCGGCTGGACATGAAGATCTATCCCTACTTGCCGCGCGCCACCGTCGCGACCACCTCGGCCCGGGCCTACTTGAGCCTGCTGGCGGGAGGGGCATCGTCATGAGCGACACACCGCAGGTTCTGCTCGCTCACCACCTTAAGGCGCTGAGGCTCCCAACCTTCCTGCGTGAGTACGACAAGCTGGCGCGCCAGTGCGCCGCCGAAGGTGTCGATCACTCGCGCTACCTGTTGCGGCTGGCCGAGCTTGAGATGATCGACCGGGAACGGCGGACCATCGAGCGCCGGATCAAGGAAGCCAGGTTCCCCGCAGTGAAGAGCCTCGACAGCTTCGACTTCACCGCCATCCCCTCGCTCAACAAGACCTTGGTGCTGGAACTGGCCCGCTCGGAGTACGTCGGCCGCCGTGAGAACGTCATCGCGCTCGGTAACAGCGGCACCGGCAAGACTCACATCGCGCTGGGGCTCGGACTGGCAGCGTGCCAGAAGGGTCTCGCGGTTGGCTTCACTACCGCTGCGGCCCTGGTCAACGAACTGCACGAAGCACACGACGAAAAGCGTCTGCAGCGACTGCAACGGCAACTCGCCGGCTTAAAGCTGCTGATCGTCGACGAGCTCGGCTACGTTCCGCTGTCACAGACCGGCGCCGAGTTGCTGTTCGAGGTCTTCAGCCAGCGCTACGAACGCGGCTCGATCATCGTGACCAGCAATCTGCCCTTCGATGAGTGGACCGGCGTGTTCGGCTCCGAGCGACTGACCGGCGCGCTGCTCGATCGCCTCACCCATCATGTCCACATCCTCGAGATGAACGGCGATAGCTTCAGGCTTAAGCACAGCAGAGGTCAGATCGTAGAAGAGCAACCACCGCAAGAACCCGGCTGACCCACCACCGGGTCGCTCAGCCCTTAGTTCCACAGATGGGCGAGGGGGAAAATCCCCCTCGCGCTCCTCCTGCCCAGAGCTCAAACTAACCCGGCCAGGAGTGATGCATTTTTACTCCGGCCTGTTGATGTACTTTTGCTCCGGCGTTGACAGCCGGTGCTCTTCGCATCACTGTCCGCCAAAAACGTCTTCGCCAGGACATCGCCTTCAAGCGAGGGAAATCAATACGAGGCTTCTTGAGTCCGCCCGACCTGGGATTCGGTAATCGCCGTGCAGCTTGAAGCGGCCCGTCTGTGGCGAATTCCAATTCATGCGGCAATTGGGGTCTGAAACAATCCGTTTGCAGTGTTGCCGCCAGCGATATGAGTGAAGGTTTGCGATTGGAGGAGGAACTGCGCCGTTGCGTTGAGCCGGCGTGGCTCCGGAGCTGCTGCGTTTACCGCTCTTTCAGTTCGGCCAAGAAGACGGCCGACCTGCCAACCTCCAGGAATTCCTTAGCATCGAGGGTATCGAAAAGCTGGATAGTCTTGGCCACGAGGCCGGTCCATCCAGTCTGATGGCTTGCGCCGAGCCCGGCGCCGTTGTCGCCGTGGAAGTACTCGTAGAACAGAATATAGTCGCGCCAATGCGGGTCGGACTGAAATTTCTCGCTGCCCCCGTACACAGGACGACGGCCATCTTTGTCACGCAGAAAGGTAGCGCCAAGCCTACGGGTTATCTCGTGGCTCACTTGAAAAAGATTCATTAGTTTGCCGGAACCAGTAGGGCATTCGATCTTAAAGTTGTCGCCGTAATAGAGATAGAACTGCAATAGTGCCCGAATAACTATGATATTCACCGGAAACCACACTGGGCCTCGCCAGTTTGAGTTACCGCCAAACATGCCGGTGTTCGACTCCGCCGGCAAGTAGTCTACGCGATACTCCCGGTCACCGACGTTCAGGATATAGGGATGATGCTCGTGAAACTTCGATAGAGAACGAATGCCGGTAGGACCCAGAAATTCGTTCTCATCGAGCACTCTAGAAAGGATTCGGCGCAAACGCTCGGGACCAACCAAAGCTATGATGCCGCGCTCGTAGATTCCGAAATGCCCGGGCCCGGTAGGATGAATGTAATTCCATAGCTCGGGCATCCGCTGGCGCCGTCTATCCAAGAGAGTCATCGCCGACGGCATCCGTTCGCGTTGCCATCGCTCGACGACAGTGGTTGCGCAGAGCGGCAGCAGCCCTACCATCGATCGCACCTTGAGCCGTTTGGCGCTGCCGTCCGGGAGTCGCAAGAGATCGTAGTAGAAGCCGTCTTCCTCGTCCCACATCCCGTCGTCGCCGGGACGGTTCATAGCTGTAGCGATGTAAAGGAAGTGCTCGAGGAACTTGACCACCATATCTTCGGAGGTGTGGTCGTAGGCAAGGAGTTCTATCGCCAGTTCTGCCATGTTTTGGCTGTACAGCGCCATCCATGCGGTGCCGTCGGCCTGCTCGAGGCTGCCTCCAGTGGGCAAAGGTGCGCTCCGATCGAAAATCCCGATATTGTCGAGACCCAGGAAACCACCTTCGAAAACATTCTTGCCGAACCGGTCCTTGCGATTGATCCACCAAGTGAAATTCAAGAGGAGCTTTTCAAAACACCACTTGAGGAAATCGATATCAGTTTCGGCCCCCAGGGCCTGCTCCGTGCGATGCAGGAATAGAGTCGCCCAGGCATGGACCGGCGGGTTAACATCGCTGAAGTTCCACTCGTAGGCGGGAATCTGGCCGTTGGGGTGCATATATAACCCCTTGAGCATGAGACGTATCTGCTGACGGGCGAACTCCGGGTCCACGGTCGAAAGCGCGACGGTATGAAAGGCGAGGTCCCAAGCCGCATACCATGGATACTCCCATTTGTCGGGCATCGAGATGACGTCGTCGTTGAGCATGTGGTACCACTCCTGGTTGCGGGAGTGCCGGATTCCGTGTTTCAACGGATTGGCGCGATGTTCGTCCAACCACTTATCCGCGTCCAGGTAGTAGAACTGCTTAGTCCACAGCATTCCAGCGAGCGCTTGACGCATCACATTGGCCGCGTCCGGGGACGCCGCAGCCGGGATCACCGACCGGTAGAACTCGTCGGCCTCGTCCAGGCGGGCTGCAAAGATCTCATCAAAATTCTTCCCGAACGAAAAAGCATCTTTCCCGCCGCCCTTTGACTGTTCCCCGAGCGCTTGACCAGTCAAGCGTAATCGCGCCGTTGCCGATTGCCCAGAGTTTATCGTGAATCGGTAGCGCGCCGCGGCTTTGGTCCCGCGCAGGTCCGGATTCACCGTTGGTTTCCCATTCGTCACGAAGTCGTTGATGCCGTCTTTCACATAGGGGCAGGCGTTGGGATATTCGGGAAAGAGGCGCTGGTTGTTGGTCTCGTTCTCGGTAAAGAGAAGCGGCACCTCACCTTCGCAATACAGATGGTACTTTCCGAGTTCGCGATGCTCAGCGGCTATGGCTGTGCTACCAGACGGAGCTTCGATCCACTTGAGAGTCGGTCGCTCGGCGGGTCTAGAAATCCATGATGACCAGTCATTGCGGAACCAGAGAGTCGGCAACAAATACAGTGGCGCCGGTTCGGGTCCCCGGTTCCACACCGTTATCCTTATTAGAATGTCGTCGGGGGCGGCCTTGGCATATTCTACAAAAATGTCGAAATAACGGTCGCCGTCAAAGATTCCCGTGTCCAGAAGCTCATACTCTGGGTCGTTGCGTGTGCGGCGCGCATTGACTTTTATCAGGTCGCCGTAAGGATAGGCCGCTTGGGGATACTTGTAGAGGTACTTCATGTACGAGTGTGTCGGCGTACTGTCAAGGTAGAAGTAGTACTCTTTCACGTCCTCGCCATGGTTTCCCTCGCTGTTCGTGAGTCCGAAGAGCCGCTCCTTTAAGATAGGGTCCTTGCCGTTCCATAGAGCTAGTGCAAAGCACAGCGCTTGCTTGTCGTCGGAGAGACCTGCCAGGCCGTCCTCGCCCCATCGGTAGGCACGCGAGCGGGCCTGATCATGGCTGAAGTAGTTCCAAGCGTCGCCCGTGTCGCTATAGTCTTCGCGTACGGTGCCCCACTGGCGCTCGCTAAGGTAAGGACCCCACCGCTTCCACGGCGTTTGGTGAATGCGCTCCTGGTAGAGACGTTCTCGCTCGGCGGGCATGTTGGTCTCGCTCCTCAGGATCCGGTTTTGCTTAGGTGTCGCGTGCGCCAACTCTATGGAGACGAACTAGGTCGTCAATTCGAGGGCACAGCTGGCCCCTGACGCGGAGCGCCGGGTGCTACTGCTGGCGCTGATAGCGGTCCGAAGATGTGGCGGACGGAGACAAAGAACACCGGCACGAAGGGGATCGCAAGAAGAGTCGAAGCGAGCATTCCGCCGAAGACTACCGTACCTAATGACTGCTGGCTCGCGGCGCCGGCGCCGGTGGCGGTCAACAGCGGAACCACGCCGAGAATGAACGCGATGGACGTCATTAGTATCGGCCGAAAGCGTCGGCGGGTTGCTTCCACGGCGGCTTCCATGGTTCCCATCCCTTGCGCCGCAAGATCACGAGCAAACTCGACAATAAGGATCGCGTTCTTCGCTGCCAGCGCGATCATAAGGACCAGTCCTATCTGCGTGTACAGATCCACAGGAAACTTCCGGATAACCAACGCTACGAGGATACCTATGAGAGCCGTCGGTACTACCAGGATAACTGCGATAGGATCGGTCCAGCTCTCGTACTGCGCCGCGAGGACCAGATAGACGAGCGTGATCGACAGTGCAAAGATAAAGTAAGCCTGACTCCCGGTTTGTTCTTCCTGATAGGCAAGTCCCGTCCATTCGTAACTCATACCTGCAGGCAGCGTTTCATCGGCGAAGTTCGCCATCATGCTTAGTGCCTGTCCGGAGCTGTACGAGGGCATCGGAATTCCGGTCAGGATAGCAGCGGGATAAAGGTTGTAGCGCGTGACCAGCTCGGAGCCCAGCATCCTGCGGACCGAAAGCAGCGCACCCAGGGGCACCATCTGGCCTTCCTTGTTCATCACGTCGAGATTTTGTATGTCGGCCAGTGCGCGACGAGAGTCGGCCTCGGCCTGAACGCGAACCTGAAAGGCCTGGTTGAATTTGTTGAACTGATTTACGTAGGTCGAGCCGAGATAGGTTTGCAGAGTCTCGGAAACATCGTTGACCGGAACACCAAGCGACTCGGCCATCGTTCGATCGATGTTGAGATAGATCTGCGGACTGTTATCGCTGAAGGTGGTAAAGCCGAGGCGCAGAAAGCCATCCACGCTCTGCGCCCGATCGAGCAACACGTGAGTGGCCTTCTGCAATTCGCGGAGTCCATTGCTGGCGCGATCCTCGACTACCATCTGAAATCCGAACGCCGTTCCCAGGCCGGGAATCGGAGACGGCGGCATCACATCGAATGAAGCTGTGCGAATAGACTGAACCTTTTCCTGAATATGTTTAATTATTCCGGCCTGGGTCAGACCTGCTGGACGCTTGCTCCAGTCATCATAGATGCAGAACACCGTGACGTAGTTCGAAACGTTGGCGGAGTCCAGCGCCGAGAATCCACCCATCGTAACCCAGCCCTTGATGCCGGGACTCTCTTTCAATATCGCGTTGATTCGGTCGGAGACCTCTCTTACCCGGGGCTGAGCGGATCCCTCGGGTAGTTCAGCCGAAATGATGCAGTATCCCTGGTCTTCGAGCGGCAGCAAGGAAGTCGGGTAGATCGAGAAAGCAAATCCAACCAGGAACAATACGGCGAAGAACCCTGCTACCATCGTGAAAGGGCGAGCGACCATCCAGCTGACAAGTCCTATGTAGCGATCCTCGACGGCCGCAAACCCTCGATTGAACTCACTGTAAAACCAGTTGGGTTTGTAGTCCTTAGGCCTGGGTCTGAGATAGAGCGCACACTGTGTGGGCTTGAGCGTGAGTGCGTTGGCAGCGCTGATAAGTGCGGTCGATGCGATCACCAGCGCGAACTGACGAAACATCTGTCCGGTGATACCGGGCAGGAAAGAAGCCGGCAAGAAGACTGAAGTAAGAACCAGGGTGACGCCAAGAACAGGGCCAGTGAGCTCGCCCATGGCTTTGATGGCCGAGTCCTTGGGACTGAGTCCTTCTTCTATGTAGTGCGTACAGTTCTCGACAATGACGATAGCGTCATCCACTACGATTCCGATCGCAAGGATCAAGGCGAACAGAGTCATCAAGTTGACCGAAAAACCGAGCAATGCCATCGCCGCAAAAGCGCCTATTATCGTGACTGGTACGGTCGTAGCGGGAACCAGCATCGCGCGGAAGTTCTGAAGAAAAATTACGATGACGATCAGAACGAGGATGCCCGCCTCGCCCAGCGTCACATACACCGCGTGAATTGCCTGGCCAATGAAGACGGTGGTGTCATAGAGCGGAGTGTATTTGAGTCCTTCCGGGAAGGTGCTGCTCATCTTCGCCATCAGTGCGCGCACGGCGGACGCGACCTGCAGCGAATTTGCGCCGGGCAGCGCATAGATCGCGATATGGCCTGCCTTTTTGCCGCTCAGATTGGAGAACAGCGTGAACTGCTGCTGGCTCATCTCGATCTTTGCAACGTCTTTGAGCCGCACTATCGAGGCAGTCTCGCTCGGTTGAGCGCTGTTAACGGTTTGTCCTGCCAGGGTCGGCGCAAGGCGACTTTTGATGATGATGTTTTCGAACTCTTTCGGATCCGACAGGCGTCCCTGGGTGTTAACCGTGAACTGGAAGACCTGGTTCGATGGAACCGGCGGCCCACCTATCTGACCCGAGGCGACCTGGTTGTTTTGAGACTGAATCGAGTTCTGTACATCGAGCACGGTCAGCCCGAAGGTTTTGAGCTTGTTGGGATCGAGCCAGATGCGCATGCTATAGGCACCGGCGCCTATGACCTTGACCTGACCTACCCCTGGGATGCGAGCGATAGGATTAACCAGGTTGATGGTCGCATAGTTGCTGAGGAAAGTTTCATCGAAGCGGTTGTCATCCGAGTAAAGACTCTCCATCAGCAGGATGTTGGTGGTGACTTCCTTGACGTTCACTCCCTGGTCCTTCACGGGCGCAGGCAGTTCCGAGAGCGATCCGTTGACCGCGTTCTGGACCAGCGCGAGCGAGGTGTCGAGATCGGTTCCGATCGTGAAGGAGACGGTCAGCGTATAACTTCCGTCGCTGCCGCTGGTGGATTGCATGTAGATCGCGTTCTTTACGCCGTTGACCGACTGCTCGATCGGTACGCCCACCGTCTTGGCGACAGTTTCAGCGCTCGAGCCCGGATAGTTCGTGGTCACCTGGATCGTCGGCGGCACGATTGGCGGATACTGTGAGACGGGCAAGGAGTAGAGACAAACAAACCCGAGCAGTACGATCACTACCGCGAAGACGTTCGCGAGGACCGGCCGCTCGATAAAGAACTTCGACATTGGCTAGCCTTAGTGACTACTCGCTGCCTGGCCGGCGTCCTGTGCGGTGCCCTGCGATTGCAGTTCGGGATTGACTTCGCGGCCTGGAATAGCTTGCAGCAGCCCCTCGGTAACAACTCGATCCTGCGGACTCAGGCCTTCATCAATCACGTACTGTTGACCGATCTGAGTACCGGTTTTTACGCTTTTGCGCCGAACGATGTTCTGGCTATCTACAACCAGGACGTACTCACCCTGTTCATCGAAGCTCACGGCAGTGGCCGGGATCAGCAGAGCAGGATGCTTCTCGGGCGCGACCACCCTGACCCGCACGAACAAGCCGGGAACTATGAACGACCCCGGATTGGGAAAGATGCCTCGCAACTGCAGTGTGCCCGTGGTCGGCGCGACGCTGAGCGAAGCGAAATCGAGTTTCCCTTGATGCGGATAGCCTTCCTCATCCGTAAGGCCGAAGTAGAACGGGATCGGCTGCGACGGGAGTTCGCCGCCGGAGGGTTCTTTCATGCGCCGGCGAATCTTGAGCAGTTCGGTCTCAGCAACCGTGAAATAGACGTACATGGGATCGACGCGGTTGATCTCGGCTAGCTGTATGTTGGTGCCAGCGCCAACCAGGTTGCCGGGATTTACCAGGTGACGTCCCATCCGGCCATCAAAAGGGGCGCGCACTTCAGTGTAACTGAGGTTCAGCCGGTCAAGACTGGTCTGTGCCTGGGCACTGGAGAGACCGGCAGCCGCGGCCGCCCGCTCGTACTGCCAGTGATCCACTTCCGTTTGCGTGGCAGCGCCCTGCTTTTCAAGGCCCTTGTAGCGCGCCAGCTCAGTGGTCGAATGGAATAGTGCTGCCTTCTGCGTCGCGACCTGCGCCAGTGCCTGTTGTAACTGATCTTTGTACTGTTGCTGTTGAATCGTGAACAGCAGGTCGCCCTTCTTAACCAGCGCCCCGTCGGTAAAGTGGACCTTGTCCAGATAACCTTCCACCCGCGCGACCAGCGTCACAGAATCCACCGCTACCGTGTTGCCGGTAAAGTCGAGGTGATCCGCTACGTCCTGTGTAACCGGAGTCGCGACCGTAACGGTGGGAGGCGTGATGGCTGGGCCGGTCTTCTTTCCGCATGCGGAAATTGCAATCGCCGCCGCCATCAATAAGGCACAATTTCGCAATCGACACGTCCGCAAAGTATTCAAGCTATTCAATGAACTGGTCACCGGGTTCTCACCATTCGGGCGGCCGGATCAGGGAGCCCTCGTCCTTGGGTGACGGCACCCCTGGCGCGCGTGGCTGCAGGAGTTCGGGCGAAAGCAGGGTTCCCCAATTTGTGCGATTCGCCATCGTGGCCTGCACCTCTCGCGGCACAAAATCATTGCCTTCCCGAATCTGCCAACCGCCACCGAGCGCGCGATATGTCGCGATCAATGCCTGCGGAACGTCTCCCATCTCGATCGCGAGGCTGTTCTGCGCCTGGTAGAGGTTCTGCTCCGCCGTCAGCACGGTCGTGAAATCCAGGATGCCCTGGTTGTACTGGATCATCGCGATGTTCAAAGCCCCCTCCGCCGCAATCACGCTTTTCTGGAGAAAATCGACGGCAAGCCGCGAGTCCACAAACGCGATGATTCCGTTCTCGACCTCCTGCTGAGCCGTCAGCACCTGATTCTGATAGGTGATCTGAAGCTCCTGAAATTTCGCGTCCTGCACGCGAACGTTGTTGGTGATCTGCCCATAGTTGAGGATATTCCATTGCACGTTGGGACCGACATTCCACGTCAAGCTGCTTCCTGTGAAGACGCTTGCCAGAGTGCCTCCTGATATCGTTGCCGCCACCGTCGAGATACTACCCGTTAAGTTGAAGGCGGGCAGCAGATCGGCCTTGACGAAACCTATCTGCGCGCATTGGGCAGCGGCCTGCAGTTCTGCCTTGCGAAGATCCGGTCGGCGCAGGAGCAGGTCCGCCGGGATACCCACCGCGACCTTGTCCGGCGCAGTGGGAATCTCCGAACTACCCGCCAGGTATTGGTCCAGCGTTCCCGGCGGCATCCCCAGCAGCACCGACACTGCGTTCTTGGTCTGTTGCAATTGAAGATCCAATTGCGGGATCGATGCTTGCGTCGTATCAAGCACGTTCTCCGACTGATAAACGTCTCGCTTGGTCGCCGCACCGCCGCGATACTTTGCTACCGCTATCTTGTACGCATCTCGTTGCCGCACCACGTTGTCGCGCGCAATCATGATCTGCTTTTCGATTGTTCGAATTTGTACATAGTCACTGGCAACGTCGCCGGTCAGCGTCACCAGCACATCGTCATAGTCGGCTACCGACGCCAGGAACGAGTCGTCGGCCGTCTCGATTCCGCGACGTAACTTTCCCCATACGTCCAGTTCCCAACCCGCCTGGGCGCCGAATGAATCCGACCAGTAAGTGTTGCTGAGAAGATGGTACGGAACCGAAATGGGAAGCCGGTTGTAGCTGACCGACGCTCCCACCGACTGCTGTTGCGGAAAGAATTCGCCAATAGCCACACCCAGTTGCGCACGAGCTTCGAGCACACGCACACCAGCAGTCATCAGCGTCAGGTTCTGCCGATACGCGATTTCAATCAGCCGCGACAGTACCGGATCGTTAAAGACCGACCACCAATCCCGATACTCCTGCCGTCCCGTATCGACCGACGCCTTGCCGCGCTCCATCCAAACTTTGGCGACGGGCGCGGGCGGCGGCTTGTAATCCGGGCCGATCATGCAGGCGCCGGTGAGTGCGCTGAGGCCGAGCACCATCAGCCGAACCAGACCCACAATGCTTACAGATCTTCTGCGCTTGCACAGTGATTTCTTCAGCATCCAGGTGATCCAGCCATAACATCAGGACAACGATTGAGAGGGGGCAGCAGACAGTAAGCCGGAATTTCCTTTTTAGCTTTCAAAGCTCGATTCCTGCCATTCACTGATCTCGGTGTCAAGTCGCGACCTGGGTGACGATCGGCGGGCTCCAGCATTCGTAGGCGAGCCGGAGTTCGAGCCCTTCGACCGCCGCGCACGGCGACTCCGCTGCTCTTGGGAACGGCCCTTTACACAGTATTCATACTCCTCCTGCTTCTGCCACGTATGCGCAGGCTTCGCGATTGCATTGCCCTCTTCGGAAGCGCTCTGGTGATCGCACATTAGCGCCTGGGGCTTGATTCATCAGGACGACCAGCCCTGTCGATTGTAGTAGTTGACTACCTGCTCAAGGATCTGGTCGGTTGTCTTGTCCACCAGATAGCCGGTCGAGGACGTAACGTTCTTGACGCTTCTCACTTAGGTTGCGATCGGGCTGTCGAAGCATTCGGCGAACCAGTTGTAGATTTCGCTCGCATCGCGGTAATAGCGTGGAAGCGTGCATCTTCCCGTGAACCCGCCGGTGCTGCCGATGCTCGCGAAGCGGACTAACGAGTTGCCGGCGGGCCAAACCTGGATCTTCGAACCGAAGTGGGATGGGTTTCGCGCGTTGGTCTTTCGCGATGGGGACGAAATCCTCATTCAGAGCCGCGATGCGAAATCCCTGAATCGATACTTCCCAGAGTTAGTCGAGACACTGGGTTCGCAGCTTCCCGCCCGATGTGTTCTCGACGGCGAGATCGTGGTCGCAAAGAACGACGGGCTCGACTTCGAGGAATTGCAGCTTCGGATTCATCCGGCTGCCTCGCGGGTGAAACTGCTGTCGCAACAGAGTCCGGCGTCGATCGTCTTTTTCGATCTGTTGTGCGAAGGCGATAGCGATTGGCGGAGCGAACCGTTCGAGCGGCGGCGCGAAAAGTTGGAGTCGTTGCTGGCACGCGCGACGCCGCCAATCCATCTGACTCCGGCGACTCGTGAAGCAAGTGTCGCGTCGGATTGGTTCAGGCGTTTTGAAGGCGCGGGCCTCGACGGGGTTATGGCCAAGCCGATTTCCGCTACCTATCAACCTGACAAGCGGGTGATGTTCAAGGTTAAGCATGAGCGCGACTGCGATTGCGTCGTGGCCGGCTTTCGATGGCACAAAGGAGGCGAGGAGACGGCCGTGGGCTCGCTGCTGCTCGGCCTATATGACGATTCGGGCGCTCTGCAACACGTCGGCGTTTGCGCGAGCTTCACGCAAACCAAGCGCCGGGAGCTGGTGAAGTTTCTGGCTTCCTATCGGCGCGACGCTCTCGCCGATCATCCATGGAAGTCGTGGGACGAGCTGACTTCAAATGACGCAACGCATCGGATGCCGGGAGGCCAGAGCCGTTGGAGCCACGGCAAGGATCTGTCTTGGGAGCCTCTCCGACCCGAACTGGTAGTCGAAGTTGCGTACGAGCATATGCAGGGCAGGCGATTCCGTCATATGGCGCAGTTCCGGAAATGGCGTACCGACAAGAAGCCGCGCGATTGCACCTACGCGCAGCTTGAAGTCGTTCCGCCGCACGAGCTGAAAGCGATTTTCGCGGGAGACATCTAGGGCGTACTCTGCTCAAGTAGATTTCTTCGACGCGTGCATCTTGCGCCATTCGCGAGTTGGGTCGTCATCAGGATCGGGAGTTTCATTCAGAGGCCGTAGTTCTTCGGGCACATGGCGCAGGTTGATTCGAATTCGCGTCCAGCTGGACGATCTGCCCCGCATAGAATCGACCAGCACGTCATCGGCGGCGAGAAGCTTCGCGACCTCGGGATGTTTGTGGCGCCATCTTTCCAGACCCGAAAGCGCGGCCGCCTTACTTGGTGAGTTCGCAACAACAATCAAAGGCATCTTCGTTCGTGGCGGTTTCGAGACGGGCTTGGCGCGCGAAGGTGCCACCCGACGCGGTTCGTTCTCCGTCTTGCGAAAATGCGGCGGCCAGGGCGCATCGCCAAGGCCCGCGGCCTCGTCTCGTGCAGCAAGCTCGAGTAGTTTTTCGAGCGATCCCGCCGCCCCGTCGATGCCTTCTTGCGGATCGCCAATCTCGGCGAATCGTTTCGGAATTGTGAGCACAGTAAAGTCGGACGCCGCGCAGTCAGGAACTTCGTGCCGGTGAAGCGGCGCCGAGACGCGAGCGTCCAGGACCGGTCGCACAGAATATGCCGAGCAGGTCGTGCGGTCCTTCGCGTTCTGATTGTAGTCGAGGAAAACGCCATGCCGCTCCTCTTTCCACCATTTAGATGTGGCCAATGTGGGCGCGCGCCGTTCGACCGCCCGTGATAGAGCGAGCGCCGCCCGACGCACCTCGTCGAAGGTCCATCGCGGAAAGATCCGCACGTTGATGTGTATCCCGCGCGACCCGCTGGTCTTGGGCCAGCCGCGAAGGCCCATCTCAGTCAGAATCGACTTCACCTCGAGCGCGACAGTGCGCACGTCCGGCCAACTGACGCCAGGACCGGGATCGAGATCGACCCTCAACTCGTCCGGATGATCGAGATTGCTGGAGCGCACAGGATGCGGATGCAGCTCGATGCAACCAAGATTTACGATCCAGGCAAGCCCTGCAGCGTCATCGACAACGATTTCTTCCGCAGTGCGGCCTGAGGGGAACGCGAGCGTTATCGTTCGCAGCCACAGCGGGCGCTGCGCTGGTGCGCGCTTCTGATAGAAGGCCTCGCCTTCGGCTCCGTTGACGTAGCGCTTGAGGACCAGGGGACGGTCGCAGATTCCAGCGAGCGCGCCCGGCGCGATCGACAAGTAATAGCGAATTAGCTCCAGTTTCGAGAGCTTCGTCTGCTTCGAGAAATACAGCTTGTTCGGGTTGCTAACGCGAACCTCGTGTCCGTTTATCGAGAGCAACTCGGTAGCGTCTTCCTTCGGCACAAGCTAAGTCTACAAATCATTGGCGCGATGTAACAGGTTTGATCTGACTCTGTCGCGGACCAATCGAAGGCTCAATGAAGATAGCGACCTACAACGTCAATGGCATCGGTGCGCGCCTGCCGGCGCTGCTACGCTGGCTCGCGGAATCCAAGCCGGATGTCGCGTGTCTTCAGGAGTTGAAGGCGCCTCAGGAGAAATTTCCCGAAGTCGCTGTTCGCGAAGCCGGCTATGGCGTGATCTGGCACGGGCAGAAGAGCTGGAATGGTGTAGCAATCCTTGCTCGCGGCGCAGATCCTGTCGAGAGTCGTCGCGGCCTGCCCGGCGATCCAGACGACACACACAGTCGCTATATTGAAGCGCTGATCAACGGTGTGCGCGTAGGATGTCTCTATCTGCCTAACGGCAATCCAGCGCCCGGCCCGAAGTTCGATTACAAACTGCGATGGTTGGAACGCTTGACGAATCACGCGCAAGAGCTACTCGCCACGGCTGAGCCCGTAGTTCTGGCCGGCGACTACAACGTTATCCCGACCGAGATTGACGTCTACAAGCCAGAACACTGGATCAAGGATGCGCTCTTTCTGCCGGAGGTACGCAGCGCGTTCGCCAATCTTGTCGCGATGGGCTGGACTGACTCTTTGCGCAAGCTGCATCCGGATGAGCGTATCTACACTTTTTGGGATTACTTCCGAAACAACTATGCGCGCGATGCGGGCTTGCGTATCGATCATCTGCTTCTGAGTCCGTCGGCAGCGCCGCGACTCATTAGCGCAGGCGTCGATCGCGAAGTTCGCGGCTGGGAAAAAGCGAGTGATCACGCGCCCACCTGGATCGTGATCGCGGATAGTTGACGAAGTTTCTCGGCCGGCTTCAATCCAATGGTTTCCTAGTTTGTATGTAAGGTCGGCGCGCGAAACTCCCAGCACGGCTTACCCAAAGGCTGGAGCGATTCATCTTTCGCTCGACAAGAGTTGCCCGGTTCCCGTCCGATGAACTCAAGTCATGCGGCGTCACTCATCATCTCGGCGAGGTTGCGGCTGTAGAATCGCTCCTTCGCTTGTTCGCTGACCGGGCCCATCGTCGCCTCGAAGCGTCCGATCGGATCCTTGGTCCCTTCGGGATGAATCAACTGGCGCGGGCCTTTAGGGCGACGCTCGTCACCGCCCAACCATAGTTCCGCACGCGCCAGCTGCCTGCATGCTTCACGAGCACGAAGGCCCAGCCGCCGGTTTCGATGAATGACCTTGCGCCGATTGTGCCTCGCCAGGTCGTAGGCAGAGAAAGGAACGCAAGCTCGCCGTCTTGGTGAAAATCGTGCGGATCGCCGAAAGAATGTCGGAGATCCCTGATATTTTTCGCATGCTCCGCGAAACCTGTCGCCCATCGCGCAACTGCATCGCCGCCCTCGAAAACGTAGGGCGGGAAATTCTCGATCAGCACGACCTCTCCGCCCGCGAAGGAATCGTTGAGAAATTGGGAATCGAGAGTTTCCATGAACCGCGCGATCCGCTCGATCGGCGCCATGATCTCCGCATCCGGACGTTCGCCAGCCACGCCCGACCTCATAGTACCACCGCCTTTGTCCCGCAAGGCCCGGGCGCACTCGCGGCACGGCGATTTCCGACCGATGTAACGACTAGGCAGCCTTTCGCTTCAGGGTCTTGCGGAGTAGAAGCGCGAGTATGAACCGGTGTCATGCTGCCGCGCTCGAGCTTCTGTGGGCACCGAAGAAGCTCGGATTCGGCGGTCGGCAGCTGACTCGTGCGCGATTCTCTCTGTTGAGAACTGAGCCGGTGCCCCTTCTCACCTGTCGTCTTATTAGCCCTCAGTGCACGAAATTCCCGCCGATCAGGTAAACGGGGCCATCGTAGGTATTGAAGGCGAGGCCATTGTTGCCAAATCGGACGATTCGAATGAAAGCACCGGGATAGTCGACGATGTCTCCCTGAAAATCCGGGATTGTGATGGAGTTTATGCGAGTGAACTCATCCAGATTGAAGCTTTGGAGGGTGCCGCCGTCTTCGATAAAGAATGCCCCGTTCAGCGTCGAATCAGGCACCATCACGGTCGGAAAGTTGCTTGGCGAGAAAGTGCCGACCAGCTGCGCATTCGAAGGATTTATAACGAGGCCATAGTCCGCATAGATGAGTCCGGTAGTTTGGTCGAAATGAATATTGTCGTTGAAAGATGCAAAAGTGGCCGAATAATCGTCGTCCGACGCGACCCCCATCGAGTTGATCGCGAGGCTATAGAAGTCGAAGGCGGTGTCTTCCGTGTTGGCGGCATAAAGCACCGTATCGTCGGCGCCCCATTGAAGCGAATCGTAAAGATCCGGCGCGGCATCCCATCCGTCCGCGATGTTGGTGCGAGGGGTCGCGTCGTCGTAAATTACGACGCCCCCCTCTGCTTCCGGACTTACGCTCGTGTTTCCAAGGCTGACAGCGGTTGTATGTGGCGCGCCTGGCGCGACCTGAAGATCCAATGCGAAGTAGGCTCCGTCGAATTTGTTGCTGCCCAAGTCGTAGCTTATATCCTTCGTGAGACTGGGCAGAGTGAACCGCTGCACAGATGCCGACCCGTCAAGTCCGGGCGAACTATTTTGCATTTTCCGGCGTATGCATCCAACGGAGAAGCTTGGATTCGGTCGCGATGTGCGACAAAATCGCGGCAGAATACCGAGTAACCGCGACGCCCGAACTCGTGGCGCATGAAAACCAATCCATGCGTGTTCGATTCGCACCTGCCTAGGAGGGATTTCTTGGTGCCCGCTAGCAGTTATCGAGGGCTGAAATCCTGATCCTGCTGATTCCCAGGAAGTGCCGCACCGTCTGCAGAGCCCGATAACCTCTCATCGGCAAGCATCGTCGCGTTCGGAACGCCAGGCGGACCAAGCGGACCCTCGAACTTCAGCAGGCGATGGCCCGAATCGGCATCGAAGTAGGCGTCGAATGAAGGAATGAAGAAGTACGCCAGCGGTCGCATCAGAATCGGAGTATCGACGATGGGCTTCAGCTTCGCATGAATCGAGCTCTTGTCGTCGCCACCCAGAGCAACCGTCATCATCCCGTCGCGGTGAATGGTCAGCTGGTTCACCTCACCTGAAAAATCCATCACGTGAAAACTCGCCTCGTCGCTTCCTTCAGGCAGCAGACGCGGCAGGATAGCGCCAAGCGTCATGTCCGCCCCGTACAGATCCGCAGGTAGGTCCTTCTTTGGATCGTTAGGAAAAGCGGCTTTACGAAAGAAAATGACATGCTTACGAACGAGCGCGCCGTTCGCAGCAAGGCTGCGATCGTCCAGGTAGACTGTGGCCGGCGATGCGCCGCGATCTATTAGCGTGCGGCTTTCAGTTGCCAGCCCATTGCTGAATGCGACACGAGCCGCCAGCTCCTCGCCCGCGGGGGTCGACGCGCTGGCGAACGTCACGTGACCGGCGCGATCTCCTTGCCTGAAGCTGCCGGAGTTGATGGCATGGAGGCGCGGCTGTTCGCCGGCAGAATCGGCCTGCGCCAGTTCAGCAGGTATTTTCGAATCGTTCGCAGTCAGTTCGCCAATCGAGGCCAACTCGGTCACGGTGTTCGTGTGCAGTTTGCTATTTGGCGTGCCAAATCCCGCCATCTTGAGCACGTAGTAAGGTTCGCGGCACGTAATCCAAATGGTGAAATGAGGCTTGACCAGCTTGAGGAACAGCTCCGGTACGTGCGGAAAAACCTTGCTCAGATCGAGATCGATACGGACCCGCAGGGAATCGAAGGTGCCGGCCGGTACAGCCAGCTTCTCGTTATCTTCGGGTCGAAAAATCGCCCCGACAGATCCGCCGTCGGACCAAATCCAGGTCTCGATTTGACCTCCGCGCACAAGAGTCCCCAAATCGAGAGACCTCTTTGACACGCAGGCGCCGGGTTGCGCGTTCGCGGCGATAGGTTTGGCGAGAAACGGATAGTAGCTGGGATCGAACGTGTCAAAATCGGAGCGTTCGAGCTCACCCGTCTTGCTGCGCATGATCGATCGGAAGGTCGTGGCCGGCCGATCGAATCCATTCGCGAAAGTGCATTCGCCGACGACTTCGGTTCCGATCGCGTAAGTGATCGCCGTTAACTCCCGGGCGCGATGGGCATCCAATACCTGCCAGCTGCGCGACCGTTCCAGCTCTTCCCCCGAGTCGAGGTCGAGAGTTCGGTAGGTCATCACCTTGCCCGGAATCGATAGCTGCGCAAGGGCTTGCGAAGGGAGTACGAACCCCAGTGCGGAAACGAGAAAAAATGCGTGCAGGGAGAATCTCAACATCATTGCGCGTACGGTTTGCCTTCAGGTGTTGCGCCTTCAAATTTTCTCAAATCGACTGCCGGAAGACTAGAACGGTTCGAGCGTGAAATCGTCAGGTCCAAGCTCGCGACCTGCGGGCAGGGTCGGGTATGTTGATCAGTTGACGCCGGATGTAACTCTGGATAGATCGTAGCCGATATCGATAGAGTTACGGGCTTTGAACGCTTCGACCTGTTTCACGGCCGCAACGTCCCACCGAGCAATTGCGAATCTACTGCTGAGACTCGTTCACACCAGACTGCGTCATCCGCCATCCAGTCTGCGATTTTCGCGTTCTCTGCCGAGCGCCGCTACTTCACGCTGAGAAGATCGACCTCGAATATCAGAGTGGCTCCCGGCGGGATGTCGGCGCCGGCGCCGCTTGCGCCATAGCCCAAGTCCGGCGGAATGATCAGCGTGCGCTTGCCCCCGACATGCATGGTGGCGAGGCCTTCGTCCCAGCCCTTGATGACCTGGCCCTGGCCGAGCGTGAAAGAAAACGGCTGGCCACGGTCGAGCGAGCTATCGAATTTCTTGCCCTTTTTGCCGTTGACGAACAGCCAGCCTGTGTAGTTGACCGTCACGGTCTGGCCGGCTTGCGGCACGGGTCCGGTGCCCGGCTTGACGTTGATGATGCGCAGGCCGCTTGGCGTGGTTACTTCGCCGGCGGCCCACGCGGGCCGGGAAGCCAGGGGCGCTGCCGCAAGTGTCAGGAAGATTGCAAACACTAAGAGACGCGGGAATGACATGAGGCCTCCTCAACTAAGTGACAGGAACTCAACGGCCGGCAACGCCGGCCCGATGACGCCAGAATACTAGCGTCATCGGGCCCGCTGCGCGAGAGGGTGCTTAGAGAAGAAAGAAGACGAAAACCGATTCGATGGCGTAGTCCGCGCGGTTCACCCAGCCCGCAGATTTTACAATATAGATTTTACACACCAGCGGTAAAATAAACTCGAGCGCTGAAGGGTTTTCAGGGATTCGGGTCGGCGCGGCTTTTGCTCTATCTCCGGTAGCAGGAGTTAAAGCGTTGGCCGTAGGCACTTTCATATACAGCGCATACCGAGACTACAGCAGCAAGCGCTCAGCTCTTCTTTTGGATCCTGTCTTTCAGGGCAACGGTATTCCCAAAGGACAAGGCCATGCGATTCTGTTGATTCCGGGCTTTACCGCCGGCGACTGGACGTTCAACACGATGTCGCCATGGCTACAACAGATTGGGTATCGCACGCACCACTCGGGGATCAGCGTGAACGTGGGATGCCCGCAGCGCAAGGTCGAGCGCATGCTGGGGCGTCTGGAAGAAATCTCGAAAGAGGCGGGAGGCCCGATTGTTATCATCGGCCATAGCTTGGGCGGATTAGTCGGCTGCGCTCTCGCTCGGCAGCGCCCCGAGCTGGTCCGTCATGTCATTGCGATTGGTTCACCTTTGCGCAGCGGATGGCAGGCTGTCACGCCCGAAGTGCGGTCGGCGCTGTTCGCGATTCATACATTTTTTCAAAGGTTCATCGAGACGCCTCAGGATTGCGGGACTGAACGATGTACGTGTTGCTTTTCAAAAGAAACTCACGGCGCCCAGTTGCCGCCCGGCGTCCGTTTCACTTCGATATATTCTCGACAGGACGGGATAGTTGATTGGAGATTCGCTGCCACCGAGAACGGCGATAACTATGAAGTTGACGGCCTGCATACCGATCTGGTGGTGAACGTCGAGGTGTATCGGATCTTGAGCTACGTACTGGCCGGCTCTCCGCGCGAGATCGTCAAGCTCCGCTGCATGGCCGCCGCCGCGGCCTCGGACATTAATGGAGAGACTGCCGTAACCGCGAGCCCTGTCCGAGACGTTGCAGCCAGCGTGAATGAAGTTGACTCTCGCCCGTGCGAGCGCGCGTGCCTCGCTAACGGACGACGCTCGGTTGAGACTTCTAGCGACTCGCCGTCAGGTCATTCACTGGGCGGCATAGCAGATGAACGCGTCGGTCTGTTCGAAAGCGGGGTCATGCGCCGGATAGCACTGAAACTTGGCATCCAGACTCCTGGTTTCGGAGCCCGACGTTTCCTTGCCGCTGAACATCCCAGTATAGGGCGGAGCGTTACGCTGGACTGTGACAGGGGCGGCGGCGGTTTGGCCCGAATTGCCCGAGAGTCCTAACCCGCCCAACAATTGCGAGACTCCGTCGATCCCTTGTGCCCGTGACGAACCCGGCAATACGAGACAAGCCAGCAGAAGAAGTGCCGTCGCGCTGATGAATAATCTAGATCGAGTAGTTCTCATATATCTCGAAACCCGAGGACCTACGCCCTAACCAGAAGACGAAACGCTCCCGCGCGGGTTACAAGAAAATCCGAAATGGGTCGCAGCGAATGTCCGGCGAATTCCCATAACGCGATGCCAAGACGATAAGCGTTCTGCGCGGTGACTTTATATGACCGCTTGACTTCATCCGGAGGCAGTGGTTGGCTTCCGTTTCGTGCTTCAGAGTTGGTCAATGCGTTGGAGCAGCTATTGCGGATGCTCACAGAGAGAAGTCAAATGCGGCGCTTGCTGCCTTTAATGCTGGCAGCGTTGTTCTGTACTATCACGGTCTTGCAACTCGCGAGACCGCTCTCGGCCATCACGCTCAGTAGCACTCCTAGAGTGGCAACTCGTCACCAGAGGTTTACTCGCAACACCCCTGAAGAAGTCAGCAATAAGCCTATCGATATAGCCACAGCAAGCTGCCACTTTACCTTCATGCTTCCGGTAGCGGAACGCGAAGGAGACCTTGCGGCCACGAGCATGCCTGATGAGGTTGACCTGACCGAGTCACCTTCCAAGTACCTCTTTCGCCGGCGAACTCCACGGCGGTCGCCGGACGACAGCGACTAGCTCCTTAATTCTCGAATTTCGCGCTTAACCACCGATCGAACATCGTCGGCGATGTAGGTATCGCTGCCGGTCTTCGCGCCGGCGCAACGGGACAGGCGGTGCTCGCCCATCGGAGCAAAGTAGATTACTTCGTCGAAAACGGAAATCTTTATGAAATGCGTTCTATGCGCCAAGACATCTATCGAAGTTAAGATCGATCCCTTTCCGCTCAGTCCGGAAGCCCGAGATATGTTGCAAGAGCTATGCGGCATCAACCCAGCTCGAGCTTTAGCCAATCACGCGATCTGCCGTGAGTGTTTTGCACTTCCGTTTGCTGAGCGAAACAAGTTGGCTGACAAGGCGAATAAAAGCGAACAGAACGAATATCCGCGCCATCTGTCTAAAGATGCCGTCAAAAGGTGGATGAATTGAAAGGAGCCCACTACCGGAGAGGGCTCGATGCGCCAGCGCTGAACGCGCGAGGGCAACCCTTCGGCTCATCGTTTTCCTCGCCCCTTGACTGGATTTGAATTCAGCAGTTCAATTGATATCGGGACGTACGATTAATTCACGTGTTGCGGCGGGTTTTGCGCATGCTCACGGAGAGAAGCAATTTGCGGCGGTCCCTTTGCCTGATGCTGGCGGTGCTACTCGGCGCGCTGGCGGTTTCGCAATCTACCAGGCTTTCTACGCTCACGTTATCGAGCGCGCCGACAGTTGCGATTCCCATTCAAAAGCTCGCGCGTACATTCGAGGAAGTCGGCAGCAGGCCTATCGACCTCAGCATAAGCAGCTTCATGACGGTGTCACTCGTGGTAGTGGAGTCCAAACCAAAATCCACGGCTGCGAACAAGAGCAATGAAGCCGATGTAACCGAGTGGCCCTCCAAATGCCACTTTCACCGCCGAATGCTGCCGCCGTCACCTGATGACGGCAACTAGTCTCCACCAATAAATTCTCATGATTCGCGCCTAACCAGCGCGCCGGCATCGTCAGCGACACAGTTGTTGGCGGCCGCTTCTACGCGGCTCCGACGACGACGGATGATGCCTCAGAATGAAAGGTATAGCTACTAGAGGAGCTCTTATATGTTTCGGTTGAAACGAATTAAATTTCAGCTCTATGCAATTGCAATAGTTCCCGCGGTCTTGCTTCTGGCTTTTCTGACGGCTTCCCTCGCATTGGCCCAGGTTAAGCCCGGCGACGTCATCACTCCGGACAATGCTTACAAGGTCAAAGACCTTGTCTCCCCAGGGGTCTTCTATAAGGTCCAGCAGGGGATGGAGATGAAAATCGTGCCCTCTGATCGTGTCGATTGGCCGCCGCCTTACAAGGACGCAACCGAGAAGTATTCTGAGCAGGTCCGCCTGTCGCCAGATGGGCGCACGGTTGAGAACTATGTAGCGGGCCAGCCATTTCCATTCCTCGATCCCAACGATCCTAAAGTTGCGACCAAGATCATCTGGAACAACGTGTTTCGACCGCTGCAGACCGATGACTACGATCTGCGTTACTTCTCGTGTGAAAATGTGCGGAGCGGGCGCAACGTTCCCTACCGCGTGATCGATGAGATCGATGTAGGTCACTACGCCGGCTACAACGAGATTGGACGGACCGAGGTCGATCCAATGCCGATCGATCAGGACTTCAAGAAGACCGGGCGCTACTGGCTGTTCGGGCTTTATCCGATCATGGCGCCGGAAGGTATGCGCGGGGCCGGCTTTCTGCGCTACCGCTACGCCGATCCGAAAAAGTCCGACGACATATGGTCATGGAATACCGGTACGCGCAGGCTGCGCCGCCTCGACGAAGGCTTGATGAGCGACGCGGTAACCGGTAGTGGACTGCCGAGCGAGGGCGGCGGCAATATCGTGGTGTTCGATCCGGATCACTACTCCGGCTTCAACGCCAAGGTCGAGGAGTACAACTATAAATTTCTGGGTTCGAAGAGCATGCTCGGCGTGGTCCACGCGGCCCATTCGCCCGAAGTCACCTGCCTCACCGACGGCGGCGGAAGTGCGTGCCCGGAAAACTGGGAGACGCGCCAAATGTACATCGTGGAAGCTACCCCCAGGCACTCGAACGCCTCGCAGACGCTGCAATCGCGCACAGTGCTCTACATCGACAGCGAAGTATGGTTCCCGCTTTATGAGGACGCCTACGATTCACAGGGTCAGCTGTGGCAAGACCACATCTACTGGCTGACTTATCGCGATCGACCGGTGCCCGACGCGCGCGTAGCGATCTATCCGTTCAAGCGCTCGTTCGTCGTTGGAGCGGCTGCCACCGACGTGCAAACCGGAATGTCGGCGATGTGCTATCTGCCAAGTCGCAACACTCCGGAAAAGGAATGCTGGTATATCAATATGGGCGCGGTGGACCGCAGCTTCTTCGACCCGGACGCGATGGTAAAAGCGGCTCCATAACCAGACCTTTCCGCGAGTCCTGCAGCGGGGCTGGTTTGTCTCGAAGGCAAGCCAGCCCCCGCCGACAGGTGCGGCCTGAAATTAGTTTGACCGCAAACCGCGGGCATGCTTCGTCAGGAACATGCAGTGGGAGAATCCGATCATGAACATGGGATATAGCGAAGTCGAGAAGAGGCCGGGCAGATCAACCTCTGCGATTGGAGACGATGAGTTTGCTCGCTTCGTTAACCAGCGCTTCCAATCGTGACACCCGCTCGTCGAGCGTAGCTCGTTCCGCTTCTGGAACTTCGCCGTAGCTGCGAAGGTACTGCGAGAGGCACTCGGTCAGATCGATCGCCAGGATCGCAAGCTTGGTTGAGATATGACGCCGGCTGGAGACCGTAATCGACTCCAGGTCGTAGTAACTCTTCAGGTCGCGGATCTCCGACCGAATCTGTCCCATCTTACCGAGGATTATCGGCTTTACAGAGTCGTCAATATCGTCCTCAAGCGTAGTCAGCAGGCGCGTGCGATCGCCGCGAGTCTCGAGGGCGCCTTCAATCTCGAGCGTGGCGTCTTCCAGCGCACGCATCACAATTGAGATCCTTCTGACGTGGGACCAGTTCATACGGCGAGGAAAAGCAGTACCGAACCCATTGCGCTCATCAAAGCGGCGTAGCCAAATGCAGCCTCCGCCGATAGATGAGTCCACAGTAACCCGACTGCGACGCTCGACACCAAGTCGCCGACCCCATTCACGCCGGCCAGGATTCCGAAACCAGTGCCGCGTACATTCGCAGGCAAGAGATCAGCGGCCACAGCCGACTCAAGCGTTTCTTCAGCAGCCATCACCGTGCCTTCGAGAATAAAGAGAACCACCAGCGATACGAAGCTGGTTGGTCCAATTGCGAATCCAATGGCCGCGATCAGGCTTACGACGTACCATCCCGCCAGCAGATAACGCCGCTGATAGCGATCGCCCGCGACGCCGATCGGATAGTCCAATATCGCATGCGCGACGTTGTGGACGACGTACAGACCGACTGCGATGCTCATCGCTTTGGCCGAGGAGCCCATCAACTGGGCCGCGCGAAGGATGAGCATGCTGTGCGCGAAGTCGCCTATCCCGAAGACGCCAACCGCGAGCAGGAAGCGCCGAAACGCCGGCGGCATTGCGGCGTTCCATCCCGGAAACGCGCGGGGGCCTTCGAGATGCTCCTCCTTAGGTTCACGGACGAAGAAGAAAAATGAGACTGCTGATAAGACTCCCGGGACGAGGCTCAGCACGAAGATGCTGCGGAAGCCGATCCGATGCAACAGAAACATAGCGCACAGCGGACCAATGATCGCCCCGAGCGTGTCGAACGAGCGATGGAAGCCGAAGGCGGTGCCGACCTTCGCGGCCGGAACTGATTCGACCAACAGGTTGTCGCGGCAAGGTCCGCGTACGCCACGCGCCATCCATCCCACGGTGCGCGCGATCAACAATTCGAACCATGTCTGAGCGAGTGCAAATGAGCCGGTCGCGAGTCCAGTTATCAGATAGCCGAGAGTCGCGGCGAGGTGCCGCACTCCCACTCGATCGGCAAGCCGTCCACCGGCGAGCTTTGCGAAAGTAGCCGCGCCGTCGGAGGCGCCTTCGATTACTCCGAGTGCGGCAGGGGAAGCACCGATCGTCACAATGAACAGTGGCAGGATCGCGGTGGCCATCTCGTGGCCCCAGTCCGAAAACAGACTGGAGATTCCCATGCCGACTATATTGCGATTCAGCCAGGGTTCGGCCGCTCCAGCCGGTTCGAGGTCGGGTTCTTCAGGTCCGGGTCGCAGATTCATCCAACAACTCCAACCAGCTTCAGATGCTAACCGGGGCATTCTGTTTCGTCACAGCTGATCGTCTTCGGTCTCAGTCAATGACAGTCGCCTGTCACCGGCGAGTTTACTGAGTCCGACTTGATGTGCTTCGCGTTCGTTCGCAGTGGTCAGATTTCGCCGGATGGCGTCGCGCTTGAGCGCATAACGGCGCATATCGTCCGCGACGCGGTCCAGGACCCGGCTGCATTCGCCCACCAGCTCCCGGCCACTTTTCAGATCAGTGCATCGGCTCAAGGCCGGCTGCAAGTGTGGCAGGCAAAGTGAGGGAGGCTCCTGTGAGTCGCTCGCAAGCAAGCTGGTGAGCAGGCGAGCGACCGCCTCGTCACGTGCGTCAGTCGCAACCCCGCAGACTTTGCAGTCTGGATGCAAACTTGATGAATCGTTGACGCCGCTTGCCAGTTCTTCGATCGTTTCCGCAGTTCGACAGAGATTGCTCAACTCGGCTGCGCGAGCCTTGAGGACGGTCGGATAGGCGCGCGCTACGCCCAACGGCGAGGTCATCTTCGCATAGAGCCAAGTGTGAACCGGGCAAAAGCCTCCCGTCTCGGCGTGCTGACGTTGAGCGCCGTCCTCCATGCTCAATTCGTATTGCAGCTTGCTCAGAAAATCGAAAACCGCTCTGACTACCGCATTGCAAACTGAACACGCGCGCACAGCGCCCGCGGCGGGCGAGGGCTTTCCGGCTGTACCTCGGGAGCTAACCGAGCCGTTGTTGTTCGGTGACTTCTCGCCCTCCCCGTTGCTGTCGAATTGTCGTCGCTGAGCTATGGCTCGGTTCAGCAGTTCGTCGAATACGTTGCGCCCGGTCGCCGGCACTTTCGACCGCAGCAATTCTTTGATGCGATTGGCGCTCGCTTCGATCCCTCTCCCGATGTCGAAGCCTACTCTATCGCCATATTCGCGTACGCCGCTGCTGATTGCCGCATCGACGTTAGACCGATATTGAGCAAGCAAATTATCGAGCGCCGTGGAAAATCGGCTTACAATCAAGCTCGGAAACCAACGCGACGGAGCGACGTACGCCCACCAGGGCAGGCTCGGATTCCAATTGAAGCGGGCTAATCCGCCGATTACCACATCGGGCCGAGCAATATCCGTGGTCGGCGTTGCCGTCTCGCGACTGCCTGCGTCGCCGTTTATCGCGATAGCGAAGAGTTCTTCCGGCAGCGCGTAGATTTGGGCGAGGACCACAGCCGCATTCCGTTCGAAGTGCTCGTTCAGGGCGGCCTCGTAGACCCTCAGCTCACGCGCGAGCGATCGCTCGCAAAATGTCGAGACATTGCGCGTCAAGGATTCGAATGCGCCCGGCTTCGAAAACATTCTGCTGCCTGAAAAATCAGGTTTGAATTTCTTGAGGGCGCTTTGCCTAAGGTTCGCGAAAGCAAGGTCGATGCGAGGTTCAAGGGAACGCGGTGCTTCAATTCCAATGGTCTGAAGATTAGTGACGAGCTCCGCGCGGCGCGCATTGAGCTTCGCCAGGTCTTCATCGAATTTGTCGAGAGCAACGGAGACCTGCGCGGGAGACCGCTCCGCGGTCGCGGCCAAGCCGGCATGCATCCGCTCGCGCTGCAGGTGCGTGACGAGCCGGTCCATCACGCGCACTGCCAACTGGCGAGTCTTATCGCGGGTCATGAACATAGCGAGCGCGGCTTCCAGATCAGACAATCCGGACTGGGCCAGATTGCTTGAGTCGCCGCGCAGCTTCGCTTCCAGCCCGCGTTTAGCGGATACGGCGAAGAGTTTGTAACCTCCGATTCCCAGTTCCCGATCGAGACGATCGCGGACGAATCTCAGGACTTCTTCGCGCTCCGAATCCGACACGAGATCCAATTTGTTGAGGACGACGAACACGACGCCGACGGTCGCGTGAACTCTGCGGAGGAATTCAATGTCGGCCTCGCTGAGGGCGAAATCGAAACTCGAGACGAATATTGCCGCATCGATCTCGGGAAGGAAACGTTCGGTTGTGTTCGTGTTCGCGACGATCGGGGAACCAAGACCGGGTGTATCGATGAAGTGGAGGCCGTGCAGCAAAATCTCCGCGGGCAGCTCGATCTCCGCCAACGCCACGCGCCGCCGATTCCCAGGATTTCCGCGTTCGGTGACATATTCTTCGAGTTGATCGAGTCTAATCTCCTCAGACAACGACCAGCCGTCGCAGCGGACGAGGACGCGCTCGCGGGGCCCGTAACTCACTGTCGTGATGACCGATGTGTGGGGCAGGATGCCGGTAGGCAAGCCGTCGAATCCAAGGATCGCGTTCATCAAGCTGCTTTTGCCGCGACTAAACGGGCCGACGACGGCGAGGTTGAAGCGATCCTCCGCCAACCGCGCCGGCAACTGCTGGAACGAACGTTCGCCTTCAGGGTCCTTGTCTTTCCCACACTGAAGCATCGCCGCCTGCGCGATTGCCGCGATCTCAAGTTTGAGATCGTCGTAGCGGCGGATCGCGTCACCCGCGAAGTTGGCCATCTGCGACGCCGCCTCTGACATATCGATCAGCTCTCAGCGTCGAGTCTTGCAGACCCGAGCGCTTTCACTCTTCTAAGCGATCGTTTGAACCGTGCGCGCTCAATTTCGTTGGTGCTGCCGCCTATCCATCCTGACAACGCGCGATCAACGAACTCACAGGCTATGGCAAGGTTGTCTCTTAAGCAGTCTTCAATTTCCTGATTGAGGGGCCATCGAGCTCGCGGCAGAAGCGCCACCAGCCTGCACGCGCAATCGCGCCCAGCAGTATCGCCAGCCGCGGCGAGACCGATCCGGCATCCGAGCACCGCAATTTCGGTGTCCGAATCCTGTACAAGGTCGCTCAAGCGCTCCCAGAGCTCGCGAGTGGGACCGAGCTCGAGCATCAGTCTCAAGGCGCTGCGCCGCTGCCGAATGCTCGATTGACTTTCGCGTCCGCTGAAATTTGTGCCGCAACGCGACGCGACCTCCATCAGAGCCGGAGCCGCGGGTTGACCGAGTAATCTGAATGCCTGTTCGGCCGCAGTCCGGCTGAAATCGTCCGCCAGGGCCGCAAGCAGAATCGGAATCGACTCAGAGCGTCTGAAGTATCCCAGTGCCTCGATGACTTCCGATACCGGATACTTGCCGGCGACGGCTGCGAGCACGGGGTAGAACTCATCATTGAGGGTCGTGCCGAGCGCCCTGGCCGCAGCGCCCAGCACCACCTCGTCGCCGAAGCGTTCGACGGGATCCGCAGCCGGCTTCCAGCCCGCGACAAACTCTTTCAACGCGTCGGTAGCCTTGAGAACTATGAGCGCATGAACTGCTCGCCGCCGCGGCTCGAAAATTCCCGCGGGATCTCTTTCAAACAAAAGTCCGCGTAGAACCGGAATCGCGGGAGCGCCGATCGCGATCGCGTCGATCACGGCGATATCCCCCTCTGTCAGCGATCTCAGCCTGCGTGCCAGCTCGTCCAGCTTCACCTCGCCAACCGGATCAGCAATTGGCCGCGCCGCAACATCGCGATTGTGCCCGGCGCTCACGGCACCTTTCCTGTGCGCAGGACCTGAACCAGGTCGTGCTTTACTTCCTCGGGCACCGGGAGAGCGAGGATTTTGGCGACGGTCTTCTCGACCGGATACGGATAAGCCTTGAGTTCAATTTGACCATCCTGCCAAATCGCGTAGCGGGCGCGCGAGTCTCCGGCTTTCGATTGCCCCAGACTGCCGGGATTGGCCACTCGCCGGTTCCTGAACGTGTGCGAAAACGGCAGATGGGTGTGGCCGGCCAGAATGACGTTGGCTCCTGAGCTCGCCTCCTCCTCCCTGGCCCACAGCGGTGAATCGGGCGGGCGATACTCGTAGAGAAGATCAGCGGGGGTGGCATGACACAGGAAGAAGACATCGCCGTTGAGTTGTCGGCACGCACAGGTCGGAAGATTGCGGAGATACTGCTTGTCCGCGGCTGAGATGGCAGACACCGTAAAGTCTCGCGTCGCATCCGCCATCGCACGGAAGCGGGGAGAGCATCGGCAATCCGCGCCGAACCCCACCGAATTGTCATGATTACCACGAAGGACCGTCGAGGCATGCGAGCGCACGAACTCGATCGTCTCGGCCGGATCGGGACCGTAGTTGACCAGGTCGCCGAGTACCCACAACTCATCATAGTCGCGGGGCAACCCTGAGAGAGCTTCGATATTCGCGTGCAGGTCGGAAATGATGCAGATTCGCATGGAGATGATTCGATCCTCACCGTTATTGATTCGGAGTCTTCAAGGAATTTGAATCGCGTTCTCCCGCCGCGGCGAGGAGTTGCGCCAGATCGCGCTCGAGGTCGCGCCGCGTGCCTTCACTGGCCACGCGGGCAGCCTTGAGTCTGCGGTTCTCTTCGGAAAGCGTTGCGTTCCGATAGCGCAAGCTGGCGGCCTCGCTCTCGAGTTTGCCCAGATGTCTGAGTTGAAGTTCGTCGTCCCACCTTTCAAATTCAGAAACCTCGACTGCGGGCATGTCGGCCGAATCCTGAAGTTGCAGCGCTGATTGCTCCAGAACAAGATCGCCTAGATACGCGATAGCTGACAGAGTCAGCGCATCGAGGCTCTCGCGATTGAGAATTTCGGCTTGGGCTAGATCGTCGCGCAGACGTTGGAGCTTTGCGCGTTGCACCTGGGCAAAATTCGCGACGAGAGGATCGGACACGACGAGGTTTACGTGCCGCCGGCAGAATAGCGGCGCCATCTCCAGCGCCTTGCGGAATCGCATCCGGTTGTCGAGCCGGCGTATAGCTCGCGCCAGCCGTTCCTCGACACGGCGCAAGTATTCACAGACCTGACACGCGGGTCTTCCGGCAATTATCGTTTCGAGAATCCTGCGCGTCACCCGGGCCCGCGCGGAGCGATCGTCGGTACATCCAAAGTACGACTCAAGGTGCGTTGCGCACAGCGCCGCGTTGAGGTCTCCCTTGGCGTGCAGACGCTCAGCTTCAGACGTTTCGAGCCTCGTGCGGACGTTGCACAGCGGGCAGACCGCGCCGTCAAAAGCATTCAGCAGCAGGCGAAAATTGTGTTTCAGTCGCTCCAGCACAACTCGACCTCCGATTTCGTTCGGAGCGGGCTGGAGACTCGAGACGTTGGAAGGAACGACTCCCGCGCCGGGTCTCTACCCGCTGCAAGGAGTCATTGGCCTGATGGCAGTTATTGGCGGACTCCACCGCCTACAGTCTTAAACTAAGTCTCGCTGCTGCGCCGGTCAAGCTCGATCACGAGAACCTCGCGATCAGAAGCGCCACGATCAGCGCGCTTAGTCCGTAAAGAACGTACGCGTTCAGGAAGCCATGATGCATGCGGGCGAAGCCGTTTGAGATCCACAGTGCCGCATCCGCGACCGGATTAAGTACTAAGCGGTCGAGCACGTGGTTTTCACCGCGCGTGCGTCGAATCGCCGCGCGAAAGTGCAGACCGACAGTCTCGCGAGTGTCTTCCACAGTTGTGGGCCTGAACACCGCCTCGAAGATAACACGCACCGGGTTCGAGAATCCGGTACCGGTGTAGGTCATCTCCGGCAGCAAGCGGCGGATTCCACCAGCCCACACCTCGCGCCGCACAAAGGCGCGGTTTCGAGCGACGATCAATCGGAACACGATGTAGGTAGCGAGCAGCATCAGTGCAAGGACTACCGCCATGTACGAGGTGGACATCGCGAACACCACCGGATTGGCGGCGCCGCCGCGATGCATCACGACGAGACCACGTCCTGGCATGACGCTTTGTCCGACTTGCGCACCCAGGGCGTGAAAATCCGCGACGAACGCCGCGGGCAATTCGCCGTGATCGAGGTTGCCGGCAAAGAAGGGCGGCACAAGGGCATCCGCGGCGCGCGCTTGCTGGGCAATCGGCGCGATCGCGCCGTCGAGGATCGGAATGACGTAGGTCGGAGTGACTCCGAGTATCAAGCAGAGCAGTGCGAGAAAGGTCATCGGACCCGTCGCAGAGAGTCTCGCTGGACGCGCCTGCGTCACCGCATCGGATCGCGCCATGCCCAGGAAACTCATCGCGAACGCCTTGACGAAGCATGTCACCGCGAGCGCGGTGGTCAGCGCGAGAACGGCGCCGCACAGCGCGAAGACGATTTTCACGCCGGTCGCGGCCAGTTCCGCGCTCTGCAACATCGTCTGCAGCGTGAGCCATTCACTGACGAAACCGTTGAAGGGCGGCAGCGCCGCGATCGACAGCGCGCCGACCAGGAAGAACAACGCGCTGTATGGCATCGTCTTGATCAAGCCTCCCAGCCGGTCGATATTCCGGGTTCCCACACTCGAATCGACCGCGCCGGTCGAAAAGAACAGTAGAGCTTTGTAAATCGAGTGGTTCGCCATGTGGTAGAAGGCGGCGGCGAACGCGATAGCCGCGATCGGAAAATGCCCTGACGCGACGAATATGAATCCCGCCCCCAACGCCGCCGTGATGATGCCGGCATTCTCGATCGAGCTGTGCGCAAGCAGAGTTTTGAGATCGCTCTGGGTCGTCGCGTAGAGAATACCGAGTAGCGCGGTGACGGTGCCGATGATGAGCGCAACCAGGCCGGGGCCTACCATAGTCGCCGGCAGCAGGTCGCCGTTGAGCCTGACAATTCCGTAAAAGCCCAGGTTCAACGTCGCTCCCGCCAGCACCGGAACGAAAGCGTCAGGCGCCGCGGTGTACGCGCGCGGGAGCCAGAAATTAACCGGAATGATCCCCCCCTTCACGCCGAAGCCAAAGAACGCAAGCAGGAATACCGCCCATCGCGCGTAGTCACCAAGCGCGGTGCCCGCGTCCTTCATCGCCGCAAACTCCAGCGAGCCGTTGTTGGCAAGGACGATAAACGCGAGCGCGATGAGCAGCGTACCCGCTTCGCCCACCGCCAGCATCAGGTATCCGGCGCGCGTGTGCTCTTCGACTTTGTCTTCGTAGTTGACCAGCAGGTAGATCAGGATCGACATCGACTCCCACAGCATCAGGAAGGAGACCGCGTCGGCGGACAGCGGGATCAGCACCAGCGTCGCAAAGAGCGCGAAGTATGGAACGCTGAAAGCCCTGAGACTGTAACGGCCGATGTACTTGCTGAGATTGCCCGCGGCGAAAATCGAACCAGGTAGCAGCACCAGGCCGGAAACGAAAAGGAACAGCGCGGAGAGCCTGTCGAGTGACAGCGTGAGCGTTGCGAGCGAAGGAATGGTCCATAGCGTCGCGCTGAAAGATACACCGGCAAACAGCGATGCCGCGCTGAAACATAGCAGAAGGACCGACGCGCTTGCCCCAACCAAGCCGACGATTAACGGCGTTAGTCGTTGCTCAAGAACGAGCGGAAGAATCACGCCGGCGGCGCAGAGTGTCAGGATGAGAACTAGCAGCACGGCCATGGCGATCACCTGGAACCTGCGGACGGTTTTCGACCCACCGCGACCAGCAGCCCATGCAGTATCGCGAGCGGTGGTGGCGGATTGCCCGGCACCTCGACATCGACCGGGAGCATTTCAGCTACTCCGCCGGCGCAAATAAAGCTGCGACCGAAGACTCCTCCCGACAATGCACATGCTCCGACTGCGACGACTCGTTTTGGTCCCGGCATGGCGTCGTAGGCCTTGCGCAGCGGCACTCGCATGTGGTCGGTAAGCGCTCCGACCACGAGCATCACGTCAGCATGGCGCGGCGTCGGAGTCAGGAAGAACCCTAGCCGGTGCAAGTTGTAGTAAGGATTGTTGAGCTGCTTGACCTCGTTGAGACAGGCGCCGCAATCGCCCGCATCGACGACGAGAATCTGCAGCGAGCGGCGGAAGGCCGTGCCGAATCCGTCTATCCCGCTATCGTCGTGATTAACCGCCACCGCGCATTCGTACCCGCGATCCCAGTTGACCGGACTGTTGGCGCCGCGCACGCATCGGAAGCAGTTGATACATCGGCGGAGGTTGACGTTGACGCCGGCAGGCCCCAATTCAAGCGCGTCAGTCGGACAGCGCGCCACCACCGATTGCGCCAACTCCGGCGGGAGTGTAACAGCGCCCGGAAGTCCCGGTGAAGTTCCAGCGGCGGTCTCCTCGACGCGCGGGTAGCGCGTACTCTTGATTCCGGTTGTAAGACCTTTGATAACCCAATTGCTCATGCTGGCCATTCGCGCGCGCTAGCGATCGTTCTCGTGAACTGAGAGCGCAAAGGTTGCGAGGATTATCGGGAAATCCTGAAAGGCGAAATTTTCCGCCGCGAGTCTGAATCCGTGCCAGTTCGCGAATGACGGCGTCACGATTCGGTATCGATCCACGACGCCGGCCTCGCCGAGGCGAATCCAATGGAGCGCTGCTCCACGTGGCGCTTCGACCCAGCCAAGCGCGGCGCCGGGCCGCAGCATCACCTCAGGCACGCGAAACGGCCCGTCGGGAATCGTCTCCGCGAGCCGCGCGATTATTCGGGCGGATTGTGCGGCCTCCCGGAAGAACAGCCGCAACCGCGCGAAACCGTCTCCCTCCGACTCCTGCGGAACTTCAAACTCGATCTGCTCGTAGCCGGAATATGGCTGTGCCTTCCTCAGGTCCCGCGAGACGCCTGACGCACGGGCGATCGGTCCCACCAGGCCAAATTCGCGAGCAACATCTGCTGACACGTTGCCGACTTCCTCCAGCCGGTCGAGAAAACTACTCGACGTGCTCAGCATCCGCTCAAGCTGTGAGAGCTTCGCGGCCACATCGCGGACCTGCGACGCTGTCCGCTTGCAGACTGTATCTTCGAGGTCCATCGTCAGGCCGCCGAAGGTATTCAGCCCGAAAAGATAACGGTGACCCGTCAGCGCGCCGGAAATCCGTAAGAGGTCCTCTTCGAGAATCGCGGCCTGGGCGGCGGCGACCGCAAGCGCAGTGGATTCGCAGATTCCCTCGATAGCCGCAACATGATGACGCAGGCGTTCCAGCTCCGCGATAAATATCCTCAGCGCACGCGCTTTCGGCGGCACCTCGATATGGCAGGCTCGTTCCACGGCCTGACAGAGCGCCAACGAATGAGCGAACGCCGAAGTTCCGCTGATACGCTCCGCTATAAGCACGACATCGTCAGCCCGCCGGCCCTCGGCGATCTTCTCGAGACCGCGGTATGCGTAGAAGAGGCGCGGCCACGCGCGGATGACATCCTCGCCGACCGTCTCGAGCTGAAAGTGTACCGGTCCGGTTGCGGCGGAAAAGACCGGTCCTACCGGCATGAGGAAAGAGCCGGTCTCCTCGACGATCTGGCGAGGCTTCCAATTCAGGTCGGGCTCACGATGCAGTACAGGCTGAGCCGCATCAAAGCTCTTGCGCATCGGATTGACGCCCTCTTGCCAGGCGTCATTGTGAAGGACGAAATCGCCGAGACGCGGATGTCCCTCGAAGTCCAGTCCAAACAGGTCCTCAACCTCGCGTTCGTGCCAATCGGCGGCGTGAATCTGTTTGCTGATGCTGGGTACACGATTTTCGGAACTGGACGAATGAGTAAGCGCGTGCACCCAACCAGCGTCATGTTCGCCGTAGAAGACGTATCGCAGGTCCCATCGCGCTCGCTGCTCGACGATAAGACTGCCGAAACTGTAGCGCAGACTTGAAAACAACCACTCGCAAATCTCTGGTAGAGCTGCCGGTTCACATTCAAGCTGACACGCGGAATCGACGCGATCATTGATAGTCGCGCTAACTCTGCCGGCCCAGCGTGCCCTGGCCTCCTCGACCACTTGAGTCAGTACGACGGGCATCGTTCACCTCGACAGGCCGTCGGCCGCCATCTCGAGCAGCCTGTGAAGCGGCTCCGGCATATAGACCCCGAGTATGATGATTGGCGCTGCGGCCAGAATAAGGGTCAGCACGCAGCTTCGCGGCAGTCTTACCGGAATGCTATCGACGGTGGGCGACGAGGCTTGTCCGAAGACCATAAGATTAAGGTGATAGAGAATTCCGAAAAAGGCGACGATAACGAACGCGGCGAGCAAGCCGCTTGCAAGGTAGTGTTGCTCCGCCATTCCGGAGCGCAGAATCGAGAATTCGCTCAGGAACACTGCGAGCGGTGGCGCCCCGGCGATCGCGATTCCTCCGAATAGCAGGGCAGCGCCGGCCGACGGTGAGGTTCGTATCAAACCCCGCACTTCAGCTATCTGTCGTGTATCGACGACGAGCAGAGTTGCTCCGGCCGCGAAGAAACAGAATGACTTTGTCAGTGCGTGATTGAGTATTTGATACACCGCGCCGTAGTGCCCGGCGGCGCCGCCGATGCCGGCGGCGGTAAGGATAATGCCCATGTGTTCGACCGTGGAGAATGCGAACAGGCGCTTATAGTCGGTTACCTGGATGATGAGAAACGCCGCGATACCTACCGAAAACAGCCCAACGACCATTGCCCATCCATCGACGTCGACCTTTCCCGAGGCGTTAAGCACCGGCACCAGGCGCAATATTACGTACAGGATGACGGTGGTCTTGATGCCGGAGAGCAGCGCGCAGATTGGACTCGGCGCCTGACTGTGCGCGTCGGGTAGCCAGGTGTGCAATGGAACCAACCCGGCCTTTGCACCGAACCCCACAAGGATCAGAACAAAGGCGGTCGCGAGCACGCCCGGCGAAACTCGCGGCGCCAACTCGATCAGCGTCTGCCATGTATAGGCGCCGCCGGGGTACTGACCCCGTGTCGCGGCGAACAGCGCCAGAAACCCGAGGAGTGCTATCGCTCCTCCCATGATCGTCAACACCGAGTACTTCCACGCGGCTTCCAGTGCCTCGCGCGTATTCTCGAACGCTATAAGGTAAACGGAGAGGATGGTCGTCATTTCCACTCCCGTCCAAACCAGGTTCGGCTCCGCCAGCATGGGCACCGAGAGCATCGCGAAGACGAACAGATTGTAATTCGCGTAGTAACGGCGCAGATGCGGCGTGCTCGGTTCGTGCGCCATGTAACCCCACGAGAAAAGTGCGGCGGTGCTCCCGATCGTCGCGACCAGCAGCAGAATCAACGCACTCAGGCCGTCGATAGAGACCCAATTGGCAATTGCGACAACTGAGCCCCGAGCGACCACGCCCATCGCCGCTGCTATCACCATCGCGAGCACGACCGTGCAGGATGTCAGTGTGACCGCCGGCGCTACCCGGCGTCCGACTGGCAAGCACGAGAGCAGCGCGGCAATCAGCGGCACGGCAAGGATGGCAAGCAGTATCATTTGCTGGCGCCTTCCTTGAGCGCTGCGAACGCGCCGACTTCGGTCGTTCCCACTCGTTCCTGCGTTATCCGCGTCAAGATTCCGATCACGAGCGCGATGATCAGCATGTCGAACGGGAAAGCCATCTCAATGACCAGTGGCAAAGTGGGCGCGATGGCGAAGCCGCAAAGCAGAGCGCCATTCTCGATGCCGAAGATGCCAATCAGTTGCGGGACGGCCTCGCGCCGCACCGTGAGCGTGTAGACTCCGATAAACAGTCCGGCGAGCCCGACGGGCAAATTGATTGCCGCAATGCTTCCGGCTGCGGGCGGGAGAAATCCGCTCAGGTAGAAGGCAAGCAAGGTCAGGGCAAGCGCAATCAGCAGCGAACTGGGAATGTTCAGGACCTGATCGATCTCACGTCTTCTGAAAATCTCCTCAGGCACCGTGCGCTTAAGCAGATACGGAATCACGATGGGCTTCATTATCGCGTCGAGCGCGGCGACCGCCAGCAGGTCGGGCGCGTGCAAGCCAATGCCGAGCAATAGCGCGGACACCACGAGGCAGATCGACTCAGTGATATAGAATCGCTGGCACCCCTGCATCTGCCGCGTCGCCGCAAGCCCGAACGAACTCATCAGAAACAGCCCCGCAGCCAGTCCGTTCAGCGAAGTCAGGAGCGCGTAGGAGTTCGCCATCTCAGCCCCTAGAAGTTCAGGAGTCCGGTGATCATCGCGACCACCGAGGTTACGAACGCAGCCCCCAGGAACTCGCTGACCCGAAAGAGCCGCAGTTTGGACAGCGAGGATTCAATCACCACCAACACCAATAGGAAGAGCCCGATTTTGAACAACACGAGCGGTCCCGCCAAAAGGACCTCAAGAGTGCTCTTGTCGCTTGCCAGTCCCCACGGGGTAACCAGTACGTTGAGCAGAATGCACATCAGCACCAGCAGCTTCATCTGACCGCCCCATTTCATCAGCGCCATGCCGGTGCCCGAGTACTCGAGACTTTTCGATTCGTCGATCATCGCGAGCTCGAAATGACCGGTTGGATTGTCAACTGGGATCCGCCCGGCTTCAGCAAGAATGAGCATCACGAAGGCGATCACCAGCAGCACATGCGACGGCGCGAAGAAGTTCGACAGCGGAGTGACCCAATGCTGCTGAACGATGTAGGGAATGGTGGAGCCCGCAACGAACGAGACGGTGAAAAAAACGATCATGAAGACCGGCTCAGCCAGGAAGCCGACCATGCGCGTGCGGCTCGCGCCCATCGGACCGTAAGGATTGGCTGTATCCACAGCCGCGAGCGTCGCGAAGAAGCCGCCCAATGCCAGCACAAACCCTCCGCCCAGCATGTCGCCCATGAACGCGAAGAAGAGCGGATAGCTGGTTAGAACGGGAATCAGCGTGGCGACGAAGATCGGCGCGACAAAGACGACGTGAGGCGTCACGCGGAAAATCCAGGAAGCCTGCTCCGAGACGACTTCGTCTTTATTGAATAGCTTGCGAAGGTCGCGATACGGCTGGAAAACGCTGGGACCGCGCCGCGATTGCACGATCTCTTTCAGACGCGACAACACCCCCGCCACCAGCGGGGCGAGCGCCACCACGAACAGCACCTGAAGCAGGTTGAACCCGATCGAACGCGCCATCGTCCGCTACGCTCTTTCCTGCGCGGCGTTATTTCTCGCGCGATGATCTCCGGCAGGCGCGACCCGCGCGCGAGAGTTCCAATGACCAGGTAGGGAATCCGAACTAATCAAACCCCTACCAGCTTACGCCTCGGTAGGGGTCATCAGCCCTGCTCAGGAAAGGGCGGTTGCGGCGGTGAACCCCATCACCAACTCTGTCAACAGAAGTTTAGCAGTGCTTTTATCACAGTCAACTCAAGCCCGCTCGCCGAAATCAAACCCAACTGCCGAGTGCTATCCCGCCTATCGCGGCTACGCCGCCCGCGATCACACTCCCAATGAGATAGACCGAACCGACCAGCATCTCCCGCTCCTGCAATAATCGAATCCCCTCATACTCGAAGGTCGAGAACGTCGAGTAACCGCCAACGAATCCGACCGCGACAAAAAGGCGCCAGTTCGGATTCAAGCTCACTCGCTCCTGAGCGAACGCCAGGAAAAAGCCGATGATGAAACTCGCGGTGACATTGATTACCAGCGTCCCGTATGGAAAAGCACTGCCAAAACGAGCGGCAATCCATCCACCGACCAGATAGCGAGTGACGGATCCGATGGCTCCGCCTACCGCGACAAACAACACTCCCATCAGCCGCCGAATCCCTCCTCCTCTTCTTCAGGCGAGCAACGCCCTCAACATCTCGGTGCGGCCGACGATTCCAACCAACTCACCGTCGCCGTCGACCACAGGCAGCCGCTTAACCCGCTTTTCCGCAGAGAGCGCCAAGGCGCTGGCGACCGGCATCTTCTCGCGAACCGTAACCACATCACGCGTCATCAGGTCTTTTGCGAAACGGGCGCGCAACTTCTGAATGTGCTTGCGCGCCTCCACGCTGGCCCGGCCGAGCGGGACCTTCGAGATGAGGATTTCCATTACCCCCGGCCAGCTCTCACGGCTCACTTTGGAAATGAGATCCGAGTCGGCGACGATCCCGACTACATGCCGCTTGTCGTCCACGACGATCACGCGCTTGTGCGTTGACGAAACGAGCAGATCGAAAATTTGTTCCACCGTGGCATTTTCATGGACGGTGGGAACGTCACGGCTCATCACCTCGGCCACCGTAGCCTGCGCCCCGACGGCATGCGCCTCGGGATGCCACTCAGGCAGATGGACCGCCGCGATCGTGTTCAACACGTCCAGGCGTCCAAGGATACCCACCAACTTTCCGTCGCCGTCCACGACCGGCAGGCGCTTGAGATGTTTATCGACCATCACTCTGGCCGCTCGGGCGAGAATGGTATCCGGAGCAGTCGTCACGACCTCGCGCGTCATCACCTCAGACACTTTACGGTTCGGGTTCTCGAGCGACTCGTGAAGCTCGCGCACGTAGTCCAAATCGGTGGCCTTTTTCAAGCTAATCGTGACGTTCATCCCACCGCGCAAGAGCAGATCGTTGTCGCTCACCATCCCGACCACCTTGCCCTGGTCGTCGACGACAGGCACCGCAGTGAAGTCCTTATCGAGCAGCAGCTCAATAACCTGGGTGATTGGACTGTCGGCATGCACTGTCGCGACCTCTCGGCGCATCACTTCCGAGACCTTCAGGTCGGGTAGACCCTCTTTGAAGGGAGCACCCGATTGGACGACTTCAACCTCCTGAACCGTGATGAGGGCGCTGGGAGCCATTTCGCGCAGCGGACCGAGAATGCGATCGATCCGCTCGGGGCGATCCACGACCGTGATCACGATTGGCTGATCGAAGGACAGCCGAAGGATAGCCGCCGTGTGAATCATCGATGAAGCCCCAAACCCGGCAACGCCCCGAGTGGCGGTCGCACCGCTGCATCCCTCACGCCGGAGCATCTCGATGATCGTCATGTACAGCGCCTGGTGATGATATTGGTCCGTTTCGCCGATGAAGATCGTCACCTGCTTGGCCCTTCCGGTGAACATCGATCACTGCCCTCCTGGCGTTGTGAAAGCGCAGGCCCGCCCCTGCGAACGGTTCTTCCGAGAGCGTAGCAAATTGCAAGCTGCTGCGATCAAAAAAGGCCCTCTACCTTTCGGCAGAGCCCTTTCAAAAGAAAAGCCCCTACCTGTGCTCAACACCAGAGTAGGGGTCATTAGCTCACTCAAGCGGGAGCGGTTAGCGGCGGAACCCCATCACCGTCTGCGACTATATCAAATAACCTATCTGGCTCGGGAGTCAACGCCGCGAAGCATTGGGGCTCGCGTTTGCGATTCAGGTCACGCCAATGAGGTGATGCGTTTCGTTGATCCGGGACACCCGTATCGTGGTCTCCTCGATGTCGATTTCGTTGATTGCGCAACAGTCCTGCGCGAGGCGCCAATAGGCGGAGAGGGGCTGGTCTATGAGCTGCAGGAGCAGAGCCTTGTTGACACTGTCATGTCCGACGAGAACGACGGTGTTCCCGGCGTATTTGTTCAGCACGAACCGCAACGCGTCTGACGTTCGCGCGACCAGATCTTGCAATGATTCACCCTCTGGAAAACGGACCAGCTGCGGCGCACTGCGCCATGCGTCGAATAGCTGCGGCGATTCGCGCCGCGCTTCGTCGTGAGTTTTCCACTGCCAAGCGCCGTAGTCGAGGTCGACAAGTCCGTCGATCGTCTCACTGGGTACTCCGCAAGCGTCGGCAATCGGCCTGCTGGTCGAAACGCATCGGCGTAGAGGGCTTGTAAAGATGGCGCAGGGGTGCCACGCCGCCGCGATCCTCTGAGCAGTAGCGGTGGCTTGGGCCACACCAAATGGCGTCAGCTCGAGATCGGCGCGTCCGCGAAAGCGCTCGGGCTTAAGACCTTCCACGTTACCGTGGCGGATCAAGATAATTTTCGTCATCGGCATCCAGTTTGCCAGAGATTGAGGTAAGATCACCAAAGGTGATGGTCAATACGGTTAAGACCAATTCACCGTCACGCCAAACCGGATATCTCTATTGTAGACGGCGGTGGAGTCCGCCGAACCCGCTTAGGCCGCCGGGCCGGGCCAATGACTCCTGGATCGCGATTGATCGCGGAGTCATGGAATATACGGAACTGGTTACCTCGGCGCTGCGTCTCGTCAACGCCGTAAGACGCGAAATCGGCGAACCGCCGCTCGAATCGTTTCCGCCCGGTTCGCTGGAAGACGCCGACAGCCGATGCCCGCTCGCGAAGGCTATGACCGCGTTGGTCATTCTCCGAGAGCGTCGCATCGTGTTCTGCTATCCGTGGCACGCCTCAGCCGCTACCAAACTCTGGGGAGTCTCATTCGCCGATTCTCTTCTGATGTCCGTTATTATGCCCGATGCCCTTTATGACTTCGCCACTGCTTTTCGCCGCGGTCTTCTGCCCAATCTTCTGGAGTGAGTGAAAGCTTGGCTGCGCACCGATCGCTCTGCTAGTTTGATCTCGAAGGTGGTGGAGTCCACCAAAATTGCCGCTCTCGTCGAGCGGCCGATGACTCCTGCGGCGCGGCGCCGTGGGAGTTTTTTTATGGATATCCGCAAAATTTCAATCGGCGACAACCCTCCGTCCGAGGTCAACGTGATAATCGAGATTCCTCAAGAGGGCGCGCCGATCAAGTACGAGTTCGATCCGGCTTCAGGTTCGCTGTTCGTGGACAGGTTCCTGCATACCCCGATGCACTATCCCGCCAATTACGGATTCATTCCGCACACTGTGTGTCGCGATGGGGATCCGTGCGACGTGCTGGTCGTCTCGCAGGTCCCAATTGTCCCGCTCGCGGTCGTTCGATCCCGCCCGATCGGTGGGCTTGCGATGGAAGACGACGACCAGAGGATCATCGCCGTCCCCGTGGACAGATTGAACCCCTACTACATAAATGTTCGCACCCTGGCCGATCTCCCGGCCATTCTATATGAGCAGATCAGCCATTTCTTCAATCACTACAAGGACCTTGAAGAAGGCGATCGGAAGAAAATCTCTCACTGGATGGAACTCGACGAGACCTTCGAGTACATCAGCGATGCAATCGCCCGAGCATCGCGCAAGTCTGACAGGTAAGAAAATCCCTTGCCCGAAGAGCAATATACATCCGGGAAGTTCGCGGGTAACGCACGAATCTCGCGCCATCTTCCGCTCCTATCGTTAATTGACGTCGCGAGCGAGCTGGATAGCCAGCGCGTCGAGCGCGAGGCCCGCGCGCTGGCCGAGCGCGTTGCCGATAAGCGCTTCTTTGTCGCCTGTCTCGGCCAGTTCAAACGCGGCAAGTCGAGCCTCCTCAATGCGTTGATCGGAACCTCCGTCCTGCCCACCGGCGTCGTGCCCGTCACTGCGATCGTAACCATCGTTCGGTATGGGCCTATTCTTCACGCTGAAGTTCACTTCGAAAACGGATCGCGCCAGCAGGTCTCGGTGCAATCTACCTCCGACTACGTCTCCGAGGAGCGCAACCCGGAAAACTCTCGAGGTGTCGCCGCCGTCGAAGTTTTTGTGCCCGCTGCGCTGCTTGCTTCCGGCATGTGCCTCGTGGACACGCCCGGTATCGGCTCAGTCTTCGCCGGCAATACTGCGGTCACCAGGGCTTTCGTTCCTCACATCGACGCCGCCCTGATCGTGCTTGGCGCCGATCCGCCGATATCGGGTGAGGAACTAATTCTTCTTGAAGAGCTCGCATCCCAGCTGCAGGAGATAGTGTTCGTGCTCAGCAAGGCGGACCGCCTCACCGCCAGTGAGTGTAGCGAGGCGATTGAATTTGCGCGACGTACTTTGGCCCAGAAGATCAAGCGCGAGGTGGGACGCGTGTTCCAGGTCAGCGCAGCCGAATGGCTGAACGCCGCGGGTCCATCGCGCGACGGTCCGGCCCTGTTGGCAGAGCTTGAACGGCTCGCGCGCGAATCCGGCCCGGCCCTCGTGGAAGCGGCGGAGAACCGCGGCATCCAGCGGCTCACCGGCAACCTGCTCCGCGAAATCGACAACCTCCACGACGCGCTGATTGCGCCGGCTGAAGAGTCGCAGCGTATCGCGTCACGCCTGCGGGAGGTGATCGCCGACGCCGAACGTTCGCTTGGCGATCTGAGCCATTTGTTCAAGGCCGAGCAAGAACGGGTCAGTCGCCGATGCACCGAGCGTCGCGACAGCTTTCTTGCTCGCACAATCCCGGCTGCCCGCCAAGAGTTTCACGAGGCAATCGCTCAAGCGACCGAAGGGCGCGGGTCGCCACTTTATGACTGCGCGACGGAGATCGCGCAATCCATTTCACGCCGGCTGCTCAATCAATGGCTCGAAGAGGAGCGTCCCGCCGCCGAGGCGATGTACCGCGAGTCCGCCCACCGCTTCGTGCAGCTCGCCAACGATTTTCTGAAGCGGGTTGCCGAGTCCGGCGATTCGCTTCTGTCTGATTTGCCGTCGGCGGTGAGCGAGGAGTCCGGGTTCCGTGTGAAGGGCAAGCTCTACTTCGGCGAGCATTTCGGTTTTCCGCGGCAGACGGTCGCGGAGCGGATCATCGGAATCTTCAGGACCCGGCGCAGCCAGCTGGAAATCGTCGAAAAGAAAGTCGCGCGATATCTGGTCACGTTGCTGTCGCTCAACAGCACAAGAATTCTGAACGATTTCGACGTGATCGTTCGTGAGAGCGGGCGCCGCCTGGAGGCGGAGATCCGCGGCATGCTCAATGAATTGCGCACCACCGCCGAAAGCACACTGGCTCGCGCCGAGGCCACGCGCGCTGCCGGAACCGAGGCCGTCAAATCGAGTCTCGAACGTCTGGAGCGTCTTCGCGCAAAGGTCAAGCCGGCGTCGGACCATCCTTCAACGCTCGAAGGTTAGCCATCAAAAATGCTTTGGTACAAGTCGTCACCGAAGCTGGTCTGGAGCGGCTCTCCTTCGAGCAACTTGTAAGTTCGGACACCGTCGGTCTGCCTTTCCGCCCGTAAGAACAAGACCTCGGCCTTGTCTCTCTCATAGAAGGCGCGGGCTAACTCATGAAGGTGGGTCACGAAAACAATCTTGACCCGCTTTTCCAGGAGCGCGGATATGATCTGGCCGGCAATCTCCGAGCCTTCGCGCTCGTTGGTCGCCGCAAAGGACTCATTGAACAGGATCATGGAATGCGGAGTGATATGGTCAACGATGTCACTCATGCGGCTGAGCTCCTCGTCGAGCTTGCCGCTTTTCATGGCGGTATCTTCCTCCCTTTTGTAATGGGTGAAGAGTCCATCGCGGATGCTGGAGCATAACGACTCGGCGGACACGAACATTCCGCACTGCGTCATCAACTGGGCCAATCCTATGCTTCGTAGAAAAGTCGATTTGCCGCCCTGGTTGGCGCCGGTGACGAACACAACGGTTCGCTTGTCAGCGTCGGCGTCGTTGGCGACTATCCGCTGCTCCATGTTCAGCGCCAGGCAGGCATCGCACAATCCCTGAAAGGACAGCCTGCGCTCATCCGCGGTTGCGAGCGACGGAAAAGACATCGAAACTCTCTTTCGGTTAAGCTCCTCGTGCAGGTTCACGCAACCCACATAATAGGCTAGCTCCGTCCGCAGCATGTCGAAAAAACTGCGCACGTGTCCGGTAGATCGGGCCAGCGCATTGGCGACAAGTCCTATCCCTCGGTCTCGTAACTCTGATAGCGCCCTGAATCCACTTTCTTCGCGTGGATGGAGCGTGAAGCTGTAAGCAGACGATTGTTGTCGGAAGAGCCGCGTCAGGAACGTTTCTTTTCGATAGGGCGGTTCACGGAGGACATAGGGATCGCCCTTGTTCCCCTTACCCAGCCTGGCGCTGAGTAATACCCCACCGCGGAATTTCAATCGTTCCAGGTGATTCTCGACGAGAGCAAAATAGTCGTCATCAAGCTCACGCCGCAACATCGCGTAAAACGCCGTCCATCCCTCTGAAACGAACTTGTCAGCGTGCGAATCCGTGATCTTCCGCAGGGTCTTCAGCATGCTGAGGAAGGTTTCCATCAGTTCGATCGAATGGCGAAGGACCGAGTCGGGGTAGCGGGCGAAGATTCCAAGATAGTGCCTCTTCTGCTTCTCCATCGCATCGACTGCGACCGCGTAAAGCTCGCGGACAACGAACGGTTGGTTGAGGCAGTCCCGCAAAACGCTCTGGCGATAGCGAATCGTCTCGAGGCCGTTATCGAAGCCCAGCAGGATAACTCGCTTGCTGACTTCAGAGACCAACTGGTCGCCCCGCGCCATCGCGGCGAACAGAGTGCTCAGCGACAGATCCTTAACCAGTGCGACTTCATTCCAGGGCAACGGCCGCTCCAAATCGAAATCATGATCCCTGTACAGGAGATGCGCCTTCACGAGCCGAGTCGTTCCTTGAGCGTCTTGTATGTGACCCGATATTTCTCCGCGATCGACATTGCGTAGGAAAGCCCGTCGGCGGGGCGCCTGACAATCTTATAAGTCCGCAGCGCCGGACTCTCGGGCACTACAGTACTGACCATGCTCAGGGTCTGCTCGCTCAATGACGCCAACTCTTCGACGAACGTCACCCATACGCACAGGAGGTCCAATTTCATTATCCTGGCGGCAATCTTCTTGCTGAGAACGACGGCGTCTTGCAGTGTAGTGGAGGTGAAAATCTCATTCATGATGATGATGCTGTCAGGGGTTGCGCGCTCGAGAATTTGATGCACTCTAAGGAGATCGTCCTGTAGCTTGCCGCGCAGGTTGTTTGCATTTTCCTCTCGTTCAAAATGCGTAAAGATCTGGTCGAAGAGAAACAGGCGCGCTTCTTTTCCCGGCACCGGACAGCCGAGGCTCGCCAGATAGTGCAACTGCCCGAAGGTACGGGCAAAGGTCGTCTTGCCACCTTGATTCGGACCGGAGACGACGATCATCCGCTCGCGATCCTTGAGATGAAAGTCATTGCTCACAGGGATGGCCCGTTCACTTATAAGAGCGCCGGCCAACGCGAGATCGAAGCCCGCAGAACTGTAAACTTCCTTGCAGGTCCTGTCCATTCGCGGATAACAGAAATCCAACCCGGCGTTTTTGAATCGCGCGATATGCTCCAGGTAGGCGACATAGAACTGGATCTCCTTGTCGAACGTGAAGATCGCATAGTCTGGATAATCTTTGTGGCTCGCGCAGTAAGATTGCAGTCGACTGAATATTTCGGGATAGAGCCGGGTGACCAGGTCGAAAATCTTCTCCTCGATGTGGTCCATTTTAGGTGAATCGAAAAACTTGAAGTTGTAGTCCGTGACCGTACCCTGCTTGAACCTTTCGAAGGTTGACTGGACATCCGCACTGTAGTCGGGCTCGCCCTCGTATTTGCGGACCTGGACGTTGGGACTGTTGATAAGGACGCAGTACTCGATTGAAGCGAGAGCGGACTTAAGCTCTTTCGTTTCCTTCAAGAGCCGCGCGAAGGGATCGGATGCAGCATACTGGGTCGCGTACTCCCGAAAAGCCAGGAGCCCACGCGACGTCAGGTCTGTAGTCGATAGGTTGTTGACCAGTTCTGTCACCCCGTCGCAATAGATATCGACAGCATCGAGGAACCATCGCTCTTTCTGGCGACCCGCGAGTTCCTCGGATTGAGCCAGATACTGCCGCATCGAATGCATCTGCGCGGCGAAGGCCCTGATGCTATCGGCGAGAGGAACATTCTTCGAGCGCTTGCATGACCTCCTGCCGGTAGTTGATCGCGTCGGCGTCATGCAGGGAGGCATAGAAAAAAGGTTTCAGGTCATATTCTTCCTTGCCGGCGGTGATAGCGGCCACGACCTGATCGAGATTGAGATCGACAAAAGAATCGGGCGCGGCTGGTCGTACCGCCGAGACACCGTTGCTAGCACCTTCGAAGAGTATGCTGTGGAAGGTCATCCAAGGACACTTCTATGCCCACGCGGTTAGAGGGCTATGTGCGGCGACCCCGTTAGTCCGTCACGGCCCCGATGCTACTCGATGACACTTGAGCCGCGTACTTCGCCAGCACGCCTCGGGTGTATCGGGGCTTAGGCGCTCGCCATTCGGACCGGCGCCGCGCGATCTCGGCTTCGGGCACATTCAGCGTAAGCAGATGTTTGTTCGCATCGATCGTGATCGAGTCCCCTTCGTGCACCAGCGCGATCAGTCCGCCCACCTGTGCTTCCGGGGCGACGTGTCCCACAACCAAACCATAGGTACCGCCCGAGAAACGGCCGTCGGTTATGAGTCCGACCGCATCGCCGAGCCCGGCGCCGATGATCGCCGAGGTCGGTGACAGCATCTCGCGCATCCCAGGTCCGCCCTTCGGCCCTTCGTAGCGAATCACGACCACGTCACCGGCTTTGATCTTGCCCGCGAGGATCGAACTCAGGCAGTCTTCCTCGCTTTCGAACACTCGTGCCGGTCCCGTAATGTGATGGCTCTTTATCCCGGTGATCTTTGCGACGGCGCCTTCAGTTGCCAGGTTCCCCCGCATGATTGCCAGATGACCCTGCGGATAGACCGGCTTATTCCACTGATGAATGACCGCCTGATCCGTACCCGGCGCATCGGGGACTTCGGCCAGATTCTCCGCAATCGTTTTTCCGGTGATGGTGATCGCGTCACCGTGCAGCAGCCCTCGGTTCAGGAGCATTTTCATCACCTGCGGGATCCCGCCCGCGCGGTGCAAGTCAGTCGTGGCGTAAGGCCCCGACGGCTTCATGTCGCACAGGACCGGTACGCGCTGACGAATCGTCTCGAAGTCGTCGATAGTCAGCGGCACTTCAGCCGTGTGAGCCATCGCGAGCAGATGGAGTACGGCGTTGGTCGATCCTCCCACCGCCATCACGACTGAGATCGCATTCTCGAACGCCTTGCGCGTCATGATTTGTCGCGGCAGCAATTGCGTGCGCACCGCCTGGACAACGGCTTGCGCCGATTTCGCGGCACTGTCGGCCTTCTCGGAATCTTCGGCCGCCATCGTTGACGAATACGGCAGGCTCATGCCCATCGCCTCGATCGCCGACGACATTGTGTTGGCGGTATACATCCCGCCGCACGAACCCGCCCCAGGACACGCGCGGCGCTCGACCTCGAGCAATTCTTTCTCGCCGATCTTGTGAGCGCTGAATTCCCCGACTGCTTCGAAGGCGCTCACGATCGTCAGATCGCGGCCGTTGTAGTGTCCCGGCTTGATCGTTCCACCGTAAACGAAGATCGCTGGAATATTCATCCGCGCGATCGCCATCATCGAGCCCGGCATGTTCTTGTCGCAACCGCCGATCGCAACTACGCCGTCCATCGACTGAGCGCTGCACGCCGTCTCGATGGAATCCGCGATCACCTCGCGCGATACCAGCGAGTACTTCATGCCCTCGGTTCCCATCGCTATGCCATCGCTAACCGTGATGGTGCCGAATACCTGCGGCATCGCACCCGACGTCTTGAGTGCGGACTCTGCGCGCTGCGCGAGTACGTTCAGACTTATGTTGCATGGGGTGATCGTGCTGTACGCGTTGGCGATACCGATAATTGGCTTCTGAAAATCACTGTCGGTGAAGCCAACGGCGCGCAGCATTGACCGATTCGGTGAACGTTGGACGCCCTCGGTAATCGTCTTACTTCTAAGATTTTCAGGCATGGTATCGTATCCTCTTATTGAAGAAACCCTGGCGCTCTTCCAAAAATAAACCCCTACGGCTTTTTCCGCAGGGGTCATCAGCCTCTGAAACAGAGAGCGGTTAATCGGTGAACCCCATCACCATTTGCGAATCTATAGTCCCAGCATAGCCCCACTGCCGTCAAGGAAATTCGCCAGTCGATGCAACAGATTCACTCGCCACCACTTCGGCTCGCAGATTTAATTCAGGGTTCTCCGCGAAACTGATATATTTGGCTAGTGTCTTATCCGTTCAAGAAAATTCTCTGTCCCATACAGTTCGAAGATTCTGAGCAGGCAGCGCTGACGCTGGCCTCGAAGATCGCCAGGGACATGGACGCAACGATCTACCTGCTGCATGTCGTGGCGTTGATAGAGGCGGTTGACGCGCCCGAAACTGTAGTCGCCTCCGCGAAGAATCGCGCCGAGGCCGACGCGTGTCTCAAGCTCCAGGCTATGGCCGCCGAAAAGCTGGCCGGACTCAAATTCGAAGCCATCACGCGAGTCTTCGACGTTGGAGGCGAGACTTCCAAGGTCGTGTTAGAGGTGGCGACCGACCTGCACACCGATCTAATAGTTCTAAATACTCACGGGCACCACGGGCTTACCCAGTTCCTCCTGGGCAGCGTGGCTGAACAGATCGTGCGCCGGGCTGCGTGCCCGGTACTGACGCTGACTTCCAGCGACGAGTAACGACCTAGTTCTTTCGCACGTCGCGGAATGGGCCGGTGTCGAACCGGGGTTCCTTGGGTAGCTCGAGCACACGCTCGGCGATGATGTTGCGCTGGATTTCGTCGGTGCCCCCGGCGATCGAAACGGCGGGCACCGAGACCAGAATTTCGGCGATGATTCCTTCCCGCGGGCTTTCGCGTCCAGTGAGCATCGCTTCAGTGCCCGTAATCAGCGTATGTACGCGGGAGCAAGATCGCGCGACGTGACTGGCTGCGAGCTTTCCGAGCGAGCCTTCCGGACCTTGCGGCCGTCCCTGTTGCTGAGCGGCGCGCGCGCGGCGCGCGGTCCATTCGGCGCATTTGGCGAGGGTCATCAGCCTGGCGATCTCCTGACGGACGTAAGGATCCTTGTTCGCGCCCGTCTCCTTCGCGCGCTCGATGATGAGGTCCACGCGGCCGGCGCGCTGCGGATACCACTTGTAGGGCTGATTCGCCTTTTCGGTTTCGGCCCGCTCTTCGGCGTGTATCTTTCCAACCCGCGTTCCGTGCTTTGACGGCGCCGGCAGTCCGTCGGCGCCGCGGCGCTCGTGCGCGAGCGTCGTCATCGCCACCTTCCATCCATCGCCGACGCGCCCCACCAGATTCTCCTTCGGGATTTTCGCGTCGGTGAAGAACACCTGGTTAAACGACGCATGGCCATTCATCTGCCTGAGCGGTTGCACGTCAACGCCGGGCTGCTTCACGTCGATCACGAAATACGAGAGGCCCTCGTGCTTAGGCGCGTCCCAATCGGTACGGGCGAGCAACAGACCGTGGTCGGCATGATGCGCACTGGTAGTCCACACCTTCTGTCCGTTGACGATCCAAAAGTCGCCCTTCAAATCCGCGCGGGTAGTGGCGCCGGCGAGATCGGAACCGCTGCCCGGCTCGCTGAAGAACTGGCACCAGGTATCCTCCCCGGTGAGAATACGTCGAAGGAACTTCTTTTTTTGCTGATCAGATCCGTGCTCCAGTAGGGTTGCCGCGGCCAGCAATCGAACTCCGGAGTTAGCGGCGCGGACAGCGCCGACGTTGGCGAACTCCTCCTCCACCACTCGCGCCAGCGCGTGCGTAAGCCCGCGGCCGTACCATTCCTTCGGCCATTGCGGCATTCCCCAGCCAGAGTCCGCGAGCTTGCGGCGCCACTCCACCAGTGGCATATCGGGATCCCAGTTGGCCGCCAGCCACTCGCGCACTTCGGCACGCACCTCGGCTTCGCTGACGTTGCTCATCGTTCAAACTCCCCAGCGTTGCATCAGGAGTTCCCGGTGATAACTCGGTTGACCGAGGAACACTTCCGAGCTTTTTGCTCGCTTGAACCACAGATGCGTGTCGTTGTCCCACGTAAAGCCGATGCCGCCGTGAATCTGAATACATTCGACGGCAGTATGCAGGTACGTTTCTGACGCGGCAGCTTTGGCGAGACTGGCGAGTGCCGGCCACTCGGGATCGTGCGCCGCGACGGCTTGAGCTGCGTAGTAGGCCGCCGACTTGGCCAGCTCCACGTCCAGCAGCATATCGGCGAGCTTGTGCTTGATGGCCTGGAACGATCCTATGGTTCGCCCGAACTGCACCCGCAGCTTCGCATAATTTAACGCCGAGTCGAGCAGGGCCTGGGCACCGCCCACCATCTCGTTGGCAAGCGCGATCGCCGCCCGATCGAGAGTACGGAGAATCGGCTCTGCACCATCATCGTGGTTGCCGAGCAATTTCGCATGAGCGCCGCGAAACTCAATGCGCGCGATCTTGCGGGTAGGATCCATAGATTCCAGAAGGCGTCGCTCCACGCCGGCGCCATTCGCATCGAGCGTGAACAGCGCCAGCCCCTCGAGGCCGGTAGTCTTCGGCGCGCGTGCGGCGACGATCAACCGCTCCGCGACGTGGCCGTCCACGACGAAACTTTTCACTCCATCGAGACGGAAGCCGTCCGAATCAGGAGTGGCGACAACCTTGATACCGGCTGGATCCCAATTGCCATCGGGCTCGGCGACCGCAAGCGTCGCCAGGCGAACCCCTTTTGCGATATCGGGCAACAAGGCGGATTTCTGCTCCTCGGTACCTGCGCTTAGAATCGCATTGGCAGCGAGCACGGCTGATGAAAAATAAGGGGCACAAAGTAGTGCGCGGCCAAGCTCCTCCGTGACGATACAGAGCTCCACCATGCCGAACCCTGCGCCGCCATATTGCTCCGGTACGTGGATGCCGGGCAGCGCGAGATCCTCGCTCAACTGACGCCACACCGTGGAATCGTACCCCTCGGCAGTCGCCATCAGCCGCCGAACCTCAGTGGTAGGAGATTTGTCGTTTAGAAATCGCCGAACCGCCGAGCGGAATTGCTCCTGCTCGTCGGTGAAGGCGAACTGGATTCTGCGGGCGGGCGCAGATGTCGATTGGTGAGACGTGTTCATCGTGCCTCCAAAGGTGCTCCCGGAGGCCCTCGGCAGGCAAGAGATTGCTATTGGTTGGATTTTCGAGCCGGTGCCTGTGATACCGACGTTACGAGCGCCGCGCCGCCATCCGCACAGAACGATTCATTTTCGTGACGGAGCTGACCTTTGATCTTCTCTTCCTGCAGGCGGCGATCAAGGGGCAGCTTGAATAAGCTTCGGCTATGGAACGCCCCGAGATCGGGCACCTCGTAGCATTTAGTTGGCGAGAATTCCTCCATCCACCGGGATCGACGCACCGGTCATGTATGAGGCTTTGGCGGAGCCTACAAAGACGATCACATCAGCGATCTCCTCCGGCGTTGCGAGACGCTTCATCGGCACGGTCGAGACAAGTGCGGCCTTATTTTCATCTGTGTTAGTGAAGCGTGTGAGCATGCCCGTGTCCGTAGCGCCCGGAGCCACTACGTTTACCCGAACGCCCGTACCGGCGACTTCCAGTGCGGCGGACTTGGTCATTCCTTCCACCGCATGTTTACTCGCCACGTAAACAGACGCTCCGGGAGCGCCGACGCTTCCGTAGGCCGATGAAACATTGACTATGCTACCGCTGCCTTGGGGCAGCATCACGCGCAGCTCATGCTTCATGCTCAGCAGCGTGCCTAGCACGTTGGTGTCGAAGGTGGCCGCATAGCTTTCGGCGGTCTGCTCAGTGACAGGGCCAGTCTTGCCTTCCGTACCGGCGTTGTTGACGGCCACGTCGAGGCGGCCGAAGCGCTTGACGGTCTTATCGATCAGGTCGCGCACATCGTCCTCGTGGCGTACGTCGGCGCGCCAGTACTCCGCCTCAACGCCGATCTCGCGGAGTTCAACGGCTAATTTCTGGCCGACTTCGTCGCGTCGGCCGGAGACGACGACGCGCGCGCCTTCGCGCGCGAAAGCGATCGCGGTGGCTCGTCCGATGCCGGTGAGGGCGCCAGTGATCAAAACAACGGGGGTACTCATCGTGAACTCCTATGAGAGCAATTTTATGGGTTAGTTTGAGGCTTAAGCCCGATCGCAACTGCACACCGCATCGGGGACTCAGACTTGGGCGGCGCCGCCGTTGACGAACAGCTCGGTGCCGGTGACGAATGTGCTGTCGTCCGAGGCGAGGAATACCGCGGCTCTGGCGATTTCATCCGGTGTGCCGAAGCGGCCCATCGGGACCCGGTTCACGATACTCTCCAACATCTGCCTGCCCGCCGGCCCGGACTGCGCCAGTCGGTCATAGGCGGGAGTGTTGATCGGACCCGGACTGAGCGCGTTCACGCGGATTTTCCGTTCCTTCAAATCCATCGTCCACGTGCGCGCGAAGGACCGCACCGCGGCCTTGGTCGCGCTGTAGACGCTCGACGCCGGATTGCCTTTGGACGCCACGATCGAGGCATTCAGGATGATCGATCCGCCGTCGGGAATCAGAGGCAGAGCCTTCTGGACGGTGAACAACAGTCCTTTTACGTTGATGTCGAAGATTCGATCGAACTGCTCTTCAGTGATTTCTCCCAAGGGCGCGAGTTCCGCGACGCCGGCATTCGCGAACACGATATCGAGCTTGCCCTTCTCCCGCTTGATCTGCGCGAACAGGCGATCAAGGTCTGCGAGCTTGGCGACATCCCCTTGAACGCCGGTTACGTTGCTGCCGATCTCTTTCTTCGCCGCATCTAGTTCTGCTGGACGGCGCCCGGTGATGAAGACATACGCGCCTTCCGCGACGAATCGCTTCGCCGTGGCCAGACCGATGCCACTATTTCCGCCGGTGACTACTGCCACTTTGCCTTCTAGTTTCCCGCTCATTGTGAATTGCTCCTTACGTGGTTGTGTCGATACGAGTCAGCTAAGACGCTGCGGAACTGGAGACGCAAATCGCAAATCGCGACGGCGTTGGCCGTTTGCGAATTGATTTTTGCCGTGATCTTCAATGATGTTGCACATCTTTCAGGCCATGGTGCTTGTATATACAAGACTCGGACCAAGATAAAGTTTCGGGCTGATGCAAGTTCAATCGTCGTCGTCGCGATTCCTTGGCCGCATCGCCCAATCCGCGATGACTATCGCCACCACGCAGAATATCGTGAGCAACAACAACTGGCTGATTTCGTTTTCCATGATGACCATCCTTGTTTGTCGAGAATGCTCGACGCGATCTCCCAGGTTCAGTGCCCAGCGCTCGCCGCTTTGCCTATATCGAAACGCTTGATCAGTAACGCCAGCGGCAGGCCGGCCAGCACGACGATCGCGAGCAGGTGGAAACAATCCATGAACGCGAGCATCGCCGCCTGCTGGGTCATCATGCTTTCAACCATTCCGTATGCCTGATGGATCGCATCCGGAGTGGTCGCTCCGCGGGTTACCAGGAAATGACTCGAGGTCTTGACGAACTGCTGCACGCTTGCGTCGGCAGAAGTGAGGTTGCCGACCAGCACGCTCTGGTGATACTGCGTGCGCCGCTCGAGCATCGTGGTGACGAACGAGATCCCGAAGCTGGCGCCCCAGTTGCGGCAGAGGTTGGTTAGGCTCGATCCTTTGTTGTTCTTGTTTTTTGGCAAATAGGAATACGCAAGCTGGGTCACTGGAACGAACATGAAGGCATAGCCGAAGCCCTGAAAGGCCCGCGCCAGCGCGAAGTGGAAATAGTCAGTCTCGGGCGTCATCCCGCTGTAGTAGAAGAAGGAAAGCGCGGCGATAGTGAAGCTGAAGGCGAGCATGCGTTTCGCGCCGATTCGCGGGAGGATCCGCACGACCAACGGCGCCATTAGCGTGACAACCGCGGCGCCGGGTCCCAGCACCAGGCCCGCGTCCGTGGCCGTGTATCCGTACAGCGTCTGCAGCATCTCGGGAATCAACACGGTGCTGCCGAAGAGCCCGAAGGCGAAGAGGAAGTAGTATACGTTGGCGATGGCGAAGTTGCGCTCGCGGAGCAGGGTCAGCTCGACCACCGGATCGTCGTGGCGCCACTCCCACCAGATCGCGATCGCGATCGCGATGACGGCAATCGCCAGGAAGGTCGCGATGAAGTGGCTTTCGAGCCAGTCGTCGCGCTCGCCGCGATCCAGCACCACTTCAAGGCAGGCGAATCCGACTGCGATCAGGGTGATCCCGACGTAGTCAATTCGAAGCTGGCCGCTGCGCCGCGCTTGCTTGCGTTCCTCGGTGAATTCGAGCGGGTCGTGCACCAGCCGGCTCGAAAGCAACAGCGACAGGATTCCGATCGGAACGTTGATGAAGAAAACCCATCGCCACGAGAAGTTGTCGGTAATCCATCCGCCGAGCGGCGGCCCGATCGCCGGAGCCGTGACCATCGCCATGCTGTAGAGCGCGAATGCGCCACCGAGTTTTTCATTGGGAAACGTATCGACCAGGATCGCTTGCTCGACCGGCGCGAGGCCGCCGCCGCCGACTCCCTGCATCACGCGGAACACGATCAGCATTGCCAGGCTCGGTGCGACGCCGCATAGAAACGAGCTCACTGTGAAGAGCGCGACGCACATCATGTAATATCGCTTGCGGCCGAAGGCGCGGCTGAGCCACGCGCTCATCGGCAGGATGATCGCGTTGGCGACCAGGTAGCTGGTCAGCACCCAGGTGCTTTCGTCGTAACTGGTACCGAGACCGCCCGCGATGTGTGGCAGCGAGACGTTGGAGATGCTGGTATCGAGCAGCTCCATGAACGTTGCCATCGTCACCACAAGCGCGATCGCCCACGGATTGTGCGCCGGCCCTTCGGCGGGCGCCTCGGCGATAGCGACTATCCGCGGTGCGGCTAACGCAGCCATACTTTGGGCTCCACCGACATTCCGGGATGCAGCAGGTGGTCGGGATCCTGTCCGGGGTCGAACTCGATTCGCACCGGCAGGCGTTGCACCACCTTCACATAGTTGCCGGTGGCATTCTCGGCCGGGAGCAGGCTGAAGCGATCGCCGCTCGCACCGGGCAGGTTCCTGACGTAGCCACGGTAGTCGCGACCGAAGGTATCGACGTGGACGCTGACTCTCTCGCCGCGATGCATCCGCGCGAGTTGCGTCTCCTTGAAATCCGCGGTCACCCAAATCTCGTCGGTCTCGGTCACGAACATCAGCGTCTGTCCCGGCTCGATCCGGGAGCCAAGCTCGACGGTGCGTCTGCCGACGATGCCGTTGGCGGGTGCGTAGATTTTTGTGTAGCTGAGGTTGAGCCTCGCCTGATCCAATGAAGCCTGAGCGGCCTGCACTGCGGCTTCGGCCTGGCCAATCACCCTCGCCGCGGCAGCTTGCGCCGCGCTGTCCGAGTTCACCGCGGCCGCATCGACCTTGCCGGTCATGACGATTTGGTCGTTGGTCTCGCGCGCGATCACGCCCTGGTCGAGCAGTTCGCGATATCGCTTCACGTCCATTTGCGCCTTGTTATTCGTGGCTACTGCCGCTGCGAGATTGGCGGCGCTGAGGTCATAGTTCTGCTGCGCCGCTTTCACGACCTGCTCAACCATGGCCAGATTCGCCGCGGCGTTCTCGACCGCGACCTGGTAGTCGCGCGGATCGATCTCGACCAGTAGTTCGCCCGCCTTGACCCGGTCGTCGTCCTCGGCGTGGACCCGAATAACAGTCCCGTTGATGCGCGAGCTCAGCGGATCGATATGGCCGTCTATTTGCGCGTCATCGGTGGATTCGTACGATTGAAGATAGTTCCAGGCGAAGGGGGAGAGCGCTCCAGCGGCGAGAAAAAGCAGCGCCAGCAATACAACTCGTTTGGTTATGCGGCGGTACCGTGGACTTCCACCCGAAATGCTGGACTCTCCTCCAGGCCCATCGGGCAATTCGATCCGGCGCTCGAGAACTTCGTCGGAATCTCTGCGCAAGGCTTCCAGTGGATCGCTCGAAGGTGTGGGCTCGAACAGATCTCGCACATGGAGCTGAGTTTCCGACTCGTTGGCGTCTGAGCCAACTCGCAAATCGCGACTGCTTTGGCCGTTCGCGAATTGCACTTCGCCGTTATTTCCAATGATGTTGTCCATTCTTCGGTCCCTCGTGCTTGTATATACCTTGTATATACAAGGTTCGGACCAAGAAACTTCTCTGCATTCAGACCGTTCTGCTGTTGGCATCCGGATTGCTCAAGTAGCCGAGGCCACAAACATGGAAGCGAAGGATTTTACAATTCGGAATACGCCATGCAGCAGTCCGCTGCCCGAGCTTGAGATACCAATGATCAACACGATGGTGGCGTGTCTCGGAGCCGAACACAGAAAGTTGAACGGTCTTGGTGTGCGATTGGCTTTCGCCGCCAGCAGGCTTGCCGGTGACCCCGCCGCGATTGCAGCGGGTCAGCATGCCCTGCAGGTGTGGGACCAGATACGGCACGATCTATGGTCGCACCTGCAAATCGAAGACGGGCTGATCTCGTGGGGCGAGGCGCATCACGCGATTTCGGGCGCACTGCTCGACACGTTGAAGAACGAACGTCAGGAAATGCGCAAGCTGATCGCAACACTGCACGAGCTGTCGTCGGGCGTGGATCGCAAGCTAACAACAGGAGACCGCGGTGCCTTCGCGCAAGCCCTGCTGGCTTTCGCTCGGGCGCTCGACTCACACGTCGAGCGCTATGACGGTGAAGTCCTGCCGTCGATACTCCGCGCGCTCTTCCCCAAATAGCGTTTCGCTATCGCGCGGGGGAACAGATAAATCCTCGACGGGCGATTTTCACATCGTAAGACGCGACTAACTTCGGGCGCTTAGTTTGCGAAGGGCGGACCTCAACTCTGCGACAGAATCTGTGCCGAGGCGCCGACTGACTTCTGTCTGAGCCTTCTGCCAGGCTGGAAGGCATTTGCGAATCAGAGCCTGACCCTTGTCGGTCACTTCGATCAAATGGCTGCGTCGATCGGCGTCCGGTACGAGCCGCAGCCAGCCCCTGGCGCACATCCGCTCGACGTTTCGGCTGACCGTCGATTCATCCAACTCGAGATGCTTTATAAGCTCCGCTGGCCGAGCCTGTTTTCGATTGGCGACCGAAACGAGCACGCTGAACTGGCTGGTCTTCAATCCGGCGTTTGCCAGTGCGCCGTCATAGATCGCGCTGACCATCCGATTCAGCTTGCGCACGCAACCACCGACGCATACGCCTTCGATACTCTTGGTATCCAAGTTTCCGGCATTCAGGATCATACTCATTGTATATGCATGCATTCGCCGCTGGTCAACTACCTACGAACCATAGAGAACATCGGCCGCGCTCTGATCAAAATCAAATGGGAGGCGCGCGGCAAATCGGATCTCCTTTCCGATCACATCGGTTCGTATGATACTAGGTGAGCCACGGACAGTGATTTACGAGGTCACGAAGGGACGATTCGACAACTGATGCATCCCGGAATTCACGCGCAGAGCAATCCTGACAAGGCCGCTTACATTATGGCAGCGAGCGGCAAGGCTATCACCTATCGCGAGCTTGACGATGAGTCGAATCGCGCCGCGAATCTATTGCGTTCGCTGGGACTCAAGCCGGGCGACACAATCGCATTGTTCGCTGAGAATCATCCCCGCTATCACCAGGTTCTCTGGGCGGCGCAGCGTTCCGGACTGTACTACACCGCAATCAGCTCACGCCTGACGGCGGAGGAAGTCGCCTACATCGTAAATGACTCCGGCGCGAAGGTTTTCATCACAACGCACGCGATGGCCGATGTCGCAAGCCAGATGGACACAGCCAATATGATTCCCGGCCGCATCAAGCGCTACATGATGGACGGCACGATCGCGAATTATGAATCATGGGAGGACGCGGTTGGCTCGCAACCGACGACTCCGATTCCCGACGAGACCGAAGGCGCCGCGATGCTCTACTCGTCGGGCACCACCGGCAAGCCCAAGGGCGTGAAGCATCGGCTGAGCGGACAACCGCTGGGCGCGTCGAATCCTATCGGCATGCTGCTGGCTGGGCTCTACCAGGCGACTCCCGAGATGATTTACCTATCGCCGGCACCGCTTTATCATTCGGCGCCGCTGCAGTTCACAATGGCGATACATCGGATCGGTGGCACCGTAATCGTCATGGAGCACTTCGACGCGGAACAGTCGCTCGTGCTTATCGAGAAGTACCGAGTGACGCATACGCAGATGGTGCCGACGATGTTCATCCGGATGCTCAAGTTGCCCGAGCCGATCCGCCGCAAATACGATCACTCAACGCTGAGGGTGGTCATCCACGCGTCCGCGCCCTGTCCAATCGCGATCAAGGAACAGATGATTGCTTGGTGGGGGCCGAAAATCTACGAATACTATGCAGGGACCGAAGGCAACGGGTTTTGCGCCATCGACAGCGTGCAGTGGCTGCAGCATAAGGGCTCGGTCGGCAAGCCGCTGATGGGAAAGGTGTATATCGTTGGCGATGACGGAGTTGAGCTTCCGACTGGCGAAGCGGGGACGATCTTTTTCGAAGGCGGCGGCACATTCGAGTATCACAACGATCCTGAGAAAACGAAAAGCTCGCGCAACGACAAGGGATGGTCGACGCTCGGCGATATCGGCTATCTCGATCGCGACGGCTATCTCTACCTGACCGATCGCAAGGCCAACATGATCATCAGCGGCGGTGTGAACATCTATCCGCAAGAGGCTGAGAACCTGCTCGCGACTCATCCGAAGGTCGAGGACGTCGCTGTGTTCGGCGTGCCCAACGAGGATTTCGGCGAGGAAGTCAAAGCCGTTGTGCAGCCGGTTGACATCAAGCAGGCCGGGCCGGCGCTCGAGGCGGAGCTGATCGGTTTTTGCCGCGCGCATCTGTCCGCGATCAAGTGCCCGCGGACAATTGACTTCGATTCGGAGCTGCCGCGCCATCCGACCGGCAAGCTCTATAAGCGGCTAATCAAGGATCGCTACTGGATCGGACACTCGAAGCGAATCGCCGAGTAGGCGTATTGTCGCAGCGCGCATCGGAGCGATCGTAAAGGACTACCTGCACGAGCGCGGCGAGCGGCGAGATGCGGCTCACTTGTCCCGTCAGAGGTCTTGGGGCTAACTTCGAGCAGCGCCATTGCAGCGGGAGAACCCAACATCCAGATGAGTCAATTCGACATTATCTCCGCCACGCAGGAGCGTGGCCTGTCGACCGCGATGAAGGTGGTCTATCAGTGGAACTACGGTTCCGAGGTCGAGGAGCTGCGCAGCTTGTACGTCAAAGCATTGGAGGCGCAGTGGATCGCTGAACGCCAGCTCGACTGGGAGCGGCCGCTCGATCACGCCGCGCTGGCTGCTACGCCGCTCGGAATCGGCTTTCCGGTTGAACAGACCTCGTACTGGCGCTCGCTCAGTGCCGAGACCGTATGGGAGCTGAAGAAACGGATGGCGAGCTTTCGCCTGAGCAACTTTCTGCATGGCGAGCAGGGCGCCCTGATGGTCGCCGCGCAACTCGTGAATGCGGTGCCGCATACCGACGCCAAGTTCTACGCGGCGACTCAGACCGTCGATGAGGCGCGACATGTCGAGGTATTCGCGCGCTACATCCAAAAGCTCGATATGGTCCGGCCGATCGCGCCTAACCTCAAAGGTCTGCTCGACAGCACACTGGAGACCGGCGACTGGGCCAAGAAGCTCGTCGGCATGCAGATCGTGGTCGAGGGGCTCGCGCTCTACAGCTTCCGCGAGATGCGCAATCTCACCGAGGAACCGCTGCTGAAAGAGATTCTCACCTATGTGGGGCGCGACGAGGCGCGTCATCATGCCTACGGCGTGCAGTACGTTGAGCGCTGTGTGCCATGCCTTTCGGCGGCCGAGCGCGAGGATCTCGAAGACTTCGCCTTCGAGGCCGCTATCGCAATTATCGGCGGCCGCAATCAGGCCGGATTCATGGCGGCGCTGCTGCAAAGCTGGGCCGAGGCGGGCATCGACACCGTCGAGCTGCTGGCCTGCGCGCAACGCGAGCGCGACCAGTTGATTCGCCCGCCACGTCCAGCGGGGCGCCGGCGCGGACCAGTGTCGGGGTTCGTGCTCCCGACGTTGCGCCGCTGTGGCTTGCTCAGCCGGCGAGTCGCCGGCCGCTTTCACGAAGTGCTGCAGGGAAATCTCGGCAGCCAGGTGGTAGGGAACAGCCTCGACGAGTTCATGCAATGGATTCCCGACTTGCCCGAGGATACCGCGGCATGGGTGTTGGGCGAGCTCGAATAGAGCCGCCGACCTCGCGAAGCATTTCTGAGAGAGGTGAATATGATCATCGCGCAAATCACCGATCTTCACGTGGTGGCGAAAGATCGTCTGTGCTATCGCAAGGTGCCGACCAACGCGCAGCTCGCGCAGGCCATCGCTCACATCAACAGTCTCGATCCCAGGCCGGACGCGGTGATCGCATCGGGCGATCTGACGGACCACGGGCGCCCGGAAGAATACGATTTGCTGCGCGAGATTTTGTCAGACTTGATTCCTCCCGTGTTCGTGATCCCGGGAAATCACGACCGGCGCGATGTCCTGTTGAAGGCGTTTGCCGGCGAGGACTACATGCCGCCGCCCGATGCACCGTACGTGAACTATGCGATCGACAGGTTTCCCGTCCGGCTGATTGGACTCGATACCACCGTGCCGGAACACCATCACGGGATGATGTGCGAGGAACGGCTGCGATGGCTCGACGCTACGCTGAGCGCGCGGCCGGACTGTCCGACGCTGATTTTCATGCATCACCCGCCGTTCCGCACCGGGATCCAATGGATGGACGCGGCAGGGCTGCATGGCGGCCGGATGATGGAGAACGTTGTGCGGCGGCATCGGCAGGTCGTGCGAGTCGCATGCGGTCATATTCATCGGCCAATCCATGTCGCCTGGGCGGGCACGATTGCGTCCACATCACCTAGCACTTGTCATCAGGTCTCGCTGAATCTGACGGCGCAAAACGGATTTGAATTCACGATGGAGCCGCGGGCGGTGCAGCTTCATGTGTGGGACAATGGTTACGGACTGATTTCGCATCTCAGCTATGTCCCCGGAGGCTACGAGGAGGTAGCTATGCTCGCTGGTCTGACCGATGAGGTCCGCGCGAAACTGCTGGCGCAGAACCGGCGAGACTATCAGGAGTTTTGCAAGAGCGAATACGACGGATAACGTTGAATGTCTAAGTGCTGACAGTGGTGCCACTATAGTAGTGTTGCAAGATTTCTGTGTAGGTCTTGCCTTCATTTGCCATGACTGCCGCGCCCAGCTGACATAGGCCTACGCCGTGTCCCCAGCCGGCTCCCCTTAGGACGAAGCGATCGGATTTCTTGCTTACGACGAATGCAGAGCTGTAGAGATGCGTGGGCGATAACGCACGGCGAATTTCCAGTTCTTTGCCGATGATGATGTAATCGCGTTCGCCGACGATCTTCAGGCGATATATTCGGCCGGAAGGTCCGCGTGCGAGCGCTTTCATGTCGCAGATAGGACCAAGGTCCGCGCCGAGCCTTGATTTGATCAGAGCAGCCAGTTCTTCCGGGGTGTACGCGACCTCCCATCGATAGAAGTCGCGAGTTTCCTGATCGAACCCGGGGAGAACGCGTGCGAGGAGTTCCGAATCGTGCGTATTGCAGTAAGCCGGTGGTGCGGAACCTATCCATGTCTTTGGAGTATAAGAGTGGGATTGCGCCGGACCGTCGTAGATAGACTCGAGGTAGGAAATTTGTTGGTCCTCCCATGCGGTCGCGTAGCGCTCGGTTATTCCGCCGCAGCATTTGGAAAACCGCGCGTCGCAGATAGCGCCGTTGTAACGGAGAAACTCGCCGGCCGTCGCGCGACCCGCTTCGGCGGCTGCAGGAGAGAACGCTTTCGTGATGCCCTGATAGCGCTGGCAGTGGTCGTCGGCGCAAACGTCGAAATCCGGATGCGCTTCGCGGCCGTACCAGCGAAGGATCTCGTGGGAATCGGGACTCTCACTTTGCGATTTCACTGAGCGAGGGGGATTTGCTTTGGGAAACCACAGCCAACTGCGCGAGATCACGGCGTGAGCTTTCAGCATCTCGAGCGGACAGCTTGCACTCATCTCGGATGAAATCACGCTGGTGACGTAGTCTTCGAGCGGGACATCGTTGATCACTGTCAGCCCGGTCGTTCGTTTCACGAGGCGAAGTGCGCCGCGAAACACCTGGCGCTCCTTGCGTTCCCAATGAAATCCGATTCCGATCGTGATGTCGTCGAGCGCAAAGGCGCACGACGCCGAGTCCGACGGAGTGAGCGTGACTTCAGAAATAAGTTTATGGCGTCCGGCGTTGTAGGACTTGCCGCGAGTATCGGTGAAGGTGCCCGTCAATTCGACTTCGACAGCAGATCGTCCTTCGAGCAGTCCTACCGAGACGTTCAAGGCTTACTCTCCAGCTTGCGGGCCACTTCCTGAAACTGGTCGTCAGGCAAAGTGACTTCTCGAAAGACTGCGGCGATGTCCTCACCCGTGATTCTCTCGAAGTCCTTTGCCAGCGGTACGACAAATATTCCGCACAGATCGATCGATGCCGGACTGACTGTCAGTTCACCGGTGTGAAAGACCTGTGGGCGATGCTTTCCTCGCGGGAACAGATACGCGACCCACTCGCCGCTCTCACAAAAGACCGCGAGGTTGACCATCGGCTCGGGCCGTTTGCCCGTCGCTTCCGCAAGCAGATCGATGGCGCGATCCATCCTATCAATCAGAGCGGATCGATCGTGTTCACGGAGTAGGAGCACGTTTCTTCCGTAGTTTGGGACGGTGATGCCGGTCAGACCAGCGGTGTCTTTTTCGATCGGAAACAAGGCGCGCGAGCCGGCCTGGAAGTGCATATGGTCGGGTGCGGATGCGCCGCATTCGGGACCGTTGTAGATGACGAAATATCCTGGGAGGCGTGACGCAATGTCGAGCATGCTGCCGAACTGGTTTGCAATACGCTGCGAGCGGTGTTCCCGGTGCGCGATCGTCAGGTGACGGTCAACGATCGGAAATGGATTGCAGTAGATCGTGAAGTCGTCATCTAACTGCAGGCCCTCTTCCTCAGGAGGGAGGTTCGCCGCGCATAGGAAGCACGGGCGCTTCGCAACCGACTCCAGGGCGACAGATGCGGTCGTGCTAGTCATGCGATGCGGGAGATGTCGGATGAAGACGTTGAACCAATCGATGCGCACCGGCCGGGTCTGCGCGCGCGCGAGGCCTTCGATGCCCTGCGCGAGTTGCGGCCATGCTCGCGTCTGCCGCTCGAACAGGTCTTCTATTTCGTTGATCATCGGCGCGTTCGAGCCTGAATCTCGATCGTTCGGAGCCAGTCCTTGTATTGATCGTAGCGGTTCGCAACTTCGAGCGGCAGCGCGCTGTCGCTGTTGCCTTCCCATCGGCGGCATAGATAGACGGACTCGTAGATGCGGCCGATTTCGTAGTCACGGCTGATGCGCAGGGCTACGGCGTAGTCCTCGCCATAGCTGACATTTGGAAATCCTATGCGGCGCAGAACCGACGTGTTGAATGCGCGCGGCGCGCCGAGACCGTTGATGCGGAGCGCGTTGTTTCTGCCGTTGTCGCGAGTCCATTCGCGATGGTCGATAAGGCCGGGCGGAATCTCCTTCAACGAAAAATCGACCATCGTATAGGAGCCTATGACCATCGCATAAGGTCCGGTTTCAAGTTCCGCAACGATACGGCGAAGGACACTGTCGTTGAGGTACAGGTCGTCGGAATCAAGCTGGACGGCGTATTGTCCGCAGTGCGTGGAGTAAATCGCCTCGTTCCAGCATCCGCCAATTCCCAGGTCGCGGCGTTCGGGAATGATGTGCTTGACGCGCGAATCGTTGATAGCGCGCAGGATTTCTGACGTGCGATCGGTCGAATGGTTATCGACGACGATCACGTTCAAATCGAAATCGGCGGTTTGGACGAGGGCGCTGCGGACGGCGTCGAGAATTGTGCGCTCGCGATTGCGGACCGGGATGACTACGCTGGCCTTTACCGGAAATTTTTCGGCCGCGGTTGGAACGTTCTCGAACTGTGACTGCAACCATGCGCCGATTCGTTTGAGATGCGCCGTCGCGATGCGCTCCATTTCGATTTGGTACTCGCGATTGCGCGGATCGACATAGTCGAATTGTTTTTGACCCGTCGGACGCGCATCAGTGGTTGACGCGGTGTACATCGGTTCGGGAATCCGCATGACGGGGTGTTTTTCCGAAATCCTCAGCCGCAGATCGTAGAGTCCTTCCCACTTCCAAGTGCTGTCGATTCCGGACTCTCGCGCAGCATCAACCGACAGGGCGATGACCGGGCCGAAGTCGAAACCGTCGCGGATGCTGCCGCGTTGATAGTCGATACGGGGATGGCCGACCGCGTCAGCATAGACCCATCCAGCGCCGGTATCGTGGATGACATCCGTCATTCGATCGAACATGCGCGCTCCCGGCTCGACGGTCACCCGCGGGTCGCCGAGAAAGAGAACGTCGGAATCGGCAGCGTCGAGCAGTCGCTGAATGCTCGCGGATGAGTGGTCGCTTGGATGGACAATTTTCACTTAAAGCTGATTCTATACCATATGTTGTGGTTCTAAGCCGCGTACTACCACCGGTAGTTCCGTTCCGTAAAAAGTTGTTTCGGCACGAAGCGGGAGCGGCGCGACTATGAAGGGTTCACGAGAGTCGCGGGCATCCTGATGGTTGTCCATATCGTGAACTTAGCACGGCAAGAGGGTTTGCATCAGGCTGAAAAGTTCATCCCCCCTACCCGAGCTGAATCTAAAACCGAACGTCCCGCGATGATGATGGGCTGGTTAGTCCGAAAGGCCGTTCTCGAGTTCTTTTTCATCGAGGCATCCCGCTTTGTACAAGTTGAGGAACTCGTGCGAAACGCTCTGACCGAACATCGCCATGTCATCGGTGTTGATGGTCACGCGCACGCCCGCATCGAAGAGCTTTCGGATCGGATGTGAGGCGAGCGACTCGACCCTACTGAGCATCAGATTGGATGTGGGACAGATGTTGAGGCGGATGCGATGGCTGGCGAGAAAGCGCATCACGGACTGCGAGTCGGCGGCCGCGATGCCGTGCTGCACCTCGTCGAGCTCGAGTTCCTCGACCGCGCGGCGGACAGAATCTGCGTCACCCCACTCGCCGACATGGGCCTTGAGCTGGAGCTCGTTTTTCTTCGCGAGGCGATAAAGCGGCTTGAAGTTCTCGATCGGCTGCGCGAACTCGTCACCCGACAGATCAACAATCCGGTAGAAGCGAAGCTCGAGGAACGGTTCCATCCATCGGCGGATATCCTCGATGCGACAATGACGCGACATCCCGAGTTGCGGAATCCATTCGACGGCGGGCGCGCCGCGATCGTGGGCGCGCTTGAGGATGTTGGTCACATTGTGCGCGGAACCATCGAGCGTAATCGCCCATACGTCGTCGCCGATTTCGAAACGCGCTAGACCGTCGCGAGCGGCGCGAGCAAACGCCGCCTCGAACAACCCAGGTCTCAGCTTGGGATCGGGATTCCCGAAGTGTTCGCCGGCCCATGCATGCATCTCGGCCATCGAGGTCAGCCTGTGGTCTAGGGGAGCAATCTTCTTACCGAGGATCTTCCCGACTGAAGCGGGATCTGCGCCGGCCCATCCATGGTTGTGTAGATCGGCCTTTGGGAATCCACGGACCGCGTCGAGGTCTCCGGCTTTCAGAGCCCGTTGAAACTCTTCGTTCATGAGGGGTTACCGGGTGTTTTGTCGTTCTCAACCAAACTCCAATCGCTGGCGTATTGTATGAGACCCAGCTTGCGGGCCACGGCGCGCGAGCCGGCGTTGTTCCACGAGGTGCTGTAGAGCGGGATTCGTCCGGATGCTCGGATTGCGCAAGCCCATGCGGCAGTCACGCGCGGGGCGAGTCCGCGTCCGCGGAAAGCGGCAGCAGTTTCAACTCCCGCCTCGATCGCCGGCGCGGAATTCCTCGTCGCGCAAAAGCAAACGCTGACAGGGTAACCGCCGTCCATGACCGCAACGATCGGCGAACACCATGAAATCTCCTCGGCGATCCATCCGCGAAAATTCCGCTCAAGCAGATCCAGCCGGTCAACGAGTACGACGTTGGTGGAGTGCGCAATCTCGTCAGGAAATCCGAACGCGGGACCTGACAAGATCTGGCCGCCTACGAGCGATTGGTATGCGTCGGCGTGCAGCGGCGGCGCCTGAAAATCTCTGACGGGCGATTCGTCGCCGGCCAGCCGATCGAGTTGGGCGGCAATTTCCACGGGGACGTCGTTCCGCACGCCCCAGGTAACGTTGGACGTGCCACGAATCAGCACGAAGAGAGGGGCCGGACGGGCGTTCAGTTCAGGAGTCGCCGAGAGCCGATGTGAGTCCATCAACTGGCGTGCGAGAGGCCGCAGCAAGAACCAGGCTCTCTGAAGTTCGGGAGTGACGGTAGTCATGTATTAGACTTAGGTACCAACTCCGATGCGCCGCGTCAGCGGTCGCGGGCGCATCACGATGACGCCGGCCATCCGGTTTGACTTGAGGAACTCGCTCAATTCCTGTTCCACGACAAAGCCCTTGCTCCGCGACGCGTGACGCATAAGAACTCTTTTGCCATCGCGCACGATGATTCCAGCATGAAACACGTCGAGATGCTTGCGCGTTGACGCGAAGAAAATCAGATCACCGGTTTGCAGAAATTGTTGGAGGCGCAGCACTGATCGCTTCGGTACACATTTCAGACGAGTCCGCCGCGGAGAGAGTCCGGGCACAACATTCAGAATGCGTTCCCTGCTAACCATAGGGACGGCCGGCATCGAAAGCGGACTGATTATACCTTCGCGGACGTTGTTACGAATCCAGGACGTCATGTAGTGATTGCGCCGTGCCCATTGAATGAGGCCGCGGTCGTAGCGAATCTTTCGCAGCCAGTTGGTGAAGTCGTCAACGTTGGAAGAGCGATAGAGCGCCACTACTGTTTCGATGTAGGTGACGCAGTCGAATCCGTCGAGGGAAGCCGTGAACACTTCCGGCGTGTCGGCGGTTCCAATCAGCGGATTTGATTTGTAGGGACGTCCAAGGAAGTGGCGGGAGATAACGTCGATTCGGCCGGCGCTGGAACGATCATCATTCATTTTTGATAGAAGACGGTCCACGTGGTGGCGGTTAAGAGCTCCTGGTTGTGAGCGCTTCATAGGAACCTAACCCCTAACCCCTTCCCTCGAGGGAAGGGGAACAATCCGCCGAGACTCTGTTGATTCGGAATCAAGGCCTACACGGCTGGCGGGTCGAGCAGGAGGGCGAAGCTATCGGCGTTGTGAAAATCCGGCTTGTCGGTGGGATGGCGTAGCGCCCAGTACGAGAGCGTCCTGTCGCCCGCCTCGATGACGGCAGAGAGTCCGATGCGGAGAACAGCGCGCGGGTGGACGACAGACAGGCGATCGAGGCGGATGAGAGCGTCGAGCTCGAGGCGACTGCTGGTCGAGTTCACGGCGATGTGAGGGCGCATCATTTCGTCCGCAGCGGGAGTGCCGTTGCGATAGCCTGATAAGGTGTAGGCGCACCACTCACCCGACGGCGAGAAGTTGAACTCGTGATAGGCAGGTTGCCCTTGCAGCGCGATGAAGGCCTCGAAGCAGGTGTGGCGCCATAGCTCGGTGCCGATGCGCGGCGCGCCCGGAGAAGGAATGCGGATACGCGGAAGGTCTCCGTCGAGTCGGTAGGTCAGTTGGAGTTCAGCGTTGGCCGAGCGGTGTACAAGCACTTGAATGGCGCGCACCGCCCCATTGCGCGTCGATGGGTGGCAGCTGAGGTCGATCCAGTGTTCGGCGGTCATGACGGGCTCGGTGGCCGCAGCGAGATTGTTATTTTCATCGCTGTTGCGAACAGCGTCTGTTGATTCGTACTCCAATCTTGTTATTTGCGCGAGCGGTCGGGTGCCGAAGCTGGAAGCCTCACGCGCGCGAGAAGATCGGCTTCGCTTGCATTCAAAACGAGGTAGGATAAAATGTGCGTTGCACAATGCTTTCTCGCCGACATCTACAGCTCGTTGCCTTGATTCTTGTCGCGATAAGCGCTGTGGCGTTTGCGCCTCGATTGCAGCATCCACACGTACAGCTCTCGTGCGCATCGCTGGAGGGCGCAACTCTGAGTGGGGCGCAGCGGTTCACCGATAATTCGTCGCGGCTGCCCGATCTAGAGGCTGGCTACGCGGCGAATGGCGTGCCATTGCAGCAGAATCTGAAGCTTGTTGCGGACGATCAGTCCGCCGAACCGTTGTTGAGTTTCAGATCTGAGACATCTTTTGTAAGACCGATAGTAAGACGATACAAGTTGCTCCCCTCGCGCGCGGAAAGCCAAGACCCGCTCTAAGCAAACTTTTCACTCGTGATTCGCCAGCACGCGAGCAAGTGTTCGCGGGCGTTCGTGGTCGAGTTTGAAAACCACCGGCCTAAGCACTTAGCCGGGAATGGGAGTTTGCACCGTGCCAAGTTTTTCACTGCGCAATCCGTACCTAATCATTGTCGGAGCGCTGATGACCGTCATTCTGGGTGCAACTGCGTTTACGCGGATGCCAACGGACGTTTTTCCGGACATCAAAATCCCGGCGGTTGTCGTCGCTACCTTCTACCAAGGTATGCCGCCGCTGGACATGGAAGACAACATAACCTTTCGCTACGAGCGGTTTTTTACGCTAGGCAGCAACATCGATCATATAGAGTCACGTTCGCTGTCGGGCGTGAGCATCATCAAAGTATTCTTTCAGCCGGGCACCGACGTCGCGTCTGCGGCTGCGCAGATGGGAACCCTGGCGATGGCTGATCTGGGCATCATGCCTCCAGGCACTCTCCCGCCGCTGGTGTTGCAATATGACGTGTCCTCGCTGCCGGTGGTGTTGGTCACGCTCGAGGGTAAGGGCTTCGACGAGACTCAACTCGAGGATCAAGCCCGCTACAACGTTCGCAATCAGCTCGCGACCGTGCCGGGGGCGTCAATACCTATCCCCTTCGGCGGCAAGTTTCGCCAAGTGATGGCTTATGCGAATTCGCAAGCGCTGCAAGCGCGTGGCCTTTCGCTAATGGACGTTGTCCATGCGCTCGACACGTCCAACCTCATCCTGCCCGCGGGCGACGTTAAGATCGGGTCCAAGGATTATTACATCTACTCGAACAGCATGATTGAAAAGGTGCCTGACATCGGCCAGGTGCCGGTGAAGATAGGACGCGGTCAGGCGCCGGTGCTGATGGACGATGTCGCGAAGGTCGATGACTCAGCTCAGATTCAATACAACAAAGTGCTCATCAACGGACAACCTTCGGTATACGTCCCGATTCTGCGGCAGGCCGGCGCAAATACAATCTCGGTGGTCGATGGGATCAAGGACCTTCTGCCGAAAGTTTTCGGCCTGCCTGCAGGGATGAAACTGAAAACCATCCTCGACCAGTCCATTTACGTCAGGCAGGCGGTGGCCAGTCTGGAACATGAGGCGATATCCGGCTCGGTGCTGGCATCGCTGGTAATTCTGATATTTCTCGGCAGTTTCCGATCGACCTTTGCGATTTTTCTCTCCATTCCGCTTTCCATTCTGGCCGGTGGATTCGGTCTTTTCATGAACGGCTCGACCATCAACATCATGACCCTCGGCGGATTCGCGCTGGCGATAGGCCGGCTGGTCAACGACTCCGTGGTGGTGCTCGAGAACATCAATCGCCACCTGGCGGAGGGCAAGGAACCGCACATCGCCGCACGAGAAGGAGCCGAGGAAGTAGCACTTCCAGTTCTCGCGTCGACCATAACTACCTGCGTCGTTTTCTTCCCAGTCATGTTTCTGTTCGGAGTCGCCAAGTATCTGTTCAGTGCGCTGGCGCTGGCGGTGGTGCTGTCGATGGGGGCGTCGTATCTGGTCTCGATGAGCATAATACCGCTCTACTGCGCTCGCTTTCTGACCACCGAACAGGCGCTCGCGGCGGAACACGGAGAATCATCCGGGATATTCGCAGCGTTCAATCGCGTGTATGAGCGTTTTGCCTCAGGCTACGAACGTCTGCTTGAAAATGCGCTGAACCACAAGTCGGTGGTGATCATCGGAGTCGCGATTCTGTTCGTCGTCAGCCTCGCGATGTATCCACGGCTTGGCACTGAGTTGTTTCCCGAAACCGATGCGGGAACCTTCACGATCAATTTTCGCGCGCCCGCCGGTACCCGCATCGAAAAGACCACGGACATGGCGCGTCAAATCGAGGCCATCATTCGTAAAGTGATTCCGCCGGACCAGCTCGACATGGTCGTATCGAATATCGGAATTGCCCCCAGCATTTCGGCGATTTACTCGCCCAACGCAGCCCAGGATTCAGCTTTCATGCAGGTCGCGCTCAAGGCCGGACATCGGCATCCGACCGAGTACTACGTAGCCCAGTTGAAACAAATTCTGCCTGTACAAATACCGGACGCGCGGACCCTGTTTTCCTCGGGCAGCATAATCGACTCTGTTCTAAATCTGGGAATGATGGCCTCGATCGATGTGCAGTTTGCGGGCCGCAGCTTCAGCGATCTGAATAAGGCGGCAAAGGAACTTCAGGAAAAAATCAACAGTCTGCCCGAGGTCTCGCAGAGTTTCATCGCGCAGGAGTTGGACTATCCGACATTGAATATAAAGGTTGACCGGGTAAGAGCAGCGCGTTTGGGCGTCGCGCAACAGCAGGTTATACAGAACGTTATCACCGCGCTCGATTCAAACCTCTACATCAAGCCGTCGATTTGGATCGACCACGCCGACAACGACGACTACTTTCTAACGGCGCAGTATCCAGGCGCCGAGAACGGCTTCGATTCGCTTGAAGTACTGCAGAACATTCCAATCGAGACCGTGAACAGGGAAACCGGGCACGCGTCAAGCCTGTTGCTAAGAGATGTGGCGACGATTTCTCCCGAGTTCCACCCTTCCGAAGCCGATCATTACAGCATTCAACGTGTCGTCGATCTGCTGGTCGCGCCCAGCACCTCCGATCAAGGTGGCACGCAGGCGAAGATCCAAAGCGAAGTGAGCAAGATGACTCTGCCTGCGGGAGTCTCCGTGAGGTATCGCGGCGCGGTAGCCTCGATGCAGAAATCGTTCGCGAGCTTCGGCTTCGGGCTTTCGCTGGCAGTGGTTCTGCTCTACCTGGTGATGGTGGCTCAATTTCGGTCGTTCCTCGATCCGCTAATCATCATGTTCGCCGTTCCTATGGGATTGATAGGAGTCATTTGGACTCTATGGCTAACCGGGACTACGCTTAACATCGAGTCCTTCATGGGGATCATCGTGATGGTCGGCATCGTGGTGTCGAACTCGATATTGCTCGTCGATTTCGCCAATGAACGACGTCGCCAGGGACAGGAGTTAAGACGCGCGGCGATCGAGTCGGCGCGGATAAGAATGAGGCCAATCCTGATGACCGCGTTGGCGACTGTTGCGGGACTTATGCCAATCGCGATGAAACTGGGCGAGGGATCCGAAGCTTCAGCTCCTTTGGCGAGGGCGGCTGTCGGCGGTCTTATCGTTTCCACCGGACTCACGCTTTTCCTGGTGCCCTGCGTTTACGAGTTCTTCTATCGGCGGATCCAGAGCGAACCGACTGCGCCAGCGCTCATCGAGAATTGATGATGCTGATGTTTAGATTACAAATCCGACTGGCAGCTGTTCTGTGGATCGCTGTTTTGCTTGGCGGCTGCGATGCGCCGGTCATTCCCATGATTACTCCTCAGCGAGCAGTAGTGGACGTGCTCCATCCGCGCCAGGGAGAGATAGACAAGTCGATTGAGATACCGGGCGATGTCGTAGGTTTCTATGAGGCCGCACTTCACGCGAAGGTTACGGGATACCTGAAGAGCATCAGCGTCAACAAAGGCGACTCGGTCAAGACGGGCCAGGTGCTAGCCGAAATCGAAGTGCCGGAATTGCAATCGAACCTGGTACGATCGCAGGCGAGCCTCGAAATCGAGCGCATAACTTACGATCGTCTGAGGAAGGTTCAGCAGAGCGATCCGCGGTTAATTGCACAGCAAGATGTCGATATGGCCTACGCCAAGTATCGTGAGGCCCAAGCCGCGGTTGCAACGCTGCAAACTATGGTCGGATATACCAGGATCATCGCCCCTTTTGATGGAGTAATCACGGGCCGATTCGCCGATCCTGGGGCGTTGATCCGCGCCGGCGGCGGCGACATTGGAGTGGACGAAACTTCGGGGTTGATTTCTCCGGGAGCTACCGAAGGAGCCGGAGGGCACCGCGAGGGCGGCGGTCCGATCCTCACGCTGGCCGATATAGATAAATTACGTGTCTATATCTACGTCCCGGAAGCTTCATATCCTTTTATTCATGTCGGTACGCCGGCGAGTCTGCACTTCGACGAGTTTCCGGATCGAGTATTCAACGGCACCGTCGCCAGGTATGCGTCGTCGCTCGATCTGGCAACCCGGACGATGCTGACCGAGGTCGACATAGATAATCCGAAGCGGTTGGTCTACCCGCGCAGCTATGCTCACGTCACGATCGAGCTGGTACGCCATCCTGACGCTCTTAGCGTCCCGGCCTCTGCCATTCAAGGTTCGGGAGATTCGGCGCGCCTGCTGGTCGTTAAAGACGGGCGGCTGGTCGAAGCTCCGGTGAAAACCGGGATCAACACTGGCGCCTATGTCGAAGTAACGTCGGGCTTGTCACCGCGATCGCTGGTAGTGACGACCTACAGCAACAACCTAACTCCGGGACAGCAGGTGGATTGTCGAATTCAGAATGTCGATGGCCAGGCTACATCGGCCTCGGCTCAAGGTTCCGACTGAATCGAACAAACTGTCAACGCCAAATCAACGAACAGTTGGGTAGGCTGATAATGAAATCTTCGAGAGTCTTTATGGTCTCCGCATCGGTACTTCTCCTGGCGCACGGAGTCGTCAACGCGGCGGGTCCTGCGGTGGCATTGCCCGGCGATACGCAGGTTGCAGCGCCGGCTCCCGGAAGTCCAATTCCGTCGGGCTCCCAATTGACGCTCAAGGATGCGATCGCGATCGCGCTGAAATATCATCCGAGACTCCAGGAGGCCGCGGACAACACCAGCGCCGCGCAGCAGCAGATCGGGCAGGCGCGATCATATCTTGGACCACAGCTGTTTGGCGCTGCACAATATTTGCGGAGCACCGACAATGGCATCGGCAATGCAAGTTACTACAATCCCGAGGGAGCGTTCCCGCGACTAACGGGAACAAATCACAACCTGCCTTCAAATGACTTTTCGCAAAGTTGGGACACCAGCAATAACTACATGGGAGGCGTGATGCTCTCCCAGTTCCTTGTAGATTTCGGCCGTCGGCATGGACTCGTTTCGGAGCGCCAGTTTGAGGCAGCTGCTGCGGCTGCCGATCAACAGCTCACCGAGCTCGATCTGATTTTTGAAGTCTCTCAACGGTACTTTGCGTTGCTGGAGGCGAAACGACTCGTCACGGTTTACGAGAAAGCAGTGGAGCAGCGCCAGTATCACCTGCACGAGGCCCAGGTTAAGGCTAACGCTGGTCTGCGGCCGCAGCTCGATACCTATGTTACGGAAGCCGAGGTCGAGCGCGCTCAATTGCATCTCGTCGACGCGCGCAATGATGACGAAGATGCAAAAGTTGCGCTCGACAACGCCTTGGGTCTGAGTGACTCGGCGCCTGCGTACGAGCCTGTGGACATCCTAACCTACTATGCGGTTAACGATTCCTTGAACACTTTGTTGGATACAGCGTTCCGTAGCAGACCTGATTTGACGGCATTGCAGGATCAGGCAAAGGCTATGGGAGCGAGAATAGTACAGTACAATAGTGACTACTATCCTACTGTTAACGCTGTGGGCGGATACTCGGCGCTGGGGACTGGAACTCCCGCGGCAAACAATTTCAACGCCGGAATAGTAATAACGTGGCCAATCTTCAACAGCTTTCTCACCACCGATCAAATTGCGGAGACCAGGTTTCGGCAACACGCGATCCTTCGCGCGATCGAAGACCTTCGGCAGGAAGTAATCTTGCAGGTTCATACTGCGCTTCTCAACTGGCAGGCTTCTCTTCAGCGAATCTCCCGCGCCGAGAAGACGCTAGCCGCTTCGCGCGCAGAACTGGAACTCGCGGAGAAGCGCTACGAAGCGGGCTTAACCAGTATTATCGAGCTGGAAGATGCGCAACGCAGCTATACCGAGGACGATGCCGCGTATGCGGACGCCCTTTATGGGTTCTCCGTCACCAAAGCAGCGGTTGATAGAGCGACCGGTCGGTCGCTTGCGAGTTTCTAGGGGCAATAGCCAATTTGCAACAAGGCTCAACATTTCAGGGAGAGCCATGCTGAAATACAATAAGATAATGTGTGCGTTTGAGTTCGATGGAGATTCGACGGCCGCATTGCTTTTATCAAGCACTTTGGCAAAGGAGAGTGACGCCACGCTCTACATCCTGCACATTGCCAGGGTGCCTACGTATGATATGGACGTTCCGCTTCCTTTTGATGCCGATCCTCGCTGGGAGAAGGAAGCCAGAGCCAAGCTCGAACTAATAGTCCAGAACACCCTCAAGGCTGAAGTGAATTGTGTTATTGATGTCAGAAGCGGAGTCCCTGATATAGATATCGTGCGGGCGGCCCATGATCTCGGAGTGGACTTGATCGTAATGGTTACGCATGGGCGCACCGGACTCGAACACTTACTCTTAGGTAGCGTCACGGAACATGTCATTCGCGAAGCTCCTTGTCCCGTGCTCGTACTACACCACATGGCTTCGAGCTCGACGCCGGTTTGACTGCCACTTCCAGCTTACAGGACTATCGTCTTATGTAGATGAGATAGGTAGCGGTCTAAAACGGCGTGATTGGGAAAGTCGAATCTGATATTCTCGAGCCATGCAGGCAGACGAATCCATGTTCGATCCGGTCGAATCCCTGGTACTCGATCTCGTTGAATGGCTTGCGAATAGCGAGCGGAGCTACGACGAGGTGATGGATGCGTGGCGGACGTCATGCCCCAGATTCCCGGTCTGGGAGAATGCGAACGAACGCGGGCTGGTCGCAAAGCATCACGTGAACGGGCGCATCGTCGTCAGAGTGACGTCACGCGGCTCGGCACTTCTTGCGGAGCAGACCCGGCGCCCTCGCGCAATGTGACCACATCGTCTATAATGTGGTCCCATGAAAGCCTCTGTGCGCGAGTTCAAGGCGCGGCTATCGCTGTATCTTCGAAGGGCTGGTAACGGCGAAGACGTGATAATCACTTCCCGCGGCCGGCCGATTGCGCGATTGTTACCGTTGGCTCCAGAAGCCAATACGAAACCTGATGCTTCGGAACTCGCGCGGCGTCTCCGGCGGATTCCAGGAATGCTCCCGGCTAGAGGGGGCAAAATTCGCGGGGCGGCGCGTCCGATCGTGATCGGTCCAGGCGAGAAAACGCTTTCAGAGATGGTGCTCGAGAATCGAAGGTGATCCTCTACCTGGATACCTCCGCCCTGGTAAAGCTCTACGCGCAAGAAGTTGGCAGCTCCGAAGTGAAACGGGCGGTCGCTCGTGCTGATCTGGTTGCCACGAGCCTTGTCGCATACGTCGAAGCCAGGTCGGCCTTCGCGAGAAAATATCGGCTGGCTGACATCGACGAAGCCGCGCTGAAACGCCACAAGGATGAATTCGAACAAGGCTGGAACCGGCTGGATCGCCTGCCGGTGGACGTGACGACGATACGTCGCGCGGGGGATTTGGCGGAGCAATATCGCCTGAAGGCCTACGATGCCATACATCTCGCGACGGTTGATCTGATGGAGGTGACGGTTCGATCTTCGATTAGGTTTGCCTGTTTTGACGATGCGCTCAATCGCGCCGCTGCGAGGCTGGGCTTTATGCTAATCGCAGACGCCAAATAGTCAATTCACGATTGGCCGAGCTGCCAGATCTCGCGTGAGTATTCAGCTACTGCACGATCGCTCGAGAAATAGCCAATTCGCGCCAGATTGAGTATAGCCTTTCGCGTCCAGACTTCCGGATGTTGGTACTCAGTCAATATCTTTGACTGGATATCCACATACGATCCGAAATCCGCCATCAGAAAATAGTCATCGCGATTGACCAGCACGTCGCGAACCCATCTGAACAACCCCGGCTCGCCCGGACAAAAGCGATCGGACGCCAGCTCGTCGAGCACGCGCTTTAGTCGGGCGTCGGCCTCGTAATATTCGCGCGGCCGGTACGCACCCTTCAATGTCAGATCTTCTATTTGCTCCGAGGTCAGGCCGAAGATGAAAATATTTTCCGCGCCGACGGCTTCCTGAATCTCGATGTTCGCGCCATCGAGAGTTCCCACCGTGAGCGCGCCGTTCATCGCGAATTTCATGTTGCCGGTGCCCGAGGCTTCGCGGCCGGCGGTCGAAATCTGTTCGGAAACGTCGGCGGCGGGAATTATTTTTTCCGCGAGCGAGACGCGGTAGTCCGGTAGGAACGCAACCTTGATCAATTCGCGCGTCTTCGGGTCGTTGTTAATCACGTCGCCGAGGCTGTTGATCAGCTTGATGATCATCTTGGCTGCCCAGTAGCCCGGCGCCGCCTTGCCCGCGAGCAGGTACGTGCGCGGAACGGGCGGCTCGACGCCGTCGTCCACGAGCCGCAGGTACTCATGCACGATCCCCAACGCCATCAGGAGCTGGCGTTTGTATTCGTGAATACGCTTGGCCTGTATGTCGAACATCGCAGCCGGATCGATGTCGACGGCGGCGAGGCGATTGACGATTCGCGCCAGGCGCTCCTTGTTGACGCGCTTGATTGTCCTGAAGCGGCGCTGAAACTCGAGGTCGTCCGCGAATTTCTCGACCGCGCGCAACTGCTCGAGGTCCGTCGCCCAGCCCACGCCGATCGTCGCGTCGAGCAGGCTGGCCAGCCCCGGATTCGCCATCAACAGCCATCGCCGTTGCGTGACGCCGTTGGTCTTGTTGCTGAACTTCTCGGGCCAGAGTTCATAGAAGTCGGGCACCAGTCGCGTCTTGACGAGCTCGGAGTGCAGCTTCGACACGCCATTCACGGAGTGACTGCCGACAATCGCCAGATTTGCCATCCGGATCTGACCCTCGTAACCCTCCTGTACGATCGACACGCGCTTGAGCCGTTCCGGATCGTCCTTCCAGACCAGCGCTGCGTCCGCCATAAAGCGCCGATTGATCTCGTAGATGATCTGCAGATGCCGCGGCACAACTCGTTCGAGCAGGCTCACCGGCCACTTTTCCAGCGCTTCGGGCAATAGCGTGTGATTAGTATATCCGATGGTGGCGCGGGTGATTTCCCACGCCAGCGGCCACTCCAGATCGTACTCATCGATAAAAACGCGCATCAACTCCGCAATAGTCAGTGCGGGATGCGTGTCGTTCAGCTGAATAGCCACTTGCGACGAAAAATCGGCGAAGTCTTCGCCGCGCGCGACGAAGCCCTGTACTATGTCGTGCACCGCGCAAGCGACGAAGAAATATTCCTGGAGCAGCCGGAGTTCGCGGCCGGCCGCTACCGCGTCGGACGGATACAGCACTTTCGAGATGGTCTCGGACAGCATCTTCTGCTCGACGGCCTTCATGTAGTCGCCGGCGTTGAAGATCTGCATGTCGAATTCATCGGACGCGCCGGCCGAATACAGGCGCACGAAGTTCACCGTGCGGCCGCCGAAGCCCGCGATCGGCAGATCGGATGGCACGCCGACGAGCACGCGCCAATCCACCCAGATTGGATTGTATTCACCCTTTTTGTCGATGCGGTGCTCGATTCGGCCGTAAACCGGAATCCTGCACGACTGCTCGGGGCGCGGCACCAGCCATGGCGAGGTCTCGCGCTGCCACGCGTCGGGCCGTTCGACCTGGTAGCCGGCGCGAATTTCCTGGCGGAAGAGACCGTACTCGTAGTTGATTCCATACGCGTAGCCCGGCAAATCGAGCGTCGCCAGCGAATCGAGGAAACACGCGGCCAGCCGGCCGAGGCCGCCGTTGCCCAGCGCCGCGTCGGGCTCCTCATCGAACAGGATCTGCAGGTCGATACCGTTCTCGGCCAGGAAATCCCGGCAGGTGTCGATGATGCCGAGGTTGAAGAGATTATTCTCGAGCGAGCGGCCGATCAGAAATTCGAGCGACAGGTAGTAAAGCTTCTTGGAATTGTTGCGATCGAAACGCAGCCGCGTCGCGAGCATTTTTTCGACCAGCATGTCGCGAACGACCAGTGCCGTCGCGCGATACCAGTCGTGCTTCGTCAAGTCGATCCGCACCTTCGCCAGCGAGAAGCGGATGTGATGATCGATAAGCTTGTTGAACAGGTTGCGATTGATTTCGGATAGTGGAGGAACAGCCATTCTAGCGTCGGTCCTGAGAAAATTTCGGATCTCCTGATCAATCAGGTTTGCAGACTTGTCGCCAATCAGCTCAACGAGCCGAAATCGGCGACATCTACATAATGCCGATTCGCGGGACCGTTCTCCAGAAGGTGCTACGAGGTCGCGCGGTCGAGGAACGCGCGCACGGCGGCATTGAACGCGGCGGGCTGATCGATATTTGCGGCGTGTCCGGCATGCTCGAGGATCACTTTTTCGGCACCGGGGATTTTCGCCGCCATGTAATCCGCCGACGGCCGGAACTGATTATCGTTTTCGCCGACCAGCACGAGCGTCGGCACCGCGATTGCCGGCAGCGACTCGATCACGCGGCCATCTCTCTGCGCCAGCATCCCGCGCGCCGCATGCGCCAGGCCCTGCGCACTGCGATGCTTCGCGACGCTCACTTCAGCGCTGACGCCCGCCGCCGCAAGACCCTTCTTCTCGTACGCAGCCGCCATGCTGTCCGCGAGCCGGTTCCATCCCTCGCGCCCGTCGTCTTTCTTGTAGCCGGGGCCGGTATCGAACAGCATCAGCGCCTCGGTGCGCGCCGGATGCGCCAAATGAAACGCCAGCGACATGAACCCTCCGAGCGACAAGCCAGCGATGATAGCGCGACCGACGCCGCAAGCGTCGAGCACCGCCGCCATGTCCGCGACGGTTGCCTCGTGCGAGTAGAGCGCGGGATCGTCGGGCGAGTCGGAGCGGTCGTGGCCGCGCATATCCCACGCGATCACGTGGTAGCTGTCCGACAGCGCGTCCATCTGACCCTGCCACATGCGCGCGCTGGCGCTGTAGCCGTGCGAGAGCAGAACGGCGGGTCCCGCTCCGCGTTGTTCGTAGTAAATGATGACGCCGTCGCGATCGAGATAAGACATGGTCAATCATCTTAGTAGTGTGAGTCGCGGTTAATCGCAATGGATCGAATGGCGCAGGAGAAGTGAAATGTCGGCGTCCCAAGTCATCGGATCGCTCGGAGTCGCGCTGCTGCTGGCCGCGTTCTTTATGAATTCGTTCGGGATGCTGAGTTCCGATTCGCGTTCGTACCAGGCAAGGAACGTCGCCGGCGCCCCGTCTCCTGCTACGCGTCGTACCTGATTGGATTCGCGCCATTCGTCGTGCTCGAGGCGATCTGGTGCGCGGCCGCAGTCGCCGCGATGGTGCGCGGTCGCCGGTAATCAGCGAAAGCGGGAGCATCGTAGTGCATGCTCCCGCCTTTTTTCCGAGCGAACAGAAATCGCGCGACGAGTCTTTAGCGGCCGCCGCGCTGCATCGCGGCCAAGGCTTCGGTCATCTCGCCCAGCGCCTTCTTCACCGACGGGCGAGTCTGGACGTGAGTCCACCATGCCGCGAGTTTCGGACGGCCGTCGAACGCCTTGATGCCGAATGCCGGCCCCAGGTTGGTCACGAAAAATATCGTGGGCGCCAGCGCGCAATCGGCGAGCGTGAAATCGGAGCCGCACGCGTAGCCGCCATCGGCGAGCATCTTTTCGAGGTGGTCGAGGCGATTTTTGAGGTCGGTCACTTTCTCACCGACGACTTTTTCGTCGCGAGTTTTCGGATTCATCTGGCCGAACAGCGCGCGCAGCGGAGGCTCGAGGTACAGGTCGTGAAATCGGGTGAAGATTCGCACCTTGGCGCGGCCCTCCGGACTCTTGGGCAGCAGCGGCGGAGTGGGGTACTTGTCCTCGAGGTACTCGTTGATGACCTCGGACTCGGGGATGAGCAGGCCGTCGGCGTCGAGCGCGGGAGTTTTGCCGAGCGGATTGACCTTGGCGTATTCGGGCGAGTGGAGATCGCCGCCGGGAATCGGCGCCATCTCGATATTGAGTCCCTTCTCGTAGATGACGAGCCGCGACTTGGTGGCGAAGTTGGAGAGATTCATGTTGTAGAGCTTCATCGTTGTCGATTCCTCGCTTGCTGGAAATTTCAAACTCGCTTATCGCAGACGACTGCGTTCCGCGCAAGGCGTGCATCCCTGCCGAAGATCGATCCGAGCTGAGCGGCCAAGTGCGATTCTGTAGTCCAGCGGTTGCTTAACCAGTTGGACAGTTCTAAAAGGGGGAATCCGTGAAGGCACCTGGGGAGGAAGATGGGCGGTGCTTGTAGGTCTCTAAGGGCTCACGTCGGAGCCGGGCGTGCGGCCGCGCTGGTGGCGATACTTTTCATCGTCGCGCTTGCTACCCCGGTGCAGGCAGCTCCGCCGGCACCGGCGACGGTGGTCGACAACACTCGCGTCTCAGATCCCGATAGCGGTGTTGCTGTTAACGGCGATTTCACGCGAGTGTTCTTCCTCCCTGGCAGCGTCGCGCCGGTGCTCAACATCGGGAGAACGGACCTGGTCTACCAGGGCAAGCTCATACAGGCGCGCGCGTTCATGAGCGCCACCATACTGTTCCAGCCCGCGCTGCGGGCAATAGACAACGCGCACTTTGTGGGCAGCGATGATCCCGATCCGAGTACTAACGACTTGGTGGCGATGCGCTGCAAAGCTGCTGACCCCGGCGAGCTCCAGCCGAGGGTGGCCAGCTGGCCGAATGTATTCACCTTTGCGACTTCGGATCTCGCGGACCTGATGGTATATACGCCCGCCGACTGTCCCACGCCCGATCTCGATCCCGGCTATCCGGTTGACCAGCGGGTATACTGCAAGGCCCAAAGTTTTTCCGACCAGGCCAACGTTATGGTCCCATTGGTGTTGCAGAACGCGGTGGATACCGGTGCAACCATCTTCCAATACACCGGAACCCCCTTCGAGGCCGACCCGAGGAGAACGACCGGCTGGGGCGTACTTTCTGATCTGTATGGGATCGGATGGGGCTTTTCCGGCTTGGGCTACTCAGTCGAAAACAGTTTCCTCGTGAGCGAGGGAGGAAACGTTCCTCTCACCGCCGCCCAGTCGCTCGAACAGTCCGTGGTCACCGAATATCTGGTGATGAATGTACCGCTGAAAGATGCCGACTGCCGATGTGTCCGAGTGCGCCCCTACAACAAGCGGGATACGAGTCTGCTGCGGTGGGATCGCGTATGGAACGTCGGCAAGCTCGATCCGGATGACGGTCACTGCGTCTCGCGCGCAAACCTGCCATGAACTGAGCGGAACTCCAGCATGTGAAAATGTTTCTTGCAGGGCGCGGGCCGTCCGTGCATAGGTGAGAACTCACATTGGAGACTCGGAATCGATGAAGAACGGAAAGACTTCCAAACTGGTCCTCGCATTGACCGCTATCTGCGCGATTCTACTAGGTCCTGCGGCGACCGCATCGGCAAAGAAGAAGCCATCGTATCCGCCGCCGTTCGCTATTACGAAAAGCGGTCCCGTTCTCGGCATGACGGTTAATGGCGTCAACGAATTTCTCGGTATCCCTTACGCCGCGGCTCCGGTTGGCGCTCTGCGCTGGATGCCACCGCAAGCCTTCGGGAAGTTTGCGATGCCGCTCGAGGCGACCCAATTCGGCAGTGAATGTACTCAACCCGGACCGACCGGCAGCGAGGATTGCCTGTTCCTCAATGTTTATACTCCCGCGCAGGCGGCGCCTGCCGACGCGACAGACCCAGTCGGCGATGCAACCGCGGATGCCGCTAAAAAGAAAGCTCTGCCCGTGATGGTTTGGATTCATGGCGGCGGACTTACCGCCGGCGGCGGCGACCTATACGATCCAACGCCACTCGTGAAGGGAGGAAGAGTTATAGTTGTCACGATCAACTACCGTCTGGGTGTGTTGGGATTCCTGGCGCAGACGGCGCTCGACTCCGAAGGACATGAAAGCGGCAACTACGGGTTGATGGATCAGCAATTCGCGCTCAAGTGGGTTAAGGCCAACATCAAGGCCTTTGGTGGCAATCCCAAGCAAGTTACTATCTTCGGTGAGTCCGCCGGAGGTCAGAGCATATACTGCCAGCTCGCGTCTCCCCTTGCCAAAGGACTGTTCCGTGGAGCGATAGCGGAAAGCGGATCCTACGTTGAATTCCAGGACTACTTTAGTGCTATTGAGCCCCTCCTGACTGCCGAGACTGTTGACGGCTTTGCCCCATCGGGCAATTCCGTCGCGACAGCAGTCGGATGCGGCGATCAATCCGCTGAGTGCCTGCGAGCTGTATCGGCTGATACCCTTGTCGCAGCGGAAGCATCGGTGCTGTATCCCTTCGTCGACCGGGAACTGCTCACGCAGACTCCCGCCGCGGCCTTTGCCGCGGGCAAATTCAACAAAGTGCCCGTCATCGCGGGTACCAATCACGATGAATACAGGGCCTTCGTCGCTGAGGAGTACGACGGAACCGGCAATCCTATCGATACATTGGAGGAATACGACGCCGCAGTAACCGCTCTATGGACTTCAGCATTGGCGTCCGCGGTAGAGGGCCTCTATCCCTATGCCAGTTACCCGAACGGCGGATTGGCCTTGAGCGCCTCGGGTACCGACGGAGTCTTTAGCTGTCCTGCGCGAAACGCGGACAAGCTATTGTCGAAATTCACGACCACCTATGCGTACGAGTTCAATGATGAGAACGCCCCTCCGGGCACTATCCCAGGGCTAAGCTTTCCGCTGGGAGCTTATCACGGTGCCGAGATCCAGTACCTGATGCTCGTAACAGGCGATGTCTTCCCATTTACGGCCGACCAGCAGGCGCTCTCCGAGGCCATGATCAGCTACTGGAGCGAGTTCGCCAAGAAACTTAACCCTAACTCGTCCGGCCAACCTGAATGGTCGTCCTATCGCGCGTCAGTCGATCAATTCCAGTCGTTGGTGCCGCCAACGCCGATGCCCGAGACCAACTTTAACACCTTTCACAACTGTGACTCGTTCTGGAACACCTTTTGATCGAGAGTCGGCGATAGTAAAACAAATAAGTCCAAATTCATCTGGGCGATTCAGACGCTCGCTCTGTCGCAGCCCAGCCGGCAATGGTTCGCCTGCGAGCGTCCCCAGCGCACGGTACTCCTTCCACGCCGACCCGGACGGGTATCCACGCACTACACATTCGATGGGTATCATTTGCAAGAGTCTGCACAACATCGCGCGCGCCACGATGGTCGAGACGGCTCTGCGTCAGTAATTCCATGGCTTTCCTCAGGAAGAGGGAGTACTTGCAAAACGAAAAAGCGCGCCCGGCAGCGCTGCGGCATCAGAGATAACCATCGCGGCGTCGCTAAAGGCGCTCCCGATAGTCATGCTGTTCGGAATCACAATACAACGCAGTCCGGCCGCGTTCGCTGCCGCCAGCCCGCGCTGAGAGTCTTCGATTGCAATGCACTCTTTTGCGCTTAGCTGTAACCGCTCCAGCGCGGTGAGGTAGGGTTCCGGGTGAGGCTTCGAACGCCCATAGTCCTCTCGCGTTAGCGCGAACTCGAAGAATTGAGACAGATTCGAACGCTGATGCATCACCTCAAAGTGCTCGCGCCGTGAAGTGGTAACTATCGCCATTCGGAATTTCGGGCGCAACAAGGTGAGGATCTCCACAATTCCATCCATCATACCTGGTCCGTTTGCGAGCATCCGTGAATACGCTTGATTGCGCTGAAAACGAAGCTCCTCGATCTGCGCCGGAGTGCAGCCTTGCTCCCGCAGGAGATCGAAGGAGCTTCGCCCCTGGCGCAAAGACCACTCCACGTACCGTTCGCGACTTAGTTCAACCCCTGCGCTTCCCAGCACATCGCGCGTCGCCCGGAAGTACAAACCTTCCGTATCGATCAGCACTCCATCGTTGTCCCATAGAATCCCTTTCAGCATTGATTTGGTTCTCGCGACCTTCGGCCGGAGTGCCTTACAATTTTGCTCAACGCCCGTTCGAAACCTACATCTGAATCGATCGCATACGATGCTGTGATATTGAGATAAGAAGGTAGTTAGCGGCCGCCTTCTTCCTGCTTGATTACGAAGATAAGGGACTCGGCGAAATCGTCGGGATGTTCCAGTTGCGGATAGACGCCGGAGGTTTTGAAGACCACCGTCGCTGAACCAGGCATCGCGGCGTGCAACGCCTCTGCTTCGAAGCTCGAGAAGTACGGATTTTTCGCGCCCCACATTATGATCGTGAGCGTGTTGAAGACCTGGCCTATTTTCGAGCGGATGTGCGCCTCGTCGCGGGGCACCGAATTAATCATGTCGGTCTCGGCCTGCAGGTCGCCATTTAACTCTCCCATCATGCGCTGATAGATGAAGTCCGGCATCGGAGGCAAATCGAAAAAACTCGCCTCGACTTGCGCGCGGACGGCCTCCGGCGTCGTCGGGAGCATGCCCTGCCGCAGCTTTTCAGCGCCGCGCGCGCCAACCAAGCCGCCCGACACCAGCACCATCCGCTCCACTTTGTCGGGATGCTCGACGGCGTAGTAGAGCGCGACGTCGGCGCCGAGATCGTTGCCGATCAGGTTGACGTGATCGAGCTTCAACTCGTCGATCATCTGCGCGACGGCATCGGCCTCGTACGCGATCGAATACTGGACCTGCTTGTGATCGGATGAGGCAAAGCCGGGCAGGTTGGGCGCGATGACTTTGTAGTGCGCGTCCGCTGCCGGCGGCATGATGCCGCGCCACACCAGCGCGGCGTTCGGGCCGAGCCCGTGAATCATCACCACCGGCTCCATCCCCGAATAGCCGCCGGTCATCAGGTACGTGATGAGGCCGTCCTTGAGCGCGAGGTCGTTCTGCGTCACCCCCGACCATCCGAGGCGCGAGATCTGAATCCAGCGGAGAACATCGACGGGCCGCAGGTACATCGCAGCGGCGAAGATTCCAAGAAAGACCGCGGCGATCGGCCCCGCGATATTGATCCAGGCATGCCGGCGGAGTTGCGGGGATGGATTCTCGGCGCGAATGTCCGCTTCGGTGGGCGCGCGGGCTGCTTGCGATTTGATTGGCTCAGGCATGTGTTCGAGCGCGCGCGTGCTATTTCGTCGATGACGACGGCGCCGCCGCGGGCGCGGCTGCGGCAGTCTTCGCAGCCGCAGCTTTCCGTGCGGACTTCGTCACGTGCGAGCGCCGGTGTCGATGCATCGCGGCTTCGCGATCGCGTTGCATCTGATCGATATGATCGGCGACGCGGTTGATTTCAATGGTCGCCTCCTGCACTGCCTTGGTCGCGCGATCCGCCGCCTCGGTCGCTTTGTCTGCGGCGGCTTGCGCCTTGGCGGCGTCTTGTTCCGCCTGTTCTGCCGCCTGCTGTGCCTTGGCTGCCGCGGCTTCAGATTGCTGGGCTTGCTGCTCGCTAGTCGATGAGCATCCGGCGACAGCGATCGCAAGGACGACGACGGGCAACGCGAAAAACAATCGGCGCATCGACGACGCCCTCATCGCTGTGCGAACGCCTGGACTGTGCGCATGTCGGGCTGCGGTGCGCCGTCGGCGCGCAGCGGCAAGATACAGACGTGCGAGGCGCCGGCCTTCAGGTGCGCGTCGATGCGATCGCGAATCTTATCTTCGGTGCCCCACGCAACGATTGCGTTGACCAGCTTGTCGGAGCATCCGTTCTCGAATTCGCTGTCAGCCCATCCGAGCGCTTTCAGGTTGTTCGTATAGTTAGGCAGGCGGGGCACGTAGGTCTTCATGTAATCGCGCGCCGCTTTGCGAGCCTTGGCCGCGTCGGTTTCCAGGATGACGGCCTGCGCCGCACACAACATCGCATTCGGTCCGATTTGCGCGCGCGCTTTCGCGGTATGCTCGGGCGGCACGAAGTAGGTGTGCGTGCCATTTGCTTCGGCCGCCGACAGCGCGAGCATCTTGGGATGCAACGCCGCGAGCACCACGGGCACCGGCTCCTTCGGCGCGGGCGCGAGGTAGAGCGCACCCTTCATCTTCGGCAGATACTCTTTCATGAAGCTGTAAGGCTTGTCGTAGTTGTGGCCGCGCAGGTTGCTGACGAGAGGCTTGTGACTGACGCCGATACCGAGCAAAAAGCGCCCGCCGGAAAGTTCGGCGACGGTCTTCGACGCGGCGCCCATCGTAATCGCGTCGCGCGCCCAGATGTTCGCGATGCCGGTCGCAATCGACAGCCGCTCAGTATGGCTGAGTAGATACGCGGCGTGCGCGAAGGGTTCGCGGCCGACGGCCTCGGGTATCCACAGCACCTTGTAGCCATTCTTCTCGACCTGCTTGGCAAACTCGGCGCTGTCCGGCGCCGCCATCGCGTCGAGGAAGAACCATATTCCGACTTTTCCAATATCCATGACTCAACTAACTAACGCGCCCACGAAATTTGAACAAGGGAACAGCGCACGTCGAACTCTTACCTCGCCCGTTTTTCTACGGGAGAGGCGGCCGGCTGCAACGCGGCTGGCGGTGAGGGTTCTGCGGTGCGTGCACGATCTCCTTTTCATCGCTATTCCAACGACGATAGAGTAGGCCCGCATTCCGCAGCGAGGTACCAAAAATGAAACTTGGCCTGATGTTCGTCAACTCCGGACCGTTCAGCGATCCCGCCCTGCTCGCCCATCTCTCAACCACGGCCGAGCGATGCGGTGTCGAGTCGCTCTGGACCGTCGAGCACGTCGTCATCCCGCAGGACTACAAATCGCCCTATCCGTACTCGTCCACTGGGAAGATTCCCGGCGGCGAAGATGTCGCGATTCCCGATCCGCTGCTGCCGCTCGCGTTCGCGGCTGCCGTGACGAAAAAAATCAAGCTCGCGACCGGCGTGCTGATCCTTCCGCAGCGGCATCCGCTGTACGTCGCCAAGGAAGTGGCCACGCTCGACGTGCTGTCGGGCGGCCGCGCGATCCTCGGCATCGGCAGCGGATGGCTCGAGGAGGAGTTCACCTCGCTCGGCATCGATTTTCACACGCGCGGCGCGCGTACCGACGAGGCGATCAAATCGTTGCGCGCGTTGTGGAGCGACGACGCCGCGTCATTTCACGGCAAATATTTCAACTTCGGCCCGGTGAAATGCTTTCCGAAGCCCGTGCAAAAGGGTGGCGTGCCGATTCATGTCGGCGGACATTCGCCGGCCGCGGCGAAACGCGCAGGGCGATACGGCGACGGCTTTTTCCCGGCGCTCGCGGAAATTCCCAAGCTCAAGGAACTGTTCGCGCTGATGAAGTCGGAGGCCGAAAAAGCCGGACGCGACCCAAAGAAGATCGAGCTGTCATGCATGGGCCGCTCGCGCGTTGACGATCTGAAGGCGCTCGCAGAGATAGGAGTGTCGCGAGTGGTGATCGCTCCGCCTGCGTTTGATGCGGAAGGCCTGACGCGCGGCCTAGAGAAATTGCACGACGACGTAATCGCGAAGATTTAAGTATTGAACTACGACAAAACAGATATGCCCGCCGCCTACGACGCAGGCCGCGGCTACTCGCCGGGCGTGCTCGCGTACTGGCTCGATGTAATTTCGCAGTCCGTGCCCAAGGGCTCGGTTGCGGAAATTCTCGACCTTGGATGCGGCACCGGCCGCTACTCGAATGCGCTGGCGGACTACTACGACGCGACCGTCACCGCGATTGACCCGTCAGAGAAGATGCTCGCCGAGGCTCGCCGCAAAGCCTCACCACGCGTTCGATGCGAGCGAGCATCCGCGGAATCCCTGCCGCTTCACGACGCGTTGACGGACATGGTTTTCATCTCGATGGCGTTCCATCACTTCGATCATCCCGACCGCGCCGCCGCCGAATGCCGTCGCGTGCTCCGTCCGGACGGTGCCGTTTGCCTGCGCGCAGGTACGATTGAGCGGATCGATCGGTACGCCTACCTCGAGTTCTTCCCGAGCAGCCGGCCGCTTCTCAACCGCGCGCTTCAATCGCAGGCTTTCATCGAATCAACTTTCGCAAGCGCCGGCTTCAGGCTTATCCGCCATGAACTGATTTCTAGCGAAGTCGCAGAAAGCTGGAGCGCATACGCGGAAAAGCTTGTCTATCGCGCGGATTCGATTCTCGTGCAGCTTTCCGATCAGGAATTCGAAGCGGGACTGACAGCTATTCGCGAGTATGCGAAGACCGCGCCGCCGCATGAGCGCGTGGTCGAGCCGGTGGACTTCTTCGTCTTTCAGCCTCGCGCGAGCAGCTTCACATAGATTACTTCCGGATCGCCCTCGTCAAGATTCTCGACGTAGCCGCTTTTCACAAATCCCAATCGATCGCACAGCCGCTGCATCGGAAGGTTCGACTGGTTGGTCGAGGTGAACAGTTTGCCGGTCTGACACTCGAGCTCGGCCGCGCGCATCAGCGCGGTCGCGAGTCCGTGGCGGCGAAAATCGGGATGAACCATCAGCAGGCGCACGTAAAACTGGTCGAAGAAACTCTCATCGAAGATGACGTAGCCACGAATTACGCCATCCACGCGCGCGACTGCGACGCGTCCGTTGGCGCACGAGTCACCGATAAGGCGGCACCGTGGAGGTCTGTGGGCAGTTTCGTCCAGCGCACAAATGTGCTCAAAATCCTCACTTGAAGCCCGCTCGATTATCGTCATAAATCCCGCCAGAGGTGCGAAATCCGTGAAGGATGAAAGTTCAGTCGATCCGTTGATAGTAACCCACGAGGCGCCGATCGGATGGCTGGTGCTCAACCGGCCTCAAGTCCGCAACGCGCTCAATTTTAGGACCTGGCAGCGGATTGCGGAAGGCGTCGCCGAACTCGCGAGCGACGACGCGATTCGCGTGATCGTCATGCGCGGCGGCACACCGCAGGCGTTTATCGCGGGCGCAGATATCTCGGAGTTCCCCGCGATGCGCGCCGACGCGACGCAGGCCCGTGCGTATCGCGACGCCCCCAACAGCGCGATCGCCGCGCTGGTCGAATGCCGCAAGCCGGTCATCGCGATGATCTCCGGCGTATGCATCGGCGGCGGCGTGCAGGTCGCGCTCTCATGCGACATCCGGATTGCCGCGCGTGGCACCCGCTTCGGAGTCCCCGCCGCGCGGCTGGGTCTCGCGTATCCACTGGAGGGCGTCAACATGCTCGCGCATACTGTCGGGCCCGCTAACGCGCGCGACATCCTGCTGTCGGCGCGCCTGTTCGACGCGGAAGAGGCGCTGCAGATGGGATTGATCAACCGCGTCGTCGATCCCGAAAAGCTCGAGGAGAACGTCCGCGATTACGTGCTCAAGATGGCGACCAACGCGCCGCTGACGATGGCCGCCGCCAAGCTGGCGATTCGCGAGAGCCTGAAAGATCGCGAGGATCGCGACCCGAAGTCGGTCTCCGCGATAGTCGCGCGATGCTTCGACAGCGAAGACTATCGCGAAGGTGTGCGCGCATTCCTGGAGAAGCGCCGCCCCAATTTCAAGGGCCGCTGACCCGATAAGATCGCGAATTAGCTCGTAAGATAGGGCTATATCAGAGAGAAACAGTCTCGATTGCTTGTAACAATCTTGCCTGTATGTTAGCTACCACCATTCCAGAGGTGATCAATGTCTGCCCTACAAGAAGAGCGCAGTGCTGAGACTCGACGACGGCTGCTCGATGCTACCGTCGCCTGCCTGTTCGAGCGTGGATACGCGGGCACGACGACGACCGAAATCGCCAGCCGCGCCGGAGTCTCACGCGGCGCGCAGCTGCATCATTTTCCGAAAAAAGACGAGCTCGTCGTCAGTGCGCTCGAGCATGTGTTCGAGCTGCGGCTCGCCGAAATGAGCGCCGCAATCGCCGAGCCGCCGCCCGGAAATCGCGAGCATCGCGTCGCCGTCCTTATCGATGCGATGTGGCCGATGTTCAAGGGAGTGACCTTCTACGCATGGCTGGAGCTGGTCGTCGCCAGCCGCACCGATCCCGCGCTCAACGACGCGGTGCGCGCCGCCAGCGAGCGCTTTGGACATGGCTTTGAACTGGGACTCAGGGCGATTCTCGACTGGCCGCCTGGCCGCGAAATCGAACTGCACGATTTGATGGGAATCGTCTTCGGGCAACTCGAGTCATTGGCTCTTGAGCGCGTCCTGCTTGACGGCGAAATCGATACGCCCGAGTTTGTGCGCGCGTTGGAAACGACCAAGCGGGTGTGCGCCGCGATGGTGCGCGACCTGGATTCGAACCATTCGACAAACGGAAGGTGAGTGCAATGAGCGGATCAATCGAGACGCAGGCCGCACAGGACATCTACTTTAATCCGTGGGACGAAAACTTCCGCGCTAATCCGTATCCGCATTACCGCCCGCTGCTGGCGGGACCGCCCCGAATTATCGACATGGGATTCAAATTCGTGCTGGCCGCTCGTTATGCCGACGTGCGCGCGATCCTGATGGACCATGCGACCTTCTTGAGTGTCCAGCCGGCCGGGATGGGATTCGACGAGCAGACGAAAGTATTCGGTGACGCCCCGACGATGCTCGGCTCCGATCCCCCGACGCAAACGCGGCTGCGCCGGCTGGTCTCGCGCGACTTCACCCCGCGCCGAATCCGCGAACTGGAACCGCGCATCCGCGAGATCGCCAAAAATCTAATCGACGCCGCCGAACGCAAGGGCGAGTTCGACGTGATGGCGGATCTCGCCAACCCGCTGCCGGTGATGGTGATCAGCGACTTGCTCGGCGTGCCGCACGAGGAATACCGCCAATTCAAACATTGGTCGGACAAGATAATCGAAGCGGACAACACTCTCCCCGGAATGCCGATCCCCGACGAAATCAAGAGCGCCTTCGCCGAACTGAGGGCATACTTCCTCGCCGAGATCGCGCGGCGGCGCAAGAATCCGGGGACGGACTTAGTGAGCGCGCTCGTCGCGGCGCACGATGAGGCCGAAGCGCTGAGCGCCGACGAGCTGTTGCAGTTCGTCGTGCTCTTGCTGCTCGCCGGCAACGAGACGACGACCAATCTGATTGGCAACGGGATGCTCGCGCTGGGGCGCAACCCCGCGTCGATGGCGGCGCTGCAATCAAAGCCCGATCTGATGCGCGGCGCGATCGAGGAGATGCTGCGCTACGACGGGCCTGTGCAATCAACGTTCCGCACCGCGACGAGAGATACTACCGTCGGCGGGACGCCGATCGCATCGGGAATGGGGGTGTTCGTGATCACAGCGGCGGCGAATCGCGACCCGGCGCAATTCAAGGATCCCGAGAAGTTCGACATCACGCGCACGCCAAACGATCACGTGGCATTCGGCGAGGGAATCCACTTCTGTATCGGCGCGCCGCTCGCACGGATGGAAGGTGCGATCGCGATCGGCAGCGCGCTCGAACGATTCCCGCATCTTCGGCTGAAAAATCCCGACGCCCCTGTGACCTACAAGGGCTCGTATTTCCTGCGCGGGCTGAGCCGTCTCGAGATGGCGCTCAAGTGACATGGCGGGACTGCGTGCAGTCGCGTTGATGCATGTCGGCTGCATGAAAACACGCGCGATTGTATAGATCCGCACCGGTGGCATTGCCATTGCTTGGTAGTGCGCGCAGCCCGCAGAGGTGCAGTGCAATCGATGCGGCGCGATGAAAATGAAATTAACCCACAAGGACGACTCACCATGAACCAGGCCGCAGAGCAAATCTATTTCAACCCATGGGATCCTGCGTTTCGCGCCAATCCGTATCCGCACTACAAACCGCTGCTCGCCGGACCGCCGCGGATTCTCGATCTGTTCGGGCCGACTGCGATGGTCTCTCGCTACGCCGATGTCACCGCTGCGTTGCGCGACCATGCGCACTTTTCAAGCGTGCGGCCGCGCGATCCCAATGAGACTAACGACGACGGACCGTTTGCCGGTGCGCGCACGATGTTGTTTTCCGATCCGCCGCTGCATACTCGCCTGCGGCGCCTCGTCTCGCGAGATTTCACGCCGCGGCGCATCCGCGACATGGAGCCGCGCATCCGCGAGATTGCGAAAAATCTTATCGACGCTGCGGTCGGCAAAGGCGAGCTCGAAGTAATGCACGGGATTGCGAACGCGCTGCCGGTGATGGTTATTGCGGAGATGCTCGGCGTGCCGCCCGACCATTACCAGCAGTTCAAGCACTGGTCCGACACGGTGGTCTCGGGCGACAACACTCTGCCGGGAACTCCGCTGCCCGAGGAATTTCATACCGCGAAAAATGCGCTGCGATCCTATTTCGCCGACGAGATCGAACGGCGCCGCAAAAATCCCGGCACCGACCTGGTGAGCGCTCTCGTCGCCGCGCACGACGACGCCGAAGCGATGAACGCCGACGAACTGCTCGCGTTCGTGCTGCTCCTGCTGCTCGCCGGCAACGAAACGACGACCAACCTGATTGGCAACGGGATGCTCGCGCTCGGACGCAATCCCGCGCAGCTGAATCTGCTGCGCGAGACTCCCGATCTGATGCCGCGCGCGATCGAGGAAATCCTGCGCTTCGACGGACCCGTGCAATCGACGATTCGCTTCACCAAGGAAGACATAAACCTCGGCGGTACCGATCTTCCGGCCAAACAGGGCTGCTTCATAATCCTCGCGGCGGCGAATCGCGACCCGGCGCAGTTCGATGATCCCGATCGTTTCGACATCACGCGCGCGCCTCGCGACCACGTCGCGCTCGGCGAGGGCATCCACTTCTGTATCGGCGCGCCGCTGGCCCGGATGGAAGGTGCAATCGCTATTGGTGCGATGCTCGAGCGCTTCCCGCGTCTGCGCCTGGCCGATCCCGCCGCGCCGGTGACCTACAAAGGTTCCTACTTCCTTCGCGGCCTGGCGTCCCTCACAATGGCGACTGACTGAGGGGGCGACCCATCATGGCGGAAGTTTATTTCAACATTTGGGATCCGGAATTTCGCGCGAATCCGTACCCGCACTATGCCCGGCTGCTGGCGGGGCCGCCGCCGCTCCTCGAGATGGGTCCGATGACGTTTGCGCTGGTGGCGCGCTATGCCGATGTCACCGCCGCGCTGCGCGATCACGAACACTTTTCGAGCGTCGGACCGCCGCCCCCGCCGCAGGCGTATCAAGGCCTCTTTGCCGGCTCGCGCAACATGTTGGGATCCGATCCGCCGCAGCATTCGCGCCTGCGCCGGCTGGTGTCGCGCGACTTCACGCCGCGCCGAATCCGCGAGCTCGAGCCGCGCATCCGCGAAATCGCCAAGGAGCAGCTCGACAAGGTCGAGGCGAAGGGCGAGTTCGACGTGATGGCGGATCTCGCCAACGTGCTGCCGGTCACGGTGATCGCGGAGATGCTCGGTGTGCCGCCGGAATGGAACGCGAAGTTCAAGCGTTGGTCGGACAAGCTCGTCGGCGGCGACAACAATGTTCCCGGCGCTCCGCAGCCGCCTGAAACAATTCGCGCAATCGACGAGTTGGGCGGCTACTTTACCGCCGAAATTGAAAAGCGCCGCGCCAAGCCGGGACCCGATTTGGTAAGCGCGCTGGTCGCGGCACACGACGAGAGCGAGGCGTTGTCCGCAGCGGATCTGTTAAGCTTCATCACGCTGCTGCTGATCGCGGGCAACGAGACGACGACCAATCTGATCGGCAACGGTATGCTCGCGCTCGGATGCCATCCGGATCAGCTCGACGCGCTCAAGCGCAACCCTGCGATGCTGCCGCGCGCGATCGAAGAGATGCTGCGCTACGACGGCCCCGTGCAATCAACCGTGCGGTTCACCAAGGAACCTGTGCAGCTAGGAGGAACCGAGATTCCCGCGGGCGCATTCGCGTTGATGATCGTGGCGGCAGCAAATCGCGACCCCGCACAATTCAAGGATCCCGAAAAATTCGATATCACGCGCGACCCTAATGACCACGTCGCGTTCGGCGAAGGGATTCATTTCTGCATCGGCGCGCCGCTCGCGCGAATGGAGGCTCGCGTTGCCTTCGAGGCGATGCTGGAGCGGTTCCCGCAGCTGAGACTTAAAGATGCCGCATTGAAACCGACCTACAAAGGATCGTACTTTTTGCGCGGACTCGAATCCTTGCCGCTGGCAATCGAGTAAATCCCAATGAACGATCCGGCAATCATAGTCGAGCCCGAAGCCGGTCCGGGGGCCGAGGACGCGGACCGCAAGAGCATCCATCTTGGCTTCCTGGGCAGGACGCCGCCCTTTACCAAGCGGCAGCGCCGCGTGTTTTGGATCGCGTTGACGGCGGGATTTTTCGATCAGTATGATCGCGCGCTGCTGAGCCTCGCCCTCAAGCAAATCCAGAGCGGCCTCAAGATCGCCGAGTCGCAACTTGGCGCGATGCTCTCGGTAATCCGGCTCGGGTACCTCCTCTCGCTCCTCATGACCCCATTCGCTGACGTGTTCGGGCGCCGGCGCCTGCTGCTGTACACGATTATCGGCTACACGGTTTTCACCGGCCTGATCGCGATTGCACCGAACGAGAGGACTTTCGTCGTATTCCAGATCATCGCGCGCGCGTTCGCCGGCGCCGAAGCGGCGATCGCGATGGTGATCGTGGCGGAGGAAGTTGACGCGGCCTATCGAGGTTGGGCCATTGGCCTGCTGGCCTCCGTATCGTCAATCGGCTACGGCCTCGCCGCGATCGTATTCGCCTTTGTCAATATGATTCCCTATGGCTGGCGCGGGATGTACGCGATCGCACTGATTCCGCTGGTGGTCATTATTCCGCTGCGGCGCGTGCTGCCGGAGAGCGCGCGCTTCGAGAAGGAGAAGCTCGAAGGACTCAAGCCGCTGAAGGTTTGGGAACCTGTTGCCCGCCTGTACACTGCGTATCCCAAACGGCTGGCGATGATGCTGTCGATTTCGTTCCTGAGCTCGATGGGCGGCAACCCTGCGGGCTTCCTGTTCCCGAAATTTTTGCAGGACGTGCACAATTGGTCCCCTGCCAAAGTCTCATCGCTGTTTTTCTTCGGCGGTGCGCTCGGAATCGTCGGATCAATTATTGCCGGCCGAATGAGCGATCGCTTCGGACGGCGCGTGATGGGCACCGCATTCCTGATCCTGGCGCCATTGCTGACCATCTGGATGTACACGGCGTCGGGGTGGTTGATCCTGCCGGCATGGATACTGGAGACATTTTTCGACTTTGCGGGAATGATGATCCTCAGTGCCTACAGCGCCGAGCTGTTTCCGACCTCATATCGATCGACCGCCAGTAGCGCGCTAGCGATCGCGGGCACCACCGGCGGCGCACTCGGCTTGTTCCTTGAGGGCGTCCTCTACAATCTTACTGGTTCTCTCTCGAGGGCGGTCTGCTATCTGACCGTTTTCTGGATGATCGCGCCGGCTATCCTGTGGTTCTTCCCGGAGACCTCGGGACGCGAGCTCGAGGAGATATCGCCCGAAGCGAACGCGATCTGATTTCCCGCGCCTCATCGACGCGCTAGATTGCGGCGGAGCATGGACGGAGTTTTGCATCGCCGCGGACGCACCCGAGTCGGCCCATTTGCGTTCGTGGTCGTCCTGCTAGCGCTGCTCGGATGCGCGCGCGGTCCATGCGTCTCGATCGTCGCACCTGACGGCAAGCCGCGCGCCACACTTGCGGTCGAAGTTGCGAGCACAGAGCCGCAACGCGAGTTTGGCCTGATGTATCGCAAGCATCTCGACGACAACGCGGGGATGATCTTTGTCTTTCCTAATGCGGCGCCGCGGAATTTCTGGATGCACAACACGCCGATTTCGCTCGACATGATTTTCGCGGATGCGACGGGCCGGATCGTCGGAATCGTCGCGAATGCGGAACCATATTCCGACAAGCTCCTCGGCGTCGAAGGCGACTCCGAGTACGTGCTCGAAGTAAACGCCGGCTTCTGTGCCAGGAAGGGAATCAAGCCCGGCGACAGGATGGACTTCTCAGGCTTTTCAAACCACGCGTCGCAATAGCCTCCAGACCGAGCGTGATGCGCCGACAACTTTGACAAAATGCCTTCAACCTCGGTAACCTCAAGTTGTGAACAAGAGAGTTTTAATTACTACGCCCTTCCCATCTCTAGACGATGTGGCAAGAGAACTCGGCATCTCGAAGTCACGCCAGAAGAAGATCGAGAACCTGGTAAAAGAAATCATCGCTCGAAGAACGCGCGTTGACACGCTTCGTAAAACCTACGGTGAGGATTTTGGACAAGAAGTTCGCGGCGACGCCAAGCTGAAGACGCTGCTCGAGAGGACCGGGTACGGAAGTCTGAAAGACTATCTTCGTCATCGAAAAACGTCGGCCAGCCGGATTCCAAAAGAGGGGAACGAACAACGACAAAACCCTCCGCGTTTCTGAACGTCCCTTACGACGAACGATACGAATCCCTGTACCTCGCCTTCATTGCGGCCTGTGCGGTTTTGGCCTTGTGCCTCGCGCGACTCTCGAGATTCCGACCAGCGACCGCAGGCTCGATCGAATCGTGAAGTTGATTCGCGGTTGCCAATATTCATTTCACGATCTTTCGCGAGTCCAGGTCGATCGGGAAAAGCCGCGGACGCCGCGATTCAATATGCCCTTCGAGCTGGGACTTGTCGTGGCATGGGCAACAATTGGCAGGTTCACGCATCGGTGGTTTGTCCTCGAAGAAGTTCCTCATCGACTGACGAAATCGTTGAGCGATCTGAACGGTACAGACCCGTTCATCCATCACGGCCGCGCGGAAGGAGTACTCAAAGCTCTGTCGAATGCTCTTTACAGGAACGCCAAAAGTCCCAGTTTCATCGAACTCGAAACGATTTATCGCGACTTAAAGGCGGCGGCATCGAAGTTCAAATCAGGCAGAAAAGGCGACAGCTTGTTCGAGGCGCATGCTTTCAAGTGGCTGGTATTGGCGGCTCAGTCGTCTGCCCAAGAGCAGGTGCCTTCCTTGATGTCGCGCAAGCGCGCCTGACGACCCGCTTTAACCCGCCGCCAACTTGCGGTATCTATCTTGCCGTGGCGCGTGATGGGCGCCTTTTTGTTTGCCGTCTATCCAAGCTTTATCGCGGTTGTGACAAAATGGGCCTTAAAGAAAATCTCGAACGACTTCAACAGCTCACGCGCGAAGCGGAGGCCGCCGGCGGCGCCGATCGCGTCAAGAAGCAGCGCGGCCAGGGTCGCATGACTGCGCGCGAGCGGGTCGAGTTTCTGCTCGATCGCGGCTCGTTCGTTGAGATCGACAAGTTCAAGACGCATCGAATCACCGACTTCGACATGGCCGAGAAAAAGGTCCCCGGCGACGGCGTCGTGACCGGTTACGGCACGATCGACGGACGCCAGGTCTGCATCTTCAGCCACGACTTCACGGTCTTCGGCGGCAGCCTGTCGGGCGCGTTCGCGGAGAAGGTCTGCAAGGTGATGGACCTCGCCACCAAAACCGGATGCCCCGTGATCGGACTCAACGACGGCAGTGGCGCGCGAATCCAGGAAGGCGTCGTGTCGCTGGCGGGCTATGCGGATATTTTTCTGCGCAACGTGATGTCGTCGGGAGTGATCCCGCAAATTTCCGCAATCATGGGACCGTGCGCCGGCGGCGCGGTCTATTCGCCGGCGATTACGGACTTCATCGTGATGGTGCGCGATACCTCGTACATGTTCCTCACCGGTCCCGACGTGATTCGCGCGACCACGCATGAGGAAGTCACGATGCAGGAGCTGGGCGGCGCCGACACGCATAGCCAGAGGTCGGGCGTATGTCATCTCGAGGCCGACGACGACGCCGGCGCGCTCGCGATGATCCGCGAACTGATCTCGTACATGCCCTCGAACAACGTCGAAGATCCGCCGTTCGTCGCGAGCAATGACGATGCTGCGCGTACGGACCCCGCGCTCGATTCGATCGTGCCCGAAAATCCGAACAGGCCTTACAGCATGGCGGACATCATCCAGCGCGTCGTCGATGACGGCCATTTCCTCGAAGTGCAGAAGGACTATGCGCAGAACGTGTTGATTGGGTTTGCGCGTATGGGCGGTTATTCGGTTGGTATCGTCGCGAATCAGCCGTCGTTCCTGGCGGGAGCGCTCGATATCGACGCGTCGGTAAAGGCCGCGCGCTTCGTGCGCTTCTGCGACGCATTCAATATCCCACTCGTCACGTTCGTCGATGTGCCCGGATTTCTGCCCGGCACCCAGCAGGAGTTCGCGGGCATAATCAGGCACGGAGCGAAACTGCTCTACGCGTTCTGCGAGGCGACCGTGCCGAAGGTGACGGTGATCACGCGCAAGGCTTACGGCGGCGCGTACAACGTCATGTCGTCGAAGCATATTCGCGGCGACTTCAACTTCGCGTACCCGAGCGCCGAGATTGCGGTGATGGGACCCGAGCAGGCGATCAACATTGTTTTTCGCAACGAGCTCGCCAAGGCCAAAGACGCGGTGGTCGAGCGCGCGCGGCTGACCGAGGACTATCGCAAGACTTTTGCGAATCCGTTCAAGGCGGCCGAGCTCGGCTATATAGATGAAGTGATCATGCCGCGCGACACGCGTCCCAAGGTGATCAGTGCGCTGAAGGTGCTCGCGAACAAGCGCGAAAAAAATCCGCCGCGCAAGCACGGCAATATCCCACTTTGAAAAAGATCGTCGCCCCGCCGGTCAGCGCGGTTAGCTCGCGTGGGCGGGATTCAGTATAGAATTTGATGGCCAGGGAAGACGGATGTTCAAGCGGATTCTAATCGCCAACCGCGGCGAGATCGCAGTGCGGATCATCCGCGCGTGCCGCGAGTTGGGAACCGAGTCGATCGCAGTGTACTCGGACGCCGATCGCGCCGCACTGCACGTGCGCGAAGCCGACCACGCGTACCCGGTCGGCCCGCCGCCCGCGGCCGAGAGCTATCTCAATACCGCAAAAATTCTGGAAGCCGCGAAACGGCTCAAGGCCGACGCGGTTCATCCGGGTTACGGATTTTTCTCCGAGCGGGCCGCCTTTGCACGCGCGGTGCAGAAAGCCGGCCTCACCTGGATCGGCCCGCCGCCCGATGCGATCGAGCGGATGGGCGACAAAGTCGAAGCGCGCAAGCTGATGTCGAAGGCCGGCGTTCCAGTAGTGCCGGGATCGCCGGGCACGTTGGAGACCGAAGCCGAAGTCGCGGCGATCGCGAAAAAGATCGGGTTTCCGATCATGGTGAAGGCCGCGGCGGGCGGCGGCGGCAAGGGCTTGCGCTTCGTCGAGAACGGCAAGGACCTCGCGTCGATCGTGCGCACGGTGGCAAGCGAGGCCAAGTCGTCATTCGGCGACGGACGTTTCTACGTCGAGAAATTTCTCAAGCAGCCGCGCCATATCGAAGTGCAGGTGCTGGCCGACGCGCACGGCAACACCGTCCACCTCTTCGAGCGCGAATGCTCGATTCAGCGGCGGCATCAGAAGGTCGTCGAGGAATCGCCGTCGCCGTTTATCACGCCGAAGATGCGGGCCGAGATGGGCGAGGTCGCGGTGCGCGCAGCCAAGGCGGTGAACTACGTCAGCGCGGGAACGATCGAGTTCCTGGCCGACGCGGATCGCAACTTTTATTTCCTCGAGATGAACACCCGTATCCAGGTCGAGCATCCCGTCACCGAGCTGGTGACGGGCATCGATCTGGTGCGAGCGCAGATTGAAATCGCGGCGGGCGCAAAGCTGCCGTTCAAGCAAAAGGATCTCGCGCAACGCGGATGGGCGATCGAGTGCCGCGTCTATGCCGAAGATCCCGCGGCCGGCTTCGTGCCGGCGCCGGGCAGGATCGAGACGCTCAGATTTCCCGACGGTCCCGGCGTGCGCAACGACGCCGGTGTTTACGCGGGCGCCGAAGTGCCCGTATTTTACGATCCGATGATCTCCAAGCTGGCAGTCTGGGGCGCGGATCGCGATCAGGCTATTGACCGGATGCGTCGCGCGCTCGGCGAATTTGTTATTTCAGGAGAGCTGCGCACCAACCTCGACTTCCATCGCTGGATCATCACGCATCCCAGGTTTCTGAAAGGCGATTTCGATACTAATTTTATCAGCCAGGAGTACCATCCGAATCAAAACGGCGGGGCCCCCTGCGGCGCGGAGCTGGCGGCGATTTTTCTCGCGGCTATCGCGGCGCAGAAGAACGCCAATCACGGCAACGGCGCCGGCGCGCAGCCGGTAGCCGCGCCGAATGCGTCCGCATGGCGGATGCTCGGCCGGCTCGACATGCTGCGGAGATAGCCCGGACTCTTAAACGATGCGCTACCTCGCGATTCTTGACGGCGACGAACACGAAATCGAGATTGAAGAGCTCACTGCGGACTCGTTCGCGATTCGTTTCGGTGAGAATCGTTTCGAAGCCGATTTGCGCAGGGTCGGGCCGGTCTCCTTTTCAGTGATCGTCAACAATCGTTCGTTCGATTTCGACGTGGCACGCGACGGCGAGGAAACCGTAGTCGCGTCGCGGAGCGGATCGACGCGGCTGACGGTCGCCGATGCGGCCCGGCGGACGGCGCATGCGGGCGGCAAACGGCGCGAGGTCAGCGGCCGCGTCGAGATAAAAGCCGCGATGCCGGGCCGGATCGTCAACGTGCTGGTCGCAATTGGCGACGAAGTCAAAGCGGAGCAGGGAATCGTCGTCGTCGAGGCGATGAAGATGGAAAACGAAGTCAAAGCGCCCAAAGCCGGCAAGGTCGTGGAAGTGAAGGTGGTCGCGGGGCAGGCAGTCGAGAAGGGCCAGCTGATGATCGTTATCGAGTAGGACAATGGCTGAAGACGACCGCAAAATCGCAAGCGCCCGCAAAAAATGGGAGGAACGCAAACTCAATCCTTCGCTGAAGCGCGGCCCCGAACGCAAAGAGAAGTTCGTCACCAGCTCGGGTATCGATGTCAAGCGCGAGTACGATCCCGAAGACCTGAACGACTTCGATTTCGTGAACGACCTCGGCTTTCCCGGCGAATATCCGTTTACGCGCGGCGTTCAGCCGACGATGTATCGCGGACGGCTGTGGACGATGCGGCAGTACGCGGGCTTCGGCAGCGCGGAGGAATCGAACCGTCGCTACCGTTATCTCTTCGAGCAGGGGCAGACTGGGCTCTCCGTCGCGTTCGACTTGCCGACCCAGATGGGCCGCGATTCCGATCATCCGCTGGCCGAAGGCGAGGTCGGACGCGTCGGCGTTCCGATTTGCTCGCTCGCCGACATGGACGTGCTGCTCGCCGAGTTGCCGCTCGACAAAATTTCGACCTCGATGACGATCAACGCGACCGCGTCGATCCTGTTGGCGCTGTACCTGGTCGTTGCGGAGCGCCGCGGCGTCAGCTGGAGCAAGGTCAACGGCACTATCCAGAACGACGTCCTGAAGGAGTACGTCGCGCGCGGCACGTATATCTATCCGCCGCGTGGCTCGATGCGGATCATCACCGATATTTTCAGTTTTGCGACGAAGGAAGTTCCGAACTGGAACACCATTTCGATTTCCGGCTACCACATCCGCGAGGCCGGCTCGACGGCTGCGCAGGAACTCGCGTTCACGATTGCCGACGGGATTGCATACGTCGATGCGGCGCTGAAAGCGGGGCTGCAAATCGACGCGTTTGCGAGCCGGCTGTCGTTCTTTTTCAACGTGCACAACAATTTCTTCGAGGAAGTCGCGAAGTTCCGGGCGGCGCGCCGGCTGTGGGCGAAAATTATGAAGGAGCGCTTCGGAGCGAAGGACGAACGCTCGATGATGATGCGATTCCATGCGCAGACCGCGGGCTCGACGCTGACCGCGCAGCAGGTGGACAACAACGTCGTGCGCGTGACGATGCAGGCGCTGGCCGCAGTGCTGGGCGGCGCGCAATCGCTGCATACGAACTCCAAGGACGAGGCGCTCGCGCTACCCACTGAGTCGTCGGTGTTGCTGGCGCTGCGCACGCAGCAGCTTATCGCGCACGAGTCGGACGTGGCGGACACAATCGATCCGCTCGGCGGTTCGTACTACGTCGAGCGGCTCACGACCGAGCTGGAGGAAAAGGCGGTCGAGTACCTGTCGAAGATCGACGACTTCGGCGGTGCGGTCGCCGCGATCGAGCGCGGCTACATGCAGCGTGAAATTCAGAACGCCGCATTTATTTACCAGCGCGAGATTGAAACGAAGCAGCGAATTATCGTAGGGGTCAATCAATTTACCGGAGGCGGCGAACCGCCGGGCGAAATTCTGCGGGTCAAGCCGGAGCTCGAGCAGAAACAGAAGGCGGGCGTTGCGCGCGTGCGGGCGGAACGCAACGCGGAGATCGCAAAGAGAGCGCTCGCGCGAGTAGAGGGCGCGGCGCGTGACGGGGATAATCTGATGCCGCCGATCGTCGATGCGGTGCGCGGGTGGTGCACGCTTGGGGAAATTTCGGACGCGATGCGCAAGGTCTTCGGCGAGTACTCGCCAGTGAATACCGTGTAGCGTTGGACTGGCGGATTCGTATAAAAGAAAGCGGAATCGGAGAGGAGAGAAAGTAAATGGGGCCGATCCCGAAGGGGACATTTCTTACCAAGGGCGTGGGGCGGCATCGCGAGAAGCTGACTTCTTTCGAGCTGGCACTGCGTTCCGCGGGAATCGCCGAGTTCAACCTCGTGCGGGTGAAGTCGATTTTTCCGCCCAACTGCAAACTGCTCAGCCAGCAGGAAGGCCTCAAGTACCTGACGCCGGGGCAGATCGTTTTTGCGGTGATGAGCGACAATGCGACCAACGAACCGCATCGCCTGATCGCGTCGTCGGTGGGCGTGGCGCTGCCCAGCAATCCTGCCCAATACGGATACCTGTCGGAGCATCACAGCACCGGCGAAACCGATCAGAAGGCGGGCGACTATGCCGAGGATCTGGCGGCGATGATGCTGGCGACAATTCTCGGCGTCGATTTCGATCCGAATCTCAGCTACGACGAGCGCAAGGATCTGTGGCGCATGTCGGACAAGATCGTGACGACGCGCAACGTCACGCAGTCTGCGATCGGCGATCGCGACGGGCTGTGGTCGTCGGTGGTCGCCGCCGCGGTATTCGTCGATATCCCCAACGGCAAATAGTTTGTAAGGCGCCAGACCGGCGAGTACCATCCGATCATGGCTACAGAAATTCTCTATTGCTCTGCTTGAGGCTATAAGCCACGCGCGGCCAGTCTGGCCGCTTCATTAGGCTCCACGTTCGGCGAAAAGGCGGAAATCACCGCCGGCAAATCGGGCCAGTTCGACGTGATTGTGAACGGACGGCTGGTGTTCTCGAAATCGAGCACCGGACGATTCCCGGTTGACGGCGAAGTCGAGGAAATCTTCGCGGCGCTCAAAGAAGGCCGCGAGCCCGCGCCGGTTGAGGAGAAGAAATCGGAAGGCTTCGTCGGACGCATGCTCGGAAAGCTGAAGCACTGAGCTTCGATCCGCTACGGATGCATGTCGAGGAATTCCTTGAAGCCGCTGCGTTCGTGCGGCCCAAAGATCGCCATCTCGAGAATTCCCATCCCTTCGCGCGAACCCATTTTCGCCTGGCACACCGCCTGGATGTGCTGATGCATCAGATCGCGCTCGTTGACGTTGGCGGTTTTGAACGACTCGTAGGTTGACGCGTCGGGACCGACGTACATTCCGTGTCCCCACTTCGGATGAAAGTAGCCGATGCCCTGCATGTAGAAGTTGTAGAGCGTCTTTAGCTCGATGCGGCTCTCGCCGGCGCGCGGGCTGCGCAAAATTATCTCGGCGCTCTTCGCGTGTCGCGTCCCCGACGCGTAGTCGATGTTGAAATCGACGCCCGTTGCGAGATCGAGCGGAGCGCCAAGCTCCGTGCGCGTGACGGCGCCGAACTGGTGCCAGCGGGAGCCGTCGGCATTTTCGTTGCAGTCGCAATGCGTACAGACATCCTCGAAATTGGTCGGCGACCACAGCCAGTAAAATTGGCCCATCACGGGAGTCGGCGACGGCACGCCGGCGGGATCCTGCGGGCCGATTCCGCGTACGCCCCACGAACGATCGCGCGAACCCCAAACTCGCGACGGTTTGGCATCGTAGGTCTTGCCGGCTACCGTCAGACTGCCGCTGTAGCCACCATGCTGCGTGAACCGTGTCAGGTCCATGATGAGCCGCGGACCGGCGCGTCGCGAAAAGCGCGGCTCCTCGATCGCGTCGGCGCGCGCCTCGAACATCAGGTCGGCCTTTACGGCTTCATGATCGACGCGCAGCCGCATCGAGCGCATTGGGCGCACGATCTCGATTGAGATCGGGCCGACTCGCGTGTCCATCCGCTCGGCGCCGAGCACGCGCGACGCACGCACGCAATGCTGTACGCCGCCGGCGACGACGCTGAATGCACAATCGATGATGCCGACGTTCGGATAAATCCCCATCGCGACGGCAAAGTACGGCTCGCCCTCTCGGAAGTATCCGTTAAAGAAAAACCGATCGTAAAAGTTGCGGTCGCTGGTGAAGACCTGCTGAACCGGCTCCGGCGTCTGATGAATCGGATAATCGTCGCCCTGCGTGATCATCGTTTTCTCTCCTCCTCGGAATCGCGCCTCATATTTCGATCATAGTCGAACCGGCGCACGGTTGTCTCTCACACTACTGGGGATGTGGCGAGAGCCAGACCCGCTCGAAGCGCGTCGGGCGCATCGGGTTGATTACATAGTCGTGCACCCACGGCTGGCGGATTATGTAAGTCACCGGGTAGTAGAGGAAGACCCAGGGCGCATCGGCTACGACGATTTTCTCGGCTTGATCGTAGAGTGCGTAGCGCTTTTTCATGTCGGCGATCGGCTCGGCTTCAGCCAGAAGCTGTTCGACCTCGGGACTGGAATAGAAGCTGTCGTTGTTGGAACCCCACTGCGCGCGTGAGAGCAGCGCGCCAAGAAAATTTTCAGGATCGGGGAAGTCAGCCTCCCAACCCTGCATGAACGCTTGCACTGTGCGCGGCTGTCGAATCGCTTCGAGAAAAGGTCCCCACGCGACCGGCTTCAACTTCGCGTGGATACCGAGCGGCGCGAGATCCTGTTGTATCGATTGCGCGAGCATCAGGAGCGTCTGGTCGGCGCGCATCCAGATTTCAAAATCGAAGCCGTGCGCGAGATGCGCTTCCTCGAGCAGCGCGCGCGCCTTCGCCGGATCGTAGTCGTAGCCCTCGAGATCGGGATCGTAGCCGGGCAGGTTTGGCGGCATTACGCCGCGCGCGACGACGCCCCGTCCGTTCAATATCGCGATCAGCTTGTGCCGGTCGATCGCGTAACTGAGAGCGCGGCGCACGCGAACGTCGGTAAACGGCCACATCTGGCAATTCATGCCGAGGTAGCGAGTCGTGACCGTGGTTTTAGCCAGGGTCAACGCGCGCAGCGCGGGAGTCTTCATGACGTAGGGAAATTCAGCCGGCGGAATATCGACTACTGCGTCGATTTGGCCCGCGTCGAAGCGCAGCCATTGCAGTTCCTGGTTGACGCCGACCGACTCGACGATGGCGTCGAGATGGGGCAGTGGTTTGGCGAAGTAGTAGGGGTTCCTCACCAGCACGAGGCGCTGGCCGCTGATCCAATCGCGCAGCATGAAGGCGCCGCTGCCGACGACGTGGCGCGAGAAATCGTCGCCCCACTTCTCCGCGACGTTGCGCGGTATGGCCGACGCAAACGGCATCGCGAGTTTGTGTCCGAAGATGGGGTCGGGCGCGCTCAAATGGAAAATGATTGTCGTCTTGTCGGGCGTCTCGACTCCGCTGACGTGCGCCGTGCGATGGGCCGCGAAGTCGGCGGCGCCCACGATACCGCGGTAGTACTCCATGCCGCGCGAGCGCGTCGCGGGGTTCAGCACACGTTCGATTCCATAGCGGAAGTCATTACTGGTTACGGATCGGCCGTCGGAAAAGCGGGCATCGGCGCGAAGATGAAAGGTGAAAGTCGTGGCATCGGGGGAGCTTTCCCAAGTGGTTGCGATATCGGGTTCGAGTTCGATGTTGCCGTCGCCGTAGCGCACGAGCGTGTCGAAAATTGCCTGCTCAAAAGTCCACGAAACGGTATCGTATCCGGCGGCTGGATCGAGCGTCGGGACGTTGTCGACGTTGGCAAGGCGAAGGACCATCGCGTTCGGCGGCAGCTTGAGCGCAGGCGGTCCACCACCGCATCCCGCGGCAAGTGCGATCGCAATGGCGGCCGGCATGATTCTTCGACGAATCATTGCGAGCGCCTGCGAAGAAATCCGTAGCCGAGAAGATTGAAGCCGAGGACGGCGTAAAAAATCGCGAGGCCGGGAAAGGTCGCGAGCCACGGTGCGGTGCGGAAGTAAATCGTCGCTTCTTCGATCATGCGGCCCCAACTGGGCGTCGGCGGCGGTACGCCGAGGCCGAGAAAACTGAGGGCAGCGTCGAGCAGCAAAATGTCGGAAGTTCTGAGCGCGGCCATCACGACGATGATCGGCAAGACGTTGGGCAGGATGTGCAGCGCGATCAATCGGCGTGACGGCGCGCCCAGCGCTTGGGCTCCGACGACGAAATCACGCCTGGACATCGACAGGGTTTCCGCTCGCACCACGCGCGCAATCGAGGTCCATGAAACAAATCCGATAACGATGAAGATCGTGCGCAGGCTCGGCCCCAGAACCGCTACCAGAGCCATCGCGAGCAGCAGCGGCGGCAGAGACAGCATCAGGTCGGTGAAGCGCATCAGAATAAAATCGACTGCGCCGCCGAAGAATCCCGAGCACAGTCCGATGGCGATGCCGATGGTCATCGTGACGGCCATCGCGGCGACGCCGACGGTGAGCGAAATTCGAGCGCCGAAGATGATCCGCGAGAGCACGTCGCGGCCCAGTTCGTCGGTGCCCATGAGAAATTTGAGCGACGGCGCGCCGGGATCGCCGAAGGTCGGCGCGACGACGATTGTGGGATCGTGCGGGGCGAGAACCGGTGCGAAAACCGCGACGATCACGAGCAGGGTGACCATCGCAGCGCCGACGGTTTCGAGTGTGACGAAGCGGCGGATGTTCATCCGATCTCCGCCAGCCGGATGCGCGGGTCGAGCCACGCGTAAAGCAGGTCAACGAGCAGGTTGACGACGACGATGAGGAACGCGGAGAAGAGAACAGTGCCCATGATCAGCGGGATGTCGAGATTGAAGACGGCGTCGGCTGCGAGCCGTCCGATCCCCGGCCAATTGAAAACTGTTTCGGTCAAAACGACGCCCGACAGCAGACCAGCCAAGTCGAGCCCGGCGAGCGTGACGAGCGGCAGCAGCGCATTTGCCATCGCGTGCTTGAGCATCACGCGGGTGCGCGAGAGACCCTTGCCGCGCGCGGTACGTACATAGTCCTGGTCGAACGCGTCGCACAGGCTGGTATGAAGCACGCGTGAATAGTAGCCGGCCGAGCCGAGCGCGAGGGTCAGAGTCGGAAGAATCAGGCTCGTGGCGCCGCTGTAACCGCCAAGCGGAAACGAGCGAATGGTGGCGGCGACCGCGATCAACAACATCGTGCCGAGCCAGAATACGGGGATCGAGACGAGCGCCAGCGATATCACGAGGAGCACGTTGTCGGTGGCGCGGCCGCGATACGCGGCAGCGATCGCGCCCATCGCAATCCCGAGAATCAGCGACAGCGCCATCGCGGCGGCTGCGAGTAAGGCAGTGGCGGGAAAACGATCGGCGATCAACGTCGTCACATTCTCACGGCGGATGTAAGAGCGGCCGAGGTCGCCGTGAATCGCGCGATCGAGGTAGCGCGCGTACTGGATGTAGAGCGGCTGGTCGAGACCCAGCTCAGTCCGGATCGAAGCGAGAGTTTGCGGGTCGGCTTTCGCGCCGGCCATCGCGACCGCGGGATCGGAGGGAACGACGAACGCGATCGCGAACGTGATGATCGACGTTCCAATCATGACGGCTGCGCCGAAAACGATTCGCCGAATGAGATAAGCAAGCATCGATCAGTCCGCGACGATCCCGCGCGCGGCCAGCGCGCGGCGGAGTTGGAGTTCGGCGCGCGCGCGATGGCGTCGAGCGCCGGCGGTGTCGTCGGTGGAATCGAGTGCGGCGCGAAGCTCGGCTGCGAGCGTCGCGATCGCCTCTGACATTTCGGCGAACAGCTGCGCGTCGTCAGCGCTGCGAGAGGCGTCAGATTTCAGTGCGCGATAGTGCGCCAGAAATGCGGCGAGCGATGAGTACGCGGGGATTTTCACGCGAACAAGGTTAGCCTGCGGTTGCACCGAGTGGCGAGATCGCCAGTCCGATGACGTAACCGGCGGCCGCCGCGCTCATCGCGATCGCAAGAAAGCGCATGCCCGACCGCCAACGATCGACCCGATGAGCGAGCCATCCTTCGAAATATCCTACGCCGAACAAGGTGAGCGCGGTCGCAGCGAGCGCGCCGCCAAGGTCGTAGCGCGGAACCCTAATCAACATGTACGGCAATAGCGGGACGAGCGCGCCGACGAGGAATGCGACTCCCATCACGATTCCATCCAACGCCGGCTTGCCGAGCGTCGGGCCGCTGAACCCGAACATCTTGGCCTCGGCGGTCGATTCAAGAGCCCTGGGCGAAGTGCTGAGCAGGCGGACGATTCGATAACCGGCCTCGCGACTGAGGCCTTCCTTGCACAACTCGTCGAGCAGTCCTTCCTGGACGGTGTAAGGCTTCGCAGCAGCGTCGGCACGCACGAGTTCGAGCTCGGCGCGCAGCACCTCGGTTTCCGCGCGCGCTCCGAGATAGGCTCCTGCGGCCATCGAGAGGGCGCCGGCCGCGGTGGAGGCCAGCGCCGCGAGCGCGACTTGCGAGTGCTGCGAAACCGCGCCGCTCAGTCCGCATAGAACGCCGGCGGTCGTCAGGACGCCGTCTTGCACGCCGAAAACAATTTCGCGGATGCTGGAGAGCCGCTCGAAGAGCTGCCTTTTTTCCGCGGGAGCGACTGTGGCCAAGCGCGTTCTAGAAGTCGCGATCGGTTGGACCGAACTCGACGCCCGGCGTCCAATCGGCGGGACAGAGTTGGCCGGTTCGCAGCGCACGAACGATGCGAAGCGTCTCAACCACGCTGCGTCCAACGTTCAGCGGGCATGACACGGCGTACACGACCTTGCGTTTGCGATCGAGGATGAACGTCGCGCGCAACGCGACCTTCTCAGTGTCGTCGAAAACGCCGTAAGCGCGCGCGAGACTGCCGCCTGGGTCGGCGAGCATCGCGTAACCGACTCCGCCAAGCTCGCGCGCCCATCGAAGATGGCTGTCCACGTTGTCGATGCTGACGGCCACGATGGTCGTGTCCTTGGCGTTAAAATCCTTCAGCGCCTTGTTGAAGCCCGTGACTTCGGTCGGACAGATGAACGAAAAGTCGCGCGGATAGAAAAAGATCAGAACCAGCTCGGACGAAATTTTCGCGAGACTGCAGCGTGCGATACGTCCGTCAAGGGCGCACTCGAGATCGAATGGCGGAGCGGGATCGCCGGGCTTCAGCATCTTCGGTAAACGAAAACCTACTCAATCTCGAACGTAAGAGAAACCGTCGCCGGCACCGTGAGCTCGCCGGGCTCGACCGGCGTCGCGACGCTCGCCGACATCGCCATCGCGCGCCCCATCCTAATTGGAATGGGCCGCGCTTCCGATATCGTAGTCGCCTTGAGGACCTTGCCCAGCTTCACGTCGAGCGCCGACGCGAGCGCTTCGGCCTGTGCGCGCGCGTCGCGGGTCGCGATTGCGATCGCTTCGGTACGCGCCTTGGTGTCGTCCTTGACGCTGAAGCTTAGCGAGTTGACGCGATTTGCGCCGGCCGCTATCGCGGAATCGATTAGCGCGCCGACGAGGTCCAACGCGCCGGTATGCACCGTGACCGTGTTCTGAGCGTTGTAGCCGATGATCCTCGGCCTCTCGCTCGGACGATTGTCGTACTGGGGATCCAGCGAATAGCCGCCGGTGGTAACCTTGCCCCGGTCCCCGAGTTTGGCCTTGAGCGCGTCGATCACCTTCGTTGCCAGCGCGGCGTTGCTGCTGGCCGCTTCCTCTGCGGTCCTTGCTTGAGTATCGATCGCGAGATCTAAATCCGCGGTATCGGGAGACGTGCGCGTCTCGCCGCTGCCGTCAACTTCGATAGTCCGCTTGGCGAAAATATTCTCACCGCTTTGCGCCGATGCCGCCGACGCGAACATCGACACGATAGTGATTAGCGCAAGGCCAATGGCGGCTGCTCGGAATGTCAGCTTCATGACTTTCACCTCGGGCTCGCTCCGGACTAAGTTGATTCGAGGCGATTTTATCCGGAGACTGTACCAATTGACGATAATCAAAGTCGTCACGCAAGACGGATGGTTGAAAAACAAAACAAGCAAAATGACAAGAAGGTGACGCCGCGCAGCGAGGATTTTGCCGCGTGGTACAACGACATCTGCCTGCGCGCGGAGCTGGCGGACTACTCGCCGGTGCGAGGATGCATCGTGTTTCGGCCCGATGGTTTTGCGATTTGGGAGGCGCTCCGCGACGAGCTCGACCGCCGCATCAAGAAGACTGGCGCGCGCAACGCGTACTTCCCGCTATTCATACCGCAGAGCTTCCTGCAAAAGGAGGCGCAACACGTCGAGGGCTTTGCGCCCGAGCTGGCGGTCGTCACGCATGGCGGCGGCAAGGAGCTCGAAGAGCCGCTAATCGTGCGCCCCACGTCCGAAACCATCATCAACCACATGTTCGCGCAGTGGATCAGATCGCATCGCGACCTGCCGATGATGGTCAATCAATGGTGCAACGTCGTGCGATGGGAAATGCGCACGCGATTGTTCCTGCGCACTGCGGAGTTCCTCTGGCAGGAGGGGCACACGGCGCACGCGACCGCGGAAGAAGCCCAAAGCGAGACGCTCGGGATGCTCGAGGTGTATCGCCAATTCGTCGAAGACTTCCTCGCGATTCCGCTGATCGTTGGACGCAAGAGCGCGGCCGAGCGATTCCCCGGCGCGGTCGAGACGTATTCGATCGAGGGCTTGATGGGCGACGGACGGGCGTTGCAATGCGGCACCTCGCATTTTCTCGGACAGAATTTCGCGAAGCCGTTCGAGATCCGCTATCTCGACGATCAGAATCAGATGCAGTTCGTGTGGCAGACGAGTTGGGGAGTCTCGACGCGGCTGCTGGGCGCGATCGTGATGGCGCATGGCGACGACCAGGGACTGCGGCTGCCGCCGACGGTCGCATCGACGCAAGCGGTCATCGTGCCGATCTTCCGCAAACCCGAGGAGGGCGCGGCTGTGCTCGCAGCGGGGCGCACTGCGCTGGAAGCGCTCACGCAGGCGAACATCCGCGCTCGAATCGACGAGCGCGAAGGGATGACGCCGGGGTTCAAGTTCAATGATTGGGAGATGCGCGGCGTACCAGTGAGAATCGAGATCGGACCGCGCGACGTTGCATCGGGCGAAGCGGTGCTCGCGCGGCGCGACAAGTCGGGTCCGGAGTCGAAGAGCAAGGCGTCGCTCGCAACCATCGCGGAAACAGTCACGGCGCTGCTCGGCGAGATTCAGAAAAATCTCTTCGCGCAGGCGAAGGCCGCGATGGTCGCGAACACGCGAAAGTTCGACGACTACGCGGTATTTCGCAAACACATGGAGGGCGAGGGTGGCGGCGGATTCGCCGACATCTATTGGTGCGGAAATCCCGTGTGCGAGACGCGGATTCGCGAAGAGACCAAGGCGACGTGCCGAGTGATCCCACTCACGAATGACGGCGTTACCGGTAAGTGCCTCGTGTGCGGCGAATCAGCAACCGAGCGCGCATACTTCGCGAAGTCGTACTGAGAAGGTGCATCCGAGAAATCAGAACTTGTAGCTGATCTTCATTGCGCTACGCACTTCCGCCATCGTCTCCTGCGCGACGGCGCGTCCTTTGCGCGTGCCCTCGACGATTATTTCGCGGACGTGCGCCGGCTTCGATGCGAACTGTTCGCGCCGCTCGCGAATCGGTTCTAGGAAAGCGTTCAACTCCTTGAACAGCTTCTCCTTGACCTCGACGTTGCCGACCGTGCCCTTGCGATAGCGTTCCTTCAGGTCGTCGACTTCCGCCTTATTCGGATCGAACACGTCGAGGTACGTGAAAACAGGATTGCCCTCGACGTGGCCGGGATCCGTCGGATGCAGCCGCGTCGGATCGGTGTACATCGACATGACGCGCTTGCGCACGGCGTCGGGCGGGTCGCCCAGGTAGATGCAATTGCCGAGCGACTTGCCCATCTTCGCGCCGCCATCCGTTCCCGGCAGCCGCGCCACTTCGCCGACGAGCGCCTTTGGTTCGATGAGAACCTTGTCGTACATGCGATTGAAGCGCCGCACGATCTCGCGCGCCTGCTCGATCATCGGTAGCTGGTCTTCGCCGACCGGCACGAGATGCGCCTTGAAGATCGTGATGTCCGAAGCCTGTGAAATCGGATACGTGTAGAAACCTACCGGCAGGCCCTTGCTGAAATTCTTCTGCTTTATTTCTTCCTTGAGGGTCGGATTGCGTTCGAGCGTGGCCGTCGTGACCAGGTTCATGAAATAAATCGTCAGCTCGGTCAGTTCCGGCACCATCGATTGCACGACGAATTTCGCCTTGTTCGGATCGATGCCGACCGCCAGCCAGTCGAGCGCGACCTCGAAGATGTTCGCTTCGAGTTTCTCGGGATGCTCGAAGTTGTCGGTCAGCGCCTGAATATCGGCGATTAGTAAGTAGGTATCGTATTCTTCCTGAAGGCGTACTCGATTCTGCAGCGATCCTACATAGTGACCCAGATGCAACGCTGAAGTCGGCCGGTCTCCAGTGAGTATTCTTTTTATCATCAGTAAATAGTCAGTTTTTGAATAGACTACGTAATGTTGCGAGGTTCTCGATATCTTCGTTCATTTCAGGTCCCTTGGGCGTCTCGAGACACATCGGCAGTCCGAAGAATCGTTCGTCGTTCAGCAGCCGGCGAAACGCATCGAGTCCGATGAATCCTTTACCGATATGCTGATGGCGATCGACGTGCGAGTTGAAATCCTTGATCGAATCGTTCAGGTGGAAGGCGGCAAGTTTCTTGAGGCCTACGAATTTATCGAGCTCGCCGAATGTATTTTCATATCCTTCAGGAGTGCGAATGTCGTAGCCGGCGGCGAACGCGTGCTCAGTGTCGAAGCATAGCCGCAGACGTTCATTCTCGACCACGGCGTCAAAAATCTGCGACATCTGCTCGAACGTATGGCCGAGATTGCTCCCCTGACCCGCCGTTATTTCCAGCGCGATCTTGACCTTGAAGCCTTTGGATGCGGCGTGCGCCTCGTCGATCGATTTCGCGATCATCTTGATGCCATTCTCGATGCCCGAGCCGACATGAGCGCCCGGATGCGTGACGAGAATCGGCACGCCCAGGGCCTCGCATCGATGCAGCTCGTCGATAAATCCCTTTACCGACTTGAGCCGCATCGCGTCATCGGGCGCGCCGAGATTCACGAGGTACGAATCGTGCGCGATTACGTTGCCGATGCCGGTTTCAATTTGATTTCGTTTGAAGTGTTCGATTTCCTCTTTCGTATACGGCTTGGAGGCCCACTGTCGCGACGACTTGGTGAAAATCTGGATACACTCGCAGCCGACCTGCTTGCCCCGAATCAGCGCCTCGCCGACTTCTCCGGCGATCGACATATGCGCACCGAGCATTGGACGACTGGGTTTGCCGGTATTTGCCATCGTGAGATGCCGCCTTTACGCGCCGAGTTTTGTGCACGCCAGCGCATCGCGATCTTATATGAAAGAACGCCCAAAGCGAGCGGCGAAATTCGCGCGGTGTGGTCTTAGCTCCGGGGCTGAGTGGCTGAATTTGAAATTGGCAGTGTCTTAGTTTCCCTTAAGGTGCAGGGAGCATCACAAGCCCCAAGCTTAGATCACAGTTGGCGCAGCGCTGTGACCAATAGCCGGTGAGTCTTTTCATCTGACGGCGTGCCGTTTGCGCAGATTTCGGGCCCTCCGGTCGGCCGAAGAATTTGCGATGGCATCGCGGGCACAACGAGCGGTCGAGCGCGCCGACCGCGATTACGAATCCGGCATTGCCAAGAATGAAGACTGCGAGTCCAATCCACGAGATGAGGTCCGAACTCGAAAATAAGTACGCTCTTCCGGTCAGCGCCATCGTCTTGAAGTCGAGAAGCTGAGCGCCAATGCAGACTAGAATACCAGCAAACGCGCAGACGCTAGCGCACAGGGCCACAAGTTGCAGGTTGCGGATACGCCGCAATGCCCGCCACTCATCGCGATTGAGCGCTGACTCGTAAGCGCGGGGAGCGTCGGTAGACATACGAACCCTCGTTGCTATTCCAGCCCACGAGCGCGAGGGCGGCTGCGTCTTAGGGCTTCATTGAACGTGATCTACCAGAAAGCAAAAGGCCGGAACAGCGTCGGGCCTTCCACCCTCTGTATCTGGCGCGGAGCCGAAGCCCCTTCGCTCGGCGGCAGCGAGTGTCTCGATAGAGGCCATCCTAGAGACGTACGGCGTATATGCTCGGTGCGAGGCTGCGTAATCGACAAAGCTTGGTCGCTCATTTTCGACGTTCTCAAAGCGCACGTTCATTGATGTCTTAATTTCGGCCAGTACCATTCGCGCAGCCGCTCTTGCCCGCGATGCCCTTCGGCGGATACTTCATTATTCGTGCGAATCGCGATCATCATATTAGTGGCGACGATTGCCGCTGCCGGATGCGCTCACGTTGCGCTGCCGCCGCAGGTCACGCTTTCCGAAGTGGAGCCTTCCGGCCGCGCCGCCAAGCCGCCTGATTGCAACATGCCGGTGTTGCGGCACGAGCCGCTGAGAGACTTTCGCAAGGTCGCGATCGTCGAGGCAATGGGAAACCGTTATGCGAGTGAGGCCGACGTGCTGCCCGCCGTGCAGCGCAAGGCCTGCGAAACCGGCGCGGATGCGATCATCGTACTCACCAGCCGGGCGCAGACTACCGAAGACGCCACCGGCTACTACATCGATTCGGTCGCCATCATATACGGTAAGGAAAATCCGCCCGCGGGTGTCACCAAGTACACGATTCCCAGGATCCCTCAGTGAGACTGAGCATGCGCCTTCATTGCTTTCGCGTCACCCCGGATTTCGGCGCATGATGAGCATCTGATGGCGTCGGCGAAGCGGTCCATAAAGACAGTCGGGCTGGTCGTCAAGCGCGAGCGGCCTGAGGCTATCAAAATTGCGCGAATCCTGACCCGCTTCCTGCGGAGCAAGCATAAGATTCCGCTCGCGGACTCGGAAACCGCGAAAAAGATCGGCGCCGAAGAGGTCGAACGACATCACCTCGCTGACCGCGCTGACCTGATCGTGGTGCTCGGCGGCGACGGCACGCTGCTCGGCGTCGCGCGGCTGGTCGCCTCGAAGGGAATTCCAATCATCGGGGTAAATCTTGGCGGCCTCGGCTTCCTGACCGAAGTGACCATCAAGGAGGCGCGAGCCGCGCTGGAACGCGTGCTCGACGGCGACTACGAGGTCGATCGGCGCATCATGCTCCAAGCAATCATCGAACGCTCGTCCGAAGAAATCGCGCAGACGTTTCAGGCATTCAACGACGTGGTGGTCGGCAAAGGGCCACTGGGCAGGATGCTCGAGCTCGACGTGTTCGCCAACCACACGCCCTTCTGTTCCTACCGCGCCGACGGATTGATCGTCGCGACTCCCACCGGCTCGACCGCATACGCGCTCGCAGCCGGCGGGCCAATCGTTTATCCCACGCTCAACGCAATCGTGCTCGCGCCGATTTGCCCGCATACTCTGAGCAACCGTCCCGTGGTGCTGCCGGACACCTATCATATTGAGATTCACGTCAAGGCGCCGGATCATGACACGACTTTCACCGTTGACGGCCAGGAGTCGGCGCAACTGGGACCGGCCGACATCATCAGGATTCATCGCGCCCGCCATGTCGTCTCCCTGATCCGCTCCGCCCATCCGTATTTCGAAATCTGGCGCGACAAGCTCCACTGGGGATAGCCGCGCGCTTTCCCGATGCTCCTTGAATTGAACATACGCAACTTCGCGATCATCGAGGAAGCTCGTCTCGAATTCGGCGCGGCCTCAACGTGCTCTCAGGCGAGACCGGCGCGGGCAAAACGATTATCCTGAACGCGCTCGGGTTGCTGCTCGGCTCGCGCGCGTCGCCCGATATGATTCGCGCGGGCGAGAAGGACGCGGTCGTCGAGGGGCTGTTCGAGCTCGAGGGAGAGGCCGCGATGCCTGAGCTGGCCGCGCGCAAAGGCGAGGGCGGCCGCCGCGAGTTGTTGGTCCGCAGAGTGATCGCGGAGGGCGGTGGACGCTCACGCGTGACGATCGACGGCGAACTCGCGACCGTGCAAATCCTCGGCAAGATTGGCGCGTCGCTGGTCCAGGTCTATGGACAGCACGAGCAGCATTCGCTGCTGCGCGCCGAGAGCCATCGCGAGATCCTCGATCGTTACGCAAACCTTGACGACGAACTCGCGTCCTATCGAGAACGGTACGCGAGCGCGGAAGAAATCCAATTCCGCCTACAGGATCTGAATCAGCGCGAGCGTGAACGAGCGAATTTGCTCGAGCTCGCAAGGTTCCGCGCGACCGAACTCGAGCGCGCCGGCCTCATCGCCGGCGAGGATGAAGCGTTATCGCGCGAGCGAACCGTGCTTTCCAACGCCAGCAAGCTCGCCAGTGCCGCACTCGAGACCGAGCAGGCGCTCTACGGCGATGACGGCGCGGCGACCGATACGGTTTCGCGAGCCGAGGCGCGCCTGGTCGAAGCGGCAGCGCTCGATCCGAAACTCGGCGACGCACTCGACATGATCAAGTCCGCCCGCGCGAACCTCGAGGAAGCGGCGCGCACGCTCGGCGCGTACGCATCGAAAATCGAGGCGGATCCCGCTCGTCTCGAGGAAATCGACAACCGCCTCCAGGAGCTGACGCGGCTCAAGCGCAAGTACGGCGGCTCAATCGACACTGCGATTGAGACGTTGGAGCGATCGCGGGCCGAGATTAGCGAGCTCGAGGGAATCGGCGAGTCGAAGGCCCAGGTCGAAGCCGCGATGACGGCGGCGCTCGACGAACTCGCCGCGCATGCCAATAAACTGTCCTCGATTCGCCGGCGCGCTGCCGCCGATCTGGGCCGCAAGATGGAAGCCGAATTGAAGTCGCTCGGAATGCGCTCGCCGGGTTTCGAGCCGCGGCTCGGCGCGCTCGGCCCGGACGAAGCCGGCTTCGTGCACAGTGAGGCCACGCTCGGTCCCTTCGGAATCGATACCGTCGAGTTTCACCTGTCGCCGAACGTCGGCCAGCCTGCGATGCCGTTGCTGAGAATCGCGTCAGGCGGCGAGCTCTCGCGCGTGATGCTCGCGCTCAAGCGCCTCGAGGCGCAGCGCCGCGGCGTCGCGACGATGATTTTCGACGAAGTGGACGCCGGCATCGGCGGCGCAGTCGCCCAGGTGGTTGGTCGCAAGCTCAAACAGCTCTCGCGCTTTCACCAGATACTGTGCGTTACGCACCTAGCGCAAATCGCGGTGTACGCTGATCGTCATCTCACCGTCGAAAAAGAGGAGCGGCGCGGTTCGACCCGGAGCCGCGTTGCGGTTTTGGAACCCGGCGATCGTACCGAGGAGATCGCGCGGATGCTTGGCGGCGAAGTGTCCGAAAAATTCCGCCGCGCCGCGCGCGAACTGCTCGATCGCGCCCGCGAATAGCGAGCGCTTGACGCCGATTCGCCAACGGCGCTAAACGGCGATCAGGCTTGCGCTCTAGTGAGAGGAGGGCCCTCGGAGATGGATGCGCACAAAATCTTGTCGGCGGATTCACACGTGATCGAACCGGCCGACGTTTGGACCTCGCGAATCGACAAGCGCTTTCTCGACCGCGCGCCGCGCGTCATCAAGCACGCCGGTAGCCGCGAAGGCGATTTCTTCGTCGGCGAGGGACTACGCCCATTCCCGGTCGCCGGGTTCGCCGTCGCCGGTGTCGATCCGAAGGACTTTGCCGAGAAGATGGCGGGCGGCTACCCGGGCGTCCGACCGAGCGCGTGGGATCCCGAACTGCGAATCAAAGACCAGGAGCGCGACGGCGTCTCAGGCGAGGTGCTGTATCCCAGTCTCGGGATGCGCCTTTTTCAAATGGAAGACGGCGAGCTGCGCGCTGCCTGCTTTCGCGCGTACAACGATTGGCTGGCCGACTATTGCGCGCACAGCCCGCGGCGCCTGGCGGGAGTCGCGATGGTCTCGCTCGACGATCCGCGCCAAGGAGTCGAGGAGCTGCGGCGCGCGGCGAACAAGGGTCTACGCGGCGCGATGATATGGGGTGCGGCGCCGGCAGAGCGCCCTTACAGCGACCCGTCATACGATCCATTTTGGGCGGCGGCGCACGATCTCGGAACGCCGATCAGCCTGCACATCCTGACCGAGCGGCGTGGCGGCAGCGATTTTCTGAGCGTGATGAAAGGCTACCCGGCATTGCATCATTCAGTCGAGCGATCGCTGACTGAGATCATTTTTGCCGGCGTGCTCGAACGCTTCCCCAACCTCAGATTGGTATCGGTCGAAAATGATATCGGATGGATTCCGCATTTTCTCCAGCGCCTCGACCACTCGTTTGAGAAGTATCGCTACCTCGAAAAGGAGACGATTACGAATCCGCCGAGCTACTATTTTCGGCGGCAGGTCGCGGCAACTTTTCAGGACGATCGCGTCGGCGTCGTGACGCGGCATTTCATCGGTATAAAAAGCCTGATGTGGGGGTCGGACTTCCCGCATTCGGACTCGACCTGGCCGAATTCGCTCGAGGTAATAGCGCGCGACTTTGAAGGTGTCCCCGACGACGAGCGCCGCCTCATGACGTCGGACAACGTCGCCGCGCTTTACGGCTTTGATTGAGTGTTTGTGATGCGAGCGCGCCCACCAAGGTGGATGCAATTCTGTTTCACGTAGCACCTCTTGCGAAACATTAATGCAACATGTAAATATATCTGAATATGAGCGCCGAAATTAGCTATTTAGCGCCCAAGCCCGAGCCGATCGGCGGCCAAACGGCCGAAGCAAAAGGCTAGTTGTCTCATGAAGAGCGCGGTAGCCCGAATCCTTAGCGACCTTGAGCAGCGGGGGGGACTCAAGGGCTCCGACGTTGCAAACATAGTCAATGCGTCGCGACCGAGTGTGTCGCGATGGAAGAGCGGTAAGGCCTCGCCGCCGCTGGCGACCCAGACCATCATCGCCAACCTGCGCTATGTCGTCGATCGGCTGTCTGACTTCTATACGCCAGACGAAACTCGGCTATGGCTTCATGCGAAACATCCGCTGCTTAACAATGAGCGCGCGATCGACCTCATCATCGCCGAACGAACACAGGAGGTTCTCGCCGTTATCGAACGACTCGACGCCGGCGCCTACCTATGATTGCTCGGGCTTGAACCGCGATGCCGGGGGCACGGAAGCCGCGCGATCCCGCACTGCTGGACGCGCTCGATGTCTTCGCTAGAGTGCCATACGCCGGGGAGACGTGGCGGGTTGTACGCGACGGCCGGGATCCTTTGCAGGGAAGTTCTTCTGGTGGACGATGGGATCCCACTTTGTTCGACGTACTGTACACTTCCCTGGCCGCGGACGGAGCCGTAGCAGAGGTTCACTTTCACCTGTCACGCCAACCGGTCTTTCCCTCGAGGATCAGACACGGATTGCATCGCATCAGGGTCAAGACGGTAAAGACTCTCAGGCTTCCGGACTTGGAAGCGATGGTTCCGCTCGGTGTCGATCCCGTCCGATACCGCGAGATCCTTTACGAACCGACTCAGGCAATCGGCGATGCAGCTTATTTCCTCGGGTTCGACAGCATTATCGCCCCGAACGCTCGCTGGTCGTGCAACAACCTGATCCTGTTCACCGATCAGATCGCGCTCGCCGACCTGGAGGTCATCGAGTCGAGGGAGGTCAATTGGACCGAATGGCGGAAGAAGCTGAAGTGAGGTCACCGCGTTCCGCTGGTCGGTTGACTCCATGGGCAGTATCCGGTTAGCTGAAAAATCTCGCCTGCGGTGGGGCTGTAGCTCAGTTTGGGAGAGCGCCTGAATGGCATTCAGGAGGTCGCGCGTTCGATCCGCGTCAGCTCCACCAGTAAAATCAAGTACTTTGCGGTTCCCGGATATATCTAAAAGGTAACTGAAAACGGGGTCGTCGGACCGGTCGGAGTCGAGGAACCTGACGGTTCAGAAGACGCGTTGCCACCCTGCCCAGTTTCGCTGCGACCACCGTGACTTCCGTAACTCAGCGTCGTCGTCAACCCCGAGCGTTCCTTGTACGGCATGGTGTGCTGAGCCTCGTCCCACGAGACCAGGCGTCCATCGGCGAATTTCAAATCTTCAAAAGTTCCTTTGTCGCCGGCTTTTGCCGATGTGTAAAGGATTTCGGCGGCGACATCGTCGCTATTTGCATGCTTCGCGTAACTCCAGATTTCGGTCCGGTCGTTGGGTCTGTCTTCGATGTCAGGTTCGCCGAACTTTTGCTGAACTTGCGCTATCGTGTCTCCCGGCTTCAGCTCTCTCGCCATTTCGTTTGCTCGATATGCAGAAGCCGCCTGGTAGGGGAGACCACATCCTGCGGCAAAGATCATCGCCGCGAGCAATATAGCGGCGACTGGAGCCAGGCGCATTTTAGTTTTTCCTCGATACACAGGCGCTCGCCAGGTGAAAACTCAGGGCCGGATGCATTGATTCATCACAAGTACGGCGACGCTGAATTCCGGTTACGTCGAGTGAGGAGGGGCTGGTTACAACCCTCGGCACTCATTGGACGGTCTTCACCTCTTGGCCAAACTACCGCCTGATCTTCGCCTTTTCCGGAAACCAAAGTCCGGGTCACTACGTCTTAGAAGACGGTAGCTGCTGCTCCATGGTTTTCCGGGGCAGAAGAAGATGAATCGAGAAATCTATGTTCGGTCAGTTGCGATCGCGGCCGTCGTGATCGCATTGGCAATGTTGCCTGCTTTGGTCACGAAAGCGGCTGCTTCCAACCCAATTCCGATGATCGATTATCCGGCGCCGCAACAAATCGCTGCTCCGGCAATCGAGACTGCGCAGGCGTCGCAATTGCAAAATCTCCCGCCTCGGTATGTTCCGCAGGCGCCAACTCAGGGAGCGCCCGATCAGACTCTCACCTTACCGCAAGCCGCTCCGCAATCGTCACCGCCGCCAGCCGAGGAATTGCCCCGGCCACAGGGTCAGGAAGGCACGCTCGAAGTGCCGACTTCTGAGCGCCAGCCGCAAACCACCGTGGGCAGAATTCAGGTCACGGCCACCGACGACACCGGGCGATGGATTCAGGACCTCCGCAAGCAGGACCTCACCGTCTATGAAGATGGAATCCAGCGACCGGTTCTCGGTCTTCAGCGCGATATCGACATGCCTGTAAGTATCGGTATCGTGGTTGACACCAGTGGCAGCATGTCGTGGAAGCTGGCGGCCGCCGAAGCCGCCCTTCAGCACTTCGTTCGGACCCTGAATCCGAGCGACCAGGCCTTTCTAATAGCGTTTTCCGACCGCACTTTCCTGCTGCAGGACTTCACCGACGATCCCGCGGCTCTGGACCGCGCGATCGGGATCCTCCATGCCAATGGCGAAACCGCGCTGTATGATGCGGTGGTGCAGGGGCTCCAGAAGGTCGAACAAGGTCGATGGCCCAAGAAGGCGCTGCTGGTGATGACCGACGGGATGGACAACAAGAGCTCGAACTCACTCAACGACGCCATTCAAGCTGCGCGCCGAGCTGGAGTTCTGATCTATACCGTAGGTCTCGGCACGACCGGTGGGTCGTCGATGGGAACGAGTCCAATGACGATTACGCCGATGTTCGGTGGCGGTGGGATGCGGTTCGGTCGCAGGCATCAAACGAGTGGCGGCGAGGACGAGCGGGTGGATGCGGCCACGTTGCAAAGCTTGAGCGATGAAACCGGGGCAACAACCTTTGTAATGAATCCCCGCGTGACCGATATGTCCGCGCTCGATGCTCACTTCCAAAGCATTTCGGCTGAGCTGCGCGAGCAATACACTGTGCGCTACGCGTCAGCCGGCGGCGCCCGGCCGCATCAGATTCGGGTCGAGGGTTCGCGGCCCGGAGTCGAGGTGCGCGCCCCGAAATGGGCAGCCGACGCCGGCTCCTGATTCGACAGATAGTATTCTCAACGTGCAGCCTCATCGCGTGAATCAAATTGGTTTCGAGGATTCGAATTTTTTCAGGTAAGGCTCCATGTCAGGCGCGAACGCCGCGTGCTTGCGCAGTCGGGAGAAGTGGGCAAAGACACGCGAAAATTCCGCATCAGTGCCGTGATGCAGAATCGGTTCGAGCCCTTTCTTCTCAAGCTCGCCGGTACGCGCCTTCTCGTTGAAGAACAAAGCCAACTCGGCAGCGAAGCAGATGTCCGCGATGGAAATATTTTCACCAACCAGAAATTCGCGGTTGGGCAAAAGCGCCTGGTTGATTCCTGCCAGATAGACCGCGAAGCTATCGCGCATTCTCGAATGAATCTCAGGCGACAACGTTCCACTGATCAAAGAAAGCAAATAAATCTGTGAGTCGCGCGCGAACACGAGACTCGCGTCGAGGAAACTGTCCACCCGTGCCGCTTCATAGGCATCGCGGCCATACAGCGGTAATCGCTTTTCGCCGAGGCGGGCTACGGCTCGCATGATACTGTTAGATTCGAAAATGCCGGTCTTACCGTCAGGACTGAAAGCGGCTGGAACAGTGCCAAACGGATGCGCGTCCATGAACGCCGCAGTCTTATGTAAAGTTCCGGTGAAGCCGACCTTGCCTTTCGTATTGTCAGTAGACCTAGCCAGCTCGCTGCTCGAGAGCGGTCGCGCGTCGAAGTCCCATAGCCATGATTGAAGCTCCTTGGGCGAGGTTCCTCTTACCTCAACGTCGACACCACAAAGACGCGCCGCGATAGTAGCTTTCCAAATGCGCGGGTTAGGCAGATAGGAAAATATCCGCAAGTCGCTCATCAGTCCTTCCTCCAGGTAAGACCTGTCGCTCACCAGGTTTCGCGATACGGCCTGACCTCGACGTTGAATGACCACGCGGAGCGATCCTGATGCGCGACGTGCCAGACCTCGTCGGCTATGGCGGCAGGTTTGATGAAGAACTCGTCGGGGGCATCGCGAAAACGCTTGCGCGTCCACTCCAGGTCGATGACCGCATCGATCAGCACGTAGGCGACGTGCACACCTTTGGGTCCTAGCTCGCGCGCCATCGACTCCGCGAGAATCCGCTGCGCCGCCTTGGTCGGTGCGAACCCGGCAAAGCTGGCCTTGCCGCGAAGTGCGGACGTATTGCCGCTGGCGATGATCGCGCCTTCGCCCGCGGCGATCATCGCAGGCGCGAGACGCCGAGCGAGATACAGCAGCGCCATCGTATTCACCTGGAAATTCTGATTAAGCACTTTGGGATCGATTTCCATGAAGTTCCCGAACGCGCCACCAACCGCATTGTGAATCAACACCCTGGGCGCGCCGAGCGTCGCGCGTATCGCATCAAGAGTAACATCAAGCTGCGCTTCATCGGTTACATCGCATTGATAGGCATGCGAGTTGGGGATCTCCCGCTCGAGCGCGGCGAGGCGATCGCGATTCCGTGCGAGCATCGCAACCGCGTAGCCGCCGCTCGCTAAGCGTCGCGCAATTGCAGCGCCAGTGCCAGGTCCTACCCCGGTAACAACTGCGATAGGATTCTTTTTATCCACCAGCGGATTCCTTCTTCACTGAGTTGTGCACGACCTTGTTGCTCTCAAGGCGCGTGATGTCGTCTGCGTCGTAGCCAAGCTCTGCGAGGATAGCGGCGTTGTCCGCGCCTAGTCGGGGCGCGAGCGCGCGGATCTTTGCCGGCGTGCGATCGAATAGCGCAGCCGGCCGTGGCATCCGCACCTTGCCGAATTGTTCGCTGTCAAACTCCTCGAGGATATGATTCTCGCTGACCTGTTTGTCATGCAGCAGCTCGAAACGGCTCACCACCGGTGCGGATGGAACGTCGTTGGCGAGTAGCCGCGGCAGGATTTCGTCCGCGCGCCATTTCTCCAGTTCCGCCGAGGTTATCGTGCGCCGTTCGACCGCATTTACCGATCGATCGCGTGCAGTCTTGAAGCGGAGATCGTCGATGAGTTCCTGCCGATTCAGCGCCCGGCACATGCCGGCCCATTCGTCATCTGACAGCGCAGCCGCGGTTATATAACGGTCCTGCGTGGCGAATACGAGATCGGGACCGACCTCGCCGTCAGAGGGATCGGTCTCGTCACCTACGAAGGTCAGGCTGGGCATAGCTTCGGGCCACAGATAGGAGATCATTGCGTCGAGCATCGAGATCCGGACGTGCTGCCCTCCGCCGGTCCGTTCGCGCGCGAAAAGCGCCGCGGTTATCGCCTGCGCCGCGGTCAAGGCGGTCGTATAGTCCGCGATGATAGTTCGCACCATCCTGGGACGTCCGGTATCTCTGTCACGCTGGATGTCCGCGAGGCCAGACATAGCCTGGATCACCGGATCGTAGGCGCGTTGGTTGGCATAGGGGCCTTTCGTTCCATATCCGGTGATCGATACGTAAACTATGTCGCGCCGAATAGCTCTTACTATCTCTTCGCCGAGACCCATCCGCTCCGCAATTCCGGGGCGGAAGTTGTGAACGAACACTTGCGCAGTGGCTATCAACCGTTTGAGAATCTCAAGACCATCTGCTGACTTAAGATCTACAGCCAGCGAGCGCTTGTTCCGGTTGCAGCTAAGGAAGGCTGCGTTCATGCCGTTGCGTCCACGGCTGAAATGCCGCATAAGATCGCCATGCGGCGACTCGACCTTGATAACTTCGGCGCCCTGGTCGGCGAGCATCATAGTCGCGACCGGCCCTGCAACCATCGTCGTCAGGTCGAGTACTCGCACTCCTTCCATAGCACCCGGCATTTTCCTTACTCCTCGTTGCCGATCAGTTTGGCGAGGACTAACCCCTCGCCGGAAAATTCCTCTCAAGAGCCTTCTGGTACGCCGCAGGCTAGCTACACGTGAGCGATACTCATGCAAGGTGTCGGATAATGGAATTCGGTCGGTAACTGCCCAATCAAGGCAAGTCATCAGAAGGATATCGGCCACGCTGATCCGATCGCCCATTAGATATCGGCCCGACTTCGCGATCCTGGGGGCCATCGCTTCGGCGTTCTCCATGAAGTAGTTCCTGGCGGCTTCTACCGCCTTTGGCGCAGCGCCATAGACGTGCTCGAGGCCTACATGGCGTCTCATCACGTAGAGCGAACCGGCGTCCAGCTCCGTCGCGATGAAATAACACCATTCGTTCAAAGCGGCCCTACTCTCAGCATCGCGGGGGACTGCTATCAATTCGGGACTGCTAAAGGTCTCACTCAAGTACTGAATGATTGCCGCGCTCTCGGTTAAGATGAAAGACCCATGGCGAAGGACTGGAATCTTATGCCGCGGATTGATCCGCATGAACTCATCGGTCTTGGTCTCTCCAGTGCGCGAACCTATCGCGTGAAACTTGTACTCCAAGCCCAGTTCCAGCAGCATCCAATGAGGCCGCATCGTGCGGCTCGTTCCGACTCCCCATAGAGTTAGATCATTCGTCATGGCAGCAGCAGCGGCATCCGCCCTAGAACTTTTCTTTGAAGGGTCTGACATCGAGCTCATGGCTCCATGCGCTCCGATCCTGATGCGCAAGGTACCAGAACGCGTCGGCAATCGCCGACGGCTTGAGCAAGTCTTCGTCCTTTGAATCGGGACGGAACTTCCTGAGCAGCGGCATGTCGATGCCGCCGTTGACGTTAACGTATGCCACGTGAATGCCCTGTGGATGAAGATCGCGGGACATCACTTCGGCGAGACCGCGCACTGCAAACTTCGCGGGCGCGAACCCTGCCGAAGTCGGCCACGGCCTGATGCCCGCGGTCGCGCCAGTGATAAGAATCGCGCCGCTGCCACGTGAGAGCATCTCAGGCACGACTTGCCGCGCCCACAGAAATGCGCCGAACGTATGCACTCGCCAGGTCTCCTCGAACACCTTGGGAGTGGTGTCCATCAGGCGGCCCATTGGACGACGGCCGCCATTGTAGATGAGGATTTCGACTGGCCCGAGTTCGCGCTCAATTCGTTCGTGCGCGGTTGCTATATCCGATTCGATAGTCGCGTCACTCTGGATTGGAAGCCCGACGCCACCTGCCGACTTGATCTCGCTGGCGGTCTTGCCGATAACCTCGGCGCTGCGGGCGATCAGCGCCACCTTGTAACCCGCGGCGAAGCGCAGCGCGAGCGCCATGCCAAGGCCTTCGCCGACGCCGACCACAACGCAAACTTTGCCTGATTTTCCCGAGCTGGATTCGCTCATGATCACTCCCACCCGCCCTATTGATGGCGCTCGTCATGTTTGGCATATTAATGACGCTCGTAATCATATGTGTCAAGTACAGATCGCAAACAGTTGGAGAGGTGGATGCGGGTTTCCAAAGAAAAGGCTGCGCATAACCGCCAACGAATCCTGACTTCTGCCGCGCGTCTGTTCCGCGAGCAGGGTATCGCCGCGACCGGCGTTGACTCGATTACCGAAGATGCCGGCCTTACTCACGGCGGGCTCTACAGCCAGTTCGGCTCCAAGGAGGCTATCGCGGCGGAAGCGATTCGCTTCGCGCTGGCGCGCGGCAAGCGCGTCTGGCAGCGAGCGCTCGAGCGCAACCCGGGCAAGCGTGCGCTGCCGGCGATCGTGGACAGTTACCTGTCGCGTGCTCATCGCGACGCGCCCGGCACCGGCTGCGTGGTCGCCGCCCTCGGCACCGACATCGCCCGGCAACCGCGCCGCGTTCGTAAGGCCTTCACCCGGGAGATAAAAGACGATCTCGAATTTCTATCCCGGTTGATGCCCGATGATCGGAAAGGACACCGCTACGAGGACGCGATCGTCGCGTTCGCTTCCATGGCCGGCGCGCTGATTCTCGCGCGTGCGGTGAGTGACGAAGACCTTTCAGAGTTGATATTGAAGAGTACCGCCAAGCGAGTGATTAAGCATGGCAAGGTCCGCGCGACCGGCCGCCGTTAGACGCAAGGAGGATTTCCCTTTGGAGCACAGAAATGCAACGGCGGCAGTGATCGGCGCCGGCGATTATATCGGCGGCGCAATCGCCAAAAAATTCGCGGCCGAAGGTTTCACTGTTTTCGCGGGCCGCCGGCAAGGCGACAAGCTCGCGCCATTGGTTGCCGAGGTCGAGGCAGGCGGGGGCAGAATCTCCGCGCGATCGCTCGACGCGCGCAAGGAAGATGACCTCACCGCATTCCTGCACGACGCCGACAAGCAGGCGCCGCTCGAAGTGTGCATCTTCAATATTGGCGCCAACGTCAATTTCTCGCTGCTCGAGACCACCGACCGCGTGTTCCGCAAGGTCTGGGAGATGGCCTGCTACTCCGGTTTCGTCGCTGGGCGTGAGGCCGCGCGCCTGATGATCCCGCGCGGTCGCGGAGCGATATTCTTCACCGGCGCCACCGCCAGCCTGCGCGGCGGCGCCGGTTACGCCGCATTCGCGGCCGCGAAATTCGGCCTGCGCGCGGTTGCGCAAAGCGCCGCGCGCGAGCTCGGCCCGAAGAATATCCACGTCGCTCATCTCATAATCGACGCGGGCGTCGATACCGCATGGGTACGCGATCGAATCAGGGAGCGAGAAGGTGACGAGGCGATGAAGAACCTTGACCCGGGGCGCCTCATGAGACCCGCCGCCGTAGCTGAAACCTATTGGCAGCTCTACCAGCAGCCGCGCGACGCGTGGACCTTCGAGCAGGAGATCCGTCCCTTCGGAGAAAAATGGTGAGCCCTATGGTCAAAGTAGAATTTCACTTCGACTTCGGCAGTCCTAACGCATACCTGAGCCATCTCGTGATTCCGGAAATCGAAAAGCGCACGGGAGCGAAGTTCGAATACGTGCCCGTGTTGCTCGGCGGTGTGTTCAAGATGACCAATAATCGGTCGCCCGCGCAAAGCCTGGTGGGGATCAGGAACAAGCCGGAGTACGAGCGGCTTGAAATGGCCCGCTTCATCAAACGCCATGGGATTACGCGTTTTCAGAGCAACCCCTTCTTTCCTGTAAACACTCTGATGATGATGCGGGGAGCTATCGCCGCGCGGTCGCTCGGTGTGTTCGAGCGCTACGTGGACGAGATGTACCGCAACATGTGGGCTGCCCCCAAAAAGATGGACGACCCCAATATTTTTCGCGTGGCGCTCGACGAAGCGGGGCTGCCCACTCCAAAAATCCTCGAGCTAATCGAAACCAGGCCGGTGAAGGACGAACTAATCGAGAACACCAATCGCTCAGTTGAGCGCGGCACCTTCGGCTCACCGACGTTTTACGTCGGCAACGAGATCTTCTTCGGCAAGGATCGGCTGCGTGACGTCGAGGAAATGATCGTGGCGTCCGGCTAGTCGTCTCCTAACCTTCACGCAGGTCGCTCGCGCCCTTTGCCCTAAACTTGGCAACGGCCTAGGCTATGCGTATCGGCATCGGAGGGATGACCATGGCGATCGACGACGATGACCGCGAGCTATTCGACGACGAACATCCCGGCCCCCAGGTTCTCGAGTCCGCGCTCGCGAACACTGCGCTCAGCGAGGTGGTCTCGCAGCCGGCGCTGATGGTCTCCTCGACCTCCACTCTCGCCGACACGATTCACCTGATGCAGCAGGAGCGGCGCGCATGCGTCCTCGTAATGGAAGACGACCGCCTCGCCGGCATCTTCACCGAGCGCGACATTCTGATGAAGGTCGCCGGCCAGCCGCTCGACCTCATGCACACCCCCGTGTCCGCGTCGATGACTGCCGATCCGTTCACGCTCCCCTCCGACGCCAACGTTGCGTTCGCGCTGAGCAAGATGGTGCTCGAGGGATTCCGTCACATTCCGCTGGTCGACGACGACGGCCGCCCGACCGCGGTAGTCTCGATGCGAAATCTGATCGAGTATCTTGGCGAGATCTATTCGCGCGAGCTACTGACTATGCCGCCCGAGCCGAATCAGCACCGCTTCAAGAGCCGCGAAGGCGCCTGATCATTTTTCCCGCGATTGTTCCCCTTCCCACATGGGAAGGGGTTAGGGGTTAGGTTGCCCGCATCCCGTCCGCTTCGAGTTCTCTTGACGCGGAGCGGTTAATGTCGCACCTTCACACAGGTGTCACCTTGTTTCGAGTGAAGCACTTCCGCGAGCTAACTCTCATCGTAGTCTTTGGATTGATGCTGCCATCCCTGTCTGGATGCGGCGTCAACAAGATTCCGACACTCGACGAGCAAGTGAAGGCCGCCTGGAGCGAGGTGCTGAATCAATATCAGCGCCGCGCCGACCTTATCCCGAACCTTGTCGAGACGGTCAAGGGTTATGCTCATCAGGAGCAGCAGGTGCTGACCCAGGTGACCGAAGCGCGCGCGCATGCAACCCAGATGCAGCTTCCGGCAGACATCCTGTCAAACCCGCAGGCCTTTCATGAGTTCGAGCAGAACCAGGCCGCCATCGGCGGCGCACTGGGCCGCCTGCTCGCGGTAGCCGAGGCTTACCCCGACCTTAAGTCGAATCAGAATTTTCTTGCGCTTCAGTCGCAGCTCGAGGGCACCGAGAATCGCATTACGGTGGCGCGCCGCGATTACATTCTCGCTGTGCAGGAGTACAACACCGCGCTCAGGACTATCCCGCAGCGCTGGATAGCCGCGATCCTCTACCCTGAGATGAAAGTCCGCGAGACCTTCACGATCTCCGACCAAGCCCAACAGGTACCCCAGGTCAAATTCTGATGCTGCCTCGCGCACGGCCGAACGAGGTCGGTCGAGCGGCGAGTACCGCGCTCATCCTGCTACTGATTCTCACGTCGAGGATTTCGGCCGGCAACTCGGCCGCTACTGAGGTATCCGCCGCCTTTACTGTGCTTGGCACAACGAGCGCCGCTTGACAGAGTTGGCGCACAGAAGAGAACTTCCATTCCAGAGGGGACAAGTATGATGGGAAAATCAAGTCTGACGCTTATTGCGGTGTGTATCACGCTACTGTGGGCGCGCGCTGGATACACCCAATCTGACCAAGGGGAGGCGACGGCAGTATTTCCCCTACCTGCCGAGGGTTGCCCGTCCTCTCTCGAACCCCAGAAGTTCCCTGCCACGGGGCAGACCACTTCCTATGTGGCCGGCGATGACGGTGACATCAGGGCCGGCGCACCGCTCAGATACCGCGACAACGGCGATGGCACTGTCACGGACGAAAATACCAACCTCATGTGGGAGAAGAAGGACCAGGCCGGCGGTGGTCTCCACAACTGGGATAACACCTACCCCTGGCAGGGGACGTGCTCGAACAGCTCCACCACGGTGTGCGGCACCGACGCGGATTGCTCGGGCGACGGGACGTGCAACGTCTCAGGCGGCGGAATGACGATCTTCCAGTGGGTTGCTCAGCTCAACACCTCGCCCTGCTTCGCCCGCTACTGCGACTGGCGCATACCAAACGTCAAGGAGCTGCAGAGCATCGTGGACTACGAGACCTACCTTCCGCCGGTAGATGCGGCGTTTAACAATTACTGCACATCAGGCTGTACTGTGGATGGCGCCAAGCATACCAGGGAGTGCAGTTGCACGGAGTCTGCCGGCCCATCGAAAGGCTATTACTGGTCGGGTTCGACCTACGCCCCCAGTCCGATCGTTCCGCCCCCCGGTTCGATGCTCGCGTGGGGCGTGCTCTTCGGCGATGGCGACGTGCTCAGCGCCGGTAAGACCGACCACGACTACGCACGCGCAGTGCGTTGCGGCTCTGTGAAGTCGGACATTCGATGATTTGTCTATTTGATTTTGTAGGGCTTGGGGCGAAGCCCTTAGCAGGGTGTTGAAGAACTAGATGCAACTCGTGGATTTGATTTCAAGCGCTTCAACACTCTGCATAGAAGCTGTCTTCTTACCTACAACTTCTCCCCCTTTGGGGGAGACAAGAGAGGGGGAGCAGGCGTCGAAAATTACTTTTTCAACAGACTGCTAAAGACGGAAGCGCATCAGGAAGCTGGTGACTGCAAAAATCCCATCCACCCGTGAGTTCATCTTCCCTTGTCCCCACGAGGGGAGCGGTCGCCGCTTCCAGCGGCGGGTGATGAACCAAATCTCCGAAATTCCAGAGGCGCGCCGCGCGACGCAATCGCGCTACAAATTTCGAGCTGGATTCGCCGCGCTGGTTTTCCTTCTGCTGATTTTCGCATCGCCGACACTCGCCGCGGAGCCGAACTTTCCGCCGCTCACCGGCCGCGTCGTTGACGACGCCGGCATTCTGAATGCTTCGACCCAAAGCCGGCTCACCGACATGCTGGCGGCGCACGAGCGCGCAACTGGCGAGCAAGTCGTCGTAGTGACCTTGCCGTCGCTGCAAGGATATACGATCGAGGACTACGGCTATCAGCTCGGCCGCTACTGGGGCATCGGGCAGAAAGGCAAGAACACCGGCGCGATACTTATCGTTGCGCCCAGCGAGCACAAAGTTCGTATCGAGGTAGGCTACGGCCTCGAAGGAACGCTTACCGACGCCATCTGCAGCACGATAATCCAGAACTATATTCTGCCCAGCTTCAAGCGCGGAGACTTCAACGCCGGCGTCATAGCCGGCACCCGATCGATACTCGCGGTGTTGGGCGGCGAACCAGCTCCCGCGAACGTGAGGGCGCATACGAGCAGTCTGGTGGTGTTCCTCCCCTTCCTGGTTATGCTTCTGATTCAGATAATCATCGCGGTAGCTCAGTCGAGTGTCCCGCGTCCACCTCGAGCCGCATATTCACCAGACTACGACGGCGCTTATTGGGGACCCGGAGTATCGGGCCAAGGCCCGGGAGGCTGGGGTGGCGGCGGATTCTATGGTGGCGGTGGCGGTGGCGGCGGCTTCTCCGGCGGAGGCGGATCCTTCGGCGGCGGCGGCGCATCCGGAAGTTGGTGACTATGGTAGATCCATTCACACCCGAAGAGCACGAGCGCATCGACGCCGCGATGGCCGCGATCGAGCGCGATACCTCTGCCGACCTTTGCGTCGTTGTGACGCGCGTCAGCGATCGCTATGCGCTGTATCCAATCGCATGCGCTGCTATCGTCGCGATTCTGCTAGGCGCGCTCGTAAGTCTGCTGCGGCCCGATCTCTCGAGCCGCACCGTGATCGCTGTCCAACTGTGGTCCTTGATTGTGCTGACTCTCTTCTTCGACTGGCTTCCAATCCGGCTCTGGCTCGTTCCGAAGCAGGTCCAGCACGCTCGCTCTCAACAACTCGCGCATCGCGAATTCAACGCGCATGCGCTCGCAAACCCAAATCAGCCGCATCGGATCCTCCTGTTCGTGTCGCTCGGCGAGCGCTACGTGGAGATCATCGCCGATCACCAGACTCACGCCCTCGCGCCGGACGGAGCGTGGAACAAAATCGTTAACAGGTTCCTGGCTACTGTGAAAGCAGGACGCGTTGCCGACGGCGTGCTCGAGGCTATCTCAGCCTGCGGTGCTATTCTGAGGGAGCACCACCCCGCATAGGGCGCATCGTGAATCCTTGACGCGCGCACACGCCCGCGCTACCCCACAGCTATGCAAACGGTACACGCTGCCGACGTTGAATGGGGCGAAGTTTCGGGGCATCGCTCGGGCGGGATCGACTTCAAGCGCCTGCTGCAAGGTGCGCCCGGCTCACCCGACAATTTCGAACTGAGTATTGTGCGAACGGCCGGCGACTATTTCACGCCGCGCCATCGCCACAACTTCGACCAGGTCCGGCTATGCCTCGAAGGCGCGATGAACTACGCACCCGGCAAGGATCTGAAGGCCGGCACGGTTGGCTATTTTCCCGAGGGCACCTTCTACGGCCCGCAGTCCGACACCAGCAAATCGATCGTGCTGCTGCTCCAGATGGGCGGCTCGGCCGGCTACGGCTTCATGAGCTATCAGCAGTTGAACCGCGGCTACGAAAAATTGTCCGACCTCGGGAAATTTGACGCCGGAGTCTTCACGCGCTCGACTCCCGACGGCCGCGTCACTCGCAAGGACGGCTACGAGGCGATATGGGAGCACGTCAACGGGCGCGCCGTCGAGTATCCGCCGCCGCGTTACGAGGAACCCATCATCATATATCCCGACGGCTTCGGATGGCTGGCGACGCGCGACCCCGGCTTCGAGTTGAAGCACATGGCGACGTTCGGCGAGCGCGCTCTGAACATCGGCGAGATTCGCGCCGCGCGCGGCTCGCGCCACAAAGTCGATCGGCATCGCGCGCCCGAGCTCCTGTTTGTCGAGAGCGGCGCAATCCGCGACGTCACCTCCGGCGAGGTGCTCGACACTCACTCGGCCTTCCGCGTCGATCCCGCCGACACGGGCCGCGAGCTGGAGGTCATGGAAGACTGCCTGCTGTTCTTTGTCCAGCTACCCAAGTTCGACACAAATCCGCGGCCGCGGCCGCCTGAGGAATAACGATGGCATCGACGACGGCAATTCCCCGCGCACACGGCGCCCGCGCCTCGAAGACTCGCGCCAAGAAGCCCGCCGGATTCCATCAGTCTTGGTACGCGATTGCGCGCTCCGACGAAGTCGGCGTCGGCCAGGTGATCGGCCGCGACTTTCTGGACGGTCGCGCGATCGCGTATCGCGGCGAGAACGGCGAGGCCGTCGTGATGAACGCGTACTGCCGCCATCTCGGCGCCGACCTCGGAATGGGCAAAGTCGTCGGCAACGACATCCGCTGCGCGTTCCATCATTGGCAATACGGGCCCGACGGCGGATGCACCAAAATTCCCGCGTCCGAAAAAATTCCGAAGGCGGCAAGAGTGTTCAAATACCCCACTGTCGAAAAGTGGGGATTGATCTGGGCATTCAACGGAACCGCGCCACTGTTCGACGTGCCCGAATTCGTTGACTACGCCGAGTCCGACCTCGACGTTCGCACCGCCGAGGCTTTCGATCTGCCGGTCGAGCCGTGGGTGCCGTTCACCAACTCGATGGACTTCCAGCACCTGCGCGTTCTGCACGGTCTCAAGATCGAATGCGATCCCGACGCCATCGAGGTCGGCGACTACCGCATCCAGTACGACGTGCGCTTCGAGGATCCCAACCTCGGCGTCTTCGATCAGCGCATCCGAGTGACCGGCACCAACACGATCGCGCTCGCGGGACGGCTCAACGGGATGGCGATTCTCTCGATGGCGACCGGGACGCCGACGCCCGACGGCCGCACGCACGGATGGTCCGTCACGGCGACGCCGAAGTCCGAGGGCAGCGACGCCGAGCGTGAGCAGCGCCTTCAAATAGGCGAGGCATTCTTCCGCCGCTTGATCGAGGAAGACGAGCCCATCATGAAGACCATCCGCTTTCACGACGGCCTGCTGATAGACGCCGACCGCGCGCTCGCGCGTTTCCTGCAATACGTGCGGCGGTTTCCAACCGCGCGACCCGCCGCGGACTAAAGCAGAGGAGGGATAATCATGGCTCGGCTGACGGACAAAGTTGCGTTGATCGTCGGCGGCGGCGCGGACGGACCGGCGAAAGCCGGCGACAAGCTCTCGATTGGCAACGGCCGCGCGACCGCGATAATGTGCGCGCGCGAAGGCGCATCCGTGATGGTCGCCGATCGCTCGCTTGAGTTCGCGCAGCAGACCGCCGCCGCGATTCGCGACGAAGGCGGCCGCGCCGACGCGGTCGGCGCGGACGTGAGCGTCGAAGATCAATGCCGAGGGGCGGTTGAAGCCACCACGCGCACGTTCTCCGCGCTCCATCTGCTCGTGAACAACGTCGGCATCGCCATCGGCGGCAATTTGTTGAAGACCACCACCGAACAGTTCGACAAGATGCTCGCTGTGAACCTCCGCAGCCATTTCCTGATGATGCGCTACGCGGTGCCGGAGATCGCGAAAGCCGGCGGTGGCGCGATCGTCAATGTCTCGTCGCTGGCCGCGCTCCGCAGCAACTCGCAGATCTCGTACGAGGCGACCAAGGCCGCGCTGCTGGGGCTCTCGCGCTCGGCCGCGGTCTCGCACGCGCGCGACAATATCCGCGTCAACACGATTCTGCCGGGGTTGATCGACTCCTCGATGGTGCGGCGACTCGTCGGCGACCGCGAGAGCACCGTCGCCCCCCGAATCCCGATGCGCCGGCAAGGCACGCCGTGGGAAATCGCAAACGCGATCGTCTTCCTGCTGTCCGACCATGCGTCCTACATCACCGGCACCGAATTGATCGTCGACGGCGGCCTCGCCGCGCGCTGATACCTGCGAGGTGAGTCGTGCGCAAGGTCAAGGTCGGTTATCAGCTCGATTTCCGAAATCCGCCCGGCTCGAAGATTTCGTTTCAAGAGCTCTATCGCGAATCGCTCGCGCAGGTTGAGGCGGCTGAGCGGCTTGGCTTCGATTCCATCTGGCTCACCGAGCATCATTTCACCGACGACGGCTACCTGCCCGCGCTGATGCCCGCGGCTGCTGCTATCGCGGCGCGCACGACGCGCGTCACTATCGGCACCTACGTCCTACTGGCGCCGTTCTTTCATCCGCTGAAGCTGGCCGAGGACGCCGCGTTCGTCGATGTGGTCTCGGGCGGCAGGCTGCGGCTCGGGATTGGGCTGGGCTATCGTGCCGAGGAGTTCGAAGGCTTCGGCGTGCCGCGCCCACAGCGACTCGGCCGCACGCTCGAGACTATCGAGATTCTCAAGCTGGCGTGGACCGGCGAACGGTTCAGCTTCGACGGCAAGTATTTCAAGTTCCGCGACGTGCGCGTACTGCCGCGCCCGATGAGCCGGCCGCATCCCGAATTGCTGTGGCGCCGGCGCCGCGAAATCGATTCGGCGCGCCGCCCAGCTCGATATGGGATTCGCATGCGTCGGGGGACGCCGGGAAATCGGAATCTATCTCGATGCGTTGAAGGCGGCAGGCAAGGACGCCGCGCGATACAGCATCGTCAATAGCCGCGTGGTTTACGTCGCCGACAGCGAGGAGGATGCGTGGCGCGACACGCGCGACGCGCTCATGTACCAGGCCGAGCTGTACGGTAAATGGCTCTCGGCCGCAGCCGGCACGACCGATCAGAGCAAGGTGCTGATTCGTCCCGACCCCGAGCGCTTGCGACGCACCAGCGTGCTGGGCACGGCCTCCGACGTCGCCGCACGCCTCGAAGAGATACTGGAATCAACTCCGATGACCGAGCTGATCGTAGTCACGCAATTGCCGGGTCTCGATCCCGCCAAGGCGCGGCGTTCGTTGGACCGATTTGGCGCCGAAGTGCTGCCGCGTCTGAAGTAGCTTCGCGCCGGAAAAAGGAACCCCCCGGAGCTACCGGGGGGTTCCAGCCACACAGGTCCGCGTCACTCCGACAGGTCGGGTGAGATCGATGCAATCGAGCTTCTCATGGCTTGTAGCTGATTAATAACTCCTATGAGCTTCGCGCGATTGTGCTGGTTCGCGTACTTCTTCAACTCGCCCTGAAGGCTCTGAGCCTGCATCTGGACGGTGACGTAGTTGTCCGGCACGGTCACGCGCGCGCCCGCAATTACACGGTCTACATCGCCCAAGTCCGTGGTACAGTTGAGGATCGGCACCTCAGTCGGCAAACCCGCATCGAGACGGCTGACCGTATCGTCCACCAGCCGCTCGCAATCGGCGATGCTGTAAACCACGTTTAGCGCCCTCAGGAAGAAGCCAAGCGTGTTGAGCACGTCCTGCCCGCCCGGCGAAGTCAGCACGTTGCCTGACACCGAATCGCCAGGAAAGTAGGTGCCCGCAAGAGCCACAAGAGCCTGAGTGCCGGTTTGTTGTCCCGATGCTCTTGGCAGGGGATTCGGCAATCCGGGCGCGAGGGTCACCGGCGAGCCATCCTGGTTAGTGCCAATCGCGAAGTTGCCGTTGGCGAGGTCGAAACCGGGCGTGATGAGCGTGCTACCCGAAGTTTGAACCGTGGGGTTGCCAAAGTAGAACGACGCCGCGTCCTCCACGCTGGTATTGAAAGCGCCGTTGTGGAAAAAGCTCTTTTTTCGCGGCGCTTCTATGATTGATTGGACGTTGAATACCGGGATGAACCCACCGTGCTTGTCGCTGAAGGGATTTCCGTCGCCGGGGTCCGTGCCGACTGTCACCGGCGTCAAGCCATCAAGTCCGCCGGTAACCGTCTGTCCGCTTGACGGAATAATAAAGCTGGTGTTGGTCAGGATGTTCACGAGTTGCGAGTTGTTCTCGTTGCGGCCGGGGAACGGCAGCGGTGGATCTCCCAACGGCTCCGTTTTTACCTGGGTTGTACTCATGCTTGCGCCCGCATTGAAGTGGCAGAAATTGCAGGACGCGCTCGGATTCAGGAAGATGGCCTTGCCCGTCTCCGCCGTGGAGTCATTGAAAGTGACCACGGGTTGCACAGAGCTGACTTGTGTCCCGGGGAACGTTGTCCCTGCTTCCAGGGCGAGTTCGAGAGGTGTGCCAGAGGGGAATTGGCGCCCGAGGTACTCCTGAAACGCGGTGAGCGCATTCTGCTCAGCGGGAGTTGGGCAACGGAAATCCTTTCCGGGCACGCGAGCATTGGTGCGCGCAAAATGGTGTCTGACGGCGCCGGTCGAGAACGCATTCAACACCGGGCTGAGAACGTTCTGGTTGGCGTCAGCGTTATTGACGGCGGCGACGCAATCCGCGTAATCGCGAGGCTTGCCTACTTCGAAGAGCGTGGGATCCAGGGGTGCGCCATCTCCCGCCCAGCCGAGCTCTATGAACCGGGTGCCCGTGGTGGTCGGCGTCGTGACGAAATTAGGTGCAGTCGAACACGCTCCCGACCCCGTCGTAGTAATTGGTGGAGTGGGCAGCCCGCTGACGCCGCCGCCGGGCCCTACTGAGGGGAGTCCGGTGATCGCGGCGCCAGTCAACGTCGTGTACTGGAATGTCGTGGGACTGATCACGCTCGAGATCTCGAACGTACTTCCATTGTAGCCGGCGACGCTGACCCCCTCGACTCTCACCTCCTCGTTTAGCGCAAACGGAAAGGTGGGAGGCGTAGCGGTTGTAATCTGGGCGGTGGGGCCGGTATCGGTGGCCGACGCAATCACGGTCGCGTTGGGGCAGTCGTTCAGCGTGGTCAGTGCCAAGCCGCTAAGCTGCATCGAGGCGCGGAACGGACCGGTAGGTGTCGTACCGGTTCCGCTAGCACCAGGGGTGTCGTTAGTGATGTTGAACATAGCGAACTGATTTACCAGGGTCTGGTTTTCGAGCTGCGAATTGTGTGTCGCAAACACAAGATTCCTGTCATGCGCGCTCAGCGTCGGAAGATCCGCAGGGCTTATTGTGTAGTCGTCCTTGGGTATGTGGCAGGTTGAGCAGGTACGGCCGTTACCGTTGAAGGTCTCTTTGGTGAAAACCTTGAATCCTTTATCGACGAGCCTTGCGTTCTTGACGTTGAAAGCCCACGCGCTCTGCGAGCCAGTCATCGCAAGTGCCAGCAACGCGGAGGCAAAGATTGCAAGGGTTGGTCCCCAGGTGTTTTCCTGGGCGATTCGTTGGTGACGGAAAGTCAAGCTGGGCTGCACTTTCACCGGAAAATCCTCCTTTTCCGACAAGCCTGCGAGTCCACATATGTCGCAGTACAATGTGATCGTCGCTCCCCGTCGATCACGTAGAAGCTCTCCCCCCGCGCGTGAACAATAACCTCAGATACAGACTAAAACAATGCGTACAGGGGCTCTAATACTCGTTAACTCCTTAAAAAAAACCCCCGGAGTTTAATCCGGGGGTTTTCGGTCTCAACATTCAGCACTCATAGCTCAGATTGGAGGTGCGATAGGTGCGCCGTGGTCGTAAGTCACTGACCACTTCACGTCTGCTTGATTCGCCCCGGGGTAGCTGGCAAACGCCCATAGACTCATAGAGTCGCCCGCAGCGAACACCTGTGTATCCGTCAGGTCACTGCAAGTCGTGTCGGGTCCCGACATGAAGCAGGCAACGTTGCAGTCCGCAGGGAAGGAGTTGTTGTCGCACAGGAAGAAGAAGAACGTGCTCGGGATCCCGTTATTCATCTGGGTTCCGGGATCGTTATCTACGGCGACGAACAAGCGTTCCGCAGTCCCCCCTTCAGACATCGGCACTTCGGTCGCCTGGGACGTATCCGAACCGTTGCCGGGTCCGAGTACCAGGATGTTGGCCATGACGCTGTTGTTCCCGGACAATCCGACGTTGTAGGGGCCTCCCGAGGGGCTCCCGAAAGTGCCCATCGAGCCACCGGTGAAGACCGATATATTCGGCTGCTGGATGCCTGGAGTTCCGGACGGTCCGGTCACTCCGGTCGCACCAGCAATTCCGGGCACTCCGCGGATTCCGTCTTCACCCATTGTTCCCGCTGGGCCAGTCGGTCCGGTCGGGCCAGCGACGCCTTGGGGGCCGTCCGGTCCTGCTGCTCCCTGCGCTCCCGCAGGTCCCGCGGCACCCGGCGATCCCGGGGGTCCCTGCGTACCGGCAAGTCCGGGATTGCCGACTACGCCCTGAAGGCCTGTGGGTCCGGCCGGTCCAGTCGTCACCCAGTCGAGTTCGGTTCGATTCCCGGTGCATCCGCCGACGCCGAGGTTGATGCCTTTGATTTTGCCGTTGTTATTATTGATGCAGATCTCAATATTCTCGGCCCGGCCTACACCTGGAAGCGCCGCCAGGCAGAGTATCGTAGCGGCGGTCGCAGCGACCAGCCAACGCCACGCCGATTTAAACGAAGCAGGCATGTTCACGCCCTCCATTTTCTGTTCCCCTCCAGCCGTGCTGACTTCCGATCGCGATTTCATGTGTTTTTTCCTCCTCGCGTACCGCAAATCAGAAGGCGTCCGCCGTGTTGATCGCGAAGTCCATCGACCAGCTTACGTTGACGGTGTCGGTCGTGCTGGCTTCAGAGCTGTAAGCCATAATCGAAAGAGGGTCGCCCGGATTGAACGTCAAGGTCAGCGGGCCTCCCGAAGTATTAGACGTGCACACCTGCGGATTCGGGGTCGGGATGGAGTGCGCGATGAAGCAGCCCGGGGCCGTGTCGAATGGGAAAGGATTGGTCGCAAAGTCGCAGTCCCCCGGTTCGCCCGTGCCGGAGAGCGTGCCATTACAGACGACGAATTCGTATGCGCTGCCGACGGGACCCGCACCGGTCGGTGTGATCGAAACAATCATATTGAACGCTGTGCCGCCCGGCATTGGCACTTCGACGCTGGTTTGCGGCCCTGCCACCGGGGCAGGAGGAATTGAGGTAATGCCTTGTCCCGACGCGCCGTTGCCCGGTCCCATGTAGAGCGGGGTGGTCGGGATTCCGCCAGAGCCGGAGTTTACGGTCAGCTGGATTGCCGCTTGATCGCCGATAGTTCCACCGAGCGTCCCGCCGCTCAGGATCTCGACTTGGTCATTGCAGCCTGCGGTAGTGCAGCCCACGGGAAAGGTCGGCACGCCGGAAGCTCCCGTCAATCCGATAGCGCCGACCGGCCCGGTTGGTCCGGGGAACCCAGTATTACCCGTCGGACCTGTCGGACCCGTCACGCCTTGCGAACCCTCAGGACCGGTCAGACCCAAGGCTCCCATTGGTCCGGTAGGTCCCACTGCACCCACGGGGCCTTCCGATCCCGTCAACCCCGGCGCGCCCGGCGCGCCAGCGGGTCCGGTATAGCCCTGCGGCCCGGCTGGACCCGCAGGCCCCGGGATATTCCACGTCAATTGGAAGTTATGGGGCTTGCAGTGAATATTTATCCCGATGATTTTGCCGCTCCGGGCCACGCACAGACTGATGACCCCGGTATCCGGCGTCTGCGCATTCGCCGCCGGCGAGATACTCGCTATCAGCATCGCAGCCGCCGATGCTCCGACGAGCCAGCGCCACGCGTTCTTAAAAGATTGAGGCATTCTCGTCCCCTCCCTGACTGTTACCATTCGCGTACTCGTCAGCATTTTTCCGCACCCCTATATCGGCGACTCATGGCAAAAGCGGCGCGCCAGTGCCGCCAGTCTGGTGCATCACCACCAGCCACTTCACTTCTGTCGGCGCCGCTCCGTCGGTTGCCGTAGCCTTCAGAGCGATCGTGTCGCCGGCGCTGAAGCTGGCGCTGTCATCCAAATCGTTGCACTCGGTCAGGGTTGGGAAACTGCTGCTCGGATTACCAATCGTGCACGAAACATAGGTGCTATTGGTATTATCGTACAGAGTAAACGAATAGGTCTGTCCCGCACCGGGCGCATTCGTGGTCTGCACCCAGAGTTGGGTCGCGACCGAAGCGTCGATTGGCACCGCTTCACTCTCGAGTTGCGTGTCGGCGCCATTGCCCGGACCGTAGAAAATCGGGTTGGTCCCGACCGTGGAACTCGTGCCCGCGAGAGTATTCTTGTAGCCGAAGAGCAGCGAGGCGTTACTGCCCAGGTTGCCGCCGCCCAGCGTGTAGTACTGGGCCCCGTTGATGCCGTTAACTCCGTGGTATCCCGTCGGTCCCGTCGGGCCTGTAGCGCCCGTCGGTCCAGTCGGCCCTTGCGGCCCTTGCTGACCCACTTCTCCGGCCGGTCCGACCGGACCAGTCGCTCCAACGTCTCCAACCGGCCCGATCACGCCGGCCGGTCCCACAGCACCCTGCGGCCCAGCTTCACCGTAAGGGCCGGTCGGTCCTGCTGGTCCTTGCATACCGGCGGGACCCTGCGGCCCGGTTGGGCCGGTGACGCCGCCGCTATCCCACGTGAGCTGCCGGTCCGGCGCATTGCAAGTCCCGCCGAGCGGCAGAAGTATCTTCTGTCCATGCGGCGATACGCAGATGGAAAGAATCTCCGCGTGACCGGAATCCGGTGCAGCAGCGAGTAACAGCGCCCCCACCGCGACGCCCAGCACCACGCGTCGCGCATGCCTGAATGATACGTGCATTACAGACCCTCCCTAGAAACTCGCGCCAGAAACGGCATCTGGCCTGCCTCGCCCAAATCGGGAACCCAAATCCTGTAGCGGTCCCCCCCGGGACTCTTTGCGCAAACATTCATCTCAGAAAACCATAGGCAGAGTCAATCATCTCGATAAACGCCTCCTAGACCTACCCGTCGATATCCCGCATCTTCGTTACTCTCCTGTAGCTTAGACACCCGTTGGGAGAGTGCGTTATTCCTGTTCGCCGCCAGAGAGCCGCACGTTCCATTCACCCCTTTCAGAATGAATATTCTCTGATCAGCAGCGTCTAGCCACCGCTAACGCCTTCGCGCCGCGTTTGCCGAATTGCCCGCGTCGCACGTAAAGTGTCTTCATGCCGGTCGCATACATCCCTCGCACGCGCGATCTCTACAACGACTTCACTCCTTATCGATGGGTCGAAAACGACTCGGCGCCATTCACTCCGCTGACCCGGCCAATCGCGCAATGCAGGGTCGCGATGATCAGCTCTGGCGGAATCATGTATCGCGATCAGCCGCGCTTTCATCGCGAGGACGCGTCGTACCGTCGCATCCCGGTTGATGCGCGCCGCGACGAACTGAGCGTCTGGCATTTCGGCTATCCCACCGGCGACGCCGAGCGCGACGTCAACTGCGTGTTCCCGCTGGATCGGATGCGCGAGCTTGAAACGGCCGGCGTCATCGGCGCGCTGGTCGATCCCGCGTTCAGTTTCATGGGCGGAATTTATTCGGCGCGCAAAGTCCGCGACGAACTCGCTCCGCAAATTGTTGACGAGCTCAAGCGCGCCCACGCCGATGCTTTCTTCCTCGTCCCGGCATGACCCGTCTGCCATCAGTCCGTTGGACTGATCGCGCGTGCAGTCGAAGAAGCGGGAATCCCCACGCTCTCCATGACTTCCGCACTCGACATCACCCAGTCGGTGAAGCCGCCGCGCGCGGTGTTCGTGAATTTTCCGCTGGGCCACCAGACCGGCCCGCCGGATCAACCCGAATTGCAGCGCCGGATCGTCATCGACGCGATGCGAGCGTTCGACACCATCTCCGCTCCTGCGACGATCGTCGAGCTGCCCTATGTATGGGACGCCAACGATCGCTCGTGGGAAGACATCGACTACACCAGAGGATGGATGCCCGCGCGGCCATCGCGCGACGCCGCCGATAAACTGGAAGCCGAGCGCCAGGCAAAATTCCGCCGCGGCTAGTTCAGCACCTCATATCTCGCACTCTTCAACCCGCGCGAGTACCTTCATGCGAACGGGAGGTACGACGTACATGGCGGGATATCACGAACTCGAACTGGTGACGCTGCTGGCGTTGCTCGAATACTCGATTCTCGGCGTGATGGTTGGACGCGCGCGACAGAGGTACGGCGTCGAGGCGCCGGCCACCACCGGCAATCCCGACTTCGAGCGCTACTTCCGGGTGCATGTAAACACGCTCGAGAGCCTGATCGTCTTCATCCCCGCGGTCTGGATTTTCTCGATGGTGGTGAACTATCACTTCGGCGTCGCACTAGGGCTGCTGTTCGTTATCGCTCGGATCCTCTACGCCCAAGGTTACCTGAGCGCCGCAGCCAAGCGCGGACCCGGCGCATTGGCCAGCGCCGCAATCAACGCAATCCTCGTGCTGGGCAGCATCATCTGGATCGTAGCCAGAGCGCTGTAACTCTAACTTCGATCCCTGATACTCCGTAGGGCGAGGCATCGAAGGTGGACCCTCCTTCCGACGACCGCTCGCCGCCGTTTCAAAGGCTCGCGCGCTGGCTGACGCCGAACCGCTCGACCGCGCTGCGTCAATATCGATCGCGAGCGCGCATCTACGATCTCGAACTCTTGTTGTTCGAACCTGTGCGTCAGCGCGCGATCGATCAGCTGCGTCTGAAAAAGGGCGATCGGGTTCTGGACGTTGGCTGTGGTACCGGGCTGAGCTTCTCGGCGCTCGAAGGCCTGGTCGGAACTGAAGGCTCGATCGCCGGGATCGAGCAGAGCCCCGAGATGCTCGAACGGGCGCGCGCGCGGGCGGCTGAAAACAGCTGGAACAACGTCGCGCTCGTCGCGGCTTCGGTCGAGGAAGCCGCGATACCGTTCGCGGCGGACGCGGCGCTGTTTCATTTCACGCACGACATAATGCGCACGCCGGGTGCGCTCGCGAACGTCGTCAGCCATCTGAGGCCCGGCGCGCGGATAGTAGCGGCCGGACTCAAGTGGGCGCCTGCCCGTACGATGCCGCTGAATATCCTGGTGTGGAACGCCGCGCTGCGCTCGACGAGCACGCTCGAGGGTCTCGCGCGCCCGTGGAGCCATCTCGAGCGACTGCTGTCGCAGCTCGAAGTCGAACAGATGCTCGGCGGCACCGTCTACGTGGCCGGCGGCGTCGTCAAGTAAAGCGCCCATTTCTGGTACAATTTTCTTATGGCGTTGGCACGCTCCGCATCCTGAATATTGGCGCAACGTCTATAAGGCATGAGGCAAATACTCATTCTCGCGGCATTTTGTGCTGCGATAGGCGCAGGCGGATGCGCCACCCAGCAGCCCGATCAATTGCAGTCGCAATCGCTGCAGTCGCAATCGCAGTTTGCCGGAGCGTCCCCCGTGGCGGATTCGCAACTCGTCATCGCGCCCAAAGTCGCGGACGTGCCCGCGCATCCGCTACCCTTCAAAGGCAAGTTGCTTTCCGGTGACCGGGCCGAACTTCCGCCCGCGGTCGCGATGTCGCTGTCTGATTCTTCGCCGCTGACCTTTACCTATCGCGAAGAATTGACGCACGACGACTATCATATCCCACTGCTTCTCAGCGCGGTCGATCCGGGGAGCTGGCTTGGCAATCCGACCGGCGATATTGGGGTGACGGCGTTTGCCTCTTTGTCGATCAGTGCGGGCGACACCGTCATCGGCGACTACACTGCCAAGGAACACGTCTCGGAGTCGTACAGCCTGTACACGCAGGCCAGCCACAAAGAGGTTGACGCCGCCGCCCGTGCCGCAGTCCGGCAACGGCTCGATCAGAAGATCTATGCCGACGAGGCCAGGTTGGCGCAGGCCGCCGCCAGCGCGCGCAAATCTCCAACTGCATCCGTCGGCCAATGAATCGAGGACTTCTGGCATTGTTGCTTGGCGTCGTCGTCGCTCTCGCGATCGGATGCGCCGTCGAGGGCAAACCGTTCGAAAAAATCGAGTCGCCTCCCGGTAACGCCGTGATCTACGTGTACCGGCCTTACAATTACTTCGGCGTTGCGCTCCGCCCCGACGTTACCTGTGGCGAGGATACGGCGCGGATCGGTCCGGGCGGTTATCACGCGTTCGTGGTTCCGGTTGGACAGAAGGTTGTATGCAGCGTTCAGAACGACGGCGGCGAGGACGAAGTGGAATTCCAGACCGAACGCCGCTCCTACTACGTCAGAGAAGAACTCGGCTGGGGGCGTCTGATTGCCGGCATCAAAATACAGACGAACTCCGAACCGCATCTCAACCCCGTTGACACCGATCTGGCGCAGACCGAGATTCAGAGCTGTTGCAAGCAGGAACCTGAAATTCGGAGCGCGAACTAATGCCGGTTGAGGGTGAGGTAACACCCGTCCGCGAGAATCATCGCTTCGATGAAGCCTCGCTCGAACATTATCTGCGCGAGCGGATGCCGGATTTTCGCGGTCCTCTGATTGTTCGACAGTTCGTCGGCGGGCAATCGAATCCCACCTTTCTACTGGAGACTCCTGACGCGCGCTTCGTCATGCGCAAGAAGCCGCCCGGCACGCTGCTCCCGTCGGCGCATCAGGTCGAGCGCGAATATCGAATTATCAAAGCGCTCGCGGCGACCGACGTGCCCGTACCCCGCGTGCACCTCCTGTGCGAGGACGCCGGCGTCATCGGCACCCCATTCTTCGTGATGGACTTTGTCGAGGGACGCATCATGCGCGACCCGATGATGCCCGACTCGACTCCGCGCGAGCGCGCGGCTTGCTACGACTCGATGAACGACGTGCTCGCTCGGCTGCACAGGGTCGATTTTCGCGCGGTCGGACTCGGCGACTACGGCCGGCCGCAGGCTTATGTCCAGCGCCAGCTGGCGCGATGGTCGAGACAGTACGAGGCCTCGAAGATCGACGAGATTCCGGAGATGGATCGCCTGATCGAATGGCTCGGACGCAATATCCGGGCCGACGATGAGACGACGATTGCGCACGGCGACTACCGTATCGAGAACATCATCTTCCATCCGGTCGAGCCGCGCGTGGTCGCGGTGCTCGATTGGGAGCTGTCGACGCTCGGGCATCCGCTTGGCGACCTGGCCTGGGCCTGCCGCGCTTACCATTGCCCGCCCGGAATCGACGGCGTGTCGAGCTTTCAAGGAATCGATCTGTGCGCGACGGGGATTCCGAGCGAAGAGGAATTCGTCGCCGCATATTGCAGGCGCGTCGGCCGGGCCGGCGTTCCCGACTTGATGTTCTTTGTGGTGTTCTCGTTTTTTCGTGGCGCAGCGATCTCGCAGGGAATTGCAATGCGCGCGAAGCTGGGCAACGCAAGCGGTCCCGATGCGGCGCTGCGCGGCGCGAAGGCGAGACAGACAGCGGAGATTGGTTGGGCCATCGCGCAGAAGTGCGAGAGCGCGAAAACCAGATCGTGAACAACTCGGAAATTGTAAATCTCGATGCGGTCACGCTTTCGCGCGCGATCAAGTCGAAGCAGGTCTCGTGCGTCGAGGTGATGAGCGCGTATCTTGATCGAATCGAGCGCCTGAACCCGCGCGTCAACGCGATCGTGTCGCTCCAACCGCGCGAGGATTTAATCGAGCAGGCGAAGAATCGCGACGCGCAAATTGCGCGCGGCGAGCACCTCGGCTGGATGCACGGTTTTCCGCATGCGGTAAAAGATCTTGAGCCGACCAAAGGCATCCGCACCACGATGGGCTCGTTGCTGTTCAAGAATTCTGTGCCGCGCGAGGACTCGATTATGGTCGAGCGAATCCGGCGCGCGGGCGGAATCATTATCGGCAAAACAAACGTGCCGGAGTTTGGGCTGGGATCGCAAACCTACAATCCAGTCTTTGGCACGACGCTCAACGCCTACGACCAATCGAAGACCTGCGGCGGCAGCAGCGGCGGCGCGGCTGTGGCGCTGGCGCTCAGGATGATCCCGGTCGCGGACGGCAGCGACAACGGCGGCTCGCTGCGAAATCCCGCCGCGTGGAACAATGTGTTCGGACTGCGGACCTCGTTCGGCCGGGTGCCGTCGCTGTTCAACGAGGTCTTCATCCCGTCGATTATGGTACACGGCCCGATGGCGCGGACGGTTCCTGATCTCGCGATGCTGCTGTCGGTGGTTGCCGGTTACGACGCGCGCACGCCGCTTTCGATTCGCGAGGATCCGGCTGAGTTTGCGCGACCGCTCGAGCGCGACTTCAAGGGAACACGCATCGGATGGGTCGGCGATTCCGGCGGACACATCCCGTTCGATGCGGGCGTGCTCGAACTATGCGAAGGCGCGCTCAAGGTGTTCGAGGAGTTGGGATGCGTCGTGGAGACCGCGATGCCCGACTACCCTCTTGAGCCGGTGTGGGATAGCTGGTGCAAGATTCGAGCGTGGCAGTTTGGCGCGCTGCTTCACCATCACTATGCCGACCCCGCCCAGCGCGGGCAGATGAAACCCGAACTGCAGTGGGAGATCGAGAACGGCCTCAAGACCGGCGCGTTGGAAATCGTGCACGCGAACGTCGTGCGCACGGCGTGGTACCAGGCGGTGCGCAAATTTTTCGAGAAGTACGATTTCATGATCGCGCCCGCGAGCCAGGTATTTCCGTTCGACGCGACAATTCATTGGCCCAAAGAAGTTGGCGGCGCGTCGATGGACACCTACCATCGCTGGATGCAAGTGATGATTCCGATCTCGATGTCCGGCTGCCCGGCGCTGAGCGTACCGGCCGGCTTCAACCAACGCGGCCTGCCAATGGGCATCCAGATCGTAGGTCCGAATCAGGCCGAGATGGCCTGCATGCAACTTGCGCATGCATACGATCAGGCGACTAACTGGGTTAGAAGGCGAACGCCCTCCTTGCTAGGCTAGTGAGTCTGAGAATCGCGATATGAATCCCCGGGTGAATCCCATGTTCGTCACGATTGCCGCGACGATTGCCGTCCAGGTTTTGATGAGTGTGGGCATTACGCAGGCTGGCCCTGCTCCTGACAAAAAGGTGAAGCAGCCTGGCTACACGGAATTCAGCAATCCGGAGATGGTGCAGATACTCGGCTACAACGACAACGAGGGCAACAGCAACGACGCGATGGAGCCGTTCATCAGCCGCGACGGGAACTACCTCTTCTTCAACAACTCGAATTCGGCACCCACCACCAGTTTGTTCTGGGCAACTCGCATCGATGACGTGACCTTCCAGTACCAGGGCGAGATCGGAGGCGAGGTCAACAGCAGCGGTCCGCTCGACGCGGTCCCGTCGATGGACATGAATGGCAACTTTTACTTCATTACCAACCGAAGTTATGCCGTCGATCTGTCAACGATCTATTCAGGCCTGTTCGCTGATGTCAGCGATGTCGCGAGCGTTACGCCAGTAAATCCGGTTGCGGGCGTCGCGGCGCCGAAGATTGGACTGGTCAATTTCGATTCGGAAATCAGCGCTGACGGCAACACTCTCTATTTCACGCGGGGCAATTACAGCAACCTTGCCCCCGGCGCCCCGCCGTCGAGCACCGAGATGATGGTCGCGACCAATCAGGGCGGCACCTTCGTCATTGACCCGCACAGCGCGAAAATCATGAAGATGATCAATGACGAGCATCTCAACTACGCGCCGGACACGTCCGCGGACGAGCTCGAGTTTTTCTTCACGCGAACCATCCCAAAGCCCCCGACGCCGGAGTTCGGCATCTATATGGCGACTCGCTCGTCAACTTCGAAGCCGTTCGACAAGCCGAAGAAAATTGAAGCGATCACCGGGTATGCCGAGGGACCTTCGATCTCGCCGGACAACCTTTCGCTCTACTACCACTGGAAGAACGCGAGCGGAGTATTCGTAATCAACCGAGTAACCCGCACGTTGAAACCGTAGTGCAGGTAACGGAGCTCAGTCGGCAACGTGCGACTCGGCGGGCGCCGTTGCTGGACGGCGGCCTCGAGCGCGACGCCACAGTTTCGACCATCCTGCGCTCAGCCGGTCCATGTACAGGTAGATAACCGGGGTCGTATAGAGCGTCAGGACCTGGCTCACCATCAGGCCGCCGACGATTGCGATACCGAGCGGGCGCCGCATCTCGGACCCCACGCCGTTGCCCAGCGCGAGCGGCAGGCCGCCGAGCATCGCGGCCATCGTGGTCATCATGATCGGGCGAAAGCGCAGCACGCACGCCTCGTAGATCGCGTCGTGCGGCGACTTGCCCTCGCCGCGCTGAGCTTCGAGCGCGAAGTCGATCATCATGATCGCGTTTTTCTTGACGATGCCTATCAGCAGGATGATTCCGATCAGCGCAATCACGCTCAGATCGATATGGAATAGCAGCAGTGCGAGAATTGCGCCGACGCCAGCCGACGGCAGTGTCGAGAGAATCGTGATCGGATGGATGTAACTTTCGTAGAGAATGCCGAGCACGATGTACACCGCGAAGAGTGCGAAGGCTACCAGGAAACCTTCGTTGCTGAGCGAGTCCTGGAACGCCTGCGCAGTGCCCTGGAAGGTGCCGCGGATGCCGGCGGGCAGGTGAATCTCCGCCTCGGCCTGCGAGATCGCGTCAACCGCATCGCCAAGCGCAATTCCCGGTGCCAGGTTGAACGAGATCGTCACACTCGGGAATTGACCTGTGTGATTGACGGCGAGCGCGGTCGTATCGTTCGCGAAGTGAGTGAAGGCGCTGAGCTTGACCAGCTGCCCGGCGCTGGACATCACGTGGATCTGGTCGAGCGACTCGGGGTTCTGCCAGAACTGCGGCGCGACTTCCATCACAACATGGTACTGATTCAGCGGCGTGTACATCGTGGAGACCTGCCGCTGGCCGAACGCGTCATAAAGCGTATCGTCGATCGCCTGCTGCGAGAGTCCGAGCCGCGACGCGGTATCGCGATCGACGACGACGTTGGATTCAAGCCCGCTATTCTGCTGGTCGCTGCTGACGTTGGTGAGAATGTGGACGGTGCGCAATTTCTTGAGCACCTTCGGCGCCCATTGGTTGAGCTCATTTAGGTCGTCGCTCTGCAGGGTGAACTGATACTGCGCGTTGCTCGATCTGCCGCCGATCCGCAGATCCTGAACCGCCTGCATATACAAATTGACGCCGGGGACGTGGGCGACCTCCTTGCGGATGCGCCCGATGACCAGGTCGGCGCTGATCTTGCGCTGGCTCAGGGGCGTCAAGCTGATGTACATGTTCGCGGTATTGGTTGCGCCATTGCCGCCGGTGAATGCGATGACGTTCTCGACGGCCGGGTCCTTGTCAATGGCGGCGACCAGTTCGCTAAGCCGCTCCTTCATCGCCTGGAATGAAGTGTCCTGATCGGCCTGCACCGCGCCCATCAGGCGGCCGGTATCCTGCTGCGGGAAGAATCCTTTGGGCACGACCTTGAAGAGATAAATGCTCAGCCCGAGCGTCACCAGGAAGACCATCAGGGTGAACGGCTGATGATCGAGAACCCACAACAGGCTGCTTTCGTAATGGTCGAGCAGCCACTTGAAAAAGCTCTCGCTCGCCACGTACCAGCGATTATGTTTCTCCTGGTCGTGCGGCTTGAGCAGGTGCGCGGCCATCATCGGCGTGGTGGTGAGCGAGATGACCAATGAAACCAGGACGGCAGCCGACAACGTGACCGCGAACTCGCGGAACAGGCGGCCGACGATTCCGGCCATCAACAAAATCGGAATGAAGACCGCGACCAGTGAGACGCTGATCGAAATCACCGTGAAGCCGATGCCCGCGGCACCCTTGATCGCGGCTTCGAGCGGCGGCATTCCCTGTTCGCGGTAGCGGGAAATGTTTTCAATGACGACGATCGCGTCGTCAACCACGAAGCCGGTGCAGATCGTCAGCGCCATCAGCGAGAGGTTGTCGAGGCTGTACCCGAGCAGGTACATGATGCCGAAGGTTCCGATCAGCGAGAGCGGAACGACGACACCCGGAATCATCGTGGCGCGCAGGTTTCGCAGGAACAGGAACACCACCATGATCACGAGTGCGATCGAGACCAGCATCGTGAATTCGACGTCGTGCACCGAGGCCCGGATGGTGGTGGTGCGGTCCAGGACCACGGTAAGGTCGATCGCGGCGGGGATCGAGGCCTTCAACTGGGGCAACGCGGCGTAGATTCGATCGACCGTATCGATGATGTTCGCGCCGGGCTGGCGGAAGATGATGACCAGGACGGCGATCTTGCCGTCGACCATTCCCGCGGCGCGGACGTTCTCGACTGAATCCCTTACCAATCCGATATCGGAGAGCTGAACCGCGGCGCCATTGTGATAGTGAACGATCAGCGGCTGGTAGTCCTCGGCCTTGAGCAGCTGATCGGTGGTGCTCAGCCCCCACGTCTGGTTATCGTTCGCAACTTCGCCCTTGGGCCGGTTCGCATTGGCGTTGGCGAGGACGGTTCGCACGTCCTCGAGACCTACGCCGAGGTTACTCATCTGGGTAGGATTCAGCTCGACGCGGACACCGGGCAGCGCGCTGCCACCGACAAGTACCTGGCCGACGCCATCGATTTGCGAAAGCTTCTGCTCGAGGATTGAATCAGCCGCGTCGTACATCAGTCCGGGACGCACGGCGTCAGAGGTCAGGCCGAGAATCATGATCGGCGCATCGGCGGGATTGACCTTTCGATAGGTCGGCTTGCTCGGCAGAGTTGTCGGCAGTTGCCCGGCCGCGGCGTTGATGGCGGCCTGCGTGTCGCGCGCGGCCGCGTCGATATCGCGGTTCAAGTCGAATTGCAAAACGATGCTGGTGGCGCCGAGATAGCTGGTTGAGGTCAGTTCCGTCAGGCCCGCGATACGGCCAAACTGGCGCTCGAGCGGGGTCGCGACGGAAGAAGCCATCGTCTCCGGACTCGCGCCGGGCAACTGGGCCTGGACCTGGATAGTCGGGAACTCGACCTGCGGCAACGGCGCAACCGGCAGCAGCCGGAACGCGATAATGCCGGCGAGCGCGAGTGCGATAGTCAGCAGCGTGGTGGCGACCGGCTTCCTTATGAAGACTTCGGAAATCATGACGCCTGGGCTGGAATGGTCTCCCGAATCGCATCGCCCGCGCGCCACCGCGCAACTCGCGTCGCCATGCGATCGAAGGTGAGGAAAATTACCGGCGTCGTGTACAGCGTGAGCACCTGGCTCACCAGCAAGCCGCCGACGATTGCGATACCGAGCGGACGACGCAACTCGGAGCCGACTCCCGTTCCGAGCGCGAGCGGCAAGCCGCCGAGCAATGCCGCCATCGTGGTCATCATGATCGGCCGGAAGCGGAGCAGGCAGGCCTGGAAGATCGCCTCGTGCGGCGGTTTGCCGTCCTTGCGCTGCGCTTCAAGCGCGAAGTCGATCATCATGATTGCGTTTTTCTTGACGATACCTATCAGCAGGATGATGCCGATGAGGGCGATCACGTTCAGATCCTGACCGCAGATCATCAGCGCCAGGATTGCGCCGACGCCCGCCGACGGCAGGGTCGAGAGAATCGTGACCGGATGGATGTAACTCTCATAGAGAACTCCGAGCACGATATACACAGTGACCAGCGCCGCAAGAATCAGCAGCGGCTCGTTCTTCAACGACGCGCGGAAGGCGGCGGCGGTGCCCTGGAATGAAGCCGCGATGCTGGCCGGCATCCCGATTTGCTCGCGCGCCTGATCGATCGCGGTGACCGCGTCGCCCAGCGAGTAGCCCGGCGCGAGATCGAACGAGATAGTGACGGCGGGAAATTGGCCCTCGTGGTTGACGGCCAGCGGCGTCGCGCCCGGCTCGAAGTGAGTGAAGGCGCTCAGCGGCACCTCGCCGCCGGTGTTCGAGCGGATATAGATGTCGTCGAGCGCGTGCGGATTACGCTGGAACTGCGGCGCTACTTCGAGCACCACGTGATACTGGTTCAGCTGGGTGAAAATCGTCGAGACCTGCCGCTGGCCGAAGGCGTCGTACAAGGTCTGGTCGATCAGATTCGGCGTGATCCCGAGTCGCGACGCCGTCAGCCGATCGATGACGATATGCTCCTCCCAGCCCTCGTTCTGCTGGTCGGTCGCGACGTTGCGCAAGGCGGGCAGCGTCTTGAGTTTATCGACCAGTCTCTTCGTCCACAGATTCAATTCGTCGCCGCTCGGATCTTCGAGGCTGTACTGATACTGCGTCCGGCTCACGCGATCTTCGACCGTGAGATCCTGCACCGGCTGCATGTACAGCGTAATCCCGTTAACCGCCGCCAGCTTCGGCGCGAGGCGGTTGATCACGGTGGTGATATCCACCTTGCGCACATCGAGCGGCTTCAGATTGATCAGGATGCGGCCGCTGTTGACGGTGATGTTGGTGCCGTCGATGCCGACGAACGACGAGAGGCTCTCGACCGCCGGGTCCTGCAAAATGATCCGCGCCAGCTCCTGCTGGCCGCGCACCATCGAGGCAAACGACACGTTCTGCGGCGCTTCGGAAACGCCCTGGATAACGCCGGTGTCCTGCACCGGAAAGAAGCCCTTGGGCACGACGATGTAGAGCACTATGGTCAACACCAGCGTGGCGATCGCGACCATCAGCGTTTCCCATTCGTGTTCGAGCACCCATTCGAGCGTGCGGCCGTAAAACGCGATCGTGTCTTCGAACACCTTTTCCGACTTGCGATAGAACCAGGTCTGCTGATTCTCGGGCGTATGCTTCAGCAGCTTCGCGCTCATCATCGGCGTCAGCGTCAGCGAGACGACCGCCGACATCAGGATCGTCACCGCCAGCGTGACCGCGAACTCGCGGAACAAGCGGCCGACGATGTCGCCCATGAACAGCAGCGGGATCAGCACCGCGATCAGCGAGACGGTCAGCGACAAAATTGTGAATCCGATCTGTTCTGCCCCCTTGAGCGCGGCGTCCAGCGGCTTGTCGCCTTCCTCGATGAAGCGCGAGATGTTTTCGATCATCACGATCGCGTCGTCAACCACGAAGCCGGTCGAAATCGTGAGCGCCATCAGCGACAGGTTGTCCAGGCTGTAGCCGAGCAGGTACATCACGCCGAACGTCCCGATCAGCGAGAGCGGGACCGCGATGCTGGGGATAATCGTCGCCGACAGGCTGCGCAGAAACAGAAAGATAACCATCACGACCAGCGCCACTGTCAGCATCAGCTCGAACTCGACATCCTGCACCGATGCGCGAATCGTGGTGGTGCGATCGGTGAGGATCTCGACCTTCACCGACGAGGGCAGCGAGGCCTGCAGGCGCGGCATCAGCTTCTTGATGCGGTCCACGACGGCGATGATGTTGGCGCCGGGCTGGCGCTGAACGTTGACGATCACGGCCGGCGTCAGATTCATCCACGCCGCCGCCTTGACGTTTTCGGCGTCGTCGATCGCGACCGCGACGTCGGAAAGCTTGACCGGCGCGCCGTTGTGATACGAGACGATCAGTGGCATGTAGTCCTTCGCTGTCAAAAGCTGATCGTTCGCGCCTATCGTGTACGCCTGTTGCCTGCCGTCGAAGTTGCCCTTGGCCTCATCGACGTTGGCGTTTGCGATCGCGGTGCGCAGGTCCTCGAGCGTCATTCCGTACGACGCCAGCGAGGTCGGATTAGCCTGCACGCGAACCGAAGGTTTCTGGCCGCCGCCGATGCTCACCAGGCCTACGCCGGGCAGCTGCGAGATCTTCTCCGCCAGCCGCGTATCGGCCAGATCTTCGACCTGGTCCAGCGGCAGTTCCCTGGAGGTGAGCGCCAGCGTCAGGATCGGCGTGTCGGCCGGGTTGGTCTTGCTGTAAACGGGCGGATTCGGAAGATCGGTCGGCAGGTAAGTCGCGGCTGCGTTGATCGCCGCCTGCACTTCCTGCTCGGCCACGTCGATGCTCAAGTTGAGATCGAACTGCAGCGTGATGACCGAACTGCCGAACGAGCTGTTCGAGGTCATCTGCGTAAGCCCCGGGACTTCGCCGAATTGCCGTTCGAGCGGCGCCGTTACCGATGACGCCATCACGTCCGGACTGCCGCCGGGATAGAACGTCATCACCTGGATCGTCGGATAGTCCACCTGCGGCAACGCCGACACCGGCAGTTGCCCATAGGCGACCAGTCCCGCCAGCAACAGCCCGACCATCAGCAGAGAAGTCGCGACCGGCCGCAGTATGAAGGGGCGCGAAAGATTCACGGTCCGTTGCTCGCGCTCGTGGACGGAGTAGCGGCGTTCTGCACGCTGACGCGCGATCCTTGCTGCAGCTTGTCCACCCCGTCGGTGACGACCAGGTCGCCGACCTGAAGACCCTTGCTTATCGCGATCACTTCGCCCTGCGTCGCCTGCACCGTCACCGGGCGCATCTCGACGGTAAAATCAGGCTTGATGACATAGACGAACGCGCCTTGCTGGCTGCGCTGGAGTCCAGCCGCCGGGATCAGGGTCGCGTTCGGAATCGTGTTGATCAGCAGCTTCGCGTTGACGAACTGATTCGGAAACAGCGAATTGTCGAGGTTGGGAAACGACGCCTTCAGCTTGATCGTGCCGGTGGACTGATCGATCTGATTGTCGGTCGTGAGCAGCACTCCCTCGGCGAGTTGATGCTTGAAGTCGCGGTCGTAAGCGGTGACAGGCAATTGGGGAGTGGCCTTCATCGCGGTCTCGAGGCTCGGCAGATCGTCCTCGGGGATGCTGAAATCAACCGCGATCGGCTGCAACTGCGTGATCACCACGAGACCCGTCGCATCCGTCGCATGAATGATATTGCCGGGGTCCACCAAGCGCAGCCCGACCCTGCCCGTGATCGGCGAAGTGATGCGGCTGTAAACGAGCTGCAACTTGGCGTTATCCACCGCGCCCTTGTCGCTTTCGATCGAGCCGGCGTACTGTCCGACCAGCGCTTGCTGGTTGTCGAGATCCTGACGCGCGATGATCTTCTGCTCGTATAGTTCTTTGTCGCGCGCGAGCAGTATCTTGTTGTTCTCGAGATTCGACAGATCTTTCGCAAGCGTGCCCTCGGCCTGCGTGAGCTCGACCTGGTACGGACGCGGATCGATCTCAGCCAGCAGATCGCCGGCCTTTACGATTTGCCCCTCGGTAAAATTCACCTTGTCGAGCTGTCCATCGACCCGGCTTTTGACCGTGACCGTGTTGTACGCCGTCACCGTTCCGATCGCGGAGATGTACTGTTCCAAATCGCCGCGCTTCGCCGGCGCCGCCGCGACCGGGATGATCGGATGCACCGCCGGAGCCATCGCGGCGGAATCGGTGCTGCTGCGTCCGGTCAAATAGTAAATTCCAATTATCGCGACGGCCAGCACGACCAGCCACATACGCCATCGTTGCATAACCTTGTCGAGCAGACTGGGCACTTCGGCATCCTGCACAAATCGAGAGGCGTTGGGTTTTCCGGTCGTCGGGGCGTCTGAATCCATCATGTTCTCCGTAGCACCTATCTCCAAACCAGCCCAAGCCGGTTCGGCGTCTATTGTTGCAATTATGGACCCGCCAGTCCATATTTCGGATATGCTGGCTGCGGCGGCCGATAAACCAGGCTGACTACGAATCTACGAATCAGATGAATCCGGGTTACCGATTTTGAGCGTCAGGAGACAGTTTATTTCACCGCCGATTCGCCGCAAAGACGGCCGCGGCAGGCCGTCCACGCCGTTCCTGCGTGAAAGGATACTCCGAAGCGCCACCGAACTCTTCGCCGAAAGGGAATTCGATCTGGTGTTGATCGACGAGGTCGCCGCGCACGCCGGCGTCGGCAAGGGCAGCGTTTACCGTCAATTCAAATCGAAAGAGGAGCTCTACGCGGCCGCGGTAATCGATGGGTTCGCGGAACTGCAGCGCGAAATTCGCGCGGCGCTGCCGGGATGCAGCTCGATTCGCGCGCAAGTCGCCGCCATCGCGCGCCACACGGTCGCATTCTTCTGGACCCGCCGCCAGTTCTTCGCCCTGCTGCGCGATCCCAAGGCGCTGCCGCCATCGCAGGAACGCCAGTATCGGGCGCAGCGCAATGACTTGTCGCGATTGATCAGCGGAGTGCTCGACGACGCCATCAAGCGTGGCACGATGAGGCCCGGCCTCGACACGCGCATCGCCGCCGAATCGCTGCTCGGCATGGTGCGCGGCATCAATCGCTACGGGCGCGAGTACACGACGCCCGACCGCGCTGCCGATTTTATCACGTCGATCTTTCTCGACGGATGCGGTGCGCGATAACATTGCGTCGATTTCGGATCTCGAAGAGGCGCACATGCATGATCTGATTCCGCTCGCCGAAAAAATCGCCGTGATGCTCAAACAGCGGCGCGAGAACGTCGCGGTCGCCGAGTCGAGTACGGGAGGTCTTATATCGGCCGCGCTGCTGAGCGTCCCCGGCGCGTCGGCGTACTTCATCGGCGGCGCCGTCGTTTACACGCTCAAAGCGCGGCGCGCGATGCTCGACGTACCCGATTCCGCATTCGCGGGAATCAAATCGGTCACCGAAGAAGGCGCAATGATTCTCGCGCGCGCGGCGCGCACGCGCTTCGCAGTCACCTGGAGCATCGCGGAGATAGGCGCAAGCGGCCCCACCGGCAATCGCTACGGCGACGCGGCCGGCCACAGTTGCATCGCAGTCGCCGGCCCCGTCGAGCGCTCGACGACCTGCGAGACCGGCAGCTCCGACCGCGTCGCCAACATGCGCACATTCTCCGCAGCGGCATTAAATCTGCTGATCGAGTGCATGAGCTGATTCACGGCGTCACTTCTGACAGCCGATCCACTTCGCGCAGGCTCGGAAACAGCCGATACCAAACAGCGACGATGACCAGCGTGCCGACGCCGCCGATCACCACCGCAGGCACCGTGCCGAACCATGTCGCGGTGACGCCCGATTCGAACTCGCCCAGCTCGTTCGACGCGCCGACGAACAGCCGGTTCACCGCGCTCACGCGCCCGCGCATCGCATCGGGCGTCGCAAGCTGTGTGAGTGTGGTGCGCACGTAAACGCTCACCATGTCCGACGCGCCCATCACGAACAGCGCGCCAATCGATAGCGCAAAGTTCTCCGACAAGCCGAAGACGATCGTCGCAACGCCGAAAATCGCGACGCACGCGAACATCGCGAGTCCCGCGCGGCGCTGCAGCGCCTGCTGTCCGAGCGCCAACCCAAGCATCGCAGCTCCAAGTGCCGGCGCGCTGCGCAATACACCCAGCCCGAGCGGTCCGACGTGCAAAATGTCGCGCGCATATACCGGCAGCAATGCAGTCGCTCCGCCGAGCAGCACCGCGAATAAATCCAGCGAGAACGCGCCGAGGATGAGCGGCTTGCGCCACACGTACGCAATCCCCGCCGTGATGCGCTCGAACGCTGTCGTGTCGGCCTCCGCCTCGTAGCGCATGCCGCGGCTCCGGATCCCCATCATTACGATTGCGACAGTCGCGAACAGGATCAGGCAGACGCCGTAGTCCACCGCCGGACCGAGAATGTAGATCGCTCCGCCGATCGCCGGCCCCGCGATCACGGCCACCTGCGAAGTCGAAGAGGCCCACGCGACGGCTTGAGGAAATTGATCCTGCGGGACCAGCAACGGCACGAGAGACTGCGAGGCCGGTCCCGCAAAGGCGCGCGATGCCCCGAATATCACGAGCACCGCGTAAAACGGCCAGATGACGGTAGTCCTCGTCAGCGCGAGCGTCAGAAAACAGCCGGCCGCAATCGCGGAGCAGAAATTGCTGATCACGAGGATTAGCCGCCGGTCGAAGCGATCCGCCATGTGCCCGGCGGGAATCGTGCACGCCATCATCGGCAAAAATTGGAACAGCCCGACGTAGCCGAGCGCGAGCGGGGTCCGCGCGATGCTGTAAACCTGCCAGCCCACGGCGACCGACTGAATCTGCGTGGCGAGAATCGCGAGGAAGGCCGCGCCCAGATAGCGGCGAAAGTCGCGATGCGAGAGGGCGCTTGAATTTGCGGTCGCGGGCGAGTCATCCATCGGTTGGCCTCCCCGTTTGTATTGGAACGGCGTAGCCGAATCGACATTTTGCCAATCGCCACTCATCTCGCGTAGGCTCGGATCATGGACACGTCAGCGATCCGAACTCACGTCGAGCGGCTTTGGGACGAATCCATCGTCGCCGAGTTGGTCGAGTATATTCGCATCCCCAACAAGTCAGTCGCCTTCGATCGCGATTGGAAAACGCACGGCCACATGGACCGCGTCGTCGCGCGCTTCGAGGATTGGGCGCGCCGTCAGCCGATACTCGGCATGAAGCTGGAAGTCGTGCGCCTCGAAGGCCGCACGCCGCTGCTGTTCATGGAAATCCCCGGCGACTCGAAAGATTGCGTGCTGCTTTACGGGCACCTGGACAAGCAGCCCGAGATGTCGGGATGGCGCGAAGGGCTGGGGCCGTGGCAGCCGGTGATTGAGGGCGATCGTTTATACGGCCGCGGCAGTGCCGACGACGGCTACGCGATGTTCTCCTGCCTCGGCGCGATCGGCGCGCTGCAGGCGACCTCGATCAAGCATGCGCGATGCGTCGTCGTCATCGAGGCGTGCGAGGAAAGCGGCAGCTTCGATCTGCCTCATTATATAGAGCATCTGGCGCCCCGCATCGGGCAGCCGAGCTTGTGCATCGCACTGGACTCGGGATGCGGAAATTACGACCAGCTTTGGTTGACAACATCGCTGCGCGGCCTCGTTGGCGGACGGCTCCAGGTCGAGGTGCTCACCGAGGGAGTGCATTCGGGCGACGCCGGCGGAGTCGTGCCCGACAGCTTCCGCATCGTGCGCCAGTTGATCAGCCGCGTCGAGGACGAGGCCACAGGCAAAGTGCTCGCGCCGGAATTTTACGCGACGATTCCCGACGCGCGCCTCAAGCAGGCAGCCGCAACGGCAGAGGTGCTCGGCGACGACATCTACGCGAAGTTCCCGTTCATCGATCACACGCGTCCGATCAGCAAAGATACGACGGAGCTAATCCTCAACCGCGCGTGGCGTCCCGCGCTCTCGATCATCGGCGCTGACGGCCTGCCGAGCACCGGCAACGCGGGCAACGTGCTGCGCCCGGGCACGGCGGTGAGTTTGTCGCTCAGGCTGCCGCCGACGGTCGATCCGAAAGTAGCGTCGCGAAAGCTGAAAAGCATTTTGGAGAACGATCCGCCGTACGGATGCAAGGTGACTTTCCAGGCGAACTGGGGCGCCGGCGGATGGAATGCGCCTGACCTGTCGCCGTGGCTCGAGCGCAGCCTCGACGCGGCCTCGAATGACTACTTCGGCAGGCCAACTGCTTACATGGGCGAGGGCGGCACGATTCCTTTCATGGGGATGTTGGGCGAGCGGTTCCCGCAGTCGCAATTTCTGATCACGGGAGTGCTGGGACCTCACACCAACGCGCACGGCCCCAACGAGTTCCTGCACATCCCGACGGCAAAGAAGGTGACCTGCTGCGTGGCGAACGTGATCGCCGATCACTTCACGCGGAGTACTTCTTGGATAGCTAGTTGACTCGCGCCGGAGGAATCGTTGCGCAGGATACTACTCATCTCTGGTATCGCAGTTGGGGCGGTCGGGCTGATCGCGGGCGGGCTGACCGCTTACGCGTACTTCAATTTGAGTTCGATCGTTGTGCGCAATGAGGGGCGAATCATCGCGCGCGTGAGCCATGAGCTTGGCCGCCAGGTCGCAGTCGGGAAGATGCAGGCGCAGATGGGATGGGGCGTGTCGGTCGAGGTCAGCGGGCTGACGATTGCCGACGATCCGGCCTTTTCGACCAAGCCGTTTCTCGCTGCCGACGACGTGTCGATCGAGGTCAAGTTTTTCCCGCTGCTGCGCGGCGTGGCGAGAGTCACAAAACTCGACCTGAGCAAACCCGACATCCGGATCGTGATGAACGCGAAGGGCGACCTGAATCTGAGCACGATCGGGTCGAACGCCGGGCCGCATAACGCAAACCCCGAGCACGGGCGCGCGCAGCGATCGTCGCTGGCTGATTTGTCGATTAAGGCGCTCAGCATCGCGGATGGCTCGATCTATTTCAACGATCTCGGCCAGAAGGCGTCGCCGATTCATGTCCATCACCTGGATTTCGACGTGACCGGCTTCAACGCCGCGTCCGCGTTCGACGTCCAGACCAAGTTCGCCTTTGTGGGCGATGCACAGAACGTCGAGGCGTCGGGCAAGGTCGGACCGCTGCTCAATCGGGGCGTGCTGGATGCTTCAGCAATCCGCGTCGATCTGAATCTGAAGGTCGATTCGATCGTGCTCGACAGTCTCCGGCCGCTGGCTGACATCGGATCGAATATTCCGGCAGGGCTCTCGATTCCCGACGCCGCGTCGGTGACCGGTACGGCGCGCGGTCCGTTCGGCCAGCTCGCAATTGCGCTCAGCACTGACCTGACTGCCAACCGGGTCGCGTACGGCACCGTGTTCAGCAAACCGGCCGGGACCGCGATGACGGTGAGTGCGAACGGCGTCTGGGGCGACCAGCTCCAGCTGGCGAGTGTCAACCTGAAGCTGTCCGATCTCGACTTGACGGCGAGCAAGTTTACGCGCGGCGGCGCGCACCCGCTGAGCGCGCAAATCGATTCGAACAGCTTCAACCTTGCCGATCTGAGCCCGATGATACCCGCGGTGGCCGGATACGGCCTGGCGGGCATGAGCGAGATTCACGGCACTGTGAAGCTTGGCAACAACGCGCCGGCGGTGGATGGAACCGTGGCGCTGAAACAGGTTGCCGCGAAGCTGCCGTCGCTGGAGGACCGCATCAGCGATCTCAATGGCACAATTCGTTTCGCCAATGGCGTCGAAATAGTCGAGCCGACCAGCTTCACCCTCGGTTCCGCGCACGCGAATCTCGAAGGGCGAATTGAATCGTTAAGCCCGCTGAGCGCGAGCTATGCGCTGAAGGCCGACTCGGTGAAGCTCGCGCAGATCTTCGCGAGTCGTCCGCCCGGCGACATCATGAACGGGCTGGTGGTGAAAGGCACCGCGGACGGCGAGATAAGTGCGCCGCGAATCAGCGCGGCGATCCAATCGACCGACGGCTCGCTGCAAAATGTTTCATACCGCAATCTCGATCTGACGGCGGCATACTTGAACGGCCGGGCGTCGGCGCGTCCGCTCGACGTTGACGTGTTCGGCGGGTCGCTGACGGCGGATACGGATGCGGTTTTCGGCCGCGTGCCGACCTTCAACGTCACGCTGGTGATAAGAAATCTGAACATGGAACAAGCGCTGCGCTCGCAAAATATCGGCGCGGCCAGCACCGTGCACGGGTTTCTGACCGGCAACGTGGCGGCGTCGGGCAGCGGCAAGGATTGGAATCGAATCAGGCCGACGATTCGCGGCAGCGGACGAGTGTCAATCGCGAACGGCAAGCTGGTCGGCGTCAATATCGTGGCCGACGCGCTCAACGCAGTCGCCAAGGCGCCGGGAGTCAGCCAGCTCGTGAACGTGGCGTTCATGTCGAGTCATCATGGGATGCTGGTCGATCCTGACACCGAGCTGCAATCGGCGAGCATGAGCTTTCAGCAGACCGGCCCGCGCTTCACGACGCATGACCTATACGTACAGTCGCCCGACTACACGATCACGGGCGACGGCTGGTTCGACATGGACAAAAACATCACGATGAACGCCGACATCCGGATGACACTCGGACTGCAAGTTGCGATTCCCGTTTACGTGACCGGGAAACTGCCCTCGGTTATCGTGCTGCCGGATTTGCCGACGTTGACGGAGCGCGTGGCGATGGGCGCGATTAACATGCCCGGCAACATAATCCGTGGCGGAGTGAACGCGGTCGGCTCGGTGGTCGGCTCGCCGTCGGCGGGCTCGGCGATTCCGTCAATTCCGAACCCGATCAACGCGCTCAAGAAACTCATTCCCTGAAGCTACCGGTTGAGCAGACCGACGGTGCTGACGATCCAGATGACCGTTACGATGCCGAAGACCACGCCCGGCAACTCGGACAAAAAGCAGTTCTGGCACATATTGAGTCCCTCCGTTTCGCGCGACGGTTTAATGAAACTGCGAATCGACGCCATCTGTTTCTCTGACAGTAGTGAAGTCATTTTGTTCGCCTCCTGATGGAACAACCTCTTCACTGACAAGGCGTTAAAATGGCCTGAACGGACTGTTCAAATGCGGCGAACGGAGTGAACAATCAGCGAAGAAAGGAGGAATTACGGCAGGATCTCAAACCGTCCGAAGCGATGTGGTCGATAAATTTCGAAGTCCTGGCGGTCAATCGTAAAGACGCGGCGCAGACCCTCGCGCTCGGCGACACGAACTAGCGCGGCGTCAGCGAGGTCCATCGGCAGGTCGCGGTACTTCCACATCAACTCGCGCATGCGCGGGATATCGTCAGGACCGAGGTTCGCGAATATCAATCCGCCAGCATCAATCATGTCCCACAGTGCTCGTTGGTCCCTGGGGTCGTAGCGCAGGAGATGCATCGCTTCTGTGAATGCGGGCCACACAGTGAGGAGCGGATCGCGAATAGTTTCAAGCACAGCGGCGCACCGCCGATGGTAGGAGTCGCTACGATCAATGAGTGCGACGAGTGGTCCGGCGTTGACGAGCACGCTTGGCATTGCGTTCTTCCAGCAGCATTTGGGTGAAGCGTTCGCCGGTGCGCTCGGAAAGTTGCATCCCGCCACTGTCGCCCGAGCCGATCAGATGAGCCACCCGCTCGTAGGGCGTTGGGGCTGTGGCTCTCGCCCGTTGTTCACGCAGGGTCGCCAACGCCTGACGCACGACTTCGGACTTGGTCAGCCCGGTCTCTCGCGCGAACCGCTCGAGGAAGGCAGCAGTCTGCGGGTCGATTCTGACATTCAAGGCACCCATAAATGAAACTGTATCACAGCGTGTAATACAGCGCCACGATGCGCCGATTAGCGGCGCGTGAGTTTATCGACTTCGGCTAGTTCGTCCGCAGACAGTTTCCAGGTGCCGGCTTTTACGTTTTGGCTGACCTGCTCGGGGCTGGTTGCGCCGGATATTACGCTGGAGACTTGCGGCTGCGACGCCAGCCATCCGACAGCAAGCTCGAGGATCGTGTGCTCGCGCTCGCGTGCGAACTTCTCGAGCTTTTCGAGCGTCGCGAAATTTTCGTCAGTCAGGGCCTGCTTCGCCATCCGTTGCACGAGTGAAAGCCGGGTGCCCTTGGGCGGCTCGGCGCCGCGCTTGTATTTCCCCGTGAGAAATCCACTAGCCAGTGGAAAGTAGGGCAGGATACCTACGCCGAATTCGCGGCATGCGGGAACCAGTTCGCGTTCGATGCGGCGGTCGAGCAGGTTGTACAGGTTTTGCGCGGAGATGTACGAGGCGAGGCCGCGGCTGCGCGATATCCAGTGGGCATCGACGGCCTGCCACGCGGCGAAGTTACTATGTCCGATATAGCGAACCTTGCCGGCGCGGACGAGATCGTTCAGCGCCTCGAGGGTTTCATGCTGCGGCGTTTCGGGATCGGGCTGGTGAATCTGATACAGGTCGATATAGTCAGTGCCTAATCGTTTAAGGCTCGCCTCTGCCGCCGCCATGATGTAGCGATACGACGCGCCCTTCATATAAGGACCGTCGCCCATCGCCATCCCGAATTTCGTTGCGACGATGATCTCGCGGCGTCGATCGCCGAGCGCCTTGCCGAGCAATTCTTCGGAGCCGCCGCGATTGCCGTAGATATCGGCGGTGTCGAAGAGCGTGATGCCCTCGTCGAGCGCCTTATGCACCACGACGCGTGTCTGCTCCGCGTCGCATCGCATGCCGAAGTTGTTGCATCCGAGGCCGACGGCGGAGACCTTGAGTCCCGAGTTGCCGAGATTTCGATATTCCATGATGGGTCCTTTCGTTGTCAGGCTGTGGCGTCGGGCGCGAAGAAGACCAGAGTCCGCACCTCGACGCTTTCACGCGGCGCCGCGTCGGGCGGGCTCGTGGGATCCTCGAAGGCGGAGTGCGCGGTGAATCGCGCGCGGCGTCCGTCAGAGTCGTAGCACTTGAGCAATAGTACTTCTTCCTTTTCCTGATTCGGAACGTAGTACCATCGATGATTCGGGTTGTACGCGACTGAGTACACTTCGCCGTCGCGATCGCGGTACTTGAGCACGTGCTTGACGAAGTCGTCCTGCACCATGCTTCGCGCGTCGCACACCGCGAGCGGAGATTCCTGCACCGGTCCGCGAATCGGGCGCCATACGTTGATTACCGCGAAACGATTCTTGAGCAGCGCCTCGGCTTCGTTCCCCATCAGATCGCGCACGCGCTGCGGTCCGGACTTGAGCGTGTAGTCATTGTGCGCGACCTTGACCGGCTCCTGCGCGCCATTCTCGCGGCGCTTCGCCATCGGGCGGGAGCGGACGTTATGGTCGAACACGTGCACTTTGACCGCGCCAGTAAATTCCCGGACCATCCGCTCGACCTCGGGATAGTAGATCCGGTGAACTTCGTCGGCGTCGTAGAAATTTTCGACCGCGGTGTTCTGACGCGTCACTGCAAAGCCCTGGACGTTGAGCGAGAGCTGCCCAAGGATCGCGCGGGCGCTGTGAATCGGCACGGTGAATTTGGCGTAGGTTCCCGTCCGCGCAGGGACGCCCGGAGGCGGTTTGAAGTTGTAGCTTACCGGATGCTGATCTCGGTCGGCGAGATAGTTGAGGACGCCGGTTACGTAATCGGGGCCGAGAGCGGCTGTGCTTTCTGTGCTTGGTGTCGTCATGGCGGGAAGTACTCCTGAGATCCTTCCACTTTGCTACGGCAGCGGGCGCGACGGGTCAAGCGCGAATATGGCGAAGATGCCAATATGCGGCGGATGGCAAAGCTACGCGACATCCTCAAACCGCGGCCGCGGATTTTGTTCGTCGGGATCAATCCGAGTATTCGCTCCGAGCAGATGGGGCATCATTTTGCGAGTCCCGGCAATCCGTTCTGGCGGCTGCTCCATGCGGCGCGCCTGGTGCCGGTGGAACTCAAGTGCGAAGACGACGGACGGCTGGTGGAGTTTGATTTGGCGTTGACCAATTTGTGCTCACGGGCGACGCGGGCGGCGTCGGAGCTGAGCACAGCCGAGATGATCGCGGGGCAGAAAGTGCTCGCGCGCAAGATTCGGCGAGTGCGGCCGCGGGTGGTCGCGTTCGTCGGCGTGAGTATCTACCGCCGATTTTTCGGAGTGGTAGCGGGAGAGGGTGCCGGCGCCAAGGAAGAGGAGATCTTTGGTGCGCGGATCTTCGTGTTGCCGAATCCCAGCGGATTGAATGCGAGCTATCCGGGATTCAAGCACAAGTTGATTTGGTTCGAGAGGTTGAGGGAGTTTGCTGAGGGGTTGGATTGATAAGACGCCTCGATCGGTTCGGGATTCTGCTCGAATCGCGGAACCCTCACCGCCGGCCGCGTTGCGGCCGGCCGCCTCTCCCGTAAAGTAACGGGCGAGGTAGGAATCTGTCCGCGACTTGCTATTGGACTAACTATTTGAGTTTCTTGCAAGTGGCTATTGGAGTGGCTATTCGATTCCGTAGCGGCGGCGCTTGCGCCATAGGGTTGTCACGTTGATGCCGAGGGTTTCGGCGGCTTCCTCCAGCGTGGCGCTGGCGGCGAGCACACGCGCGATGTGCTCGCGCTCGACGTCATCGAGGCTGGCGGCGTTGGGGATGCCGGCCAGCGCCTCGGTTGAGTCATGGAAAAGAGAGTCAGGCAGGTCCTCGGGAGCGATGGTCGCGCCGCGCATCAGCACGGTGCCGCGTTCGATCGCGTTGCGAAGTTCGCGCACGTTTCCGGGCCATCGATAGCGCGCCAGTGCCGACGTTGCTCCGGGTGACAGCGCGAGGCCGGGGTGCGAGTTGCGGATGGCGGCGATGTTCAGCAGCCAATTTGCGAGCGGCAGAATGTCTTCGCGGCGTTCGCGCAGGGGCGGGACGCGCAGGGTGATGACGTTGAGGCGGTAGTAGAGGTCCTCGCGAAAGTGATGCGCGGTGACTTCGGACTCGAGGTCGCGATTCGACGCGGCGATTATTCGCGCGTTGACGTGAATCGTACGCTCGCCGCCGACGCGCTCGAAGTTCTGATCCTGCAGGAAGCGCAGAAACTTGGTCTGGAGAGTCGGCGTCAAGTCGGCAATCTCGTCGAGGAAAACGGTGCCGCCGTTGGCCGCCTCGAGCCGGCCCGGCTTGTCCTTGACCGCGCCGGTGAAGGCGCCGCGCATGTGCCCGAACAACTCGCTCTCGAGCAGTTCCTCCGACAGCGTGGTGCAATTGACGACGACGAACGGCTTGCTCTGCCGGCGGCTCCATCGATGAATCTGCCGCGCGATGACGTTCTTGCCGGTTCCGCTCTCTCCCGTGAGCAAAATAGTTGCGTCGCTGGCGGCGGCCTGGCGCGCGGTTTCGAGCAGCCGTTGCATCGCGGGGCTCTTCGAGTCGAGTAGCGGCTCCTCGTCGATGGCGATGCGCAACGCGCGATTCTCCGCCGTCAGCAGACCGACGTGTAGCGCGCGATCGACGGTGTGCTGAATCTGCTCGAGCGAGAACGGCTTGGTGACGTAGTCGTAAGCGCCGGACTTCATCGCCTCGACCGCATTTTCGACGGTCGCGTACGCGGTCATCAGGATTACGAGGCATTCGGGCGCACGCCGCTTGATTTCGCGCAGCAGTTCGAGCCCGCTCATCTCGGCCATCTTGTAGTCGGTCAGGATGAGGTCGAACACCGTTTCGGCAAGGAGCGCGACGGCCTGCGTGCCGTTCTCGGCGGCGCGGACCTCGTGGCCGAGCGACTCGAAAAACGTGGTGAGGCTGCGCCGGATATTGCGCTCGTCATCGACAATGAGCAGCTTGGCCATCAAATCTCCTGCGCGGCGGGAATTTCGACGATGAATCGGGCGCCGTGAGAATTAGCGTTCTCGACGAAAATCCTGCCGCCGTGCGCCTCGACGATTTCCTTGACGATCGACAGGCCCAGCCCAGCCGAGCCTTTCTCGAAGCCGTCGGAACCATACTGCACGAACCGCTCGAAGATATAGTCCTTCATGTCGGCTGGAATCCCGGGGCCCGAGTCGGTGACCTCCAGCCGCGTCGCCTGCTCGGTGGCGCGCGCCGTGACCGTGATCATCCCGCCGGCGGGAGTGTAGCGCAGCGCGTTGCCGAGCAGATTGGAAATCACCCACGAGAGCTTGACCGGGTCGCCGATAATCTCCGGCACCGAGCCGATATGCTCTTCGATGTTGACGTGCTTCTCGCGCGCCTGGATCGCGAAGCGCCGGGTCACGTCGGCAGCGAGCCGCGCGAGATCGAGACGCTTCTGCTGGACTGTGATCGCGGGGATCTCGCCGCGCGCGAGGTTGAGCAGATTGTCGGTCAGTTGGCGCATCCGCGAGCATTCTTCGAGGATCACCTGCAGCAGTTCGCCGCTCTTCGCATTCACGTCGGGCGTATTCTCGCGGTTCAGCAGCTCCGCTGACAACGCAAGCGAGGTGAGCGGGGTCCTGAGCTCGTGCGACAACGTCGCGACCAGGTTGGTGCGGGCGCGATCCTGATCGCGGATGTACGTCACGTCCTGCAGAATCAGCAGCGTGCCCAGCGACTTGCCGACGGTGTGATGAAGCGGCACGGGCTTCAGTACGTAGGAATGATCGCGGCCGCGAACGTGAAGATCGATCTCGGTGCGATGACCGTCAGCGCCGGCCTTCTGCAGCGTGCGCAGCGCGTCGCGAACGCGGAGATAGTGAGGATGGTTGCTGCTGAGGTCGTCGAACGGACTGCCGAGCGCGTCCTGCAGATCGACACCGAGGATCAGCGACGCGATCTCATTGATGTGCGCGACGATTCCATCGCTGTCGATCAGCACCACGCCGTCTTCGAGGCTCTCGATGATCGCCTCGGTCTTGCTCTTTTCGTAAACCAGGCGCTCGACGTTGAGCTTGTCGTACTGCTCCAGGCGCTCGGCCATCTGGTTGAATTCGCGCGCAACCGCCTCGAGCTCGGCCAGCGGCTGCGGGCCTAATCGCACCTGCGATTTGCGCTGGCTGATTCCGCGCAGGCGCTCGGTGAGCTCGATCAATGGCTTTGAGAGCCGCCATCCTAGCCCCCACGACACGGCGGCGCCCACCAGCAGCACCAGCGCGAGACCGCCGGCGAATTCGTAGGCTAGATGCCTGCCCAGTTGTACCGAGCGGCTGTCCGCGCGGAACATCGCGGCCTTGTTCATCGCGATCAGGTCGTCGAGGCGGCCATGTAACTCGGCAAATTCGCGATCATGATACGTGCCGGGCGGCGCCGCGGCGACGTTGGCGAACAATTTGTCGGCGCGGCGAGTGATATCGGCGGCGAGTTCAGGCTCGCCAACTTCAGTGAAGTCGTGATTCTCGACGTTGTTCCACTGCAGAAAATTATGCCGCGCGCCGGGCAGAACATCCTTCGCTTTGCCGTCGTGCTCGGCCACCTGCAGCGTGTTGAGCGCCGCGTGCATGTTCTGCGCGGCCTCGATACTGACGTAGTTGCGGTAGAGGGTCGCGCGGATCGCGCCGCCCAGCGCGTAAACCCGCGGCAGCGTGTAGAGCCCGAGCAGCACGACCAACGCCAGCATCAGCAGGGTGCCGTTGCGGATCTGGCGTTGCATCGAGGGTGCGTTCATCGCGAGTCCTCCCGTTCGTCGGTCGCGACAATTTCCACATCGAGATCGGTTGCGTCCGCCACCAGCCGCGCCGGCACGTCGCCCTTGAGCCACCGGCGCCATCGCGGTTGATGCGTCCGGCCGACGATTACCTTCGACACGCCCTTGTCATGCGCAAAGTCGATCAGCGCCTTGACCACGTCGTCGGACTTGAGCCACACGGTTTCGGCGCCAAGGTCGCTGGCCACGTTGATGTTGTCGAGCAGCGCGACGAAATCGCTGGTGCCGATATTCTTCACCGATTCGTTGGGCGTCTCGATGTGCACGGCGAACCATTCGGCGTTGAGCTGCCCGGCGATGCGCGAGGCCTTGCGCAGCAACTGTCCGGTGTCCGCTGCGTTCGACGACAGTCCGACCATGATGCGCTCGATCACGTTCGCGCGGTGGCCGCCCTCGCGCTTGATCGACTCGCGGTCCAGGCGCTGGCGGTCAAGACTGCGCGCGACCTCGCGCAGTGCCAGCTCACGCAGCGACGCTAGATTGCTCGGCTTGAAAAAATTCTTGAGCGCGTTTTCGATCTGCTCGCGCGGATAAATCTTGCCCTCGCGCAGGCGTTCGCGCAGCGCCTCGACCGGCACGTCGATATTCACGATTTGATCGGCGCGGGCAAGCAACGAATCGGGCACCGTCTCGCGCACGTCGATGCCGGTGACGCGTCTCATCAACGCGTTCAGGCTCTCGACGTGCTGGATGTTGATCGCGGTAATCACGTTGATGCCGGTGCCGACGATCTCCTCGACATCCTGGTAGCGCTTGGTATGGCGCGAGCCGGGTGCGTTGGTATGCGCGAGTTCGTCGACGATCACCGCGTCAGGCTTGCGCGCGATGATCGCGTCGACGTCCATCTCTTCGAGCTCGACGTTGCGGTATTTGATCTTGCGGCGCGGAACGAGCTCGAGGTCGCCGATCCGTTCCTCGGTCTCCCGGCGATGATGCGTTTCGACGAAACCCAGCACGACATCCACTCCCCGATCGCGGAGTTGATGCGCCTCCTCGAGCATCCGGTATGTCTTGCCTACGCCCGCGGCGGCGCCGATATAAACTTTGAGTCGTCCCCGTTGAGGTTCCGGCGCAAGATCGAGAAAAGCTTCGGGCTCGAGTCGTTTGTCATCGCTCATTCAAGTCCCGGGCGTTCCGCCATGACTTCCAGCGGCGCGAGCATTGTGACTTTCCGCGGCGCGATCGAGGGCCAGGTTCAGCAGCAGGACGTTTACGCCCGGCTCGCCGAAGATTCCAGCCGATCGCGGCCGCGTGTTTCCAGCGATCAACTGCCGCACCTGATCTTCGCTCAGACCGCGCGCATGAGCAACACGCGCCACCTGCAGGTCGGCGGCGGCCGGGCTGATCTCGGGATCGAGCCCGCTGCCTGAAGCAGTCACCAGGTCAATTGGGACCTGGTGCGGGTCGATGCCGGGATTGCTCTCGATGATGTTCTTCAGCCGCAATTTTACCGCGTCGATCAGCGCCTTGTTGGTCGGGCCGAGATTCGATCCGCCCGAGTTGTCGGCCGCATAGCCCTTGTCACCGGCGGCGGAAGGCCGGCTCTGAAAATATCGCGGCGTCGAAAAATTCTGCCCGATGAGACTCGAGCCGACGACCTTGTTGCCCGCCACGACAATGCTGCCGCCGGCCTGGCTTGGAAAAATCACCTGCGCGATGCCCCAGACCGCAATCGGATAAATGATGCCCGTCAGCACGGTGAGCACCGCCGTCGCAATCAGAGCAGTTGTAAACGTCTTCACTGAAATAACCTCAGGCGAGATGCAGCGCGGCGACCATGATGTCGATGGCCTTGATGCCGATGAACGGAATTATCACGCCGCCGAAGCCGTAGATTATAAGATTACGGGTCAGAATCGCGGCCGCGCCCACCGGACGGTACTGCACGCCGCGCAGCGCCAGCGGAATCAGCGCAATAATGATCAGCGCGTTGAAGATTACCGCCGACAGAATCGCGCTCTGCGGCGTCGCCAGGTGCATCACGTTGAGTCGCTGCAGCTCGGGGTACTCGACGATGAACAGCGCCGGGATGATCGCGAAATACTTGGCGACGTCGTTGGCAATCGAGAACGTCGTCAGCGCGCCGCGCGTCATCAGAAGCTGTTTGCCTATCTCGACGACCTCCATGACCTTGGTCGGATTCGAGTCGAGGTCGATCATGTTGCCAGCCTCGCGCGCGGCCTGCGTGCCTGCGTTCATCGCGATCCCGACGTCGGCCTGCGCCAGCGCGGGTGCGTCGTTGGTGCCGTCGCCGATCATGGCGACCAGCTTGCCCTGGTTCTGTTCCTCGCGAATCAGGCGCAGCTTGGTTTCGGGCGTGGCCTCGGCCAGGAAGTCGTTGACGCCCGATTCCTTGGCGATCGCCGCCGCGGTCAGCGGGTTGTCGCCGGTAATCATGACCGTGCGCAAACCCATGGCGCGCAGGCGCTCGAAGCGTTCGTGGATTCCTTCCTTGACCACGTCTTTCAGATAGATCACGCCGAGCGCCTTCGACTCGTCCGCGACGACCAGCGGAGTTCCACCGCTGCGCGCGATGCGCTCGACGATTTCCTTCAGGTCAGTCGGCGGCGTGCCGTGATTTTCTCTGACGAAATTTGCGACCTGCTCAGCGGCCCCTTTGCGGATTCGACGCCCGCCGATGTCAACGCCGCTCATCCTCGTCTGCGCGGAGAACGGTATAAAGGTAGCGCCATCGTCGCCGCTGCCGAGTTCGCGCGCCCGCAGGTCGAAATCGCGTTTGGCCAGCACCACGATCGAGCGACCCTCGGGAGTCTCGTCCGCCAGCGATGCGAACTGTGCTGCCTCGGCGAGTTCGCGTATCTCGACGCCATTCACCGGGATGAACTCCGCCGCCATCCGGTTCCCGAGCGTGATAGTTCCGGTCTTGTCGAGCAGCAACGTATCGACGTCGCCGGCCGCCTCAACCGAGCGCCCCGACATCGCGAGCACGTTGTGCTGCACCAGGCGATCCATCCCGGCGATCCCAATCGCGGAGAGCAATCCGCCGATGGTCGTCGGAATCAGGCATACCAGCAGCGCCACCAGCACCGGCAGCGCGAGCTTCGTCCCGCCATACAGCCCGAACGGGTAGAGCGTGACCACCACGAGCAGGAAGACGATCGTCAAGCCGGAGAGCAGGATGCTGAGCGCGATCTCGTTGGGCGTTTTCTGGCGATGCGCGCCTTCGACCAGCGCTATCATGCGATCGAGGAAGGTTTCGCCGGGGTTGGCGGTGATCTTCACCTTGATCCAGTCCGAGATCACCGTAGTCCCGCCGGTGACGCCGCTGCGATCGCCGCCGCTCTCGCGAATGACAGGCGCCGATTCGCCGGTGATTGCGGCCTCGTTGACTGCCGCGATGCCCTCGATAATTTCGCCGTCGCCGGGAATGACGTCGCCCGCGGCGACCATGACCACGTCGTCGCGCCGCAGTTGCGCGGCCGGCACCAGTTTCGTCTCACCGCTGGCGGTGATCAACTTCGCCTGAGTTTCGGTGCGCGTCCTGCGCAGATTATCCGCCTGCGCCTTGCCGCGTCCTTCCGCCATCGCCTCAGCAAAGTTTGCGAACAGCACGGTGAACCACAGCCACAGCGCGATTTGAAATTCGAATCCGGCCAGCGCCATCTTGTGATCCAGCAGGTCGCGAAACAGCGTGAACATGACCAGTACGCTGGTGACCTCGACCACGAACATCACCGGATTCTTGATCATCAGTCGCGGGTCGAGCTTGACGAACGAGTCGATCGACGCGCGCGAGACGATTTCGCGATTCCAAAGTGCGGGAGCCTTGCGATCACTCATGGTTGAGACACCAAACCTAGAAAAGTTTCCCGGACATCATCAGCAGTTGCTCGACGATTGGTCCGAGCGCGTCGGCGCAAAAGAAGGTCAGCGCGCCGACGATTATGATCACGCCAATCAGCAGGAACACGAACGGGATGCCGTCGGTCGGGAACGTCCCGGCGCTGGCGGCGGTCGATTTCTTGCCCGCGACCGATCCGGCAATTGCCAACGCGGGGATCGCCATCATGAACCTGCCGAGCAGCATCACGATCGCGATCGTCACGTTGTAGAAAGCGGTGTTGGCGTTCAGACCGGCGAAGGCTGAACCGTTGTTCGCGCCCGCTTCGGTGTATGCGTACAGAATTTGCGAGAAGCCGTGCGGTCCCGGATTCGACATGCTCGACAAGCCCGCGGGCAAGACCGTCGCGAGCGCGGTCGGTATCAGAATGACCGTCGGGAAGATCAGCACGTAGAGCATCGCAAGTTTCATCTCTCTCGCTTCGATTTTTTTGCCGAGGTACTCGGGCGTCCGCCCCACCATCAGGCCCGCGATGAACACCGCGAGCACCGCCATCACGATGATTCCGTACAGGCCCGAGCCGACGCCGCCGAAGATCACCTCGCCGAGCTGCATATTGACCATCGGCACCAACCCGCCCAGCGGCGTATAGCTGTCGTGCATCGAGTTGACGGCGCCGCACGAGGTGTCGGTGGTGGCAGTCGCCCACAGCGCGGACTCGACGATTCCGAAACGCGTCTCCTTGCCCTCCATGTTGCCGCCGCTTTGCGTGGCGGAGGCATGCTGATCGATTCCCATCCTGGTGAATTGCGGATTGCCGTGTTGCTCTGCCCAGATTGCGGGCGCGGCGCGGCGAGAAACAGAATCGCCATTACCGAGAACAGCGCCCACCCCTGTTTGCGATCGCCCACCATCTTGCCGAAGGTGTGCGTCAGACCCGCGCCGATCGAAAAGATCGCGAGCATCTCGAGCAAGTTCGTCAACGGCGTCGGATTCTCATACGGATGCGCCGAGTTGGCGTTCATGAAGCCGCCGCCGTTGGTGCCAAGCTCCTTGATTATTTCCTGGGACGCGACGGGGCCCTCGGCGATCGATTGCGAAGTGCCCTCGAGCGTCGTCGCATTTACGTACGGGCTGAAGTTGTCCGGCACGCCCTGCCAAACGAGGACGAGCGCGAAGACGAGTGACAGCGGCAGCAGCACCCACAGCGTCGTGCGCGTGAGATCGACCCAGAAGTTGCCGATTGTCTTGGAGCTGCGGCGCGCGAACCCGCGAATCACCGCCACTGCCATCGCGATTCCGGCCGCCGCCGACAGAAAATTGTGCGACGTCAGCCCGACCATCTGCGTCAGGTAGCTCAGCGTCTGCTCGCCCGAGTAGGCCTGCCAGTTGGTGTTGGTGGTGAAGCTGGCTGCCGTGTTGAACGCCAGTCCCGGCGGCACCCCGGCGAGCCCCTGCGGATTCAGCGGCAGGTAATACTGGAGCCGCTGCAGCGCGTACAGGAAGATCATCGAGATCAAGCTGAACGCCAGCATCGATATCGCGTAGCCAGCCCAGCCCATTTCGACTCCGGGGTTTATCCCGCAGATCCTGTAGATCAGCCGCTCGATTGGCGAGAGCACGGGATCGAGGAAGGTGCGCTCATTCGAGAACACTCGCGCCATGTAGAGGCCGAGCGGCACGCTTACCGCCGTTACCAGGATGAAATAGACGGCGAGCTGAGTAATCGAATTGGATAGCATGTAGCTATTTACCGACTAGTAACTTAGAAGCGTTCGGGGCGCAGCAATGCGTATATCAAGTAGACCGCCAGCAGGAAGGCGCATACTCCGCCAAGTACTGTTTCAACCGGACTCATAGGTAGTCACACCCCCGAACGTATTCGATTGCGATCGCGAAGAAGGCAATGCTGCTCAGAATTGAAAGTAGATCCCACATGATAATGTCCTGATTGGTAAAGTTTAGTGCTGTAGTTGATTCGTACGGACTTCAGGCTGGCGCGACCGCTCGACGTTTGCGGGCGCACGTCCGTGCGATCCGTTTACATGCAGATGCGCCTCCGCCACGGCGCGCATCGCGGGGCACGGCCCGGCCGCAAAGGTTTCGGCGCGCGCGACGACTTCTTCGCGCGTGAGTGTCTTGCCGTCTTCGACAATTGGCCTGAGGGCACCGCGGCGGCCGTCGTTGACGACGAACGACCACTTGCAGCGCGCGCAGTGATACAGGTATCGGCGCGGCTTGAAGAGGCCGGGGAGTTTGTCGAGTTCTGTTACCGCAAACAGATGGGGAAATCTTGTTTCTGCGAGCTGTTTCATGAGCGCCGCTAGCCTCCGTCGTGTCTCTTCCGACAGGACTAACAGCACCGCGCGTGCCAATGCGGAAACGCTCGTTCTATATGGCTTTTAGCACCATTTTGTATTGCGACATTTCAAATTGCATCGTGCTGTTCAATGCAAACCTCATCGAAATCGCAATGCCCAATGATAGCTGCGACGCCAATAAACTTCGTCCGTGAATCCGAGCCGCCGATACCATTGAATAGGAGTGTCGTTCGGGTCCGTGTTGATGATTACGGAGCGGCAGCCTTGCTCATAGGAATCCGCGACGACCTCGCATAGCAGATCTCGCGCGATACCTCTCATCCGAAACGGCGTCCGCGTCGCAAGGTTGAAGATCAATCGGTCGCTTCCATCGTAGTATCCCAGGATTGCCGCCGCATCGGCACCGACCCGCGCGATGAGGAATCGGCCGATGCTTGCCAGTTCGCGCCGACGCACCGCCAGTTCCTTCTCAACGTCTTCAGCCGGCGGTGCGTCCTCGGAGTTCGCGAATCCTTTCAGCTTCACCATCACGTAGTCCAGCAACGTGTCCGGCGTGACGACCTCGACGGTCACGTCCGAACGCCGTACTTGTTCGGGCCGCGGCCCGACATGTGCGAGGTGGCAGTTCTCGCTGTCCATCGAAGCTCCAGCCGCAACCAGCGCCGGTCCAAGCTTCGCGTCGAGATCTCTGTTATCGAGCCAGATGTTCACCGCCCGGTTATCGAAGTAGCTACTGGCATCCGCGAGAAACTCAGGCACCTCGGCGGGCGTCAGAGCATCGACGATGATAAGCCCCGAATCCGGATCTTCGGCGTGACGGCGATAAGATCCGAAACGTCTTCGCTCGACGTGGTAGCCAAGAACGGGAGTTCGATACCATGAACGAACCTCCTCGCGTAGACGATCGTGATCGGGATGACGCATGACACCTAGTCCTGCTTGACGAGCAGCCCCCGGCTCCGCGCCTTTTCGAAGATCCAGAGGAAGAATACAATCGCGACCGCGAAGTACACGACGTTGAGCCCGATGCCCCACCAGAAGTGCTCCATTGAAAATCCCTTGCCGTTCAGAATGCCGCGCATCCCTTCGAACGAGTGCGCCGTCGGCATTGCCCACGCGATGCCCTGCAGCCAGCGCGGCAGCGACGACATCGGATACATCACGCACGACACCGGCATCAGCAGCCCTGCGAAGCCCCACGCCAGCGCCTGGACTTTCGTCGTGTAGCGAAAAATCATTCCGGTAATCGCGATTCCCAGCGCGAGCGCAAAGAGCAACAGGTTCGCCATGTAAGGGATGAACTTCGGCAGCCACGGAACAATGTCGAACGAGTACGCCGCCCACGCGATCGCCGACGCCGCCAATAGGCCAACCATCACCTTCATCAAGCACACCGTCAGCAGTCCGGCCATGTATTCAGCCAGGGTCAATGGCGTCGAGAACAGGTTGATGAGGTTGCGACACCATAGTTCGTCGATGAAGCCAACGGCCATGTCGCGCTGAAAGCTGTAGAACGTTCCCCACAGAATTATGCCGCCGAGCAGACAGCTAACTACTGTCGGCTGCAGCCGGTTGCTGTCCGCCAGGTAAACCGTGAAGAAGCCCCACATCACGATGTCGAGCACCGGCCACCAGATCATATCGACGACGCGATCGAAGTTGCGCCGCGACTCATATAGATGCCGCGCGATGACGGCGTTGATGCGATGTAGCTTCATGCCGCTTTGCCCTTCACCAGGCGCATGAAGACTTCCTCCAGCGCCGGTTCTTCGCGTTCCTCTTCGAGAATTGCCTGCGTGATTTCGATCGGACTGCCGTTGGCGATAACTTTGCCGTGATGCAGAAAGACGATGCGCTTACACATCCGCTCGACCTCGTCCATGTTGTGCGACGTGTACAGAATCGTCGTCCCTTTTTCGCGCTGAGCGTCGAGCAACGCGTTCTTCACCTGCCACGCCACCTCTGGATCGAGGTACGCCGTCGGCTCGTCGAGCAGCAGCAGTTGCGGATCGTTCATGAACGCCTTGCACAATCCGACCCGCGTATTCTCGCCCGACGACAGCCGTGCGATTGCCTTGTCGCGCAGCTTGGTGATGCCGAAACGCTCGAGCAGCTCGTCGATTCGCGCGCGCGGCTTTTTCAGATTGTAGATGCGCGCGAAGACCATCAGGTTCTCGAGCACCGTCAGCCGGAACGGAAACGCGACGTACGGCGACGTGAAATTCATCCGCTCGAGGATTTCGCCGCGATCCGTCGCCATCGACTTGCCGAAAATGCTGATACGCCCCGAGGTCGGCGTGATCAGGCCTAGAATCATATGAATCGTCGTCGTCTTGCCCGCGCCGTTCGGCCCGAGCATCCCGATGATCTCGCCGCGCTCGATCCCGAAGCTCACGTTATCGACGGCACAGAAGTCGCCGAACGTCTTGCTCAAATTTTCCACTTCTACCAGCATCGAATTACCTGCCTTTAACGCGCGCGCGTTTTCATCCCGAAAAAACAAAACGGCCACGGAGTGCTTGCACCCGTGGCCGTCTGACGCGTTCCGATTAAGCTAATGAGTCAATGATGACCGAACGTCGCAGACACACCACCACGGGAGGTTTCCCGGGCCCTTTCGATATTCGGATTCATTCTGGCGTGCCTTCTCCCGACGTTCGAACTATAACTTTGTAGCAGCTTGCCCGCGTTCAGGCTATAGCCGCGAAGGAGCATCAAATGGTGGAACCAAAATATGGCGACGTATCCGTAACGCTCGACGGCAACGTGGCGACGCTCGAGATTCATCGGCCGCCGCACAATTTCTTCGACTTCAAGCTGATTCAAAATCTCGCCGACGCGTTCGAGGCGCTCGACAGGGAGCCTGAATGCCGCGCGCTGGTGCTCTGTTCGGAAGGCAAGTCATTCTGCGCGGGCGCGAACTTTGCCAATCGCGACGCCCAAAGCGGCGAGGCGCCGGCGCGCACCGGCGAGAATCCGCTCTACGTCGAAGGCGTGCGGCTGTTCCGATGTAAGAAGCCCGTCGTCGCCGCGATACAAGGCGCCGCGATCGGTGGAGGTTTCGGACTCGCGCTGGTAGCGGATTTCCGCGTGGCGACCGCCGATGCCCGCTTCGCCGCGAACTTCGTCAAGCTCGGCATCCACCCAGGCTTCGGTCTCACCTACACACTGCCGCGCCTCATCGGCGTACAGAAAGCCAGCCTGATGTTCTACACGGGCCGCCGTCTCACCGGCGACGAAGCATTGGCATGGGGCCTGTGCGATCAGCTCGCAGAGCCCGACAAGCTCCGCGATTCCGCGAACGCGCTCGCAGCCGAAATCGCCGAAGGCGCACCGCTCGCGCTGTTATCGACGCGAGCGACGATGCGCCAGGGCCTCGCCGATGCGGTCAAGGCGCAAACCGATCACGAGTTCAAGGAACAATCCCGTTTATTCAAAACCGAAGACCACCGCGAAGGCGTGAAGGCGGTAGCAGAACGCCGCCCCGGCAAGTTCATCGGCAGGTAAGCTCCAGCCCCTAAGACCAAAGTAGCGCGATGCGCGCAACTTTGCTCTTCACACTGGGTGCAGGGCTCAGCCCTGCCGCCCGCCGCGTAGGCGATTTTATCGGTTGCTCCTACGCCGCTTCGGCCTTCACCCCGTTGAGCTTCTTCAGCTCCGGCATCACCTCGGCCGCGAACAGCCGCAGGCTCTTCTCCGCGTCCTCGATCGGCATCCCCGCATAGCTGAACACGCCGGTGTAATGGTCGGCGCCGACCTTCTGCCGAATCTCGTCGATCTTGTTGAAGCACATCTCGGGTGTGCCCCAGACCTGCAGACTCAGGAAGTATTCGATCGATGCGCTCGTGTTGCCCTTCAGTGCCTTCGCCATCTGCTCGTAGTATTCGTAGCCCTTGGCCTTGCCGAAATTCTCGCTCGCCATCTCGTAATGCCGCAGCGCGGTGTCCCAGTAGCCGCCGATATATTTGACCGCCATCTCGCGCGCGCGGTCAGCGCTCTTGTCGCAGAACGTCCAGCCCGCCGCGATCGTCGGCAGCGGCTCGCCGCCGTTCACCTGCTTGTAGATAGTGCGATATTCGCCGAGTTCCTGCGCGACGGCCTCCCACGGCTTTTGCGGAATGATCAGGATGCCGATGCCGAGCTTCGCCATGATGCGGGCCGACTCGGGCGAGACCGCGGCCGCGTAAGTGCGTCCCTTGAACGACTTGAACGGCTTGGGCCTGATGTCGCGGCGCGGCTGCTTGATATACTTGCCGTCGTATTCGCAGTAGCCCTTCTCGAGACCTTCGAGCAGCATCTCGGCCGATTCGATAAAGCGCTCGCGCGATTCTCCGAGTGGCACGCGGAAGCCCTCGAACTCGATTCGCGCGAGTCCGCGCCCAAGGCCGAGAATCATGCGCCCGTTCGACATGTGATCGACGACCGACACCTGCTCCGCCACGCGCATCGGGTCATGCCACGGCATCACGACCACCATCGATCCAAGCTGAACCGTCCTGGTGCGCCCCGCGTAGTAGGTCAGGAACTGCAGTACGTCGGGGCACATCGTGTAGTCGTCAAAGTGATGCTCGACGCTCCAGATGGAGTCGAATCCAAGCGGCTCATAGAGATCGCCGATATGCAGGTCTTCGACATAAACGTCGCGGTCCGATCGCACATTGTGCGGATTCTGAAAAATAACGGCGCCACCAACTTTCATCGCGGGATCCTCCGTGTACGGATAAGACTCCAATCACATACCAATCGTTTAGTAAAATTGCAAAGTGCAGGCGACCGCGCCGGCGATTTCAATTCAAATGCGCCCCTGCGGTAATTCCGGGAACGGCGGTTCCAGCGCCTCCAGGGTCAAACGCAAGGGCAAGAGGATAGTGAGAGGTAGGCAGCGTCTCTCTCGATTTGATAGTCTCGGCGCTTCGACTGGGAGGTAGGTTCTGATGAGCAGCGAGGAAGCCATTCGGGCGTTCAGCGCCAATCACGTTGTCCATCTGACGGGACTGTCCCACAGTCAGCTTCGGTACTGGGACAATACCGGGTTTTTCCGCCCCCGATACGCATCAGAGAATCGGCGAAGCCCTTTTGGCAGAGTATACTCGTTTCAGGACGTTGTTGGCCTGCGCACACTGGGTATTTTGCGCAAGCGCTACGGTATTCCTCTGCAGCAACTTCGAAAAGTCGCACGAAAGCTAAGCGAGTATCGAGCCGAGCCATGGTCGGAGATCATACTGTACGTACTTGGGAAGGAAGTAATCTTTCGAGAGCCTGAGACCGAGCAGTTGCGCGGCGTATTGAGCGGCCAATATACGCACATCACGCTCAGAAGTATCATTCACGATCTCACAACTGCCGCGAACAGACTGAAACTACGTCTTCGCGAACAGTTCGGACAGATCGAACGCCACCGCTACATTGCGCACAACGCTTGGGTCGTCGCCGGGACTCGAATCCCGACAAGAATCATTTGGCGATTTCACAAAGCGGGCTATTCTGCGGACAAGATAATTCGAGAATACCCGATGCTCAACCAGCGGGACGTTGAAGCGGCAGTGGAGCGAGAGGAGCGGGAAGCGAGACGAGCGCAGCGAGCTTAGCCAGGCTTCGTTGTGTCCGTGGTAATTTCTCTGCTGCTCGATCACAACGTTCCTGATTCGGTGGCCCATGTCTTTCGCCGGCATGGACACAAAGTCCAGCATGTCCGTGACATCTTACCCGTCGATTCTCCAGATCCTTTGGTCGCCACCGTGAGTGAGGAAGAGGGCGCCGTTCTCGTTACCTGCGATCGCGACTTCAAATTGATCGCGCCACGGATTCCGAAGGGCCATCGCGCTCGATTCAGGCGTTTAAGCCGTATTTCGCTCGAATGTAGCGAGCCGCAGGCGGCACAGCGAGTCGAGGAGGCGATGTCGCTCATCGAATTGGAGTACGAGAAGGCCCAACAACGAGGAGACAAGCGAATGATTGTTGTAATCAAGAATAGCGTCATTAATACGGTGCGCTAGGCAACTGCACCTCAAAGCTTTGCGTACCAGGCACGGGTCCTCGACGGGTGACGACATGATTCACGGAAGCTGTCTCTGCGGCGCCATACACTTCGAGTTCACCAAACCTGCCGGCCCGTTCGAGCTGTGCCATTGCACGCGATGCCGCAAAGTCACCGGCTCCGCATTCTTCGCCGGGCTGTACGTGCGCATCGAAGATTTCCGACTGGTCGCGGGCGCAGACCTGATCACCACCTATGAAGCTCCGATTTTGCGCGAGCCGCCGGCATACCGCGTGTCCTTCTGCAGCCGATGCGGCTCGCCGGTGCCAAATCCGAATCCCGAAACGCAGAGGACGCGCGGCCGTTCGGGGACGCTCGAAATCCCTGCCGGTCTTGTCGATGACGATCCCGGGATGAAACCCGATAAACACATTTTCATCGAGCTGAACCCGCCATGGTTTGAAATCACCGACGATCTCCCGCAATACGATCTGCCGGGGTTGATTGCGCTGCGCACAAAAACCAACATGCAAAGATGATCTCGAAACCGAATTCCGTAGCTATGCACAATCCTCCTCATCCCGGCGGCATCGTACGGCGACAGTGTCTGGAGCCTTTGAAGCTTTCGGTGACCGATGCTGCCAAAGCTTTGGGCGTCACACGCCAGGCCCTCTCGGACGTTGTGAACGAGCGAGCGGCGGTCTCGGTCGAGATGGCGATTCGGCTCTCGAAGGCATTCGGCTCTAGTCCGGAGACGTGGCTCGGAATGCAGATGGCTTACGATCTTTGGCAGGCGCGTAGGCGCGTAAATCGAATCCGGGTGCGATCTTTTAAGGCTGCGTAGATGTCACCGGCGGGCACGGCGGCCCGCCCCACTGGCATCCGAGATACGATCTGCCGGGCTTGATCGCGATGCGCGCCAACACGAAGATGCCACAATGATGCGACGAGATATTTTTACCGAAGAGCACGAGATGTTCCGCGCGCAGGTGCGCCGCTTTGTCGATGCCGAGATCGAGCCCAAGGTGCCCGAATGGAATCGCGCCGGGATGAGCGATCGCGCGAGCTGGCGCAAGATGGGCGAGGCCGGCTTCCTCGGCGCCAACGCACCCGCCGAATACGGCGGCGGCGGCGTGGATTTCATCTACGACGCCATCGTGATGGAAGAGCTGTCGCGCGTGCGCGCGCACGGCCTGATGATGTCGCTGCATTCGGACATCTGCATGCCCTACATCACCAGCTTCGGCAACGAGGAGCAGAAGCGCCGCTACATCCCCGGCGCGATCGCCGGCGAGATTATCCTCGCGATCGCGATGACCGAGCCGGGCACCGGCTCCGATCTCGCCGCCGTGCAGACGACGGCGCGCCGCGACGGCGACCATTACGTGATCAACGGCTCGAAGATTTTTATTTCCAACGGCCAGATCGCCGATCTCGTCATCGTCGTCTGCAAGACCGACCCCAAGGCAAATCCGCCGCATAAGGGCGTCAGCCTGATGCTCGTTGACGCGAGCGCGCCCGGCTTTGTCCGCGGCCGCAAGCTCGACAAGCTCGGGCTGCGCGGCCAGGACACCAGCGAGCTGTTCTTCGAGGACTGCCGCGTCCCCGCCGGCAACCTGCTCGGCAAAGAGGGTGCGGGCTTCAAGATGCTGATGGAGAAACTCCAGCAGGAGCGGTTGTGCATCGGAGTCGGCTCGATGGCGAGTTGCCGCCGCACGCTCGAGGACACGATCGCCTACTGCAAGAATCGCCGCGCGTTTGGCCAGCCGATCGCGGAATTTCAAAATACGCAATTCAAGCTCGCCGAGATGATGACCGAGGTTGAAGTCGGCCAGGCCTTTGTCGATAAGCTGCTGCAAGCGCACGTGCGCGGCGATGACATCGTCGCCGAAGTCAGCATGGCAAAATGGTGGACCACCGATCTGCAGAAGCGCCTGACCAGCCAATGCCTGCAACTCCACGGCGGCTACGGCTTCATGATGGAGTACCCGGTTTCGACCGACTATGCGGACGCAGCGGTGCAATCGATCTACGCCGGCACCAACGAAATCATGAAGGTGATAATCGCGCGCCGCATGGGCCTCGAAACCCGCAAGTAGCGTCGCGCGCTCCTTCCAAATACCTCTCCCGTTATTTTACGGGAGAGGCGGCCGGCGGGCGGAGCCGCCGGTAGGTGAGGGTTCCGCGACTCATGAGAAATGCTCGCACCTCTCACCACTTGAGCAAATTCCCCCGACCCGACTAACCTGACCGCCATGTCCAAATCACAATCGCAGCCACAACCACCGCCGCTCGCCGGCATCAAGGTCGTCGATCTCACCCGCTACCTCGCCGGTCCGTTCTGCACCCAAATCCTCGGCGACTACGGCGCTGAAATCCTCAAAATCGAGCCCGTCGAAAATCCGCGCGGCGAACTCGGCGGCGGCAAAGGCCCCGACACCTACTTCTTCCTGTCCACCAACCGCTCCAAAAAAAGCGTCCGCCTCGACATCAAAAACACCGAAGGCCGCGCAATCCTGATGCGCCTGATCGACGCCGCCGACATCGTCGTCGATAACTTCCGCCCCGGCGTGATGGATGCGCTCGGCCTCGATTACGCATCCCTCGCCGCGCGCAATCCGCGCATCATCACATGCTCCATCTCGGGCTTCGGCTCGACCGGCCCGCTGCGCGATTTCCCCGGCTTCGATCAAATCGCGCAGGGAATGTCCGGTCTGATGAGCGTGACCGGCACCGTCGAGAGCGGCCCGACCCGCGTCGGCATCGCCATCTGCGATCTGCTCGCGGGAATCCTCTCCGCCAACGGCATCCTGCTCGCACTCCAAGCGCGCCATCGCGACGGCCGCGGCCAGCGCGTCGAGACCTCGCTGCTCGAATCCATCGTCAGCATCCTGACCTGGTCGGCCGGCATTTATTTCGAGACCGGGGTGACGCCCGCGCCTGCCGGCAACAATCATCCGCTGTCGTCGCCGTACGGTGTCTTCAAGGCGTCCGACCGCCCGTTCAATATCGCATGCGGCAGCGAGGCGATGTGGCAAAAGTTCGTCAAAGTGATTGCACGCCCCGAGCTGGCCGACGACGATCGATTCAAAAGCAGCGGCCGCCGCGTAAAAAATCGCGCCGCCCTGACCGAGGAGATCAATCTCGCGCTAGCGCCGCAAACCGCCGATCATTGGATTCAAGTGCTGAACCGCGAGGGCATCCCGGCAGGCCCGATTCTCACCATCGAAGAAATGTTCAAGCATCCGCAAACCGCCGCCCGCGAGATGCTGCTGAAGCTGCCGCATCCTCAACTCGGCGAATTTCTAACGACGGGCCTGGCCGCCAAGCTGGAATCGACCCCCGGCAAAATCACCCGCCCCCCGCTAGTTGGCGAGCACACGGATGAAGTGCTCGCCGCAAATGGGTATTCGCAGGATGATCTGAAGCGATTACGCACCAACGGTGTGATCGCCTGACGCCGCCACTCGGCATAACCCTCAACCCTTCACGACAGGATTGCGCGGGAGTTCTCGTCGAGCAGCCGGATGATCTCTTCCTCGCCAACGCCCATAACACGCGCGCACTTCTTCTCCTCGCCCTGCAATCGAGAGCCACCGCGTCTGAGCGCAAAGTAGCGCGCTGCGCGCAACTTTGCGCTTCACAGTGGGTGCAGGGGTCACCCCTGCCGAGGGCGCGGGGCGAGGAGCCCCGCATCTTCCCCCGCCGCGCAGGTGATTGTTCTCTGCAGCACCTCCGACGCTACGCGGAACTCTCCTGAGCGCGAGCGGCTAGCAAGGAGATCTCACCTCGACCCTCCCCCCTTCCAGCCGCCACTCGATGCTTGTGCAACGCTTGGCCAGTGCGTCGTCATGCGTCACGATCACCATCGCGCCCGGATACTCCACCAGCGCTTCCTCGAGCCGTTCGATCGCCGGCATGTCGAGATGGTTGGTCGGCTCGTCGAGCACCATCGCCCACACCTGCCGCCCGAGACCGTACGCCATCGCGAGCTTGCGCGCTTCGCCGGGACTCGGCGACGCAGACTCGAGCAACCTGTCGGGATCGATTCCGAGCGACGCGACCAGGGTGAGCACGCGCCCGCGATCGCCATGGTTGAGCGCGCGGACCGCGTCGAGCATCGCGATCCCATCGCGCGCGGTGAGTTCCTGCGGCAGGTAGAGAATACGCGACAAGGCGACATGCGCGCCGCGGATCATCGCGGCCAGGAAGGTAGTCTTGCCGATTCCATTCGGGCCGGCGACGCGAATCTTCGCGTCGCGCAGCACCGCGAGATGCACGTCTTCGAGGATTGGCGCATCGCCCGCGCATATCGCTGCCTGGTCGAGCGTGAAGACTTTCGCCACGGGCGCCGGGACGTAGTCAACGAAGATCGAGCGTCCCTTCGCTTTGCGGAACTTGTACTCGCCGAGCTTGTTCGACACGCGATCGACGCTCGCTCGCAGCACCGCCGCGTCGCGCGAGATTCTTTCCGACGCCATCCGCGCCTTGCCCTTCGCCCGCGCGCTGGTGGCGTCGTGATCGCCGCGGAACTTCATCCGCTTGCGCGTGCCGGCGTTTGCCTCGGCTTCGGCCGACATTGCGAGGCGCCGTTTGTCGGCGAGCCGCCGCGCGAGGTTCTCGCGCTGATGCTTCAGCCGCTCGTACTCCGCGTGATGCTCGCGCTCCGCGGCCTCCCACGCGACCTTCGCGTCGGAGTAGCCGCCGCGCCAGATGCGCGCCGCGCCGTCGTGGACACGCACCGTGTACCGAGTGATTCGATCGAGCAGCGCGCGATCATGCGAGACGATTATTCCAACGCCGCGAAAGCGCTGGAGGCCCGCGATCAGCAGCTCGCGCGCTTCTACATCAAGATGGTCGGTCGGTTCGTCGAGCATCAGCACGGCAGGTTCCGCGCCGAGCGCTGCACCGACCTGCCATCGCTTGCGCTCGCCTGGCGACAACGTCGGCCATCGCGCAAGTGAAGCGGCGTCGAGGCGCAACTCGCCGTGGATTCGGCGCGCGACGCCGTCGGTCGCGCGCGCAAACGCGGCAATCTCGGGCGTCATCGCCTCGACGGTCTGCGCACACGCGCGAATCACGCCGCGCGGCGGATCGAGATTGACATGGCCGGCCGCAGGCGCCAGCTCGCCCGCGATCAGCCGCAGCAGAGTAGTCTTGCCACTGCCGTTGGGCCCGACCACTCCGGTCCATCCGGTCGCGAGCGTAAGCATGACGTTGTTAAGAGTGGAAACGGAATCGCTATATGAAAAAGAGAGACCTGAAAGTCGCACGAACATAGTAACTGCTCCACCAAAATGAGCGCGCGCAAAAATATTCGCGCGAGCGGTTGTCCGAAGACACGAACGATGGAGTAGTTACTTCCGCAAACCCTTAGCCTCTTCTGTCAAAGATGAAATTGAAAATAACTGCGCAGTTGGCGCGAATCAACCTGTCTTACCTCGCCGCCGTCAGCGACTCGCGCGTCACGTATCCCAGATGGGGGGTGACGGTGACGTTGTCCATCGTGCGAAACGGATGGTTAGTAGCCATTCTTGCGGCGGTGGTTCTGCCACTGGAGCGGTTGAAGATTCGAGATGTCGTCGGTCCCGCCTTTTTCGAGCGGCTGGATATGATCGATCTCCCAACCGAAGTAAGACAGCGTATCGCCGTGCGCGGTGTACTGCATCCAGGTGCCGAATGCATCGCGGCGATAGAAGTTGCCGTTGTATCCCTCGGCTATCTTACCCTTCGCCCATACGCTCAGCTTCAGCTCTTCGCTGGCTGAATCAAACGGATATTTGTACGGCATACCACTGCAACCCCCCACTTGTACTAACCGAGCTATATAGGTGGGACGGAGTTGCGGCAAGTGGGAATTTTCGCGCGACAATTCGACTGGCGGTCACACATCGAAAATTCAGAGAAAACGCCGCCGCCCTCAGTGCATCATCAGCGGATTGAACGTGCCTTCGGTGACGTTGCCGCTGTTGATCACCTGATTGAATTCGTTGTGCGCTGGAACCAGCGAGCGGAAGAGCGAGCCAGTATCCTCGCGATGATAAAAACTGCCGGCGAGATCGAACAGGCTGCCGCCCTCCGACGACGGCCGCATCCGCCACAGCGGCATCGCCGTCGCCGTCAGGCCGCTCGCGTTGTAGAACTCCGCGGCCAACCAGACGTACACTTCGCTGTCGATATAGACGATCGTCCGTTGAGCCGACGATCCGCTTTCGGGATATCGCGGCCGCATCTCGAGAATGTACGCGTGACGCAGCTCGAACGGCTCCTCACCCAGGGTCAAGCCGTCGGCGCCGGTCTTAAATCCCGCCGGTTCATCGTCGGCCGCAAGGCATGCCAAGAGCGTTGTGGTGCCGAGCAATCGATACTCATAGTTCTCGGTCTTGGGCAGCGCGTAGGCCCAATAGGGCTGATGGCATCCGCGGCAGTTCTCGCCTGGATAGGCCAGGTTCACCGCCATGTGCCGGACGCGGCGCGTCTCCTCGCTGAATGAGAAGAACTCGTCGGGTTGCTTCGGGTCGAGGTAACGAACCCAGATGCCGGCGCCCTCGCTCGGAGTGCCGGTAATGTCGGTCATCCAGCGGGTGCATCGCGCCTTCCACTCGACGCCCATCGAGTTGTCGCCAAGCGTCGGGCGGGGATCGACGTCCGTGCGATGGGCAAAGCGCAGGAACTCGAACTGCTCGCAGCCGTAGTCGGCGTTGCTGTCTGGAACGATCTTCAGCGGGTTGGCGGGATCGGCCCCGTACGCGTTGCTGCTCCACGGCGCAATGGAAAAATCGTCCGGCATGAACGGTCCCATGTGCCAGTTGTAAGCAATCTTCACGGCTGCCTTCGGATCGGTCGCGTCCACCAGTGGAAACGGCATGCCGGCGACGTAGTTCTTAACGTAGTCGTCTTTGTCGAGCGTGACCTGCGCGGCATATTTCTCTGTGGCGTGCTGAAAGCCCTGCGACCATTCAACGCGCCGCTCGGGTAAAACGCGCATCTTGAACCCGTGCGCGACCGCAAATTTCGCCGCGGCCGGAACATAGCGCGCGTACTGATCGACATTGTCGGCGCCAATAATCGTCCCGGGCTTCAGTTCCGCGGCGGCTTCGGGAATGGGCGACACGGCCGGCGACGGCGAAGCAGCGACCTGCGCGCGCACCTCGACGCTGCCAGCAACGAGCATCGCAGCTACGAACAGAAAAGTGATTAGGCCGGTCAGCCGCATGGCTCAAGATGACACAAAAATGCACGGCCGGGCAGGCAAGTCCCGCCTCTTTTTCTTAACACCGGGGGCAGGAGTCACCCGTGAGCCAGGAAGTGCGGAACCCATCGCATCGCGGCCAACGGCGCTGCATCGGCCGTACAGCAAAAGCTCTCCGACGCGATAATGGGCTATTGGATCGGATTCATCACGTCCGGCAATCCCGGCGGATTGCCGCAATGGACCCGCTATAGCGCAACCGATCACCAAGTCCTGTCGCCGGCTCCGGACGCGATCGGATACCAATCGGACTTCGCGAAGATTCATCGCCGCGATCTGTGGGACTCGATACCGCGATGATCGCGCACAGAGATCGCTCCTACCCCTGCGGCGCGGGCGTCGGCGCAGCGCTCGGCGCAGGGGCAGGTATCGCTGGAACACCGCCTGTGGACGCCGGAGCCGCGGCGCCAGGCGCAACTGGAGTGAGGTCAGCGGTAATCGTGGGCACCTTGATAGTCTGATAGTCGCCCGTAACCACATCGACGATCATCCCGGGCCAGAACAGGATATTGACCCAGAAGACGCCGGTGATCCCGGTAGGAACCGGCACCGTCCGCGATTCATAGCCATTCATCGCGAAGGTCGCGTAGCCGGTGATTTCCTTTTTCGGCACTGCGATTGAGTCGGGTGTCTTTCCAGAGAACGGACCGTAGGTATAGGTTGCCCCAAGTGGATTGGAATTGAGCTGCACCACCGAGCTATCGCTGCTGAAGAGGGTCGCGCATGAGCTGTTCAGCATCGCCGCAGCTGCCGCCAGCAGAAATATATTGCACTTAGCTTTTCGCTTCATTTTGCCTGTCTTTCATGTCAGCTAGAACTAAACTCAACTTTTACAACTCGACGAATGCTAAACCTGCATCGACAGGCAGTCAACGAGGCTCTCAGTCGATTCGCAGACGTTCGGCGAGGCGGCTTAGGCGTTTGCGTTTGTCTTGATTGCGGACCGCCTGCTGCAGGGCGGCCTTCGTCCCGATGAATACGTATACGCGCTCGGTTCGACCCCGCCTAGTGCAGGACTTACCCCTGCTCAAGGAAGGGTGAAATCCACGGAGAAGTTTTACTACAGACTCTTCAGGAACTCGATCAGGACTTCGTTGGTCGCTTTGGGCCGTTCTTGCTGGATCCAATGGCCGGCGCCGGGGACTATCACTTTCTTGTTCAGATTCGGAGTGAAGGCGCCCGCCAACTCATAGCCGCCGGGGATCATTTTGCCGACCACGTCATGCTCGCCGGCGACGAACACTGCGGGCTGGCGCAGCCTGGCGCCGTCGAGGAAAGGCGTCAGCTCCCAGTTGCGATCGGCGTTGCGATACCAGTTGACGCCTCCACGAAAGCCCGCACGCTTGAACTCGCCCGCAAAGAAATCGAGATCGGCTTCCGTCAGCCACGGCGGCAGCTTGTCGGGCACCATCCCGGTCTCGATGAACTTTTTCGTCTTGGGGAACAGGAACGAGAACTCACCGTCGCGCGGTGCGTCGCCCGACGCGGAATAGAGGACCATCGCCATCGAGCGGCGCGGGTCGGCGTCGAGTTCCTTCTCGACCTTGCCCGGCTCCTGGAAATAGAGCTGGTAGAAATGCTGATCGCCGGCGAGCATCTTCATCCCGTCGGTCGGACGGATGGGACCGCGCGGAAGATACGGAACGCTCAGCAACGCGATCGCGCGAAAGATATCGGGACGCAGCAGCGCCGAGTTCCACGCCACCGGCGCGCCCCAATCGTGACCTGCTATCACCGCCGACTCGACACCGAGGCTGTTGACCAGCCCGACGATATCGCCGACCAGGTTCAGGATGTTGTACGACTCGATCGGCGCCGGCGCGTCGGTCTGGCCGTAGCCGCGTTGGTCGGGCGCGACGACACGAAAGCCCGCCGCCGCGAGCGCGGGAATCTGATGCCGCCACGAGTACCATGACTCGGGCCATCCATGGCACAGCACGACGAGCGGCCCCGCGCCCTGCTCGACGTAATGCATCCGGATGCCGTTAGTGTTGACGAATTTGTGTTGAAGGTCGGACATGGGGAGGTTCCTCTGTCCCGGAATCTACACGGGATTGCCAATGGTGCCAACGTGAATCAGCGTGTTGGCGCGACCTTGATTGCCTGCGCTACTTCGCGGATTGGCAGGAACATCGCCGTTGGCGCCGGCTTTTCTTCTATCTGACCTTCGATCACTTCGAGCGGTTCGAAGCCAAGGCTCGAGTAAAAACTCTCGGCGTCGCGCTTCGCATCGACGACCACTCCGACGCAACCAAACTTTTCTCGAAGATCGATTGCCATCACAAACGCGGCTCGCATCAGGTGTCGTCCGATACCTTGGCCCTGCGCGTCCTGGCTGACAGCAAGGCGCGCCAATCTTAGAACGGGAAGGGGATATCTCGGCAGCTTTCTCTTAAGATCGGCGCGAAGGCTTTCGAACTCGATACTGCTGACCGACAGCGTCATAAAACCGAGGACACGGTGTCGCTCAATGGCTACATAGGTACTTCCGATATGATGCCTGAACTGATTCTGCCAGGCATATTTCTGAAAAAAGCGGTCGAGATCAGCGTCGCCCGAGTGAAATGATTTCCGATCGTCTGCCTGCTCCAGCAGCCGTATCTCAATCGTCACCGCGCATAAGTTCCACGAGAGCGCGGGTGGGCTTGCGCTTGCCGGAAATCAAGCTTGCCACCCTGCGGCCACTGCGTTCTGTTACGATCAGGCGGGAAGGCAGCATGATGTTGGCCGGAAGCTCGTCGAGAGCGCGAAGGAACTGCAACAACGCGGTTTCGATCAGGAACTGTTTCTTGATCCCGTGAGCGCGCGAATAGGTCTCCAGTCGGACCTTGGTCTCTTTGGAGATTTGAGCTGATATCTGCATCCAAAGATTCTACTATTGTTTCCTACGAAAATATAGATCGTGGAGAAGGCTGTGCAGACGGGTGGTTGCGTCGATTGCGGGCTACGAATGCTTGAGTTTTTTGATTTCCTCGGCCATCTCGGGGACTGCTTTGAACAAGTCGGCGACCAGACCATAGTCCGCGACCGCGAAAATCGGCGCCTCTTCGTCCTTGTTGATCGCGCAGATGACCTTCGAGTCCTTCATCCCGGCCAGATGCTGAATCGCGCCTGAAATTCCAACGGCGATGTAAAGTTCTGGCGCGACGACCTTGCCGGTCTGCCCAACTTGCAGGTCGTTAGGCACGAAGCCCGCATCGACCGCCGCGCGCGACGCGCCCATCGCGGCGCCCATCTCGTCAACCAACGGCTCGAGCACGGTCTTGAAGTTCTCGCCCGACTTGAGGCCGCGTCCGCCCGAAACGATTATTCGCGCCTCGGTTAGCTGCGGGCGATCGCTCTTGGTCGCGTTGAATGAAACGAATTCCATCTTGAGCGCGCCCGCGTCGATCTCGGCATTCTGCTTTTCGACGGGAGCGGCGGCGTCGCCCGGCTTGGCGGCATCGAACGCGGTGCCGCGCACCGTCAATACTTTGATCGGTCCGTCGAGCTCGACCGTCGCCATCACGTTGCCGGCGTAAGTCGGACGCACGAAGGTGTGATCGTCACTGATCGCGGTGATTTCCGAGGCCATCGGCGCGCCGAGGCGCGCGGCCAGCCGCGGAAACAAGTCTTTGCCCATCGCAGTCGCCGTCGCGAGCACGAATTCCGCATTTTCGTTTTTCGCCAGCGCCGCGAGCGCTTGCGCGTGCGCGTCGGCGAGATAGTTCTTCAGCGCGGGATGCGCCAGCGCGATCACCTTGGCGACGCCGTACTTGGCGATCTCGCCCGCCGCAGCCTCGGGCGCGTCGCCCGCGACGACCGCGATCGCCTTACCGCCGCGCTTTTTTGCCAGGTCGAGGCCCGCGTGAACGGCGACCAGCGTGGTCTTGGGGAAATGTCCCCCCTGATGCTCCGCGAAAATCAGAACGTCACCCATTTCAATTCACTCCGGAATCGTGAACGTAAGAATCGTTTTTCAAATGACCTTGGCTTCGGTGTGAAGGACTGCGACCAGCTCCTGCACCGACGCGACCTTGCGCCCGGCCTGGCGCTTGGGCGGCGCAGCCATCGTTTTTATCTTAAGCTTGGGAGCGAGATCGACGCCGAGGCTGTCGGCCGCGACCTCTTTCAATTCTTTCTTGCGCGCCTTCATGATTCCCGGCAGCGATGCGTAGCGCGGCTCGTTGAGGCGCAGGTCGGTGGTGATGACGGCAGGCAGCTTGAACGCGATCGTCTCGAGGCCGCCGTCCACTTCGCGCACGACCGACGTCTTCTCGGGCGTTATCTCGACCTTGGACGCGAACGTCGCCTGCGGCCATCCGAGCATCTCGGCCAGCATCTGGCCGACCTGGTTCGAGTCGTCGTCGATCGCCTGCTTGCCCAATATAATGAGGTCGGGCTTCTCGTCGCCGGCGATTTTCGCGAGGATTCGCGCGATGGCGAGCGAGTCGAGCGCGGTGTCCGTCTTGACCAGGATCGCGCGATCGGCGCCCATCGCGAGCCCGGTGCGCAATTGCTCCTGCCAGGTGGACTGGCCGACGGTGACGAGGATGACCTCGCCGGTCTGCTTCTCCTTAATGCGGAGCGCCTCTTCGATGGCGATTTCGCAGAACGGGTTGATCACCCATTTGACATTGTCGGTGGCGATGCCGGTGCCGTCGGGCAGCACGCGGATAGTGGTCGCGGGATCGGGGACTCGTTTGATTGGAACCAGGATTTTCAAAGCCTTATAACTCCACGCATTCGTTCATGCATCGATTGATCTGGAACGATGAGGTTGCCCAGGGAATAGAGCCGACAAACGCAAATTTTCTAACAGTGGACCATCAGCCAGTCAAACCATACTAATGGAGGGGTCGCCGCGCAAAGCCTGCCTATTCGTTGTAGCCGATGTTATCGTCTCCGTGTGACGTACCGAGGGTACTAAGATGCCTAAATCAGTCAAACAAACACAGCCCTCCTTCGCGGAAATCAAGCGTTTCGATTCAGAAGAGGAAATCGATCGCGGAATCGAGAAGTTGACCCGCTGCCAGACTCTCTTCTCCGAGTTCTGGGACTGCCAGGCAGCCTACGATGACCGTTTTTGAGCATGCTAGCGAAACGACTCGATACTGCTGGGCGCCCGTGAATGATTTGGCTCGCGAGGACTACGCTTCTTTACGCCGTGTGGAAGGGAACTGATGAAGTTCAAGGAAGTGCTGACCAGACTCACGGGAATAAGCAGTCCCGTATTCGGGGTCTCTTGGAATCCGCCCGAGGCTGAGATCGCGCTTGGAGAGATGCGCGGGATTTTTGGAGTACACATTGCGACGCTTGCCGCTCAACACGGATTGGACATAGAGGACGATCTCGCTTCAATTTTGCCCGAAAGAGGCGAGACTTGAGCGGGCTCGTAGTAGGTCAAGGTTCTCCCGAGCACGCGTTAGAAACGCAGCGTACATTCCAATCTCTGCGAATTCGGTCCCTCACCCGACGCGCGCGGACGCGCGGCGGCCTCTCCCCTCAACGGGCGAGGCAAATTCAGGAATCGGGATTCTTCGCTTCGCTCTAGAATGACACAAAGACGAAGAGCCGGGATTCTTCGCTACAGCAACTTTCGCTCTGAATGACACAAGTCAGAATCACACACAAAAGAGTTCTAAGAGGGACGGAGTTCCGCATCTTCCTTAACACTGGGTGCAGGGGTCACCCCTGCCCAGGGAAGCGTGAAACCCACGGCGGGTTTCACATTTGATTACTCGTTGTAGCCGAGGCGGTGGGAGAGTTCGCGGCTGGCTTCGAGGAGGCTTGGGGCGATTTCGGCGGTGATGCGTTCGGGGCCGATACGATAACTTGGGCCCGCGACTGCGACTGAGCCGACGACTGAGCGGGTGTAGTCGCGAATCGGGACTGCGACCGATGAGACTTCTTCGATGAACTCGCCCGAGTTGACGGCGTAGCCGTCGCGCGCGACTGCTTCGAGCTGCGCGAGCAGGATTGCGCGATCGACGATCGTCCGATCCGTATAACGCTTCAGCGACTCGGGTAGGGCGGATTTGAGCTGCTCCTCGGCGTCGAAGGCGAGATGCGCCTTGCCGGCCGCGGTACAATGGAGCGGCAGCGTGATTCCGATGGGCGGGGTGATGCGCACGGCGCGATCTTCGGCCTCGGCGGCTTCGAGCGGGACGACGCCGTCGCGCCGCACGATTGCGACGTACGCGCTTTCGCGGCATTTCTTTGCCACATCGGCGAGGATCGGGCGCGCTTGCCTCACGAGGCCCATATGATGGATGTAACGGCGACCGAGGTGCAGGCACTTGATGCCGAGGCGATAATTCTCGGTGGCCTTATTTTGTTCGATGTAACCGCGCGCTTCGAGGGTCGCGAGCAATCGGAAGACGTTGTTCTTATGCAGCTTGAGCCGCTTGGAAAGTTCCGTAACGCCGAGTTCATCGACGTCGCCGAAGAACTGTTCGAGCACGTCGAGCGCATGCGCGACGGATTGAATTACGTAGTTGGTTTTATCGCGTCGGACCATTTTTTCAGTTTTTTCAGTATCTACGCGGCGACTCGAAGTACGAGAGCTGCAGCGCAGTATGTAAAAGTGTTTTACTTTAAGTGACCTAATCGAAGTCTGTCAACGATGCTCCGTAAGATTTCGTAGAATTGCGATAAATAGCTAATTTTGAACGATAAATTCAACCTATCAACAGGGCTCCAAAACAGGATTTCAGCCATGCCGAGACAACTTCCCGCCGATTTCTTCAGGCGCGTCGATGACGACGATGATGAGGTATTTTACTCGGTCCCGCGGCTCGTCACTCATATCGACGACGGCGCAATCGCGAAGGTCGGCGAGATTTACGCGCAACTGCTGCCGCAAGGCGGCGCGATCCTCGACCTGATGAGCAGTTGGCGGTCGCATCTGCCGGCGCACATCAGGCCGTCGCGAGTCGTTGGGCTGGGGATGAATCGCGCGGAGATGGAAAATAATCCGGCGCTCACCGAGGTCGTCATCCACAATCTGAATCGCGAGCCGAGGCTGCCGTTCGCCGCCGACGAATTCGACGGCGCGGTGGTGACGGTCTCGGTGCAATATATGACGCGGCCACTCGAAACGTTCGCGGAAGTCGGGCGGGTGCTCAAGCCGGGCGCGCCGTTCGTCGCAACGTTCTCGAACCGGATGTTCCCGACGAAGGCGGTCGCGATTTGGCAAAGTCTCGACGACTACGACCACGGCAAGCTGGTCGGCAGCTACTTTATGGAGTGCGGCGCGTTTGAGAATATAGATTTCATCGATCGCAGCGCGCCGACCGCGCCGCCGTCGGATCCGATTTGGGCGGTGGTGGGTTACAAGACGCGCGAGGCAAAGAGTTGATCAAAAATCGCGGCATGCGTCATCTGGCGCTCAAGGTTTCCGACGTTGAGCGCGCGAAGGATTTCTACGTTCGCGTGTTCGGGATGAAGCTGGTGTGGCAGCCCGACGCGGACAACGCATACCTGAGCTCGGGATGCGACAACGTCGCACTGCATCGCGGCGATCACGGCGGCGACGCGCAGCGCCTGGACCATCTCGGGTTTATCGTGCCGACGATCGCCGATGTTGAGGCTGGGTACGCCTGGGCGAAGAGCATCGGCGTCGAGATCGTGCACGAACTCAAGCATCATCGCGACGGCTCGGTGTCGTTCTATATTCGCGATCCGGACGGCAACGTGATCCAGGCGCTCTACGAACCGACGATCAGTCCGCAATCTTTTTCGTCGTAACAATTCATGGGAGACACTGCATGATGCTCAAAGGGCGCGCGACCGCCGACGCTAGCGCAGCATACGCGAGCCGCTTTCCGACGCTGCCGGGAAATTTCCGGCCGGCGCTCGGAGTGTCGGTTTCATCGATCGGAATTGGCACCTACCTGGGCGAGCCCGACGACGAGACCGATCGCGCTTACGAGGAGGCGATCAAGGCGAGCATCCGCGGCGGGATCAATTTGATCGATACCGCGGTGAACTACCGCTTCCAGCGCAGCGAACGGAATATCGGGACGGCGATTGGCGAGCTGGTGGCGGCGGGCGAGATCGCGCGCGAGCAGGTGGTCGTCGCGACCAAGGGCGGTTACATCACGTTTGACGGCGAGGTGCCCGCCAGTCCGCGCGCGTGGTTCGAAGAGCATTACGTGAAGACGGGGATCGTCGCGCCCGCCGATTTGGTCGACGGGTCGCATTGCATGACGCCGAAGTATATCGGCACGATGCTCGAACTGTCGCGCAAGAATCTCAATCTCGAGACGATCGACATCTACTATATTCACAATCCCGAGACTCAGCTCGAAGCGATCGAGCGCAAAGAGTTCCTGGCGCGCATCGCGACGATTTTAGAGTTCCTTGAAACTGCGGTGGCCGACGGCAAGATCGGCGTGTACGGGACGGCGACGTGGAACGGCTTCCGCGCGGCGCAGACCGAGCGCGGATGGCTGTCGCTCGACGAGCTGATGAGAATCGCGCGCGAGGTCGCCGGCGACGCGCATCATTTTCGCGCGATCCAGTTGCCGTACAATCTCGCGATGCCCGAGGCGGTCACGCGCTCGAACCAATTCGTGCATGCCGGCAAGGCGACGACGCTGGCGGCGGCGAAGGCGTTCGGGCTTGCGGTTTGCGCGAGCGCGTCGCTGCTGCAGGGGCAGCTATCGCGCGGGTTGCCGCCAATAGTCGCGAATGCATTCAGCGGTTTCGCGACGGATGCGCAGCGCTCGGTTCAGTTCGTACGTTCGACGCCGGGCGTGGATGTGGCGCTGGTCGGGATGAAGTCGGTCGATCACGTGCGCGACACAACCGAGACGGCGCGCAAGGCGCCGGCAACGGTCGAGGAGCTGATGCGATTGTTCCAGCAGGGTGGGGAACCGTAATTAGAGAGGATGGGACTACTTAATTTAACGTGAAACCCACCGTGGGTTTCACACTTCCCTGGGCAGGGGTGACCCCTGCACGCAGTGTAGGGTTTCCTGCGCCGTAAGACCGGCGGATAACTCGCGCATTTCGGGTTGCGCAGGTGGGGCGCGACTGAAACAATGCATCGGTTGCCGCCCGGCCCTATTGGCGGCCCCTACCTGCCGATGCGCCGCGTCGAGACAATTTTCATACTAATAGCGATCGCGTTCTACGCCTGGTTCCTGACTCATTATGGTCCGCGGCAGGTGCTTGGCTACGTACGGATTGCCGGATGGGGGCTGGTGCTGACGATTTCGCTGGAGTCGATTGCCCGAATCGCGAATACGTTCGGCTGGCGGGTCACGATTGAGGACTATCCGCCCACGCTAAAGTTTGTCGAGCTGTTTGCGGCGCGAATCGGCGGCGAGGCGGTCGATTATGTGACGCCGTCGGCGCAGCTCGGCGGGCAGTTCGTGATGGCGGTGGACGTGCGCGAGAAACTGCGGATGCCCGTTGGGCTGGCGACGGTGGTGGTCGCGTCGCTGGCGGAAGCGATCGGACAAATCGTGTTTATGTCGATCGCGCTGGTAATTTCGCTGCGCATGATACCGGTAGCTGCCGACCTGTACTGGGCGATCGTGGGCGGGTTCGCGCTGGCGGTTGCGCTGGCTGGCGGGTTCTTTTTCGTGCAGATGAAGCGGCCGTTCTCGCATCTGTGGCGTGCCGCGACCAGGCTCGATATCGCGCGCGTCAACACCGACGAAATCCGCGACTCAGCCGACGAGGCCGACGCGGTGCTGCTCGACTTCTACGCGCGCAACCGCGGCCGGTTCGTGTTGTCGTGCCTCTGTTACGCGTTCGCGTGGAGTCTCGGCCCGCTCGAAATTTATATCCTGCTGCGGCTGTTGCATCAGCCGGCGACCTTACAAACCGCGCTGCTGGTCGAGTCGGTCGGGCTGCTGATCGAACGCGCGACCTTCCTGATCCCAGCCAAGCTGGTGAGCCAGGAGGGTGGCAAGGCGCTGATCCTCGGGATGCTGGGTTATCCGCCGGGAATCGGCTTCGTCGTGGGGTTTCTGCGCCGCATCAAGGAAATGGTATGGGTGTTGTTCGGACTGCTGGCCCTGATGATCCATCGGATGATCGTGCGGCAGCGGAGTGATGTTAAGGGTGCCGCGCCGGCCGGACGCGACGCTGTGATGAAAATGCAACGAGCACAAGGAGAGCAATCGCTATGAGGAAATTAACCGCCCTGGTTGCGGGGATGACGCTCGCAATGACCGCGCTGCCCGCGGCCGCCGGGGTCGTCATAACGCAGAAGCAGCACGTGACCAGCGGCACCAACGCTCGCGACTCCGAACAAACGATTTCGGTGCAGGGCAACAAGCAGAAGATGGTGACCGAACGTCACACGATCATAACCGACCTCGACAACGGCAAAATGTACGTGCTCGATCCGAAGGCGAAGACTTACTTCGAGATCGAGTTCCCGCCGCAGGGGCAGATGGCGGCGATGATGGCCGCGAGCACTAATGCGGCGATGAACTTCAAAAAGGCAGGCAGCACGCGCGACGTCGCCGGCTACAAGTGCAGCGACTACGACGGTGGCGGCCACATGATGGCGGGCGACTACACGATCAAGGAATGTTTCTCGACCACCGCACCCGGCGCCGAGGAGTTCGCGGCGTTCGAGAAAAATATGGCGGACAAGCTCAAGAGCACGGGCACCACTACGGCTCATGGCGAGATTCCGCGCGGAGTGCCGCTCGCGCTGAACTCGACGATGAAGATGGGCAAGGTCAACATCCCGGGGATGGCGCCGGATCAGGCGGAAAAGATCAACGAGATGATGGCGAAACGTCCGCCGGTGATGACCAGCACGGTGGTCGAGAAGATCGAATCGAAGAAGCTGGCAGACGCCGATTTCACGGTGCCGTCGGACTACACCAAGCGAGATCTGCCGGGACCGGGCGGAATGATGATGAAGCCGGGGGCGATGAAGATGGCGCCGGCTGCGGGCGCACCAGCCGCAGGCGCGGCGCCGGCGGCGCATTGAGTCGCACAAATCTGAAGATAAAAAAGAGCGGGGTCCGTTGGGGCCCCGCTCGTAGCTTCAATCCGATCGGAATAACTACATCGATGCTGACGCTGACGCATCCCGCCTGGGCGCGTTAAGCGCGGCGCATGAATCCCAGATCCATTTCGCCGTCGAGAGCTCGTCTTCGGCGAACAGCCGCAACGCTTCCTTGGTCGAGAGATCTTCCTTCAGCAGTGCGGCGAACTCGCAGATGGGTTTGATCGCATCTTCGGGCTTGCCGACGCGCTTGGTGAAATCGAGCAGCTTTTCGTTGTCGGGAATCGATGGGTTGCCTAGATAGGCGGTTGCCTTGCGCCCGGCTTCGGACGTCATCGCGCGCGCCTCACCGCCGAGTTCCGCCAGCCGCTGCGCGAAGACTCGCGAATGATAGGCCTCGCGCTCGGCGACGATGCGAATGCCGGTGCGGATGCAATCGGTGGTGCAGACTTCGGCCCACGCCGCGAACGCTTCGCCGCCATTGGCCTCGCCCACGCGAACCTTGTCGAGAAAACTGACCACTGCCGCGCGCTCGGATTTGTAAGTGCGGCCGAACGCCTTGAAGCCGGCGCCGCCATTGCCGTTGCCGTTGGTGGTGGGCGCAGCGGCTTCGAGCGACGCCATCTCGGACTCAAACGTTGACTGCGAAATTATTCCTTTGCGATAGGCTCGCAGCAGTTGTTGGAATTCAAAATCGCGGCTCATCGGTGTTCCTCCACATTGGTTTGAACCCGTTCTCATTAAACGAGCGTTCAGTCTCCTGAAACCCAAAGCATAGGGCAGCGTCCGCGGACGTGTCAATTGCGGTTTTCTTAGCGCCCGCGCGCCATCGATTATCACTGTTGCGGCGGTGGCGAGACGCGTTCGCCGTTTTTCAGAAGCCAGGTCTATCGGTACCGGTGGTATCGAGATTGTGGGGTCGGACTCTATTCACTGGGTGTGCGCAACTACGGTGAACAGGCAAGCGTTCGGAAAGTTGCGATCCCAAAAGTACTCAAAGTTCTCCTGATGTTTCTCCTTCAGAACGTCAGTATAGGTGACAGTTCCCCAAATCCCGAACTTGAGCTGCCCCGCAACAATCTTCTGAAACGTTTGTTCGGGTGGAACACTGGTTAAGCCCTTCGATAGCATCTCTCTGACTGTTCCTGTGGTTCCGCCTGGTATGCTCGCACCTGCGCTTACCGAAGCAGCACTCACTTTGCCGGCTCGAGCGCAGCGGCAAGCTGGCTTAGGCTTTGGCAGAACCCTTCAGAAAGTTGATCGAGTTCCTGATCCAGAGCTTGCAGGGGGCCGAATTGATTCAGAACCTGTCGGAGCTGGTCTTGGAAACTGCGCATCGGTTCAAGCAGTTTGGCTAAATCCCTGATTTCCGCCCCAAACTGGCGCAGCGGTTCAAACACACTCCCAAGCTCCGAAAGCTGTCCTATGGGTCCCAGAATCGACGCTATCTGAGCGAGTTGATCTTGAAGCGGCTTTACCTGCTCAAACACCGCCTCTACCGCGAGCGTGGGGTGAAACGAAATCTGCTGATCTGCCATTCGAGTCTATCCTCCCAACCACAGCCACTTTTATTGACCGTCGATTGGTTCGTACCTTGGCGTCAGGGCACAGCAATAGCAACTTGGCCCCTGTGGATTGTCGCGACACTGCGGCTTGCGAGAGATGGATGTATTATACGATGCTGGCAAGATCGCTAAAGCTACTTTGTGTTGCCTATTTGACGCATTTTTATACTTCAGTAGGCACTTAAAACGATAGGAACTCTATGTCTTCCACAATTAGTCTCAAGGCGCGCTGCAGTTTCGACTGCAACGATTAGCCACCAAAAAAGCCAGGGACGGATTAAGATGGCAACTCAGCGGACTTCATTTGAGCCCGGTCTGGCGGTATCGACGATCTTCGATCAGATCGGACCGCTCCAGGAGCAGTTGGCGCAGATCGTAGTTATCCTCGAACCGATACAGCAGCTCTCTGAGCTTGCAAGCGTGTTCGAACCTCTGCGCGAGTTCGAGGAACGGATCAGGGACCTGGCTAAAGTGCTCGCGCCGATGCACACCTTCCAGCACCAACTTCAGCAGGTGTTGAAGCAATTCTCACCGCTGGAAACGCTCGACCAGGAACTCAGCCAGCTCTGCTTGTCGTTCCGCGAAAGTCTGTGCCAACTCGCCGCGGCTCTCGAGCCCGCTGCAGCTCTTCAGGATCGACTCGCCCATCTGTGTACTGAATTTGAGCCGGCCAAGGCTCTTCGCGAGGAATTCTCTGCGCTGGCTCAAATTTTCGAGCGCAGCCCGACGGACCTGCCCCAGTAAGATCGAAGCAGGCGGTCCCGTAAGTCAGTGGTCCCCTGCCAGAGAATCGAACCGGAGATGCCGGCAACAGGCGAAAAGGCCGAATGGATACGTAGCGAGACGCCGGCGAAACTAGGGAAACGGGAATCATTGCAGCACGCGCGCGTTCGCGGCATGCTGGGGCAATCTGCCATCCTTCCTCGATTAAGACGATGTTGAATCGGCGGCATCCGCTGTCGCCAAGTGAACGCCGGTCCGCATATTTTTCCTGGCGCGAAGTGCCGCGCGAGTGTGCGATTGTGGGAAAAGCACCAGGGAAGGCACGATGATACTGTTTGATATCAAAGCCGACCTATACGGGCCGCCTTCAAACGAGCGGGAAGATTCCAACGCGTTTCAGGCCAGACCGGCGGTATCGGCAGTTTTTGACCAAATCGAGCCCTTGCAAGCGCAGCTCGCTCGTATCGCGTCTTTTCGCGAACCGATGCAGCGGCTCGGCAAGCTGGCAAACGTGTTTGCCGAGTTACGCAAGTTCGCGATGCAGGTCAGCGACCTCGCCAGAGTGCTAGAGTCAATGCACAACTTCCAGGAACGCCTTCGTCCGGTCCCGAACCAGTTTGCTCCGCTGGAGGCTCTCGATGAGAAACTCAAACGGCTTTGCGCGTCGTTCGCCGAACATTTGAGCGAACTCGCCGACGCGCTCGGACCGGCGGTTACGCTTCAAGACCAACTCTCGCATCTAGCTGGCGCGTTCGAGCCAGCCAAGGTTCTTCGCGAGGAATTCCTGGGATTGGCCCAGAGTTTCGCGTTGACCTCACCCGCAATGTCGGGCGGTCGGAACGGCTCATCGGGTGTTCCTCCATGTTGATCGGACTCGTTCACGCAAACGAGCGTCATGTTGTCGAGAGGGAAAGCATAGGGCGGCGTTCGCGGAATTGCTGTTATTCCAGCGGCGGTGGCGAAACGCGCTTACTGGTTCTCAAAATCAGGAACTGGCGAGCGTTTCACTGTATTGAAGCCGAGAGCATAAGTCGTCCCGATGCTGCCACAAGAATTTCGAGGTTCACGCAATGAGTGAAATCAAGCACGCCTTCGTCCGCACCAACGGCATCAACATGCACGTGGCGGAGACGGGCGAGGGCTTTCCGGTGGTGTTCTGCCACGGCTTTCCCGAGATGTGGTACTCGTGGCGCCATCAGATGAAGGCGATGGCCGAGGCCGGCTTTCGCGCGATCGCGCCCGACCAGCGCGGCTACGGCGAGACCGAGGCGCCAGCGGCGATCGACGCGTACACCCAGCGCAAGCTGGTCGCCGACATCGTCGGCATGCTCGACGCGCTGGGAATCGGCAAGTGCGTGATCGTCGGTCACGATTGGGGCGGCATGGTCGCGTGGAATACCGCGCTGATGGCCCGCGACAGCGTCGAGCGCGTGATCGGCATCAACACGCCTTTCATCCCACGCTCGCCGGTAAAGCCCACCGATGCGATGCGCGCGATGGCGGCGGGCGGCTTCCACTACATTCTCTATTTTCAAACGCCCGGCGTTGCGGAGGTGGAACTCGAACGCGACGTTGCCCGCTCGCTGCGCGGCTTCTACCAGGACCCGCCGGAAATCGATCCGAGCGAGATTCGCAAGTCAGTACCGGGAGTCTTCGGACCGGCCGGCGGCGGCCTGCTCGATCGATTCGCCGATCGTCCGCATGGGAAGTTTCTCACCGACGCGGACTTCGACGTCTTCGTGCGCGCGTTCAAGAAGAGCGGCTTTCGGGGCGGCCTGAACTGGTATCGATGCATCGATCGGAGCTGGGAGGAGAGCGCCTGGCCAGACCGATCGCATCGAGCAGCCCGCGCTGATGATCACCGCCGAGCGCGACGTTGTGCTGCGGCCCGAGATGGCCGAAGGGATGAAGACCTGGGTGCCGAACCTGCGCAAGACCGTGCTGGTCAAGGGTTCCGGTCATTGGACGCAGCAGGAGAAGCCGGCCGAAGTGAACGCGGCGATCCTCGATTTTCTTTCCGATATGAAGAAGTAGCCGCTACTGAAGCGGCGGCGGCGAGACTGGCGCGCCGTTTTTCAGAATCAGGAACTGGCGATCCGGCGCGTCGCAGGCAGTGTCGGTCTGCACGATTCGTGCGCCGTCGGGCGCGTACTGCAGGATGTACGACTTGCGCACGCCGCTGGTGACGTTGGGGCCGGTGCGATGCGGCATCAGCGAGGAGAACACGACGACGCTGCCCGCACGAACCGGCACTGCAAGCGCCTCGGGACCGTCCTCCTCGCGACACACGTAGCCGAGCTTCGACGCACGATGCGCCAGCGTCCCGCGCAGATGCCCGCCCGGAATCACCCACGGACAACCGTTGTCAAGGGTCGCGTCGTTGAGCGCGACCCAGCAGGTCAGGTACGCCTGCGGCTCGATGTAGGTGTAGCCGTTGTCCTGATGCCACGGGAACGGCTTCGGATATTCGGGCTTTTTGTACACGGCCTGGTCCCAGTAAAGGCGTACGTCGAGACCGATCAGATCGTGACAGAGGTCCTGGAACACGCGGCTGGCCGAGAATTCGCGCAACACCTTGGACAGCTTGACCAGATGCACGGTGAACGTGATCCCGTCCGCCTTGGCGATTCCCATCCTGCCGTCGGGGAGCGAGCGCAGGAACTCTTCAGCCTTAGCCTCGAAGGGCGCAATCGCGTCGATGACGCGCGCGACGGTCTCGGCATCGATCGCATTTTCGAGTACGAAAAACCCCCGCTCGTTGAACGACCGCGCCTGCTCGTCCCTGATCAGACGAAACGGTCCCCGCACCGGCGTCCACGTGAATCCATGATTCATCGGATGCAGCGCGGGCGTCGTGTCGTTAGTTGAGGAAAGTGTGCTCACGATTCTTTGGCTAAAGTGCGATTCGTTTCTAACACCAGCGCGATCGCTTCCTTCAGATTTGCCCGTGTCTCACTCAACGTACGACCTTGCGTATTTGCTCCAGGAAGTTCTTCGACGAACCCGATGTATCCGCCTCGCACTCTTTTGAACACTCGAGTCAGTTTCATTGCTCTGTCTTGCACGTATCGTACGACATCATCATATCACGTCTTGATCACTTCGTGTTAGCGCCGGTGGATTCTGCTACCAGTTCCGCGAGGTCGCGGACGCGCATTGTTTCTTCGAGCGAGCGCGACTTCACCGCGTCTTCGAGCATCGTCATGCAGAACGGGCATCCTACCGCGATGCACTTGGGCTTCGCTTCCTGCAATTGATCGAAGCGCTTCTGATTGATGCGCGTACCCTCGTGCTCTTCTTTCCAGAAGCATCCGCCGCCTGCGCCGCAGCAGAACGTGCGATTCTTCGACTGCTCGACCTCCTCCAGTTCGGCGCCGGGAATCGCGCCGAGCGCGCTGCGAGCGCTGTCCCATTTGCGATTGTGGCGCGCCATGTAACACGGGTCGTGATAGGTGATGCGCTCAGCGATCTTGCCGCGCGGCTTCAGACGCCCGGCCTGGATTAGCTCGTCGATAAACTCGGCTTCGTGCAGGACCGTATAGTTGCCGCCGAAGTCCGGATACTCATTCTTCAGATTGTGAAAGCAATGCGGGCATTGCGTGACTATTCGCCGCGGCTTGTAGCGATTCAGCGTTTCGACGTTCTGCGCCGCAACCGTCGCGTACAAGTACTCATTGCCGAGGCGGCGCGCCGGGTCGCCGGTGCAGGTTTCTTCGCGTCCGAGGATCGCAAACTTGACGCCCGCCTGTTTCATCAAGCCCGAGAACGACTTGCTGACGCGCTGATTGCGCTCGTCGTACGATCCGGCGCATCCGACCCAGTACAGCACGTCGATCTCCGCCGGATCTTCGAGCTCGGCAATCTCGGGAATCTCCAGCCCATTCGCCCATTCGGCGCGCTTCTCCTGCGCGAGGCCCCACGGATTTCCCTGGTTCTCGATTCCCTTGAACGCGCCCGTCAGCTCGGTCGGGAATCTCGATTCCATCAGCACGTCGTAGCGCCGCATGTTGACGATTCGCTGGATGTGCTCGATGCCGACGGGGCAGCCCTCCTCGCACCATCCGCACGACGTGCATCCCCACACCGCGTCTTCGGTCGCGACCTGCGTGATCATGTCGGGGCCGTTCCACGCAGGCGCTTCGGCGCCCTCGGCGGGTTTGCCGTTGGCCTTCGCCGCGAGCAGAAACGGCGCCTTGTCGAGCAGATGCTCGCGCTGCTCGATCACGAGATACTTGGGATTCAGCGTCTTGCCGGTGTTGACGGTGGGACAGTTGATCGTGCAGCGGCCACATTCGAGGCACGAGCCCATATCGAGCAATTGCTTCCACGTGTACTGCTCGACCTGTGACACGCCAAAGGTCTCGGCGTTCTCGAAATCCTTGATCGGCGCGAGCCTCCCGCGCGGACCCATGTTGCGGAAAAAAAGATTCAGCGGGCCGAAAATCAGATGACGCAGCTTGGTGAACGGAAAACAGAACAGCAGCCCGAACACGAACAGGACGTGCACCAGCCACAGCCATCGATGGTACGTGACGCCTGCGCCGAGCGCGCCTTCCATCCGTCCCACGACGCGCCCAACGTATGCCCATTCGTGGAACGCCGGATGCGCCGCGTTGATGCGCGCGCCTTCGAGCATCAAGCCCGTGACCGCAGCCAGCACCATCATCGACATCGGGAACCAGTAGCCGAGCCGGTTCTCGAGATTGTCGCGCATCTTGTCGGCTGGCGGATCGTTCAGCACGGTGGGCTTGCGCAGCGAACGCCGCGCACCTTCCATCAGCACGCCGAGGATCAGCAGGAGGAAGAAGGTATCCATCGCGGCTTTGAAGTAGAGGTAGAAGTCGCCGTAGTAGAAGTAGAGGTCGAGTCCGAAGAGATTAAACAGGTCGCGCACGTCGCTGTTAATCGCGACGATGGTCGTGCCGATGAACAGTCCGACGAAGGCGACGTAGAACGCGTAATGCATCCAGCCCCAGGTCTCGCGAATCACGTTGCCCTGCCCGAACGAGTCGCGCAGTGAGAGCAGCAGCCGCTCGACGGGATGATCGAGGCGATCGTCGGCGACGCCGAGACTCACCAGCCGGTACCAGCGGAGGCCGGCGTAGATGAAGCCGATGATCAGGAGCCCGAGCAGCCCGTACATCAGCACGATGAACGGCACGGGGATGTTCCACAGGATCTGGCGGGTAACTTGCTCGTTCATTTGCGCTCCATCGGAAAAGCCGGTGGCGAAGGTGCCTGTGCAGACTCTTAAATCAGACCACCCCGGATGAATTCAATCCATCCTACCCTAAGGTGCAGGGGTTACCCCTGCCCAAGGAAGCGTGAAACCCACGGTGGGTTTCACTTACGGTTGGTCTCTTCAATCAGGAATCGCGAGGCGGTCTTGCTCGACGTCATCGAACCATGACGCGAGAGCGTTGGTCATCCTCGATACGCGGGCGGGTTCCTTCGCGGCGAGGTCGATTCGCTCGAAGGGATCGTTGACGATGTCGAACAGTTGCGCGGGCGGCGGCGTTGGTTTGATGCGGTCGGGCTCGGGTGCGTGCGAGATGTCGTGGAAGTTTTCGGGGTTGTACTTCGACTGGATGTCCATCGCGAGGTCCTCGTTCGAGACCTGCATCAGCTCGCGAATCGCGGGGCGCACGAGCTTCCAGCGGCCGTCGCGCATCGCAGCGTTGCATTCACCGTCGGGCGTGTAGCGGTTCCATTGCCAGAAGCGTTCGGTCGGGACTTTGCCGCGCTCGCCTTGCAGCGTAGGGAGCACGTCGATTCCGTCGAGCTTGAGGTCACGCGGCGGCTCGGCGCCGGCAATCGCGAGCAGCGTCGGCAGCCAGTCGGTGAAATGAATCATGTCGTGGACCTGTCGGCGTCCGTCGAGCCCCGCCGGCCATCTGATCACCATCGGCAACCGGATTCCGCCTTCGTACACCAGCAGCTTCGAGCCCGCGAAGCCGCAGTTGAAGCGGTCGGTGCACATCTCGCCCTTGCCGCCGAACTGCGGGCCGTTGTCGCTTGTGAACATCACGATCGTGTTGTCGGTGAGGCCTGACTTATCGAGCGCGTCGAGCACGCGCGCGATTCCGCGATCCATGCATTCGATCATCGCGTAGATTTGGCTGACCGCGGGCGTGAAGTTGCCGCTCGCCTTGTACGGTGCGGCGTCGGCCTCGACTGCCTCGAACGGAAAATGCGGCGCGTTGTACGTGAGGTGGAGAAAAAACGGGTCGGCGCGATGACGCCGGATGAACTCAGTGGCCTCCTCGGTGAAGACGTCCGTCAAGTAGCGGCCGTCGCCGCGCGAGAATGAGCCGTTGCGATCGAGATTCCACTGGTAGTAGGGCTGCCATCCGCCCGAGAATCCGGCGAATTCGTCGAAGCCGCGGCGGTTCGGATGGTAGCGCGAATCGTACGCGCCGTTGTGCCATTTGCCGACGAGGCCGGTCACGTAGCCAGCGCGTTTCAGCAGTTCGGCCACCGTCAATTCGCGCAGCGCGAGGCGGTCGAGGCCGCGGATCTCAAGCGTGTCGATCACGCCGGTGCGATGCGGATAGCGTCCAGTCATCAACGACGCCCGCGCCGGCGCGCAAACCGGAGACGCCGAGTAGTGCTGCGTCAGGCACACTCCCTCGTTGACGAGATGGTCGAGCGTCGGCGTGCGCGAGGCGCCGTAGTTGAAGCATCCGAAGTCGCCGTAACCCATGTCGTCGGCGAGGATGAGGATGATGTTCGGACGCGAGGGCATCGACCGAATTCGTAGCACAAAAAGATCGTGGTGGATGCCTGAAGAACCTAATGATGCCAGGTACTCATCGTCGCGGACCGCACCGGGCTTTGAGTCAGTGGGGCGGGCCGCCGTGCCCGCCGCTCGTCCGGTTGTAGAGGCAGGCCTCTTCGGTAGAAGCAAGATGAGTCATTGATTGGTAAGTGCGGGAGCGAACGCCCGCGCGTCGATGGCGGGCACGGCGGCCCGCCCCACTATTTTTAAGCGAGAGAACTACTCGCGTTCCTGGAAGCCTTCCAGGTTGCGCGAGCGGCCGGTCTGGCGCAGCTTGCGCAGCGCCTTGGCCTCGATCTGGCGGATGCGTTCGCGGGTGACGGCGAACTGCTTGCCGACTTCCTCGAGCGTGTAGTCGGTCTTCTGCCCGATGCCGAAGCGCATGCGCAGGATTTGCTCTTCGCGCGGCGTCAGTGTTGCGAGCACCTTGCGCGTCTGCTCGCCGAGGTTGCCCTGGATTGCCGCCTCAACGGGTGACGGCGCGAGCTCGTCCTCGACGAAATCGCCGAGCGAGCTTTCTTCTTCGTCGCCGATTGGCGTTTCGAGCGAGATCGGTTCCTTGACGATCTTGAGTACCTTCTGGACCTTGTCCAGCGGCATCTCCATCTGCTCCGCGATTTCCTCTGGGCCGGGCTCGCGGCCGAGCCGCTGTACCAGCAGGCGCGTGACGCGCAGCAGCTTGTTGATCGTCTCGACCATGTGCACCGGGATGCGAATGGTGCGGCCCTGGTCCGCGATCGCGCGCGACATCGATTGCCGAATCCACCAGGTCGCGTAGGTCGAAAACTTATAGCCGCGCTGATACTCGAATTTGTCCACCGCGCGCATCAGGCCGATGTTGCCTTCCTGGATCAAGTCGAGGAAGCCGAGCCCGCGATTGGTGTAGCGCTTGGCCAGGCTGACGACGAGGCGCAGGTTGGCCTCGGTCAGTTCTTTTTTCGCGCGGCGGCTCTTGTCCTGTCCGGCGGCGATCGTCTCGAGCTTGCGCGCGTAATCCTCGCCGTCGTCCTTCGCTTTCTTTTCGACTTCGCGAATCGTCTTCTGCGCTAGACGAATCCGCGCCGCAATGTCGAGCAGGTTCTCGCGGACGTTGTTAATCTTGAGGACGTGACGGCGATCTTCGGCCTCGGCTGCTTCCTTGAGCAGATGCGTGCGCGAGCGGCCGGTCGCCTCCTCGTATTTCGCGATGGTGTGAAGCGCGATGCGGTACTGCTGTAGGAAGTCGCGCATCTCGCCGATGACGGCTTCCATCAGGCGCCGCGACAATCCCATCGCGCGCAATTCTTTTTTCACGCGCTCGTTGTAGCGCGCCAGATCCTTGTCGAGCTTCGGCTTGCGGCGCGGACCGGGCTTGTTGCGAAGTTCCTCCTCGATTGCGTCGATCTTGGTGCGCAGGTCGGTCAGCTTTTTGGTCGCGAGACTCAGCTTCTTGAGCTGGCGCTCGTCGGCTTCGGGACCGCGTTCTTCGTCGGGATCGTCGGGGGTTTCGGCCGCATCCTCGAACACGTCGCGAAGATCGGCTTCTCCCGCTTCAACGCGCTCGCCCACCCGAATCACGAAATCGAGCATGATCGGCGAGCCCAGCACTTCTTCTTCGACTTCGTTCTCGCCGGCCTCGATGCGCTTGGCGATTTCGACTTCCTGCTCCCTCGACAGAAGCTGGAAGTTGCCCATCTCCTTGAGATAGAGCCGCACCGGGTCCGACGACTCGCCCAGCGAATCGGCAGCCGGCGCCGGAGCCTCGGGCGCCTCTTCGGCCTCTTCCTTGGTTTCGACCTCGACCTCGTCGGCGCCCTCGGTCGGGACTTCCTCGAGCACCTTTATATCAAGGTCCTCGAAGCTGTCGAGCGCGGCGCGCAGGTCGGTGGGCGAGGCGACATCCTGCGGCAGGAAGTCGTTGACCTGCTCGAAGGTCAGGTAGCCCTGCTCGCGCCCGAGATCGACAAGACCCTGTAGGTCTTTACCTTCGTACTTCTGCTTCATTCGTTTTGCTTCCGTTGTGCGCGGACGTTGGCCGCCGATGCGATGCGTGAAAAATCGGCGCGCAATTCGGCCGCCCTTGCGACCGCGAGCCGGGAATCAGGTAGCCTCATTTATACAGACGAGAATACAAAGGCAAGTGAGCGACACCAACGACTCAGTCTAAGGATCGCTGCTATCCGAGTCAACTTATTTTCCATTTTCGCCGCGCGATCATTGGGCGAATGACGCTCTGCCGTGCGGCCTTGTCGCGAAGTCGCGCTCTCGTCGGTGGCCGCTACAAATATTATACGCATCATTTGCCGGTTTGGCTGCATCGCCGCCGATTTTTACACGATTGTTCTAATTGGGCTCGGCCACCTCGGAGTGCTCTGAAACTGTTCGCGCGTACGCGTTGTCTGATGCGACCATGCGGGTGCACAATCGAGACACGCGAACCGCGATGACGACGTACCAGGAAATTTCGGCGCAGTTTTACAGCAACCGTTTGCTGTTCGGCGATCCTGCCGACCCCAGCGTGGTCGCGGTCGAGGTCGCATCGAAGACCGAGATCGACGTTTACCGGCGACTCTCCGGCCGGCTCACGCGCGAGCGTCGTCCGATTCGGCTGTTCGCTCTGATCGAGAATGCGTCGATGCTCGAAGGCTTCAAGGCGCCACATGAGACGCGCGTGCTCGACGGCGATTTCCGCTACCGGGTGCTCGTCACCTTCGCTTCGCTGGAAACTCTGGAAACCGCCAGACGGCATCTCCGGAACGAGACGGGCAAGGCACCCAATGCGCCTGACGCGCCGTATCTCGTGCTGGCCGATCCGGTCGAGCAGCACCTGATGCTCACCGGGACGACGTTTTTCATCGGGATGGATTTCGCCGAGCTACGCCGTCTCCAGCTTGATATCGAGACCTACATCTCGCCGGGGTTTGAGTTTCCGTCGGCGGCTCGCGAAGGCGATCGAGTGATTGCGATCTCGCTCACCGACTCGACTGGCTTCGAGCGCCTGCTCAAAGGCACCGAGATGGACGAGCGCTTGATGCTCGAGGAGATGGTGCGTATCGTCCAGGAGCGCGATCCCGATGTCGTCGAAGGGCACAACCTGTTTCGCTTCGATCTTGAATACCTGGAGACGCGCGCGCGCCGCCATCGCGTGCCGTTGAGACTGGGGCGCGACGGCGGCGAGCTGCGTGCGCGGCCGTCGCGCATGCAAATTGCGGAACGCTCGATCGCCTACCGCCGCTACGACATCCCCGGCCGCAACATCATCGACACGTGGATCCTCGCGCAGCACTACGACATTTCGAGCCGCGAACTGGAGAGCCTCGGGCTGAAGCAGCTTGCGCAACATTTCGGACTGGCGCGCAAGGATCGCGTGTATATCGACGCGTCAAAGATCAGCCACTACTTCGCGCACGATCCCGACAAGCTCTACGAGTACGCGCTCGACGACGCTCGCGAGACCCGGGCGCTGGCCGAGACGCTCTCGCCCAGCTATTTCGTGCAGGCGCAGATTTTTCCGTACTCGTACCAGAGCGCGGTGCTGCGCGGCAACGCGACCAAGATCGACGCGCTGATGATGCGCGCGTACCTGGCCGCTGGACATTCGATTCCCGAGCCGTCGCCACCCGCGCCGGTCGCCGGCGGTTACACCGAGATGCGGCGAAGCGGCGTCGCGCATGGCGTCCTGCACTGCGACGTGACGTCGCTCTATCCGTCGCTGATGCTGCAATATCGGCATGCGCCGGCCGCCGATCGGCTGGGCGTATTCCTCAAGCTGCTCGGCGATCTGCGCAGCTTCCGGGTGCAGGCCAAGGCGCTCGCGCGCGAACTCAAGGGGAGCGAGCGCCGCAACGCCGACGCGCTCCAGCTCACGTTCAAGATTCTGATCAATTCATTTTACGGCTACCTGGGATTTTCGCTGGGGCATTTCAATGACTTCAGCGAGGCGAACGCATTGACGAAGCGCGGACGCGATCTGATTCAACGCGCAGTGGCGGAACTCGAGGAGCGCGGCGCGCAGGTGATCGAGGTCGATACCGACGGAATCTATTTCGTGCCGCCGCCCGATGCCGCCGACGAGAAAGGCGCGGAAAGGCTCCTGGAACAGGTCGGCTCGATCATGCCCGAAGGAATACGGCTCGAGATCGACGGCCGTTACGCCGCGATGTTCTCGTACAAGATGAAAAATTACGTCCTGCAGGATAACGCCGGGAAGATGACGATTCGCGGCTCGGGATTGCGCTCGCGGGGACTCGAACGCTTCCAGCGCCGTTTCATGGAGCAGATGTTCCGCCTGCTGCTCGAGGATCGGCGCGACGAAATTCCAAAACTGCACGACGAATATCGCGCGCGGCTCGCACGCCACGAAATTGGAATCGAAGACCTGATGAAGACCGAGACGCTGCAGGATTCGCTCGATACGTATCGCAGCAAAATCGGCGACAACAGCCGCAATCTCGCCGCGGCCTACGAACTCGCGCTCAAAGCCGAGCGCCCATACCTTCCCGGCGACCAGATTTCATATTACGTCACCGGGCGCCGCGCGACCGCGAGTGTGAACGCGTTCGCAAAGATGGCGGCGGAGTACAATCCGCGCGAGCCCGACGAAAACGTCGAGTACTATCAGTACAAGCTCGCCGACCTTTACGAAAAATTTCGCATCTTCGTCGAGAAGCCCGGCCTGTTCGTGCCAGTCGTAGAAACCGCGGACAATCCGAATCAGCTCTCGCTATTCGGTGCCCCGCCGGCGAAACCGGAAGAGCCAACCGCAGATCCAGAGATCTGAGCGCTAGCCGACGACGCCTGAATTGATCGATACTGCCGGTCTCCGGAGGAACACGATGGCCGACGACAAGCAGCAGCTCGATTGGGACAAGATCAAGAAATTCTCGAAGCAGGTGTCGAATGATATCGGCGCCGCGATGCTTGGTGCGTTGAGTTATATCGGCGATCGCCTTGGGATCTTCAGTGCGCTGGCGGGAGCCGGAGCGGTCACTAGCGCGCAGCTCGCGGAAAAGACGGGACTCAGTGAGCGCTATCTGCGGGAATGGCTGAGCGCGATGACCGCCGCCGGCTACGTGAACTACGACGCCGCGGCAAAGACCTACGCGATGCCGGCTGAGCATGCGATGGTGCTTGCGCGCGACGACTCGCCGTTCTTTGCCGGCGGCTTTATCGAAATGATCGTCCCGCAGATGTCGATCGCGCCGAAGGTGCTCGAGTCATTCAAGAACGGACGCGGCGTTTCGCAGAGCGAATATCCGCCCGAGACGTGGGAAGCGATGGAGCGTTCGTCGGCCTCGATGTACCGGCATCAGCTGGTTCGCAAGTGGCTGCCGACGATGCCCCAAGTTGTCGCCAAGCTGACTGAAGGCGGCTCGTCGCTCGACGTTGGCTGTGGGAGCGGGCGCGCGGCGATCGCGATCGCGTCCGCATTTCCCAAGGCCAAAGTCTTCGGCTTCGACGCGCATGGCGGTTCGCTGGAGCGCGCGCGTGCGAACGTGAAAGCGGCCGGCCTGGGCGACAGAATCAAGTTTGAAGTCGTCGATTGCACGAGGCTGCCCGCCGCGCAATTTGATTTCATCTCGACCTTCGACGTCGTGCACGATTCCGTCGATCCCGACGCGCTGCTGAAATCGATTCGCGCCGCGCTCAAACCCGACGGAACTTACCTGATGGTCGAGGTGAACGTGTCGTCGAAGCTCGAAGACAACATCAATCCGCTGGGCCGGCTGATGTACTCGATGAGCACGCTCTACTGCATGACGACGTTGCTCGCGCACGGCGGCGCGGGCATCGGCGCGTGCATGGGCGAGGCAAAGGCGCGCGAGCTGGTCGTGGGCGCGGGGTTCAAGCATTTTCGGCGGCTGCCGATCGACGATCTATTTTCAGCGCTCTACGAAATCCGCGCGTAGCCGATCACTGAAGCCGGCGCTGGAAAGCGTCCTGCAACGCGGGCAGCACAGTCTGCCAGTCGGCGACCAGCCCGATATTCGCGCGCTCGAAGATCAGCGCGTCGGCGTCGTTGTTGATCGCGACCACCGTCTGCGCGCGCTTGAGGCCGCAGGTGTGATTGGGCGCGCCGCGCACGCCGATTGCAATGTAGAGTCGCGGGTCGATCGATTTGCCGGTCAGGCCGACCTGCAACTGCCGCGGCACCCATCCTTGATCGGTAACGCGGCGCGTCGCGCACATCGCGGCGCCGAGAGTTCGCGCAAACGCAGCGACTTTCGCGACGCCCTCCGGCCCGCCGACTCCGGTGCCGATACCGACGACAACTTCGGCGCCTTCGAGCGGCGCGACGGTGGGGTCGAGGGTCGAGTGCGCTTTTACGAGCCGGCTTTTCGGCGGACTGATCTCGACCCGCACAATCTGAACTTCGGCTTGCCTGGTTTCAGATGGCGCCGCGAGTTCGAGCACGCCTGGCCTGACCGTCGCCATCTGCGGAAAGGTGTTCGAGTAAATCGGCGCGACGATGTTGCCGCCGAAAGCCGGCTTGAGCGCGACCATCCGATTCTCGGAATCGAGCTCGATATCGATCGCGTCGCCGGTGAGCCCAAGGCCCAGCCGCGCCGCGAGCCGAGGTCCCCAATCGCGCCCGTGCTCGGTCGCGCCGATCAAAATCCCCCACGGCGCGCGCGTCGAAACGATTGACGCGACTGCGTCGGCGGCCGTCTCGGGAGTGTAGGAAACAAGAGCGGGATGCTCGAGCGTCAGCACGCGGTCGGCGCCGAAACTCGCGAGCAATCCCGCGTGCCGTGCGACAGTGGCGTCGATTCCTACCGCGACGAGCGCGCCGCCGAGTCGTGATGCGAGCTCGTCGCCGCGTGACAGCAGCTCGAGCGTGCCGCGCGTGACGCGGCCTTCGAGGTCGGTCTCGCAGACGATCCAGACGTCGCGACCGCGCTTGCTTGCGCGACGCACCGTGCCAATCGGGCGGCGATTGTGCACGCGCGGCTCGAGCGCGCTCAGTGCTTCGAGCGCGGACATGATTTCAGTCGCGGCACGTTCGGCATCAGTTGCGTCGATAAATTTACATTCGGTCTTCGGCGTCTCGACGACGCGCACCTCCTGCACCCATGTCGGCGAGCCCGCGAGCCCGAACTCTTTCGCGTCGGCGCCGAGCTCCGCCGCGCGCACGACCTGGATCGGCTGGGTGGCCGCTTCATCGGACGCACCGGGCTTGACCTTGACCGGCTGCGCGACGCGCTCGGCACAGGTGATCACCGCGGGCATCTCAGCCTCGACTTCATCGAAGCCTTCGTCGCTTTCGCGCTCGGCGCGAAGCGTGCGGCCCTCGATTTCCAATTTTCGCGCACCGGTGATTTGCGCTGCGCCGATCAGCTCTGCGATCTCGGGACCGACCTGACCGGTCTCCGCGTCGAGCGAATACTTGCCGAGCATGACGAGATCGAAATTTCCGCGCGCCAGCCAAGCCGCGAGCGCACGAGCCGTCGCCAGCGTGTCCGCGCCGGCGAAGGCACGATCTTCAAGGTGCACAGCGTGATCCATTCCCATCGCGAGCGCATCGACGAGCGCGCCGCGCGCCTGGGGCGGTCCCATCGTGACGACAGTAGTTTCGGCGCCGTGGCGATTTTTCAGCTCGACGGCGAGCGAGATCGCGCGCAGGTCGTATGAGCTGATCACGTTGGGCCCGTCGCGCTTGATCGTTTTGGTGACAGCGTCGAAGTTCGCTTCCTCGATCAGCGGAATCTGCTTGATGCAAACGGCAATCTTGAGCACAGCGATATTCCTCGTCCCGACGAGGCTAGTTGAGCGCGTCGCGTCGATGCAACAAAGCGGCGGGAGCGCTTACGGGCGCCGGTCCGATCAGGTAGTTTCGCGATGTGGCTTTTTCCCGACTCGCGGCCGCCGCCGCGCTCTGCCTGTGCGTACTGGCGTTCGCTCCCGCGGCGAACGCGGCTGCGTCGATGCGAATCGTGTCGCTGGCGCCGAGCGTCACCGAGACGCTGTTCGCGCTGGGCGCGGGTGCCGAGGTCGTCGGCGTCTCGCAATACTGCGACTACCCGCCGCAGGTGCTCGCGCTGCCGCGCGTCGGTTCTTTTCTGACGCCGAATCTCGAGGCGATCATCGCGCTGCGGCCCACACTGGTGGTCGGGCTTGAACTGTCGTCGGACGTGCGCCAGATTCGCGCGTTGAACTCGATGGGCTATCCGGTGCTGCTGGTAAGCGACGACTCTTTGCAAGAAATCGAAGACAGTATCGAAAAAGTGGGCGCGCGAATAAGTCGTCCAGACGACGCGGATCGGCTCGTCGCGGAGATTGAGGCCCAGATCGCTGCGATCCAACAACGTCTCGCGAGCGTCAAGCCGGTGCGCGCGTTGATGCTCGTCGGTCATCAGCCGATCGTCGCGGTCGGCACCGGCACTTACCTCGACGAGCTGATGCGCATCGCGCGCGCCGACAATATCGCGGCGGCGGCGGGCGAGCAGTGGCCGCATCTCAGTATGGAGTTCATCATCGCGATGCGTCCGGAAGTTATCCTCGACGGCGCGATGGGTTCCGATTCCGCGTCGTCGGATGATTTCTGGGAGAAGTATCCGACGATTCCCGCCGTGCGTGACCATCGCGTTTACGGCTACGCCGAGGATCCGATGCTGCATGCCGGCCCGCGCGTCGGGCAATCGCTCGAAGATAATCGCGCGCAAGATTCATCCCGAGGCATGGCGGCAAGGGGGCGACAAGTGAACGCACCGGCAAGCAAACCCGCACCGGCTGCGCACCTGACGCGCGCTCGGCTGCTCTCGATCCTGGGCGTGCTTGTAATTCTGCTGATCGTTTGTGCGGTCGCGGGCCTATTGTTCGGCACTGCGCATATCAGCCTCGCGCGCGCGTTTTCTGATCCCGACAGTCCCGATCACGCGATTTTTTTCGCCGCCCGATTGCCGCGCGTATTGATGGGAGTGATCGTCGGCGCGATGCTCGCGGCAGTTGGAACGGCTCTGCAAGCCCTCGTGCGCAATCCGCTGGCCGAGGGCGGCATCCTCGGAATCTCCGGTGGCGGCGCGTTCGGCGCGATTCTCGCGCTCGTGCTGTCGGCGAAAATCGGCGGTGGCGAGGCGACCGTCCCGCTGTGCGCATTTGGCGCGGCACTTCTCTCGACTGTCGCGGTTTATCGGCTCGCGATGGTTGACGGCCAGCTCGAGCCGTTCACGTTGCTGCTGGTCGGCGTCATCTTCAACTCGTTCTGGGGCGCGGCAATCATGCTCGTGAACAGCGTCGTAAATTTTTACTTCGCGCACAGCATCCTGTTCTGGCTGATGGGCAGTCTCGAAGCGCCGACGTATGGCGAAGCGGCGATGGTCGCAGTGTTGGGACTGGCCGGCTTTGCGGTCCTGATGTATCACGCGCGCGACCTGAACCTGCTCAGTCTCGGCGACGAGTCCGCCGCGGAACTTGGCGTTGACGTGGACAGTCTTCGGCGCACGATCTTCGTCGCGACTTCGGTCATGATCGGCGCCGCGGTTTCCGTCAGCGGGATCATTTCGTTCGTCGGACTGATCGTTCCTCATACTCTGCGCTTGATGTTCGGCGCCGATCATCGGCTGCTGCTGCCGGCGTCGCTGATTGGCGGCGCTGCATTCATGGTCGCGGCGGATTTGCTCGCACGCGTAGCAATCGCACCGTCAGAAATTCCCGTCGGCGCGATCACCGCGCTATGCGGCGGCCCCTTCTTCATCTATATGCTGCGCCGCGAGGGCCGGAGACCGCTTTCGCTATGACGCCGGCGTCGCGCGAAACAGTCGCAATGCGTGCGAGCGCGATTCATGCGGGATACCCCGGCGTGCCCGTGCTGCATGGCGTGTCGATCGAAGTCGCGGCCGGTGAAATGCTCGCTATCGTCGGTCCGAACGGCGCGGGCAAGTCCACGCTGCTCAAAGTACTTGGCAGATCGATCAAGCCGGACGCGGGCAGCGTCGAATTGTTCGGCCGCGCGCTCGATTGGATCGAGCGCCGCGAGTTCGCGCGCACGGTCGCGTCGGTCGGCCAGGAAAACGCGGTCGCGTTCCGCTTCACGGTGCTGGAGATCGTGCTGATGGGGCGCGCGCCGCATCTCGGCGCTTTCCGCTTCGAGAGCCCGCACGATTTGGAGATCGCGTCGGCCGCGCTCGAGCGCTTCGATCTGCGCGATCTCGCCGCGCGTCACGTGCAGGAACTCTCGGGCGGCGAGCGCAAGCGCGTGTTCCTAGCCCGCGCGCTCGCGCAGGAGCCGAAGGTTGCATTGCTCGACGAGCCGACCGCGTTCCTCGATCTCAAGCACGTGGCGGAAATCTTTGCGCGCTTTCGCGAGCTGTGCGCCGAGCGCGGCATGGCCGTGGTCGCGACGCTTCACGACCTCAACGCGGCCGCGCTGTATGCCGATCGTGTGCTGCTGCTCGCGGACGGCGTCGCGATCGCGTACGGAACTCCCGCCGAAGTTTTGACGGCCGAGAATCTGCGCCGCGTCTACGAGACCGAGGTCTACGTCGGCCGCAATCCCTCGACCGGCGCGCTGATCGTCCTGCCCGCCGCACTTCCCAATTCCCGCGCATGACCCACCCGCGCCGATAAAACTTCTTCTTCTTATCTTAATACCGGGTGCAGGGGTCACCCCTGCCGAGGGAAGTCTGAAACCCACCGTGGGGTTCAGATTTAATAAAGTGATTTCCCCCTCGCTTTCCCGCGTCGGCACACGCCTGTATCCTCTAGACAGATGTTCTCTTCCGCGACTGAGTCTCTAAATCTCATTTTCGACGCCGACGATACGCTGTGGGATTCCAATATTCATTTTCTCGAGGCGTTCGATAACTTCGCCGCGGCGGTCGGCGACGCGGGGCTCGGTCTGTCGCGCATCGAGATTCACGCCGCGGTGCGACGCGCCGAAATCATGCTCATTAAATCTCACGGTTACGGCCGCCGTCCTTACATTAGAGCACTCCATCAGGCGGCTGATGAACTCGCGCCCGCGGGTCACGAAGGCTTGCGCGACGAGATCGAGCGAATCGGTGCGCATCTGCTCGAGCGCGAATGCGCGCTGCTGCCCGACGTCGAGCCCACGTTGCAGGAACTGTCGCAGCGTCACCGGCTATTGATGTTCACTAAGGGCCAGCGCGACGAACAGTTGCAGAAGCTCGCGCGTTCCGGGCTGGCTCCGCTATTCGATCGCGTCGAGACGCCGCGCGAGAAGGACATCGACGCGTATCGGCGCCTCGTGCGCGACGCCGGCCTCGATCCGTCGCTGACGTTTATGATCGGGAACAGTCCGCGCTCGGACATTAATCCCGCGGTGGCCGCGGGTCTGCGCGCCGTTTTCATTCCGCATCCGCATACCTGGGAACTCGAGCACGAAGAGATCAATGAAGCCGGCGACAGGATTATCGAATTGACCACCTTTCGCCGCCTGCTCGAAGTATTCTAGTATCGATGATCCGATGTCCACCGCCGAATTGATAGCCGACTTGCCGCCGCATCAGCCCGCTGTTGCCGGCCGCGCCAAGGGGAAACCCCCGCTGGCGCTGCGCCCGTTGCATCGCATGTGGCGGAAGACGATCGATGAAATTCAGGTGTCTGCCCTGGACCTGCCGGTGCGCGGATTGCCCGACGCTCTGCGCGGACTCGTCGCATGCCAGATAAGCGACTTCCACGTCGATCGCGACGAGGACCTCGAACGGCTGGCGCTGGCGGTCGAAGCGATCAATCAGCAGAATCCCGATCTCATTTTTCTCACCGGCGATTATTTTTCCGGCCCCGACACGATGCATCGCTATCTCGGCGCGTTTCGCGACGCGTTGAAACACTTGCGTCCCAGGTCAGGCCTGTTTGCGATCCTCGGCAATCACGATCACTGGTCGTCGGCCGAGCGGATCACCGAGGCGCTCAAGCGCTCCGGCGCCGACGTGCTCGCCAACGACAGCCGTCGGCTCTTCATCCGCAACGAAAAACTGATGGTCGTCGGCATCGACGATCTATGGTCGCGGCGGGCCGAGCCTGCGCGCGCGTTCGGCGATGTCAACAGCGACGACTGCACGATCGTCCTCGCGCACAATCCCGACACCGCGCTATACACGCGTCATCTGCGGCCGGGCGTGATGCTCTCGGGCCACACGCACGGCGGCGTCGTGCGAATTCCGTTCTACGGATCGCCGCTCAAATCGATCCTGCGCATCGGCAAGGAATTTTACTCGGGCCTGAATCGCTACGAAGATTTTTACATCTACACCAATCGCGGCCTCGGCACGTTCTGGCTGAGAATTCGCATCAACTGCCCGCCTGAAGTATCGCGCTTCTCGCTGACGCCGCTCGTCAACGCGTCGCCCGCGGAGAAACCAGCCTCGACCGGGAAACTGCATCCGTTGAAGCGTGTCCGCCGTCGCCGAACGCCGCGCTCCGTCACTCATCGACCGCATCGCAAGCAACACTAGTCCGTCATGGACGCAAAAATCGTCGCGCTCGCCGGCGGCTCAGGATTTATCGGTCGCGCAATCGCGCGGCGGCTGCTCGCGGCCGGCGGTGTCAAGCTGCGCGTGCTCACCCGCAATCCTGGAACGGCGCGCGCGCGGCTCGACTTAACCGGCGTCGATTTCGTTCAAGCAGATATCATGCAGCCCGCGTCGCTCGCGGACGCACTCAAGGGCGCAAACACGATCGTCGATGCGATCCAGTTCGACGGCTATCCCGTCGAAAATCCGCGCCGCGGCCTCACCTTCGAGCGCGTCAACTACGGCGGCACAGTTGCACTTCTCGAAGCCGCGAAGCAGGCCGGCGCGCAGCAATTCATCTACATCAGCGGCGCCGCGGCCGACGAGAACAGCACGCATCCGGCGTTCCGCACCAAGGGCCGCGCCGAGCGTGCGATCCGCGAGTCGGGCCTCACGTACACGATCTTCCGTCCGTCGCTGGTGTACGGGCCGGAGGACAAAGTTGTGAACGGTCTCGCGCGAGCGATCCGTTTCGCGCCGGTCTTTGGCGTGCCCGGCACCGGGCGGCAGAAAGTTCAACCGGTGCTCGTTGATGATTTGGCCGCGTGCGTGATGCTCGCGGTGTCGGGGCGCGGCCGCAACGGAACTTACGATATCGGCGGGCCCGACCTGATGACGTTCGACGAGATGATGCGGATCATCATGGACGCGAGCGGACATCGCCGCCCGCTGTTTCATATTCCGGAAACTGTCATGCGCGGCGTTGGCGGTTTGCTCGAAAAACTGCCCAAGCCCTTGCTGTCGCGCGACGCGGTCACGTTCGTCACCGCCGACAACGCGTGCGACATCAATGCGCTGGTCGATGAGTTCGGAATAAATCTCACGCCGGCCCGGGTCGGGATGGCGTATCTCGCGAAGAAATAGGCTCTACCGCAATCGCCGCCAGCCCGCACCTTCGTAGCCGAAATGGAAAAGCTCGGGATGCGCGATCTCGGCGAGAATTTCCAGCGACTCCGCGATTCGCGGACCGGGCCGGTTGAAATACTGGTTGCCGTCGGCCATGAAGACGCGCCCCGCGCGCACCGCCTTCAGGCCGCTCCACTCCGCACGATTCGTAAGCGCGGGCAGGTCCTCCGCCGCGCGATCCATGTTGAAGCCGCACGGCGAAATCAGGATCACATCGGGATCTTTCGCGGCCAGCTCGTCGAACTTCATCCAAGGCGAATGCTCGCCCGCTTTGCCAAACAGATTTGTTGCGCCCGCCATCTCGACCAGCGTCGGCATCCAGTTTCCCGCCGCCATCAGCGGATCGATCCATTCGATCGTCGCGACGCTCGGCCGCACCGAGGCGCCGCGCGCCTTGTCCGCAATCTTGCCGAGCCGCGAGCGCAGCAGCTCGACCAGTTCCGTCCCGCGCGTATGCGCGTCGAGTGCATCAGCCACCCGCTGCATGTCGGTAAAGATGTTGTCGAGGCCATACGGCGCGAGCGACACGATCTTTGGCCCCGCGCCGAGCCATTCGGCCACCGCGGCTTCGACGTCGCGCTCGCTGACGGCGCACACTTCGCACTGCGATTGAGTGACGATTACGTCCGGCCGAAGTTCGCGCAGCATCGCCGCATCGACGCGATAAACCGAGAGCGCGTCGCCGACGATCTTCTTCACGCGCTGGTCGATCTCGGCGCTGGTCCCTTCGGGATTGAATTTCGGTTCCGTCAATGCGGGAACCCGCACGACCGAGCGCGGGAAGTCGCATTCGTGCGAGCGGCCGACCAATTGATCTTCGAAGCCGAGCGCGCAAACGATCTCCGTCGCGCTCGGCAGCAGGGTTACGATTCGCGGCATTTGATTCAATCCTTGATTCCCTGCCGGCGGCACTCCCGTATTTCGTCGGCGCTCACATCGGCATCCATCAAGATCAATCGCACGTGAGTGCTGAGCCCGCTGGAGTCAACATACTGCTTGATAAAGTATTTCTCGCCCGCGCGCGCATCAAACTTGAGTGTCGTCGTGTCGCCCGCGACCCCGCAAGTCACCGTTCCGCTGTCCTCGACGAACTCGTCAAAGCCGCCCGGCTCCAATTCGATACTCTCATGCCCGCAGGTGATCATCGGCGTCGATTGCGACGTGAGAAATTCATACGGCCGATAGATGTAGACGAGGCTCTGCGACGCTGGAGTTACCCGCGGCTGGTACGCTTCGCCCTGCACGCCGCATCCGGCGAGTATCACGCAAATTGCAGCTGCAAAAATTCCGGTCGAGGTGCGGATCACACTCTTGCTCACGGCTTCGACGCGCGCAGGTAGAGGAACCAGGGAATGTGATCGCGATATCTGCGAAACGACTCCGGATACAGCGCGCATGCGGACTCGGGCGCGCGCGGCTCGCAAATCTTCTCGAGGCGCAGACCGGCCGCGATGGTCGGATTGATATAGTCAGCAAGTGTCCGATCGAAACGCGGCACGCCGAAAGCCTCGACCTCCGACGCGTTGGGCGCATGACCGAACTTCCAGTGCTCGACAAACGGTTCGCTGTTGAAATAATCCGCGACGGTGAATTTTACGGCGCGTCCCGATTCGTCCCTAATCCAGCCCATCCCTTTGGTCGCGAAACACGGATGCAGGATGCTGTACGCGAGCGTCCCGCCCGGGCGCAGCACGCGTGCGATTTCGCGCATCGCGCCGGGAAAGTCAGGGCCGTCCATCAGCGCCATCGTCGAGATGACCGCGTCGAATGATCCCGCGGAGAAGGGCGTCAGATTGCTGTACGACGCGCGTTCGTAGTGGATTCCCAGCGGTTCGCACAGTTCTGCTTCGCGCGCGAACTGGATCATCTTCGCCGACAAGTCCGCTCCCGTCATGCGAGCGCCGCGGCGCGCGAACATCCGCGTGTTGTAGCCTTCGCCGCATCCCGTATCAAGCACGTTCTTGCCGCTGATGTCGCCGACGAATTCGACGAATGCGGGATTGTTCCAATGCTCGCGAAAAGTGTCCCAACGGTTGCGCACCTGCTCGGCCCACACCGCGGCATTGCGATCCCACTCCGCTGCGACTTCGGACTCCGGGATTTCCGGCGGCATGCTCTCCCTCCTGCGCGCTGGCGATGCGCTCTCAAAAAAAGTGCGGACGAGCAAAACTCGTCCGCTAGGAAACCGTTCTCTGGCGGATGCGAATCGCATCGCGATCCGCATCCTGAGGGTTTGGCGAGTATATGCGCGATGCTCAACGTTGACAAGAGTTCGACGCGCCTTAATCGTGAGACCCATGATGCAGGAAATCTCCAGCGCTCCCGCCACGGCAAAAGTAGAGGCGGTCGGTCTCGATTTCGGCACCACCAACAGCGCAATCGCGATCGTCGGCGCCGACGGCTCGCCGCGTCTGGCGCGGTTTCCCGCCGCCGAGAGCGGCGATGTGTCCGAGACGTTCCGCTCGATTCTCTTTTTCGAGGGCGTCGAAGAAACCGGCGGCACCGATTCCGCGGTCTCGATCGGCAACGACGCGATTCGGCGCTACCTCGCGGCCGCCGGCAACGGGCGCCTCGTGCAATCGCTCAAGTCGTTCCTCGCGGACAAGACGTTTGAATCGACCGACATCATGGGCGAGACGTACACGCTGGGCGATTTGATTGCGCCGATCATCAGCGCGCTCCGCGACGCGGCGATTGCGCAGTTTGGCGAGTTGCCGCCGCGGATCGTCGTCGGCCGTCCGGTGCATTTCGCCGCCGCTGGCAATCCGGATGAGGCGCTCGCGCGCAGCCGGCTGGATATCGCGATTCGGCGCGCGGGATGGACCGACGTGGTCTTCGAGTACGAGCCGGTGGCGGCGGCGTACGACTACGCGCTGCGAATCACGCGCGATGAGACGGTGCTGATTGCGGACTTCGGCGGCGGCACGAGCGACTTCTCAGTGCTGCAACTGAAGCCGAGAGCGGCGGCGAAGCATGGCGCGGCGCGCTACGAGATCCTCGGCAACGATGGCGTCGGCATCGCGGGCGATCTCTTCGACGGCCGCGTGATGCGTCATCTGGTCGCGCCCGCGCTCGGCCGCGGCACGAAGTACCGCTCGCCGTATGGGATGGTGCTGCCGGCGCCGACGTGGCCGTACACGAATCTGGAGCGATGGCATCACCTGTCGTTCCTGAAGGCTCGCACGACGATGCTAAAGTTCGACGAACTGAAGCGCGAGTCGTTCGAGCCCGAAAAGATCGCCGCGCTGATTCATATCGTGGAAAACGATCTCGGCTACTTCCTGTTTCGCGCGGTCGAGAAGACCAAGCTCGAGTTGTCCGCGCTGGAAGCGGCGGACTTCCGGTTTTCCGATCCGCCGGTTTCGATCGAAAAGATAGTTGTGCGCCCGGATTTCGAGAATTGGATCGCGCGCTACCTCGAACAGATCGCCGGATGCGTCGATCGGCTGATGAAGACGGTCGCGCTGAGGCCCGACGCTATCGACAGCGTGTTCCTGACGGGAGGGTCGTCGTTCGTGCCCGCGGTGCGGCGCATCTTCATCGAGCGCTTCGGCGCCGATCGAATCCGCATGGGCGACGAGTTCACATCCGTCGCGCGCGGCCTCGCTCTGCGAGCGCTCGACGCCACCGACTGATCAAGCGATAAATAAGTTGTGAGCGACGAGGCCGCCAAGTACCGAGCGCTGGGGCGCCGCTTTTCCGCCGAGCGGATGGCGGAGAACTATCTGCTTCGACCGCCGCATCCGGCGGAAGTGTACGACGTGCTGCTGGAGTTGCTGCTAGGGCAACCACGAGTCCTGCTCGATGCGGGATGCGGGCCCGGAAAAATCACCCTCGGCCTGATCGACCGGATCGATCGCGCGGACGCCGTCGATCCGTCGGACGCGATGCTGCGAGTGGCGCGCCGTCTTCCCGGCGCTGACAGCGCAAAGATCCGTTGGATGCATTCCGACCATAGAAGAGGCTCAACTGGATCCGCCATACGGGCTGACAGTTGCGGGGTTGAGTATTCACTGGATGGATCTCGAGCGAACTCTGCCGCGCTTTGCCGATGCGTTGGCCGACGGAGCGATGCTGGCCTTGCTCGACGGCGACGCTCCCGTCGATCCGCCGTGGGAGCGCGCAGAGACGGCCTTCATGATCGACTTTCTTGCAGCTCACGAGGGACGCCCCCGGGGTTGGTGGAGGACTATGCGTGAACGATTGGCCGAGCCGCTGCTGGTGCATCCGGCATTCGAGCCGCTCGGTCATCGCATCACTGCGCCGGTCGCGTTCTCACAGAGCATCGCCGACTATCTCGGCTGCCAGCACTCGCGCGCGACGTGGTCCGAAGATCATCTGGGTGAGAAGGCATCGCAGGAGTTCGACTCCGCGATGATCGCGATCCTGAACCGCTACGCTCGCGACGGGATGCTCACGTTCAACGTGCAGACGCGAATCGAGTGGGGTCTAGTAAGATCCTGAAACGGCCTCTTACTGCCCGCACATTGCTCCGATCGCAGCACCTTCACCGCCGACCGCGATGCGGTCGGCCGCCTCTCCCGTGTAACGGCCGAGGTAAGAAGGAGTCACGCGAGAGTGTGGGGATAGGCTGCAGTAAGCCCGGGCATCTCGAGGCCTAGCTGTTCGCACCGCCTAGACAGCATCGTGACATATAACTCGGCGAGTTCTTCGTTGTCGCGGGACTTCAGGCCGTAGCGGATGCAGTCGTAGGTGAAGCCGGTGCCGGGCGGGCCGAAGAAGTTCACCGCGCGCGGGATCCATCGGCGGAGTGCGGTGTTGACCGACTTGACGCCGAAGCGATCGACCGCGTCGCCGAGCTGCCGCGAGGCGAAAATTTCGTGGTCCGCTTCCTCGTCGAGAATTATTTCGGCGGCGCGCGCATGCGGCACGTAGCTCGACTCGCGGTAGTTCTCGCCGATCATGATTAGGCCGGTGGTGTCGAGGCTGAGCGACGCCATCAGCAGGTCGAGCTCGCCTTCGGCCTTCGAGGCGAAGTAACTGGGCGCGTCGAACGACGGCGCCTTGAGCACGGCGACCATCGAGCGGTCGGCGGCCTGCTGCGACATCCCGAGTTCTTCAAGGGCGTCGTAGATGAGCCGCGCGTGTTTCTTTTCTTCGGCGAAATTTTTCTCGACGATTGGGCGCAGCTCGGGATTGTCGAGCGTCGCGAGCGCGCGCTGGTAGCCGAGCGCCGTCAGCTTCTCGGCCATCGCGTGCGCGGCGAGCAGGCGCAGCAGCACCTTGGTGTAATGCGAATCGACGCGGCCCTCGTTGAGAGCCTCGGCGTTCAGCGATCGCGGCGGAAATTCGCGCCGGATCGGCATCGCGGGTTACCTCATCGACTCGCGGCGCGCGAGGGCAGAATGACGGTGGCGGTGCCGGGGGTCGTCTTCTCGCCTTTCGCGTTCTCGAGCCAGATTTCGCAATCGACCAGGTTGTAGCCGCCGTCGGTGTATTTCTTCGAGACCTTGCCGCGCGCGACGACCTTGGTCCCCGGCTGATCCATCCCGCGGTACTGCACGCCGAGTTTGCGCAGCCATCCGAGCTCGCCGGCGAAGTCGGTCATCAGGTGGCCGAGGAACGCGTTCTTCAACGCGCCGTGCAAGATTACGCCGGGCAGGCCGTTGCCGAGCGCGAAATCCTTGTCGTAATGGATTTGATAGAAGTCGCCCGACGCGCCGGCGTACCTGACGAGCTGCTGCGTCGTCGGATTTTTTTCGAGCGGGCCGATCTCAGTGCCGACTTCGACGTCTTCGAAATAAATTTGCTTGGCCATCGTGCGCATCCTCTAGTAGCGGATTCCGGTCGAGCGTTGAACGACGCAGACCTCGCCGAACTGGTTGGTGTAAGTGGTCTCGACCACGGTGAAAACCATCGGGCCGAGGCGGCCGGCGGCCTCGCGCAAGTCGACCAGCTTCGACTGCACCGTGATACGGTCGCCGGGGCGAATCGGCACGAAGTATTCCCAGTCCGAGCCGCCGTCGAGGGCGCGTGCCGTCGGCATGTCGAGCTTGACGTTGGGAATCGGCGCGCCCATCGAGCGGCAGAACGTCGGCGGCGCAATCATGCTGCCGTAGCGCGTCTGGCGCGCGTCGCGCTCGCTGTTGAAGAGCGGATTGCGATCTTCGATCGCCTCGGCAAAGCGGCGAATCGCGCCGCGCTCGACGTCGTAAGTGCGCGGCTCGGAGGTCTTGCCGATTTGCTTGCGAGCTTCGTCGGTAACGTATTTGTTCGCCATTTTTTCAGTGTCCCTTGTGCACGTTTTCGACCTGCTTGCGGGTCTGCATCCGCCACCTTTTACCACAGCCGCGCACGACGGGTATAACGCCGCGGGCCCGCAGTGCGGTATGATGCAACTGTCGACAGAATTTGTTCGGAGGACCTCAAGATGGCGAAGCTCAGCGCGGACGAAATCGCTCAGAAGCTGAAGGCGCTCCCCGGATGGGAGTCCAAGGACAACGCTATCAGCAAGATGTTCAAGTTCAAGGAATTCCTGCACGGCATCGAGTTCGTGCAGAAGGTCGCCGAGATTGCCGAGGGCGCCGACCATCATCCGGACATCACGATCAACTACACGCGCGTGACGTTCTCGTGCTCGACGCACGATGCGGGCGGAGTGACCGACAAGGATTTCAAGCTGGCGGAGAACATCGAGATCGCCTTCAAGGATCTCGACGAGTAGCGCAGCGGGAGTCACCAGCGGCTGCGAACGTCGGCGTCCAGCTCGATCAGATCAAGTTCCTTTTCCAATTCCTGGTAAGCCGCTTCGCCGATCGCCCCAGCGGACCTCAACGCATTGAGCCTCTCCCGCGCGGCAGTCCTGGCATTGGCGCGAAGGGCGACCTCGGCTTGATGCTCCCGCTCCGAGCGGCCAGCGGAGCCGTCGATACGTGTGAGCGCCTCTTCGAGTTCACGTCGAAAGGCGGACGCCGCGTCGGTCTCGATATTATCGAGGCCGGCATTGTTGCGATTGTCCAGGCTCTCGAGCGCCGCCTTGAATATCTGAACGCGGCCGGCGCGAATCTCGCTGTCGACGGGCGAGTCGTCCTCCAGCCCTAACGTCATTACGAGCGTCCGCAGAGTGAGACCCTGCACGACCAGGGTGCCGAGCACCACCGCGAAAGCGGTCAGCACGATCAAATCGCGATATGGAAAGGCGGGCCCGCCGCCTGTGCCGTCCGGCAACGCGAGCGCAGCGGCGAGCGTCACGATCCCGCGCATCCCGCACCAGGAGACCAGCACGCCATTTTTGAACGGCGGCGGTGACAGCGCCCGCGGACCACGCGGTCCGAAGACACGGCGCGCCAGCCTCAGCGAGAGGTTATAGGTCATCACCCAGGCCGTCCGTGCAAGGATGACCGTGACGAGTATCGCAGTCGCGAAAATGCCGTAGTGAACGTGTTGCGCATGCGCCAGCCGGTCCATAATCGGACCGATTTGCAGGCCGGCGAGGATGAACGCCAACGCATTGAGGACGAAGACGGCGAGATCCCACACAGCGTAGGAGGGAACGCGAACCGCGGCAGGCATGCGAATGGCCGAGCGGCGCGACAAGATAACCGCTGCCGTCACGACCACGAGCACGCCCGACAGCTCGAGCTGATCCGCCAGTATCCAGATTCCGAACGCGCCGATGAATTGCATAACGATCGAACTGGGCACGTCAGAAAAACGATTCACGATGTTGCCGTAGGCGAAGGCAAACAGCGCGCCGGCCGCGACGCTGCCGACGAGGATAAATGCCAGGGTGGAGGTCACCTCGATCGCGTTGCCGGTATGAGCGATTGCCGCTCCTACGGCCAATCGATAGACGAGCAGTGCGCTCGCGTCGTTGAGCAGGCTCTCGTCCTCGAGGATTGTGACGAGGCGATGAGGAAGTCGTACTTCCTTGAGAACCGCAGTCGCGGCCGCGGCGTCCGGCGGCGCTACCGCAGCGCCCAGCGCGATCGCAACCGGCCACGGCATAGCGGGGACGAGCCAACGCGCGACGAGCGCTACTGCCGCGGTGGTCACGGCCACGGCCATGAAAACCAGGCTGGTGATCGGAATCCAGTTCTCGCGGAGATCCCGCAGCGAGTTGTCGAAGGCCGCGTCCATCAGAACGGGAGCGACGAACAGTGCGAGTGCCAGGTCAGGTTCGAGCGAGATTCGCGGGCCGTCGGGGATAAGGGCGACAAGCACTCCGCCCAGCGCGAGCAGCGATGGAGATGGCACCTTAATCCGGCGCGCAAGCGCGGCCAGCAGCACCGCGCCAAGCAGCAGGGATAGCGTCCACAGCAGAATGTTCATGCTCGGCTCACAGTCGGAGGGTAGCCCGGCTTCAAGTAGTATAACGATTAGCCGGCTAGCGTAATCCAAGCCGCCGCGGTGGCGGCCTTTTCTTCGGCGCTCCACGGCTTGCCGACGGCGCGGCCTAATTCAGTTACGGCGAGCTTGATCGCGGCGGGCGATTTGCCGAGGCGCGCGGCGGCGCCGGCGAAGACTTCGGACTCGGCGAGCGTGACTGCCGGGATAGCCATCGTCCTGGCGGCCGCGGCGAGTGCTTGCGGGAAGAGTTGGCCCTCGCGGGCATGCGCGCGCATGTGAGGATTGCGAATCGATTCGGGATCCGTGGCGCTGCCGGCGACGAGTGCAATTCCAACTATCGAGCCCAGGGCCGGCTGGACTTCCGCGATCAGTTCGCGCAGGGCAGACAGCGCTACGCGCTCGACGGCTTTGAGAGCCTGCGGTACGACGCGCGCACTTTCGTCGGGCGGCAGCTCGAGCTCGGCGTGCCACGGCTGATGCGATGCGGAGATCGCAGGATCCCACAGTTGCAAACTCTTGCGCGACAACAGGCGCGGAGCGGATGCCGGTCCCGCCATGACGATTGCGGTCGCGCGGCCGGTCTTGACGCGAAAGCCAATCGCGAGCTGTGGAGATTTTTCTCTCGACGCCATCGGCTTGTGTCATAGCATCAGCGCGATTTCCAAATCGAATACTTCGGCGGCCAAGTGCCGTGACCGCCCGGGTACTTCGCACGCATCACGCTTTCGATGTGGAACTCGAACGCCAGTTCATCGTTAGTGCTGGTCATCCCGCGCCCGACCAAGTCGGCGCGGACCTTGTCGGCGACCGCGGTGCTGTCGATGAACATCGCGCGGCCCATCACGAGAAACTCGTCATCGACGTTGACGGGAGGGAAGGTGTGCAGCGCGTAGCGGCCGTCGCGGCGGAGGTCGGCGCGCTTGGGTGTCGGGCCGATGAGCGCGTAGAGGTGGCCGTCCACGATAGTCGGGCAAATCGGATGGAGGCGCGGCGCGCCGTCCCTTCGGAGCGTGGCGAGGAAGGCAAGTCCAACGCCGAATTGGTAGAGCATCTGCCGTCCCGCAGCCGCGATGTCAGGCGCATCGTTTTCGAACTCATTCCAGGTCGCCATAGGATGTCCTCCTTGAAGCGACCCATTTTCGCTCTTTCTTCGCCTATGTCAAGAGCCGCGTTTCCAGGAGCCACATAAAGCCAAAAGCCGGACCAGCACCTCAATTCTTGCGGGGGACGAAGTATTGGGTGCCGGGGCCGGCGTTGTCGATTTCGCGGATAAGGGCGCCCAGGTCTTCGGGGTTGGCGACGAAATCGATTTCCGTAGTATCGACGACCAGCAGCGGCGCCTCGTCGTAGTAGAAAAAGAAATCGCGGTACGCTGAGGACACGCGCTCGAGGTAGTCGAAGCTGATGTGGCGTTCGAAATCGCGATTGCGCTTGCGCAGTCGATCGGCGAGCACCTCGACGGTCGCGCGCACGTAGACTACGAGGTCGGGCTTGGCCATCTGGGCGTCGAGCAGCTTGTAAACGTTGTCGTAGAGCTTGAGCTCGTCGACTGCGAGGTTCATCGCGGCGAAAATTTTATCCTTGGCGAAAAGGTAGTCGGCGACGGTCGCCTGCGTGAAGAGATCCTGCTGCTTCAGCTCGCGCTGCTGATTGTGGCGGGTGAGCAGAAAATAAAGCTGCGCGGGAAATGCGTACTTGTCGGGATCTTCGTAAAACCGCGGCAGGAACGGATTATTGTCGGCATCCTCGAGCATCAGGCGCGCGCCGAGTTCGCGCGCGAGCGCCTGAGCCAGGCTCGTCTTGCCAACCCCGATGGGGCCTTCGACCGCGATATAGCCGCGCCGGCGCATCGAGCCTCGATTGTGTCACTAGCTCATCGCAGTCGCGAGCGAGGATTGACCACGCTCGTTACTTGCGATGCTTCTTGGCCATGTCGCGGAGTTTGCGGACCTGGTCGTCGGGCGCACCGCCGCGTTCTTCCAGATCGGCGGCCGTGTCATAGTCGGGCGGCGTCTTGCTGAGATAGATCCCGGCCAATTCCATATTGGCGACCTTGTCGTCGGGATAGTCGCCGATGACGTTGTTGAACAGTTTGAAGTTCGCATCGGGGGTGCCTGCGGCCTTCGCGGCGTCATTGATGCTGTGCATCATGGGGTCCGCCTCGGGGCCGAGCGTGTCGCTCTTGTGCGCTCGCGCCAGCAGCATCGCGGCGCGGATTCCCTGCTCGTAGGTGGTAATTGCGTCGGCGTACTTTTTATCCGCCAGCTGCTGGTCGCCGACCTTCTGGATGATCGGGATAGAGTCGGAGAGCGCGTTCACCGCTTTCTCGCGGGCCGCCGGAATCCTGGTCGTCACGATGATGTCCTTGAGCTGAGCGACGCCTTCGGTGACATTGCCGGCCTTAATCTTGTCGAGCGCCTGGCCCGACGAATTCGCCATATCCTCGAGCTGCTTGTAGAGGCGGGCCTTGTCGAGCAGCTTCTGATCGGTGGGATCGAGCGCCGAGGCGGCCATATATTCCTTAGCGGCGCCTTCCTGGTCGCCGAGCGCCTCATCTATGTTCGCGAGCGACTTGTGCGCGTCGAGATCGTTGGGGTCGGCCTTGATCGACAGCTCGAGTTCTTTTTTGGCGCCGTCGAGGTCGCGCTTTTCGAACAGATCTTCAGCTTTGTATAGATGTTTCTTCGCCTCGGACTGGCATCCGCTGACCAACGGAAGTGCCAGCAGGACGGGCAGTATCAGCGCGCGCGCGATAGCTGTTCGCATCGGAATGTTCCTCTCAGGGTTCGGCGAAATCCGGATGAGTCTGCAAGCAATGGCGCGGAATTGTCAAGGCGAGACGCGCGAACGTCAGTGGGCGCGGCGAGAGGTTTGCATAGCCGGATTTCGTGCTCGATGCATACAAACCTGACCCTAACCCGCGCGCGTGAAGGGAGACCGGTCGCGGAAGGACGCTGCGGCGCTCAGAGAGTCATGCAATGAACCTGCACTTCGGAGATTGCCGAACTCGATCCACTGTACTAACGACGTGTTTGCAATCTCGTTCGTTGGAGTTTTGCGATGCAGAAGAACGGAATCCTTTCGGGACTCAGGGTGATCGACTGCGGCACGTATATAGCGGGTCCGGCTTCGGCCACGGTCATGTCGGATTTTGGCGCGGAAGTCTTCAAGATCGAACGCCCCGATGGAGGAGATCTGTGGCGCCTATTTCCGCATCTGCCCGGATCGGCGAAGTCGGAACTCAACTGGGCCTGGGTGCTCACCGGGCGCAACAAGAAGAGCGTCGCGCTCGACCTCGGAACTCCCGAAGGCTACGAGGCGCTGCTACGCCTCGTCAGAACCGCCGACGTTTTCGTTACCAATTACCAGCCGCAACTGCTGACGAAGTTCCATCTAACATGGGACGAGTTGCGCGTTATCAACGATCGGCTGATTTTCGCGCATCTCACCGGCTACGGCGAAGCGGGCGAGGATGCCGGCCTGCCGGCGTTCGACGCGCTCGCATACTGGGCGCGTTCCGGCCTGATGACCAGCGTCATCGGACGCGACGGAACTCCGGGGGCTCCTCGTCCGGGAATCGGCGACCATCCGACTGCGATGGCGTTATTCGGCGCGATCATGCTCGGGCTCTACGACCGCGAACGCACCGGCCGCGGCTCGAAGGTCGGGACCTCGCTGATGGCAAGCGGAGCGTGGGCGCATAGCTGCGATCTTCAGGCGCAGATGCTTGGCGCCACGTTCCCCAAGCTGGCGGGACCGACCCCGATCAATCCGCTGTTGACCGGATACATCACGCGCGACGCGAAGGTGTTCCTGCTCGCGCAACTCGATCCCGAGCACGAGTTTCCGCGGCTGTGCACGATGTTCGGTGCGCCGGAAATGGCGACCGATCCGATGTTCGCGAGCGACGCCGCGCGCACCGAACATGCCGCCGAGCTTTCGGCGATCCTGCAATCGCAGTTCGAGTCGAGGGACCTGGCCGAGTGGCGCAAGGAGTTCAGGCAATACGATATCAAATGGGCGCCGCTGCCGATGCTTGCCGAGGTGGTGAGCGATCCGCAGATGCGCGCCGCCGGAGCGTTCGTGGACGTTGATTATCCGGGGCACGGCACCATCCAGACAATCAACAGTCCTTTATTCGTCGAAGGCAGCGAGAAGCGAAAGCCTGAGGCCTCGCCGGAAATCGGCGCGAACACGCGCGAAGTCCTGCGCTCGCTGGGTTATGACGAAGCCGCGATCGACGACATGATCAAGCGCCGCATCGCGGCCGGCTGATCGTTATTTCGCGATCGGCTTCTGAATCCAGCTCGCGAGGTCGCGCAGCACTTCGTCGCGATTTGTTTCGTTCAGCATCTCGTGCCGCCCGTTCGTATAGTATTTCTCGCTGACATTCGCGATCTCCGCTGCGCGGTATCGCTCGGCCAGCGGCTTGAGCCATTCCAGGTCGTGATTAATCGGGTCCTTGTCACCGGCGAGAATGTAGATCGGGAGGTCCTTGCGAATTTGCGCGAGCGCCGCCGGATCGACTAGCCGAATCGCCGACGCCATAAGCGTCGCCATCGCGTTCTTGTTGATTCCAAAGCCGCAGAGCGGATCCGCTTCGTACGCATCCACCGCCGCCGGGTCCCGGCTCAACCAGTCGTGCTGAGTGCGCGCCGGCTCGAATCCGCGATTGAACGCGGTAAGGTCGGCGTCCTGCGACGGATCGATAGCGAGCTTGTCCACCGCCGCCGATCCCGAGAGCACGAGTCCCGCGATCATTGCACTGTGGTCGAGCACGTATTGCTGCGCGGCGAACGAGCCCATGCTGTGGCCGAGCAGGATCACCGGCAGTCCGCCTTCGCGTGTGCGCGCGAGCTGAGTCAGCGTCGCCATGTCAGCGACCAATCCGTTCCATCCGCCACTGCCGAAATCGCCGAGCGACTCGCGCCCTTTCGCGCTGCGCCCGTGCCCGCGATGGTCGTTGGCGAAAACGTGATAGCCGAGTTGGTTGAGAAACTCCGCGACGTGCGCATAACGCAGCGCATGCTCTCCCATGCCGTGCGCGATCTGTGCGATTCCCGCCGCCTTCCCTGGAGCGCGCCATCGGTAGTAGGCAATCTCGAGTCCGTCTTCACTGTTGAAAGAGAAATCTTCGCGCCTCATAGGTTTGCCTCCGCGATTCGTCAAACAGCTACTACAAAGTGAATAGCCCGTCGATTCCCTTTTGACGTTACGGGCTTCAGCGCGGTAGCTTCCAGTTGGATCGCTCGAAGCTCGGTTATCCGGGAGTGACGTCATGAAGGATCAAGCATATGAGGCAGGGTTGGCGGTTCGGCGTCGCATCCTGGGCGACGCTCACGTGAAGCGCTCACTGGAAAACGCGACTACCTTCGACGAAGACTTTCAGGATCTCGTCACGCGACACGCATGGGGCGACATCTGGACGCGGCCCGGCCTCGATCATCGCACACGCAGTCTCATCACGATCGCGTTGCTCGCCAGTGGCGGCTGTCACGACGAACTCAAGCTCCACGTTCGCGCCACGCGCAACACCGGCGCAACTGCGGACGAGGTAAAGGAAGTCCTGCTGCAAGTCGCGGTCTACGCGGGTGTGCCGGCGGCGAACTCCGCGTTCCGAATCGCAAAATCGGTGCTCGAGGAAATGGCGAAAGAGGACGCGCGATGAATCCGCCGCTCGGCTATCGGCGCGAGAACCCCGGCGCGCATCCGCAGTACGATCATCCTGCGTACACGAGCACCCACAAGCGCGCGCCGCATCATGCGCCGATAAGGCTCGAACACACGCTATCGGAGATCACCGGACCTTGCATCGCGCGCGAGGTACTCGCAGCGGCCAACAGCGAAAACGATCTGACGCACTTCAACGGCGGTGAGGCTCTTGGCGAGCGAATCATCGTGACGGGTCGCGTGCTCGATGAAGATGGCCGCGCGATTCCGCACTCGGTGATCGAAATCTGGCAGGCGAACGCCGCCGGCCGCTATGCTCACGCCGAGGATCGGCACGACGCGCCGCTCGATCCGCATTTCGCCGGCATCGGCAGAGTCGTCACCGACGAGCACGGCGCGTATCGCTTCATGACGGTCAAGCCGGGTGCATATCCGTGGCGCAATCATCACAATGCGTGGCGGCCGAATCACATTCACTTCAGTCTTTTCGGCCCGAGCTTCGCCACTCGCCTCATTACTCAGATGTATTTCCCCGGCGATCCGCTTTTGGCGCTCGACCCGATCTACAACAGCGTCCCCGACCATTCCGCGCGCGAGCGGTTGATAGCTACATTCGATATCGAAGTTACTATTCCCGAATATGCACTCGGTTATCGATTCGACTTCGTACTGCGCGGCCGCGACTCCACCCCGGCGCAGAACTGAAATGAGCCCGCCGCAAACTCCATCGCAGACGGTCGGCCCATTCTTCAAGCCCGCGCTGATCCAGTCGGGCCAAGGATCACTTGTAACTCCAAAATCCCGCGGCGAGCGCGTTACGATCGAGGGACGCGTTCTCGACGGTGACGCCGCACCTGTGAGTGACGCAATGATCGAGCTCTGGCAGACCAACGCCGACGGTCGCTACGATCATCCGGACGACTCGCAAGAGAAGCTGCTCGACCCGGATTTTCATGGCTTCGGTCGCGCCGCGACTGACGAGCGTGGGCGTTATCGCTTCCACACGATCAAGCCCGGCTCCGTTCCCGGTCCCGCCAATATGCTTCAAGCGCCGCATATCAACCTATCCATTTTTGCGCGCGGACTGTTGAAGCGGCTGATCACGCGAATCTATTTTCCCGGCGATCCGCTGAATGCCGCCGACGCCGTGTTGAACACTGTCGCGCCTGAACGACGCTCGACTCTTGTCGCCCGAATCGAGGATGCGAAACGGCCCAACGTGTTGCGATTCGACATCGTGCTGCAGGGAGAGAACGAGACGGTGTTCTTCGACGTATGAGCATCAATCCCGCCGACTCGCAAATTTTCGGCACGCTCTACGGCACCGACGAAATCCGTGCGCTGTTTTCCGACAACGCTCATCTACAGTTCATGCTCGATGTCGAGGCTGCACTGGCCCGCGCCGAATCGAAACTCGGGCTCGTGCCTGCGTCGGTGGCCGACGCGATCGGCCGCGCCGCGCGGGTCGAGAACCTGCGCCTCGACTACATTGCGGACAGCACACGCCGCGTCGGTTACCCGGTTGTCGCGCTGGTGAAGGAACTGGGCCGAATCGCCGGCGACGAAGCCGCCCGCTACATCCATCTTGGCGCGACCACGCAGGACATTCTGGACACCGCACTCGTCCTGCAACTGCGCGCGGCGTTCGCCATCGTGCGCCGCGACTTGATCGCGCTCGCGCGTGCTCTAGCCGATCGCGCCGCCAAGTTTCGCGACACGCCAATTGCCGGCCGCACTCATCTCCAGCACGCGGTTCCGACCACGTTCGGTCTCAAGTGCGCGGTCTGGGCGTCGCCATTGCTCAATCACCTCGAGCGATTGGATCAGGCTGCGCCGCGAATCCTTGTTGTGCAGCTTGGTGGCGCCGCAGGAACGTTGGCCGCGCTCGGCGCCGATGGACCAGCGGTCGTCGAAGCATTCGCGCGCGAACTCGCGCTCGGTGTTCCGATCCAGCCGTGGCACGTTCAGCGCGACGGTTTTGCCGAGGCCGCCGCGCTGCTTGGATTGATTTGCGGAAGTCTGTCGAAATTCGCGCTCGACATAACTCTGCTGATGCAGACCGAGGTCGGCGAGGTGTCCGAGCCGCACGAAGAAGGGCGTGGCGGATCGTCCACGATGCCGCAAAAGCGCAACCCCATCGCGAGCGACTACATCATCGGAGCCGCTCGCGCCGTGCATGCGTTGGTGCCGGTGATGCTTGAGGCGATGATCGCGGATCACGAACGCGCGACCGGGCCGTGGCAAAGCGAGTCGCTCGCGATCCCGCAATGCGTGGCTCTGACCGCGGGCGCGCTTGCCCAAGCTCGTTCGATTGCGGAAGGTATGACAGTCGATACTGAGCGCATGCGTCGGAACCTCGAACTGAGTGGCGGATTGATCATGGCGGAAGCAATCGCGACGGCGCTCGCAGCCAGGATAGGTCGTGCCGCCGCCGAGGCTGCGGTCGCGCGCGCGTGCAACCGGTCGATCGCCGAGGGCGTGCCGCTCGCAACGACTCTTCGCAGTGATCCGGAGTTGCGGCCGCACCTGCCCGACGCCGAGATCGATCGACTCACCGACCCATCCTTGTATCTCGGATCTGCCGGCGTGTTCGTCGATCGACTCGTCGCGCGGGTAGCCGCGCTGGGCTAGCGATCAGGAAAATTCAATGGCAAGTGCTTCACCACACGATCCTCCTTTTCGCGCCGATCACGTCGGCAGTTTGCTGCGGCCGCCGCAACTGCTGAAGGCGCGCGCCGACCGCGCGGCCGGCAAAATCTCCGCCGAAGAATTGCGCGCCATCGAAGACTCGTCGATTCGCGAGGTGGTGGCGTTCCAGGAAAGCGTCGGGCTGCAGTCGATCACCGATGGCGAATATCGCCGCGAGATTTTCTACTCCGACTTTTATTTTCGCGGCCTCGGCGGTGGCACAGTCGCCTACGATCCATCGTCGATCGACGAAGTTTATTTCATCGACCGCGAGGGTCATAAGCTTCCGCTACTCGTTCCGCGAGTGCAGGCGCGGATGCGCTGGCATGCTCCGATCCATGTTGACGACTTCAAATTTCTCCGCGCGGCAACCAAGCGCACCCCGAAGATTACGATACCGTCGCCGACTATCATCCACTTCCGCGCGGGCCGCGAGAATATCAGCAAGGATGCGTATCCCGACATCGATCTTTTCTGGGACGATATCGTCGATGCGTTCCACCGGGAGCTGCGGGTACTTGCCGACGCCGGATGCACCTACGTGCAGATCGATGAGACCACGCTCGCTTCGCTGAGCGACCGGCGAATCTGGGAGCCGATCCAAAAGCGTGGCGACGACCCGCGCCAGCTGCTGCTCGAGACGTATCCCAACGTGATGAACCGCGCGTTTGCGGGGCGTCCGGCGGGACTGCAACTCTCGATGCATATCTGCCGCGGCAACAATCAAAGTCATTGGAGCGCCGAGGGCGGCTACGACCTCGTGGCTGACACGCTGTTCAACAAGATCGAAGTCGACTCTTATTTTCTGGAATACGACACGCCGCGCGCCGGAACTTTCGAACCTTTGCGGCTGGTGCCGAAGAACAAGACCGTGGTGCTCGGACTCGTCTCGAGCAAATTTCCTGAACTCGAATCGAAGGACGCACTCAAGCGCCGAATCGACGACGCTTCGAAATTCATCGGACTCGACCAGCTCTCGATCAGCCCACAATGCGGATTTGCGAGCACTGCGCCCGGCAATCGCATCTCGGCGGCGGAGCAGCGGGCCAAGCTCGAATTGGTGGTTGAAGTCGCGAAGGAAGTCTGGGGCTAGCCCTACAAATTCTCAAAAAAGATGACGGCCGCCGTCAACCCGAATAAATTCGCCGGTCACGAAATCCGTCTCGACGAAGAACATCACCGTCTTCGCGATTTCCTCCGCGCCTCCCCATCGCGCCAACGGCGTCGCCTCGATCACCTGTGCATTTTCTTCGGCTGTCAGGTCGGGCGGCGCCAGAATCGGACCGGGTGCGATAGCGTTGACGAGAATTTCCGGCGCGAGCTGCAACGCCAAAGCCTCGGTCAGCGCGGCTACTGAGGCCTTCGACACATAGTACGGAACGTAGTCTTTGTAGCGGGGACGCCCCGTGACCGGCAGCCAATCTGAAAAGCTTACTATTCGTCCCGCGCCATTCTGTTTCATGATTGGCGCCGAATGAATCGAATACATGAAAGCGCTCTTCGCATTCGCGTCCTGGATAGCGGACCACAGAGTGCCGTTCGGCGTCGGCGTCTTTTCATAAATGGCGGCCATGTTGATCAGGATGTCGAGGCGTCCCAGCGACTTCACCGTATCGTTGACTGCCGCAACGATATCAGTCTCGTTGGTCGCGTCCGCGCGAAGCACCGTTGCCTTGACGCCCGCCACCCTCGCCGCTTGCGCAGTCGCTTCAGCGGCGGCGCGCGAGCCGCGGTAGGTCAACGACAGCGAGCATCCGCGCTTTGCCAGAGCCTCCGCGACGACTTTTCCGATTCGCGCGCCGCCTGTGATTAACGCCACCTTTCCCTTGGGATCCATAGTGCCTCACGTAGTCGCTGCTTCCAGGTAATACTCCGCCGAAAGATTTACATCAGTGTAAGAACGATGGTAGCGTCCGCCCAAGGTTCTGTCTTGGGGGGCGGCATCGACGCGCACCTGCAGGATTCCTCGTCTCGAGTCGAATCAGGAGCGATGCGACCAGTCGAGCGAGGGGATTTGAGTGACACAGAAAGATGGCGGCTCAACCGAGCCTCGAAGCCATCCCAGGTCGCAGCCTGTTGCCGGCGCGCAGACGGGAGTATTCGCGCGCAACGGCGAGTACTGGACCGTCGGCTACGGCGATGCCAGGTTCTCGCTCAAGGACATCAAGGGTCTCGGCTACATTCAACGCCTGCTGCAGCATCCCGGCGAAGAGTTCCATTCACTGGATCTCTTGAGCGGTTCTGGCTCCAGCGCCCCCGCCGAAGATAAGAGCGCGGACAAGACTTCGCTGCTTGGCGATCCCATCGTCAGCGTCGGTGGACTGGGCCACGCCGGCGAAATGCTCGACGCCAAAGCGAAGCAGGAATACCAGCGCAGACTCGGCGAACTTCGCGAGGAGCTCGAGGACCTGCGCGAGCGCGGTGACGAAACGCGCGCCGCCAAGGTCGAGTCCGAGATTGATTTTCTCCAGCGCGAGATCGCCGGCGCGGTTGGTCTCGGCGGGCGAGACCGGTTTGCAGGATCGGCAGCCGAGCGCGCGCGGCTCAACGTCACCCGTGCGATCAAATCCGCGCTGCAGAAGATTTCCGAGCATCACAGCCAACTGGGCGAACTGTTGGGTCGATCGATCAGGACGGGGTCGTTTAGCTGCTATCTTGCCAATCCACGGACTTGGGTAACCTGGCAATTCACGCTCGACGAGGCCATCAAGCCTTCGACAGGCGCTGAAGTCGCTGCGCCAGTGTTTTCCCGGTCCGAAACCAGTCTCGTGCAGTCGCTCGCCGATCGCACCACGTTTGTCGGCAGAGAAGCGGAACGATCGGTACTGCGTCGAATGCTGGAGCGGGTTCTCGGCGGCGAGGGTCGAGTGGCGATGATCGGAGGAGTACTCGGCGTCGGCAAGACCCGAATAGCCGCCGAGTTCGCGGCCGAAGCTTCGGCGCGAGGATTCTTTACGCTTATCGGCGGTTGTTACGATCGCGATAACGCTCTTCCGTTCAATCCGTTCGTTGAAATGCTTGAGTCCGCGATGGCTCAATCGACGAGTCCGAATGCCTTCCTGGCCGCGCTGGGGGATGACGCGGGCGAGATGGCTCGCCTGATGCCTCAGCTGCGCCGCCTTTTCCCGCAGATTCCACCTCCTCTTGAACTTTCGCCGGAACAGTCGCGAAGGATCCTTTTCAATGCGGTTTTGGAACTTCTCGGCAGGACCGCGGCGAGCGGCCCGCTCCTTCTGCTGTTCGAAGACCTGCACTGGGCCGATGAAGGGACCTTGTCGCTGCTGAATCATATCGCGCGGTCGATCTCAAACATTCCGGTTCTGTTGTTAGGTACCTTTCGTGACAACGAGATCGACTCCGCCGCACCTCTCGCGCGGACCCTCGACGAGTTGCTGCGTATTCATATGCTCGAGCGGATCAGCCTGCGCGGCCTGCCGCAGACTGCGGTCGCTGAAATGATTCGCGCGCTAAGTGGAAGAGAGCCGCCGCATGAGGTCGTGAACTTTATCTACTCGGGTACCGACGGCAATCCGCTCTTCGTCGAGGAACTTTTCCGTCATCTGGTCGAGCGCGGCAAGCTTATCGATGCAAGCGGCGAGTTTCGGCGGGATCTCAATTTTGCAGAGATCGACGTGCCGCAAAGCCTGCGCCTGGTCATAGGACGGCGGCTGGCCCGTCTAAGCAATGAAGCGCGAAAAATCCTGGGTCCGGCCGCGGTCCTGGGAAGATCGTTCACCTTCGAGCTGCTCGAGGCCTCGACTAACATCGATGCGGACTCGTTGCTGGATTACGTTGAGGAAGTAGAAAAGGCCGGTCTCATATACTCGACTTTGGGATACCCGGAGGCGACCTTCCAGTTCTCGCACGAGCTCATTCGGAGTGCAGTCCTCAGTGAGCTCTCCGCCCCGCGTCGTCAACGGCTCCATCTCAATGTCGTCAGCGGAATCGAGCGCGTTCACGCCAATGCTCTCGAGGATCAAGCCGCGAATCTCGCGCACCACCTTTGGCAAGCGGGGCGCGCTGCTGATCCTGATAAGACTGTTCAATTCCTCGCGCTAGCCGCGCAACAAGCACTTAAGCAGAGTGCTTACGATGGAGCGCTTCGTTATTTCCACAATGCGTTGGAGCTGCTCAAGGTATTGCCCTCCTCACAAGAGCGAGCGCGGCGCGAACTGGATATACAGCTCGATTATGGCTTGGCGCTGCTGGCTACCAAAGGGTGGTATGCGCCCGAAATGGGAAGCACCTATAGGCGTGCTCACGAGCTATGCCAGGGTCTCGAAGATGATCCAAGGCTCTTCTCAGTCCTATCCGGGCTATGGAGTTACCATCTGGTTCGCGGCGAGCACGAGATGGCGATCAGTTATACCGATGAAATGTCTCGTCTGGCGCCGCGCATGCAGAATGAAGGAATGGTGATTCAAGCCGCGTGGGCCTCAGGCTGCAGTCGATTTTTCAAGGGCCAATTCGCCGAAGCGCACGCTAGTTTCGAGCGAGGGCGCGGGTTGTACGATCGGCAAAGGCATCGAGCGTTGGCGTTTCAATTCGGGCAAGACCCCGCCGTGAGTTGTCACTGTTTTGACGCGATGACACTTTGGACTCTTGGTTATCCGGATCAAGCCGAGAAAGAAGCGCAAGAGGCCATCAGCCTTGCCCGCGACTTGGGATATCCATTCACTCTCACATGGTGCCTCTCCATGATCGGCATGTACTACACGATGCGCCACGACTATGCGGGCGCGGAAAGAGTAGTCACCGAAGGCCTGACACTTACCCAAGAGTATGGATTTTCTTTCTTCGCGGAATCGCTGATTGCTTATCGCGCTATCGGTTCGGCAGCTCAGGGACGAATAGATCAGTTGACGGCAGGCGGTGGCAACCCTGGCGGGTATTCAGCCGCCGGCTACGAGCTGGCGCATACCTGGGCTCGATCGGCCACGGCCGAAGCACTGGGCAATCTCGGACAAGTCGATGTAGCGTTGGCGTTGCTAGCCGAAGCTCGCGAGGTGATGGAACGTAACGATGAGCGATACGTGGAATCTGAAATACATCGGATTCACGGCGAATTGAAGCTCAAGCAGGTGGCGCGCGGCTCTTCCACTCCGGCCAACGTCGCGAAGGCTGAGTCCGAGGCCGAGCAGAGCTTTATGAAGGCTATAGACATTGCTCGCGAGCGCGGCGCGAAGACTCTGGAATTGCGCGCGGCGAACAGCTTGAGCCGCATGCTCATGGGCAGTCGGAGACAAGCAGAGGCGCTTCGTCTGTTAGAACCCATTCACGATTGGTTCGGCGAAGGATCTGATTGCCCGGAGCTCCTGGCCGCAAAGTCCCTTTTGGCTGACCTCAAGTCAACTTCAATCTCTGCCTCTGATCCCAAGAGTCCAATTCCTACGCTCGTTCGTTGAAGCGGAAAATCAGTAGATTTGGCCCGGAGGATTTACTGGAGCAACCCGCCGGATTCGAACCGGCGACCTGCTGATTACGAATCGCTGGCCATACCGAAATTTGGTGATACGTGGTGACACAACAATTCGACCACCCGCATTTATAGCCTGATAAATCAACGCCATTCATTGACAGCCTGCTGATTTGGAGTCATAATCAAAGCCACTCAGATCACATTTCTTGGTGACACAGTGGTGACACAGAATGGCTGTATCGGCAGACCGCATAACTGAAAAGATCATACGCTCGCTCAAGGCGCCGCACACCGGAAGCCGCATCTTGTACGACGAAGAGATTCCTGGCTTCGGCGTGCGCATCACGGCCAACTCCGTAATCTCCTTCGTCCTCGACTATCGGATCAATGAACGAAAGCGACGCTACACGATCGGCCGATATCCCGAACTCAGCGCCGCGGCTGCTCGCGAGGAGGCCATTCAGCTCCGCGGCGGTCTTCGCACGGGCGAAGATCCGCTCGCCGAGAAAGAGCACCGTCGCGAAGCGCCGACAATCGAAGACCTGTTCAACGATTACATGGAACGGCACGCGAAGATTTATCTGCGACCGAACACAATTAGGTCGAACGAAAGCATGGCGCGTAACGACGTTCTCCCCAAGATCGGCAAGATCAAGGTTGCCGATCTGAAGCGTCGCGATGTCGAGGAGCTGCACCAATCGCTTAAGGATTCGCCGTATCAAGCTAACAGAGTCCGCGCGCTCCTCAGCAAAATGCTGAACCTGGCGAAGCACTGGGAATGGCGTGCGGACAACCCGTGCGAGGGAGTCCCGAAATATCGCGAGGAGAAGCGCGACCGCTGGCTTTCGACCGAAGAAATCGAGCATCTCTGCGACGCCTTGGACAAGCATCCGAACCAGTCCTCTGCAAATGCGATCCGTCTAATGCTGTTGACCGGCGCCCGAAAGGGCGAAGCGCTGACGGCAACCTGGGCTGAATTTAATCTGGAGCTCGGCGTTTGGACAAAGCCCAGCCATCACACGAAACAGAAGCGTACCGAACATGTGCCGTTAAGTGCCCCTGCCGTGCAACTTCTCGTTTCTATGAAAGAAAAAAGCGACAGTCCTTATCTCTTCCCTGGCGAAGTGGCCGGCAAACCGACTCAGGAAATTAAGCGCGTGTGGATGGCGCTTTGTAAACTGGCGCATCTGAAAAACGTGCGCCTTCACGACCTCCGGCATACCTACGCAAGTCACTTGGTCTCGTCCGGAATGTCGCTTCCCATCGTAGGACGCCTACTCGGGCACACTCAGCCGCAGACCACAGCGCGCTACGCGCATTTGGCCGACGATCCGCTGCGTCAGGCAACGAATCGTTTCGCTTCAATTGTGGCTGCCGCTCGGTCCCGGAAGCGCGCCGACGTCGTTCCCCTGCATCGAGACCGAAACACGTGACGGCTCGACCGCGCGCAAGCGCGGTCTTCGCCTGACCCGATCGGCTCTCGCTTCGTGGCGTTCACACGACGCGATCCATGCGTTGACGGACTCGAGACGATAGAAGACTTTGCGCCCGATTTCGACGCGTGGTGGACCCTCTCGGAAACGATGCCAGCGAGCTACCGTGCGCTCTGAGACTCCGAGCGCTTGAGCCAAATTCGTTGGCGTTAGGTAGCCGGCGAGAATCGAGGGAATCTGATCAGTCTGTTTCGCCTCGGGATTTTTGAGCTCGGGCATTTGAGGCTCCTCCAAGAGATGAAGTGACCGCCCGCGCCGCACATCCGCATCTGTCGAGTAGTCTCGGAGTGCAAACATGGTGCCCCAAATAGGCGAAGTTCGTCAGCAGATGGCGCTCGGAGTCGGTGCGCTTCGGAGCCTCGGCAAGGTCGCGAAGTGTGCATGTGCAGAATCGGCACACACACCCCGGCAGCTTCAATGTCAATGGACGAAAATGGCGGTCATTCGCCGATCGCGAACTGGCAGCATGGTATGGTCCCAACGAAGAGGAGGATCGCCGCGACACTCGCGGAAGAGAGCATGGGCCAAATCAAACAGATCGTAGAATTTTGGACGAAGTGCGACTTGAAGAATCCCCCGTTCGTTCATCCTGACGATCGTGCCGTGTTGTCCCAGTACTCAGAGAGCAAACCTGATTTGCCGACGTATGACTTTCGCAGGTTCGTTCTGAGCCCTCGATTTGGCGCTTTCTCAGATCCTCGCCTTCACTTCTCCTTGCTTCCGGTGCCGTACGCTGGAGACCTCGCGAGGGCAGATATTTTTCGTTCTGCAGCTGAATCCGGGACTCAATTTCATCGATTACTACGCCGAATGGTGCATGCCAGAATTCAGGCAGCGATTGCAATCAAATCTTCGGCAACGTTTGACGAAGGTGGAGTTTCCGTTCTTGTATTTGGACCCACAGTTTTGCTGGCACAGCGGGTTTACATGGTGGGAGGGGAAATTCCGTGAGGTGGCAACAGCGATAGCGGATGCTAAGTTCGGAGGACGCTATCTCCACGCTCTACGGGATCTTTCGCAACGAGTGGCGGCGCTGGAGTTGGTGCCATACCACTCCATTTCCTTTCGTGAGCATCGGGTCCTACCCCATCTCGCGTCCGCAAAACGGACTCGGCTCTTCGCGTGCGAACTGGCGAAGAAAGCGGCGACTGGCAAGGTCACGATGATCATCACGCGCCGACTGGAAGACTGGGCGATACCCAAATCGAGGAACGTGATTCAGTACACGGGCGGCCTTCGGCGAGGAGCCAGCCTCGGAATCGAAACACCGGGGGGACAGGCCATACTCGCTAGGTATGGCCTACAGGTTAAAAACGAAGGGCCAGAGACCTGAGCGGATCGCTAGCCAAGAGCGCGAGTCCGGCGATAATGCGCGGCGACCCGCATCCGATTGCCGCATCCGGTCGTGCTGCACCATCGTCGCGTGTGATTCTTAGAAGTGTCGTAGAAAAAGGTCCCGCAAGCGGGATTGGCGCATCGTTTGACGAGCGCTGGATCTCCGTGACAGAGCAGATCGCTTGCCGACTGCGCGATCGGCACCATCAACTGCTCGGGTTCGTTCAAATCAAGGCGCGTCATTTCCTCGAAGCGCCCTGAGCGCCTTGCTTGGAGCACGCAGGCCGGACGCTTTTCAATCATCTTATTGATCGCTTCAAGTGATTCCCGTGGCACGCGCCGGCGTGTCGCCAGCTTTTCGGCCATAGCGAGCAGCGCCCTGCGCAAGGCGAGCGCGTCTTGAAAAATGCGCTCCATAGCATGCCCGCTTCCCCACAGCTTCGGAGCGTTCTGCAACTGCGCTCGATTGAGAAGCCGCGATTCGCCAAGCCAATCAATCAGATCGGCGAAACTCCGGAGCGAGTCGATCCGCCGTCCGCATTGTTCCGTGAACTCCGTGTTAACGAAATCGAGACAGTTATAATAGCCTACAAACTGAAATTTCTCGCCGCGAGCCATTTTCTTAGCTTTACCCATTCGCCGGAATCGTCTCCTAATACCTCAATTATTGTTGACGTGTTAGGCCGGGGCGACTATTTATCCACAGGCGGGAGTGGCGTGGAGATGGTGAAAAATATCCGCGTAGGAGTCCGTCATGATTGGCCAGTCTGTACCGATGCGCCGGATCATGAGCCTGATCGAACGTATCGCCTCCTCCGATGTGCCTGTTCTGATCACTGGCGAAAGCGGGACCGGAAAAGAGATCACGGCTCAACTCATTCACCAACTGTCATGGCGCAAGGACGGTCCGTACATGCCCGTCAACTGTGCCGCGATTCCTGAAACGCTGGTCGAGAGCCAGTTGTTTGGCCACGAAAAGGGCGCGTTCACAGGCGCGGATCGTCGGCACGAGGGACTCTTCGAGAGTACGTCCGGCGGAACACTCCTCCTCGACGAAATTACGGAGATGCGATGCGAAACGCAGGCCAAGCTCCTTCGTGTGCTTGAGGAGGGAACGGTGCTGCGGATCGGGGGTGCGAAAGAGATACCCGTCAACGTGCGGGTGTTGGCGGCGACGAACCGTTCGATCGACCGGGCGCTTCGAGACGGGTTGCTACGCGAGGACCTGTACTTTCGGCTGAAGGTTTTTTCAGTACATCTTCCGCCTCTCAGAGAGCGTATCGAGGACCTGCCCTTCTTGATCGAGCATTTCATTCAAAGAACGAACGAAAAGCATGGCAGGCGGATCACGAGCATCGATGATGACTGCCTGAACGTCCTAGCCGCCTACTGGTGGCCGGGCAACATCCGCGAATTGAAACACGCAATCGAGCATGCCGTAATTGTCTCCGAAACGACTCAGTTGGCGCTCAGCGACCTGCCCTCAGAGATTGAGGCGAGCGCGAGGCCGGACAGTTCCTTCATCGTTCACTTGGGTTCTTCAATGAAAGATGTCGTCGACGAACTGATTTGCCGCACGGTCACATACGCCGGCGGCAACAAGGTCCGCGCTGCAAAGATTTTGGGCGTCGGCCGCCGCACGATTTACAGCCGACTTGAACACTACGATGGGCACGAAACGAACGGCCGCGTGAACGGTCGCCCATACCGCGACGGGCGAAGTCGCCTATCGTGATTCCCGAAAGGTGCCTAGTCAGTATCAGCTACGCAGTGGTCGCCTCTTTCAAAGGCTTCGGCTCCTAGGTAACTCGTTGAGCTGTTCGACAACCGTTCGATTTTTCCTCGACCAGGATCTCAAAGGCTCGCTGCGATCTCGTGGTAGTTGGTGCCATTCTCAGGATGGCCGTTCCCCCGGCTCAATCAATTCAGGATCTGCTGGATTGCCGTTTGCTTTTACAAGTTGCTGAAGGTCCAAAAGGTGACGCTCGGTGAAGCGGATATCTGTGGATTCTCCACACAGGACGATATGAAGCATCGGGCTGATCGGGCCACCTTCTTTAGACGGTCGAAAGCCGTCAATCTGATCCAGGAGGTCATCGGCAAGAACCTCCCCATGGACGAACTTCGCGGAGCAATTTGCGCAGAGGCAAAGAACGTTGCCTGCGCGGTCGATCCAGCGCGCTCGCGTACGCGACACTAGGTAAACTCCCTCGAAGTATCGGCGCCCGCTACGCTCGGGGAACGTGAAATCGCAGATTTGACAGCGCCCGTGGTATTGCTCCTCTAGAAACGCTCGAACTGCGCCGTTTTTCAACTCCCAAACTTTTCTCGGTACCCTTGTGAAGCGTTCGACCAGCCTCGGTTCTCGTCCTTTCGCCGCTTGAATCTCTTCTTGTAGTTTCTGCCGCCGCCGTTCGGGATTTGGTACCGGGCCAGTTGTAGCCGAACCATCTGTGTCGTCGGCTCCTTCTTCGAGCCTCGCGAGAAAAGGTTTCGGCGATTTCGGCGCGATAGTCCAGAGGCTTCGCTTCGTGCTGAAGGTTGTCCCTGCTCTCTTCAAGTTTTTCGCGGATCTGTTCGAGCAGGTCGGGGCGTTTTGCGAGGCGTTCGATCAGGTCGGTGTTCTCTTTCGCGAAACGGGCGGCCTCGGGCATCAAGCCTGCAGCTCGGAACAGACTCTCCTTGTCGAGGTTGGAAGGTATGGTCGGCTTCATGCCGAGAAATCTGGCCAGGTCAGAGTTCCGGATAAAGTCCTCCGGCAACTCATCCAAGGTAAGAGCGCTAGCTTGAAAAAACTTACCGTCAGGGCCGGGCAGCCAAGAAGACTTCGTGATGAATCGCCCGGTAGTCAACAGTTCGATCGTCTTCTCGGAATCGCGATAGTCCTGCCGCGAGGACGACTCGACGACGCCACGGATGTGGCGACTGTGTCCAGGGAGAATTTCGTTCCAGAGGCAGCGCGCTTTTGCGGTGGTGATGGTCTTCAGGGCATGAGCCAGCCCGGTGATGTCGCATCGACCATCAAACCCACCCAATCCTCGCTTGTGCGATCCCCATGTGTTCTGCAGCGAAACATCTCCCTGCGCGCCGATTGCACAAGGACTAATTCGAGTGGAGACAATGCCCCAGGCTTCAACGTGGGCAAACGCATCGTTCGAAAAATCGTCATCGACGAACCAAATGTCTGGATTGCCTTCGAACAAGAGCCTTGTCGTCTCGGTCTCGAATTCGGTGTCGCCGAGCTTCTTAAACGCTATGCTGGCGGTAGCGGCGTTCCTTGCGTGTAGGAACGGAAATTCAAAAACAGCTTCAACAAGAGCGGCGGCACGGTCACGCGTAACGGCCTTTAGTGCGGCGACGACACGCCTGAGGTCACGCGCGTGTTCATCGGCGGGTATGGTTTTCCCCTCGGCATACTTTGGAAGAATTCGCTCGATAACTTCAGCAACAAGATCAGGTTCTCTCAGGCCGAGTGCTTGTAAGAAGTTCACCGCGTCTTGATTCTGCGTGATCGTTCCCTTGACCGTCGGTAAGTCGCTGCCTTCAGCCGTCGGCAGGTACACCTTCGGCGTGTTGCCGTCACGGAAGGGTGTGACGTGAGAGTCGTCATCAAGTCGTATGATCGCTTCATTTCGAAGCGGTCCGCCACCGTAGGGGGATGACCGCCACAGAGCCTTATGCTCGTTTAGAAAACTGTAGAACCGAACTATCCACTCATCCGACTGACGCTCGAGAAACGGTTTGTTTAGTTTGCGCGCGAACGTCTCAGGTTCGATCTCTTCGATGGCTAGCTCTTCGGTCAGGTATTGGCAGAGACCGGGTGTTCTATCTTTCGTTATCTGATGGGAGAGCCATTTCCATTTGCGTTCGCCACCATACAGGTCTTGGAGTTGCTCGTCAGGCAGCAGCTCTCGCAGGTCACCGCCCCTCGCTAATTTGGCATCTTTGGCAGGAGTGAAAGTTTCGTCGTTGCTGGGCAATAGGCGCTCGTCTTTGAGCGCCGCGCGGACCCGGTCAAAAATAGGACGAAACATGCTTCCTTCGGGGAAGGCTTCGGCGTGAATCGGAAGTGCCTCCAGCGCACTGACCGATAGCAAACCGACATCGCGTAACCGATTCAGAGCGTCCACCGCAAGTTCGGCTGTTTCCTGGACTAGTTTTCCATTCCAAGGATCATTCGGCGGAACGTTCTCTCGCGTCGGTGTGGTACGAAACGGACCTTGAATGAGAAAACCGAGATTTGTGGGCTTCTCAGTTGGAAAGAACACGACCAGCGGCGATGACGGAATACGCGTGATTGTGATTTTGGAATCGGGTGAGCTTCGTCGGACAAGAAACCCGATCTCGACCCGGAGCTTCTTGTGCTCGGGAAGCAGGCTGTCGTGTGGGTAGGCGTCTAGGGGCAATTGCCGCGCGAAAAGAAGCCATTCCTCGTCTGTCTCTTTTTTACCCCTCTGGGCCACGATGCGGGTTAATTGCCCGGTACCACAAGCTTCGGCCTCGCGGATAAACAGGCCGGATTGTCCGCCTTCGAGCGACCATTCGATTTCTCGAAGGCTCTTGAGAAACAGGAGCGGTGTCGTGTCCAGGCGTTCTAGCTTTGCTGCTATCTGTGCATAAGAAACCGATGCTTGATGAAATGGAAGAACGAAGAGTGTCGACCAGGGAGATGGCACTGAGCGACGGTCCTCTGCATAGGGTCGGACGTAGTGTTCGATACGAAACTGCTCCGAGCCTGAGTAGATTTGCGGATTAGAGGTGTGCGCATAGACCGACTTAAAGCCAATCCCGAACTTTCCGATTTGCGTGAGGTCTTGAGCTTTGGTGCCCTTGCCGATAGCGCAGATTCCGTGAACATCTGCCTCCGTAAAGGATCTGCCATCGTTTAGGAACTCCAAGCGGTCCGGATAAAGAGAGAATTTAACCTTTTTTGCCCCCGCGTCCTCTGCGTTTTGGAGAAGCTCGAAAATGAAGTGAGTGGGGTCTGCATACAGTCGCCCGAGAAGCTCAAGATGGTGAGTAAATTCGCCGTATCCCCGAATGTTTTCCTCTCTAATCTTGTCGTAATTAGTTGCCATGGTTGATTTCCAGCACGCCGGCGGCGATTCGCTTACTGGCGATGTCGGCGTTGCGGGCCGCTTCAATTTCGCGCCGCTTCTCCTCGTGGTCGCTTTCGATCCGAGCGCGTTCTGCAGTCTTCATCCGAATGATTCGCTCGTCTGTCGCTTGCTGAAGTTCAGCATCCACTCTCGCAAGGCGGTTCTGATGGTATGCATCGAGACTGGCGAGTTTTCTGGCAATCACTGCTTCGTTCCGCTGCCTTAGATCCTCAATTTCTGCCAGCCGGCTGCCACGTGAGGCTTCGTCCACGGCTGCGAGTCCCTCATGTATGGCGACGATCGGATCGGGTGGTGATGATGAATCAGCAGTTCGGCTCAAGAGCTTTATGAGGTTGGCAGACACGTCGGACGCTAAAGTTCCGCGCTCCAAATCCCAAGCGAAGCCACGCAATCTTGTATCTCGCTGGGCACCGATAGCTTCCCAGAGCTCGCATACGAAGAGGAAACGACCGGAAGGTACCGACTCTTCGCGAATTTTTAGCCGCGACACAAAAGGTCCACCCGTCATGTGGTCAAGGGCTGCTAGCTTGGCGAGTACATGAAGAGGAGTGACGAAGGGAAGATCTCGCCGCTCCAATGCCGTCCTTTGATCGAATGTCATGGACAAGTAAGGTTCGTTGCCTTCCAGCCACCTAAGAAAGGCAAGCGTAGAGCGATCGCCCGCACGAGTGCCATCGGAGATGGAACGGACTCTCTGAATCACCTCAGCGCGACCTTCTTTGTTCAAACGTAGATTTACAAGTCCGGGCGTACTCTCGTCGCGGGTGAGCCTACCTTGCAGCTCAGATCGCGAGACGAACTTTTCCACGAGCTGAAAGAGTTCGTCGGGCGCGACAAAACGCCCTTGACTCTCAATGTCTCCGATTTCCCACGCCCCCGGGTCCAATCCGAACAGGCTCGCGCCTTCATCTTCGAGGCGGCGCTGTTCTTCGACCTGCCTTATGGCATTGTCCGCTAGCTGGCGTGCCTTCTCCTCAGCCTGCTCGGGCGTCAGACCCGGATTGAGCGCCATCTTCGTAAGGTCCTGAAGAACATCCCCGAGTACTTCTTCTAGATCGCCAATCGTGTCCTTGAATATTCCCAGCCGTTCGAAGCACCGAAAGAAGACCCGCTCCTCTATCGTCCCAGGCGTGATGAAATTGAAGATGTGGACCTTCTCGCTTTGTTGACCAAACCGGTCGATGCGTCCGATTCGTTGCTCGATACGCATCGGGTTCCAAGGAATGTCGTAATTTACAAGCCGATCACAAAACTCATAGTCGAGTCCTTCGCATCCCACTTCGGAGGAGAGCAACACGTCAAGGGCGTCCTTATGCTCTCGAGCGAGACGAAAGCGCCCACGGAGTTGCTCCCTTGTCAGCACTTGTTCCCCTCCGGAACGTAGCGGCAACTCGTCCGGCACCTGGCCCGTCACCAAGCCCACCCGAATTCCACGTTTCTGAAGCTCCGCCCTCAGATAGTTCAAGGTGTGTAGGAAATACGAGAAGACTAGAACCTTTCCTGGGCCTGGGGTCTCGATAGCAGTTCGTACGATCGAGACAAGTTGGTCGAGCTTTGGGTCCTCAGGCGGTAGGCCCGCGGCCAAATGCCGCAATTGATGTGCCTTGTCTACGAGGTCCGAGGGCAGGGCGACCTCGTCGTAGGATGCTTCCACGTCATCGCTTAGAGCTGACCCAGCGAACCTGCCCGTTCGCAGAAAGACGTTGAGCAGAGGAATCAAGGCTGGAAGACAACTTGCAGCTTGACGCTCCAACGTAGTCGCCACTAGAGCCACAGTTCGAGGGTCCAGGTGCAAACTCAGGACAGCTCGCCGGAAAGCTATGAGTTCTGCATAAAAGCTTGCCTGCTCAGGTGTATGCGGTACGGCAATTGTAGCTGGCTCACGAATTGTAAACCTGCCGATGTCACGTCGCCGCGTGCGGTTAACGACGTGAGACAATGTGTGAAGGTCTTCCAAATCTCTTAAGCAGCGGATCCGTTCGTCGTCACTCAAGGTTCTGCTTTCAGAAAGCCTATCGCGCCAAGCTTCAAAGCGAGGTTCTCCGGTCAGAACCCGACGCCCCCAAGAGGTGTCCGCCGCTTGGTCCAAGGATTCAGCAGCGACCGATGCCCAGGTGTCTTTGGGAGTACGTGCTCGCACATGCCGCATCGCCTGGAGTAGATACGGGTTGGGCTCGAGCATTTCCTCGAAAACCTCTTTTGTAGGGAAAAGCTCGGGACGCAAGAGAGACAGAAGAGCGTAAAGATTGTGAGACCCAGTATGTAGCGGAGTCGCGGAGAGGAAGACTACCGCTTCGCTAACGTCGCAAATGAACTGCCCAAGCTCAAAGCTGTTCGTGTCCGGATTGCGAAGGTGATGGGCCTCGTCCACGATCAGGAGATCGAACCGTGGCGAGGGCTGGAGCGTCGCGAGCCCTGGTTCGACATGACCGTTCTGCGTTCCCCACAAGTACTCCCCTAGTCGGAGCAACTCGATATTTACAATCGAACGCGAGTAATTCTGCGGCCACACGCCATCCAAGTCCGTTTCCCGCACACAGTAGCGCAATTGGTCCGCGCCAAGGATCTGAAAATTCTCATCGAACCGGCGCATCTCGGCGCGCCACTTCTGCGTCAGATCCTTCGGACACACGATCAAAACTCGTTCGATACGTTGGCGTGCCTCTAGTTCTTTGAGAATCAAACCAGCTTCGATAGTCTTGCCGACTCCCACTTCATCGGCGACCAATAGGCGAGGACGGTCTGCACGCAGTAGTCGTAGCAATGGTTTGAACTGAAATGGAACGTGCTGGATACGAGCGGCGTACAGCGCATAGATGTTGTCGAGGTTGGGCGGGATGATTCGCGAGGCCGTAAGTCTTGCGCGAAACGTACCGCTGTCGAGAAACTCCCCGCTAACAAGTGCGTCCTCTAGAGAGCGCTCCTTCTCACTTGCCGCAAGCTGTTCCTCGTCGTATTCGCGGACAAGATCCGCGGAATGAAATACCTTGTAGTAGAAACCTCCACTTGCGCGCGAGCGAACTTCGATGACTGCGCCTTGCAGCGATGAGGACGCCTTCAAGTGCACGCGTTGCCCAACTTGAAAGGTGGGGAGTTCTGTACTCGCGCCGTCCGAGTCCGGCTCCCGTGCGGACCGAGCAGCCGTTAGCGGGTCACGGGCGATGAGATTGAGGTATGCACGGGCCGCCTGATCAGGTTCGGTTCGGCCTTGTTCCCAATCCCGAAGCGTTCCGATGGGTATGCCGTACCGACTTGCAAACTCTTCCTGCGTCAATCCCAAGGCACGGCGTAGCGTCTTAACGCGAGGCACGGGTCGGAGACGTTTTAGCTGTTCCGGCGAAAGCGGCGGATTCTCGATATCATCCGCAGCAGCCGCTTCAATCTCGGCTTCCGTCTTGGGCGGAATGGCCGTCATGGAGAGCGGCTCCTCCCGACCATCCGGGCTAACGCGTACAACAGTGCCGTCAGCGCGGATTTTGGCTGTGGTAAATTTCTTCTTCATACTTCGTCGATCTACGGGCGGAGATGATTCGGGTGCTGTCAGCCCGTTCGGTGAAAGCAACTGTCAATAAATGCCCTGCCGCCATACCGATATGGATGAATCGGTCTTCACCATAGTCCATCCGGTCGTCGGGATACTCGACCGCAAAGGTGTCGCGGAACGCAGAAATCGCTAAAGCAAACGTGATTCCATGCTTCAGCAGATTTTTCGCGGCCTTGCTGTCGTCCCATTCGAATTCTGGGCACACCAAATAGACTACGGAAGTTCCGTAGTTACTGTCAAGGGGGAGGTGGCGTGCACAGGAAGTAACGGTTTTTGAGGTTCAAATCTGCGCCTGGGATCGGGTTGTGCAGGACTGTTGTGTTGTGATACATGCTGAACACAACAGAATGGCTTACGTTCGTCGCAGAGGGAACCAGCTAGCGATCGTTCACGGAGAGAGAGCTCCGGGGACAGGAAAGGTCCAGCAACGGATCTTATTCACGCTGTACTCTAAAGCTGAGGCGTTAGAAGTTCTCGGACGCCGGAAGAAAAGCCGCATCGACTGGTTTTGCCATCTATTGGAGCGTCAGTATCCGGACATCAAGTTCGACTGGAAAGAGATTCGATGCGCCATCGAGCAGAACCTCGATGCCTTGCCCGACCTCTACGAATATCGGTCGGAACGCCTTCGCAGTCGATTCCGTAACGATCTCTGCGCGTTCACACGTTCGCTCATTCTTGCTGATCCGCAGGACCTCATTTCGGCGGCCCACCTGATTCAGGAACACCGCTATGAACTGGAGTACCTCGCCGATCTGATCACCTGGCGCCTCAAGTCACGCGATCAGAAGGAGAGCCAGTGGAACGCCGACAATCCCTTTTATTGGAGGTTCTCGCTCCGGGGTGGCGAGGTGCCATCAGATACCGAGGAACATGCTGCCGGATTTTACGAGCGCGGAGAATACGAAAAGGCCGAACCGATCTTTCGGCTCCTCGTCGACTGCTTCGATCGATACGCTGAAGGTTACAACTATCTAGGGCTTATAGCCTTGCAGCGGTGGAATGTCGATGAGGCCATCCGGCACTTCAAGAAAACCGTCGAGCTTGGTCGCAGGCTCTTCCCCGCACGCATCACCAAAAAGCGATACTGGAGCGACCTTTCCACGCGCCCCTTCATGCGCGGGCTGCGCAACCTCGCGATCGCGCTGAACATCGCAGGCAACTTCGAGGACGCGCTCGTTATCTGCGATCGCCTGGCGGACGAGTGCGCTGACGAGTGGACCGCGACCAGATACCGTGCGAACGTCTACCTCAACACGCTAAGGTGGGAAGAGGCCGCTGACGCTTCGCAGAAGTTGCTGGCCGGCCAATCCGCTGCCGGGTTCTTTGAAGAGCCACACGCAGGCTTTACAGCGGCTTTCGCTTTCTTCGAACTCGGCCAGAACGAAGATGCGTTGCGATCCTTCCTATATGCAGCTCTGAACTTTCCGAGAACCGCACGAATGCTGGTGGGGAACGGTAATGCCCGAGGGCTGCCGCCTAAGTTCGCCGATGAGGTTGAGGATCACAACGCCGGCGTATTCCTGATGCGCGGTCTACATGCTTACTTGAAAGACCAGGCGCGCAGCTCGAGAGATTTTTTCCAAAGAATAGCGACCGACGCTCGGGTGGCAGCGCTACTTGACGAGATCGTAGGCGTGGTTCGTAGGTGGCACAAGCAACCTTCAGCAGGAGACCATGAGGCTTTTCAGCGCATGCAACTTATGCACTCGCGCGAGTTCGCGAACTCCGAGGCAAGCAAGCTTCGCGACCTTGCCGTCGTTCCCCGCAGTGCCCCAGTCGGGATCAAACCGCGGCGGCTTCATGTACCGTCGAGCGACTGATGAATGTTTCAGCTCAGAAATGGGACAACGAAGTTAGTAGGGCTATCTGTCCGTCAACGGCCGTTTATGAAAAAACGATCAGCTCAAAAAGATAACCTAAGGCAGCATCCGTCCGTCCATAGAGTGTTCGACCAGTTGTTTAGGCATGTCGCACTCTTACCAGTGGCTCTTTTGGTTCCTCTATTTCACCGACTACATAGAATCGATCACTACTTGCGGTTACCCGTAGCGAACCGTCTTGGAGCGGATGTCGGGAATCCGCGCGACGCAGCCGAGGCAAGAAATCTGAGGCTGCTTCGACTTTTATTGCCTGCCGACAACCTAGGTTTTGCCGGCGTACTTTTCAAACCTGCTAACTTCATCCATCCGTTTGAAGAGCACTATTCACTACCTGGTTATCTTGACGAAATCGTCTTGCCCTACTTCTACCGCGCCACAGATGAACTCGCAAAAGATAGGCGTTCCGGCAAAGCCGAAGAATTTCTGGCCTTCGTCTACATGTCCTTCTTACTAATCCATCCGCTTCCCGATGGGAACGGCCGAGTCGCTCGAAGCCTCATGGAGTATTACAACAAGAAGCTCGAATTAAATGTCAACGAGAAAGACCTTTGGTGCGATACTCTTAAGGATCAGCCTTTCCACAGCGAGGCATTCCGAGCCTTCTTTTGCGAAGCAGATTTGCCGCCTCTGCGAACGTTTGACCAGTCCGATCCTTACCCTATTCCCCAGGGGTTGGAGTCTCACCTCGGTCGTATGGCTGATTACTTGATAGACTGGGCGGAGAGCGTTCGAAGTCAGCGCGAGCCACTAGGTCAACGCGCACCCGTTAGGTGCATGTCGCAAGGAATTCGAGCTCTCGCCAGCGTTTAGTTTGTTAGAAAAGAATACGAGACAAAGGGCACGGTGCGCGGAGAATCGACGCGGCCTGAGCGCTTGTTCGCACTCTCGCAGGTGGTTTTTTAGCGGGGTCTTGCAAGAGCCTTCTCCAGTTGCGCGGACCTCGTGCCGCTCTTGTTCCTGTTGATCTCGCGAAGATTGTCGAAGTGCCACTGAACGGCGGGCAATGCTTCGATGCCTGATAGTTCGAACACATGACAATAGGGACAGCACTTCAGGAACGAAATCAGGAATCCGCGATTTTGCGACCGGCATCTGCCCAACGATCCTCGCAACTAACTCCTCGCGGGCAAGGAGACCTTCAAGCGTTACGTGCGTCCGCTTCCTCGTCGAAGAGACGCACGTAGGCGTCGTAACGGAAGCGGCGATTGCGAGCCTGCCCTGTGATCTCCGCGAGTATTTTGAGATCAACGAGGCGCTGCACGATCTGATTGGCGCCCGCAAAGGTGGTTCCGAGCAGCTTGCGCACGTCGCTGACGCTCATGATTGGCCTCTCGTAAAGCCGCTCAAGTACCCGATGACCGTTGCCGGCGGCCCGGCCTAGATGGTCAGTGATGTTCCTGCGATGTGCTTCGCGCAACTCGAGGATCTTGCGCGCCGTCTCGGCCGCCTGAACACTAACCTCCGCGACTCCGCGCAAGAAAAAATTCAGCCAGCCCTCCCAATTACCATTGTCGCGGACCGCCTGAAGATGATCGTAATAGGCTTGCCGGTGGCGCTTGAGGAAGTGCGATAGGTACAGCACGGGTTTGTGTAGCGCGGCCCGCTCGCATAGCAAGAAAGTGATTAGTAGGCGGCCCACACGGCCATTGCCGTCGAGGAAGGGGTGAATCGTCTCGAATTGGGCGTGAGCAAGCCCGATCTTGATCAGCAACGGGATGTCGTCCCGGTCGTGAAGGAACGTTTCGAGCGCGCCCAGACTGATCGGCACCTCAGCGGGTGGCGGGGGTACGAATGTGGCCTCGGCCAATGTGCATCCTCCGGGACCGATCCAGTTCTGACTACGCCGTAGCTCACCTGGCGTCAGCGTCAACCCGCGAACGCCCCTCAGTAATTCGGTATGAATCTCACGGATCAGGCGGACGGAAACGGGAAGCTCCGCTAAGCGCGCGAGGCCGTGATTCATTGCCCGGACATAGTTGACGACTTCGTCCACATCGCGGGGAAGGCTCTCACCGAGGATGTGAGCCTCGGCCGCGAGCAGATCTTGCAATGAACTTTGGGTGCCCTCGATCTGGCTCGAAAGTACCGCTTCCTTCCGGACGTACATGAAAACAAAGAGATCGGGATTCGGCAGGGTCAGTACGGAGCCATCCAGGCGGCCCAAAGCACGGTCTGCCTCAGAGAGCGAGCGCTGAAGATCGCCGACCAGCTGGACAAGGGGTGTGGGTGGCAGCGGGGCGGGTATGAAAGCCCGGTAGCCGGCGGGTTGGGTTACATAGCGACCCGCCCGAGCTGGGAATTTGGTCGTGCGATTGTTGTGATCACTTGCGTTTACCATGGCTCACTGTCCGTCCCATGATAAACACTCCATTTAATATGAGCCAGACCCCTTCCTCATATTAAACTTCGGATTTATCCCCCTGTACACCGGGTATAGCTTGTGCTAACGTATCGAAAGTGAAGCTAACCTACTTTTCGTCGTCGGACCCGACACGTCAGCCATTCAACGGCGAGCGAAACGCTGGCATTGAGGACGTCCCCAGCCTGCTCGCAGAGGCTAAGGCGAGAGGCGATGATATCGAGTTCGTGGATACCGCGAATTTGACTGAGAAGGAGCGCATTGAGCGCTACTCACGTGCGATCTTGCCCGCCGTCTACAGGCACTATGAGGTAAAGAGAATGCTCGGAACCAACCGACGCTCCGCCTGTTTTTTTGGTGCGGAAGTTCCGGCATTGCTTGTGACCGACAGGGACGGGGATTCGGTGGGCGATACGTATCCGAACAGAAAAGGAAACCGAATCACGACGATCCACGCTTTCCTGATCGATCTTCTTGGTAGCGTGAGCCCCTCTGAGCACGCAAACCGAGAACTTCCCAGATGAGGTCATCCGTCCTTTACCTGGAAAAACCGATCGCGGCGTGCGGGTTTAGTATTGCCCTGAATGGCAACGGTAACCGCGAAGCACCGGAACGTTCTCACACTCCAGCCGGTTGACGGACTATCCGCCATGAAATTGCTCACTTTAACTTAAAGCATGGACTAGCAATCCGGGCATTGCCAGCCAGGAGAAGGACGCTGATCCTGACGAGCTTTGCGGTGGCACCAATCAGATCAGATATATTGATTACAACCGCTATTTCTTCTTTGCAGTTCTCTGAATCAGTCTGCGATGACGCTCGGGTGGAGAAAGGATGGACTTCAAATCGCCAAATATAGACACGCTTCGGCAACTCTACATGGAGAGTGGGGTGGCCAAAGTTTTTTTCGAACATGCCGCGCGCCGCGAACGCGATCAGTCCGAAACGAAAGTCGACCGCATCCTTGTTCTCCTTAGAGCCGAAGGTCATGAATTCCGTTGACGCGAAATTATAGATCTTTTTCGCAAACTCCAAGATCAAGGGTGTGGGCAGTTCGTTGAGGGCCGGCGAGGGTGGCCCTCACGGTTTGTGTGGAGTACCGGGATAACGAGTGTAGGAAAGGCGGCATCTGGAGAAGGGCCACAGACAATTGAACACATTTCCATCGAGGATAGCGCTCTTCATGAAAGTTCTCCGGACCGATCTCCGGAAGTCACCACTACTTCTACGGACGATTCTGGGGGCGAGGAATTGGGGGAGGTGGACGGCACGGGGCTCGAAGAAGAAGACACTGGTGGTGGTTTCGAAATAACAGAACCGTTCGATCCGGGGCGGATCCGAGTTGATACCAAGCCCATGGTGATCTCGCTTCTGATGGATCGCATTCGGAACAAAGAAATCGATTTGACTCCGGGCTTTCAGCGCAAAGGTGGAATCTGGAGCACAAAAGCAAAAAGTCAGTTGATCGAATCTTTGCTGATCCGAATTCCGCTGCCCGCGTTTTACATGGACGGGAGTGATGAGAGCAAGTGGCTCGTCGTTGACGGACTGCAACGTCTCTCAACGCTTAGAAGTTTTGTGATCGACAGGACCTTGTCGCTCAGCGGACTCGAGTTCCTGAACGAATGTGTTGGAAAGAAGTTCGACCAATTACCCCGGAGCCTTCAGAGACGCATATTAGAAACACAAGTAACAGTGTTTCTGATCCAAGAGAACACACCTCCTGAGGTCAAGTTCAACATTTTCAAAAGAATCAATACAGGCGGGTTGCCGCTTTCGAGCCAGGAGATCCGCCACGCTCTTAATCAAGGGAAAGCTGCTCTTCTCTTGCAAGACCTTGCGGAGAGTGCGGAGTTCCGCGCGGCCACGAACGAAGGAATTCGCGACGACCGCATGGGCGACCGAGAGTGTGTGCTGAGACTTCTAGCTTTTATGAGAACGCCATATCAGGAGTACAAATCGAAGAATATCGATACCTTTCTTAACCAATGCATGATCGAACTCAACCAATCCTCAGATGGGGAGATCCAGAAGCTACGCCACCGGTTTAGCACGGCAATGGTGAATTGCTATCGGCTCTTCGGCGATCTAGCTTTCCGGAAGCAGAAACGAGGAAACCCAAGGCGTTATCCCGTCAATCGCGCTCTGTTTGAAGTGTGGTCTGCAGATGTTGAGACCTTGTCTCCAGCCGATGTCGATAGACTCCAAGAGAAGAGCAACGAACTGCGAGAACGCTTTCTTTCGTTGCTCGACGACAGTAATTTCGAGTCGGCTATTACATATGGTACGGGTGACCCTCGAAAAGTGCGGCTGCGATTTTCAAAGATCGAGGAGATCATTCAGGAGACACTTCAATGATCCAGTCGATCGAATTAGACAATTTCAAATGTTTCAAACAACAAGTTGTCGTCCTTAAGCCGCTGACTCTGCTCGCCGGTCTAAATAGTTCTGGAAAGTTGACCGTCATCCAGGCCCTCATTTTGTTGAGGCAATCTTACCTTGAGAATCTGCTACCAAATGTCGGGTTGACACTCAATGGCAAACTAGCCGAGCTAGGAACTGCCAAGGACGTGCTGTTTGAAGAAGCTGATACCGACGAAATAGCGTTCGAACTAAAGGACGACCTCCCTGCACATCTTAAGCTGCGATTCGCCTATCGTGAGGAGAGTGATGTGCTAGCCGTCAATGGTTATGAGCACACGGGAGAGATCTGGAACACGAGCCTCTTCCGGGACGAATTTCAATACCTCCGCGCCGAGCGCATTGGACCTCGAACATCTTTCGGTATGTCCGATTACGAGGTTCGACATCACCGCCAATTAGGTTCAAGCGGCGAGTTCGCAGTGCACTTCCTCTCCCTCTTTGGCTCGGAAAACGTCGAGTTACGAGGGTTACGCCATCCGACTGCCACTTCAAACACCCTCCAGTCACAAGTGGAGGCATGGATGACGGAAATAAGTCCGGGCGTGCGCTTGAACGTGAAACGCTACTCCGAGATGGACCTTATGACATTCAGCGTTGCTTATTCTCTGGGACAGAAGCAGGTTGCCAGTTCACAATATCGCGCTACCAATGTCGGCTTCGGCATCACATACGCGTTGCCGATTGTTGTCTCAGTCCTCTCAGCCCACTCTGGAAGTCTAATTATCGTTGAGAATCCGGAAGCTCATCTTCACCCCCGTGGACAGCTCAAGATGGGGGACCTTCTGGCTCGGGCATCCGCGGCCGGCATTCAGATCCTCTTGGAGACTCACAGCGATCACGTGCTGAACGGAATTCGGCTAGCCGTCCAAGGACAAAAGGTTGATCCGTCAAAGGTCGCGCTTTATCACAGCAAATGGGAGGCAGGCGGAAGCTCACCTTCCCTGACCTTATTAAATATTGACGAGAATGGCAGGCTGTCTCAATGGCCCGAAGGCTTCTTCGATGAAATCGAACGGAGTTTAGATCAACTGCTTGGCGGTAACTAGAATGACCGTATTCTTGGTGTTCAATGAATTGTCTACAACTCCGATAGCGCCAGATTTGAATAGTGGGAAAAGGTACCTCGAAGAATTCTCGAATATTCTCACCGATCATCGAATCAAGGGAAAGAAGATTCTTGTTACTCCGCCTTACTTTCCCCAGGTGCAGATCAGTTCCGGATTTTCTGTCGGTCGCTGGCTGGCCGAGTACCATCACGGAGACCACGAAAAACGTTTGCGAATAAAAACGCTCGTCGATAAGCGCAGCGACTACAGCGACTGTGTCCCGGTCGAGCAACTCGACGCTCAGAATGTGGAATATAGGTGTGCTGATCAGCCCGCACAAGGATTGTCAGTGGCCTTTTCGATAGATGGCCTCGCGATCAGCTTCCGGTCTAGCGACCAATGGAACGTTGACTCGGTAAGCCTTGAAAAGCTCTGGATCAACAACGAAGACTTCGAGACGCGGATCCTTAGCGTGCGGCACGCTTCCCGAGCGGTTCATTTAGAAGTGCACGTTGAATGGTTGGACCGCAAGAAACCTGCTCCGCCCGCAAGTGGGCTCGAACTGTGGGATGATAGAGTATCTCTCTTCCCGAATCTCGACTTTTGTGAGCCAGTCGAAAATCAGATAAAGGCTCTCGGAGGGAGCGAGCCACGTTTTAGAGCAGTGATGCGGGGGCTCCAAGATCTGCAATGCTATTGTGAAACGTGGGACACTGGCAATTTTGACATTCATGGGCTGCCCAGCGCGTCTGGCGAAAGTCAATCCACGTTGAATATGTACAGCGATGAAAGAAGGTTTCGATGTCCAGATGGCGAGTATCGGGTCTTTGAATGGCATCTGAAGAGAGGAGACACGCGAATTCACTTTTTCGATTTCCCGGTCTCCAAACGAATCCTCGTTGGGTATGTCGGCGCTCACCTGAGGATATCGAGTCAGTGAATTCCGGTCTTCAAGAACGAATATTACGGGAAGAACGAGACTGGTGGACATTTTAGATTCATGCCAGTTTTTCAGCGTGTTCTGGAATGATCCGTTTCGGATACGAGCGGTGCGTCCGTTTCTGGGCCGGCGACCGGCCGTTTTTCCTAAGGGATCAAGGAGACTAATTTCGTCGGCGGCGCCCGCGCGATGCGCGGGCGCCGCGAATATCACGAGAGGCGGAGTCTGCGGAGGATATAATCCGCCGCTTGCTGCGCTTGAGCGGCGGCATTGATCAAGAGCCTACGATTTTCGCGAAGCTTCCTGAGCCAGCCGGCGACATAAGCCGCCTGATTCTCAATGACTGCATTTGAGATTCCGGCCTCGGCGCAAAGGTAAGCGGCTCCCATTTCCGCGATCATCTCTTCTTTGGAATATACCGGGGAGCCAAAGGGCGAGGATTCGCATATCCCTTCTCGCGCAAGGCGTTTCGGACTTCCTGAACTATGAACGGTCTCGTGCAGAGCCGTTGCGTAGTATTCCTCAACGCTCGCGAAGAGCTCGCGCGGTGGCAAGGTGATTCGATCAGTGATTGGGCTGTAGAATGCCTTTGAGCCCGTATGTTGAATCTCTGAGGGGTTTGGCATTCCGGCGATGATTCGCTCGGCCGCTTCGATTGGATCATGCTCGTGCGTTTCGATCTTCGGCAGCTTGTCGAGCACGGCTTGCGGAAACTCGCATTGCTCCAGATTCCAAACCCTATAGTAGCGGAGCAGGAACCGCCGGCGCGTCTTCTCCTCGGTCTGTTCGTTGTCGAGGTTTTCGGTACTGTGCTTCAAATCTTCGACCTTCCAGAAAACGACGATCGTGCTCTCCTCGCCTTTGCGGACGTGTCCGCCAAGTTCATTCGCCTGGCGGTAGGTCAGCCAAAACGGTGAAACGTGCTTCGAGGCCGAAAGCAGAAAAACGTTGACGCCGCGATATGGCTTCTTGCTGACAAGGTTGCGCGGCAGTCCGGTTGAGGTCCACGGCCTGCGCCAAGGTACGACGCCGCTTTCAAGCAGATTGATGATCTTGTCGGTTATGATTTGATAAACGTCCATTTTCGTGATCTCCGATTGTGGTTTGGATGGTTGAGGAGAACCGCTTGCGCGGCTCTCCCGTCGCGTGGTGGGGAACTAAAACGGGATGTCGTCGGATGCTTCAGCCTTGGGCGCGTCAGCGCGCTTGCCGAGCAGGCGGAGTTGCCGCGCCACGATTTCAGTCCGGTAGCGTCTGCCGCTGCCGTCCTTGGCTTCGTACTGGCGGGTAGTAAGCCGTCCTTCGACGTAAACCTGACGGCCTTTGCTCAGGAACCGCTCGCACGTATCGGCCAGCCGCCCGAATGCAACGATCCGATGCCAATCGGTGCGCTCCTGTTTCGCACCGTTGCGGTCCGTAAACCGCTCCGTGGTCGCCAACGAGAAATTCGCCACGTTTTGCCCGGACGGCAGAGCACGAATGTCGGGGTTAGCTCCCAGATTGCCGATCACGATCACCTTGTTAACTGACATGACTACGAACCTCCTTGTTCGTTTGCGCCCGCTTCCCGTTCATCGGGCAGGGCGTGCTGCGCTTTGCTTTCATCACCGCGCCACTTTTTTTCCGCGCGGCCCTTACACCTCGAACAGGAGGGCCGTGCGCAGATTTCTAGATGCGCGAGCGGAGCGGGCGGCAGGACGTGACAGAGCGAAAGCGGCCCGGAGGGCTGGCGCGGATTGCTAGCGCAGCGAACGCCACCAATGAGAGCGGCGGCGAAGCGGAGATCGCGGGCGGAGTTGGGGTGCGGCGTGGGGCCGCGACGCGAAGTTTACGGAGCGCTCGCGGGGCGGCTCACAGCGAAGGCGCCGTGTCAATGGAATCTGCGGTTTGCAGAGGCTCCAGGGCGACTCGCGAAGGCCCCAAGGAATCTCTGTCAGTGTCGGGAAGATCCGGCATTTAGGGTCTGAAAGCGGCTGCGGGACGAGCCGTTCGCTTCCTAAGATTACTGGCGTTTCAGACTCTCAACACCTAAGATACCTTGAACAAGTTCCAAAGTTCATGATGCCGTGGCGACCCTCAAACAACTGGCAAGGGAACAGAAGGTCCCTTATTCGACGCTCGCCGGGTGGGTTGAGCGGGGACTCGTGGATGTGCGTGGCAGGACGGGCAAGTCGGGCGCTGCAGTTCGACTGGAAGAACGGGAAATAGCCGAGCTCGAGAATTTGGTGCGATTGAAGAGGGGCGGACTTTCGCTGCAGCGTTCGCGCCATCTGATCGAGGACCTGCGAGCAATGGGATTCAATCCTCTTAGTCGGGGCCTCTTTGTTGTTCTGGATCGCAAGAAAGGACGTGTCCTCCACGTTAACGAGGAAAGGAAACACGCGCTCGAAGTGATGGGTCCATGTAAGGGGCAGTTCGTGATGGTCGAATTGGTGTCGGAGGGAAGCCGGGGTTTGGCTGCGCGAAAAAAGAGAATCCACCCAGACGAAGTGACAGGACTCGACGCCGAGTTCGAGAGGGCCGCTGGCCGGCAGTAGAGAGTGCACGCGAGTTCGGCGCCCCGACCTGATTCGGGTCGGTCCCTCGCCGTCGGCTTGTCGGGGAAGAGCAGATCTTGAGTGAAGAACTCGTAGACATGAAACGGAACATGGGGCAGGAAAGGGCTCGCGTTTCGCGGTATGAGATCGCGGACGGACCCACCTTCATCGACTTGTTTGCCGGGTGCGGGGGTCTCTCGCTGGGACTCATGGCCGCCGGATGGCAAGGAGTGTTGGCGGTTGAAAGAGAAGAGAACGCCTTCGAGACACTCAAATCCAACTTGATAGATCGCGCTGGCGGATTTCGGTTTCAGTGGCCATCCTGGCTTCCGAAGGAATCCTGCCGACTCAGTACTTTCCTCAAAAAGTATTCTTCGCAGTTAGGCGAGCTGAGGGGAGAGATCGACCTCGTGGCGGGGGGGCCGCCATGTCAGGGTTTTTCATATGCGGGGCGCCGCCGACGAGATGATCCGCGGAACCGCATGTTCGAGCAATACATTGAGATGGTAGACGCCATCAGGCCGCGACTAGTGCTTTTCGAGAACGTGAAGGGAATCGCTACAGAATTCGGCAAAACGAAACGTAAAGAGCGGCGGACGCAGGTCGGGAGACCGGCGCGGCCGTTTTTGGCGCGATTACGCGATAGCTTGGAGGAGTTGGGCTACGAAGTATTTGATGAATGCCTCAGCGCCTCTGATTTTGGAGTCGCCCAGTTGCGCCCACGGCAGTTTGTGATCGCCGTTGACACGCGCGGATCGAATTTCAAACCGGAGAATCCTTTTCAGCTGGTTTCGGCGAAGCGAATTGAGTTCTTGAGATCGAAGGATCTGCCGATCGATAGGGCAGTTACGGCTCGGGAGGCAATCTCTGACCTGGAGGTTACCGGTAAGAATTTTGTCGAATGCGACGATTTTCCCAGATTCAATCAGATCGATTACGAGGGGCCGAAAACTCCGTACCAGAGGCTGCTACACGCCGGGTTAGGCGGGAAAGCTCCCAATAGCCTAAGACTACCCAGGCACAAGCTTGATACCATCGACCACTTCGCGAAAATCCTGAAGACGTGCAAGAAGGGCGTTGGCCTTTCGCAGGCTGACCGTGATCGTCTGGGGATTCGAAAGCACTGTATCGTGCCCCTTGATCCGGACAAACCCTCCCATACTCTCACCACGTTGCCAGATGATTTTCTGCATTATTCTGAACCACGGATACTGACGGTCCGCGAATACGCGCGGCTGCAGTCCTTCCCCGATTGGTATGGGTTCATGGGAAAATACACGACTGGCGGAATGCGCCGGAAACGAGAGTGTCCGCGCTACACCCAGGTGGGGAACGCAATGCCACCGTTTGTCGCGGAAGTAATGGGATACGTGCTGATGGAAACTTGGAGCGAGATGGTTGCCGGATCGGACGAGGTACGCGCTCGTGCCAGCTAACAAAAACGAATGGGTAGCAGATCTTCTGGGCTGGCACGGACACGATCGTGGCGGTGTCCGTGTGCCGTTTGCGAGATGGGGGAACCCGATCGGCTCGCTGGTTCTAACTGGGCTCATCGTGAGGCTCCGGGATTTAGCTTCTCGCATCGCCGGGGGCGACGAGACCGCCCCACGTTGGATCTTCCTCATCGGCGGACCCGGCAACGGCAAGTCGGAGGCGGTTCAAGATTTCGTGGAGAGGCTCGATTTGAATCTAGATTCCGGCGGCGCGTTGGTTGCAGCCGTCCGGCAGAGATTCGGGGTCGGGAAGCTGCTGCCGAGACGGGTTAACATAACGGGCGGAGATGTTGGTGTTTCCGGGAGTCGATTCGGCCTGACGATCCGAAGACTAACCCTGATTCAGGACGCTTCGGCCAGCGATAACGCCATCGCCGACGCGGCCGACTTGCTAGTAGAGGACGTGGCAGACTTGGTCACTTCGTCAGAGCGCGAACTGCCTGTCTTCGTGTGCTGCGCGAACCGCGGCCTGCTCGCCCGAGCGTTAGCAAGGGCGCACAACGAATATCCTGGAAGTCCGGTTGTCGAGGCGTTGGACCAGATCATTCGAGCTACCGCTCTCGGCTTAGAAGCATTGTCGGAAAACCAACCAACGTGTTGGCCATTGGCTGCCGATCCGCGTTTCACGTGCTGGCCTTTGGACGTTGAGAGCCTGACGGCGCGCGGTGATGGCAGGATGCCCATAAGCGAGATAGTCCTGAGTGCCACGGCAGTCGAAGAGTGGGAGGTGGATGGACGATGCAACGATTGCGACTCGAGACGGCTGTGCCCGATGCGCGAGAACGCCGAATCGCTTCGCGACGAGGCGGTTTCAGATGCGCTCTTCCGCATTCTCAGACGCGGCGAGCTAGCCACCGGGCAACGATGGTCCTTCCGTGATGCGTTTTCTCTAACGGCAGAACTGATCGTCGGACAGTGGTCAGATTTCGATTCCTATCCGGATCCATGTTCGTGGGTCCACGACCTCGTGTCGCGGTACCGCAACGCCGCGAATAATGCTCAGCGCGCAACCGCAATCATCCCGTTGGCTCGTGGCCTGTATTCGCAACGTTTGTTCCAAACGTTAGCGGCCGAAGAGGAATTGCGCGTGGTTAGATCGGAAGCATCTAACGCCGGAGCGACGGTGACACGAGCTGTTTGCGACACTATCCGGCGCACCGAACCAGATAGCTCGAAGCATATTCGGATCTTGCTTCGCGGAGTTCACCGATTGTGGATCGACCCGGCTCGGTGGTGCGGTGATTCGGAAAACGACTTACTCAAGCGAATCGAGAACGAGTTTGGGCAGGGATGTTGACAAGGGCTTGATGAATTCAAGGAGCAATTGTCGGAGCTCGGCCAGAGCTTCATCCAGATGCTGGCGTGCGCGGAGGAAGAATGGGACGTCTTGGGGCGAGAAAAGCAGAGTGCAGTAACTGCAATCGAATTTTTGCGCCGCTTAAGTTCGGCAGTGGTGAAGCGAATTATCGGGGTGAGCGCTGGAAGGCATGCAAACGAAGGACTGTTAAGTGAGTACGAGGAAAGTTTACGAGACCAAAGCAGGCTATCAAGAATAGCTCAGCTTGTAGCCAATCTTTTGGGAGGCAATCAATTTGCTGGCTCGTTGGTCTCGTCGTTTGGACAGGCTGAAACTCGAATGACGCAAAGCGTCATCATTGTAGGACCGAGGAGCGGGATTCGTCCGCGGCCAGCACCGGGCATTAAGCCTGGGCGCCCTGCTTATGACATGCCTTGTATTGAAGTAGGCGATAGCGTTCTGCCGCTTACATTCGAGTTGTACGTCGCGCTGCGACGGAGGTCAGATGGCTGTGCCAACGGGAGTCTCCCCTCTGGGGTGGCAGCGATGCTAGAGCGGCTTCGTCACGGTTACGCGGCTGGCCTATCGCGCGACAAGGAAAGGCTCGCAGATGGTCAGGTATGGGTTGAGTTTAGGGAGTCCGGACAAGAGATCGGCAGGTTAGTGCTCGATTACAACGGTGAGCTCGAGTTCCGTCGGGAGGCCTAGGGGAAGCGACTATGAGCGTTACCGAGTTCGAGTCACATCCCTTCCAACAAGACCATTTGTCTTATCAAAAGTCTGCTCTCGAGTTTCCAGCGGCGCCGGAATGGACGACAGGCGAGGTTATGCTCGCCTCTACTTGCCGCGTGCTGGGTCTTGCCGGCGCCAACACTGATCGGACGGTGGACTTAGAACTGATCCCTCAGTTGCCGAACCAGTTGACCAGCAAGAACGTTCTCGGTGCCCCTCTTTTGCTTTGGGATAGGCTTTTTGGAGATGCCGGTTGTATCCGCAGTCCTGCCCTGCCGAGAAGCCGATTTCCGAATCTCTCACCGACCGTGCCGTTTCTCGCGGCACACGGAGGCGTACTAGGTGCCCGGCGTGGCCGTTGGACGCCAGGTAATTTTATTCTGGCGTGTATCGCTTCCGGTGCAGGCCGGGCCGGGTACGAGGCCCTTCTTCCGGAGTTCGCACAGGCCCTAGACGTTGGGTCAGAGGACGACGTATTCGCGAGGTTCTTGCAGGAAGCCTTGGCTGCGGTCCCTCCGCCAAAGAATGAGAGGCCGCGACCACCAGCTTTTGGCGAGTGGAAGCACGTGGCTCACCGAGAAATTCGGAAAGAGCCTTTCGCGCCAGCGGAACGATTCGTAGACGATCTTCCGCAGGTCCTGAGATTAAAGCGCACATTGAGTCGGGAGCAGTGGGTGGCAGTTTTGGAAGCGGAACTTAGATTAGCCGCGGTCGCTCAAGTGCTATGGCTGTGCCGCCTTAACGCGAACTGCTGGTCTTTGAGTCTTGACGCACTTGGAGACGGAAGTATCCCAACCGAATCTGAGGTAGAAGCGATATTATTCGAATCGCATCACGGCTCCGGAGCTTTTCTGGAGGTGGGTCGAGACACGGAGCGCGCGTTTAGCATAACGCTCGAAGGGTATGTGCGCGCACGACTGGGACTCAACTTAATGCTGCACAGGCTGGACGATGCCAACGTAGGTTGGCCTACGCCGCTCGGGTCGTCTGATTCGAGCAGCTGTGCAGCTCAAATCGTAAATTTCCTCCAGCACCTACGCCGCGAGCGGTTTAAAGTAGCCCCTAGCCCTAAGGCTTGGCTGCAAGAACGATGCGAGAAATTGGTTGACAGGAATTCTCGCGCTGCGGCAGGAAAAAAGGGGCCTCCGAAGAACATCAGGGAATTTTTGCGCTACGTAACACGTCAAGTTGCGCCGCTCGATCAGGCACAGCGTTCGTATGATCAAGCCTATTTGGCGCCGTTGACATCACCCAGACAACGGATCTGGCTCCTGCAGCCTGGTCCTAACATGTTGCTGGTAATCGTCCACTGCGTGTGTTCTGCAAGACCCGGTGTGCCCTCCACGATAGACGACCTGCGGAAACACTTGGCCGCATACGGGATCCGCATTGCGTCGGAAGAGTTAGAATCGGGCCGGCTGATAGGTAACCTTGCTGCACTCGGGCTGACAATTGATAGCCCTGATGCCTACGGTGGACGAGTGTTAGTCGATCCATTCAATTCGCCTAGGGAGCAGGCGCGCCGATGACCTCGCTCGCGGAACTGTTGGAAGAAGAACTGGAGGAATACGTACTCCGACTGCGACAGGTGGACGGGAACGCCCGGCTTCAGCCCGTCGTCTGCGGTCCGTCGGCGAAGTCGCTCCAATCGCTGTTCGCACGCCTGACAAAAGATGGAACGACAGATTGGCTGATCGGTGCCGGCGGAGATACGCTGACTGTTCCAGTTTTGCTCATATCGAATAGTCCCAGGATTCAGAGTGGCCAATTGGGAAGCTGCGCATGTACTTGGGACTACGCAGTCAATGCACGTAACAGCTACGAGCGCTCACTTATACTCGTAGAGCCCGAGATGTGGGATCGGCCGGAATCGATTCGGACGGCGACCGATACGCTCTCGACACCGATCGCGTTCGAAGGCCGCGCCAAATCTCCGAATCGCCTGATGCACAGCCTATGCTTGCGGATAGCATCCAGAATTAATATCTCGGAGAACTTGATCTTCGAAGCGCTGCATTGCATCTGGCACGATGCGCAAGGTCTGGATACAGACAAGCGCTCGGGAGCCCCCTGGGACGCGTTGAGCTACTTGACTAACGGTTTCCCGCTCAGTGAACCTCCGGTTGTTGCCGTATACCGTTCGTGCGGTTTACCGTCTCCCGGCTCTGTCGGTTCGAGCCCTCAATCTGCATATCAGGCCGTCGTAGAGTTGGCCGAGTATTTAGAGGAGCGTGGGCTCGAAGGGGGGTTCGAGGAATTGAAGGCGACGGCCACGGGCGCTCAGGTGACGCCAGCGTTGGAGGCATTGCGCAATCACCTTCAGCAATCCGCCGGGTCCGGTGGTGGATTCAACAGGCTCCGCACGCTGGCATTTCGCCCGTCAGAGGCGAGTTCTCGTCCCGATTGGTGGTCGACCTTGGATGAAGCTCGGCTAGGACAACTCCTAGACGAGGTCGGCGCGCGCGCACCTCAGGCCCGGATAAGACTCACCTGCAGTAACCGGATTAACCTCAACACGTCGGCGCGGGGTGAGCCGGTCGTCGTTCGGGACGCAGCGGATCTAGAGATCACTTGCGAAGGCGCTCCGGCGTTTCAAGGACTCTCGATCTCCCGGCGCGTTGGGCGAAGGCGCCTTGTTGAGCTTATGGCGCCCGCTCCGTCTGCGAGCCCAACCTCATTTACGGATCCTAACCCTCCAGCGCACGATCGCCCGCTGCGGTATCAGGCGGAGGACAGCGGTGCTAGGAGCAGCCGAATCGATCTCGTATCTCTTGCGCAGTTAGAAGCGCCCGGTCTCGTTTCATCCCCGAATGCCGCTCGAATAACTGTTCCTGAGAGAAGCGGATCGAATTGGGCTCAGGAGATCGAGCTCGAATCGACAGGGACTCATCGAGTTTACGTCTATTCAGGACCAGCCACTAGCGTCGTCCGCTGCTCGGACTCGGCAGAGGCAGAATCCCCTGTTGTAGATGGTATTTCGCTCCTAACTCTGACGGTTGAAGAGGAAAGCCAGTTGACGTTCATATTTCTAGACGCTGGCGGGGTTGAAGTCGGCAAGAGCGAAGTCCTCGTCACTGTTCAAGAAAACGTCGGAGAGGCGCCTGGCACATACTTCGAAGCATTGGTTGTTGCCCACCAGCGGGGGAGAGGACGTCCAAGTCCAGTGATTCCGCATGAAAGGATGATCCGCGGGCTCGAAACTGCGCTCCTATCAAACTCCGAAAGCTGGCATCCCATCCTCGTCGCAGGAGACCTAAGCGTCATGCGCGTTGCCGATCTGAACTGGTCGGATCCGCGTCTGGGCCAGTTCGTACCGCAATTTGATCCGAGATTTCGAAACAGCGAAGTACCGGAAGCGGTTCGGACGGCTAGAGAGGAAGTTCGTCGCATACTCGATACCGAACGCACTAAGCTCGTCGAACAGGTAATCTCTCGCGACGAATTGACCAGCAGCGCGGAAGCTTACCTACGAGCGTATTTGGAGTGGTTACGAGCGGAGCCTTCCGCGGCAATGTGGTTCGACTGTGTGGCGATTCTCGAGGCTGAGCCGAACCCAGCCGCGGGAGCTCCAACCGCTGGGGGCGAACCAATCGCGATGCTTTTGTCTCCCCTACATCCGGCTAGGCTCGCGTGGATGTTTAATGCTCAAAAGCTCTTGACTGCGGGCCTGCGTCAGAGATGTCCACTGGCTGGCTTACTTGACCCCAACCGCTCCCCTGATATAGCCGCATGGCCGATCTTCCGGGGGGGTGGTGATCCATTTTGGACGACGTTCATTTCGGTTCCTTGTGAAGACCCATATTGGTCGCTTCTTTGGAATTCTCGAATGATCGAGCGTCTGCGATCGAGCAGTGCTGCTAGCTTACTTCGCACTTTCGGTGTGGGAGCACGCGGATTCGAGGGTGGATTTACCTCCGCGCAGGCGAAGCGCACGCTACAGGACGTCAGTAATATGCTTCCCGCCAGATCGGTACTTCGTCTGGGCGTAGTGGGAGAACAGGAAGGCCAGAGCACTTGTTCGGAAGGAATTGTAAGCTGGTCGCAGGACGTTTTTTCGGTTGATACGCCGCCGTCGTGGCCAAGAGAGCTCCACGTGTTCGACGGAAGGCGGCCAGAAGATCAACCCGGGAACGAGGAGCTCGCGAATCTTGCGGAGGATTCGGACGGTCGCGTCCTGTGGTATGACCGCTACGAGCAGCAGCTACCGGCGAACCTCGACGCTATCATCCTGGATCAGCTTGGTATTCGCGAACCTCGCCTCTCCGCCGCGGAATTGCGGTCACCCGCGAGCGAAGGGTGCTTGATCGGGAGCAGAATACGAACAGATCGGGACTCGGCAACGTGGATACGCGAGACGAGAATCCATAGTGTCGAGAGATCCGGAGAAGGCCTTACAGGTCTAGGATCGGCCTGCGTTGCAGAGATCGAGGAGCTTGCATCCAGCAAGAATGGCGAGGCGCTTGTAGAATTCGCCCCGAATCATGTGGCGGTCGGGAATCGCTTGGATCAAGCGGGTTTGGTCGTCGTCTCCTCCGCAGAGATCGATCCGGCTTGCTTCGCACGCAATGCGCCCGTGCATGGTTCGTATCTATGGGACTACGAACTCCCTTTCGCCGATGGGATCTCTGAACAGCGGGTTGGTTATTACAAGCTCGCAAAGCCTTCGAGTGCAGTCAGGCGGACCGTCGAAGCCGCAACGAGGCTCCTGAGCGCGAATCCGCCCCCGGTAGATGAAGTGCTAGGAGAGGTGTCACGGCGCGGCATACCGATACTGAAAAGGCTCGCGTCGGGTGGGACTCATGCTCGCGGTGAGATCGGCGTGCTGCTGGGCGCACGATTACTCCAAGACGTTTTCGGAACACAACGCCATGAATGCCGCCTTCCCGTCGCAACTGCTAATACCTTGGCAGTGCTAGTTCCAGTGGACCCATTTACGAGCCTTTTCCGGAAGGTGCGTCAGTCGCTGCTAGGTGACGACGCGGAACTCATGAGAGGCGATATCTTGGCCATTTGCGTCCACATCGGCGAAGGGTCGGGCCAGATTTCGATCTACATCACTCCGATAGAGATCAAGTTTCGAGAGTCTGTCGCAGGCGAAACGAACCTGAACGATTGGTTGAAGCAAGCAAGCAGTTTTGGCGGTTTTCTTCGCAAGCTTTGGGCTGCTACCCCACCAACCGGCCTGTGGAATGTGTGCGCGAAAGGGTTATTGGCTCACGTCCTGAACTATGGAATCCGCGTCTATGCAGACGAGCAAGTGACCGGGCGGACCAGCGACGAATGGGCGAAACGCCACGAATCAATCCTTGCGGCGGTGTACTCGGGGGCCGCCGAGATCATCGTCAACGAGGAAGGACGCCTGTTGGCGTTCGATACGTCGCCAAGCTCGCGGAGACTAGACCTCGACAACGATGGACTTGATGAGACGCTGGTGGTTTGTAGAGCTGATGCGAAGGCATTGCTAGAACGAACTTCACCATCCGTTGAGGTCGATCAAGGAATCGAGAGTTGGCAACTCTGCGGTTCTGCCGAAGCCGCACGGTCGCAACAAGATGGCGGCGGTCAAAAAACTTCTGCGCAAGCTGTCGGCATCGAACCTCTCACCGCGCCCGCGCATAGTGCCTTGCTACCTCAGCTTGTATCGGTGAAGGGCGGCGCAGCGCAGCCTGGCGAAGTCCCGACACATGAGGAGGAGGTCGAGGCAGGGCTGCCCCAGCCGACCACCTCGCATTCGGCGATTCCGGTGGAGGTCAGAGAACGCGTAAACAGGGCATTCGATGGGTTCATCGGGAACCGACCGGCCGTAGATTCTCTAAAGAGGGATCTACTCCGTGCACTGATCGAAAGACCGCCCCACCTTCCCAAGAACTACTTATTCGTTGGAAACCCGAGCACGGGCAAGACGGAGTTGGCTCGCAGGGTTGCTTCTGCTTTGGCGCTTCCTTTCATCAAGGTTGATGGGCGAACAGTAACTTCGCGGGAAAAACTCTTCGAGCTAATTGATGCAGAGCTCCAACAGGCCAATTCGCGGCCGACGAAAGAGGGGACGCAGTATGGGAAAGCGCGCCTCATATATCCGCCGCTCATCGTATTTGTAGATGAAGTTCACCTCGTGGCGCGCGCGGTGCAGGAGAGTTTTTTAACCGTACTAGAAAGTCGGGACCGTACCGTGGTTCTGGATGATAGGGTAGCCGTTTTGGGACAGGCGACGCACCTATTCGCAACTACTCGAAGTTCCGAACTGGACGCCGCGTTTCGAAGCCGATGCACGGAAGTGTACTTGCATCCTTACACGGAGGCGGAAGTGGCGCAGATGCTCGCTGGCGCTTTCGCCGCTTGGCCACCTGAGGTTCTAAGCAAGATCGCGCGTTACGGAAGATCGGTTCCGCGCATTGCGATTGAGTTGGCCAAAGAGCTTGAAACTGAGGCACTTGTGTCCGAATTCCAGGACCGATCCGTTGACGACCATTTGGAGGAAGTCCGTCGGACCCGCGGCATCGATGAGAACGGATTGGCTCATCTCGATGTGAATTATCTCGAACTGCTCGAAAGGAGCGGGCCGTTAGGCGAACAACGGTTGCTCAGCATGTTAGGCAGCGTAGATAGAGATCGAATACTGACAGAAGTAGAACCTCACCTCGTCCAACGGCTCAGCCTCGTCCAAATGACTCCTAAAGGTAGGGAGCTCACGAATTCTGGTAGGAAGTATCTTGCGCGAACCCGGAACATTGCGCACTGAAGCCAAGCCGGAAGGGCGCGGCCATTTTGGAGAAGGATCGCGCCACGTGGCGAGGACTGCGCGAGGACTGGTCCTATCCAGCGCCAATGCTCGTACGGGCGAAAAATCATTGGCATTGGAGAGAGTGGCTGAATTTCGTCGGCTCGTTCTGGGATGGGCCGAAAAAAATGGCAGACAGCACCTCCCGTGGCGGCGTAAAGCAGCTAGTACGTATCAGAAACTTGTGGCTGAGACACTTCTTCAGCGCACACGGGCCGAGACAGTCGCACTCTTCTTTGGAGCTTTCGTGCGAAAATTTCCATCATGGAAGTCTCTCGCGCGCACGAATCAATCAGAATTAAAGAACTTTCTTCGACCGATAGGCTTATGGCGTCGCCGTTCCGCTTCATTGAAGAGGCTAGCGCAACAGTTGGCGATCCGCGGGGGGCGCTTTCCAAGAACGAGGGAGGAAATCGAAGCGCTCGCCGGAGTGGGTCAGTACATCGCGAACGCTGTTCTGACGATCTGCCACGGGGAACGACAGCCGTTGTTAGACGTGAACATGGCGAGAGTATTGGAAAGGTACTTCGGCCCGCGGAATCTGGCTGATCTGCGATATGACCCTTACCTTCAAAGACTGGCGGCGGAGGTTGTGGACGTTGAGAACTGTCTCTCGGTGAACTGGGCAATTCTCGACTTCGCAGCTTTAGTCTGCAGAGCGCGCGCGCCGCTTTGTGCGTCGTGCCAAGTATTCCACGGTTGCGCTTTCGCGGGGCTGGGCCTCGCCGAACGGCGTCCAACTAAACCCAGACTTTCTAGAGTAGAGCAGCCGTAGCCGCGATATTCGATCCGCTGCTCGGTGTCCGGATTCCCAGGCCGTAAGTCGTCGTTTCCTCCCTTTTACACGTCGCCTCATTTGGATTCATGCTCAGCCGAAACTTTTTTCATACTGGTCCCAAGCTTCCTTAATGTTGACGAATTGCTGACTGGGCTCGACGCATCTCCGCAGCCAATTGTCGAAGTCGATCCTCCGATAGTAAGCGGTATCCAGGGAACCCAGCTCAAATCGCTCGGCGAACCGTAGATCATCTACTCCCTTAAGTTCGTTTATCAACTCGACGATGCTCTTCATTGTCGCTCCTCTACTTCCGCCTAATACGCGGCACGCTTCCGCGTTGGGGCTGGCTGCTATATAAAATGCGACTTCTCTTCAGGCGGCGTCCATTCTTACGTCCAGTGGGCTGTCCGAAGCTTTGGCCTCGGTTTAGATTCCACGTCCGACATCCAGACAAGCGGGTCAACCACGTCCTGTCTTGAGTTTCGGTCAACTCCGCGCTTGGGCGTAGCTCCAGAATCGCTCAGCGCTCCTCTTCAATGGACCTCTCTCTCTGGTTTAGGCCTGCCTTTCAGACAGTTTGCGAAGAAATCCAGTGGGCCTGAGGGCAAGGGCATATCCTCGAATGTCACCCAGCTTTTTCCACTCGTAGGACGTTAGCATATGCGTTCCAATCAATGGCAGGCACTGTTCCCAGAGATTGCAGCTTGTCGAGAAGTCGAAATAGAAAGTACACTAGGTCTGCCTCGCGAGTGCCAAAGGTCAGCCCGCCTTCAGAAGCGAACGTGTCAAAGGCTCCATGCGACAGAGCGCATCCGCAGTCGACCCTGCGGTCCCCAGAAAGCTCGTCGCTGGCCATGACGCTAAGAAAGCTCTCCCCGAATCCGTCGGACCAATCCACTGCTGCGGCTACGATCCCCGAGACAATCGGAAACAACAGTTTCGCCGGATAGACCCCTCCAGCGTGAGGAATCGGGACCGAGGTGCGCTTCAGAGTACGCACTGAGGCCGCTTTCTGACCCGCATATTCGAGTCGCTGCTTGTTGATGTTCGGCTTTGCCTCCAAGACGGCGTAAACGGCCTCGGCGGGAACATATCGATGGGGCTCTTGGGTGAGTAGTACGGGCGTATATTGCAAATCGTAGATGACGATGTCGATTTGATCGCTCGTATGACCTTCACTGTCAATGACGATTCCACTATTCACGGCATAACGATTAGGTAGATAACTTCGCAAGACTTCAATCCACGCTGACTCCGTGACGCCACCGCGCTCTCCGTCGTGCGTAATGGTTTGCGCGGCATGATCAAGCTTAAGAGCAAGCAGCTTGTGAACGCCCGCGAAAGCACGCCGCAGAAAATCTTGTCCATGTGCGCTCGACTCGCGTTTAGCGATGTTCGCCATACTAGTCTCAGCTCGTCGGGAAGTATCGGCCACCGAATATCTGGCGCCACAGTTCAAGCGCCTCTCCGACATGACCCCGCTGCTCCGCGCGCATAGCTTGAACAGCAAGACGTTCGGCATCACGGAACGCCTTTTTAGCGGTTTCACGCTTGGCCGCGTCCATTTGGTCGGAGACCAAAGGTCCGAGGCCTGCTGGATCTGGCCAGTCTTGTTCTATTTCTGACTGCGCTGCGGAAAAAAATCTCTGAATCTCATCTGGATAGCTATTGAACGGAGGATCCAATAGCTCCTGAGCCATCACCTCAAGGAGGAACATCGGCTTGATCAGCTTGCCTGCCTCCCGATTCCATCGCTTTATCATTTTGACGAGCGGGACCCACTTGCCGTCCAGTTGCTTGTTTTTTGCAGTGGCCTCTTCTTTATGAATTTCCGGATCGGAAGGTATCCACTTCCCCAATGCGCGGTCCGGAATCTCATAATGACCCCCAACTTCAAACGCGGGTACAGCATCGATACTCAGGACTTTGCCGTCAGGATCTTCTGTCTGGTAGCTCTTTCGGAATTCAACCGTAACGCAGCGACGGCCTTGCTCAACCTGGTCGCGGCCGTAGCTCTTCACCAGACAGTCTTGGAATGCCGCCAGCACTTCGTTCGGCTTCTTGCTATGCCACTGCTTCTCTTTTTCACCTAGAATGAAGAATATATCTACATCTTTTAGCGGCTTCGTTTTCGTATGCCGAGCGTATGAGCCGGTGAGAAAGTCGCGGTCGATTTGAAACCGTGCACGAATACATTCGCGAACGCTGCTGTGCCGGCGTTGCGCATCCTCACTCTCTGTCTCGGTCAGTTCTAGCCGCTGCCTGAATGTCTCAAACGCATCCGCCACGCTTATCATGATGCAGCCCTCCAATACTTGATCGACGCCATAATGTCTGGCGTGGCGATGGCGGTGCCCGAAGTACGGCTGATAAATCCCTCGGTCGAACGCAGCGTGGTCGGGACCATCCCCAAAACGTCGGGCCGCCCAAGCCGCGTCACGAGGATGATACGATAAGTAGCATTCGCGGGCGGCCGCCCCGCCTTTTCGATAGTCCGCCGGAGGTGATCGCGTGCTACCCACATGTCGTCATCACCGCCGCTACCGTCGTACTGTATTGGGAAGTCCCATCTACCACGCAGGTTAGTCGACCCCGGCACGAAAAATTCGATGATGATCTCCAGTAGATCTTCCGAGCGCAGCCACGTCTGGATAGCTTGGCCAATTACACTCCAATCATCGATGAGCTTCGTCGGATCAAGCCCGCTCCACATGACAACGTCGCGGAGGACGTTTCGCATGTTATCTGCGACGAAAACGGAGGTGTGAGTCCGGGTGTATGTGAAAGTGAACGTGCTCATTTTTCGAACGCCGTCCAATTGATTTCTACGTTTTCTGACTTGGCCGTTTCCTCGTCTCCCTCCGGTACGGTGACGCCAGGTTTCAACAGAACGAACCGTGGTGCGCGGGACATAAGGGCTTTTTTAACCCAAGCGAATTGCTCTGCGGCGCATGGTACGTACAGCGTCCAATCTCCTGCCGTCGGGTTCCAATTCAGTGAGTCAACCGCCTCGCCCGCTTCGAGCGCATCTGCCCCGTACTGCAGGTAGATCACGAGTCGATGGCTCACCCCCAGCAGGATCAGAGGCTCGTCCCGAAATGATTCGTCCGTAGTTAGCGACGCCATGATACTCGCTGCCGCGTCGAATTGTTCGGCTTCGATTGATCCAGGCCCAGTCACCAACTGCCTGATGGTCCACCAAGTCTCTTCCGCCGTGCGGAGCGGAATGGAACTAATATCCCGCCGAATCTTCATTCGGATACCTCCTCATAACCAGCGCGGCTTCTCCGCAACGCGGCGACGATTTGCGCTCTGGTTAGCTTGTTGGGGTCTCGGGCGGTGTCGATCGACGTTGCCGCCGCCGCGATCAGCGCTTTGCGAAGCCGCCGTCCATCAAGTCCTTCCGATTCGTGCACGAATTGCTTCACGTCCTTCTCGAGGTTTGAGATGGCCGGCCAGTGCTTGGCTAGATGCTCAAGTACCTCGCGAATTATGGCTTGCCTCGCATCCTTGTCCGGCGGGCCGATGTGTTCAATCAGATCTGCGCGCGAAAGCAACGCGCTATCTAACGCCTTAGGAAAGTTTGTTGTGGCGATGATGATCACGTTTCGGTGCTTACGCGTTAGTAGGTCAAGACCCGCCAGTGCGGCATCAGTCGCCCTGTGCACATCCACGGGATTCGTCTCAAGGCTAAGCTGGTGGCGATCAGCGATCAGTGTTTCGATCTCATCGAGAAGCACCACCATAGGACCGTTCGCAGCGATCTCAGGAATCGTTTGTTGGAAAAGTTTCGTAACTTCCTTCTGGCTGCGACCATGCGCCGCGCTCATGAGCGCGTGGGGGTCGATTTGCACGAAGCTTGTTTTCTTGGGAACCAGCGCTATCGCCACCTGATTTGCGAGTCCGCGCGCCAAAGTGGTCTTGCCAGTCCCAGCCTGCCCGGAAAGGACGATCAGACCATGAAGAGGAGCGATTTCGAAGGGAAGTTTATTTCGAATAGTAAGCGCCAAGAGGGCTTGCGCGGTCAGCCGTTCCCGGACGGCTTCCTCGATTTTAATGGACGCCCAGGCGGCAGCAAATTCTGCGTCGGGAAGCTTCGCTTCATCGGCGATCACATTGGTCGTCATGACTCCAATATAAATTACAGGAATTAGATGCGCTGCGCAAGCACAACAGCGGATTAGCGTAGTCTCCGCTCTGTGAAGACGACCATCGCAGGCCCACACATCGCGTTCCTTCAAGTTAAATTGGATGGGTGACGTTGGATCAATCAAATAGAGAACGGTCGGCCCTTGCTGCACCAATGAATCCGAGTTGACCGAGTCGTACTTCTGCTGCCTCGCGCGAGACTTGAAACGATTCCATCGTCGCCTGGACGAGGGCCCGTCCACCTGCATGTTCTGCCGGGACCGGTCCAAAGAGATTATGCGCGTGCCGAACCGGACTCGCGATTCGGCGCACAAAACTGACGGGCATCAATAGGGCGCCGCATGCGTACCCCGCCTGCCATTCCATCCAATCAGACATTGGCGCCGACAAAAGATTATCACGCTTGCAGATTTCTACGTCAGAGCGTGGTTTGCTGCTCAGAAGATCGGCGCTCTGAGAATAGATCTCCCAGAGGTAGGCATGAAACCGTACATGTCCATACTCGTGCGTCAGCGTCGTCCGCAGTCGATTCTCTCGGTTGGTTGCTTCTGCAAGTGGGGCCGCGATCTTCACAACTGGTTTTTGGCCGGGGCGGAATTCAGTCACGCCTTCCACGTCGGTCCCCAGCCGCGTCAGATCCGCATAAAGATCAAGAGAATCTGCGTCTCGTTCGATGAGTTTTGTCAGATCATCTGTTGTGATCGGAAAACGCGCTTCGCCGTGCAGATTTTTCAAGTATCCGACAATTATTGATTCGCATTCGCTATCCAATTCCTCGGGTTTGTAATGGGGACGCTCCGGGAAGCGACCTGTCCTGTCGCGAACTTGAAGAACCATTGCCTGCCTCGATTCTTATGATTTCGGAGATTTGCGAAAAGCCATCATCCCGGTTGCGACGGCTTGTTCCGACAGCCGCTTCCTACGGATGTCGTCCGGAATTCGACCGGCCAAGTAGTACAGGTAGTCAGGATTTATTTGAAGGACAACGGCGAACTGACGAACCATTTGATCCGAGGACGGACTCCGACGGTCATGTTCGATATCGTTGAGGTACTGCGGCGTGATCGCGCCACCTTCTTCCTTCTTGATGCGCGCGGCCAACTCTTTCTGACTAAGATTGAGCTTCTTTCTCCCGGCGCCGATTGCCCGCCCGAACGTAGGCTCCTCTTTCATTATCACTCCAGGTTCTGGTCGCTATCTGATACGTCAATTAGCGTATTTGGTCTGCCGGCTCAAGCGCCTTTGGCGATTGGTCCGCGAGACATCGCAGCGTCCTTTACTCGCTCGATTCTCACAATAGAGAGGTCTGAGGGCTGTGCTTTGACAATTGAGTGGCCGAATTTCGGCCTACTGTCGCCGTTGGGTTTCCTGCTGGACTGGACGAAGCGGACATCCGGCTGAAGGGCATCTGGCCCGTCGGATGGGTTGACGCCAAGCGAGCTCCGTTAGTTGCGGCTTTGTCGCCAGCTTCGAGGCTTGCAACGAGGGAATGGCCACCTTGCGATGCGGCGCCCGATCCAACTCCTGCGGCGTTCTGGCTCGTCAGAATTCTGCCCAGCCCGTAGCCGGCGACTGCTGCCTCGAACGCGTGGCTCAGATTGAGTGAAACCGCACCGCCGACGATCGATGCGGCGGTGTTTGGAATCGTCCATGCGAGGAGCATGAAGATCAACGCGCCGCCCGCGATGGTCAGGGGGAGCGTAGGGTCAGCGACTGCCCATCCGGTTAGGGCAGCGTTCCAGCCGGCAATTATCGTCATGCCCACGCCGACGAGCAGGTATATGAAAAAAAGCTTGATGCCGACGCCGACGATCCATCCGAGGAAACCCTCAGCAAACTTGATCGTCCATCGAGAACCGCTGAAGCCCAATATCAGCACGCCACCGCCAACGCCGATGTACGCCTCGGAAAGTGCGAGCAGCATTTGCCCGGCGATGAGGGCAAACGAGAGAAACATGATCAACCCCGCGACGAGAGCAATCAGCGATGCGATCGTGAGGTGAAACCATCCCAAACTCCCGAAGCCGCGATAGATCGTCTGAAACATCGCAAGGCCATTGTTGAAAACTGTGCTCGGGCTAAGGTCGGGAATCCCGGCGGCTTGCCCCCCGATCTCCTGAAAGCCCTGGATGATTGCGCTGAACCACATCGGCGCATTCACGATCATTGCGTATAGAAAGCCGAGCGCGAGAGATTTCTTTACAAATTCTGCTAGCAGGCGCGTTGGCTCTTCCTGATCCGTGAGGAAGTGAACACACGTTATGACAATTTCAATGACTACCAGGCCGAAGAAGATCTTCTCAGCGAAGGGCTGCATGATCGCCATGTAACGCTGGCCTGCCCATTGGAACGTCTGACCGATATTGTCGAGGTTGTTCATCGCACATCCTCAATGAGTCCCTTGCACGTTGGGAGAGGGGATAGGGACGAGTCCGCCGCCTAAGCCGTTAGCGGGCATAGTCGTCGAGAACGGAACTCGAGGCGCAGCCGCTGCCAGTACCGGCTGACAGTTGATTAAGAACTTGTGATCGGCCTGCTGGCAAAATCCGAGCGCTTTTCCCCAAAGCTCCGTTTTTCTCTGAAGTTGGTCGTTCCAGAACTGATCTCCGTAGTTTTCTGCGGCGTTTGGAGATTGGAGGGCGGCGAGCGGAGCACTGGTGTCGTCGGATTTGCCGTTGCAGGCTCCGAGGAAGAGGAAAGCGGCCAGTACGCAAAACTTGAGTCCTTTCATAGGAGGCCTTCCGTCTATTGGGCAGGGGCGTTAAGACCGTTGTTCGGCATGGTTGATGAGAACGGTATAGTCGGTCCCGCGCTGAGCCACTGTTGGGTGCTGGCATCCTCGGCCGCCTGGCGATTGACTGCATTGGCGGCGACGACGTTCTGCGCGTTGATCATGGCGACAACCAACTGCCTCAGCATCTGAATCTGCTGCGCCTGCTGCAAGGCGATTTCGTTTCCCACTTCGATTGCCTGCAAATTTCCAGCAGCGGTCTTGTTCATACCTTCGAGCTCGCCAAATTGCGCCTGCTCGTTGGCAAAATTTTGCGCTTGCGCTTGGGCTGCCGCCAGAGTCCCGTTGAGGGTGTTCAAGGTGGTGGCGATGTTCTTGGCTTCCTCTTGGTCCGGATCGGATGGCACGGTGTAACCGGGAAACTGTTGCTGGAATTGCGACTGCAGGTTGCTAAGCGAATAGGAAAGACCGCCCTGCTGTTGGATGATCCCGCCCAATTCGTCGAGCATAGACTGACTCGATTGCCACACGCCGGCGTAACCGCCGGTGGTGTTCCTGATCATGTACTGAAGCTGCTGCGCTTCAGTGAGCACGGTCTGGGTCTCTTGTTGAAGCTGCTGCAGCTGCCGAGCGAACATGCTCGGGTCGAACACGATCTGCGTTCCTCCGCCGAATTGCGCGCGCGCCCGGGACGGAGGCGCGAGAAGAAGAGCGACTAACGCCATCGCCGCTATGCATCGTGCCATCGCAGTTCCTCCTTGGGGAGCTTTCCATTTCCGTTCACAGAGAGAATTTTGGTGAATGGCGCGCGGCGGTTGGTATCGCGGCTTTCCCAGTATTCTGCCCAATTGCCTAATCCTCGGGTGCGAAGCCACTCGCTCGCCCATCGATCTCCATGTTTGGCGATCAGTTGATGTGCCTTCAGAATGTCCGCCTTCGATCCCGAACCGATGAAAGCCAAAGTGGCCTCTCCGAGCGCCAGATCGAAGAGGCGCCGCCCAGTGGACGAAAGGTAGTAGTACTGGCGCTTCGGTACGGCGAGCGACAGCATTTCGATCTGCCTGCTGGTCAGACCGAACTTGCGATAGAGATCTGCGGTGACGGGATTCTGCGCCTCGGGATTGGGGAGCAGAATCTTCGTCGGACACGACTCGAGAATCACGTCGCGCTGCGGGGAATTGGCGACTTCAACCAGACTTTGGGTGGAAAGCACGACGGCGGCGTTCTTCTTGCGCAGCGTCCGCAACCAATCTTCGATCTTCGCACCGAACGCACCGTTGGCGAGCATCACCCATGCTTCGTCTAGTACGATGAGGGTTGGTCTCCCGTCCAGGCGCTGGTCGATCCGGTGAAAGAGATATGTGAGTACGGGCAGGAGGACCTTCTCGCCCATCGCCATCAGAGCTTCGATCTCGAAAGTCTGGAAGCGGCTGCTGCCGAGTACGTCTTGGTCAGCGTCCAGAAAACGGCCCATCGGGCCGTGAAGAGAATAGAAGTCGAGTCCGTCGCGTAGCGTCTGATCCTGCAGCAGTCGAACCAGGTCCGTTATGGTCCGGGCATCAGATCCGCTATCGCTCAGAAGCTGGAGGGCACGCCAGATCGCTTTCCGATGTTGCGGAAGGAGGGTCACACCTTGCAAGTTGAGCAGAGTTTCCAGCCAGTCCTGCGCCCACATCCGCTCGTTATCGTCGTTTACATTCGCAAGTGGACAGAAAGAGATTTCACTTTCTCCAAGATCGTAATGATCGCCGCCGGCGGCTCTGGTCAGCACGAATGCTGATAGGCCCTTGTCGAAGCAGAAAACTTGGGCGTTCGGATAGCGGAAGAACTGTGCGGTTAACAGGCCGAGTAGCGTCGATTTGCCGGAACCAGTCGGACCAAAGATCAGGGTATGGCCGACATCGCCTACATGCAGGTTCAGTCGAAAAGGCGTTCCGCCAGTCGTCGCAGCGTAGGAAAGCGGCGGACTGTTTTCTTCATAGAACGGACAGGGGTTGACCTCCTCCCCTGGCCAGACGTTGGTAGTCGGCATGAGGTCGGCGAGGTTTCGCGTGTGGATGAGCGGGCGCCGGACATTCCGATAGCCGTGGCCTGGAAGCGAGCCCAGATACGCCTCGTTCGCGTTGACGTGCTCGATGACAGCAGGGAAGCCATGATGCTGGAGTTGCTTTGCGATCTCTCTCGCGTTGGACTCGGCTGCCAAACGATTCTCGTCCATCAAGATGATGCTGCTCGTGTAGTAACCAAAGCGGACGCGATTCGAGCTCGCCTCGGCAAGGGCATCGTCCGCGTCTTCAGCCATAGCCAGCGCATCTTTGTTCTCAAAGCTCTGCGACGCGCCGTTGCTGAACACTTGTTTGATCATGCCGGACAGCCCATGGCGCTTCTGGAACCAGTTGCGCCGCTGGATGCGGAGAGCCCGTTCAGCCTCGGCCGGATCAAGGAAGATGAAGCGTGTTGACCATCGGTACGCAATCGCAAGCTCATCCAGAAATGCGGTGACTTCAGGCCAGGAGTGAAGCGGAAGACCGGTCAAGCCAATCAAGCGAATGTGAAGATCATCCAGCATGGGCTGGAAGCCCGCATGGAATTCGTGATTGCCGAGCAGAACGTCGAGAAAGTTACCCTCACCAGGCGGCCTGATGGGATCGTAGCGTGCGGTGATGCAGGAGTTCAGGTGCGACAGGAGCGCAACGTCGTCCATGCGTTGCATGAGAAGTCTGGCGCTCAGGGCGTCTTCATTTTCGGTGAGACTCCGCCTGAAGAAGTCGAGCGTCTCCTCCCAATCGGTCGCTCTGCGGCCATGGAACAGCAAGCCCGCGGCTCGCGACTGCATCTCGGTGGGTGGTGTCCAGGTGAGAGTTAACGCGAAGCGACTCTCGAAGTGCTGGCCTTCCTCCGTATAGTGAAGGCGCCGCTCGTGATCGATCAGCGCCGTAATGGGGTCCGGAAAAGCTCCGGCCTCGGGATAGCCGATGCTCGGTTTGCGGATGAGATCGACGTTCATCATCCACCCGTCGCCCGACCGCGCCAGCCCGGCATTTACCTGATGAACGAGAGCCGTCATTTCCTCGGGACTTGCGGAGTTCAAGTCAGGACCGCCGTAGCGCCAGCCGGCCAGGAGCGAGCCGTCCTTCAATAGAGCTATGCCGGGGTCGATGAGCGCCGCGTAGTTCAGGAGGTCTGCAAAACCTCCGAGTCGATCTGACTTGTGCTGAAGGTTTCTAAACTCTTTGAACATCACTGCTGTCCTCTAGTACTTCCGAAGCCTCGGCACTGCCGGATGAACAGGCGCTGGTGAGGCGGTGATGGCGGCACGCGGCGGATAGTACCGTTGGTAATGGAGGTGCCGGATGTAAACCTCGCTCAGTTGGGCATCGAACTTGGCTGCCTGCCGGAGCGCCCAGTGACCCGCAGTGCCTAGGATCGTCGCGATCGCGACCGTGTATAGATGCAGGCCAACGCCGAAAATCAGCGCTGCGACTATCAGCCAGTTCAGGATCGCGAGTCGCCGTTCGGCGCCTCCAAGTAGTACCGGCCGCGTGAGCGCTTGATGGATCAGCGTTCGTTGAACCTCGGTGTCCATCGCTGCACTTGATCGAGCCGCCTGACTAAAAGAGCGCGGGCGCGAATGGAAACAGCGCCGTCATCAACTGAGTTGCTCCGAGCGCCGCCGCTCCCCCAAGGGCGACTGCGGACATTTTCCGCGCGCCAGTGCCGTGCTCGCTAAAGGTCCAGGTAAGCCCGCAGCCGATGACGGCTATTGTTGTCGCAGCGTGGGCGACAGTGCCCTGCAGGTCTCCCTGAATCGTCGCTAACGGCGCGTCCCACGGCAGAGTACCGACTCCCGTGGTCGCGAGGGCTTGCGCAGGCCACAAAATCGTTACCACGGCGATTGCGTAGCTCAGCTTGCTGAACCATTGGTCTGTGCGGGAATGAATCCTACTGATGATCGACTTCATGACGGCCTCCTATCGAACTGATTTTGAACCCGAACGCGGGATCGTAGCCCTCAACGCGAACCATCTCTGTCACGCGCCGCCCCTTGGGCGTGCGGGCAATAAAAGCCAAAACATTGACGGTCTGTGAGATCAGATCTGGCTGGGGCGCTACTCCCGCCTCTTGAACGAGACTGCCAAGTCGGGTGAGCGCTGCGGCTGCACTATTGGCGTGCACTGTGGTCACCCCGCCGGGATGGCCGGTATTCCAGGCCTTGAGCAGCGCCAGTGCTTCTGCGCCGCGAACTTCGCCGATAATTATTCTGTCGGGACGCGCTCGCATTGTAGTGCGTGTAAGGAACGTGAGATCCGCAGCCACGGTCGTGTGGAGCTGCATCACGTTAGGCGCGTCGCAATGTAGTTCGAGAGTATCCTCGATGATGATGAAGCGCTCGCTGGGATTTCCGAGGCGGACTATCTCGTGAAGCAGCGCGTTCGCCAGCGTCGTCTTGCCGGAGCCGGTTCCGCCGGCGAGCACGATGTTTTCGCGTCTGGCGACCGCTCCTCGAAACTCTTCGGCCTGGTTGGAGTCGATGATGCCGTGGGCTAGATAGT
>CAVQEQ010000001.1:0-1329216 GCA_963711565.1 uncultured delta proteobacterium | reverse complement strand
AACCGAACCCGGATTAAAGAGGTCTGCCATGAGCCGACTTTCAGCAGTCTTTCCTGCCAGCTTGCTCTTAGTTACTTTCGCTATATCATCCTCCGCGCAAACATTCTCCGACAGTGTCGGGGACAGTGTAGCGGTGCCGGGAGGGCTGCCGATAGGGGTCGCGGAGCCGCGCCTATCCGCGCCGCTCGCGCAAGGGCAGCCGCAGTTGCCGCCGGTTACCGATCCTTCGGTAATCACCGTTCGTCCTGAACTTACCGACGATCAGCTGGGCGACCTATATATGGTCCGCAAGGACTATCGCGAAGCTGCGATCGTCTTCAAGCGCCTTTCCGACGCCAACCCGCAAAACGCCGTATACCTGAACAAACTGGGCATTTCGCTGCACCAACAGGCCGCGCTGACCATGGCCATCAAGTGTTACGAGCGCGCCGTCAAGGTGGATCCGCTGTACGCCGACGCCGAAAATAATATCGGCACCATCTGGTATCAGCGCAAACGTTACGGCAAAGCCATTCGCGCCTACCAGAAGGCCATCAACATCCGCAAAGATATGCCGGTGCTGTACAGCAATCTGGCCTATGCCTATTTTGAAGATAGAAAATACGACCAGTCGCTGGCCTCCTTCCGCCAGGCGCTAGCCATCGATCCGCACTACTTCGAGCAAAACGGTTCGCGAACCGGCTCGGTACTGCAGGATCGTTCCGTGGACGATCGCGGCCGCTTCTATTTCCTGCTGGCCAAGTCTTTTGCGGGAGCCGGCAACATCGAGCGCTGCATCATTTATCTCCGCAAAGCCAAAGACGAAGGCTTTACCGCCCTGGACGCGGCCAAAGCGGACCCGGTCTTCGCGGCGCTGCTGAAAAATCCTGAAGTCCAAGATGCGCTGGCTCCCAAGCCCACCGACGGCACGGTGCACTTCCGCAACGCCGCGCTGGACCCGCAGCACTAACTCGTAATTTTCCGGCGCAACAGATCGGGCCGCTTTTCGGGTCGGCCCGCTTTTGTCTACTTGCAGCTCGCTCCTGTCTAGACGTGGAACGACAACCCCATGCGTCACTGCGTCCTCTGTTACAATGCAATCTGCATGGGTTCCCATGTGTTCATTCAGAGATTCATACTCGCAGTCGCGGCGGTCGCACTCCTGCACCCTGGAACGCTCTGCGCGCAGCAATCCGCCACGCACCGCGCCGCTCCTGCCATCGGCAGCCAAATCTATCTGGTCTTTCCTTTTGAAAATGCCGGAGCTTCCTCGCGCCTGGACTGGCTCGGCGAAGGCCTCGAAGAACTCACCATTCTCCGCCTTTCGGCCGCGGGCGATCCGTTGACTCGCACTCCGGCCGCATCAACGAACTCGACCGCTACGGATTACCGCCTGTCTGCGAAACCGATCGCGCCACCATGCTGCGCATTGCGGAAGATCTGGACGTCGACTACGTTCTGTTCGGCAGCTTCACCTCTGACGGCACCACGTCGACGTGCGAATCGCGCATCCGTGCGGGTCAACCCGCCCTCGCTTCTGCCGGTAATTCGCGAATCTGGACCGCTCGATTCGCTGATGGATCTGCAGACCAAGCTGGCCTGGCGCACCCTTTCTTCGAGCAATCGCTCGTACCCTTTCAGCCTGACCGAATTTGCCAAAAAGCAGCGGCCTCTGCGCCTCGATGCCTTCGAACACTACGTGCGCGGCCTGCTGGCCAACGAAGACGAGGTGCGTCTCCGCGAACTGAAAGAAGCCGCTCGCCTCGAGCCGATTGGCCCGAACCGGATTTCTGGCTCGGCGAAGTTTATTTTTCCCGCCGCGATTGCAATTCGGCTTGCCCTGGTATGCCCGCATTCCCAAACAGCACGATCGTTACGCGGAAGCGGTGTTCGCCACCGGCGTCTGCCGCTTGCTTTTGAGCCAGCCGGATCGCGCCGAAGAAGTTTTTACTTCACTGCGCGAATCCTTGCGCGAAAGTGTCGCCGCCGATCGCAGTAGCAGCGTAGTGGCCGGCGGAGACCTCCCGGAAATTCTGAATAATTTAGCCTTGGCCAAGGCTCGTCTCGGGGACGTCACCGGCGCGCAGACCGATTTGCAGCGCGCCGCCGATCTCGATCCCGACGAAGACGATTATCCGGTCAACCTGGGCTTACTCGCGCTGCAGGCCAACGACGCCGCCAACGCCGCGGGATATTTTCGCGAAGCTACCGAACGCGAACCGGACAATCCCGAAGACCGCGCGCTCTTGATTTCGCGCTGGATAAAGCCGGCCGCCAGCCGGAAGCCGAACAGGAACGGGTATCCGCAGTCGAAATGTTTGGACCCAGCGGATTGCCGGCGCTGCATCTCGACGCCAAGAGCGACACGCTCACGCACATGGCCGGATCAAAACCGAACTGGACACCACGTCGCTGCGCCAGGAAATTGAGCCCGCCGAGCCCGCCATGCTTGCCTCTTCCGCCCCCGCCACGGATTCCGCGGAAGGTTTGATCCGCCGCGCGCGGCAGGAACTTTCTGCCGGGCACGTAGATGCGGCGAAGAGCGATTTCAATGCGGCGCTGGCCATCGATGGCAGTAACGCTTCCGCGCATCGCGGTTTGGCCGATATCGCTCGCCGCCAGGGCAGTCGATGAAGCGGTGTTGCAACTGCAGGCCGCTTTGCAATCGCGCGATAACGCCGTGGTCCGCGTGGCCTTGGCCCGCATTTATCTGGAGCAGAAAAAACCGCGCTGGCCGGCACCGAAGTGCAGCGCGCCCTGAAGCTCGCCCCTAATTACACCGAGGCCAAAGAATTGCTCGATCGCCTGTCCAGCCCCAACGCAGCCGACGCCCACCCCAACGGAGGTGCGCAATGAAAACTCAGCAAAAAATTGTCATCCCGACCGCAGGGAGGGATGTACTTTCTTCAGCCTCGAACACACTTTCTCGTTTCGCCACAAACGGATGCGCATCCGTGCCGCGGCATTGCTCGGCGGAATCTTCACCGCGATCTTGTTGCTCGCCGAGTTTCATTTACGTTCGGTGCAAGCCTCGGCAGACCAGACAACTCCCGCAAGCCCGTTGGTCTCCATCCTGCACATCGACGGCGACGTAGAACCCATCCTCGCCACCTATCTCGACGAAGGCCTAACCGACGCCGCGCAACGCCACGCCGCGCTAGTCGTAATCACCATGGACACTCCCGGCGGCTTAAGCGACTCGATGAAAGAGATCGTCCAGCACATTCTAGCTTCGCCCGTTCCGGTCGCCGTCGACGAACACCCAATGGCGCACGCGGCGCCAGCGCCGGCTTTTACATTTTGCTCTCCGCGGACGTCGCCGCCATGGCTCCCGGCACGCACCCGGTGCCGCCTCTCCGATCATGGTGATCGGCGGCCTGCCAACTCAAATCGATGACGTTTTCCGCAAGAAAATCGATCAAGGCCATGGCCCTCTGCGTAGCTTCACCGTAAAAGCGCGGCCGCAATCCCGTCCTCGCCGAGACCGCCATCTCCGACGCCAAATCCTTCACCGAAAAAGCGTTGGACGCCAAGATGATCGATCTGATCGCCAACAACGTAGACGACCTGCTCGCCAAGCTGGACGGCCGCACCATCACCCGCTTCGACGGCAGTAAAGTAACGCTCGCGCTGCACAATCCCACGCAAACCTCTTTCGAACTCTCCAGCCGCCAGAAATTTTTGGCCCGCATCGTCGAGCCGGATATTTTCTTTGTGTTATTGATCGTCGGAGTCCTCGGCCTGTACACCGAATTCACCCATCCGGGCGTAATCGCCCCCGGCGTAATCGGCGGCATCTCCCTGGTCCTGGCGCTCTACGCCATGCACTTCCTTCCAGTAAATTTAGCCGGCGTTTTCCTGATTCTCTTGGCCCTAGCCTTCTTCATCATGGAAGCCAAATACACCAGCCACGGCGTCCTGGTCGCCGGCGGAATAGTTTCCATGTTGCTCGGTGCCATGTCCTGATACGCTCCCCCCTGACCGGTTTCGGCGTAAGCTTTTTCGTAGCCCTGGCCGTAACATTGCCGTTCGCCTTGATTGCCGTTTTCTTGATGCGTCTGGTATTGCGTTCGCGCCGTTGGAAGCCCGCCACCGGCAAAGAAGAACTGCTCGGCGAGCAGGGAATCGTAGTAGAGCCGCTGCCCGCAGGAGCTGAAGGCATCATCCGCATCCACGGCGAACTCTGGCGCGCCATCAGCAAGGAACCAGTGGCGCCAGGAAGCGCCGTAAAGGTCCTACGAATCGAAGGCCTGCAACTCTTCGTAGAACCAGTAAAAAGCAGTTGAGCTTTTGATTTTGCCGTTGTAGCGGCCGCCTTCTGAGGCGGTCGCCTTTTTTAGCACTGACGCGATTTTCGCCGAAGCACCAACGTTGGTGGTTCTTTGCTGTTGCTTTTGCAGTTGTAGCGGCCGGGCTTTAGTCCCGGCGCTCTTCGCCAGCACGAGCACGATTTTCGCCGAAGCAACACCGGTTTTGTAGGCGCCGGACGTTTAGTCCGGCCTAATTCGGCCCGGAGCATCTTCGCAACAGCATCATCAGGAGCACAAAAATGGAAATCGGATTCGTAGGAATCATCATCATCGTCTTCATCTTCCTCATCTGGTTCTGGAACTCCCTCTACATCATCAAAGAATGGGAACGCGGCGTAGTCCTGCGCCTCGGCCGCCTCTTGCCGGTGGCCAAAGGCGCAGGCTTGAATTTGGTTTTCTGGCCCATCGAAACTCTCTACCGCATCCCCCTCCGCATCGAAACCCTGGACGTTCCTCCGCAAGACATCATCACCCGCGACAACGTCACCGTAAAAGTAAACGCGGTCTGCTACTTCCGCGTAGTCGACGCCAACATGGCGCTCTCCCAAGTGCAAAATTATTCCTACGCCGTCTCACAGTTTGCGCAAACCACCATCCGCAGCGTAGTCGGCCAATTCGAACTGGACGAAATTCTCTCCCAGCGCGACAAAGTAAACGCCAAGCTACAGGTGATTCTCGATCAAGATACCGAGCCCTGGGGCGTCAAAGTCAGCAAGGTAGAAGTAAAACAAGTCGACATCCCCGAACAAATGCAGCGTGCCATCGCCCGCCAGGCCGAAGCCGAGCGCGAACGCCGCGCCAAGATCATTCACGCCGAGGGCGAGTTCGAAGCCTCGCAAAAACTGGCTGACGCCGCCAAAGTGTTGGAAACTCAGCCCACCGCCATCCAACTCCGCTACCTCCAGACGTTAACCGAGATAGGTGTCGAGAAGAACACAACGATTGTGTTTCCGCTGCCTATCGATATCATTAACCAGTGGACTAAATCACTGGGGGCGCCACAAAAATAAGTATGGCTGCGCGCAGAAAATCCGGAGCTGGGGATCGTGTGCTTGAAGGCAAGCACGTGATCGGCTTGTTCGTCATCATCCTTTTATTTTCGGCGCTGTTTTTCTCGCTGGGCTTCAAGATGGGCCAGAGCCAAACCGACGTGCAAGCGGGAACCAAGCCGAAAGGCGGTTTTCTCGACTCATCGATAACGCCGCGACCCTTGGTGGGCAAACATCCCACTGGCGGAGTCACGCCGGATGCCGACGAGCCGCCACCGACTGAAACAAATTCGCACGACAGCATTCCCTGGGTAACTCACGAGAGCGGAACACCTGCGACGCCACGCACCGACACCGCAAAGAATATAGCGCCGACGAATGTTGCGCCCGCGAAAACAGCGCCCGCAAATGTTCCGAAAAATGTGATGCAGCCGGCGCACCCTGCTCCCGCCGTCGTAAAAAATACCGCGGCGGTCACGGCTTCGCGAAACAAGCCCATCCTCGCACCCGCGTCGACGCCTGTGGTGCCCGTTGGAAGCTACACGCTGCAAGTGGCTGCGCTGAAAAGCGAAGCCGACGCTCTCGATCTCGCAAACAATTTGCGGAAGCGAAAATTCCAAGCTTTCGTTTTGCCGCCGCAAGGCGATAAATTTTATCGCGTGCAAGTCGGTCCCTTCACGGACCAAAAAGCCGCCGACGCTGCCAAGAAAGGTCTCGACGCTGCAGGCTTCAAAGCAATTGTGAAACACTGATGGCCCCGGGCCGTTGGAACGCTTATCTCCGCCCGCATTCTAGTGCCATAACTCCCACGGCCTTCCGCCTGGTTGTCGCCGCCGTGAGTGGCGCGGCCCTCTCTTTTTCGTTCACCGGATTTTATCTCGCAGTTTATTCCTATATTTGCGTTGGCATCTTGTTGGTCATTTTGTTTGGCGCCCGGCCGCGCATCGCGTTTGCCTGCGGTTTTCTGCATGCCGTGATTTTTGCCATCACTTCGGAATCCTGGATCGCCGGGGTGCTGTTTCTGCATGGCGACGTTCCGCGCTTCGCCAGCTGGGGTTTGCTGTTCATGGTCGCGTCGCTGTGGGGATTCTGCGCCGGGGTATTCGCCTGGCTGGTGAATCGCTTGTCGCGCCGCAACATCGAAGTCGCGCTGCTGGGCGCGCCATTTATTTTTGTCGCGGCGGAATTCCTGCACGGGAAAATGCCGGACATCGGATTTCCCTGGAACTCACTCGGCTATCCCGCTTCAGCGAATCTCGGACTGCTGCAAATCACCAGCGTTACCGGAATCTACGGTCTCTCTTTTTTCGTCGCCGGTTTCAATGCGCTGGTGGCCTGGACCGACGTCGCGAAAACTCCTCGGCCGGTGAATCGGGTGCTGATCCTCACCGCCGCCACGGTGGGGTTGTTCGCGATTTATCTGATCTCGCCGCGGCTGGTTCCTGCTGCGCAGGCCAATCATCTGGCCCGTTCGGTTCAGCTGAATTTTCCGGAAACTAATTCCTCCGAAGGTAACTGGTTTCTGCAGAACGCCAAACAGATGCGCGAAGTCGAAGAGTTGAGCCTCTCGCCCGATGGCGCGAACACCGATCTGCTGGTGTGGCCCGAAGCCCCGGCGCCATTCTCCGTGGAAGAGAGCGAATTTGCCCGGCTGGCTTCTTCCATGGCTATTCATCTCGACCACCCTTTTCTGGTCGGCGTGGTGGAATTTCGCAAGGCGCCCACGGCGGATGGAAAACCGAGCGGTGGACAAGTCGTTTACAACAGCGCGGTGCTGCTCGATAAACAAGGCCAGCGGGTGTACACCTACGACAAAATCCATTTGGTTCCGTTCGGCGAGTACGAACCTTTTCCGCTAATTCATCAAGTGGTCGCCAACGTTTCCAGCGAAGTAGGCGGTTTTCGCAAAGGCACGCGCTATTCGGTTGGCGCGCTTCCTGGCGGAGGAACATTTGCTACCTTCATTTGTTACGAGGCGATTTTCCCCGGAGAAATTCGGACCTTCGCCAACGATGGCGCGCAGTTGTTCGTCAACATTTCCAACGATGGCTGGTTTGGGCGATCGGCCGCTGCAGAGCAACATCTGCGGATGGTCCGCGTGCGGGCTGCGGAAAATCGCCGCTGGATTATTCGCAGCACCAACAATGGCTACACTGCGTCGATCGATCCGTACGGCCGGATTTATCGACCCTTGCCGCCGGACGTGCGCGCTGCTGCGAATCTGCCCTACGATTTTCGCAGCGACAAAACTATCTACACGCGCTACGGCGATTGGTTCGCTTGGCTGTGCGTGGCCATTTCCGTTATGCTTTTCCTCTGGACTCTGGTGAGCAAAGGCGGCGCGGGCGAGAATATTTCGATTCCCATCGTGGAAACGCCGGTAGTGGTTCTCGAACCGCCGATGGCCACCGCTTTTGAAGACCTCACGCAATCGTGAGCAGTTAGAAAATCTGTCATCCCGAGCACAGCGAGGGATCTGCTTTTTGTTAAAGCGCTGAGATTCGTTGACCGTCCAGCATTTTGATCTTTGCAAAAAATTAAGGAGCAGCGTCACCTCACATGATTCTCGAAGATCTACAGTATCGCCTCGAAGGACTGAAACCCCGCATCTCTCTCGTCCGGAGTTATCTTTGACGCTCCGCAATATCGCGAAAGGCTGAAAGGTCTGGAAGCCCGCGCGGCGGATCCCAATTTCTGGAGCAATCAGGAAGAGGCGCAAGCTGTTCTGCGCGACCGCAAGCGCGCCGAGGATCAAATCTCCGCGGACGAAAAGCTGACCTCTTTTTCCGAAGACATCGAGACCTATATCAATCTGGCGAAGGAAGAAACCAACGCCGAGCAGCGCAACGAGCTGCTGAAAGATTTGTCTCGCGAACTCGACTCCGCGGAAACGTACATCGGCGAACTCGAAACCAAAACGCTGCTCTCCGGCGAAACTGATCACCTTAACGCCATCATGACCATCAAGCCGGGCGCCGGCGGAACGGAGTCGCAGGACTGGGCGTCGATTCTGCTGCGCATGTATCTGCGCTGGGCGGAGCGCAAGAACATGAAAGCGGAAGTGCTGGACGAAACTCCGGGCGAAGAAGCGGGAATCAAAAACGCGACAATCCAGTTTGCCGGAGAGAACGCTTACGGATTGCTGGCGGGAGAAACCGGAGTGCATCGGCTGGTGCGAATTTCTCCATTCGATCAGGCGGCCCGGCGGCACACTTCGTTCGCGTCGGTATTTGTGATTCCGGAAATCGACGATCGCATCGAAATCAATATTCGTCCGGAAGATTTGCGCATTGATACGTTTCGCGCCGGCGGCAAGGGCGGACAGAACGTCAACAAAGTAGAAACCGCGGTGCGCATCACCCACTTGCCGACGAATATCGTGGTGGGGTGCCAGGCCCAGCGGAGCCAGGACAAGAATCGCGAAATGGCCATGAAAATGTTGCGTTCGCGGCTGTACGACGAAGAAATCAAGAAGCGCCAGGCGCACACCGACAAGCTCGACGAAACCAAGCTGGAAATTTCTTTTGGCAGCCAGATTCGGTCTTACGTGATGCAGCCGTATCGCCTGATCAAAGATCACCGGACCAAATTTGAAGTTGGGCGATGTGGACCGGGTTCTCGATGGCGATCTCGATCCCTTTATTCGTTCGTACCTGATGGCCAAGCGCACTAAAGGGAAATTGGAAGTGGATCTGGACGACGCTGACCGGGAATAACGAGACAAGGCTGGAGGACGGCAAATGAATGGACACGCTCGGCGACTGCTGATGTGGGGAGTTGCGGCGTGTGGGGTTGCGGCGTGTTTGTTGTTCGCGGTGCAGGGAAGCGCGCAGTCCGCGGCGGGAGAGAAGAAAGTGGACGAGACACAATTTAGAGATTCGAGCAGGATTGGTCCGGATGGGACCGCGTATGTGACGCGGATTGTTCCGGTGCCGACGACGATTAGTCCCGAAGCGCAACGAATGCTGGCGCGTGAGGAGCCCGATGCGGAGGTGCCGACGACGCTGGAGCAGCGGCGGATTGGAACGGATCACTGGCAAGCGGGAGTTGGCGAAGAGTCCAAGAGAATGTATCCGGTGAATGTAGGTACGGACACGATTGCCGGAGTGCCAGTGCGGGTGATTACGCCGCTGACGATTGCTCCAGAAAAAGCGGGCCGCGTGCTGATTAATTTGCACGGCGGGGGATTCGATTCGGACTCGGGATCGCTGTCGGAAACAATTCCCATCGCGAATTTGTCTGGGATCAAAGTGATTGCGGTTTTGTATCGGCTGGCGCCGGAGCATCCTTTTCCCGCGGGCCTCGACGATGCGGTGGCGGTGTTCAAAGAATTGTTGAAGACGTACAAGGCGTCGCACATCGGAATTTACGGAACGTCCGCGGGCGCGATCTTGACGGCGGAAGTTACGTCCAAGCTGAAACAGCTGGGATTGCCGATGCCGGCAGTGACGGGAATTTTTTCTGGCATGGGGGACTTCAGTGAAACGGGAGATTCGATCGCGCTGTTTGCGCTGAACGGATTCTCCGGGCATCTCGATCCGCCGAGCCGCGACGAACACGAGAGTAGTTCCTACGCGGCGGCGACTCCGCTGAAAGATCCGGTCCTGTCGCCGCTGTACGCGGATCAAAGTGGATTTCCGCCGACACTGTTCGTCACCAGCGGGCGCGATTTGCTGCTGAGCGGGACGACCTTGCTGCATCGCGCGTATTACCGCGCGGGCGTCGAGGCGCAGCTGGTGGTGTTCGAGGCGCTGCCGCACGCCTTCTGGAACAATCCGCATTTGCCGGAATCGAAAGAGGCCAATCAGATCATGGCTAATTTTTTGGCGAAGCATTTGGCGCAATAGGCTGGATCCTGCCTGGAGCCGGGCCGAGAAAACGGATTGAAGGATAATTTGGGGTGTTGACAGTTTTGCTACTTCAGGTGTAATTCCGTTGCTGTTTTGCGCTGTGCTGAATCCATCTAAGCTATTCATTATAAAATAGTTGGTGGATGATGTGCGTTTAGGGGTGACAGCCTTTTCCTCGGAAGTGTTGATTCTGCAGGGGTTGCGTGGAGGATGGTTGGGAAGTGTTGTAGATACTGGGGTTATGGGCGGAGATTTGGGGCGAATTTGGCGCTGATTTGCAAATGCGTGTTGATTCTATTGGAGTTAAAAAGTGCGTTTTGGGGATTTTGCGGAAGTGCGGATTCTAAAGGGGTTAGGGCGAACTTGTGGGGTGGGATCGGTGCGAATGAGGGGAGTGGGCGGCCAGGGGTGGAGTGCGGTGGGGGAGGAGCGGTCCCGGCGGGCGATTGGTGGTTCACGCGGAAGTATAGCTGGGGGGCGTGGTCTTGTCAATATGGGTTAGTAACTCATAGGTACTTCGTTCGAATGGAAAGGGGGGTAGGAAAAAGCGATCCGCCTTGTGAAAATTGCAAACCGTGGCCCGGAAACTCTTCGCGGCGTAAGGATTTGCCAGCGAGTAATTTCGACAGAGTCTGCTTTCGCTTTTTTTCCAACTCAGGGTGACGAGAGCTCAGAAGCGCCACGCCGGAAATTCCGGATAGATATTGAAGAATGTGGAGTGGCCGATTCACTCGATCCACGGTGCTTTGATAAGCTCGGCGGCTGGCATCGGAGGGGGCTGCCCGGTAGGCAGCGTAGGCTGAGGTGACCTCTTGGCTGTGGATAGGCGTAAGCGGCACAAAGACGACCGCAATCAACGCCAGAGAAAAGGCAATCAATATGAGAACCAGAGGCTTGTTGCGCATCATAAATCCGGGAATTCGAGTTGGTTAGTCATCGTATTCCTTATTCCTATGCAGTTTGGGTGGACCGTTCCAACCGAGACGTTAGTTTAGTTCATAGGTATTTTATTATCATATAATCGGTCTCGACTCCGAGCCGCACAGAAAAACCGTAAAACGTCCCGTCTATACCCGCGTTTCCCGATCGGCCTTGTCCCGACCGGCCGAAGTTTCTGGCGGTACAATATGCTGCCCTTACCTGCATCCCCGTGAAACTCGATAGTTTGAGCCGCGAACCTCGTCGACCAGGCAAAGCAGCTCTCTCGCCCCGGGGGGAATGCCTTGACCTTCCGCTCGGTCGTAGTCCACGAGGGTAAATTGCTGGCGTTCGCGGCCGCGCAGAATGATAACTTCCAACGACATCTGGTAGTCACGAGATCAAATTTACCACCCGAAATTGTGCCGTGTAAGGAGGTTAATTGGCTGCTAGTAAAAACCTCTCGTAACTTTGAAAGCTCAACGGTCGTCAGCACTCTTTTGCGGTCAACAATTCGGTTCTCGGTTATGTCTGCATACGTCATCGTGCCGCCTTCGGTGACAGTCGCATACAAATGCGTTTCCGATGGCGACGCTACGCCGAGGTTGTCTGTGAAGATTGACAGGACGAGGGTCTGAGACTCGCCGTGAGTCGCGGGAATATTGAGCAGTGTCAATGCTAGGAATATAACGTTGAGATTGCGGGTTATTGGGCATGAGTTCATTGGCCGGCCGCCCTTTTGCAAGTGAGCTTCACCTCGGTTATGGGCCCGATTAGCTCGACTTTCCGTGGTATTGATTCGATCTGACCGTTTGAAGGCCACACGTTTGCCCAGTCTGGTGGTTCACCGAATGCCTTCGTGGCATTCTGGATTGGTTCCGCAGTTGAACATTGGTTGGAATGCTGATTCCAATAACGGAATCGCATTCTTCCAGTTTAGTGTTGTAATCCATCAGGAAGAACTTAGCGTTGTGGGATCTGAGCTTCTTCGAAATATAGATAAGAAAGATTCAGTGTTCCCATTTCATCTGTGCGACCGGCAGTAAAGGTGTAGCGAAGATTCCCGCTTGTGAAGAACTCGATGGATACGAGGACGCCGCCAAGCCGGAGAGGCTGCTCTTGAGTGTCCACAAGTTGAATGTAGATTGATTGATCTGGTTTCACGGCTTTCCCTACCCGACCTTCATCGCGGCTAGCTCACGGATCGTCGTTGATTCTATCTGCTCCGGAGAATATCCACGGGTGTTTTTCTCTCTTGTCGCAGGGCACCCGCCCAAGCGACAAGGATGGTGACCAGGCGTTTGCTGACGGCGCAAACGCCTGGTCATGCCGGGCTGAAGCCCGACGCCTACATAGGCAAGGTCAGAAGCAAAACAAAGACCACCCAACCAACCAACGAACGGCAACCACGGCAACGGTGAACGGCAGTTCAGAAGCAAATCGCGAATATTTGAGGATGGAGCTGCGGGGAATGTTTTGTGGAGTGGGGTGGGTTGGTTGCGGCTGAAGGCGGACCCTGCTGGGACTTGTTCGGCCACTCGAGGAAACGGCGTGCGGCTTAGACCGGTGCTTCGTCCCGCAGGCCCACGAAGAGGTAGCCGGCGCCTTTGCACTCCGGGCATTCCTTGTTGCGGTAGTATCCGGTCGCTTGACAGTGGGCACATTCCTCCCAATCAAGTTTGTTGGCGATAGCATTTATTCCGTCGCAGCGCGTTTCGCCGGTGATTTTGCAGCAACGACCGCCGCCGACCTTTATGTTGTGGCCGGCGCTGCCACACTTGGTGCAATTCGTAACCGGGAGGTCTCGCTTCATTTTTTGATGATACGCCTGTGCAGGTAATTCGTATGTTCCATACCGGACACGGTGGTGCTGTGCGACAGGTTGTGATTGGCGGTGCGGTTGGTGGATTGCGAGAACCGGTGACCGTGTTTGCTAACGACGCAAACGCCTGGTCATGCGGGGCTGAAGCCTGACGCCTACATAGGCAAGGCCAACGGCAACAGCAAATGCAAACCCACGCTCGAAGAATCCGAGCGTGGGTTAGCAGAATCGTTCTTGCGGCTTAGGTCCGGGCCGCAACCGTTGTACTTGCGCCGAATGGCCGGCTTCGCCGGGGCTGGGGTTTAGACGGTGCGGTTGAGAGGTTGCGGTAGGCGTTTGCGCATGGCGAAGAGGAAGCCTAGCGCGAGGATTGTTAGCCCGACTGTGCTGGGTTCGGGCACTGTTGGCGTATTGATGAGTTGGGTCTCGACGGCGAAGAATTCGATTTGATTTGGATCGGTGTTGTTGATATCGAATACGGCGTTGAATCCGGTTACGGAGAAGCCGCTATTGGGTCCCGCCAGGCTGGCGTACGCCAAGTAAAAGTCAGATTCCGGGAAGGTGCGCGCAGAAGTATTGATACCTGCAGGACCGGTATAACCGGGAAGGGTTTCCGTGGAGGTGGCGCTGTCGGTGGAGGGAGTTCCCACCGCGGAATTGAAGTAATTGGTGTCCAGCAACGCGGCGTAGAGGGCGTTGGAGCCGGTTGCGCCACCGACGGTATAGGTAGGCGTGCTGAAGGTTACGTCGAGATTGACGACGTCACCGGCATGCAGAAATAGGGTTGACGGCGGAACCCAAGCAAAGAAGCAGTCGCCGGCGCTGCAGGTCTGACCGGTCACATTATAGACTTCGTTAAAGTTGTAGATGGTGGCGCTGGCGGGCGACGGCAGCAGCGCGACAGTCGCCAACAGCAGTACGGCACCGAGGATAAGGGCCCTGATCCCTGAAGTTCGCATCAGCTTTTTCTCCCTGTAACGTTTTCGTTTCTCGTACCGGTTCCGTGCCGTGGGGCACACCGTGCCCAGAACTGGTTGCGGAGAAACGATGCACTCTGCGGGCCTGAAAAGGCGGTTATTGGCGATAAATTGGATTGTGGCGATTCTCGTCCGCAGATGTCAGGAGGTGTCCGTTGATGTCCGCCTGCGGAGCGCAAGAAAAACGGAAGAAAAGCGGGACGGTTCACGGGAAATTCAAGTCTAGGTCGGTCCTGGCGGAACTTCTTTGCACACATAGAGCGAACAATTACTCGAGTTTTGCAGAGGCGACTGGGCAGAGGGGGCAGCTACCGGTAGGCGTTTCCGTAAAGGGCCAGGAGTATTCTTTGCGATAGGTTCGTGATATTGTCTGGTGATTAATATATTTTCCATCCTAGATAGATAATGTTGTAAAGACCTACTATCCGATCGGGATAGAGGCCATCCGGTCCCGGGCCCTTTGCATTCGCAAGTTGGCTTTGCAGTCCTTCCCATATCGGTACTCGCGAACATCGTGGGGTAAGGCCTTGCCTAACGATCCAAATCCACCCGAGCAGAGGCGGTCCGACGAGCGGTTGACCTCGTGGAAATCCATCGGCGCGTTTTTCGAGCGGGATGAACGCACGGTGCGGCGCTGGGAGGTCGAGCGCGGACTGCCGGTGCACCGGGTTCCGGGGGCTGGCCGTGGCGGGGTTTACGCGTATACCGGCGAATTGACGGAGTGGCTGAAGACCGCGGATACGGCAGGGGACTTAACTAGTTCCGAGGATGGGCGGGCGGTCGAGCCCGAAATTTCTTCAGTTCACCAGGGATCGGAAGCGCGCACTGCATGGGCGTCCCGGCGCACGCTGCTTATTCTGGGACTCGCCGCCGCGGCCGTGATTCTTCTGGCGGGCACTTTTTTCGGCTATCGGCGTTTTCACGGAAAAGTTTCCAGTGTTGCTGCGGCGATGCCTGTGGGGTTGAAGCCGTCGGCGAGTCCCGAGGCGCAAGATCTTTATTTGCGGGGGCTGTACCACTGGAACAAGCGAACTCCACAAGATCTCAATCAGGCGGTCGATAACTTTACACAAGCGATTGTGCGCGATCCGAATTACGCGCCGGCATATGCGGGACTGGCGAATTGTTACAACCTGCTGCGCGAGTATACGCTGATGCCCGCCAACGAGGCGTATCCGCGGGCGATGGCCGCTGCGCAACGGGCCATTGCGCTGGATGATTCGCTTGCGGAAGCTCACAATTCGCTGGCCTTCGTGGATTTCTATTGGTCATGGGACGAGGCCGGAGCGGAGCACGAATTTCGGCGGGCTATCGAACTCGATCCGAACTCCGCGGCGGCCCACCACTGGTATGCGACATTTCTGATGGTGCTTGGGCGAGAGCCGGAAGCTTTGGAGCAGATTGAAGAGGCGCGCAAGCTGGATCCGGAGTCTTCCGCGATACTGGCGGACAAAGGACTGATTCTGTTCAGCGCGGGGCAGAGGGCGCAGTCCATAGCGCTGCTGAAACATATAGAAGCTACGGAGCCGACGTTTCTATCGCCGCATGCTTATCTGGCGGTGATTGATCTGCAAATTCGGGATTACCAAGACTATTTGCTGGAGTTCGGGCATACGGCGGAGCTATTGCACGATCAAAATGGATTGAAAATTGCGGCGGCAGGGAAGAGGGGTTTCGCAGCGGCAGGCGGGCCGGGGATGTTGCGGGCCGTGTTGCCGGTGGAAGAGAAACTCTACGGCGAGGGCATTTTTCCGGCGTATGAGTTGGCCACAACTTACTGTCTGCTGGGTGACAAGCAACACGCGCTGACATTGCTGAAGGTTTCGGTCGACAAGCGCGAGGCGCGGGATGTGGCTCTGCGCGTGGACGAAAATCTGGATAGCTTGCATGGCGAGCCCGCGTTTCGGGAATTGCTGGCGCGAGTTGGGTTGCCGCCGCTTACTTGAACGCTGGAAGTTGTCCAAATCTGAGGGCCTGCGAGGTCAAAGAGATGAGCCTCGGGGGATAAATTCCTCCATTCAGGGTGCGAAAATGGCCGCTCGACCTGCGGATAACTCCATTCACTTCAATGCGTTGCTAAGTTTCAAGACGGGATGGTAGGCTTGGAAGGTTAAATGCTGTGTGTTAGGGCGTGTATTTGTGTCTTGGACATGCGGTTAAATCTAAACGAACTGTGCACGGGCATGTCTGCGTAAGGCCCCAATTTTGAGCCACGGCAAGGTGCGAATTTTGAGATTCGCGCCGACGAAGGCTGAGGAAGACGGCGCGCGGCAACCCCAGAGGAGCGTTCGACTTGAGCGAAACACTTAGGAATTATCTGTTTACGTCGGAATCGGTGACGGAAGGTCACCCGGACAAGATCGCGGACCAGATTTCGGATGCGGTGCTGGATGAGGTGATGAAGCAGGATCCGAAGGGTCGCGTGGCTTGCGAGACTCTGGTTACGACTGGCTTGGCGGTGGTGGCCGGGGAAATTACGACCTCGGCGCACGTGGATTATGACGAGATTGGTGCGCGAGACGATTCGCGAAGTCGGTTACGACGACGCCGACCTATGGATTTGACGGCGACACTTGCGCGGTATTGTGTCGATCAAGCGCCAGTCGCCGGACATCGCGATGGGCGTGGATACGGGCGGAGCGGGCGACCAGGGCCTGATGTTTGGTTTTGCTTGCGATGAGACGCACGAATTGATGCCGTTGCCGATCATCTGGCGCATCAACTGACGCGTCGGCTGGCGGAAGTTCGCAAGACGAGGAAAGTGGATTTTCTGCGGCCGGACGGCAAGTCGCAGGTCACGCGTGGAATACGAAGATGGACGGCCGGTGCGGGTGGACTGCCGTGGTTATTTCCACGCAGCACAGCGACAAAGTTTCGAACGAAGATCTGCGCAGCGCGTGCATGCGAGATGTGATTCAAGCACAGTCGTGCCCGCTCCGCTGCTGGATTCAGAACACGAAGTATCCACATTAATCCTACCGGGCGCTTCGTGGTTGGCGGGCCGATGGGCGACGCGGGGCTGACCGGCCGGAAGATTATTGTGGATACGTATGGCGGCTACAGCCGGCACGGCGGCGGCGCGTTTTCGGGCAAGGATCCAACCAAGGTGGATCGTTCGGCTTGCTATATGGCGCGGTACGTGGCGAAGAATGTGGTGGCGGCGGGATTGGCGACCAAGGCGCGAAGTGCAGCTGGCTTATGCGATTGGCGTGGCCGAGCCGGTTTCGGTGATGGTCGGATACTTTTGGCACGGCAACCGTTGCCGAAGAGCAGATTACTTCCTTGGTGCGCGAGACATTTTTGCTGACGCCGAAGGGGATTATCGAGGCGCTGGATTTGCGGCGTCCGGTGTATCAAGCCGACGGCGGCTTACGGGCACTTTGGGCGGACGGCCCGGCATTCACCTGGGAACGCACGGACCGCGCGGATGCGTTGCGGAAGGCTGCGGGACTGGGCGCACCGGCGCAGACGGCTGCGGCGGAAGTTGGGGCGCGGCGGTAATTCTTTTCCTAGCTACTTAATTTAGGCCAATGGTTTTCGCGCAGATTTGAATCGCTACAGAAATATCCAATCGAAGAAAATTTAGGAGCTCTACCGATGCCGACTGCTGAGTTGAAAAAAGGTGATGTGAAAGATCTCAAGCTGGCCGATGCCGGCAAGCGCAAGATCGAATGGGCCGGAAACAGCAGATGCCGGTGCTGGAGTTGATCCGCAAGCGATTTATGAAAGAGCAGCCGCTGAAGGGCTGCGCGTTTCGGCTTGTCTGCATGTGACCAGCGAGACGGCGAATCTGATGATCACTTTGCGGGATGGCGGAGCAGACGTGATTTTTGCGCGTCGAATCCTCTTTCTACGCAGGATGAAGTGGCGGCTTCGCTGAATCGGGACTACAACATTCCTACCTATGCGATTAAGGGCGAAGATAACGAGACGTATTATTCGCATTTGCGGGCGGCGCTGGATCACAAGCCGCAATTTACCATGGACGATGGCGCGGACTTGGTGACGATGCTGTTGACCAAGCGCACGGATTTGGTGGCGGACGTGATTGGCGGCACGGAAGAGACGACTACCGGCGTCATTCGGCTGCGCGCGATGGCGAAGGATGGGACGCTGAAGTATCCGATCATCGCGGTGAATGATGCGATGACCAAGCATTTTTTCGATAATCGCTATGGCACCGGGCAATCGACGATTGACGGCGTGATTCGCGCGACCAACGTGTTGATTGCGGGATTGAAAGTGGTGGTCGCCGGCTACGGCTGGTGCGGACGCGGCGTGGCGATGCGCGCGAAAGGCTTGGGCGCAGACGTGATCGTGACGGAAATTGATCCGGTGAAGGGCATTGAGGCGGTGATGGACGGGTTCCGCGTGATGCCGATGGAACGAAGCGGCGAAGGATCGGCGACATTTTCATTACCGTGACCGGAAACAAGAGCGTGATTCGCGGCGAGCATTTTGAAAAGATGAAGGACCGGCGCGATTGTCTGCAACTCGGGACACTTCAACGTGGAGATTGATATTCCGGCGCTGGAGAAGCCATCCAGCGGAGAAGCGCGAAGTGCGGCCGTTCGTGGACGAGTACGTCGTGTCGGGCGGGCGCAAAGTTTATCTGCTGGGCGAAGGCCGGCTGGTGAATCTCGCAACAGCGGAAGGGCATCCGGCTTCGGTGATGGACATGAGCTTTGCGAACCAGGCGCTTTCGGCGGAATATCTGCGTGCGAATTACAAGACGCTGAAGCCGCAGGTGTATGTTGTGCCGGAAGATTTGGATAAGGAAATTGCGCGGCTGAAGCTCGAGATCGATGGGGCATAAGCTGGATACGCTTACGCCGGAACAAGTCCACTACCTGGCGTCCTGGCAAGAAGGCACGTAGGCAGAAGACGCGTATTTCGTTTTCTTCAGAAGAATCCATCGGCGGACCGAGCTGGTGTCCGCGGCGAGCACTGCTGCGCTACAATGTCTCTCCTTTCCGGGAGAACGCATGAAGCCCAACATTCTTAAACTCACTGCGAGCACAATCGCCGTGTTCGCTTTGTTCGTGGTGGCTGGGCCGGCCAGCGCGCAGGCACCCAACGCGCAGGCATCCAACGCCCTAAGTACTTACGCCACCATGGCGCCGCTCGAACAATACCTCATCGCGGACCGCGACGCCGAGATCGCTCTGGCACGCGGTGCGGCGCCGGACGCCATCTCGAGCGACGCGGAGGTGCTGGTTCTTTCCCGCCATGGTTACGAGACAGCGATGAAAGGGAAGAATGGCTTCGCGTGCATGGTGCTACGAGGTTGGGCCGCGGCAGCAGACTTCCCCGAGTTCTGGAATGCCAAGATACGTTCCCCGATCTGTTTTAATGCAGCGGCCGCGCACTCCTACATGCCGCTGATTCTCAAGAAGACTGAGTGGGTATTGGCGGGGCGCACCGCAGAGCAGATCGGCGTGGCGATCGACGCCGCCATCACCCGCGAGGAATTGCCGACGCCGGAACCCGGTGCAATGTGCTACATGATGTCTAAGCAGGCGTATCTGGCTGACGATGACCCGCACTGGCATCCGCACGTGATGTTTTTCACGCCGCTAACGGATGCGGCAGCCTGGGGCGCCAATCTGCCGGGTTCCCCTATCATCGCGGCCCCCGCCAAGTCGGAACACTTGACCATTTTCCTGATTCCCGTTCGCAACTGGTCGGACGGAACTGCGGATTCACACTAAGCTATGTGGGACCTGGCGACACATTCTCTGGATATCGCAAAGCTGCGCGGGGCGACGTATGCCGATGTGCGCGTGATGCATTTGCGGCAGCGCGATTTGACCACGAAAAATGGACAAGTGGGAACTCTGGCGCAGTCCGAATCGATCGGGTTGGGCATTCGCGTCCTGGCGAATGGGGCTTGGGGATTTGCGTCGACGGATCGCTTGACGCGGGATGGGGTGGCCGCTTGCGCGGCCCACGCGGTGTCGATTGGAAAAGCTTCGGCGTTGGCCAAGCGGCATGAAGTTTCTATGGTGGATGAAATTGCGTTTGTGGATAGCTGGCAGAGCCCTTTCATCAAAGATCCGTTTGAAATTCCGCTGGAATCGCAGCTGTCTCTGTTGCTGGCCGCCGACGCCGAGATGCGGCGGGTTAAGGGCGTGACGCTGACGGAAACGGATATGCAGTTTCGCAAGATTGATTCGTGGTTTGCGTCGAGCATCGGTTCGCGAATTCATCAGCGCAAGGTGATTTCTGGTTGTGGGATTGTGGCTACCGCGTTCCAGGGTGATGAAATTCAGAAGCGCTCCTATCCGAATAGTTTCGGCGGGCAACATGCGCTGGCTGGATATGAGCTGGTTGAGTCGCTGGAATTGTTAAAGCATGCGCCACTGATCGCGGAAGAGGCCGCAGCGCTGCATTCGGCTGCGCAATGTCCGCAGAAAACTGGAACGCTGATACTTGGCGGGTCGCAGCTGGGCTTGCAGATTCATGAGTCGGTGGGGCATCCGATTGAACTCGACCGCGTGCTGGGTGAAGAGGCCAATTTTGCGGGGACCAGTTTTCTTACGCTGGAAAAATTGAATCACCTGCGGTATGGATCGGACATCGTGAACGTGGTGGCGGATGCGACGATTGCACACGGTCCGGGACTGGGGAGTTTTGCGTTTGATGATGAGGGCGTACCGGCGCAGTGCACGGACATCATCAAGGACGGGCAATTCCGCGGGTATCTTTCGAATCGCGAGACCGCGAAATTGATTGGGCTGAAGCGCTCTTCCGGGACGATGCGCACCGAAAGCTGGAACCGCTTGCCGATTATCCGCATGACGAATATCAGCCTGCTGCCCGGCTCGTGGGTATACGAAAATTTGATTGCCGATACGGACGACGGGATTTTGATGGAGACCAATAAGTCCTGGTCGATTGACGACCGGCGGTATCAGTTTCAGTTTTCTACCGAGATTGGTTGGGAAATTAAGGGCGGCAAAAAAGTTCGGATGCTGAAAAATCCCAGTTATGGCGGGATTACCACGGAGTTCTGGAATTCCTGCGACGCCATTTCTTCCGCGAAGGATTGGACCTTGTGGGGCACGCCCAATTGCGGCAAGGGGCAGCCGATGCAGACGATGGGAACCGGCCACGGGGCTTCGCCTTCGCGGTTTCGCAACGTGCAGATTGGAACGGCGTTTTCCGAATAATGAGCTCCCCGAAAAAAAATCGCGGAGTGGCAACGCCCGGCACAAAAGCACCGCGGGCGACGCTGTCCGACGAACGACGTCTCCACGCAATTATTCAGGACACATTGCGCCTGGCCAAGGCCGCTGGAGCGGAGGAAGCGGAAGTCCACGTCGATGAAGTGCTCGACGACCTGACGCGCTTTGCCAACAATGCGATTCACCAAAATGTCTCGGAGCATGGCGTGACAGTTTCGTTGCGCACGGTTGCCGAAGGGCGCACCGCGCGGGTCACGCACGAATCGCATCGATGAAAATTCGCTGCGGGCGGCGATTGATTCTTCTTTGTCGCTGGCGGCCAGCCAACCGAAAGATGCGAAGCTCTTACCGCTGCCCTTGAAGCAACGCTATCGCGGGGTGCAACGCTTTTCGCGAGCGACCGCTGCTATCACGCCCGAAGATCGCGCCCGCGCGGTGCGACGCGCCTGCGACCTGGCGATCCGGCGCGGACAAGTCGCCGCGGGCATTTTTTCTACCGGGCAATCGCAGGCCATGGTGGGAAATTCGCGCGGCCTTGCGGCGTCTTACCGCGAAACGCATGCGGAATTTTCGATAACGATGCAGCAATCGCCCGCGGCCAGCTGGGCGAAAGCGAATGCGGGCGATGTGCGGCAGTTTGATCCACAAGAGCTGGCCGCGCGCGCGAGTCACAAAGCGTACCTGGCCGTCGACGCTAAAGAGTTGCCGACCGGGAAGTACACCGTGATTCTCGAACCGGCGGCGGCACTCGACCTGGTGGGATTTCTTTTTTACGATTTTGCGGCGACTGCGCTTGCCGATAAGCGCTCTTGCTTAAATGGCCGGATGGGCAAGCCGCTCTTTGGCAAGAACATTTCTATTGCAGACGATGTGTATCACCCGTTGCAGATGGGCGCGCCGTTTGATGGGGAAGGGACGCCGCGGCAGCGCGTGATGCTGGTGGATCGTGGCGTACCGAAAAATCTGGTGTACTCGCGGCGGGCGGCGAAGGACGCGCGGAAAAGTCCGACTGGGCACGGCTTCCTGTTGCCGAATGAATACGGCGAAGCGCCGATGAATCTGGTTTTCTGGGGGGGGATTCGTCGCTGGAGAAAATGATCGCGTCTACCGACCGCGGTTTGTTGGTGACTCGCATCTGGTACATCCGCGAAGTGGAACCGTACGAAAAGATCATGACGGGTATGACGCGGGACGGATTATTCCTGGTCGAAAAGGGCCGCGTTACGTCCGCGGTACGCAACTTCCGTTTTAACCAGTCGCTGCTGGAGGCTTTGCGCAACGTGGAGATGCTGGGGCCGGCGGTGCGGGCGAGCGGGGAAGAAGCGTTTGAGATGGTGATGCCGGCGATGAAAATTCGGGATTTTCACTTTACGGAAGCGACGAAGTTTTGAAGTGGTTTCCGGTCTAAGCGCTCGAAGATTCAATACGTCCGGGAGATCCGGGTAATCTGGCGCGCAGCATGCTGCGCCACTACAAGTGCAGCAATTTACCGTCCTCGCAGGGTTTACGGCCTCGTCAGAAAACCAATTTGGCAAATTGAAATTCTGCGTTGTACTTGGACCTCCTCGTGCCTCTATAAACGGGTATGTGTCGGCATCCCAATTGGGGGCACCCAGACCACGACGCTTGCGGTACGGGGTTTGTGGCGCGTCTTGGCGCGCCTCCCGCGCACGATATCGTGCAGTTTGCGCTGACGGCTCTTGAGCGGCTTACCCATCGCGGCGGTGTGGACGCCGATGGCGCCAGCGGGGACGGCGCGGGCCTGCTGACCTCGCTTCCGCAAAGTTTTTTTCGTGCGCGCGCCAAAGAAATCGGCGTCGAGCTGCCCGGGCAATTCGGCGTGGGTTTTGCATTTCTGTACTCGCCATTTGCGCTGCACGCACGCTCGGCGATTCACGCGGCGGCAGAATTCCAGAACCTTGAAGTGCTCGGCTGGCGGCGGGTTCCCGTTGATCCCAGTTCGCTGGGAGCGCGGGCGCGCGAAAGCATGCCGGAGATCTGGCAGTTCTTTGTCGGGGCCGAGAAGCCGGCTGAGGATTTTGAACGCCAAATGTCGTTGCTGCGCAAGCGCGCGGAATCGATGTTGCCGCCGCGGTGCTACATCTGTTCACTGTCTTCGAAATCTATTGTTTACAAAGGATTGCTGACGCCCTGGCAGTTTCCGCAATTCTACGAAGATTTGCGCGATGGAAGTTTTGCGGCTACATTCGCGGTATTTCATCAGCGCTATTCGACCAATACGCAGCCTTCCTGGGATTTGGCGCAGCCTTTCCGGCACGTGGCGCACAACGGCGAAATAAATACGATCCTATCTAATCGCCGTTGGACGCGCGCGAAAGAAGAGAGCTGCGATCGCGGCTTGGTGTGGATGGTTGGTTTTCCGCGCTCGAACAAGGCGTGAGCGATTCCGCAAGTTTTGATAACGCGTTTGAGTTACGCCTGCTGGAGGGTCAGACCCCGGCGGCGGCGATGTTGGCTTTGGTGCCGCCCGCGTTTGAGAAGGATCCGCATCTCTCGCCGGATGTGCGCGCGGCGCTGCGGGCGCGTCTCGCGGAAGGGTGAACCGTGGGATGGCCCGGCGGCATTGATTTTTTCGATGGGCGGATTTCGTGGGCGCGAAGCTGGACCGCAACGGGTTGCGTCCGCTGCGTTACACCGTAACGCATGACGGATTGATCATGGCGGGTTCGGAAACCGGCCTGATCGATCTGGAAGAATCGCAGATCGCCGAGCGCGCAAAACTTGGTCCCGGGGAAATGATTCTCGCCAATCCGGAACAAGGAATTTTCCTGCGTTGGCGCGACATTCTGAAGCGACTGGCGGAAAAGCATGCCGAGCTTACCGCGGCAGCGCCGCTGCGCAACGCGATCCCCGCGGCGGTCCCAGTGCCTGGAAAAGCCGCGCCGGTGCCAGCGGAATTCGCCGATCCGAAACGCGTAGCCACCGCCGCTGGTTGGACGGACGACCAATTCAAAATACTTTTTTCCGCGCTGACGCATGGCAAAGAAGCGGACTGGAGCATGGGTGACGACGCTCCGCCGGCGTTTCTTTCTGCGTTGCCGCGCACGCTGTGGGATTACTGCAAGCAGCGCTTTGCGCAGGTGACGAATCCGCCGATCGACCCACTGCGGGAGGCACACGTGATGTCGCTGGACGTGCATTTGCGCGAAGGGGTGGCGCTGCCGGGACCGGTGATCAATGCCGCGGAACTTGCCGCGTTGATTGCGGAACTGGGGACGACCTATGGCCCCGTACAACAGATCGATTTGACTTTTCCTGCCGCCATGGGAGTTCCGGGCGCGCGCCACGCGGTTACTCAGCTTTTAACTACCCCTCTGAGTAGTGGTGAGCGCCCGGGACTCCTCCTCCTTTCCGACCGCGCGATCAGCGCGGAGCGCGCGCCGTTGCCGGCGCTGTTGGCAACCGCAGCGGTGTGGAAAGCGATGGTGCGGAATGGACTGGTGGGACGTTCCGCTGATCGTGGAATCGGCGCAAGTTTTTGATACGCATCACGTCGCTTTGCTGGTGGCGAGCGGGGCGAGCGCGGTGGTGCCGAGCCTGGCGCTGCAATTTGCTACGGCGCCGAAGTTCTGCGCGGAGCCGCAGGCGATGGAGGCGGTGCGCACAGCCATCAATGCGGGCTTGCGCAAAGTGCTGGCGCGCATGGGCGTTTCGACGCTGGCGAGTTACCGCAACAGCCATTTGTTTGAGATTGTTGGCCTGGCGGAAGACTTCTGCACCGAGTTCTTTGAAGATGCCGCCGATTTTCCGGGGCAGAAAATCAGCGGACGATTTGTTTGCCGATTATCTGCGCATGCACACCACAGCGTTCGGCCAGGCGGCTGACGATGCTATGCGGACTCCGGTCTGTATCGCTTTCGCAAAGGCGCGGAGCTGCACGCCAATTCACCGGAAGTTTGCGGCGCTTGCACGCGTTCGTGAAGGCCCCGGACGCGAAGAAATATTCTGCGTTTGAGGAACTGGCGGAGAAGCCAGGGACCGATCTTCTTGCGCGATCTGCTGGAGATTGCGCCGGACACGCCGGTGCCGACTGGAAGAAGTGGAATCGGGCGAATCCATCTTGCGGCGATTCAGCACGCAGGCAATGTCCCTGGGATCGCTGGGCGCCGAAGCGCATCGGACCCTTGGCAGAGGCGATGAATTCCATCGGCGCGCGCAGCAATACCGGAGAGGGCGGAGAAGACCCCGACCTGTATCATCACTGAACCGCACGCGGCGAACAAAATTAAGCAAGTCGCTTCGGGGCGTTTTGGAGTTACCGCGGATTATTTGGTACACGCCGAAGAATTGGAAATAAAGATGGCGCAAGGCTCGAAGCCCGGCGAAGGCGGACAGCTTCCGGCGCAAGAAAGTTACGGCGTACATCGCGCGAATAAGGCACGCCACATCCCGGAACGCCGTTGATTTCTCCGCCGCCTCATCACGACATTTACAGCATCGAAGATCTGGCGCAGTTGATTCACGATTTGCGCGCGGTAAATCCGCGAGCGCGCATCGGCGTGAAACTGGTTTCCGGGTCGGGCGTCGGCATTATCGCGGCGGGCGTGGCCAAAGCGGGAGCCGATGTGATCACCATCAGCGGACACAATGGCGGGACGGGTTCGTCGCCGCTGACTTCGATCAAGAACACCGGGCTGCCCTGGGAAATCGGTTTGCGCGAAGCTCATGACACTTTGGTTCGCGCGGGCCTTCGTTCACGTCTCTCTCTCCGCGTGGACGGAGGCCTCAAATTTCCGCGAGACATTGTGCTCGGCGCGATTTTGGGCGCGGACGAATTTGGTTTTGGCACCGCTTCGCTGCTGGCCATCGGCTGCGTTATGGCACGCCAGTGTCACCTGAATACCTGTCCCGTAGGAATTGCCACCCAGGACGAAACTCTGCGCGCGCGATTCAAAGGGAAGCCGGAAATGGTCGTCGCGTATTTCCGCTCGCTGGCCGATGAGGTCCGCGCGCGGCTCGCGCAACTGGGTGTACGTTCGCTGAGCGAACTTACCGGCTGGTACGATCGGCTTTCGGCGCGATCTGGAATGGATCCGCTTATGGTGGTGCCGATCTCCGCTGCGGGCCGTGTTGCGCCGCAGCAAACACCGACCGTTCACGCTGCCGCGCTGGAAGATTCCATGCATTTCAGCGGCTCGCTGGATCATGAACCGGAATCGCAACCCATCCGCAACTCCGATCGCAGCGTGGGTGCGGGCATCAGCGGCGAAGTGATGCGGCGGCGCAGCAAGAATCCTGAATTCGTTGCGGACATCCGTCGCGAGTTTCACGGGTCCGCAGGACAAAGTTTTGGAGCGTTTCTCGCGGATGGGCTAACGCTGAAGCTCACCGGTGAAGCGAACGATTACGTTGGCAAAGGACTCTCTGGCGGAACGATCAGCATTTCGGCGGGTTCGGCGGCCTCGCGGCGCGGCGACGTGTTGGCTGGCAACACGGTTCTGTATGGCGCAACTTCAGGACAGCTGTACATCGCCGGACGCGCCGGTGAACGGTTTGCGGTGCGCAATAGCGGCGCGCTGGCGGTGGTGGAAGGCCTTGGGCAGCATGGCTGCGAGTACATGACCGGCGGAGTCGCGCTGGTGCTGGGCACGATGGGGATGAATTTTGGCTCGGGAATGACTGGCGGCCTGGCGTATGTGTTGCGCGCGGGCGCCGAGGAAGTGGTGCATCGTGATTTTGTGAGCTTGCACGAGATTACCGACGCTGAAGAAATGTGGCTCAGGCGCGTTCTGGAACAGCACGTGGAGCTTACGGCCAGCCCTTGCGCCAATCGTCTGCTGACCCGCCGCGCGGGCCTACCGCTCTTGCGCGTACAGCCCATCCACTTCCAGGGGTCGATCGAGAATACCTGGCGGCCGCTGCTGGCGCGGCTGAGTGATCATGCCCTGATTTTGACCTCGAATGATGCGGCGCAAGCCTCTTCCGCAGGCTTGCACGTCTGAAAGGATCGCAATTCACAGTCCACTCGGCGGGCAGAATCCGCTATAATTCTCGCCGAGAACTCTGCCTATGGATTTCGACCAACTCGCTACATTCGTGTACGTTGCAAAACTTAAAAGCTTTTCGCGCGCGGGACAAAAGGTTTTCCGCTCGCAGTCCGCAGTCAGCGCGCAGATCCGCCAGTTAGAGCAGGCCTACCGCGCCAAGCTGCTGGATCGCTCGGCGAAGTCCGTGGAATTGACGCCGGCCGGCGAAGTGCTGTTCGAATACGCCGAGAAATTGCTGCGCTTGCGCGATGAATCCGTGCAGGGTGTGGCGGACCGCGGCGATATCGTGCAGGGTCGCGTAGTCTTTGGCGCCAATGAAGCAACCTGCTTGTATTTGCTGCCGGATATTTTTGCGGAATTTCAGCGCAAATACCCGCTGGTGCACGTCAGTATCTACCGGAATTTCAGCCATAAAATATTGCAGCGCGTGGAAGACGGCACGGTGGACGTGGGCATCGTCACGCTGCCAACCAAGTCGCCCAATTTGAAAGTGCATCACATTTACAAAGACCGGATGCGCTTCATGGTCAGCGCGAAGAATGCTTTGGCCCATCGCGGCAAAGTGACTCTCGAAGAGGTGGCTTCGCAGCCGCAAATTTTCCCGCGGACCGGTTACACTCGCCAGGTATTGGACAAACTTTTCCGCCCGTATCGTTCGCGCATTCAAGTCACCATGGAATTGCCGAGCATTGGCATGATCAAGCGCTTTGTGGCGGCGGACGTCGGCGTTTCCTTAATTAGCGAGAGCTTCGCTAAAGACCAGGTAAAGGCCGGCGAAGTGAAACTGATTAACGTGGAAGGCCTTGAATTATTCCGCGAGCTGGGCCTGGTCTATCGCCGCGACCGCAGCTTGCCGCGCGCTGCGCAAGCATTGATCACCATGATCCGCGAGCATCGCAAGGGAAGCGAAACAGCCGACGCCGCGGCCCACTAGTACATTTCTAATTGCAAGGTTCTAAAAATAACAAACGCAGTTACTGCAGGCGCTGCGCTGGGCAATTTTATTTTTAGTTGCCTGCCGCAGGGCTGATGGTGGAGAAATCCAGGCTGGCGATCGAGCGAGCGATTACGTTTTCTTGAATTTGAATCAGGTCGGTGTCGGCGTAAGTCATTCCTAAAATCGTAAAGATCTCATTCCCCCGCGCGAGCACCACCAGCGTTCCCGACCAGTCATGGTCGTCCGCCATTCCGCGATAGCGAAACTCGATGCCGGGAAGACCGCCAACCGTGGTGGTCCGCCGCGAAATTTGCCGGTAGTTTTCGTAGACTTCGCGTACGCGGTGTTCCACGGCGGCGGCTGCCGGTTCCAGCGCTTCCTTGTTTTTTTCTTTTCCTACCACCAAGAGTGTCGACTCGTTGAACGTTCCCATGGCGACGATCGCGTTGGGCAGAGCTTTGCGTGCATCCTCGATCAAATTCCAGCTGGGCGCTTTGTAGATACGAAAGTTGCTGGCGTGATTGATGTACAGGTTGCCGCGGACTTCTTCTTGCGCGGCTTCTTTCGGCGGGGGCAACGGCGCAGCGGAATTCGCGACGATGCTGGGGCCGCCAGTGACCGGCGCGGCCACGGGGCGCAGCGCGGGCGCTACAATTTGTTTCGGCGCGGTCGTACGCGCCTCCGGCTTCACCGTCGCTGAAGTAGCGACGATGGCTTGCGTCTTTTCCCGCTTACTTACTTCTGTTGGGGGCGGATTCTCGGCATTCGGTGCTTCCGCCGCGTCTGCGGACGGGCTACTGGGTTCCGTCTGCGGCTGGGAGGCTGCCGTGGTCTTAGTTGGCGGGCGCTTCACTACCGGCGCTTCCTTCTTGGCAGCTGGCTTGGGTTCCGAGGTTCCCGAAGAGTTCGGGATGATCGAAGCAATCTTGTCTTTTTCGACGAGGACGTAGCCGAAGTCCGTCTTCACCTTGTACATGTTGTCGTCGAGCGCCACGATTTCGCCGTAGAGTTTTTTCCCATCCTTCAGGCGAATTTCGTCGGCATTGGCGCAATTGGCCAGCGTGAAAGTGGCCGTCAGCAACACAGCCAGAACCGCCGCGCGACGCTTCGAGCGCGCATGCCCGGCTGGCGCACCCAGATGCGTCGTTCCGCGAGTACGTGGTTCGTTTCGAGTACCTAGTTCGTCCATTGTTGCGAGTATGCCGCTCCGCCCGCCCCTCCCGCAACAGCAGCCCCGCGTTAGTTGTCGGTTGTGCTACCTCAATACACCTGCCATCAAGACTCCGGCCATCAAGCGCACCCGGCGGGACAGGGAAGCCTTGAAAGCGCGCCAATCGGCAAACAGGCTGGCATTTCGCAATCTGCGCAGCGATCCGCTCACAAAGTGCGTTTCCGCTCCCGCAGCGAACGCAGCGTCGGAATAAGCGGCCGGCTCTGGCGCTGGTTCGTAATCGATGCCACGGGCCGTCCGCCACACTTGGAGCCCTTCCCGCTTGCCAAACTCGGCTTGCAGCGCAGCCTTCGGAACCCTCTGGAGCTCGCCGATGGTGACTAGCCCACTCGCCCGCAATACCTCGCAGGTGGCTGCTGAGAGACCCTCAAGCCTCTGCAGTGGCAAGGGAGCCAGGAAAGCGGACTCCCGCCCAGGCTCTACCACTAGGACCTTGGCGGCGCCAGCGCAGCGCGAAGCCGTCCGCGCCACACTACGCGAGCGGGACGCGCCGAGAGCCACATCCAAGCCTGTCCGCAGCAGCATTTCGCACTGTGCCGCAGCCAGCTCCGTGGCCAACTCCGCGGACCGAGTAACGTGCGAGCTGCTGGCTGGGACCGCAATCCTCGGCGACCAGATGCGCCGATGGGCAAGCCAAGTAGCGGCTTTCCGCGAGGCGCGCCGGGAGGTCTTTTCAATGTGTCCAAGTTGATTGCCGAGGCGTTGAGAGATTTGTGGGGCCCGGAAGACGCTGCCAACCGATAGGTCCATGACCGCTCCTTGCAGAGGCTGGGGGACGGTAATAACGGACGCTACGCCAGTTCGTGAGAGCCAGAATCGGCAATGGAGCAGGTGCAGCGCCCGTTTCCCGTTTCCTCTACCGTGGGCCATTATAGAGAACAAAAGGCGAAAGTCAACATGTTTTCGCTTTGTATTCGCCACAGGATTATTGCCACCTGCCGAATCAGGTGGTTTGGCCTTCTTCTCATTGCAAGGGAATTCACTTGGCGCAATAAAAGAGGGCGCGGTGACTCCGTGCCCCTGTCTGTCAGATTCCTCGCCGAACCTTTTAGAAAATCTTGCGGAAGGTCCAGAACAAAAATCCCGAAAGCATCATGGCGACCGGCAAAGTAAGCACCCAAGCCAGCGCCAGGTTGCGCACTGTGGACATCTGGATTCCTGAACGGTTAGCCGCCATGGTCCCAGCCACGCCGGACGACAACACGTGAGTGGTACTCACCGGTAATCCGAAGGTATCGGCAGCGCCGATGGTAAACATGGCGGTGATTTCCGCAGCCGCCCCTTGCGCGTAGGTCAAATGGTTCTTCCCGATTTTTTCGCCCACGGTAACGACAATGCGCTTCCAACCGACCATGGTGCCCAGGCCCAGCGCCAGCGCCACCGCAACCTTCACCCACATGGGAATAAAACGGGTGGCCGTGTCAATGTGGCGCGATTTATAGTTGGCAAGGACCGCCGCATCCGCCGCGGAAATTTTGGCCACATTGGACTTGAGCATCAGGCGAATCGCTTCGCCGACCAGATACATGTCGTTGCGATAGTTGCGCACTTCATTGTTAGGAACCTTAGACAGCTCTTTAAAGATGGCCATTTCGGTACCGACCTGGTTGACCATCTCGCGCAAAGCCAGCATGGTGGCTGGCTTGAATTCTTTGGTGCGAATGAAATCGGTCACATCTTCACGAGGATCGCCAACCACTGCGCCAGTTTGCACATATTTATCCAAAGTGTTGGCGGTCTGCTGGGAAACCGCCACGAAGTCTTGGGATTGTTGCGCGGTCACTGCATGATTCAACGCGTAGGTCGTAGGAACGGTGCCGATCAGGATGAGCATAATCAGGCCCATGCCTTTTTGCCCGTCGTTCGATCCGTGAAAAAAGCTAACGCCCGTGCAGGTGAGAATCAGCAGCCCGCGAATCCACCAGGGCGGTGGTTCGTTACCTTTCGGGGCTTCATACAAGCGCTTATCTTTGATAATGGCTTTCATGACCAGCAGCAACAGCCCCGCCAGAAAAAATCCCACGATCGGCGAAAGCACCAGCGATTTGCCGATGTTGGCGGCCTGCGCCCAGTCCACGCCGCTGGTTCCACTGCGCGATTGCATCAGCTGATTAGCTATGCCTACACCGATGATCGAGCCAATCAAAGTGTGAGAACTCGATGCGGGAAGTCCGAACCACCAGGTGCCCAGATTCCAGATGATCGCGGCGACCAGCAGTGCAAAGACCATCGCGAAACCCGCGCCGCTCCCCACTTGCAGAATCAGCTCCACCGGCAGCAGCGACACGATCCCGAAGGCCACCGCGCCGGACGACAGCACCACGCCCACAAAATTGCAGAATCCCGACCAGGTCACCGCGATTTGCGGATCCAGCGAATGCGTGTAAATCACCGTAGCCACCGCGTTAGCCGTGTCATGGAAGCCGTTCACAAACTCGAAAGCCAGCGCCACGAAAAGCGCTACGCCCAGCAACACATACGGCAGTACCGAGCCGCCTTGCAACGCAATCAAATCGTGCGACAAGCTGACGCCGATATAAATGATCCCGGCGATCAGCACCACGCCGAATATCAGCATTCCGATGGCGCCGGGGCCCTTGGCCATTTTCTCGTGTAACGCGTGCGGCGCGGCGGGTGCAGTCGTTGGTGCGACCGCTGATGTGGCTGTGGCCATGACACTCCAGTCCTCTGTAATATTTGCCGAATAGCGCGATTGGTCTTTGGCGGGAGAGTTATAGCGCGAGCTGTGTTACAGCGGTATGAATAACGCGTGGATGGAAGTTCACAGCTCGGCGCGGTCTGTGGAAATCCGGCTATGTTGCTTGAATGCTGCAAATTACGCGACAGGAGCGTGGCCTGGAATCTGGCCGCAAGCCATCCCAAAGCTAGAAAACACGCCCCAGTTGAAAGAACCACTTGTGATGACCGGTGTCGCCCACCGCGCCACCGATGAACAATGGCCCCAGCGAGGTTTCCGCCAACACGCCGGCAGAGAAATCGTTCGGGAAGCCACTTTCATTCGTGACGCCATACATTTTTGCGAATTCGTAAGCGCCGATGGCATAGACCTTGGTGCCCACAAAAGTCGGTAGCGTGAAAATGTCATGCAGATAGCCGGCGCGGAACAAGTAGAATTGATCGCCGCGCAACTCGTTCAAACCGTATGCGCCCAGCGTGGAGGGTCCTCCCAGGAAGAATTGCGGAATCCCCGTATTCGTTGAGCCAAAAGTAGAACCCCCGCTAGCTTGGACAAAAACAGATCCAAGTTCGGACACCGGTCGAAAATATTCGAGCTGCGTGATCAGCGAGGGAAATGCACTGGGCGCGCCGGGGCTGGTATCAAACCAGCGGAAAGTACTTTCAGTACGAAATCCGCTGCGGGGAACTATCGGATCATCCGTGTGATCCATTAAATAGTGCACCCGCAAATCTCCCGTTCGTCCGCTGACCGATTGGAACTCGGGGCTACCCAATCGCAAGTCGGCGCTGAGATATCCCACTTCGTAACCGGCGCGTAGCTCGCTGAAGCGGCTGAAGCCGTAGCCGAAGTCGCCTCCAATAGCCGCATGAACCAGCCGGTAGTCCGCTATGGGATTAGTCTTGTAGTAAATATTAAAATTCTGGTCGACCGCGTCGGCCCGCGGCGCAAAGAACCACTTGCTCACCGGAGTGAACGGCCGGTACAACTCGCTGGCGATTCCATAGGTCTGCCCGAACGAGAAATCCGTCCGCCACTCCGAGCGGAATCCCGCAACATCCAGGAACGTCAGTCGCGACGCCATGGTGAAACCCACATCCCCGGTTTCCGCTCCATTGACCTCAAATGCTGGCTGAAGCGTTGGCGGCGCGTAATTTTTTTCGTTGACCTCGATGCGCAATCCTTGTTTGCCATCCTTCTCGATGATCTGATAACCCACCGTGTCGTAACGGCCTACGCCGGTGAGTCGAGTCAGGGCCCGATCCAGCGCCTCGGTGTCCAGAGTTTTCCCCGCAAATGGCGCAAGAAAACGTTCGATATCGTCCGTATGCTGTATGGTCGTGGTTCCGCGCACCTGAATGAATTGCGGAACGGGATCCACCGTGCGTTTGCGGGAGTTGCGTTCGCGGACGTATTCCTGCCACTGCTCATCGTTCAATGCGAATTTCTCAAGCAAGCGCGATTTATCTGTCGCGGCTTGATAGCCCTTGGCCATAATCGCGACATCTTTTTCGTAATCGGACGAGCCAAACTCGCTCAGCGGTACCGACACCACCATGTCCGCCTGGGCCATGCCGCGTACTTCGCTCTGCGCCACTACTACGCGCACCGACTGCTGGAGCACGCTAAACAAGGACTGAATGTCGTTAGCGTCCACCGCCTGCGTGTCCAGGTGCACGGCGATGACGATATCCGCGCCCATTTGCCTGGCGACGTCTGACGGCAGATTATTGACCAGCCCGCCGTCCACCAGAACCTGATCTTTCCGATACACCGGGGTAAACACCGCGGGAATCGACATGGACGCGCGCAGCGCTTCGCTGAGCCGCCCTCCGCTGAAGACCACCTGCTTACCGCTTACTAGATCCGTAGCCACGCAGCGAAACGGCGTCGGCAAATCGTTGAACGATTTGTCTTCGTAATAGGGCAGCGTCACCTTGTCAATCAACAGGCTGATCTGGTGTCCGGAATTTAGTCCGCCCGGCAGCTTCAAGCCCTTACGCAAGCCCAGGATCAACGCGTTAGGGTACGCGCGCTGATCTTCTTTTCTGCGAAAGGACAGGTCTTCGTACGGCGTCCGCCCACTCAACACCTGGTTCCAGTCGATGCTCTGAATCAACGCCCGCAGCTCCGCGGGATCCATTCCCGTGGCATAAAAGCCCCCGACCAATCCGCCCATGCTGGTGCCGGCCACGTAATCGATGGGGATGTGGTGCTCATCAAACCACTGCAATACGCCGATGTGCGCCAACCCCAGGGCTCCGCCGCCTTCCAGCGCAATCCCAATCCGCAATCGTGAATTTGGCGCAGTGCTCGCTGCCACAGAAGTTGCGGCACCCGCGGCGCCTGACGGGGACGATCTTTCGGCGGGCAGCGGAGTGTTGATCGGCCCAGCCGGCTGTTGCGCGCCCGCCAGAAAAGGCCAAAGTAACGCGGTGAAAATGCTCAAAAATCGTCGCATGGGAGTTCCTCTTGGTGAAAACTACGTATTTGAAGCAGCGCATCATGGACAAAAGTCGGGCGGCTTTTGTCCCTCGAAGACGTTATGAGTTTCCCTTAGCGGTTGTCGGACGGCAAGTCTCCCGCTGCGAATCGTTTGGCGCCATTCGCAACGGCCCCGGGTATTTCGGACACGCAATGTGCCGCCATTTACGAAGGTGAATTCCTCGGCTCCACATTTGAGCGCGGTGAAAAAGCGTATGCAGCTGCGTAGCCAGCGCGGCCACAAAACGAGTACTCTTACTCAGGGTTTCTGCGCGTGCAGCGTGGGAGGCGGTATATGCCGGGTTCCTTGGAAAATAAATCACTCAACAGCGGTTCGCTGGACACCATGGACCATGTAGCGGTTTCCGTGGCCAATATTTCGGAGACGGTGAAGTGGTACCAGCAGCATTTTCAATGCAAGGTGGCCTATCAGGACGACACTTGGGCGCTGGTGGAATTCGCCAATATTCGGCTGGCTTTTGTGCTGCCGTCGCAGCATCCGGATCATTTCGCGGTTCTCGGCGATCCCAGCGTATACGGCTTGCCAAAAAAACACCGCGACGGCACGTCCTCGGTCTACATTCAGGATCCCAACGGCAACAACGTGGAAATTCTCGCGCTAGCGGACGCCCCCGCCAAGTCCCCCGTCACGAATTAAACGGTTTTCCTCGACAGCGAGTAGTTCACGCATCACTTCCGGCCAGCAAAGTGTTCGCCTCTTGTTCCGGAGCGCTTCGCCAGTTGGCCAGTCCCACTCCCGCAAGCACCAGCACACCGCCCAGGATCTGCGCCGCGTTTAATTTCTCTCCGAGCAAAAGCGTCGCCAGCACCGCCGTCAACGGTATCTGCAACAGCAAGCTCACTGAGGTTACCGTCGCCGGCAAATGTCCCATGGCATACGTCAGCGCCATGTAACCGCCGAGCTGCGTAATTAACCCCAGCGCCAGCAACGCCGGCAAGGAGTGTCCTGGGGGAATGCGCAGCGAAACGCCCATGCCCAAATTCATCAGCAACAGAAACACGGCGCTGGTGAGCATGGCCAGTCGCAGAAAAACCAGAGTGCTGATGGTCGAGCGCACTTGCTCGGTCACCATCAAATACACGGCGAAAAACGCGGCAGCCGCTAACGCCATCACATCCCCAGCGCCAAAGCCGACATGCGCGCGCAAATCAGTCCAAACGATCGCGCCTGTACCAACCAGGGCCAGCAGCAAACCGAGCCAGAAAGTTATTCTGGGTCTGCGGCCGAAAATCAGCCAGGTAAGCAAACCCACGACCACTGGAGAATAATTGCCGAACAGCGTGGCGTTGGCCGCCGTCGTTCGCAAAATAGCGGTGTTGTAGAAGGCCAGATCCAGCGAGAAGAAAAGCCCGCCCAGGGCGATGATCAGGAACGCGCGCCGGTCCAATCGGGTAGCTCCGCGCCCCACAAACCACGTAGGCGCCAGCACCACCACGGGAATCAGCATCCGGTAAAACGCCGAAGCCGGCCCCGGCATATCCGTCCAGCGCACAAAAATAGCCGACCATCCAATGCACGCAATTCCCGCCGCGAGCGCCAGGTACGGCCATACTCGGCTCTCGTCATTCACGTTGTGCGGCGCGTCTTTCGGCTTGGTCATTAGCGCAGTGCGGCTCATTTACGTGCAGAAAATTGTGAAAAGCAGTATCGCACACGCTCCCAAGTACTTCCGGACAGGTATCCATCTCGCCGCCAGTACTTCCGTTCCCTTGTACCTTGCGGTCCTCGCGCCTACGTTACATATAGCGACATATTCGCGGTCTTTTGCTTTTGGGCCGCTGTACGGGCGCTGCGGGAGAACCTGGTATGAATAACAATTTGCCTTCTAGCGACGAGCGCTCCTCGCTCCACGCCGCGTCCCCTCGCAACACCTGGCAGCTGGCCTTCCGCCTGTTCCGCTGGAGCACTTACGCCGCCGCTGCAATCACTCTGGTTCTACTGCTCCACAAATCTCCGCCGCCGGATATTCAGGTCACCGCCCAAGCCGCTGCCCGCGTCGACGAAAAATTTCAGCAAGTCGAACAAGCCGTAGCCAACGGCCAGCCCGCCGCGATGCACATGGACCAGACCGAGCTAAACTCCTACCTGGCCTCGCACCTTGAACTTCCCGGCAGCGCCCGCCTGCAATACGCAGCCGCCCCGCCGGCAAATCCAAGTCCCGGAAACTCAGGGAGTGCTTCCAGCGATGCGCCGGCTATCCCTGCCAGCACCCCGGCACCTGACAACACTCTCAGCAATCCCTCGATGCCGTCCGCCGAAGACATCGACCAGATGCGCTCCAACGTGAAAGACGTAAAAGTCCAATTGGTCGGCGACCGCGTTATCGCCTACGTTGTCTTCGACGTCCATGGCAAAGATATGACGCTGCAACTCGAAGGCAAGCTGGGTTCCGAGAATGGCTACATCCGCTTCGAGCCGCTCAGCGGACAGATTGGCGCGCTGCCCTTGCCACTCTCCGCGCTGCAGAACGCCGTGCAGCGCCTGATGGATTCTCCGGAAAATCGCGAAAAGCTTCGCCTTCCGGCGGACGTCACCAACCTGAAAATTGAAAACGGGGAAGTGGTAACCACCTACAAATAGCTTTACTTGGATTCGCGGCGAGTATTTTTCTTCCGGTTTGCCGGGAGTTTCTTTTTGTTCAGTGCCAGTAGTCGCTTCGGGCCGCTCACAAACGGATTCCCCCGTTCATAAAACCTCAACAATTTGTCTGCGGCCTGCGTGATCCCGATACGCACGGTCTTGGACACGACGTCCTTCCGCACCGTTCCAGCATCCTGCGCGGTAGCATCCCCCACCAGTTCGCCGAGCCACAACGAACTCTTTGCGCTGCATAAATCCACTCCATCGTGCCGGCGGTCAATCTGCAAAGCCGCCGCCAATCGTCCGGGCCCCCGCGTCAGGTCTACCAGTCTGAGGTCGTCGGCCGCGAGATCCTGCGCGATGCTTCTGCATCCACTCCACGCCCTCCAGCGGCTCCAGCGCCCGAATCAATATCCCTCCGGCTTGGCCGTGCGGTTCGCTGGCCACATTCAACATGAAGTGCACGCCATAATTAAAATATATATAAGCGTGCCCGGGATGCAGATACATCGAGCGAATCCGCGGCGTAGGTCCCCGGAAATGATGCCCCGCAGGATCGCCCGGCGGGTAGGCCTCCGTCTCCACAATTCGCCCGCTCAATCGCCCGCACGCCAGCTCCTGCACTACAACTTTCCCGATTAAATATCGTGCCAGGTCCACCGTATCGTGCGGCAACTCCGCCCGCCGCAACCGCCGAATCTTAAGTTTTGAAGTAACAGCCATGAAATCGATCCATCGTCGATCAAGCAACGCCTTTGTAGGGGCGCAGCATGCTGCGCCCCATCTCGGCAAGCATTCCGACTCAACGGTATTTTCTGAAAATTAAAGCCGCGAGAAATAGGAAATGAGCAAAAACTAACTCTTCGGCGACGCCACCAAATCCGCATACTCCGTATGCTTCCGAAGAAACGCCGCCGCATACGAACAAGCCGGAACCACCCGCAAATTCTCCGCGCGCGCAAAATCCAGCGCCGCGCGCGTCAACTTCGCAGCCACACCCTGACTTTGGATCGCGGGCGGAACTCTAGTGTGATCCAGCGAAAGGATTCCGGGCCTCCGGCTGTACGCGAGCAGCGCCACCTGCTTGTCGATCGTCAGCAAAAACTGCTGGCCATCCTCATCGTGCGTAACCGGGAAATTGTCTAGATTGAGCAAGCGAGTAAGTTCCAGAAAATCTATGCCGCGCTTGAGTCCATCGGTTCGGTGTTAAACAGTCGCGCCAGCTCCGCGTGATCCATCACTACCGCCGGGTCCCGCTGAATCGCATCAAAATATTTTTTCTGAAACGCATCGCCCGCTTCCGTGGGCGTAAACATTTTTCGCGCCAGCACGAAAGATTCGCGCATATATTCCACGGTCACCGGCTCTTTGCCCGCCAGAGTCTCGTCAATGCGCACCACAAATTCCGAAATGTTGTGCAGCCAGGCAAACTGCGGATCATCGATCACCAGCCGGAACAGCTCGCCGGTATTCACCGCGCCGTGATCCCGTTCATAATCCTGGCGCTCCATATTCAGGAGCGTTTTGTGGATGCGCAGCAGCGCATGCCGCAGCAGCGTCAATTTTTCGCGCTGTGGCGAGGCGCCTTCGTTGGCATCGGCGTTGGCATCCGGACGGGGTGTATTGTTATCAGTGGGCATTGATAGCAGTTGGCTCGCAATTCTCGAATTCGATCCTCAAAATCGTAACATTCGTCAGAAACGTTCTTCTACTCGTGATAGCGCTTTTCGCCCACCGGCAGCGCCACCGGCAAGCGATTACCGGCCGGCGGCAACGGGCAGGTGGCATACGGCGTATACGCGCACGGCGGATTCTCCAGCCGGTTGAAATCCAGCGACAACGTCCCCGGCTTGTCTAAACCATGGTCCGGCAACACCGTGTAAAGAAACCGGCAAGCGTGATAGGTCGTAGTCGCGCTGGTCGGGTCCCGCAGCACAAAAAATAATTGTGTCGCCTTCGGATCTTCCAATACCGGCTCCAGCCGATAGGTTTTTCCCTGCAAGGTAAACTCCGCCACTCCCGGCACCGGCGCGTCGTAAGTGGTCCCCGCCAGGGTCGCCAGCGTAATCGTTTTCGCCGGAGAGTAGGGAATCCACTTGGCAATAACGTGAAACGCCGGATCTCCGGGGTACCACTTCAGTCCGTGAAATCCCGTCAGTGCCGGCGATTTTGCATCTTTCACGCGCAGCGCAAAACGATCCGCGCGCTGAATCACATACATGTTCAGCGAGCCAATCGTCAAATGTGGCGCATTCTTATCGTCGTCCGGAGTCACTGGAATCAATTGCTTTTTGGCAGGAATTCCCGCAACCAGAAAATCCGGCGAAAAATCTCCGCCTTTCGGCGGCAGCAACTGCACCGAATTGTTTTCGAGGTGCAAAATTCCCAAATGCCCGGGGCAACCCACCAGCTTGATCTTGTTGTCCGGCGCCGAGCCAAACGTATTGTCGCCCACTTCCAGCCAGTCGAGTCCCGTCAGCGACAGCCATCCCGCCGGTTTCTGCAATTCGCTGGCATGCTGCGCGCGCCAAGCCGCCAAATCACTGGACCATTTCGCGTCCTGGTCCGCCGGCGCAGCAGCGGCCAGCATCACCGCGAAGCTCGCAAAGAAAAACGCTATCGCCATTCGAGAGTCAACTCGTAGTTGTAAAAAACGCATAAGAAAGTATATCCGTATTTCTTTTCAAGCGTCGAGTCGCATCGCAATGGCCAGTTCGTTCGCCCAACTATCGGTCATGGACATCATGGATAAGCCCGAGGGTGACTCCACCGTCCGGTTTCAAGGTTCGTAGCCGGATACTGGATTGCATCGGCCCGCACCCCGCTAGTTAGGCCGTTCCGAGTGCAAAGTTGCCTCAGCGATTGCAGCCCGCCCCAGAAGTCATTATGATGGACGCCGCCCTGGAATATGCCCACTGAGGCCGACTCTGAATATCGGCGTCGAATATAAAGGAGATTTTGATGAAGCGATGGATAGCTGGATGTTTGACTTTTGCCATGTGCGTGGCGCCGATCTTGGCTGCCGATGATGACACCACCAAAGATGCCGACCGCTTGCTCAACTGCGGCACCGTCATGAAGGAAATTTTGAACGTACCAGACGACATTCCTCAGGATTTGCTCAGCAAAGCGGAATGCGTCATCGTGTACCCCTCCGTGCTGAAGGCCGCGTTTATCGTCGGCGGCAGCTATGGCCGCGGCGCAATGACCTGCCGCACCGGCACCAACTTCAAAGGCCCCTGGAGCGCTCCTTCGATGATGGCTCTGGAAGGCGGCAGTTTCGGCTTCCAAATCGGCGGCCAAGCCACCGACTTCGTACTACTGGTCATGAACGACCGCGGCGCGCAAGGCATTCTCAGCAGCAAGGTCAAGCTCGGTGGTGACGCGTCGGTCGCCGCTGGCCCCAAGGGCCGCAGCGCATCCGCGGAATCTGACGTAACCATGCGCGCGGAGATTCTTTCCTATTCCCGTTCGCGCGGCCTGTTCGCCGGTATCTCTTTGGAAGGCTCGACCGTCCGCCCGGACAATGACGCCAACGAACGCCTCTATGGCAAGAAAGTCTCCGCCAAAGAGATTATCTTCGGAGGCGCAGTTCGCACCCCGCCCTCCGGCCAGCGTTTGGTTAGCACGCTCAATGTGCACGCGCGCGTGAACAAGTCCGCCAACAAGTAGTTCGCCGCACCTGTAAAACGGTATTTCAAGTAGTTCGCCGTTTTTGTAAAACTGTTTTTCACAAAAAAAAGCGAGCCGCCAACCGCGGCTCGCTTTTTTTGTCTTTTTTTTCGGGAGGGCCCGACTTCAGTCGGGCCGCTCTTGCGTCGATCCGTGTTTGAAAGATTTTCGGAGGGGCAACTCACGTCGGCCGATCATTCGAAGGATTTGGGGAGCCTAACTTGAGTCAGTCGTTCGTTCGAAGAGTTTTCGGGAGGGCCCGACCTTAGTCGGGCAGTCTTGAGTCGGCCGATCGTTCGAAGGGTTTTCAGGAGGGCCCGACTTTAGTCGGGCCGTTAACGACGCATCACACGAGGGGCTTTAGCCCCTGCGGCCTCAAAGCACCCGCAACTGCGAATCATTCTCCGCCGGCACACGCACCGGAGGCGGGGTTTTCTTCTTTCCGCGATTCATCAATTTCCCCAGCTCATAAAACGCGCTGGATCCCGCATGCTGCATCGCCAACGAACTCTCCACCCCGCAAGTACATCCCGGGCATTCCCGCCGCAACATCGCCGCGCTCTGCTTCATATACGCGTCCGACGCCAGAATATTCGCCAACGAATCCTTCAACACATTCCCAACCGGCGGCAAGGGGTAGCATCCCGTCAAAACATCACCGTTGGACAGTACGAAAACCTGCAGAAATCCCAGCACGCAGGCCGGCTCGTTCACGGCCTCGTGATTGTAATAATCCGTGATGTAATCCACTTCGTAGCTCGGCCGTTGTAAAGTGTCCCGCATAAAATTGGTAATCTGCGGCACATCGTTTTTTGCCGGCCAGATCGAATCAATATCCGCATCCTTAAAAAAGAACAGGCTGCGGCTCAAAATATTCGTTTCCATCCGCGCGCCCACGCTGCGCGCCGTTTCGTGTAGTCGCGTCAACTCCGCCGCCGAAACCTTATTCAATGTAATCGAAATCGCCAGATCCTTATCCTTCAGCAGCCGCAACCCTTCCATGCCCAGATCAAAATATCCGCGAATTCCGCGAATCTGATCGTTGGTCTCTTTCAATCCATCGATGGACACCGCTACATGGGTAATCGGCGAATCGTTGATCTCTTTGTGTAATTTCTTGATCAGCAGCCCGTTGGTTTGCAAAATTATTTTGTGAAAAGAAGAAGTGTTCGCCGCTTTCAGTACCCGAAACAAATCCATGCGCAGCAAGGGTTCGCCGCCGGTCAGCCGCAAATTCCGGATTCCCGCGGCCGCGATCTGATTGATCAAATCAATCGCTCGGTCCGTATCGATATGATCTTCCCAGCGCGATTTCCAGTAATCGCAGCTAACGCACTTAGCTTGGCAATTTTCCGTCAGCTTTATGTGCGCAGCCAAAGGACGCGCCGCAGCCGGCAACAACTTTTCCGATACTTTCGTGCCCAGCCACACTCGCGGAAGGTAAGCAGCCTCTAAAGCCATCCAGCAATCCTCACCCATTCATCTTAACGCCGATTGCCCCGATTTGCATGACGCCGGCTCGATGGCCTGAAGGACGCGGATAAAATAGCGGCCCTGCCGGGCGTCGACGGGGTGTTTGCCGCATCCTCGGACCTGGGCAATTTCGCCGGCTACAAGCAGGGCGATCCGGATTACGAGCGCGAGATCAATATCGTCCATGACGCGGCGTTGCGCGCCCACAAATATCTGTGCGGTCCCTATGCCTGGGTCAATCGTCCGGACTTCAAATGCTTCCAGGGCCCGGGCGGCCAGCTCGATCCGGCTTCAACGCCTGATCTCCAGGCGGCCTATGATGCCGCCGAAAAGAAAGATCTCGGCCCGCTCTGGAATACGCAGGGCCATGTGACGGCAGGCCCCTGGTCACCCAACTACACGCCAAGCTCCGGCCGCCAACGGGGTGCGAACTGAAGGTCGGGAAGGGGATCACGCACGGCGGCCCGTCCGGTCCAACCGCGGGCTGCTGTATTTTTTTGAAAGAAATGGCTCCCCGGCAAGGGTCATCGCCCACGTGCGCCCGGGTATCAAAGGGGTCTACGAAAAGCCGCCCAATTAAGTGACATCCAGGGGCACCGTCTTACAATCCGCCGCTGTTGGCGCGTGTTCAAATTGATAAATAAATCAGAGTGAGTGGTCTTTTGGCGTGCTTTTGACCAAAGCGGAATTGCGGATCTGAACGATTGCCGGCGCCTCAAGGCGCAGGTGCTACTGGCGTTCCAGCCGGCCCGGGCCCAGGCCCATGGCGTCCGGGTGGTGTCGCTGGAATGGGCGGATCATCTGCAGGGGGCGCCGGTGCGTTGACCCCTTCTGCAGGCACTTCGAGGCCGGCGATCCAGGCGATGCCGTTGAGCAGGTATTTCCGGTAGGCGGCGACATTGTGCATGTTGTCGTGGAAGTCAGAGCCGCCCCAGACGAAAGAACGGCCGCCATCGGGACGATTGAAAATCCAGGAGACCGGATCGGGCCCGCCGTTGCTCGCTGTGGCGGGCATGGCCTGCATCAACTCGGTGCGACGCGGATCGTGGTAGAGGAAATAACGCGAGAACATTTCGTCACGATACGTCCAGGGCTGTATGCCATTGAGGATGGGATGACGCACAGGCAGCGGCGATACCGTCCAGGTGTCCACCGGATTGTGTGAGGAATAGGGTAGCCAGTTGCCGCCGAACCAGTCCATCAGGAAGCGCTTGCCGACCCAGTTATCCACCCACATGGTGTAATGGAAGATCGCCAAACCCATCTTCCGCTCTTTATCACCGCATCAAGCTTGTTCAGCCAGTCGGTATGCTCCGCGTCATAGGTGCGCCCGTCGGTATCCTGATCTTGCGGGAAAAGGATGCCGGTCTCGGTCTTGAGCCAGGCGCCGTTGCCGAAGATCACCAGGGCATCAGCATCGTCGAGTTCGCTGATATCTCGGGGCGGTTTGGTGACGACCTTCACCAACGTCTTTACGCCGCGCAGATTGGTGGCGTGTTCAAGTTGCCAGGCTAGCTCGGTCAAGTCCCGCTCATATTCATGCCGGCCGGGAACGCCGTGCTCCTTCGGTCCCGCCCAGAAGACGATTTTCTTGACTGGCGCCGAGCCTTGCGCTCTGGCGCCGTCAAAGCCTGCCATCGAACCTGCGGCGCCCATTAGGATCGCGACCGCCAGGGCGGCGCGCCCGGCCATTTTCCAGAAGTTTTGCATTGATCTCTCCTGCTTCGGTTCATTTCAATCGATGCGCCATCTGCCCCCGATAACCCCATGGTCTAAGGAAGGACAGTCAAAATCAATCGGTCACAACATGGCGACGTTCCGGTGGGCCTTCCCTATGCTGCACGCAATCCGCACCCACGGGACAGGTCCGCTCCCGACCCAAAGCGGAGGTATTTCCATTTTGCCCCAAAAGTGAATTTTCTGACGCCTGACCTTGACACGCCGCCAGGTCGAAACCAATTTGCGATGCCCATCTTGGCGGCAGCGATGATTTCCGGGTTCTGGCCCGACGAAAGGGGCTTCGCTTCATTGTCAAACAGGAAGGTGGACGATGCGGTATGGCGCTATCTTCGCTGCGTTGCTTGTTTGCTGGCGGCCTGAATAGCCCGGCAAAGGCCCAGGAACCGCCGGACGCTATTTCCGGCGGGAGCCGCTCGGACCGGCAATCGTTGGAGCGCACCACTCAGGCGATACGCGATGGCTTCGGACGCGGGGACGTGGCGGCAATCGTTGCCCTGCATCGTCCGGATGTAATGAAATATTTCGGCGGAACAAATGTCGTGAACGGCCGGCAAGAACTACAGCGCGGCCTGGCTAAGACATTCCGCAATGTGAAGATGGAGTTCGTGGAGCACCGGCTGGAAAGCATGGTCTTTCTCGGCGATACCGCGGTCGAAACGAGCATTTTTACGATAAAGACTACGCCGAAAACGGGCGGCAGCCCGACCGTTGCCCGCGGACGCGCCATGGTGGTCTATGTGAAGTCAAAGGAAAGCCCGACCGGCTGGCAGTCCATCCGCGAGATGGCCCAGGCCGCGCCTTAGGGCATTTAATTGCCGAAAAATGTCCGCTATTGGCGCAAAGCGGACGAAACCGATATCGAAAAGACTGATCTTGTTTGCCAATCATTCAGATGGGAAAATGCCATGACCAACTATCGCATGCCGCTTGGTCTGACCGCGTTCCTGCTGGCCTCGGCAGCGTTCGCAGAAAATCCCGCTTTCGCAGCAAGCTGCGAGAGCCTAACCGACCTCAAGCTGCCGGGAACGACGATCACCATGGCGCAGCCGGAGGCCGCCGGCACGTTCACGCCGCCAGATCCGGGGCCGGGACAAAACCCTTACCGGTCGCCTTTTGCCGTGTCGGCGGCACCATCAAGCCGACCGGCGATTCCGACATCAAATTCGAGGTCTGGCTGCCGCAGACGGGCTGGACCGGGCGTTATGAATCCGTCGGCAATGGCGGCTTCGCGGGAGCCATATCCTCTTGGCGCCATGGCCGCGCCCCCTTAAGGCGGGATCTGCCGTGGCAGGCACGGACGACGGGCATGAGACGGCCACGAACACGCAGCGCGGAATGGGCCCTGGGGCATCCGGAGAAACTCATCGATTTCGGCTTACCGCGCCGTCCACTTGACGGCCGCAGTCGGCAAAGCTGTCACCGCTGCGTTCTATGGCAGGAAACCTGAATATTCCTATTTCATTGGCTGTTCCACGGGCGGGCGGGAAGCGCTGACGGAGGCGCAGCGCTATCCGGATGATTTTGACGGCATTGCCGCCGGCGACCCGGGGAACCAATGGGCCGAGTCAGCACGCCGGCGATGCCGCGAACATGAAGGCATTCCTATGCATCCGAGGCCGGCTATATTTCGCCGGCCGACATCCAGAAGGTCGGCGACGCGGTCGATCGAGCATGCGACGCGGCGGACGGCGTCAAAGACGGCCTGATTGCCGATCCCAGGCAATGCCGCATCGATCCGGCGTCGCTTCCGCTGACTCCGGCGCAGCTCAAGACCTACCAGGCCCTGCATGACGGGCCGAAGACAAGCTCGGGCAAGCCAGATTTTCCCAGGCATGCCGTTTGGCAGCGAAAGCGTCGGGTGGGCCCAGTATTTCGCGGGCCCCAACTTCGCGGAGGCCCATGACAAAGCCAGGCGGGGGCATAATGGCAAACGAGACCTTCGCAAACCTAGTTTATCACGACCCGAAATGGGACTTTCATGAATTTTGATCCAGACAAAAGGCCCGCGCGACTCCAAAAAAGCGATGGGCACGATCATGGATGCGACCGACCGACGCTTCACCGGGTTCAAGGCGCATGGCGGCAAACTCATCTCGTATCACGGCTGGGCGGATTCGGACATTTCGCCATTTGCAACAGTGGACTATTACAAAAACGCGGTGGCCGCCCAGAAAGGCGCGGGCGGCTGGGACAAGACCCAGGATTTCTATCGCCTGTTCATGGTGCCCGGCATGGGCCATTGCGGGGGCGGCCCCGGCCCCAATCAATTCGGTCAGACCGGCGGCGATGGCGACGCGGACCATGATGTGGTGGCCGCGCTGGAACAGTGGGTCGAAAAAGGCGTACGCGCCGAAACGGATCATCGCGACGAAATATCGTCGACAACGACCGCGCGAAAGGTGTCGAGATGACCCGGCCATTATGCGTTTTCCCGAAGGCCGCGAAATACAGAGGAACCGGCGACATCAATGACGCGTCGAGCTTCATCTGCGCCGAGCCCGCAGCGGCCAAGTAGGCAGGGACATTTCACATTTTCGCCGCAGATCAAGGGAGATCGAAGAATGGAGCGCCGGGGTTTCTGAGTGCAACGGCCGCAACCGTGGCCGCGCTAACGGTCAATGGCGAGGCGGTGGCTGAGAGCCGGCGTAAGCCTAATTTCATCATCGTCCTCTGCGATGACCTGGGCTGGGGGGATATCGAACCGGAAGGCGGAAAGGCCATCCATACGCCGAACATCAACCGGTTGGCGCAGGAGGGAAATGTTCTGACGGATTATTACGCGCCGCAGAATATTTGCACGCCCTCCCGCGCTGGCTTGCTGACTGGGGGCGTTACGCGATCCGCACCGGCCTGGCTTATAGCGTGATCTTGCCGAATGACGACCGGCGCCTGCCACTTTCCGAAGTGACAATTGCGGCGGCGCTCAAACCGGCGGGTTATGTCAGCGCGCTATTCGGCAAATGGCACCTGGGTCATACCGGCCCCACTTGGGCACCGACCCACCACGGTTTCGATCATTTCTTTGGCCTGCAGTACAGCCACGACATGAAGCCGTTGGCGCTGTACACGGACAACGGCCCGGATCAGGAGCCGACGCGAGAAGACGCGATTGAAGACGAGCTGCAGCAACGGTTCTACGCCCGACTGAAAATTCATCACCGATCATGCGGACCAGCCATTTTTTGTCGAACTGGCGCTGAGTGCGCCCCATTTGCCGAACTATCCGAATGCAAAGTTCCGCGACAAAACCATGCAAGGGCTCTATGCCGACACGGTGGTGGAAATCGATACCATTGTCGGCCGCCTCATGGAGCGTTTGAAGGCTCTGGGACTTGAGCGCGACACGTTGCTGATCTTCACGTCCGATAACGGCCCCTGGTATGAAGGCTCGACCGGCGGTCTGCGCGATCGCAAGGGCGGCGCGGCCTATGATGGCGGCTATCGCGTGCCCTGCATTGCCCGCCAGCCCGGTGTCGTAAAACGGGGAATACGCACCAATTCCATCGCGATGGGTATCGATTTTCTGCCCACCTTTTGCGCGATGGCGGGCATTGCCAATCCGGCAGGCGTCGAGCTCGATGGCCTCGACATTTCGGCGGTCCTGGCCAACGGCGCCGCCTCGCCGCACGATCAATTGCTGCTGTTCAATGACGAGGAGGTCGTGGCGGTCCGCACCCAGCGCTGGAAGTATGCCACCCGTTCGCATTATCGGGGGGCGCTCGCTTCGACGGAAGGTGTGGGCTATCCGCAGCTGTATGACGTCAGCAAGGATATTTCCGAGAGCTACAGCGTCGCCGCCATCCAGCCGGCGGCGCTTGCGGATATGCAGGAGCGAATGAAAGCCGCCCGCGCCAAGTTTGGCCCCTTAAAAGCAAAGCGCCCGCCCAAGGTTTTTCGCGACCGGATGCAACAATTGCTCAAGGAGCAGCTATCGCAAGATTGACAGACGCAGTCGTCAGAGCGCCTTTACATCAGCGCGTCGGCAAGGTCCGAATGTCCGCTATTGGCACAAAGGCGGAATTCGAGCGAAATGATGAAGAAATCGAGAGGGCATTGTTCGTGACACGAGAACAAGACGTGCTGGCGGCGCTGGACAAACCTCGCGCCGTCTATGCGCTACAAAAACTGCTCGACCCAGGCAGCAGCAAGATCTTCTGATGCAAATGCGGTCTGCAGGCAAGGTGAAGTTCGACATTAAGACAGGCCTATGGAGTAGAGCGTGATCCGATCGGCGTCCTACCTTTGCGCTAAGGGGTGAAGACCAGCGTCGGCTCTCGTCGTCGGTGGAATGTCACTGTTACTAGGCTTGTCGCCGTATCCCCTCGACCGCCCAGGTCATGAGGAGGGCAATGCCCTTGTTTGTCACCGTGATCTTCTGAGGCGGATCGGCCGCATTCGACATGCGCGCAATCTCATCGTTGAAGCTTTTCCAATCATTTTGGGTGAAGACGTTGAAGCTACCCGTATTCTGAAATAGCTCGCCCAATAAAATGGCGATTGCGCCACTGCGGGCATGAAGCATTACGTCCTCGACGTTCAGCTCCTCGCATCTTCTTGTGTCCACCAGCGCAATGAGCTCTGACAGGAGCAATCGATACTTTTCCGCGTTCGAGTCGGCGCGACCAGTATCAGTCTCCAAAGTGCTGTTATCAGTCCCCAAGGTCATGCAAGGCGCCGCTTAATAACCGAACGTATTGTCGGACAATACGGCAACGCGGGCACCCTGTCACCTTGCCAAATGACCTGCCTGTAATAAAGTCGGACAAAATGAGAGACGCATTTGTGACCCAGGGTCAGGTGTCCGCCGCTGCGGTGGTGCCGCCCGCCTTAAAGAGATCAGCGGTGGGAGCGTGCCGGCGGAGTTTTCCGGCGCACCTGGATCGAAGTCCGAGAGGGCCAGTTCGATTAACCGTGTCATGGCCTTTCGTGCGGCCTTCGCATCACCCGCCGCAATGGCATCATAGACGCGAACATGGTCCGGTATGGCATTTCGCTTCAGGCGATGAGTGCGATCCTTGAACTTCGTGCTCCAGGTCACCGCGGCGGTGACGCTTGTGGACAGTGAAATGAGAAACGGGTTACCCGAAGCCGCCAAAAGACTTGCGTGGAAGTCATGATCGGCAAGCCGTCCGCGGTCGGTATGCAGGGTTTCCTCTGTCATGATTTTTAGCGCCCGCGCCATGGCGTGCAGCTCCTGCGTCCTGCGCCGCGCCGCAGCCAGAGCCGCTGCTTCGGGCTCAACCATTTTGCGAAGTTCAAAGAGGTAAGCGAGCAGGTCCCTCCGTGGCTCACTACTGAACATCCAGCTGAGGACATCTGGGTCCAGAAGGTGCCATTGCGTGGCTTCCGTGACGCGCGTACCGACTTTCTGCCGGGACGCGACCAGGCCCTTTGCGACCAGCTTGCCAACGGCTTCGCGATAGGCCGAGCGGGACACATTGCGCCCACTGCTTGCCTCCAATTCCGTTTCCAGGATCGTTCCGGGTAGCAGGCGACCGGAAACGATATCGCTGCCGATTTCCGCTGCGATCCTCCCCGGGATACGAACTTTGGAAGGGGTCTTCATTGCTTTCCACTGGCCAGCGCGGAGGGCGCGGATGTCAACCAACGCAGCCGGCCCCCTGATCGGCTCATGCGTACGACTTATCCTGCGCTAACTTCAGGTGCAGCGCAAACGGCCAGCCTTAGGGCTCGTTTAGATCACGACGTTACACTTGTGGCGCTTGGTTGGGAGAGGGCCCGTGGGCGGAACATCGGCTAGGTGTTTTGTTCGATGCCCTGCAATGCGAATGCCATAAGAAGAGCAATTCCTTTTCGCTTCGCAACGAATGGCCACGGCGCGTCCTCCGCTCCCATCATGGCCGCAATTTCGATATCGAGATTTGCCCAATCCTTTTCGGATAGGAAGCTGAAATCCGCAACGGCGCCGAAGGTGCTTTTAAGTAAGATGGCAATTCCACCGGTGAGGGCGTGCGATTGAGGCTAAAGGCCCTAGCCTATGCATATGCGGCGGCGGGTCGCTATGCGCAAGCGGCCGATACGCTTATAGCCTCAACTCCATGGCCTCGACGGAACATCGATTTCCGTCGGCCCCTGGACGATGGGGCGAGGCTTATGCGGTCCGCTCCTGCGAAGGCCAGCGCACCGGATACGCTCCCTGCGTTGGGGCCGGACGTGGAGTTCGTCTATCTATATATCGGCGCGGAGGGCCGCTCCCTCGAATTTGCTGAACGCGGATTTGCGGCAGATTACGTCCACTGGGCTATTGAAAAGGTTTGGTGGCCCCCAAGCGCTTCCTTGCGCAAAACGGAGCGCTTCAAGGCGTTCGTGCGCAAAGCCCATTTGGTCGAATATTGGCGCGCGCGCGGCTGGCCAGAATTCTGCCATCCCGTCGGCGCCGACGATTTCGCGTGTCGGTAGGGATGTCCGCTATTGGTGCAAAGCGGCCGCCAATGGTTATTAACATTCGAAGCGATCTGAAATCGCCGTGCTTGACAGCAATTATTGCCAGACCGCGCATCCAATTAGCAGCTTAGGCTCGTAGCAGCTCTGGATTACCGGCGAGTTCGGCAACTTGCTCGCCCCGCAAAATAGTGGGCGCGACCCCATCGCGTCCCATCTTTAAGAACGCTAATGCCTTCTTTTCAGGCGGCAGTTTATTCCAGCGGTGTAGGCACTGAGCGAGCGTTCCTGCGCAGAATATGTGCCCCTCCGTAGCAAGGGAGGCAGCCGTATTGCGAGTGAATTGGAGCATGTCGAAAATACTATCATCAACACGCTAGGCCGTCATTCATTTTTTCTCGGGCTGGCCTAACAGTCTCGCTCGTGGGTGGTCTCTAAAATTAGACTGTTGGGAGCTAGACCTTGCGGCTCGAACGAGCCTTACGGAATTCCAGGAACCAGTAAATAGCCAGCACTACCAAGCCCGCAGCAATGAATTGCGCTACCGAATCGAATAACAGTCCGTGACCATTTCTCACTGCAAGCGCGGCCACACCTGGCAGAACAAAGAGAAAAATGCCCCATGCCAGTTTGGGCATTTCCGCGTAGAATAGGCATCCGACTGCGACCGCTAGGCCGAGGCGGATCGGGTCGAAGCATGAGGCCAGGATAGCAACCAGGAACTCCATGCTTGCGGGCCCAAACAGATGAGGCGCCGACGTTCTCATACGACCGTTAACGTGGTGCTACGCCTAGACTGCCCGCAATTAATACAGGCCGAATGACTGCTTTTAACCCAAAGCCGGCATTCGGGCCGGCCGCCGCTGGTCGATCTCAACAGACCTCTGGCGTATTCAGGGGCGGCGTAATTGGGCGACAACCTTGGTCGCCTCGACGCGGCAGTCATAAGGCAGGCCCGGCTCGTTGCAAAAGTCCGGCCATTGGCCGGTGGCGCGCCAGTAGGCGACCAGGCCGAGCTTGCGCGCCAGGGGAATGAACCTCGGATCGGAACGCATGGCCGCGGTCGTCGACAGGAACAGATAGGGCGGCGCAGAAAGTCGAGCGGTTCGTAAAGCTGTGCCTGGGCAAAGGCGCCATCGAGATCGCCCAGCATCGCCAGAAGCGTCAGCGCCTGACCGGGCTCGAGTGAACCGGCGTTGGCCGCATCCATTACCTCTCTAATGGCACCGGTCTTGGCCGCTGGATCCTTCGAGGCACTGGCCTTCAGCGCCGCGCGCCAGGCGTCGGCCGACTTCTGATCCATTTCGGGGGGGCGTGTGGGGGATCGGCCAGCAGAGCCAGGGCGTCGTCTGTCGCGCCTGCGAGGACATTCGTCCAGAAGCGCGCATCCTTGGTAGCGCCATGATCGGGCCATTGAAGCTCCATCCGTGCGACAATCGCGCGGCTTTCCGCCAGACGGCCCTCCGACGCCAGGTTTATAGCCAGCGACCAGGTCGCGCCGTTAAAAAGGGGATCGATATCGTGCGCGCGTCGGAGCCAAACAGCGCGTCCCTGTCCGCGACCGACAGCCCAGAGCAGGCGGCCTTCCATCATCGCGATCGGCTCGAAATTCGGATCGGCGGCGATGCCATGAAGCAGTAATGCCTCCCGTCCCTGCCAATCGCGTAGCGGCGCGGACAACTCCAGCGCCATCCAGGCCTCTCCATTGTGGGGATCCAGCGCCAGGGCTCGTTTTGCCTCCAACCGCGCATCGGCGCGCAGGGCATCGTTGCCGGCGTACAATGCCGGCTAGATTCCCGCAACTCAAACCCTTCCATTGCCGCGACCCCGGAGTGGCCCCACGAAAAGTCCGGCGCCGCGGCAACGACCTTGCGATAGTCGGCCAAATCCACGCCGTCGCCGGTATTGCGCACCCCGGTCGTGCCCTCGCGGCCGGCGATGAAGGCAGCAAAAGTTGCCGCATCTAGCTTCACCTTTCCGGACCGCCCGGTCCTGGCCCAATAGAGGACATCGGCGGCCTGGGCGGCGACGCTTGCCTCAAGTGTCTCGGTTGCGTCGGCAGACCCATGGAATTCGCCGGACCAGAGAACCACATGCTCGCGGACGTCATTGAGATGGATGCGAACGTCGATGGCCTTTCCATCGCCTTGCACTGTGCCATCGAGCACCATGTCGGCGCCCAACCGGTCGATTGCCTCGGGATCCTTGCCGCGCAGAGTCTTGCTCTCGCCGGGGAAACCACCTGTATCTGGCTATCCGATAACTGGCCGACGATTTCGTCGAGCAGGCCGTCGGCGAGGCCGTGCAATTCCTTTCCCGGACCGATGATGTCGAATGGCAGTACGGCGACCCGGGCTTCCCGGGGCCGGGCATCCAGGGCAACCGATCGTGCGAGAGCCAAAGACCTGCCCCGGTAGCGAGAACGACGCCCATAACGGCCCATGAAGCGCGCGAAGTCGCCCAGCGCCGCCGAAGCATCGGCCACGCCGCCTCAATCTCCGTTTCGGATCGGCGGCCAAGTGGCCCGACTTCAGACCCAGCCGTCAGCCGATAGCCGACCCGCGGAATCGTTTCGATGCTGAAGTCGACGCCACCATTGCTCTCGGACAATTTGCGCAACAGGGACGTGACCCGGTTGATGGCGCTTTCGCCCACGATCCGGCCTTCCCAGCAACGGGCGATCAGATCGTCGCGGGAAACGACCTGTCCATTCGCCTGCCAGAGGGCCACCAGAACCTGCATCACCCGGGGCTCCAGCGTTTCGCGATCATCCCCGCGTACTACCTGGCGCCTTGAAGGACTGACCTCCAGGCCGCCGAGGTTGAAATCGGCGATGTGCGCAAGGTCGACAGGCTCGGACCCGCGAGGATCGCGATACACAGAGACAAGGCAAGCGCGATCTTTGTGAGCTGGGAACCTCTATTGTTCATGATTACCTCCAACTCCCCTCGGGAATAATTCTATCCCGTTCTGATAATCGACACCGCCTCTCGTCGCATCGAAAGATGCTACTCTGAAGACATTCTCTGAGTTAACGGCTGAATTACGTCCTGAATATCGAGAGTACGCCAGGATCGTCAAAGGAGCACAAGAAGACTTCGACGATCTTGCATTCTGACGCTGACAGAGGTGAGTCGCTGTTCCATCCGATGCGGTTCGCCATAATTCGTGCCGGCGACGGACGGATCATCAGCAAGTAGCGGACCATTTCCCTGGAGTGCCCCGCTTATAGTTGTTATTTGGCAGTCAGCAGAGTGGATTACGACAAAACGAATATGGCCGCCGGTTACGATCGTGGTCGGAGTTATAGTCCTGAGCAACTCGGCCGGTGGCTGGAGGTCCTCGCCGACTCGCTCGGAAACGCATCGGTCAGAGTTATATTGGACCTTGGCTGCGGAACGGGTCGCTATTCGGCTGGGCTCTCGAGTTGATTGAACGCGCACGTCATCGGAATAGAACCATCGGAGAAAATGCTTTCGGAAGCGAAGAGGAAATCTAGTAGCCGGGTATCGCTCGTCCGTGCTTCCGGAGAATCGCTCCCATTGGCCAACGAAACCGTAGAGATGGTCTTCTTGTCGATGGTTTTCCACCATTTCAGAGACGCTGCCGCGGCGATACGAGAATGCCGCCGAGTGTTGCGGCGTGATCGCGTCGCCTGTCTGCGAGCGGGCACGATTGAACAGATTGACAATTACGCCTTCGTCCCGTTCTTCCCCGAAACCCGAGATATGCTCGAAAGGAGCCTGAATCGGCGGGCGGTTATCGAGTTGACGTTCGTGACAGCCGGTTTCGAGCCGATGCGGCATGAGCTTATTCAAAGTGAAGCCGCTAGAGACTGGTCTGATTATGCGGAGCGCCTCGCTCTCCGCGCGGACTCGATCCTGGCTCAATTGAACGACTCCCATTTTCAGAGAGGGCTTGAGGCTCTTCGGAAACACGCCGCGACTGCAGCGCTTGAACCAGTCGTTGAGCCTGTCGATTACTTCGTTTTCCGGGCGATTAAGGTCTGGAGCCGATATCGGTTTGAGCGCGGACGACCCGACCATGGCCGAGTTGCTTAAGCCGCATGGACCTAAACTTCTCGTTCAAGGTAGAGCAGCGATTGTGCCGACTGTGCAGAAGGTCGGATCCGCATGAGCATGAACGGCGGCGATGCTCTACTGGGATTCTTACGACGCGGGTGGCTGCGAATTCGGCAGCAGGCGTGAAATGATGAAGAGTAATACGACGACCACCAACGCGAGGATTCCCCATAGGAGTACGCCGCCCTGACTTGGCATCTGATTTTTATACCAGGAAGAGCCTTTGAGTTGTTCTTCAGCTAAGAGCGATGCGTCATTTTTTTCAGCCGACAGCAATTGTTCGGCGACGAGGCTCAAATCATAACTTGGCGGCGCTACTTGCGGGTTGCCGTAGTAGAGAAACAGTTCGTCGCCTGGGTTTGCTTTGAACAAGATTCGCGTGGCCGGATAAAAGACGACGAACTTTTCCAGTTCGATGGGCGGATTGTCGCCGTTATCCGTTTCGAGAAATATCGTGTCGCTCTGTACCGGGCCGTCCAGCGTCAGCGTGAAATCTTTCGACTGCCGTTCCGGAGTTTGCGTCCAGGTCGCGCCGCCTAGGACCCGGCGATATTTGTCACCTCGCTCATCCGTGAGTTCTTCGTAAAGCGACACCGAGCGTTCAAACAGCGGCGTTCGGGTAACGCAAGTCAGTCGTGTGATCGGCAAACCGCTCTGGGGAAGTTTGATGATCCAGCGGCTCAACTTTGGATCTTTCTCGTCCTTCGTCGCGGTGACGGTCGGCGTGAGCGCGCGGTTGATGGAGGTGCGCTGGATGATGTAAGGCACCTGGTTGCTGCCATGCAACACGCGCAAATCCGCGAAGCCCGGCCTCGCGTGAGCGAGCACTTCCAGATCGAGTTCGATTTGTTGCGCTCCAGCGCCGCTGGAAATTTTCACCGGCTTGCGAAATTTCCAATCCGAAACGTCGAGCGCCGCGCCGGTTACTTCAAGACCAGGCAAAACCTCCGGCTGCGCGAAAATCCGGGTTGTTCGAAGGCGGCGAGATTTGAATTGGAGAAACGGCCACGTCTTTGAGATTCATGCCCAGCGCGGCCAAATCGTATCGTGGCGCATCGCAATGAGCGTTGCCGGTGAGCAAATGATATGCGCCCGCTTGCCGCGCGAGGAAAACCAGATAAACCGGACGCCGCTCCACGCGCACGGCAGAAATCGGCAGCGGCGGGCTGTTGCCGTTTTTTATGAGAACAAACAATTCGCGTGAGCGCACCAGATTGTCCAGCGGCACGGAAAGATTTTCAGACGGCGTCTGGCCTTCGACAGCGACGCGATAAACGGTACCTTGCCCGATGGTTTGTTCGCTGATGGAGTCTTCGGACATTTAGGAACGGCGATTGAAACCTGGCGCATGAAAAGCGGTTCGGAGGTTTCAATTTGGACGGAAGCGACACTCAAATTTGCCGCGCCGAGGTTCAGCGCCAGCCGCGTTTCGCCGGGATTTTCGTCACGCTCGGAGATCGTTGCCGGGATCAATTCTCCAGGCGCAGGCTCGCCAGTGGCCGCATGGACGAGCGCGCCGGTGAACGGGACCGGCGGCGAACGCTCGTCATCCACGGTAAGGCGGAGCCATTTTGAAGAGCTTGGCGGAAAGGAAATTTGCAAATGACTTGCGCCGTCGGGCTGGCGAAAAATCGGCTGGCCTTGCGCGAGTGTTTGCCAGCGGTTGCCGTCGTCGGAACTTTCAACGCGCACGGCTTTGATAAAATCCATCGCCGGAGTTTCGAGCGTGACGGCTATCGAGCGGCTGCGCCAGTCCCGTTTCGAGCGTGATGACTGTCGTGTTTGCGTTGAGCGAAACTTGAAATGATTTTGCCGCTTGCACGACCTTCTGCGGCCGGCATGGGACGTTCGATCAAATACGGCACTTCATTTCCCGCGTCGTCGTAGAGCCGCAAATCTTCGAGCGCAGGACGCGCGGCATCGAGTGTTTCAACCGGCAGACTGATTTTCACAAGGCCGGTTGTGGAAACGTCAAACGATTGCTCGTGCTGCCAGTCGGACGGCAGATTCGCGGCGATGGCTGAAACGCCGACAGGCAGCGCGAAAATGCAGAGCAAGCTGCCGGAAAATTATTGAGGCGTTTCATCTTTTGATTCTTTCTGATTGTTGCCGGCCGCGAAAAACTTTTGATACGCGAACGACGCGAGCATCGCAATGACCGCCACGCCGATGAACGCGCCGATGCGATAAAGCTGGCCGAGTTGCGCGAGGTCGTGGAAGAAAAGTTTCAGCAGCGTCACGCACAACAAGCCCATCGCGGCATAGCGCGCGGCGGGAATTTTTTTGACGAATGCCATAAACGAGCAACGCCGAGCGCGAACAACGCCCATGCGATGGAATAGGTCATGTCGCGCGCAAAATTGCCGCCGAACTCAAAGGTGAGCGTCGAGCCCGGCGCGCTGAAATAATCGGCGATTTCGATGTTCAACAACAAGAAAGCCAGCACCGTGCCGCAGTCCGGCAAGAATCGGCGGAACATTTGATTTCAAAATCGAGGTTGCGCGGCGGCGCGAGCAGCCTTGTCCCGGCGAACAGACAAATCGTCACGATGCCGTAGGCGTAGAGATACCAGTTGAAAATCGGCGATGGCGGCGCGCGGATGGTATTCCAGCACGGCGGGATTGAACGCGAGCCGGATGAACGCGGCGATGAGCAGGCCGACGCCGGTCAGCCGCAAACCCGGATGCGGCACGCGATGGAACAGCCACAGCAACGCCACGCCTTCCAGCGCCCAGCCGATGGTGATCCATTGCCGGTCGAACTGGATCGGGAAAATCAGCGTGATGAAAAACAACGCCACGCCGCCGAACCACGCGAGTTGCGCCATGCGCGATTTGTTTTCGGCGGGAATGTTTTTCAGGACGGCGACCAGGCTCAACAATCCGGGAATCGCAAACGCAGCGGGCAGCAAGCCCATCATTTGGTTCGGATAAACGGCGGATACGAAACGATGGATGAGAAAAAATTGCGGCGGCCCGGCCATTGCCGCCGCCGCCCACGGAACAACTTTGCCGGAAAATTGTCTCAAAAATAAAAACGGAAACAGCGCGAACACGGCGAAGAAAATCAAATACCACGCCAAGACCAGATTCAGCGGCTGGCTCGGATTCGCGGGATCGAAATGGCTGAAATGCCACGCGCATTCGAGGGCGGTCACGCAGGCGAGGCCGACGGCGGGCATCCAGTCGAGCGAAAATAATTTTGTGACGCCAAGCAACAACACGACCAGCAGCAGCGCGAGGCCGAAAACCGGCGACGGATTTATCAAGCGGCAATCGCAGCGTCGCCATGATGAGCAGCAGGAACGGCAGCACGATGGAGCACGCCGGCAGAATCGCAGCCAAATCCCCCGGCGCGGCAAGGTCGTTGCCAAATTTGATCCCGGTTTTCAGCGCATCGGGCTTGAATTTTTTCACGAGCCAAATGCCGGCGGCGACGAAGAAAACGACGAATGCGCCGAGCAGGAAAAATGAAACGGGCAGGCCGGTGAGATCGGACGGAATTTTGAAAATGAGCGCGCCGGTCGCGGCGAGCGTGAGCAACAGCACCGCCAGCACCGGCAACAACGTGGCCGTCAGCACGGCGAGCGCGATGGCCAGCAAATCCACCAGCAAAATAAACGGCCAGACGATGAACGAGACTTCCGCGAGCTTGAAAACCGGCACGAGCACCAGCGCCAGCGCAAAAATCGGGAAAGATGTGATTCGCCCATGTTTGGGTTGTCACGCCGCGCCGGCGCTGCGAGCAACGCGGGCAAAGCCGAATGGACAACGGCGAAGATGAAATAAAACGCCAGCGCGGCGTTGAGTATTCGTTCGGACAGGGATTCTTCCGTCCAAAATGCGAGCAATGCCAAAAACGGCGAAGCCGGAAATCGATTGGGCGACGGCAGATTGTTTCATCGAGTCAGCACGAGCGCAATGGCGACAAGATCAATGAGAAAAACAAAACCGAACATCAACCACGGGCGTTGCGCGAGCGGATGCGAAATCCAGAAACCACGCGGTGAACGCGAGCGCGACGGCCACCAGGCCAAGTGCGCCGAGAGCCAGCCGCGAAGCCATCCAGGATTAGGATCTTGTATCGGCGGCTGCCTTTCGCCCACCAGTTCGCCGCGAGCCAAAGCGCGTTGAAGCCAAGCAGCACGCCAAGCGCGACGAAAATCTTGTTTCCTTCAAAATATTTTTCGCTGACGAAAAATTTGCCGCCCAGCCGATCTGCATGATGGCAGTGCCGAGCGCGGCGAGCGCGGTGAGAAAATACCAGCGTCGGTTGCAACGCGACGACAATCAGTCCAGCGTCGAGGATGGCGATGTAGCCGAAAAGTCCGAGCGGATTGTCCTGGCCGGTCGAAAGCAAAATCGGGCGTGAGGAAACCACCCAGCATTCCAAGAATGGCGACGACGAGGGCGTTGAGCCGGACGGCCAGAAGGAAAGCCGTGGTCGTGATGAGCGCCATCAGCAGAAACGTCGGAATCGGCCCGAAGAATTCGAAATGATAAATCGAACGGCAGGCGAACGTGACGGCGTAGAGAATGACAACGCCGGTCGCGCACAAGGTTTGCGAAAGAGCGGGGAAATTTTTGCGCGACATCACCACGCCGCCGACGAGCAGGCCGAGACCGGCGAGGAAGCCGATCGCCACGCGCAGTTCGGGCGGGACGAGATTGTTGTCGAATGAGTATTTGACGAAAAATGCGACGCCGAGAAACAGCGCGAGTCCGCCAATCCACGCAAACCCTTTCACCCCCATGAATTGTTCCCAATTGATTTTCGGAATCGGCAGGGGCGGCGGCTTGGAAACGGGCGGCGACGTGATGGTCGGCGGTGGTGGAGGCGCAAAGACCGGCTGGGGAGCAGCAGCGATTGCTGCTGGCGGCGTGACAGAAGGAGCGGGAGTGACAGTCGTCGGTTGTGCGGTGCGCGCTGAGTCTGACTCAGCCCAAGGACCGAGAGCGGAAGGCTCGACCACAGTCGGGGGCGATTCCTTCTCACGTTTTAGTCGAGCAACTTCGGATTCGAGCGCGTCGAGCCGATGGGAAACTTCCTCCAGGCGATTCCTTGCTTTAACGGCGCGGGCAATTAACCAGATCGGAATTCCGAAAGCTATCAAGATGACAAGCGTCATTTTGTTTTCAACTCGGCATTCAACTCTGCTTCGCGCACTCTGCGCTCCAACGCCGGGCAATTACAACGACGCGGACGCGAAAAAATGGATCCGTTCCTATGGACCGGCCGATGCGGCCACCTGTGTCTCTGCCGTGCGCCCGAGTTTCTGGTCGGCACACGAGTGAGCGTGCGCCGGGCGGTCGAACGGCTCGAACTTTGATAACCCGCGAATCCCGGAGCCTGCCGCGATCGTCACGGAGGTCGCGACTTGACACTGAGATTGGTGAATGGCAGGAATCGAGCTTTGAAAGCCAAAAAAGAAATTCCGGCCTACTGCTCCTTGCCCCCTCGCACTGGTTGTCCTGATGTCCTGCCTGGATCATCTGGATGCTGAAGAATTCACTGCCTAAGCACCGCGAACCAATAAGACTTGTCGGTTTGGTTCGGCTGATGGCGCTCGGGCTCAGCGCGGTTGCCGGCGCCTGCATGATTGGTCCGGACTACAAACCGCCACCCACGCCCGTCGCCAAAGTTTGGATGGAGGGCGGGAAGGCGTCGGTCGATACGGGACGACAGGAGTATCGGGATTGGTGGTCGGTATTTAACGATCCAGTGCTGACGCGGCTAATCGACGTAGCGTATCGGCAGAACCTGACCCTGATGACTGCCGGTGTGCGCGTGCTCGAAGCCCGTGCGCAACTGGGCGTGGCTATCGGTGAATTCTTCCCGCAACAGCAGTCGGTGGGAGCGTCGGTCAGCTACAACCGGCTTCCTATTTCGGTGCCGTACCATCTGCTCAGCAACACTTACTGGTCGGATTCATTCGGCGCACAAGCCGGTTGGGAACTGGACGTATGGGGAAAGTTGCGCGCGGAATCGAGACGGCCGACTACTCGTTTTTGGCCTCGGTAGCCGACTATGACGATGTGCTGGTGACGCTGACCGGCGACGTTGCCAGTGACTATGTACAAATCCGCACAATCGAAAAGCAGATCATGATTGCGCGCGACAACGTGGTGCGGCAACGAGATGCATACAAGATCGCGCTCGCAAAGTATCGCGGCGGCGCGGCGACCAAGCGAGACGTCTATCAGTCGGAGAACGTTCTTGATACGACGCAAGCATCGATCCCGCAGTTGGATCTTCAACTGCAACAGACCAAGAACGCAGTGTCGGTGCTGCTGGGGATGCCGCCGGGAACATTGGACCAATACCTGGCGGGTAGTTCGGAGATTCCCACTGCGCCGGACAAGGTCGCGGTGGGTATCCCGGCGGACCTGCTCCTGCGCCGACCGGATCTTCGCAAGGCAGAACTGCAGGCCGCCGCCCAATGCGCGCAGATAGGTTTCGTCAAGGCCGATCTGCTGCCCGCCTTCAACTTAACGGGTAGTATCTCGACGGTGGCGGCAACGATATCAGGAGGCACTCTGGCAAGCGTCTTCACAGGAAGCAGCTTGACGTGGAATGTCGGTCCCAACGTGCAATGGAATATCCTCAACTATGGGCAGATCACCAACAACGTTCGCGTGCAGGACGCGAAATTTCAGGAGCTTCAGATCACCTATCAGAATCAGGTGCTGACGGCTCAGCAGGAGGTCGAGAACGGAATCATCGCGTTTGTGGACTCGCGGCTTGCCGTCGATTTTCTCCAGAAAAGCGTGATTGCGGCGGAGGGGGCTTTGAACATCGCGATGATCCAGTACAACCAGGGCATCCTGGATTTCACGACCGTGCTGACGGCGGAGCAGAACCTCTACCAGGCGCAGAACAGCCTCGCGATCGAGATGGGAGACGTTCCGCAGGCATTGATCGCGACATATCGCGCGCTCGGTGGCGGTTGGCAGATTCGGGAAGGCAATGATTTTGTGCCGCGAGAGGTGCAGGCCACGATGGCGAATCGCACAAATTGGGGAACCCTGCTTTCGCCCGAACTCCTGCAGCCACGCGCGCCAGGGGTGCCGTCACCCAAGGACGAGGGCTCCCTGATCCGGCCGCCCGAATGGTGAGAACCCGGTGACCAGTTCATTGAATAGCTTGAATACTTTGCGGACGTGTCGATTGCGAAATTGTGCCTTATTGATGGCGGCGGCGATTGCAATTTCCGCATGCGGAAAGAAGACCGGCCCAGCCATCACGCCTCCCACCGTTACGGTCGCGACTCCGGTTACACAGGACGTAGCGGATCACCTCGACTTTACCGGCAACACGGTAGCGGTGGATTCTGTGACGCTGGTCGCGCGGGTGGAAGGTTATCTGGACAAGGTCCACTTTACCGACGGGGCGCTGGTTAAGAAGGGCGACCTGCTGTTCACGATTCAACAGCAACAGTACAAAGATCAGTTACAACAGGCACTGGCGCAGGTCGCGACGCAGAAGGCAGCACTATTCCATTCGACCACTGAGCTGGCGCGCTACAAGGGCCTTGAAAAGCAGGGCGCTGCCACGCAAACGGAAGTGGATCACTGGCAGTACGAGCGGGCGGCCGCGGCTGCCGGTCTCTCCAGTGCCCAGGCACAGACCAGTCTTGACCGGCTGAACCTCAGTTACACTGAAGTGCGCGCCCCTTTTGATGGCCGGATGGGACGTCACCTGGTAAATCCCGGCAACCTGGTCGGCGCTGGCACCAACATACAGCTAGCCGAGATCAACCGCGTCGATCCCATGTACGTCTATTTCACGGTTGCTGAGACCGAACTGCTCAAGATTCGCCGGCGCATGAAAGAACCCTCCGGCGGCGAACTCCCGTCGCAGCCGATCCCGTTCTACTTCGGCCTTACGGATGAGGAAGGCTATCCGCATCAAGGGAAACTCGATTTCGCTTCGCTCAGCGTCGCGCCGACCACGGGCACACTGCAGTTGCGAGGCATCTTTCCCAATCCGGGGTCGTTCATAGTTCCCGGCTTGTTCGTGCGGGTCAGGGTGGTCGCGCCCGAGAAGCATCCTGCTCTGCTGATCCCGGCCACTGCCGTGAGCTTCGATGAACAGGGTGAGTACGTCCTGGTTGTAGATAGCCAGAACATCGTTCGGCGCAAAAGCGTAAAAACCGGTACTCAGATCGGTCAACAGTACGTGATTGATGAAGGCCTGAGTCCGCAGGATCGAGTTGTTACCGAGGGGCTGCTGCAAGCTATTCCAGGCCGCGAAGTCAATCCCGAACTGCAATCGCAGGGCACCGCACAGGACGCCGGCCAGGCAGCGAGTAGTCACTAAGGCTAGCCAATGTCGAAGTTCTTTATCGAGCGGCCGGTCCTCGCGAACGTCTTCGCGGTAGTGATCGTACTGCTCGGGTTTGTTTGTCTCTACTCCTTGCCCGTCTCACAGTATCCGCCAATCGTGCCGCCGACGATCCAGGTGACCACGAACTATCCGGGCTCGAGCGCTGAAACTGTCGCCAAGACGGTGGGCGTACCGATCGAGCAGTCGGTCAACGGCGTAAAGAACGCGATCTACATGCAATCCACCAGCGGCAGCGACGGAAGTTATACGCTGACCGTCTCCTTCACGATCGGAACCGATCTCGACACCTCGCTCGCGCTGGTCCAGAACGCGGTCAACGGATCGCTCTCGGAACTGCCTGCGCCCGTGAAGGACCAGGGAGTGAACGTCAAGGAAGTCACCACCAACATCCTGCTGATGGAGAGTCTTTACTCGGATGACAACCGCTTCGATGAAACTTTCCTCAGCAACTATGCGACCATCAACCTGGTTAATCCTATCGCTCGCATCCCAGGGGTAGGTCAGGTCAAGGTCATAGGCGCCGGTGCCTATAGCATGCGCATCTGGCTCGATCCCAACAAGCTCAAAACCTTCGGGCTGACCGTGCTCGATGTACAGAACTCGATTCAGTCTCAAAACAACCAGGTCGCCTCGGGTCAGATAGGTGGGCCGCCGGTTCCATCGAACCAGGTCTTCCAGTTCACGGTTAACACCCAGGGACGCCTGTCGGATCCGAAAGAGTTCGAAAACATCATCATCAAAAGTCGCCTTGCGCCGACCCTGGCAGGACAAACCGTTAACAGCGCTCAACCGAGCGAGACTGCCTCGATAGTGCGGCTCAAAGACGTTGCAAAGATCGAGATGAGCCAGCAGCAGTTCACGCTGTTCTCCAATCTGAGCGGCAAAAAGGCAGGCCATATCGCGATCTATGCGCTGCCCGGCGCAAATTCGCTGCAGGTCGCGTCCGCCGTGCGCGCACTGATGGCGAAGATGAGCAGCACCTTCCCGGAAGGACTCAAATACACTCCGCTCTATGACACCACCGTCTTCATTGGCCAGGCAATTCACGCGGTGTATGTGACGCTGGGCGAGGCGGGCATCCTCGTTCTGATCGTCATCGTAATTTTTCTTCAGAACTTCCGCGCGATGCTGGTTCCCGCTACGACCGTACCAGTCACGATAATAGGCGCTTTTGCGGCGATGGCATTGCTCGGTTTTTCGGTCAACTTGATGACTCTGTTCGCCTTGATCCTTGCGATCGGAATCGTAGTGGATGACGCTATCGTCATTGTCGAGAACTGTACGCACTACATAGAAGAAGGACTCAGTCCCAAGGACTCGGCCATCAAAGCCATGGGCGAGCTCACTGGCCCTGTTCTTGGCGTCACCCTGGTTCTTACTTCAGTCTTCTTGCCGGCTTCTTTCCTGCCCGGTATCACCGGACAGATGTTTCGTCAGTTCGCGCTGGTGATCGCATCGACCGCACTTATCAGCGCTGCCAACGCACTCACGCTCAAGCCCACACAGTGTGCGCTCTATCTCAGACCCAGGCCTAAGGACTACAAACCCAACTGGTTTTACAGTGAGTTCAATCGAGGGTTTGCGGCCGTCGAGGATCGCTACATAGGACTTGTCAGCTGGATGGTCGCTCGCCCTTTCACGATGGTAGCAGGGTTCTTCGCCGTATTGTTCCTGGTTGGATTTGCTTTCTCGATCTACCCGACTTCCTTGCTGCCGCTCGAAGACCAGGGATACTGCATCATTTCGGCTGAACTACCCGAGGGATCCGCTCAGCCCCGGGTAAGAGAGGTCTCCGACCGAATCAACGCGATATTGAAAGAGAGTCCCGGCATCAAGGGCTGGGTTACGATGGGTGGATTCTCGGCGCTGGACTCCGCCAACGTTTCGAACTACGTCACGGTGTTCTGCATCTATGATGACTGGAGCAAGCGTCCAGCAGGTCTGACCCAGGCCGGAATAATTAAACATATTCAGGAAAAGGTTCAGTCTATTCGCACAGCTTCATTCGATGTGATGCCGCCGTCTCCGATTCCCGGCCTGGGAACGGCGTTCGGATTTCAGATGGTAGTCGAGGATCGCGCCAGCAATGGACTCCGCGAATTGCAGAAGGCCACTCACGTGTTGCTCGATCGGGCGCAGAGCGTGGATGGCTTTCTGCGCCTCGGCTTTACCACCTTCAGCGATAACAGTCCGCAGATCTATCTCAACATCGATCGAACGATGGCCGAGTCGCTTGGTGTTCCGGTCAACGATGTTTCCGAGACTCTGCAAACCTATCTCGGCTCGACCTACGTAAATCAGTTCAACAAATTCAACCAGGCCTTTCAGGTTCGCGTTCAGGCCGAGGCCGACTCTCGTCGCGCACTGGCCGACATACAAAATCTCGACGTGATGAACAAGGAAGGCCAGATGGTGCCCCTGGGTGCGCTGCTTTCGGTCCGCAGGATGCTGGGCTCCGAGCTGGTCACGCGCTACAACCTTTATCCCGCTGCTATCCTGACCGGAATTCCGATGCCCTCGTACAGCTCCGGACAGGCACTAAGCATGATGGCGAACTTCGCCGATGAAACGCTGCCTGCAGGTATGAGTTACGAATGGACGGGACTTGCCTATCAGGAAGAACAAACCGGGAGTCAGGCTTACTTTATCTTTGCACTGTCGATCACGCTCGTCTATCTGGTCCTCGCGGCGCAGTACGAGAGCTGGACCGATCCTATCGCAGTTATCCTGGTAGTACCGACGGCTCTCATAGGTATCCTCGTAGCGTTGGTTATCCGGAAGTTTCCTGTGGATCTGTACACGCAGATAGGACTGGTCCTTATGATCGCGCTGGCAGCGAAGAACGCGATCCTTATTGTCGAGTTTGCTCGTGATCTTGCGGCGCAAGGGATGGGAACCATGGAAGCCGCCGTGGAAGCAACCCGCCGACGCTTTCGGCCGATACTAATGACGTCCATCGCGTTCATTCTCGGCGTGGTTCCGCTGTTGACCGCCACCGGCGCCGGCGCCGCGAGCCAGCAGTCATTAGGTACGGTAGTCTTCGGCGGAATGCTCGCTTCGACTCTTCTTGCGATCCCCTTCGTGCCGGTGTTCTTTGTCTCCGTCCGCCACATCTTCGGACCGCTATCAGCGCCAGCAGTAGCACCCGGCGCTCCGCGTCAGGGGCCAGCTGTGCCCTCGAATTGACGACCTAGTTCGTCTCCATAGAGTTGGCGCACGCGACACCTAAGCAAAACCGGATCCTGAGGAGCGAGACCAACATGCCCGCCGAGCGAGAACGTCTCTACCAGGAGCGCATTCACCAAACGCCGTGGAAGCGGTGGGGTCCTTACCTTAGCGAGCGCCAGTGGGGCACCGTACGCGAAGACTATAGCGACACGGGCGACGCTTGGAACTACTTCAGCCATGATCAGGCCCGCTCGCGTGCCTACCGATGGGGCGAGGACGGCCTGGCAGGTCTCTCCGACGACAAGCAAGCGCTGTGCTTTGCACTAGCTCTATGGAACGGCAAGGACCCTATCTTAAAGGAGCGGCTCTTCGGACTCACGAACAGCGAGGGAAACCATGGCGAGGACGTGAAAGAGTACTACTTCTACCTTGACAGTACGCCGACACACTCGTACATGAAGTACCTCTACAAGTATCCCCAAGCGGCCTATCCTTACGGCGACCTGATAAAAGTCAATGCGCGCCGCACACGCAACGACCCAGAGTATGAGCTTCTGGACACGGGAATCTTTGACGGCGACCGTTATTTCGACATTTTTGTAGAATATGCCAAGGCCGCCCCCGACGACATTCTAATAAGGATAACGGTGTGGAACCGGGGACCCGAACCGGCGCCACTGTATTTGTTGCCGACTCTCTGGTTCCGCAATGACTGGTCATCATGGATTTCTAGACCCGCCGAGCGACCGACTCTCAAGTGGATCGAAGCTCCGTCTGGTAGCACAGCCATAGCCGCTGAGCATCGCGAACTCGGAAAGTACCATCTGTATTGCGAAGGTGAGGTGCCGCTTCTCTTTACCGAGAACGAGACCAACAACCAGCGCCTCTTTCCCGAATATCCCAACGCCTGCCCCTATGTGAAAGACGGCATCAACGACTTCGTGACGAATGGGAAACCAACGGTGAATCCGGACCTGCGCGGGACCAAAGCCGCGGCGCGCTACCGATTCACGATAAACTCTGGGCAATCGGCAACGGCGCGATTACGCTTGACTGGTCAAGCGCTCGGGGAACAGTCAAAGGGCGGCGGGAAAGATGCTTTTTCGTTCGGGAAGAATTTTGATGAGATCTTTGCAGCCCGCCTGGACGAGGCCGACGAGTTCTACCGGTCGGTGATCCCGGCTGCGGCGTCCCCGGACGCGGCCAATGTGATGCGTCAAGCGCTCGCTGGAATGCTGTGGACTAAGCAGTTCTACTACCTGGACGCGGATAAGTGGTTGGACGAACATCGCGCCAATCCGTTGAAACACGGAATCCGGCACTCCCGCAACCAGGAGTGGTACCACATGCTCAACGACGACGTCATCTCGATGCCCGACAAATGGGAGTATCCATGGTATGCGGCTTGGGACCTCGCCTTTCATACCGTCGCGCTTTCGACCGTGGACCCGGAGTTCGCCCGTCAGCAGATACGTCTCATGCTCAAGGGGTTATATATGCACCCCAACGGCCAGATTCCCGCCTACGAGTGGAACTTCAGCGATGTTAACCCGCCGGTCCATGCCTGGGCGACTCTATTCCTGCATCGCACGGAGCAGGCCCTGGGGGCCGAAACTGATATCGATTTCCTCAAGTGGTGTTTTGAAAAGCTCCTCTTGAATTTCACTTGGTGGATCAATCGCAAGGACCGGTTCGGCAAGAATGTTTTCGAAGGTGGTTTCCTGGGTCTCGACAATATCGGGATTTTCGATCGGAGCGCACCTTTGCCCACTGGAGGCAGCCTCGAGCAGGCCGACGGCACCGCATGGATGGCGCTGTACAGCCAAAACATGGCAGAACTGGCGATAGAACTCCTTGCCTACGACCACACCTCCGAAGATATGGTGGTCAAGTTCCTCGAGCACTTCCTTTACATCGCTACAGCTATGAACCGTCCCGGCGACGACGGGATGTGGGACGAGGAAGACGGCTTCTACTACGATCTCTTGCGACTCCCGGACGGCAGCGCCAAACGGCTCAAGGTGCGATCGATGGTAGGGCTGCTGCCGCTCTGCGCAACCACTGTCGTCGAGCGATGGCAACGCGAACGGATGCCGTCGGCGATGACTCTCTTGGATAGACGGCGCCAGCGGATGCCCGAGCTATGGAATTACATTCATCCTACCGGGCCCGGGCATTTCGGAATCTACGAGCGCGGCATCATAGCTTTGGTTGGTCCCGAGCGTTTGCGCCGAATCCTTTCTAGAGTGCTCGATGAGAACGAATTTCTGGGTCCTACCGGCATTCGTTCTCTATCGAAGTTTCACGAGCATCATCCCTATATCCTGAACGTCGGTGACCGGGAGTATCGCGTAGACTACTTGCCGGCGGAGTCGAACACCGGCATGTTTGGCGGTAACTCAAACTGGCGAGGCCCAGTGTGGTTTCCGGTGAATATCATAGTTATTCGGGCACTATTGCAGTTCTATCTCTATTACGGCGACAACTTTAAGATCGAATGCCCTACTGGTTCCGGCCAACTAATGAATCTTTTTCAAGTGAGCCACGAGATAACCCGTAGGCTTGGCGCTACCTTTCTGCGTGACAAAGATGGCCGTCGTCCTGTGTACGGGGGCAGCGAGAAATTTCAGTCCGACCCGCATTGGCGCGACTATATTCTGTTCTACGAGTACTTCCACGGCGACAACGGCGCCGGGCTCGGCGCAAGCCATCAGACTGGATGGACCGGCCTCGTGGCCAAGACTATCCAGCTTTTCGATACCCTCGATGCTAAGGAATTCCTGGAGGTTGGCAGGTCGGCCGTCTTCTTGGCCGAACTGAAAGAGCGGTAAACGCAGCAGCTCCGGAGCCACGCCGGCTCAACGCAACGGCGCAGTTCCTCCTCCAATCGCAAACCTTCACTCATATCGCTGGCGGCAACACTGCAAACGGATTGTTTCAGACCCCAATTGCCGCATGAATTGGAATTCGCCACAGACGGGCCGCTTCAAGCTGCACGGCGATTACCGAATCCCAGGTCGGGCGGACTCAAGAAGCCTCGTATGGATTTCCCTCGCTTGAAGGCGATGTCCTGGCGAAGACGTTTTTGGCGGACAGTGATGCGAAGAGCACCGGCTCTGTTCTCGAAGGAGAGAATCCAAAGTAAATCGCCTGGTAACGGTGGTGTGACACCGCTCATGGTTGGATCTAAACTCTTCCGAGGCAATTCGCGGGATTTCGTGGGACTGGGGGGGACATCATGGGACGACGGACGCATCGAAACCCGCGTCTGGACGGGGTTTTCTGACGCGAGCGCTCATCGCAAAGCCGTGGGGCAGGGGCTAAGTTCGGAGTAGGATTCGTCTAATCGGGCCAGTCTGGAAACTGATAGCGCCACGACGCGCCGTGTCGCGCTAACGCATCCCTAGTTAGGAATTAGATCCAACTAAGAGCGGTTTTTTCCATTTGATATGATTCGCTAGCAAAATCGGATAGTTAGGGCACTTTTGACCGAAAAGCGCCCGCGCCTCGTCGCGAAGGGCCAATGAGCGCTCACAACCCTGAAAACCGGATCGTCTGCGCGGCTCGATAAATTAGTGGGGCTTATGACTTCTCATGTTCCCTTCGGGAACATGATGGAAGTGTCGCGGGGCCACGACACTTATCATGTCGTCGCCTACGACATGAGCCTGCGACGTAACCGGAGGAAATCACCCTCGTCGAGCGCGAGGGTGATTTCAAGATCGTCTCTAGCGATCTTGAAAAGGGGCCGGCCGATCAAACTCGTCGTCCGCGAGTTTGATCTCGGAAAGATCAAAATCGTCGAGCACGACTTTGATTTCGCATGCCGTCGTCCGCGACATACGCGAACGCCTGGTCTAGGCGCGCCTTGGCGCGGCTAAAATCATAGTCGTCGAGGACGACTGTGATCGCGAAAATCAAAATGCCGGGCCGGTATTCTGGCGGGGTTCGGGATCATTGTTCCCTAGGCGAACAATGATCAAAGTTTCGGAAGGGAACTTTGATTTTTCCGGTTAGTCTTTGGCGCGGTGCAGGATCATAGGGATTCCGCCTTCGGAGCCCTGCTTGGTGATCATAATGCTGCCGTCGTCCTGAATCTGGCAGACGATGGTTGCGTCGCTCTCTTTGAAGACCACGACGTTGGCGTTTTCGCTCACCAGGTCCAGGTAGTGCGAAAACGGCTCGCCCATCGCAACGCCCGAATATTTGTGGGCGGGGAAATCGATCGTGATGGTCATAATGTCGCTGGTCCAGGTTCCGTTGAGGCGATCGTGCGGCAAGCTGCCGTGCGAGCAGCCCATTGAGACAAAGCCGATCAGTACCAATAGTCGAGCGAACGCTTTTGCCCCCATTTCGTGAACCCTCTTTTACGCGCGTGCAGCTTTTTTTCCGCCGCGCGGTCTGCTGGCGGCCAATTGCGATTCCAAAACCTCGATCCTTCCTTTGAGACGGTGCAGCTCTTCTTCGAGCGCTCGAAGGGTTGCGTCCTTGAACTCGGCGCCGCCCTCTCGCTCAAAGATCAACTCACGTCGGGCGGCGGCGTCCATCTCATATTCAGCCGACATGCGATAGGGCAAATCCGCCAGGGAATGATATTTCGGCCGTGCGGAAGTGCTCTTCGATGGATCGGTCTCGATGCCGGTTAGAAGCCACGCCTCGCTCACATTGGCCGCCTTGGCGATCAGCGACAATACGTCGGTTCGCCTTGACGCGCCCGGTTTCCGGTAACGGTAGAGCAGGGATTCAACCAGATCGGTGGCTTTAGAAACCGCGCGCACGCCGCCGGCCACGCGAAAGCAATATTCGATTCGGTCGGACATGGGATCGGAAGGCGCGGCCCGATCTTTCGATGAGGGAGCTTGTCTACTCTTCATAGTTGACAATCTCCTGATTTCAGACGAATATATTCTGCCAATGGAACGGCATCGACCAAAGCGAGCAGAGCGATCTAAGCGCCTCGCGGTTTCCGCGTCAAGCGGAATAGATCGCTTCGCCATTCTAGCTGAACTTCGCCGGCGCGGCACTTCTCTCGCAGCTCTAGCAAAATCTCGCGGCTGGCATCCGAGCACACTCAGTCATGTTTTCGACCGGCCTTGGCCGATCGCAGAACGCATAGTCGCCGCCGCGATCGGCCGAACGCCGGAGGAATTGTGGCCCGAGCGCGAACGGCTCCGCGCTGAACGGCGAGCGCGGAAGGTGTTGAAAGAACCGGCGCGCGAGGCGGCCGTATGAGTGAGGCGGCGCGCAGCGTGCAGCTCGTGGAACGGCCGGCGCTGTCGGACGACGCGCGCGCTGTCACGCTGCCGGTTGTTGCCGCGCCGCTCGCTCCTCTCGATCCGCTCGATGGTATTCCGACGAAGATTGCCGCGCGCGCGCTGGCGATGGCGGAGATCGTCGCGGCGTTCCGTGCGTTCAGAAAGCGATCGTGCAAGGCGCTGAACGCTGCGGGCAAGGATTTCTGCGAGCGCTTTAATCACGGTCAGATCGAAGTGAGTGCCAACGCGCGCGAACTCTGGCAGAGCATCGAATGGCCGACGCTGCAAAAGGCTTGGCGCCGATTCGAGAAGTCCGGCATTGCCGGCCTGGTGCCGGGCTATGGCAAGCGGCGCGGCGACTCGATCATCGCGCGCAATTCCTTGATGCGTGAGTTCGTGATCGCCCAGATCGCGCACAACCCGAAGGTTAACGCGCAATTCGTGCTCGAAGGAATCGAGGCTCGGTTTCCAAACGATCGGATTCCGAGCATCGACGCGGTGCAGAAGTTCATCCGCGATTGGAAGCAGCAGAACCATTCGCTGTATGTGCGGATCGAAGACCCTGCCGGCTGGAAAAACCGCCACATGCTCGCGATCGGCGATGCCGACGCGAATATCACGCGGGTAAATCAGCTTTGGGAGATAGACGGCACGCCGGCCGACTCTTATGTGCTCGGCACGGTCGAGACGCCGGGCGGCAGGCTGCACGTGATGGGGCAGATCGACGTTTGCTCGCGCGTGATTACCGCCCATCTGGCGCCGGTTGAGTCTTCTAACGCGGTTGCGGAGATGGTGATCAAAGGGATTTCGCTGCGCGGCGTTCCCGACGAGATTTCGCACGACAACGGCGCCGGGTTCGTCTCGGCGCGCACGCAGCGCGGAATCGCGCGGCTCGGGATCGCGTGGCCGGCGACGCCAGCTTATTCGGGATGGCGAAAACCACACATCGAGCGCGGAATCGGCACGGTGCTCCACTCTTTTTTCGTCAACCTGCCCGGCTACATCGGCCACGATGTGAAAGAGGCGTCGAAAATCCGCGAGCGCGCCGGCTATGCGCCCGGCCGCGGCGCGCGGCGCAATATGCGGCGGCTCTATCGAATCGAGCTGACCGCGCCCGAGCTGCAAGACCTGCTCGACAAGTGGCTGGAGCATGTTTACGGCAACAAAAAGCATTCGGGGCTCGGCGGGCGGACTCCCAACGAGGTTTTTGCCGAGGCGGATCGGCGCGGACAGGTTCGGCGCGTGGCCGACGAGCGGCTGCTCGACGTGCTGCTGGGCGAAGATGGCACCGCGACGGTCGGCAAGAAGGGTATCCGTGTCGATAACGCATTCTATTGGGACGAGGGCAACGCACTCGAAGCGTATATCGAACAGGGCGTTCAGTACGTGCGCACGCGCGACCAGGGCAAGCTGATCATCTTCAGCGGCGACGGCACGAAGTTTATCTGCGTCGCGATCAATCCTGAGTCCGCCGGCCTCGACCGGCAGGTGATGGCGATAGCGGCCAAGCAGGATCAGAACAGGAAGATGCGCGAGGGCATGGACGAGCTGCGCGCGCTCAAGCGAAAGCACCGGCCTGAAACCACATACCGCGACATTATCGAATCGTGCGCTGCGCGCGACGCCGTTAAGCTTCCCGCGCCCGGAACTGAAATCACTGCATTGCCGCATCGCTCACCGGGTATCGCGGCGGCGGCGGCGGCGCTGCAAGCGCTCGACGCGCCGGCCGAACCGGAACCGCATAGCGACGAGGTACTGCGCGATGGAAATATCGCGCTACAGGAAATAGAGCGGCGGCGTGAAATCCGAGAATTGCAGTTGAGCGAAGACGAATGTGATCAGCTCTGGATCGCGATTCGGCGCGAGCACCGGGCGTTGACTTTGCGTGAACAGCGCTTTCTCGCGCATTACAAAAATACGCCCGACAGTTGGGCTTTGGGCTACGAAATGACGAGCGACTTTCGCGCGATGCGGTGGGCTGAGCGCGTCCCGGCTTCAAGTAACGAACGGACCGAGGAGGTCAAAAAATGCGGGTAAAAATCTGTGCGACGAGTAATTACAAGGCGGGAATCGGTGCCATCGCCGCGGCGATCGCGCGCGATCCATCGCTACCGGGCATCATCCTGATTCATAGCAGCGGAAGCGGAAGAGGAAAGACCTGCATCGCTGCGCATCAGGCTCTGAAGCAGGGCGCGATCTTTCTGACGGCACTTCATTTGTGGAATCCGCGCTGGATGCTCAGCGACATTTGCCGCGAGATGGGCGAAAAGCCATCGCGGGAACTGCGGCCGATGTACGAGACAATCGTGCGCGGCCTGACGGATCTGCCGCGGCCGATTTATGTCGATGAAGCCGACGGGATCGTAGAGAAAAAGGATCTCGTCGAGACTCTGCGCGCCATTCACGACATGACGGCGATTCCGCTTGTCCTCATTGGCGGTACCGCGGAATTTCGCGGAAAAATAAAGCGGCGTGAGCAAATCGAGCGGCGGATACTCCGCGAAGTAGAATTTAAGAGTTCCACGCTCGACGATAGCAGGCTGCTCGCGACCGAGCTGGCCGAAGTGCGGCTCGGCGATGACCTGATCGAGGCGCTTCACAAAAAGACGCGCGGATCGGCCGGACTGTTCGTCAAGGAGCTGGCGGCGGTGGAAGCGTTCTGCCGCAGGCGGGCGCTCAAGCAGATCGCGCTGGCGGATTATCCGATGGACGATTCGACGCCGCCGCCAGTCAACCGGCGCGCTGATCTCGCGGCGGCGGCGGCCTGATGGAAACCGTCAAAAATAAACGTGGACGCGGCGCCGGCGTGAATCTCGCCGGCGCGCCGAGCGCCGCGCGCGAACGAATGTGGCGCGCGATGCGCATCCTTCGGCAGTTCCACATTCGCGATCTGATTCAAGTCGCCGAGATCGCGGGGCGCAAGGCGGCTGAGCGCTTCCTCCAGGACTTGACGCGCGCGGGTTATCTGAGAGTTGCCGAGCATGCGCGCGGCTGCGATGGCAGCGTCTATGCGCTGATCCGCAACACCGGACCTTTTGCTCCGAGGGTTGGCAGGAAGGGGCTCACGCTTGACCCGAATTTAGAAATCTCCGCGCTGCGCGATCTGCGCGCGGAGTGCGCGGCACAAATTGTCTCATGCGACAAACGGCTCGCTCGATTGGGCGCGTTCGTGGAACGTCAGAGAGGAGGACAGCCGTGAAAAAAGCCGAGCAAAAAACAACCCCGCTCTTCAAACCGGAAAGCATTTTAGATCCGGCGACTATCGGCAAAGTGCGGTCCGCGCTCCAAGCGTTCATCGTCGCTCGCGCCAAATACGATGACGTTTGGGCGACGGCATGGCCGGTGCTCAGATCGGCGAGGCATTTTCGGCACATAGACCAATGGTGCCCAGCGCGCGATCAGATCACGATTTCGATCGGAAAGGCATCTCAGAATACCACCGACGCTTTTAGCAAGCTGCGCCGGCTCTTAGAAGAAATGGTCTTCTCAGTTCACGAAAACTGTAGTCGTAACCTCTATGAGATTGGGAACGCACCGACCACCGCTCTCGGATCGCGATATATCGAGGGTTGTGCTGCCTTAACGTGGCATGTGGGCGAGGACGAAGTCCCATCATCGGAGCTTTGCGGGGAATTGATTCTACGCGCATCGATCGCATTGGCGCTGCTGGAAACGACATGCCCGAGGGTAGCCGCGCGAACGCGGAAAACGGCAAAGAGCTAAATGTCGGACGAAACAAACAGACCGGCGCTATCGCTCAATGATGAGATCATTTCCCAGGAAGAGTGCGCGCGGCTCATAGGGGTTGCGGACGAAACATTCAAGCGTATGCGGCGCGAGGGATCGGGGCCGCCTTACTTCCAGGTCTCGAAAGCAGTGGTCCGATATTCGCGCGCGCGCGTGTTGGCTTGGCTGGCGGAGCGGGAAGTGACGGGAGCGACGATCAAGCAGGTCAAGGATTCAGAACCGTGATGAGAACGCCGCCGCAGAAAATCCGACAGGCTGAACTCGCGAAGATTCATCTCGCGAAAAAACAGCTCTGCCTGGACGATGAAGCGTATCGCATGATGATCGAGCGTATCACGAAAGGGCGCACCGATTCGTCGGCGAACATGACAGAGGCGGAGCGACGCGCGCTGCTCGACGAATTTGCGCGCAAGGGATTTAACTCGGCACCGCCGCGCGCTCGCGAGGACGATTGGATTCGCATCGATCCGAAATCTCCGGGCGCGCAGCATCTCAAGAAATTGCTCGTTTGTGCATATGAGCTGGAGCGCGTCGGCGCGGTCAAGGCCAATTCGACCGGACGATGGCTGCAAAAATTCGTGCGGAAAATCACCGGCGTCGAGAGGCTTCAGTGGCTCGACGCGACTGATGCGAACAAGGTGATCGAAGCGCTCAAGGGCTGGCGCAAAAAGTGGCTGATCAAACACCCGATCGCGGAGAACCAGCCGGCCGCGGTCGCGATCCCCGCGAGCGCGATCGTGAAGGCCGGCGTATTCGACGCGATGCGCCTGGTCGGTGAAGCCGGGACTCCGATCGAGGGAATCCGCAACGTCCTGGTGCTTCTCGACGCGCAGAATTTCGCCGACGCGCAGATCGCGGCGCAAGTCGCGGACCTGGTGCGCGAGTTTGGGGAGAGAGCCCGGCAAGCTCTTTTGAAATGGGACTTTAAGAAGGTTCGGGGCGAGCTGTTTTGGCTCGTCGGGCGCGTCGCGGAAGTGGATCGGACGATCGCAGAAGGCATGCGCTCGGCGTTGAAGGCCGACGCGGACGAGACAGAAACTCCGGGCGCGGTTCGCGGCCCGCGGAATAAAAATTCGACGAGAGGTGACCTATGAAGGCGGCGGAAGAGAACAACGAGGCTCAGGCTCCGGAGAACGGAACTCTGGTCAAGGCGATGGCGACGGATTGCGATGAAGCAACTGAGCGGCTCCGACAAGCGCGCGATCCGATCGAGATCGTCAAAGCGGCGCGGGCGCGCATCGCGGCGCTGAAGTTTCCGACTTCTGAGCGGGAACGCGCCGCCGTGGGCAACATGGCTTCGCACTCAAAGATGATCGACGATCTGATCCGAAACGGTGCCGATCTAAACACCCTTCGGAGCAAGGTCTTCGAGATGGAAGAGGCTTGCCGGCGACTGAGCATCCCGGAAAAGGCGCCCAGCTTCCAGGAAGAGTTGTATCGAACTCATCCTGTATTTCAGCAGGCGAGTTGGACCGCAGAGGAGATCGACGGGCTCAAGAAGTTTTTCCGAGATGGAGATCGGATCAGCGCTATTCGGGTCTCTTCCGTGAAGCTGGGCGACCGCGAAGTCACGCGCAGAGAGGTTCCCGGCATCCTGACCAACGCGCACATCGAAGGGCTCGAAAAACGGGAAGCCGCGGCGATTCAGCACGAACGGGATAACGACGCTCGGCGCGAGCGCGGCGAGGGCACGCATCACCGCCAGTGGTAAGCGCGGAATTTTGAGAGATGAGGGAATTTCGGCCAGATGAGATCGAGACCTGTTACGACGGAGTCCTCAGTCCGCTGACAGCCCATGAAACGAGGACGGCTCGGGGCAGCCGCAATCAGGAGAATTTGATGAGTACTCTTACCGCGGACCAAAAGAAGATCGCGGCGACCTTCGGAATCCCGCCCGAACAGCTAGCGACGAGGGTCGCGCGCCTCTCGCGATCAGAAAATACCCACGGCTTGACGCGAGATGAATTGGCCGTAGCGCGGTCTTTCGGCATAGGCCGTCGCGCATTTGCCGCGGCGCTCGCTCGACAGTCTGGCGGGGAGACCGCGCGGGCGAGTGTGGGTAAACCGGGACTATCTCTATCGCATCAGGAAGTTGATCGCGCGCACAAGGCCGCCTATGACGCCGATCCCAAGTTTGCGGAAAGCGCTTCGGATCTCGAACTTCGAGACGCAGCCATCTCCGCACTGAAGGACTGCGACACTAATAGCGACGACGGCGAGATGTACGATCGGCTTCTCGACGGAGCGCTCTATGTCATGCAGCTCCTGGAACGAATGGTGCCGCCCTACCCGGAACGCGACGATCGCGAGGGTCGCAAAGTTTGACGGTCTGAAAACTCCGCCAGAAAAATCGGCGGCAATAAAGTGAGGATGATGGGGATGAGGATGAGGAAAACAGTTTTCGCAGTAGTAGCGGCGATGCTGCTCTCGGCAGCTCAAGCATTTGCTTTCGCAAATCCGACTGCGCTGACGACTGGCGTGTACACGCCGATCGCGGCCAGCGCGACCGCCGTCTCAGTTAATTCGTCGCTTTCGCAGCCTCAATTCGTGGAGCATCTGGAGATTCAGAACCAGTGCGCGAGCGCTGTGACCATTCAGTTTCGCGGCACTGCGGCGGTGTTCGGCCAGGGCTATTTATTGGCGGCAGGCGCATCGAAGAGTTGGGACGTTCACGATTCGATCGTTCCGAGCGGTCCGTACAGCTTCATCACGGCGAGCGCGAGCTGCACGCCGGATACGCAAACGGGCCTGGTCATTCTGGAACTGCCGTAGTCGGAACGCCGCAAAAAAATGATTTGCTTGCCGGCGGGATGCGGGGGGGGTTCTAGTAGTAGGTTCTCCGCCTCGCGATACGTGGCGCATGGTGCAATGCCGTCGGCGCTGCGCATCTCATCTTCCCGCCGGCATCCCAATCTTGCGCGCGTCGAAAGGTCGCGGCGCGCTGAGCGCGCCGTCCGACGTTCCGGTTCGCCGGCGGCGCGCGCATCTGTTTTTAGACTCGCTGGCGGCATGCGGAGGTGTCACTGCATCGCCTTGGGCGGCGGATGGACTTTGGACTACTCCTCCAAAGTCGCCCGCGCCGCCAGCATTTCCTCACATTCGACTCGCTGGCGGCGTGCGGACTCATATCACCGCATCGCCTTGGGCGGCTGGCGGCTTCGGGACAACTCCTCCCGTAGTCGCACGCGCCGCCAGCACCTTATTTTCTTTAGGGAGACTCGCGGCGCGGATGGCTCGCGCCGCGCTTGCGACGGGCGCTGTGCCCGTTACTAACGGCTTCGACGGGTGTGAGGTCGCCGCGCCGACGAAACGGGGCGGCACGGGCCGCCAGCAAAGCGCGCGCGCTTTGTTTGAAGGACTCTCAGGAATAGCGATCGCCGCGCTTGCGGCGCGCTCTGTGGCCGTGAATCACGGCTAGGACGAGGTGAGGGGTGGGGAAGCCGGGAAAAAAGAAAAATCATGGGCCGCTCGCCGAGGTTATGGACGAGATGGCGGCGCGCGTCGAGTCGGGCTTTCGCCGGCCGATGAATCTTATCCTCGGAACGATCGAGGCGATCGGAGAGATGGAGTTTTCGCCGGAAGTTGAGGCGGTCCACGCTCAGGTGTTTCGAGAGGGAATGCATGGGCTGATGTCGCGTCTGCCGACTGACGAGGAGATCGCGGAGTTGGCGCGTCAGCTCCACGCGATGCGCGAAGAGTTCCGCAAGGACGCGATCCGATAGGAGTCAAAGTCCGATGGCCGACAAAATGATCACCTATGGCGTCGAGTTCAAGGCGATCGATCAGCTGAGCGACAAGCTCAGCTCGTTCGGCGGCGGATTCCTGAACCTCGGAGATAAAGTTCAGGAGTTTGCCGGCAAGATCGATGCGGCAGGGGAGGGTCTGACCAGGTTCGGCGAGCGGATCTCGCTCGACGCGGCTCTGATGAAGGACGGCGCGGACCATCTGCACGAGCTGAGCGACGCGATCAGCGAGCCCGCATTTGCGATGCAGAAATCGCTCGCGACTACGGCCGCGATGACGGGCCTCGCCGGTGGAGAACTCGCGAAGCTGAAGGAACATGCCGTCGCTTTTTCAGGTACGCATGCGGGCGCCACGGCCGAGGAGTGGGTCTCCGGCTTCACGCGGATGCGCGCGATCTTCCAGGATACGAACAAAGCCATGGCCGCTGAGGACTCGGCGGCGATGCTCACCAGGTTCGGCGTCGATGGTGCGGCGGCGGCGAACTTGTTTGGTGCTGCGTCTACCAATTTCGGCGTCGATGCACAGACTGCGGGCGATCAATTTTTCAAAATGACGACGCAGTTCAACGTTGGAAAAGAAAGCACACAGCAATTGGCCCAGGCGGTAGGGCAGTTGGGCGGTACGGCTGCGGAAACCCATACTTCATTTTCGGAGTTGCTCGCACTGGCCGGCGAAGCCAGCCAGCAGTTCGGCGGCGGCGGACGGGGCGCGATCAGGTTCGCCTCGATGATTAAGGATCTGGTTGACAGCGGTAAAAGCGGCGTCGATTGGCAAAAAGGAATTATCGGCGGACTGACACAGCTACGCGAAAACCTCGCGGCCATGCCCTCGATGGAGAAGATCGAAGCGCTGAAGGAGATGGGCATCGGCGATCCGGGCGGACTGATCAAATATCTGGACAGCCTGGACAAGGTTACCGCAGCCGCACGCAGAGGCGCGAGTGCGGCTGGCGCGCTGGGCATTGGTTTCACGACGGCAACGGGCGACGCGGCCGATCAGCTCGATAAGATGCATCAGAATCTCGACAACCTCTACGACTCGATGGCGTCGCCGGCGCTGCCGTGGTTTTCGACCAAATTTGGAGAGCTGACCACTTTGATCCAGGGCGCGACCGCGGCGAGCGACAAATATTCGTGGGCCACCAAGGGTCTGGTTATCGGTTTATCGGTTGCCGGGGTGGGCCTCAGCGGCGCAGCGTCCGCGCTCTCGACGTTCGGCATGGCGACCATCGGTATCGGCAACGCGATGAAGGCGCTGAGCTATGTTCCGACGATTTTGAAGGCCGTCCCAACGATTTTGGGGGCGATGATCAGCCCGATGGGATTGGTTGTTGTCGGCGCGGCTGCACTCGCGGTCGCCGGCTACGAAATTTACGAGCATTGGTCGGGAATCAAGTCTTTCTTTTCCGGTCTGTGGTCGGGCGTGATGAGTATCTTCACCAGCGTCGGCAACTGGACGATGGGCTGGGCCAAAACCGTTGGCGAAGCGGTGCTGATGGGAATCGCGGGGCCGTTCGGACTAATCGGCGTCGAGATTTATAAGCATTGGGATTCGATCAAGGCCGCGTGCGAGAAAATCGGCAGCGGAATCCTGGGCTACTTCGAGGGGCATTCGCCGCCCAAAGTCGGCCCGCTGAGCCATCTCGGCGAGCACATCACAATTGCGGAAACGGTTGCTGAGCATATCCGGCCTTCGCCGGTGATCGCCGCGATACGGCGGACGGCCGCGGCCGCCGCGATCGCGAGCACGACTATCGTCGCGGCGGGCGCGGGCGGCGCGATGGCCGCGGGCGTGCCTGGCGCTAGCGGCGGAATCATCATCAACGCCCCGATTACGATCAATGCTCCAGTCGGATCGGATACTTCGGCGCTTGAGAAAATGGTTGTGGCGGCGTTTGAAAAGCATCGCTATGAACTTGTGAAAGCGGTAGAGCGGCGACTCGCTGAAAAGAGTCGAACCGATCTTGAATGATGGCAGGCGTCACTACATACGCGGTCCGCGCGCCCGCCTGGACAGTCAGCTATCGAGGCGTAGGGATTACCGGCGCGATCGAAAAGATGGTGCTCTCGATCATCTATACGTCGCACGCCGGCGGCGCGGCGCCTGACTTGGAAATCGAGCTTGAGGATCGCGATAAGCGATGGCAGGGGCCGTGGTTTCCGCAGCGCGGCGATCTGGTTGATGTCTCGATGGGCTACCGTAATGAGAGATTGGCGCCGTGCCCATCTTTTCAGGTCGATGAAGTCGAGCTTAAGGGCGCGCCCGATGCAGTGCACCTGCGATGCATCGCGGCATATATCACGCCCGCGATACGCACCCCGAAGTCCACAGCTTACGATGGTCAAACGCTCCTTCAAGCGGCGCGGACCATCGCGACCGCGCACGGATTCTCGGTCAGCGGTGAGGCCGTCAACCCAGACGTGAGTTTCATGGCCCTTCGGCAGAATCAGGAATCGGACCTTGGGTTCCTACATCGGATCGCGAGAGAACACAACTACGAGTTTACGATGCGCGGCACGCAGATGGTATTCTATTCGCGGCCGGCGCTGGAGCAGCGCCCGGCTACCGGCATCCTGCATCGCGGCGACGTACTGAGTTTCAACTTCAAGGCGAAAACGCACCTCATCTATAAGGCGGCGCAGATTAATTATTTCGACCCCGACACCAAGGCGCTGATAAGCGCGACCGCCGAGGCTTCACCGGCCGTTCCCACCGGCGATACCATCAAGTTGATACGCCGCTGCGAGAACGGCCAGCAGGCCGCGCTGAAGGCAGCCGCGGAGCTGCATCGGCGCAACATGCTCCAGGCGACGGCGACGCTGGAAATTCCCGGCAATGTGACGATGACCGGCGGGGCGATCGTGACGCTCGATGGCTGGGGAACCTACGACGGCAATTACTTGATCCAGTCGGCGCGCCATAAGCTGTCCCGCTCTGCCGGTTTCACCACCGAGATCGAAGCGCGCGGGCTGAACTTCAGATCATAGAGAGGGGCCGGGGAGGAGGAAGGAATGTCGATCGATGGTGATGGTACTGTTTCCCGAGCCGCGCTGATCAAACGACTGGGCGAGGTTGACGCTGCCCGCCTGATAGAGATATTCGGCGGTCGGAGATTTTACGCGCCAGCCCCTGACTCGCCAGGCTTCTTGCGATTCGCCGAGAAGATCGGTGACGCTGAGATCGCGCGAAAGGTCTGCGCGGAGTTTGGAGAATGTTCGGTCACCTTGCCTAAGCGATTGGTGCCACTGAACGAGCAGATTGTGAGACTAAACCGCGAGCAGCTCGCCGCCGGTGAGATCGCCGCGCGGCTGGGATGCACCGAGCGCTACGTGTACCTGGTCCTTTCGCGCCAGTGAGGATCAGGGCGGCGCATATCGCCTATGGCGTTCTTTGCGATCTAGCTGCGAATCGGCCCAGACATTGAGCCTGATACACCATCCATCGGAGCCTTGCGAGTGCGAATGCCACTCTCAGTGAAGCTCTTAGGGAAACGGTGGACGCTTCGTCGGAACATTTGGTAGAAGGGGGGCGCTGGCTGGGTTTGCCCCCCTTTTCCAGTCGGCGGCGGGCTGGTGCTTCAATGCGCTGGCCCGTTCTTTTATGTACATCGGAAGGTAAGCGGTGCTAATGACCTACAGAGGATCGGTCCGGCTGACACGGCCGGAGGGCTGATCCGATCATCTGCGGTATTTAGATCCAACTATGAGCGGCGCCACAACGGTGGATTCTGAGCTTCTCCAGTTCCCTTTTGGCGGAAGAAAGTGCTCGAACATGCAGACCATTTTCGATTTTCCCGCGGAGAACAGGAAAATCGCGGACTGGGTGGCGGAGAGGGGGGGATTCGAACCCCCGAGACCCTTTCGAGTCTACACGCGTTCCAGGCGTGCGCCTTAAACCGGGCTCGGCCACCTCTCCGCAGCGAACGCGATTATGCATCACACACACCCGCGGAGCCAGTTCGCGAATACCCACGACCGATCGACGTGCAAGTGTAGCGCTTCGCTCGCTTTTTTGTGTCGTCCCGCTTTTGTGTCATCTTCAGGTTGAAGGAATCAAAAGAGGGAATCGGTTTTGCTCAATCGCGAGATACTCCTGGTCGGATATGGGTCGTTGCTCAGCGGCTATGGGTTGCTGGCTGAGCGGCGCGGTGGCGTCAGCCGGTTGATCGCGCGCGATGCTGTCCCGGTTTCTATCCACAATGCGCGGCGCGGATTGGCCAAGCCTTCCAGTCACGGCAGCTACCTCGCGATGGATATCGAGCCGGTCGATCGCGCGGCGTCGATCACGGCGTCGATTGCCGCCGGTGAGATCGGAATCGGCGGACTGCTGCTCACTTTCGATCGCGAATATGCACCGCTGATCGCGCGGCGCGAGGAATACGATCCCGACGCGTTCACCCGGTTGATCGGACTTGCGGATCGTGCGGGCAAATCGCTCGGCGAATTCCTTATGGCGATTGACGGCGCCGCGAGTCGCGACTTGCTCGCATACCGGATCGCGCTGCGCACGATGCTCGACTACACGTCGCCCGGATACATTTTCCATCCGGTGGAAATCGACGACGGCCGTATCGCGATAATCGCGATCGGGTCGGGATTCGACGGCAGCGGAGACCCGGCGATCGTTTCGCGGCGCCGACAATACAAGATGGACCGGCTGCTGTCGCTCGACGAATCGATGCGAACCGAAATTCCCGGCTTCGATCGTGCGGGGCAAATAGGATATTACGCAGAGTGCGTGCTCGGCGGATTGCATGGACTGAACGTAGGCGACCTGGCCCCGCAATTCGACGAGACGGCCGGATGGGCGCGCGAACTCGCGGAGCATCTCAGGTCGCTCGCGGCTTGCGAGCGCGAGCGGTTTATCGCGGCGACCTCGCTCGACGCGGCGCGGTACGGCGAGCGGTTTTCATCGCGGCGCACGCCCAACCTGGACACGTTGCTGGAATTGGCGCGAATGAAGTAGCGACCGGGACGAGTAGATGGCAACGAACGCGAATTTTTCAATCCATGTCGCGAAAGAGAATCTGAAATTCTCCGCCGCGCATTTTATCGCCTACCCCGGATTCCGCGAACCGCTGCATGGCCACAACTACCAGGTTGGTGTGTACGTCGAAGGGCGCCTCGCGAAGACCGGCTACGTGATCGATTTCGGATTGATCAAAAAACTCACCAGGGAGATCGTCGATCGGCTCGACGAGCGCACGATCGTTCCGGCAAACAGCGATTGCCTTGCGATCGACGGACCGACGAATGGTGTCGTGCGAATCCGCTACGAAAGCGACGAGTTCGTCTTGCCGGCCGCCGACGTATGTATCGTGCCTATCGTGCATAGCTCGGCGGAAGAACTGGCGCGCTACATCTGGGACGAGTTGGCCGCGGCGCTGCGGGCGCGCGGTGCACTGACGGAAGTGACGATGATGGAAATCTCGGTGGCCGAGGGACCGGGACAGTCGGCGCATTACCGCAATTCGACGGACGGCGCCTGATCGTTCTTCGCGTAACAATTACGCGAGTTTGCTTAGTCTAATCTGTTCACTGGTAGTCATCGTCCTGTCAACTGCGTGCGCATCGTGAGACGATCCCGACGTAACTCGGCGGTACACCGACGCGGGTTACGGGCGGACTCACGAGTGGGGCAGCAATCGAAAATGTCAGAGCGGGAGATCCCGTTTGCCGTCGAACAGGCATTGATCGGCGAGCATCCGGCGATCGTGAAGCTGCGCGCATTGATCGAGCGCGTTGCGCCGACCGAGGTGACCGTGCTGATCACGGGCGAGAGCGGCACCGGCAAGGAAGTGGTCGCGCAGGCGATCCATATGATGTCGCCGCGCAGCAATCAGCCGTTCGTACCTGTGAACTGCGCGGCGATTCCGCACGACCTGCTCGAGTCCGAGATGTTCGGGCATGAGCGGGGCGCCTTCACCGGCGCGGCGGGATCGCGTCACGGGCTGTTGACGACGGCCGATCGCGGCACAATCTTGCTCGACGAAATCGGTGAGATGCCCGGCGCGTTGCAGGCGAAGCTGCTGCGCGTGCTCGAAGACGGCGTGGTGCGTCCCGTCGGCGCGGACCGGGCGACGCGAGTGAACGTTCGCGTGATCGCGGCGAGCAACGTCGATCTCGGCAAGGCGGTCGAGAAGGGCACCTTTCGCGAGGACCTCTTCTACCGGCTGCAAGTCGTGCCGATCGTGATTGCGCCGATGCGCGAGCGGCGCTCCGATATTCCACTGCTCACTGAGCACTTCCTCGAACGTGTCCGCGACCGCACACCCGGGCGCGCAATCGCAATCAGCCGCGAGGCGATGGTCGCGCTGTGGTCGTACGATTGGCCCGGCAATGTGCGCGAACTCGAAAACATGGTCGAGCGCCTGGCGATCCTGTGCGAGGGCTCGATTATCGACACGTCGATTCTGCCCGAGAACCTGGTGGCTGCCGCGCGGCCCGCGACTCCCCCTATCAAGGTCAAGCTGCATGACGGCAGCGTCGACCTGAACGACTTGGTACGGGAATTGGAAGGTAGACTGATAAACGATGCGTTGAAGCAAACTGGGGGAAACAAACAGGCGGCGGCGCGGCTGCTCGGACTCAAACGGACGACTTTTTCCGCCAAGCTGAGGCGCTGCGGCGTGATAGCTCCCGCATCTTTGGACGAAGGCGAGGAAGGCTAGCCGGGCCAGGGAATTGTATGGATGAAGCAATCAGACCGCCACAAATAATGGTGGTTGACGACGATCAGGACACCGTCGCGATCCTCGCCCGCCATTTGCAGCGCGAAGGCTTTGTCCCGATAGAGGCCAACTCCGGAGCATTGTGTCTCAAATTGGTTCACGAAAACGAAGTCGATGTGATTCTGCTCGACCTGATGATGCCCGGGATGGACGGCTTCCAGGTCGTGAGGGCGCTCAAGGACGATCCCATGACCGCCGAAATCCCAATCATCATGATCACCGCGCGCGACGATTTGGATGCGCGGGCGGAGGGGATGCGGCTGGGAGTTAGCGACTTTCTCGCCAAGCCGGTATTCCGGCGTCAGCTCGCCAGCCGCGTTCGGGCCCAGCTCGAGGTGGTCGAGACCTCGCGCAATGCGACCGCGGCGATGGATCGTCTTGACGCGGCGAGGAAACGATCGCAACAACAATAGTCGCGCGCTCGTGAGTCCTGCCTGCCGCAGTGCGCGCGCTGCACGGGATCGCATTGCGATCCCCCGATACCTTCGACTACAAATTAGTGGCCCGGGTACGAGTGCCGGATTGATCTGAGTTCCGTGATTGTCGTTCGAGATGAGAGGAGGAATTCGCGATGGACGGTGACCGCCGAACCCCGCAAGCCAACATCATTGCGGCGCTGACTTACCTGCTGGGCTTCGTCACCGGCCTGATTTTTCTTTATCTCGAACCGTACAACCAGGACGAGTTCATCCGCTTCCACGCGCGTCAGTCGATCGGCTTTTCAATTGTGTGGTTCGCGATTGCCGTCGTGTTCGGCGTATTTATCGCGGTGCTGCCCCATGGATTGGGAGCGCTGCTTAATTTTATCCTGACGTTGATCGACATCGCGCTCGCGGTGTTCTGGGTTGTCCTGATGTACAAGGCATACAACGGCGAGCGTTACCGGATTCCCGAGCTGGCCGACATCGTCGACAGCATCGCAGGCACTCCCGCCGCGTAGCCGGAATCCGGTTCCCCTTCCACCAGGGGAAGGGGTAAGGGGTTAGGTTCCTCGCCTCAGCACAACGCGGACAGAAGCAGAATCTTGAATCGCGCGCAAAAGCGCTCTCCGAGAATCTATTTATTCGCTCGCGCGGTGCCGACGGACTGTTCCGCTCCCTCGCTGGCGACCTGCTTGTCGTCCGCCGCTTGCCCATTGGTGTCGGCGGGCTGCTCGGCGCCATCTTCGGCGCCTGCCGGCGGCGGTACTTGCGCCTGGATGTTGGCGGTGGCCTGCGGCGCCATGCGCAGGCTCGGCTCGCGGTTGATCGCGTCCAGCACGCGGCGCGAAATTTCGTCGGTGATTTGCGGCGCACTGTAAGTCTCAGCCGGGTACCGAATGACTATTTCCAGCCCCGACTGGCTGAGATGCAGCCGGCTTTGCGGCTTCGGCGTTTCGAGCATGACGTTGAGGTCGCGCTCGAGATGCCGGTAGTCGCGCATCACGCGGTCGCGATAGCGCGCGAATACTTCGTCAACGGCGTCGATCAACCGCTTCTCCGCCAGCCGATAGTCAACATCGGGCGCGAGCGTCAGCCGCACTTCGTTCCACACGAAGCTGGTGCCGGGCGCCTGCTTGAAGAAGTTGCCCGACGGCTGAAACACGATCGCGTTGGAGAACACCGCGACGCGCCCGGTGGGCTCGCGATGCGTCCCTGTCCCGCCCAGTTCCATCAGCGAGAGTTTCACCAGCCCGATATCGATAACGTCGCCGGTCACGCCGCCGATTTGCACGCGGTCGCCGGCCTTGATCCCGAAGCGCCCGATCAAAAAGAAGTAGCCGGCGATCGACAGGATCACATTTTGCAGCGCGACTGCAATACCGGCGGCCGCGAATCCCACGATGGTGGCGGCGGACCCCAGCTCGTCGGAGAAATTCAGCAATACAACGATCACGACGAGAAGTCCGAGCACCAGACGCCGCGCCGCCATCGCCTGCCCGCGGCGGCGGATGTCCTTGACGTAGCGATTGGTCAGCCATCGCCACACCAGCGAACCGGCGAAGATGAGCAGCAATGAGGCGGCGAGCACGATCAGGCGGATCAGGAGTCTGCGGAATTCCTTGTTCCGGCGCTGCACGATCGCGTCGCGCCAGCGGCCGACGTTGTTGGTGTAAATCCGCAGCAGCACGATCTGCTTGCTGAGCGGCAGCGCAGCGGCGCTCAACAGCTTGTGCTCGTCAAGCAGGTTCTCGAACGCGTGCTTGCGGTCTTTGAGTGCGGCGATATCGGTGGCGTCGGCCCCCGCTGCCAGCGCGTCGCCGCGCGCGTTGAGATCGGTGATCACCGCAAGGACCGATTTGCGCACGTCCGATGCGCGCACGGATAACGCCTGCGCGAGCGCGCGGTTCTGCTCCAGCGAGTCAAGCTTGTTGCTGAGCGCGAACAGATCGGTGACGAGACCTAAAATCCCGGTCGGCTCGGCGCTCGCCCCCAGGACGGTCTCGGCCAGGCGCTTGCGTTTTTTTGCTGCTATTGGAGGTCGAATGCTCGAGCTCGTCTATCTGGCCAATCAGTCCGCCGTTCTGATCCGGCGCCGCATTGCCGCTTTCGTATTGCGCGAGCGCATTGAGCGCATCGACGCGCGCCTGGTTGAGGTCGAGTTCACTTTGCGCGTCCTGAATTTCAGACGCGAGCGCAGTCCGCCTGGCCGCCGGCGCTTTGGCGAGCTGCGCCTGCAACGCGCTGATGCGAGCGCGGAGCTTGTTCGCCGCGGCGTCGAGCGTCTGCAGGGAGTGGGTCACATTGCCCAAACCGGCGGCATTGGATGCCGCAGCGGATACAGTCGGAGTCGCGGCGCCAAGGCTCGGATTGGCCTTGGCGAGGTACGCCGCCTGCGCGCGCGCATACTCGAAAGCCAACTTCAGAACCTCGCCCGCCGTCTGGCGGTCATCGGCAAAAAAAAGGGTTTCGTCGGGATCGCTCACGAGCTGCGCTTCGACACCGAGATGCCCGTACCAGTTGATAACGTCGCTCAGGTACGACGTGACCATGTGCGCATCAGGCGGCGTCGGCGACGCCGCCGCGTTCGCAGCCGCGGGACTCGCCGCAGCCACAGGCCTCGCCTCAGCCGCCGGCTGCGGCGCGGACGGCGCCACCGATGTATCCTGCGCAAACGCGGGCGCAATCGCGATTGCTATCGCAATCGCAAACGCGCCTGCGACGCAGAGGCGCATGATGCCCGATGGAATCAGGGTTTTGCGGTGGGAATGCATCGCGATAGGTCCGGCTCCGGCACGCGAGCCAAAGAAAAACCTTACCATCGGCCCCACGATAGTTCGATTGTCCTACTTCTTCGCCTCCCCCATTCGTGGGGGGAGGCCGCCGCTCGTCTTAGAGCGGCGGGTGAGGGACCGAATTTTCCGGATTCAGAATGTGCGGCGCAAGAGACAATCGCGCCCCACAGTTGTCCTCCACCCTAACCCTCCCCCAACGAGCGGGGGAGGGAATAGGAAGGAGAGAGAGAACTTGGACTCAGTAGCCGACGGGCGCGGCGGCGCTCGGCGCCGGCGCCAGGTCCGCGTAGCGCGCGGGCGGCGTCCACGGCGTCCCGAGCGCGTCAAACTCCATCATCAAAGCGTCGATGTCCTTGACGTTGGCCGTTCTGCGGATCAGATCGCGCACCATGCCCGGGCGCTCGTTCAACCGCTGACGAACCATCGCGCGAACCCCGCGATCCGCCAGATCGTTCACCACCTTGCGGCCCGAGATGGGCTTGCCGTCGAGCGTGAGCAGCGTGCGCGCCTGGATTTCGGAGAGCGCCGTGCGCAGGTACTGGACGTGCGGCGCCTCGTCGGAACGGATGAAGCGCACGAGGTTGGCGGCGTCGTCGGGCGCGTCGGACACTTCGGGGTCTGACAGAATCTCTTCGGCCCACGCGAACGTCGATGCGGCAAAGACCTCGATCGCGAGCACGTTGGCCATGAAGCGAATCAAGCGCTCGACCGGCTCGCCAAGCTCGGGGAACATCGCGGCCGGCTGGCCGCCGCGCCGCGCCATGATGTTGGCGTAAATCTCCGGCGAGATTGCGGGATTGGACAGCGCCGCGTCGCGCGCCGCGTCCCACATCTGGCGATGCCCGCCCTCTTCGCTCCATCCCGCCTCGTCGCGCGCATGCGCCTCGAACAGCCCGCTCGTGAGATGAGCCAGCGCGGTGCCGGCAGTGTCCTCGCGGATGAATGTGTTGAGTGGAGGCACCGGCAGCTCACGAATCATCGCGCCGAAGCCCTCGACGATCGCGATCTCGGACAGCCATCGCACGAACGGCTCGCGCACACCCGACTTGAGCAGAAATTTCACCTGCGCGACGTTGGGCATCTGCGGCGAGACGGTATCGGCGGGAATCTCGAACAGCGCAGTGCCCGAAGTAGCAACATGCTGCTCCTGCCATGCCTTGATCGCGGGCACGCGAAACGCAGTCCGCGGCGACCGGTAATGCCCGTCCGCATCAAACCCGCCATGACACTTGACGCCCTTAACGATAAGCGGCTCGCGAGTATCAACATTGGCGAGAATTTCGTCGGTGGAGAAGTTGAGTCGAGATTCATGAGGCATGCGCCTAACATACGTTAGGTTCGAGAAACGAGTCAACGAGCGATGAGCCTTGGGGGAGACGTAAGTCACTTTATTGAATGTGAAACCCCGCGGTGGGTTTCACACTTCCTTCGGCAGGGGTGACCCCTGCACCCAGTACTAATCGCAAAATGGCGAGGACGCCCTTTTGCTCTCAGGTTCTTTTTCCTGTGTCATTCAGAGCGAAAGTTGGTGTAGTGAAGAATCCCGGTTCCGCTTTGGATTCTGCATAACATACGATTGCTCGTCTGAAGATCGAACCGAGCTAGTCTGCGCGGCTCGGTTTACGGAATTGCTTTGCGCAATTGCGGCATTCGTAGACCGGCCTGTCCCCGGACACTGATTCATCGATTGATTCGTAAGGCAATTCGGACTCCAAATCGACCTCAGGTTCCCGGTAGTCTACCGCTCTGCCCTCATCCGACCAGCGCGCAACCGGAAGGAGTACAACGCACCATAACAATTCGGCGATCTCGGGCTCTCCGCAATACGGGCAAATAAATTCGTTCAATGTTTTCTCTCCCGACAGGATAGAAGGGTTCCGCGCACATGATAACCGCTTGAGGTCAATCTCTCGAGACCGTGAACATTTGCACCCTGCCTTCGCAGCGAGCATAAATGAAGTTGGCCTAGGCGGTGCTAGCCGGGAGGGTGGGTGAAGGGTTTCGTTCCAACGCCAAGCGAGACGGTAGACCTGATGGTTGACCGTCTCTTTTTGAACCACCGCCCCACATCGAACGCGCTGGTTCTGGATCCCGGTTGCGGCCGCGGCGAGTTTATCGATGGGATCGTTCGTTGGTGCGCAAAACACCGGGCGAGTGTTCCTCGAATTGTCGGAATAGAGTCAAATCCAAAGCATGCAGAGATCGCACGGGCGCGATTCGGGAAGTGCGCATCGGTTGAAATCAGGGGCTCGGACTTCCTGACGGACGACCAGCGGGGAACATACGATTTCATTGTAGGGAATCCGCCGTATGTTCCGATTACGGAGCTGTCCGAGCGCGAAAAGCAGCGCTACCGGGAACGGTTCGAAACGGCGACCGGAAGATTCGATCTCTATCTGTTGTTCTTCGAGCAAGCGTTGAAGCTTTTGAATCCTGCCGGTCGCTTGGTGTTCATAACTCCCGAGAAATTTCTTTACGTTGAGACTGCGCAGGCCCTTAGAAGGATTCTCGCGCGCAAGAATGTTGAAGAAATCCGGTTGATAAACGAAGCGACTTTCGCGGAACTGGTCACCTATCCAACAATCACGACGATCTCGAACGAAGTGAGCCGGCCAAGTTCCACGCTAGCGATCTTGCGCGACGGCTCTGAAGTCGAAATAGTTCCGCCGGTGGACGGTTCCTCGTGGCTGCCCCTCATAATGGGCCACAACGGCATTTCCTCCGGTCTCACGTTGGAAGAGGTCTGTCTGCGCATCAGCTGCGGCGTTGCCACCGGAGCAGATGACGTTTTCGTCAGAGTTGCAGATGCTCTTCCCGCGAACCTACGACGATTTGCTTATCCGACCATCGCGGGGCGCGAAATGGGGGATTTCAACGATGACCTGGACTCGCGCAAGCTAATCCTGGTTCCATACGATCTCGATGGAACTCTGATTTCTGAAGATAGGCTTGGAAAACTCAAAGATTATCTTTCGCAACCCGCTATCCGTTCCCAGCTGATCCAACGAACGTGCGTTCGACGAAAACCTTGGTACGCGTTCCATGAGACTCCGCCGCTCAACGATATACTGCGCCCTAAGATCCTTTGCAAGGACATCACCGAACGGCCCAAGTTTTGGATCGATCAGAAAGGCAAGCTCGTCCCCCGACATTCCGTCTATTACATCGTGCCGAGAGACTCGGCGGTCATTGAAGACCTGTGTGACTATCTGAATTCCAGATTCGTCGCGGAATGGCTACCATCCCACTGCCAACGAGTCGCCAACGGGTTTCTTAGGTTGCAGAGTCATACTCTCAAGAAGCTTCCTGTACCTCCCAAATTCGCTACTCAGCGGAGAGCGGCTCGAAACGAGGATACACGAACGAGGGAACTCGAATTCGGACGATGACGACGCCTTTCGATCAAGTCATTGAAGACATAAAGACACGGGGATTTCATAACCACCGTAAGGAGGACCATTCGGACACGGTTAGTCTTGGCATTCTGAAGGACCTCCTCGGCACCTGCGAGCCTCTCCGCGCTGACCTCGAAAGTGGCGCTATAAGATACTGGCTGAACATACCGATTCCCGGAAAGGACGAGAGGGCATTGGACCTTCTCATAGGCGGAGCGCGAGGAAACGATAAGGACTCGCCGCCTGACCTCGAGCAGGTCAGGGTCTGCATCGAGAACAAATCAGTGGTCACCGCTCATCGCAATCGTACCACCCGATATACAGACCTGAACGAGGTAATGAAGGCGGTTCATTCCGCCAGAGAAGAGGCGGTATTGGTCGCTACAGTACTGATCGGTGTCGCACAAAAAGTGCTGAACGTCCCGGATCGAATAAAACCAAAGTTCAAGAAAAATCCCAAAAGGTTCCTAAGAAAAATCGTTCCACGGTTATCCTCGGGAGATACTCGGCTTTGGAAAGAATTTTCAGAAGCCGTGAGTGACAATCGGCCAAATGATCCAAAAACTACGGCGAAGAAGTTTCGAGGTCTTCCGACACGAAAGCCGGGTCATACGCACGTGCTCGGCTATGATTTTGTGCTTCTAGTGCCGGCCTTCATCGACAACGTAAATCCTCCGTACTTGGCGCGAGTGAACGGCTTAGGAATTGATATCGACGCCGACTACCGCGCGATGATTGCGCAAATTTGCAAGGCGTATACGGCGCGATGGCATCTTTGAGCCGCGCGCTGAGTCTCACGCTGCGGTTGTCGCGTGGACGCGTGGCGACTCTTAAGAAGTTCCGCGCGCCCGCCGATGACCGGATTGAGAGACCGCTCGCGCCTAACGATTTGTGCTAGGACAACTCATCAAGTTCCTTGAGTATGTCGTCCAGCGCGGCATTCAGGTCCACGGCGTGGCGGCGGGCGCGATAGAAGAGGTCGGGCATGTCGGCGAAGCCGTTGTCCCTGGCTGTTTTGCTGTCCATCTCCTGGATCGGCACGCCGTCGCTGTTCGCGATGGCGAGATTGAACCATTCCGGATTGTTCCCGGTCGCCAGCATGTGCTGGATCGAGATCGTGTAATCCGAGAATTTCACCGCGAAGAGACTGGCGTCCTCGCTCGGCTCCCATTCCACGAGATCGGCTTTGGTCTTGGCGTAGAGCCGCGTCATCATCGTGATCAACTTTTTGTCTTCGGGGGTCATCGCGATTGATTGTAGTGAAATCCGCGGTGGGTTTGCAGGGGTGACCCCTGCACCCAGTGTCTTGAATACCCTCCTCCTTCGTCGGAGGAGGGCGAGGGTGGAGGACCATTTTCGGCGCGATTGTTTGTATGCGCCGAAGACCCAGAATTCGGAAAATTTGGTCCTCCACCCGACGCTCGACGACGAGCGTCGGCCTCCTCCAACGTAGGAGGAGGCTACAACTCATTGTCAGGAACGATTTGAAGCGATTACCGGCATCCCCTCGCTCGGAGCGAATGCTATGCCGCGGCGGGTGGCGTGCGCGGTGTAGCCCTCCGCGGGCTTCAGATCTACGCGCGACAGGATTTCTACGATTACGATCTTCATCTGGTAGCTTGCGAACGCTGCGCCGAGGCATCTTCTTGGGCCGCCGCCGAAGGGGAGGAATGTGTACGGGCTCGGGCGGGTCTCGAGGAATCTGTCGGGGCTGAATTGGTCGGGGTTTGGCCATAGTTCGCGGCGGCGATGTATCAGGTAGATGCATGGGGCGATTGTTACGCCTGCCGGGAGTTGGCGGCCAGCGATGGTCATCGGCTTCGTCAAGCCGCGGCCGATGTTCGGCACGACCGGGTCCAGGCGCATCGTCTCGTTGATTACCGCCTCGACAAATTTCAGTTTGCCGACGTGCGACGAATCGAGCTGTTGGTCTCCCAATACTGAAAGAACTTCGGCGCGCGCGCGTTCCATCACGTTGGGGTTGGTGAGCATGCGGTTGATGACCCACGCCATCGTGGCTGCCGTAGTTTCGTGGCCCGCTAGCATGAGAGTGTACATCTCGTCGCGAATGACCGCGTCGGGGAGCGGCTGTCCGTCTTCGTAGCGTGCCGCCAGCAGCATCGAGAGGATGTCCGCGCGTCCCTCGACGCCTTCTTTTCGCCGCCGCGCGAACTCCGCGTAGAGGATCGAATCGATCTGACGCGTCAGCCTGACGGCGCGCCCCCACGGACTCCATCGGCCGGCGTCGATTTGCATCGCGGGCAGAGAGAACAGCGTGCCGAGGCGGCTCGAATACAGATCGAACAATTGCTTCATCAGGGCGCGCAGCTCCGCGCCTGCCGCATCGTTCTGGAATCCGAATACGGCGCGGATGATCGTTTCGAACGTGATCGCGCGCATTTGCGGATGAATCGGGAAGCGCTGCCCAAGAGGCCAAGACGCGATCGCATTGGCGGCCGCCGTGCGCATCGTATCGGCATACGAACTCATCCGCTCGCCATGAAATGCCGGCAGCAGCAAACGGCGCTGGCTCAGATGCTCCGCACCGTCGAGGAACAGCGACGACTTCTCGCCCATGAACGCGCCGAGGGGACGGTTGGCGTCGCCGGCATGAAGAGTGTCGGGGTCGCCGAGGAAAACCTCGCGGACGGCGGCCGGGTCGCTGGTGAAGACGAACGGAGAGACTCCCGGCACGCGCACGGTGAACCAATCGCCGTAGCGGCGCGCGCATTCGTCGAGGAAGCGGAACGGATTGCGCACGAAATCGAAAGTCGCGAAGAGGTTCGGCCCGGGAGGGAGCGTGGCGGAGGGAGGCATGAGGAACTTGATTGTAGTGGAACCCGCGGTGGGTTCCACACCTCCTTCGGCATCGACACCGTCGCGGGGGGGTGACCCCTGCACCCAGTGTCTTGAATACCCTCCTCCTTCGCTGGAGGAGGGCGAGGGTGGAGGACATTCGTGAGGCGCGATTGTCTGATGTGCCGAAGATCCGGAATCCGGAAAATTTTGGTCCTCCACCCGACGCTCGACGACGAGCGTCGGCCTCCCCCATTGAGGGGGAGGCGAAGGGGATATGACTGCATCGACGGTTCAAGTCTTTTGCATCGGCGACGACGCCTTTGTACCTTGAACGAGGATTTCCTCCATGGCTGTTGCGCCTAAAACGATCACCCAGACTACGCACGAGGTGCATGAGTTCTCCTCGACGCGTAAGTGGGTGATCGCGTTCTCCGTGATGCTTGGTACCGTGCTCGAGGTCCTCGACTCCTCGATCGTCAACGTCTCTCTGCCGCATATGCAGGGCAGTTTCTCCGCGAGCGTCGACGAAATCGCGTGGGTCGTTACGTCGTACCTGGTCGCGGCGGGAATCATGATCCCGATGACCGGGTGGATAGCCGAGCGCTTCGGCCGCAAGCGCTACTTCGTCGCGTCGATCACGATGTTTATCGTGTCGTCGGCGCTGTGCGGTGTGGCGCAATCCCTCAACCAGATCGTGTTTTTCCGCCTGATGCAGGGGGCGGCGGGCGCGGCAATGATGCCGCTGTCGCAGGCGATCCTGATGGAGACGTTTCCGCCGCGCGAGCAGGCGATGGCGATGGCGGTGTGGGGAATCGGGATGATGGTCGCGCCGATCATGGGCCCGACGATCGGCGGCTATATCACCGACGCGTGGAGCTGGCGCTGGAATTTCTATATCAACGTGCCGATCGGGACGCTGGCGGCGTTCATGGTCTATCGCTTCGTCGACGACCCGTCGTACATGCGCAACCTGCGCCGCGGGCGCGTCAACCTGATCGGTATCGCGTGCCTGTTCGTCACGCTCGGCCTTGGCGAAATCGTGCTCGATCGCGGCGAGCGCGCCGACTGGTTCACCAGCCCGTGGGTGGTTTATTGCACGGCCGCCGCGCTCATCTCGCTCGGGATTCTCATCTACCACGAACTGCACACCGAGGACCCGGTCGTCGATCTCTCGATCCTCGAGAACATGAACTTCACCCTGCCGGTGGTGCTGATAATTTTTCTGACCTTCACGCTCTACGGCACGGCGATCCTGAATCCCGTGTTTCTGCAGGAGACGCTCGGTTACACGGCGTCGAAGGCCGGACTGGTGATGGCCCCGCGCGGCTTCGGCACGATGTTTTCGATGATCATACTTGGCGCTATCGCGCGGCGCGGCGGTGACATCCGGCCGCTGGTCGGAATCGGCTTTCTCCTCGTCGCGATCGCGATGTGGCGGATGGCGGGGCTGAATCTCGATTCGGATGTGAAGCGAATCGTGTGGCCGACCGTGATCCAGGGAGTGGGAACCGGGTTGATATTCCCCGGCTTGTCGGCGGCCGCGCTCAGCTCGATGGAGAAGTTCAAGATGGGTCGCGCCGCGAGCCTCTATTCCGTCACGCGCAACTTGGGCGCCGCGATCGGCACCTCGTACCTGACGACGCTGCTGATCCATCGCCAGCAGATCAATCAGAGCTACCTCGTCGAGCACATCACGGTCTTCACGCTCCCGCATATGCAGATGCCGGGCGGCGTCAACATGGGCAACGAATTCGCGATGGGCCACAAGCACGGCATGGCGATGCTCTACGGGATGGTGCAGCGGCAGGCGGCGATGCTGTCGTTCAACGACATCTACCGGGACCTGACTGTGCTGATGCTGATCCTCGTGCCGACGTTTCTGTTCCTCAAGCGCGACACGCGCAACTTGCCGGCCGAAGCGGTGCATTAACAGATTCGGTACATCTGAACGAAACCCACGCGAGGTTTCTGAAATTTTTCACTGGACGACAACCAGCCTTGCGGTCATCGCGGTTGAGGCAACGGATTTGTTCTCTTAATTCTCGCGCGTTGGTCGATCCCGGCGCGAGTTAGCAACGTTCGCGCGCGTTCCGAGACTGAAGATCAATATGTCGCATGCGCGACAAACCCCAGCCCGGCTTGAAGCACTGGAACATTTGTTCAGTGCCGACATGACGAGATGCGCGCCGCGCCCGCAATGGCGCCTCATTAGCGCATCTCATTTTGCCCCTGTGTGCTTAGCGCTAGCGCACGCAAAAGAGGGCACTTGGGCCACCGGTTGTCAAGTTTGAAGTCGATTCTAAATCGCGCGCGCGATGTTGCCCGACCTCGGTACGCGCGCTAGTTAAGAAGCCGTCTCACTGATTGTTACTCTTGGTGGCCTGAAAACGTCGCGCGGATCGCAACGGCCAAGTCGGGGGATTTGACGACCTAGTTGACGCGCGCATTATCCATCGAGCCGCTGCTTGGAATGTGTTGTGGTGCGGGCAGGCGGGCGGGCATCGCGAGATGCCGAGCTGGGCTGATGGTCCGATGAAAAGAGCCGGTGCGCATGGCGCAGTTTTGTTTTGGCGCTTTTCGATCACGCAGCCCTGAAGTCGGCGTCGCCGGGCGCCGCGGCCGTTGTTATTGGCGCGGCGCGACGGCGATAAGACGCAGTTCCCATTCTCCCCGATTCCGTTTCTCTTCCATCAATCGCAGTTACAAATCGAAATTTGACATATCCATCCGACGGCCCCTGACGGTGTCCGGCGGCAAGCCCGCGTGCGCGGCACGCCGACCGGAACTCGAAGCCCTGGGAGGTTGAGACTGTGCGAAACGGACCCCTGGTTCATCGACGCGCCCACGCATCGCGATTTGCGTACGGCGCGCCGTCGCCGTTGGAACGTCTCCAATCACTATCGGTATTCGCCAACCCGCGAACGTTTTCGCGCCCGTCGCGGATCGCGCCAATCGAGCCCGCGCCGTTCGAGACGCAGCGCCTCCAGCTCGGTAGCCGCCTGCCGATCAACCTGCGCCACTTCCTGGCCGAGCAGCTGGGATCCTCGATGCGAATCGAGGACGATTCGATCGTCGCGCTCGAGCCGCGCTCGAATGAAGCGTTGATGCGCGATCTGGCGCGGGCGATTCGCCGCTTTTCCGCCGAGCGAGCGCGCGAGGCATGGTGCGAATGTGCGATGGCCCTCGATCGCCTCGAGCGCGAATTCTTCGCCGCGCCGAGCGACACCCGCGGACCGGTCGTGTTGTGCCTTCGATGTTCATGCGTTGGCGCCGGTCCTCTCGATCAGCATTGCGGCGCTCGTTGCCTCCCGGTTCATCTCGGCGCCGAGGTGCGCGCGCAGCAGCTCGAGGGCAAGTGCGTCGATGGGACGCTCACGCCCGACGCGTTGCATCGCGCGGTCGAAAATTTTCGCCTCCATCGAACGGAAGCCAGCCAGCCTCATTATGATTTGGACTGCTACGTCGCCGGCGGCCAGGTGATCTTCACCTGGCGTCCGTTACCCGAATAGCTCGACCGGCGCATCATGGAAGACGCGACCAGTATCAAGGAACAGGTGAGGGAGCGTTACGCCGAGGAGGCGCGGCGCGTCCGTCAGAACTCCGACACGCCGGCATGCTGCGGCGGCGCACCAAAGGTATCAAAGGCAAAGCCGTCGTGCTGCGGCAGCAACGCATCCGCGGATCCCATTACGTCGAACCTCTATCAGGATCACGAGAAGGCCGGCTTGCCGGCGGACGCAATCGCGGCGTCTCTCGGATGCGGCAATCCCACCGCGCTGGCGGAGCTGAAGCCGGGAGAGACGGTGCTCGATCTCGGCTCGGGCGGCGGCATCGACGTGCTCCTGTCCGCCCGCCGCGTCGGTCCCGCCGGCAAGGCTTACGGGCTCGACATGACGGACGAGATGCTCGCACTCGCGCGTGACAATCAGCGCCGGGCCGGCGTTGATAATGTCGAGTTTCTGAAGGGCGAGATCGAGAACATCCCGCTGCCCGACAATAGCGTCGATGTGATCATATCCAATTGCGTGATCAATCTCTCAGGCGACAAGGATCGCGTTCTGCGCGAGGCGCTTCGAGTACTCAAGCCCGCCGGCCGCCTGGCGATTTCCGACGTCGTCGCTCGCGGCGAGGTTCCCGCCGAAGTCCGCCGCCATCCCGAATTGTGGTCCGGATGTATCGCGGGCGCGCTGGAAGAATCCGACTACCGCGCAAAACTCGCGGCTGCGGGATTTAAGACGATCAACGTTGAGCCAACCCGCATCTATTCCGCCGCGCAATGCAGTGAATGGTTCGCGCAGGCCGGGCTCGACGCAGACAAAGCCGCGCTGCAGCTCGATGGGATGTTCATGAGCGCATTCGTCCGCGCTCGCAAGCCCGCCTGATCAAATCGACAAAAACCGCACTGCGCATCGCAAGACACGAAGGAAATTTTCGCCGGTGAACTCGCCCAAAGCGGCTTCACTGAAAAAAGAAACAGGTGCTGGATTTCTCCAGCACCCGATTAGCGATCGAAACTTTTTTCGGACTACATCGCGGAGGCGCGACGGCGGCGCTGTTCCTTGCGGCGGCGGCGCTGGGCCTCTGAACGTTTGCGCTTGCGGCGGACGCTGGGCTTCTCGTAAAAGGCCCGCTTCTTCATCTCTTTGAAGACGCCCTCCTTGGCCAGCTTGCGTTTGAGCACTCGCATCGCCTGATCAAGAGAGCCTTCGACCCGAATTTCCATAGTCCTCCGTCCGTCCGGTGATTAGCCTATCGAGTCTAAGTCCGCCCCCGGTCAGAGTCAACCTGCGAAGTCGTACCGGCGGGAACAGCGCGGCTGTCACTCCCGCCGAAACTGGTAGAGCACCTGCCGCGAGCCTTCCTTTGCATCAAAAGATTCCGGGTATCGTTGGCCGGTCAGGTCGTAACACACTGTCAGGGAATCGGCCTTGATCTCGTAAATTCCCTTCAAGCTGCCGCCGTAAGTCCCTGGCGGCGTCTCGTGATGAAAGACGTTGATTTGCTTCCGACGCGGGTCGAGCGTGAACGTGTAGGGATCCTCATGGGACTGCCCGTTCAGCCGGATCGTGTAGTGGTCGCCGTCTACGATCCACTCCATGTCGGCCGTTTGCGGCTCGCCATCGTAGGTTGTGGAGACCATTCTCCAGGCACCCTGCCACGCTCGTGTATCGTCCGCCGAATCCGCAATGATACCGACTCTGCAGCCTGCGAGCAGACAACCGACGAGCACTATACATCCAAGTCGCGCGAAGTTTCCGGAAAGCTGCATCTTCGACTTCCCGGCAGAGTTAAGCATACATCGCGCAATTCCGCTTCATGCGCACAACCCGCGTCTGGTAAAAGACCAGGGTGACCTCTGGACCCAGTGTTCAGAAGGAGCTTCGAGATGGATTTGGGATTGATGGGGAAGGTCGCGATGGTAACTGGCGGCAGCCAAGGGCTGGGCCTCGCGATGGCCCATGCGCTCGCGGACGAAGGAATGCACGTCAGCGTATGCGCGCGAACTCGCGACACGTTGAACGAAGCCGTCGCCGCGCTATCGAAGACCGGGTCGGCGATGGGATTTGTCGGCGACATTACCAAACCTGTCGATGCGCAAAGGTGGGTCGAGGAGACCCTGAAAAACTTCGGCGGCATTGACGTGCTGGTCAACAATGCGGGCGCGGCGCGGCCGGGGGCGCTAGCGGAGCTGCCCGAGTCTGCATGGCAGGAGCAATTCGATCTGAATCTGTTCGCGCCGGTGCGGCTCGCGAGGCTTTGCGCGACATACATGGAGAAGCGCCGCGGCGGCTCGATTATCAATATCGGTTCGATTTACGGGCGCGAGTCGGGCGGACCGCTGACATACAACGCATCGAAGGCGGCGCTGCATTCGTTCACCAAGATGCTCGCGCGCGAGTACGCGCCGAAAAATATTCGCGTCAACACGATCGCGCCGGGCTCGATACTCACGCCGGGCGGAATCTGGGAGCAGCTCTTTCGCGAGAATCCAGCGTTCGAGAAGGATTTCATCAGCCACGAGCTGCCGGCCGGACGCCTGGGCCGTCCCGACGAAGTCGCTTACGCGGTCGTGATGCTTGCATCGCCGCGCGCGAGCTGGATAACCGGCGCGAACATCCCGGTCGACGGCGCGCAGGGACGCTCGATCCTCTGATGCTGCGTCTCCGCTTTTTTCAGCTTCACCTTTCAATCATTGCGGTGTTAGCTCTCACAGCATGCAGCTCGCCGCTGCCCAGCACCGAACTTCCGCCCGCGCGCTATATCCAGTCGGCGCCGGAGTTTCCAGACTTTCACGATTATCGCGGGATCGTCAACCTGCCGATCAAAACGTCGGGGATGGATCAAACGGCGATCGCGGACCTGGCCAAGACCTCGCAAATCGATTTCATTTTTCTCGCCGATCGCGTCCAGCCCGGTGACACCGACTTCGGCATCGCCGGCTTCACTGACGACATACTCTTTATTTCGGGCGGCGCGTTCGATGTCGGCGGCAGCCGGATAATCGGCGCGAACCTCCACGAGCCGATCAAGCCCAACCTGACGCCTAACGATTTGATCGAGGCGATTCACGACCAAGGCGGGCTTGCGATCGCGGCCGACCCCGCCAAGTTCGAATCGTCGGAAGACTACGCGCTGGCGGACGCGATGGAAGTGTACAGCCAGAGCGCGGCGTGGCTCGCGCAAAGTCCGACGACGCTCTACCTCCGCGCGATTTTTTCCGGCACCGATCATTTCCTGACCGGCCTCGACGTCCGCCCCGACGCGAACCTCGCGCTCTACGACCGGATGACGACCGGCGCGCGAGTTGCGATGCTCGCCGGAACGGGCGCGCCCGACAACCTGAACGTGCTCGGCGCGAAGGTCGGCACGCTGCCGCAACTCTTTCTGTTCTGTACGACGCATCTGATTGCGCGCGAGCGCGACACGGCGCCGATCCTCGAGGCGCTCCGGCTCGGGCATTCGTACACGAGCTTCGACTATCTCGGCTACGTCGGCGCGTTCGCGTTCTTCGCGCACGTCGGCGACGCGATCGCGATGATGGGCGACGAAATCCATCTCGCGCCCGGACTGACCCTCAAGACTGAGCTGCCTGCGCCGGCGGATCGAATCGCGATATACCAGGACGGCGCCGAAGTAACGTCGGCCGACAACACCTCGACGTTCGAGTTCGCGCCGAAGTCGCCGGGCGCGTACCGAATCGAAGCCTACCGCAGCGGCAAGCTCTGGATCATGTCGAATCCGATCTACGTGCGCTGAGCGCGCGGTGAGGCAAAGAACGAATCAAATGTGAAACCCGCTATGGGTTTCACGCTTCCTTCGGCAGGGGTGACCCCTGCACCCAATGTCCTTTATTTCCGGTTCCCCTTCCCGCGCGGGAAGGGGTTAGGGGTTAGGTTGCCGGGAATCGACACGCTATCGAGCACATCAGCGAGTGCCCGGTCGCGGAATCGACGCACACGTTGACGGTGTCACCTGCCGGGGTTGCGGCGTTGCCCGCGAAGATTGCGGTTTTAAATTGCGGCGTTTTGCCCGCAATCATGCCGCCGCCGCGCCGAGCCGGTCCTTCGACCAGCACTGGGAACTCACGCCCGATCATCGCGCGATTGCGCGCGAGCGACATCCCTTCCTGTAGTGCGATCAGCGCCGTCAGCCGCCGCCCCTTCTCTTCTTCGCTGACAGAGTCGCCGAGCCGGAAAGCGCGCGTATGCTCGCGCACTGAATACTTGAACATGAAGGCGGAGTCGTAGCCGACTTCGCGCATGATCGCCGTCGTCGCCTCGAAGTCCGATTCTTCCTCGCCGTGAAAGCCGACGATGATATCCGTCGAGAGCGCGACTCCGGGAATTGCCGCACGCACGCGCGCAACCAGTTCGAGATATTCCGCAACCGTGTAGCCGCGTTCCATCGCGGCGAGAATTCTGTCCGAGCCCGACTGGATCGGCAGATGCAGTTGCGGCATGACCTTCGATTCTGTCGCCATCGCCTCGATAAGTGACTCGCTGACATCGCTCGGATGCGGCGACGTGAAGCGAATCCGCTCGATCCCGCCAATCGACGCGATCATCCTCAGCAGCGCGCCAAAGTCCGTATCGCCGAAACGATACGCGTTGACGGTCTGCCCGAGTAGCACGACTTCCTTCACGCCGCGCGCCGCAAGTTCGCCAATCTCGCGCATCAGATCGGCGGGAGGAATCGAGCGCTCGCGACCGCGCGTAAACGGTACCACGCAGAAGGCGCAGAACTTGTCGCATCCCCGCATCGCGGTCACATACGCGCGCACGCCGCCGCCGTAGTCGGGCGTGATATCGGCGTAAGTCTCGGCGCGATCGAGCCGGACATCTATAGAGGCGTCGAAGCCCGCGCTGCCGATCATCTCGGGCAGCCGCCGATAACTGTCAGGCCCCGCGACCACGTCGAGGAACGCGGCCTTCTCCATGATCGCGACACGATTGTGCTGCGCCATGCATCCAAGCAGCCCGAGCTTGACCTCCGGCCGCGAATTCTTGAGCCGTGCCAGCTCGCGCAATCGGTGCAACACCTTCTCTTCGGCATGCTCGCGAATAGCGCAGGTGTTGAGCAGCACGACGTCGGCATCTTCGACGCCGTCGGCATTGACGTAACCCGCGCGACGCAGAACGGCGCTGACCGTTTGCGAATCGGCGACATTCATCTGGCATCCGTAGGTCTCGAGATAAACCCGCGGATGCGCCGGATTTGCAACGCGATCATTCATAAGACGAAAAGAAATCTTAGGCTACACCGGCGCGTCGATACAACGCGCACCTTGCCGAGAATCGTCGTGAGCCTTAAATTCCCGAAAGGGTCTCTTCAATGAATGCAGATGACACCATAACCCTCTACCGCCCCGTTGGTCCCGAGGAACTTGGGCTCATTCGGAAAAGTGGATTTCGTCGCTTCCCGCCTCGGTTGCCTCAACAGCCGATATTTTATCCGGTGATCAGCGAGGCCTACGCAACCAAGATAGCGCGCGATTGGAACGTAAAGGCCTCAGGCGCCGGTTATGTAACCCGCTTCGCAGTTCTGCAGTCTTTTATGGACCGCTATCAGGTACAGACCGCCGGTGGCTCCGGACACCTCGAGTATTGGATTCCCGCCTCGCAGCTCTCCGAATTCAACGAGAACATCGTGGGAACGATCGAGATAATTTCAGAGTTTTTTCCCGCAGGAACTCGTAAGACGGAATAGATCTAACCCACGAGTCCGATGCAACAGAATCGCAGACCATCGTTCGAGCGGATGGAAGCCACCTTGCTGGCGTGTCCGCAGTGCAAGCGCGCGGTGAAGGTGCGCAAGCGCCTGCTGCTCGTCCTGCCGCAAGGGGACAAATATCTCTACGTATGCCCCGATTGCGGCTCGACCTGCGGCGAGACGATCGAAACCTCGCCCCCGCTAGCACGCTGACGACGCGCACAACCCCGCCACTTATCTCTTAACACTGGGTGCAGAGCTTGTCCTGAGCGAAGCCAAAGGAGGTCACCCCTGCCGCATGCCGTCGAGATCGCGCATCGCACGCTCGAGGATTTCGCGCACCTTATCGATTCGCTCTTGCGACGCAGACTCGCCTGCCACTGCCCGAAATGCGGCCTTGACCAGGCGCTCCGCCGGCCCGCGAACCTCGGCCGCGTCGGGGTCGTTCGCATGGCGCCATCCGGCCCATCGCCGCGCCCGCCACCAGATTCGCCGGACGGTCTCGTCCTCGCGCTTGAGTTCGGCGGCGCCCGCGTCGGTGATCGCGTAAACGCGCTTGCCTTCTTTCGAGTCCGAAGAAATCAGGCCCTCATCTTCGAGTTGCTGGAGCGTCGGATAAACGGTGCCGGCGCTGGCGCTGTAGATTCCGCCCGAGCGTTCCTCGAGTTGGCGCATCAGTTCATAGCCGTGCTTGGGACCGTCGGCGATTAGCGACAGCAGCGCGAGCCGTACTTCGCCAGGGCCGAAGAATCGCGCCCGCATGCCCATCATGCCGAATCCAATATCGTGGCCGTGGCCGCGTCTATGCCATCGTCGGGTTCCGCAAACCATCATGAGTGATCCTCCGAGCGATCTTTTGTAACGACGCAATGTATACTGAAAGGTATATCGTACGATATAACTCCAGTCAAACCCGGTCAACTCACGAAGCGGACCTTGTGCTGCGCGCGCGCCAGTGTGTATCGTACTTTCCGACCAAGCCACCGAACGCAGGGAGAGCGAAATGACAACGTCCATGTCCATTCAGAGAGCGGTATTCACCCATCAGAAGGACATGGAGTTTCATGCGAACGCTAAATTCGGTTACTCAGAGGCGCGAATGCGCCGGTAAGACAAAGCTGCTCGAACGGGCCGCGACGAGATTCGCGAGTCCACGAGCAATAAAGTTCCTCTCCTACTATAAGCCGTATCGCTGGCTGCTTCTCGCAGACCTTCTGTGTGCGATCGTAATATCGGCGGCGGCGCTCCTGCTGCCGGTCTGTGCGAACTTCATCGCCAAGAACCTGCTGGCGACCGAGGGTGCGCCCCGCGCCCTCCACAGGATTTATTCGTTGGGCGTTTTGATGCTCGCGCTGGTCGCGCTGCAGACCTTGTGCACCTTGTTCGTCGATTACCAGGGACATGTGATGGGCGCGAAGATGGAACGCGACATGCGCCGCGAGCTGTTCGAGTATTACCAGAAACTCTCGTTCAGCTTTTACGACCGGCAGCGCACCGGCCAGCTGATGGCGCGGATCACCAACGATCTCTTCTCGCTCGCCGAGCTCTATCATCACGGACCGGAAGACCTGGCCATTTCGGCGCTAGAGCTTATCGGAGTGATGGTCATCCTCGCGCATATCGACCGCACCCTTACGTTGATCGTGCTCGGCTTCCTGCCTGCGATGTTTCTCTTCGCGCTACATTTCAGCCGGCGCATGATTGCGGCGCTCAGATTGAGCAAAGACCGCATCGGTGACATCAACGCGCGCGTCGAAGATTCGCTGGCGGGGATACGCGTGGTTAAGTCCTTCACCAACGAGGCGTTTGAGACTGCGCGGTTCGACCACGAGAACAATCGCTTTCTTGCGAGCCGGAGCGAAGGCTATCGCAGCGAGGCGTGGTTCTCGGGCGGGATGGCCGCCTTTACGCAGCTCATCACGATTGCCGTGATCGTTTTCGGCGCGGCGGGCATCGCGCGGTCGGCGCTCGATCTCGCCGACCTGCTTACATTTCTGATGTGCGTCGCCGTGCTCGTCGATCCGATCCGCCGGCTGGTGAATTTCGCGCGCCTCTACCAGGAGGGGAGCACCGGCTTCGATCGGTTCTTCGAGATGCTGCAGATGGAGCCGGAATTGCCGGATCAGGCTGGCGCCGCGGAGCTGATCCATGTGCGGGGAGATATCGCGCTGCGCGACGTGAGCTTCCGCTACAGCGACGATTCGCCCTTCGTGCTGAAGCACGTATCTCTCCAGATAAGAGCGGGCGAGTTCGTTGCGCTGGTCGGCGCCTCGGGCGTCGGCAAGACCACACTCTGTTCGCTAATCCCGCGTTTCTACGACGCGACCGCCGGCGACGTCCTTATCGATGGCAGGAACGTCAGAGATCTCCGGCCGCATTCCATCCGGCAAAATGTCGGCATCGTGCAGCAGGACGTTTATCTGTTTGCGGGCACGGTCGCGGAGAATCTCCGCTATGGCAAAGCCGGCGCGGGCCTCGACGAAATCATCGAAGCGGCGAAGCAGGCCCATGCGCACGATTTCATCATGGCGTTGCCGCACGGCTACGACTCGGAAATCGGCGAACGCGGCGTTAAGCTGTCAGGCGGGCAGAAACAGCGGCTCAGCATCGCCCGCGTCTTTCTGAAAAGCCCGCCCATCCTTATTTTCGACGAGGCGACCAGCGCGCTCGACAATGAAAGCGAACGAGCGGTGCAGGAGTCTCTCCACCGGCTCGCACGCAACCGCACGACGCTGGTCATCGCGCACCGGCTCTCGACCGTCAGGGACGCGAGCAGAATCGTCGTACTGACGGAGGACGGGATCGCCGAAGAAGGCACGCATTCCGTGCTGGTCTCGTCGGGCGGCGCCTATGCCCGGCTCTACAACACCCAAGCCAGCATTTGAGATGCCGCCCGCTCCGGATTAGCCCATGACGTGCACGGATGCCGGCTCGATTACATACGTCACCCGCTTCTCACCCGCTGTGCGGAACGGATACTTGTCCTGATTCAGGTACTTCTTTGCCAGGCTGTCGATATGCGCGTCGGCGTCCTTCTCGTCTTCGCTGATGACGGGTCCGCGGATTCCGATGTAGCGGTAAGCATTATCGGGGTCCACGATTGCCAGCGCGACCTTCGAGCCGACTTTCATATTCTTTGCCTTCACCCGTCCGCGCGCCGTGTTGATGCGGATTTTGCCGTTGGTGTAGTCGAACCAGACGGGCGTCACTTGCGGCGATCCATCGGGCATTATGGTCGCGATATTCGCCAGCGGTTTCTTGGTCGTGAGGAGGTCGAGAAATTTCTCGGGGATCGTGCTCGATGCCATCGGCGGTACTCCTTAGTAGTGACGGTATCGATTCAGATTAGACGATCGCTCACTTGAGGCAACCGCCTGTGCGACAAACAGCAGCGATGAATTTGACACCTACATTTGCATAGGTTAATAGCCAAGCCTAAGCTCGAATCTGGAATGTGGCGCGGGGTACTGCCCGATTGCGCCGAGGAGTGTTTTTGCGATGGCGCTGTTTAATAAAGAGCCTGAAAAGAATCCGAAAATTCAACCGACCACGTCCCCGCTAGCTTCGGCAACCTCGCCAGCGCCCGCATCATCGCCATCCTCGACGACATCCGCGTCGGCTCCACGAGCCAACGGGCCTGCCCCGGCCGAGGGACGCGCATATCTCGATCGCGGCTCGAAAATCTCCGGCAAGATTTCGTTCGAGGGTCCCGCGCGCATCGACGGCGAGGTTGACGGCGAGATCAACGCCAAGGACAGCCTGACGATTGGCGAGTCCGCCGTGATCACCGCGCATATCCGCGCCGCGTCCGTATCGGTCGCCGGCAAGGTCAGCGGCGATATCTCCGCGACCCAGCGAATCGAAATCCGCCCGTCGGCGAAGGTCAGCGGAAATATCACGGCACCCGTCCTGTCGGTGCAGGAAGGTGCGCTGTTCGAGGGACATTGCTCGATGCAGCCCGAGGGCATCCGCGAAGACCGCAAAATCACCGTATTCCCCAAGGAGGAGCGCGTGGCGCAAGCCGCCGTCGGAGGGCAAAAGCAGGCCTGAATTGCCCGGGCCGCTCAGCTCAGATCACCCGCGTTTCTCGGATTTCCTATGATGCAGAGAACCTTGAAAGTCCCCGCAGGGGAGATGCCGTAATATGCATATCCCGCCGAATTGGGGGACGTTCTTCACCCTGATTGTTTCATTCCTGATTTTCTGGTTTATATTCAGCCGATTATTTTTTCGCCCGTTCCTGAATCTGCTGTCCGAGCGCGAGCGCAGGTTCAAGGACTTGAACGATCGTACCGAGCTGTTGATTAAGCAGGCGCGCGAGGCGGAAGAGGAACGCGAAGCGCGGCTCGCCGAGGTCCGCAAGGGCGCAATCGCGCGGCGCGAGACCGAGCGGCGCAAGGCTGAGGCCGAAGCGGCCGAAATGATGGAAAGGGCCAAGGCCGAGGCGCGGGAGGCGCTCGAGCAGGTGCGGGCCAAAATTGAAACGGAGCTCAAGGCGGCAGAGCGCGAACTCGATCAGATGGGACACAGCCTCGCGAGCGAGCTCGCCGAGCGCGTGTTGGGCCGGCCATTGAATGGCGGTGCGACGACGGGCAAAAACAACTAGGCACGACCGATTCAACATCAAATGAAGAAGTGGATCACATCGGCGGCGATTTTCGCTGCCGCTTTTTTTCCGCGCGCAGCCTTGGCCGCCGAACAAGCGCCCGCGGAGCACGGCTCATGGCTGCTGCTGATGTTCTTCGCGATCAACTTCGCCCTGTTCGTGTGGGTGTTGGTTCATTTCGCGGGACCCGTGCTGAAGAAATTTTTTGCCGATCGCGCCGTCACGATTCGCACCGCCCTGTCGCGCGCGCAGAGCGCGTTTGCCGAGGCTGAGGATTTGGCCAACAAGGCGGCGGCACGGATGGCCGCGCTCGCGGCGGAGTTGAAGAAGCTGGCGGACGAGCTCGAAGAGGAGACCGCATTCCAGGTCGGCAAGGTCGCCGATCTAGCAAAATCGACCGCCGAAAGAATCCATCGCGACACCGAGATGAGCAGTTCCGCGCTGTCGGAGGCGGCGAAGCGGCGCGTGCGCGCGCAACTGGCCGAATCCGCGACCTCGATGGCGAGCGATCTGATCGGACGCAATTTTCAGCCGAGCGACCAGGGCCGGCTGATCAACGGCTTCATGGACCAGCTCGGCAGCGGTGACCGCCCATGAAAGGTTCGCGAGTCGCCAAGCGCTACGCGCGTGCTCTGCTCGATTTGGCCGACAAGAGCAACGAGGAAAAGTGGGGCGCCGAGCTCGAACGGCTGGCCGCGATGGTCGAGGCACCCGAGCTTATCGAGCGCCTCGCGTCGCCCGAGCTGTCCGATCAATCGCGGCAGGAGGCGATGGCGAAGATTGCCGAGCGTCTGAATCTCAGCTTCCCGGTGCGCTCGTTTGCGGTTGTGATCGCGCGCCACGGACGCATCCGCGAGATCGGCGCGATCGCCGAGTCGTATCGCGACCAGGTCGATCAGGCGATGGGCCGTGAACGCGCGACGCTTACGTTCGCGATCAAACCGTCCGACACGGAAGTCGCGCGCGTGGTCGCCGGACTCGAGACCATCGCGAAATTGAAAATCATCCCGACCGTGAAAATCGACGCCGCGCTGCTCGGCGGCGTGACTGCGGAAATGGGCGGCAAAATTTACGACGGCAGCCTTGCAACTCGACTCGCGGAGGCCAAGCGCCGGCTCGCGGGCCAGGCGTAAAACAAACGACATCCATATGGCAGAAATCCGACCATCAGAAATCAGCGAAATCCTCAAAAACGAAATCAAGGGTTTTGAGGGCAGCATCTCGGTGCGCGAGACCGGCCGCGTCCTCTCATGCGGCGACGGTATCGCCCGCATCTACGGCCTCCAGAACGCCGCTTTCGGCGAGCTGCTCGAATTTCCGCATCAGATCTTCGGGCTCGTGATGAACCTCGAAGAAGACAACGTCGGCGCCGTGCTGTTCGGCGACCCGCAGGCCATCCAGGAAGGCGACGAGGTCAAGCGTACCGGCAGAATCGCCGAAGTCCCCGTCGGCGAAGGCCTGCTCGGCCGCGTCGTCAACGCACTCGGTCAGCCGATCGACGACAAGGGTCCTATCAAATCGACCGAGACACGCCGCATCGAAATCAAGGCGCCCGGCATCATCCGCCGCCAGCCCGTCAAGGAGCCGCTGCAGACCGGCATCAAGGCGATCGACACGATGCTGGTCATCGGACGCGGACAGCGCGAGTTGATTATCGGCGATCGCCAGACCGGCAAGACCGCCATCGCCATCGACACGATCATCAATCAGAAGGGCCTCAACATGCATTGCTTCTACGTGGCGATCGGGCAGAAGCGCTCGACCGTCGCGCAGGTGGTCGAGAAACTCACCAGCTCGGGCGCAATGGAGTTTACCACCGTCGTCGCCGCGACCGCTTCGGAAGCCGCCCCGCTGCAATACATCGCGCCCTACACCGGCTGCACGATGGGCGAATATTTTCGCGACAGCGGCAAGCATGCGCTGCTCGTGTACGACGATCTCAGCAAGCACGCGCAGGCCTATCGCCAGTTGTCGCTGCTGCTGCGCCGCCCGCCCGGCCGCGAGGCCTACCCCGGCGACGTGTTCTATCTACATTCGCGATTGCTCGAACGCGCCGCCAAGATGAGCGACGAGATGGGCGGCGGCTCGCTCACCGCGCTGCCCGTGATCGAGACCCAGGAAGGCGACGTGGCGGCGTACATCCCGACCAACGTGATCTCGATCACCGACGGCCAAATACTTCTCGACAAGGATCTTTTCAACTCGAACGTGCGTCCCGCCGTCAACGTCGGCCTGTCGGTTTCGCGCGTCGGCTTCTCGGCCGCGATCAAGGCGATCCGGCAGGTCGCGGGCTCGCTCAAGCTCGACCTCGCGCAGTACCGCGAGATGGCGGCCTTCGCACAGTTCGGCTCCGACCTCGACGCGTCGTCGCTGCGCCTGCTCGCCCGCGGCGCGCGGCTGACCGAGATGCTCAAGCAGGGTCAGTACAGTCCGCTGCCGGTCGAAAAAGAAGTGCTGATTATTTTCGCCGCGAAAGAAGGCTACTTCGACAAGCTCTCGGTCGAGCAGATTCGGCCGTTCGAGGCCGGACTCTACGCCAACTTCGACTCGCGTCACTCCGACCTGCTCGCCGAAATTCGGGATCAAAAGCAGATTTCAGACGATCTGACGAAAAAGCTCAAACTCGGACTCGACGACTACGAAAAATCGTTCCTGGCCGAAAACAAAGCGGACGCGCCCGCCACGGCGGCGTAGCCGGACCGACCCGCGATGGCATCACTCAAGGCAATCCGGCGCCGGATCGCGTCGGCCAAATCGACGCAGCAGATCACGCGCGCGCTCAAGCTGGTTTCCGCCGCGCGGCTGCGGCGCGCACAGGAAGCGCTCGTCAACGCGCTGCCCTACAGTGAAGCGCTCGCGCGCGTCGCCGATTCGCTGCTCACCTCTGAAGGCATCTCCGTCGGCCCGGTCGAGGGCGCGCAAAAGCGATCGCTGCTGGTAGTGGTCGCGTCCGATCGCGGACTGGCCGGCGGTTACAATTCGTACCTGTTCCGCGCGGCCGAAGCGACGCAGCGCGAAATCCGCGGCAACGGTCTCGACATAGAGTTGTTCGCTGTCGGTAAAAAAGCCGTCGATCATTTTCGCCGCACGAACGTCCCGGTCGCACTCTCGCGAATCGACAATTTTCCACGCCTCGCCACGATCGCTCTCGCGCGCGACATCGCGGCCAAGATGCTCGCCGACTACAGCTCCGGCGCCATCGACGAGGCCGGCATCGTCTATACTCATTTCCAGTCTGCCATCGTGCAGAAGGCAGTTTACGAGCGCTTGCTGCCGATCAAGCCGCCGGGCGACGCCGGCATCACGGAAGGCGCGAACGTCGACGCTGCCGTCTCGAAATCCGAAGCGGGCAAAATCGATTATCTCGTCGAGCCGTCCCGTGAGGAGCTCGTGCCGGTCGTGCTGCGCGGCTATCTAGAGGCGAGTGTTTATCACGCGCTGCTCGAGGCCGAGGCCAGCGAGCAGGGCGCGCGCATGACCGCGATGGACGCGGCGACCAACAACGCCAACGAAATGATCTCCTCGCTCACGCTCGACATGAACCGCGCGCGCCAGGCGCAAATCACCCGCGAGCTGATGGACATAGTCGGCGGCGCCGAGGCCCTCCGCGGATGATCAAAGCACAACTTTGTTCACCTTCCCGCTGCTCTTCCCCTCTCCCAGAATGGGAGAGGATCAAAGGTGAGGGTCTCTATTTTCATTCCGCTTCCCCTTCCCGTTTTGGGAAGGGGTTAGGGGTTAGGATGGCAGCGTCAAACACATCTCTCTTATTTCCGGTTCCCCTTCCCGCGCGGGAAGGGGTTAGGGGTTAGGTTCTTATGGGTCAGATCGCTCCAGGACATATCAACCAAGTGCTCGGCAACGTCGTTGACGTTGAGTTCGGCGCCGGTACTCTGCCGCCGATCTTCTCGGCCCTGCGCGTCAGCAATCCTTCGATCAGCGACGAGGCCGGCAACCTCACGCTCGAAGTGCAGCAGCATCTCGGCGAGAACACCGTGCGCTGCATCGCGATGGACTCGACCGACGGCCTCGTCCGCGGGATGGAGGCCACCAACACCGGCGGGCCAATCTCGGTGCCCGTCGGCCCCGGCACGCTCGGGCGCATCATGAACGTGACCGGCGCCGCGATCGATGAGCGCGGCCCGATTCAGGGCAGCTCCGTGATGCCGATACATCGCGACGCGCCGCCGTTCGCCGACCAGGCCCCCGAAGCGGAAATCCTCGAGACCGGCATCAAGGTCCTCGATCTCATCTGCCCGTTCGCACGCGGCGGCAAGATCGGTCTGTTCGGCGGCGCCGGCGTCGGCAAGACCATCACTATCCTCGAACTCATCAACAACGTCGCCAAGCAGCACGGCGGCGTGTCGGTGTTCGCCGGCGTCGGCGAGCGCTCGCGCGAGGGCAACGACCTCTATCGCGAGCTGACCGAGTCGGGCGTCATCTCGAAAACCGCGCTGGTGTACGGCCAGATGAACGAATCGCCCGGCGCCCGCGCCCGCGTCGCGCTGACCGGCGTCACCGTCGCCGAATATTTCCGCGACGAGGAAGGCAAGGACGTCATCTTCTTCATCGACAACATTTTCCGCTTCGTGCAGGCCAACTCGGAGGTCTCCGCGCTGCTCGGCCGTATGCCCAGCGCCGTCGGCTACCAGCCCACGCTGGGCACCGACATGGGCGAGCTCGAAGAGCGCATCACCACCACCAAGAAAGGCGCGATCACGTCGGTGCAGGCCATCTACGTGCCGGCCGACGACCTTACCGATCCCGCGCCCGCGACCACCTTCACCCATCTGGACGCGATCTGCACGCTCGATCGAAAAGTTTTCGAGAAGGCGATTTTCCCGGCCGTCGATCCGCTCGGATCGAATTCGCGCATTCTCGATCCGCAAGTCGTCGGCGAGGAGCACTACCGCGTCGCGCGCCGCGTGCAGGGTATCCTGCAGCGCTACAAGGACTTGCAGGACATCATCGCAATCCTCGGGATGGAAGAACTGTCGGCGGACGACAAGATTACCGTCTCGCGCGCACGCCGCGTCGAGCGCTTCCTGTCGCAGGCCATGTTCGTCGCGGAGCCGTTCACCAACCAGCCCGGCAAGTACGTCAAGCGCGAAGACACGGTTCGCGGCTTCGCCGAAATCCTCGACGGCAAATGCGACGACCTGCCCGAGCAGGCCTTCTACCTCGTCGGCACCATCGAAGATGCGCGCGCCAAGGCCGAGCAGCTCGCCCGCGGCTAACTCCGGAATCCCACGATGGCCTCAACCTTCCCATTCGTACTGGTAACTCCCACCGGCATAGTCTTCGAAGGCGAGGCCGCGGAAGTCTCGGCGATAGGCCCGCTAGGCGAATTCGGTATTCTGCCCGAACACATCAACTTCATCACATCGCTGGTGCCCGGCGTCCTCGAAGCCAAGCTCCCCGACGGCACCGCGATGCACTGGGTAGTCTCCGGCGGCCTGGCCGAAGTGAAAAACAGCGTGCTGACAGTGCTGGCGAGCAGCGCCGAATCCCCCGAAGTGATCGACGCAGCAGCCGCCGCCGAGCAAGTACAAGAAGCCGACGCTCAATTCTCAACCCTGAGCTTCTACGACCCAACCTACCAATCAGCCAATGAAGCCCTACAACTAGCCCGCGCCAGGGTTGAAGCCGCGAATCTGAAATCCACCGCCCGCTAACATTCTAAAAGACTCGGCCCGCCGCGCGCAGTACGTGGAGCGCGTCCGCCGAGACCCATTCGTTCATGCGAGCGTTGCTGCTCCCGCCCCAGTCAACTTGGGAAATGGACCCGAACCGCGTGCTCATATCCATGCTCGTCGACACCTTGTAGAACCGCCCCTGCGCGGCCCAGCCTCCACGCGGCAGCTCCTTGCGCTCGAGCAGGTCGAGCGCATCGGCACAGCCCGGATCGTTGATGAGCCCCATCTCCGCCATCGCCACGAGTCCGCCCAGCATGTCGTAATGCCAGTACCGCGGATACTTCGGCCTCAACCAATGCGGAGAAATCACTGTCCCGTCCGTTCGACTCTTGAACAGCCGCCGGCACAGAAAGACCTCCGACGCCTTCATCGCCGCCGCGCGCGCTGCCGCATCTTTTGTGCGTTCCGCATGAGCCGCGAGCCCAAGCATCGGCAGCAACGATTCGTTGAATGAGGAGACATGCGCCGACGGCATCCGGTCGCAATTCCATCCCCCGTCCGGCCATTGCCAACGCATCAGGCGCTCCGCCAGCGAGTCGCTGCGCTTGTCCGCAAGACCGAGCCTCGTGATGGAATACAGCGCGTTGCCCTGTTGCGATCCGCATCGCCGGTAGCGCCCCTGGATTATCGGAACGCCCTCGGCGCTGCGATGCTTCGGTACGGCCTTGTTCGACTCGATCTCCATGTAGAACTGATGGCCCAGCCAGTAGTCGAGCACCTGCTCGCGCATCGGCATCAGCGACTCATCGCCCGCCGGATAGCCAATCTCGGCCAGCGTCGACAGCGTCCAATGCGCCCCGCGCCAGTTGGCGTAAACGTAAGACTCGCGCACGAACCGATTGTCGCGCCCGGCGATCAACGCTCGCGCGCGCGGCGACTTCCTGATCTCCTCCTGCAGGTCCCTGACTTTCCGCGAATGAAGATCTTCGCCCACGACGCGAACCATCGCCTTCCATCGAATCGAGGGCTCGTCGCTATGCAGCAACTTGTCGATCAGGGAAGTTCGATCGCGTTTCACTTTGCCGCCGGCTCCCGCTTAGGAGGCAGTCTGAAGCGCGGCGAGCCTTTCGAAGAAATCCGGGAACGTTTTCGCGACGCATCCGGGATCCTTGATCTTCACGCCGCTGAGTTTCAGGCCCGTTACCGCGAAGCTCATCGCGATTCTGTGATCGTCGTAGGTCTCGATGGCCGCCGGATGCATCGCGGACGGCGCAATCTCGAGTCCGTCGTCGTTCTCGACGACCGTTGCACCCAGCCGCCGCAGTTCGGTCGCGAGCGCGCGGATGCGATCGCTTTCGTGATGCCGGATGAAGGCGACGTTGCGAATTGTAGTCGGCGTTGAGGCGAACGGCGCAATCGCCGCGAGCGTCGCCACCATGTCCGGCATCGAGTTCATCGCGACGTTGACGCCGGTGAACCGCCCCGTTCCTACTACCTCGACGTGATCGGGATGCCACATAACGCGCGCGCCCATCTGCTGAAGCACGCCGAGAAAACCGAGGTCGCCCTGCACCGAGCTCGAGGTGAGGCCCTCGATTCGCACCGGGCCGCCGACGAGCGCCGCGGCGGCCGCAAAGTAGCTCGCGCTCGACGCGTCCGGCTCGACGATGAAACGCTGAGCGCGATACCATTGTCCGCCGGGCACGACAATCATGTCGTCTTCGACGGTGCTCCGCGCTCCCCACGCCTCCATCAGCCTGAGCGTCATATCGATGAAGGGCCGCGCGGTATCGCCGATCACCTGCAGCTTGAGGCCGGCCTTCCAAATCGGCGCCGGCATCAGCATCGCCGAAACGAACTGCGACGACGCGCGCGCATCGACCGAAGTCTCGCCCCCCTCAAAGCGTGTGCGCGATGCATCGACGATCACCGGCGGACAGTTGTTGTCGCGCTCGCTGTACACGCTCGCGCCGAGGCGCTGCATCGCGTCGAGCTGCGGCCCGATCGGACGCTGACGCATCCGCTGATTTCCATCGACGCGAAAACGTCCCTCACCGAGCGTGACCATCGCGACCAGGAATCGCATCACAGTGCCCGCGCCGCCGACGAAGATCTCGCCGCCATGCGCCGGGATGGTGCCGCCGCGCCCGCTGACCGTGATTCGGCGCGCCGGCTCGTCGATCTCGACGGCAAAACCCATCACCCGCAGCGCGTCGCTCATGTAGCGCGTGTCGTCGCTCAGTAAAACCGAGTCGAGGACCGAGCGCCCCTGCGCCAGCGCGGCCAGCACCATCGCGCGATTTGTGATGCTCTTGGAGCCGGGCAGCACGACGCGGGCGTCGAGCGGGCCGGTCAGAGGAATTATTTCGATTTCGTCCACGGTTTTCAGTATCCAATCCAGATTAACCGTGAGCGTAGATCGGTCACAAGCGCGGATGCCCACGTAGGCCCGCGTTACGGGGTTATTGCCTCATGCTTGACGCTACGATTACACTATCTAACGTTACTGGCAGTAGGCTCAGGGGAGGTCGAACGCCATGAGACTCATCAACCTGATTGTACCGGGCGTGCTTATCGCGGTGGTCGCACTATTCGCGCCGCACGCCGACGCGCAAACGATGGGCGAGTACGCGACGACGGCGGGAGTCGGCAGCGGGGGCGGCTCCTCGATGGGCACCAGCATCGGGGGCGCAGTCAGCAACGTCGATCTCGGCGGGAGCTCCAGCACGTGGGGAGCCAGCTCGACCGGCGCGAGTTTTGACGAAAGGGCCGGGGCCGCCTCGTCTTCCGGGGCATCGGATTTCGAAGCGCGCGCGGGCTCAATGGCGAGCGGATCGACCGGGGAGTCGCGCTGGCCCGCGGCATCCCAGCTTAGCAGCGGCGACACGTCGAGCAGGTTCGGCGATTCCTCCGGCGCCGATTCCGGTAGATTCTCCGCGACGGATCGATTCAACCAAACGAGCGCCCTGTCGTCATCTTCGGATCGCTTTCCTGCCAGCTCATTCAACGACAACGCGAACGGACTGGATACCAGCGCCAACGCGATCAACACTTTTTGACGCGGACCCGGATCGGCTAACTCCGCGCCTCGACGTTCCGGCGTAGGCGCTCCTTGCTCGCGGCCGGCCATACGTCGTCGATTTTGTAGGCCGTATCGAACGCCCTCGCACCTTCCGGGAGTCTTACCCACGGCAGCTTGCTTCTCGTGAAGAGGTGAACGTCGGGCGTGACGGCGTCGGCATCGTCGAGCGTTCCCGCGCGAACGAACAAAGCCTCGCCGCCGGGCGCGACCTGATAGCGACTCCATACGTAGGTGCCGCACCGCTCGCAGAAGAACGCCTCGTGATCCTTGCCGGTGCCGCCCTTGAGTACGACTGATTTCGGCGTCGCCCCGCTGCTTTCGACGAATCGCTTCTCGATCCAGATATTGATCACGAAGCCACTACCGGTTACGCGCTGGCAATCGCGGCAGTGACACGCATGAACGATAAGCGGGCTGTTAGTCAGCTTGTAGCGGATCGCTCCGCATGAACATCCACCTTCGAGATTCATAGGACGCTCCTGGGACTCAATCTGAGGGACTGCCTTGATCGAACAGACCTATCAAGGCAGTCCCATAGCTTAGCTACTCTTCCTGATGGCAAACGGCCTCGATGTTGTTGCCGTCGGGATCTTTCACGAAGCCTCCGTAGTAGTTGGCGGCATAGTCGGGCCTCAGTCCCGGCTTACCGTTGTCCTTGCCGCCCGCCGGCAGCGCGGCGGCATAGAATGCCCGCACCGAAGCGCGATCCTTGGCCGAGAACGCGATATGCACGGGCCCACGCGATTCGCCCTCAGCCAACCACAAGGCCGGCGCGCCCTTGGGACCGAAGCCTAAGACGCCGTCGCCTTCGTACTGCACGCTGAATCCCAGCGGCGCCAGCGCAGCCGTGTAGAAGCGCTTGCTCGCTTTGAGGTCCTTCACCTTAATCTGGATGTGATCAAACATAGCTCTCTCTCCTTCTTAGTAAGTTTCGTTCTTCGATCTGCCAAAACTCTTAATGCCGCCCGCGCCACGCGGGCATGTCCGCGAGCATCGCGCGCGCCATCGCGCTAGCCGCGGCCGGAGTGACACCCTGGGACTCGACGTAGAAGCGCGCGTTGGTCTCTAACACTTGCTCATAGGACAGCAACTCGCCGCGCGCGTCGGTGCAATAGCGGCAGTACGGGCGCGTCGCGTCGCCGAGCGCGTAGTCTTCGGGCTTCTCCAGCGGCATTCCGCATGAACCACAAGCGGGACATTTTTCAGGCATAGTCTTACTCCTTCTATGGTTTCACGAGCGTCATAAAATGATTAACCAGAACATCGCCCTGCTCGGCGATCACTGAGTCACCGGTGGCGAACACGTCGCGATTGACCAGGTAGTGATGCACGAGACCTATCCATGTGTTGAACAGCAGCGGACGCTCGATCTTGCGCGCGCGGCCCGCCTTACGCTCGCGCTCGAGCGCCATGAAGATTTCATAGGACACAGCCGCGTGCAGCATCATCAGAGTGCTGCGCACTTTCGGCGGCAGCATGGGAGCCTCAGTCACCAGCCGCGCGTAAAAGGGCTCGAACTCAGCGAGCACCCGCAGATGTGCATGCAGTACGGCTCGCAGGCCAAGGTCCCGCTCGAAGGCCTGCCGGAACTCGGTGGCCAGACGGCGCCCGAACTCGTCGATTACGGCGATCACCAGGTCGTCGCGCGTCGGGAAATGCAGGAACACGACGCCATGCGACATTCGAATCGACTTGGCGACATCGGCAGTCGTCGTATTGACGATACCCTTGCGCGCGAACAGCGCCATCGCCGCGTTGACCAACCGGTCCCGCGTTACCTCCTTCTGTTCCCGCCGCGTCGCTGCCTGCATCGATTGCTTCGTCTCTACTGAGCTTCTACTCACTGAGTATATACTCAGCAACCAGGGATCGTGTCAAGAGGCAACTCCGCCGTTTTGCGGAAAGCCTCGTTGATGCGAAAGTAGGGAAAGCTGGCAATCCCGCATGACGCAGCTATATCCAGCGATCGAACCCTATCAACACGGCATGCTCGACGTTGGCGAACGCAACCTCGTGTACTGGGAGACGTGCGGCAATCCACGCGGCAAGCCGGCGGTGGTGCTGCACGGCGGTCCCGGATCGGGATGCACGCCGTGGCATCGCAGGCTGTTCGATCCATCCGCCTATCGCGTCGTACTGTTCGATCAACGCAATTGCGGACGCAGCACGCCGCATGCGAGCGCGCCTGACACGGATCTCGCGAGCAACAACACTGCGAACCTCCTCGCCGACATCGAGCGAATCCGCGAGCATCTCGGCATCGAGCGATGGCTGGTACTCGGCGGTTCGTGGGGCAGCACGCTCGCGCTGGCTTATGCGGAGCGGTACCCGAATCGCGTCAGGGAGATTATTCTGTTTGGCGTCACGACCGGGCGCCGCAAAGAGTTCGACTGGTTGTTTCGCGGCGGCTTGTCCGATCTGTTTCCCGAGCAATGGGAGCGTCTGCGCGATGCGGTGCCGGCCGCGCTGCGGGACGTTGATATCATCGAGGCGTACTGCCGAATGCTCAACGATCCCGACGCGTCGATTCGCAATCAAGCCGCACTGGCGTGGTGTACATGGGAGTCCGCGACGCCGGCCTGGCCGCCCGCTCAAGGATTGTCGCCGCGGTTTCGCGATCCCGTTTTCGGAATGGCGTTCGCGCGCATCGTGACTCATTACGTTCGGCACTATGCGTGGCTCGAGGACGGGAGCATTCTTCGCGATGCCGCCGCGATTGCCGACATCCCCGGCATCATGGTGAACGGACGTTTCGATCTTCAAGCGCCGATCGGATGGGCGTACGACCTCAAGCGCGTATGGCCGCGCGCCAAACTTGTGATAGTCGATAACGCCGGCCACGACGCATCGAATGCGAGCATCACCGGCGAACTAATCCGCGCAACAAACGAATTCGCAGAAATCGGCGAACCGCAGAACAGCTGACTCGCTGCTCGGGTTGCTAGTGAGACGAGCAACAATGAGCTAAGCGCACTGTTAACTTTAGTACACTGCTAGACTTGACTGATATCGTCGTTTTTGCAAATTAGGCCCTCTGTGGAATGTATCCCGTTGTGAGTGCTTCTGCTGCACTGTCGGCGGATAGATTCTTGCGCTGAGTTCGCTTTGCGAAAGGGGAGGTGCACCATGTTCCCGCTCTTATCGCGTCGAAACGCACGACGCCAACTGCAACAGTTTTCCGGAGATCTTGCCGCGTGTCTGCCGGAGACCCAGCGGCCATCACACGAACCCCGATCAGATGGCGTTGCCCTCGGAACCCTTGTGATCGTCGGACTGTTGGTGCTGTCAAACTGGTTGATCCCACCAGCATACGCGGGAGATGTGACCTACGCGTATGATCCGCAGGGGCGGATAGTGGCAGCCATTAATAATACCGTCCAAAGTGGAACAAACGGCGTGTCGTATGCCTACGACCTGGGCGGGAATATTACACAAGTCTCCCTGGCCTTTGCTAACACGACGGCCCTCTTTGCGATTTCTCCTGCACAAAGCCCCGTCGGTGCGACGGTAGTTATCTACGGCGACGGTTTCAGTTCCACACCGTCACAGAACACGGTCACAATCAACGGAGTCCAGGCAACAGTGACCGCCTCGACCATTTCGACACTCACGACCAGCGTTCCGTCGGCCTGCGGCACCGGAGTCATCCAGGTGACGTTGCCCAATGGACTGGCTACCAGCACGTTCAACTTCACAGTGATCCAGAACTAAAGGGGGTCGCCTTTCACAGGGGGTAATCATGACAGCCAAGGCCGCTGCACTTCGTACGGTGTGCGCCATTTGTGTTTTTTTCACGTTCTTCGGAACTGCCCATGCCCAGATCAACTGGACCTCTCCTCCTCCAGCCGCTCCGACAGAAGACCCAACCTGTGCCAAGCAAGCGCTGTGGGAAGGCGCGGGCTGGTCCGCGTGCGGTCTTGCCCAAGGACTCTTCGTCTACTCGCATACGGACTTGACCGTGCCGGGGCAGATGCCCATCGTGCTGCGCCGAACGTACCGTCAAAACGACAGCACCTCTCGAATGTTCGGGCCCGGCTGGAACTTTGATTATGGAATGTATCTTTATTCTCCAAGCCAGGCCGCAGGGCAGGGTTTCCAGAACGTCGAGGTCGTTATGCCCGACGGCGCTAATCTCTTCTGCAATCGAACTTCGTCGTGCACCCAAAACGGTTGTACCGACTACACGGATGCCACATTCTCCTGCACGAGTAACGACGATCCGGTCTGGTATGCATCGAATATCTGGTACGACACCGGCAGCGAGGCGTGGTGGCTCGAGCGAAAAGACGAAACAGAATATGAATTCGGCACGGCCGCGCCTTTGCAGATGATACAAGATCGACACGGTAACTCCATCACAATATCGCGAACCAACGGTCAGACAGGCAACATCACCTCGATAACGTCTTCCAACGGCCGATACCTGACGGTATCCTACACTAACAATCTTCCCACGAGCATCCAGGACCAGGCCGGACGCACCATTCAATATGGTTACGACAGCTCAGGCCGACTTTCGACCGTGGAAGATCCTAACAACAATGTGACGACCTACAAGTACAGCACAACTTCAGGCCAAACAGACAACTTGGCGTCAATTGAGGATGCGAATCTAAATACCCTCAAGCTTGCCTACGTAACGAGCGGGAGTCCGCTGGGCGCTCTAAAGACGATGACGATGCCCGATGCAGCCAGCAGCGCATGGAAATTTGCCTACACGCTTAGCTCCGGCCTGATCACTGCTGTGACGATCACCGATGGAAACAGCACGCAAAGGGCGGTTACATTCAATTCCGCCGGCTATGAAACGTCGGACACTCTCGGCTCCAACACTACTGGAACCACAAAGCAATTGACGACTTATACACGCGACGCAAACACGAATTTCATACTCGATGCAGTCAACGCGTTGAATCGTGACACTCATACCACGTACGACTTCACAATTGGACAACCCCTCACCGTTACATCCCTCTACGGCACCTCGAATGCTGCCCTGACCTCGTTCACCTACAACGGCGCTGGCAATTGCTATCAGGTGGCGCAGATCACTGATCCGATGGGTTTCAGTCTCTCTTATCAGTACGGGGTCTTTATCGGTGATCCTTGTGACCTGAGCTTGACGATCGATCGCAACAATAATCCAACCCATCTTCTGGGTTACAATAACGACGGCACGCTGAATGTTAGTATAGATGCCGAAGGCAACTTCACCTGGTACACTTACGACAGCTTTGGTGACCTTACCGAAGTCGAGGATCCACTCGACAATCTGACAGCTAATTCCTACGACACCGCAGGTCGCCTTACACAAACGACCGATCCGCTGATGAACACAACGGTATATCAATACGATAACCTGGATCACGTGACCCAGCGGAGCGTCCCCGGCGCGGCCGCCAGCCCGTCGATTACGACCTACGGATACGACAACGTGTACAACATGACCAGTATGGTGGATCCAAATAACCACTCCTGGACATGGAAATATGGCGACAGAAATAGGCTAGCGAAAGTCTGCGATCCGAACTCGAACTGCACACAGTTTACCTACGACAACAACAGCAACGTTACCCAATTCTCAAATGCCAGCGGAACCACCGACGTATTCATTTATGATAAGATTAACCGCAAGGTAACGGAAAAATGGGCCTATAACTCAACTACCGGAACGACCGGCATCAAAGATGCCTATACGTACGATCTCGGCAATCGGATGACACAGGTTGTGGACTCGGTCGCTGGAACCACTACCAGAACCTATGACGGCCAGGATCGGATTCTGACCGACCAACAAGCCTCAAACGGCACGATCACCTACCAGTACGACCTCGATGAGCGCCGCACCACCATGTCGGGCGCTGGTCCCAGTGTCAGTTATGGCTACGACAACAACGGCAATCTCACAAGCGAATACAATTCATATTTCGGCACCGTCCAAATCGTAGTTGACTTGGACAATCGCCGCAGTTCGGTTCAGTTGCCCAATTCTGTAACCGAGGCTTATAGCTACGACCAGGATTCCCACCTTACTACGATTACGTATACCAACGGAAATGATACCCAGATTGGAAATCTCGGTTACAGCTACGATGCCGACGGCCGAAGGACGGAAGTTACCGGAAGCTTCGCCAGCTTGGTTCTTCCCAATTTTGGAGGCAACAATTCGCAGAGCTTCGCGTACAACAAGGACGGGTCTTCGACGGCTACTACAAATGACGATGACGGCGACGTTACCATCGATCTCGGAGTATCATATCAGTATAATGGGCGCGCTCAGGTGAAACAGATCGCTAATTTAAGCAGTCCAGTATTTGCGGAGAATCTCACCTACGATCCCTTCGGTCGCCGAGTGAGCAACAGTTTGAGTCTCAACGGAGGCAGTCCGCTCGTCACAAATTACCTCTATGACGGTAGCAACATAGCAAAGGAGAGCAGCGTCGGCTCCGCCTACGTGATGACCGGCCTCGCTCCGGACGATCGTTTCGCGCGCTATAGCTCGGGGGTGTATCAGTACTATCTGACCGATGCGGTCGGCTCAGTAGTCGCGCTGACCGATCAAAACGGCGTGGTACAGACGCAATACACTTACGGCCCATTTGGGCAGACTACGAGCACCGGCACCGCCAGCGACAATCCGTACCAATTCGGTGGCCGTGAACTCGACCCCAACGGCGGCAACGGAATATACTATTTCCGGGCGCGATATTATGATTCTCTGGAATTGAACCGCTTCATGGCGCGCGACCCGCAAGGACTGTCGGGAGGGAATTACGCGACGCTGTATGCGTATGTGGGAAATTCGCCATTGAATGGAACCGACCCCACGGGAGAATTTACGTTTGGATCATTTGGTGGACTGTCAGATGCTTGGTCGGATGCGATAGGCTTACTAGGAGGAAATATTGCCACAATTAGCGCCCCCGGCGGCGACCCTACATTCACAGACGTGCAGGTCGGCGGAGGGTCGAGCGACGACGGCCTATCTATATCTGCGGCTACTGCGAGAAACAACAGCAGCCAACAAGGAAGCAATTCGACAATATCAGGTTTGTCGCCTCAGGAGTTTATGGCCTTGGCTGACGCGGGGATCATCGTTGGAGATTTAGTTCTGCTTACTGCTGAAGGCTCAGGCGGAGAGATTAGTGCTTTTGGCCTAACAGCCTATGCAGTAGGAACCGCGACTGTTGTGGTTGGTGAGAGTGCTATGGCGATCGCAGAAGGAATTAACAACCCCGCTAATTTTGGGATCCAGGGCGTAGCGACAATTGGAACGAGAGCAGGAGCGCCGTCTGTCAATCCCAGTGCGCCTCCGACGGCCTCGCCGTGACCTTAGGAGAAGTGGTGATTTTCATGGCTGTTTCAGGACAATACCTAATCTCTGCGATCGCGATCGCCGCCCAGCCTTACGCGATGATCGCCTATGGTATTGCGCGCCGACGGCGCGGCGATTCTCCTCCCCAGCGCTTCACAGGCGCGATCCTAGGTGGCAGCGTACTCGCTGCCACCATCCCGGTCATACATACGGCATTCCTAACCGTATCTATGGGCGAACCTTTGCTTCTCTGCGTTTCAATTGGTTTTATCCTGTTCGATCTCGTGGCGGCTGTCTTCATACTCGGCCTGATCCCAGTCGCCTTCGTTGTTCCCACGATTCTCATTCTGTGGGCAGCAATCAATCTTCTTTTTGCCCTTCGCATTGGTAACGCCCTCTTCATCTTACCGTCGGTTGCGTTTTCTGCTCTGGCTCTGAGATCAATCGCTCGAACTGTAAGGCGTAGGGGGGAGGCGAAAGCGACCTGAACGACATCAAAGCCATTGATTTAGCTGGAACTCATTCGCTCCACCAAAGAATTTGTAGCCACCTGGAACAGCGAGCCGACAAAGCGGTGGAATAGGGGAGAGGGGAGACCAAGATGAAAAGCAAATGGCGGCTCTTATTTTCCTCTGGCAGGTTGCTCAACGCGTCTGCCGGCATCGAGCAGCCAGCTCATCGCTATTGGCTATACGGCCTACTGACATTGCTCATTTTCATTCTGGGTCAGCACTACCTCGGACCAGTGAAGTTTAGAGCTTTCAAGGACCTGTTTCTGATTGTGTTCGGATTGTTCTGTGCAGTTCGCAACGAGGACGCCGCGCGGCAGGCCGCCCGACCAAATAAGTGGCTCGGTCGTAAAGATACGTCAAGTGAGATACCAATCTACAGGTGGGGATATGCCGTTGGCGGCGTGTGCTTCGTGATTTTCGGTGTAGTCGATCTTTTTTTCGTGCTCAGATCAGGAATGTAATCTAACTCGACTTACGATCGTCGACGACGCGGGCTACGACGCGTCGAATGCATCGCGGCCGAACTGATCCGCGCAACGGACGAATGCCAATTCGCAGCGCGCAACAAGTAATTCCCGCCGGATCTGTTCAACAGCCGAACGGATGATTGCAGAATTCACCTTTAGCCACAGCATGAAATTCGTTGACTACTGGAGCAATCGCGGCTAACTTCAGAAGTCCTGTTCATCGTGGGGAGATGGCGTTGCTCGAGATCAGGTTGTCGGCAAACCGAATCGCAAGAACAGTCGCGGCACTCATGCTCGCGATCGCGTTTGCCTTCGCCGCGCCGCCCAACGCGTTCTCGGAAACCACGATCACATTCCCGCGTCCGAAGTCGATCGAGCCCAACGTGAATTTCTGGGTCGACGTTTTCACCAAGTACTCGGAGCAGGATTTCGTGGTCGTCGATCGCGACAACGTCTCGCGCATCTACCACGTGTTTCATCTTCCCGGTGAAGGCCAGCCGACGCGCTCCGATATCGACTGGGCGAACGGCTACCTCAAGACCAAATATTCCGACATGCTAAATCGCCTCGCGACGCGGCCGCCGGCCGACGACGAAGAGCGCGAAATCGCCGCGATGTTCAAGGGCGAGCCGCCGAGCGCTTTCGCTGCCGCCGCGCAGAACCTCCGCGTGCAGGAAGGACTGCGCGAGCAATTCCACGACGGTCTGCTGCGCAGCCGCTACTACATGCCGTCGATGGAGCGCATCTTCCGCAGCGCCGGGCTGCCGCCCGAGCTGGCGACGCTCGCGCACGTCGAATCGGGCTTCCACGGCGCTTCGCGCTCGAGCGCGGGCGCGGTCGGCATCTGGCAGTTCACGCGCGACACCGGCAAGCACTACATGAAAATCACGCGCTATCACGACGATCGCCTGATCCCGGAGCGCGAGACGATCGCGGCCGCCAAACTGCTGCGCTCAAACTACGACACACTCGGCGATTGGCCGCTGGCGATTACTGCGTACAACTACGGCACCGGGGGAGTGGCGCGCGCGGCCGGAATTTACGGCGGCGACTATTCGGAGATGGTCGAGCACTACCAGGGGCCGCATTTCGGCTTCGCGGTAAAGAACTACTACGCGGAGTTCCTGGCCGCGTTGCAGGTGCATCGCGACGAGGACAAGTACTTCCCCGGCATCGAGGACGAGCCTGAGATTCGGCCCACGCCGATCAAGGCCGACTTCGCGCCGAAACACGTGAAGAAGTCGCACACGTCACATTCTCACCATACCGCCTCGAAGACCCATCACTCGAAAAAGACCGTCGCCCAGAACACCTGACCGCCCGCGCGTTCGCCAAACATCAACAGCCTCAGTCCGGATCGCACCTGCGGCGCGAATACGCTCGCGTCTGTTATCGTTTACCTGATGCCACGCACGGCCGCGCAATCCCCGCAGCTCGCAGTCCTCGGTAGAAGGCTCAAGGACCGGCTCGGCAACGATCGCCTCGCGCTGCAGGCGCTGGCCACCGTCAAGGCTCGCGCGCCGGACGACCAGTTGGCGCTCGCGTTTCTGACCAAGCTCACCGAGAATTCCGCCGCCGCGCTGAAGGACGTATTGCGCGATCGCCAGGCGGCCGCCGACCTGATTTTCTGCCTCGGCTCATCGGAGCTGATCGCAACCGAGCTGTCTCTGGCCGGACCCCGATGGGCGGAAATTTTTCTCGAGGCGCGCGCCCAGACTATCGAAGGGTTGGTCGCCGCGATGCGCGCGGAGCGCGCCACGATCGACGCGCCCGACCGTCAGGCCGCTGCCGCCACGCTCGGCGGTTTCGTGCGCCGGATGATGGTCCAGGTGGCGATTGCCGATCTGCTTGACCGGCTGAGCGTCGGCGAGACTGCGCTGGCGATGTCGGAGCTGGCCGACGAATGCATTCGCACGGCGCTCGATCTCGCGACCCGGTTTATGGGTGAACGCGCGCGGGCGATCGGGCGATTCTGCATCCTCGCGATGGGCAAGCTTGGCGCGCGCGAACTGAACCTGAGCTCGGACGTTGATTTGATTTATCTTCACGCGTCGTCGGGTTCGCCGGACAGCTCCGAGGCGGCGTCGCGTCTCGGCGAATGGTTTACCGAAATTCTGTCGGCGCGATGCTTTCGAATCGATCTGCGGCTTCGTCCGGGCGGCCGTTCCGCGCCGCTGGTGACGCCGATTGACGGCGCCATCAACTACTACGAGAACCTCGGCGAGCCGTGGGAGCGCGCCGCGCTGCTGCGTGCGCGGCCGGTCGCGGGCGACCTCGAAATCGGATACCAACTGCGCGCCGAGCTGAATCATTTCGTGTTCCGCAGCTACCTCGACTTCGACACGCTGCGCCAGTTGCGCGCGATGAAGCATCAGATCGAGGCCGAGCTGAAAACGCCCGCGATGATCGAGCGCAACATCAAGCTCGGCCGCGGCGGAATCCGCGAGCTCGAATTTATCGTGCAGGCGCTCACTCTGATTTACGGCGGCCGCGATCCACGGCTCCGCATCGAGCAGACCGTGGCCGCGCTCGAAAAGCTCGACTCGCTCGGCTACCTGCCGTCAAAACGCGCGCGCGAACTGTCCGACGCGTACCTGTTCCTGCGCGATGTCGAGCACAAGCTGCAGATCATCGCCGCCTGCAGACCCACGTGCTGCCGGCCGATGAAGACGGGATGCGCGCGCTCGCGGCGCGGATGGGTTTTGGCAAGGGGCCGGCAGCGCTCGCGAAATTCAGCCGGCAACTGAAATCTCATCGGGCGCTGATCGAGCTGCAATTCCGCGAGACCCTCGCCGGCGGCGAAGAAGAATCGACGCGCTGGGTTTCCTCCGCGGCTGAATTGGCGTGGAACTCGGCGCTCGATCCCGATTCCTCGACCCGCTACCTGCGCGAGCTTGGCTTTGTGCGCGCCGACGAAAGCGCGCGCCATCTCGAGCTGCTCGCACGCGGGCCCTCGCATGCGCCCACCAGCCCGCGCCGCCGCGAGCTGCTCGAACGCCTCGGCCCGATGCTGATCGACGAGATCGGCGGGCTGCCCGATCCCGACCTCGCGCTGATGAACCTGGCCGAATTCATCGCCGCAATCGGCGCGCGGACCTCGTTCCTCGCCTTGCTCGAACAGCATCCCGCGACGCGGCGCATCCTGCTGCGGCTGTTCGCCTCGAGCGCGTACCTCTCGACTATCTTCATCCGGCATCCCGACATGCTCGACACGCTCGTGCGCTCCGACCTCGCGGCGACCCGGCGCAGTCCGTCCGAACTGCGCGACGAGTTGGCGGGATTGATTGCGGCGAGTCCGGATTTCGAGAGCAAGCTTGATGCGCTGCGCGCATTTCGGCACCAGGAATTTTTGCGCATCGCGATCGCCGACCTGGCCGGCGATCTCGAACTGTTCGGCGTCGAGCGCGAGCTGACGAATCTCGCCGAGACGGTGCTCGACGAAGCGATGGCGCTCGCGCGGATTCAGACCGAGGCGCGCTTCGCGATTCCTCCCACGATGCGTCTGTGCGCAATTGCGATGGGCCGTCTGGGCGCAGGTGAGATGTCGTACAACTCCGACCTCGATCTGATCTTTGTCTACGACGATCGCGCCGAAGTCGCCGCCGGCAGCCGCGAAATCGCGTCGCGCATCACGCAGAAGTTGATCGCGATCCTCGAATCGCGCACGCGCGAGGGCTACGCCTACAAGCTCGACCTGCGCCTGCGCCCGTCGGGCAACGCGGGCCCGCTGGTCACGTCGCTCGAGGGTTTCCGCGACTATCATCGCCAAAGTTCCGCGGTATGGGAGCGGCAGGCGCTGGTGCGCGCGCGCGTGATAACCGGCGACCGCGAACTTGGCCGCGAGGTGGAAGCGGCGCGCCAGGAATTCGTGTACGGCCGCGGATTGACCGCAGCCGAGGTCGGCGAAATAGCCGCGATGCGCCATCGAATGGAAATGGAAATCGGCGCCGAGGACAAGACCCGGCTCAACATCAAGCAGGGTCACGGCGGTTTGGTGGACGTTGAGTTCCTCGTGCAGATGATGGCGCTGTCTCACGGCCATCGGCATCCGGAGCTGCGCGTGCGCGACACGATAGGCTTGCTCGAGGCGTTCGACGGCCTCCATCTGCTGACTGCGGCCGACGCGTCCATTCTCGAAGACGACTACCGGTTTTTGTCGCGCCTGGAAAATCGTCTGCGCATCGAGAGCGATCAGCCGGCCTGGGCCATCCCGACGTCGGTGACTGGCCTGCGCCCGCTGGCGCGCCGGATGGGCTTCGATGGCGCCGACGGCGCCGCCCGAATGCTCGCCGAACTATCCGCGCGCCGCGATAGAATTCGCGCAATCTTCGACCGCTACTTCGCCGCCGCCCAAGCGAGCGGCATCTGATCCTAACCTCTCCTTGTCCGAGGAGAGGTCGGCGTAAGCCGCGCAGCGGCGGCGCCGGGAGAGGTGCCACGCCTGACATCGCACCACCCCAACTCGTCTAGCCGCAACTGTTAGACACTCGGTCCGCCGCCAGCCAGCAGCGCCACTTTCAGAGACGCTGCAACAAGCAAACAAGCTTTGCTGCTCCGAGCAGCGTTGCACCTCACCCGTCGCTCACCTCCGGCTCGCGCCGACCTTTCCTCCGACAAGGAGAGGTTAGGAGTCGGATTCCTTCGCTGCCTCAGAACGACAATGCGAAGGTCCTATTCGAAATCCAGCTTCACCCCCGCCAGTACGTTGATCGTCGGCGCTTTGAATCCGAACGCCTGCGAATAGGCGCGGTCCATCAGGTTATTCACGCGCGCGAAAATCTCCTCGTTGTGCACGTGGTTGAGCGGGATTCCCAGCTCGTACGACACGACCGCATTGACCAGGTTGTACGCGTCGTGATTCGCGATGGTGGACTCAGTCGTGAGGTCGTCGCGATCGCCGACGAAAACGTAGCTCGCGTTGGCCATGAATTTGTCGTCAGGCAGGAAATTCCCGCTCCGCACGTATTCCAGCAGCGCCGACGCCGTATGCTTCGCCACACGCAAATCCGGGTCCGCCGTAGCGCCGGGGGAATTTACGTGCGTCTGGTCGAGCACGGTCACGTTGCCGCTGAGCGTCAGTCCTTTGACGATGGTGACGCTAGGCACGACTTCGACGCCTTGCGTATCGACGCGCGACGCGTTGCCCGCTTCCGATCCGAAGACGCAAGATGGGCACGGCACTGTACCAATCTGGTTCTTAACGCGGCGCGAGAAGAAGGTCGCAGTAAGTGAAGCGCGCTCGCCGAAGTTGGTGGTGAATCCGCCGTCGTACTCGCTCGAAATCTCCGGCTTCAGCTTGGGATTGCCGAAGTCCGGATAATACAGATCGTCGAAGTCCGGCGCGCGAAAGCCCTCGGTGTAGCTGCCGCGCAAGGTGGTCGAGATTTGCTTAATCGGAATCGCGACCGACCACGCCGGACTGACCTCCTCGCCGAACTGGCTGTTGCCATCGACGCGGAATCCTCCCGTTACGAGAACATGCCCCTTGAGAAAACTGCCCTCCTGCTCGAGGTAGCCGGCGTACTCCTGGCGGCGCGCGTGGAATTTCGTGACTCCCGCATCGAACGGCGGCAGGGGATTGCAAAAGCTGCACGAGCTGCTCGTGCGGATCCACCTGTCGAGAAAGTCGAAGCCCGCAACCGTGCGAAAGCCGGGCAAGCCGGTAGGCCAGGTGTAGATCGCCTCGGCGTTGCCGCCGCGGGTCTCCTCCGGAATCGAATCGGTCTCGTAATAGGGCGTGCCGAATACGTCACCTCCTGGAAATGGCGGCGCGTTCACGCGCAGGTCCTGCCGCACGAAGAAGGCGCTCACGTCCGTCACCAGATTTTCGCCGAAGTGATGCTCGATTTCGCCCTTGTAGAGCATGAACTCGTTGCGCTGATGCGCCGTCGGATCGAGCGGCACGGCATCATCCACCAGAAAATTGGGCAGGCTCACGTTCGAGCCGGCGTAACGCGCGAACGCCCGAATCACCGTGTCCTCGTCGAGGTGGTAATCGAGCCGCCCGTTGAGCGAGAGATTGTCGGAGTTGTCGTTGACCGGACGAAAACCCTCAGTCGAAAAGTACGACACCGCGCCCGAGTAGTGGAGATTCCCGTCGGCGCCGCTGACGTTCGCGACCTGCTGGCTGCTCGCGCGATTGCCGCCCGCCGAGAGCAGGCTTGCCGTCGGGGGCCCCTCGCCCTCCTGTGACAGCACGTTGACGACGCCGCCAATGGCCTGCGAGCCATAGAGCGAACCGCCCGCGCCGCGCAGAATCTCGACGCGATCGAGATTGCCGGTCGTCAGGTTGGCAAAGTCGAAGCCGCCGGTCGCGCCTGTGTTGACTTCGACTCCGTCAACCAGCACCAGCGTCTGCGCTGCGGTCGCGCCTCTGATTGACACGTCGGTCTCCGAGCCGGGCGAGCCGCTCTGAGTAACCTGCACGCCGGGCACTTGCCTTAGCACGTCGGAGACCAGTTGAATCTTCTGCTCCTCGATTTGTTGGTCCTCGACGACCGTGATCGTCGTGCCGATCTCGCCGATTGGCTGCGGGATTCGCGTCGCGGTGACCACTATCGGATTTAGCTTCTGCGCCTCCTCCTTCTTGGGCGTCGTCGTCGCCTGTGCGGCTTTCTTTTTTGTCGGCGTCGAGGACTTGGCCCGATTTGCCGGCGCCGCCTTGATCTGAGTCTGCGTGGGTGACGCCACTGACGCGGGCGCTTGAGCCTGTGCGATCGATACCAACAGCGAGATCGCACCTACCATCGACAAGAACGAATTGAGAAACCGCATGAACTCCCTCCGAGTTCAAAGGCTGCCAGCACGCGCGGAGGAGCGGTCGGGGCAACGAAGAAGAAAAACCCGACCCCTCGCGGCTCGAAGGATCGGGCTTCAGGAAATTCGTGCCTGAGGCCACCCTCCCCGCGGAAGGCAGACAGTTAGTGACCCGGCCGGTCTCCTGGCTTGGGGTTCGTCCTCGGGCCCGCCTTCCCGCCGAAGCGGTGGCATGATGGGCCGTCGTCCCCCCACACAGTTGCGGGGCAGCGCCGGATTTGAACCGGCTTCCCGTGCACCGGGTGCGACGCCGAAGTTACGCGCGGCACCGCGAGTAGTCAACCTTTGCGCGAGCCGGGCGAAAAATTTCGTCACGCGCGGCGCGATCGTGTACGCTTGATGATTCGCATGGGCACGATCACGCTAATCACCGGCGGCGCGCGCAGCGGCAAGAGCATGCAGGCGCTGAAGCTGGCGCTCCCGTATCAACGAAAATTTTTCGTCGCGACCGGGCAGGCGCTCGACGACGAAATGACGGCGCGAATCGAATTCCATCGCACGACGCGGCCGCCGGACTTTCAAACCGTCGAGGAGCCGATCCAGGTCGTCGCCGCGCTCGAGAAGCTCGATAAAAATGCCGACCTGGTCGTGCTCGATTGCCTGACACTCTGGATTTCCAACCTGATGCAGCGTCACGGGATGGACGACGGCCCCGTGCTCGCGGAGGCGGACAAGCTCGCGGCGGCGCTGACGCATGCGCCCTTCGCGAGCATCGTCGTCACCGACGAAGTTGGATCGGGAATCGTGCCGACCGATCACGCGGAGTCGCGCCGCTTCCGCGACCTGCTGGGATGGACCAATCAGAAAATAGCGGCAGTGGCTGACGATGTTATTCTGATGGTTGCGGGATATCCGCTCAAATTGAAGTGAGCGTGACCGTTATGACGCCATCGTGACGAGGACCGCAATCTCAACCAGCTCGCCGCACGCGCCAATCAAGTCGCCAGTCACTCCGCCCAGCCATCGCCGGTAGAAGAGTCGCATCGCTAACACGATTGCGATTGCGACTGCGGTGGCGAGGGCGATCGGGCGCATCGCGCCGAGCATCAGCATGACGACAAGTGTGAAGACGGCGACGACGCTCGCGCGCCTACCCAAATTGCTTCCGCTGAGCAGCGTCGAGCCTGAGCCCGAGGTGCGCAGATAAGGCAGTCCCGCGGCGACCAGTAGCATCGCCCACCGCGCAAGCATCGGCGCGACGATCAGCGCGGCATAGCGGCGATGACCGGCCAGCGTCGAGAGCGCGAGGATTTTCAGCGTCAGGTCGAAGAAAATTGCGCTCGCGCCGAAAGTGCCGACGCGGCTGTCGCGGAGAATGTCGAGCGCGCGATCGCGATCGCGTCCCGCGCCGAGTGCGTCTGCCGTGTCCGCCAGTCCGTCGAGATGAACCGCGCCAGTAACGACCGTGAGCGAGATCACGATAAGCACCGAGCGAATCACTTGCGCGAAGATGTGAGCGAGAATCCAATCCTCACCGACCAGTGCCAATCCGAGAAGGAAACCGACCAATGGGAACCATGTGAGCGAACCCGCAACGGTCTCCTCCGACGCTGGACTGCGATCGATCACCGGCAGGATCGTCAGGAAGCTCACTGCGAGAGGGAATTCGTCGAGAAAACCGCGACTCGGTGGCGGCGCGCTCGCCTCGTCGTTCATCGCACTTTGCCGGACACGCCCGCGCCCGCGAACGTCGCCATGTTGTGGAGCAGGTCGAGTGCGGATTCGATCACGTTCATCGCGAGCGCGGCGCCGGTGCCCTCGCCGAGCCTCAAGTCCAGATCGAGAATCGGCCGCAGCCTGAAATGATCGAGCGCGAGCGCGTGGCCGCCTTCGGCCGAGCGATGGCTGAAAAACAGATGATCGAAGATGCCGGGATGAATCTTCGCCGCGACTGCGGCGGCTGCGGTCGCGATGAAGCCGTCGACCACCACCGGAACTTTGGATGCGGCGCCGCCGAGGCACGCGCCCGCCATCGCGGCAATCTCGAAACCGCCGAGCGCGGCCAGCATCGAGTCGCCTGATGTCAGCGCCGCGCGATGAATCTCGAGCGCGCGCGCAACCACTTCGGTCTTGCGGCGAACGCCGGCGTCGTCGAGGCCGGTACCGCGGCCTACGATCGACTCGGGTGCGATTCCCGTGAGCGCACAGAGTAATGCGGCGGCGGGGGTGCTGTTCGCGATGCCCATTTCGCCGATGCCGATCAGTGTCGCGCCGCCGTCGGCTAGCTCGCGTGCGATTTCGATTCCCGCTTCCAGTGCGCGCGTCGTTTGCTCCGGCGTCATCGCGGGGCCGTCGAGGATGTTGCGCGTGCCGGCGGCGATGCGACGATAAGTCACGCCCGCGAGCGGCTTCGCGCTGGTATCGACCTTGACCCCGACGTCAACCACCTTGAGCGCGTAGCCGAAGCGTCGCGCGAGCACGCTGATTGCCGCGCCGCCGCCTGCGATGTTGCGCAGCATCTCGGCCGTGACGGCTTGGGGAAACGCGCTGACGCCTTCGTCGGCAACGCCGTGATCGGCAACGAAGACCGCGATTGCGCCGCGTCCGGACTTTACGGATTCGTCATGGCGAATTGCCGCGTACCGGCGCACGAGTTCCTCGAGATAGCCGAGGCTGCCCGGCGGCTTGGTTAGTGAGTCCAGCCGCGCGTCGGCCGCCCATGCCGCTTCATTGTCCGGCGGAAGAATCGAGGCGATAGTCTGTTTGAGCAAAGACATGCCGCGTGATCGCATCATGGGCGGCGTCGGCTTTCAAGGACGGGCGGCGAGCGCGGCACTCGATCGCCAATTTATTAAGGAACCGAAGATGTCACGATTGCCCCAATCAGTTGCCGGGGATTCCGCGAATACCCCTACATCGCGGCGCAGGTTACCGCTGAAGTTCTTCTTCTTGATTTTCGCTCTCTCCATTCCATTCTGGTTGGCTGGCGCCGAGACCGGGCTGCAGTTGTTTCCGGGGCTGCCGCTGGCAGCGCTGATGTTCGTCTGCCCAGCGACAGCGGCTTTGATTCTTGTCTACGACGAGAACAAGATTGCTGGCGTGATCGCGCTTCTGAAGCGATCCTTTGACTACCAGCGAATCACGGCAAAGGTCTGGTACATCCCTATCCTTCTCCTGATGCCCGGCGTGACGGTCTTGTCGTATGGACTGATGCGCCTGAAGGGGGCGCAGCTCCCAACTCCGCAATTCCAGATTCTGGCGGCAGCGGCCATGTTCTGCGCGTTCTTTATCGGCGCTGTCGGTGAAGAACTGGGCTGGTCTGGATACATCACTGACCCAATGCAGGATCGGTGGGGAGCGCTTCAGGCCGGAGTTCTACTGGGACTGGTCTGGGCTGCCTGGCACGTCATACCGTTGATGCAGGCGCACAGGTCGCCGGCGTGGATCGCCTGGTGGTGTCTCGGCACGGTAATGATACGGGTCGTGATGGTCTGGCTGTACAACAACACAGGCAAGAGCGTGTTCGCCGCGGCTCTGTTCCACACAACGATCAACGTCAGCTGGCAACTGTTTCCGATCCACGGTTCATATTACGATCCGCGTGTCACCAGCCTCATCATGACTTTTGTGACCGCGATCGTAACCGTCGTTTGGGGACCGCGCACGTTAGCTCGACGCCGAAATGTCTAACCGGCTTGTCCGCCTCGGATTAGACTGATTCAACACAGGTCGGTGACGCGCGAGTGGGGTGAGCGGCGGCTTGCACAGCCGCAAGCGTTCATAAGACAGTAGCTGCCGGAAGCCAGATGAGTGAACCGCGCATTATAGTTGGGCCGGAGGCACCCAGGGCCTGGAGCGAGGTGGTCGAGCGGGGGCTGCGTAGTCACAATACTGCGGCAACCGGGATCGTTGAATCCTACCCGGTGATATTTGTTATCAAGGACGCGCACGGCGCAATCGCGAGCGGGCTGTTCGGGAACGTCGGCGGCGGATGGTTGCATGTGCGCTCGCTATGGGTCGATGCGATGTGGCGCGGGCGCGGCTATGCGACCGAGCTGATGGCGGCGGCGGAACAATACGCAATCGCGAAAAGATGCCTGGCGGGTTTTCTGCAGACCGCGAGTTACGAAGCTCGGCCATTATACGAAAAGTTGGGCTACCGCGTGTTCGCTGAACTTGACGATCATCCGGTGAAGGAACATCGCCGCTATTTTCTGACGAAGCGGCCGCTCGCTGGAATCGAGCACAAGCGTAGAGATCCGCAGGACCCTGCGAAGATCGTGATGCAGCCGTACGCTTCAGCCGACGTGCAGGGAATCATTGCACGCGGCATCCAGGGCCATGGGCATGCTGCTATAGGACTGCCCGAACAGACATGGGTTTTGGCTAATGTGTTTCTGCAAAGTGACGACGGCGAGATCCTCGGCGGAGCACTCGGCAATACCTGGGGTCTATGGCTCTACGTTTCCGACGTATGGATCGATACGGCGAATCGCGGAAAGGGTTACGCTACAAAACTCATGACCGCGATCGAGACTTATGCCCGCGAACGCCGATGCAGGTACACCTATCTCGACACCTTCAGTTTCCAGGCGCGCCCGTTCTACGAGAAGCTTGGCTACAGAATTTTCGGCACACTGGAAGATCATCCGATAGGACACACCCATTACTTCTTGAAGAAGACCCTTGCAACGTAGCGTCTCAATCGGCGCAGATACGTCGGATTCTACTTCTTCGCGGTGAGACGCAAACATTTGTCAGCTTTCTCGTCGATCTTTGGGTCTACCTGCCCAGCCGGGTTGGTACTCTGAAAAAACGACACCCCAATTCGTGTATGCAACGGGGATGCGTCTCGAAATTGTCCCTGATTTACGGCCCCATGCGGCTGGCATCCCCTATGCACTACTAAAGGGGGTGTGAGGTGAATATCATGAAAAGGAGAATAATCGTTTTCTTACAAGCTCTCGTTATGCTGTCCGTAATGACTGCGGCGACAGGATGCTTTGTGGGTCCTGGCCCTTATTGGGGCGGTGGCCACTACTACCACGGTGACTGGCATCATCGTTAAACGTTAGCCTTGGCAGCGATTCTCGATAGCAACTGACAATCCTGTAAGGATTTCGCAAATCGCCGGTTGCGTCGCTAAACGCGATAATCAGTAAATGCCCGATCCTCCGAACCCCTTTCCCGCAGCTAATCGCGGGAAGGGGGCTTCTCGGGGGAGTCTTCGGGAAAGATCGAAAGCCAGATCGAATGGTCATCGATCTTTTTCAGCAACGACTCGGCGGCTGGTGACGTTCGGTCGCCTGCATCATTCCACGAATCGAAATGAATCAGCGACTTCGGCGGCAGGCGCTGTGCCCAATCCTTGCTCGCCAGTATCGGGCGGTCGGGAAATTCGCGGACGTAGCCGATGCATAGATAAGCGATAGGAATAACATCGCCAGGAATACCGAAGATTTCGGCGAGCGCGTCGTTGCGGATGATGCTGACCCATCCCATGCCGAGACCCTCGGCGCGCGCCGTCAGCCACATGTTCTCCACCGCCAGGCACGCCGAGTAAATCTCAACGTCGCGGATGCTGGTCTTGCCGAGCACGGCAGGGCCGAAGCGTTCGGGCTTGCAGGTGACGATGAGGTTGAGCGGAGTTTCGAGGATGCCCTCGAGCTTGAGCGAGAGATATTTCTCGCGGCGCTCGCCGCTGAATTGGTTCGCATTCTTTTGCCGCTCGGCTTCGAAGATTTCTTTCACGCGCCGGCGCTGCTCGAGGCTGCGCACGACGATGAAGTCCCACGGCTGCGTGAAGCCGACGCTTGCCGCATGATGGGCGGCAATCAGCACGCGCGCGAGCACCTCGTCGGGAATCGGATCGGAGATGAACTCGCGGATGTCGCGGCGGCGAAAGATCGCCTCGTAGAGACCGCGCTTGAGCGCGTCGGTAAAGGCGTGGCGATTGGGTGTCGAGGTGTCCATTGGGAAGTTCCTACCTCTCCCCCCGGGAGAGGACGCGCCTCCGGGCGCGGGTGAGGGCGCATGAATTCGTCGCGATGCGAGCGCCCTCACCCGTGCGCAACCGACTGTCGCCGCACGACCTCTCCCGAACGGAGAGGTAAGACTTGGACAAGGACTTTTCTCCGTCAGGCGGCAGCGGCTTTCTTTGCGGCCGCAAGCGCGGCTTCGAAGTTGGGTTGCTCCGCTATTTCCTTGACGTACTCGACGTAGGTCACGTTGTCGTTCTTGTCCACGACAAATACGCATCGCGCGAGCAGGTGCAGTTCCTTGATCAACGCGCCGTAGCCGGTGCCGAAACTCGCGCTGCGCCAGTCGCTCAGCGTCGTGACCTTGTCCACACCCGCGGCGCCGCACCATCGCGCCTGCGCGAACGGCAGATCCATCGAGACCGACAGGATCTGCACGTCGCCGGGAAGGTTGCTCGCCTCGACGTTGAAGCGGCGCGTCTCGGCGTCGCAGACCGGTGTATCGATCGACGGGATGGTCGTGATGATTTTCACCTTGCCTTTGAACTGATCGAGCGTCGCCGGTGCCATCCCCTTGCCGACGACATTGAAGTTGGGGGCCTTTTGACCGACCTTGATTTCGGGGCCGACCAGCGTCATCGGGTTTCCCCGCATCGTAACTGCGCCTTTGCGTTCTTCCGCCATGAGCGAATTCTCCTTGATGATGAATTGAAAATGGAATCGCGGACGAAGTGATGTTAGCGGCGACGGGATGAGAGGTAAAGGAGACGGCGAAACGTGGGAATCGTGGACTGAGCGGGCGAACCTATTTCGGCGGCGCGACATCCGGCTTGCGGCTCATGCGCAGGCGGCGGCCGGTCAGGCGAATACCGGTGTTTTCGTCGACTACCAGCGGCCGAACTTCGAGGCCCGTCTCGTTGTCGACCAGCATCACCGGCGGACCATTCTCGCCCCACAGCCAGTCGCTGCCCCATCGCCACATCGCAGCGAGCACGTCCCAGAATGCGCGGCCCTTGTCGGTCAGGCGATATTCGTAACGCGGCGGATGCTCTTCGTACGGCACTTTTTTCAAGAGACCTTCATCGACCAATCGATCGAGCCGCTTGGCGAGCACCGCGCGCGGAACTTTAAGCGCGCGCTGGAAATCCTCGAAGCGGCGGCGGCCAACGAACGCCTCGCGCATCACCAGCGGCGTCCACCAATCGCCAACCAGATCGGTGGTGCGCGCGATCGGACACGGCCAATCGTCGAAGCGAGTTCGCCGCATCAGGCTAACGCCTCGATTCGCGCGGGCACGTGCTTGTGAAACGGCGTACCCGCGAACCAGTCGCGATCCTCGGTCACCGTCAGCTCATTGGGCGCAACCCCGTGCTGAAATTCCTGGCCTTCGCGGTCGGGGTACCACAGACCGGTCCCGTTCGGCAGCGCGACGTGACCCGGCATCATCGTGTCTGTCAGCATGACGACACTCTCGGCGCTCGCGCGCTTGGTCGTGATGCGAACGCGGCCGCCATCCTGGACTCCAAGTTGCGAGGCGTCCGCCGGATTCATCCAGAGCGCGCCCGCCGGATCCTTCGGACGCCATTGCGGATCGCGGATGATGGTGTTCGCGGTACCGGAGCGGCGTTGACCGGCCGAGAGCACGAACGGGAATTCCGGATCGTGAGATGGTTGCTCGTCGCGCAATGATTTGAGTTCGGGAATCAATTCGGCGATGGTCAGATTGACCTTCTGATCGTGAATTCTGCGCCAGGTTTCGTCATACGGATCCACACTGACCACAACTCCCGAACGCTCCTTTAAAATCGCGTCGAACAGCGCGTTGCCGAGCTCGGGGCCTTCGCCGCTGAAGCCCGCGCGACGGATCGACTCCGGATATCTGCGCGCGAAGTTGTGCGCGATACCGAACACCGACGCGGCGTTTTCGTTTCCAGCTCCGAGCGTCGGGCCAAGGGTCTCATACAGCAGCACAGTCATCAGTTCCGCCAGATGAGGCCGCTCGGAAACGACTCTCATCAGCTCCATCGCGTAGGCCGTCCTGCCTTTAGCGGCGGCCGCGTGCAGCGGAGCGACGTCGTCATCGGTCATCGCACCGAGCGCGCGAACGAGCCGGCGATGAATCTCGCCCTCGCAGAGAGTTCCCGGAATCGGATCGAGAATCGGGGCGCGGAGAGTGAACGTGTTCGCGAATTCAGTCTCGGTATGGAAAGCCGCGCCGAAGAAAGTCGCCTCCCACTTCTCGTACTGGGATGACGCCGGCAATACATAATGCGCCTCGCGCGCACTTTCGGTCATCGCAACATCGATGACGACGACGAATTCGAGCGCCCGCAACGCTTCGCGCATCCGGGTGCTGTCGGCGACCGAGTGCGCGGGATTTTCGCTCTCAATAAGCATCGCGCGAAAGCGTTTGGGATGGTCGGTCAAAATTTCGTCAGGGATCACATTGGCCGGGATCATCCCGCCAATAATGCGATGACCGCCGACCGGACTGACCTCACGCGAGAGCGCGCCGCTGAAGAGCCCGGTCAGACTTGTGCCTGCGTTCATCGCGCCGGCCTTCCCGACATTCCCGGTCACTGCGAAAAGCAGTTTCTCCAGGTAGGAGTTGAGCGTGCTGTGAAGCGACTGCTCGATGCCAAGGTCTTCGTAAACCGAAACGCTCGAAGCGCGCGCGATTCTGCGCGCCACGTCGCGAACCAGGGACTCGTCGAGCCCAGCGCGCCCGCAATAGTCCGGGACCGGAACGTCGCTCAGCGCTGCGAACAGTTCATCGCTATTCTGCGTGCGCTCGCGAATGTAGTCGTGACTGATCAGATCCTCTTGCATGAGAACCCCAAGAATTGCCGCGAGGCAGAAAGCGTCGGTGCCGGGACGTACCCGCAAATGGTAGTCCGCCATCTCCGCCGTTTCCGTGCGACGGGGATCGATCACGACGAGCGCGCGATTCGGGTCGGCGGCAATGTCGCGCAGAATTGGACGCGCGCGCTGAAAGCCATGCGACTGCCATGGATTCTTGCCGACGAATATCGCGACCTCGGCTTGCTGGTAGCTGCCGCCCATGCCGGTGCCGAAAAGCATGTGGTCGACCCAAAACTCGCCGGTCTTTTCCTGGGCCAGCGCGTTGGAGCTGAACACCGAGCCAAGGGCGCGCCGTGTCGATCCTCCGTAGCTGCCGCATAGATGATTGCCCTGGCCGCCGCCGCCGTAATAGAAGATGCTCGCGCCGCCGTAGGTCTCGCGCACGCGCTTGAAGCCGGCGGCGACCTCGCGAATAGCGGTGTCCCAGTCGATTTCCTCGAAGGTGCCGTCCGGGCGTCGTCGAAGAGGCGAGGTCAGCCGATCCCTGCCGTTCTGGTAGTAGTCGATCCGCTGCGCCTTCTCGCAAGCGTAACCCTTCGAGGCGACGTGCTCGCGATTTCCACGGACGCGCGTGATATGCCGTCCGTCGAGCTTCACCTCGACCCCGCAGTTAACGCTGCACAGGATACAAATAGTCTTCTGCCAGTCGTCACTCATGGCGAGTCTCCTGAGTTCATCTAGCGAACTACATAGTTCAACAAGAGAATGAACTACAACCCTGCCGGAGGCAAACGCCAAACGACAACTGACCAGCAAGTAGAGGGGGCATGAAGTAAAAATTACCGTGGCGCAGTTCGAGGCTGCGCTTTTCCCGCCTGCAAGATGCCGGATTCGGCGAAAGATCCGTTCTAAGACTTCGGGCACACCGTTTGCTCTACTCCCCGAGACCCGGCTGTGGCGTTTGCCTGTCGCAGCGCGTCCGCAAGTTCGTAGCGCTTTGGGAGGGACCTCATGCACCGGCTTTCTTTCCTCGTCGTTGCAGCACTATGCCTGCTTGGACTCCCGCTTTCCGCAATCGCCGAGCCCTTCGCGATCCCGCCGAACGAAGCCCGGCCTGCCCACATGGAAAAAGGACCCGACCTAAGTGACTTCGTGCGCTCGTGTCCGCCGGGATTCAACGATACACCGGCTATGCCGATGCATTACGGCCAGGAGTCGATCCTGAACATGCCGCTGAACCGGGTGTTCGCGCTTGGGCAGCAGACCTTTGTCACCAATTTCAACGCTTGCGACGGAGCAGGACGCCCCGCCACCACCGGAACCGGCGTTGAGCGCACCCCAGACCCGGTTATGGGGCCGCGCTTCACCCGCGTGTCGGCGCCCGAGACTAGCTCGTGCGCGGGGTGTCACAATCAGCCACAGCCTGGCGGCGCCGGAGATTTCGCCGCCAATGTGTTCGTGCTTGCGCAGGCCGCCGATCCGGTCTCCCGGATTATCCTTAACGAGGATTTCAGCAATACCTGGGACGAACGAAACACGCTCGGGATGTTCGGCTCCGGCGCAATCGAGATGCTCGGGCGCCAGATGACCACTGATTTGCAGAACGAGCAGCAGGGCGCGATCACCAGCGCCGAGGCATCCGGCAAGAGCGTCACCGTGAACCTGCTTACCAAGGGTGTTTCATTTGGTGCGCTAACCGCCAATCCGGACGGCAGCGTGGATACCGACGCCGTTGTCGGAGTCGATCCCGACCTGGTGATAAAACCGTTTTCGCGCAAGGGCGTGTTCCGCTCGCTGCGCGAGTTCACCGTCACCGCGATGAATCAGCATCATGGGATGCAGGCGGTCGAGCGTTTTGGCACCGGCACCGACCCCGACGAGGACGGCGTGACCAACGAACTCCTTATCGGCGACATCACGGCCGTGACGATATTTCAGGCCGCGCTGCCGGCGCCCATAGTCTCTACCCAGGGCCTCGACCGTACGATGGCGGCCCATGGCGCCGAGGTCTTCAACCAGGTTGGATGCGCCGGATGCCATCTGCCGTCGCTCCCGCTCACCAGCAGCCAGTTTTGCGATCCCGATCCGCAAAACCCTGCCGGCACCTTCAACGACACCTCGCAGTCGTACTGCTTCAATCTGTCCCAGACAGGAATCAGCGGGAAGTCAGTCGCGGCATATACCGATTTGAAGCGCCACGTGATCTGCGACAGCAACAAGCCCCACTACTGCAACGAGCCCGCCTCTCCGTTGCAGGCGTCCGACAGCAATTACGCTATCCCAAACAATCAGTTCCTCACTGCCAAACTGTGGGATACCGGCAATTCGGGGCCGTGGGGCCATCGCGGCGATCTCGATACCATTTACGCGGCAATCACCGCCCACGGCGGTGAAGCGACGGACTCGGAGACTGAGTTCGAGGCGCTATCAAATTCCGATCAGTTGGCGGTAGTAACCTTTCTGAAGACGCTGCAGATGCCGCTACTGCCGCCGAACCAGGATCCGAATGTCAACACGCCTGGCCAAAATTCGGTTCATAGCGGCGGCTAACATGCGACCGCTGGCGGAGACGGGAGGGAGTCGGTGCCTATCGCACGGCGCTCGTGAAACAGTTCTCGCGGACGGTATTCTGCTTGTTGCCATTGAAGTTCAACCCTCCGATACCGATGGTTATGTGCCCGTTCTTCTTGAGGCAGGCATCGTAGTTGGCAAACGCCTGGTCAGCAGTAGTGCCAGCAGGCAAGGTCAGGTGGTTCACCTGAATTGTCTGCCTAAAGCAGGCGCGCCGCTCGTCCTCGAACTTGCCCCACTCCCAAAGGGGTACCGCAGGAATGTTCCGAATGCAGAAGTCATACGAATCGAACGGCGGGTTCATCGGTGGCGGGCGAACCGCCACCGATCGGCGCGCCGGACGGACCGGACACAATGCAGGCTTGAATTACGAACGGCAAGACCAAAGCCGAAAAGGTTCGAAAAAGGTTGCGGTGCTGCATTGGCTGCTTGGCTCACGCTGTCGAGATAAATCGACCCGAGTCATCGCGCTTCCCTGTTAGCGCGTGCGCACGTCTGGCGCGTACCTTGAAGACCCGCGGGGCGTCGGAAAACTTCCGTGGCATGGGAACAACCTTGGCGGAGGGGGGAGGGAGTCGAACCCTCCGGCAACAATATTAGCCGCCAAGCCGGTTTTGAAGACCGGTGGGGCCACCGGGCCCCTTCCTCCTCCAGCCCTTATTTATTAAGGACTTACGGCGATTCGCACAACCGGAGGTCGGCTAGAATGCTCGCGTACTGCGGAGCGGCGAGCCGGTATTGAGAAGCTATCGCTCAGATGTCGAACGTGATCCGGCTGCGCCACTTGCCATCACTGTTCTCGACGACCAGTTCATGCATCTGGACCCCTTTGATCTCGGTGAGCAGATGATGGCGATCCGGATCGCGCTGCTCGCCCGAGAGCCACACGACGATCGGGCCGCCCCGCTCCTCGCTCTCGGCATCGCGCCAGACGAAACCGCGGAGGTACACGTTCACCGCGGAGGCCAGTATGTCGTGCATCATTTCGACATCGGTGTCGGCGACGATTTCGATCTCGCGCCGATCCACGACCTTGATGTCGTCGGGCTGGACCATGATTCGCGACAGCGCGGTGGCGGCGCGGCCGAAAAGCGCGGTGCGGCTCTCCGCTTCGATCTCGATCGCGAGTACTTTGCCGCGCTCGAGCTCCTTGTACAGTCCTTCTTGATCGGCCATTTGCATCTCCTCGGTCGATTTCCAGCTTAGGGACGGTGCGTCCCGATCGGCGAGATTATCTTTTCCCCAAAGCGGCGCACCCGATCGATCATGTCCTGGCCTTCACTCGCGAAGCCCGTGACGATGTCGGTAGCGCCGAGATCCACGAGACGCCTGAAGTCGTCCGCAGTGCTCGCCGTGACGTCCATCACATGAATCTCGAAATCGGATCTGCGCAAGGTCCCGTACCGCTCGCGCTGAGCATTAAGTTCGCCGATTAGACGCTTGAGGGTATCGGTATCGGCATTCGCAGAAATCCAGCCATCACACAGGCTGGCGGCGCGGGCGAGCGCGGCCTTGCTATGCCCGCCGTACAGGATTGGCACCGGTTTGTCAGGCACGGGATTCATCTTCATCGGCCCGATGTCGTAGTTGTCACTATGAAACTCGAAGTAGCCGCCGCGCATCGCGCCGCGGATGATCTCGATGCACTCGTTCATGAGCCTGCCGCGCTTCTCGAACGCGATGCCATTGTAGCCAAAGTCCTCGCGCCAAGGACCGAGACCCGCACCGAGACTGACACGGTTGCCCGAAATAACGGCTAGTGAGCTCAGCGCCTTGGCGATCACAAGCGGCTGGCGCACCGGCACCTTCATGACCGCAGGATAAAATCGCAGCGTCTTCGTTACCGCCGCCATCCAGGCCATCGCGACGAAAGGTTCGATGAAAGGAGTCGCCGAAATGTATTCCCGGATGTTGTTGGTGTCCGCGTAGGGATAGTCGGACTCGGTAGCGCGCGGAAAAAAGAGGCTGTCCGGAATTGTGATCGAACTCCAGCCGGACGCCTCCGCGGCCTGAGCGATCGCCTGGAAGTCCCGATACTCTCCTCGGGAAAGCATTAATGTGAAACGCATCAGCCCGAATCTTCTGTTCAGACGCCTCGAATCAAAGACGCCGATAGCCCAACTTTACCTCGTAGCGCAAGCAGGGCAGGGTCGCGTCTGGTAACGAATCGCTTGCCATTCGACGCTAGGATGGCGATCTGCTAGTTAATTGCCTCTTTCGTACAGTGTAGCGTGATTATATGCTGCGCGTTACTTAGCGGCGACGTCCTTCCCGCGCATTTGTTGAAGGACGTGGACGGGGGTTATGGGTAAACGGATTTGGGTCATAGCGATCGTTCTGGCGATAGGCGGTTTGGCGATGGGCCTCCTGTCGGTCCCGGCGCGGGCGCTTTCCGGCGCAACCTCCGCGCCGGATCAAATCACGGACGCGATCAACGACAACGACACTATCCCAGTGCCGGGTAATGTGCGTTTCGAGGCGACGGCCGCCAACGATCGTGGGCGCGTGGCCGACGATTTTGCGCTTGACCATCTGCTCCTCCAACTTCGGCGCTCACCGCAACAGCAGCGCGAACTGGACCAATTGATTGGCGAGCTCGAAGATCCGAGCTCGCCAAACTACCATCGTTGGCTGACCGCGCAGGAGTTCGGCAATCATTTCGGCGCGACTCCGCGGGACATCGCGACGATTTCCGCATGGCTTCGAACGCACGGGTTCCAGGTCAATTACGTTTATCCGAGTGGAATGCTGATCGACTTTTCGGGCAATGCGGGAGAGATACGTGAGGCCTTCCACGCTGGGATTCATTGGCTGTCCGTGAACGGCCGAAGCCATTTCGCCAATATGAGCGATCCGCGCATCCCGGCCGCGCTCGCGCCCGCGCTGGTGGGAGTCGTGTCGCTCAACGACTTCCGGCCGCATCCGATGTATCGACAGCGCACGGACTACACCACCGGCACCGGCTACCAGTTGATGGTGCCGGCGGACCTGGCGACCATCTACGATTTCAATCCGCTGTTCGCCGCGGGATATTCCGGCAAAGGACAAACAATCGTAACGCTCGAGGACACCAATCTTCATTCGACCACAGATTGGACGACGTTCCGCAGCGTCCTCGGGCTTAGCACATATACGTCAGCCACCTTGACGCAGGTCCAACCGACCGGCACCGGGGGCGCCTGCACGAATCCCGGAGTCAACAGCGACGACGGCGAAGCGGCTATCGACGTGGAATGGGCCAGCGCGGCGGCGCCCAACGCGGCGATCGAGCTGGCATCGTGCGCGAATACCAGCACGAACTTCGGCGGATTCATCGCACTGCAAAACCTGCTCAGCGAATCCGGCACTCCGCCCGCGATCGTGAGCATCAGCTATGGAGAAGCGGAGGCGGAACTGGGCGCAACCACCAACGCTTACATCAGCGGACTGTATCAGCAGGCGGTGACCGAGGGCGTGTCGGTGTTCGTATCGTCGGGCGACGAAGGCGCGGCGAGCGCCGACGCGGACGAGGCGACTGCCACCCACGGCATCGCGGTTAGCGGATTCACCTCGACGCCGTACAACGTGTCGGTCGGCGGCACCGATTTCGGCGACGCTTATGCCGGCACGGTGAATAGCTATTGGGGATCGGCCAACGGCTCAACCTACGGATCGGCGTTGTCCTACGTTCCGGAAATTCCCTGGAATGACTCGTGCGCCGGCGAACTGCTCAGTCTGTATGCCGGCTATTCGTCGCCGTTCGGAACCAGTGGGTTCTGCAACAGCACCTTGGGAAAGGAGGATTACCGGACCACCGCATCGGGGAGCGGAGGACCGAGCGGATGCGCCACGGGATCGCCCTCCACCAGCGATGTCGTCAGCGGAACCTGCGCCGGCTACCACAAGCCTGCGTGGCAATCGATATTCGGCAATCCCGCCGATGGAGTGAGAGACATCCCTGACGTCTCACTGTTCGCGGCAAACGGAGTGTGGGGGCATTACTACGTAGTTTGCTTTTCGGATACGAAAAACGGGGGCGCGTCATGCTCGGGAGCTCCCGACACCTGGGCGGGATACGGCGGAACGTCGGTTTCGTCGCCGATCATGGCCGGAGTCCAGGCGCTCATAAATCAACGTACCGCGAGCCGCCAAGGAAACCCCAATCCAACTTACTACTCGCTTGCAGCGGCCGAGTACGGAACCAGCGGCGATTCGGCGTGCAATTCGAGCCTCGGCAACGAGGTCAATCCATCCTGTATCTTCTATGACGTCACGCTCGGCGACATGGATGTCGACTGCACGGGCTCCAACAACTGCTACAAGCCATCAGGCACTTACGGCGGCCTGTCATCGTCGGATTCCACGCTTGAGACGGCATTCGCGGCGGGTGTCGGCTGGGACTTTGCGACGGGGATCGGCACCGTCAATGCCAATAACCTGGTGATGGCATTCGGATCGCCCGTCGCCACTGCCACGCCGACGGCTACCGCTACGGCGACACCTACTGCGTCAGCTACGGCGACCCGCACCGCAACTCCAACTGCGACGGCAAGCGCGACGGCTACTGCGACTAAGACCGCAACGGCCACGGCGACGACTACGCCAACGGCGACCGCGACTTCGACGACTACTGCGACAGCTACATCGACGCCGACATCGACTGCGACCGTCACTGCGACATCAACTGCAACTGCAACCGTAACTGTAACCGCAACTCCGACTGCAACGGTGACGCCAACTCAGACAGCTACGGCTACAACGACTACCACCACAACCGTCACTGCAACCTCGACACCGACAGCAACTGCAACGGTGACGCAAACCCAGACGGCTACTGCCACTCCGACCGCCACCGCAACCTTGACGGCGACTGCCACCGCGACTGCAACGGTCACGCCGACTCAGACAGCTACGTCAACACCGACCGCCACTGCGACCGTCACCGCAACCTCAACGGCCACGACGACCGCGACAGCTACTGCGACGAACACCGCCACTGCCACGCCGACGACTACGGCGACTGCGACGCCAACGGTTACTGCGACAGCGACAGCGACGGCTACGCCGACATCGACAGCGACCTCGACCCCAACGGCGACAGTCACTGCAACCTCGACACCGACTGTTACCGCAACGGCCACGCCAACTCAGACGGCAACTTCGACCGCGACCGCAACGCCGACCGCGACGCCAACCACCACAATGACGGTGACGGCGTCGCTCGCATTCGGCAACGTTCCCGTTGGCCAGACATCTACAAAGACTCTGACGATCAAAAACACCGGGGCGACTTATTCGCTGATCGTCTCGAGCGCGATCTCGTCCGACCCTGAATTTGCCGTGAACGGCACCGGCACCTGCGGCCCGATTCCCGTGACCGTAGCGCCCAAGACGTCATGCACGCTGGCGGTCGCATTCACCCCCGCCGCGGCCGACTCGCCCAGCGCATCGCTGACGCTCACCGACAACGCCACCAGCAGCCCGCAGGTGTCCGCGCTCAGCGGCACCGGCATCGAGGATCTGACATTTTCGGCGAGCAGTCTGGCATTTGGAAACGTGAAAATCGGATCTACTGCTGTGAAGGCCCTCAACGTGGTCAATCATCAGGACCAGGCGGTGACGCTTGCCGAGAGCTTCAGCGGCGTCAACGCCTCCGACTTCTCGATAACCGGCGGTACTTGCACGACGACGCTCGCGGCCAGCAGCTCGTGCACGCTCGACGTCACCTTCACCGCGAGCATGCTCGGAACGGAATCCGCGACGCTGTCGCTCGCCGACAGTCCCGACCCGCTCAGTCCGTACACGATTGCGCTCAGCACCGCCGCCACGATCCCGGCGACGGTCACTCCGGCCACCATTGCGTACGGCACCCTGACGACAACCTCGAAGACCAAGGACGTTACCGTTACTAACTTGTCGGGATCTTCGCTGCCGCTGAGTGAGAGTATCAGCGGTGCGAATGCGGGCGATTTCGCGGTGACGGGCGGCACCTGCGGGACGACCCTGCCGGCAAATTCATCCTGCACCATAGCCGTGACCTTCACGCCGACCGGGGGCGGTTCGGCGGAGAGCGCAAGCATCGCTGTGACAATCGGCAGCGATCCGAGCAGCCCGCACACAGTCAGCCTCACGGGCACCGGTATGTAAATGGGATTGTGGTTCGTCAGCTCAACAGCGTCGAAGGGGTGACATCTTCCGATTCCCGGTGCACCCTAGCACTCTGGTAAATCACCAGAGTGTTGGATTCCGTCTTCGATCGCCGGCGCATCTTGTTTCAAAGCACCTTCGCGGCTTGTGTTATCAGCGCCCTGGTTTTGATCTGGAGCCACCGCTTTCTACCGCTCTCGGATTACCCCGATTGGGTCTTCCAGGGTTCCATCGTCGCCGAACTCCTTCACGGCAAGACGCTCCCTTCCTACTCGTTCAAGCACTACCCGGTCCCTCACACAGCAACGGTTGCGTTGCTTGGGCTCTTGGATCTGGTCTTTCCGCCCGAGGTCTCGGGAAAGCTCGTATTGACCCTCTGCATCATCTTGATAGCTCTTTCCTCGACCTATTTGCTAACTTCGCTCAGAACCGACACCGACAATCCTCTTCTGCTGATCCCACTGATGTTCCTGATGAACACCTACTTCTTTTGGGGTGAGCTAGCTTACCTTTTCGGGCTGTCAGTTCTATTCCTGTATTGCGGCTACTTGTTTCGTCGAATCTACCGATGGGAACCGATCAATTGGTGGCTTGTCGGCGGCGCATCCATCGCCATGTTCTTTTGCCACTTTCTGCCCTATGCGATCGCTATTCTCATCACACTCACATTTCTCCTCGCTGAATCGCGGACCGACCTTCTGAGTCCTTTCGTCACTTCCTTCGCGTCATCGATAGGTCTCACGATTTGGTACGCAATCGAGCGCGTTTCTCCAAAGCTGATCGGCCCAGTCTGGACGTTTTGGACGCCGCATCAATTTGCGGGCCGCTGGCTCGCGGCCTTCTCCCCCTTTCCGGAATTTCTTCCATGGCTTGGCATCCAAGCTCCCTATATGAAAGTGTTTGCGATCCTCAATCTGGTCGCAGCGATCGTTCTGACTCTGCTGCTACCCCTTTGCGTCCTATCGTGGGTCAAAGTCCGCGCAAGAAACTTTGGAGTACTCGCATCCGCAATCGTCTGCGGAATCGCCGCTATCGCGTGCGGCTACGACTTTGCCGGTATGATAAGTCCGGGAGAGCGCTTTCTTTATCCTGCCGTATGGATTGGCTTGTGCTGGCTTATCGGCGCACAGCTACCCGGCAAGGTCTTCGCCTTCAACCGAGGACTTACAATGGGCCTTCTGGCATTACTGGCTTGTCAAATTCTGTTTCTGCAGATCAATGTCGGAACGGTATCGAGTGAGCTCGCGGCGCTTTTCGCGAAGCTGCAATCGGCGAATTCCCGAACGGAATTCTGCGCTACTTACGAAACCTATCTCCGACAGAGTTGGGACGATCCGCATCGAACGGGCCTGGATGCCCTCCTAACTAACCATGCCATCGCACCGCGACTACCGTATTACCTCTACCTTGATAGGAATGTAGAACCGCCGATTTTCCAGACTGGAATTCTCAACTACACGGGTCAGGGCAACAATGAAGACCTATGCAAGCCTCAGTGACCAATTCGCCGACGACGCCTTCCCTACGACCGCTTGCCTTCGAGCGTAGGATCGCGAACCAGGATTCCTTCCGCATAGCGCTTACTGATCTGATCCGCCGGCATCTTGAGGAGCTCACGCAGGACCCGCTCGTTATCCTCACCTAGCCGCGCGGAACGCAATTCCGTCTTATCCGGCCACGCCGAGAACTTCACCGGCACCGCGGGAATCGCGACTGTCCCCAGCATAGGATCCTCGACCCAGCGAACCGTCTTGCGCTCATTGAGATGCGGATGCTTCACCGCCTCGTTCACTGTCAACACCGGCGCACACGGGACCCGTTCGGCATCGAGCCTCGCGATCGCTTCGTCACGGCTCGGAAGTTTCGAGAGCCACTCCTCGATCACATCTCGAAGCTGCTCCTTGTTATCGCGCCGCCCCCGCGCATCCTTGAACCGCGGGTCGCTCGCCAATTCGGGCATCCCAAGCGCGCGCACGAACTGCGGCCACTGATGCGGCGTCGAAGTAATCTGAATGTATTCATTGCCGCGAAAATGAAAAATGCCGGTAGTGCCGCCGTCCGGATGTAACGAACCACTCCGCGTCGGACGAAATTTCTCGCCGCGCAACGACACGATCGGGACGGTCTTCTCGTGCATATGGAAGTAGGTGTCCAGCAGCGACGCGTCGAGATACTGGCCTTCGCCCGTGCGCTCGCGATGCAACAGCGCGAAGCCGATAGCCATCGCCGCTGCTACCCCGGTCGAGACATCACCAATAGCCATAGTAGTAAGCGCCGGTGGACCATCGACCTGCCCGATACCGTCAGTAATGCCCGCGTAGGCCTGGCCGATAAAATCGTAGCCAGCCTTGTTCGAGAGCGGTCCGGTTTGCCCCGCCATCGAGATCGAACACATAATGATCTTAGGATTGACCTTCTTGACGTCCTTATAGGCAAACCCCAGCCGATCGATCACGCGCGGCGCAAAGTTCTCGACGACAATATCCACCTGGGGAAGCATCGCCGTCACGATCTCCCTGGCGCCGGGCTTCTTCAGATCGATCGCAAAGCTCAGCTTCGAATGATTATGCTGCATGTAGTAGGTGCTATGATTCGAGCCCTTGAATTCGGGCTTGAGCGACTTGAGCCCGTCGGCGCGGACTCGATCGCCATAGGGCGCGAGTTCGACTTTGATAACTTCAGCACCCATCTCGGCCAGTAGCCGAGTGCAAGTAGGTCCCGCGACGAACTGCGTGAAATCCAGAACCCTGTAGCCTTGCAGCATTTGCGGCTTCGTCGCCATCGCGTGTCACCTCCCAATCTGTATAGCACTCGGGCGCTGGAAGCGGTAATCGTCAGAGGCGTAGCAGACGTTGCGCGGTCGCCCCGAGAATCTTATCTTCGTCGCCAGGCTCGAGGCCGAGAGCTTTGACCTCTTCCACCGGATGCGCAAGGCCGGCAGGCAGCGGGTAGTCAGTTCCAACTACGAATCGATCCGCTCCATAGGTCTTCACGAGATAGCCAAGCATCCCGCGACTGTGCGCAATTATATCGAAGTAGAACTGATTTGCGTAGCTGGACGGCGGCCGCGGAATTGCGCTGCGGCACTCCGGCACGAGCCGATAGCCCATGTCGAGTCGTCCCACCAGCGCCGGCAGGCGCCGCTGGCGTGATACAGAACGACCCGCAGGTTCGGATGCCGCTCGAGCACGCCGCCATAAATCAGCAGCGCGGCGGCGAGGCCGGTGTCGTAAAGGTTGCCGACCAGGTTGCCCAGAAAATATCTGGAAAGCGCTCCGGCCGGCGCGGCTTCAAAGGGATGGATGCAAACCACCATCCGCAGCGCCTCGGCCGCGTCCCAGAAAACTTCGAAATCGGGCTCATCGAGCTGACGTTCGACGACCTTCGGCGGAATCTCGACGCCACGAAGTCCCAGCTTCGCGGCGCGTTCCAATTCTCTCGCGGCCGCCGCTGGATTCTGCATCGGGACGCTCGCCAGCGGCACGAAATGATCGGGATCGCTGGCTCCCAGAGCCACCATCGCATCATTGTTGACCTGCGCGATCGTAAGTCCGAGCGCGGTATCGACGTCCGGATACATCAGGAACGGTACGCACGATACCGCCTGCGCCGCGACCTCCTCGCGATCCATGTCCGCGATGCGCGCCTGCGCATTCGAGATCGGACCGTCGATCGGCCGCATCGCCTTCTCCCGGATCAGAAAAAACCGGCGCCCGTCGCGCTCGACGATCTTCGTCGCGAAATGGTTCCCTTCGCGCGCCAGAAACTCGATTACCGCGGGCGCGATGAAGTGATTGTGCATGTCGATGACATCCATCGCATCCTCCGACGTGTTCGCCGACCGTTGTCGTTACAGAATGAAGCTGATCTTGCCGTGCGGGCGCAGTGCTTCGTTATCGAGAATAGCTCTTCTCTCGCGGATCTTCAGATCATTTCCTAGGCGAACGAGTTTATAGTCGTAGTGCCCTATATAAGTGTCCACCGACTCATATCGCATCCTATGCACGGCAAAGTTGGCGGTCGCGAGAATCTTATCACCCTCGGCGCCGACGACGCGCACGTTGGCTATCATCCTGCGCGTGCGTGAACGAGGATTTTCCGACCACGCCGCCTTGCCTAGCAACTGCTTGACGCGCGATCTGATTCGCACTGCGTCGTCCGCTATGATGAACAACGTATTCCGCGAATCGCCTTCGGGAACATCAGTAGGTGGTATCTCATAGACCGCATCTTCAGTAAGCAGTTCTAACCACTCATCCAGCCGCCATTCGTCGAGCAACGCCGCCTCCTTATATAGGAGGTCCTCCACTTCCTGGCGACTAGGCAGGTCTGTGCTACTCATGCCGCTTTCCTTGCGCGCTTCAGCCTCGGTTCTGTCATGAGTTGATTCCATCGGCGCCAGAACGCGCGCATCTGTAGTTCATCGGTGATCGAAGGATGCTCGCGTTTCATCCCGCGCGAGATATCCGACCAACCGACTTCGCGGTTGGCAAAGCCGCGCTGACACGACTCGAGCATCTCGACATCGTCCGGCGTCGCGAATCCTCCGGGTCCGAGAAACGTTAGAAAGTTGTCGAGCCGCAGCGCCGAGTCCTCCGCGCTCTCATCCGCCGGCGCCAGCGCCCACGCGTTAACCTCCATGTAGTCGGGCGAAACGGGATAAAAGGTGCGAACCGTGATTGCCATGATGTCGTTGATCACAAGATTCGGAAAGATGCCAAGATTGCGGCTGGTCTCGCAGATGCGCCGCGACCGCTCGGGACCGAAGCGCGCGTCGAAACGGCGCCGCACTTCCTCGAAATGCACCTTGCGATGCTCCCCGAACGGCGCGACCCAGTGCGCAATCGGCCGTCCCCACGCGCTCTGGTATTCCACAACGGCGTGACCGTTACCGAGATCTACCGCCTTCTGAATCGACGGCGCCGCTACGTCGCGGCCTCTCATGTCTATGCCTATGTCACTTAGGAAAGTGAAGTAGCGCTGATGCGTCGGCAGGCCGTGATAACCGTCGTAGCTGTTCTCGACTAACAGCTTCCAGTTAGCGCGCGCGCTATAGGACTGCTGCCCCGCCACGATCTTCATCCCTAGCTCCGACTGATCTGCCACCAGGTCGAGGTACTCGCGCGCGCCTGCCAGGTAGTCATAGAGGCTATCGGCCGCCGGATCGAAGCACGCGAAAATAAATCCGCGATAGTTATCCACTTGAGGCGGTGAGACCAGACCCATGTCATCGCGCTTGAACGCCTCGCTATAGGACTCCTCGCCCGGCACTCCCACAAGTTGACCGCGCGAGTTATAAGTCCACGCGTGATAGGGACACTGGAAAGTCCTGGCGTTGCCGGACTTCTGGCGGCATACGAGAGACCCGCGATGGGTACACGTGTTGAGCAGCACGCGCACGACGTTGTCATCGCCGCGCACCAGGATCATCGGTCGTCCCGCGACGTTGCGCGAGCGATAGTCGCCCGCGTGCGGAATCTCCGACTCGTGACCGACATAAATCCAGCACTTGTCGAAGACCCGCCGCCGCTCATCCGCCAGACACTCCGGATCGGTGAACGCGCGCCGATTCACGCGAAACAGCCCCGCGTCCTGATCGTCTAAGATGTAGCTCTCAACCGACTTATCCATTTTTCTTCTCCTGCCACCTTCCGTTCCCCTCCCCTGAAGAGCGAGGGGTTAGGGGAGAGGTTCCGACGGATTCCACGCCCAGTAACGCGCGATCGCACCCGCATCGACGCGAAGATCTGTGCCCGTGATCATTCCGGCATCCTCCGACGCCAAAAATACCGCCGCCCGTCCGTAATCGCTTGGACTCGGCAGCTTCTGCATCGGCACGCCCTTTCGAAACGGCTCGAACGCATTCTTGAGTTGCTCGCCGCTGCGAGCTGGACGGCCCCATCGCGCGGCGCGCTCGAGCGACTCCATTGGATCGGTCGCTGTCGGCGTAAGGCTGTTGACGCGGATGCCGTGCGCGACCAGCTCCATCGCCGCCGACCGCGTGAAGTTGAGCAGACCAGCCTTGCCGGTGCAGTAGGCGATGTTGTTCGGCTCGCCCTGATGGCCCGCGGTCGAGATGATATTGATGATGGCGCCTTTGCGACCCTGCTCGATCATCGACTTGGCGACATGCTTGGTGAACAGGAACGTGCCGCCGAGAATTATCTCGAGCTGCCGCCGCCATTCGTCGAGCGACATCTCGAGCACGCCCTTCTTATTGAAGATGGCCGCGTTGTTCACCAGGACGTCGACGCCGCCGAAATGTTCGCGCGCCGCCGCGACCGCGTCGATCACGTTCCGCTCATCGGTCACATCGCAAGTCACTGCCGCAGCGCGTCCGCCCGTGCTCTTGATGTAGTGCGCGCAGTCGGCCGCGTTTTCCGCGCGCGTATCGACGCACACCAGCGCTGCGCCCTCGCTCGCCAAACCCTCCGCGATTCCGCCGCCGATATTCGTGCTGGTCCCTGTCACCAGCGCCACTTTTCCGCTCAGCTTCATACGATTCAGCGTGGCGGCGGCGCCGTCAGGAAACATTTCGAGGAATTAAAAATCCACGTGTCGATAAACTCGGCCTCTGCCGGCTTGCGTTTCAATTCGGCGAGCACTCCCGCCAGGCACATCCAGTTGAGAATTTCCTGCTGACCGCTAGCCTCGACCGACGCCGCCGGATAGTTCCGCCACGCCTCGAAGTTGCCCGCGCGCAGCGCCTCGAACAGCGCGCGATCCGCGGCCGTGTCCGGATAGAGAAAATTATTTTTCGCCGTGAGGAACGCGTGCGACCATCCCGACGACGCCATCAACGCGACCCGCCACGGACTGTCCGCAAAGATTCGCGCGGTCGCAGCGCCGAGATCGAACAGTCGCCGCGGTGTTGGCGCGGGTGGATCGAGTTGCGCCTCCGACGGCGGATTCTCGAACGCCGGCAGGCCGCCACGCTGCGCGATCACTTTGCGCCCATAACAATTTATCGCGAATGGAATGATCGGATACGGAAATCCTTTACGATCGTAATCGAGGTACAGCACCGCGTTAGCGAACGCGTGGCCAAGCGGATGATGCAGCGGCTTGTACGAGTACGCGGTGTCGAAACCGGCCTCGATCAATCCGCCCGCGAGATATTTGGCGGCCGCGACATTCCCCGTCGCATGAACTTTCTTGTCGGCCGGCTCGTTCCAGACGTTACGCGCCGGCGGCGCGAACTCGAATGATTCGTGCGCATAGATGCAGTAGGGCGGAATCACGTCCTCGCGGAAATTTTCGTACTGGTCGTCGCCCCACACCACGATGAAGTCGGGGCGAAATTCGTCGATTTGCGCGCGCGCCTTGCGCAGCGATCGCACCAGGTGCTCGCGATGTGCGTGCGCGGCGCTGGTTCCCTCATCGTTGCCCCATTCCGCGCGCATCGCCTCCGGCCAGCCGTTAGCGTTTCGATATTTTTCCGGCAGCTGCGGGTTCTGCAGCATCCGCTTGAGAATCCACGCCATCGTTTCGTCGCTGCCGGCAAGCGGCGGGTAGTGAGTTATTCCAACTGCCAGGATCTCACCCATTTGCATGTCCTCCCGAAGCTCGGCTGCTATCGTCGTGAAGGATCTGTTTCTCGTATAGCGCGGCGATGCGATCCTCGGAATACCCCAGCACGCTCGAAAGGACGCTCGCGTTGTCCGCGCCGAGCGCCGCCACATAGTTCCGCGCCTGCGCGTTGGCATTGCCGAACTTGAACGCGGGATTCGGCACCTTGAGCGGTCCCGCGCCGTCGTCGATCACCTCGAAGCTTCCGCGCTCCTCGAGATGCGGATGCTGAAGCGCCTCGCGCACAGTGTAATACCGCGAGCACGGCACGCTGCCCTCGGTCAGTATCGCCTCGCACTCTTCCATCGTTCGCGTCGCCGCCCATTCGTCCAGCATCGACATGAACCAACTCCAATTCGCAGCGCGGCCTTTCGCGGTCGCGTAGCGAGCATCGTTCATCCATTCGGGATGCCCGACGGCGCGCGCCAACGCCTCGAAATTATTCGGCTTCACCGCCGCGATCATTATAAATCCGTCCTTCGCGCGCGTCGGCTGAAACGTATTCGTCCGCTTCATCGGCGGAAGCTGCGCTTCCTGGAACTCATAGATGAGCATGCTGAGCAGCCCGTCCATCATCGCCAGGTCGATTCGATCGCCGCGGCCGCTGCGTTCGCGCGCGAGCAGCGCGGATTGAATCGCGCCGAACGCATACGTCCCGCCCAGCACGTCGCCAACGTAGATGCCGGTGTTGAGCGGCCGCTCGAGCCCGTTCTGGTACGACATGTTGACCAGGTCGAAACCGCTGGCCGCGTGCAACATCGGCGCGTACGCGCTGCGCGTCGCCCACGGGCCGCTTTGCCCGAAGCCCGAGATCGAGCAGTACACGAGTCGCGGATTCATCGATGCGAGCGTCGCGTAGTCGAGCCCGAGCCGCTGCATCACGCCCGGCCGCGAATTCTCGACGACCACATCCGACTTCGTGGCAAGCTGCTGCACCAGCTCGCTCGCCCCAGCCTGCCGCAAATCGATCGCAAGGCTCTTCTTGCCGCAATTCAAATGAGCGAAGTACGCGCTCCTGCCCGCGCGAATCGGCGGCTGCGTGCGAATGAAGTCGCCTTCGGGCGGCTCGATCTTGATCACCTCGGCGCCAAGATCCGCGAGCAAGCGCGTGCAATACGGCCCCGACACAATCGTCGTGAAGTCGAGCACCCGCACCCCGCTCAGGATGTCGTTACTCACCGGCAGCCTCGGTGCGGTCCTTCTCTTTCATCAGCGACAGGTAGTGGCGATTGAGGCGCTCGAGATGCTGCTCCATCTCCTCAACGGCGCCGTCGGCATCCCCTGCTTCAAACTGCTTCATGAATCGCCGCCGCGACGGTATCACCCACGGATTCCGCTTCTGCCCGATCGCCCGGATGAAGTGCTGCATCACGTCAATCAGCGCGTCCATCACGATCACCATCACCGGATTCTTGGTCGCGCGCGCGAGGATGCGATGGAACTCCAGATGGATCGCGGCCTGATCGTAAAAATCGATCTTGTCGCGCACGGCCCGCTCCGCCGCCGCGATGTTGCCGTTGAGCGCCTCGATGTCCTCGGCCGTCGCGCGCTCGCACGCGGTGCGCACGGCGATCGATTCGATCATCACGCGCGCCTCGGTCAGATGCTCGGGCTGGATCGCGCCGAGATGGAACATGTCGCGCAGCCCGGTGATTATCGCGTCGCCGGTGCTCTCGCGCACGAACGCGCCGCCGGTCGCGCCCTTCTGCAAGCGCAGCAGCCCGGCATTTTCGAGCGACCGCAGCGCCTCGCGCAAGGTGTTGCGCGATACGCCGAACTGCTCGGCCAGCACTCGCTCGGGCGGCAGCCGATCGCCCGCTCGCAGGCGGCGATCCGAAAGTTCCTTGCGGATTTGATCGGCGATCTCCTCGAACGCGCGCAGGTTGCGGATGCGGCTGAACTCGACGCGGCGCGGCGTCGCCACCCGCACCGGCCGTTTGCGCTTGACATTCGTGTCGTTCATATGTTCCATTGGTTCAACCATTGGTACCCCGAGAGACCGCCGAATGTCAAGCGGAATTGGAGGAAAAAGCTAGTGATCTCTTTTGAATTGACCCAGGAACAGAGGCTCGCGCAATCGATGGTGCAGGAGCTCGCCGGCTCGCAGCTTCGTCCCGCGGCGCGCGGCGCCGACGATCGCGAGTGCATCCCGTCGTCGATTCTCGACGAGATTTGCGCCACCGGGATCATCCAGTCGCAGGCTGAGGCCGGCGGCTATTCGCCGACGCTGAATGCGCTGCTTCTCGAGGAACTTGCGGTCGCGGATGCTTCATTCGCGATCGCCGCCGCGGCGCCGATCGGATTTCTCGGCGCGATCTCCGCTCAAGGCTCGCCCGCGCAAAAGAAAAATCTGCTGCCCCTGTTTGCGGGCGACAAGTATCGATGCGCGGGCGTCGCAATCACGGAGCCTGACTTCGGCTTTGATGTTTCGTCGATTCGCACCAGCGCAATCAAGACGCGCGACGGGTATCGCTTGTCGGGCGTGAAGGGACTCGTTCCGCTGGCGGAGAATTGCAGTCACTTTCTAGTTGTCGCGCAATGTGACGGCGCGCTCGACGCGCTTATCGTCGAGCGGGACGCGAAAGGTGTGACGGTCGGCGAGAGGAAACCGAATGTCGGATTGCGCGCGCTCGAGATGGCGACCGTCAGCTTCAAGGATGTCGAATTACCCTCCAGCGCGCGGCTCGGTGAGGGCGCGGGATGCGACGTTCAGCGCATCATCGACTCGGCGCGCATCGCATTGTCCGCGATCATGACCGGTACCAGTCGGGCCGTGATGGAGTTCGTGATGCCTTATACGAAGGAGCGCGTGGTTCATGGCGACGCGCTCGCAAAGAAACAGACGATCGCATTCCGTCTCGCTGACATGCGGATCGAAACCGACGCGATGCGCTGGATGACCTGGAAGGCGGCGTCGATTCTTCGAGCAAAGCGGCGACGCCGCGCGGCAGGCGCAACTCGCGTACACCTATTGCGGCGAGAATGCGATGTGGATCGCCGATGAAGGCGTCCAGATGCTCGGCGGCCACGGCTACCTGCGCGATAACCCGGTCGAGATGTGGTATCGCGACACGCGCACGGTGTCGGTGCTGGAAGGCGCGGTCGGAGTTTAGGGTTCGACAATTACGACGAGGAAATTGCGATGATAGATTTTCAACTGACTCCGGCTGACGAGAAAGTTCTGAGTAGCGCGCACGAGCAGGCGATCATCGGACGGCGCTATGCGCGTTACTACGACAAGCACGAAGACGAACTCGAGCCCGAGGAGTTTCCTGAAGCGAAAGACTTGCCCAATCCGATTACGCTAGCCGAGGAAAGCCTCAGCGGCAGCAGCGGATCGCGCATTCTCCATTCGCTGGTGATGCTCGAAGTCTACTGGGGCGGAATCGCACTGCATCGTAGCAAATGGGGACTCGGCAACACCGTGCTCAAGACAGTCGCGACGCCCGAGCAGTTCGAGAAGTGGAAGAACCACACGATCGCGATCGCGATTACCGAGCCCGGCGCCGCTCGGACCCGGCGAACATCCGCACCACCGCGACTTTCGATCGCGAGACCGGCGAATGGATACTCAACGGCGAGAAGATTTTCATCTCGCAGGCGCAATCGGGCGACGCGGCGATGGTGCTGTCGCGATTCATCGCGCCGGACGGCAGCCGCGGCATGACCACCTTTCTGGTTGAAAAGGGCACGCCGGGATTCACCGTCGGGCCGCAACTCAGAAAGCTCGGCATCCGCTCGCACGATACCTGCAACCTGCTGTTCGAGAATTGCCGGATCCCCGAATTCAACCACATCAAGGGCGACTTCAAATCCACGATGTCGGTGTTCAACGACTCGCGGCCGATGGTTGGCGCGATGGCGCTTGGAGTCGCGCGCGCGGCGCTGGATTTCACGCGCGAAAAGCTGGCCGAGCGCGGAATCGAAATCAGCTACCGCGGCGGGATGCGCAGCCGCTCGGCGGTCGTCGATCGTTTCATCCGGCTGGAAGCCATCTACGAAGCGGCGTTGCTGACGGTGCTCCGCTCGAAGTGGCTCGAGCAGCAGGACGTGCCGCCGAAAGTGGAAGCATCGATCGCGAAAGCCGCGGGCGGCAAAGCGGCGCGAAAAATCACTCAGGGATGCATCGACATCCTCGGCCCCGAAGCGCTTTCGGAGGACCATCCGCTGGATCGATGCTTCCGCGACGGCCGCATCTTCGACATCTACGAAGGCGCCGGCGAAATACAGCGCCTGATTATCGCCCGCTCGATCCTCGGCTACACCGGCCGCGACCTAAGGTAGCCGGGCGCGCGCGGTTTGCTAGCTGCTGGGTAGAGGCTCGCGTCGGACGGCGCCTGGTTTTGGCGGGGCTTCCTGACCGCGGCTGCGGACCCAGACTTGGGTGAATTCCACTCCCAGCAAAAAGATCAGCGCCGAGTAGTAGGTCCATAGCAGGATCACGGCCAGCGAGCCGGCGGCTCCGTAGGCGCTGGCCTTGCTCGCGTGGCCGAGGTAAAGGCCGATTAGGAATTTTCCAACCACGAACAACACGGCGATGAACAAGCCTCCCACCCATACGTCGCTCCAGCGCAGATGGACATCAGGCATTACTTTCAGAATCGCCGCGAAGACCAGCGCGAACATTATCAACGATGTCAGAATCTCGCCGGCGTGTGCGGCCCCCGGGAAAGGAATCATGTGCGCGAGCGCGGAAATCGCTGAACCCGCCACGACCGACACCATCGCGAGGATGCCGGCGCCGATCAACAGAAGAATCGAGCGGACGCGTTGCATCGCGAAACTTTTCCAGCCGGAGCCGACCGCGGTTACTTTCCACGCCTTATTGAGACACAACTGAAGTTGCAGCAGCACGCTGGTCGCGGAAAGTATCAGCCCGACAAATCCCGCCACAGTTGCGATCAATCCACCAGCATGGTTCTGCGCCACGTTGCTGACCATGGTCTGGATTTGTGCGGCGGCTTGCGGTCCCATCGCGCCGCTTAGCTTCGACTCGATCTGGCCGCTGGCAGCTTGGGGACCCAGGACGAGGCCTGCAATGTAGATGACGATCAGTAAAAGAGATGGCAGCGAAAACAAGGTTGCGTATGCCAGCGCCGCAGCCATCGATGGGCATTCGTCTTTCGAGAAATCGTGAAACACTTGCTGCAGGAAGTTTTTCGAGGCCGTCAGGGCCTTAGACCTGTCCAGGAGTTTGTTGGATGCGATTTCGGAGCTCATAGAACGTTAGCCTCCCCTGCGGCCTCAAACAGAGGGTCAGATCTGTCGCCCAACGAGCATTGAAGGTCAAGTTGAGGCTCGCTGCTGCCGCTAATCGTGTGGGCGAAAAACTTGTTTCGGAGAGGAAGTTTGGTCTACCGTTGATAGAAGTCAGGGCGAATGAACCCTGAGAGCCAACAGCGACGACCTTTGCTTCAGGAGAAAAAAGAGATGAAACCACGACTTCTTACCGTTCTTGCCGCAACCAGTATTCTTCTCTTGAGTTGCTGGTCACTGCCGGCGCAGGCCGCGACGGTCAAGACCGGCTATCTCACTTGTCACGAAGCCTCGGGATGGGGATTCGTGTTCGGATCTTCGCGCGAGCTGAGATGCTCGTACTCGTCCAACGGCGGAAGAGTCGAGTACTACAGCGGAAGCGTCTCCAAGTTCGGCGCTGATATCGGTTATCTCAAGTCGGCCGTGATCTTGTGGGCCGTCGCCGCGCCGACCAACGATCTCAAGCCCGGCGCACTGGAGGGTCATTACGGCGGTGCGACCGCGAGCCTCGCGCTTGGTGTGGGTGCGGGTGCGAACGTGCTGGTCGGAGGGTTTGATAAGTCGATCGCGCTTCAGCCGGTGTCCGTCGAAGGGCAGAACGGACTGAACGTCGCGGCCGGAGTCGCGGAGATGACGCTCAAGTACCGCGGTGAGCGAGCGCCGCACTGAACAGCGCGACGCGTCACCAACCTGACGCGTTGAGCCATGCGACGGTGCTGGCAAGGTCGAACGAATTTGCCTGGTCCATCAGGTTGACGGCCTTGCTGACATCGTCCATGGCGAAGGACTTTCCGGCGGGAAATATCGGCTCGACGCGGCAATAGCTGTTGCCGAGCAGTTGGCGGCATTCGAAATCGGCGACGCCGACGCTGCCGTCCATCATCACGTTGAGGATCGGCTTGATCCATTGCGCGTCGCCCCAATCGTGGTCGACATCGTCGATGTATTGCAGCGAGGCGCCGGTGCCTATGGATAGCAGCTTGATTCCGTCCAGCGTCGCGCGCTCGCCGGGTTGATTGCGGCCATCCATCGCCTGCACCACGGCGGCCATGCTCGGATTGTTGGCGATCACGCCGCCATCGATGTACACGCCGTACGAGGGAAAGTAGGTCGGCGCCGCGCTGGTGGACATCGCGACGTTGACCAGCAGAGAATCGCCGTCGCTGTCGGGGCCGGTGAAGTTGTGAAAGAACTTCGGGTTCCAGGTGCGGGAGGCAGGATCGGACGCCTGATTGTCCAGGCTGAACGACGCGATCAGAACGCGCGGTTTCAGGTCCTGGAGTTTCCTGGCGCCGAAGGTCTCCTGGAGAATCTGCTTGAGATTCACGTTGTCGTACTTCGATCCGCTGAGCCCGCCCAGCTCGACCACGTCGCGCGTCCACGACGAATCGAAAATCAGCTTTCCGTCCGTAACGTAGAGGTCGCGGATCTGTGCGGGGGTAAGACCGGCGGCCAGTCCGAGCGCCAGGATTCCGCCGGTCGAGGTACCGGCGTACATCGAGATCGTATCGGGTCGATCCTGCAGCAGATTGGGATACGCGGCTGACAGCCGATTGAGCAGAACCGCGCTCAATACTCCGCGGATTCCGCCGCCATCGCAGGACAGTATTCGAAAGTTGGGCATGCGCCGTCACCTCCCCGGAGAGTCCCTGGGCCGATCCACGTAAAAGAGACTGAAAGTTTGGCCGCCATGCGTCAACTAGGATGTAGCCTTATCGTACACGTTGTTCTGCTGTCTGGGCTTTCAGGCGGCTTGAGCAGGGCGGCGACGGCTGGCGATTCGAAGCTGGATGCGCATTCCTGCGCGCGCGAGCATGTTGACGAGCGAATCGATACTGAACAGATCGATCCTGCCGCGAATAAGATCGCTGATCCGCGGCTGGGTGACTCCCAGGAGGCTTGCCGCCGAACGCTGAGTAAGTTTTCGCCCCTCGATAAGACGCCTGACTTCCACCATTAGCTCCGCGCGAAGCCGCAAGCTCTCAGCCTCCTTCGCCTCGAAGCCAAGGTCTCGGAAAACGTTCCCGCTGGACCGCTGAATCTTCATCGTCATGTCTCATTCCTGCGCCGCCGAGAGTATATACAAAATATTGTATAGGCCGTCCATCGCTGTCTGTTTGTTAGCATTCGCTATCAGTCGGATAGTCAGAAGCTGTGTTTATCAAATTCTGATCGCGATCATTCGCCGCCTTTGTGCCTTGCGGCACTGGTGCGCGACGAATCCTGGCCTGGGCTGGTTTTGCCAGCAATCGTGATGTTGTTACTAATAATGCGAAACGGCTTTCTATATGGCGGCGGCAGAACGATGAAGAGTTTCGAAGAGGCGATGGTCGGAGCGGGAGCCGCGGGTGGGGGCGCGTCCGAGGAAGTGCTTGCGGTTTTGCGGCGCTTCTGGGGATTCGAAGGTTTGCGGCCGCTGCAGTTGGAGGCGATACAGGCTGGGCTCGAGCAGCGCGACTCGCTAGTCGTCATGCCGACCGGGGGTGGCAAGTCGCTATGCTACCAAGTGCCGCCCGCGGTCGCTGGACGCACCGACGTTGTGGTCTCGCCGCTTATCGCGCTGATGAAGGACCAGGTCGATGCGCTGCGGCTGTCGGGCTATCCGGCGGCGGCGATCCACAGCGGGATGGACCAGATGGAAGTTCGCGACGTTGAGCGCGATCTCGCCAGCGGCCGGCATCATCTTATATTCGTCGCGCCGGAGCGGTTGCTGACGCCGCGATTTCTCGATCTTGTCGCGCGCCTTAAGGTTTCGAGCTTCGCGATCGACGAGGCTCACTGTATCAGCCAGTGGGGGCACGACTTCCGGCCGGAATATCGCAGACTCGCGGAACTCAAGACGCGCTTTCCGAACGCGAGCATCCACGCCTACACGGCGACCGCGACCGAGCGCGTGCGTGGCGACATCGTCGAGCAACTTGGGCTCAACGATCCGGCGGTGCTGGTTGGATCGTTCGATCGCCCCAATCTGCTTTACCGCGTGCGTCCGAAGCTGGACGTGAACGCGCAGATCGCGGAGACGATCCGGCGGCATAAAGGTGAGGCGTCGATCGTTTACAGTATCAGCCGAAAAGACACCGAGCAGATAGCGAGATACCTGGTGTCGGAGGGCGTGCGCGCGGCCGCGTATCACGCCGGGATGGAAGCGGACGAGCGGCGGCGCACGCAGGATCGCTTCGCCGCCGAGGAAATCGACGTGGTGGTGGCGACGGTTGCGTTTGGGATGGGAATCGATCGCAGCGACATCCGCTGCGTGATCCACGCCGCGCTCCCGAAGTCGATAGAGTCCTATCAGCAGGAGACGGGGCGCGCTGGACGCGACGGTCTGCCAGCCGAGTGCGTGCTGTTCTACTCGGCGGCCGACGTAATTCGATGGCGCAACCTGATGGAGCGGAGCGCGGAGGAGTCGGCGACTCCCGCAGAAGTGTTGGAGAGCGGCAAGCAATTGCTCGAGGAAATGCGCCGCTTCGCCACGGTCGTACGATGCCGTCATGCCGGGCTGTCGGCCTACTTCGGCGAGACTTATCAAGGAACAAGTTGCGGGGCGTGCGACTTTTGCCTCGCCGAAGTCGAAGGCGTCGCGGATTCTACGGTACTCGCGCAGAAAGTCTTGTCATGCGTCGCGCGCGTCGAGCAGCGCTTTGGCGTCGAGCACGTTGTGGACGTACTGAGTGGCGCCAGCAGCGAACGCGTGCGTCGATTAGGTCACGAGAAACTTTCCACCTATGGCATCTTGAAGGACGTGCCGCGCAAGACCTTGACCAACATTGTCTATCAGCTGGTCGATGCCGGCCTGTTGGAGCGCACATCCGGCGATCGTCCAACGCTGAGGCTAAACGCCTCGTCATGGGAAGTGATGCGCGGGGGACGCGCGGTCACGCTGCTACAGGCGAAAGAGTCCAAATCGAAGCGCACGCGAATCGAAGAAGCGTCGTGGCGCGACGTGGACGAGGCGCTGTTCGAGAGTTTGCGCAAACTGCGGCGCGAAATTGCCGCCGAACGGGGCGTGCCCGCCTACGTAATCCTTCACGACGCCACGCTGCGCGAACTCGCTAGCATCAAGCCGACGATAGTCGAGGCGCTGCGTCATATCCGCGGATTCGGCGAAAGAAAGATCACTGACTTCGGCGCGCGCGTAGTCGAGTGCATTAAGACTCATCAGTAACTCTGGAAGGCGTGTGCCATAACTTTTTTCGTCGGCTACGATCGCCGTGAAATGTCCACATCTTCGCCCTGCGCGATCGATCCCGCGATGCTCGGCTCGATTATGAGTCGTGTGCGGACGCAGGCGTCGGCCGATCCGTTCAGCAATCCAATTCTCCTGTTCGCGCTCGATCTAATGCTGCGGATGGATCGCGGCGAGATCGATCTCGACGGCCTCGAGCGCGTGGTGCGGCAATTGACGGCGGAAACGTTTGCCGACCGCGCCGAACGGCTCAGGAATTACCTTGGAGAAACCGCGATCGCGGCGAACGAGCGGGCGCTCGCGGATTTGCTCGAGAGAAAGGCGCGCGAGGGCGGTTTCGAGGATTTTCGCGCGGCTATTTCCCGAGTCGTCTTCGGCGTGGTCTTCACCGCTCATCCCACGTTTTCGATTACGCTGGACTTGGCGCGAAGCCTCGCCGAACTGGCGACGAATCAGACGGTCACGGGCGTCGCGCTCGATCAGGCGGGACGCGACGAGCGAATGGAAGCGGCGGCGCAAGTGGATCATCGGCCGCCTGCCCAACTGTCGCTCGAGATCGAACATGCATGGGTGACCGAGGCGCTCAACCATGCGCATGATGCGCTCGAGGAAGTGCATCGGACGGCGCTGCGGGTCGCTCGCGATCACTGGCCGGAGGATTGGACCAAACTCGAACCGCGCCTCGTCACGCTGGCGTCGTGGGTCGGATACGACCAGGACGGGCGCACTGATATCACATGGTCGCGGACGATCGCGGCGCGTTTGGCCGACAAGCTCGCGATGATCGAACGCCATCGCGGCAAAGTCGACGCGCTCGAACGCGCGGCGAGCGGCGATTTCCTGGTGTCACTGGAACCGCTCGCCGCGATGCTCGCGACGGCGAGCGCAGCCGTGGCGCGTCAGATCGAATTGCTGGGCGCCGCCGAGCGCGATCCGGCATGCACGGCGGCGTTCGGCCGCGCGATGGTGTCGGGGCGCGCGCATGCGCTGGTCGAGACGGCGCCGATGCTCGCGTCGATCGAAGCTACCCTCGTAGCGGCGCCCGACGATGAACGGCGCGAAGCGTTGCTGGCAATACGCGCGAGCTTGCGGACGCACGGCATGGGCCTGGCGCATATTCATGTGCGGCTTAACGCGTCGCAGTTGCACAACGCTGCGCGGCGCCTGGTGGGCCTCGAGACCGAGCCGAAGGATCCGGCGAATCGGCGATCGTACTTCAATATCATCAACGATTTGCTCGGGCGCGTGCGGCCGCTGACGATCAGCTTCGAATCGCTGATGGAGGAACGGGCGTCGGCCAAGCGGCTAATGATGACGGTGGCGCAAATCGTCAAGTACATCGACGCCGAGACGCCCATCCGGTTTTTGATTGCGGAGACGGAAACCGGGTTCACGCTGCTGACGGCGCTTTACTATGCGCGGCTGTTCGGGGTGGCCGATCGCATCGAGATTTCGCCGCTGTTCGAGACCGAGGAGGCGTTCGAGCGCGGCGAGCGGGTGATCGAGGAGGCGCTGAAGAGCCCGCACTATCGCGCGTACCTGGAACAGCAGGGGCGGCTGTGCGTGCAATTCGGATTTTCAGATTCAGGGCGATTCATCGGCCAGATGGCGGCTACGTTTCGCATCGAGCGGCTGCGACTGCGGCTCGCGCAACTGCTCGAACGGCATGGGCTGGCCAAGCTCGAAGCGATCCTGTTCAACACCCACGGAGAATCTATCGGCCGCGGCGGACATCCATCGACCTTCGCTGATCGCTTGCGCTACGCGGCGCCGCCGAACAGCCGCGCGGAGTTCGAGCGGCGCGGGGTGCGGGTGAAAGAGGAAGTCAGTTTCCAGGGCGGCGACGGTTACCTGCTGTTCCTGACTCCCGCCGCGGCGACCGCGAGCATGCGGCAGATTCTCGACTTCGCGTTCGATGTGAGCGACGAGACTGGCAACGATCCGATTTACGCAGCGCCGGACTATTCGGCGGAATTCTTCGCGACGGTGCAGCAGGAGTTCAGCAGCCTGGTTGACGATCCTGACTATGCGGCGCTGCTGAGCCTGTTCGGCACGAACCTGCTCTATCGGACCGGGTCGCGACCGGTCGCGCGCGAGGCGGAAGAATGGGGGCGGCCGTCGAAAATCGAGCACCCGTCGCAATTGCGGGCGATACCGAACAACGCGATTCTGCAGCAACTCGGTTTCATGGCCGTCACGCTCCACGGAGTGGGGCGCGCGGTCTCGAAGGACCCGGAAATGTTCCAGGCGATGCGCGAGCGGTCGGCGCGTTTTCGCCGCGCGGTGCAGATGGTCGCGGCGGCGCTCGATCGCACCGAGATCGACGTGCTGCGCGCATACATCAGTACGCTCAATCCCGCGATGTGGCTCAATGGCGCGGGGCGCGCGCGGCGGCCAGCAAGGGCCAAGGCGTTGCGCGAATTGGCCCGGCTGACGGAACAGCTCGACCGGCATGACAGGCTGGCCCGGCTGGTGCGGCGCCTGCAGTCGGATCAATTGTGGCTGCTCGACGCGATCGAGCCGGCCGAGACCGCGCCGCGACGGCGTCTGATATTGCTGCACGGAATCCGGGTCGCGGTGATCCAGCGGATTTGCCTGCTGGCGATGGAGATTCCGAATTTCAGTCCGCAGCTCGGCGTGACCCGCGACGATATCCTGGCGCGAATCCTGGAGCTGGACGTGCCGAGCGCGGTCGAACGCCTGCGCCTGATTTTTCCGCATGACGAGGGCGTCGCGGATACGCCCCACGACTTCGGCGAGAAATCACAATACCGGCCGGAGCCTGCGCTGTCGTACGAGATCGAGCACAATACGGTGTTCGGTCCGATGCTGAGGCTGTTTGATTTGGCCCGCCGGATCGGTACCGCGATCACTTACGAGATCGGCGCGATTGGCTAGGCGCTCAGGCGGTTGATGCCGTCGAGCGCCGCGTTCTTGTAGCATTCGGCGAGCGTCGGGTAGTTGAAAACCGTATTCACGAAGTAGTCGATAGTGCCCTTCAGCGAGATCACAGCCTGACCGATGTGCACGAGCTCGACGGCGCCATCGCCGATGATATGCACGCCGAGCAGTTCGCGCGTCTCGCGATGAAACAGCAGCTTCAGGACTCCACTGCTGTCGCCGATAATGTGGCCCCGCGCGGTTTCGCGGTAAGCGGCCTTGCCGATCTCGTAGGGGACGCCCTGGTTGGTCAGGCTTTCCTCAGTTGCGCCGACGAATGAGATTTCGGGAATCGTGTAGATGCCGTAGGGAAAGAGTTCCGGCGCGTGATGTGCGGGAACCTTGAACGCCCGGCAGACCGCGATTCGGCCCTGCTCTTTCGAAGTTGACGCGAGGCTGGGAAATCCGACGACATCGCCGACCGCGTAGATGTGCTCGACCGCGGTCTGGTAGTCGCCGTTGGTTTTCATCCGGCCGCGCGCGTCGGTTGCGAGGCCGGCCGCGGCGAGATTCAGCTCGCTGGTCGCACCGTTGCGGCCCGTGCTCGACAAAGCCTTGTCGGTGATGATCTGTTTGCCGCTTGCCAGGCAGGTGCGCACGCGGTTCATCCCGTTCTCGCGGATCACCTCGATGCTCGAGACTTCTTCGCCCAGGCGCAACGTCACGCGCCGCTCGCGCAAGTGGTAGATGAGACTCTCGACTATTTCCGCATCGACGAAGTCCAGCAGCCGCGGCCGCATGTCGATCAGCGTCACCCGCACGCCGAGCGCCGCGAACATGCTCGCGTATTCGCATCCGATCACGCCCGCGCCAATTACCGCGAGCGTGCGCGGCAGCTCGTCGAGCTGCATCATGTCGTCGCTCGAGAAGATGCAGGTTCCATCGAGCGGCGTCCGCTTGTCTTTAGCGGCGTGGGTCCCTACGGCCAGAACAATCGTTGCGGCGGAAATCCGTCTCTGCATTCCGCTCGCTTTATCTTCGAGGTGGAGCACGTGCGGATCGACAAAGCTCGCACTCGCCGTGGTCAGCTCGACGCCGTTGCGCAAGAGCTGATGCCGCAACACGTCGATCTCATGGCGCACCACCGGATCGACCCGGACCAGCAAGTCCTGGAACGTGATTTTTTCCTTGACCCGGTACGAATCGCCATAGACCGCGTGCTCGCGATAACCCGACAGATACATGATCGCTTCGCGCATCGTCTTGCTTGGAATCGTGCCGACATTGACACAGATGCCGCCGACGAGCGCTTTGCGCTCGATCATGATGACGCGTTTGCGCAGCTTGGCGCCCTGGATGGCCGCATGATGTCCGGCGGGCCCGGAGCCGACGACCGCGAGATCGAAATCAAACTCAGGCATCGCGCACAATTGTCGCGCTTTGCCAAACTTGACGTAAGGATCAATTTACCTAAGGCGATTCGAGTCCAGCCACTTCTCGAGTTCTTCGAGGAATTGTTTCTTCATGATGCATGTAATATGACCGGCTCCCTGAATTTCGATTACCTGCCAATCGCTGCGCACGCTCTGCAGCGGCATCACGTACAACTTTTTCATCGGGTCGCGATCGCCGACGAGGATTTCGACCGGGACGCGGATTGATTTCAATTCATCTTCGGTCAACGCCAGCTCGCTGATACTCCTCGCACCGACGCTGCGCATATGGGTCCAGATCCTTTGGAGAATGCTGCCCTCGCGTAACCATCCCATGCCGCCGAGCGTCCCGGAGATAACGCGGTCGGGATGCTCAGCGATGAGTTTCAACGCGACCATGCCGCCCATCGAGTAGCCGACAATATGCGCCTTCTCAATCTTCAGATGATCCATCAGCAGGATCACGTCCGCGACCCATTGTTGGCCATAGGCCCCGGGATCGGACGGCTTGTCCGATTGGCCGTAGCCCGGCAGATCAAGTGCTATGACCCTGTGGTCCACGGCCACGCCGTCAATTATTCCCGGCAATTCCCAATTGAGCTTGGCACTCGAGTCCAGGCCGTGGATCAGGATGACCGGCTCGCCGGTGCCATCAACCAGGTAGTGAATCTTGACGCCCTTGGCATCGAAGAACTGCGACTCAGGCGCGGCAGCGGAGGCTGACGCTCGAAACAAGCACGAGAGAACAAGGGTCGTCACGATTAAATTTCTATACTGCCGCAAAGTTCCGGTGTCCCCCTCAAGAGAGTTACAGGGCGTTGGACGTTAGAAGTCGCAGGTTCGTTTACGCTGAGTCAACGCGAGTTAAGGCTCGTTGGGCCGCAGCGCTTGTACAGCGAGCTTGTTCTGAGCGAGACTTGGGCCAATTGAACGACCGTTTAAGGAGAGATAGCTGCGATGATGACCGGACAGCAGTACAAGAAGTCGCTCGATGACAACCGCGAAACCTACTTCGAAGGCGAGCGCGTGCGCGACATCGTCAATCATCCGCTGCTCGGCGAATGCGTCTCGCGAATAGCGGAGGGCTACGACAAATTTTACTCGCCCGAGCCCGGGGCGGTCAGCCCGCTGATGAGAATTCCGCGCTCGGCAAATGAATTGCGCGACCGGATTCCGCTGCTGCTCGAATCCGACATCGTTGCCAACGTGACTTACCAGTCGATCATGACGCTGACCACTGCGGCCACGCGTATCGCGGACGCACTGCCTGAATATGCGGAGCGCATCCGCAACTACGTGCAGGCCGCGCAGCGCAAGGATGTGCGCATCGTCGAATGCATCACGGATGCGAAGGGCGATCGCTCGCGTCCTCCCGGCAAGCAGGACGATCCCGACGCTTACACCCGCGTGGTTGAGCGGCGCGCCGACGGCGTCGTGATCCGCGGCGCCAAGCTGCACATCACCGGCGCGTCGATGGCGCATGACCTGATGGTGATCCCGACCAAAGCGATGAAGCCCGGCGAGGAAGCTTACGCGATCGGATGCGCGGTGCCGGTCAACTCGCCCGGCGTCAAGATTATCGACACGACTTTTGCGCCGCGCCATCCCGACACGCGCACGTTCCCGGTCTCGGCGAAAGTCCACATGGCCGAAGGATTCGTAATCCTCGACAACGTGTTCGTGCCGAATGAACGCATCTTCCTCGATGGTGCGGTGCAGCAGGCCGCCGTCTTCGCGCATTCGCTCGGGCTCTGGGAGCGACTTGGCGGTCTTTCAGCGATGGCGGAGGAAGGCGATCAGCTGGTCGGCTTCGCGCAACTCGTCGCGGAAGCCAACGGTCTGGCGGGCGAAGGGCACATCAAGGAGAAGATCTCCGAGATGCTGATCCACGCCACTTTGATTCGCGCGGCGCTCGAGGCCGCAATCGCGAACTGCCAGATTACGGAGCAAGGCGCGTTTCCCGACGAACTCTACACCAACGCCGGCAAGTATCACGGCGCGGCGAACTACAACCTGATGGTGCGGCACCTGCACGACATCTCGGGCGGCTCGATCTTGACTGCGCCGGGCGTCGCCGATCTCGAAAACGAAGTGACCGGCCCGCTCGTCCGCAAATATATGGGCACGAGCAATGGAATCGACGGCGAATATCGGGCGCGGTTGTTTCACGCGATCCGCGATCTGACTGCCGACGCATACGGCGGCTGGAAGGCCGTCACCAACGTCCAGGCAGGCGGCGGTCTCTACGCGCAGCGAATCGTCACACGCAGGTATTACGACCTGAAAGGCGCCAAGCGAAAAGCGCTGAAGGTCGCCGGCCTGAGCTAGGAAACCGCCGGCTGATCGTCGGCGCGACGCCGGTTTGCGTGCAATGCGACCGGCGTTGTAATGAATCAATTACGTTTGCCCACACGGATTCCCGCGTACAAGGAGACTCACATGCCCGGATACACCATGACTATCGACGGCAAGTCGGTGAAGGGATCGAAAACCACTGGCGTGATCAATCCCGCCACCGGAAAAATCTTTGCCGAGGTTCCCGATTGCTCGAAAGCTGAACTCGATCAGGCGATGTCGGCCGCGCAAAAAGCCTTCCCCGGTTGGAGCAAGGACATCAACGCGCGCCGCAAGGTCCTCCAGGATTGCGCCGCCGCGTTGCAACAGCCGCCTGAAGGATTGGCGCGCACTCTCACGCTCGAGCAGGGCAAGCCGCTGGACAAGGCGGCGCAGGAAATCATGCTCACCTCGATGTGGTGCGCATTCACCGCCATGCTCGACTTGCCCGCCGAAGTGCTGATGGACACGCCAGACAGCAAAATCGAAATCAAGCGCAAACCGCTCGGCGTCGTCGCCGCGATCACGCCGTGGAACTATCCGATCATGCTCGGGATGTGGAAGATCGCGCCCGCGCTGCTCGCCGGCAACACCATCGTGCTGAAGCCGTCGCCGTACACTCCGATTACGACGCTGATGCTCGGCGAGATTCTGCGCGACATCGTTCCGCCCGGCGTCCTCAACGTCGTATCGGGCGGCGACGAGCTCGGCTCGTGGATGACCAGTCATCCGATACCGCGAAAAATTTCGTTCACCGGCTCGGTCGAGACCGGCAAGCGAGTCGCCGCCGCGGCCGCGCCCGATTTGAAGCGAGTTACGCTGGAGCTCGGCGGCAACGACGCCGCGATCATTTTGGCGGACGTGGATCCCGCGGTCGTCGCGCCGAAAATTTTCTGGGGTGCGTTCGAGAACTCGGGACAAATCTGCAGTGCGATCAAGCGCGTGTACGTTCCTGAGCAGATGTACAACGCGTTGGTCGACAACCTCGGCGAAATCGCGAAGGGCGTCAAGGTGGGCGACGGGCTCGAGGCCGGCACCCAGCTCGGCCCGATCAACAACAAAATGCAGTTCGAGCGCGTGACCGAGCTGGTCGAGGACGCGAAGAAGCACGGCGCAAAGATTGTCACGGGCGGCTCGCGCGTCGGTAAGGAAGGCTACTTCTTCGCGCCGACGATCGTCGGAAATATTTCCGACGGCGTGCGGCTCGTCGATGAAGAGCAGTTCGGCCCCGCGCTGCCGATCATTCCTTACAAGGATGTCAACGACGCGGTTCGCCGTGCGAACTCGACTCACTTCGGCCTGAGCGGTTCGGTATGGTCCAACGATTCGGCGCGCGGCGCAGAGGTCGCGTCGCAGCTCGAATGCGGTTCGGCGTGGGTCAATCAGCATCTTGCGATCGCGCCGAATCTGCCGTTTGGCGGCGCGAAGTGGTCCGGCATCGGCGTGGAGAACGGCACTTGGGGCCTGATGGGCTTCACCGAAATCCAGGTCGTGAACTCGGTCAAGCTTTCGTAGTCTGTTTGAGTAAAGTCGTCCCCGCGGTATCGTAAGATTCGAGCGGTACCCGGGGGCGCTTTTTTTCCGAGATGGGACGCTACGACGATTACAAGCAGCGAGTCTTGCGCATCAGCCAGCGGCTGTCTGCAGACGGTTACTTCGGATCAAAGTCGGGCAGCGCCGGCAACGTCTCGATGCTCGTCGAAGGCGAGGACGCCGTTGTCGTCACGCCGACGCGCATGCAGTACGACGTGATGGCGGTCGCAGATATCTGCGTCGTGGACTTCGACCTCGCGCCAATCGAGGGTGAGCACAAACCGTCGATCGAAACTCCGATGCACATCGCGACCTACAAGGCTCGCGCCGACGTGAGCGCCGTCATCCATACTCATCAGACGTTTGCGAGCGCGCTCAGCATACTGAATCAGCCGATCCCGCCGCTGTTCGACGAAGTCACGCTGGCGATAGGCAACGTGATCGACGTTGTGCCTTACGCCCTTTCGGGAACGCGCGAGCTGCACGACAACGTCGCGCGCAAGCTCGCCAATCGATGCCACTGCTACATACTTCAGAACCACGGCACGCTCTGTATCGGCACCGACCTCGACAAGACGTTCACCTTTGTCGAGCTGCTCGAGAAATCCGCGCACATCTATATGCAGGCGCTCGCGACCGGCAAACCAATCACCGTTCTGCCTGAAAAAACCGTCGCGCAACTTCACGCCGCGGTCATCGCGCGGCAGGATCGCGAAATCGCGCGCAAGCAGACGAATCACTGATGAACGCCGAAGTGGTGACGCTGGGCGCGCACGTCCTCGACATCCTCGGCCGCTTCGTCACGCACATCCCCGAGGGGCAGGGCAGCGTGCTGCTCGACGAGATTCGCCTCGCGCCGGCCGGATCCGCGGCGGGCACTGCGGTCGGCCTCGCGAAATTGGGACTCTCGGTTGCCACTGTCGGCGCGGTCGGCGACGACGCGCTTGGCGACGTGCTCATCCGCGCGCTGAACGGTTACGGCGTCGATACCAGTCACGTCGTCCGCAAGCCCGGCGTCCAGACCTCAGCGAGCATCCTGCCGATCAGGCCGAACGGCGATCGGCCCGCGCTGCATGCGATAGGAGCCAACGCCGTCTATTCGATCGACGATGTACCGTGGCCGTTGATCGAGAGCGCGTCGCATCTGCATCTCGGCGGCACCGATTCGATGCGTGGACTCGGGCGCGATGGTGCTGTGCAGATATTGCGGCGCGCGCGTGACGGCGGCGCGACCACCAGCATGGACATTCTGAGCGAAGGCTCGCCGAAACTGCTCACGATCCTGAAGCCGGCGCTGCCGTTCGTCGATTGGTTCATGCCCAACGCCGATCAAGCTTGCAACTTGACGGAGACATCCACACCCGAACAGGCGGCGATGCAGTTGTTGCTCTTCGGCGCGGGTGGAGTCGTACTTACGATGGGCGGCGGCGGCAGCCTGCTGACGACCTCGCACGAGCGGGTGCATCTGGCGGCGCACGATATTTCAGTCGTCGACACATCGGGATGCGGCGACGCGTACTGCGCCGGCTTCATCCGCGCGTTACGGCTGGGATGGCCGCCGTTGGAATGCATGAAGCTCGGCAATGCCGCCGCGGCGTTGGTTGCGCAAGGCCTGGGCTCGGACGCCGGCATCCGCGATTTGGACGACACCATCCGCTTCATGCGCGAAACTCCCTTGCGTTCCAGCTAACCGTCTTGCAGAAATTGAAAATATGAAAACTCAACTCTCGCGTCGCGCGTTCGTTGTAGGAAGTCTCGCGGCCGGCTTCGCGCTGGCGGTGATACCGGTGTCGGCCGACACGATTACGACTGACAGCAACGGACTCATCGCCGGCGAGGTCAAGATTCCGGTCGAAGGAGGCGAGACTCCCGCGTATCGCGCGATGCCGGCGAGCGGCGGTCCTTTTCCGACCGTGCTGGTGGTGCACGAGATCTTCGGCGTCCACGAACATATCAAGGACATCTGCCGGCGCCTTGCCAAGCTCGGCTTCTTCGCGGTTGCGCCGCTGCTCTATTCGCGCGAGGGCGATGTCGCGAGCATGAGTGACATACATCAGATCATCGCGATGGTCGTCGCGAAGGTGCCCGACCAACAAGTTGCATCCGATCTCGACGCGACCGTGGCATGGGCGAAAAGCACGGGTAAGGCCGACACGATCAAACTCGGCATCACCGGCTTTTGCTGGGGCGGCCGTCAGGTCTGGCTCTACGGCGCGCACAATCCTGCTCTGAGAGCGGGAGTCGCATGGTATGGACCTCTACAGATGCCGCCGTCGGACCTAAGGCCGAAGAATCCGATCGATTTGGTGAATCAGATCAACGCGCCCATTCTAGGTCTCTACGGCGGCAAGGATATGGGAATTCCGGTTGCGCAAATCGAGCAGATGCGCGCGGCGCTTAAGGCTGCCGGCAAGCCGTCTGAAATCGTCATCTATCCCGACGCCGGGCACGGCTTCAACGCCGACTATCGTCCCAGCTACAATCCGCAAGCCGCTAAGGATGGATGGAAGCGAATGCAATCCTGGTTCAAGCAGTACGGAGTATCGTGAAGGTCCCCGAAGGCCGCACTACAACCTTACATCTTTCGGATGGAGTACGGTCAGATTAGGAATTCTCTTGAAGTCGTCCTTCTCGTCAAACGTCAAGATATTCGAGACGTTGTTACTTTTCATAATAACGCTATGAATGATGTCGCCAACGCCAGAATGATAGCTGAGAATTCCCTGCCTGACGTGATAGAAGAATTCCATGAAGTCATAGTCCTTCCTCGGGCTCACATCGAGGAAGTGAATTTTTAGGCCCGCTAACCGCCGTTCGCTTGAGAGCTGGCTCTCGATTTCAGCAACTTCTCCGCGGTCAATTTTCTTCTGGGAAACCAGTACGTTGACCATCTCCGTAATCGCCCACATCGAAGTGCAAAGCTGAACATCTCTGAGGTCGCCGAAGACAGTCAAGGAGTTCCCGACCATCTGACGCTTGATCTCTTCCGCTTTATCTTTAGAAAAGTGCGATATCAGAATATTGCTGTCGAGATAGATGCGCCTCATTTTTGGACGGCGCGAAACTTGACTACCTTTCTTTCCCTTACGGTCTTGACGGCCTTGAAGGAAACGGTTTGCCCCGATTTGGTCTTGAATCTGACCCTCGCAGGCTTTGCGACCGTCTTCGTAGCCACAAATCTGACGTTCTTCCTGGCCATAAAATTATTTTACCAGTTTCTCCGCTCGATCGAAAAGCTCGCGAATGACTATTGGACTAGCTAATCAACTTGGGTACGGAGGGCCGTTCGCGAGTACCTTGTTCAGCGACTTGTCATAGCCATATATGTCGTCGAAGAATCTTACTTCGCCGTCCGGTTCTACTACCGCCGTACTATAGAGAATCAGCACTGGAATAGGTTTGTCGAGATTCACCTGCACGTTATCGGGGCCACTATTCATTGCGGCCTGAATTTTGTCCATCGTCCACCCTGGCTTGCCGCGCAGCACCCACGCCGCCAGATCCGCGGGCCTTTCAACCCGGATGCATCCGTGGCTGAAGTCGCGCCGCGACCGCGCGAACAGTTCCGGTTCCGGCGTGCTGTGCAGATAAACGTTGTACTGATTGGGGAATATGAACTTGACCAGGCCGAGCGCATTTTTGGGTCCGGGCTTCTGCCGCACGCTCAGCGAGCCGGAACGCAGGCCGTCTATAACGTCGTCCGACGCCGGCGATGAAGGGACGACATTGCCGCTTCGGTCAACTACTTCGAATCCCTTATCTGCCAGGTAGTTCGGATCGCGCCGCGCCTTCGGGATTAGCTCGTTGCGCAGGATCGACGTGGGAACCAGCCAATACGGCCGGAAGATTAGATACTTCATGTTCTGCGCGAACACCGGCGTCTGCGTGCGCATCGCCCTCCCGACGACTACTCTCATGGTCAGGTAGCTCGCAGGCTGGCGTCGCAGGGTACGTAGCTTAAATTCCGGGATGTTGACGACGATTGGCGGCTCGGGGAAGTCCGGCGGTATCCAACGGTATCGTTCCAGTGTGAGCTGAAGCTGCTGCACACGCGTCTTGAGCGGTACATTCAATTCGGTCACTGTGCCCTTGCCCAACACCCCGTCAATATCGAGGCCGTGCCGTTGCTGGAAATGTTTCACGGCTTCGACGACCGCACCTTGATACAAAGTCGAGTCGGCAGGCACGTCAGCGCTGGATGGAAGGTCGCCGAGCTGATGCAATCGTGCGATCAACTGAGGCATCGACGCATATGAATTTCCGGGGCGCACGCCCTTTTGCGGCATCGGTATCGGCGGAGTGTCGGGCGTGCCTGCCATCTTGGTATACGTGAGGAGCGCGTCTTCGGCGCGTCGATAACCATCGTAAGGCGGTTCGACTTTCGCGAGGACCGCCGGAACGTCCGACGCCGGCAGCAACTGCGTCCTCAGCACATCGGCCAGGTCGAGTCGTGCGGGACCCATCGTCAGGCCGAACTTGAAGTGCTGCGGATTAACCCTTCCAATATGGAGGTCGGAAATGTAGCGCATCGCGGCCACCGTCAGCGCCAGATCGATATGTGCAAGGTCGGTGTCTGACGGTTTCGCCGCCGTCGGCTGCAGCTTGGCCAGCCGAGCGTCCCACAGCGAGGCGTCATAGTCCTCGGGATTGAGGCCTTTCAACGCCGCCTGCTGAAACTGGAGAATCATCGAGACGGCCTGTGGGCTGGCCTTGCCGTTCTGAATCCACGCAATCGAATCGCCGCCCGCGTCGTAGAATTTTTTGACGTAGTCACGATAGTCCGAGAAGTTGGGCCAGTGCAGGTCGGCCAGCGTGCCGCTTGCGATCAGAGTAACGAGGTCATCGAAACCTTGAGGCGCTGCGCTCGTAGGGGGAGTCGGCGCGCTCGTTACGGGAGAGGGCGCCGGAGAATTGGCGGCGATGGACGCGGTGCCGCAGCACAGCGTCGCGATTACTGCCGCCAATGCAAATTTCTGAATCTTCATGCTCACCTGCCCCCTCGCGAACACACAGTACATAGGTTGCGCGCCGATTCGTCGCAAGAGCGGCGCCGCGATGAATTTGCGACAACCGGCCGGCAGCCGTAGTCTCAAGTGATGCCGAGTATCGCGACGTGGATTCGCCAATGCGACGAACATTGGTTCGACCTTATATTCAGCCGTTATCCGCATTTGACGGTGCACAATGCTCGATTGCATCCGGTCGATCTCGCACTGATGGACGCGTTGATGCTGACCGGCGGCGGCGACATCTCGCTCGGTTTTCTGCGCCAGCCTGTCGCGGAACCGTCGTTGATTGTGGACACTGATTGCGCGCGCGATGTGTGGGAGTTCGAGGCTGCTCGCGAGGTGCTTTCTTCAGGAAAACCTATCCTGGCGATTTGCCGAGGTCTGCAAGTCCTTAATGTAGCTATGGGCGGGACCTTGCACATAGATATTCCCGGCCACGACAACTACGAGAGAGATAACGTCCAGCCGCTCAGGCACAGCTCGAAGGCGGTTCATCGTTTCGCGGCGGTGAACAGCTCCCATCACCAGGCGCTTGAGAAGCTAGCCGATGGAATCGAGGTCGAGGCGTGGTCTGCGAGCGACGATATAGTCGAGCAGGCGCGAATCCGGTCGCATCCTTACGCGATTGGGGTGCAGTATCATCCCGAACGGGATCCACTTTATCTGCCGCTGTTCGCTGATTTCTTCGAGCGGGTTCGCAACGGCGGATAAGATGCTTACGGTTCGCGTCGGCTGCAATATCCACTTCGAATGCGAATCGTCGGCAACCGTCATACTGTTGGTAAATCCGAAATTCGATCCGGAGCGTCCTATAAGGCAGGAAAAACTCGACTTCGGAAGCGCTGCAAAGTCGGAATCGTTCGCCGACGCGGAGGGCAACGTCGCCTACCGGGTGATCCTGCAAGCCGGATTAAACGAGATTCGGCACGACGCGCTGGTGGAGGTGTCCACCGCGTCCGACAAGTCCGACCAGTTCGGCAACGCGCCGTCCGTCGCCACGCTTGAGCCCGCCTTTCTCCGCTATCTCCTACCAAGCAGATATTGCGATTCGGACAAGCTATTCGCGTTCGCAAGGGAGAACTTCGGACACGTATATGACGCGGGCGCTCAGGTGCAGGCCATCTCCGACTGGGTCCATAACAACATCGAGTACCGCTTTGCTTCGGGAAGACCCGACATATCAGCCGCGCAGATTATCGAACGCGGCTATGGAGTGTGCCGCGACTTTGCTCATTGCACAATTGCGTTGTGCCGGGCGCTCAACATACCGGCGCGCTACGTCACCGGTCATCTGCCCGATATAGGACATGTGGATCCCGGCTCCCCGATGGACTTTCACGCTTATAGCGAAGTCTATCTAGGCGGCCAATGGCACGTCTTCGATGCGCGCTACAACGAACCCAGGATAGGGCGGATCAAGATCGCGCATGGGTTAGACGCGGTCGAGTGCGCCTTTGCAACTGTGTATGGACCCGCGCGCCTTACCAGGTTCGAGGTATGGGCCTATCAGGTCGATCCTGGTCAGGTAACAGTGGGCGATCCGATAGACCTATCGAAGCGATTGGACGGTTCCGAAGAGATTAAGTCCTGAAAGAAGTCCTATCCGTTGAGGCCCTCAGAACTTTCCTGGCTCGCGAGACTTACTTCCAGCTCATAGGCCATGCGACGGCTGCCACCGGAACTGGTATAGACACCCGACACCGGGGGTAGGTCGTTGTAGTCCCGGCCTACCGCTAGTCTTATGTGGCGAATCATCGTGCGAGTGCGATGTGTCGGATCGAATCCCGTCCATCCGGTACCAGGCAAAAGCGCCTCGATCCAGGCGTGGCTAGCCAGTTCGGGCGGCGGCGAGTTGGGCTTCCGATGTGGATCAGGCGCTAAGTAGCCGGAGACATAGCGGGCGGGAATTCCAGCCAGCCGGAGGAGTCCTATGCTAAGGTGCGCGAAATCCTGGCACACTCCGCCGCCGCTAGTGAGTATGTCATCGACGGTCGAGTGTACGTGCGTGGTGCCGCTGTCGTAGCCAAACTGATTGCGAACGTAGCGAATCATACGCTCCGTGTACGCCGTGATGTCCTCGGCCAGCTGAGGCCGCACCGACCAGAAGAATCTTCGCAAGCGATCGCTGAACGGAACATAACGGCTCGGGTTCAGAAATTCCGAGTATTCCTTCATCCTGTCCAAATCATCTATCAGGTAATCGTGAAACGTGATTCGCGTCGCAGGCTGGGCCGGCAGCGCGAACCGATCGACTACCGAAGACGAGCTGATGACCAGCTCGGTGTGCGGCGGCTGGATGTCGATCGAATGCGTGAGGTTGCCGAACGCGTCTCGATACTCGGAGATCTCGGCCGCCGGAGTGACGTTAAGCCTGAATGCCACGCGCTTCTGATCCGGCGCGTCGATTGGCGCGAGCCGCACGTCATTGTGCGAATGAGAGGCGGGCTGTTCGTAAACGTATCGAGTGACGTGTTTGATCCGAAATCGCATGCGATCAATCGCTAAAACTATAGCTGTGCTTCGGCACCCGCTTCAACGAGGTTTCTGCAGGAGCACCTGCAGCGCTTTCACGCGGCGGGCTCATCATGCTTTAGATACAGGTTCAGGCGCGGGATTCCTGCGCCAAAAGAGACGAGAGAACTATGACGCCGAACCGTCTTCTGATCGCCAACCGCGGCGAGATCGCAATTCGAATCATGCGTGCGGCCGCCGAGATGGGCATCCGCACCGTGGCCGTTTTCCCGGACGACGATTCCACTTCGCTCCACACCCGCAAGGCCGACGAGGCCCGCCGTCTGAGCGGCACCGGTGCGGCGGCGTACCTCGACGGCGAGCAGATTATTGCGCTCGCCAAAGAGGCGGCCTGCGACGCGATTCATCCCGGCTACGGCTTTCTCAGCGAGAACGCCGCCTTTGCGCGGCGCTGCGCCGCCGAGAACATCACGTTCGTTGGACCGCGAGCCGAGATGCTCGAGCTGTTCGGCGACAAGGTGCAGGCGCGCGCGCTGGCCGGGCGATGCGGCGTGCCGATCCTGCGCGGCACCTCGGGGCCGACCAGGCTCGAAGAAGTGCGAGACTTTTTTTCGTCGCTGGGCGAGGGCGCCTCGATCATGATCAAAGCGGTCGCCGGCGGCGGCGGCCGCGGGATGCGCGCCGTCTCGCGCGTCGAGGAAATCGACGAAGCATACAAGCGCTGCCAGTCGGAAGCGCGCGCGTCGTTCGGCAACGGCGACGTTTACGTCGAGCAGTTGATGCCGCGCGCGCGGCACGTCGAAGTCCAGATCATCGGCGACGGCTCGGGCAACGTCAGCCACCTGTGGGAGCGCGAATGCAGCATTCAGCGGCGCAATCAGAAGATCGTCGAGATAGCGCCGAGCCCCGGACTCGCGCCGGCGATTCGCGATCGGCTGACCGGCGCCGCAGTACGCATGGCGAAGGAAGTGCGTTACGACAACCTCGGCACGTTCGAGTTTCTCGTCAACGCCGACGCGTCTGCGAGCGATGAAGCGGGCTTCGCGTTTATCGAGGCCAATCCGCGCCTCCAGGTCGAGCACACCGTCACGGAAGAAGTGACAGGCATCGATCTCGTCAAGCTGCAGATTCAACTCGCGTCGGGCAGCTCACTCGTGGAACTTGGGATGCAGCAGGCGGACATTCCGAAACCGCGCGGAATCGCGATGCAGGTGCGAATCAACATGGAATCGATGCGCGCCGACGGCAGCGCGAAGCCGGCGGGCGGGACAATCACCGCGTTCGAGACGCCGTCGGGACCGCGTGTGCGGATCGATTCGTTCGCCTACGCGGGTTACACGACGAGCCCCAACTTCGACTCGCTGCTCGCCAAGCTCATCGCGCATTCGCACTCGGCGGACTTCGCCGACGTGGTGACCAGGACCTATCGCGCGCTCTGCGAATTCAGAATCGAGGGCGTGCCGACGAACATCGGATTCCTCCAGAGCCTGCTGCGGCATCCCGAGTTCATCGCGAATCGGGTGTACACGCGCTTCGTCGAGGACAATATCGCGGCGCTGGTTGGCGACGCGGAATCCGGGCATCGCCGGTTGTTCTTCGATCGTCCAGCTGCGGCTCCCAGAGCCAGTGCCGAGAATGCAGGCGGGCGTCGTGCAGGCGCAAAGATCGACGCCAGCGATCCACTCGCCGTGCTCCATCACGGCAAATCCGGCAGCGGTGCGCCGTCGCCAATTGCGGCGACCACTACACTCGTGACGCCGCAGGTGCACGACATCACCTCGCCGGAAAACACGGTGGCGATCGAGGCGCCGATGCAAGGCACGATCGTTTCGGTCGACGTGAGCGAAGGCGACCGCGTTCATCGCGGCCAGCAACTGTTCGTGATGGAAGCGATGAAAATGGAGCACGTCATCGCGGCCGACAAGAGCGGAATCGTGCGGCGGATCACCGTTGCCAAGGGCGACGCGATCTTCGAAGGACATCCACTCGCCTTCATCGAGGAAGCCGACGTTGAAATGACGGATACCGCAGAAGCCCAGCAGGTGAACCTGGATCGCGTGCGTCCAGATCTGGCGGAAGTCGTCAATCGTCATGCGCTCGGGCTCGACGCCTCACGGCCCGACGCGGTCGCGCGCCGGCGTAAGACCGGCCAGCGCACCACTCGCGAAAACATCGAAGACCTCTGCGATCCCGGCACCTTTGTCGAATACGGCCCGCTCGTGATCGCCGCGCAGCGGCGGCGGCGCACGATCGAGGACCTGGTCAAGAACACGCCGGCCGACGGAATGGTTGCCGGCATCGGGCGCGTCAACGGCGACCTGTTCGACGAATCCAAAGCGCAGTGCATCCTGATGTCGTACGACTACACCGTGCTCGCCGGCACGCAAGGACAGCAAAACCATCGCAAGAAAGACAGGATGTTCGAAATCGCGCAGAAGTCGCGCCTGCCCGTGGTCTTCTTCACCGAAGGCGGCGGCGGACGCCCCGGCGACACCGACGGTTTAGGCGTCGCCGGCCTCGACTGCATGGCCTTCAACTACTGGGGAAAATTGAGCGGCCTTGTGCCGCTGGTAGGTATCAACTCGGGCAGATGCTTCGCCGGCAACGCCGCACTACTGGGATGCTGCGATGTAGTAATCGCGACCAAGGGATCGAATATAGGAATGGGTGGTCCCGCGATGATCGAAGGCGGCGGACTGGGTATCTTCCGGCCGGAAGAAGTAGGGCCGATGGAGGTGCAAGTAGCTAATGGCGTAGTGGACATTCCCGTCGCCGACGAAGCCGAAGCGGTACAAGTAGCCAGGAAGTACCTATCGTACTTTCAGGGCGAAGTTCGCGACTGGCTATGCGCCGATCAGCGCCTGCTCCGTACGATCATCCCCGAGAATCGACTCCGCATCTACGACGTCAGAGCTGTTATCGAGACTCTCGCTGATGCTGGATCGGTGCTCGAAGTTCGCCGGCATTTCGGCCCTGGGATGGTGACGGCGCTGATAAGGATCGAAGGACGTTCCGCTCGGACTGATCGCCAACAACCCGGTCCATCTCGCCGGCGCGATCGACAGCAACGGCGCCGACAAGGCCGCGCGCTTCATGCAACTGTGCGACGCCTTCGATCTCCCGTTGCTGTTCCTGTGCGACACTCCCGGCATCATGGTTGGCCCGGAGGTCGAGAAGACCGCGCTGGTACGTCACGCGTCGCGGATGTTCGTGACGGGCTCGAACCTCAGCGTGCCGTTCTTTACGATCATACTGCGCAAGGGTTACGGATTGGGCGCGCAGGCGATGGCAGGCGGCAGTTTCAAGGCGCCGATTTTTACCGTCGCCTGGCCGACTGGAGAGTTCGGCGGCATGGGACTGGAAGGAGCGGTGAAGCTCGGCTACCGCAACGAGCTCGCGGCGGTCGAGGATCCTGAGAAGCGCAAAGAACTCTTCGACGAGATGGTCGATCGGATGTACCGCCACGGCAAGGCGGTCAACACCGCGTCGCATTTCGAGATCGACGACGTCATCGATCCGCTCGACTCGCGCAAATGGATCGTCGCGGGCCTGCGATCGACGCCACCGAAAGCGCCGCGCGCCGGCAAGAAGCGGCCCAACATCGATACCTGGTGATAGGTCGATTGGCATGAGTGAAACGGAATCTCAGACAGTCGCGCCGAATCCGACGACGCCGGCGGCGCCTGCGTCGCGATGGGCGAGCAGGATCGAAGCCGCGATGCTGCGACAGCTCTTGATGATCGGCGCCTTGTGCGTCCTCGTAATGATCGGTCTGTTCCTGACGAACGTGAATCATCTGCAAGCGCGCTTTTACTGGAGCGCGATGTTCCCGATCTTCGGATTAGTGAGCGTGTGGCACGAATTGCACGGACCCCGGCCTCATCCGGGTCCGGTTTGGTGGCGCATTCTGACCCAAGGGCTGCACTGGCTCGGACCGATCGTCGCCGTGCGGATAATTTTCCTGCAACTCGCGCGCGGACAGATGGACGCCGACGCGGTCGCGCTGATGACACTGCTGACTCTCGCGGTCACCTGCTTCCTGGCGGGCGTGCATTTCGACCGCGGCTTCTATTGGGTCAGCATCGTGCTCGCGTTCGCGGCCGTGGTTGGCACCGAAGTCGAGGCGTACATCTGGATGCTGCTCGCGATCGCTGTCGTCGCGATCGCGATAACGGTTTTCGCCGCGATCGCTCTGCGCCGCCGCTACGCCGAACCGGCGCGCGCGGGAGGGTAACACTCGTCGATGCTCACCAAGATCCGTCGCAATATCGTGGCGGGAATTCTGACGTTCATTCCGATCTGGATCACCATATGGGTGATCAGTTTCCTGGTCGGGCTGCTGGTCGCGCTCGGCAGTCCGTTCGTCAGCGCGTTCGTATCCTGGCTGCGGATTCATTCGCCGGCGCTCGCCGAAGGGTTTTCCGCGGAATGGTTTCAAGGAACGATCTCGGTCGCGATCGTCCTCGCTGGCCTGTACCTCCTTGGCGAGATTGCGACTGCCGTTGCGGGACGCCGCCTGCTAGGCACGTTTGACTACCTGATGGCGCGAATCCCAGTCGTGCAATCAATCTACGGCGCCGCGCGTCAGCTCGTCGCCAGCTTTCAGACCCAGCCCGGCGGTTCCCAACGCGTCGTCTTGATAGAGTTCCCCTCGCCGGACATGAAAACCGTCGGCCTGGTAACCAGGATTTTCAACGACGCCGACACTGGCGAGGAGATTGCCGCGGTTTACGTGCCGACCACGCCCAACCCGACCTCCGGCTACATGGAATTGGTCCCAACCAGCCGCCTCGTCATGCTTGATTGGACAATCAACGAGGCAATGACCTTCATCATGTCGGGTGGCGCCTCCGCGCCCCCGAAGCTGAACTACTCGCGGAGTGCTCGAACATCAGCGCCAATAGTGCAGGGGCGAACATCGGGCAAACACGAATAGTATGTAAGTAATGCCGTCATACTCAGTAGGCGGTCCCCGACATACTAACCGAAAAGAGCGGAAAAGTTTCGGTACGAGATTTGCTCTCTCAAGGTGTACTGGTTTGTCGATAATCCAACACCGGCGAGGTGAAACAAATGACCCGCTTATCTACTTTGCTGTTCGCGGTGGCGATTCCCGTCGCGTTCGCGGCTCCTGCGATTGCACAGGAAGGAAAAACGCTGGGAACCGTCGTCAACGGAAATACCACGACCATCTTTATGGCCGCCGACACGAGCGACTTGGACATGCAGAAGCTTCAGGTATGGAGCGACTTCGCCAGTCAGCATCCCGACATCGCTCGCGCACTCGCCTACAAGCCGTCGCTGATCGATAACGAAGGCTATGCGAAAAATCATCCCGAACTCGGCGATTTCTTCTCCGCGCATCCGGATATTCGTGAGGCGATGACTGAGAATCCGGGCAACTTCGTCGCGATTCCGCCGCGTCCGGGCGAGTAGGCTAGCCGCGCCCGCAGCTAAATTCGGGTCAATCGGGGGTTCGCGTTCCTGACGGCACGCCGGGAATTTGTGCATTTCAGGCGAGACGCACTAAACTGGCCGTACCGACCCGCTGGGCTGGCGTTGCGCCAACACTCACCTGGCGGCAAAGAGGTAGAAAGATGAAACGCATATCAACGCTGTTGATCGCCATCGCACTGCCAGTCGCCTTCGCAGTTCCCGCGATTGCGCAGGAAGGGCAGACGATGGGCACCGTCGTCAACGGCAACACCACCACGACATTCAAAGCCGCCGATAGTCGCGACATCGACACGCACAAGCTCAATACCTGGAACGAGTTCGCCAGCAGGCATCCCAAGGTCGCTCGCGACTTCGCCCACAATTCCGCGCTGATCAATGACGACGCCTATGCGAAGAAGCATCCGCAACTCGATGCTTTCTTCACCAAGCATCCGGAAATTCGCGAAGCGATGACGGCGAACCCCGGCAACTACGTCGCGATTCCGCCGCGGGCGGGCGAATAGCCGCGCTCGCGCCGGTACCATTCGATCGTCTGTCGCAGTCCGGCTTCGAATTCCGTGGACGCGACGAAGCCGAATTCACGCTCGGCGCGGGATACATCCAGGCATCGCCGCGGTTGTCCGTCGGGCTTGCTCGCATCCCACGCGATCTCGCCCTTGAAGCCTGTGAGGCGCGCGATCAGCGCGACCAGATCGCGAATCTTGATTTCCATTCCGGCGCCCAGATTCACCGGCTCCGGCTTTTCGTATCTCTGAGTCGCGAGCACGACTGCCCGCGCGCAGTCATCGACGAACAGGAACTCGCGGCTGGCGGATCCGGTGCCCCATACCTCGACGCGCGGCGCACCCGATGCGACCGCGTCGAGACACTTCTTGATGAGCGCCGGAATCACATGCGACTTGGACGGATCGAATGAATCGCGCGGACCGTACAAATTCACCGGCAGCAGGTAGATCGCGTTGAAGCCGTATTGTTCGCGGTACGCCTGCGCCTGAACCAACAGCATCTTCTTCGCCAACCCGTACGGAGCATTCGTCTCCTCGGGATAGCCATTCCACAGGTCGTCTTCCTTGAACGGCACCGGGGTAAATTTGGGATAGGCGCAGACCGTGCCGACCGCGACGAATTTCGCAACGCCCCTCAGCCGCGCCTGCTCCATCAGCTCGACGCCCATCGTCAGGTTGTCGTAAAAGAACCGTCCCGGATTTTCGCGATTGGCGCCGATGCCGCCGACCGCCGCTGCGAGATGAATCACGATCTCGGGCCGCGCGTCGGCGTACATCCGCGCGACGGCCTCCGCCCGGCGCAAGTCGTAGTCGCGCGAGCGCGGCACGAATATTTCAGTGCATCCCGCCCGCCGCAATTCCGCGACCACGTGGCTGCCCAGGAATCCAGCGCCTCCCGTGACCGTCACCCGTTTTCCGGCGAGCCGATCTTCAGCTTTCTGAGCCAACCTGATTAGGGGTGAATTCTTTTGCGTCCCGTCACTCGTCGTTTCTATCTCGTACCGCGCGACGGGCGAAGCCTTTCGATCGTCGCTTCTTGACCTTGGTCGCTTCGGTCTGCCGCGTCTCCGCAAAATCGATCATTGCCTGCTGGCAGGCCGGTGCGGCTTCGGCGGCCGCAGTCTTGAGGTAAGTGCCGTCTGACTGCATTTCCCATTGGCATCGATTCGGCCGCAACTGGATGTCGATCACGGTGCGCAATTCCTTGCGCAGTTGAGGATCCTCGACTGGCGCGACCACCTCGACGCGGCTCTCGAGATTGCGCTTCATGCAGTCGGCCGAGCCGATGAAATATTCTTCCGCACCGCCGTTGCGGAAATAGTAGATGCGCCCGTGCTCGAGGAATCTGCCGACGATGCTCACGACGCGCACGCTTTCCGACAGCCCCTGGATTCCCGGTCGCAGCCGACACGTGTCGCGCACGATCAAATCGACCTTCACGCCCGCCTGCGAGGCGCGATACAGCGCCCGCGTGATATCCACGTCCTCAAGCGCGTTCATCTTGAACTGAATCAGCCCCGGCGAGGCGGCCGTACTGACTTTAATTTCGCGTTCGATTCGCATCAGCAACGCCCGCTTCAGCACGGTCGGCGCGGGCAGGATCTTGCGATACGGACGATTCGGCATGTAGCCGGTCGTCAGGTAGTTGAACAGCTCCGTCAGGTCTTCTCCGATAGTATCGTCGCAGGTCAGCAGTCCGTAGTCGGCATAAAATCGCGCCGTCACCGGATGATAGTTGCCGGTCCCGATATGCGCGTAGCGCCGCAGCGCGTTGTAGTCCTGCCGAATGACCAGGATCACCTTGCTGTGAGTTTTCAGGCCGACCACGCCGTAAGTGACGTGAATTCCGAATTCCTCGAGCCGAGTCGCGAAATGGATGTTCGCGGCTTCGTCGAAGCGCGCCTTCAGCTCGACCACTACCGCCACCTGTTTGCCGTTGCGCGCCGCGTCGCACAGGTAACCGATGATCTTCGAGTCCTGCGAAGTCCGATACAGCGTCATCTTGATCGCGCGGACTTTCGGATCTTCCGAGGCTTCGCGCAAAAACCGCTCGACCGAGGTCGAGAACGACTCGTACGGATGCAGCAGCAGGAACGATCCCGCGTCGCGAATGACGTGGAAGATGCTGCGCCCGATCGTCAGCCGCGGATGATCCACCGGATGATGCGGCGGATCGTGCAGCGCCGGCACGTCGATCGCCACCAGCTCGGCAAGGTCGCGCATCGAGAGCATGCCGTCGACTTCGAACACGTCGGAGCGTTCGTCCAGCCCGAGTTCGGCGGCCAGCATTCCGCGATGCACCGGGTTCATCCCGATTAGCACTTCGAGCCGCACGATTGGCGCGAAGCGGCGGTCGCGCAACTCGGATTCGATCAGCGCCAGCAAATCGTCGGCCTCGTCCTCGTCGCGCTCGGTGTTGGCGTTGCGCGTCACGCGGAAAAGCTCGTACGAGTCGATCAGCATCGAGGGAAACAGCAGGTCGAGATTGTTCGCGATAACGTCCTCGAGCCGCACAAAATCATTCTGCTTGCCAACCCGGATGAAGCGCGGGATGCCGAAACCGATCGGTACTTTCACCCGCGCCATCAGCGGGTCCGAATCGGTCTGGTAGCGCGCCGTGACCAGCAGATTGAGCGACAGATTCGACACGAACGGAAACGGATGCGCCGGGTCCATCGCCTGCGGCGTCACCAACGGAAAAATGTTCTTGTAGTAGTACTCGCGAACCGATTCGCGCTCCTCGTTCGACAGGCTGGCGTAGAGCCGCACGCGGATGCCGTGGTTCTCGAGCTCGCGCAGAATATGCGGACCCACCTCGCGCTGGCGCTGCTCGATCTCGCGCACCACCAGGTAGCACTCCGCGATTTGCTGTTGCGGACTGCGCCCGTCAACCGTCAGCTCATGCATCCCCGCGACGACCTGCTGCTTAAGGCCGCCGATGCGCTTCATGAAAAACTCGTCAAGATTCGATGCCGTAATCGCCAGGAACTTGATCCGCTCGAGCAGCGGATTTCGATCGTCTTCAGCTTCGTGCAGGACCCGTCGATTGAACGCGAGCCACGTCAGCTCGCGATTGAGGAACAGATCGGGCGAGGCGAGGTCCTTGTCGATATGCGGCGGCGGCGCCTTCTCGACCGCTGTGACCGATCCATCGACAAGACTAGCGACGGTCGGCGACGCGACCGCACTTCCATTTTGAGGCGTCGGCGCCTCTGTGACGCTCGTCGCGGCAGCTACTACGGAATCATCCACCTGGTTTGCCATATACTCGTTCGCTTCCACCCCACCACCTCCCAACCCGACCCCAGCATTCTAGCCACGAGCCCGTCCGATTGCCTATCCCGAACGCGCTTCGCCCAATACATGAGTATTTCCGCGGTGTTATCAGATGTCGATTTGTGATGAACACCCCGATTGTGCGATTCTTCTGACCGCATCCACGTCCGGGTGGCATTATGAACGACTACTTGTATGAGGTCGCGAAGCGGCTCGTCGCGTTCGATACGGTCAGCGCCAAAAGCGATCGCGACGCGATGGAATACATCGCGGGACAGCTCGCGCCGCGAGGATTCAAAACCGCAATTCAACCGGTCGAGCTGTTCGGCGTCGCGCAGGCCAATCTCGTCGCATGGATTGGTCCGCCGCGCGCCGACGGTCTGATAATTTCCGGGCACGTTAACGTTGTCCCCTTCGACGGCCAGCCCGGATGGGAACGCGAGCCGCTCAAGCTTGAGCTCGCGGGCGAGAGAATTTACGGCCGCGGCACCACCGACATGAAGGGCTTTATCGCGCAATGCCTCGACGCGGCGCGCACGCTCGATTCATCCCGGCTCACGCGCCCCCTGGTATTCGTCTTCACTGCGAGCGAGGAAATCGGCTGCCTCGGCGCCAAGAGCGTCGCGCCCGCGCTCAAGCAAATCCTAGGCGAAACCTCGGTCCCGCGCTTGGCGTGGATCGGCGAGCCGACCTCGTGGGAAGTGTCGCGCGCACACAAGAGCATCGTAGGGTTCACGGTAACTGTCCGCGGCATCGGCGGCCACAGCGGCGCGCCGGCCCGTGGCGTCAACGCGATTGCCGTGATGGCTCGAGTCATGGACACGATCGGCCGCTATCAGCAGGAGCTTACGGCGCGCCGACCTGCCGAATATGCCGAGATTTTTCCCGACGCGCCGCACGACGTGCTGAATTTCGGAATCGTGAACGGCGGTATCGCGCTCAACATGATCGCCGAGGAATGCAAGCTGCGCATCAGCTACCGCTCGCTGCCCGACGCCGATCCGCTCGGCGTTTACCACGAGATCGAGCGTCGGCTCGCCGCGGTTGACGGCCACGACTACGCCGGCCGCGAGCGTCGCGCGAAAATCGAGATGGCCGTCCTGAACGTCGTGCCGCCCCTCGACTCACCGCGCGGAACGGCCCTGGAAGCCGCGCTGTTCGACGTAACCGGCGCGAAAACCGCCGGCGGCGCGCTCTACGCGACCGACGGCGGATGGTTCACCGGCTCCGGCATCACATCGCTAATCTGCGGCCCCGGCGACCTCGAGCAGGCGCATCAGCCCAACGAGCACGTCCGCCGCGACGCCTTCGAACGCGGCCCCGCAATGATTCACAAAGTCCTCGACCGCCTGTGCTGCGCCTCGTCATCCTGACAATGCAAGCAACTCCGAGATATTCAGGTCCCCCTTCCCGTGCGGGAAGGGGTTAGGTTCCGACGCGCGCTTCGCGCGATTCCGTCATCGCGACAAAACAAGCAACGCGGAGCCCCTCTGTCATTCCGACGACGGGAGCGAAGCGACGGGAGGCATGGCTTCTGGCCTCCGGACAGCTTCGCGCACGCGAAGCCGGTTCCGGTTTTGAAATCGCGAAGCGGTCCGCTTCTGACTCCGTCGCACCAGCCCCCCAGCATTCTCATCGGACGCAGCAACCCAAAACCGGAACCGGCGGCGCTAACGCGCCGCTGTCCGAGATCCTTCCTACCGCTCGCGATGCTCGCTGCGTCAGGATGACGAACAAAAAACAGCACTACAGAGAGGAGGATCTACTGCACCGAAATCGGGATTCGAACCTCGAACGACGACGGGATCGCCACGCCGTTCTTCACCGCCGGAAAAAACTTCCACTGCTTGAGGGTGTCGAGCAGCACCTGGTTGAGCCGCGGACTCGAGGTCGGCTTTTCCATCGTCACCTCACTGGTGCCGTCGAACGAAACGTTGAAGCGCGCGACCGCTTCGGTCTGGATAACGTCCTCGCGCAAGTCGTCGGGTATCACCGGCGTCGGCGCGTAAATCGCCCGCGCACCCACCGTGTCAGTGCCGATTCCGCCGCCGCCGCCTTCGCCTTCTCCCGTTCCAGCACTGCCGCTTTCGCCACTCTCCGACGCGCTCCCCGTGCTCGTGCCGGGCTTTTCCTCGACGCTTGGGGCGGCGGTGGATTTTTCAGTGCCGTAGGGAGATCGAATAACCGGCGGCAGCGGCGCGACCTTTTTCACATGAGGCTTGACGACCGGCGCGGGCTTGGGATGGGGAATCGCCGGCGCCGACGGATGAAGCGCACCACCGTTGCCCTGCAATCCGCCGACTTCTTTCGGTATCTCGACCAGCCGCGCCTCAATCGGCGTCTGCTCTGCCTGCGGAAACACCGCGGTGCGAGTCAGGATGAGAGAAAATACGCTCAGCAGAGCCCCCCAGACCAGGATCGATAGCGGAATGATCCACAGCAGGCGCCGCGCCGGTTCGTCCAGCTCCGGCGGTCGCATCGCTATTTGAGCCGCTCCGGCCACTGCTAATGCTTCACCGCGATCAGAAATTTCTCGACGCCCGCGCGCCGCGCCTCGATCATCGCCTCAACCACCGTCCCCTCGGGCGCGTCGGTGTCCGCGTTCACCACCACGCCCAAGTCGTTCGTCTTGAGCATCGGCTTGAGGATGAACGCAATTTGATCGAGCGTGGTCGGCGTCTTGTCGATGAAAATTTTGCTGTCGTGCGTGACGGTCAGCGTGATCGGCTCCTGATGCTCCATCGATTCGGCGTTGCCCTTGGGCAGATTGACCGCGATCGAGTTGAGGGTCTGCATCGACAGCGACGCGAGCATGAACGTCACCAGCAGAAAGAACATCACGTCGATCATCGGGATGATCTCGATGCGGCCGTGACGAAAATGGCGTGCGCGCTGGATTTTCATCGCGCCATCGCCGCCGACCGCGGACCGGGCGCAGCCTCACCGCCCTCCTGGTCGAGCCGGATATGATCGACCAGCCGCGAGCCGAGCCGCTCCATCGTGTCGAGCGACTGCGATTGCATTCGCGAAAACAGGTTGAACGCGAACAGCGCCAGCACCGCGATCAGCAGGCCGAGCGCCGTCGCGATCAGTGCCTGCGCGACGCCCGCCGTCACCTGCGTCGGCGCCACCAGCGTTGACGCGCCGATCACGTTGAAGGACTGCATCATGCCCGTGATAGTGCCGAGCAGCCCGAGCAGCGGCGCCGCCGTCACAATCGTCTCGAGCACCCACAGTCCGCGCGCGAGCGTCTTCTCGATTCGCCCCGCTTCGTCGCCGGCTCTCGATTCGACCCACCACGCGGGCTGGTTGCGATTGTCGGCAATTACTTGCAGGAAGCGCCCGTATGCGTTGCGCGGCCCGAGCTGTTTCAACTGCTTTTCGAGTTCCGCCCACGAAAACCCGAACGTTTCGACCAGGTCCGCGACCACCGCCGGCATCCGCAGGCATCGTGCGTACAGCACGCCCCGGTCGATAATAATCGCGATTGCAAGCACGCCCAGCGCTAGCAGCGGATAGACCATCGCGCCGCCGTACTGGATCGCCTGCCACGCTGTTCTTAGTTCCTGCATTTAGTCAGTTCTCCTTACGATCTGACGCCTGCCGCTCACGTTGCGTTTCATGGCGTCTGCGCACTGGCGGGCTTGGTGAAGGGGAGTTCCCACTTTATCCCGCCGTATAATGCCCGGCGAGGGCCGTATTGGTCGGCAAACACGCCGATTCCCGTACCATTTCGAACCAGGTAGGTGCGATCGGCTAGATTAATAATCGCGGTCCGAAACTCGAGCGTGCCGCCATTGTTGGGAATCGGCACACGCTTCGTGATGCCCGCGTCGACCTGGACATAGAACGGCAGGTTCCCAGTATTGGCGAAGCCGCTTCTCAGGCCGCTGCCGTAAATTCCATCGATGCTGAAGCCGAATCCATGCCAGGTGTACGTTGCCCCGGCGGAATTGGTGAAGGTCTGATCGTGATCGAGAAACACGTAGTGACTATTGATGTAGCTGAGCTCGGCGGGCGTGAAATTGAACTGTCCCGACACCACCTGCGTCCCCTGCGCGACGCTGTAGGCGAAGTTGTTGTAAGCGTAAAAGCTCTCGTGAGTGTACGAACTCGTGAACTCGACGCCCCACACGCGTCCTTTGTTGTAGTTGAACGTCTCGAAGATAAGCGCCGGCCCGAACTGCCCTTCGTCGATCAGGTCGGAGGCCTTCTTGTAATACGAATCGATGCCGACGTTCAGGCCGGGAAGAATGTCCTGCGTCACGCCCGCGTCAAACAGGTGGTCGCGCTCCACGGTCGGAGTGCCGTTGCCCTTCGAAGGTGGCGCCCCCGTAGTACCTTCGAGCTGCTTGATATTGCTCACCGACACCAGCTCGGTCTCGGGCGGCGTCATCTGACGGGCATAGCCCGCGTGCAGTGTCGTGCCTTTGAACGGAGTGTACACCAGCGCCGCGCGCGGACTGGCCTGATCCGCCCGCACCAGGCCGTCGTACAGGTCGAAGCGGACGCCGTAGTTGAATGTCAGTGTCTTCGTCAGCTTCCACTCGTCCTGGATGTACCCGCTGTAAATCCAGGTCTGCAGCGCGAGGTCGTTGACGAACGAGATGGGAACATCTGACGACTGGACGCCACCGATAGCGGGGAATGTGGACTCGTGATTGTCGATCTCGGCGCGCTCCGCATCGAAATACCCGCCGAGCCGGAATGTATGATCGGCAATCCCGTGATAAGCGGTGTCGAGCTGAAAACCGTTGCCCCAGTCGCTGCGAAAAACCTTCGCCGCGGCGCCGTTATAGATCAGGTCGCCGGTATGGTCCGGATTGAAGGTGACCGCCGAGTAACGGCTGAACGGTGCGATCTGGTAGTCGATGTTTTCGCCAATCACGCCCTGGAGCGCCAGCACGTTGAAGTAGTTCTGCTCGAACTGGTTATCCCGCACCTTCGCCGACGGATAGACCGGCACCCCTGCCAGCATGAACACCTGCGGCTGCCCTGGATTCGCGGGAATTTGAAAATGATTGATCGCCGTCCCGGTGATCAAGCTCAGCCGGGTCGTCGAATTGAGCAGGTACTGAAAGTACCCGAAGAAGCCGCCCTGATTGCTCGTATCGTGAATCGCGGTGGGCCCCGAGGTCGGCGGCTCGACACCGCGATCCGTACCCAGGTATTGCCCCGTCATGTAGTAGCTGAAGTTGCCCTTCGATCCGCCGTACTGGAAGCTCGGCTGCGTCGTCCCGCGCTGACCCCCGTAAAAATCCACGTCGGCAACGGGGTCGAGCAACCCGTCCTTGGTCTTGATATCGACGATGCCCGCCGTGCGCAGGCCGTATTGTGCCGGCAACACACCGGTCAGCAGGCTGATCGACTGCGCGAAGCGCGGACTAAGCACCTGTCCGAAGCCGGTAATCCCTTCGGGCAGCTGAATCCCGTTTATCCGGTATTGAAGATTGGCGTGGTCGCCGCGCACGTGAATCTGTCCGTAGGAATCCTGCGCGACGCCCGGCGCCTGCAGTATCACCTGGTTCAAAGGCGTGTTCGCGCCCTGCGGTAACTGCTGAATCGCCTTGGCAGTGAACGTGTACTTGCTGCCGCCCGTGTTTGGCGACAAGCTATTGCGCGACTGGTCCAGCCGCGTCGCCGCCACCGCGAGACTGACCGCCGCCTCGGCTTCCATCGCAACCACCACTGGCGCGGCGCCCTTCGCCGGGACCGAAACGATCGTGGTCGCCGTCTTGAATCCGGGCCTGATCGCAACGACCGCGTAAACGCCGCGCCCGCTCACGCTGAACGAGAATTCTCCCGCATCGTTGCTCAACGCATGCGCCACGACCCGCCCACTGGATCCCTGGATCGACAGTGCCGCCTGTTTGATCGGTCTGCCGAGCGCGTCCTTCACCACGCCCGTGACTCGGTATTTCGTGATCGTCTTCTTCAAATTAGCCGCTGCCGCCGGCATGCAAATGACCAGTTGAATCAGGATCCCAGCTACCGGGATCCACGCAAATAAATTCCTCCGCATCGCAAAGCTCCCGTTCTTTCAAAGTTCCCCCCGCGCCCCTCAGACGCGAGCGGCCGCGCGAATCGATCGCGCGCGCCATAAGAAAATCGGATATGTCGAAAAGGGGGCTTAGAGCGAAACGGGCGGAGCGCGCACACGCGCGATCGAGAACACCGGCGACTCGAGTCGAGTCGGCGCGGCGATAAATATCGTCTCGGCCATCACCGCCCCGCGCGCCACCGTCGTTGCCGCGGTGACCGATCCCGGCGAATGCAGCGCCAATTGACAAACCGGACACAATCCCGGGTCGGTGCCGGCTTGCGGCGCTACGATTCCGTCGCGAGGAACGGTGCCCTCATGAAAATGAGCGACGCCGATAGTCTGCGAGACGAGCAACAGCAGCGCCGCGCCGAAAATCGCGATCGCACGCGTCGTGGTTCTGCCGCTCTTGTGAAGCCTCGGTATCATCTCGATGATCGAGCCTGCCGCCAGACACCGAGATGTGTCAAGCGATCCCGGGGACATCTATTCCTAATACTAAGGTGCAGGGGTTACCCCTGCCCACGGAAGCGTGAAACCCAGGAGGGGTTTCACATTTAATACTATCGCTTCGCGATGATTATTAACTATAGTTAAGCATATGGCTACGCCTACAAATCAAAGCTGGGACCCCGACGCATACGCACGCAACGCCCGCTTCGTCTCCGACCTCGGCGCGCCGGTCGTCGACCTGCTCGCGCCGCGCGCCGGCGAGCGAATCCTCGACCTCGGATGCGGTGACGGAGCGCTCACACTGAAAGTCGCCGCTATCGGAAGCGACGTCATCGGCGTCGATTCGAGTGCGCCCCAGGTCGAAGCCGCACGCCGCCTCGGCCTCGACGCGCGCGTCGCCGACGGCGAGCGTCTCTGTTTCGACACCGAGTTCGACGCCGTCTTCAGCAACGCCGCGATCCACTGGATGAAGCCGCCGGACGACGTGATCGACGGCGTATGGCGCGCGCTCAGGCCCGGCGGCCGCTTCGTCGGCGAGTTCGGCGGCCACGGCTGCGTCGAGACGATTAAGCGCGCGCTGCTCGACGCACTCCACCGCCGCGGCATCGACGGCGACGCGCTCAACCCGTGGTATTTCCCGACCGTCGAGGATTATTCCGCGCGGCTCGCACGCCGCGGCTTCGCCGTCAGGTATATCGCGCTGATTCCGCGCCCGACTCCGTTGCCGACCGAAATCAACGGATGGCTCCAGACCTTTGCGCAGAGCTTCATGGCGCCGCTGGCGGCCGGCGCTCGCGCCGCCTTCATCGACGAGGTTCGCGAAGCGCTGCGTCCCAATCTCTGCGGCGCCGATGGCCAATGGTTCGCCGACTACATTCGCCTCCGCTTCGCCGCCGACAAGCCGCGCACCTGACCGCCGGGCGTTTGAGTTCCCCCGCGTCGAGCGGCAGTATTGCGCGGGGGAGATGAGCATTTTCCGCGAATTGACAGAAGGTCTGCCGCGACAGGCTCCCGGCTCGGCGGCCGCAACGCTGCGCGCGCTAGGCCTCGTGCGCGGCCTGCCCGATCAGCCGCGAATCCTGGACGTCGGATGCGGTCCCGGCGCGCAGACGATCGACCTCGCGCGCGCCACCGGCGGATGGATCGTCGCGGTCGACATCCGCCAGCGATTCCTCGACGAGCTGACCGAACGCGCCAAGGCGGCCGGGGTTCTCTCGCAGGTGACGACCGTCAACGCCTCGATGTTCGACATGGATTTCGGCGACGCGTCATTCGATCTGATCTGGTCCGAAGGCGCCATCTATATCGAAGGATTCGCCACCGGTCTCGCCGCATGGCGCCGCTTCCTGAAGCCCGGCGGATGGCTCGTCGTATCCGAACTCACCTGGCTGATGCCCGATCCGCCGGCCGAGGCTGCCGAATATTGGGCGCGCGGCTACCCCGCGATGGGCTCGATCGAGAGCAACTGCCAAATCGTCGCGGAAGCGGGATACGTCAGCATGGACGGCTTCGTTCTCCCCGCGCAGGACTGGTGGAACAACTACTACGGCCCCTCCGAGCGCCGCGTCGAAGAGCTGCGAGAAAAGTACGCCGCCGATCCCGAGGCGCTGGCAACCCTCGACGAAACAACTCGCGAGCACGATATTTTCCGCGCCTATCACGACGCCTACGGCTACGTCTTCTACGTAATGCGCAAACCCGCATCCTGATTCCCTCGCTCCAGGCTGCTGCAACACGAAGAGCCGCGGGCACGGCGGCCCGCGCCACTCAACTCAAGCCTGGCAAACTTGGTTGATCTTTTGGTTGATTTCAGTGGCGCGGGCGGCCCTGCCCGCGGCTCCTCTTCCCCCGCCCCGCTTTGAGTAGTATCTGCGACGCTCGCCTTTCATTTCCTCCCAATCTGGGTTACCTGTTGCGATACAAATCATTACTCCCCGCGAGGATCGAAATGGACTTTTCGCTGACCCCCAAGACCGAACAGTTGCGCAAGCGCGTCTCCGACTTCATGGACCAGTACGTTTTCCCCATCGAGAAAGAAGTTCAGCGCGCGATGGGCGAGAGCGGCAACACCGAACCGCAATCGCTGAAGGACGTCCGCAGAAAAGCCAAGGCCGAAGGCCTCTGGAACCTCTTCCTGCCCGACGAAAAATTCGCGCCGGCCTCAAGAACTACGAGTACGCCCCGCTGTGCGAGCTGATGGGCCGCAGCTCGATCGGCGCGCGCGCGTTCAACTGCATGGCGCCCGATACCGGCAACATGGAAATCCTCGCCGAGTTCGGCACTCCCGATCAGAAAAAGCAGTGGCTGCAAAAATGCCTCGACGGCGAAATCCGCACCTGCTTCTCGATGACCGAGCCTGACACTCCGGGCTCCGACCCGACGCAGCTCAAGACGCGCGCCGTTCGCGACGGCGACAACTACGTGATCAACGGCCACAAATGGTTCACCTCGAATGCGATCGGATCGGCCTTCGCGATCGCGATGGTCGTGACCGACCCCGACGCGGAACCGCATCGCCGCGCCAGCCAGATAATCGTTCCGACCGACACTCCTGGATTCAACCTGATTCGCCCGGTGCCCGTGATGGGCCACACGGGCGGCGGCGGGCATTGCGAAATAATCTACAAGGATTGCCGCGTGCCGGTGACCAACCTGCTCGGCGAAGAAGGCGGCGGCTTCGCGATCTCGCAGGCGCGCCTCGGCCCCGGACGCATCCACCATTGCATGCGCACGATCGGAATCGCGGAACGTGCGCTCGAGCTGATGTGCAAGCGGGCGAGCACGCGCTTCACCCACGGCAGCTTCCTCGCCGACAAGTCCAACATCCAGGAATGGATCGCCAACTCGAGAATCGAGATCGACTCGTGCCGCCTGATGGTCATGCATGCGGCGTGGAAGATGGACACCGCGGGCAAAAGCGCCGCGCGCAACGAGATCGCGATGATAAAAGTGATGTGCGCGAACATGGTGATGATCGTGCTCGATCGCGCAATCCAGGTCTTCGGCGCGGCTGGCGTCAGCGACGACTTCCCGCTCGCCCGGATGTGGCGCGACAGCCGCGCACTCCGAATCGCCGACGGCCCCGACGAAGTGCATCGCATGACAATCGCGCGCCGCGAACTGCGCAAATATAAATGAGTCCTTGTCATCTCGGCCGGAGCAAGCAACGCGACCGCACTGGAAGCATCTCGGAGCAGCTTCGCTCTTTGTGTCATCCTGACAAAGCGAGCAACGCGAGCGGCAGGAAGGATCTCGGACAGCTTCGCGCACGCGAAGCCGGTTCCGGTTTCGAGTCGCTGCCTCGATTTAGTCATCCTGAGCGCCGGCGAAGGATTTAGCATCTCGCATGTCTGAAGCTATCGATCTCACCGTCGAATTCGGCGACGTTCGCGAGGAAGAGCAGCTCGACTGGAGCAAGCTCATCGCCCATCTGCGCAATTGCCAACTGCCCGGCGCCGACGCGCCCATGACCGTCAAGCAGTTCCGCGGCGGCTCGTCGAATCTCACCTACCTGCTCCGCTTCGGCGACCGCGAATGGGTTGTGCGCCTGCCGCTGTTCGGCCCGCTGCCCGTCGGCGGCCACGACATGGGCCGCGAGTACCGCGTCCTCTCGCGCCTGTGGGAAGTCTTCAAGCCGGCGCCGCGCGGGATGCTCTACAGCGACGACGTCTCGATCATCGGCGCGCCTTTCTTCGTTATGGAACGCCGCACCGGCATCGTCATCAAGAACCGCCAGCCGCTGCCCGCCGAGCTCGGCAACGACCCCGCTACCTTCCGCGCGATGTCCGAGGGATTCATCGACACGCTCGCTGATTTGCACGGCGTCGATTACAAGGCGATCGGGCTCGAAACGCTCGGCAAGCCCGACGGATTTCTGAAGCGCCAGATCACCGGATGGATGGCGCGATGGGAAAAAGCCAAGACGCGCGAAGTGCCGCTGATGGAAAAACTCGGCGCGTGGTTCCTCGACAACATGCCGGTCTCGCCGCCGCCCGTGCTCGTGCACAACGACTTCTATCTGCACAACGTCATGGTCGGTGCGGTGAATCACGGCGAGATTGTCGGCGTCTTCGACTGGGAAATGTCCACGATTGGAGATCCGCTCGTCGATCTCGGCATCGTGATGAACTACTGGCGCGACCAGAGCGACCCCGCCGAGCTGCTCGCGACCTCGCAGGGTGAAGCGCACACGATGCGCCCGGGGTTTCTAGGCCGCGACGAACTGCTGCACCGATATTCGACCCGCACCGGCCGCGACGTCAGTGCGATGCCGTACTACTGGGCTTGGGCGCACTGGAAGACCGCGACCGTCGTCGAGCAAATCTACGTCCGCTACGTCCGCGGCCAAACGACAGACCCCCGCTTCGCCCTGATGGGCCCAATGGCACCCGCCCTAGCCCTCGCGGCGGCACAAGTAGCGTCGCGTTTAGGCTTTAAGGCGTAGCGATTTTGCTCTGCTGGCAAACGTCCGTCGAGACCCTTCACTGCAGCCACCCAGAATGGCCGCGAATTTACCTCGCCCCAGTTAGGATGTTGCGTTCCTCGCAACCTATTATTCGCCTCTCCAGCTCGGTTGCGGGAAAGGTCGCGCCTCTGGCGCGGGTGAGGGGAGCTTTTTACGGGAGAGGCGGCCGGCCGCATTGCGGCCGGTAGGTGAGGGTTCTGCGATCACGTCACAAAAGCTCACCCGCGCACTTTCTTGTGACCGTCTTATTCTTGCGTCATCCTGAGCGCAGCGAAGGATCTCGCGCGCCGGCGCGTCGAGACACCCCGACATGGCTCGCGCTAAAAAAATACCGCCGCTTCATCCCTGCGAGGTCTTGTACGAAGATTTCATCCTCCCCACCGGCATCAGCATTCATCGGCTCGCGATGGACCTGCGCGTGCCGGCCAATCGGATCGGGGAAATCGTGAAGGGTGAGCGCGCCATCTCGGCAGATACCGCGCTTCGGCTCGCCCGCTATCTCGGCACGTCGGCGGAATTCTGGCTCGGCTTGCAGAGCGACCACGACCTCGAAAAAGCCAAAGACGAATTGGCGACGAAAATCGCCCGCGAGGTCCAACCGCGCAAACGCGCTGCGTGATGTGGCTCGCGTTCAACTCGAACATTCAAAGCGCGTACGGGTCTTCAAGTTGCCGACGCCGGCCGCAGGAACGTCCGTCGAGATTCTTCGTCGCAGCGGCTCAGAATGACGGAGTGTTCTTTCCGTCATCCTGAGCGCAGCGAAGGATCTCGCGCGCTAGCGCGTGCGCCAGCAACGTTGACGACTCCGAGTTTGGCCTCAACCAACGCGGCTTCTTCGTCGCTCAGTTCGAGGAAATCTCTGGCCGTACCGACCTTCCATCCCGCGCTTTCCAGTTGCTGTCTTTTTCCCTTTTCCATCTCTCTTTGAGTCCACCGAATTGGACCAATCATCGTCCCCTTTTCAGCGAGCGCCGACTAGGCTATCCAAGTTAGAAAGGCGGGTATAATCTTGACCCGACCGGAGGTTTTCCTCTCTTGCACGCTATCAATTACGAAGCTCCCAGCACCCTCGATCAGGCGGTCGCCATCCTCAAAACTCACGGCGAAAATGCCCGCCCGTTCTGCGGCGGCACCGACATAATCATCCAGTTGCGCGCAGGAGTCCGTCGCATCGAGCACCTCGTCGACATCAAGAAAATCAAGGAGCTGCAGGCTCTTTCCTTCGACGCGAAAAAGGGCTTGCGCCTCGGCGCCGCCGTCTCCTGCATCGACATCAGCGAGAACGATACGATGCGCCGTCACTATCCCGGCCTTACCGAGGCGGCTCATCTGATCGGCTCGCTGCAGATTCAGAACCGCGCCTCGGTCGGCGGCAATCTATGCAACGGCTCGCCCGCCGCCGACACGACTCCCGCCCTGATTGCGCTCGGTGCGCGCGCGCGAATCGTCGGCCCCGCCGGCGAGCGCGAAGTGCCTGTCGAGTCGTTCGTCGTGTCGCCGGGACGCACCGTGCTGAAGCCCGGCGAACTGCTCGTCGAATTGCTGATTCCCGCGCCCGCGCCGCATTCGAGCGACGCGTACCTCCGATTCATTCCGCGTAACGAGATGGATATCGCGGTCGTCGGCGTCGGCGCGTCGATCACGCTCGACGGTGACAAGGTGAAAGCCGCGCGCATCGGCCTTGGCGCGGTCGCGGCGACTCCGCTGCTCGAGACTAAAGCTGCCGACGCGCTCATCGGCAAGAAACTCGACGACGCGTCACTCGAGGCCGCCGGCCGCGCGGCGAGCGAGGCCTGCAAACCGATCGACGACATGCGCGGGACGATCGAATTTCGTCTCCACGTCGCCGGCGTCCTCACGCGCCGCGCGCTGACTATCGCCGCCGACCGCGCGAAGAAAATCTGAACAACCCCACGGCATAGAGTTATGAAAAAGACCCTGGTTGAAGCGACAGTTAACGGCGAAACCGTCGAGTTCCTATGCGAGCCGCGCCAAAGCCTGCTCGAAACCCTGCGCGACGTGCTCGAACTCACCGGCTCGAAAGAAGGATGCCTCACCGGAGATTGCGGCGCGTGCACGGTGATGCTCGACGGCCGCGCCGTATGCTCATGCCTGGTGCTCGGCGTCGAGGCGCAAGGCAAAACGATCGCGACCGTCGAGGGACTCGCCACCAATGGCGTGCTCCACGTTCTGCAAAACAAGTTTCTCGAGAATGCGAGCTTGCAGTGCGGCATCTGCACTCCGGGATTCCTGATCTCGGCGAAGTCGCTGCTCGATCGCAATCCAAATCCCAGCGAGCCCGAGATTCGCTACGCCCTCGCGGGCAATCTTTGCCGATGCACCGGGTACGACAAGATTGTAAAAGCTGTCCTCGACGCCGCCGCCGATATGCGCGGGCAGGACAAGCGCAAATCAGCGGCATGACGGGATCGTCGCGAGATCATTCGACAGCTACGACTCAGCGATTCACGAGGTAAGGCCATGGCGGCATCAACCACGACTGGCAATTTCAAAGTTATCGGCACGCGTCCGATTCGGCACGACGGCGTCGACAAGGTGACCGGCCGCGCCAAGTACGGCGCCGACTACGCGTTCCCCGGCATGCTGCACGGCAAGGTGCTGCGCAGCCCGCACGCTCACGCGAATATCAAATCGATCAATATCGACAAGGCGCTCAAGCTCCCCGGCGTCAAGGCGATCGTCACTTCGAAGGATCTCCCACAGGCCGCGAACAAGCTCGAGCAGGCCGGCGAGATGACCGTCAACCCGATGTACCTGTCGATGAACATCCTCGCGCACGACAAGGTCCTCTACGACGGCCACGCGATCGCCGCCGTCGCCGCGACCAGCCCGCATATCGCCGAGGAAGCTCTGCGCCTCATCGAAGTCGAGTACGAAGTGCTGCCGCCCGTGATGACCGTCGATGCGGCCACCAAACCGGGCGCACCGATTCTTCTGAAGGATCTCCGCAACAAGGAAGAAGGCGACAAGGAGACCAACGTCGCGCAGCACTATCAGTTCAAGCGCGGCGACGTCGCGGCTGGATTCAAGGCTGCTGACTATATCATCGAGCGCGAATTCAACACCGCGATGGTCCACCAGGGATACATCGAGCCGCACAACGCCGTCGGCATCTACAACTCCGACGGCCACGCGACGATCTACTGCTCGACGCAGGGCGCCTTCGACGTCCGCTCGCTCAGTGCGCAGGTGCTGGGGATGCCCGTTGGCCACATCAAAGTCGTGCCGGCTGAAATCGGCGGCGGCTTCGGCGGCAAGACCACCATCTACCTCGAACCGCTCTCCGTGCTGCTGTCGAAGAAGACCGGCGCGCCCGTCAAGCTCGTGATGTCGCGCTCGGAAGTACTGCGCGCGAGCGGCCCGACCTCCGGCTCGAAGATCAAAGTGAAGATGGGCGCGACCAGGGACGGCAAACTCGTCGCCGCCGAAATCTGGATGGCCTACGAGGCCGGCGCGTTCCCCGGCTCGCCGGTCGGCGCGGGCGCGATGTGTATCATCGCTCCGTATACCATCGAGAATTTTCAAATCGACGGGTACGACGTTATCGTCAACCGTCCCAAGACCGCGGCCTATCGCGCTCCCGGCGCAACCAACGCCGCGTTCGCCTCGGAGACGATAATTGACGAGCTCGCCGAGAAGTGCGGAATCGATCCGATCGAGTTTCGGATCAAAAACGGTGTGAAAGAAGGCGCGCCGCAGGTCGTCGGCCCTCCATTCAAGCGCATCGGATTTCTCCAGACCCTCGAGGGAATCAAGAACAGTCCACACTACAAATCCAAGCTGACCGGCAAGTTCCGCGGACGCGGCGTCGCCTCCGGCTTCTGGTTCAACGCCGGGATGCAATCCTCGGCCACCGTGAATATCCATGCCGACGGAACCGCCAGCGTCGTCACCGGCTCGCCCGATATCGGCGGCTCGCGCGCTTCGATGGCGATGATCACGGCGGAAGTCCTCGGACTCGAGGTGACCGACGTCCGTCCGATCACCGCCGACACCGATTCGATCGGCCACACCGACGTGACCGGCGGCAGCCGCGTCACCTTCGCCACCGGGATGGCGGTGTACGAAGCGGCCAAGGACGCCGAGCGCCAGTTGATCGAGCGCGCCGCCAAGCTCTGGGAGAAGAAGCCCGACGAGGTGGAATTCCGCGACGGCAAGCTCTACGCCAAAGGCAACGGCGTGCCGCCACTGTCGATCAAGCAGCTCGCGCCCCGCTTCGGCCGCACCGGAGGACCGATCACCGGCCGCGCGAGCGTGAACGCGCGCGGCGTCGGCCCCGGTTTCGCGACGACCTGTGTCGATGTCGAAGTCGATCCCGACACCGGCAAGGTCCAAATCATCCGATGTACGATCGCGCAGGACGCCGGCAAGGCGATTCATCCCAGCTACGTCGAAGGCCAGATGCAGGGCGGCACTGCGCAGGGTCTCGGCTGGGCACTCAACGAAGAATATTTCTACGACGACAAGGGCACGCTGCGTAACTTCGGATTCCTCGACTACCGGATGCCGACCTGCCTCGACTTGCCGATGATCGAAACCGTCGTCGTCGAAGAAGCGAACCCCGGTCATCCGCTGGGCGTGCGCGGCGTCGGTGAGGTCTCGATCGTGCCGCCGCCGGCTGCGGTTGCCAACGCGATCTATCGCGCGGTCGGCGTGCGCATGACAGAGACGCCGATGTCGCCGCCGAAGCTGCTGAAAGCGATGCTCAAGCAGCGCGCCTCGACGCAACATTCAGCCGCGGCGGATTAATCAGGAATGATCAAAAGGGGGCGGGCTAATGCTCGCCCCTTTTGCTTTTGCGATGCCCACAGTTGTCATCCCCGCACTGCTCCGCAAATTTACCGGCGGCATCGAACGCGTCGAGATCCCCGGAAAATCGATCCGCGAACTCGTTGTGCAACTTGGCCGTCAGTTTCCCGGCATCGACCAGCAGTTACTCGAAGACGGCGACATCCGCCCCTCGATCGCCGTTTCGATCGACGGCGAAATCGCTACCGGCGGCGTGCTCGACGCCGTGAACGAGGACAGCGAAGTCCATTTCATTCCCGCACTCGGCGGCGGCGCGCTCTGAACAGCGCAGATTAGCGGGCGAAACACACATCCTGGATGACGAGAGTAGCCCTCCCGGTCATCACGATTGTTGTTGCAAGACGCGCGCATTTGCGTACAATACGATTGCTGGCCGGGGTTTGCCCCCCTTTTCCCGGTTGGCTACGGGCTGGGTAGAGCAATCTACCTGGCCCTTATCATTTGTATGGAACGATCCGGCGTCCGGCTCGCTGGATCTTCCGTCTCCCACGCGTCTGACCGCTCCCATTGCTTCTTCAAAGTTCGCCCGCAGCGCCTGGCGTCCAACCCTACTATCAGTAGGTCTAATACTTAACGAACCGGCGGCCGCGCGCTATCCGCATGCGACCGCCGGCAATTACGTCGTCAGCCTGTCTATTGATTACTCAGCCTGTCTATTGATTACGTGGACGGAAGACCAATACCGAGCATGGTGAGTTGCGCACCACCTTCTCGGTAACGCTGCCGATCAGCGCGAAATCGCCGCCAGTCCGTCCGTGAGTTGACATGACGATGAGATCGATCGCCTGCTCCTTGGCATAGTCACACAGCTTCTGCACCGGCGGCCCGACCACCGCACAGGTGAAGACCTTGTTCGAGTCGCCGAAGTCATCCTTCTTGATCCGCGCGAGTTCCTCTTCCGCCTGCTCGATCATCGCGGCCTCCCGCACCAGCTCGCGGCTCTGCTCGGCGCTGGTCGCCAGGGGCAGCGGGATAAAATGGTGATGCGGCGCGATCACGTGCATCAGATGAACTTCGGCGCCGACATCCTTCGCCAGTTCCATCGCGCCGCGCATCGCTTCCATCGAATGGACGGAAAAGTCGATCGGCGCGAGAATCTTCTTCACGTTCTGAATCATAAGAGCCTCCGGCTACGCCTCTGGAATTACCACGCACTTCGCCGCCTCTGCAAACCCGCCGCCCCCGAGAGCAAAGTAGCGCGCCGCGCGCAACTTTGCGCCTCACACTGGGTGCAGGGCTCAGCCATGCCGCCCGCCGCGCAGGCGATTATTCCTTCTCGCATTGTTTTCGTCGCCACTTTCTTGTTAGGGGTGAGATTATGAAAGGAACTGTCTTCCACGGCCCCCACGATGTCCGCGTCGAGCGCGTTGACGACCCCGCGCTCAAAACTCCCACCGATGCCCTCGTGCGCATCACTCGCGCCGGCATCTGCGGCTCCGACCTCCACTTCTATCACGGCGCTCTGCCCATCGAGCCCGGCTTCGTGCTCGGCCATGAAGGCGTCGGCGTGATCGAAGAAGTCGGCGCTGGCGTCGATCGCCTCAAGAAGGGCGATCGCGTCGTCGTGTCCGGCCTGGTCGCATGCGGGCGATGCTTCTTCTGCCGCCGCGGACAGCCCTCCCAATGCGCCGAGAGTGGCGCCGCGATCTTCGGCTACGGCTCGAGCTCGGCCGGCAAGCTCGGATGGTTGGGGGGCGAGCAGTCCGAAGCAGTGCGCGTCCCGATGGCGGATTACACCTGCTACCGGCTCCCAGACGCGATCGACGACGACAGCGCAGTATTTCTCGCCGACATCCTGCCGACGGCCTACTTCGGCGCGATTAACGGCAACATCCGTCCCGGCGACACCGTCGCGATCTTCGGATGCGGCCCGGTGGGCTTGTGCGCCGTGATGAGCGCGAAACTGTTCGGCCCCGCCGAAATCATCGCCGTCGACAGCATCCCGTATCGCCTCGACCTCGCGCGCAAACTCGGCGCAACGGCGGTGAACGTCGAGAATGCGAATCAAACGATCCTCGATCGCACAGAAGGACGCGGCGCCGACGTCACGATCGAAGCGGTCGGCAACGACGCGGCCCTGACCGCCGCGATAATGGCCGCGCGCGGCGGCGGTACCGTCTCAGTAATCGGCGTCTTCGCCGCCCCGTCGTTCAACTTCCCAATCGGCTACGCTTTCATGCGCGACCTGAAGTTCAGCATCGGCCTCGCCAACATCAACGCCCACATCCCGGAGCTATCCCGCCTGATAGCAAGCGGAACATTAGATCCCCGCCCCTTGATAAGTCACATAATGCCGTTAGAGGACGCCGCCAAAGGCTACGAAATCTTCAACGCCAGAAAAGACAACGTAATGAAAGTCCTGCTGAAGCCCTAGCAGGGTGTCGAAGAACTCGATGCAACTCGTGGATTTGATATCAAGCTTTTCAACACTCTGCGTAGAAGCTGTCTTCTTACCTACAACATCTCCCCCTTTGGGGGAGACAAGAGAGAGGGAGCAGGCGTTGAAAATTACTTTTTCAGCAGCCTGCTAGTGTAGTGTCCCGCAAATATCTTCAAAAAGTTCTGGCCCATTTGCGCACGATCAGCCACGGCACTCTCTGGTCCGGTTCCCCCTTTCCGGCCCGGAAAGGGGGCCAGGGGGATAGGATGGCGGCAAGCACCCCGCCATTCCCCAGAGGATTTTTCCTGTTCCCCTTCCCCATTCTTTCTGGGGAAGGGGTGAGGGGTTAGGGCTTTGTTCTTCAAGTCATTTACGGGACGCCACACTAGAGCTTCTTCCGCTCTTCCTGCAATGAGACCTTTGCATAACTGCGCAACGCTTCTTCCCCTCTCCCGGAATGGGAGAGGATGAAGGTGAGGATCCTTATTCAGCGCGCGATTCTGCGCGCGACTCAAGATTCTGCCTCCTCTCCAGGAACCTTCGCGTGACCGCGAAACCCGCCGCCGCGATTATAGCGATCGCTCTGATCATCGCCGTCCTCACCCTCCATCGACTCGGCGCTGGCGACGTATGCACCGGCAACGAGGCCGTCGAAGGCGTCTTCGTCCAGCAGATGGTCGAGCACGGCCATCTCCTGTTCCCGGTCGAGAACGGCAACGTCCCGATGTACAAGCCGCCGCTGTTCCACTGGACCGCTGTCGCGATCGATCGCGTCCTCGACATCCGCAAAGTGACCGCCGCAAATCTGCGCCTGCCATCCGCACTCTACGCGATCGCCGGCGCAGTCCTCACGATGCTCCTCGCCTACGAAATCCTCGGCCTCGACGCTGCGATTCTCGCCGGACTCAGTCTCGCCGCGTCCTACCAGTACATCAGCCAGGGCCGCTTCGGCCGCGTCAACATGACGCTATGCTTCTTCGAGTCGCTCGCGCTGTTCGCTTTTCTGTGGTGGATACCGCGTGACCCCGCCTCGTCCGGCCGCGCCGCACGCTTCGAGTCCAACCTCTCCGCGCTCTACCTGATGGCGGCGGCGCTCGGCCTCGGCGTCCTCGCCAAGGGCCCCGTCGGTGCGATTCTTCCCGGCGCCGCGATCCTCATCTTTATGATCGTCGAACGTCGCGGACGCCAGATTCTCACGATGCTCGATCCGGGCGCGATCATCCTCGGCGCCGCGATCGCTTCGAGCTGGTATCTCGCATGCTACTTCGGCGGCCGCTTCGCCTTCCTCAATCGCCAGCTCGACACCGAAAACGTCGGCCGCTTCTTCGGCTCGCTCGGCGCGATGGCCCCCTGGTACTACGTCAAACCCGTCCTCCTGAACTCCGCCCCGCTAAGCCTCCTGCTCCCAATCGCCGCCGCCACCGCATTAATTACCTCTTCCCCCGGGAGAGGTCGCGGAGCGCCAAGCGACGCGGGTGAGGGCGCCGGCACCCCCACAACCTCTGACTCGCGCGCCCGCTCCGCCGTCCGCCTCTTCGCGATCTTCTACTTCGCCACCGTCATCTTCTTCAGCATCGCCGCCTACAAGCGCCGCTCGTATCTGCTCCCCGTATGGCCCGCCGCCGCCGTGATTCTCGCCTGGTGGATCGTCACCATCCCGCCGATCGCATACCGTCGCGTCGCGACTTGGACATTCGCCGCGCTATGCGCATGTCTCATCGTCTTCAACTTCATCTATATCCCGCGCGCGGAAGTGCGCGCATGCCGCGACGATTCATTTCGCCCCGCCGCCGATGAAATCGCCCGCGTCGTCGCACCCGCCGACCCGCTCTACCTGTACGGATTCCAGGAAGAGGTAGCGCCGCTCCTCTTCTATCTCGATCGCGACGCGCCGATACTCCAGGGCCATCTCAGCGACGCCCCTCCCGGCTTCATCATCCTGCCCGCCCATGTCTGGAAAAAAGATCAAAGCGACAACCCCGACTTCGAACCAGTCCTGACCTCCGACCACGGCAACCGCCGCCTAGTCCTAATCAAACGCGGCAAATCCTACGCATCTCGCTAAGTTAGGGGCGATCCGATCTTACCTCGCCCAGGTTAGGATGTCGCGTTCCTCGCAACCGATTATTCGCCTCTCCCGCTTAGTTGCGGGAGAGGTCGCGCCATTGGCGCGGGTGAGGGGGAGCTTCACGGGAGAGGAGGCCGGCGGGCGTAGCCGCCGGTAGGTGAGGGTTCCGCGATTCAAGCACAATCTCTACAAATCACTCACTTCGCCCGCCCCACCACCTTATACCTCTCGCAATCCACCAGATGATCATTCACCATCCCCGTCGCCTGCATCATCGCGTAGCAGATCGTCGATCCCACGAACTTGAATCCGCGCCCGATCAGCTCCTTGCTCATCGCATCCGATTCGTCGGTGCGCGCCGGCACCTGCTTCAGCGCGCGCCACTTGTTGATCCGCGGACGCCCGCCAACGAACCGCCAGACATATTCGTCGAAGCTGCCGAACTCTTTCTGCACGGCAAGAAACGCTTTCGCGTTGCCGATTGTGGAATTGATCTTCAACCGATTGCGAACGATCTCCGCGTCCGCGAGCAGCCTCGTCACATCGCGCTCGCCAAACTTCGCAACTCGCGCCGGCTCGAGCCCCTTGAATGCTTTCCTATACGCCTCGCGCTTGCGCAGAATCGTATCCCAGCTCAGCCCGGCCTGCGCCCCTTCGAGCGTGATAAACTCGAACCATCGTCGCTCGTCATGCACCGGCACGCCCCACTCTTCATCGTGGTAGCGAATCGCCAACTCATTGCGCGCCCATCCGCATCGCATAGGGTGAACCTCAACCTTCCGTCAGAAAAAGTGGCCGCACGAGCTTTAGTGCTGCGGCCCAGCACCCTCACCTATTGGCGGCTACGCCCGCCGGCCTCCTCTCCCGTGAAGCTCCCCCTCACCCGCGCCAGGCGGCGCGACCTCTCCCGCAACTAAGCGGGAGAGGCGAATAATAGGATGCGAGGAACGCGACATCCTAACCCGGGCGAGGTAAGAAGGAGCCGGGATTCTTCGCTTCGCTCTGAATGACAGAGGGAAAAGAACCCTTGAGAGCGAAATGACGTCCTCGCCATTTCGCGATTTCTTCTCACCGGGTGCAGGGCTCAGCCCTGCCGAAGGAAGCGTGAAACCCATCGCGGGTTTCACATTCAATAAAGTGATCTCCCCTTCCCCTCAAGCGCCGCTGGCGCTCTTCCGCTCCGGCTCCTCCGCTGCTTTTTCCGCCGACTTCTCCACGCATCGCCGCTTCAGCTCCGCGAATGCGTCATCGACGAATGCCTTCATCAACGCGACGTCGGGCATCACGCGCGGGTCTGCCATCATTCCGAAGTATAGACTTCTATAGTAACTGAGTATTGCGACTGCATACCCCATCGTTGCGCCGAGCGGCACCAGCGGTACCATGTCCAAACATACGTGACCGTTGATATATTGCGGCACCTGCACGCCCGGCACGTTGGTCGCGATAAAGTTTATTCCGAATGCGGGCAGCGCCATGCCGTCGGGCCGCGGCCTCCAATCGGTCCACTTCGCCAGCCGTCCCGCGACATCGAGCATCGTGGTCGTCACCCGCGAGGCCGGCCCGATCATGCTCGGTGGGATCGCGTCGCTCAGCCCCATCATGGCTTCCAGAGCCTGCGCGGAGCCCGCCGCCTTGATTCGCTCCGTCTCTTCGTGAATCAGTTTCAGCCGCTCGACAATATCCATCGGCGCCGCCGGCGCGGTCGGGAACATCATCGAGACGCGATTCCCCAGCGAACTCTTTTCATCTTTGTGCCGCACGTTGACCGGACATCCAATACACAGTTGCTGTCCCTCGACGGCGTACCCATGATGCTGCAAATATCGAGCGGCGCCCTCTGTCAACATAGCCAGTACTACATCGTTCACCGATCCGCCGAACGCCGATCTGATCGCGCGAAAGTCCGAGAACGTTTGACGCGTCCATGCCACCACGCGGTCCTGCGTGACCGGCGTCGCGTTCCACGGCGTCGCCACTATCCGCCGCGTCGCCAGCTCCGTCATCACCCGCGACGCCTCGCCCAACTGCCGCGCGCGCTCCGTCACCGAGGCCGGATCCTCGATCGCTTCGACCGCCGCGTTGATCGTCGAGTTGACCGCGCCCTGAATCTGATCGCGCACCGCCTCCGCGAATCGCCGGATCAGACTCGACGGCTTGGCCGCCACCCATGGCTCCGGCGGCTGCGGAATATCGTCGGGCTCCGCGCGAAAATCGTACATCACCTTCAGCAGCTCGACCCCCGACACGCCATCGACCAGGCAATGATGCACCTTCCACATCAGCGCCGTGCGATTCCCGTCCAGGTTGTGGAACACGTGCAGCTCCCACAGCGGATGCTTGCGGTCGAGCGGTTTCTTGAAGATGCGCATCATTTCCGCTAGCGCGTCGCCTTCGCTCATCGCGTCAGGCAGCTCGTGCGGAAATACGTGATTCTCGACGGCGAACTCCGGGTCATCCTCCATCATCGCATGCGCGAAATTCAGCGGGACTTCGATCAGCCGCTGCCGGTAGCGCGGCACCAGATGCATCCGTTCCTCGAAATGCCCCAAGAGCCCGTTGAAATCGACCTGACCCTCGAACAGCCCGATCGATCCGATATGCAGCGGACCACTCTGCGATTCACCGTAGATAAAGGTCGCATCCTGCGTTGACAGCCGATAGCTCGACGCGGATGGAAGTGTCGGTTTTTCGGCCATTCTAACTCACCTCCGAGTGGGACTTCCCTGCCGTGGGCCGCAGCGCGATGCCCCGTCCCAGTCGGGAAAACCTGGAAATGACAATGCCGCAGATTGCAAAGTTTGGCAGGCATGGTCGCCAAAGCGCAAGCCGAATTTTATTTATGCTGCGCTTGCCGGGCCGCCCGCGCTGATCAAGGATAGCGTTCCGCGCGGGTTAACAGCGCCTTACGAGTATTCTCGAAAGCAGCGCTTGCCCACAGCGGTTACGCCGGAGGTTTCGATGACCGAGCAGATCAAGACTAATCGCCCTTATCCAATTGAGCTTAAGCTGCGCGACGGCCATAGCGCCGCCATCCGCGTGATGGGCCCCGACGACCTCGATCGTATCATCGATTTCGCCCGCAACCTGCCTGCCGACGACCTGCTCTTCCTGCGCACAGACATCACCGATCGCGGCGTCGTCCAGAGTTGGGTCGATAACATCAAGGCCGGGCACACCATCACCCTGCTCGCCGAGGTCGACGGCGAACTCGCCGCCTACGCGAGCGTCCACCTCGATCAGGCGCGATGGACTCGGCGCGTCGGCGAAATCCGCATCATCACCTCGTCGCGTTACCGCGGTGCGGGACTCGGCCGCCGCCTCGCCGCCGAAGTATTCGATCTCGCGCGTTCACTCGGCCTCAAAAAGATCACGGCCCAGATGACCACCGATCAGACCGCTGCGCGCGCCGCCTTCGAGCACTTGGGCTTCCAGGTCGAAGCGATCCTTTCCGATTGGGTCGAAGACCGCCGCGGCCGCTCTCGTGATCTCCTGATAATGACCTACGACGTAGCCGGCTTCTCCGACCACGTCGTCGCCTGATCAAAATCGTATGGCGTCCTGAGCGAAGCGAAATCTTTGCCTCGCCCCACGAGGGGAGAGGCCGACGCGCGCCCACGCGCGGCGGGTGAGGGACCAAATGTTCCGGATTCCAGAGTGTGCGGCGCGACAGACAATTGCGCCGCACAATTGTCCCTCACCCTAACCCTCTCCCCTCGTGGGGCGAGGGAACCAGAGGCTATTCCATCACCACCAATATCCTGAACGTCCCCGGCACGGGCACGGGCCGCGGATGTGCCGGACTGCTGCTGCCCGCCGGAAACGTCAAATCCGCCGTCGGCAGATAAATCATCTCGCCGACGGTATCGACCGCCATCGTCCGCGCGCCCAACTCGGTCTTCAGCACCTGCGCGAGTTCGAACTTGGCCGGCGACACTTCGCGGATAATCGTCAACGTCCCGTCGCCGCAGCTTGCGAACGCGAGCCCGCCGCGGAACGCAGTCGCATCGACGTACGCGCCGATCGGAAAATCCGCCACGATCCTGCCGTCGTCGGCATTCATCACGACCAGCTTGTTATTTCGACATCCGATAAACAGGCGCCGCGTCGCCCGATCCATCGAAATCCCCGTCGGCCGCATCCCCGGCCCGGTCGGCCATCGCGCGACCACCTTCATCTGCTTCGTATCGACCACCGCCACCTCGTCCCTGTCCGCGATATTGACGAAGACCTTCCCCTTCTCGTCGGCGACCGCGAACTCCGGCGATCCGCCGAGATCGACCGTCGCCGCCGCCGTGCCGCCCGCAGGATTCACATCGGGCGCGATCGCGACCATCCGATGCGCGCGGCCGCACATCACGAGCACCCGGTTACTCGCGTGATCGTAGATAATTCCGTCGGCGTCCGCCGCCGCCGCGACCTTGCCGAGTGTCGCGTGGCTTCGCAGATCGAAAATCTGTACCGAGCCGCTGCCGCCGTCGCTGATAAATCCACGCCCTGCATCCGGCACCAGCGCCACGCCATGCGCACTAACCTGGCCGCCTATGTCCCCCAGCAGCTTGCCCGACGCCACGTCGAGTACCATCGTATGCGTCGTGCGGGTGATATAGAGCACTCGCCCGTCGGGTTTGAGTGTCACGTAATCCCATCCGCCGTCGCCTCCGACATGAAGCGTCGCCGCCATCCGGTAAGCAACCGCCTCCGCCGCAATCGCTGCTCCAGCCGCCACGATGACTACGATCGCAACAACAGAAACTCGAAGAAAATTTCTCATGATTTTTCTTAACACTGGGTGCAGAGCCTGTCCTGAGCGAGGCCGAAGGAGGTCACCTCTGCTGAAACGACCCATCCGCCGCGCACGGCAACTCAACCACCCTCACGACTGCATCGACGTTCAACTCACCATACAAATGAGGAAACAACTCACCCGCCACTTCACCATGCACACCCGACGGCGCCTCGAACTTCAATTTCGCCTTGAGCCGCGCCTCATCTATCTGCAAGACGACCAGGTCCCGCTGCCCGCGATAAAACCGGTTAGCAGTATCAATGACCTGCGCGGCGGTTGAGCAATGTATAAACCCGTCGGCGCGCAAACTCTCGGGCGCATAACTCCCGCGCTCGATAGCTATCGCCCACTCACCCCGCTTGACGATATGAAAGATCACGATTCGACCCTTTAGATACTTCGCTTAGAGCAGGCTCTTCGCGCGCGGGAAGAGGAACTGGGTTTTTGATCCATAGGACCGAGAGCAAAGTAGCGCGCTGCGCGCAACTTTGCGATTGATACCGGGTGCAGGGGTCACCCCTGCCCAAGGAAGCGTGAAACCCATCGCGGGTTTCACATACAATTTTGTCTCCTACTGTAGTTGGGAAATCTTAACGATTGGTGGTGACCGGCTCTTTGCGCGATCGCCCGGCGCGGGCCATAATCGCTGCTTCGCCATGAACTATGACGTGATTATCGTCGGCGCCGGGCACGCCGGGATCGAAGCTGCGCTGGCCGCCGCAAGGATGGGTGCGAGCACGCTGATGCTCACGCTTAACCTCGACCATATCGGGCAGATGTCGTGCAACCCGGCGATCGGCGGTATAGGCAAGGGCCACCTGGTGCGCGAGATCGACGCGCTCGGCGGCGAGATGGGGCTGGCGACTGACGAGACCGGAATCCAGTTTCGATTTCTCAACACGCGCAAGGGTCCTGCCGTGCGTGCGCGACGGGCGCAGGCCGACAAGGCCGCGTATCGCGCGCGCAGCAAGCGCGTGCTCGAGCGCACGGCGAATCTCCAGGTGCGGCAGGCGAGCATCGAACGGCTGATCGTCGAGGACGGCGCGATCCGCGGGGTCGAGTCGCAGATAGGTGAAGTGTTCGAGGCGCCGGCGGTGATTCTCACGACCGGCACGTTCCTGAAGGGGCTCGTCCATATTGGGTTGCAGAATTATTCGGCGGGGCGCGCCGGCGATTTCGCCGCGATGGGTCTCAGTGAGCATCTGGCGCAGCTTGGTTTTCGAATCGGGCGGCTGAAGACGGGGACGTGCCCGCGCCTCGATGGGCGCACGATCGACTACTCGGCGTTGGAGATTCAGCCGGGCGACGAGCCGCCGCCGCCGTTCTCGTTCCGGACGGAGCGGATTGCGCAGGAGCAGATTCCCTGCCATCTGACGTTCACCAACTCGCGCACGCATGAGATTATCCGCGGCGGGATCGACCGATCGCCGATGTATTCCGGCGTGATTCAGAGCAAGGGGCCGCGCTATTGCCCGTCGGTCGAGGACAAGGTGATGCGCTTCCGGGATAAGGAGCGGCATCAGATTTTTCTCGAGCCCGAGGGCCGCGACACTGTCGAGGTTTATCCCAACGGACTGTTGACGAGCCTGCCGCTCGACGTGCAGCTCGCGATGGTGCGGTCGATCGCGGGGCTCGAGCACGCCGAGATAATGCGGCCGGGCTACGCGATCGAGTACGATTTTTCGGACCCGACGCAGTTGACCTCGTCGCTCGAAACCAGGCTGGTGCGCGGGCTCTTCTTCGCGGGCCAGATCAACGGGACGACCGGGTATGAGGAGGCGGGCGCGCAGGGGCTGATCGCGGGAATCAACGCGGCGCTGAAAGTCCGCGGCGAGCCGGCGCTGATCCTGCGGCGCGACCAGGCTTATATCGGCGTGATGATCGACGACCTGGTGACGCGCGGGATTGGCGGCGAGCCGTACCGGATGTTTACGTCGCGGGCCGAGTACCGGCTGCTGCTCCGCGAGGACAATGCTGACCGGCGGCTGTCGTCGATTGGCGAGGCGCTGGGATTGCTCGACGCGTCGGCGGGCGCGCGCGTCCGCGCCAAGACAGAAGCGGTGCGCGCCGAGATCGAGCGGCTCAGGAGCGCGCTGATACCGGCGTCGGACGAGGTCAATGCGGCGATCGAGGCGCATGGATCGACGCCGATCGCGCAGCCAGTGCGCGCGATCGAGCTGCTCAAGCGGCCGGAGATCGGCTACGAAGCGCTAATCAAGATGAGCGGGGTCGCATCGATGCTGAAGCTCGACGAAGCGGCGGAGCTCGAGACCGAAATTAAATATGAGGGCTACGTGCGGCGGCAGGCGGAGGCAGTCGAGCGGTTCGCGCGGCTTGAGGATACAACGATACCGGACTGGGTGGATTTCAAGGGCGTGATGGGGCTGTCGACGGAGGTCTCGGAGCGGCTGACGGCGGTGCGGCCGCGATCGCTGGGGCAGGCGGCGCGGATGCCGGGAATCACGCCGGCGGCGATCTCGATCCTGGCGGTCCATATCAAGAGGCAGGGGTGACCCCTGCACCCAGTGAAACGGAAAACGTCCCTCCGATCAGATCTTTGGTAACGTTTCACGTGAAACGTTTTGCAATGATTACTCAATGAAATCAGGTACTTAACTTTTTGAGGTTAACGTTTCACGTGAAACGTAAGACGAAGGCGAAGGCGCCGAAGAAGCGGACGGTCATGGCGGTGCCCCGGAAGAGAGTTCTGACGCCGGAGCAGATTGCAGCGGAGGTGCGGGAGCAGCTTGCGCCGGCGATCGCGCCGCTTGGGGTCGTCGCCAATACGCATGAGTTCCTTGGCCGGATAGAGAGGATGGCGGCGATGCTCGCGGTGTGGGGGCCGAAGATAAACCTGACGGCGCATCCGCGGGACCCCGACGAGATCGTCTTTCACGTCTTCGACAGTATTATCCCGGTCTCGATCGCGGCCAGCGCGAAGATTCTGAGGATGGCGCGGACCCATCGGATGTTGGATGTCGGCAGCGGCGCGGGATTTCCCGGGCTCGTGATCGCGGCCGCGATCAACGCGAGCGTGACGCTGGTCGAGGCGCGGCGCAAACGGGCGACGTTCCTCAACGAGGCGGCGGTTGAGATGGGGCTGAAGAACGTGCGCGTCGAGTGCATGCGGGCGGAGTCGCTCGAATTGCACGAGGAGTACGACCTGATCACGTCGCGGGCGGTCGGGGACCCGGGCGCGCTGTTTGAGATCGCGGGTCGAGGGCTCCGTCGCGACGGCGGCGTAATCATGCTCTACGTCAGCGCGGATCAGAAGTTCGACGAGGCCACCGAGGCGGCTGCGCATAAGGCGGGCCTCTTCGACGGGGTCCGGTCCGTCTATGATTTGCGGCACGGCCGCGACGTATTCCATCGCGCGGTCGCGACCTGGACGCGCAGATAAGGTCAGACGTGGAACCCCTCCTGGGTTCCACACCTCCTTGGGCAGGGGTGACCCCTGCACCCGGTGAATGGGACGTACCACGTTTTCGGTTTGATCGAACGTTTCACGTGAAACGTTTCCGCTAAAAAATCTTTCAAATTCAGCTAGTTGTGCAAATCTGATCGCGCGATTTGACCTTTTGCGATCACGGGGATTTAATGAGCTTGCGACGTTTCACGGGTGCGGTTCGGGGCTGGGTTCTTTCATTTGCGTGGTGCGGGGGCAATCCCCGCGGGGTGGTCGTGGGGCGGGTAATCGCAATAGCTAATCAGAAGGGCGGCGTCGGCAAGACTACGACGGCGATTAATCTTGCGGTCGCGTTGGCCGATACAGGGCGGCGCGTCCTGCTCGTCGACCTCGACCCCCAGGGCAATGCGACCTCGGGGATCAGCACGCCTGAAGACTTCGCCGCCGCTCGTCGCGAGGGCAAGACTATCTACCAAGCGCTCGTCGGCGGGCTGGCGATCGCGGAAATTCTAAGGCAGGTGCGGCCGATGTTGTCGCTTGCGCCGGCGGGCGATGACTTGGTCGGCGCCGAGATCGAGCTGGTCACGATGGAGGGTCGCGAGCGACGGTTGCGAGCGCTCCTGGAGCCAATCAGAGTAGAATATAACTATGTTCTAATTGATACTCCGCCGTCGCTTGGAATTCTTACCCTCAATGCGCTCGTCGCGGCGGACAGTGTGCTCGTGCCGATGCAATGCGAGTACTACGCACTCGAAGGGCTGAACTCGTTGCTCGGCACGATCAACAAGGTTAAGGCGGCGCTGAGGCCGGGACTCGAGCTGGAAGGGCTGGTGCTCACGATGTTCGACTCGCGAAATCGGCTGAGTCACGAGATTTCAGATGAGGTACGACGGCATTTTCCGGAAAAAGTTTTTCGCAGCGTGATTCCACGCAGCGTGCGGATGTCCGAGAGCCCGAGCCATGGCCTGTCCGTGCTCGAATACGGCCCGAAGTCGGCAGGGGCGGAGGGCTATCGCGCGCTCGCGGCGGAGATCGTCGCGCGTGGGGAGGCAGGGGATGGGAGAATTAATTGAAGGCGGAACCCACCGTGGGTTCCGCACCTCCTTGGGCAGGGGTGACCCCTGCACCCGGTGTTTTTGTGTCATTCAGAGCGAAGCGAAGAATCCCGACTCCTACCTCTCCTTGTCCGAGGAGAGGTCGGCGCGTGCCGAAGGTGAGCGACGGGAGAGGTGCAACGCCGGCCGTAGCATACAAGCCGGTTTGCCTGGTGCAGCACGTCAGAAAGTGATGCTGGTGTCCGGCGGCGGACCAGTGTCTATGAATTGTGATTAAACGAGTCGAGGCAGGTGCGCTGTCGGGCGTTGCACCTCACCCGGCGACACCGCTGCGCGGCTTTCGCCGACCTCTCCTCGGACAAGGAGAGGTTAGGATTTTTTCGGAACCTGAAAGAAATTAGAGGACTACTACGATGATGCGGAAACCATTGGGGCGCGGGCTGGATGCGCTGATCGGCAATGCGGCCGCCGAGATCGAAACCGGCGCCGAGGATAGCGGCGGCGGGCAATTCAAGATGGCGCCGATCGGGAGTATCGCGCCGGGTGAGTTTCAGCCGCGAATAAATTTCGACAAGGAACGGCTGGCCGAACTCACTCTCGCGATCCAGAGCCAGGGGATTATCGAGCCGCTGATCGTGCGGCGAATCGACGCGCCCGAAAGCGACGGGCCGCGCTACGAGCTGATCGCGGGCGAGCGGCGGCTGCGGGCGGCGCGCGCGGCGGGTCTCGAAACGGTGCCCGTAGTCGTGCGCGAGCTCGACGATCGCGCTGCGCTCGAGATGTCGCTGGTCGAGAATATCGTGCGCGAAGATTTGAACGCGGTCGAAGAAGGGCTGGCGTTTTTCCGCCTGTTCGACCATTTTGGGCTCACCCACGACCAGATAGCCGCGCGCGTCGGGAAGAGCCGCCCGTACGTCGGCAACTCGATTCGATTGCTCGAACTGCCGCAGCCGATTCTGAATATGATCGCGAAGGGAGAACTCAACGCCGGCCAGGCGCGGCCGCTGCTGTCGATCGAATCGACGGAGGCGCAGCTGTCGGCGGCGCGGCGAATCGCGGCGGTCGGAATCTCGGCGCGCGGCGCCGAAGAAATGGTGACGGCGAATCGCCCGCGCAATACTAAAACGGCCGTATCGCGAGCAGCCGCCGACGCCAATCTGAACGCACTCGCCGAGGGTCTGCAGCGCGCGCTCAAGCGCAAGGTCAGAATTTTCAAGCGGCGCGGACGAAATCCGGGGAGGATCGAAATCGATTACTACGATGATAACGATCTGACGGCGGTCGCGGAGATACTGCTCGGGAATACGCGCGCGTCGATGCGCGCTTAGGGGAAGGGGAAATCACTTTGTCTAATGCGGAACCCACCGTGGGTTCCGCACCTCCTTCGGCAGGGGTGACCCCTGCACCCAGTTACAGGAAATCGCGAAATGGCGAGGACACCATTTCGCTCTCATGGTTGGGAGGAGGTGGCGGGATTTACCTCTCCCTTCGGGAGAGGGCGCGCCAACGGCGCGGGTGAGGGCGCATGGATCGAGCTGAATGCGGACTTCTTCTTAAATCCGGTTCCCCTTCCCGCTCGGGAAGGGGTTAGGGGTTAGGTTCTTTTGCCGCGCACTCTCACTTCCCGATGCAGAAATCCCGGAAGATTGCGTCGAGGACGTCCTCGCCGCTGACTTCGCCGGTGATCGCGCCGAGCGCGGCGGCCGCTGCCATGATATCGACCGCGACGATCTCCGGCGGCATCAGCGACAGCGCCGACGCGCGCGCATTCTTGAGCGCCGCGAGCGCCGTCGCGAGCGCGTCGCGATGACGCTCGCGCGAGATCGCGATTTGATCGTTGGATAAACGTGCGGATGGGTCGATGAGGGCGCCGATCACTTTGGTCAGCTCGCCGCGCAGGGTCGCGCTTTCGTCGAGATTAATCGCCGAGAACGGCAAGATCGGCAGACACAACCCGCGCTCACGAAGTTCTGCCGCTGAGATAGCCGCGGGCAGATCGCGTTTGTTCAGTATCGCCAATCCCGGGCGGTTATCCGTCAGGCGAATCACCTCCTCGTCCGCGGCCTCGAGCGGGCGCGACGAATCGAACATCGCGATCAGCAGGTCCGCATCACGCGCCGATCGTATCGTGCGCTCGATGCCGATTCTCTCCACGGCGTCCGCCGACTCGCGGACACCCGCCGTATCGTTGAGCACTAGTGAGTACGGCCCGAGCTGGACCGAGTCCTCAATCACGTCGCGCGTCGTACCCGCGACAGGAGTGACGATGGCGCGATCGGCGCCCAGTAGTAAATTTAGAAGACTCGACTTGCCGGCGTTGGGCTTGCCGACGATCGTCGCGCGGACGCCCTCGCGCATTAGTATGCCGCGCGCGAAGCTGTCGTGCAGAACTGCGACGCCGGCGATCAGCCGTTCGATCTCCGCGGCGACCTCGCGCCTCGACGGCAGCCGGATATCCTCGTCGGAGAAATCGATCTCGACTTCGAGATGCGCCCGAATCGCAACGACCTGGGCGCGCAATTCTGCCACGCGTGCGGAAAGCGCGCCGGAAAGTTGCGCCAACGCATTCGCCAGTGCGGAATCGCTGCGCGCTGCGACGATATCGGCGACCGCCTCTGCCTCGGCTAAATCCATCCGGCCGTTCAGAAATGCGCGCCGCGTGAATTCGCCCGGCTCCGCGATGCGCGCGCCCGCATCCAGCGCCAGCGCCACGATGCGCCGGACGATGAACGGACCGCCGTGACATTGTATCTCGGCGACGTCCTCGCCCGTGAGACTCGCGGGATGAGGCATAACGACCGCGAGCGCGCGATCGATGCACGCGCCGGATACGGGATCGACGACATCGCCCAGCCGCATCATCCGCGGCCTGAGTTCGACAATGGCGGGCACGGCGGCCCGCCCCACTGGGCGAAAGATCGCGTCGAGGATCTCGAATGCGCGCGGCCCTGACAGCCGCACAATCGCGACAGCGCCGATTCCCGGCGCAGTAGCAGGCGCAACGATGGTGTCGGCGAGGTACATCGTGAGAAAGAAATTTGATTGTATGTGAAACCCGCCGTGGGTTTCACGCTTCCCTGGGAGTAGGACGGAATTTATTCCGTCAGCCCCGTCACAAAGCGAAAAATACAATCGACGAAATAAATTTCGTCCTACTATCGTTGCTTTCCTGTCATGAGAGGCAGTTCTCTTGCGGGCCGGCGGGAATATCGAGATAACCGATCTTATGAGGTTCGGGCATCTTGCGGCGGCCGTGTTCGCCGGATGGATCCTCATCGCGCCGTCGATCGATTGTGCGCGGCGGGGCTTGCAGCGCGAGACGCCGCTCTCGGAGTGGGAGCATATGGACAGGTTCACGACGCAGCAGGGATGCGAAAGCTATCGCGCGACAGTGATCGAAGCGGAAAAGGCCGACAGCAAGAACCTCTACAATGCGCGCTACGCGTACTCGCTATGCGTGCGCGACGACGATCCGAGAATCAAGGGCGAGTAGCGGGACGACCGCGTCTAGCGCGGTTGGAGAGCTGCACCGGGTTGCCGTCCGGGTCCTTGCCGTCGCACAGACACAATTCACCGCTGCTGACCTTGCCGAAGCGCGCGCCGCGCGCGACCAAGGTGCTCCTCAGCTCGGCGACGTTGTCAGCATGAAAGACAATCTTGGGGCCTTTGCGGCCCGGCGACGGCGGCCCCGAATGGAGCGCGATGCAGGTGCCGCCGGCGTTGAACTCGCGCCACATCCGCTCGTCGGTGATTTGTTTGAGGCCGAGGATGGTCCCGTAGTAGCGGGTCATCTCGTCGATCTGATTGGTGAAAAGAATGATGCGCGCGAATTTGAGTTTTGGCATTCGAGCTGCCCTTCAGCTAGGGAGTTGGTGAATCAATATAACGGAGGCGGCGGTCAATTGGCAGTTCGTTTTTTCGCAAATGAATTATCGGAACGCGCGGCAGACCGATGGCTCGTAAAGACGACGCACGCCTGAAAGCTTCATCCCCCGGTTGCCGCGAAGACGACGGGCGGATCCCGTTTCATTGCCGCGGACTTCTGAATTCTGGTAAACCGCCAGTTATGAAGCCACGCCACGCAGCCGCGCTCGCGCTTGTGGGCTGGTTAGCTGGCTGCGGAATCAGTACCAAGACGGCGGACGGCAATCTTAATCAAATCAAATCGGGCATGACTCGCGAAGAGGTCATCGCGAAATTGGGAACGCCGCCAATGGGTGCCATGGTACGCGGCGTACTGCACAACGACGATTATGACTGCGATCCGCACGGCCAAATCATGCTGCTTCATCCGGGCGCAGAATTTACGTACTTGCCTTTCGCAATGTGGTTCGACAAGAAAGAATTGGACTATCTGCACGAGCAATCTAGGGAATGCGTCGTAAACTACGACAAGACGGAACGAGTTGTCAGCACCGAGCAAGGTGATAAGCCTGCACTTCTTTTTGCCAAGTGAGCGCGGCAAATTAAGACACTGAGGATTTCAAATTAAGACACTCAACCCCGAATTAAGAGAGCGCCCCCCGGAGCGGGGTGCTTGCTCAATCGCGCGCGGTATGGTTCGATTGCGTGTTCGGGGTCGATCCAAAAAGACCTGCCGGACGAGAGATACCCGACCTACTAACCGACCTTGCCGGTCGGAATTCAAAACCGAGTGAAACTGGCCCCGCGCAATGAAAAGGACCTACCAACCGCATAACCGCCGTCGCAAACGAACTCATGGATTCCTGGCGCGGATGGCCACGCCGGGCGGCCGCAAGATACTCAAGCGCCGCCGCGCCAAGGGCCGCACGCGGCTGGCAATCTCGATCCCGCCCAAGCAGCCGGGCTAAGCTCCAGTGCGCGCGCAATCAAGCTTCGCGGCGGCAGACCGGCTGCATCGAAGCGCGGAATTTTTGCGCCTCCAGCGAAACGGCGTGCGATTCCAGAGTCCCCATTTCGTGCTCTATGCGGGCAGTCTCGACGCCGAGCCGGCGCGCTCGCGCCTGGGAGTGACGGTGTCGCGCAGAATCGGCAACGCGGTGATGCGCAACCGGGTGAAGCGACGCGTGCGCGAGTGTTTCAGGAAAGTGATTCGTGACCGGCTTCCAGCGGGTACATCGATAGTCGTGATCGCGCGCGGCGGTGCCGCTGCGCTCGGATCGGCGGCTATCTGCGATGAACTTGCGATGGCGGCGCGTAACGTTAGCGGTCGCATCGCGGGACGGGGTGATTGATGCAAGATAACCTAACCCCTAACCCCTTCCCATGGTGGGAAGGGGAACCGGAAAGAACGGTGCGGAAGATTGGTACATCGCCGCGACTGGTGGCGGTTGGCATGCTCGCGATTTATCGCGCGGTGGTCTCGCCGGTGATTCATGCGATCAACGGGCCGGCATGCCGGTTCGAGCCGAGCTGCTCGGCGTACGCGCGCGACGCGATCGCGGAGTACGGAATTATTCGCGGCGGTATCATGGCCGCGTGGCGGGTTGCGCGGTGCAATCCGCTCGGTGGGCATGGCTTCGATCCGGTGCGCGGGCGTGAGGCAGCGGCAGAGGAGCGATCTCGATGAGAAGAAGCCGTCTGCTCCTTTCGTTGTGTCATCCTGAGCGGAGTCTGCGCAGCGAAGGATCGCGCGCGTCTGCGCGCGCTTGTGCGACAGGCGCCGGACGCAAGAGTGTCCGTCGAGATTCTTCGCCGCGGGGGCTTCCACTCGGAATGATACAAAAACGTGCGCGCGCCTGGATTTGCGGTGTGGGCCCAGAACCCTCACCTACCGGCCGCGATGCGGCCGGCCGCCTCTCCCGTAAAATAACGGGCGAGGTATTAAGAGCGCGCCGAGAATGCGCGCGGAACGGAAAGAGAACAAGGAACAAAATTGGATTCTAGTCGAGTACTGCTTGCGGTTATTTTGTCTATCGTGCTGGTGGTTGCCTACCAGGAGCTGGTGCTGAAGCGCTTTTTTCCTGCCCCCACTCAGCAACAACAGCAGGCTGCTGAGAAGGCCAAGGCGGCGAAGACCGAGCAGGCGCAGGCGCTCGGCAATGGGCAGGCGACGCCGTTGACGGCGAGCGGCACGGCGCTTCCGGGAGCGGTCGCGACGGCGGCAACCGCGGCGGGTCCGCAATCCACTGCGATGACGCCGTCGATGGCGCTGGTGCCGGAGCGGACGGTCGAAGTCGATTCGGATTTTTACGTAGCTGTGTTCACGACGCGTGGCGCGCGGCTCAAGAGTTTCGTGCTCACACGCTATCGGCAGGCGGCGGCGAAGGGCAGTCCGCCGTATGAGATGGTGCAAGTGCAGCCGGGAGGCCATCTGCCGCTGGGCGCGGTGTTGACGCGTAGCGGCCAAGTCTACGACGACAGCGATCTCGACTACGAAACGAATTCGCCCGCACAGATCAAGGTGGCCGCCAGCGGGGACGCGACGGCGGCATTTGTCGCGAAGACCGCGGACGGCGCCACTATCACCAAGACCTTCACGTTCAAGCCGTCGAGCTACGTGTTTTCGATGGACGTGGCTACCAGCGGCGGGCCGGCGGTGAATCAGCTCGGCGTTTCGATGAGCCAGCCGCTGACGGCCCATCAGGGGTATCGCGATATCCCCGAATTGCAGGGCGACGTTGCCGACAAGGTGATCACCGAGAGTCAGAAGAACCTGCAGAAGGGAGTGCCGCCGCTGACGGGGCCGATCACGTATGCGGGTTTCGGCGACCGCTACTTCCTCGCGGTATTTCTGCCGCAGCAGCCGGCGATCGGCGAGCTGACGATGTCCTACGCCGGCGACGAGGCGATCGCGCGCATCCTGTTCGACGGCGCGACGCGAGTCCACACCGAAATCTTCATGGGGCCGAAGCTGCTGGAGACGCTGGACGGGGTGAATCCGGCGCTGCACAAGGCGATCGATTTCGGCATCTTCGGAATCCTGGCGATTATCTTTCTGCGCGCGCTCAAACTGTTTCACTACATCGCGCCCAACTACGGCGTCGATATTATCCTGCTGACGGTGTCGATCCGGATCGCGTTCCTGCCGCTATCGATCAGGAGCCAGCGATCGATGATGAAGATGCAGCGGCTGCAACCGCAGATTCAGCGGCTGCGCGACAAGCATAAGGACAACAACGAGCAGCTGCAGAAAGAGATGGTCGATCTCTACAAGCGCAATCACGTCAATCCGCTGGGCGGGTGCGCGCCGATGGCGCTGCAACTGCCGATTTTTCTCGGGCTGTACGAGGCGCTGCTGAATTCGATCGAGCTGCGGCATGCGCCGTTCGTCGGCTGGATCAACGACTTGTCGACGCCCGATTGCCTGCACGTGCCGGGGCTGCCGCAACTGCCGCTGATGAATTGCCACGGCTTGCCGGTGCTGGTGCTGCTGATGGGCGTGACCAGCTTCATGCAGCAATACATGACGCCGACGACGCCGGATCCGAATCAGCAGAAGATGATGATGCTGACGCCGCTGATCTTCACGGTCATGTTTATAAACTTTCCGGCGGGACTGGCTTTGTACTATTTTTCGTCTAACCTGCTGGGCGTTATCCAGCAATACTTTCTCAACCGCGAATTCCAACAATACACGCCGGCTACATGAGCAATATGGATTCGACAGAAGTGGAAGCCGCCTCGGTGGAAGAGGCGACGAGGGAAGCGCTCGAACAGCTTGGCGCGCGCGAGGACGAGGTCACGATCGAAGTGATCGCGACGCCGCGCGCAGGCGTGCTCGGACTGGGCGCGCGCAATGCGCGGGTGCGAGTGACGCGCAAGGCCGAGGCAGGCAATGCGTCGTCGCCGGCGCCGCAAGCTGTAGCGTCGCAGGTCCGGAAAGAGCGCGCGCCTGATGGGAGCGGACGCGGACGCGAGAATCAGCGGCGGGGGCGCAATGACGGCCGCGCGCGCAGCTCGAGTCCGGCGGCGTCCGCGGGCGACGATGACGGCGGTGACACCGGGCGCAAAAGCGCGGGCGTCGAGGATCAGCGCCGCGAGGCGATCGTCATCCTCAAGCAGATTCTGGAGCAGATGGGCGAGCAGACCGACGTGCGGGAGATTGAAGTCGATGCGGAGACGGTCGAGCTCGAGATAAGGGGCGACGGCTCGGGGATTCTGATCGGGCGGCATGGGCAGACGCTCGACGCGCTCGAGTACATCGTGAACCGCATCCTGGCGCGGCGAATCAAGGACGCGGCGCCGATTTCGCTCGAGACCGAATCGTATCGCGCGCGGCGCCGCCAGCAATTGCATCGGATGGCGCTGTCGATGGGCGAGAAGGCCAAGCGCGAGCATAAGCCGGTGCGGCTCGAGCCGATGCCGCCGCGCGACCGCCGCGTGGTGCATCTGGCGCTCAAGGACGATCCGATGATTACGACGCGATCGGCGGGCGACGGCACGATGCGATCAATCGAGATAGTGCCGACGGACAGCGGCGGCCGGCGCGAACCGCGCGGCGAGGGGCAGAATCGCGGGCGTCGTCGCGAACCTGAGCGCGAGCGGGAAGTCCAACGGATAGAGCCCGAGCGCGGCAATGAAGCGATTGGCGAGCAGGGTGGATTCAAGCACGGGCAGAAGAGGATCGTGTAGGCCGGCGGAGGAGATCAGGAACTTTATCTTAGTGAAACCCCTCCGTGGGTTTCACGCTTCCTTGGGCAGGGGTGACCTCCTTCGGCAGGCTCAGGACAGGCTCTGCACCCAGTGTTTTTTGTGTCATTCAGAGCGAAGCGAAGAATCCCGGCTCTTACCTCTCCCGAAGGAAGAGGTAAGGTTGCGGGCGCGATCCATTCTTGGATCGCGCCCGCTTTTTTCGTCGCGAACAGATGTGCGCTTAGAACGACGCCGCGCGGACCATCGCCTGGGTGGTGAAGAACTGGCGATCGACCGCGCCCATGTTGATGTACCAGCATTCGCGCTCAGGCGTTTCCATCCCCGGCAGATAGCACATCGTGGCGAGGCCCGACTGCACGTCGGTGGAGACCGCGCCTACGACAAAGGAGCGCTTGAAGGGATAGATTGCGACCCTGGCGTCGGGCACCGGGCGGTCGCGAGTCGCCAGCCAGTAGATATGGGCGCGGAACAGATGGCCCGCCCGGTCATAAGTATCGATGTAGGGCTCGAACCACATTTCGCTGTCCATGTAGATTACCGTACGTGAATCAAGCGCGTTGATGCGCGAGCGATCGGGCAGCGCCTGCGCGATGTACATGTGGCGCATCTCCCATGTTTCGGGGCACGCGCTGGTGCCGCCGTCAGTGGGACATCGCTGTTCGGGTGAGTGGTCGGCGTGGATCGTCGCGAGCATGTTTTTCTCGCCGAGGAATTTATAGAAGTACTGCTCGGTCTTGGGATTGAAGCCCGAGTAGTGATCGGGATCCCAGGTATGCGCGGCGCTTCCGCCACCGGTCGTCGAGGAACTCATAATCGCCTCGTTGACGCGGCGCAGCCGGCGTGAGCCGGCGTCAAGGCTCCAGATGTCATCGCCTCGTCTTGGATCGGCGTAACGATAGCGGATGAAGCCAGTTCCGCGAATTTCCTGCGGTGCAAGAATTGGATAGAGGCCGAACAGCCAGTAACGGCCGGTGGTCTTGAAATCAGGGTCGGTGGGCATCGGCTCGACTTCGGTGCGGCCGACGAGATCGTAACCGGCATAGTGACCGATTTGGAAATACTCGATCTGCTCGGTCTGCGGGCCTTTCCTCTCGTAGGCGGAATCGCAGTCGTAGAATCGCAGATCGTAGTCATCCGAAGTGATCGGGCGGAAGACGTTGTTCCAGATGATCTTGACGGCAACGTCGGGGTCATTGGAGTCGATCAAGGGGAAGGGCTGACCGGCGACGAAGCCGACCAGCGACTTCTTGTCCTCTGACAGACGGACCTGAGAAGAATATTTCTCGGTCGCATCCTTGTAGGGGGGCGGCCAATCGACGCGCTGGCTCGGCACGATCTTCATCGTCATGCCGTGCTCGACCTTATAGTAGACGCCGGGGCCTACCAGGTCTTTAACTTTGGCTGCGTTCTCCGGCGTGATGAAATCACCCGGCTGAACCTGGGCGTAGCCTGGGGAGCTGAACGCACCGATCGCGAGCAGCACCAGGGTAGCGATGGTCGTCGAGAAAGTTGACGACAAAGTGATCTGCCTTCGCATACAATAGCCTCCCGAGCGGCTCATGGCCGCGATCTATGTCCTAAATTCGACATTAGGACCAGCTGATCAAAATCGTCAATTATTTTTGTCATCGAGCACAAGTATCGGACGAAATTAATTATATGAAATATAAGTTTGACTAATGAGAAAGGGCAATTTCCTGAATTTCGAGGTGCCCAAAAGAACGACTGTCAGCCCCCTAGCGGTCATTAGGCTAATCTCGCAAACATCGTCGCTGGACGGGCCGTGCATGCGGCATTATTGAGTAGGCATCGATGGTTTTGGGAATCTCAGTGATGGTGGAGAAGCGTTTATTCTTTTAATAGCGATCGCGCATGATCATTAGTATTATTTGGTCAAAGAACCTCCGCGCTCTTTCTGGTGAATTTCCAAGGACAAATAGCTTGTATCGCGCTGTAGCCTGCGTTAACCCGAATTTGCATAAGCGCTTCTGAATACAGATTTCTGCGGAATTAACCGTTCGGTATTGTTCGCCTAACAACTGTTAGGAGACTGCCCGTGCGCGGTCCCGAGTTCTTCAACAGCGTCACATCGGGACACTCGACACTCAGCTTGGGACATCTCAGCGCTCATTCGTGGGCGATTGGGTGGATAAATCGCATGGCACGGGCGGTGCTCTCTATGGTGGAGCAAACCGAATATGAGCAGCAAAGTTTCGCGGGTGAATTCCACGGCATCGCGCCAGGATCGCGCTATCAGAGTGTTTAGGGTGGAGGCGGGCGCGCGTGGGCAGGTGATGGTGCTGATCTGCGTGTCGCTGATCGCAATCATGGGCATGATCGCGGTCGTCACCGATTTCGGTTTCATGCAAGAGCAAAGGAACCTGATGCAGACGGCAGCGGACAGCGCGGCGATGGCTGGATCGGAGGAGCTGAATTACGGCGACGAGGTGACGGCGGCCAAAGCAGACGCGGCCACCAACGGATACACCAACGGCGCCGCCAGCGTCACCGTCGCGGTCAACAATCCACCGAGCATGGGACCGAATACGGCGAATACGGAATACGTCGAGGCGATCGTCAGCAAAGCCGAGCCGACATATTTTCTGCGCCTGCTCGGGGTCAGCACAATGACGGTGTCGGCGCGCGCGGTGGCGTACGAAGGCAACGGGCCGAACTGCATCTACGTGATGGACCCGTCGGCGTCGGGCGCGATGTCGAGCAACGGCAACGTTGACGTGCAGAGCAGTTGCGGGTTGCTGGTGGATTCGAGCTCGTCGACCGGGATGACGGTCAACGGCAACGTCACGATCGCGGCGCCGACGATTGGGGTGGTGGGCAACTACAGCAAAAATGGCAACGTGACGCTGACGCCGACGCCCAAGACCGGGGTGATTGCAGCCTCCGATCCGCTGGCCTACCTGCAGGAGCCGACCGTTGGCTCATGCGCTCACACGAGTTTTTCCTTGAATGGGAACAACGGCAGCAGCGGCAGTCCCTACCAGCTCTATGCGGGCACGTACTGCGGCGGGATTTCGGTCAACGGGAATTCGTGGCTCCATTTCAACGCGGGCACCTACGTCCTCGCGGGCGGCGGGATGCTGATAAACGGCAACTCGACGATGACCGGCACGGGCATTACCTTTTACAACACCACCGGGTTGGGCGCTTACGGCGCGATTACACTCAACGGCAATTCGCAGGCGAACTTCAGCGCACCAACGTCGGGCTCGCTGGCGGGAATCCTGTTTTTTCAGGATCGCTCGATCCCGAGCACCGGCGCGGCCAGCACGATAAACGGAAATTCCAGCTCGACCTTCGATGGGGCGCTCTACTTTCCGACCACTCAGGTCACCTTCAATGGCAACAGCAGCGCCAACGGCTACAGCATCGTAGTGGCGGACAAGCTGGTGATAAATGGCAACGCGGCAATCGGCAACAACTACTCGTCGCTCGCGGACGGCTCGCCGATAAAAGGCGCGGTGCTGGCCGAATGAGTACGCTGCGCGCATCGAGTCGGACGCGCCGGCGTCGCGAGCAATGTTGGCATGGTCAAGCGTCGGTGGAGCTGGCGCTCAGCGTTCCGTTGTTGCTGATGATGTTCCTGGTAGTGGTGGAAACGGGGCGCGCGTTTTACATCGCGATTTCGCTTTCCAACGCGGCGCGCGCCGGCGTTCAGTACGGCTCGCAGAATCTGACGACCGCGGGCGATAACGCCGGGATGCAGGCGGCGGCCGCCAACGACGCGCCCAATCTGGTCGCGATGACGGCGACCGCGACTCACTTCTGCGTATGCTCCGATGGGTCCGCGTTGACGTGCCTGGCGACCGATTGCGCCGCGAGCCATCGATTGTTGTACACGGAAGTGAATACCAGCGCGTCGTACAAGCCGTTGATCTCATTCATGGGAATTCTGCCGCCGATCACGGTGCCCGGCAAAGCCATCATGCGCGTCGTCCAATAAAATGAACTCGACCGGTATCAAGCCGCGGCGTCACCGGCTGCGCGTGGCTCTCAGGAATGGGCATCCCGGACAGGCGATTGCAGAGTTCGCGCTGGTGCTGACGCCGTGCCTGGCGCTGTTTTTCGGGATCATCAACTTCGCGCTGGCGCTCTACTGCTACGACTTCGTTTGTTACAGTGCTCAGCAGGCGGTTCGCTATGCGACGGTGCGGGGCTCGAGCGCGCCGTCGCCGGTGTCTGCGGCGCAAGTTCAGAGCTACGTGGACACTCTGGTCGCGGGTGTATTGAAGACAAATTCGATGACGGTCACGACGACCTGGTCGCCCAACAACAGTCCCGGAAGCGTGGTTACCGTGGTTGTGACCTACAAATACCCGCCGCTGACGAGCCTGGTTTCGTCGGTCACGATCCCGCTCACCCGCACCGCGGCGATGGTGATCACGCAGTAGCTCTCTCCCCTCCGAGGCGGGCTGACAGAAGCGGGCTTGCGCGGCGGCTTCCTGTGCTTCCGCGCTTTAGGTAGGCTTTGTCCAGCAAGGGTGGCGCGGCCTGACTCGGCCCAACGCCTAAAGCCCCCGGCAGGGAGTTCCTCATGCAAAATCGTTTCAACGTTCAAGTGACTTGGGATGCAGAGGCTGAAATGTGGGTAGCGGATAGCGACGACATCCCCGGACTGGCCGCAGAAGCACCCGACGACAAGTCGCTGTGGGAGAAACTCGAAGCATTGATTCCGGAACTACTCACGCTAAATGAGGTTCGTCTAAAACCCAATCAGGACATTGAGATCATGCTCAATTTCCAGCCGCGAAAGGAGCGGATTCAATTACCGAACGCGGCGTAAATGTCGAGCTACACGCCGCGCCTTAAGAAGATGCTTAAGGCTCACAAGTGTTACCTGCTTAGGCAAGGAAAGGGCGATCACGAGTTCTGGTACAGCCCCGTCAATGGACATAAATTCGTCGTCGATTCAAATATCCGTTCGCGGGATATGGCGAATGTTGTCCTCAAGCAGGCTGGCATCACCGATGAACGATTCGACTAAATGAAATCCCTGCATGCCTTCGCGCTCGCGCTTGTGGGCTGGCGTCTGATGGTGCCGCCGGGTGATGCCCATCATCAGCTTGATGGTCAAGCGCGACTGTCTAAACGGTTTATCTCCTTGCTGCCAACCACCGGCACCAGTAAAGTACGGCCATGCCCATGATGGTGACCATTCGTGTCCGCCCGTCGGCGGACATCGCGCGACGAGCGACGACGCCGCCTCGGTCAGAATTTCCTTCGTCCTGAATTCGCTGATCGCATCGTCGCCGAAGCGGACTTTCGCCCCGGCGAGCTCGTCATCGAGTTCGGCGCCGGTCTCGGCGCGATCACTATCGCGCTGGCGAGGCGCCAGGTTGACGTAGTCGCCGTCGAGATCGACCCGGTGTGGGCTGAGCGACTCCGCGATCATGCCGGTGAGGCGCTCCACAACAAAGTGCGAGTCGTAGAAGGCGATTTTCTCTCGTTGTCGCTGCCCAACCGGCCGTTTCGCGTGATCGGATCTCTTCCGTTCGGACACACGACCGACGTCCTTCGCCGCCTGTTGGACGATCCGTACCTGGCCCTCGAACGGGCCGATCTAATCGTGCAATGGGAAGTGGCGCGCAAGCGGGCGGCGTTCCCTTCCTCCACGCTGCGCTCCACAACATGGGTACCCTGGTGGGAATTTCGCCTTGGCCGGCACGTACCGGCTACAGCCTTCCGACCTGTGCCGCGCGTGGACTCTGGAGTCCTGACCATCACACGGCGTCAGCCCCCGCTACTCCCGCCTGCGATGGCCCGGTCGTATAGTGAGTTCGTGCGCAGTCATTGGCCGTTTGATCTGTCGGTTTCGCGGAGATGAGCGGTAAAAGCTATTAACAAAGCCCTGCCCCGCGGGCTGTTCCATCGCGTGGTCGCGAAAAGATACGCTGCGCAGATTTTCGCGTCCTCTCACTGCGGGTGCAGGGGTCACCCCATCCCCGGCTCGCCGCGCGGCCGCTGTTAGTTTGTAACAGAATCGCACCGGTACTAGCATCGACGATCCACGATTGAGTTCTGACTTGCCAGAAATTCACGGAGGCTCACCTACATGGCGACAGAAAACGCGGGCAAGATACTCGCTCCCGGCACGGCGGCGCCGGATTTTTCATTGCATAGCACGCCCGACCAACTCGTCTCGCTGAGCGACTTCCGCGGCGCGCCGTTGATCCTGGCGTTTTACCCGGCCGACTGGAGTCCCGTGTGCGGCGATCAGATGGCGCTGTATAACGAGGTGCTCGCCGAGTTCCACAAGTTCAAAGCAGCGATCGTCGGTATCTCAGTCGATGGCTCCTGGTGCCACGCTGCTTTCGCGCTCGACCGCAAGCTGCATTTTCCGCTGCTGTCTGATTTCGAGCCCAAGGGCGCCGTCGCTCGCAAGTATGGCGCATATCGCGATGGCGAGGGGGTCACAGAACGCGCGCTCTTTGTGATCGATCCCAAGGGCACGATTGCGTGGAGCTACCTGTCTCCGGTCGGCGTCAATCCAGGCGCTGACGGAATACTGGATGCGCTGGAAGCGCTCGCGGCGAAGAAGCAGGAGGCATCGCGATGAGTCCATCGGCCAAGCTCAAGCCGCCTGTCGGCGCCAACGATCACATTCAAGGGGCGGCGAAGGCTCCGGTGACGCTCGTCGAGTACGGCGACTACGAATGTCCCTACTGCGGCGAAGCGTATCCAGTGGTGAAGGCGCTGCAGAAACGCCTCGGGGACCAGGTGCGTTTTGTGTTCAGGAATTTTCCGCTGGCCGAGGCGCATCCTCATGCCGAGCATGCGGCGGAAGCGGCGGAGGCAGCGGGCGCGCAGGGCAAGTTCTGGGAGATGCACGATCTGCTGTACGAGCATCAGGATGCGCTGGAGGATGAGGATTTAGTCCGGTACGCGAAGGCGCTTCGTCTCGATGGGCCTCGATTCATCAAGGATATGGAGGAGCATTCTTACGCGGAGCGCGTGCGTGCGGATTTCAGCAGCGGGGTGAGGAGCGGAGTAAACGGCACGCCGACTTTTTTCATCAACGGTGCGCGTCACGACGGGGCGTTCGATCTGGCGTCTTTGTTGGCGGCGATTGAAGAGGCGGCGTAGCGGCGGAGGCGGAACCTAACCCCTAACCCCTTCCCTCGAGGGAAGAGGAACCGGATTTAAGGAGAGTCCGCATTCAGCTTGAACCATGCGCCCTCACCCGCGCCGTTGGCGCGTCCTCTCCCGATGGGAGAGGTAAGGAAGGACCGCCTCTCCGTATAGCGGGCGAGGTAAGAGGGTCAGCTATTTGGGTCAACGCCCCACTTTTTCTTGTTCTCGGCTACCTGCTCGGGCGTGGGGTGATCGACCTTCTTGAACGGCATCACCTTGAACTGATCTTTGATCTCGAGCAGCGCGTGGTTCAGCGCGATGTCGTCCTTGAGGACGTCGGGAACCGCGGGCTCCTCGAAAATCGCCTGCCACGGGCATTCGGGCTCGCAGGCGCCGCAATCGATGCATTCGTCGGGATCGATGTAGAGCTGGTTGGGAAATTTTACTTTGTCGGCGCCGACGTATTCGTAAATGCAATCGACGGGGCATACGCTGACGCATCCGGTGTCAACGCAGTCGCGGCAAAGACGAGTTATAGTCCAGGGCATGGTTGCAGCCTCGCTTGAAATCCAGTCCTTATAATATCTCGAATCCGGCCCGACTCCCTATTGTCGAGAGTACGCCGCATAACCTATATCGGCACAGCGCCTCTGAAAAGGGCAACGCGGACAGAATCGCGACGGCGGGAAAGGCGCTGGTATCGGGGGCCGGCCGGGTTAGAATAGTCGGCGCACGAGGGTCGAAAATACAACAGGAATATCGAAGATGGCATCAAAACCCAGGTCGAAGGCGCGCAAGGCGAAGATCGCTCGGCGTGCGGTGATTGCGAAGGCCGCGCCCGTCGCCGCCAAGCCAATGCGAACGGGCAAGCGCCTCGAGACGGACAGCATGGGCGCGATCGAGGTCGCGCGCGACCGCTATTGGGGGGCGCAGACGGAGCGATCGCTGCTGCATTTCGCGATCGGGTTCGATCGGATGCCGCGTTCGGTGGTGCGCGCGTTCGGGATATTGAAAAAAGCGGCGGCGGAAGTTAATCGCGACCTCGGTAAGCTGCCGCCCGACAAGGCCAAACTTATGACCGCGGCCGCGGACGAAGTGATCGCGGGCAAGCTCGACGATCATTTTCCGCTGCGCATCTGGCAGACCGGCAGCGGCACGCAGACCAACATGAACGCCAACGAGGTTATCTCGAATCGCGCGATCGAGATGGCGGGCGGCGTGCTCGGCAGCAAGAAGCCGATACATCCCAACGACGACGTGAACATGTCGCAGTCGTCGAACGACACGTTCCCGACCGCGATGCATATTGCGGCGGCCGAGGAAGTCACGCACGACCTGATCCCGTCGGTGCGAAAATTGCGCGACGCGCTCGCGCGCAAAGCCAGGGAGTTCGCGGATATCGTCAAGATCGGCCGCACCCATCTAATGGACGCGGTGCCGCTGACGCTCGGCCAGGAATTCTCGGGCTACGTCGCGCAGCTCGACTACGATCTGAAACGACTCGAAGCCGCGCTGCCGGACCTGCTCGAGCTGGCTATCGGCGGCACGGCGGTCGGCACCGGGCTCAATACGCATCGGGAATTTGCCGAGCGCGTCGCGAAGAAGATCGCGGAGTACACGGGACTGCCGTTCAAGTCGGCGCCGAACAAGTTTGCGGCGCTGGCGGCGCACGATGCGATCGTGGCGGCTTCGGGAGCGCTCAAGACGCTGGCAGTCTCGCTGATGAAAATCGCCAACGACGTGCGCTGGATGGGCTCGGGACCGCGCACCGGGCTCGCGGAACTGATTCTGCCGGAGAACGAGCCGGGCTCGTCGATCATGCCGGGCAAGGTGAATCCGACGCAGAGCGAGGCGATGACGATGGTCTGTATCCAGGTGATCGGCAACGACGTGGCGATCACGACGGCCGGGTCGCAGGGAAATTTCGAGCTCAACGTTTTCAAGCCGCTCATCATCCACAATTTTCTGCATTCGACGATGCTGCTGGCGCATTCGTGCGCGTCGTTCAGCAAGTATTGCGTCGACGGGATCGCGCCGAATCGCGAACAGCTGCGGCGCTACGTGGAAAATTCGCTGATGCTGGTGACGGCGCTGAGCCCGCATATCGGCTACGACAACGCGGCCAAGGTCGCGAAGAAGGCGCACGCGGAAAACATCACGCTGCGCGAGGCGACGATCGCGCTGAAGCTGCTGAGCGGCGCGGAGTTCGACCGGCTGGTGCGCGCGGACAAGATGCTGGCGCCGGAAGGCTGAGCCGGGATGCGCCGGGGGATCGTTCTTTCAGCGCTCGCGATCGCTTTCATTGCGAGTGCGATGCTGCCGGCGGCGTCAAGCTGCGCGGCGCCACCTCCGATTCCGACGGGTTTTTCAACCGATCCGATCCTGCAGCCGCCATTTGAAAACGGCGAACAGCTCGACATCAAGATTGGCCTGCACATCGTGAACATCGCGGCGATCGACGAAGTGAACGAGCAGTTCCAGATGGACGCATACTTGTTCGCGCAATGGACCGATCCGCGGCTGGCCTACACGCAGCAGGGACCGTCGGATCGTCATCGACACTACGCGCTCGGGCAGATTTGGGTTCCGCAACTCGAGATGATCAATGCCGCGACGCCGCGCACGCGTTTCGATACGTCGATCTGGGTCACCCCGGACGGCACGGTCAGCTATGCGGAGCGATGCAAGGTGACGATGTCGTCGAAGTTTGAACTGCGGCGATTTCCCTTCGATCGGCAATCGCTGATGATCCTGATTCATCCCTTCCTGGTCGACGGCCCGCATATCAATTTCAAGCTGATGGAGGACTCGACCTGGACGGCGAGCGAGTTTTCGAGCTACTCGTCGCTGGCGCAATGGCAGGTGACCGCGGTCCAGCCCAAGATAGGAGAGGCCCTCACCTACGGCGGCTTCACGATGCCGGAGGCGAGATTCGCGATTACGGTGCAACGGCGCTCGAGCTTTTATCTGTGGAAGGTGTTCCTGCCGCTGACGCTGATGGTGGTCCTGTCGTGGGCGGTTTTCTGGATCGAGGCGAGCGATCTCGACAACCAGGTCCAGGTCGCGGTCACGACGATTCTGACCGTAATAGCGTTCGCGTTTGCGATCTCCGCGACGATGCCGCGGCTGCCCTACCTGACGTACATCGATGCGTTTTTCCTCGAGTGTTACATCTTCGTTTTCCTCGCGGTCGTCGAGCTGATGACGGTCCACGTGACGCATCGCTCGGAGCTGCGGCGCGACATCGGGCTAAGAATTCGCAAGTACTCGCGCTGGGTGATCCCGGCAGCGTTCGTGGTGACGAACATTGTGATCGCGCACCACTTCCTGGGGTGATTCGTCTGATTCCCTCCCCCATAAGGGGGGAGGGTTAGGGTGGGGGACCATTGCGGCCCGAATTTCCGATGCGCCGCGCGCCTACAATCTTTGTTTTCTAATTTTCCGCGGCACAAGTTCCAGCGCATCAGCGATCCGTTGAACGACCAGATCGATCTCACGGATGACCTCATAATTCCAAAACCTCAGCACCTTGTATCCCGCATCGCGGAGAAACTCACTTCGACTTTCGTCACGATCCGTCTGATCCGCATGCTGCGAACCATCAACTTCAATGATCAGCTTCGTCTCGAGGCAAACGAAATCTGCAATAAAGGGCCCGATGGGATACTGCCTTCGGAATTGAAGTCCCTTCATCTGGTGCCGGCGCAGTCGCGCCCATAGCTTTTGCTCCGCTTCGGTTTGGCCGCGTCTCAACTTGCGAGCCGTGTCGCGAGGCAGTGTTGGTTCGAACGACATATCTATGACCGTAGCAGCATGCGGCGCGACAGACATTCGCGCCGCAATTGGTCCCCCACCCTAACCCTCCCCCCTTATGGGGGAGGGAATCGGACGGTTACATCCTGAAAACTCCGAAGGCTGGGTGGGCGGGGATAGGCGCGTTCATCGACGCGGCGATGCCCAGCGCCAGTGCTGCGCGGGTCTCGATTGGATCGAGCACGCCGTCGTCCCATAGGCGCGCGCTCGAATAATACACGCTCGACTCGAGCTCGTACTTCTCGAGCGTCGGGCGCAGAAATTCTTTTTGCTCCGCGGCGGTCATCGTCGCGCCTTCGCGCTTCAATTGATCGAGCTTTACCGTGAGCAGCGTGTTGGCGGCCTGCTCTCCGCCCATCACGGAGATGCGCGCGTTCGGCCACATGAACAGCAATCGCGGCGAGTACGCGCGCCCGCACATCCCGTAATTTCCCGCGCCGTTCGACGCGCCGATGATCACCGTGAACTTCGGCACCTGCGCGTTGGCGACAGCGTTGACCATCTTGGCGCCGTCCTTCGCGATACCGCCCTGCTCGTAGCGCTTGCCGACGATGAAACCGGTGATGTTTTGCAGGAAGAGCAGCGGGATGCGGCGCGCGCAGCACAGCTCGATGAAATGCGTCGCCTTCAACGCAGACTCGCTGAACAGCACGCCGTTGTTGGCGATGATGCCGACGGGATAGCCGTAGATGCGCGCGAATCCCGTGACGAGCGTCGTGGCGTAGCGCGACTTGAATTCGTGCATGCGGCTGCCGTCCACCAGCCGCGCGATCACCTCGCGCACGTCGTACGGCTTGCGGGTATCGACCGGGATGATGCCGTAGAGTTCGGCGGGATCGTAGTGCGGATCCTCGGGCGCGTCCTGCTCGAGCACGCCGCTGGCGGTGCGAGGGCCAAGATTCTCGAAGATGGCGCGCGCAATCTGGAGCGCATGCTCGTCGTCGTCGGCCAGATGATCGCTCACGCCGGAGAGCCGCGTGTGAACGTCGCCGCCGCCGAGCTCCTCGGCCGTGACCTCTTCACCGGTCGCCGCGCGTACTAAGGGCGGTCCCGCCAGGAAAATCGTTCCCTCCTCGCGCACGATGATGTTCTCGTCGCACATCGCGGGGACGTACGCGCCGCCCGCCGTGCAACTGCCCATCACGACCGCGACCTGCGCGATTCCTTTCGCGGACATCCGCGCCTGGTTGTAGAAGATGCGGCCGAAGTGGCGCTCGTCGGGAAAAATCTCGGATTGCATCGGCAGAAATGCGCCGCCCGAATCGACCAGGTAAACGCATGGCAGCATATTCTCGATCGCGATTTGCTGCGCGCGCAGATGCTTCTTCACCGTCATCGGAAAATACGTGCCGCCCTTGACCGTCGCGTCGTTGGCGACGATGACTGCTTCGCGGCCGTGGATTCTGCCGATGCCGGTGATGATGCTCGCGGACGGCGATTCGCCGTCGTACATATTGAACGCCGCGAGGGGAGACAGCTCGAGGAACGGACTGCCGGGGTCGAGAAGTTTTTTGACACGGTCGCGCGCGAGCATCTTGCCGCGTTCGATGTGCCGCTCGCGCGCCGGCGCCGGACCGCCCTGGCGAACGCGCTCGATCTCATCGCGCAGGCGCCTGACCAGCGTGTCCATCGCGTCGCGGTTGCGGCGGAACTCGTCGGAGTTGAGGTTCAGCCGAGATTCAATTCGATCCATGTGAGTATCCTTGATGCCTGCGGCCCGAAGTTGGGCTAAATATTAGAAAGCTGGCTGGATATTAGCGATGCGCGAACGCGATCTGAAAGCTCTCGAATTCGACAAGGTGATTCACCTCGTCATGGATCTCTGCGCTTCCGATCCGGGTCGCGAGGCGACCGCCGAGTTGCGCCCGTCGATCGACGCCGCAGAAGTGCAACGGCGGCTGACGGCGACCGCCGAGATGGTCGAGTTGCGCTCGCACGCCGGCTCGATTCCGATTAGCGAATTTAGCGATCAGCGGCCGTACCTGCTCGCGGCGGCGCGCGTCGGGGCGATCCTCGGCGGCGAAGCGCTGGTGAAAGTGCGCGACTTTATCGTCGGTTCGCGCCACGTCGGCGGATTTCTGCGCTCGCGGGTCGAGCGCTTCCCCCATGTGGCGGCGTTGGTGCACAACCTGCTCGCGCCCAAGGAACTCGCCGACGCGATGCTCGGTGCGCTGGCCGACGATGGCAAACTCCTCGATGACGCGAGCCCCGAGCTGAAGCGGCTCCGCAGCCGGCTGCGCGACGAGCGCGCCGACCTCGAAGCGCGCCTGCTGCGCTCGCTCAACGCGTCGGGCATGGAATCGTTCGTCTCGGATTATATCGTGACGATTCGCAACCGGCGCTTCGTGTTGCCGATGAAGCTGAATTACTCGGAGCGCTTCGAGGGAATCGTGCAGGACCGCAGCGTGTCGGGCGAGACGCTGTTCGTCGAGCCGATGTGGGCGGTCGAGCTGAACAACCGGCTGATGATGCTCGAGCGCGAAGCCGAGGCGGAAGAAACGCGTATCCTCGCGCGGCTGACGGCGATGGTCGGCGGCTACGCGCCGGAACTGCAGCTCACCTTCGACGCGATGGTCGCGCTCGACGCGCTCAACGCGCGCGCGCTGTTCGCCGAGCGCTTTCGATGCATCGAGCCGCAGCTCGTGGACGAGGGAATCGATTTTATCGGCGCGCGCCATCCGCTGTTGATGACCAGCGGCCGCGACGTGATCCCGATCGACGTGAAAATCGGCGCCGGCCAGCGCGGCATCGTCATCTCGGGGCCGAACACCGGCGGCAAAACGGTCGCGCTCAAGACGGTTGGGCTGCTGTCGCTGATGGCGCAGGCGGGGATGCTGATTCCCGCGCTGACCGGCAGCAAGGCGACGGTGTTTCGCAGTGTGTTCGCCGATATCGGCGACGAGCAATCGATCGAGTCGAACCTGTCGAGCTTCTCGGGCCATATCGCAAACCTGTCGGAGATAATCAGGTCGCTCGACGAGCCGGCGCTGATGATTCTCGACGAGCCGGGCGCAGGGACGGACCCGGCAGAAGGCGCGGCGCTCGCAATCGGCCTGATGAACCATCTCGGGACGCGGCGTTGCATGCTCGCGATCGCGACGCATTCGACCGCCGTGAAGCTGCACGCATACTCGCAAGCCGGGTTCGAGGCCGCGGCGGTGGACTTCGACGCCGAGCACCTTGCGCCGCTTTATCGACTGAAGCCGCACACGATTGGGCAGAGTTACGGCCTCGCGGTCGCGCGCCGGCTCGGACTGCCCGAGGAAATAATCCGCGCGGCCGAGCAATCGATGGGCACCGGCACTATCGAGCTGACCGACTCGTTGAAAAGACTGGACGCTGAGCGCGCCAAGCTGAATGAGCAAGTCGAAAAACTGCGCGCGCGCGAAGCCAGTCTCGCCAGTGTCGAGGATGAACTGATCCAGGATGCCGAAAAATCGCGCGTGGGTGCAGAGGCGGATCGCAAGCGGCTGCGCGCCGAAGTCGCCGAGCTGATCGAGGAGCTAAGGCGCGACGGCGCCGCGCTCATGGACGAGTTAAAGACGCGAGCGAAGTCGCGCACCGATTTGAAGGGGTTCATCACCAAGGCGGCGGCGAAACTCGAGGGCCTCGCGCCGGCCCCTGAGGACGCGCCGGAGTCCGATGCACCGCTCAAGGTCGGCGACACCGTGCAGGTCGGCGACATTCGCGGCGAATTGATCGTGCTCGATGCGACCCGCGCCGTGATCAGCCGCGGCGGCCTGCGGATCGAAGTCGCGCCCGAGCGCCTGCGCAGGTCGTCGGCGATCGTCGCCGAGAATCGTCCCGCGCAACCGAAAGCCGCGACCATCACCTTCAGCTTCGAGGGTGCCGAGGGCAACGAGTTGAACCTCATCGGGATGCGCACGACGGACGCGCTGCGCAAGCTCGAGGAATTTCTCGACACCGCGTTCCTGACCAATCGGGCGGAAGTGCGAATCGTTCACGGAATTGGATCGGGGGCGCTGAGGAAGGCCGTGGCGGAATACCTCGGGACGTTGCCGTATTGCGCGTCGTTTCGGGGCGCCGAACCGCATCACGGTGGCGCGGGCGCAACGATCGTGCAGATGAATCTGTAGCGTCGTTCTGTGCGGAAAGCGGCGGCGTGAAGGTTCGAAGAACCTAACCCCTAACCCCTTCCCGCGCGGGAAGGGGAACCAGATAGGAAAAGATCAGAACAACTTCTTCAGCTGATCCAGCGGATTCGGCTTGGGATTGGAGTTGCCTCCTCCATTGGCGCCGCCCGAGCCGTTGCCGGAGTTGTCGTTTCCGCCCGAGTCGTCGCCGAAGAATTTGCTCAATCCTTTCGGAATTCCCTTTTTGCCGAAAACTTTGCCCAGGTACTTCTGGCCCTGCGCGTGCATCGCGTTGTTCGCCGCCGTCTGCGCGAGTTGCGTCACGTCGGGCAGGACTTGCGGCTTGGGCAGTTGCCCGACGACTTGCAGCGGGATGTCGATTTGTCCGTCCTTGTTCGCGATGAATGCGACTTCCTTCTTCTGCTCGATCAGCTCCTTGCTGAATTGCGGCGAGAGCACGATGTGCGCGGCGAGATCGATGTTCTTGTCCATGTCGAACCATCCGTCGCCGAGCAGATTGTAATCGACCGTCTGCGCCTTGATGTCGTGCGAGGTGATTCGCGGACCTTCGAGCACGAAGGTCAGACTCGCGAGCTGGATGTCGGTGTCGGGGTTGCTGAACAGCTCGGGGTGATTCTGGACGACGGACTGCGGCACGAGATTGCCGATGCCCGGCAGCTTGTGCACCTTCTTGAGCGCCTGGCCGCCGATGTTGACGCCGATCAGTTTGCCGTTGGTCAGCACGAGCTTGCCGTTGCCCTTCAGCGTCGGCTTCATCTTGTCGAAGGCGCCAGTCGTTCCGCTGACGCTGATGTTTCCACCGAGCGTCCCGCGAACCGTGCCGGCTGCCTTGGATTTTTGCGAGTCGAGTGCCTGCTGGACGTTGAGATTGGTGAAGCTGATCGAGGCCTGCATCGGCGCCGACGCCTCGAGCCGGGTGTTGCCCGTGGCGACGATGTCGCCCGTGAATGCCTTCAGCTTGAGCGAAGTCACCCGCACCTGCTTGTCCACGAGCGACAGCGACAACCGCAAATTCTGATACGGCACGTTTGCGAGGTTGCCCGACGGCGATGTGATATCGGAATCGACGGTTCGACCCGTCATCGAGCCGATCGAGACTGCGCCCTTGGCGAAGAGCTGGTTGATCACCTCGTTGGGCGGTCGCGACGGCGCGAGATCCGCCAGGCGAACCGACGCAGCGTTCAGCTCGTAGCTCATGACCAGTGGCTGGAACTGGTCGATGTGCGACTTCAACGTCGCCTGCTGCGCGCCCAGGTTGAAGGTCAGAGGGCCGACGTTGGCGCTGGTGCCCGCGAGCTGGATGTTGCCGCTGATATTGCTGAGGGGCGGCAGTTTTTGATCGGGAATCGAGAATCCGACGCCGGCGAGAGCGACGGTACCATCAGCCGACGCCTTGTGATTCGCAAAACTCGCGGCGGTGTGAATCTCGGTCTTGCCGGCGAGGTTGTACCGGGCAAGCGGCGGGATAATTCTCGTGAGCGAAGCGATATCGAAGCTGTTGGTATCGACGTGCGCCGCGGTCGTGCCGCCGCCGACTTTAATATCCGTCGCCTTCGCCTCGAGGTCGCCGAGCGTGACGTTGGCGAGCGTCACCGCCACCCCGGTATCCGTCTGCGCACCCTCCGCAACAATCTTCAGTGGTGTGTCGGCGGGCTTGTTGAAGGTGTCGCCGAACGCGACAGCGGGCGCGCTCAAATCGCTCGAAGCCGTGAACTTGATCGATTGAAGGGTGCCGTCGGCCGTCGCGTTGACGTTGAGCGGGCCGGAAATCGAAAGCTTCGGCGGTATAGCCTTCGCGAGCATCGGGATCGTCTGGAGCTGCGACATCAGAATCGGGCCAACCTTGGCTTTCCCGGTCATCGGAATCGCGTCGATATCGATAACGCCGTTGCTTATCAGCGGCCCGATGGTCGCGGAGAGATCGAAGTTCTGCTGGTCGCCGAGCGCCTGGAAGGTTAGCGCGATGGTGAACGGCGCCTGAAAGCCGAAGTCGCTCACCTTGAGATCGATCGCGTTGACGGTGGCAGATTCCGGCGCGCCCTGCGTCTGAAAAATGAGAGTGCCGTCGTTGATTGCGAAATTCCGCACCAGCAACGAGCCCAGCGCCGCCGGCGCGCGGCGCGCTTCGGCCATCGGCGATTCTTCGTTCGCGCCGCCGCCCTTGCCGCCCTCGCCTTCGCCTTCGCCAGATTCCTCGTCGGTATGGACTTTTTTCCGGCCGAGCGTCGAGACATTGAAAGAACCGTCGCGAGTCTGCACGATTCGGATCACCGGCTTTTCGAGCACGACTTCGGTGACTTCGATCCGCCGGGCCAGCAGCGGCAGCAGTTGCAGGTGCGTATAAACGTTGCTCGCCTCGATGAACGGCTTGCTCGAGATATCGGGATCGTCGGCGACCTGCACACCCGTCACGTCGGCCATGATGCCCCAACCGAGACTAACCTTGATGTCGTCGGCATGAACCTGCCGACCGAGCGCGGTACTGACCTTGTCGAGGACCTTCTGGCGGCGCTCGGCGATGATCGAGTTGAGGTTAGTGGCGGCGTAGAAGAGGATCGCGCCGGCGAAAATAACGACGGCTCCAACAATTGCGGCGGCGATTACGATGACACGACGCATAGGACGACCTTCACCTCGGCAACTTCAGAGCGGCTCGCGACACGCCCGCAAGTGTAGTCGATGCGCACCGGATGCGCATCATTTTGGCCCGCGATTTATCTTGCGATGGCGCGGCGGTTTGAACCGCGTTGTGTCCGCAGCGTAGTCTGTCCACTCGTGCGCTAGTCAGGAACCCACGCCCTTCCGATGGCAAAAAAGCGAAAGCATGGCCGCCTCGCCGAGGAACGAGACGGCGAACGAAAGGCGACGCCCGCGCCTGAACGGGTCTTCGCATCGCCGTTCAAAGATCTCAAGAAGATGCTCGCCGAGCGCGAGCGGACGGTGTCGAAGCCGGCGGCGGCGATCAAGCCCAAGGCCTTGCCGCCCGTCCCGACGGTCGTCGAAAAATCTGCGCCAGTCGTCGCGGAACCGCTCGACGACGAGTCCGTTCTGCGGCGCGCGCTCGAGGGTGTGCGCCCGCTGCATGCCAACGGCAACGCGCGGTCGCGTATCCCGCTCGATCCTCCCACGACTCACACGATCGTCGATGAAGACGCGGAGGTAATCGCGCTGCTGTCCGATCTGGTATCGGGACAGGCGCCTTTCGATATCACCGAGTCGGACGAATACGTCGAGGGCTACCGCGTCGGACTGGACCCGCGGCTCGTGTCGCAGCTTCGGCGCGGCGAGTTCGCCGTGCAGGCGCATTTCGATATGCATGGGATGATCCAGAGCGCGGCGAAGGAAGCGCTGAAAGAGTTCATCATCGCGTCGGTGCGCAAAGGGCTGCGCACGGTACTGGTCGTGCATGGTCGCGGGCTGCGATCTCCCGGCGGGCATTCGGTGCTCAAGCATGCGTCGGCAGGATGGCTCTCGCACGGCGCGATCGGCGGCCACGTGCTGGCATTCACAAGCGCGCGACCCGCGGACGGCGGCGCGGGCGCGACGTACGTGTTGCTGAAGCGAGAGAAGAGCCGCGCGCCGTTCGATATTCTGCAGGGCGCGAAGCGAAGATAATGCGTGGAGCACTACTAACTTAATTTGAAACCCGCGGTGGGTTTCAAACTTCCTTCGGCATCGACACCGTCGCGGGGGGTGACCTCCTTCGGCAGGCTCAGGACAGGCTCTGCACCCATTGTCTTTGTGTCATTCAGAGCGAAGCGAAGAATCCCGGCTCTTTGTTGCCTCGCCCAATCTGCGGCAACATAAGAAACGGGGCCCGAGATGGGCCCCGTTGTACCAGACATTCTGCGCGTGCAATCGCTAGATCTTCGCCTGCAGGAAGAATGCTATCACCAGCGCGTACAGGGTCAGCGCTTCGATGAAGGCGAGGCCGATGATCATCGGGACGAAGATCTGGCCCGCGCTGTTCGGGTTACGGCCGATCGATTCCATCGCCGAGGCCGCCATTCGGCCCTGGCCGAGCGCGCTGCCAAATGCCGCGATGCCGATGCCGATGTTGGCGGCAAGCGCGATAAGGCCGGCGCGCAACTCGCCGCTACCCGCTGCCGCCGCGGCTCCTTCCTGCGCCATCGCGAGCAGCGGAGACGCGAGGATGGCCATCCCGGCCATCGTTACTATGGTTCCAATCCTGTGTCGTAGCATTTCGATCCTCCTTCTCTTTCGCGCGCCCCTGGGTGCCGCAGCCGGCCACCTCTCTTCCTCTACCACCTCAAATTCCGGACGGAATCCCCGGCGCGAAAAATCCTTTCTAGTGACCGTGGCTGGTCGCGAGCCGAACGTAACTCATCGCGAGCACCACGAAAATAATTGCCTGGATGATGCACACGATGGACCCGAGCGCGTAAAACGCCAGCGGGACGATGAGCTTCGTCAGGCCGGTGAAGATACTGAGCACCGTGTGGTCGGCAAACATGTTTGCGTACAGTCGAATGCCGAGCGAAAACGGACGGAACAGCAGGTCGGCGAGATTGATGGGGATCATAAGGAAGAACAGCCACCAGACCGGGCCGATGATATCGTTTTTCACGAAGTTGGCAGCGCCGTGCGACAGGCCCTGATAGACGAAGTAAACGAAGACGACTGCACCGAGGCCGAAGGTCAGGTCGGAGTCGCCAGTCGGCGGTTCCATCCCCGGAATCAGTCCAAAGAAGTTGGCGGCTAGAATGAAAACGAACAGCGTACCAAAAAATGGAACAAACTGACGGTAGTGATGGGTCTCGAGGACGTTGTGGGCGAAAGTGTCGAACCATTCGACAAAGACTTCCGCAACCGACCGCAGGCTGGCCCTTTCCTCGGGGACTACAGGATCGCTAGCGCCGGCGATCGACGCGCGCGCTGTGAGTCCAAAGACGAGCAGGATGCCCATCACGATCCAAGTACCGAGTATCACCTCGGGAATCTTGCCGCCGCCGAGCAGTTCCAGGAAATTTACCGATTTTTGCAATTAAGTATCTCCGACGCGGCGATCTTAGCTTTTTGACGGGCGCCGCGCAGCCGAAGCACGCCCGGTTTCAATAATGATAGCGGCCATCTGAGTCAAGACGCCGACGCCGAAGCCCGCGCCGTTGACGCGCGCGCGGGTGAAAATGAGATAGACCAGGCCGACGATGATGAACAGCTTGAGCGGAATCGCGAGCGCGCCCAACTTGGCGGCGGCGCCGGACACTCCCGCGCTGGACGCGGCCAGCAGCAATCCGCCGAGAGCGGACAGGATCCACAGATTCGCGATCACCACTGTGCCGCCGAGCATGCATCCCACGGCCAGGCTGGCGGAGGCGAACAAAGCGAGAATCGCCGAGCTGACCACCACGAGGATGAAGTTGGTGCGCTGGATCGACGCAATCGTCGGCACTGACCACGAGAATCCCATCAAGCGCCGAATCTTTCCGCGGCGCGAGCTTTCGCTTTGGCGGCTTCTTCCTCGCGATTCCTCGAAGGAGCATTGGTTTCGAGCGAACGAAGAAACCGCGCCGACGCCCCGGCTATCTCATCGATGGCCGCGACGAACGCGCCTTCGTTCGCCTTCGACGGTTTGTTGAAGCCGGATATTTTGCGGACGAACTGAAGCGAGGCGGCGCGAATTTCCTCGTCGGTGACGGGAGGATCGAAATTGTGGAGCGTCTTTATATTCCTGCACATCGGATTGACCTCGATCTCCCGAGAATATTGAGAACTCTGCGACCGTCAATCAAGACTCGCGGTTCTCGCGTTGGAAGAGTGCGAGTTCCTGAATCAGGCGGTAGAAGCCGACAAAGACTCCGAGCAGGAAGAACACGAGCGTCAGCCAGGGGTCGGTGTGAAAGTAGAGGTCGAGGTAGTGGCCGAGAATTGCGCCGGCGATCATCGGCCACGCGAACTCGAAGCCGATCGCTGCGAAGCGCATCATCCTGCCAGTGCTCATCGCCATTGTTTCAGTATCTACCCGTTTGAAAGGCCCCGCAGAGATTCCGCGGCGGCGGCGATCGTGCGGTCAATGTCGGCGTTGGTGTGCGCGGTCGAGAGAAACATGGCCTCGAACTGCGACGGCGGAATATTTATGCCACGCTCGAGCATCCCGTGGAAAAATTTGGCGAAACTGACCGAGTTCGAGGTGCGAGCTTCGTCGGCGTCGCGCACGCGCTCGGGACCGAGGAACATCGTGAGCAACGAGCCAGCGCGATTGACGCATCCCGGCTGGCCGGTTTTTTTCAGCGCGGCGAGCAATCCAGCTTCAAGGCGCGCGCCAGCAGAGTCGAGCGCGGCGTACTGGTTGCTTCCCTTCAGGAGCCGAAGTGTTTCGAGACCGGCGCGAACAGAAAGCGGATTTCCCGACAACGTGCCCGCCTGGTAAACCGGACCGACCGGCGCGAGCAGATCCATAATCTTCGCGGGGCCGCCGACGGCGCCAACGGGCATGCCGCCACCGATTATTTTTCCGAGCATGATGAGGTCGGGCGCAACGCCCATGCTTTCGGCGACTGAGCCAAAGCACAGACGGAACCCGGATATAACTTCGTCACATATTAGAAGCGCGCCGTTGGCGTGTGCGATTTCGGCGAGCGCTTTCAAAGAACCGGGGTGAGGATTTACCACGCCCATATTGGCGGCGACGGGCTCGACGATCACGGCGGCGATTTTCTCAGGCGCGGCGCGAAATAAACTTTCGACTGTCTCAATCGAGTTATATCGCGCAACCATCGTCATCGCGGCGACCGCCGATGGAACTCCACCGCTGTCGGGTTGACCAAAAGTCATCGCGCCCGACGGCCCGCACCAGCATCGAGTCGCTATGACCGTGATAGCATCCGTCAAACTTGATTATGTTTGTGCGTCCGGTGGCAGCGCGTGCCAGTCTCAGCGCGGTGAGTCCGGCTTCGGTTCCCGAAGTAACTAATCTTACTTTTTGTGCGCATTCGATCGCCGACGAGATCAATTCCGCAAGCTCGACTTCGAGCCGCGTCGGTGCGCCGAAGCCCAGACCCAGTCGAGATTGCTCAGCAATTGCTTGAGTGACGCGCGGATGAGCATGTCCAAGGATCGCGGGGCCGTAGGAGCAGACGTAATCGAGGAAAGCGTTGCCGTCCGCGTCGATCAGAGTTGCACCGCTGCCACTTTCGATGAAGATTGGCGCGGCGCCGACGGCCTTCCACGCGCGCACGGGAGAATTGACCGCACCAGGAATCTTAACACTGGCGCGGTGGAAGAGTTCATCTGATTTTTTGCGTGATGTCACCGCGATTCCTTGAAGATTTGATGCGAGCGAAAAAAAAATTTCGATCGCGAAGAAAAAAATGATCGCGCGCGACGATTGCTTGACGAATTTGCGCGGAGGCGTAAAAATTTAGGATCGCGGATGCTGGCTTCCAGAGCCAATTTACGCGATCGCATGATCGGCGCAAAATTTTGCTCGCGCGCCGCGCGATCGATTGATCGCGAAATTTCCTTTACGATTCGCGCGCTTCCCAACAAATTTTTTTCCGCGCTTGTCCTCATCGCGAAATAAGTTTATCACGTTCCCTTGGCCGCACACTTCGTACTCGTAAGAACCCATTTCCACTGAACGGTTCATCCGCGGCGCGTGAGCTATGGCTTTTAAGCGCGTGTATATCGGTCGTATTCTCGGTCAAATTTTTAAGCCTAACAGAACCGATCTTAACCCGGACAAGTTGATAGTCCGGCGTGTCGTGCCGTCAAATTGTTGGTTGTAACGAAGGAAATACCGCTTATCCACAGGTGTGGATAAGACTGTGCGTAATTCGCGCCGCATTTCGATACCGGCGCGCTAGTTCCGGACGTGTTTTGCCATCCGGTTTTGGTCAGGGGGAGACGATATGAATGGTTTGTGGCAACGGGCCGGCGACCGTATGCGCGATGAGCTCGGTCAGGTCGGCTACGAGACGTGGATCGGGCCGCTCAATTTTGTCGGTCACCAGGGATCGACCGTCACTGTTGAAGCGCCTAATCGATTTTTTCGCGATTGGGTCAACGAACGCTACATGAGCATGATGCGCTCGGCGCTGTCGGCGGAAGCCGGCGGTGAAATCGAGGTGCGGCTGACGCTCGGCGAGAACGCCGCGGCAGCGCCGCAGCAACAACGCACGAGCAACGGCCATGCGAATGGTAACGGTCACGCGAACGGCAACGGCACCGCCAAGATGTCCGCGGCGAATCGCGCGACAACTGCTGCCGCGCCGCGCGGAGATCGGCATCCGAGCCTGAACCCGCGCTACAGTTTCGCGGAGTTCGTGGTGGGATCGGCCAATCAGTTCGCGCATGCCGCGGCGCAGGCGGTCGCGAATCAGCCGGGCGAAAAATACAACCCGCTCTTCATCTATGGCGGAGTCGGCCTCGGCAAGACGCACCTGGTGACCGCGATCGGGCACCATATATATGCGAGCGGCGAGCGGCCGCGGAAAGTGCTGTTCATGCCGGCCGAAATTTTCATGAACGAGCTGATCGGTTCGCTACGGCGCGACAAGATGAACGAGTTTCGCGAAAAGTTTCGCCGCGTTGACACGTTGATTCTCGACGACGTACAGTTCCTGGCCGGCCGCGAGCGCACCCAGGAGGAGTTCTTCCATACTTTCAACGTGCTGCACGCCGAGCGGCATCAGATCATCCTGACCTCGGACAAGATTCCCCGCGAAATTCCGGGACTCGAGGAGCGGTTGCGCAATCGGTTCGAGATGGGATTGATCGCCGATATCGCGCCGCCCGATCTCGAGACGCGCGTGGCGATCGTGCAGAAAAAGGCGGTGCTTGAAAACCTGCGGTTGGCGCCGGAGGTCGCGATGTATATCGCGCAGAGTGTTTCGTCGAACGTTCGCGAGCTCGAGGGATGCCTGACGCGGCTGGCAGCGCTGGCTTCGATCAACGACGCGACGATTACCCTGGATTTCGCGCGGCAGTCGCTGCAGGATTTGATTCGCAATCACGACGCCAAGCCCGACATCGAATCGATCCAGAAGACGGTGGCGGATTTTTTCCATATCCGGCTGACCGATTTGAAGTCGAAGAAGCGCACCCAGCACATCGCGTTCTGCCGGCAGGTGGCGATGTACCTGTGCCGCAAGCTGACCGACAGCTCGTTTCCCACGATCGGCGAACATTTCGGGCGCGATCATTCGACGGTGATTCACGCCTACAACCTGATCATGCGGCGGGTCACCAGTGATTCGGCTTTTCGGCTCTCGATCGAAAAGATCGAGCGCGAGCTTAAATCGATTCGCGCAAATGCGGCGTGAGAATCGATGTGGGGGAGGCTGTGGATGAGGTGCGCATAACGTTAGAGCTATCGACAGGGCCGGTGCGCGCAAGGCCGGCCCTGTCGGTCAGCCGCTTTTCCGTCGACAACTTTTCAGCGATCGATCGGCGTTCAATTTCAGGCGCTTGCAGTATCAATCAACAAATCCACAACTCCTACTATTACTGCTATTCTTTTTTAGATATCTAAAGATCCGGAATAGGAAGACGGGCTAACAATTCATGGGACTCGCAATCGAGCGTGCTTCGCTGCTTAGCGGTTTGGGTCTGGTCCAGGGCATCGTGGAACGGCGCACGACGGTCCCGATCCTCGGCCATGTTCTACTCGAACCCAACGGAAATTCGCTGATGCTCAGCGCGACCGACCTCGAAGTCGGAATCCGCACCCAGGTCGCGTGCTCCGGCAAGGAAAAAAGCCTGACGCTAAACGCGCGCAAGCTGTTCGAAATCGTGCGCGAGACCGAAGGCGATGAAGTCGCGCTGACGTTGCTCGACGGCGATTGGGTCGAGCTGAAATGCGGCCGCGCGAAATTCAAAATGATGGGCCTCGATCCGCGCAGCTTCCCCGCGATGCCGAGTCAGAGCACCGGCAAGGATGCGGGGGCCGCGAAGAAACAGCTCAAGGCCGAACTGGCAATTCCGGCGGCGGTGCTGGCCCAGATGATTGACAAGACGATCTTCGCGGTCAGTCCCGATGAAGCCCGCTACAACCTGAGCGGCGTGTTCGTCGAGTCCAACGCTCCCGGCGCGGTCAGGATGGTCGCGACTGACGGCCATCGGCTGGCGATGATCGAGCGCGAAGTGCCGGGATTCACGATGCCGAGCGGCGCGATCATTCCACGAAAGGGACTCGCGGAACTGCGCAAAATTCTGGATGTAGGCGGAGAAGCCGAAGTGCGGCTCAGCCTCGAGGGTCAGCTCGCATACCTGAAGCGCGGTGCCACCGAAGTGTCGATGCGGCTGGTCGAGGGCGAATTCCCCGATTACCGCGGCGTCATCCCGAAGCAATCGAAATACAAGATTACCGTGAAGCGAGATCTGCTGTTCGCGGCAATCAAGCGCGCCGCGATTTTCTCGAGCGAGCGATACCACGGCGTAAAGTTTGCGCTGTCGGCCGGCACGCTGACGGTCTCGTTGACGAGTCCGGAAACCGGCGAAGCCAGCGAGTCGCTCGATGTGGATTTCAAGAGCGAAGAATTCGCGATCGGATTCAACGCGTCATACGTGCAACAGGCGCTGGGAGTGATCCCGCAAGGCGCGGATTCGACGGTGGAGCTCGGACTGAGCGACGATGTCAGCCCCGGCGTCATCAGAACGGAGACGGATCAGCAGTACACGTACGTCGTCATGCCGATGCGGCTGTGATGCGGGGCCGCTCGGGGGGCAAATACGTTTCATACCTTACTGATAGCAGCGCTCCCGATCTGGTTGATCGCGTCTTCAGCCGCGGCTGGCGTACCAACTCCGCCATCCGAGCCTATGGTCACCCTGCCGGGAGGCGTACCACCGCAGGCGTCCACGTTCGGCCTTGTAGTTCCGGCACAACCCGGCCGCGTGCTCAACATGCGGATCGTGTACGACATTCGCAATAAGCCGGAATGGAAGATGCGTCACGAGGAATTCGAAGACCCTTCGTCGCCGCTCTACCACAAGTTCTGGACCACGCAGGAAAGCAGGGAATTGAACAAACCGCCCGCAAGCTGGTTCGACCAGGTTGGCTCGTGGCTCACGTCTCAGGGTTTCAAAATAACGGCGCGCGACCCGAACTTCATAGGAATTCAGTTCACCGGGACCGTTGCTCAGGTCGATAAAGCGTTTCGGGTTGAGATCATGAGCACCAACGACGGCAAGCACTATTCGATTCTTGCAGATCCGATGATTCCGGCTCGGTTCCAAGGAACAATCATCGGCATCCTGGGTCTCGATAATCTCGGTGGCGTCTCTCTGGCCGCAATGGGCGGCGCGGCGGTGCTTCCGAGCCGATAAGTCGCTGGCGTCCATTTGGCCTCGCCCTTCCTCGATCCCGGAGCCACCCGCTCAAGTGGCGCGGGCCGCCGTGCCCGCGGCTGCATTCACCGATGCGAACAATCCGAGTCGACTGCGTCCAAGCGGCGGCCATCGTGGCAATGGCATCAGAGGATTGAATCGCGGGCACGGCGGCCCGCGCCACTCTATCTCACGATCTCTCCCGAATCAGTTGCCGAGGCGGACCAGCACTACCTTGTTGCGATAATTGTAGTCGGTCTCCCACGGGTATGACGCCTCGCTGAGTTCGACTGTCGTCGGGGTGTCGAGCTTGGGCATGTCTCGTCGGCGGACGATCATCCATTGGGCGTCGCCTTTCGCGATTGCGTCCTGCAAGTCCTGCTTCTTGTCGAACTCGGGTAGCGGATTCGGCGGATTCAGATAGAACAGCGGGCCTTGCGTCTTGAACAGGACGAGGTGGTCGGTCGCACCGCCGATCTTGTTCAGGACCGCGTAGCCGAACGGCTTTTCACCGCGGTATGCCTCCGCCGCGGGCATCGCGAAGATATATATGTAGGCCATCACGAGGTAAGCGATGATGCCCATCGAGATCGCGATGCGGTACGGGCTGAATTTGCGAATCACGTAGATGACGGTGGCAACCGATACGATCCAGAACACGATAAACGCGAATTTGTCGGGCAAGTCGGGCAGCGCGTCGTAGGGGCTCGGCAGAATTGCCCAGGCTGGGATTAGCAGGACGATGCCGGCGATCGCGGCGAATGCGACGATCCCATAGCCGATAGCGAGCAGGCGGCGGGCGATCATCGAGCGTAACTCGCCGGGATAGGTGAGCGCTCGAGCGACGAGGATCGCGGCGGCAGGCAGAATCGGCAGGATGTAGTAACTGCGGCGCGATCCTGAGAGCGTGAAGAATATAAACGTCGCCCAGAAATACACCAGTGCGAATCGATCCGCGCGGGCCGGCGGTATTGGCGTGACGGAGGCTGTGCGTTTCCACCAAGGCCGCCGGCAACAGCGCCGACCACGGCGCCATCAGGCCGAAGATGACGTAGACATACAGGTAGATGGGGCCGCGATGGTCGAACGGATGGAAAAAGCGCACGACGTTTTCGCGATAGACCATCGCGAGTCCCTTTTGCGTGCCCATCATGCGCGCCGAGATTTCGAACGGTAGGTAGTACACAAAGCCGCCGACCGCGATGCCGGCGACGGTGTACCAATTGAAGAACCATCGATTGCGTTCGATGAGTTTGCTTACGCGATCACCAATCGAGCCGGTGAGAATTTCCTGAAAGAATTGCGACGAACCGTCGCGGAGACAGGAGTACGCGCCAATCACCAATAGCGGCAGGACGAATCCCAGCAAGCCCTTGGTGAGTGAAGTTGCGGCCATGATCAGCCAGAGGCCAACGATCCAGATTCCGCCGCCGCGATCTTCGAAGTGATTGAAGAGCAGCAGTGCGGCGAGTTCGCCGGTGATCGTTTCGACGTCGGCGCTCGCGTCGCGCGAAAAGAATACGAAGCTGAAGCTGGTCGCGAGAATGATTCCGCTGAGCAAGCCGGTGCGAGCATCGTAGAGGCGTCGCGTCAGCAGCATGAGCAGCAGTACTGCGAGCAGTCCTGCGATCGCGCTGGGCAGGCGCGTGGCAGCCTCATTGAGGCCGCCTGTGAACGGTGTCGAAAAAATTACGAGCCAGTACGAACCGAGCGGCTTGTCGTAATAGACGTGACCGTTGATGGTCGGCCAAAAGTAGTTGTGCGTCACGAGCATCTCGCGCGCGATTTCGGCCCATCGGAATTCCGAGGACCACAGCGCTCGCGCACCCAGTCGGGCGAGGAACAGAATCGCGGCGAGAACGAGGACGAGTGCGGCGCGCAGACGGAATTGCGAATCGTCGCCAGCGTGTTGCGAGGCGATGGGATCGCGCGGTGCGGAAGCGGAGGTCATAGCAGCGAATTGTAACTGGCGCGCTCGATGCTCTGCTATACGGCAGATTGATCGGAATGACAGAGGGCGCCGAGCCGGATAACATGAAGCGAGATTCATGAGCCAAGCGAAAAATCCCGAGAGTCATTCCGGGCGCAAGCCGAACCGGTTAATCAACGAGCAGAGTCCGTACCTGCGCCAGCATGCGTACAATCCAGTCGATTGGTATGCGTGGGGGCCCGACGCGCTCGCGCGAGCCCGGACGGAGAACAAGCCGATCATGCTGTCGATCGGCTACTCGGCGTGTCATTGGTGCCACGTGATGGAGCGCGAGTCGTTCGAGAACGACGCGATCGCGCGGCTGATCAACGAGAATTTCGTACCGATCAAGGTGGATCGTGAAGAGCGGCCCGACCTCGATCAGATTTACATGGACGCAGTGCAGCTGATCACGGGGCGCGGCGGATGGCCTCTCACAATGTTCCTCGCGCCGGATGGGCGGCCGTTTTTCGGCGGCACGTACTATCCGCCCGAGGATCGGCAGGGGATGCCCGGCTTCCCGCGAATCCTGGCGGCGGTGTCGCAGGCTTATCGCGACAAGGCGAAGGAAGTCACCAACAATCTCGAGAAGCTGACGGAAGCGCTCGGCGCGCTCACCAACTACGTGCCGACGGGCGGAGACCTCAAGCCCGAACTGGCGATTGAATCTGCCCGCGCGCTCGCAACGCACTACGACAGTATCAACGGCGGGCTCGGCCAGGCGCCCAAATTTCCCAACACGTTCGTGTTCTCGCTGTTTCTCCGCGTGCACGCGGCCGACGGCGACGAGGCGATGGCCGAGATGGTTCGGCACACGCTGTCGAAGATGGCGCGCGGCGGAATCTACGACCAGGTCGGCGGCGGATTCCATCGCTACAGCGTCGACGAGCGGTGGCTGGTGCCGCACTTCGAAAAAATGCTGTACGACAACGCGCTGCTGGCGCGGCTTTACCTGGACGCCGGGCGCGCGCTGAACGAGCCGGAGTTTCTGGGCGTCGCGCGTGAAATTTTCGAGTACGTTTTGCGCGAGATGACGAGTCCCGAGGGCGGTTTCTACGCCGCGCAGGATGCGGACAGCGAGGGCGTCGAAGGGAAGTTCTTCGTCTGGACGCCGGAGCAGATCGATGCCGTTGTTGGTCCTGAACTCGGCGCGATAGCGGAGCGGTATTTCGACATTTCGATCGAAGGCAATTTCGAAGACGCGAATATTCCGCATCGCACGATCGAGCTGGCCGACGCCGCGCGGATGTTCAAGCTATCGGAAGACGAAATGGCGTCGAAGATACGCGAGACTCGCGACAAGCTTTTCGCCGCGCGCGAACAAAGGGTGAAGCCGGGCCGCGACGAGAAGATCCTGGTGGCGTGGAATGCGATGATGATCGGCGCGTTTGCGGAGGGATATCGCGCGCTGCATGAGGATCGTTATCTGAAAGCGGCGGAGCGCGCCGCCGATTTCATGATGACGACGATGTGGGACGGGCGCGCGCTCCGCCGGTCGTTCAAGGACGGCGTCGCCCGGCACAACGCCTACCTCGAAGACTATGCACAGTTGGCAGGCGCGACGCTCGACGTGTACGAAGCGTCGCTCGACGCGAAGTACCTGGCGCATGCGCGGACGCTCGCCGACGTGATCATCGAGCGGTTCATCGACAAGGAAAAAGGCGGCTTCTATTTCACGTCGGACGATCACGAAGCGTTGATCATGCGCTCGAAGGCGGCGTTCGACGGATCGACGCCGTCGGGCAACAGCGCGGCGGCGATGGCGCTGCTCAGGCTGCATGGCTACACCGGCGACGAGCGTTACCGCGTCGAGGCAACGCGGACGCTCCGCCTGTTTCGCGAATTTATCGAGAAGCAGCCGTTTGGATTCTCGCACATGCTCGAAGCGGTGGACCTTTATCAGCGCGGCCCGACCGAAGTTGTGATTGTCGGCGACCGCAACTCGCCGGAGCTGCTCGAATGGATCGAGCGGCTTGGCCTCATCTATGTGCCGAATCTTGCAATCTTCGTTGCGGATGAAGCGGACGCCGAAACCGGATTCATCCCGGAGCAGGTGCGCGGCAAGCGGCAAATCGACGGCCACGTGACGGCTTACGTCTGCCGCGAGCATACGTGCACACCGCCGATTACGACGTTCAAGGATCTGCAGAAGGAACTGACCGACTAGCTGCCGGCGATGCATCGCGACGCGCTCGATCTTACCGCGGCTGGCGCCAAGGCGACGCCGCATTTTCCGCCGATCGTCGTGAATCGTGCGGCGCGGCGGCCAGGATCGCGACTGCGGGTCGTGTTGCTCAATGCGGCGGGCGGTGCGCGGTTCCGCGAGCTCCTGGCATGTCTGCAGCGCAAGCCGCTCGCGGGCGCCGATGTGATTCTGCTGTGCGAGGTTAATTCCGGATTGAGGCGATCGCCGGGTCGCGACATCGCGGAGGAGCTCGGCGAGGCGCTTGGGATGAGCTGTGCGTATGTTCGCGAATTCGGGTTCAGCCGACAGGGAAAGGAAAATGAAACGTACATGGGCAATGCCATTCTGAGTTCGGCGCCGTTCGCGGACGTGGCCGCGATCGCGATGCATAATCCGCGTCCACCACGGGTGCTGCCGAGGCGCGACCGGGGCGTGACGCGCGTCGGCAGGCCAACCGGATTGATTACCAGAGTGAAATTCGGCCCGGCAGAGATTTCAGTCGGCGTCGCGCATCTGCACAGCCGCTGCACGCCGGCGGAGCGCGCCCGCCAGATGGCGGATTATATGGAGTCGTTCCCGACGGCGGGCCGAGTGATCTTCGGCGGCGACTTGAACACGACGACCACTGAGCTATCGGACCGCGCGTCGATGGCGGCGACGGTGTGGCAGATGATCACCAATCCGAACAGATTCCGCGCGCCCCAGGCATACGAGCCCTTGTTCGATCATCTGCGAGAGCATGGGCTGGAGATCGACGGCGTTAACGTTGCGAATTGCCCTACTTTCACGTTTTCGGGATTAATCCCGCGATCGATGAGGCCGAAACTTGATTGGCTCGCGGTCCGCGGTTTCCGTCCAGTCGCGGGGACGGCGGCGGTCGTCACACCGCGGTCGCCGATTCTAAAGCGGCGCATATCCGATCACGACTTCGTGACAGTCGATCTGGAATTATGAAATCCTTCCGCATCGCGATGCTACCTGACTAGAATTGCGCGGCCCGACCTGAGGAGGCGCACGCGATGGCATCGTTCAACGGACTCGGCATGCACATGGGGAATCTCGCGATTCTGTCGAACGCGGAGAGCCGCTCGATAAGTCCCGAAAATCCAACCGGCGAAAAAGGCAAGGGCGCGACGGCGATGCCCGACCCGGCCAAGAGTCCGGCGCGCAAGCTAGGGCGTGGATGGAAGGTCGCGCCTTACGTCGTCATCGAGCCGGGCGAAGTGAAAGTGCTCGCCGATATCGCGGGGGCGGGCGCGATTGCGCAAATCTGGATGACGCCGACGGGGCCGTGGCGCTCGAGCATCCTGCGAATTTACTGGGACGGCGCGCCGGAGCCGTCGGTGGAATGCCCGGTCGGCGATTTTTTCGCCTGCGGATGGAACCGTTATGCGCAGGTGTCGTCGCTGGCAGTGTGCGTGAATCCCGGCAGCGCGTTCAATTGCTATTGGGAAATGCCATTTCGCAAGCGCTGCCTGATTACCATGACCAATACGGCCGAGACGGCGATGATACTATTCTATCAAATCAACTATGTACTCACTGAAGTACCTACTGATGCTGCCTACTTCCACGCGCAGTTCCGCCGCGTCAACCCGCTGCCGTACAAAGAGGTGTACACGATTCTCGACGGCGTCACGGGGCGCGGGCAATACGTGGGTACGTACATGGCGTGGGGCGTTCACAACAGCGGATGGTGGGGCGAGGGTGAGATAAAGTTTTTCATCGACGGCGACGCGGAGTTTCCGACGATCTGCGGCACGGGCACCGAAGATTACTTCTGCGGCTCGTACAACTTCGACGTGGGCAAGGAAAACGGCGGCTATCGCGAGTTCACGACGCCGTATGCGGGATTAGCGCAAGTCATTCGGCCCGACGGGCTGTACGCGTCGCAGCAGAGATTCGGAATGTATCGCTGGCATATCGCGGACCCGGTCAGATTCGCGCGCGACTTGCGAGTGACAATCCAGGCGCTGGGATGGATGGGCGATCCGCGCAAGGGCGCTGAGTTCCTGCCGCTGCAGGACGATATCGCGTCGGTGGCGTACTGGTACCAGACGATCCCGGCGGCAAAGTTCCCGCCGCTGCCGTCGCCGGAATATTTGAGGATCGTGTAAGTTCATTCAGATGAGCGATCGGCCCAACATCGTGATGTTTATGCCGGATCAACTGCGCGCCGACTCGGTGGGCGCGTTCGGGAATCCTGTTGTGCAAACTCCGAATATCGACGCGCTCGCGCGGCGCGGGACCGTCTTCCGCAACGCGTTCTCGCAGCACAGTCTGTGCGGGCCGAGCCGCGTGTCGATGTTCACCGGATGGTATCCGCACGTGGGCGGCCATCGCACGCTGACCAATTTGCTCAAGCCGTGGGAACCGAATCTGCTGAAGAGCCTGAAGGAGAGCGGCTACAACGTTGCGTGGGTCGGACAGCGCGGCGATACGTTTGCGCCGGGCGTCACCGAGGCGAGCACCGACTTCGCGGGCTGGATCGTGCGCCCAGAGGTTGGGTTCGAGCCGTGCCCGTTTCCGGAAGGCCACAAGCTGCGCCACTCGTTCTATCACGGACGGCGCATGCATGACGGGGTGGTGCTCGACTTCGACGAAGCGACCGTGCAGAGCGCCGAACAGTGGCTGGCCGCCGGGCCGCGCGAGCCGTGGGTGCTGTTTGCGGCGTTGATTTTTCCTCATCCGCCGTTCGAGGTCGAGGAGCCGTGGTTCTCGATGCACAGCCGCAAGGACGTCCCGCCGCGCGCGCCGACTCGGCTCGACGACAAACCGCGCTACATGCGTGCGATGTACGATCGCTACGAGCTTGCACGGCTCGACGAGGACGACTTCAGGGAGATTCGCGCGACTTACTACGGCATGATCGCGCGCGTCGACGATCAGCTCGGGCGCGTGATGCGCGCGGTGGACGGTGCTGGATTCGGCGCGCGTACGGTGACGGCGTTCTTCACCGATCACGGCGAGTACGCAGGGGATTTTGGGCTGGTGGAGAAGTGGCCGGCGGGCGTCAGCGAGTGCCTGGTGCGCAATCCGCTGGTGATCGCAGGGCCGGGACTGCGTGAAGGCCAGGCGTGCGACGAGATGGTCGAACTGGTTGACCTGACGCCGACGATGCTGGAATTTGGCGAAGTCGCGCCGAAATATACTCAGTTCGGCAAGAGCCTGGCGCCGCTTATGCGCGGCGAGACGCGCGCTCATCGCGAGCGGGCATTCTCCGAGGGCGGCTATCTGACGATCGAGGAGCATCAGTTCGAACGTGCGCAGTTTCCGTACGATCGGAAGTCAGCGATCATGCACGAGGACCCGATCACGATGGGCCGCGCGATCGCAGTGCGCGATAGCAAGTGGACCTACATCTACCGGCTGTACGAGCGGCCGGAACTCTATGACCGCGTGAACGATCCGCTCGAAGTAACCAATCTCGCGGGCCTGCCCGAGTACGCAGAGCTCGAACGCGAATCGCGCGATCAGATTCTCGCGTGGCTGTGCGAAACTTCCGACGTAATCCCGTGGGAGGAGGACCCGCGCTTCCCACGGCTGGAGCGACGTCCCATCAGCAAGACGACCTAATCGGCAAACCGCGAGTGCACCTGACTATTCGAGTTTGTGCGCCGATTCGACTATCAGGTCGTAGACACTGCGCGGGTCTTCGAGCGCGAGCAGGCGGTAGGATTCGCGGCCGGTCCAATCGGGCGCGACCGATGGGTTCGTGAACGGCAGATAACTCGGTTGAAACATCTGCTCGCCGCGAGCGCCCAATTCAATATGGCGGTGGATGCGCTGGACGCGGAGATGAGGAGTGTTCAGCAGGTCGAGTAAAACTGCCACCACCTCGCGCCGCCTCAATCCCGACACGATGATGAGGCGTTGGTTGGTGACGCCGTAGAACGTGTTCGACAGATACGTGTGAAACACGATCGCTTCTGCGATTAACACTCCAACCATAATTGCGAGCAGAACTGAATTTGCGTCAGCGCGCTCGGCAAGGTTCGAATCGAGCGGCAGCGACCGCAACATGAGCGCCGCGATTCCGACGAGGATGATCGCGCCCGCGCGCAAACGTAAAGCAGTCGTGTCATGCGGGCGTCCGCACCACAGCAGCTCTTCGCGCGCCAACAGATGCGGGGTGATAACGGCGGCTGCCTCAGGGTCCATCGATCACTTGACTATGCCATCGGCGCGCAGCGTGGCGATTCGGTCGGGCGAGATGCCGAGGTAGTCGCGCAGAATCTCGTCGGTGTGCTCGCCAAGCATCGGAGCGGCGCGGTCGATCGTGCCGGGAGTCGCGGCAAACTTCGTCAGCATCCCGGTTTGCTGTACGCGGCCCCATTGCGAATGAGGTAAGTCGGCGATCAGGTCGTTGGCGACGACCTGAGGATCGTCGAATAATTCGCGGGAATGGTTGATCCGCGTCGCGGGTATGGCGGATTTTCTCAGTGCCGCGAGAGCGTCGTCGAGATCGATCTTCGCAAATTGTTCCGCGAGCGCTGACGCAAGCCCGCCCTCGTTCGGTTCGGTCATGGCGGTATCCCAGTTGGTATTCGGCAGATCGGGAAGAATAGTCAGTAGCGCGTTCCACTGAGTTTCATTGGATAGTGAGATGAATAGCCATTTGCCGTCGCGGCATTGATATGCGCGCGAGAGGGCGGAGCGTCCGCGATACTCGGGGTTGCCGTTTTCCATGTCTGGACGGCCCTGGTAGAAGGCGAACTCGCCGGCTTGGAACGCCATCGCGGATTGCAGCAGCGAGGTTTCGCAGAATTGCCCGCGTCCTGTCAGTTCGCGCGCACGCAGTGCGAGGACGCATCCAAACGCAGAGAGCATCGCGGCGCCGTAGTCGCAAATCGCACAGGTGAGGTAAACCGGATGCCCGTGATGGCCGCCCTGCGCCGCCATCACGCCCGAACGCGCCTGCAGCAGCGGATCGAAGCCGGGTTGATTGTGCTCGGGTCCGCGATTTCCGAACGCGTTGACTGACATATAGATGATGCGGGGGTTGCGCGCCGCCAGCGTTTCGTAGTCGAAGCCGAACTTGCGCATCCGGCCGGGGCGCAGATTCTCGACCACGATGTCGGCCTTGTCCGCGAGGCCGTAAATTATTTCGCGGCCTTGCGGCGTCGCAAGATTGAGCGAGATGCCGCGCTTACCCTGGTTCCAACCGAGAAAACCGAAACCGAAATGACGAAACGAATCGCCCTCGAGGCTTTCGATCTTGATAACTCTGGCGCCGAGCTGCGCGAGGATCATCGGACCGTACGAACCGGCGATGTAACTGGCGAAGTCGAGCACGGTGACTCCGTCGAGGGGAGGCCGTGCGGCGATGCGTTGGTCGTTCTTCGGCGGAACGTCGTGCGTTGGCTCTCGAAGCCACTGCAGCGCCGCGCGGTCGTCGCCGACTTTTGGAGTCGGGCCGGTAATTGCGCCGGGGGTGTCGTTGAGAAACACGGGCAGGCCCATCTGAATCATGCGGCCGAGCGTGGGGTCGTCGATTTCGTGGCGCATGCCGAGTGCGCGCGTCTGCGGGTGTTCGATGAACTCCTGACGGGACATCACCGGGGCGCACGGAACGTCGGACTCGCGCAGGATGCTCAGCCATTCGTCGCGCGGCCGCGTGCGGATGATCGGCTCGATGATGTCCTTGAGCGGCTGCCAGTGCTCGGCCGCAATCCCCCACGGCGCATTTTCGAAACGCGGATCGCCGACGAGATCGGGACGTTCGATTGCGATCGCGAACTTGCCCCAGAAGGTCGCGTTGCCGCATGCGGCGAAGAGATATTTGCCGTCAGCGGCCTCGAACAGACGATAAACCGGAATCGGGCCAAGAGGATCCTGCGGCCCGTGATAGAGAGCCGTCATTTTCTCGTGACGCAGGATGGCGCCGGTATGGAGCGAGAACGCGCCGGCCAGAAGCGACACTTCGACCGCCTGCCCTGTTCCGCTGTCGCCGCGCGCGAGGAGCGCCGCGACTGCCGCCGTCGCCGCCATCACGCCCGCCGAATAACTCGCCGCCGGAAAAACCAGCGCGACAGGATTGCCGCTGCGCGCCCATTGAGTCCCGGTGATTGCGCCGCGCGCGGCGACGATTGCGTCGTTGGCATCGAAGTCGGCGTCGGGACCGCGGCTGCCGAGCGCAGGCACGCCGAGCGCAATCGCGCGCGGATTTATCCGTCGAATGGATTCGGGATCGAGGTTCAGTTGTCGCAGCCGCGCCGGCGTGAAGCCGGTGACGACGATATCAGCCCATCGGACCAGGTCGGCGACACGAGCCTGCGACGCGCTGTTGTCGAGGTCCAGCTCCAACGTGCGCTTGCTGCGGTTGAGGACGTGGAAGTGCGAGGTGGCGCGATCGCGCGAGCCGCCGACTGGTTCGACCTTGATGGCGCGCGCGCCGTTTTCCGCGAGCAGCATCGTGGCGTAAGCTGCGCCAAGGTTGGAATCGAATTCAACGATGTTGATTCCGTCGAGTGCTTTACTCATTGAAAATTACCGCGCAGTTTGGCGATTTGAATTGTCGTCGAGCGCCGCTTGGAAAAGCAAACGCTTGCGCCAACGCGCGATTGTACACGAGAATCGCGGTCCACGCGGACGAATTCAAGCCGCGGACACGGCGGGTTCATTCTCCGTTAATGTTCAGTGCATAGCTTCTGCGCGCCGCACCCAGATCCGCGGAACGGAGACGACTAACTTCGAGGCAAGATCAGACGATGCTCAAACGACGAATAATCGTTGCCCTATTCATAGTCCTGGCGATCGCAGGAATCGGCCGATCCGGATTCGCCGATATGTTGATCAACGGCGCCGGCGCGACGTTCCCCTATCCGATCTATTCCAAGTGGTTCGACGTTTACGCGAAAGAAAATCCGGGCATCAAGTTTAACTACCAATCGATCGGTTCGGGCGGCGGGATTCGGATGCTCTCGAATCGCACCGTTGACGTTGGCGCGAGCGATGCACCGATGACCAATCAGCAGTTGGCCGATGCGCCGGGGAAAATTCTGCACTTCCCGAGCGTGATGGGCGCGGTCGTACTCGCGTATAACCTGCCCGGATTTAGCGGCACGCTGCGCCTGACCGGCCCGGTGATCGCGGATATTTACGCGGGCAAAATCACCAAGTGGGACGACGATCAGATCAAAGCGTTGAATCCCGGGGGAGCGATCCCGTCGCAGGACATCGTCGTGTGCCATCGATCGGACGGCAGCGGCACGTCGTACATTTTCACCGACTACCTTTCGAAGGTTAGCCCGAGCTGGGCGTCGGACCCCGGTAAGGGCACTGCGGTCAAATGGCCGGCCGGGCTCGGCGGCAAAGGCAACGAGGGTGTCACGGCACTGATCCAGCAGACGCCCGGGGCGATTGGTTACATCGAACTGATATATGCACTCAACAACAAAATTCCTTTCGCCCAGATCCAGAACAAGGCGGGTAACTGGGTGACTGCGAGCCTGGCGGGAGTGACGGCCGCCGCGGCGTCATCGGCGGGAGACATGCCGTCTGACTTCCGCGTCTCAATCACGAATGCGCCGGGCGCGGATGCGTATCCGATATCCTCGTTCACGTGGCTGCTGGTTTATCAGAAGCAGACCAACAAGGATGTTGGCGAGCAGATCAAGAAATTCCTGGGCTGGGCGATGACCGAGGGCCAGACGCTGGCGCCCGCGCTGCAATACGCTCCGCTGCCGGCCGAGGTCGTGCAGAAGGAGACGGCGCAGATCCAGGAGATCCAGGTTCCGTAACGCGAAAATTGCCGCGATCAGGTGTATCGTCGAACATTGTGATTCGACGAATGCAAGTATTGATGGCGGTGATCGCAATTGTGGGGGTTTGCAGCGTTGCGCGGGCGCACAACTATGTAATCGATCAAGGCACCAGCGACGCGCTTACGAAATACCTCCATATGAGCGAGCTGTCGATGGTAACGGCGCAGTTCTCGACCTCGGCCGGCGGCCGCAAGCAATTGATACTCACTGGGTTTGTGGCGACGCAGTTCGGGCGCAATGACGCGGAACGAATCGCGATAGGGTACTTGAACGATCCCAGCGTCAACCTGGTTGACCAGATCCTACTCGATCCGCACGTAGAAGATAGGCGCCCGCCACCGGGTTCGGCAGCAGCCGGTCCGGAGGCGCAATCGCCCAACAGTCCCGATCAACTGTGGAAGAAGACGATGCAGGGCATCTACAAGAACGGCGGGCAGAGCCCGGCGGGCAGCGGGCCGATGCTGCCGTAGGCCGGGCATCGTAACTTGCGTCGCGCGGCGTGGTAGGATCGCGCTTGCCGTGGCCGACAAGGTAATTTACCTGCGCGAAAAGCCGGCATCGCCGGCCGACGAGCGCAATTTCAAAATCAAGTATGCCGAGCTGCTGAATCCCGCGCAGCTTGCCGCCGTGACGCATCGCGACGGCCCGCTGCTGGTCGTCGCGGGCGCGGGATCGGGCAAAACTCGGACGCTGATCTATCGCGTCGCGCGGCTGATCGAGAGCGGCGTGCCGCCGGGTGCGATCCTGCTGCTGACGTTCACGCGCCGGGCCGCGCAGGAGATGCTGCGTCGCGCCGAGCAGCTCGTCGGAGATCGGGCGGGCGCGGTTGCGGGCGGCACGTTTCATTCCTTCGCGAACAATGTGCTCCGCCGAATGGGCGCGCCGATGGGCCTCAAACCCAACTTCACGATTCTCGATCGCTCCGACATGGAGGACGTGATCAACCTGCTGCGGACGCGGATGGGGCTGGCGTCGCGCGAGCGCCGGTTTCCGAAGAAGAGCACGATTGCCGAAGCCATCAGCATGGCGCGTAACAAGCGGCGCGCGCTCGAAGAGGAGATCGAGATCGATTTTCCGCATCTTGGCGAGCATCAGACCGAAATTCTCGAGCTCGCGAACAATTACGAAAGCTACAAGCGCGAGCGCGCCCTGCTCGACTACGACGACCTGCTGTATCGGCTCGCCGAGCTGCTCGAACAATATGAGAATGTGCGGCGCCGGCTGTCGGACAGCTACCGCTACATCATGATCGACGAGTACCAGGACACCAACCTGATCCAGGCCGACCTGGTGCGGCTGCTCGCGATGAATCATCGCAACGTGATGGCGGTGGGCGACGATGCGCAGTCGATCTATTCGTTTCGCGGCGCCAATTTCCGCAACATCATGGACTTCCCCACGATTTTTCCGGGCGCGAAGATCGTGAAGCTTGAAGAGAACTACCGCTCGATCCAGGGGATCCTGGATGTAGCGAATGATGTGATCTCCCGCGCGGGTGAAAAATACACCAAGGCGCTGTTCACGCAGCGAGAGGGCGGTTTCCGGCCGTTCCTGGTGCGCGCGCAGGACGAGCACATGCAATCGCGATTCGTCGCACAACGCATCCTGGAGCTGCGCGAGGAGGGTGTCGAACTCAGCGAGATCGCGGTGTTGTTCCGATCGAGCTTTCATTCTTTCGATCTGGAACTCAAGCTGCAGCGCCGCGACATTCCGTTTATCAAGCGCGGCGGCTTCAAGTTTATCGAGACGGCGCATATCAAGGACGTCCTGGCGCATTTGCGGGTGATCGCGAATCCGGCGGACGCAGTGTCATGGCTGCGCGTGCTCACCCTGGTCAAAGGCATCGGTCATCGGACAGCGGAGCGGGCGATCGACTCGCTCGTCGCGACCGATGATCCGGCGGCGGCAATTGCTAAATTTGCGGACAAAGCTCGCGGCGGTGCGGAAGGCGGCCTCAAGCGGCTCGGCACGCTGCTGGCGGAGTTGCGCAGCGGAGAGAAGCGGCCACCCGAGCAGATCGCGATGACGCTGGAGTATTATCTGCCCGTGATGCGCGAGGCGTACGCCGACGATTACCCCAAGCGCGAGCGCGACCTCGAGCATTTTCAAAATCTCACTGAGCGCTACAAGAGTCTCGAGCAGATGCTGGCCGACATGGCGCTCGAACCGCCGAGCGATTCGCTCGACGGCGTGCTCGCTACGGATTCGGAAGACGAGCACATGACGCTCACGACAATTCACTCCGCCAAGGGACTCGAATGGAAGGTGGTGTTCCTGATCTGGGCGGCCGACGGACGCTTCCCGGGGCCGCAAAGTGTCGGCGACGACGAAATCGAGGAGGAGCGCCGACTGATGTATGTCGCGAGCACGCGCGCGCGCGACGAGCTGTACCTCTCGTACCCTATATACATGTTCGACCGCAGCTTCGGCTTCGTGATGGGCCGCGTGTCGAGGTTCCTCGAAGATGTGCCGGCGGAGTTGTTGCAGACGGCGACGTTGCAGGAGTCGGAAGAGTCTTAGGGTTCCAGCTTATGCTCGACGATCGAATCATCCGCGCGGCGCGCAACAATGCCCAATGGTGTGACGCGGTTTGCCGCGCGCACGGGAATCCCGGCGAGTTCCACGACGACATATGGCTCAATCGTCATCGAGTGCCACGCTTCTATCCGAACGCCGGGACACTAGCTGAGCCCAGTCCACATCAGCTCGCTCTGATCGATGAGCTGATTGGTACACGCCTGCCGTCGGGATGGGCGGTCAAGGACAGTTTCTCGATGCTCGATCTTTCGTCGCGTGGGTTCGAGGTGCTGTTCGCGGCACATTGGATCTATCTGGCGGTCTCGCGCGTCAGAAAAGATGCCACTGCGGGAAAGACCATGAGATGGAAAGTGGTTCAGAGCGATCACGAACTGGCAGAGTGGGAATCCGCATTCAGCAGATCGTCAGGCGATACGGGCGGAGACAGAATCTTCTTGCCTTCGCTGCTCCAGAACAAAGACATCGGCGTTCTCGCCGGTTCCCGCGATGATCGAATTGTCGCGGGTGCGGTTGCGAATCGCAGCGACGACGTTGTTGGATGGTCGAACTTCTTCGCACCTAGCTCTGAGTTGCGCGATTGTGCCGTCGACTTGCTCTCGGCAATCGCCGGCTTATTTCCCGATCTGCCGATCGTCGGCTATGAGCATGGGGACGACCTGCGCCACGCCAACGCGTTGGGATTCGAGTCTCTTGGCCCGCTGCGCGTGTGGACTCTTCAGTCCTAGCTAAGGCTACTCGCCTATGACCTTTATCAGGATGCGCTTGGGGCGGCGGCCGTCGAATTCGCCGTAGAAGATTTGTTCCCACGGGCCGAAGTCGAGCTTGCCGGCGGTAATTGCAATGACTACCTCCCGGCCCATCACCTGGCGCTTATGATGCGCGTCGCCGTTGTCCTCGCCGGTGCGATTGTGATGATAGCGCTCGGGACTCGCGTCGTACGGCGCCAGCCATTCAAGCCATCGCTTGTAATCTTCGTGAAGGCCCGGCTCGTCGTCGTTGATAAAGACCGACGCGGTAATGTGCATCGCATTTACGAGGCATAATCCTTCGCGCACGTTGCTTTCCTTGACCGCCTTTTGAACCTCGCCCGTGATGTTCACGAAATCCATCCGGTTCGGCACTTTCATGGTGAGATATTTCGTATGCGACAGCATGAGCCTAATCCTCCATTCACGTTCAGATATTTCAACATTTGCGTTCATCGCATAGCATAGTCAAATTCACAAGCTGATTAGCCGATGAAGCTAGAGGGTATGTTGCTTCGATGAAGACAGGTAGCCGCGTCGAATCCAAACCAGGACGGTTGCCGTCGGTGGATGGCATCCGAGGGCTATCGATCGGATTGGTCATTCTTGGACACGCCAGTGGCACGATTTTGGTGTTTCCTCGATGGTTGATACCAGGAATGCTGGTGTTGGGAAACGCCGGATTAGGGGTGAGTTTCTTTTTTGTTATCAGCGGCTATTTGATAACCGATCTGCTCCTTAGGGAGATAGAGGGTACCGGACAACTGTCGTTCTACAATTTCTACGTTCGTCGCGTGACGAGAATCTTCCCCGCCTTCTATGTTTATCTCGCCTTCATAGGAGTTCTATCTTTCCTAAGAGCGGTGACGGTAACCCAGGCGGACCTAATCGTATCCGCGTGTTTCCTGTGGAACTATCTGCCAGTGACCTCGGGAAGCTGGTGGTTGGGGCAAACCTGGTCGCTATGTATAGAGGAGCAATTCTACCTCTTGTGGCCAATGATTCTTGTCTCACTCGGTCGCAAGAAAGCATGGCGCCTCGCTCTTGTCATAGTCTGCATAGAGCCATTGATAAGAATCCTCACATATATTCTATTGCCATCACTTCGCGCGCGAATACCTGTGATGCTTCACACTCGGGCTGACATACTTATGTTCGGGTGCCTGCTCGCTCTGTCGCAAAGCACGGACCCACTTTATAGATTGTTAACCAGACTGAGTCAGCCTCTCTATTTATCGTTCGCGGCTATATATTTATTTCTGGTTGATCCTCTTCTAGCTTATTATTTTCGAGGATTCTACATTCTTCCATTCGGCTTTACGCTGGAGGGAATAGGTATCACTCTAATTGTCTTTACCGTATTGCACAAACCAGATTCGCGTATCGCAACGCTGCTCAGGTATAGGTTCCTGGTCTGGACCGGGCTGATCTCCTACAGCTTGTACCTTTGGCAACAGGTATTTCTTACCCCAATGAACAAAACTATGTTCGGAGTGTTTCCGATCAACTTGGTCTTTGCCTTCATGATTGCGGCCGCATCCTACTACATGGTTGAGAAGCCGGTATTGCGAATGCGGCCTAAGCTGCTGCGAGAGTCGTCGAAACATACGTCGTCGGCCGTCCCAAAAGTGGGAAACTAGTACGGCTTATTTGACCGCTTCGAACTTGGCGTAGCCCATCAGGTCCTGGTCGGGGGTTGTATGCATGGGCATCGAGACTTCGCGGAGGACTGGGACCTTCTCGGTGATCGTGCCGGTGGCGGGAGCGTCCTTTGGCACTGTTACTATGCGCGTGCCGACGAAGCGGACTACCGTCGGGAGCATCCCGCCGGTGTCGATGTAGTGCGTACGCGTCGCTTCGAAGACGGTGTCGCTTTTGAAGAGCTTCGACCCTGCGCGAATCAGGTACTCGTTGTTCGGCAGCGGGCGGACCAGTGTCGATTGGCTTATCACATATAGATGTCCGACGGTGGGGCGCAAAAATCCGGGGTAGAGCGGATTCACGCCGAGCCAGTACGGCATGACGATGCGGCGGCCGGGCTTCCAGTCAGTGAGGCTGACGTGCGCTTCGTGATCGTTGTTGGCGAGGATGAAATCGCGCCCGGCGAAATCGCGCATGATGTCGCGGCTCAACTGATCCTCGGGCGGCGTGGAAATTTCGCCTGTGGGTCCGAAGTCGAGCGCCTTATCCGGCGTGCATCCGGCGACGAACGAGATCAGCATAATCGCAATCGCGATGACGATCGTGTTGCCGCGCCGAATCATGTCCGGTATCTCGCGTAGCTTGCCGGGATTCTGCCGCCGAGCGTCCACTTCATCGGCAACGAGACCTCGCGCAGCACGGGAATCTGCACGACCTTGCCGTCAGCGCGTTTGAATTCGCGCTTGCCCATGTACTGAACGACGGTCGGCAGAATTTTTCCGGGCGCCAGATATTGCGTGCGCGTCGTGATGAACACGGTCTCCTGCTTCACCAGCGAGCTGCCCGCTTCGATCATCCATTCGCCGGGCGTGTCGAGCGGCTTTTCCAGAGTCGCCTCGCTGATGACGTAGAATTCGCCTTCCTTCGGCGCCATCACTCCCGGCACGAGAATGTTGACGCCGAACCAGAACGGCAGCTTGAGGAACCTGTCCTGGCGCCAATCGAGCGGGCGCACTTCGGCGATTTGATTGTTGTCGCCGAGCACGAAAGTGCGGTCGCGGAAGTTGAGCTCGACGTCTTCGGCGCTGGCATAGATGCTGGGTGGAGCCGCGACCGGCGGCGATTTTGCGCATCCCGCAAGCGTCGCGACAACGAATGCGAACGCGACGACGGCCGCGGTTCGCGTGAATTTTTCAGGCGGCTGCGTAGTGCGAGGCAATTTCGCGGCCGACCAGTTCGATTTGCTTCGGCCACGCATCGGGTTCCGCGATTGGCCACAGTACAAACTTGTCGAGACCCTGCGCAACGTATTCGCTGAGGCGCGCGATCACGTCATCGGGTGAGCCGTACACGGTTCGTTCGAGGTAGGCCTCCGCGCCGCGGCCCATCGCCGTCAGCATCGGCCGCATCTCCTCGAGTGCGCGCTCGCGCGACGACGATATGCGGCACAGCAGGATTAGTCCCGATTCGATGTGCGCGTTGGCGCGTCCGTAGCCGGCGGCGTAGTCGCGAATCTTTGCCATGCTCGCGCCGAACTCGTCGGGCGTCTGGAACGACGCGAAGAAGCCGTCGGCCATTCGCGCCGCGCGTTTCAGCGCCGCGTCGGATCGGCCGCCGACCCAGATATCCATCGTGCCGAAATCGTTGTTGGTGCGCGCGACTGGGCGCGGCTCGATTGTGACGTTGTCGAAGTTGAAGAAGCGCCCGTGGTAGCTCGCGCCGCGCTCGCGCCATACCGTGCGCAGCACCTCGATGCCCTCGTCGAGGCGCTTGCCGCGGCTCTCGACTGGAATTCCGCACGCGGCATAGTCGGCGAGATTGGCGCCGGTGCCGACCGCCATCACCATCCGGCCGCCGGACAGGTAGTCGAGCGAGGCGAACGATTTCGCAACCATCAGCGGGTGGCGCAGGTTGAGCAGCAGCACGCTCGGCCCGAGTTTCATGCGCGAGGTGCGCGAGGCGAGGAGCGACAGCGTCGCGACGACGTTGAGTTCCGGCGAGGGTGCGAGCAGGTGATCGGAGAGCCAGAACGAATCGAGGCCCCAGTCCTCGGCGTGTTCCGCGACGCGCGCGATCGTCTCCGCTGGCGGCATGCCAAGGCGCCAAAGTCCGAATCCCACACCGATCTTAACCTGTTTCATCGCCCGCGCTCCCATGTTTGCGCGCTTCGGCCGATGATAATAGCATAGGCCGCCTCAATGAATCAGAATCCTACGGCATCGAACGGTGCGCCGGTGACCGTGACTCTGATGGGCACCGGAGACGCGTTCGCGAGTTTTGGCCGTTCGCAATCCGGCTACCTGATCGACGCACCCGGCGGCCGCATCCTGATGGAAGCCGGGCCCGGGCTGATGCAGGCGCTGAAGGGCAGCGGCGTCTCGACCGACAGCTTCGATTTGCTACTGATCAGTCATCTGCACGGCGACCATTTCGGCGGCTTGCCGTTTCTGATCCTCGACTACATGTGGGAGACGCGCCGCAAAAAGATGCTGACCATCGCGGGGCCGGCCAGGCTCGAGGAGCGGACGTGGTCGCTGATGCGCACGATGTTCCCGCATTTCGAGCTCGACAAGATCAAGCACAAGCTGAAGTTCGTGGTGCTTGAGCCGGAGAGCTCGCAGCGGCTGGGCAAGTTCAAGGTGAGTGCGATTCGCAGTCCGCATACCAAGCCGGACATTTCGCTGTCGCTGAGAATCGATGGCGGCGGCAAGTCGATAGTTTTCTCGGGCGACAGCGGGTGGAATGATGAACTGGTGGACTTTACCGACGGCGCCGACCTGTTCCTGTGCGAATGTACGTACTACGAGAGCGCGCATTTGAATTTTCATCTCAACTATCCGTTGCTGGCGAAAAATCGCGACAAGTTCAACGTGCGGCGGATGGTGCTGACGCATCTTGGCCGCGAAGTGCTGAGTCGCGAGGATGAGATCGCGCTTGAAATGGGCTATGACGGCATGAAGATTAAGCTCTGAGCCCGCGCACCTTCTCAGACAAGGACACCTCCCATGGGCATAGTACAAGGCAAGCGAGCGTTGGTCGTCGGCGTCGCGAACGACAAGAGCCTGGCGTGGTCGATAGCGCAGACGCTGGCCGCGGAAGGCGCCGAGATCGCGATGACCTACCAGGGCGAGATACTGGAGAAGCGCGTACGTCCGTTGGCCGCGCAGATCGAGGCAGACGTGATCGGCGAGCTCGACGTCAACGACGACGCACAAATCGCGTCGGTGTTCGCGGCGCTCAAGAAAAAGTGGGACGGGCTCGACCTGCTCGTGCATGCGGTCGCATTTGCGGAGCGCGAGGATTTGCGCGATCGATTCCTGACGGTGACGCGCGAGAATTTCAAGAAGTCGCTCGAGATCAGCGCCTACTCGCTGGTCGCACTTGCGCGCGCCGCGGAACCGCTGATGGAAGCGCGCGGCGGCGGATCGATTCTGACGCTCAGCTACCTCGGCGCGGTCCGCGCGATTCCCAATTACAACATGATGGGTGTCGCGAAGGCGGCTCTGGAAGCCTGCGTGCGCTACCTGTCGGTGGACCTCGGCGCCAAAAATATTCGCGTCAACGCGCTCAGCGCAGGCCCTGCGCGGACGCTGTCGTCGTCGGCGATTCGAAACTTCCATTCAATGCAGCATGAGGTCGAAGCGCGTTCGCCCATGCGTCGTGCGATGAAAGTCGAAGAAGTCGGTAAGATGGCAGCCGCGGTGCTGAGCGATTTTTCGAGCGGCGTCACGGGACAGACGCTATACGTGGACGTGGGCTACAATATCGTCGGCGTCTAGTGGCAAGGAGTATCGCGATGGCAATAGTCACTGTCCCGCAGCTATCGGACAACTACGCGTACCTGGTGATCGACGACGGCAGTAAGCAATGCGCGGTGGTTGACTGCGCCGAGGCTGACAAGGTGATCGCGGCGGCAAAGTCGCACGGCGCAAAAGTCGTTGCGGTGCTGACGACGCACTGGCACGGCGATCATTCCGGCGGCAACGGCGACATCGCGGCGAAGGTGTCGGGAATTAAAATTTACGGCGCGAGTGCGGAAGGCGGAAAGATTCCGGCGCTGACGAATCCGGTGGCGGACGGCGACAACCTTCGAATCGGCGCGCTCGAAGGGCGGGTGATTGGAATCCCGGCGCATACCAACGGGCACGTCGCCTACTATTTTCCGACGCTGGGCGCGGTTTTCACGGGCGACACGATGTTCGTCGGCGGATGCGGCCGCGTGTTCGAGGGCAAAGCCGCGACGATGGTCGCGTCGCTGAAGAAACTCGCGTCCTTGCCCGACTCGACCCAGGTCTATTGCGGTCACGAGTACACGGAGAAAAACCTGCGCTTCGCGCTGACGCTCGAGCCGGGGAACGCCGCGCTAAAGAAGAAGCACGATTGGAGCGTCAAGACACGCGCGGAGAACAAGTTCACGGTGCCGTCAACGATCGGCGACGAGAAGCAGACCAATCCGTTTCTGCGCACCGACAGTCCCGAGCTGCGCGCGAATCTGAAAGATCGCGATCCGTCGGTGGCCGACGATCCGATCGCGATTTTCGCCAGGACCCGCGAACTCAAAGATCACTTTTAGCAGAGGGTGTCAAAATGCTGCCGCCCTCGTTCCGAGTTCCCTCTCCCGTTATCGGGAGAGGGTTAGGGTGAGGGACCATTTGCGGTGCGATTCTCTTACGCGCCGCAAATCTTAAGGCCACCGCAATGACCTCGAAACCAGCTCTTACTCGAGATGTCGCTCGCCGCCTTAGACGCGATCAGACGGAAGCGGAACGCATGTTATGGTCGCGCTTGCGCAACTCAGAGCTCGAGGGATTCAAGTTCCGTCGGCAATATCCAATCGGGCCGTTTTTTGCGGACTTCTTTTGTTAGGAGGCCGAACTCGTAGTCGAGGTCGATGGATCTCAACACGCTGATCAATCGGACGAGGACGAGCGCCGGACCCAATTTATCCGCGACGCCGGCTACAGGGTTCTGAGGTTCTGGAACAACGAAGTGATTTCCGAGATCGACGAGGTTCTCCAGCGGATTGCCGACGCTCTCGAAGGATGGCGGAAAACTAGAAAGCGAAGAATGTAAGACGTGCGGCGCACCAGACAATCGCGCCGCACAAAGGTCCCTCACCCTAACCCTCTCCCGATAACGGGCGAGGGAACCGGAAGGGAGATAGGATCGGAGACGCGCACTGCTAGAAGGGTTTCATCACGGCGAGCAACAGGATCGCGATCAACAGCGCGCTCACCATCCCGTGGATGACGCGAAACTCGCGGCTCGATGACTGGCTCGGATTGTTCTCGAGGAACTTGATCCGGCGATAAAAGCGCACGTGATAAAAAAGCAGGATCGCCACCAGCAGCAGCTTCGCGTGGAGCCATCCCTGCCGCAGCACCGACGGATCCATCAGAATCAGCACCAGCCCAAGGATGATGCTGACTGCGGCGCCGAGGTTGACCGTGGACTCAAACAAACCGCGCGCCGCGCCGAGAAAGCGTTCCTTGGGCAGTCCGACTTCTTCGGGCACGCGCGCGAGCAGGCTGGTGATCATCAAAAGTCCGCCCATCCAAAAGATCACGCCGAAGATGTGAAGGGAGAGTATGAAGGCGCGAACAAAGTACATCGTGATCCCCCGGTTGCGTCAGATTGTGTGCACGCCGATGCCGCTGGTGGGCGCTTGCTTGAATAGTTCGATACTTGGCATTGATTGGAGTACGCCGGTTGAAGAGAATCCTACGCTAACCGCGCAGTCAAGCGAACCGCTAACAATCGACATGAGGCGTACCGATGGCGACTTCCTACCTGGGAGAATTGAAACGCAAACAAATCAGCGCCGATGAGGCGGCGGCGCACGTCAAGTCCGGCGACTGGGTCGAGTACGGATTCGGACTCGGACAGCCGGACTTGTTCGATCGCGCGCTCGCCGCGCGAGTGGCGACGCTCGACCGCGTGAAAATTCGCGGATGCCTCGCGATGCGTCCGCGCGCGGCGGTCGAGGCGGATCCCGACGAACGTCATCTCACGTACCTGTCCTGGTATTTCTCGGGTCTCGAGAGAAAGATGCACGATCGGGGCTTGGCGCATCATATCCCGATGAATTTCGGCGAGGCGCCCGACAACTATCGACGCTTTATCGACGTGGACCTCGCCGTGTTGAAGACGGCGCCAATGGACGAGCACGGATTTTTCAACTTCGGCCCGTCGGTCACGTATCACAAAGCGATCAGCGAAAAGGCGAAGACCTTGGTCGTAGAGACCGACGCGAGCGTGCCCTACGTTTTCGGAATCGAGAACGCGGTGCATATTGACGATGTCGAGTACGTGCTCGACGCGGGCGCGTCAGCGATGCCGGAGCTGAAAAATCCAGCGGCGAACGCCGTCGATCAGAAAGTAGCCGAGCTGATCGCGCCGGAAATTCCCAGCGGCGCGTGCGTGCAGATTGGGATTGGCGCGATGCCCAACGCGGTCTGCGAGTTGCTTGCGACGGCGCCAATCAAGGATCTCGGCATTCACACCGAGATGTTCGTCGATTCGCTCGTGTCGCTGTTCGAGGCCGGCAAAGTTACCGGCGCGCACAAGGCGACCAATCGTTATCAGATGACGTACACCTTCGCGGCGGGTTCGAAGCACATGTACGACTTTCTCGATCGCAACGCCGCGTGCTTCGCGGGCCCGGTCGATTACACCAACCTGCCGAATCACATCATGCAGAACGATCGCGTCATCTCGATCTGCAACGCAGCGCAAATCGATCTCACTGGACAGGCATGCTCCGAGTCCGCCGGCGTGCGGCAGATAAGCGGCACCGGCGGGCAACTGCAATTCGTGCGCGGCGCGTACGCCTCGCGCGAAGGCAAGTCGTTCATATGCCTCGCCTCGACCTACGAGCGCGATGCGCGCGCGAGCCGAATCGTCGCGCGAATCGACGACTGCAATATCGTGACGACGCCTCGCACCGACGTGATGTACGTCGTGACCGAGTACGGCATGGTCAATTTGAAAGGCAAATCAGTTCCCGAGCGGGCGCGCGCGCTGATCTCGATCGCGCATCCTGATTTCCGCGAAGAGCTGGAACGCCAGGCGCGCGAGTATCGGCTGATCTCTCGCGCAGTTTTCTAAATTTTCGAGAACCGTTTAATGCGAGGGCGCAGAATCGTTGCCGTGGTCGGCATCGTTTCCGTCGGCGAACTTGTACACGAGTTCATCGGGACGCGCGTAGCCCAGCTCACGGCGGATGAGGCTTTCGATATAGCGGTCGTCTGAACGAAGCTTCTGAATGCGCGTTCTGAACGCTGCGTTGTCCGCTGCCAGTTGATCGCGGCGGGCCTCCAACGCGGCACGATGGCTCTGGAGGGCAACGAGGTCGCGCGGCCCCAGGTTGCCGAGGAGCGCGCTTAAGATAAGCATCACGAGCACCCCGCCGAAGATTAGGCTGAGCCACTCGCGGCGGAGTACGAAGCTTAAGCGGGTCATCCCAGCAATCGTAATTCAAGCGCCGGGCCGAGTTCAAGGCATCTAATTTTGAACGTCATTCTAAAGGCCCTAAAGTGACCGGTTCGGTTGCACTCTTCCGACTTTAAAATTTCTTTATAAATCACGTGATGGCCCTTGATTTGAGAATAACATGTTTCTATAATCGGCCCGACTCGATGAGAGATGACCTCTCATCTATAAGAAAAGGCGCTTCTCCAGCAGCAGCCTAGGAAGAGGAGGTACCTATGCCAGGAATGAAGAAACGGGCCAAAAAGGCCACCAAGTCCAAACCGATGCGGAAGAGCAAAATGGCAAAAAAGAAAGCTGCCAAAAAGACCAAAAAGAAGTAACCACTTAACGAGTTTACCTTCGGGCTAATACCCCGAGGGCTGGCTAAGGCTGCCAGGATTGCTGCTGGAATAAGCCGAGGCTGAAAGGCCTCGCAACACGGGAGAGCCCCCTCGAAAGAGGGGGCTCTTTCCTTTTATCGCGCTTGCTTGCGGGCGCGCGCGTTCAACATGATAGGGTTCGATCGCCGCGAAGTTGCGCAAGCAGAATGTCCGAATCGGCAAAAACATTTGACGCGATAATCGTTGGCGCGCGCGTCGCCGGCAGCGCGGCCGCGATCCTGCTCGCGCGCGACGGGCGCCGTGTTTTGCTCGTCGATAAGGACGCATTCCCGTCGGAGAGGCTGTCGACGCACATCGTGCTTGGCGGCGGAACGAAAGTGCTCGAGCGAATGGGCGTGCTCGAAACGCTCGAGCGTCTCGGCGGCGTGCGCTTCTCGAAGATGCGCTCGATCGGTCCCGACTTCGACTACAGCGGCGCGCTCGCGCGCGACGGCGCGGACGATCGCGGACTGTGTCTTGGGCGCGTGCTGATGGACGCCGCGATGATCGATGCGGCGCGCAGTTTCGAGGGCGTTACGGTTCGCGAGCGCCTCAGGCTTACCGATCTGATCATCGAAGATGGCGCCGTCATGGGAATTCGCGGCGAGGATGCGTCGGGCGTTCACGAGTTCCACGCGCCGCTGACGATCGGCGCCGACGGGATGCGCAGCTCGGTCGCGCAGATCGCGTCGGAGCGTATCGACGCGTTCCAGCGCACCGACGTGCCGTGCGCGCGCGCTTACTACTACGCGTACTTCGACGGCGTCGCGCGGAAGAATCTCGGCGATGAAGTCGTCACGGAATTCGAATCGGCACCCGGCGCCGGCAACCTGGTTTGCCGATGTGAGAACGGACTCACCGTAGCGGCGACCGCGTTCGACGCGGGTGAGATGAAAACGTTTCGCACCGACCTCGTATCGAATCTGCGCCGGTACCTTAATCGCTCGTTCGAGGTCGGCAAGATGCTCGAAGGTGCGACGATGGTGGGCAAGGTGTTTTCTTCGGGCCTGCTCAACAACACGTATCGCGATCCAGTCACCGACGGCGCGCTGCTGCTCGGCGATGCGGGGCTGCATGTCGATCCGCTGTTCGGCCAGGGGCATTCGATGGCGTTGATGAGCGCGTCGATCGTCGGCGAGCTTGCACCGCAATGGTTCTCGACCATCGGCGGCAAATCGATTTGGAGTGCGATGCTCGCGGAATTTACGAAGCGGCGCGACGCTGAACTGATGCCGTACTACAGGGCGAGCGTGCGCGCGTCGCAGGAGCTGGGGCTCGATCAAGGCGCCCGCTTTGCGCATCGCGCGGCCAGCCGCGAGCAATGGGCGGCGGACGAGATGATCAGGTTCGCGCAGATGATCACGCCGCGCGCTGCGTTCCCGTCGTTTCGATTCGCGCGGCTGATGGCGGCCGCGTCGCGGGCCGCATAACCCGGCAGTCCCGTGGACGACGTTGAACTCGGCCGCATCCCCGCGCAGCGCGAGCTGCCCGAGCCGGTCAAGTTCGCATCGCCTATCATGCTGGTCCCCGAACTGTTCGCGACGCCGCGGCATCTCGCGCTCGTGCTCGGTTACCTCGCGTCGATCGGCTGGGAAGTGTTCGTGCCGAATCTGCGGGCCGCACTCGGCAAGGGCTCGACGCCGCCGCTCGAGAAACTTCGCTTCAACGATCTGGCCGCCCTGGCGGGCGAAGCGCTCGACGGAATCGGCCGCGACGCCGTCGTGCTCGGTCATGGCGTCGGCGGATTGATCGCGCTCAAGCTCAGCGAGAATCGGCGGGTGAAGGCGTCGGTCGCATACGCGCCGCTGGTGCCGGGCTTCCGCACGCCGCTGGTAGGAGGATTCGCGAATCGGCTCGCGATGATGCTCGGCAGACCGATCAAGCCGCCGCGTGGGCGAGCCTTGTTCGAGTTGATCGCCGATTCCGATCCGTTCACGCGGGACGGTTTGATAAATGCGATGGTGCCCGACTCGGGCGTGCTGGCGACCGACGTCATGACTGGCGCGATCGAGTTCGCCGCATCGGAGAAAGCCGCGCCGCGACTCGTCGTCGCAGGCGACTCGGATATCTTCGCGCCGATTGCGCAGACGAAAGCTTTCGCCGAATCGATCGGCGCGAAGCTGGCGAAGATCGCGGGGCGTGGGCATTGGCTGATCGGCGGGCGGGCGCTCGAACGCGCGATCAATGAGACGCAGCGATTCCTGGTGCGCGCGCTCGGCCAGGACTTGCTGCTGCTCTATCCCGAGGAATGGAAAAGCGAACCGCGCGAGTGAGAGAGTAAGAATCGAAGGCAGGTGAAAGCGATGGCAAATGAAAATGGGCAGAAGAATCTGATCGTCGAGGAAGAGGCCGGGCTGATCACGCTCACGATGAACCGGCCCGAGAAGCGCAACGCGCTGTCCACCGCGATGATGGCGGAGCTGAATGACGCGCTGGTCGCGATCGGCAAACGCGGCGATGCGCGCGCGGTGATAATCGCGGGCAACGGGCCGGCGTTCTCGGCCGGTCACGACCTCGGCGAGCTGAAGGGGCGCGACCTCGCATTCTATCGGTCCGAATTCGATCTGTGCGCCCAGCTGATGCTGACGATTCAAAGAATTCCGCAGCCGGTCATCGCGCGAGTGCATGCGATCGCGACGGCGGCGGGATGCCAGCTGGCGGCGACGTGCGACCTGGTGGTCGCGGGCGAGAGCGCGAGCTTCGCGACGCCGGGCGTGAGGATAGGACTGTTCTGCTCGACGCCGATGGTCGCGCTGACGCGCGCGGTCGGCCGCAAGCATGCGATGGAAATGCTGCTGACTGGGCAGCCGGTCAAAGCGCGCACCGCGGCCGAATGGGGACTGGCGAACAGAGTGGTCGCGGATGCGGAGCTGGTTGCGGAGACGCGCAAGCTCGCGATGCAGATAGTAGAGGCGAGTCCGCTAATCATTGGGATTGGCAAGCGGGCGTTCTACGAGCAGATCGATCTCGATACGGCGAAGGCGTACGACTACACGAAAGAGGTGATGAGTCAGAACGCGATGGCGATAGACGCGCAGGAAGGAATCGGCGCATTCCTGGAGAAGCGGAAACCGGTCTGGTGCGGGAAGTGAAGGGGGCCGAGATGCTGAAGATTTTTTCCGGCGCGGCGCGAAGCAGGGCCTTTGACTTTCATTTCGATTGCTACTCGATCCCCTGAACCTCTGTGGCTAAAGCGGAGATTATCGGTGCTAGTGGCTGTGGCGATGGATGCGCAGGAAACAAGCGCGTTTTTGGAACAGTGAAAACTCATGAATGCGGCCAGCGAAGCTTATCGGGAGCTGCCAGTCGAGCCGAGGTATTTTCCAATTCGCTTGCGGGTAGCTTGAACGTGGCTAAGTTCGCATTCCCAGATTACAAGGCTTCTCCAACCAAGTCGCGAGAGGGCACGCTTAGTCTGGTGGTCGCGAGAACGGTTAGCCGCAATTTTTTTCAGCCAGTAGCTTCGATTCGTCTTGGGAATTCGTGCACCGCGTTGACAGCGATGGCCATGCCAAAAGCATCCGTTGACAAAGAGGGCTTTTTTCCTCGATGGAAAAACGAGATCGGGTTTACCCGGTAGGTTGGATCGGTGTAGACGAAAGCGAAAGCCGAGCCTGTGGACTAGAGAACGAACCTTCTTTTCAGGCGTGGTATTGATCGAGCGCACCGCCCTCATGATGCTGCTGCGCGCTGCGCTCGGCTTCTCAAGATTAAAGGTGGTCTTCGTCCTCCGCTGCGGACGCTTCGCTGTCCTCGATTTCGTCTGCTGCACCTTCATACCGACGTTCTGCTAGCCATTCCAATCGCTTCGCCTGCGTGAGCAGCGTTTTTCTCAAGCCCGACTGTACTCTGCGCTCGCTTATCACGTGCGCCAAGCGGGCTAACGTCGCCGCGCGGCGCGCGATTCTTAGATCTGGATGGCTACGAATTTTGAATACTTCCTCCGACACAATCCTTCGGCGATAAGACTTCGGCTTTTGGGCGCGCTTCCCGGGCTTTCCTGGTTCTACTTCGTTAAGCACGGCCTTGAATCGAGAACGACTCAATTCGGTTTCGAATACCTCGTATTCGAGCGCGTTCAGGTAGTTGGCTGCTTCGACATCTCCGGTTGCACGTCCCTCAAATTGCGGAAGCGGCCACACCTCGACCTCGTATACCTCAAATGGATCGAGCACGTTCATTGCGACCGCGTCTGTCCGCTGGTTGGTCAGATGACGGCGGATCCGTGTACGCAGCTTTTCGTTCGTCTGGCCAACGTAAATTGGCTCACCGTCGTAGTCGAAGAAAGCATATACTCCGAACTTATAGTTCCCAATTTTGACTTTCTTGCCAGTGGCGGGATCAACTATTTCGGAATCGAGGAACTCCTGAAGCTTGCGACGTAGTTCGCGAGTCTCAAAAGGTGGGTCTTTTGTTTTGTCGAGCTTGCTTTCGCTCTTCACGCAGCTCTTTCCAATCGCTCGCGCGGATTCAGAATCGGATGCAATAGATTCTCTGCTAGATGTCGAACAACCGGGACCGCAACGCCGTCGCCGGCAACGTGGTATGCCTCGTTGTATTTCTCGGGTAGTCGGTAGGTGTCAGGCAGTCCCATGAGTCGAGCGGCTTCGCGCGGGGAAAGTAAGCGCGAGCGGAGCTGACCTCGTTCGACGATTAAGACAATCTGGCGACTCGAACCACCGACGGGTGTTCGCAAACAACCGCTAATGCCGTCGAACCGAACTTCGGCGCGCTGGCGCTTTTGTCCGTCGGCCTGAGGTCGAGTACGCCGGTAAACAAAACCTACCCTGCGCTTTCCGCTACCTCGGATCTGATCAACCTTTGAAAGATTCAGCGGACTCATGTGGGATAACAAACGTGCCGTTTCATCGCGCGTATGCCACTCAACACCAGTTGGTTCGTCCTCGATCATATCGTCTATTGATATGTCGCAATTCGGCGGGGGGGAAGTCCCCACCAGATCCACTTCTGTTGATAGTAGGGGCTAAAAGAAGTGTAGACATCTTCAATAGCCCGGGGGTGCCAAGGTTTAATGGCGCTGGAAGCGATGAGCGATCGGGGGATCTCTCGTTCTGTCTCGACCGCTAGTACAAATAACCTCGGACGAGATTGCGGTAGAAAGTGGATCGCATCCATGACCATGGGCCCGATGCGATAGCCGACTCGAACGAGTGCGCGAAAAATCTCAGCAAAGTCCTCTCCGCCATGAGATGTCAGCGCACCCGCGACGTTTTCCAACACAACGACTCGCGGTGCCCTGTCTTCGGACCTCAAGTTTTGCAGCAGCTTCCAGAACGGCCAAAATGTTCCGCTTCTGTCTCCATCCAGACCGGCTCCTGACCCCGCAAGCGACAGATCCTGGCAGGGGAAGGATGCCCAAGCCATTTGCGCACGACCGGGAAGGTCGAACGGCTTTACCTTGGAGATGTCTCGTACCAGCAGTTCCTTCGCAGGTGCGAAATTCGCACGGTACGAAGCGGCCTTCTTCTCGCAAATGTCGTTGGCAAAGGTGCATCGCCAACGTTCACCAAGACCCAATCGAGCCATGCCACCGCCGGCGAAGAACTCATAGAAAGTGAAGCGTCCGCTCACAACAACCTCTCTCCCTCCATTCCTCGCTTCGAACAGACACTACAACAAGTGCAAAAGGTTTGCACCAGCCGCTAGTACGGCGTTCAGAATCAGCCGAAGTTCGCGATGTATGCGCTGTAGGCCTCGTCGATGTCTGCAAATTGTCGGCTGGCCGCGACGCCTCGCCGTAGCCAATTCTCGAAATCCGTTCGCTGACCGTTGGCCGAATTTAGATTGTTTAAGTGGATCCGTTGAGCGAATGAGAATGGCGTGAGCGGGCGGAGTTCATCGAGCAGCTCGACGATGCATTTCATGGTCGGGTTCCCCTTTGCGCGCGGTTGAGCGCGATTTCACGATTCTAGCGCGGTGAACCGAACGAAGACAGGAAAATGCTTTGACCGGCGACTCCCTTTGATAGGCAGCAGCGACCCGTATTGACCGGTTCTGAATTCGCGGACCCCCGTTAATTGGTGTGGTCAGGATTCTTCTTCACCGTCTTCGATTCGGCCGTAGCATTGGCAGCAGATGACGCCTTCGCCGTTTCGAGTTTCCAGGTATGCATCGTCGAAAAGCAAGGCTACTGGCTTTTCGCATTCGGTGCAGCGTTTCGGCTCGGCCCATCCGGCGATGGTGTTGACGGCATCGTCGATGCTGTCGATGACGTAGCGCAGACGATCTTGATCGTAGTTGGTTGCCTCGACTTCGATGGTGATCGGACCGTTAGCGATTGTCCCGGCGCCTCTGCGATCGGGTGTCTTGCGGGCTGCTCGGAGCGCGAGTTCGATTGCTTGGGCGAGAGCTTGCAGCATTCGGCTGGAGCCTTCGATTCTGAATTTTCTTGGAGCGGTATCTGATAAGGGCATATGCTTCCTCCGTGGATTCGAGTTTTGAAGCCTGGCCTGGGTGCGTGAGAATTGGAAGTCTGGAGGGCGCAGACTCTCGGGCATTTTGGGATGTTGACACTCAGCCGCGCCGCGGCGGCGCGGCCTCTGCCTGATAAGAGACCTCTGCACAACCCTTGCGGGCGGAATCCTGAATCGCGCGCGGAAAAAACGCGCGCTGTATAAGGACCCTCACCCTTCGGCAAGCTCAGGGCAGGCTCTTCGATCCTCTCCCATCCTGGGAGAGGGGAAGATGCGCCGCGGCGCAGTTAGGCAAAGGTCTCCTGATAGAGAGAGGCTAGACTGCGGCGTGGTCATCTGGGTTGAGTCGCGGGACCCTCAGTTGGAGGGCCTCCGAATTGATGCGGCGATGCGGAACCGGTACCGGCTTCGCGTGCGCGAAGCTGTCCGGAGGCCAGAAACCATGCTTCCCGTCGCATTCGCTCCCGTCGTCGGAATGACAACCAGGCGGCCCGGCACGCGATTTCAAAGACCGGCGACTCGCGGGCATTTTTGAATTTTGGCTTAATTTTGCTTGAGGCGGGGGTCGTCGGTTGCGATGCAGATCGCTTGATTCACCGAATCTCGCACTGCGTTTGCCAGGCCTGTCGGATTCCGTACGGCGCCCTCAGCGGTGGGCATCACGGGGCTTGCGGTGGGGTCCAGTTTGCGCAGCTGGTCCTGACATTCCGCGGCCGTAGCGTATGTTCCGTCGGTTTCCCAGGCGGAATAGACGGGCTTTTTGTGTTCGTCATAGCCGCTCACTGTCCACACGTTGGTTGCCGATTGATAGGTGATGCCCGGCACCATCAGAGACCATCCGACAAGCGCGAGCGCGGCTGCATGGCAGGATTTCATTGGTATGCACGATAGGACAGTCATGCTTTTTTGCGCAACAAAATTGGTAACGACTCGCGGCTGTGGACCCGTATTGATCGGATGGTCGGGGTTTGTTAATTTCGGACATGGCGCATCTGACTAAACGGACTGCGTACAAGAACTGAAGGCCGATTTGAGCCCGCGGAAAACCCGCGGGCTCTTTTTTTACCCAGGAGGGTTATTTTTATGGCGCATCAGGAACTCCGCGAAGCTCTTACCTTCGATGACGTTCTCTTGTTGCCGCAATCTTCCGACTTGCTGCCGTCGAATTGCGACGTCTCGACTCCGCTCACGCCCAAGATTCGGCTGCGCATCCCGCTCGTGTCGAGCCCGATGGATACCGTCACCGAATCGCGCACCGCGATCGCGATCGCGCAGATGGGCGGGTTCGGATTTATCCATCGGAACCTTTCGATCGAGGAGCAGGCGGCCGAAGTCGAGACCGTCAAGAAATACGAGACCGGGATGATCGTCGATCCGATCACCGTCAGCCCCGAGCAGAAAATCGGCGAGGCGGTCGCGGTGATGGAACGTTTCCGGATTTCAGGGTTGCCGGTCGTGTCGGACGGGCGGCTGGTTGGAATTTTGACTAATCGCGATCTGCGCTTCGAGCGGCGGCTCGACAAGCAGGTGCGCGACGTGATGACGAGCAAAGTGATCACGGCGCGCCCCGGGATCGATCTTGAGCATGCCAAGGAGCTCCTGCAGGCGCATCGGATTGAGAAGCTGCCGCTGGTTGACGATCAGAACCGGCTGCGCGGTCTTATCACGGTGAAGGATATGGACAAGGCGATTCGGCATCCCCATGCGAGCAAGGATCAGCTGGGGCGACTGCGCGTCGGCGCGGCGGTCGGCGTCGGGCCGGAGCGCGAGGCGCGGGTGGCGGCGCTCAGGCGGGCGGGCGTCGATGTGATTTGTATCGATACCGCGCATGGGCATACGCGGAACGTGATCGACGCGATCAAGGCGACCAAGAGCGAGTGGCCGGGCGTCGAGGTGGTGGCAGGGAACGTCGCGACCAGCGAAGGCGCCAAGGCGTTGTGCGACGCGGGGGCCGATGCGCTGCGGGTCGGGATGGGGCCCGGATCGATATGCACGACGCGGGTGATCTCGGGAGTCGGCGTGCCGCAGATCACGGCGATAATGGATACGATCGCGATTGCGGAGCCGCGCAATATCCCGGTGATCGCGGACGGCGGAATCCGGTTCTCGGGCGATATTACAAAAGCGATTGCGGCGGGCGCGAACAGCGTGATGATCGGATCGCTGTTCGCGGGGAGCGAGGAAAGTCCCGGCGAGACGATTCTGTACCAGGGGCGCACGTACAAACTTTATCGCGGGATGGGATCGCTCGGCGCGATGAACGAGCGCACCGGAGATCGCTACGGGCAGCTCGGCGTGACCGACGGCAAACATGTGCCGGAAGGAATCGAGGGCCGCGTACCGCATCGCGGATCGCTCGCGTCGAATATCGAGCAGCTCGTCGGCGGGTTGCAATCGGGGATGGGATACCTGGGCGCGGCGAATCTTGCGGAGCTGCGCAAGCGGGCGAAGTTCGTCAAGGTCAGCGACGCGGGCATGCGCGAGAGCCATGTGCATGACGTGTTTATTACGAAAGAAGCGCCGAATTATCGGCAGTAGGATGCGGGGCTCCTCGCCCCGCGCCCTCGGCATCGACACCGTCGCGGGGGGTGACCCCTGCACCCAGTGATAAGAGAGAGCGAAATGTCGAGGACGACATTTCGCTCTCGGGTTATTTTGGGGATGTGGCGAGCGTCGTGCGCGCGATCACAATGCCTCAACTTGCGGGCGTCGGGGGAACCGGTTTTTGGACCGAGAGCAAAGTAGCGCGATGCGCGCAACTTTGCGATTGATACCGGGTGCAGGGGTCACCCCTGCCGAAGGAAGTATGAAACCCACCGTGGGTTTCATTACAATTAAGTTCCTCTAAGTTCCATGCGCGGTGGGGCGGTGCGATGGCGGATAAGAAACGACTCAGGGTTGGCGTTTTGTTTGGGGGGCGATCGGGCGAGCATGAGATTTCGCTGCGGTCGGCGCTGACGGTGATGTCGGCGATGGATCCGGCGCGGTACGAAGTTGTGCCAATTGGGATTGGGCGCGATGGGCGGTGGTATCTCGAACGCAACGCGCTGAAGCTGCTCGCCGAGAAGACGCCGCATCTGGCGGCGCTCGGCGCGGGCGGTACACAGGTCACGTTGCTGACTCATCCGGAGGGACAGTCGTTGATTGCGACGCCGGCGGACGGCGCGCGCGGCCATGAAGCGATTGCGGGCACGCTCGACGTGGTGTTCCCCGTGTTGCACGGCACTTACGGCGAAGACGGCACTGTGCAGGGGCTGCTGGAGCTGGCCGGGATCGCGTACGTGGGCGCGGGCGTGCTCGGATCGGCGATCGGGATGGACAAGGACGCGCAGAAGCGGCTGCTGCGCGATGCGGGCGTGGCGGTAGTGAAATATTTTGCGATCGAGCGCGCCGACTATCATGAGAGTCCGCAGCTTGGGACGAAGCTCGCGCGCAAACTCGGGTATCCGGTGTTCGTCAAGCCCAATGCGCTGGGATCGTCGATCGGAATCAGCAAGGTGAAGCGCGCCCGCGAGCTCAACGCCGCGCTCGACGACGCGTTTCAGTACGATCGCAAGGCGCTGATCGAGGCGTCGTGCGAGGGGCGCGAGTTCGAGTGCGCGGTGCTCGGTAACGATCGTCCCGAGGCGTCGATTCCCGGCGAAGTGCTGGTGACGGGCGCGCACGAGTTTTACGACTACGAATCGAAGTACGTCGATCCGGAAGGATCGGCTACAAAAATTCCCGCCGACATCCCGGCGGCCAAGGCGAAGAAGTTGCGCGCGATGGCGGTGGCGGCGTTCAAGGCGCTGTCACTGCGCGGGATGGCGCGGGTAGATTTCCTGGCGAGCCGCGATTTGCGCGAGATCTACGTCAACGAGGTCAACACGATTCCCGGCTTCACGAATATCAGCATGTACCCGAAGCTGTGGGAGGCATCGGGCATCCCGCTGCCGAAGCTGATCGAGCGGTTGATCGAGCTGGCGTTGGAGGAGCATCGCGAGCGCGCGTCGTTGAAGATCACGTATCAGCCGAAGCCTCCTGGGAAGCCGCGCGACTGAGCCGGTCGAGATGGCGATACGGCGGCTGCTGATTGCGACTACGAATCCGGCGAAGCTTGCCGAGTACCGGCTGATCCTGCGCGATATCGGGATCGAGCTCGAACTGGTGTCGCTAGCCGAGGTTGGGATTTTCGAGACGCCCGAGGAGACGGGAGCGACCTTCACGGAAAACGCGTTGCTCAAGGCGCGGTTCTATTTCAAGCGCGCGCGGATGGCGACGCTGGCCGACGACGGCGGACTCGAGATCGACGCGCTGGGCGGAGAGCCGGGAGTGAGGTCGCATCGATGGCTGGGTACGGGTGGCGACGATTCCGATCAGGCGCTGGTGGCCGAAGTTATTCGGCGGATGAAGGGCGTCGAGGCGGCGCGACGGACGGCGCGGCTGCGCGCGACGATCGCGTTGACAGATGAGGAGGGTGGATGGCGGGCACGGCGGCCCGCCCCACTGGGGATTCGCGAGCGCACGGCTGAGGCGGCGATCGAGGGCGTGATCGCGGAGCGCGCATATCCTGTGATTCGCGCGGGTTTTCCGTATCGCGCGGTGCTGGTGATCCCCGAGCGCAACCGTTACCTGGGCGAACTCGGCGACGAAGAAGAGGCCCAAATCAGCCAGCGGCGGATTGCGATCCTCAAGCTGCGGGACGAGCTGGAACGGATAGCCGCAGGGCGCGCCGCGGGTTAAGATTGCGACGCACAAGGTGGACCGCAAACGCAAGGGCAAAGTCGTCGTGCTGCATCTGGCGGTGCGGTACCCGTTTGCCGGGGTGATCTGGCAATTGCTTCATCACCTGTTGGGGTTCAGGCAGCTTGGTCTCGACGTTTACTATATCGAGGATCATCGCGCGTACGTGTACGATCCGACGATCGAAAGTGGCGCCAAGGATCCGTCGCGCAACTTGAAGGTGATTGGGGGAATCCTCGAGCGCTACGGGTTCGGCGAGCGGTGGTCGTTTCTCGACTCGGCGACGGAGCAATACGTGGGGATGTCGCGCGAGCGCTGCATGGAGCTGTTCCGCGACGCCGACATGGTGATCAATCTTTGCGGATCGACGGAGCCGCGTGAGGAGCACGAACGCAGCCGCTGCCTGGTGTATCTCGAGACCGACCCGGGGGTTTTTCAACTCGAACTTGCGCGCAAGATTCCGACCACGGTGGCGTTTGCCAGGTCGCACAAATTGTTCTTCACGTATTGCTACAATATCGGCGCGCCCGATTGCCTCCTGCCCACTGCCGGCGTCGATTGGCATCCGACGCGTCCGCCGGTGAGTCTCGACGAATGGCATCCGGGGGTCGGTCCCGCCGAGCCGCGCGCGTTCACGACGGTCGGCACGTGGCAGAATAACGGCAACGACATGGTGATTAAGGGCGAGACCTACTACTGGTCGAAGCATCTGAATTTTCGCAAGGCGCTCGAAGTTGCGGCGCGCGCGAAGCAACCGATCGAAATCGCGACCAACCTGACCGCCGGGCCCGACTACGATCGCGCGCTTGCCGGGGGATTCACGTTTACGCCGGCGATCCCGATGTCGCTCGATATCGACGAATATCGCGAGTACATCAGCGCGTCGCGCGGCGAGTTCACGGTCGCGAAGGATATCTACGTGAGGCCGCGCACGGGATGGTTCAGCGATCGCACGGTGTGTTACTTGGCGGCGGGGCGTCCGGTGGTGACGCAGCGCACCGGATTTGAAAAATTCATTCCCACCGGCGTGGGGCTGCTCGGCTTCGACACGCCGGACGAGGCAGTCGATGCGATCGGGCAAATCAACGCCGACTACCCGCGCCATGCGCGGGCGGCGCGCGAGATAGCGGCCGAGTATTTCGACGCGGTGAAACTCCTCGACGAAATCGCGCTGGCGGCGGGGATCTGAACGATGGTGCCGACGCCGCTACAATCGATGCTGGGATTGGACGCGCTGCATCGCGATTTGCGGACGCTGGTCGAAAGCGTGCTGGTGCTGTTCGGCCTGCTGGGCGCTTTCGCCGTGCGCCGCCGCAAGCGCGCGGTGACCGCGACGACATTCCTGCTGCTGTCGGGCAGCGCGCTGATCGACGCCGGTTCCCGCTTCATCCCCAACGAGCAGGTCGGTCAGAAGGTCGCGGTGGCGGCCTTTGTGCTCTTCCTGTTCGGCGTGATCCGGCTGGTGCTCGAGTTCGTCGACGCGATAACGCGGCGCGGCAAGGTCCACTTCTCGACTATCGGCAAGGACCTGCTGATGCTGGTGTTGTGGTTCGTGGTGGTGATGGTGGTGCTGTACACGGACTTCGGCGTGCAGCCGCTTTCGATCCTGACGACGACGACCGTGTTCGCGGCGGTGCTGGGCTTCGCGTTGCAGGAGACTCTCGGCAATATTTTCAGCGGCCTGTCGCTCTCGATGGGGCGGCCCTTCGATCCGGGCGACTGGATCCGCAGCGGGCATTACGTGGGGCAGGTCAAGGGAATCGCGTGGCGGGCGACGACGATCGTGACGCGCGCGAACGAGCGGCTCGAGGTGCCCAACTCGGTGATCGCCAAGGACGTGTTGTTCAACTACGCCACCGGCCACGTGGTGGACGAGCTCACGGTCGGAATCAGCTACAGCGTGCCGCCGAATCACGTGCGCGAAGTCGTGCTCACGTTGCTGCACGACGTGCCGCAGGTGCTGCGCGATCCGCCGCCCGAAGTTCTGGCCTGGGATTATCTCGATTTCGCGATCCAGTATCGAATCAAGTACTCGATCGCCGACTACGGCGCGCAGGAACACGTGCGAGATCGCGTCGCGTCGAGCCTGTGGTACGCGCTGCGGCGGCATCGGATCGAGATTCCGTTCCCGACCCGCACCGTCCATGTGCGCGACGCGGGCCGTGATGAAGACGAGGCGGCTGACGCCGAGTTCGAGCGCGAGCTGATGACCGACCTGCGCCAGGTCGATTGGCTGCGCGGGCTGCGCGACGACGAGCTGCGCCTGCTGGTGCCGACGGTTTCGGTGCGGCAGTTTGGCGCGGGCGAGATGCTGGTGCGCGCGGGAGAAGCGGGCGAGTCGATGTTTATCGTGCGCAGCGGTAGAGCGGAAGTGTTCGGTCAGACGGCAGACGGCCAGGTGCGCCACATTGCCGAGATCGGCCGCGGCGTCGTCACCGGCGAGATGGCGCTGATGACTGGCGAGCCGCGCAACGCCAGCGTGCGCGCGATCACCGATCTGGAAGTGATCGAGATGGACCGCGAGGGATTCACGCGCCTGTTCAAGGAGCATCCCGATGCGGCCGCGAGCATCGGCGATATTATCGCGGCGCGAAATCGCGACCGGCTGGAGAAGCTCTCATCGGGCGACACGCTCGACGGCAAGGGCGGGCCGCATCGATGGCTGCTCAACAAGATGCGCGAGCTGTTCGACTTCTGATCGACGCTAAGCGATCGCGGCCAGGGCGAGTTGCAGCTCGCGGAGGTTTCGCGACGGCGCGACGGCCTTCACTTCGCGCGCGTACTGTTTGATCGCGCTGTCGCCGGTGCCCCAGCGCGCGGGATCTTCGGGGTTCAGCCAGATAACGGCGCGGCAAGTGCGCGCGATCTCGCGAACTAGGTCGGCGCGTGCGGGGAGGCGATTGTTGCGCGCGTCGCCCATGATCACGACGATCGTGCTGCGCGTGAGCAATCCGATTCGGCGATTCCAGAGTTCGCCGAGCACGCGCCCGAAATCCGAGCGCGCATAAAGATCGAGCGCGGGCGTCATCACGAGGTGGCCATCCTCGAAATCCGCCTCGGCGAGATGATCGACATAAACGAAACTGCTGACGCGGCGGAAGGTTCCGCGCGCGCCCGCCATCAATTCGAGCATCAACTGCGCCGCATAGCGGACGGAGCCAGAGATGTCGGCGAGGATCACCAGATCGACGTGACGCGGACGACGTGCGCGGAAGTTGAGATCGATGAGCGCGCCTCCACGCTGCATCGCGGCGCGAATCGTGCGGCGGAAATCGATTCTGCCGGTCTTCGCGAGACGCAGACGGCGTCCAAGGCGAATGCGGAAGCGGCGAATCAGGGGAGCGAGCGCGTCGCGCACCTCGTCGTAGTCGAGGTCGGAGAAGCGGTCGAAGGGCATCCGCTCGATCGCGCGGAGCCGCGCGATGCGTGCGGCGTCGATGCCGGGGGTTCGTGATTCCGCTTGAGTATCGGCGGCGCCCCGCTCCTCGCGGCCGTGCAGCTTGTCTAAATCGCGCTCGGCATCTTTGCTGTTGGCGTCATCGCGGCGCGCCGCCGCAGTTTTCTTTGATGGCTTCGTTTCCGACGGCGGCGACTTCTTATCACGATCGCTTGAGCGGGCGCCTTCGCGCGACTGTTCGGGCTTGCGCGGCGGCGTATCGTCGCGCTGCGAGGGATCATCGCCGGGGCGGCCGCGGCCGGCGGCAGCGGAGATATTGTCGCCGCGTTGATCGGGATGCTCGCCACGGACTGTCCGCGGCGATGCGAAAAAACGGTTGAACGATTCGTCGAAGACCGCGCGGTCGGCTTCGTCCTTGATCAACGCCGCCGCCAGCGCCTCGTGCATCAGCGTGCGCTCGAGGCCAACGGCCGCGACCGCGTTCATCGCATCGATCGATTCCGCAACCGAGATTCTTACACCGGCATCGCGCAGCGCGGCGATGAAAGCAACGAGCTGATCGCGAAGGCGAGGCATCTGACTATTGCGGATTCAGCGGCGGCGCGGGGCGAGTGCCGAGGCTTTCGACTCCACCTTGGCGCGATCGTCCTCGTGCTTGAGCAGGACGCCGAGCGCGGTGCGGACGGCGTCGGTGTCGAGTTCGCGCACGCCGAGTTGCACGAGAGCGCGCGCCCAGTCGAGAGTCTCCGCGATCGACGGCGGCTTGCGCAGGCCGAGCTTGCGAATCGCGCCGACAAAACGTGCGGCCTCCACAGCCAGCTTCGCGTCGAGCTCGGGCACCTTGAGCTCGATGATCTTTCGCTCCTGCTCGGTGCCGGGAAAGTCGATGAACAAATGCAGGCATCGGCGGCGCAGAGCCTCGGAGAGTTCGCGCGCGCGATTCGAGGTCAGAATCACAGCGGGGCGCTCGTGCGCCTTCAATGTTCCCAATTCGGGTACGCTTACCTGGAAGTCGGAGAGCAGCTCGAGCAGGAAGGCCTCGAACTCCTCGTCGGCTTTATCGACCTCGTCGATCAGCAGGACGACGCGGTTCGGCGCGGTGATCGCCTTGAGGAGAGGACGCTCGAGCAGGTAGTCGCGCGAGAAAATATGCTCGCTGAGATCCTCCCAGCGCAGGCCATTCTGCTCGCCGGCCTGCATGCGCAGGAGTTGTTTCTGATAGTTCCATTCGTAGAGCGCGCGCGCCTCGTCGAGTCCTTCGTAGCACTGGAGGCGGATGAGCTCGGTGTGGAGAATTTCCGCGAGCACCTTGGCGACCTCGGTCTTGCCGGCGCCGGCGGGGCCTTCGATCAGCAGGGGCTTTTCGAGCGCGAGCGCGAGGAAGATCGCAGTCTCGACGCGCTCGTTGGTGACGTACTTGGCGCGCTTGAGGCCGTCGGAGATTTGATCGCGGGTGATATTCATCGCTCCCGCGGATTGTATCGCAAAACGTGCCGGTCTGGATCGCGTTGAGGGAATATCGGAGCGGACCGAGTAACTTGCAGGGCGGTTAGACGAGTTGGGTTGAGTGCGGTGTCGGCGTTGCACCCCTCCCGCCGCGCTCCTTCGGCGCGCGGCGACCTCCCCTTGGACTTGGACAAGGGGAGGTTAGGAAGTGCGGCGGTTGATTTTTGGGGCGCGGCGGCGTTCGAGGAAAATTCGGGCGCGATGTTTGAGGCCGTCGCGCTCGTCGCGCGGTGTCGCACGCACCTCTTCGGTGTAGGCCGCCAGCTCGGTGCAGAGCCGCTCGATGTCGATGCCGCCGCGGGCGGGCTTCATGTCGTCGAGCGCGATCATCGCCTGCGACATCAGGTTGATCGACGCCTGGCGCCCGCCGCGTTCGAAGCGTAGATGGAACGCCGCGGCAATTTGATTGAACGCGACGATCAGAGCTTTCAGATCGTCGTCGGCGCTATGAGAGACAGTTTCGAACATCTCGGCTGCTTCGAAGTATGCGCCGCGGTTGAAGGCTGCAATCGCATCGTCGATCGATGCTGGTGGGGAATCGTCACTCACAGGAACCTGGGAAACTACAGCTGCTCTTTTTCCTCGACGGCTCGGTACTCGGCCTCGCCGAGGGCCTGCGCTTTGCGCGAGCCGTAACGCTCGTAGAGATCGAACAGGCTCGACTTGTGCGGGCGGACTTTGCCGAGCGGGCATTTTTGCCATTCGTCGAGCGACTCGTCGCAGTAGCCCATGCGGTTCTCGCCGCACTTGGGCTGCAGGAAGACCGCGATTTCGGGGAGCACGTGCTTGATCTCCGCGCGCATCATCGCGACCATCCGGCGGATTTCCCATTGCGCGCGCACGCACAGGCGCAGGTCGCAGATATGCAGCATCTCGGCGAAATTCACCATCACGTGAAAATTCGTCGGCGCGGCGTTGGGCAGCACAAAGCGCGCATCTTCGGCCGGGATGCCGGCCTTCAGCGCCTTGGCGTAGAGCTCGGAGGTTTTCGAGAGCAGATCGGAGAATTCACTTTCGAGGCCGGCGCGCGACCACGAGTCCGGCAGGACGAATGCGAGCTTGTCCTGCTTGAATTTCACGTAGCGCTGGCTCTGCTGCTCGAAGCTGATGCCGATCCGATGACGCACGAACTGATGCGACAGCGAGCGCGAGACGTTGGCGATACCGAACCAGAAGACGATTTGCTCGAGGGGAGAAGCGTGGCCGGTCTTGAGGCGTTCGGTGATGAACTCGCGGATTTTGTCGTGGGTGATTTTCTCGGATTTGATTTTTTCCCAGACTTCGATCGGCGTGTCGGAGGAATAGCAGGTGCGAAAGGCCGCGTAGAGTTTTTCGAGCGGCTGCTGGGCGTAGTCGATCAACTTGACTTGCATTTTCGCCTGATTTTCCACGCGATCCTGACGCCTCCCGCGAATGGCCTGGCGGCTGACGCCGCCGGCAACCCTAATCTTATTCCATGCCGCGGTGCGACCGCATCAGGGGTGCTCGCTCTTAATCCACACCTGCGCCCGGATTGCGCTGGCCGCGCCGCATTGCAAGATTGGCTGTCAGAGCCGCGATGCCCGCCGTAAACACATTTGACGCCGTCTATCGGAAATTCCTCCAGCAATACCTGTTCCGCTTCGACGCCGAATATGCGCATGGCCTAGCGCTGCGGATGCTTTCGATGATGCCGCCGTTTTCGCCGGCGCGCGAAAGGCCCGAGCTCGGAATCAAGTTGTGGGGGACAGAGTTTCGGAATCCGATCGGACTCGCGGCCGGGATGGACAAGGATGCCGTCGCGATCCGCGGGTGGGAGACGCTCGGCTTCGGCTTCGCGGAGCTGGGAACGATCACGCCGCGTCCGCAGGCGGGAAACGATGCGCCGCGCGTATGGCGGGTTCCCGAACGCCGCGCGCTGATCAACCGGCTCGGATTTCCCAGCGAAGGGATGATAGCGATCGCGCCGCGAATCGAGCGGATGCGCAAGGCCGGGATTTCGATTCGGCTGGGGCTCAACTTCGGGCCGAACAGCAACACGCCGCCCGAGGGGATTGCGGCCGATTACACCGTCCTGATGGAAGGGCTCGGGCCGCTGGCCGATTTCATCGTAATCAATGTGAGCTCGCCGAATACGCCCGGGCTGCGCAACTGGCAATCGCCGGAGAAGATGAGCGAGCTGTTCGCGGCGATGCTCGGCGAGGCCGGCGAATCGCCACGGCCGGTGCTGGTGAAAATCGCGCCCGACCTCGAACGCAGCGAGCTGTTTCGGATTTGCGAGACCGCGCTCGATTTGGGCGTGGACGGGATCGTCGCGTGCAACACTTCGGTCGCGCGCGAGGCGCTGGGCGTCTCGTCACCGCATCCGGGCGGACTCAGCGGCCGTCCGCTGACGATTCGCGCGCGCGAGCTGATTCGCGATATTCATACGCACACCCGCGGGAAGATTCCGATCGTCGGCGTCGGCGGCGTCGCCACGGCCGAGGATGCGTGGTTGCACATTCGCGCGGGCGCGTCGCTGGTGGAGCTTTACACGGCGCTCATCTACGAGGGCCCGGGCGTGGTGGAGAGGATCAAAGCGGGACTGGCGAACTTGCTCCGGCGCCATGGATTTCGTTCTATTGGCGAAGCGGTCGGAATCGACAGGTAGGCGGAGGCGATTTGGATCACGAAGAAGAAAAGTTGATTGTCGATGCGAAGTGGCTGCGGGAGCATCGCGGGGACGGCGATTTAATCCTCGTCGACACGCGGCCGGCCAAGGAATTCCACGCCGGGCATCTCCGCGGCGCGCGGCATTTCGATCCGTTCCCGTTCCATCATACGGATACGTCGGAGCGCGGCGTCGCGGAGTTCGGCGCGCAACTCGAGTGGATATTTTCGGCGCTCGGAATCACCGGCCGCGAGACCGTGGTGTTTTACGAGAACGAATCCGGAATGCGCGCGGCGCGCGGGCAGTGGGCGCTCGAATACGCAGGGCATCCGAGGGCGCGAATGCTCGATGGCGGTCTCAAGGCGCTCGGTGGTGAAAAGTTGACGACGGAAGTCGAGAAGTTCGCGCCGACGGATTTCCAGATCAAGGCGCGTGTGGAGATTCTCGCGACGTATCCGCATCTGCTGGAGCAACTAGGGCGTCGCGAAGTACAAATCTTCGACGTGCGCAGCGATGCGGAATATTACAGCGAGCGCGTCCGCGCGAAACATGGCGGCGCGATCCCCGGCTCGTACCATCAGGATTGGACGTTGGCGATTGCGGCAGATGGAACCGTGAAACCCGCGGCTGAGCTGCGCGCGCAGTTCGAAGCGATCGGCCTCGATCCCGCCAACGAGATAATCCCGTACTGCCAGGGCGGCTATCGCGCTGCGCATGCGTACCTTGCGCTCAAAATCGCGGGCTATGCGAAGGTGAGAAATTATCTCGGGTCGTGGGCGGAATGGGGCAATCGCGACGATGTGCCAAGAGAGCATCCGCGGCGGAAGTGAGCGATGCTTGCAGCCGTCGGAACCTAACCCCTAACCCCTTCCCGCGCGGGAAGGGGAACCGGATTGTTGGTCGATGCCGCCGATTTTGATTCTTACCGGGTTTGAGCCTTTTCGCGGCGAGCGGATCAATCCGTCGTGGGAGGTTGCGCGCGGCTTTGACGGCGACGTGATTGGCGGGTTGCAGATAAAGTCGGTGCGCGTGCCGGTTGGATGCGCCAGGGCGGCGCGGCGAATCAGGGGCGCAATCGTGCGCTATCGGCCGCGCGCGGTGATCGGACTCGGCGAGGCGGGCGGCAGGCCGGCGATCTCGCTGGAGAGAATCGCGATCAATCTTGCCGACGAACGCGGCGCGCTCGGCAAAAGCGGCGACCCGGGATTCACGCCGGTCGTTCGCGGCGGGCCGGACGCGTACTTCTCGCGACTACCGCTGCGCGCGATTATCCGCGAGCTCGATCGCAAGGACATCCCCGCGAGCGTGTCGCTGACGGCCGGTGCGTTCGCGTGCAACGCGCTGATGTATGCCGCGCTGCACTACCTGCGGCGCAAGCCCGGAGTTCCGGTGGGATTTATCCATCTGCCGTACGAGGCCCGGCAAGCGGGGCGGCATCGTAGTCAGCCCAGCATGGCGTTGGCGCAGATGGAGAATGCGGTGCGCGTCGCGATCGTGGAGACTGCGCGCTCGGCGCGGTGAGATCCGAGTAGGGCGGAATTTATTCCGTCGTCCTGTCAACAGAATCGACGAAATAAATTTCGTCCTACTTATTTGATCGCCACGGCGTTTGGAGGCGAGGCGATGCCGCCTTCCAGGTTTATTGGGACTGAGACTAGCATGAATTCGTAGCGCTTGTCGGCGGCGCAGTCCGCGGCGAGTTCCTCGAGGTTGAATTGCTCGCCGATCGGGAGGCCGAGCAGGCATAGCGTGCGGTAGTGCAGCGCTCCTTCGTTCTTGAAATCCCACGGCCATGGCTCGACGGCGGGACAATCAGTGCCGACGGCGGCGAGCCGATGATCCCAGAACCATTCGACCATCGCGCGGCTGTCCTCGATGCCGCAGGCTTTGAGGCCGTCCAGCGGCGCCATCGCGGCTTTGTCGTCAACTGACGCGGCGAGATAGGCCTGCATCCATCCGGTGCGAATCAACAGGATCGTGCCCGGCGTCAGCTCGACGTTTTGCGCGACGGCAGTCTCCTTCAAATCGTCGAGGCTGTACTTCTCAGACTTGAGCGGATTGATCGTGCGCTTGTGCGAAATGATGTAGCGGAACACGTCGAGCAGCACGGCGCGGCCGACAAACTTGTTGGCCCATTTGTGGATGCTGAGGCGGCCGCTCGGGCCGTCCTTGATCTCGCTCGACTTCACGCCATTGTAAAATGCCTTGTAGCGCGGACTGCCGACGTGGGCGAGGCCGTCCCATTGGCTGCCCTCCTGCGTGTTGTAGCTGTCGAGCGAGTCGTCGAAACCGAGCAGGCCGAAGCTCTCAAAGCTCATGATGTTGTGCTTGGCGGGACGGCGTGCGAACAGCGGCGGATTCGCGTAGTTGATTTTCGTATCGAGTCGGAAGACGGAGCCTTTGCGGACCAGTTGCGCCGCGTCGATCACACCTTGCGGCGTCAGGAAATTCAGGCATCCGAGTTCGTCGTCGTCGCCGAACACGCCCCACGACGATTCTTTGGGCTTGTCAGGTTTGATCGGAAGTTCGGAGAAGCGCGGAACTTTGTCGAGATCGAGTTTGGGCATCGCATCAGCTCCTTGACGAAAGTTTCACGGCGTCCATTCGTAGAGCACGTCGGCTTCGCGCTCCATATTGGTTGCGCCGTCGGTAAATTTCTTTGCGATAAAGCCGCGCGCTTCATAAAAGCGGCGGGCGGGAGCGTTGCGCTGAAACGCCCAGAGGTGAAGACCGGCCGGGCGAAGACGCTTGGCATGCGCGAGCATCGCGTCGCCGACGCCGTGGCGCTGATCGCCGGGCGCAACGTAAAATTGATCGACGTTGTCGTCGTGGAGCACCAGCACCGCGACGATTCGGCCGCTGTCCTCGGCGACCCAGGTCTCCCGCTCCGGCACCATCTGATGGACAACGAAGGCGCGAATCTCCGCGTCGGTGCCGACGGTCGGCAGATATGCGGCAGCGCCGCGGCGCGAGGCGATATACACCGTCGCGACTTCGGCCGCGTCGGCAGCAGTCGCGCGTCGGAAAACGATAGCCATCAATGTCGGTTTCCGTCTGAAGATGGTGCGTTGTCAAGGCTCTTCCTTCCGGATTTTCCTCGCCGCCATCGAGACTTTTGAAACTTTTCGATGCCATCTACGTCTAGTTTTGTGATAATCAGAACATTATTCGTATTTTCGAACCGGACCGGCCGGGAAGGGGCTCGAATGGCGACAGAGGAAGGTATCCGACTATCCGTGCGAGCCGCGTTGGCCCGGCGATCCACAATTCTTAAAAACACCGTCCGGCTGATTCCCGCTTTTGTGATTATCGCGGCTACGCTCAATACGTTGTCGTGCTCGAACAATGGACTTCTTCCGCAATCAGGCAGTGGCGGCAGCGGATCTCCGACTGCCACGGCGACAAGCGGCACCGGAGCGCTCGCGTTCGTAACCAACTTCAACGACGGCAAGGTGTCGTCGTTCACGCGCAATGTGACGACCGGGGTGCTGAAACATAGTGCCCAGGTCACCGCAGGAGCGAAAAAGGGGCCGCTGGGGCTGGTCGCGGCGCCCAGCGGCAGCTTCCTCTACGTCGCTAACAACAGCGACGGCAATATCTACCAGTTCTCGATCAATCCGACCAGCGGGGTGCTGACGCCGCTGTCGCCGGCGTCCGTCAGCAACGGCAGCGGGTCTGGACCCAACGAGATTGCAATCAATCCCGCCGGGACGTTCCTGTGGGTGACCGGCTCCATCAAGGGCACCGTTACCGCCTATTCGATTAACAGCAGCACCGGTCAGCTTACGCAAATCAGCACCAAGGTGAGCGGACTCACGAGCCCACTCGGAATCACGGTCGATCCAACTGGCACGTACGTTTACGTCGCGGACAACGGAGCCGGACTGGTTTTTTCCTTCTCGATCAACGCCGACGGTACGCTCACTCAGATAGGATCGGGAGTTCCCGATCTCGGCGGATCGGGCGGCAGCCCGGGCTTCATTGCGGTCGATCCGGGCGGCGGCTTTATCTACGTCACCGATCTCAACGCGGGAGTGCTGGGGGTACTGAGTACAACCTCGGGTGCGTTGGCATTCTTTTCGACGGTACCGACAACGACTACGGGCAACAAACCGATCGGAATCGGATATGCCGCCGTGACCTCGGTCGGCAATTTTGTTTTCACTGCGAATCAGGCCGTCTCGACCCTGTGGTCGTTCCTGATTACGAGTCCGGGCTTTCCGTTGACGCCGGTCGAAACCCCGTCTACGGGCCTGAATGCGCCGACCGGGTTGGTGGTCGATCCGCAGGTCGCGTTCCTTTACGTCACCAACCAAAACGCTGGAACGGTAAGCCAATTCGCGTTGACTTCGACGTGTTTGAACACAGGCGCTCCGTGCCTGGTCAATTCTCCGGTTGCGACCGAGAGCCCGGCCAATGCCAACAGCGGGCCGTACGGGATTATACTGGCGCAATAGTTACAGGCTGAGGCAGGCTTCGGCGGCCAGCGTGAACAGGCGCTCGCGGATCTGATGGCGATTCCAGTTGCGAGGGTCCCAGTCGTCGCCGGCGAGGTCGTCGCCGCCGTAGAGAATCTGGCCGAACTGGACGCCTCGGAATTGCGCGACCGCGAAGAACGCCGCCGCTTCCATCTCGACCGTGAGGCATCCTTCGCGCCTGCGCGCGAGCATCCGGGCGCGCGTCTCGCGGAGAATTCCGTCAGTGGTCCAGGTCTTCGCGACGATGTATTCCATCCCGTTTCGGCGCAGCGTTTTTTCGATCGCCGCCAGGGCGCGCGGATGCGGCGCGACTTCGCGCGACGGCGGCAGGTAGTGGTACGAAGTGCCCTCGTCGCGAACCGCGGCGCTCGGCACGATGATATGGCCGACAGCGATCTTTGAGTCGAGCACGCCGGCGCCGCCGCATGCGATGAACTTGCGCGAGCCGAGCGCAATCACCAGCTCGAGCATCGCCGCCGAGACCGGAGCGCCGACTCGCGGATGAAGCACGGCGAGCCGCCGGCCGTTGAAGTCGAGCTCGTAAATCGGATGATTGCCAGTCTCCCAATGCTCGACGTGAATCTGGCGGGCGCCATTGCGGACCAGGTCGTCGATCACGTCCTGGAAGAAACAGAGGACGCAGTGTTTCGGAATATCGATCGGCTTGTACACGCGGCTCGGCTCGATGATCGCGGTCGGCGCGGGATCGTATTCGAAGATTGGGTAGGCGCGCGCGATGAGCCGCTTGGTGGCGCGCGATGGTGATTTGGGGCGGCGCGATTTCAATGAAGGCGACTCAATCCTTTCTCGCCGACTTCTTCTTGTTCGCAGAAGTCGCGCGCTCGGTTACCATCGCCGCCATCGCGGCAAAACGCTCCTGGCCGACTGCGATGAAGAGTCCCTCGGCTTCCGCCGTCAGCATGCCGTTCGCCGACAGCGTTCCGTGCGTGAAAATCTTGCGCCCTTCGACGCGATCGACGCGCGCCTCGAAAACCAGCTCGGTCAGCAGCGGCGTCGGGCGGCGGTAGCGAATCGTCAGCGTCCCCGTCATGCCGGGGTTGCCGGTCAGCGATTGCGCCATGCCTAGCACCTCGTCGAAGGCGGCGGCGAGAAAGCCGCCGTGCACGTGTCCGGGAGGGCCCTCGTAGGCGACGCCGAAGGTCACGCGTCCCTCGACCTTGTCGCCGAGCACGGCGAGGCGAATCGGCGGGGCGAGCGGATTTGAGATTCCAATCAGCGGGCTGTGATCGAAAAACGCGTGCGGATCGCCGGCGTTGGCGCTCTCGGCAAACCCTTCGTAGCTGCGCGAGATTGGATACTTCGAGAGGCGTTTGGCGTAGCGCTCCAACGCGTCGGCGGCGGCGGACAAGTCGTCCTCGGGGGCGGCGACCTGCACCAGATGGTCGATCACGCGGCGCATCGCGTTGGCTAATCGATGCGCCTGGGCGCGCCGACCGGTCGCAGGCGCCTGGCTGACAGCCCACGCCGCATCGAAATCTATATTTTGATCGCTCATCTTGATCGGCAATTGTTACGCGAGGCTGCTGCGCGCTTTTTTCGATGGTAGCTGTCGCTTCGGGGTCAAGCTATGGCGCAATCGGCACGATGAAGCGGCACCAGAAATGCGTCGTACTATAGTACAGTGGAACCAGGCAGCTCGATGCTCACACGCGTCCTTATATTGTGCGCGCTAATTTGCGGAGTGGTCCCGATTGGCATGCAAGCGGCCCGCGCGCAGTCATCGCTCGAGGTCCCCGGACCGTCGAATCAGTATCAGCCGTACGTTCCGCCGTCCCCGGCTCCGCCACCGCTAATCAGGTTGGCGCTGGCTGGCGGCGACAACGGCGACACGATTCAACTGCTGCCGCAGTATTCGAACCCGCCGCCGCCGCAAACCTCGCCGCCGCCGATCAACGTCGCGCCGATGACCGCGCAGGCCGCGCCCGCGCTGCCCTCGGTGTTCCGCGGATGCTGGAGCGGACAGGTGACGCAACTCGATTGGATCCGGCGCGAACCCGGCGCGCCGAAAATCGGTTTCTGGACACCGAAGACCTACCGGCTGTGCTACAAGCGCGTCGGCGATCAACCGTTCACGCTCACGTTCACCCAAACCGGCGTCGAGCCGAACGAGAAGATTATCAATCCGCGCGGGCAGGTGGTGCCGATCTCGACCGACGGGCACGCGTACGCCTTGATGCGATCGATGCTGGACTTCGACGAGTACAAAATCCGCGCCGACGGCTTCTCGCCGACCTTTGCGGTTAACGAAAACACCAACCTCGATTGCCGCATCGCCGGCGACGACATGATCGTCAGCGCCGACGTATACGGCACGCGCGACAGCGAGCCGTGGTTCCGCGCGCATTGGCGCGCGGACTTCCACAAGTTCGAGAATTAGGGGCGCATCCCGGCGCGGTCCTACTTCTCCTTCGGCGTTTCGCTCAACGGTAGGCTGGGATGTATCTCGTGGAGTTGCATTCCAGTGATGTTCGTTATGATTCCATTTGGATAGCCACTCCAATAATCACCTTCCCCTTTCTCGGGATAGTAGAACGTTCCCTTTACGTTGACTGTTTCGTGGTCCAGCAGCGCCCACTGCTTCGTCGGTGTGTTCTCCGACTCTCTGTGCTCTCGAGGATGCCCTAAGGCGGCATTCCCGATGTCGAGAAAGATGGCATTACTATCGAAAACCTGTGCGTCATATGGACTCAGAAACAGGAAAGAACGTTCCCACCCAAAGCTGAGGTATCCAGTAACGACCACGTTCTTGCCATCGTAGGTCCGCGGCTGGGCTATAAGCGAAATGATAGAAACCGGCTCGGCTCTTGGCCCCTCGCAGTGTCCATTGGTCAGCTGCACAAAAGTTGAGCCAACAAAAAACGTTAACATCCAGAGTATGCGCAGCCATGGCCTTCCATAGGCGTATTCATTGCCATCTCCGCTTTCCAATACTCCGCAGCCATCCTCTACTTCTGGCGGGGTCGGTGACCTCATGCTCAAGGCCCTGATACAGGAACGGGAATGAATTCGCAGCGCCGCTCACGGTTGCCACTCCGGATGGATCATACGAGAAAAAAGTCGCCGGAGGCGAGTCAAGCTGTGCAGCGTTAGCCAGCGCGATCGTAGATCCGGCGGCGTCGATCAGCGGCACCCAGGTGGTGGTGGTCCCGCCCGACGTGAACGATCCGTCCAACGCCCCCGGCAGGAAACTCCAGCTGTTTCCCGATACGCTATCGAATGATCCGATGACCGACGACCCGTCGTGGATCAGGCTCAAGCTGCTGGTCCCGGAGGTCGATGCCACACATCGCCGGCGACGACATGATCGTCAGCGCCGACGTATACGGCACGCGCGACAGCGAGCCCTGGTTCCGCGCGCATTGGCGCGCGGACTTCCACAAGTTCGAGAATTAGGGGCGCATCCCGGCGCTTGCCTCTCGGTACTGCCTCGCCTAATGATCTCGCATGCCTACAGCGCTCGATCCCCAGATGAAAATCATGCTCGACGTGTTCAACGCGGCCGGGCCGATGTTTCTGCGCGCGGAAACGGCGGAGCAGGCGCGCGCCAAGATGCGCGCGTTGCTCGAGGCGAATCCGATTCCGCCGCCCGCGATCTATCGCGTCGAGGATCGGCACATCCCGGGCGCCGCAGGTGACGTCGCGGCGCGCATCTACACGCCCGAGGGGAATGCGCCGATGGGCGCGCTGGTTTATTTTCACGGCGGCGGATGGGTGCTGGGCGATCTGGAGAGTCACGACCGAGTATGCCGCGCGCTCGCCAACCAGGCGGGATGCGTCATTGTGTCGGTCGATTACCGGCTCGCGCCGGAGCATGTTTTTCCGGCCGGCGCCGAGGATTGCTACGCAGCGACGAAGTGGGTGGCTGAAAACGCGGCGTCGTTCGGCGCGGATGGCGCGCGGCTGGCGGTCGGCGGTGACAGCGCGGGCGGAAACCTGGCGGCGGCGGTCTCGATAATGGCACGCGATCGCGGCGGTCCCGCGATCAACTTCCAACTGCTGCTCTACCCGGTCACCGACTGCGCGCTCGACACTCCTTCGCAGAAGGAATTCGCGGCCGACGGCTACGTGCTGTCGCGCGCGGACATGGAATGGTTCTGGAAAAATTACACCGATACGATCGCCGAGAAAAATAATCCGTACGCATGCCCGTTGCGCGCGAAGGACTTGAAGAGCCTGCCCGCGGCGCTGGTGCTGACCGCCAGCCACGACCCGCTGCGCGACGAAGGCGAGCGATACGCCGGGCGGCTGATCGCGGCGGGCGTGAAAACCACCTGCACGCGGTATGAAGGCGTCACGCACGGCTTCGTCAGCTTCGCCGACGGTCTGGACAAGGGCAAAGAGGGCCAGCGCCAGGCGGCCGACGCATTGAGGGTAGCGTTCGCGCGCTAACGGGGAACGCTTCAATCCTTCGGCGGCGCGATCAGACCCGCCAGAAATTGCGGATAGCGCCAATCGAAGACATCAAGCGAACTCTGCCTGTCCAGAGTCCAATCCAGTCCCGCAAACGACCACGCGCCTCGCGCGTTCATCGCGACGCTCACCGCGACCAGAAAAATCGCCGCCGCGATCTCAATCCGGTGAGGCGACGATTCCTTCGCGCGTCTCATCGCATCCAACCCCAAAATCGCCAGCAGCACGAACGAAGGAATTGCCTCGGCGAAGTATCGCGGCCCGTAGCTGTATCCCTGACCCCGGTAGAACCTGGCTATTATTATCGCGAGCGCGATGATTTGTACGAATGCGTAAAGCGCAAGCGATCTGTGGATCACGTGCTTTCGATAGCGAACTATCAGGTACAGCGCGAACAGCGTAGAGGGCACGAATACAAAGAGTCCGCGTGACGGACCGATTAGATTGCCCGCGAAGCCCTCGATGAAGCTTGAAGGGTTAGTCTGGGTCGCCAGGAAGTAGGATGGAAGTACCGTGTTGAATACCAGCCACCAGTATCCGGCGAAGGCCGCCAGCCATCCCGTGAGTGCGGCGGCGTATGCGATCAACTCTCTGCGGTGAACCCACCAGACGTAGCCGCTCACGGCGACTATAGCCGCAGCTCCAGTCGGCCGTACGAAAAAGGCCCATGCGACCAGAGTCGCCAGCCACACCGGGCGGATGCGCTGTTTGCGATGCGCCGCGTTAAGAAGCGAGAACGCGATCAACCCGCAGAGAAAGAGCTCCCATGTGTGCGACCAAAGTCCGCGCGACGCTGTGCTCAGAATCTGCGATCCCATCGAGGCGCCGAGCGCGACTACGAAGCTCCACGTTAGCGGCAGCATCATTGCTGCCATCGCGAAGAATACGCAGGTCAGTGCCGCCATCAGAAGCGACGCGATCACGCGCTCGATTTTGATCTCACCTGCCAGGTTCAGGCGACCGTCGGTCGTTGCCGCTGATATTCCCGCCGCGTTCATCACGGCGACCAGCGGCATCGACAATATCGAGCTGCCATGTGGAAAAAAGTAGGTGACGTGGCCGCGCGCCTTTTCCAGCTGGTATTCGTTCGCTTCATCGGGACGGTGGGCGAGTCCGGTGAGCCACGGCACCGGCACTTTGTAATATTCGTCGAGCTCGGGCGAGCCATGGTGCAACAAGCACTCGCTGAGCAGCGCGGTATATCGTGAATCGGAAACCTGGACGACAGGCGAGATTAGAAATATGGCCAGCGAGAACAGGAACACGATGATCTGAAGCCTGACCATCCTCGACGCGCCGCCACCTTGTAACAACTCTCCAGCCATCGACGCCACGCAGGCTAGCATTTCGCGATAATCTCGCGAATCGCGCGCCCCCCTCCATGCTGACTTACAGGCTGAGCAGCGGGATTACTTCCTTGCCGAATTGTTCGAGCTGCGCGGCGCGTTCAGACGGATGCGTGACGGCGTCGATGCCGATGTCGCGGGCGCCGGCTTTGATGTACTCGCTTATCTTTGCGGCTACGTCGGCGGGGCGGCCCAGCGCGCCGTAACGCATGGCGGCGTCGGTCATATCGGTCGCGTATCTTTTGCTCAGAAATTTCGCTGCGACCGCGTGCGCCGCTTCGACGCTCTCGCCGAGCCTGCAGAAGATCTGGATGCAGGTGCCGAAGGTTGCGAGCCAGCGGCAGGCGCGCTCCGCTTCAGTCCCGATGAAATCCAGGCCGTCGGCGAAGCGCTTGGGCGTGACGACGTACGGCATCCATCCGTCGCCGAATCGCGCGGCGCGTTTGAGCGGACCTTCGGCGCGTCCGCCGATCCAGACTGGAGGGCCGCCCGGGGTTTTGGGCCGGGGCTGCATGCTGATTTCGCCGAAGCTGAAGTATTTGCCGCGATGCTCGACGCGATCGCCGGTCCAGAGCTGCTTCATCACCTGGATCGCCTCGCTCGCGCGCCCGCCGCGTTCGCGGAGCGGTATGCCGCAGGCTTCGTACTCGCGCGGAAACTCGCCGCCGACACCGACGCCGAAAATGAAATGGCCGGCGCCCAGCAGCCTATCCAGCGTCGCGACCATTTTGGCGACGGGGACAGGATGGCGCAGCGGCAGCAGGTAGACGCTCGTTCCGAAAGTGAGTTTGGGATCGAGCGCCGACAGGTATGCGAGGGTGGTAAGCGGATCGCTGACGGGGCCCGTGAAGGCGACGTGGTCGGGCGCCCACAGGACTTCGTAACCCCATTGCGAGATCGATTCGAGGCCGCGGGTCGCTTCTTCACGGCTCGAGGTGGAGACCATCGTGCCGAATCGAAGCCGGCTGCCGAGCGGAACCGCGTCATTCATGCTGGCGTCATAGCACAAACGTGCAGGCACGCCGACGCCACGGCACGCCCGCGTCGTGCGCCGCAGTTCGGCATTCTAGAGAATCAGCCCCCCTTTCCCCGAAACCCCCGCGCGCCCTATCCCTTGGCGACGTTTGAGGCCTGCAATCCCTTGGGGCCTTGCGCGACCTCGAACTCGACGCGCTCGCCCTGTTCGAGCGAGCGGAAACCTGCCCCATCGATGGCGCTATAATGAACGAACACTTCCTGCCCGTCCTCCATCGTGATGAAGCCGTAGCCCTTTTTCGGGCTGAACCACTTGACAGTACCGTTAGCCATCTTCCCCCGTACCTCCTGAAGGGAACCGGCCAAAAAAGGCCGCACTTGCGGCCAACTCTGGCCGGCGACGCCGCTTCCCCAAGCAGCGCGCGTAACGGCGGGCATATATCACAAGATGAGGCGCATACCAAATGGGTAAAACTCGCGAAACCGCGCCGTAATATGTTTGGTCGGCGAGAAGGGCGCGGTGCAGCGGCTAATATTGCCAGCGCCGAATTGGACGGGCGTGCATGTGGCAGTGGTCAGGAATCTGGCGCATCACGTCGTCGATGCCGAATTTATCGGCGCCATACTTCGCGCGCGCGACCAGCGACAGCGCCTCGATCATGAATGCGCGCTCCTCGTGGGTGGGCACCGCGCGATGGTCTCCGAGTACCGCCATCGGCGTGTCGCACGAATCGCAATCGAGGATTGAGAATTTGAACGGATGAACGAAATCGGCGTAGCGCTGCGTGTAATCACGCAGCTCGCACAGTTCGCATTTCGGCATCGCGATCAGGCCACCCGGATTTGCGCGCAGCAGGACGCATCGCGAGCCATAACGGCTCGCGATACGTCGAGATGCTAAGTCCTTACTTCGGAGAGGCAGCCGCCGCGGGCGCCGCCATCGCCGGCGAAGGAGCACTCATCGCGGCCGAAGAGGCCGCCGACGGCAGCGACTTGGTCGCGGCCTTGGCCGCAGCCTTCGCGTGACGCTTGCAGCGATAGACGCTCGAGGTCGAGATGTTCAGGTCGGAGGCGATTTCCTTGGCATGCTTACCGCTATTGACCTCGTTCATTACGGCGTCGCAATCGACTTTGGCCGCGGCGTAGGCAGTCCGTGCGCTGGTGGCAAACGCAACGGTAGTCAGGAGCATGGCGGAGGCAGCCACAAGCGCGAGTTTCTTGATCAGCATTTTCTTCCCCGTTCAGGTTAAGGTTATTCCGAGCGATGGACAGTATTTCAAAATGCACGAGGCATCAAAAGGGGGGTGAAAGTCCCTCCCCGGGGGTTTTGGGGGGATGCAGATGACGTTGCCTGGTTCATGAAGAGTCCTGACGATGCCGCGAACCATTGATTCGAAGAAGACGGTGAGGCTAGAATTAGCATCGCTGCGGCCGATCATTTGGGCGCCGCAAACGCTTCCGGAGCTTCCCCAAGAAGGTTAAGCGGGAGTTCGGTCGAGCGTTGCAGTTCGCCCAAGCTGGCGACAAGCATCCGGCAGCGAAGCCACTTAGGGGTTTCGGGGGCGGGGGCATTTTGGAGATTGTCGAAGACTATGATCGGAGATCTTATCGAGCGGTTTTATACGGTTCGCTTCAAGGAAGCCGTGTACGTTCTCCATGTGTTCCAGAAGAAATCGAAGAAGGGAATCGAAACGACGCGGTCTCACGTGAACCTGATCAAGGAGAGATTGAAGTGGGCGATCCGAAATCACGCGCCGAAAAGTGGGTGAAGAGTAGCGGCAATGTCTTTGCGGATCTGGGCTTCGCGAACGCCGACGAGCTGTCGGTTGAGACCGAGCTGTTGCGCCGCATTATCGCGATCGTTCGTGAAAGAAATCTGAGCCAGCGTGCAGCCGCCCGGGTGCTGGGGATCGATCAACCCAAGGTATGCGCTCTCATGAACGGAAGAACGCGCGGGTATTCGATCGCCCGGATGCTCAGATTTCTCGCCGCGCTCGACCAGGACGTAGAAATCAGGATCAGGCCGAAGCCGCGTTCACGTTCGCGCGCCTTGGTGCGGGTCGCCGCCTAGGGCTTGAGCTTCGCGAAGCCGGGGAAGGATGGTTGGCGTTTTTCCTGCAGGGCCGCGACGCCCTCTTTCAAATCGGCGCTGAAGAATCCCATCATCTCCATCGCGAGCGATGCGTCGAAGGCCGGGCCGGCGACACGCAGCCAGTTGTTGAGCGAGCGTTTCGTGAATCGCACCGCCTGCTGCGGGCCGCGCGCCAGCTTGCGCGCGACCTCCATCGCCTTGTCCATCAGGCGGTCGGCTGGGACGCACAAGCTTACCAGCCCGATGCGCTCGGCCTCTTTGCCGTCGATGAAATCCGCGGTCATCAGGTAATACTTCGCCTTGGCCATGCCGCACAGCAGCGGCCATACGATGACCGCGTGATCGCCGGCGGCGACGCCGAGCCGCAGGTGGCCATCCGTGATGCGCATCGCCTCGGACGCGATGCTGATGTCCGCCATGAACGCGACCGCCAATCCCGCGCCGACGGCGACGCCGTTGATCGCGGAGATGATCGGCTTGTCGAGATTGATCATGTTGTAAACGATGTCGCCGGCTTCCTTCCATGCCTTGCCGACGTTGAACGAGCTCGACGCCATCGCCTGGATCATTTCGAGGTCGCCGCCGGCAGAGAACGCGCGACCGGCGCCCGTGACGACGATGACGTTGGTCTCGTCGTCGTCGGCGATGTCGAGCCAGACGCGGCTCAACTCCCAGTGGAGGCGGTTGTTGGTGGCGTTGAGTACCTCGGGACGGTTGATCGTGATGAGCAGGATGCCGTCGCCCTTTCGCTCGAACAGGAGATGCTGGTACTCGCTGTAGTTCATTTTCTTCACCCTCTCGCGAATGACACAGTGGCGCGGGCCGCCGTGCCCGTGTTCCGCCAAATGAACAGTGCCAACAGTAGCACGCCCCGCCGCAGCCGGACGCGGGCACGGCGGCCCGCGCCACTAGGCCTTAGCCTTTGTAAATGTCGATGACCTTGGTGAGCAGTGCGATCGCTTCGGGCTTCGGTCGCTGGAAGCTGTTGCGGCCGATGATTGAGCCGTAGCCGCCGCCGGCCTGGATACCGCGGACGGTGTTGAGCAGCGAGTCGTCGGTTTCCTTTACGCCGCCCGAGAAAATCACGATACGCCGGCCGGCGAAGGCGGCCTGCATCACGTGCGCAATGCGCGCCGAGAGCGGTTCGAGTGGAATCTTCTGGGAGTCGTAAACTTTTTTGGCCTCGGCCTGTTCGATGAACGCAGTCGGCGGCTTGACCTTGATGATATTGGCGCCGAGCTGCGCCGCGATTTGCGCGGCATACGCGACCACGTCGAGCGCGGTCTCACCCTGCTTGCTGATGCCGGAGCCGCGCGGGTACGACCAGATGACCAGCGGCAGGCCGTTGCCCTTGGCCTCTTCGCCAATCGCGCGCGCCTCTTCATACATCGACTTTTCCTGCGCGGAGCCGGGGTAGATCGTCAGTCCAACCGCGCAGGCGCCGAGCCGCATAGCATCCTTGACGCTGGCGGTCATCGAGGGTGAAGGATCTTTTTCGTCGTTGAGAACGTCGTGGTTGTTTACCTTCAGGATGAGCGGAATCTCGCCGGCATACTCGGCGACTCCCGCCTCGAGCAGACCAAGCGGCGCCGCGAACGCGTTGCATCCCGCGTCGATCGCGAGTTGAAAGTGATAGCGCGGGTCGTACGCGGGCGGATTCATCGCGAAACTGCGCGCGGGGCCATGCTCGAAGCCCTGGTCCACCGGCAGGATCACGAATTTGCCGGTGCCCGCGAGCTTGCCATGATTGAGCATCCGCGACAGATTGTTGCGCACACTGCCGTTGTCGGAATCGTAATAGCTGAGAATCTCTCGAACTCGCTTGGTCATATACCCCTGTCTCCCGTCGGGAGTGTCGATGCGGTTTGCATTCCTATATCACAACATCGCGGCGGCGACGTGGGCTGCGCCGAGCAGGCCGGCGGCTGGATTCAGCGAGACGCGGACTTCGATTCGTTTCAAAATTTCGTTCAGCCTGCCCTTCGCCAGAAATCCTTTCACGAACGCACCGCCCATCAGCATCGGCAATATTTTCGGCGCGATGCCTCCGCCAAGATAGACACCGCCCAGCGCCAGGACTTTGAGCGCGAGGTTGGCGGCCTCGGAACCGTAAATATCGCAAAACATGGTGAGCGCGTGAACGCATACGGGGTCGCGTCCCGCAATCGCCGCCTCGCTCACGGCAGCGGCGTGGTCGCCCTTGGTGATTTCGTCGCTCAGCCACGCGGGTTCCTCGGCGCCGCTCTCGCGCCGGATGAATCGATAAATATTCCAGAGTCCCGGACCCGAGAGGACGCGCTCGTAGCTGACGTGTCCGAATTCGCCGGTGAGAAATCGCAGCAATTCGATCTGTTCGGCGCCGTGCGGCGCGAAGTCGCTGTGGCCGCCCTCGGACGCGACCGCGTAGTACCTGTCGCCCTCCCAGACGAGCGCGGATTCGCCCAGACCGGTGCCTGCGGCGACTACCGCTATGTTGCCGTGCACGGGTGGATTCTCCGCGGGATGCAGCACGGCGAACTCCGCCGGTTTGAGATGAACCATGCCGTACGCGATCGCGGTCAGATCGTTAAGCAAGCGAACCGGCACGCCGTTCAGCGCGCGCGATAGTGAGGCGCTTGAGAGTTGCCACGGGACGTTGGTGGCGTGGGCATTACCGTCGATTATTGGGCCGGGCACGCCGAGGCAGGCGGCATTCACCGCCGCGCCCGCGCCAAGGAAATCCGCGCAGACGGCCTCGAGGCTCGCGAAATCGGCAGTCGCATAACGGTGGTCGCGCACAATTTCGATTGTTCCCGCGGAGTGCTTGAAGAGCCCGAGCTGGGTTTTGGTTCCACCGACATCGCCGGCTGAGGATGAGTCCATCCATAGAACCTCGCCAGGTTCAGCCTTCGACTTTGAAGGATTCGGCGAGCGCGACTTCCTCGGCGCTGCCGATGTAAATTGGATGCCGTTCGTGGATCGCGGTTGCGGCGATGTCGAGGATTCGACTCTTGCCGGTCGAGCCGCGGCCTCCCGCCTGTTCGGCGAGCATCGAGAGCGGCGCGAGCTCGTACATCAGGCGGAGCTTGCCCTTGGCCTTGCCGCCCTCAGCAACCTCGCCGGGATACATATATATTCCGCCCTCGAGCAGGCATCGATGGAAGTCGGCGGCGAATGCACCGCAGTATCTAAGTGAATAGCTAGTCCGCTTATCTTTGCGACTAGTAATATGCGCGAGGAATTTGCGCGCGCCGTCGTGCCACTTGCCCGCATTGGCCTGGTTGACCGCATAGGTAGTGCCGTGTGGCGGCATCTTCACGTTCTCTTTCCACAGGATGAACTCGCCGAGAGTACGATCGAGCGTGAAGATATCGACGCCGGCGCCCGCCGTATAAACGAGCTGCGCAGCTGGGCCATATAGAATATAGCCCGCAACGATCTGCTGCGTTCCCGGCACGAGGATGTCTTCGATACCTTTGCCGTGGCCGGGCGCGCGTTTCTTGACGGCGAAGATAGTGCCGAGCGAGCCGTTTACGTCGGTGTTCGATGACCCGTCGATCGGATCGTAGAGTATGCAGTAGCTATTGTCGCGGCAGTTGACTGAGTAATGGCGCGGCTCGTCCATTTCCTCGGAAATGAGACTGCATACCGGGTAGCCGTGCTCGAAGGCGTCGAGGAAAACCTGGTTGCCCCACTCGTCAAGCTTCTTGACCTTCTCGCCCTGCACGTTGGTTTCGCCGGTGTAGCCCAGCTCGCCGCTGAGGCCCGCCGCAGCGAGCTCGCGCGCGATGCCCTTGGCGATCAGCTCGATGCGCTCCATGATCAGGGCGAGGTCGGCGACCGGAATCGAGGCCGCGCTTTTGGTCATGATGTGACGCGTGAGAGTGATGCCGACGCTCATGGGAAATCCTTGGGAAATCCTTGCTACAGCGTCCGCCAGGTGCGGCCGTCGGCCGCGATCATCAGGGCCGCCTCGAGCGGTCCCCACGAGCCCGCCGCGTAGATTGGCGGATCCATCGGCGATTGTTCCCATGCGTCGAGGATCGGCTGGACGAACTTCCATGCTTCCTCGACAGTGTCGCGTCGCATGAAGAGCGTCTGGTCGCCGACGATTACGTCGTTGAGGAGCGTCTCGTATGCCTCGGGGGTTGAAGTGACGTAGTGGAAATCGACTTTGACCTGCTGGAGCTTGGTCGCCGAGCCGGGCACCTTCGACATGATGTGAAGCGCGAGGCCCTCGTCGGGTTGAATTCTGATCGTCAGCATATTGGGCGCCAGCGGCGCGCGTGGATTTGCGTTATACAGGATTCGGGGCACGCTGTTGAAGTAGATCGCGATTTCGCTCGAGCGCTTGGGCAGGCGCTTGCCGGTGCGCAGGTAGAACGGCACGCCGGCCCATCGCCAGTTGTCGATCCAGCATCGCAGCGCGACAAAGGTTTCGATTTGCGAATCCGGCGCGACGTGCTCCTCGGAGCGGTAGGCTTTGACGGCCGCACCGCCGATCAGTCCCTCACCGTACTGGCCGCGCACGACGCGTTTCTCGATGTCCTCGTCGCCGAGCGGACGGAGCGCGCGCAGCACATCGAGCTTGGCGTCGCGCATCGACTCGGCGCCGGTGGTGTTGGGCGGCTCGGTCGCGATCATGCAAAGCGTTTGCAGCAGATGGCTCTGCACCATGTCACGCAGCGCGCCGGCGTGATCGTAGTAAGCGGCGCGCGTGCCGACGCCCTCGGCCTCGGCGACTGTGATTTGCACGTGGTTGACGAAGCGCGCGGTCCAGATCGGCTCGAAGATCGCGTTGGCGAACCGCAACACCATCAGGTTCTCGACGGTTTCCTTGCCGAGGTAGTGATCGATTCTGAAGATCTGGCCTTCGTCGAAATGACGCGCGAGCTCGGCGTTGATCTCCGACGCGCTGGCGAGATCGGAGCCGATCGGCTTCTCGACGACGACGCGGGTGAACGGATGCCCCTTCTCGTGCGGATGAATCAAGCCCGCCGCGGTCAAGCCTTCGGAGCAGGTGTCGATGAAGGCCGGCGGAATCGCAAAATAGTAGGCGCGATTGCCCTCGGTGCCGCGCTCGGCGTCGATCGCCTCACATCGCCGGCGCAGGTTCTGATAGTCGGCGGCCTCGGTGAACGAGCCGCGATTGAAATGCAGCATCGGGGCGAACTTCGCCCAATGTTCCTTCTCGACTTTGCGGCGCGAGAACTGCTCGATGCCGCTTAGCGCGAACGCGCGATACTTCTCGTCGTCGAGATCTTCCATCGAGAACCCGAGGATCGCGAACTTGTCGGGCAATTCGCCGTCGAGCGACAGATTGTACAACGCGGGAATCAGCTTGCGATGGCTTAAATCGCCGGCGCCGCCGAAAATCACCACGATGCATGGATCGTACTGATTGCGTTCCTTCAGTGGATGGAGGTGATTGAGATCGACAGGAGTCCTGTTTGCAGTCGCGGCCATAAGAATAACTTTAACCCTCTAGCACTTATTCCTTGACGACGCCGTGGCCGCCGAACTCGTCGCGAAGGGCGGCGAGCAATTTCTCGCCGAAGGTTCCTCCGCCCTTGTCGGCGCGCGAGCGAAAGCGCGTAAACAGCGCCATCGTGATCACCGGCATCGAGATGTTTTTGTCGATTGCGTCCTGCACGGCCCAGCGGCCCTCGCCCGAATCCTCGACGTAGCCGCGGATCTGCTTGAGGCCCGGATCTTTTTCGAGTGCGTTGGCCGTCAGCTCCAGGAGCCATGAGCGCACGACGCTGCCCTGGCGCCAGAGCTTCGCGATCTTCGTCAAGTCGAGCTTGTAGTCCGACTTGTGCATCGCCTCGAAGCCCTCGGCATAAGCCTGCATCAGCCCGTACTCGATTCCGTTGTGGACCATCTTCACGTAATGGCCCGCGCCATGGCCGCCGACGTGATCGTAGCCGTCGGCCGGCGCGAGCGTTTGGAAGATCGGTTCGTAGCGCCGGAAAATTTCCACTTCGCCGCCGATCATCAGGCAATAGCCGAGCTTGAGGCCCCAGATGCCGCCGCTGGTGCCGGCATCGACGAGATGCAGCTTCTTCGCGGCGAGCATGGCGGCGCGGCGGACGTTGTCGTGAAAGTTGGTATTGCCGCCGTCGATGATCGCGTCGCCGGGCTCGAGCAGCTCCGCCAGTTGGTTGATCGTGCTCTCGGTCGGATCGCCCGCGGGCACCATCACCCATACGCCACGCGGCGGCTTGAGCCGGGCGACGAGGTCCTTGAGCGAACCGACGCCGTCGGCGCCGAAGGTCGAGACCTCTTTGCGTTTCGCATCGTCGAGGTCGAAGGCGACGATCTGATGATTGTCGCGCCGCAGCCGTTCGACCATGTTCATGCCCATTTTGCCGAGACCAACGAATCCGATTTCCATCAAGTGTGCCTTCCTCTTGGCATACAACGATACGATCCGGATTTGCGGCCGCTCGGCGGGGATACGCACCCGCGCACGCCTCGGCATCTGACGATCCGGCGCTCGATCTAGGCTATTCCAACATCCCGGTTGTTCAAAGACCGCGCTGGAACCGCACAGCTAGCGGGATTTTATGTCGTCTTCGAGTACCAGATTGCGCAAGTCTTGGCGCTGGAAAATCGCGGCCACGGTGCGCGTCAGCGCTACCGACATCACCTGGCCCGGCTCGTCGTAGATGCCCGCTTCGTCCTCGGAGCCGAGGCCGAACGAGCCGACCGGCGGGTCGAAGTAGGTGTCGTCGGTGCTCCCGGTCCAAAACGGAACGCTGAACGGCGGCTTGTAGATCGAGATGTCGAGTGCGAAATCGGCCATCGTGCGCCAGATGGGACCGTTCTGGCCGCTGGTGCTGCGTTCTTTCTTCACCCAGCATCGCTTAATCTTGCTCTCGAGCACGTATTCGGTGGTGTTCTTGACGCCGGGTTTGTAAGTGACGTTGGTGGACGACGACGCGCTCAGGCCAGCCTCATCGGCGGAGCGGCCGACCGCCGCTTGCACGATCGGGCCGAGGGGCGAGCTGTACAATCGTTCGGTAATGCTGCCGGATTGATCGACGATAATTCCGATGGCAGGGTTGCCGTTCAACGGCGCCGCGTTGCCGGTAACCTCGCGCGCATCGGCAGGCACCAGGATCACGATGGTCTTCCGCGGATAACTGTTTTGGTATCCCTTGACCTGGTACGGGTAGTACTCGAGCGTCTGGATCGAGGTCGTAGGCGCCGCGGCTGTGCCGCCGCCTTCGTTGACGGTCGAGCAGCCAGTGAGCATCGCGATGAATGTCGAAGCGAGCGTGACGAGGAGCGCGAGGCGGCAAGTATGCAGGCTCCCCACCGTCTCTGCCCAGCCCTCTTATCGAGTCGCCGCCTGGGTCCGCTCGCGGAAGAGAAACAGCGTGCCGCCCACCTCGAGCCGGTCGCCGCTCTTGAGCGCGTAGCGGCCGGAGACCGGTTGCCGATTCACGAATATCTGGCCGCCGGTCGGACTGATGACGAAATTTTTGCCCTCGCGCCGGATGATCGCATGGCTGCCGAGCACGCTTTGATCGCCGAACAGTCCGATGTCGCTTTCCTCGGCGCGGCCGATGATCGTCACGCCCTTGAGCAGCGGATATTCGCGGCCCTCGCGCGCGTTACGGCTCTGGCTGCGCACGACCATCAGCCATCCGCGCTTCAGCAGTTCGCCGACGAGTCCGATGAAGAATCCGATCAGCGCGCCGAGGATGATGATCGCGATCGCGCGTCCGAACGCCTGCGGGAAAGTGGTCGTCAGGCTCTGGTAGAAGAATCCACCGAGCGCGCCGCCGAGCACTCCGCCGATCGCACCGTTACGCCGCCGCGCCGCCGAGCCCGACGCCGAGCCGACGCCGAGTCCAACCGCGATTCCGAGCACGCCCCATCCGAGGATCCGGCCGTTGAAGCCGCCGATGATGTCGAATGCCAATTCGCCGATGATCAGTCCAAGCGCTCCGCCCGCCGCGCCGATAGCTCCGCCGAGTACGAATCGGCGCGCAGCCTGGCGCATCTGTCCGACGCTGAGGGTCTCGATCGAGGCGAGGAACGCGCTGATTAGAGCGCCGATCAGCGCGCCGAACAAAATGTCGCGGCCGTAGACCCAGCGGATGCCGAGGATTGGCTCCGAGAGCCCCCAAGCAGCAAAGCCGCCGAGCGCGCCGGCGGCGGCGTAGAAGAGCAGTTTTTCGCGGGAAACGTTACTGGCCATGTACAATCGTCAGCATTGCGCGTGCATGAGTCAGGTTCAAGCGCTAATTCCGCGCGGATGTGCCGCTTCTGTCATCCTGACAGAGCGAGCAACGCGAGCGGCAGGAAGGATCTCGGACAGCTTCGCGCACGCGAAGCCGGCACCGGTTTCTGAGATCGCGCAGCGCTCCTTTTGTTGACGTGGTCGCGGACCCTTTGAACTCTCATCGGATGCAGCAACCCAAAACCGGAACCGGCGGCGCTTGCGCGCCGCTGTCCGAGATCCTTCCTGCCGCTCGCGTTGCTCGCTTCGTCAGGATGACAAGCGATGTCGGCGGTGCAGATGTGCCCTCTAACAATTACAGTATCTGAGCGAGACCGAAGGGGGTACCCCTGCCTCAGTTCGCTTGGGTGACCCAGGTGCCGCGTTCGCCGGACGGGGTCGATTCGAAAGTGCCGCTGATCTGATCGGCGTTCCGCTGGCCCTCGAAGTAATACGTCTCGGTGCCGTATGGGACCTGGAACTGCAGATGGTCGCCGCGCACGAATCCTTCGACGGGGGTCATCCCAAAGCCCGACTGATGGATCACTAGTTCGCCGTGCAGGAAGCCGTTGGGCTGCGGCCGCAGTCTCAGTTCCATCTCAGGATTGCCGCCGCTGCGAAGACCGCTGATAGTGCCGGTCGCGATCGTGGGGCCGAGCATGCTGCCTGAGGACGTTGAGCCGCCGCTCATCGTGCTGCCGATCGCGCCGCTGGTGCCCGGATACGTCGCGTACGAACTGCCGCCGGCGTCGGCGACCACGTCGAATTTCTTGGCGCCGAAATATTGCCCGTTCAAATAAAAGTTGACGGTGTAGGTCCCCGGCAGAAACGCGCCGCCGCGCGAGTTGCCGACGCGTCCGCTGAACGTCACCGTCTTCATGCTCATCGAAACCGGTTGATAGTCGTTGACACTGCCGAGCGTGCGGCCGTCCGGCCCGATATACGCGGCGTTGACGCGATACTGGCCCGGCTCGAGCTTGTAGAGCCGATTCTCGAAGCTGACCTGCCAGCCGACGAACAGCACCTTGGCAACGTCGAAAGAGTCGGTCGCGCCGGAGAGCGCGGTGCCGGTCTTGGTGGTATTTAGAAAGTTGATACCGCGCAGCTGGAGCGGCTTAGCGCGCCGCTCGTCGATCATCGCGATCCGTTCCTCGTCTTCCTTGCGCTTGCGGTCTGCTTCCTTCGCCTCAGCCGCCGCTGCCGCATCGGCCGCGGCTGCTGCGTTCTTCGCGGTCGTGTCCTGATTGACGATGAAACTTTCTTGCGTCAGCATCTTGTCGTCCGAGTAGAGCGCGATTTTGTAAGTGCCGGGCGGTTTGTCGGTCATCGTCGGCATCAGCGCCACGCCGGTGAAGTCGGCGGTATCCTGCGCGGGGCCGACAAAGATATTGGTGTCGCTCGTCGCTATCTGCAGCCCACTGGGATCGTAAAAACGCGCCTCGACTTTTTCGTCGCGCCCTTCGAGTCCCGCGAGCAGGTTCTTGAAGGTTGCGGTCCATTTGAGATACCGCGCGTTGGTCAGATCCGTGTCGTTGAACTGCGATTGCGGCGCCGCCAGCGCGGTGCCCTCGCGGGTCGAGAGCGCCAGCGTCATCGTCGAGAATTCCAGCGGGTTCTCCCGCGCCTTGGCCAGCAACTCCTCATGCTTCCACGGCAGTCCGTCGAAGAGCGGCTTCAGTCCGAGCTGCTGCTGTAGTTGCGGACTCGAATAAAGGTAGGTCCCGCCGAACGCGGCTCCCGCCAGCACCACCAGAAAGATCGCGAGGCCGATCGAGCGGCTGAGGCGGCTCCGTGGTTTACGATAGGTGACCGGCTCGTCCTGGAACTCGAGTGGTTCCTGGTACTGCGACAAGCCGCCGGTTCCGCTGGTCGAGGTCACGCGCCCGCTGTCGAACGACAGCCCGCGCCCATAGAGCATCATGTCGCGGAATTCCTGGACGCGCCCGGGCCGTCCGTCCATCTCGTAGGCGAGGGCGGCGTCGATCGCGCCGGCCAGGTTGCTCGACACGGCCGGGCGCAGGTCGCGTACGGGCGGGAAGCTGAACGGCGGAAATTTTTCGGGATCGCGACCGGTCAGCACGTAATGCAGCGTCGCGCCGAGCGAATAGATGTCGCTGCGGGGATCGACCATACCCTGGTACTGCTCCGGCGGCGCGAAGCCGAGCGTGCCGATCATCGTGCCCTTGCGCGCGGCCTTGAACAGCCGCGCGATTCCGAAGTCCACCAGCACGACCCGCCCGTTCGAATTGAGCATCACGTTGGACGGCTTCATGTCGCGGTAGATGATCGGCGGCACCAGCCCGTGCAGGTACACGAGCACGTCGCACAACTGGCGCGCGATATCGATCACGAGGCCCTCGGGCAGCGGCTCGCCGCGCACGGCGAGTTCCTCCTCGAGGTTGCGGCCCTCGACGTACTCCATCACGAGGTAATGGCGATTGGCGAGCTCGAAGCGGTCGGTGATAGCGGGAATCGCCTGATGCTTCAGTTGGGCGAGGGTGTCGGCTTCGCGCGCGAAATATTCGTTGGCCTCGATGCGCTGCGCCTGGTCGATAAAGTGATCGACCATCTCTTTGATCGCGCACGGACGATTCGCCAGGCGCTGGTCGTGGGCAAGATAAACCATGCCCATCCCGCCGCCGCCGAGCAGCCGTTGGATCTGGTAGCGGCCCTGCAGCACAGTGCCCGCTTCAAGCGGTCCCGTGTTCGGCTGCGGCGCGTCTTTGGGCGAGGTTGCCATCGTTAATCCGTCAAAAAACCGGCGCGGCGTCCGCGCCTAGCTCGCATAGACTACGATCACTGAAATGTTGTCGGTACCGCCGCCGGCGTTGGCCGCGACGATTAATTCGCGCGCCGCGTCGAAGGGATCCGCATTGCGCCTGAGAATGTCGAGGATCTGATGATCCATGACGTGCGCCGTCAGCCCGTCGCTGCAGAGCATCAGCTTGTCGCCGCGCTTGAGCTTCACTGCGACCGCCTCGGCGCCCGCCGGTCCGCTCTGGCGCGCGCCGAGCGAGCGCGTGATTACGTTCTTGTGCTCGTGCGTGTGCGCTTCTTCGGCGGTTATCTGGCCGATTTCGACGAGCCGCTGCACGAGAGAATGATCCTTCGTGAGCTGGCGCAGCGCCGCACCTTCCATCAGGTACCCGCGGCTGTCTCCCACCCACGCGACGGCGGCGTCCGCAGGCGTGACGATTGCGCAGACACCGGTCGAACCCATTCCGCGCGACTCGGGATGGCTGGCGACGTAGTCGATAATTTTGGAGTTCGCTTCCTCGAGTGCGGCGGTCAGCATATCCGCTCCGTTGGCAGCATCGCTACTTGCGGTTTCGAGCCGCGACTCAATGTAACTCCGGATCGTTTCGACGGCAATTGCGGCAGCGATCTCGCCCGCCTCCGCCCCGCCCATCCCGTCCGCGACAACGTACAGATGACTCTGCGCCGGCTCGAGCAACGACTCGCGCACGTAATCGACCGCCAGCACTGCGTCCTCGTTATGCTCGCGCACCCGCCCAACGTCGGTCATCGCGGCCGTGCGCAGCCTGACCGCAGCGCCAACCGCAATCAGCTCGGCCTTGAACTCGTCGATCGTTCCCCAGCGTTCGCCTGGATTAAAAGCGATCGCACGGCGAACCGCGTTTTCCAGCCGCGGCGTGACGACGTGCGGCGGGTAGAACTGGACCGGTCCCGCCTCCCCGCGCCAGCTCTCGCTCGGAATCCTCGTGCCGGTGAGCCAGGTGTAGAGGAGCGCGCCGGCCGAAAAAATATCGGCCCGCTTGTCAACCTTCTTGCCGCGATAAATCTCGGGCGCGGTGTAGCCGTCATTGAAAATGGGCTCGCTCTGCAGCTCGTTGTCGTTGCTGACGTAGTCGAGCCCCGTCAGCTTGATGCGGCCGTCTTTTGCAACCGCGACCGATTCCGGGCAGATGTCGTTGAGCCGCAGCGCGCGGCGATGCGCAAACGAAATCGCCTGGCAGACCTGTACGGCGGCCGCGATCGCTTCCGGCTCGCTCATCTTCTGTGAACCGCGGCGGAGCGGCTTAAGTTCCTCGTCGGCGTAAACCAGGTACACGCGCCCGTTCTCGGCGAAGCCTTCGGTCGCGCGCTGAAACGCGGGATGGCTGATCGTCTGCGACAGCGCGAGCACGCGCCCGAAGACCTCGCCAAGATCTTCACCGACCATCGGCGCTTCATCGTCGTGCGCGCCATCGTCGGTCGCGGGATCCTGCTGAGTCTCGGCCACGACCGCGGCTTCCGCCGCTTCGCTCTCTTCATCGGGAGATGCGTTCTCGGCAGCCTCGGCCAAAGCAGTGGCCGTCGGACTTGGATCCGCCTCGACCGACTGTACGCCTTCCCCGGACGCGTCCGCGCTCGCCGACGCCTGCGCACTCGGAGCATGCTCGTGAGCGGGCGCCGATGCGGCGCCGTTGGTCTGGGCAGCCGGCGGTCTCAGTTCCGCTGTCTTCGCACTCGGACCGTTGGGATCTTCGGCAGGCGACGGAATCGTCGTCGGCGTCTCGACGACGGGCGTTTCCTCGAGTTCATCTTCACGCGGATTTGGACCGAGGCGCTCGCGCAATGCGATCGATTCCGTCTTGCTGTCGCGGATGCGCTTCGCACTATAGCGATTTTCGATCGACGTTCTGACTCGTCAGCGCGACGATCTCGATACCGCCTTTGAGTGAGATGCCCGCTGTCAGTGGCGTCGGCCGCGTCGGCATCGATTGATACGCGGGTGATGCCGCCTTGGATAGTCCCTGACCGCATCGATCGCAGAATTTGGCGTCGTCCGGCGCCTCCTGGCCGCATTCGGGACACTTGATCATGCGCCGCTAGCCTCTCCGAAACTGCAATATAGCACCGCCAAGCACCACCTGGTCGCGATCTTTCAATTTGAAAAGCTGGTCGCGTCCGAGCTTGCCGCGTCCCGCGACATAGGTGCCGTTCAGGCTGCCGAGATCGCGGATAAAATAGTCCGCGCCGCGCAGCACGATCTCCGCATGACGCCGCGATACGCGTTCGCCGCCATGCGCAAGCTTTTTCAGATCAATATCGAGCTTGTCGGTCGCGTCCATCGATCGTCCGATCACGGTGCGCATTCCGAAGATGCCAAACTCGATTTCATCGCCGCGCGAGACCAGCCTGGCCGGCGCGGCGGAGATCTCGACGGCGCCGTTGTTATTGTTGCCGAACAGTCCGTTCGAGCCGGGGCCAGTCGAAATCGGCGGCGAATAATTGCGCGATGAAAACGAGCGCGACCCCGTCCGCGATTTTGTGTCAGCCTGCGCCGAATCGCCGGTCGAGCCGAGCCGCGATTTGTACGAAGAAGCGGGCACCGCGGGCTTTAGCTCTCTGGTTTTCGCCGTCGATGAGGAATTCGACGCCGCGCTCGACGCCGATGACATCCGCGCTTTGAGCCGCCGCTCGATTATGCTGCGCGCTTTGCCGCCGAGCTCGATCGCTCTTTTGATTTGCGGCGCTACCATTTTTGCCGCCGTGCTGCCGGCATTGCCAGCTTTGATTTTTTCCGCGACCGGCTCGTTCAGCACGATCGTCGGCATAGAGGATGCCGGCGCCGCCGGTTTTGATACAGCCGCCGGCAACGACGCACTTTTCAGCACCACCGTTGACTGCGTGGACATCGGGCTGGGGGCCGGCGTGTTCGCCAGTCCCGCGCTGCCACCGAGTTGTCCCGACCGGTTCTCGGGCGGCGGCTCCGGCAGGGCGCGCTTCATTTCTTTCGCCGACGCCGGCCGCTTGGTCACGTCCTGCTCGAGCGCGCGCATGATGGTGTCGGCGGTCCTGGTCGAAACTTCGGGCGCGAGCGCGCGCAGGGGAGGAAAGCTGAACGGCGGCTCGAGCTGCGGATCGCGTCCGCTCAACAGATGATGCATCGTGGCGGCCAGCGAGTAGAGGTCCGAGCGCGGCTCGACCTTGCCCATGTACTGCTCGGGCGGAGCGTAGCCGACCGAACCGATCTGCGTGCCGCGTCCGCCGGGCGGCAGGAAGCGCGCGATACCGAAATCGATCAGCATCGCGCGGCCGTCCTTGTCGATCATAATATTGCCGGGCTTGAGGTCGCGGTAAATTATCGACGGCTTTTGCCCGTGCAGAAAATCGAGCACGTCGAGCATCTGTCGCGCCCATCGCAGCACCCGATCCTCGGCGACTTTGCCCTTGGGCCCCAGCTTGTCGAGCACGCCCTGCAAATCGCCGCCCGCGACAAATTCCATCACGAGGTATTGGCGCGAGTTCTCGGCGAAGTGATCGATCAGCGTCGGAATTCCCGGATGGGATAAACGCGCGAGCACGTTGGCCTCGCGGGTGAAATCCTCGATCGCTTTTTTCTCCTGGATTCCGTCGCCGACGATCATCTCCTTGACCGCCACCGGCCGGTTCGCGAGGCGCGTGTCGTTGGACAAGTACACGCGGCCCATCCCGCCGACGCCAAGGACCTTCTTGACGCGGTAGCGACCGTCGAGAAGATGGCCCTCGGTGAGCTCGTCACCAGCATTCATGGCGATTGTCTATAGCCCTCCTCAACTTCCGCGCCCGTGCGTAATTCCGGGCGCGATTGGAGGGAATGGCGGCTCAAGAGATCGGTTCTACCACCAGCTTTAAAAATGTTTTCCCGATGATCACTTCGTCGCCCGACTTGATCTCGGCGGGACTGCCCGGCGAGAGGCGCGGCTGACGATTCACATAAGTGCCGTTGAGACTGCCGATATCCTCGATCGTGATCTTGCCGCCGTCGATTCGGATCAACGCATGCTTGCGCGAGATCTTCGCTTCGGGATCGTCGGCGTCGAGATCCACTTCCGGAAACGATCCGGTCTCGGGGTCCCATCGGCCGATCAGGTTGTTCCCGTCTTCGAGCGGGAACTCCTGGCCTTTGCGACCGCCGCGAACGACGGAGAGCTTCGCCTTGAACGGCGCGCCGGCCGCGGCAGTGGTCGCGGGCGCGCTTTCGGGTGCGGCCTCGGGCTTGATCTCGCCGGTCGGCGCTTCCGACTTCGGCGTTTCAGCGGCGGGCGCCTCGGCGCTCGCAGTCTCGGCCGCCGGCGCTCCGTCGGTACTTTCAGCAGGAGCAGCGGCGGGCGCTGGTTCAGGAGCCGCAGCAGCCGGAGCCGCGGCGGAACTACCGGCGGCGGCCGCGAGCTTCGCGCCGCATCCGTCGCAGTAGTCAAGTCCGTCCATGTTTTCGTAGCCGCATTCGCCGCATTTGATCATGGTCTAAGTCCTCGCAAGTGAGTTCGAAGTGTCGGTCCCGTGCCGTTCACCAAATAAATCATTTTCCGTTTTTGTTCTGGAATTCTTTCAACGCTTCCGGATCGAGCATCTGGGTCTTGCGCACCACCGCCTGCGCCTGCAGCAGCGTGGTCTTGGCCGCCTTGGTCTGCAGCGTCTGCGTCTTCTTGATCTGATCAATCAGTCCCGACAGCGCCTGCGTCGCCTTGACGTTGCCCATCCGCTGCGTGCCTTGCAGCGCGTTGCCGAGCAGCCGGGTCGCGCGATCGATGTTGCCAGCCTTCAACTCCTCTTCCGCCTTCGCCTGCAGCTTGGCGATCGAGACCTGGTTGACCAAGTTCATCACGCGGCCATTGCGCCTGCTGGTCAGCGTGCGATCGAGCGTGTAGTCGCAGGTCAAGTCGCATGACACGGTGTTCTCGGCGCCGCCCGGGACTTCGTAGTGAAACGTGCTTTGCAGAATTCTGACCCGTCCCGGATTGCGCGGCGGCAGCACCAGCGTCAGCAGCACCGAGCCGGGTACGCCGGCCTGGAGGTCGCCAATCTCGTAGCCGATTTTGCGATCCTCGCCGACCAGCGGCGTGCCGAGCACATAAATTTCGGGCGACGCGCGAAATGCCTCGCGCACCTGCACGCCTTGCGACAGCGTCACCTCGATTCGACCGTTGCGCAGGCTGACCGAGCGCAGTCCCTCGAGCTCGTCTTCGAAGATACTCGGAATCTCGGCGGGGTCACCGATGAAATGATATTTGCCGTTGGAGTCCTGCGCGAGGCGCTGCAGGAGTTTCTCGTTGAACTCGACGCCGACGCCCATCGTCGAGAACGAAATTTCGCCGCGATTTTTCTCGACCAGATCGAGGCACGCGGTCTCTTCGTAGGTCTGGCCGTCGGTGAGCACGAGCACCCGATTGAGCCGATCGGGATTAAGATTTTTCTTGACCTCGTCGATCGCCGCCTTCATCCCAAGCGCCATCTGCGTGCCGCCGCCAATTTCGAGCAGGTCGATATCGTCAATCGCCCGTTTGACCGCGCCCTTGTCGCGGGCGGCCTCGGGCGTGATCAACACTTTGGCCTTGTCGGCAAACGCGACGATCGAGACCTTGTCGTCCGCCGTCAGGTTGTCGGCGAGGAACTTGACCGCTTCGATGACGAATTCGAGGCGGCGCTCGTCGTACATCGAGCCCGAGCGATCGATAACCACGCCCAGGTTGAGCGGCAGCCGGCTACCGCCGCCGGGGCCACCGGAGCTGCGGGCGACAGCCTCGAGAAGGACATAGAGTACGAAGTTTTCCGCGCTGGAGAGCACATGTTCGCTGCTCGCCAGCGCCTCGAAGCTAAGCGGATCGGCCATTCGTCAATCTCCCGGCACTGATTGTAGATTCAAGCTGCGAGCCTTGGCAACCGACCAATTAGAATACGAACCGCACATGGGTAAACCAAGCCCTTCGGTAGTTATACCGTAACTATTAGGACGTTGCCCCGGTTAATAAAGATACAGTGTTCGCCGAGGGAGAATGCCCATGCGCATTCGGCTCGATGCTGGCGCCCTCACCCGTCCGCCGACATAAATGTCGGTGGACGACCTCTCCCGACGAGGGGAGAGGTAAAGAGCCGGGATTCTTCGCTTCGCTCTGAATGACACAAAAACACTGGGTGCAGGGGTCACCCCTGCCCAAGGAGGTGCGGAACCCACGGTGGGTTCCGCATTTGATTAAGTGATTTGCCCTTCCCCCCTAGCCCCGCTGGATGCTCTTCGCGAAAAAGCGTAAGAGAGTAGGCGCTATGTCTTTAAGAGCTAAATGCGCTATCGCCGGGCTCGGCCAGACCCGGATGGGTAAAAACTTCGATCATCCCGGACCGGTCGGCTTCGCGGCCGAGGCCGTCAATCTCGCGCTCGAGGATGCCGGACTCCAGCGCTCCGATCTCGACGGCCTGCTCGTGAATCCCGGGATCACGTGGTTCAACAATCCGATGGCGTCGACGACGCTGCAGAACGCGATGGGTATCCGCGACCTGCGCCTGACCGCGACGATGAACCTCGGCGGCGCGACGGCGGCCGCGATGATCATGCACGCCGCACAGGCTATCGACGCCGGCATGGCCGAGGTCGTCGCATGCGTATTCGCCGACGCTCCGTTGCGTCCGCCCTCGCCGAGCAAGGGCAAGGATGCGGGCTCGGCGGCGTCGTACGGTTTCGCCCAGGGTCTGAACGCGCACTACGGCCAGTACGGCGTCAACGCCCAGTATGCGTTCGTCGCCCAGCGCCACATGTACAAATACGGCACCACCAGCGATCATCTCGGTGCCGTCGCCGTGTCAGAGCGCGATTGGGCGAACCTGAATCCTGTCGCCCAGTTCCACGACGCGCCGATGACGCTCGCCGACTACCATGCCTCGCGATGGGTGGTTGAGCCGTTCCATCTCTATGATTGCTGCCTGGTTTCCAACGGCGGTCTGGCGGTTATCGTGACCTCCGCCGAGCGCGCGAAGACGTTGAAGCGCCCACCGGTCTATATTTTGGGGATGGGACAAGGTCATCCCGGCGGCGACCCGCTCGAGACGCTGGTCTCCGGTGCGCCGATCGCCAAGGACACCGCCTTCAAGATGGCGGGGATCACGCTTGGCGACGTCAATTTCTGCGAGCTGTACGACTGCTATACGTTCACCGTACTGGTGACGCTCGAAGATTACGGTTTCTGCAAAAAGGGCGAGGGCGGGCCGTTCGTGGCCAGCGGCGCAATCGCTCCCGGCGGCGCGCTCCCGGTCAACACGGGAGGCGGCCAGTTGAGTTCGTTTTATATGTGGGGGATGACCCCTGTGGCGGAGGCAATCGTGCAAATGCGGGGTGATGGCGGACGGCGGCAGGTGCCAAAACACGACGTTGGACTCGTTTCCGGCAACGGCGGTATCCTAGCTACGCATTCGACCCTCGTGCTGGGGTCACAACCTTAACATTAGCCGCGAGTGGCGCTGTCACGGCCTGTGCCGTGATATGGTGTCGTTTCAATCATTTTAATCGCCCGTTCGTCTAACTGATATATAAGCCAAACTGCGATGCCCGAAATCAGCAAACCAATCCCAGCCATCACGCCCGACCTGCGCGAGTTCTTCGACGGTGCGCGCGCCGGCCGCCTGATGGTCCAGAAGTGCGGTAGTTGCGGGACGCTCCGGTTCCCCGCTCACGACCTATGCTCGAAGTGTAACTCGACGGCCTCGCGATGGGTTCCGGTGAGCGGTCGCGGCGAAGTGTTTAGCTTTAATATTATGCATCAGCTCTACCATCCTGGGTTCGCCAAAGAGGTTCCGTACGCGGTCGTGATGGTCGAGCTCGAAGAGGGATGCAAATTTATCTCGAACCTGCTCGGGGTCAAGCCGCACGACATCAAGTGCGGGATGCCGGTAGAGGTTACGTTCGAAAAACTCAGCGATGAAGTCTCGATACCGAAATTCCGGCTGCGCGCCGCGAAATAATCCGTCGCGACTGAATCAGGATTAAATAATCAACAATGCTTTCGCTCGATAAAAAATATTTCCAGCGTCTCATCGAGAGCTCGCCGGACATCATAATTGCCGTCGATAAAAGCGGCACCGTGAACTATTACAACGACGGCGCGCGCACGAGCCTCGGCTACAGCTCCGAGGAAATCATCGGCGAAGGATGCACCCGCATCTATCCGTCGCTCGACGAGGCACGGCGCGTGATGAAGGCGATGCGCGCGTCGGCCGACAAGGGGCAAATCGCCAGCTTCGAGACCGAGTTCCGCAACAAGGACGGCGAAATCATCCCGGTGATGATCACCGGCTCGCTGATCCATGACGACGACGGCAGCGAAATCGGATCGATCGGCTTCGCGCGCGACATCCGCCGCATGCGGCATAATCAGCAGCTTGCGACCGCGGGCGAAATAGCAGTCAGCCTCGCGCACGAAATCAATAACCCGCTCGAATCGATCACCAACAACCTCGAGCTGCTCTCGCAAAGCCTTGAGACGCATCTGAGCGACGCTGAAAAGGTCGTCGAGAACGAGCGCCTCGACTCGATTCGCAACTCGATCGAGCGCGTGCAGGCGATAGTCCGCCGCCTCGACGAGATGACGCGCAAGGGCGAGTACGAGACGCGCGACTATCTCGCCGGCAAGCGGATGGCCGACTTGGCGCCGCGCGAGGATGCCAAGGTCCATACGCGGCCGCATGATGCGCCGCGTAGCGAACTATCTCCGCTCGACGGGATGGCCGTGCTGGTGCTCGACGACGATACAGCGGTCGTCAATTCGATGGCCGACCTGCTGCGCGCCGAAAAATGTATCGTGCACTGCGCGACGCGTCCGTCCGCCGCGTTTGGAATCCTGCGCAACGTTAAGCTCGACGCGGTGATCTCGGACGTTGTGATGCCCGAGATGGACGGCTACGACTTCTATCTCAAGGTCAAGGAAGACATGCCGCATTTGCCGGTGATCCTCATGACCGCCTACTACTACGACAAGGATCACATTCTGAAGCGTTCGCGCCTGCGCGGTCTCGAAGGTGCGCTGTTCAAGAAGCCGGTGAATCCCGGCAAGCTGCGCGCGATGCTCCAGCAGTTGCGGCAGAAGGCAGCCAGCGAAAAAGCTGAAGCAAAGGCCGCCGCGATCGCCGCTAAAGCCGCGGCCGTGGAATCGACGCCGAAACCAATCCCGCAGTCCTGAAGTTCACCGCCTTGGACATGAACCTACGCCACGCAGCCGCGCCCATGCTCGTCGCCTGGTGCCTGATAATGCCGCCGGTTTCTCAGAGTCAACAGTCGATCGAGAAGAATGCGCCACTTTCGCGGTGGGAGACGATTGGCAGCTATGATACGGCCGACGCGTGCACCAACGAACTTGCCAAGCTGACCACGCTCGTCGCGGGCAATATTACCTACTCTCTGATCCAAAGGCGCACGTTGGCGGGGAAGTGCGTCGCCGCTGACGATCCGCGCCTGCACGCCGACAATTACGACGCGTACTAAGCGCACCTTCGATTCGCCGAGGACCTCAGCAATCGGGCGCCGGGTGGTGTTCTAATCTATGGCCGCTGGCGTGACGGATCGGCTATGGTCGGTCGAGGATTTGCCAGGATCTGTGGCGCAGGAGAAAGCGGCATGAAAGCCAAGACGATCGCGAAGCCACTCAAAGATCCGATTAACCTGTCGAAGAGTCCTGTTCGTTTCACACCCACTGGATCGATCGAACCGGTCGCTCAACGAGGTCGCGCTCATCCCGGTGTCGAGGGCCGCCTCGCAGGAGAGGCCCGAATGACCAAGAACCCGCCTCATGCAGGAGAGATGCACCCCGACGGCGACGAACTCCTATATCTCGTCGAGGGCGCAGTCGATCTAGTTCTCGATGAGGACATTGGCGAACGCTGTATCTCGCTGCAACCTGGCCAAGCCTTTGTTGTGCCATGCGGAGTATGGCACCGCGTAATGGTCAAGGAACCGTGCTGCCTCCTATATTTTACGCCGGGCCGCAGCCAAGTCCGCTGGCGACGCCCCCTCTCGCCAAATTAGGACACTGCCGGGCGGCGGGGGGCCATTGTGCCGCTTCGCCGGTTCCTGTAACCTCTTGCCAAGTCAATCGTGACTTTATGCGCGCGTCGGATTCCGTGACGCCACCCTCTCAACCCATCAGACCCACAAGTTCGGCATACTCTTCTGAACTGGAATCCGGGGCTCTGAACCATAGGATACTGTTTGTCGTTTTCTGAATTTCCCGTATCGCCAGAGATCCATCGTTCAATCAAAGACCGCGGTCATCACACACCGACCCCGGTCCAGGCCGGAGCTATCCCGGTTGCGCTCAGCGGGCGCGACGTGGTTGCCACGGCTGAAACCGGCAGCGGCAAGACCGCGGCCTTTCTGATCCCGACCATCGACCGGCTGCATCGCAAGAACACGCGGCACGTCGCCGCGATTGTGATCATGCCGACGCGCGAGCTGGCCGCACAGGCTGCGCGCGAGTTCGATCTGATCGCACGCCACACGCACATCCGCTGCGCCACAGTCGTCGGCGGCGAGTCGGAGCGTCATCAGATCGACGCGATTCGCAAGGGCGCGCAAGTGCTCGTCGCGTGTCCCGGACGACTCATCGATTTTATCGAGCGCGGCATCGTCAAGCTCGACAAAGTTGAAGTCGTGATCATCGACGAAGCCGACCGGCTACTCGACATGGGCTTCCTGCCGCAGTTGCGCCGCATCATGCGGATGGTACCGAAGCAGCGGCAGACCATGATGTTCTCGGCGACGATGGCGTCGGGTCCCGAGATGATTGCGCGCGAATTTCTGACGACGCCCGAGCGTGTCACGGTCGGCGGGACCAAGGCCGCGCCGCCGTCGCAGATTCGCCAGTCGATCTATCCGGTCACGCTCGAGAACAAGGGGCCGGTGCTGCTCGAGATACTCAAGCGTCCCGAAGTCGAGAGCGCGATCGTGTTCACGCGGACCAAGAGCCGCGCGGACCGCGTCGCCAAGCTGCTGATCCGCGCCAATATCAAGGCGGTGCAGATTCACGGTGATCGCTCGCAGAGCCAGCGCAACGCGGCGTTGGCGGGATTTCGCGCGAAGAAGTATCGCGTGATGGTCGCGACCGACGTGGCCTCCCGCGGACTCGACATCCCCGACGTTTCCCACGTGATCAACTTCGATCTGCCCGACGAGACCGAAGGCTATATCCATCGTATTGGCCGCACGGCCCGGATGGGCAAGGCGGGCGAAGCGATCAGCCTGGTCACGCAAGAGGAACGCGTGAACCTGGCGCGGCTCGAGCGCACGCTCGGCAACTCGCTCGATCGCGAGCACGTCGAGGGTTTCGAGAAAATCGAGATTCACGCGCCCAAGCCGGTGACGGTGTTCCGTTCGTCGGGTGCGCGTAATCGCTCGACGCGCAATCGTCCCCGCTCACGCTGGGCGTGACCTCCGCAATTCTCCTGAAATGAGTTCTACCGCCGAGCCGATCGCAACCGCGATTGGCTCGGTGGAAATTTGTCTTGCGACTCCCGCCGACCTCGATGACGTGCTCGATATTCTGAACCAGACAGCGCGATGGCTCGCGTCGCGCGGGATCAATCAGTGGCGCGTTGACGGATTCCCGCGCGAGCTGGTCGCCGGTGGCATTGCGCGAGGCGAAGTGTACATCGCAAGGCGCGAGCGCCGCGCGGTTGGCACGTTCACGTTGATGTGGCGCGACGATCTGTTCTGGCCGGGCACTAAAGATGAGGCCGGCTATCTCCACCGTATCGCGGTGCGTCGGGAGGCGCGCGGGTTGGGCGTCGAGCTGCTCAAGTTTGCGGAATACGTCACCGCATCGACCGGCCGCAAGCTTCTCCGCCTCGACTGTTTTTCGGGGAACAAAACGCTCTGCAGTTACTACGAGCAGGCAGGATTCGTGCGCGTCGCGGACATCGAGCTGGACGCACGCGACGACGCCACCGTCCCCGAATCGAACCGCCGCTTCATCGCGCGCCAGTACGAAAAGTCCCTGCGCTGATCTGAAAGCGCGCCTAAGTTTTCCCAAAATTCGTTTCGGCATAGGATCGTAGATTGATGCCGCGCCATAGACCTGTCTCAAACCTCATCCGCTGCGCGCTGGTCTCGACGTGTGTCGCTATCGTGACGCTTGCCGCATGCAGCTCGGTCAAACTCCTGGTCAATGGTGGCGAGAAGCAAGTTAAACGCGAGCCGCGGCCGGTCGAGCCGGGGCCGTATGTTCTGATCTTCGCCTTCGACGGCGCCGGCGACGATCAGTTGATGGCCGCAATCAACTCGGGCAAGGCGCCCGCGATGGCCGGGATGCTCGGCAAGGACGAGGGCGGCGGATTGTACGAGCACGCCTACTCGGTGCCCAACGCGGTCAGCATCCTGCCGTTGACGACAGTCGCTGCATGGTCGTCGATTTTTACCGGCGCGCCGCCGGCGCAGACCGGAGTGACGGGCAACGAGTGGTTCGTGCGCGAGGAAATGAAATTCTACGCGCCGGTGCCGGTTTCGGTCGAAGAGATGGACGACAACCACGCGATGATCACCGACAACCTGGTGGGCAGGCAGCTCAAGGTGCCGACGCTGTTTCAGCAGGCGGGAGTGCGATCGGCGGTCTCGATGAACATGGTTTATCGCGGCGCCGATTACTTCACGATCATCGATCCCACCGACATGGTTTCGCTGTTCACGGAATTCGTGAGTGGCAAAGGCGAGCATTCGTCGGGCAAGCGCGACATCTACCAGCAGATGGATGAGGACTCGGTGCCGAAGCTGCTCGATTCGATGAAGGCGCACGGAGTTCCCAACATCCAGGTGGTGTATTTCCCGGGAATCGACTTGTACACGCATCTCGCGCCTGATCCTCTGCCGATGGAGACTGCCTACCTCGAGAATGTCACCGATCCGCTGGTTGCCAAGATTCTCGACGCGTATCGCCAATACGGCATTCTCGATCAGACATCCGTCGTGGTGATCGCCGATCACGGTCACACTCCGGTGCTGAAGGATCCGCGCCACGCGCTTGGAGCCAACGAGAGCGACGGGCCAACCGCAGTCGTCGAAGCCGCGGGATTCCGGCCGCGAAAACTGGTGCTGAATCCGAGCAAGGACGAGCAGGATTACCAGGCCGCCTTCGCGTACCAGGGCGCGATCGCCTACGTCTACCTGGCCGACCGCTCGACCTGTCCCAATCCCGGCATGACTTGCGATTGGAAGCGCCCGCCGCGCTACAAACAGGACGTGCTGCCGGTCGCACGCGCGTTTTACTACGCGAACAAATACGGCAAGCGCGTGCAGCTCATGAAGGGCACGCTCGACCTGGTCTTTGCGCGCGTTCCGACTCCGCCGGGGCAACTCACCAACCAGTACGAAATATTCGACGGGCATCGGCTCGTGCCGATTTGGCTCTACCTGCTCCTGCATCCGCGGCCCGATTTGATCCAGCTCAACCGACGGATGCGATGGCTGAGCGCGGGGCCATACGGCAATCGCGCCGGCGACGTGCTGCTGCTGTCGAAGTCGGGGCTAAACCGGCCGATTAAAGACCGCTTCTACTTCTCGGCGCCGTATCATTCGTGGCATGGCAGCGCGTCGATGCAGGACAGTCACATCCCGCTGATCGTTGCGCGCAAGGATTATCCGGGCGCGAAGCTGAAGCAGCTCGTCGATGGGATCGCGGGCGACGAACCGTCGCAACTGTCGCTGGTGCCGATCGTTCGCTCGCTGCTCGTTTCCGAGCCCCCAGCCGCGCCCGCCGTGCCCCCAGTCAGCTCGGGATCGGGCCAGTCAGCGAGGCCCGCTGTGAAATCTCAATGAAGTTGCCGTCGGGATCGCGAATCATCGAGATGCGCGCGACCTTGCCGAGCGTCAGCGGCGCGGCGCCTTCCCACACGCCCATCGACATCAACGCCGATGCTCGCTGTCGCAGTCGCGCACCTGGATCGTGATATAACGCATCCCGACTGCGCGCATCGACGCCATCACGTCCGGCTCTGACTTCGATGCGGACACGGCCGCCGGGTCGTGGCGGAAGCTGATGATCGTCTCGCCGAGCTTGAAACGACCGGCTGCCAGCCGCTCACCATTCAGCGCGTCGGCGTAGAAATGCTCGAAGGCGGCCTCGTCGGTGACGCCGATATGGATTTCGATCTGATTGACCCCGCGCTGGCCGCCCGGGATCAGCTCGAGGTCGTTGCCGTCGGGGTCCTGCATCGGGATCGGCATCGGAGTTCGCGGATCGGAAATCGAAAGCATCCGGTAGCCGCCCGCGATTCGCGCCGGCTGCGGATCGCGCGAGTGATTTATCTTGAGCACCGAGCCGAGCAGCCCGTAGCGATATTGCCGGACGCCGCCGCCGACCGGCAGCAACTCCTCATAGGGCAGCCTGACTCGTTCGCCGTAAAACGCGCGCATCTCGTCGATCCGATTTGTGAAAATTCCCACGTCCACGAATCGCTTTGCGAGTTGCACTTGCTACGGCCTCAGCCAATCGACGCTCTGCTCGTACGCATACGCAATCTTCAGCGGTGTCAAGTCGTCGAAGTGCCGCCCGACGATCATCAACCCGACCGGCAGTCCGTTCGATTTCGCGCACGGCACACTGATCGCCGGATGCCCCGTGATATCGAACGGCGCCGTGTTGGTGATCATCGAGTACGGCGCCTGCGAGTCCTGGCGATGCGCCTTCATGGGCGTCGAGGGCATCACCAGCGCGTCGTATTCTTTGAGCGCAGCGTCGTATTTCGCCGTCAGCGCGGGCCGATAGCTCTGCACCTTCGCATAATATTTTCCGTGATAGCGCTCGCGCACGAGGTTGCCGAATATCAGCATGAACTTGACGGTCAGCGCGACGTTGTTCGCCCGCTCCGGGAAGTGCTGCCCGAAATGCGCGGCGAGTTCGGGCATGTACGCACCCGCGTGATGCGTCCCGTGCAGGTTCGTGCGCGCCAGCATCGCCATCCCCTCGGGCACGATCGCGTAGAGCAGATCGGAGGCGTCGCTGTGCGCGGGAATCGAAATCTCGGTCGCGCGTGCGCCGAGCTTCCCGAGTGCCGCGACTGCGCGATTCACCGCGGCGTTCACGTCGGCCTCGGCGCCTGCTTGCGTAAAGCCCTCTCGCACAACGCCCAGCTTGATACGGTCAAGCGACTTGCCGAGCGCCTCGCGATACGGCGCGGTCGTCACTTCGCGCTGGCGCGGATCGAGCGGGTCCTTGCCCGCGATCACTTCGAGCAGCATCGCAACGTCGCTCACGGTACGCGCCATCGGGCCCACGTGATCGAGAGTGGGGTCAATACTCATCACGCCCGTGTAAGGCACGAGGCCGTAGGTCGGCTTGATACCGACTACGCCCGACCACGACGCGGGAATTCTGATTGAGCCGCCCTGGTCGGTGCCTACCGTCAGATCGATATCGTCGTAGTAGAGCGCCGCCGCCGAGCCGCATGACGAACCGCCCGCGCAATACTCCGGGTTGTGCGGATTGCGCACCGGTCCGTAAAAGCTGGTGCGGCCGTCGCCCGACAGCGCGAAGTCGTCCATGTTCAATGTCGCGACGATTTCCGCGCCCGCGTCGAGCATCCGCGCAACAATCGTCGCGTCGGCGGCGGCCACGTGACCCTTCAGCACCGACGACCCGCCGCTCGCCGGAATGCCGGCCACGCACACGCTGTCCTTCACTCCGACGCGCTTGCCCTTCAGCGGACCGCTCGCCGCGCCCTTGACGCTGCATCGCGTGACGATCGCGTTGAGCGGATCGTCCTTGGCCGATGGGCGCTCGCCCGCCTTGCGATCGCGATAGCGCGTCACCGATTCCCGCGGCATCTCGGCAATCGCGTCGATCTTCTCGAGGATCGCCATTTGCCCCGGCATCATGCTTTCCAACGCCGCGAGCTCCCCAGCGGTCAGCTCGATATGATTCGCGCGCGCGATTCTCTTCAATTCTTCAGCGCTGGGAACCTTGAATGCCATCGTCGATTCCTCTCTTAAGTGAAATACGGCAGCAGATGCTTTTCTGCATCGTCCATCGTCTGCTGCGGCGGGATGCCCGGCACTTCGAAAAATACCGGCGCCGTCACGCCGGCTTCGATCAGTTTCGCGAGGTTCTCGCGGCATCGCGCGGGACTGCCGGCAATCGTGAACGTATCGAGCATCTCGTCGGTCACCATGTTGACGGGAAGCTTGCCGCGCGCAAAACTCTCGCCAAATTTGACGATCGTCTCAGCCGGCAAACCCGCGGCGGCGAAAATCGGCGTATTCGGCTGCGGCGCCATCAGCGAGACCATGATCGCGACGATGGGCCGCAGTCGATCGCGCGCCGCGCGCTCGTCCTCCGATATCGACGAGAAGATGTAGGCGCCGACGTTGAAGTCGTTCTCGCTGCGCCCCGATTTCTTCAGCCCCTGCCGGGCATGTTCCATCGCGAATCTGACGTAGGCCGGCGACGACATGATGCTGAGCAGCAGCCCGTCGGCGACTTCGCCGGTCAGTTCGCAGTTCTTCGGGCCGAGTATTCCGAGATAGATCGGGATCTCGGTGCGCGCCGGCTTGAAACTCAATTTGACCCGCTCGGCGTTGAAGACGCGGCCCGCGTAGGACAGCTCCTCGCCGCGAAAGAATCGCCGCACGATCTCGACCGTCTCGCGCATCGCCCAGGTCGGCAGTTTGTACGGAATCTTCAACCGCCCCTCGATCCAATCCTTCAGCCCCGCGCCGATCCCGAGAATCGCACGCCCGTCCGCGAGTTCGTCCAGCGCCGCGAATTCCATCGCGGTGAGCGCGGGATGCCGCAAGTATGGATTCACGATGCCCAGACCGATCTTGATCTTTGAGGTGCCGCACGCGATCGCCGACGCCACGCTGAACGCGCCGCGATAGAAGGGATCTTCGGGCACCCAGAATGTCCCGAAGCCCGCATCTTCGGCTCGTTTGGCGTGCGCGACGAACTCGCGTGGGTGCAGATTCTCGAAGCCGACGCCGAACTCTCGAACTTTGGCCATCACTTTGCCTCGTTCTCGAACGCCATTCGTGGACCTTGCGCACACCACGAAAAATGGCAATGCCACATCTTCCAGACGGGCTTGCCCTTGTCGTCCTCGCGCACGTAGACCTCGGTACTGCGGAACTTGCCGCTGCCAGGAAGAGGGTTGCCGTCGGCGAGCGTGATCGTGAACGGCGCGTGGCACGAGAGAAATCCCATGTCGCCACGGACGCGCACGCGCAGGTCTTCATCCTCGCCGAGCGTTGCTTTCGCTTTGAAGTTGGCCAGCCATTCCCACAGCGTTGCCCACTCTTCGATCCCGTCGTAGGCAAAGCCGTTGAGGTTCCAGCCGAAGAACTTGTCGCCGCCGACAAACGCGTCGCGCATCATCGGGATACTGCCGGTGCGATTCGCTTTCACCCATAGATTGTGGAGCCGTACGATCTCATCGATATCCTGCTGCGGACCTTCGCCGCGAATTTTCGCCATCGCAATTCCTCCATCGAGCGCGTTGGTACGCGAGTAGCTATAGCCCAGTTCGCGCCAAACATTCACGCTTGGCGAATCTCCAAAGTTCGGGCTAAGTTGGCCTTACGCAGGAGGATTCGCGATGAACCAGTTCAAAGTCGGCGACGTCAAAATAACGCGTATCATCGAGAGCGAGGCACCATGGCGGGGCACGTGGCTCTTTCCGGACGCCACCGCCGAGAACGTCCAGAAGGAGGCGGACTGGCTCTATCCGACTTTCTCCGACGAGAAGGGCAAGCTGCGCATGAGCATCCACGCGCTCATCATCGAGTCGCAGGGCAAGCGCATCATCGTCGATACCTGCATCGGCAACGACAAGGTCCGTTCGAATCCGGTGTGGAGCAACCTCAAGCTGCCGTTCCTGAGCGACCTGGAAAAAGCCGGCCATCCGAGCGACAAGATCGATCGCGTCGTTTGTACGCATCTGCACGTTGACCATGTCGGCTGGAACACCAAGCTCAAGGACGGCAAGTGGGTGCCGACGTTTCCCAACGCCCGCTACATCATCGGCGGCACCGAATGGGATTACTGGTCGCATTTCGACGGCAAGGACGCGCGCGATCCGGTGGAAGATTCGGTGCGTCCCTGCGTCGATGCGGGCGTGGCAGACATGGTCGATTCGAACTTTCGCATCACCGACGAAGTATGGCTCGAGCCGACGCCCGGCCACACTCCAGGGCATCACAGCGTGCGGATTTCGTCGAAGGGGAATGAGGCCGTCATCACCGGCGACCTGATGCATCATCCGATTCAATGCAAATTTCCTGAATGGGACGACGGTTTCGATTCCGACCTTCCCATGGCCAAGAAGACGCGGCGCGCATTCTGCGAGAAGTACGCCGACACCAACGTCGTCGTGTTCGGGACGCACTTTGCGACTCCGTCGGCGGGAAAGATCTCGAAGAAAGGCGACTCGTTCACATTCACCGCGGCCAAGTAGTGGCAGTCTATGGGCGACGTCTCACTCTCGTTCGATAACGGCCCCGATCCCGCGGTGACGCCGATAGTGCTCGACGTGCTCGCGCGCCGCGGCGTCAAGGCGTCGTTCTTCGTGCTCGGCAAAAATCTTGCATCGCCTGAGAAGATGAAGTTGGCGCAGCGAGCGGCAGCCGAGGGGCATCGAATCGGCAATCATTCGTACACACATCGGATTCCGCTGGGCGACGATCCGAATGTAGACGCCGTCGATTCAGAAATCGCAAAGACCGAGAATTTGATCGGCGCACTCGCCGAAAATCCGAAACTGTTCCGCCCGTTCGGCGGCGGCGGCAAAATTGGGCCTCATCTGCTGAGCCGTGCTGCCGTCGATCACATTGTCGCGAACCGCTACACCTGCGTGCTGTGGAATTGCGTCCCCGAGGATTGGATCGACCAGGACGCGTGGGTCGATCGCGCCCTTCGCAACGCCTCAACGCGGCCGCACACGCTGGTCGTGATGCACGACATCCTGCCGCGTGCGATGAGCCATCTTGATAGCTTCATCGCCGCGCTGGTGGACGCGGGCCATCGGATCACGCGCGAGTTCCCCGCCGAATGCGTGCCGATCGAGCGTGGCGAGATCGTCCGCGACATCTCCGGATTTGTGGCCGCCGCGCGCTAGGAGATCTCGCTCGAGAACCGGATCGTCTTCTTCTTCAAACCTTCGAGGACCACGTCGATGCCTCCGCTGCGGAGCATCCATTCGAGGCGATGGTCGCGGTATTGGCGTGCGAAGGCGCCCGACTCGAGCATCCGCGGCAGGATGTCCATCGAGCCGGCGAACTGCTGTGCCGCCTCGATCGATTTGCGCACGCTCGGTCGTTCTTCGACGCGGGTCAGCCATGCGGCGAGGCGGGTTCCAGCCTTCGGCGGGATGCCCCAGACGATCGAGCCGCGCACGTGCGGGTAAACGCTCAAATCGCCGTAGCCGAATGACGCGCCGTTGAAATAGTTTGCGGCGCCAAGCTCGCGTTCGAGCCATGCGAACACGCCGGCGGTCTGCGCGGATGCTTTCGTTTCGAGTTGTTTCGCGGCGTCGCCGGTTACGCGCTTCCACGCGCGCACTTCCATCAGGCCCCAGTTGATAGCCTCGTAGTAGGTGTCGCACACGTCTTCGACCATCCGCACGCGAGCGCGCTCGCGCGGGGTCGTGGGCAAGATCGCGGGCACGGGCCATTTCTCTTCGACGTAATCCAGAATGATGGTCGAGTCGAAGATCGCAAAGTCGTCGTCGACCAGCGCGGGCACCTCGAGCCGTGGATTGGTCTTGCCGAATTGTGTCGGCGCGCCGCTGAAGGCGTCGGGGACCTCGACCTCGAACGCGACATTCTTTTCGTAGAGTGCGATTTTGACCTTCTGCACGTACGGCGAAAACGGATGCTCGAATAGTTTCAGCATGACGACGATTTACCTCGAATCGAATATGGCTCAAGGGCGGGAATCATTCTATCTTTGCCCGCGCGAAGCCGTTTGGTACCCTTACCGGTATGAGTATTTATTTGCGGGCGCGCCGCTCGGTCGTTTTGGCGATTGTCGGCGCAATCGTTTTGTCCGCCACGGCGTCGGCCTTTGCGTTTGACATCGGATCGCTTCTCAACAACAAGCCGAAAGAGCCGGACAAGTTCGCTCTCATCGGCGCCGATAATCTCGCCTCGCTGATGGCCAATCCGAACTCGCACGTCAACATCTATGACGCGAACGGATGGGGACTGCGTTCGTCGGCCGGAGTAATCCCAGGCGCGCATCTACTCAGCAGCGACGATAAGTACGATGTCGCCACGACGCTGCCGCCCGACAAAAGCGCCAAGCTGGTCTTCTATTGCGCCGACCCGCAATGCACCGCGTCGCACGAGGCCGCGCGGCGCGCGATCGCCGCGGGATACACCGACGTGAGCGTCATGAGCGACGGTATCCAGGGCTGGGTTGCAGCCGGCAAGCCCGTCGAGCATCCGAAGCTCCAGGAGTCGAAGAACAGCTAGAGCATCTCTCGCGCTCGCCGCTGCGCGATGACATATATTGTCGGCGTGCAGCGCGACGTTCCTACTCCAATTTCTGAGCCGATTCGCGAGCTGACGCCGCGGAGCATCTCACTTGGCATCGCGCTCGCGCTGATTCTCGGCGCGGCGAATGCGTATCTCGGTTTGTACGCGGGCCTGACGGTGTCAGCGAGCATCCCGGCCGCGGTCATCTCGATGGCGATACTCCGGATTCTCGGCGGCTCGACGATTCTCGAGAATAACGTCGTGCAAACGATCGCGTCGGCGGGCGAAGCGGTCGCGGCGGGCGCGATTTTCACTTTCCCGGCGCTGGTAATTCTCGGCGGCGTCAGAACTCTGCCGTACGTCGAGGTGACGGCGCTATGCGTCGTCGGCGCGACGATGGGCGCGCTGCTCGTGGTGTTCCTGCGCCGCGCGTATGTCGTCGAGGAGCGGCTGCCGTTTCCCGAAGGCGTCGCGTGCGCGCAGGTGCTTCGCGCGGCCGACGCGCAGGCCAATGTTCGTCCCCTCGTCATCGGCGGGCTGCTGTCGGCGGCTCTGAAAGCCCTTCAGGACGTGGCCGGAGCTATTCCCGGCGCGGTGTCGGGCGCGCGATGGGTCGGCGGTGCGGCAGTCGCGGGCTCGATCGACATTTCGGCGGCGCTGCTCGGCGTCGGCTACATCATCGGAATCAGGATCGCGGCGCTGGTATTCGCCGGCGGCGCATTCGCGTGGCTGGTCGCGATTCCCGTGCTCACCGCCCTTCATGGTGGTGATGGAGCAGGTAATGCCGCCGCGACGGCGCAGCAATTGTGGAGCGGCCAGGTGCGTTATCTCGGTGTCGGCGCGATGCTCACCGGCGGCGTCGTGACGCTGTGGAAGTTGCGCACGCGAATCGCGTCTGCGATCGCCGACAGCATCCGCGTCGTGCGCTCGTCGCAAGCGGTCGCCACGGCGCGTGAGGACACCGATCTCTCGGCGCGCGCGGTGCTGACGGCGGTGGCGCTCTGCGTTCCCGTAGTCTTCGCCATCTGCGTTGGGCTGAGCGGTGATGTCGCGCTCAGCGCGGTGCTCGCAATTCTGCTGACGTTAATCTGTCTTTTCGCGACGGCGATCGCGGGCTATCTGACGGGAATAGTCGGCGCGTCGAACAATCCCGTGTCGGGCGTGACGGTAATCGTACTGCTCGCCGTTGCGCTGTTCCTGAAACTGGTCGGCGTGTCCCCGAGCGTCGGGCCGCAACTGGCGATTCTTTCCGGCGCGATCGTGTGCACGGCGGCAGCGATGGCGGGTGATTCCATGCACGACCTCGCGACCGGATTTCACGTCGGCGCGACGCCGCGCTCGCTGGAGATCGGCGTGCTGATCGGCGCGATCGCGTCGTCGTTCCTGATGGCGCCGATTCTAAACCTGCTGATCGCTGGTTACGGAATCGCGGGCACCGCGACTGCGCGGGCCGGCGCGCTGGCGGCTCCGCAAGCGTTTCTGATGGCGAAGGTGACGCAGGGAGTGTTCCACGGCGGCTTGCCCTTGGGAACGATTGCGACGGGAGCCATCCTCGCGGCGATGCTCGGCTTCAGCGATCGCTACCTGGAACGAATCGGATCGCAGTGGCGCACGCCGATCATGCCGGCCGCGATCGGTTTGTATCTTCCGTTTGGGCTCAGCGTCGCGATTTTCATCGGCGCGCTCGCCCACTCGTTTTTCGGACCCGACGACGAAGCCGAGAGCGGACCCGGGATTCTGCTTGCGGCGGGCCTAGTAGCGGGCGAGGCGCTGATGGGCGTCGCGAGCGGCGCGATGGTCACATTGGGAGTCAGGCTGCCGATTTTTTGATATGACTTGGAATGCGAATGATGTCCTGGACAAGAAACTGCCTGCGGCTGCTGGCTCTGGGCGCCTTCGGGTTTCTGGCGATCCCAGCCGGATGCGCCCACGCGCAGGGTGTGCAGCGCAAGGGGCGCATCGTTAAGGCGCAATTCGTCAAGACCGCCGACACCGTCGACGCCAGCACGCTTACCGGGAAGTTGATCATGGGCTACCAGGGCTGGTTCAACTGTCCGGGCGACGGGACAAAGGTCGGCTGGTGGCATTGGTTTTCGGGACCCGACCCGACCGTGGATTTTCTGCCGAATGCCGCCGATTACCCAACGGCTGAGCAATGCGTCACCAGCATGCTCGACGCCAGCGGGAATCCGGTGAATCTCTTCAGCAACGCGAACCCGGCAACGGTCGAGACGCACTTCCAATGGATGCAGCAATACGGGCTGGACGGCGTCGCTTTGCAACGGTTCGCGGTGGATCTGCTGGACGCTCCGACGCGCGATGCGCGCAATATCGACCTTACCAACGTCCGCCAGGCGGCCGAGGACAATGGGCGGGTGTTCTTCGTCATGTACGACCTCACCGGCCTGCCGGAGGACAAGATCTCGAGCGTGGCGAAGGACTGGAAGGAACTCGAGAAGGAAGGGATTACAACCAGCCCCGCCTATCTGCACCATCGGGGGCATCCGCTGCTCGCGGTCTGGGGGTTTGGCTTTTCGGGTCGGCCGCTTACGCCGGCCAATGCGGAGGACATCCTCAATGGACTCGAAAAGGCGAGCAAGAAATTCGGGGGGATAACCATAATGGGCGGCGTGCCGTCGTATTGGCGGACGGGCAGGCTGGATGCCTCTTCCGATCCCAAATGGAAGAAGGTCTGGCCGAAGCTTGGCGTGTTGAGTCCATGGTCGGTCGGCCGCTACACGAACGATGCCGGGGCGGACAGTTATAGCGCGACTGTGTGGCAACCGGACTTGGCGGCCACGCGCGCGATCGGCGTCGACTATATGCCGGTCGTGTGGCCGGGCTACTCCTTCGCCAACACCAATCGCTCGCTGGGCGTGAGCTCGCCAATCAACCAGATTCCGCGCGAATGCGGCCTCTTCTACTGGGAGCAGATCTACGACGCACTCAGCGATGGAGCGACGATGGTTTATGGCGCGATGTTCGACGAGGTAAACGAAGGCACGGCGATGTTCAAGATGCTGCCACAGGCCTCGGAAGTTCCGGTCAGCGGGATTCCGCCTGGATATTCATTCGTGACGCTCGATGCGGACGGATGCCCGCTGCCGAGCGACTGGTATCTGAGCCTCGCCGGCGTCGCCACCGCGGCCGTGCACTCGGGCACTACACCTTCCCCAACCTTTCCGCTGCCGATACCGACGAATTGATGAAAGTCCAAATATTTATTTTCAGTTTCTTGCTGATGTTCAGCTCCACCTCGGTCCGGGCACAGGTGCCGGTTAGTCCGCTGACGATAATCGAGACCAAAGTAATTCGGTTCGTTCCCGCGATTCCGAGCGGTGCCGCGCAAGAAGGGTCGTGCTGGACTGAATCGATCGCGATTACTCGACCGGGTGCGTGGCGATGCACCGTGGGCAACGGAATCAGCGATCCGTGTTTTCCAGTAACGGCGAAGAGCGATGAGCTTGTTTGCGGAGCCGACCCGGCGCTGAATACCGAGGGCTTCGTTTTGAAGCTGAGCAAGCCGCTGCCGAATTCCCCCAGCCGCGAAATGAAACCGGAGCCGTGGATTTTCAGGCTGGCGGATAATTCGATTTGCGAGGCGATGACGGGGACGCTGCCCGCGGTAAACGGCGAGCCGGCGCGATGGTCATGCGCGGTTCATATTCGCGACCAAGTCAGGCCGGACGGAGTGGTGACGGCGCTGACGCCGGGAAAAATCTGGATGGCTGACAAATTTCCGGAGAGTGCGATCTCAATTCCGGGCAGCGGAGCGGCGAAAGTCGAGCCGGAGAAAGTCCCGGTGAAGGTAGTGTGGGAGTGAGCGCGCCGCTATTTGCGCATCTGGCGCAATTGCTTGTGGGTCAGCATCCAGCGAAGCTCGCCGCCGCCGCGTTCGAAGCGCGTCGGCAAGTCGATCGCGATACAGCCGCCCGTTTTCAATTTCAAATGAGCTACGTCGGCCGCGCCGGTTAGCAGGATTGACGTCACCGCGCTCAGTTGCGGTTCGTGGCCGACGATCATTACGTCTTCGTGCTTTGAAAATGCGCGCAGGGCGGTTACCGCTTCGGTGGCGGCGATGCCGGTCGCGAGCGCGGGCAGGACTTGCGGGGGCGTAGCGTTTTCGTAGGCGGCGGACACTATCTCGGCGGTTTCGGCGGCGCGCACCAGCGGGCTGGTCAGGATCACGTTGAACTTAAGGCCCATCGCGCGCAAGCCGGCCGCGGCCCCGCGCATTTTTTCCTTCGAGCGATCTGTCAGCTTGCGTGCGCCGTCGTCGCCGCTCGACGCGGCCTGTTCAGCGGTCGCGTGACGGAGAATATAAAGCATCATGGGATTGTTGCCGCGGCGGAGTGGGAGTTCATCGAATTGTGATTGGAGTGCGCGATTCGCGATTCATCCGTCGGATCGGATTCGCATGATTCAGCAGCCTGAGTGGGCGAGCTCACGGGCATCGGGCTCAATCTGCCGGCTTTGCGAATTTCCTCGAGCGTATCCCGCATCGCGTCGGAACGCTCGAACCGCTTCCACGCTTTCATGCATTGCCGCCGCAGTTTGCTTTCACGCTTGCCGAGCGACTGGATCAACGCGCCGGCCGCGAGCACGGTCCGGGGCGGCGCGGCCGACGTCTCGGCATACGACAACAGCCACGCAATCGCGACCGTGGTGTCGTGATAGAGGCCGAGCAATTCCTGCAATTGTTCGAGCCGGGCCAGAGTTTTGCGATGACGCTTGGCGCCGAGCGGCGCCATCATCTTCGAGTTCGTAGCGCAGCCGCTTGATGCGCACGCGGAGCTTGTGGAAAACCAGGGCGGGAGCGTCGTCGGCGATCTTCTCGCCGAGGCGCGATGCGCCGCGCGAGGCGGGCCTGATCAATTGCGCGGCGACGACGCCGAGCCGGCGGTCGGCGCCGACTTTTTTGATCGCCGGGTGCGACAGTTTCGCGAGCAGACCCTGATAGCGCTTCGACGCGAGCAGGTCGTATAACGTCGCGTGCCCGGCCTTGCGGCGTTCGTCGAGCGCCGCGAGCATCGGCGCGATCGCGTCGCTCAGGTCGCTACCGATTTTTTCAGCGCGCGCGGCGATCAGCGCCGAGGTCACGTCGCATTCGCGACAAGCACCCGCCTGATGGGCGATCCACGGAATGTCACGCCGGAAGATTTTGAGCTGCGCGGCGTAAATGACGTTCGCGAACAATTCGATCGACGCGCGCAGGCGCCGGGTGGCGACGCGCAGCTGATGTATCGGCTCCACGTCGCCCGCTTCAGCCGCGTTCTGATTTCGCAGGAGCGATTCGGCGCCGAACGCGATCGCCTTGCGCGCCGCGTCGGCCACGGTTTCGCCGGGGGAAAGCGTCACCCTGCGCGGCGGCGCATCGGAGCGCGATTCATCTTCCACAGTCCTATTCCTTGCGCGATACGCCGTTGTCGGCCGAGTCGGGACGCGGCTTGCCGTTGGCGCCGGACAGATATTCGGCGATGTGTTTTCGGATCTCGCTTTGCAGCTCTTCGATGGGAAGGCGCGCGTTGACGGAGATGAAGCCGAACTCGCTCGACAGGCGCCGGTACTCGTCAATGAGGCGGCTCTGGTAGCGCTCGAATGAATCGAACAGGTCGGTGCCGAGCGCGAGATGCATCCCGGATTCCCAGTAGTCCATCCCCTTGCCCATGATGACGCGCGGGATGAGCGACTCGACGTCGATGTCGAGGTAGAGGACGAGGTCGGGCACCAGCGCCATGCCGAAGACCTCGCGCGTCCAATCGGGGTCGGCGCCCATCACGGAGTTGCGCGCGAATGCGGTGTACATGTAGCGATCGGCGATCACGATGAAGCCGGCCTGCAACGCCGGCAGGATTTCGTGTTCGAGGCGGTCGGCAAAATCGGCCGCGTAGAGCAGCGAGAAGGTCGTCACCGTGAGCTGATGGCCGGCCTTGGCTTCGTTGATGGTCTCGGAAAGGAGCGGCGAGCGGGTCCATCCGGTGTTGCTGACGGCGTAGCCTTCGAGCTCGAGCCACGGCCGCAGCAGTTCGATTTGCGCGGAACGGCCGACGCCGTCGGTGCCTTCGATTGCGATCAAATGGCCGGGCAGGCGCTTCTTCGCGATGTACGGCAGGCCGTGACCGTACCAGGCTTTAGCGTGTCTGCGATGTGGCGCCATTTTTTCCGTTCGCTCGCTTGAGGTCATAGTCGCGAAGAATTTCCTGGACCATCGTGCGCACAACCTTCTGTTGATTGGGGATCTCGGCAGTCGCGTCGATCGGACGCATCCCGAACTCGGTCGTCAATTGATCGTAAATTTCCAACACGCGGCTCTGGAACATGCGGAAGCTCTCGACCGGATCGGCAGAGAGACCGACGTCCATGCCCGCCTCGTGATACTTGAGCTTGGCGCGTCCCGACAGCAGGCGCTCGAGCGAGATATCGATCGGCACGCGGAAGTAGAGCGTCAAATCGGGGCGCAGCGCGGGGCTGTATACCGAGCGCACCCAATCCGGATGCACGCCGCGCGCGACGTTGCGAGCGAAGGCAGTGTAGACATAGCGATCGGCGAGCACGATCATGCCGGCCTTCAGCGGCGGCAGGATCTGATAAGTCAGACGGTCGGCGAAATCGACGGCATGCAGCAGCGAGAACGTGGTCGGCGTCAGCAGATTCTTTTTCTTGCCACGTTGCATCGAGCGCCGCACCAGCCGCGACGAATTCCACTCCGTGAAATGGACCGGGTAGCCGCGCGCGCGGAGCCAACGCTCGAGCAGCAGCAGTTGCGTCGATTTGCCCGAGCCGTCGATTCCCTCGACGCAGATCAAACGTCCCTTATAAGGATGGGGAGTTTCGAGCAGGGTCCTGGGCGCGGCCGATGGAATAACGTGGCCGTTGGGCGAAGGCGAAGGAACGGCGGCGGGCAGCTCTAGCGCTGCAACACCACCTGCCGATCCAGCAGTCTCGATAACAGGTCGGTTCTTCTCTCGCATGTCCACAGTTCGAGGTCGGCCTTCTCGCGCTTCGAATCGACTCCGACGATCACACGACCCGGTGAATACCTGACCTCGATATTCTTAACCACACCGAAGTGGCTTCGATCCAGCGCGTCGGCAACACGCAAAATCGCGGCGAGGCCCCTAACCACGCGGCGCTTGGCGGGGCTGAGCGATTTCAAATCCGGCGAATCGAGCTTCGGGGCCTGCTTGCGATGCCCGCGAGCCGCCTGTGCGATGACCTCGATTTCGTCAGTGTCGAAGCCGAACAGCTCCGCATTCTTAATCAGGTAGTAAGAATGGCGATTGTGCCGGTCATGATCAATCGCGTGGCCAATATCGTGCAATAAAGCCGCGAATTCAAGGAGTTCTCGCGAGGACTTGGGCAGGCCCAGAACGGGCGCGGTCGCATCGAAGAGCTTCAGCGCGAGCTTGGCGACCTGCTTGCCGTGGTCGTTGGCGGCGGCGAATCGAGTGGCGAGGGCGCCGACCGAGCGGCGTCGGGCGTCGGCGGCCGAGCGCGAATCGATCTTGTGGGCGAGGCCCAGCAGCACGCCCTCGCGCAGCGCCCAGGTGCATGCGACCAGCTCCGGCGCACCGGATTTTTTCAGGATGAAGTTCACGAGGGTCGCAGCGGCGGGCATCAGGTTGACGCGCTTGGCGTCCATCCCGGGGAGATCGACGCGGAGCGCGGCGTTGGCCTCGACCAGGTCGCGCGACAGATCGGAAATCTCGCCGGCCGACGCGCTCGCCCCATGCAGGCGCCCCAGCTCCTCGCCGCGCGAAGATCGCGCCATCGCGACCAGGGTGTTGATCGTGCCCGACGTTCCAATAGCGCGGACCACGCCCGCGCGCTTCGCCTTGCGCATCAGCGGACCGATCGTGCGTTCGAGATACACCTCGAGCTTGCTCAGCTGCGCGCGCGTCGGCGGGTCGTCAAGGAGAAAGCGCTCGGCTAGTCGCGCCGCGCCGAGCTTCACGCTGCGCATCCACAGCGGCTTACCGTCGCGCACCAGCACGAGTTCCACGCTGCCGCCGCCGACGTTGACGAGCAGATGAGGTCCGCCGTCGAGGCCGAGCGCATGACGCGCGGCCTGGAAGATCAGGCGCGCCTCGTCGAGGCCGGAGATCACTTCGACCGTCAGGCCGGTTTCGCGCTTGATGCGGCGGATGAACTCCGTGCGATTGCGCGCCTCGCGTACCGCACTGGTAGCCACCGCGCGCAGCCTCTCCACGCGGCGCACTCGCAGCAGTTTTTTGAAGTTCACCAGCGCGCGGACCGCAAGGTCCATCGATTCCGCCGTGAGGCGTCCCGTCGTGAACGAGCGACGGCCGAGCCGCACCATCTCCTTGACGCGATCGACGACTTCGAGGTGACCGTCGCGGCTAACGTCGGCGACGATCATGTGGACGGAGTTGGATCCGACATCGATGGCTCCCAGCCGCATGGTTAGAAGGTAACGTCCCAGGCCCTCGATGTCATCCATCCGCCCCACATCCGCACCGGCGCAGGAAAAAATTGCCGCACTCAACCTGAGACGATTAAAAACGGCGAGCGTTACGACGCGATGAACGCCGAGTGTCGAATTTGTTTTCGCGGCATCAGCGCAGATCCTTCATCCCGCCGAACACTCGCTCGAATACTTCCAGCGACGGTCGATCGAAGAGCACGAAATCCACCCGCTCGAGCGTCGTCGGACCGTCGAGATGCGCGCGCACTTCCTCGAGCATCACCTGAGCGCATCGCTCGATTGGAAAACCCGCGATGCCGGTGCCGATCGCCGGAAATGCGATCGACTTCAGCGAGTTTTCATCGGCGCGCCTCAATGAGTTGCGCGTTGCGGCGCGCAGATTCGCCTCCGACGTCGATTCGCCCAGCCGCATGCTCGCTGCGTGAATCACGTGCCGCGCACGCAGCCTTCCCGCGCCCGTTATCGCCGCCTCGCCCAGCGCAATCGGTCCGATTTTGTTGCACTCCTGCTGAATCGCCGGTCCGCCCTTGACGCGAATCGAGCCCGCGACGCCGCCCCCGAGCATCAGATCGTTGTTGGCGGCATTGACGATCGCATCAACATCGGCGTCAGTCAGGTCGCCCTGCCGCAGTCTGATTTTCGCGCGCCAATCTTTGCTCATCGTCATGTTATTATCGCGCCAACCGTGTGGACGAGGAAGACAACTGCCCGGCTGCTGTTGCTCGCGAAGATTGCCGCGGCGATCGCGCTCGCGGGATGCGATCACCGCGTCGAACGTTCGCCGAAGACGATCCAGGTGGATATCGAAACCTCGCCGACCTCGACCGACCCGCGTTTCGGCACTGACGCGACCTCGTCGCGTATCAACGAACTTATCTTCGACTCGCTGGTGAAGACCGATCGCAACGGTCAATTCGTCGGCCATCTCGCGGAGAGCATCGAGCGTCCTTCACCAACGGAAATCATCTTCCATCTCAAGCGCGGCGTGCGCTTCAGCGACGGCCGCGAATTGACGGCGCGTGACGTGCTATTCACTTACGACTCGATTCTCGCGCCGGATTCGATGTCGCCAAAACGCGCCGGCCTCGAACAGTTGAAGTCGATCGACGCGCCGGACGACTACACGATCGTCATGACCACCGCCCGGCCGTACGCGCCGGCACTCGAACTGGCGACTGAGGGAATCGTGCCGGCAGGTACTCCGTTGCCCGCGAAACAAAGGTCAGCCGCTCCCATCGGCAGCGGCCCATTCCGGATGGTTGATTACGTGCGCGACGAGGCCATTCGGCTCGAGCGCAATCCGTATTATCCGCATCCCTCGGCCGCCGCACAGTCCATCCTTTTGAAGATCGTACCCGACCCGACGGTGCAGGCGCTCGAACTGGCAGAAGGGGTCTGCGACTTCTCCGGAAACTATATCGAGAACGACGTGCTGCCGTGGATCGCGGCGCATCCGTTTCTGCAGGTCAGCAAGACTCCCGGCACCACCTACAAATACCTGTCGTTCAACTTTCGCGATCCTCGGCTGCGGGACGTACGCGTGCGCCGCGCCATCGCCTACGCGATCGACCGCGATACAATAGTCAATACCATGTTGCGCGGCGCGGGGCGGATAGCTACTGGCATGCTCTCGCCCGAGAACTGGGCATACGACGGTAACGTCACTAGCTATTCTTACGATCCGCAAAAGGCGGGTGAACTGCTGGACGAAGCTGGATATCCGGCTGCGAGCAACGGGATGCGCGGGCTTCGATTCGAATACAAGACCACACCGGAAGGTGCGCGCATGGGCGAAGTGTTTCAGGCAATGCTTCAGCGAGTAGGTATCGAACTGACTATTCGGACGCTCGACTTCGCTACCTACTATGCTGACATTCAAGCCGGCAGCTTCGATCTGACTTCTCTCCAATGGGTCGGCATCAACGATCCGAATAGCTATTACATGATATTTGACTCGAAGAAGACGCCACCGCATGGAGAGAATCGAGGTTACTATTCCAATCCCGCGCTGGATCGTCTGCTCGAAGCCGGAATGAGTACCGTCGATCTCGACGCGAGAAAAACAATTTACGCGCAGGTGCAGCAACTCGCCGCCGACGATCTGCCGTACGTTTCGTTGTGGTGGGTGGACAACGTCGCGGTGATGAATCGGCGACTCGTCGGCTTCGACGCGTATCCCAACGGCAGTTTCCGTTCTCTGGCGACATTGACACTCGTTGGCCCGGCCGGCGGCGGCGCGCCGTCGGATTGATTCAGTGATCAATTACCTGGTCCGACGACTGCTCGCGCTTGTGCCCGTCGCGCTTGGTGTGGCGACTCTGACGTTCGCGATTATCCACCTGGTGCCGGGCGATCCTGTGGTCGCGATGCTCGGCGAAACTGCCGCGCCCGCCGACATTGTCGGGATGCGTCATCAGCTCGGCCTCGATCGTCCGCTCCTGGAGCAGTACGCCGGATATCTCGGCGGACTCGCTGTAGGCGATCTGGGTGAATCGACTTCATATCGCAAGCCGGTCTCGGAGCTAATCGCCGAACGGTTCCCCGCGACGATCGAGCTTGCCGCGGCGGGGATGCTGGTCGCTGTTCTGTTGGCGTTCCCGCTGGGATTGATCGCGGGAGCGAATCCCGGCGGCGCCGGCGATCTCGGTGCGATGGGATTTGCAATCGTCGGCATCTCGATTCCACACATCTACTTAGGCCCGTTGCTGATGATTTTATTTTCGCTGGATCTTCGCTGGCTGCCGCTTACTGGCCGCGGCGGAATCGCGCATCTCGTCCTGCCCGCCGTCACCCTCGGCACTGCTCTGGCCGCAATCCTCGCGCGGATGCTGCGTCAAAGCCTGATTCGCGTGCGCGAGAGCGACTACATGCGCACCGCGCTGAGCAAGGGGTTGAGCGCGCGCGCCGCCCTCGTACGCCACGGACTCAAAAACGCGCTCACTTCCGTTGTGACGATCATCGGACTGCAAATGGGCGCGCTGCTTAGCGGCACGCTCATCACTGAAATAATTTTTTCCTGGCCGGGTATCGGCCGCCTGCTCATCACTGCGATCGGAGCGCGCGATTATCCTGTCGTCGAAGGATGCGTTCTCACGTTCGCGATGACCTACGTCGTCGTGAACATGGCGACCGATATAGTTTACGCGATGGTGGACCCGCGAGTGAGAATCTCGTGAGAGTAGTACGTAATCCATCACTGACTATTGGAGTGACTATTGTCGTCGCGATCGTTGTGGCAGCAATCATAGGTCCGATACTGGTCCGCGCCGATCCGATCTCGATCGATCTCGCGGACATTCTCGCCGGTCCCAGCCGCACGCACCCGTTTGGTTGCGACGCGCTCGGCCGCGACGTTCTCGCCCGTATCCTGTGGGGCGCGCGCCTTTCGCTTTCGATATCCACGATCGTCGTCGCGATCTCGCTGGTCGTCGGCAGCCTGATCGGTGCGACCGCTGCGCTGGCCGGCGGCCGAATCGACAACCTCGTGATGCGCGGCGTCGATATCGTTCTCGCCTTTCCGGGAATCCTGCTTGCGATCGCGCTGGCGGCAATTTTGGGACCGGGGCTGATCGATCTCGTCATTGCGCTGACCGCCATGGGATGGACCGGATACGCGCGCATCGTGCGCGGCGAAGTGCTGACCCTGCGCGAGCGCGAGTACGTCCTCGCCGCCGAGACCCTCGGCGCCAGCCGCTCGCGACTGCTGATGCGCCATCTGCTGCCCGGCGTCGTCGGACCGCTTGCCGTGCAGGCGACGTTCGGAATCGGCGGAATCATCGGGGCGGAAGCGGCGCTTTCCTTCCTCGGCCTGGGCGCGATTCCACCCACTCCCAGTTGGGGCAACATGCTCGACGCCGGCCGCGCGTTCCTGCTCGTCGCGCCGCATCTCACGACTGCGCCGGGACTCGCGATCGGATTTTCGATTCTCGGCTTCAACCTTCTCGGCGACGGAATTGCACAGCGGGTGGGGCATCGCGCCTGAACCGATGCGAAGGGGCGAAATTTCGTGATACTCATTTCGATAGGAAGTGAGTACGCGCAATGGAGAAAATCGAACCCGGCGAAATGGTCCGACGGCTGACCGGCTTCATCCGTACGAAAGGCCGCTTCGACAGTGTCGCGATCGAGAATTTTCGCAAGATGCCGGGTGGCGCATCGCGCGAGATCTGGTCGTTCGATTGCGCGACAGAGCGCGGCGGCGAAACTACTCGGCGCGCCATGGTGTTGCGACGCGATGCCGGCGCGCACAACATCTCAACCAATCGGCGTCACGAGTTCATGGTGATTCGCGCCGCCTTCGAAGAACGCGTCCCGGTCCCCGAGGTCTTCTGGGTTTCGGAAGATCCCGCCGTGCTTGGTTCCGCGTTTTTCATCATGGAGCGCATCGAGGGCGAGACTCTGGCGCGCCGGCTGCTCCGAGACGACACTTACGCCCGCGCGCGCGAAGTGATGCCGGCGCAACTCGCCGAAATTCTCGCGAAAATTCATCGAATCGATCCGGTCAAGCACAAGCTCGACTTCCTGCCGGAGCCGGGCGACAACGCCGCGTTGACCGAGGTCAAACGCTACGAGGAAAACTTCCGGCGCCTGGCGCTCGAACCGCATCCCGCGTTCGAACTGGCCTTCCGATGGCTCCTGAAGCGCATTCCAAAGACTCCGCGAAAAACGCTCGTTCACGGCGATTACAGAATCGGCAATGTCATCTTCGGTCCCGAAGGCGTGCGCTCGATCCTGGATTGGGAATTGGCGCATCTGGGCGATCCGATGGAGGATGTCGGATGGATGTGCGTGCGGGCGTGGCGCTTCGGCAATGATCGGAAGCCGGTCGGAGGGCTCGGTACACGCGAGGATTTCTTCCCCGCTTACGAAAAGGCCAGCGGCTCGCCGGTCGATCCTGAAGCGGCGCGCTTCTGGGAGGTCTTCGGTAATCTGCGCTGGGGCATAATCACGATAAGTCAGGCGCGCACGCATATCGACGGATTCGTAAAGAGTGTCGAACTCGCCAGTATTGGACGGCGAACCGCAGAAACCGAGCTGGAACTCTTGAATCTGATCGAATAGCAACATGCTAATCTCGAAAACGTGATGTGAGTAGTCAATATGCAGGACCGTCCAACCTCAGTTGAATTGCTCGAAGCAGCCGCCGACTTCGTCGATCGCGAACTCGTTCCGACAATCGAGGGGGCGCGCCAGTTCCAGGCGCGAGTCGTTGCCAACGTGATGCGCATTGTCGCGCGCGAGATAAAGATGGAAGATCCGCTGGTTCGAGGCGAGGTGAAGGCTTTTGCTCGCCTGCTCGGGCAGGACGCGCCGCATCTGCACAGCCTCGACGATCTGCGCGCCGCCGATGTGAAAATGGGCGAAGAGTTGACCGCCAGGATTCGCGCGGGCGACGCTGACGATGGCGACTGGCGGCGCGAAGTGCTTGCGGTAGTGCGCCAGAGCGTCGAGGAGAAACTGCGCATCGCGAATCCGCGCTACCTCGAGAATGACATCGCAATTCGCAACGCCGGAAAAGATCAAAAGGAGATCTGACTAATGCCCGAAACCAAAGTAGTACTGCTCGAACAAGACGACCTGATGCATCCGAACACCGGCGAGTCCAATTTCAACGAGAGTGCGTATTACAATTTCTACGATCGCGGTCAGCGCCTCGGCGGTTTTATCCGACTGGGTAATCGTGCGAACGAAGGATACGCGGAGATGACGGCGTGCCTTTATCTCCCGGATGGAACCGTCGGCTTCATGTTTCAGCGGCCCGAGATCAAGAACAACGACGCGCACGACGCGGGCGGCGCAAAATTCGAAGTGGTCAAACCGTTCGAGCGCCATCGCGTCGGCTATCGCGGCAAACTCTGTATTCTGAAGAATCCGCTCGAGATGGCCGACCCAGCCAAGGCGTTTAAGACCAATCCGTACTCGAAAGCCGCGCTAGAAATCGACTACGTCGCTACCTCTCCCGGATGGGGAGGTGAGCTGCGCGAAAAGAATGGAGACAAGTGGGTCTCGCCGAAACCGTCCGGTGACCCCGAGGCTCAATTCGCCAAGGGGCACCTGGAGCAGCTCGGCCACGCAACGGGGAAACTCGTGTTGACGACCGACAGCAAGGATCGCGAGTTCAAGATCGACGGGCTCGGTTTGCGCGACCATAGCTGGGGACCGCGCTATTGGCAGGCGCCGAAGTTCTATCGATGGCTCACGATGAACTTCGACGAGGATCTTGGTGCGATGGCCACGATCACAGTGAATCGCGACGGTAGCGAGCGCCCGGGAGGATTCATCGCGCGCAAGGGCAAGCCGTTCCTGCACATCGTGAAGGTCGATGTTCAGACTGAATTCGCCGGTGAGCAGCAGCTCCACGACAAGATCAAGCTGACCTGTCAGACCATTGACGGTGGAGCGCCAGTAGTCATTACCGGCAAAGTGCTATCGATGATTCCATTGCGCAATCGCCGCGCAGGAATAGTCACTCGAATCGCAGAAGGTATGACTGAATGGAATTGGGATGGGAAGATTGGCTATGGACTTTCTGAGTATCTGGATCATTTCGATGAATAGTCAGTCGATCAAGATTTGTTTTTGAGCGCGCGCAAACTTTCCGTGTAGGGAGGATATGCGACTCCCCGTTCGGTGATGATCGCTGTCACCAGCTCGGCTGGCGTGACGTTGAACGCCGGGTTGAACGTGCGGACGCCCTTGGGCGCGATCTGCTTGCCGCCGTACTCGGTGAGCTCCGAGCCCGAGCGCTCTTCGATCGGAATCGCCGCGCCGTTGGGACAGTCCAGGTCGATCGACGATAGCGGCGCCGCGACATAGAAGGGGACGCCGTGCCGCCGGGCCATCACTGCCAGTGGGTAGGTGCCGATTTTATTGGCGACGTTGCCGTTGGCTGCCGTGCGATCTGTTCCGACGACCACGCAATCGATCTTGTTCTGCGAGAGTACTGTTGCCGCCATGTTGTCGGCGATCACTGTCACCGGTATCCGATCCTTGTGCAGTTCCCACGCGGTCAGGCGCGAGCCTTGCAGGAATGGCCGCGTCTCGTCGGCAAACACCTGGATTCTTTTCCCCGCGTCGCGTGCCGCCCGCACTACGCCGAGCGCCGTGCCGTATCCCGCCGTCGCGAGTGCGCCGGCATTGCAATGCGTCAGCACCGTCGCCGGGTCTCCGATCAGTTCAGCGCCGAATTTTCCCATCGCACGATTGGCAGCGATGTCTGCCGTGTAAATCGCAATCGCCTCCGCGCGCATCCGAGCAAACAATTCTGCCGCACCCAGCGAATCGCTCTCGTCGAGCGCGCGTCCCATCCGATCAACCGCCCACGCCAGGTTCACCGCGGTGGGCCGGGTCGCCTTGAGTGTTTTTGCGACGAGCGCGAAGCGTTTCTTCGCCTTCGCGCCCGCGGTGCCCTTGATTCCGAGTGCGACCCCCATCGCCGCCGCGACGCCAATCGCCGGCGCGCCGCGAATAACCATCGTGCGGATAGCCTCCGCGACACCGCGATATTCGCGATAGGTTCGAATCACCTCGCGCCCTGGAAGCAGGCGCTGATCGATCATGCGGACGGTATCCGCCCGCCATTCAATCGTCATCACGGCCATGTGGTCTGACTCTTTCGCACGCGAGTGAGGTTTCGTATTCAGCGGAACAATAGAAACGGCGCTGCTGATCAATCGCGGCGCCGCTCAATTGGACTCGATTGCACCATACCGCATTGCGGCAGGTGCGCGCGAATCTTCGGCTAGACTCTTTCGTACACTCCGCGTGCCTTTCGCCGCGCGGTGCCGGCATCAATCCATCGCGTAATTGCCGCAAAAATCTCCGACGGCCGCTTGCCCTTGAGTCCCCGCACATTGCGAACGTCGGCCGCCTTGAATTGCTTGGGAAGCGCCGAAAGCACGGCGCGCCAATTGACGCGGCCCGTGGGTCCGCTGCTAACCAACTTGGCCGAGCCGCCCGCCCGTCCGATCAACGATCCCAGTCGCACTTCCTCCTGCTTCAACTTACTAAGTACTGACTCCTTCAGGCGGATCTCCTTACGCAGATTGAGTAGCAAAGTGCGCGCTTGCCGCTGTACTTGCTGGAACGCCGATGAGGTTCCACCTGAGGTACTTTTGCGAGGCATGTAGCTATCTCCTTTCGAGGGGATCGATCAGTATAAATCAACTTTGAACATACACAATGAATCCCATATCTACAAGTATCAAAGTCATTTTGTCCACTATCAACTTCATTCAAGTGGATATAGTGGATAGGTGTTTCGAATTAACTCTTGACGCTCGCATCCAGATAGTCACATGGCGGAAAGTTTAATCAGTCGCCGAGGCAGGCCACGTAGCCAATCGAATTTGCGAATGGAAATGGACCGTGATCTACGTCCGCGGCGAACGTCGTTGACGCTCGCCGATCACCTCAACCGACGGTGGCTCTCGTGGCTGATTCCCGCCGCTGGTGGTCAGACCCCGGAGACGAGCCGCGCAAACCTTCTCTCGTCGGCGTAGTTGAAGTCCTGACGGCCGACCTCGTATGGCAAAACGATTTTAGACTCAACGAGGATTCATAATGCTTACGATATTGCGCATAGGCATCGTACTTTCAGATCATTGCTGGGTGTGGATTTGGTTAATCAGTTCCCTACTAACTAGCGATATGAATTAGGGGAAAATCGGACAAAAAGAGCACTATGTTTGCGCTTGGCGCGATGCTATAAGCATTCCGGAATTCTGACTAGATGCGCGCTGTCGGTATAGCTATTGACGCTGGACGCCGCGAGGCACTCGGGATGCGCGCAAGGAGAGAGTGATGGGCCGCAGACTGTATGTTGGGAATCTGGCTTGGACTGTGACCGACCAGGATCTGCTCGACGTATTTTCAGAAGCAGGAAAGGTGGACAGCTCGCAAGTCATCATTGATCGCGCCACCAATCGCTCGCGGGGATTCGGTTTCGTCGAGATGGCGACCGATGAGGCGGCCGAAGGCGCAATCAAGAAACTGAACGGCCGCGACATCAAGGGCCGTCCGATTCGCGTCAACGAAGCGCAGGCGCGCAGCGGCGGCGCAGGTGGCGGTGGCGGCGGTGGCGAACGCCGCGGCGGCGGACGCGACCATTAGTCAGTTCCGCGTTTCTGCATAGCACGCGATTGTAGTTAGCCACTTCGTCGCGCGGCAAGGTGTACTCAATCGAGGGGGGACGCCCAACCTTCGGGCCGAACCCTCGCTGCCGCAATTCGCTAATCATCGTGGAACTCATAACTCTCGAGGCACAGAGTGAACGCGCCGTGATTGTGCCCGGCGCCGGATGCCAATGTCTCAGCTACCGCGCCGGCACGCTCGACGTGATCGCGGGGCCCGCGAGTCCCGACGCATGGCGCGAGCATCCGCATCGCGGCGGCATTCCGATTCTCTTTCCGTGGCCGAGTCGCGTCGGTGGCGCACGCTTCACGTTCGAGGGTCGCGAGTACGGGCTGCCGGTGAACGAACCCGCACGCGGCAACGCGATTCATGGCTTCGCATGCGAACGCGCCTTTCGCATGACGCGGCGCGGACCCTACTTCGTCACCACGATTTTCGATTCTTCTGACTATCCGGATCTCAATTCGATCTGGCCGTGGCCGTTCACGCTCGAAATAGACTACGAAGTAGGTAATGGACTGAGATTGAAGGCGCGCATCAGCAACACGGGCGACTCAGTGATGCCGTTCGGATTCGGAGCGCATCCATATTTTCACGCGCCGCTCAATCCGAAAGGCGCGCGCGACGCGATGATAGTCCAGCTCGACGCCAACGCCCGATGGGCGCTCGACTCGAATCTCATTCCTACTGGTAACGTCGAACCGCTCGCAGGCAAGTATGATCTTCGCGCGCCGCGTGCGCTTGGAGCTGAGACTTACGATGACGTATTCCGCATGGCGCCAATATCAGAGGGCGATGCGTCGAAGGTGCGTGCGCGGCTGATCGATCCGTCGATGAAAGTCGCGGTCGAGATTCGTGCGGACGCCGCGTTCGGCGACTTCGTCCTGTATGCGCCGCCTGATAATCCTGTCGTTGCGCTCGAGCCGTACACTTGCGCGCCCGACGCGTTCAATCTTGCGGCGCGGGGCGTCGCGGCGGGGATGCGCGAGCTCGCGCCCGGCGAAAGCATCGAACTGGGCTTCGAGATGCGCCTCAACGTCCCTTGAAGCGCGGCTCGCGCCGCTGCGCCAGGGCGGTCGCGCCTTCGCGAAAATCTTCGGTGAGCAGGAGCGAGCTCTGCGCCAGCACTTCGAGCTCCTGGAACGTCATCTTGTCGAGGCCGTGGCCCTTGTCGATGATGCGCTTGGCGAGGCCGACCGCGAGCGGGGCGTTGCGCGCCATCTCGCGCGCCAGCTCTTCGGCCGCCGCGAGATGCGTCCCTTCGGCGACGACGCGATTCACCAGCCCGATCTTTTCAGCGTCAGCCGCTTCGATCATCCGTGCCGTCATGATCAGTTCCTTCGAGCGGGCGTAGCCGACCGTCCGCGTCAGCCGCGTAGTGCCGCCGACGTCGGGCACCAGGCCGATGCGCACCTCGGGCATCCCGAGGCGCGCGCCGACGGAAGCGATTCGCGCGTCGCAGGCGAGCGCGAGCTCGAGTCCGAGGCCGCCGACGAAGCCGTGCAGCGCGCCGATGACCGGCTTCTCGACGCTCTCGATCCGATTCAGCGACGCCTGCGACTCCGCGACGAAGCGCCGAAAGCGCTGCAGGTGGGGACCGCCGCCTTCGCCGCCGCGCGCGCCGGTATCATTGGTGAGCGAGGTGAAATCGATGCCGGCGGAGAACGCCTGGCCCTCGCCGTAAATGATGATCGCGCGAACGTCGGTCCGATCGACCTCGTCGATCGCCTCGGGAAGCGCCCGGAGCATCGCCTGGTTAATCGCGTTGCGCTTCTCCGGCCGGTTGAGCGCGATGTAAGCGAGCTCACCCTCGATTCGAACCTTGATTCCACTATCAGCCATGACTGACACCTCGATTACTATTGAAGGTATCGCGCACCCGCCATCTCCGAGCAACTTCTTCTCGATCGGTCAAGAAGAGCATAATCGCCTGCGCGGCGGGCGGCATGGGCTGACCCCTGCACCCAGCGTGAAGCGCCACTGAGCGGCGCCGGAATCGCCGCCACGTGAAATTGAGGGAGCGCCGGATGCGGCCGCGGTAGCGTTAGGGCTTCAGTAGCGTCAATTCGGTCATGCCGGTCAAATGCTGTTAACTAAGATCGCGTGAAGCCATTTATGGCTTAGCAATGGCGAGAAGAGGAAAACATGCAAAAGATCCTGATCGTCTCACTCTTCGGTCTCACGGCGCTGATCGGATTCTCGGCTCGCGTCGGGGCTGAAGGGGCTCTGGCTATTGGGTCGACTGGCAACGTTGTGGTGGATGGAGTTGCTATCGGTGGAAGTGTTGACGATTCAACGCGCGAGGGGGCAATCGCGGCGGCACTTGAGAAGTGTCGTTCGCAACCCGACGTCCAGAAAGCAGCGGCGCGATGCAGGATCATGCGGACGTTCACGGGGAAGTGCTACGCGGCAGCATTCGATCCCAAGTCCGGGACACCCGGCTTCGGCTGGGGGCTCGGACCGGACGTGGCGGTCGCCACGAGACAGGCGATGACACATTGCCGGGCCTCGGCGGGAAAGGATCGCGCGCAATTTTGCCGGATACAGGAAAATATCACAGCCTGCGATCGACACAATTAACGCGAAAGTAAATAGCAACTAGTTATTCGACGAATAGTCAGTCGAGGTCGGTGCGCAATATACTCAGGCTCTGGATGCGCGAGGGATCGTAGTCGCGCCACTTGGATGCGGAGACCTCGCGGGCGGTCACGCGTTTGAAGCCGAGGCGGGAGAAGAGTCCGGCGACGCGATCGTCACTGGTGCAGGCGAACAGATATTTGAGGCGGCGCGCCCTGGCTTCCTTCAAGATCTCGCGGACCAGCACGGCGGCGACGCCTTCGCCCTGGAAGCGTGTCAGGGTGTACATCGCGGTGATCTCGCCGCATCGGTCGCGGCGGTAGGGCTCGGTCAGCAGCGAGCAGATTCCGGCGAGGTGCTCGTCGCCGATTCGATAGCCGAAGCATGAAGGCAGGATCTGCGCGATCTGCTCGGGCGTGCGCGGCAGCAGGTAGCCTTCGTTCTGACCGCGGACGATGAGCGCCTCGACTTCCTCGAAGTCGTCGATCGAAACGGGGCGGACGAAGCCGTACTGCATCTCGGTGAACAGCGTGCCGGCGCCGATGAAGCTGAAGAGTTCTTCGTAAACGTCGGCAGGCGCGACCAGGTTGACGGAGCCTACGCCGTCTTCAAGCGCGTCGAGGGCGGCGCGGACGATGGCTCTGCGAGCGGGCGAGCGGATATTGCGCATCGTGCGGCCGATGCGGCGTTCCTCGACGAAGGAGAGCCGGTTGCCGTCCTTGTCGAGCAGTCCGCCGCGCCGATCGAGCATCAGGAGCTTGAAGACGCGCAGCCGGCTGGCGAGCTCGCGCGCGAAGACGGTGAGATCGTCGGCGTCGTCGCGACTCATCGAGGCGACGACGATCGAGCCGGCGCGGAGCCGCTCCCAGATTTCGGCGACGGCGGAGTCGGGCGGATAGGGGCGCGAGCGCAATCCTTCGGACGGGTTGAAGACGGGCGGCGGCTCCTTGGGCGCGAGGCGTCCGAGCCGGCGCATCAGCTTCGGCATCGCGCTCGGCGAAACGATGACGACGCATCGGGTCTGATTGCGGCGCAATTCGCGGAGCGTCAGGAGGAGAGAGTCGAATTCGGCGATGCGCTGTCCGGCGGGCGGAATCAGCGCGAAGAGCAGGCTCTTGCCGTAGAATTCCTCGAGGTAGAAAGTTTTCTCGGTGAAGACCGGAGCGCCGCGGCGCGGTTTTGCGGTGAAGTCGCCGAGGCTGATGGGTGCGAAATCGCTCACGGGGTGGGATCCGGAAAAGAGAAGAATGCGGGCAACCTAACCCGTAACCCCTTCCCTCGAGGGAAGGGGAAGAATCGCGCGGGGGGCGTTCGCGGCGTCGGGGTTCGGGGCGTCTTCAATTCGGGCTATGCGGGCTGCGACTTGGCCGGCGAGATTTCGTCGGGAGGGCAGATGGGCGGCGATGGGCGCGACGCGGCTATTTCGGCGAGCGAGGTGTCGGAGAAAACTTCGAGCAGGACGCGCTGACCCTTCTCCCACACGCGATACATCCGGCAGGTCGGCTGCAGAGCGCATGAGCTGCTGCCGTCGGTACATACGTTGAGCGTGATCGGACCCTCGACGGCTTCGATGATGTCGCGGAACGTGACGGTGTCCGCTTTGCGCGCGAGCTGGTAGCCGCCGCCGGGGCCGCGGCGCGCATGGACGAGGCCGCGACGCATCAGATCGCGAATGACTTTTTCGAGATAGTACTTCGGGATTTGCTCGCGAGTGGCTATCTCAGTGCCGCGCGCCACGCCCGCGGGATGATCGGCGAGATAGATCATCGCACGCAGTGCGTACTCGATCTTGCGCGGTATCTGCATCAGGCTCATCGTTTTCAGTATCTACGCGGGGGTTGCGGCGGCTCGCACGGCGAGGATCTTCTCGACGTACTTGACCAGCATGTCGTTCTCGATGTTGACGGAATCGCCGGGCTGCTTGAAGCCGAGCGTCGTCGAGCGCAGCGTGTGGGGAATCACCTCGACGGAAAAATTGTTGTCGTTGATCGAAAAAATCGTGAGGCTGATGCCGTCGATACCGACCGAGCCTTTCTCGACCAGGTAGCGCGCCTGTGCGGGTGCGACCTCGAAGGTGAAGAGTTTCGAGTCGCCCTCGGGCTTGATCGAAACGACGCGGCCGACGCCGTTGACGTGACCGGAAACGAGATGGCCGCCGAGCAACTTGCCCAGCGTGAGGCATCGCTCGAGATTGACGCGGGCGCCGGGTTTCAGACTGCCAAGCCCGGTGCATCGGAGGGTTTCAGCCGAGACGTCCATCGCAAAGCGGCCGGGGTTTTTGGAAATCACAGTCAGGCAGGCGCCGTTGACGGTGATCGAGTCGCCGATGGTGATTTCGGAAATCGGGAGCGAGGTGTGGACGGAAATCACCGCGCCCTGGTCGGTCGGCTTGAGGCTTTCGACGGTGCCGAGATCTTCAATGATACCGGTGAACATCACTACTCCTGCTGAGTGCTGGCGCGACGGGGAGAAATCTCCAGAAAAATCATATCTTTTTGCTAGATAGCCGCGCAATGAGACTTAGGAATTTAATCTGAAACCCCGCGTGGGTTTCAGACTTCCTTCGGCAGGGGTGACCCCTGCACCCAGTATTAAGATAAGAAAAGATGCGGGTGATGGCCGGGGGCTGCTAAGCTGATTTGCGGAATGAATCCCAAGAAAAGAGAAAAACTGAAGGCGCTGATGTTCGACTTTGGCGGCACGCTCGCGTTTCTGGATTATGAATTGCTGGCGCGGGAGTTTTCGCGCGAGGGGCGCAAACTCGATGCGCTTGCGCTCGAGCATGCGGAATACGCGGGGCGTGCGGCGATCGATCGGCATCTGATGAGCGAGGGGAACAGGCTGGCGACCGCCGCGGCGTACGAGCATTTTTTTCGCGGCTGGATGGCGGCGGCGGGAATTCCGGAAGAAGAATTTCGCGAGCACGCGGCAAGGTTCGGCGCGATACATCGCGAGGCCACGCTGTGGCGTGTCGTGCGGCCGGGCACATTCGAGGCGCTCGAGGCCTTCAAGTCGGCGGGATACAAGCTCGCGATCGTGTCGAATGCGGAGGGGCAGGTCGAAGCGGACGCGCAACGATTCGGGCTGGCGAAATACTTTGACGTGATAATCGACTCGCATATTGTCGGCGTGGCGAAGCCGGATCCGCGGATTTTTCAGATCGCGCTCGAACGGCTCGGCGTCGCTGCTGACGAAGTGAAATTTACCGGCGATATCTACTCGATCGATGTAGAGGGTGCGCGCGCGGCGGGAATCGAGGCGCGGCTGATCGATCAGCATCGGCGCTACACGTGGGTCGAGCATGAGAAGATTCGGCATATTGGGGAGCTGCATCGGATCGAAGGGGATTGAAATTGTGCATGAGCCGCAGAACCCTCACCTACCGGCCGCGATGCGGCCTGCCGCCTCTCCCGTGAAGCTCCCCCCTCACCCGCGCCAGTGGCGCGACCTCTCCCGCAACTAAGCGGGAGAGGCGAATAATAGGTTGCGAGGAACGCGACATCTTAACCTGGGCGAGGTAAGAGCCGGAAGGGACAAGTCGTATGGGCGTCATAAGAGATCAGTCGGAGAAGATTTTTACTGGCGCGATAACCACTCGCCAGTTCCATCCGCTGGTGCCGACTGGCGAGTATGAAGAGATTGCCGATGGCGTGATGTTCTATCGCTGGTTTGCGAACGTGACGGCGGCCAAGACGCGCGAGGGGCTCGTGCTGATCGACACGGGCGGCTACTTCAACCAGGACGCGACGGTGAAACTGATTCGGCGGTTCTCGCCGGAGCGGGTGAACACGGCGATTTACACGCATGGGCATGTCGATCACGCGTGCGGGATGCCGGCGATTGTCGCGGATGCGCAGAAGAACAAGGTCGCGCGGCCGCGCGTCGTGGGGCATCGCGCAGTCGCGGCGCGGTTCGATCGCTACAAGCGGACGGCTGGCTACAACACAGTAGTCAATACGCGGCAGTTCAACCGGCCGGCTCCATGGCCGACTGAGTATGTATATCCGGATACCTACTTCGATAGTCAGTTGAATGTAGTTGCGGGCGACGACAAGTATGAATGCCATCACGCGCGCGGCGAGACCGACGACCATTGCTGGGTATATATCCCGCAGCGCAAAGTGCTGTGCACCGGGGATTTGATCATCTGGGCGGCGCCCAACGCGGGCAATCCGCAGAAGGCGCAGCGCTACGCACGCGAATGGGCCGAGGCGCTGCGCGTGATGGCGAAGCTCGGCGCGGAAGTGCTCGTGCCAGGGCATGGCTACCCGGTGTTCGGCGCGATTCGCGTGCGCCAGGTGCTGAACGACACCGCGAACTATCTGCAGAGTTTATACGATCAGACAATTGCGATGATGAATGCGGGCGCGCCGCTCGACGAGGTAATTCACACCGTCAAGCCGCCGGCGAATCTTGCGGAGAAGCCGTGGCTGCAGGCGGTTTATGACGAGCCCGAGTTTATCGTGCGTAATATCTGGCGGCTGGAAGGCGGATGGTACGACGGCACTCCGTCGAATCTTAAACCCGCGACGGACGGCGAGCGGGCGCGGGAAATCGCGGCGCTGGCCGGCGGAATCGCGCCAATGATCGCGCGGGCGAATGAAAAACTCGCGGCGGGCGATATCGTGCTCGCGTGTCATCTGGCGGATTGGGCGGTGGCGGCAGCGCCCGATGACAAGTCGGCGCATGAAGTGCGGATGAAAGTCTATGCGGTGCGCACGGATCGCGAGGAATCGACGATGGCGCATGGCATCTTCCGTTCGGCGGTGGTCGAGTCGGCGGCGAAGGCGGGAGTCGAGGCGCCGGACGACAAGCGTAGCGCGTGAGATTCAGTTTGTAGCGGACGCCCTCACCTACGCCTCGCGGGACACAGTTTTGCCAAAGCGCCCGCGCTCGTTCAACTTACGGATTTCAATATTTGATTTCTGTAACTGAATCGTGTACACTTAGTCTCGTCGGCATTCGGAAACGAGCAACGCACTAAGTAGAGGAAGATACGCCGAGGACCGGTTTGGAAAATCCTTCAGATCGAAAGGCGTACATCATGACCGGACCGACCTCCGGCATCGGTCGCAACACTGCATTCGAATTGGCCAAGCACGGCACGGTCGTCCTGGTCGGCGGAGACCGCCGAAAGCTCGACGAGGTGCAGAGGTCCATCGAGCAAAAAGGACAGCACGCGGTTTCGGTCGTGTGCGACTTGTCTGATCCGGCGAGCGTGGCGCGCGCGGCTGCGGAAATTATCGCGCTTGATCTTGCGATCGCCGGCCTCCTCAACAACGCGGGCATCGGCGGGCAGATGCGTCCCACGAAGAACGCGATCGGCTGGGACCTGACCTTCGCAACCGACCACCTCGGACCGTTCGCATTGACCGAAGCGCTCGTGCCGCATCTCCCCGATGGTGCGAACGTCGTCTTCGTCGCCTCCGCCGTAGAAGATCCCGAGCGCAAGCTCGCCAAGGCTGTCGGCTTCCGCGGCGGTCGCTATATCTCTGCGGAGGCGAGCGCGCGCGGCGAGTGGAAACCGGGCGGCGCCACGCAAACGGGCTTTGACGCTTACGCCACGTCGAAGCAGGCCAATCTTGCCGCGGCGATGGCGTTCGCCCGTGAGACTCCACGGTTACGCTTCAACGCGCTCGAACCGGGCTTTATACCGAACACAGGCCTCGAACGCGGGTCCAACGTCCTCATGCGCTTCTTGTTGAAATACATCCTTCCGTTGATCGCGCCCTTCATGAAGGATTGGAGCACCCCTAAGCGGGCCGGGCGCGTTGCCACCAAAGTCCTGATCGATGCATCCGGTCAGACCGGCATCTACTACGACGAAGGCGGCCACCCGATGCTCGGTTCCCCGCTCGTGCGCGATCCGAAGTTCCAGGATCGCGTCGTCGCCGAGACACGCGCCTTGCTGGCGACGGTTCCCGCACAATAGGAGGAGTAGTCGTGCGTGTCTTTGTTACCGGTGCTACAGGTTTTATCGGTTGCGCCCTCGTCCCCGAGCTGATCAACGCAGGCTATCAGGTGCTGGGTCTTACCCGATCCGAGGCGGGAGCAAAGTCTCTTGCCGCGGCCGGCGCCGAGGTACATCGAGGTTCCCTCGAAGACCTGGAAAGTCTGAAAGGCGGAGCGGCCAAGTCGGATGCTGTGATTCACCTGGCCTTCAACCACGACTTCTCCAACTTAAAGCAGAACAGCGAGGACGACCGCAAAGTCATCGAGACGCTCGGCGAGGTGCCGGCCGGATCAGACCGGCCGCTCATCATCACCTCCGGCACGGGCCTCGTCCGGTCAAAGACTGGCGCGCCCGCAGTGGAGACCGACGACCACGTCAGCTCGGCGGAGTTTCCCCGCGCAGCCTCCGAGGAGGCGGCCGAGGCCCTGATCGCCAAGGGCGGCGGACGCGTGATGGTGATGCGACTGCCGCAGGTGCACGACACGAGCAAGCAGGGACGGATCACACTTCATATCCAGACGGCGCGGCAACAGGGCCGGGTGGCGTATGTCGGCGAGGGCAAGAACCGCTTGCCGGCCGTGCACCTCTCCGACGCCGTCCGGCTTTACCGGCTGGCGCTCGAGAAGGGCCAGGCAGGCGCGCGCTACCATGCGGTTGCCGAGGAGGGCGTCGCCCTGCGCGACATCGCCGAGGTGATCGGTGCGCGATTGAAGATGCCGGTCGAGTCGATCACAGCGGAGGAGGCGCCGAAGTACTTCGGCTGGATGGCGCACCTCGCCATGATCGATCTTGCGGCGTCCAGCGCGCTGACGCGCGAGCGGCTCGGATGGCGCCCGGTTGGCCCTGGGCTAATCGCGGATCTCGAACGGGCGCACAATCTCGAAATCTGATTCAAAATCGAAACTTGTAACACTCGGAGGAACTTACGATGAGCCCGACCAGCCCCGGCGGAAGATTCACGTTCGCAAAGACTTCGCTGACTGTGAACCGCATGGGTTACGGTGCCATGCAGCTGGCCGGTCCCGGCGTGTGGGGGCCGCCTAGGGACCCGGACGGTGCCGTCGCAGTCCTTCGCGAGGCCGTTGCGGCCGGCGTGAACCATATCGACACCAGCGACTACTACGGCCCGCACGTTACCAACCAGACCATCCGGCAGGCTCTGCATCCGTACCCAACCGGGATGGTGATCGTCACCAAGCTCGGGGGCCGCCGCCCTCCCGACAAGTCGTGGCAACGAGCTATCTCGCCCGAGGAGCTGACCGCAGGCGTCCACGACAACCTCCGCAACCTGGGCGTGGACGCGCTCGACATTGTCAACTACCGCGTGATGGGGTCGGGCCACGGCCCCGAGGAGGGGTCCATCGCCGAGCAGGTGACGGTGCTGGCCAGCCTCCAGCGCAAGGGGCTGATCCGACACATCGGCCTGAGCAACGTCACTGCGACCCAGGTGGCCGAGGCACAAGCGATAACCAGCATCGTGTGCGTGCAGAACGCTTACAACCTGATCTACCGCCAAGACGACGCTATGATCGACGACCTGGCCCGGCAGGGTATCGCGTACGTGCCGTTCTTCCCGCTCGGCGGGTTCGCGCCGCTGCAGTCGTCCATCCTGTCGTCCGTCGCGGGCCGGCGGGGCCACTCCGATGCAGGTCGCGTTGGCGTGGCTGTTGCACCGGTCGGCCAACATCCTGTTGATCCCCGGCACGTCGTCGGTCGCGCACCTCCGCGAGAACCTAGCCGCGGGGCAATTGACGCTGTCGCCCGAAACCCTGGCGGAGCTGGACGGCATCGCCGCCGCGCCGACGCATTGATCACGGCAGCTCTTGAGAGGTCCACATGTCTTCCGCTGACACCCCGCTCACTCGCGATCGGATCCTTGCCGCGGCCGAGGACGTCATCCGCCGGTTCGGCCCGGCCAAGGCGAACGTAGTGGACGTGGCCCGGGCTCTGGGAGTGAGCCACGCAGCAGTGTACCGGCACGTGGCGACCAAGGCCGAGCTGCGCGATCTGGTCGTCGGCCGGTGGGCAGAGGCGACCATGCCCCCGCTGCGAGCCATCGCCGCCAAGCCGGGCCCGGCCCAGCAGCGGTTACGGCGGCTGTTCGATGCGCTGATCGCCGTCAAACGCCGCCGGGCATCCCAAGACCCGGAGCTGTTCGCCGCCTATCGTACGCTGGCGGCCGACGCGCAGTCCGTCGCCACCGCTCACGTCGAAGAGTTGATCGGGCTGGCCGCGATGGTCATCCGGTCCGGTGTCAAGGAAGGTACGTTCCGCACCGTCGACCCTGTGGCCGCCGGCCGGGCGGTGCTCTTCGCCACGTCCCGGTTTCATCACCCGGCACACGCTGCCGAGTGGGCTGACCCAGCGATCGAAGCCGCGTACAACGACGTGTGGCGACTGCTTATGGACGGACTGTGCGTCGCGAAGCCGCTCGGCGAATGAACGACAGACGAAGAGGCGTAGAGCGTCGGCTCGCGTGTCATCTGGTGGATCGAGCGGTGGCGGCGGCGCCGGAGACGAATCGGCGCGTGAAATTCGACTACATGCCGTTGTAAATCAGGTACCGGCTATTGCCGTCGGTTACAATGAGCTGGTTGTTGATTTGGAAGACCCCGGTCGGCTGGCTGAGATTGCTGGCGGATGCCGTGCCCGAGGTGCATCCTGAGCCATCGTTGTTTGCGACACCGCAGGTGAAGTTCGGCTGGCCAATCACGACATCGGCGGGCGTGAAATTCGCGGTCGGGAAGGTGTTCCAAACCAGAATGCGGTTGTTTTCCTGATCGTCAACGAAGAGCTGGGTGCCGTTACTGAACACGCCGTCATAAGGCATGTTCATGTTCTTTGCGCTCGGCAGTCCCGAACCGCCCGAGCTGTTGTTGTTTACGACGTCAGAGGTGAAGTCTGGTTGTCCGAGGACGATATCGGCCGGCTGAAAATTCTTTTTCGGGAACTTGGTCCAAATCAAAACCCGATTTTCATCTTCGTCGGTGACGACAATCCTTTTTCCGTCGGTCCAAATTCCCGCGGGATAACTGAAGTTAGCGGCGGTCGGCGAACCCGTTGCTCCTTCGCCGTTGTTGAGTTCGACGCAGGTCTTGAAATTTTTCTGGCCGAGGACGATATCCGCTTTTTGGCCGTTCTTTTTGGGAATCTTTTTGAAGATGAGCACGCGAGCGTTATCGGAATCGGCCACGACCAGTTTTCCGCCGCCGACCGAAATAGTTTCGGGAGCGTCGAGGCCCTTAGCGCTGCAGGCGTCCGTCCGAGTGCCAAATTTAGCCTGGCCGACCACGATGTTCGCGGGAGCCTGAGTCGTCGTCGGAGCGGTCTTCCATATGAGGATACGGCTGTTGTACCAGTCGGAGACCAGGAGCTCCTTGCCGGAGATGACTGGCGATTGAGGTCCGCCGAACTGGTTAGCCCCGTTGGCTTGGCCGGTCGTGGTAAAATCCGGCTGGCCGAGCACGAAATCCGCGTCGGCGTCATTGGATGATGGAATTCCGGTGAAACCGAGCACACGCTGATTGCACTCATCGCTAAGATAGAGCACGCCCGTCGGCCCAACAGCAGCGGCCCCATAACCATTACAGATGGTATCAGCTGCAGCGCTGCCCTCCGCTATCCCCTGGTTGACCATGCTGCTGGAGAAATCGGGCTGCCCGATAACCACCGCCGCCTGAAAATTCGACAGTGTGATCGCGGCGTCGGGGGACGATCCGACTTCCGAATCGTCGTCGGCGCGCGTCGCGGGCGACGAGATGAAAATTGTGAATGCCAGCGTCGCAGTCGCGACCACGGTGCTCAGGTTCCGGTTTGTCATCTATCCTCCATGACCAATCAGGGCCAAGAAGTCAGCGCCTGTGTCAAGGCGCGGCAGGCTCTCACGGAGGCTCGCTTACGTCAAGTTATTGCACTCATTCTTTAGTAGGAGTGGGTAAATCCTGACCGGAAAAGTCAGGGCAGATCGTTTTGAACGAGGTGACTGATTGAAGCAGGCAGCGCGGTTAGACCTGCTCTCAGAAACGAGGGGAATATATTGAGATCGGCGAGCGCGTCGAGGCGATGCCATCGGAAGATCAGCGGCGTGCCGTTTTCTTCTGTGCCGTAGAATTCCTTGCTGAGATCGAGCTGAGGCGCGCCAGACGGTGGCGTGACCAGATAGTAGAAGCCGAGCTCTTGATGGCGTTTGCCGTCGAGCGTGAAGAAGTTCTCGACCACCCAGACGATGCGATCGATTTTTATGTCCAGGCCGGTCTCCTCGCGCATCTCTCGTATCATCGCGGCGTCGGCGAGTTCGCCGATTTCGACATGACCGCCGGGCAGAAACCAGAAGGGGTACCGCTCGATGCGGACCAGGAGGACATGGCCGCGGTGAATCGCGATCCCGCTGGCGCGGAAATCGAACTGCATGCCGTTGCGCTCGAAGGCGATCGTCATTTCAGTTTTTCATCCGGGGTTGGCGGTAGTGTGAGTTTGCCGAGGATGGCGGGGGCGCGCGCGCCGGTGACCGTCGGGATGTTGCCAGGGCGGCCGCGCAGCATTTGGTAGCCGAGGATGGCGAAGGCGACGGCCTCGAGCGCGTCGCCGTCGATGCCGACGTCCGCAGCGGTGATCACTTCGACGTCGGGAAGCTCGGCCGCGATCATTCGCATAAGAGTGGGATTTTGCGCGCCGCCACCGGTGACGATCAACTGATTGACGGGACCACGCGGGAAGATGAAGCGGCGGCATGCTTCGGCGATCGAGCGCGCGGTGAATGCCGTGACGGTCGCAACCAGATCGTAGTTGACGATTTTCATGCGGCGGGCGTCGGCGACGATGCGATCGAGCAAGTGTGGGCCGAACTCCTCGCGGCCGGTTGACTTGGGCGGGCGTCGGCGAAAGTACGGATTCTGCATCAGCCTCGCGAGCAGCGGTCCGTTGACCTGACCGCGCGCGGCGAGGCGTCCGTCGCGATCCATCCGGAGGCGGCCGGCGGAGATTCGCGAGGCGAGCGCGTCGAGCATCGCGTTGCCGGGGCCGGTATCGAATGCGATCAGGTTGGGGTCGCCGAGGCTTGCGCGCGGCGGAATGTAAGTCGCGTTGCCGATGCCGCCGATATTCTGCACGACGCGGCCGAGCTTCGGGTCGGCGAACAGCCATAGATGAGCGAGCGGCGCGAGGGGCGCGCCCTCGCCGCCGAGCGCGAGATCCATCGTGCGGAAGTCGGCGACGACGGGAACACCGGTGGCAGCGGCGATGACGGCGGACTCGCCGAGTTGCATCGTGGAGGCGAGCTGTCCACGCGTCGTGCGGCGCGGCGGCAGATGAAAAAATGTATGGCCGTGCGAGCCGATGAAGGCAACGCGGGACAGTGCGACGCGCGCGAGTTTGGCGATCTCGACGGCGGCGCGGGCGAACTCGCGGCCGAGGGCGAAGTTGAGCGTCGAAATCGCGGCGGCGCCGATTTTCTCGTCGGCAGAAGCGGCGAGCAATTCTTTGCGGAAGCGCGCGGTGTACGGAAAAGTGTGAAACGCAATCATGTGCGCGGGCGGACGGGAACGCTCGTCGAGCTCGACCACGGCCGCGCTGACGCCGTCGTGCGAAGTGCCGGACATCAGGCCGATGGCGATGACCTTGGTGCGTTCGAGTCTAATCGTGATTGCGCTCATCTTTATCCTGGTCCGGATCTTCGTCGTCGAGCGATTCCTGCAAATCGTCAGGACGACTTAAGCGAAGCGCTTCGGCGCCCGCAAGCAGCAGACGCCATCCGGCGGGAAAATCGAGCGAGCCTGAATCATCGTGCGATTCGGGCACGATGATCACCTTGCGCCCGCGATGCCATTGCACGAGCAACATCTGATGACCGAGCTGCCGGCCGGTGACGCGATCGATCGCGAAGTCGCCGAACATCGTGGTGGTTTGCAGATCGGAAAATGCGGCACGAAGCATCGCGTCGTCGAGACGGCCGGCGCTCGCAAGCGCGGCGGCGGTGATGAGGCCGGCGGCGTAAATCTGCGCACTGGGATAGTCGGGAGTGTCGGCGGCGCCGGCAGTGCGCATCCGGCGGGCGAACTCGGCGGGCGTCGGACCGAGCGCGGGTTCGAGCTCAAGGGAATCCTCCCATTGCGACGGGCCGACGATGCCGTCCGCCAGCTCGCCCAGGTCCGACTCGAAGCGACGCACGCCGGCCGCGACGCATCCGAGCACCGGGATGATGAGGCCGGAGGCTGCGACCGCGCGCATGACGGCGACGTCGTGATCGTAGCTGCCGGCGCTGGCGAGTGCGTTGACGCGGTTGCGCTTGAGCGCGGGGAAAAGGCGCGCGGGCGTCGAGTCGGGATCGAACGCGCCGTTCCATTTGACGCGGACGCGGACTCCGCGGCGGCGCGCCGCACGTTCGTCGGCGGCGCGCTCGAAGCCTGACGCGACCGCTCGGGCGAAGACAGATTTCGACGCGACGATCGCGACGCGCTTGCGCCACAGCTTGAGTTGAGTGAGTAGTCGGACGAAGCCGCGCAAATAGTCACTTGCGGGACTGAGTATTCCTACGATTAGCTTGTAGCCGCGCTCGTATAGTTCGTCGCCGGCGCCGCCGTGATTGACGAAGACCCGGCCCGATTGTTCGGCGATTGGGGCGGCGACGCGCGCAAGGCGACTGGAGTAGGGGCCGAAGATAATGCCGGCGCGGCGATCCGCGCATAGCAAGCGATAAATTTCGGCGCATCGCACGGGATCGCTCGCGTCGTCGTGAGATTCGAGCGCGAACTCACAGCGATCGCCGCCGACGCGCAGCGCGCTGCCGGCATTGGCGTCGGCGATAAATAGTCGAATCGCGAGTTCGGCCTGCCGGCCCATCGGCGCGTATTCGCCGGTGAGAGAGAGCGAGAGGCCGATGGTGATTTTCACGGCGGAGAAAGAACGTCAGGTTGCGACTTCGGCGACGCCGCCCTTGATGACCGGCTGGCCGTCGGGATTGAAAGTCTCGTAGGCGAAAATTTTGCGGCCGTCGCGCTCGCCGTCGGCCCAGATTTTGGTGGTGATGGTCTGGCCGGGCAGCACGGGACGGGAGAAGCGGACGCGCAGGCGCTTGAGGCGATTCGGATCACCGGCGCAGAGTTTGTCGATCACGACCTTCGACGTAAACGCCATTGTGCAGAGGCCATGCACGATGATGCCGGGCAGGCCCGCCATCTTCGCGATGTTCTCATCGACGTGGATCGGATTGGGATCGCCGGAAGCGTCGCGGTAGCGGAAGGTCTGATCCTTGTCGATGGTTTGCGCGACGGTGAAGAGCGGCGCACCGCGATCGGGCTCGGCGGGGCGCGGTTCGGTGGCCGCGGCGTCGCGGTTGCGCGCGCCTCGAATAAAAATAATGAAGAGAGTTTTCTGAACCGGCTGGCCCTTCTGATTGGCGGCGTTCAGCTCGACGGTCATGGTCTCGCCGGTACTCTTGGCCTCGATCGAAAGGACCTTTGCGTTCGCGGTGATGACGTCGCCGGGGCGAATCGGATTTGGAAATTCCATGTCCTGCTCGCCATGAACAAGACGCAACAGGTCCACTTTGAGATCGGGATCCATCATGGCCTTCATCAGGGCGTCCCAGGTGACGGTGACGCCGAACATGGGGGGCGCGACGATGTCGGTGGGACGGCTCGCGTCGAAGAACGCGGGGTTGCCGTCGTTGTAGGCGCGCGCGTACTTCTGCATCGCGTCGAGGGTGACGTTGATCGTGACGGGCGGGTATTCGCGGCCTACGCAGGCAATGTTCAGCGGCATCGATTGGCTCCGATTGGTAGTTGAGATTTTATGGCGACCGGCGACTAGCTCAGCTCGCGACCGCCGATGAATACTGACTTCAACTCTAGCGCCTGATTGAGCACGATTAAATCGGCGCGCGCGCCGGCCTGAATGCGTCCGCGATCGCCGGCGCCGATGAGATTCGCCGGGTTGGTCGCGGCCATCACGGCGGCGTCGCCGATGCTGACGCCCACCTTTTCGACCATCAAGCGGACGCCGGCGAGCATCGAGATGATGCTGCCGGCGAGCGTGCCGTCGTCGAGGCGTGCGGCGCCGTCGCGAATCGTCGCGCGCGCGCGGCCGACGGTTTTTTCCGCGTTAGTGGTTTTTGCCGGCGCTACTTTATCGGTGACGATGATGATGCCGTCTATCCCGCGCGCGGTGACAGCGAGACGGAGCATCGCGGGATGCACGTGGACGCTGTCGGGGATGATTGCGGGGATGGCAGGCGAAGGCGTGAGCGCGGCGGCGATGACGCCGGGGTCGCGATGATTCAACGGACGCATCGCGTTGAACAAGTGCGTGAACATCTGGGCGCCGGCGGCGATTCCGGCGTTCGCCTCATCGAGGGTCGCGTTGGTGTGGCCGATCGAGACGACGACGTTGCGCGCAGCAAGGCGGCGAATCGCGTCGAGCGCGCCGGGCAGCTCGGGTGCGAGGGTGAGCAGTCGAAGCGCGCGCATCGCGAGCACACGATCGAAGGCGTCGCCGCGCGGCTCGAGGTTGAGCGTGGGATGCGCGCCGAGGCGGTGCGGCGAAATGAACGGGCCTTCGAGATGCATACCGAGAATCGCGGCGGCCTCGGCGGAGTCATCGCGCTGCGAATTTTCCAGCGCACTCGCGATCGACTCGTGAACCTGCGCGATCTTTTCAATCGGCGCGGTGACCGCGGTCGGCATCCAAGCGACCGTGCCTTCGCGCGCGAGATGACGGCTTAGAGTTGCGAGCGCGTCGGCAGACGCGTTCATGACGTTGATGCCGTGCGAGCCGTTGACCTGGAGATCGACGAAACCGGGCAGGATGTAGTCGTCGCCGGCATCGGACACGGAGTCGAGCGCGGTGATCCGATCGGCGAACCTGACATGCCCGCGGACGAGCGAGCCGTCGGGCTTTGCGATAAGGCCCGCGAGCTTCAATTCGCGCCGAATCGCTCGGCGAGCAGACGCGAGAAGCGCGGCAGATAGACGAGGTCGAAGGTTTCTTCCTTGCCGGGAAACATCGTGACCGCGGCGCCCTTGAGCGCGAGCACGTGTTCCCATCCCTGCTCGAGGGTCATGTCGTTGTCCTGCGCGATGGTGGCGAAGGTCAGCTCGACCAGGAAGCGCAGGCGGCGAATCATTTTGTTCTCATGCTCGATTTTCAATGCGCGGTCGTCGGCCATGAGTGGGTACTCCGTGTAGGATCGTCGTGAGCCATCAATATACCATCGAAGCGGGGAGCGATCATGGGGAAATGCAGCGGACTTGTCTCGATTGGGTGAGGATGCCAACCTCTAACGCGCCGTGAATCCTGTTCGCCTCAAAAGCAGCTTCATATATCTCGCTAACGCGGTAAACGATCTGCGCGGAAATTGGTCGGTGCTGGCAGTGGTGCTGGCGCCGTTGCTGCTCGCGGCGGCGTTGTGCCTGCTGCCGGACGCGTTGAATCTGCAGTACCACCTCGCCACGACGTTCGAGCCGGGATCGCAAAATATCAGCTACACGCAAGTGGAAAGCGTCGATGCGCCGGCCAAGACCGCGCCCTTGCAGGAGCCGCAACCGTTCTCGCCGTGGGTCACGAAGGCGCTGCATGTGATCTTCGGGCTAGTCACTCTGCTGGTGACGCTGATCACGTTGTGTTCGCTCAAGAGGATCCAGGCGGGAATCCGCGAGCCGTCGATTGTCGGCGAGGCGATCGAGGTTTACCGGCGATCGATTCCGCTGGCGCCGGGATTCATCTGGGTGACGATCCTGCAACTGCTGGCGCCGGCGGCAGGGCTGTTCCTGTTCCAGGAGACGTTGAATTTCATGCCGGGTTCGGTCGGCGTGTGGGCATACATCGCGCTGGTGCTGATGATCATGCTCGGCGCGTTGATTTACGCGTGGTTGTACTTCGCGCAGTTCGCGCTGATCTTCGACGGCAAGCATAGCTGGCATGCGCTGCTGTTCAGCCGCGACCTGATGCGCAAGCGGTTCTTCAAAGTGGCGACGCGGATCGTGGTATTTCTCGCGGTATGGTCGGGATACAACACGTGGGCCGCGGGCGCGTTCGTGGTGGTGAGCCTGCTGTTTGGGCCGGTGGGAGTGGTGACGGGGTTTCTTGGCACATCGATCTTTCTGGTCGGCCTGGCAGAGATCGGCGTCAACTTTGCGACCACCGCCTTCCTGGTCGCGGCGGGCTTGCGGCTGTACCAGGACTTGAGAGAGCCGCGGGAAGCAGAGCGCGTCGATTCCGCGCCGCAATCCGCGATGCAGGCGACGGCGCAATTGCCGAGGGTCGCGCTCTGACGAGAATCAGCGGGCGGCAGACAACTTAATTGGAATAATCGCCTGCGCGGCGGGCGGCAGGGGTGACCCCTGCACCCACTGAGAAGCGCAAAGTTGCGCGCGGCGCACTACTTTGCTCTCAGGGGCGGGGGCTCGATGGCGTGCATCATGCAGCCAATCGGGACAGGGCGCGGATTGTGACTTGGATTGCGGGTAGGGTCGGCGATGCCAGGGTCTTTAGTTCGTCGAAGAGTTGCTTTAGTTGCGCGAAACGGTTCGCGCGGACACGCTTCAACTGCTCGATCGATTCATCGACAGTCAGATCGGGATCGTCGGCGATGGCGTCGAGCACCGCGCAGCACAGAGCTATTCGAGCGGCGCGAAGTTCGGTGGCGAGTTCGTTGGCGGCGCGCCGTTCCCAGCGGTCATCAGTGCCGATCGATTGAAGCGCTTCCTCGAGAATTGCGAAGTTGAGTTGCGCGCTGAGTTGAAAGTAGGCCTGAGCCGTTCTGACCGGGTCAACTTCGCGGGCGAAACTGAGACTCAGCACGCTCAGAATGTGATCGGCGAAGGCCAGGCGCGCGAGCCCGTGCGCCAATTCGCCCTCGAGCACATCAACCCGCAGCTCGCGATAGAGACGCTCGAAGCGGTCGCGCTCGCCGCTGGCGAGCATCGTTTCGAATTCGGCGCATAGCTTCTCGAAGGCAGGCTTGAAGCGGGTCACCGCGGCGCCGATCGAAGTGGCGGGCTCGAGTTCGCCGAGCGCCCATCCGGCGGCGCTGCGGCATGCTCGTTCGAGCGCGAGAAATGCGCCCAGTTCGGATGCCGCCGCGATCGTCGCCGCGTTGCGCTTGAGTTCGGCGGCGCGTTCGTGAATCGAAAGCACGTCGGTCGCGATCACCCACGCGCGGACGACGTCCTCGGCCGCGACGCCGCGATCGCGAACGTGGCTGAAGACAAAAGTCGAGCCGACGAGATCGACGAGTTCATTGACGGCGCGCGTCGCGATCAGTTCGTGGCGGAGGCGATGAGTCGCGACATCGGCGTGCTCGGCGAGCGAGGGCGGGAAGTATGGTTGCAGGAATCGTCCGACGAGGTACGAATCGTCAACCAGCACAGTGGTCTCGAGCCGCTCGATCAGATCGATCTTGGTATAGGCCGTGGCCAGCGCGAGCTCAGGACGAGTGAGGCCGGGGTAGCGCGCGTGGCGGTCGCGCATCGCCTCGCGCGGAGGCATTGCGGGTTCCATCCCGTGCAGGATGCCGCGATCCTCGATGGCCTGGAGATGGTCGCGGAACTCGTTAAGGAGCGTGCGACTGCGCAGCTGTTCGAGGCTGAGCGACAGCACCTGGTCGCGATTGTCGGCGATGACGCGGTCGGCAACTTCGCCAGCGCATGCGGCGAGCGCGCGGTTGCGGGCGTCGAAGGCGAGTTCGCCGCGTGCCACCGCGGGTTCGAGCAGAATCTTGAGATTGACCTCGTGATCCGACATATCGACGCCGGCCGAGTTGTCGATCGCGTCGGTGTTGATGCGGCCGCCGGCGAGGGCGTACTCGATACGCGCCGCCTGAGTGAAGCCGAGGTTGCCGCCTTCGACGACAATCTTCGCGCGAAGTTCGGGCGCGGTGATGCGGCATGAGTCGTTGGCGTGGTCGGCGACTGCGGCGTCGGTCTCGGTCGTCGCGCGAACATAGGTGCCGATGCCGCCGTTGTAAAATAGATCGACCGGAGCGCGCAGAATGCATTGAATCAACGACTCGCCGTCGAGCGCGTCGGCATCGCATCCGAGCGCGGCGCGCGCCTGATTGCTTAGCTCGATGCGTTTCTGACCGCGGCGGAAGACGCCGCCGCCGGCGCTGATGAGAGCGGGATTGTAGTCGGCCCAACTCGAGCGCGGCAGATCGAACAGGCGCTTGCGTTCGTCGAAGCTCGCGGCGGGGTCGGGATCTGGATCGATGAAGATGTGGCGATGGTCGAAGGCGGCGACGAGCTTCACGTTACGCGAGCGCAGGAGGCCGTTGCCGAACACGTCGCCCGACATGTCGCCGATGCCAAGCATCGTGATCGGCGCGCCGCGGTCGGGGTCGCGGCCCATCTCGCGCAGATGGCGGCGCGCGGACTCCCAGGCGCCGCGCGCCGTGATCCCAAGCTGCTTGTGGTCGTAGCCGTGCTCGCCGCCAGATGCGAACGCGTCGCCGAGCCAGAAGCCGCGCTCGATTGCGATGCCGTTGGCGATGTCCGAGAAAGTTGCGGTGCCCTTATCGGCGGCGACGACGAGATATGGGCCGTCGTTGTCGAGCACGCGGACGCGGGCGGGATGCACGGGGCCGTCGTCGGTCAGATTGTCGGTGAGATCGAGCATCGCGTTCATCAGCGTCCGGTAGGCTTCGACACCATCGCGAGGATCCGCCTGATGACGCGGGCGCGGCTTGACGATGAAGCCGCCCTTGGCGCCGAACGGGACGATGATCGCGTTCTTCACGGTCTGCGTCTTCATCAGGTCGAGAATCTCGGTGCGGTAGTCGTCGACTCGGTCGCTGAAGCGGATGCCGCCGCGCGCGAGACGTCCGTGGCGCAGATGGCATCCTTCCATGCGCGGACTGTTGACGTGAATTTCGTAGAGCGGCGCGGTGTCGGGAAGGCTAGTGATGCGAGCGCTTTCGAACTTGAGCGCGATGTAGGGGTCGGGTGAAGGCGTCTCGCGGAAAAAATTAGTCCGCACAGTCGCCTCGACCAGCGAGAGCAACGCGCGCGCAATTCGATCGTCAACAATATTGTCGATCGAGCCGAGGCGAGCGACGTACGCTTCGCGCAACTCCGCGATTTTTTCCGGCGTGGCAGGACTGTCGAACGAGAGGCGCGCGGTGAACAATTCGAACAGCGACCTTGTAATATCGGGATACAGCAACAGAACGCGCTGCAACCCGAGACGCGCAGGCGCCAGGCGCATCTGAAACGCGGCGACGAGATATGCGCGCATCAGAGCGACCTCGCGCCAGGCGAGGCCGGCGGTGAGAGTGAGCGCGTTGAGCGCATCGTCGGCGGCGAGACCGTTGCGCACGGCGGCGATGGCGTCGGCAATCAGCGGAGCGCCGGGAGATTTTGCGAACGGCTGCGAGTTCGGTCCGTGCACGGAAAAAACTTGCAGGTACGCGCGCGTCACTTTGCCGTCAGCGCGAGGGTGAAGCTCGTGCACGTCCTCGGCGAGCACCTCGATAGCGAAGTTCTGCAACGTGGGCATCAACTCGGAGAGCATCGGCGCGTCACCGAATCCGATGATGCGGATGTCGCTGCGATCGTCGCCATTTTTATGAGGTTCGGTTTCGACGACGAAATCGCGGCCGCCGGCGAGCAGTGCTTCGATGTCTTCGATGTCGCCGAGCGCGCGCGCCACGTCAATCGCAGCCTGGTAGTCGGCGCTGAACGCAGCGGCCCATCGCTCCGCGAGCGCATGTCCGCGCTTTGGCCCGAATTTTTCGAGCAACCGCTCCTGCAAACGATCGTCCCATCGCCGGGCGAGGTCGGCGATCGCGGTTTCAAGGCCGCGGATGACCGAGGTCTTTGGCGGATCGGCCAAAAAGCAGAAATGGAGGCGCGCCGTGTATCCCTCGCCGAGCGCCAAATGGAAATAGACGAGCGTGCCGTTGAGCGCGGCGGCGAGAGTGTCCTGGATGCGCCGGCTGAGATCGGCGGAACCGGACTCGCGCGGCATCACGACCAGCGCAATCACGTTACCGTGACGCAGATCGGGCGCGACGAACAGCCGCACCGCAGCCTCGCTCTTGACGTTGAGGATGAGGCGCAACTGCGCGCGCAGTTCGGCGACGGGCGCGCGAAAAAGCTCGTCCTTGGGGAAGCTGTTGAAGGCGGAAACGATTTCCTTGTAGTCGTGCGAGCCCGGCACGGCGCCTTCGGACTCGAGCACCTCGCGCAACTTCGCGCGCAGGACCGGAATGTGTTGCGCTTCCTCGGCGTAAGCTTTGGACGTGAACAGGCCGACGAAATTGTCGAACGCAACGACGCGGCCGAATGCGTCGGCGCGGCGAATCGACACGCTGTCCATCGGGCGGCGCCGATGCACGTGCGACTCGGCGCGCGACTTGCCGACGACCAGCGGCGGTCCTTCGAAGAAGAGCTTGCGGCGCGCGGGTGAAAGTTCTTCGAGCGGGACCGAAGTGCGAAATCGTGACTCGTCATGCTCGCGCATGATGCCGAGTTCCGTTCCGGGATCGAGCACGAATTTGGCGGCGCCGTCGTCGCGGGTCACGAGATAGCGGCGAAAGCCGAGGAATACGAAACCGCCGTTGACCAGCCAGCGCATCAGGTCGCGGACTTCGACCAGCTCGCGCATGGCAGCGGTTTCCTCGCAGATCTGCAGTGCGCGGCCGGTCATTTCATCGAAATCATCGGTCGCCTCATGGACCTCGGTTAAAATCGAGATGACGTTGCGCTCGATTTGCCGCGCCTGCTCAGGCGTCGGCGCGAGCTTGAGTTCCGCGTGGGCGAACGATTCGCCGCGCTCGGCGGATGAGGACTGCTCGAACGATACGATGCGCCCATCCTTGTCGCGAGTGACTTTGAAGATCGGATGGAGAATCGTACGCACGTTCGCGCCGAGGTGATGAAAATATTCGAGCAGGCTGTTGACGATAAACGGGCAATCGGTGGTGACGGTCTCGACGACGGCGAGAGTGTCGTCGCCCGGAACCGCTTCGACTCGCGCGATCACGGGCTCGGTGCGGACCGAAAAGAATTCAAACGCCGACTGAACGAGCGCAAGGCGGCGCTTGGCCGGGACGCGATCCTGATTGTCGGCGGACTCGTGCGCGAACAGCCGCGCGGCGAAAGCGGCGACGCGAGGCGCGGAGTCAGCGGGGAGATTCCTGTCGATTAGATCGCGAAGTTCAGTCTCGATTGCCAAGGCGTCACCCGGTGAGTGCAGAAGCAGAAGCGCGAGAGCGCGGGCACCATTATAAGGCGCGTCGCGCAAATTGCGTAGTGGGGATAAAGTTTGGGCGCGATGCCGGAGATTGAAATCAGCGCGATGACGTTCGGGCCGTTCGGCGTCGGCCGTCAGGACGGCAAGGCGGTGATGGTTGCAGGCGCGGTGGCGGGCGACAGGCTCGACGTCGAGATAGTTTCGGAGCGGCGCGATTACGCGGTCGCGAAGATTCGCGATGTCATCAGCCGGAGCACCGACCGTCGTGCAGCACCGTGTCCATACCTCCCGCGATGCGGTGGATGCGACTGGCAGCATATCGACTACGGCGCGCAGGTGCGGTTCAAGGGCGAGGTTGTCGCGCGCGAGCTGGGTCACGCGTTGGGAATCGAGATCGATCCAGTCGGATTGGTCGAGCCGGCGCCTGAGGAGTTCGGCTATCGGTCGAGAATCCGGCTCAGGGTCGGCGCCAAGGGCGTGCTTGGATTTTACGAGGCCGGCAGCAACTCGATCGTCGAGATCGATTCATGCATGGTTGCCGAGGCGGGTATCCGAATGCCGATACACCTGGCGCGATCGCTCGGCAAGCGCGTCGAGGAGATCGAGGTGGTGCGCGACAGCGCTCGCGAAGTGCAGGTCGCGCATCTGAAGAAGCCGGCGACAGATGAGGATCTCCGGGGCGCGCGCAATGTGCTCGAGTCGGACAACGAGATTGCGGGAATCGTGTTGCGATCGGGGACGCATCGCGCGACCGTCGGCGAGCCGTCGATCACGATCGAGCTCGAACCTGGACTCTCGATCGATGTTGACGCCGATCTTTTCAGCCAGGTGAATCGTGCGCAGAACCGGAAGCTGGTCGCGAGCGTGATGGAGATGGCGGCGATTCACGAGTCGTCGCCGGTGCTCGATTTGTTCTGCGGCGCGGGAAACTTCAGCCTCCCCGCGTCACGGCGAGGTGCGCGAGTGACGGGCGTCGATGCGGACGCGGGCGCAATCGCGGCGGCATCGCACAATGCGGCGCGCTTGAACTTTCGCGATGCGCAATTCGTCGCGATGAAAGCGTCGGCGACGGCGGACTTTCTGCATCGCGCGCGCTATCGTCCTGAGATCATCATTCTCGATCCGCCGCGCACCGGCGCGCCCGATCTGATGGAGCCGATCGTCAAGTTGCGGGCACCCGCCGTCATCTACGTGTCATGCGACGTGACGACGCTGGCGCGCGATATGCGGGTGCTTTCAGGCGCTGGATACAAAGTCAATCGGGTTCGCGGGTTCGATTTCTTCCCCAACACGCATCATGTTGAGATCGCGGTGCACGCGCTATTGACTTAGATCGCGGGGCATTCTTAGAGTAATTGAGTGGTCGATTCGCGCATCCTCCCGCCGTCAGAGGGTTGATCAAAGAGATGCCCAAGCAGGAAAAGGAAAAACTCCCAAGGCCGAAGATTACGATTATCCCGGGCCGCGGGGTGGCGCAGACAATCAACTATTTGCTTGAGGACCGGGACGATCTTGAATGGATCATCGCGGTCGGGCGCACGAAGAACGGCGAGCTGTTCTTCTACGACACCGGCGGCGACATCGTCGAGGATCTCGGCACGCTCGAGTACCTGAAGGCGCGAATCGTGCGCGCCCACTTCGGCGACGAGTACGAATAAGCCGTAGTCGTCCTCTCTCTCAGTCTTCGAATTCTTCCTGCGGCGGACGCGCGTAGATGACTCCTTCGTCAATTTCGGTCATCACTCGATAAAGATATTTGCCGCATGCGGTCGGCGGCCCGGCGATACATTCGCCGCTCGCCGGCTCGTAGTAGGCGTTGTGCGTCTGGCACATCAGGTAGCGGCCGTCCTCCGCGAAAAACTGGTTGTCGACCCAGTCCATCGCCATCGGCACATGGCGGCATCGATTGACGTAGGCGTGAAACTCACCGCCGAAATTGATCAGAAAACATTCCTCGTCGGTGCCGCGAATCGGCAGCATGAACTTCAGCGATTCACCGGGCGCGAGCGAATCAGTACGCGCAACTTTGTAGCGGGCACGCGCACGCGCGTGCTTGCGTCGCGCATGAGAGCCAGTCAGAGCGGCGCGGCGTCGATGTTGGTCGTCGGACATGATTCGAGGCGATTTTGGATTTTTGCGCGGAGAATTTCTATCAGCTTGCCGCAGTTTGTCAAAGCTCGTAGCATCTGTAAACGCGGCCCACGAACTAACTCCAAGATTCATAATTCGCGATGGAAAATCCAAAGATTCGCGCCGTCGAGGCTTTCCCCGTCGAGCAGCAGGATCAGACGCTGATCTGTTTGCGCGATCCGAGCGGGCTTGCGCCCGAGCCGATCATGCTCGGGATGGGCGCGTACTTCATCGTGACGTTGTTCGACGGCCTGATGGCGCTGAAGGACATCCAGGCAGCGTTTGCGAAGCGCTTCGGCGAGATGATTCCGCTCGAAAAGCTCGACGAGCTGATCGCGGCGCTGGATCGCGCGTACTTTCTCGATTCGCCTGCATTTCATGAGCGTGAGCGGCGCGTGCGCGAAGAATTTCTCGCGAGTCCTGATCGTCCGGCGGCGCTGGCCGGACTCTGCTATGAGAAGGATCCGGCGAAGTTGCGGCTCGAGCTTGCGGCGTTCTTCGATCCGCCCGAAGGACCTGGCCGCGCCGTCTCGAAAAAGAAGTCAGCGTCGCTCGCAGGCTTGATCGCGCCTCATATAGATCCGCGACGAGGCGCCTCCGCGTACGCGCACGCGTATCACGAGCTGATGGCGCACGAACCGCCCGAGCTGGTCGTGATCCTGGGAACCTCGCACTACGGCGCCGGGCCTGAGCTGTTCAGTGCGACGCGCAAGAACTACGCGACGCCGTTCGGCGCGGTCGAGACCGACGGTGCGTTTATCGATCGGCTCGCGGCGCGTTACGCAGGGGATCTGTTCGCCGACGAGATGCTGCATCGCAATGAGCACTCGATCGAATTCCAGGCACTGTTCCTCGCGTACGCATTCGGAGTGCGCGGCTACCAGGTCGTGCCGATCCTCGTCAGTTCGTTCCATGAAATGGTGGCGAGCGGAGTCACGCCCGCGCGCGATTCGCGCGTCGGATCGTTCATCGCGGCGCTGAAAGCCGAGCTGGACGCGGAGAATCGTCGCGTGTTGATTCTTTCGGGCGTGGATTTCGCGCACGTCGGTAAGAAATTCGGCGACGAGTTCGCCGCCGATCGCGCCGTGGCCGAGCGCGTCCAGCGCGAGGATCTTCGCCTGATAGAAAGCATCAGGCGCGGCGACCCGGACGGTTTCTTCGCCGACATCCTTAAGGATCGCGACGCGCGCCGAATTTGCGGTCTGTCGCCGATGTACACGCAACTCGAGTTGCTCCGTGGCCGCAGCGCGCGGTTGCTCAAATATGGAATCGCGATGGAACCGCAGAGCGAGTCGGCGGTGTCGTTCGCAAGCCTCGCGATCGACTAAACGCTGCCTGCGCTTACAGCTCCATCGGATCGCGGAAGTGCTCGCGAAAGATACGGGAGCGATGTTCCAGTAGCAGCGGGTCCAGGACCGCCTTGATGGCCGGGTCAGTCGCCGTGAAGCCGCGCCGCAGGCCCTCAGACATCGGGTTCTGCTCCTGGGGCAAGGGGTCGAGCAGATTGGCGAAGGCCGTCCAGTAAACGTCGAGCGCGCTCAAGGCGTCTCCGACAAAATACTTCACCCCCCGCGCGTACTGCGATTTGAGCTGGTTTGCGAGCGCGTTGAGCGAGGCGGCCGTGCGTTCTCCGGCAGCTTTGAGGTCGACTTCGTTGTATCCATATTTGCTGCCCATCCGGCTAACTCCAGCTGACGGAGTGCCGGACGCGAAAGCCGGCGCAAAGAGCTGTAAACGCCGGTTCCAGCCGATACCCATTTCGCCACAAATTTCGTGCGACAGACCGATCATCAGCGCTCGCTGCATAGCGTCCGTCGGAATCAGCGCAGGCTTGGGCGCGAGTCGTTCGGCCAGATAGAGGATGTCGATCCAGCGATTGACGGGTCGCTCCTTGGCCCAAGCGACGATGGGCGCGCTCGTCGCACCACTCCAAGCCACGATGTTTTCGTTGGGTTCGCCCCCAAGCCATGGAGCGGCGACGTAATCGAGACCCTTGATTTCAAAGATAGCCTTGGCGGCCTGGCCCCAGGGGCTGGGCACGCCTTTGACTAACACGATGCGCAAACCCGGATGATCGACTATTTCTTCAAAGCTACGGTATCGGAGCATCGCATTCTCTCCAGATGTTTCAACCCGACGAACAACTCGATCGCTTTCGACTAGACGCCGCCGTACCAGTCGTAGCCCTGATCTTCCCAGTAGCCGCCGGTGCGCGTCGGGAGGAAATTCACTTCGGTCAGGTACTTTACCATTTTGTAGCCGAGTTTCACCGGCGAGTAGAGGCGGAGCGGCGCGCCGTGATCGGGATATAGCGGGCGGCCGTTCATGCCGTAGGCGAGAATCGTCTGCGGATGCATCGAGCTCTCGATGTCCCACGTCGAATAGTAGCCGTTGTCGAATGATTTGAACTCGACGTACTGCGCGTCGCGGCTCGCACCGACCATCCGCGCAATCTCGCGGAGTTGCACGCCATTCCATTCGGCCACCGCAGACCAACCCTCGACGCAGTGATGGCGAATGCGCATTCCCGTTTGCGGCATCCGCTTGAGCTGCTCGAGCGTGAAGACCGCGGGCCGCGCGACTACGCCGCCAACCTTGAGCGCCCAATTATCCGGCGCGAACGGCATCGAGTCGGAAATGAAGTAGCTCGGGAACGCAGCCTCGGGCGTGAGCTCGGACGCTGGCGGTTCGGGCGCGAGCCGATTCTCCGAGAACAACAACCGATCGACGCGCTCGTTCCAGCGTCCCATCCCGGACAGGAACATCGACGCGGCGCGGCTGTCGCATCCAGCTAGCGCAGTGCTCGCGGCGAGACCGAGCAGCAGTTTTCGCCGCGTGATTAACCTAGCCACGCTGCCCCCCGGTCACCATCGTGACGATCGTCCTCGGATGCAGCGCGACGAGCACCAGGTGCATCGCCGTAAACATCGCGAGCAAAACCAGGCAGCTCAGATGCACCACGCGCGCGACGTCGTATCCGCCGAATGCCGCGGTGATCCAATACAACTGGACCGGTTTGTAGATCGCGAGGCCCGACATAACCACCACGACGGCGAACATAATCGCGGACGTGTACGCCATCCGTTGCAGGCCGTTGTAGAAGTCCTCGGGCGGCGGAGTTTTGCGGACGCGCAAGTAGTAGGCGAACATCGCGACCGCGTTCGAAGTGTCGCGCGTCGGAATGAAAACACGGCGGCGCCATTCACCGCTCGCGATCATATAGATGAGATAGATCACGCCGTTGAGGATGAGGAACCAGGCGATCGCGAAATGCCAGTGACGCGCGCCCGCGAGCCATCCGCCGAAGCGAAGCCATGACGGTGGCGCGTCGTTCTGAAACGGATACCACCAATATTGCGCGCCGCGCGGACCGAGCGCCGGATACGCGGCGAGAATCTGCAGGCCGCTGCCTGCCATGATGACGAGCAGTGGAATGTTGATCCAATGCGCCAGCCGAATCGCGGCCGGCTGGGCACGTCGTTGCCTGCGGCGGTTTTCCGCGTGCGATGAGTCGGTAGTCTCACTCCACGGCGGCGAGACTCGAAGCGGCGTGGTGACTCTCGTGGATTTTCGATCTTTTGGCGGACGCGCGTCCATCGTGAATCTACAACCGTTCGGCGAACGACAAAGTTCCTACTGACTCATCGGGGTGGCTTTGCCGCCTTTCATTAGATGCCCGTCCATCATGATCATTTCACCGTTTTGCAGATGAAATTCCTTGCCGTCTTTCCGTTTGACGGTGCCATCGACTTCGACAACGGTGCCGTCCGACATTGTGACTTCATGATCCATCGCAGTCGCTGGCCGGCCCGCTTTCATCATCATCATTTTTCCGCCGTGCATCATCACACCGTCCATGTCGGCAGCAGCGGGGGCGGCAAGCGACAAGAGCAGAAGGAGCGCAGCGATTGGATAGATGCCTGTGCGCAGAAACTTCGTGAGCGATTCCTCCAATCGCGCGAACCTTATGAAGGCAACGCGTGGATGATGACGGCGAACCCCGGTACCCCGGAAAATTAGGAATAAACAGTGACCAGCTACATCCCCGGCATCGGGGCTTTCTTGCCTATGTGACCGCCCTTGCCTTCGCACGATTTGGCGTCGGCGGTGATGATGTAGCCTTTACCCTTGCACGAATTTTTGCCCCTGCAATCGTTGCTGGAAGTAGCGGTCTTGCACGCGCTCTGCCCTTTGCACGCGTTCGCACCGAGGCACTTGATTTGCGCCGCCTGGGTGGCCCCGTTCGACGTGTCTTCGGCACGTACCACGCCGGCGGTGAAAGCCAATGCGACCGCGGTCGCGAGCATCGCTCCTGCTACCCTGGTCTTCTTCATCGCAGAGATCTCCCTTCAAGTTTTGAAATCGCGCGAGAATCGCAGCCGTCGATTCTTAGCTTTCGAGCGAGAAGACGGTCAGGGCACCTCAAATCTGAAAATCGCCTTTGCGTGGTTTGGGGCTCTTCCCGTGCCGGGCTTCGACCTGCATCGCTTCGACCTCGTCGTTGATCTCATTGAGTCGATGCTGAAACTCCGAGGCCTCCACTTTCACGCCGACCTTGCAGCCCTGGCAGACGATATGAGTTTCGGCGTGCTGTTCGATTTCCCGCACCAGGAGCGAGTTCTTGAAGCCACACTTCGGGCACGCAATGTCTATGGTTTCGTCTTCAAACATTTTCAGACCTCGCGGCGGTGATGCAAATTACTTCGACGCTTGCGAATTAACAGGATCGCGTACTCCAAGGTACTTCAATCAGCGGCGGCCGCCAAACCGAGCGTCTCAACTGATCGAATTAATTGGTGGACGCACCTGGACTCGAAAGTGAACCCGCCCCCACGGGGAGGTTGGTATTGGCTCTGATCGGGCGCGATCAACTCGCTCAAGAAATTTTTGCGGGAAAATCGAAAAATCCGGGAGCATTCGCCAAATCAGAGCTTGTACCAGGCGGAGTGAAGGTTGTTGAGAGCGTTGAGCAGTGTCTGCGGCGGACCCGACTCTGCCGCGAGGGCATCCAGCATCGGTTGGGTCAAATTCTGCTGAAAGTAATTCAGAAGGACCGTACTAACGTGGCCCTGACCGAACTCCTCAATAAGGGAGAGCAATATCGAGATCAGCGAACCGCATAGAGCGGGATTATCGAAGAAGTTCTGTTTAACTAGTTGCAGCAACTCGCGAAGATTGTCTTCGTAGAGTCCGCTGTTGATCAGATTTTGGATCTTTGTTTTTGTCGCCGGGTCCATCGAAGCTCTTGAGATCATTGAGAGTGAAAATCGCGTGAAATCGCACGCCCTTCGCTTCAATATTCTTGCGACCGTCTGACTCTTCGCGATCCACCATCGCGACTACGTCGTCCACTTTCAGGCCCGCGTCGCGTACCGTGTCTATCGCCTGAATTGCTGAGCTACCCGAAGTGATCACATCATCGACAATCAGCACGCGATCACCCGGTCTCGTATCTCCGGCGATCAGCGATGTGATGCCATGCTTTTTTCGATCCTTCCGAACCACGAACACTCGAACATTCTTGTGGATGTCTCTATAAATCTTGTCCGAAATTGAAGTCGCGATCGGATAAGCCCCAAGCTCCAATCCGCCTACGGCCTCGATCGGCGCGGTGCCAAACAGCTGGAGGACCAGTGTCGCGAGACAATCTCGCGCTTCTGGATCGGATAGCGCTTTCTTGCAGTCGATGTAGTATTTGCTGTCGATGCCCGAAGCTAGACGGTAAACGGGAGTATCGCTCTCCAAGTAGGACGTTCGCTTAAGGATTTCCAGCAACCTGCTACGTTCTAAAGCCATTAACCCCTCCGCCTCCGCAGCCTTGTTCGGCAGGTTTTTGCCGTTTGTAGTTGGGCGGATAATATTGGAATTGGTAATATAAAATCAAATCAGGCGTCAGCTATCTATATACAGCGGCACCTGCGCTCTGTGGATAATATTACGGCGTTAGTCGGATTCGGACCAGCCCTCAGGAGAACGCTTCGTCAATCAATCCTTGATTGCGTCTTTCCAACTGCCCTCAAGCTTCAAGACCTCCGGTTTCGATACGGGAGTCTGCCTCTCTCGGGGTCGCCCTTTTATCCCCCACAGTCGGAGCGTGAAGAACGTACCGTTCTGAACTGAGAGGGCGAGAACAGCATGAATAACTGAGAGAAAAATGGTGGACGCACCTGGACTCGAACCAGGGACCTCTTGCATGTGAGGCAAGCGCTCTAACCGGGCTGAGCTATGCGTCCACCGGAGCATCGGATTATCGCGCCGCGCGCGCAGCCTCGCAAGAGCGCGGAACATCGGCGATAGTGGTTTCGTCGAAACGGGCATCGGTTGCATAAGGAGCGATCATGGGACGACTACGTCAGGTCAGTAAGGCCGAAGCTACCCCGGAAATCCGCGAACTTTACCAGCAATTCTTTGGCGATCGCGATCCCGTAGCCGAGCCGGGGACTGCCACCGGCACGCCGGGCGATTACTGGACGACGTTTGCGCTGGTGCCCGACCTGCTCTTCAACGCGCGCAATTCGTTGATGGCGTTGATGCAACCGGGGCGGAAGCTGCCGCCGAAGCTGCGCGAGCTGGCGATTCTGCGCACCGGAATCGTCGGCGATTCGCGGTTCGAGTACTCGCAGCATCTCAAGGTCGCGCGTATGGTGGGCGTTTCCGAGGACAAGCTGGCGGCGATAAAGAGCTGGGCGGTCAGCGACAAGTTCAGCGACGTTGAGCGCGCCGTGATGCAGGCGACGGATGAAATCATCGGGCGCAACCTGGTCGAAGACGAGACCTTCGCCGCGCTCAAGAGTTATCTGGCCGACGAGCAGATCATGGAGTTGTTTTACGTGATCGGGCTCTGGCGGATGCATGGCATGATCGTGCGCGCGCTGCATCTCGAGTACGACTCGGATACTACGGCGCGCATGGCGGAAGTGCCGGCGCCGCCCGTGAAGTGAGGCTCGCGATGAAGCTGTACGACGAGCTCGCCGAATGGTGGCCGCTGTTCTCGGCGCCTGACGACTATGCGGAAGAGGCGGCGTACTTTGCGCGCGTGCTTGTCGACGCGTGCAGCCGCGCGCCGCGCACTGTGCTCGAACTCGGGTCGGGCGGCGGCAACAACGCGCTGCATCTCAAATCGAGATTTGAAATGACGCTGGTCGATCTGTCGCCGCAGATGCTTGCCGTCAGCCGCAAGCTCAATCCGGAGTGCGAGCACTTCGAGGGCGATATGCGCTCGGTGATCCTCGGACGAACGTTCGATGCGGTATTTGTGCATGATGCGGTTTCTTACATGACGAACGCAGACGATCTGCGCGCCGCGATCCGCACCGCGTACCGGCATTGTCGCGCAGGTGGCGTAGCGCTGTTCGTACCGGACTGCGTGCGGGAAACATTCGTCGCGGAGACCAGGCATGGCGGACACGACGGCGATGAGAGCCGCAGCCTTCGCTATCTGATGTGGGTCGTCGATCCCGATCCGGCCGACACGACGTATCGAACCGACTTCGCGATAATTCTGCGCGACCGTCGCGGCGACACGCATGTCGTGCACGATTCGCACGTCGAGGGGATCTTTCCGCGCGCCGAGTGGATGCGTCTGTTACGTGAAACCGGATTCGAACCGCGCAGTTTAATCGATGACTGGGGTCGCGAGGTGTTCGTTGCGAAACGTTCACGCTGAGGAGCGCTTCGCGATTTCAAAACCGGTACCGGCTTCGCTCACGCGAAGCTGTCCGAGATCCTTCCTGCCGCTCGCGTTGCTCGCTTCGTCAGGATGACAGAGAGGTGAGGCGGATTACTTCGGCGCGGCCCCATTCCACTTCGGCGCGATGCCGATTCGCCATCGCGGTCAGATAGTCGTGGATGGGACCGTCAGCGGGGGCGAGTGCGAGTGCTACTTCGGTTTTGCGCGCGGCCCATTCCTGGCCGCGCGACAGCAGGTTCAGGCGATCGCGAATCGACTCGAGCGCGGCGACTTTGCGGGCGAAGGGACCGACGCCAGTGGACGGTTTGCCGCCATTGTCGCGAATCAGGGCCTCGAGTTCCTCGGCGTTGCGCTGTTCCATCGCGCGCGAGCCGGACAGGAACTGTTTCAGCTCGGCTTGCTTGACGTTGGCGATGAGTTTGTCGAGTGCGAGCACGCCGGCGCGCTCGGATTCGAGCAGAAGGTTGATTGCTTGTTCGAGCCGCGCGTCCACATCGCGAACTTAGTTACCGTCATTCTAGAGCGCAAGGCGACGATTCATTTGTAGAGCATGCGGATCGAGGTCAGGAGCAGGAACACTCCGAAGATACGGCGCAGGGTCGCGGCGGGCATTTTAACTGCGTACACCGCACCGATGTAGGCGCCGATCAGCAAGCCGATGCCCAGCAGCAGCGCGTATGTGACGTTGAGATGGCCGTGCTTATAGTACTCGTACGCGCCGAGAATACCGACGGGAGGCAACAGGGCGCCAAGCGAAGTGCCGACCGCGAGATGTTGATCGAAGCCGAGCATCAGCACGAGCACCGGAACGATCAGCACGCCGCCGCCGACGCCGACGAATCCGCCCAGGATGCCCGCTGCCAGTCCGAGTGCAAGAACGATCGCGATTTCGCCCATAGTTGTTTTGTCTCCAGCGCTCACAATTGCGCGAGCGTATCAGAACGCGGGAGCAGGATTGAAGATGGAGACGCGCGCAGCGAAGCTCCGAGACACCTAAGCTTCAGGGAGCGCCGCGATGCCTTTGAGAAAAAGTTCGACGACCGCTTCGGCGTCCGATTCGAGCGGGCTCGACGCCAGCTTGAGCAGGCGGCGGCGCAGCGACCCGGTCAGCATTTCGCCCAGCATGAACGCCGCGAAATGGGGATCGATGCGCCGAATCGCGCCGCGATCGATTGCGTCCTGCAGCACCGACGCCATGAAGTCGAGATGGCCGGCGTAGACGCGCATGTATTCGCGGCTAGCCTCGGATTCGAGCTCGATGTCGAGCGAGTTGCCGATGATCAGCGTCTTCAAAAAATCCTGGTTCGAGGCCTGAATTCGGAACTGCGCCAGGATGAGCTCGCGGATTCGCTCGAGTGGCGGCACCGAGGGGTCGTCCGACGCGACGGTTTCGGCAACCATCTCGCGCAGGCCCTCGAGGACCGCGGCATGGACGAGCGCGTCCTTGCCGTCGAAGTAGAGATAGATGGTGCCCTTGGCGACCTTCGCTTCCTCGGCGACGCGGTTGACGGTGGTGCCCTGCATACCGTATCGAGCCATCACGCGCCGTGCGGCTTCGAGGATCTCGCGGACGCGGTACTCCTTGATTACTTCTTCTTTGCTCACGGTGAAACTGGCCAGGCAATCATTGATGCAGAAGGGCGCGCGGCCGATCAGGGTGCTGGCTTTTCGAGCTGATCGCCCAGAATTTCGGCCAGCCGCTCGGCCGGGAGGCGGCGCAGATCGGGAATTGCGAAGCCGGACGCCGCGGCATGACCGCCACCGCCGTAACGCTGCGCGAGCAGAGACAAATCGACCTCGCTGTCAGAGCTACGGCGCAGGCTGACGCCCTGGCTGCGCAAATCGAACAGCGCGACGACCGTCCGCGTCTGCCCCTTGTAGAGCTGCGCCGCGACTTCGCTGCTGTAGCCGAAGCAGCAGGCAGTGCGCACGGTGATGCCGTTGTCGAGCTTGCGATCGACCATCGTCGCGTGCGCGAGTTCGAGGCTGCGGCGCATCGCATCCTGGCCCGACTCGAAGGCGGAGCGCAGCTTGCGACTCATGCGGGGCTCGCGCAGTTTCATGATTTCGCGAAACGACGAAATCCCGCCGAGCGTTTGCACGGCGAGCGCCCAGTCGGCGGACTCGGGAATCTTGTGGACCCAGCGGTCGTGATCGTCGGCGATCATCACGAACGGCTGGAAGGCGTCGAACTCGGCGCGCTGGCGCTCGGGCAAGTCGCGGCCCATGCGTTTGAGAAAATTGAAGGTCAGGCGCGCCGCCGAATATTGTTCGCTGAGAACCTTGCCGGCGAACGGCACCTTGAACTCAGGGGCATCGGCGCGGGAAACTGCGGTGCGATGATGATCGATCCAGTAAATCTGCGCACCGCGCGCGGCCAACTCCGCCAGGCGCACGCCGGTCGCCGGTGAGTTCCAGGACAGGTCGGTGATCCAGATTTCATCGCTGGCGTCGTCGGATTTGAGGGTCAGGTTACCGATTACGTTGTCGGCCTCGTTGTTGCCGGCCAGCGTGGTTAAGACTTTATGGCCATCGTAAAAGCGCGCCACTGCGGCCGCCGCCATCACACCGTCGAGGCATGACGGGCCGTGGCTGACGACCTGGATCGTGCGGGAAGTTTTTCCGGGCATAAGAGTTCAATTGTAGAGCATTCGGCTCGCGCGAGCGAAACGCCAACCCCGCCGCGCCGCAGTAAAGTGATGCTCGCGCAGATACCCAACGGCCTGAGTGCGCTGAGATTCGCACTCGCGGCAATCTGGATCGAGTTGGCGTCGCATGGGCACGAGGGACGGCTGGCATTCGCGATAGTTGCGATTGTCGCCGCCGGCAGCGATTTTATCGACGGGCGAATCGCGCGGCGGCTCAGCGTCGCGAGCGGCAGCGGGCGATGGCTCGACGGCATCGCGGATGTGACGTTCGTACTCGCGGCGCTATTCTGCGAGGCGGCCGCGGGCGCGCTACCTTTCTATATTCCGATCCTGATCGCGCTCTCCTTCAGCCAGTACGCGATCGATTCGATCGTGATCGGAGCGCGCGGGTCAGGTCCGATAAAGAGCCGCTCGGGCACTGGGGCGGAATCATCAACTATGCGCTCGTGATCACGCTCGCGATCGCGCCGCCGCTTCCCGGCGCAATTGTGCGCGTTGTCGCGCCGCTGATCGCGATGTTCTATGTCGCCGCGATCTCCGAACGCGCCTGGCTCTACTACCGCGCGCGCTGACGAGTCAGCCTTCTTCGGAGAACCCATCCATAGCCCCGTGCCTGATCGCCCGAACACGGACAGTTTTACGCGATTCGTCGATATCGTAAATTACTCGGTACACGTCGCGTCTGGACCCGTAGAGCTGATTGCGCAACTCCACTTTGGTCATTTTGGCTTCGGGAGCTGCCGGGCAGCGGTGTGGAAACTGTTCGAGCGAGTCGATCGCCCGCTCGAGTCTATTGAACCAGCGAGCGGCGGCCACGGAATCGTTAACCGAGATCCGTTCGTAGATGTCGATCAGGTCTCGCTTCGTGCGAGGTGTCAGTTCAACGCGGTATGCCATAGCGGCGCCGCAACTCGTCGAATACCTGGCGCGCGGGCCGCGTCCGGCCGTGTGCGATGTCATCCTCGCTCTGTCGTAGTGCTTCGTAGACATCGGCCCGGGCGGCGATATCGAGCAGCCGCTGATAGGCTTTGGCGTCCTGCACGACCGCCTCGGCCCTGCCGTTGACGGTCAACACTATGGGGCGCTTCGTTTTTTTGATCTGTTTGAGAAATTGTCCCGAATTACGCCTGAAGGTTGTCAGCGACTGAATGTCTTTCGCGATGTTGATCCTGGCCACGAAGCACCTCTTTTAGTCGAGCACCTAATTAGGTGCTATCAGGCGCGGAAACTCGTGTAAAGTCAGCTCGATGGTCGGACGCCGCGTTGACCAGCGCCGCTCTCGAAGAGTAGTGGTGACTGACCGAGCCGAACACCAGTTTGACTAAATCCGACGACAAGAATTCAGACCTCGCGGCATCCGAAAAGAGCGGTACAACCTCGAATGCAAATCCGCATCCCGCAGTGACCAATCGGATCAGCCGGCGACGTTTGCTGCAGCTCGGCGCGGGAGCCAGTATCGCGGCCGCGCTCTCGCCAATGCCTCGCGTTAGCACCGCGCGAGCCTCCACCAGCGAAACGGCTGACGTTCCGAGGACACCCAACATCGTCGTGCTGATGACCGATCAGGAGCGCCACCATATGCACTGGCCTTCCGGGTGGGCTGAGAAGAACCTGCCCGGCTTGCAGCGCCTCAAGCGCCACGGCCTGTATTTCAACCGCGCCTACACCGCAGTCACGCAATGTTCGCCGTCGCGAGCGCTGATGATGACCGGGCGTTTCGCGCCGATTAACCGCGTGACGCGGACTTTCCTGTGGCCCGGCCTCGTGCATAAGAATCGGCAACCGAATATCGCCTCGCTGATGAAGGAAAAGGCCGGCTACGAAGTGGTCTGGAAGGGCAAATGGCACCTGAGCTACGCGTCCAACGCTGCGATTGGGAACGGCGGCGAGGATTGGACGGAGGCCGATATCAAAGCGATGGAGGATAACTACGGCTGGTCAGGATGGAACCCGCCCGATGCCGGCAACGCGATCGAGCAATGGCAGCCCACCGAGTTTGGCAAATTCAACGGCCTCGCGACGCTGGGTGGCGCCGATCCCGATAACGATGGGCGCTACGTCAACGGCCGCAATGCGGAGGACCGCGGCCAGACGCCGGGCTTCGGCGAAGGCGTCGTCGACTATCTCAAGAATCGCGCGCCCAAGCTGGGCAAACCGTTCTGCCTGTTCGTCTCGCTGGTCAATCCGCACGACGTTTACGTCTATCCGCATTTCTGGAAGATGGCCGGCTATAAGCGCGACGCCTTCGTTAAACTCGGCATCGAGATGCCGCCCAACTACGCCGACGATCTCTCGACCAAACCGAGCGTGCAGAAGGCCGCGCGCTACGCCTTCAACAAGTTCTCGCCGATCGAGACCGCGCAAGCGCGCAACGAGTACGTGAATTTCTACGCGTACCTCAACACGGTCGTCGACAAGCACATCATGACTGTGCTCGACACGCTCGAGGAAACCGGGCTGATGGACAACACGATCATCCTGCGCTTCGCCGACCACGGCGAGGGCGGCTTGTCACACGGGATGCGGGAGAAGGCCTACACCGCGTACGAAGAAATGATCCATGTCCCGCTGATCGTCCACAACCCGAAACTTTTTCCGGAGCCGCGCGCGACCGAGGCTTTTTACGATCACCTGGATCTTCTGCCCACGATTCTCGATCTCGCGGGCGTTGCGAATGCGGAGTCCTACGCGCTGGGCAAGAGCATCGTGCCTGTGATGAAGGATCCATCGACGAGCGTGCAGGATCACACGATATTTTCTTTCGACGATCTGTTTTTTCTTCCGGCCGACGTGCCGGCCGGTCACATCCGCGCGATTCGCGAAGGCGACTGGACCTACGCGATTTACTTCGGAATGGAAGGCGGCAAGGCGGAATACGAGCTGTACAACATCAAGAGCGATCCGCTCCAGCTCGACAACCTCGCCCACGGCACGCCAAGTCCGGACGCCCGAAAAGAATGGGCGCGCCTGCATCGCATCCTGACGGACAGCTTCATCGACGCAAGCAACTTGCCGGATTCTTTTACCTGGCCGCTCGAGCCCGCGGGCCGCTGAAGGAAATCGGGGGCGCGGAAGCGATCAAGTCGGCGTTACCGTCATAAGCGCGAGTCGTCAGCCCATCTTGGTGAGGAGGTCCAACATGTCGTTGGCGTGCTCTTCTTCGACCTTGTTGATCTGCTCGATCAGGATCTTGGTGGTCGGATCGCCGTCGCCCAGCCATCGAATGATTTCCTGATACGTCTGGATGGCGATCCGCTCGGCGATCAGGTCTTCCTTGATCATATCGACCAGCGTCTTGCCCTCGACGTACTCCGAGGCCGAGCGCTCGGCCAGTGTGGTGGGACTGAAGTCCGGCTCGCCGCCAAGCTGTGTGATTCGCTCCGCAACCCAGTCGGCATGCTGCTGCTCTTCGTTCGCATGCTGCAGAAATTCCGCTTTGACCGAATCCGAGCTGATTCCCTGCGCCATGTAGAAATGCCGTTTGTAGCGCAGCACGCACACCAGCTCGGTCGCCAGCACGTTGTTGAGCACTTTGAGCACCTGCTTGACGTGCGCTTTGTAGCCGTCGGTGATCGCGCCCTTATCCGTGTTTTTGCGAGCGTTCTCGCGAAGGGTTTTTACGTCGGTTAGAAATTTGTCCATGTGGATGTCTCCTCTATTATCCATCCAGCGTAACTCTATTCGCGCAACATCGGCAAAGCGGAGGACGCCGCCAAGGGTGCCCGCGGGAACGATGAAGACCGCGCGCAGTCGTGCTAGCGTTGGAACGGAATCGGGCTAACGCAATTGGAACCCCGTATACTAGCGCGCGCCGAACATCCCATCTCGCGCCGCGATATCGACGCCAACGTCCTCAAGGTGCTCTATCGGCTGGCGGAGCCGGCTACGACGCGTACCTGGTCGGCGGCGGCGTGCGCGACCTGATGCTCTCGCGCAAGCCCAAGGATTTCGACGTCGCCACTTCGGCTCATCCGCAACAGGTGCGCGACTTGTTCCGCAATTCGCGCCTGATAGGCAGGCGCTTTCGCCTGGTTCACGTTTTCTTCGGCCGCCAGAATGTCGAGGTCGCCACCTTTCGCAAACTGGCAGAGGCCGTCGCCGACGCCGACGATCCGCTGATTCGTCTCGACAATACTTTCGGCACGCCCGAGGAGGACGCTTTTCGCCGCGACTTCACCGTCAACGCGCTGTTCTACAGCCCGCAGACTTTTCATGTGATCGATTTTCCCGGCGGAGTTGACGACCTCGAGGCGCGCCTGATCCGCACTATCGGCGATCCCGAATTGCGGATGCGCGAGGATCCCGTGCGCATGATGCGTGCGGTGCGCTTCGCCGCCAAGCTCGGCTTCGAAATCGAGCCCGCCACGCGCGCCGCAATCGAGCGCCATCGTGGCGACCTCGCCAAGGCCTCGGTGCCGCGCCTGGTCGAGGAAACTTACAAGACACTCGGCCAACCCGAGGCCGCGCACGCGCTGGTGCTGATGGAAGAGCTGGGATTGCTCGAGTACGTAATCCCGATTCTCGCCGCTCATCTGAAGTCGCGCGGCGTCACGCTCGCCGAGCAACCCGCCGTCCGCAACATGGCGGCACTCGGACGCGCCATAGGAAGCGGACTTTCGCCCGACCATTCGATCGTGCTGGCCACGCTGATGCTGGACCTCTATCGCGACGAGCACCGCCGCGAACGCGGCGATGCCGGCCGCGTCGATATTCTCGGCACGCTGCGGTCGCGCGGCTTCGCGCGCGGCGACACCGAGCAGATGCGGCTCATTCTGGAATCGTTCGCGAATCTCGCGTCGCCGACGCGCCGCACGCGGCGCCTGATGCGGCGGCCGTACTTTCCCGACGCGCGGATGTTCTTCGAGATGACGGCGCCGACATACTCGATCGATCCGGCGCGCACGCTGCGCTTCCTCGCCGATCCTGACGCGTTCAGCGCAAGTCCTTCTGCTCCCGATGCGCAATCGCCGACCGGCGATGGCGCACGGCCGCCGGGCGGCGACCAGCGGCGGCGACGCCGGCGTCGTCGCCGCCGTTCTCGCCACGCCGGCCCCGCCCGCGACGGAGTCGCGGCGGTAGCCGCCACGCCGTCCGCCGAAAACGGGAATCGCCCCGGCGATCCCCCTCCATCGCCGGACTCGTCCCGCCGCGACTAGCAAGGAGCGCGATTTTTTCCCTTCCCGTCGAGGGAAGGAGCTAGGGGTTAAGGTTCTTGCGGCCCCATCGACTAACTACTCACCTTCGACTACTTTTGACTCCATTATGCCTGCGAACAATCTTCGCTCGGATCGAATCTGGATGGATGGCACGATGGTTCCCTTTGACGAGGCAACCGTCCATGTCCTGACCCACAGCCTGCACTACGGCCTCGGGGTTTTCGAAGGAATGCGATGCTACAAGAGCGACGACGGCCGCTCCGCAATCTTCCGCGCGCGCGAGCATATCCGCCGCCTCATCGACTCCGGCCATATCGTCGAGATGGAAGTCCCCTACAGCCAGGAGGAATTGCTCAAGGCATGCGCCGACGTTGTGCGCATCAACAAGTTCGCCGAATGCTATATCCGGCCGCTGGTGTTCTTCGGCGAAGGTGAGATGGGACTATCCGCCCGCGGAAATAAAATTCGCGTCTCGATCGCCGCATGGCCGTGGGGCGCATATCTCGGGCAGGACGGCGTCGAAAAAGGCGTGCGCCTCAAGACCTCGTCATTCGTCAGATTCCATCACAACTCGATGATGCCGGCGGCGAAAGCCACTGGCCATTACGTCAACTCGATACTCGCCGGCTATGAAGCCCGCCGCAACGGCTACGACGAAGCGCTCCTGCTCAACACCGAGGGCTTCGTCGCCGAGGGCAGCGGCGAGAACGTGTTCGTAGTTCGCGACGGAGTAGTGCGCACGCCGCCGCTCACGTCGGTGCTGGCGGGAATCACCCGCGATGCCGTGATCAGGATCCTGCGCGACAACGCCGTCGAGGTCCGCGAGGAATATTTCGCGCGCGACGCGTTCTACATCGCCGACGAAGCTTTCATGACCGGCACCGCCGCCGAAGTAACTCCGGTCGTGGAGCTGGACGATCGCAAAATAGGCCCCGGCAAGCCCGGCCCAATCACGGCCAAGGTGCTGCAAGTCTTTCGGGCGGCGCTGCACGGCCGCGAGCCGCGCTACCGCGACTGGCTCTACTACATCTGATCGAGTCCCGGGAACTTTCCAGCAGGGCTCGCGGTTAATCACGAGATCGGGAGGACTCGTATGAAAATGATTACAGTCGGACTAATCGCTGTCGGTCTAATAGTCGTCGCCACAGTCGCACTGCGCCCGCGAATAGCGCGCGCCGAATTGGTCAAGGCAGGAGATATCGCGCCCCCGTTCAGTACCCAGATGGTGACCGGCGATACTCAAGCTCCGGTGTCGCTCGCCGACTTCCACGGCAAAAAAGTGATCCTCTATTTCTATCCCAAGGATGAAACCTCGGGATGCACCAAAGAGGCGTGCGCCTTTCGCGACGGCTACTCGCGCTACACCAACGCCGGCCTGGTCGTGCTCGGATGCAGCGTCGATTCGGCCGATGCGCACAAGGACTTCATCCGCAAAAACAGCCTGCCGTTCCCGCTCCTGCTCGATCCCGACAAGAAGATCGCAACGGCTTATGGAGCGGCTAACGGAATCCCAATCCTCGGCCTCGATCGCCGCATCACTTATGTAATCGACGAGAATGGAAAGGTGCTGAAGGTCTATCCGAGCGTCGATCCATCGACGCACGCGATCGAAATCCTGAACGACCTGGGCGTAGCCAACGCTGCTCCTGCGGCCCCAGCCAGCCCAGCGGCCCCGGCAACCAACTGACGCGACCTCACTGAACTTCAGCGGGCGAAAACCCGATGCTTACCGCGAGCATTACCGCGGCCGCCGCGATGATCTCGGGGTTCGACTCGCGCGCGAGCATCTCCTTGAGTTGCTCGATATGCGTGGCGATCATTTCCGCATCGTCGATACCGATACCGACGATTCCATCCGCATCGAACATCCCGTCGATCAGCGAATTCGGGTCGTAGTTAGACTCGGCGAGGGCTTCGCGAACTGCGCGCCGCCAGAACTCACGTGGCTCGACTCGATCGAAATCGACGGTCGCCGCGATTCGCTCGCGGAAAACAGCGAGCAACGACGCATATCGCACATTCGCTTCGAGATACGGCGCGCCGCCCTGCCCCTCGACGAACTCATTGACGTTGCCGTCGACGCCGTAAATCCCGAGCGAACCCGCGGCGGGCTCCAGCACCACAAATTTCTCGTCACCCGCGTCCTTGGCGCGCTCGATTCCCAGCGGATAAAGCCGGCACGCAAGAGGACGTCCGCGATGGACCCCGCAGCGCGCGCCTTCGAGCGCCACGCACGCGCCGCTGTCCGCGAACTTGAGAATCGACCCGCGCCGAATCGTGAGGCGATCGATCGCCTCGCGCGTGGTGATACCCGCCGCCCGCGCGAGCCGCAACACATCGTAAGGTGAGAGCGTGATGACCTTGTTATGGCAGCATAGCCCGCAAGCATTGCAGACGTATGAAAATTGGCTCTTACGATTCATGATTCTACGTCGCTGAGAATGGCTCAAAGACCAGATCACACAAAGAGCGGGCGGCGATGAGCCTTACATGCATCTTGAGCCGCAGAACCCTCACCTACCGGCCGCGATGCGGCCGGCCGCCTCTCCCGTAAAAAGAACGGGCGAGGTAAGAGTCGGGCGCCGCACAACCTCCTCCTTAAAACCTCCTAACAGGGACGAAGTCCCGCATCTTCTCTTATCGCTGGGTGCAGGGGTCAGCCCTGCCGAAGGAAGCGTGAAACCCATCGCGGGTTTCACATACAATTTATTCCTCATGGCCGCGTTCCCGCTCCCTTCCTGCGATACTATCGTCGTGCTCGCGCCGCATACACGCGCGGGCGCGACGATCCTGGCCAAGAATTCCGACCGGTCGCCCTACGAATGCCAGCCGCTGGCGCAGGCTCCGCATCGTGTTCATCGCGACGGCGCGACCGTTCACTGCCAGTATCTCGAAATTCCACAAGTTGCCGAGACTGCCGCCGTGATCGGCTCGCGCCCTTTCTGGCTGTGGGGTTTCGAGCAGGGGCTCAACGAGTACGGGGTCGCGATTGGCAACGAGGCGGTGCTGACGCGCGAGACGCTGCCGTTGACAGGGCTGCTCGGGATGGATCTGGTGCGGCTCGGCCTCGAGCGCTCGAAGACTGCGCGCGAGGCGACTGAAATTATCGGAGGGTTGATCGAACGCTACGGGCAGGGCGGCTCCGCGCAATACGACGTGGATTTCCGCTACTGCGGCAGTTTCATCATCGCCGATCACGTTGACGCTTACGTGCTGGAAAGCTCGGGCCGCCAATGGATTGTGCGCCGCGTCGAGGAGCGCGCGTGCATTTCGAATCGATTGACGATCGATTCCGGCAGCCTCGGCTCGGCGGACGTTGAAAGCTATGCGCGCGCTCGCGGATGGTGCGAAGGCGAATCGTCGTTCGACTTCGCTGCCGCGTATTCGAGCCGCAATCCCGGCAAGGACAAAAGCGATCCGCTGACTGCGCGCGGACGCCTGGCGCGCAGCCGCGAACTCGTCTCGCGCAACGGCCGCCGCACTATCCGCGAGATGCTCGCGATACTGCGCGACCACGGCGCGCGCGGCGAGATGCCGCCCGCCGTCGGCACGCCGCGCGACGACTCGCCGACGCTATGCATGCACGGCTCGGTCTCGGGCACGACCGCGAGCATGGTCGCCGAAATTCCGGCGCCCGATGCGGACACGATCCCGGTGCTATGGGCGTCGTTCGCCGCGCCGTGCACGTCGATCGCATTTCCGCTGTTCGTGGGCGGGACGCTGCCACCCATTCTCGCCGCCGGTGGAGAAAAACCGTCCGCGGACTCGCCATGGTGGCGCTTCAGGAAGATCCAGGATCTGATCGCGGTTGCGCCAGAGCGCCTGGCGCCGATCGCATGGAAGCATTTCCGGCCGCTCGAGGCTGCGATGCTCGAGCGATGCGCCGAGGTCAGCCGTCAGGCGCGCAAGCTCGACGCGACCGCGCGCGAGAAGATCCTCGGCAGCTTCATGGCGCAGAATATCGTGCGCATTCTTAACGCACAGGCCGCCGCCGAATCCGAGCTGCCGCGCGCCGCAAGTTGACACCGGCTGTTTCCGCGTATTGCTATTAAGAGCGCGCGTTGGAGGTTTGGAAAAATGAAGATCGAATATGCTTTGCTCGCCGATGCGGCCCAGGCGGTTGGCGGCAAGGTTTTTGTGCTGGGGGGAGGATGGAATCTGTTTCGAGCGGCCAGCTACCCGGCGCCGGTTCAATTTGCAATCGCGATTGGCCTCGGGTTCGCTTCCAGTGAAATCGGCATGAAGTATGCGCTGAACGTCGCAATCGCCGACGAGAGCGGTGTTCCGATAGTCCCCGAAATGAAAGGGCAGGTTGAAACCGGGCAGCCCGCGCCGGACGTCCCCAAAACGGCGTCGATAAAAATCCCCGTCGCAATCAACATCAACATGTCGCTGCCGCATCCGGGCACGTACGGGATCGTCGTGACTGCCGGTCCGTCGAGTACCCAACTTTCGTTCGAAGCGATCTTCGCGGGTCAGAAGGTGCAGTTCGAGCCGCAAGGCTCGCCGCCGGAACGCGGCAACTGACCAAATGAACGTTGACTTTGAGTTGATGGGATGGTCATGTGATCGTCCGTGAATTCATCCAATAAATCGTCAATCGCATTTCCGATCGTGATCTGCGCCGTCGCCCTCGCGCTTGTCGCGGCAACGTTATCTGGAGAAGCAGCGCAACTCCGACTCGATCCCAGTCGCGCGTCAATCGTCACAGCGAAGCACGCCCCCATCCAGGTGATTCCCGACGCGAATGGCAACGCGCTGATGACCGGGGAAGCTCAGTTCATCAGCACCAACTGGTCTGGCTACGTCCTGCCCGAGTTTATAACAGGCGAAAGATACGTTTCTGCGCAGGCGACCTGGGTGGTTCCTACGGTTGTTTTCAAGAAGAAGTCCGCGGTTTCGTCAAATTGGGTCGGGATCGGCGGATTTTGCGAAAATATGAGATGCAAGGCCAAGGACGTCGATCAAACTCTTATTCAGCTCGGTACTGCGCAAGTGGCGGAGAGCCGTACGGAGACAGATTATTTCGCCTGGTACGAGATGCTGCCGGAGCCGTCGGTCGCGACGACGCTGGTGGTGAATCCCGGCGACGTGATCACCGCATCACTGACCTGTGATGGCGATTGCACGGGCAGCCAGAGCTGGACGCTTTCGATGACGAATGAGACGACTGCCATGAATTGGAGCCAGGATTTCGAGTACGCGTCCCCGAATCTTTCAGCGGAATGGATTGAAGAAGCTCCCACCGGCCGGCATGGAATCCTGCCGCTCGCGGACTTCGGCACCACGACTTTCGACCAGTCGATGACCAACGGCGTTAGCGCTCTACTCAACTTGGCCGACAGTATCGTTATGCGCGATCCCCATGGCGAGTCGTCTAACGTATCGAATCTGGACTCGACATTGGACGGTTTCAGCGCCTGTTACGGGCCGCATAAGGCGCTTAAGCCGTGCTCGTTTGTCCCGCTGCCTTGAGGGTCAAAATCTCGGTGGCGCCGACGGCGCGGCGCGATCCTCTTAAACCAACGGAAAGACCGGAACCTCCTCGTTTCGCTATGGTCCGTTCCCGATTCGCCCCCACGCGGCTCTTGCTCCGCGATCTGAATGGGCGGTACTCAAGAGATACCAGAGTCTCGGGCCGCCCTGACGTGGCAGGGCAAAATCGCTCCGAGCACTGAAACAGGAGAACTTCTAAGAAAATGGATTTTACCTGGAGCGCTGAACAAGACGCCTATCGGATGGACGTGCGGAAGTGGCTCGAAGAGAATCGTCCGCAATCTCTCGCCAGAAGCGAAGACGCCGAGGCCGGCGGCGACGACGCAATCTGGGGTCGTCTCAAGGCTTGGCACAAAAAGCTCTACCACGCCGGATGGGCCGGGCTGACGTGGCCGAAAGAATACGGCGGGCGCGGCGCCACCTTTATCGAGCAGGTGATCTTTCAGCAGGAACTCGGCCGCCTCAACCTGCCGATGGGATGCAACGTGCTCGGCGTCATCATGACCGGCCCGGCGCTGATGCAGTGGGGGACCGACGAGCAGAAAAAGCGCTACCTGAATCCGATCCTTGCCGGCGACGAAATTTGGTGCGAGGGGATGTCGGAGCCGGGCGCGGGCTCGGATCTCGCGTCGATCCAGTGCAAGGCCGAGCTCAAGGGCGACGAGTTCGTCGTCAACGGCCAGAAGGTCTGGACCACGATCGCGCATCGCGCCGACTTCGTGCAGCTGTTCGTGCGCACCGATCCCGACGTGCCCAAGCACAAGGGGATGAGCGCGTTGCTGGTCGATATGAAGTCGCCCGGCGTGAGCGTGCGGCCGCTCAAGCAAATCACCGGCGACAGCGAGTTCAACGAAATCTTTTTCGAAGACGTGCGCGTGCCCAAGGAAAACCTGCTCGGCCCGATCAACATGGGATGGCAGGTGCTGGTGTCCACGCTGATGCACGAGCGGTTCGGAATCGGCGAGACGCTCGGCGGCACGGAACAGATGCTCCATCAAATCGTCCAGATTGCCAAGTCGGTGCAGCTTAACGGGCGTCCCGCGATCGAGGACAACGACATCCGCCAGCAAATCGCGCAGTTCGCGATCGAAGCGACCGCGAAGAAATACAACGGCCTGCGCAGCCTGTCGAAACGCCTCAAGGGTCAGCAGCCCGGACCCGAAGCGTCGATCTCGAAACTGCTCTCGACCGACCTCGGCCAGCGGATGACCAAGTTCATCACGCGCCTGCTCGGCGAGTACGCGCTGCTCGAGCGACACACGCCGTTCGCCCCCGACGGCGACTGGATGCGCCGAATCCTCGCCTCAGAGTCGATGACGATCGCAGGCGGTACGTCGCCGGTGCAGAAGAACATGATCGGCGAGCGCATCCTGCTACTCCCGAAGGGCTGAGCCCGACGCAATCGCAAGTACGCAAAGAGGCGGTTCATCTGAGCCGCCTCTTTTTTGCTATGTTGCGGATTTCTCGCATGCTTGGAGGCTTCGAACATGGTGGTGAAATCAACTCGCTCGCACGCGCGCATTCGGATCGCTCTGATGGCCGCAATCTGCCTGGCGTTCGCGACGCCCGCCGCTGCCGCCATTCCCGGCGTTTCGAGATTCGACGGCGCCGACACCGCGTGGCTGCTGCTCTCGTCGGTGCTGGTCCTGATGATGACGATTCCAGGGCTCGCGCTTTTTTACGGCGGGATGGTGCGGCGCAAAAACGTGCTCTCGACCCTGATGCAGAGCTTCATCCTGGTCGCGATCGTGTCGATCCAATGGGTGATGTTCGGCTACAGCCTCGCGTTCTCGCCCGGCAGCGCGTTCGTCGGTTCGCTCACGTGGGCGGGGCTCAGCGGCGTCAGCGCGACGCAGCCGTACGGCGCGTATTCTGCGACGGTGCCGCATCAGGCGTACATGATTTACCAGTGCATGTTCGCCGTGATCACGCCCGCACTCATCACGGGTGCGATTGCGGAGCGGATGTCGTTCAAAGGCTTCCTGGTTTTCAGCATCATGTGGGTCACGCTGATTTACGATCCGCTGGCGCACTGGGTATGGGGTGTCGGCGGCTGGATCCACGAGATGGGCGCGCTCGACTTTGCCGGCGGCACGGTAGTGCATATCTCGTCGGGCGTCGCCGCACTTGCCGCCGCGCTGATGGTCGGTCCGCGCCGCGGCTACCGGCATGAGCCGATGCCGCCGCATAATCTCACGATGACGCTCACGGGCGCTGGCTTGCTGTGGGTTGGATGGTTCGGGTTCAACGCGGGAAGTTCGCTCGCCGCCGACGGTCTGGCAGTGTCCGCGTTTGTCGCGACTCATCTCGGCGCCTCGGCCGCGACGCTGACGTGGGTGGCGGCGGAATGGTGGATCGGCGGCAAGCCCACGGTGCTGGGAGCGGCGAGCGGCGCGGTCGCGGGACTGGTCGCGATAACGCCCGCATCGGGGTTCGTCGGCCCCGGCGCGGCGATAGTTATCGGCGGGGTCGCAGGCGCGCTCTGTTTCAGCGCGGTGCGGATGAAGTCGCGATTCGGCTACGACGACGCGCTCGACGTGGTCGGTGTGCATGCTGTCGGCGGAATCTGGGGTGCGCTTGCGACCGGGCTGTTTGCCAGCGTGCTGGTCAACGCGGCCGGCGCCAACGGTCTTTTCTACGGAAATCCGCGCCAGCTATTCATTCAGGCGACGGCGGTTCTCGCGAGCATCGCGTTCTCGTTCGTCGGCAGCACGATTCTATTGAAGGTGACCGACGCGTTGGTCGGTCTCCGCGTGATGGACGAGTCGGAACAGATCGGACTGGATCTCAGCGAGCATGAGGAAGCGGCCTACGCTTTCGAGGCGTGATGAACACTGCCGACGCCAGGAAACCGCTTGCCGGGAAAATCGCACTCGTGGCTGGCGCGACGCGCGGAGCCGGGCGCGGCATCGCGACGATGCTCGGCGCCGCGGGCGCTACTGTCATTTGCACCGGACGCAGTGCTCGCGGCAATCCTGCGACTGTCGGCAGACCTGAGACGATCGAGGAGACGGCAGAGCTGGTCACGGCGGCGGGCGGAGTCGGCGTCGCAATCCGCGTCGATCACACAATCGCGGATGAAGTTCGCGCACTATTCGAGCGGGTCGAGCGCGATTTCCAGCGGCTCGACATTTTGGTCAACGACATTTGGGGCGGCGATGAGCTGAGCGAATGGGGCAAGCCGTTTTGGAAACTCGATCCCGCCAAGGGCCTCAGGATGCAGGAGTTGGCGGTGCAGACGCATATTCTGACTGCCCGCTTCGGTGCGCCGCTGATGGTGAGGCAGAAGTCGGGGCTGATTGTCGAAATCACGGACGGGATGCATCTCGATTATCGCGGCAATCTGTTTTACGACCTCGCGAAGATCTCTGCGATTCGGCTCGCGTACGCGATGGCCGCCGAGCTGCGGAGACACAAGGTCGTTGCCCTGGCGCTGACGCCAGGGTTTCTCCGCTCGGAAGCGATGCTCGATGGGTTTGGTGTGACCGAAGCAAACTGGCGCGATGCGATCTCAAAGAATCCCGATTTTGCCGAGTCTGAAACTCCCGCGTATGTGGGGCGCGCCGTCGTCGCGCTGGCGACGGACCCGAACGTCGCAAGCAAGACGGGCAAGGTGTTTTCAAGTTGGACGCTCGCGCGCGAGTACGGCTTTCGCGACTCGGATGGCAGCCAGCCGGATTGGGGCGCGTACTTCGAACGGATGGTGAATGACATCCTCGATCGCGGTGGCCCGACCAATCCGTACGAAGAGATGCGAGTCTGGAGCCGTTACGAGCAGATTCGCAGCGACCGGGACAAAGCCGATGAAGTCGCACGCCTCGCCGCCGCGCTCGCCCGCGCGGGTGTACCTATATAGGCTAGCGAGGCGTCAGACGGTACAGCCCCACTTCGGGATAGTCCGTGACGGTTTCGTCGGTGAAGTAGCGATCGATTTCGGCGGCCTCCTGCTGAAGCACGCTCTGCCATTCGCGGGTCAGCGGCTTCGATATCAGCGCGTACACCGGCCGTCCATGCCTATCCTCGTCCGCGAGTTTGTGCGCTTCGGCTGAATCGAGTTCGCCACCGGGGAAAAGCACCGGCGGTATCGGCCCGGACCATCCTGCGGATTTTTTGGCGTCGAGCAAGTACAGATGGTACTCGGTTACAATCTGGTCGGGCACTTGCGCGGTATATAGATTGTTGAGCCCGACAAACTCGGTTTGTTCGCCGCCTGCGTAAAGCTCGATCCATTGCAGAGAAATATCGGTGACCACCACCGCGTTCGCGAGCCGCGGCCGGATCGCGAGGACGTTGGCGACCAGCTTCGAATTCTGCGGCAACGGTGTCGCAAGTCGCGAGACCGTCTGCACTACGACCGCGCCGGCGAGAACCACGTCCAGCGCAATCACCGCAAATCCCACCCATCCACGCTCGAGCCTTCGATTCGCGCTGATCAGCCCGTAACCCGCCGCGGAGAAAACGATAAACAACGCCGGCAGCATGAAGCGAGGATCGACACAGAAATAAAGAAGGTAAATGAGCAACAGCGAGGCGAGAAAGCCCAGGCCCAAATACACCGCACGCATCATGCGCGCGCTGCGCTTGCGGTGCAGCGCGAAAAACACTCCCAGTCCGGCAAAAATCACCACTGGAAACGGGTACAAAGCGTAGCGCGCGCGAATTAGCGTTCGAAGCTCGGTACCTACAGTAAGCTGGCCGAGGACGCCGCCGAGACCAAGCATCGCAATCGCATAGGTCACAGAATTTCCGTGCCGCGACGACGGATCGGGAGGCATAACGAGGTAGCTCAGCTTGAAGGGCTGAAAAACCGAGCTGTAGTACTGCGGCAGCCAGAAGGCGTAACCGTTCGAGAGCGGCGAACCGAGGAAATGCAGATTCAGCCAAGTCTGCAATCCTGGAAATACGATGAATCCGATCGCGAACGCTGTCACTCGCACGAATTGCGCTCTGCGCGGTTGGACCAGCAAAGCCGCCGCGATCATTCCGATCAAAATGGCGCCGTTGGTCACGCGGATCGTGACGGCCAGGCCGACCAGAATCCCGCAGAGCGCGGACGCGGCCAGGCTTCGTTTTTCTTCGGCATACAAAAACGTCAGCACCGCGAGAATTACGACGGCAAGCGAAGGAACGTCACTCAGCACGCAAGTGGAAAGCCCGAGAAAATGCGGCGATGTAGCGAGGAGCAGCCCGGCCACAATCGCGCTTGGCCGGTCGAGCACCCACAGCGTCAGCAGATATAGGCCGGCGATCGCAATCAATGCCGTCAGCGCTGTAACGAGGCATAGCCGCTCGGGCTTGCGGCCCAGAATTGGATACGCCGCCGCGAGGATGAGTGGATAACCGATCGTGTAGCGGCTCGGATAAGTATTCCCGCCGAAATGGAGCACCGGGCCGAGCCCGCGATCCAGGTTTACCGCGGTCGCCGCGTATTCAACCGCGTCGGGCATCGGCCACAACTCCTGCCCGTTGGCAAATCCGGTGTTCACGATCATAAGCATCGCGAAACCGAGCAAGAGTGCGATCAGCGCCGCGTCGATTATTTTCAAGCGAATGAAAGACGCTTCGGCCGTATTACCACTGAGCCGAGCTGGTTCTGATGAGGCGCGATCCGAAGATGGCCGCGGTTTTTCCTGGATCGATCCGCCTCGTGAACGCGCTTTGGCGCGAGTACTTCGCGGCATTCAGGAGCCTCGGTCAATCACATCGGGGTAAACAATGTAGCCGCGGAAATCTTGGCTTGAAGAGCCTCGATGATTTCTTCGAGTTCGATGCGCGCCTCGGCTTGTAGTCCAAGACACTTTGAGATTCCAGCAGCGTCGGTACTTAGACGCGACTGGAGCGTGAGCCTATAGGACCGGTCTGTCAATTTGGCCATCCTGTAGGCGTGGAAGTGCATGGAGTCACCAACGGCGGGAGGATTGGTCAAGTGACCGAAGTTAAACTCCTTCGTCATGTATTCCAGCAATTTATCTTGCGTCACGAGGACCAGTTTTTTGTTCACGTGTTCGAAGGTCCGAATTTTGTGGTGCATCTGGACAAGAGTGGTTTTCGCCGTCATCTTCCAGTTCATGCCGTAGGTTTTATCCAATTTTTCGGCTTTGTCGCCTCGTCTAACCCCTAGTTCCTTTAAGAGCCGTTGTCGCTCCGGCCAGATCGTGCCCGTAGTATCGAGAGTCTGAAGCTCGATGCCGACGAAATCCCTAACGCGCCGTTCCCTTGCGGACACGAGAAAATAGTTGACGTTGCCGCCGGGGACAGAAACTTCGGAGACAATGTGCAGCTCGTTGCCTGGTTCATGGGTCGTGAGCAAGTGGAGACAGTCTATGAAAATCTGCCGGCGTTCGGTTAGACGTGTCGGGCAAATGATGATGGCACCGGGCGGGCGTCCATATAGAACAGTACACGAACCGATGGAAGTGCCCGAGTCGCTCTTTCGGACTTTGTAACAGCGCTTACCAAGGAAAGGGCATTGCTGCTGTCCGATGATCGTCTTCCAATTCTGACGCGACTTACTCGAAGAGTGCCCAAACAACTCAACGACTCTGCTCATAGAAGCCCGGCACACCTTTCCTTGGCCAGTTCGAGATACTGACTCGAAATGTCGATTCCGACGGATTTACGGCCAAGGTTGCGCGCGGCTAGCAACGTCGTTCCGATTCCGCAGAACGGATCGAGGATGAGCCCTCCTTTTGGGCACGTGGCAAGGATCGGGATTCGACAGAGGTTGACAGGATACGGAGCGAAGTGAGCTTCTCTTTTTTGCGTGTCCTCCGGGATGATGTCCCACACATCGGCGGGCTTGCTGCCGCCCGGATGGTAGCGGAGAAAATAGAACCCTTTGTCACGAAGTTCCCTCGCGCGACCGGAAACTTTCTCACTGTCTGAATGCGTAGCTCGTTGTTGGGCGCGAATGATCATTCTGAAATCCGAAATCCTGCCCGAACCAACATCTGCAAGTGTGCGGTCAAGTTCTCTGAAGGCGTCCGTTTTCTGTTTTGCAGTGAGGTCCGTGGACAACTCGATCTGGCGCTTATAGCGGACGCCTGAAACGCCAGTCGCAGAAATCACCGAGCCATTGACAACTCTCGCTTCACGCGGCTTCGAGCGTATGGCGTCCGCGTCGTAGTAATAACCTTTTGTCTGTTTGACGAAGTGAAAAATAAGCTCGTGGACATTGCCCAATCGATCCTTGGTGTTATCCATTCCACTTTTGACTTTGTTCCAGACAACGCTGTTCCGGAGTGTCCACCCTTGATGGTCGGTAAGCTCGAAGGCTACGCGCCAGGGCACACCGACAAGTCCCTTGTTCTCGTAGGTGTCTCCTATATTCAGCCAGAACGAGCCTTCATCTTTGAGCACACGTTTCAATTCGAAGAAGATTGCAGCGAGGCTTTTAACGAAGTGGCGGTAGTCGCCCTCTAATCCAATACCGCCATTCTCGTATTCGCGTTTGCCCCAATAGGGCGGGGAGGTCATGCTGCAATCCACAGAGCGATCCGGAAGCTCCCTGAGAACCGCGAGAGCACCACCGTGGAAAAGGAGGGGTGAGAGCGCGTTCTCGCGAATGTACTCGGTGAACGCGTGACGATACGAAGTCGAGATAATTCTACCGGCACGTCCGTCGTTCGAAGCGAAGGCCATTGTACCCTGATCTGGGACTTTCATTTGAATCCTGAATCAAGTTTGCACTGACACCATGTGTTTGCAAATCCACGGTTCGAGCTGGTATCGGGGGTGAGGCATTGGGCACGAAAAAGGTGGTTCATTCAGAGCCGCCTCTTTTTCGCTAGCGCTTCTGCATCGCCTGGAAGATCATCGGGCCGGCGTTGGCCATGATCTCGCCCATGATTTCGTGCAGCGGCTTGCTCGGCATCGCGAGCTTTTCCGTCAGCGTTTTCATGATCGTCAAATAGCCCAGCTTCATCTCGGGGCTGATCGTTTCGAGCCTGACGTTTTCCATCACCTCGACGAACCGGGCATGGACCTCGACGATTTCGATGTCTATAGGATCGGTGAACTTTTTCTTGCGCGCCATCTGCGTTACCTCGTCGAGAAAATCAGAACAGGTAGCGGCGGGTGTTGATGCTGATCAGAATGCCCATCGCCGCCATCATCGCGATCAGCGACGAGCCGCCGTAACTTACCAGCGGCAGCGTGATTCCCACCACCGGCAGCATCCCGGTCGCCATTCCGATGTTGACCGCGACCTGCCAGAAGACGATCGCCGTCAGTCCGATCGCAAGCAACGCGCCGAAGCGGTCGCGCGCGTGGCGCGCAATATATGCGCCGCGCGCAATCACGCTCGCATACAATCCCAGCAAGAGCAGCGCCCCTGCCAGGCCGAACTCCTCAGCGAAGACCGCGAAGATAAAATCGGTGCTCTGCTCGGGCAGAAAATTCAGCCGCGCCTGCGTGCCGTTCAGAAATCCCTTGCCCGTCGGGCCGCCGGCGCCGATTGCGATTTCAGACTGGATGATGTGATAGCCGGAGCCGAGCGGGTCGGCCTGCGGATTGATGAAGCTGACCAGGCGCTGGCGCTGATACGGTTTGAGATAATGCCAACTCAGGGGAGCCGCGAGCATCCCGGCCATCGCGAGCACCAGCATCGTGCGCCAGTTCAGACCTGCGACGAACACCAGCGTAATCGTGATCAGCACGAGGACCAGTCCTGTGCCGAGGTCCGGCTGTTTGAGCACGAGCGCGGCGGGGATGCCAAGCAGGATGAACGGAATGATCAGATGGCGCAGGCCCCATCCACCTTTCGGCGGCTCCTCGCGCAGATAACGCACCATCACGAGCACGACGGCGAGCTTCGCGAGCTCGGAAGGCTCGAGATGAAAAACGCCGAGGTTGATCCATCGACGCGAGCCGCCGGTGGCATGACCTGCAACCATCACGGCAATCAGCAGTCCGATCACGAGCACGTAAAACGGGTAGGCGTAGGACTGCAGCGCGCGATAGTCAACGAGCACGGCGACGAGCAACGCGGCGGTTCCGACTGCGATCCAAATGAACTGATGAATCACCAGCGGGTCGATGATCTTATGGCCGCCGTACGACGCGCTGATGACGCTGATCAGCCCGATTCCCGCCAGCGCGAGGACCAGGATGAACAAGGTCCAGTCGAAATGAAGTATGTACCTGCGATCGCCGGCCGCCATCAGGGCCGCACTCCTGTCATGGCGAGCTGTCGAGCACGCGCGCGATTGCGGGTTGCGGCGGCGGCGGATTGAGCTGGAAGTAACGCTGGAAGACGTTGTGAATCACGGGCGCCGACGCGCTGCCGCCATGACCGCCGTGCTCGATGATGCAGGCGGCGGCGATAGTCGGATGATCCTTGGGCGCGAACGCGATGAACCACGCATGGTCCTTGAGGTTCTCGGGCGTATTCTTTTCCTCCTCGTCGTCCCCGCCTCCACCACCCTTGTCGCCGACGACCTGCGCCGTGCCGGTCTTGCCGCATACGATGACGTTGTCGAGATGGGCCTTGTGCGCGGTGCCGCCGGCGCCGTTGACGACGTCAGCCATCGCGTCCTTGACGTCTTCGAGCGCGTCGGGATCGATCGCGATCCGGTTCTCGATCACCGGCGGATACGTCTTGGCGATATTGCCGTCGAGTCCTTCGACGTATTTGACGAATTGCGGCTTGTAGCGGATGCCGCCGTTCGCTACCTCGGCGGCGACCTGCGCCATCTGGAGCGGCGTGGTTGCGACGTAACCCTGGCCGATGGCGACCGAGAGCGTCTCCGCGGGATACCATCGCTCGTGGTAACGCTTCTGCTTCCATGCCGACGACGGGATGGTGCCGGGATTCTCGTGATCGAGATCGATGCCGGTCTTGAGGCCGAGTCCCAGCTGATTGGACCATTTCGCGATCCGATCGACGCCGAGTTTTTCGCCGACGTTGTAAAAATACACGTCGCACGAGCGCACGATCGCTTCGTGCAGATCGATAGTGCCATGACCCTGCTTGCGCCAGCAGTGATACTCGCGCCCGCCGAACCACAGGCCGCCGGGGCAGGTGTATTCGGTTTCAGGCTTCAGCGTGCCTTCCTGCAGTCCGGCGATCGAATCGACGATTTTGAAAGTCGAGCCGGGCGGATAAATTCCCTGGATGACGCGATTTTCAAGTGGATGGTTCGGGTCGGTGGTCAGTTCTTTCCATGCCGACGCCTTCACGCCGCCGCCGAAGATGTCGGGGTCGAAAGCCGGATGCGAAACCATCGCGAGCACGTCGCCGTTGCGCGGATCGAGCGCCACGAAAGCGCCGTTCTTCCCGGCCATCGCGTCCTCCGCCGCCTGCTGCAGATTCAGGTCGATCGTCATGACGAGGCTTTCGCCGGGCGTGTCGGCGATTTCCTTGAGCACACGGAGGCGCCGCCCGACGGCGTCAACTTCGATCTCCTGTCCGCCGGCGTCGCCGCGCAGGAAACTTTCCCACACGCGCTCGAGGCCGAATTTTCCGATCTCGTCGCCCATGTGATAGTCCGCATGCGCCTTGAGATCGGCCACCGTCACCTCGCCTACGTAGCCGAGCAGATGGGCGGCGAGCTGGCCGTACAGGTAATGACGCGCGGGGGTGATTTGCAGACTGACGCCGGGCAGCTCGAGCTGATGAGTCTCGAGCGCGACCACCTGCCGCCATCCTAGACGCTCGGCGACGGTGATTGGTTCGTACGGTGGACGGCCGGCCTCATCGGCGTCGGAGATTTTGTCCGCAATCTGATCGGCGCCGGTGTAGCGCTCGAGCCGTTCAATCGTCAGCGAAAGATTGTCGGAATCCTCGGGCACGATTTGCGCGTCGAACGAGGGACGCGTATCGACCAGCGGACGGTGATTGCGATCGAAGACCAATCCGCGCGGGGCCGGCACGCGCTGGAGGCGAATGCGGTTGCGATCGGCCAGCTCGACATTTTCCTTATGATGCAGCACCTGCAGGTAATACAAGCGGACGGAGACGACGCCGAGAATCGCGAACATCAGGACGGTCAACGTCACGATGCGCGGTTCCAGCAGCGGCACCGGCCGATTATTGCTTCTGGGGATGTGGAACTTCGCCACTGATGGTTCCCGACTGACTCTACAATGTATCCGCGCGCCTCGCTCGCAGGCAATCCTGTCTCGATGCTTGCCGTGAGTCGAAGTTCATCGCGATCACCGGTCGCGTCCTCGGGCGTCTCGGCCTGATCCGTCAGGCAATCCTGTCAGACGTTTGCTCAGGGCCAGCATCGAGAAGATGAAGGGGGCGATTAGGGCGGTGATGAAGGCTTGAAGGGTCAGGGCGGGCATCAGGGGACCGGTGTCGGAGAGGGCGTTGAAGCCGTTGGCGATTGCGATGGTGCCGAGTGCCGTCGCGATCACGCCGAAGAAGACCACCGTCGCGCCGACGAATGCGTTCGCCACCATCAGGCGCGTTGAAATCTCGTAGCTCACGAGGAAGACCATCGTCGTCATGAAGGCGTTGAGGCCCGGATGCGAACCGGCGAGCGCGTCGGTCGCATAGCCCATCGCGAATGCCAGGATTGCGGGCATCACGCCGTGATGGCGCAGGCCGAGATCGACGGCGAGTATGATGATCAGGTTGGGAATCAGCGAGCGGAAGGTAACGATGCGCGCGCCCGCGGACTCGAATGCCAATCCCACCACGACGAAAACCGCGAACAGCAGGATGAGGCGCAACCGCGTCAGTCCTTGTCCGAATCTTCGAGATGGGGCGGCGGCTGAGTCAGTATCAGCACCTGCTCGAGTTGGCGAAAATCGACCGCGGGCGCGATCTTTACGCCAAGAAAAAGTCCCGGCCCTTCGCGGTGCACGCTCAGGATCGAGCCGACCAGCAGGCCGCGCGGGAAAATGCCGTCGAGGCCCGAGGTCACGATCGTGTCGCCGGCGCGGATGTCCTGCGAGCGATCGGCGTACTTCAAGATCAATCCGTCATCGACCATCCCGGCTACGATTCCACGCGCACGCGTGCGCTGATCGAAACCGTCGAGCGCGGAGTTGTGATCGTCGATCAGCAGCACGCGCGAGGCGTTGGGGCTGACGGCGATGATCTTGCCGACGACGCCCTGGTTGGCGAGCACGGCCATCCCTGGGCGAAGTCCGTTGTCGGTGCCCGAACTGAGAACGAGAGTGCGCGAAAGACCGGTGGCGTCGCTGCCGATCACGTTGGCGGCGACCGCGTTGGTGCCGAGCGCGTCCCTGAGCTCGAGCAGTTCGCCGAGGTGCTGATTTTCGACTTCGAGCTCGGCCAATCGCGCCTGATCGCTCTTGACCCGCGCGAGTTCGATCCGCAACTGCGCGTTTTCATCGCGGACGTGGACCAGGTCGAGATAGTCGCGCTCGATCGACGAGGCGCCGTCGCTCAGATGAGTGAAGGCGGCGGCGACGGGGCTGATGATTTCCAGGAAGGCGGACTCCGGACGCGCGGCGAGATCACCGGGATGGACGCCGGTCGAGATCAGATGAAGCGAGAGAATCAGCAGCACGCCGCCGGTCAGCAGCACGCGGTTGCGCCAGAGAAAGGTGCCTCTCATCCGTTCATCTCAAGTGGAGCGCGCGCGACGCGCGAATTGGGAGACCGGAACCGGCGGCGCTTGCGCGCCGCTGTCCGGAAGCCAGAAGCCATGTCCTGCCGCTCGCGTTGCTCGCTTTGTCAGGATGACACAAGAAAGTCGCGTTGCCCGCTTCGTCTGGATGGCAAATCGTCTTCAGTCAACGGTCACGTCGCGTAGCAGCGACAGTTCGTCCAACACCTTGCCCGCACCCATCACGACCGCGGTCAGCGGATCGTCGGCGAGCGTTACCGGCAATCCGGTCTCCTCGCGCAGCAGCACGTCGAGGTTGCGCAGCAGTGCGCCGCCGCCGGCGAGTACGATTCCTTTATCGACGATGTCCGACGCGAGTTCCGGTGGCGTGCGCTCGAGTGCGATGCGGACCGATTCGACTACCTGCCGCACCGGTTCCATCAGCGCCTCGCGAATCTCCTCGTCGGTGATCTCGATAATCTTGGGCACGCCGGCCACCAGGTCGCGGCCCTTGATCTCCATGGTCTGGATTTCGTTGCCGGGGTACGCGGAACCGATCGTAATCTTGATCAGCTCGGCGGTGCGCTCGCCGATCAGCAAATTGTACTTGCGCTTGATGTGCTGGATGATCGCCTCGTCCATCTTGTCGCCCGCGACGCGCACCGAGCGCGAGAAGACGACGCCGGCGAGCGAGATGACGGCGACCTCGGTAGTGCCACCGCCGATATCGACGATCATGTTGCCGGCGGGCTCGGTGATGGGCAGCCCCGCGCCAATCGCGGCCGCCATCGGCTCCTCGATCAGGTAGACCTCGCGCGCACCCGCTGATTCGGCGGATTCGCGAACTGCGCGTTTCTCGACGGCGGTGATGCCGAACGGCACGCAGATGACGATGCGCGGGCGCGGACGCACCAGCGTCTTGCCCGAGTGAATCTTCTGGATGAAGTAGCGCAGCATGTTCTCGGTGATCTCGAAGTCGGCGATGACGCCGTCTTTGAGCGGCCTGATGGCGACGATCGAGCCCGGCGTGCGGCCGAGCATTTTCTTCGCCTCGGAGCCGATCGCCAGAACGCGCCGCGAGCCGCGCGAATCTTTCTGGACCGCGACGACCGACGGCTCATTGCACACGATGCCTTCGCCCTTCACATAAATGAGGGTGTTGGCGGTGCCAAGGTCGATCGCCAGATCGTTGGAAAACCAACCAAATATTGAATTAAGGACCACGATTTCTCCCCTCGCCTGCCCAGTTCAGGCACCAAGCCCCAGCCCGAATACCACCCGAGACGCGGCCCAAATGTTGAAGAATTCGTTGGCGGAGACGTTTGGGTCCGTCAGATTGCCGCTGCGGGACAAGCTAACAGAGGACCGGCGGCGCAAGCAAGCAACCACGGTCAATTGCTTACCGAAAAGGCAGTAAAGTATGATTGCGTTTCAATGTTAGAAGGAATTCGCCGTTATCAATACTCGTGGCAGGTGCAGGCCACGTTCGCCTTCCTCGCTCTTACCATGGCCTTTTGGGGTTTCGGGGGCGGGGGACTGTTCAACACCGTCCATCCGATTGCGACCGTCAATGGCCAGCAGATACTTGGCGATCAAGTCGATCGCGAGGCGACGCAACTGCGCGCAACCTTGCAGCAGGTATACGGCGCCAACGCGCAGGAAGTGCTCAAGAGCATCAATGTTCGGCAGGAAGCAGTCGAGCGGCTGATCGAGGAACAACTGATCGGCGACGAGGCGCGCCATCTCGGCATCAGCATCAGCGACGAAGCGCTGCAGGATAAAATCGCCAAGGAGCCGGTTTTTCAGCGCGACGGACAGTTCGACTTCGATACGTACCAGGAGGTGCTGCGCGACAACAATCTGCTGCCGGCTGAATATGAAGGCGAGGAACGCGACCGCATGATCGCGGACACTCTGCGCAACATGATCGACTCGGGCGTGCAGGTGAGCGACGACGAGGCGCGTCACGACTACAATCTTGCCAACGAAAAGATCGGACTGCGCTACGTCGAATTTGCCTCCACCGACTTCGTCGGAAAGATTTCGCCGAGCGAAGCTCAGATTTCCGATTACTACAAAAAGAACTCCGAGCAATTCCGCGAACCCGCGCGGATCAAGCTGGCCTACATCCATTACGATCCGCTCGTGCTGGCCGCCAAGTACACGCCGCCCGACAAGGAAGTCGAGGCCTACTACAAGAACAACGCCAAGGAGCGCTTCACGCATCCCGACGAGGTTCACGCGGCGCACATCCTGATCGCGGTGCCCGCGGGCGCGACCGCCAAGGAGAAGGCCGCGGCGAAAACCAAGGCGCTCAACGTGCTCAAGCAGGCGCAAGCGGGAGGCGATTTCGTAAAGCTGGCGGCGAAGTATTCCGATGACACGTCGAACAAGCTGCAGGGCGGCGACCTCGGCTCCTTCGGCCGCGGGCAGATGGTCAAGCCGTTCGAGGACGCGGTGTTTGCGATGAAGCCGGGACAGATCGCGCTGGTCGAGACGCAGTTCGGCTTTCATGTCGTCAAGCTCGAGGCTTCGACGCCGGCGCATATCGACACGCTCGCCGAGGCGAAGCCGAAGATAATCGACGAAATGCGCACGCAGGCCGGCGCGAAGCTCGGGCGATCGGCGGCGCAGGAGGACCTCGAGGCGGCGCTCTCGGGCGACAAGCTCGAGGACCTTGCGAAGAAGCGCGGAATCGACGTTATCGAGACGCCTTTGTTTGCGCAGGGCGAGCCGGCCGGCGGACTCGAGCAGGACCAGCAACTGATGGAGGCGGCGTTCAAGCTCGACGCGGGCCAGGTTGCGCTGGTGCCGGAGAAGGGCGCGCCTTACGTGATCAAGCTGCTGGTGCGGCAGCCGTCGCGAATTCCGCCGCTGAAGGAAATCGAAGCGCAGGTGCGCGACGCGGTAATCCGCACGACCGCGCAGGCGGATGCGAGCGCGCAGGCGCAGAAGATCCTCGCCACGATCAAGAATCCCGCAGACCTCGACAAAGCGGCGGCGGCGAACAATCTCGCAGTTAAAAATGTCGATCCGTTCGTGCGCGCCGACCGCACTGTCCCCGGTATCGGCGAATTTCCCGAGGTGACCGACGCGGCCGCGGACGTGCCGGTGATTCCCGGAGTCATCGATCACGTGATGGAGAACGGCGGCAACGCGTACCTGTTCGAAGTTACCTCGCGCGCCGAGCCGACCGACGACGAATGGAAAAGCGCGCAGAAAGCGTTCATGCAGGAATATATCGAGCAGCGCCGCGCGCAGGCGTGGACGCACTTTCTCGATTCACTGAAAGATCAGGCGAAGATAAATATCGACAGCGATCAGCTTGCGGCCGGGTCGTCAACCTAAAGGAGCGCGTGGCAATACCAACGATGAAATCGGATTCCGACGAACCTCCATCGCGCCAGTCAGCGGGCGTCGATACCAACGAGTTTTTCTTTCCCGGCGCCGGAGTCAGCGCGCTGCTGGTTCACGGTCTGACGGGAACTCCCTACGAGATGCGCTACCTTGGCGAGCGGCTGGCTGCCCGCGGCGTGCGCGTGCGCGGCGTCAAACTGGCGGGTCACGCCGGAACGCCGGAGGAGTTGGGCGAGGCAGGTTACGACAATTGGTATGAAAGCGTCGTCAACGGACTCGAGGAGCTGCGGCAACACGGCGAGCCGGTCGTGGTAGTCGGACTGTCGATGGGCGCGGTGTTGGCGGCGCGGCTCACTGCGGATCAAGGCGAGGCGATCGCGGGAGTGACGCTGCTCTCTCCGGCATTTTTTCTGCCGCGTTCAACCACCATCATGCTGAAAGGCTTGCGCGGACTACTCGGCTCACTCGTCGACAGCATCTACTTGTACAGTCGCGGGGGATCGGACATCCACGACGCGGCGGCAAAGTCGGTGCATCCCACTTGTCATCTGATGCCGTTGTCGGCGCCGTTGAAGCTGTTCGAGTTGAGCGCGATGGTGAAGCCGATGCTGTCGCGGATCACACAGCCCGCGCTGGTGATGCATGCCCCGCGCGATCACACGTGCCCGATGCGGAAAAATCTCGACTACGTGATGAGGCATCTGGGCAGCGCCGAGAAGCGCGCGGTCGAGCTCGAGGAGAGCTACCACGTGATCACGGTGGACAGCGAGAAAGAGCGGGTGGTGGATGAGGTCGCGGGGTTCGTCGAGCGGTTCAGCGTCGCGCCGCAGAAGCGTGCAGCGGGCTAGAGTCGCGAGGCGCGCCGCTCAGCTCTGCGCGTCGTAAAATTCCTCGAGCAGATATTTTACGTCGGGACGGCCGAGCACCTCGATGAAACAGATGTCGTCGTTGGCGTTCAAGTCGATAATGACCTGGCCCTCGATCGATTGCAGCTCGACGTAGTTGGCGACCTTCACCTCGGCAGCGGTCGCGAAGCTCGCGCAATTCTCGTCGCCACAATCGCAAACCGATTCGATTCTCAGCGCGCGCAGCTTGGATTCGAGCGGATCGGCGCCCTGCTGCTTGAGCAGATAAACCATCTCCTCGAGCAGGTCGGGCAACACGTCATTCATCATTGGTGCAGGCATGGCGCCTCCAAGGGTAGTGGATTCGGCAACTGGATCAAGTGCAAATCGCGCGCGCCCGAACGGCCGCCTTGACTGGGTGCCCAGCCGTACTTATGTTCAAGCTGCGACCCACAGCACAGGAGAATAAGTTCCGATGTCCAGCGACAAAATCGTTCACGTTACCGACGCGAGCTTTGACCAGGAAGTTCTGAAGTCCGACACTCCCGTGCTGGTCGATTTCTGGGCGCCGTGGTGCGGACCATGCCGCGCGATCGCGCCGATCCTCGACGATCTCGCGGGCGAGTATTCCGGCCGCCTGAAGATTGCGAAGATCAACGTTGACGACAATCCGCAGACTCCCGGACGTTACGGCGTCCGCGGCATCCCGAATCTGCTCATCATCAAGGGCGGGCAGGTCAAGGAACAGATCATCGGCGCGGTGCCGAAGGCCCGGCTGGTGCAGGCCGTTGACGGCGCAATCGCGTAAGCGCGATCTGCGAACGCAAAATTCCGCAGCGATCATTTTCATCTCAAGGTTGCGATGCGCACTCCGGGCTCAGAGATTCCGCGCCTGCTCGAACTGAGCAGAGACGGCGATTCTAAAGCACGGCTCGAAGCTGTGCGGGCTCTGTGTCCGTGTGAGGTTAAGGTCCACGATTCGCAGATTTGGGATCGATTCATCGAGATGGCCGACGATCCCGATCCGCACGTGCGCCGATGGCTTGTTCACGTGCTTTGCGACGGTTCCCCTTCGGTCTACGAGACGCGCATCCTCGCCGTCCTTGAGAAGTTTCGGCGCGATCCGGATGAGCGCGTGAAAAGACGTGCCGGCAAGGCCCTCGCCGCTCATCGGCACTTGGGCACGCTGAACGTCTTCTAGATTTTCCGATCACTTCGTCGAAGGCGAAGGCGAGGCGGCAGGCGACGGTGCCGGCGCGGAGTTCGCGACCTTCACCGCGTTCTGCACCCAGTATTTCATCAGGTCGTCGCGATTGTGCTCGTAGGCGAGCTTCGCGTCGCCCGGGATGTATCCCACCAGAATCTCGTTGTATGCCAGCAGCATCGGCACCAGTTGCGAGTTGTGCAGCAGAGCCGCGTCAGGCGGCATCACCGCCGCCATCAGCATCACGGCCAATCCCGCAAAGACTGCTGCGATGCCCGCACCGAGAATGGCGCCGGCCAATCGATCCAGCGGGCTCAGGTGAACGATCTGCGCGAGACGAATCGCCGACGAGCCGATAATTTCCACGGCTGCGAAGATCAAAGCGAAGACCGCGACGAAGCCGATTACTGCGCCCACTGCGTGCGAGGATCCGAGCTGCGTCTCCGCGAGCGCCCCGGCCTTGTTGTAGTAGAACGACGCGCAATAGACGGCGGCCGCCAGCGCTACCACCGACGTCACCATCCTGAGCGCGCCCCTTTGTAGTCCGTAGATTGCGCCGACCGCGAACAGCGCGATCGCAACGTAGTCGAACCCGTTCAGCCCGTTCATCCGCCCTTCCCCTCCCCACTGACGAGCCTAGCTGATGAACTCGAAGCGCGCGACGCGTCCGCGCTCCTGTACTTGCGCATAGATATGCTTAAATTGGCGCATGGCGCGAGTTTATATCGAAGAACTGTCGCATCACGTCGGAAACGAGGTCACGCTCAACGGCTGGCTCGCGGGCAAGCGGTCGAGCGGCAAGATCCATTTCCTGCAGGTGCGCGACGGCACCGGTGTATGCCAATGCGTGGCGTCGCTCGCCGATCTCGGCGCGGAGCGTTTCGCGGCGGCCGATCATATGGGCCAGGAAACGTCGCTCGAAGTGACCGGCATCGTGCGCGAGGACAAGCGCGCGCCGGGGGGATTCGAATTGACGATGAAGTCGCTCGAGATCGTGTCGCCGGCGACCGATTATCCGATCACAAACAAGGAGCATGGCGTCGCGTTCCTGCTCGACAACCGTCATCTGTGGATTCGGTCGTCGCGCCAGCACGCGATACTGCGGGTGCGCAGCGAGGTGGCCTCGGCATGCCGCGATTTTTTCCACGAGCGCGGCTTCGTCCTGTTCGACGCGCCGATTCTGACTCCGACTTCGTGCGAGGGCACCACCAACCTGTTCGAGCTCGACTACTTCGGCGAGCGCAAGGCGTACCTGACGCAGAGCGGACAGCTCTACGCGGAGGCGGGCGCGCTCGCGTTCGGCAAGGTGTACTGCTTCGGCCCGACATTTCGCGCGGAGAAATCCAAAACGCGGCGTCATCTGACGGAATTCTGGATGGTCGAGCCGGAGGTCGCGTACTGCGACCTAGCCGGCGATATGGAACTGGCTGAGCAGTTCGTGTCGTACATCGTAGGCCGCGTGCTCGAACGGCGCGGCGCCGAGCTGAAAGCCCTCGATCGCGATACGACCAAGCTACAGTCGGCGGCGCAGCTTCCATATCCACGCATCAGCTATGACGAAGCGATCGAACGGCTGAAAAAGAAAGGCGTCGCCGTCAACTGGGGCGACGACTTCGGCGGCGACGAGGAAACCGCGCTGTCGGAGGAATTCGATCGGCCCGTGATGGTGCATCGCTACCCGACAGCGTGCAAGGCGTTCTACATGAAGCAGGACCCCGCGCGTCCCGACGTTGCGCTATGCGTCGATATGCTCGCGCCCGAAGGTCACGGCGAAATAATCGGCGGCGGACAGCGCGAGGACGACTACGAAACCCTGCGCACCAAGATTACGTCGCACAGGTTGCCGCTCGCTCCCTTCGAATGGTACCTCGATCTGCGCCGCTACGGCTCAGTCCCGCACGCCGGCTTCGGCATGGGCATCGAGCGCATGACCGGCTGGCTCTGCGGGATACATCACATCAGGGAGACGGTGCCGTTCCCGCGGATGATGGAGCGGTTGGAGCCGTAGGGAGAGCCTTGGATGAAAATAGAGACCGGTAGTTCGCCCGACAGACTTACCGCCATGCAGATCCTTAGGCGACTTCTGCTTTCCATCTCTGTTATCGTGGCGGTAAGTCAAGCGTGCTTAGGGTTGTACTTCCCAGCGACAGCGCCGAGGACACCAGACCGTGCTCTGGGCGCAATTTATCCGGTCCGAATTCAGGGAAGTTTAGTATATCTAACTGCTACGGAATCGTACTTTTATAACGACTGGATGGTCGATATCTCCTTCTATTGCGGAGCGCCCGTAGTACTCTACCTGTTATTGGTTCAACTAAAGCGGTCCAAAAAGGCGAAAGCTGAGGGCGTTCCGCCCGAGCGACTAGAACTGTAGCGAGCGTTGTCGATAGGACGCGCTTCGCGCGAGATCCTTCGCATAGCTCAGGATGACGGAAAGGCGTTGGACTCTCTTGTGTCATTCTGAGCGAAAGCTGCTGTAGCGAAGAATCTCGACGGACGCTCTAGCGGTCCGGCGCCCGCAACCCCGCGCTACCTATCTAGATCTACTTCCAGGCTTTCTACTCTGACCCCGGCTTGTTCGAAGCGGATTACGATTTGGCAGTTATTGGTTTTGAGGGTAAGGGAGTAGGCCCCGGGGCTTCTTTGCGACGATGTTATCTGCTCGACTGTTTGGCCTTTGAGGGTTGCCAGGGCTTTGTTCAATTCGGCCAGTGATTGAGCTACTTCGCGGCCGCGCGGGGTTTTTAGGAAGAGGGCGTTTAGCGATAGCTCTGCGGCGGGGCCGAATAGGCGTCTTACTCGGCCGCTGGTTAGTGCTACTTCTACGATCGCGCCTAGTCTTAGTTGTAAGACTGATGGTATTTCGAGTGACTCGACCGCGGACTTGAGACTTAGATAAGTCTCGCGGGCTTGAGGATCATTCGTCGCGTCGAGGAACGCCTGGATTTGGGGGACTAGGACGTTGCGCTGGAGAGTGTCGAGCGTTATCGATTCGCCCGCGCCGGGCTGGTCGTCGCTCGCCATCGTCTATCCCTAAGACTTAGGACGGCTGCCTTCGTTCTGGCCTAGGAGTGATGCCAGCTCGTGCTCGAAGCCACCGGTTTCGATCGCGCAATGCATCCCGCATTCCTTGGGCGCGCCCGTTTCCCACCACCATCGGCCCGCGCGAGCGTCCTGGCCCTCGGCTACGGCGCGCGTGCATGGGGCGCATCCTATCGACTTGTAGCCCTTGTCGTAGAGCGCGTTGTAAGGGACGTTGTTGGCGCGGATGTAGTTCCAGACTTCTTCATCCTGCCAGTCGGCTAAAGGAGCCAGCTTCACGATACCGCCGTGGTCGTGATCGATTTCGATTTTGCGGATATTCGAGCGCGTCGCCCACTGATCGCGACGAAGTCCCGTCACCCATGCGCTGTAGTTCATCAACGCTCGGCGCAGCGGCAGCACCTTGCGCACCTGGCAGCATAGCAGCCGCAAGTTGACGTTGTTGTAGAACAGATTGTTGCCGTGCTTGGTCACCATCTGCTGTAGGACCGCGGTGTCGGGCATGAACACTTCGACGTTGATGCCGTAGCGCGTGCGATACTTATCGATTACGTCATAGGTCTCCTGCGGCATCCGGCCCGTGTCGATCGTGAACACACGGATGCGAGGATCGATCTTGTGCGCCATGTCGATAAGAGCACAGCCATCAGCCTGGAAGCTGCAGCAAATCGCCAATTCCTTGCCGAACCTTTCGATAGCCCATGCCAGGACTTCCTGCGGTTCCTTGTCGTCGAGCTCGACGGCGGCTTCACCCGCCTCGAGTTCGTCCATGATAAGACTCAGTTCGGGCGCTTCGACTTCTTCGTTGAATTGGGTTCCTGCCGCCATGACGAAATCCTTAGCAGGCTGTTGAAAAATTAATTTTCAACGCCTGCTCCCTCTCTCTTGTCTCCCCCAAGGGGGGAGATGTTGTAGGTAAGAAGACAGCTTCTACGCAGCGTGTTGAAGCGCTTGAAATCAAATCGAAGAGTTGCATCGAGTTCTTCAACACTCTGCCAGGGCGCTATACCCGGTTCATGCGGCGGCGTCGGCGCCGCTTGCGTTTCCACTTGCGACCGAAATCAGTTCGGCGTCGGACGTGCGCACGCAAAAGTGGGAGAACGTTTCGTTGGCGTCGCGCCGTTCGAGGTAAGTCCCGAACAGCCGCGACACGTAATCCTCAACCAGCGGCGACGGGACTCGGCGAACTATCGGCTTGCCTATCGCCGCGTCCTTGCCCAGACCGCCGCGCAGGATGATGTCGAACGACTCGATCGGCTCGCCCGCCTGCCCGCGGCTGGTCGTGCCCTGCAGCCCGATGTCGCCGGTCCAATGCTGCGCGCATGCGTGCGGGCATCCGTCGAGATTCAGCTTGAGGCCGCCGACCTGATCGCCGAACTCGTTCACCAGCCGCTCGATGATCGTCGCGAGCTTGGTCTTGGTGGGAGTGACAGCGTAGTTGCAATGCGGATCGCCGATGCATCCGATCGACGACGCGTAAAGCCCGTTCGCTTCGAGCGGAAAACCGATCGCGCCGACCTGCGCGATCACATCGTCGAGCTGCGCAGTAGGAATACCGGTGATGATGAAATTCTGGCGGCGCGTGAGGCGGATATCACCGCCGAACGACGCCGTCAGCGCCGCAATCTCGCGCATCTGCCGCCCGCTCATCAAGCCGAGGTAAACCGGGAAGCCGACGTAGTTGAGCCCCGGCTGCTTCTGCCCGTGGATGCCCATGTGATCGCTCTCGGTCTCGGGGAGCGGCATCTCGGCGAGATTATCGAGCGCGAAACCGAGCTTGGCTTCGACCAGCTTGCGAAATTCCTCGGGGCCGTAGTCGTCGATCATGAACTTGAGCCGCGCCTTGACGCGCGACATCCGGTACTCGGTGGTGCCCTGCCACACGTCGATGATGGCGCGCATCACCGGCATCGCCTGATCGCGCGCGATGAACACGCCGAGGTGTCGCGACAGGCGCGGCGTCGAGGACTGGCCGCCGCCGACGCGCACCGCAAAGCCCTCGCGTCCCTCTTTCAGCATCGCGATCAGCGAGACGCAGTTGATTTCGGGCGCGTTGCACTGATGATTGCATGCGGCGATCGAGATCTTGTGCTTGCGCGGCAGGTCGGAGTACTCGCGATTGCCGTAGAAGAATCCCGCAGTCTCGGCAATCAGCGGCGTCACGTCGAAAACTTCGTCGGGATCGACGCCGGCGACCGGGCATCCCGTGATGTTGCGCACGACGTTGCCGCATCCGCCCATCGTCGTCAGCCCACAGCCCTTCAGCTTGTCGAGAATCTCGGGAAACTTGTCGAGCGTGATGTAATGCAGCTGGATATTCTGGCGCGTCGTCAACTCGCCCTGGTCGCGGCCGTAGGTCTCGGAGATTTCACCGATTGCGCGGAGCCCCTCGGCACTCAGGATGCCGCTGGGAATTTTGACCCGCATCATGAACGTGCCGATCTTCGGCTTGTCGTGGTACATGCCGAACCACTGGAGCCGCACGATGTCTTCCTCGGGGAGTTTTTCGTACGAGGTCTCCACCAGCCGGTTCCATTGACCGGTCAGCTCGGTGGGAAACAGGTCGTGCTTAAGGCGCTCGACCGAATTGCGCTTCAGCACCATTTCCCACGATTGCGGTTCCCTCTTCGGCACGAATCGAATCTCCTGCGAATCTAAAAGGTAACTTAGATGAGTTACTTAGTCAATTAAGTAGATGACTAAGCCGGTCGCGTATTCCAGTTATTGCGGTATTGTGCTAGATTTGTGCCGGAAGTTCAGTAAAAAATCATGAAGTTCGGCGTCGGCGTTGATTACTCCTTGAAGGCGCTTCTGCTGTTGGCGGAGCGTTATCCTACCACTTTGCCTGTCCGAGTCGAGGAAATAGCGGCGACCCAGGACATCCCGGAGAACTACCTGCGCCGGCTCCTTATCGAGCTCAAGCGCGGGGGCCTAGTCGCCAGCCAGAAGGGACCGAGCGGCGGCTACATGCTGGCGCGGCCGCCGGCGAGGATCACGATGGCGGACGTTGTCGAGATAATCGAGGGCGACTACACGCCCGTCGAATGCCTCGAGGAAAGCTCATCGACCTGCCCGCGCGAGCAGCCGTGTGCGATGCGCGAGGTGTGGCGCGAGGTGCGCGATAGTGTCAACGGCATCCTGCGCGGAGTGACGCTTCAGACGCTCGCCGAAAAGCGCAAGCACGCAATCAACTACAGCATCTAGGAAAGATTCTTCGCCATGCATACATTCGCCGCGGCCGGGGCCGCATTCCTGATCTGCGTACTCTGGTTCGATTTGATGTTCGACGTTCAGGTGCGGGGGCATGACGGTGACCAGGTTCCCGCGGCTGCGCTCGCGTCGATCTCAGGCTACTACCGGCGCGTGACGCGGGAAGCATGGCCGATGAATCGGCTGATCGCAGTTGTGATGCTCCTGACCTTGCTGATCATTGTGATTGAGATTGTGTTCGGCGCGTATCACTGGTGGATCGGATGGATCTCGCTCGTTGCCGCTGCCAGTGCGATCGGACTCGCCCGATTCCGCACCATTCCGAATGCGTCGCGCCTGGGTAAAGCGTCCGACTCACCCGAGGAGCAGAGCCGTCTCGCGCGCAGAATCTACAAGGATCACCTCTACTGCCTCGCCGCGATGACGCTCGTGCTGGTGCTGCAACTGGGTGCGCATGGTCGGCATCGGACGCATCACGAGAAGCCCGCAACAGAGGTGCCGCAGTCGGCGGTGCTCTAGCGTTGCGTTACGACACTGCGTCCTCGCATCGTCACTAGATCAGCGTGTGGCCGCCGTCGACCGTCAACGTGATGCCGGTGACGAAACCGTTCTTCATCAGAAAGAGGACAGCATCAGCGATGTCCTCCGGCGTTCCGATTCGTTTCACCGGCAACCGCGCCGATTGCATCGCGATCAGATCGCGCTTTCGCTCGCCCACTAATTCGTCGATGAGGGGAGTGTCGATGAAACCGGGCTGGATTGTGTTCACCCTGATCGGTGCAAGCTCGATCGCCAGCGAGCGGGCGAACGCCTCGACCGCGCCACACGATGCAGCGCCGACGCTCGCGCCCGGGCGCGGCCGCCACGCGGAGACCCCGGACATCAACGTGATCGAGCCGCCGTCTTTCATCTTCGCGGCGCCGTACTTAGCCGCATACAAGGCTCCCCAGAATCGAGTATCCATTGCGGGTCTGAGCTTTTCGGTATCCGCCGTAAGGCCGGCGCCGAGCGTCACCGACCCCGCCGTGATGAACAAGTGATCGATATGGCCCAATTGCTCGAACAATGAGCGCGTTCCCGCTTCGTCGGCGACGTCGAGCGCCGCGGATCGCGACCCGGGCGGCAGTTGCGCGTTCGCCGCAGTCAACTTCTCCTGCGAACGCCCGGTGATCACGACTTGCGCGCCCTCGGCCGCGGCGGCCTTCGCGGTGGCGAGCCCCATCCCCGAGCTGCCACCGAGGACTACGACAATTTTTGATTCGAGCGTCATGGCTACACGTGCGCGAGGACTTTCTCGCGCAGATCGCGCATCAGCTTTTCGTTCTGCCCGACCTCGCCGGTGAAGATCATCTGCGACGTGCCCCAGTCCTTCGCGCGCCGCCTCAACTCGAAGATGCATTCCTCGGGCGTCCCAATCAGGATCATCGGCGACGCCAATAACTCGGCTGCGGTCTGTTGGAACATCGGCGCCATCATCTCGGCGGTCTTGCGGGTTGCTTCGCGCGATTCCGAAATGATCGTCGCGAAAACAAAGTTGCTGATGCGGACCGCGTCCGGCTTGCGGCCCAGACGCTTGGCCTCGTCGCGGACGAAGCTGACTTTCTCGCGGAACGACTTGTCGTTGGTGCGTTTCACAACTTCCATCGAGATATGCCCGCGCTTGCCCGCATCGGGAATGATGTTGATGTAGTCGGCGTACTTCGCCGCCAGCCGCAACAAGCCCTTGCCGCCGCCACCCAGGATTATCGGCGGATGCGGCTGCTGAATGGGTTTCGGCCACAGGATCGCGTCCTTGAGATGGTAAAACTCACCGTCGAAGGTCGTCCGCTCGTTTTTCCACAACGACAGAATCACGGCGATCGCTTCGTCGAGCATCCGCAACCGCTCGGTGATTGGCGGGAACGGAATCCCGCTCATCTTGAATTCCGTTTCGGTCCATCCCGAACCAATTCCCGCCACCAGACGGCCGCCGCTCAACTGGTCCAGCGTCATTAGGCTCTGCGCGGTGATCGACGGATGGCGAAACAGGTTGCACAGCACGAGATGGCCGACGCGAATCTTCTTCGTCGCTTCGATGACCGAGGCGGCCATCACGATATGGTCGAAGACGCGCGACTTCGCATCGAGCTGCCGATCCGGACCCTCGTTCACAAGATGGTCGGGAAACACGATCAGGTCGTAGCCGAGCCCTTCGGCAGTTTGCGCGTGGGCGCGATACTGTGTCGGTTCCAAACCGCCAAGCTGAATTCCAAATTCCATTGGTACCTCGCAAAAAGTTCGGTATTTGAGCCAACTACGTTAGCAAACCGGCGAGCGTTAAGGACATCGAATTTGAACGAGCTGATTTCTGTCCTCGGATTCGCCCTATTTGGATTAAATTGGCGATGATTGTACTTGCACAGCCGCTTTAAGTTTCCGCATTCTTACGCGGACAGTTGCTGCGTCAGTGCGCAGGTCGTTCGTGCCGTAGAGCGCCGATGCCTACGAAATCATCAGAGCCTCTATTAGAGATTATTGTACAGTTGGTTAAAGAATGATTATCTTTAGTACAGAGGATGGATGTGGTTGCGGTTTCGCCGTGCATATGCCTGCCGATTGAGACGTTGCCCGCGCGAATTGCCGACAAAGGAGACAGATGACTCCAGGTAATGCGCAAATTTCAATTTCTTCACGTAATCTTCGCCAGCCCAAGCGACCCTCGATGCTTGACGCATTGGGCGAGTTCCGCGTTCCACTCGAGGCCAGTATCTACTGGATCGGCGCGCTTGCGCATCCGTGGCCGCACGTAAAGCCGCACAACGCCAAAGTCGTCATGCTGATTCCCGGCTTCATGGCCGGCGATATGACGCTCGCGCCGCTGGCGAACTTTTGCCGATGGCTCGGCCATCGCGCCGTGTACGCGGGAATCCTGTCGAACTCCGAATGCCCGCGCGAGACGATGCGCAAACTGAATGCGCGGCTCGCGCTCGCCTACGAAAAATTCGATCAGCCGATCGTGATCGTCGGCCAGAGTCTGGGCGGCGTCTACGCGCGCGAGATTGCGCGCGAGCATCCCGAAATGGTCGAGCGCGTTATTTCATTGGGCTCGCCTATCAGGATGCCACGCCGCCACGCCAACCTCGCAGTCGAAGCGGTGGCGAAGTCGATCGCAGCAATTCGCGGAAGGGCCGAAGGATGCCTCAGCGAGTCGTGTCAGTGCGGACTGATGTTGAGCGACGAATCTCCCGCCGGCGTTCCGACCACGCATATCTACTCGCGCACCGACGGCGTCGTGCACTGGGAGAGCTGCATCGATCTGAGCGGCGCACCGACAGTGGAAAACGTCGAGGTGATGGGCAGTCACGTCGGGATGGGTCTGAACGCCGACGTGTACCGCGTAATCGCAGACCGCCTCGCGATGCCGCGCCGCACGCGCCTGCACGATGTGAATTCACACGTCGCCGCGCAGATTTAGGGCAGAACGATTGTATGTGGGGCTCCTCGCCCCACACCCCCGGCGGGGGTGACCCGGCATCCAGTATTAAGATGCGGGACTTCGTCCCTGTTAGAACTGCTTTGGGGGGAACTGGCGAGGTGTATCTGTGCCGCTGGTCACGAGCCCGCTTCGCGTTCTCGCGCCAGAACTTCCTAACAGGGCGTCAGCCCGCATTTTTTGTCTCTTCCTGATACCGGGTGCAGGGGTCACCCCTGCCGCGCGGGTGCGGGGCGCGCAGCCCAGCTATCATTCCGCGACTTTACGCCAGCCGCCGCGCAACCATCCGCTCGAACATGGCCGGATCGCCCGCGCGGCGCATCTCCTCGCGGCAGTTGCGATGCGCGATTATCTCTGTGCCTTCGACTACTTCAGATTTTCGTTCGCGAAATCCCAGTTGACCAGGTTCCACCATGCCTCGACGTACTTGGGCCGCGCGTTGCGATAGTCGATGTAGTACGCATGCTCCCACACGTCGCAGGTGAGAATCGGCGTCTGCCCCTCGCGTATCGGGCATCCCGCATCATGCGTCGAGATTACCTGGACGGTGCCGTCCTTCGCGCGCACCAGCCATGCCCATCCGCTGCCGAAGTGGCCGGTGGCCGCCTCGCTGAATTTTTTCTTGAACGCCTCGAAATCGCCGAAGGCTTTCTTGATCGCGTCCGCCACCGGTCCCTTCGGTGCGCCGCCGCCCTTGGGACTCAACGATTTCCAGTAGAAGGAATGATTGAAATGCTGCCCCGAATTGTTCAGCAGCGGTCCGGGCTCTGCGCTCTTGACGATCTCTTCGAGCGAGGCGCTCGCGAACTTGCCGCCCTCGATCAGTTCGTTGAGCTTGGTGACGTAGGCGTTGTGATGCTTGCCGTGATGATACTCGAGCGTCTCGGCCGAGATGTTGGGTTTCAGTGAGTCGATACTGTACGGGAGTTCGGGAAGTTTAAATGCCATGATGATGACCGTCCTTTTCGGGCTCGAATCGATATTCGCGGGCCCGGCTGATTGGTGAATGGTCCCGAAATTGGGCTCTGCGATCCGATGTTACGCCTGACGATTGGCTCCAGACAAACGCCTTTCAGTTCTCCTTCGCCGCCTCGGCCAGGAACGCGGTCAGGTCGTCGATTTGGTTCGCCAGCTGCGGCAGCGGGCGCATCAGATGCGTGTCGCGTTTGGGCGTGTACCCCGGCGGATACTTCAGAAACATTACGCGATCGTACACCAGCTCCCGCGATGCGCCTGCGATCGGCGGTCCCTGGCTCCCCGGCAGGTTGGGATCGGCGTTATGGCAAACCACGCAATTCGTCATGTACACGATTCGCCCACGCTGTGCGGGAGTCATCGGCGGCGCAGGACCGCCGCATGCCGACAGCGCGATCGCGAACATCGTCGCGATTCCTGACCTGAAGAAAGGTCCGAAGTCTATGTGCACGACAACTAGAGTTCGCGGCGGCCGCTTAGCGCGCTGGTCAGCGTGGCGGAATCGCTGTATTCGAGGTCGCCGCCCGCCGGCAGTCCGCGCGCGAGCCGTGTCGTCTTGACGCCGAGCGGTTTCAGCATGCGCGCGATGTAGAGCGCGGTCGCCTCGCCCTCGACGGTCGCATTGGTCGCGATTATCACCTCGCGAACAACTGCGGGAGGGCTGACGCGCGCAATCAGTTCCTTCATCTTGATGTCGTCGGGGCCGATGCCGTCGAGCGGCGCGAGCGCGCCGTTGAGCACATGATACACGCCGCCGAAACTGCGGGCGCGCTCGATTGCCATCAGGTCCGCCGGCCCTTCGACGACGCAGATCACTTCGCGCTCGCGAGCTTCGTCGTCGCAAATCTGGCAGCGCGGATGGTCCGACAGGCCGAAGCATCCCGAGCACAGGCCGACGCGCTCTTTCATTTCGAGCAGGGATTCCGCCAGCGCGATCACCTGGTCGCGCGGCCGATTGAGCAGGTTGAATGCGAGCCGCGACGCCGTCTTCTCGCCGATCCCCGGCAAGCGCGACAGTTCCTTGACGAGCCGCGTCATCGCGGGCGGCAGTCCGTCCTGGCGCTTCAGGTTCTCCGCCATCACACGCGATCCGTCATTCGTTGCCGAAGCCCGGGATCTGCAATCCGCTCAGCGGGCCAAGCTTGCCCATCTCGTCGGCGAGCATCTTCTGCGCGCGCGCAATCCCGTCGTTGACGGCCACCAGGATCAGGTCTTCGAGCATCGACTTGTCGTTGGCGCCGACGAGCGCGGCGTCGATTTCTATTTTGCGCACGCGCAGCGTACCGTTGACGACGACCCGCACCATCCCGCCGCCCGATTGCGCTTCAACGGTTTTCAGCGACGCCGCATCCTGCATTTCCTTCATTCGCGTCTGCAGCGCCTGCGCCTGCTGCATCAATGCCGACAAATCAATTTCTGCCACTCTAATCGCTCCTTGCCGCGGGTTTCCCTGCGGCAACGTATTACTTTGATTCCTTCGCCGAAGCATCTGCTGAATTCGGCATCCTCAATTCCACCAGCCGCGCATCCAATGTATCGAACACTCTTCGGACCGAGGGATCCGCCAGCACCGCCTGCCGCTCCTCGGGCGTCGCGGTTCGTCGCGCCGTCTCTGTCGCCGGCGATGCGGGCGCAAATTCTCTGATCGATTCGATCGGTCTCGACGGCGCCGGTTTTTTGGGAGCTTGTTCCGCAACCGGATTGCTTGCGGCCATCGCCGGCGCGGACGGCAGCTCGCGTGTGAGACCGTTGCTCGCGAGCGGAATCGTAGGCCGGCTGGCCGCGCTATTCGCCGCACCGTTGGCCGACAACTCGACTCGAATCGCGCGGCCTAGATGCTCGCTCGCAAGCTCCGCGATCACTGCTTTGTTGTCGCTCAGATAGCGGATGTAAATGTCGTTGCGCGCCGTCACCGTCAGGATGTCGCCGTCGAGCGCGAGTCCCGCGCCCTGCTCCATGAACCCGGCGAGCGCCGCGCGCCGTCCGCGGATAAAATCGCGCAGTTCGGGAAGTTCGCGCGGACCGTCGTCGTGAGACTCACTTCGCAGTGGCGCGTCGGCTTTGACCTCGCCCTCGACGCGCAGCCGCCGCGCACCGCTCGATTGCGGACTCGGCGCGGGCTCCGGCTTCGCCGCACCGCGGCCACCAGAGCCACCGCCCGACGATGCGGGCGGAGTGCCTGAGGCAGGCGTCGAGCCGATCGCGCGCAGCAATTCGTCAGCGTCGATCACCAGCCGCCAACGACGCCATCCGCACCACCGCCATTTCGAGCAGCAAATCGGGGTAGGGCGATTTAAGAATCTGTTCCTGCGAATCGGCCATCAGGCGAAACAGCCTCATGATATCGCGCGCGCTCGCGCCCGCAGCCAGGCGCTTCAGCTCCGCCACTTCATGATCGGGAATGTCGTCGAGCGGAGTGTCGGCGTCGCCGGGAAGTTTCGCGACTGCGAGATTTCTGATCGTCTCGAGCAGATCGCGCCCCAGCGATTCAAGGTTGGCGCCGCGGCTCGCGAGTTCACGCACATGGGCAAGCGCTGTCGCCGCGTTCTTCTGCAGAATCGCGTCGGCCAACTTCAACACGGTAGTCCTGCTCGCGACGCCGAGCGACGCGGCGACCTCGGCCTCGGTAACTTTGCCCGCCGCCGTCGCGATTGCCGTCTCGAGCATCCGCTCCGCATCGCGCATGCTGCCGCCGGCCTCGCGCGCGAGCAGCCGGATCGCGCTCTCCTCGACCTCGACGCCTTCGCGGCCCGCGAGATCCTGCAGCCGCTCGAGAATTTTGAGGTAGGGGATGCGCCGAAAATCGTAGCGCTGCAGCCGCGAGAGGATCGTCTCGGGCATCTTCTGCGGCTCGGTCGTCGCGAGAATAAACTTGACGTGTGGCGGCGGCTCCTCGAGCGTCTTCAACAGCGCGTTGAAGGCTGAGTCGGTAAGCTGATGCGCCTCGTCGATAATGTAAATCTTGAAGCGGTCGCGCGCGGGCCGGTAGCTGAGATTTTCGATGATCGCCCGCGCGTCCTCGATCTTGCGGTAGGTCGCGCCGTCGATCTCGTTGACGTCGAGCGACGAGCCGGCGCGAATCTCGACGCACGCCGCGCATTCGCCGCACGGCTCCGCGGTCGGCCCCTTCTCGCAATTGAGGCACCGCGCGAGAATCCTCGCCGCCGTAGTTTTGCCGACGCCGCGAATCCCGGTGAACAAAAACGCGTGCGCAATTCTGCCGCGCTTCAGCGCTTCGCCGAGCGTGCGCGTCACGTGCTCCTGGCCGACCAGCTCGGAGAAGCGTTCGGGCCGCCATTTGCGCGCGAGTACGAGATGTGGGGTTTGAGATTCGGCCATCGCGAAATTTTTTCGCTCGAGACTGCCCGTCGAATGATAGCCAGGCACCCCTGCGGCACAGGGTGGCAGCCGGTACCGTTGCTTCCTTCCGGACCTGGCGGGGTTCGCGGCCTTCCCTTGCGCAGGACCCGGCTATCAGCGGCGGGCAGTCCCGAAATTCTCCAGCGCGGGTTCTTTTGCGCGCTCTATTACAATATCACAGCCGGGTACATGCAACCGCCCACGCCGATTTTGTTTCGTGCCCATAGTAACGTGATTGTCCTATGCGATGGCGTGGGACTCGCGTGGTTGCTATCACCATTGTCATGGCATCGCACGCAGGCAAGGTCGCTATCGGGCTGATTCAGATGAGCTGTGCGGCTGAGCCGCGTCTTAACCTCGACAAGGCGATCGCCAAAATCGAGGAGGCCGCGAAGCGCGGCGCACACATCGTATGCACCCAGGAGTTGTTCGGTGGGCAGTACCCATGCCAAGTCGAGGACCCCAAATTTTTCGATCTCGCCGAGCCGATTCCCGGTCCTACGACTGATGCGCTCGGTGCCGTCGCCAAGGCGCGCAAGATAATCATCGTCGCGTCGATTTTCGAGCGCCGCGCGGCGGGCGTGTATCACAACACCGCCGCCGTCATTGACGAGGCCGGCAAAATCGTCGGGCGCTACCGCAAGATGCATATCCCCGACGACCCGCGCTACTACGAAAAATTTTACTTCACCCCCGGCGATCTCGATTTCGTCGCGCATCCCACCTCGCGCGGCTCGGTCGGCGTGCTCGTATGCTGGGATCAATGGTTCCCCGAAGCCGCGCGCCTGACCGCGATGGCCGGCGCGCAAATTCTCTTCTATCCGACGGCCATCGGATGGTGGCATGGCGAGCCGGAAAAAGTCCGCCCCAAGCAGGTCAACGCGTGGGAAACGATTCAGCGCAGTCATGCGATTGCCAACGGCGTCTTCGTCGCGGCAGTCAACCGCGTTGGCGTCGAGGGTGAGCTTGAGTTCTGGGGCGATTCCTTCGTGGTGGATCCTTTCGGCGAAGTGATCGCGCGCGCGAGCGCCAGCGCAGAAGAGACGCTCGTCGCTGAATGCGACCTTGCCAAGATCGAGCAAGTCCGCCGCAACTGGCCCTTCCTGCGCGATCGCCGCATCGACGCCTACGCCGACCTGACTCGCCGCTATCGCTCTTAGCCGTGACCGCAATCCCACCTGAACATCGCCGCACTCTCGCGGGCTATCGGATGCCACCGGAGTGGGCGCCGCACCTCGCCTGCTACCTCGCATGGCCGCACAATCGCGACACCTGGCCCGGCAAGTTCGACGTCATCCCAGCGATCTATGCGGATATGGTCGCGAAGATTGCGCGCTTCGAGCCCGTCCGCTTGATGGTCACTGACGCGGCGCAGCTCGACGACGTTCCCGCGATGATTCGCGACGCCGCACGCCGCACCGAAAAGGAAGCGCCCGGCCCGCTTCATCCGATCGACATTTTTCATTTGCCGACCAACGATGCGTGGGTGCGCGACCACGGCCCGATTTTTGTCAACCGTCTCGCAAGCGCCGCGCGCGCGGGCCCAAATCAGATCGCACTCGACTGGCGCTTCAACTCGTGGGGCGAAAAGTACGGCGCCTTCGATCTCGACGACGTAGTTCCGCAAAAGCTGAGCGCGCGCTACGGCTTCGAAGTGATCGAGCCGGGCATCGTGCTCGAAGGCGGTTCGATCGACGTCAACGGCGCCGGCTCCGTCCTCACCACCGAGTCGTGCCTGCTCAACCCCAACCGGAATCCGACACTGAGCCGCGTCGATATCGAGGATTACCTGCGCACCTATCTTGGCGTGACCAACGTGCTATGGCTCGGCGACGGAATCGCCGGCGACGACACCGACGGGCACATCGACGACCTCGCACGCTTCGTCGCCGCCGACACGATCGTCACCGTCGTCGAAGACGACCCGCTCGACGTGAACTACAAGGTCTTGCAGGACAACCTCGCGCGGCTGCGCGCAGCGCGCGATCAGGACGGCCGTCCGTTCAAAATCGAAACGCTCCCGATGCCTCCCGCCGTCATCCACGAGGACACTCGCCTGCCCGCCTCGTACGCGAACTTCTACACCGGTAATCGCGCGGTCCTGATGCCGAGGTTTGATTGCCCGCAGGATAACGTCGCCGCCTCGACTCTCTCCAAACTCTTTCCGGGCCGCGTCGTCGTCGGCGTGCCCTCGACCGACCTGGTCTGGGGTCTCGGCTCCGTCCACTGCCTGAGCCAGCAGCATCCTGCGCCGTAAGCGCTGCTTTGGTGGGAGGGGTGAACGGCGGACCCTTGCGGGCCCGCCGTTCGGTTTGGGGATTATGGGTTCGAACTTACCCTTAGTTCTTGCAGGTTACCGGAATCGACGTGGTCCCGATTAGCTGGCAAGCCACCGAGGTCACCGTCACTGTCGCTGTCGCGGTCTGTGGATCAGGACTCCGCGCGCTCGTTACTGGCTGGGTGCAACTGACGCCAAGGGTTCCAGCGGAATTAAGTTCAGGCGCTCCGCCTTCCACGGTCGTGGTTTCGGTGCTGGTGGCGTTGGTCAACGTTACCGTACCGGGTCCGCTGACGGCGCCAAGTGTTGCCGTTATGTCGCATCCCACCGGACTGGTGTTGGTCACCGTGATGGCCTTGACTCCGGTGTTGCCGTTCTCGGTCAGCGTAAGGCTGGCCGGCGCAATGTGGACAGTCCCTGCCGGAGTGTTGGCGATATGGGTACAAGTTGACATCTCACCCGGCGGTAGGAATCCGAAAGATGTTTCATGAAGACCCGTCACCATCGCATAGGAGTTCTGGTCAATGGTGCCCCAGGCTACCTGGCTGGTTTCGAATCCGCCGCCGCTCTCCGACGAATCGCTGCACGTCGCATCGGGGTTAGGGCTGCTGATGGTGCTCCAAAGGTTGCTGGTACCGTCGGCAAACGTGGCAGGCCCGTCAAAAGGATCGGGAACCTCGGTAAAGTCGCAGGCCGCGTTGTTGGAAACAGACGCGGTGCTCCCAGTAACCTGGAGGTTATCATTGCCGTTGAAGCTGAGGAGTCCGCCGGCTTGCCCGCTCGCGAAGATTTGGACCGATCCAACGGCGTTGCCGTAGCTTCCCGCGACTCCTCCCGAATCGCCATTAGAGATATCGGAGATCAGGTCGTCATCGTCGGCACCTGTGCCACTGCAAATGATTGCCGAGTTGCCGAGGTATGGAGCCGCGCCGAAGGTGGTGGGAACGGGGTTCAAGTCAGCCGCCACCGATTGCTCCTCCAGAGTCAAAGTAAGCACCGGTGCGCCCGGTGCTCCCGCAGTCGTGACAGTTGATGGAACCGTGTTCCCCACCAGGACAGAGTTTCCCGTCGTCCCATGGATAGTGAATGCGAATGGCATAGTACCCGTGGCATCTGAGTCTGGTGCAGCGCCGATGTCGTATGCATTGAATTCGGCGGTGAATTGCAGCAGCGCCATCCCGGGCGGCTCTCCGGCGGTCGTGACAGTGGCGGCACTGAAGTGGTTGGTACCGTCGAAACACGGCATACCTTGAGAGAATATGGTTTCCGCCGAGTAGCACTGCGCCGGGCCGGCAAAGATGCCGATGCCGGTTTCGGAAAACTGGACGTTGCCGTCGTTGTAGATCAATTCACCGGTGATTGAGCTACAGTCTGAGGAGAACTGGATAACGCCAACGCCGACGATGGCGGTGAGCCATCCGGGATATCCGCCAGGCCCTGCTACATCGCCTGATCCAGTGGCGGGATTTGGATTGGCTTCGGCCCCCTGCATCAGCATGGCGTAGTTGTGTCCGCAAAAACCCGGTGTCGTGGCGCTCGCGTTGGGCGCCGCCATCAGCGCCAGGCCACCGGCCAGGACCAGAATCAGAAACTGCCTTTTCATAGATCCTCCCTATCTAACGGTCGATTCCGAACTTTGATTTTCGTATAGCTCCCCACTATTCAACCGCGGGGCCTGCGCTCTCAGCCGAAAGAAAAACCTCCTTCTCCAGCGGCACACGCGACTTACGGCTGGACACCGCGCGGCGCCTGGTTTCGATTCAATTCGCGTCCCGTCGCTACCTGCGATCAGTCGGATGGTCGGTTCAGAGCCCCCAAGCTCGATTCCTACCTACCGATCGGTAGTTTCGCGTCGGACAATAATTGCGGTCTCGTCAAATGTCAATGTACAAACGCACCCTGGCAGGTTGCTGAACGGTTAAATTTTACATTCGCTGATGCGCTCGTCCTGCTACGGGTTTGCGAGCGACCCGCGCCGCAACCTTGGAGCGGTTCAGCTAGGGGCTGAGGAGTATCTCCATCCGATGCAGCACTTGACTTCGAATGACCGCGATACTTTCCGGTGAGAACACCTCGATGCCGGTGCATGCTTCGACCACCGGCGCGAACGAGTACGGCAGGATCGGTATCGCAAGCGCGATGAGCGTCAGAGTTATCGGACCGTCGGTGTTGCGGATTACTCCCATCTCAATTCCGCGGACCACCAGCTTGGCCATTTCGACGACCAGCGGCTTGATGAACACCTCGGACGATCGGCGCACGCTCGCGGGATCCTCGAGCACGCGATGCATCAATAGACGCGCGTGGTTCGGATGACTCGCGATGAAATCGTGCAGGCGGCCGGCGATCGCGAGCAGGTGTTCCCTCGGATTCTCGATCTGCGCGGTCTCGCGTCCGATGGAGACGAGCTGATCGAAAATCCGCCGGACGACCGCGTCGAAAATCTTGCGCTTGCTGGTGAAGTGATGGAACAGCGAGGCCTTGCGGATGCCGGTGCGGCGCGCGATCACTTCGAGCGAAGTGCCGTTGTATCCCGAGTTGGCGAACTCCTGCTCGGCCACTGCGAGAATCTGGTCATAGGTATCCGAAATCGCGTGACTCGTGCGCCTGGTGCGCACGTTTCGAAGTTTGGTCTTCAGTAGTGCTTTGGGCATGTTCGCTGTTGGATCTCCTCGAAGGCCTCTTCTACCGTTCGATAGGTAGCGAGAATAACGACCGGTAAGCCCAGTGTAAAACGAAATTCAAAGAGTCTTAACTTTTTGTCATTGATTGGTGGTTTTCCCGGCGTCGCTTAAGGCCGTACCATCTCCGCTCGCCATCAGCCAGCCTTTTGAGTTTCTTCTTAATATCTTTGATATTGAACTTGACAAACTTAATATTTCAGTCAATATTTAACCTCAGTGAGACCGATAATTCTCAAATGTCCGTCATGTGACGGCAATCTGACCGTCGCGCGCCTCGATTGTCCCGACTGCTCGATCTCTATCGAAGGCGAATTCGCGCCGCCCGCGCTCCTCAAGCTCACCGGCGCGCAAATCGACTTCATCGAGGTCTTCATCAAGAACCGCGGCGTTATCCGCGAGGTCGAGCGCGAACTCGGGGTCTCCTACCCGACCGTGCGTGCGCGCCTCGACGAAGTGATCGCGGCGCTCGGCTACTTGGCCAAGTCCGCTACCGACACCTCGGGTGCCGACGACAGTGGCTCGCGGCGCCGCTCCGTCCTGGCCGATCTCAAGGACGGCAAACTCACTCCCGACGAAGCGCTCGCCGCGCTCAACGAACCCCGCACCAAAGACAGCTAAGCAAGCAGAAAATCTCAACGGAGGAATTTTCAATGGCTATCTCGACGCTCGATGGAGTCGAATCAATCCGCATCCTGCGCGCCGCCGGAAATCTGAAAATCATCGGCGCCGATCGTCCCGCAATCGAGATCGATTCGGGCACCGCGCCGCGAGTCTCAATCAACGCCGGGGTCGCTGAAGTGACGCTGCGCGACAACGCGAGCATTGCCGTCCCCGCCGGCGTTACCGTCGAAGTCGAAGATCTCGCTGGCAACCTCGACGTTGCCGACCTCGCCACGCCGTTCGTCGTCACGCGCGTTCGCGGCAACCTCCACGCACGCCACATCGGCGCCATCTCGATGCGCGACACCGTCGGCGGCAACGTCTATATCAAGGAGGCCGGCGCGGTCGACGGCCTCAAAGTTCGCGGTGCGCTCTCGGTTGAATCCGCGGGCGCGATCACCTTCAGCCACGTCGCCGGCGGACTCGATTGCCGATCGATCGACGGCGAAGTCGCGATCGAAAAGATCGCCGGCGGCGCCAGCCTGCTCGGCGTGCATGCGTCGTTCATCGCGCGCGTGATCGGTGGACATCTCGAAATCGAAGACGCCGCCCATGTCGAGGCCGGCGTCGTCGGCGGGAGGGTGCGCGCCTCGAACCTGTCGGGCGGGCTGCAGATTGGCAAAATCGGCGGCAAGCTCGCGGCCGACGCCGTCGCCGGCGAGGTCGCAGTAGGCTTCGTCGGTGGCAACGCGCGCATCGCCCGCGTCGCCGGCTCGCTCAATCTTGAAGATGTAGGCGGCGCCGTCGAACTCGCCGGCCCGTTTCCCACCGACAAAGCCTGGAACGTCCGTAGCCGCGGTCGTGTCAACCTCGAGGTGGACGCCGGCGCTTCGCTCGAGCTCGACGCTTCCGCCGGATGGGGTCGAATCCGCACATACAGCATCGATGCGACCGCGCTGAAGTGGCTCGGCCGCAATCACGTTCACGGCCCGGTCGGTCCCGAGCCCGCTTCCGGCGCGCGCACAAAAATTGGCGTCGAGACGCGCGGCGCCGACGTGATCATTGCCAGCGCCGACGCACGCGAACGCGATTTCTCCGGCCGCGGCCATCGCTCGCGCGCCGGCGATTCATTCTCCGCTCCGTTTGAGGATTTCGTCGACGATCTCGGCGGTGAGATCCCGGCCTTCGTGCGCAGCGTGCTCGACGCCGCCGGCCAGTTCGTCGCGGAAAGCGGCGGCCTCTCGAGTGGAATCGTACGCGAAGTCACCCGCGACGTGAAACGCAACGTCAGCGAGGGACTCCGCGAAGTCGAGCGCGCAATCGCCGATATCGAAGAGCGGGTTCCCGGCGACGTTGGCGATCGGCTGTCGAAGCTCGGCAAGGAAATTGGCGATCTGGTCGCGAACGCGGTCCGTGGCGGCTCGCGCGATGCGCGCAATGAAATGCGCGAGCGCGTGCGCCAGGCCGCGCGCGAGATGCGCGATAAAATCCGCGATGCGGCCCGCGATGTGCGCAAGCGTGCGCCCGAAGAGGCCGGCGGCACTACTCAGTCGAATAGTCAATCGACTACTCAGTCGGAGGCCGCAAAGCCGGCTTCAAGTAGTCAGTCGGCCCAATTCAGGCCCGGCGCGACTGAAAAACTGAGCCGCGACGACGCTATCCTCGAAATACTCGCCGCAGTGAAGGACGGCCGCCTCGAGCCTGACGAAGCCGACGATCTAATCAACGCCTGGATGGAGGTCTCGCGCGCCGACGAGGTCCGCCACTGAGCCGACGGTCCCGCATGCTGATAGGGGCGGCTAGCCGACTTTCGCGCCAAGCATCTGCAGGACGACTATAGCCTGCGCCGGATCGACCGTCAGCGATCCAAGTTGGGCGGCATCAAGCACGAGTCCTTCGATCCTGGACCCGCGCAGATCGACTTCAGTCAGTCTTGCCTGCGCCAGGTTCGTGTTTCTCATATCGCACCCGGTGAAGGTGACGCGTTCGATCGTCGACTCGCGGAACTCGGCTTCCGCAATCACACAGTTCTCGAAGCGAACATCTCTGATCCGGTACGACAAAATCTGCAGAAAGTCTGCTTTGCAATCCCGGAACACAATGTCTGAAAGCTCTCCCTCGGTTATCGTCAAGCCGGTGAGACGCGATCCGATTATCTCGATACGGCGAAGGCTCGGGCTCGCCCAGACGCCGTTGGCGGCGCTCGACTTCTCGACGCGCACATCGATCATCCTGAGGTTCGACAGTTTCGAGCGATCAAGTTCGATTCGCGTCAGGACGCAGGTATCGAATTGCAATCGGCTCGCGGACGCGTCGTTCAGCGCCGCTTTTTCGATCGCCGCCAGCTCGTATGAGTCAGCGGCGAAACAATCGAGGTCGAGCGCCTCGAGCGATGTCGCGGGCGGCAAATCCGGAGGATCGACCAACCGCTTTGCGTTCGGTTTTTTCATTCGTAGTGCCGAATCTCGATCAGGTGCCGGCTCGGGTCGAAGAAGTAGAGGTTCTTGCCCGGCCCGCGCGCGCCTCCGCCGGCTGAATTGATCGACACCGTCGTCTCATCGCTCGGTCCCCGCATATTTCCGACCGCGTCGAATGCATCGCCGTATTCGATTTTCGCGTCGATGACCCTGCGGAAGACCTCGTCGAATTCCGCGCGCGACATCGCGAACGCAAGGTGCTCGCCGCCCTTGGTGCCCCACTGTGCAAGTTGGAGAGTGAAGTCAGGCGTCACACGGACGATCGAGAACGGCTCGCGATCGCCTTCGTACTTAAGGCCCAGGATGCCGGTGTAGAACTCGACGCTCTTCTTCCGATCGTTCACCGCGAGAATCAGATGGTCGAGTTGAATAGCCACTATTGCCGCCCCATCGTTTCGTCGAAGTAACGCATCGCACACGCGATGTTCCCTTCGGTATCCCTGAATTGAATCAACTCGCCGACGCCGGGAATCACCATCTTGGGCACGGTGACCTTGCCGCCTTCCTTCTCGATGAGCGCGGCGATCACGTCCACGTCATCGACCGCGATGGTGCACTCGAAGCCGACGGCGCGAGGGCCGTCTTTCGGACGGTCGTGCACCGCGCCGTGGATTCCCGGGTCGCTCTCGGTGCCTGTCGCGATCATGAAGAAACCGGGCGGACCCCAGGGCGAGAAGCGCCACTCGAACACGCGTTCGTAGAACTTCCGCGCGCGCGCCACGTCGTCCGCGTGGACATCGAAGTGCGAGATGTTTCTGGCGACCATTTGGAGAACCTCCTGCTTGCAACCTGCCAGTCTTACCACTTTGAGCGTGTGGTCGTCTTGCGATAGATTGCCAACTGATGCCGAAAAAGCGCCACTGGTTTTTTGACTCCTATAAGTATCAGGTCCGCACCGGAACGGTCCCCGAGTACGACGATGGTCACGTTATCAGAACGCATTCGCATCCGTGGCATCAGCTCGTTTACGCGTCGCAGGGCGTCATGACCGTGCGGACACCTGAAGGCGCATGGGTCGTTCCTATCCATCGCGGCGTCTGGGTTCCGGCCGGTACGCGTCATTCGATCCAGATGTCTGGAGCGGTGTCGCTGCGAACGCTATACCTCGTGCCGCGACTGGGCCGCGCGTTGCCCGACGAGCCTCGCGTCATCGGCATCTCTCCTCTGCTCCGTGAATTGATTCTCCGCATCGTCGAGCTCGCCAGCCTGAGCATCCGTGTCCCGGCTCACGCGCACCTGGTCTCGGTCCTGCTCGATCATCTTCACGTGATGCAATCCGACGCCGTTCATCTCCCGTTGCCGCGCGACGCGCGCGCGAAACGAATTGCCGCGATGCTGCAGAAGCAGCCGTCCGACACTCGCTCGCTCATCGAGCTGTCGAAGTTGGCGGGCGCCAGCAAGCGCACCGTCGAGCGCCTGTTCAAGACCGAGACTGGCCTCGGCTTCAGCAAATGGCGTCAGCAACTCCGGCTCGGTCACGCGCTGCGGCTGCTCGCTGCCGGTGACGCGGTCACGACGGTCGCCTTCGACGTCGGCTACGACAGTATCAGCGCATTCATCTCGGCGTTTCGGTTGACGTTCGGCAAAACCCCCGGTCAGTACTTCCGCTCCGCATAATTGCCGCCGGTTGTGGCGCTCGCGCCGCCTTTGCTATTGAGGTTCGCAGCCGAGCTCGTTTGATAGCAGTCTGTGGGATGACTCGCGCGGAGGATGGTTGGCCGATAGCTCGACACCCGACTTCTTCAGGGATGCGCCGTGGCTGACCCGCCGCCGCCTCGCCGTATATCCGAAACTGTTCCTGCTGGTTTACGTCGTCAGCGCCCTCGTCTGGCTCCTGCGCAGCAAGGGACTCGTCGATCCCGCGGGACATCCCATCGGCGCCGACTTCATCGACCCGTGGTCCGCATCGTGGCTGACGCTCCACGGCGCTCCGTCCGCTGTTTACGACATTGCGCGACTGTGGGCGGTCGAACGCTCCGCCGTCGCCGACCCGGCCGTCGGCTTCGCCGGCTTTCATTATCCTCCTGTATATCTCCTGATAATCACTCCGCTCGCGCTAATTCCGTACGCGTGGTCGTTGCTCGCGTGGACTGTCGCAACCTTCGCCGCTTATCTCGGCGTGATGTGGAAGATCGATCCCGAGCGCGATTCGCTCTGGCTGGCGATCGCCTTTCCCGGCGCGCTGGTCAATCTGACTAACGGCCAGAATGGATTCCTCACCCTCGCCTTGCTCGGAGGCGCGCTGCTGACGCTGGAACGCCGCCCGATCGTGGCCGGCGTGATGTTCGGCCTGATGAGCTACAAGCCGCAATACGGCCTGCTCGTGCCCATTTTTCTGATTGCCACCGGCCGCTGGCGCACGATCGTATCGGCGTCCGTCACGGTACTATTGCTGGCGGCTTTGTCGTTTGCGATCTTCGGCGCGCAAACCTGGCAGGCTTTCTTCTCGAGCATCGCCTTCACCCGCCACGTCGTGCTCGAGCAGGGTGGCAGCGGATTCGAGAAACTGCAAAGTGCTTTCGCGGCCGCTCGACTGTGGGGCTTCAGCGTCGCCACAGCGTACACGTTCCAGGCTGCGATCAGCCTGCTGGCCGCGGTTGCGGTCATCTGGATATGGCGGCGAACGCCAAAGTTTGATCTTCACGCCGCCGCGCTCGCAACCGGCGTCCTGCTGACGACGCCCTACGTGATGGACTACGACCTGGTTATACTCGCGCTGCCGATTGCGTGGCTGGCGCTCGAAGGCCGCCGCTCGGGCTTCATGCCTTATGAGAAATCGTTGCTCGTGTTCGTCTGGCTGCTGCCTCTATTCGCGCGCTCACTCGCCGGCCACGCAATGATTCCGATCTCTCCGCTGGCGATGATCCTGCTGTTGGCCGACATTGCATGCCGCGCTCTTCCTATTACGCAGGTGGACGAGGGAGACGCCGCAAATGCATGAAATCGTTAAGAGATTGACGCACCGCGTCCCGCGGTGGAGACTGGCCGTCATTAGAAACGGGACTGCATTTCTTGCGTTGATTGCGCTGCTTGTTCTTGCGGCTCCATCGACCGGTGGCGCCGACCAGTCGAGTCTCGCGCCAAGCGACACTGCCGGTCCGTGCACTCGTTATGCCGCTGGCAGCGTCGTAAGCAACCCGACGGATCTGTTCAGCAAGCACGGCACCCTGACAGTAAGCCTGTCCTACAACACTGAAGTTGACGCCGACGGCCGCACCCTGTACTGCTTCACGACGCCCGACGGCGCCGAGTCGCCGACGTTGCATGTGCATCCGGGCGATCACCTCGTCGTAAACGTCACCAACAATATTCCGGCGCCGGTTCTCTCCACTGCGTTGCGGATGTCCACGTCGGCGTCGGACGTGTGCGGCGCATCGTCGATGGGGCCGGACTCCGTCAACATTCATTTTCATGGCACCAATACTTCGCCGGTCTGCCATCAGGACGAGGTGATCCACACGCTGATCAATTCGGGAGATACATTCAGCTACGACCTGAAATTTCCCAAGGACGAACCGCCTGGTCTCTACTGGTACCATCCGCATGTTCATGGACTCGCAAACGCGGCGGTGCAGGGCGGAGCGTCGGGCGCGATCGTGGTGGAGGGGCTCGAAAAAGTGCAGCCGAAGGTGGCCGGCCTAGCGCAACGGATTTTTGTCATTCGCGATCAGAACGTGGCCGGCCTGCCGCCGCCCGGCGGTCCCAACGACGTGCCTTCATGGGACCTGACGCTGAATTACGTTCCGATTCCGTATCCCGAGTACACGCCGGCGATCGTCAATATCAAGCCCGGCGAAAAACAGCTCTGGCGGGTGGTGAATGCGTGCGCCGATACGCAACTGGATCTTCAACTCCAATACGATGGGGAGGCGCAGAAGATTGAGCTGGTTGGCATCGACGGCGTTCCCGTTGGATCGCAGGACGGCACGCGTAAGGGCAAGCTCCTCAAGATGACCGACGTTTTTATTCCGAACGCGGGACGCGCGGAGTTTATCGTCACCGGCCCATCCAAATCGGTAAAGAACGCAACTTTCCTGACCCTCAACGTCGAAACCGGCCCGGTCGGGGACTTCGATCCCCAGCGCCCGCTCGCGACCCTGACGAATCCCAAGTCCACCGACGCGACGGCGCAACTCGTAATGCCCGCGGCGTCGGGCGCGCCGGGACCGCAACGCTTCGAGGGGTTGGCGGACGCGAAGCCGACGACTCAGCGCACCTTGTATTTTTCCGAAGAGGTCATCGACACGCACGATCCGATCTTCTGGCTCAACACGGAATTTTTCATCACCGTCGTCGGGGCGACGCCGGAAATATTCAACCCCGACAACCCTCCCGCGATCACCACCACGCAAGGCGCGGTCGAAGACTGGACCATCGAGAACACCACGCAGGAAGTCCACGAATTTCACATGCACCAGATTCATTTCATGCTGCTGGCAATCAACGGCGTGCCGGTGCCCAAGGAGCAGCAGCAGCTCCACGACATGGTTCAAGTGCCTTACTGGTCGGGCTCCGGGCCCTACCCGAGCGTGACGGTACGCATGGATTTTCGCGGACCCGACATTGGCGATTTCGTCTATCATTGCCACATCCTGGCGCATGAGGACGGCGGCATGATGGCGATCATTCGGGTTCTTCCGCGCGAAACGGGATGGTTTGGCCCGTACGGAAAATTCAGGACGCTGTTCGCCTCGATCGGCTGGCCGTACGCCGAGAAAACTGCCGCGTGGTGCGTAAACGGCGGAACCGTCGAGCGCGATCGCGACTACGGCCTCAAGGGCGCATCGGAGACGCGCGCGATCCCAGTAGCCAGTCTGATGTTTTTGCTGCTGGCCGGCGTGGTTTTTTGGCGCCGTGCGCCGTAGCGCTCATTCAGAGGTCAGCGGCAATTCGGATTTACATACTTTTTGGGGGCGCCGCATTTGTGGCGATAACCGCCGTGGCCATCGCCGTATCGTATGCGCAAATTGCCACGTCGCCGTGGCCGATGTTCCATCATGATCTCGCGCATACCGGGCTCAGCCAGTTTGACACGAGCGCCAACCCCGGCACGCAGAAGTGGGCATTCGCAACCGGTGGGATTGTGTACTCCTCGCCGGCGATCGGCGTCGATGGAACTATCTACGTCGGCTCCTACGACGGCAGTCTTTTCGCGGTGAACCCCAACGGCACGCAGAAGTGGGCGTTCGTAACCGGAGGCGACGTAGCCGCTGCGCCGGCGATCGGCGCCGACGGGACGATTTACGTTGCCTCCGAAGACCACCACCTCTATGCGTTAGATCCCGACGGCACGCAGAAATGGGCATTCACAGCCCCAAATGATCTGTCCTCTTCGCCGGCAATCGGTTCCGACGGCACCATCTACGTCGGCTGCTACGACGACAATCTGTACGCCATAAATCCGAGCGGTTCGCTCAAATGGAAGTTCGCAACTGGCGGCGCCGTGGACTCCTCGCCCGCAATCGGCGCCGACGGGACGATCTACGTTGGCTCTCTTGACCAAAGCCTCTACGCGATAAATCCGGGCGGCACGCTGAATTGGTCGTTCCCGACCGGCGAAATCGTGACATCGTCGCCGGCGATCGGCGCCGATGGAACCATCTACTTCGGCTCCTATGACGACAATCTCTATGCGTTGAATCCCAACGGCACGCTCAAATGGAAGTTTCCAACTGCAAATGGCGTGGACTCATCGCCGGCGATCGGCGCGGACGGGACTATCTACGTCGGCACGATTGACACCGCCAACGTCCTCTACGCGCTAACCGACGGCGGACAGGGCACCGTTACGCAGAAGTGGACGTTCACAGCTCTCGACGATGTGGAATCCTCGCCGGCGATTGGCGCCGACGGGACCATTTACTTCGGCGCTGACGACTACAACCTTTACGCGCTGAATCCCGACGGCACCCTGAAATGGACGTTCGCGACCGGCTCTTACGTTTACTCCTCGCCGGCGATCGGCGCCGACGGGACCATCTACTTTGGCTCCGAGGACGACAATCTCTACGCGATCGGAATCCCGAGTCCGACTCCGATTCCGACCGCCACTATCGCGCCAACCGCGACGCCCACCCCGACGCCCGTGCCGGTGACGCTCGAGATCAAGCCGAAGTCGCTGAAGTTTCCGAAGACCGCGGTTGGTACATCGAGCAAGCCGAAAATGGTGAAGGTGTCCAATCCCAGGGGCGGGAAGAAGCATCCGACGAATCCGGTGCTGATCGAGGATATTTCCGACGCGGGGGCGTTCACACAGACCAACAACTGTCCCGCGACACTGGCGGCGGGCGCGAATTGTTCGATCTCGGTGACATTCACGCCGAGCGCGGCGATGAAGCAGACCGCCGCGATAACGATCACCGACAACGCGAACGGCACTCCGCAGACAGTGAAGCTGAGTGGTGTGGGGCGTTAGCTGCCCGCGTCGCTAGAGCTTGAAGGTTTTGAGCGCGGTCAGGACTTTCGTCGTGAACTCCGAGTTGAGCGCCTGGCCTTCGAGTGCCATCCCCTGGAGTATCAAGAGTACGACTTCCGGAATCAGGTCGTACTCGGTAGGGGCGCCGGCGGGCCGCGGAAACAGCTCCCTGAACGATCGATCAATGAGCTCCGCCGCCCGATCTTTCGCCGCGCTAACCGACTCGCGAAGATACGAATCAGTGCGGCTCGCGACACATATCTCGATCCAGGCGGTCATGAACCGGCCGTTGGCAATCTCCCACATCAAATCGATGGCCGTTGCCCGTCGATCGTCCTCGTTGGTCAGCCGGCTGACCTTCTCCTTCATCTCGCCGAACATTAGCTGGTAAAGATGCTCGACGGCGCTGGTCAGTAGTTCTTCTTTCTTGGGGAAGTGGTAGAGCTGTGCGCCGCGGGAGAGGCCGGCGCGTTCGGCAATTTCGGAAGTGGTGGTGTTCGCGTAGCCGCGATCAATCAGGCACCCGATTGCTGCGTCGAGCAGGCGGCGCCGCGTTTCAGCGGTTTTTTCGTCCTGCGTCAGCCGTTGTCTGAAGTTGCCTCCGGTCGGTGAAGATGCGCCCATAGCGCCGCCAATCGTAGCAGACCCTGAGTCGTTATCAAGGTAATTCCAAGCGAGTCAAACGGGCCCATCTTCAGGTCTAATAGCGGCATTTCGGATTAAAAAAAACTCACCTGCAACAATCGCGCAGTGGCATTCATGCAACAATCCTGTGCGATCTACTGCTTGTAGAGTAATTAAACTAAGCAGAGTCAATAATTGACAGATACTTTGCGGCGGCATGTCGTTTGCTTACAATTCCGGGGCATACCGAGCGGCGGCTCTCCACTTGCGCGGCGTTGGTATCGCAACCTCGAAACGGAAAGTACACTGTGATTTTGATCGTTCCCCTAATCGCTGGCGCCCTCTTCGGCGGTCTCTGTATCGTGCTCATACGGTTCTTTCGGCGCGGCAGGCAATCCGTCACTTGGGCTAAAATAATCGACGGGGGCATGATGGACGAGGTTCTGAACGCGAATGAGCTGATGCGTATGTTCTTCGTCGCGGATTCAATCGATCCCGCGGACTTCCTGGCAAACTATGTCGAGGTCTGCGAATCGTTGCCGGTTAAACCGCCGGTCGAACCCGGCAAGCCAACGCGCTCGGCCGCTGCCTTCGAGAAGGGCGCCAGCGTCCCGCCGGGGTATCCGCGCTGGTTCCTCGCAGCTTATCCCGATGTCGTACTGTGGCTATCCTCACAGGACGAAAATTCCATGTTGCATATCGCCGCAGAGGCTCTGTACGGAAACGAAGGCGCCAGGGAGCTGGTTCGTATCCACGGTATCAAACGGATCAAGGAACTAATCGATGAAAAATTTGAGGCTTTCGATATCTTCCAGCTCCGCCGCCTGGTGACGGGCTTTGTCAGAGATACCCAAAAGCGGCTCGAATGCGCGATGGTCGTTAAGGATAAACGTCAACGGGGGCGGTTCGAATCGAAGCCCAAACGACCGATTGACCACCTGAGCAAACGGGTCATCTCCGACCTCGATTTCTGACAAAATATGTTCCGCGAGCGCGCGCGTTAGTGCCATGAGCGATGGCGACCGCCCGTTCATGATATGAAGTCACTATGCCAGCGGCGCAGAAGGTGACGGCGGGAACGAGCGGCATGACCGCCTGGCGGCGTTCGCTCGCGGAGTATACCGAGCGGCGCGTGTTGCTCATCCTGCCGCTTGGCTTCGCCAGCGGACTCCCGCTGCTGCTGACGTTTTCGACCCTGTCGGCCTGGTTCGCTACCGCCGGCGTCAGCCGCGCGACGATTGGCGCTTTCGCCCTGGTCGGCACGCCATACTCCTTTAAGTTCCTGTGGTCGCCGCTGATTGACCGTCTGCCGCCGCCGATTCCGCTCGGCCGTCGGCGCGGATGGGGTATCTCTATCCAGCTCGTGCTCATCGCGGCGACGCTTGCGCTGGGCTCATGCAATCCGAAAATCGATCTCGCGCGGATGGGAGCGTTGGCTCTGCTGGTCGCATTCCTTTCAGCCAGCCAGGACGTGGTGATTGACGCGTACCGGGTGGAAATCCTGGCGCCCGATCAGCAGGGTCCCGGCGCCGCGATGATTCAGACCGGCTACCGGATCGCGATGCTGGTGTCGGGCGCGGGCGCGCTCATTGTCGCGGCCCGCTTCGGTTGGTTCGCGGCCTACGCAACCATGGCGGCTTTGCTGGCAGCCGGGATGCTCGTGTTTATCTTCGGGCCCGAACCATCGACGCCGCCGGACGCGCAGCCGCATACCGCCGCGACAGGATGGGACGCGGTTCGCGAATGGCTTGCGACCGCTGTGACGGGGCCGTTCGCCGACTTCATGCGGCGCCCGATGTGGCCGGCGATCCTCATCTTCATCGTCGGTTACAAGCTCGGCGAAGCGATGGCCGGCGTGATGGCGATGCCGCTGTACATCTCGATCGGATTCTCGCTCAACGAAATAGCCGCGGTCTCGAAGCTGGTCGGATTCTTCGCGACTGTCGTGGGCGCGATTGTCGGTGGCGTGGTGACGTCGAAGCTGGGCGTGATGCGCGCGCTCATCCTGTGCGGAATTCTGCAGTCGGCCGGCAATTTGTTTTATGTGCTGCAGGCTGTCGGCGGGCATCGGCTCGACTATCTGGCGCTGTGCGTTGCCGCCGAGAATCTCACCGGCGCGATGGCGGGCACCGCGCTCGTCGCCTATCTGTCCGGACTGTGCTCGCCCGCGTTCACCGCGACTCAGTACGCGCTGCTGTCGTCGTTGGCTTCGGTCGGGCGCACGATGGTCGCGTCTTCGGGAGGAGTGCTGGCGGACAAGCTCGGCTGGGTGCCGTTCTTCATGCTGACGACGGTCGCAACGATTCCCGCGCTCGTGCTGCTCATCTGGATCGCTCGGCGCGATGCGGGGTCCTCGCCTGCGAGCGGGAATCGGTTGTTACACGGATAACTAAAAACGTCGAATAAGCCTTATGATGGAGCGTTATTCCGCTCGCGCGTCGGGGCGTCTGATACATTGGGTGGATGACTGCCGTTCGAGTATCGGGCACGCGAAGATTGCGGGGCCTCAAGAATATTTCCTGGTTGACGGCGCGCCAGCTCGACAAGCTCTCCAACGCGCTGACCGTCAGCGTGGTCGAGAAACGCGCGATCATTATCGACGAGAGACACTCGCACGACACCGCGTTCATCCTGCTGGCGGGCGTGGCGCGAATCACCTGCCGCAATCGCAAGGGCACGCGTACGCTTGTGATCATGGTCGCGCCCGGCATGATTCCGGGCTTCCCGCCGCCGGTAGCCGGCATCAGTTACAATTTTCGCTGCGAAGCGGTTACTCCTTGCCGGATCGCGACGATCGAACTCGAGGCGTTCGTCGAGATATGTTTGGGGGTCGCTTCAGCGGACTTCAAGCGGTTGGCGGAGAGCTACCTGGGCCGCTGGGATTTGGTTCAACTGCGTTGCGCAAATTTCATGAGCTGTACTTTGGAAGAACGTTTGGCCCTGATTCTGCTCGAACTATGTGAAAATTTCGGTAGCCCCGACCCAAAGGGAATCCGGCTGATGCTGCCGACGAGGCACAAGGATCTAGCTGAACTGGTTGGCGCGTCGCGGCCGCGAATCACTGAACATTTGATTGAGTTCGAGCGCAAACGTTCTGATTTCGCGCAACAGTCGTCAACTCGTCGTCAACCGCGATAAATTGGAAAGCTTCCTGGCGCAAACTCATATAGCTGCTGGCGACGAAGAGTTCGGAAAAGCACGTCGTAGTACCTCCCAACGTGCAGTTGGCGGCTGAAGCCAACTACCGCATCTGTCCCCGGTCCCTGTTCTTTAGCGTTCTCCGCAGCACGAAGCATTTGTTATATAGGTGACAGTTCGTTTCCATTATCGGCTGTCGGGGGCGTATAGTTTGGGTCTGGACGGTGCAAATTTGAATGAACGAAATACGACACGTGAAACCGATCTTGACAGGCTGAGCCGGCTCAAGGCTCTGTCGTGGCTTTCCCCCTCTGAGCTCACACTTCTCGTTGGCGCGCTGGTACTAGCCAACTACAAACGGCATTCAGTGATCCTGCGCGAGGTTGCGCTCGCCCAGGATGCTCACATTTTGTTAGCAGGAATCGCGCGCATCACCTGCCGCAACGCGCGCAACGAGCGCGTCACGGTTGCGATGCTCGCGCCGGGACCGATTCCCGAATTCCCGGCGCTGCCGCTCAGCCAGTCCGGTTTTCAGTGCGAGGCTTACAACGACTGCCGCGTCGGCACGGTGAGCTGGGCGGATTTCGACGGCATCACCGTCAACGCTTCCGAATCTGCGTTCAAGCAGTTTCATCGCAACGACCTCAAGCAGTGGTATCGCCTCCTGTTGCGCAGCTCGAGCTTCCTGAACCTCGGCCTTCACGAACGAATCGCCATCGCGCTGCTGGAGCTATGCGCGGACTTCGGAATCGAGGAGTCGCGCGGCACGCTGCTACGAGTATCGTTCAGCCACAAGGACATCGCCAACCTGGTCGGAGCCTCGCGGCCGCGAGTGACTGAGCATCTGGCGCGATTGGAGCGCGAAAAGTTTGTCATCCGGCAGGGACGGCAGATGGTCGTGCAGGTCGCCAAGCTCTTCGATTCGATGAATGCTCAAGCCGGAGCGCATCTGAATTAATGTGCGCCGCACGACCGGGGTTGACTGGGGGACGCTTTGGAAACTGAACTCAATCTGATACGCATCGAGCTGATCGATGACCCGGCAACGATTGCCGAGGTCGGATTCGAGGCCCGATGCGACGGCGACGATTTGATCTGCCGGCGATGCGGAGATGCTGCGCGAGCGATCGCGGCAATCCTGGTGGTGCCGGCGGGCGGGCGCGCGCGATGGGCGCTCTGCGCGAATTGCCTGCTCGAATTGCCTTGAAGTAGCGCCACTGCGAGAAGCGATGGACAGAATCATCGATTCGTGGGGGAATCCTGGCGATCTGTTGCACGCGGTGCTCGAGGGCTGGGTGGTCGCCGAGATCAGTGACGTAACCAAGGCCCGAGCATGGCCCGAAGCCATGGACCAATCACGTCGGGGCCATGGAATCCAGAGCGTCAGACCGAGCCATGTCCCGGTTTCCGATCGGTTCAGGTCCGATCGGTAGAATCCCGTCGATCACGAGTTCAAGCCCAGCCGCGCACGAGCGTAGAGCTCGGCGGAATTGTCGAAGTCGATACTCGCATGCTGCGCGCCGACGTTGATGTTCCGAAATGCGGCCTGAAGCGCGCTCGGCGCGTACACGGCATGCGCTCCGGAACCCGAGAACATCCGCGCGACTGCGCGCCGGCATAGTTCGGCGGCGTACGCGGCCTGCCACTTCGCGCGCACCCGGTGATCGTTGTCGAAGGTCTCGCCGGTCGTCATCAATCGATCGAATTCACCCAGGATGTCGTGAAGCAACAGATCCGCGCACTGGATTTCGGCGGCAGCTTCCGACAATCGCACCTGAGTCGGCCCATGGTCGGCTTTCCGTGCGCCGGTCAGAATCACACGCCGCTCTTTGGTGCGCTCGATGAACTGAAGCAGCGCGAATTTCGCGGAACCAAGCACGGCAGTCGATACCGACACCGACAGCATCGCCTCGGCCGAGAGTCGATACAGGTTCGTGGCGTGATTTGCAGCGTGAGGACTCGCGCCGCGAAACAGAATCCGCGTGTCGATCGCTCGATGCGCCGGCACGAAGACGTCGTGCGCCTGCACATCCTTGCTGCCTGTCCCCTGCAGGCCCATCACGTGCCAGGTGTCGTCCACTTCGAGCTCGCCGCGCGGCACAACGACGTGGACGGAAGGCCGGTGCGTCGAGGGATCGGCGCATCCCAGGATTACCCAGTGAGCATGATCGACGCCGCTGCAAAATTGCCACCGCCCTTCGACGCGATAGCCCCCATCGACCGCGGTTGCGCTGCCCTGCGATGACAACGTTCCCGCGACCAGGCCGTCGCGGCCATCGCCAAAGACTTCGTCCTGCGCCGCCTCCGGAAACGAGCCCATGCACCAGTGATGCGCGCCCATCACCATCAGCACCCAGCCGCTCGAGGGGCACGCCTCGGAGAGACAGGTGACGGCGTCGGCGAGTGTGCGCAGACTCAGCTCGTAGCCGCGCACCCGTCGCGGTTGCGGAATCCGGAACATGCCGGCGTTGAACACGGCAGCCATACTTTCGCCGGTGAGCTTGCGAGCGGCGTCGCACTCGCCGGAATGCGCGGAGAGCGTCGGCGAAATCGCGGCGGCGCGGCGCATGATTTCATCGTGATCGATCTGCATAGTCACCCCAGTAGTCAGATCGCGATCCGAATGACTATTCGGATTAGCCAGTTCATCGCGGCGCGAGCGCTTCGAGTGCGCGCTCGACGGGCGTTGTGCTGTCTTCCGATTTGCCGCGCCACGCACCGGCCAGTCCGACCGGCGTGATACATACGTGAGTGGCGCGGCCTTGTACTGCGCCGCGACGCGATCACGGATCGCCTGCTCGTCGCCCCACGCGACCATCGCATCGACAATTCGATCGCTGCCGCCGCCTGCAAAGTCCGAGTCATCGAAGCCCATCAGCCTGAGGCTTTGCAGGTAGTTTGGAAGACTGAGATAGAAACCGATCAACCCGCGAATCGCGGAGCGCGCCTTGCTCGCGTCCTTCTCGAGCATCGAGATCTGTTGGACGCAGATCAATTTGTCGGGGCCGATCTCGGCACGAATCTGCGCGGTCCGCTCCGGAGTGACGAACGTCGGAAGAGTCCCGTCCGCCTCGGCGGCGACGAGCCTGAGCATTTTCGGAAGCAGGGCAGCAACCAGGATTGGTGCCTCGATCGACGGTCGCGCCGCGCCGTACGGAGCGTCCTTCAGCCGGGCAAGGTAGTCGCGCATAAAGGTCAGCGGCTTCGAGTAGTTGATCCCCATCCGCGTCATCATCGGCCCGTGGCTGATTCCGATGCCGAGGACGAAGCGCCCCGGAAACATTTCAGCGAGCGTCCGCGCTCCGCTCAGCATCGCGACCGGCTCGCGCTTCCAGACGTTCGCGATCGCGGTGCCAACGATCAGTTTCTCGGTCACCGTCAGCAGGTGCGCGGCGAGCGCGAACGGATCGCGGCCGAAGGCTTCGGGAAACCATAGGGCACCGTAGCCGAGCTGCTCGATCTTGCGCGCAAACCGCGCGAGCTCGGCCCCCGCCATCGAATCCATCAAAGCATCAACGCCCAGCGTCCCAAGATTCATCGGATGAAACCTCCGCGAGGTGAATTTCCGCGCGCGACTCCGACCATAACGCTCGAAAGTCGAGACTGACAAGCAAATGCCGATTCAAAGGGCTTATCGGCCAGGGCTCCTTGATATGTTAGACCAGTGCCGTGAAGAGAACGTTCTGCCTGCCGATGATCGCGCTTTTATTTTCATGCAGCGCTATCAAAGAGCCGCCGACTGCGTGCGGGCCGTTCGGCGCTCCGTCGGCAGCGGTAATTTCCGAGGTCAAGCCCAGCTGCGGCGAGGGCAAGCTGCTCGGCCCGTGGAAAGATGCGGACCGGATCGATCGATACGCTTGCCTTTACGAACCGAAGTCGGCCGCCGCGAATAGCAAGTTACCAATGATCGTATACTTACATCCGTCGCTGTTCTCGGCTGGATGGATTACTCAGACGAATATACTTGACCTTCAAAATTCAGTCTCACTCAGTGACGATCCGAAGAATGTCGGATATATAGTTCTGGCGCCTGAGGGCCGCAAGACGACGCACTACTATCCATATCCGGATAGCAAGGGAATTGGTTGGGACAATTGGTATCGCCAGTTGAACCCCGCAGGTGACGTGAGGATCGGAAATACGATTTGGCGGGAAAATGCCGACGCGGCAACGATCGATCATTTCATCGCGGCTCAGGTCGCAACCAGAAAGGTCGACACCGCGCGAATTTACGTTTCCGGATGGTCCAACGGAGCGGCGATGGGTCTTCTGTACGCGGTAAATCGTCCGAATATCGCGGCGGCCGCTGTTTATTCCGCACCCAATCCATTTGGCGCCTTCGACGATCCTTGCCAGCAGCAGCCGGTAGCCGGAGTGCCGGCGAGCAACAAGCAGATTCAGATCTTCAATCCCGCCGCGCGCACCATGCACATTCACAACGCCTGCGACGTTGGCGGCATCTGTCCCAACGGCGAGCTGATGGCGACTGAGCTGAATGCAGCAGGAGTAGTTGTCGACGACGTGATACTCGACAATCATCACGAGCGGGTTCACGCATGTACGGATTCGTGTGGGACCGATCCGCAGGCTCCCGACCAATCGACCGCGACTACGACGGGGTCGATCATTGGTCTTGGCAATCACATGCGATGGCCGAAGGAATGGATGACGACGATGCTGGACTTTTTCAGGCAGCATCCGCTGAAGAGTGCGCTGTAGCACGATGTCAGTTTCCGCGATTGTGCTAGTGAGAACGTGGTCGTAAGGTCGGAACCAGAGGTTGCTCTGAGCATGCAAACGAAGGCCGTCAACCAAACTTGGTCGCCCGCGGAGCTGATCGATCTCGAGCGCTATCCAATCCTCGACTTGAACGGTGACGCCACGCGCGAGCTGACGCGTCATTGTCGCGCGCAGCTTGACCGCACCGGCGCGTGCGAGCTGCCTGGATTCCTGAAACCCGAAGCGGTTGCGATGCTGGTGAGTGAGGGCGATTCGCTGGCGGCGCGCGCGTATCACAGCGTCGTTACGGGCACGCCCTACCTCGCTGCGCCCGACGCTTCGCTGCCCGACGATCATCCGCGCAAGTTTTTCGAGCCGACCTCGGTTGGTGTCGTCGCCTACGATCAGTTTCCGCACGACTCCGCGATGAGGCAGTTGTTCGAATGGGATCCGTTGATGGAATTCATCGCGGCGGCGCTGAAAAAAGATCGCCTCTATCGCTATGCCGATCCGATGGGCGCGCTCAATCTCGCGGTGATGGGCGACGGCGAACGCCTGCACTGGCATTTCGATCAGACCGACTTCGTCACCTCGATTGCGCTGCGACCCTCGCAGGCGGGCGGCGATTTCGAATACGTTCCGCTGATTCGCAGCGCCACCGACGAGAACTATCCGCGCGTCCAGCGCCTGCTCGCGGGTTCCAGCGAAGGAGTCGTGCGCGTCGCGATGCATCCGGGGACGCTGCTGCTGTTCGAAGGACGCAACTCGATTCATCGCGTGACGCCGATTAGCGGAAGCACGACGCGGTTGGTTGCGCTGCTCGCGTACGACACCAAGCCCGGAACGCGGAGCAGCAAAGGCCTGCAGATGGCCCGCTATGGCCGCACGGCGTAGGTCGGCCACGCCACGAAGCTCGCGCGGATCGATTCGCACGCGGCTCGCCGCGCCATCGGGAACTCGGATCGAAAAAGATTCGCTAGGCGCATGCGCGGTTCCCGCCGGCGCGCTTTACGGAATTCACACGGTCAGAGCGGTCGAGAATCTGGGATTCTCGGGGCGTATTCTCGACAACTATCCCGACTATATTTGCGCGCTGGCGACGGTCAAAAAGGCCGCGGCGCGCGCGAATCGCGATGCGCGCGTGATCGACGCGCGGCGCCAGGGCGCAATCGAGCGCGCGTGCGATGCGCTGCTTCGCGGCGAACATCTCACGCAGTTTCCGATCGACCCGCTCGCCGGCGGCGGAAGTATCGCGGTCAATATGAATATGAACGAGGTCATCGCGAATCTCGCCAACGAGTTTCTCGGCGGCGCGCGCGGGACTTATCAACCCGTGCATCCAAAAGTACATGTCAATGCGTCGCAATCGACCGCGGACGTTTGCCATACGGCCGTTCGGATGACGGTGCTCACTCGATGGAGCGGTTTGCGGCGCGCGCTCGTTCAATGCGTCGCGGCCTTTCGCGTGAAGACGGATGAGCTGCGGCCGGTCGTCACGATCTCGCGCACCTGCTTGCAGGACGCGTCACCGGTATCGCTCGGCGAACTGTTCGGCGGTCACGCGGAGGCGATTGCACGGCGCGCCGGCGAGCTGGCGCAAAGCGTGCGAGCGCTCACGCGGATAAATCTGGGAGGTACGGCGATTGGCTCTGGGAGCGGAGCGCCGGCGTCCTATCGGCGCGCGATCCTCAAGCGGCTGAATGAGATCGCCGGCCGGAAATTTACTCTGCGGCCCAATCTCTACGACGCGGCGCAGAATATTGACGACCTTGCGTCGGTCTCCGCGCAGCTCGCGATGCTCGCGGAGGTGCTGATCAAGATAGCGCAGGACATGCGCCTGCTGGCGTCGGGTCCGGAGGGCGGCTTCGGCGAAATAATTCTGCCGGCGGTTCAGGAAGGCTCGTCAATCTTCCCGGGAAAAATCAATCCGGTGATTCCCGAGACGATGCTTCAATGTTGCTTCCAGGTGTTGGGTTGCGAGCGCGCGACGCGCCTCGCGCTGGAGCGGGGCGAGCTCAACTTGAACGTCTTTGAAGGCGCGGCGGCTGCGAACGTCTTCGATGCGATCGAGATGATGGAGCGATCGATCGCGCGGTTCACCGAGCGATGCGTGATCGGAATCGTCGCGAATCGAAAACGATGCCGCGAACTCGCGTCGCACGCGCGCTACTAGAGGTTGTGCTTGTAGTCGTGAGCGATTGCCTGGTCGATTTGCTGTGCAAGGTCATCACCGCCGCCAACCTTGGCGGTCAACATTTTCCCGAAGGAAATCTTCTGGCGCTCTTGCCAGGTCTCGGGCTTCCAGAGCTGCGAGCGAATGAAGGCCTTGGCGCAGTGGAAAAAACATTCCCGCACGGTAACTCGAATCGCCAACAGCGCAGGCGCGCCGCGGGCGCTGAGCCGAACTAGCAGATCGGGATCGTCGCTCAACTGTGCTGTGCCGTTGACGCGAAAGGTCTCGTCGGTGCCCGGAACGAGAAAAATCATTCCGACCTGCGGATTGGCCAGAATGTTCCTGAGACTGAACATCAGCCGATTGCCCTTGCGTTCGGGGATTAGAAGCGTGCGCTCGTCTTCCACCGCGACAAAGCCGGGGCCGTCGCCTTTCGGTGAAGCGTCCTCGTTGCCCTGCGCGTCGGAGGTTGCGAGCACGAGAAATGGAGACCTCCGAATGTAGTCGATAGCAGCCTGGTCGAGCGTCGATTGAAGTTTTTTCGGGGTCATCGGATTCGGCTCTCCAAGCAACGCTTGCAATTGCGCAACCGTTTCAATCCGGTGGTTACGAGGATTTTCCATTTATAGTTCTCCGATTGGGGTCAGCCGCCGATCGATTCCAGCTCTCGATTCCAGGCATCGATCGATTTCGCGATTCCATCTTCCAGCGTTGAAAACTCTTCTCTGTACCCTGCACTCCTCAGCGCCGAGATATCAGCTTGCGTGAAGCTCTGATACTTACCCGCCAGGCTCGTGGGAAATGGTACATAGTCAGTCGCACCGGCGCCAAGCCGCGCGATTAGTATGCTCGCGACGTCGTTGAAAGTGCGCGCTTGTCCGGTGCCGACGTTAAACACACCGTTGCGCGCGGATCCTTCGGCAAGCGCAAGATTCACTCGAACAATATCTTTCACAAAAACAAAATCGCGCCGCTGCTCGCCGGCGGCGTATCCGTGGGTGCCCTCGAACAGTCGCGCGCGACCGCTCGTCTTCAACTGGCGGTATAGTTGATACACCATCGACGCCATTTTGCTCTTGTGCGATTCGCGCGGACCGTAGACGTTGAAGTATCGAAGACCGGCCACAGTACTCGCGGATTTCGCGGCGACGATGCGAACGTGATTGTCGAAGGCGAGTTTGGACAGCCCATAGAGATTGAGTGGACGCTCATTTTCGCGCGACGGCGCGAACGCGCTCGAGGCGCCGTACACGGCCGCGCTCGACGCATACACGAAAGGGACTTTGCTCGAGAGCGCGAATTGCAGAATCGATTTCGAGAACGTGAAATTGTTTTCGATCATGTAGCGGCCGTCGGTACAAGTGGTGTCGGCGCACGCGCCCTGATGAAAGATCGCTTCGATTCGATCGGGCAGAGACTTGCGCTCGATGGCGCGGGCGAATTCGCCCGGCTGTATGAAGTCGGAGAACCGCAGATCGGATAGGTTGCGGAAGTTGTCGCCGCGGCGATCGACCACGAGGATGTCGGTGACGCCTCTGGCATTCAACGCGGCCAGCAGGTTGCTGCCGACGAAGCCCGCACCGCCGGTTAATATGATCATTGCTTTAATCGTTCACAGTCGCGAGTACGCGCACATCTCGCGTCATTGTAGCTGCTGATCGACTCCACGATCACTATCTGCGAGCGGGTTATTCGATCCGCGGACCACAAATTGAATTGTCTGCAGCGCGCCTCCCGAGGCAGGAGCGATAGAGAGAGTGTGCGCGCCGGGCGACGGAGTCCAGAGCAACGCACCGTGAACCGGCGCCAGCGCGCGTCCATCGAGGATCCAGCGCGAATCGCGCGCGCCCCGGCTGGCCTCGAAGGCGACTCGCTGCGCGCTCGCCGGGATGTCGGGGTCGAGCGCGATGATCGTGCCCGCTACCGGCGACAGAATTTGCGGGTTGGAGTCGGCGAGACTGCTCGACGATCCACTCGGCTGTGTTCCGGGGACGAACCACTCCTTACGCGACGGCTCGACAGCGCCGGGGAAGCTCACCTCGCTGAGAACCACATCCGTCGGACGCAAAATTTGGCCGCTGCCAAAGCGGTCGTGCAGATAGTTCATCACGCTGAGCCACGTGGGCGCGGCGCCGGTGATTCCGGTCACATCGCGCATCGGCGCGCCCGAGGAATTACCAACCCACACTCCCACCGTGAACTTATCCGTGTAGCCGACGCACCAGTTGTCGCGCATGTCCTTGCTGGTACCCGTCTTGACCGCGCTCCAATAGCGGGTCGCGAGACTGTTTTCCAGCCCGAACGTAGTACTGCGGCTGGCTCTGTCGGATAGTACATCGGAAATCACGAACGATGCTTCAGGTGAGTACACTTCGGTCGATGTGTGAGTATCGGTGTCATTAGTCAGTTGACGTTCTGAGTATCTACCACCATTAGCCAGTGTGCGATATGCGTTCACCAACTGCCACAGGCTCACATCTGCAGACCCTAGCGCCAGGGCGGCGCCGTAGTAGTCGCCTTCCTCGACCAGACCGCTGAAACCAAGGCGTCGCAAACGGTCCGCGAAGACCTCGACGCCAACCATGTCGGCGGTCCGGACGGCGGGCACATTCAGCGACGCCGCGAGCGCGGTGCGCATCGAGACCAGGCCGCGGAACTCGCGATCGTAGTCGAGGGGGCGGTAGATCCCGCGCTGCTCAGGCAATTCGAGCGGAGTGTCTTCTATCAACGAGGCGGCAGTGAGCAAGTGCTTGTCCACCGCGAGCGCGTAGAGGAACGGCTTGAGCGTCGATCCCGGTTGGCGCGGCGCGCGGATCGCGTCGAAGTCCGGGGCATCCGACAGATCGCCGGCGCCGCCGACATACGACCACACTTCGCCGGTAGAATTCTCGACGACGATTACCGCGCCATCGTCAACACCGCGGTCGCGGACATCGATGATCTGGCGACGCAGCGTGTCGATGACGAAGCGCTGGAGGTCCCGATCGAGCGTGCATCGCGCGGAACCACTTCCGTTATTGAGCAAACGCTCCGCGAGGTGCGGCGCGAGCGCGACTCGCGCATAGTCGCCGCGGCGACTCGAGAATGCGCTCTCAAGCGCCGGCGCCATCGCGGCTTGCGATGGGCCCGCCGATCCGAGCGCGCGGCTCAGCGCGTTCGCACGAATCGCAACGGATTCGCGGCGTGCATTCGGTGCCCGGATCAAAGCGGCCAGCACCACCGCCTCGGCGGAGTCGATTCCTTGTGGCGCTTTGCCGAACATCACGCGCGACGCGGCGGCGACGCCCTGCAATTCTCCGCGGTAGGTGACAAGGTTCAGGTAAGCTTCGAGGATTTCCCGTTTCGACCATCGACGTTCGAGCGCGATCGCCGCGAAGATTTGTCTGAATTTCCGAAGAATCGTTTTGCGCGAGTGCGATCTTCCGAGCGAGGGATCAAGTAGCGAAGCGAGTTGCATCGTGATCGTGCTCGCACCGCGGCTGTGTCCGCCAACTGCGCCGCGCGCGGCGGAAGTCGCGATCGCGATCAGATCGACGCCGTGATGGCTCCAGAAGCGGCGGTCCTCCGAGGCTACGATCGCTTCCGTGAGCGCGGGTGAGATCTCATCGAGGGATGTCCACGCAAACCGCCTGCCGTGCCGATCGATTCTCATTTCATGAACTGGATCGCCGTTGCGATCGAGCAATTGCGCTTCCGACGGACGCCACTGAGCGCGCACGTCGGCGAATGTCGGCGGCGGCGGTCCGGTCATCGCCAGCATCAGCGCCGCGATTGCCACGATCGGAAGACCGAAAATTGCGAGACGGCGCAACATCTACGGCGCGACCTCGAATGGATTGTTGGGAAGCTCGCCAACCATTTCCGGTTCGTACAGCGCCCCGACGTAGGTTGCGGGTAGTTGAAAAGTGCCCGATTGGTTGAGGCGAATTGTATACTCGATGTCGAACGTCCCCTTCGGCACGTAGTCATAGTAGGCACGGAAGGCGTCGAAGGCGCGTTCGGAGTAAATCGGCCAGACGAAGCTCTCGGTGTCGATCTTTTCGCCGGAGGTCGCGATCGCCGAATCGCGCCCGAGGCCGGTGCCAAGATGTGACGCGCCCGCGGGAATCGGATCGTTCACGACCACCCACGTCATATCGGTTTGCGCTTCGACCTTGAGATGCACTCGCACGAGGTCGCCGCGCTTCCATCCATGAGGATTGGCATTCTCGACCGGAAGAAGTGTGCGCGTGATTCGATAGCCGCTCGAAAAAGGCTGCGTAATCGGCACTGCTGCGATCGCGCGAATCTGAGCCCAGGGATTGCCGCTTCCGGAATGATCGATCTTCAGATCTGACTCGGTCGATGGCCAGTCGAACGCTAGATTTCCGCCCTTTGGATCGTTTGCCCAATCCAGCTTTTGCGTCGCCGCCTGAAGCGACGCGCTCGTGATACCCGCGACGGGAGTCGATTCGAAAGCGGCTGCAAACTTCCTGACCGCCAGCGTGCCCCATGCGTTGGTGATCGTTTCGGTCCACGCTCCGTGCGATTGCAGCGCCAGCGCACCGCGCATCACGAGCGGCAGATCGTCATGCCACAGGTTGTTGTCGAGCAACAGCAGCGCCAGCTTCACCATGTTGCAATCGGGCGAGACCATCAGCCACCACATATCGTTGCGCGCGTCGCTCGACAGGTGCATCGCCGTCCCCTGTTCATTGAGGCGGCCGCGCATGATTTGTTCCGCCTCCTTGAGGCGCTGCTCGTGATCGGGAATTTGCGGAACGCGGAGCAGGATACTCCACCAATCGATCACGGCAGAATCGGGCCACAGATTCGGATCGATCGTAATACTCCCGAGCATCGCGGAATTGGCATGACCTGCACGAGCGAGCGCGTCGATTGCGGCCAGTTTGCGCAAGGGCAGGTCGGCCGCCTGGATCGGCCCGTCGCGCACGATCCTGCCCTCGATGAAATCACTCAAACCTTTTTCGAGCGTTGCCTCCGACTCGGCGGGAATAGTCAGTCCGGCCTCGTGCGCGATCGAAATGAAATAGGCAGTGAGTACCTCACTTCCGCGGTCCATTATCGGAAAGTATTTCAGTAATCCGTCGGAGTCGGTGTACGACGGCAAGTCCGCGATGATCGCGCTCCACAACTTCGGATCGCCGAGCGCGACGGCCACCGACACGCGTTGTTCGAGGCATCCGTACGGATACTGGCGCATCCAATCGCGCACTCCGTCGAGTCCCGCCGCGAGCGTGGGGCTGAGCGAGACTTGCACGCTGCCGACGCCGGCGAGCGCGCCGGCCGGGCGCGCAACCGGTTGTACGATCGGTTTGTCGAGTTGCATTAGCGTCGCTTGAAGCGCTCGCACTGGCACCGCCGGTATCACGCGCTGCGTGATCAGCAAATGATCGGACGGTCCGTGCTCGACGCTCGCGTCAACGTGATACTTGAGTTCCCGCGCGACCGCCGGCACCTCGACGTTCCAAGAGATCGTCGTGCCCTGGCCGGGTCCGAGCGCGAGCTTTTGCGGCGGCGGCACCTGCGCGAGTCCGTCGATCTTTGCATTCACGGTCGCATCGAAGGCGCGCTCCGACGCATTGCGCACCGTGAACTCGGCGGCAAACGAGTCGCCGTTTCGAATGATCGGTGAGACGCCGGACAACAACATCAGGTCCTGCGTCGAGCGAATACTCGCGGACCCGGTTCCGAATTGATCGGGGCCGGAATCGGCAATCGCGACGATTCGGAAACTGGTCAGCGAATCATTGAGCGGCACTTCGATTGTTGCGTCGCCATTCGCGTCGAGCGGCACCGACGCTTTCCACAACAGCAGCGTGTCGAACAGTTCGCGCGTAATCTGGTGCCCGCCGCCGCCGCCCGGTGGAATCGCCTTGATTCCAAAATGGCGCTTGCCGACGACTTCCATTTCGGCCGCCGACGTTTCGACTTGATAGGGGCGCCGGCCCATCATGGCGTCGAGCAGTTTCCAGCTGTCGTTGGCGCGCAGCTCGAGCAGGCCCTCGTCAACCGCGGCGACCGCGATCGTGCCGCCGGGCGCGGGCGCGTTGCCGTCGAAGGTCCTCACCGAAATCCTGAAGAGAGCCTTGTCGCGGACGTGATAGACGGATTTCTCCGGCGCGACTTTCACATTCAACCGATGGTCCCGCCATCCGACGCGAATTTCGGCGATGCCAAGCTTGAACGCCGGTTTCCCGAGATCGAGCATCGCGGTCGGCTGCACGCCGGCGATTCTGCCGCGCACCACCAGCGCCGAGACGAACACGTTGGGCGCCCAGTCGCGCACCGGGATCGTGATGACCGGATTGCGTCCCGGTAAGTGCACGATCGACGCGGCCAGCACGCCCTCGCGCTCGACGGTGACAAGTGCGGTTGCGTCCGCAAAGGGCATCCGGACCTGGAAGCGCGCGGCGTCGCCCGGCTCGTACGCAGGCTTCTCGGGGATAAAGTCCATGCGGTCGTCGTCGCGGCCGGCGAACCACTCGCGCTCATTTCCTGGAATGAAAATTTCGCTGTTGGCCGAACTCGAGTTGCCCGCGTCGTCTGTCACCGTCGCTTGCAGAATCGCATCGCCGGTCACGGGCGGTTTCGCCTCGCATGAGAGCCGTCCGCGATCGTCGGTCACGCCCGCGCACAATTCGCCGCCGAGCTTGGTCTCCTGGGTGTTCTCGTAAGCGTAAAATCCGCCGATCAACCGCTTGCGATACGAATATTGGAGGCGACTGAAAATATCGACACTTACCGGCACGTGCGCGATTGGTTTGCCCGATTCGTCAACGACCGCAAGATGAGCGCGAACAACTCCGGGCGACGACGCCCAATCCTCAACCTCGATTCCGACCAGCCGCTTCGCCGGCCAAATCATCACATTGTTCGATACCGTCTGGCTCTCGCCGTTGGGGTCGCGATATTCGAGTTCCGCATGAATCTCGACCGGAGTGGGCTCGCGCGGTATGTCGCTGATGTCGGTGCGGGCGCCGCCGGCGTCATCGAGCGTGAGATCCTTGCGCTGGTGCACGCCGGGATTCTGTTCGCTCTCCATTCCCTCCGAATATCCTTCGCTGTGCACGATTCCCGCCTGCACGTTGCCGTTGGCGAAAACGTAATCGTCGAAGTCAGCGAATTGTGGCGTTGCGTTTTTGTTGATCTGGCTGCGCAACGTGATCGGAAGGCCTTTGGCGGCGCCCCCTGACAGGTACTCGGCGCTGAGATCGATCGGAATGTCGGTCACAGCGACCAGCGGCTGCGCCGGAACTTTGATCGCGGCTTTCATCAACGGGATACGAAATTCCTCGACGCGAAAATTCCCGGTGGTGAGTTCCTGGGTCTGATCGCCCATGTCGGCGCCAGGTGTCGGACTTGGCGCGGCGGTCTTGCGCCGCGACATTGTGACATTGTATGTGCCGAGTTTCGCCGCTTGCGGGATCTGCCAATCATTCTCCGCGCTGCCCGAATCGTTCCAGTTGAGATCGAAATCGTAGTGCTGATCGCCGCCGGAGAAAGTAATTGAAAGCGTGTCGGGGAGATCTTCCTTCGGCACCATCGACAATCCATCGAGGGTCCTGGCGCGGATGAAATGCTTCATGTGAACCGTCTCGCCGGCGCGCAGCAGCGTCCGATCGAAAACCGTATCGGCAATGTACGGCGACGGCTGATACTCGGTCGGCAGGTGAAAGCGCCATGACTCGATTCCCTGCTGCCAACTCGAATGCACAAAACTGAAATCTTCGCCCGAGCTTGCCGTAACGAGCAGGCCGCGATTCAGCCCGCTCAGGGCTTCAACCTGGTTGGAGTAGTAGTCGCTCTCGTAATCCGTCTGCGAGGAATCGCATTGCGGCAGATTCGCAAACGCCGCCGACGTCGGAACCATTGCGAGGCCGCGCGCGTCGGTGCGCCCTTTCCACAATTCGGTCCCATGACAATCCGCAATCGCGACATCAGCGCCATCGATCGGAAGTCCGCTCTCGAGCGCCGTCACCCACACCAGCGAGTTCGCCTGCCCCTGCTTGAAATGAACCGCAAGATTAGTGACGAGCGCCGCAGTCGGAACGTACATCGGCTTCGGCGCGCCGAGCAAAACGGTGCCGAGCCGGGTGCTCTTCAGTTCGACGATGTACAAGCCGGGACGCTTGAGCGGAATCCCCATCACCTCGAAAGCATTGGGGCCGTTGGGCTTCGGCATCGCGAATTGCCTGGCACCGTTCGCATTCTCGCCGCTGAACACCGACTGCGCGCGCTTTGCCACGGCCACGCGGTTGAGCCATGAAAGCACGTCGGCCGCCTTGGGCTGCGGGACGCGCCAGAGCGTCGCCTCGATTCGGGTCAGTAGAGAACTGTCGGCGTCACCGCCGAGCTTGAGTTGGGCGCCGGCTATCTGTGCTTCGAGATTTCTCACCGTGACCGGCAAAACGGGATCGACGCTCTCGATAATTCCAAAGCGCGCCGAGAACTTTGCAAGCGGCGGAAACTCTCCCGTCTCGACCGTCATCGGGAAACGCGACGCGTTCGCCAGTTCCCGCCCCGAGCCATCGGCCAGCTTCGGCGGAATCTCGATTTTGTAGTCCGACGATTCCTTAAACGGGCCGTTGAACGAGAGCGACGACGTCTCGCCCGGATCGCTGAGCACGGCGAATTGTCGCGCACCGTCTGGAGCGATCAGCGCGATCTGTTTTGCCTGATCCGCCGAGATCAAAGCGGAGAACGAAAGTGTAATCGGCGTCAGCGGGATGCATCCGGCCTTCGCGCTTTCGCGCTCGCATAGTACTTTCGCTTCGAAAAGTTTGCGCGTCTTGTAACTGATCGTTTGATCCTGGTCGGTTGCGATCCCGCTTTTTGATTTGATGCCCTTGCCCCATATCAGGGTCACCGGCGTGTTGTTCGGAAAACGCTGCCGGGCCTGCAGGATGACGACCGTCTTGTGCGCGGTCAGATTCGCGAACCGCTTCAATAGAATCGCACGGTCGGCGCCGCTCATGATCGTCGCACCAATCGTCTGCGGCATTCCCTCGACCGAAAAGCCGGCGTGCTCGAGAATAGACGCCGGGTCCGGCTCCGCGTCGAGGACCAGCACGAACGCCTGCTCCTCATCTATATCGTTGCTGTCCGACCATGGCCGCTGATCGACAATCGAAGGTCCGCCGGTGTCGAAGTTGAACGCGCGGAGATCGCTGAAGGCGTTCCCGGCCAGCGATTTCAAACCCGAACGCAGCCTGAAAGTGCATCGCACGCCAGCTGGCAAATCATGGTCGAAGTCGTACGACCAGTTGCGGCTATCGATCCATCGGCTCGCGCCGCGCGCCGGACAATCGATATCGAACGGTGCGGTCGTGTCGCGCGGGTCGCCGAGCGGGACCATCGGCTCGGAAAATCGCGCCGTCACTTGCCGCACCTGCTTCACAGTTCCGAGCGGCGAGAAACGCACCGACGGCGATGCTCCGGCGACAGCCGCCGGGACTCTGAAGATCGAGACCGCCGTACATATAACGAATGCGGCCAAGGCGGCGCGCGCGATCGAAAACGTGAATGGAATCAGCCGACGATTATCCGATCGCAAGCTATTGATAGGAGTTCCTCCCGGACAACCACGCCGTACGCGTGGGCCGCCGACATCCTACTGAGTAACGTAAATCACGTGACAGAATGGACCGGCGGTCGGATGCCTGCAAGCGTACTAGCGGGCGCGGTAGAGACGCGCGGCTTTGGCGTGGCGCTGCGCGATTTCCTTGCGCAAAGTGGCGGGCTTGAGCACCTCGATCCACGGCCCCATGCTCATTATCCAGTTCGCCAGCTCCGTCGTGCCCATGACGGTCATCGTCATGATCGTTGTGCCGTCGCGGCGATGCGTGAAACGCTGGCTGCGATGAATCGTGCGCGAACGCACGTACGCCTCGGTCTGCTCGCTGTGAATCTTCAGTTCGACTTTGGTCTCGGGGCCGTCCACAATTCCGAAAGTCCCTTCGGTATGTGAAGCCGGATCGAAGTTGCGCGGAAAAATGAATCGCACAGGAGTGCCATCGGGCTCGCGAGCGAACTCGACCGATCGGATTCGCTCCACCGCGAGATAAATGATCGCTTTGCTTCGATCGCTGTGGCCGAGCAGATAGAGACCGCCGCGATAGGCAATCAGCGAGTACGGGTCGAAGTCATGTTCCGGCCCTCGCCGGTCAGACCGGCGTAATCGACTTTCAGGCGAGTCTGATCCAGCAGCGCACGCAGGATCACGTCGAGCTGCTCGCTAAAATCGGTGTAGTCCTTGGGCGCGTAAGGGACGGCGTAAAACTTGCGCTCGAGGTCGGACAGCCGCGTCTGCTGCGTCAGGCTCAGGTTCTGAAAAACCTTCTCCCACAGGCCCTCGACGCCCTCCTTCAACACCGTGCCCTCCAGGAACTTGAGCACCGTCAGCGAGAAATACAGCAGCGCGACCTGGTACGACGACGCCTCCGCGGCCTTCATCGAACTGACCAGGCGGAGTTTGCGCTCGCCACCCGTGCCGACAACTTCGACCAGCGGGCCGCCGTGCCAGTCGAGCAGCTCGCTGCGCAACACCGCGACGTAACGGGCGAGCGTGCGCTCGGAAACGTCCAGGCTTTCGGCGATCGATTTGAAACTCCAGCCGTACGGCCTTGAGAATAATCCCGCGGCGATTCGCGCCAGCCGTATCGCGGCGCCATAGGTCGGTTTGCGGTGAAGTTTCTTCATGCGCACATCCAATCATCTCATTTCTTGGATGACAACCGTTGTCACTATGCCGATATAGATTCCTAAACGCCGGGCCGCGATCCATAGTTGTGCCGCGATGATTCGTCTTCATTACTCAAATCGACTCGAAAATCTGATCGCACCGCTGGCCGAAGCCGTAGCCGCGCATCAGAGACGCGATCCGCTCGAGCGGGTCTCGATTGTCGTGCCGAACCGCGTCGTCGAGCAATTCGTTCGCTATCGGCTGGCCGAATCGATCGGCGTCGCGGCAAATTTGAAGTTCCCGTTCCTGCGCGGCTATCTCGCCGAGCTTCTCCAATCGACGGACAAGAACCTCAGGATCCTCGAGGCCGATGAGCTCCAGCTCGTCATCTTCGAGTGCTTGCGAAGCTCCAGCCATCGCAACGACCCCGACATGAAGCCCGCGCGCGACTACATCCTCGGGGGTTCCAAAACTGACGCCGATGTCGAGCTCAGAACACTCTTGCTGGCCGCGCAGTTGGCGCGGCTGTTTCGTGAATACTCGATTTCGCGGCGGCGCATGATCGTGAAGTGGCGCGCCGCCCGGCGCTCCGACCTCAACGCGATGAGCGAGACCGAGCGATGGCAGCGGCATTTGTGGCAGTCGGTTTTCGATTCGCACGGTCGCGTGCGTGAGGAATGGCTGTCGCTGCGCGAGACTCGACTGATGATGCTGCCCGACGCTTTCGAGGCGATCGACGACCGGCAACTCAAAGCGTTGATGCACAGTACGCTTCATGTGTTCGGTTCCTCGTACGCCGGAAATGCTTATGCCGACATTTTCGCGCGGCTCGGCGCGCTCGGCGACATTCGGATATACGCGCTCAATCCATGCCGCGAGTTTTGGGACGACGTTGATACCTCACGCCGCGGCGCGCTGAGCGGATGGGCTCATCGGCAGGACAGAGTCGGCGAGAAACTGGACGAATCCGAAGACCCTTTCTTGTTGAATGGATCGCCCGACCCGCCCGCACTGCGGCTCTGGGGGCGGCCGGGCCGCGAATACATCCGGCTGCTCAACGAACTGTCGCAATGCGACTTTGCACCGCTTTTCTCCGATCCGGTCTCCGGCGAAACGCCGACGGTGCTCGAACAGCTTCAGCAAAATATCCTCGATCGCGCGCCCGAGCCCGCGCATGTCGAGAATGGCCGGGGCAAGCCGTCGGAACCGCGAATCAGTTTCCTCGCATGTCCGGGAATCCGGCGCGAAGCGGAAATTGTTGCGAACGAAATCTGGTCGATCGTTCGCAGCAACGAAAAACTTGCCGCCGAGGGCAACGCCGAGCGCATTCGCTTTCACGAAATCGCGGTGCTGATTCCAGACTCGGCGGTTGACGACTACGTGGCGCAAATCGAGAGCGTCTTTCGCAAGCAGCATCGAATCCCGATCGATCTAGTCAGCCGCAGTCTCGCCGGCGCGAGTCGCGTCGCCGAAGCCGTCAACTTGCTTCTGCAGTTGCCGAAGGGCCGCTTCTCGCGCGCCGAGATGATCCGGCTGTTGACGCATCCCGCGCTGAACAACGAAAGCGATACCGGAATCGATCTCAAGAAGTGGCGGCGATGGAGCGAGGCGCTGGGGATTTTCTTCGGCGCCGACGACTACGACCTGAAGGATACCTACATCCCGCGCGGCCTCTACCATTGGGATCAGGCGATCAAACGCCTCGCGCTTGGCACCATGGTGACGGCTCAGCGCGGCGGAAATCCCGCGTATTATGCCAGCGGAGCAACGGCGCCGAGCTATTTGCCGGGCGAAGTCGCGCAGGATGAACTCGAGTCGGCCGCGCGATTCATGCGGATGGCGCGGACGTTGATCGCCGACGCGCTTTTGATTCGCGATGCGCGCCTGACGCCGCGGGAATGGTCGCTGATGCTCGGCGAATTTGTAAGCGCGTACATCCGCCCGGAGGGCGCGCTCGACGAGCAGGTCAGGGACAGGTTCCTCGAAGCGATCGAGGCGATTGGCGACTCGGCACTGCGCGTCGGTCCGATGTCGTACGAGTCGGCGCGCGAGATCGTCGCGGCGCGAGTCACCGATCTCGAATCGCGCCGCGGACAATACTCAGGGCGCGGCGTCGCGATTGGATCGCTTACGTCGCTGCGCTCAATTCCATTCAAAGTGATTTTTGGGCTCGGGCTGAATGACGCGGTCTTTCCCGAGCGCGAACATAGCGATCCGCTCGATTTGCGGACGCTCAAGCGCGTCGCCGGAGATGTCTCTCCGGCAGAGCGCGACCGCTATTTGTTCCTCGAGACGATCCTGGCGGCGCGCGAGCGGATTTTTTTGTCCTACATCGCGCGCAACGCGAAGACCGGCGACGACCTGGAACCCTCGCCGGTCATTCGTGAAATGCAGGAGATGCTGCTCGGCTTCGTCGATGCGAAAACGCTCGAGATGCTGACGGTGAAACATCCGACCAGCCGCTACGACTTGAAATATTTTCCAGAATTCAACGCAGACGCTTCGTCAGAGTGCGAGCCTGGATTCGTAAGCTTCGACCTGGATGCGCGCCGCGGTGCCCGGATGCTCGCGCTCCGAGAAAAGATTGATGCCGCCACACCTGGCCGAACAAAACTGGACGGTGACAGGCTGCTGGATAGTCTTGGTGCGAAATTGCGCGCGCGCGTCGAAAAGGATCTCCAGTTCGCCAAATTCGAATCACCGCAGACCGCAACAAACTCAGCGCCGGCGGAAGAGCTCGCACTGCCGATTGCGGCGATTCGAAAATATCTGGAATGTCCTCTGCAAGGCGCCGCGCGCTATTCGCTTGGAATGCTCGAGGACGAGGATGCGCCGGAGGAGGCGGAGGATGAACCGATCGAGCAGTCGCGACTCGATCGCGTTGTCACGCTGCGCAATGTCTTCTGGCGTGCCGGCGGCAAGCTCGATGTCCTCGACGAAGAGTACGCGCGCGAAATCCGCATTGCGCAGACCTACGGGCAGGCTCCCGCCGGGCAGTTCGCTGAGGCCGCTGAAAAGGCTGACACGTCGGCGCTTTGCAAATGGATCGCGCAGGCTTCCCAAGCCGGCGTGAGCGATTTCGCCGGATGGAAGGATATCCGAATCGGACGCGCGGACGAGTTCGCAGAGGCCGCCGAGATTCTTGCTCCGATTGCGCTCGACGTAGAAGTGCGCCGTCACGATGGAACGACTACGCAGCGCGTGGGCCTCTACGGAACGATTCGTGGCGTTTCGGCGGAGACAGGCGTTGCGATCAACTGCGTGATGCACAAGAAGGTCAAGCCGAAAGATTTTCTCCCGGCATTTCTGAACGCGATCGTTCTCGCTGCCACGGGTGCGAAGTTGCCGGACAAATTTCGCGCACTCGTGATCGGAACGGAATCGACAAATCCGAAAGAATGGATTCGCGAGTTCACGATGATCGACCGCGACTCGGCGCTCGCCTTTCTGGCAACCGTCGCAGGCGATCTACTCTCGACGGGCAACGACTACTTCTTGCCGATCGAAGCGGTCGAGCAAGTCGTTAAGGTGTTTAACAAGCCCGCTGAGCCTCATGACCTGATCGAAACTGTCAACGTCGTCCGCTTCAACGATTTCTCGCGGAGCAGCTCCGAATACGGACCAGTGCGAAATGCCGTCGATTTCGATCCTCCGAGTGAAGAAGAGATCGAAGCGATCGTCGCCCGCCGCTTTGGGCCAATAATTGGGATATTCAAATGAGTGCGACCGAATACCATCGGCCCGCGATCCTCGATCAGATTCTCGACGGCCGGCACAAGGTTATCGACGCCAGCGCGGGCACCGGCAAGACGTTTACGATTGAGCAGATCGTCGTCGACCTTCTTCGCACCGGTACCGCTCAATTCGATCAAATCCTGATCGTGACGTTCACCGAGAAGGCGACCGCCGAACTCCGCTCGCGAATCCGTGCGACGATCGAGGCCGTGCTGTCCGGGCATGATCTTGCTGACGGCGAGCGGAACAGGCTGAGGACCGCGCTGGATACATTTCATCATGCGCCGATCCACACGATTCACAGCTTCTGCCATCGAATGCTTACCGAACTCGCTTTCGACAGCGGCGTTCGATTTGGACTTGATCTTGCGCGCGGCCGGCTCGAGTTTCACGAGGCCATTCGCGCCGAGTTGCGCGAACGGCTGAAGTCGGACGAAAGCGTCCAGCGGCTCATCGCGGAATGGTTCTCGGATGAGGGGCGCACTTCAGCGAAGCTCGAGGATCTGCTGTGGCGGGCCCACGCTCAACGCTACTTGCGAACCGCGGGGCGCGATCTCAATCAGCAGGCGTTGACCGATCTCGCGAGCGCGTTCGATGCAGAAGTGCTGATCGACGCGTACCAGCGTGCGGCGATCACAGAGGATGCCCGGCTCGAAGCTATCGCAGCGACGGAAGAGCTGAAGTTGATCGTAGATCAAGCGAACGGATCGACCAGGTTCCTCGCCCAAGGTCTATGCAGCTTCAATCTCGATCGCATCTGCGATCCAAAGAGCGTCCGCCGCACGCGAAATGAAAAGCGCCCGCTTTTTCCCGACCAGATGACGGATCGCGTGCGCCTGGTCATCAACGCAACAGAGCGAGTGCAGGCCGCGCTGGCCATCGATCAGCGTCTGGTGGACGAATTGCTGCCAGCCGTCGTCAACCGGATGGACGCGCGGAAGCGCGAGCGCGGAACGCTCGACTATGAGGACATGCTGGCGTGGCTGGCCGACGCGCTCGAGGGGCCTCGCGGCAAATCGCTCGCGGCGACGTTGCGCGATCGTTACCGCGTTACGCTGATCGACGAATTCCAGGACACGGACGAACTTCAGTGGAAAATCTTTCGCGAGGTGTTCGTCGAGGGCGGCGGCGGCAATCTCGTTTACGTAATCGGAGATCCCAAGCAGGCCATTTACGGATTCCGCGGCGCCGACGTTCACGCTTACCTCGAAGCCTGCAAGCAACTCTCCGAGGCGGGAGCGACGACCGTTCCCCTGCGCGAGAATTTCCGATCGACCTCGGAAATGATCGACGCGTGCAATCTGCTGTTCGATCAAAGCGCCTCGGTTCCGCTGTTCAATGGCGAGATCACTTATAGTCATCCAGTGACGTGCGGGAGTCCTGCTCTCAGAGCCATCGCGACGAACGGCGAGTCGATCGTGCCGGTAACTCTTCTGAAGTTCCAGCCCCGCGATGACCGATACAAGTTTTCGCGGCGCATGCGCGAAGCAATCGGTATGCGAATCGCACAAGCGATAAGCCGCATCATCCTGGAGCCGGAACACGCGATCAAAATTTGCGACGAGGGAAAAGAGCCGCGCAGAATTTCAGCTCGAGACGTTTACGTCCTTACCCGGACCAATCGCGAGAGCGCCGAAATTGGCAAATACTTGCGCCAGGCCGGCGTTCCCTACGCCTTCTACAAGCAGGACGGGCTGTTCCAGACTCGCGAGGCCGCCTACATTCTCGACGTGCTCAGGGGAATCGACGAGCCCGGCCGGCGGTCGAACCGGCTCAGGGCGTGGGCAACGCCTTTCTTCGCCGTCGATCACAGCGACCTTGCGCGCCTTGACGACGAGCGCAATTCGCAGCCGATGCTTGAAAGGCTGTTCGAATGGCGCGCGCTTGCCGAGGCCGGACGTTTCGCCGATTTGTTCGATGCACTGCTCCATCAGAGCGGACTGGTCGAGCGCGAGTTGCTTTTGTCCGACGGCCGCCGTGAACTCACGAACTATGAACACATCTTCGAGATTCTGATTCAGAATGCATCGCGGCACGGAGTTGTGCTCGCCGAAATAATCGAATTTCTGGACGCGTATATTTCGGAGCGTACCAGCCCGGCGGGGGACGATCCCAACGTGCAACGCTTCGAAGACGACCGCGACGCCGTGCAAGTCATGACGATCCACAAGAGCAAAGGCCTCGAGGCTGACGTAGTTGCACTCTACGGCGGATTCTTCGCGAGCACTCTCCCCGATCCTGTCAGCATTTTTCATCTTGGAAATGAACAGCGCCTCGCGATCGGCAAACCCGCGCGGGAGTTGGCCAAGATTGCGATCGCAAAAGAGAAGACGGAGGAGGATCAGCGGTTGCTCTACGTCGCGCTGACCCGAGAGCGCGCGAAGCTGTTACTGCCGTACGTTCCAGACGACACACTGACGCAAGACCTGAGAGGATCTTACAAGCAATTAAACGATCGACTGCGCACCCTCGATTGCGACGCTCGAACGAAGACGCTCTTCACGACGGAAGCCGTCGTTGTTCCGGAGCCGACAGATTCAACGGTCGAAGCAGAGAAGGTCGCGACGCCGCTCGACGACAGCGCGTTGTGCGACTGGCTCGAATCAACGTCGCGGCCAGCCGGTCTCGATGGCGAGCTCGCCGACTTAGGAACCTCGCATCGAGGCCTGATCATCGAATCTTATACCTCGCTCCAAGCGGCGGAGCCGGATGAATTCAAAACCAGTGTCGACGCGATCGAGGCGCGCGTTGACAGCTTCGATTTGCCCGGCGGCCGCCACGTCGGCATTTTCCTGCACGAGGCCATCGAGAAGCTCGATTTCAAATCCTTTGGCGACGCACCGGATCTGCAAGCATGGATGGCGCGTAAAGACGTGCGCGAGTTATTCGCAAGTGCGATGCGCCGACGCGGCGTGAATGATCCGCGATGGCTGGACCGCGGGCGCGAGATAGTCTTCAACGCTCTCACCTCGAAGGTCGCACTCGGTGAAACGGAACTCGGCGGCGGGCTGTTCCGCCTTCCCGAGGTCCGCGAAATGGAGTTCGCGTATCCGATTCCCGAGAGACATCACACGATGCTGGGTGACGGCCCGGACGGCGCGTGGACGGTCGGACGCGGCTACATCAAGGGGTTCATCGATCTGGTGTTCCGGCGCGACAACCTGATGTACTTCGCCGATTGGAAGGGCGATCTGCTGCCGTCGTATGAGCCGGCCGCGGTCGCGCGGCACGTTGACCGCCACTACCGGTTGCAGGCGCGAATTTACTCAGTCGGTGTAGTACGCCTGCTCGCTATCCACAACGAGCGCGAATACGACTCGAGATTCGGCGGCCTCCTCTATGTCTTTCTTCGAGGCGTCTTGCATCCCGGTGACGGCAAGACTGGATTCTATTTCGCGCGACCGTCGTGGAATGAAATAGTCACTTATGAATCCGAACTGATGAATGACAACTCAGACTCCGAGCTATTTACGTGAACGATAGATACTCACTACTCGGACTGGATACTGCGTGGCGACGCTTCGAATCGGCCCGCGGCGGCGGCCCGTCCGCTTTCGAAGCGCGCATGCGCGCGCTCGAGGTCGCGGTCGCCGGACTCAATCTCGCCCCTGAGACCGTCCACTTGGCCGCCGAGCTCGCCGCCCTTGAACCGGCTCTGGAAGCCGATGACCGAATGGCGCTGATCGTGCTCATTCTGGTTTCTCTGGTCGCGCTTCAGGAAGGAAGTACCCGCTTTCCGGTAACCGGCCCACTCTCTTACGCTCCAATGCGTCGCGTACTGAGTGCCCTGTCTGCGGAAGGTTTTGGCGCCGGTGCTGTCGATACGATAGCCACTGCGATCGACGTTCTTCTCCAATCCAACCGTGCGTCAGCCGTTGTCGGTCAGCAAGAGGATGACTACAAGCCTCTACTATATATCGCACCGTACATAATGCATCAGAGTATCTATTACTGTGAACGCGAACTGGCTATTCGACTGGCTGCGCTGCTGAGTACTCGTCCGGAGGAGCAACCGGACGCGGAACAACTTGCCCACGCGCTTCACGATGTGATTGCTCGTCCGGTGATTGTGCAAGGCAAGCGGATTGCGATGTCCGATGAACAATGTCGCGTCATTACCGCTTCGGCGCGCGCAGGATTGACAGTTATTTCGGGCGGTCCCGGCACCGGCAAGACGTTGATCGTCGTCGCGATCATGCGCCTGATGGTGCGGCTTGGCGTCGATCCTTCTCAGATTGCCCTGACGGCTCCGACGGGGAAAGCGGCCTATCGGATGGGCGAGTGCATCAGTGAATCGCTGACTCGAATTGAAGAGCGCGACGCTGTGGACCAGGCGCTCCTCGATGCGCATCTCGAGCCGGCGACTATTCACCGCCTGCTTGGTTATTCGCCCGAATCGCGCCGCTTCCGGCATCATCGCAATAACCCCCTCTCAGCAAAGGTGATTGTTGTTGACGAGGGATCGATGCTCGATGTCACTTTGATGGAGCGGCTGACGAACGCGATTCAGCCGGGCGCACGGTTGATCCTGCTTGGCGATGCAAACCAGTTGCCGTCGGTCGCCGCGGGCTCCGTGTTCGGCGCGCTGGTTCCGTCCGCCGAGGATCGGGTCGGTCCGCTCGCCGCGGCGTCGATGCGACTCGAAGTGAATCATCGAATGAACAGCGAAGATGCCGCAGGCCGAGCGATCTTGCTCGCGGCGCAGTCCATTAACGACGGTGACGCCAATCTGCTGAACTCGGTTGACGACGCGAATGCGCCGATTGTAGTGCGGCGCTCATCACCGCAAGAGCTGGCCTTCACCGGCGTCGAATTTCTTGCGGCCGCTCCGCGCGAGCTCGGCTCGTTTCTGGATCGCTGGCAGACCGATCGAGTTCGCGGCGGGACGGAAATCGCAAAACTGATTGCGCATGAATACGTGGAACGCGACGGCCGTTTCGATGACGCCGACTGCGTGCGATTGCGCCGCCTGTTTGCGCACGCCGGGAAATCGCGCATCTTGTGCGTGACGCGGGTCTTCGAGACCGGCGCCGAGCGAATAAACGCGCGCCTTCATTCGCGCGCCGCCGAAGCCGCGGGCGTGTCAGCGGAGCGCACTCCATTCGTGGTTGGCGAGCCGCTGATCGTGCTGCGCAACGACTACGAACGCGGACTCTTCAACGGCGACAACGGAATCGGACTATGGGTCCGGCGCGGCACTGGCTCGCAACTTCCGATGGTGATATTTCCGCGCGGCGACAACTTCGTCGCATTCCGATTCGAGGCGCTGCGAGAATTCGTCGAGCTAAGCCACGCGATGACCGTGCACAAGGCGCAGGGCTCCGAGTTCGATTCGATCGCGATCGTTCTGCCCGAGAAACCAGTCGCGATGTTGACCCGGGAGCTCATCTATACGGCAGTGAGCCGCAGCAGAACGTCGGTCGTCATCCTTGGCGACGAATCGACGCTGAACAATGCGATCGCCACGCGCGCCGAAAGATTCTCCGGACTCGCCGATCGGCTGAAGCAGCAGCTCGCCGGCTAACTCTTCGGCATGTGCGAGATCAGGAATTCGCGCACGCGCTTCACGGTCGCGCCGATCACGTCAGGTGTCTTCCAGTTCTCGACAAGTTCGGCGTTCGGCGCGAGCGCGGCGATCTCCTTCGAGGTTTCCTTGGGATGATAATCGTCATTGCCGGATAGAATCAGCATCGGTGTTTTGCAGGAACGCACGAATTCGCGCGAAACGTTGAAGACGAAATCGGTGCCGTACATCCGGTCGCGGAACTGCCGCAGCGCCGCATCGGTAAGCTTCGGACGGTCTGCTTTCAGCGCTTGCGCCCAGCCGTCGAACATCGCGAAGAACATTTCGCGATTGCGCGGACTGAGGCCGATTGGATTCTGCAGAATCGCGGCGCTGACTCTTTGCGGCGCGGCCTCGATCATTCCGAGAGAATAAGACCCGCCGATACACCCGCCCATCACGTGGCAATTCTTGATCCCGAGATGGTCGAGCAACGCGATGTGATCGCCGGTATAGGTATGCCATCCGTCGTCAGCGGTGATCGGCCCGCTCGACTTGCCGGCATTGCGCTGATCCATCGCGATCACGCGGAAGTCGGCCGCGAGTTCTTTGGTCGGATCGAACGGGCTGTTGGCCCAGAACTCGATACTCGAGCGCATCCCGCCCGGTGCAAACAGCAGAATCGGATAGCCGGTCCCGTACTCCTCATAGTATATCGAGACGTTGGCGCGCTTGAACGTTGGCATCGCTAGCCTCCTTGTAATCGCTCAATCTCTTTCCATCGACTTCGCCGCGATTGTGGCACCGTCGCTCGTGATCTACCAATATGTTGCAGCGCGAACCAGCGAACGAATCGGGGAGGCAACACAATGCTTCGCAGCGAGAACCGTATTCTAACCACGCACGCCGGGAGCCTGCCGCGCCCGGAGAGTTTGACCGCGATGCTGGTGAAGACCAGTCGCGGCGAAGAAGTCGATCGCGCCGCGATGCTCCGCGAGATCGAGGAATCCACTCGCTACGTCGTACACAAGCAACTCGAGGCGGGAATCGATGTCGGCAACAACGGCGAACAATCGCGCGAAAGCTTCGTCACCTACGTGCAGCATCGAATGACCGGCTTTGGCGGACGAAGCGAGCGGCCCATCATGCGCGATCTGGTTCGCTACGCGAGCTTCCGCAAGATGATGGCGCCGATGTTCCAACGCTCGATGGTCGATCTGCTCCACGCGCCGAAGGCGATTGGCGAGGTTCATTACCGCGACCGCGCCGCCGTCGAGCTCGAATGCGAGGACACTCTGCGTATTCTGGACGATCAGCCCGACAAATTTGCCGAGCCCTTCATGACTGCGCCGTCGCCGGGAATAATCGCGTCGGCAATGCTCAATGAGTATTACGAGAATTATGAAAAGTATGTAATCGCAGTAGCCAAAGCATTACATACTGAGTATGAGTACATAGTATCGAAAGGATTTGTGCTTCAGGTCGATTGTCCCGACCTCGCGATGGAGCGGCACACGTCATACGCCGACCGTCCGCTCACCGATTTCCTCGAGTACGTCGAACTGAATATCACCGCGATGAATCGCGCACTGCACGGAATCGCGCCGGATCGCGTCCGCATGCACGTATGCTGGGGCAACTACGAAGCGCCGCACGATCTCGACGTGCCGCTGGCGCAGATTCTGCCGATCCTCTACCAGGCCAACGTCGGCGCGCTCGTGCTGGAGGCCGCGAACCCGCGCCATCAGCACGAATATCGATGCTTCAAGGAATTCCCGCTCCCTGATCACATGAGCCTGGTCACTGGAGTCATCGATACCAAGACCAACTACGTCGAACATCACGAGGTTGTCGCCGACCGCCTGGAGCGAGCCGCCAATGCGATCGGCGATCCGCGCCGCGTGATGGCCGGAACCGATTGCGGCTTCGAAACTTCGGCCGGACTCGGTGAAGTCGCGGAGGAAATCGCGTGGGCAAAGTTGCGTGCGATGCGCGCCGGCGCCGATCTCGCCTCACACCGCTTATTTCATTGAAACGCGGCCGGTCCTCAGCTACGCCACGGCTCAACGAGGATCTTCGCATGCGTCTCCGGTGACGCGAGATCCTCGAACGCCTTCGCTACTCCTTCCACTCCAACCTTGCCCGTGATCAGCGGGTCGGCGTTGACTTGCCCCTCGGCGAGATGGCTCAGCGTCGCCGCGAATTCGTCGGGCGCGTAGCCCAGCACGAACTGGATGTTCAGCTCTTTGCTGATTCCAGTCAGCGGCTCGATGTGATCGCGCTCCATGCACACTCCGACGACCACGATCCGCGCGTTGCCCGGCGCCGCCGACATTATCCCGTCGATCACGCCCGGCACGCCCACGCATTCGAAAATCACCGCAGGCCTGACGGCCGGTCCCGGCATCCATGGCGGCAGCATCGGCGCCTTCGACGGGTCGCTGTACACTGCCATCTCGCGCCAGCTTTGGTACGGCGAATTCTCTTTTGGATCGACGACGAAGTCCGCGCCCATCTGCAGCGCCAGCTCGCGCCGTCGCGGGGAGAAGTCCGCCGCGACGATCGGATGCACACCGTTAAATTTGAGCGCGGCAATCACCGCCAGTCCGACCGGCCCGCATCCGATCACCAGCGGCGCGTCATCTTTGCCGAGCCGCGCCTTCTGCACCGCGTGATAGCCGACCGCCATCGGCTCCGTCAGCGCCGCGCGCTCGGTCGAGAGCCCGTTAGGCACTTCGAGCAGCAGAAATTCCGTCAGCCGCATCAGCTCGCCGTAGCCGCCGGGATTGTCGTTCGAGTAGCCGACCGCCTCGACACCGCGAGCGCTGATCAACACCGGCATCGCGCACACGCGCGTCCCGACTTTCAATCGCTTCTGCGTATCCGGCCCGTAGTCGACTACTTCCGCGCAGAATTCGTGGCCCATCACGATGTCGCGCTTGAGATCCATCGCGAACGGCGAGCCGGATTTTCGCGATGCTTCGGCCATCCTGTCCGCATGCTTTAGCGTGTGCAGATCGGACCCGCAGATTCCGCAGGCGAGCGTTTTGACCAGTGCTTCGCCCGCTCCAGGAGCCGGTGTGGGAATATTATCGACGACGAGTGTTTTGTCTCGCATTATTGCTGCGCGCATGATGGTTCTCCTTGTTCACCGCCTACTGTATCAGGGTTGATCATTCGCTCGTCAAACCCCCGCGTTCGCGATTCTCTCTCCGGTTGATCGTATTTGCACTGTAACTGTAATCTGTCGCGATGGGCCGCAAGATTCTTTTTATCACCACCGATCAGCAGCGTTACGACTCGCTCGGATGCAACGGCGGCCGCATCGCGCGCACGCCCGTCGCCGATTCGCTCGCCGCCGCCGGCATCAACTATCATTGCGCCTACAATCAAAACACTGTCTGCATGCCCGCGCGCTCGACCATGATCACCGGCCAGTACGTGCGCACTCACGGCGTATTCGCCAACGGCGTGCCTCTTCCCGCCGACGCGCCGAGCGTCGCCGCATGGCTTCACGATCGCGCCGGTTATCGCACGGCGCTCATCGGCAAGGCGCACTTCGAGCCGATGTTCGATCCCAGCGGTCGATGGCCCGAGAACCGCATGGGCCGCGAGCGCTCGCACGGACCGCATCGCGGCTTCGATTGGATGGAGCTCGCGATGCACGGGCCGATGGCGTACTTCCACTACTCGAACTGGCTGCGCGAAAACTATCCCGACGAGGTTAAAGGCTTCGTCACGATGCTCTCCGGCGTCGCCGGTGGCGACAGCGGCGCGCCCGAAGTTGCGTACAATCCGATTCCGCGCGAGCACTATCACACCGACTGGATTGCCGACCGCACCATCGCATATCTGAACACGCTCTCTCCGACCGACGACTGGTTCGTGTGGATGAGCTTCCCCGATCCGCATCATCCGTGGGATCCTCCAGCGTCTGAGGCGCGTCGAATCAACTGGCGGGATCTCGATCTCCCGCCCGGCCATCCCGGCTCGCGCGAGAAGATCGAAAAGATTCTCGCGCAGAAGCCACGCCATTGGCTCGATTGGTACCAGGGCCGCTTCCGCAACGAGGAGGGCGGCGCCTGGAACTTCGTGCCGTGCCAGATGACTCACGACCAGGTGCGCGAGATCAACGCGCTCGTCCACGTCAAGAACGAACTCATCGACGAAGCATGCGGCCGCGTGCTCGCCACCGTCGCCGCGCGCGGATGGGACGCCGATACCGACGTTTTTTTCACCACCGATCATGGCGAGCTGCAGGGCGACTTCGGCCTGCTTTTCAAAGGCCCGTATCACGTTGACGCTCTGATGCGCGTGCCGCTCATCTGGCGCCCGGCACCTTCGGCCAAAATGTCCGCCGCGGAAATCTCCGAGCCGGTTGGACATCTCGATCTCGCGCCGACCTTCTGTGCGATTGCCGGTGCGCCGATCCCCGACTGGATGCAGGGTTCCGCGCTGCCCACTGCCGGCGGCTCGCCGCGCGTGCGCGCGATCACCGAATGGGACAGCCAGTTCGCGCAGCTCGGGATGCATCTGCGCAGCATCTATCGCGACGGTTTTGTATGCACCGTGTACGAGCCTTCGACCCGCAACGTCGGCTTCGATCTTTCGTTCGGCTACCAGGCGCTTGGAGTCAAGGGTCCGCTCCCCGACATCCGCTACGACGGCACCGAGGGCGAGCTCTACGATCTGCGCGAGGACCCGTTGCAATGGCGCAATCTCTGGAACGACGCCGGCCACGCCAGGCTCAAGTCCGATCTGATCGCCGACCTCTACGCGAATCTGCCGCCCGCGCGCGCCCCGCAATTAACAGTGGACGCCCCCGCCTGAGGTGAGAGGTCAGCGGCTCACACGCGATCACACGCCGCGCGAAATACCCGGCCAGATCTGCTTGTGCATTTGCAACTGCATTCGCGCCGGCAATCGATCCTCGAGTATCCAGGCCGCCAGCGCGGCCGGTTCGAGTTGTCCATAGACAGGACTCAGCAGTAACGCGCCTGCGCGACCGGCAAGACCGCGCGTGGTGATCGCGTCGCGTGCCCATTCGTAATCAGCACGATCGCTGACGACGAATTTGATCTCGTCGCGCATCGTCAGATGTTCGAGGTTGCTCCACAGATTGCGCTCGCATTCGCCGCTGCCGGGACACTTGAGGTCCATGATCTTGATGACGCGCGGGTCGAGCTTGCTTACGTCAATCGATCCCGAGGTTTCGATCATCACCATCGCGCCGGATGCGAGCATCGCTTCCGTCAGCGGATACACGCCCTCCTGCAGCAGCGGTTCGCCGCCGGTTACTTCGACCAGGTCGCATTGGTAGCCGCGAATTATTTCGGCGACCTCGGCGATCGGCATTCGCCGGCCCTCGTAGAATGCGTACTCGGTGTCGCACCATTTGCATCGCAGGTTGCATCCAGTGAGCCGCACGAACACGCACGGACGGCCCGCGTGCGTCGATTCGCCCTGGATGCTGTAAAAAATCTCGTTGATGTGCAGCCGTTCGGAAGTCATTCTTTTCAGGAAACCGATTTCGGCGTTCGCGCCGCGTCCCGCGCCTCGTCCATCACCACGCGCAACGCCACTTTATGCTTCGCGGCAATTCGCCGGCAGTCGTCGTATTCCGGCGAGATCGTGGTTGGCGCGCCACCATTCGCGCCCGACGTCTTGACGCGAACTTTGCCCCATCGCGTCTCGACCTCGTGAATCTCGCGATGCAATTTCAACCGCGCGACAGCATGAAACCTGAGGCCGATTGTCGAGGTCTCCGCAAAAATAATCTCCGCGAGCGCATCGCGACTCGCGGTCTCTGCAATGACGCCGAGGGTCACCGCCTGGCTCTTCTTCATCATCGTCGGCGTCAGCGTGACGTCGCGCGCGCCTGCGTCGAACAACCGCTGCATCAGGTGGTCGTAAATCTGCGGACTGAGATCGTCGATATTCGCCGAAATCTCGATCATCTCGTCGCTGTCGAACGCGTCGCGCTCGCGCCCGAGCATCATCCGCAACACGTTGGGCCGATCTTCCAGCTCACGCGTTCCTGCACCGTAGCCGATTTTCTCGACTTCGAACTTGAACGGGATCTCCGCCGGACGCGCGAGCGCGCGGACCACCGCCGCGCCGGTAGGCGTGACCATCTCGTGCGTGCCGTCGCCAATTTTCAGCGGGAATCCTGCCAGCAACTCCGCCGTCGCCGGCGCCGGAACCGGAATGACGCCGTGCTGCGAGCGCGCGAAGCCGTTACCCATCGGTAGCGGCGACACGATCACATCGCCGACGCCGAGCTGCTCGAGACCCCAGGCCGTGCCGACAATATCGATGATCGAATCAACCGCGCCGACTTCGTGGAAGTGAACGCGGTCGGGTGTCGTGTTGTGAATCTTCGCCTCTGCCTGCGCGAGCACCTCAAAGATCGAGATCGCCCGATGCTTGACCGAGGCGGCCAGCGGCGATGAGTCGATCAGGGCGCGAATCTCGCCGACATGACGCTCCGGCTGCGGCTCCGTGACGGCGACGTTGAATTTGAGCGCCGAGATTCCACTCAAAGTTTTGCGTCGCGTCGAGAGAACGTAGCCTGCAATTTGCAACGACTCGATCGCGCGCTCGAACTCGCCAAAATCAGCGCCGCAATCCAGAATTGCGCCGACGATCATGTCGCCGCTGAGCCCGGAGAACGCGTCTAGATAAGCCGTTTTCATCGCGCAATCTTTACATGGTAGCAGGGCGTCTATAGAATCAAAAACTCGGCTTGTGAGAGATATTTCAACCGTGAGGCAAAGAGACCTCAAGCTCTTCAGAAAATTGCTCGAAGGCCGCAAGCGCGACATCCTTCAGGAAGCCGAGCGCGCGGTCGGCAGCATGAACCACGAGTCGGACGAGGCCCCCGCGGACCCGACCGACCGCGCCGCTCTCGAATCGGATCGCAATTTCCTGCTGCGGATGCGCGATCGCGAGCGCAAACTGCTCAGCAAGATCAGCGAGGCATTCGCGCGGATCGAAGACGGCTCGTACGGGCGATGCGAAGAATGCGACGGCGAAATCGGAATCGAGCGGCTGAAGGCGCGCCCGGTCACCACGCTGTGCATCGCATGCAAATCCGCGCAGGAAGCGCGCGAGGCGAAGATCTGAGCGCGTCACCAACCCGGAAAATCGCACTGCTATGAAAGTTAAAAAGGCTGTCATCCTCGCGGCCGGAATGGGCACGCGGATGCTCCCCTCGTCGAAGGTCGTCCCCAAGGAAATTTTGCCGGTGGTCGACACGCCGGCGATCCAGGTCGTCGTCGAGGAAGCGGTTGCGTCGGGCATCGAGGAAATCATCCTCGTCATCAGCCTCGGCAAGACCACCGTCGTCGATCACTTCAAGCCCAACCTCGAACTCGAGCGCCATCTCGAAGAGCGCGGCAAGCGCGACATCCTCGAACTCGTTAGGCGGAGCAACAGTCCCGCGCGAATTACGATCGCCGAGCAGCGGCATCCGCTCGGCCTCGGTCACGCAGTGCTGCAAGCGCGCGAAGCGGTCGGCAACGAGCCGTTCGCAGTGATGCTCCCCGACGACATCTTCGATAGCCCGCGCCCGTGCCTGCGCCAGTTGCTCGACGTGGCCGAGACGCGCGACGCGCCGGTGGTGGCGCTGCTCAAGGTCGCGCGCAGCGAAATCTCGAAGTACGGCATCGTCGATGCGAAAGCCGCGGGCGATCGGACGTACGAGCTTCGCGGGATGGTCGAGAAACCGCCGCCGGAAAAAGCGCCGAGCGAATTCGCGATCATGGGACGCTACGTGCTGACCCCGGACATTTTCGAATTGCTCGCCGCGGGCAAGCCGGGCGCCGGCGGTGAAATCCAGTTAACCGACGCGCTGATGGCGCTTACTGCGCGGCGCAAAATTTACGGCTACGAGTTCGAGGGCGTCCGCTACGACCTGGGCGATCGCGTCGGGTTCATCTCGGCGCAAATCGGCTTCGGGTTGAAGCGCCCGGACCTGGCCGACCGGTTGCGAGCCTACCTGAAGTCGGTTATCTCACAATAGTAATCACGTCTCGCCACGGGATGGGGCAGTAGCTCAGCTGGGAGAGCACTACGTTCGCAACGTAGGGGTCGAGGGTTCAAATCCCTTCTGCTCCACATTTCAGTCTCCAAGTCTGCGGACATTGCGGAGAATCGACCGTTGAATGACATCATCTGATTGGCAGCGTTGAAGCTGTTTCCGCCGATGGTCTGCGGCAAAACGACCTGCGCGAAGCTACCGGTCTTCTGAATCACGCGACCATCGGCATCATACACGTAGCCGAGATTGCCGATCTGACCCTGCGGACTCGACCAGGTCAACTCATTGATCCGGGGTCCCACATCGTAGCTATAGGCCACAGTAACTCCGTTGGGTAGTACCGCTTGCGTTTGTCGTCCGGCGCTATCGTAAGCGAATGATGCCGAGCCGCCGCTCTGCGTCATTCCGGTCATATGATCGGCACCGTCATAGCTGTAGGTGATCGGTGCCTGACCATCGACCGACGTTGATAACAACCGATGAGCGGCGTCGTAGCTATAGCTCATCTGGCCCAGCGGTGTCTGTTCATCGATGAGATCATCCATGCCGTCATAGGAGCGGTTAATCGTACCATAGAGCGAGTCCACGATTTGCGTCAGACGATCCGCCTGGTCGTACGAATAGGTATCAGTACTGGCGTATTGATTTCCATTCTGGCCAAATCCGGTAAAAATCTTCCGGTCCAGCACCGGTCGTTGCTGCGCTCCGGGACCATCGTCGATACGACCATCATCGCGGTGCCCAGTTCGACCAAAAGTGGTGCTGGGACTCGCACACGCGCAAAGGCAGGAACTGGTTCAAATCGAATTACTCAGTCTTCCCGGTATCGGCAACTATATGCCCGCGCAGCTAGTGGGGACGAGCGAGCAAATGCCGATGAAGAGTGTCCACCAGATCGCCCAGAAGAGTGCAAATGGCGCCCCGAGCAGGAACCACCGCCACCTTTTCCCGTAGCGGCGATAGGCCAATCTCGTCAAGCCGGCCCACGTCAGTGCCGGGCTGTAGGCGTAGGCGAAGTTGGCGGCGACCGCCCCTCTGCTCCCGAGCATAAGGGATAGCGCTAGCGGTCGGTCGGGATGAAGGATCAGGATGCAGAAGAAACCGCCAACAGCCACAGCGAGCGAGGTGAAAAGGAGTAGTGAAAACCTCGCTCGGTGCGGAAGCTCCGCCTGCGTGCCGGACACCGAATTCACGGTAGCTCCATCAGTGGGTAGTCCCAACCGACCGCGAAATAGCCAAACGTCGGGTATGCGGGGAAGCCGCCCTTGTAAGCGAGATAATGAGCGAAGGTGTTGCTATTCGGCCCGGTGTAAACATAGGGAACCGTGCCGTTGGGCCACGCGTCGGCAGCGCCCAATAGATTGTCAACCTTCGGGCAGTTTTCAATGTCCAAGCCACTGTCGAAAGCGATGGGAGTCGCTTCGTCGTCGCCGGGGACATGATGCAGCATGTCTAGCTCTTGCGGGCTGCCCTCGGGGAACCCCGAACTGAAGACCTTGCTGCCCCGGCTATCCCTTGTTTCCCAGAACGTATGCGCGATTCCCAGCCACCCTACCCACTGGTTCACGTGCCTTTCCCGCAACCAGGCTTCGCACGGCCGGCACGAGCCGCTTCCATCGCTCGGACTCAAGCCTGTAGCGTCTTCGAAGTTGACCGGCTGGTCGCCAGCATACTCGTACAGATTGATCCCGCCGCGTACTCCAGATGGATCTTGACTAATGAAACGCGCCAATGATGCGCTATAGTAACGTGCCGAGTAGTAGTACAGGCCGGTTCCATCGTTCTGGTGAAAAGCAAATTGATATGGATTCGAACTGGCCGCACCGCTGGCCGTCGATGCTCCGAAAGGCTCATACGAATACTGCGTAGCGACCGCGCCGGCATCGTTAGCGAGTGCCAGCGTGCTTCCAAGGATATCGCCCAGGAAGGTCATGTTACCGGTCGAGTCCGTGCGGCTGAGACCCATATTCGTCAGCACATTGCCAGCCCCAGGCTGAATTTCCTGAACGACTCGACGGCCGTCGTATTGAAATTGAGTAGTCGCGCCTGCAATGGTCTTGCTCGCGCGCCGTCCGAAGGGGTCATACGTGAAGGTGGCCGGCCCGATGGGCGAGCCGCTCATCCCAACCATCAATGGACGCGGCAGGAATGGTTCGAGCGTTGCGCTGATTTCGTTCTTGGCGAACACGTTGTCCGCCGCGAACTTGCGGGATCATCCGATATACCCTGCTCGGACCGTGTGGCTGCGGGCTCGATCCGCTAGTCTCAGCGCCAGGCATCGTGAACTCCAGCCTAGCCGCGTCCTTTTCGACCACTCCGTCGTGCCGCATGCACCTATAGCCCCAATATTTATGCTGACTCAAGATTGTCCAATCGCGAATTCCGCTCAGAGTCATGGAAGCGTCATCCGAAGAGGTTAATCTTTTCATTATTGCTTGCAGTTCACCGAGGTCATTGGAAACCAGTAGATACGAATCGCCGATCTGAGCCGCATAGTAAGTGATAGTTCGCATTGGAGGCTCCGGCGAGTGTACCTGCCAACTCCATACCGGTTCTCCTTGCTTTGAGGTCTCACGCGCCTTCGCGGCAAATTTCCCAAAATCTGATCGTCTCCTTGTCCCGAAGTTAACGATGTAACAGAAGCTTGACACTTGCGCCGCACCCTCGCCCTCGGGCGGGATACAGCCCTTGCTTCCCATCAGAGCGGCTTCGCTCTTCGCAAGCATATTGGCCGAGGCGCAGGGGTCCAACAAATCGAGCCCGTAAATCAAATCTCCGAAGGGGACGCTCAACGCTCCGGCGGTCTGCCTGGACAATCCTTTGAAAGAGCTGAAGTTCGAAGAGATATCCGTGTTTGTATAGAAAACGGTTTCGTACTGGCGGAACATTGCTGCGACGGCGCGCGAGTCGCCCCCGGGGCCCGCAGCCGCCTGAGCCGGCCTTGACACGATCACCGTCGCCAGAAACATAGCCATCGCCGTACATGCGACGCCGCTCAGAATCTCCATGTTACGCCCGCAGCGTCCTCAAATTTCGCCTGCTAAAGGCAGAAAAGCACTTGTAAAGAGTGCACCATTTTTCTATTGAACCCAAGCCAGACCCTCTATGTTTCTGTCCGACCAAGCCAGATGTCCGCCGCTTTCCATAGCGCGTTTACCTGTTGACAGAACTCCTCCTATTCAACGGATGAGAGACCGCCGCGTCGCTCTCCAGAGTCCGACTGGAATTCCGAGAAAACCCCAGCCCAGAAGTTGACTAAAGAGGAGTCCGAACAAATTGGAATTGGGAACTGTTGAGGCACCAGAGTAGCTGAACCAGCCGAGAGCGCGCATCAGTAGGTAAGGGGGCCACATCAGACCAAAAACCAGAAACTGAGCCAAACGATTGCGAGAAAGTCCGGCGTCTTCGAACCCTATCCCAACTCCACATCCGAGGACGAAAGAGATTATACCCAGAGCGACGAAAATTCCGAACCAATACAATATTTCTCCTGTCGCTGACCTATACTGTGCGGTCATAAGCTTTCCTTCGGATTGTGCGACCGATGTTTTTCATCCAACGATGACTTATTCAGCATCGGTTCCCCACTCCCAGCCTAGAGCGTTCGTTGGTGGGTTCGCACCCAGAGCAGCTTCCGTGTTTATCCAACTCGCAACCGTGTTGCTATTTGGCCCCATGAGGTCGTAGAAGATGGTGTCGTTCGGCCAGGAATCCGCCACTTGTCTGAGAAGATCTACCTTGTCACAAACATCTGTTGAAAATCCGGTTCCCCATGCGATCTGGTTAGGGGGCATATCATTGTCATCTTCCTTGTGTGTAGTGTGATTGAGAAAGGGAAACGCCCAAGTGCCGGAGTCATATCGGGGTTCTCCGTCTTTGATGCTTTGCCAGAATGTGTGAACGTAGGGGGAGACATAGAATGCCGTGTGGTACCACAGGTTAATCGCGCAAGGCCGGCACGACCCGTTGCCGTCGCTCGGGCTTAAGCCTGTCGAATCTTCGAACGTCACCGGCTGGTCGCCGGCGTACTCATAAAGATTGAGCCCGCCGCTGGTCCCGGACGGGTCTTCGCTAATGAATCGGCCGAGCGTGGGACTGTAATAGCGTGCCGAGTAGTAGTACAATCCGGTTCCATCGTTCTGGTGAAACGCGAATTGATATGGATTCGAACTGGCCGCGCCGCTGGCGAGCGATGCTCCGAATGGCTCGTAGGAATATTGCGTATCGACAGCTCCCGCGTCGCTGGCCAGCGCAATTACGCTTCCGAGGAGGTCGCCCAGGAACGTCATGTTTCCGCTCAAGTCCGTACGGCTGAACCCCATATCTGTCAGCACATTGCCAGCCCCAGGCTGAATTTCCTGCACCACTCGATTGCCATCATATTGGAATTGCGTTGTCGTCCCGCCGACGGTCTTGCTGGCGCGCCGTCCGAATGGGTCGTATGCGAAGCTTGCCGGCCCACTGGGTGAACCGCTCATCCCGACCAGGCGATTACGCTCGTCCCAGGCGTAGGTGTTGGTACCATCGTTGGTCAGGTTGCCATTGGCATCGTAGGTGAGAGCCGTCCCATTGAATGCCACCATCTGATTCGCGGCGTTGAAACTGTTTCCGCTGATGGTCTGAGGCAGCACGACCTGCGCGAAGCTACCAGTCTTCTGAATCACGCGGCCGTCAGCGTCGTACACGTAGCCGAGATTGCCGATCGAACCTTGTGGACCCGACCAGGTCAGCTGGTTGACCCGCTGGCCCACATCGTAACCATAGGCCAGCGCGACTCCGTTGGGCAGTACGGCTTGAGTACGCCGACCGGTGGCATCGTATGCCGAGCTGCTGCCCTGTGTCATACCGGTCAGATGATCGATTCCATCATAGCTGTATGTGATGGGCGTCTGACCATCCACCATCGTTGACAACAGCCGATGAGCGGCGTCGTAGTTGTAGCTGATCTCGCCCAGCGGCGTTTGTTCGCCGATCAAATCATCCATACAGTAGTAGGTGCGAGTAATCGTACCGTATAGAGAATCGACAATTTGGGTCAAACGATCGACTCCATCGATCCGTGACTACCAAACCGTTCCTGTTCGCTTCATGGCAACGCGGGCACGAAACAAGGCGACGGAGTAGTGAACGCAATCAGCAGTAATCATGGGTACTTGAACCGACCGATAGCCAAGCCATGCGCTCCGTTGAGTCTCGTATGCGGACCTTCAATAATGGCCTTGGGCGAAACGTCGCCGTCGCTTCCTGATGCGTAAACAATCAGCTTGCTTCCTGGTGCAAGGCCTTCGTCCTCAACTGCCACGTAGATATTTCCGATTGAATCAATTGCGATTCCACGAATCGTGTAATTCGGATCGGCAAGCCCAGTTTTCGGGCCACTAATGGTCGCGATAGGCGGATCAACGCGGCTGCTCCCTGCTCTATATATCTCAATGGTTTCGCGGCGAGACCGCTCGCTACCGCTGAGCCTCACAACGTAGACGTTCGCCCTCGAATCCAACGCGAGAGCGCCAACCGAGTTCGTTTTCGAGGGTCCGATGACAGCGGTTGGTCTCACGTCGCCGCTACTGCCGGCTGGGAACACAAGTATGCTTCCAGAACCTGCATTGTTTGTGACGTATATGCTTCCTTTGGAATCGACTGCTATGCCCTCAAGGTTATCGATACCGGTGTTCGGTCCGCTGATGACTGCAATTGGCTTGACGTTGCCAGTGCTGCCAGCCGGATAGACGTTGACGCCCGGCGCAGAACGATCATAGAGATACGCCTGTCTTGTCGCATAGATGTTTCCCTTCGAGTCAACCGCGATCGACTTGACGGTGTAAAGCCCGGTATCTGGACCATCGATTTTGGCGATCGGCGTTGCCCTGCCGTGAGCACCAGCTTGGAAAACATCGATAGCTCCAGTGTAATTGGCTCCGCCCGAATCGTTTCCGACATAGATGTTCCCGGCTAGATCCAAAGCTACGCCCAATGGATCATCCAACCCGCTGCCACCTCGAATCACTGAGTCAAACACCCGACTAACGGTGGTTCCGTCGATGTTAGCGAGTGGCGCCGTGTCGCCGTTGTTTTTCAAGTCATAAATAGTTATGTAGTTGCCGCCCAGATTTGTAACAAAAACTGCTTCATCCAGCGGCGTCGAGGCCGACTCGGCCGCCAGAGCACATCCGCTAACGTTCAGCAGGAAAACCGTAACCATCACGCTCCCGGCAAGCCTCAGAAACCTTTGCACATTCATACGATCATCTCGAAGCCTCGAAAAAGATATTCTATGAGATCAGGTTTGTTTTCTGTCGCTTCGGATAAAGAATAACGATAGGTCCCTCTTTTGAGCACTGCAGATCTGCGCAACGCCCCTAAGGCCGCAGAGTACAGTAACCTCACCTGACTATTCAGAGTCCTATCTTGGGATTTCAGAAATAAGCACCTAGTAAGCAGTTCCTAGGCTCCATCCAGGCGCTAGGAGGTCATTAGGTTGAAGACTGAAAGACTGACGCGACCCGATACCGGATTTCTGGTAAATATAGCTGGCGACTGTGTTGCTGTTCGGCCCCAAAACATTATATCTGGTTACCTTATTTCCCCAAGTGTCTGCTGCGTTTCTCAGACGATCCACCTGGTCGCATATTTCTGTTGAAGTTTCATTTTCGAATAGCCGCTGGTCAGGAAGATATGGATTGTCCGTATCAACGTCTTGTCTTTCGTCAAGATAAGGGTCAGGCAACGATTCTCCAGAATTAGTTCGTAGGCCGGTGCCTCCCTCCTTCCAAGTTGCCCAGAAGAAGTGATTCTTTTCGGCAGCAAACTTTGGCACAAACCAGACCTGGTGATACATTAGTTGAATCGTACAGGGTCTGCATGACCCACTCCCGTCGCTCGGACTCAAGCCTGCTTCATCTTCAAAGGTCACTGGCTGGTCGCCTGCATACTCATACAGATTGATGCCGCCTCGTGTTCCAGAAGGATCTTCGCTGATAAAACGTCCGAGTGTCGGGCTATAGTAGCGTGCCGAGTAGTAGTACAAGCCAGTTCCATCGTTCTGGTGAAAAGCAAATTGATATGGATTCGAACTGGCCGCACCGCTAGCCACTGCGGCCCCAAAGGGCTGATACGAATACTGCGTAGCGACTGCACCAGCGTCGTTGGCGAGTGCGACTGTGCTCCCAAGGAGGTCGCCCAGGAACGTCATGTTCCCGGATAAGTCCGTTCGACTGAAACCCATATCCGTCAGCACATTGCCGGTCCCAGGCTGAATTTCCTGAACGACTCGATTGCCATCATACTGAAACTGGGTGGTCGCACCGCCGACAGTCTTGCTGGCGCGCCGTCCAAATGGGTCATACGTGAAGGAAAGCGCCCTGCCTCAGGCCGAATTTGGCTCGATCAATGAGTGCCGCGGTATGGCCCGATTGCGATTCCTACGGCTGCTGACAATCCCGTGTTATCTCCACTGATCACGGCCATGGGCTTGACGTTGCCATTGCTGCCGGCCTTGAAAACCGTGATGCTGCTCTCTGTGGAGTCATGGCCATCGCTCGTGACGTACATGTTATTTGCGGAGTCCAATGCGATGCCCCGCACGGTGCGTCCATTGAGACCCGTGTTGGAGCCGCTTATCGTGACCGTGGGGAGCACATCACCGTTACTGCCGGCTGAGTAGACTCTGATGCTGGCGGGTGAACCGTGGCGACCTGCATCCGCAAGATAAATGTTGCCAAGCGGATCCAGGGCAATGCCAGCTGGCCAGTCGATACCCGCCTTAGCTCCGCTGATGGTCGCGCTGGGTCTCAAGTCACCGTCGGCGCCAGCCGGAAAGACGAGGACGCCACTACCCGTGGGCAACCCAGATAAGTTCGCAACTATGAGTGTACCTTTCGGATCTACCGCGATCCCGCTGGCGCCTTGCAATTCGGTTTTGGAGCCGCCGATGTCAGCGCGCGGTTTTACGTCGCCATTGCTCCCGGCAGCAAAGATACGCACGCCGGCGGGGGCCGGTTCAATCGCCCCCACATAGATACTACCCATTGAATCCACAGCTATCGAATGTACGCCACGCATTCTCGTGTGGGGACCGCCGATAGTTGCGATCGGACTGGCGTTACCTTTGCTGCCGGCGGAAAACACGACTACGCTGTCGCCCGCGTAGGCGCCTGCGTTCCACACCTCGCTGGTCACATAGATATTGCCTTTTGAATCAAGCGTGATCTCTTCGGGACTGCCCAACTGAGTGGCAGCGCCTTCTATGGTAGAGATAGGAGCTGCGTCGCCGTTGCTGCCAAGTGGATACACAGTCACGTAGCCGTGAATGTTAGCAACGAAAATTGCAGCGGACGGAGTCGAGCTCGAATCAGCCGCGATCGCGACGCCGAATGCGCTTACTAATGCAGCGGTCATAGCCACACATCTTCGGACGGTCATTTGGACGATGGCTTTCAAATGATCATCTCGAAGCCGAACAGCCCCATTGAAGTGACTATCTCGCCTTCGCTCTGCTCGCCGCCGGAGAGGCTGAACATCTTTTCCAGAGTCCTGGGGTCGGTTGCTTTGAATTCTTGCGGCGCAGCGAATGACTGCCGCAGGCCCAAACGTTTCAGCGCGTCCCGCTGTTGTTCGTCCCTTTGTTTCGTCATCTCGACAACTTTGTTTGCGTGAACACCGAGCACCCGGACTATCGCGATCTTCCTTTTGATGTCGGCGAACATGATGATGGTCTCAGCGCCGGGCAACGTAGACTCCAGCCTGGACGCGTCCTTTTCGACAACCCCGTCATGTCGCACGCGCCGATATCCCCAATATTCATGCTGACCCAGGATTATCCAGTCGCGAATACCGCTGAGCGTCGTAGAAAAGTCACCCGAAGAGGTCAATTTTCTCGTGATCGCTTGAAGTTCACCGAGGTCATTCGAAACCACTAGATAGGAATCGCGAATCTGAGCTGCATAGTAAGTGACGGTCTGCCCACGAGGGTCCGGCGAGTGTACCTGCCAACTCCACACCGTTCCTCCCGCCATCGATGTCTTATGTGCTTTCGCGGCGTATTTTTGAAAATCCGGCTGGCCCTCTACTCCGAAGGTAACTATGTAACAGAAACGCGACACTTGCGCCGCCCCCTCGCCCTCGGACGGGACAAAGCCTTTGCCACCCATGAGAACGGCTTCGCTCTTTGCAAGCAAATCAGCCGAGGCGTATGGGCCCAACAAATCGAGTCAATAGATCAAATCTCCGAAGGGGACGCTCAATGCTCCGGCGACCTGCCTGGAAAGTCCCTTGAAGGAACTAAATTTCGAGGATAGATCCGTATTCGTGTAGAATACGGTTTCGTACTGGCTCAACATTGCGGCGACAGCGCGCGAATCGTTCCCGGGGTTCGCAGCCGCTTGAGCCCGCATTGATACCATCGGCGCTAGTACAACCATAGCCACCACCATCGATCCCACACTCTTCATGCCACAAAGAGCGCTCACGGACTCCAGCGCCAACCCAAAGAGTCTGGTGGCTGATTGAAGCCGACTCCGGAAAAATTGTTTATGTAGCCGGCAACGGTATTGCTATTCGGCCCAGTCCACCAATAACCAAAAATCCAATTTGGCCACGCCGCCCCAGCACTCCGTACATCAGCTACTCTGCGGCAGACCTCCGTCGAGGGTCCTATCGGGGGATAGGCCGGAGGATCTGACTCGTTATCATCTGTCTTTGCGGTAGTATGATTCAGATAGCCATCTTCATCTTCGCCCGAATCAAACTGTCTGTTTCCAGGTTGGTCGCCGCTGTCGAGTGTTTCCCAGAAATAGTGGCGCTGATCAACCAATCCCCAGAAGGCCGGGTGAGACCTTAGGTAGATTGTACAGGGTCTGCATGACCCATTTCCATCATCCGGATTCAAGCCTGTTGAATCTTCAAATGTCACCGGCTGATCGGCCGCATACTCATACAGATTGATGCCGCCGCGTGTGCCAGATGGATCTTCGCTAATGAAACGCGCAAGTGTTGGACTGTAGTAACGCGCTGAGTAGTAGTACAAGCCGGTGCCGTCGTTCTGGTGAAAAGCAAACTGGTACGGATTGGTACTGGTCGCGCCGCTGGCAACCGATGCTCCGAATGGTTCATATGAATACTGCGTAGCGACAGCGCCGGCATCGCTGGCCAGCGCGATTACGCTTCCGAGGAGGTCGCCCAGGAAGGTCATATTGCCGGCCAAGTCCGTGCGGCTGAACCCCATATCCGTCAAGACATTGCCAGCCCCGGGCTGAATTTCCTGAACTACTCGAGTACCGTCGTATTGAAACTGGGTGGTCGCACCGCCGACAGTCTTGCTGGCGCGCCGTCCAAATGGGTCATACGTGAAGCTTGTTGGCCCACCCGTTGAACCGTTAATCCCTACCAGTCGACTACGCTCGTCCCAAGAGTAGGTGTTAGTACCGTCGTTGGTCAAATTGCCGTTGGCATCGTAGGTTAGAGGTGTCCCATTGAATGCCACCATCTGATTCGCGGCGTTGAAACTGTTTCCGTTGATGGTCTGAGGTAGCACGACCTGCGCGAAGCTACCGGTCTTCTGAATCACGCGGCCGTCCGCGTCATATACATAGCCGAGATTGCCGATCTGACCCAGTGGACCCGACCAGGTCAGCTCATTGATCCGGGGTCCCACGTCGTAACCATAGGTCAGAGCAACTCCATTGGGCAATACCGCTTGGGTACGCCGACCGGTGGCATCGTACGCAAATGATGCTTCTGCTCCACACTCCAGTCTCCGCGATTTCGGACATCGCGGAGAATCCATCAACGGACGTGACCGAATATACCGATCCAAATGGCTACATCCGCCACATGGAGTTCAATTCCAACGGCTTCCTTACCAAGGATGTGCTGGCGCAAGGTGATCCGGAGCAGCAGACTACGACCTACACACGGGACCCGAACACCAATCTCGTTCAGTCCAAGACTGATGCGCTAGGTCGAACAACGGCATACACCTACGATTCTCTGGGAAACACTCTAAGTGAGACCCAGCTCGCGGGGACCTCCAGCCCGGCTACCACCTCATACCAGTACGACCCCAACTTCAGCCAGATTACCAGCGTGACCGACCCGCTTGGCCACACCTGGACCTTCAGCCTCGACGGCAACGGCAACGTCCAGACCATTACCGACCCGCTCGGGCATCAGACCACGGAAAATCACGATACCGAGGGCAATTTGATCTCATACGCCGACGCACTCGGCGACACCACACACTTCGCCTATACCAACGGTGATCTGACCTCGATCGCCGACCCGCTCGGCAACACCAGCTATTTTTTCTCGGACGCGGCGGGCCGTACGATTTGGACCGAGGATCCGTTGGGCAGCACCACCAACCTTTCCTACTCGCCGCTGGACGATCTGACCCAGAGCATGGACACGGACGGCCACCTGACGAAGTTCGGCTACGACGAAAACAGCAATCTGACGACCGTGACCGACGCGAACGGCGGGGTGACCAGTTATACCTACGACCCGATGAATCGCAAGGCTTCCCGGACCGACCCGCTGCTGGCGACCGAGACCTACGGCTACGACGGCAACGGCAACCTGACCGGCCACACCGACCGCCGCGGCCAGACCACCGTCTATCAGTACGACGGGATCAACCGGCGCAAATTCGCCGGCTTCGGGTACGCCAGCGGCAGCTACGAAAGCACGAGCAGCTACACATTCGATCCCGGAGACCGCATCACACAGATCGTCGACTCGATTGCGGGGACAACCGTCCGGCAGTATGACGGCTTGGACGACCTGACGGACGAGCAGACCGCGCAGGGCGAAGTTGGCTATTTCTACGACAACGCCCGCCGGCGTCAGACGATGACGGTGGTGGGGCAGCCGACGGTATCTTACGGATGGGACAATGCCAATCGACTGATCGGGATTACGCAGGGGAGCATGTCGATCCCGTTCGGCTATGACAGCGCGGACCGCAGAACCTCGTTGACTTTGCCCAACGGCATAGTGCTGACATATACTTACGACAACGATTCGCGGGTGACGGCGATGACTTGGACGCTGGCAAGCAATCCGGTGGGCGATCTCGAGTACGCATACGACGCGGACAGCCGGGTGATTGAGAAGACCGGCAGCTTCGCGCAGACCGGGCTGCCGCAGCCGGTTAGCGGTAATACCTTCAACGCGGCCAATGAGATGACCTCGTTCAACGGAACGCCGCAGACCTACGATGCCAACGGCAATCTCGCCAACGACGGGACGAGCACTTACAACTGGGATGCCCGAAATCACCTGACGGCGATCGCCGGTCCTAATGCTGCGAGCTTCGCGTACGACGCCGACGGTAGGCGCGCACAGAAGACGGTCAACAGTACGTCTACGCAGTTCCTCTACGACGGCATGAATCCGGTCCAGGAGCTTCAGAATGGCGCCCCGAGCGCCAACATGTTGACGGGTCTTGGCATTGATGAGTACTTGCAGCGCACCGACTCGGCCGGCGCCCGAGATTACTTGACCGATATACTCGGCAGCACGCTCGCCCTCACCGACTCTAGTGGAACGCAACAGACCTCGTATACATACGACCCGTTCGGTAATTCCGCAGCGACCGGGCAAGCAAGCGCGAACCCGTACCAGTTCACCGGCCGGGAAAACGACGGCATCGGACTGTATTTTAATCGGCATAGATATTACTCGCCCTCGCCGGGAAGGTTCATCTCACAAGACCCGGTCGGCTTTAAGGGCGGGATCAATCTCTACGGGTACGCGGGGAATAGCCCGACCAATTTGACCGATCCAACCGGGCTTGACACCCTGTTATGTGTAGAACTACCGAGACCTATACCTCACATGTTCCTTTGCGCCCCCAATAGGAACACGTGCAAAGGTATGTACCCTAAAGACCGCCATAATCCATACGATGATGGGGTATTAAATCCCGACGATTGGAATAAAGCCGACTTTTGCATCACAGTCAGCAAAGACAGACCATGCGTTGACCAGTGTGTTCAGTATTTCTTCGGGCTTGATCCTGGTCACTATACCATTCCTATTCATGACTGTTTCGATTGGGCGTGGGCCACTGAATCGGCGTGTAAGGAAGCATGCACACTCACTGGCGAGACTCTCTAGTGGACGCATTCTTGATACTTATCTTTCTCGCCTATGCGCTCTGTTTCTTTGGCCTCTTAGTGGCAACGATCTGGTTCGGACGTTTTGCCCTAGAACATTTTAAATCGGCGCGCGCCATTTGGGTGGCCCTTGTTGTGGCTCACCTGATGGCGATCCTTGCCTTCGAATACTACCACCTCAGCATTGGCGGTAACCTGGATGAACCACGCCTCGCAGAGCAGTCTCAGTGGCTGTCAAATTTCCCCACGATGATTTATTGTTTTCCGTCGAGTATATTATCATTTTCTATCACGTTTGTACTGAGTCGCTTGCTCTGTCCAGTTATCGGGCCGCAGGCGTGCGATGGAGAGCTAGTTTTCGTGGGTATATGGTGGCTGATTCCGGTGACGCTAGGATATTTGCAGTGGTTCAAGGCTTTACCGTATCTGCATAGGAAGTTTGCAAAAACGACCAGCCTGGCAACGTCCAATTGACGTGTCCTGATTTTCAATCCGACTTCACTCGAGAAATATCTAGAATTGCTGCAAAGTTACCGTCTATCAGTACGTCGGGATCAACCACCGCAAGTTCGTGGCTTCGGGTGCACTGCCAGCAGCTACGGAGCGCTTACACTTTCGATCTTGGAGATCGGGTCATGCAGATCGTCGACTCGATTGCGGGAACCGTCATGCGCCCGGTATGACGGTCTGGACGACCTGAAGGACGAGCAAGAGAGCGCAGGGGCGAGGTTGGGATGCGCGAAATCATCGAGCTCGAACCCGTACCGCAAGGCTTCGCGGACCGACCCGCTGGCGGCGACCGAGACTTACGGCTACGATGGCAACGGCAACCTGACCGGCCATACGGACCGGCGCGGTGAGACGAGCGTTTACCAATACGACGGGATTAACCGGCGCAAATTCGCCGGCTTCGGGTACACCAGCGGCAGCTACGAAAGCACGAGCAGCTACACATTCGATCCCGGAGACCGCATCACACAGATCGTCGACTCGATTGCGGGAACGACCGTCCGGCAGTATGACGGCTTGGACGACCTGACGGACGAGCAGACCGCGCAGGGCGAAGTTGGCTATTTCTACGACAACGCCCGCCGGCGTCAGACGATGACGGTGGTCGGGCAGCCGACGGTTTCATATTCCTGGGACAATGCGAACCGGCTGACCAGAATCACCCAAGGCAGCGCGTCGATTCCGATCGCATATGACAACGCGGACCGCAGGAACACGCTGACTCTGCCCAACGGGATTTTGTTGACGTATACTTACGACAACGATTCGCACGTGACGGGAATGAGCTGGACGTTGGCGGGCAATCCGGTGGGCGACCTCGAGTACGCATACGACGCGGACAGCCGGGTGATTGAGAAGACCGGCAGCTTCGCGCAGACCGGGCTGCCGCAGCCGGTTAGCGGTAATACCTTCAACGCGGCCAATGAGATGACCTCGTTCAACGGAACGCCGCAGACCTACGATGCCAACGGCAATCTCGCCAACGACGGGACGAGCACTTACAACTGGGATGCCCGAAATCACCTGACGGCGATCGCCGGTCCTAATGCTGCGAGCTTCGCGTACGACGCCGACGGTAGGCGCGCACAGAAGACGGTCAACAGTACGTCTACGCAGTTCCTCTACGACGGGTTAAATCCAGTACAAGAGATTCAGAGTGGAGCCCCAAGCGCGAATCTGCTGACTGGTCTCGGTGTTGATGAATACTTTCAGCGTACTGATTCGGCTGGTGCCCGCAACTATATGACCGATATTCTCGGCAGCACGCTTGCGCTGACCGACTCCAGCGGAAGCACACAAACGTCCTATACTTACGATCCATTCGGCAATACCACCCTCACCGGGGTATCGAGCTCGAACCCGTACCAGTTCACCGGCAGAGAAAACGACGGCGCTGGATTGTACTTCTATCGCGCAAGATACTACAGCCCGACCCTCCAGGGGTTCATGGCGCAGGATCCGATCGGCTTAATGGGGGGAGAGGTCAATCTTTATTCCTATGTTCTAAACAATCCGCTGAGCAGAACAGATCCAACTGGACTCGAGTCTGAGGAATGCGAAGATCTTCGTAAAGCAATCGAGGAGATTAAGAAATTAATTGGCGCTGCGTTCCTCAATAGAAACGCCGGTGCACTGGGCGTCCTACATAATCAATTAGACGATCTCCAAGCCGAGTACGATGAGAAATGTGAGGAACCTCCTCCAGACGGTGGCGGTCAACCGAAAGAAGAGTCGTGTCCTCTTTCCGACCCTTACAAGCAAGCAGCACGGCCTGATCAGACGACAAGCAGCTTGATAGCCGAACTCATTCTCCTCTCATTGATTCTCGGGGGCACTCCGATAGGTATATAGACGCACCTTGGAAGGATAACCTTGAACAAAAGAAACTACATAAAGCAAGCTAAGATAGATTGCCTTGAGCTGGGGCTGTCGCAACACGAAATATCGTGTCTGATCGACAAGGATCCTAAAGGGAAAACTGAGAAGTTGATCGAATTATTCAATGAGACTGCCGACGATGACCAAAAAAGGAAGGTTCTGACGCTACTTTATCGTGTAGGGGACGAGGAAGATGCCGGTAATTTCTTAGCCGCTCTCTATGAGACCGCTAATCTTACAGCTTTCATGAAGTTCTGGATAGCCATCTTAGGAAAGTTAGGGAAGTTTAACGCCCATCCTCGCCTTTGTGAAGTTTTGGATGCACATCTCAAAGGAGAGTCGCCCGCGAAAGTTTTCCTGCGAGCCTTGTATCCTGATGGCAGGACCTGTCGCGTGAGAAAGAATCTCGCGGCAGCGGATGGGTCTCAAACTCAATCGGCTAAAGGTTTGAAAGCGACGAAAAGGTCTGTTAAAATTCAAACTGAAAAACCAACAGGCAAGTGAATCGAGCCAAGCATTCCACGACATCCTCTGGCATTGTTCTGTGGTGAAGGGGGGGACGGAATCCGTTTGGTTTTGGCGGCCATAGTAAACACCACCAGCACTACGGATCCGTTCGGGCACCAGACGTTGCAAAGTTACACGGATACGACCCAAACAGCAATCTGACGAGCGTGACCGACGCGAACGGCGGTCTGACCTCATATACGTACGACCCGATGAATCGCAAGGCCTCGCGGACCGATCCGCTGGCGGCGACCGAGACCTACGGCTACGACGGCAACGGCAACCTGACCGGCCATACGGACCGGCGCGGCGAGACGAGCGTCTACCAGTACGACGGGATCAACCGGCGCAAATTCGCCGGTTTCGGGTACACCAGCGGCAGCTACGAAAGCACCAGCAGCTACACATTCGATCTCGGGGACCGCATCACACAGATCGTCAACTCGATCGCCGGAACGACCGTCCGGCAGTATGACGGCTTGGACGACCTGACGGACGAGCAGACCGCGCAGGGCGAAGTTGGCTATTTCTACGACAACGCCCGCCGGCGTCAGACGATGACGGTGGTCGGGCAGCCGACGGTTTCATATTCCTGGGACAATGCGAACCGGCTGACCGGAATCACCCAAGGCAGCGCGTCGATTCCGATCGCATATGACAACGCGGACCGCAGGAACACGCTGACTCTGCCCAACGGCATCGTGCTCGCGTATACTTACGACATCGACTCGCACGTGACGGCGATGACTTGGACGCTGGCAAGCAATCCGGTGGGCGATCTCGAATATTCATACGACGCGGACAGCCGGGTGATCGAGAAGACGGGCAGCTTCGCGCAGACGGGGCTGCCGCAGGCGGTGACGGGGAACACGTTCAACGCGGCAAACGAGATGACCGCCTTTAATGGAACGCCGCAGACCTACGATGCCAACGGCAATCTGACCAACGACGGGACGAGCACTTACAACTGGGATGCCCGAAATCACCTGACGGCGATCGCCGGTCCTAATGCTGCGAGCTTCGCGTACGACGCCGACGGTAGGCGCGCACAGAAGACGGTCAACAGTACGTCTACGCAGTTCCTCTACGACGGCATGAATCCGGTCCAGGAGCTTCAGAATGGCGCCCCGAGCGCCAACATGTTGACGGGTCTTGGCATTGATGAGTACTTGCAGCGCACCGACTCGGCCGGCGCCCGAGATTACTTGACCGATATACTCGGCAGCACGCTCGCCCTCACCGACTCTAGTGGAACGCAACAGACCTCGTATACATACGACCCGTTCGGTAATTCCGCAGCGACCGGGCAAGCAAGCGCGAACCCGTACCAGTTCACCGGCCGGGAAAACGACGGCATCGGACTGTATTTTAATCGGCATAGATATTACTCGCCCTCGCCGGGAAGGTTCATCTCACAAGACCCGGTCGGCTTTAAGGGCGGGATCAATCTCTACGGGTACGCGGGGAATAGCCCGACCAATTTGACCGATCCAACCGGGCTTGACACCCTGTTATGTGTAGAACTACCGAGACCTATACCTCACATGTTCCTTTGCGCCCCCAATAGGAACACGTGCAAAGGTATGTACCCTAAAGACCGCCATAATCCATACGATGATGGGGTATTAAATCCCGACGATTGGAATAAAGCCGACTTTTGCATCACAGTCAGCAAAGACAGACCATGCGTTGACCAGTGTGTTCAGTATTTCTTCGGGCTTGATCCTGGTCACTATACCATTCCTATTCATGACTGTTTCGATTGGGCGTGGGCCACTGAATCGGCGTGTAAGGAAGCATGCACACTCACTGGCGAGACTCTCTAGTGGACGCATTCTTGATACTTATCTTTCTCGCCTATGCGCTCTGTTTCTTTGGCCTCTTAGTGGCAACGATCTGGTTCGGACGTTTTGCCCTAGAACATTTTAAATCGGCGCGCGCCATTTGGGTGGCCCTTGTTGTGGCTCACCTGATGGCGATCCTTGCCTTCGAATACTACCACCTCAGCATTGGCGGTAACCTGGATGAACCACGCCTCGCAGAGCAGTCTCAGTGGCTGTCAAATTTCCCCACGATGATTTATTGTTTTCCGTCGAGTATATTATCATTTTCTATCACGTTTGTACTGAGTCGCTTGCTCTGTCCAGTTATCGGGCCGCAGGCGTGCGATGGAGAGCTAGTTTTCGTGGGTATATGGTGGCTGATTCCGGTGACGCTAGGATATTTGCAGTGGTTCAAGGCTTTACCGTATCTGCATAGGAAGTTTGCAAAAACGACCAGCCTGGCAACGTCCAATTGACGTGTCCTGATTTTCAATCCGACTTCACTCGAGAAATATCTAGAATTGCTGCAAAGTTACCGTCTATCAGTACGTCGGGATCAACCACCGCAAGTTCGTGGCTTCGGGTGCACTGCCAGCAGCTACGGAGCGCTTACACTTTCGATCTTGGAGATCGGGTCATGCAGATCGTCGACTCGATTGCGGGAACCGTCATGCGCCCGGTATGACGGTCTGGACGACCTGAAGGACGAGCAAGAGAGCGCAGGGGCGAGGTTGGGATGCGCGAAATCATCGAGCTCGAACCCGTACCGCAAGGCTTCGCGGACCGACCCGCTGGCGGCGACCGAGACTTACGGCTACGATGGCAACGGCAACCTGACCGGCCATACGGACCGGCGCGGTGAGACGAGCGTTTACCAATACGACGGGATTAACCGGCGCAAATTCGCCGGCTTCGGGTACACCAGCGGCAGCTACGAAAGCACGAGCAGCTACACATTCGATCCCGGAGACCGCATCACACAGATCGTCGACTCGATTGCGGGAACGACCGTCCGGCAGTATGACGGCTTGGACGACCTGACGGACGAGCAGACCGCGCAGGGCGAAGTTGGCTATTTCTACGACAACGCCCGCCGGCGTCAGACGATGACGGTGGTCGGGCAGCCGACGGTTTCATATTCCTGGGACAATGCGAACCGGCTGACCGGAATCACCCAAGGCAGCGCGTCGATTCCGATCGCATATGACAACGCGGACCGCAGGAACACGCTGACTCTGCCCAACGGCATCGTGCTCGCGTATACTTACGACATCGACTCGCACGTGACGGCGATGAGCTGGACGCTGGGGAGCAACACGGTGGGCGATCTAGAGTATTCATACGACGCGGACAGCCGGGTGATTGAGAAGACCGGCAGCTTCGCGCAGACCGGGCTGCCGCAGGCGGTGACGGGGAACTCGTTCAACGCAGCGAACGAAATGACCGCGTTCAACGGAACGCCGCAGACCTACGATGCCAACGGCAACCTGACCAACGACGGGACGAGCACTTACAACTGGGATGCCCGAAATCACCTGACGGCGATCGCCGGTCCTAATGCTGCGAGCTTCGCGTACGACGCCGACGGTAGGCGCGCACAGAAGACGGTCAACAGTACGTCTACGCAGTTCCTCTACGACGGGTTAAATCCAGTGCAGGAGCTCCAGAGTGGCGCTCCAGGCGCGAACATGCTGACCGGGCTCGGAATCGATGAGTACTTTCAACGCAGCGACGGCTCTGGCCCGAGCAGCTATATCAGTGACCCCCTCGGAAGCACCCTTGCACTCACCGATTTGTCCGGCACCATCCAGACGCAATATTCATACGATCCATTCGGCAATACCACCCTCACCGGGGTATCGAGCTCGAACCCGTACCAGTTCACCGGCAGAGAAAACGACGGCGCTGGATTGTACTTCTATCGCGCAAGATACTACAGCCCGACCCTCCAGGGGTTCATGGCGCAGGATCCGATCGACTTCCTCGGCGGGATTGATCTGTATGCGTATGTTGCAAATGATCCGACGAACTTCACCGATCCAATGGGCGAATTCCCATTCCGAGACTGCGGAAAGGCGATTAGAAACTTGGCCGCTGCAGTGGCTTCCCTCGGAAATAGATGTGGCGATTATTTCGCCGCGAACTGCGATCCTGGCCAGCATAAAAAGTCGATCCGAGAAAATTGGAAGCGGGTGTGGAATGCTTACCGGGCAGCGCTGAACGCGTGCGGGCCTGATGCGGCCGAATTGGCGGAGATCAAAGCAATGATGGATCAACTTTTTGAAGACTGCCAGCAGTTTATAGAAAACCCTCCACCACCATGACTAAAATCAGTGACCAAGAAAAGATGGTAACCGCCGTTGTGGCATTATTTGGCGAGAAGGAGCCTGGGTATCTTCAGGACTTACTAACGGCCGTAGATTCGTCTGTCCATTTTTATTACTTTCTTAAAGACGAGATTTCGGAGCCAATCGATATCAGCAGTGGTGATGTCGATTACGTCTTAAATACTATAACCTCCGCCGCAACATGTTTTTGGCAAGTGCGGGGAGCAACGCATCACTTACTGACTGGTAGGCAGAAATCCTTCAGGTGGCTGCGGTTCAAAGATTTAGGCCAACTGAGAAAACGGTATTTTGCGTCATATCGCAAGCTGGTATCGAAGTCAACGCCGCTTGTTGACCGTTACGTTGAGTTGCAGCGCCTCACGCAGATACAGCTTATTTTCGCGGGAATTGTTTTCTAATGGAGCGCAGGGGCGGCAGACAATGCAGGTGGCGGGTCAATCCAGCTCGGTCAGCTACAGGTGAGACAACGCCAACCGGCGCACGTCGCTGACGCTGCCCAACGGTGTGACGGTCGCGTACAACGTTGACAACGACTCCCGCATCACCGGGCTAACTTACAGCGCGGGGAGCGCGCAACTCGGGAACCTGACTTACGGCTACGATGCGGAGGGACGACGGCTGGGACAATGCAAATAGGCTGACCGGAATCATCCAGGGATCGACCTCAATTCCGTTCGGCTATGATAACGCGGACCGGAGGACTTCGTTGACCCTGCCCAACGGCATCGTGCAGTTCCTCTACGACGGCATGAATCCGGTCCAGGAGCTTCAGAATGGCGCCCGAGCGCCAACATGTTGACGGGTCTTGGCATTGATGAGTACTTGCAGCGCACCGACTCGGCCGGCGCCCGAGATTACTTGACCGATATACTCGGCAGCACGCTCGCCCTCACCGACTCTAGTGGAACGCAACAGACCTCGTATACATACGACCCGTTCGGTAATTCCGCAGCGACCGGGCAAGCAAGCGCGAACCCGTACCAGTTCACCGGAAGAGAGAACGATGGTATCGGGCTCGATTACTATCGAGCGCGATACTACAGCCCAACGCTACAGAGGTTCACAGTTCAAGACCCCCTAGATTTTTACGGGGGCGATTGGAATCTCTACGCCTACGTTGGGAACGACGCAGCATCCGAAACTGATCCCTTGGGAACTATTACTTATTCCCGCGGTGGAAGATTCCGCGTCTGCAACAAACAAGAGAGCGCGGATTGTGAATCCACCTGCAAGGCCGAGGGGAAAACGGTGCAGAGCTGTGTGGTCCGCCAGATATTCAGAGTCAGCGGTGGAAAGGGCGATGACGGAGGACGCTTCTTTCCGATCAGAAAGTGGATCGATGGTCCGCCAAGCTGCTCGTGCAACGAACCACCTACTGGTGAAAAGTGTTCGGTACTCGGTGCAGCGGCGGTCGTAACTGCTTTAGGCGCGTTGTCGCAGCTGTTGCAGGGACCCGGAGAAGCTCCTGGACTCGGAGGAATTCCAGAGCCTGTTCTACCCTAGATATAGGATGCTATCCTAGCATAGTAAGCGAGGAAACGCTGAGTGCCGAAAGCTCTCTGAAGGTTCGGGGCGCAGGTTTATAAAGACTTCGTCACGTCGGTGGGAGGCGGAGCCTATTTCATTGAGGAGCAGTCAGTGAAACTTTCAAATTCGGTTGTCGCCGCAGTAAGTCGAGAACTGGAAGTGCACTATTCGAACTCCGAGCTACAGGATCTGTTGGCGGAGGCGAGGTTGGTCGCTGCACATCGATTATCGAGCGATGCTCCGGACACGAGGCGTGGTCAGGTCCTTTTAAAGGACATTAATGATTGGGCATTAGATCCGGTCGCGGTACTCGGGAAGATTCTCGCGCCGTACATGGATCCCGAAGTACCGAATCCGCACACGGAAGTGGGCATGTTATGGTTGAATGGTCGTGATCGTATCATAGGAGAACTCGAGGCCTGTGGTTTGGATTATGTTTCGGGCGGTGCCCTGTTAAAGAATAACCGTCCGAAGCGGATTGAAGTTTCACAACTTTACTTCATGGTCTGGTATGAGGATTCCTTGCGACTAAATCTTTACCCCGAGCCGCTAATCTTTGTCGGAAGAAATCTGGACTCAGATGACCGCAGGAGCCACGACGTTTGGTGTTTTCAGGATCTTGATTCTTATTCCGAATTCGGCGTGTATAATAGTCTTTCAAAGCTTCCGGAGCGCTCGCCAGCGGGATTCCTCACATGCCTTCAATACGACGATCTTTTTCAGGTCGTTGACTACACAGGTTTGGCAAAGAGGTTGCTGAATTCTGCTGAGCGGCGATCACAATACGAATCGCTGTCGCCATTCTCCAGAGACCTGTTGTACTATCGAATACATTACCACGATTCTGCGCAGCTGCTTCTAAGCATCCAGTCACTGAAGTTCGTAGACTTCATGCAGCCGCCAGCAAGCACCGAAGCCGTATTCAGGTTTCGCGAGATACGCTCCCTCCACGAGAGTTCTTACGAATACGAAGCCGAGGGTGGAGCGTCGTTTGATCTGAAGGACGGCCAACTGGTAGAGGTGCATCGCCGCGATGCCGCAAGTGTGATCGACTGTCGCGGTCTAGCCGCCGAACTTGAACGCTGTGCTGCACGTCAGACCGGAACTCAAACTACTTGAATCTGCGCGAGGTCATTTTAGCTAACTCAACCAGCACACACTTGAAGCCTGTACTCCGCAAAAACAATTCGCTCTAGCCGAACGGTTTGGACCGAGGATCTCTATTCCTACGCTGGCAATCGACCTACAGACGTTCGTGATCCCATGGGAACGCAGGATGTTACGGTACCCGTGCAGGAGTTCTGCGAGGACTTTCCAAATTTGTGCGACCCGAGTTGGTGGTGGAACCTAACTATGGCCGGCGGCGCGGCGGCCGTCGCAATCGCGGGAAAATTGTGCGCCTCTCGGCCGACGCAGCCTTTCCGATGCACACTAGTAGCTGAGGTTACGAATCCGAGAAACGGCGACACTACATGCGGGTACAAATGCAAAGGATGGGGTGCCATTGCCACATTTCCACTGCCTCCTGACATGAAGTCCTGTCCCAAAGGTTTTGACGGCAACTTTCCCGCCCGAAATGAGTGAGAGGACAAGTCCGTGACGAGTTAACAAAATGAATACAAAGAGGGTCTTCGAGCCTTTAAGATGGGTGACTATGCAAGAGCGTACCGAATGCTCAAGTACTTCGCGGCAGAGGGAGAGCAGGAGGCTCAGGTTGCCGTAGGTTCAATATGTCAGCTAGGCTTAGGCGGACTTCCTATTGACGAGGACGAGGCTGTGAGATGGTACACACTCGCTTCAGAACAGGGAAACGGCTTGGCTTCGAACAATCTTGGAACGATCGCAATGTCGCGGAATGATCGCGAAGCGGCGACGCAGTGGTATTCTAAGGCTCGGCGACAGGGATTTCGTCATTCCCCGCAGGCTGCTTCGATGAAACGCGCATCGAAGTAACACGTCAATACGACGCTCTGGACGACCTCACGGACGAGCAGACCGCGCAGGGCGAGGTCGGCTACCAGTACGACAACGCCCGCCGGCGGCAGTCGATGACGGTGGCGGACTGCGCCATTGCAGATTCACACTTTGATGGCATCTGATTCTAAGCCGGGAGGAGCACGCCCTTTCTCTTTTCCAATATCTCCATCGTATGCCGATAGCCGGCATCGACCGTTTTGTGGAACGCTTTCCAATCGAGCATGTTGATCTCTGCCAACGGCGGCTCGATCAGCAAATCGACGTGGTTGCGCAGCGCCCTCACCTGCGCATGGCTGCTCATGGCTCCGGCGGCCATCAGGATGTTAATGATGTTGGGCGTACCCTTTCGCGCGTGAGTAAGAAGCTGCCGCAGCGGCCGCTGATCGATATCGTCGATGGTGGCCTTGAAAGCCCAGTCGCTTGAGACATCGACCGCGACGATTGGACCACGGCGCATGTCGCTCATCACGTCGATCGGCAGATTATTCAATGTCCCGCCGTCAACCAGGATGTCGGAGCCGTCGATTACGGGCGGCAGCACGCCGGGAATCGAGACGCTCGCACGCGTCGCCAGCCACAGCGGACCGGTTCGATGAATCTTCAGCTGGCCGGTGGTGAGATTTGCCGATACGCAGAAGTACGGACACGGCATGTCCTCGATCTGCCGATTGCCGAAGTGACTGCGCAGGAAGGCGGATGTTTTGCGTCCACGCACCAGCGAAATCATCGGCACGGTGTAATCGCTAATAGGGTTATCGTCGAAAAACGCCTCGCGCATATGACCGTGCAACTCCTCGTCGCTCCATTCGATCGCGGCGCCGGCGCCAACGATCGAGCCCATGCTGGCGCCGCCGAAGAGATCCAGTTCGAGACCCGACTCGCGCAGCGCGTGAATCACGCCGATGTGCGCCAGGCCGCGCGCACCGCCGCCCGACAAGACAACTCCAATCGCGCGCCCCGTGATCATCCGGGCCAATCGCCGCAAATCGCGCGGCACGCCTTCTCGAACGTGGTGCTGATGGGTCACGCCGAAACGCTGGAGGAAGGCCAACGTTTGTGACGGTGAGAGCGATCGCCGGCAATAGAGCGCCAGTTCGATCGGAGCGCGGCGCGGGTTGGCCGCCACAGCGTCGAGTGCCGGGGGCATCACGGTCAAAGGGCGCGTCGCGTCCGCCAGCATGACCAGCCGATCAGCCTGGCGCAGGCAGTGACGAGTCCATTGCGAGGGCTCGAAGTCGGCCTCGTACAGGACCATGTCGTGATCTTCTTCCAGCGCGTTGAACCATTCGATCGGCCGCGCAGCCGAGCTGCGGTCTATCACGCAGGCCTTGAGCCCAAGCTCCTCAAACGCCTTGGCGAACGATCGCGCAAACCCGCTGGCGGCGAGATCGCGATCGAGCGGAAAGATGGCGGCGGTCCTGGCCGCTTGGGCCGCGGGCGCGAGCCGCGGCGCTTGGCGCAGCCGCCGCACGAGCAAATCGGTCACGAAGCGCAGCGCCTTCGGGTGCTCGTCAATCAGTTTGGTAAAGGCAGCCTTGGAGAGCCGCGCAAGCTCAGTATCGCGCAGCGCCACCACCGTGGCTGAACGCGGCTCGCCCGACAGCAGCGCCATCTCGCCCACCGTTTCGCCGGCCGTCATCTGCCGAATGAGTATTTCCTTACCGTCGTCGCCGTGTAGAAAAGCGCCGAGGCGGCCAGACAGAACCACGTACAGCGAATCGTCGGTATCGCCCTGGCTGAAGAGTAGCTGGCCGCCCGGCAGGCTGAACCACTCGAACTCCTCTGAGATCGCGTCCAGGAGATGAGCCTCTACGCTCTCAAGCAGAGGCAGGCCGGCGAGTTTCTCGACCAGGCTTTTCGGCTCTTCTATCGTAATCTCAAATTTTGAATCCAGTCCGTTCAACAAAATATATTCTCACTCGGGATGTGCGACGGGACGCGGACCCCACTTAAGGATTCCGAGATCGGCCACGAAAATTGCGTAGAAGGACTTCACCAACACCAGCTCGATCACGGTGGCGAGACTCAGGCCGCCGATCTGCGCGAAGCACAGGGGCCGCCACAGCGGGCCGCCATGCAACGCGAGTGGAAACAGCGCCAGCAGAGTCGCGCCCACCGTCACCATCACGGGACGCAGCCGCTCGATCCCGGCATCGAGCAATCCCTGGATCAATTCCTCTCCGAGTTCCTGGCGCTCCTCGATGAACTCGAAGAGCACGATCACATGGCTCACGATTACGCCGACCAGGCTCGCGACGCCGAGAAACGCCATGAAGCCGAACGGCGTCCCGGTCAGCCATAGCGCGGCCAGCGCTCCGACGACGCCGTAAGGAACGGCGGTAAACACCAGCCAGGGTTTGATCAGATTGTCGAACTGCAACACGAGCGCGATGAAGATCATTGTGACCGAGGTTCCGAGTACGATCGTCAGTTCGCCGAAGGCCTGGTCCTGACTGGCCTGTTCGCCGCCGATCAGAATTCGATATCCGGGGGAAAGCTCGGTGCGAAGCGCGTCGATTTTGGGAAGGGCCTTTGACAAAACCTCCGACGGCAGCACGCCGGGCGCTGGAAACGCGGTCACGGTCATGGTGCGAAAGTGGTCGCGCCGCACGATCCGCTCCTGACTCATCTGAAATACCATCGGCACGAGCGAATCGATCGGCACCCGGCCAGGTCCCGATGTGGCATAAACGTAGAGGTTGCTTACGTCGGCGAGTTGCGCGCGCTCCTCCTGTCTGAGGCGCGCGACAATCGGAATTTGAAGATCGCCGTCGAGCAGCGAACCAACCTGCCATCCACTGAGCCCGCCTGCCGCAGAGCGCGCGACGTTGGCATTGCTGACACCTGCCAGGTTCGCGCGGTCAGCGTTGATGGGAAGCTTGACGATTGGACTTTCCTCCATCCAGTCGGTGCGAACACGCAAGGCGCCGGGAGTGGCACGCAGGACGTCCTCGACCTGATCCGCAGTGCGGCGCAGCGTATCGATCTCCGCATCTTCCTCTGCCGGGTCGAGGTCCTCCTGACCCTGCACGTGAACTTCGATCGGATTCTGGACCGGATTGGTCAGCAATTGCCGCACGTCGAGGTACGCTCCGGGCACCGAGTCCGACAAGGCCGTTTGCAGCGGTCCGACCAGCTTGGGCATGTCTTCCTTGTCGTAAATTTCGATGATGAGCTGCGCATAGTTGCTCTGCTCCGCTTCCGACGCGGCAGAGAACCAGAATCGCGGACCGCCGCCACCGACGAAGCTCGTGACGGATTTCAGAATCTCGCGCGGCTTGCCGTCTCTGCCAGGATGCTCGCGGCCATAATTCGCGGCTGCGTGGCGGACGACCGCCTCGGCCTCGTCGGCAATCATGTTGGTATCGGAGATCGCCGCGCCATTGCGCAGCCAGACGTTGATATAGGCGAGGTACTGAACATCCTCGGGAAAGAATGCGCTGCGCAGATGCGTGCCGATCAACACGCCGCCGCCAAGAAAGAGAAACGAGCACGCGACAAACACTTTGCGATGTTCGAGCGCATAGTGGCCGAGCTTGTAATACACGCCGGTCACGCCGTGCGTGCGCCGATACTCAATCGGCGGCAGCGGTTTGCCGGGGCGCATGAGGTAATAGCCGAGCTGCGGGATGAACGTCATCGACACGATGCGCGACGCGACAAGCGCGCAGGTCATAACGATCGGCAGGCTGTAGAGAAATTCCCCGGTGTCGCCGCTGATCATCAGAAACGGCAGATAGGCGACGATATTAGTGATGGTCGCGAACAGGATTGCGCGCGCGAGCTTGGTCGGCCCGAGCCAGGCGGCGACGGTCGAGGGACGTCCCATCCCGAGCTCGTGCTTGATCGCGTCGCCGGCAACGACCGGATCGTCGACCAGCAGTCCCAGCGCGATGATGAGCGTTGCGATCGATACCTGCTGCAAATCGATTCCCAGTACGTACATCATGCCGAACGTCATCGCGAGCGTGATAGGAATCGACAACGCTATTAGCAGCGCCGAGCGCCACTCCCAAAACCCCAGCCACGCGACCAGGACGACGAGGACGATCGCCTCGTACAAAGCGGTCATCAGGAGGTCGAGGTTTTCGCGAACCTGGCGCGGCTGGTCCGACGTCCGCGCCATGATTAGATCTTCGGGAAGACGGCTTCTCAGCGCTTCCAGCGATCGATCAATCGACAGACCGAACTCGCCGATTTGTTGGCCAGGCCGCATGAAGATTGCCAGCGTAACGGCGCGGCTCCGATTCCAGCGTCCATCGCTGTCGCGCCAGGTATAGAAGTTCAGCAGCCTCGGCGGATTCTCATAGCCCGGCAGGACGTTTACGAGATCGCGCAAGTAGAGCGGGACTCCCGAAAGCGACTGCTGGACGATCACGTCGCCGATCTCGGGCGCGCTGGTGAATTCGCCCGTCGGATGCACCGTGACGTCGGTGCCTTCCGCATTGATCATCCCACCCGAGCGCGTGATATTGCGGTCGGCAATAATCTGCGAAAGACGCGACGGGGTGACTCCATATGACGCGAGGCGCTTCTGTGAGTAAGCGAGTTGCACCCACTGCGGCAGAACGCCGGAGCGCGAGATCTTTTCGACATTGGGCAGCGTTTCAAGCGCCCTCTGGATCAAATCGGTGTAGCGGTCGAGTTCGCGATAGGTGTATTTGTCGCCGGCCGAAGCCATCAGCACCGATTCGGTATCCGCGGAATTCCGAATGAGCACTGGGGGCCACGCATCGGGGTGCACCGCCGGGAACACGGAAGTACCTACATGATCGGCGATAAACTTGCCCGCGATCGCGGGCAGATCGGAGCCGGCTCCGACGACTCCGTCAATTCCGACGAAACCACTGCCGCCGAACGTCCGCAGATCGCGAACGATGTTGTGGGCGCTCAGATATTGCGCGAGCCCATCGCGCGCTCGTACCACGTTGTCCGTTCCGATCGAATGCGGATACAGCGTTACCAGCGAAACTCTGTTCGTCTTCGAGCCGGCGCGAGCAGTCTCGCGCGTCCGCTCGATGGCCGCGCGGATCGCGCGTGCCCTGAGTGCGAGTTGGACCTCACCTTCCCTGGGGCTCGCGACCGTCAGCATCAGCGCGGCGGTATCGCCGAAATCGCTCTGAAACTCGATCGGGCCGTGCCGCTTGGGAGGTCGTCGATGCTGTTGAGTTTGAGGTTTATGTCGTTAAATTGCTTTGCGGCGTCGGCGAGTTTTTCATCGAGTTGAATGTAGACGATGGCGACGCCGTCGAGTGTGACCGATCGAATGCCATAGTTGGTGCTGGCGCCAGCCGGATGGATGAATGAATTCTGCGCAATCGTGGCCTCGATTTTCCGCGTCACCATCTGCTCGACTTGCTGCGCATTGACGCCGGGCCAAGGGCAAATCGCTACTGCCTCGCGCACTGGAACGTCCGGGTCCTTGCGCTTGGGCATCCGCGCGTAGCCGAAAACACCCCACACGAGGACACCGACCAGCAACACCCAGGAAATAGCGCGATTCTCGACGCAGAAACGCGCGAGATTGTGAGTAGTCCGGATTATCTCGTCGTCGCTGCGATGTGCCATCAGGGCATGACCCTGACCTCGGCGCCTTCCGACACCATCGTCGCGCCGCGCATGATGACGCGGTCGCCAATATTAACCCCCTTGGAAACCGTGATTTCGTTGCCCACGATTTCGCCGAGGTCAACCCTGCGCAGCCGCGCGAAAGACTTGCCGTCGTGGTCTTCGACAACATAGACAGCGAAATTGTTGCGATCGTTGGGCGGCCGAACGATTGCGTTGAGCGGCAACGTCGCCGATGAGACGGCAGGCGTTCCCGTTGCGGCAATCTGCAGCGAAGCGATCATGCCGGAGCGCAGCTTGCCGTCCTTGTTGGGTACGGTGACCTCGACATCGAAGGTGCGCGTGGTGAGGTCGGCATTCGGGGCGACGCTGGTGATCTTGCCTATCAAAGGAACACCCGGCAGCGCTTCAGCGCTGAGCGTTTGCGAGCTGCCTTGCTTCAGCTCTCCGACCTCCATGTCGGAGACGCCGAAAACCGCCTTCATGTCGCTCAGGTCGGCGACCTCAAGGGCGACCGTGGCCGGTTCAACCAGCGAGCCAACTTCGATGTGGCGATCAAGCACGACACCGTCCATCGGCGAAGTGAGTTTGCAGTAGTTGAGCTTGACCTGCGCCTGCCGAAGGGCAGCTTGAGACTCTTCGACCTGCGAACCCGCCGACTGATAAACCTGCGACGCTTGATCGTAGGTGGCCTGCGCGATGACCTGCTGCTTCAGTAGTGTCGAGTCGCGATCGAAGTCCTGCTTGGCTCTCACATACGAAGCTTGCGCGCTTGCAAGGGCCGACGCGGACTGGCTAACCAGGTCCTGGTAGGTGTCGGAGGTGGCCGTCGCGAGCAGCTCGTGGGCTTTGACGAGGTCGCCTCCCTGGATCTCGCGCATGCGCCCGTCGGCACCGGTGACCTGCTTGATCGAGTTGACGTAACCGCTTACCTGAAAGGCCACGGAAACTTGCTGATAGGGTTGGAGGCTCGCAGTGTAGGCTTCCGAGCCTGCCGCAGCCTCACCCGGGCTGACGGTGAGAACGGTGACCGCGATGCGCGGAGGCGCGGGCGGGTCGTCTGGAGCACATCCGTACGCACCGATCGCAAAGGCCGCAAGCAAAATCAACTTCAACAGCCGCTGCAGCATTATTGACTCGCATGGATCGCGTCAGATGGCTCGGCGCGCCTGATCCATCCGGCCATAAAGTCGAAGCTCTCGGCATCGCCGGCCTGCTGCAAGGGCGTTGTCGGGTTGACCAGATCAGGGAACAAAAGCGCGACGGTGCCAGACTGCGCCATGGTGGATTATCTCGACGTGAGAAAACGATAGCCCTACTTTGAAGCTCTTTCGCAATAATATTAACGTATATCTAGTGTAAGCCAAGCGAAAGAGTAGTGAGATAGCTGTAATAATGTCAACTGATGTTTTAGTGTAAACCGGTCATCTTGTTTAATCAGTGCGGTATCATTGCTAAATCATGGTGCCATTCTTAAACAAAACTAATAGTAGAGAAAACCTTCATTAGACGAATTCCGGTCCTAAATTCATTCTCCAGGTATGGGAAGGGCGCTTTGACTAATCATGATACGTCAAAGTTGATCCAGAACCTGGGAGGGAGTTCCAAAGATGAGCAAAGCGAGGAGAGTGCCGCCGCTCCGGTCAAGTTGGCTTGACGCACGGTCCTAGTCGAATCGCAGTTTCACCAGCAGGCCCGCATGGTCCGTGGGCCACACTCCCGAGGCGGTGCGAGCGGCGGGTTCCGCTGCAACCAGCCTCGCCGACAGCGGCGTAATTGCGCCGCGCGTGAGGATTAGGTCGAGCCGCCTGTTGTGTTCCAGGGCGGGATTGCGCAGGTCAGCCGTATGGCAACAGGTATTGCCGGGATCGCAGGGATTCACCGCGCCCCAGGCGTCCTTGAAACCCGTGGCGATCATTTCAGGGTAAGTCGCGGTATTGTCCGGCACACCGGGTTCTTGATTTCCGTTCGAATTGAAATCCCCCATCACGATGATTGGTGACTCGATGTTTGCCAGCGCGGCGACCAGTTCCCTTTCCTGCGCCAACTGCACAACCTCATCCAGCGATTCGATGTGAGTTTCGACGAGGCGGAATTTCTTGTCACCCAGCATTGCGTTAACAGCAATCCAGCTACGCGGGATTGCCAGCGATCCCATGATTGGGCTCGTGATTCCAAAGAGCTTCGAGAAAGTTTCCGCCTGGATGTTGTACGGCCGCACTTGTGTGGGCAGCGGCTCGACCCTGATGAGCACCGCGTGACGATCCTCCAATCGTACGAAATTTCCGCTCATGTCCAAAGGCCCGGCCTGATCGAGATCCTTCCTGATTGCGATCGGGGCGTAAAAGCACCCCTCGTTACGCAGCGCTTCAAGAATCAGCAGCAGAAAATCTAACCTGGGAGACATCGCGCCAGCCGTTCCGGTGGACCACTGTACGACCTCTTGCAGGCCCACGAGGTCTGGCTTGGATGCCGCGATCTCACCCGCGATGCTCGCGGCCCGTGCAGGAATGTCAGTCGCGAGAACCTCGGCCCACGCTTTTGCGACCGCCTCGATCAACTCCGGCAGATCTTTAGCGCCGAACAGTGGCCCCAGGTCTGTCCCGAAGTAGACATTCAGGGTCATGACGGCTATCTCGCGATGGCCCGCGACAGAATCTGCCATAAGTTACCTTTGCACGCAGAGGTGCTTTCTAACAGCGTACGAGACCATGGAGCGTTCTTGTTGCCAACCGTCTGCTGAGCCGATCGATCACGCCGCGAGGAAGCCAGAGAAACCATCGGCAACAGGATCGCAATCATGCCAGTCACGATAAGGCGGTCGGCGCAAAACTCCAACCATATCTACACCTTGACACAGTTTGCGCTCATTTGTTAATTTTACTAGCGCTTACTTAGTTACTACTCGTGTTTATTTAGTTCTATCAACACGATTCGGACGCGAAAGCATCAGTAATGCTTTGTCTGGCCTGCAAGTGCGAAAATCCTGAGGACAAGAAGTTCTGCGGTAAGTGCGGCGCGAAGCTTGCCGCTCGTTGTCCGAAGTGCGGAGATAAGAACCCGCCCGACAACAAGTTCTGCGGCGCCTGCGGTACGACGCTCTCGGCTGCACCAGCCAAAACAAGAAGCGTCAGCTCCGTTGGGCCCTTATCTCCCGTTTCTTCGCTGCGTCTTGGCCGGGAACAGGATGCCGCAATTCTCGAGGGGGAACGCAAGACCGTCTCGCCGCTTTTCGCCGACATCAAAGGGTCAATGGAACTGATCGAGGATCTCGATCCCGAGGACGCGCGCGCGATCGTCGATCCCGCCCTCGCGCTGATGATGGACGCGGTCCATCGCTACGACGGGTACGTCGCGCAGTCCACTGGAGACGGGATCTTCGCATTGTTCGGCGCACCGGTCGCGTACGAAGACCATGCGCAGCGGGCGCTGTACGCCGCGCTGCGGATGCAGGAAGACCTCAGACGTTACTCAGACGAGTTGCGCAAACACGGGCGGGCGCCGGTTATAATCCGAGTCGGAGTCAACACTGGCGAGGTGGTGGTCCGCACAATCAAGACTGATGAGAGTCGCAGCGAGTACACGCCGATCGGCCATTCGACCAGTCTGGCCTCGCGCCTGCAGTCGCTGGCGGCCCCCGGTTCAATCGCGATCAGCGAACCAGTGCGCAAGCTGGTCGAGGGCTACTTCACGCTGAAGCCGCTTGGCCCGGCGCGGATTAAAGGCGTCAGCCAGCCGGTCAATGTTTACGAGGTGACCGGGCTGGGCCCGATTCGCACCCGGCTACAACGCTCCGCTAATCGCGGGTACACCAGGTTTGTTGGCCGGCAAAAGGAATTGAGCGCCCTCCAGCACGCGGCCGAAGCGGCGCGCGCCGGGCACGGACAGATTGTCTCGGTGATGGCGGAGGCAGGGGTCGGCAAGTCGCGGCTGTTCCATGAATTTAAGCTGACCTCACAATCGGGCTTTATGGTGCTGGAGACGTTCTCGGTCTCGCACGGCAAGGCCAGCGCCTATCTGCCGGTGCTCGATCTGCTCTGGAACTATTTCGGGATTACGAGTGAAGATGACCATCGTACCAGGCGCGAGAAAGTGACCGGACGAGTCATCGCGCTGGAGAGCAGTCTTGAGGACATTCTTCCCTACCTGTTCGGCTTGCTGGGCATCGTCGAAGGTGACGATCCGCACGCGCAAATGGACGCGCAAGTGCGCAAGCAGCGAACGCTGAACGCGATCAAGCGGTTGTTGCTGCGCGAATCGCTCAACCAGCCGCTGATGATGATCTTCGAGGATCTCCAGTGGATTGACGGAGAGACCCAGAAGCTTTTTGACCTGATCGCCGATTCGATCGGGGCCGCGAAGATCCTGATGATAGTGAACTACCGCCCCGAATACTTCCATCAATGGAGCGGCAAGGCGCATTACACGTACTTGCGGCTCGATCCGTTGGGCAAGGCGAGCGCCGGGGAAATGCTCTCCTACATGCTGGGCGACGGCGACGAACTGGCACCGCTCAAACGCATCATCATAGACCGGACCGAAGGTACGCCCTTCTTCATTGAAGAAACGGTGCAGGTGCTGCTGGACGAGGGTTCATTGGTGCGCAACGGCACCGTAAAGCTTACGCGGCCACTGGCAGAGTTGAAGATTCCCCCGACCGTGCAGGCCATTCTCGCCTCGCGCATTGACCGCTTGCCGCCAGACGCCAAGGACCTGCTGCAGACCTTGGCGGTTATCGGGCGGGAATTTACGCTGTCTCTGGTGCGTGCGGCTGTTGGACACTCTGACGACGAACTCAATCGGCTGCTCAATGACTTGCAACTGAGCGAGTTCATCTACGAGCAGCCGGCCGTGGGCGACGCGGAATACACCTTCAAACACTCGCTGACGCAGGAAGTCGCCTACAACTCAGTGTTGATGGAACGGCGCAAGCAATTGCACGACCGAATAGGCGCGGCACTCGAAGCTCTCTACGCAACTTCGCTCGACGACCATCTGGCCGAGCTCGCGCATCATTTTGGCCGTGGCAACAATCTCGAAAAGGCGGTCGAATACCTCGGCCGGGCGGCGCAACAGGCGGCGTCACGTTCCGCATTGGGCGAGGCCCTGGCCTATGCTCGCGCCGGCCTCGCAATTGTTCCTACGTTGGCGGCGACCGCAGAACGCGGCCGGCTGGAGTTCGATCTGCTTTCCACGCTGGTGCGCGGCGCGATCGCCATCGAAGGATGGGGCTCGCCGCAGACGACGCTGGGATGTCAGCGAATGCTCGAACTCGCGCGCGAATCGGGTGATGATGTGGCGCTTTTTACGGCGTTGCAAGGGATGTGGCTCGATCACCACATAGCCGCCCGTTACAGGGAAGGAGCGGAACTGGCTCGACAAATGATCGAACTGGCCGAGCGCCGCGGGAACCCCGGCGATCTTGCCAATGCGTTCTTCCTGCAAGGATTGACCCGGTATTTCAGAGGCGAGCTCGGCGATGCTTTGACTGCATTCAATCAGGCGGTCGCGCTCTGCCCCGATGGCGCCGGACGAATCAGTTTTGACGGGAGCGATCCACAAGCAGCCACACTCTCTTTTTCGGGGCTCAGCAACTGCATCGTAGGTTATCCTGACCGCGCTATCAATTTGTTTGAGTCCGCGATTAAGCGGTGTCGCGAGCTCAAGCAGCCGTTTTCACTGGGATATGTGTTGTTTCACCAGACCTGGATATGCGCCGCGCGGGGCGAAGTACTTGCCACTCAGCACGTGTGCGAACAGCTTGAGGCAGTGTCCGAGGAAGGTGGCTTTACGGCATTTTCCGGGCTGAATCGCATCTACCAGGGCTGGGTCACCAGCATGCAGGGAGAACATGAGCGGGGAGTCGAGATGATTCGCGACGGCATCGCGAACTGGGCTAATCCGCTATTCACTACGGTCGTTAGTTCAATTCTTGCCGAGGCCTGCCTGAGGGCTGGCCGCTACCAGGAAGCGATCGATGCAGTTGCCGCCGGCCGCGATCACTCGTCGCGAACAGGCGAGCACTACGCGGAATCCGAGATCGAGCGAGTGGCGGGCGAAACTCTGATCCTGATGGGAGCGGAAAATGCCGCGGAGGCTGAGCAATGCATAAGGCGCGCAGTCGCTCTGGCAACACGACAAGGCGCGAAGTGGTTTGAGTTGCGCGCAACGACGAGCCTCGCACGTTTGCTTGCGCAACAGGGCAGGCGCGACCAGGCTCGCACGATACTCGCCGAGATTCACGATTGGTTCACCGAGGGCTTCGACACCGCCGACCTGAAAAACGCGAAGGCGCTCCTTGACGACTTAGATGGCCGAATGAATAACCCTATTGAAGAGAAGCCGCGCTCGCCCGGTGAGCCGCGACCGGATAGCAAGCAGCAGTAGCTCCGCGACGCAAGTCCCCGACGGGGGGTGAGACTGTTGAACATCGATCGCTTGCTGATGGTATGGCTGCATCGACTGCATCCGTCGCTGCTAAAGGGCGATCATCATCGTCCAGCCGGAGACCGTGATCCGCTGGCACCGACGTCTGTTCCGCGCCTACTGGCACTGGAAATCCGCAGATTGATTCCGTTCGTCGCCTGCAAAAGCTCGGCCCTATCTGGTCCCGCACAAATTGCTCTCTAGGGAACGATATGCGCCTGGCAATATAGTGCGGAGAAATGTCTTTTCGAATCATTTCGCGTCATTGCCCGTTCGGTGCAGTCGGGCTAGGGTATGCGTCGTGCGCTTCCTCGCCATATTCATCTTCGCTCTCCTACTCCCGATTAGCTTGAACACTCCTTCCGCGATGGCGTGCTCCATGACGGCGTGTTGCGGCCCGAATTGTTCGAGCAACCCTCCGATGAATTTGAGCTGCTGCGCAAAGCCGGTTGCGCCGGATCGAGCGATCAATCAAGCGCGAGATGCGCAACATTTCGATTCGATCGGGAGTATGCCCGTAGCCGCGGTGACAGTCGCGATTTCGCACTTGCATAACACCATCGTCGCTCGCGGGTACTCGCCGCCCGACCGCCTCGCTTCGTTAGCAGTTCTCTGTTCCCGTCAAATCTGAGCCGTTCCTAAGCGTGTGAGTTGAAGCGCGGATGCCTAGCATCCGTCGTAGGCGCTCGCGCGCCGCTCGCGACAATCCGAAAAGAAATCCACCGATACGATCGGCGGAAAAAGACGAATGTCCTCAACCCGCGCAGACGCAGCCGCGCTGCGATCAATCGCGGCTGGAAGGTTAGAGTTTGTGAAGCCATCAGCAAGCATTCGCCGCATCGCGGCGCGAAACGTAATCGCAATTGTGATCGCGGGCACTATTCTGGCCGGGATTCCGCTATCAGGAAACGCACGGGATATTGGCGCTCAGGCAATTGAAACACCCGCCAGTTCGGATCAACTGAGAGCGCTGGTAGATGAGGCTCTTTCCCATAGCCCGGTCGTGCTTTCGGCACGGAGCCACTGGCAGGCTCAGACGAAAGTGCCGATCCAGGCCGCGACGCTGCCCGATCCGGAGGTCTCGCTGCAGCATTTCACGGTCGGAAGTCCGCAACCGTTCTCGGGCTATGAGAGCAGCGACTTCTATTACACCGGCTTCGGCGTCTCGCAGGATGTTCCGGGTCCCGGCAAACTTCGTCTGCAGCGGTCCGAGGCGGAAAAGGACGCCGAGTTCGCCAAGCATCGCTACGAAGCTGCGGAGCGCGAGGTCGAGGAAAAGGTCAAGGAGATCTACTTCGAGCTGTTCTATCACCGAGAGACACTGACCATTCTCGATCGCAATCAGGACGAGCTCCAGCAGATCCAACAGATCGCCGAAACGAGGTATCGCGTGGGTCAGGGTCTGCAGCAGGACCTGATCAAGGCTCAGCTTCAGACCACCGAGATCCTGAAGGAGCACGCGATGCACCATCAAGAGGAGGATCAGGAGCAACTCGAACTCAAGCAGCTACTCGGTCGCGACCCAGACTCGCGAAATATCGAAATCGCCGACATCGAAGTGACTCACCTGCAACTCGATTCATCTCAGCTTGCCGAGCTAGCAGGCAGCGGTTCACCCGACCTCGCAGCGGATCGCGCGATGGAAGCGCGCAGCGCGGAAGCGTTGAAGCTTGCGCATCAGGGATACTGGCCGGACTTCACCGTCGGTTATTCGTACGAAAAGACCGGCTCCGGATTCCGCGACTATTACATGCTGAATCTGGGCGCGAAGGTTCCGCTCTATTTCTGGCGCAAGCAAACACCCGCGATTGAGCAGGCCGCGCTTGAAGCCGAGTCCGCGCGCGAGCAGACCCAGGCTACTCAACTGCAAGTCTCCTCCGATGCGGAAAGCAGCTTGGTTGCGATGCGCACTGCGGAACGGATCATGTCGATCTATCGCGACGGTCTGATTCCGCAGGCCGAATCTTCGCAGGCCTCGGCGATGGCTGCGTATCGAGTCGGCAAGGTCGATTTCCAGACGCTGCTCTCGTCGGTTCTCGATTTACAGAACCTTCGGCAAGAGTACTACCGCAGTCTCGCCGACCACGAGATCGCGATCGCAAAACTTCAGCAAGTAATCGGTGACCGAAGATGAATTGCAACTCTCTAAGTTGGCGACTTTGCATGCTGGCACTCGTCCTAACTCTTGCCGCGCCAATAGCGCACGGAGCCGATTCCCAGCTCGCGCCAATCCGGATCACGCCTGAGCGTCGGCAATTGATCGGACTCAAATTCGCTACCGTCATGCGAAAGGACGTGAGCGATCGTCTGGAGACCACCGGGAACATCGAAGCTGACGAACGTCTCCAGGGCTACGTGCAGACGCGTTTTGCCGGATGGATCGAGCAGGTGTTCGCGAATTCGACCTATCAATACGTACACCGAGGCCAGCCGTTGTTTACGATTTACAGCCCGGACCTGGTGAGCACCGAGAACGAATATCTGCTCGCCCTGGATGCCCGCAAGCGTGTGAGCGACAGCCCGGTTGGCGACGTGACCACCGACGCATCATCGTTGGTCGACTCTGCCGCGGAACGTCTCAAGCTCTGGGGAGTGTCGCCGCGCGAGATCGCACGGTTGGAACGCGAGCGCACTGTCCGCCACGCCGTCGAGATCGACTCGCCCATGAGCGGATACGTCGTCGAGCGCAATGCGCTGCCCAACATGTACGTGCAGCCAGATACCCGACTGTTCACGATCACAGATCTGTCGAAAGTGTGGATCTACGCCGCCGTTTTTCAGGACGAAATCGGCAAGGTCCATCCCGACGATCCTGCAACGGTCACCGTCGACGCCTATCCGGGAACGAATTTCGATGGCCGCGTCGATTTCATCCAACCGCAGATCGATCCGATGACTCGCACCGTCAAGGTCCGATGCGAGTTCAACAACCCCAAAGGCCAGCTTCTTCCGGGAATGTTCGCGCATGTCGCGCTCGACCTCCCGATGGGCGAGCAAACTGTGATTCCCGACACCGCCGTCTTGCGCACGGGCAGGCACAACGTGGCTTTCATCAATCGCGGAGATGGGTATCTGACTCCCGCCGAGATCGAATTGGGGCAGCACGTCGGTGACGAATTCATTGTGCTCAAGGGACTTGCGCCGGGTCAGCAGATCGTGAGCTCGGCCAACTTCTTGATCGATTCGGAAAGCCAGCTCCAAGCCGCCGCGGGAGCGTTTGTACCGCCTCCGCCGGGTGTCGGCGCCAATGCACTTGGACAAGCAGCGGAGGCTGTTCCCCAGGCAAGCATCGATTTCACGAGCGACCTCAATCCTCTCGCGCGAGGTCACAACAAAGTGGTCGTGACGCTCCGCGACTCCAAAGGCGCGCCGATCTCAGGGGCGCAAGTGACGGTCTCCTTCTACATGGCAGCGATGCCGGCGATGGGAATGGCGGCGATGCGTGCGCAAGGCGCCGCGGTTAATCAGCGCAACGGCACATACACCGCGGACATCGAACTACCCAGCGGTGGCACGTGGAGCCTGACGATCACCGCGTCGAAGGGCGGCGATACTATCGCGACGAAGCAGGTGGAAGTGTCAGCCAGCGGCTCGATGGCGATGTGAGGAACGATCATGATCGAAAGAGCTATCGACTGGTGTAACGCGAACCGCTTCATCCTGTTCTTCGGCGTGCTGGCTCTCGTACTCGCCGGCGTCTGGTCGTTCGATCGAATCCCACTCGACGCGCTGCCTGATATCTCCGACGTCCAGGTGATCATCCATACCGAATGGATGGGACAGCCGCCCAATCTGATCGAGGACCAGGTGACCTATCCCATTGTGACCGCGATGCTTGCGGCTCCGCACGTGAAGGCCGTCCGCGCGCAGACGATGCCCAACGATTCGTATGTGTTCGTTGTGTTCGAAGATGGCACCGACATCTACTGGGCCCGCAGTCGCGTGCTGGAATACCTGGAGCAAATTACAGGCAAGCTTCCGGCCGGCGTGAATCCAATGATCGGCCCCGATGCGACCGGCGCGGGCTGGGTGTACGAATATGCGCTCGTCGACAAGAGTCATACTCACAGTCTCGCCGATCTCCGCAGCTTGCAGGACTGGAATGTCCGCTATGCGCTCGAGACCGTGCCCGGCGTTTCGGAGGTCGCCAGCATCGGCGGCTTCGTAAAGCAGTACCAGGTCAAGCTCGATCCAAATCGGTTGCTGGCGCTCAAAGTCCCGCTCGAAACGGTGATCGACAAAATCCGCGACAGCAACGGCGAGGTCGGCGGGCGCGTGCTCGAGATGTCGGGCGCTGACTACATGATCCGCGGCCTGGGCTATGTCCATTCGGTGTCAGACCTCGAACAAATCTCCGTCGCTACCAACAACGGCACGCCGGTGCTGATAAGGGACTTGGGCGTGGTCAGCCTTGGACCCGATCTTCGAGAAGGCGCCGCTGAATGGAACGGTGACGGGGAAACGGTCGGCGGCATTGTCGTGATGCGCTACGGTCAGAATGCCCTCACCGTCATCGACGGCGTCAAACATCAACTCGCTCAGATTCAAAAGACGCTTCCGCGCGGTGTCGAAATCGTCGCCGGCTACGATCGATCGGGACTCATCCAGGCATCCATCAATACCCTGAAACGAGATCTGATCGAAGAAGCGATCATCGTCAGCCTCGTCATCATCATTTTCCTCTTTCACCTGCGTTCGGCGTTCATCCCGATTCTTGCTCTGCCGATTGCGGTAATCGCGACTTTTATCCCGATGTACTATCTGCAGATCAGCTCGAACATCATGTCGCTGGGCGGGTTGGCGCTGGCAATAGGTGTGCTCGTCGACGCTTCGATCGTAATGGTCGAGAACGGGTACCGGCACCTGTCGGAGGCGCAGCACCAGGCGTCGCTGAGCGGCGAGTCAGTTTCCGAACCTGAACGGCAGCGAATCCTGTTGTCGGCCGCGAAACAGGTCGGTAGGCCGATCTTCTTCTCGCTGATTATTATTGTCGTCTCGTTCATGCCGGTGTTCCTGCTCGAATCGCAGGAAGGGCGAATGTTCCGGCCGCTGGCTTACACCAAGTCGTTCGCGATTGCCTTCTCCTCAGTTCTTGCGATCACGGTGGTTCCGGTGCTGATGGTGCTGTTCATTCGCGGCAAACGTCTGCGGCCCGAGGAAGACAACCCGATCTCGCGCTTCTTCCAGGCGATTTATTTGCCAGTGATTCGATGGTGCCTGCGCCATCGTGCTCTGACGATCGTGGCCAACCTGATTTTCCTGCTGCTCACGATTCCGCTGTTGTTCAAGATCGGCAGCCAGTTCATGCCACCTCTATATGAGGGGTCGAGTCTTTACATGCCGACTGCTCTCCCCGGAATTTCCATCTCGTCGGCGGTCGATCTGATGCAGAAGCAGGATCAGATCATCCGCACGTTTCCGGAGGTCGAGAGTGTGTTCGGCAGTGTTGGACGGTCAGACAGCGCAACCGACAACGCACCGCTCGACATGTACGACACGACGATCATGCTCAAGCCTCGCGACCAATGGCGAAAGGGCGTGACCTACGATTCCCTGATCGCGGAAATGGACGCCCGCCTGCACTTTCCCGGTCTGTCGAACTCCTGGACGATGCCGGTCGAGAATCGGCTCGACATGGAGCTGACCGGAATAAAGACTCCGGTAGGACTCAAGATTCAGGGTCCCGACGTCGATCGGATTCAGCAGATTGGCTCTCAGATCGAAGAGATACTCGGTTCCGTACCGGGCACGAGAGGGATTTTCGCCGAACGAGTCTCTCAAGGCTTTTACATCAACGTTGATGTCGACCGCGCAGTCGCCGCTAGGTATGGCCTCACGGTCGGGGACGTTCAACGCGCCGTCAGCTCGGGCATGGGCGGTGAGAATATCGCGACTACCGTCGAAGGACGCGAGCGCTACTCGATCAACGTTCGTTATCTGGCGGATTACCGGAACGACCTGAACGCGCTTCGTCGAATACTGATCATGACTCCGACCGGAGCACAGATTCCGCTCGGCGAAGTCGCGCGCATCACCTTGAGTCCAGGTCCTTCAATGATACGCGACGAAGACGGGCTGCTGACCGGCTACGTCTATGTTGACCTCTCGACTTCGGACTACGGCAGCTACGTTGACAACGCGCAGCGCGTTCTCGATCAACAGCTGCATCTGGCAGCTGGTTACACGCTGAAATGGTCGGGAGAGTACGAGTTCCAGTTGCGCGCGCGAAAGCGCCTGACGGTCATCCTGCCGATCGTTTTCCTTCTGATCTTCGTCTTGCTCTACATGCTCTTCCAGTCGGTGACCGAGTCGATCGTGCTGATCCTTCCGACTGTGTATGCGATGACCGGCGGCCTCCTGCTTCAGTACATGATGGGCTTCAACTTCAGCGTCGCCGTGTGGGTTGGATACATCGCGCTCTTCGGGATCGCAGTGGAGACCGGCGTCGTCATGGTGATCTATCTTCACGAAGCTCTGAATCGTCACATCGCCGCCGGCGAGCTCACGCATGAAGGCGTCGAGGCAGCGGTCATCGAGGGTGCAGTGCAACGGCTTCGACCGAAGCTGATGACGGTCGCTGTCGTGATGCTCAGCCTCGCGCCAATTCTATGGGAGAGCGGCATCGGCTCCGACGTGATGAAGCCAATCGCGGCGCCAATAGTAGGTGGCATGATCACCTCGACGATTCACGTTCTCATACTGGTGCCAGTGTTCTTTGCGATCATGAAAGAACGAGAGCTTCGCAAACACACGCCAGCTACAGAAAGCTAAAAACCCACTATTGTTCTTATGCCCGCTCATGCGGGGCGTGTAAAGCGCACGATGAGAAGCGTCTGCTGCGCCTCCAACGTCAACTTGGCGGTTTGAAGTTGACCTCGATTCGTAGAGGGTGTTGGGATAAGGAAAAGTGTTCCCCGTCAGCACAAGTTGGTCATGATCCTCAACGCGATGCTTCATCAGGGAACGGGTTGGCGGCCGCCGTTGCCCGTAAATAAGCACTTTTCCCGGCGGCCTCTCAACCGAATCTGGAGGCCGCCGAGGAAAGTCCGGGATGGATGTGTTTCAACAGTTGAAGACCAAAAGGCGTTGCCCTTACAGGCCGACGGCCGGAATACCTGTCCAGCCTAAAACTGCGGCAACGCCGTTAAAACCGCTGCTCGCACTTGACTACTGAGACGGTTGCTTCCCCTTCCAGAGGCCACTAACTCCATAGCCATCCTCTTCCGGTTGATGATGAATTTTTACTGTGATGCGCTGATGTACTTTCACTCCGGTGGTTGACACCTTTCCGTTATCGCCAAGAGCCAACAGATGAAAGGTCCTCTTCCAAAGATTATGAGCGCCGGAGTAAAAATAGACCACATCCCGCCGCGTTAACGGCGTGACGTGGTGGAGTAAAAGTAGACCACCCCGCATTCTGGTTCTAGGGACATCAGAAGCTCCCAGGGGGTGACACACGCTGGATCGAACTTAGAAGATTTTCTTTGTGAAGGAGAACACACCACGCCTGAACCTATGAGGGAATTTGTGGGCTGCCGTAGATTGGCGGGTGGCGCGGAGGCGATCGCAACGTGGCGCTAAAACACAAGCTGATGCTTGGCGTGATCGGTGCAATGCTCGGCGCTTTGCTGCTAGGTTGCAAAGCGGGCAAACAGCCTTCCCGAGAGGAAACCAGCCTGGCCAACGCGGCTAAAGACGTTATCATTCCATTGGAAGCAGGGAAGATGAAGAACCCGCTGCCTGAGACGGATGAGGTCGTGAGCCAGGGACAGGAAGTGTTTCTTGGGTCTTGCGCCCAGTGCCACGGTGCAGATGCGCGCGGAGACACGTACGTTGGGCGCAACATGTACCCGCCTGCCATGGACCTGAGCTCATCCCACGTGCAGCACTGGAGCGATGCGGAACTGTTCTGGATCATACAGAACGGAGTTCGCCTCACAGGCATGCCTGCCTGGAAGTCGAGCATCTCCGATAACGATACCTGGAAGCTTGCACGTTTCATCCACAACCTTCCCCGCCTCAACGCTGCCTCCGCGTCCACAGCAGCCCCGTCAGAGGGACAAGCCGCCGTTTCCGCGCAGGACAAGTACGCCCTCAAAATACCGAATGGCCTCGCGTTCTCTGAGTTCAGAGGATACGAAAGCTGGCCGGTGATCTCCCTCAGCCATAACGGAGATAAGCTCGCGGCGATCCTCGGGAATCCTGTGATGATCGACGCCTATAAGGCGGGCATTCCCGGTAACGGCAAGCCCTTTCCGGATGGCGCCAAGATGGCGAAGGTCCATTGGAACGCGAAAGTGAATGTCGGCGAACCCGGTGGGCCGACGGTGCCAGGCACCCAGCATGACGTTGATTTGATGGTGAAGGACAGCAAGAGGTTCCGGGACAGCGGCGGATGGGGTTACGGCGTCTTCGAGTATCAACCCGCCTCCGATAAGTTCAGGCTAGGCAACTTAACGGACAAGCCACCCCAGGGGAACGACGCCAAGTGCGGGTTCGCGTGCCACACGGCAGTGAAGACAAAAGATTACGTTTTCACGGATTACGGGCACAGGTGAAGCGGCATGAGCAGAGGCTCGTTAACCTAACACGCTCGAACGCAAAGTTGGATTTCGAGTATTGATAACAGAACAATTCACTCATCCAGCCCCGGTCGTGACTTTCGAGACCAACAGGCGCTTTGCCAGACCTTTGCCGTTGTAGGGCGGAGGTCGGGGTAGGGAACTCGAGGGTGCTGAGGAGGGTGCTGAAGGATTTCCTACCACTGCTTTCCACTGCTTTTGAGTGTTTTGTTAGCCATCGATGCTCATCTTTTCAATAAGTTACTTCTAAACGACCCTCGGCAGGCCAGTATCAGTAGCCAACAAGGCGTGAGCATTAAGGTGCAGGGGCCAGTCATGAACGAAATCCAACGGATCGGTTCCGAAATTGAGGAGACCTGACCCGGGTGGAAGGAACGCGAGGAGTATTAGCGGAATGGGTGTCCCAAGGCTTTTACGTCAACGTCGTTGTCGAGCGCGATGCTGCCGCGCGCTACGGACTGACGGTCGATGATGCGCAGCTCGCGATTACCTCCGGCATAGGAGGAAAAGTATCGCCACCACGCTCCAGCGAGTGATTTGGATTCACGCTGTACTCATGCCGGAGTTGTCCGGATGAAAGAATGACATTCATGGCGGAGCTTTTAGTTAGCCGGAGATTTTTTATTTATATGCCGTTGGAATCTGCGGTTGCGCGCGACTTCGATATCAATGAAAAACTCTACGCGTTCTGGGCAAGTGTCACTAGCAAAGGGCTAAGCTCGGGAGCACTAGCAGATTCAGAGCGAGCGAGGTCAGGAAGCCATCCAGGATGATGATAGGTCGAGCATCTTGACTACCTCAATCCGAGCGGTCACTTCGGAACGTCGGGATTCCGGTCCCTCCAGAAAAACCGATCAACCCTTCAACCGGGCAAGGACATTTTCGACGGCCGCGATAGCCGCGGCCTGATCGCCCTTGGACAGGTTGACTAGCAGCCGAAAGCCGTCGCGCTCTTCTCGAATGATCCGGCCCTCCTTTTCCAACTCGTCATAGATGCCGACGACTCGGTAAGCCCGTACCTGCTGGGCGAAGCCTTTTACGGTAACCGCCTCCTGCTCCTCGGTCAGGATCGTATCCTTGATTAGGGACGACGTTTCGTGAGTGACTAGGATTCCGCCGAGATCAGCATGGGACTGCAACCGCGCGGCCAGATTTACCTCGTTGCCAATGATGGTATAGTCCATCCGGTCCTCGCTACCGAAATTGCCAACAGTACAGAAGCCCGTGTTAATCCCGATGCGCAGCTGGAACGGTTTTTATGAACCCAGATCCAGCCACTTAAGCTGGAGCTCGCGCATCCGTCGCTGCATGGCGATCGACATCTTTACGCAGGTGATGGCGTCTTCCTTGCTGCCCCGACTCGCCGGATCGCCGAAGAACCCGATGATCGCGTCCCCCACGTACTTGTCGATCGTAGTACCGTGGCTCACGGCGATCTTGGACATTTCCGTCAGATATTGATTGAGCAGGTTTGTCAGTTCCTCGGATTCGAGACTGTCTGTGGTCTCGGTGAAATTGGCGATGTCCGAGAAGAAGATCGTCAGTTTCTTCCGCTTGGCCGCGCTGTCGGACTGGGGAGTAAGTCGTCGCGGTGAAGACCAGCAGACCCAGCGAGTGTGCGAACCCACGAATCTAACGGGCGGCGTAGCAGGGAACCAGAGTCCGAGAGCCACTCGCCCGGAAGAGGGCGCACTCAGCACCGCTAAGCCGAAGGGATACTCGATGCTCTCGCTCATCAGGTCGCGCACGATCTCGCCGGACCCGTCACCGGTAGTCGCCCGCCATTACATCAGCCTCGTGCTCGCAACGATCGAGGGTGAATAATACATGAACCGCTTCGCCATCCAGCAGCGGATCGTTTCGAAAGAGGCGGAATGCCAGCGCAGATCGCTCTTGAGCGCGACCACCATGACCCGTCGTGGGTTTGTTCGCGGCGGCAACTGGTAGCGCGGCAGCAGCAAATGCCAGCCGAATGATGCGCATGATGCGATAGCGCGTCTTATGGCTTACGCGCGCGCGACCTGCGCCTCAAAGCTAACGGAAGCGCAACACGTTTATCCTCCGATAATCATAACTGGGGTACTTGGCAACGATCGCTCGTATCAGCGGCAATAGCCATTCATTCAGCCTTCCGCGGACCAGAGTCCGACCGCTTGCTGGTGGCGGGCTTGAACTGCTCGACCAGATTGGATCGCACTACTCCCAACACCTCGACCGGTGGCTTCACTTGGAATCTCACGGTTCGGACGAGTCCGAACATAACCGCAGTTTTTTGGGCGCGTACATCTCCAACGCGTCTTTCAAGGATCTCAGCTTCCAGCGTCTTCTTGTCGTGCAGCGCCCGAGCTCGCGCCCCCGTGCATGAGCTGCTTGTCTTCTGACGCCGGGCCGTTCCTGCTCATCGGCGCCAAGGCTTTCTATCTAGCCCTGTTCCATCAATCGCGCCCGGTGAAGCAAGCAGGCTCGAGGAGACTCCATTGTCTGCGCGACCGGGCTGACCGCTCGAACCAAGCGTGCCGCTTCCGCCACTGGCCGGCACTTCCCTTCGGATGTGAATCGGCGCCGTCGTCGCGGGCTGCTGCCCATCATTCACTTCGATCCATTCCGGGCGTCTTAGACATAGATCTGTCCTTTCTGTAAGCCACCCCGTCGGATTGCTAAAGGAGCTAAATCACAACGTAGATCGGAGGTTATTTTCTAGACTGATCCACGTCCTCTCTGCATAGACTATACGATTTCGCCTAAGTACCGGACAACATTGAAACGATCTTAGCTGGGGCAAGAGGACTGTCGTGCCATTCGACAAGATGCTAGTGTCCAGCACACTGACGGCACGACGTGGTGGTCGAGATTGGACGAGGTGAAAGAGCGGCGCGATTTTCTCCGCCTCCGGGAACTGGCGTGCAAGTCGGAACAAAGGAGTGCGGCTGCGAGAGGAGGGAAGTTAGTCAGCTGAAGTCCGAGGTGGACACAATGACGATGAACCGGGACACTCTGTGCGAGACGGCTAGGCACACGGTGCGACGTCTGGACTTCGCGCGAGCGATGATTACATCGCCAGCCTACTTTTCAGAGTGCGTCAGTGCCCAAATCTTCCTGTGCCAGATGTATGTACGCGTAATTTTCGTTGCTGCGTCGCGCGTGAACGTGATGCGGGCCTGGATGGATTCAATGCTTCATCGAACGGCGCCCGACCGTTGGTAAATTGACAACTGTGGAATCTGTTGCGCTTCGCCGAGGAATCCGTCGGAACAGTAAGGCCGAATGAGTTGACGATGCTGAACGACTGGTTCCTCTATGAACGCGGTAACACGGCGACTGAATTCAACCCTAGATTCGTGTCCAGAGGAGCAGCGCGCGATCGGAGATGGACGTGTGTCAACGCCGGAGCAAAAGTACATCAACAGGCCGGAGTAAAAATGCATCACTCCTGGCCGGGTTAGTTTGAGCTCTGGGCAGGAGGAGCGCGAGGGGGATTTTCCCCCTCGCCCATCTGTGGAACTAAGGGCTGAGCGACCCGGTGGTGGGTCAGTCGGGTTCTTGCGGTGGTTGCTCTTCTACGATCTGACCTCTGCTGTGCTTAAGCCTGAAGCTATCGCCGTTCATCTCGAGGATGTGGACATGATGGGTGAGGCGATCGAGCAGCGCGCCGGTCAGTCGCTCGGAGCCGAACACGCCGGTCCACTCATCGAAGGGCAGATTGCTGGTCACGATGATCGAGCCGCGTTCGTAGCGCTGGCTGAAGACCTCGAACAGCAACTCGGCGCCGGTCTGTGACAGCGGAACGTAGCCGAGCTCGTCGACGATCAGCAGCTTTAAGCCGGCGAGTTGCCGTTGCAGTCGCTGCAGACGCTTTTCGTCGTGTGCTTCGTGCAGTTCGTTGACCAGGGCCGCAGCGGTGGTGAAGCCAACCGCGAGACCCTTCTGGCACGCTGCCAGTCCGAGCCCCAGCGCGATGTGAGTCTTGCCGGTGCCGCTGTTACCGAGCGCGATGACGTTCTCACGGCGGCCGACGTACTCCGAGCGGGCCAGTTCCAGCACCAAGGTCTTGTTGAGCGAGGGGATGGCGGTGAAGTCGAAGCTGTCGAGGCTCTTCACTGCGGGGAACCTGGCTTCCTTGATCCGGCGCTCGATGGTCCGCCGTTCCCGGTCGATCATCTCAAGCTCGGCCAGGCGCAGCAGGTAGCGCGAGTGATCGACACCTTCGGCGGCGCACTGGCGCGCCAGCTTGTCGTACTCACGCAGGAAGGTTGGGAGCCTCAGCGCCTTAAGGTGGTGAGCGAGCAGAACCTGCGGTGTGTCGCTCATGACGATGCCCCTCCCGCCAGCAGGCTCAAGTAGGCCCGGGCCGAGGTGGTCGCGACGGTGGCGCGCGGCAAGTAGGGATAGATCTTCATGTCCAGCCGCGGTGGGCGGCGTTCGATGCGGCACAACACCAGATGCTTGACTGCGTCGAAGCTGATCACTCCGCGCGCGATCGCTTCTCTCACCGCCGCTGATACGTCATCGGTGCGGAACACTTCTAGCAGGCGCAGCACCTGCACGAACTCGCGCTTGCCCGGCTTGCTCAGGCGAGCCTCGAGCAGACGGCGCAGGGTCGCGAACTCTTCAGGCAGTTCCCAACCGACCAGTGGCGCGGCCTGGTCCAGCGCGCCGATCTTCCGTTCCAGCAGCGCCAGGTAGTGCAGCGGATCGAAGATGAAGTCTTCGCGCTCGTAGGAGCGCAGATGACGCGCGATCTCTTCCGCCGCGCAGGCGATCACCACTTCGTGGACGTAACCGCGAACCAGCACCTCGCGGTGGCCGTAAGCGGTGGGCACCGAATAGTCGTTGCCCCGATAGCGCACCAGCGAGAGCGAGCTGACTCGCGCTGCTCTCTTCTCGCAGGCTTCATAGGGAGTGGCCGGCAACGGCAGGAAGGCAGCGCGGTCTCGCACCAGTCGCTCGGCGATGGTCTCGTCATGGCCACGCAGCTGATCGTTCAATCGACGGCGGCAGTCCTCCAGCAAGCGCGCGTTGAGTTCGGCGAAGCTGGCAGCGTGCGGAATCGGCACCATGAAGTTGCGCCGAGCATAGCCCACCAACCCTTCGACCTTGCCCTTGTCATTGCCCTTACCGGGTCGTCCGAAGCGATCGGTGAACAGGTAGTGGGACTGCAGCTCGCTGAAGACCCGGATCCTTAGCCGCCGGCCGTCTCCCAGGATGCGCGCCACCGCCAGCTTGAGGTTGTCGTACAGGATCGAGCGCGGCACGCCGCCGAAGAACTCGAAGCCGACGTTGTGTCCTTCACAGAAGGCTTCGCTGCTCTCCGATGGATAGGCCTGTACCAGGCAGCTGTCGCTGTGCGGCAGATCCATCGCGAAGAAGTGGATCTTCCGCTCCACTCCGCCGATCACTGCCAGCGCTTCGCCGAAGTCAACCTGTGCGTGTCCCGGTTCGTGGCGCAACGGCACGAACATCTCACGCGACCGCTGCCGCCGCTCGTGCACGTAGTCCTTTACAACGGTGATCCCGCCGGCGTAGCCGTGCTCGTCTCGCAGCCGCTCGAAGATCCGCTTCGAGGTGTGCTGCTGCTTGGCTGGCTGTCCCTTATCTTCCTCCAGGATCCGATCGATGATCCCAACGAACGGATCCAGCTTCGGCCGCGCCAGCGGCCGGCCCCGCCGATATCCCGGCGGCACCGAGAACGCCAGCATCTTCGCCACCGTCCGTGGGTCGATCCCGAATCGCCGCGCTGCCTCGCGCCGGCTCAGTCCTTCAACATAGACCGCTCGTCGCACCTGCCCATACAGTTCCACGCCTTTCATCCCTCCGCCTTCAACCCTCCAGGCTGAAGGCTATCTCGTGCTGGAGTTTTACTCCGGCGCGACCGGTCTATCCGGCCGCTTCACTGAGGGATTTTCTCTCCGGCGCTTACAGACGTGACCGCGCGTGGTGCTGATCTAATGGTCTCAACCTTCCCTAGCGAGAATATTGACGTTGAACTCACTGGCAAGGTGCGTAACCAAGACTTTGAGAGTATGAACGCCGGGTTGGCGTCAAAGAGATCGCTGACGAGGAATTTTTAGCAATTTCCGAACTCCAATTCGTTGACTGGTGACAACCAGATAAGCTTACGGAAGATCAAAACATGCGACGGGATGATCCTACCAGACTGGGAATCTACTCCTCGCAAAACCACGACCAGTCTCTGCTGGTGGGAAGCCGCCGTGCAAGCTTCGCTTTTCCGTTAGTTTTCACCACAGAGTCAGGGGCTGGTCAGGCGCATTCCGAATACCTCGACTGGTCAGGGAGGAGAAATGGAAAACTTTGACCTTTCGTTCTTGAAGAATCTCTCCGTCTTAGTCCGTCCATACTGGTCCTCAGACAAAAAGCGTGATGCACGTTTATATACAGCCGCAGTACTTCGCCTTGGAAGGCCTACTTCTGATCAAAAATATATGGTTCAGTTATCTCTCCCGGGACATAACAAACGCGTTGAACGCAAAAGCGCGAGTGCTCTTTTATCACGATCTAGCCATCTTTATCACTTACATGATCGTCGCAGTACCAACCCAAGCTTACTATAGTTATTTCATTGGTCGACTTCAAATCAACTGGCGAGATTGGATGACGGATGATCTTCTTAGAAGGACGCTTCGGAATCGCAACTTCTATCGACTGGCTCGCAGCGAACACATTGACAATCCGGATCAACGAGTCAGTGAAGACGTACGCCAGTTTACTGAAACAACGCTATCGTTATCGATCGCGACAATAGGAACCTTATTAAATGGCATTTCCTTTGCGGTGATATTAGCAACGATATCCATTCCGATTCTACTATTTCTACCAGTCTACGCGTTGACGGGTACTTTGCTCTGCATCCTTGCAGGTCGAAATCTAGTTTCAATCAATTTTGATCAACAGCGGTATGAGGCCGACTTTCGCTTCGGCCCTCGTAAGATTGCGCGCGCAAGCTGAGCCTATTGCAATGTATGGAGGAGAGCGTCAGGAATTTCGCCAACTCTCGAAAAGATTGAATCAACTAGTTAGAAATTATAACTCACTCATTCGTACGCAACGAACCCTCGCTTTGGTAACGGAATCGTATCATAGTTTCTCTTCCTATCTACCTTACATTGTACTATCTGCCACGTACTTCGCCGGCCACCTTCAGCTCGGACAGCTCACACAAGCAAGTTACGCTTTCCTGATGGTGAATATGTCCCTTTCCGTGGTCCTGAATCAGTTCAACACACTCACGGATTACGCCGCAGTTGCGAGACGACTTGATGGCTATTTGAAGGAATGCGAGTCCTCACCTCGCCAGAGCTCGAACGCGGAGATCCGTACTTCCGAGCGGTCGGGTATTGCGACTGAACACTTGAGCATCTATGAGCCTCTCTCCGTTCGGTCGATTCTGATCAACTTGTCAGTGCGGATCGCCGATCAGCACGGACTGCTAATAACTGGTAAAACTGGATCGGGTAAAACGTCACTCCTTCGAACCATAAGCGGCCTATGGAAGTCCGGATCGGGAGGGGTGATTCGGCCTCCACTAAACGAAATCATGTTTCTGCCGCAGGTACCTTACATGCCGCTGGGGAGCCTGCGAGAGCAACTCTCGTATCCTGGCGAGACGATCTGGGATGATGCCAAGTTGCTCGGGATCTTGCGTCAGGTAGACCTGAATGAGCTAGTCGATCGATTCGAACTTGACACTGAATGTAACTGGTCAGAGATTTTGTCGCAAGGCGAACAGCAGCGTTTGGCATTTGGCCGACTCCTCTTGAAGTCACCACGGTTCGCGTTCTTGGACGAAGCCTCAAGCGCACTCGATTCCGCGAGTGAGCAACGCTTGTATGGTCTGCTTCAAGACACTAATATCGTGTTTGTCAGCATCGGACATCGCGCTTCGCTGCGCAGATACCATTCCGAGGAACTGGAACTCGGTCCGGACGCGAGTTGGCGCTTGCGTACCATCGAGAGGTCAGCGGAAATTGCCAACAAGCGCTCTACTTAGAGGTGCCGACAAACCTTACGCGCCAAAAAAATAGAACAATCGGCTTTTCGAATTTTCGGCCCGGTGTGGTCGGATAACGCCGATTCCACCGGCGGTTTCGTACCTCAGGTAGCTCAATTGAGACCCCTTGAGCGAGTGAGTCGCTCACGGGGTCGTGCAAGGCGCCCCTCATATTAGACAAAGTAAGTCTCCGATAAATCCAACTAATATATGCCTTAGTCTCCGATTTTCAGAAATCGCTATTTATCAACCACCCTATGGCACCGCCAAAGGATTCTGGATGAATTTGAAACATAACGCCGTACAAAAAAGCCCAGGTAAATCCCATCAACTGGTAGACCGAGACCGCCATGCAGATGGTCTCCCCGGCGACCTCTCTTTGCTTCAGTACGCTGCGCAATTCGCTCACGTTGACAAACAGGATAAATAGCAGCCATCAAATCGAACCCGCCAAGTTGAGCATCCGACTGTGAACAAAGATAACCAATAGCCTTTCCACTGCGGCCGCAGTGGCGAGCGTCCAACCGAGGATTCTGCACCTCCTATTTTGCGCCACTAAGCGGCCCCTCTCGCCTATCATCGCGTTGACGTTGATGTTGTAGAGGGCCACCAGCAAGAGGACCACCAATGCCACACCGAAAATGGCGGAGCTGCTTCCGGTATCCCCGATCAACGGACGCACCGCGAACGCAGCGATGATCGCCGCGAGCAGACTGCTGTGCCTGTGCGGTCCGAATTGCCGGTGGATTGCAGCGCTCAGTTGCTCCATCGATCTGCTCGATCGCCAGATAAATCGGGTAGCAATCGTTTTTCCATCCTGCGCAGCCTTTCTGTCCGGAGAGTGCACTAGTTCAATCTCTGGCGGGCGGACGCGAACGGCCCGTTAAGATCGCCCAGACGCGACTGCGCCGGCCTTGAGGTATTCCGCGATGGCGCGTTCCATATCGATTATGATGAAGATCAGTTGCAACCCCTCGAGATCGAATCACCCGAAGACTGGTACAAGGACCAGCTGGGGCCATCCGAAACCGTTCGGCGTGCAACCAGGAATTTCTTGAGCGACGGTTCACTCGAATTCGCGTTCCTCGTCTGGAACGCGAACGACCCGGAGTGTTGCCCGACTGCGGGAGAGGTAACCGGAACGTACAAAATTGTGAGGGCTCAATCCTCAAGAGTTGGAACTCCGGGATTCTTCTTCGAAAATACGTTCGGAGATACAATCGTTGTAGGCGGCAGCAAGGTTGCGCAGGCCCAAACCTCGCAATCAAGGGTTGGGGTGATGATTGGCGCTGGACCAGTGATCGCGGGCAGCGCGGTTGTTCAGCCGCAATCTCCGCGTGCGGCGGCTGCAGTGGGCTCACACGGCGGAGGAACGTACATTGGCTTCGGCGGCAATGAACAAAACTCGGTTACTTGGAAGATGGTCGTCGACACTGCCAAACGGCTGCCCGCCGACGCGAAAACCGTCCAAGAGATCCTCCAATAAAGATTAATCCGGTCGCGGCGCGCTCGCTTAAGCGCAGCAGGTGCGGTCACGCTGTCGCTCAGTCGCGCGCCGATCGGTCGCGCAGGCGCGTGCCCAAACCGCGGACCGGATTCGATCTCTCCGTCGGCACAAACTGCGGGAATCTCGCGAAACCTATCCGGGCGCAATTTACCTAGGTCCGCGAATCATCGCTATTGATTCGCCTGCATTCGACGCCGGGCTGCACCGCCATCGCTTCGATCGCCTGTTGATAGGGGTTTGAGCGGAGGGCTGGCATCCAAATTGCGCTAGTTAGCTGAGTGCCGTTTATGATGGCACTTCGGCCGGTTCGATGACAACCGTTGTCATTTCCTCACGCTAGGGTGTGCGAGATACGGACAAACGCGCTAGTGTTCGCTTCGGCGCGGTGAGCAGGTGGAGAAGATGGAGACGGCCGGTCTGTTCCAAGAGAAGCCGCAATCCGAGCGGCGCGCGCTCACAGTGTTCAGGGCCACGATGACATCTCGCCAAGAGGCGAGTTGGCGAGAATTGTTCGAGGGCTTCGATAGTCTCAAGGCAATCACCTACTCAAGCGGCCTCGACCTGATTCTTGAACTTGCGGGAATGTTCCGGGACATAGAGATCACCTTCGGTTCAGAAAGAATCCTCTCGCGAGATCATGCGATACTCGAACAAGCGAGCCATATAGCTAGGGGGTATACCTTCGTTGATGCGATCGCCGACCAGAAGGCGTTCGTGGAACGGCTCGGCGCTGAACTCGGCAAGTCGGGTATGGCGCTGCTCCCCCGCATTGCCGACCAAACGTTGCGTTTTCGGTTGCTTCGGAAGATGCCGAGTCACGAGAAGCTCTATCTGCTCGCGAATGCTCGAAATTACCGGGTGATCACCGGCTCGGCTAATCTGAGCCTCGCCGCGCTATCCGGCCGACACAAGGAAGTCTACGTCGTCTTTGACGGCGAGGAAGCCTATCGCGCTTTCGATGAGTACTATACGCGCGATGCGGGTGAAGCTGACGCTGTATCCGCGGAGCATCTGTTGTAACCTCACTGAACGGCGAAGGTCTGCAACCTCGGACTGCGCCGGTCCTGGTCACGCAGGTGCCGTGTGTTCAAACGCTCTCCACGGGAGTGGCGATCGTCGAAGAGCGACCTAAGTTCCCTTCAACAGGGTTAATGGCCGACGCGCTCAAGTTAGCCGCCGTCGAAGGCGCGCGGCTTCGCGGGCTTGAACTTGACGGTGTCAAGGATGGCAAAGCGATCATCACTGCGCATTCAAATGGTCCGTCGGTCACCACCGCGTGTGTTCCGTCGTAGCGCACTACGGTCTCGGCGGCGTCGTCATGCAAGCCGACGCTCATCGACAGGTAAGGTCGCGCGGTCGCGACTCGTTCTGCATAAAGGCGTGAGAGTCCTTCCTGATGTTTGCGAATACGCCGTTGCTGCTCCGCCTGCGGCAGTTGCGCCCATTCGCCGCGCCGTTCGAATCCCATGCATATGAAGTACATTTTCCGCCTCCCTATTTTTCTCGATGCGCCCGTTGTCGGGCATTCAAATAGGCAACGAACGACGAAGGCCAATTTCGACAGGCGATCTCGTTGGCCAGGTCTTCGTATATATCGAAGCGACCGGGGACAAGAGCGCAGAATTGGAGGCGAATGGTTGGCGATGATGCTCTCTTGCCAGCTCAGCTGCTTTAATCATTTCAGAATTTCCCGCCAGGGAGCGAGTTGGCGGCGGCGAAATCATCCTGAGAGGCGAGATTCGGAAGCCGCCCTACGCCGCTGGCCGGCCGTGGCGCGCCATTCTGACGGGCTGCATCCGAATTCGTCCCGGAACCATCGCGAGAACGCACTTAGCGCGGAGAAGCCCATTAGTTCTGCTATGACGTAAAGCGGACGGCCAGCCGCTTCGACGTACTGCCCCACCATTTCAGCGCGCACCTGATTGAGCAAGGCGGAGAAGGACGTGCCCTCTTGTTTGAGATGCCTTTCTATAGTCCTGCTGCTAACCCCGAGTTGTTTGGCCATGGCTTCCAAAGAGTAGGTGCCCGATGGCACACGAACCCACAGCAGCTCACGTACTCGATCACTCATGCTTAGCTCGCGGTTTATCAGAAGTCCATCGAGATACTGACGAGCGTATTTCGCCATGAGCTGATCCGAATGCGGAACTGGCTGTTCGAGATCTTCCGCGTTGCAGACCATGCCGGTGAAGTCGCGTCCGAACTCGACGCGCGAACCGAAGATTCTCCTGTGAACGGAGAGATCGCGTGGCGCGCCGTGAGCGAAGCAGACCGCCCGGGGTCTCCATGAATCGCCGAGAAAGGTGCGGAGTGCCTGGCCAACGACACCCAGAGACAACTCGACCGCCTGACGCGCCGGTACCGGTCTCTCGAGCCTGAGCTCCGGCCTTACAGTGACCGTGCCGTGCTCCTCCTCGACTCGAGGATTCAGTGCCTCGTTGTGTAATCGAATATATTTTACCAGTGCTTCGAGCGCTTTCCTCGCGGTCGGACCCTCGCGCACGATGAGAGCCAGCGGACCCAGATTCGACAGCAGGCGGTTTTCCGCGAGCCGCAGTCCGAAATTCTCTACCTGAGCCTGCGCTGCGGAATCCTCCAAGAGCTGGCGAACCGCATCGGCCGAAATCTTCATCTCCTGGTCGTTAAGGCAGGCGCGAGGCAACCCGACCGCTTGAAGCAACGGATATGGATTGAGCTTCAGGATGCCCGCCAGCTCGACGTAACCCGTTAGCGCTGCTGCTCGAACCAAATGCATGGAAGAAATCCGCTTTGTGTTTGGATGTTAAATTAATGTCGCTTTATGTCAAACCTGGCGTTTCGATTTCTCCTATCTTGGCTCCCGTGGTTTGACAGATTCCAAAATCGTCAACTCTATCGAATAGGAGAAGCTCTATGTATTTCACAGATGATTCGTTGCTGCCGGAGAATCAGGAACCATTGATCATCACGGCCGCGCCTTGGGGACCGGCCTGGCTACCCAGCGACTATCCGGAAGATATCGCTGTCAGTTGGGACGATCAGATCCAGAAGGCGGTGGATTGCTACAACGCGGGAGCCACGATCCTGCATGTCCATTGCCGCGATCCTCAAACTGGCCAGATCTCCAAAACTCTCGACCATTACGGCTATTTGCTCGAGCGTCTGCGAAAGGCGGTGCCGAAGATGGTGCTGCAACTTGGCGGCTCGATTTCTTTCGCCCCCGCGACCGAAGGAGAGAAGGCAAAGTGGCTCGGCTATGACACCCGCCACCTGCTCGCGGAGATAACGCCAAAGCCGGACCAGATTACCGTCGCGATTGGCACCTCCTTATATGACGTAACCTCCCTTATGTCTGTGGACGACGTCCAGGGCACGGCGCTGACGGACCCAAAGGTAATCTGGGGATGGTCGCAGATGGTTGCCGATGCGACACCCGAGTTCTATATCGAGCACCTGAAGCGTCTGCGCAAGAACGGTATCCAGGCCTACTTTGCGCTGGGCCACGTCCACAATCTCGAGATTGTTGAACGCCTCATCCGACGCGGTCTTTACATGGGACCGATGAACGGATTTTTCAGCATGGTTGGCGGTGGCGTCTGCGGCGCAAATCCATTTGACCTGATGGAGTTGATCCGCCGCACCCCGCATGGCTCGCGCTTTACCTATCAATCCGTCATGCGGCTGGATTGGCCGATCCAGAACATTTGTATTGCGCTCGGGCAGCATACGCGCTGCGGTATAGAGGACAATTTGTGGGGGACCCACAAAGGCCAGCGGATGCCCACGGTCAAGCAGATAGAAAAGCAAGTCAGGATGGCGCGTGAGCTGGGCCGTGAGATCGCCACTGCCGAAGACGCTCATCGGATTATGAAAATCGGGACGTGGTACAACAGCGTCGAGGAAACGCTCTTCAATCTGGGTTTGCCGCCGAATCGCAAGGAAGGCGAACAGGGCTTCCGCGTGTACGAAACGGAAGGGAAGCTTCCCACGCACGTCTCCGGCTCCGATGGGCATCCGCTGGTGGAGTAGCGTTGAGAGTTCCTGGTGCACGGGACTGACGGGAAGATACGCGGGAAATCATCAGTCGCAGGCGCGGAACGTCAGCTGATCGGCGTCTGACAGGAGGCCGCAATGGCTAGCAATGAGCGGACACAGGAAACGGGGCCGTGGGATCAGGCGCTGGCGCAACTGCGCGAGTGGGATCCCGCGTGGGCGAAAGCTTGCGCGAAGATGACGACAAATCCGTGGAGTTCGGCCGTCCTGCCTCGCAAGACGGCCGAGTTGATCAGCCTCGCGATAAATGCGGCATGCACCAATCTAAATCCAGACGGCACTCGCCGGCACATTCGAGCAGCACTTGAGGCCGGCGCCACCCGCGACGAAATTCTGTTCGTTCTAAAGGCGGGCTCTCTGATGTCGATCCATTCGTGCAGCCTGGGCGCGCCGATACTTCTCGAGGAAGCTAAGGCCGCCGGAGTAGGGCCGACGCGAAAAACGTCTGCCGCTACGCCAGCCTGCGACGCAATGCGAACGATAGGACAGTGGAATACGGCATGGGATCCATTCTTCGAGCTTGATCCGTTGTGGACCGATCAATTCTTTACAACCACGATCCCCATGTACCGGAGCGGAGTGCTGCCGCCCAAGGAGATCGAGCTGCTCAGCATCGCCTGCGACGCATCTTTCACTCACATGTATGCACCGGGGACGCGCCGCCACATCAACGCTGCGCTGAAGCTCGGTGCGACGATGGAAGAAATCATGGAGGTGTTGAAGTTGTGTGTCGTGCAGGGCGTCCAGGCGTGCAATATGGGCGTACCGATCCTCGCAGAGGAGCTAGCCAGGCTGTCGGTGACCCCTAAGGAGCGGTAGTTTTGGTGACGAATCGTACCTCCGCTCGCGATGATTTTGAGCGGCACGAAAGTGCGCGCGTAGTAATCGCGTAGATCGTGTTGGAAATGTCGTGACGATCTACTTTGACAAACGCGAGGCTGAATTTATTTATCGCTTTTGCAGCGGCGTTTCCCAGGGGTGCCGGCGGAACTCTGGCCGTTATGGGCGGACTTCGTAGTAGGCGTTGATCGGGTTATCGAAGTCTTTGGGTGCGAAGCGCTTGAACCCGGCCTCCGCCGTCATCCTGCGGGCGACCGGTTCGGGAAATCCGAGCGTGCCCAATCCCAGGCCGCCGGGCTCAGAAAGAGCTGACGACATGCAGCAAATCACTGAGAAGCCATACATGAGCGGCGCCAGCGGATTCTGCTTCAGGTTCTCCTCGAAACTCGGCATCCCGTGAACGTCGGCGATCAGCCACGTTCCGTCGGGTTTGATGGCTTTGCGAATGGCCCGCATCACGAGGTCGGGCCTTGTCATGTCGTGAAGGCAATCAAAGGTTGTGATGAAATCGCAACTAGCATCATCCGGCAGAGGATCGACGGCTGCGTCATGCAGATGCACGTTCTTCACTCCGGCCTTTCGCGCGTTTTCTTCTCCGCGCTGGAGGGGCAACTTAGCGATATCGTAGCCGTGAAACTCCGACCGCGGGTAAGCCTTTGCCATCTCGATTATGGCAACGCCTGCGCCGCATCCGACGTCTGCTGCTTTGGCTCCTGCACGCAGCTTTGCGACGACGCCGTCTAGCCTCGGCAAGGCGTTGGGTACAAGCTGCGTCCGAAACCACGGGGCGAGCAGTCGTTCGACGCCGACATTCACTTCCGAACCGAACTGGTCATAAGACAGGCCGAGTCCACTTTTGAATGACCGCGGCAGTTCGTTCAACAGCGCCATCTGCTGTGGGAATGCACAAAAACCGCCGGCAAGAAAAAAGGGACTGTTTTCGTCCGCCAGCACCAGAGCAGCTTCGGGGCTGAGCTCAAAACGCGACTCACCCCTGTAGTCTATTACGTTCGCGGATGCCTGCTGATATAGCCACTCGCGAACCCATCGTTCACTAAGACCGGTCTTGCGCGCGAGTTCTTCGCTGGTGAGGGGACCGGCACCATTCAGCGCCCGGTAGAGACCCATGCGTTCGCCAAGATGGATCATGCCCGAGACCAGTGCTCCCGCGAGGTGACTGAAGACCTCCTGCGCGAATTTTTGCGTTTTCTCGACGTCGATCTGATGATTCTTGTCAGGCATAGCGAACTCTCCCAACACGCGAAAATCTTCGCGGCTACCTTATGCGACTTCACTCTCCATAAATCTCAGCAAACCAAGTTCTTTCTGGCGAGAAAAAAGAGGCGAGGTCGTCCTATCTTCCCTTGAAGACGGGCTGGCGTTTCTCGAAGAAGGCCTTGCGCGCTTCCTTTGCGTCCTCGCTGCTGAAGGCGATGCGAATATTGGACAACTCGTAGCGGAGCTGCTGTTCCATGTCGCTCGTCTCCAGCGACTTCACCATGCCGCGCTTGAGAAGCCGAAGCGTGATGGGCGACCAGTGGCAGAGTTCCGCGCAGTAGCGCGCCAAGCGGTCGGCGAATTGCGCGTCATCAACCACTTCTCCGGCCATGCCTAGCGCGACCGCCTCTTCGCCCAGCACTGTCCGGTTCTCCATCATGAAACGCATCGCCTGCTCGTAGCCCATGGCTTGCGGCAGGGTGATCGTAAGGCCGGCGTCAGGTGAACCGCCGATTCTCGTATAGCCGGCCATCAGCCTCGCGCCGCGGCTGACCAGCCGTACGTCGGTCGCCATGGCGAGACCGAGTCCGGCCCCTACGGCTACTCCGTTGATGCCGCCGACGACAGGTTTGTCGCACCGTTTGCGGATCGCCAGGAGGAAATGGCCGACCCAGGAAATGTCATCGAGCTGAGCCGATTGTGCCGACAGCGGCGAAGAGCGATCGCCACCGGACAAATCCAACCCGGAGCAAAACGCGTCGCCGCTGCCGGTAATCGCGATCACCCAGACTTCGTCGGTCCGCGCCGCATCCTCAATCGCACCGATCACACCCCATGCGAGGGCATTGCTCAGCGCATTCTTTTTTTCCGGGCGATTGAGCGTGATGGTTCTGACATGGCCCGCATCCGCGATTTTCACGATGTCTGTCATTGCGCTTGCCTTTTTACGGTTGAGTGGTTTCGATCGCGCTCCGATTCTGGCTCATCCGCTGCGCTCAGGTCCAACCCCGGAAGACCTCACAGAGAACGTGCTGGGCATTCGGTGCAATCTTGGACGATCCAGCTCACTCTATTGCTTCACATTGTATCTTTTGGATATTGTCAATCAGTCAAGTAATTCGATTGACTAAATTGGATATGAACGAACTCCCCCTTCGTCCTTTAACTCGGGCCGCCACCATTGCGATCATCGGTGGGGGTGCGAGCGGCTTGGTCGCCGCGATTCAACTGATTGGGCGCGCGCGGCGCGCGACCAATTCGTCACGAAATCTCTTATTCCACAGATTCAACAGCACTGGCAGGAGAGTGACCTATGTATCACAAAGGCAAACGTCGTCGTCGCTTCATTGCATGGTTCGTACAAGCGGAGCCGGAGTCATCCTCATCTGATGGGCTCACGGAGCTGGCGCGAATCGCCGCGAGTTTCGAGCCGGCGCGCTCTGAGCTCTACGATCACAAGCTGGAAATCTCCCCGGATAGCGACGAACGGCAACCCTTGAAGCCCGCAGGCGAACAACTCACACGCGGCGGCACTGTCTCTGAAGCGTCAACTGGCGAGAAAGTTTTTCATTTCGGCTGTTACCCGTCGGCGACCAGGTTTTACCTCGACCGAAAAATTGCAACGCCGGCCGCTTCGAACCAGGAAGCGATTCACTTAAAGGACTGAACGATGACCTCAAGCCTTGAAGCCCGCAGCCAGAACCCCGCACACTTCGACCGCCGCCACTCCTCTCCCGGCCCCGAATATGAGCTGGGCACCGTCGTGCCCGTGCAGTTCTACGACCTGATTCGGCGCAGTGCGTTTCTCGACGGTGAGAGGCGGCTCGTTTTTGCCGTGCTCGAGGACGCCGTCCGCACCTATCTGCGATTGCGCGATTCGCGGCGGCGAGCAGATCGCATCGAATTCGCCGAAGTCGCGCGATGGTTCGAAGCAAGAACGGGAGCCGTTCCTTTTTCCTTCGAGTACGTTTGCGAAGTGCTCGAAATCAACCCCGCTCCGCTTCGCCGCCAAATGCGCACACTGCGCGCCGACGTGCTGCCGACGAAGCAGTTGCGCTCTGTCGGACGGCGCCAGCGCGTTCGCAGTATTCGCTACGCGAAGAGACGTTCCTCGTGGGATGCCTAGATGGAAAAATCGAGCACTTCGCGTCCGTGCATTGCCAACTGCGAGCGCTTGAGCAGGTCCGCCAGCGTCGTCGAGTCCAGGATGCGCGCCGTCGCCTCGCGCACATCGCACATCATCAGCCGCACCGCGCAAGTGCGTTCGTCGTGGCATTCCTCACACTTCCGATAGGCGGTCTTGCTCGCGCATGGCAGCGGAGCAAGCGGCCCCTCGATCGCGCGCAACACCTGTCCCGCCGAGATCATTGCGGGCGGCCGCGCGAGGAAGTAACCGCCGCCGCGTCCCTTGCGGCTGTCCAGAAAGCGGTGATTCTTCAGCTCCAGCAGAATCAGTTCCAGGAAGCTGCGCGGAATGTGTTCGCGCGCTGCAATATCCGCGATCAGAGTCGGACCTTTGCCATACTCTTCGGCGAGCACGATCAGCGCCTTGAGCGCGTACTTCGATTTCTGGGAAATCACTTGGCTTGTTGCGCTCCTGGGTCGTTCGCTCCAATCATCAGGTATTCCAATCTAGCAGATAATATAAGTCCAGTGATGCACTTTTCAGCAAATAGTCTTGACTCGAAATCGTAAAACCATGTAAGTCTATCAAATTACTTGGCTAAATGTCGCCCTGAGCATTTATAAGGAGGCTCACGCACAATGGACAGAATCTCTGAATCACACGAAGCCGCAGGCAATCGCGCCGGAATTCCAATCGAAGCATCGCTCAACTACATCGAACCCAACAGCGAGAAGCCCGTTTACTACGCCTACGAGCCGCCAGCCGGAACGCCGCGATCGACTGGAAAATTCGTCGCGCACAACGTGCCGATTCGAAACGCGCGCGAGGTTGTCCGCGACTTGTCGCTCGACAAGCAGGGCTTCCAGTTGACGCATCAAGAGACCGCAGTGCGCGACTTCTACGATCAAAACGAAGTGAAGACTACCTACTATCCCGAGGTCGAGCGCCTCCTGAAGGAAGCCACGGGCGCTGAGAAGGTCGTAGTCTTCGACCATCAGGTGCGCAATGCCGAGCTGGCGAAGCGCGGCGAAAAGAACGCGCGCGAATATGGCCGCGCGGTTCACAATGACTACACCGCCAAGTCCGGACCGCGCCGGGTCCGCGATCATCTGCCTCCTGCCGAGGCCGAAGCGCGCTTGCAGAATCGCTTTGCCGAAATCAACGTATGGCGCCCGATTCGCGGACCGATTGAATCCACGCCACTCGCGGTCTGCGATTCGAGCTCGATCGATCCCGAGGACTTCGTTGCGTCCGATCTGGTTTACCGCGACAAGGTCGGCGAGACCTATCGCTTCACCTACAATCCCAACCATCGCTGGTTCTATTTTCCGCGCCTCGAAAAAAACGAAGTGATTCTGCTCAAGTGCTACGACTCGAAAGAGGACGGCCGCGCGCGCTTCACCGCTCACTCGGCGTTCGAGGATCCAACCAGCGCGCACGACGCCGCGCCGCGCGAGAGCATCGAGGTTCGCGCTCTCGTCTTCTGGCCGGCGGAGAAGAGCGCCTGATCGCGCGCTAGCAGAACGTCACGACGATTTTCAGAAGCGGAGATAATCGATGCCACATTGGTACGAAGACAATTCACGCTCGATCGGACACACGCCGCTGGTGCGGCTCAACCGCGTCACCGACGGCGCGCCGGCGATAGTTCTCGGCAAGATTGAAGGACGCAGCCCCGCGTATTCCGTCAAGGACCGTATCGGCGCCGCGATGGTCTGGGACGCCGAGAAGCGCGGCCTGCTAGGCCCCAGCAAGGAGCTGGTCGAGCCGACCAGCGGCAACACCGGTATCGCGCTCGCCTTCGTCGCCGCCGCGCGCAACATTCCGCTGACCTTGACGATGCCCGATACGATGAGCCTCGAGCGCCGCAAGCTGCTGATCGCCTACGGCGCGAAGCTGGAATTGACCGAGGGCGCGCGCGGGATGAGCGGCGCGATCGCGAAGGCCGAGGAAATCAAAGCGTCGGCGCCCGATCGCTACGTCCTGCTGCAGCAATTCAGCAATCCCGCCAATCCCGCGATTCACGAAGCGACCACCGGCCCTGAAATCTGGAACGACACGGAGGGCGCGATCGATATTTTCGTATCGGGAGTCGGCACCGGCGGCACCATCACCGGCGTCTCGCGCTACATCAAGAAGACGAAAGGCAAAGCAATCGTCTCGGTCGCCGTCGAGCCGACCGCCAGTCCCGTCATCACACAAAAACGCAGCGGTCAGCCGCTGAAGCCGGGCGCGCACAAAATCCAGGGCATCGGCGCCGGCTTCGTACCCGAAAACCTCGACCTCTCGATTGTCGATGTAGTCGAGCAGGTGACCAACGAAGATGCGATCGAATACGCGCGCCGGCTGACGCGCGAAGAAGGAATCCTGTCGGGCATTTCGTCGGGAGCAGCGGTCGTCGTGGCCGTGCGCATCGCGAAGCGTCCGGAGAACAAGGGCAAGACCATCGTCGTCGTGTTGCCCGATTCGGGTGAGCGATACTTAAGTACTGCGCTATTCGACAGCGTCGCTCAAGCCAAGGGCATCGCCGCATGAGCGTCGGCAAAAACGGACGCGACTCTTCTCCCAGCGCGCGATGGGACTTGGGCAGGATCGTCGCCGAGCTGCGCGCGTCACGGGGAAAATCGCAAGAGCGCAGGCGCGACGGCGCGATCATCGAGATGCCGTCGCGCGAAGCGCTGCGCGAAATCATCGATGGGCTCTTTGCGGCGCTCTTTCCGACCCATTTTGGCCTGGCGGATTTCACCGAAGAGGGAGTCGATTACTTCGTCGGCCACAAGCTCGACGCGACGCTGCGGATTCTTCTTCAGCAGATTGAGCGCGAGCTGCAGTTCGCGTCGCCCGACGGCGAATCCGAGCGCGCGCGCCGCGCCTTTGAGATTACACACCGATTCGCCGAGCGATTGCCCCACGTGCGCGCGCTGCTCGAGACCGACATTCTCGCCGCCTATCAGGGCGACCCCGCCGCCCGCAGCATCGAGGAGGTTCGCTTCTGCTACCCCGGCATCACCGGCATTACGCATCATCGGCTCGCGCACGAGCTTTACCTTCTCGATCTCCCGCTGCTCGCGCGCATCATCGCGGAGCTCGCGCATTCGGCCACCGGCATCGACATTCATCCCGGCGCCGACATCGACGGGAGCTTCTTCATCGATCACGGCACCGGCGTCGTGATTGGTGAGACGGCGAAGGTCGGCAAGCGCGTGCGGCTGTATCAAGCGGTGACGTTGGGCGCCAAGCGGTTTCCGGTTGGCGAGAACGGCGCGCTGGTCAAAGGCAACGCGCGTCATCCGATCATCGAAGATGATGTCATCATCTACGCCGGCGCGACCATCCTGGGCCGCGTCACCATCGGGCACAATTCGACCATCGGTGGAAACGTATGGCTCACGCGCGATGTCCCGCCCAACAGCAGCGTTACTCAGGCGCTGGCGCGCGGCGAAGCGTTCGATGACGGTGGCGGCATCTGAAACAAAAGAATTATTTTCGCGCGCGCGCATGCTCCGGGCTAATGCTGTAAATCGTCATTTCCACTACGCCCGGACTGGTCAATTCGCTCGATCGGGCGCCGGAGTAAACCATCGGTTGACTGGACTGTGTGGGTGAATAGCCAGTTAGGATGCCATTAATCAAGGGAAACTTCGGGCCACCGCAGGTCCGCAAATATACTTTCGCCTATTAACTTGCTCGGCTAAAGGTCCACTTCGAGACTCATTAGACTACTAACTATTGGAACTAGTGAGTATTCATTCGCGCGCAACTGACTAATACACACTTGGTAATTTAGACATAGTGTTGAATTAAGAGTAACTTCGCTCTCACCCGATGTTTGAAGTCCTCGTCAACGCTTCGCGACAGCGAACCAACCAATAGCTCTCAATTTCCAGATCACAAAAGGAAGTCCAATGCCAGATCCGCAACGCCCGTTAGCTCCACATACACTCAGCGTCCCGGCCGCTCGCACGCTATCCAACCCGACTCTCACCGTCCCCCAGATGCTGGCGGAGACGCCGCGCTGGCTGCTCCACCTGTTGCCGTGGTTGAACATCCAGGGCGGAGTTTACCAGGTGAACCGGCGCCGAATCGTTCTGCGCCAGAGCGATCGAATCGCAACTACTCTCGTCGATGACAAAGCCGCGCTCGACGCCAACGCGTTGCGCGGCTTGTCCCTGCTGCGCACCGCCAACGAACCATTGCTCGGCGCTATCTCGGGATTGCTGGTCGAAGAACGCCGCGGCGCAGGCGAGGATCTCTACAAGGAGGGCGATGCGGGCGAGAAGTTCTACATCATCGTCAAAGGCAAGGTCGAAATTGCGACCACCGACGCGCACGGCGAAAAGCTGCGTCTCGCGCTCTATGGCGACGGCGACTTCTTCGGCGAAACCGCGTTGCTCAATGAGTGGCGCCATACTACCACCGCGCAGACCCTGACCCCGAGCGTGTTCCTGACGCTGGACCGCACGCGCTTCCGCGCCTTGCTCGATTCATCGCCGGAGCTGCGCGCCAACTTCGATGCGTTGGTCCGCCAGCGCGAAGAGTCCCCCGCCAAGCAGAACGAATCCGGCGAAGCGGGAATCGATATTGCCTCATACAACGTCGGCGAGGAGCCCGAGTTGCAGCGCACCTTCGTCGACTACGACGAAGTCCCGCGCCAGTATCAGCTCCAGACCATCCAGACCGTCATCCGCCTGCATACCCGCATCACCGACCTCTACAACAACAACTACGATCAGCTGCGCGAGCAGCTCCGCCTGACGATCCAGGGGATCAAAGAGCGCGAGGAAGCCGAAATTCTCAACGACCCCGAGCACGGCCTGCTCTTCGCCGCCGCGCCTTCGATGCGCATCCGCACCCGCTCCGGCCCGCCGACTCCTGACGATCTCGACGATTTGCTGGCGCACGTCTGGAAGGAGCCCGCGTTCTTCCTTGCTCATCCGCGCGCGATCGCCGCTTTCGGCCGCGAATGCACGCGCCGCGGCGTTCCGCCTCCGACTGTGCAGATGTTCGGCTCGCCGTTCATTACCTGGCGCGGCATCCCGCTCGTTCCGTCGAACAAGTTGCCGATCAATCGATCCAACGGTTCGCGAGTGCCGCACGTGTCCAATCGCGACACCGAAGGTTCCGCCGGCCTGACGAGCATTCTGCTGATGCGCGTCGGCGAGCAGAAGCAGGGCGTCGTCGGCTTGCATCAGACGGGTCTTCCCGGCGAGCAGATGCCCGGTCTGTCGGTGCGCTTCATGGGCATCGATAACTATTCGACCGCGTCGTATCTCGTAACTTTGTATTTCTCGGCCGCGGTGCTGACCGAGGACGCGCTCGGAATTCTCGAGAACGTCGAAGTAGGCAACTATCATGACGACGAGTGAAGTCCCGGCGCCGGTTAGTGTCCTGCCGGGCGTAACCGCGACTGGCGCGCCGCCGGGCATCGACGACGCGACCCTCGATCGCATCACGAGCAAGCTGCTCGGCCCGATCCCCGGCGCGGCGGCGCCGGAATCCGTCGGCACGGCCGCTCTGACGGCCGCGCGCACCACGAGTCCGCTCGCCTCGACGTTGGGATTGCCGGGTCCAACTGCCGGTGTCAGCAGCGCCGCGACACCGTTTCCGGGCGCGCCGATTCCGGCCGCGCCGTATCTCGACGAGGCGATTCATCAGTCGCAAATTCCTGCTCCGGCGAGTATCGCCGCCGCAGCCGCTCAGACTGCAGCCCCTGGAGCGGCTACCAGTGTCGCGCCATCGTCTGCGGCGATTCCGGCATCGCCATACTTCGATGCCGGCATTCACCAGTCGCAAATTCCCGCGCCGTCGAGTGTCGCTGCCGCGGCCCCTGCCACCGGGATTACTGAAGCGGCTGCCGGTCCGATCGACTGGTCGCCCCCGCTTCCGGCCAACGTCGAGATTCACGACGGCTCGTTGCCGCGCCTGTTCGACGATGCGCCCCTGTCGGGAAAACCACCGCAAGACGGAGCGCCGTCCTACTATTTCCTGACGCCAATACTCGCGACGCGCCCCGAAGCGGCCGCGCCGGCGGCGCCTTTCCAGCGGCGTCTGTTCGACGTCAACGACATCCGGCGCGACTTCCCCATCCTCGAAGAACGCGTTCACGGCAAGCGCCTCGTATGGCTCGACAACGCCGCCACGACGCAGAAACCGCAAGCGGTGATCGATCGCTTGGTGCACTACTATTCGCACGAGTACTCGAACGTGCATCGCGCTGCGCACGAGCTCGCGGCGCGTTCAACCGACGCGTATGAGAGCGCGCGCGAGAAGGTGCAGCGCTTCATCGGCGCCGGCTCAGCGGAGGAAATCGTCTTCGTCCGCGGTACCACCGAAGCCGTCAACCTGGTCGCCGCCAGCTACGGGCGCAAGTTCCTCGGCGAGGGCGATGAGATCGTCCTCTCGACGCTCGAGCACCATTCCAACATTGTGCCGTGGCAATTCCTGGCGGAGCAGGTCGGCGCGGTCATCCGAGTGGTTCCGGTGACCGATCGCGGCGAAGTCCTGCTGAGCGACTTCGAGCGAACTCTCACGACCAGAACAAAGTTCGTCTCGCTGACGCACGTATCCAACGCGCTCGGTACGATTCTCCCGGTCCGCGAGATGATCGACATCGCGCATCGGCGCGGCGCGAAAGTGCTCATCGACGGCGCGCAAGCCGTCTCGCACTTCCCCGTCAACGTGCAGAGCCTCGACGCGGACTTCTACGCATTTTCCGGCCACAAGCTGTTCGGTCCCAGCGCCATCGGCGTTCTCTACGGCAAGAAGGCGCTGCTCGATGAGACGCCGCCATGGCAGGGCGGCGGCAACATGATTCAGCGCGTGACGTTCGAGCACAGTACGTTTGCCGATCCGCCCTCGCGCTTCGAAGCCGGCACCGCGGCCCTCGGTCCGGCGGTCGGTCTCGGCGCCGCGGTGGACTATCTCGATCGCATCGGGATGCAGAATGTCGCCACGCATGAGCGCGCGCTGCTGGCATACGCAACCGAAGCGCTCGGCAGAATCCCGGGCGTCCGTCTGATCGGCACGGCTCCTGAGAAGGCGGGCGTGGTCTCGTTCGTCACCGACAAAATTCCCGCCGAGGAGATGGGCAAGATCCTCGACCAGGACGGCATCGCCGTGCGCGCGGGTCATCACTGCGCGCAGCCGACGATGGATCGCTTCGGACTCGACGCAACGGTCCGGCCTTCACTCGCACTCTACAACACCCACGACGAGATCGATCAGTTGGAGCGCGCCGTCCGCCGCGCTCTGCAGAAATAGGAAAAGAGCAAAGGGGGCTTGCGTCAATTCGACGGCTTCAATATTCTCTGCCATCAGTCGAGTATATTTATCGACTAAATGGGGAGTAGAGGTAGAGATATGAAGCTGTCAGTTTTCTGGTTGTTTTTCATAGCATTTGTTGCCTCACAAGCGGTTCCATTCGCCGTCCCAGCCTGCGCTCAGGTCAAACCAGGCGAAGTAATCACGATGAGCAACGCATCCAAAGTGAGAGACCTCGTCTCGCCGGGAGTTTACTACAAGGTCACGCACGGGATGGGGCTGAAGATCGTCCCGACCTCGCAACTGGACTGGCCGCCACCGTACAAGGAAGCGACCGAGAAATACTCGCAGCAGGTAGTCCTCTCCCGTGACCATCGTTCTTTACTCGGCTACGTCGCTGGTCTGCCTTTTCCGTTCCTCGATCCGAACGATCCCGATGTCGCGACGAAAATTGAATGGAACCTCACCTTCCATCCACTCCTCTCGGATGACTACGACCTGCGTTACTACGAATGCCATATCGAGAACACGACCCCGAACGAGGCGCCGGATCCCTACGCCTACACCTCGTTCGGTCACTACGCTGGTTACAGCCTTGTCGGACGCACCGAAGTCGAACCGTTGCCGGTCGATCCGGATTTCAAAACTTCAGGCCGGGTCTGGCTCTCGGCAATCTATCCGGAGCTTTCTCCGGCCGAGCTGCGGGGAACCGGAATCATCCGGTATCGCTACGCCGACGAACTGCGCGGCGACGACCAATGGTCCTACAATCCTAAGAATCGCCGAGTCCGCAGGCTCAACGAATCGCTGAATACCACCGCGACCGGATACGGCGCCTGGAATCCCGATCACTACGCGGGCTTCAACGCCAAACCGGAAACTTATGACTACAAGTTCCTCGGCGAGAGGCAGCTGCTGGCGAGCGTTCACTCCGAGCACGTTCCCGCAATCACCTGCCAGACCGACGGCGGCGCCAGTTCCTGCCCCGAGGATTGGGAGCTGCGTCATGTGTACATCGTCGAGGCGACGCCGCGCGCGGGAATCGTCGATGCGTTACAGTCGAAAAATGTTCTGTACGTCGATACCGAGGCATGGTTCACTCCGTACGTCGATACCTACGATCGTCGCGGCGAACTTTTCCAGAACTATCTCTTCTGGTCGACGTTCCGGGATCGCCCGGTGCCCGATGCGCGCGTAGCGATCTATCCGTTCAAGCGGCAGTTCATAGTCGCGGCCGCGTCAACTGACGTTCAGAGCGGCGCATCGAGCGTCTGTTACCTGCCGGGTCAGGAAACTCCAGAGCGCGAGACCTGGTACATCAACATGGGTTCGGTTGACAAGAATTTTTTCACGACGCAGGCGATGCGTAATGCTGCCGACGCCGGAGGATTTTGAGAGTCGTAGGTCGCTTCGCGTCTGGGACTTCGTCGAGTCCGGTTGACGATTCTTGCATTGATGTCGCGATTCAACTAGGTTCAGACCGTTAGTTGAGTAATCCGATAGATTTACTTTTATCAGATGAGGAACAAGCAATGAGCGGAAATAGAAGAGAAAGTGGCTTGGAAATATTGCCAGTCGCGGGACGTATCGGCGCCGAGATTAGAGGTGTGCGGCTCTCAGGTGAGTTGGAACCCGCGACGGTCGAGTCGATTCGCCAAGCTCTGTTCAAATACAAAGTGATCTTCTTCCGCGGGCAGGAGCATCTCGACGAAGCTAGCCACGAGGCTTTCGGCCGCCTGCTCGGCGACATCGTGCCGCATCCGACCGTTCCGTCTGTTAAGGGCACCGAAGCCGTGCTGGACATCGACGGCACGCATGGCAATCGCGCGACCGCGTGGCATACCGACGTGACGTTCGTCGACGCCTATCCGCAAGCCTCGATACTGCGCGCGCTGATCGTTCCGACTCGCGGCGGCGACACTGCATGGGCCAACACGGCGGCGGCTTATCAATCGTTGCCGCCCAAGCTGCAGGAGATTGCCAACAATCTCTGGGCGGTGCACTCCAACGCGTACGACTACTCGGTGCCCACGAAGGCGACGTCCGACAAGCTGAAACGATACTTCGATGTTTTCACTTCCACCGTCTATGAGACTGAGCATCCTGTCGTCCGAATTCATCCTGGAACCGGAGAGCGCACTCTGGTGCTGGGAGCTTTCTTGCGGCACTTTGTCGACCTGCCGCAGGCCGATTCGAAACAGCTCTTCGTGTTGTTGCAGGGATACGTGACCCGCCTCGAGAACACGGTGCGATGGCGATGGTCGGTGGGCGACGTTGCAATCTGGGATAACCGCGCGACTCAGCACGTTGCGATCGACGACTATGGCAAGCAGCCGCGATTGCATCGGCGCGTGACCGTAGCGGGCGACGTGCCCGTCAGCGTCAACGGTCGTCGCAGCCGGATTCTCAAGAAGGAGTCGGCGCAACGTGAGCCGGTAGCGGCGGCGGCGTCCTGACGACCGAGTTGAATAACGGAGTCCCCCCGACGCGCGGGCGGACGGCTGCGAAGTCTGCGCCGTCCGTCCGCGTTCCCTTTGATTCGACAACGATCGGAGAGCAACCGAGTGATGGAAATTTTCTGGTATATCCCCACTCACGGCGATGGACGCTACCTGGCGACCGACAAGGGAAGCCGCCGCCCGACCCCGTTTTACATGCGCCAGGTCGCCGAGGCGGTTGACGGACTCGGCTTTGCGGGCGCGCTGCTGCCGACCGGCCGCTCATGCGAGGACGCATGGGTGGTCGCCAGTTCGCTCGCGGCGGTAACACGTCGCATGAAGTTCCTGGTGGCCGTGCGGCCAGGCCTCGTCTCACCCACCGTGTCGGCGCGGATGGCGGTGTCGCTGGACAAGATGTCGGGCGGACGATGTCTCATCAACGTTGTCACCGGTGGCGATCCGACGGAATTGGCCGGCGAGGGACTGCATCTAGATCACGACGCGCGCTATGAGATAACCGATGAATTCCTGACAGTCTGGAAGCCGCTCGTGGAGGGCAGGGAAGTCGATTTCGAGGGGCGTCATCTGAAGATCATCGGCGGCCGCTTGCTCATCGATCGCGAACGCAAGCCGAACGTTCCTCTCTACTTCGGCGGATCGTCCGATGCGGCGATAGAGGTGGCGGCCAAACACGTTGATCTTTACCTGACTTGGGGCGAGCCTCCCGCGCAGTCGGCAGAGAAAATCGCGCGAGTGCGCAAACGCGCGGCCGAGCTGGGCCGCACGCTCAGGTTCGGAATGCGGCTGCATATAATCGTGCGCGAAACCGAATCCGCGGCCTGGGCGGCGGCGGATGAATTGATCAAGTACGTCAGCGACGATGCGATCGCCGTGGCGCAGCAGACTTTCGCGCGGATGGACTCAGTCGGGCAGCGCAGGATGGTGCAACTACATCGCGGCAGCCGCGAAGATCTCGTGATCAGCCCGAACCTGTGGGCCGGCATCGGTCTCGTTCGCGGCGGCGCGGGGACGGCGCTGGTCGGAGATCCTAAAACTCTGACGCGGCGCTTCGAGGAATACCTCGACATCGGTATCGACACGTTCGTTCTTTCGGGTTATCCCGGACTGGAAGAAGCCTACTATGTCGCCGAGCTGTTGTTTCCGAAGCTCCCAATCCGGCGGGAAGCCACGCAGCCGGAAGCGATCGCCGCAGGCTGAGAACCGGCATCGGCAAGAGGAGAGCGTTCATGAGCGTCGAGTTCATCGGCATGATCGGCACGCAGCCCGCCTCGGAGATTCACCCGCCACGCGGACCGGCGATTGATATCGATTACGTGCGTCGCTTCGCGCAGGCTCACGAGCAGGCGGGCTTCGACCGAATCCTGATCGGCTATTTCTCGAACGGCGCCGACGGCTTCATCGTCGCACAGTACGCCGCGTTCGTGACGGAGAGGCTCGGCCTGATGCTGGCGCATCGGCCGGGGTTCGTCGCGCCGACTGTAGCCGCGCGCAAGCTGGCGACGCTCGATCATTTCAGCGGCGGGCGGCTGGCAGTTCATATCATCTCCGGCGGCGACGACGGCGAGCAGCGCAAGGACGGCGATTTCATTTCGCATGACGAGCGCTACGAGCGCACCGACGAGTATGTCGAAATCCTTCGCCGCATCTGGACGGCGGACAAGCCCGTCGATCACGAAGGCAAGTACTACAGGTTCGTGCACTCGTCTGTGGATATCAAGCCGATCCAGAAGCCGCACATTCCGATCTATTTCGGTGGCTCGTCCGATGCCGCAATCGCGATCGCGGGAAAACATGCCGACGTTTACGCGCTGTGGGGTGAGCCGTTAGCGGAAGCTGCTAAGACAATAGCGCAGGTCCGAGCGTCGGCGGCGCGGCACGGACGAAGCGTAAGATTTAGCTTGTCCACGCGGCCGATCCTTGCAGCGACCGAGGACGCGGCGTGGGGGCGCGCGCGACGAGTTATAGAAACCATTCGCGAGATTCGCGGCCGTGCGATGCTGGGCGCGCCGGCGAAAACTCCGGGCGCCGTCGGCTCGCAGCGGTTGCTGGCCGCGGCTGCCGAGGGCGAAGTCCTCGACAAGCGGCTCTGGACGGCGGTGGCCGCGGCGACCGGCGCGCGGGGCAATACGACGGCGTTAGTCGGCACGCCGGAGCAGGTGGCAGAGTCGATGCTTGCGTACTACGACCTTGGCGTCACGACTTTTCTGATTCGCGGTTTCGATCCGCTCGACGACGCTATCGACTACGGCTGCGAACTGATTCCGTTGGTGCGGCGCGAGATCGCCGACCGGGAAAGACGCAAGAGTGTTGCGGTCGCCGGGCGCATAGCCGGATAAAGAACTTCATGCCGACAAGATTGCTAGCGATTGTGGGCAGCGTCACGCCGCCGGGAAGACTGCTCAATGCGACGCGATGGCTGCTCGATTCTGCGAGCGCGTCGCGCAAGGACCTTGGGGTCGAACTGATCAACCTCGCGGACAAGCAGGTCGCGTTCGCCGACGGCAGGCCGCCTGAACAATACAAGGATGATACCGCCGCGATTATCGAGAGCGTGCGCGCGGCGGACGGCGTGATCATCGCGAGCCCGGTCTATCGCGGCTCCTTCACCGGCGCGCTGAAAAACCTGCTCGATCATCTGCCTATCGAATCGCTGGCCGCAAAGCCGGTTGGAATTGTCGCGATGGGCGCGACTCAGCATCACTTTCTTGGCGTCGATTGGCATCTGCGCGACGTGCTCGCATGGTTTGGGGCGCTGGTAGTGCCGACAAGTGTGTACCTCGTATCGGCCGACTTCGTGAACGGCCAGCTTACCGACGGTGCAAAGCAGGACCTCAAAGATCTCGCCGATGCGGTCATTAAATTAAAAGAAATCTCGCCGCCGGGGAGCTTTCTCGGACCAAGGCCGTTAGCGAGCCGTCGCCATTGATCTGACACGCACCTTTGGGATTCCAGGTACCTCCTTCTTTGAATCGAACGACGTGCGCCCGGAGCGGCCGATGCTGCTACGCGAATTCCAGATCGGCGAGCCACTCGCGGAATTGATCGATCCAGCGGTCTGACGGCATTCCCTGCTTCGCCATGCCGAACCCGTGGTTGCCGCGCCGGTAGATGTGCAGTTCAGCTGAGCGTCCGGCGTCGGTCCAGTCGGAGTAGAGACCTTCGACAACGCGATACAGCAGGACATCGTCCTGGGCGATGCAGGTGAACAGCGGCGGCGCATCCTTAGGTATGGGCCTTCCCAACGTTTCGCCGCCGTAGATCGCCGCGACAAAGGCGAGCGGTGCAGCGCGCGGATCAACCGCTATATCGACGACGAGAAACGCGCCGGCCGAGAATCCAATCATGCCGATCTTGGCCGGATCGACGTCCCATTCCTTGGCTCGCTCGCGCACGATTGCGACCGCGCGGCGCCCGTCGTCGGCTGCGGCTGCACGCGCATCGCTGAACGATTTGGCGGGCACGATGTCGCTCATGGCGCGGAAGGCAGTCTTTCCCTTGCGGGTCACGTCGATCCGCGCAGCCATCTGCGCCATCTCGGCGTCGTAGTCCGCTTGCGCCGCGGGCGTGGCACGCACGCGATATTTCAACAGAAACGCTGTATAGCCATGCGCAACGAGCCAGTGCGCGACATCGAGCCCCTCATGCTCCCATGCCAAGATTCGCCAGCCGCCACCCGGGCACACGATCACGCCGGTGCCGTTCGGCTTGCCGTTCGTGGGCCTATAAACGGTGAGCGTCGGATCGGACACATTGCGAAGCATCGCCGCGTCACCCACGGCGCCCACTCGTCCGCGGAATTCTCCCTCAGGACCCACACCATCCAACGTCGTCGTCGGTCCATCGGGCCAGAGGCGGATGATGTCTCCGGGCAGCGAGGTCAGGGGCTTCAATCCAATTTGAAAATTCCTCTCGTAGCTCATTTTCCGTCGCAACCTCTTGACCGTTTATCTTGCTCTTTCAACGGTTGGGCTCTCTGACCGCCGCTCGACGTTGTACCGCGCTTTCGAGAACGAATCCATCAAAGACATACCGAAGATTGAGGCCTGAAAAGAAGGGTCTATTGAGCGATCGCATTCGCTCCTTTGGCAGCGTTAGCAGCCTCCCGTAACAATTGCCGGGTTTGTTTACACCAACGCTGGCGTGACGGTTAAGGGTAATCTGGCCCTTAGCAACGCAGTCCTTGGTGTGAACGGCAATCTGTTCGTGCAGGGAAATCTGACCGGCGTCGGTGACCTGATCGTAAGCGGCCAGATAATCGTGCAAGGCCCAGGTTTCTTTGGTCTCTGACGAAAGCGGCGACCCAGGACGCCACCCTGATGATCATCGACAATGCGGAACGCGATCCGCAATCGGTGAAGCTCACCGGCAAGGGCAAGAAAGCCAAATAGAAGGGGATTATGTTGGGCTTGACACCCGACGCAAAAAGCCTTATATTTCTCTGTATGAAGAAATCCGTTGAAGCTGGCAAGCCGCTCTGCACTCAGCCCAACATCACGCTCGCTCAGTTGATGAAACAGTTCAGCGACGAGACGGCGTGCAAAATGCTGTTGCGCGATATGCGCTGGCCGGATGACGTGAAATGCCCGCGATGCGGCAAGAGCGAGCGCATATACGAATTGAAGGCACGCCCCTTCCATTGGATCTGCAAGAACGCAGATTGCGGCAAGCGCAATGGCTACCGATTCAGCGTCATCACGAAAACCATTTTCGAGAATACCAACTACCCGCTCTCGACTTGGTTTCAGGTGATCTACCTGATGACTCAGAGCAAGAAGGGAATCAGCGCGCTTCAAATCCATCGCCAGATCGGAAGCGGCGATTACCGCACGGCGTGGTACATGGTGATGCGTATTCGCGCCGCGATGAAGGATGACGGGCTGGCGAAGTTGCTCGGCACGGTCGAGGTTGACGAAACCTATATCGGCGGCAAAGAAAAGAATCGCCACTTCAACAAGAAGCAGGGCGGACGCGGCACCGCTGGCAAGATTCCCGTCATTGGCGCGATCAGCCGCAAGGGAAACGTGGTCTGCAAGATGATCGAGAACACCGATACCGAGACGCTGACTCGATTCGTGCGCGATACCGTCAGCGATAAAGTGAAGCTGGTCGCGACCGATGAACACTCCGGCTATCGCTATCTGAAATGGGCGATGCCGCACGAAGTGATCTCGCACAGTACCGGCGAGTACGTGCGCGGCGAGGTCCATACGAATAGCGTCGAATCGTTCTGGTCGCTGCTCAAGCGTGGCGTGCTCGGCACCTACCATAACGTGAGCAAGAAATATCTGCCGCTGTACCTTGCGAAGTTTCAGTATCGCTTCAACAATCGCGACAACAAGAATATTTTCTTCGACGTGATAGCAGGATGCTGAGGTCAGCTCGCTGGCGGAAACCTCAGCCGGACAAAGCCAGCCATCTGGTCATAGACAGGGGCGGTCAATTCCGCTTGCCATTTCCCCGTCTATTGCGTAAACCAAAGCAGATTTGACGCACTCTGTTGGAGTCTATACACTCTTTATGATGATTTTGTCGCCTAAAGATTGGACGCTTCTCACCATCGCCGCGGCGAAGGGCGAACCGCTCAGCCCTGTTCAACTTCAAAAGAGCCTATTCCTGATAAGTCAAAATCTCACTGCGGCTCAACGAAAGTGTAAGCAGTTCTATGAGTTTAAACCATACGATTACGGCCCCTTCAGCGCGGCGATCTATTCCGATGCAAATATCTTAGAGTTGGAACGACTCGTAGAAATTTCTATGCAGGTAGCTTCCCATCGCGTCTATATCGCTACAATAGCGGGCATAGCACGAGCCGCGGAATTACGATCCGGACTAGACGAGGTAGCAGTCAAATATCTGGACGCAGTAGTGAGCTGGGCACGGCATAATTCATTTGAGACTCTTATCAAATCTATCTATAAGACCTATCCTGAAATGCGCCGCAACAGCATATTTCGGCAATAAGCCGTGACTGTTGTTGTCGGAATCCTCTGTTCCGATGGAGTAGTGATTGCCGCCGATAGTGCCGCTACGTTCTCTGCGGGCGCGATTCAGACTATCGGTCAGCAATTAGTTACCAAAATCTGGGCCATTGATGACAAGGTACTCTACGCCGCGTCTGGCGCAGTCGGGATAGCACAACTTGCCCACAATTCGATTGAGAATCTTTGGAAAGGTAAGCACCTAGGCGGTACCACAACGCCAGTCGAGATAATGACTCGGATTACAACAGAAGTGGGCAACCGCATAGGCGCTATCCAACAATGGGCAGCGACGGCCGCTCCGATGCTCGGTGCGGGCGTCGAAAGATGCCATACCGACCGTAGCTGAAGCGCGATTCGCAGCGACGTGGACAGTGCAGCATGTGATTGAAACGATACCTGGCGGTGTCGGTCCCCCGATTCAACTAGCGACGTTGAGAGAGGATACCGTCGAGTTCACCGATCCGGCTGAACATATGGAGCGGATCGCGATCGCGGAAGAAGCTTTACGCGACCAGATTAGGAGTTTTGGAACGCCACCTACTGCCGCGACTCCTGAACCGCCTAAGGTAGGTTAGATGCCAAAAGCAAAGCCCGTTTCACTCCATCCGTTGACGTTCCATGAAGCACTCAAGCACCTCGTTCGCGTCGATCCTGACAAGGTCGGCATCACTCCGGCGCGCCGCAAAAAACACAATCGAAAACGAGAATCACCTAAACAAAATCCATCGTCCATAAAGTGAGATCAACCGACTCTCAATTTCGGATCATAACTGCAATGAACCATGTATTTTAAAAATTCCTTCCCTCGCACTGTGATTTTTACTATCTCGCCCTCCTCGACAATCAATACATAGTTGCGCATGAATGCGAGCCATGCCTCAAACGAACGACCTTCATATAAATGAGGATAATTCGTCTTCCCTTCATCATAGAATGCACGCAATTCGTCGAGTGTTAGATTTTTCTTATTGAGCAGATCGAGTGCATCAAGCTGAGATTTGAAAATGTTCCACCACGTCATTTCAAAAATTCCGAGCACGGTGAGAGTCGCTATATTGCGAAGCAAAAAATCTTCACGCTGCTTGTTTGGTGGATACTCGGCCGCCATCTTGCGAACGTTATCTTCGCATTCGCGCAATAATACGTTGTCATACGTCCGATAGAAGTCATTCACGTCGCGAAATTTGGGCGGAGAGTCGGGGGGTTGCTGTTCGGTCGCGCCTTCTGGTTCAACAACGCGAGACTTGCGCGAACTAAATAGCAAACCAATTCCGATCAGCATCAAGACACCGTTCAACCAGATGGGGGTGCCGTGGTAAATCCAACTGGCCCACGGTTTCGCCGCTTGCCATAGATCGCTTGCGGTCTGACCTTCGCTGATCACATCCAGCACCCATCGAATGAATGAAATGGCAGGACCAATGGCACCCGCCGCAAATACAATCCCGCCTGCGATTTCGCGTCTTTTCTTTGTCGGCATGTTACTCCCCACTTTAGGCATGGATTTGCCCACGCCTTGAAGCGGAGATCAAACTGCGGCATCTGCCGCTCAGGACTGGACATCGCGCTGCCCATTTTGTAGGCAAGGGGATGTGGGTGTCAAGTTAGACATAATCCCCAAATAGAAGGTGTCCGCAGCCGGAGTGGAGTGATTGCTGCTCAGCCAACTCCAATCAGCTTCGCGACGCGCTCGCGTACGAAGTCGCGCCATGATTTGTCCCCGATTAGACCTGGCAGCAAGGTGTCCATATGCAGCAAGCCCATCACGAATACGCAAAACAGACGCGCCGCGAACTCCGGCTTGAGTTTTGGATCGAGTTTACCTTCGCGTTGTGCCAGCGCGATCGCGTCGGAGATATACTGCATCGCAGCTTCATCTGAGAGCGCCAACAAGCGCCTGACATCGGAATCTCTGCTCGCGGCCGAATGCACCTCGATGGAAAGCTGGCGAACCAATTTCAATTCGGGTTCGGTGTACGCCGACGCAAGACGTGGGAGTGCCGTAGTTGTAGCGCCCGCGGAGTTTTGCATGAAGAGCGGGGTGGACTCGAACGATCGTTTTACGACTTCGAGCAGCAGTTCGCCCTTGCTCTTGAAATGCTTGTAGATCGCGCCCGCGGTGATGCCGCTGGCCTTGGCGATCGCCGGCATCGACGAGCCCTCGAAGCCATTCTCGGCGAAGAGCCGCGCGGCGGAAGACAAAATTCGCTCGCGAGTCGATTCGATCGCGTCGTGGCCATCGTCGCCGCGTCCTCGCTGGGCGACGCTCGTTCGTTTTCTGGCGTGCGCCTTTCTTAATTTTCGAATCATGCTCAATCTGATCCCCATGATGACCCCGTTGCGGTTGACAAGTAAACGGTCATTTACTACCCTATATTGACAGGTAAACGGTCGTTTACCAACTCATTTGGCCTGACCGGATTTGGACCTCGGGAAGTGAATTTACATAGATGAAGGCGAATCATGTTGTAGTGATCGGCGGAGGCATCGGTGGGATGTGCGCGGCGCGCGTGCTGGCCGACCACTTCGAGCGCGTTACCCTGATCGAGCGAGACGAATTGCCCGAAGGCGCTGCCCATCGCAAGGGCGTGCCGCAGAGCCGCCATCCGCATGGCCTGCTCGATCGGGGACGCCGCGAGCTCAGCGCGCTATTTCCCGGCCTCGACGATTCGATTCGGCAACGCGGCGGTCTCGATATGGATGCGGGCCTCGAACTAGCGACCCTGAATCCGGAAGGATGGGCCACGCGGCGCCGCACCGGACATCAGATGTTGTTCGCCAGCCGCCTGCTGATCGAGTCGGTCATTCGCGACCGCGTCAAGAACAATCCCCGCGTCAAATTCATCGAGGCGACCGAGGTCACGGCGCTGTTCTTGAGGCCCGGTGATACTACGCGCGTGACCGGCGTCGAAACCCGGAAGGTCAGCGATGGTTCCGTCGCGCGCCTCGATGCCGACTTGGTTGTCGACTGCAGCGGCCGTAGTTCGCGCGCGTCGGAATGGCTGACGAGTCTCGGCTATCCGGAAGTCGAGCTCGAAGTCGTGGACGCGCAGGCCGGTTACAGCACTTGCTGGTACCAGGCGCCGCCCGCGGATCAGCGTCCTGCCAGCTGGTGGTGGAAAGGGATCTTTCTTAGTCCGTCGGCCAAGCCGGCGCGTGAAGAGGATTACTACGTCGCATTGATCCTGCCGATCGAAGGAGACCGCTTTCTCTTGACGCTGGCGTCGTGGGGCGGCCGTACGCTGCCCGCCGATCATGAATCGTTCGCCGCGCTATGCGGGAGACTACGCTCGCCGATAGTGGCGGAGGCCCTGGCGATCTCGAAGCCGATCTCCCCGATTTTCCATCGCAAGGGAATGCAGAATATGTGGAAGCACTTCGAGAAGTGGCGCGGGCCCGCGGGATTCGTCGCGATGGCCGACGCAGTCTGCGCGTTCAACCCGGTGTATGCTCAGGGCATGACGAGTGCGTCGGTATGTTCGCAGGTGCTCGGGACGCTGGTCGCCGAGATGGATCCGACCGACGCGAAATTCCCGGTGGAATTCTTCAAGCGTCAGGCTGAGTTCGTGCGGCAGCCGTGGGGTCTCTCGGTCGCGCGCGATCGCCAGGCGCTTGGACAAGCGGATGCCTCCGACGGCGCGATGGCCGGCGAGGCCTGGGAGCGCGTGCTGCGCGAGGGTGCCGGCGTCCCCGTAATCGCAGAGGCGCTGTTCAACGTCATCAATCTCAACCGTCCTCCGGAATCGCTGATGAGCGATTCCGAGTTCCTTGCCGCCGTAAATGAAATCATGCAGCGGCCTCCGAAGCCTCCGATCGAAGCACAGGACCTGCCGCCGTATCCGCCCGCCGCGATCGCCAACTAGAAGATAAAGTTTTCAATTGAGGTTCAAATGACTCCAGCTATTCGACCAAACCGCCTGCGCGCGGGAATCTTTCTCGCTCCCTTTCACCCAGTCGATGAAGATCCGACGCTTGCGATCCGCCGCGATATCGACTTGATCGAGCATCTCGATCGCATCGGCTTCGATGAGGCGTGGATCGGCGAGCATCACTCGGCAGGATACGAGATCATCGCGTCGCCTGAGCTGATGATCGCGGCTATCGCGGAACGCACCCAGCGGATTCGCCTCGGCACCGGCGTTATCTCGCTGCCGTATCATCATCCTCTGATGGTCGCGAACCGCATCGTGCAACTCGATCACATGACGCGGGGACGAGCGATGTTCGGAATCGGTCCGGGGTTGCTGCCGTCAGACGCGGAGATGCTGGGCGTGCCGGTCTCGAAACAGCGCGACCGGATGGCCGAGTCGCTCGACGTCATCCTGAGGCTGGTCGCGGGCGAGACCGTGACCGAGAAAACCGAATGGTACACGTTGAAGGAAGCGCGCTGTCAGCTGCTTCCTTATACGCGCCCCCGTCCGGAATTCGCTGTCGCGAGCACCTTCACGCCGTCGGGCGGCAAGCTGGCGGGACGCTATGCGGCAGGGATGCTATGCGTGGCCGCCTCGCAGCAGGCCGGCTACGACGTGCTAGGCACCAACTGGCAGATCGCGTGCGATGTCGCGCGTGAAAACGGGCGCGAGATGGATCGCTCGGTGCTGCGGCTGGTCGCGCCGATGCATATCGCCGAGAGCCGCGAGCAGGCGATGCGCGACGTTAAGTACGGATTGAACAACTGGCTCGCATATTTTACAGCGATCAATCCAACCGCCAGTGGCGACGACCTGGGCGCCAAGGATCCCGCCGAAGCGATGGTGGAATCGGGCCGCGCAGTTGTCGGCACTCCCGACGACGCGATCGCGATGCTCGAGCGGCTGGAGAAACAGTCGGGCGGCTTCGGCTGTATCCTGATGCTTGCGCACAACTGGGCGAATTTCGATGCGACCAAGCGCTCGTACGAGTTGTTCGCCCGTCACGTCCTGCCGCACTTCAACGGCTCCAACATTGCGCGCGACGCATCACTGAATTGGGTCCGCGACAATGGCAAGGAACTGATGGGCAAAGCCATGTCGGCAGCCGCCGAAACCGTACAAAAGCATTTCGCGGAGGTCGCTGCGAAGCAGAAGCATTAGTCAGAAATTTTCGCGGTTGGCGCGGAACCTGTGACGGTCCGTCATTGACTCCCGCTTCATCCTTCGCGGCACAGAATCTTTTGCATGGCAGCTGCCAATTCGCTGCGACTGTCGCCCGCGTACCCTCGGGAGCGCCAGGCGACGTGGCCGTCTGGCCGCACTAACACCGCACCTGCTTCGTTGAGTCCGTAAAGTTCGAGGAAGGCGCCGTCAGAGTCGGTCAAGCCGGCGTTGGCGCTTGCCCCTACGGTAAACGCTTCAATCGGCACGTTGAGATTTGATGCAAGTTCACTGGCCGCCGCGCACCAGGGCTGGCCCTTCTGTCCTGCAAGCAATACGAATCCGGTATCAAAGAGATCGAGCGATGAAATCCTGCGGCCATTGCGGATGAGCCACAGGTGCGGCGCGCGGCTTCCGGGTCGCGCATCGGGCCGATAGGTCGCCGGATCGCGGACGGGCGAAGGCGTTCCGTCTGAAACAATCGCGCCTGAATCGTAGTAGAACCCGAGGTCCTGCCCCTCGTTGTCGAGATGCTTGCGCTGGTCAGCGATCAGCTCTCGCATTTTGGGCCAATCTCGAGCAGCACCGGCGGCATATAGAGCTCCAAACCGTACGGAATTCATCACGCTGAAATCCGTATTCGATTGCGCCACCGGTCGCCGCTCGAGTGCGTAACTTTCCAGCAGGGTCGGAGATGCCCAACCTTTAATGCCGGCAGCCAGTTTCCAGACGAGGTTGTGCACGTCTTGCACGCCCGTGTTCATTCCGAAACCGCCGGTAGGAGGAAAACGATGCGCCGCATCACCGGCCAAAAAAGTCCTGCCGCTTTGAAAGCGTTCCGCAACCTGCGCGGTCAGAGTCCAAAAGGCCGTATTGATAATCTCGACTGGCAGATCCAGCAATCCGAGCATTCGGCGAACGGTCGCGATGCAGAACTCCGGAGTGAAGTCCTTCGGCCCTTCTCCGATCTCGGGATTATATGAGCCCAGAGAGATCCATCGATCGGTCCCGTTCACGCTGAGCAGGGAACCACCGCCCGCAAACAAGAACCCGGCGCAGACTCGATGGCTGAACCATCGGCTCAAGTCGCTGCGGAAATAGATATTGAACTGATGCGAAATCGCCTCGGGCCCAATCATCGCAATTCCCAGGGCCTGCCTGACGCGACTGGAGGCGCCGTCCGCACTGATTACGTAGTCGGCGCGGATGGTCTCCCCTTCACCGTTGGATCCACGGATCTCCGCAGTAACTCCGCTCCCGTCCTGCGCCAGCGAGTTGACTTGAGTCGAAAAACGCAGGTCGGCAGAGTTCCAGCTTTTTGCGTTGGCGCACAATGCTTCTTCGACCGCGTCCTGTGAGACGAGACTGGTCTGAGCGGGAGTGTTCAAAGTTCTGGGAGGACGAGGAACCCGCCCCAGTTCTTCCCCAGCGAGTGACTCAGCCCAGATAAAACCGATATCTGAGTCCGGTAGTTGAGACTTGCGAATCGCGTCCTCGACTCCCCATCGGCGGAAGAGCTCCATCGTCCGTCGGTAAACGCCACGCGCTTTGGGATGGTCAGTTGTCGATGGATGCCGTTCAACCAGTATCGATCGTACACCGAATCGCGAGAGCAAGATCGACGCACTCAACCCTACCGGACCCCCGCCCACTATTAGAACCGGGACTTGTGATGTCATGGATACAACCTTGAGGCGAATGGCGGCGGCGCAGAACTCTAAACCTTTGCCGCGCGCTCGACCAACGGTGCGATGTCACGGACAGCCTTAACTCCGTCGCCGGACGCCGCCGCAGTGGCCATCACGATTATGCGGCTCACTCCAGCCGATTGGTAACGTTTGAGAGTGTCAGCAGTCGGCTCATCCCCACGCGTCCCGAGCGCGACCGAGAACTGCAGTTGCTCGGGATCGCGACCGTACTCGCGCGCCATCCGCTTGATCTGCGGAATGAATTCCATTGCTTTGTCCGGTGAGAGCCCGCCCGGCATCCAGCCGTCGGCGTAGCGCGCAACCCGCCTGAGCGCATATTTCGGATCGTGCGCGCCGAGCATGATCGGTGGGCACGGCTTCTGTACCGGCTTGGGACCTACCCGCAGCGCGGGAAACTTGATTATTTCGCCTGCGTAGCTCGCTTCCTCCTGCGTCCACAGGACGCGCAGCGCCTCGACCGACTCCCGCAAATGCTTCCAGCGCTGTTCGAACCGTACGCCCATAACCTCGGCTTCCTCGCGGAACCATCCGGCGCCGACGCCCAGGATCAGCCGCCCGCCCGAATATAGATCGAGGGTTGCCGTCGCGCGCGCCGTCTCGATCACGTTGTGCTGAGCCAGAAGTAGAATGCCGGTGCCGAGCTTGATTTGTTTAGTCGCCGCAGCCGCGATTGCGAGCACCACCCACGTCTCGGCCAGCTGCGCGTACATTGCTGGAACCTTACCGTCGGCCGATCGGGGATAATGAGTTGTGTAGCCCGAAGGGACGCAGGAGTGCTCGACGCTCCAGATGGATTCGAAGCCAAGGTTCTCCGCCGCGTGCGCGATTGCGCCTGGATCGCCCGAGACTGCCGTCAAAGGGAGCGAAACTCCTATCTTCATTGTGACTGTCCTCGCTGAATTGGGGATTAGCGGGTCGCTATCGTGTACTTACTAACACGGCGATGTCTCTACCGAAAAACAGAACAGTCGCGCCGAGCGGTTGCGTTCGGGGATAGACTCTCGCTATGCGTCAAAGCCAGGTACAACGTCCAAAAAGCACGGTGTCGGCATGAATTCCCAGGCATCGAACATCGAATATGAGCTTGACGGTTCAATCGCCACGGTGCGGCTGAATCGGCCCGAGAAGCTCAACGCATTCACGTTCGCGATGATCGATCAGATTCGCGACGCGGTCGAGCGTGCCGCCGCGGACGAAGGCGTGGTCGCGATCATTATTACGGGTACCGGTCGCGCCTTTTCCGCCGGCCTTGATGCGGGAGACCTCGCGCGCTCGACCAAGGGCGGCGTGCCGTCGAGCGCTCGCGACACTGCTCCGGATGAACTGCCGGCGCTGTTCAGCTATTTGCTGCGCGTGCCGAAGCCGGTGATTGCGGCAGTCAACGGCGTCACCGCAGGAGGAGGTTTCGTGCTCGCGATGATGTGCGATCTGCGGTTCGCAGCATCCGACGCGAGCTTCACGACCGTATTCTCGAAGCGCGGGCTCATAGCCGAGCATGGCACGGCGTGGCTGTTGCCGCGGATCGTGGGCACGAGTCGCGCACTGGATTTGCTGTGGAGCTCGCGGCGCTTCGATGCAACCGAAGCTTATCGAATCGGATTTGTCGATCGCCTTATGCCGCGCGAAAACCTGCTCGACGAGACCAGGGCTTATCTGCGCGAACTCGCAGCGAACGTCTCGCCGAACTCGCTCGCCGTGATCAAATCCGAGGTCTATCGGCACTGGTCGCTCGCAATGGAAGGAGCGTTTCGCGACGCCGATGACCTTATGAAAGTCGCGCTCATGCATCCCGATGCTGCCGAGGGCGTCAAGTCTTTCGTCGAGCGCCGCGCACCGCGATTCAAGCGAATTAGAGGAGAAAGACCGTGAGCAGCACACGCCACGAAACGATCGTCTATGAGAAGTCGGGCCCGGTCGCGCGGCTTACGATGAATCGTCCCGACCGGCTGAACGGAATGACCAATCGGATGTTGGTCGAGACGCGCGAGGCCCTCGCGGCCGCCGCCGAGGATCGCGAGTTGAGAGTGCTGGTCCTGACCGGCGCGGGCAAGGGCTTCTGCCCCGGCGCCGATATCGGCGAAGTCGCGTCGGCGGCGCCGGACGATCCTCTCACGGCGGACGACTTTCGCGTACCGATTCTGCTGCACAACATGCCGGCTGTAACGATCGCGGCTATCAACGGCGCTTGCGCGGGGGCGGGTCTCGGATGGGCGCTGGCGTGCGACTTCAGATTTGCCGCGGAGTCGGCGCGCTTCAACGTCGCGTTTCTGGACGTTGGCGTTGCGGGCGATATGGGCGGACCATGGAGCCTCTCGCGAATCGTCGGTTCAGCGCGCGCCCGCGAACTGTATTTCATGCCCGGCAAGTTCGACGCCGCCGAGGCGCTCAGGATTGGATTAGTCACGCGCGTTTTTCCGGATGATCGATTTCGGAAAGAAGTCGATGCGATCGTGAACCGGCTTATAGATTCCGCACCGATCGCACTGCGCACACTGAAGGCGAATTTCGTCGATTCGGAACGTATGGACTTTGCGGGGTATGTTGCACTCGAGAGCGAACGCCATTTCAGGATGTTCGAAACCGAAGACACTCGCGAGGCATTTGCGGCCAAAGCCCAAAAGCGCAAGCCCCAATTCAAAGGCCGCTGACAGGAGAGTTCTCTCATGTGGATCAAACTTCGACAAATCGCGCTCGTCGCGCACCAGCTCGCCCCAGTAGCCCAGGACATGCACGATGTATTCGGCCTTGAGATCGGATATCGCGACCCGGGCGTAAAAGCCTTCGGGCTCGAGAATGCAATCTTCCCCGTAGGCAATCAGTTCATCGAAGTCGTCGCTCCGATTCGGCAGGATACCGCAGGCGGGCGTTATCTCGAGCGCCGCGGCGGCGACGGCGGCTACATGGTCATCTGCCAATGCGACGACCATCGGCCTCGCAAGCAGCGCGTTCAACCAACTCCGCATCCGCAAAGTGATGGAGAGCGACGGACATGAGTACAGCGTGATGCAGCTGCATCCGCGCGATACCGGCGGCAGTTTCCTTGAAATCGATTTCCAGAAAGGCGGCGAAGACGTCAACGGTCCGTGGGAGCCGGCGGGCAAGGACTTCCACAAGGCGATTCGGACCGACGTTGTTCGCGGAATTGCTGCGGCTGAAATCCAATCGCCGGATCCGAAGGACCTGGCCGAGCGCTGGAGCAGGATCATTGAAATTCCAGTCAAGTCAGACAAAGCTGGCAACCCGAGCCTAAGCCTCGAAAACGCAACGATTCGATTCGTCAAGGACCTCGATGGGCGCGGCGAAGGCCTCGGCGGCCTCGACTTGATCGCCGTTAATCGCGCGCGGGCCCTGGATACCGCCGCCCGGCTTGGCAAACGCGCAGCAGACGGTACGATCCACGTCTGCGGTATGCGCATGAACCTGATGGGCGCTTAGCGCTCAACCGTTCCCTCTCAAAAGATGAACTGCGCTGGAGCTAGTGCGAGCCGGTGCGCATCGATCACTTGCTCCTCGCTTCTAATGCGTCGAGGATCGTTCGGCGCGATCGGATGCGTGGGGCTGATGTACTACGTATACCCGCGAATTGGGGGCGGCGCGCGACAACTCGGCCGTGAACTTCCAATCCGATTCAGCAAGAAACGATGAGTCACAGACGATGTGATCGAAATCGTCGCGTGAGTGGAGCATCTTCAATCCGTCGTCGGTGGATCCGGCCACGACCACATTACATCCGCTCCGCTCGAGGCAATCTTTAATCGCGCTATTTTCGATTGACGCATCGGTAATCAGAAGGGCGGTCCGCGGCTTTTGTTCCGAGAGAAAGGCGGAACTCTTCGTTCGCGAGGTTTCGGCGCGCTTGCGGGTGCGGCCGGGCCGCATCGACGCGACTACTTCTTCGGCTCGCGTGTATTGTTCCAGCCGTAGAACGCGCTCGGACGCTTTCTCGATCAGCAGAGCCAGACGGGCCATCTCGGCCTCGACCGCCGACGCCTCGAGCTGATGCCGCAAGAGTGCGATGCGCAACCCAACCGCATTGAGAAGGTCGTTTAGCTCGCTGGCGGAATCTTGAACTACCTGGACTATTGGATGGGGGTTCCGCGTCCGCGTCCTTGTCATGTCGGAACTCCATACCGCCGCGCTTTCAAACATGGGACCAATCGCGCTTTGTAATCAACACTTGTGCCCACGAAACGGAGCTGTCCACAGATTCGCGCGACTAGCACGCGAATCTGCGACAACCCGCATTACCGGGATCTCACCTATTGGGTGCTCTCGGAGCTAGCCACCAGCAACTGGTTGTTCACGCCTTTGACGCCTTTGGTTTGTTCCGCCAGTTGCGCGACATGCTGCGCGATTTCTGGCGACGGAACCTGGCCGTTCAGAGTGACGACGCCGGCAACCGTGTCCACATGTATTGCGGAGGCCTTAACATTTTTATCGCCTGCCAAAGCCGTCTTGACCCGGGCGGTGATGGTCGTGTCCTTAACCGCACGCGCGGTTCCGTGATAGGCGTCCTTGGCGGCGTCCGCGGTGTTGGAACCTGCCTGCTCCATCTTTTGACCCGCCTGATTCATATCCTGGCTCGCGGGCTGGTCCTGAGCGAAGCACGGAACAGACAGGACCAGTCCGAATAGAATTGCCGGTACTGCTAATTTGAATGCGTAGTTGTTCTTCATAAAATCGCCTCTGGTTTTTCTAACCCAAAAATGCGCAAAGCGTCCCGCGTTTTCGGATCGTTACTCGTTCAGCCCCTGCGATCTGAGCCAATCCTCGATCGCCTGGCGCTGATCGCCCGAGCGCTCCTGGATTTTCCCGACCAGCTTTTCCATGCTGCCCTGTGCCTGCTTCAGATCGTCGTCGGTGATCTGTCCCCACTTTCGCTTGATCTCGCCTGAGAGCTGTTTGAACTTGCCTTTCATCTGGTCGCTATTCATTTGAAGAACTCCTGATTGGGTTTTCACCGAGCTAGCGCGGTGACTCTCAACTAATCAGCAAGTATGGAGCCACGAACATAAACCCCTGATCTGCAAGGTGTTTTCGCCAATTGTGCGAGGAATTTCTTCACGATTCCGAACGTGTAGTAATTTCAAAAGAGTGCCCGGAGACGCCGACAGGTTCCTGCAAGCAGTCAGGGTGCGTGCGGATCCACTTCAATCCGCGAGCTTCGGGGGCGGCACCAGCAATGTCGATGCTTTGGCAGCGAGACTCGCGTGGACAGTTATCGAGCGCGCTTCAAAAGGGCCTGCAGCCGTTCGATCTTTACCGGCTTGGTCAGATGCTCGTCGAAACCGGCGGCGAGAGCGCGCTGCTTGTCAGAATCCTGCCCATAGCCCGTAAGCGCTACCAGCAGCATAGGTTTCGCGTTCGCGAGCTTGCGGATGCGCCGCGCAACTTCATAACCATCCATGCCCGGCAAGCCGATGTCCACGAAGGCCAGGTCGAAGGCGGCTGTGCGGACAGCCTCGATCGCCTTTGGCCCATCTGAAAACACGGTTGCATCGTGTCCATACAACTCGAGCAGCATCGCCAGCGCTTCAGCCGCGTCGTGGTTGTCTTCGATCACTAGCACGCGCAGACGCGTGGCCACTTGGGGCCGGCGCACGGTCGCAAGCACTTGCGGAGGAGCATTCGCCACGATAGGAAAGTGAATTTCGAACTCGCTGCCCATTCCGAGGCCCTCGCTTTTTGCCTCAACGCGACCACCGTGCATCTCGACGAGCCGCTTGACAAGAGTCAGTCCGATCCCCAGCCCGCCGCGCGAACGATCGAGCGAACGCTCGGCCTGGGTAAACAGGCCGAAAATATGCGGCAGCAGGTCCGGCGAGATTCCGACGCCGGAATCGCGCACGCGGAAGACCGCCTCGTCGTCGTTACGGTCAGCCATCACTTCGATACGACCGCCCGGAGGGGTGAACTTGGCCGCGTTGTGGATGAGGTTGGCGATCACCTGGCGCAGCCGCGCCGGGTCCGCTTCGATTGAGACGTTCTCCGCTTGCGGCGACACGATCACCGACAACTGATGCTGGCCGGGCTCGACCAGGCTGTGTGCTTCTTCGACCACCTGCCGGAGGATACTTCCGACCAGGAGCGGCTCTTTTTTCAGCGCGATCCTGTCTTGCGTGATCCGTCCGACGTCGAGCAGGTCGTCCACCAGTCCGGCCAGTTGATCGGTCTGGCGGCGCGCTATGGCGAGGGCGCGGTCGCGGCGCGTCTGGTCGAGTTGCGCGGTGACGATCGCGTCCAGCACTGCGGACAGGGGATTGCGCAGCTCGTGACCGAGCATCGCGAGGAATTCGTTCTTGCGTTGATCGGCTTGCGCGAGCTCAGTGAGCCTGACCTTAAGCTGGTCTTCCAGCTCGACGCGTTCGGTCACGTCGCGAATGAAGCATCGCGTATAGAGGAACTTCCCGTCTTCCCACAGCCCACTCGAGTGGATGAGAACGTGCTTGATCGATCCGTTCTTGCATCGCAGCGCGGCCCCGAAGTCGTAGATGAGCTCGCGACGCATGAGCCGGGCCCAGAATTCGTCGAAGCGGTTTCGGTCGACGTAAAATTCGCCGAGCCAATGGCCGATGTATTCATCAGCGAAATATCCGAGCAGTTTGAGCTGCGCCGGGTTGGCCCACAATATGTTCGCCCGAGGGCCGAGCTGTTGCAGACCTTCGACCGCGTTCTCGAAGAAATCCGAGAGCTCCTTTTGACGGCGCTGGAGCGACTTCTCCGCTTTCTTGCGTCCGGCTTTCTCGGCTTCGAGCGTCCTGGCCTTGTGTTGCAGCAGACTCACCGCGCGCAGCCGTTCGGCCGGAGTGGCTAACGCGCTGTAACTCTCAGCCGGCAGTACTGGAGTATGCTGCGCGCAGACTTTCATGAACAGCGATGCGTCGGCGTCGGTGCCGAAGCTGTTGATCGGATACGCGCAGCACAAAGAAAGCGTGTGCGTCCTCATGAACGCGTTCCATATCTCTTCGAGCCGAATTGCCGCCTGGCGATTTCCATCCTTCCAAAGCAGCGCGACCATCTCGCCGAATACCCGCCGGTCACCCTGCCTGGACACGCCGGCGAGAATCTCCTGGAGCGTGCGAACGAACCTCGCCTCGTCGGGCCATCCATCGACCATGAACGTCGCCAGCGTCGAGGCCGCATCGAGGCAAACGCAGCGCCGCCGCGCGCGCATCAGGTCGAGATCGATGCCGCGATCCTTGAGATATTTCTCGAGGCTGATTCGATGAGCCTCGGTACCGACGAAGATGCATGTGTCGCCCGCGTCCAGACCGTCGCCGAACCAACGGGCCAGCGAGTCGATGAGGAAGCCGTCATTCTCGTAAAATTGAACCAGATGCGAGTGCGGGCTGACGTTGCTCCATGCAGTCGGCGCTACGTATGACGCGCTAATTCCATTGGGCTGAGAATGTTGGGCACTCATCGGCAACCATACGCGAACCGCGAGCGATCACCGGGCTACCGTGAAGCGCACGTCTCATACATTCGGGACCGCAAATCGAGGTTTCGCAGAAAAGTAACAGCAAAATCTGGGCCAGAAGACATAGCTCGTAGTGAATGGTGTTTTTAGGCGCGTCAGAACTGCGCATCGGTAAGCAGGAAAGGTTTACCTGAGCCAGAAAGCCGTCGTGCACGAGCAGGCCGCTCGATCGAAATCGACCTTCTACGAAATGTTACTCAGGGAACAAACGGCGCGACGCTCGTGTATGTGTCTTCCCGGCGGAAATAGATATCGGGCAAGATCCACCTCCTATATAATTGGAAACGTGCGGAGCGACGGGAGAAAAGAAGATGCGCGCATCCTGGTCGTCGAGGACGACGAGGATGCCCGCGAAGCAATGGTCGCGCTCTTGCAGATGAAGGGTTATCGAGCTGTACCGGCGGGCAACGGCAAGGAAGCGCTGGATTACTTGCGTCAGGCGCCGGTTCCGGATTTGATCCTTCTCGATCTGTGGATGCCGGTGATGGACGGCTGGCAATTTCGCAGCGAACAGGTCAAGGATCCACGGCTGGCGGAGATACCGGTGATCGTCGTGACCGCGTTGAGCGATCGGACCGACGTTGACGCCGACGAGATCATAGCCAAACCGGTGGACGTGGATCATCTGCTGACAACGGTAAGTCACTACTGCAGGCGGGAGCCGACACAATGAATACCGCCGACGAGCGCAACGCCGAGCAGCAGAAAGAAATCGAAGTGCTGGAACAGCAGGAAGCGCGCGCGATGCGTGCCGCTGATGTTTCAACTCTGCAGACGCTGTGGGCTGATGACCTGATCGTCAACAGCACCGCGAACCTGATTGTGGGAAAACAGATCCTGCTGGAAATGGTAAAAACGGGACGGCTCCGGCTGCGGACCTACGAACGCCGCCCGGTAAAAATCGCAACCTTCGGCGACCTCGTAGTCACCACCGGCAACGAAGCTTCTCAGCTGGTCGGAGAGACCGCGGAGTACAAAATGTTCGTTAGCTACATGAACGTCTGGACGAAGCGCGAGGGAAACTGGCAATTGCTCGCGCGTCATGTCGGATTGATCGCGAAAGGCAAACCTGAGCCGCTGCAGTAATCCTTATGATGGTGTTGGTTTGTAATTACCCGAGCGTCCAGCTTCCACCAGCCGCTTGATGACGGCTGCCAGCTCCGCCGGGTTGACCGGCTTCACAACGTGGCCATCGAAGCCGGCCGCCAGAATTTCAACCTTATCTTCGACGCGGCCGTAGGCTGTCAGAGCGATAGCCGCAAGATGGGCCGAAGCCGCCGATGCTTTCTCTTTTTCCCTGATTTCTCTGATCAATGAATAGCCGTCGCGGCCCGGCATTCCGAGGTCGGAGATGAGTACGTCGGGATGTTTTTCAGCCAGGGTGGCGATTGCGTCCTCAACTGTACAGCTCTCCTTGCAGCTTGCTCCGAGCGATGTGAGCAAGGATCTCAGTCCTTGAAGCGTCGCCGCATCGTCGTTGACCGCGAGCACCGCTATCCCATCGAGCCGTTGAAGGCGGGCGCCTTGCGCGACCGGCGAGACAGTAGGATGGCGCCGCGGGGTACTCTCCAGGCCGGCCGTGGTGACCGGCACCGGAAGCCGGATCACAAAAACACTTCCCTTTCCCGGACCGTCGCTATGGGCAATGACGGTGCCGCCGTGAAGATTCACGATGTGCTTGACGATCGAGAGCCCGAGACCCAGTCCGCGATCGCCGCTCTCTCTTGAGGCCTGCCAGAATCGGTCGAAGACGTTTTCGAGCGCGCGCTGGTCGATCCCCTGGCCGTTGTCGGCGACCACAATTTCGAGGTGGGAGTTGATCCGCTCGAGGCGCACCTGCACCTTGCCATCCTTGGGCGTGAACTTGATCGCGTTCGAGAGCAGATTCCACACCGCCTGCTGAAGCCGATGCGAATCGCCAACGATCATGCTCGCGCGCGGATCGATCACGGTTTGGACGGCGATCGATTTCGCTTCAGCCGCGGGAATCATGCTGTCAACGGCCGCCCGCACGACCTCGGCGGGACTGATCGGCTGGACGTTAAAGCGCATCTGACCACTCTCGATCCTGGAGATGTCCAACAGATCCTCGATCAGCTGCGCCTGGGCCTTGGCGGCGCGGAAGATTGCGCTCATGCCCTGTTCAATTCTGCCCTCGAGTGTTCCGCTGGAGAGCAGCGCGTTGCACCAGAGCAGGATCGAGTTGAGGGGGTTGCGCAGTTCGTGGGAGATTACCGCCAGAAAATTCGTTTTCGTCTGATTTGCTTGCTCGGCATCGTTCAGCGCCGTCGCAAATATGTGGCTCGCTCTTCGAATTTCTCTCCACGCTGTTGACGTCAGTCCAATGATCAGGATCAACGCTGCGATTGGGATGCCCCACAGCGCGACGCGATATTGCAAATCTCGCCGCGAGTCTCTGGCAATTCGCAACTCCTCCTCAGCGCCGGAAACCGTATCGAACTGAGCCAGTGCCTTGCTACCGATCGCCGCGGCTCGTTGGGCAAGCTCGCGCTTGTCGGCATCCGCAGAGGCCGAGTCCGCGGCACTGGCGGCCTCGAGCCATTGATTCTCCAGGTCGTTCAGACTTGTCAGGCGCTCTTCCTCGCCGGGATTGTCGGCTACCAGAGCAACCAGTTGCTTGATGATTCGTCGGCTCGCGTTCCAATGCTCCTGCACAGAATCACGGTCGGCAGGACTCGAAGAAATCAGGAAACCTCTGAGCGCGTCCTGCGCCGAGAGGAATTCAGTCTTCGCGGTTTCGGCCAGAAGCTCGACGCGATCGGTATGCTCTACCCAGCCCGTTTCGGACATCTGACTGTGAAATTCCCAAAGCAGAGCGACGGTCGCCGTCCCAACCAGGATGCTGGGCACCAGGATCGTAGCGGTCAGGCTTTTCCTGAGTCGGTTTGCTGGCACGTCGGTAACCGCGCGGACCGAACACCTGCTTCTAATCCGCGCCGCCGCGAGTAGCAATGGGCGCGCGAGCCCAGCTCGGGCGGCGCCTCTCCACGCAGGGAAGACGGTCAAACGACGCTGTCGGGAAGAATGGAAGGACTAAGGTAACAGCAAAAATCTTACGCTGTCATTCATAGTCTATCTGCCAGGGAACTTCGTTGTTGACCATCTGAAAATCAGCGATGCTGTCGGCGACGAACACCGCGTTCTCAACCGCGTCCCACGAGTCGGCAGTGCCGGGCAGAATAATTACGCCATGGTCGGTATGCACCTTGATGATGCTTGCCCTTACCATGTGACCTTCTGTTGCAGCAGACGGTGATTGATTGAAAGTCGTACGATTCGAGGAGAGCGCCGGGCCGACAATTGCGAGGCCGGCTATCAGCGCCGTCGATAAAGCCGCTTTTGTTGCGAATTTCATGGTCTCGTCCCTCCTGCAGAGGTAACAGAGCAATCGCCATACCCACCGCCGAATAGTGAGCAACTCGGGTGATTTTCGCGGCTCGTGTGTGAAGTATTTTCAGATTGCCGGGTGGCCGAGAAAGTCCTTCATCGGCGGGGCGATGAACAGATAGCAATGGAGGCCATAAACGGCACAGAACTGTGCATTACGACCATGATGTGTCCGATGGCTCAGGCTTTGCTCGATTAGCCCAAAGGCAGAATCAAGAGAGTGGAGGACGTTACCGTGAAAAGCATCATAATATTGGGTGCAGCCGTCGTGCTAATCGGACTGATTATGTTTGCGGCCCCAAACTTCAACACCGAATCAACCAAAGACGTTGTCAGGCTCGGGGACTTGAAGGTGCAAGCAAAGACCGAGGAGCCCCACGTTATTCCCCCGATCGTTAGTGGAGGAGCTATAGCGCTAGGTCTCCTGCTAATCGGCGCGGGCATCGCGATGAGCCACCGAACAGATTAGGATCGGCGTCCGACTCTCTCCACGGGACTCGAATTTCCGGGGTCACACTCGTCCCAGCAGTGCCAGGACCAAGACTATGATTAAAACAGTCCCCAGCGCGCCGCTGGGATAGTAACCCCATTCAGCGCTATAGGGCCATGTGGGTAGTGCGCCGAGTAAGAGAACAACTAGTACGATTAAGAGTATGAGGTTCATGTCGGTCCTCTCGTATTTAAGTGCATTGGAGAAGAAGTGGGCCTTGGTTGATGATTCGGTTGTCTAAAGCAAATGTCCAAGCACAAACCAAATCACAATAATCGAGGCAGGAACTCCAAGAAGCCAGGCTATCGCATAACGCATCTTCGACTACTCCTTGTCTGTGTCCGTTAAATCGCGTCGTAGGATGAAGCGATAACGACTCAATGAGCAGGAAGCGCGCCAATCGGCAGAGCAGTGATTAAACCGCTCCGAATCACTGATCGTCGCAAGGGGACATCCACTTTTCAGGCGGGAGTTCTTACTGAGTTCGCGAAACCGCTGTGCACGCGGTTCGGGCGAGCCGCGAGACTATATGCCGACTCGTCGCGGAACGAGTGGGGAGCGAACTGCTAGGACGACGACTTCGCGCGTGGAACCTTTGCGCCAGCGCGCCGAGCTTCGGAGAGGCCAATCGCGATCGCCTGCTTGCGGCTCCTGACCTTCTTGCCGGAGCGGCCGGATTTGAGCTTTCCGCGCTTCATTGCATGGATTTCGCGCTCAACCATTTTGCCGGCTTTTTTCGAATACTTCCTGCCGCTCGATTTCTTGGTGGGCATAGACTCCGCTCCTGGCCAATCAAACAATCCAACAGACTTAAAGAAGGTCCGGCAGGACCTGAAAGCCGCTAGCGGGGGGAGGACGCCACGGCTTCCGACCCTGCCGGAGGGGGGAAGGTTTTATTTGCTGCTTTTTCCGCAGCAGTGCCGGAAAAGCTTGCCGGAACCGCATGGGCAGGGAGAATTCGGGTCTGGTCTATTCGCCATAGTGAACCTCCAAGCGCAGATGCATTGACTGGTAACCAGCAATCCTTATGCCATCGAGCGCTAAGAGACTTTTGCCGGTTACATGCGGATTATTTGGCGCGATGGCCAGTAGAAACCGAGAACTCTGTAATTGCGACTCGGAAATATTCTTCCAATGCCGGTATCGCAGCTCGGCACAACTTCAGAAACTGAAGGGACTGGATGCGGCGCGACTTGAATCTGTAACTTTGACCGATATCACCGGAGAAAAAGACCTGCACCATTTCAAATCATCGGTAGTTGGTGGCAGCCAACTTGCTTGGATATTCATTGACACTTCAGTCGAGTGTGTAACTCGCTGATCAGGGAAGGGCTTCAAAATGAGCACCGCGAAAATAGATGTTGACGGTCTGATCGACGAGGGGCGCGAAAAAATAAGTGATTTTGCCGAGATGGGAACGGAATACATTTCGTCGGTTAACTCGGCCCTGATGGACTTCGTTCGCGATGAGCCGCTGATTGCCATTGCCAGCGCCTTCACGGTTGGCTACATCGCCGCGCGGATCCTCAATCACGTGACCCGGCGCTAACGATCATGCCGCAGCAACAGTCTGACCTCGCCGACTTGCGTGAGAAGATTTCCAAGTATCCCGAGCGGTCGCTGGCGCTCGCCGTGCTCGGCGGCTTCGCTATTGGCGGAGGACTCAGCAACCGCACATCGTTTCAAATCATTCTCATGGTGCTCGAGGGCGTGTTGGGGGACCGACTGACATCGGTACTGACCTCGAAGAAAGGCAAAAATGGCAGACACCCCCGAAACAAAAGATGAACTGGAAGACGCCACCAAGGATCTCCGCGACGCGTTGCATCAGGTCGGCGATCGCGTCCAGGAGGATCTCCGCGACGCGATGCATCAGGTTGGCGACCGCGTCGAAGAGGGTGTCGCTCGGCTCCGCCCGGACCGCGGAATCCGCAAGCGTCCTGTCACTACGGCGTGCGTCGCCGGCGCTTTGGGATTTGCGTTGGGATCGGACTCGGGTGAGGCCGCAATGATAGCGCTGTTGCTGTTGGGCGCCGCCCTGGTGCTTTCGAATGAAGCCAAAGTCGATGAGCACGATCAAGTCGAACGAGTCTGACCTGACAATCGAGCGGGAGTCGCAGGACGAATTGCCGGAGCTGGCAGTTCGGATTCTCTCGGACTTCGCCCGGATCGTCGCCGCCGAGGCCCGTCTGCTCGAGTCGAATGTCGTCGGTGCGGCGACGACCCTCCTCGGCCAGGTCTACCTCACATCAACGTTAATCGTGCTCGCCGCGGGCGGCATAGTGGCACTGCTAGCGAGCCTGGTGCTGTTGCTTCATCGATGGATGCCGTACTGGCAGGTGCTGGGACTCGTAGGTGTAGGTGCGATAGTCGCAGCCGAAGTGTTAAGGCGATCGCTGACAGCTGCTACGACGGTAAATATTGCATAGTTCGTCTGCGGAGTAGCCTGCTCTGTCATATTCAGGAGCGTTAGCAGTGGCATAGTCGTTGCTGAATAACTCAGCATCAACCTTGGAGGACATTGAGTAATGCTATACTACGCACTCGTTTTTCTCGTGATAGCTGTGATTGCCGCGGCGTTAGGATTCGGCGGCATCGCAGGAACAGCCACGGAGTTTGCGCGGGTTCTGTTCTTCGTATTCCTGGTGTTGTTTGTGGTGTCGCTGATTGCCGGAAGAGCAATCCTTTGAGTCTGACAACAGAGAAATCGAGCAACAACCCACGACGCATCTTATGCTTCGTGGGTTGTTGCTTATTAGTTCGGACTGAGTGAGGAGAGGCGCGAAAGGAATGTACTACGGAGTCACGACCGTCGTAGTGGTTCGGCGGTCCAGGTCTCCATCATCATTAGTAGTTGTCGTTTGAGTTGTAGTGGATTGAGCCGGCGGAGCCGTAGTTACCACCACGGGCGCAGACGGAACTACCTCAGGATAAGCAGGATTATATTCGGTCACCGTCTTCTTCTCGACCGTGCCATTATTGAACTGAGTCGTAGTAGACGTTGTGCTCGCGTTTGGAGGCACTACGACTGCTGGCTCGGTTACGACTGGCGCGGCAGTTACTATCGCGGGCGGCGCTGTGGTGTCGACTTCACGGGTGGTTGTCGTCTCGACCGTACGATCGTCTGCGCAACTCGACATAAAGCCCAGTGCGACTCCGGTGCAGGCAGCTAAAGCTATGATGGTGACAATTTTCATAGATGACCTCCTATGCTTGCTCTTGAAAATCGAAGGGTTGCGTCATGGCCACGGGCAGGAAGGAGGAAAAGAAGGGTTAGGTAATCGCGGCCAGTGGCGCACCCTCCGAGGTATCGGAGAGGTTAACAGCAATCGCTGTGCCCTTAGGTCAGCGCTGAAAAAACAAATGAATAAAGGCCTGCTTGTTGATTGTGCGTCTGGCTAAGCCCGGCAACCGGGTATTTTCTACCGACGGCCTCGCTTCTGGGTGCCAAAAACCGGCTGGAAAGGACCGCAGTGATATTGGGTTTTCCTCTGGTCAGCTAGCGATGTCGTGGCACACTCGTTGCTTTTTTGGGACATGGATCAGACGCGCGATGGAAGCGGGCTTGTCGAATTTACACCGCTGCCCGCTAGTCGCTACACCGGCAACCTACAGCCAATGTCCTCCAAGTTTTGCAGCGCGGCAGACACCAAGCACGATTTGCGGATTCTCATCGCAGAGAGCGACCGCTCCACCCGCGAGACTTTGCGCGAACGAATGAGTTCGTGGGGCTTCCAGGTCCGGGCCGTCGAAGGAATCGAGGTGCTCAAGCAGGTCCAGACCTTTGAGCCGGATGTGCTGCTGATCGATTTTGGAGGACAAGAGAAAAGCGCTGCCGAATATTTGCGCGAGCTGCACGCGCAGGGATTTGATATCCCGGCAATTGTTATGGCCCAAGAGGCGGACTTCGGCGCCGCGATCCGCTCAATTAAGTCTGAAGCTTACGATTTTCTTTTGAAACCGATCAATTCGAGTCATCTAAGCGTGGTGCTCACTAACCTGGCGACCCAACTCAGCGTCGCCGAAGAGAACCAGCGCCTGCGCCGAAAGTTGATCGAGACCGGTACGCTTGGACCGATCATCGGCAACTCGCCTGCGATGCGCGGCGTGATGAGGCTGATTGAGGAAGCGGCGGACAGCTCCATCCCGGCGTTGATTCTCGGCGAAAGCGGAACCGGCAAGAAACTCGCGGCGCGCACGATTCATCAGTTGTCCACGCGCCGCGGCGGTCCCTACGCCGAAGTCACATGCGCCGCAGTGCCCAACAACCTCATGGAGAGCGAACTTTGGGGCCATGAACGTAACGCGTTTGCCGGCGCCGATAGCCGCCGCGAGGGATTCCTCGCGATGACCGCCGGCGGCACGCTGTTGCTCAACGAAATTGCCGAGCTGGGGATCGAACTTCAGGCCAGGCTGCTGCGAACGCTCGAGGACAAAAGGATCCGCCGGATGGGTGGCAGCAGCGAAACCGAAATACCGCTGGACGTTCGCTTGATCGCCGCCTCCAGTCGGAGCCCGGCCGAGGCGACGCATCACGGTCGGTTGCGCGAGGATTTATATTCTCGTCTCAACTCGCTCACTATCGAGCTGCCGCCGCTGCGCGACCGAATCGAAGATATTCCCGCGCTGGTCGAAGCGTTTATCAAGCAGTCGGCGGACTCGCACCGGAAACCCGTCACCGGAATCGACAACGAGTGCCTGGAAATCCTGCGGGCGAATCGATGGCCCGGAAATGTCCTGCAACTGCGAAACGTAATCGAGCGCGCCACGATCGTTGCGCGCCGGCCACTGCTCGCGCCCCCGGATCTTCCCAACGACATCCGGCGCGCAGGCCGCAAGGGCCCGCATTTCGAATTGCGCATCGGCGAAACGATGGACGAGATCGAGCGCGAGTTGATCTTCAAGACGTTGGATTTTACCAACGGCAACAAAGTGCGCGCCGCGCAGATGCTGGGGATCAGCCTGAAGACTCTTTACAACCGCTTGGTCCGCTACCAGGGGAAGGATCGCGATTCGGCGACCGAACCCTCGCGCAATCACGATAACTGATTAACCGAGATTAGCGGGCAGTGGGAACTTCCGCCGCGATCGACTCAAGCGATTTCGGTCTCAGCGACTTGTCAGCTGCGAATCGGAGAACAGAATCGAAGTACGACATCGCGGCGCGATCGCGCCCGCAAAACCGGCGCAGTGCGAGATCGCGCGGATGGGCCAGCGCGATGATGGGCATTCCCAATGTCGCCATCGCGAGCATTCGATCGCGGCTCAGCAGGTCGATTGACTCGCGAAAAACCACGCTGAACGAATCATCGAGCGGCGGCTCCTCCGCGACGTCACGCAGACGGTAGTAAGCCGGCGGGGGAAAGCCGCCGGCCGACTGCACCTTGGCGACGAACCCTGCACGGCGCAGGAGTTCCTCGGCGCGCGCCGTGTCCTTCTCGAAGGGAAAAATCATCACCGGTTGAATGCGAACGCCATACTCGCGCGAGATCTCGTTAACGCATGCACGGCCAGCGCTCAGGTGGGATTCGAAATCCGTGATGGTGCGATGGTCGATGTGGCGAAGGAATCCGTGCCACACAAAGCCCGTGTTGTATCGGCTCAGCACTTCGAGATAACGGCGATGCGGACGCGTGTGGATCGGCGTCCAGGCGAAGTCGGTGTGGATGCCCGGACATTGAGCCTCGAGATGTCGCAGGAACCCGTCGAGCTTGCCGGCGTTGAAGTAGTCGTAGTTGACGGGACGATCGTCGATCACCAGATTGACCGCCGGCTGAATCGCCACGTTGCGGCCGGCTGCCCGATCAACTGCCGCAAGCGCCCCAACGGTGGCAGCTCGTCTCGATGGCGCCGCGAGATCTGCCAGCAACTCCAGGTCTTCGACCTCGTGGTCGGCGTGAAGATCGAAAATCGCGATACCGGCGCCAATTTCAATCGCAAAAATCGACGGCCTGGCGGGTCCGAAACGATCTACGCTCGATAATATCGGGCGGGCCGGATCTTCCAGACCGGCTGCATGCGGCATGTCCAGGCGGCCGGCGACTCGTTCACCCGCGATTGCCGCGGGAAGAATCGGATGAGTAGAGAATTGATAACCGTCGGCGGGCTTGATTGAGAATTCGAATCGCTGATCCGAGAACGGCCGCAATGAATACACGCGGCCGTGCTCCAGACCACCTCGCATATAGATCGTCGCGCCGCTTTCGGCGGCTTGGCGCAGACGGGTTTTCGTGGCGGGGTCGAGACGCGACAACAGGTCGAAGTTGACCGCGATCAGCTGATTGCGCGCCGCAAACCCGGAAGGGAGCGCGGCGCAATCCGGGAGGCAGAGCTCAACGCCAAGACCGCGCAGGCGCGCGACTCGTCCGGCGGCGAGCGGGAACTCCGGGCTGTTACCGATCAGCCGGCATCTTGGCCTGGTCGGGCTCGCGTCACTCGGAGAGGGTCGCGGAAGTGGCGCCGGGTCGCGATTCAAGTTCATGTGCACGTCGTTCATTGGAATCCAGGATTGCTTCCAGCGCCGCCGATGGCGCGAGCTCGAGGAGCAGTTTGATGTTGGGGATCACGCAATGGCCGCCGATGAAGCCGGGGAAGTAACGCTGGCGCGGCAGGAAATCGACTTCGTCGAAAAACCCGATCGTCTCCGAATAGTCCGCGCCGACGCACTCGGCATACCGATTGATTTCCTGCGCGAAAGCAATGCAGACGCCGAAGTAAGTGGTCTCGGCGAGTTTCGCGAGCTCGAGCGACTCGACTTCGGTCATCCGCTGAGTCTCCATGCCGGCCGCCCGAAAATGTTCTTCGGCGCCGGCGGCGGCCTCAGGATCGGGTGCGGCGACATACTTGCGATATCGCATCAGGTCTCGCTGCATGCGGACGTGCTTGCCCCGAACCGGGCTGTACGCGACCGCGCTCCCGCTCTTCTGCGCGATGGAGCGGGTGGTTCCGGGCAACACCGTGCTGTTGATGATGGTCAGCGACGGCTGGAAGCGTTCTATGTATCCGAGCGCGACGGTTTCGAACTGATGGCGCGACTGAAACGGGACGCACAGGTGCATCGTCCCGATTGGTTCGGAAATCTTCACGCGATCGAGGTCGTGGCGGAGCACAGGTTCCGTGCGGTCCAGGATTGCCGCCAGCGCCGCGCCGACCTCGCCGAGTCCGACCACGAGGGTCCGTAGGGACGGCTTGTCATTCGGGCGTTCTTTCACGTCCATCGAAATTCTCCTGTGACAATCTCTCCGCAACCAACGAGTCGATTGCTCGGTAGTATTCGCTTCTCTGGGTTTGCCAGTTCAGCGCGTCCAGTGCGTGGCGCGATCGCTCCACCAGCCGCGCGCGCAAATCCGGATTGTTGTAGAGCAGCCTGATCGCACGCGCCAGGTCGGCGACGTCGCCGGGTTCGAACAATTCAACCGCGCCGTCGCCGAAGTAGTATTCGACGGTTCGCAGGCGCGCGGCGATCACCGGGATGCTGAGCGTCGCGTAGTCGAGCAGCTTCACCGGCAACATCAGATGCGTCGCGGAGCTCGGCCGGTATGGAACCAGTCCGACGTCCGCCTTGACCAGCAGCGGCGGGAGTTTTTCCACCGGCACAAGGTCCATGAAAGAGACCTGGTTGCCGAGTCCCAATCGATCGACGAGCGCGCGCGATTCCGCAAGCCGATCGCCCTCGCCAATAACCTCGAGCCGCAACTCGGGGATTTCCGAACGCAGCGCCGCGACCGCGGAGATGGCGAGGTCGAGGCCGAGCCGCTGAGTCACGGTGCCGTGACAAATCAAGGTGAACTGATTGGGCGGCGAGTCGCCGTTTTTGTGCCGGTCGAAGATTCGCGTGTCCGGCGAATTCATCACGACATGGATCTTGTCGGCGGGCACGCCGGCCTGTTGCAGGCGGTCGCGATGGAGATCGTGCACGGCGAGGACGCGATCCGCCCACCACGAGCTGACTCGCTCCTCGAGCATCAGCAATTTCGCGCCGGCCGCGCCGCGCGCACCGCCAAACTTGTCGCGGTACAGTTCCGGCATTGTGTCGTGCACGTCGAGCACGACTTTGCTGCCGAGGAGCTTGGGCAGAATCGCGCAGACGATGACCGCGTCGGGCATCGTGCAGACGATCACGACGTTGTAGCGCAGCTTCATCGACATCCGCGCTGCGCGCCGCGCCGCCATAGCAAAGAACCGGGTGTAGCTCCTGAGATACGCGGATTTACTCTCGCCACGATAGCGCGGCATCGGCAGGCCGATCACGTTGACGCCGTTCGTGATTGGCTGCTCGTCGGTGGCGAGGCAAATCACGTCAACATGATCGCCGCGCTCGGCCAACGCCTCGGCATGCCGCTTGACCCGGCCGTCGTGCATGTAGGTCGTGTAGGCAATCATCAAAAAACGCGCCACAGCATTCACCTCAACGCGCCAACGGCTCGCTCGAGAGCATCCGCGCAACCGCGCGCTCGGATCCGGGTCCTTCGATCGACGGCGTGCCGTCGCCGTTGACGGTCAGCTTCATTTGATCCCGGCGACGCCACCACGAGGAAACCTCAGAAGGCAGCGCGCGCCACGCGGACTCAAACTCGCTCAGTTGTTTGAGGAGAGTTTCGTATTCCTTGAGATTGCGCCCCGACCCGCAATAATCGGGATGAACGAGCGTAAGAATCATCCCGCCGAGCGATTCGATCCATCGTGCCTTGGGCGCCCAAATCTGTGTGGGACTCCGGCGCAGCAGATGAATCAGCGTGTGATCCTGCGGCATCGTGTAAGGCAGCTCGACCAGGTTTGCGAGGAAAAAAGGAAACACGCTGCAGGTCCCGCCCGGTTGCGGCTCGTAGGGATCCGAATCCGAGAAGCTGCAATCGAAGTCGAAGGAGAGTTTGCCGATCCATTCGGCGCGCCGCAGCGTCGAAGGCGCGCGGAAGCCGCTTAGACCATGGGAGTGCGCGAGCTCCTGAAGGATCGGCGCCAGCGCGCTGAAGTCGCTCTCGCTGCGGAACAGACGGCCGTCGTGACAAAGTCCATGCGCGCCGAATTCGAAGCCGCGCAGACGGAGCCGATCGATCAGCTTCCAATCGATCTCGTACTGGGACAACGGCAGATTCCAGGCCGATCGGAAATTGTAACGTTCTTCGAGATCCGCCATCCGCTCCATCCGGCTCATCCCGAGCGGACCCTCGACGTCGTGAGTAAGCACGATGCAGCATTTCAATCCGTTGGGCCAAAATCCGATGTGCCAGCCGTCGGTCGCGTTCACGCTGCGCAGGCTGAGCTGCATCCAATCCCGCCAATAGTCAGTGAGTGCGGTTTCAAACGGCCAGTGCGGGAAGTCGCGCCGCCCGCGCATCCTGACTGCCGCGGAGTTGAGGCGATGCCGCAGGACAGCGGGAATCAGATTTTTGATCCGGTAGTAAGCCTGCATCCTGGAGGGCGGCCGGCGATCTTCGCGCGCCAGGTATTCTTCAAACAAATAGTACTCGGCGACGGCTTTGGACTCGGCAATCGTCGATTCGAGCGCGGACTTCCAATCATGAGGAAGTTTCCAAAAAGAAAACGCGTCGTTGTGACCGGCGCCCGAAGGGGGCTGGTCGCATAGCGCGGAGGATACGCGATCGGCTTCGATTACAGCGCTCAGCGCCATAGCGACTCCTGCAAGAACAGCCTGCGGTGCTGATGCCGGCGGATGAATCGTACTAATTCGGGCTCTGCGCAGCGCGGTTCGCCGCGAATGTAACCGTTGAGAAAGCCGGCGAGCATCAACGCGCCCGAAAACGGGAACGGTGTCGAAAACGTATGACGCGCCGCGCGGGCGATCATGAACAGCGGGGAATAACCGACTCTGTACGCCGCCAGCCCCGCCATCATCCGCGCCTTCCATCCCGACGCCTCGCCCTGCGGGCGAAGATGCCGGGCGGTGATACGGCGGAAAGCGCGCGTGCGAAAGCCGAGCATCATCGCGCGCGCTTCGTCCAGCGTGTCCCATCCAACATCGGAATCGAGTTCACCGATCGCGTTGAAGCACGCCAGTGAGTACATCTTTGCCGGGCCGCGCGTGTGGTACTCGGGCTGTCGAATTTCAACCCAATCCGCGCCCTTGGGCTCGTACAGGGTTGGGCTGGCGATCCCGAGCTTCGGGTCGCGCGCGAATTCCTCGAGCAGAAGATCGATGAAACCGTCTTCGAAGCTGACGTCCGCGTCGAGCCTCACGACGTAGTCGTACTCCTGGCAAGCTGCGTGCGGCAGGAACTGGCTGGTTACACACTCGCCGCCGGGAGCGCGCGGACGGTTACGCGGCAGATGATGAGGTTCGATCCACGAATAGGTGCGGGCGGCTTCGTCGAGAATCGCGGCGGTAGCGTCAACGGAACCGTCGTCGATTATTATCCAACGGTCGGGCTTCAAATTCTGCGCCGCCATCGAGCCGATCAGCAGCGGCAGGAATTTTTCCTCGTCCCGCGCCGGCGTGATTGCGATGTACTTGGTCATGCGAGGTACCTGTAGGTCACGTCGCTGAGGACTCGAGCGATCGGCAGAGGCAGATGTCGCCACGCGCGGGAAGCGGTCCGCCACACACCGGTCAGATTTTCGGCGCTGGTAACGCTCGGCATCTGCGGAAAATAGCTATAGGGCATCTCGGCAGGCGCAGCGCCAAGCTCGCGCTTGAATCGCGAGAGACCGCGGTTGCGGCTGTCGGTACGGCCGAAGTCGAGTGAGCAGGCGCGCTGAGCGTGCTGCTCGACGATAGACATGAAGATCGAATGGCTGGCGCCGTCAGGGCTGCCGGCGACGCGCGCGGACCATTTCGCGTGCAAGTCGTCGCCGTCGCGCAAGACGACAACGGCGGCGATGGGTTTGCCCAGGTGCGATGCAAACCACACCTCGATGGAATCCAGTTTCGCGAATACTTGGTGCACGAGTCTGAAAAAGTTAAGCGGTTGTGACGGGACTCCGAGACGGCGCCGGCTTTCGAGCTGGAGCCGAAAGAAAGTTTCGATCGCGTTGACGCTGCGCGAGCACTCGACCGTGACCCCAGCCGTGCAGGCGCGTCGGAGGTGGCGTCTCACCTCGCGATCGGCAGCGCGCTCTATAGCCTGGAAGGGGCGCGACAAATCGAGCGTCCAGCGCTGGAAGTGATCCAGGACGTGCCACGGATCGGATGCGGCGACGCCGCGAATCTCGAGCCTGGATTGCGCGGCAAGGCCCGACAAGCCGGACATCAACGAATCGAGCGCGGAGTCGTCGACCGCAAGGGGCGGGCAAAAATCGGAGAATGGCAGCGAGATGAGACTGCGGCGAAGCGGATTGCCGCCCGGTGCGAGGAGGCAGGCGGCAAGCGTCGATTTGTATTCGCCGATGATCGCGACGGAGGGATCGACGCCGAAGGCGCGCCGCAAAACTTCGAGCCACGGCCGGCGATGATAGAGAGTCGCCGCGGGATGCGAGGCGGCGAGATCTTCCCACGCGGCGCGGACCCGATCGAGCGGCAGAATCCGCAACTCAGGCTCGACGGATATCTCGCGAACCGTTGCAGTCTGATTCATTGAAGCTCCTGGGCGACGGTGATCGGCGCACCTTCGCCGCGGCCGAACGTGTCCGCGAACATTCGCATCGCGGTTGACGATTCGCGCCAGCAATAGACGATCGCGGGCGGCATCATGATGAGCAGCAAAGTCGCGACTCCCGACGTACCGAGTGCGCTCGCGGTGATCTTCCCGGCAGTGACGGCAAGTGCGCACATCAGCGCCAGTCCGGCGCCGGGCAAAATTGCCACGACGAGATCGGTAAGTCCGATGCCGAGCACCAGGCATGCCAGCCACTGACCCGCGATGCTCATGACGACCTCGACCGCGCTTCTGCCCATGCTCACGCCGATCAAGCCTGTGTGCGCGAGGCCGAAAATGGTTACGACGACGAGCACGAGGCGGGTGCTATGAACGTAGAAGTCGAACTCGGGATGATTTTTTGCATAATAGACGGAGCCGATAGCGAGACGCAGCCCGACCAGCAGCAGTCCACACGCGAGCAATTGCATCGGCACCGCGGCGGGGCGCCATTTGGGGCCGTAGATGATCGTGATCAGTTCAGGAGCGGCGATCGCGGCACAAAGAACGATCGGCAAAATGATCCGCGAGAGATAGCTGCAGAAATTCAGGTACGCGCGCGCGAGCTGATCGGTCTGATCCTGCAAATGGCAAAAAGTCGGGAGCGTGACGCGGCCCGCGATTCGGAAGACGCGGTCCGGGACGAATCGGAGCAGGTCCCACGCCATCGAATAAAAGCCCAGCGCTGAACTCCCGAGCAGCCGGCCGATAAGCAGGAAATCCACGTTGGACGAGAGCGCATCGACGGTTCGTCCGCCGAGAACCTTGGTCGCAAACCGGCCCAAGTCGCGCGCAGCGGCGGCAGTCGGAAGTCCAAGCGGTGTTCTGCCGCCGGCAAACAGGACGGTAATCGCGTGAACGGCAAAGCGCGCGGCGAGACCGCCGGCCAGGCTCCATGCCGGTAACCGATCCCAGAGCAACACGAGCGCGACGCCAAGAAACGCGAACTCGGCGAGTACGTCGGCGGCCGCGAGCGCAGTGAAGCGCAGGTCGCGACGCAGCCGCGCGTTCGCCGTGACTGCAGCGCCCTCCAGAAGAAAAGGAATGCAGAGCAGGCGCATGCCCTGGCGCAGTTCCGGCATCTTCATGAGATGCGCAAGCGCGGGCGCGCCGCCGTAGAGCAGGCCGCAGGTCAGCAGCGCGAGCGCGAGGCTCATCCACAACGCGGTCGAATGATGCGCGGGGCTCAGATCGCGGCGCTGAATCAGCGCGTCGGGTATGCCGGCCTCGTTGATCAGCATCGCGAAGGTCGAGACGACGACGAGAACCTTGAACAGGCCGAAATCATGCGGCGAAAGCGCGCGCGCGAGCACGACCATCCCGCCGACTCGCAGCGCCTGCACGACGAACTCCGCGACCATATTGTCGCGAACCGAGCGCGCGAACGCATTCCACAACCAGCGGTTGCGCTCGGCGTGCTCGCGACTATCGCCGGTCACAGGCACGCGATCGTTCACCGTCCTTCTCCGCGAAGCAGAACCGGGATGGTGCGAAAAAGAATTCCGATGTCGGTGCTCAGCGACCAATCTTCGAGGTACTGGACGTTGAGCTTGACCATCTCGTCGAATGAAACCCGGTTGCGTCCGCTGACCTGCCACAAACCGGTGATTCCCGGCATCCCTTCAAGGCGGCGGCGATGCCAGTCCTGATAGTGCTCGAGCTCGTAGGGCAGGGCGGGACGCGGGCCGATGAGGCTCATGTCGCCGCGCACCACGTTGAGGATCTGGGGCAGTTCATCGATGCTGAAGCGGCGCAGAATTCTGCCGACGCCGGTGACGCGCGAATCGTTGCAGAGCTTGAAGACCTTGGCGCCGTTGCCGTTGGCGCCGGCACTGTGACCGTTGGAGATCCAACGCCGCACGTATTGGCGATGGACGAGGTCGGCGGCGCAGGTTTTCATCGTGCGCAGTTTCAACATTTCAAATCGCCGGCCTTGTACGCCGATTCGATCCTGCCGGAAGAAGATCGGTCTGCCGTCGAGAATTAAAATCGCGAGAGCGGCGAATGCGATCACAGGCGCGGCAAAAACCAAAATGAGCGAGGCGCATACGACGTTGAAGGTGCGCTTCACCAGGTAGTTCAGGCCCTCGACGTTCGAGCCGCGGCGCCCGACCAGCGGAATCAGACCGACGGTGTCGACGCGGAGACCGGTCGGCGCGGATCGATAGACCCACGGCACGACCCACCAATGCAGCCGCGATTTTTCGCATAGCTCGACCATGCGCGCCTGATCGGCGAGCGGGGCGTCAGGGATGGCGATGGCAGCCTCGAGGCACGGATGAACGCGAATGAGGCCCGGCAACAGATCGGGGTGTCCGAGCACCGGATAGCCGCGGTACTCGTGGCCGACGGAATCAGCGTCAAGGAAGCCGAGAAATTCATACTGCGTCAGTTCTTCCTGAATGCTGTCGCAAAGGTGCCGAGCGACGGGGTTGAAGCCGATGATCACGAGCGGGATCGAAATTCGCGGGCTCGAATAGAATTGCTGAATGAGATTGCGCAAGCCCCCGCGCAGCGCCAATTCGGCGACGATGCTGAAGGCGTAAAAGCTGGCGACGCTAACGCGCGAGATTTGAACGTGCGCCGCGTAGCTGGCGAGCAGCATCAGGCCGGCCGCGGCCGAGCACGCCTTGACGATCGCGATCATTTCCTTGCGGCTGCCGTTGCGCATGGTGAACAGATCGAAAGTTCGGAAGACGCCGACCCACAGTAGCGCCGCCAGGACGCCGCCTTCGGCCAGCCGCATCGGATCGATGCTTTCGAGATGCGCCAGGATGGCGCCGTCCGGGTCGTGCAGGGTCAATGCGCCCGCAACGGCGAGCACCAGCGCACAGACATCGGCGATCGCGAAGAGCAACTTCTGTTTTCTGCACTCGTCGGCAAACATCGAAATCAACTCATGCGTCGGGGGATGCAGTATCGAGCTGTGAAGCGTTGCTGCGCTGCGCGGAGACCCGTTCGTTCGCCGGCAAGAGTGCTGAGGCCACAGTCTCGACAGTTCGTAGAATTTCCATTCCGTTCAGATGCGGATGCATCGGCAACGACAGAGTGGTATCCGCCAAAGCTTCGCTCGCGGGGAAATCACCTGGCCGATAGCCGAGATAGGCCAGCGCGGGCTGAAGATGAAGCGGAACGGGATAGTGGATTCCGCACTCGATATCATTTTGCAGCAGCGCATTGCGGATGGCGTCGCGCCGTGGGCTTCGAACGACAAAGAGGTGGAAGCAGGATTCGATGCCGTCGGGCGGGAGAATCGGGTGAACGTCCATCGGCGCGAGCAACTCGCGATACGCGGAAGCGATTACGCGGCGGCGCTCGTTCCACTCGGCGAGCTTTTCCAGCTTCGCGCGCAGGACCGCGGCCTGGATCGAATCGAGTCGCGAGTTGTATCCGCAAAGCTCGTGCGCGTAGTGCGACAAGCGGCCGTGATTGCTCAGAAGCGAAACCCGCCGCGCAACTTCGTCGTCGTTGGTCGCGACCGCGCCTCCGTCGCCCCACGCGCCGAGATTTTTGCCGGGGTAGAAGCTGAAGCATCCGGCGTCGCCGAGCGTTCCCGCCATTGCCATCCCGTCGGCAGTGCGGACGCGAGCGCCGTGAGCCTGGCATGCATCTTCGACCAGTTTGAGCTTGAACTCCGCCGCGATTTCCTTGAGCTCGACCATCGGCGCCGGCAGCCCATATAGATGTACCGGAACGATGGCGCGAACCGCGCGGCGCTCGTTGCGCGACAAGGATTCCAGAAAGCTGCGCAGCGCGGGGATGCTCATGTTGCCGGTAGCGGGATCGATATCGACGAACCTCGGACGCGCGCCGGTTTGCACGATCGAAGCCGCGGTAGCGATGAAGGTCATGGGCACGGTGACGACTTCGTCGCCGGGGCCGACGCCGAGCGCCAGCAGAGCGATGCGAATTGCGTCGGTTCCGTTGGCGACGCCGATGACGCGCTTCACGCCGAGGAAATCGGCGAATTCACGCTCGAAGCTTTCGACCTGGTGACCGCCGACGTAAGAGGTGTTGGAGTGAATCAGGTCGAGTTCGAACCCGACGCGCTCGGCGATCTCCAGGTTTTGCGCGGCCAGGTCCACAAATTTTATTTTCATCGCGCCGACCTCTCTTTCGACGAACCTACGGGTCCGCGCACGCGCGCCGGATGGCCCGCGACGATTGCGCCGGCGGGTACGTCGCGAACAACCATCGCGCCCGCACCGACCAGTGCGCCCGCTCCAATTTCGACTCCGCACATCACGATCGCGCCGCTGCCGATCGACGCACCGTCTCTCACCACGGTATGTTCCAGCTTCCAGTCGTTCTCGGTTTGCGGCGCACCGCCGGCGCCGGTCGCGCGCGGATAGCGGTCGTTGATGAAGATGACGCCGTGACCGACGAAGACTTCGTCCTCGATCGTCACGCCGGAGCACACGAACGTGTGGCTCGAGATTTTGCAGCGCCGCCCGATTTTCGCGTCACGTTGAACCTCGACGAACGCACCGAGCCGTGTGTCGTCGCCAATTTCGCAGCCGTAGAGATTTACGTAAGAGGCCAGGCGCACGCGCTCGCCCATCCGCACGTCATCGGCGACGCAGGTGAATTGCGGAAGCTGGCGCTGCTCGATTGCCGCACTCATCGCACCGCATTCCCGAGCGGGACCATCAGGCCGCCCCTGCGCAGCGAATAGTTCGCTGCCTCGAGCACACTCACGACGCGCGCGCCGTTGATGCCGTCGGTGTTCGGCGTTTCGCCGCTCTTCAAGCACCTGACGAAGTGTTCGCACTCGCAAAACAGGGGCTCCTTTTCCTCGATTCGGGGAATCTGGATGTCGCCGTAGCGATACGAGAACTGGAACTCACCGAAAGTGTCGTAGTACTTTTGCGCCGTCACTCCCTTGTCGTAGATGCGGATTTTTTCCTGCGGCGCGGTATCGTCGTACACCAGCATCTTGCGCGACCCGACCACGGTAGTTCGGCGAATCTTGTCGGGATCGAGCCAGCTGACGTGGATGAACGCGATGATGTTTCGTTCGAAGCGCAACGTCAGCATCGCGACATCCTCGACGCCGTGGCCGTAGTGACATTCGCCCTGGCAGCTCACTGCTTCGGGCACGCGGCCGCCCATCAGGTTCAGGATGATCGAAATGTCGTGAGTCGCTAGATCCCACGTCACGTTGACGTCGCGCTGAAAGAGGCCGAGGTTGGCGCGCACGGAACTGATGTAGAACACGTCGCCGAGCTCGCCCGACTGGATTATGTCGTGCATCTTCAGAACCGGAGCGCTGTACTCGAAAGTGTGCCCGACCATGAGGACGAGCTTTCGCTCACGTGCAATCTTGACCAGTTCGTCGGCCTCTTCGGTTGACGTTGCGAGCGGCTTCTCCACCAGCACCGACTTGCCGGCTTCGAGCGCTCGTCGGGCCATCGCGTAATGGGTACCGACGGGGGTCGCGATCACGATGCCCTCGATGTCGGAGTCGTTGAGCAAGTCTTCGAAACGCGCAGTTGTTTCGAGGTCCGAATACAACTGGCTGACATGCGTCCGCCGTTTCGCGTCGAGATCGCATGCGACGAGCCGCCGGGTGCACTGGTTCTGATGGAAATTGCGGACCCAGTTGGGCCCCCAATAGCCGAGTCCCACGACACCGATTCCGTTCAGTTGCGCGCGCTGTTCTTTGACCGCGGCGATTGGATGGAGTTTGACGGGCAAGCTGGGACGTTCAATCCCGATCGAGCCAATCGGGTTCTCGATTTTCAGTGGGCCGGTCGAATGCCCGTTTTTCGATGCGCCGTTACGATAGCCGTTTTGAATCAACACCGGGTTATCCTCGTCGATTGGGATGAAGTCATTAATGCTGCAGGTACTCTGCCGAAGATGTTCGCAGCCGCGGCGGTCGCGCATTCATAATCACGCCCGCGACTGTTCGATCGGCTACGCGCAGTGCGGCTGCCGTGGTCTCGAGCTCCTTGCGTTCGGTCTGGCCGTAGCGGATCACCAGCAAGATCGGATCGGTCGGACGCATCAGCGGCAACGTTCGCGGATCGAGCCGCGCGACTCCGAGATCGATCACGGCGGCGGGAAAAGTGCTGAGGACGGTGCTTAGTTCCGCGATCACCGCGTCGCGCTGATCGTCGTCGCCCTGCATACAGCAAGTCGCCAGCGTCAAACGCGACCATCCGGTGGTGCGAAGTTGCAGAGAACCGTCCAACGTGATCTGTGTCACCCGCTCCGACGGCGATATCACGCCGTGCAGGCTGGGACTCTGGAGATTTGCGTCCACCAGGATTGTGCGCATGGAAAGCCGCTGGCTGAGATCCAACGCCAACGCGGCAGCGATTGAGGATGCGCCGTCGCGCGGACGGCATCCTGAGATGGCGACCCTGCACGATTTTTCCACCGCCGCAGTCGGCGCCATCCGCTCGCTCAACTGGCGAATAGCGTCCTGCCGCGCCAGCATCGTCGGCAAATCATGCTCGATCGGCTTGGGCAAGAACGTGTCCGCAAGTGCGGCGGGCCTCGGCGTGACTTCGCGCAGCGATTGCTCGACCAGCTCTCGCGTTTTCGCAACGAGCTTCGCACGCTCGCGGGGCGATGGTAGCGGTTCCCGGATGACGGCCGCGTTTCGATTGATTAGGTCGTAGTATTTGCTCACCGCACTGCTCTCGCTTGGTCGTTGCTACGGGTTGAAGGCAAGTAGACGGTCTCGCCGATATAGAGAACATTCGGATCGGGTATTTGCGGATTGGCCTTGATCAAATCGGGGGTCCGATCTTTGGAGCCGAGGTACTTGGCGGCCAGATCGTGAAACGTGTCGCCTGCTTGAATGTGAATCGGCGTCTGATGAGGCGCAGTCTCTGGTTGACTCTGCATCGTCGCGGCAGAGGTATTGGCGATGGACGTTGCGTAGCCAGGCGACGCCGCGACGGGCTTATCTTCTGCAACGTGCTCGGAAGGAGCTTGCGGAGGAGCCGGCGACGCGGCGTCTGCAACCGGCGGAATCGAGTGATTGAACCGGCCCGCCCAATCGTGCGCCGCCGGTAGAAGGACGGCGCCCATCCCAACGACGGCAACTGCGGCGCACAAACCAGCAGCACGTATCAGCGTTGTCGGCGGGCGAATGGCAGGCTCCGCACGGCGGGGCACGATGGGCCGCTTCTGACGCACGCATGGGCGGATGATGCTCGCGTTGTCCTCGATGACTTCTCGCGCGATGCTCCGTGTTACTGTGCCCGCGCTTTTCGAATACGCGAGAACCAGGGAGTTGTGGCATAGAACGTTGAGACGCCTGGGAATTCCGGCGGCGGCATCGACAAGGAGGCGCAGGGCATCAGCGTCGAAGATCCGCGGCGTTCCATTTTGCGACTCTAGTCGGTAGTAAACATATGCGATGCTCTCAGTCCGGCTGAGCGGAAGCAGGGACACGTTGGTCGAGATTCGTTCCCGCAGCTGCCTCAAGTTATGCGCCGACAGCCGCTCGATCATCTCAGGATGCCCCATCAGAACAATCTGGAGATCGCGATCCTGCGAACCGATACGGTTCGCGAGCAGGCGAAAGTCTTCGAGACTCTCGTCGCTGAGAACCTGGGCCTCATCGATTACAATTGCAGTGCGATGACCTTCAGGCTGATTTGCCACCGCGCGTTCGAGCGCCTGGATCAATTCCAGCTTGCCCCGTTCGTTGGTCGTCACTCCCAGCTGCGGCAGCACAACGCGAAGAATTTCCTCGAAGCTGAGCCTCGGATTGGTTACGCAGGCCAGGTGAAGGTTCGGGAGTCGGCGCGCGAAAACCGCATTCAGCAGCGTGGTCTTACCGGTGCCGGTTTCGCCGGTCAGCAGCATGAATCCGCATTGATCATGCAGCAGCCCCCATTCCAGCGCGGCAAGGCATTCGCGATGAGTGACGCTGAGATATAGAGCTGCCGCGGACGACGAGAAGCGAAACGGCGGTCCATCGAGTCCGAAGTGCTCGTAATACATGGCCGTTACACCCGGTCGCTCAGGACTGCGACAATCGGCAGTCCGGTCAGTTCGCTAACGACGCCGGAAGAATAAATTTTCGGATCGACTTCTTCCGCCCAGTAAGCCGCACCGGCTCCGAAAAGAGTTGCGAGCACAAGACCGACGAGCAGGTTGAACGGGACGCTGGGAAACGACGGCACGACAGGGTCAATCGGCGGCTGCGCCACGCTGACGTTGAGAAGCTTGTTGCTGTTCAGCGCTTCGGACGCGCGCGCCTCTTCGGTCTTGCGAACGTAAACCTGGTAGGCATCGGAATCCGAGGTCGCCTGGCGCTGCAGACGCTGGAACTCGACGCCATTATTTACAAGGGCCGCGAGTTGCTGATTTGCGGCGCCAATCTCTACATTGAGCTCATCGCGAGAGGCTTTTCCCGAGGCCGCCGCGGCGCTCGCTTGCTTAAGATCGGTCTGCTCCGTGATCCAGACCGGATTCACGTCAGTGAGCTGCTCGTTGACCTCGAGGTGATTTTCCTTGTCGAGGATGGCCTCCTCGGCCGCCAGCTTGGCGTCGATCTCCTTGATTCGCTCGCTACCCGGCTGATAGCGCGTGAGTAGCTCGGCCTTTTCCGCGCGCAGCTGCATCACCTGAGGTTTCAATTGCTGCAAGGCCAGATCCTGAACCTGATGGGTCTCCTTCTGAATACGCTCCGGCGTGCTGCTCAACTGCGACTGGAAGGCTGATGCCTGCTGCTGGTTTCCAGAAATCTCCGCGTCGGTTTTGGCAGCCGTATTTTGCAGGTCGGAAATGCGGCCGATGAGTACGCGCTTTTGTTCGTCGAGATTGCTGATGCCAGTCTTGAGCTGATAATCGCGCAGCTTCGCCTCGGATTGATCGAGCCGATCCTTCAGCAGTTGGGTTTGCTGCTCGTAGAATTTCTCAGCCTGAGGGTCATGCGACAAACTGGCGTGGAACTCCAGGTACCGGCTCATCAACCGGTCCAGAAAGTCTTTCGTCCAACGACGGTCGTGCGAGTGAAATTCGACATCGATGATGTTGGAGCGCTTGATGACAGACGCATCGAGGTTGCGCACGATATCCATCGCCCACGCGTCCCGTGGAGTGAGATTCGGAATGTCATGCAGTGTCTGATAGCCGTGTAGCGGCAGCAGCAGTGCGCTCTTAACGGCAGCCACTGCCATGCCCGAGCGATGCGCATATGCGGGAGGAACGGGAAGGTCCTGCAGCGCCAGCCGGACCAGGTACAGGCTGGTAATCAACTCGCGTTCCGAGTTGAGGTCCTGTTCGCTTACTGGATTGCTGACCGAGCCGGAATTTTGCGGCGCATTGACCTGCAGGTCCGGCGACACGAGCAACTGCGCGCGATTATCCTGAACCAATACCTGGCAGTTCGACGAATAGACGGGCGGCCATAGAAGTGTTCCGACCGCAACGACGCCAAAGACTGTCAAGCCGGCAATAAGAGCGGTCCGGCGGCGTCGATAGATAAGCTCCACATAGTCTCTGTAGTTAATTGGCAACATACTCTTATCGATTCCCAGCCAAGGTTCATCAGCTAAAAAGTAGGAGATATGTATGGTTCCACCGGCAGAATGTCTCTTATGTGTTGCTTAACCCACAGATCCGCATTCGCAATCCCGCTCTTCGGCACGACCACCACGTCACGCGGCATCAAGGCGACGTTGTCTGCGGAGCCCGGATTGCTGGTAACCGCTGCCAGATCGATCTTGGTTCCTTGCGGCTGTCCGCAGGCGTCGCGGCGAATCAGGACGGCGCTCTGCGGATCTGAGCTGTCAGTCACTCCGCCAGCCAGCGCCAGCGCCTGCACCGCGGTCATTCCAGGTTGCAGCGGAAAGCCGCCGGGTTTCTGGACTTCACCTTCTACATAGATCTGTCTGCTCGGCAGGTTGTTGAGGTGAACCACCGCGCCCGGATTTCGGAGCTCGTTGCGGTAAGCATTGTCGATTGACTTGGCCAATTGACTCGGCGTCAGGCCGGCGGCTTGCACCGGACCAACCATCCGCAGTTCGATTTTGCCGTTTGGATCTACGGTGGCGGTGTCGTTGAACTCGGAGTTCATGTAGAAGTCGAGCGCGAGTTGATCGCCCGGCTGAATGCGATAGTCGGAGTCCTGCTGCGGCGCGCTCTCCGCGCTCTTTTCGATGTCGGCGTTGGCCGCACACTGCTCGGGCGTCATCGGCTTCGACGCGAATTGGTCGCGCTCGCTCTGACTCTTGCTATTTCCCGCGGAGCATCCGCCGACTGCGACAGCTATCACCATCGCCCAGGCGGCCAGCTTCGTGTGGTTTGAAATCCTGTCCCGAATTCCACGATTGAGTGCCATGGTCTCACGCATCCTCAAGAATTCCAGCGAGATCGGCTCTCTCGATAGGTCAAAACCCGCCCACTGATTCAGCGCCAGCATTTGCGTGCGCGCTCGGACTACCAATGGCAACTCGCGTGCCATTGCCGATCGATCCGAAAGGGTGCGGAAATGGGAGCGTCGGGTCTGATGGGCTGCGCGTACTGTGAAATGATTACAAGCCGAGTCGGGCTGCTGAATCGGCGATAAGATGATCAGGGGATAAGACTTGGTTACAGAATCAGCGCGATGGAGAGTATCGTGTCATTCTGAAAGACGAACGGGCCCGCGCTGAATTGTAGTTATTACAAATTCAGCGACAAGCCCGTTCCATTTCCACTTCGACGACCTTTCTCCGATAGCCGTCGTTAGCATTACAATCTTACGGAAGCGCTATTCTCCTACTCCTCCGGGTTGCAACCAAGTCTCGGCCGCCAGGTATCCTTGAACTTGCGATATGTAGCTCAAAGCGCCTGAATCGTACCAACTCCCCGAGTACCACCATCCAACGCACCCCCACATCATTTGCTCAGATGTACCGTTCGGATAAGTCGGGTATCCTGCGGTCGGTGTTTCCGACGTTAGGTAGCTGACCTGGCCTTCGAAACATGCTCTTTGCTGGGCCAGCTTATAATCAGCTGCAAAGGCCGTGCTGAGGTACGAATAGCAATTAGGATCGGTCACGTCCGAAGTATCCTGGCTCGACGCGACCGCTTCGCAGGTGGATGGATAATCGGACGACTTGATTTGGAGGATTCCCAGGCTCGTGCCGTTGCCGATGTCTCCGATATGGTTCTGAATCCAATGAGTCTCGTTGACCGCGGTAGCTCGCGTCACGTTCTCGTCAAAGCCCCACTTACATGACGCCCACTTGAGAATCGCATCGGTAGTGCCGGTGAACTGGCCATCCGCGCGCACCAGGTAACTCCCTGGAGCCCCGCCTTCACCGTCAGTGGCCTCGGACTTGTAAGTGGTCATGTCAGATGCAGTCGGCATGGTGTTGTTGTATGTGGCGTTTGCGGGCACTGGCTCGAAGGTGTCGCTCGCAGCACCGGAGGCGCAGGTGCTATCGGACGGCAGAGCTGAGCCACTCGGCAAGAGTGAGTAGTAAGGAGTGGCGGTCGCCGACGGACTGGCGGTGGGCTTCGGGGTCGGACTGCCGCTCGGCGCCGGAGTTGGAGAAGGGGCGGGAGTGGGGGTTGCCGAACCATTTTTAACGTTCAAGTTCATGGCGGCGGTCGCGATTAATCCGTTACTGTCGTTGTATCCGTTGACCGTGATGGTGTGCTCGCCGTTCGCCACGCTTGCCGAATTCCAGGAGAGGGTGAACGGAGGAGAAGACGCGACCCAGGTCCCATCGACGTAGAAATTAACCCAACTGACCGGTTCGACGTTTTGCACCACAATAGACACCGTGCTGGAAACCGTCGCGCCGCTCTTCGGCGACGAAATCGTCACTCCTGCGCTCGGCGTGGGTGTCGCGGTCGGAGTCGGTTCGTTTTTTACGCGGACTTTTTTGGAGGAAGTTCCAACCAGTTGACTGGTTGAGTCGTAGCCTTCGGCTAAAATTGTATGAATGCCGTTGGCGGCATTGGTTGATAACCACGAAATTGCGGCTGGGGTCGAAGCGAGATATATGCCGTCTACGTATACGTTCGCGAATGAGACCTTGGACTTCATCGAGAGAGAGATCGGCACCGTGCCGCTCACCACGCTGCCACCCGCGGGCGAAGTGATCTTCACCGGGCTGGCGGCCGCTTTCATAGGGCCACCCAGATCGAGCACCAGGAAGCCGCAAACGAGAATTACGATTAAACCCGCAAGACCATACCCGTCTTTCAATCCGCGCATAAAACATCGCCCTCCCCAGGCGTGCGCAAATATGTCTCGCGGACAGTGCCGCGCCGGCTTCGGCGATGAAGGTGGAGGAGTACTCCTCACCGTTCGCCGGCCTAACGCCGACACGCTTCCGCGCTAAGGCGCGGGCTATTTCAGTGGCGTGATGCCTTAGCAGGCCTGAAAACGAAACCCTATCCGCACAGGTCTCTCCCCAGATGACCTGGACTCACAGCCTCAGAGTCTGAAACTCCCCTCGCGTTTTGAATTGCCAACTATGCCCAAACCGGGCCGATTATGGTGGGGTGCCGAATGACGAAGAGACCCGCGCGCTTGGACCTAAACTAATGTCTGCGGCGCCACGACTCACCGCGCCGCGAACATTAGCAGAGGCATAATGTTCGTTCAACTTTTTCAAGCGCGACTCAAATCTTATTTTGTATATTTTCCAGACCTGGTAGGAATTACAATTTTGTATATTTTACAATTAGCGCCCAGAGCGATGGGTCTTTGACAACACCAAGTTCGAACTCATGAGCTTCGATCCTATTCTGCAGTGGCCAGGTGCAACCATGCCTGGTCATTCAGATAGAATTGAACTTGCGATATGTAGGATAACGCATCCGAATCGAACCAATGTCCAGAGAACCACCATCCTACGCATCCCCACATCATCTCCTCCGGCGTCCCATCGGGATAGGACGGATATCCGGCGGATGGACTATCATCCCTCAGATAGTCGATTTTACCGTCGAAGCATGCTCGCTGCTGAGCCAGCTTGTAATCAGCGGCAAAGGCTGTACTCAGGTACGAGTAACAATCCGGGTTCGTGACATCGGCAGTATGCTGGCTTGATGCGACCGCTTCGCAGCTCGAAGGATAGTCGCGAGACTTGATTTGTAGAATTCCGATGCTCGTCCCATTGCCAATGTCCCCGAGCTCGAGCTGGCGCCAATGAGTCTCGTTGACCGCGGTGGCGCGCGTCACGTTTTCGTCGAAGCCCCACTTGCACGACGCCCACTTGAGAATCGCGTCGGTACTACCGGTGAACTGGCCATCCACTCGGGTAAGATAGTTTCCGGGAGCGCCACCTTCGCCGCGGGCAACCTCGGATTGGTAAGTGGCCAGGTCCGACGCGGTTGGCGTGATGCTATTCGGTTCGGCGTTCCCGGGCTGAGGCTCAAACCTGTCGCCCACGACGGCTGTCGCGCACCTGCTTCCCGATGGCAGCTGCGTTCCACTCGGCCGCAGTGAAAAATAAGGAATCGAAGTCGCAGGCGTCAAAGAGGAAGTAGAAGGCCGCGACAGAATGAATAGCACAACCACCGCGCCGCTGGCGCAAGCCAGGACTTTGATAACGGTGGTTCGTGTCATACGGTACCTGCCTGCAAGGCTCGCACTAAGGGAGTCTTTTCCGCCTCCACTGATTTCACTCGTAGCGCGGCTTCTGCCTTGGCGAAGAGTCTTTCGCGCTCGAGAATCGTCCATGACAATGCCATCAGAAGGCCGGCGAAGGAGCGGAAGTCTGAAATCGATTCCGTGAAATTCAAGATCAGTACGGGCAACAGTGCGAGTGGCACGATCGATCTTAACCGCCACGGGTCGCGCTTGGAGAAAAGACAACTGATCGCCGGTCGCAGCGTAAGGAACAACCAAAACAGCAACGCCGGCACGCCGAGACCTATAGCGCGGGACACATAACCGTCGTGCAGAGATGTCTGGTAGCCCAGGTTCCAGACCTCATCCCAACCCGGAAAATACGGATTCTTAAGGATTTGACCCTCGACCTCGTAGCCATAGCCCAAAAGCGGACTCTGCCTGATGCTATGAACGGCAAAATCCCATGCGACCTGGCGTCCCGTAAAGCTCGCGACGTCGCCCCGATCCATGTAAGCGTGGATCGAGGGAATCGCGAAGGTCGACATGTAGAAGATTACATACAGGACGGCAATGCCGATCGCGCCTTTGGCTCGATACTTAAACAGCATGTAAAGAGCGCATCCGATTGCGATCCCGACGAGCGGCGAGCGCGAGTCTGCCATCAGGACCTGCACCAACGCGCCAATCATCGCCAGGGCGACTAGCACCTTTTTCCGTCCGCTCGCTAGCGGCCAATAGCCGAAACCCGCGCCCAGCGTGGCCAGCGTCAAGTTGCCGATCTCATTGGGCTCGGTAAGAAATCCGACGAAGCGCAGCATTCCGGCATCGGTATCCAACTGCCAGGCCGTGTTGCCTGGAATCAACATGGCAAGGTAGTTGGCTGCGACAACAATTCCGCAACCAGTGAGAAGAACTCCCATCACGCGCCGCGCATCATCGCCGCTTCTTACTTCTACGGCTATTGCGCAGAACGCGCAAAATGGGATTGCAGCGGCGAATACCCTGGCGATTGAGACCTCCGGCAGGATCGAATAGGACACGCTGACCAGCGCCCAAATCAGATATATTGCGTAGTCGCGAAATCCTCCCTTGCCCAGAATCCCCGATTTCCACAGGGAGGAAAGAAACGGCGAAATGAATAGGAACCCAAGTGGATATCGGACAAGGGCACCCAATTGGTAATCCGAGGTGGCAGCGAAAGAACTTGCAGCCACCGCTTCGATCAGCACGAGCACAAGCGGCACCCAGGAAACGTGACTGCTCGTGCGATAGATTGCCCACGGCAGAATCCCCGCCGCTGCTATCGCCAGGACAATCACCGTGCCTCCAGCAGGATGACTCAGTAGCCCAAGGATCAGCAGGCCGGCGACGCCAGCCGCGATCAAGCCAAGCCTTGGCATGGATCGTAGGAGTCCGCGCGGTCCTCGAGCTCCCGAATCGTGGCTGAATCTCGACCGCCGCTGATCCGCAGCGTGCGCTTGAGGTGAGAATTGTAATCTTTGCAACATGTTGCTGGACTCGAAAGCAACCCGAATGCCACATGGGCGAACGCATTTATGTTCAACGCGAGTACTGCGGACGCGTGATCCCGCAAGAACTCTCAGTCCAGTGCGGAAGGAAAATTTTTCCGAACTACAGAACCAATAGATCGGAACTCACGAACTGGTGCGGAAGAACATCGCAAAAACTCGGCACGCGATCTGCACGGATTACACCCTTAATGACGAATACCTAAAGATTTCGGACTTGGGGCTCCGGTGGGCGCCACTGACCGGTTTTCTCCCCACCACGACGACAGGCCAGTTGCCGCGCGCCCGCCCGGAGCCTCCTCTAACCTAGGTAAAGTACTCGGCGAATCGCACTTTATGGTCATGAAGGGCTCTACCAGATGAACATTCGCTTCGTGGGCCACGCGTGCATAGTCGTCGAGTGTTCCGACACTTCCATTCTGATGGATCCATGGTTCTCAGGGAAAATTTTCAACAATTCGTGGACTCTACACCCAGCGCCCGTATTCGACTCCGCGCTGCTCGATCGTATCGGCTACCTCTGGATTTCCCACGAGCATCCGGATCACTGCCATTTTCCGACGCTGGGTTCATTTCCAGATTCCTTCAAGGAACGGGTCGTCATACTTTTCCAAACTCGTGACTCAGAAAAGATGGTCTCGGCTTTCAAAAAGCTCGGCTATCAACGTTTTCGCCTTCTGCCCCATCGCAAAATCGTTAGACTCTCTGATGATTCATCCGACGCCGCGGGCACAACAGTATATTGCTACCATGCAGGCCTGATGGATTCGGCGCTGGCGGTATTGAACGACGGACAGGTGGTGCTGAATGCCAACGACGTCCGCATAAGTACCGCCGAATGCGGGCTCATTGCCAAAGATTTGCGACACGTCGACGTACTTTTGAACCAATTCTCACTAGCTGGTTACGCCGGCTTCGATCCTCCTGAGCGCTTTCTCTCCGAGCGCGCGAAACAGATTCTGCATAATATGTCGGAGGTGCATTGCGCTCTCGATGCAAAGGTCACGATCCCGTTCGCCAGCTTCATCTACTTCTTGAGTGAGGACAACAAGTACGTCAATCGATTCGCCAATACCGCGAAGGACGCCTATAACTACCTCATCGAGCGAAATCTGAACGCGGCGGTTCTCTTTCCCGGTGACAGTTACGAAGTCGGCTCGCGACATGACTCTTCCCAGGCATTGCGGCGGTACGAAGCACTGACCGCTTGGGACGCGCTACCCTACGATCCGATCGAGACAAGGCCGCTCAACGAGATCTCCGATGCGTATGTGGCTATGGCGGAGCAGATACGCGAGCGCTATTCCCGAGCCTTGTTGATGCTATTGCGTCAAGTTACGATCAACATTCCCGATCTGGACAAGACCATAGTGTTTTCGCTGGCAAACGGCACTATCGAGGAGCTGCCTCGCTCGACGACTCCGGACCTGTCAATCAATTCTCAACCGCTATGGTTTGGGTTCCAGTTCCCTTTCGGGATCCAGACTTTGGGAGTTTCCGCTCGATTCCAACTTCACAGAAATTTTCGCAATTGGAAGCTACACCGCATAGTCTTCTCGATGAACAACGGCGGCGTCTACCTGCGCACGAAGTACGTATTCACTTCAGACTTCATGCACTACCTTCGCAGCAGACTCGCCGGCGGGATGGCCCAGGCAGTGCACTACTACAATACGTCACTCTGACGACTCGCTCATTTTGACTGCAATCTCCTCGCCGCGCGGCTCTTCGCCTCTGGCGACGCGCAGTGCTCGTGACGCCCTCTGCCAGAAAAGGTTATCCGGGTAGCGCTCCATAAGCTTCTTGACCACCGTGTCGCCCTTCCACATCAGGAGAGGCTTCACCAATGGATTGAAGACCACGTGATCCGTGAAAGGCTGCAGCTCAAAACCCATGCTGGTTTTGAAGTAGTGCAGACCTTTTCCTACCGCGAGTGCTTTCGGGCCGTGCGAGATGTAGGCGACTTGAGGACACGCCATCTTGGTCTTAATCACGGTGAACAGCAAAGCATTGTTGGGATAGTACTTAAGTAAATCGGAAGCACTCTTCTGTAAGTGTATGTAATAACAGTCCTCGACCAGCATCCCGACAATGAAAGTTGCCAATCGATCCTCGACGAAAGCGCCCCAGGCCTCGAAATCCTTCGAGCGCGTCGCGTTGTCGCAGAACCTTTGCCACTCCGCCTCGGTGGTGCTCGGCATTCTGCCCATCTGGCGCAAAGTGGTTTCCGCAGTCAAGGAATAGCCATGCCGTGCCAGGTACGGAAATTCAATTTGTTCGATATGACAGCGCGCCAACCCTCTGCGAGTCTTGCTGCGAGCGTTCTGCGACGACAGCGCGTCGATGGCGTAGTGGCGGTTGGAACAAACGTACATTCCGCCTCGCGGACCGGTGTTATCCGGTGTTGTCGGATAACGCAGCGCAAACGCAGGGCCCTGGATCATGACTTGCGCGAGCTCGACCGCGGAAGGAGCGACGAATCGATGCACCGGCAGGCTCTTAAACTGGAAAGGTTGCGGATTGTACCAGTAACAGCTCTCAGTCGCGATCACCCTATAACCTACGCGGCTGAAGAAATGCGCTATGTCAGATGCCTGCATCGATCTTCCCTTCAGTCGGTGGCTACTGCCGGCTCAGCCAGATTTCGCGCCAGTAGTGATAGTTTGAACGCCGGCAGAACGAACGCTGACCGTCGCAATGCACAGACTGCAGCACGATGCATGGGCTCTTAAAACCCTTTAGCTCGCCGGTTCGCTCGTCGATTCGCCTCTGCATATTCGAGATCACCTGATACTTGCGGCCGCAGAACTGGAACATCTCGGGCTTGAACTCCATACCGCGATTACAGCCCTTGCGATCCAGCGTCCGCAAAATTTCCAGCATCCCGCGAACGCGAACTACTTCGCCCGGCTGCAAACCAAGCGGCGTCGCCGGCGTCTTCCTGAATCGATCGGAATGCCAAGGAGCGCGCGTCCATAGCATGAATACGGATAAAATCGCCTTGCCCCAGAAGTAAAAGACAAGCTTGCGCAGGTCGTCTAAACCTCTCCTTCTCGAAACGCAGTCTCTCACGATCTTGCCGAAGTAAATCGGGGGACTGCCAATTGATGCCGGACAGGTCGCGGAATTTAGCTCCGTCGCCTGACACCTCAGGGTGTCATCCGGCTGGCGCGCGTAATCGCTTAGACGGCGATAGGCATTGCTTGAATCGACGCTGGCCGTCGTTAGCGATAGGCCGTCTACTCCATTAGTCTTAGGGCGAAGCCAGGCCTCTTTCCAAAGCAATAGACAACCCGCCTCACAACCGCGATGCGACGAGCCGTCGCATCTTAGCTGCTCAAGATGGACCGTCGCGTCGATTCGTCGAGGCTGGCCCAGCGCGCAAGTGTTATCGGCTCGGCTGGACACACGAAAGCGTCGTCCGCAGAATGCCAGCATCTCGGGCATGAACGGCAGGCCATCCAGCTTCCCCTCGGCGTCGAGGGTCGACATAATGTCGGCTGCGCTCCGTACCTCGACCAACTCGCCTGCCTTCAGACCTATCGGAGGTTCGAAACCACCTGTCCCATCTTGTCCCGGATCGGCCGTATAGGCCTCACACCGCTCCTCGTTGGCGGAAGTCGATTTCGATACTGGTGCTGCCGCTGCCATAGCCCCACCTCGGCGACTTGTTCCGACGCAGGATAAAGCAAGAGATGTACTAGATCCCTGTCGAAAAGGACCTAGGATTCACAGGCTTTCGCGAGGAGTTTTCGATAAATGTTCGTGGAAAAATCGCGAAGTATATAAGAAGTACCGTACCGGACGATGATAGGGCTAGCCAGCGACGGGAAAATTCAAAATAAAGGCCGCTCCATGCGAGGCGCGATTTTCGGCGCGGATCCGCCCTCCTATCCTCGTCATGACATCGCGTGCCATCGAGAGGCCCAACCTGGTACCTCGATGCCCCCGCGTTCAGAGCGGCTAGAAGATGACGCCTAGAGCATCGCCGACAATCCGGAATGGCGCCGCGATTATCGTTCCGGCCGCGTTCGCTGTGGATCCAACGACGCTGTCAGGCTGTTCGGTGGTCGTCGTTGTGGTGGTGGTTTCCGCCGGCGGTTCGCCCGGAGCGGTGGTGGTGTAAGTGGTCTGACTGCTTGTATCGGCGCAGGACTCAAGCGTCACGCATGCGCAAAGGATCGCGCTGAGACCTATAGCTGCAATGAAAGGTTGTTTCATGACGAATTGCTCTCTAATTCACCGGATCGCAGCGATTGCGCGCGTGAGCCTTACAACTCACACGCGCCTCGCTGAAATCCATGTCGCTGATTCTAGTATGGTGCGGTGTAAGTCGAAGTCTTTTGCCGCTCCACTACTCCGTTGCTGTCGCTCGTTGTGGTTGTAGTCGAGCTCGAGGTCGCGGGTACCGGGACCACCGTGGTCTCTGGAGCGGTTTCAACTACGGGGGCCGGAGTCTCATCCACGGTTTTGTGGTAAGAGAAACATCCGGTGGCGATCCCGCACGCGACTACGGCTGCTGGGAATATTACGATACGACTGATGAAACGCATGTGATTGAACCCTCCATCGGGAACTTGCCCTTACAACAGCAAGAAGCCGGCCAGATGCTATCTAGGAATTTCCCCATAGCCAGGCGCACAAAATCAGCTTGCAGTCCGGGTAAATCTTTCAGGGTCGCGCTCGCTGCCTTAGTTGACGTTCTGTTTCGCGACGAATCCCGTCGCCCCTTTCATCGGTCCGTCGGTCACCGTGATCACCGCGCCGTTGTCATCGCTGGTCACGACTTCAACCGGTGTTTGGTCGTCGATTTGCTTCGCGGTAAGGTTTTGCTTCACGTCACCGACAACGCCCACGACTCCGCCTTCCTGTTTTTCACGCGAAGTATGCAAGTAAGTCTGTTCATCGGGATACAAAGGAACCGCGTGCTGATTTCCCGTCACTACCAGTTTGTGGCTCACGATCGGCTGAACCGGCGTCTGACAACCGACGATCGCAAACAAAAATAGCGTGCCGAGTACCAGGATCATTTGTAAGTATTCCATATCAGGTCCGAGCCTCCGTCGGTGTTGGCAGGCAGGGCAAGGATTGAGCATTGCACGTGCCAACACCGGGCAGGCGGAACTGCCGGACTTCCAGCAGTAGCTGCCGAGGATCTAAGTAAGAATTACACAGCTCTACTAGGTGCTGTCGCGATGCGAAGACTGTGAGGCACGACAATCCTTGTGGCCGCAGTGGCAGTCCGTTCCGCCCTCGTCGCGTTCGTTGGATTGGCACTCATTCGAACAGTATTGCTGCCCCGCGTTGACTTGGCAGGAACAAGCATCGTGCAGGCATTTCATGACTCTCACCTCATGCAATTCAAAGGGACGTGATTTGGTGAGTTAGCTGCAAGTCCGCGGCCATTGCGCGAACACTTGAAAATCCTCTGGCCCGCCTCTTGCGACTTGAATATCGCCGACGCGTCACATGCTCAACAAGGAGGCTCGCGCCATGAAAAATCTTAAACTCCTCGATAACCTCGTCAAGATTTGCGTGGACAGCGCCGAACGTTATCGCCGGGCGGCGGCCGATGTCGGCAAGGAAAAGCTCGTGCAGTTTTTCGAACAACAGGAAGCGGCGCGCCGGCGCGATGCGGATGAATTGAATCTCGAGCGCAAGCGGTTGGGCGGCGAGAGCGAGCAGCCGGGGGGAGAATCGGGCAGCGTCGGCGGATTCATCGATCGGGCCGCAATGGACCTTAGCGTGGTCATGAGCAAGGGCGACACCGGCGTCGTCGAATGGTGTCGTCAGGATGCCCTCGACGTTATCGACGAGTATGACAAAGCTCTATGCAAGGACCTTCCTCCCCCCACGCGCACGATGCTCGAGCGGCATCTCGCCGCAAATCGGGCAACGCTGGCGGCTCTCGAAAAAGTCTTGAAGCCGTATGGACATCCGCGGTCTTGAAGAGCTGCGTCGGTGTCCTTGCCGTTCACGACGCGCATCAGAATTGGATAAGGATCGATCGGCTCGCCCCTCCACCAACTTTTGTCGGGACCAAGCCTGGTGATCGCGAAGTGGAGCTGAGGTGCATCCGGCGCCGCGTTCCCGGTCGTGCCCACGTATCCGATCACGTCACCACGCGCGACCGGCATCTCTTCGCGAAGTCCCGCTGCATAGCGGTCCAGATGCGCGTAGTAGTAGCAGTAGGTTCCCGTCCGATCGAACTCGTAAATTGTGAGGCCGCCCGGGACGCTGACGAAGAGCTTCCGAATGACGCCATCAGTGACCGCGAGGACTGGCGTGCCGCGCGGTCTCATTATGTCGATCGCTTCGTGACGATGCCCGTTGTGAACCTCGTTGAAAGAATCGTGCAGTTCCGCCGGCTTCAAAGTGTCGAGCGGTGCTCCGATATTCAGCGGCGAAGTCCCGGTTGCTGCCGAGAGACCTACAGACAGTGCGCAGACCCAGATACGACCTAACACACCGAAAATAGCAAACTGTGGGCCGACATTAGAGATGGCCGAACGAATATTGCGGATTTTACCGACGGCAGACTAAGGCGGGGTATGAACCGTGAAAAATCTATCCGAAGAATTTTCACGATCCTCGGAATTTCGAGTCTTGCCGACGATCAAAATGATCCGTCGAGCGCGTAAATTCTAGAGCATTTATCAGCTTCAAAGCGGTTTGTTCAGTCGCGCTCCCCCAGCGGCACATTTTCTGCTTCCAACGTGCCACCTTTCTACTTGTGTAAATTTTTCCTGGCGACGGTTGGAGAGGGTTCAGGCCATCTTACGAGGTGATCAGGAGCGTCATCCAGTGGAATCCATTGAATCGATCCGCAATCAGAAATCCGCAGATCCCGAAACTGATCAGCCTCTTGCCGAGCAACGCGCCAATGGCAGCAAGTCCCGGCGAAATGGACATCACGAACTCCCGGTCAACGAAAGGGCGGATGAGCGGCGCTTCAAGGGTTTGCTCAAGGCTCTGACAGCGGCCGGGCGCGGTGATTTTTCGGTCAGGCTGCCAATCTCGCACCGGGATAAGCTGCTCGACCAGCTCGCGATAAAGTTCAACGCCGTCCTCGAACGCAATGAAGCGATCACCAGCGAGATAATCCGCGTCGAGAAGGCGGTTCGCCGCGAGGGGCGAATGACCGAGCGCGCGGCCGTGAAAGACGCGGTCGGCGGATGGCAGGAGATTGAAGGCTCGATCAACTCGCTGATCGGCGGCCTCGTCCAACCGACGACTGAGGTCGCCCGCGTCATCGGCGCCGTCGCGCAAGGCGACTTGCGCCAGAAAATGGCCCTCGAAATAGACGGGCAGCCGGTGAAGGGCGAGTTCCTGCGGATCGGCACCACCGTCAACGCGATGGTCGATCAACTTAGTTCATTCGCCGATGAGGTCACTCGCGTCGCCAAGGAAGTCGGCACCGACGGCAAGCTCGGCGGCCAGGCGCAGGTCAAAGGCGTATCGGGCACCTGGAAGGATCTCACCGACAACGTCAACGTGCTCGCGCGCAACCTGACCGACCAGGTGCGCAACATCGCGACCGTCACGACCGCGGTTGCCAACGGCGACTTGTCGCAAAAAATCACGGTTGACGTTAAGGGCGAAATCCTCGAACTGAAGAACACCATGAACACGATGGTGGACCAGCTTCGATCGTTCGCCGCCGAAGTTACCCGTGTCGCGCGCGAGGTCGGCACCGAGGGCAAACTCGGCGGCCAGGCCGACGTACAGGGCGTGTCGGGCGTCTGGAAGGACCTGACCGACAACGTGAATTTCATGGCGTCGAACCTGACCACCCAGGTGCGCGGCATCGTCAAAGTCGTGACCGCGGTCGCCAACGGCGACCTGTCGCAAAAGTTGATCGTCGATGCGCGCGGCGAGATCGCGGCCCTCGCCGACACCATCAACGGCATGACCGCGACCTTGGGCTTGTTCGCTGAACAGGTTACGGACGTTGCGCGTACCGTCGGCGTCGAAGGAAAACTTGGCGCGCAGGCGGAAGTCCCGGGCGTCGCCGGCACCTGGAAAGACCTGACCGACAACGTCAACCTGCTCGCGAACAATCTTACCGCGCAGGTACGGAACATCGCGGAGGTTACGACCTCGGTCGCGAAAGGCGACCTCTCGAAGAAGATCACGGTCGATGCGAAGGGCGAAATCCTCGAGCTGAAAGACACCATGAACACGATGGTCGATCAGCTCAACTCGTTCGCGTCGGAAGTAACACGCGTCGCGCGCGAAGTCGGCACCGAAGGAAAACTCGGCGGCCAAGCGGAAGTCCGCGGCGTCTCAGGCGTATGGAAGGACCTGACCGACAATGTCAATTTCATGGCGTCCAACCTCACCACTCAGGTCCGCGGCATCGTCCGAGTCATCACGGCGGTCGCCAACGGCGACCTCTCGCCGAAACTGGAAGTCGCGGCCAAGGGCGAGATCGCGGCGTTGGCGGACACGCTCAACAGCATGACCAAAACGCTGGCGATCTTCGCCGAGCAGGTTACCAGCGTCGCCAAAACGGTCGGCGTCGAAGGAAAACTTGGCGCACAGGCCGAAGTGCCGAACGTCGCCGGCACCTGGAAGGATCTGACCGACAACGTCAATCTGCTCGCCAACAATCTGACCGCTCAGGTCCGCAACATCGCGGAAGTCACCACCGCGGTTGCGCGCGGCGACCTGTCGAAGAAAATCTCCGTCGATGTAAAAGGCGAAATCCTCCAGCTCAAGAACACCATCAACACGATGGTGGATCAGCTGCGATCGTTCGCCTCGGAAGTTACCCGCGTCGCCCGCGAAGTCGGCACCGACGGAAAACTCGGCGGCCAGGCCGAAGTGCAGGGCGTCGAAGGTATCTGGAAGGACCTCACCGACAACGTCAACGTGCTGGCCGGCAACCTCACCGACCAGGTCCGCGGTATCGTCAAGGTCGTCACTGCAGTCGCCAACGGCGACTTGTCGAAGAAGATCTCGGTTGACGTCAAGGGCGAGATCCTCGAACTGAAGACCACCATCAATACGATGGTCGATCAGCTGAACTCGTTCAGCGCGGAAGTTACGCGCGTCGCGCGCGAAGTCGGCACCGAAGGCAAGCTCGGCGGCCAGGCCGAAGTCAAAGGCGTGTCGGGCGTCTGGAAGGATTTGACCGACAACGTCAATTTCATGGCGTCGAACCTGACCACCCAGGTCCGCGGCATCGTCAAGGTCGTGACCGCGGTCGCCAACGGCGACCTCAAGCAGAAGCTGGTCGTCGACGCCCGCGGCGAAGTCGAGGCGTTGGCCGTCACGATCAACAACATGACCGATACGCTGAGCACCTTTGCCGAGCAGGTTAGCACGGTTGCGCGCGAAGTCGGCGTGGAGGGAAAGCTCGGCGGCCAGGCGCGCGTCCCCGGCGTCGCGGGCACGTGGAAGGATCTCACCGACAACGTCAATTTCATGGCGTCGAACCTGACCACCCAGGTCCGCGGCATCGTCAAAGTCGTGACCGCCGTCGCCAACGGCGACCTGGCCCAGAAGCTGATCGGAGTGGAAGCAAAAGGCGAGATCGCGGCGCTGGCGGACACCATAAACAGCATGACCGAGACTCTCGGTATCTTCGCCGACCAGGTCAGCACGGTGGCGCGCGAAGTCGGAATCGAAGGAAAACTGGGCGGTCAGGCGCGCGTGCCCGGCGCGGCTGGAACATGGCGCGACTTGACCGATAACGTGAACCAACTTGCAGGTAACCTGACCGCCCAGGTGCGCGCGATCTCCGATGTCGCGACTGCGGTCACCAAGGGCGACCTGACCCGCTCGATCAAGGTCGAAGCGCTGGGTGAGGTCGCGGCGCTCTCCGACAACATCAACCAGATGATCGTGAACTTGAAGGAGACGACGCAGAAAAACCAGGAGCAGGACTGGCTCAAGACCAACCTCGCGAAATTTTCGAGCATGATGCAGGGACAGAAGAACCTGCAGGCCGTGTCGCGGATGATCATGTCGGAGCTGACGCCCCTGGTTTCCGCGCATCAGGGTGCGTTCTTCCTGATGGATACCGACGAGGGCGCGCCGATCCTGAAGCTCACCAACACTTACGCCTACCGCGAGCGCAAGGGCGTCGCCAACCGCTTCCACATCGGCGAAGGACTGGTCGGCCAATGCGCGCTCGAAAAGAAAAGTATCCTGCTGACCAACGCGCCCCACGACTACATCCACATCAGCTCGGGCCTCGGCGAGGCGCCTCCGCTCAACATTATCGTGTTGCCGATCCTGTTCGAGGGCGAGGTCAAAGCGGTAATCGAGCTGGCGTCGTTCCATGCCTTCAGCTCGATCCATCAGATCTTCCTCGACCAGTTGAGCGAGAGCATCGGCGTCGTCCTCAACATGATCATGGCCAACATGCGCACCGAGGAATTGCTCCAGCAGTCGCAGAGCCTTACGCAGGAATTGCAGAACCAGTCGAAAGAGCTGACCCATCAGCAGGACACTCTGAAGAGCACCAACACCGCGCTCGAACGGCAGGCGCTCGAGCTGGAAGAAAAAGCCAAGCAGCTCGAGGAACAGAACACCAAGGTCGAGATCAAGAACCGCGAAGTCGAACAGGCCAGAAAATCGCTCGAAGAAAAAGCCGAGCAGCTCGCGCTGGTGTCCAAATACAAATCTGAGTTCCTCGCCAACATGTCGCACGAGTTGCGCACGCCACTGAACAGCCTGCTGATCCTTGCCAAGGTGCTGTCCGACAACAAGGAAGCGAACCTGACCGAGAAACAACTCGACTACGCCCGCACCATCTATTCGTCGGGCAGCGACCTGTTGAAGCTGATCAGCGAAGTTCTCGACCTCTCCAAGGTTGAGGCGGGCAAGATGGGTATCGAGGTGCGTCAGCTTCAGACCGCGGAGCTGGTTGAATTCGCCGAGCGCAGCTTCCGCACGCTGGCCGAGGAAAAAGGCCTCAGCTTCGCGATCGAGGTTGCGCACGGCTTTGCCGAAGAAATCCGCACCGACCGTCAGCGGGTTGAGCAGGTACTCAGAAACCTGCTGGCCAATGCGATCAAGTTCACCGAGAGCGGTTCGGTGAAGCTCCACATGGAAATGGTTGAGCCGCGTCGTGAATTCGAAAGTGAGGCGCTCAAAGGGCCCGGCAAAATCCTCGCCCTGTCCGTTATCGATACCGGAATCGGAATTGCGAAGAACAAGCAGCGGCTCATTTTCGAGGCGTTCCAGCAGGCCGATGGCAGCACCAGCCGGCGCTATGGCGGCACCGGTCTCGGACTCTCGATCAGCCGCGAAATCGCGCGGGCACTCGGCGGAGAAATCCACGTCGAGAGCACCCCGGGCGAAGGCAGCACCTTCACCCTCTACATGCCCGTCAGTTACGGCAAGGAAGTCGAAGCGTCCGGTACGCGCGAGGACGACGCCGAAGCGAACGCGCGGCTGGCCGATAAAATCGAAGTGAAAGTTGCACAGACGACCGCCGCGGTGCGCGATTTCCTGGCCGCGGAGCCGGCGTTGCCGGGGCTGTCGAACGAAACGCTCGACAACCTCAAGGGCAAGACCGTGCTGATCGTCGACGATGACCCGCGCAATATTTTCGCCGTCACTAGCCTGCTCGAAGGGCATGGGATGAGGACGCTGACCGCGGAAAATGGCCGCGCTGGAATCGCGATGCTCGAGCGCCATCCCGAAATCGACATCGCCCTGATCGACATCATGATGCCCGAGATGGACGGGTACGAAACGATGCGACTGATTCGCGCGAATCCGGCCAAGCGCTGGTTGCCGATGATCGCGGTGACCGCCAAGGCGCTCAAGGAAGACCGCGAGCGCTGCATGGCCGCCGGCGCGTCGGACTACCTGGCCAAGCCGATTGATGATGGCCAGTTGGTGGAATTGATTCGAATCTGGGCGAGCGGCTCGCCGATGCAAACGTCGGTGTAAGTCATGAAACCGCAGGAAGCATCGCAGATCGAGCGAATCCCGGCGGCCGCGGGCATGAAGGCCAGCATCCTGCTGGTGGATGACCGCCCGGCGAATCTGCTGGCGCTCGAGGCAATCCTTGATCCTATCGATCAGCACCTTGTGCGCGCCATGTCCGGCGAAGAAGCGCTGGAGAAACTTCAGGGCGAGGAATTCGCCGTTATCCTGATGGACGTGCGAATGCCGGGAATGGACGGGCTCCGCACCGCCGAAGTGATCAGCCGGCGCGAGAGCGCCGCGCGAATTCCAATTATTTTTCTGACCGCCGTGCCAATCGCCAACGCCGACGTTGTCAGCGGTTACGAGCGTGGCGCAGTCGATTTTTTGCTCAAGCCGTTCGACCCCGAAATCCTGCGCTCCAAGGTGTCGGTCTTCGTCGACCTGTACCAGAAGGAGCAGATGATCAAACGGCAGGCGGGGCTGCTGCGTCAGCGCGATCGCGAGGCGTTCGAGCGGCGCAGCGAGTTGCGCTTCCGCTCGCTGATGGACGCGCTGCCGCAGTGTGTCTGGGTCGCGCGCGCCGATCAGACTTTCTACTACTGGAACCAGCGCGCCGCCGAATATATCGGGCTCCAGGCTTCGGTAGCGGTCGGCGCCGATCGGCTGTTTGAATTCGTGCATGCTGACGATATCGAGATGACCAAAACCGAATGGCGGCTCGCCACCAGCTTGCAACGGTCGTCAGAGGTGCGGATTCGCCTGAGGCGGCATTCCGACGGCGCGTACCGATGGTTCCTGCTGCGCGGAGTTCCGCAGCGCGATGAATCCGGGAAAGTAACCGGCTGGATCGTCGCCGCGACCGACATCGACGCAGAGCATCAAGCGCTCGAAAAAGCCGAAGATGCCAACCGCATGAAGGAGGAATTTCTCGCGACCGTCTCGCACGAACTGCGCAATCCGCTCAATGCGATCGTCGGCTGGATCCACCTGCTGCGCTCCGGCAACCTCGACGCCGGCAAGTCCTCAAAGGCGTTAGAGACGGTCGAACGCAACGTGCATCTTCAGACGGCGCTTATCGACGATATTCTCAACGTCTCGCGAATCAGCCGCGGCAAAATAAATATGACTTTCCGAGCGGTCCCAATGCGCGCTGTGGTCGACGCCGCCCTCGCAGCAGTGCGGCCGACCGCCGACGCAAAGGGTATCGCGCTTGAATTCGAGATGACGGCCCAGGCTGACGAAGTCAGAGGCGATCCAGACAGGCTTCAACAAATCGTCTGGAACCTGCTGTCCAACGCGATCAAATTCACCCCGCGCGCCGGGCGCATAACGGTTCGCATCGAACAACGTGAGGACGATCTGACGTTAGCTGTGCACGATACTGGCCAGGGAATCTCTCCTGATTTTCTGCCGCGCGTGTTCGACAGGTTCAGCCAAGCCGACAGCGGCAGCACTCGCGCCCACGGCGGCTTGGGTCTCGGCCTGTCGATCGTCCGTAACCTGGTCGAGCTCCACGCGGGCACTGTGGAAGCCACCAGCGATGGTCCCGGTAAGGGCGCCACCTTCTCGATCCGCCTCCCTCTTCTAAACTCCAGGGCAGCGACAGCGGCGAGCGCCGAAGTTGAGACCGGTCCAAAGCCTCTGAAACTGGCGGGCGTTTCAATCTTGGTCGTCGATGATGAGATCGATTCGCGCGAAGTGCTCGCCGAACTCCTGCGGTACTACGGCGCGCAGACCGTAACTGCGGCCTCGGCCGCAGAGGCGCTAGCCGAAATCGCTCGTTCGGTGCCCGCTGTCCTCGTCAGCGACATCGGCATGCCCGCAGTTGACGGCTACCAGTTTATTCGCGCAGTTCGCGAGCGCATTCCGGAACAACAAATGATCGCGTTGGCGCTCACCGGCCTCGGCAGCGGCAACGACAAGGAGCGCGCGCTGGCCGAAGGGTTCCAGCGATGCATCGTCAAGCCTGTAGAACCTGAGCAGTTGGTGGAGACAATCGAGCACCTTCTTATCTCTCGATCGAGATGAGCCTCTTAAGCCTGTAGTTCTTACAGAGTTTCAACCACCCGAGATTTGGATTGCCTTGGATCTTTTGGCGAAATTTTGGCTCGCCTCTTGCTGTAATTTCTTCAATTCGACCTGACCATCGTCGATTTTCTAAGGGAGTTCCTGATCATGACTAAAGGACTCGCCGGAAAGACTATTGCGATCTTGTGCACCAACGGTGTCGAACAATCGGAAATTACTGAGCCCCGCGCGGCGCTCGAAAAAGCGGGAGCCACTACTGATCTCGTCGCGCCCGCGAATACCGCCAAGGTCCAGGCGGTCGTCTACTACAGCGAAGGCGAGAAGTTTGCGTGGGACGTACCGCTCAGTTTCGCCGATCCCAACGACTACGATGCGCTCGTGTTGCCCGGTGGCGTGGCCAACGATGACGCGCTTCGCATCATGCCGGAAGCGGTGAAGTTCGTCAGGTCGTTCTTCGAGAGCCGAAAACCTATAGCCGCAATTGGCCACGGTCCGTGGATGTTGATCGAAGCCGATGTCGCGCGCGGTCGCACTCTTACTTCATGGTTTTCGCTGGAGACAGACATTCGCAACGCTGGAGGCAATTGGGTCGATCGCGAGGTCGTGCAGGACGGTTGGCTGACCACCAGCCGCAAACCGAACGACCTGCCTGCATTTGTACGCGAAATGCTCAAATCGTTCGCCGGAGATGCCTAGCGTACTTCGCCGTTGAAAGTGTGCTGTGTAAATTTTTCCTTTTTTCGTGGTCAGGACTCGAGGCACCCATTCTTTCGCAGCATCAAATTCCGGCTAACTATTGGCCTTTGAGTTGCTTATTTGCAGCAGTTGACACAAGGGCTCAGCTCTCGAGCCGAATGAAAACTGCGTTTCTTTGGATAGTTCCGGCCGGCGATGTCTTCGTCACAAGCACACACCGATTCCCAACTGGCGTCGCCCAGATGGCATTTGAGCCATATCCTCATCGAAGACGTAACCCCTTCGGTTGACGGCGGCCGCTATCCAGCAAAGCGAATAGCAGGCGAGCCATGCGTCGTTGAAGCCGACATTTTTCGCGACGGGCATCAAGTACTGCGCGCGGCGGTCAAATGGCGTCGCAAGCAAGAGGAGGTCTTTGACGAAGCGCCGATGGTTGCACTCGGCAATGATCGGTGGCGCGGCGAATTCCGCCCAACCGAGAATGCGCGATACGTATTCACGATTGAAGCGTGGACTGACCTCTTTGCCACCTGGCTCGCGGACTTTACCAGCAAAGTAAAAGCGGCGCGTCCGGTCGCGTCCGACGTTCTCGAGGGGATTTCTCTGTTCGAGAAGATGGTTCCGAGCGCGCGCGCTGCCGATCGCGACTTGCTCGAACGTGCGCTTGTGCGATTGCGAATCACAACCGACGGGGCGGCGGCGCTCGCGGCGGTCAGTGACCCGGGGATTTCTGCCGCAGCTAATCGGGTCGGTCCACGATTTGGTGCGACGAGAGTCGAGCCGCTGCTCGAATTGGTCGTCGATCGCGAGAAAGCGCGCTTCGGAACCTGGTACGAAATGTTTGTGCGCTCGCAGGGATCTGACTCAGCTAAGTCCGGTACCTTCCGGGATGCCGAGCGCCGCTTGCCCGAGCTCCGCGACCTGGGCTTTGACGTCATCTATCTGCCTCCGATCCATCCGATCGGTCACACCAATCGCAAGGGTCCGAATAATGCCACGAACGGCGGAGCGAATTCGCCCGGCAGCCCGTGGGCAATCGGCAATGAGGCCGGAGGGCATACCGCGATCGATCCGTCGATCGGCACCCTGGACGACTTCGATCATTTCAACGCGACCGCCAATCGTCTTGGAATGGAAGTCGCACTGGATTTCGCGATTCAATGCTCGCCGGATCATCCGTGGGTCTGTCAGCATCCGCAGTGGTTCTATCGTCGACCTGACGGCAGCATCAAATACGCTGAGAATCCACCTAAGGAATACCAGGATATATTTCCGATCGACTTCGATACTCCCGATCAGCGCGGATTGTTCGAAGAGCTGGAGCGCGTAGTCAGATTCTGGATCGAGCGTGGCGTAAGGATCTTTCGCGTTGACAATCCTCACACCAAGCCTGTGCAGTTCTGGAATTGGCTAATCAATCAGGTGCAGGCTACTAATCCTGAAGCTATCTTCCTGGCCGAAGCTTTCACGCGCCCCAAGATGATGAAGGCACTGGCTAAGGCCGGGTTTACTCAGTCTTATACCTACTTCACCTGGCGCAACACCAAGCGTGAGCTAACCGAGTACCTGACTGAACTGACGCAGTCTCCGATGCGGGAATATTTCCGGCCGAATTTCTTCACCAACACTCCCGATATCCTTGCGCCGGTCCTGCAAACAGGAGGTCCCGCCGCCTTCAGGATGAGGCTGGTGCTGGCGGCCACTCTGTCGCCGTCTTACGGAATCTACAACGGCTTTGAACTGTGCGAAAACCGGGCAGTTCCTGGAACCGAAGAGTATTTGAATTCCGAGAAATACGAGATCAAATCCCGCGACTGGAACCAACCCGGTAACATCAAGGAGTTCATCGGCCGCGTGAACTCGATTCGTCGCGAAAATCCCGCGCTCCAACAGTTTCTGAATCTGCAGTTTCTGGATAGTGACAACGATCAAATCCTGTTCTTCTCCAAAGCTACCCCGGACAAGAAGAACGTTGTCCTGGTCGCCGTCAATCTGGATCCCCTGAACCCACAATATTGCACGGCGCTGGTCCCGCCGGAGGTAGCCGGCGTCGCTCCGAAAAGCAGCTTTCGCGTCACAGACCTTCTGACCGGGGCCGAATATGTGTGGTCCGATCGTAACTACGTGCGGCTCGATCCGGCTTCCGAGCCTGCCCACATTTTTCGCGTTGGAGAGCGCGTGTGAGTTCCAGGCGTGCTTACAAATAATCAATCTGAAAACGGTACTAAGTCTGATCTTCTGTGGTACAAGAACGCCATCTTCTACGAACTTCGCGTTCGCTCTTTCTACGACAGCAATGGCGACGGAGTGGGCGATTTTCCCGGTCTGACTGCGAAGCTCGACTACCTACAGTCTTTGGGAGTGACGACGCTCTGGCTGCTTCCGTTCTATCCCTCTCCGATGCGGGATGACGGTTACGATATTGCCGACTACACCAATGTGCATCCAGACTGCGGCACTCTCCGCGATTTCAAACTATTCATACGCGAAGCCCATCGGCACGATCTAAGAGTAATAACTGAGTTAGTACTCAATCATACCTCGGATCGTCACCAATGGTTTCAGCGGGCGCGACGTTCTCCTGCCGGAAGTATGCATCGCGATTACTATATCTGGAGCGATACGCCAGAACGCTACAAGGATGCGCGGATCATTTTTCAGGACTTCGAGCCATCCAATTGGTCATGGGACCCGGTCGCCAAGGCCTACTATTTCCATCGGTTCTACTCGCACCAACCCGACCTTAACTATGACAATCCCGCTGTAGTCCGGGAAATCAGGCGAGTGATCTCGTTCTGGATGGGTCTAGGTGTGGACGGGCTGAGGCTGGACGCGGTTCCATACCTGTTCAAACGCGAAGGAACAAATTGCGAGAACCTTCCTGAGACCCACGCATTCCTGCGTGAACTGCGCGCTTATATCGACGCAAGATTTGCCGACCGAATGTTGCTCGCCGAGGCAAATCAGTGGCCCGAGGAAGCGGTTGCCTACCTGGCGGAAGGCAAGGAGTGCAATATGGCGTTCCACTTCCCGCTGATGCCGCGGATGTTCATGTCGGTACGGATGGAAGACAGATTTCCGCTAACCGATATCTGGAGCCAGACCCCGAGAATCGATCCCACCTGCCAGTGGGCACTGTTTCTGCGCAACCATGACGAGTTGACTCTCAAGATGGTAACTGACGAAGAGCGCGATTATATGTATCGCGCCTACGCGCAAGATGCGCGCATGCGAGTCAATCTGGGTATTCGCCGACGCCTTGCGCCTCTGCTCGGCAACCATCGGCGTACTATCGAACTGAATAATGCGTTGCTGTTTTCGCTGCCGGGATCGCCCTTTATATATTACGGCGACGAAATCGGAATGGGAGACAATGTCTACCTGGGCGATCGAGATGCGGTTCGTACTCCCATGCAATGGAGCGCGGACCGTAACGCGGGGTTTTCTTCGGCCAACCCGCAGCGCCTTATTCTGCCGGTGATAATCGATCCCGAGTACCACTATCAGAGCGTCAACGTCGAAGCGCACGAGAGTAATCGCCATTCGCTTCTTTGGTGGATGCGCCGATTAGTTGCGTTGCGCAAACAGATCAAGGCATTCGGCTGCGGCTCAATAGAGTTTCTCAACCCGGAAAATTCGCACGTGTTGGCCTTTATTCGTGCGCATGAAAACCAGCTGATACTGGTGGTCACGAACCTCTCGCGCTTTGTGCAGTATGTAGAACTCGATCTGGCCAGGTTCAAGGGTTCGGTACCGATCGAACTCTTTGGCCGTACGCCTTTCCCGCCGATCGGAGATCTGCCCTACCTGCTGACACTCGGGCCGCATGGCTTTTTCTGGTTCTCTCTTGAACAGCCCGCAACCGGCGCTGTCGAACAATCCGAGTATGTGATTCCGCGCATCGAGATTAGAGCGGGCTTCGATGGCAGCTTGCACGCCGACGCTCGCGAAGAGTTAGAGCGACTGTTACCTCGCTACCTTCCGTATTGCCGATGGTTCCGCGCGAAGACTGGCTCGATAACCGGAGTTCGGATCGCCAGCACGGTGACTATGATGGAAGGTCCTGCGGTTCCCCAACTTGCACTGCTGAACGTTGAATACTCCAACTCCGAGCCGGAGACCTATCTATTGCCACTGGCTATCGCCACCGGCGATCGCGGACGTGAGGTGCGAACGCGATGGCCGGAGCACGTAATTGCTGAAGTGAATATCTCGGGGCGCAATGGCGACGGCGACGGAATCCTCTACGACGCGGCTGTCGATCCGGAGTTTCTGAAGGCTCTACTCGAGACAATCGCACGGCGCCGCCGTCATCGAGCGTCGTTCGGCGAACTTATATCCGGCACGACCCAGGCCTTTCATCAGTTGCGCGGCGATCCGGAGTCGCCGCTGGAACCGCGCGTGCTGAAAGGAGAACAGAGCAACAGCTCGGCAGTTTATGGCGATCGCTTCATAGTCAAACTCTTTCGGCGCATCGAGGCCGGCGTGAATCCCGACCTCGAGATCGGACGGTTCCTGACCTCGCACGAAAGGTTTTCTCACGTCCCCCCGCTCGCAGGCTGGATCGATTACCGCGCCGGAAACGGTGAGCGAAAAAATCTCGCGATGTTGCAGGGCTTCGTCCCGAACGAAGGCGATGCGTGGCAGTTCACGCTGGGAGAACTGGACCGCTTTCTTGAGAACGCGGCAACCAGATCGGACCCGGCGCCATCGACCCAGAAGTCACTTATCGAGTTGCTGGAGTTGCCGCAACCGGATCTGTTAGCCGTCGAGTTGGTTGGACATTATCTCGACGCGGCGCGACTCATGGGTAAGCGTCTGGCCGAGCTTCATCTAGCGTTGGCTTCCACAGCCGACGACCCCGATTTTGCGCCTGAGTCTTACTCGACGCTCCATCAACGTTCGACTTTTCAATCGATGCAGAATTTGCTCGCGCGAGTCATGCGCACTCTCAACAGCCGGGCGGCAGCTATCCCGGTGAAACTGCGCGATCAGGTGCAACTGGTCGCATCGCATCAGAACTTGATCGCCGCGCGCTTCGACTCTTTTCTGCGTTGCCGGCTGAGCGTCACGCGAATGCGCATCCACGGGGACCTGCATCTGGGGCAGATGCTATACACCGGCAAGGACTTCGCCATCATCGACTTCGAAGGCGAGCCCGCGCGTCCTCTGAGCGAGCGCCGTCGCAAACGTTCGGCGTTGAGAGACGTGGCCGGGATGCTGCGCTCGTTTCATTACGCGGCGCTTACTTCGACCATCGCGCAACTGAGAACCGGAGCCCTGGGCAAATTCGATTTCGCCGGCATGCGGCCGTGGACGGACTTCTGGCGTACGTGGTCGTCATGGTCCTTCCTGCGAGGTTACCTCGAGGCTGCTGGACCCGCGCCGTTCGTTCCTAAAGGCCGCGACGAACTCAGAATTCTGCTTGACGCCTACGTTATGGAGAAGGCTGTTTACGAACTCAGTTACGAATTAAACAATCGCCCCGATTGGCTGCTGATTCCGCTGCTCAGTATTGGTCAGTTGCTGGGACTGGAAAGTACATTCGCGCAGGATGTCATCGTTACTAAACCTGGAACCCATGAGAGCCTGCGGGCATAAGCAGTAGCTCTCGCAAAGCAACGACCTGGTGATACGGTCGAGCGTCAGGCAACGCGCAGACCTGTGGACGGATCGAAGAGATACACCCTCGCAGTGTCGAGATAGAGGATCAAATGCTCGTCGGCTTTGACGCGCCGAGACAACTCGGCGACTATCGGAGTATTGCCGAGCTTTGCGTGCACCACATACGTTGCGCCCGAGAACTCAACGCTCTCGACCGTCACATTCATAGGTACGTGGTCCTCGCCCGTCTCCAGTGTCAGATTGTTTGGGCGAATTCCGAGCTTGATTTTCGCGGGACAGCCTTCGGGCGCCTTAACTTTGAGATCGATGCCCTCAACCATAAGGCTTTCTCTGTTTGGCGCGCTTTCCGCAAGCAGGAAGTTCATCGGCGGGCTACCGACGAAGGCCGCGACAAATTCACTCTGCGGACAATCGAAAATCTCTTGCGGCCTTCCCAGTTGCTCCACCTTTCCTTCGCGCATCACCACCAGCATGTCCGCGAGCGCGAGCGCTTCGACCTGATCGTGAGTCACGTATAAGAAGGTGCGTCCGGTGCGGCGCTGAAACTCTTTCAACTCAAGCCTTAGTGAAGACCGCAATTGCGCGTCCAGACTCGCGAGCGCCTCGTCCATCAATATGATTTCCGGCTCACGCACCAGCGCACGAGCGAGCGCGACGCGCTGACGTTCGCCGCCTGACAACTCGTGCGGATAGCGTTTGAGGTCGACCGCGAGTCCCGCCTTGGCGGCGCTCTCTTTTACACGTCGTTCGATCTCCTCGCGGGCGACGTGCCGGAGCTTCAGGGGAAAGGCGATATTCTGAAACAGGTTCATGTGCGGATAAAGCGCGAAATTCTGAAAGACCATCGCGATCGACTCGCGACGCGTTTTATCCGCCGACGCGTTCGCCCCGCCAATTTGAATTTCGCCGCTGTCGGGAAATTCGAGGCCGGCGATCAGCCGCAGCAGGGTAGTTTTTCCGCATCCCGAAGGGCCCAGCAGAACCACAAAATCTCCGCTTCGCACCGACAGAGAAATGTCGAATACGCCTCCGCCGGAAGGGAAACTGCGCGTCAGGTTGCGAACAACGAGGTCAGTCATGACGCGCCTAACGAGAACTCCCCGCCATCAAGGTCCCCCGCAACGACGGACCCAACGCCAGCACGACGAAGACTGCCGGGATCATCATAAGCAGCGCAAGGGCACTGGCGGGGCCGACGTTACCGAACACGGTGTAGTAGTAGAGCAGCGGCGGAAGTGTGCGATTAGTCTGTTGCACGAGCAACGCAAATCCAAATTCGTCCCAGCTCAGGATGAAGCAGAGGATCAAAGCCGTCGCGATCGAGCCGCGGACCATAGGCAGATCCATTGTCAGAAAAATCCGCAACGGCGACGCGCCGTCGATCCATGCAGCTTCCTCAATCTCGAGCGGAATCGCGGCGAAGGACGCGTACAGCGTCAGCGCGGCAGTCGGTATCGCGATTGCGGCGTGAACGATAGCCAGCCCGATTCCACTCGGCGCGTCGTAGATTCCAAGATTCGCCAGGATCATCCCGAGCGGAATGGCTACTGCGATCATCGGTAACAGGCGAACGCCGGATACCGTTGAAAAACCGAGGCGCTGTGCGAACGAGCTGCGCGCCATCGCATGCGCCAGCATCGCGCCAAGCAGAGTTGCAATCACTGCAGAGACCGCGGCGACGCCCAGACTCCTCAGCACGGCGATGCGCAGGTCACTGACCGCAAACACGCTGATGAAGTGTGCGAGCGTCAGATGATGTGGCAGCCAATGCGGCGGCCACGCAAAGGTTTCGAGTTCAGGGGTTACGGACTGTTTTAAGAGCAGGTAGAGCGGCAATACGGCCGCTACGAGCACGAACGCGTTCACTGCGAAGCGCGCCGCTCGCAAGCCGCCCGCGACAGGATCGCCGTGTGCGGGAGTGTTCACGCTATTGCTCGATCGCCGCGCGAGTGCCGGCGCGTGAGCATGAAACCGCCGACCCCGATCGCTGTTACCATTAATGCGAGGATCATCGAGGCCGCCATCGCCTCATGCGGTTTCTGCGCGTCGTCCCACAAGCTGTACGAATAGGTCGAGAGCACGGGAACTCCTTCCGGCCCAGTGAGTACGAGCACAGTTGAAAAAATCCTCAGCGCATCTACGCCGCGCAGGATTAGTGCGCCGATGATTGCCGGCGTCAGCATCGGAAGCGTCACGAACCTGAAGGTGGCCAGCGTTCCGGCGCCGTCGAGCCGCGCCGCCTCGTAAAGTTCGGCTGGAATCGTTTGCAGGCCCGCCATCAACATCAGCATCACGACCGGGGTTACATGCCACGCGTCAACCAGGATGACCGTGAGCATCGCGAGCGGACTGCGCGGACTGAGCCATGGCAGCGCGGGCATCCCCGTCATCATGATGGCGCCGTTCAGATATCCCCGCGGCATACAGATGTAGCGGGCGAGGGTCAGGATCACGATTTCAGGGATCGCAAACGGCAGTATCGCCGCGGTGTCGATCAATGCGGAGCGCTTGCGCCCGGCCGTCAGCGTCAGCGCCAGCGAGAGTCCGAGTATAAATTCGACGATGACGCTTGCGAACGGTATGAGCAGGTTGTTCGCGAGCGCGCGCCGGAACATCGAATCGTCGAACAGAAACCTGTAGTTGGCTAGCGACGGACCGTGATGATCGAAAGACAGGATCAGGCCGTTCACCGCGGGCAACGCCAGCATCGTGATCATAAAGGCGCACGGCACGAGCACGAAAATCGTCCTGAGCCTTTTCGCGGCGGCGTTCACGGCGACGATCCTCGAGCCGGTTCCGCGCAGGCGCATCGGTCGTTGGCGTTGAGAACGTTCGTGGCGATCGCCGCCGCCGGCGCGGCATCGTCAAACAGCACCGCACGAATCGCACGCCGCCATTGGTCGCTGAGATCGGCGTAGCAATCGACCGTCGGGCGCGCCCGCACGAACGGTCGCATTGCAGTGTAGCCGGCGTAGAGTTGCGCATCTTCGCTTCCCGGCGCCGGAGCCACACTTCCATACCATCCGAGGTCGCGGCTCAATTTCGCTTGTGTATCGGCGGTCAACAGATACTCGATGAATTCTGCCGCGAGCTTTGGATGAGGTGCGGATTTCGGAATCGCAAGGTAGCCGCCGCCGAGCGGAGTGGCCCGTCCTTCGGGGCCTGCCGGAATCGGCGAGCTAAGATCGACGCTGGGCGCCAAGCCTTTCGCATGCAGGTAGCCCATCGCGAACGGCCAGTTGAAATGAATCCAGACCGAGCCGCGCGCTTGTGCTTCGAGTACCGACATCTCCCGAAACACCGCGGTTTCGTCGTTCAATTCCGGCGCAAGTTGCCTTAGAAAGTCGAGCGCTCGCACCGAGTCCGGCGAATCGGGCGTACACTCGCTGCCGCCCGCCGTCCACACAAACGGCATCACATCGCAAATCGCGCCCTCGTAGCGCGCGCCCTTCAGCGCCAACTTCCCCGGATGTTCGCGCGCGAAACGCTCGAGCTCATCCCAATTGGCGGGCGGGTTCGGCACCTCGACCCGATTGTAGATCATCGCCTGCCACATCAGCCGATGCGGAATAAAGTAGAGGTGACGATCCATAGTCGCGGCGTCCCACGCCTCGTTCGAAAACAACGCTCGCGCTGACGGCGACACGATCGAGTCCAGCGGCTGCGCATACTGATGGGCCTCTCCGAGCGTAGCGAGATCGAGTTCGACCAGGTCCAGCGCTCCGCGACTCCCGGCTTGCACCCGCATCGCCTGCAGGATGTCGGTGTAAGTCTGCGCGAGCACTTTCACATGCACGTGATGTTGCGATTCGAAATCGCCGACGAACAAGCTGTAGCGCGCGGCTTCGTCGGGGAAAACCGCCAGCGCGATGTTGAGCTGATCAGGCTCCGGCGACCTGTGGCATCCCGCAATCAGTATCGCCAGCACGATGGTCAGGGATCGCGTCGATATTCGCAGAGGATGCATCGGCTCGTATCGGTTCGATCGATCAATGCCCGGATCGATGTTCCGCGGGACCTTTAGCAGGCATGAGATTGTGCGCCGTATTGACCAGCGAGACATGAGTAAAGGCTTGCGGGAAATTTCCCAATTGGCGGCGAAGAACGGGATCGTATTCTTCGGACAGCAGGCCGACGTCATTGCGCAAATCGAGCAGACGAATGAACAGGTCCCGCGCCTCCTGAGTGCGCCCGGCGATCGCATAGTTATCGGCAAGCCAGAACGTGCACGGCAGGAATGCTCCTTCGCCCGGCGGCAGGCCATCGACGCCGGTCTCGGTCGGGTATCTTCAGGACCAGGCCCTTGTACATCAGTTCGCGCTCGATCGCGGCGAGCGTTGAAACCACGCGCGGATCAGTTGCCGGCAGAAAGCCGACGAGCGGAATCATCAGCAATGAAGCGTCGAGGGACTTCGAGCTGTAGTATTGAACGAAGGCGTTGCGTTTTACGTCGAAGCCGCGTTGGCAGACGTCGCGATGGATCTCGTCGCGCAACGCGAGCCAGCGATCGAGCGGCCCCTCGCCAAAGCCGTGACGAATCTCCTTTACCGATCGATCGACCGCCACCCACGCCATCACTTTCGAGTGCGTGAAATCGCGCCGCGGCCCGCGCACCTCCCAGATTCCCTCGTCAGGCTGCTTCCAGCCCGACTCGAGGAAGTCCATCAGCGCGCTCTGCAGCCGCCATGCGTCGTCGTTGCGTTCCAGCTTGTATTTGCGTGCAACGTGTAGAGTGTCGATCACCTCGCCATACACATCGAGCTGAAGTTGTTGGGAAGCGGCGTTGCCGATACGCACCGGAGCGCTCTTCTCGTAGCCGGACAGCCACGGCAGCTCCAACTCAGTGAGTATTCGCTCGCCCGCAACTCCATACATGATCTGAGTATCTTGCGGATGACCAGCTATCGCTCTGAGTAGCCATTCACGCCACGCGCGTGCCTCATCCGTATAGCCAGAAATCAATAGTGCGTAGAGCGTGAAAGTAGAATCGCGAAGCCAACAAAATCGATAGTCCCAATTGCGCGGTCCACCAAGACTCTCAGGGAGCGAAGTCGTCGGCGCCGCAAGGATACCTCCAGTTGGCCCATATGTGAGAGCCTTCAGCGTGATCAGCGACCGCAGTACCGGGTCTCGCCATTCGAGCTGGCAACTGCAGCGGCCGGCCCAATCGCGCCATCGTTGTTCGGTCGCCGATAGCATGTTGAGCGAATCCGCGTCGCCCGGCTCGTCTTCGTGCGAAGGATAGCTACTCAATCTGAAGACCTCTGACTGACCCTCGCTGATAGGGAACTCGCCGACGGTCGTATAGTCCTGGCTGGTCAGGGGGACCGCTGTTCGAAACGTGATCGCGTTCGGTCCCGAGACTGCGCTGATGCCGTACTCGCGTTTTCGTACCCATGGAACTGTCCGCCCATAGTCGAAACGGAAAACTAATTCCGTTCGCATCGGCACCTGCCCGCGGATGCCTCTGACGATTCGAATCAGATCGGTCCTGTCCGGCCGCTCGGCCACGGGCATGAAGTCGATCACGGTCGCGATCCCGCTGTCAGTCTCGAACTCGGTTTCAAGTATCAGCGTATTGTCGCGATACTTCCGCCGGACTTGCTTGATACCGCCCCGTGGAGCCATCAGCCAGCGCCCGTTTTCGTTCGTGCCGAGAAGCGCTGCGAAGCAAGCGCCCGAATCAAACCGGGGAAGGCACAACCAATCGATCGAACCTGTGCGATCGACGAGCGCCGCCGTGCGCAGGTTTCCGATCAGCGCGTAGTCCTCGATCCGGCTGCTCATTTGAGCGCACCCGCCGATAGGCGGCCATCTTTCGGCAGAAGGATTGCAACCGAGACCGCGGGAACTTCAATCACGGCGCCATCGAGTCGAACGCCGGATTTGGATGCGAGCGCAACGCGCGACCGGGTCGCCTCGCGCGCGATCGGTATGCATCGCGAGGCCGGCGCGAAGTTGCAAATCACAGCAGCAGACTCGCCACGGTTGATCCGTATCCAGCGAGCGTCTTCGTCGAAACTCACCGCATCCAGATCGAGTCGGCCGTTTTCAAAATCCGGTACGCATCGCCGAAGGGCGATCAGCTGCCGGTACCATTCGAAGATCTCGCGATGCTCTCGGCGCTCGCGCTCGGACCAATCGAGCCTGGAACGCTCGAAGGTCTGCGCTGCCTGCGGATCGGGAACCTCCGACGCATCCGCTGCGAAGTGTGCGAATTCCGCGCGCCGGCCTTGGCGGACGGCCTCTGCCAGAGCCGAATCCTGATGATCGGTGAAGTACTGAAACGGGCTCGACGCGTTCCACTCCTCACCTTGAAACAACATCGGGATAAACGGCGACGTCATCAAAAGCGCCGAGGAGATTTTAAGCTGCTCCATCGTCACCAGATGCCCAAGACGCTCGCCCATCGCGCGGTTGCCAACCTGATCGTGATTCTGCATGAACGCGACAAATCGATGCGCCGAGAGCCCGATCACCGGCTTGCCATGGCTGCGCCCCCGACTCTTCGAATACGTTCCGTCGTAAACGAAGCCGCGAGTGAGGCATTTCGCGAGCTGCGCGATAGATCCGAAGTCGGCCAGATAGCCAGCCGTCTCGCCTGTCAGGATTGTGTGCAGCGCATGATGAAAATCGTCGTTCCATTGCGCGTCCAGCCCGTAGCCACCCGCCTCGCGCGCCGCGACGACTCGCGGTTGGTTGAGATCGCTTTCCGCGATCACGATCAGGTTGCGCCTCACTTCGGCTTCGAGCTGATCGACCTCCGCGCCGAGTTGCTCGAGAAAGTGAATCGCGGAGGCGTCGAAGATTGCCTGAATCGCGTCGATGCGCAGGCCATCGACGCGGTAGTCGCGCAGCCACATCAACGCGTTGTCGCAGAAGAAGCGCCGGACCTCGTCGCTATCCCGGTCGTCGAGGTTGACCGCGTCGCCCCACGGCGTGCGATAGCGGTCGGTAAAGTAGGGACCGAATTTTCCGAGATAGTTCCCCTCCGGGCCAAGGTGATTGTAAACGACGTCCAAAATAACGCCGAGGCCATGCCCGTGGGCCGCATCGACCAAGCGCTTCAATCCGTCGGGGCCGCCGTAGGAATGATGCGGGGCGAACAGGTTGACGCCGTCGTAGCCCCACCCGCGCGTACCTGCAAACTCGCTCACCGGCATCAGCTCGACGTAAGTCACGCCGAGATCGCGCAAGTAGCCAAGCTGTTCGGCGGCGGCGTCAAACGTGCCGGCTCGCGTGAACGTGCCGATGTGGCATTCGTAAATGATCGCTGACGACAAAGGAGCCGTCTGCCATCGTGGATGTCGCCACTCGAAAACCGAATGATCGACCGGGCGCGACAGTCCATGCACGCCATTCGGCTGGGAGCGCGAACGCGGATCGGGCAACGGCGGGCGGCCGTCGAGGCTGAAACCGTAATCGGCTCGCGATAGCTCGACGCTCAGATCGGCGCGCCACCATCCGCGTTCTGCGCGACGCATCTCGACCCGATCGTTTTTGGTCACCATCGCGACGCGCGTTGCCGATGGCGCCCAGACCCATCGGCAGCTCACGGCGAGATCCTTTCCCGCGCGAGCAATGCGACCGGAAATCTACGCATCAGATCGGCGACACGGGCCGGACCACCCTGCAATAGCTCGCCCGTCAGCTGATTCGCCCAGTCGCCGCGCGGCAGCTCGACTTCAGTGTCGCGCCAGTCGCCGGCAAGCTTGGCCACTAGTCGCGGCACGACCGTGATGACCGATTCGCCGCGCGTGAATGCAACGACGTGGTCGCGACGGGCGCCGCTCACCCCGATCGGTTCGATTCCCGCCTGCGCGCCGAACCATTCGGGGCGCCGCCTGCGCAGAGCAAGTCCATTGCGGATCAGCCAGAGCTTGGGCATCCCGTCGTCGATACGCGCCATCACTTCTTCCGGCGTAGCGTGTTTGAGTTCGGCGAGCAGCTTTCTGCGTAGATCAAAATCTTGCGGTCGGCGGTTGTCGGGGTCGACGAGCGCAAGGTTCCAGAGCTCCGAGCCCTGGTAGAAGTCCGGTGCGCCGGGCGCGGTCAGCTTGATCAGCGTTTGCGCGAGCGAATTTATCCGCCCCGGATAAATCACCGAGGCGACGAATTCATTCAGCGACGCGATGAAGTTCGAATCGTCATAGATGCCGTCGATGAACTCGCGGACCGCGGCTTCATACGCAGGCACTGGATCGGTCCACGAGGTGTGGACCTTGGCTTCACGGGCCGCCTTTTGCGCATACGCTTGCAGACGCGATTTTTCGATCGGCCATGCGCCGACCATAGATTGGTAGAGATGATATTCGATATTCCGATCCGGCATCTCGCCGCTGCGATGGTGCTCGTTGATCGCGGCCCAATGCGTTACCGCCTGGCTCCATCGCTCGGGCTCCTCCGAAATAAGAAAGAGCCGCGCCCGCACATCTTCGCTGCGCTTGGTGTCGTGCGTCGAGGTCGCCAGCATCGTATGTGGCCATCGACGATGTGTCCGCCGGCACCATGCGAGGAACTGCGCGGGCGTGACGCCAAAGCAATCAGGATCCCCGCCGACCTCATTGAGCGCGAGCATCCGATTGAAGGAATAAAAGGCAGTGTCCTCGACGCCCTTCGCCATCACAGCGGCCGAAATCTGTTGAAATCGCAGAGCCAGCTCGGTGCCTGTCTTGCCGCCTGTTCGGAGCGCCAGGATCTCGCGCAAAAAATCGAACAAGCGCGCGTCGAGGTCAGGACGATACTCCTTGGCGGCCTCAATCGCGGCCGCGATCAGACAGTCATCTTCAGGCGCGACTTCGCGAGGCTCGCGAACGTACGTGCGGTAAACGGGCATGCACGCCAGCGCGGCGCGGATGACCTCGTGCGCCTCGTGGCGCGTGTGGTCGCGGTGGAGGCGGTCAGCTTCGCACAGCTCCAGCAGCATTGCCGTGAGCGTGTTGATCTCGCTGCCCAGCGTATCGCGCATCGAGAATTGTTTTCGCGCGCGAACCAGCGCGGCATAGTCGGCCGGCTCACCGGTGAACTCACGATAAAAATCGGTCAATGGCTGCGCGCCGGCGGGATCGACCAGCAATCGGCCGACGATGTTCATAAAATCGTAACCGGTCGTGCCGTCTATCGGCCACGAGTCACGAGCCCTTTCGGAGCCAAGCAGAATCTTCTCGGCGACGATCGAGATATCAGGGCACGCCGTCCGCAGGCGTTGAAAGTATTCCAGCGGATCGCGCAATCCGTCCGGATGATCGACTCGCAGACCCGTTAAACGCCCCTGGCCTACCCAACGCATCACCAACTTGTGAGTCGCGTAGAATACCCGTTCGTGCTCGATTCTGAGACCGATGAGCGAGTTGATATCGAAGAAGCGCCGGTAATCGAGATCGCGCGATGCCATTCGCCAATACGCAACGCGGTAGTTCTGCTGCTCGAGCAGTTCGTGCAAGAGGTCAGGGTCCGCGTTCAATTGGGCGACCACTTCGTCGATCGCGCCTGCCGCCACCGGATCCTCGTTCAGCAATTTTGTCAGCATCTCGGCCAGGAACAATTTGTCGCGATGCCGCCGCGATATGCTCTTGAGATCGGTAGCCGCCGGCGACGGCAATGCGTCGAAGCCGTCGGCAAGGAACGCCAGCGCATCGCTTCCGCATTTCACCGCCGCGGGCGCAAGAATTTGCCACAGGGAACGCGGTGCAACCGGGAACACGCTGTGGCCGTTGCGCACCTCGAACATGCCCCCCTCGCGCACAACCTTAAGTTTTCCAGTCTCGAGCATGACGCCGTACTGATCCTCGAGCACCGGCATCAGCACCACGTTGTGGAGGCGGCGTTCCGGCGGTTCCCAATCAACGTCGAAAAACTCCGCGTACGCGCTCGACGGACCGTTTTCGAGGACGTCCCACCACCACGGATTCTCGCGGTCGATCGCCATGTGATTCGGCACGATGTCGAGCATCTGGCCCATCCCCGACCGCTTTAGCGCGTCGCACATTCGATCATACCCACTCTCGCCGCCCAACTCGGGACTTACCTTCGAGTGATTCACCACGTCGTAGCCGTGAGTACTTCCCGCCACCGCCTGGAAAACGGGAGAGCAATAGAGTTGGCCGATACCCAGTTCTTCCAGGTAGGGAATTATCTTCGCCGCATCGTCGAAGCCGAAGTGGCTATTCAGTTGGATGCGGTAAGTAGATAGCGGCTCAGGCAACACGGCTCATCACCACCAGGGATCGGGACTCGATATTCATCCTGGTCCCGGCGGCGCGCTGCCATTCGCCCTCGGTCGGCGCTGTTCCGTTTCTGGTGTCCAGCACCCGGATCCAACTCTGTCCCCAGCGCTCGGATGGGAGCGTAAATTCCACCGGTTCCCAATGAGCGTTGAAAATCAGGTAGAAGGACTGATCGAGAACGCGCCTGCCGGCCGCGTTGACGCTGGGGATCTCGTCGCCGTTGAGAAACACTCCCAACGACTTCGCGAAACCTGCGCCCCAGTCTTCGTCCGACATCGGTTCTCCATCGGGCCGAAACCACGCAAGATCGTTTACGTCGCTGCCGCGAATCGACCTTCCCTGGAACCATTTCCGCCGTCGAAACACCGGATGCTGCTTGCTGAACTCGATGATCTGCCGGGTAAAGGCGAGCTGGTCGCTGTCGATGTTTTGCCAGTCCAACCAGGAAATTTCGTTGTCCTGGCAGTAGGCGTTGTTGTTTCCTTGTTGAGACCGGCCGAATTCGTCGCCGGCGAGTAACATCGGGACGCCCAGCGACAGGAAGAGGGTCGCTACGAAGTTGCGCTTCTGCCGGGCTCGCAACATGCTTATGCGAGGGTCATCGGTAAGACCCTCGGCGCCGCAATTCCACGATCGATTGTCGGACTCGCCGTCGCGATTATCTTCGACGTTTTTTTCGTTGTGCCGATCGTTGTAACTGACGAGGTCGTTCAGCGTGAAGCCATCATGGGCGGTTAGAAAATTCACGCTGGCGTAAGGCTTGCGGCCGCCCGATTCGTACAGATCTGAGCTGCCGGTCAGCCGTGATGCGAACTCGGCCAGCCTTTGGTCGGATCCACGCCAATAGTCCCGGACGCAGTCGCGATAACGGCCGTTCCATTCCGACCACAACACCGGAAAGTTCCCGACCTGGTAGCCGCCTTCGCCCAAATCCCACGGTTCGGCGATCAACTTTACCTGCGACAGGATTGGGTCTTGATGAATAATGTCGAAAAATGCTCCGAGGCGGTCGACCTCGTGAAGCTCTCTTGCCAACGCTGCCGCCAGGTCGAAACGGAATCCGTTGACATGCATTTCCGTTACCCAGTAGCGCAAGCTGTCCATCAGCAGTTGCAGCGTGCGCGGATGGCGCATGTTCAACGTGTTGCCGCATCCGGTGTAATCCATGTAGTAGCGCGGCTGCCCGTCCATGCCGCGATAGTATGCAGTGTTATCGATTCCCCTGAAGCAAACTGTCGGGCCCAGCTGGTTGCCCTCCGCGGTGTGGTTGTAAACCACATCGAGCAGGACCTCGAGGCCGGCGCTGTGCAGCGTCCGAACCATATTCTTGAATTCGGCGACCTGCTCTCCGGCTGAACCGGCCGCGGAGAAGCGCGCGTCAGGCGCAAAAAATCCCAGCGAATTGTATCCCCAGTAGTTGGTAAGGCCGCGCTCGATGAGGTGCCGATCGGCGACTGAATGATGTATCGGCATCAGCTCGATCGAGGTAATTCCGAGCTTGGTCAGGTACTCGATAGATGCGGGATGCGCGAGCGCTGCGTACGTGCCGCGCAGGTCTTCCGGGATTTCCGGATGCAGCATCGTGAAGCCTTTGACGTGCAGCTCGTAAATTATCGTCTCGTGCCAGGGAATGCGCAGCAATGCGTCGTTGCGCCAGTCGAAGTAAGGATCGACTACTACGCTCCTCGGGACGAACGGCGCGCTGTCACGATCGTCGCGGCTTAGATCCTCGTCGGGATGACCTATCGTGTAGCCAAATAAGGCATCGTCCCAGTGCAAGAACCCGTCGATTGACTTTGCGTACGGATCCACCAGCAGCTTGGCCGGATTGAAACGATGGCCGTTGTTGGGCTCGTAAGGTCCGTGGACCCGATAACCGTATCTCAAGCCCGGTTTGACGCCCGTCAAATAAATGTGCCACACGCGATCCGTTTGCTCGGTGACTGGAATCCGGTGGGTCTCGAGATTCGCGTCGCGATCATCGTAAAGGCATAGCTCCACCGAGGTCGCGTTTTCACTGAACAGCGAAAAGTTCACGCCGGCCCCGTCCCAGTTAGCTCCCTGCGGATAGGGATTGCCGGGCATCGTTCTGATTGTGCCGTTCATCGGACCAAGCCGTCTCTTGAGTTGCGAGACGTTTCTCCATCCACGCAAGAAGGGCCGCAAATGCGAGGCAGCAAGAGCGGGGCCATCGTGTAGTCCGTGGAATCGATAAGTTTTCGAGGAATGCCAGGTAATTTCTTCAGCTACTATGAAAAAATTTACCAGAAGCGGCGTCTGGCGATGAGGTTGGGGTGGGGTTTGCCGAGTCTTGTCGCGTCGCTCCTGGCTGACACGATGCGAGTGCGGATACCGCCTCACGCGTTGAATTCTCGCCAGAGGAGATCAACGGTTACTGCAGGTAAAATCTTCTGAATTCACATTCGCGCCCGCAAAACCGACCTGCACTCGCAGATAATTTACGGCACATCCATTGCTTCATTCTGTGCGCGAGCATCTTTGCCCGTGCGTCGAACTTAACAACGACTGGAGATAGTCCAATGCCCAGAGTCGGCACGACTCATCGCGGCGGGATGCATTCAGCACTCTCCGCCGCCGCGCGACCCGAGGTATCCAATTATGCCGCCGTAGTTCTTGCGGGAGGAGAAGGAGTCCGACTCAGTTCCTTCACGCGGAAGGTCTTTGGATATCACCTGCCGAAGCAGTTCTGTCCTCTGTTCGATGGAGAGACATTGCTCGAACGGACGATGCGCAGGACGTTGATGGTCGTTCCACCTGCGCAAACGATAACCGTGTTCACCAGGGCACATGAACGGTTCTTCGGCCCGATCCTTGGGGGAAGCACGACATCGAATATTCTCATCCAGCCGGAAAATCGCGGAACGGCTCCCGCCATTCTGGGCGCGCTGCTTCGGCTGATTGAGGAGGGACACACAGGCCCTGTGGCTATCTTTCCCTCGGATCATTACGTCAGCGACGATCTAAGATTCATGCGCCACGTCTCCGCGGCTTTCTGCGCCGTCGAACTCGCACCTCGGCTCACAGTCGTGCTGGGTATTAATCCGGACGGTCCCGAAACTGAATACGGTTGGATCGAATCCGGCGCTTCCGTAGCGCCGATGCATCCGGAGTTGGGGCAAATCAACCAGATTCGCCACTTCTGGGAGAAGCCTTCGCCCGAGATCGCGCTCAATCTGTACCGCCGCAAATGCCTTTGGAACAGCTTTATTCTCGTCGCAAACGCGATGACTCTTCTGTCGTTGATCGCGAGCGCGCTGCCGGGGATGTACAGCATATTCAGGCCGACCGAATCGTTCGCCGATGCTGCGTCAGAAGAGGAAAGCTTGCGCACGATCTTTCGCGATCTGCCGACGACGGATTTCTCTGTTAGCGTGCTGTCCAGATTTCCGGAGGAATTTTCGGTCTTGCCCGTCACCGGAGTCAGCTGGAGCGATTTAGGCGATGCCAGACGGTTGCTCGCGGCCATCTCAAGCGACGGCGGTAGCTTTTCGGGAGGGAACCAAAGTGTCACCCAGAGCAAATCTTTTGCGATTCCAGGCCTCCAGGAGCAAATCAACCGGTATAAAAGCTCTCAGGGTTGGCAATGAAGTCTTCGACCGGGTGGAACCCCGGGACTTCCCGCTTGCGTCGTCGGTTCCGACGTTGCCCACATCCATTCGCGACGAAATGCTCGATCTGTACGCATTCCTATTCTGCCAGAGAGGCTTCCATCTCGTGGGCATGACCTTCGAACAATTTTTGCTCGTGATCGCCGCCGTCGTGCCAGGCGAACTGTCAGGAGATAACTAAATTGGATAGTAACGGAAATTTCGGCGGGGCGTGCAGCGGACGGTTACGGATCGCACAAGTCGCTCCATTGTATGAAAGCGTGCCGCCGAGATTGTACGGTGGCACCGAGCGCGTCGTTTCGTACGTCACCGAAGAGCTTGTTCGACGCGGCCATGAAGTCACGCTCTTTGCGGCCGGCGATTCGAAAACTCAAGCGAATCTCGTCCCCGGATGCAGGGAGGCTCTGCGGCTTCTGGGCAAGCCGGAGCTCGGATGCTCTCTGCAGCTGGCGATGCTGGCGGAAGTTTTCGAATCCGCCCGCGACCGGTTCGACATCGTGCATTCCCATATCGACTATTGGTCGTTCCCGTTCGCCAGCCTCACGGGAGTGCCGGCAGTTTCGACAATGCATGGACGCCTCGACATCCCTGAACTTCACCCGGTTTACAATCGATTCTCCAACGCTGCGATGGTCTCGATCAGCGACTCGCAGCGCGCGCCGCTGGCGGACCTGAACTGGGTTGCCACAGTGCATCACGGGATTCCGCGCAATCTCCTCCGGTTCAACGAACGACGCGGGGACTATCTCGCTTTCATCGGACGGATATCGCCGGAAAAAGGTATTGACGTTGCGATCGACGTCGCGCTGAGGTCGGGGGTGCCGCTTAAAATCGCGGCCAAGGTGGATGCGGTTGACCGGGAGTACTTTGCCGAGGTGATCGAGCCGCGCATCGAGCCGCCGATGATCGAGTACATCGGCGAGATCGACAACGTCCAGAAAAGCGACTTCCTCGGCGGCGCACTGGCCCTGCTCTTCTCGATCGATTGGCCCGAGCCGTTCGGCCTCGCGATGATCGAAGCGCTGGCATGCGGCACTCCCGTTATTGCGCGTCCATGTGGAGCGGTGCCGGAAGTCATCAAACCAGGCGTCACTGGATTTATTGCGCGCGAGGTTGATGAGTTGGTCGCCGCGGTCGGCAAGGTCGATTCGATTCCGAGGGCGCGCTGCCGCCGTGAGTTCGAGGAACGCTTCACGTCGGAAGTGATGGTTGCGAAATACGAACGCGTCTACTATCGGCTAATTGGCCTGGACGCCATCGAGCCTGCATTCGAAACGCAGACGGCGGCTGTCGGCCGATAGACGGCCGGTGATAGACTGCGAATCGATCGGCGCGCCCGCTTCCACAGTCGTCGCGCTTCCACAACGCACATGGCAGAACGCAGGGCTACCACCGCGCCGCCGCAGACCGTTGTCAAGGTAGGCTCCGACTACTATGTGCTGGCATCCTCGCTCGGGTCGCGGCGTGCAAGTCAGGTGCTCGCGAACGGCCGCAGTTTCGCGGTATTTGAGACGGCCGGCGACATCATAGATTCACCGCTCGAAGCGCTTGGATTCTTCTATTCCGATACGCGGCATCTGGGCCGCTTCGAAGTGTTGATTTCCGGGGCCGAGCCCTATTTTCTGAACTCATATGTGAGCGACGATCGCGCGCAGTTCCGGGCGACGCTTACCAACGCCGATCTGGGCAAGCTGGGGCAGAAGGATTGGCTCCCCCGCAACTCGATCCGGGCGAACCGCGGATGGGTGCTCGGTGATACCGCGCTGTTCCATCGGCTGACGCTGCACAATTATTTAAACGCCGCGGTCGAGATTGAGATCGACTTTTACTATGCCGTTGATTTTGCCGATGTCTTCGAAGTACGCGGCCTTCGCCGCAAGCGCCGCGGTGAAATGCTGAGTCCTTCGGTTGACGGCAGCCGCGTCGAGCTTCGCTACCGGGGTCTCGATGACGCCGTGCGTTCGACCGAGATTCATTTTGATGCCACGCCCAGCGAGATTAACGAGAGTCGCGCGGTGTTCGCGCTACGGCTCGAGCCGGGTGAGAACCGCGAACTCGAATGCCGCATCACGGCCGGCGGCGAATCGAAGTCATACTCGTCGATTACGCCGAGTCGTGCCTCGAACTTCGGCGAGGCGCTCGCGGAACGGCAGTCGGAGCTCGCGGAATTCCGCCGCGAGTGGGCCGTCATCTCGGCCAGCAACAACGAATTCGCGACGATGATTCGCGGTGCGGGCGTCGATCTGACCTCGATTGTTGCGCGCGGCGACCGCGGCGACGCGTTCATTATGGCGGGCGTTCCGTGGTTCGCCACGCTCTTCGGACGCGACAGCATAATAACCGCGCTGTCGGTGCTTCCGTTTCATCCTCAAATTGCGGTTCGGACATTGCGGACCCTTGCGCGGCTTCAAGGTGAATCGATCGACGTGGCGCGCGATGAGCAGCCGGGCAAGATCGTGCACGAGATTCGGACCGGCGAAATGGCGGCGCTCGGCGAAGTACCGTTTGGCAGATACTACGGCAGCGTGGACGCGACTCCGTTGTTCCTCTGGCTCTACGGACGTTGCATCGAGTGCACCGGAGACCTTCAGCTCGCTGACGAGTTGTGGCCCAACGTCGAACGCGCCATCGAGTGGATCGAACGATGGGGCGATCGAGACGGCGATGGATACGTCAAATACCTGCGCGAAACCCCGCGCGGGCTGGCCAACCAGGGCTGGAAGGATTCCGCCGACGCGATTTTTCATCACGACGGCCAGCTTGCGCGTCCTCCGATCGCGCTCGCGGAGGTGCAAGGCTACGTTTACGCGGCATGCATGGATGTCGCATCGGTAGCATCGCGCCTCGGGCGTGACAGCGTCGCCGACCGTCTGCTGACCCGCGCCGCTGCTCTGAAACAATCTTTTGAGCGGGATTTCTGGCTCGATCGCGAGGGCATGATAGCACTCGCGCTCGACGCCGACGGACGCCCGTGCCGCGTGATGACTTCAAACGGCGCTCACTGCCTCGCGACCGGACTGGTCGATGGCGACCGCGCGGCGTCGATGTGCAAACGATTGCTCGCCGACGATATGTACTCCGGCTGGGGAATCCGCACGCTCTCCGGCAAGGAAAAGCGCTACAATCCGATGAGCTATCACAACGGCTCGGTGTGGCCGCACGACAACGCGATGGCGGCAATTGGACTCGCGCGCGCCGGCGACCATGCCGGCGTGCTCAAGGTCCTCGCGGGCCTGTTCGAGGCGTCGGAGAAACTCAGCAGTTCGAGTCTGCCGGAACTGTTCTGCGGCTTCCGGCGCGAGACTGGTCTCGGTCCGGTGCCATATCCGGTCGCGTGTTATCCGCAGGCGTGGTCGGCGGCCAGCGTCTTCATGATCCTACAGGCGATGCTTGGGATGCGCGTGCTGGGGTTCGAGCGCCGCGTCCTCTTCGACTCGCACTTGATTCCATCGTGGCTGGATTGGCTCAGCATCGACGGGTTGAGCGTCGGCGCAGGCCGGGTCTCGTTCGTGCTGCGGCGGTCTCCGAACGGCGCCGCGATCGAAGTGAAAGAAAAATCGGGTGGCGTTCGAGTCGAAGTCTGATCCGCCTACGGGCGCGGGGTCGCCTCTTTTGCAGACGGCGTCGCCACAGCGTCGGCAGTCGGAGTCGGGCTGATCGTCGGCGTCAAAGATTCCGTTGGAGTTATCGACGGCGTGGGAGTCAAAGTCCCCGTCGGCGTAAGAGTCACGGTGCCCGTCGGAGTGTTGGTCGGAGTCGGAGTTGCCGACGGTGTCGGCCGTATCCAGGTGATAGGTTCGCGGCCAAGTATGAGCGTTGCGCTTTGTCCGGCGCGCGCCTCAGTCATCTCACCGGTGGTAACAAATCTGTTCGCAACCGGATCGAAGATTTCGGCGCTCGCCAGCGGCTTGTACTCCGGATCCCATCCGCCCGCGAGCAGCACGGTTCCATCCGGCAGAAGTGTCGCCGATTGTCCGGAGCGGGCTTCGACCATCTCCGGCCCTTCGACGAACTGGCCCGACTCGGGATCGTACAGCTCGGACGACTTGTCGGCGCGACCGCCGGCGATCAAGACTCGTCCGTCGCCCAGCAGCGTTGCCGTATGTCCGGCGCGTCTTTGAGTCATCTTCGGCCCATCGACGACGGTTTGCTTCGATTCGTCGAAGATTTCGCTGGTGTCGAGCGCGCTGCTCCGCGCGTAGGGGCAACCGCCCGCGATTAGAACGAGGCCGTTATCGAGCAGCGTCGCGGTGTGATACAGCCGATTGTTACTGAGCTTGCCGGCAAAATTGAACTTTCCGCCGGCGGGATCGTAAAGCTCCAGCTTCTCGAATCCACCTCCAGCTATCAACACACGGCCGTCGCGCAGCAAGGTCGCGCTCTGTCCGTGACGGCTCGCGGCCATCGCGCCGGTCTCGGAGAAGGTATTCGACGCCGGATCGTAGATCTCGGCCGACGGCGAGTCGCCGCCAACAATCAGCAGATCGCCGTTTTTCAAAGCCGTGACGGTTGGCTCGTCGCGCGGGGACTTCGTGCTCGGCACCGCAACGAACTTGCCATTGCCGGAATTGAAGATTTCAGCGGAACGTAAAATCCAGGGCATTGCCGGCCCGGGAAATACGTTCAAAGGGACCAGCAGAGTGTTGATACCGCCTACTATCAGAACCTTGTCCATCGAGATCGCGGTCGCATTAAACTGGTCGCGGCGCTCGTTCATCGGCGCGATTGGCAGAAATCGACGAAGAGTCGGATCGTAAATTTCCGCGGAATTGAGGACTCCCGGACTTTTGCCAGTTGGGAGATCGACGTAACCGGTGCCTCCCGCAATTAAAACGATTGGCTTCAATGCCCCATAGCTGTGCGGCGTCATGGGCGATTCTTCGCGCGCTGTACCAGTTTGCTCACTGTCTGTCGCCAAGGCTGTTGCGACGAGAAGGCCGAGTGCAATCGCGCACAATAGGCACGCCCGGATGCTCCGGCTGCCGAGCGAAACTGTGGATCGGTCTGTCATCGCGACACCGTATCGGCGGCGTAACGGCGATTTTCGGCTTCCGCCGGATCCGGGTCGTGTCGAACTTCGTCCCACTGATCTTCGAGCGCCGATCGCTCGAGCGTTAGACCGCGGGTCTCATCGATGAACAGCCCGAAGATCGCGGCGCTTGGAATGCCCAGCAAAGCCAGGTAGCGGATGACGCGCGCGAGTCCGCCGAGCGGACCTATCAACGCAGCGATCAGGACTTGCGCCAGCATCGAGAAAAGGGCCGCGGTGATTCCTTGCGCGCCGATCATCGTGGTGCGCAAGGCGGCGGGGAAGAGTTCAGTCGCCGCGGAGTTCGCGCCGACCGTCATCACGTCCGACGCGACTTTGAACCAGCAATAGACGACCACCAGCCACATGAACGGCCAACTGACGAATGCCGGCGGGCCAAAGTAGAACGCAAACGCGCCGAGCCACGCCGCGCCACCCATGTAGACCACGGTCGGCACGCGTCCGAAACGTTCCGAGGTCCACGCGCCAATTGGAAATCCGATCATGCCGACTCCCATTCCCGTAACCACCAGCGTGCTTGCCGATGCGGGCGAGAGGCCCAGGATCGAGACGGCCTGATAGTAGAGCCAGCCGTTCACTGCGGTGCCTGCGACGGTGTCGAGCGCTGCGCAGATCAGCAACGTGATCGATCGGCGTCGATAGATCGGATGAAAAATATCGTAGAAGTGACTGCGCTTCGCGGTACCTGCAGCGGCGGCATTCGACCACCTCGATTGCGCCGGCAGCATGATGGCTATCGGAACTACCAGCAACACTCCGGCCGCCGAAGGCGCCAGCAGCCATCGCCACGAATAGTTCCACGCCAGTAGCCCGGGAATGATCAGATAGCCAATTACGCCGCCGATCGCGCTCGCCAGCGCGGCGACCGCCTGCCCGCGAGCGCGCTGCTTGACCGGCAGTTCTTCGGCGAGCAGCACGATCGCCGAGGAGACCGATCCTCCGAGCAGCGCCGACACCGCTATCTCGCAGGCGGCGAAAGCGGTGGCAGTCGGCGCCAGCGCCGCGCCCGCGGAAAAAAGCGGCGCAAGGACCAATGCGCCAAGAATCACGAGCCGGCGCCCGACGCGATCGGCCAGACGCGCGAGAATTAGTGCGCCGAACGCCGAGATCGCCATCCATGCAAATAAGCGGGCGAGCCCGCGCTCGTCGAGCGCGTAGGTCTTCGCGATCCACGGTGATGCGATGCCGACAATTGACAGCGTGTAGCCCTGGTAGAGCAACAAGATGGCTATTGCACCGACGGTGGCCTTCGACCCGCGGCTGCCAATTTCAGCAGGATGCTTCGAGTCGCGCGCCGACGCTTCGCATTCTGCCGTCGCTTTGATCTTTTGCCTAAGCACGGAGAACTCTGCAAAATTAAAGCGAATTTCGCGCCAACGCCCGCACTCTCATCTTTTGCGCAATTGGTTGTTCAGCTCGACGATTTGGTACGTCCAAAATTTCACAGGAAGCATCGGACCCGACTGGCGCGACGAATAATGCCGCTAGTAATCAGGCGCGTTCACAGGCACATAGGTTGCTTTTCTCTAGGGCCGGGTTGTTCCCGCCCCTCGCGCCTCCGCACCGAACGGAATTTCCTGAGGATTTTGCTATGGACCCTGACGCGGAAAAATTTTCTCACTCGGTAATTTTTAGATTCGCCGGATTCATCAGACCGTACCTCCGATTGGTGGTTGGTGCTGCCCTGATGGGAGTGGGCAAATTTACGCTTCCGCTCGCGTTTCCGCTGGCCTTCAAATACGTCATCGATGTTTTACTGAGCTCGCCGCCCAAGTTGGACCGCTTGATGCGGTTGATAGACGGTTGGTGCGCTGGACTTGCCGGACTGGCTGGTTTCGCCGCGACGCCCGCCAACAAACTATTCGCGTTAAGTTCGGTGATGCTGGCGCTCTATACGCTTCAGTCGATAGCGAGCTTTTATCGCAATTATTGGGCGGGCATTGCAGGCAACAAGCTGATTTTCGATCTTCAAGGTCGTCTGTTTTCGCATCTGCAAACTCTTCCGCATTCGTTCTTCGATCGAAATCCAAGCGGCGCGATCGTATCGCGCGTGCTCAACGACGTTCAGCAAGCCAACGAGCTCGTCAGCTCGGTGCTGATCGATGTGTGGATGGACGGCATCTCACTGATGCTGGTGGTGGTCGCGCTGCTGGCGCTGAACTGGCGCCTCGCAATCGTGGCGCTTTGTATTTCGCCGCTGTGGGTTGTCTTCATGCGTTTTTTCTCACCGCGAATCAAATCGGTGAGCCACCGGATGCAGGAGACGGTCGAGGAAATCACCGGTCAAGTTCACGAGCGAGTCGCGAGCGCGAGCACGATCAAGTCATTTTGCCGCGAGGATCTCGAAGTCGAGCACTTCCGCGATCAGACCAAACGGCTGCTGGACCGCACGGTCGACAAGGTCAGACTCGCGGCTCGCCAGGAGATGCTGATCCAGCTGCTGACTCGCGCCGCACCTTCGGTCGTGATCTGGGTGGGCGCGTTGATGATCCTTCGCGGCACCATGACGCTCGGCACGCTGGTCGCATTCTTTTCGTATCTCGGGTTTCTTTACCTGCCGTTGGAACGATTCGCGCAGCTCTCCGTTGTCGTGTCGGCCTCGATGGCCGCGCTCGAGCGAATTTTCTCGTTCCTCGATCTGAAGCCCGAGATAACCGACCATCCGCTGAGTCGTCCCTTTGCCATCCGCAACGGGACCGTTCAGTTCGACGACGTGTCGTTCGCGTACGGCGCACGCAACGGGGTGTCGAAGGGTCCGGCCCTCGAAGGACTGAACCTGCACATTCCCGGCGGATGCCGGGTCGCGCTGGTTGGCAAATCCGGCGCCGGCAAGACGACGATGGCGAGCCTGGTTCCGCGTTTCTATGACGCCACGCGCGGCCGCGTTCTGATTGATGGCCGGGACGTGCGCCACTACACGCTCAAGTCGCTGCGGAACCACGTCGCGTTGGTCGCGCAAGATGCGCTGCTCTTCAGCGCCAGTATCCGGGACAACCTGCGCTATGCGCGCGCCGACGCGACCGACGAGATGCTGATGCGCGCGCTCGAGATGGCCAGCATGCGGGATTTTGTCGAAAGTATGCCGCAGGGACTCGATACGATCATCGGTGAAAGAGGCTTTAAGATTTCCGGCGGCCAGCGCCAACGGCTTGCGATTGCGCGAGCGCTCCTGAAGGACTCGAAGATTGTGATCTTCGACGAAGCGACTTCGGCGGTGGACTCGGAATCGGAGAATCAGATTCACAGTGCAATGGAACGGCTGATGATCGGCCGCACGGTGTTGATGATCTCACATCGTCTGCGCAGCGCGATTACCGCCGATCTGATCGTCGTGTTGGATGACGGTCGCATCGTCGAGACCGGCAAGCATGAGGACCTGATACGCCGTGGTGGTGTCTATGCCGGACTGTTTGACCAGCAAGCGAGCGGACTGGCGTCAGCCCCCTCGAGTACCCACCCGCGCATGACCTCGCTCTAATGATCAGCGAACCACAATCCCCACTCGGCGAAGCCTTAGTGTAAGCCGCCGGAAGCGCTGATTCGCTCGCCCGTCAGCCACGCCGCATCGTCTGAGGCGAGAAAAACAACGACTGGCGCGATTTCCTCCGGCTTGCCGAATCTCGCGGCCAGCGGGGTAGCCGCTGCGCCCGCATCTCCAGCCGCACTGCCGACAAAGCCGCTGCTGCGATTACCTTCCGTATCGACCAGTCCCGGCGCAACGGTATTTACGCGGATCTTCCGGGGTCCGAGCTCTTTCGCCAGCGCCTTTGTAATCGTATCAATGGCGCCCTTGGTTGCGGCGTAGAGACATGAATTCGGCACCGGATTCTCGCTGGCGATCGAACTCATATTGATAATGCTGCCGCCACTGGACGGGAAGTATCTCAGCGCTTCCTGCGTCGCGAGAATCGTCCCGAGCACGTTGATGTCGAACTCGCGATGGAACTCCTTTTCCGTGATCGCTTCGACGGGGTCGAATTGAAAGACGCCGGCATTGTTCACCAGCACATTCACCGACCCGAAGAGTTCCTTTGTCTTCTCGAACATGCGCTTTACGTCGGCCGCTTTGGAAACGTCAGCTTGAATCGCGCTCGCCTTGCCGCCTTCGCGGGTTATCTGCGACGCCAGGCGCTCGGCTCCTTCTTTTCCTGAGGAGTAGATGACCGCGACCGCTGCTCCTTCAGCCGCGAGCGCCTTGGCCGCAGCAGCTCCAATTCCTTTGGACGCTCCGGTTACGATTGCCACCTTGCCGGCTAATTTTTTCATAATCAATGTACCTCTCGTTGAAATTGGATTAGTGTCACTCGGAACTCATCGCGCCGGAACGTTAGCCGCTAACTGGCTCAGTCCTTCGAACATTATCGGATAGGTCAGGATGGCATTGCGCAAAACCGTCAGGAGAATGCGGCGACGATGCGTTTGTTGATCAGATCGATTTGGACAGGATCGTCGCTGACGGGTCCGAGCACCAGGTATTGCAGGCCGGCCTCGACGAGGTCCGCGATTCGGGCGGGTATCCGGTCGATCGAGCCGATGAAGTACGACGTCCGCAAATGGTCCCATTCGCGGTAACTGCCCATCACGCGCAGGAACGGTTCCCTGGATTCCGCCGCCGCTTTTTCCTCGTCAGCCGTATCGACGAGGTGGATGAAATTGCAGTGACCGAAGACGAGTGAATCCGGATTTTTCCCCATCGCGCGCGAATGCTCGCGCAGGAGTTCCCAATCCCGCTTCACCATCTCCTGCGAGCCGGCGGCGCGCGACAGCCAATGTCCGGCCTTGACGATTCGATCGGCTACGGTCTTCGCCAACTTCGGTTGATCGTGACCCTGCAAATCCGGAGTTTTCGATCCGCCTCCGACCCACAATTCCGGCATCCGCGACGGTCGCGGATCGAGTGTGACATCCTCGAAATTGTAATAGCGCCCCGTGAACGTCGCATTGCTCCTGCTGAGTAGTAGCGACAGCGACTCGATCATCTCGTCACATCTGCGGCCGCGCTCCTCGATTCGCGATCCGGTGGCGGCAAATTCCTGCGCATTCCATCCCGGGCCGACCCCGAGCATCAACCGCTCGCCTGAGAGCGCGCACAGGGTTGCAACTTCCTTCGCGAGAACCACCGGATTTCTGACCGGCAGCAGCAGGATTCCGGTCGCGAGTTTCACCCGCGATGTGATCGCCGCAGCATAGGAGAGCATCTCGATCGGCTCGAGCCAACTGACCGAATAGAGCCCCGGAGAAGTAAGCAGATGATCGATGACCCAGATGTCGATACCGTACTCGTCGCACTTCCGGATTGAGGTTCGAACGCGCTCGAGCCGCGCAGAGTCATTGGACGCATAGCTCGGAATCCAAACCCCGAATTTCAGCTTCCCCATATCGATTGATTTTACCCTGGTTGGAACTTCGTGTCCCTCCCGGAAGTCCGCCCGAGAATTCCAACCGAATCGAAGTTTGCAAGATCTGGCAGCGGTGTGCGAAGGAAAATCGGGACTCCTGCCCCGGCTATACGTATGATCCTCGGACGATCGCGAAGATAATACGGACTCCGCAGCATAGACTGTACTTCCTCCAATTCCTACGATGATAACGACGGGGCTGTGAATTCGTTCACGGCCATGAATTGAACTGAAGGAGAAATCGTGATGCGTGTTTTCGTCACTGGCGCCACAGGGTTTATCGGTTCCGCAATTATTCCCGAGCTGATTAACGCGGGCCATAAGGTGATCGGTCTTGCCCGCTCAGATGCGGGCGCCAGGTCGCTGGTCGAGGCTGGTGCGCAGGCGCGTCGCGGCGACCTTGAAGACGTGGAAAGCCTGCGCAGTGGAGCGGCCATGTCGGATGGCGTGATCCACTGCGCCTTTATCCACGATTTTTCGAAATACCAGGAGAACTGCGAGATAGACCGGCGCGCCATCGAGGTTCTTGGATCGGCGCTGGCCAGCTCCGGCCGCCCTTTGGTCGTCACCTCCGGAACTGCGGGTCTTGCGCCGGGCCGCCTCGGAACCGAAGAAGATGCGTTCATCCCCGGGTTTCCCCGCGTTTCAGAACAGGCAGGAGACTCGGTAGCAGAGCGTGGCGTGCGCGTCTCTGCGGTACGTCTTCCTCCATCGGTCCACGACCGAAGCAAGCATGGATTAGTCACAATGATGATCGCTCTGGCCCGCGAGAAGGGAATTTCGGCGTACGTAGGTGACGGGCGCAACCGATGGCCTGCGGTGCATCGGCTCGATGCTGCCCATCTCTTCCGCCTGGCCCTTGAGAAGGGATCTGCGAACGCGCGGTATCACGCGGTCGCCGAAGAGGGAGTGCTGCTTCGAGAAATCGCCGAGGTAATAGGCAGGCGCCTGAACGTGCCAGTCGTCGCCAAGTCGCCCGCGGAGACGGCCGATCATTTCGGCTTCCTCGCGCTCTTCGTAGGTGTTGACGCTCCGACTTCGAGCGTGCGAACGCAGGAACAGCTGGGATGGCGCCCAACACAGACTGGGCTCATCCCCGATCTCGAGCACGCTGAATTGTAGGTTCGGTTGGCGATTGCCGCGAGCGGAACTAGTGGTATCTTCCGCAGCGGAAGGGTGCCTCTAGGTGCGCGTCGGTTTACGCGTGGGGCTGCAAGGCGCTTTCTCCGCAGCTCGACAAAGCCGCCGTTCCCGGCGCCATACCGCAATCATCACTGCAAAGGTTACCAGCGTAATCATAGCACCAACTAACGGACGGAAACTCCGGTAAGCGATCTTGAGCTGCTGGCGCCCAGCGGGCAGCCGGACTGCGAGCAGTGTATTCTCTGAAACTACCGCGCCTTTGCCTGCGACCAGCCGCCACGAAGCATCGTAGTTGCGATTGAGAACCAGCTCGTTCGGAGCAGATGTATCAACGCTGTAGCTCAGCGCATTGGGCGTCCATCGGGTGAGCGTTACAGTTCCCGGCCCTGTGAGAAATTGCTCGCCCCGATACTTCGGATCGTCGTACGCCAATGCCTTGGTGGGAATATCTGTGAACTCATAACAGCGAAGGACGCCGATGTTCGATTCCAGATAAGAGACCATATTGTAAGTGGACATCAGCTGATTCGTTTGCTTGAAGGTGTCCGACCGGGGAGCAGGGGTTTCGGTCTGGATGAAGGCGTACTTGAGGTGTGGCGGCGAGACCAACCAGGAATCCGCGAGGCCGTACGCCAGCAGTCCCACGACCGCCACCGTGCCCCATGTTCCCATTCGGGTACAAATAGCTTCCGCGCCCAGCGCCGCGAGGACGGCAAGACTCAGGATCACGCCTATAAGGCACCTCGCCGGAAGGCGCATCGCCATGAGATGAAGGTACTCGCGGGCCAACGTCCACGGCGCATACGGGCCAGAGTCGCCCATGTAAAAGAGAATAAACGTAATCGCGAGTATCAGCCATGGAATCGAGCGGCGGCGCGAAGTGAACAGGCCGATCAGGGCGAGGGCAGCGAAGGCAATTGAAATCCACGCATCGAACTCCTGGAAACCGAACGAAGAGACATCGAGTCGGAAGAACGGCTGGTTGCGGGAAAACAATAGCGTCGGGAGCAGCGAAAGGGGGTTGGATTCCGCGCCCATGCCGGCACGCGGATAACGGGCGATCATTTCGAGTGCCGGAATCAGCTTGACGGCTGCAAAGCCCAGACTGGATATCCCAACCACTAGGGCCGAACCGATCGGCCGAATACTCATTTTGACGCGTGCCCAGCCGCACGCGAGCGCGACCACCACAACTGCTGCGTAAAAAATGATGTATACGGCGCCGTCCAGAAAGGTGGACGCTACCAGCAACCCGGTGAGCATGCTCAGCGCCCAGCTTTCGCGCTCTATCGACAACCAGAACAGCGCGGCTATCCATGGCAGGTACGCGCCCGCCAGAAACGTCTGGTGACCCACGCCCGCATGCATATAGAACCAGGAAGTCGAGCCGAACATCGCGCCCGCAACCGATGCCGCCAACGGTCGTACGCCCATAACCCGTCCGAGTACGTATGTCCCCGCGAAGGCGGCCGCGATGTGCGCGATGAGTTCCAGGTGCATCCCAACGAACGGACCGAACGCGAGGATCAGCAGGAAGGACGGCGTGGCAATTCGTGCTTGGGGATTTCCCAGCATCGGAAGGCCGCCGCATCGATACGGATCCCACAGCGGTAATTGATGAAAGTGTCGGACCGTGTAGTAAGGTATCCAGCTCAGGCTGGTGAAGAGATCCCAATCGTCACGGGAGCCGAATTCGCGCAGATGCCACAGCACCGGCCAGGTGAATGCGAGCGTGAAGACCAGCGTGCCCAAAGCGGCCCACAGTACCTCGCGCTCGATAAAACGACGACTCTTAATCCGAGATAGCGCCACTGCTCCTAACTCGATACTGTCCAGTATCTCATTTTTACCGCCGACGCCCGAGATAGCTATCAGCGCCCCCAGAACCTGACCTTCAGGGCCTCGACGGCTCAAATCGCCCTCACCGATGGAGTCCTGGTCCATCGGCCGCGAAAAGGCGCGCCGCTAACGACCGCCTTCGGCAGTTTGCCCCGGCTTGGTACTCAACGAAAAGGTTGGCCCGGTCCTCGGAGGTTGTCCGCCAGCAAACTGAGCGCCAGTTGATTCCACGTGGAGCCGAGCCTGCCGAGGTGGCGCAGGCCTATCTCTACCTGATGCGGGGGAGCTACACGACGGGGCAGGTGCTGATCGTGGACGGGGGGCGGACGCTCGCGTGACGGCCTTCGCGCCGATGTCGTCAACAGCGAGGGCGAACAGGACGAATTTTGCTACCGTCCTTATTCATGAGTCGTTCACTGTGTTCCACTTGCTGATCGATCTTGAATGATCTCCGACCGTGCTCTAAAGATGCGTGGTGAGAATTCCAGATGTTCAGCGGTATTATCCTCACCTGGTTCGTGCTGACAGCGCTCTCTGTCGTCTTCGTCGCAATTGATATTCGCTCAACGCCTGAATCCCCGGTGCTGAAATGGGGATTTGTGATTGTGACGCTCTTCACCGGTCCGATCGGCGCCATGCTCTATGTGTTGGGATGCCGTGAGCCGATCGCCGGCACTCACGAGCAATATGTGGCAGCGCAATGGCGGCAAACGCTCGGCTCCACGATGCATTGCGTCGCGGGTGACGGCATAGGAATTCTGGCCGGCGCGGTCATCGGTGGATTCCTGATGCTGCCGCCTGCGCTTGATGTTGCGATGGAGTATCTGCTGGGCTTCACGTTTGGGCTGGGGATTTTTCAGGCGCTCTTCATGCGGGATATGGTAGGCGGCTCGTACAGTCGTGCGCTTGCCGCCGCATTTATCCCTGAGCTCACATCGATGAACTGCTTGATGGCGGGAATGATTCCGGTCGCGGTGGTCTTTAAGGCCCGTGTACCGGGCGGCGCCAATCCGGCGTCGCCAGCGTTCTGGTTCATCATGAGCATGGCGTTGTTGGTGGGATTCATCACCGCCTATCCGATGAACTGGTGGTTGGTGGCCCGCAAGCTGAAGCACGGAATGCTTACGGTACGGCCAGGCTGAAGCGGAGGGAACAAGCGACCACGGGATGCCAGCAATGCATCATCACTCGCAGAGCGGACATGAGCGTGAGATGGGAGAACACTCTGGGCACCTCGCTCCAGCCGTGTCTTCGGTAACGATCGCCATGGTGACACTACTTTCGTTCCTGATCATGGCGGGCGGAATCGCGGTAGCGATCGCAGCAGTGTAGAGATGAAGCCACTTCGAGATCACGCGCGCTGGCCCTGACGTTGCGCGATTTACGATCGCGCCCTGACCCGGAGAACGCGTCATTTAGTAAGGGTGCGCGACGCGGCGCGTTCCGGGGGGAATGATTCCGAACGCTTGCATCACGGCGGCTCTCTCAGTTGTACGAACGTTCCGTAGCAAAGATTGTGCGCATTCTCTAAATTCTCCCTGGTCGGCTCGATGCCCTTCCGCAGGTGCGGCTCATCAGTGTACTCCTCCACGACCAAACCGCACCGGTTGCAAATCCACTTCGGCTTCATTTCTCCGCTGCTTTGGGTGTCCTCCAACTCGGAAGCACGGAGAACTTGACCCTGGTCGAACCGCTCGCCTTATTGACGTTGCGGATTGCCTCGCAAAACATCCGCGCCTGCCTGATCATTTATGGAATCGAGCAGCTTGGCGACCTGCACAACCATCTGTCGTCCCTGGCGAATCATGAACTTCTCGCGCTCCAATCGCGCCAGATGCTCGGTAACTCTTGGCCGCGTGGCACCGACCAGGTTGGCGATGTCCTTATGGCTGAAAGCTACGCGCAGCAGCGTGCCACGCGATTCCTCGACGCCAAAGTCCGAGCACAACTCCAGCAGCGCGATGGCTATTCGTTCGTGCAGGCCGAGGTTCAGGAAACTCGAGCTGCGCAGCAGGAGGCGGTACCATTGCTTCAAATCGTTGCTGTGAAATTGCTTGAAGGCGGACTCGGGAGCATTTGGAGTAATGCCGCCGAAATCAGCCCAGCTCACAGTTCCAACGCGGCAATCGTTGTAAGCCTCACATTGAAAACCAGACTGACTGAGCGGGAGCGCCGGAAATTCCGGAATCGGTCCCGGCGCCAGGAGTGCCACCGTGACCCGCTCGTTGCGCGCACGGCGGCAGGTGATCCGCGCAATTCCTGCCAACAGAATGTGCGCACCCTGGGCTTGCGCAACGTCGCGCAGAATTAGCGCGTTTCGTTTGTAGTTGGAAAGCGAGAGAACACTTCCCAGAAGTTTAAGCTCAGCGAGAGAAAGCCACGACAAAACCTTGAGTCGGCTTAGTCGGTCGAGGTCAGTTTCGCGAACAGTTTTTTTCTCATTCAAAATCGCACCGCACGGGATCGGGCGTATACACCGTTGGCGCGCACAACGGACAAGCCTGCATCTGGGGCATGTTCTAGGCCAAATAAAGCTACGTTCAAGGCCGATTCTGTTACAAAAGGAACAACTCCGCCGTTGTTTTCTCGCACCGATTGTCGTTACATCCGGCGACTGTGCTCGAAGGCTGCGATTCGAGGGCGCAAGTTAGACTTAAGGGACAACGAGCTCGCTTCAATCTTCCTACCCATGGCACCACGCTCGTCACGCGGCAAATCCATCAGGCAAAGGGGGGCCAGGCCTCCTCAACCTCGCGCAGTCAGCGCTCAAGACTTAGGGAAACTGCAAGGGCTGGCGGGCCTTTCCTTACGCAAATTGGAAGCCTTGCGAGCCAGGATGAGGATTCGGCAATTTTCTAGACACTCGACCATCTATAAAGAGGGGGACGAATCAGACGACGCCGTATACATCGTGCTCTCGGGAATAGCCCGGCTTGTCTGCCTGAATCGAAAAGGGAAACGCAATCTGCTCGAGGTGCTGGGACCCGGCGACGTGATCGAGATTCCGTCACTATTGCCAGATATTCATCATAAACTCACCTGCGAGACGTTCACGGATTGTCAAATCGGGTTAATCAGCCCGACCGCGCTGGTGGAGGGCATCGTTGGCATTCCATTCCGCGAGTTCAACGAGGCGCTCAATTTGACGGTCGGCCGATGGTGGACGCTGCTGGAGCGCCATTCAAACTTTCTCAGTCAAACCGTCCGAGAGAAAATCATGCTCGCCTTGCTCGACCTCGGCCGCAAGTTCGGTCGGCGAGACGAACACGCGATGATCGTAGATCTGGGTCTAAGCGGTCAGGACCTCGCGGACCTGGTGGAGTCCTCGCGGCCGAAGGTGAGCGAGTGCCTCAAGAGTCTAGTTGCTGAAGGCGTGGTGAAGCGCGAACACCGCCGTTTCATCATCGACTCGGTAAGAATTCAGACTAGTCTGCGATCCTGACGCGTGTCGCGGCCTTACGCCTCAGTCTTTCGGGTTGGGACATCGCGGAGAACGGCCTCGGCGGCGGCCCATGAATCGTCGCCGTAGATTCGGCTGCTGATTCAACCCGGCGAACGGGGCCGATCAAGGCAGGCCGACTGCGATTCGCGGCCGAAGACAGTCAGTCAGAAGTTGCAGACCAATCAGCTCGCAATCTTCTCCTGGTAGACGAGAATCTCGACCCGCCGATTGCTACGCCGACCGCTCGGCGAGCTGTTGTCGGCGACAGGCTTGCTCGCGCCGTACGAAACTACGCGAACCTGCGTCGGGTCGAGGCCCTTGTTGCCGACCAGATATCCGGCGACGCTGGTAGCGCGCCGCTGCCCGAGCTCGTAGTTGTAGTCCTCGTGGCCGACGCTGTCTGTATAACCGGCGACCACGAAGACGCGATTCGCCGCCGCCGCCGGCGCGGATTCGGTCGGTTGCTCCATATCTTCGAGGAATGCATCGATCTCGCGCTTGGCGTTCGGGCTCAAGGCAGCCGATCCGGTTTTGAAGGTCGGCCCGGCGGTCGAATCCAGGACCAGCTTGCGCTCGAGGTGGAGATCGCTCATCTGGGTTTCGAGCTGCGATTGCTGGCCCTGGATCGGGCGCAGTTGATCGCCGACCCAATTGCGGGTGGCAAGGCATCCGCTGGTGGTGAGTACCAAACTCGCCCCCGCCAGCGCTCCGAATCCGATGCGGACAACGTCCGATAAACGCGCGATTCGCATGTTAAGACCTCCGTGGTGCAAACGAAATTTCCTCTCTAAATTTTCCAACCAGTTGATTTTTGGGTCAAGTTCACTGCGGAGGTCATGGAGCAAGTCGCCCTTTCCCATAACCCTGATGCCAGATTCCGCCAACCTCGTTGCCCCCGAAAGGTTTTCCAGAAAATGGTGATTCAGACGTATATATCGCCACAAAGAAGTTGGAAGCTTTGGGGTCTGCCAACCGATAAGTAGCCACGAAGGTCGAGTAGTCGAAATTCGTTATCGGTCCGGACAACGCCGCGAAGTCGATTCTATTGGTCTGCTCGAACAAATAAATGCCGTATCGATCCGAAACCACCGGGATGTGAGGAGCGCGATATAGTTGCAGGACACGAATCGTTTTGATTTCCGTATCGCTCGCTGATTCCACGTAGCCCGTGCCGCGCAGCAGGTCACCGGGAATGTTTCCCGCAATCCAATGCCGCACCGGAGCATTCTCTCCCGGAGGAACCGGGTCCGGCCAGGATCCATTCGCATTCCCATCGAGGTCCAGCATCATCAGCGTATAGAATTTCGTCGCATCGGCTCCCTTCCATCGGACGACGGGAGCGGTGGGTATGTCCGATTGCAGAAAGAGATTGCCGCAACTCACCGCCCCGCTATAACGGCGGTCCTTCTCTGCGAATTCCACCTCTAACGGCGGCTCCGAGCATCGGTAATCTAACTCGCTCGCGGCAGCGAGATGCGGAACTCCAAACAGCAGGCAAAAGATGAGCGACGCGAGCAGCTCAGCTTGCTTATTCATCTGACTTGCAGCGAGGCACGCAAACGGACGGACGAAATTGAGAAAGTCTCGCTTCATGTGGGTCGCTCTCCATTTTCGATCTGACAATCAACGCTCGATGTTCCTTCGGGCACAACTGCCGCCGCAATCTGAGCTTCAATCTTCCGCTTTGTCTATCGCGCCAAATCTCGCCAACTTGCTTGCGACGATGAGTGGGTGGAGTACTTAGAGGTGACGCATGAGGGGCCGGGCGTCAACTTCCTGGGGATCGAAACTGACAAGAAGTTACTGCCCGACACTGTCGTAAGGAGAGTTCGCGTGGATTTAAATACAATCGGGGAAGTTGCGCGCCCAAAGCCCGGGGACGGACCGATCGATTGGCGCGACGGCGACGCGTGGCTCGCAGGAGGCACGTGGCTATTCTCCGAACCGCAGCTGCATTTGCGCCGCCTGGTCGATCTGCACGGCTTGGGATGGCAACCTTTGACGGTCAGCGAGCGCGGCCTCGAGATTGCCGCCACTTGCGAGATTGCCAAGCTCGTCGCGCTGACCGCACCGGCGGATTGGGCCGCCGCGCCGCTGATTGTCGAATGCTGCCGCGCTTTTCTGTCGTCGTTCAAAATCTGGAATACAGCCACCGTCGGCGGAAATGTCTGCATGTCGTTGCCGGCGGGTCCGATGATCTCGCTGACAGTCGCGCTCGAGGGCAGCTGCAGGATTCTGAATCGCGACGGCGGCGAGCGCCGGGTTGCGGTCGAGGATTTCGTCACCGGCAACCATCAGAACGTGTTGCAGCCGGGCGATTTGCTCAGAAGTATCGAGCTGCCGGCTTCCGCCCTGCGCAAACGAACCTGCTTCCGACGAATGTCGCTGACTCACCTCGGGCGATCGGCCGCACTGCTGGCCGGCACTCTGGATCCGCACGACGGAGTCTTCATGCTCACGGTTTCCGCCTCGACCGAGCGGCCGCATCGACTCAGGTTTCCGAAACTTCCAGCTGCCGACGAGTTGCTCGCCCGCCTCGAGCGTGAAATTCCGAAATTCTTCGACGACGTTCATGGAACGCCGGAGTATCGCCAGCACATGACTTTCTATTTCGCTGAAGAGATCCGGCGCGAAGTCTCAAACAAGGTGCAGCCGTGAGTTTCCTGGTCAACGCCAAAACATTCTCGGAAGAGCCGCGCCCCGGCCAGTGCCTGCGAACTTTCCTGCGCGACATGGGATGGTTCGGCGTCAAAAAAGGATGCGATGCCGGCGATTGTGGCGCTTGCACGGTGTGGCTCGACGACATCCCCGTTCATAGCTGTCTCATCCCCGCCTTTCGCGCCGACGGTCACAAGGTCACGACCATCGAAGGCCTGGCGCAGAATGGCGATCTGCATCCGATGCAGAAAGCGTTCATGGAGGCCGCGGGTTTTCAGTGCGGTTTCTGCACGGCCGGCATGATCATGACTGCCGCGACGCTGAGCGAAGAGCAGATCAAAGACCTGCCGCGCTACCTCAAGGGCAATCTATGTCGATGCACCGGTTATCACTCGATCGAAAACGCGATCCACGGCGTCAAGTCCATCGAGGAGGACCAGCCCGGTAAGTCTTGTGGCGCGGGACTACTGGCACCGGCCGCAGAGGGGATCGTCACCGGCAAGGTCCGCTATACCCTCGACACCGCGATGGAGGGCATGCTGCATCTGAAACTGCTCAGATCGCCGCACGCCCACGCGCGCGTGAAGGCAATCCGCAAGGACGCCGCGCTCGCGGTGCCCGGCGTACGCGCGATCTACACCTGGGAAGACGTCCCCCGGCTGCTCTATACCTCCGCCACTCACGACGACTACCACGTCGATCCCAACGACACGTACCTGCTCGACAACGTGGTTCGGTTTGTCGGGCAACGAGTCGCCGCCGTCGTAGCCGAAACGGAAGGCGCGGCGGAAGAGGGATGCCGCAGGATCGAGATCGACTATGAGCTGCTGCCCGCGGTCTTCGATCCCGAAGAAGCGATGAGCCAGGGCGCGCCCGTCATCCACGATAAGGGCGCGGAGTCGCGCATCCGGCGTCCGGGGCAAAATATACTGCTCGAAATTCACGGCAACGTCGGCGACGTTGAAGCGGGATTCAAAGCGGCCGACACAATCCACGAGGCTACCTACACCACGCATCGCGTCCAGCACGCGCATCTCGAAACGCATTGCTCGATCACGTGGCTCGACCACGGCCGGCTCAACGTCCGCACCAGCAGCCAGACGCCGTACATCACCAAGCAAAAGCTCTGCTACCTTTTCGACCTGATGCCCGAGAGCGTTCGCGTCTTTTGCGAGCGCGTGGGCGGCGGCTTCGGCGGCAAGCAGGAAGTGCTGACCGAAGACATCTGCGCATTTGCCACTTTGAAGACCGGCCGTCCGGTGATGCTCGAATTCACCCGCGAAGAGGAATTTATCGCCGCGACCACGCGCCATCCGATGAACGTCAGGATGAAAGTCGGCGCAAAGCGCGACGGCACTCTGACTGCGATGGAGGTGCGCGTCGTTTCCAACACCGGTGCCTACGGCAATCACGGCGGCGAAACTTTGTATGCGGCGTGCGGCGAAGCCGTCGCAGTATACAAATGCGCCAACAAGAAAGTCGACGGCTATACGGTTTACACCAACATGGTCCCGGCCGGTGCGATCCGCGGCTACGGCATGACGCAGACTATCTTCGCCGTCGAGTGCGCGATGGACGAGGTGGCGCGCAGCCTCAAACTGGACCCCTACGAATTTCGCCGCATCAACGTCGTCAAACCGGACGATCAGATGATTGCCGAGAGCACCGACGCCACCGACACCGAGTTTGGCAGCTACGGCCTCGACCAGTGCATTGACCTGGTGGATGCCGCAATGAAACGCGGCAACGATGTGAAGCGTCCGCCGGGCGCTGACTGGCTCGAGGGCCAGGGCATGGCGATTTCGATGCATGGCTCGGTGCCGCCGACGGAGCATCGTTCCGAGGCGCGGCTCGGCCTCGGCGAAGACGGCAACTATCACCTGGCTATAGGCACGGCCGAATTCGGCAACGGGACCACGACGGTTCATCGGCAAATCGTGTCGAGCGTACTCAACAGCACCGCCTCGCGCGTGCGGGTGGTCCAGTCCGACACCGATAAAACGGGCTACGACACGGGAGCGTTCGCCAGTGCGGGCACGGTCGTCGCCGGCAACGCAGTGCGGCTGGCGGCCGAAGCGCTGCGGGACCGGATGCTGACCTTCGCCTCGAAGAATTATGCCGCCGGCCGCGACGCCTGCCGCATCGAGCACGACGCCGTCTTCTACAACGATACGCGGGTTCCGCTGGCGGATTTTTTCCAGGCGTCGCGCAAGGCCGGACGTCAGCTCGAGACCGTGCGCAAGGCTTACGGCACTCCGCGCAGCGTCACCTTCCAGGTGCAGGCATTTCGCATCGCAGTCAATCGCGTCACGGGAGAAATCGTCATCCTGCAGAGCGTCCAGGGGTGCGATGGCGGCGTGATCATCAATCCGATGCAGTGCAGAGCACAGGTCGAAGGCGCAATCTCGCAGGGGGTGGGATGGACGCTGCAGGAAAAGATGGTCTTTGACGACAGCGGCCGCATGATCAATCCGACCTTTCGCAACTACCGCATTCCAGCATATGCCGATCTGCTCGAGCGCACCGAGATCTACTTCGCCGATACGCACGACGCGTTCGGCCCGCTCGGCGCCAAGTCGATGAGCGAGGCGCCGATCTATCCGATCGCGCCTGCGCTTGCCAACGCGCTGACCAACGCCACCGGCGTCCGCTTCCACGACTCGTCGCTGACACCCGATCGCATCTATCGGCGCATTTTCGAGATCACCGATAAAAAGGGCGCGTGAACGTCAGATGAAGCGCGCTCTCAGACGGCGCGTTCTCGTCACGGCGGGGACGCTGCTCGTCGTCGGCCTCGTTTCAGCGCAGTCGCATGACTCAGCAGCCGACGCTGTCCCGCAGCCGGTTGCGTCGTCCAGTCCGGCGGCATCGAGTACGCCGTCGTCGCCGATCGCGAAGGTGATCTCGAGCGGCGATGTCCAGCCGATCAGCGCCAACCCCGGCGCGTCCAACATGATTCCCGGAACAGGTCTGCTAGGTCATCTGATAGGACTCGACAATATTCCCGGCGTTCGCGTCGGCGGCTTGTGGATCGGCAACGCGGACTATCTCTTCACCGGTGGAGTGAAACCGCGAACGTGGAGCTTCAACAGCCTGCTCTTTCTGAACTTGAACATCGACCTGGAAAAGCTCGCCGGCATTCCGGGTGCCTCGATGGACGCGGAGCTGATGCAGTTCAACGGCGAGGACGCCAACGGCAAGGCTGGCGTCATCACCGCGTACGACGGGCTCACGGGACCAAAGCCGTTCGTTCGCACCCAGCTGTACGAGCTCTGGTGGCGGCAGAGCCTGTTCGCCGGCAAGCTGATAATTCGAGTAGGCAAGACAACGCCCCCCGCAGACTTCAACAACGTCACGCGCGCCGTCCCGACCGCGGACATTAGTCTGAAAGTTCCCGCAGTCTCCGGACTCATCTACACGCCGATCTTCAAGAACCCGACGCTGATTGGCGTGATGCCGGGATACTACAACACTGCGTATGGGATAACCGCGAACTACGCGCCGTCCAAAAATTTCTATCTGACCTACGCAATCTACGACGGCGCTTTGAGCAGAGGCATACAAACCGGACTCCGAGAGGAGCCGGTCTTCGACGGACACTATTTCACGATCGGCGAGGCCGGCTACGCCTGGACTCTTGGCGAGCACAAACTGATCGGAATTGTCGCCGCTGGCGGATGGGCTCAAACCGGCGAACTGTACGCTCCCGGAACGAGTCAGAATGCTTCCGAGGGCTTCTATACGTTCGGCTCGCAGCGTCTATGGAGACGTCACGAGGGCGTCGATAACAGCGGCATCTCCGCTTTTTTCCAGTTCGGCATCAACGACTCGCGGACAATGATCGCCAACGAATACTTCGGCGCCGGCTTTACCGGCTTCGGACTGCTTCCTCACCGCCCGGTGGATTCAATCGGTACGGGGCTTGCGTGGTCGTGGCTGAATCGGCGATACGGATTTCGCAGCAACGAGGCGATCCTGCAGACGTACTACCAGATACATCTGATAGGCACATCTTTTCTGGAACCCGTGCTCAGCTACATTCCCAATCCCGGCGAAAGTCGGGGGACGGAAGGCGCCGTCGCGGTGACAGCCCAACTGACGGTCTTGTTCTAGTCTCAACGTCTAGCGCCCGCGTCGCGCTCCCGGCGAGGTGCAACGCTGACGGCTGCACCTGCATGAAGTTGTGCTGCTGTCGGGCGGCGGCGTTGGTGTCTTTGCATTGCGATTAGACAAGTCGGAGTAGGTGACCTGTCGGGCGTTGCACCCCACCCGCCGCGCTCCTTCGGCGCGCGGCGACCTCCCCTCGGACAAGGGGAGGTGAGGATAAAGCGTGATCGCTATTTTGAATGACAAGCCGGCTTACTTGATCTCCTCGATCGTTGCCGGACCTTCGCCCTGGCTCGGATCGATCCTGAAAGGCCATTCGTTGGAATGGAAAGGCACGGCAGGTGGCAGGAACACCGGCATGCCGTACTTCTGATCCTCGGCCGCTATCGCCTTGCGCCCATCGCCTCCCATCAGTTCGTAGTCCATCAGATAGTAGTTGCCGAAAAACACCTGGCCGACCGAGCGATCTGCGACCGTCCGAATCAGCACGTCGAGCATTTGATCAGGCGTGGTAACGAACTGCGACGTCTCGAACAGAAACAGCCGTGTGTTCATCGCGTTCTTGCCGAAGAACTGGGCCATCGTGCTGAATATGACGTTGTTCTGACGCGCCACATAAAGCGTGTTGCTGACGCCGTAAGTCTTGTTCCAGTCCGGGCCGAGCATCTCTTTCCAGTCCTTGATCACCTTCATCCAGTGTTCGACCTGGGTCGTCGCGCCCCACGTAATATTCTTCTGCAGATAGGGCTTCACTTCCGCCGCATATTGCTGGATGTCCGCGAAAGTATAGCTGCCCTTGCTGAGGCACGCGTCCATGAACTTGATATTGCTCGTCAGGACATTGCGCTGGTTCTCTCGTGCTTCGGCGTTCAGATCGAGCGTATCAAGGCTGTCGAGTGCGGTCTGATTCGCGGCACGAAAGGTGCGCATCGGGCCGACCCACGACTGGTCAGAAACGGTGCCGAGGTGGGAACCGACGAGCTCGAACACCGCCAACGCCGAATGCCCTACTGACTTGTAGATCTGATAGCGAATCGGGACTTGCGGAGCCTCCAACGGCGCCTTGCCGGGCCGGAACAGGGTGAGCTTTCCGCCCTGGTTGCTGAACAGGCCCATGAGCACAGGATGCTCGGCGAGGAAATTTTTCTGAAATTTCGCCTGCGCGTCGTCGTAGAGTCCGAACATCGCGATGTCGAGGGCAAGCACATTCTGCTCGGCGACTTGCGATTTTGACGCGGGTGCCCCCTTGCCAACAATCACGTCCATGTAGTCGGGCAGGTCGCCCCCGCTTTGGGCGCTGGCTCGACCAGCGATCGCGAGATTGACAACGAGTGAACAGGCGAGAAGGACGCGAATAGGAAATCTAAATTTGCGCATTCGTATTCATACAGCGGAACCCGACGCGTCCACAATAACCGGCGGAAGAAAATGTTACGCACGGGACAAAATCAAAGTTGATCACAGCGCCTGGAAGATGAGGACAAACAAGGCGAGGCCAATCGCGACCGTGGATAATCCGAGCGCCTCGTTTTTCCAGTCGTGCGCGGGTGCGGCCAGCCAGAAATTGAGGAGTCGGCTCAGCCGGGGCATGACCAGGTACGTCAGCAAGGTGACCGAGAGAATATTGCCGATCAGCATCGATTGCGCGAACGACAAGTTCCGCCAAAGTGGATTTAGAAAACTCAGAACCATGACGGTCGGATAAAGCGCGAACAGTACCGCCAACGCCTGCTTCCATGGCGGCGGTGCGCTGATCGTCGCGCCGGTCTCGCGACTGAGCGCGAACCATCCTTCGAGTCCCGTCACCGGATGGGCGTGCATGCTCTCGACGATCGGTTTGAGTTCCTTGAGCAGCGACTGCCGCTCTTCCGATTCCATCCAGCGATTGAGATCATCGACGCTGCGGTAGCGGACGATATCCACCCATTCATTCTGAAACGTGCCGTGCGGCTTGAAAAAGTCGGTCGCGAGATAGCCGGGGTAGTGCGCCTGCGCTTCGATCGCCTTGCGCCGCCACGCGAGATAGTCCGCCACTTTGCCCTTGGCTACGCGATGCGTGAAAACCATCGCGACCGGCGGCTCGGCGTTGTCATCGCTCGCGAGCAGCAACAAGCGCGACGGTTCCGAGAGATAAGCCTCGATTCGCGCCGCAAGTTGCGCGCGTTCTGGACTGTCGAGCCATCGCTTCATCGCCTGGTTGGATTCGAGGCGGAAAATCGCCACCCACTCTGCCTGCAGACCAGGGATTGGGCCGAGAACTTCCGTGCCGACGAAGCCGGGGAACTTCCGGGCTGCGTCGGTAATTGCGGTCTGCGCCTTGAAGTATTCGTCGGCCTTGTCGGCGCGCACCAGATGAGATGCGATCGCGGTGGCCGGCTGTGGGACGTGCACTGTGCGCGATGCAGTGGAGTCATTATTCATAGAAGCCCCCGATTGGCGACGCTGGTGGTGTCGAGCATCTGGCTATGGGCAGAAACCAGTTCGCGACCGAAACTCTCAGTTTACGAGCATCTCGGTCGCGAATCACCTCACTTCGGGACTCTGTCCGCGCCGAAGTAATCTCCGCCCTTGGCCTTCACGTCGTCGGTTCCCCAGCTCACTTCCCGCTCGACCTTCTTCATCAGCGGGATATGTTTGGAACAGTGCATGTAGGCTTCGTCGACTGAAACAATCACCCAGCGTTCGAGGTTGGCGGGGTCCTTGCTTCTCAGGTCGGTGAGGGTTGAGTCCCCGAGCACGACGTCCGCGGTCGGACGATCCTGCATAAATCGCACGAACTCATCATGCTCGACGATGCGCGCGTTGCCGTTCACGTGAAGACCGATTCGGTCCTGCTCGAAGTCAATGAACATCAGTCCGACGTGCGGATTTTCCGAAATGTTGCCCATGCTCGACATCACCCCATTGCCGCGGAACTCCGGGTACGCGATGGTTCGTTCATCGAGCACTTTGACAAAGTTGGCGTGTCCGGCCCGGAACGAAGCGTCCGCGTTTCCATTTCTATCCGCAGTTCCCACGAACATCATTTCCCGAAGAGCAATGAATTCCTGCATCTCGGAATTGAGATGGTCCAGCACCCGATGCTTGTAGAAGGTGAGCGCCTGGAAGCTCGTACCGAACTTGCTCTGCAGCTCATGCTCGCCGTCCGAGCCCGGCAAGGCCTCATCTGCTGATTCCCTTGAGGCGGTCCCGTTTTGACCGCCACACGCCCATTCGACGATCTCGCGGACCATCGCGTCGCACGAGCCGCATGAAAGGCCGGCGCGCGTCGCCTCTCTTACCGCTTCGATTGTGCGCCGCCCGCTCTTGACGCATTCGACGATGGCGCCCTTGTTGACGTGTTCGCAGTTGCAGACCTGGGCGTCAAGCGGGATCTGCTCGAGCGTCACCCGTTTGGGCGGCGCGCCGATGTCGAAGAGCAGGGGGATTCGCTCCTCGGGCAGTTGCGTGCCGCTCTCGAAGGCATGCAGCAGGTAGGCTGCCTTGCTGCTCTCGCCAAGCAGGATACCGCCTATCAGACGGCCGTCGCGGATGATCAACTTCTTGTAAGTCCCGTGTCTCGGCTCGGAAAACTGCACTATCTCGTCGCGCTGCTCAACTGGCTCAGTGAGTCCCATCGAGGCCAGCTCGACGCCTGCCACCTTGAGTCGGGTCGCGACCTTTGAGCCGTGGTAGGCCACGCTGGAATTGGTTCCGGTTATATGATCGGCGAGAACCTTGGCTTGTTCCCATATCGGCGCCACCAAGCCGTAGGTCTGCCCTCGATGCTGGATGCATTCGCCAACCGCGTAAATGTGCGGGTCGTCATCGCTGCGCATGTGGTCGTTGACTACGATCGCAAGCTGGACTGTGAGGCCGCATTGTCTTGCGATTTCGGCATTGGGCCTGATTCCAGTGGCGAAGACCACCAGCTCGCATTCCTGCGTCTCGCCATTCTTGAATTCGAGTCCGCTGACGCGGTCGTCACCGAGGACCGCGACCGTGTCCATGCCGACATGCACGCGGATGTCCTTTTTCTCAACCAGCAACCGCAGGATCGCGCCGGCGGCAGGGTCGAGCTGTTGGTTCATCAGGTAGGGCGATCGATGCATTACGTGGACTTCGAGACCGAGACTTTGCAGCCCGTGCGCGCACTCAAGCCCGAGCAGGCCGCCGCCGATTACCACCGCTCGCTTTTTGCCGTGCGCGTAGTCCGCCATCCGGCGGCAATCTTCAAGCGAGCGAAACCCGAAGATGCCGGGTTTCATGCTGCCGTCGTTTTGCGTCAACCCGGGAATCGGTGGAATGAAGGAGCGGCTGCCAGTAGCGATGATAAGCTTGTCGTAGGGCTCTTCGGATCCGTCGGATCCGATCACGCGGCGGGCGAAACGCAAGATGTGCGTGGCGCGGATACCTGAATGCAGCCGGATACCATTCTGCCCGTACCATGCGAGCGGATTGAGAACGATTTCGGCCGCCTCATGGGACCCGTCAAGTACGCCGGACAGCATGATCCGGTTGTAGTTGCCGAACGGCTCGCTCCCGAACATTGCGATGTTGAACAACTCGGCGCCGCCGCGGGCGAGAATCTCCTCGACGGTCCGCGCGCCCGCCATGCCGTTGCCGATCACGACCAGGTTGCGTTTGCCGCGCTTCATTCGAACTCCACGAAGCCGACGTCGATCATCACCTTGGTCGCGAGCCCCTTGGGCGCCGCGATCTTCAGTTCGGCCTTGCTGCCAGGCAGGTAGTCATCGATGATCGCAAGTGGCACGTTGATTCCGCTCTGCGGACCGCACGGGAACAAGCGGATCGATTTGCCGTCGCGCTGGAGCGCCACATAAAGAAACTCGGCCGTCGGATTGCCGATCCGTCCGTAGATGAATTGCACGCGCTTGTTCGGCGGCACCGTATAGACCGCCTTGGGCTCCAGGCTAACCGGCTCTTCCAGTCCGCGCCCCTCGAAGGCAAATATCCCGATGAAGAATTTGTGCTCTTCAAGCATAAGCGATCTTCTCAACTTTGCGGCGTCGAATCCGTCGCGGCGTCGAAGAGTCTATCAAATCGGTAGTACGGACACAGACTCAGGGGTAAGCGTGTACGAGGCGCGGCATCAGTTGAGTCGATCATGCGCCTGATGGGCGGAACAAACCGGACTGGCGATCAAGAACGTTTTTCGAAAATTCGTGCGTAGGTCTTTTGCGTGGCGGCCGCCTGATCTTGCGCCTGCTTGCGCTCCTCCGGCGTTGCCATCTCCGCGATCATTTTGCGCTCGAGCACAAGGCCGTCTCTCAGCGGCAATTCGACGCCGCGATTGACCAACTGCTTCGAGGTCTTGAGCGCATAAGCCGCGCGCTCGACATAAACGCGCGCCATCTTCTCGCATTCCTCGTTCAACTCCGCGGCCGGCGCCACTCGATTGACCAGTCCCACTCGAAACGCTTCCTGCGCCGTCCACGGAAGTCCACTGAAAATCATCTCTTTGGCCACGCCAACGCCCACCAGGCGCGGAAGACGTTGCGTACCACCGCCGGCAGGCAAAGCCCCGAACCGGATTTCAGGGAGACCTATAGTCGCAGTATCTGAAATGACTCTGACGTCACACGCCAGCGCGATTTCGCATCCGCCGCCCATCGCCGCGCCGTTGATCGCCGCGATGACCGGGACCCGCGATTCTTCGAGCGCGCTGAAGATGTCGCGCTGGGGCGCCACAAAGCTTCCGCTGCCTTGACGCTCCGAGCCACTCGCCGCCCGCTCGCGAGCGCGCTCCGCGAAATCACGCAAGTCGGCGCCGCCACAGAAATGCTTTCCGGCGCCGGTTACGATGACGACTCGATATTCCTGGTCAGCCTCAACCTGTTCCATCGCGCTAACCACGTCATGCATGAGTTGAAGGCTGATGGTATTTGCACGGTCGGGACGATTCAGTGTCAGGTAGCCGATTCCTTCCTTGCGCTCGAGAATTATCGTTTCGTATTTCATGCTGTTACCTATCGGTTACATCGCGAACGAGTAACCGCCGTTGACCGGAATTGTCTGTCCGGTGATCCAGCTCGCCGCATCGGAGCTAAGAAACAAAATCATGTTGGCAGCGTCCTCCGGCTCGCCGAGGCGCTTGATCTGATAAACCTTCAGCATTCGCTTGACGGCCTCCGGGTCCGAGGCGGCGCGCTCGATCGCGGGCGTCCGCGTGGCGCCCAATGCGACACAGTTGGCGGTGATTCCCGCGCGGCCAAGGTTCTTCGCGACGGCCCGCATGAAGCCTGCGGCGCCCGCCTTGGCGCCCGAATAGATCTCCAGATGAGGCTCGCCGACCCGCCCGGCATCGGAGATTACAGTCACGATCTTGCCGTACTGGTTGGCGATCATTCCCGGTCCGGCGATTCGCACGCAGTTCAGCACGCCGAAGAGGTTGGTGCCGAGGAAGGCCTCCCAATCCTTCGGCTCCTGCTCCCAGAAGGGTTTGCGCGCGACCGCGCCCGGATCCGGGCCGGCGTTGCCCGCGTTGTTCACCAGGATATCGACTTTGCCGAAAGCCGCGCGCGCTTTTTCAAACATCGCAGTGACCGACGCAAAGCTGGTCACGTCGCACTGCGCGGCGACGGCCTTGACGCCCAGCTTCTCCACCTCGGCGGCAACGCTCTCAGCGCGCTCGAGACGAAAGTCGTTGACGACCACGCCGCCCGCATTATTCTCAGCGAAGCGAAGCGCGACTGCGCGTCCAACGCCCTGTCCAGCGCCGGTCACCAGGCCGACGCGTCCTTTGAGATCGAGGATGTTACTGCTCAAGTCATTTCCTCCAGCCGATTTGTCTTGCGTTCCAGCTAGGCGAGCAAGCCCGCCTCACTCAATTGCGCGATTTCCGACTCCGACATTCCCAGGACGGTCGCCAGCACTTCCTTCGTGTGCTCACCGATTCGGGGCCCTCGCCGAGTCGGCGGAAGCGGCGTGCGCTCGAGCGAGAACCGCGGCCCCTCGATTTCCGCTTCGCCGAAAACCGGATCGATGATCTTGTGGAGATGGCCTGCTTCGCGAAGATCGACATCGCGCGCGAAGTCACCGCTTCGGCTGACGACATGCGCCGGCACTCCAGCCGCTTGCAGGCGATGCTCGACTGCTGCTGCTTCCTGCGCGCGTGTCCACTTTGAAATAGCCGCCTCGAGCTCAGCGCGATTGCGCATCCGGCCGACTATCGTGTCGAATCTCGCGTCGCACATTTCCGCGATCACCGCACGAAGTGCCTCCCAATGATTTGGAGCCGACGCATCGATGGCAATCCATCGATCCTCTCCGCTGCATCGAAACAAACCCTGAGGCACTTGCAAGGGCGATCCCGCGACGCCACGACGCTCCGGAATCGCGCCATTTGCAGCGCACTCGTAGTATGCGGGCAGCATGAACTGGATTCCTGCTTCGGCCTGCGCGACATCGATATAGCTGCCCGTTCCGGTGCGCGATCTGCGATGTAGCGCGGCCAGGATACTCGCGACGATAAATCTCGGCGTCACCGCGTCCGTCCATGGACCGAATGGGCCCGCGGGCTCGCGATCGGGCCACCCGATTTGATACGTCGCGCCCGACATCGCCGCGCCCATCGTGCCGACTCCGCTGGTGCCCTGCGCATACGGACCCGTTTGTCCGAGCAGGCTGGTGGACGCCATGATAATCCGCTCATTGCGCCGGCGCAGATCCGGGTATCCGAGATGAAGCGTTTCCAGCACGCCGGGCGTGAAGCTCTCCAGCACGACGTCCGCCCATTGCGCGAGTCGCAAAATGATCTCGCGACCCTCGGGCAGGCGAATATCGATCGCGATACACCGCTTGCCGGCGTTGAGGTTGTGATAGCTGACCGAGCGTTCGGGCCCCGCCTTTCCATCCTTGAACGGACCAAGCGTGCGCACCGGATCGATGCGTTTTGAACTCTCGACCTTGATAACGTCTGCGCCCATGTCAGCGAGGTAGCGGCCACTGGCCGGTCCGACCATGACCCAGCTCAAATCGAGCACGTTAACGCCTGCCAGCGGTGCCGACATCCTAGATTGCTCCGGCGACGAACAGCGCCTGGATTTCATTCTTGGAAAGGCCGAGTTCTGCTTCAAAGATCCCGGCGGAGTGTTCAGACAATTTCGGCGCGGGTCGTTTGATCTCGATCGAGTAGTTCGAGAATTGTGCAAAGCGCGCTGGCGCGTCGATCTCGCGGCCCGCATCGAGATTTACCGCCGCGAAAAGTCCGCGCTCGCGGTACTGCAGGTACTCGGCGACGTCTCTCATGTTCATAACAGGCGACGAAAGCAGACCAAGCTTCCGCGAGCTTTCCGCCAGCTCAGCCTTGGTCTTCGATCGTGCGAGCGACTTGAGCCCATCAACGAGCGCTTGCAGATCCGATGGCGATGTTTTTCGCGCCGACAGATCGCCGATGAACGACGGCCAGCTTATCTCGGCGATTCTGCGATCCGCGTGCCCTTCTTCGGCCGCCCACTTCGCAAGACGCTGCGTCATCTGACCGAAAACCGGGCCGAAGCCGATCGTAATCAGTGTGAAGCCGTCCGCACATTCATAGACACTCGGGACTTGCACGCCCGCAATCGCCATCGCGCCTTGTGAACGTTTGCCCTCCGGATTGCCTGAACCCGGAACGAGCGCCTGGCCGAACGAGCCCATCATCGCGGCGATCCTTGCCGATACTTCCGCGCGCTGGCCGACGCCATCGCGATCGCGCGCGATCAGTCCTGCCAGGGTCGCGATCGCGGCATCAGCGGCAGCCTCCATCATTGCTTGCGGGACGGGAAAAAACAGTGGCGGGCGATCGATATCTCCCGTCATCGCCGGCGCACCGCTCGCCGCCATTACGGTGAAATCCGTCGCCGCGTATTCGCTCTTCGGGCCGGTGCGCGCGAACGGAGCGATCGTGCATCGGATAGTACGCGGCGCAAACTGGATCGAGTCCAGCGGCGACTTTCTGCGCGCGCAGGTCGCTTCGATTAATACGTCAAATTTCGTGGCGAGGTCTCGCATCAACGACTTCCCGTCTGGTGTCGACAGGTCAAGCGTGATTCCGCGTTTGTTGTAGTTCAGCGCGTGCCAGGTGAGGCTCCGCTCGATCCCGGGTTGGTCGTCGAGGAACGGCGCAAGCCGCCGCCCGGGCGATCCTGCGGGCGGTTCAACCACGACGACGTCGGCGCCGAGATCGGCGAGAATCCGCCCTGCGAGCATCGTCGCGGGCGCGGAGACTTCAAGCACGCGAACGTCATCGAGCATCGGCCGGCCTCAGGTTTCGCTCGACACTCAGGATCAGCTCGCGACAGACGCGGTCTATGTCGAAGGCTCGCGGCTTCATCAGATGCTGCACCACCAATCCTCGCAGCATTCCTATAAACAGCGCCGAGTATGCGGCCGGATCGACATCGGGGCGAATCTCTCCGAGTCGCACCCCTTCCTCGATCAACTTCTGCACCGACGTCCGGAACTTTTGGTCCGCCGCGGCCATCTCGCCTCGAATCTCGCGCAGCGGACCAAGCGCCTCGCCGATCAAGACGTACATCGCGTTGCGATCGCTCGCCGCGGCCGCGCGCAAATATGTTTCCGCGGTAACTATCAGGGCTTGCATTCCGTGCAGCCCCGACAAGGCGGGCTCCAGCATTTTTACGAACTCACGTTGCAGGCGGTCGGTCACCGCGCGTACCAGCGCGCCCTTCGTTCCGAAGCGATGGGTGACGAGTCCGTGGCTGTAGCCCGACAACTCGCCGATTTCCACCAGCGTTGTCCGGCTGCCGCCCTGGCGTTCGATCAGTTTGAACGCTGCGTCGATCATTCGCTGATCGGACAGTTCTCGCCGCTGAGCTTGTGTGCGGCGCCGGCGTGGCGCGCGCTTTGATTGAGTCGAGATTGCCATCGAGGGCCAACGATATATACTTGCTGGTTAGCTTGCAAGTATTGACGCGCGAAAAAAATTCATCGTATCATCGGGCCGGAGAAATCCATGCCTAATCGAAAAGCCGTGCAACCTGAACTCTACTCGCCAGACACCGCCGACAATCCTGCGCTGAATGGCGGCAAGTGTCGCGTGTGTGGCTATGTCTTCTTCCCTCCGCAGCGTTACGGATGCGAATCATGCGGCGCGCCGCCCGAAAAGCTCGCGGCCGCGGAATTGCGCGGATGCGGCCGGCTCCATTCGTACGCAACTGTTCATCTCCATCAGGGCAAAGACATCGAAGCTCCGTTTACGGTCGGCGTGATCGTCCTTGACGACGGGCCTGCTATTCGATCGCTATTGACCAACCGCACCGATGAAGGACTTGCCATCGGCGACCGCATGAACAGCGTGCTGGTCGTGGCCGGTGCTGATCAGGACAACAACGAGATGGTGGAGATGCGCTTCGCCAGGACTGAGGCACGCAAATGAAAAAGCACCTTCGCGAGATGCGTCCGGTTTACGTGGTCGGCATCGGCCTCCATCGATATCAGCGCCTCAGCGAAACGCCGTACGTGAAGCTCGGCCTTACCGCGGTGCGCGAAGCTCTCGCGGATGCCGCCCTTGAGTGGCGATCGGTCGAGTCGGCTTACACCGGCACGGCGCTGATCGGAATGGCGGCGTCGCGACCGATGCTGCGTCATCTCGGCGCGACCGGAATTCCGATGGCGCAGGTTGAGAACGCGTCAGCGTCCGGCTCGACCGCATTTCGCCAGGCGTGCATCGACGTTGCGAGCGGATTAACCGACGTATCGATCGCGGTGGGAGTGGATAAGCCGGGTCCGGTCGCGATAGCCCCCGGTAAGACCCGGATGCGCGATCTGGCCGGCTCTCGTGTGGTACCTTTCACCCACTTCGCGCTGCTCACGCAGGAATACATGACTCGCTACGGAGTGAGCGCGGAACAAATTGCGCAGGTCGCCGTCAAGAACAATCGCAACGGCGCGAACAATCCTTACGCGCAGCGCCAGAAAGCCGTGACCCTCGAGGAAGTGATGGCCGGTCCCGCGATTTCCGGCTCGCTGACGCGCCTGCAATGCTGCCCCGTCGGCGAAGGCGCAGCCGCGGTGATCGTTACGTCCGACGATGCGATCGCGGAGCTCGGGATCGATCGCAATCGCGCAGTCAGAGTCATCGCGTCGGTCACAAAAACCGAGCAAGTTTATCGCGACGCGAAAAATTTCGACGCCGAGCTCACTCGCGAAACGGTCGAGCAGGCATACCGCGAAGCCGGCATCGCACCCAGCGATCTCGATCTGATGGAATTGCATGACGCCTTCACGATCGAAGAGCTGCTGTACACAGAGGCGTTGGGTCTATGCGGACCTGGTCAAGCCGCGCACGCAATTGCGGCCGGCGATTTCGATATCGGTGGACGCTGCGCAGTAAGTGCTTCCGGCGGACTTCTCGCGATGGGCCATCCGATCGGTCCGACCGGCGCCGGACAGATCGCCGAAATCACGCGGCAGTTGCGCGGCGAAGCGGGCGTGCGGCAACAGCCGAACGCAAAAACCGGGCTCGCGCACATGGTCGGCGTGGGCGCGGTTTGCGTCGTTCATATTCTGCAGAAGGGCGCGTGAACGATGATGTCGAATCGTCTGACGGATAAAATCGCGAAACGGCTGCGGCTCCCATTGATCGCCGCTCCAATGCTCTCGGTTTCTGGACCTGATCTCGCAATAGCAGCATGCAAGGCGGGTGTGATCGGTTCGTTTCCGCTCGCTAATGCTCGAACCATCGAGGGCGTCGATGCATGGCTCACACAAATCAAAAGTGATCTCGCCCGCGCGGCGGACGAAAATGCCGATCGGCCTACCGCACCGTTCTGCCCCAACCTGATCATCAAACGAGCGCAAATGCGTGACGAACTGCAGGCGCTGGTGAAGCATCGTGTCGAGATGGTTATCACGAGCGTCGGCTCGCCCGCCGAAGCGATCAAACCTCTGCACGACGTTGGATGCATCGTGTTCGCGGACGTGGCGACGCTTCACCATACTGAGAGAGCTATCGTCGCGGGCGTCGATGGCCTCATCCTGCTGACCGCGGGCGCGGGCGGGCAGACCGGGTGGCTCAATCCGCTAGCCTTCGTCCGCGCAGTGCGCGCGATGTTCGCCGGACCGATCGTACTCAGCCGGCGGAATCTCGGACGGTCATGCGCTCTGGGCTGCCGAGGTTCTAGGTTGCGACCTTGCTTACATGGGGACGAAGTTCATCGCGACGCATGAGAGCATGGCGCCACCGGGATACAAGAAGATGTTGGTCGAGTCGGGCACGGACGACGTGATGCTCACCCAGGCATTCACGGGCCTGGACACCAACATGCTGCGGCCTTCAATGATTGCCGCGGGACTCGATCCATCGACGCTGCCGCCGCGCCTGTCGAATGAAGAGGCTGCGAAAAAGTTCAGCAGTAAGTCCGAAATCGAGGGACCGCGGCGCTACAAAGACATCTGGAGCGCCGGTCATTCGATCTCCGGCGTAGATAGGATCCAAAGCGCGGCAGAACTCGTAGACCGGACCCTCGCAGAATACCTGGCAGCTCGCGATCATACGGCCGGCCTCTTAACCAAGGTGTTAAGCATCTGACTGGTCGAACGATGCGACACGACGACTTAAAACTGATGGGCGCCACTTTCGAGGCGGGTGCGCCCTACCTCGTGACGGCAGAAAGGATCGCCAGCTTCTGTGCCGCAGTCGGCGAGCACAATCCGTTGTACGTCGATCCGGAGGCAGCCAAGGCGGGCCCATACGGTGAAATCATCGCTCCGCCGGCGTTCGTCGCCTCATTTCGCTACGCAGACAAAGTTTTCGATCAAATCCCGCGCTTCGGCGGCGGCGGGCTCATGGGCGGAATCGACTTCGAGCTTGAGGCGCCGATTCGGCTGGCGACTCAATTCGCGTGTCGTCCGAACTGAAAGATATCTACGAGAAAACCGGCCGTACCGGCACGATGGTATTTGCCGTGATCCGATCTACGCTGATCAATCAGAATGGCAAGGTGGTTGCGCGCGTTGACCATCGCATGATGAAGCGCCGTTAGATGTTGGAACTGGCCAGGTTGGGATCGACCCCTCCAGCTGTCCAGTGAACGGGTTGGCGCCCCCCTGTTGTGCAGGCCGGTTTTTTGCGGAGAAAGGATGCGGACGCTTACGACGTTCAAAACAACCAGCGCGCGATTCGCTCGCCGACGACCAGCGCCGGAACGTTGGTGTTCGCGCGAGGTATGATCGGCATAATCGATGCGTCAGCGACGTAAGCGTTGTCGAGCCCGTGAATTCTGCCGCGCGAATCGACGACGGCGGCACGATCGCTCGCCGGGCCCATCATGCACGTCCCCACCGGATGGTAGTAGTGGAGACAATTGGCCCTGATGAACGTCTCGAGCGGGTCGCGCGTCGCGACGCTGCTGTCCGGTGCAATCTTTTTACCCACAAGCCGGGACAGCGCGGGTCTCGCGGCTATCTCGCGAGCCAGCGCGACGCCGTCGGCGAGCACATGCAAATCTTCGCCCTCGGGATCGGACAAGTAGCGATGGTCGATGATCGGAGGCACGCCGCTGTCCACGCTCGTAATCCTGAGCGCGCCGCGAGAGCGTGGCGTCATGCACGCGACTTCGATCGTCCATCGCCATCCGGTTGGCGTTGTGTTGTCGGGACCGCCGACCGGATAGATGTGCAGATCAAACGCTCGCGTGCATCGCAAGGATTGCGCCTTGGCGATCGTTTGCTCCTCCGGCATCCAATGGTCGCGCGCAAACGCGGTCGTCATCTCTTCGAGCTCGCGCGTCCCCGCATAGCTCAGCGAAACCCGCGGATGATCATGAAGGTTGCGGCCGACTCCGGGCAGGTCGAGAGTTGACGCGATGCTGACGGAGTGCAGTTCAGATGCATCGCCGATCCCTGAGCGCAGAAGAATCGCGGGAGAGCCGTAGGTTCCCGCCGCCACGATCACTCGTCCCGCCTCAACGCGAACCGGACCTTCGCGTCCAGCGACGATTATGGCGTTCACGCGTCCCGAGATGATTTCGAGGCGGTCGCACGGCGAGTTGCCGACAATAGTCAGATTTGATCGATCGCGGACCGGATCGAGATAGGCGAAAGCGGTGTTCCAACGAACGCCGTTCACGATGTTTGCCGGACTCGGCGCCATCCCAAGGTTCTCATCGAGATTGTTGAGATCAGCTACGCGCGGGATTCCGGCTTCGGCGGCGGCGCGCAAGGTTGCGCGCTGGAAGGGAGTTATCTCGCCCGGCTCGGGAATCCTGACCCGCAGACGGTCGGCGGCGGCACGAAACAGCGGACGCAGTTCGTCCGTTGACCATCCCGGATTTCCGAGCGCGGCCCATCCGTCGTAATCGACGCGGCTGCCCCAGATCGCGGCGCATCCATTGTGCGACGAGCATCCGCCGATCACGCGAGCGCGCTCGTAGCCGATCACGCGTGGCGCATAATGCTCGCCGCTGTGGTAGCCCCAGTCGTGCGTGGTGGGTATCGCGCCCGCATCGGTAAGCTCCGCGGGCCATCGTCCCGCAGCGAACGGACCATAGTCCGGACCGGCCTCGAGCAACAGCACTGACTGCTCGGAATGCTCTGCGAGCAGACCCGCGATTGCCGCGCCAGCGGTGCCGCCGCCGATGACGACGATATCTGCGAACTTCGGGAGCGGCATGCGCGGCCTTACTTGATTTTCCGCGCGGTCGTCTGGATGCGGTCCATCCAGAATACGAGCCGCGGTGTATATTCGTGAGGCACGCAGGTGCTGCAGATGTCGCCAGCGAGGCGCGTCAAGTTCTCGAGCGCTATCTCCAACGGCTGTGAGCGCACGAATGTCGGCGGCAAGTGACTCAAGAGCTCCGACAATACGTTCATCGCAGAGGCCAGGAGGGCGAGAATGGTGGCCAGGACGCCTTCCTCAACGATCAGCCGCGGCTGATACAGGAGATCGTGAATCGCTCGCACCTCACCGAGGAAGATCAGCGCCGCGCTGTCCAACCGCGTGCCGACTCCATTGAGCGGCGCCTGTGCGTCGCACATCGCCTGGATCGACAGTAGTTCGGAAATCACCATGCTGAAATTTGTCTGGACACGAGCGAGTCGTTCTTCAAACGTGACGCGGTGTATTTCGAGCACCAGCTCTTCCTGCCGATGCGAAACGAACTTGGCGACCACCGCGCCGAAGATGAGTAGCGCACTGATTGCTTCCGCGACCGCGATTGCGCGCGCGAACCCGACGGGAACGATGTCGCCATAACCGACGGAAGTCGCGGTTACGAAGCTGAAATAAATCGCGCCGGCAAAACCTTTCAGGTCGGCGCCAACCGGGACGCCCGCCTCGACCAGCCCGTGTTCGCCGGCCAGCGCACCTAACCAGTACCCGGCGCCGGACAGCAGGATCATAGCGAGCCAGAGGAGGAACAACTGCAAAGTGGACTGCCGCTGAACCAGGCCCAGCACCGAGTTGTCCCACCGACGCATCTGCGACAGGCGTGCGGGGAGTCGGCCGATTTCTCCGGTGGGCGAAACTGTCAACGGAGGTCCTGCCAGAATCGCCGCCGCGGCATCCGGCTTGGAGGCGGCTTCAGCGATGCTCTCGGTCGGTTCCCCCGATTCCACCCAGTCGGCAATTCCGGCGCGATAGTCGCGCACATTCGAGTAGCTGAGTTTGTGCAGTTGCTCGAGTGCCTGCTCGCTGCGGTCGCACGTCAGCTTCCCGCAGTAGACAACTATTTCCGCGGCGTGATCGGGAAGAAGTTCCGGCGCGCGGCTGGCGACCAGTTCGAGCGGAATGCTGACCGCGCCTGGAACGTGCCCCGCAGCGTAAGACTCGGCGGGTAAGACATCAACGATCGTGAGCGACGGGTCGTGAAGCCGCGCCGGAGTTCCTCGCGCGAGATCTCCGGTATTTCCGAAAGGACGGCTTCGCTTTTTGCTTCTGTATCCACTATAAGGGTACTGCCAACCATTAAAATATCGCTCAATTGAATCTATTACCACTTGCCGATTTTGACTAGGCCATGCGCTCCGAAGAGGACCTAAATGTATCGATCGATTTCCAGATTGCTGTGCGCGATTGTTTCGGTCCTGGCACTGGTCACGACTATATCGGTGAAGCAAGCGATCGCCGACGAAGCGGACGGTTTTTCTACCACCACACCTATCAAGCATCTGGTAATTATTTTCCAGGAAAACGAGACCTTTGATCACTACTTCGGGACTTATCCCAACGCCGCCAATCCTCCCGGTGAGCCTGAGTTCCATCCCGCTCACGACACGCCGTCGGTTAACGGACTAACGCCGACGCTGCTAAACTTCAATCCTAACGGGGTAAATCCGTTTCGCTACGATCGCTCGCAAGGTTTCACCTGCGACGGCGACAACGGTTACCTCGCCGAGCAGCAGCAGTTCGATATGGGCCTGATGGACAAGTTCCCTCCCTTTACTAAGCTTCCGCCAGGATGCCCCGATTACGGTTATGGCAGTGCGTTCGTGATGGGCTATTTCGACGGTAACACCGTGACCGCGTTGTGGAATTACGCGCAGCATTTTGCAATGAGTGATAACTCTTATGGCACCACCTTTGGTAGCACCTTGCTAGGACATATCAACCTGGTTTCGGGCCAAACCAACGGTGCAACAGCGACTCCGCCTAATACCAAGGTCGTTCTGGATGGCACTCTTGTCGCCAATGCGCAGCCGACCGGCGACGTATGCTTCGCCAGCGCTCCCCAGACGGTTCAAATGGCGGGAAGGAACATTGGCGACCTGTTGAATGATAAGGCGATAAGCTGGGGATCCTTCGAGGGCGGTTTCAACCTACAGACGGTCAATCCTAACGGCACTACAGGATGTATGCGTAGCCATACCAATCCCATAAGTGGCATGCTGATCGCCGACTACAACGGCCAGTACACTCCGTTTCAGTACTATCCTCAGAGCAGCAACTTGGCTCACACGCGGCCCGCCGACGTCTCCGAAATAGGGCATCCCGGCCCGGCCAACCATGAGTACGACCTGGACGACCTGCTGGCCGCTGCCAATGCCAATAACCTGCCGGCGGTTAGCTATGTCAAAGCGGTGCGCTATCAAACCGGTCATGCGGGCGGCATTTCGGATCCGCTGAACGAGCAGATGTTCCTGGTCCAGACAATCAACGCGCTTGAGAAAACGCGGCAGTGGAAGAGCATGGCTATCGTGATCGCCTTCGACGACAGCGATGGTGACTATGATCATCAGATGAGTCCTATCTTCAACGGTTCGACCTCGCCTCTCGATGCGCTAAGCGGGATGGGAATCTGCGGGTCAGGCGATCCTTCGCTGGGGCACGCGGAGTTGCGATGCGGTTATGGTCCGCGATTGCCGTTGCTGGTCATCTCGCCTTATGCGAGGCCGAATTCCGTTGACCATACGATCACCGACCTGACCTCAATCACGCGCTTCATCGAAGACAACTGGTCACTTAGCAGGATTGGCGGAGGCTCCTTTGACGCAATCGCCGGCCAGCTCACCAACCTGTTCGATTTCACCGGGCACCATCGCACTCCTCCTCTATTCCTCAAACCGGACACCGGCGAACCCTCTCATTAGATAGCCCCGGATGCGCGAAATCTGCCTTAAGATCCTATCATGGAACCTTCACGGACTGGCATGGCCCTTATCAAAGGATCCCGGCGTTCGGATGGATCGCGTGAGCGCGAAAGTGCGCGAGCTGTCGCCCGACATTCTGCTGTTGCAGGAAGTCTGGCTCGGCTCGCTTGTCGATCGTCTCGCGACGGCGCTGCAACAAGATTGGATGCCTACATATAGCAAGCGCCGTGGCGGTGGTCCTCGCGGCGGACTGCTGACGTTCCTCCGCGCTTCCGCGGGATGGCGCGCGGTATCTTCGCCGGACTTTGATGCCTTCACGGTTAGCGCGCCAGTATGGAAAATCTGGGAGGGCGATGGACTTGGCCGGAAGGGTGTTCTGAGTGTCGAGCTAGAAAACGGCGAGCAGCGCATCTGCGCGATCAATACTCATCTTCAGTCACAATATTCGGGCAGTAACTATGCCAAAGTTCGCGAAGCTCAACTCATCGAGCTAGGCAAGGTCGTCTCGCAATTCCATCCTTCACTACCCGCGTTGGTTGCGGGAGATTTCAATACCGACTTCCGCGAATCACTCTATGCCCACGTCAAGGCCCTCGGCACGGACCTGACTGCCGAGGCGCGCGCGCCGGGGAATCCCGGAACGACTGTTAACCCGCGTGGCGGGCGTCCCGAATGGATCGACTACATCGTCGCAGCCAACTCGCTCACGTGGGATGTCTCGGCACACCTCGCGCTAATCGCAAATCAGAGCGCCGACGTTCCCTATTCCGACCACAGCGGTCTCTTCTGCACCGTACGGATCGCGCCGCGCGATTAGACTAGTTCGCGAGGTTATACGCGCCGCCTTTCTCGAGTGCCTTTTTGTATGCCTGCTGCTCGTGCATGCGCTTCGTCCACGCATCGAGATTTGGATACTGAGCGCGCTTGCCGAACGCTCCCGCCACCTCGCCGACGAAGCTCATCTGGATGTCGGCGCCCGTCAGTTTGTCGCCCAACAGGAACTGCCGGCCCTTCAAAGCGCCATCGATATAACTCAGATGATTCGCGATCTCGCTCTCGATTCGCGGCATCAGTGCCGCCGCCGCATCACCCAGCCGCAAGGCATAAAGGTTGAGCATCAACGGGAGCATCGCGGATCCTTCCGCATAGTGCATCCATTGTTGGTATTCGTCGTACGCCGGCGTCTCGGGCGCGGGCTGCAAACGCCCTCCGCCGTGGCGTCGAATTATGTAGTCGATGATCGCGCCGGATTCGATGATGGTCTTATTCCCGTCGGTGATGACCGGCGATTTGCCCAACGCATGAACCTTCTTCAACTCCGGCGGTGCCAGCCGGGTTTGCGCATCGCGCTGATAAGGCTTGATCTCGTAAGGCAGCCCCAGCTCTTCCAGTAGCCAAAGGATTCGTTGCGAACGCGAATCGTTAAGGTGATGAACAACAATCATGGTGCGACTCCTTTACGCGGGTAATTATCTATCTAACACATTCGCTTGCGAGACAATGCGGCGGAAAGTCAGGTTAATCCGCGGCCCGCGTGGACGGGTTTCCTTCGCGATTCCGTGCTTCCAATATCGCTGCGTCTCACCTTTCATCAACAACAGGCTCCCCGATGCAAGCCTTAGCCGGACAGGCTTCGCAAGCTTGTTTGCCTTGTGCTTCAGGACGAACGTCCGTTCCTCACCCAGACTCACCGATGCGATAACAGGCCTTTCGCCAAGCTCCGGTTCATCATCGCTATGGGATCCCATGCTATCTCGATTGTCACGGTAGTAGTTCAGCAGCACGCTGTTGAAAGATGACGCCGTCACTGTCTCGACGCGTCTCCTGACCTCAAGCAACAGATCGGTCCATGGCAGTGGCGTAAGTCTGATGCCGGAATAAGTGTAGTCGCTGCCTCGATCTCCGTACCACGCGACCAAGCGCGGCTGCGAATACATTTTGCCCCACACTACGATTTTGTCCTGTCGCCATACCACGTCCGCGATTAGCTGACGCAAAATTGAAACGGCGTTGCGTCCCAGCCTGAGCTCACTTAGGTAATACACCTCGCCGTCCGCAATCGGAATTCTCACGAGCCGATCTGTTTCTTCAAACAGGCTCGACATCAAAGCTTCCTCGACACCAGATGACTCAACTGCGACGGTATCCTTGGAGTTTCGCCAAATCGCTTGCGATATTCAACTATGTTGGTGTTAATTCGCTAGACAGATGCCCACCAGGAATCGTGCGATGTTTCGTGAGTCGATTGACGACCGAATTGGTGACGTCTGCGTCGTCCTGATCTTTATTGCGCTCGCGATTTTGTTCTCCGTCAGCATCTGCATTGCCGGCGCCGCCAATAGCAATGCGGCGCGTGGACCCGAATTAAGTGGCTCGATCAAGGACGCTCTGGGAAGACCAATCGCCGGCGTCGAGGTGCGCGTGCAGGCGGGTAGCCGCGTGGTTGCGCGCACGCATACCGACCCGGCCGGGGCATTTCAATTCAGGACGATCGCGCCCGGAACCTACACCATCAGCGTGAACAAGCAGGGGTTCAAGCCGACGCTTGAGACCATCGTCATGAGTCCCGGAAAACGCCACGAGCCGATGGTCCTCGCGATGGAGGCAACGGCGCCGCTGACGCTCAAGGTGATCACCGAGCGGCTGAACAAGGCGCGTAACGATCTGGCGCCGGAGATAGGCGCGACCGCCTATCGTTTCGATCAGCAGGCGATTCAGAAGCTGCCGGAAGGGCAGAACACCAACCTCGCGCAGGTGCTGCAGCAGGCGCCGGGAGTGAGCCAGGACGCATACGCGCAGGGGCAGGAGCAGATTCATATCCACGGCGAGAACGGCGGCGGTATCCAGTACCGCATCAACGACATTTTCATGCCGGAGGCGGTGACCAGCTTCGGCGAGATCTTCAGCCCCCGCTTCGTGCATAGCATCACACTGCTGACTGGCGTGCTGCCCGCGGAGATCGGCTATCGCCCCGAAGGCATCATCGATATCCGGACCAAGGACGGATGCACCGACGGCGGACCCGACAACGACAACATCGAAATGTATGGCGGGCAGCGCGAGACCGTCCAGCCGAGTTTCGAAATCGGCGGATGCAAGGGGCGCTTCAGCTACTACTTGAGCGGTTTCTACGAGCACAACAGTCTCGGGCTTCAGGCGCCGTCCGACAGCCCCGATCCAAATCACGACTACTCGGATCAGGGCCAGGGATTCGGCTACTTGTCGTATCTAATAAATTCCGATACGCGGCTCTCACTGGTGACGGGCGTGGCGGTGAATTCATTCGAGATTCCGCCGGAGCCGGGCCTGCCACAGCAGTTCGCGCTCGCGGGCGTGCCGACTTATCCGTCGTCGGAGGTCAAGGAAAACGAGCTCGAACAAAATTATTACGGCATCCTGTCTTTGCAGGGGGCGGTCGGCGAGAACCTCAACTACCAGCTGGCGGCATTCAGCAGGTACTACGAGCTGAAGTACAGCCCCGATCCGATCGGCGACCTGATATACAACGGCGTTGCGGCGGAGATCCTGCACACCGGCTTCATCAACGGCCTGCAGGAAGACACCAGCTACAAGCTGGGTTCGCAGCACACGCTGCGCGCCGGATTTTACATGAGCGGCGAGGCAATCGAGCTGGACGATCACGCGCAGACGTTTCACGCGGTGGACGGCGTGCCGACCAGCGACCATCCGTTTTCGATCGTCGATGACAACAATCAGATCGCGTGGCTGCTCGGATTTTACGCGCAGGACGAATGGCATCCGACTGAGAAGCTGACGATAAATGCGGGTTTGCGATGGGACTGGATGAGCGCGTTCGTCACTCAGAATCAATGGAGCCCGCGATTCGCGGTGGAATACGCGCTGACGCACAGCACGACGCTGCATGCGGGTTACGCGCGCTACTTCAAGGTGCCGCCGTTCGATCAGGTCGCACTCGAGACCGTGCAGAAGTTTAAGGACACGACCAATGCTGCGCCGGTCAACAGCGGCAACGACAAGATCGAGGCGGAGACTGACGACTACTTCGACGCCGGGATTCGGCAGCGCATCATCGAGGGCCTCAACGCCGGGGTCGATGGCTTTTACAAATTTGGGCACGACCAGCTCGACTTGGCGCAACTTGCGGGCAGCGTCGTGACCGCGCCGCTGAATTATCGCACGAGCCGGGCGTGGGGCTCCGACTTCAGCCTGACCCTGGAGCGCAATGGGCTGTCGGGGTATTTCAATTTTTCCTACGCGGTGCTGCAAGCGCAGAAGATCAGCGCCGGTGCGTTCCTCGCCGACGACGCGTCCGAGATCGGTTACATCGCGAATCACTGGGTCACGCTCGATGACGATCAGATGTTCGTCGGGTCGGGCGGCGCCTCGTACAAACTCTGGGGAAATCTGCTCACAGCCGACGGCATCTGGGCTAGCGGCTATCGCCGCGGTTTCGCGAACAGTGGCGAGTTGCCGCCGATACTGCAATTCAACGCGGCGGTAATCCGCAACTTCAGGATGCCGGGGATCGGCAACGTCGAGGGGCGGATCAGCCTGATCAATGTGTTCGACCACACTTATCAGATTCGCAATGGCAGCGGGATCGGGGTTTTTTCGCCGACGTACGGCCCCCGCCGCACTTTGTACGCCGGGATAAAAATCCCGCTCACGCAGCTCTTCAAGGGATCGCCATAACCCGACTATGCGGCGATGCCGACACCGTCCAGATATTGGCTCAAGGTCGCTAACTCGCTGGACGATACGATCGCTCCAACATAGCCGTCCGGCCGGACCAACACCCAGTCGCCGGCCGAGACGCCATAGGCATCGCGAACGTAGCCGCCCTCGTCAATGATGTCTCCGCGCACGCCAATCGTGTGGATGTGCAAGTCGCGGCGCGGCGCGATCGCCTCGCGCTCGACTTGGTAGCCGATCAAAGTCCAGTGCGGACCCTGGAAGAGTTTGAAGAGCCGGGTGGGCTGGCCCGCAGCGCCTCTGACGGGAGCATCCGGGGCGCGGTCCCCCGCCATCACGAGTTCTGGCGATCGCGCCGGTTGGTTGAGAGACAGGCTCGAATCGGGATAACCCAGATCGAGCTGGTGCGTCTCGCGGCCGCGTCGCATATCACCGCGCTGTTTGGCGGCCTGGAGCAGTTTGGTCGAGAGGCCGAGCATCTCCGCCGCGATCGGGCGGCGTTCCTCCTCGTATGTCGCGAGGATTTTCTCCGGCGCGCCGTTGATGACGGCCGCGAGCTTCCATCCAAGATTATAGGAGTCCTGCACGCTGGTATTGAGACCCTGGCCTCCCGTCGGCGGATGGATGTGAGCAGCGTCGCCGCCGATGAAGACGCGGCCGACCTGGTATTTGTCGGCCATGCGCGCGTTCATGTCATAGGCGGAAGCCCATAGGACCTCGCGAATCACAATGTCCTTTCGGCCGGTGCGCGCGGCCGCCCATGCCGTCAGCCCGTCGGGCGAGAGATCGATATCGCCCTCCATCGGGATCGGTGCTTGCAGCTGGAACATATCGGTTCCGCGCAGCGGACAGAATGAAGTCAGCCGTTCCATCGAGCCTCCGTTGAACCGATGCCACGCGTCGGTGCCGAGCCCTTCCAGCCGAACGTCCGCGACCACCGCCCGGACGCCCAGGGTCTGGCCGGGGAATTCGATGTCCAGCGCGTGCCGCACGTAGCTCCTGCCGCCATCCATGCCGACCAGATAGCCGACCCGCACGGCTTCCTCTCCATCAGTGCTCATGACATGAGCCGTTACGCCGTCAGCGTCCTGCTCGAAAGCCGTCAGCTCGCAGCCGAAATGTGGACGATGCCCGAGTTCCGCCAGACGTTCGCGCAACACCGCCTCGGTCAGGAATTGCGGCACCATCAGCTGGATTAGATAAGGCTCGTCCGGCCTGGCTTCATGTTGTTCCATCAGCGGCGAGTCTTGATAACTACCGTTCTCGCGATATTCGCGCTGCGGCGGATAGGTTCCGCCGACGGCCACGAGCCGGTCGATGACGCCGAGATCCTCGAACACTTCCTGACTGCGCGGTTGTATTCCCTTGCCGCGCGAGCCGGCGAACGGGCTGGGCAGTTTGTCGATCAAGCGAAAGGCGACGTTGCGGCGGGCCAAATCGATGGCTAGTGTCAATCCTGCGGCCCCGGCGCCAGCGATGAGAACTTCGGCCGTCAACTCATGGTTCATCCAGGCACTCCTGCATTGCAGTTCAATTATGTGTATTATACACATAATCTCGCGTAAACTGTCAATCGCAAACGGGCCGCCAAAATCGTGAACAAAGAGATTCGCCAGCTGCACCATGCCCTCATCGACTTGATCGGGATGATGAACCGGCCACAGCGCGACACGGCGCTTATCCGGGAAGCCGGTATCTCTCTGGACCGGGCGCTGTTTCCCCTGCTGGTCGGCATCGAGCGCAAGGGACCGATCGGAGTGGGCGAACTGGCCGACGGCGTCGCGCGAGATTACACGACCGTCAGCCGGCAGGTGGCAAAGCTCGAAAGCTTGAAGCTCGTCACACGGCGCGCATCCAAGGGCGACAAGCGGGTGCGCGAAGCGACGATCACGGCGAAAGGGCGCGCGATGACGAACGCGCTGGACGCAGCGCGTGAACGGATCGCATCGATCCTGCTGGCTGACTGGAGCCAGACGGACCTTCAGGATCTTGCGCGCCTGCTGCGCAGATTTGCGGACGATCTTCTCGCCTGGCGCGCTTGAAATACTGTCTCGGCTGCCAGCGCAGTTGCTTCTTCTTGACAGGCTGAGCCTCGTATTGATATTGAGAATGAATCTCAGTTTCAGAATGCCGAGAAATCTCCATGTCATTCCCCCAACGGTTGAGCGTCATGACTCCAAGACTGCCGAAGCGCCTCACACAGCTTCTCGTAACAGGGCTCCCGCTGCTCGCAACGCTGATTGTTTTAGCAGCCGTCGCGCCGGCTCATGCATCAGCAAATATCGGCGCGCCCCCTGGACATGCGACCCTCGCTTCGCATCCCGTAGCGCCCGTCGCCAACGCGTGCGCTCGGTTTACGGCGGGAAGCATCGTCCAGGACCCGCCTGCGCTCTTCAGTCACAACGGCAAGCTCAAGGTCAATCTTTCCTACCAGACCACCACCGACACGGATGGCCGGACGCTGTTTTGTTTCATGACCCCCGAGGGCCTCGAGAATCCCACGCTTCATGTCCATCCTGGTGATCATCTTGTGATCAACATGACGAATAACACTCCCGCGACGCCGCTGGTTGAGGCGATCAATCCGCCCAACTGCGGAGCGAGCGACCTAACCGGGTCGTCAGTTAATATCCACTTCCACGGCACTAACATATCTCCGACCTGCCACAAGGATGAGGTGGTTCATACACTGATAAATTCCGGCCAGTCATTCCGCTATGACGTCCACTTTCCGGCAGACGAGCCGCCCGGACTTTATTGGTACCATCCGCATGCGCACATGCTGGTGGAGGCGGCCCTGCAGGGGGGAGCCTCAGGGGCGATCGTGGTGGATGGAATCCAGAACCTGCAGCCCGCCGTAAGGCACCTCGCTCAGCGCGTGCTGGTGATTCGCGACCAGAATGTCGCGGGCAATCCCAACCCTGTAGGTGACATTCCCTCGTGGGATCTTACTTTGAACAATGTTCCGATCGCTTATCCGGATGAAGTTCCGGCCGTCATACAAATGCAAGCCGGAGAGAAGCAACTCTGGCGCGTTGTGAACGCGTCAGCCGACACTATTATCGATCTGCAGGTACAATACGACGGCGAGCCGCAAAATCTACAGATAGTCGGGCTGGACGGAGTTCCCACGGGCTCTCAGGACGGCGACCGGCACGGCAAAATCGTTAACGCTACGGACATTCTGCTTCCCACTGCCGGCCGCGCGGAATTGATCGTGAACGCCCCGCCGTCAACTGTAACGAACGCAGGTCTGGTTACCCTGGCCATCAATACCGGCCCCGACGGTGACAACGACACTCAGCGGACGCTGGCGACGATTCAGACAGTCACCAAGAGCACATCAGTGAGCGCCGAAGACAGCGTACTGCCGGACGTCACCGCGCCGGCATCGCCACAGCGATTTGAGAACCTCAAGACCGCGCGCGTGACCGCGCAGCGTTCGCTTTATTTCTCCGAAGTGCTGAGCGACCCCAGCAACCCTTCAAGTCCCACTAACTTCTACATCACCGTCGCGGGCGCCACTCCGGAATTGTTCGATCCCAACAATCCACCGGCTATCGTCACGACCCAGGGCGCGGTGGAAGACTGGACGATCGAAAATCAAGCGATGGAAAATCATGAATTCCACATCCACCAGATTCATTTCCTGGTGCTTTCGCAGAACAATTTCGCAATCAATGGAACCCAGCCGAATCCAAGCATTCAAGGACAGATGCTCGACATGATTCAGGTTCCTTTCTGGGACGGAAACCCGAGCCATCCTTATCCATCCGTGACGGTTCGAATGGACTTTCGCGGAGCCGATATTGGCGACTTCGTGTATCACTGCCACATCGCCGGACACGAAGACGGCGGCATGATGGCGATCATCCGGGTCGAGCGCTCGCGCACGGCCGCCGCCATTGAAAGAACTCGCCTCTATCTGGTGTCGTTGGGCGAGTCGCTTGGATTGCTTGCCGGCCCGAACGTCGAGGAAATCCAAAGAGTCCAGGCCTGGTGCGTCAGGAGACGGCTTGTATTGAGGCGCACTGCCGGACGCAGTCGAATCGATAACCGTGTCATCGCCGGGCAGCAGGTATTTCAGGAATCGGTAAATTAGCTGCTCAAAGCGTCGCCATAATGTGGACACGCGTTGCCTTCAGTTAACCTCATGGTGTAAAAACTCTTTGGGGCGTTCGCAGGAGTTCAAATATGAGTGAGTGGAAGAAGCCAGAGTTCGTCGAGATCCGGATGGACGCGGAAATCAACTGCTACAGTTCCGCGCTGGCGGACGATCCGAGGGTGCGAGTCCTCAAGCAGCCTCTGATTCGCGACAACTCGGAAGCCGATCGGGAATCCTAAGACCCGGCCGTCGTGCGGGTCCATATCCTTGGTTCCGCTGCCGGCGGCGGCTTCCCGCAGTGGAACTGCAACTGTGTAAATTGCGCAGGGTTGCGCACCGGGTCACTTCGCGCGAAGGCGCGGACGCAATGCTCAGTGGCTGTCAGCGCGGACGGCTCGCACTGGTCCCTGCTGAACGCGAGCCCCGACCTTCGCGCACAAGTATTTTCATTTCCCGAATTGCTGCCCACCAGCCTCGTTAGAGGATCGGCGATCGACGCGGTCCTGCTTTCCGACGCGGAGCTCGATCACATCACCGGCCTGCTGTCGCTTAGAGAGTCGCAACCGGTGCGCCTCTATTGCACCTCACTGGTTTTCGATTGGGTCTTCGCGTCGAATCCAGTTTTCAGCGCGTTGAATTCGCCGGACAGATTTCGCGTGACGACGACCGAAGATCGCAAGGCCGAGACTATCGGGAGCGGTCTGGGCTTCGAGGCGATCTTCGTCAGCGGCAAGGTTCCGACTTATGTGAAAACTCCGCCTGCGAATTACGATGGCGCTGTGGTCGCCTACAAACTCATCGACAGTAGTACCGGCTCGTCACTCCTTTATGTTCCGGCGATCAGGGAAATCGACGAACGATTTATCGCGGCGGCCGCCGAATGCGACTGTCTTATGTTCGACGGCAGCTTCCGGTCGGAGAATGAAATGGAGCTGCGCGGCGCAGGGACGCGGACCGCGTCGGCGATGGGTCACATACCAATCTCGGGAGCCGGCGGCAGTCTTGCGCGGCTCCGCGATCTTCAAATCAGAAAAGTCTATACTCACATCAACAACACCAATCCCATTCTCGACGAAGACTCGGCCGAGCGGCGCGCGGTCGAGAAAGCGGGATGGGAAGTCGCCGAAGACGGCATGGACTTTACGGTCTGACGTCAGACGGAAACGATATGGCGGAAAGTAATCCCGACTCGCCGGAAAAATTTGTCGCGCGCCTGCGTGCAATCGGCGAGGCGGCCTATCACGACAAGCATCCGTTCCACGTGCTGATGCATCAGGGCAAGCTGACCAAGCGGCAACTGCAAGCGTGGATCGAAAATCGTTTCTACTATCAGTGGACGATTCCCAAAAAGGACGCGCTGATCCTCGCCAAGGCCGACGACCGTGAATTCCGCCGCGCATGGATCACGCGCATCACCGACCACGACGGGATTGGAGACAGCGAGGGCGGCATCCGCAAGTGGTACAAGCTGTCGGAGGCCGCCGGGCTCAATGTCGCCGACGTCGCGAGCCTGCGCTACGTACTGCCCGGCGTGCGCTTCGCGGTGGACGCCTATCTGCATCTGTGCGCGTCGCGTCCGCTGACCGAGGCAGTCGCGTCGTCGCTGACGGAATTGTTCGCGGCGACGCTGATGGCGGATCGTATCGCCGTTCTCGAAAAACTCTACCCGTGGCTCGACAGCCGCGGGCTGGAATACTTCCGTGGACGCCTCGTGCAGGCGCCGCGCGACTCGGAGTTCGGCTTGCAATACGTCGTCGCGCATTGCACGACGCGCGAGTCGCAGGATCGCGCGGCAGAAGCGCTCACGCTCAAGTGCCACATACTTTGGTGCCTGCTCGACGCGGTTCACTACGCGTACGTCTCACCCGGCCATCTGCCGCCGCTGTGGCACGACTCGCGGAAACTCTGATGGACGCTGACGACGCATGGCGGCCGCGTCTGGCCTCGTGCGCGCGGCTCAAGTTCGACCCGATCGAAAAGCAGGTAATGCTGCTGTTCCCGGAAGCCGCCCTGGCGCTCAATGAAACTGGCGCCGCGATCGTACAGCTATGCAACGGCGCTCGCTCGATAAGTGAAATCGTCGATCGGTTATCCGAGAAATACGGCAACGCCGATCGCGACGCGTTGATGCGCGAGGTCGTGGATTTCATTGCCACGATTCGCGCGCGCGGGTTGCTCCAATGAGCGCGGCGCCGCGTCCCTACACGCTGGTCGCGGAGCTTACCTATCGATGCCCGTTGCGATGCGTGTACTGTTCCAACCCCGTCGATTTCCACCGCTCGCGGGCCGAGCTCTCGACCGGCGACTGGCGCCGCGTTTTTTCCGAGGCTGCGGAACTGGGCGTCATGCAGTTGCATCTCTCGGGTGGCGAGCCTGTCCTCCGCGATGATTTGATCGAACTGATTCAGCACGCGCGCACGAATGATCTCTACACCAACCTGATAACGGGCGGCACGATACTCGACGAGGACAAGTTGTGGCGTTTTCGCGAGGCCGGCCTCGACCACATTCAATTGAGTATCCAGGGCGCTCACCGTGAAAGCGCCGAGACGATCGCTGGCGTGCGCTCGCATCGAAAAAAACTCGAGATTGCGCGGCTTATCGGCAAGCTCGGCTTTCCGTTAACGCTCAACGTCGTGATTCATCGGTTGAATATTTCCGAAGTTCCCGACCTCATCGCGCTCGCATTGGAACTGGGTGCGAATCGTCTCGAGCTTGCGAATACTCAGTTCTATGCGTGGGCGGCCGAGAATCGTCGAGCATTGATGCCGACCCGCGAGCAGTACGATCGCGCCGAAGAAATCGCGCTCGAGGCGATAGAGAAGTATCGCGGCATGCTCGAGATCGCGTTCGTGCAGAATGACTATCTCTCGGGCGAGCCCAAGCCGTGCATGGGCGGATGGGGCCGCAGTTATATGTGCATCAATCCGACCGGCGAGGTGATGCCGTGTCACGCCGCCTCGGTGATCCCGGGATTGCGCTTCGATTCGGTGCGCGATGGCGCGTTGGGGAAGATCTGGCGCGATTCGCCCGCTATGAATGCGTTTCGCGGCGACGATTGGATGATGGAACCGTGCCGCTCGTGCGCCAGGAAGGAAATCGATTTCGGCGGATGCCGTTGCCAGGCCTTTATGCTTGCCGGAAACGCGGCCGAAGCCGATCCGATCTGCCGCCTCTCACCGCATCACGGAATCGTCGAATCGATACGAAAGAATTCCGGCGAAGGTCCACTAATCTATCGCGACGCGAAGACCAGCCGCAAACTCTCCAACGCTATCCGCTCGAGCTAAACGATTCCCGATTTGCCAGTCAGGTCTTGCGGACGCGCCGACGCTTTGCACTGACGGTAGCGACTCTCCCTGAACACCGCGACCGGGTCGATTGCGCCGCCGTTTCGTTTGCGCGCCATCTTGATCGCGGGCTCGACGTCCATGCGCACCGCGTTCTGCAGTGTGCGATTAGCCATCAGCGCGTCGTTCGAGTCCTGCGCTGAATTCAACCCGCCGCGATCGACCATCAACGCCTGCGTGTACGCGCGCTGCAGTGCGACCGCGCTCTCCATCAGACTCTCGACCGGGTCGGTCACGTTGTGACTCTGATCGAGCATGTAGGCCGGCGCGAAGCCGGGCGCGCCGCGCAGCTCTGCGTCCACCAACTCGTTGAAAACCAGGAAAATCTGGAACGGGTTGACCGAGCCGGTGTCGAGGTCATCGTCGCCATACTTGGAATCGTTGAAATGGAATCCACCAAGCCGCTGAAACTGGATCAACCGCGAAACGATCTGCTCTATATTCGTCGTCGGCGCGTGATGCCCCAAGTCGACCAGGCATTGCACGTTCGCGCCGAGCTGCGTTGCGCATATGAAACTGGTGCCCCAGTCCGCGATCACCGTCGAGTACAGCGCCGGCTCGTAGAGCTTGTGCTCGATGAACGCGCGCCATCCGTCGGGAATCGCCGCGACGATCACGCGCATGCTCTCGAGATACCGTTCCAGCGCTTTCGTCATGTTGAGTTGGCCCGGAAAGTTCGAGCCGTCGCCAATCCAGACCGTCAGCGCTCGCGAGCCGAGCTGCTTTCCGATCTCGATGCATTCGAGGTTGTGCGCGATCGCCTGTTCGCGAACCGCCTTGTCAGTGTGGGTCAGGCTGCCGAATTTGTAGGACAGCCGACCGGGAAGATCCTCGAACGTATTCGAATTCACGGCGTCGAAAGCGATTCCGTAGGAGTGCGCGAACTCGCGCAGCTCGCGGAGATCGTCAACGCGATCCCACGGAAAATGCGGCGACACCGTCGGCGTCGCGCGTCCAAGCTGCTGGATGACCGCGCAGTCCTCGAGCTTCTCGAAAACGTTGCGCGGCTCGCCGGCAAGCGGAAACCGCGCGAACCGCGTGCCGCCCGTGCCGACGCCCCAGCTCGGGATCGCCACCGCAAATCGCTGGATGCGCGCGGTGATCGCTTCGAGGTCGATGCCGCGCCGTGCCAGCACGACGCCAAGATGCTCGTAGTCGGCGGCAAGGTCCTTCTCCAGGCGCGAGTTGTGTTTTGCGATCAGCTCGGGATCGATCGGCGTGCGTGGTGTCATAAAAACCTCGCGAGAGTGTTACCGCGTGAAAGCGGCGGCGTTACCGGCGTCGACGTTGAGAATGTTGCCCGTGGACTTCGCCGATCGATCGGACGCAAAAAAATGCACTGCCTCGGCAACATCCTCGGGCGTGACGTTTGTTTTCAGCAGGCTTCGTTCCCGGTAAAATTGCTCCAGTTCCGACGGGTCGATCCCGTATGCGCGCGCGCGTTCCGCCCGCCAACTGCTCGACCAGATTCGCGAGCCTTGCAACACGGCGTCGGGATTCACCGCGTTCACACGGATTCCATCAGGAGCGAGTTCCAGCGCCATTGATCGCGCCAGGTGAAGCTCGGCTGCCTTGGCGGTGCTGTATGCGGCGGCGCCCGCCGATGCTACCAGCGCGTTCTTGCTGGCGACGAATACGATCGATCCGCCGATGCCTTGTGTCTTCATCACTCGAGCCGCTTCGCGCCCGATCAGGAAATAGCCTGTCCCGAGCACGTCCATATTCCGCCGCCACGTGTCGAGCGTCGTTTGATCGAAGGGTGCGGCCGACGCGATTCCCGCGTTCGACACCACGATATCGACGCCGCCGTATTCCCGCGCCGCGAACGCAAATGCTCGCGCCACGTTCGCTTCGTCGGTAACGTCGCATCGCGTAACCCGCGTGCGATCCCTGCCGAACTTCAGCGCAAAGTCGGCGCCTACCTGTTCCAGCGCGTCTCCGTCGTTGTCCAACAGCACTACGCACGCATCGTCGGCCAATAGCCGTTCCGCGATCGCACGCCCGATGCCGCCGGCGCCACCGGTTACGATCGCGACGCGACCTGCCAACGGCTTGGGCGCAGGTTGTCGGCGCAGCTTGGCCTCCTCCAGCGCCCAATACTCGATGTCGAAAGCTTCCTGCTCGGGCAATCCGAGATATTCATCGACCCCCGACGCTCCGCGCATGACCCCGATCGCATTGCAGTAGAACTCAGCCGCGATGCGAGCAGTCGCCTTGTCTCTGGCGAACGTGAACATCCCTACCGACGGCATCAGGATCACGATCGGGTTCGCGTCGCGCATCGGCGGAGAATCCCGCCTGCGGCATCGCTCATAGTACGCCTGGTAATCGGTTCTATAGCGCGCGATCGTTTCGGTCGCGCCCGCTTTTGCAGCGGCCGGATCAGACGGCACCACGAGCGGCCGAATCTTGGTGCGAAGAAAATGATCGGGGCACGATGTTCCAAGCCGCGCCAATTCCTCGAACTGCCGCGCCCCCACGAACTCAAGTACCTGCGCGTTGTCAGCGAAATGACCGACTTTATGTTGCGCGCCAGACAGGTGACCGCGAAGAATCGGCATCAACTCCGACGCGATTGCGCTGCGCTGCGGCTCGGGCCGCGAGGCGACGCGCATGCCGCCGAACGCCGGCGCCGTTCCGTTGCGCTCGGCCAGCCACGCTTCCGCGCGGCGGATCGTATCGATCGTGTTCTGGTAGCAGGCCTTCAACGTCTCGCCCCAGGTGATGAGCCCATGGCCCGCGAGCACGACTCCCCGAATTTTCGGATTTGCTCGCACCGCGTCGCGCAAGTGCAGTCCGAGGTCGAAGCCCGGCCGCTGCCATCGCAGCCATCCGAGTTCGCCGCTGAAAACCTCGCGCGTGATTGCTTCGCTATGGCGCGCCGCCGCAATCGCGATAACGGAATCGGGATGCACGTGGTCGACGTGCGCGAATGGCAACAGTGCGTGCAGCGGAGTGTCGATACTGGCGGCGCGGCTGCTACCGGCGAACGCACAATAGTCGAAGTATGGGACGATTTCGTCTTCGTGCGCGCGCCCGCGAAAACGATTTTCCAGCGCGAGAAGTTTGTCCTGGTACAGTTTCGCGAAGCCCGACAGATCCATCGAGCCCAAATCGTCGCCCGATCCTTTCACCCACAGAACCGTAACCCTCGCGCCGCTCAGCGGATCCTCCGCGGCGATTTTCGCCGAGGTGTTGCCGCCGCCGAAATTTGTCACGCCAAGATCGGCGCCCAACAGGTGCGAGCGGTACAAAAGCAGCTCGGGCTCTGACAGCGCCTTCGCGTCGGCGTCGTTCCATCGGTCGATTGTCACGCGCGGATCGTAACACGGTGGCGTGCTAATTCAATTGAGCGAAGGCGGCCGATTGAGTAATGGTTCCGAGGTGAGCAAAGCGCGTCCCCAAGCGGTCGCCGTCTTCGACGTCGGCAAAAGCAACGTACGACTCACCGCAGTCAACGATTCCGGCGTCGCGTTAGCTGCTCTCGAACGTCAGAACGGTGTCGATAGTTCGCCGCCGTATCCGCATTTCGAGGCCGACGAGCTGTATGCATGGCTGATCGACGGACTCGCGACGCTCGCGCGCGACTTCGCGATTCATTCCGTCGTGCCGGTCACTCACGGCGCGTGCGCGGCGCTGGTCGATGACGATGGACTCGTGCTGCCGACCATGGATTACGAATTTCGCGGCGTAAGCGAAATCGATTCCGACTACGATGCGATCGCGCGTGACTTTGCGCGGACCGCGTCACCCAAACTTCCGGCCGGTCTCAACCTTGGCCGGCAGCTTTTCTGGCAACAGCGACGATTTCCGCGGGAATTCAGCCGCGCGACGATTCTCCCATACCCGCAATACTGGGCCGCGCGGCTGTGCGGCGTCCGCGCATGGGAGCCGACGTTGCTGGGCTGCCACACCGATCTGTGGGAACCAGGGTGCGGAGATTTCTCGACCTTCGCAAAGAAGATGAAATGGGACTCGCGATTCGGCCATCGTGTCAGCGCATGGACCCCTCTCGGTCTTCCACTGCCGGAGGTCGTCGCCACCGGTCTTTCCAATGAATGCAAAATTCTCGCGGGTATCCACGACAGCAACGCGTCGTATCTCGCCCATCGCGCGACTCGCGCACAGCCCTTCTGCGTCGTGTCAACGGGGACCTGGATCGTCGCGATGGCGCATGGCAGTCCGCTCGACGTGCTGCGCGAGGACTTGGACATGCTCGCGAACGTCGATGCGTTCGGCAACCCTGTTCCGACGGCGCGCTTCATGGGCGGGCGCGAGTACGCCGCGATCTGCGGCGCCGATGGCGTCCTGGCGCAGCCTTCCGCTGGCGACCTCGAAACTGTTCTTGAATCAGGAGCATTGGCGATTCCTTCGTTCGCCGATCAAGGCGGTCCCCTGCGCGCTCAAATCGGACGAATCGTGGGCAACGCTCCCGGAGCTCCGAGCCCTCGAGCCGCGCTCGCGGCGCTGTACTGCGCACTGATGACGGACTACTGCCTGACGATGCTCGAGGCGCGCGGCGACATCATCCTCGAAGGGCGGCTTGCGTCCAACGAGGCATTCGCGTCGGCACTCGCGGCGCTGCGCGAACCTCAGCCGGTGTTTCGTTCGCCGGATGAGACCGGAACGCTTCGCGGCGCGGTTGCGTTGTCGTTACTAGCGCGCGGAAAAAATCCGGAACCCGCAAGGCTCGATCCTTGTGCGACCGGTCTCGTCGAAAAGTTGAAGGCGACTCGAGTCAGGTGGCGGAATCTTCTTCCGCCGAGTCATGCCGGCAGTTCGTAACCGATCGATGATTCGATCGCCAGCGTTCGTTGCACCGCCGGGCGTGCCATCATGCGGTCGTAATGCGCGAAGAGACTGGGGAACTCTATGCGCGAAAGCTTGAGCGAATTGCTGAAGCGCCAGAACAGCCGGAACAGGTGGATGTCAGCGATCGAGTAGCTTCCCACCGCCCACTCGCGATTCCCCAATCGCTTATCGGCGATCGCGTAAACGGCGCGCGCATGTTCGAGCCCCTGCCGTCGCACAGGATGCACCGTCGATGCGATGAACGACATCCACGAGACGACCTGCGCTTGCGCTTCGATGTCGTCGGGCAGCAGGCTCGCCTCCGGGAAGCGCCTGGCAAGGTAGTACAGAATCCCGGCGACCTCGGTCAGCGCGCGTCCGTCGATCAGCATGGTCGGCACGTGGCCTTCAAGATTGATCGCGAGATAGGCGGGCGTGCGGTTCTCTTTCTCCGCAAGCGAGATCGGCCGGCTTTCGAACGGTGCGCCGACTTCGTGCAGCGCAATATGCGGCGCCATCGAACTCGATCCGGGCGAGAAATAGAGCGTGAGCATCGGCGTTCCTCCGCGCGGTTCATGCGCGAGGTTTGAATTTGATCGGCATGTGCTTGATGCCGCAATTGAAGTTGGTCCGCAGCCATTCGACGGGTCCCGCGAGTTCGATGTCGCTCATGCGACGGAGAACCTCTTCGAACATCACGCGCATCTCGAGGCGCGCGACGCCGGAGCCGATACAAAAGTGGTTGCCGTGGCTGAAAGTCAGATGATTGTTGGGCGAGCGGCCGACGAGGAAGCGCTCGGACTCAGGGAAGACCTGCTCGTCGCGGTTGGCCGACGCGAACCACATCACGACGCGCTGATTGGCGAGCACCGGATGGCCGTTGATTTCGGTGTCCCGCACCGCGCTGCGCATCGCATGAGTGGCGGGCAACGTCCAGCGCAGCATCTCCTCGACCGCGGTCTCTATCAGCGCGGGATTGGCGCGCAACCTGGCGAACTCGGCGGGATTTTCGAGCAGTGCGTGAAGGCCGCCGGTGATAGCGATGCGCAGGCTTTCCAGTCCGCCGAGAATCAGCAGAAGCGCGTTCCACAGCAACTCGGATTGCGAGAGTCCGGCGCCCGCGATGGTTCCTGTAACGAGGGCGCTTACCAAATCGTCGCCGGGGTTTTTCCGGCGCTCCGCGATCAGGCGGCGAAGGTAGTCGAACATCCTGGAGCGCGCCCCCGCCTCGGTCTCCGCCGACGAGCGGCCTTTGCGATATTCCAGATCGTCGGCGCCGAGCATGGTCTTGCCGAGCTCGAACAGCGGGTTCCAATCCGCGCGCGGAATCCCCATCATCTCGCAGATTACCGCGGTCGGAAGTTGTCCGGCGACCTCAACCGAAAAATCGCATTCATCGCGCACCACGACGGTGTCGATAATCGAATTGACGATCCGGCGGATGTGCGGTTCGCGCGCGGAGACTTCGGGATGGCCGAAATGGCGATTCACGAGTGCGCGGATTTTCTCGTGCCGTGGCGGATCGGTCCAGTTGAGCATCTTGCCGACGCCGGTGTCGGCACCCGCGCGATCGCGATTCAGCACGAAGTTCAGCACGTTGCCCCTTAAGGCCGAGCTGAACAGCTGCGCGTCGGCAAGCACCGCGAGACACTCGTGCATCGTGGTGAGTGACCAGAATCCCTCGCCGGAGTTTTTGTGGTGCCAATAGACGGGAGCCTCGGCGCGCATGATCCGCCAGGCCTCGAAGCGATCGCCGCTCTGGAAAAAATCCAGGTCGGTGAGGTCTATCTGTTCCAGCTTCATCCGGTCGCTGCTCCAAAACCCGCTAGCGCCACGACGGCGGATCGCTGCCGAGCCGCGCGGGCGGAAGATCCCATCGTGGCGGGGTTTCCGACATGCGCGCGATCGGCCCGAGACGAGTCAGTGGCCCCCAGGCCGTATTCATCTCGATGATCCACGGAGCGATCGACGCCGCGTCGAATCCACCGGGTTTGGCATCGGGGTCGGTTCGCGGAATCGACATGATCCACATTGCGGTTCGCGCGAGCGACACGCGTACATGCCAACTGCCGCCTTCGGTCGCGCGTCGCGCGAGCGCACGCATCACGCCCAGCGCACCGAGATAGCCGGTCGTGTAGTCGTTGATCGCGGCTGGCACGAGCGCGGGATGCTCGTCGCCGGCGTGCTCGAGCGCCATGCCGCTAACCGTCTGTGCGAGTTGCTCCCATCCCGGCCGGCCGGCGAACGGACCCTCATGTCCGTAGCAGTCGATCGAAACCACGATGATTCCGGGCCGCATCTCTGCCAATTCTTCGGGCGCGAAACCCCGCCGCGCGAGCGCGCCGGGACGATAGCCTTGCGAGAACACGTGAGCATCGCGAGCTAGTGCGCGCAATTGCTCGACGTCCTGCTTGCGATCGAGATCGAGAAAGCACGAACGCTTGCCCGGATTGGTATCGATGACGAAACCCTCGATTGACGGCAGCTTGGGACTGCGGACGTGTAGCACCTCGGCGCCATGCTCGGCCAGCGTCCGCGCGCAGGTCGGTCCCGCCAGCACCCGAGTCAGATCGAGAACGCGCACTCCAGAAAGCGGACGCGCGCCACGCTCTTCGGCGCGAGGTCCCGGAATCGGCTCGGGACTGGCGTCGCCGAGGCGAAGTATTTCGACCACTGGCACTTGTGCGAGCGCCATCCCCTGCGGGTGAACGCGCCACTCGTCGGCGCTGCGAAGCTTCGCACCGCACACGCCTCGCTCAGCGAGCGCATCCTCGAGCGCCTGCGCATCCCACGACGCGACGGCCTTCGCGATCGCGCCTGCGTCATCATCGCAATTCAAAAGAGCGAGGGTGCCTTCGCGTGAACTGAATCCGCCGTGCAGATGAACCCATCGCCCGTCGCGCGCCCGATAGAGCGCGGTGGTCGCCAGCCCGCGCCGCTCGAACGACGCATTTTGATATCGCAAGTATGCGAACGACACGAGCGACGCCGCCGCCGCGCGCACGTCAACCTCGATCCGCTGCGGACGTCCACCGCGCGCGCACCACAGGTCGGCGGCCGCGGTCGCATTCGCGGCGAGCACGGCCGCGGCAGCTTCGCCCGCGCGAAACCTGGTGGCGATTACCGGATCGTGTCCGGTGATGGATAGCGTGTGCTGAATTGAGGAGTCTGCGCGTCCGAGGGACGCGAGCAGATCACCCGTCCATGCGGATGGTTCTATCGCTGAAGGGGTGGCCACGCGAGGAAATTAGCATCCGCACGAATGAATCGGGAAACGACTGGATGTTTGCCGAGCGCGGTAAGACCGTGATTCAATCCGCCTTGAGGACGACATCATGAACTCGGAAATCGAATCGCGCGATCACGTGTTCGTCGGCCCCTTGCGACGATCTCGGAACAACGCTCGCAACGTGAAGGGCAGCATCCACGATGATGCGACGGCGACCAAGCTGGGTTTTCGCGGCGGCACCGTCGCTGGATCGATCCATCTGGAATTGTTTCCGCCGCTCTTGCTGAAAGCGTTCGGCAAGCGATGGTTCGAGCGCGGAACGATCTCGATGTACTTCCTCAATGCGACGACTGACAGTGAACCGGTCCGCGCATTCGTCAAAGAGCCTCCGCACGATGCAGCCGATGCGCAGGTCGATATCTGGATCGAGCGCGACGATGGAATGCGCGTCGCGGAAGGCACCGCGTCGATCGGAAACCCCGAGGAGCCGAGCGCGTTGCTAAGGCGCCCGCTCTATCGATTCGACGCTGGTCAGTTACGGATTCTTAGCGGGCTGAAAGTCGGCGACAAGTTTGAGGAGTGCGACGCGTTTCTGACGAAGGATACGATGACCGAACGGATGAAGGTCATCACCGAACCGCTGGACTGGTACATCAAGCCCTCGCCGTGGGGCGGCGCGATCGCCACGCCGGCGACGATGGTGCAGCTGCTCTACTCTCAGTCGATCGCGACTCTGCGCGGCAAGCTTGGTCAGGCGATAGGACTGTTCGGCGCGATCGAGCTCCGCAACATCAACGGTCCCGTGATGGTCGAGCATCCGTATCGCGTCGGCGGGAGTATCGTCGCGTTGGGCCAGAGTCCCAAGACTGAATACATGTGGTTCGAAACCGCGCTGAACGAAGCGGACGGCAAGCGAGTCGCCGAAATGAGAATGCTGCTGCGCTTCATGAAGGCGTCGTCGCCGAAGTATCAGAGCGCGAGCTGATCAAATCGAAGACGAGCGAAGTTCATGCGCCGTTGTCATTTGGCGGGACCAGCGTCACCGCAGAGGAATTTGCGGTAAACCGGCAGCGCCGGATCATTGGCGGCATTGATCGTGCTTTTCGGATCGTTACGCCAATCTCCGGCCTCCACGCACATGTACTTGATGTTCTTCGCACAATCGTACGCATCGTTCATGAGGCCGACCTTGCCGATTTCCTCCGGTCGCGACACGTTGGAGCTTTCGTTGAAATAGATCAGGCCGTCATCGCCGCGGTGGACGGATGCGGGATCGAGGTAGGCACGACCAGGATCTCCTTCAACGTTGAGCGACTTGGTCGCCGGCTCCTCGACCCAGCCGTCGCGGGCCGCCGATTGCGCTTCGGTCCGATTCGAGAGCATCAAGACGGCCAAAATAGCGAGCGCCCAAACCCGGTTGCGTCCGCCAAACTTCCGCTGCGGCGGTCCTTGCTCTGAATCATCCCGGATTTTCATTTGGAGTGGCCTGCGTCACGTTTGTACCGATGGCAGACGAATACAAAACCATCTTGCGCGCATTGCGGGATCAGGCGAGCGGCGGTGTGAAGGCGCTGACCGCCGGCGGCTCGCCCGCGTATTTCTCGACCTGCACCAGCGTGGTCTGAGCGCTCGGACCTTGCGCCAGACTCGACGTTCCCTTGTCGAGCGTGAGCACGTTCGGGTTGCCGTGCTTGTCGAGGCTGCCGATCGTGCCCGGCTCGGCCGGGTCGTACCACGCGCCGGTCGAGATCTGAATCACGCCGGGGCGAATGTCGTCGGTCAGAACCGCCCCGGCGAGAATCGCTCCGCGATCGTTGAAAACCCGCACGACGTCGCCGTCGCGAATCCCGCGCGCGCCGGCGTCATCGCGATTGATCCGCATCGGCTCGCGCCCCGCGACTTTGCTCTCCTGGCTGACGCGCGCCATGTCCATCTGGCCGTGCAATCGCGTGCGCGGCTGCGTGGTCAGGAGATGCAGCGGATATTCGCGCGCGGCCGGGCTGCCCAGCCATTCGGCGGGTTCGAGCCAGGTCGGATGTCCGGGACAGTCGGCGTAGTTATAGCTCGCGATCTTCTCCGAAAAGATTTCGATTCGTCCTGACGGAGTCGGCAGCGGATTGTCGTCGGGATTCATCCTGAATTCTTCGAACAGCACATGCGGCGTCGAGGCTTCGGGAATCTCGAGATAGCCGCGCCGCCAGAACTCGTCGAAGTCCGGCCATTCGGCGACGCGAGGATTCGTGCGCTTGCGCGCCGCCTCGTAGATATGACGGAGCCATTGAATGGTGTTGCGGCCCTCGGCGAACGATTCGCGAGTCCCGAACCGCTCCGCGAGATCGCCGAAGATTGCAAAGTCGTCGCGCGCTTCGCCGACCGGCTCGATCGCCTGCTTCATCGCGATGATGAATCTGTCGCGCGCACTGGCGCCGATGTCGTCGCGCTCGAGTGTCGTCGTCGTTGGCAGCACGACGTCGGCGTGGCGCGCCGTCGCGGTCCACCACGGATCGTGGACGACGATCGTCGCAGGCCGCCGCCATGCTCGAATCAGGCGGTTGATGTCCTGATGATGGTGAAACGGATTGCCGCCGCACCAGTAGACGAGATCGATATCAGGGTAGACGAGATCCTGCCCGTTGTACTGGAACGGCTGCCCAGGGTTGAGCAGCAAGTCCGCGATTCGCGCCACCGGGATGAAGCTGCGAGCGGGGTTGCGGCCGAGTGACAGAGTGGGAATCGGCATATCCGGCAACAGGCTCGCGAGACCCTCCATGCTGCCGTAGCCGAAGCCGAAACCTCCGCCCGGCAGACCGACCTGGCCGAGCACGGCCGCGAGCGCAATCGCCGCCCATATCGGCTGCTCGCCGTGGTCGCCGCGCTGCAGAGACCAGTTGACGTTGATGAAGGTTCGCGACGCCGCCATCCTGCGCGCTAACTCACGAATCCTGTCGGCTGATATTTCGCTCAAGCTCGACGCCCAGTCGGCAGACTTCGCGACGCCGTCGTCGGCCCCGAGCAAGTAGTCGCGGAAGCGATTGAAGCCGGCGCAGTAGCGCGCGAGGAAGTCCGCATCGTGCAGGCCCTCGACGATCAGGGTGTGCGCGAGCGCGAGCATCAGCGCAGTGTCGCTATGCGGGCGCGGCGCGATCCATTCCGCCTCGAGGAAGTCGGCCGCATCGTCGCGCATCGGACTGATGTTGCAGAACTCGACGCCCGCGGCCTTGGCCTTCTCCAGCCAGCCGCGCGTCGTATGCTCGCCCATCCCGCCGGGCGTGACTTGAGTGTTGCGCGTCGGCATTCCGCCGAACATCACGACCAGGTCCGCATGATCGGCGATGTTCTTCCAACTGGTGCCGGGACCGTTCATCGCGTGCAGGCTGCCTAGCACGTTCTTGACGAGCACCGCGCCCGCGGCGTTGCTGTAAGTGTCGCGCGCTTCGGTGTATCCGCCGATCCCGCCGAGGAAGCGTTGTAGCTGCGTCCGCGCATGGTGAAAGCGGCCAGCGCTGCCCCATCCGTATGAACCGGCGTAAATGGCCTGGTTGCCGCGCTCGCGAATCACCCGCCTGATTTCATCGGCGACTAAATCGAGTGCGCGCTCCCACGTCACGGGCACGAAGCGATCGGCGCCGCGGCGATCGCGTGCACCACCCGGCCCGTTCTCGAGCCATCCTGTTCGCACCGCCGGTTGCGCGATACGGCTCGCGTGATGCAGCGCATCGGGAATCGATTGCAGTAGCGGCGAAGGGTCAGGATCCTTGGAGAAGGGGCGTGCCTCCGTCACCCGTCCATCGACGACGACCGGCTCGAACGCGCCCCAATGCGAATGGTTCAGCGCGGTCGCAGCGTCGAGAGTTTCTTCCGGCTTCATGCTCGCGTCGCAGGCTTCCTGATTTTAGGAAAGGCCCTCGAATAGCGCGGTACTCAAATATCGTTCACCCGAATCCGGCAGCACGACGACGATGGTCTTGCCCTTGTTCTCCGGACGCTTCGCGATGCGCACGGCCACGACGACCGCTGCTCCCGACGAAATGCCCGACAGGATTCCTTCTTCGCGTGTCAACCGCCGCGCGTATTCGATCGCATCTTCGTTGCTGACCTGCTCGACCACATCGACAATCGAGAGGTCGAGGTTCTCGGGCACGAACCCCGCCCCGATGCCCTGGATTTTGTGCGCGCCCGGCTTCAGCGGCTGACCGCTGCGTTTCTGTGTGATGACGGGACTGGCGGTCGGCTCGACGGCGACCGAAACGATGGCTTTGCCCTTTGTCTTCTTGATGTAGCGCGAGACGCCGGTGATTGTTCCGCCGGTGCCGACTCCCGACACGAAAATATCGATCGCACCCTCCGTGTCGTTCCAGATTTCAGGGCCGGTGGTTGCTTCGTGAATCGCGGGATTGGCGGGATTGCTGAACTGCTGCAGCAGGACGTAGCGATCGGGCGCCGACGCTTTGATTTCCTCGGCCTTCGCGATCGCGCCGCTCATCCCGCGCGCGCCCTCGGTCAATTCCAGCTTCGCGCCGTAGGCGATCAGCAGCTTGCGGCGCTCGAGGCTCATCGTATCGGGCATCGTCAAGGTCAGCGGAATGTTGCGCGCGGCGGCGACGAAGGCGAGCGCGATACCGGTGTTGCCGCTGGTCGGCTCGACCAGCTCCTTGCTGGGGCCTAGCAGGCCGCGCTTCTCGGCGTCCCAGACCATCGCGGCGCCGATACGGTCCTTGACGGAATACGCGGGGCCGCGTCCTTCGATCTTGCCGAGAACTATCGCCGGTGCGCCGTCGGTGACGCGGTTGAGCCGCACCAGCGGCGTGTGTCCGATCGATCTTGAATTATCTTCGTACCAATGTGGCATCGGCTGTCTCCAGCTTTTTGAAAATCGTCGATTATATTAACGCTAATCCGGCTTTTGTGTCCCGCACCAATGCTATCGGCGTGATCGGCGCGGGCAGGCCTGCGCCTGATGCTCGCGAGAGCACCCACCGCGATGACTACTATACCCACCAATCCAAATGCCGCCCACCATTGAAGGAAGATTCCCAAAAACAGGACCAGCCCAGTCAGCAGAAAGGCCGCGCCGATTACTCGCGCGCATATCCAGACGAAGGTTGCGTAGGCATCCGCGACGGCGGAGTCGAGAAACGCCATCACGTTGTCTTCGAACTCCTGCAACTCTGCGGTGACTATTCCTTCTACGACGCGCGCGAGAAGCCTGGGCCAGTCGGGGTCTGAACTCGCTGCTGGCGGCGGTTCGCCACAGTCCGGCGGTACGCTCGAGTGGTCTTTCGGCGACATAGCTATGACCTCCGATCCACGTTCGCGAAACCAATCATAATTTCCCGATCAATCTTCCGCGCTACCACGAAGCGGAATCACCGTCCCAGGCGCAGTGTCTGGATGTATCGTCTCCCACTTGATGATTTTCAAATCGAGCACGAATATTCCGTACAACACCGGCACCAGTAGCAGTTCGATGAAAGTCGCGACGCTAAGACCTCCTATCTGTGCGTAGCATAGCGGCTCCCACAAAGGGCCGCCGCGCATCGAAAGAGGCACCAACGCCAGCACCGCCGCGCCGACCGTGATCAGCACGGGACGCAGCCGCTCGATGCCGGCGTCGAGCACTGCCTCCATGAACGGTTCGCCCTTCTCGTGCATCTCCTCGATGAAATCGAACAGCACGATAACGTGACTTACGATGACACCTATGAGACTGGCTATACCCAGGAACGCCATGAAGCCGAAAGGCGTACCCATTACAAGGAGCGCTAGCAATGCGCCGACGACGCCGTATGGAACGCAGGCGAACACCAGCACTGGTTTGATGGCACTGTTGAACTGGATGACCAGCGCCACGTAAATCATCAGGCACGAGATCAAAAGTATGGTGCTTAACTCTCCAAATCCGGTTTGCTGCTTGGCATACTCGCCGCCTATGACGATGCTGTAGCCGGGTGGCAAACTAGCCTGCAGTTCCTTGATCTTCGGCAGCGCCTGGTTAAGTACTTCCGAGGCCAGCACGCCGGGTGCGGTGAAAGCCGCGACTGTTATGGTGCGGTGGTGGGCGCGGCGGCGGATTCGCTGCGTCTCGAGTTCGTAATGCACCGACGAGATCGCCTTAAGTGGAACCGGTTGGCCCCCGTTCGAGGGATAGACGTAGAGATTTTCCAGATCCGGCACGGTTGCTCGCTCACGCCGGTCAAGGCGCGCAACGACCGGGATCTGTTTGTCTCCCTCGAGCAGCGTCGTCACCCTGGTGCCGCTCAAGCCGGCGGTGGTTGACGCGGCGACATCTTGGTTGGAAATGCCGGCCAGGTTGGCGCGATCGGGATCGATATCGAGCCGCGCGACCATCGTTTGCCCCATCCAATCGTTACGGACCCGGCGCGCGTCGGGCACCGCCCGCAGTATATCTTCAAGGTTGTTGGCCAACTTGCGAAGCGTCACGATGTCTTCGATCTCGCCGCCAGTCGTGGATTCCGCACGGCCGCTTACGAAAATCTCGATGGGATACTTGGAGCCGTTGGTCTGCAACTCCTGCACATCCACGTATGCGCCGGGAATCGCCGCCGACAGCGCGGGTTGCAGCACGTCGGCGAAGTGCGACATAGCCCGCCGGTCGTCAATTTCGATGACGACTTGCGCGTAGTTGACCTGCTTCGTCTCGGGCGCCAGCGAATACCAGAAGCGCGGACCGCCGCCGCCGACGAAAGTCGTCAGCGACTTTAGTATGTGATGGGTAGCTTCGGCGCCCTCCGATTCCTTGACGTCAATCTGATGCGCCTGCTGCTCGATTATCTCGCGCGCTTTCGCCGCCGCAGCTGTGGTCTCGGTCAACGCACTGTCGTTGGGCAGAAGAATATCGACCGTGGACAGGAACTGCAGATCGGTGGGGAAGAACGCCGACTTCAGCATCGAACCTAACTTGAATCCAACGACCAGGAAGACAATCGAGGCGGCGAACGTCAACCATCGATGCTCCAGGCACCAATGTCCGGTGCGGTAGTAGTAGCCGCTGAAGCCCTGGCGACGCTGCTCTTCTATCGGTAGCGGTTTCTTCTTTGCCGGGCGCAGCCAATAGTAACCCAGCATCGGGATAAAGGTCATCGAGACCAATCGCGACGCTATAAGGGATGCGGTCATAACAACCGGCAGCGAAATCATAAACTTGCCGGTATCTCCGCTGAGTAAGCCGAATGGCAAATAGGCGACGATGTTCGTGATAGTGGCGTACAGGATCGCGCGCGCCAGCTTGGTAGGTCCCAGCCACGCCGAGATAATCCGCGGATGCCCCGCGTCCAGATCACGCTTGATCGCGTCCCCGGCAACGACCGGGTCGTCGATCAGCAGACCTAGCGCGATGATCAGCGAAGCAATCGAGACCTGTTGGATGTCCCATCCGACCAGATCCATAAAGCCGAACGTCATCAGCAGCGTTAGCGGGATCGACACGGCCATCAGCAGGGCCGAGCGCCATTCCCAGAACCCGATCAGAGCCGTGATGACGACCAGCGCGATCGCTTCCTCGAGCGCGTGATTCAGCAGCTCGACGTTTTCCTCGACCTGCCGCGGCTGGTCCGAGGTCCGCGCCATGATCAGATCGGACGGCAGTTGCTGGCGAAGCATCGTCAGTTGGCGATCGACGTTTTCGCCGAACAGATGAATCTGTTCGCCCGAGCGCATTTGCACGGCGATCGTGATCGCGCGATGCGTTTGCCATCCGCCGGCGGCGTCGCGGACGGTATAAGTGTTGAGATAGCGCGCGGGGTCCTGGTAGCCGCGCGTGATCGTCACGAGATCGCGCAGATACAGCGGCGTGCCGGTCGCAGACTTGCCGATGATTGTGTCGCCGATATCCTTTTCGCTTTTATACTCGCCCGAGGGCAACACGATCAGATTGCGGCCGTTGGTTTCCAGCGAGCCTCCGGGCGAAACGATATTTCGCGCCGCCAGCACCTGTGAGATCTTGCTCGGTGTGATGCCGTAAGCCGCGAGCTTGGCTTGCGAATATTCGAGGTTAATCCACTGCGGCAGATCTCCGGAGATCAGAATCTTCGATACCTGCGGCACTCCGGTCAGCCCGCGCTTGATCAGATCCGTGAAATCGTCCAGCTCACGAAAGCTGTACTTGTCTCCCGCGACGGTGGCGAGCCGCGCCTCCGCGTCGTCGGGATTGCGAATTACGACCGGCTGCCAGATGTCCGGATCGAACGAGGCGGAGCCGTACTTTTCCTCGACGCATCCCATGAACGCGCGCTGCAGTTCGGCGTCGGAGTTCGCGATACCGTCGAGTCCAACGAAGCCTTTGCCCGCAATCGGCCGGATGTCGGCGAGAGATCCGCTCTTGGCCAGGCACGGCCCGAGCGTACTCCTGACGCTTTCGCCGATGTTCGGCGAATCGAGACCTAGCGGAAACGGGACAACTATCGTCGCGCGCTTCGACGTGTCGCCGCTGCCGCGCGCCGCTTTTATTGCGGCCGCGATCTCCCTGGCGCGCAGCGAGATCGCGACCTCGCTTTCTTTCGGACTTGCCACCGTCAGCATCAGCGCCGCCGTATCGCCAAAGCCGCTGAAGAACTGAATCGGCCCGGCACCTTTGGGTAGGTCCGTGATGCTCCTAAGCTTCAAGTCCATCTCGTTGAAGACGGGCTTGGTGTCCTTGACGTTGTAATCGACCTGTACGTTGACGACCGACAGTCCGTCGAGCGTCAGCGACTTGATCGAGTACTCTTCGGCCGAAGGCGCGCGAACCTCGGAGACCTCGGCCAGTTGCTGTTCGATTCTGCGCGTGACGAGTTGCTCGACCCGGTCGGCGCTGACGCCCGGCCATGCGCATATCACCTGCGCTTCCTTCACGGGGATGTCGGGGTCCTTGCGCTTGGGCATCTTGCCGTAGCCGTAGATGCCCCATGCGATCACGAGCAGGAGTGCGACCCACGAAATCTGGCGGTTCTCGGTAAAGAACCGCGCAGTGTTGTGAGTCGTCGCGATTATTTCTGCGTCAGGCCGATGCGCCATCGGATCGCGCCTACGGAACCACGTTGATGCTCGCGCCGTTGAAGACGATGTCCGCGCCCCTGACGATCACTTGCGCACCGGCGTCGAGCCCCGTCGCAATCGAGACCTGGTCGCCGACGACAGGACCTATCTCGACCTTCTTGAGTGTCGCGACCATCTTTCCGTCAGCATTCTTCTCCGCGACGTACACCGCATAGCCCTTGGGGTCGTCCGGCGGCCGCACTATCGCCCGCGTCGGCACCACCAGCACGCTCTGCGCTTGCGCGGCGGCCGGCAGATGGAGCGCGGCAATCATGCCGACCCGCAGGCGCGCGTCGGGGTTGGGAATCGTCGCCTCGATATCGAATAGGCGAGCGTTGGGATCGGCGACGGCGGCGACTTTGGAAATCGCGCCCTTGAAGGTCTGGCCGGGGAACGCATCGACGGTGGCCGCGATCGCCGCTCCGGGCTTCAACTCGCCGACAATTGCGCCCGGCACGCCGAACACGACTTTGACCTTGCTGGTATCGCCAATCTGAAAGCCGACGCTGTTGGGCGATACCAGCGTGCCGACTTCGATCTTCCGATCGAGCACCAGCGCGCTCATCGGCGATTTGAGTTTGCAGTCGTCGAGATCGACTTGTGCCTGCTGCACCGCGGCCTGCGATGCGCCGACCGACGCCTGCGCGGATTCGTATTGCTGCTTGGCGGCGTCATAGTCGGCCTGCGACACGACGTGCTGCTCCAGCAGATGCGTGTAGCGGGTGAAGTCCGCCTTCGCCTTGCTGAATGTCGCGCGCGAGTTCTGTAAATCGGCTTGAGCTTTCACCAGGCTGTTGCGGTAGGTGTCATCCTTCACGACCGCGAGCACCGCGCCCGCCGTCACCGCATCGCCCGCCTGCACATTGCGCAGCTTGCCGTCCGCACCCTTTACCTGGAGGATCGACTGCACATAGCCGTTGACCTTGAACGCAACATCAACCTGCGTATCGGCAATAATATTTGCCGAGTAGGCTCCGCCGGCAGCACCACTCGCCATCGCGACGGCCTGCACCGTAACGGGGATCGACTCGGGCGCAGCCGCCTCTTTATGCCCGCATCCAAAGATCGCGATGCACGCAATGAGCTGAAACAAAGCGAGCAGCCGCGCCGGTCTCTTTTCCATAGTCGCGACAATATATATGTACAGGGGCCTTCGCCAACCTTGGGCAGCCCGCCAAAAGGATCTCGCAACTATCCCCGCAGCAGGCGGGTGATCAGAAAAATCGCCAGCATCCCCATGAAGGTGGCGACGGCGACCAGCGGAGAATCGTGCTCCCGCGCTTCCGGCAGCAGGTCCGAGGCACCAATATAAAGAAAAGACCCGGCGAAGAACGCGAGCAGGAAAGGCAGCAGTCCCCGCAGATCGAACATCAGCGTCGAAGCCGCGCCAAGAACAGGCGTGAGCATGTCGATTATCAGCCAGATAACGGCGCGTCGTGGCGAATTTCCATGGGCGAGAACGACCGTCACCGTGTTCAGCCCGTCGCTAAAGTCGTGCGCGATTATGCCGAACGCTATGAGTAGCCCGATTGCGACGCTGGTCTGAAAGCCGACGCCGATTGCGACTCCGTCCAAAAAACTGTGAAAGGCCAGGCCGGCCGCGGACATCGCGCCAAGCTCCGGCTCATGGGCGCCCACCGAATGGGGATGTTCGCGGGCGCGATGCATCGCGGTGTAGCGTTCGAGTCCGAAGAACGCCAGGAATCCCAGCGCAGTGATCGGCATATAGGATGCGCCATGGTCGAACGCGAACACTTCGGGCAGTATGTCGAACAGCGCCACCGCCAATACCGCGCCGGAACTGAACCCGAGCAGTAGATGAAGCCGGTCGCGGAGGCGGATTGCGGCTGTCCCGCCTAACCCGGTCGAGACGAGCGTGACGAGAGAAAGAAGTATCGGCGCGAATCGCATCAGGGGATATTGCTCAGAGTTTAATGCCGACGGTCAAATTCAAACCGGCTGCGGGAACCAGACGCGACCGTTGCGCGTTGCTAATATGATGAATATGAAGTCGCGAACGAAGTTGATCATGGCGCTCTTGCTTACCGTGGGAGTGTTATTCGGCGTGAAGACCGTTAACGTTACGGCGCAGGCCGCGGGCAACGATAGCGCTAGCGCGGTTTTTTCGGGTGGATGTTTCTGGGGTGTCGATGCTGTCTTCAAGCATGTTAAGGGCGTGACCAAGGTTGTTTCAGGATACGCGGGCGGAGCGGCGAATACCGCCCATTATGAGATCGTCAGCACGGGAACGACGGGGCATGCGGAGTCAGTCCGGGTTACCTACGATCCGTCGAAGGTTACGTACGACGATCTGTTGAAGGTGTTTTTCTTCGTCGCTCACGATCCGACCGAACTGAATCGACAGGGACCGGATTCGGGGACTCAGTATCGCTCATCGATCTTCTATGAGAACGACGCTCAGAAAAAGATGGCCGATGACTACATCACGCAACTCTATCAGCAGCACGCATTCTCGGGGCCGATCGTTACCAAGGTGGTTCCATTCACGGGCTTCTACCCGGCCGAAGACTATCATCAGAACTACTTGGAGCTGCATCCGGATCAACCTTACATCGTCTACAACGATTTGCCGAAACTGGAACAGTTTCAGAAAGACTTGCCCGAGCTGTACCAGCAACAGGCCGCGAAATAGATCAGCCGGCTGCCGCGCGGCGAAGCTCGATCTTCCGCATCTCGTCGGCGCGTGAGCGGGCCTGGTCGGCGGCGCGTACAGCGGAGTCCGATGCCTGGTAGAGTTCGAGGTCGCCGTCGAACTCGCCATCGACGACGGGACTGAGCGCTACATCCATATAGTGTTTCGACGCGGGATCGTTCTCGATCTTCTTTCGCAAACGTTCCAGCCGCCTGAAGTACAACAGCCCAGGAACGTAAGTCGTTAGCGTCTCGTGGGTGCGCCTCGCGAAAAAGCTGAGCAAGTTCTCGCGCGGAAATCCCGGACGGCGCTGCGTACGCGGCTTGCGGCGAATGATCCCGCCTTGCAGCGGATGTACCCGCTCGAAAGCGTGACTTCCGTAGAAATAGAAAATCATCGAAGTCATCCGCCGCGAGCGCATCCCGCTGGCGACCGCCCGCTTGATTAGCGTCTCGATGTGCGACGGCGAATAGTACAGGTGCCACGCCCGCTGGTAGATGTCCTGCCATTCGGCGGCACTCATGCGCGGATGGTCGGCAGTCGCATGTTCGGCATCGTACTTGTTGGTGTCGGCTTCCATCCGCTCGCCGCGCAGGTACATGTCCTGGTGATCCTTCGAGCCGGGCAGCGGCGTGAGCATGAAGAACTCCATGATGTCGATGGGGAGTTCGCGCTGGATGATCGCGATGTCGCGCTCGATACTCGCGGGCGTGTCGGACGGGAAACCCAGGATATAACCGGCATAGGTCAGCACCTTCGCGCGCTTCCACGCCTGCAGCATCTTGCGATACTCGGTGATGCGGTTCTGACCTTTCGACGCGCCCTTGAGGCTGTCGGGATTGATGTTCTCGAGCCCGATGAAAACTTTCTTGCACCCTGCGCGCACCGACTTCTCAACGAAGTGCGGGATTTTGTGGCACATGGTATCGACCTGCATGATGATGTTGATCTTGAGCCGGTCGCGGCGCTTGAGTTCGATGATGCGGTCGAGGATCGGTTCCCAATTCCGGTTGCGCGCGAAGTTGTCGTCGGTGATGAAAAAGCTGCGCACGCCTTGCGCCGCGTGCGCGCGAATCAACTGCTCGATATCGTCGGCGCTGCGATGACGTGACTTGCGGCCCTGCACGTTTATGATCGTGCAGAAGCTGCAACTGAACGGGCATCCGCGCCCCGCGTCGAAGCATCCGAGTGCGCCGGCGTAGCGCTTGACGTATTTCATCGGCAGGAACGGCAGCGGCTCGCCGTCCATCGCGGGCAAATCGGCCATGAAGTTGTAAACCGGCGGCATGCGATTCTCGAACGCGGCGAGCAGCAACTCGTCGAGCCGATGCTCGGCTTCGCCGGCGAACAGCGTGATGCCGAGCGCGAGCGCGTCCTTCATCTCGGGCGGCATCTCCGGCAGCATCGCGAGGCATCCGCTGACATGAAACCCGCCGATCGCAACCTGGATGCCGGCGGTGCGTAGCTCGCGCGCGATATCGACTGCGCGCGCGAACTGGTTGGTTTGTACACCAACCAGCAGCACAATGCCGCGGTTCGCGTTGCGCTTGAACCGCCGAATTATCGAACGCACCGGCACTCGCTTGTTAGTCTCGTCGTGCGCCTCGATATCGAGATCGACGCTCTCGCCGAGGATGCGGCGCGTCTGCGCGTCAAGCGCGAGGCCGTACAGGTTCGACAGCGAGCTCGACGGCACAAATCCGCGCCACCACTGTATTAAGTAGCCGTCGTCGTCGTAATGCGAGGGTTTGATCAGCTCGACGAGAAATCTAGTGCGATGCGCTTCGTTCACGAAACCTTCCGGCAAACGTCGCCTCACTCTATTCGCAATCGAAGTTGTTCGCTACCCGTTAAATCGTCGCCTGTGGATATGTGCCGGAGCGCACGGAAAGTCCTGAAATTTCCGCACTGCTGCATCGAATCGGCGGAAGGCTAGGTATTGCGCTGACCCGAACAAGCGTGCACACCTATCTATAGGACGCAAATCACAACGAGCCGCTAATGAAGGCGCTGCATAGAGCATGCGCGCCAAAGGAGCAAACCTTGGACCTGGAAAAATTAGTTGCAGACTTGGCGAAGGAAAGGGACAGGCTTGGCCGAGCGATCACTGCTCTGATGGGATCGGCGGGTAAGGCCTTGTCAGGTGGTGGCAAGAAGAAGAGAGTCGGCAGGCCTAAAGGGTCCACCACGAAGAAGCGCAAGCGCGGCGGTCTGACGCCGGCGGGCAGAAAGCGGCTGTCAATTGCGATGAAGAAGCGTTGGGCTGAGCGCAGGAAGCAGCAGGGCTAGCACGACTGCTCGAATCGCGCGCGGAATATGTATTGTTGCGCTGCGCGCGCGGGTTGGCTACGCCAATCGGCCGGAGGGGATTCCAATGCGACTCGTGCTTCTCCTTGTTGCGATCGTCGCGCTCGCGGGATGTTCCGCTGTTGATCAGGATGTGGACCATCTCCAACAGCAACAGGACGCCATCAGCGCCGCGATCAAGAAGATCCAGGTCGTTCACGGCCCCGCCGTCAAAGGTCATCCGCAATTTACAGCGCTCGGACGTGCGGAGGGCTACTGCTTCAACCGACCAAATTCAACCGGCGGCGCTGTTGTTCATGGCGACGGACTTAGAGCGGCCGCGTATCGGAAGTATGGCGACCAGGTCGATGCGATCGTGAACACTACGGTATGGTTCGTCGAGGATGACGATTACGGCGCTTTCGAACCTTATACTGAAGGCGGGTACTTCGAATGCGCCGGCATCGCAGTCCACTTCACCGGCGAGTCGGCGCCCGCAGTTCAGCCTGCACAGCCACCCACGAGCTGACCCGCAGACTGTCACTCAAACAAGGTAATCAAGGAGAGACCAGTATGGCTTTACTTGGGCCGGTGTTAGGAATCGAAGAGGTAAGGGCACATCGTGGCTGGTTTCTGTTCATGGGAGTGGCGCTGATCATCTTCGGCACCATCGCGATCGGCAGCGCCGAGATCATGACGATGGTTTCCGTGATGCTGCTCGGCTGGATATTGATCTTCGCCGGTATCTTTGAAGTGGTTCACGGCTTTGCGCGACGCGCGTGGGGCGGCTTCTTCATCAATCTCGCGGGCGGGCTGCTGTACGCGGTAACAGGACTTCTGATGGTCTCGCATCCGGGGCTAGCGGCAGTGACGCTTACCTTCATGATTGCGATGCTGCTGATCGTCGCGGGCACCTTCAGAATCATCGTAGCCTTCTCAACTCCAATACATCACCGGGGATGGCTGATACTGAACGGCGTAATTTCGCTGATCCTCGGATTCTGCATCATGGATTCGTGGCCGGTTTCAGGCCTGTGGGTCATCGGACTCTTCATCGGCATCGATATGATCTTCGATGGATGGACTGAGGTGATGCTCGCGCTGAGCGTCGGCAGTAGCGGCGGACCTACGCCCCCGCAAGCCGTGCCCGCCTGATCGGTCGCAGATGCGCCGCTCATCGCGGCTCACGTTCCGATTGATAAGCTTCCAGCGCGGCGCGGACTCGTTCCGTTTCCGCGACCATCGAATCGATCGCGGGCTGAAGGTCGCCGGTTGGGTCGCGCTTCGTCCGGTCTTCAAGTTCTTGAGATAGCTCAACCAGGTGCGACGCGCCAAAATGACCACAGCCGCCCTTGATAGCATGTGCCGTCGCCGCAATTCCGACGAGATCGTTCTGTCTCATTTGCAGTCCGATTGCGCGCACGCGTTCGCCCAAGTCGGCGAGAAAGACCTTGATGATCTCGGCTACGAATTGGTCACCCGCCCCATCGATTTCCGCGATCTGGGTAATCGCGTGCATGTCGATCGCCGGAACGTTCGTGGTTTCGATGCTCACGCGATTGATTAAACCAAGTTGCGTGCCACGATAACTCAGCGGTCGGCGAACAATGCCCCACTCGACCAACGACCGGCTGCGGCGGTCAGTCGCACGCATCATCGGTCTGAATCGAGTTGTTAGCGTCGAGACGAGCTGGACGTGCGAGCGTCGCGAGCCGTCAGAATCGCATCGCTGTGTCATTTGTTTGCCACAAGGCGCCACCGTTACCTCGACGCGAACCGGCTGACCTCGTCCTGCCACTTATCACCGAATACCAGGATCATCACCTGCTGATTGACCTCGGCGTCGTGGCTCAGGCTACGGACCGAGCCGCCGCCCGCGGCCGCCAGCACCTTGTAGGCGGCCTGGGCCTGTCTGGCGAATTCGGGCAGCGGCCCGATTTCGGCCAGCGTCGGCTCGACGCCATGCACCTTCATCCAGAACGCTCGCTCGTAGCGCTCATGCTCTTCAGCCTGGACGTCGACGCCGCTCAGCGTGCCGTTGTTGCGCCTGAAATCGTGGAGCAGCGCGAGCAGAGGGGCGAAGTCTTCCTGCTCGGGCGGGGAGTCGCCGATCAACACGATCACCTTGCGCGCGTATGGCTTCCAATCCATCTTGTTTACGGCGGCCTGCACCGCGCCGAGCGTGTTCTCCTGCCACTCGCCGCCACCCTTGGCCTGAATCGAGCCGAGGAACGTTTGCAGTTTTACGGTCGAGAGAGTCAGCGGCTGAATGTCGAGGGGCTCGCCCTTGCCACCGAACACGACGACGCCGACGCGCGCGATCGGCACGAGCTGGCGAACTCGTATCGCGAGCCGCGTCATCCGCGCCTTCACGTCAGCCATCACGAAGTCCATCGACTTGGTGCCGTCGATCACCAGCACGATGTCGAGACCCTTGTGGCGCAGCTCGTCGATGAACCATGGAAAGCTCGCGCCACCGTCGCCGCCGGGTCCTGGGTGGAGATTCAAGTAAGAGACGAGGTCGCGGCCGATATCGATTCCATTGAGGGACGAGGTTCCGGCGATTGCGCTGGAGTTGGCGCCGAGCACCTTGTTTACGTCCACGGGCTGGGGCGAGTCGTCGGGTATCCTGGTGTTGAACTCCGGCATCGGCACGTCGGGAATCTCGTGTGGCTCAGCCTCTTCGACCGAACGAAGGGAACCCGGCTCCCATGTGACGATCAGCAGGTCGCGCGCGCGGCTCTCATGCACGGTGACGATGAGCGTGAGCAGGATCGCGAGGTGGATCGCGATCGAAATCGAAAACGGGCCGCCGGCAAAGCGGGCCGCGTTGCGCAGACCGGGTGGCATCGAGGGGGCGATAGGAAGGCCGCGAATCCTGGTCCATGCGAAGGCTACGATCACGATCGAACCGGACACGGCGAGGCAGACAACCAGGATCGGAATCATCGCATCCTCCTTCGCGCCAAGGCGGCGGAAAGCCCCGGCGTCTCCCTGAAACTAAGATCGGAGGAGGTGCGATTTTCTTGCGATTTTGTTTTCCGAGGTGCCGAGATAGAAACAAACAATGTTCTGAACTGAGAATAAAAGTGATTTGTTCTTTCTCTTCGTTTTCTTCCGTGCAGGCGACTGGTGAGGAAAGAAACCCATTGGGAGAAAGCGCGGATCTGAGGATCACAAAGAGTAAAGTTGCTGCGAATGGTGAGCGCATATTGGCGGGAGGCAGATGCCGCTGGGGTAGGTGTGTTGGTGGGAATGGGAGACCAGACATGTCGCTATTATGGCATAGAGGGATGACAACGATTGTCACGCAGGGGTGACCTCCTTCGGCTTCGCTCAGGACAGGCTCTGCACTCAGTGACTTTTTGTTTCCTGCCCTGATGCTGCGAAAGAATCACCGGCTGAAGCCGGTGCCACTTCAAGCAAGGGCTGGAGATGTGGCTAGGCGTGGCGATTGCGCTAATATCACCGGCGTTAAGGCACAATGAGGAGTCTGCGGCGGGATTTTTTTGAGCGGTTTCCGGGGGTGAATCTTGCTGATTCACTTGCGGTTGCCGGCGTGATCGTGCTGGTTGTTGTGGCCGTCTGGCCGCGGTCGCGGGTGGTGGTCGACCTGGTGATCGTAACTGCGATTCCGGGATCGGTTGCCGCGATCGTGTGCGGCCTTACGTTTTGGCATAAGGCGCGCGTCCAGATCGGGCGGGTCAAGCTGCGCTATAAGGCGGTGCGGCGAGGCGCCGGTATCGCGGCGATTGTTTGCCTGCCGTTGCTGATCCTGCAGCAAACCTCGATCTATCTGCGGGGTCCGAACGTGCTGCGCGAAGCGCCGGCGGACATCGCGGAGGCGTCGGCTCCGTACCCAGACGTTGAAAAGTGGCGCATCCGCGTCGTCTTTGCGATCGCGCATCTCGAAGGCGACAAAGGCCAGCAGCTTGAAGCACGCCTGCGCGACGCGCTGTCGAATATCGATCCGAGGTTGCACATCACGCCGGTCATTTTGAATTCCACGATTGCGGTTTCGGGCCGTCCGCAGGGTCTCGCGCATCTCGATGCGCTCAACTCGGTGACGAACGTGCGGGTGGAGGCATTGATCTGGGGCGGGGTGGGCGGCGCATCGCCGCCAGCGGTTGGGCCGCTTTACGAGACGAAATTCGGATCCGATGCGCAATTTGGCGGAGTGTATCTTCCATCGGACTTCAAGCTGCCGGAGTTGCCGCCGGACGACCTATGCAAGGTGATCGGCCTGATCGTAGCAACGCAAAGCGCGGACTCGATGCACCAGTGGATGTTCAAATTTGGCGATGCGCTCGAACCTACAATTCGCGAGATTCGCGCGCTCGCCGACGATCCCCGAAAGAGCGGTGCGTGGACGGCCGACGCACGCGCCCGCGTGAATCTCGCGATCGGTATTGCGAGCAGAATCTCGGGAGTCGAACTCAAGTCGGAAGATTCGTTGAATAGCGCGGTCACTTACATTCGGCGAGCGCAGGAAGATTGGACGCGAGAACGTAATCCGCTGGAGTGGGCGATGGCGCAGCTCAACCTGGGCGCGGCGCTGAATCAAATCGCAGCTCTCAATGCTCAAGTGGGGCCTTTGCAGGAGGCGGTGGCCGCATACAAGGATGCGTTGGGGGTGTACCAGGGGCGTTCCGATTCGCTCGATTCGGCGACGGTTCAACTGCAGCTCGGACGCACGTTCCAGCAAATTGCAAATCATGAAGCAGGAACTGAGAGCCTGCATCAAGCGGCGGACTATAGTCGCGCCGCAGTGAAAGGCTTCGACGTTAAGTTCTACCCGATGAGCTGGGCGGCGGCTCAGACACAGCTGGGATCTGTGCTTTGCGGGCTGGCGGATCGCGAGGATAACGCAGGTGGTTACGATAATGCGATCGAGGCCTTCAGAGAGGCGCTAAAAGTTTACACGAAGCAGTCGGATCCGATGCTCTGGGCAGACGCTCAAGCGCAACTCGCAGAGGCTCTCGAGTTACGCGGCCAGGCTCGCTCGGACGTCGAAGATCTCAAGGAGTCGGTGGCGATCAGCAGGCAAACACTGGATGGATTTCCGCGCGAGTGGGATCGGAATCGCTGGGCGGCTATGCAGGCCGTCCTTGGCAACGAACTGCTGAGTTTGAACGATGTCCAGCCCAACCCGCGTTATCCGGAGGCAGCCGTAAAGGCGTTTCGGGCCAGTCTCGAAGAGCAATCGCGTGAGCGCGATCAGATCGCGTGGGCGACGTTGAAAGCCGGGCTCGGCAATGCGTTGGACGAGATGGGAGAGAGCACCAATGAATCCTGGTGCTTCGAGCAGGCGATTCAGAATTACAACGAGGCGCTCGAAGTCTTCAGACCCGACCGCGATCCAATCCTATGGGCACGAGCCAAGAGCGATCTTGGGGACGCCTTGTCAGGACTCGGCATGCGTGGGCCGGGAGTCAAATACCTGGAAGCGGCGGTCGATAACTATCATCAGGCGCTGACCGTATTGACCAAAGACAAGTTACCGAGTGACTGGAAGAAGACACAAAATAATCTTGCAATCGCGCTCGAGGCATTGCGGGACCGCGGATGGAATGGCGGGTGACGGGTAGTGGGCGGTTTTTGAGAATCGTGGGCGGAACCTCACCCCTAACACCTCTCCCTTCAGGAGAGGGGAACCGGATGAAAGATAAGAGGCAGAATCTTGAATCGCGCGCGAAAAAAATCGCGCGCTGTATAAGGACCCTCACCTTCGATCCTCTCCCATCCTGGGAGAGGAGAAGATACGCGGCGCAGTTATGCAGAGGTCTCCTCTAGGGCGCTAGCGGGCGGCGGTGATTGATTGGGCGGCGGGGTCGGCCTGGGGCTGGTCCATTACTATCGACTTGTAGGCGAGGGCTGGGCCGGCGAGGGCGGTCGTCGCGAGCGCGATTAGCAGCATGTCGATGCATCCGCGGAACGCCTCGATGACGCCGGGCGGGTGATAGCCCATGTACCATGAGAACGCCTGGCGGACGATCCAGTAGGGAAGGAGCGTGAGCACGATAATTGCCGCGAGGCGCTCGATATTTCCTGCCGTTTGCCTCCAGGCAGCCCGGATGCCGGCGTACCTGCCGATCGCAATCGCGGGGAAGACAAAAGCCAGGCGGACGTATCCGATAACGTAAAGGCCGATTCCCAGCATCATACCGGTTTCTCCGAGCAGTGTGATCTGGCTCTCAAAGTTTCGCTGTCCGTAACGAACGACGACGAACGGAATGCCGACGAGAACCAGGAGCGCCACCATCATCGCTGCGCCTGCCAGCAGATAAAACCATTGCGTGCGCGAGTAGAAGAACTGCGGATGCTTCGAGACTGCTTGAGGGCCTCTGACGGCGAGCTTCGTCCATGCCACGGAGAACGGCGTGAACAGAACGAAATGCGCGAGCGTCATCAGACTGCTGGTCACGCTCCTGGAAACGTCCTCGCGCAGGAGGGCATAGCAGATGAGATCGATCGCCAGAATCGCGGCGAAGGGAATCCAGCCGAATTTCGCCAGCTCGGGCAGATAGCGGAACGGCATCAGCAACGATTCCATTACGATTGGAAATACCGGCAGCTCGACCACCGTGAATCGTCGCTGACCGTTTGTTTGCACGCTTACCACTTCAACGCGGCAGGATGACCCCTGCACCCAGTTATTCCTGATTGTGCTAGCATCGCGCTCCGTTGTCGCGCTACCTCGTGCGATCACCCTGACCCGTCGGTCTGTGTGATGAAGTCATCGGTCGAACAAATGGGCCAGCGAAAACGCGTCTTCCTTTCCGCCGAGTGGCTAGACTTGGTGATGTTGAATCACGAGGTTGATGCGAAACTCCTGGACGCCCATGTTCCGGCGGGGACCGTGCTGGACTCATTTGAGGGAAGGACATACGTCAGCCTGGTGGGCTTCCGGTTCTGCCGCACAAAGCTCTTTGGATATGTTCCTATTCCCTTTCATACCGATTTTGATGAGGTGAACCTGCGATTCTACGTTCGCCGCAAAGAACATGATGTGAGGATCGCAGAGGTGTGGTTTTTATTGCCGAGATTGTTCCCAAACGAGCAGTCGCACGGATCGCTCGATTTGCGTATGGAGAGAACTATGTCTGCCTGCCCATGAAGCATCGCATCGACATGAACGGCGCGGCCAAGACAGCCGAGTATGAGTGGCAGCTGAGCGGCAGTTGGTCCAGGCTCTATGCGCACGCATCCGGCGCTCTAATAGCGAGTCAACCAATATCGATTCTACGACTCTCACTACGATTGTTGAATATGTTGCTTTAGCGGCAGCCACGTTTGGTCTGTATGAGCTTTTCGACGACTTATTCGGAGGCGGCGGCAGTAGCCTGGAGATCCCGCGCCAGATGATCCATGGCCGCCACCCGCTGTACGACCAGATTTTGCAGATTCGGCCTAGCGAAACCCCAACCGAAAGCTCCTCGGCATCGACCGAATCTGAACCTACGGCTCCATCGACGCCGTGCAATCCAGCACCCCTCCAACAAATTGTCGACAATACCAGCGACGGTCCCGGAAACGCACAATGGTGCCAGGCACGATGCACAGATTTGGCGCTGGAGCGGGGAATAAATAGAGACAAAGCGCCCGATCAGTCAATGTGGTTCTATAGGTGCTACAATCAATGTATGGGGACGGGTGATTATCCAGAATGGAGGCCCTATTTCCCACGGAACCACAATACAGTTCCGGACAGCTCTTCTAATTTTCAAGTACCGAAGATATCGCCTTGGTGGGTCGTCATACCTTTACTGCCGAGCTTAGCTAGAGCATTGGGCTTCGCTGCTGGCTTCTGAGTTGAGCCTATGACCCGATCGTGATGAGATGTTTGCAATTCGTGAAACGAGGAACAGGTCGAAATGAAACGAGATTTTGCACTAAGAATTGATTCGCTTTTGGCAGGAGTCCGTGCCAGCCTTGGCTCGATCTCGGATTATATGAGTAACAACGTTGCGCGAGGCAACATATCGGCAGAGGAAAGGCATAAGTATCTAGGCCTAATCGGCCAATGTTTGGTCGATACGATAAATTTTTCGAATGACCTGTACCGAATGTACCCAGACATCGTGCCGGATGAACTTAAGAGTGATCCACCTCCAAAACCGTAAACGGTGCCGCTGCTCGACGCGGACGGGTCAACGCTCGGTCTGGTGAACGCCGCGAATGTGGACTCGCCGCCGGCGACAACGTACACCTACGATCCGTCAGGAACGCCGACGGTGAGCGGCACGGCGAACGATTGGCCGTTCCTGTACCAAGGCATGGAGAAGGAATATACCGATCCGGGGACGTACTACTATTCAGGCGGCGGACAGTTCTATAGTCCGCAACTGGTCCGCTCGTTGTCCGAGACCAGCGCCACCAGTACCAGCGGCAGCAACAGCGGCCCTGCGGGCAATGCGATCGCGCGGCCATCGGGCAGCGGCGGTGTCCCAACTGCCGTGGGGGATGCCGGAATAGCTGCAGCCGCTTCGAGTGCCTCTAATCTCGCACTGACCGGAATATTGGCAGTGCTGGAGCCGAAGATCTTTGCTGCGGCTTGGGCCGCCGGGGCGATCCCAGGAATCATCGTGACTGCCGCGTTTGGTCTGTTCGACATCTTTGATGCGATTTTTGGCGGCGGCGACAGCGCTCCTCCGACTCCACGTCAGTTGCTCCACGGCCGCCACCCGCTGTATCCAGTTATTTTGGGTATCACCGACGGTGAGATTCCAACGATGGAGTCTTCAGGCGAGCCGCAATTCTGCGGAGATCCTGCTCCCTGCCCCAATGCGCGTCCGCTGCAGAAGGAACAGCCCAAATTATCTTGCCAGCAGCAATACATAGTTGACATGGCAGATTGCTCGAAGAACGCAGAAGCGAAAGTGGGTTTGCTAGGAGGAGCTGCAGAGCTTGCATGCGGAATCGGCGCGTATTTCACAGACGGAGCTGACCTTCTCGTATGCGGCGGCCGCGTTGCGACAATGACTGCTACTGCGTCAGTCAGCGTTTTGGCCAAATGTCAAATTGCGGCGCAGGCCAAGGAGTTTGAGTGCATTGAGTCGCAAACTGAACCATAAGGGGCGTTTTCCGCTTTGGCTCGAGTTCTATCTCGGCCTTGTGGGCCTGTTGATAGGCTTAACGGTTTCGACTTTGACGGGACTCATCGAGGCGGAGTACACGGCAGGTCTCATACTTTCTGCGGCTCTGCCCACCTTCTTTCGTTCTTATTTTCCGGATGAGTGGGGAGCGTTTGTTACTGCGATGTCCATTGCGTTAGCGCTCGTCATCCTCTCATGTTCTGAACTTTTGACGTCGTGGATTCCGGACCTGGAGACTCGCCTGGGCTTCGTGCTTTTCTCGACACTCACCCCTGTCGTACTGATCTGCGTAGGAGCGGCTTATAGTGTGTATCATCGCTGGCATCAGAGGAGCCCGGGTTAGAAGACGGCGGCTGGGTCGGCCTGGGGCTGGTCCATTACTATTGCCTTGTAGGCGAGGGCCGGGCCGGCGAGGGCGGTTGTCGCGAGCGCGATTAGCACCATGACGCCAGCGTCCCAAGCGGCCTTTAACTACGGCTATGACTGCGCCGACGAGCTGGTCGGCATCTCCAACAACGGCAGCTCGAGCACCGTGAATCGTCGCTGACCGTTTGTTTGCACGCTCATCAAGAACCTAACCCCCGGCCCCTTTTTTCGGTCCTCGCGGGAAGGGGAGCAAGATTAAGAGGCAGGGGTGACCCCTGCATCCAGTGATTCCTGATTGTGCTAGCATTGCGCTCCGTTGTAGCGCTACCTCGTCCTGAACCGTCGGTCTGTGTGACGAAGTCATCGCTGTGTGCGGACAGGATTTCGGCCGAAGCAGAGAATCACTGGCTGAAGCCAGTGCCACTTCTGGCAGAGCCCTAACCCCTAGCCCCTTCCCCAGGAATGGGGAAGGGGAAGCAATAGAGCGATGCGGTGCGGGCTGTCCTATCCCCCTCGCCCCCTTTCCAGATGGAAAGGGGGAACAGCGATTCTGCCGCGCTGTGTCCTACCCCTCAGTCGACATTCCACGATGGAAGGAGGAAACAGAAGCGCCCGACAGTTGCTACGGACCTGAGCTGGTGTTGTTCAGGCCGCGGGCGAAGGCGGCGACTTGCGATTGCCATTGGTCGCCGAAGGCGAGGATTAGCACCTGCTGGTTGATGTGCGCGTCCTTGCTCAACGACTTCATCGAGCCGCCGCCAGCGGTGGCGAGCACTTTGTACGCGGCTTGAGTCTGTCGATAGAACGCTGGCAACGCCGAGATCTTCGGCGGCTCCTCTCGATGCACCTTCAGCCAGAATTCGCGCTCGAACCGCTCGTGCTCCTCCGCCGCGACGTCCACCGTGTTGAACGTCCCGTTGTTGGCTTTGAACTGCCGGATCAGCGCGAGCAGCGGCGCAAAGTCCTCCGTGCGCGGGGGAGAGTCGCCGACCAGCACCACCACCTTCTTGGCGTATGGCTTCCAGTCCATCTTGTCGATCCCGGTCTGGACCGCGCCGAGCGTGTCCTCTTCCCATTCGCCGCCGCCCTTTGCCTGGATGCCTTCCAGGAAGGTGCTCAGCTTCTGCGGCGATAGCGTCAGCGGCTGGATATCCATCTTCTCACCCTTGCCGCCGAACACGATTATTCCGATGCGGGCGATCGGCACGAGCCGGTGAATCGACTGCGTCAGCTGCTGCATCTTGGCTTTGACGTTGTCGATGATCAGGCGCATCGAGCCGGTGCCGTCGATCACCAGCACCACGTCGAGTCCTTTGCGGCGCAACTCGCCGATGAACCCGCCGAAGCCCGAGCCGATGCCGTGGCCGTAGCCCGAGCCCATGCCGCCGCCGCGACCGATGCCGATACCGCCGCCGCCGGCTGCGCGGACGTAGTCACTGGCGAGGCCCACGGCTTGCGAGGTATCCACTGCGGTCGGCTGCTCCATCTGCTGCGGCGCCGTGTCGGGCATCGGCACTTCGGGCATGTCGAGATCCTGCATCTCGTTGCCGCCACCGCCGCCGCCGCCCGCTTCGAGGTTCACCATGATCAACTCGCGCCCGCGCTGCTCGTGGATGGTGATGATCAGAACGAGCAGCAGCGCGACGTGAAGGGCGACCGAGAGCGGGAACGGACCGATCATGAATCGTACGAAGCTGCGAATTGCGGGCCAGAAACCGCCGGCTTCCTGGCGTGCCTCTTCGGCGTCAACGGTTTCGACTTGGGGAGCAGATGAACGCGTAGCGCCGAGCGCACCGGCTCGGGCGAGCGCCGCAAGCTGGCGCTGGCATATCGCGCATCCGGCGATGTGCGAATTCCATTTCGTGCGCTCGTCGGGGGCGAGCGTGTTTTCGGCGAACGCTGCGAGCAGGTCGGCGTCGGGGCATTGTGCGCCCGAGGTGTCGAGGCCGGATGCGAGACTCCTGCGAATCATCGCGTCAAGGCGGCTGTGCGGGGTCTTGTCGTCGGGCATCATTTTCCCAGTGCGAGCATGCGGCCGAGGTCGAACGGCCAATCGCCGGTCGCATACTCGAAGCATTGGCTGATTTGATCGTCACTGAAGCGATACTCGCGGCGCAGCGTGCGGGTGACACACTCGCGAATCGCCGTGCGGGCGCGGGCGAGATTGCGCGACGCACTCGACTCATGCTCGCCGAGCAGAGCGGCGGTCTGGGCGAGCGTCAGATTCTGCACATAATAATATGAGAGGCGCAGACGGTTGTCCGGCGACAGCGCGTTCAAAGCTTCGGCGAGAGATCGTTCGAGGGCGCCAAGTAACCGTGCGCGATCGGGGTCGGGCGAATCGGTCCCGTCGGCGAGCAAGCCGGAACCGCCGTCGCGCTCCTCGTCCAGCGGTTCCATGCGGCGCGTCGCACGCCATCGATCGGCTTCGAGCCGGGTGACGACGACGCGGAGCCACGACGTCAGCGAGCTACGGCCGCCGTAATGCTCGAGGGGAGAGCGGCGCGCGCCGTCGGATGAGCGCAAACCGTAGAGGTCGGCCCACAACGAATCGGCGATCTCGCTCGCGCGCGAGGAGTTGCCGAGGACGGCCCGTGCGAACGCGTCGATGGGCGCGCGATAGGTCGAGACGAGATGACGCCAGGCACTGGCGTCGCCGTCGCGGCATCCGATGGCGAGCGCGAGATCGGCGGCATGCAGAGAGTCGAGAAAGCGCACGGCTTCCGCGCGCGTGACGGCGTTCGAATCGGCACCGAAGCGGCGATCGAAGCTGCGCCACAACGCGGCGGCGAAAGACGTTCGTGAGACGCGCCACGCAGCGGCGTTGCTAAGGGAATGCAGGCGATCAATTGTGTCGCGGTACTTTTCGAGGAACTGTTCCAGCGACGTTGCCGCCATGATTTCTATACTGAACCTGCGGCAGGCTGAATCTCAATCCCGCCCGCGCGGGTCGAGCATCGCGGTCAACCTAACCGCTAACCCCTTCCCTCGAGGGAAGGGGGACAATCGCGGAGTTATGCGAGGGTCTCTATAAGGCGGGTGGGCATTCGGCTGTGGAAGTTCATTGGGGCGGCGGACACGGGATGGTTAAAGGTTAGCTCGCATGAATGGAGTGCGAGGCGGCGCGCTGGATCAGTTTCAGCGCCGTACTTGCGGTCGCCGACGACAGGGTGTCCCAGGCCGGCGAGCTGCACGCGAATCTGGTTCTTGCGGCCGGTTTCGAGCGTCAGCTCGAGCAGGGATTTGTCCCGACCCTTTCGCAGGACGCGGTAGTGCGTGATCGCCAACTCGCCGCCGCGATCGACGCGATGCATCCTGAGCGACTTGCTCTCGACCAGGTTGTCGCGGAGCGTCCCTTCGGTGTTCGCGGGTACGCCTTCGACGATGGCGAGGTATTTCTTGGTGATGCGCTTCCAGTTCTCCTGAAGAGTCGCCTGGATGGCGCGGCTCCTTGCGAAGATCATCAGGCCGGAGGTCTCGCGATCGAGGCGATGCACGATGAAGACCTGCTGCGACGGCGAGCTGGTGAGCGCTTTCAGATGATCGTTGAGAATCCGATGGGCGGTGCGTTCCTTCTCGCCCTCCGAGCCCATCGACAGGAGACCCGCGCGCTTGTCGATGACGACGATGTGATCGTCGAGATAGACAATCTTCAAGCCGTGACGCTCGAGCGACGCGGCCGGGACCTGCTTGCCCGCCGCGATAGTCACAACGTCGCCCGACTCCAATTGCGTGTCGTGCCTGACAGCATGGACGCGAGTCACGGTGACCGCGCGGAAGCGCAGAAGATCCTTTGCCTGTTTGCGCGAGAGTCCGAGCGGCAAGGTAAGCAGATATGGCAGCAGTTCGGATCGCGACGAGACGGTGAAGCGATGATCGCGCGTGGGCATTGCGGAAATATGGTTGCCCACTATCGCTGAAGCGGCAAGATCGAGGTTTGGCAACGTCTCCCATCGCCGCTGGGTAATCGTCGAGTATAGTAAGTGAGTAATCGGCTATATCCAGTTAATATGTTCTCTTCAGCACTTCATTTATGTTAACTGGACCATAAATTTTGACATTCTGAAATACCAATTGTAGTTTCAAGTTGTCGGGATCTGCATGAAGTGTTCCGCTCGAATCTCCCGACAAGGTAGAAAAAAATGAAACCTTTACTAATGATTGGCGCGATTGTCGCGTTGCTTGGGGCGCTCGCGCTGGCGGTGCCGGAATTCACGACCAATCAGACGAAGAACGTCGCCACGCTGGGCGATTTGAAGATTCAAGCAAATGAGGAAACCTCGCACGCGATACCGCCCATACTCGGTGGGTCGGCGCTGATCGTGGGGCTGGTTCTGATGGCGGGCGGTCTGTATCAGAGACGCTGACCTGAGACCCGCCGTGGAAAAACTCGCGACGACGGCTCCGCTCAGTGTCGAGCACGAGCGCAATGAAGAGCTCGAGGGCGGGAGTGCCGCGGGGCCGATTGTCGCGGTAATCCTCGCGACGGCGGTTCTTTATTTCGCGAAAGACATTTTGATGCCATTGACGATGGCGGCGCTGCTGGCCGTCATCTTCAGTCCCATCGCCAGCCGGCTCGAGCGTTTTGTTGGAAGCTTTGTCAGCGCGGCGCTGGTGGTGGTTGTGGCGGTTACGATTGTCGTGGGGATTGGCTATTTCGTAACGGTCGAGCTTACCTCGGTCGCAGTTCAAGTTACCGGATACACCGACAATATCGCGACGAAACTGACCGCGCTGGAGGGCAGCACGCCCGAGTGGATGAAGCGGGTGCAGTACGGGATCAAGGACGTTGAGCAGCAGATCAACGACGTAACGCCACAACCCAAGCCGGCGAAAGCGGCGCGGGTGATTGAGGCTCCGGCGGCGGCGCCGTCGTACCTGGCGCAGGCCGTCAAGCCGGTGATGCCGATACTGTCGGGGCTGTTTGAAGCGCTGTTGGTCATAGTGCTGATGTTCTTTCTGCTGTATGGCCGGGCCGACTTGCGCGATCGGCTGGTGCGGCTTGGGGCACGCGGGCGGGTCACGCTTTCGGCCGAGGCGATCGGCGCCGCGGGCGAAGCGGTGGGCCATTACCTGTTGCTATTCGCTTTGACTAATCTCGGATACGGAGTAGCTATTGGACTGACTATATGGGCGATCGGGTTGCCGAACCCGATTCTGTGGGGAGCGCTGGCGGCGTTGTTTCGTTTCGTGCCGTATGTCGGCGTTCCGTTTGCGGCATTGTTGCCGATGTTCGTGGCCTTCGCGGTATTCCCCGGATGGAGCAAATCGGTCGAGGTTTTCGCCGCGTTCGTGCTTCTCGATCAGATTGTGGGCTACTTGATCGAGCCTTTCCTGATCGGTCGCGGAATTGGCTTGTCGCCCCTCGGGCTGTTGTTTTCCGCGATGTTCTGGGGATGGCTGTGGGGTCTGCCGGGATTGCTGATCGCCACCTCTTTGACCGCTTGCCTCAAGGTCGCCGGCGACTATATTCCGGCGCTGGGCTTCTTTGCGGTGCTGTTCGGAGACGACAGTGCGCGCGAGGATTATCACGACTACTATCGCAGCCTGCTCGAGCTCGATCAGTCGAGCGCGCGGAATCTCGCAATCAGCTATTGCGACAAGCACGGCCTCGAGCCGACCTTCGACGAGGTGCTGGTGCCGGCGGTGATCCTGGCCGGCGAAGAGCGGTTCGAAAATCATATCAGTGAAGATAATCAGAGCCTCGTTTTCGCGACGACCGCGGCGCTGGTAAAGGAACTCGGCGATCGCTTCAACAAACCGAGATTGAGAGGCCGACTGCGTATCGTGGGTATCGTGCCTCCGGGCGAGAGTCACAGCCTGGGGCTGATCATGCTGCTTGAACTCCTGCGGCGGACGGGGATCGCGGCGAACTTTTTCGGGATGGACAAGTCGCAGGAGGAAATCTGCGCGTTCGTGAACCAATACGCACCCGACATGGTCTTTCTCTCGTGCACCACGACGGAATGCATGCCGGCCGCGATCGAACTGGTGAGCGCGCTGATGGCGGCATCGCCGCACTTGACTATAGTCGGCGGCGGCCCGTCCGCGTTGGTGGAGCGCGAGGAGCTGCTGAATGCCGGAGCCACGGAAATCTGCGCCAGCAGAGGCGAGGTGCGTCACGCGGTACGGCTGTGCGTTCTCAAGCGTTCGGTTTCGCTGTCGTCGCAGAGCAGAAACGGCCGCCCATTGATTGACAGCGGGACGGCGACCGGCGAGACAGATCGGCTCGGTCTCGAGCGCGAAAGTACATGAAGTACAAAGGCGCCAAGTATGTATCATTTGGTGCTCTCAAGTACCGCATTTACGTTACTGGATTGGCTATTCGAGAATACTAGACTTATAGTCATATCAGTCGGAATCGATATAGGATTCGAGTCCGGCCTTGATCCAGTTCGACAGTGGTCTTTCCGCACGCCTTCGACCACGTTTCGCTAGACCATCGTTAAATCGGCAGCTCCAAGGCTTGAATGAGGTCCGCGCGAGACGACCGAGTCTTACGGAAATGATTGCTCGTGAAAATAAAATTGAAAAATAGACTTAAGAAGACGATTGCCTTGTCAGGCGCTCTGATGGCGCTCGGGATGGCAGCGCCGTCGTTCGCGCAATACGGTCCAGGGCCGGGGCCCGGCTATGACGGCCCGGGCTACTACGGCGGACCCGGAGAAGCCGGCTGGGGCGCATACGACAATAGTCACACCTGGCGCGGCGCACGATGGTGGCATCAGCACGACATCATGTGGTTCTACCAGAATCATCCGGAATGGGCCGTGATGGACGCGCTGTGGCTCAACCAGGACGGCGACTACGAGAGCAATGGCACCTGGCAGAATGCCTACTGGTGGCATCAGAATGATCCGGATTTTTTCTACGCCAATCATCCGAACTGGGTATCGTGGGATCCGCAGTGGCTCAGCCAGGACGGCGCCTACGACGCGCAACACAACTGGCACTATGGCGAATGGTGGTACAACCAGAATCCAAGCTGGGTTTCCGCCAATCATCCCAACTGGCTCAGTCAGCATAGCAACTGGGCAAATCACACGGAGCCAAACGATTCACGGGCCGTGATGCGGACCGAGAACGAAGGTAGCGTGCAGACCCGCCAGGTGCAGGCTTCCAATCAGCAGAAGCAGGTGAACGAGAAGGCGGCAGTCAACGAGAAGGCGGTTACCAATCAGCGCAACGAGGCGAGCAGCAAGCAGGAAGCGTCACGCGAAGCGCAGACGCAGAAGAGCGATCGCCAGCAGGCTACTCGCAACGAGAAGGCGACTACTCAGAAGGCGCAGAAGACCGCGCGCAACGAGCAGCAAGTGTCGCATCGTGAGCAAGCGGCCTCGCATCAGAAACAGGCGCGTCCGGAACAGCAGCGGGCCGAGCATCAGCCGGCGAGTCACGAGCAGCATTCGTCGCGTCAGCAGCCTGAACGGCAAAAGCAGTCGAGTGCTAGCCATGAGGGCGGCGGGCACGAGGGCGGAGTGCGGGAAGCGAAGAAATAATTGTCGGCGCGATACGGCCAGAGCATATCGCGCCATTACTCAACCGACCTGGAACCCAAAGTCCGAGGAGGACTAAAGAAATGAACTCAATCCAACGAATTGCTATCAGTGTGGTAGGTATTGCGGCCTTAGCCTGCGTCGCCGGATGCGGCAGTACCACCAAGGAAGTCGATTCCACCACCTATGTGCCCGCCGCGGCGCCGGCTCAGGTAGTAGTGGCGCCGCCGGTGCAGGTGATTCCGCCAACTACGACCAGCAGCACGTCGATCGACAAGTCGCGCGATTCGAGCGAGTCGAGCACGGGCGGGACCGTCGATAGCTCGAGTTCCAATCACAGCGAATCCACGACCGTGACGCCAAGCAACTGATTCGCGACCTTTAGAGAATTCCACGATGCGAAATATGCGTAATCGAAAAATAACAGCCGTGCCGGCATTGGCGATCGCGCTATTGGTTGGCGGCGGATTGATGGCTTCCAACGTGCGCGCCGACCCGGCCACTGCCGACTCCGCGAACTCCGTGTCCCACGAGAACGACAGTGTAAAGGTGCAGGCGCAGCATCATTACAACTCCCCGGCTGAGCGCGCGAATGACGATCTGCTGATTACCGAAGTCAAGAGCGCGCTGGCCCATGACGGTGTCGCCGACGGTTACATCGTCGCCGTCGATTGCGATCACGGCAAGATCCTGTTGAGCGGGGTGGTTAAGTCTGCCCAGGCCGCAAAGCATGCCGGTGAAATCGCGGCGGCCGCACAGGGCGTCACCGGCGTGGACGATCAACTGAAGTGGCATTAGCAGGCGGCCGGTCGAGTTCAGGGAGGCAAAAACGATGCTGTTGATTCTTATTATCCTGCTGCTTCTATTCGGCGGCGGTGGCGGTTACCGGACCTACCATCATGGCGCCAGAGATCCGGGCGGCCTGTTGATGCTGGTGCTGATGGTCATACTGGTTGTCTGGCTAGTCAACGGTGGCCTGCACGTCTGAGTGTTGGCGCGATCAAGAAATAGATAAAGGAGAATGTCATGTTACTACTAATCATTGTATTGATTTTGTTGTTCGGCGGCGGCGGCGGCTACTACGGCTACAGCAACTATGGCGCGGCTGGAGGCCTGGTCCCACTGTTACTGGTGATAGTAGTGGTCTGGCTGCTGGTCGGTCGCGGCGGTCTCTGACGGATAGCAAGGAGTGGGCATATGCCACTAGTCAATATAGTACTGATTCTGGTCGTAATAGGGTTGGTGATGTGGCTAATCAATACCTACATCCCGATGGCTGGTGCGATCAAAAGTTTACTCAATATCGTGGTGTTCGTGGTGGTGTTGATTTGGGTATTGCAGACGTTCGGGCTGATCGGAGCGATACCCGGATTCAAGATACCGGCGTTGACGTAGTCAGCGAGTAGCGGCAAATGAGACCTCGATTGAGATCCATAAGAATCAAATCAACCGGCCCTCAAGCGATCATTCTTCCAGCAACCGAGCGGCGTTCGCCGCGAGGGGATGGGTGAAACGGCGGGCATCCGGGAGACTCCCCCCTCCCTCGGTGCCCGCCAAATTTTCCGCGCGTTGAACCGTTCAATTCGATAAACCAAGAAACGTACTTAGCGACCCGCGAACTCAGAGGTAACCGAGATGACAATGGAAGATACCGCAAATTCTACCGTCCGCAGCGCAATGGATCAGGGCCGTCAGGCGGCGGACAAAGCCAGCCAGGCAGTTAAGGACGGCTACGATGCGGCGCAGCAATACGTCAAGGATCGCGGAGCGGACTTCGACCTGCGAGAGCTCGTGCGCCGTGAACCGTGGTTCGCAATCGCAGCCGCGTTTGCGGTGGGCTACGTCGCCGCGCAAATCGTTAGGCGCGTTTCCTGAGCCGGGGCAGGGCAGTGAATAATTCGGCAGCGGCCGGCGTGTCGGCAGCGGATGAGAGGCAGCGGCGGCGCGAGCGGGATATCGGCGAATACATAAAGGAAGAACCGCTGACGGCGCTGGCTATCGCGGGCGGCGTCGGATTCGTCCTCGGCGGTGGCGCCAACAGCCGCATCGGGCTGGCGCTCCTGACCATAGTAGGTCGAATCGCGCTGCGCGGCGCGGCGACCAGTTTCATCGTGGACCTGGTCACCGGCAATCACGACAACCAAAGATCAGACCGCTGGAAAGCTCGCGGCCGAAGCGAACGCAATGGACACCATGACAACGGAAGAACAGATTTCAGCGATCCAGATTGAGCGCGACGACGCCCGCCGCAACCTGCGCGATACTTTGGCGGACGTCAATGAGAAAGTCGAACAGGCTGAAGGCGAGATGCGTCCCGACCACGTGATCGAGAGTCATTCGGTTGGCGCCTCGCTGATAGCCGGAGCAGTGGGTTTTGTGTTCGGCTCGATCGTCAACAGCCGCGGCGCGGGCCCGATTGTAATCGCGGCATTGCTCGGCGTCGCAATCGCAAGGCATGGTTCAAGCGACGAGCGTTGAACCTTGCAACTCGCACGGTTGATCCTATGACAGAAAAACAATCGCAGATGGCTAACGGCGCGCCGATGACTCTACAGGATTGGCCGACGCTGGTCGGCAGGGCGGTCAACGACGTAACGCGTATCCTGCAGTCCGAGGCCCACATGCTGGAGACCAGCATGAGTGCGGCGCTGGAGACTCGACTAGCTAGTGCAATAGCTACTCTAACTGTAATAGCAGTGATGCTATCCGGCGGAGTATGCATCCTGTACGCCGCGATACTGTTGCTCCACGAATGGCTACCGCTGTGGCAGTCGTTCGGACTCGCGGGCGTCGGCCTCGTGCTGGCCGGGGTCGCGAGTTACGCAATCGTGAAACCTGCCACCGTACTCACTTCCGCGCCTTCAAAATAGAATAGTCACTCGAGCGGCTGCGCGAAGAGGGTCTGCGCGGCGCTCCGACTATGAAGCAAAGATAATCCCCGTAAACGATCTCGCACGCCGAGCGTTTGCGGGCGCCGGCTTTGGTATTTGAGCCGCGCGGCACCGATTCAAATAGCCACTTTTTTGTCATCGCGGTTCTTGGGTGGCAATACCTTGCCATCTCTTTCGGTACTATCGGTTCGACTGACTATCTCCTGCGGTTAGCTTTCAAAAGCGATTCGGAGCTTCCGACTAGTACCCTCGCCTTGCTCACGGTTACCCAAATAACCGAAGCCGCCGAACTCGTCAGAGGTACGAAACTTGCGTTTACCGTAACTGGCGGACTCGCGAGCTTAGGAGTTTTCTTCTGAGCCGCGACGTTTCGTCAAAAGGGGAATCAGAAGCAAGTGAAGATGCGAGGCAGGGGCGGCATTCGAGCAGAGTGCCAACAGCGTGCGTTAATTCGAAGTCCACGTCCTGATTTGCAGCTCGAAAGATACCTGGTGACGGTGTGCGGCCTGATGCTGATGGTTGCGATTGTCGCGGGCGCAGCCGGATACGCCGGCATTCGCAGTCTTTTGTCGGCCTCGACGACAACTGAAAAGGCCGCGTCTCTCGAACAAGTTACACGCAAGCCTGCGCAAATATTTTATCGATACGGCGTGACCGCTTATGCCGAATAGTCAATACGCAATGCCGCGAAATACTTCGAGCTTCATCGGATGCAAATAAACAAGGAAATGAATGCCATGTCTTCAACGAAAAAGGGCACGATGATGCTCAAATATATAGTCAGTAGAATCTCAGTAGCGGCGTTTCTAGTAATCGTGGGAATGGCCGGATCGGCGGCCGCAGCTTCGAATCCGCGGCCCGAGGTAATGTCTACGAATCCAGTCGACAACGCCATCGATGTGTCCGTCGATACCACTATCACCGTGAACTTCAGCATGCCGATTCGCTGCAAGAATATTAACGCAGATACATTCCGGCTCGATGCGCTCAAGCGGGTTCGTATCGTGGCGAGCAGCATCACGTGCAGCGGCAATAGCGTGACTTTTACCCCGCAAGGAGCTCTTGCATTCAACACAAGGTACAGGATCAAGTTCGTCGGAGCGATTCGGGCCACCAACGGCAAAAAGCTGAGGAAGGGCTTCGTATCGAATTTCACCACTGGCCCGGCCACTATTCCGCCAACCGCGACGCCGACGGCAACTGCCACACAGGCCCCCACCGCCACGGCGACCTCAACCGCGACGGCCACATCCACCGCGACCTCAACCGCGACTACGACGGCCACCGCGACGGCGACCCCCACTGCCACGACCACAGCCACGGCGACCACGACCGCCACACCGACAGTAACCGCAACTGCGAGCTCAACTGCCACACCGACAGCAACCGCGACTGAAACGCCTACGGCCACAGCAACCTCGACGGCTACTGCCACTGCAACCGCGACTGCGACCAATACCGCAACGTCCACGGCCACCGTCACCTCAACTGCCACGGCGACCGCGACTCCGACTGACACTCCAACCGTGACTGCGACAGACACGGCGACCGCCACTGCCACCGATACTCCGACCGTGACGGCGACTGATACTCCAACGGCCACAGCCACAGCCACCGCCACGGCTACTGCTACCGCGACGGCAACCGCAACTCCTACTGCGACTCCCACTGCGATCGCTCCGGCAGTGATTTCGTCGGCCCCTGCAATCGTGGGCTGTGGTGGACAGGGAATGGGAACGACACAGGAAATCACGGCCACTTTCAGTGAGCCGATGGATTCCGTGACGATCCTCGCGCCAGGGACCTTCACGGTGACAGGGCCGTCGGAAACGCCCATCCCCGGAACCGTCACCTACGATCCGACCAACAACACCGCAATCTTTGCGGTAACCGGCTCCTATCCGGCCGGCGAATCGTTCACCGCCACGATCACAACGGCGGCTGAGAGCGCGGGACTTTTGCCGCTGGCGAGTAACTACGTATGGACCTTCACGACCGGCGCGGGCCCGGACACGACTCCGCCTCTCGTAAGCGCGACCAATCCTGCCAGCAGCGCGACCGGCGTCGGCACCAATCAGAAAATCGTCGCTACCTTCGACAAGGGGATGGACTCGACGACCCTCAACGGAACGACGTTTACCCTGATGGGACCGGGAGTAACGCCTGTCGTGGGCACTGTGACCTACAGCACGATTGGCAACACTGCGACGTTCACGCCGAGCAGCGTCCTCGCAGCCAGCACCATCTACACCGCGACTATCACGACCGGGGTCACGGACCTGTCGGCTAACGCACTGGCAAGCAACTATGTCTGGACCTTCACTACCGGACTCGGCCCGGACAGCACTCCCCCGACAGTTACTTCTACGAACCCGGCGAATTATGCTGCCGGCGTGGGTATCGACGCGTCGGTCAACGCAACCTTCGACGAAGCTATGGACTCCTCGACGCTCAACCCCACGACCTTCACTGTCACGGGGCCTGGGGCAACGGTCGTAGTCGGGAAAGTCTCCTATGATGTATCCGACGAAATAGTGACCTTCACTCCGACGAGTACTTTGGCCGCAAGCACGACCTTCACTGCCACGATTGCTGGAGCCATGGATCTCGCCGGCAATGCGCTGCCTACAACTTCATGGAGCTTCACCACCGGATCGGCCACTACGGGTCAGTCGCCTGTCGATCTCGGATCGGCTTCCAGTTACGCGATTCTCGCCGCCACTACGGTTACGGCTCCCGGCGCCATAGTGGTGAATGGAAATCTCGGTTTGTATCCAGGCACGTCGGTAACGGGCTTTCCGCCGGCAACCGTGAACGGGACCACAAACATTGACAATACCGCCGCGATGACCGCTCAAGCTGACCTGCTCACCGCCTACAATGCTCTGTTCGCCCTGTCGCCCGGAGCGACCGAGACGGGAAACATAGGCGGCTTAACTCTGCCACCGGGTGTTTACACTGCCCCTTCGACCTCGATGGCCATATCATCGGGCAACCTGACCCTTGACGCGCAGGGAGACACCAACGCGGTTTGGATCTTCCAGATCGGAACGACGCTCAACGTCACGCCGGGCCTGCAGGTAGTCCTGGCCAACGGCGCTCAGGCATCCAATATTTTCTGGCAGGTTGGTAGTTCGGCGACGATCGACACCACCGCCGTGATGCAAGGAAACATATTGGCTTCAATCTCAATCACGGTGAACAGCGGGGCAACGCTGAATGGCAGAGCGTTGGCGATAAACGGGGCCGTCACGGCAGGCGGTAGTGGCGCGGCATTGCCGGGATGCCAGTGATGATGAACTCGTAACAAGGCGCGCTATCAAGCGGGGTTCCAGGGCTCCGCTTGAAGAGTCACTCGAACAACTCGAACTTGAGGTGCTCCGGCAAATCGCCCGGAGCACCTTTTCTTGTGCTTTGGGAGCCGTTGAGGATCAGAAGTTGGGGCGTGTGATAAAATCTTCGCAACCGGGAGCCAAAATGGAAATTCCAGATGAATAGCCCTGCCTCCGCACCCTCCGCCTCCGGCCCGTTCGCCGTCTGCACCCACACCTTCGAAGCCCGCGACCCGGCCCGCGACCGTCTCTTCCCCTGCGATATCTGGTGCCCCGACGAGCCCGGCACGTGGCCGCTCGTCCTTTACTCTCACCACAGCCGCGGCAACCGTCGCTCCGCCACCTACCTCACCATGCACCTCGCGAGTCAGGGCTACCTGGTCGCGGCCCTCGATCATTCCGAAGTCGTCGCCCCGGAGATCGCCGACAGTGTCCAAGGCTTCATCGCCAACCGCGTTCCCGATGCCCGCTTCCTGCTTGACTACATGCTCGCCGGCGCGACTTCCTGCACCGCCCGGTCCGATCCCGATCGCATCGCGATCGTCGGCCACAGCGCCGGCGGCTGGACCGCCTTGGCCTTACCCGAAACCGATACGCGCATCCGGGCTGTGGTCGCGCTCGCCCCCGGCGGAGCGTCCAATCCCAAGCCGGGAATGATCCCCGCCACCCTCAGTTTCGACTGGCCACGCCCGCCGGCCACCCTCTACATCGTTGCCGAGGACGACGTCCTTACTCCCATCGCTGGCATGCACGACCTTTACAGCCGCACTCCTCGGCCCAAGCAAATGGTGGTCCTCCCCCGCGCCGACCACCTGCATTTCGTGGACAACGTTGATCAGGCCCACGAGCAGATGCGCGCCGCAAGCCTCCCGCCCGAGTCCTCCTGGATTTCACGCGAAATGCGCCCTGTCGCCGAGCTCTGCTCCGGAGAAGAAGCCCACCGCCAGATCCAAAGCCACACCCCTCGCCCACCTCAACGCCGCGCTCTCCCGCGCGCCGTCCCCTAGCCCGCTCGACGCCGATCGCGATGGCGACAGCAGCGGGAAAGCAAGCGGCGGCGCCGTGGCGCAGACTGGCTGCCTGCAGCGGCGAGCCTCATCTCGTATCATTTGTGTGCAAAGCTTTTCCTTGCAGGGAATGGAGGCAGATCAGTCCGCGGGCAGGGGCAACGGGAAATGCACGCGCTCCTTGGCGACGCTTAGCAGCTCGACCTCGGCGCCGGAGCGGGCGAAAGCGCCGATGATTTCCTCGACCAGCCATTCCGGCGACGACGCGCTCGCGGTCAGGCCGAGCGCGCGCACACCTTCGAGCATCTCGGGCTCTACGTCGGCGATCGAATCGACCAGGAACGCGCGCGCGCCGCGCATCCGCGCCACCTCGACCAGCCGGTTCGCATTCGAGCTTTGCTTCGAGCCCACGACCAGCACCGCATCGCTGACCTGCACAAGTTCCTTGACTGCGTTCTGGCGGTTCTGGGTCGCGTAGCAGATGTCGTCGGTCTTTGGCGCCTGCATCGTGGGGAAACGCTCCTTGAGCGTCTCCATGATCTCGCGCGTGTCGTTGACGCTGAGCGTGGTCTGCGTGACGGCCGCGATGCGATCGGGATTCTGGACTGCGACGGTGCGTGCCTCGTCGACGCTGCCGACCAGCAGCACCTTGCCGGGCGCGACGCCGAGGGTGCCCTTCACTTCCTCGTGGCCGGCGTGACCGACCAGGATCACGGTGCGGTCCTCGTTGTCGAATTTCTTGACCTCGAGATGGACCTTGGTGACGAGCGGACAGGTGGCGTCGATGACGCGCAGCGCGCGATCCCTGGCGCGGTCCCATTCGCTGGGCGCGACGCCGTGGGCGCTGAAGATGACGCGCTGTCCGGTGGGCACCTCGTCGAGGTTCTCGACAAAAATCGCGCCTTCGCGTTCGAGCGCCTCGAGGACGAAGCGGTTGTGCACGATCTGATGACGCACATAGAGCGGGCGGCCGTATGACCGCAACGCACTGCGTACGGCCTCGACCGCACGATCGACGCCGGCGCAGAAGCCGCGCGGCTCGGCCAGGATGATCTTCTCGACAGATGTTTCGCGCAACGCCATCTAATCAAGGTAACTGGTAACTGTCCGTGCGGTCAATAATGGGGTCCGGCGGTATCTGCTCAGCGGGAACGTCTGACGAGTTCGACCAGTTCTGACTCTATCCAGATGCTGTGTGCAAATGCGGCCTCACCGAGAACTTTGCCGACGTGAAGTTCCAGCAACTCACCGCCGGTCTCAACCACTGGAACGATCTCCCGGATTAGGAAAACTCGGCCGAGACAGAGTTCAAACAGAGACTTAGTTTGGAGCTGTTCGTCATCAACGAGGCCCTTGGGGAGCTTGACGATTCGTATCTTGTCGCCGACCTTCATGCTGAGTGCCACTGAGGCGCTCATGTGAGCGGCGAGGGATGGGACGTTTGGCAGCCGATCCAGACTTCGCCGCCTTCGAAATGTTCCTTCTTCCAGATCGGGACGATTTCCTTGAGACGATCGATTGCGAAGCGGCACGCCTCGAAGGCCTCGGCGCGATGGGGTGCCGAGACTGCGATCGCGACCGAAGTTTCGCCAATCTCGACGACGCCGACGCGATGTGCGATCGCGATGCGTGTGATTTTCCATCGCGCGCCCGCCTCGACAGCGAGCTTGCGCATCTCGGATAGCGCCATCGGCTCGTAGGCTTCGTACTCGAGACGAAGCACGCGCCGGCCCGCGTTGTCGCGGCGAGTCGTGCCGGTGAAGGATACGATTGCGCCAGCGGCGGGGTCGGCAACTTCGCGTTCCAGCGCGGCGACGTTGATCGGATTGCGGCCGATTGTAATTTTGCCGACGTATACCGGCGTCCCGGCGCCGCCGCTCACCGGCGGAATGAATGCGACCTCGTCGCCCATCCGCGGCTTGAAGTTGCCTTCGACATATTCCTGGTTGACGGCGAAGCCGACCGAATCGTGATGGCCCCCGAGCTCGGGGAATTCGAGGACCATCTGCCGCCAGATGTCGGCGACGGTAGCGCCGTCGGGAAACTCGCGCGTCAGCTCGGCCGCATGCGCCCGCTCGCGCAGCGTCGCGAACAGTTTGATCTTGAACTTGTTCATTTGCTCAGCAGGTAGGTGATGTGGCCGAGCTGGGGGAGCAGCAGCTTTTCCATCGCGAGCCGGCATGCGTCGGGCGAACCGGGCAGCGCGGCGACGAATTTGCTGTGACGCACGCCGGCAATCGCACGGCTCATCATGGCGGCCGCACCTATTTCCTGAAACGAAAGCATGCGGAACAATTCGCCGAAGCCTTCGAGCTCCTTGTCGAGCAACGACTTCACGACTTCGGTGGTGCCGTCGCGCGCTGTAATGCCAGTGCCGCCATTTAGGATGATCGCGTCGAGGTTCTCGAGGTTGTTGACCAGCGCGGCGGAAATTTTCTCGCCGTCGTCCGGCAGGATTTCGTAGTAGTCAACGCGGTGACCGGCCGCTTCCAGCAAACTGCGGATGAGCTTGCCGCTTTCGTCGGTCTCGGGCGTGCGCGAATCGCTAGCGGTGATGACGCCGACCTTGAGATTCACGGGCGCGCGCTTTTCGTGATCGTGGACCGACATGCGGATTAGGATTACACAATCCTCGATGGCATTATAAGCAGTCCGCGTCGGCGATGCTCGCCATCACCGGAACACCGAAGATGACCACCGCCGCCAGCCGCGTTTCCGTTTTCTTCCGCCCAAAAATTCTACTGATCGTCATCGCGGGCATCGCGGTACTGTATGGTGCGCATCGCGTCGGCGCGGGACCGTGGTTGACCAATGCGCTCGACTGGATTCGTGGATTGGGCGCGCTGGCTCCGATCACGTTCATCGCAATGTACATCGCGGCGTGCGTCGCGTTCCTTCCCGGCTCGATCCTTACGATTGGCGCGGGCGTGATTTTCGGTGTCGTGCGCGGATCGATCTACGTTTCGATCGCATCGACGCTCGGCGCGACGGCGGCATTTCTCGTCGGCCGCTACCTTGCGCGCGATTGGGTGAGTGCAAAGCTCGAAGGCAACGCGAAGTTCAAGGCGATCGACGAAGCCGTCGGCAAGGAAGGATGGAAAATCGTCATCCTGACGCGCCTGTCGCCGGTCTTTCCATTCAACCTGCTCAACTACGCGTACGGGCTGACGCGCGTGATGCTGCGCGACTACTTTTTCGCGTCGTGGGCGGGAATGATTCCCGGCACCATCCTCTACGTCTATATCGGCTCGATCAGCGGAGACCTCGCGCGCGCGGCCGGTGGCAGCGCCAAGCGCACGCCGGCAGGATGGGTGCTCACGGCAGTCGGATTCATCGCGACCATCGCGGTGGCAGTGTACGCAACGCGAATCGGCGCGCGGGCGATCCGCGAAAAGACATAAGGACACAATTCGATGGGATCGCACGCGCTGAAGCATGAGCCGCTCGACGCATACAACCTCGCGCTGACGGAAAACCTGCATCCCAGTGGATGGGTCAACCCCGCGCCAGCCGACCGCTACAACATGGTGGTGATAGGCGCCGGCACGGCGGGCCTGGTGACGGCCGCGGGCGCGGCAATCCTCGGTGCGAAGGTCGCGCTGGTCGAGCGCGACCTGATGGGCGGAGATTGCCTGAATTTCGGATGCGTGCCGTCGAAGGCGCTGATCCGATCGGCGCGCGCGGCCGCGGCGGTACGCGACGCGGCGCGCTTCGGCATCGAAGTCCCGCCGGGAGTGCACGTAAATTTTCCGGCCGTGATGGAGCGGATGCGCAAGCTGCGCGCCGAGCTCAGCCCAACCGACTCGGCCAACCGATTCCGCGGCTTGGGCGTCAACGTGTTTATCGGCGACGGACATTTTGTCGCGCCCGATTGCGTCGAGGTTGACGGCAAGCGGCTCAAATTCAAGAAGGCGGCGGTCACAACCGGAGCGCGCGCCGCATCGATCCCGATTCCGGGCCTTGCCGAGGCCGGCTACCTGACCAACGAGACGGTCTTTTCGCTGACCGAATTGCCGCGGCGAATCGCCGTGATTGGCGCGGGACCGATCGGGTGCGAGCTCGCGCAAACCTTCGCGCGCTTCGGCGCGCAGGTCACGTTGCTGGAAGTCGCGCCGCAAATTTTGATTCGCGAAGATCGCGACGCCGCCGAGCGGGTCGAGCGCGCGATCGTCCGCGACGGCGTGGAGATCATGACGGGATGCAAAATTTCCAGCGTCGAGATGCGCGGTGGCGAAAGAATACTCGCGACCGAACGCGACGGTGTCCGCCGCGAGATCTCTACCGACGCGATTTTGATCGGGGTTGGGCGAGTCCCGGCGGTCGAGGGACTGAATCTCGAAGCCGCGATGATCGAATACGACAAGCAGAACGGCGTGAAGGTCGATGACCACCTGCGTACGACAAATCCGCTGGTGTACGCGGGCGGCGACGTCGCATCGCCATACAAGTTTACTCACGTGGCCGACGCGCACGCGCGCATCATCATCCGCAACGCACTATTCTTCGGCCGCCAGCGCGCGAGCCAACTGACTATTCCATGGTGTACTTACACGGATCCCGAAATTGCGCACGTCGGACTCTACGAAGCCGAGGCGAAGGAGCGCGGAATCGCGGTCGCGACCTACACGCAGGAACTGAAGGAGGTCGATCGCGCCGTGCTCGACGGAGAAACCGACGGCTTCGTGAAAGTGCTGGTGAAGGAGGGCAGCGATCGGATCATTGGTGCGACGATAGTGGCGAGTCACGCCGGCGAGATCATCTCGGAGCTCACGACCGCGATCAAAGCCGGCGTGGGCCTGGGCAGTCTCGGCGACGTGATACATCCATACCCGACGCAGGCCGACGCGATTCGCCGCGCCGCCGGACTCTACACGCGCACGCGGCTAACGCCGTTCGTCGCAGGCATGATGAAGAGCTGGTTTGCGCTCACGCGATGAGTTATCGCAGGCGCAGGTTGAATGCCTGGCGGCCCTTCTCACCCGAGCGCACGTCGAACTGAACTTCGTTGCCCTCGCGCAGGTCGTCGAAATAGACCTTGGGCGACAGCGCCGAGCGATGGAAGAAAACTTCGTCGCCGCCGTCGTCCGCGATGATGAAGCCGAAGCCCTTGTCCTTGACTACCTTCTTGATTGTTCCGAACACGCGATCCTCCCCCGAACAAAATTGTGCGCGCCTTGAGCTTACGACGCTGACAATTTAAGTAAAGACGTACTCGCGCGAGGCATGCACATGCTCAATGCCGTCACACTGAAAGAAATCGAGAGGATCTTCGCGGTGATCGATCCGATGGGAATCTCGCGCGAGGCGGTTGAGATTCCGCTGCGCACCGAGCATCCGGGGCGAGTTTCGATTTTGAAAAACGGCAAGCTCGAGATTGTGGTCGAGCGCGACGGCGACTTCGAGGATTGGATCACGACTCTAGAGGCCCAGATTCGCGACCTGATGAAGCCGGCGGAGGGCTAAGCTCGATCAGCACCGCGCCGTGATCGACGGTCTGCCCCTCCTCGACGCGAACATGTTTCACGAGTGCCGCGCTCTCGGCGGCGAGCGTCGTTTCCATTTTCATCGCTTCGATCACGACGAGCGCCTGTCCCGCTTCGACTAGGTCGCCGTCGCGGACGAGCACTTTGAGCACCTTTCCCGGCATCGGCGCAGTGATTTCGGCCGCCGCGAGCCCCCGTGCGCGGCGTCGAGCAGCCGCTTCCGCGGGCCTGAACTCGAAGGACGCCGGGCCGACTGAGACGAAGATCGATTCCTTTCGCCGTGCGCCAAAGATCTGGTAGCGCTGGCCGCCGAGGGCAAGAATCCCGCCACCGTCGGCATTCGGAGAGAACTCCGCGATGACTTCGCGGCCTCCGATACGGACGCGTATTGTGCTGCTGTCGCGCGAGATCACCTCGGCGTCGATCTCGTGCGAATCACCCTCGCGCGTTAGCTTCATCGCCGCGATCCCCACAGCTCGAAGTTGTTCAGACCGTCCCATGGCGAACGACGCCCGGCGCCGGCTCCTGACGCAACGCCTTCAGGTTGCCGATCTCCGGCGGTGATCGCGGCCGCGACAATCGCGGCATCTATCTCGGCGGCACTGATCTTCCATTGCGAAAAGAATTCGTCGATGAAGTGCGTCGAGAGTTTCGCGTCGCGAAATTGCTCGCTCGCAATAATGTCGCGCAGGTACGCCGCGTTGTTCGTCACTCCCAGCAGCGCGAATTCGCTGAGCGCATTGACGAGCCGTCCGCGCGCCTCCTCGCGATTCGCGCCGTAACAGACGAGCTTGCCGAGCAGACCGTCGTACCATGGCGTCACTTCGGCGCCGCGCGTCATGTGCGAATCGAAGCGGACGCCTGGGCCGCCGGGAACATTCAGATGAAGCACGGTTCCCGTCGCGGGACGGAAATCATGCTCGGGATCCTCGGCGTTGATTCGGCATTCGATCGCCGCACCGCTCGGAGCCGCCGGCTCCGATACCTTGCCGCCCGACGCGATCCGCAACTGCTCGCATACCAGGTCGCATCCAAACCGCATCTCGGTCACCGGATGTTCGACTTGCAGGCGCGCGTTGACCTCGAGGAAGTAGAAGTTGTCGTCCTCGACCAGAAACTCCACCGTGCCGGCGTTGGTGTAATGAGCCGCGCTCGCGAGTTTCAGCGCCGCCTCGATTATCGTCGCGCGCATTGCGCTCGAAAGTCCCGGCGCGGGCGATTCCTCGATAATCTTCTGATGCCGCCGCTGGATCGAGCAATCGCGCTCGCCGAGCGCGACTATATTGCCGTGCTCGTCGCCGAGAATTTGTATTTCGATATGCCGCGGATGCGCCAGATATTTTTCGACAAAAATCCGCCCGTCACCGAATGCCGCGGCCGCTTCGCGCGCAGCCGCTTCCAGAGCGCTCTCGAGCTGCGCCGCTTCGGCGACGACGCGCATTCCGCGTCCGCCTCCTCCCGCGGCAGCCTTGATCAGGATCGGATATCCGGCGACTGCCGCAAACTCGCGCGCCGCGGGGATTTCCGCAATCTCGATTCCCGGCACGACCGGGACTCCCGCCGCGACCGCGATTCGCCGCGCCGCGACCTTGTCGCCGAGCGCCGCCATGACTTCCGGCCGCGGTCCGACGAACACGATCTGCGCATCGGCCGCGGCTTGCGCGAATTCGGGACGCTCGGAGAGAAATCCGTAGCCGGGGTGAATCGCGTCGGCACGCGACTTCTTTGCGGCTGCGATTATTGCCGCGATGTCGAGGTAGCTCTTGGCGGCCTCGGCAGGTCCGATCGCTGTCGCCTCGTCAGCCGCGCCGACGTGTGCGCTTTTCGCGTCCGCCGCCGAATAGACCGCGACAGTTTTGAGGCCGAAGAGGCGCGCGCTGCGGATGATCCGAAGCGCAATCTCGCCGCGATTTGCGACGAGTAATTTCGTAAGCTGCGCCATCGACTCGACGAAGCTAGCACAATCAATTGCAACCGGCGCGTCTGTCGTATAATTCCCGACAAGGCGTCGCACTCCATGAATCGTTACTTCGAGGACTTCATCACCGGCCAGACTTTCAAGCATTGGCCGGGCCGCACTATCACGGAGTTCGACAACACCTGGTTCACGCTGATGACGATGAACACCAACCCGCTTCACTTCGACGCCGCGTACGCCGCGACGACGCAGCATGGCCGGCCGCTGGTCAATGGGCTGCTGGTGATGGCGACAGTCGTGGGCATGAGCGTGAAGGACGTGAGCGAGAACGCGATCGCGAACCTCGAGTACGAATCGGTGCGTCACACCGGCCCGACGTTCGCCGGCGACACGCTGTATTCGGAGACGACGGTGCTCGAAACCACCGCGTCGAAATCGAAGACCGATCGCGGCGTTATCTACGTCGAGACGCGCGGCCTCAATCAGCGCCGCGAAGAAATAATGATCCTGCGCCGCAAAATTCTCGTTCCACGGCGACCCGCCTGAGCAGCAAATTTATGGATCAACTGTATTTCGTCGTTCATACGCATTGGGATCGCGAATGGTATCAGCCGTTTCAGCAGATGCGCGCGCGGCTGGTCACGATGGCCGATCGCATGATCCCGCTGGTCGAGCGAGGCACGATCCCGTCGTTTCACTTCGATGGACAGACCATCGTGCTCGACGATTATCTGGAGATGCGCCCGCGCGCAGAGGCGCGGCTGCGCAGCCTGATTCGCGCCGGCAAAATCCAGGTCGGGCCGTGGTACGTGCTCGCCGACAGTTTCCTGGTCAGCGGCGAGTCGCTCATTCGCAATCTCGAAATTGGCATGGCTATCGCGCACCGCTTCGGCCGTCCGCTCGACGTCGGCTACCTGCCTGATCAGTTTGGGCACATCGCGCAGATGCCGCAGATTCTTGCCGGCTTTGGATTCACGACCGCGGTGCTTTGGCGCGGCGTCGGCGCGGACGTCAATCGCAATCGCTTCACCTGGGAGGCGCTCGACGGCAGTTCGGTGCTGACGGTCTATATGCCCAACGGCTACTCGAACGGCGCGAATCTGCCGCTCGAATCGGTCGACAGCTTCGTCGCGCGTGCCGAACGGATCGCGAGCCGCGAGCGCGATTTCGCCGCCGGCACGCCAATCCTCGTGATGACCGGCACCGACCACGCCGAGCCCGACGCGCGCCTCTCCGCGCGAATCAACGAGGCGCGCGAGATCTCCGCGATGACCTTCGAGATCGGCTCGCTCGAGAACTACGTCCGCCGCCTCGCCGATCTTCCGCTCGACGGCACGCCGCGTCATCTCGGCGAACTACGCTCTCCCCTGCGCTCGCATCTGCTGCCCGGCGTCACTTCCGCGCGCACGTGGATCAAGCAGCGCGACTTCGAGAATTGCCGCGCGCTCGAGCGTTACGCCGATCCGCTCGCCGCGCTCGCCAACACATTCGGGCGCGGCGCGGCCTCGACGCATTTCTCGACATGGCGTGGCGCACCGAAATTCAGAACCATCCTCATGATTCGATTTGCGGATGCTCGGTCAACCAGGTGCATATCGACATGCGCTATCGATTCGATCAGGCGGCGATGCTGACCGAGACGGCCGTGCGCCGCGCTGCCGCCGCATGCCTCAATTCCCGCAACATCGACGCGTCCGAAATCGCGGTGTTCAACCCGTCGTTCGCGCGATGCGCACTCGTAAGCGGCGAGGCCGAAATCGCCGATCCGGCCGCGCGCTATGCTGTCGAGACTTCCGACGGCCGACGCATTCCTGTCGCGCTCGACGCCGCCCGCGAGCAGCGCGCGCTCGATTCCGACATGCCGGCGGCCGAGTTCAAATCGATAGTCGGCGGCTTGAGCCAGCCGAGCGTATTCGGCCGCACGGTCAATCGCTTCGAGATTGCCGCCGCGCCTGACGGCCGCCCGCAGGTGAACCTTTTCGTGAGCCGGGCCGCGTTCAGCGATCTGAATCTCGAAGAATTCAAGGACGCGATTCGCACTCGTGTTCCCGATTCGGGTACGATGCGCATCCATGCGACCAGCGCCGCGCGATGCACCGTCAATTTCGTCGCCGACGATCTCACGCAAGCGGGATTCAGCTTCTATCGGCTCGTTCGCGACGATTCCGCCGCCGCCCCTCCGAATCCCGAGCCGGTCGCGTCGATTGAGAACGAGTTCTTCCGGCTGACGCCGACGCCGCGAGGCCTCGAGATTCGCGATCTCTCGCGCAACGCGGCGCTGGAGTTGTATTTCGAAGACGACGGCGATCGCGGCGACGAGTACAACTACGATCCCGTCGGCGACGGCGCAGCAATCGCGAATCCCGCGTCGATTTCCGCGAGCGTCATCGACGACGGTCCTGTGCGCAAGCGACTCGAACTCTCGATGACGTTCGACGTGCCGGCGGCGCTCACGGCGGATCGAACCGCGCGCTCGCCGCAACTGAAGCAACTCGACGTCGTCCTCACCGCGACGCTCTACGAGGGCCTCGACCGCGTCGATTTTATCGCCGACGTCAGCAATCGATCGCGCGACCATCGCCTGCGCGCCGCATTGCGGACGCCAATCGCCGCCGCCGACTCCGTACACGACACCAGCTTCGGCGTAATCCGCCGCGCGCTCGCGCCGTCCGAGCCGCGCGGCACCGAAGACATCTATCCCACCGTGCCTCATCGGACATTCACCGCCGTCGAAGGCGCCGACTTCTCGGCCGCGCTCGTCAGCCGCGGCATCCTCGAGGTCGAGGCGCGGCCCGAATCCGCGGGCTCGACGATTCTCCTGACTCTGCTCCGATGCGTCGGGTGGCTGTCGCGTTCCGATCTCGCGACGCGCCGCGGCGGGGCCGGGCCCGAGCTCACGACTCCCGACGCCCAGGAACCGGGCGCGCATCGCTTCGAATTCGCGGTCGCAACCTTTCGCGGCAGCTATCTCGACGGCGGACTGATCCAACGGGTCGAGACGTACACGTCGCCGCCGCGAGTTTTTGTCGGCCGTCGCGACGATAGCGCCTCCGCCGTCTCGTTGCTGAGCTGCAACAATTCGCAGGTGATTTTTTCGACGGCCCGACCGCTCGCGCGCGCGGGCTCCTACAAAGTACGCGCGTACAGCGCGTCGCCGACGCCGGAGGGTGCCCGTTTCGCCTTCGCCGCCAGCGGCAGCGCGCGCATTGTCGATCTCGCCGGACGCTCGGTGAAGCGCGCCGGCCTCAAGCGCTCGCGCGACGGCTCAATCACGCTCGAACTCAAGCCGTTCGAGATCGTCACGTTCGAGGTGCGCGCCCAGCGCCGCAGACGATAAAGTTTTTTTGAGATTGATCGTCAAAAGGATTGATCGAGGCCGCAATTTCATTATGGTGTTTAATCCGAGTTCGTTCTCGGTCTGCGCAATCGTGGAATGAAACGAAAAAAATCGTCGCGCGTAACTATAAGCATGCGAGACTACTACTCGAGGAGCGCCACGGAATAATGAGCGAGAAAATCACGGTCCGCACCGTTTACGACTTCCCCGTCGCGGGTCATCTGTGCGACGACGGAACCGTGCGTTACATCAAACTCGTCCGTCGCGGCGGCCAGCAGCCCGAAGGCATCTGCCCGCGGTGCAAGATCTCGTTTCAATATCGAAAGCCCAAAGCCTCGAAGACCGCGCGCCATGTCGAGGGCGAGGGCATCGTCCACTTTTAGATACGGTTCAGGAATGCGATTCCGCTATTTCGATCGGCGCGCGCCGTCCTGCCCGTCGCGTGTCTTTACGAGCATGATAGGCGGGCCCTTGTAGTAGCGGCCGGCCTCGTCGCCGACGAACGCCCACCCGTCGTTCGGATCGAACCACGCATGCAGCTTCGGCACGAAGGCTGCGACGACGAAGTTGAACACTCCAAAATCCGGATGCACTTCGACTCGTCTTGCCTCCGCCCCGTAAGCCGTCCACACCGCATTTCCCGGGTCGATATTCACGCTGATCGCGTAAATCTTTGGGCCCGGCGTGCAGCTGAAGACGTGCAGGGGACGGCTCACGCCCTTGTCGCCCGCCCGCAAAAAATCGCGGATCGGAATCACGATGCTCGCGCCCGCCCAGGTGTCGTCCGGGATTCTGAGCACCTCGGAACGGTCGCTGTTCTGCCCACCGGTGTTGTCGATACAAGTTGCGGCGCCCATTTGCACATCCAGATGAGCTCGTATCAGAAGCGACCTGTCGGCGTTGTAGAAGGTGTGGTCGAATTCGGTCAGCCGCGGCTGCCCGCCGCCTGCTCCCAACCGGATCTGCGCCGTCTCGATATCGATCTGACCGTCAAAGTATCCATTGTCGCCGCGCAACATGGCGCCGTCGGGAGTACTTTCGAGGCGATAATGGCTTTGCCCGATCGCGGCGCGGGTATCGGGATTCAGTATCGCAAAATTGGTCGGCGGAAAGCTGAGGGTATTCTCTGAGAACGCGAACCGCGCGCACGCGACAGTCAGCACTATCGCGAGCGCCGCGACCATCCATCCTCGATTACCCATTGCAATCATGCCCTTGCCAACACGCATCCTGTCTGGAACGTTAACTCGGCTGGCAATCCGCGCGCCAGCCGCACGATTAAGGCTATCCGATGCTCGATACGATCCTAGGTGCGAACCCCGACATCAAGCGCGCGCAATCGCGATGCGCCCGCGCGCTCTTTCGCCTCGGCATCAGCGCCAACGTCGCGACGACTCTCGCCGCGCTCGCCGGCATCGCTTCCGGCATCGCGTTCGCGCGCGAGCACGTGACGTGGGCTATCGCGTCCCTCGCAATCAGTGCCGCCTGTGACGCCCTCGACGGCACCATCGCGCGCGAATGCGCCGCGGCCAGCCCGCTTGGCGGCGTGCTCGATCTGTCGGCCGATCGCGTCGTCGAGGCCTGCGTAATAGTCGGCATCGCATGGCGCGACCCCGCCCTCTATTTCCCCGCGCTAATTCTGGTAGCAACCTGGTACGTGAATATCACGATATTCTTGGCGGTAGGAGCGGCGCTCGAAGGTCCCAGCGCAAAATTGATCGAGTACCCTCCCGGAATCCTCGAACGCACCGAAGCCATAATCTTCTTTATGGTACTGGGACTCTTGGAAACGACCGCGATCACTCGGCCGCTAGGCCCGATCCTCTGCTATGCGATGGCCGCGCTCGAGGTTGCCACCGGAGCCCAGCGCCTGTTGTTTGGAATGCGAATGCTGGGTCAGCAATGAAAAAGGAGGCCATGCCGCATACCGTCGCGCGACCTGCGGTCGCCCCTCGAGCTACCGTCCTATCGCCACCGATTGCAGCCAGGAAGCCGCATCAGGTGCCTTCGCCCAATGGCTCGCGCAAAGATGACTACTACTGGTTACGCGACGACACTCGTAAGGCGAAGGAAGTACTGGCCTATCTCAACGCGGAGAACACCTACACTGACTCGATGCTAGCGGCCTCGCGTACGCTTCAGGATGAGCTATACGGGGAACTCGTCGGGCGCATCAAGCAGGACGACGCCTCCGTGCCTGTCCTACGCCGCAGGTGGTGGTACTACGTGCGCTATGAGAGTGGGCGCGAGTATCCAATCTACGCGCGACGCCGCCGCACGATGAGCGCGCCCGAGCACGTTATGCTCGACGGCAATGCGTTAGCGGCGGGTAAGGCTTTCTTTCAGATAGGAGCATGGTCGGTCAGCCCGAATGGGCGTCTGCTCGCATACGCGGAAGACACTGTAGGCCGCCGCCAGTACACGCTTAAGGTGAAAAATCTCGACACTGGCGCGATGCTTGCGGACACCGTCGATAACATTCAGCCCAATCTGGTTTGGGCGAATGACAACAAGACTCTGCTATACGTCGAGAAGGATCCCGTCACCTTGCTCGGAGTCAGGGTGCGCAAGCACGAGCTCGGCTCCCGACTTGCGAAAGATCCTCTCTTATACGAGGAGCGTGATCATAGCTTCTATATAGGTCTGATCAGAAGCAAGTCCGAGAAGTACTTGTTCATCGCGCTTAGAAGCACGACGCAAAGCGAATGGCGCTACGTCGATGCCGGAAACCCGAAACTTCTTTTCAAGACCGCAATTCCACGCGAACCTAATCATGAGTATCAGGTGGATCATCTTGGAAGCGATTTCATCGTGCGCACCAACTGGCAGGCGGAGAATTTCCGCCTCGTTCGTACACCAGTCGCCAGGGTCGCCGATAAGACAACATGGAAGAATGTTATCCCGGCGAGCGCCGACGCGTTTATCCAGACCTATGAGGTGTTCAAGAGTTATGTCGCGGTGAACGAGCGCTCTGGCGGCCTGATGAAGTTGCGTGTGAAATCCTGGGACGGCAGGAAGGACTTCATGATCGGCTCATCGGAGCCTTCCTACGTGATGGAATTAATGCGGACTCCGGGAATCGAATCGACTAAAGTCCGGTATGTCTACACCTCGCTGACAACCCCAAGAACAACCTACGAGTACGACATGGCCTCCGACGAGAAGGTGATTCTGAAGACTGAACCTGTCCTCGGAGGATTTGAGTCCGCCAACTACAAGACTGAGTATCTACGCGCCACCGCAAGCGACGGCGCCTTGATTCCCGTCTCCGTAGCATACCGGATAGGAACGAAGCTGGACGGCAATGCGCCTCTCTATCAGTATGCCTATGGCTCGTATGGCATATGCTCTGACCCGGCCTTTCAGCACAATTGGGTCAGCCTGATGGATCGTGGATTCGTTGTAGCGATCGCTCACGTTCGCGGCGGCCAGGAAATGGGTCGGGCATGGTACACAGGCGGCAAGCTACTTACCAAGAAACACACCTTCACCGACTTCATAGCGGTGACCAGGTATCTTGTACGGATTAAGTACGCCGCACGAGACAAGGTTTTCGTGCAAGGCGCGAGCGCCGGCGGCTTGCTGATGGGCGCAATCGCGAACCTCGCGCCACAGACCTATCGCGGCATCATAGCTAACGTGCCATTCGTCGACATAGTAACGACAATGCTGGATGAGTCGATTCCACTGACGACCAACGAATTCGACGAATGGGGCAATCCTAAAAATGAACTGTATTACAAGTACATGAAGTCCTACTCACCTTACGACAACGTAAAACCGAGGTCCTACGCTGCGATGCTCGTAACGAGTGGCCTATGGGACTCGCAAGTCCCCTATTGGGAGGCGGCCAAGTGGGTAGCAAAGCTCCGCGCGACGAAGACCGACAGCAATCCACTGCTGTTCAAGGTCAACATGGAAGCCGGCCACGGCGGAAAGTCCGGCCGCTTCCAGAGGCTGCGCGAGACCGCAATGGAATATCAATTCATATTGAATTGCCTTGCCGACGCGCCAGGAGATGTTCGTCGATCTTAAGGAAGAGTGGCGAGAAGAGTCCGGACGCGCTCAAGTCTTGGCGAGATTCTTTGGACCGAAACCGTGTGGAAGCAACGCGGAGATTGGCAGCAGGAGGATTTTACTCATGTCCGCGTTGGACGAGAGCACGCTGACGTCCTTTCCCGATAGCTGAGATGCCTCGAAGATCAACTGGCGACATCTTCCGCATGGCGTGACGATTTCTCGCCCGCCGGTGCCATCCAGTGGACCACCGATCACTGCGATCGACTCTATCTTGAAGTCTCCTGCGGCGAGGCTTTGCTGCAACGCTGACGTTTCGGCGCAGAGTGTCACAGCGTAAGCCGCGTTTTCCATGTTAGCGCCGGAATAAATCGCTCCCGAGGTCGTGCGCACCGCGGCGCCAACGCCGAAGCGCGAGTACGGAGCGTAGGCACGCTGCACCATCGAGCGCGCCTTCTGCAGAAGCTCGCGGTCCCGTCTGGATAGCTTATCGAAACTTACCGCAGTTACTTTATCGAGCTTAGAATCGGCCATAGTTCAGTCCACCTGTCCAACACGATCAAGGCAGCCACCGAAAACACCGATAAGCCGAGCAAGATCGCCGAAATCAAAGTGACATACCAGACGCGAGTGTTGGCAAGGTAGCGCTGGTCACAGATATCGGCCAGCCTGCAGAACTCCTTCCACATGGCCGGTTCCATTTCACGGCGATCCTTTCGCAGCGCACTGGGCTGCTGCCAATTCAGGAAGCGGAACTCGACTCGAAAGACATTCATCCCCTCCATCGTGCCAAACAAAGGTACTAGCACAAACAAAAACAGCGCGATCTCCATCCACGCAGGTGCTCTCTTGGAAGCGCCGCCTATCGGCTGAAACGTTGCCCCCGCCACGAATACCTGTGCGGCCACAATGATCGAGTTGAAGCTCAGTAAATAGGAAGTCTTTGCGTCCAATATGTCCAGGAAGCGATACAGAAGGCTCAGGATCCTTTCCGGCTTGTCGCCTTTGACAGCATCAGCCTCGTCGTCGATGCCGAGCAGGTCGAGGATCGCCTGCAGCTGCCGGGGCGTCTTGGAAGGAACGCTACTAGAAGTGCCAGATAGACCAGTCCGGGTTTCCTCCATCGCATTAACCTGGACCTACACTATTCGACCGTCACCGACTTAGCGAGATTGCGCGGCTGATCGACGTCGGTCCCGCGTTCCGAAGCTATGTGATACGCGAGCAACTGCAGCGGCACCGTCATCAGCACCGGAGTGAGCATGCGATTGGTCTCGGGCACTTCGATAATTTCCGCGGCGACGCTCTTCAGCTCCGCGGTCGCATGATTGGTCACTGCGATAATCCGGCCGTTGCGCGATTCGACCTCCTTGAGATTCGACATCGACTTCTCGAACAGGTCGTCGTTGGGAATTATAACCACCACCGGCATCTTCTCGTCGATAAGCGCGATCGGACCGTGCTTCATTTCGCCCGCCGAGTAACCCTCGGCGTGGATGTAGGAAATTTCCTTCAGCTTGAGCGCACCTTCGAGCGCGATTGGATAGTTGATGCCGCGTCCAAGGAACAAGAAGTCTCGCGCTTGCGCGTACTTGCGCGCGATCGCCTGAATATTCGGCTCGCTCTCGAAGATAGTTTTGATTTGTCCGGGAATCGCGAACGCCGGCTGCAGCAGCTTGTCCGCGTCGGCGTCGGACAACCGTCCCATCCGCGCCGCCAGATGAATCGCGAACAGGTAGTAAGCCTCGAGCTGCGTGAGAAAGCATTTGGTTGTCGTGACACTCGTCTCGGGACCGCATCGCGTGTACAGCTGCGCGTCGGCCTTGCGCGCTATCGACGAGTCCACGGTGTTGGTGATTGCCAGCAGATGCGCCCCGCGCGCGCGCCCTTCTTCCATCGCTGCAATGGTGTCGGCCGTCTCGCCCGACTGCGACACGGCGATGATCATGGTGCGCTCGTCGATCGGAGGCCGCCGGTAGCGGAACTCGGACGAGTAATCGACCTCGACCGGAATCCCCGCGAGATCTTCGATCATGAACTTGGCGACTTGCGCGGTAATCCATGACGCGCCCGCCGCCAGCATCACGATTCGCCCAATCGACGCGGGGCCGCCCGCCGGCAGCAGCTCGCCGTCGAAGCGCACGACGGACGAACCGCCATCGGCGCGTCCGGCCATCGTGTCGATCCATGCCTGCGGCTGGTCGCTGATTTCCTTGCGCAGGTAATGCCGAAAGCCGGCCTTGGTCGCGGCGACCGCATCCCATTCCACTTGACGCGGCGCGCGAGTGACCGCGGTGCCGTCGAACTTCATCAGCCGGATTGCGTTGGCGGTGACCTCGGCCAGCTCGCCGTCCTCGAGGACCATCGAGCGTCGCGTGTGTTCGAGAATCGCTGGAATATCCGACGCGATGAAGTTTTCGCCGTCGCCGAGCCCCAACACCATCGGCGTCGCGGTCTTGGCGGCGACCAGCTTGCCGGGCTCGGTTTCCGAGAGCACGACGATCGAGAACGAACCGCGGATTCGCAGGACGGCCTCGCGCACAGCCTCGGTCAGGCCGAGACCGGTTTTGAGCTTCTCCTCGATCAGATGCGAAATCAGCTCGGTATCGGTTTCGGAGCGGAGCTTGTGGCCGCGAGCGAGCAGTTCGGCGCGCAGATCGACGAAATTCTCGACGATGCCGTTGTGAATCACGGCGACCGGGCCGGCTTTGTGCGGATGCGCATTTTCTTCGGACGGGCGGCCGTGCGTGGCCCATCGCGTGTGCCCGATTCCGATATGGCCTTGCAGCGGCGCCTCCGCCAGCAGGTGGCGCAGGTTTTCGAGCTTGCCCTTGGCGCGGCGAATTTCGAGCTTGCCGCTATCGACGATTGTTGCGACGCCGGCTGAGTCGTACCCGCGATACTCCAGACGGCCGAGTCCTTCGAGCAGGATTGGGTAGGCCTCGCTCGGTCCGACATATCCGATTATTCCGCACATGCACGTTCGCTCCTTTCCCCGCAGGGAAGTTTGCAGAGTTATCCGAACTCGCAGACAGAGCGAAAACGATAGAGAAATGATTTGTGCAGGAGAGTTTAGAAAATCACGTCAGAGCCGCGATGCTCTGCCACTCGAGGCGCGTTTTGTCGCGCGGTCACCCGCGCGGTTTGCTCGCCTCTATCGACTGTGGAGCCGGGAAGCCATCCGCCGAATCTTTCGATACTGCTTCCACCTCGTCAACTCATGCGATGAACATGAGTCCTGGCGCTACTCTCGTTCTATATTTTCTATCGCCTCGACCGTCACCTCGTTCCGATGATTATTCTCGCTCGGATGAGCGAGTTCAAGCGACGCGTCCGGTCGCTAGTGATTCTTCTTGCGCCGCAAGCTGCCGTCGGGGCTGTCGTTGTGGCGCTTGCGCCAGCCGGCCATCCAGCCGGATTTTTCGCGCTGCGGGTGATGCGACATCACGAGCGCGCCGTCGGGCACTTCGCGGATGATCGTCGTGCCGGACGCGACGTACACGTCGCTGCCGACCTTTACCGGCGCGACCAGTTGCGTGTCGCATCCCACCATGCAGCGGTCGCCGATTTCCGTTTGGTGCTTGTCGTAGCCGTCGTAGTTCACGGTGATAACGCCGCAGCCGATGTTGGTGTCGGCGCCTATCGTGGCGTCGCCGAGATAGCTCAGGTGGCTGGCCTTGGTGCCGCGGCCGAGGCGCGCTTTTTTGGTCTCGACGAAATTGCCGATGCGGTTGTGGCCGGCGAGTTCGGTGCCGGTGCGCAGGTTGGCGAACGGGCCGATTTCGGAATCCTCGCCGATAACGCAATCTTCGGCGCGCACTCCCAGCTTCAGATGGCATCGCGGGCCAATCGTCACGTTGCTGAGCCATGCGGTGCCGTCGATTCGCACGCCCTCGCCGAGCTTGCACGCGCCGAGAATCTGAACGTTGGGACCGATAACGCAGTCGGGCGCGATTTCCGCTTGTTCAGAAATGTAGGCCGTCGGGGGATCGACGAGCGTCACGCCCGACGCCATCAGCTTGCGGTTAACGGCTGCACGAATTTCCGCTTCCATATTTGCCAGCTCCTCGCGCGAGTTGATGCCGGCGAATTCCGCCGGGTCGGTGGCAACCCACGCTTCGACTTCTTCGCGACGCGCACGCGCCATCGCAACGATATCGGTCAGGTAGTACTCATCCTGGGCATTGCCCGGTTTCAGTTCCGCGAGCGCAGATCGAAGCAGGCCGCTATTGACGATGTAACAACCGGTGTTGATTTCCCTAATGGCGCGCTCGGCGGGTGACGCGTCGCGGAACTCGACGATTTTCTCGATCTTGCCGTCCGCATCCCGAATCACGCGGCCGTACGCGGCCGGATCGTCGAGAACGATACTGATAAACGAGAGCTTTGCGCCGCCGTTTCGATGTGCGTCGAGGAAGGCGCGCAGCGTTGACGACTTGATTGCAGGCATGTCGCCGTAGGTGATTAGCACGTCGCCGGTGAAGTTCGCGGGAAGCTGGCTCAGTGCGCATCGCGCGGCGTCGCCGGTGCCTCGCTGCGGCTCCTGGAGCGCGAATCGCGCGTTCGGAAAATTAATGGCGGCTTCGACTTCGCGCGCCTGGTGACCGACGACGATCACGATAGGATGGGGCTTTAGCGCGGCGACGGCGCGAACCGCGCGCGCGATCATCGGCTCGCCGCCGAGCTGGTGCAGGACCTTGGCGCGCTGCGAGCGCATCCGAGTGCCCTTGCCGGCGGCGAGGATGATCGCGGCGACGCTATTCGTAGTCATCGAAGTTCGAGACTTTCCAGGTGTCGGCTTCTTTGCGCGCCGTGATCAGCCAGTTGCGATTAAAGGTGCCGCCTTCGGGGACGTTGATGGTCGCGCGGAACAGGAACTCGATATGGTCGGTGGCGTCGCGCTCGGCGGTCAGCTTGTAGTGGACGACGGGCTTGCGGGTGTTCTCGTCGATTTTCTGGTTACCGATTAGCTGCTGTTCGTGATGCAGCTTGTCGAGTGCTAGGCCGGTGCAGAAGGGCTCGGCCGCCTTCAGATCGATCGCTACATAATATTGATCGATGAAGCGATCGACGACGCCGCGCGCGCTGTTCGCGGGATGGCATCCCGTGGCGACGATTGAAGCGAACGCCGCGACAAAGAGAAGTTCGGCGCATCGGTCAGAAAGCTGGAATTTGCGTGTCATGATTTTTTCTTGAAGAGAGCCTCCAGCTTGTCCTGCGCGCCCGTTTTGACCGGCGGCTTAACGGCCGCGTCGCCGGGGATGTAATATTCGCAGAAGTTGAATCGTTCCTTGTCCACTACCCGCTCCGCCATCGGCTCGCGGCAACTGTTGTTGTATGCCGGATCGTAAAAGCCGCAGTTGCGGCATGAGTGGAGCGCGCGGCCGCATCCGGGGCATTCGTCGCGAAAACCCACGCGTTCGCCGGTGACGACTTCAATTTTGTTCGCGCAATTCCAACAGTTCATAGCGACGAGGCGAGTTCTTCGTGCGGCATGGTGCTCCGCGAGACGAGAATGCGACCGGCTCGGAAATGCACGCTTTTTCGCCCGAATCGCCGCTGATAGCATAGCCGCTCAAATGGATGCGCGCGAGATGATGGAGGCCGAGGTGGAGGCGTTTGCTGCGGCGCTGAGGAAGGCGTCGCGCGCCGCGGACAATACGGTGACGAACTACCGGCGCGACCTGCTCGGCTTCCGGAGTTTCATGCTCGAGCGGGCGGCGATTCTCGGCAAACGCGCCGATGAGATCGACGTCGCGAGCATCACAGCGGATCATATCCGCAGCTACCTGAAGGAACTGATGAAGACCGCAAAACGCGCAACCGTCCAGCGCAGACTTAGTGCGATCAAGGCGTTCTTCCGATATCGCGAGACGACGATCGGCGCGGCGAGCCCGGCGCGATCGATTCGATCGCCGAAGAATGTGCGCGGCTTGCCGTCGATCCTTCAGGAAGCCGAAGTTCGCAAGCTGATCGAATTCTCGCCGACGCTCGATGACTCGACGCCCGCCGCGATACGCGACCGTGCGATCTTCGAGACGTTGTACTCGTCGGGGCTGCGCGTCGGCGAGCTGGTCGGGTTGGACTGGCGGGATATCGACGAAGAGCTCGGGATGGTGATGATCCGCGCGGGCAAGGGCAACAAGGATCGCCTCGTGCCGCTCGGCGAGCCGGCCCTGGATGCGTTGAAGAGGTGGAAGACGGCAATGCCGATCGCGTGGGAGCATAACGGCCCCGTAATCACGAATCTTCGCGGCGGACGGCTGACCACGCGCAGCGTCGAGATGATCCTGCAGCGTAGAATCGAGGCGGCTGGCGTCACCGTGGGCGTTACGCCGCATGGGCTGCGCCATTCTTTCGCAACGCATATGCTTGGCAATGGGGCTGATTTGAGGTCGATACAGGAGATGCTCGGCCATGCGAGCCTGGCGACGACGCAGCGCTATACTCATGTCAGTGTGCATCATTTGAAAGAGGTTTATCGACGTGCCTTCCCACGAGTCTGACAGGGGTATCGAGCCGGGCGCCGAATTTCGCCACACGACGATTCTGAGCGTGCGCCACGAGGGGCACGTCGTGATCGCCGGTGACGGGCAGGTGAGCGTCGGGCAGACGATCATGAAGAGCAAGGCGAAGAAAGTGCGCCGGCTGCATCAGGACAGAGTGCTAGCAGGATTTGCAGGCTCGACCGCGGACGCGCTGACGCTGTTCGACAAGTTCGAATTGAAGCTGCAGGAATACAACGGAGTGCTGCGCCGTGCGGCGGTCGAGCTGGCCAAGGACTGGCGCACGGATCGAATCCTGCGGCGGCTCGAGGCGATGCTGGTCGTCGCGGACAAGGAGAGCTCGCTGCTCATTTCGGGCGTCGGCGACGTGCTCGAGCCTGACGACGGAATCCTGGCGATCGGATCGGGCGGCAACTACGCGCTGTCGGCCGCGCGTGCGCTGATTCGTCACGGCTCGGGGATGACGGCGCGCCAGATTGCGGAAGGTGCGATGAAGATCGCGTCGGAAGTCTGCGTATACACCAACGACCAATTCGTGTTCGAAGAGTTATAGTCTTCAGGAAGTTTTCAAGCGATGGCAGTTCCACAGGTGATGACGCCGCGCGAGATCGTCTCGGAGCTCGATCGATATATCGTCGGGCAGCATGACGCGAAGCGCGCTGTTGCGATCGCGCTGCGCAATCGATGGCGGCGGCAGAATGTCGCGCCGGACCTGCGCGACGAAATCGCGCCCAAAAACATCCTGATGATCGGGCCGACCGGCGTCGGCAAGACGGAAATCGCGCGGCGGCTGGCGCGGCTGGCGCAGGCGCCGTTCGTCAAGGTAGAAGCATCCCGCTACACCGAGGTCGGCTACGTCGGGCGCGACGTTGAGTCGATGATTCGCGACCTGGCCGAGTGCTCGGTCAAGATGGTGCGCGACGAAGCGCGCGAGCGCGTTGCGGTGAAGGCGCGCGAAAATGCCGAAGAACGCCTGCTCGATTTGCTGTTCCCGGCGCCGACGAAAGTTCGCCGTCCTGCGGGGATCACTCCCGAAGGGAATGTAGAGGTCGTGGATAACGACTCGCACAAAGACACGCGCGAGAAGTTGCGTAAGCTGCTCATCGGCGGCCACCTCAACGATCGCGAGGTCGAGCTCGAAGTCAGCGCGAACGCCGCGCCGAATATCGAGGTCTTCACGCCGCAGGGCATGGAAGAGATGGGCCTCAACATGAAGGAGCTGATGAATCAGCTCATGCCGAAGAAGACGCGCACGCGCAAAGTGAAAATCCCCGAGGCGCTCGAGCTGCTGACTGCGGAGGAAGCGGCGCGGCTGGTGGATATGGAGGCGGTCGCGCACGAGGCGATCACGCGCGCGGAACAGTCGGGGATAGTTTTCATCGATGAGATCGACAAGATCGCGGGGCGCGAGACGCACGGGCCGGACGTGTCGCGCGAAGGCGTGCAGCGCGACCTGCTGCCGATCGTCGAGGGCTCGACAGTCAACACGAAATATGGCGCGGTGAAGACCGATCACATTTTGTTTGTCGCGTCGGGCGCGTTCCATACGTCGAAGCCGTCGGATCTGATTCCCGAGTTCCAGGGCCGCTTTCCGATTCGCGTGGAGCTGAAGGCGCTCACGCGCGAAGATTTCATCCGCATCCTGACCGAGCCGGAGAACGCGCTGACGCGGCAATACGTAGCGCTGATGGAGACCGAGGGCGTGCGAATGCGGTTCACCGAAGACGGCGTCGCGGCGCTGGCGGAGATCGCGGCCAAGGTCAACTCGCGCTCGGAAAATATCGGCGCGCGCCGGCTGCATACGGTGCTCGAGCGCCTGCTCGAAGAGCTGTCATTCAACGCGCCGGAGCTGCAGAACAAAGAGCTGACAATCGACGCCGCCTACGTTCACGGCCGCCTCGACGAGATCGTCAAAGACGAGGATCTTTCGCGCTATATTCTGTAGCTCCCGCGCAACCGTTAGACTTGTATTAACTGCCACGCAGGCGATGGATTGCGCCGCGCGTGCAATACTGTTTTCATTTCCTTTTCCGGGTTTTGGCGAGGTTCTTTAGAGCGTGAAAGAGGCGACCCACAATCGAGCCGACGTGCTCATCGAAGCGCTGCCGTACATTCGGCGCTTTCGCGGCAAGACGTTCGTCATCAAATACGGCGGCCACGCGATGCAAACCGAGGAGCTGCGCGAAAGTTTTGCGCGGGAGGTCGTGCTGCTCGACCTGGTCGGCATCAACCCGATAATCGTGCACGGCGGCGGCCCGCAGATCACGGAACTGATCGGCAAGCTCGGGCTGAAGTCGCGCTTCGTACGCGGGATGCGTGTGACCGATCCGGCGACGATGGAAGCGGCCGAGATGGTGCTGCAGAGAATCAACAAGGATCTCGTCGCGACGATCTCGCGGGCGGGCGGGCGCGCGGTCGGGCTGTCGGGCAAGGACGGCGACCTGATCAGATCGCGCAAGATGCGTATGGTCGTGACCGACGACAACGGCAAGCGCTCGCGCGTCGATATCGGGCTGGTCGGCGAAGTCGATCGCGTCAATCCGGAATTGCTGCGCACGCTTGAGGTGAACAATTTCATCCCGGTGATCGCGCCGACGGGATTTGGCCGCGACGGCCAGACGTACAACATCAATGCCGATACCGCGGCGGGCGAGATCGCGGCCGCGCTCAAGGCGGAAAAATTGATACTGCTGAGCGACGTTGAAGGCGTGAAGGACAAGGACGGCAAGCTGCTCTCGACACTCGATGCGGCGGAAGCGCGGCGCCTGATCGCGCGCGGCGTCATTCACGAAGGGATGATTCCGAAGGTCGAATGCTGCATCGAGGCGCTGACCAAGGGCGTCGCGAAGACGCACATAATCGACGGGCGCAACAAGCACGCGGTGCTGCTCGAAATTTTCACGCGCTCAGGAATCGGCACCGAGGTCGTCCAGCGCAGCGCAAAGGTCTCGGCGTTGAGCGACACTGCTCGCATTGCGCAGGGCGGCAAAGTTCGATGAACAACGCCGAGATAATAGAACTCACGCATCGCAACATGGTCGATGTGTACGGATGCCTGCCGATCGCGTTCGCGCGTGGGCACGGCGCGTATCTGTACGACGCTGACGGCAATCGCTATCTCGATTTTTTCTGCGGGCTCGCGGTTACCAGCCTCGGACACGGAAATCCTCGCGTCGTGCGGGCGATCAAGGAGCAGGCGGAGAAGCTCACGCACGTTTCCAACGTGTTTCATACCGAACCGACCGCCCGACTCGTCGAGAAGCTGGCGAATCATTTCGGCGACGGCAAAGTTTTCCTGGGCAACTCGGGCGCCGAAGCCAACGAGGCTGCCATAAAGCTCGCGCGGCGATGGGGCAACGGACGTTTTGAGATTTTGACGACGCTCGGGTCGTTTCACGGACGCACGCTCGCGACTGTGAGCGCGACCGGCCAGGAGCGCTACCATCAGGGGTTCCAGCCGCTGATGCCCGGCTTCAGAATGATCCCGTACGACGATATCGCGGCGCTCGATCACGCACGGCGCGATGAAACCGTCGGCGTGATGGTCGAACCGATCCAGGGCGAAGGCGGCGTCGTCGTGCCGCGCGCGGATTACCTAAAGCGGGTGCGCGACTGGTGCGATCGCAACAAGATGCTGCTGATACTGGATGAAGTGCAGACCGGGATGGGACGCACCGGGAAATTTTTCGCGTTCGAGCACGTCGGCATCAAACCGGACATCGTAACGCTGGCGAAGGCGCTGGGTGGAGGGCTTCCGATCGGCGCGATGATTGCGCGCGCCGAGATAGCGTCGAGCTTCACGCCCGGCAGCCATGGCAGCACGTTCGGAGGGAATCCGGTCGCATGCGCTGCGGCTTGTGCCGTGATCGACGCGCTCGAGCAGGACGAGGTGCTCGAGAACGCGTCGAGCGTCGGCGCTTACATCCTCGAGCGGCTCGCTAGATTCGCGCGCTCGTGCGACCGAATCGTCGAGGTTCGCGGACTCGGGATGATCATCGGCGCGGTGCTCAAGCACGACGCGCGGCCGATTGTCGAGCAGTGTCTCAAGCATCGGCTGCTCGTCAACGGCACCGCGGGCAACGTGCTGCGGCTGTTGCCGCCGTTGAATCTTACGCGCGAGGAAGCGGACGCGGGCCTCGCGATTATCGAGAATGCATTCAAGAGCACGCCGATTCCGAAATGAAACGCGACTTTCTCGATCTCAGCTCGATTTCGCCGGCTGAACTCAACGGACTGCTCGCGCTGGGCGCGCGGCTAAAGGCCGAGCTCAAGATCGGACTCGACCATCCGTACCTGCGCGGGCGGACGCTCGCGATGGTATTTCAGAAGCCGTCGCTGCGGACGCGGGTCACGTTCGAGACCGGCATGGCGCAGCTTGGCGGGCACGCGATTTATCTCGCGCCTAATGATATCGGTATCGGCGAGCGCGAGTCCGTGAAGGATGTCGCGCGCAACATCTCGCGAACCGTGGATTTGATCATGATTCGCACATTCTCGCACGAGACCGCGGTCGAGCTGGCGCGCGAGGCGACCGTGCCGGTCATTAACGGGCTCACCGATTTGCTGCATCCGTGCCAGTTGCTCGCCGATCTGATGACGTTGCAGGAGCGCTTCGGGCGCGATCTTAGCAAAGTGCGCGTCGCGTTCGTTGGCGACGGCTTCAACCTTGCGCAGAGCTGGATCGAAGCGGCGGCGCTCGCGGGCTTTGAGCTGCGGCTCGCCTGTCCGAAAGACTACGGGCCGGAGAAGGAGTTCATGAAGCGGCTGCGCAACGAGGAAATCGGCACACTTACCGACGATCCTGCCGAGGCGGTCAAGGACGCGGACGTTGTTTACACTGATACGTGGACGTTGATGGGACGTGAGAAGGAAGCGGTGCAGCGCCGGCGCGACTTCAAGGGTTTCCAGGTCAACGACGCGCTCTTGAAGCACGCGCGCAAGGGCGCGATCGTGATGCACTGCCTGCCGGCGCATCGCGGCGAGGAAATCACCGACGACGTGCTCGACGGCCCGCGCTCGGTGGTGCTCGATCAGGCCGAGAACCGGCTGCATGCGCAGAAGGCGGTGATGGTCTGGCTGATACGTCCTGAAATTTTGCGGACTTCGCCGTCGCAGGCGTGAGGGTCTAATAATCGTGGCGACCGAGAAAATAAAAAAACTGGTGCTGTCGTATTCCGGCGGACTCGACACGTCGGTGATGCTGCGCTGGATCAAAGATCGGTTCGGCTGCGAGGTGATCGCATACTGCGCCGACGTCGGGCAGGGCGACGAGACCGAGGGCCTCGAAGAGAAGGCGCTCAAGACCGGAGCGAGCAAACTTTATCTCGTCGATCTGCGAGAGGAATTCGCACGCGACTTCGTCTTCCCGATGCTGCGCGCGAATGCCGTGTACGAGGGCTACTACCTGCTCGGCACGTCGATCGCGCGGCCGGTCATCGCAAAGAAACTGGTCGAGATTGCGCGCCAGGAAGGCGCCGACGCCGTCGCTCACGGATGCACCGGCAAGGGCAACGACCAGGTGCGATTCGAGTTGACGTTTGCGCGGCTCGCGCCGGACCTGAAGATCATCGCGCCGTGGCGGCGGGCCGATTGGCCGTTCGTGGGCCGCGCCGACATGATCGCTTACGCCAACGAAAAGAAAATTCCCCTGACCGTGACCGCCGAGAAGCCGTACTCGATGGATCGCAACATGGTCCACGTCAGCTACGAGGGCGGCATCCTCGAGGACCCGTGGCGCGAGCCTTACAACGACATGTTCCGCATGACCGTGTCGCCTGAGGACGCGCCGAACAAGCCGGAGTACGTCGAAATCGAATACGCTGGCGGCAATCCGGTGGCGATCAACGGTGAGCGGCTCGCGCCCGCGGGAATCATCGAGCGCGCCAACGAAATCGCGGGACGTCACGGGATCGGGCGCGTCGATCTCGTCGAGAACCGCTACGTTGGAATCAAATCGCGCGGGGTTTACGAGACGCCCGGCGTGACGATCCTCTTCCATGGGCATCGCGCGGTCGAGCAGCTCACTCTGGATCGCGAGGTGATGCATCTGCGCGACTCGCTTATCCCACGCTACGCCGAAATGGTGTATTACGGATATTGGTTTGCGCCCGAGCGCGAGGCGCTGCAGGCGCTGGTGGACGATACGCAGAAAAACGTGAACGGCGTGGCGCGGCTGAAGCTCTTCAAGGGTGGCGTGTGGATCGCCGGCCGCAAATCGCCGAACTCGCTGTACGATCCGAAGATCGCGAGCTTCGAGGAAGCGGGCGGATATAACCAGGCCGACGCCGACGGATTCATCAGGCTTGCGGGCGTGAGGCTTCGAGCGCTCGCGCGTACGAGCACCAAGGGTTAGCGATTTGGGCAAGGTCATCCAGTTCAAGCCTGTACGCACACAGCCCAAACTTGTGCCCCGTCCGCGGACCGGAGACTGCGACCATTGCCATCACAAGATGGACGTTCATATCACGCATCCCGACGGTTCGATGAGTTGCGCGGCGCGCGGATGCACCTGCCAGTTGCGGCCCCTCAATTGATTCGCGCGTCGCGAACCAGTTCGCTCGCTTCATCGTGAAAGTACGTCCCAGCAAGAAAAATCTCATTCGCGGGAGATTTGCGCGCGGCCGCCTGCCTGAGGTCGAAGCCTTTACCGCGTCGTTGCCATTCGACCGGCGGCTGTTCCGGCACGATATTCGCGGATCGATCGCGCATGCGCAGATGCTTGCGAAGGTCGGGTTACTCAAGGCGGGCGAGTCGCGCTCGATCGTCGCCGGACTCGAACGGATCGAAAGTGAAATCGCGGATGGACGCTTCAAATTCGATATCGCAGACGAAGATATTCACCTGGCGATCGAACGACGGCTGATCGCACTGATCGGCGAGCCGGGGCGCAAGCTCCACACCGGCCGTTCGCGCAACGATCAGGTCGCGCTCGACATGCGGCTTTTCTTGCGCGACGAGATCGCTGGCGTGATTGCGCTGATCGCGGGGCTCCGCGCGACGCTTGCTAAGCTCGCGCGGCGCCACGTCGCGACGATCATGCCCGGCTACACGCACTTGCAACGCGCGCAGCCCGTCACGCTCGCGCATCACTTGCTTGCCTATGTCGAGATGCTTGGCCGAGACCGCGAACGCTTCGAGCAGGCCGCGGCGCGCACCGCTGTCATGCCGCTCGGCGCGGGAGCATTGGCGGGAACGACGCTACGCCTCGATCGCCGAATGGTCGCGCGGCTGCTGGGGTTCAAGGCGATCACCGCCAACAGCATGGACGCGGTGTCGGATCGCGATTTCGTGGTGGATTTTCTTTCGGCGGCCGCGCTCACGCAGGTGCATCTGTCGCGGATGTGCGAGGAAATAATTCTCTGGACGAGCGCGGAGTTCGGGTTCGCGGCGATTCCCGACGAGTTTTCTACCGGTAGCTCGATGATGCCGCAGAAAAAGAATCCCGACCTGCTGGAACTGATTCGCGGCAAGACTGGCCGCGTGTTCGGCGATCTCGTCGCGATGCTGACTGTTTTGAAGGGCCTGCCGCTCGCTTATAACTCTGACTTGCAGGAAGACAAGGAACGCGTGTTCGACGCGCTCGACGCACTGAAACCCGCGCTCGATCTTCTGGCAAAGTTTTGGCCGATGTTGCGGTTTGATCTAAAGCGCATGCGCGCAGCGGCGGGAGGATTTGCGCTGGCGACGGATCTCGCGGAATACCTGGTCAGTCGCGGCACTGCGTTTCGCCAGGCGCACGAGATCGTCGGCGCGATAGTTCGGGAAACGGCCGAAGCGGGCAAGACGCTTGAGGACTTGAGCATCGCGGAGTTGCGGCGGCATTCGAACGCGTTTGGCGCCGACGCGATCGCGATTCTTCGCGCCGAGAATTCGCTCGCGCGGCGCACGATCGAAGGCGGTCCGGCGCCGGCCACGGTCAAGCGCCGCCTGAAGGAGCTCGGAGGTCGATGAATCGGAAACCCAACGGCGCGAAGTGGTTGACGCTCGGGCTTATGATTGCCGCGCTCTTGAATATCGTGCTCCTCGGATGCGGCGTGAAGTCGCCACCGATACCGCCGGAGGCGGCGCGTCCCGAGCAAATCATGGGGCTCGAGGCGGCCAATGCCAAGGAGGGAATTCGGCTGACCTGGGACCGGCCGGTGAATTACGCAGGCGGTCAAAAGATGAAAGACCTCGGCGGTTTCACAATCTCGCGCACGATGGAAGGTGGCCCGGTCGAGAAGATTGGCGAAGTCGAAGTGCACGACGAAGGGCGCTTCCAGGTACAGAATACATTTACCTTCATCGACGGCGCGACCATCATGGGCAAGACCTATCATTACCAGGTGACTTCGAGCACCACCGACGGCTACGTCAGCGAGCCGTCGAACGATGTGAGGATCGTGCGCAAGCATGCATCGGCACCGCCGAACCCCGATACTTTCGTAGTGCCGACCCCCGTCCCCATTCAATAGGATTGGGCGCGAACCTGACTGGGAGCGTCAGTTTATTCGCGGGGTTGCGCTATGATAGAAACGAAACTTCGCCCTGTCGTAACATCGCGATGAACTACTTCGAATACCGCAACGATCAGCTTTATGCCGAGGACCTGCCGATCGCCGACCTGGCGCGGCGAATCAACACGCCTTTTTTCGTTTATAGCGCGCGCACGCTCCGGCGCCATTTCCGCGTCTTCGACGAGGCCTTCGCCGGCACGGATCATTTGATCTGCTACGCGATGAAGGCGCTGTCGAATCTGAGCATCCTGAAGTTGTTCGCCTCGATGGGCGCGGGATTCGATATCGTGTCGGTCGGCGAGTTGATGCGATGCCTGCGCATCGGCGCGGACCCGCGCAAGATTGTGTTCTCCGGGGTCGGCAAGACTGATGAGGAGATCTTGGCAGCGCTCGAAGCCGGCATCCTGATGATCAACGTCGAGTCACGCCCCGAACTGCATCGCGTGGCCGAGGTCGCGGGCCGGATGAAGCATCGCGCGCCCGTCAGTCTGCGGGTGAATCCCGATCTCGATCCGGGTACGCATCCGCACATCTCCACCGGCCATCGCGACAGCAAATTCGGTGTGCCGCTTTCGCAGGTGGACGAGTATTACGCCGAGGCCAGCGCGCTCGCGCAGCTCGAAATCGTCGGCCTCAGCACCCATATCGGCTCGCAGATAACCGAGATGGCGCCGTTTGCCGAAGCGGGACAGAAGGTTGCCGCGATTGTGGGTCGGCTGCGCAGCGCGGGGATCGCGCTGAAGTATCTCGATCTCGGCGGCGGTCTCGGAATCCCGTATCAGGAACAGCCGCCGCCGCCGTCGGAATACGCGCACGCTCTGCTGAAGCCGATCGCGGGTCTCGGGCTCAAGATAATCACCGAGCCGGGACGCGTGATGGTCGGCAACGCGGGAGTGCTGGTGACCAAGGTCCTCTACAATAAAGAAACCGATGTGAAGCGCTTCGTCGTGATCGATGGCGCGATGAACGATTTGATTCGTCCGGTGCTGTACGAGGCGTATCACTCGATCATTCCCGTCGATCGCCGCAAACCCGGCAAGACCGTGACCGCGGACATCGTCGGACCGGTATGCGAGAGCGGCGATTTCTTCGCGCGCGAGCGTGAGATGGCGGAGCCCGCGGAGGGCGACCTGCTCGCGGTGATGAGTGCCGGCGCGTACGGCTTCGTGATGTCGTCGAACTACAACAGCCGTCCGCGCGCGCCCGAGATTCTGGTCGACGGCGCCGACGCGCACGTGATTCGCGATCGCGACAGCTTCGAGGACCAGATTCACGGCGAACATATCGTTGACCTCAAGACGGCGTGAGAGCGCACAGCGCGATGGCAACGCTCGAATTCACCAAGATGCACGGATGCGGCAACGATTACATCTATATCGTTGCGATGCGCGCGCGTCCCGCCGATCCGTCCGCGCTCTCAGTGAAACTTTCCGATCGCCATTTCGGCGTCGGCGGCGACGGTCTGATCATGTTGGCGCCGTCGAGCAGGGCCGACATCCGGATGGAAATGTACAACGCGGACGGCAGCCGCGGCGACATGTGCGGCAACGGAATCCGATGCTTGGCGCGGCTCGCCTTCGAGCGCGGCCTGGTGCGCGCGAATCCAATGGTCGTCGAGACCGACGCCGGGTTGAAGACCGTTGCGCTGCGATTGGAAGGGCGCCGAGTAATGGGCGCGACGGTCGATATGGGCGAGCCGATTCTCGAAGGCCGTGACATCCCGGTCAATGCCGACGGCCGAATCACCGACTATCCTCTTGAGGTCGCAGGCCGGCGCGAATCGATCACGGCGGTCTCGATGGGCAATCCGCATTGCGTGGTGTTCGTTGCTGATGACGGTGTATTCAAGCTGCAAGATCGCGATTTTGCCGCGCTGGGCCGCGAGTTTGAGCATCATCCGTTCTTTCCGCGCCGCGTGAACACCGAGTTCATCCTGGCTTCTTCGCGCCGCAATCTAAAGATGCGCGTGTGGGAGCGCGGCTCGGGCGAGACCTGGGCTTGCGGCACGGGCGCATGCGCGGCGCTGGTCGGGGCTGTGCTGACGAATCATTCCGAGCGGACTGCAACGATCGAGCTGCGCGGCGGCAATCTTGAAATCGAATGGCGCGCCGACGGTCCCGACGCAAATCACGTTTTCATGACCGGCAACGCCGTCGAGGTTTTCAGCGGTGCGGTCGAGCTCGGCGCCGATGAGATGGTCCCGGTGAAATGAGCGACGCGGGAGGCTACGAACGATGTTCAATGGCGCACTGACTGCTCTCGTAACGCCGTTTCGCGACGGCGAGGTGGACGCACCGGCGTTGCGCGATCTGATCGAATGGCAGATCCAGAGTGGCATCGACGGGCTGGTCCCGTGCGGCTCGACCGGTGAATCCGCCACGCTCTCGCACGCCGAGCACGACAGCGTGATCAAGATCACAATCGAGCAGACGCGCAAACGCGTCCCGGTCATCGCGGGCACCGGATCGAATTCGACCGCCGAGGCGATTCGGCTGACCGCGGCGGCGCGCGAGATGGGCGCGGACGGCGCGCTGCTGCTATCGCCCTACTACAACAAGCCCACTCAGGACGGCATCTACCGGCACTACAAGACGATCGCGGCGAGCGTGGATATCCCGCTGTTCGTGTACAACATCCCGGGCCGTACCGCGTCGAACATCTTGCCCGAGACCGTTGCGCGGCTGGCCGAGATCAAGAACATCGTCGGCATCAAGGAGGCGTCGGGCTCGATGGATCAGTCGTCCGACATCCTCAAGATGTGCGGCGACCGGATAACGATTCTGTCGGGCGACGACGCGCTCACGCTGCCCGTAATGGCGCTCGGCGGGAAGGGCGTCATCTCGACGTGCAGCAACATAGTCCCGCGCGAGGTGCACGATCTCGCGGCCGCCGCGCTAGCTGGTGATTTCGCGAAGGCGCGCGAGATTCATTACCGGTTGCTGCCGATGATGCGCGCGCTGTTCGTCGAGACCAATCCAATTCCTGTCAAGCAGGCGGTCGCGTTCATGGGCAAGTGCGCCAACGAGTTGCGGCTGCCACTGGTGCCGATGACCGCGGGGCCTGCTGAGAAGTTGCGCATCGCGATGAAGGAACTCCGTCTCGTCTGATCGCTCATCGGTCATGGCTGAGCCTTACTACAAGCAGCATTGGGTCGATATCGACCCGGATCGCCACAGCGCATACGACAAAATCCTCGCCTATCACCCCGCGATGGAGCCGTTGCTGCGGCCGCTCGAGCTCAAAGCTGGTCTGCGTGTGCTCGATGTCGGCTCCGGTCCCGGCCACACCACCTTCGAGCTGGCTCGGCGCGTGGCTCCAGGCGGCAAAGTGACTGGCGTCGATATCAACGCCGAATTCGTCGAGCGATCCGGCGCACGCGCGCGCGAGGCCAAGCTGGCAGCGGAGTTCGTACAAAGCGCGTTTCCGCCACTGCCCTTTCCCGACGCCTCGTTCGACCGCGTCTGGTGCAAAAACGTTCTTGAATATGTCGATTCCGCGGCCGATACTGTCGCGGAAATGGCGCGGGTGACGGCGCCGGGCGGGATTGCGGTTGCGGTTGACAGCGACTGGGACATGCTCGCGCTCGATATCGGCGCTGCGGCGCGTGAGCGCAGCGATCGAATCATCGCGGCGTCGAAGGCGATTGCGATAAGGGAGCCGCAGATCGGACGCCAGCTTTATCGGTTGTTTCGCGCCGCTGGGCTTGACGACGTGAATGTCGAGATCCACGCCGGCGCGGATACCGTCGGGCGCTCGATGCCGATGCTGAAGGCCAGTTTCGCGCGGTACGCTCGCGACTCCGGCAAGATCGCGGCAGCCGAGGTCGAGGGTTGGTTCACCGACATCGATCGCGCAGTCGCGGGAGGATCGTTTCTGTTCGTATTGCCGCAGTTCGTGGTGCGCGGAATCAAGAATCAGGCGCCGGGCCGCTGACGCGAATCTCTCACGGGAGAAAAGTGGATGACCTTTGCATGGCTCGCATTCTTTGACGCGCTATTGGCGATCACGATGATACTGGTGGGAGTCATCGGCGCGCATTTCTATTTTGTTCCGGCGTTCTTGGGGTTCCAGCTCTTCGCTCTGGGGTTCCTGCTGAGCATAATTGGTTCATTGGTCGGTCTGCTCGCGATTTTTCTGACGCGCACGCCGCAGCTCCGAGCCGGGCGCAATCGGGCAGTGGTGGGCACGGTGATATGCGCGCTGATTGCGGTGCCGATGATTATCATCGTGCTGAGCGGCTCCAAGTATCCGCCCATCAACGACATCACGACTGATTTCGACGATTCGCCCGAGTTCGTTTACGCCGAGCAACTGCAGCATGAGCCGAATCGCGACATGAAATACAACAAGGCGAAGTATGCCGACCGGCAGTTGGCCGGCTACGGCCCGATCGGTCCGATCAAGGAACGCCTTTCACCGGCGGACGCCTACGCGCGTGTGATCGAGGTCGCCCAGGCGATTCCGACGTGGAAGATTACCTACAAGGATCCGGCCACGGATACGTTCGAGGCGGTCGCCACTTCCAGGCTGTTCCATTTCCATGACGATGTCGTGATCCAGATTCGGCCGACGCCCGATGGCGCGAGCCTGATCGAGATGCGATCGAAATCGCGCGACGGGATTGGTGACTTTGGCGTCAACGCCAAGCGCATCAGGCACTTTTACGATCGCGTCGCGCTAGCCCGCAGCCCCAGCGATCAGAACCCCGCCGATCAGGACGACGTGCCGTAAGGCGTGCGTTACTGCTTGAGCGCGCGGATCGTTCGCAGCACGGCGGCGTTGCGGTCCTCGTTGACCGGATTCGTAAAGACGATCGCGGTGCCGATTCCCGGCGCGCATAGCTCCTGCAGCCGATCGCGAACGCGCGACTCCGAGCCGACCAGCAAAGTCGCATCGATCAGCTCGTCGCTGACCGCGGCGATAGCCGCGTCGGCATCGCGTCCCGCCCCGCGAATCGCGGAGATTTCGCGCTCGAACCCCGAATGCGCCATCATGTTGCCGTAGAATTTCAATGCGCCGTAGCGTGACAGCAGCTTGCGCGCGGGGCGGCGCGCCGCTTCGAGGTCGTCGGAGATGAATGCGGTCGCGAATAGTGTCGGCTCGATCTGCTTGACATCGCGGCCGGCGATCTTCGCGCCCTCGGCCAACTCGCCAAGCGCTTCCTTGACCCGCGCCGGCGGAAAGAAGTTGAAGATGACGCCGTCGCCGATTTCGCCGGCCAGCTTCACCATCGGGCGCGAGACGCCCGCCAGGTAGAGCGGCAGCTTCGCGCTGACGCGCGGGCCCGTTTTGCCGCCGTCGAGTGCGGCGCGCAGCGTCTTCACCGTTTCGCGCATCCGCGTCAGCGGCACTCCCATGTCGATTCCGAGTGCGGAATTGCCCTCGCGATGCCCCGTGCCGAGACCGAGGATGAATCGTCCGCCGGTGAATTCCTGCACCGCCGCCGCTTCATTGGCGAGCAGATTAGGGTGGCGCAGATAAATGTTGGTGATCGCGGTGCCGAGTTTGATTCGCCTGGTGTGAAGCCCGAGCGCGAGCGCGCAGGCAATCGAGTCGTTGTTCGCCTCAGTCATGAAGACGCCCGAAAAGCCCGCTTCCTCCGCCGCGCGCGACCATTCGATCAGGCGCGTCGGCGGGCTGTCGGGAAGGATAGTGCAAGCGAGTGCAATCTTGGCCATGATGAATTTCCCTTGGACTGAATTCAGGCGACACTTTCATCAAGCGGCAGTTTCCGTCAAGCCGTGTGCCCGCTGGAACAGAATCGGTCGCGTCCGCTGGACTTTTTTGACCGCCGCATCGTACAGATAAAAGCGGATTGCCAACGATGCGGCCGTTTTCGCAGGGGTCACATCTCAAACCTGGAGGACGAGTGCGATGAAACGATTTGCTGTGGCATTGATTGCGACAAGTATGTTGATGGCGGTGGCGAGCGTGGGGTTCGCAAAAGATCTCAGTCCAGTCGGGATCGAAGAGGCGTTCATCGATGCGGTCGGGACCTGTGGTCCGTCGAGCAACATCGCGGGCTCACTTGGCAAGAGTACCGATCCGCAGGTGAAGATCGAACTGCGCGACGCGCTGATCACCGAAGCTGCCGACGATGCCGCCGGCGTCGCGGGCGCCAACCAGGCGCACAGCGATTGCATGAAGAAGGATCTGTCGGCGCGCGGATACTCGGACAACGATATGTCGGCGCTGCCGTATTGCGTCAAGCACGACTGGCCGGATCCGTTCACCAGCCTCGGCACGTGCGTAAAGAGTCACAGCCGTCTCGAAGGTGCGATGAACAAAAAATAGTCGCGCACAGCGCTCGCTCTAAGCACCGGCGCGCTCCATCGCGGAGCGCGCCGGTATGTTATTGGCTGTCGCGCGGACCGGGTTTTCCGGCGCGCCGACAACTGGTAGTTGATCTATCGATGCTTTTCTATCGTTGTCGCCGATTCGGCGCGGTCGCGTTCGCAATGGGCACAATCCCGCTCCTCGCATTCGGAGCCCTTCTAGTTGGTTGCTCGATCGAAGCAACTAAATTGCCGATCACTTATGTCCCGCAGCAGAACGTGCAGGCGATCGCAGGCGCCGATACCGTGCCCGTGGAAGTCAGAGTTGAGGATCTGGAGCCCGACGAATATGACTCGTTTTGGGACAGGGCCAACCCTTTCAGCGATAAGCTAGTGCGCTTCCAGGTCAAAGATGCCGTCGACACCGTCAGGGGTGCGGCCGAGACGGAATTGAAGGCGCGCGGGTTCAAGATAGGTAGCGTCGGCTCACTGATCGTCATCCAGATCGAGCGATTCGCTGCACGGAAGCTAATCGACGGCGAGTTCGGATTCACCGCGACGGGGCGAGGTTATCTCTCGATGCGAGTCGAGGTACAGCTGCAGACCGGTAAGGTCCTATTTTCAAAAAACGTCGGTGCCGAGGGTACTCCCACCGACGAGTCTGCTTTCAGCGGCAAGCCTGCGACGCACGTGCTTGGAGAATACCTCACGGATGCGTTGAGGGGATTGTTTGCTGATCCAGCATTCACGGCCGCGATCCTGGCGACGCGTCAGCAGGCTCCCGCAAAGCCGTCAGTCCAGCCCGTATCTCCGGCGCTTTCGCCATAGCGTCGCGACGTTGATTCCCAGCATATCGGCCGCTTCTTCGAGCGTCATCGCCTGCTCGAGCACGACTTCAATATGCCGCCGCTCCATCTGCTCCAGTGTGTGGCTGTGATCGAGTTTGTCAGGTGATGCCAGAATCTTGTCCGGCAAATCGCTCAGGTTGATCGCCTCGCCGCGGCTCAGGATCACTGCGCGCTCCATCACGTTGCGCAGTTCACGGATATTGCCCGGCCACGCGTAGGACACCAGCGCTTCGCGCGCCTCAGCCGCAATCGAATGGGCCGGCTTGTGATGCGCCTGTGCGGCTTGCGCGGCAAAGTGCTCCGCCAGCTTCAGGATTTCTCCCGGCCGATCGCGCAGGGCTGGCACCTGCAATTCGATCACGTTGAGGCGGTAGTAGAGATCCTCGCGGAAGCGCTTTTCCTTGACGAGCTGCTCGAGATGCTGATTGGTCGCGGCGATTATGCGCGCGTCCACTTTGATCGTCTGCGCGCCGCCGACGCGCTCGAACGTCCGCTCCTGCAGAAAGCGCAGCAGCTTCGATTGAACCACCGGCGTCAGGTCGCCGATCTCGTCGAGCAGGACGGTCCCGCCCTCCGCCGCTTCGAGGCGGCCGGGCTTGTCCTTGATTGCGCCGGTAAACGAACCGCGCACGTGCCCGAAGAGTTCGCTCTCCAGCAGATGCTCGCTGAGCGTCGTGCACGCGACCTGCACGAACGGCCCGTCTTTGCGCGGACTCAAGCGGTGGATATACGACGCCAGCATGCTCTTGCCGGTGCCGCTCTCGCCGGTGATCAAAGCGGTCGCGTCGCTGTCGGCCACTTGCGCCGCGATCTCCGCCAGTTTTCGCGAATGCGGACTGTAGGTAAGAAACGGCTCGGGTTCGGTCAGGCTCTCGATCCGATCTCGCAGTTCTTTATTTTCGGCGCGCAGCTCGTGTACCTCGAGAGCGCGCGCGACGACGTGCACGATCTGATCCGCCGTGAACGGCTTGGTCACGTAGTCGTAGGCCCCCAGGCGCATCGCCTCGACCGCGTCGGGAATTGAGCCGTAGGCCGTCATCATTACGACCGGCAGCGCCGGGTTGAGCCGCTTGATCGATTCGAGCAGCTTCAGCCCGCCCATCCCCTCCATGCGGACGTTGGAGACGACTACCGCCGGGGCCGACGGCGCGAACAACTCCAATGCGCGTTCCGCTGTTTCAGCCACCGTCACTTGATGACTCGCGGATTCAAGGCTGGCCGCCAGCGTACGGCGGATATTGCGGTCGTCATCGACGACGAGAATGTTAGCCAAGAGGTTCCCCGGTGCGCTGTTCAATTACCATTCTAGTGCTCAAGGGGATGGAGGCATCAAGAGTGGGCTGATTGCATCCTATTGCAAATTGCACGGCACCAACTGCTTGACGCATTGCCGTTCGCAGGTCCGAATTTACGAATCACAATCAGGTCACGCCTAATCATTGCGGTCTGCATCTTGCACCTTGAAATCCCTGCATCGCTGATGTTTTCGGCGTTTGCTCGGGAGATTCATACTTGGCAGCGACTCCAAAAATTGTTGGCGCCGAGCGGGTTCAGCCGCAGGCGACCTTCGGCAAACAAACCAAAGCAATCGTAGTTACCACCGGGATGCTCGCCTTCATCTCCTTCTGGAGAGCGTCGGCGGTCGTGCTATGCGATCTCGCGTCCTCCGCCTACTACATCGGGGGCATCGTCGAGACGGCGTGCGGCCGCTCAGCGCCGTACTTCATTCTCGCGGTCATGCTGTTCTCGTACGCGGTGCGCGCCGTGTACGTCGAATCGTGCTCGATGTTCACGCGCGGCGGCGTCTATCGCGTTGTCAAAGAGGCGATGGGCTCGACGCTGGCGAAAATTTCGGTGTCGGCCCTGATGTTCGACTACATCCTGACCGGACCCATAAGCGGCGTGTCGGCCGGGCAATACCTGGTCGGATTGATCAACGAACTGCTCAAGCTCGCGCACTCCTCCATTATACTGCCGCCCGACTTCACCGCCGCCTTCTTCGCCATCGCGGTGACGATATATTTCTGGCGCCAGAATATTCTCGGCATCGAGGAATCCAGCGGCAAGGCGATGCGAATCATGCAGATCACGACCGTAATGGCCGTGCTCATGATCGGGTGGTGCGGGCTGACGATTTACACGCGCGGGGCGCATCTGCCGCCGTTCGAATTGAAGTTCACCAACGACTCGCTGGGATGGCTCAAACACTTTCCGGGTGCGCGCACCATCGGCACTTTGGGAATTCTGATAGCGTTCGGCCATTCGATCCTCGCCATGTCGGGTGAAGAATCACTCGCACAAATCAATCGCGAGATCGAGGCGCCCAAGCTCAAGAATCTCCTGCGCGCCGGCATGGTCATTTTCATTTACAGCCTGCTACTGACCTCGCTGGTGTCGTTTTTCGCGGTAATGATCATTCCGGACAGCGTCCGGATGTCCAATTATGGCGACGATCTGATCGGCGGGCTCGCGATGTTCGTGGTGGGGCCGTTGTGGGCGCGCCTCGCGCTGCGGGCGTTCGTGGTGTTCGTCGGTTTCCTGATTCTTGCCGGCGCCGTCAATACCGCAATCGTCGGTTCGACCGGCGTGCTGACCCGCGTCGCGGAAGACGGCGTGCTGCTCGACTGGTTCCGCCACCCGCACAAAAAATACGGCACGAATTATCGCATCGTGAACATGGTCGCGATGCTGCAAATCGCTACCATTGTTCTCTCGCGCGGTGACATGTTCGTGCTGGGCGAGGCGTACGCCTTCGGCGTCATCTGGAGTTTCGTTTTCAAAACGTTGTCGGTGCTGATTCTGCGCTACAAGGACAAGTACCATCGCTTGTGGCGGATGCCGCTGAATCTGAAATGGTTCCATCCCGGCGGCAAGGATTTTCCGCTCGGCCTCGCGCTGACGTTTACGATTCTGTTCGCGACCGCGGTGATCAACCTGTTCACCAAGCAGGTCGCGACCATCTCCGGCGTCAGCTTCACGCTCGCGCTGTTCGTGATTTTCGAGATTTCGGAAAGGATCAACGGGCAGGTCGCGCACGCGTATGGCGAGGAACCCGAGAAGTTCAATCTGCAACTGATCGACGAGAGCCAGGTCGATTCCATCGGTCTCGGCCTGTTTGCGCCGACCAAGAAGCTGATTGCGATCCGCGACCCCAACAATCTCACACATCTCCATCGCTACTTGTCTGAGCGCGATGACGCCGAGCTGATTGCGCTGACCGTGAGAACCGAAAAGGGACTCGCGTCGAGCGACGGCGGCCAGATTTTCAGCGATGCCGAAGAAAAATTGTTCAGCAGGGTCGTCAAGGTTTGCGAGGATCACGGCCGCGCCGTCACGCCGCTGGTGGTTGTATCCAACGATCAGATCTATGCGATCGCGCGCATGGCATTTCTGCTCAGCGTCGATGAAGTCGTGATGGGCGCGTCGGAACGCTTCAACCCCGACGTTCAGCTCGAGAACTTCGCGATGCACTGGGGATCGCTCGGCGACTCGGAAGAGCATCACGTAAACGTGCGGGTGCTCTCCGACCAGCGCGACATCCGCGCCGAAATCTGAGTGCCTACCTCTCCCATCCCTGTGTCATTCAGAGCGGAGTCTGCGGAGCGAAGAATCCCGGCTTTCCCCCCCCTCTGCCAGCATGGGAGAGGAGGAAAGTGAGCGCGCGTCCTCTGGTTCCCCTCTCCTGAAGGGAGAGGGGTCAGGGGAGAGGTTCACGCGCGACCCCGACTCCGCCCTCACCCGCGCCGCTACGCCTTGGGTAGCGATGCGACACCAGCTATGATCGCTTCTCTGGATTAAAGCGATGATAGCAATCGTCGACTACAAGGCCGGCAACCTCACCAGCGTTCAGCGCGCGCTGGAATTCCTCGGCCACAAATCCGAGATTACGGATCGCGCCGAGCGCATCGTTGCCGCCGATCGCGTGATTCTGCCGGGCGTCGGAGCGGCCGGCGCCACGATGGAAAATCTGCGCGCGCTTGGACTCGTCGACGTCCTGCGCAACGACGTTGCCCGCGCCGGCAAGCCATTCCTCGGCATCTGCATCGGCATCCAGGTGTTGCTCGATCGCAGCGAGGAGGATAGCGCTGAATGCCTCGGCATCATCGCGGGCCGCGTCGCGCGCTATCCGCGCTCGATCGACGGCCGTCCGCTCAAGGTCCCGCAAATCGGATGGAACCGCGTGCGCCAGACGCGGGCGCATCCAGTCTTCGCGGGCGTGCCCGACAACACGCACTTCTATTTCGTCAATTCGTACTATCCGATTCCTGACGACCCTGCGCTCGCGATTGGCGCGTGCGACTACGGCGTGCCGTTCACCGCCGCGGTCGCGCGCGACAACGTGATAGCGACGCAGTTCCATCTCGAAAAGAGCGGCACTGCCGGCCTCAAGCTGCTTGACAACTTCTGCCGGCTGAGTGGCTGACGATGCTCGCGAAACGAATCATCCCCTGCCTCGACGTCCGTGACGGCAAAGTCACCAAGGGCGTGCAGTTCCTCGAGAACGTCGATGTCGGCGATCCGGTCGCGATGGCACGCTACTACTATAAAGAGGGGGCCGACGAGATCGTTTTCTACGACATCACGGCGTCCAACGAGCGTCGCGGTATCATGCTCGACGTGGTGCGCGCGGTAGCACGCGAGATTTTCATTCCGTTCAGCGTCGGCGGCGGACTGCGCACTCTCGAGGACATGCGCGCCGTCCTGCTCGCGGGCGCTGAGAAAGTTTCGATCGACTCCGGCGCGGTGCGCAATCCCGCAATCATCTCGGAGGGTGCGCGCGCGTTCGGCAGCCAGTGCATCGTGCTCTCGATGCAAGTGAAAAAGACCGGCGCGCGTGCGCAAGTACCGACCGGTTACGAAGTCGTGATCGACGGCGGACGCCAACCCACCGGCCGCGACGCGTTGGCATGGTCGCTCGAGGGCGAGCGGCTCGGCGCCGGCGAGCTGTGCATCAACTCGATCGATCGCGACGGCACTAAGCTCGGCTACGATCTCGAAATCACGCGCCGCATCAGCGAAGCAGTTTCGATCCCGGTGATTGCATCCGGCGGCGCGGGCGAGCCCGCCCATCTGCGCGATGCGTTCACGACCGGCATGGCGGACGCCGCGATCGTCGCGTCGATCGTTCACTACGGGGAGCATCCGATTCCCGCGCTGAAGTCGTATCTCAAAAGCAACGGCGTCGAGATTCGCGACGCTGTCTCGGTTGACCTGGCGAGCGCTCGATGAAAATCGCGTTCGTAGTTTCGGAGTTCAACTCCGAAGTGACCACCCCGATGGAACAGCGGGCGCGCCGCGAGGCCGAGTCGCTCGGCGTCGAAGTTGCGCGCGTGGTCCATGTCCCCGGCGTTTACGACATGGCGCCGGTCGTGAAAGCCCTGCTGCAGTGCAAGGAAATCGAAGGCGTCGTGATGATTGGCGCTGTCATCAAGGGCGAGACTAATCACGATGAAGTGATCGCGCATGCGATCGCCCGCGCCGGCATCGAGCTTGCGCTCGAATTCGACAAGCCCGTCGGCCTCTCGATCATCGGACCCGCGATGACCGATGAGCAGGCCGTTGCGCGCATTGAGAACGCGAAGAACGGCGTCAACGCAGTCGTCAGCGTCGCGCGCATACTCAAAGAAATTCGCGGCTAACTCGCCAGCGCTCCACAGGTGTTGAGAAACCGCGCCGCGCCTCGTTGAGAGCATGCGCTCGACTGCTTATACTCTTCGACGTTGGTGGTGAAGATGACGGCAGAGGCGGGCGGCGGGGGCGAGACTTTTTCCACGCGTACGGCTGCGAGGATTCTCGCGGTCACGCCTGAGCGCATTCGCTATTGGGTCAAGCGCAATCTCGTGCGTCCGCTGAATCTGGGCGGCCGCAACTATCGCTTCGCGTTCAATGACCTGCTCGAGATGCGCATGGCGAAGGAATTGCTCGGCACCCGCCAGCATATCGATCCGATCCAGCGAACTATCGAGCGGGTGCGCACGCTGGTCGATCCCGATCGCTCGGTCACCTCGCTGAAACTCGTCAACGACGAAGGCCGCATCGTCGTGCGCGACGGTCCTGTGCTAATAGAAGCAGAGACCGGTCAGTTGATTTTCGATTTCGAGCGCAGCTATCAGCGCGGCAAGGTCGAGGACGGCTTCGGTCCCGCGCGCGTGCGCGAACGTTTCGAAGAAGCGCGCCGCGTCGCCGACGAGGATCCGCTCAAGGCGCTCACCATCTACAGCGAGCTGGTCGGCCGGGAGCCCGGCAATTTCGAGGCGCACACGCGCCTCGCCACGCTGCTCGAACGCGAGGGCGATCTCGCCGGCGCGCTGCGCCATCTGCTCGGCGCGGCCGCGATCGTTCCGGCCAGCGCCGACGTGCACCTGAAGCTCGGCCTGCTCTATCGCAAGAAGGACGAGCATCAAAACGCGCTGCGCAGTTTTCAGCGCACGCTCGAATGCGATCCCGCCAACGTCGAGGCGCATCGCAACGCCGCCGAGATGTACGAAGCGATGGGCCGCAAACGCGACTCGCAGCGCCACCTGAGCGCCATCCATCGTCTGATCAAAGGCGACTGATCGCGCGGGACGCACTTTCACTGCGCTCGCGCCGCCGCGGGTTGAATCGGCGCGACTCGCGGCGATAAGCTCGCGAATATGCCACGCGATTCGCTAAAATCTATCGACATCCTGCGCCACGAACTGAAGGCGCTCCGCTTCATTTTGGACAACTTTCACGCGGGTAAACTGGGCGCCGACGGACTACCGCCGCGCGAGGACTTCCAGTCCGCGCAAGGCCGCGCACTTTACGATTCGATCGTCAAAGCTCCGGACCGCAAATCCGCCGAGCGCACGATTGCGGAACTGGAGCTCGAAGACGTGGATATCGATTCGTTCCTCCATCTGAGCGGCGACCACTATTACACCTATCCCGCCCTCGTTCGCGAGCGCGCGGCGGCAATTCGCACGGGTAAGCTCACGGTCGAAGGCGCGTGAGTTCCGCGATCCCCAGGGAGTTGCATCTGCTGCTTGATTCCGCAGGTGCTCTAATCGTCTTTCAGGAAAAAGGCGCGACGTGGGCGGGAGTGCTCGCCTTCTCGAGCGAGGATAAGGCGCGCGAGTTCTGCCGCACCAGCAATCTCGACGCCGCCGAAGTCGCCGCAATCTCGACTGACGATCCTCAGGCGGTCGCCACCCTGATCGCGTCGATCAAGCGGCGCGCCATCCGAAACCTCCTGCTCGATCTCGACTACAAGACCGGCGCCTGCACGCAAATCGATTTCGAGGGCGATTCTTTCGGGCCGATAACCCCGCGCCAATTCACTCCGCCCGCTCGTCATTAGATCACAGCGATGCCATCGATCACCTCGTCGATGTCCGAACAGATTCAAGCGGCGCGCGGCCGTATCGCCGGCATCGTCAAGCCGACTCCGCTCATCCGCAGCGAGACGCTCGACCGAATCCTCAACGCCCACGTGCTCCTCAAGCCCGAAAATCTGCAGAAGACCGGCTCGTTCAAAATTCGCGGCGCCTACAACCGTCTCATGACGCTCACCGCCGAGCAGAAATTGCGCGGCGTCGTCGCCGCGAGCGCCGGCAATCACGGACAGGCGCTTGCCTACGCCGCCACTCGCGCGGGCGTGACCGCGACGATTGTGATGCCGACGACGGCCGCGATTGCCAAGATCGACGCGACCCGCAGCTACGGCCAGTCGGTCGTGCTCGAAGGCGTTGACTACCAGGAGGCGCGCGCGGCTGCGGTCACGATGTGCGCCGAACGCAGTGCGTCCTTCATCGATGCGTACGACGATCCTGAAGTGATCGCGGGGCAGGGCACCGTTGGAATGGAAATCGCCGACGAGGTCACGCCCGATGTCGTGATTGTCCCGGTCGGCGGCGGCGGACTGATCGCGGGAATAGCGGCCGCGCTTGCGATTCGTGCGCCCGGGGCTGAAGTGATCGGCGTCGAGGCTGCCGGCTCGCCGCAACTGTCAGCGAGTCTTGCCGCCGACGCGGCCGCATCGATCGGCCGTCCCGTCGATACGATTGCCGACGGTCTCGCCACCGGGCGCATCGGCGCGATTCCGTTCGAGGTGTTGCGCGGACGGGTCAAACGCGCCGTCACGGTGGACGATTTCGAAATCGGCGAGGCCGTGCTGCTGATGCTGGAGCGGCTGAAACTTCTCGCCGAAGGCGCGGGCGCCGCCGCGCTCGCTGGCGCGCTCAAACTAAAGGGCAAGTTGAAGGGCAAGACAGTGGTGCTGGTGGTGAGCGGCGGGAATATCGACATCAACCTGCTCGATCGGATTATCGGTCACGGACTGGTGAAGGTCGGGCGGCTGTTTCGAGTCGCCGTCGATTTGCGCGATCGCCCCGGCGAGCTCGGCAAGCTGGTATCGGCCATTGCCGCGACCGGCGCCAACGTGCGCGCGATCGATCACGATCGCACGCGTCGCGACGTCGCGATTGGCGGCGCCCGCGTGATGCTGGAACTGGAAACCCGCGGGCCCGCCCACATCGAAGCAATCCGCGAGCACCTGAAACGCCACGGCTACGTGTTCGTGGTTTCCGCGCTAGGATAGGCAAAAACGCTCTTAACACTGGGTGCAGGGGTCACCCCTGCCGAAGGAAGTTTGAAACCCACCGCGGGTTTCATTTCAATCAAGTTCCTGCTTCCTACGTGAACATCGACGCGATGCCGGTAGGCCTCACCAGCTTGCCCGCCGGCTTCATCGAATGCGCCAGCGCTTCGAGCTTCTGCTTGAACGCTTCCATCTCGGCCGCCTGCTTCGCTTCGAACGCTGCCGCCTCGCGCGCGCGTTTGCGCTCGAACGCCTCGCGGTCCGCGCGCCGCCGGTTGTAGAAGCCTTCGAAGGTCTCTTTCACCGCGCGATACATCGCGGTCTTCGGCACGTACGAGCCCGAACAGTAGGGGCAATGGAACACGACGCCCTTCTCGAACAGCCGATACGGTATCGTCCACGGTTCATTGCAATCCTTGCAGATGACGGGAACTTCCCACGCCACCGGATTGAACTCAGCGCTTGACGCAGAACTCACCGCAGCAGCTGCAGGAGCAGCAGCAACGACGGGAGCAGGTGCTGGTTTGGGTGCAGCCGGCGCTGGCGCGGCTGCGACTGCCGCCCCATTTGCCACGGGCGCTTCGGCGCCGCCTTCCTTGCGAAAGCGCGACGGCGCATCGTCGGGGAACGTGGTCTCGGGATGCAATTCGCGGGCGCGCTGGAGCAGGACGCCCTCGCTTTCGAGATTGGCGGGATCGGGAATACAGCAATCTACCGGACATACCGCGGCGCAAGCTTCATGGTCGTGGAAGCCGACGCATTCGGTGCATTTCGACGGTACGATGTAGTAGATGTCCTGCGCGATCGCGGGACTAGTCGCGCCGTTCAGCTCCCAGGCCACTCCGCCCGCGTAAATCGCGGTGTTCGGACACTCCGGCTCGCACGCTCCGCAGTTGATACATTCGCTCGTGATAGTCGTCGCCATCTGGTGAACCCCGGTCTATCGAGAAATCCCGATTGTGATCGACTTCAAACTCTAACAACGCTGATTTCGGCGGGCAATCGGTCGCCGGCCGCGTGTAGCATCCGCGTGATACTCGAAGTCGATCAGATAAACGTTCTCGCCAAGTCCGTGTTTTGCGACCTTAAGAAGATCGACGATACCCGCGAAGCCCGAACGTCGCGCAAGTTCGGGTGTGATATCCGCGAGCGTGATGCGCCGGACCGAAGTCACTTCGATGAACCCTTCGCCCAATTGGTAGTGTCCTCCCACCTTGACGTGCGGGCTTTGCCATATGCGTACGCTGCACGTGACTTCGCCGCGCATGACCGGCTCGCGCAGCCGCTTTGTAAATACCATCGACTATCCGTAGCGCAATCGCACATCGCGTGCGATCCGCCATTTTCTCAGCGCCGCGGATTTGACTATGCTGGGCGCGAAGCCGCGGTACGCGCATCACGCAATCACGACCGCAGGAGTTGCTCACGACATGGATCTTCAATTCACATCCGAAGAAGAAGCATTCCGACTCAAGGTGCGCAGTTGGCTCGACGAGAACATGCCGACCAGCGGACTCTCCGACACGCGCGAGGGCCGCGACGACAAGACCTGGCTCGCGCGCGCCAAAGCGTGGCAGCGCCGCTTGTACGAGGCCGGCTACGTCGCGCTCGCGTGGCCGAAGGAATACGGCGGACAGGCGATGGATCCCGTGCGCCAGTCGATCGTCAACGACGAGATGGTCCGCGCGAAAGCGCCCTACAATGTCGGCGCATCGGGACTCGGGATGCTCGGGCCGACCCTTATCTCGTGGGGCAGCGAGGAGCAGAAGCAGCGTTACCTGCCGAAGATTCTCACGGCCGAAGAAATCTGGTGCCAGGGTTATTCCGAACCCGGCGCCGGCTCGACCTCGCCTCGCTGAAGACGCGCGCGGAGATCGTCGGCGACGAGTTTGTCGTCAACGGCCAGAAAGTCTGGACCTCGGGCGCGCAATACGCGGACATGATGTTCTGCCTGGTGCGCACCGACCCGGAGGCGCCCAAGCATCGCGGCATTTCGTACGTCCTCATCGACATGCGCACGCCGGGAATCACCGTGCGTCCGCTGGTTCAGATGACCGGCGACCGCGGCTTCAACGAGGTCTTTTTCGACAACGTCCGCGTGCCGCGCAAGAATCTCGTCGCCAAGCTCAACGAGGGATGGATCGTCGCCAACGCCACGCTCTTTCATGAGCGCAATATGCTCGGTTCCGCCAGCGGCAGCGAGCAACGCTTCAACCGCCTGCTGGCGCTGGCCAAATCGATCACCCGCGGCGGGCGTCCGCTCACTGAAGATCCGGTATTTCGCCAACGGCTCGTCGAGCTGGAGATCCGCGTCGAGGCGATACGCTTTCACGCGCTGCGCCAGCTTACCGATCAGATTCGCGGCAAGAATCCCGGCGTCGAGGCGATGATCAACAAGCTGGTCGGCACCGAGCTGAATCACGACCTCGCCACCGCGGCGATGGAGGCGATGGGCGACTACTCGATGCTCGCGCGCGACGACGAAGCCGCACTGGATCACGCGTACTGGCCGTATGAGTGGATGTTCTCGCTCGGGCTGGTGATCGGCGGCGGAACGTCGCACATCCAGAAAAACATTATCGCGGAGCGCGGCCTCAAAATGCCGAAGTCGCGGTGAAGGGAAGTAAAGCACTTTATTTGATGTGAAACCCTCCGTGGGTTTCACGCTTCCTTGGGCAGGGGTGACCCCTGCACCCAGTGACAAGAGAAGAAGAGCAACTCGCAAAGGGAAGCAGATGGATTTCGGACTCAGCGAAGAACAACAGCAGCTCAAGGAAAGCGCGCACGCATTTCTGAGCGGCGAATGTCCCACCACGTTCGTGCGGAAAGTAATGGCCACCGACGACGGCTATCCGCGCGAGCTCTACGATCAAATCGCGAAGCTCGGATGGACCGGGCTGATCGTGCCCGAGAAATTCGGCGGCGCGGGACTCGGCATGCTCGACATGGCGATGATTCTCGAAGAGGGCGGCTACGCGGCGATGCCGGGGCCGTTCCTGTTCTCGTCGATGCTCGCGGCCGGCGCGCTGAAGCTCGGCGGCTCCGAGCAGCTCAATGCGAAATGGCTCACCCCGCTCGCGGAGGGCAAAGCAGTTGGTACCGTCGCGGTCGTTGAGAGCGCCGGGAGCATCGACGACCGCGATATTCACGCGATCGCTATGAAAAGCGATGCGGGATGGCGTCTCAATGGCGCCAAGATGTTTGTGCCGTATGCCGATGTCGCCGACTTCATCGTGGTCGCCGCCAAACGCGATTCTGATGTTCGCCTGTTCGTGGTCGATACAAAATCGCCGGGCGTGACGATTCGATCGCGGAAGAATCTCGACCTCACGCGACGTGTTGCGAGCGTCGAGCTTCGAAATGTTCCGGCCAAGCGGCTTCACGGCGGCGGATCGCAGCTCTTCGCGAAGCTGGTCGACGTCGCCGCTATCGCAGTGGCAGCTGACTCGCTCGGCGGTACTGAACGCGCACTCGAGATGGCGCTCGATTACTCGAAAGTCCGCGAGCAGTTCGGCAAGCCGATCGGATCGTTCCAGGCGCTCAAGCATGCGGCCGCCGAAATCGTCGCGGACCTCGAGCCCGCGCGCGCGATGCTTTGGTATGCCGCTTACGCCCTCGACACCGGCGCGGCGGACGCGTCGCGCATCGCTGCGATGGCGAAGGCGCGCCTGTGCGACATCTACAGCCGCGGCACCGACCGCGCAGTGCTGATGCATGGCGGAATCGGCTTCACCTGGGAGCACGACATGCATCTGTGGTTCAAACGCGCGCGCTTCAACGAGTCGTACTTTGGATCGCCGTCGTACCATCGCGAGCGCGTCGCGACCCTGGGCGCGTATTGAGGCCGTCGTTGAAGTTCGACATATTCTACCAACTTCCCGAAGCCGCCGATCAGATCACGACCGAACGCTATCGCGAGCTGATCGCGGAAGCCGCGGAGGCTGACCGGCTCGGCTTCAACACCGTCTGGCTCGCCGAGGTTCATTTCGCGCCGCGCTTCTCCGTGATGCCGACGCCGCTGATGCTCCTCGCGGCGATCGCCGAGCGCACGACCAACATCCGCCTCGGCATGGCGGTCAACCTGATGCCGCTGCATCATCCGATCCGCCTGGCCGAGGAAGTCGCGACGCTCGACGTGCTGAGCGGCGGTCGCGTCGAGTTCGGCGCCGGCCGCGGCGCGTTCCCGCTCAACTACCGAGGCTACGGCGTCGAGATGTCGGACAGCCGCCGATTGTTCGAGGACGGACTCGAATCAATCAAGGCGGCATGGACGCAGAAGCGCGTGGACGGAGTCGAAGTGGTGCCCAAGCCGATCCAGCGGCCCCATCCGCCGATTCGGCTCGCCGCCAACAGCGCCGACACTTTCACCTTCGCCGGCGCGAATCGCTATCCAATCTTCGCCGGCGGTCCGGTGAATCCGATTCCGGTGCTCGCCGAGCGGCTCAAGATTTATGAGAACGCGCTAAGGGCAGCGGGGCACGAACGTCCTGACGATTGGCTGGCGGCGGCGTTGATGGTGTTCGTCGGACGCGACCGCGCGCAGGTGCGGGCGACGATCGAGCCAAGCCTGCGCAACTACTTCAACGCGGTCGCAGAGATCATCGAGCCGGAGAGCCTCGCCGCCGGCGCCCAGTCCGAATTCCAGAAAGTCCGCGACCGCCTGCGGACGATCGACTACAGCACCGTCGATTCGATCATGGGAATTTTCGGCGACCCCGAATACTGCGTCGATCGAATCGCGCTACTGAAACAGCAATTCGGTTTCTCACGATTAGTATGCTGGTTCGAAATCGGCGGCATCAGCGGGCATCAGAACGTGCTCGCCGCCATGCGCCTGTTCGCGGACCGCGTGATGCCCAAATTTCAATGACGAGCGCCGTGACCGACGAAGACATAGTCCGCGCTTTGCTGGATTACCTGCGGTCCGCGATCGCTCGCCCTGCCTTGGCCTATGCCGAGGCGCCGACGCGAATGAGCGGCGGCTATGACGCCACGATTCTCCGCTTCAGTCTGCAGGACGCGCCTGAGGCGCTCTCCGGTCCGCTCGTGCTTCGACTCTTTCAGGCAAACGTTGATGCGCAACGCGCACCACGCGAGGCTGCTGTGCAGAACGCGTTGGCAGAACTGGGTTATCCCGCGCCACGTGTTTTTGTCACCGAAGCGCGCGTTGAGGCGTTGGGCGGTCCCTTCATAATCATGGAACGCGTGCCCGGACGTCCGCTCGGATCGGAGTTTGAAGGCCTGAGTATCAAAGGGTTCGGGCAGGCAGTGAATATGGTTCGGCAGATCCCGCGCGTTCGTCGCGAGATGATCCGGCTTTGGGACGAGGCGCAGACGCGTCTGCAGGCTCTGCCGGTGAAAGATTTCGTCGATCGGATCGAGAGGGCCGGCATCTCCGGCGAGAACTTTACCTTCGATGCTAATTTCGCCAGCCAGCGCGCCGCGGTAGAAGAATTTGGCCTCGACGGACTTCGTCCGGTCATTGACTGGCTCAACGGACATCGCCCGCCGCCGCAGAATCCTGTGATCAGTCACGGCGATTTTCAGCCATTGAACGTTCTTGCCGATCACGGACGCTTGACCGGCGTGATCGACTGGGTGAAAACGACGATCGCCGATCCCGCCTTCGACTACGGAGCGGCAATGGCCATCCTTGCGACCGTGCCGATTCATGTTCCCGCCGTACTGAGTCCGGGGATGCGGGCATTCATGAACAACCTCGCGCGTACACATTCGAATCGCTGTCGATCGATGCCGGACAGCGATGCTGCTCTTCGCTACTACCAGGTCTTCAATTGCCTCGTTCAGCTACTCAGTGTCGGCCGCAGCCGCGCGCAGGGAAAAATGACACATGGCGTTTACAATTCACCCGTCGGCGTAGCGAATCTGATCAATCACGTACATCTGCTGACCGGACTCGACGTAAGTCTGCCGGCTTGAACTGCGCGTCAGCCCAGCGGCGTATCTGACGCCATCCGCACTGCTCGGAGAATATCGGTCTTGGTTACGATTCCTTGCAAAGCGCCGGCACTGTCCGTGACCAACAGCATCTGCGAGCCGCGCTCGCGCACCAGCAATCGCAATGCCTCGCTGAGATCGCAGTCCTCCATCACGCGAATTGCGTCGCGGTCCGCGAACTCGCCGACGGTGGTTTTGTCCCAATCCTCCGGGGCGACTCGGCTGGAATCGGATACAGAAATCGTTCCCACCACTTTGTCGCCTTCGTACACCGGAAAGATTGTGTGACGGCAATGCCCCACGACGCTCGCGACGAACTCGCGAATCGTTGAGGTCGCTTGCACCGAAACGACACTGCGCTGGATCACGTCGCGCACTGTCATCCCGGACAGCTCCGCGAGTTTGACCATTTCATGAAGATGCTGGTCGCCGGAGACCGACGCCTCTCCTGAAATTGCATAGGCGACAGCGGCGCCGATCAGGCTCGGGATGATGTAGGAATGGCCGCCGGTCGTTTCCGCGACAAAGACCACGGCCGTAAGCGGAGCTTTGTAGCCGGCCGCGATGAACGCCGCCATCCCGACTGCCGCGTACAGATCGTGCGTCGGCGAGTGAACCACGGATTGCGCGAAGGCGTTGCCTAATGCGCCGCCGACGAGCAACAGCGGTACGAACATCGCGCTCACGCCGCCCGAGCCGAGCGTGAAAATCGTCGCGAGCAGTTTCAACGCGACGAACGCGAGCAGCACCTCGGTCGGAATCGGATGCGCGAGTACGTAGCGCACAGCTTCGTAGTTGGGACCGATCGGAATGAGCGGCCCGTTGTAAATCGTCACGAACGCGAGGCCGCATAGCGCGGTGCCGAGTCCGCCGATCGTTAGCTTCAGCCAGTGCGGTAACCTGCTGGTGATGGAGAATCGGCGCACGCGGCGAAACGTGATGTCGAAGACGATCGCGATGAGCCCGATGCCGGCGCCGAGCAGCGCCGACCACCAGATGTCCCTTGCGCGGAAGCTGGTGCTGCCCTCGAAACCGAACAGTGGCTGCGCGCCGACGATAGATACGAGCGTGGCGTAAGCGACCACCGACGCGATCAGCGACGGCAGCAACGCTTCGTGCGCGAGGTCGTCCTTGTACGGCATCTCGAGCGCGAACACGATGCCGGTGAGCGGCGCCCGGAAGACGGCCGACATTCCAGCCGCGGCGCCGCTGATCAACATGATACGGCGGTCGCGCGCCTCGAGCCCAAAACGCCGCAGCCTGGTCCATAGCCAGGATCCAATCGCGCCGCCGCTGTATATGCTCGGCCCTTCGAGCGCAGCGCTGCCGCCTGAGCCGACGGTGGTCACTGCGGCGAGCAGCTTCCACCAGAATGGCCCGATGTCGATGTCGCCCTGATGCTCGTGGTACGAGCGGACGATCTCCTCGGTCGAGTGCTCGTCGGGGTCGGGCGTGCAAAACTGCATTATCAGGCCGGTCACAAAGAAGCCCGCGACGAGTCCGACCACGATTGCCCAATGATGGTTAAGGTAGTAGGGAAGTAGTGCTGCCCAGATCACATCGAGAACCAGCACGGCGATGCCGGTGATTATAAGGCCGGTCAGGATACCGATGATAGGCGCGACGAGCAGCCATTTCTGGATGTCGCGCGAGTACGTTGCCGTCAGGTCTTCGCTGACGAGGGCGGTGTATTTTCGCAGTAACGGATGTTTAAAGAACTTCGATTCGAGGACGTTCGGCAAAATTCCCAACGGTGCGATCCTTTCCCTCCCCGGGATGGGGTCGGCGACTCAATTTGCAGCCTCCATCTTTAGCACTATGTCTCTGGGTGGCACAGTCGCAGCAACTGGTGTAGCAGAATTGCCACAGGCAACTCGTTGCGGGACATTGACTGAGCCGAGAATTCGCGAGCGTGTGCGGAATGGAACCTATATTCAACGTCCAAATCCGGGATTTGCAGCTTATCGAGGGTCTCAATCGCCCTCGCAACATCATACGTCAGGTAGGAGTATTGTTCCTCGTCATGCCATGACTCCGAGCAGGACCCCGAGGAAATGGCACGGCAATTGGATCATAATCGATCGGAGATTTCACCCGGTTTCGTTCAGACAACTTCGGTTAACCATGTTATGAAATCCGTAGGGCCCGGATTTCGTCAGGCGATGGGGGACTATGAGCGACCAAGATAAGGAAAAAGAGCAAGACAAAGAACTCAATATTTTGAGTCCGGCGGTCAGGATTTTTCTAGTCGAAGACAATCCGGACCACGTTTTTATCGCGCTCACCGTGGTTAGGCAGGTGCTGGGCGACGATATCGAATTGGTGCATGCCTCAAATGCGGACGAGGCGCTCCTGATGATTGCGCAGTTCACCGAGCACGACCGACCGGATTTGTTCCTGGTCGATTTACGCCTGCCCGACAACGGCGGCTTCTCCGTGTTGCAGGCGGCGAAGTCGAATGAGGCGCTTACGACGGTGCCGATGTTCGTGATCACCAGCTCGCTATACGACCGCGATATCGCCGAGAGCTATCAGCTCGGCGCGTCCGCCGTTCTATGCAAGCCGCTCTCGCGCGCCAAACTGCGCGACGAGCTGGTACGCGTCGGCGCGCTGCCGCTGTCGCAGCGGCCGGACGACCCGGCGTATCGCCACTAGATCAAGATCGATCGCATACTGATGCGGGCCGTGAGTTGTACGACTCACGGCCCGTTCGCTTTTCCAGACTTGACGCTCGCGCCTGCAAATAGGATTCTCGCTGACGGTCCGCCCGCCAACGTGCGCGGACAGCATTGCGGCGGTAATCACCGCACAGGAGTTGCCGTGAAACCCTACACATTTGAGCATAGTGACGCGCTGATGGAGCGCGCGAAGAAAGTTGTTCCCGGCGGTATCTACGGACATCAGACGCCGCTGGTCCTCACCAGGGCGCCTACCCGTCGTTCTTCGCGCGCGGCGAGGGCTCGCACATCTGGGACGTTGATGGCAACGAGTACATCGACTACATGTGCTCGTACGGCCCGATCGTGCTCGGCCATCGGCATCCCAAGGTCGAGGAAGCGGCGCGGCGTCAGATGGATCTTGGCAACTGCTTCAACGCGCCGGGGCCGGTATGGGTCGAGCTCGCGGAGCATCTTGTGTCCATCACGCCGTGCGCCGACTGGACGGTGTTCGCGAAAAACGGTTCCGACGTGTGCACGTGGGCGACTGAAGTCGCGCGCCATGCGACGGGGCGCCCAAAGATCGCGATGTGCTCGGGCGCGTATCACGGCACCCATGCGTGGTGCAGTCCGGCGCCCAGCGGAGTGATGCCGGAAGATCGCGCGAACGTGGTTTATTTTCGATTCAACGATCTCGAGAGCCTCCGCCGCACGGTCGAGGAGAACAGCGGCAAGATCGCAGGCGTGATCATCTCGCCGTTCAAGCACGACGCGGGGCATGACTCGGAACTGCCGGTCGAAGGATTCCTGTCGGGCGTGCGCAAAGTCTGCGACGACAACGGCGTCGTGCTCATCCTCGACGACGTGCGCGCGGGCTTCCGCCTGCACATGGGCGGCTCGGGCGAGTTGTTCGGAGTGCGCCCGGACCTGACGACCTACTGCAAGGCTATCGCCAACGGCTATCCGCTCGCCGCGTGTCTTGGGCGCGACAGCCTGAAACAGGCGGCGCAGGAAGTATTCTTCACGGGATCGTACTTCACCAGCGCCGTGCCGATGGCGGCGAGCCTGGCGAACCTCAAGGAGCTACAGGCGAGCGGCGGAATAGAGCGGATGCGCGCGAGCGGCGAGAAGCTGCGCGCAGGACTGCTCGTGCAAGCGCGCAGCGCCGGAATCGAGGTGACGTACTCGGGGCCGCCGGCGATTCCGTACATGACGTTCAAGGCCGACGCCGGGCATTTCGATCGCGCGAAGGTTTTCGCGGGCGCATGCTCTCGCAGCGGTGTCTATTTCGCGCCGCGCCACAACTGGTTCATCTCGGCCGCGCACACCGATCGCGACATCGAGCAGACCCTGAACGTCACAGAGGATGCATTCGCAGCCGTCCGCAAACAGTTCGGCGCATAGCGGATTTCTTGAGCTGATCACGCGAAAACGGCAGCGACGATGCTGCCGATTTTCGCGTGTGCTGCGTTGAGATCTTCGGGTGGATTGGCGGATTCGCTCAAATAGGCCGCGACCATGATTGGTGCACGCCCGGGAGGCCAAAGGATCGCGGTATCGTTGGCGGCCCCGTTGCTGCCGGTTCCGGTTTTATCGCCTACGATCCAATCCTGTGGCAGCCCGGCGCGAAGGCGACTAAATCCCGTCCGGCAATTCTTCATCCAATTTACGAGCCGGGTACGCGCACCCGGCGATAAGACATCGCCGACAAGGATCTTGCTCATGGTCCTGATCATCGCATCGGGTGTTGTCGTATCGCGATCATCTCCCCGAATGTTGCTATTGAGGCTCAATTCGGTGCGGTCCAGCCGGGTTATAGGATCGCCCAACCTACGCAGATAATCGGTTAGGCCCGGAGGTCCGCCAATCAGACTCAGCAGGAGGTTCGCCGCCGTATTGTCGCTGATTTCTATGGTTGCGCCACAGAGATCGGCAACCGGCACACTTCCTTCGGCAAGGTGATCCCGCATGAACGGAGAATGCTCGATCAGATCGGCGATAGAATACGGAACGCGCTGATCCAGAGACAGCCATCCTTTCTCAACATGACTCAGTACATTAGCTACCAGTAGCGATTTGAAAGTTGAGCACATCGCGAATCGTTCGTCCCTGCGATAGGACAATTGTTTGCCGCTGCCAGTATCAAGGGCGGCGACACCCAGACGACCGCCGAGCCGTGCTTCGATCTCCGCGAACTTCAATTCTGCGCCGGGGCGGCTCATTCGACCGAGCTGACGGTCACTCGGCGCTCAGGAAGCGGTAGACGAGTTTCTGGAAGTGCTGGATGCCGCGTTCGCGCGACAGCATCAGCTTGCCGTGTTCGATTGCGCCTGAGCGCAGGCCGCGCTGCACGGATTCGCACAACACGATGTCTTCCCGTGTGACGAGGTCGCTGAATTCCACATCGTTACGGATCTGCGCTTCGCTCGCATCGGCGGCGAAGAAGTAGTTAACGACTTGCCGAGTATGTCCCGCATCGATCGGCACGACGGAGATCGCCTGGAGGTTCGGTGGATTGCCGTAGAGCGAGAACAACACGTTCGGCCACAGCGTGGCGTAGTTGACCCCATTGCCGGGCGATCCGAGGATCGGACCGTAGTAGGTCGAGAAATATTCGTGATCGGTGTCGACGCGGTAAGCGTTGGTGTCGATCACTTCTGAGAATTTCGGATGCGCGATCGGACAGTGGTAGCATTCGTTGAAATTCTCGACGACGATTTTCCAGTTCGAGGCAATTTCATAAACGTCGCGCCGCAGCATCCGCATCCGCGTGAAATTGATTCCCGCGCGCTCGAAGATCGCCGGCAATTCGCCGAGCACGTCGCGCAACGGACCGGCGGTCGGAGCAGGGTTGACGAAAATCAGCGGTCCCCAGGTCTCGACCGCGAACGGCGCGAGCGCGAGCGTCTCCTTCGCGAATGTGTCCTGCTCATTTTCGCGCGGCGCGGTGCGGAGCGTGCCGTCGAGGTTGTAGGTCCATCCGTGATAGTGGCACTGCAGCGTCTTGCGATTGCCGGCGCATTCGAGGACGACCTCGCTCCCGCGATGACGGCATACGTTGGCGAACGCGCGAATCGCTCCGCCGGTGTCTCGAACGACAACGACCGGCAGATCGCCGAGATTGGTTGTGAAGAAATCGCCGGCGGTCGACACCTGTCCGGTATGTCCGACGTACTGCCAGGTGCGATGGAAAATACGGTCTTTCTCATAGTCCAATATTTGACTATCGACGTACCACCGGGCGGGAAGAGTGTCGCCTCGCTCGAGCGCGCTCGCGAGCGCGGGGTCGGTGTAGAGATTTGAAGTCATAGATTACTCGCTTACCAGACTATCGTCTCAGGGTGGAAGTTCAGCAATGATTTTCCAACCGACGGGTTCGGTCTAGACGACAGGAGATCCGGAAATGGTGAAAAATTTTGACCATCTGACGATCGTCGTGCGCGATGTCGATAGCGCTAAGGCGTTCTTCGCAACCCTCGGGTTCATCGAGGCGAGTTCCGTCGTGATCCGGGGAGAGCCGTTCGTCGGCTACATGGGCGTCGAGGGTATCGAGGCCGACCATATCACGCTGTTCCTGCCGAACGTGTCGCCGCGAACCGAGATCCAACTGCTGCACTATCGGCATCCTGAGCCTGTTCCTGATCCGCTTATCCGCAATCTGAGCAAGCTCGGCATGAACCACATCTGCTTTGCGGTTGACGACATTGAGGCCGAGGTCGCGAGGCTGAGGGCGAGCGGGTACCGGACGCGAAACGACGTGATGGACTTTCGCGCGCGCAAGCTGGTGTTCGTCGAAGGACCGGAGGGCGTGACGGTGGAGCTGTCACAGACGATTTGAGTCTTCGGCGGAATTCGAATCCGATGACCGTATTTACTTCGAGACTCTTGCTTGTCACAAAAGCGTCTATCGAGAAAAAAATTTCCGATTTCGGGACCACCGGGCGCGAGATCGCGAGCATCGATGATCCTTTCGCAGAGCAGTGAGAATCTCTGGAAGAGCAGGCTGTAAACTGAACGAAAAACTCGGAGGACGACTTCGAGCCCAGGACGGACCTCAATCAGCCGGTCGGTGGCTTGCCGGTGTAAACCGCCAATTGAGCGTCGAAAGCCCGCTGGTAGGCGGGTCGCGCTTCGCCGCGGGCGACATAGGCGGCCAGGTTCGGATATTCGTCCAGAATGCCCGATGATTTCAACCTGAGCAGCACCGACACCATCATCAGGTCGCCCGCGCTGAACGCACCATCGAGCCAGTCGGCATCGCCCAGGCGACCGGAAAGTTGATTGAGCCGGTCGCGGACGCGATCCTCGACCAGAGGCAGGCGCTCCTGATACCAGGTCTTGTCGCCCTCCAGGAGCTTGGCGGTTTCGCGTTCAAGGATCGGCGGCTCCACCGTGTTGAGCGCGGCAAACATCCAGGTGATCGCGCGCGCCCGGGCATTGGCATCGTCCGGCAGCAGGCCCGGATGGCGCTCGGCGATATGGAACACGATCGCTCCTGTCTCGAACAGGGCGAGATCGCCTTCCTCATAGGTCGGAATCTGGCCGAAAGGATGAAGCGCCCGATGCGCGGGTTCCTTCGTCGCACGGAACGAAACAAGGCGAACCTGGTAGGGTTGGTCCACTTCTTCAAGCGCCCAGCGAACGCGCGTATCACGCGCCAGTCCCTTACCGCGATCGGGTGACCGTTCAAAGGCGGTAATGGTGCAACGGTTATCTTTTGGATCGGTCAATGAGTCCTGACTCTAGTCTACCGCTCAATTGCGCGACAGACTTCGTTTACCAGTTCCTGCAACGGTCTGGTGCCGTCGAGGCGGAGGACCGGGCACGGTAGTGTCGCGAGCCATGACTGGTGGCGGGCGAGGTTGCGGCCCTCGCGAGTGCCGTCGTCGTAGTGCGATGCCCATTCGATGAACTCCATCACCTCTTTGTGGATCGCGCCGCCGGGCGCCGCATCCGCGCCGAAGCGCTTCAGCTCGCGGGCGCCCAAGCGTTCGAGACGAATCGCGGTCGGCGTGTACACGAACACCGCGAGGTCGAGGTACGGAATGATCGAATCGCCCCAGCCGTCGAGCGATCCGCTCAGGACCCAATCCGAGCGTTCCAGAAAGACTTCCCGCATCAGGTGCAGACGTTCCGCGGGCTCGCGCTGCTGGATATAAGGCGGATTGGTCGGCTTCCAGAAGTAGTCGTCGGTGTCGTGATGGGAATTCGAGAGCGCATCGGCCAGGGCGCGGCCGAGACTGGTGACGCCGGCACCGGAGGCTCCCATGATGTGAATGCGGCGCGTCTTCATCTTAAGTGCGAAAGATTTCGAATTGGATGGTACCAGCGATACCTTCACGGGGGTCGATGAGCGTACCATCGGGGTCAAAGAGCACACTGGCAAACTTGGCCATCAGCCCACCCACACCCGGACGCCCTGAGCGCCGCTCTCACCTTTAGCCAGCGGACTCCGTCCGCAAAGCTGCGGCTTTGGCGGATCTCGCTACGGCTCATCTCAGCGGAGGATCTGCGCGAAGACCGTACGATCGACGTTACCTCCCGTCAGAACCAGACCCACACGGCGCCCTCGGGTTGCCTCGGACTCTTTCAGTAGTGCAGCAAGAGGAACGGCGCCTGCGCCCTCGGCCACGTTATGCGTATCCGTGAAGTAGTGACGCATCGCCGCTCGAATTTCGGCCTCGGACACCTCTACAATTCGCTCTGCGTACCGGTTGATGATCTCGACTGCCTGCATATCGGGCACTCGACATGCGACACCGTCCGCGATCGTTGTCGCCGACTCGGTGGCTATTGGCTTTCCTGCTCGGTACGAGAGAGCATACGCCGGAGCATTTTCCGCAACTACGCCGACGACTTTGGTCGTCCTGCCCAAGGCTTCGCGCGCAGCGATCATCGCACAAATCCCTGAGCCCAGCCCGACAGGCACATAGACAGTCTCAAGATTCGGTGCCCCGCGCAGGAACTCAAGGCCGCATGTGGCGACTCCGCGAACGAGCAGCTCATGAAACGAAGGTATCATCGCCAGTTTTCGCACCGCCGCCTGTGAGGTCGCATATTCGAGCGCCGCCTGGAAGTCATGGCCGTGGACCAAGAGGTTCGCTCCAAGCGCCTGCATCGCGAAGTTCGTCTCGGCGCTGTTGCCGTGCGGAACCACGATCGTCGTTTCCAGTGCGTAACGTCGGGCTGCATATGCGATGCTTTGGCCGTGATTTCCCCGCGTCGCCGCTATGATTCCGGCTGGCGGCTGTTTCCCGTGTATCAAGTTATGGATGTAGACCAGTCCGCCCCGGATCTTGAAGGCACCGATCGGCGTGTGGTTTTCGTGTTTTACCCAGACTTCGGCGTCGCACCGTCTGGAGAGCGTGGCCCAGCAAATCTCCGGGGTTGGCTTCATCGCAGTTGCGATTAATCGCGCCGTTTCTTCGATTTGTTCGAGCCGTGGCAGCGTCATCGTCGAACGCTGTCGTTTGTGAGGTCAAGTTCCATAAACACCACGCTAAGCATTCTTCAGGTTGCGGAGGATTTCCAGACGCAGCTTCAGCTTCTCGCCGAGCCATAGCGCGTTGACTGCGTGATCGGTGTAGGCGTCGGTGGTTTCCGGATGGACGAGGATGTTGAGGCCGGCGCGGTTGAGCATCAGCCATGGGACTATTTTGGCGAATTCTTCAGGGTTGAATTTCACCTGATACATCGATTGCGGATGCGGGCCGACCGGCGCATCACGCCATCGACCCATTTCTACTTTGAAGCTGCGCGCGATGGCTTCACGCAGGTGCGCGGCCGTGTCGCGCGACGTATCGTCGTAGTAGATGTGGGCGTGATAGCAATTTATGATCGCGGGATCGATCGCGTCTGAATTAGTGATCGCATCTGCCATCGTGATGACTCCGACTACTCAGTCCTCTATACCGCAGGAGCTCGGGATAAACGAACTCATCGCGGCGCGCCCGCGCGGCTGGCGCCGCCGTATTGCCGGCAGCACGGAATACGCGGTCGCGGCGGCCGAGGTGGCGGGACTTGTCGCGAGCCCGGTCTTTTGGGGATCGAAGGTGCGCCGCGGCGATGGGCGTTCGGTACTTGTAATTCCGGGATACGGCGCCGGCGACATTCACTTCGCCGTGATGCGCAACTGGATCGAACGCATGGGCTATCGCGCGGTGAAATCAGGGCTGGATTTCAATTCGGGGTGGTCGGAGGAAATCGTCGAGGAAATCGGGCGCGAGGCAGAAGACGAATTCCGCGGCATCGGCCATCGAGTGACGTTGATCGGTCACAGCCTGGGCGGTCTGCAAGCGCGCTCGATTGCGCAGCGCAGGCCGAATGCGGTTCGACGCCTGATCATGCTCGGAGCGCCGCTCAGCTTTGCGGGTGGGACGATTCCGCCTTCGGTCGCGATCACGTCGATTTACGTCGCCGCGGATCTCCCGTATGAGCCGCGGGCGCGCGAGAGTCATGCCGAGAATATCGAGGTGCGAGGATCGCACGGCGGGCTGGCGGTGAATAGGAGAGTGTATGCTCTGCTGGCCGAGCTGCTGTGCAGACATATTTCGGCGACGTGAGAGGTTGCTACATGCGTTTGGCTTGGGCGTCGAACAGATGGCTACGAAATCAGTCGGCTATGGTTGCCTCGTCTGGCGCTGCACCTCACCCCTAACCCCTCTCCCTTCAGGAGAGAGGGGAACAAAGGATGCGCGCTGTATAAGGACTCTTCATCCTCTCCCTGTCAGGAGAGGGTTGCATAACCTCGGTGGACACACCCGGTCCCACACCAGAATCTTGAATCGCGCGCGCAAGAACGCGCGCTGCATAAGGACCCTCACCTTCGATCCTCTCCCATTCTGGGAGAGGGGAAGAAGCGCGGTGCTGTTATGCGAAGCTCTCTCGGACAAGGAGAGGCTAGGAAATGCGGTCCAGCACTATCACCGGAATCTGACGCGTCGTGTTCTTCTGATACTCGTTAAAGTTCGGCATCACCTTGGCCTGGGCGTCGAACAGGCGCTGGCGTTCGGGATCCTTGGTGATGGTGGCTTTGGCCTGGAATTTTTCCTTGCCGATCTCGAGCGTCGTCGTCGGATGAGCCTTGAGATTGTGGAACCACGCTGGGTTCGTCGGGAAGCCGCCCTTTGAGGCGATGATCACGATTCGATTGCCGTCCTTGGTATAGACCAGCGGAGTAGTGAAGGGCTTGCCGCTTTTCGCGCCGGTGGTCGTCAGCAGCAGCAAGGGGGCGTTGACGAACGGGCCGCTCAGGACTTTGCCGCCGTTGGCGCGGAACTCTTCGATCAGTTTGTCGTTGAACGCGCGCATCGCTTTTTCGTTGAACTCAGGCATCGTGTGTCTCCTATAGAGTCTGATGTTGAAGGCTAACCTAACCCCTAACCCCTTCCCATGGTGGGATCGAAAAAATTAAATCTTGGGCCAGTTGTTGTTCCATGGGCGCGCTTGTTCGTAGGCGTATGATGCTTGCAGGACGAGATCCTCACGCCAGCGCTCGGCGACGATTTGCAGGCCGCATGGCAGGCCGGAATCCGTCAGGCCGGCGCGCACCGACGCCGCGGGATGACCACTCATGTTGAACGGATAGGTGAAGACGACGGCGTCGAGCGGATGCTTGAGCGGATGGCCGTTGATCTCTGTCGGCATCGGACCCTTGGCGGGAAACGCCTCGGTCGGCAGCACCGGGCATAGCAGCAGATCGAAACGCTCGAACACGCGCCGGCACCATTCGTTGAACTCGGTGCGGCGCCGATACGCCTCGCCCATGTGCTTCCATGTGACGCGAACCGCGGCTTCGGTGCCCTCCGCGAATGCGCGACCGAAGTCGCCGCGATGCTTGTCGAGGTATTCATGCAGCATCGCATAGCCCTGCCCCGCGCCTACCTGCATCCACGCGCGGCCCGTGTCGGGGACAGGGTCGTCGATCGTCGTCACGCTGTGGCCGAGGTCCTTGAAGACGGCGGCGGCCTTCGCGATTTCGCGAGCGACGTTGGTCTGCACGAGATGGCCGAAGTCGGGATGAAACGCGATGCGCAGTTTTTTCGGCAGACCCTCGAGAATAGCGGCGTAGGAAATTCCCGGATGCGGAATCGAATCGGGATCGGCGGGATGATAGCCGACGACCGCATCCATGAAGATCGCGGCGTCGCGCACCGTGCGGACGATCGGGCCGTGCACGGAAGTGTCGTTCCATTGTTGCATCCCGAGCGTCGGGTCGTTCGGAACGCGGCCGTAGGTCGGCTTCAACCCGTAGCATCCGGTGTAACACGCGGGGATTCGCACCGAGCCGCCGCCATCGGAGCCGGTCGAGATGGGCACGAGGCCGGCCGCGATTGCGGCCGATGTACCGCCCGACGAGCCGCCGGGCGTGCGCTCGAGATTCCACGGATTGCGCGTCGGCCCGAACAGCAGATTCTTGGTGAAGGCGGTGTAGCCGAACTCGGGCGCGTTGGTCTTGCCGATCACGATCGCGCCGGCCGCCTTGAGGCGCGCAACCTGGATCGAATCCGTCGTGGAGATGTTGTCCTTGAACGGCTTCGACCCATGGCTATTGACGAGGCCGACCGTATCCTCGAGGTCCTTGACGCCGAGCGGCAACCCGGCAAGCGTCCCGACTTTGTCGCCGCGCGCGATCTTCTCGTCGAGCGCACGCGCCTCTTTCATGGCGGCGTCGGCGCGCAGGGCGACAAAGGCGTTGAGCTTCGAGTTGGTCTGCTCGATGCGCTTGATCGTCACGTCCATCAACTCGCTGGGCTTGAGTTCGCGCTTGCGAATCATCGTGGCGAGTTCGTGGGCCGGCTTCCAATACAGTTCGCTCATCGGGGACATAATCACCTGCGCGGTGGGCGGCAGGGGTGACCCCTGCACCCAGTGTGAAGTCGCGAAATCCGCGAAGCGCGGCTTTCGCGAAAGGGTTTATGGGAGAAACAGCGCTTCCATAGATTCCTGCTCTATTCCGTGGACGAAACTTACTACGATGAGGCCGGAATTAGAAAGCGATACCGAACATAGGTAGCCGGCGGGGCGCGGTTTGACTCCCTAACAGGCGTTAGATAGATTTTTTGGCGGGCATAGTGCGGAACACTTCTAAAAATTCCGGGGCGCGCGCCAGCGGCAAGGTCGTTGATTTGCGGCGGCCTACTGATACGCGGGATCGTGTGTTGCAGGTGGCGCAGGCGTTGTTTGCCGAGCGCGGGTATCGCGGGACCAGCTTGCGCGATATCGCGAAGAGGATCGGGATTAAGGCGCCTTCGCTGCTGCACCATTTTCCGTCGAAGCAGCAGCTCTACCTCGCGGTGCTCGACAAGATGTTTGAGAGTCTCGAGGACGCGGCCAATGCGATCGCGTGGGGGCGCGAGAGCCGGCAGGAGCGGATGCGGCAGGCGGTCGGCGACACGATCGATTTTATCGCGAGCCATCCGGATTTCGTGCGAATCATGTGGAAAGAGATGGCCGACGAAAGCGGGGTCGGGCGGCAAGTGCTCAAGCGCAGGCTGCCGCCGCTGTTCTCGACTGCGGTGAATTTTATTTTTCGCGGACAGCGCGACGGCGAGTTCCGCGCCGAAGTCGATCCGCTGCATTTCATGTGGAGTCTCAACTCGATCACGATCGGCTACTTCACGACGGCGGCGATGATCCGGCGGCTGTGGAGCATGAACCTGCTCGAGCCGGCGATGATCGAGCGGCGCAAGCGCGAAGTGATCGACATGGTCGAGCGCACGCTGTTTACGACGCCGCAGGAGCCGTCGGGACAATGATGCGCGATGTTTCGCGAACGAGGTGAGGAACGGAACCCTAACCCCTGGCCCCTTCCCCAGAAGGAATGGGGAAGGGGAACCTGAGACGAGGACCATGGCGTCCTATCCCCCCAACCCCCTTTCCATGATGGAAAGGGGGAGCAGAAAAGAACAGACAGAAGAACTTAAGGAGAGGATCGCGATATGAAGTTGGGAACTTTTTATGAGCATCAGCTGCCGCGGCCGTGGCAGGAGGGCGCGGAGCTGAAGCTGTTCAAGGACGCGCTCGACCAGGTCGAGCTCGCGGACAAGCTCGGCATCGACCACATGTGGGAAGTCGAGCATCACTTTCTCGAGGAATACGCGCATTCGTCGGCACCCGAGATTTTTCTGGCGGCGGCCAGTCAGCGGACGAAGCAGATTCGTCTCGGTCACGGAATCGTGCTGCTGCCGCCGGGGTACAACCATCCGGCGCGCGTGGCGGAACGGATCGCGACGCTCGATTTGGTGAGCGGCGGACGGGTCGAGTTCGGCACCGGCGAATCGTCGGCGGAGCTGGAGCTCGGCGGGTTTCGCATCCCGCGCGCGGACAAGCGCGAGATGTGGCAGGAGTCGCTCGGGGCGATTGCGCGGATGTTCGTCGAGGATCCGTTCCAGGGGCATGAGGGCAAGTACTTCTCGATGCCGGTGCGCAACGTGGTGCCGAAGCCGGCGCAGAAACCGCATCCGCCGCTGTGGGTCGCATGCTCGCGGCGCGAGACAATTCATCTGGCGGCGAAGCTGGGAATCGGCGCGCTGACGTTCGCGTTCGTCTCGCCGGAAGAGGCGCGGACCTGGGTCAACGATTACTACACGACGCTCGAGAACGAGTGCGAGCCGATCGGATACGCGGTCAATGCGAATATCGCGATCGTCACCGGCTTCATGTGCGATCAGAATGCCGAGCTGGCGCACAAGATGGGCGAAGAGGGGCTGAAGTTTTTCTCGTACGCGCTCGGCCATCACTATGCGTTCGGCAAGCACGAGCCGGGTAAGACGAATATCTGGAATAATTTCAAAGCCAGCCCGTTTACGTTGCCGGGCATGGACGGGACGAACTCATGCGTGGGATCGCCGGACGAGATTCGCACGCGGCTGCGCGAGTTCGAGGAAGCCGGCGTTGACCAGGTCGTGTTCATCTCGCAGGCGGGCAACAACAAGCACGAGGATATCTGCTCGTCGCTCAACCTGTTCGCGGAGAAAGTGCTGCCGGAGTTCAAGGAGCGCGAGCCGAAGCGCGCGCATCAGAAGGCCGAGCGTATCGCGCCGATCCTCGAGAAGGCGATGAAGCGCAAGCCCGAGCCGAAGATTCCGAAGCATGATGGACCGACAGTCGTGCAGGCCGGGATGCTGGTCTAGGCGGAGCTGCAATTGGAGAAGAGAGGGCCGTCCCAACTGGGGCGGCCTTTCATTTTTGCGCCTTAATCCGTGACTGGCGATGTCGGTGCGGGGCCGACGCGGGTGAATTTCACGGGGAAGCCGTGGCATGAGGTGGGATCGACGAGCTCTTCGCGGAAATTGCTCGCGTCGCTGACGATGATTCGTGCCTGGACCCATCGCGCACCCTGGAATCCATGATCGGCGCAAATCTGATCAGCCTTCACAATGCCCGGCACGTTCTGATCGAGTGTTCCTTTCCATACTACCTGGCCTGCCGGAATGTATTTGTTGCCATCGACCATAGTCGCGACGTAGTTGCGGCCGCGGAGCATCTGGTCGAGACCGATGACCACTCGCAGCGGACCGCCCGGATAGGTGGCCATCCAGTTTCCGTTGAGCAAACGCGCGACGTTCATCGGCGGTGGAGGCGCCTGCACGGGCGCGGGCGGCGGCGTCGGCATCGAGGGCTCGGGCGCATATTGGAACGACTGCGAGTTGCAGGAAGATGTCGCGTATGCGAGCAAGGTCGCGAGCACGGCAACGGCGGCGGGCGAAGTTAGTGAGCGGTAAATCCGGATCGGACGCGGCATAGGTTCCTCCAGCGGACGGATGGTCGAGTATAGACTGCGATCCGGCGCAGTACAGCATAGCCGCGACGGGCGCTGGAAGTGGATAGCAGGTTTTGATGCCGGCTACATGAGTTGGTATGCGCGGGCGACGTTCTCGCCGAGAATGCCGCGGCGTCCCGACTCCTTCATCGGCGCGATCATGCCCTTCAGCTCCTCCAGATAGTTTCCGGGATGGTCGGGATGCGGATAGTCGGTGGCCCAGAAGAATTTGTCCTCGCCGACAATTTCCATCATCGCCGCGATAGTGCGTTCGTCGGGGTCGGCCGAGATGTAGCATTGGCGCTTGAAGTAGTACGACGGCTTCTCCTTGAGGCGGACTGTCGCGCCGAGCGTGGTGCCGTTGAAGATGGCGTCGCCGCGATCGAGGAAGTAGCCGATCCATCCGGCCTGCGATTCGAGCACGACGACGCGCAGCTTCGGGAAGCGGTCGAAGACGCCGAACTGGAAGAGCGTGCCGAAGGCGTGCTGCACGCCCTGGCCCGCGAACAGATCGTAATACCACGCGGCCCAGGCGAAATTGTCGTAGCGATGGTGGATGCCGAAGCCGGCGGGCTCGAAGGTCGGATGAATCGCGAGCGGGACGCCGAGATCCTGCGCCGCGGCGAAGACGGCGTCGTGGTGCGGGTCGCCGTGCGGAACTCGCGTGATGGTGAAGGGGCAGACGAAGGCGCCTTTGCATCCGTCCTTAACCGCGCGCTCGAGTTCGCGCGCTGCTTCGGCAGGATCGCCGAGCGAAAGATGCGCAATCGGGATCAAGCGTCCGCCGGAGTCGCGGCAGAAGTCGGCGATCCAGCGGTTGTAGGCGCGGCAGTATGCGGCCGAGAGTTCGGCGTCGAAAAGTTCGGCCTCCCACAGCAGCCCGATCGTGGGATAGAGAATCGACTTCGCCATCCCTTCCTGGTTGAGCAGCTCGAGCCGCTCCTTCATCACCATGGTGCCGAAGGCGGCGCCCTTGAGGTAGGTGTTCTCGGGTTTCGGCGCGAGCATCCGCACCTGCTCGGGCTTGGCGTCGCCACGCATCGCGCTCTCGCGGAGTTTGCGCGCGTCCTCGACCTTCTTGCCCATGCCGCCGAGCGAGCCGAGCAGGCCGGGCGCTGTCATCTTCGCGCGCTTGCGATCTATTTCGAGATACTCGAAGCCGTCGTCGCCGACACGAATGCGCATCGCGCGGTCGCGATACTTCGGGTCGATGTATTTCTCCCAGAGGTCGGGCGGTTCGAGGATATGTCCATCGCAATCGATAATCATTTCTTCGGTCTTCATTGGCATCACCTGTAATAGTCAAAAGATAGCGAGCGGGTTTACCGGCGACGCGGTGCCGCGCTCGAGGATCAACGGCGCCATCGAGAACATGAACTCGTTGCGGCCAAGGCCGGCGGAGGCAGACGACACCGCGTCGAGGTCCATGTTGTCGATTAGATGGATACCCATCGCGACCAGCGTGCCGACGTGAATTGGCAGCGGGATGCCGTCGTAGCCGCTGGGCACGACGTCGCTGACCGCATCGGAGCCGAGCACGGCGATACGCCGCTCGTGGAGCCATGGCAGGCACGCGGCGTCGAGGCCGGGGAGGCCGACCCGCATGGGATCCCATCCGCCTTTGACTTTGCGCATCGTGGCGCGGCCGGTGCGGATCATCAGCACGTCGCCTTCTTCGACGTGAACCTTCTGCGCTTTCTCAGCAGCGTCGAGATCCTCGGGCAGGATTTTTTGTCCCGGCTCCATCCATTCGATTTTTTTGAGACGTGGAATATCGAGCAGGACGCCGCGGCTGACGATGCCGGCGCGCGTGACGTTGATCGCGCATTTTTTGGCGCCGTGCGAGCCGACTTCGCTGGCGTCGAAGCCGTTGTACATTTTGTTCTGCCAGAACACGTGGCAGAGCGCGTCGATATGCGTGTTCGCCATGCCGTGCGGCGCGATCGCGAAGTAATCGCCGGCGTAGGGGAGAGCCTCTTCGTGCGAGTCGTGCCCCGCCTGCACCATCAGGTGCGTAACCGGAGTGGGGTTGTCAGCGGCGGCGATAGTCGCGAGCGGCAGCGCCATCGAGACGCTCTCGCCGGTTTGCACGAGGCGAGCGGCGGCGGCGCGTTTCTGATTGGTGATAAAGTTCAGCGCGCCGCGCTGGTCGTCCTTGCCCCAGCGGCCCCAGTTGCTGAGCTTCTCGAACGCTCCTTTCACGTCAGAAGGCGTAAGCTTATCCGCCATGATAATCTCCCGAAGAGCAGGGTGGCTGGAAATTCGTATAGCACGCCCGGCGGCGACTCTGTCAATTTGAACGATCGGTATGTGTTCGCAGGAGTGAGGAGTTGGGCAACGATTACATTGAAGCGGCACGCGTGTTTCACGAAATCACGAAGCATTCGTACACCAGCGTGCGATCGTCGCCGCATTTTCTCGACTGGGACAACAAACCGCTCCCGTACAAAATTTATCCCGGCGCCGCATCGGTCGCGTTGCCGCGCGATCTGAATCTTTCCTCGACGCCCACGCTGGCGGCGCTGTCGTCGTACGTGCCGGCGGATTTTTCCGCGCCGATCGAGACGGCCGCGCTCACGCGCATCCTGTTTTGTGCCGACGGCCTGACGCGGCACAAGCGGATGGGCGCGGACGACTATCATTTTCGCGCGGCGGCGTCGGCGGGCGCGCTCTATCCAATCGAGATTTATGTTGCGGCGAGCGACGTGGAGGGATTAGAGACCGGCCTTTACCATTTCTCGCCGGCGGATTTGCGGATGGCCGGACTGCGTCGCGGCGACTGGCGCGGTTACATTGCGGATGCGGCGGCGAAGCGTCCCTCGATTTTGCGCGCACGCGCGGTGATCGCGATGTCGGCGATTTACTGGCGCAGCGAATGGAAGTATCGGGCGCGGGCGTATCGGTATTGCTACTGGGATGCGGGAACGATCCTCGCGAATCTGCTGGCAGCGGCGGCGGCCGAGGAAATTTCCGCGGAGGTGATCACCGCATTCGGGGATCCGGCGCTCGAAGCTATCCTCGGAATCGACGGCGAACGCGAGGGGATGATCGCGCTGGTCGCGCTCGGACACACCGACGAACCCGCGGCGCCGTCGCCGCCGTGCGAGCCGTTGACGATGGAGACTATTCCGCTTTCGTCGAACGAGGTCGCGTACCCCGAGCTGGTGAAGATACATCACGAGTCGCAGCTGGTGACCGTCGAGGAAGTAGCGGCGGTGTCCGCGGCGAAGATGGATTCAGTTCAGCATTCGTCGAGCGCGAACGCACTTCATCTTGAGACGATAACGTCGGAGGAGTCGGCGGGATTGGGCGAGACGATACTGCGGCGCGGATCGTCGCGCGCATTTGCGCAGGAAGCGATCACCGCCGAAGAACTCGCGACGATCATGGCCGCTTCGAGCGAGCATCCGCAGGCCGACTTTCCGGCGCTCACAGACACTTATCTAATCGTCAACGCAGCCGATGGAATGGAAGCCGGCGCGTACTACTACAATCGGCATGCGCGCGCGTTCGAGATGCTGAAAGCAGGGAACTTCCGCGGCGAGGCGGGTTACCTGTGCCTCGAGCAGCCGCTCGGCATGGATTGTTCGGCGCTGGTCGTTTACATGGCCGACCTCGAGCGCGCGCTGAAGGCGTTGGGAAATCGCGGTTACGGCGACGCGCATCTCGAGGCGGGAATTCTTGGCGGGCGCGCTTACCTGGCGGCGTATTCGCTAGGGCGCGGCGCGACGGGGCTCACGTTCTATGACGACGACACGACGAAATTTTTCGAGCCGCATGCGGCGGGAAAGAGTCCGCTGTTGATGGTGGCGCTGGGAATTCCGCGCTCGCGGATGAAGTCGTAAAGGAGCGCTGCGCGATTTCGGAACCGGTACCGGCTTCGCGTGCGCGAAGCTGTCCGGAGGCCAGAAGCCATGCCTCCCGTCGCTTCGCTCCCGTCGTCGGAATGACAGAATTGCGCGGATGCTCGCGTCGTCGGGAGGACAGAATTGCGCGCATCCTCGCGCGTCGAGATGACAGAATCGTGCGGATGCTTGCGTGGTTGGATGACAGAGTCGCGTGCGCTTGCTTCGTAACCATGACAAGTCGATGTGCCTGCGGTTCCTTCTTGCCGGCTGGCTATGTTCAGCTGATTCGATCTGGTTATTCTTTTGCGGAGGTTGATAGTTGCATGAAATTGCCTGAGTTCCGGGATTTGGATCTTAGTATCGCGCGAGCCCGGATTGCTCTTTCGCTCATCGCGATGCTGTCGCTGTACGTCGATCCCAGCACCGCCGGTGGACTCTTCCACCTGAACGCCTATGCGTTGACGACACTGCTATGCCATCTGGCGTACAGCGTTGGAATGTACCTGGCGCTCAGCCGCGGGATCGCGGACGTAAATCTCCAGTTGCTTTCAACCTGCTTCGACCTGTTCTTCGCGACCGCGGTCGCATTCATAACGGAAGGACAGACGAGCGCGTCATACGTCTTTTTTGTATTCGCGATTGTCGCCACCGGCAGCCGCGCGAAGTCGCGCCCGATAGTAACCGTGACGTTTTGCAGCGTGGCGTTGTATCTGCTGGTGATAGTCCTGACCAGGGGGATTACCAGCGTTTACGATATGCGGGCGGTGTACCTTGCGATCGCCGGATATCTGATTGGGTTCTTTTCGCAGCAACGCGCCTTGTTTGAGGCGGAGGTGCGCGAGCTCGAAACGCGTGCGGAGCGACAATCGATCGCCCGGTTTTTGCACGACGGTTACGTGCAGGCGCTGGCCGGAGTTAACTTGCGCCTCGAGAGTTGTCGCGCCCTGCTGAACCGGAATCGCCCGCAGGACGCGCTGCTGGAAATCACGGACCTGCAAACCGGTGTCGCGCGCGAGTATGACGCGGTGCGAATCTATCTGCGCTCGCTCGCTGGGATCGACCAGGGACCTAGCGTGGAACGCGCCGCGCGGATTTCCGATCCAAGCTTTGAAGTTCGCGCCGCGTTCAGTGGCCACAGTCTTCTCGGCGAGCACATACTGCAGATCATGCTCGAAGGTCTGCGCAATTCGAGGAGCCACGGATTGGCCAACCTGGTGAGGATTGATGTGCGCGAGGCCGACGACAAGGTTTCGATAACTATCGAGGACGATGGTGTGGGCCTGGCGGATTCGTCGTCGCGGCCATGGGCTATAGCCTCGAGGGTCGCGGAGTTGGAAGGTCACATGAGCATCCACAGCGATGGCAGCACCCGGCTGCAAATCGAACTTCCGAACAGCTAGGCATGCGAACGCCGTTGCGTCTTATCATCGCCGACGATCACGCACTGTTCCGGCAGGGACTGAAGTCGCTGCTGCTGGTTCAGTCGGACACCGAGGTCGTCGCTGAAATAGAATCAGCGGATGACGTAAGGCCGATCGTTTCGGACACCGACAGCGACGTCCTTCTGCTCGATCTGCAGATGGACCGGTGGATGATGGAAGACATCCCGCAACTCAGCCGCCTGACAAATGTGATCGTGCTGACGGCGAGCGAGAGCGCCGAAAATGGAGTCAAGGCGTTGCGGCTCGGCGCCAAGGGCGTCGTGCAGAAGCGATTTGCGATCGAGACGTTGATGATGGCGGTACGTTCGGTCGCGGATGGGATGGTGTGGATGCCGCCAACAGTGCAGACCGAATTCGCGCGACAGGAAAGCTCGAGTGGCAAGGAACTGACACCGCGGGAATCCGAAATTGTCCGCTACGTCACTTCGGGCCTGAGGAATATCGAAGTCGCCGAGCGGCTCTCGATAACCGAGAGCACGGTCAAAACTCATCTCAACAATATTTTTCAAAAGCTTGGCGTGCGCGATCGTCTCGAGCTGACGCATTACGCGATCAAGACGGGAATGGTCGCGGTACTCGATCGCAATCGCTGACACGAGAACTTTGCATCGCGTCGATCCTGATTCATTGCGGAGGCAGAATCTTGAATCGCGCGCAAAACCTCACCCCTAACCCCTCTCCCTTCAGGAGAGGGGAACAAAGCACGCGCGCTGAATAAATACCCTCACCTTCATCCTCTCAAATTTTGGGAGAGGGGAAGAAGTGATGCACGTATGACAGGCATTGCCGCAAGATGCGGCAGTGTCATTCTCGCCTAATTTTTCGCGTCGGCGGCGATAACTCCCAGTTAAGCGAAAATCTGAAACCTAAGGTGGATCGCTCACTCCATCGATAGGTCTACAACTTGATTCATCGTTGGATGGACTCGGGAAAATTCGATCCGAGGCATACGTCTTGCTCTAAGCGATGCGGCGCGATCACGCGTCCGTCGCGCCGCGCGGAGGCGCGCAGGCCAACGCCAAAATCAACCTTGGAGGGAGACGATCGATGTACTCAGGAGCAACGGGATTGTGGGAGAGAATTCGCGAAGCGTGGCGAGACCCGATGGTCCGGCGCAACGCGGGTGTCTTGATGGCCAGCAAGATGATCGGACTCGGGCTGGTACTCTTGTTGATCACGAAATGGTATTTGCCCGCGTCGGCGTACGCTGACACGGCGCCGGCGCTGCCGCCGCCGCAAGTCAACGCGATCAACACGGTCTGGACGCTGGTCGCCGCGTACCTGGTTTTCTGCATGCAGGTCGGCTTCGTCATGCTCGAGTCGGGCTTCGCCCGATCGCGCGAAACGGTGAACATCCTGGTCGAAGGAATCGCCGACACCTGCATCTGCGGCGTGACCTTCTGGCTGTGGGGCTTCGCCTTCATGTTCTGCCCGGGGACGCCGTGGATCGGCACGACCGGCTTCATGCTGCATGGGCTCGCTCCCACCTACGGCACCACCGGAGTGCCGCTGCTCGCGTACTGGGTTTTCCAATATGCATTCGCGGACACCTGCTCGACAGTTACCTCGGGCGCGATGATCGGGCGCTGCGATTTTATCGGCGACCTGTTGTACAGCGTCGGCGTGACGGGCTTCATCTACCCAATCATCGGACACTGGGCATGGGGTCCGGACGGATGGCTCGCAAATCTCAACCCGGTCAACTTTCATGACTTTGCCGGATCGACGGTGGTCCACACGATCGGCGGAACTATTTCATTGGCGGGAGCAATCGCCCTAGGACCTCGGCTCGGCCGCGTCTTCAAACGCGACGGCGGACAGCCGATGAAACCGCACGACTTGATCATCGGCGCGACGGGCGGACTGATCCTGTGGTTCGGATGGTACGGATTCAACCCGGGCAGCACGCTGTCCGCGATGGACGCGCAAGGTATCGGCCGCGTCTCGTTCAACACGACGATCGCGGCATGCTCGGCGGGACTGACTTCGCTTTTCTACTCCTACATCAAAGGTCAGAAGTGGGATCTCGCGCTGACGGTTAACGGCTTCCTGGCCGGATTGGTCGCGATTACATGTCCCTGTTACTGGGTCGATCCCGAAGGCGCGTTCCTACTCGGAATCGGCGCCGGCATCGTGGTGGTCTGGGGCATCGACCTGCTTGAATACCTGCGCATCGACGATCCGATCGGCGCCGTCCCGGTGCATATGGTCGCGGGAATCTGGGGCACGCTCTCGCTGGGGCTCTTCGCCGCCGGCAAGTACGGTGCGGCCACCGCGATGGGAGGAGATCCCAGCAGTCCTGTCACCGGGCTGTTCTACGGCGGCGGCTTCGGCGTGCTGAAGGCGCAGGCGATCGGCAGCTTCTCGATCACTATCGCGACGTTCGTGGCCTCGATGGCGCTGATGTACGCGGTGAAGTGGGGCTTCCGACTGCGCATTCCGACCGAGGGCGAGATCGAAGGACTCGATCTGCACGAGCACGGTTTCCCAGCGTACCCGGAATATGTGGTTAACGGCGACGACGGCTGCCCCAAGAGCATCGACGACGTACCAATCGGCAGGCGCACGTTGGCGCGGCCTTCGAAAGCAAAGAAGGTGGCCTAGGCGGGCACGGCGGCCCGCCCCACTGGAATGTGGCACGGAGACTTTACGGGAGTCATCCTGGTGCCCGTAACAAACGGACCGGCCTCAGTCGGAATCAGCCACCGACTCGAGGCCGGTCCGAGCAACTTGCTGGAACGCTCGCATCTATGGAATCCAGTTGTGATAACCGCATTGAAAAAATTCGCAAACTACCTTGCGCAACAGCGGCTCAGGCGCAAGGTACTCGGCGCGCTCGAAGTGAATCGGCGGGCGGGCGTTCGCAATGACGGCCTCTCGCTCAAGAGCATGCGCAATCGGCTCGAAGTCGAATGGCAGGCGCGCGAGATTCATCCCTGGGATAAAGGTCTGCCGCCGGAGCGGGCAGCACAGAGATTCGTGCAGCAATGCCTCGAGGATGTGGACGCGGCGATCTCACGGTTGTTCGCGACACTGCCCGACACTGATGAGATCGTGCTGCGAGTGCTCGATCCGATTTCCGGAGAACCAATCGTGGCGGGGACAGTCGTCCGTGCCGAAGCCGCCAGCGCATCGGCGGGGTCCGTCGGGATGAAACTGAAATCGCTCGGATTGGTGTATCGACTGGCGAACTGGCAGTTCGAGTCTTTGGGCAACTGAAATAAGCGGTCCATGAAGAACCGTAAGGGGCCGGTGGTGACTGCACGGCAGGCGGCTGCCTGTTGTTTGGGCAGGCGCATTGCATTTTTCATCGGGATACATTCGTTTTTGAAATGGCACTTTTCATGCTTTGAGCCTCCATGCTCCCGCCCGTAACGGGAGTCAACGCGTGCGCGCGGCGGACAACCACCTCCGCCGTGAATTGTAAGGAGGCAAGATGGCTGAAGAACAGAAAAAGATGGTGCCGACCCTTGGCTTGACCGGAGTCACGGTCAACGCGATGGCGCTCATCGCCCCAGGAGCGTTCCTGTGGATCACGTTTGTCGTGCAGGCTGGGTACGCATACCCGTCCGGCCTTGCGATGTGGGCAGGAATCTTCGCAGCCCTGTTGCTGGCATACGCGACCGCGATCTCGTACTCGGAACTGGCCAAACTCTATCCAGGTGCGGGCAGCTCGTATCTCTTTGCCGAGCAGGCGTTCCTCGGCAAGACGAAAGCATTTCGCTTTGCACGCATCGCGAAATTCACAATCGGGTGGGCGTCGCATCTTTACTACTGGGTCTATCCGGGCGTGATGGTCGCGACGATGGGAGTCATGATCGGCTACATCGTGGGCAGCGTCGCGCCTTCGATGATGAATGCGGGCGTGCCCGGCCCGGTTTTCATGGCGCTAATAGCGGTCATTTTCTCATTCGCGGTCGCGTGGATCGCGTTCCAGGGCGTGAACGGATCGACCAACGTCAACATCGCGATCAACGCGATCCAAATCGTCGCGCTCCTGTTCTTTGCGGCATTGGCAATCGCGTACCGCTTGGGACATCCCGACGGTTCGACCGGTATGGCGCTGGACGGCACCTCGAAGGTGTTGCACTACACTTTGACCGGCGATACGCCCGCTCATCCGTCCGGGTGGTCAGTAATACTTCCGCACAGCTTCAACTGGATGATGCTTCAGGCAACGATAGCAATCCTGCTGCTCGTTGGCTTCGAATCAGTCACCTCGCTTGGGGAAGAGGCGCTCAACCCCAAAAAGGATATCCCCCGCGCGGTGCTCCTGTCCCTCACCATCCAGTGCCTGTTTTGCTACCTGATCGAATACTTCGCGGCGAACTACTTCCTGAGCAGTGCTTACAGCCTTGCGGATGCGAAAGGATCGGCCGCACCGATCGGCGACATGTTGGTGATTTTGGGTAATGCACTCCTGGGCGGGCACGGTGAGGCTTTCATGCTGTTGGAAGCCCTGACGGTGTTCCTCGCGCTGATCGGAACGACGCTGTCATGCATCAACACCGGGGCGCGCGTGACCTACGCGATGGGCCGCGACGCGGAAGTGCCCGAGCACTTCGGCCTGCTTCATGGCGAGAACCTCACTCCCCATCGTGCGATCTGGACGCTCGCCACTATTTCAGCAGTCCTCGGCGCGTATGCCGCGCTGTACTTCTTCGCCGGCTCCGCGGCTCCGGATGATAAGACCATCGCGACGCTGCCGCATAACCTGTGGTACGCGATCGGGATGAACAACAACGCATCGCTGTCGGCGCTTCCGAACGGGCTGGCCTTGGTCACTCTGGTCTCAAACTTCGGAACTTTCGCGCTGTACGGACTGACCAATATCGTTGCCATCGTAGCCTTCCGCGAGCATCACGAGTTCAACGGCCTGAAGCACATGGTGATACCGGTCTTCGGTGCGATCGCGAACTTCGGCTGCATGGCGTTCTACATCATCGGACCGATCGAGGGACTCGGCAGCGTGAAGGAACCGCTGATGGCGGTCGGGATCTCAGTGATTTGGGGAGTTTACGGTGCGATTTACTTCGTACGCAATTCGAAGAAGAAGGGCAAAGAGACGATTCTCGTAACCAAGCCGGCCTGAACCCGAGCAAGCTGGTTTGGCGAATAAATCCCTGGGGCGAGCCGCGAGCGATCGCGGCTCGCCCCTTGGCCGTTGAAACAACTTTCAATTCAGGGCCAAATTAGCTGGGTACTGCACTGCAAATGGATTCGCCGCCCTCCGCTCCCCCTTCCACGGAGCAGGCTTTCGAGCTGGCGCTGCTGTCCGATGTTGGGACGACGCGGCCCGACAACGAAGACTGTTGCGGGCATTTTATCGAGAATCCCGACTGCGTGGTGTTCGCGGTTGCCGACGGGGTCGGCGGCTACGAAGGCGGCGAGATCGCCAGCCGCATGGCGATCGACATTCTCCTTGAGGCATACCGCGAGAGCCCTGTGGCCTGGGGCGCGGCCAAGCGGCTCTACCGAGCAATCACCCGGGCCAACATCGGGATTCACGACAAGGCGCTGACGGTGCCGGAACTGTCCCGGATGGCGACGACGATGACCGCGGTCGCGGTGGAGAAGGGGATTCTGTCAGCGGTCCATATCGGAGATTGCCGGCTGCATTTGATTCGCAACAGCCAGATCTCGGTGGTCACCAAGGATCACACGATGGTCGCCGGCCAGGTCAGGATGGGGATGATGAGCGCCGCGCGCGCCAAGACTCATCCTGAGCGCGGGATGCTGCTGCGCAGCCTTGGACGCGAGCTGATAGCGTCGATCGATCGGATCACGCTGCCGCTGTTCGAGCGCGACCGGCTGATACTGTGCAGCGACGGAATGTACAACGTCCTCGAGGACAAGGAACTCGAATCGCTCTCGCGCGGCGTCGACGCCGAGACGGCGTGCCGCAAGCTGATCGATACCGCCAACAAGCGCGGCACCTACGACAACCTGACCTGCGCGGTGTTCAGAATGACGTCGCACACGGGGCATACGGTGGCCACCGGTGGATGGCGAGAGCGCTTGCGCGGACTGTTCCGGCGACAGCTTTGACTCTTCTGGCGGATCAATCGTCTCTCAGTTCAGTCGGGAGTAGATAGTCAGCGGGGAACCGGAGACCTCTTTCCTCTCTACACACGGTACACCCAGTTCTCTCGCAGCTTCGCAATGCCGAGTTTATGGAGTGTCGACGTGCGGGTGCCGAGTTGACCTAGAGGATTGTCCCGAAAATCCGCTTCCATGACCTTTCCGAGATATACTTCCGTGAACGTCATGGGTGCGCGATTGTGGGTCGGCTCGGTTTCGCCATCCACGACATAGACGAAGCTGCACATCCATTGATCTCGGGCTCCGTGAGTATCGACCGCGCCACCCTTTTTGCGAGTAGTCTTTATTTCGATTCCTTCTGTCCCGGCTTTTACAGAATTGTGCGGGTAGACACCGTTCAGGACCAGATCTGGATGTCCGTTGAAGTAGGCGTTTTGGGTCAAAGTCCGCGAGTGTTTTGCTAAACTGGCGGTTAGCATATCCGAGAGCATCCCGGACATGTTCGCCGGCCTGAGCATGTCATCGAAACGGATTAGAGCTTTGGAGATCAATAGTTCGTTCACGTCATAGAAAAAATCGTAGACGTCCTGCATCGCCAGGGCAAAATCTTCGAAGCGCAATTCGTAGGGGAGCACTACCTCAGGATTGAAGTTGCCCCGATCGGCTGTGTTGCGCACCGCCATTCGCTCGATTCATAGCCGGGAAAGACTGCTGAAGTCCAATTGTGAGGTCCATTTTCGCAAGTCTTGGAATCGCGCGTTCTGCGATCTTGAAATAGCGTGAATCAATTTCGAGACCGACACTTTCATAACCGACCGCGATGGCCGCCGCGATTGTCGAACCAGCACCCATGAATGGATCAAGTACTACTCCAGAGCCGAGCGGAAGCGATGCACGCACGATCTGCCGCATGAAGCGCTGCGGCTTCAACGAAGGATGAGGTGCTACGGCCCTTTCATCGGCCCGAGTGGGCGATGACAGAACTACATCGCTAAATGGTTGGTCCGGGGATATTCTGCGGAGCCCGCCAGTTCTCCATTTCCGAAGATTGTCCTGCACTCGACCCTCGCACGGTTTTCTAAACAAACCCCACGGCTCCCAGCCAGATCGCGGCATGACACTGACGTTGGCAAATTCTGCGTGCGCGTTTTTCGGTCGATCACCGCCCCGAAGAGTTTGAACGAGCCGGATAATTTCGCCGCGCTTCTCAAAACCCGCCTCCATCAAGGGCATGTACACCAAGTGCGACAACAGTGGGTTGGCGGCGATGAAAATGTGTCCGCCTGGAACCAAAAGGCGCATCGCAGCCTTAGCGAATCGCGCAAAGAAAGTTCTCAAGGCGTTTCGTTCAACTTCGTCTAATACTGTAAATCTCGGGACCGGGCTGCGCTTGCAGCCGTCGAACGAGGGTGGGATGCGCCATACTCCTCCGCGGCCCGCGCGGAGCTTTTGTTTCTCCACCTCAGAATATTCTTTTAGTCCATAGGGCGGGTCCGTGACGATTGCCTGAATAGAGTCAGGCAGTCCCGCTGCCATCCAATCGAAGGCATCACAGAACTGAATCGTATAGGGCGACTTCACATCGTTTTCCATCAGAATGGTGTCCCTGCGCTCGCCCCTTCTGCGGTCTTGGCTATTGAATCGCGATATTCACTACGCCTTGTTCTGACTCCGAATGCGCGAGTCAATCGCTTGCCATCATCAACTTTGCGTGCATTCTATCCAAAATCGAACTCCGCGACGACCGATGCGGAAGTTTTCTCTTCATGTTGCGGAAAGTTTGTACACACCCTAAGTCGAGCAAGGAGAATGCCACCCTCAACTCCATCCGCTACCAGGGTTCTGCGCCAGGATCCGCCCAACCCGTTTGCTCTCAAAAGTTAAAAATGCCCAGATTTTGCCGTCGCGCTAGATTCAGAGACACGACCGCCATTTTTTTGCCGTCATGCCGAAGATGCTCCGCTTGCTGTGCAACATAATTCGAGTCATCGATTTGAGGAGATGAACTATTCAGCCTGCCGCCGCTGGACATGGCGTGCCGCACCTCACGGTTATGAACAACTTTCAGAATCGCGCATACTTGCAAAGGTTCCACAGAAATCGGGCGGCGCCGACTTCTGGCAAAAGACGATTTCTGACGGAACGAGACTACCTTGGTAGCGGAGCTGTCCCTAAACGACCACGGATGGTATGAATTGCGCTCTCCAACCGTATTCGATCCTTCAGAATCGCGCCTGTCGCCCAGCCCTTCCATTGGCGGCGGGTCGGGTGTTAACGTCCGCTGACCCTTTTCCCGAGACGGTCCAGACATGCGCGAGGTCAGCGTTGGTGAAAACCTCGATCAGTACAAGTTGATCGAGGTGATCGCGCGCAGCGGGATGGCGTCGATCTTCAAAGCCGTCGATCAAATCAGCGGCGAGACGGTCGCGATCAAAGTTCCCTACATGCAGTTCGAGAGCGACGTGGTCTTCTACGGCCGCTTTCAGCGCGAAGAAGAAGTCGGGCGCCGCCTCGACCATCCCGGCATCGTCAAGGTCCTCACGCCGAGGAAAAAAAGCCGCATGTACATCGCGATGGAGTACATCGAGGGCGAGTCGCTGCGCTCGATGATGCGAGAACCCGGGCTGCCGCTGGAAAAGGCACTCGATCTTACACGGCAGTTGGCGGAGACGCTTGTGTACATGCACGGCGAAGGCGTGGTGCATCGGGATTTGAAGCCGGAAAATATCCTGGTGACGGCTGATGGCAAAACCAAGGTCATGGATTTCGGAATCGCACTCGACGAGTCGGCGCGACGGCTGACCTGGTCCGGGTTGTCGTCGACTATCGGCACGCCCGACTACATGGCGCCCGAGCAGGTCAGCGGCCGGCGCGGCGACGTCCGCACCGACATCTATTCGCTGGGCACGATTCTCTACGAAATGCTGACCAACCACCTGCCGTACTCGGGCCCCAACGTTTACAACGTGATGCGCTCGAAGACCGCGGAAGATCCGCAGCCGCCGTCCGCGTTCAAACCGGATATCGATCCGCATCTCGAAGAGATCGTGCTGCACGCGATCGAGCGCAATCCGCGCGACCGCTATGCGAGCGCGGCAGAGATGCTCGAGGACCTGCGCGATCCGTCGCGCGTCGTGCCGCAGAACCGCGCGGAGCGGCTGCATCCACGCAGCCTCGCGATGCAGAACATGCGCCGCAGGCTTGGGTACGTGGCGTTCTTCACATCGCTGATCGGGGCCTTTTTACTTTTGATTTGGCTCGCAAACCGTTACCCGGCGTCCAAGGCTCCTCCGCGCCGGTCATATCGAGGGCAGACGAGATGATGCCGAGACGATCGCAACTCGGATTGGCCGCCGCGACTGTCGCCGCGCTGATGCTGTTTTCGTCGGTCGCGCGCGCGCAGACCGCCGCGTCATCGCCGCCGCTGGACAATTCGCTGAACCTCGCGTGGCTGCTGATTGCGGGTTTCCTCGTGATGTTCATGCAGCTCGGGTTCGCGATGGTCGAGACGGGGTTCACGCGCTCGAAGAACGCGGTCAACACCATGGCGATGAACCTGATCATCTACCCGATCGGCATCATCGGTTTCTGGCTCTGCGGCTACGGCTTCATGATGGGCGGAATCGCGCACTGGCCCTCGCTCGGGATGGGTGCGATCGACCATCACGAGCTGTCGATCACGATCGGCTCGCACTCGTACGGCATCCTGGGGTTCAGTAAGTTCGCGCTGCTCAACGTCAGCCGCGATCCCGCCAGCCTCGGCATGTTTCTGTTCTCGCTGGTCTTCATGGATACGGCGGCGACCATTCCGACCGGCGCGATGGCGGAGCGATGGAAGTTCAAAGCGTTCTTCGTCTACGGACTGTTCATGTCGATGTTCCTGTATCCGCTGTACGGTAATTGGGTCTGGGGCGGCGGGTGGCTCTCGCAGCTCGGGGTGAACTTGGGACTCGGGCACGGCCATCTCGATTTCGCCGGGTCGTCGGTCGTGCACATGACGGGCGGAGTGACAGCGCTGGCCGGCGCCTACATGGTGGGTCCGCGCATCGGAAAGTTCCGCCGCGACGGCGCAATCGGAGCGTTGCCCGGACACAACCTGCCGATGGCCGTGAGCGGAACGTTGATTCTCGCGTTCGGATGGTTCGGCTTCAACTGCGGCTCGACCCTGGCCGCATCGGATCCGCGCATCGCGATCATCGGTGTGAACACGATGCTTTCCTCGGCGGCCGGCGCGCTCTCGTCGCTGCTCTACCTGTGGCATCGTTACAACAAACCCGATATCGCGATGGCGTGTAACGGCTTGCTGGGCGGGCTCGTCGCAATCACGGCGCCGTGCGCATTCGTGACACCGGCGGCGGCGGTTTTGATCGGCACGATCGCGGGACTGCTGGTCGTGTGGGCGGTGCTGGAACTCGAACGGCGCTATCGAATCGACGATCCGGTCGGCGCGATCGCGGTGCATGGTGTATGCGGCATCTGGGGCGCGCTCGCGCTCGGCCTGCTCGCCGACGGCACCTACGGCGACGGATGGAACGGTGTAGCGGGACCGGTGACCGGCTTGCTCTACGGCGATGTCGGGCAATTTTTCGCGCAGTTGATCGGTGTAACGGTGAACCTGGTCGTGGTATTCGGATTATCGATGCTGTTCTTCAAGATCGTCGAGCGCACGATCGGCAACCGCGTGCTGGTGGAAGTGGAATGGTCGGGGCTGGATGCGCTCGAGATGGGCAGCGACGCTTATCCGCATTCGTAACGCACATCCACAATCACGCGAGGAGTCATAGCAATGGCATACAGCGATATTCTCTACGACAAGCGCGACGCGGTCGCGACGATCACGATCAATCGGCCGCAGGTGATGAACGCCGCGACGATCAAAACTTACGACGAGATGGTTGACGCGCTGCGCGATGCCGAGGCCGACGACAGCGTGCGCGTCGTGGTGCTGACGGGCGCGGGGCGCGCGTTCTGCGCGGGTGATGACGTCAAGGAGATCTTTCTCAATCCCGAGTTTCGCGATACCAAGCCCGCTCAGCGCAAATTGGTTGACGAGTGGCGCGAGCATCGTCCGGTCGCGCTCGATTTGCTCGTCACCTATCCGAAGCCGACGATCGCCTCGGTCAACGGCGCGGCGGTCGGCTACGGCTGCGATATCGCGCTGATGTGCGACATGCGCGTGTGCTCGGACCAGGCGCGCTTCGGCGAGGTGTTCATTCGGCGCGGACTGATTCCCGAAGCGGGCGGATTGCTGGTGCTGCCGCGGCTGGTCGGACTCGCACGCGCGTACGAACTGATCCTGAGCGGCGACATAATCGACGCCGCCGAGGCCGAGCGAATCGGGATGGTGAACAAGGTCGTGCCGCACGCGCAGCTCGGCGAAGCGACACTGGCGTTCGCGAAGAAGATCGCGGCGCAGGCCCCGCTCGCGCAGCGGCTCGCCAAGGAGACCTTGCGCGTCGGGCTGAATCTGAATCTGCCGTACTTCTTCGACTACCAGCGGCACGGCCAGCATCTGATGCTAACGTCGAAGGATCATCTCGAAGGCGCGAAATCGTTCGTCGAAAAGCGCGCGGCAAACTTCAAGGGCGAATAACGGGCGGAAGCGATACCCATTTCAAATGAATTTTATCTTTGTACCCGGTGGATAACTGCCGGCCCGATTGGTTTTGCCCATCGGACGATGAACTTCAATCAACTTGGGCTCATTTTTTTCCATTGGCCCCAAGGTCGCTTTCTTCAAATGCATGGTTTCTGAGAAAGGCGTATCAATGAGAACGTATCTTTCAATCTCGCTTATGTCCGTCAGACCTTGTCCTCGGAACCGCTGTGTCAACATCGATCTGAGTAACGCGAGATTAGGCGACGGTCCGAATAGTACGATTTGGCCTTCGTTCGTTCGGTCGGAGAAGATCGCTCCACCTCCCGGGTCGGCCTTCCACATAGCTGCTTTCATTAAGCTTAGTCCTTCTCGCTTTTTGTGGCGAAGTAGAGAAAGTACTTCGTTCTATTTCCCCGGTTCACCATTTGGAACTCGCGGACGTATTTGAAGCCCGCGACCGTTTCTAGTTGCTTTCGGTAGAGATCCGCGATTCTGTCCCTGCGTCTGTCGGGGTCGGTTTCATCAACAATTTCACGCCATCTTGGTGTTCCGAAGAGCGCGTCATAGTGTTCGGCAACGGCTGGAACGCTCAGAAATCGGTTTACTTCCTCGTACATGAAATTGATGAAGCATTCACACTTTGCATTTCTCGCGATCCGAGCTATCAGGTCCATCGGCACCCCGGCGAAGCCAAAGGGGTCGACGAACGCAAATGTGGGAGCGAGCTGATTTCCTTCCGCCTCGAATTTATCCAGAATGGAGGACAGCAGCGGGGCAAACTCGCCGTCGAGCACAGTGCAGCTAACCCATTTCGGAAGAGTAACTCGCTTCAGCTCTTCCCGTAGAGCGTCTGCCCGTCTCTTATCTTGCTCGAAGAAGGAAAATACGACCTCGCGCTGGTTGTTTGCCCTCGCGAAGTGCGGGTGCCTCAGTAACGATTGTAACGCAATCAGCGGCGAACCGATTTCACCGCCGCTATAGCGCCCCGGTCCAGCGAATCCATCGAGAAAATGGATCCGGCCGTTTGTCTTGGCCATCACGGGCAACCAGCCCTGAAGATATCGCTCCAGAATCCTGTGCTTGGTCAGGGTGTGCGCTTCGATCGGCCAAGTTGTATCGCGAGGAGCGGTCACACACGGTGCTCGCGAATTTCAGCGGCTCCGAGGGGAGGCGCTGGAGGACTCTCGTCCCAAGTTCTGCCTTCTAGCTTGCGACCTCCGGACTTTGGTCTGAAGCCACCCCACTGCTTGAAGAAAAATGGAACCTTAGCTGCCAAGCACTGGTCGCGAATTTCTCGCACCCAATCGGGATCGATTCGACGGAAGTTGGGGCCACTTTCGCCACCCACGATCACCCAATGAATTCCGCGAAGCGGTAGCCGTTTAATCCGCCCTAGCATAGGCTCCACTGATACGAATCTTACAGCGGCCGGCACTTGCCTCAGTAGCTGAATCCGGTAGACGTACTCCTGACTCTCCGTAGAGACTCCCTGCCACACATTCCCCGGCCACTGAAGCTGCGTCGCCATTTCGGCGAGTCGTTCTGCCCTCTTGGTGAGGATTTGAAACACATGCCACGAAGCTCTCCCCATCGTTGCAAAAACGCGCTCGATGAAAGCGTCAGGGACGTCATCGTGAAATAAGTCGCTCATGCTGTTCACGAAGATTCTGCGCGGTTGGCGCCACTTTAAAGGGAGATCTATCTGATCGGAGTGAAGTGTTGTCTGGAAGCTGTTGCGGTATCGGGGATTTCCCATGGCGTGAAGTCTACGGGCCAGTCTCTCCGCGTAGCAGTGCTTGCAGCCGGGGCTGACCTTCGTGCAGCCGGTGACGGGGTTCCACGTCGCATCCGTCCACTCAATTGACGATTTATCTCCCATATGTATCTCGCGACAAACTATCTATCACTTAGGCTACCACACACGCGATAGCTGCTAACATCCGGTCAATTGCAAGTCGAGTTGAGCGGGAGGCGGCTGCGGCGCAACGGGAGGTTGCACCATATGGTGCTCGTTGCTGATGGGGAAGCCGTAGCGCTCGCGGATGCGATCGAAAATCCGGCGCATGCGATCGTCGTAGGCTTGCGGTGCGTATTCGGCGCGGCCGTAGAACATGTCGATGCGCTCCGCCAGGTGGGGGAAACGCTCCTTGACGAACGGAATGAAGCGGCGCGCGGCTGCGGGCTTTAGAAACAGCGAACGCCACCATACGCCCGACGCGTTCGCGCGACGCGCGGCGCGAATCACGTTCTCGATCGCCGCGGGATCGTCGGTCAGACCGGGTATCATCGGCATCATCAGCACGTTGCATCGGATTCCCGCGCCCGCCAGCTCGAACAACGCGCGGAGCCGCAGGCCGGGTCGCGGCGCGCGCGGCTCGAGGATGCGCTGCAGCTTGCGGTCGAGCGTTATCAGCGAGAAGTTCACCGACAGCTTCGAGCGCCGGTTGATCTTTCGCAGCAACTCGAGGTCGCGAACGATCAGGCTCGACTTGGTGGTGATCGACAGGTCGAGGCCCGAGAGATTCGCGAAGACCTCGAGCATCGAGCGCGTCAGCCCGTACTTGCGCTCGGCGGGCTGATAGGGATCGGTTGCGGTGCCGATGGCGATAGCGTCGGTGCCGATTGGGGTGCGTGAGAGCGTGCGCGACAGCACCTCGGCCGCCATCCGCTTGACGAAAATCTTGCGCTCGAAGTCCATCGGGTCGCGCAATTCGAGAAAGTCGTGAGTATAGCGCGCGTAGCAGTACACGCATCCGAACTCGCAGCCGCGATATGGGTTGATAGTCCATCGAAACGGCATGCGCGGGCTGTCGCATCGATTGAGAATCTGGCGCACCGGCATCGCGATAAACTCGACGCCGCGGGTCGCGTCGAGGTTGTCTGGCGGGGGCGAGTAAAGGGGCAGTGTGGCGGCGGTGTTCATGTGACGGCATGGCTATCTTCGCTTTTTCTTCGCTATGCTGTCAAGGCCGCCGAATTTGCAGGAGAGAACACAAAGTTCGGAATCAAAGATCCTCCACCCGCCGCTCGAAGACGAGAGGCGGCCTCCCTCAACATTAGGGGGAGGCGAGGACTTGGAGTTAGCTGTTTGAGGTCAGGGACTCGGTGGGGGGAACTGCGTGCGTAGGAAGGCGTCGAAGGCGCGGTCGGGGAGCCATCGGCGCAGGCCCATCAGCACGCGCGCGGCTAAAGTTACTTTGTAGCGGGTTTTTGGGCTCGCAGCGGTGATGGCTTTTTCGATTACCCCTGCGACTGCTTCGGGCGGGGCGGCGAAGCGGGCCATCGGGCCGCCTTCGTAGGCTTCGCGGATCTGTTTTTCGAGTACTGCGTTGAAGTCGGCGTACGGCGAATCCTTGGGCATCGCGATACTGCCGACGGCGGTGTCGCCGAAGCGCGTTTTGATTGGGCCGGGCTGGATGACGATGACGTTGATGCCAAAGCCTTTCACCTCGAACCGGAGCGCGTCGCTGAGCGCTTCGACCGCGTGCTTGGTCGCGTGATAGTAAGCGCCGCCGGGGAGCGTGAGCTTGCCGCCCATCGAGCTTAGATTGACCACACGGCCCCATCGCTGACGGCGCATCCCCGGCAGCACGAGCTTGGTCATCGCGATCAACCCGAACACGTTGGTCTCGAACTGGCGGCGAATGTCGGCCATCGGCACCTCCTCGAACGCACCTTCGAGGCCGTAGCCGGCGTTGTTGATGAGCACGCCGACACTGCCTTCGTCACGCTCGACGGTGGCGACGGCCGCACGCATCGAGGCTTCGTCGCAGACGTCGAGCGCGAGCGTTTTGCATCCGCGCGACGCGAGGTCGGCGATCGACTCGGGCTTGCGCGCGGTCGCGTACACGTTCCATCCGCGAGTTGCGAGATGCTCGGCGGTGGCGCGGCCGATTCCGGTCGAGCATCCGGTGATTAGGACTGCCTTCGAGATCGATTGTTGCATCGGTGTGCTCCAGGTTTTGGTAGGCAGGATTGCGGCCTCATAAGCTGCTAGATACTAGTCGGACAGCGCGGTGTGAAGGAGTCACCTCACCCCTGGCCCCTCTCCCTTCTGGAGAGGGGAAGAGAAGCGCGGGGCGCGCAAAATTCTTCTGGAGGAAATCGCGATGGCGGATAATGGGCGCAAGTATCGGGAGAAGTATGGCGAGTGGGCGCTGGTGACGGGGGCGTCGGCGGGGATTGGGCTTGAGTTTGCGCGGGCGCTCGCGCGCGAGGGCATGTCGATTGTGCTGACGGCGCGGCGTGAGGATCGGCTGAATGCGCTGGCTGGCGAGATCAAGGAGAAGTATCACGTGAATACGCGCGTGGTCGCCGTCGATCTCGCGGCGAATGACGGCGTGGATCGGCTGGCAGACGCGGTCGCGGATTTGGAGATCGCGGTGCTCGTTAACAACGCGGGCTTCGGTTACGCGGGACGTTTCGACAAGCTCGCGACGGACAGGCTGCGCTCGATGGTGGTCGTCAACTGCGTGGTGCCGGTGGTGCTGACCAGCCGCATCATCCCAGGGATGGTGAAGCGCGGGCGCGGCGCGGTGATCGTCGTGGGCAGTGTCGCGGGACGCCAGCCGCTGCCGCTGCATGCGGTGTACAGCGCGACCAAGGGATTCGACTTGCTGTTTGGCGAGGGATTGTGGGGTGAGCTGCGCGGGACGGGCGTCGATGCGCTCGTGATCGAGCCGGGGCCGACAGCGACCGAATTCCAATCAGTGGCGGGAGAGAGCGTCGGCACCGATCACGGCGAGCCGGCGGAGAATGTGGTGAGGGTCGCGCTCGACGCGTTGGGGAAGCATCCGAGCGTCATCTCAGGATGGTTCAACTGGGTGCGGGCGAATGCGGTCAGGATTGTGCCGCGATCGACGGCGGCGATAATCGCGAAGCGGGTGGTCGAGGGGCAGACTCCGGTGGAGCTGAGGTAATCCAATGTCGCGTCTCCAGGCAAAGAATTTCCGTAATCCAGATCAGGTGCGGCGCTTTCCCAACGGGCATATCGCCAACGTATCTCATGGCGAAACCACGATTGGCCGATTCGTGCTGGAGCCCGGTTGGCACTGGTCGCGCGACGTTGGGCCGATAGCGGGCACGCGTTGGTGCCAAATCCATCATCTGGGCGTGGTTCTCCGAGGACGGCTCCGGGTGGAATTGGAGACGGGCGAGGTGCGCGAATTCGAAGTTGACGACGTCTATGAGGTTCCGCCCGGTCACGACGCCACGGTTCCCGGCGATGAGGCTTTCGAGGCGATCGAGTTCGCGAGCGCACAGGTTTACGCGATACCCGCGGACGCCGACCGCATGCTCGCCGCGATGCTATGCACCGATATCGTGGGCTCGACCGAGCATCTCAGGCGGCTTGGCGATTCAGCGTGGCGTGAGCTGCTGTTGGAGCATAACAACCAGACACGGCTCGAGCTGAACCGCTTTCGCGGTCGCGAGATCCAGACGACCGGCGACGGTTTCCTTGCGGTGTTCGACGGCCCCGCGCGAGCGGTTCGATGCGCGCGAGCGATCGGCCGCTCGGTCTCAAAACTCGGCATTGCGATTCGCGCCGGGGTTCACACCGGCGAGGTCGAGTTCGTGGGCGACAATGTGAGAGGTTTGGCGGTACACGAGACCGCACGAGTTGCCGGTGTGGCGGCGGCCGGCGAAGTGCTGGTATCGGCAACCACAAAGCATCTGCTGGAAGGCTCGGGGATCGCACTCGAATCGGCGGGAGTCCACGAACTCAAGGGTCTTGGAGAGGCGCGCGAGTTGTTCAGAATTACGAGTGAGGGATGAGATGGACCGTTTTCGCGATGAGACCAATCAGGACAAAAGCAGAAGACGGAGCGCTGCGCGATTTGCAAAACCGGTACCGGCGGCGCTTACGCGCCGCTGTCCGAGGCCCGTTCCTCCCGTCGCTAACGCTCCCGTCGTCAGGGTGACAAACTAGAGCGCGCCGCTGTCCGAAATTCCTTCGGCTATGCTCAGACAGGCTTCTTCCTGCCGCTCGCGTTGCTCGCTTCGTCAAGATGACAAATTAAACGTGCTCGGGTTGCTACCTTCAGATCATTCGGGGGCGCGGCGGCGGGGGCGCTGACGCGCGCGCTTCGGGCCGTGTCCGGGACGGTAGCTTTCGTCGTGCGGGTCGAACAAGCCGAGGCGCCTCAATCGAATCACGCACAGCACGTGGAAGAGGATCAGCGCAGCGGCCGATGACGCGCAGCCGAGCCTGACAAATCTCTGAAGCTCGCCGGGCAGCCGGTCAGCAAACACGAAGATCGCCAGCACGACCCATTCGGTGCCGAAGACCATGAAGAGCAGCCGCTCGGTGTCGATGTGGCTCGGCAGGCGAGTCGATGCTTTGGGATCGGAAATGCGGACGGTGCGCTTCTCGATCCTGGCGAAGACGTAGCGCGCGACGAAGATGCCGCATCCCAGCGCGCTCAATCCCAAGGGGTCGAAGATGGTCAAGTTGCTCCGGCGGCCGGTGCGTGGGTCATGGAATTATCGCGAGGTCGTACGCGGACGGTAGTTTCTCGGCGATCGTCGCCAGTGACGACCCGTCGGTGCTTGCGCGAATGACGGCGCCGTCGTTGCATACCGCGAAGAAGCCGCCGTTCTCCGGATCGGCCTTCATCCGCATCACCATCCCGCGTCCGAAATTCTGTTCGCCGGAAATCGGCGTGAAACTCTCGCCACGATCGGCGCTGCGAAACAGCATCGCGTCCGCGCCGGTCGGTCCGCCCCGCCAGCTGGGCGGCGGGCCCATCGCCGCCGCCGTGAAAACGTCGTCGCGGTCGTGAGCGCTGACCAGCAGGGGAATCGTGTAAGTGCGATTGAGCCCATTCGTCACGTGCTGCCACGACTTGCCCGCATTGGCGGACAGGTAGAAGCCGGCGCCGGTGGTGGCGTAGAGGCGGCGCGAATCGCGCGAATCCACCGCGACGGTGTGAATGTCTTCATAGAGGCCGTCGTTGAGCGGCTCGAAGGTCGCGCCCTCGTTGCGCGAACGGAAGATACCGCCCTCCTCGACGCCAACGTACATCGTGGATGGCTCATGAGGGTCGAACGCGATCGAGCGCACGTGCGGAATGTGCGGCGGCGGCGGGAACGTCCAGCGGTCCCGGCCGGGGATTCGCAGGAAGCCGTCGGACTCCTTGAAGATGCGGCCGCGATCGTCGCTGCGGAACAGGCGCGCGTGCGAGGTGCCGATGAACACGCGATCCTTCACGGCGGGTGAGGTCGCGACCGACCAGACTTCTTCTTCGCGCGCGAGCGGTGGAGTGACGTTGGTCCAAGTGCGGCCGCCGTCGGTCGAGCGTGCGAGCGTCCCCTTGCCGCGGATTTGCTCGGTTGAGCCGGCGTAGATGAGATTGCGATCGGCACTGTCCTGCGCCATGCACCAGACGGCCGACGGGTCAGCAAGCACCATCAGGGGCGCCCCGCCGCGCGCGGGATCCAGAATCACAATGCCCTTGGCCGTGCCGATGCAGAGTCGCATGCCAGGTACACCTCTCGTGAACGCGACAAATCGTAGCGCAAAGGAATGCGGCGGAATAGCGGGGATAAAGGAGGGAATTTATTCCGTCACGCAGGAAACAAAGATTCCGGGAGGAACTGAAGACTCGACGAAATAAATTTCGTCCTACTATGATAACCGAACGCGCATGAAGCTTCGCCACGCCACCGCGCTCGCGATCGTTGCATGGTACCTCCTGATTCCACCGATCGGTGCCGACAACAAAGTTAATGTGCACGCGCCGTTGTCGACATGGAGAAAAGGCGTGAAGTTCGATTCCGAGAAGAAATGCGGGGACTCGCTCAAAGACGCAATTCAGAATCCGATGACTCCGGATGAGTATCAGGCGGCTGCGGAGGCAACGCGGAAGGCGAAGATGCATCCGCTGAGTAAGTCCGAAATGACGAAACGAACGGCGGAGTCGCAATGCGTCGCGGCGGATGATCCTCGGCTTAAGGGTAAATAGTCGCGCCGCAGATTCAGAACTTCGGGAAATTGGTCCTCCACCCGCCGCTCGAAGACGAGCGTCGGCCTCCCCCCATAATGGGGGAGGCTAGGAGGGTCGCTTTACGTCAGCCTGGTGCCGACTTTAAGGTCGCCTGAGGATGCTAGCTCGGCTGGCGCTACCTTTTTCGGATTCGGATCGATTCGCGCTCGCTTTACCGTAATCGTGCCGCCTGCGAGCGCGATCGTCATCCCATCCGCGTCTATGGCGGTTATCGTTCCCGGTTCGGCGTCATTGCGACCTGCGGATAACGTCGCTTCGTAGAGGCGCACGCGTTTTTCGCCGATGGTCGCGAAGGCGCCGGGTTGCGGGTCGCATCCGCGGATCAGGTTGAAGACTTCGCGCGCCGGTTTTGTGAAATCGATCTTGGCGTGCTCGTCGCGGCATGGCTGCTCGTAGGTTGCCTTACTCTCGTCCTGAACGATCGACGGCGCGTTGCTCGATTTGATCAGATCGACCGCTTCGACCATCGCGTCGATACCCATCGGGAAGAGCGTGTTGAAGTAAATCGAGCCTACGGTGTCGTTCTCCGCAATCGGCACGCGCTTCTGGACGAGGATCGGTCCCGTGTCGATGCCCTTGTCGGGCCAGAACCACGTGACTCCCGTCTCCGCGTCGCCCTGGATGATTGCCCAGTTGATGCCGCTGGCGCCGCGATGGCGCGGGAGCAGGGACGGATGAAAGCAAATCGACTTGTAGCGCGGAGCGTAGAGGATTCGCTCGGGAACTATCAGGGTGACGAAGGCGAGGATGGCGAGGTCGGCGTCCAGCGCTTTGAAGTGATCGAAGGCGGCGTCGTTCTTGAACGACTTGGGCTGGCTCAGCGGCAGACCCATCGCGCGCGCCTTGGCGGCCAGCGCATCCGGCTTGCCGGCGGGCGGATCGGGGGGAGCGAAGACGTGCACGATCTCGTCGCCGTGAGCGACGAGCGCCGCGAGCGCTTTTTCCGCGAATGCGGCCTGGCCCAGCAGTGCAATACGCAAGGTGACGATCCTCCCGGTCTCTTGTAGAGTTCCGAGGTCACGCTACCAAATCAAAAATCGAGTTGCACCCTGAAACGATGTATCAGCCGTGGCGTACATTGAACTGAGCTTCGGGGGATCGGGGGACTGAGCGATGCGCAGGTTTGCCACTTCAGGGGTTTCAATCGTCGCGGCGGCGATACTGACGACCGCGCTGACTTCGGCGACGGCGGGTGCGCCCGCGAATCAGGCGGTGCCGGCGCCGGGTAATCATAACGAGTGGATCGTGGTCGGGACGGGCGCCAACAAGCTGACGCGCACCTTCGTCGTGCATGTGCCGCCGGGATTCGACGGCAAATCGAAAATACCGCTGGTGATTATGCTCCACGGCGCAGGCGGCAGCGGTGCGGGTGCGATCGCTGAGACGGGATGGGACGCGAAGTCCGATCGAGAGGGCTTCATCGCGGTTTTCCCCGACGGCACGCCACCGCATCCCGATATGCCCGCACAATTTCTGTTCAATCCGCGGCTGTGGAACGACGGCTCCGGTAGCGGCACGATCGGCGTGGAACACGTGGACGACCTCGGCTTTATCTCCGCGATGATCGATTTCCTCGAGGTGCGCTACTCCGCCGACCCGGCGCGAATCTACTGCACCGGCTTTTCCAACGGCGCGTCGATGACGTTCAGCGTCGGGCTCAACCTGTCGGATCGAATCGCGGCGATCGCACCGGTCGCGGGTCCGTTCTGGTACCGGGAAAAGCAATTCGCCTATCCCGTTCCGCTGCTCTTCATCGTCGGCACGGGCGATCCGTTCAATCCGATCGACGGCGGCAACGTGAAACTCCAGTGGGAAAAGATCAAATCGCGCCCGCCGGTCGAGGATTCGCTCAAGGAATGGGAGCGGATGCTCGGGTGCGGACCGGAGATGGAGACCGCCCGCGGCAACGGCGTGCTGGAAATCACCTACGACCATTGCATCAAGGGCGGCGAGGTCGAGTACTACCGCGTCCAGGGATTGGGTCATGTGTGGCCCGGCGGCAGAGCCGGCTGCCCGAAAAATGGGTCGGCAAGGCGAGCGACAATCTGAACGCCACCAACGTAATCTGGGAATTCTTCAAGGCACATCCGCGGACGCCAATAGCGACGCCGGCTGCGAAGAACGATTGACACGATCGGTCGCGGGCCGCTTTGATGATCGGCGGGATGTTCTCCACTCGACGGCTGGCTGAAATTCTCGCGCTCCTGCTTGTGTTCGTAGCCGCGCCGACGCGCGCGCAAGATTCCACCGAGCTCCATCGCGGGCGCGGGCGAATCGTGGTGCTGATGGTGTGGGACGGGCTGCGGCCCGACTTCGTCACCCAGCGCGACACGCCGAATCTGTTTCAGATGGCGCGCGAGGGCGTGCGCTTCGACAAGCATCACTCGATCTTTCCGACGCTGACGATGGTTAACGCGACCGCGCTCGCGACGGGCGCGCCGCCGGGCGTGAACGGACTCGAGGGCAACAACTTTTACTTGCCGCCGTCGGCAGAAGCGCCGAAGGGGCAGATGGTCGCGGCTGAGGGCGCCAAGGCGATAATGAACGTAAACGGGGCGGCTGGATTCAAGGGGCGGCTGATCGGGCTCGACACTATCGTGCAGGAAGTCGCGCGCGAGGGCGGCTACGTCGGCGTGATCGGCAAGCAGGGACCGACCTCGGTGTTCGACAATCGCGTCGCGACGATCATCGACGGCAAGGATATCGTCGGCGAGGCGCAGAGAGATTACCTGTTCGCGTCGGAAGACTTCGTCTCGTCGAGTCAGAAATTAAATATCGAGGTTCCACCCGACTCGAAAACCAGCGTGGCCGACGAGCAGCGCGATTTGTATTTCGCGCGGCTGGTAGTCGAGGACGCCTTGCCGGCGGCGAAGGCTGCTGCCGATGCGGGCCGGCCCGCGCTGGTCGTCTTCTGGCAGCATAATCCTGATCTCACGCAGCATATTTCAGGGTTGGGCACGATGCCCGCGATGGAGGCGCTCAGCCTTTGCGACAACAACCTGATGCGCGTGCGCGCGGCGATCGAAGCGTTGGGAATCGCGGACAAGACCGATCTGATTGTCGTCTCGGACCACGGCTTCGCGACGATCAAGTTCCGCGTCGTGCTGTCGGAGATGCTGGTGTCGGCGGGAATCAAGAAATCGCACGACAGCATTGACGTTGTCGTCGTGCCCAACGGCGGCGCGGATCTCGTGTACCTCTCACCAACGGAATTTGCGACGCCCGAATCGAAGCGCGCGGTGCTGCAGAAGATCGTCAACTTCGCCGAGGCGCAGGAATGGTGCGGGCCGATTTTCTCGCGCGACCCGGCGACGGCTCCCGATGAGCCGAGTCGCCACGGTCGGCGTGCTCGCGCGCCCAAGCCTTACCTCGGATGGATCGACGGCACTTTCAGCCAGCGCGTCGTTGGTCTGTACAATGCCGCGCGATCGCCGGACCTGGTGATTTCGTTTCGCGAGGATTCCGACGCCGACAACAAGGGCCTTACTGGGCCGGGCAATCCCGCGTTTCTGATCGGGCAAATCGGGCAGGTCTCGACGCCGAACAAATCCGCCGAACTGGTGCATCCGGTGAAGGGCGTCGTGTACGCGGACACCGGGACCAGCCAGACGTTCACAACCGGCATGGGGATGCATGGCGCGGCAGGCGAGCGCGAGATTCATAATTTTTGCGCCGCGATCGGCCCGGACTTCCGGCGCGGGTTCGTCGATTTAAATCCCACGGCGAACACCAACGTCACGCCGACGATCACTGAGATACTCGGCACGCTGCCGAATATCGGACCGGGCGGTGTCGCGCCCGCAGGACGCGCGATGGCCGAGGCGCTGACTGAGGGCCGCCGAAGCGCGGGAGGATCGCATACGCAAACGATGACGGCGGACCTGACGCTGCAAGGCGTCGAGGCCATCACGACGATTCGCGTGACATGGCTCGGCGACGAGCCGTATCTCGACGGCTCGACCGTCGAGCACAAACCGCTAGGCAGCTCGCCGTAGTTCTGATTCCCTCCCCCGATTCGTTGGGGGAGGGTTAGGGTGGAGGATCTTTGCGGCTCGACTGTCCGTTGCGCCGCCTTCTGAATCCGGAAAACTTTGGTCCTCCACTCGCCGCTCGAAGACGAGCGGCGACCTCCCCCATTGTGGGGGGAGGCGAGGAGCGAGGATCGAATCGAGCGCCGTGATTGAGCGGCCGCGGGTTTCGGGGAGTATCCAGACCAGCAGGGCGCCTAGCGTCGAGAAGAGCGCGCCGAGCGACAGCGTCGCGCCGAAACCGAACCTTGCGCCGAGCATCGCGATCAGGATTGGAGTGAAGAACTGGAAGCCTCGTGTGACATTCAACACCAATCCGAGGCTCGTATTGCGAATTCGCGTCGGCATCAGCTCGGCGATCATCGGCGCGATTCCCGCCCAGATGCCGGTGCCGAATCCCGCCGTGAACATCGCAGCCGAGATTAGTCCCGGCACCGCGACCGCTGCACTCCACAGAATCGTCGGCGGGATCGTGCCGGCGGCCATCAGCAGGCCATATGCGCAGAACGCCGGACGCCGCCCGAATCTATCCGCGACGCGTCCAAACGTCAGGTACCCGAGCACGCCGCCGATTTGCATCTTGATCAGGAGATGACTCGCGGCAACGGCCGTCAGCCCGCGTTTGAGTTCCAGGTATCCCGGCATCCAGGTGTACGTGAACCAGTACGCCTCAGAGTTCAGCAGCACCACGATGAACAGCAGCACGAAGATGCGGCGATGGACGAGAATCGCGCGCAGGTCCACGCCGCGGTCGATGAGGTCGATCCGCGAGCGGCGCCAGACGTCGCTCTCCGGCATCCACTTCAACACGGCGGCGACGACGAAAATTGCGGGCACGCCCGAGAGCATGAACGTCAGACGCCATCCCACCACGGGTGCGAGATAGCCGCCCGCCGCGGCCGCCAGCAAGACTCCGAGCGGCGCTCCCGTCTGTACGTAGGCGGCGTATCGCGCGCGGCGGTCGGCCGGTACACTCTCGGCGACGAGGCTTTGTCCGGGGGCCCATCCGCCGCCCATCCCGAGCCCGGTTAACGAGCGAAACAGGATCAGTTGCGCGAGACTCTGGCTGAAGCCGCATAGCGCGGTGCCGACGCCGTAGATCGCGACTGTCGCCGCGATCATCGGCTTGCGCCCGTAACGATCGCCGAGAAATCCGAAGATGACTCCGCCGAGCGCCGTCACCAAGAGCGACGTGCCCAACGCGAGCGACGACTGCTCTGGCGTCAGATGCAGTTCGCGCGCGACGGGAACCAGCAGGAACGAGTAGAGGACGAGATCGTAGAAGTCGAAAATCCAGGCGGCGAACGCCAGCGCGACGATTCTGCGATGAATCGCGCCGGCCTCGCCTTCGTTCATCAGAGGTTCGCGGGGCGCGTCCGGGACGGCGGGCTCGGGCGGCGGTATTTTGGCGACTGGCTCCATGCAATCGGGTATGGTTGGCTATTCATACCAGTTGCTGGTGTAAAGGAAACGCGCCCCCAGCGCGCTTTCCGCGTCCCGGAGGACTGAATGTTCAGAAGGCTTTTTCGATGGATTATTCGAACGGTGGTCATCGCCGCGGTGTTGATCGCGATCGTCGCCATCTCGGACTACATCTCGCATCGCGTGCAGCCCAACTCGGTTCTCGCGGTCGAACTTGACGGAACGGTCGTCGAGCGCGGCAGCAGCAGCGTGCTCGGCTTGCTCAGCAAAAATGAGACGGCACTCAACACGCTGCGCAATGCGATCGATCGCGGTGCGAAGGATCCGAAAATCGTCGGGCTGGAGATCAAGGTCCTCAACCCCGAGATGGAACTTGCGCAGGCGCAGGAGATCGTCGCGCTGATCAAGTCGTTCGAGAGCCACGGCAAGTGGACCGAGGCGTACCTCGAGACCGCCGGTGAATCGGGCCTGGGCAACACGCCCTATATCGTCGCGAGCGCCGCCGACGAGGTCTCACTGATGCCGCAGGGCGATCTTAACCTGATGGGCGTCCAGCTGCGCGAGCTCTTCATGCGCGGCACGCTCGACTGGCTGGGGATTACGCCGAATTTCGCTTCGGCGGGGCAGTTCAAGAGCGCGGCTAACATGTTCACCAACAAGGATTTCACGCCGGCGCAAAAGGAAGAGGACGAAGGGCTCGCGGGCAGCTTGTTCGATCAGATCGTTGCCGCGATGGGCGCCGAGCGCAAGCTGAGTCCCGACACGATTAAGAGTCTGATCGATCAGGCACCGATCAATGCGGACGACGGCCTTAAGGCGCGGCTGGTGGATCGGCTCGAATACGAAGACGAGTTCATCGAGCGCGTGAAAAATCACGGCGGCTCGGTCCACAAAGTGGTCGATTACACCGACTACGCGCGTACGAGCCTGTTCTCCAACTTTAGCGGCGGGGATGAAATCGCGGTGATTTACGGCGACGGAGAAATTCAGCGCGGCGGCGAAGGCTTCGATCCATTTTCAGGTCCCGATACGACGGCGATGACTTCCGACGACATGACCGAAGCGTTCAAATCCGCGCGCGAGGACGACGACGTGCGCGCCGTGATCCTGCGGGTCGATTCGCCCGGCGGCTCGATGCTCGCGTCGGAACTCATCGGCCGCGAGGTCGAGCTCACGGCGAAGAAGAAACCCGTGGTCGTCAGCATGTCGGGATACGGCGCGTCGGGCGGATACTTGATATCGATTCCGGCCGCGAAAATTATCGCCGAGCCCGGCACGATCACCGGCTCGATCGGCGTGCTCGGCGGCAAATTCAACATCACGCCAGCCGCGCAGAAAATTTATGCGAACACCGACGCGGTGAGCCGCGGGGCAAACGTCGGGATGTTCGACATGTGGACCGATTTCACGCCCGCGCAATCGAAGCAGTTCGAGGATGACATCCAGCGCAACTACCAGTACTTCCTGAAACTGGTCTCGGCCGGACGCCATATCACGGTCGAGCAGGCCGACGCGGTCGCGCAGGGACGGGTCTGGACGGGCGAGCAGGCGGTCAACCTCAAGCTGGTCGATTCGCTCGGCGGACTCGACGACGCGATGGCGGCGGCGAAAGGTTTGGCGCGCCTCGCGCCCGATCAGCCGGTCGGCGTCATCGAACTTCCGGCGCAGCCGGGCCTGCTGCAATCGCTGTCGAGCGGCAAGATGGTCGCGTCTATCGCGCAGCGCCCGGCGGCGCGGCTGGTCGAGCCGGTCGTCGAGCTGATTCGCGCCGCGCTCAGCGGGCACGCGATTTTCAGCGCGGCGTATTGCCCGGTGGTGCCGATGCTCTAATTGCGTGCGGAGGCGATTCGATGGATTCGCAACTCGAAGGATTTCTCAATTCGTTGGCTGAAGCCGAGCGTGCCGGCGGCCGCGTCCTGCATGAGCTGACGGAGCTGGCGCATTCGCTCGAGCTGCGCGAGATGCTCAAAAAGGTCGGCCACGACGAAGGCTACTACGCCGGTGAGCTGGCGTCACATGTGCGCCGGCTCGGCGGGATTCCGTTGACGAAGACGGGGGACTTTGTCGAGAAGATCCGCGCGGTCGGAGATTTCCGCGGCAAGCTTGAGCTACTGAATCGCGGCCAGCGATGGGTGATTCGCAAGATCGAAGAAAACGTCCCGACCGTCAGCGACGCACAGCTCAAGGCATTTCTCGTCGTGATGGCCGAGGGGCATCGCGTCAATATCGGCGCGCTTGAAGAGAAGTTGAAGGAAGGGATCGTCTAGCTTCGGGGCGCAAATCTGGTGCGGCAAACAATCATCGGCCTGCTGATGGTGGCGCTGACGGCGGCGTTCTTCTATTGGAAAGCAACGCACCGCTACATGTGTCCGTTCTGCGGGCGATTCGTCAGGTACAACGACGTCAACTGTCCGCATTGCGGCAACGACATGAATTTTCGGCATCGCTCGGGTCCCGATAGCAGATTCGGTGTCGCGTTCGGGCAGCGCACTACTCAGCGGCGCGGAGGCAGCCGCTCTTCGCGGACTTGACGGCACCCGCGACGCGCCGCAGCAACGTTCGCGTCTGGGTCTTCGTATTTACCGGCAAGCGCACGAAGTCGTCGCCATCCTGGAGATCGGCGAAAAATCCCGCCAGATCTTCGTGGAAATGCAGAAGCCAAACCTTGCCTAGATAGAAGGACCCGCGCTTCTTTTCCTTGAGTCCGTCGAGCCGCCGAATTTCATCGAGGACAGGCTCGAGCTGATCGAGCGCATCGGGTCCCGCGTGTTTCATAGTGGCTATAGCAAGTAGCTATCTACGAATTTCCCAGCTCGATCACGTAGCCGTCGGGATCGGTGAGGTACGCGTACGGCACGCCGGGTGCATGTTCGCCGCGACTTTGCAGCTTTCCGCCGGCGTGCTCGATTTGACGGACCATTTCGTCGAGGTTGTTCTTCGCGATCGAAAAGCCGAAATGCGAAACGCCGCCGCCGGCGACCGGTTCGTCCGCATCGGCCTGGCATAGCGTAATCGTCTCGTCGACGCCGGGCGAGTGAATGAAGACCATCCTCTTCCCTTCCCAGAATTTAACTTCGAGACCGAACGCGTCCTGGTAGAACTTGAGCGATCGGCCGATGTCCCTGACGTTAAGATTGATATGCCGCAAGCCGCGCGCTTTGATCATCGCCGTGCCCTCCTGATGCCGGGTCTGGCTATTCGAGTGACTATCTACGATTACATGCCCTGCTGCTGGGCGTGGCAGTCGGAACAGATTCCGTACAGTTCCATCTTGTGCCGGGTCAAGGTCACGCCGAGGTCGCGCGCGACGATGTTCTGCATGCGCTCGATCGCGGCGTTCTCGAACTCGATGATGCGGCCGCATCGCTCGCAGATGAAATGATCGTGATGGCGCTCGCCGACCGCTTCGTAACGCGCCTGACCTTCGTCGAAATGGCGCTCGTACAGCAGCGCGCATTCCTTGAGCAGGCGCAGCGTCCGGTAGATCGTCGCATAGCCGACGTGCGGGTTGATCTTCTTGACCTCCGCATACAGTTCCTCGGCGCTGATATGATGACCGTGATCGAAGAACACGCGCGCGATGTCGTCGCGCTGGCCGGTAGACTTAAGACCGCGCTCCTTGAGGCGGGCGTGGAAGGTAAGCATCCGCTGCTCCGCGCTGATCGCGGGCTTGCGATCGATTACGGTATGGCCGGCCGAATGGCTTTCAGCGGGACGCGGCATCTCAGTGCTCAGGTTGCGGCTTCTCCGAGGTGAACGACGCGACGCGCCGCCGGTGACAGATACAAGGATTCGAGATCTCGCGAGCGCAGCGCCTCGGCGATCACTTCGAGCTGCTCCGCGGCGGGCTGATCGCGATCTATAATGAGCAGGTTCTTGTCGCGCAGCCGGCATGCGCCGCCGCGCGTGCGGTAGCCGATTTCGCGCATAATCTTTTCGCGCCGAACCTCGAGTCCGACGCGCTGCGCAGCTTCGGCCAGCTCGTCCACGATTCTCATCATCCGCGCTTCACTGAGTTCGCTCATTTCACCTGCATCCCTGCGCAATCGATTTCGGTTGCGCTACCGCGGCTCTTGAGGCATAACCGCGCGGCGTGTTATCGCGGTAACTGACGCGGAGGTCACGCGCGTGATCAAGAAAATCCTCATCGGCATCGACACCTCCGATCATTCCAAAAACGCACAACAGTACGCTTTCTACTTCGCGCGAATTTTCAATGCGTCGCTGATTGGATTGCATGTCGTCGATATCGTGTCGATCGAAGGCTCGTTTTTCCATGATATATCAGGTTCGCTCGGGCTGGAACCATATCTGGATTTTTCGTCCAAGATGCGCGAGGTGCTGACCGCCCGCGGCCGCGGCGTGCTCGACGAGTTTGCCGCCAGCGCGCGCCGCGAGAATCTCGCGGTCGAGACCGTGCTCGACATGGGGATCGTCGCCAACCAGATTTGCGATCGGGCACGCAGCGCCGACCTTGTGATGATCGGGCATCGCGGGGTCAACGAGAAATTCTCGACCGGACTGCTGGGATCGACGGCGGAAAGCGTCGCGCGCAAATCTCCGCGCCAGTTGTTCATCTCGCCTAACAAGTTTCGCGAGGTCAAACGGCCGGTGCTGGCCTACGACGGCAGCGAACGGGCGTCGCGCGCGATGCGATCGGCGGCGGAAATCGCCAGCGGCCTCGGCGTTCCGGTAACCGTCGTCACCTGCGCGCGCGATCCCAAGCTGGGCGAGCGGACTCTCGCCGAGGCGCGCACCTACTTCGAGAACTACACGCCCAAGGCCGAGTTCAAGCTCCTGCAAGGTCACGCCAACGAGGAAATCGTGAAGTTCCTCAAGGAGCACGACGCCGACCTGCTGTTCATCGGCGCTTACGGCCACAGCAGGATCATCGAGATGGTGCTCGGCTCGACGACTGAGTACGTGCTGCGCAACTCGCCGTGCCCGGTGTTCCTGGCGCGCTAGTTTCGGTCGCGTTCAAGGACATGGAGGCGGCTCGTATTGTACGAAACGCTGCGCGGGATCGAATCGTCCCGTCGCTTCCCATCGACCCTTTCCTTTGCACACGAACTTGAGGCCTCGGTCTTCGAACGCCGCATAGAAACTCGGCGTCTCCTCTTTGTCTCCGTCAGTTGCGAGTGTGACGTTGTTTACGAGCCCTGAGGCCCTCTCTCCAACGGCATACACTTCTGCTGCTATCTTCACGTAAATAATCTCGTCCTTGAAGAAGTCCTTGCGCGGCGCGGACATCAATACCTTGCCATCCATTCTCAGCTCGATCGTCGAAGGATCGTCGGCAACTGCAAACCGGTGATAACCGGTGAGATTTTCTCCGACTGGCTTGAACACCAGGTTCTTACCCCGTTGCTCCGTGGTGATGAACGGCTGCATCTGAAACTTACTCTGATCCCAGCGCATTAGCCCGACTTGAAGCATCGACGGATGTTGGCTCGTGCCTTTCAACTCTGAAACCATTATCCAGACACAATACCAACTCTGGTTGTTGCTGAGTTCGGGCAGGTCCAGGTTTGCGCTAAAAACAAAGCTCTTCTTCTTCCTTAGATCGGCCCAATAGGTCAGAGCGGCAGCCCCGTTCTCGGATTCGTGCGGAATCGGTTGCGACAGCGCCTGATTTGGTCTGCACACGAGCGAAAGAATCAACAACAGGGAACAGATCATCGCACAGCGAGGAAGTGCTCGGCTCGACGACTGAGTACGTGCTGCGCAACTCACCGTGCCCGGTATTCCTCGCGCGCTAGATTCGATCGCATTCAACGACATTGAGGCGGCACGTATTGTACGAAACGGGGCGCGGTGGGATCGAATCGTCCGGTCGCTTCCCATTGACCGTTCCCGCTGCACCAGAACTTAAGGCCTCGGTCTTCGAACGCGGCATCGGATATCGGCGGCGTCTCTTTGTCGTCGCCACGTACCAGTGTGACGTTGTTTACCAGCCCTGAGACCGCGTCTCCTACCGCGAATACTTCCGCGGCTATATCGACGTAGATTGGCGTGTCCTTGAAGAACTCTGCGCGCGGCGCCGACATCAAGACCTTGCTATCCATCCTCAACTGTATCGTCGAAGGATCGCCGGCTATTGCAAACCGGTGATAGCCAGTGAGATTTTCCGCGACCCCCCTGAACGCTAGTTCCTTGCCCGCTTGCTCGGTGGTGATGAAAGGCTGCATCTGAAACTTGCTCTGATCCCAGCGCATTAGCCCGACTTGCAGCATCGAAGGATGTGGGTCCGTGCCTTTCAACTCTGAGACCATTAACCAGACACAATACCAACTCTGATTATTGATGCGTTCGGGCAGGTTCAGGTTTGCGCTGAACACAAAGGTCTTCCTTAAGTCCACCCGATACGTCACAGCAGTAATCCCGTTCAAAGATTCGTGCCGAATCGCTCGCGACAGTTCCGCTTTCTCAGTTCGACAGGCGAGCGTAGGGATCAGCGGCAGGGAACAGATCGCCGCACAGGATGCGATCGAAATAATCCGGCGGATGAAGCGCCCTGCGTTCATACTGATCTCGGCACGAGCGCGACTAGGCTTGCGGCTCTTCGGCGCGTTGTCGGATGAAACGGCCCAATAGCAAGCGCATCGATTCGATCGGCTGGATTCCAATCATCGGGAAGTCGCCCAGGATGAACGTCGGGTAGCCGAGCGCTGAGAATTCGTCCGCTTCGCGCTTGTTCTGCTCGATTCGCTCGGCCATCACGGCGCTATCGAGCGCATCGCGAAACCTGGCGCGATCGATTCCGGCGTGCTCCGCGATCGCGTCGAGCACTTTGAGATCAGCGATGTCGGCGCCGTCGTCGAACGCCGCGCGAAAGACCGCATCGTGATACGCCGCGAAGACGCCGGCGTCGCGCGCGACTTCCGAGCCTTGGAGCGCAAGGGTCGAATCGATCCAGCTCGACGGCGGCGCGACGCGAACGCCCGTCTCCGCCGCGACGAATAGCACTTTCTGGCGCTCGCGCTCGCCCAGCACGCTGCCGGGCTTGGCGCGAAAATCGCGCGCCGCGATCGGCACGCCCTTCCACAGCGCCTCGAAGCCAAGCTCGTGCTCGAGCGGCGTGACGATTCGCCACGCGATGTAGCAAAGCGTCGAGGCGTAATCGAAATAAATCGGAATTCGCAGCCGGCTCATAGCGGTGACTTCGATAATCGCCCGTTCGAGCATCTGCCGCAAATGGCGCTTGCGTGGCCCGCGCGGCGCGCACATTCTTGAATCACAATGGCTTCAAATCGTCGTCCTGTTCTCAAGTTGGGTGTCGTGGACTTCGGCGTCGAGACCGCGTCGCTGCCGGGCGGCGTGCAGGTCGATCTACCGTCATCCGCCATCCCGGAGCGAGTGCAATCGTCGCGCTCTATCCCGACATGACGATCGCGATGCTGCGCCAGTACCGCCACACCATCGGCGGCTGGATGCGCGAGATTCCCGCGGGATGCCGCAACGCCGGCGAGGACGCGCTCGCATGCGCGCGGCGCGAGCTCGGCGAAGAGGCGCGCGTCGCGGCCGCGCGATGGGACCATCTGGGATCGATCATCACGGTGCCGAGTTTCTGCGACGAGCGAATCGAACTGTATCTCGCGCGTCAGTTGTCGGAGGGAACGGGCACGCTCGATCACGACGAGGTGATCACGGTCAGCCGGGTGCCGTTCGAGGAGACGTTCGAGATGATTCGGCGCGGCGATATCGTCGATGCGAAATCAATCGTCGCGCTTTATCGCGCCCGGGACTTTCTCGAGCAGGAGCGCCGCGGCTGAGGAGATTATCATCATGGCAATAGAGGTATTAGGCGTCGAGCATATCGATCTGACGGTAAACGACGTTGCGCGGTCGCGCGCATTTTTCGACAAAGTGCTCGGGGAACTGGGCTTTCGCAAATTCGACCGGACCGACTACATCTTCTGGGCCAACGCGCAGATGACGATTGCGATTCGCGAGGCGTCAGCCGCCAATCGCGACGCCCGCTTCGACCGCTACCGCGTCGGACTTCATCATCTCGCGTTTCGAGCGCGCTCGCGCGCCGACGTTGATGCGTTCCACGGCTTCCTCGTGCGCGAAAGGATCGAGGTGCTCGACGCTCCCGCCGAGTATCCGCAGTATGGAGAAAATTACTACGCGGTTTTTTTCGCCGATCCCGAGCGGATGAAACTTGAACTCGTGCATAATCCCTGGGGCTACTGGCGCAGAGTGCAGACCGAAGGTCACGACCCGCGGCCGCGATATGAATTGAAGAAGTAGAGCGGGCGATAGAACCGTCCCGCGTGCGCGCGTTTGGTGTCGGCCGGCTTCCGCGCGCGTATCAGCGCATCCGTCGCTCGTGAACGGCGTCATGCGCCGTCCATCGGCTACTGGATTACTACTTCGTCAGGAAAGAGGAACGTGGTGGCGCCGTCATCAAATTGCACCAGGTACATGCGCCGGTCCAGATTATTTACCTCACGGATGATCCGTGGCTGTTCGCTGAATCGACTGCGCCCTTCGTGGTCGCGCACCGGTCTCTGCAGCTTGCAATGCTTTCCGATCAGTCTCTCAGTATTTACGCTCGTCAACATATTTTTACCCCTCCACTTCCTCCCGGTCGTTGGCCGGCCGCATCACCCTGCCCACCATACTAGCAAGCTTTGGGCCTAATATTTAGACGTTTGAGGAACACTTCTGTTTCATTTGTCCAGAGGTGTGGAAAACCACGGGTAGCAACGATTTTCCTGTTTTGCGATGCAATTTGAGCGGCGGAGCCGTTCCCTGCGCTACAGATTCGAGAAAAGCGCGATGCCTGAATACAGGCATCTTTTTGCCAAATTGGGGTCGTGATACTCAGAATTAAGCAAGTGCGAAAAACAAATCGCGAAGTTTCGCGCCGCGAATTGTTGGGCAAAAAATTCCGGCTTAGGGAAAAATTACCCATGCCTACATTATATCCGCTCGTGATGGGCCGTCGCGCGATGATCGCGACGCAGCACTATCTTTCCACCGCCGCCGGTGCGCGAATCTTCGCTTGTGGCGGCAATGCTATCGATGCCGCCATCGCTGCAACATTCGTCGAGGGCGTCGTCAACCCGCACATGCATACGATCGGCGGCGAGGCGCCCATGCTGATTTATTCGGCATCTGCCCGCCGCGTGGTTGCGATCAATGGCAATATGATGGCGCCGGCGCGCGCGACGATTGCGCACTTCCGCGCGCTCGGCATCGAGCTGATACCCGGCGCGGGACTGCTGGCGGCGGGCGTCCCTGCGGCGTTCGACGCGCTGGTGACTGCGCTGCGTGACTTCGGCACCAGGTCGCTGGCCGAGGTGCTCGAGCCTGCGTTGCAGCTCGCGGAGGAAGGTTTCCCGATGCACATCGGATTGTCCGGCGATCCCGATCTGCCTGACGAAGCCATCGCGGGGGCGGGCGCATCGATCCGCGGCAACGCGAAACGGTTCCTGACCAAGTGGCCGTCGTCGGGACGCGTCTATCTGCCCGACGGCAAAGTTCCGCAGCCGGGGAGCGTGCTCAAGAAGCCCGCGCTTGCAAATTTCTTCAAGCGCGTGATCGACGCCGAGTCGGCGGCGAAGAATCGCGGGCGCGAGGCCGGCCTCGACGCAGCGCGTGAGCGCTTCTACCGCGGCGACATCGCGCGCGAGATCGTCGCATGGTCCGACGCCAACGGCGGCCTCCTCGCCGCGTCCGATCTCGAGCGCTTCACGACGCGCATCGAGTCGCCCGCGAGCGGGGACTATCGCGGCGTCACCGTCTTCAAGTGCGGGCCGTGGTCGCAAGGTCCGGTATTTTTGCAGCAGCTCAAGTTGCTCGAAGGCTTCGACCTGGCTGCGATGGGCCACAACTCCGCCGACTACATCCATACTGTCATCGAGGCTGCCAAGCTCTCGTTCGCCGATCGCGAGGCGTACTACGGCGATCCTGAATTCGTGGGCGTTCCACTCGCCGGATTGCTGAGCCAGGGTTATGCGGTGATTCGCCGCGAGCTGATCGACTCGGCGCACGCTTCGATGGATCAGCGGCCGGGCGATCCGATCGCGATGCGTGCTTTGCGCGACGCACCCACAGCCGATGCGCGTCCATGGGGTGCGGGTACGATTCACGTCACGGCGGCGGACCGCGACGGCAATATGATCGCGGTCACGGCTAGTGGCGGATGGATTCCGAGCTCGCCGGTGATCGACGCGCTCGGCTTTCCGCTCGGGACGCGGATGCAGACCTTTTATCTCGACGAGCGCCATCCCAACGCGCTCGCGCCGGGCAAGCGCCCGCGCACGACGCTGTCGCCGTCGCTCGCGATGGTGAAGGGCGAACCGTATCTCGCGTTCGGCACGCCCGGCGGCGATCAGCAGGATCAATGGACGCTGCAATTTTTCCTGAACGTGGTGGATTTCGGGATGGACCTTCAAACTGCCATCGAGGCGCCAAAATTTTCGACGCCGCATTTTCCCTCGACGTTCTATCCGCACAACAATCGCACGGGAGTCTTGCGCATCGAGGATCGAGTGCCTGCAACCGTGCGCGACGCGCTCGCATCGCGCGGCCACATCATTGAAGTGCGTCCGCCGTGGTCAGAGGGTCATGTGCTCGGCGTGCAGATCAACACCAAGACGGGCGTCCTAGCGGGCGGCGCCGACCCGCGCGGCCAGGCCGCGCCGGTAATGCCCGCGCAAGTGATTGGCTGGTGATTCAATCGAGGTTGCAATGAGATCATCCCCATGACATTGGAAACTTGGGCGTTCTTCTGCATGACTGAGTTTTTCCTCTGTCTAAGCCCCGGCCCCTCTGCGCTGCTGGTCATTTCGCTGGGCCTCACGCGCGGGCAGGCTGCGGGCGTATTGGCAACGATAGGTGTGCTGGCTGCGAACGGCATCTACTTCGCGCTGTCGGCGACGGGATTAGCGGCGGCTCAACATGTTTCCTCGGAGGCGTTTCTGGTCATTAAGTGGCTGGGAGCTGCATACCTGATCTGGCTTGGCTTTCGAATGATCGTGCGGTCATTCCAAACACGCGGGGAGCAGGTCATCTCGCCTGATCCCGTTTCAAAGCGGCGCTCTTTCTGGCAGGGATTTGTCACGCAGGGGGCCAACCCCAATCTCCTGATTTATTTCACTGCGATTCTGCCGCAGTTCATCGACCCGCGAGCCCGTCTGGGCTCACAGGTGGCGGTCCTTGCCTTCAGCTCGTTCGCGATCGAATTCACGGTGTTGTCGGCATACTCTGCGCTGTCTCATCGCGCCGGTCGCAAGGTTGCGCCTCGATTCCGCTATCTGGTCGAACGTGTCGGCGGTGGGTTTCTGATCGGAGCCGGCGCGGGTCTCGCGACGCTTCGACGGCAGTAAAAGGCTTAAGCGGCGGGCAGCGGCCTCACACTCCAGGTGTCTCGGCTCCTATCTTCGCCAACGGCACCCACGGCGTTGTCTTCAGCTACGGCTACAACGACGGTGACGCTCGATCGCAACTGTCGCTGGCCGTCGCCATTTGTCGGTCGCGCGGCGGTCTTAAAGTTCGCCGGCTTGACCGACCAGACGCAGAACGATGCGGTAAACCTCGCTACGCTGACTCAATGTCGGGGAAGAGCTGAACCGCTACGCGCTCTTGATGTCGCGCCGATCGGCCAAATCCAGTGCGGCTGGCGGCATTGGAAAGTAAATGCGGCGGGCCCATCGGGCGACATCCACCAAGCCGATCATTACCGGGACCTCGATCAACGGGCCGATTACGGCGGCGAATGCCGCGCCGCTGTCGATGCCGAAGGTCGCGACCGCGACGGCGATTGCCAATTCGAAATTGTTGGACGCCGCGGTGAAGGACAGCGTCGCGGTTTGCGGATAGGTCGCCCCGACGGCGCGGCTTAGCGCGAACGAAAGCGTGAACATGATCGTGAAGTAGAGCAGCAGCGGAACCGCAATGCGCCCGACGTTGAGCGGCAGATGCACGATGTTTGCGCCCTTGATCGAAAACATTACGACGATGGTGAACAGCAGAAAGACAAGGGTGAGCGGACTGATCTTCGGAACGAAACGCTCGCGATACCAGGCCTTACCCATCCGCGCGGTAAGAATCTTCCAGGTCGCGAAGCCGGCGACAAACGGCACGCCCAGGTAGATGCCGACGCTTTGCGCGATCTGGCCGATCGTGATTTGAACGGTTGCGCCGCCCAAGCCGAGCCATCGCGGGACCAGCGTCACGAACACGAACGCATAGAGCGAAAAGAAAAGCACCTGGAAGATCGAATTGAACGCAACCAGTCCGGCGCAATACTCCGTGTCGCCGTCGGCGAGGTCGTTCCACACGATTACCATCGCGATACATCGCGCCAGCCCGATGATGATCAAGCCGGTCATATATTCAGGACGATCGCGAAGGAATATCACCGCCAGCGCGAACATCAGGATCGGGCCGATGATCCAATTCTGGACCAGCGAGAGGCCGAGGATTTTCCAGTCGCGAAAAACGTCTCCCAGCTCATCGTAGTTCACTTTCGCCAGCGGCGGGTACATCATAAGGATGAGCCCGAGCGCGATTGGTATCGAGGTCGTGCCCACGCTCAGGCGATTGAAGACAATCCTCACGCCCGGAGCCGCGGCGCCCAGCGCAACTCCGGCCGCCATCGCGAGGAAAATCCAAAGTGTCAGGTAGCGGTCGAGAAACGAGAGTCGGCGAACGATCGGCGTCATTTGTCTTCAGGCAACTTGACGGTTCCGATTTCCCTGACACGGCGTTCGAGGGCGAAGCGGTCGAGCGAGTCGAATGGGAGGCTGGAGAAAATCTTTATGCGGTTTTCAAGCTCGGTGTAGATTTTGAAGAAGAACCGGCGTTTAGCCTCGTCGCTTCCGGCGAAGGCCGCGGGATCGGATGCGCCCCAATGCGCCGTGATCGGTTGTCCCGGCCATAGCGGACACATCTCGCCCGCGATTTTGTCGCAGACCGTAAAAACGAAATCCAGCGGCGTGCTGTCGGACCGCGCGAATTCGTTCCAGCTTTTGCTACGCAGCGCAGACGTTTCGTAGTTCAGCTCCTTAAGCAGTTCAAGCGCCATCGGATGAACCGTTTCCGCCGGATGGCTGCCGGCGCTGAAGGCCTTGAACTTGCCCCTGCCCCGTCGGTTCATCGCGGATTCGGCCATGATGCTGCGCGCGGAATTTCCGGTGCATAGAAACAGGACGTTGAATTCGCGGGTGGGCATCGATTTAAGAGATCATGCGGTGACGAGGCGTTGTTTCGCAGTCGTCGAGCGCGTGGGCTTGCAGAGCGCCGGCGCGCATTGTTCCGCGTCGCCGCGGCAGCAATTTTCGGTCAGGTACGAAAGCAAATCGTTCATCGCCTTGTAGTCGGCGCTGTAGATGATCGAGCGGCTGTCGCGCCTGCAGGTGACCAGGCCCGCGTGCTTCAGGTGGTTCAGGTGGAACGAGAGCGTGGGCGAAGGAACTCGGAGGCGCACGCCGATCTCGCCGGCGGGCATCCCGTCCGGGCCGCTCTGCACCAGCATCCGGAAGACGTTGAGCCGCGATTCATGCGCCAACGCGGCCAGTGCGGCAGTGGCCTTTCCCTTTTTCATATTTCCATAACTATCGAACTATCAAAATAGAGTCAAGGGTGCCGGCTGAAATTTGAAATCGCGGCAGATTTGGACGCGCCGCTCAAAGAGTCGGCCCCTTCCCGATAGAGCGAGGCAGATCGGAATAGACATTCCAATCGGCCGGCATCGTGCTTATGATTTTTGCGACGATCAGAATCGGCGAATGGCCGTATTGCCGTGACGGTTGCGGCAGCCAGGGAAGATGAATATTCGTTTATGATGGCGCCTCGAATTGGGGAGTCGGTAAGAATTTCAATGCACGATTAATGTTCGAGATGGTTGATCGAGCACGCGGAAGGTAGAAAACTATCCGCGTCTTAATGAACTCGCCTGCTGCTGACCCGGGAAAATCACCGCAGCGGCCGGCGGGCATGAAAACTGCTCAGTGTGCAAGGAGGATAGGCTCGTGCGGACAAACGTGGCTTCGTTGATTAAGGGTCTGTGCGTGGCGATTGCGATTGTGACCGTGATGGGATGCTCGGGGCAGCCGCTCTCGACCCGCGAGAAAGGCACGTTCATCGGCACGGGCGTCGGCGCCGCGACCGGTGCGATAATCGGCGCCGCGGTCGGCAATCCGCTGGCAGGCGCGGCAATCGGCGGCGGTATCGGCGCATTGGGCGGATACGCGGTCGGCAACGAAATGCAGAATCGCGAGAACGAGCAAGCTCAGACTCAGGCGCAGATCAATTCGCAGCAACGGCAGATCCAGAGCCAGCAGCAGCAGATTCAACAGTTGAAGAGCTCCAGCGAAACCGAATAGCAGGGGGGCAGGGACGGTGCGCAAACACAAGATCATAGTGGGTTCATTGGCATTGGCCGCGCTTTTCTTAGTCGCCGGATGCTCGGGCGACCCGATGTCCACGCGTGAAGAAGGCACCTTGGGCGGTGCGGGTATCGGCGCTGCTACCGGCGCGATCATCGGCGCCGCGGTCGGAGCGCCGCTCGCAGGCGCTGCTATTGGCGCCGCGGCGGGAGGAGTAGGAGGCTTCGCGGTCGGCAATGCGATGCAGAATCAGCAGAACGCCAACGCTCAGACGCAACAGCAGGTCCAGCAACAACAACAACAATTAGAACAACAGCGTCAGCAGATTGAACAATTGAAGGGTCAACAGGAAACCGAATAGCCCGGCTGACGTATAGTCATTTGGAAGATGGAGGTTCTCAGTATGCGCAAAGGTATAGCAACAGCAATTATGAGTCTGGCGCTGGCGGGAACATTCGTTCTTGCAGGATGCTCAGGGGACCCGCTTTCGACTCGTGAAGAGGGCACTCTCGGCGGCACTGCGGTGGGTGCAGGCGGCGGCGCGCTGGTCGGGGCGGCCGTAGGTCATCCTCTCGCGGGCGCCCTGATCGGTGGTGTTCTGGGCGGTGGCACCGGCTACGTAGTCGGCAACTCGATGCAGAATCAGCAAAACGCCAACGCACAAACTCAGCAACAGGTGCAGTCGCAGCAGCAGGAACTTGAGAATCAACGCCAGGAGATCCAGCAACTCAAGTCGCAGTCGGAAACCGAGTAATCGGACCGCGCGATCCTGACGAAAGAGGGCGGCGCCGCAATTCGGCGTCGCTCTTTTTGTTTTTCGGGCCGGCCGGTTACGCCGGCTTGCACAGCTTGCACGCTCGCAAACCTTCATGCCGGGCGTGTCTTGAATCCGCGTAGAGCAGTGCATTGTTTGGATCCGCGCGACGCGCCGCCGAGCAATCGGGACGGCAAAATATTTTGGTGTGGCGATGGCCCATCACGGCGCCGGACGGCAATCGCAGGTCGCGCCCGACGTTGAATCCCTCCGCGCGCAGCAGCTTGATCTTATTATCGACACCGCCGCCGTAATTGCCGATCGTGCCGTCGGACCGAATCACGCGATGGCACGGCACGAAGATCGGAATCGGATTCGTCGCCATCGTGGTGCCGACTGCGCGCTGAGCGTCCGGCTGTCCAATCGTTGCCGCCAGTTGATGATAGGTGATGACCGCGCCCGGCGGTACTTTGCGCAGCGAGGTGTAAGCGCGGCGTTTGAAATCGCTCTCGACCAGGCTCATATCCAGCGGATGATCCATCGCGCTGAAGTCGCCTTTGAAGACGCGATCGATTTCCGCTTCGATCCGGCGCGCGCTCGGTTCGTTCTCGATCAGGTCGAACTTCCTCCGCAGCAGCTCGAGCGTTCGCTCGGCGCCGTCGGTCCATAGAAAATGAATCGCCGCGATGCCGCGGTCGCTCTCCGCAATGAGCAGGCGGCCGAGCTGCGACGGGATCACGCCGACGCGCGCCTGCGGGCGGCGCAGGATCTTCATCGCACGCTCGATGCGCGGCCGCGTCTGTCCGATCATGGCGTCGAGCAGACGGTCGTCGATCGGTGGACGCTCTTTCATTTTATTGCTTTTCATATTGGTTACTCTTCGAGCCTGAGTTTCTTCAGGGCCTGATAGACGCTTGCGCGCGCGCTCTCCGCCGAACAATTCAGCGCCGTGCCGATTTCCGCATATTCGAGGCCCGCGAACTTGCGCATCATCAGCGCCTGTCCCTGCTTGCCGGGCAGCCGCGCGATCGATCGCTTCAAATGCAGCGCACCCTCGGGGCCGCCGCCATTAAGATGATGCTGCGCGCGATGCTCGATCGCTTCGCTGTCGGCGCTCTCGTACGAGATCACGCGGCCGCGGCGCATCCGATCGCGCGCGCGATTGCGGCACAGGTTCGACGCGATTCGAAAAATCCAGGGGCGCAATCCGTCTTCCGATTGCAGCGTCGGATAGGCGCGATAGGCGCGCAGCCACGTCTCCTGGAACAGGTCCATCGCGTCGTCGCGGTCGCCGGTCGAGCGCACGAGGAAACGCATGATTTCGCGCTCCATCGTTTTCACCGCCTCTTCGAACGGCGGCGGCAGCTTGAGATTGAACGTTGGCATGGCGTCAGTCACTCATCAATTCAGATAGCAGCTATCATTGTTTGATGCTCTTGATACCTACAACCCCGCAGGAGCCGATTCGTGAATTTGCGGGATCCTAACCTCTCCTTGTCCGAGGAGAGGTCGGCGCGAGCCGAAGGTGAGCGACGGGTGAGGTGCAGCGCTGGCCGATGCAACCGCGTATAGTTGTGCTGCTGTCGAGCGGCGGCCTTAGTGTCTCAGGATTGCGATTAGACGAGTCGGCGTTGGTGAACTGTCTTGCGTTGCACCTCACCCGGCGACGCCGCTTTTCAAGCGGCTTTCGCCGACCTCCCCTCGGACAAGGGGAGGTTAGGAAGCGGGCGGGAGATTGAACACCCGAGCCGCGTTGGCGATTATCTTGGCTCGTAGAGCCGTCGAGTCTGTACGACGAAGACTTGCGAGCATCTCCAGCGTGCGAGTGACGTAGGCGGGTTCGTTACGCTGGCCGCGATACGGTTCGGGCGCGAGATAGGGGGAATCCGTCTCGACCATCACGCGGTCGTCGGGGACGATTGTGGCGGCCTCGCGAATCGGCGCGGAATTTTTGAAGGTGATGATGCCGGAGAACGAGATGTGGAAGCCGAGGGCGAGGAACTCGCGGGCGGCGTTGCTATCGCCGGTGAAGCAATGAATCACGCCGCCACGCGGCGGCAGGCCGGTCTCGCGCACGATCTCGACGAGGCGGCGTTCGGCGTCGCGACAATGAATCACGATTGGAAGATCGAGTTCCGCGGCGAGCGCGAGCTGCGCGCGCAGCGATGATTCCTGCGCGGCGACAGGCGAGTGCATGTAGTGGAAATCGAGGCCGCTCTCTCCGATCGCGACGACTTTTTTCGACGAGGCGAGGTCGCGCAACTGTGCGATTCGTTCTGGAGTGCAATCCCTGGCGTCGTGGGGATGCACGCCGACGACTGCGTAAACATTTTCATGACGCTCGGCGATTTCCACCGTCAGCCGATCGCAGTCGATCGGTCCGATCGCACCCACCGAGATAATCTGCGCCACGCCGGCGTCCGTCGCGCGCGCAATAACGGCCTCGACGTTGTCGCGAAACTTCCTGTCCGCGAGATGGCAATGCGTATCGACAATCATTGCGCTTGAGATTTCTTGTCGATGCGCGGGAACAGCGGCGTCGTTGGGTTTACGCGATGGCCACGCTTGATGCCTTGTCCGTACGGCACGCGCGCGATTTCTTCATCGACGTTGAGCAGGCTGAGAATCTTTCTCAACGTCACCGGCATGAACGGCTCGAGGTTGTCGGCAACGACGCGCAGTCCTTCGACCAGGTTCGCGAGAATCTGTGCGACGCGCGGGAGCTGAGCCGGATCTTTCGCCAGCGTAAATGGCGACGTTGTGACGATGTATTTGTTCGCCGCGTCGAGCGCTTGCCAGATGGCTTCCAGAGCGCGATTGAATGCCAGGTCCTCAACCAGCGGCGCGACCCGCGGCGGTATCGCGGTGAAGGTCTCGACGAGTGCAACGTCGAGTGGGTCGCTGCCGCCCGGCGTCGCGCTGATCTCGCCATTGAAATACCGCGCCGCCATCGTGAGCACGCGGCTGGTCAGGTTGCCAAGGTCGTTGGCGAGGTCCGAGTTGTAGCGATCGATCACGCGCTGTTCGGTGAAGTCGCCGTCGAGGCCGTAGGTGTATTCGCGCAGGATGAAGAAGCGCAGCACGTCGGGGCCGAGAGTCTGTTGATAGGCGACCGGATCCTGCTTGCTGCCCGAGCTCTTCGACATCTTGCTGCCGCCGAAATTCAGGTATCCGTGGACATTCAGATGGCGATAGAGCGGCAAGCCGACCGACAGCAGCATCGCCGGCCAGTACACCGCGTGCGTCTTGAGGATGTCCTTGCCGATGAAATGCTCCGTCACCGGCAGTATCGCCTTCAGCGACGCGTCGCTGGTGTCGGGCAGCTCGCTGACGTAGGCCCAGAAGGCGTCGTACCAGACGTAGGTCACGTACTTGTCGTCGAACGGCAGCGTGATACCCCAATCGAGGCGCGCCTTGGGCCGCGAGATGCAAAGATCCTCGAGCGGTTCATCGAGCATCCGCAGGCCTTCGTTGCGATAACGCTCGGGGCGTATGAAGTCGGGATTTTTCTCGATGTTGGCGCGAATAGCCGCGCGATATTTTTCGAGCTTCAGGAAGTAGTTGCCCTCCTTGATCCGCTCGACGGGAGTGCTGTGCACCGGGCAGATATTGCCGGGCAGCAATTCTTTTTCGGTATAGAAGCGCTCGCAGCCGACGCAGTAGAGACCTTCGTAGTCCTTGAAGTAGATGTCGCCGCAATCAAAGCTGCGCGCGAGCATCTTCTGCACGAGGGCCTGATGCACGGGATCGGTGGTGCGCACAAAATAGTCGTAGCTGATGTCCAGCCCGGCCCATCCCTGACGAAACATCGTGCTGATCTTGTCGGCGAACGCCTTGGGATGCAGGCCCGCGGCTTCCGCTGCGCGCTTGTTCTTGTCACCATGCTCGTCGGTGCCGGTGACGAACGTCACGTTGGCGGGACCGAGCTTGCGGCGTTGGAAACGCGCAAACGCGTCGGTGGCCAGCACTTCGTATGCATGACCGACGTGCGGTGGGCCGTTGCTGTAGATGATCGCGGTCGTGATGTGGATGCGTGGAACCATTGGGTCAATTCTATGCGAAACCCGCAGCGGGTTTCACGCTCCCTTGGGCAGGGATGTCGCCTTCACGCAGTATTTGACCAATCAGCGCGTCTTGCTCACGTGATTGACAGTATCCTGCCGCGGTGGAAGGATTGGCTTGGCTTCATAGGTCAGTTTGACTCGCGAACAATTTGCCAACGCGGCGGGGGCCGCGGGGAGGGGTCCATGGCAGTTCGGAATCGGCGTTTTACACTTGCGGCAGTTGCATTGCCGTTTTTATTCCTGGTGATGTCGGGGCTCGTGCAGGCCGCTCCAACCAACTTCATCCTCGTCACTACGCTTGGCGGCGGGAGCGTTTCGGGGGCTTGCAGCCTGTCTGACGCGATCAAAGCGGCCAACACCAAGTCGGTGCCTGCTGGGAGCACGTGCGCCGCTGGAACCGGAACCGACGAAATAGTTTTCATGGTCACCGGCACAATCGTTCTTGACGCTCCGCTCAATATTTCCGACGCCGACCTGGTTATCAGTGGTCCGCCCATCGGCTGCTCGGGCACCGGCCCATGCGGCATTACGATCGACGGGGATGAGAATCCTGCGGCAGATGGTGGGATTATCTTTGCTGAGACTAGCACCACGCTCACGCTGCAAAACTTGGCGTTCACACAAGGACTCGCCGGGGAGGGTGGCGCTGTTTTCGCGGACGGCACCGATCTGGAGATTGACGATTGCTTGTTCTATGCGAATGTCGCGAAGGACGAGATCGGCTTTCACGGCGGCAAGGGCGGTGCAATCTATATTAATAGTGCCGGGACGGTCGATATTCTCAACAGCACCTTTGCTGACAATGAAGCTGTGAACGGTACGGTTGCCCCGACTGGCAGCGCTGGCGGCGCCATCGCTGACATGAACAACTCCGCCACCCTGAAGATCACCAACAGCACTATCGACGGGAACAGTGCCGGCGGCGGCGGTGGTTATGCTGCAATGGCCAAACCGTTCGTCAAAGCCACACTCCTCGCGAGCAACACAGGTGGTAACTGCGAAACTGTGACTCCTCACGATCTCGGCTACAACATTTCCAGCGACGCGTCCTGCGGCTTCTCGGGGACGAGCCTCAACAGCACTTCCCCTGGGTTGGCGTCTTCAATCGAGAACAATGGCGGCCCGACCGGTACGATCGCGCTCTTGGCCGGTAGCGAGGCGATCGGCCGCGACACAGACTGCACTGACCAGTCGGGCGATCCAGTGCTAACCGACCAGCGGCTCTATACCCGGCCCGACAGCCCGAGCAAATGCGACAGTGGCGCTTACGAATTTGATGGGACAGAGCCCTTAGAGCTCGTGTCGGGCAGTGAAAGGCTGCAGATAGTCCATTCGACCGGCTCTATGTCAGATCAAATCAACACGGCGTTTACCTTTATCGATAACGGGCCCGGTGCCTCCTCCACCAGCTGCGATGATGGCAACGATGCGTTCGATTTCCTTGAGCTCTTTGTTGTTGAAGGCAGTTGTTCCGCTCTCCCCGATAGTGGATTGCTCACCACCATGTCCTTTACGACGGCGACGGTTAATCACGAGACCTATGGGACTGATTTCTTCACGGTGACGGGCGCAGACGGCTATACACTCTCAGCCAGGATGGTCGCGCTGCCGCCGCCGGCGGGCGCGTGCGGCGAATGGACGTTGAATCTTGAGTTGTCCAAACTCTCATTGGCGGAGTTCGATCTGACGGGCTCCGGTCCCGGACCATTTGCGCTGATACTCGTAGACGGAGATGGCAACCAGGGATGCTTCGACATCGACAATGCGATAGTCGGCGGTGCGGTCGATCCACCGACGCGCAGCGTCAGACGCGGAGTGAGGCGGTAATAGCAACGTGACCTAAACTCCTTCTCTAAGTGTCACGGGCACTCGGGAAGAAGAACGAATTGCGGGCGGGGTGTCGATGACATCCCGCCCGCTCCGTTATTGTTGCTTCTGGCGGTTTTGCCTATTCCACGTTACTCTATGTTGACAGTAGACGGGCAGGGTGAAAGAGTCTGCCGAACAAGTCAGAGTTGGTTGACTGGTTAGAATTTGCCAACGCGGCCGGAGCCGCGCCGCGGGGAGGGGTCCATGGCGGATCGAAATCGGCGTTTTATCATTGCGGCAGTTACATTGCCGCTTTTATTTCTGGCGATGGCGGGTATGGCGCGAGCTACCGAGATTGGCGTCACCACGCTTGACGGCGGGAGCGTTCCGGGCCAGTGCAGCCTGGTTGACGCAGTCAAAGCGGCCAACACCGAAACGGCGCAGAATGGATGTGCTGCGGGATCCGGTGACGACGCAATATTTTTCGACGTCACCGGCACCATCAATGTTGACGCTGGCGACCTTCCGCTGAGCATTTCCGACCCCGACCTGTCTATCATAGGCCCGAACCTCGGCTGCTCGGGTTCAGGCCCGTGCGGCGTTGCGATCAGCGCCGGTCTCAATGAGGTGGTGCCAGCCGGAGGGATAATAGTGGCTGGGTCGGGCACCGCACTCTACTTGGAGAACCTCACGCTTGAGGATGGAAACACCGAATTCGGCGGCGCCATATACGCCAACGGCACCGATCTGGACATTAGTAACTGCCTCTTCGTGGATAATCAGACTACGCCTCAGGCTAGCCTTGCTAGCTGGGGTGGCGCGATCTATGCCAACACTGGCGCGATCGAGATCACCAACAGCACCTTTTATAACAACGTCGCCTTCCCCCTGGGATCCATCTACACCAGCGGTGGCGCCATCTTTGTCAACACTGGAGCGACGCTGAAGCTCACCAACTCTACTTTCGAGGATAACGTCGCAGAAACCGGTAGTGCCATATACAATCAGGGAACCGCCGACCTCAAGGGCAACATCTTTGCGGACAACCTTGCGAACGCGGGCACCGGCGTGACGACGCCGCTGGGCAATTGTGCCGGAATCACTACCCCACCGGTGACCGACAAGAATTACAACATCTCCGTCGACAATAGCTGCGGCTTTACCGCCGGTTCGAGCAAAAACAACCGAACTTCTGCCGAGGTTGCGCTGGATCCTCTGGGACTGCAGAACAATGGCGGGCCGACTGGGACGGTCGCGCTCGAATCAACCAGCCTGGCGCGCAGCCTCGACACCAACTGCACCGACCAGGAAACGACGCCCGAAGCGCTGATATTTGACCAGCGGTTCTATACCCGGCCCAACAGCCCGAGCTTCTGCGATACCGGCGCATACGAGTTCGATGGCAAGGAGCCCATTGCGCTGGTGCCGGGCAGCGAAAGGCTGCAGCTCTTAAATGCGGGCGATATGTCAGATCAAATCAACACCGCATTTACTTTCATTGATAACGGGCCCGGTTTGACCTCTGCCGCATGCGACGCGGGCAACGATGCGTTCAATTTCCTTTATGTCGGCATTATCGAGGGCACCTGTGCCGATCTCCCTGATAGTGGCTTGTCTGCAGAAATGGACTTTGTTACGCAGGTGGTTAACCACGAGACCTACGGAACGGATTACTACACGGTTGCAGGCCCAACCGGCGGTATACTCTCGGCCAGAATGGTCGCGCTGCCGACGCCGGCGGGTTCGTGCGGTGAATGGACCCTGAACCTTGAGTTGTCCGAACTCAACCTATATGAGTTCGGTCTGACGGGCTCCGGACCATTTGCCCTGTATATTGAAGACGGAGACGACAACGCGGGCTGCTTCGATGTGAACAATGCGATCGTCGGCGCCAAGATCGATCCGCCGAGCCGGAGTGTGAGGCGCGGGGTGCGGCGGTAAGAGTAACCAGTGACCCATAACTCCCTCCCTAAGTATCGCTAAGACTTAGGAAGGAGAACGATTGCGGGCGGGATGTAGATAGCATCCCGCCCGCGCTATTTTTCGACAAATTGACAGTGGGCAGCCGGCGTGGGAGAGTTCTCACCGCTGCCTGAGCTAGTTTAGGGGCGGAGAATTTGCCAACGCGGTCGAGTCGCCGCGGGGAGGGGTCCATGGCAGATCGGAATCGGCGCTTTGCGCTTACCGCAATTGCACTGCCGCTTTTGTTCCTGGCGATGTCCGGGTTGGCGCGGGCGGCGACAATTGCCGTCACCAACATTAATGACAGCGGCGCGGGCAGCCTGCGCGCCGCGATCAATAACGCGAACGCCTCACCCACTACTTCTTACACCATTGATTTCAATGTTAGCGGCACGATAACGCTGCTCAGTGCGCTTCCGGAAATCACGAACACCTCGCCCGGCAGCCTTACGATCGATGGCAGCGGACAAGCCATTACTGTCGATGGCGCGAGCTTGTATGAAATTTTCATGGTCAACGCCGGCGCCACCCTCAACCTGCAATTTCTGACCCTGGCTCACGGATTCGTGCTAGGCAACGAGGAAGGCGAAGGCGCGGGCGGCGCCGTCTTTAACGAGGGCGGCACCGTGACGGTGACCAACTGCACGTTGTCGGACAACCAGTCCACTGGCTCCGCTGTCGGAGGCAGCGGCTCCGGCTTGCCAGGCCAGGGCGGCGCCATCTGGAGCGAAGGCACACTGACGGTGACCAACTCCACGTTTTCGGGCAACGGGGCCACTGGCGGTGCCGGCGTCACGACAGGCGTGGGCGGCGGCGAAGGCGACGGCGGCGCCATCTTTAGCCTAGGCACGCTAACCGTCACCAACAGCACGTTTTCGGCCGACCAGGTCACCGGCGGCGTCGGCGATGGCGCTGCTGGCGGCGCCGCCGCCGGCGGGGCCATACTTAATCAAGCCGGCGCGGCGACCGTCATCAACAGCACCTTTTCAGCCAACCTAGCTATCGGCGGCGCCGGCAGCGACGGCGGTCACAGCGACGGCGGCGCCATCTTTTCCGCCGGCACGCTGACTGTTACCAATGCTACGTTTTCGGGCAATCAGGCCATCGGCGGCAGCGGCAGCCCCGATGGCGCGGCGGCCGGCGGCGCCATCGTCAACGGAGGTGCCGTCCGTGTCAAAGGAAGCATCTTCTCTACCAGCACTCCCACAAATTGCGCTTTGGGGGTCACCGACTTCGGCCACAACATCTCCGACGACGATAGCTGTGGCTTCAGCGGTACCAGTCTTAATGACAGCACGACGCTGCATCTGGATCCGGCGGGTTTGCAGAACAACGGCGGACCGACGAAGACAATAGCGCTACAGGGTGATAGCGAGGCGGTCCATTTTATTCCGGTCGCTGATTGCACCGATCAGTCGCCGACGCCGGTTAAACTGACCACCGACCAGCGCGGCTTTCCACGGCCCGACCCTGGCAATCCCGACTTCTGCGACGCCGGCGCATTCGAATTGCAGACGATGCCGATTGTGATCTCGGCTACCGGCGAAAGGCTCCAGATAGTCCATTCGAGCACTCCAAGCGGAAATCAACTCAACACGGCGTTTACTTTCACCGAGAGTGCTCCGACGTGCGACGCGGCCGACGATGCGTTCAACGGCATCGATGTCGATATCTACAAGGGCAGTTGTGCCTATCTCAGTGATGACGCTTTAGAGATCGGCCTGGGTGCGTTTACGGTGCAGACGGTGAACCACGAGAACTACGGAACTATCTTCCTTGTGGAGCCGCCGGTGGCGCTCACAGTCAGGATGGTCGAGCTGCCGACGCCTGCGGCGCCCGCGTGCGGTGAATGGACAATGAACCTGGAGCTGACCGGTATCGATTTGACGGTTCTGGACGATGGGCCGTTCGCGTTGATCCTTAGCAACTCGGATGGCGATACGGGATGCTTCGACATCACCAACGCGATAGTCGGCAACCAAATCGTTCCACCGAGCCGCACTGTGAGGCGCGGGGTGCGTCGGTAGCTAAGGTGCTCGCTATACGCCGGCTGCGGGGACTTCCTCTACCAGCTCGATAGGTCTTATCGCCTGGTACAGGATTCCACAGTGTTACTTGCTGGGCGCAACGACGAAGCCAGACAGCGTTACCGTCTTGCTTTGGACGTTGCCCGCTGGGCACACCCCTTGAGCAAAACTTCCGCTGACCAGCAGGTTCGAGCTCACCCCACCAAGGACTTGTTTCTTACCCTTGAACGTTAACTTGTACGTGCAGGATTTACCGGCCTTTAACTTACCGATGGCGCAGCTACCCCCAGTTACAGAAAAATCCGTTGCTTGTCCGCCCTGGATATTGGTGCTCAACTTAAGCGACCCTGCCGGTTCGCCATTTGTGATTATCAGAGACGCTTTTGCGGACCGTTTAACCTTGACGTCACCGAAAGCGAGAGTGCCGGAGGGATTAGTACTCAGGTAAATGTTGGGTACGCAGTCGGGCGTTGCCGTCCCGCTCGGCGTTGGCGTCATCGTCGCGGTTGCGGTTGGTGTTGCGGTCGAGGTCGGCGTAGCTGTGACTGTGCCGGTCGGCGTCGCCGATGCGGTAGCGGTGGGCGTGGCTGTGCCGGTTGCGCTCGCAGTAGCAGTCGCAGTGGGCGTCGGGCTGAGAGTCGCCGTTGAGGTTGCGGTAGATGTCGCGGTTGCGGTCGGTGTCGCCGAGGCCGTCGCGCCGGCAACGGTAGCTGTGGGCGTAGCCGAGGCGGTGGAGGTTGGGGTTGCCGTTGGCGTCGTCGTTGCGGTCGGACTCGGACTACCGCTCAATTCGCCGAAGCTGACGGTAAACGTCAGCGGATAGCCATTGCACGCGAGGCCGCCGGTATGGTCGTCGTAGGTCCAGGCGTACTGATGGGGACAGGCGTTCGAGAAGGTTTCGTAATAGGGCGTGGTTCCGGCGGTGGTCCCGTTTCCCGCAGCCCAGAGCGCAGCCGCCTCCCATTCGGGGTTAATCGGCGCGCCAATCCCGGTGAAGAAACCGGTGGTGGTATCGTAGGTGCCGATGCCACTTATCGGGGGATCGTAGGCTGGCAGGCATGCAACTCCACTGCTCACGCCGCTAGCCAGGACACAGCTATAAACCGGACTTGATACGGATGCGTAACCACCGCAAAGGTTCCCATTATCCGACGTCGAGTTACAGTCTGTTACCTGCAACGCGGTCGGAGTTCCCCCGGATTTGGGACGGCGCAGATCCCAACGCCGGACGGCAGGCCGCTGATTCCGGTTGCGGTGGGACCGATCAGGCAGGTTTCGCCGGGAGCGCAATCGATGTCACCCCAGCAGGTCGGGGTGCCCTGGTTCCCTGAGAACATTGTCACGCCGATATGGCTCGAAACCGCGATCCCGCTATCGTTCGCGGCGTCGTACATGTCGCGGTACTGCGCCAGTTGGCCGGCGGCTGTGAAGCCGGGGATAGTCGTATCGCATTCCAGGTCGGTCACACCCGGTGCGCTCACCGGTGATGGATAGCTGCTGCCACAAAGCTTGCCGGGACCGTTGCATCCAATGACGCAGGTCGAACCCCCGTTGCATGACGTTGGGTCGGCCCCGCTCGGACAGGATTCGCAGAATCCGGTCTGACAGGTGGCGTTGTTGGTGCCGCAAGTTCCCGACGTGCCCGTCGGGGGTTCGATTACCTGCAGCAGGCTCGGGCAAATGGTGTCGAGGTCGGTATTACAGCTGGTCGCGTAGCATGCGGGGTTGGTCCCCGACGGCGTGAAGTCCAGGGCCACGTCGATCGGGTTATTGTATCCCGCTAAATTTGTTACGTCGTAAGTGGCGGCGCCAAGACCGCCGTCGGCTGCCGAAGTATCGGTGATCTCGAACTGCGACGCCGGAGTCTCGGGACCGAAGTCCGCCGTAAGCGAATCCCATGTGCCTTGACACTGGAACAGTCCGCTGCCGCAATCTCCGGTTCTGCACACACCGCCGGCAAAACCACAGAATGAACCGGCGGTGAAATTCCCGGAAGCGGAACCAGCGGCGGCGACACAAACGGAATTTGCAAGACTACTGCAATTGCCGTTGGTGCCGGTGCTGGTGCTGCAATCGATCACGCACTTTCCGCCATAGCAGATATGGGCATTTGGTGTTTGACCGCATTGACTCGCCGAGGTGCAGTCCGCGTAGTTGGAATCCTGACCGAAGGTGCCGCTGAAGTTGCATTCGGTGCGCGCCCAGAAGCTGCCTGACGTCCAGTCTGCCGGCACACACAGATTGACCGAATCACCCGCCCCCAACTGCCAGTTGTTGCCGGGCGGCGTCAGTATAGCCCCGGCCGAAACGTTCTCGCCGATCCATATCGGATAGGAATTCTGGTTTGCCAGCGTGACACTGGTCGCGGCGCAGGTAGATGCGGGGGCGGGCTGCGGAGGCCGCGCATAAGCCGTCGAGAGTGCAGACCACAGGAACAAGAGCGAAAATCCGAGAGATATTCCAACCGGCCGCCTTGCTCTGCGCATGTGAATTTCTATCCTCTTTCAAAAGCAGTCTGGTGAAAAGCTAACTAAGTGTAGGATTTTTCTACACGTAATTATCAAACGAAGCAATGGAGTCCGCCCATTTTTTTTCAAAATGGCGATCGTTGCTTGAACAAATGCGGGAAAAAACGGCTGGCGTTGTCGCTGCGGCGCGACGAGAAGAGTGGCTTACGAAAGCCTCAGACGGCTGCCTATTGGGGGCGCGAGGCGACCAAGTCTTCGAGTGTGACCTCGACGACGCCGCCGTCCTCTTCGCGCTGGATCAACACGGTCTGCTTCAAGATGTTCTGGCGGACGACTTTGCCGTCGCCCTTGACGCATTGCACGCGCTTGCCGAGATTGGGCAGCGCGCGCTTGAGTTCGACATATGTGGCGTACTCGTAGCGCAGGCAGCACTTGAGCCGTCCGCACATCCCGGCCAGCCGCGAAGGATTGAGCGCGAGGCCTTGCTCGCGCGCCATCTTGACGGTCACCGCCTCGAAGTCACGCAACCAGCTCGAGCAACAAAGCTCGCGTCCGCATGGACCCAGGCCGCCCGTGACCTTGGTTTCGTCGCGCGCGCCAATCTGTTTCATCTCGACGCGCACGCGCAGCGTGTTGGCGAGATCGCGCACAATGTCGCGGAAATCGACGCGCCCCTCGGCGACGAAATAGAAAGTGACCTTGCGCCCGTCGAAAGTGTAGTCGGCGCTCACCAGCTTCATCTGGATTCGCCGCTCGCGGATGCGCTCGACGCACAGGCGGCGCGCATGCGCCTCGCGCGAGATATTTTCCTGCTCGAGGTGGAAGTCGTTGTCGCTCGCAATCCGGATGATAGGACGCAACTGCGAAAGATCGATCGTCTGCGCCGGCTCATGCGGCTCGATCTCGACGGTGCCGACGCGCGCGCCGGCCTCGCTCTCGACCAGCACGCGCTCGCCGCGGCGCAGGAGCCGGTCGCCCGCCAGGAAATTGTACAGATGGCCGGTCTGCTGGAGACTGACCGCGACAATTTTCGGCAGCGACGGCGCGCCTTCAAACGGATCGATATCTGCCACTATTTTCTATTCACCCCGCATCGCGTGCCCGGCTATCGTCCACCAATTCTCCGCCTGCATCCGCGGATTGGCGTTCTCCCCGACCGCTGCGTTGGCTCGCACAGCGGCGTCGATACACTTCACGACCGCATCGACCGCGATACTATCAGCCAAGCTCACCAGCTTCGACCGCGCCTCGGGCGGAAACGCCACGAAGTCGGTCTTAAGCAGTTTGTAGCATAGTACTTCCTCGAGCAGTCTTGCGAGCAGCTCGAAATTACCGGCGGCGGCGTCGCGATTGGCAAAGAACTCCTGCGCAATCGACGAGGCGCGCGCGAAATCGATCGACTTCGCGTCGCTGAGCGCGTCGAGCAGCTCCTTCATCGGCGGCTCTTCGCCGCCGGCCAGCGCGATCGCATTCGCCGCGCTGCCGCGCGCCAGCATCGCGAGCGCACGCGCACGCGCTTTGTCGGCGACGCCATATGCGGCAAGTATCTGTTCGAGCTCGGCGGCGTGCAGCGCGGGAAATCTCACGATACGCATCCGCGAGCGGACGGTGTCGAGCAGCGCGCGCTCGCTCGACGTCACCATGATAATAATCGCGTGGCCGGGCGGCTCCTCGAGCGTCTTCAGCAGCGCGTTCTGCGCGGGGATGCCGAGCGCCTCGGCGTCGTCGATAATCGCCATGCGAATCGACGATCGCGACGGCCGGATTCCGAGGCGCGCAATCAGTTCGCGGACCTGGTCGATAAGAACTTCGCTGCGGCCAACCGGCTTCGATACATAAGTGAAATCCGGATGCACACCCGTCGCGATTTGCACGCATGCCGAGCAGCAATCGCATCGCGGCGCCTCGGCGTCACCGGCGCGCGCGCGAGTGCGCTCAGTTTGCGGCGCGAGGCGTACCGGGCAATGAGCGGTGGCGCAACAAAAATTCTCGCCGGGCGCGCGCTCGCACATCAGCGCGTGCACGAGGCTGGTCGCGACGATCGTCTTGCCGACGCCACGCGGCCCCGCGAACAGGTATGCGTGCGAGGGACGGTTGCGTAACTCAGCAAGCAGCCGCGTTGCGATTTCGCGATGCCCAAGTATCGAGGTTATCGGCATTGCGACTTCGTCATCGGCGGGCGAGCAATTCGTCCACGGCGCGGCGGATGTCAGCAGTGACGGCCGCCACCGGGCGGTCGGCGTCGATCACGACGACCCGCGATGGCTCCGCCTTCGCGATCGCGAGAAACCCGTCGCGCACCTTGCGATGGAACTCCGCGCGCTCGCCCTCGAAGCGGTCGGAGCCGCGGCCCGTGCCCTTCGCACGCGCGCGCGTGCGCTCGAGACCGGTCTCGACCGGCAGGTCGAGCACGATTGTTAGATCGGGCGTCACGTTGTCGGTGGCAAGGCGGTTCAACTCGCCGAGCACTTTGAGATCGACGCCGCGGGCATAGCCCTGGTAGGCGGTGGTCGAATCCGAGTAGCGATCGGAAATCACGATCTCGCCCGATGCGAGCGCGGGCCGGAGCTTCTCGCGCACGTGCTGCGCGCGATCGGCAAGCACGAGCAGAAGCTCCGCGGCGACGTTGAGCGAGACGGCGGGGTCGAGAAAAATCGCGCGTATCGTTTCACCGGCGCGCGTGCCGCCCGGCTCATGCGTGACCGTTACGCGGCGGCCGTTCTTGCGGAGCGCGTCGCCGAGAATCGCGGCCTGCGTCGTCTTGCCGCTTCCCTCGACGCCTTCGAGCGTGATGAATACTCCCGCCGGCATTGTTATCGGCCAAAATACCAGTGCGCCAGTTGCGGCTGAAAGAGCGCGAACACACCCGCAGCCAGCGCCAGGTAAGGACCGAACGGAACTTCGGTTTTCAGAATCGAGACGTCAGCTTCCTCCGGATCGGTCGCGGGCTCGCCGAGTGGAGCAGGCGCCGTCGCACCGCCGCCGGTGAGCGCAAATGCGATTCCGCCCGCAGCGCCGATCACCGAACCGAAGAACATCGTGAAGAAAACTCCCGCCCAGCCGAGAAATCCACCGACCATCGCGAGCAGCCATACGTCGCCCAGGCCGACGCCCTCGCGTCCGCGCACGAGCTGGTAGAAAAAGCCGGTGCCCCAGAGGACGCCGCCGCCAAGGATTATTCCGAGAATAGAACTCTTCCAGCCGATATCGGGCATCATCGTCGACGCGGCGATGAATCCCACGATCGTGCCGGGCCACGTGATGATGTTCGGAATCAGCCGCCAGTCGTAGTCGATGATCGCGACGATCCATAGCGCGGCGCACAGCACGAAGCGCGCAATCGCGTCGGGGAGCGGGAAGGCGAAGTACAGATAGAGCGCCGTGATCGCGAGGCCTAATTCGGCGAGGAAATGACGGAACGGAATCGGCGCGCCGCACATCACGCAGCGTCCGCGCAGTCCAAGGTAGGCGAGGATCGGGATATTCGCCCACCACGGCAGCGCGCGCTCGCAACTCTCGCAATACGAACGCGGCGTAACGATCGAAAGGTCGCGCGGGAGGCGGTAGGCAACCATGCAGGCGAAACTGCCGACGCTCGCGCCGAGGAGGAAGGCGATCGCGGCGCCGATTTCGGTCGGAATGTCGAAGGTCATCGCGTCACCATAACATACCCGGCGTCAATGCCGCGCGGCGCAAAGATCGATCGTCAGATCGTAAGTGGCCTTGATGCCGCGATTCAGATTGTTGACCGACAGACGCTCGTCGTCGCCGTGGATGCGCGCAACTTCGCCCTCGCCAAGAATCACCGGGACGAAGCCGTATGCCGGAACGCCCTTGGCGCGCAACACGCGCGAGTCGGTGCCGCCGGTGGTCATCCACGGCACCACGCGGGCATCTTTGAAATCGCTCGCGACGACGCGTTTGATCGCATCCCAGGCCTCGCCGGAAGTCGGCGACGGCGGAGCGTCATCGGGCCGCTGGATATATTCAATCTTGAAGTCGCCGGGGCCAAGCAGATCGCGCAGGCGTTTCATAAACGCGTCCGCATCGGTGCCCGGCAACAAGCGGCAGTCCAAGCCCGCCTCGGCCACGGTCGGCACGACGTTCACCTTGAACCCCGCGTTGAGCATCGTCAGCGAAATCGTGTCGCGCATGAGCGCCTGGATTTGGTAAGGGCTGAGCACGCCCGCAATCGCAGCCTGCGCGACGCCCGGCTGATCCAGGTGCGCAAGCTGGAACGACGCAGGACTGGGCTCGAGCGGCGCAATCGAGTCCATCGCGTCGGCAAATATTTTCGTGATTCGAATCGGCGGTTGCTTTTCGAGCAATCGATGGAGCGCGTTAATCAGGATCAGATTCGGATTGTCGGGCTTCGGCACCGAGCCGTGCCCGCCCTTGCCGCGGACGGTGACGTGAAGCCAGTTCACACGCTTCTCCGACACCGCAACAAGAAACGTCGTGCCCTTGATTCCCAGCCAGTCGGGCGCGCCTTCACCGCCCTCGTTGAATGCGAACGCTGGATCGATCGCGTCCCAATGATTGTTCACCATCCACGTCGCGCCGTTGTCGCCGCCCGCTTCCTCGTCCGGATTCACCATCATCTCGACGCCGCGCCTGAGCTCGACGTGATTGCGCTTGAGCGCGAGCACCGTCATCAGCGCCATAATTCCGTGCGCCTTGTTGTCGATCGAGCCGCGCGCCCACACGTAACCGTCCTTGATATCGGCGTCGAACGGATGATGCGTCCAGTTGGCGGCGACCGTCGGCACAACGTCGGCGTGCGACATCAACAGCAGCGGCTTCATGCCCACGGGCCCGGGGATTCGCGCTACGAGGGTTACCATCCCGGGCTTGCTCTCGAAAGTTTCGGTGGCGATTCCCTCCTTGTCGAGAATCGCCTTGAGATACACAATCGCGGGGGCGGTGTTGCTCGGCGGATTGGTGGTGTCGAAGCGGAGATAAGCGCGGTAATAGTCGAGCGCTTCGGAATCAATCTTGTTCCAATCGATCTGCGGCGCACTCTGCGCGAACGACGAACTCGCCAGTATCAGCGACGAGATCGTCGCGATCGCAACTGCTCTCAGGATGGGTAAAACTAGACGCGTCATTTTTTGTGTCATTCAGAGCGAAGCAAAGAATCCCGGAGCGATGCTTGCCTCGCGCACTTTCCTCGCATCATTTCACCGCTGACATTTAGGACAATAGAAACTCGCGCGCTGGCCCACCACCACATTTTTAATTTCCGTCGAGCATGTGTAGCACGGTTTTCCGTCGCGACCGTATACACGCAGGCGTGCGGCGAAGCGTCCAGGCTGTCCGCGCGAATCGCGGTAGCTGCGAAACGTAGTGCCGTTGCTGCCGATCGCCGCGCGCAGGATCACCGGCACCGCTGCCGCTATTTTGTCGATCTCGCTTCGCGTGACGCGGCCGGCCCGCCGCGTCGGACGCACACCCGCGCGAAAAAGAATCTCGGACGCGTAGATATTGCCGATGCCCGCGACGATCCGCTGATCCATGATCAGGTTCTTAATCGCGGCCTTCCGTCCCCGCGCCTTCTCCGCCAGGTAGTTTGCATTGAATTCGCGCGACAGCGGCTCGGGGCCGAGGCCCTTCAGCTCCGCTGTGGAAGCCAACGCCGCGCGCTCGACCAGCCGGACCATGCCGAAGCGCCGCGGATCGTTGTAAACCAACTGCGACGCGTCGTCGAGCGAAAATTCGAGATGGTCGTGGCGCGGATCGAAGTCTTCGGCGTCGAAGCCGTCGTGCCGATGGGTCAGGCTGCCGGACATCCCAAGATGCACCAGCATCACGTAGTCGCCGTCGAGCTCGACGATCAGATATTTCGCGCGCCGCGACAGCTTCGTGATTCGCCGTCCCGCGACCGCTCCACCGAAATCCGCGGTGACGCGGCGCCGCAGCCGTCGCTCGCCGATTCGTACGCTTACGATCGTTCTGCCGACCGCGGTGCGAACCAGTATCCGACGCAGCGATTCGACTTCCGGCAGTTCAGGCATTGTTCAATTCGGTTTGCAGCGCCTGTGCGAGTCTCAAAAAGTCGGCGACAGCGAGCGTTTCAGCACGCGTGCCGGGATCGATCACCGCGCGTTCAAGCGCACGCACGACTCGCGCGCTGTCGATTCCCAACGCGTGACTTAGAGCATTGCGAATTGTCTTGCGTGGCGCGGAGAACGACGCGCGCACAGTTTCGAGCACGTCGTGCTCGTCGTCAGGCGCGAACAAGGGCGTCGCCAGCGGCGTGAACGCCAGGACTTCGGCATCAACCTTGGGCCGCGGATGGAAGCTGCCGGCCGCGACGGTGAAATGCGTATCGATTTTCCAGTAGAGCGCAGTGAACACGCTGAGCGCGCCGTATGCATCGTCGCCGGGCGTCGCGCGGATTCGTGTGGCGACCTCGCGCTGAAACATCAGGACCATTCTCGAAATCATGCGCGAATTGTCGCACAGCTTGCGAAGTATCGCCGCCGCGACGTTGAACGGCAGATTGCCGATTACTTTGACGCGCGAATCGTTGACGAGAGTTGCGAAATTGGTCGCGAGGAAATCAGCGTTGATGACGCGAGCGTCTGCGAAGCGCTGCTGGAGCCGCGTCGCGAGGCGTGCGTCGAGTTCCACCAGCGTCAGCGAGCGTAGTCGATGTGCCGCGATCTTCTCGGTCAGGATACCGAGGCCGGGCCCGATCTCGATTACTGAATCCGAGTCACTGAGGTCCGCAGCCGCAACGATTCGATCGGCGACGCCGCCGCTCGTCAGAAAATTCTGGCCGCGCGATTTCGCCGGTCGCACACCCGCTCGCGCGAGCGCCGGTGCGGGACGCGACGGTGTGTCAACTACGCGCGATTTTCGTGCGATCGTCATCTATAAGGACAGGTTAGCTTCCGCATCGATGCTCAACGCGTCGCGCGCGCCCCGCATCAGCCGGTAGCTGCCCGCGAGCGCGATCATCGCCGCGTTGTCGGTGCAGTATTTCAAGGCTGGTGCGACCAGCCGGCGGCCGTCGGCAGCGGCCGCCTCGGCCAGGCTGTCGCGCAATCGCGAATTTGCCGCGACCCCGCCTGTCAGCGCGATCGTGTCGGCGCCCAGTTCGCGCGCGGCCGCGATCGTCGGCTTCACCAGCATCTCGACGACTGCCTCCTGAAAGCTCGCCGCGAGATCCTCGGGGCGTTCCGCGCGGCCGTTCTCGGTTGCCAGGATCGTCGCGACCGCCGTCTTCACGCCGCTGAAACTGAAATCCATCGGCGCGCCTTTCACATGAGCGCGCGGGATTCGCACGCGCTTGCGATTGCCGCGCCGCGACATCTCGTCGATCGCTCGTCCGCCCGGGTAGCCGAGCCCCATCAGCTTCGCGACTTTGTCAAACGCCTCGCCGGCAGCGTCGTCGCGCGTACGACCGATTCGCCGGTAGCGTCCGAAATCCTCGACCGCGAACAGCGCGGTGTGACCGCCCGACACGACCAGCGCGAGGTACGGCATCGCGATTCGATGTTCGAGCAGGGGCGCCAGCAGATGACCCTCGATATGATTCACGCCGACCATCGCGACGCCGCTCGCCTGCGCGAGTCCCTTCGCAAACATCAGGCCGACCAGCAACGAGCCCACCAGGCCGGGACCGCGCGTGACTGCAATGCCTTCGATGTCCGCGAGCCGGCATCCGGCGGTGTCCAGCGCGCGCTCGATAACCGGCGCGATCGTGACGACGTGATTCCGCGACGCGAGTTCCGGCACGATGCCGCCGTAGGCGCGATGGATGTCGTCCTGATTCGCGACAGTGCTCGAACGAATTTCAGCGATGCCCGGCACGGTGGTTTCGAGCACCGCGGCGGCCGCATCGTCGCATGAAGATTCAATTCCGAGTATCAGCATCGCAGGCGTGATCAGGATGACACAAAAAGGGCGCGACACAAAAAAGTTAGAAACCTGGCTTTTCCGCTGCGGCCCGGAACCCTCACCGCTGGCCGCGTCGCGGCCAGCCGCCTCTCCCGTAAAAGAACGGGCGAGGTAAGAGTCGTGCTCAGTCTGACGGGGGTGGCGCGGATGCGGGTGGCGGCGGGGCCGGAGCTTCGTCGGGCGGCGGCGGAGCGTCGGGCTCCGCCGGCGCCGGTTGATCGACATCTGCGGCGGGTGCGGATGCGGTTGCGGAGACGGGCATGAAGGCCGACAGCCGCGTCGCGCCGACGCGCGCAGTCAGGTTGCCCGGACTCGCCGCGAGCGCCTTCTGATAGGCGGCGGCCGCCTCAGCTGTTTTGCCGGCCTGCTCGAGGCAGACCCCCTCGAAGGCGTAGGTCTCGCCGAGCCACGCCGAATTCGCCGCGACTCCGATTTCCGCGCGCTTGAAAAACGTCTCCGCCTGCCCGTAGTCCTTGCGCGCGACGTATGCGCTGCCCAAATAAAAGTAGGCGTACGAGTTGCTCGGATCGATCGAAATCGCATGCGCCAGCTCGCGAATCGCGTCGTCAGTATGCCCGCGCTCGAGCTCGATGCGCTGCTGCTCGGTGATTCTCAGAGACGCGGCGCGCGCGGGAGTCGGCGCGGAATCGATCAGCGGCGCGAGCGACGAGTCGCTGATTTGCGGCGTCGTCGCGATCGAGCCGACGTTGATTGCTGGCGTGATCTCCGCGGGCGTCGCTGGGGCCGGCGCGGCAGGAGTTGAATCCGCTGCCGGCTCCTCGCGCTCGGCGGGCGGCGCTTGTCCGGGAGGAAGGGCCTGCCAATCTTCGGGATTGGAATTCGTGTCGGGACCGGTGTCGTCGGCTTGGGATGGTGCCGCGGCGGGACTCATTGCGGCGCCCGGACTCGGCGCCGCGAGATCCTGCGCCGGAATCGACTCCTCCTGCAGCTCGGCCACGACTATCGGACGACTATCCGCACGCGACGCGCCCGCGGAGATCGGCAGCATCAACAGAAGTATGGCTAACGCAAATGGACCCAATCGCATCGTCGCGACCTAGTCGTTGGGGTCGGCCACCGGATTCGGCTCCTCGGGTACCTTGTGGTCCACGGCCGTCAACGACGTCGGTGAAGTATGATACGGGCAGTCCTGAGTTGGCGCCATCCCTTCGGGGTACACACCCATCATCTGCACCGGGCAGTAGGGCGTCGCCTTGTAGCCGGTCGTAGGATCGACATTTTCCTCGACGATTCCCGGCGGAGCGGTGAAGTCCAATGGCGGCCGCGACGCCGTCGCCGCTTTCATGAAAGACGTCCACGCCGGCAGCGAAGCTTGCGCGCCGGTCAGCCCCAGCACTTCCTTTTGATCGAAACCCGTCCACACTACCGTAAGCAGATTGGGAGTAAAGCCCGCGAACCACGCGTCCTTTTCATCGTTGGTGGTTCCCGTCTTGCCGGCCGCCGGGCGTGTGAAACCCATCGTGCGCGCGCCCGCTCCGGTACCGTGATTGATCACGTTCTCGAGCATGAACTGCATCATGTATGCGAGCTCGGGCGAGATTACCTGTTCCGCCTTGAGTTCGTGGCCCTCGATCACTTTGTTGTTTTCATCGACTACCGCCGTCACCGCATACGGCTGGATTTCCATTCCGTCGTTGGCAATCACTGCATAGGCTCGAGCGACCTGCATCGGCGACACTTCGATTCCGCCGAGCACGATCGACGGATACGCCGGCAAGTCGCCAAAGCCGAGCTTCGACGCCATCGCGCGGATTCGATCGAGGCCGACGCTGTTCGCGAGCCGCGCCGTCGCGGAGTTGAGCGACTCGCCGAGCGCGAACTCGAGGGTGACGTGTCCGAAGAATTTGTCGCGATAGTTATTCGGCGTCCAGCTCATGTCGCCGTACTGCCAGGTGAACGGCGCATCTTCGATATAGGTAGTCGGCAGAAACTTCTCCGCGCCACCCGATAGAGTTTCATCGAAAGCCGCCAGGTATGTAACCGGCTTGAACACCGAACCGGGCTGACGTTTGGACTGAGTAACGCGATTGAACTGGCTCGAGCGGTAATCGCGCCCACCGGCCATCGCGCGAATCTTGCCGCTCTGCGGCTCAAGCGCAACCAGGCATGACTCGAGGCGTTCGCTCGCCTCGCGACGCGCCAGTTTCGGATGCTTGGCTTCGAGCTCCGCGAGATTGTGATCGATCGACGCTTCGGCGAGCTTTTCCAGGTGCACGTCGAGCGAGGTGAAGATGCGCAAACCTTCGCCGCTCAGCACTTGCGCCGGGTAACGCTCCGCCAGTTCCTTCTTGACGTAGTTGACGAAGTAGGGCGCGTCGTTGCCCTCGGCATAGACTTCCCGCGCGTGTAGCGGCTCGCTCACGGCGGCGTCGTAAGCGCTCTTGTCGATGTAGCCGTCCTCGAGCATCGACGCGAGCACCTCGTCGCGTCGCGGACGCGCGGCGTCGGGATGATGTAGCGGATTGAGCCGGTTGGGCGAACTGATCAGCCCGGCGATGGTAGCCATTTCGCCAATAGTCAGATCGCGCGGCTCCTTCGAGAAGTAGTACTCACTCGCTTCCCAGACGCCGTATATGCCTTCCTCTCCACGCTGGCCAAGGTAGATATCGTTAATATAGTTCTCGAGGATCTCGTCCTTCGAGTAATCGCGCTCCGCGATGTATGCCATCATCGCTTCCTTGAGCTTGCGCTTGTAACTGCGCTCGCGCGTCAGAAAAAAATTCTTCATCAGCTGCTGGGTGAGAGTCGAGCCGCCCTGGCGCACGTGTCCAGAGGTGAAATCGATGTATGCCGCCTTGATGGTGCGGACTATGTTGACGCCGTGATGCTCGTAGAAGCGGTGATCCTCGGCGGCCAGGATCGCGTTGATCATCGTGGGCGGAATCTGGCTGAGACGCACTAGCCGGCGCTGCTCCCATTCGCCCTCGAAGATGCCGCTGATGAGTTCGGGCTCGAGCTCGATCGAAAAGATCGGTTTATGCGTCACCGGATCGCTCATCGAATCGATCGTATCTCCCTTGAGATTCAACTCGACGAATTCGCCGCCGAAGTTGCCGTACGGATACGCGAAGCTGTGCAGAAAGATTTCGAGCTTGCCGCGCTTCTTGTCGTAGCTATACTCCCCGCGGCTGGCAATTTTGCCCGGATCGACGGGATGGTAATTCAGGCGCGCGAGACGCTCGAAAAACCCGAGGTCGTTCAGATCCTGGCCTGGGTAGATGAGCACCGAGTCGGAGTAAATGCGCGACGGAATGTTCCAGCGCTTGCCCGAGAAGCGCGCGACCACTTCATTTTCGAGCTGATGGTAGTAGCTGGAGAACAGCCACAAAGTCGGCGGCACGGCGAACAGGATCAGCGCGCCGACGCCGATCAGCGCGAATTTCAGAATTCGTCGTGGGGACATCGGGAGTACGTCCCCTGCTCAGGCCTCCGGCTTGACGGTGACATAGATCGTATTCTCGCCGCGCTTGACCAACAGCAGGACTATCTTGCCCTTGGCGCTCTTCTTCAGCGCGGCTTGATATGCGTCCACATCCTTGACGGCCGCGCGATTGACTTCGAGGATCACGTCGCGCGAGCGCAGCCCCGCCTCGTCGCCGGCGCTGCCGGGCTGCACCAAGGCAATCTCGACGCCGCCGGGTGTGTCGAGGCCCAGTTCCTTGGCGAGGTCGGGACTCAGATCCTTGACGTGAAGGCCGAACGGCGAGACGGCGCCGGGGTCGGGCTTCTCCGATTTTTCCTCAGCCGCTACTATCTCGGGCTCGCGCGACTGTGTGATCGTGACGGGCAGTTCGATCGTCTGTTTGTCGCGAATCACAGTGAGCACGCCTTTATGCCCAAGGTCGCTGCGGCCCACCAGCAGCGGCAATTCGCGCGAGTCATCGACCGGTTGCTTGTCGAACGCGACGATTACGTCGCCGCGCTTGACGCCCGCCGCCTTGGCCGGCCCATCGTCGAGCACCTTGGCAACCAGCGCACCACGCGAGTCCGCCAGGCCGAGCGAATCCGCCAGCTCGGGCGTAACCTTCTGGATGTACACGCCAAGCCATCCGCGCACGACTTTGCCTGAGGTCTTGAGTTGCGGCAGCTCTTCCTTGACCAGGTCGATCGGTACTGCAAAGCCGATTCCCATGCTCTGCCCGGTATGCGTGTAGATCGCGCAATTGACGCCGATCACGTTGCCGCGCAAATCGATCAACGGTCCGCCCGAGTTGCCGGGATTGATCGACGCGTCAGTCTGAATGAAGTCCTCGTAGTTGCCGGGGATGAAGCGTCCCTTGGCGCTGACGATTCCGGCCGTCACCGTATGATCGAAGCCGAACGGATTGCCAATTGCCATCACCCACTCGCCGACCCTCAAGTCGCTCGAGTCGCCCAGCGGCGCGACTGCCAGGTCATGCTTCGCGTCGATCTTCAGCAGCGCGATGTCGCTCTTTTCGTCGTGTCCGATGATCTTCGCGGTGTAATTGTGGCCGTCCTGCGTGGTCACCGTAACTTTGCCCGGACTATCGACGACGTGCTGGTTGGTCAAGATGTAGCCGTCTTTGGTGATGATAAAGCCGGAGCCGAGCGCCTTGGAATGGGGCTCGACGCCGAACTGTTCCAGTGGGCCTTGCGAGTGCGGGTCGAGAGGATTCGGAGCATCTTCGGGTGGCTCGGCGCCTTCCGCTGGCTCGTCGGCCTCATCGGTCGAGATGTTCACCACAGCCGGGCTGAGCTTCGCGGCAAGATCGACGAAGTCCGGCATCGACTGGGCTTTCGCGGCCTGTGCGCCGTCGGGCAGTTCGCTCCAGAAGCGAGCGGGCGCGGAATCCGCCGCACGGGCCTGAATTCGAGAGGTCGTCAGAATGAGGGTCGCCGCGAAGATCGCGACGCCCGCAAAGGCGATAGGTCGAAACCACTTATTCGTCATGTGTGATTAAACAAAGACGGCCGTTCAACGTGCCGGCTGCCTCGCCAATTCAACGTACTTCATTTGCAGGCCGGAAAGAATCTCCTTCAGCATCGCCTGCTCCTGCGCGTCGAGATTGCCGCGCGTCTTGTCGCGCAACATTATGATGATATCGATCATCTGCTGCGCCATCGTCAGATCGCGCATCGACTTGCCGCTCATCGGGTCGGGCACTTCGCCGAGTGCCGCCAGCGCCTGCTCCGACAGGCTCCATAGAAATGCCGCAAAGGTCAGCTCGGGCGGCGGCTCGCTGGATTGATGGCTCGCCGCGGGATGCTCGGCGGACGCTTGCGGCTTTGTCGCCTCCGGCGCGGGCGCGGCGGGTTTGGACTTTATCTTGAGCGGCTCACTGCTCTCCGAAGGAGCGTCGCCGCCTTCCTTGGTCTCGCCTTCGGCGGAAAAGCGCCGGCGGTCCTGAACTTTGAATCCGCGCTTGTCGTCCTGTTCTTCCATCGATGCCACCGTCATCCTTGTCCAATCTGCCCGGCTTGCATCTGTTCGAGGCGATGGATTCGTTCCTCGATTGGCGGATGCGTCGAGAACAGCCGCGAGATTCCTGCCGCGCTCAGCGGGTTCACGATAAACATGTGCGCCGTCGCCGGGCTGGCGTCCAGCGGCATCCGCTCGTTGGCGGCTTCGAGCTTGCGCAGTGCGCTGGCCAGGTACATGGGATTATGCGTCAGCTTGGCGCCGCTCGCGTCGGCCTGGTACTCGCGCGTGCGCGAGATCGCGAGCTGAATGAGCGTCGCCGCGATCGGCGCGAGGATGCCCGCGATCAGCAGTCCCGCGATGCCGCCTTCACCCTCGTCGTCGCGGCCGCCAAGCCCGAAAATCGCGCCCCATCGAATCATCGTGCCGATCATCATCACCGCGCTCGCGAGCGTGGCCGCGATCGAGCTGGTCAGAATATCGTGATTGGTAACGTGCGAGAGTTCATGGCCGATGACGCCCTTCAACTCCTCGCGCGTACAGATTCGCATGATGCCTTTCGTCACGGCGACTGCGGCATGATGCGTGTTGCGGCCGGTCGCAAAGGCGTTGGGCGTGTCGGAATCGATTAGGTAGAGGCGCGGCATCGGGATTCCCGCCGAATGCGCAAGTTCGTTGACGATCGAGTAGAGCTCGGGTGCGGACGACGCGTCGAGTTCCTGGGCGCCGTATGCCTTGAGGACGATCTTGTCGGAGAACCAGTAGCTGAAGAAGTTAATCACCGCGGCGATCACGAAAAAGATCGCGACGCCGTGCCGGCCTCCAAGCAGCCCGCCGATCAGCATCAACAGCACCGTCATCAACCCCAGCAGCAGCGTCGTTTTGAAGAAGCTCATAGTCCTCTTTTCGTTCGCGCGCGACTTACGGATGTTGTCCGACGATTCACGGCCTACAGTCTATTATCTTTGACGCCGCTCCACAAATTTCGACAGAGCGCCGGCGACCTCGCGCGGCTCGATAGAATCGATGAGATCGCGCCTGAGAATGGTTATCTGTGCGCCCCCGCCCGGGCCAAGCGGACGCCATCGCGCGGGATCGGTAGGCCCGAAGATCGCCACGCCGGGCGTGCCGACCGCCGCTGCAAGATGCGCCACGCCCGAATCATTGCCGACGAAGGCCGACGCCAGGCGCGCGACGGCGGCGACGGTCGGCAAATCGAGATCCTTCAGGACGGGGATGCTGGCCTCGCGAAAGACAGGTTCGATCGCCGCTTCAGCCGGCCCAAGCGCGACCACGCATGAATATTCTTTGTCCTTCTGACCATCCTCTTTGTCATTCAGAGCGGAGTCTGCGGAGCGAAGAATCCCGGATCCTTTCGCCAGCATCGCCGCAAGCTCCGCGAATTTATGCGCCTGCCAATTCTTGGCGGGACTTCCACTGCCGGGAAAAATGACGACCAGCCCGGCCGCATCGCATTTCGCTTCCGCCAGCACCCGCGAGGCCGCCGCAAGGTCATCGGCGGTCGGTTCGAGCCGCGTAACCACCTGCGAAGCGTCCGCGTCAACCGTCCTCAAGTACCCCGCCGACACGTGGCCGTCGCCGCCCGGACGGAACGGATGAAACGAGACGACGGCATCGGTCGCCGCCGCCAATCGCGCGCGAAACCGCGCGTCGTCCGACGCGAAGAACGAGTAGATACGATCGAACTCCGCGAAGAATCGGCGCGCGCCATCTGAAGGGTCGTCGGAGAACAACGCACCCACTTCGCGAGCATCGATCGAGTGCGCGCGCGCGACGACGGTCCTCCCAGCGGCGAGCCGCGCCAGCTCGAATCGCGCCATCAGCTCGATCGACGCGCCCGGATGACGTTGCGCAATCACCGCCAGCGCCGGCATCAGGCACAAGAGATCGCCAAGCGCGCCGGGAAAGATTACCAGCACGCGTTCGATCGACCGCGCAGTCTTCTCAGTTAGCGTCATTGGGGGAGCTTTGGCTGGGCGTTCGTTGCCGGCGCCGGGTTCGCGTCCAGAGCGTGAAGTGGTCGGTCGTCAGCGTGGGGCGGAAGCCGTTGCTGGACAGGAAGTCTTCGGGAACCAGCACCAGCGGCGGCAATTGAATCGGCGAGTCGCTGATGACGGCCGAGACTTTTCCGCCGGCGATCGCGTCGCGCATCTGGTCGGTCCAGAAGTGGCGCGTGTCGGCGATTAACTGCAAAAAGTCGATCGCGCCGAGACGGCGGCGCGCGGCGAAGAAGCCGTCATGCTCGTACTCGGCCTTCGCTTCGCGATAGACGCCGTAGGTTTCGGGATAGCGGATCAATTCGCGGCGGTTGGCCTCGAAGCAGATGAACGACGGCGCGATTACGTCGTCTTCCGGTTTGCCGGCGGCGCGCAACGCGTCGGCGAGCTGCGAGATCTCCGCACGCGGCACGAAGCCGAATCCATAGACGGCGCCATTCAGCCAGTTCTCGTTGACGAGCGGCGCGATCCAGCTCAGACAAATCAGGATCAGCGCCGCACCGCCGGCGAGGAATTGCCATTGTTGGGCCGCGTTACGAGTCGCTTCGATGAGAGCGATCGCGCCGAGTCCCGCGACGATCGCAATGAACGGCAGAGCCTCCAGATAGTTGTGCGCCCAGGCGGTTGGACTCAGCAGGCCGTAGAATGCGTACTCGACAGCGACGACCGCGAGCACGAGAATCACGCCGCGGCTGAAGGCGCGGTCGGCGAAGATTCGCCAGCATCCCAGGAAGAACAGCGGCACGAGCAGGTCGAGAATCATGCGCGGATAGGTCGCGCTGTCGCCGGCGGCGTCCTGCCCTTTCAGAAAATGAAAGACGAAGGTCTGGAAGAGGAACTCGTCGCCGTAGAGCCGATAAAGAAACGCGCTGAACGCGGCGAGTGCGAGTAAGAAGATTACGCCCGAGACGATAGCAGCAGAGATTCGGCGGTATGCGACGGCGATGAAAATCAGCATCGCGGGGAACCCGATCACCGCGGTCAGCTTGATTGCGCACGCGACGAAGAAGATGCCCGCAAGGATCGCGGCCTGGCGCATCGCGGGCATCGTGTCGTCGAGCGTGACGATCGCGCCGAGGACGAGCAGCGGCGCGACGAAGCATTCGCGCTCGTAGGCGTGGTAGCGAAAGACGATCGAGCTGTATGCGTATGGAATCGACGCGGCGATGGCGGCGGGACGGCCGGCGACGCGGCGCGCGAGAGAGTAAGTGAGGAGGCTGGTCGCGAAAATCGCGGCCTCGTTCAGAATTTCGATCGACAGATAGCTTGCGCCGAACAACTTGAGGTAACCTGCCGCGATCCATTCGAGCAGCGGCATATGCGGTTGAACGAAATCCACATACGGGCGCATCCCGACGCTCACCAGCCAGGCGCTCTCGAGGTAGAAATCATCCTCGAGCCACACTTCCGGATAGAGCATCCGCACGACGCGTGGGATAAGCAGCACGACGACGAGCCACGCGCCAATGCGCGCGGCGTCAGTGCTGGCAGCGCTAGCGGAGACGCGCCGCGATGAGCCGCGCGAAGTCATCGAAGGCGCCCCCCGCGTTCCCTTCGGGCGTTACCGAGATACCGAGCATCGTCGAATGGGTGATCCTCATCGCTATCGAGTCGCTCGTGATGGCGATGGTTAGATCTGGCGGCTCGCAACGCGGACTCGAGTTGATGCCGTGGCCCGACGGACTCGAGTACGCCGCGTCGGCGGTGAACCTTGCGGCTGGTCGCGGTGCGGTGCTGCATTTCGGTGGATATACTTACCCGTCGCGCTATACCGCCGGCTACCCGCTGATTCTGGAATTCTTGCGTCATGGCTCTGTCACACGAGATCCACCCTTCTTGCTATCGACGGCTCTCGGAATGGTCTCGGTCTTCGGCGTGTTCTGGCTGGCTCGAGGCCTCTTCGGGCGCGCAGCCGGCCTGATTGCAGCGCTTTTGGTCGCGCTCTCGCCCGTATTCCTCACGTACTCATCGCTCGTGATGAGCGATGTACCCACGTTCTGCGTCACGATTTATGCCGCGTGGGCACTACGAGAAGCGGCTTCAAGCAAAGAGCCCAAATTAACGATCGCTAAAGGGGCGCTGGCATGGTTGATCTTCGGTCTGTTCGCCGGGTTCTCGACGATCATGCGCCCGACCAACGCCGTCATCCTTGGTGGCCTAGCAGTGTGCATACTGATGGTACCGCTGGAGAAGCGCGATCTCTCCAGCCTGCTCAAAGCGGCAATCGCAATAGCAATCGGTTTTGCGATCCCGGTCATCTGGCAGTTGCATCAGAACTCGATCAACCTCGGCAGCGCGTTTGCAAGCGGTTACGCGTGGTGGGTTCCCGAAGTATATGGCGCGGGCGGGAGGACATTCAGCATCGCGTACCTGTTCGGTCCTACGATGCCGCGAAATCCGCACGGCAATGTGATCGTGTATCTCACGACGCTGCTCGGGCTCGATGGGATGCTCGGCGACCGCGGCAACCCCCGCTACTTCCTCTACCCGTTCGCGGCCGCGCTATTCGCGATTCTCGGGTTCATCGCGATCCTTCGCACGCCCGGTAGAACAGCGGCGCGGCGCCTGATGTGGTTCGGGCTCGGATACCTCGCCGCGCTGACCGGGCTCTACTGCTTTTACCTGTTCACCGACGTGGCGTTCATATTGCCCGGCGCGTTTGTGCTGTTCATTGCGGCGGGTGCGGGGGGTGCGATCGCGAATCGATGGATGCGCGACGTGCTGCGTGACCAAAATCGAAGCGCCGGTAGGTTGGCCGCAGCGGCTGGAGTGATCGTACTGGATCTGCTGCTGATCGTGTCGCTGGCTTCGGAAGCGGCCGTGCGATTGAGCGCCCAGCCCGCGTCCTCCGCGATGGTTGAAGCGCTGGGGTCGCTGGATTCCGCAGTGCCGCGCGACGCGACCATCGTTAGCAACGTCTCGCTGCAATTTCTCGACCTGTACCTGGGCGAAGAGCGCCGCTTGGTGGGATTGAACTCGCTCGACCCCGGCGAGCGCTTCACCGACTACCATCTGCATCGCCTCTACGAGAAGCGCGCGGCGGGATGGAACGGGCCGGTGCCGCCGGTAGTGTTCGACGGCGATCAGATGTCACCGGCAGCAGCGGACTCGCTCGCATCGGCGATTGACGCGAAGACGCCGGTCTTTCTGCTGATCGCCGCGCCCGAGTCGCAGGATTACGCGGACGTGTTGAAGAGCGAACTCGATCAGTTGCAGAGGAAGTTCGCGATTGAAGCGGTGTCACAGAACGACGCGGTCGCGGTCTATCGGCTGACTGCGCGCTAGTTAGCGGCGGAATAGGCACGACAGGGGCGTTGATAATCGCTGTGTCGCGTTATATCGTGCCGCAGCCAGTCAACAGGGGGTTAACTTGAAATCTACTGTAGCGACGATCCTGTGCAGTCTGATGAGCATCGCTTATCTAAGCGGGTGCGCGGCTCAGAAGCAGTGGGCAGACACCGGCGGGAGCCGCGCCGATGGAACCGTTCAACTAGAATACGAATATGGGGAGTTTGAGAAACCGGAAGTTGACGATGCACAGGGAGTGGAACTCGCTGCTTCCAGATGCGCTGCATGGGGTTATACCGGATCGGAACCGTTTGGCGGCGGAATGAGAAAGTGCGAGGCATTTGGCGGTTACGGAAACTGCCTAAGTTGGATCGTGACTAAGAACTTTCAGTGCCTAGGTTCCCCTTCGTCTTCAAATGCCCCTCAGACTGCGGCGGCTGTTGCATACCCCGCTCGCGTTGCAGCCACAAGCGCGAATCAAGGGCCAGCGGCTACTAGCAGCGTTCCGCCATCGAGTAATGTGGTGGATTCAAACGCTCCAGCTGCGGCAAACTCGCCGAGCATACCAGCGACTGCAAACCCGAACTCCTTGTCCAATAAACCTACCTCGTTCGACAATTGGGATCGCTCTACGAACTAGTGCTCCCGTGAGTCACCGTCATGTCGGACTTGAACTGCGTCTCCCAGTCGAAGTCATTTTCGAGCGACGCATGCGAACGCGAACCGCTGGAATCCATCCAGAAAATAACGTCCCTCTCCCGCCGCACGAGGACGCGCGGCGGCCTCTCCCCACGAGCGGGCGAGGCCGGATCTGGGGTTCCTCGGCTTCGCTCGGGATGACAGAGTAGGGCGGACGAGAAGCGAGACTCAGAGAGAAGAGAAAGAATCCTGAATCGCGCGCGAAAAACATCGCGCGCTGTATTTCGACCCTCACCTTCATCCTCGCCCTAACAGGGCGAGGAGACTGAAAAGTATCTTCAAGCGGTGATGCTGGTGGGCGGGGGATCGATGGCGGGGGGACCGCCGTAGCGGCGGCGGCAGATTGCGTAGGCCGGCCAGACGCATACGCCCAGGGCGATTGCGAGGATGAAGTCTCGCTTGGCGACTCCGGCTGAGATTGCAAGACCGAAGGTTGCGGCCCACGTCAGGATTGGGAGAATCAGGACCAGTGCGAGGCCGATGCGGCCGCCGCCGATTGTGAACATCCCGGTGCGATCCGGCATCAGCTTGCGCAGGCGCATCAAGGCGAAGAGTTCGAGCGCCAGCGCCGCCATGTAGAAGAAGACGTTGAGCACCACCAGCGCGACGAAGCCGACCGGGACCAGCAGCGTGAAGACGACGCAGCAGAGCAGGATCGACTTCCCGGGCGTCGCGGTCGCGGACCAGAGCTCGGCGAGCGGCGGCGACAGGTAGCGCTCGCGCGCGAGCACGAACGGCATGCGCGAGACCCAGAGCATCGCGGCCTCGAATACCGCGAACGACATCACGGCGCCGCCGAGCGCCAGTGCGCCGCCGAGTGCGCGGCCGCCGATTTCATAACCCACGTGCGAGAACGAGCCGGTGCCCCAATCGGCGGCGGTGGTCGCGCCGGACACGGAGACGGCGAGCGGGAGCACGTAGCCTGCGACGATTACCGGCAGCGCGATCAAAATCGCGCGCAAATAGTTGCGGCGCGGATTTTCGATTTCCGCGGACACCACGCTCAGGTTTTCCCATCCGCCGAAATTCCAGATGACGACCGTCAGCCCGGCTCCGAGCGCGCCCCACGCATCCGCACCGAACAACGGCGGCGTCGGCATCGTGAAGTGGATCAGTCGAGGCAGGCCGATAATCACCAGCACGGCGAACGGCGAGACGAGGATCGCGGCGAGCACGATCGACGCCATCCCGACCGGCCTGACGCCGAGAAAATTAAGTCCGCCCGCCATCCATACCAGCGCGACGCCAATCGCGATTTGGGCCGCCGGGCCGAGCGGCAGGATGAACGAAAGATAGCCGGCGAACAGCACCGGATAAATCGCCATGTTGACGGCAGTGTAAAGAATTGTCAGGTACGCCTCGGCGAAACCGGCGAACGGGCCGAGCGCTTCCTTGACCCAGAAATAGAAGCCGCCCTCCACCGGCATCAGCGCGGTCAGCTCCGCCGCCATCAGGGCCGTCGGCAGGCTGAGCGTGAGCGGCACCAGAAGGCACAGCAGGAGCGTCAGGCGCGGCCCCGCCATCCGGACAGCGTCTTCGAGGCCGTAGGCGCCGCCGCTGACGACGAGGTACATCACGCAGACGAGCGGGATCAGGCCGAGCTTGCGCGGCGTGCGAAGGGTGCGCGCGAGCTGGGCGGCGTTATCTTCCTCGGTGACGTGCGGCAATTGCGGGGCGGCTCCGGCTCCCCTGCCTAGCCGAGGCGATGCGCGGTGGCAAGCAGGCAACAGATCGACCATGGGCTATCAAAAGGGGGTTGCACGGTCGCATCTGATGGCGGATTTCTTATAATGTAAAGGGTGCGCAAAGGTCCGCGGGCGGATGTAACGTCGCGGCACACCTCGCGTATTAGATCGAAGAGCGTGGTGTTAGGGTAATTGAGAAGCTCTCCCGGGAATTTGTTTTGGCAATGATAGGTTTCAGCACACGCGCGATTATCGCGATCGGCGCCGCGTCGATCGCGTTTCTGGGCTGCACTCAAATCACGAGTGCGAAGCCCGAGCTGCTCCGCAGCGCCAGCGTCGGCGAGGATAATCCGTTCGGCGGCGCGCCGGCGGTGGACGTGCCGTCCGATGCGCGGGCGATGAGCGCGTTCCTGAGGGCCGAAGTCGCTATGAACGATGGCGACCGCGAAGAGGCGCTCAAGGACTACGCGGATGCGGTCCAGTACGATCCCAACAACGCGGCGCTGAAGGTTCGCCTCGCCACTCTCTACGTCCGCGACGGGCGTCTCAAGGACGCGCTGGTGGAGATAAACCAGGCGCTGGCGATCGATCCGGACTCGGCGGACGCGCGGCTGCTCGGCGCGGGTATCAGCTCGGCGCTCGGCGACGACCCGACCGCGGAGAAAGATTACCGCGAGGTGCTGCGCCTCAATCCGAAAAACCAGGAAGCGTATTTGTACCTCGGCACGCTTTACGCCAAGCGCGGCGACTACGACGCGGCCGAGAAGACCTTCAAGGATCTGATCACGCTCGATCCGGATTCATTCCTTGGCTACTACTACGCCGGCAAGGTGATGGTGGCCTCGAAGAATTACCCGGCCGCCGAAAAATATTTTCAGAAGGCGCTCGACCTTAATCCTACGTCGGAGCTGGTGCTGCTTGATTTCGCGCTGTTGCGCGAGCGGCAGGACCGCCCGCAGGACGCGCTGGTTTATTACAACAAGATCACGCAAATCAATCCGAACAACGAGCTGGTGCGAAAGCGCAAGGCGGAGATCCTCGTCGGTCAGAAGAAATACAACGAGGCGCTCGACGAGCTGAAACGCGCCGAGCAGGTCGAGACCAATCCCGCGGACACGCGCACCAAGATCGGGCTGCTGTACGTCGAGCAGAACAATTTTGACGACGCGGCGACCGAGTTCAACCTGGTGCTCGGCTCAGAGCCGGACAACTACCGCGTCCACTACTACCTGGGCTCGGTGTACTCCGAGCTTTCCGAGAACGACAAGGCGATCGCGGAGTTCAACAAGATTCCCGCCGACAACGAACATTACGTCGAATCGCGCCTGCAGCTCGCGTACCTGTACGACAAGGACAACAAGTACGACCAGGCGCTGGGCGCGCTGAAGGACGCGCTCGCCAAGAAGCCCGACGACCCCGAGATCACCGGCTTCATGGTCGGCGTGTACCAGGAAAAGAAGGATTACCCGGCGGCGATCGAGCTGGCGCGCAAGATGGTCGCGGCCGATCCCAAGAATGACAAGTTCCACTTCACGCTCGGCGCGGCGCTCGATCAGAACAAGCAGCGCGACGAAGGCATGGCCGAGATGAAGAAAGCGATCGAGCTGAATCCCGCCAACGCGCAGGCGCTGAACTACCTCGGCTACAGTTACGCGGAGCAGGGCACCAACCTGGCCGAGGCCGAAAAGCTGATCAAGCGCGCGCTCGATATCGAACCCGAAGACGGATTTTACGTCGACAGCCTCGGCTGGGTTTACTATCAGAAGGGCGACTACCAGAAGGCGGTCGAGCAGTTGGAGAAAGCGGTCAACCTGACCGGCAGCGATCCCACGATCACCGAGCATCTTGGCGACGCGTATCGCAAGCTGGGCAAAACCAAGGAAGCGAGCAACGAATACAACGACGCGCTGAAGAAGTCGCAGGAAACCGACCAGGTCGCCCGCCTCAAGGATAAAATCCAGGTCCTGCAGAATGCCGCCAGCGCGGGCCACTGAACGCAGTCGGCGCCGAAAAACATTCTGGCTCGCGGCGGTCGCATCGATGCTGCTGCCGGTGATGATCGAGACTTCCGCCTGCATAATCATACACACGCCGGCCGTGCCGGAGGCCCCGACGCCAATTCCGGGCTGGAGCGAGAACAAATATCAGGCCGAGAAGATGATCGAGGCGCTTGCGGAACGTGACCGCAGGCTCGCCTGCGTGCAGACTCCGGCGGTGATGGAATACACGGCTGGCGCGCAGCATGTGAAGGCGAAAGAGGATATCGTCGCCAAGCGGCCCGGCAATTTGCGCGTCGAGGCGATGTCGCCGTTCGGCGTCGCCTTGCTGCTCGCGGCGCAAGGCTCGGACCTGGCGATCTTCGAGCCGGGTCAGAATCGCTTCATGCGCGGACAGGCGAACGCCGACACGCTTTATCGATACGTGCGAATCCCGATGGCGCCGACGGACGCGGTGGGCCTGCTGATGGGACTCGCGCCGCCCGAGTTCGTCCTCAATGGCACCGCGGCTTCGGTTTCGACTGACGGCGCCATGCTGGTCGCGTCGTTCGGCGACGCCGCGTCGGGGACTCGCGCGCTTGGATTTACCGACGGCAACCTCGCGATGGTGCGGGATACCGGCAGCGACGGCAGCGTCAAGTACGAGGTGCGATACAGCGACTATCACGATATCGGCGGAGTGATGTTTCCGTACGTCGTCGATGCGAGCTTTCCTGCGGCCGGCAGCCACGTCACGTTTCGCTATCTCCGGCCGATCGTCAATGGAGTCATCCCCGATTCGACGTTTGTGTTGACGCCGGCTCCAGGAGCCACTCTGATGAACTTGAGCCTTGACGATGGCGGCGCGTTCCCGAATGAAAGCTAAAAGCCCGAGCAACCGGATTTTACGGACGATCACCAGCGCGATCGCTCTGTCGGCGCTCGCGATTCTCGCCGGATGCCACGTGAGCCGGCCCGACAGCGATCACGCGAAGAATCAAATCCTGTACACTGCCGTCGCCAGCGATCCGCGCACCTTCAATCCGATTCTGATCACCGACGCGACCTCGGGCGAGCTCACCGGCGATTTGTTCGAGAGCCTGCTCCGCATCAACCCCGTCACGACGTTGCCGGAGGCCGGGCTGGCCGAGAAATGGGAGATCGCGCCCGACAACAAATCGATCACGTTTCATCTCCGTCACGACGCGAAATGGTTTGACGGCCAGCCGGTGACAGCGCACGACGTCCTGTTCACGCTCGACGTCATCTACGATCCGAAAGTGCCGAACAGCATCCGTCCCGCGATCACTATCGACCATCAGCGCATCGCAGCCGAGGCGCCCGACGATTACACCGTCGTCATGCACCTGCCCAAGCCGTTCGCGCCGCTGCTCTATTCGCTCGGCATCCAGGTGATGCCGGCGCACATTCTCGAACCGGTGTGGAAGGCCGGAAACTTCAATCATACCTGGGGCATCGACACTCCGCCGGAGAAAATCATCGGCGACGGCGCGTACAAGATGATGCGTTACGCGCAGAGCCAGGTGGTCAACTACGATCGCAACGACGACTATTGGATGAAGGACGAGCATGGCGGCCAGTTGCCGCGCCTGCACGGGAAGAGCGTGACGGTCGTGCAGGATCAGAACGCCGCCTACCTGCGCTACCTGTCGGGGCAGATCGACGTATACGGTCCGCGCACCGAGGAGGTTTCGCCGCTGCAGGACAAGGTGAAGAACCACGAACTCGACATCACGGTCGATAAAATTGGTATCGACACCGGCTCGCTGTTCTTCAGCTTCAATCGCAACCCGCGCCACTTCGTCAAAAACGGTGTGACCAATCCGAAACTCAACTGGTTCACCGATCTGAAGTTCCTGCAGGCGATGGCGCACATGATCGACAAGAAATCGATCATCGAGCTGGTCTTTCACCAGCTCGCGGAGTCCGCCGTCTCGGATATCTCGCCCGAGAACAAAATCTTCTACAATCCGGATCTCAAGGATTACGACTACGATCCGAAACTGGCTGCGGACATGCTCGAGGCGGCCGGCTATCATCTCGTCAAACCGGGCGTGCGAACCGATCCGAAAGGCAATCGGCTCGAATTCGATCTCACTACCAACACCGGCTCGCCCGAGCGCGACCAGATGTGCACCATCTTCAAGCAGGACGTCGAGAGCCTCGGCATCAAGGTGAACTATCGGCCGCTCGAGTTCACGACGCTGGTCGACAAGCTCGATTCGTCGTTCGACTGGGATTGCGTGCTGATCGGATTCACCGGCGGCATCGAGCCGAACGACGGCCAGAACTTTTATCGCTCGTCGGGCAACCTGCATATCTGGGATCCGAATCAGCCCACGCCCGCCACGCCGTGGGAGGCGGAGATCGACACGCTGCTGGACGAGGGCGCGTCCGAGATGGATATCACCAAGCGCCCGCCGTACTACTGGAAAATCCAGCAAATCCTGCACGACCAGCTGCCGATACTCGAAACGGTGCGCCAGCAGCGCTATGCGTCGTGGAAAAACTCGCTCGAATACTATCAACCCAAGGTGTGGGGCCTGTACAAATCGGAGTGGATGGAATTCAAGGCCGACTGAACATCCGGCGCGGCGCGCACGTCGAAATATCAGGCCGATGACACGATGACCCGCTTTCTGATCCGTCGCCTGCTCAACATGATCCCGCTCATCCTCGGGATCACCTTCATTTCGTTTCTCGCGATGTCGCTGGTGCCGGGCGACTTCGTCTCGAATCTCAAGCTCAACCCGACCATTACGCCCGAAGTGATTCATCAGCTCGAGGCGCAGTTCGGCCTCGATCAACCGTTGATGGTGCGCTACTTCAAGTGGCTGTGGGGCGTTCTGCACCTGAATTTTGGTTTCTCGCTCCAGTACCGCGTGAGCGTCACCGGCCTGATCGCGTCGCGCGCCTTCAACACGATCATCCTGGCGGCGAGCAGCATGCTTCTCTCATGGGTGATCGCGATTCCGATCGGCATCATCGTCGCCGTGAATCAGAACTCGATCTGGGATCGCTTCCTTTCGTTCATGGCGTTCTTCGGGATGTCGGTGCCGAGCTTTTTTCTCGCCTTCCTCATGATGTACCTCGCGCTCAAAACCGGATGGTTCCCGATTGGCGGCACCTACTCGCCCGACTACGCGACGCTCAGTCCCCTGAACCAGGTTGCCGATCGCATCAACCATCTCATCCTGCCGGTTTTCGTGCTCGGCATCTCCGGCACCGCGGGCCTGATGCGCCTGATGCGCTCACAAATTCTCGAAATCAAAAATTCTGAATTCGTGCGGACGGCGCGCGCCAAGGGACTGTCCGAGCGCGTCGTCATCTACAAGCACGTGCTGCGCAACGCGATGAATCCGTTCGTCACGATGGCGGGATATTCGCTGGGCGACCTGCTCGGCGGCGCCGCCTTGGTCGAGGCCGTAATGAACCTGCAAGGGCTCGGCCTGCTGATGCTCGACGCAGTGCGCTCGCTCGACATCTACCTCGTGATGGGCTCGGTGCTGATGGGCACGATCCTGTTGCTGGTCGGCAACCTGATCGCCGACATCGCGCTGGTCGCGGTCGATCCGCGGGTCGATTTTTCGTCGGTGGCGGCCGAGTGAGATGAACGCCGAAGCCACGATGCCGGCGAATCTCCAGGCCGCCGCGGTGTCCGCGCGAAAGAGCGCGAGCGTGGCGCGCGAGTGGCGCCTCGCATCGTGGACGGTCCGCTTTTCCGCGTTCTGCCTGGCGCTATTCTACCTGCTCGCCGCGGCGTCGCCGTTCTTCGCGAGCTACGATCCGGCTTATCAGAACCGCGAGATGCCCGATTGCCCGCCGATGTCGCTGCACCTGAGCGCGCCGTCCGAATGGTCGCGCTCGATCTTCTACAGCCATCCGATGCACATGCAGGACGCGACCGCGCGCACGTTCGCTGCCGACACTTCTCAACGGCTCGACATCCACCTGTTCTCGCACGGCCACCTGTTCACCACCGACAGCGAGAGCGAGCCGTACTTCATGCTCGGCAGCGACGGCCTCGGGCGCGACCTCTACTCGCGCATCGTGTACGGCTCGCGGGTGAGCATGTGCGTCGGCTTGATCGGCGTGCTGATCACCTTCTCGCTCGGCATCACGATCGGCGCGCTGTCGGGCTACCTCGGCGGGACGGTCGATTTCCTGATCATGAGATGGTCCGAAATCGAGATGTCGCTGCCGTCCTTTTATTTTCTGCTCGCGCTGGCGGCGGTGATTCCGTCGGGCTTGAGCACGGTCACGACGTTTTTCATGATCGTGGCGATCATGAGCTTCATCAGCTGGGCCGGCTTCGCGCGAATCATCCGCGGGATGGCCTCATCGGTGCGCTCGCGGCCGTACGTCGAGGCGGCGCGCGCGCTGGGCGCGTCGCGATGGCGCATCATCACGCGCCACATCATCCCGTCGGTGATGGGCTACGCGATCGTCGCCGCCACGCTGTCGATCCCGGGCTTCATCCTCGGCGAAAGCGCGTTGTCGCTGCTCGGCCTCGGCATCCAGGAACCGGCCGCAAGCTGGGGCAACCTGCTGGCGCAAGCGCAGGACGTCCAGAACCTCGCCCGCTACCCGTGGATACTGATCCCCGGCATCTTCATTTTCCTCGCCGTAATGTCCTTCAATTTTCTAGGCGACCATCTGCGCGACCGCCTCGATCCCGCCACCGCCGCGTGATCTGATACTCTGAACCTCACGTGAAACCGCTGCTTGAAGTTAAATCGTTGCGCACCTCGTTCTTCACTGAGGCGGGGGAGGTGCGCGCGGTGGATGGCGTGAGTTTTTCTGTCGCGCCGGGGAAGTTGTTGGGAATCGTCGGTGAGTCGGGGTCCGGCAAATCGGCCAGCATGCTTTCGATCATGCGGCTGCTGCCCGAGTCGGCGCGAATCGTGAGCGGCGAAGTAATTTTCGAGGATCAGGATCTGATTAAGCTCAGCGAGCCTGAGATGCGCCACGTGCGCGGCGCGCGGATCGCGATGATCTTCCAGGAGCCGATGACCTCGCTGAATCCAGTCTTCACCATCGGCAGCCAGATTGGCGAGGCTGTCCGGTTGCATCAGCACACCAATCGCGCCGAGACGCGCAATCGAACCATCGAGGCGCTGCGGATGGTCGGGATTGCCGACCCCGACCGGCGCATCGACGACTACCCGCATCAATTGTCGGGCGGCATGCGCCAGCGCGTGATGATTGCGATGGCGCTGTCGTGCAATCCGCGCCTGCTGATTGCGGACGAGCCGACCACCGCGCTCGACGTGACGATCCAGGCGCAGATTCTCGATCTGATTCGCGAGCTGCAGGTGCGGCTCGGCCTCGCCGTGATTCTGGTCACGCACGATCTCGGAATCGTCGCCGAGTATGCAGACGACGTGACGATTCTTTACGCGGCGCGCGTGATGGAACAGGCGCCGACCGCGGAACTGTTTCGAAATCCGCTGAACCCGTACACACGCGGCTTGCTCGAATCGATTCCCGGCATCGGCGCCGACCGCCACCATCGCTTGCAGGCGATTCCCGGATCGATACCGAGCGCGCTGCATCCGCCGTCCGGATGCAGATTTCATCCGCGATGCACGCGCGCAATTCCGCAATGCTCCGAGGCTGAGCCGCCGCTTGAAAACAAGGGCCCCAACCACTATGTCGCCTGCATCCGCGCTTAATCCGATCTCGACCACCGCGTCCGGCGCGCCGCTGGTTCGTGTCGAGCATCTCAGCAAGGAGTTCCCCGCGGGATCGACGGGAATCATCGGCGGAAAAGCGCTGTCGATAAAAGCGGTCGCCGGCGTCAACCTGGAAATTCAGCCCGGCGAGACACTGGGACTGGTCGGCGAGTCGGGCTCCGGCAAATCGACGCTGGGGCGGCTGATTCTGAAGCTGCTCGAGCCGACCGAAGGTGCCGTGTATTTCGACGGCCGCGATCTCGCGACGATCGGGCGCGCGGAACTCCGCTCGCTGCGCCAGCAGATGCAGCTCGTGTTCCAGGACCCGTACGCGTCGTTGAATCCGCGGATGCGCGTGCGATCGATCGTCGGCGAAGGGATCGAGATTCACAAACTCGCGCACGGCCGCGAAAAGGAAGAGCGAATCGTCGAGCTGCTCGCGATGGTCGGGATGAGCGCCGACGCGATGGATCGCCTGCCGCACGAATTTTCGGGCGGGCAGCGCCAGCGAATCGGTATTGCGCGGGCGCTCGCGGTGAATCCGCGCTTCCTGGTGCTCGACGAGCCGGTCTCAGCGCTCGACGTTTCGATCCAGGCGCAGATTATCAACCTGCTGCAGGACCTGCAGGAGAAGCTGAAACTCACTTACCTGTTCATCGCGCACGACTTGCGCGTGGTCGAACACATCAGCAATCGCGTGGCGATCATGTATCTCGGCAAGATTGTCGAAATCGCGTCGCGCGACGAGATTTACCTGAACCCGCGGCATCCTTACACGCGCGCGCTGCTCTCCGCGATTCCGACGATCGATGCCGCGCACAAGCCCGAGCGCGTCAAGCTGCCCGGCGAAATGCCGAGTCCGATGAACCCGCCGCCCGGCTGCGCCTTCCATCCAAGATGCCCTTATGCGAAAGATGTGTGCAGTAACGTCGAACCCAAATTGGAACCGGGGCGCGGCGGCCACGCGGTGGCTTGTCACGTTTTTCCGGCCCCGTGATGTATGGAATCAACACAGATACCGCAGGATGCAGGAGCGGCATGGGCGGAGGCGCGGACGCGCGTCGCGGTCGGCCGCAACGTCAACGTGTCGGGCAAACTGATCTTTCACGAACCGGTGAGAATCGAGGGCCGTTTCCGCGGCGAGGTGCGCTCGGTCGAGCTGGTCGTGGTCGGCGAAGAGGGAATGATCGAGGGCAAAGTCTTCGCGCCGCGGCTGCTGATAATGGGTGAGCTGCGTGGAGACCTGGTCGGATGCGATCGCGTGGTGCTCGGCCCGCGCGCCAAAGTTTTCGGAAATATCGAGACGCGCAACCTGACGATATCCGAAGGCGCCTACCTGGACGGCAACATACGCATGACGCGATTCTCCGACGAGAAGACCGCGTCCAACGACCGCTGATCGGGAAGGCCGGCGCTCAGGTCGCGACGTTGAGGCGCGCCGCTTTGCCCGACAGATTGCGCAGATAGTACAGGCGCGCGCGGCGCACGCGATTGCGCGTCAGAACCTGCATGCGGTCGATTCGCGGCGAATGCATCGGGAAGATTCGCTCGACGCCGACGCCGTAGGAAATCTTGCGGACGGTAAATGTCGCGCGGCTGGCGCCCCGGTTGATCTTGATCACGATGCCTTCGAAGGACTGGATGCGCTCCTTCTCGCCTTCGACGACCTTGACGTGAACGCGAACCGAGTCGCCGACGCGGAATTCGGGCAGGTCCTTGCGCAGGCCCCGCTCTTCGAGCTTCTGGATAACGGTATTCATGGGAAGAAAGACCTCGAGTCGAGCCCCTAAACCTACCCAAATGCGCGCGCGCACTCAATGGGTGGTGGTGCGCAGATTTCAGGGGCGGTATTCTCGCGGGTTGTGCATTCCGTGCGCGATAAAATCGCCGAAATAGTTGAGGCAATTGAGCCGCTCGACGAGCTCGAGCGGGCGCATCGCGCCTCGACGCTCGAATGGATTCGTTCGGGTGCGCCTATCTTCCGGATTCAGAAGCCGGACATCCCGCCCAAGCATCTGGTGAGTTACTTCGCTCTCGTCGATGAAGATCGCGGGAAGCTCTTGCTCGTCGATCACAAGCTCGCAGGATTGTGGCTGCCGAGCGGCGGCCACGTCGAGCCCGATGAGCATCCGCGTGCAACCGTGGATAGAGAGCTAGTGGAAGAGCTGAACCTCGCGGCGGATTTCGTGCGTCCCGATCCCTTGTTCATCACGGCAACGCTGACCGCGGGCCATGGTACGCATACCGATGTATCGCTCTGGTATTTGCTCCGCGGCGACAGCACGCGGGTGATTGAATTCGATCGCGGCGAGTTTCACAGCGTGCGATGGTTCAGCTTCGATGAGATTCCGTTCGAGCGGTCCGACCCGCATATGCGACGCTTCGTGGAGAAGCTGCGCGCGCTACCCGCGGCCTGATCCATCGAGACAATCCAGCTTCGCATCTCCCGTGTCATTCAGAGCCGCCGCGGCGAAGAATCTCGGACGCGCGAATGCCGAGATTCATTCGATCCACGGACCTCGGCGGCGCTTGGACACGTTTCGGAGAGGCTGTGCCAAGGTCCGAGTCTCGAACGCTCCTCGGACCGGCGAGTCCGGGATTCTTCGCCGCAGCGGCTCTGAATGACACAAAAATGGGGCGACAGAGGATCACTTGCCGCGGAGACGATCTAAAATAATTCCAGCAGCGGAGCGCACTGACAGGTGATTGTAATCGCCGGGACCTACGATTGGCGCGAGTACGATGTCGGCGCGCGCTGCCACCTCGGGCGACATTCCAAATCCTGTTCCGAACAGGATCATCATCGGCGGCGCGTCGAGAGTATCCAGCCGCGCGCGCAAATCGGCGTAACTGGTGCCGCCTTCTGTGCGAGCCGACGTATGCACGATTAGCGGGCGGGCGCCGGAGATTCGCGATGCCTCCGCGATCGCGTCGTCGAGCTCCGCGACAATTTGCACGCGCTCGAGCGCCTCGCGACGGCGCGAATCGTGCGCGCGGCCGAAGTCGAAGCGCCAATGATCGATCACGCTCGCCGCGAATTTCCGCTGCTCGGGAATCGGATGAACGATGAACACGCCGCGAACGTCGTAGGTTCGCGACGCGCGCGCGATGTCGTGAATGTCGAGGCTGGTGATCGCCGACGTGACGGTCTCGGCGTTCCGATTGACGACCGGATGATGAATCAGCGCTACGAATAAATCGGACACGCTCAGAACTTGCGCCGCTCCAACAGATCGGGGCGCCGCCGCGCCGTGCGCCGTTTCGCTTCGGCCTCGCGCCACGCGCGAATCTTGGCGTGGTCGCCGCTGAGCAGGATTTCAGGCACCGTCATCCCGCGAAACTCCTCCGGCCGCGTGTATTGCGGATACTCAAGCATCCCCGCCGCGAACGATTCCTCGTCGAGCGATTCGGGATTGCCGAGCACGCCCGGTATCATCCTGCCGACTGCCTCGATCACCGCCATCGCCGGGATTTCGCCGCCACTTAGCACGTAGTCGCCGATGGAAATTTCCTGGTCGACCAGCGTGCGCACGCGCTCGTCGATTCCTTCGTAGCGCCCCGCGACGATCATCAAGCCGGGCGCGCGCTTGGCGAGGTCGCGCGCCATCGAGTTGTCGAACACTTCGCCCTGCGGCGTCATCAGGATGCGCCACAGACCCGGCCGCTCCGCATTCACTGCGTCGATCGCGGCGGCAATCGGCTCGGGCCGCATCACCATTCCGCTGCCGCCGCCGTACGGTGCGTCATCGACTTGCCGATAGTTGCCGAGGCCATGCTCGCGCAGCGGATGTGCCTTGATCGCAATCAGTCCCTGCTCGACGGCGCGTCCGATCATGCCGCCGCGAAACGGCGACTCGAACATCTCGGGGAACAGTGTGATTACGTGAAATTCCATCGCGACGAATCTAAATCTATCCGGCTGCCGGATGCTCAGTCGAGCAGGCCGGGAATCGGCTCGATCGTGACGCGCCGTCCCGCGAGGTCCATCGTTTTGACGACGTCTTCGATCACCGGGACCAGCACTTCGCGCTCGCCGTCGCGCACGACCCAGATGTCTTGCGCGCCGTTCGAGAAGACTTCTTCGATCGCGCCGAGGCGGCTGCCGTCGGTCAGAAATACCTGGCACCCGATCGCTTCGTAGTAGTAGAACTCGCCCGGCTTCGCTGGCGGCACGTCCTCCGCCGCGAGCATGACGACCGCGCCCTTGAGCGCCTCGGCCGCGTCGATGTCCGCGACGCCCTCGAGCGTGATTCGCCACGTTCTCGCGTTGAGCGGCGTTATCGTGGTCAGCCGGAACTCGCGCGATGCGCCGTCGCGTTCGAGGAAAACACGCTTGACCTGTTCCAATGTGTCGGAGTCGGGATTGTCGGGCCGGAATCGGAGAGCGCCCTTCAGCCCGTGGGCGCCGGTGATGCGGCCGACGTGCAGCGTCGATCCCGGCATCACCGTGCCGGTACGACCAGCTTCACGAAAGATATCGCAACGACTGGTGCGGTCACCGGTCCTCGACGATCTCGAGCACGACCTTGCGATTGGTGCGTGAGGCGACCGCGTTCAGGATCGTGCGGATCGACTTCGCGGTCCGCCCCTGCTTGCCGATCACGCGGCCCAAATCTTCCTTCGCCACGCGCAGCTCGAGCACCGAGGCGGTATCGCCCTGCGTCTCCTTCACGTCCACCGCGCTAGGGTCGTTTACCAGTTGTTGCGCGAGAAACTGAACGAGCTCCTTCATAGGATGGCTCCGTTGCAGCGGGTCGCATCAGGCGGAGACCGTTGCTGTTTCGGCCCGTTTGATTAACTTCCTTACCGTGTCGCTTGGCTTCGCCCCCGCCTTGAGCCATTGGTCCGCGACGTCCTTTTTGATCGTGACGCGCGGCGGATCGAACGCGGGATCATAGGTCCCGACCTGGGCGACGAAGCGCCCGTCGCGCGGCGATCGCGAGTCAGCCACCACGATGCGGTAAAAAGGTTTCTTGCGCGCTCCATGGCGGCGCAGCCGGATTACAAGTCCCATGCGATTCTCCTGTTACTATTCTAGCTCCCGAGCCCCAGTCCGCGCATCATCATTTTTCCCGCGCCCATGCGGGTGATTTTCTTCATCATTTTGCGCGTCTGCTCGAACTGTTTCAGAAAGCGGTTGACGTCCTGGACCGACGTGCCGCTGCCGCCCGCGATTCGCGCTCGCCGGCGCCCATTGATTATCAGATGATTGCCGCGCTCCTGATGCGTCATCGAGTCGATAATCGCCTGGATACGTTCCAGCTCGACTTTCGCCTCTTCGGAATCCGCCGCGCCCGCGAGTTTCTTGAGCCCGGGGATCATGCCCATCAGCTCGCCGAGCGAGCCCATCTTTTTGATCGCCTTAATCTGCTCAGCGAAGTCCGTGATCGTGAACTCGTTCTTCTTGAACTTGCGCTCGAGCTCCTTGGCCTTGGTCTGATCGTAGTTCTGCTGCGCCTTCTCGATCAGCGTCAGCACGTCGCCCATCCCGAGGATTCGTGAGGTGAGCCGGTCCGGATAGAAAATCTCGAACCCGTCGAGCTTCTCGCTGGTCGCCGCGAACAGAATCGGCGCGCCGGTTATAGTGCGCACCGAAAGCGCCGCACCACCGCGCGCGTCGGAGTCGAGCTTGGTAAGAATGACGCCCGAGATGTTCAATCGCTCGTGGAATCCCGCGGCCACGTTCGCCGCTTCCTGCCCGGTCATCGCGTCGGCGACGAAAAGGATGTGATGCGGGTTGAGCGCGGCCTTCAGCCGCGCTAGCTCGTCCATCAGCTCTTCGTCGATCTGCAGGCGGCCGGCGGTGTCGATCAGAATCGCGTCATGGCCGCCGGTCTCGGCGCGGGCCATCGCGCGCGACGCAATCTCGATCGGATCCTGCTTCTCGTTGCTGTCGAGGACGGGAATTTGCGCCTGCGCGCCGAGCACGCGCAACTGTTCCATCGCGGCCGGACGATAAACGTCGGTGGACGCCAGGATCGGATGGCGCTTTTTTTCGGATTTGAGCCATAGCGCGAGCTTCGCAACCGAGGTCGTTTTGCCCGCGCCTTGCAGGCCCACCACCATGATTTTGACGGGCGGCTTGACCTTGAGATCGAGCTCGCGCGCCGTTCCGCCCATCGCGTTTTGCAACTCGGTCGCGACGAACTTGATCAGATGCTGCTCGGGCGAGAGCGAACGCAGCACTTCGGCGCCGAGCGCCCTGGATTTGACGTGCTCGATAAAGTCGCGAACGACCTTGATATTGACGTTGGCTTCGAGCAGCGCGAGGCGGACCTCGCGGAGCGAATCCTCGATATTGCGCTCGGTGATGCGGCCCTGACCCTTGAGTTTTTTGAAGACTCCTTCGAGGCGGTCGCTGAGCGTGTCAAACATGGGTAAAAACTCGGTTGCGGCGGGTCGAGGTAACAAGCTCCGGCCCAAGCTGGTGAGTAAAATAATATAGCAAACCGTCAAGGCTAGGGCACGCTTCGGCGGCTGTCAATGCGGCGGCGGCCGGGTGCTGCCTCAGCTCGGTCTCTGGGCGGCTGAGTTTGAAGATGAGAATCTCTTATTTCGGTTTGAGACGCGGATCGTCAGTCGCGACGCACTCTGACTCCTCTTCCACTTCGTCGGCCATTTGCAACATCGCCACATCTTCGGAGTCTGGTGCTTTGCCTTCCGCCGTGTCGAGATCGCCTTTGAAGCCGTTTATGAGATCAGCCCTCGCATTTTCACATTGTTCGTCCGAGTCGAATGAGCCTTGATTCACCCATTTTGATAGCGGCGTCCTTAAGTCCAATGTGGGACCGATCCACGGCGGCATCAGTAGATACCAGCCCACAAGCACGAGCGCGTCGGCGTGGCGGAGCCTCATGCGCTCGGTATTACATTAGACTGATGGCATCGCGGAAGCGGCGACGAACAGGAGGACTTCGTGAGGAATCGGTTCATTCGATGGATAAGGCGAAATCAGATCGATCCTGCGGATGACGTTTTGACTTGTGCCAAATGCGGCGGGAAAACGATGCTCGTTTACATCGAGGAGAACGGAGTTCAGAGCATCAAGTGCTCGAATTGCCGCGATCTGGTCGCGTATACGGAGAAGTTGATCAGGATCCTCGACAAGCGGTGAAGCTATCTGCGCGCAGGCCAGTCAAATCCTAAGCGCAGACGAGCCACAGATTATCCCTACTATAGTTAGGAGCTTGTGGTTTTCAGTGGGGCGGGCCGCCGTGCCCGCCCTCTGCTCAAGGTCGCGGCCCGCACCGAGCCCCGGCGCGTCGATGGCGGGCACGGCGGCCCGCCCCACTGAAAACAAGACAACCTCGCGCGTACCGTCGCGACCAGCGCGCCACGAGCCCCAGATGCCTTGCCATCGCGGCTTTGGCTGGGAGTCGGGCGGCAGCCCGGTCTTCTTGATTACGTCTTCGAGGTTCCATCCCGTTAGATCTGGAACAGGCGGCGGTCGCCAAATGAGCCGGTCCAGCGCTTGAGCTTGGAGCTGAATGCGTCCATCGAGTCGTCCCTCTCGACTCTTTGAACGCGCGCATCGAATTTTCTTGCAAGGATCTTTTACTTTTTGCGCTTACGCTTCGGCGGCGGGTTGTACACGTGCAGGAACGAAAATGCGGCGATCGTCAGCGCGTGCATGATTTTCCCCGACGCGATCAGGCCGCGGATTTCGCGCATCGGGACTAGCACGACTTCGGTCTCTTCGTCGCCGGGCGAGACCGCCCTTTCGACGTGTCGCACATTCTCGGCGAGGAACGAAAAACAGATGTTGCCCTGGATTGCAGGATTCGGATGCACCTTGCCGAGTTCGACGATCGCGTCGGAATCGAAGCCGATCTCTTCGATCATCTCGCGGCGCGCCGCGTGCATCGGCGACGGATCCTCGGGATCGACCATTCCGCCCGGCACCTCGAGCGTGAAGTCGGAGATGCCGTGACGCCATAAACGAATCATCACCACATCGCCGTTCTTCGCGAGCGGAATGATATTCACCCAGTTGGGCGCTTCGAGAATGAAGAAGTCGCGCTCGCCGCGCCGCGGATGCGTCGAGTGGCGTCGATGCAAATCGAAGATCGGCGTGCTGTACGCGACGTTGCTCCTGAGCGTCTTCCACTTGCGCGGCTTCATCGGGAGAATATGGTGCCACCGCTTCGCGGCGGACGAGATCCTTCGCTGCGCAGACTGCGCTCAGGATGACGGATGAAAAAAAGACGGACAAAAGAAAGTGCGCAGAACATCATAACTTCCGTCATTCTGAGCGCGGCGAAGAATCTCGCGTGCTCCTGCGCGCGCCAAGATCTGCCATCTCAAGATTCATCGTATGAATCAGATCGAGCTTCCTTGCCCGCTTCCATCCCTTGATTTGTTTCTCACGAGCGATTGCCTCTGCCGCTCTCTCGAACTGTTCGAAATATAAGAGCCTCCGCACGCGATACTTCTTCGTAAACCCTGGAATCAGTCCTTCGCGATGCTCCTTCACGCGCCGTTCTAAATTGTTCGTGACCCCAATATAGAGAACACCGAACTTACTGCCCATGATGTACACGAAGAAGGTTCGGCTCTCCCAGCGCGCCACAGGGGTCTCCGCTAGAACAAGCGTGCGTATTCGATTGCCGGGCATCGGTCCATGACGACCGTCATCCCGGCCTTTTGCGCGCGGCGGGCGGCGTCGAGGTGGATCACGCCGAGCTGGCACCAGAGGATGCGCGCGCCTTTTGCGATTGCGTCTTCGACAATTTGCGGGACGAACTCTGAGCGGCGGAATACGTCCACTATCTCGACCAGCTCGGGAATCGATGCCAGGTCGGGGTAGCACTTCTCTCCGAGGGCGCTGCGGAGCGCGTCGGCGTTGAGCTGGGGATTGACCGGGATCACCTTGAAGCCGTGGCTCTTTAACAATTTCGCGATCTTAAGTGAGTCGCGCGCAGGATTGTCGGAGCATCCGATGACTGCGACCGTTGCCGGCTTCGATAGAATCGCGCGAATCTCAGTATCACTCGGATTTTGGAATTCCGTTGTCATCGGACTAGGGATGAAAAAGGCGATCGATGATCGTCGGGACGAGCCGATGGATTTCTTCGCGGCATTCGGCGAATACGAGGTCGCCCTTTTCGTAGGGGTCATCGATATCGCCAGCTTCGCCCGCGAACGAACGCAGCGTGAACACCGGCCGCTCTTTTGCGCCGGGAAATCGCTCGACCAGTTCGCGCGCCTGCTGCTCGGTCATCGCGATGATGAGGTCGGTTTGCTCGAGCATCTCGGGATGGCGCTTGAGGTCGGTGGATGTTGCTTCGTCGCCGATGTCGATGCCGACTTCGCGCAGCGCCATCCGCGTGTCGAGCGAGACCAGCGCGCCGTCGCGCGCATACGGCGCGATACCCGCCGAGGTGATCGTAATATTGTGATCGAAGCCTAGCGCGTCGAGTTCGCGGCGCAGGATATGCTCGGCCATCACGCTGCGCGCGGTGTTGGCGGCGCAAATGAACAGGATGGAACGAAAGCGCGGCTCACGAGGAGCCGCGCTTTTAGGTTTCTTCTCGACCGTCAAAAATCTACACGCCCCCGCCCATCACCTCGCCCATGCTCTCTTTCTTGGTCACGCCCTTGGCCAGCTCTTCCTTGAGCTTGGCGCCGAGTTCCGCCGGCTTCCACATCGAGCCCTTCTTCGAAACCTTGGCGCCCGTGTGCCATCCGCGCATCAGCCACACATTGCCCATGCCGACGCGGAACACTTCGCCGTGAACGTCTTTGGCGTCGTCACTCCCGAGCCACGCAACCAGCGGCGCGACGTGCGCGGGCGTGAATGCGTCCCACTGGCCCTCTTTCTGCGCCATGCCGCCGGCGGTCTGCGGAGTCGCGTTGACGGTCAGGCGCGTGCGCGCGACCGGCGCGATCGCATTGGCGGTGACGCCGTAGCGGCTCATCTCGCGATCGACGATTATCGCCATCGCGGCCACTGCCGCTTTTGCGGAGCCGTAGTTGCTCTGCCCCGCGTTGCCCAAAATGCCCGAGTCCGAGCTGGTGTTGATGAGCCGGCCGTTGAGCACGTTGCCGGCCTTGTGCTGCTCGCGCCAATAGGCGGCCGCGTGGCGGGCGACGTTGAATGACCCCTTCAGATGGACGGTGACGACTGCGTCCCAATCCTCTTCGCTCATGTTGAAGATCATGCGGTCGCGCAGGATGCCGGCGTTGTTGACGACGATGTTGAGCTTGCCGAAGTTGTCGATCGCGCAGTCGATGATCCGCTTGGCGGCCTTGAAGTCGGTCACGCTCTCGAAGTTGGCGACGGCCTCGCCACCGGCGGAGCGGATTTCCTTGACCACATCCTCGGCCGGCGAGCGCGACTGCCCGGTCCCGTCGAAGTGACCGCCGAGGTCGTTGACGACCACCTTGGCGCCATGCTTGGCCAGCAGCAACGCCTCTTCGCGCCCGATGCCGCGGCCGGCGCCAGTTATTACCGCAACTTTACCTGTCAGTAGTGCCATTTCGCTAATTCCTCTTCGCTTTTTCGGTTGGATTTGGATTCGGTGCTTGTTGGGCGATTTCGCCCGGTCCTTCTACGTCGAAATCTTCTTTGGGTTCTATCAGAGATGGGTCCAGGTGCGCAGGTAACTCGTAAATGAGATCGATTGTCATCTTCGCCTTATCCTGATCGCTCGGGTAGAGCATGATGCTGCCCGGCTGCCCCTGGTAGTTGAAATCGCACGACCAAGTCTTGCGCGCGGGCATGATCAGCGACGACGTTATGTGAAAGTCATTCTGCTTCAGCTGCTCCTTGTAGTAGGCCAGCATCTGCTGCATCTGGGCGTCGGAGCTGAACAGGATTTCGCGCATCGCACCTTTGGGTTTTCGGACGTGCTCGATCTTGGCGCCCGGATATATGGGCATCGCCTTGTACAAGTCCGAAGGTAGCGCGTTGCTGGGCTCGTCGGTCGGGCCCGTCGCGGTAACCACCGGCGGGGCAACTGGAGCGGCGACCGGCGCTGATTTGCAGGCTGCGGATACGAGCATGCAGGCGGCGGACAGCGCGGCCAACTTGAACAGACCGAGCCGATTCACCGTCTTAATAAGTAGTGGGTCAAGATTTCTCAAAAGCGTCAATCGCCCAAAAAAACAAAGACCGCATCGCGGTCAACCTGCGGCATGCTGTGGCAAGCTTCTGGATAGACGTGAGGGGCCAAGAAGTCAAGGCGATCGGAGGTGTCCGCAGTGCCGTCGGCGACCGATTTTGAGGTAGTCGGCAGCATGACCAAGGGTCTAGACTAAGTGATGCACCGACTCGATAGTCGAGCGGGGTGCAAAGATTGCGCGACGTGGCGCGGCGCAGGAAGCCGCCGCTGCCCATTCGCAATCGTGGACGACGCAGTCTGCAAATTTTGCTTCCGCGCGGCGACTCTTGACAAATACTTGCCATTGTTGCATTCAGACTTTCCGCGCCATGACGGACACTTTGACCGGCTGGTGGGAGCCCAGTCTATTTACTTTGGGCTGACAACCGGTTCAGGGGAGAACCGCTGAGGCAGTTTGGGGCAGTTATTGCAATGGTTCGGGCGGGGCCAAAATTTCGCCGCTCAATCTATATCAATCTCGAGAGGATAAGAGATGCAAAGCAGTTTTGGAATTTTGTCGATGATCCAGCAGGGCTACTACGCAACGTATCCCCTGCTGTTCATTTCGGTCGTTTGTCTCGCGATCATTTTTGAGCGCGTGTGGGCACTGTGGGGCGTTGGGCCCAGGACGGCCAAGCTGGCTGACTCGCTGATTCCGAATCTGCGGACCGGCAAGTTCAACGAAGCGCTGCAGGCCACTCAAGCTCGCGCGACGGCGGCCGAGCGTATTTTCCATACGCTGATTTCGGGCGCGCAGACGATGGACCGCGATCATCTGCTCGAGCTCGACGATGAGCGCCGCTACCAGGAAGGGCTCGAGTTCAAGCGCTACATCTGGGTGCTGGCGACGGCGGGCGCGTCGGCGCCGTTTATCGGGCTGTTCGGCACGGTCGTCGGTATTCTCGTCGCGTTCCAGTCGATGGCAATCATGGGCACCGGCGGATTCTCGGTCGTCGCGGCCGGTATTTCGGAAGCGTTGATTTCCACCGCGCTTGGACTGGCCGTCGCGATCGTCGCGGTTATCTTCTTCAACTATTTCTCCGTCAAGGTCGAGAACATCAGCGCCATCCAGCACATCAACGACGACCGCCTGATCGACGCTGCCCTCCAGGGGAGACAAGCGCGTGGCAATTAGCGGACCACATCAGGGCGGTGAAGGTGGCGGAGTTTTCTCCGACATCAATATCACGCCGCTGACAGATATTTTTCTGGTTCTGCTGATCATCTTCATGGTGACGACCTCCGTCACCATCGAGTCCGCCGCGCACGTCGATCTGCCCAACGCAACCAACACCGCGCCCGAGAACAAGGGCGTGATCGTCACCTACACCGCGCAGCACGAGCTGTTCGTCAACTCCAAAGACGTGCCCGAGCGTGAGCTCCGTTCCGCCCTGAGCGACGCGCTGGGTAAGGTCGATCAGAAGATCGTTGTGTTCCAGGGCGATCGTAAAGTGCTGCTCGGCGACATGGTGCGGATACTGAATATCGCCAAGGCGGCAGGTGCCGAACAAATTGCCATCGCGGCCAAGCGGGTTACTGGTGCGCAAATGGAAAACAACCCCTCGGGTGGGGGGAGCCCGTAGAGGTACTTGCGCATGGCAAAAGGAAAAATGAGCAAAAACAAGGGCGGCGGGGTGTTTTCCGACATCAACATCACCCCGTTGACCGATATCTTTCTCGTCCTGCTGATTATCTTCATGGTGACGACGGCAGTGACGATCGAGTCCGCGGCGCACGTCGATTTGCCCAAGGCCGAAGCCGCGTCCTCGCCAACCGACAAGCCCAAGGGAATTATCGTAACGTATACCGCCGACCATCTCATCTACCTGAACGACAAGCAGGTCACCGAGCCGGAGCTGATGCCTCAGCTTCATGACGCGCTTCAGAATTCGACCGACAAAATCGTGATTTTCCAGGGCGACCCAAAGGTTATACTAGGTGATATGGTTCGTATCCTGGACGTGGCCAAGTCGGCGGGTGCCGAGGCGATAGCTATAGCAGTATCTTCGCTACCCCCAGGCGGTGCTGGTGCTCCGGCGCCGGGGGGCGGAGCGTAGGATTTTAATATGATCGCAGTAATCATTATCTTGCTTGTCCTCTCGACGTTCGTCGTCGCTTTCATCTTCTATCGGATACTCGGCAAGAGAGAGCTCGAAGCCGAAGCGAACCGGGAAGACGACGAAGCAGACGCGACCCGCCTTCAGAAAATGAAAGATGCGCTCGGTCTGCTGATCGGGCCGTTTCCTCTATCGGTCGCGCTTCACGTACTCGGCCTGCTGTTCCTGATCATCACGGTGCATGAGCAGCGTGGGCGCGAATTGATCATGGTGAACCTCGAGGCGGGCGGCGGTGGCGGTGGCGGCAACGAGATGCAGGATCTCGACATGCCGGAAGTGCCGATGCCCGACACGGCGCCGCAACAGATGGAGCAGCCGACCGCGGTTGACACGTCGCAAGCCGTGGGTCTCGCCAGTGACTACGTGCGCGCAGCCGGCGGCGGCGGTATCGGCATCGGTCGCGGCGGCGGCATGGGCTCAGGCTACGGCCACGGCATCGGCTCAGGCTTCGGCGGGTTCATCGGCGAGCTGAGACGCAAAGGACTGGACGTGGTGCTCGTGATCGACGGCACCGGCTCGATGCGACTCATCATCGACGACGTAAAGGCCAAGATGCAGCAACTTGTCCAGTCGATTCATCGACTGGTGCCAATCGCACGCATCGGAATAATCGTGTTCGGCGGCAAGGGCGAGCCGATGAGAATCCAGCCGTTGACCCTGTCACCGCAAAAGCTGAGCGACTTTCTGAACACCATCCAGGCGATGGGTGGCGGCGAATGGGAAGAGGACACGCTCGGCGCGGTCGAGACCGGCATCAACAAGATGGATTGGAAGCCATACGCCAAGAAGGTGGTCGTGCTGGTGGGCGACTCGCCGCCGCGCACGGAAGACTTCGCGCCGCTGCTGGCGCTGATCCGGCAGTTCAGGACCAACAACGGGACGTTCAACACGGTGGACGTGGCGGCGGAAGAGCATGAGCGATTCGAGCGCGAATTCTGGCTCAAGGTGCATCGCGAGGAGCCGCCGAAGATCTCGCCGTTGCCGGCATTCTATCGGCAGACTCAGGCCGCGTACAAAGTGCTCGCGACGGCGGGCGGCGGCTCGATGAAGTCGTTGAGCAAGGACGCGCACATCAACCAGCAGGTGCTAATCCTCGCCTTCGGCGACCAGTGGCAGTCGCAGGTCTCCGCTTTCGGGCGTGGGCTGAACCAGAGCAGCGCGAGCCCGTAAATATTTGCGTCCGGCCAATCGTCTATTATGATGGTGACCGGGACGTCATGAAAAATCTGAAGATACTCAGCGCGGTCGCCCTTGCGGCCGCGTTCTTTTTTCCGCCGTGTTTCTCGCGCGCGCAGACGATGGATTTGCAGCACGCGCGCGCGCAAAAGGATCTCACGCCGGCGCTACAGCAGTCGCTCCAGGACAAACTCTCCGATGTGTCAGGCCCCTACTTTGACGAGCAGGATGAAAAAAAAGCCAAGGGTCAGGTGTACATAGACCTCCTGCAGAAATTCGAGTACCTGCCCACCTACGGCCCGCACAATCACCTGGTCGTGAGCTGCAAGCTCGGCGGGGTCGAGTACAATCCCGTGAAACCGGGGACGACCAAGGGCCTCGCGACCGGCAACCTCAAGTATCTCGTCTTCACCTATGCGCTTGAGAATGGCCAGTGGGTCTCTGTCACCAAGCCCAAGTGGGAAACGCAGAACCTCGGCGCGGCGGGCGCCGCGCAAATGAGAAAGAATCTCGCGCGCGGCGAGCAGCGCCAGGCCACGATGGAAAAATCGGCTGAGACCCACGCCGCCGCGGCAGCAGCGGCCGCAGCCGCGCAGAGGGCGGCCGACCGCGCCGGGCAGTAGCAGTCATCAGCTCCAGGAAAACCTGCGTCATCATCTACAATCCCCTTGCAGGGAAACTGAAGCGCAGAGGCCCTGACCGGCTCGAGCGCGCCAGGCGTATTCTCACAGAGGCAGGCTACGAAACCACTCTGGTCCCTACTTCCGGTCCGGGCGACGCCGTCGCCTTGGCGCACGCCTGGACCGCCAATGGTGTCGGTTTGATCGTGGCCGCGGGTGGAGACGGCACTATCAACGAAGTCGCCGAAGGAATGCTGCACTCTGCGGTGCCTCTCGGAATTCTGCCCGCCGGTACAGCCAACGTGCTCGCCACGGAAACCGGTATGAGTTCCAACCTGGAAGCCGCAGCGCGCGATCTCCTCAGATACACACCGGAACGGATTTCGGTGGGCCGCCTACATTTCAACAACGGCGCGCCAGACACGCGGCATTTCCTTCTGATGACGGGTGTAGGCCTCGACGCCCGCATAATCTACAACCTCAGCGCGCGACTGAAGACCAATCTGGGAAAGATCGCCTACTGGATAGCTGCGTTCAGCCTCATGGGCCGCCGCCTGGAAGAGTTCTCGGTAACAATTGACGACCACGACTACCGCTGCTCGTTCGCGCTCGTCAGCAAGGTGCGGAACTATGGCGGCGATCTGAAGATCGCGCGCGATACTTCGCTGTTCGATGACCAGTTCGAGGTGGTGCTGTTCCAGGGGCACAGTTCGCTGCGCTACCTGCGGTACTTCGTCGGAGTAGTCATGAACCGCCTGCAAGGCATGCAAGGGTTGCATATCCTGCGCGCTCATAAGCTCCACTTCTCTCCGGTCCTTGATACTCGCATCTACGTGCAAGTAGATGGCGAATACGCGGGCCATCTTCCCGGCTCCGTCGAGATAGTAAGCGATGCACTTACATTGCTGCTGCCGCCGCTCTACAAACGACGAGTCGAACTCAGCGGGTGAATGCGCTGTCCGGCGTTGCATCTCTCCCGGCGACACCGCTGCGCGGCTTACGCCGACCTCTCCTCGGACAAGGAGAGGTTAGGATCTATCTTCCAGACGCGGCTGCTTGATCGACCACGTCGTGCTGCACCTTGCTGTGGAAGCGGCCGTAACTGAAATAGATGACCAGTCCGATCACCAGCCACACGAAAAAACGAATCCACGTTACGACCGGCAGACTCGCCATCAGGTAAACGCAAAACACGACGCCGAGAATCGGCACCAGCGGCACCAGCGGCGTGCGGAACGGGCGCTTCATGTCGGGCTCGACGCGGCGCAAGATCCACACGCCGAGGCAAACCAGCACGAAGGCGAACAAGGTGCCGATATTCGTCAGCTCCGCGATTTCCTGGATCGGCAACAACGCCGCTGTGATTCCTACGGCGAAGCCGGTCAGCGTCGTGGGGATATATGGTGTGCGATACTTCGGATGTATCCGGCTGAAGGCAGGCGGCAGCAGTCCGTCGCGCGAGACGGCGAAAAATACGCGCGACTGGCCGAGCATCAGCACCAGCAGCACAAACGTCAGCCCCGCGACCGCGCCGAGTGAGATAAATCCAGACAACGCTTGCATCCCGCGCAGCACGAACGCCGACGCCAGCGGTGCGTTCACGTCGATCAGGTGCGCAGGCACCATCCCAGTCAATACGCCCGCGACCAGGATGTAGAGCAAGGTGCAGACGAATAGCGAGCCGAGGATGCCGAGCGGCAGGTCGCGATTTGGATCGACGACTTCTTCCGCCGCCGTCAACACCGCGTCGAATCCGATGTACGCAAAGAAGATCACCGCCGCGCCCTTCATCACCCCCGACCACCCCATCGGCGCGAACGGACTCCAGTTCGCCGGCCGGATGAAGAACGCGCCGATGACGATCACGGCGGCAATCACGACGAGCTTAATTCCTACGATGACCGAGTTGAGTCGCGCGCTCTCCGAAATTCCGATGTACAGGACGTAGGTGATCAGCATCACAATCAGCAGCGCGGGCAGATTGATGAGCGCGCCGGGCACCGACCCCGGCGCGTTGGTTATCGCGACCGGCAAGTGAATCCCGATGCCGTGCAGGATGACCGTCAAATAGCCGGACCATCCCACGGCGACTGCGGCCGCTCCGACCGCGTATTCGAGCACGAGGTCCCATCCGATGATCCAGCCGACCAACTCGCCCATCGTCGCGTACGAATATGAATACGCGCTGCCGGCGACCGGGATCATCGCGGCGAACTCGGCATAGCACAGCGCCGCCATCGCACACGCAAATCCAGACACGACGAATGAGAGCACGATCGCGGGCCCGGCGTATCTTGCCGCGGCGACGCCGGTCAGCACGAAAATTCCCGCACCGACGATCGCGCCGATTCCGAGCAGCGTGAGATCGAGCGCTCCCAGAGCCCGCTTGAGGCCGCCTGAGCGTGACTCCGCCTCCGCCATCAGCGCGGCAGCCGGCTTGCGCCGGAACAGTTGCGATCTAAGCCCGGTGTCGCTCATCCGCACTTCCTTCGCGTCGCTTTCACCACGCCTGGTATCCGCCATCCACCGAAATTACCGACCCCGTAACGTAGCTTGAAGCCGGACTGGCAAGGAAGATCACGGCGCCGCGAATTTCGTGCGCGAGTCCGAGACGTTTCATCGGCGTGAAGGCCTCCATCCGCTCTTTGTTCGCGGGCTTCGCGATACCGCCTTCGGTCGCCTCGGTGGGAATCCATCCCGGCGCGATTGCGTTGACCAAAATTCCGTAGCCGGCCCATTCGACCGCGAGCTGACGTGTCAGATTCGCCAAGGCAGCCTTGGTCGCCGCGTATGCCGACAGCCGGTACACCGAACTCGCCACCGACGCGTAGATCGAAACCATGTTGATGATGCGGCCCGGCTTCCCGGTCTCGATGAGCCGGCGCGCGACGCGCTGCGCGAGCATCATCGGCGCGGTGAGATTCACCGCGATTGCCTCGTCCCACGCCTCGCGCTTGAAATTCTCGGCGCGCCCGGTCGGCGACACGCCGGCGTTGTTCACCAGGATATCGACGTCGCCGATCGCGGCCGTCGCCTCGGCCATCACGCGATCGAGGTCGGGCTCGCGGGTCACGTCCGCGCCGATTCCGATCGTCTTGACGCCATGAGCGCGGGCCAACTCGGCCGCAAATTTTGTGGCACGGTCTATCCGCCGCGCGACGAGCGCAACATCTGCGCCCGCAATTGCCAGCGCCTTCGCGCATTCGACGCCCAGCCCCGATGACGCGCCGGTTACCAGTCCGCGATGCCCGCGCAGAGAGAACAGCGATTCGAGGGAGTCCATCAGTCGCCGAAAACTTCGCCGGCGGCTTGTGCAGCGGCTGCGACTGCCCGGTCGATGTCGGCGCGCGAAATTCCATGATGGGTCACGGCGCGGAACGAGGTCGCCTCGCGCGGTGAAATCAGCACGTCCCGTTCCTTCATCGCCGCTGCGAAACGCCGCGACGCTTCCGCGTCGCCGTCGACGTCGAACACGACCATGTTGGTGCGATTCGCGACCGGCCGCACGTTCAGTCCTGCGACCAGCGCGAGTCCCTGTGCCAGCGCGCGCGCGTTCTGATGATCCTCGGCCAGGCGATCGACCATCGTGGTCAGCGCGACGATTCCCGCCGCCGCGATTATTCCCGCCTGCCGCATTCCACCGCCGAGTACTTTGCGCGTCCGAAGCGCGCGCGCGATAAATTCGCGGCTTCCGCACAGAAGCGAGCCGACCGGGCATCCGAGTCCTTTCGACAGGCAGAACGACACGGTATCGGCGTGCCTCGCGATTTCCTTCGCGGTCGTCTCGAGTGCGACTGCCGCGTTGAAGATTCGCGCGCCGTCGAGATGCAGCGGAATTTTTCTGCGTCGCGCCGCCGCGGAAACCTCCGCCATGTGCGAGAGCTTGATCGGCGCGCCGCCGCATCGATTGTGCGTATTCTCGATAACCACCAGCGACGGCTGCGCGAAATGATCGTCGGCGGGCGTCCCGAGCTCGCGCGCGAGGTCGTCCGTGTCGAGTTCACCGTCGTCGGTGTTGGCAATCGCCGTGAGCACGATGCCTCCCAGAGCCGATGCGCCGCCAGCCTCGTAAAGATTGGTGTGCGACTGCGATCCCACGATCGCCTTGGTGCCGCGCGCGCAATGCGTCAGCATCGCCGCGAGGTTGCCCATCGTGCCGCTCGGCACCAGCAGCGCCGCGTCCTTGCCCATGACCGACGCCGCCATCGCCTCGAGCCGGTTCACGCTCGGGTCTTCGCCGTAAACGTCGTCACCCAGCTCGGCGCGCGCGATCGCCTCGCGCATTTCGGGCGTCGGCAACGTTACGGTGTCGCTGCGCAGATCGATCAAGACGCGATGCCCGTTCGCGCGAGGCCTACTGCCCCGGCGGATAGAGCGTGGTGAAGTTGCCGCTGGTCGTATCGACGACTTCGACCGCGTTTTCGGTGGTGTCGGAAAAATAGAGCTGCTTGCCGTCGCTGGTGAGCGCGCATCCCGAGCCGATATGGCCGTTGACGAGCGTCAGCTTGGTGACGGTTTTGGCGTTGAGATCGATCTTGCGGATTGAATGATTGTCAGCGTCGAGCACGTACAGAAACGTGCCGTCGGTGCATATCGCGCCGGGGTTGTTGAACTGCGCCTGCGCCGCGGCGCCGTCCTTATCACCTTCCTCGCCGGTGCCCGCGAGCGTGCTGGTCTCGAGCGTGTTGAGATCGATCATGCGGATCACATCGTTGCCAGTATCCGCGACATAGATCGCTTTCTTGTCGACCGCGACTCCGCGCGGGCCGCTGAACACGGACTTGTCCGGGCCGCCTTCGGTCTTGCCCGACGTGCCCGCCTGTCCCCCGATCGTCTTGACCTTGAAATCGGCGAGCGTGATGCGCCGGACGGTGCTGTTGCCGCTGTCAGCGACGTAGAGTGAGGTGCCGTCGGTGGCGATCTGGGTGGGCAGGTTGAAGTGCGCGCTGGGGCCGCTGCCGTCGTCACTGCCCGAGATATTCGCCTGTCCCGCAACGGTGGTGACGGTGCCGCTGATACTGATTTGGCGAATGTCGGAATTGTTGGTGTCGCAGAGATAGAGATTCTGTCCGACGATCGTCATGCCATCGGGGCTGTTGAAGCGGGCCGAATCGCCGGTGCCGTCGTTGCTGCCCTCCTGGAAAAGCTTGCCGGCGACGATTCGCAGAGAGCGGGTCGCCGCGTCGATGGCCTCGACCGTATTGTTGCGGCTGTTCGCAACGTAAATCGCGCGGCCGTCAGTCGCGAGTCCCGCCGGGAAATCCAGCCGCGGCCCCGATTGCGCCTGAACCCCAGTGGTCAAGTCCTGCGCCATTGCGGAGGAACCGACGGCGAGCATCGAGAGCGCCGCCGTCGAAGCCAGAATCACTTTGAAGTTTGCGAAGACTCTCATTTACGCGACCTCGCTGAATTGTAGGTGTTATTCGCGTCGCTTCACGAATCTTGCCGCAACTTATGGAAAGATCGCTTTCACCACTTCGTCGATCGCGCGCTTGCTGTCCGCTTCGTCGGTCAGCGACCACGTGACCGCGACTGTCGCCGCCCGCCGTGGCGCAATTCCCTGTCGGATCAGTTCGCCGGCGTAAATCAGCAGGCGCGTCGAGACGCCTTCTTCCAATCCCGACGCCTTAAGATGGCGCACCTTCTCGCCCAGCACCGCGAGTTGCAGCGCGATATCCTGCTCGACGCCCGCCTCGTGCGCGATAATCTCGACTTCCTTGTCGGCGGGGGGATAGGTGAACTCGATCGTCACGAAGCGCTGGCGCGTCGAGTGTTTCAAATTTTTCTGGATGCTCTGGTAGCCGGGATTGTACGAAATCACCAGCAGAAATCCCTCGTGCGCCTCGATCGTCTCGCCACGCTTTTCGATCGGCAGAATCCGGCGATGATCCGACAGCGGATGAATCAGCACCGTCGTGTCCTTGCGCGCCTCGACCACTTCGTCGAGATAGCAAATCGCGCCGCGCCGTACCGCCTGCGTCAGCGGACCGTCAACCCACACCGTCTCGTCGGCCTGAATCAGAAAGCGGCCGACGAGATCGCTGCCGGTAAGATCTTCATGGCACGCAACAGTGATCAGTTCGTTGGGGCCGTTGGCGAGCGACGACAGTTGATGCGCCATGTGCTCGACGAAGCGCGTCTTGCCGCATCCCGTCGGCCCCTTGAGTAGCAAGGGCAGGCGCGCCTTGTAGGCGGCGGTGAAGATTTCCACTTCGTCGCCAATCGGCAGGTAAAACGGCGCTGCGGCTGGATCGAGATGTTTAACCTCGGGTCCTTCGGCCTGCAGCCTGGTGTCGAATTTTTTTAACTCAATCCCCATCGTTTCCTTCTGGCGATCCGATTCGTCAAGCCGCGATTCTAAGAGACTTCCGCGCAACCATTCAAGGCAAATCTGCGAGCCGAAAAGCGTCAGGCGCGGCGTTGATAGCTAGCCGTGCCGTCGCGATGGTCCTTGACCTCGTAGCCGCGGCGCTCGATTTCCTTGCGCAGCTCATCGGCGAGCGTGAAGTCCTTTGCCTTGCGGGCCGCCGCCCGATTGTCGATCAATTGCTGCACGTCGGCTTCGATCGAACTCATGCGCGCCGACGCGCGATGTTTTTGCAAATCAAGTCCGAGCACCGCGTCGAGCGCTCGCAACGTCGGCCATGCGCGGAAATCCTTGCGCCGGTACGCTTCCGCGATTAGTTCCAGAGCCGCTGCAATCGCCTGCGGCGTGTTCAAATCGTTGTTGATTGCGTCGTGAAAGCGCTCGTAGTACTCCGCCGCCCAGCCCGCCGCCTCGACGCCGTCGGCTGCCGCGTCGTCCGGCACGCTGCGCGCGAACTCGCGAAAATAATCCAGATTGCTCTGCGACGCGCGGATCGCGTCATCGTTGAACGCAATCTCGGAGCGGTATTTTGCGCCGTAACAGAAAATCCGGAAGGCCAGCGGGTCGATTCCCGCCTGCCGAGATCGCTCAGCAGCGGGAACTTGCCCGCGCTCTTGCTGATCTTGGTTCCCTCCTTGCCGACCAGGAACGCGTTGTGTACGAAATACCGCGCGAACGGCTTGTGGGTCGCGCTTTCCGATTGCGCAATTTCGTTCTCGTGATGCACCGGGATGTGATCGATGCCGCCGGTGTGGATATCGATGGTGTCGCCGAGGTACTTCATCGCCATCGCGGAACACTCGATATGCCATCCCGGATAACCGCGTCCCCACGGGCTGTCCCATTGCATCAAATGATCGGGCTGGCCGAGCACCCACAGCGTGAAATCGTGCGGGCTATGCTTGTCGGCAGAATGCTCGAGGCGCTGCGCGGCGTTCTGCTCGTCGAGGCTCTGGCGCGATAGGCGGCCGAGACGATTCTCACCGCGATATTTCTCAACGTTGAAGTACACGCCGCTCCTGGTGACGTACGCGACTCCAGCGTCGATGATCCTTTTCGTAAGCGCGATCATATCGCCGATATGATCGGTCGCGCGCGACCACACATTCGGCGGCTCGAGATGGAGCGCCGCGCAATCGCGCTGGAACTGCTCGAGGTAGTAGTTCGCGACTTCGAGTGGCGATTTACCCTGCGCGCGTGCGGTTTTCTCGACTTTGTCCTCGCCGTCGTCAACGTTGCCAGTCATGTGCCCGACGTCCGTCACGTTCATCACGTGTCGCACTTTGTAGCCGTTGAACTCGAGTGCCCGGCGCAGGCTGTTGACGAACACGTACGCGCGCAAGTTGCCGAGGTGTTGCGGCAGATAGACCGTCGGCCCGCATGAATACAGCGTCACCTCAGGCGGATCGAGCGGCTGGAACTCTTCGACCGCGCGGTTCAGCGAATTGAAAATGTAGAACGGTTTCACGAGTGCGAACGTCAAGCTTACCGTGAGCCCGCAATCTCGGACAAGCAGGCGGTCGTCGCGCGATGAAGGTTCCTTGCTGCCAACTGATTGAAGCTCAGGATGTTCAGGTTGCCGGCTTGAACAGGACGCGCAGGCGCATGCATAAGTCCGCGCGCCCCAAAAGGTTGGTGCTATCGACGAACTGATCGACCGCACCAATTCCGTTCGCGGCGATGTAAATGTTTTTCAATTCGTCGTCGGCGATCGCGTCGCTGACCGCCTTCGCATATCGTCCCGCGCCGAGCACGTGGTAGGGGCGCCCGTGAAATTGCATTATCGAGGTCTCAAGCGATCCGGTGACTCCGAGCGCGTTATGCATCCGCGCGACGGCCTCGTACGCGGCGCACAGATGTTGTTCGCGATCCTGCCAGGAAGTTGCAGCCATCGCGGCGCGGAGGAGCGGGCTGAGTTCGGTCGCGTACGCGAGGCGCGAAAACGCGGTGCCCAGCCACTTGCTGTACGGTGCATAGCGGCGCTCCATCAGGAGGCACAAGCGCATCAGGTCGCGCACCAGCCGTCCGCAGACGAGCCTCGAGCCGAGGTCCTCACCCTCTTCGCCGCAGCGGCCCACGAAATGCTCATCCTGCGCGATTCGGTACCAGCCCGCCGCCATCATGAATAGCCAGACATCACGCGGATACCAGGCGAGCTTCTCGCGCAGCGGAACGAGTTCGCCAAGTCCGTCGTGGAAGACCTCGCCGCTGGTGATTTCGAGCAGTTTCTGCTGCGACATCAACAGCCAGTTGACGGAATCGAGCCTTTGTCCGGGCTCGATATTGAGCATCGCGCGAACGAAGCCGGAAACCGTGTGAGTATACACATGGTGATCGATATGGCCCGGCTCGCCGGGTACCATCCAGCGCACGCCGTTCTCGTCGGCCTTGGCGAAGCTCGTCGAGTAGCCATGAAACGTTGTCGGCAGTTGCTTCGCCAACGCGCCGTTGAGTTGAGGCGCGAGCGCATCGTGGTCCTCGTCGGGAAGGAAGAGCAGGAGGCGCGGACCCCATTCATGATCGGTCGATCGTTCCGAGTCGTAGCCCAGAACGTCGGAGCCGTATCCGATTAGCGCAGCCGAATATTTCAGCCGCGGAGATTCTGCCGCGAGGATCGGCGCGACCGCCTCGCGATAGTACATCCGGTTAAGCTCAAGGCCAGGAATGAAACGCGCCATGATTGTGCACACTTTCGAAGCGGCAAGTGACCGATAATTTAATCGTGCAAGCGGATCGGAGTCGACCTGCGAGCGCTCAGGCGAACAATGCGGCTCGAGCATCAGTTTCGGTGAAACTGCCGTATTGCCTAAGTAGTTAGGCTTACATCGCGCAGACGCCCAGTAAATATGATTGCGCTACCGAATTTAACCTAAATTTCGTCGGCATACGCCCCCTTGACCTTATCAAACCAATGTTCTATTCTTTTCGCACCTTATAAACACTTGACACAACTTTGCAGTCCTTCTAAGTTCATCGACTCGCGACGAGGATAACCTTATGAAATTCGGCGGAGATTCCCCCGAACTCGATGCTATTGACCTGCAGATTATCGGCCTGCTGCAGGAACACGGCAGGATTCCGCTCGTCAAGCTCGGAGAGCAGGTCGGGCTCTCGGCGCCTTCGGTCAACGAGCGCGTCAAGAAACTCGAAGACGGCGGCGTCATCATCGGCTATCACGCGACCGTCGATGCGACGCGTCTCGGCAAGGACGTCACCGCGTTCATCGGCGTGTCGATTGCGCATCCGAAAACAATTTCGCTGTTCGAGGAATCCGTCGCACTGCTTGACGACGTGCTCGAATGCCATCACGTGACCGGTCAGCACACTCTGATGATGAAAGTCAAAACCGAGAACACTTCGTCGCTCGAGCGGCTCATCAGTGCGATCCGCTCGATCGAGGGAGTGGCGCGGACGGAGACGATGGTGGTGCTGTCGACGCATACCGAGCGCGGCTTGATTTCGCCGCACACCAATGGCGACACGAGCGAGCCGACCAACGGCCGGCGCCATCGTCACGCCGCCGCGAAATCTGTGCCCCCGGATCCAAGGCGGGTGTCATGATGCATAATTATCGAAGCATTCCAAAAAAGCAGGGCCTCTACGATCCCGCCAACGAGCACGACGCGTGCGGCGTCGGCTTCGTCGTCAACATCAAGGGCGAGCGCTCGCATGACATCGTCGTCAAGGCGCTGCAGGTGCTCGACAACCTGACGCATCGCGGCGCGTGCGGATGCGATCCGCGTACGGGCGACGGCGCCGGAATCCTGCTGCAGATTCCGCACGACTTTTTCTCGATTGAAGCGGCGCAGCTCGGCTTCGCATTGCCGGCGGCCGGCGAGTACGGCGTCGGCCAGGTGTTCCTGCCGCTCGACGCGGTCAAGCGCAAGGAATGTGAGGATGCGTTCGAGCGAATCGTCAACGAGGAAGGGCAGCGAATCCTCGGATGGCGCGACGTGCCGGTGGTCGAGTCCGCGTGCGGCGATATTGCGCGGCGCGGGATGCCCGCGATCCGCCAGGTCTTTATCGCGCGCAGTCCGGACGTGATAGGAGTCGAGGCGCTCGAGCGCAAGCTGTACGTAATCCGCAAGCGCGCCATGACCGAGGCGGAAAAACTCGGGCTCTTCGATCCGGAATTATTTTATTTCTGCAGCCTCTCGGCGCTGACGGTCGTTTACAAGGGTCAGCTCATCTCGACTCAACTTCCGGAGTTTTTCCCGGATTTGCTGAACGACGCATTCAAGTCCGCGCTCGCGATGGTGCATCAGCGCTTTTCGACCAACACGTTCCCGAGCTGGGACCGCGCGCATCCCTACCGCTTCATGTCGCATAACGGCGAGATCAACACGCTGCGCGGCAATATCAACTGGATGGTTGCGCGCGAGAAGCTTTTTTCTTCGCCGCTGTTCGGCGACGACATCAAGAAGCTGTTGCCGATCGTCGAGCCCAACGGCAGCGACTCCGCAACCTTCGACAACTGTCTCGAGCTGCTGATTCGCACCGGACGTTCGCTGCCGCACGCCGTCATGATGATGATTCCGGAGGCGTGGCAGAACGACGCGCAGATGAGCGACAGCAAACGCGCTTTTTACCATTTTCACTCATGCATGATGGAGCCGTGGGACGGTCCCGCGTCGATCGCGTTTACCGACGGCATCAGGATCGGCGCGGTGCTCGATCGCAACGGCCTGCGTCCATCGCGCTACACCGTGACCAAGGACGGGCTGGTCGTGATGGCGTCCGAGACCGGCGTGCTGGACATCGCGCCGGAGAATGTCGCGCACAAGGGGCGGTTGCAGCCCGGCCGCATGTTTCTCATCGACACCGCGCTCGGCAAAATCGTGCAGGACGAAGAGATCAAGGAGTCGATGGCGGCGCGACAGCCGTATCGCAAATGGCTCGACAGCAGCCTGGTCACGCTCGAGTCGCTTCCTGAAGCGAGCGGAGCGCCGGCGGTTGACGGTTTCGAAGACGACGAGCTGCTCAAGCAGCAGCAGTCGTTCGGCTACACGATCGAGGATCTCAAAATGATCCTTGCACCGATGGCGACCAACGGGCAGGAGCCGGTCGGCTCGATGGGCACCGACACTCCGCTCGCGGTGCTCTCGAACAAATCGCAGCCGCTTTATAACTACTTCAAGCAGTTGTTCGCGCAGGTGACGAATCCGCCGATCGATCCGATTCGCGAGGAGCTGGTGACCTCGACCGAAACGACGATCGGCGCCGAGGACAATCTGTTCGAAGAGTCGCCGCGTCATTGCCGCCAGCTTCAACTCCAGCAACCGATTCTTACCAACGAAGAACTCGAACGGATCAAGCGGCTGGACGTTGAGGGTCTGCGCACGATCACGCTCTCCACGCTGTACCGCGTGGCGGACGGCGAGGCCGGACTTCGCAGTGCGCTCGACGCGCTTTGCAAAGGCGCTTCCGACGCAATCGATTCCGGCTACACGATAATCGTGCTTTCAGATCGCGGAGTGAACGCGGACTACGCGGCGATCCCCGCGCTGCTCGCGACCGGAGCAGTGCATCATCACTTGATTCGCGAAGGCACGCGCACGCGGGCAGGCCTCGTCGTCGAATCCGGCGAGCCGCGGGAGGCGATGCATTTCTGCCTGCTGGTCGGCTACGGCGCCGGCGCCGTCAATCCGTACCTCGTGTACGCAACGATGGCGGGGATGATTCGCGACGGGCAATTGCGCGACATCGATGAAGATACGGCGGTCCACAACTTCGTCAAGGCCGTCGGCAAGAGCATTACGAAAGTAGCGTCCAAGATGGGGATCTCGACGACGCAGAGTTACCGCGGCGCGCAAATCTTCGAGGCGATCGGACTGTCGCAGGACGTTATCGACAAGTACTTCACCTGGACGCCCTCGCGGGTGGCCGGCGTCGGCCTCGACGCGATCGCGCGCGAGACCGCTGAGCGTCACACTTATGCGTTCAAGGTGGCGGCGAATCTCGACGGCGCGCTCGACGTTGGCGGGCAATACCAATGGCGCCGCGCCGGCGAGTTTCACATGTACAACCCGAACACGATCGCGCGCCTGCAGCATTCGGTGCGCTCGGGAAATTTCCGGCTGTTCAAGGAATACACCAGGGCGGTTGACGAGCAGAGTCGCTCGCTCGCCACGCTGCGATCGCTGCTCAAGTTTAATTCCAGCCGGCCGCCGGTGCCGCTCGAGGAAGTCGAGCCGGCCACCGAGATCGTCAAGCGCTTCAAGACCGGCGCGATGTCGTTCGGCTCGATCGGCAAAGAGGCGCACGAAAATCTCGCCATCGCGATGAACCGGATCGGCGGCAAGAGCAACACCGGTGAGGGCGGCGAGGATCCCGCGCGCTTCGTGCGCGATGCGAACGGCGACTTCCGCCGCAGCGCGATCAAACAGGTAGCGTCGGCGCGCTTCGGCGTCACCAGTCATTACCTCGTCAACGCCGACGAACTGCAGATCAAGATGGCGCAAGGCGCCAAGCCGGGAGAGGGCGGTCAGCTTCCCGGCCACAAGGTTGACGACTTCATCGCGAAGATTCGCTACTCGACGCCCGGCGTGGGATTGATCTCGCCGCCGCCGCATCACGACATCTATTCGATCGAGGATCTCGCACAGCTCATTCATGATCTCAAAAATTCAAACAACCGCGCGCGCATCAGCGTCAAGCTGGTGGCCGAGGTTGGCGTCGGCACGATCGCGGCGGGAGTCGCAAAGGCCAAGGCTGATGTCGTTCTGATCAGCGGCTACGACGGCGGCACGGGCGCGTCTCCGCTGCAATCGATCAAGCATGCGGGAATTCCGTGGGAGCTCGGTTTGGCCGAGACGCAGCAGACTCTCGTGATGAACGGCCTGCGCGGACGCATCAACGTGGAGACCGACGGCCAGCTCAAGACCGGCCGCGACGTTGCGGTCGCGGCTCTCCTAGGCGCCGAGGAATTCGGTTTCGCCAGCGCCGCACTGGTCGCCTCGGGATGCATCATGATGCGCGTCTGCCACCTCAACACCTGCCCGGTCGGCATCGCGACCCAGGACCCGGTGCTGCGCGAAAAATTCGCGGGCAAGCCCGAGCACGTCGTGAACTTCATGATGTTCATCGCGGACGAACTGCGCGAGTACATGGCGCAGTTGGGCTTCCGCACCGTCGCGGAAATGGTCGGTCGCGTCGAGTGCCTCGATGCGAACGAAGCGATCGCACATTGGAAGGCGCGCAACGTCGATCTGGCAAACATCCTGCGTCGTCCCGATGTCGGCCCCGACGAGCCGCTGCACTGTGTCGAATTGCAGGATCACGGACTCGACAAAGCGCTCGACAATCAGATCATCGAACTGGCAAAGGATGCGCTCGAACGTCGCGAGCCCGTCGAAATTCATCTTCCGATTCGCAACGTGAACCGCACCGTCAGCACGATGTTGTCGGCGGAAGTGTCGCGACGCTTCGGCGCTGAGGGCCTGCCGCCCTACACGATCCAGATTCATCTGAAAGGTTCGGCCGGCCAGAGCTTCGGCGCGTGGCTGGCGCCCGGAGTCGCGCTCCATCTCGAGGGGGATGCGAACGACTACTGCGCCAAGGGGCTGTCAGGCGGCTTCATCTCCGTGCGTCCGCCAAAAGAAGCGACCTTTAAGGCCGAAGAGAACATCATCATCGGTAACGTCGCGCTCTACGGCGCGACCGGTGGCGAAGCGTTCTTCCGCGGCGTAGCCGGCGAGCGATTCGCCGTGCGCAACAGCGGCGCGCATGCGGTCGTCGAGGGCGTCGGCGACCATGGATGCGAGTACATGACGCGCGGGTTGGTCGTCGTGCTCGGCAAGACCGGCCGCAACTTCGCAGCCGGCATGAGCGGCGGCGTCGCGTACGTGCTCGACGAAGACGGATCATTCGCTTCGCGCTGTAATCCCGGAATGGTCGAGTTGGGGCCGATCAGCAACCAGGACGAGCTGAAGCAGTTGCACGCGCTGATCGTGCGGCACCAGCAGTACACGCAGAGCGAGGTCGCGCAGCGAATCCTCGACAAGTGGGATGCTTACGCAAAGAAGTTTGTCAAAGTATTGCCGACTGAGTATCGGATGGTGCTCGAACGGCAACATCTGAACATGGATTCCGATCTGGCGCGGCTCGCGGCAGTTTAGCCGAGTGAGTAATCGACTGACTAATCAGGATTGACTGGAGATCGCGGTTTCGATGGGAAAGATCACGGGCTTCATGGAGATTCAGCGCGAGACTCCTTCGCGGCGTCCGGTCGGCGAACGCCTGAAGGATTGGCGCGAATTCGATCTCAAGATGCCCGAAGACAAGCTGCGCGCGCAGGGCGCCCGCTGCATGGATTGCGGAATTCCCTTCTGCCACAAGGGTTGCCCGCTCGGCAACATCATCCCGGATTGGAACGATCTCATCTACCGCGGCAGGTGGCGCGAGGCGATCGACCGGCTGCACGCGACCAACAATTTTCCTGAGTTCACCGGCAGGATTTGTCCCGCGCCGTGCGAGGAAGCCTGCGTACTCAACATCAACAACGATCCCGTCACGATCAAACTGATCGAGAAGAACATCATCGATCACGCGTGGGCGGAAAAATGGATCGCGCCGCTGCCGGCCGCGCGCAAATCGGGCAAGCACGTCGCGGTCGTCGGCTCAGGGCCGGCCGGGCTGGCGTGTGCGCAGCAACTCACTCGCGCGGGACATGCGGTGACGCTCTACGAACGCTCGGATCGCGTAGGCGGATTGCTCACCTACGGCATCCCGGACTTCAAGCTGGAAAAATGGATCGTCAACCGCCGCGTCGAGCAGATGACGGCCGAGGGCCTTGAGATCGTCACCAACTGCCGCGTCGGCGTCGACATTCACGCCGACGAGATGCGATCGAAGTACGACGCGATCGTGCTGACGATGGGCGCGACCAAGCCGCGCGACCTGCCGATCCCGGGACGCGATCTCAAGGGAATTCATTTCGCGATGGAATTCCTGCCGCAGCAAAACAAGCGCAACTTCGGCGATGCGCTCGATCCGGCCGCCGGGATTACCGCGAACGGAAAGCGGGTGGTAATTCTAGGCGGGGGCGATACCGGTTCCGATTGCCTGGGCACCTCGAATCGCCAGGGCGCGATCGTCGTGCATCAGTTCGAGCTGCTGCCGATGCCGCCGGACAAGCGTACCGACGAAATGCCATGGCCCGAATGGCCGATGATCATGCGCACCTCGAGCTCGCACGAAGAGGGCGTGCAGCGCGACTGGAGTGTGAACACGAGCAGGTTCACCGGCGAGAACGGCGCGGTGAAAAAACTTCATGGGCTGCGGCTCAACTGGAAGAACGACAACGGGCGGATGGTGATGGAGCAGATTCCGGGCACCGACTTCGAGATTGAGTGCGACCTGGTGCTGCTCGCGCTCGGATTTCTCGGCCCCGAGCCCGACGGCATAATCTCGGAGCTCGGCCTCAAGCTCGACCCGCGGAGCAACGTGCAATGTGAGAACTACATGTCGAGTGTGCCGGGGGTCTTCGCGGCCGGAGACACCCGTCGCGGACAATCGCTGGTGGTGTGGGCGATATGGGAAGGGCGCGAAGCCGCGCGCGCGGTTGACGCGTACCTGATGGGCGAGACCTTCCTGCCGTCGAGTCCCGAACTCTGATCTTTGCATAACTGTGAGAGGAGGCGACGATGATTCGCCTGTACGACTATCTGCCATCGGGCAACGGCTACAAGGTTCGCCTGCTGCTGACGCAGCTTGCAATTCCCTTCGAGCGAATCGAAATCAACATCATCAAGGGCGAAACGCGCACGCCGGAATTTCTCCGCAAATTTCCGAACGGCCGCATCCCTGCCATCGAATTCGACGACGGCAAACTGCTGTTCGAGTCGAACGCGATCATCTCGTACTTTGCGGAAGGCACGTCCTTCATGCCGGCCGATCGTTTCCAGCGCGCGCAGGTTCTTCAGTGGTTGTTCTTCGAGCAGTACAGCCACGAGCCGTATATCGCGAGCGTTCGCTACCTGGTGATTCACCGCGATGTTTCCGATCCGCGCCGCACTATTCTGGACACGATGATGCGGCCGCGAGGTTACGACGCGCTCGGCGTGATGGAAGACCATCTGAAGGCGCGCGAGTGGTTCGTCGGCGAACGTTACTCCGTCGCCGACATCGCGCTCTATGCCTACACGCATGTCGCGGATGAAGGTGGGTTCGATTTGGCAGGCTATCCGGCGATTCGCGCTTGGCTCGAGCGTGTGAAATCGCAGCCTCGGCACATTCCGATCACCAAGCGCTGAAGCGTCAGCGGCGAAGGCCCATCGCGTCGAGCTTGCGAATCACCCACTCGATTCGATCCTCGCCCCAAAACGGTTCGCCGTCCACGATAAAGGTCGGCACGCCGAAAATCTTGTCGCGATCGGCTTCGGCAAAGCATGCGTCGAGGTCGGCGCGCGCATCAGTGTCGGCGTAGCGAAGAAATTCGGCGGGATCTAGACCGACTTCGGCAACGATCGCCGCGATTGCGTCGCGGCTTTCCACATCGAGTTCCTGTTTCCAGAATCGCTCGAACACGCGACTCGAGTAAGGCCGGAAGAGTCGATATCTCTCCGCGTAAAGACCGCCGTAGAACGCGAGTCGCGCGCTGAAAATCTTTTTCGGCGGATAGATGACGAGCCCGCGCTCCTTCGCGATTCGGCGCGCGTCGATATACAGGTACCGGACCTTGCGCCGGTCGGCGTCCTCGCGATCGAGCGGGCCATAAACCTTTCTGATGTTCACGCCGTACGGGATGAAACGTAGGCGCACGCTGTGAGACTGTTCGAGGTCGTAGGCGGGTTGCATCGCGAGGTACGAGTACGGACTCGTGTATGCGAAGTAAAGTTTGATTTCGTGAAGGGTCACCGGGATGCCATCGCGAGGAAGTCGGCGAGGTGAACGACCTTGATATTCGAACCGCGCCGGCGAAGCTCAGCGGCGATCTGAAACTCGCATCCGGGATTTGCAAGCACGACGTAGTCGGCGCCGGTCGCGACGATATTGTCGGCTTTGCGCCGCGCCAGTTCGCGCGCCATTGCAGGCTCGGTCAAATTGTAGAGCCGGCCGAGCCGCAACAAAGGTCGGACTCGGTCATCTCGACGATCGTCACGCCCGGAATCGAAGCGAGTAACTTGCGCGGCGCGTCGCGCACGCCGAGTCCGTGCACGAGGTGACAAGCGTCGTGATACGTTACACGGCCTCGAAATTCGCGTTTCGGATTTGCCGGCGCGTCGAGCAGCAGGGAACTCAAATCGCGGACCCTCGAGGAAATCGCGCGCGCGTCTTCGACGAAATCCGGTTCGTCTTTGAGAAGATCAGCGTATTCCTCGATCGCGACCGAGCACCCAGATGCGGCCGACACGATCGCATCGGCGCCAGACTTCTTCAGCGCGCGAACATTCGCACGGGCGAAATCGCGCGCCCGCGCCGCGTTCCCAGAATGCAGATCGAGTGCACCGCAGCATGCCGTCGGTTCGAGTTGGACCACGCGATAACCGGCGGCGGCGAGAATGCGCTCGCTGTTGAGGTTTTCCGAATTCGCAAGCACCTGCGCGACGCATCCGTGATGCACGACGACTGTGGGTGCGTCGGCGCGTGGCGCGACCGTTGATTCGCTGGCGAGCGGGCGTTCGCGTCCTTCGAGCGACGGAAGAAGATCGAGCCAGTCGCGTATCGTGCGTGGCGCAATGGTTCTCAGAGCGGCAGTCAGACCAAGGCGATCGACGAGCTTCAACGGTGCGAGCAACATGCGGAGACGATTTGGGTAGGGGAAAATCGCGCTGACGGCGCGCCGCTTCAGTCGATCGACCAAACTGCGGCGATGATTGCGCTCGACGAATGAGCGCGCGCCTTCAATCAAGCGGCCATAGTGGACGCCGGAAGGGCAGGCGGTCTCGCATCCGCGGCAGCCGAGGCACAAATCGAGGTGGCGCGCGGCGTCGTCGTCGAGCTCGATGCGGCCTTCGGCGATCGACTTCATCAGATAGATTCGGCCGCGCGGCGAGTCCATCTCGCATCGCGTCACGATGTAGGTCGGACAGGCCTCGGCGCAGAGTCCGCAGTGCACGCAGTCGAACAGCAGCTCGTAGTCGCAGACGTTGCGGACCGGACTGAATGATGTGACGGCCGGCGATGCCATCAGATTCCTCCGACAAAGCATCCGGGGTTGAAGATCCCGGCCGGATCGAAGGCGGCCTTGAGCCGCCGCATGAGCGTGAGCGCGCCGTCGTTGGGCATGTCGAAGAATTCCAGCGAGTCACGAATGGCGGGCGCGGCGGCGAGCAACCGAAGATTGCCGCGCGCCGAATGCGCGGCCTCGCGCCATCGCATGACGGTTTTGACGGCGGCTTCGGACGATTGCTCGTCTGCGGAGAAAACCTGGGCGACTCCCGTGCCGGCGTGAGCACGAAAATCGGCGCCGCAGGCTTCCAGCACTCGCGCGAGATGCACCGGTGGAACCGCGATTTGTGCGGACAGAGGATACGAATAAAAGTCTATGTCGCGAAGCAGCTCGTAACTTTTGGATGCGGCGGCGCCGTCGAGGATTTCGCCGCGCGCGATCAACAGATCGCGAATTCGCTCGGCCTGGTAGCCTATTTCGAGCGGACCCCCGGAGAAACCGGCGAGCAGTAGAAATGGACTTGTAGAATTAAAGCGCGTTGTCAGCGCGGGACTTAGTATTTCCAGATTACTCAGTGGCAGAGCGTCATTGAGTATGTAAACTGCGGCGAACGCGTCGGTGGCCAGCGCAAAAGGAACTATCGCGAGACAGTACTCAGGTGGAATCGGACGCACTTTGAACGTCGCCTCAGTTACTATTCCAAGTGTGCCGAAGGAACCGCCCATCAGTTTCATCAAATCATAACCGGCGACGTTTTTGACCACGCGGCCGCCACCGTGGACGACGTTGCCGCCGTGACCGACCAGGCGAACTCCGATCAGCAAGTCGCGCGAAGTGCCTTCAGCGAGGCGCAGCGGTCCGGAGTGCGCGGCGCAAACCAACGAGCCGAGGGTTGTCATGGCTGGATTGCATGGATCGACGGGAAGTCGTTGGCGCGCAGAAGCCATCGCATCATTCAGAGCGCCGACGGTGATTCCAGATTCCGCGACAACTGTCATGTCGTGCGGTTCGTGGGCGACGATCCGCGCAAGGCGCGTCATCGAGATGCCGAGCGCGACCGGCGTGCGTCGAATGCCCGCGAGTGAGCGTGCCGCGCCGACGGGAGCCAGCGCGATCCGCTCCGCTTCGCACATACGGACGAGTTCGCAGATTTCCTCGACGGAGGCGGGCTCGACGACCATGTTTGCAGCGCGCACTTCAGAATTGATTGGCGCGCGAACGCGGCCGGCGCCGACGATCGACTCGAGCCGATTCGCGAGATTTGAAGATGCAATCGCAGCCACGATAGCCGTTAGATCGGCACTTGGCGGCGCGGCGTCGCGACTTCGACGCATGCACCGGGCCGCGGGATCACCTTGCCAGGATTCGATCGCTCAAATGGATCGAAGACGTGGCGCAGTTCGGTCATGACGCGAAGATCGTCGGGCGAGAACATCAGCGGCATCTCGCCGATTTTCTCGACGCCGATTCCGTGCTCGCCGGTGAGGCTGCCGCCCATCTCGATGCAAGCTTTGAGAATTTCGCGGCCCGCGTCGATTGCGCGGCGGACCTGATCGGGTTCGCGCTCGTCGTAGAGAATGATCGGATGCAAATTGCCGTCGCCGGCGTGGAACACGTTGCCGATGCGCAAGTCGTAGCGACGGCTGACGTTGGCGATCAGGCGCAGAATTCGCGGCAGGCAGGTTCGCGGCACGACTCCGTCCTGAGTCGCGTAATTCGGCGCGAGGCGCCCGACGGCTCCAAAAGCCCGTTTGCGCGCCTTCCACAGCAGCGTACGCTCCGCTTCGTCGCGCGCGAGCCTGACGCTCGACGCGCCGGCCGTGCTCACTATTCTGGTGACCTCGTCGGCGTACGTTGTCAGCCCGGCCTCGAGACCTTCGAGCTCGATGATCAGCACCGCGCCGGCGTCGAGAGGGAGGCCGACACGGAAGGCCTCCTCGACGGCGCGAATGATGAGCTGGTCCATCATCTTGAGAGCGGCCGGCACGATTCCCGACGCTATGATCATCGACACGGCTCGCGTCGCGGTGTCGGCGTCGGGAAATGCGGCGAGGAGCGTGCGGTGATTCTCCGGCTCGCGCATCAGCTTCAGCGTTGCGCGCGCGACAATTCCCGTGGTGCCCTCCGCGCCGACGACTGCGCCGACCAAATCGTAACCGCATCGCTCTTCGGTGGGTCCGCCGAGTTCGACGACTTCGCCGTCGGGCAGAACGAGTTCGAGCGCGAGCACGTGGTTGGTGGTCACGCCGTATTTCAAAGTGTGCGGACCGCCGGAATTCTCGGCGATGTTGCCGCCGATCGAGCACGCGACCTGCGATGACGGATCGGGCGCGTAGAAATATCCCTTCGATTTGACGGCGTTGGTGACGTGCAGGTTGACGACGCCGCTTTCGGCGACAACGCGCCGATTGTCGAGATCGATTTCGACGATCCGGTTCATCTTCGATGTGCAGATCATCGCGGGCGCGTCCAGCGGCAGGCATCCGCCGGAGAGGCCCGTGCCAGCGCCGCGCGGTACGAAGGCAATGCCGCGATGATGGAGCGCGGCGAGGACGGCGCTCAACTGCGAAGTCGAGCGCGGGAGCAGCAGCACGTCGGGGGCGCTTTTTTCGACGGTCCATCCGTCGCACTCGTAAACCTTCAGCTCGGTGGTGCGCGAGACAATTCCGCCGTCGCCCAGAATTTCGTGAAGCTCGTCGAGCAGGTTGCGGTCGATGGTACTCATTGTTGTTGCGCCGGCGCGTTCACTTCCGCAGCACTCTACCACGCCGGCCGCTTTTGCGGTTGATCCTTCGCGGTCATAATAGCAAGGTTCGATTTCAGCCAGTAATCGTGGAAGGAGAAACACACGTGGCGGATACATTTCCGGAACTCAGGCCTGCGGCGCGGATTCTGCTCGGTCCGGGACCATCGAACGTCAATCCGCGTGTGATGAAGGCGATGGCGTCGCCGGTCGTCGGGCATCTCGATCCCGATTTTCTGAAGGTGATGGAGAACATCAAGCGGCTACTGCGCATCGTGTTCCGCACAAAGAATGAGATCACGTTTCCCGTCTCGGGCACTGGTTCAGCGGGGATGGAAACCGTGATGGCGAATCTGATCGAAGACGGCGACGAGGTCGTGGTCGGTGTCAACGGCGCGTTCGGCGCGCGGATGGCGGAAGTCGCGTCGCGGCTAGGCGCAAAGGTTCGCAAGGTCGAGGCGGATTGGGGAACGATTGTCGAGCCGGCAAAGGTCGCGGCGGCGCTGAAGGCCGCGAAGAATCCGAAGCTCGTCGCGGTCGTTCACGCCGAGACCTCGACCGGGATACATCAGCCGGTCGAGGAAATTGCCGAGCTCGCGCATCGACACGGCGCGATGATTGCGATCGACGCGGTGACCTCGCTCGCCTGCGTGCCGGTCGAGATCGACAAGTGGAACATCGACGCGTGTTACAGCTGCACGCAGAAGGGACTCGGCGCGCCGCCGGGGCTGTCGCCGGTGACGTTCAGCGAGCGCGCGATGGAATCGGTGCGCACGCGCAAAACGAAGTGCCGCTCGTGGTACTTCGACGTTGCTCTGATCGAGCAGTACTGGGGGCCCGACCGGCTGTACCACCATACGGCGCCGATCACGATGAACTATGCGCTCTACGAGGCGCTGCGGATCGTCGTCGAGGAAGGGCTGGAAGCGCGATGGAAGAGGCATCGTGTCAACGCGGCTGCGTTCCAGGCCGGAGTGCGCGCGATGGGTCTGCAGCTTGCCGCGCAGGAAGGACATCGCTTGCCGCAGCTCACGACGATCGCGGTGCCAGCCGGAATCGACGACGTCAAGGTGCGCGCGGAATTGCTGCGGCTGTTCAATATCGAAATTGCGGCAGGACTCGGACCGCTCAAGGGCAAGATCTGGCGCGTCGGCCTGATGGGCGAAGGTTCGCGTCGTGAGAACGTGATGCTCGCGCTCAACACGCTCGAAGAGATTCTCGGCTCGATGGGATTCGAGATTGCGCGGGGAAGGGCGCTGACCGCGGCCGACGATGCGTACAGCGCGGAAGGGACAGGAGCGGGAGAGCCGCCCGTGGAAGCATCATGAAGATGTACGATTTCACGCTCGCGCCGAGTCCGCGCCGCGTGAGGATCTTCCTCGCGGAGAAGGGGATCGACCTCGAGCTCGTGCAAGTCGATATCATGCGCAACGCCAACCGCACGCCCGAGTTCTACAGGAAGAATCCGCTTGGCTCGCTGCCGATTCTCGAGCTCGACGACGGCAGTTGTCTGTCGGAGAGCGTCGCGATCTGCCGTTACTTCGACGAAATGCAACCGGAGCTGCCGCTGTTTGGTGTCGGTGCGCGCGAGCAGGCGATAGTCGAGATGTGGAATCGGAGAATCGAACTCGAAATCTTCGCGCCGGTGGGACACGTGTGGTCGCATCTAAGTAAGGTTGCAGAAGGGCGCGGTCGCCGGATACCGGAATTCGGCGAGATTCAGAAACGCTCTGCGATCGATCGCATCGCATGGCTGGATTCCGAGCTAGGAAATCGCGAATTCATCGCGGGCGACCGGTATTCGATCGCGGACATCACGACGCTGTGCATGATCGATTTCGCGCAGACGGTCGATATCCGGATTCGGCCGGAACAGACGAACCTGGCGCGATGGTACAGCAAAGTGTCTTCGCGCCCGAGTGCGAAAGCGTAGTCAGTGACTATTTAACGACTGACTATTAGCGAATAGTCAGTCGATTAGCTACTCGGCCGAATCATCTCCATCCCCGTTGCCGTTCGATCCGTTGCCGTTGGCTTCGTCGTCGTCGCGCTCGGCCATCCCGGCCACCGCGCGAACGCGTTCGCTGCCCTCGAGCCGCACCATGTGGACGCCCTGCGCGTTGCGGCCAGTGATGCGCACGCCCTTGACCGCCAGCCGAATCACTTTGCCGCCGTCGGTTATCAGCATCACCTGGTCGTCGATGCCGACCTGGCGGACGCTGATCACCTTGCCGGTCTTCTCGGTCACGTTCATCGTGATGACGCCCTTGCCGCCGCGATGCGTGAGCCGGTAATCGGAGGCGGGCGTGCGTTTGCCGTAGCCGAGTTCGGAAACGGTGAGGAGGGTCTCGTCGTCGCGCACGGTGGACATCGAAACGACTTCGTCCTCGATCAGGATGACAGTCTTGCCTTCCTTGACGGTTTGCGATTCGAGTTCCATGCCGACGACGCCGCCGGTGGCGCGGCCCATCGGGCGCGCTTCTTCTTCCTTGAAGCGAATCGCCTGGCCCTCGCGCGTCGAGAGCACGATTTGCTGATTGCCGTCGGTGATGCGCACATCGACCAGCGTGTCGCCGTCTTCGAGGTTGATCGCGATGATTCCGGTCGAGCGAATATTTTCGTATTCGTCCAGCGCGGTCTTCTTCACGCGGCCGCGACTGGTCGCGAAAAAGACGAACTTGCCGGCGGTTTCACGCGGTACGGGAATAAATGCGGACAGCGTCTCATCGTTGGCGAGGCTGAGCAGGTTTGCGATCGAGCGTCCCTTGGCAGCGCGGCCGCCCTCGGGCAATTCGTAGGCCTTCAGCTCGTAAACCTTGCCGGCGCTGGTGAAGAACATCAGGCGGTCGTGGGTCGAGACCCGCTCGAGATGTTCGACGAAATCCTCTTCAGTGGTCGTCGCGCCAATCTTGCCGCGGCCGCCGCGCTTCTGTGTACGATAGAGCGAGAGCGGGGTGCGCTTGATGTAGCCGCCGTGCGTGACCGTGACGAGCTGATCCTCTTCAACAATCAGATCCTCAACCGAGAACTCGCCCTCGGCCTCGATGATCTGGGTGCGGCGGGGATCGGCGAACTCCTTTTTGATTTCGTCGAGCTCGCCGGCGATCAGCTTCAACAATTCTTTTTCGTCTGCGAGTATTTTCTTGTAGCGCGCGATGAGAGCGACGGTTTCCTTGTGCTCGGTTTCGATTTTTTCGCGCTCGAGCGAAGTCAGACGGCGCAGCGTCAGATCGAGGATCGCCTGCGCCTGCAACTGCGACAGGCCGAATTGCTTCATCAGGCCTGAGCGGGCGGTCTCGGCGTCCTTCGATCCGCGAATCAACTTGATCACCGCGTCGAGGTTCTTCAGCGCGATAAGCAGACCGTCGAGGATATGGAGGCGCGCTTCGGCCTCCTTCAACTCGAAACGCGTGCGCCGCGTGAGGACGATTTTGCGATGCTCGAGGAACGCGACGAGCATCTGCAGCAGCGTCATCTCCTTGGGCCGGCCCTCGTGGATGCCGAGCAGGATGATGCCGTAGCCCTGCTGCATCTGGGTGAGCTTGTAGAGCTGGTTGAGGACGATGCGGGGTTCGGCATCGCGCTTGAGCTCAACGACGACGCGCATGCCGTCGCGATCCGACTCGTCGCGGATGTCGCTGATGCCTTCGATGCGCTTGTCGTTGACCAGCTCGGCCACCCGCTCGATCATCCGCGCCTTGTTCACCTGGTAGGGAATTTCGCGAATGATGATCGAGGCGCGCGAACTGCGCTTGTCGGTCTCGATGGCTGCCAGAGCGCGCATGGTGAGAGTGCCGCGGCCGGTGAGGTAGGCCTGGCGAATCGCCTGACGCCCGAGTAACTGCCCGCCGGTCGGAAAATCGGGACCGGGTATAATGTCGAGAATCTCTTCGTGCGTGATGTTCGGTTTGTTGATGAGCGCGAGCAGCGCGTCGCAAACCTCGCCGAGATTGTGCGGCGGGATGTTCGTCGCCATCCCAACCGCGATGCCGTCGGAGCCGTTAACCAGCAGGTTCGGAAACTGCGCGGGCAGAATGTCGGGCTCCATGTGCGAGCCGTCGAAGTTGGGGACGAAGTCGACAGTGTCCTTGTCGATGTCGGCGAGCATCCGCTCGGCCAGCCGCGTCAACTTGCATTCGGTGTAGCGATAGGCGGCGGGCGGGTCGCCGTTGACGGATCCAAAATTGCCCTGGCCGTCGATGAGCAGGTAGCGGAGGCTGAACGGCTGCGCCATGCGCACGAGCGAATCGTAAACCGCCATGTCGCCATGCGGATGGTAACGCGCAAGCACCTCGCCCACGACCGCGGCGCACTTGGTATAGCGTCGATTCGAGAGCAGGCCCGTGCGGAACATCGCGTACAGGATGCGTCGATGGACCGGCTTGAGGCCGTCGCGAATCTGTGGCAACGCGCGTCCGATATTCACCGACATCGCGTAGTCCAGGTAGGACTGGCGCATGTCGTCTTCGATATTCAGCAGCGCGGGTTCGTTGCGATGCGGTTCGTTGCCGTTGGTTTCAGCCATTTAACTTGGAAGCTCCCGCGAGTTCCGAGCGCTCGCGAATTTTTATTTCGATTAGCCGCATTGTTCTTCGAGCGCCGCCCACTCCTGAATTTTCCGCAGCAGTTTTTCGCGATGGAATTCGCGTCGATGCGGCAGCAGGTCGTACGCGAAAGAATCTTCAGGGTGCGCGATGCCGTCGAGGCCGATCGCCACGCCCAGATTTTGTTCCGCGTCGCGGGCGTCACGCTCGCACACGGCGCAGTTCGTCGCCATGATGCGGATTTCTTCGTGCAAAGATTCCCTCGATGACATGCGACGCGTTCGGACCTCGCATCAACGTCGTGCGCGGCTCGTCAGATGTCGAGGTTGCGCACGTTGAGTGCGTTTTCTTCGATGAACAGGCGGCGCGGCTCGACCACGTCGCCCATCAGCGTGCCGAAGATTTCCTCGGCTTCCTCGCGCGACGAAATCTGTACCCGCAGCATCGCGCGCGTCTCCGGGTTCATCGTGGTCTCCCAAAGCTGGCCCGGATTCATCTCGCCCAGTCCCTTGTAGCGTTGGATGTCGACGCCCTTTTGTCCCGCCGCGAGCACGCCCTCCGCCACCGCCTTGAGCGTATCGACGGTGGATTCGCCTTCGCCAATTTTCAGCTTGTACGGCGCCTTGATCGCGTCGAATTCCGGATTGAGCCGCCGAATCTCGCGCAGTTCTCCACTATGCAACAGCGTCAGGTTGACCACCGTCGGCGGAGTCGCACCGTTTTGCGAATGGCTGAACACGGCGCGCCAATGCGCTTCGCCGTCGGCTTCGAGCTTGTAAACGAGATTGTCGTTCTTCGAGTCCTTGCGAATCGCTTCAGCCATCTGCTTCGCGGCTTTCTCGGATTCAAAATTCTCGTCGCCGATCGTTTTGTCGCCCGCCAGCTTGGCAAGCGACGCGATGATCGAGCGCTCCTTCGAACGCCGCTCGAGCGCCTCGAACATTTTTTCGAAGAATAGCGCCTTGCGCACGATTGTCTTCAACGACGCGCCCTTGAACTCCCGCGCATCCTTGCCCTTTCCCGCCTCGAACGTCACCGCCTCAGCGCCAAGATCAGTCAGGTAATCTTCGAGCGCCGTCTCGTCCTTGAGATAGCGCTCAGTCTTGCCCTTCTTGGCGCGGAACAGCGGCGGCTGCGCGACGTAAAGATGACCGTTCTCGATAATCTCGATGAACTGGCGGAAGAAGAACGTCAGCAACAGCGTGCGGATGTGCGAGCCGTCAACGTCGGCGTCGGTCATGATCACGATTGTGTGATAGCGCAGCTTGGTGAGATCTTTGTCGTTGCCGATTCCCATCCCGAGCGCCGTAATCAGGATGCGCAACTCCTGCGACGACAGCATCTTGTCGATGCGTGCGCGCTCGACGTTCAATATTTTTCCGCGCAGCGGCAGGATTGCCTGCGTTTTGCGATCGCGGCCCTCTTTGGCGGTCCCGCCTGCCGACGCGCCCTCGACCAGGTACAATTCGCTGAGTGCCGGGTCGCGCTCCTGGCAGTCCGCGAGCTTGCCCGGCAGCGAGCCCGAATCGAGCGCGCCCTTGCGCCGCACGAGCTCCTTGGCCTTGCGCGCGGCCTCGCGTGCGGTGGCGGCTTCGACCGCGCGCGCGACGATCTTTTTTGCCACCGGCGGCGTCTTCTCCAGGAACTCGCCGAGCTTCTCGTTCACCAGCCCCGAAACGATCCCCTCGACTTCGGAATTGCCGAGCTTGGTCTTGGTCTGGCCCTCGAACTGCGGCTCGGCGATCTTTATGCTGACGATTGCGGCGAGACCTTCGCGCGTATCGTCGCCTTCGAGCCGCATCTCCTTATTCTTGAACAGGTTATTCTTGATCGCGTAATTGTTGATCGTTCGCGTCAGCGCACCTTTGAGTCCCGACAGATGCGTCCCGCCCTCGGCGGTATGAATATTGTTGGCGTAGGTGAAGATCACCTCGTGGATTGCGTCGGTCCATTGCAGCGCGACTTCGACGTTGACGCCCTCGCGCACACCCTTGAAGAAAATCACGTCGTGCAGCGCCTCATTGCTCTTGCTCAGCGTCGCGACGTATTCGGCAATTCCGCCTTCGTAGTGGAACTCTTCAGCCTTGTTGATTCGCTCGTCGCGCAGCCTGATCCGCAGGCCCGCGTTGAGGTACGCCATCTCGCGCAGGTAGCGCGCGATGATTTCGTACTTGAACTTTACTTCGGGAAATATTTTCGAGTCGGGCGTGAAGGTAGTCTTGGTGCCCTTGCTGTTGGTCTTGCCGCGCTCTTCGACCTTGGTTTTCGGAATGCCCCGCTCGTACCGCTGAAAATAAATTTTGCCGTTCTTGTGAACTTCGACTTCAAACTCGTCGCTGAGCGCATTGACGACCGACGCGCCGACGCCATGCAATCCGCCGGATACTTTGTACGCGCTCTTTTCGAACTTGCCGCCGGCGTGCAGGACAGTGTGCACGACTTCGAGCGCCGAGCGCTTTTCCGTCGGATGCATATCGACCGGGATTCCGCGGCCGTTGTCCTCGACTGAAATCCGATCGTCACTCAAAACTACGACGTTGATCTCGGTGCAGTGACCCGCCAGCGCCTCGTCAACCGAGTTGTCGACGATCTCGTTTACGAGATGATGCAGGCCCCGCTCGGCGGTGTCGCCGATGTACATCCCGGGGCGTTTGCGAACCGCTTCGAGTCCTTCGAGAACCTTGATGGACTCGGCGCCATAGCCGTCAGACGATTGTTTATTTGCCATAGAAAAGGACGAGCGATGGACTACCTTTCCGCCTCACCACCACCAGCAAAAATTGTATTCGTCCGCGGCACTAAAGTAAAGGAAGACTGAGTCGCTCGACGGGCTAATCAAACGATATTTGAATCATAACCCTGTGCATAGAAAAGTAGCCACTCAGTGTACGTTTTTCGGCTTCAGGATTTGACGGTGCGGGAACGTTTTCTTAAAAGCAGACGGAGCCGATAACAGAACGGCATTTTGCCAAATTGGATACGCACAGATTCACCGTGCAAAAGGCAGAAATTCGATCTATTCGCAACCCAAAATGTCACTCGCAGGCGCGCTGAATTCCGTCGAAGAATTGCCACCACATCTCGAGCGAGCGCTCTACGGCGGCCCGCACTTTCGCGCGCTCCACTTCGCTCATCGGCGTGTGACTCAGGATGTTGTCGCCGACATCGCTATGGTCGCGGTCGGCGATTTCATGCACGTCGAAAAACGCGACTTGCTCGCGCGAAAGTCCGTAATTTTTTTCGAGCGCGCGCGCGAACGGCGCGAAGTTGCCCGGCACCTGGCCCTCCGCCGCGAGATTGATCGCGCCGATTCCCTCGGCGAACGAGCGGTCCTTGGTCGAGAGCTCGAACCAGTCGATCAGCGCCGCCGTCGAGGGCAGCGCCTTGCCATGGATCATGTCGTCGCGGCTTAGCCCCAGCCCGAGTCCGAGCCGGATGAACAATTCGGGATGCGGCGCGCTGCCGGAAACTTTGCCGGTCTCCTCTTCGTACAGGCTCTCGGCGAGCTTCACCCGCTCCTCGGCGTTGACGCATCGCGAATGCAACGCGCTCAGCGCTCGCGGGAATTCACGCACCTGCAGAAAGAACTGGACCGCGAAGTTGCACAACCCGGCCTGCGAGACTTTCCCATCGGCGATTCGATGCCAAATCGGATGCCGTCCGAAAGAGCGCCGCTCTTTCACCATCGAGAAAATCTCGCGCACAAATCCGTCATTCGCAGCCATGGCAAAACCTCATACCGCGAATGTACGAGAGCTGGGACGTAATGTGAAGCGCAGCGCGTCGCGAGAATCGTATGCGGGGCTGCGCGCCCCGCGCCCGCCGCAGGGGTGACACCTGCACCCAATATTAGGAAGAAGATGCGGGACTTCGTCCCTGTTAGAACTAGTTCAGGGAAGAAACGTCGAGGCTTATCCGCAATTAGGGGCACGAGCTCGCTACGCGTCCTCGCGCCCAAAACTTCCTAACAGGGCGTTAGCCCGCATCTTTCCTTTTTCCGAATACCGGGTGCAGGGGTCACCCCTGCCGAGGGTGCGGGGCGCCGCAGCCCCGCTCTTTAATCTACCTGTCTTAGGTCCGCCAGCATCTCCTGCGGACCGATATAACCGACTTTGCGCTGCGCCACTTTGCCAGCCGAGTCGATCAGCATCGTCGTCGGCACGCCCTGGATTTCGTACTTGCTCGTCAGTTCTTCAGTCTTTTTGTCCTGCGCCGTCAGATTCGCCTTCATCCGTAAGAAGCGCTTGGCCTCGCTGACCACGGACGGATCGACGAAGGTTGAATGCTCCATCTCGCGGCACGGGATGCACCAATCGGCGCTGAAATCGATCAGCACTGGCTTGCGCGCTTCGGCCGCCGACGCGAGCAGTTCCGAGTTGAACGGCTCGAAGCGAAGTTTCTCCGGCGCCTGTCGCGGATACAGCAGGAATGCCAGCGCGGCTATCGCGACTACTCCCAGAGTCGACCTCATCACCAGGAACGGACGCCAGCTTCGGCCTTCGCGCGAAATGAAGCCGAGATAAATTCCGACGCCGGCCGCGTAGTAGGGCAGGAATCGCGTCATCAGGTTGTTCGGCACGACGGTATCGAGAAAGTAGAGCGCGAGTCCCACCAGCACGAATCCGAACAGATGCTCGACCCACGTAAGCCATTCGCCCGAGCGCGGCAGGCGGCGGATATGCCCGGCCGCCATCGCCAGGCCGATGTACGGCAGGCCAAGTCCGAGCGCCAGCGTGAAGAACAGCGCGAACCCAAACAGCGCGCTCCCGCTTTTCTCCACCATCAGCAGCAGGCCCAGCACGATCGGCCCGATGCATGGCGCGGCGACCACGCCCATCCCAAGGCCCATCAGCAACGCGCCCGCATAGCCGGGATGGGCGGCGCCTGCGCGCTGCATTATCCACTGTGGCGGCTGGAGGACGAACAGGCCGAAGCTCGACGCGGCGAGCGCGAGCAGCATCATCGACAGCGCGATGAGCACGAACGGATTGCGCATCGCGGCGCCGAATAATCCGCCCGACATGGCGACGGCGACGCCGACCGACGAGAACGTCAGAGCGATTCCGAGCACGAAAAGGATAGCCAGGTACATCACGCGGCGAGGGCCGCCGCCCTGGTTGCCGAAGTACGCGATCGTCACGCCGATCAGCGGATAGACGCACGGCGTCAGATTCAGCGCCAGTCCGCCGAGAAACACCGCGAGGAAGCCAAGGAACCATCCATGATTGAGAAAAATGTGCTCGATCGCGCCCGCGGAATCATCATCACCGCCGCCGATGCCGTCGTTCTTCGAGCCTCCAGCAGCGATACCCTCGAGCGCGCCCGCTGCCGCTCCTGGAGCCGCAAGCGCGACGGTCGTGCTGACCGAGGCCGGCCGCAGGCATTCGTTGTTGTTACAGCCTTGGTAGTCGATCGTAACTGTCAACTCGTCGCCCGGCTTCGGCGCGAAGTCGGCGGCCGCCTTGAGCGGCACCTCGAACTTCAGGTCGCCGCCAAACACCGAAATCTTGTCGCCGCCAGCCGCGGGATCGAGCGTCATCGTTTCCGCCGGCGGGTATTTGATCGCGCCCGGCGTCACGCTGACTGGGCCGCTGACCTGGAGCTTGGTCGGGATGTAATCTTCGCTGAACGGTTTGTCCGAATTGATATGCCAATCCGGAATTACCCTGGCCGCGACTGTGAGCGTGCTCGATTCGCCGGCCTTCAGCGGAGGGTCGATCGTGGCGGAATTGATCTTTACGAGTTCATCTGCCTTGACGGCATGCGCCGGCGGCGCCGCGAGCAAAGATATGGCGAGGAAAACTCCAACCAGTATCGCGCCGTGTGAAAACAACCGAAAATTGCGTGTCATGATTTTCCGAAAAACTAAACCATGCGAGCGGCGCCGCGGTTCCTGAGCAGTGTACATCTATTTGGCGGCGGCGTTGTGCTTGCCGTTAGTCGAGAGCGGGACCGAGCCGACGATTTCCAATCCGTAACCCGGCAGGTTGGCCAGCCGCGGCGTCGCGTCCGACATGATGATCATTTTGCGCACGCCCACGTCGCGCAGAATCTGCGCGCCGATTCCGTAGTCGCGGAAATCAGCCTCGGGCGTGTTCGCTCGCGTCGTCGCTCGGCGCGCCGGCCGCCCGCTGTCAAAATCCGACGCCAGCGCGTTCGACTCGCGCTTGAGATACAACAACACGCCTTCGCCCGCCGCCGAAATTCGCTCCATGGCCGACCGCAGCAGGTTGCGCGTATTGCGTAACGAGTAGCCGAACACATCGCCCGGCAGGTACTCGCGATGCGCCCGGACGAGGATCGGCTTCTTCGGATCGACCTTGCCCATCACCAGCACCAGGTGCTCGGTGTAGTCGACCAGGTTGCGGTAGACGATTGCGGTGAACTCGCCGAACGCGGTCGGCAGCTTTGCCTCCGCGATCCGCTGCACCATCGTCTCGTTGCGCAGCCGGTACTCGATGATGTCCGCGACCGTGACAATCTTGAGCCCGTGCACTTTCGCGAACTCGACCAGGTCGTCGCGCCGCGCCATCGTGCCGTCTTCCTTCAGAATCTCGCAGATGACGCCCGCCGGCTTGAGTCCCGCCAGCCGCGCGAGATCGACCGCGCCCTCGGTCTGCCCGGTACGCACCAGCACTCCGCCGTCGCGCGCGCGCAGCGGATACACATAGCCGGGCGTGATGAACTCGGCGCCGCTGGCATCCTCGCGCACCGCCTGGAGAATCGTCGTCGAACGATCCTGCGCAGAGATTCCCGACCCCGACGCGCGCCGTGCCGTGATCGCCGTCGTGAACGCAGTGCCGAGCGGCGCCTGGTTGTCGCCGATCATCATGCTGAGCCCGAGCCGATCGATTCGCTCCGCCGACATCGGCAGGCAAATCAGCCCGCGCCCGAACTTGGCCATGAAGTTGACCGCTTCGGGGGTGGCCTTCTCAGCCGCCATGCAGAGGTCGCCCTCGTTCTCGCGCTGCTCGTCATCCATCAGGATGATCATGTGGCCGCGGCGCGTCTCCTCGAGCGCTTCCTCAATCGAAATGAACGGCGCGCGCGCTTTCTTGCGGGGGTTTATCTCACCAAACATTTGCGGCTCTCGCTAAACTTCTACTCAACTATATACCGCCAGCCAAGCATTCCCGAAGGTCGCCGCGATGCTATCTTGGGCGGGTGGCGGTGGAATTGAACACGGCGGTCCTGCTCGCGGCTGGGCGCGGCAAACGCCTGGGCGCGTTGACGGCGGGCACGCCGAAACCAATCCTCGAAATCGCGGGCGCGCCACTGATTTCCCATATCGTTGACGCGCTCGCCGCTGCCGGACTCTCAGATTTCATCGTCGTGACCGGATACCTGTCCGAACAAATCGAAGGATGGGCGAAAATCTATCAACGCGAAAATCCGCGAGTCAAAATCACTACAGTCAGGCAGCCGGAACTGAACGGCACCGCTGGCGCGATGCTCGCTGCGAAGCCGCATCTCGTGGGTCAGGCGCGCTTCGTCTTCGGCTGGGGCGACATTCTGATGGACCGAGCGAACTATCCGCGGTTCGTGCATCATGCGCGCAACGATGAGTACGATTTGATGCTAGCGGTGAATCGCGTCAAGGATCCATTCCGCGGCGCGGCCGTTTACTTGGACGCGCACTTGATTGTCAAACGGCTCGAAGAAAAACCGGCGCCGAGCACCGCAAAGACCGAATGGAACAACGCGGGACTCTTCGCTACCGGCCAAATGATTTTCGACTACCTCGCGCGGCTGACGTTGTCGGCGCGCGGCGAACTTGAACTTCCGGCCGCAATCGCGCAAATGATCTCCGACGGCCGCATCGTGCGCGCGGTTGACATGCGTGGCTTCTGGAGCGACGTCGGCACGCCCGAAGACCTCGAAGCGGCTCGCGCATGGTTCAAGCCAAAAAGGAAGCGGCGATGAATCTGCCCGACGGATGGGACGCCGACGAACTGGCGCGCGCTAGACGGCTCGCGGATCAAATCCGCGTTGGCGCGGACGCGCGAATTTTCGCGGCGCGCGCACCCGGCCGCGTCAATCTTATCGGCGAGCATACGGACTACAGCGGCCTGCCCGTGCTGCCGGTTGCGATCGATCGATCCACAATCGTCATCGCTGCCGCCAACCAGACCGGCGAAATCGAAGTGGCGAACGCCGACTCTGCGTGGCCCTCGCGCCGTTTCGCAATCGAACGGCAGATACCACCGTATGACAGCGGCGATTGGGCGAACTACGTGAAGGCCGCGATCCAGGGAGTTATCGATCGCTTCGCGGCTCGCGGCAAATGGCGGGGCGCGTCGATGGTCGTGGGCAGCCGCGTGCCGCCGGGGTCAGGATTGTCGTCATCGTCGGCGCTCACGGTTTCGACCGCGCTGGCCTTCATGGCAATCAACCAAATCGAGCTCGAACCGATCGACACCGCGACGATGGTTGCGCGCAGCGAACGGTACGTCGGGACGCATGGGGGCGCGATGGACCAGACGGTGTCGATTCTCGGGCGCCGCGACCATGCTCTGTTTATCGAATTCGCTCCGATCCGTGCACGCGCGGTAAAGATGCCGGCGAACGCGGCTCTGGTCGTGGCGGATAGCCGCGAAATCGCGGACAAGTCGGGCACGGTGCGCGCCGAATATAATCGGCGCGTCGTCGAATGCTCGTTGGCAGCGCGAATTCTCGGGCGCGCACTCAAGCTCGACGGCGTGACAGTTCTTGGCGACGTGGTTCGCGCATTGCCGGAATGGAACGCGGCAGAACTCGTCGAGAAACTTGCGGCAGCGTCGCCAGCGCGGCTCGGCGCTGATCTGAAAGAGGCGGCGAGCATCCTGCGCGTGACCCAGTCGGCGCTCGATGCCGAGTTGCTTGGACATGGATCGACGCGAATCGCATTGGACTTGAACCGCCCTCTGGAAATTCTGAAGCGTGCGCGGCACGTGCTGAGCGAGACTGAGCGGGTAATTGGTGCGGCGGACGTGCTCGCGGCGGGCCGCCTCGACGAAATGGGAACATTGATGGATGCGTCGCATCAAAGTCTCGCCGGCGACTTTGAATGCAGCACGAACCGCCTCGACGCAATCGTGGAATGCGCGCGGCGCGGCGGCGCCCTCGGCGCGCGGCTGACGGGCGCGGGCTTCGGCGGCTCGATTGTCGCGCTGTGCGAAGTGGCGGGCGCGGACGCGGTGATTGAATCGATCGATCGCGGCTACTATGCGAAGCTGGACCCTGTCGCGCCGGTTGAGAATTCGCGAGCCGTCTTGCATGCGGGCGCAGGCGCGAGCGTGATCGATCTGGCGCACGTTTCGCTCTGATCTTTTCGCTTCTGTCATTCAGAGCCGCCGCGGCGAAGAATCCCGGCGCCACGCTCGCCACCGCAGAGCTTCCGGGATTCTTCGCTTCGCAGACTCCGCTCTGAATGACAAAAGGAACTGCGCCAGAATGATGCATCCGGCACGCTAGCGGCTGACTCTAAGAATCCTCGCGGAGTGCGGCGGCAGATCGATCGTATCGAAGATTTCAATTTTCTCGTCGACGGCGAGATCGAGTGCGACAATCTCCGCGGTTCCCAGCTTTAGATCGGATCGATCAACGCGGGCAGGGGCATCGCCGCGGTTCAGGAGCATCGCGATCGCGCCGCCGTCGGCATTTTTGCTGATCAGTCCGCGAACGTCGCCGTTAGTCATCAGATCGAGCGCCAACACCGGCTCCTGCGCGCAGTTTGAATCGATCTCTTCGGCGATTTGCGCGACGGCGCGAAATAGTTTTCCGGCTTCGGCGTCGAGCAGGCTCATGTCGTCGGAAATTAGCAGCATCCCGCCGCTGCCGACTATCGTTGCGGCCAGCGCGGCGCGCTCGTCGGCGGTGAGGCGCGTTTCGCGCGCCCGCAGCATCAGGCAGTCGGGGTCGTTCAGCCACAGACGGCGATGCATAAAGCTGCGCGCGATGATCGCGTCGAGTGCGTAAACCGTGGACGGATCGCCCGCTCCGGAAGCCGTCGAGCCCCAATACGGCGAAACGTCGGGCCCGATGCGCATCCCGTCCACGACACCGATCGCCTGTCCAATTGGGCAGCCGCATCCGAGGATGAACGCGTCGTCGCCCGCGCCGGCGCGAATCGCCTCGAGGCCTCGGCGCAAAGTCTCGCCGCGCGTGAGGTTTGGATCGTGATGACGGCCCGGCGCTGCGGCGGCATAGAGAAAATCGAGCTTCAGATACGAGAAGCCGAATTCGCGCGTGAGCTTCGCGAACAGCCGATGCAGGTGCGCGCGGAACGCCGGGTTGCTCGCGTCGAGCGCGTACGCGAACTTGTCGTCGCTCGCGGTCCAGTTCGGATTGTGGCCGGCGCGGACGGGTTCGCCGCTCTCCGCGTGCATGATGAACCAGTCTGGATGATGCGACATCAGGCGCGAATCGCGGGCGGCAAGAAACGGCGCGGTCCAGATGCCGGCTTTGAAGCCTGCGGCGCGGATTTCGCCGGCGATTTTCCTGAGACCGCCCGGAAACTTCGCGTTGGTGGTATCCCAATCACCCAGCGCGGATTGAAAGCCGTCGTCGAGCTGGATTACGTCGAGCGGAAACTCCGAGCGCATCGCCTCAAGCGATTTGAGGTTCGCGCGGAGCGCGTCCTCGATGATCGCGTGAAAGTAGTGGTACCAGGAACACCACCCGCGCTGGAACGGCGCGCTCACGCGTGCGTTCATCCATCGGCCGGTTGCGTCGGCCCATCGCGCGGCAAAGCGCGCGGCGGATTCATCGCCAGTCGCGATGAACAACGGATCGAGTTCGCGATGCGCGCCCGGTGCGAGGCTTACATCGTCGAGGATCGCGCGTGCGACTATTTTTTCAGGGCTCGAGACGGTGAGAGTAGAGAGCGAAGTGGCGGCGCCGATGAATCCGGCCAGCACGCGCCCGCTTGCATTGCTACTTTCGACGATCGTGAAAAGTTCGGAGGTCTGCGCCTCGGGGAATTCAGGCGGTCGAGTCGTTTCGCTCTGATGATTGACGCGCGTGATGAAGTGCGCGGTGTCTCGTGGATGGGTTTGCGCCGCTGCGACAACGTGCCCGCCCGACGCGCTCCATGACTGGTAGCCGTGCTTGAAAAAGCGCGCGGGTGCGCCCGGCGCGAAGCCGGTCGAGACTTCGAAGATTGCGGACCTGAGTCGGACGGTGTCACCGCCACGATTGGCGATCGTCGTGCGGACGATCGTACCACCGAGCGCGTGTTCGAGATTTGCCGAGATGCCGATCCCGTCGCGAATAGTGCTCGACTCGCGCGCGGCAGTGGGCGCATCGAGAGCGAGCGCCCGCGGATTGCTCGCAGCGTCGAGAAAGCGGATCTCGATTCGCGACAGAAGTGCGTCAGTCACAGAGGGCAGGGTTGCAAAGAGAGGTCATCGCGGCAAGGTACTCGATTAGAGAAATTGGCTCTGGCAAAGTAGGGGAGTTCAGAATTCCTGGGATAGCGCCATCGATACCGTTCCGGAAATAGAAGCCGCCGAGGTTGATGAGGCGGGTGGGGACGTTCCCGCGCAGGACAACTGGGGCGGCCGGCTCACCGCGTTCCGTGCGCTGCGGCATCGCAATTTCAGGCTCTTCTTCGTCGGGCAGCTGATCTCGCTGATCGGCACCTGGATGCAGATGGTCGCGCAATCGTGGCTCGTTCTGAAGCTCACGAACTCATCGTTGATGCTCGGTGTCGTGTCGTTTGCCGGCTTCATGCCGATCGTGCTGGTCGCGTTGTTCGCCGGCGTGGTGGTCGATCACGTCGATCGTCGCCGCCTGATTATCGGCGCTCAGACGCTCTTGATGCTCAGCGCGTTCGTGCTCGCAGGATTGACGTGGGCCGGCGTCGTCAAAGTCGAATATGTGATCGCGCTGGCCGCGCTCAACGGGCTTGTCAGTTCATTCGACATGCCGGGGCGGCAGGCCTTCGTAGTCGAGATGGTTGGGCGCGAGGATTTGCCCAACGCGATCTCGATGAACTCGATGATCTTCAACGGCGCGCGCATGATCGGACCCGCGATCGCCGGCCTGTCGCTCGCCGTGATCGGCATCGCCGGCTGCTTCATGCTCAACGGCCTGAGCTATCTCGCCGTCATCTGGAGCCTGTTCGAGATGAATTTGCCGCGGCGAGAGCGGCGCGAATTCGGCGCCACCATGATGCGGCAAGTCCGCCTCGGCCTGTCCTACGTATGGAAGCATCGCCCGACCCTGTGGCTGATGGTGCTGGTCGCGATCAACATGGGAATCGGGATGCAGTACTCGGTGTTGATCCCCCTGTTCGCGCGCGACCTGCTGCACGTCGGCGCGCACGGCTACGGCTTTCTGATGGCGGCGCAGGGGTTGGGCGCGGTGATAAGCGCGATCGTGATGAACGTGCGCTCGACGGCTCCCAAAGCGCTGCGGCAGAACCTGGTCTTCGGCATCTTTCTGATGGCGATCGCGACCGCAGGCTTCGGCGCGTCAACCTGGATGTGGCTCTCGTTGCTCACGCAGATGTTGATTGGGGTCGGCCTGATGAATCACATGGTGACGACTAACACTCTCCTGCAGCTGTTCGTCACCGACGAACTGCGCGGCCGCGTGATGAGTATCTACACGCTGTCGTTCATCGGCACCGCTCCTATCGGCAGCCTGGCGGTTGGCTATATCGGCGAGCATGCGAGCCCGCGCGCGGCGGTGTATTTCTGCGCGGCGTTCTCGCTGCTGTGCGGCTTTCTGTTGCTGACCAAGCTGAAGTTGATCGCACGAGCGCAGGAGGAAATAGAGCAGCAACCCGCTTAGTCGAGAGTTCCTTTCTTTACCTCTCCCGAGGTGAGAGGTGATTAGGATAATCTAGCCCCCGTGCCGAAACACTCGCGAAAGAATCGTGACGCCGATGCTGACAAGCGCGCGGAGTCGATTCGCGCGCTGCCACAGATCGACGAATGCCTTCGCGCTGCGGAAGCTAATCCAGAGCTTGCGAGATTCGGCCGGAGCTACCTCAAAGTCATGCTGCAGCGCGCGCAGGCTGAACTGCGCGCCGCGATTCTCTCGGGACGCGACACGCATCCGCGCGCCCGCGACACTCTGATCGACGCGATCGTGCGCGAGGTCGCGCGTGCAGCGGCGGCCGATGAACCAGTGCTTGAGCCGGTCGTCAACGCGACCGGAGTCGTGCTGCATACGAATCTCGGTCGCGCGATTCTCGCTGAACCTGCGATCGAGGCGGTCGAGATGGCCGCGCGATCAGCGGTCAACCTCGAATACGATCTCGAAACCGGCGGGCGCGGCGACCGCGATTCGATCGTCGAGGACGAGATTTGCGCTCTGACCGGAGCCGAGGGTGCGACCGTCGTAAACAACAACGCCGCGGCGGTCGTGCTCGCGCTCAACTCGCTCGCCGAGGGGCGCGAAGTAATAGTGTCGCGCGGCGAGATGATCGAGATTGGCGGTTCGTTTCGATTGCCCGACGTGATGGCCAAGAGCGGCGCGATTCTGCGCGAGGTCGGGACCACCAATCGAACGCATCCGCGCGACTATGCTGATGCGATCGGCACTGAAACCGCGCTGTTGCTGAAAGTCCATCCGTCAAATTACCGCGTCGTCGGCTTCACCAGCGAAGTGACGCTGGAAGATCTGGTTGAGATCGGCCGCGCCCGCGGAATCGACGTGATGGAGGATCTTGGCGCGGGTGCGCTGATCGATCTGACCGAGTACGGGATTCCGCGCGAACCGATTGTGCGCGAGCGAATCGCCGCGGGCGCTGCTGTCGTCACGTTCTCGGGCGACAAGCTGCTTGGCGGTCCGCAGGCGGGCGTGATCGTGGGGAGGCGCGCCGCGATCGATCGAATCAAGCGCAATCCGCTGAAGCGTGCGCTGCGATGCGACAAGCTGACGCTGGCGGCGCTGGCGGCGACGATGCGGCTGTATCTTCGCTCGCGCGATTTGCGGGGAGAGTTGCCAACACTTCGAATCCTGGGACGCAGCGCGAGTGAGATTGCGTCTATCGCGCCGCGCGCGCGGGAGATCGTGGCGGAACGGCTCGGCGCCGGCTACATCGTCGAGATTGTCGATGCGTCCTCGCAGGTCGGCTCGGGCGCGATGCCGGTCGAGGAGTTGAAGTCGGTTGCGCTGCGGGTGACGCATCCCGAGAAATCAGCCAGCGCGATCACCGCGATGTTCCGGCGCGCGCGAATAATCGGGCGTGTGCTCGACGATTCGTTCCATCTCGATTTGCGCACGATCGAGGATCCGGCGGTCTTCGCGGTGAAGCTGGAAACTGATTAGGATTGTAAAAATCTCGCGCGCAGGCGGTTAAACCCAATGAAATTCGGCACATTCTTGTATCAAACATCGCCTAACAGTATCGCGGCGGTCGCTCGCAAAGCCGAGGAGAGCGGCTTCGAATCGCTCTGGATCCCCGAGCATATTATTTTGCCGGTAACGTACCGCTCGCCGTATCCGTATTCTTCTACAGGAAGGATGGGCGCGCCGCCGGAGACGCCCCTGCACGATCCCTTGCTGGCGCTGGCGTATGTCGCCGGCGTCACGACGAAGATTCGGCTGGCAACCGGAGTTTTTGTGCTGCCGATTCGTAACGCCTTTACGACTGCCAAGGCGGTCGTCAGCCTGGACGTGCTTTCCGGCGGGCGCTTTATTTTCGGCGTCGGGATCGGATGGCTCGAAGAGGAGTTCGAAGGAGTCGGAATGAACTTCAAGGACCGCGCCCTGCGCACGCGCGAATATCTCGCGCTGATGAAGGAGCTTTGGACTAAGGATTCGCCGGAATATCACGGCAAAACGATCAGCGTCCAAGGATTCAAGTTCATGCCCAAGCCCGCGCAAAAGCCGCATCCGCCGATCGTATTCGGCGGCAATACCGAACCTTCCCTCAAGCGGGCGGCGAAACTCGGCGACGGCTGGTACGGAATCGCGGAGGGTAACGACGAGATCGCGGCGACGATCAAGCGCCTGCGCGAGCATGAGCGCGCGGCGGATCGGACAGTGCCGCTGGAAATTACGGTCAGCCGGCTGCGCGAACAATTGAAGGCGGGAGATATCGAAAAATTCGCCGCGATGGGCGTGTCACGAATAATCGTCGGGCCGGCCGCGACGACCCGCGATCATCTCGCGGCGATGGAAAAATTCGGCGCCGAAGTAATCGCGAGGAGTTGATCGGCGTGTCGCAATTCGCGCCGATATCATCGAAACTTTCGCCGGAGGACTTCTTACTAACATGAACAGGTGCCCGCGCTGCGAAAGAACCTACCCCGACTCAGAAAAGTTTTGCGACGCTGACGGAACTGCGCTGGTCCCCGCCGGTCCTGCCTTTGTCGAAGCCGCGGGACGCAGCAGCGGCGAAGGCGAGCAGATCGAATGTCCCGTGTGCGGCGGCAAGGCGCAGCCGGGCGAACTGATCTGCAATTTCTGCGGCGCGCGACTCGGGGTCGAATCGGCCGCGGAGACGTACACACCGCCGCCACCGCGGGCGCCGACGTCACGCAATCCGACTACCGCGCGGCGCGGCGCGTCGCCGTCGATGCCTATTACCGGCAGGATGCCCAATGACGACGGCGAAAAAGAAGGCCGCGGGATGTTGGGCATCCTCGCGTACGTGATCGCAGCTATCGTCGCGCTCGGCGGCGGCGCGTGGCTCGCAATAAATCTAAGCAACAAATCAGCGGTGGCCCCGGTGGCCGTCGCGTCGCCATCCGCGGTCGCGTCGGTGGCAGCCGCGGTGCCGACGGGACCGCTAGTGGCGCTGGCGAACGCGATACCGGTGCAGGTGACGGGGGAATCCGCGTCCGCGCCGGAACGAAACCAGGATTCGGCGCGCAAGTTCTTCAATGATCGCACCGACCCATTGCTCGACAGCTACACGCACGCGCTCGCCGGTGACAGCTCGATGCGCGACGCGATGGTCGTGCGAGTCAGGGTACTGCCCAGCGGCATCGTGGACGCGGCGTCTGTGCGGACGTTGACCAATCCGAATCCGGCCTTCGACGCGGAAGTGGTGAAGGATGTGTCCGCATGGAACTACCCGCCCTTCGGCGGGAGCGACGTCGAGATTGATTACCCGGTGATCTTCACCAACGACCCATCCACCAAGGACGCGCTAGAGTCGCAACTCAACACCAAGCTGGCGGGACTGAGCCCGACCGAGCCGCCGGAATTTGCCAGCGCGCCCCCGTCGCCGGAGGCCTCGACGGCCGCATCGGAAGCGGTGAGCGCGCCGACGCCCGCTGCCGTCGAGACGCCGCCGGCGGAGGCCGTCGCGCCGGCGCCACTCCCGCGCAAGCATCATGTCGCGCACCGCCCGCCACCGACGCCGACTCTTACCTTGCAGCAGCGCGTCAAGCAGGTGCTGTCGTCGAATCCGCGGACGCGGCGGGTGGACTGTTATACCAGCGGCGACACGGTGACGATTTTCGGCAAGGTGTTTGACAACGACGCCAAGCTGTACGCGGTAAAAATCGTGCGCCAGGTGCCGGGCGTCGGCAACGTCATCGATTCGCTGCAGACGGACACCGCGGAATGGGCCGCACGCCAGGCCGCGATCGCGTCGCAGCTTTACGCTGCCGGCCTGACCGGCGTGACGGTCAAGGTGATTGGCCAGGAGGCGTACCTTGACGGCACGGTTAAGACTGAAGCGCAAAAGCAGCAGGCGGTGACGATCACCGAGAACGCGTTGACGGTCCACGTGCGGGGCAATATCATCAGGGTGGTGCCCGGCAACATGTTCGGATTATGACCGGCCAACTGCGATCACGGCGCTGGGAGTGAATGATTCCGCGGGGCGTGTTACTATTGACACGGTTCGAGCCGAACGCTTATATGGCGGAAAGAGCGCGCATAGGCCGCTCCCATCAGGAGGACTCAATTTTCCATGGCTGACGCAGCACCTACCACACCCAAAGAAATCTTCGCGGCGATGCCCGGTCGCTTCAACAAGGACGCGGCGAAAGGTTTGAATGCGACGTACCAGTTCGACCTCTCGGGCGACAATGGCGGCAAGTGGAACGTCGTCATCAACAACGAGACCTGCACGGTCAACGAAGGACCGGCCGCTTCACCGAGCATCACGATCTCGATGACGGCGCAGGATTACGTGGACATGACGACCGGCAAGCTGAACGGGCAGGTCGCGTTCATGAGCGGCAAACTGCGAATCGCGGGCGACATGGGGCTCGCGCTGCGGATGCAGAGTCTGTTTGCCTAGACTGTGAATCCAACTCAATAATGACTTGAACGCCGGTCGGGCGAAACAAACCCGGCCGGCGGAAAATCCGCCTGAAAGAATCCCACATAAAAATCATCTCAAGCCGAAACGCGCCGATAAAATTCAGATTCGGTACGCAGTCGAGACACAATCTTATCCACTGATTTAAGAATCCCGGGACGCCGCGAACGCGAGCGCCGATTACGTCAGTACATCAATTTCGGAAACTAAAATTCCGTTTGCTAAAACAGTCCTAAACCAAGGAGGACAAATCCACGTCACAGGAAGAGAGAACGCAAATGAGTTCCGCGGAGTTCGAGGGCGACCTCAACAAGGAAAGCGGAGAATCGACCGGGAACGGCCAGGACAACGATTCGCTGGCCTCAAAACTGTCGAAGGAGCTCAGTAACTGGCGGCGCTCGCGCACCTCGTCGCGGCCGCGGAATTCTGACGGACCGAGCCAGAACTTTTCGTCAGACCCCGCGCGCACGATCAAGGTTCGCGGTCATGAGACTTTGGTCGTTCGCAAACCCAAGCTCGCCGGCAAGTCCCCCGCCAATACAAATCGCACGCCAGACAATCAGTAATATGTAGTCCGCGGATGTGGGGTGGTGGGGCGGGTTGAGGAGTTAGGAGCGGAAGACTTCGACCGGCATCTCGCGCGATGCTTGCCGGGCCGGATATACAGTCGCGAGCAGGCACAGAAGCATCGAGGCTAGCGCGACGGCGGCGAAATTTGACGGCGCGACCGCGATCGGCAGCGTCGAGATGCCGTAAATTTCGCGCGGTATGTGTATGAACTGGTAGCGCGCCAGCGCGAAGCATCCGGCGGCGCCGAGGATCAATCCGGCGGCGGTTCCCGCGGCGCCGACGATCAGTCCCTTCATCACGAAGATCAGGCGCACGTCGCGCCGCTTCGCACCCATCGCGATCAGCACCGCGATGTCCTTGCGCTTTTCCATCACGACCATGATCAAAGTCGCGACTAGGTTGAACGCGGCGACGCCGATCAGCATGACGAGCACCAGGGCATAGACGCGCTTGAGCAGTGCGAAGCCGGCGGCGGCGGATTCGTTGAACTCGATCCAGTTGCGGACTCGATAGGGATTTGGGAACAGCCTGCTCACCGCGTCGGTGACGGCGTCGGTCTGGTCGAGGTTGATAAGATGGATATCGACGGCGTCCACTTTGCCGGCGCGGCCGAAGAAATCCTGCGCGTTGGCGAGATTCATGAAGACCATGTTGGTGTCGATGAAGTTCATACCCGAGTCGAAGATCGCGCCGATCACGAATTGCGCGCTCTTGGTCGAGAGCGATCCGTCGGGCGAAATAATCGGCGCCACCATCCGCACCGCGTCACCGGGCTTGGCCTTGAGCTTCTTCGCAAGGCTCACTCCGATCGCGAGGCCGCCCGTCGTAACCGCCGGCGCCGCGCCACTCGCCGGAATCGAATAGCTTCGCGCGAGATCGTCGAGACCGCCGGCCGTCATGTAGCGGCCCCATTGCTCGCGCACCACCGGATTGCCCGGCTCGACGCCGCGCACGACGACGCCGCCGATTCCGCGCCCCGAACTCAGCATCGCCTGGCCGATGATATACGACTCCGCGCCGTTGACGCCGGGCACGCCGGCGACCCTCTTCTCGATCTCGGCGTAGTTGTCGATCGATCCCTGCGAATTGAGAATCTGCACTTGCGGGCTGAGGTTGAGCACGCGCTCCTTGATGCTCTGCTCGAAGCCGCCCATCACTGACAGTGTCGTCGTGAGCGCGGCGACGCCGATCATCACGCCGACGGCGGTAAAGATCGTCGTGATCGAGATGAAAGCGTCTTTGCGGCGGGCGCGCAGATAGCGGATCGCAATTTTGAGTTCGTATCGCACGACGACAATCGGGACGAACTCAGAATATCACGTTCTCTTTCTTTAGCTGCTCGATCTCCTCGGCGCTGAGCGACAGCATCTCGCCGAAAACTTCGTCGTTGTCCTGGCCGAGAATCGGCGCGGCCGATCGCAGCGTGCCCGGCGTGCGGCTCATGCGATGCTCGAGTCCTTCGTAAGGCGACGCGCCCATTTCCTTGTGCTCGAGCCAATGCCAGAAGCCGAACGCCTCGAGGTTGTCGTCCTGGTGAATATCGACGCAGTTCTCGACTGGATAAGCGGCGACTCCGGCCGCCTGCAACTTCACTGTGAGATCGTGCGCGTTGTGCGCGCGCGTCAGCAAGCCGACAAACTGATCGATTGCTGCGGCATTCTCGTGGCGAGCCGCTGAGGTTGCGAAGCGCGAGTCAGAATCTGCCGCAAGAGCTGCGAGCATCGCGCGCCACTGCTCGTCGCCGGCGACAGCGATCGCGATCCATCGCTCGTTGCCGTCCTCGTCGGCGCACTGATACGCGCCGTGCGGAGCGTAACGTGCGGACGCGTTTCCCTGCGGGCCGAGCACGCGGCTGGTTGCGTGATAGTCGATCAACGCGGGCGCGAGATTCTGCATCGCGCATTCGTACTGCGCCATGTCGATGTACTGGCCCGTCCCGGTGCGGCGCCGATAGTCGAGCGCGGCGAGCAGCGCGAACGCGGAAAATCGCGGCGCGATGAAATCGGTGTACGCGCCGTATGGCGGCGTGCATGAGCCCGGCCCGTAGCCCGAGATGTAGTAAAAGCCCGACAGCGCCGCCATCAGTTGGCCGAAGCCGGGGTAGAGCGCGTTGGGTCCGGTCTGCCCCTGCATGCAGGTCGAGAGCATGATCAGGTCGGGGCGAATCGCGCGCAGCTTTTCGTAATCCAGTCCCCAATTGCGCATCGCCTTGGGCGTGAAACTCTCGACGATGATATCGGCCCACGGCACCATGCGCTTCACAAGCTCGCGCGCTTTGGGCTTGCTCAAGTCCAGCGTGATTCCCTTCTTCGATGTGTTGTAGCTGGCGAAGAACTGGCTGCGGTTGATGCCGGGCATCGCGTCCTTCCACGGCGGCCCGATGCGCAGCACGTCGAGGTGCGACGCGGACTCGACCCGAATCACGTCGGCGCCGTTGTCGGCGAAATACTTGGTTGTGATCGGCCCGACGCCGACCCAGGCGAAGTCGAGAACGTGAACTCCTTCCAATGCGAAACGGCTCATCTCGAATTTCTCCTGGCTAAATTGAGCCGGCGGTGCGGAGCTTCGTCAGCCGCTCGGGCGCGAGCCCGAGCAGGCCGCGGTAAATCTCGTCGCTATGTTCGCCGATTCGCGGCGCGCGCGTGGTCGATCCGATCGGCGTCGCCGACATTTTCGCGAACGGTCCGGGAAACGTGAGCGTGCGGCCGAGCGTGTCGTGCGGCACTCTGACCCAGAAGTCGCGCGCCTTCAGCTGCTCGTCGGCGGCGACGTTGGCGACGTTTGCGACCGGCGCGAGAAAGATCCGGCGCTTGAGTCCCTGCGCGTAGATCTCATGCTTGGTCATCGTCAGCAGGAAGCGCTGGATCGTGGTTTCGAGATCTGCGATCTGCTGACGGTCCTCTTCGGTCATCGCCATGAACATGCCGGGAATCCACGACACCCAATCCTTGGTCCGCATCCATTCGGAGCCGAATCCCTTCTCGCGCATCCACTCGATCAGCGCCTTGGTCGAATTGCCGAACGTGGTGCCGCCCGCGATCAGGATCGAAATATGTCCGTCCTTGCACTCGAACACCATCTTGCGCCGCATGTCGCCCGATCCGACGTAAATCCCCGTGCGCGACAGATGGTTGCCGTGCAGCAGCGGCATCGCCTGCTCGTTCATCAGCGTCCACACGATGCAGGCCTGCATGTTGACGACGATGCGTTGGCCGAGGCCGTCGACCTGACGTGGGTAGTGCGCGAGCATCATCGCGACGCTCGCCTCGCCGCCCGCATGCAATCCAGCTTGCGGCAGACTCATCTGCAGCGGCGGCTTGCCCTCCTCGCCCATCAGGTACATCATGCCGCCTGCGGCCCACGTGATGATGTCGGCCCAGTTGTAGTCTTTGCCGGGGCCGGTGTCGCCGAACGGCGTGATCGACGCGTAGATGAGTCGCGGATTTTTCTTCGCGAGTGCGTCGTAGCCGAGCCTGATCGAATCGAGATAGCCGAGGGGGTGCGACTCGACGAGAAAGTCGGACTTCGCCGCCAGATCGGCGACGAGCGCGCGTCCATCGTCAGTCGCGAGGTTCGCAGTGACGGATTTTTTCCCCGCGTGATAGGCGATCGAATAGAGGCAGTGGTCGGCGTCAGCTCTGTCTTCGAGATACGGCGGGATGCGTCGCGTCGAGCATCCGCCGATTGGCTCGACCTTGATAACTTCAGCGCCGAGATCGGCGAACATTTTGCCGCACAGGGCGCCTTTTTCGTCGGTCAGATCGAGCAGCCGAAATCCTTTGAGCAACTCTGATGGCATCGATGAATAAACCTCGCGGAACTCGGAATTTTATATCCTAGCGCGGCAAAGATGTAACGGCGCGACGAGCTTGCAAACGGAGCTGCACGGCTCGCTATTTCTGCTGGCGGGCGTGGCGGGCAGCACCGATGGCGGTGGCGAAATCGGCGTGCTCGGGGATCAGGAAGCGGCGGCCGAATGGAAAGCTGAGGCGCTTCATCTCCTGCATGAAGCGGAACAGGCGCGACAGCTTGCCCGTCAGCACGATGTTCTCCTGGCCGCAGGCGCGGGCGCTCGCGAGCGCGAGCACGCCGATTGATTCGGTGATCATGTTCATGATGGCGAGCGCCTTGTCCTCGGGCGTCGCGTCGGCGCTTATCTTGCCGAAGTTCGCGGCGGTGGTACTTGGCGGCAGGTCGCCGATCGAGCCACCGGCAATATCGCGCACGCTGAGATCGATTCGGCGCAGGTCGCCCTTGCGCGCAAGTTTTTCGAGCCGCTCAATCGTCGAGACGCCGAGCATGTGCTTGGCGAGGCCGAGCAGCGTGCCGCCGCCGACGCCGGTGCCGCTGAAGTGCGCGATCTTGTCACCGGTGACGGACACGATCGCGGTGCCGGTGCCGAGCGATACGACCATCGCGCTCTCGAGGCCCGCGAGCGAGGTGCCGCCGATTCCGATCGCAGTGAACTCGTTGACCTTGACGACAGGCCGGCCCAGCAAGGACTTGGTCAACACGCGCGAGCCGGCGCCGGTGGCGGCGACGCATTCGACGTCTTCGAGCTTGATGCCGAAGTCAGCGACGAGCTTGCCGAGCGCGCCCGCGGCCGCGGCGACGGGGTCGTTAGCCTCGATCGTCACGACGTGTACGCCTCCATTTTCAAGGATGACGGCGTCGGTGGTCGAGCCGCCGATATCGATGCCAACGATCATAAGTGGTGCCGGCTCCTGTCCAGCCCGTCCATGAAGCTAGATCAGCGCCTGCCACCTGCGCAAACAGGCGGAGCGGATGCGCCGCATAACCCTCACTTACCGGCCAGCCGCCTATACCGTAAAGTAAGGCGAGTAAGCCCAAGTTGACGGGAAGACAAACGAATGGGCATACACTCTCAACGTGGCTGGCCGGTACCGGGTTACGCCAAGACCCTATCGAAATGCTTGATCACTTTGCCCACCTCCGAAAGGACATCCGTGAGCGCTTCTTCGATGGCAGTCCCGTCGTCCAGCAATACCTGGATGGTATGACGTTTCTCCAACTTCACCTGATGGCTAGCGGCTTGAGTCTGCGCCTCAGCTAAAGGCACTATTACCTCGCTGACCATGCCGAGAAAATTGATGTGAATGAACTCTCGGTGTTTGTCGAGGTTGGAGAGAGTATTGAGCACCAGCAATGAATGAAAGCCACAGTACGGCTGGAATCGCTCGACCATCGTGATGTGTTCCTGCCTGAGATGCTTGAGAAAACGTTCGCGATTTCTGGCGAATTTCTCCGGCGTCGAGTTGATCGGAAATTGTGTGCCCTTTTGCTCGCTCCCAGTGTCACGCCAAGCCAAGGTGAAAATAACGTAATCCAAGGCGGCGCGGGCGTGGTGAACGAACTCACTGGTGAGTCGAATCGCTTCATCGTGAAGGCGCTCTCTAAACAGAAAGTAGGCATCGCGCATGTTCGGATTGCCCTGCTGAGCCGTATTCTCCAAAGCGTCTTGCCAGATTCGCTGCTTAAAGAATTTCAATTCGTCAATCTTTTCGCGTGCCCAATCTATCCTGAGCTTGGATTGATGAAGCGCATCCGGCATTAGCCTAGAATCCCCTGACACGATTTAAGGGAGATTGCGCGCTGTTATGAGAGGCGGCCAGGTCGTTTGAGCATGGAGTACCCGAAGAAAAAAGGCGAGCCTCTACGAGATGGTGCCTCGTGACATTGTTGCTTCTTCGATGGCCACTTGCGTTCTACGAATCTCGGCGAGTTCCTCGCGGATATCCTCGTCTCTTACCGCGTCTTCGAAGATGCTTTCCTCGGTGCTAGCGAGTTTCCTAAGGTGCTGACGCTCTTCCTCCAGCGCCGATGCCCGTCGCTCAAGGTCTTCTCTCTGTTCTTGTGGAGTTTTTTGTTGACGCATTGGCTGCTCGTATATCAATATAGTATAGGGCTGATAGGGCCGAAAACAGGCGGAGTTTTGCAGATAATGAGCTACGGGGGATATTAGTCACCAACCCGAGTCATATCGATGCGCCCGTTCTCCCGACACCACGCGTCACCGTCAATGTATATCGTGCCGTCATCTGTGCAGTGCACCGACTGTCGATTTGCTGCGGTAGAGTTGACCTGAACGTTCCCCTGGGCGTCTGCATTGAACATTGATTTTGGGTCGGGTGATTCGATCCAACAATTCATGTTTGAATCGCCGATATACGACTGCGAGCCTGAGAAGAGGCCAAACAGTGCGGCGGCCCGAGCAACGTATTCGATGTGGTGATGCAAGCTGAAGTGGCTTTCACCGTCCGTCGATACTATCTCCAGATCGTCGCTCGTGACCTCTCGCTTCATCGTTGCGAGGCCCGTGCTCAATAAGAAGCCGTCAATCGATGAATAGAAATGTAGATCGTTCGTGTCTGAGGTAGACTCCGATGAGGACAACTTGAAATCGCCGCTGCCTTCGCGTTGTAGGTAACAAAGCTTGTATGCCGAAGTAAAATAGGACCCGGGCCGCCCCTTGGAGGGATCAAGAACTTCCACTGAGTCGGTGATGGATTTCCCCTGCCAGCAACCTCGCAAGATTCTTGGCAATTCCAACGTCCCTTGGCTCGGAACCTGCTGATAGGTATGCGCAGCCGGTGACGGTTGCGAAGCCGGAGACTGGTAAGAAGGGATTGGTTCTTGCCTCAGAATCTCCGGAGTTTGTGGGAAGCAGTTCTCTTTCGCACCCAGCACAAGGGTGAAAGCCGCTAGTAGCAGCCCCAGCACCTTCCACAAGAGTCTCTGCTTCACCACATCACGTCGTCCTCTCAGTCTTCAGTTTGATCGATTCTTACAATTACGTCGCCGAGACCCGCATAAATCCATTTATCGTTCCCCCGGGCAGAGATCCCAATCGCGTCTTTGGGAGGTCTTCGTGCGTCGAACTCGTGCGCGACGCTAACGACCGAGTAGCGGAGTTTGTCAGACCCGGACGGACTCGGTAAGAGAACCTCTTCTCCCACGCGCGGAATGCTAACAATCTCGTCGAATGGCACATGCCACTTATGCCCGCTGCCGTCGTCGAACGTTACGCAGTCATGTCGGATGCCCGGAGCGGTAGTAGGCGATTTTCTCGGCATTGGGCACCTCTTGAGGGGTTACTGTTCGTCATTTTAGGCAGTAGGTCTCGCGCCCGACAACCTTGCTCTAGGCAAAGCGGCAACGCTGAGCCGCGTCATGAAGCTAGATCAGTGGAAGCCACCTGTGCAACGACGTGGTGACAGGGCGTGGAAGGGCATTAGCCGGAGTCGGTCACTGTGATACTTTTCAAAAATGGCACGGCGCAAGGCTGATTCTTCGCAGAGTCTGTTTCCTCCGCGCACGCCGCTTAGTCAGCCGTTGGCGGATCGGATGCGGCCGCGGACGCTCGATGAAATCGTGGGCCAGGAGCATCTGCTGGGACCGGGCAAATTCCTCAGCCAGATGGTTGCGGCGCACGTGCTCCATTCGATGATCCTGTGGGGACCGCCGGGCACAGGGAAGACGACGCTTGCGATCGTGCTGGCGGAGCAATCGGGCGCGGTGTTCCGCAAGCTGGCCGCGGTGACGTTGGGCGTCGCCGATCTGCGCGAGGCGGTCGAGGCGGCGCGCCACGATCTCGAAGCGGGCAAGCGCACGGTGGTTTTTATCGACGAGATCCATCGATGGAACCGCGCGCAGCAGGACGCGTTTCTGCCGCACGTCGAGAGCGGGCTGATCACACTTATCGGCGCGACGACCGAGAATCCATCGTTCGAAGTCATCTCGGCACTGCTCTCGCGGATGCGGCTACTCGTGCTGCAGCCGCTGTCGGAGGAAAACGTCGCGACTCTGGTGCATCGCGCGCTCGCCGACAAGGAGCGCGGCCTCGGCAACATGGGCCTCAAGCTGGGTGCCGGCGCGATCGACGAGATCGTCCGCTATGCGGGCGGCGACGCGCGGCGCGCGCTCGGCACGCTCGAAATTGCGGCGGAGTTCGCGCAGAACGCGGGCGCGATGATTGTCACGCCGGAGCATATTCGCGAGTCGGCGCAGCAGAAAGCGCTGCTCTACGATCGCGCGGGCGAGGAGCACTACAACGTCATCTCGGCGTTTATCAAGAGCATGCGCGGCAGCGATCCCGACGCCGCGGTGTACTGGATGATGCGGATGGTCGAAGCGGGCGAGGAGCCGCTGTTCATCGCGCGGCGGATGGTGATCTTCGCGTCCGAGGACGTTGGCAACGCCGACCCACGCGCGCTGCAAGTCGCGATCGCGGTGAAGGAAGCGGTGGATTTCGTCGGAATGCCGGAAGGTGTGATTCCGCTCGCGCAGGGCGTGACCTATCTCGCGAGTGCGCCGAAGTCCAACGCGTCGTATCTCGCGATGCGCTCGGCGAGCGAAGATGCGAAAACGCTTGGCGCGCTGGCGGTGCCGCTGCATCTGCGCAATGCGCCGACGCCGATGATGAAGGGACTAGGCTACGGAAAGGGCTATCGCTATCCGCACGATTTCGAAGGCGCGCTCGTAGATCAGCATTACTTGCCGGACGAACTCGGCGAAAAAATCTATTATGAGCCGTCGGAGCGCGGCTACGAAATCAGAATCCGTGAGTTCCTCGCCCGCGCACGCCAGGCGCGCCACACCACACCGCGGCGCAAGCCGGACGGCAAAGACTGACCGCTATCATCCTGACGCAGCGAGCATCGCAAGCGGCAGGAAGAGCCTGCCCTGAGCCTGTCGAAGAGAGCTCGGACAGCTTCGCGCCCAGCGAAGCCGGTACCGGTTCCGAAATCGCGCAGCGCTCCTTAAAAGCGAACCGCGGGAGCCGGAGCCAATCCGTTCCCGCGGTTCACAAGAATCAGGCAGGAGATTATTTCGTGCCGAGAACCGAGTCCTTCAACGCCTTGGCGGCGGTGAAGCGAAGCCGGGTGCGCGCCGGAATCTTGATCTCCTGACCGGTGGCCGGATTGCGGCCCATCCGCGCCTTGGTCTTGCGCTTGCGGAAGATCCCGAGGCCGGCCAGCCGCAGCGATCCCTCCTTCTTGAGCTCGCGGACGACCAATGCGTTGAGTTCCTCGAGCACGGTCTTCCCTTGCTTCTTGGTGAGTCCGAGCTTTTCAGCCATGTAGGCTGCTACCTGCGACTGAGTCATCATCCTCCTCCTTGCGTCCCGGGTTTCGGGCTTCAGGTGAGGGTGAACGAGTAGCGCGGAAATTTCAAGAGCGGACCGCGTGAAAATCGCGATTTTTTCTAGGGATCGTGATGGTTTTTGCACAGGCTCGTCGCCTTCGCATTCAGCCCCAAGGGGTTTGCGTCGAGGATTTGTGCAACCCGCGCGATCTCGCTGTCAGTAGCGGACTTCGACCAGGTACAGACCGCCGGGCGGCGCGTTGGCTGGCCCCTCATGACGATCGCGTCCGTCGAGAATCGTGGCGACTTGCTCGGCCGCGAGCTTGCCCCGTCCCACGTCCACCATCGCCGCGACCATCGCGCGCACCATATGGCGCAGAAAACTGTTCGCCTCGACGCGGTACAGCAAAACGTCGGCGTCGCGCGTCCACTCGCTTGAGATCACGCGGCGTATCGTGGTCCTCACTTCAGTGCCGAGCGAACGGAACGCGGCGAAATCGTGCTCGCCGACAAAAATGCGCGCGGCGCGGTTCATCGCGCCGAGATCGAGTTGGTCGCGGACCAGCCAGCTGTAGCGGTACTCGAAGGCGGAGGCGATTTTACGATTAAGTACGCGATATTCGTACACGCGCGAGTGCGCCGCGCGGCGCGGATCGAAGTCGTCAGGCGCGGGCGAAATGTCGATCACGACGATGTCGGCAGGCAGAATCGAGTTGAGCGCGCGTTGCAAGTCTGCCGGGTCGAAGAGGCGCGGAATCGAAATCGAAGCGACCTGCCCCCGCGCATGCACGCCTGCATCGGTGCGGCCCGACCCGAACACGCGAATCGGCGCCGCGAAAATCCGCTCGAGCGCGGCCTCGATTCTGCCCTGGATCGAATCGTGGCGCGGCTGAAGCTGCCATCCGGAATAGTTGGCACCGTCGTACTCGATGGTGAGCTTGAGGACCATGGGATCGCGCGCCGGATCAGGCCAGCGTCGGCGAGCTGAGCGCCATCGTCTCGGCGATCCAGAGCGCTCCCAGAGCCGCCAGGCGCGTGTTGTCGAACACGCACCATAGCGACAGCGAGTCCGCGCGTGTCTCGACACTGACGACGATTGCCTCCTGGCCGACAGCATCGATCACGCCGAGCGGCTCGCCTTCCTCGGCGATTAGAATACCGGGCGCGACGCGCAGCAGCTCGACCGCGTCTTCGCCGTTGCCTTTGATGGCGCGCGGCCGCTGGATATCGACCGTCAACGCGGAACCGTGGAGGACGGGAATTGCGGCGACCTGCACGGACAGCGGCGGCGCCTTGTCGAGCAGCTTTCCGATCTGCGCGGCGATTGCATTCGCGACCGAGCGCTCATGCTCGCGTATGAAGGCGTTGAAGCCGCGCTGTACTTCATCGTCGTCGAGCTCGAGGCGCGCGCTTAAAAGATCCGTGGTCTGATCGACGGTAGCGGTCAGCATCTCCATGCCGCCGGCGCTCGCGCCTAGCATCGCGGTCGCGGCAACGAATCCGCTATTGGCGCCGAGCGCTTTGAGACAGGTGGCAAGCACGTGGGCGGCGGGATGAGGCGTCGCGAAGACCTTCGCCTTGCGCAATTGCGCGAACGACTCGCGCGAAGTGAGCCCGGGCGCGACCATCGGCACATCCGTGGGCGGGCGATTCGCCGCGCTGAGATCGAGGAGAATGGGGCCCGGCTGCGCGGCGATGATTTCGGCGGCGCGCGGAGCGGGGATTGCCAGGAACGCGATATCGAAATCGCGAAGGTCGCCGGGATTCTCGAGCGCATCGACGAGGCGCTCCTCGCCAGCCGCGTCAACAGTCTGCATCGCGCCTGCTTCGGTCGCGAATAGTTTCAGTTCGCTGAGCTGGAAGCCGCGCGCGGCGATCAGTTCGATTAGCTGGTTGCCGACCGCGCCGGTGGCGCCGACAACCGCCACTCTCGGCTCGCGGGTCGTACTCATTCGCCTTCGCTTTCGCTGCTGTCGATTTTTTCGCGTACCAGCCGCCCCATCGCCTTGCATCCGACGGTTTGCGTGCCGGCGCCGCCGTGAAGGTCGCGAGTGCGATAGCCGTCGCGCACGACCGAATCGACGGCCTGCGAAATCAGCTCGGCCTCGGATCGCATCCCGAGCGAATGCTCGAGCAGCATCGCGGCCGACAGGATTGCCGCCAGCGGGTTGGCTTCGTCGCGGCCCGCGATATCCGGTGCGCTGCCGTGAATCGGCTCGTAGAGCCCGACGCGGAACCCTGCGCTGTTGAGCTCCTCGCCGAGCGACGCCGACGGCAACAGACCCATCGAACCGGCGAGCACCGAGGCCTCGTCGGTCAGGATGTCGCCGAACATGTTCTCGGTGACGACCACGTCGAAGTCCTTGGGGCGGCGTATCAGATGCATCGCCATCGAATCGACCAGCTGATTCTCGAACGCGACGTCCTTGAACTGCGCGCTCAGCTCGGTTGCTATCTCGCGCCACAAGCGGGAGGTAGCGAGCACGTTAGCCTTGTTGACCGAGGTCAGTTTTTTTCGGCGGTCGCGCGCCAGCTCGAAACCAAACTTGAGCACGCGGGCAATCTCGGCTTCGGTGTAGAAGCAGGTATCGACCGCCTCGCGGCCTTCTTTCGCTGCGCGCTTTTCGCTCGGCTTGCCGTAGTAAATGCCGCCGGTCAGCTCGCGAATGATCACCACGTTGACGCCGCCGATCACTTCGGCCTTCAGCGGCGACGCCGCCATGAGTTCTTTGACGGTTTTGACGGGGCGGATGTTGGCGAACAACCCCAATGCTTTTCGGAGTCCAAGCAGCGCCTGCTCGGGACGCTTCTCCGCGTTGGGCTTGTCCCACTTTGGTCCTCCGACGGCGCCGAGCAGGATCGCGTCGCTGTCCTGCGCGTGCTTGAGCACTTCGTCGGGCAGCGGAGTGCCGGCGGTGTCGAGCGCATGACCGCCGATCATGCCCTCCTTGAACTCGAGATCGACAGCGGATCGGCGCGCGATGATCTTGAGAACCTGCAGCGCCTCGCCGACGACCTCGGGGCCGATGCCGTCACCTTTCAGAACTAGAATTTTATAGGCCATGCGAAAGCGCTGAACGCTGGACGTGAATGATCGGGAGGAGCGTCAAACAGTCTCGACCCGTCAGTGTATAGCCTCGAAAATTAGGAGCGCAGATGGACGCGATGGCGCTGTGGCAAACCTCGCCACCACGGCAGGAGCCGCAGGTAACCGCACATCGCGCAGGGTGAAGACCGAATTCAAGTTCAAACTCAAGCCCTCAAAGCACTAGCCCAACTATGATGTTGCGGCAAGCCCCGTCGCGGCTCACCGCACGTCGCTAGTCGGCTTGAGCGGGGCGTGCTTGCGCGCCTTCAGCCGGTTGAGCGCGTTTACCAGCGCGAGCGCACTGGCCATGACAATGTCGCTATGCGCTCCCTGGCCGGCGACGGTCACGCCGTTTTCTCGGATCATGCAGCTCACCTCGCCAAGCGCGTCGGTGCCGCCGGTTATAGCCTTCACCGCATAGCGCTCCAGGGTCGGACTGATTGCGGCGATTTTGTAGATCGCTTTGTAGCACGCGTCCACCATCCCGTCGCCTTCGCCCTCGGCCGAGCACTCTTTTCCTTCGACGCGCATCGTCACTTCCGCGTGCGGCGTGCTCTTGCTGGACGAGCCGACTTTCAAATCGACCAGCTCGAAGTGATCGACCGTCCGCCGCGCGCTCTCGGTGACCAGCGCCAGGATGTCGTCGTCGTACACAATTTTCTTCTTATCGCAGAGCGCCTTGAATTCGGCGAAGGCCTTGTTCACGTTGACGTTGTCGATATCGACACCAAGTTCTGTCAGCCTGTTCGTGAAAGCGTGACGCCCCGAGTGCTTGCCCAGCACCAGCTTGTTCGACGGGATGCCGATATCCTCGGGCTTCATGATCTCGTACGTCAGCTTGTACTTGAGCACGCCGTCCTGATGGATTCCGGCTTCGTGCGCGAAGGCGTTGTCGCCGACGATTGGCTTGTTGGCCGGCACCGACTGTCCGATCACCTGCGAGAGCAGGCGCGAGGCCGGATAGATCTGGCGGGTGTTGACGCGCGAACCGACGCCCATCAGGTCGTGGCGCGTCTTCATCGCCATCACGACTTCTTCCATCGAGCAGTTGCCTGCGCGCTCGCCGATTCCGTTGATCGTGCATTCGATCTGGCGCGCGCCGTTGCGTACCGCCGCCAGCGAGTTCGCGACCGCCAGCCCGAGATCGTTGTGACAATGGGCACTCCAGATAACTTTGTCGGCGCCGGGAACCTTTTCGCGCATGTACGCGAACATCCGTCCCAACTCCTCAGGGATCGCGTGACCGGTGGTGTCCGGCAGATTGATCACCGTAGCGCCCGCGCGAATCACTTCGCTGCAGACGTTGACCATGTAGTCCCAGTCGGAGCGCGACGCGTCCTCGCACGAGAACTCGATATAGTCGAGATGGCGCTTCGCGCGCGTGACCGCCCACGTCGCGGCGTCGAGCACATCCTCGCGATTCATGTTGAGTTTGTACTTGAGATGGATATCCGAGGTCGCGATGAAAATGTGAATCCCGGGATGCGCGGCCTTGTTGACTGCGCGCAGCGCCGAATCCACGTCCTGCTCGCCCGTACGCGACAGGCTGAGCACCACCGGATCGGTGACTGCCTGCGCGACGCGACTAATCGACTCGAAGTCGCCGGGCGAAGAGACGGCAAAGCCGGCTTCGATGATATCGACGTTCAGCCGTTCGAGCTGGCGCGCCAGTGCGATCTTCTCCTCGACGTTCATCGTGCATCCGGGCGATTGCTCGCCGTCGCGCAGCGTGGTGTCGAAAATTCGGACGTAATCCTTGTCGTCGTGCGCAGCCGTGTTCGCGTGTGCCATCGTCATTCCTCCCGCATCATCGCCGCGGGATCAGCGTGCCAATCGTCCACCGGGAGCACTGAAAAAGAAAAAGAAAACGCCCCGGGCGGCTTCGATCGGCCCACTGCCCGGGGCGTGTGTCTCAGTTTAATCAGGCCTTTAAACCTGTCCGGACGCGCGCCTGGCGTGGGCCCTTGTAAGGGCCAGGCTAAGCAGCAGCTCCGGTAGCAGGTTGGAAAACATACTGTACGGATTCTAAGCGGCCTCGGAGATGTCAGTCAAGGCCGAGACAACGGCTCGGTAGTGTCCTTAGGGCACTACCAACGGCTCGGGCTGTCTTAATTCGGGGTTGGATGCTCAGTCTTTCTGACAGCCATTGCCCTTTTCATAGTGAGAACCAGCCGGACAGACTCAGCGGAGCAGCCGCGTGTCGTTCGACTTGCCGGAGTCGATCATGCCCGCGTCCGCATCAGGCAGCGAGTGATCGCCGCTGCACGTGTAATAAACTGCGCCGACCTGTTCGCATTTCTCGGGCGAGTAGGTCATACGCGCCATCGCGGCCTGCTTGTCAGTTTGATTCTCGCCTGAACTGCAAGCTGACAACATAGTAAAGATAAACAGTCCGACTCCGACTAGGCAGCAGTTGGCAACTGTTAGTGAAACCGACTGAGGCTTCATACGACATGCTGTTTACCAGAAAGCAAAAGGCCGGAACAAGTGTCCGGCCTTCGTACTGATGGCGCTAGCGCTGCGCGGGCTGATGGTCGCGGAGGCTACGGGTGCTTCGAGCACTGTCGGCTGGCGGCGCGGCGCCGTTGGCGTCGTGGGATTTGCCCGCGACCGGGCGCAGTACCGAGACCTTGGCGCTCAGCCGTTCGCCGCGGAGCATCAGCCACGGGCCCGACAGCACGTACGCGGTCGAGAGCAGGAAGGCGGTGAGCTGAGGCATCGCGAAGAGCATCGCGGCCGCGACCATCATGATGATCACGAGTTCGACCTGCGCGCGCTTTTCGAGCTTCATCGTTTTGAAGCTCGGGTAGGGGACGCGCGAGATCATCAGGCCGCCGAGGGCGAGCGTGATCGGCACCATGATGGTGCATAGCGTGCGCGGCGAATCGAGTTCGAAGTAGCTGTACGCGAGCACCAGTCCCGCCATCATCGCGGCTGCTCCCGGCACCGGCAGGCCGACGAAGCGGCTCTTGTCCGCGGTCGCGGTCTGCACGTTGAAGCGCGCCAGGCGCAACGCCGCGCACATCACGAAGAGTCCGGTGACGCCGATTCCAAACGAACCGATTGGTTTCAGCGCCCATGAATACGCCAGCATCGCCGGTGCGACGCCGAACGCGACCACGTCGGACAGGCTGTCGTACTCGACGCCGAACTGGCTCGAGGTGCGCGACGCGCGTGCGACCCGCCCGTCGAGTCCGTCGCAGATGAACGCGATCACGATCATCACGGCGGCGACCTCGAAATGGCCGGTGACTGCGGAGACCATCGAGTAGAACCCGGCGAGCAGGCCGATCGAGGTGATCGTCGCGGGCAGCAGAAAAACGCCGCGGCGCAGCGGGCCGTCCGCTTTGATCTCCGGCTCGCCACTTTGATCCGAATACAGTGCTATCCGCAAGCGCGCTTCGCGCGAGCGGCGGGAATTGCGGCTCATGGCTCGATTGCTCCGATGATTGATTCTCCGGCGCGCACGCGTTGCCCGAGCGACACGGTGACCCGGTACTCTGACGGAAAAAAGTGATCGACGCGGCTGCCGAACATAATCAGGCCAATTCGCTGCCCGGGCTGTATTCTATCACGCGCGCGGAGCCGGCAAACTATCCGCCGCGCGAGGTATCCAGCCACCTGCATCATCGCGAACATGCGGCCCGAGGCGTCGGTCATCGCGATCAGGTTGCGTTCGTTGTGCTCGCTGGCGTCGTCGCGAAATGCGGCGCGGAATTCACCCGCCGTATGCTCGACCGTCGTGACTTCGCCGCCGACCGGCGCGCGGTTGACGTGCACGTTGAGCGGCGACATGAACACCGACACGCGATGACAAGACTTTCCGGTCGAGCCGGGAAAAGAAACGTCTGAGATGTCGGTGACTTTGCCGTCGGCGCCCGAAATTACGACGCCTTCGGCACGCGCCGGATAGCGATCGGGATCGCGAAAGAAAAGCGCAATCGGGATTGAGAGGATTATGAGGATCGCGCCACTCGAATCGAGGCGGAGCGCGATCAAGATGATTCCGAAGATAGCCAAACCGAGCGACAGTGCCACGCCCTCGGTCGCAATTCCGATCACACCCGCGATGCGCGCGAGGACGGCGTCCGGTGCCGGGCGCCCGCTGTCAGTCTCGCCCGCCACCTGGGTCTAGTTTCTCGACTTATCGACCAGGCGATCGCTCGCGAGCCACGGCATGAACGCGCGCAGCTTGCGCCCGACTTCTTCGACGGGATGCTTCTCCGCTTCCTTCCGCAGTTCGCGGAAGCGCGGCAGCCCGGCCTTGTAGTCGCCGATCCATTCGTTGGCGAACTTGCCCGACTGGATGTCCGCGAGGATCTGCTTCATCGCCGCGCGCGAATCCTTGCCGATGACCTTGGTGCCGCGCGTCATGTCGCCGTACTCGGCCGTGTTGCTGATCGAGTAGCGCATGTTCGAGATACCGCCCTCGTAGATCAGGTCCACGATCAACTTCACTTCGTGCAGCGTCTCGAAGTACGCCATCTCGGGCGCGTAGCCGGCCTCGACCAGCGTTTCGTAACCGGCGCGGATCAGCTCGGTTAGGCCGCCGCACAGTACTGATTGCTCGCCGAACAAGTCGGTTTCGGTTTCCTCCCTGAAGGAGGTTTCGATAATCGCCGCGCGGCCGCCGCCTATCGCGCTGCCGTACGCGAGCCCAACCTTGGTGGTGTCGCCCGAGGGATCCTGCTCGACTGCGAGCAGGCACGGCACGCCGCGGCCCTTGGTGTATTCGGATCGCACGAGATGGCCGGGGCCTTTCGGCGCGATCATGAAAACATTGACGTCGGCAGGCGGCTTGATGAATTTAAAATGGATATTGAAGCCGTGACCGAACGCCAGGTACTTGCCCTTGGTGAGATGCGGCTTGATCTCGGCCTCGTAAATCTCGGAGCCCATCTCGTCCGGTACCAGCACCATGATCACGTCGGCGCGCTTGGCCGCTTCGGCGGTGTCGAAGACCTGGAGGCCCTGCTTGGCGGCCTTTTCGCGCGACGTTGATTTCGCGCCGAGCCCCACGCATACATCCATTCCGCTGTCGCGTAGATTCAGCGCATGCGCATGCCCCTGGCTTCCAAAGCCAATGACCGCGATTTTTTTGCCTTTGAGCGCGGACAGGTCCGCGTCGCGGTCGTAGTAAACCTTCATTTGAATGTTCTCCCGAATTTTCTCGCTGTCAGACTATTCAGCTTCGCGCGTCCGGCGACCGTGATGATTGTCGTGGTTGAGCTGGACCGCGCGCGCCATCGCGACTTTGCCCGAGCGCACCACTTCCTTGATTCCGAGCGGACGCACGATCGCGATGAACGCCTTGATTTTTTCGGAGTTGCCGGTGAGCTCGACGGTGATGGCGCGCGGGCCTATGTCGATTACGTGGGCGCGATATGCGTTGACGATCGAGTCCAGCTCGGAGCGCGTGCGCTCATCCACCGAGACCCTGACGATCACCATCTCGCGATCGATCGTCTCGACGTCCTTGAAGTCGGTAATCTTGATCACCGACACGAGCTTGTTGAGCTGCTTGTTGATCTGCTCGACGATCTGATCGTCGCCGGTGGTGACCAGCACGATCCGCGAGACCGTCGGATCGAGCGGATCCTCGTTGACGGTCAGGGACTCAATGTTAAAGCCGCGGCCTGAAAAGAGTCCGGCCACGCGAGCGAGCACGCCGAATTCGTTTTCAACCAGAACCGATATCGTATGACTTGTCATGCGGTGGAGTGCGCGCGCTCATGGCCGGAACCCTGTGGCGTCAGCGAGCCTCTTGTTGATAGCGCCCGAGAATCGCCATCATGCGGTCTTTCGAGGCCAGCTTAAGCTTCTGGATGCGCTTTTCTTCGATTTCCTCTTCGTTGGTCAGATAAAGCTTATTTCTAAAGACTTCGAGTTTTTGCTTGAGCGCTTGATGCTCCGTGTAGAGGGCTCTCAGGTCCTCGTCATGGGTCAGATGCTGCCGAATGAGTTCTTCCTCTCGATGCTCCATACGCCCTCCGTGCCTATGCCTGCCGGATTTTTCGATGTGGGCTTGAACGTAGCCTCCGGCGTCCTGATGTATAGCGGCTCCAGCGAAGCCGCTCGATCCGTTTCACCACGGGCAAACCGCGCCCCGCCCAGCGCCGCGACGCAGACTCCGCGCAAATCGAGCATCCCTGTATCGAAAACCTCCACCCAATGGCCCCGCGATTCCACAAGGGCCGCCGCATCCTTCGCTCTTTCGTCACCGACGAACATTACGTCCTCGGTTATGCGCGATGCCAGGTGTTCCAGCGCGATTACCAGTTCCTCTGACAGTTTTTCTAGCCCATCGGCCACGACCCGGTAAAGGGCCGCGTAAACTTCGCCCTTGCGAGCATCCACAACCACGCAGACCAGCCGGCCCGCCCCAATATTGTTGCGCTCGAGCGCTGCTAGTGCCATCGCATCAAAGCTGGGCACTCCGACCAGCGCGCAGCCCGACGCCATCGCGATTCCCTTGGCGTAGCTGAGCCCGATGCGCAGGCCCGTGAACGAGCCCGGCCCGGTGCCGACCGCAATTGCACCGACGCCTGAAATCGCCAGCCCTGCCGCGGCGAGAACCTCGTCGATAGCGCCCGGCAGTGCGGCGCCGTGCGACGTTGCAGGCCGCCTGATCGACGCTGCGACTTTGCCGCCGGCAATCAGCGCGAGGCATGCGATTGATGTGGAGGTATCGAGTCCCAGGACCGGGCGCGCCGCGGCCGCCTGTTCGATCAGCCGATTAACCCTGCACAATATGCGAGATGTCATTGAAGATTACGAACGCCATCAGCGCTACGAGTAAAAACAATCCGACTTGGAGCATCGCCTCACGATAGCGAAGTTCGAGCGGCTTGCCCTTGATACCCTCGAAGACGAAGAACAGCAGATGTCCGCCGTCGAGCAGGGGAACCGGCAGCAGGTTCATGATTCCGAGCTCGAGGCTAAGCATCACGGTAAACATCGCGAGATTCGCGAGCCCTTCATGCGCCTCCTGTCCGGCCATCTTCGCGATCATGATTGGCCCGCCGATCGCGTCACGCACGGGTGTGCTGCCGGTGAAGATGCTGGCGATTCCGACCACCATCTGCACGGTCATCTCAACCGATGTCTCGCACGCTTCTCTCACCGCGCCTATCGGACCATACCGCTTCGAGACCGAGTCGCCGCTCGGCTGTACCCCGATTACCCACGTCGTTGCGTTGGTGCCGTAGATGGTCTTTTGATCGAGCCGGGTCGGCGTGATCACGATCGTGCTGCGCGCGCCGTCCCGAGTGATTTCCAGCTTGATCGGAGAGCCGTCGCCGGCCTTCACGGTCTTGGAAAAGTCGGCCCAGGTGTCCATCGGCTGGCCGTTTACCGCGAGAATTCGATCGCCGACTTGAAGTCCCGCCTTTGCCGCCGGCAGGTCTTTCGTGGTCTTGCCGACGACCGGCAACAATTGCGGCACGCCGTACATGAAGATGAATGTCAGCAGGATGGGTGCGAAAATGATGTTGGACAGCGGTCCCGCCAGTACGATCAGGATGCGCTTGCCGAGCGACTGGGTCGGGAACGCGCGCTTGCAGTACTCCTGGACCAGCGCGGCGGGCGCATGTTCCGCCAGCTCTTTGATTGCATCGTCAACCTTGGGCTGGCGGCGCACTTCGTTGAGAAGCAGCGCTTCATCGGGCTTCAGTTCGCGGCCGATGATGTTGGCCGGAGCGAGCGCAAGCATCGGCACCGGCGGCGCGTCAGGTAGCGAAGTCGCAAGCGCCGTGTTGCCAGACTGTACGGATATCGGCGCGTGGGCGGGGCCGCCGATGTCGGGCGTGCCGCTCAAGCGCTCCGCAACTATGCGCAAATTGTCGTCGAATCCGGAGCCGGCTAGAGCCGCGCCGTGCTCGCGCGCGGCACCGATCAGGTCGAGCCCGACTTCGTGAAGATACAGTTTGATTTCGTCAGGCGTGGGTTTCTCGCCGACTTCGTCGCCGAGCATTCGGACGTAGCCGCCGAAGGGAGTCGCGCCGATCGAGTACTCGGTCTCGCCGCGCCGGAATCCCAATACCTTCGGAGGGTAGCCGATCGAGAATCGCAGCACGCGAACTCCGACCTTCTTCGCCATCGCAAAATGGCCCGCCTCGTGCACGACCACCAAAACGGCGAAGACTAGTGCGAAGTAAAAAATCGACGATATCATTTAGTCTGCTCGCAAGTTCGATGCGGAATGTTTCGAGCGCGAAAATGCGGCTCCCAAAGCCGCATCATTGAAACCAATAGTAGGCGAAAAACAGCGCGAAGACCAGTGAACATGTGCGATCGAGCAGACCGCCATGCCCCGGGAAAATCCAACCCGAGTCCTTGACTCCCGCCGCGCGTTTCAATGCCGAGCCCGCCAGGTCGCCAAGCTGCGCAAGGATGGAAACGATAGCCGCAAATAGCAGGATTCGCCACATATCCCACGTCCCGCCGATGATCTCAAACAGCAGCCAGCCGCCCACTACTGTCGCGATCAAGCCGCCGACCGCGCCCTCAACCGTCTTGTTCGGGCTGACACTCGGCGCGAGCTTCGTGCGGCCCATGTACCTGCCGGCGAAGTACGCGCCGCTGTCGCTTATCACCGCCAGCAAGATGACCAGCAGGAGCATGTATTGGCCGCCGGGAAGATTGCGCAGCAGCGCGAAGTAGGGGAACAGAAACCCGACATACGCCGCGCCCATGAACACCAATCGCGGACCTCGGAATCGTTCACCGCCGCCGGCGAGTTCGATCCGCACGACCAACCCAAGCATCATGAGGATCACGATCAGCGTCACCAGCCATCCAACAAATCCCAGGTCGGGGGCGTCGTAGAGCAGCGCGAATAACGGCACGCCGCCGACGACCGCGAACAGCGGTACCGCCACCCAATGCAGAGCGCCGGTCATCGCGGCGACCTCGTAGAGTCCCCAGATTCCGGCGATCGCGTTGAAAATCGTGAAGAACCAGGCAGGCGCGAAAAGTACCAGCGCGCCCATCGCGGGCAGCAGGACCGCCGCTGTCAGGAGCCTAGTTCTGAGCACGCAGCCGGGTGTCGGTGCCGTTCGTGACAGCGCCGAAGCGGCGCTCGCGAAGCTGGTAGGCGGCGATCGCGCTCAGAAATTCGCGCTCGCGGAAATCGGGCCACAGCGTATCGGTGAAATAGAGTTCGGTGTAGGCGAGCTGAAACAGAAAAAAATTGGAGACGCGAAGTTCTCCCGAGGTTCGAATCAGCAGGTCGGGATCGGGAAGCCCGGTGGTCGTCAGCTCGCGCGCTACCAGTTGCTCGTCGATTTGATCGGGCGAGAGCGCGCCATCGGCCACCGCGCGCGCGATCGAGCGCGTCGCGTTGACGATGTCCTGGCGTCCGCCGTACGACAACGCCAGCGCCACCGTCATCCCGCGATTATCGCGCGTCGCCGCGACCGTCTCGGCCAGCGCATCGCGCACCCGCGGCGGCAGCCGCTCGGTATCTCCCAGAGCCAGTACGCGGATGTCGCGTTTCATCAGGCGCTTGGTTTCGGTGATGAGGTAGCGATGGAACAGCCCCATCAGGAAGCTGACTTCGGTGGTCGGCCGTCCCCAGTTTTCGCTCGAAAATGCGTACAGCGTTAGGTACGGGATGCCGAGTTCGCGCGCCGCATCGACCACCGCGCGGACCGAATCTTTGCCGCGGCGATGGCCTTCGTGGCGCGAGAGTCCGCGCCGGCTCGCCCAGCGGCCGTTGCCGTCCATCACGATCGCCACGTGACGCGGCATCCGCGATGGATCCAGAGAGAGGTTCGGGAAATCGTTGAGTGGTAGTGAGATGGCCACTTGGCGTTCAGTCTTCACCGAGGGTCGCGCCGTTTGACGGGCGAGCTCAGACCTCCATGATTTCCGCTTCTTTGGCGGCCAGCACTTTGTCGATTTTTTCGATGAACTCGGTCGTGTAAGTCTGCACCTTGGTCTCGCCCGCGCGCATCTCGTCCTCGGTGGCCTGCTTGTCCTTGTGCAGTTCCTTGAGCATGTCGTTGGCGTCGCGGCGATGGTTGCGGACGCCGACGCGGAATTCCTCGCCGATTTTGCGTACGTGCTTGACCAGGTCCTTGCGGCGTTCCTCGGTTAGCTCGGGAATCGGAATGCGGATGATCTTGCCGTCGTTCATCGGCGACAGGCCGAGGTCCGAAGTCTGGATCGCTTTTTCGATATCGTGCATCGCGCCCTTGTCGTACGGCGTTATCACGATCAGGCGCGGCTCCGGCGCCGACAACCCCGCGAGTTGCCGCAGTGGCGTTTTCGAGCCGTAGTAATTCACCTGCAGATTTTCGACCAGCGCGGTTGACGCGCGGCCGGTGCGGACGCGGGCGAGTTCGTGGCGAAACGCCTCGACGGTCTTGTCCATTTCCTTGCGCGCGTCTTCGATTGTGTCCGTAAGCATGCTCACGGTGCGCTCTCCACCCGGGTCCCGATTTGCTCGCCCATTACGGCCCTTCTTATATTACCCGCTTTGCGCAAATTGAACACGATGATCGGCAGACGATTATCCATGCACATCGAGATGGCCGTCGAGTCCATCACTTTTAGATTTTTTTGCAACACCTCGATATAAGTCAGCCGGTCGAAGCGCTTGGCCCCCGGCTCGCGCACCGGGTCGCGATCGTAGACCCCGTCAACCGTATGGCTCGCCTTGAGAATCACCTCGGCGCCGATTTCCATCGCGCGCAGGCTGGCAGCCGTGTCGGTCGTGAAGTAAGGATTGCCGGTGCCGGCCGCGAATATAATGACGCGGCCCTTTTCGAGATGGCGCACGGCGCGGCGGCGGATGTACGGCTCGCACAGCGCCTGCATCTCGATGGCGGACAGCACGCGCGTGACGACGCCGACATGCTCGAGCGCGTTTTGCAGCGCGAGCGCGTTGATCACGGTCGCCAGCATCCCCATCTGATCGGCGGTCGAGCGATCCATCCCGCGCGCCTCATAATCGCTGCCGCGGATGAAATTGCCGGCGCCGATCACCAGCGCCAGCTGTACGCCGAGCGCCGCAACTCCCTTGATTTCGAGCGCAATCTCGGCCAGCGCGTCGAGGTCGAGTCCCGACCCTTGCGTGGGCGCGAGCGCCTCGCCGGATAGTTTCAGCAGGATACGGCTGAAGCGCGGCTTGCCGTCCGTCGCACTTTGAACTTCAGCCATCTTTCTGGATGCTCCTGCGATACATCCGAAACAGCCCCCGTAGAACGCAACCTAACCCTAACCCCTTCCCCTTGAGGGAAGCGGAACAATCGCATCGGCGCGCCTAAGCCGGCACCGCCTTGGCGTCCAGCGCCTCGCCCAACTGATAGCGCGTGAAGCGCCGCACGTCGATCTTTTCCCGCATCTGGATGGCGGCCTCGCCCAGCAGATCGTTGACAGTCTTGTTGGGATCGCGCGCGTACGCCTGCTCGAGCAGGCATGCTTCCTTGTAGAATTTCTCGATTTTGCCGTCGACGATCTTCGCCACCACCGCCGCGGGCTTGCCCTCGGCCTGCGACGCGTAGATCTGGCGCTCCTGCTCGATGACCTCGGGCGACAACTCCTCGCGCCGCACGACGCGTGGATTGAGCGCCGCGACCTGCAGTGCGAGTTCCTTCACCAACGCCTGGAATGCTTCCGACTTGGCGCAGAAATCGGTCTCGCAATTGACTTCGATTAGCACGCCAATCTTGCCGCCCGCGTGAATATACGAACCGACCGCGCCCTCGGATGCGACCCGGCCCGCACGGCCGGCAGCGGCGGCGATTCCCTTCTCGCGCAGCCACAGTATGCCTTTTTCGAGATCTCCGTCAGTCTCCGACAGCGCTCGCTTGCAATCCATTATGCCGGCGCCGGTCTTCTCGCGCAGTTCCTGTATCAGCTTCGGAGTTAGTTTCATCGCAATTCCTGAGTTGAGCTAGTATTCTTGGCCGGTCGCTCTACTGCAAGCGACCGGCACGTTGACCAGCTCTGTTGCGGACTTGAAAATCGAGTCGGTTGACTAGACCGCGCTTGGCGAATCGGGCGCCGATGCCCCCGGGTCTGCCGCGGCGCCCGCGTCCGAGCGAATATCCTGCTGCCCCTTGGCGCGCTCCTCGGCAATCTGCTTGCCTTCGAGGATCGCGTCGGCGACGGCGGCCGTGAACAGCTTGATCGCGCGGATAGCGTCGTCGTTGCCGGGGATTCGGTACGCGATCAGGTCGGGGTCGCAGTTGGTATCGACCACAGCCGCGACCGGGATTCCTAGGCGGTTCGCTTCCGCGACCGCGATATCTTCTTTCTTGGTATCGATCACCCACAGCGCGTCCGGCAGCTTGCGCATATTCTTGATCCCGGCCAGCGTCGCCATCAGCTTTTCATGCTCGCGGCCGTTGTCGCTCATCTCTTTCTTGGTGAGCGCCTTAATCATTTCCGGGTCGGCCATCGTCTCTTCGAGCTTCCGGAGCCGGTCGATCGACGCGCGAATAGTCTGGAAGTTGGTCAGCATCCCGCCGAGCCAGCGGTTGTTCACGTAGTACATGCCGCATCGCTCGGCTTCTTCCTTGACGATGTCCTGGGCCTGCTTCTTGGTGCCCACGAACAGCATCGTGCCGCCCGCCGCCGCGAGATCGCGCGCGAAGTCGAAGGTCGCGCGAAACATCTTCACGGTCTGCTGCAGATCGATAATGTAAATACCGTTGCGGGCGCCGAAGATGTATTGCTTCATCTTCGGGTTCCAGCGGCTGGTCTGATGGCCGAAATGAACGCCGGCCTCCAGGAGCTGCTTCATACTAATTTCAGTCATAGAATTTAGTCCTTGCCTCTTGGCCCCGTGCGCGGGGCAATCTGTAAGTATTATCAGGGTGGGGCGCGGTAGGAAAGCGTGCTCGATTGCGGGGTACTGTCTTAATTTGCCGGGATGAACTGGAACCAAGTGTTAAGCAAGTGGGGAGCGCTTGTGGCTTCATCACAGTAGTAACTGGCCGTCAAAACGGTCTCGTAGCACGCGGCGAACAAGTAGGGTATTTGCCACTCGTGGGTAAGACACCGTTCGTCCTGGCCGAGTGTTGTTGCTCCCGAGTATCCCCGTTCATTGCAAATCTCGGTGGCGATAGAGATCCCTTGCCCTTCGTCTCCGAGTGGCGCGAACCACCCATCCTTATACGTTAAAATCATGACGCCATGACCATGGGCCTGACTCTTCACAGTCATCCCCTCAACCTGGTATGTCGCGCAACTCGTCAAACAACTAAAGATGATCGAGGCTACAAGCGCGAGCGCGCCTGCGTGGCGTCGCTTCATACTACTTCCTGCCCTTCAATCTGAAGTCGTCGCTCTCGACGCAGGCGGCATTGATCGCGCGCGCTTTTCCCAGCGCGGGGTCATTTTTCTGGAGGCGCCTGAGTCTGCCCGTTTTATCAAGCTCCGCCGGGTCCTGAAAACTGTTCTGAATGTCCGCGAGCACCTTCTCGCAATGCTCCTGGGTGTCGTAATTGGTGACAATAGTCCAGCGGGAGAGCGGAACGTCAACATCGACATCATGAGGGATCCTGCTGGAATCGGGCGGCATCATCAGATACCAGCCCACGAACGCGAGCGCCGCGAGGTAGCGGCTTTTCAGGTTGCTCACGTCAGAAAGTTATACGCTACTTGCCGAAAAAAATCATCGATGGCGGGCATGCGAGGATGGCGGGCACGGCGGCCCGCCCCACTAGGAAATGGCCCGCCCCACTAGAGTGGGTGTCCGGTTCCTAGCTTTTTTTGTAGTGGGGCGGGCCGCCGTGCCCGCCCTCGATGCGCGAGCGTCCGCGCCCACGCTTACCTAATCTCTCGGCCAAACCCACCGATAATCCTTGAGCTCCGGCCATCGCGTCCATGGGTTACCAAGGATGTAGTTGAATTTTTGCTCAAGCTCTTTTTCATCGCGGACAATTCGGTCGAAGTACTCATCCTGCCAGACTCGCCCGCGGCGTCCATGCCGGCGCTGGATCGCATGCGCGGTGAACGACTTCCACGAATGAACGATCTTCTCGAGAGGCTCTTCGTGCAAGATTCGCAGCAGGACGTGCACATGGTCGTTCATGACCACGCAGGCGTATAGCTCGTAGCGTTGATCGTGACTGTGATGCAGTTCCGCCGCGATCAGATCGCGCTCCGGCGGCGACAATTCTATGCCTGTGGCAAGTCGCCAGGTCACGAAATAGACAGCGTCTCGCTCGCGGTAATGCGGCAGTCGCCTGCGGTAAAAGTGAGATGAGTCAGGCATCATCTAATGCCCGCTGTCAGAATGGCGGGCACGGCGGCCCGCCCCACTACAAAAAAGCCCCTTCTTAAGCCCTTAAGCCAGCCCCAATGATCAGGCGTTCATCGACTCGAGGAATTCCTCGTTGGTCTTGGTCTTGTCCATCTTGTCGATCAGGAATTCCATCGCCTCGACGGCGTTGAGCTGCGTCAGCAGCTTGCGCAATATCCACACGCGATTGAGCGTCGCGCGCGGCAGCAACAGCTCCTCCTTGCGGGTCGAGGAGCGCTGGATGTCGATGGTCGGGAAGATGCGCTTTTCGAGCAGGCGCCGGTCCAGCGCGATCTGCTGATTGCCGGTGCCCTTGAACTCTTCGAAAATTACTTCGTCCATGCGGCTGCCGGTATCGACCAGCGCGGTCGCGATAATCGTCAGGCTGCCGCCGTCTTCGGTGTTGCGCGCGGCGCCGAAAAACTTCTTGGGCTTGTGCAGCGCGTTGGAGTCGACGCCGCCCGACAGGATCTTGCCCGACGGCGGCACCACCGTGTTGTACGCGCGCGCCAGCCGAGTGATCGAATCGAGCAGGATGACGACGTCACGCCCGTGCTCGACCAGCCGCCGCGCCTTTTCGATTACCATCTCGGCGACCTGCACGTGACGCGTCGCCGGCTCGTCGAAGGTCGAGCTGACGACCTCGCCCTGCACCGAGCGCAGCATGTCGGTCACTTCCTCGGGCCGCTCGTCAACCAGCAGCACGATCAGCACGATCTCCGGATGGTTATGCGCGATCGCCTTGGCGATCGCTTGCAGCATCATCGTCTTGCCGGTGAACGGCGCCGCGACGATCAGCCCGCGCTGGCCTTTGCCGATCGGCGCGACCAAATCGATGATGCGGGTGGTCAAATCTTCGTGATTGTATTCGAGCTTGATCCGCTCCTCAGGATAGAGCGGGGTCAGGTTGTCGAACAGGATCTTGTCGCGCGCCTTTTCGGGGTCCTCGTAGTTGATCGACTCGACCTTGAGCAACGCGAAGTAGCGCTCGCCTTCCTTCGGCGGCCGAATCAGGCCGGAGACCACGTCGCCGGTGCGCAAGTTGAATTTGCGAATCTGGCTCGGCGAAATATAAATGTCGTCGGGGCCGGGCAGGTAGTTGTAGTCGGGCGCGCGCAGGAAGCCGAAGCCGTCGGGCAGGATTTCCAGCACGCCCTCGCCGAGGATCGATCCGTTCTTGGCGGCCTGCGCCTGCAGGACGGCGAAGATCATCTCCTGCTTGCGCATGTTGGTGGCGCCGTTGACGTTGAAGTCGCGCGCCATCTGCGCCAGCTCGGTAATCTTCGCACGCTTGAGCGACTTGAGGTTGAGGACACCCTCTTCGCTGATCACCGGCGCCGGCGGCGGAAGATTCGGATTGCTGTCGAGATTTACCTGACGCGGTGTGCCGTTGGTCGAGCGCGGATCGTCGAAGCGACCCTCCTCGCTCTTCGCAACGTGTCTGCCCTTGCCCATATGCCTTCCCCGCAACCTGGACTCCATCATCTTTAATGCTGCCAATCGTCGCCGCTTGCGCGACGCCCATCGCAGGTTATGAACGTTTGTTCCAATGGGCCCCCATGACGGGAGATACCATTATAGATTTAGTGCTCAAGCGGTCGGGATTCGGAACAACTAACGCCTTGAGTTCAAGTTCGGAATTACGGACCGCAGGGAAACGGGATTTATCTATCCACCCAACCCGTCTCAGCGTCCTCAGTGCGGAAGCTCAAGTAAAACGCTACCCGCGCAATGCGAGCATGTCAACGGGGGCTGACGCTACTTGTATCAACACGCATCAGAGTTCGATCCAGCGGCGAAGCTCGCGGGCATCGGCCGCGAATAACTTCGTAGCAAGAAACTCGTCGAAGTCACCTGGCAGTGGCGCAACGAATTCGAGCCGCTCGCCGGATCGCGGATGCGCAATGCTCAGCGCCAGAGCATGCAGGGCTTGTCGATGGAAAAATCCGCCGCCTGCTGACTTGCCGCCATACAAAGGATCGCCCAGGCACGGATGCCCAATCGACGCAAGATGCACGCGAATCTGATGCATTCTGCCCGTGTCGGGCCGCACCCGCACCAGCGACGTTCCCATTTCGTCGCCGTCCGCGGGATCGAATCGCGCTAGCACTGTGAGATGGCTGATGGCGTCGCGCGGCGCATTCGATCGCACCGACATCCGCTTGCGCTCGATCGGATGCCGTCCGACGGGCCGCTCGATCGTCAGCCGGTCGCGCGCGAGTTTCCCCTTGACGATCGCGAGGTAAGTTTTCTTGACGATCCGGTCCTTGAATTGCCGCGAAAGGGCGGTGCGCGAAAACGGCGTCCGCGCCACCACCATCACGCCCGACGTGTCTTTGTCCAGGCGATGCACGATCCCCGGGCGCAGCACGCCGTCAGGTTCGGCCATCGCAGCCAGCTCGGGAAATCGCGCGAGCAGCGCATCGACGAGAGTGCCATTGGGATGCCCAGGTGCAGGATGCACCGTCATCCCGGCGGGTTTGTTCACACCGATTATTTCATCGTCGTCGAAAATTACCGAAATCTCGGGCGCGTCACCTTCCTTGTAACTCGAAGGATCGTACGCCGCGCCGGCGGGAATCGCGGCGACCTCGACGCGGTCCCCCGTCCGCACTCCGCTCGACGCGCGCGCCGATAGGCCGTTGACCCTCACCAGTCCCGCCTTGATCATCCGCGCCACCTGCGATCGCGAGTACTCCGGCGCGAGCCGCATCGACACGAACACATCGAGCCGCATCCGGTCGTGCTCGGCGCCCGCTGTGATTGTCGTTGGAAGAATCACGAGCGCGAGTTATCGCATCGATGCACAAATCACATCATTCCGGGCGACGGTATCGGCGGTGGCGTCGGCGGGATCGATGTAGATGGACCGCCGGCAGCAGCGGCATGGGGACAATTCTCGGTCGTGCTCGTCGCCGTCACGACGCCGTAGGTAGTCTTCTGACAGCCTGCCGCCGTCGCGTCAGGCCTCGAATAAAACCAGCATCCGGCCAGTGCCATCGAGAACAGCGTGATAATTGCCATCGAGATGATCTTTCTCATGCGAACATCTTACTCGAAGCGATGCGGCAGCGGATGCGCCTTCTCGTACGCGACGATTCGATCCTCATGTGCGAGCGTCAGCGCGATATCGTCGAGGCCTTCGAGCAGGCATTTCTTGTCGAACGGCTCGATCTCGAAATGCGCCGTCCAGCCGAAGTCGTCCGACACGATCTGCTTTTCGAGATCGATCGTCAGCCGATACGCCTCGTAATCGCCGGCCGCGCGAAAAATATGCTCGACCTCGTCGGCCGTCAGCGTGACCGGCAGAAATCCGTTCTTAAGACAGTTGTTGTGAAAGATATCGGCGAACTCCGGCGCGATCGCGGCGAGGAAACCCGCATCATCGAGCGCCCACACCGCATGCTCGCGCGAGCTGCCGCAGCCGAAATTATTGCGCGCGACCAGAATCGACGCGCCCTGGTAGCGCGGCTTGTTCAGCACGAAGTCCTGGTTCTCGCTGCCGTCCGGATTGCGCCGCCAGTCGATAAACAGGCCAGCCTTGAGCCCGGTCCGCACGACCGCCTTGAGAAACTGCTTCGGAATGATCTGATCGGTATCGACGTTGGCGCGATCGAGCGGCGCCACCATCCCGGTAAAATTTTTGAACTTCTGCATCAGTGTCTCCTGGGAATTAATTACTGGGTGCAGGGGTCACCCCTGCCCAGGGAAGCGTGAAACCCACGGCGGGTTTCACATTAGATGAAGTGTATTTCACTGATTGGCCCATTCCCTTACGTTGACGAAGTGCCCCGCGACCGCCGCCGCCGCCGCCATCGCCGGACTCACCAGATGCGTGCGCCCGCCCTTGCCCTGACGACCCTCGAAGTTGCGATTCGAGGTGCTCGCGCATCGCTCGCCCGGCTGCAGCACGTCGGGATTCATCGCCAGGCACATGCTGCATCCCGATTCGCGCCACTCGAAGCCGGCCTCCGTGAAAATTCTGTCGAGACCGAGACTCTCCGCCTCGGCCTTGATCTGCTGCGAGCCCGGCACCACCATCGCGTGCACGGTCGGCGCAACTTTGCGACCCTTGACGATACCGGCGGCGGACTTGAGATCACTCAGCCGCGAGTTAGTGCACGATCCGATAAACACGCGATCGATCTTGATGTCCTCGATTCGCGTTCCCGGCCGGAGCGCCATGTAGGTGAGCGCCCGCTCGACCGTCTCGCGCTGCTCCTTGTCGCCAATCTCCGCGGGATTCGGCACGCTGCCGCGCACGTCGGTGACCATCCCGGGATTCGTGCCCCACGTCACCTGCGGCGCGAACGTCGCCGCGTCGAAGACCACGCTGCGATCGAACTTCGCGCCGTCGTCGCTGCGGCACTCGAGCCATCGCGCCGCCAACTCGTCGAACTCCTTGCCGGCCGGGATATACCGGCGCCCACGCAGATACTCGACGGTAGTCTTGTCCGCGGCGACCATCCCGGCGCGCGCGCCGCCTTCGATCGACATGTTGCACACCGTCATCCGCTCTTCCATCGACAGCGCCTCGACCGCCGCGCCGCGGTACTCGATCACGTGCCCCGTTGCGCCGTTGGTTTTGATCCTGCCGATGATGCCGAGGATCAGATCCTTGGCGCCGACTCCGATGCCGAGTTTCCCGTCGACGCGAATCTCAAACGTCTGCGGCCGCTCTTCCCACAGGCATTGCGTCGCCAGCACGTGCTCGACTTCGCTGGTGCCGATTCCGAAAGCGAGCGCGCCGAACGCGCCATGCGTCGCGGTATGGCTGTCGCCGCAAACGATCGTCATGCCCGGCTGCGTCAGTCCCAACTCCGGCCCGATCACGTGCACGATCCCCTGCTCGCGCGATCCGATATCGAACAGCCGCAATCCGAACTCCGCGCAGTTGCGCCGCAGCGTCTCGATCTGCAGCTTCGAATCGGCGTCGGTGATCGGTTTGCTGCGATCGGTCGTGGGCACGTTGTGATCCTGCGTCGCGTACGTACGATGCGGCGCGCGAACCTTGCGCCCCGAATGACGCAGTCCCTCGAACGCCTGCGGCGACGTGACTTCATGCACCAGGTGCAGGTCGATGTAGAGCAGAGACGGCTCGTGCTGCTTTTCGCGGACGACGTGCTCTTCCCAGATTTTTTCGAACAGTGTCTTTGCGGCCATAGCGTTAACAACTCCCGCCGCATCGGCGGCGTAACAACTTTATTGCGAAACCTCGATTCTTCACACCGCAGCCGCCCGCCGCCCATTCTTCCCGCGCGAATAGCGTTCGATCCGATCCGACAGCTTGATCGCGAACCTGCTGAACGCGGCCAGCTCGTCGCGAGAAAATCCCGTCCATATAGCCTCGATCGCCGCCTGCCGCGACGCGCGCAGCTCCGCGAGCGTTCGATGTCCCTTCGCAGTCAGCTTGTAACTGCGGTTCCTGCGGTCGTCCCGCCCAATCGCGGCCGAGACCAGCCCTGCATCGAGCAGTTGTCGCAGGATTTTGGATACCGCTGCCGCCGAGCTGTCGCGGCTGCGCGCGAACATCGAGGGAATAAAATGCTCGGTCGAGATTTCCTCGAGCACGCGCCACTGCTCGATCGTGATCCCCGCGTCGCGCGCCAGCACCTCGCGCCGGCGCCCAAAAATTTCCGCCAGCGCGGTCATCGCCTCGATCGCGCGGAAGATAGGATCGCGCCGTCCAACTGCTTGCATAGAGCAAGATATTAACTAAAGTTAATCAATCCCGCAACGGTATAAACTTCTCCGGCAGCCGGTCGCTAAACATCCGGTCCCCCTTCCCGCGCGGGAAGGGGTTAGGGGTTAGGTTCCTACTTAATCCGCCGCGTCGGCGCCGCGCGCTCCGCGCGAGCCAGCCCGCGCGTGACGGCCTCGTCGCCGAATTTCTTCGCGACTGAGTCCAGCGCGCGATTCAAACGGTCGCGCTTTCGATCCTCGGCCGGCGCCGCTTCGAACAGCCCCAGCTGCGCGGTGTCCGCGCGCTCCAACTGATGCACCTGCACTCCCGCCAGCCTAATTTTCTCTTTCCCGCCAACCTTGGACAGCAACTGCGTCGCGACGCGCGAAATCTCGGGCCCGTCATTGGTCGTGCCGTCCAATGAAAGACTGCGCGTGATCAATGGATACCGACCACCGCCGAGCGGACGCGCAAGTTTCAGCTTGAGTGTGATCGTCCGCGCACGCACCCCGTCCGCGCGAAGCCGCCGCGCGATCGCGTCGCCATGCGCGATCAGCACGCGCCGCAGTTCAGTTGAGTCGAGCGCGAGATCGCGCGCGAAAGTATTTTCCTCGCCGTACGACTTGCGCTGCCAGTCGGCGATGACGGCACGCGTGTCGTTGCCCGACGCCAGTTCATGCAGATGCGGCCCCATCGAGCCGAACATGCTCTTCAACTCGGCCGGATCGCGCCGCGCCAAATCGCCGACCGTCTTGATTCCGCATTCGTGCATCCGCGCGAGTGTCACGCGTCCTACGCCCCACAGCCGCTCGACCGGCAGCGGCGTCAGAAATTCCTGCAGCTTCTCCGGCGCGACGGAGAGCAAGCCGTCGGGCTTAGACATGTCGCTCAGAATCTTCGCCGCCATCTTGGTCGGCGCGACGCCGACCGACACGACCAGCCCGGTTTCCTCGAACACCTTGCGCTTGAGGTCGCGCGCAGCATCCATCGGCGGTCCGAGCAGGCGCTCGGTGCCAGTCAAATCGATAAACGCCTCGTCGAGCGACAGCGGTTCGACCACTGGACTGAAGCTCTCGAACACGCGTCGCACCACCTTAGAAATTTCCACGTAGCGATCCATCCGGCCCGGCACGAAGATCGCTTGCGGACATAGCTTGCGCGCCTGCCCGGTCGGCATCGCGGAGCGCACGCCGAATTTGCGCGCCTCGTACGACGCCGACGTAACGACGCCGCGCGCGCTGCGCCCGCCGACGATCACCGGCAGCCCGCGCAGGGCGGGGTTGTCAAGCACTTCGACCGATGCGTAGAACGCGTCCATGTCGGCATGCGCGATCACACGCGGCCAATGCGCCGCGCTGGGTGAATCCTCGAGGCTCATTTCATCGCCGAGAGTTTCGCGAAGATCGCATCGGCCGCATCTTCGCCGCTGCGGATGCAATCCGGAATCCCGACGCCGCGATACGCCGCGCCCGCTATCGCGAACGCCGGAATCTCCGCGGTTGCGTGCTCGATCTCCGCTACACGAGCGAGGTGCCCGACTTCATACTGCGGCATCGAGTCGGGCCATCGCCTGACTTCGGTGAATCCGGGCGCCACGCTTACTCCGAGCAGCTCGCGAAACTCGTCGCGCACTGCGGCGACCATCTCGTCGTCGCTGAGGCTCATCATGTCGCGGCTCATCTCGCCGCCGACGAACGCGCGCGCGAGGATTGCGCCCGCGGGTGCGCGTCCCTCGAACTTGAAGCTCGAAAAGCTGCCCGCGATTATTCGCCGATTCTCGCTTGCCGGCACGACGAAACCGAACGCGCGCGGCGGTCCGTCAAAATCGCTCTCGCGATACGTCAGGTTGACCGTCGCCGACGACGCGTAGCTGATTTCGCCGAGCATTTTCGCCGCCGCCGGCGCAATCGTCGCCACGATGCGTGCAGCCGCGTACGCCGGCGCCGCGCAGATAACAGCGTCGGCGTCGATAGACTCGCCGCCCGCGAGCGCGAGTCGCCAGGCGTCTCCGTTTCGCGACATTCCGACCACATCCGAGCCTTTGCGAATCGCCGCGCCCAGCCGCGCCACGAGTATCTCGGGCAGCGTTGCCATTCCATTCCTGAAACTCAGGAACATGCTCCAGCGCGCGCCACTCACCTCCGAACTCTTCGACGCGCGCATCTGCTCCGCCGCACGCATTCCCTTCACGACGCTGCCGTGCGCCCGCTCCATCTCGACGAAACGCGGCATCGTCGCTTGCATGCTCAGCCGTTTCGGATCAGCGGTGTAGATTCCGCCCGCCAGCGCCTGCGCGACGCGCTCAAGCACCTCGCGTCCGAGCCGCCGCGTCACGAATGAGTCGAGACTCTCGTCCTCGTCGCTCGTGCGCGCGGCGACGAACGGTTCCATCGCAATCCGCAATTTTCCGAGCGGCGAGAAAAGCGCGCTGCGAAAAACCGGCCCGAGATGCGCCGGCGCGAGCAGCGAAAACCCCGCCGGAATCTCGACCAGCCTCCCTGCGCGCACCACGCAGGTCTTGCGGTAGATCTCGCGCGTCGGAATCAGTTCCGCACCGAGTCCCAGTCGCTGGGCCAGTTCGGCAGCCGCAACTTTTTCCGACAGAAATGAATCTGCGCCGGTCTCGATCACAAACCCGTCGCGCCGGATCGTCTCCAGCGCGCCACCGCATCGCGCACTACGCTCGAGCAATTGCACGTCGAGCGGGAACTCGCGCGCCGCCGCCAGCTCGCGCAATCGATATGCCGCGGCGAGCCCGGCGATCCCGCCGCCGATCACCGCTACCCGCTTGACCTGTGAGTCGGTGCCCGTTCGAGGTTCTCCCTCGCGCGATCAGCGCGCGTGCGCTGCGACGATCGACGCCATCATCTCGATAAACAGCGGATGGTCACCGACGGTCGGCGCGCGTTCCATCCTGATACCCGCGTCGCGCGCGACCTGCGCCGCTTCAATATCGAGATCGTACAGCACCTCGACGTGATCGCACAGAAAACCGATCGGCACGACGACCGCAGTCTTCGCGTCGAGGTTGCTCAGCGCGTCCTTGATGTCGGGTTCGAGCCACGCGTCGCGCGGACTGCCGCTGCGGCTTTGATACGCGAACTGCCACGTATCGACTCCCAGGTCCGCCGCGACGATCCGCGCCGACTGCGTGAGTTGCTCGACATACGGCCCGACCTGCGCCATCGCGAGCGGAATACTGTGCGCCGTGAAGATCAGCCGCGCGCGCGATCGCTCCGGGAACTCCAGCCTCGAGTACGCCTCGCGCGCGCGCGACGCCACCGCCGCGGTGAACAGCGGATGATCGTGCCACGGCTCGGGATACACGACCTCGGGCGCCGCTTCGCCCAACGTGGCGAGCGCGTCGTTTACCGTCGCCTGGTAGCGCTCGAAGCTGGCCTCGCAGCGATGCGCCGCCATGATGAAGCCGAGCACACGGCGCGCACCGCTGTCAGCCAGCACTCGCATCGAGTCGGCAACGTACGGTTCCCAGTTGCGCATCCCAACCGTGACCGGAATTTGCGCGCATCTTTTTTCCAATTCCGCACGCAGCGCGGCCGCCTGCCGCAGAGTGAGATCGTTGTACGGCGAGCGCCCGCCGAGCAGATCGTAATGATGTACGACTACCTCGTAGCGCTCGAGCGGGACCGGCCGTCCGCGCAGCACGTTGTCGAGGAACGGGCGCACCTCGTCGGCGCGCGTCGGTCCGCCGAATCCGATCATCAAGACCGCGTCGCATTTCGCTTTCGCGGCCATCGCGTCAGCGCGCGCTCATCTCGTGAACCGCGTCGATCAGCGCGATCGCGTGATCGACCGGCGTCTCGGGCAGGATTCCGTGACCGAGATTGAAGATGTGTCCCGGCCGTCCGCCCGCCTGATCGAGAATCGCGCGCGCGCGTGTGCGGATCTCGCCAACGTCGGCGAACAGCGCGATCGGATCGAGATTGCCCTGCACCGCGACGCTGTAGTTGAGCCGCGCCCACGCGTCCGCGAGATCGACCCGCCAGTCGAGGCCGAGCACGTCACCGCCCGCCTCGCGCATCAGCTCGAGCAGGTTCCCCGTCACGGTGCCGAAATGGATCACGGGCACGTCGGCGGGAATCGCCGCGATCACCGACGCCGTATGTGGCAGCACGAAGCGGCGGTAGTCGTCGGGCCCGAGGCTGCCGACCCAACTGTCGAAAATCTGCACGAGGTCGGCGCCCGCCGCGATTTGCATCTTCAGATAATCCGCGGTGACGCGCGCCAGCAGCTCCATCAGGCGATGCCACGTTTCGGGTTGCGTGTACATGAAAGTCTTGGTCGCCTGGTATTGCCGCGACGAGCCGCCTTCGATCAGGTACGATGCGAGTGTGAACGGCGCGCCGGCAAATCCGATCAGCGGAGTCTTGGCCGCGAGCGCGCGATGCACGAGCTTGATCGCGTCGGCGACAAACCCGAGCGTCGCGACATCGACCTCGGGAATCTTGTCGAGGTCGGCCTCGGTGCGAATCGGGCGATCGATCACGGGCCCGTCGCCTTTTTCGTAATGCAACCCGACTTCCATCGGGATCAGCGGCAGCAGGATGTCGGCGAAGATTATCGCCGCATCCACCTTGAGCCGCTCGACTGCGGTGACCGTTACCTCGGCGGAGAGCTCGGGCCGCTTGCACAGATCAAGAAAATCGTGCTGCTCGCGAACGCGCCGGTACTCCGGCATGTAGCGCCCTGCCTGGCGCATCAGCCATATCGGAGTGTAGGGCGTCGCCTCGCGCCGGCACGCCTTCATCATCGGATGATCGGCAAGCGGAGAACGCGGCGCGTTGGAAATCGCCGCGCGCTGCGGAATTGGCGACGCGACCGCTTCAATCCGATCGGCGCTCGCGCGCTTGGCGATAAGAATCGAAGTTGCTTGCGCCGCTGCCTCTTTGATGAGGTGGCCGAGCTTCGAATGCTCGGGCTCGAAGTCCACACTCAGCCCGTACGCGCGAATCTGCTCCGAGCAAACCGGCCCGATCGAGCCCACCGCCATCCGCGCGAATCCGCGGTTAACGGCGTCGCCGATTCCCTCGGCCTCGGCGAGCTGGATTACGTTCGTCACCTGGTTCGAGCTGGTGAAAATTGCTACGTCCGCAGCGCCCACCGCAATCGCGTTCAGCGCCGCGCGCAACGGTGCGCGATCGGCGGGCAGCGTCCACCTGTAAACCGGAACAATCGCGACGCGCGCGCCGCGCGCCTCGAGCCCGGCGGTCAGCTCGTGATTTGAGACTCCATATTCCTGCACCGCGACGCGCTTGCCCTTGAGCTCGACCTTCGCCGCAAGCGCACTCAGCACTTCACGCCACGTATTCGGTTCCGGCACGACGATCGACGGTTCGATCCCGAGATCGCGCATCGCGCGAATCGGCTTCGGCCCACGTGCAATGGTGGTGATTGCGGTGAGCGCTGCCACCAGCGCCGCCCGCTGATGCCGTGTTTCCATCGCCGCAAACAGAGCGCGCGTTCCGACGCCGGTCATGAAGATAACCGCGTCGAATTCACCACCGAGCAGGCGCTCGGCGAAATCCAGCGCCACGCGATTGTCTTCGAGCGGCACCTCGCGCATCGCCGGTGCGACGATCGCGACGCCGCCGCGCCGCTCGATCATCGACGCGACCTCGGCCGCCATCCGGCTCTCGAACGCGACGACGCGCAGTCCGCCGAAGCCGGGCGCGATGTCCGAAGAATTGGTTTGCGTCTCTGGGTTCATTGCGAAGCGCCGCACGGTCAATCTTGCCGCGTGCACGCCGTCCCGTCCACTCCCCCGGGGCTTGAACTAAAAAAGGGCCAATTCAGGTTGACATGAGTTGACGGAACACATTATTGTTGATTTTAATAATATTATGAAGATATTGAAAACTAGTAAAGCCCGCTCCGCGTTTATCGAGCGCTTTGCGTCGGTGCTGACCGAGTCGGGCTTCCCGCGGATGCCGGCGCGGGTATTTGCCGCTCTGCTCGCCACCGATTCCGGACGGCTGACCGCGGCTGAGCTGGCCGCGATGCTGCATGTCAGCGCGGCTGCGATTTCCAGCGCCGTCAGTTATCTCGTGCAGGTCAATCTTGCCAGCCGTGAGGCGGAGCCTGGATCGCGGCGGGAGCATTACCGCGTACACAGCGAGACCTGGTACGAGGCGATCGCGCGCAAGGACCAGGTGCTCGATCGATGCGAGCGCACCCTGCGAGAGGGAATCGACGCGGTGGGACGCGACACGCCGGCCGGCGCGCGGATCGCCGAGACGCTCGCGTTCTTCGAGTTTATCCAGACCGAGTTGCCCGCGATGCTGGAGAGGTGGCGCGCACGCAAGGCCGAGGCCGCGCTTCTCAATGCGAAACGGCTGACTCCTGCGGCGCGATCGAAGGGAAGCCGCGCGGCAGCCGCGAGATGACGGAACTCAACAAAAAAGCGACGCTGGGGCTGGTCGAGCTCATCGTTGTGATGGCTGCGTTGACCTTCCTTCCCGCCTGGACGTTCGACTACTGGCAGGCGTGGATTCTGCTCGCGGTGTTTTTTGCATGCACGTTGTCGATCGATCTTTACCTGGTGAAAAACGATCCGAAACTGCTCGAGCGGCGCCTCAAGGCGGGTCCGGGCTCGGAGCGGGAGAAGAGCCAGAAGATCATTCAGGGCATGGCGATGGTGGCGTTCGTCGCGATATTCGTATTCTCCGCGCTCGATCATCGGTTCGGATGGTCATCGGTGCCGCCGTACCTGTCCGTGCTCGGCGACGTGCTGGTCGCGCTCGGACTCTATTTCGTCTTTCTGGTGTTCAAGGAGAACACTTTCACCTCCGCGATCATCGAAATCGGCGACGAGCAGCGCGTCGTCACGACCGGGCCGTACGCGCTGGTGCGTCATCCGATGTACATCGGCGCACTCGTCATGCTGATCGGCGTGCCGCTCGCGCTCGGCTCGTTGTGGGGATTGCTCGCGATCATTCCGATGATCCTGGTTCTCGTGTGGAGACTGCTCGACGAAGAAAGATTCCTGGCGCAGAACCTCGCGGGCTATTCCGAATATCAAAGCAAGGTCAGGTATCACCTGGTGCCTTTGATTTGGTGACCGTCAGCGAAGTGCGCGTTGCCCGGTTTGCGATTGGTGTGTTAGCTGTCGAATTGTGGCGAATCGTCGGAACAAACCCTGCGTCACTCGGAGAATCCTAATGACTATCAGAGCGCGGATCGGAATCTTATCAACTATGATCGCATTCGCTGGATTCGCCTTGAGCTCGTCGCCGGCGCGGGCGCAGATTGTGCACGTCGCGACTGGCGTGGCTGAGAGCGCGCCGATTCCCGCGTCGCAGATTCCCGCCGACATCACCGCCGCCATCAACTCGCCCGATCGGCCCGCTGCCGACAAGGCGCTCGACGCCGGACGGCGCCCCGATCAGATCCTGGCTTTTTATGGAATCAAGCCCGGCATGAAAATCGCCGACGTTTTCGCGGGCGGCGGCTACATGACCGAGCTCTACGCGCGAATCGTCGGACCGAACGGCGCCGTTTACTCGCAGAACGGCCCTTTTCCCAAGCAGTTCAAGCAAATTGAAGACAAGTGGAACGAACGGCTCAAAGAGCCCGCGCTCAAGAACGTGGTCAAGGTCAGCAAACCCTTCGACGCGCCCGACCTGCTGCCGGTGCCGCCCGACTCGCTCGACGCCGTCATCATCCATCTCAACTACCACGACATGGTCGGCCTCAAACTCAATCGCGACAACGTGAACGCGGCAGTGTTCAAGGCGCTCAAGCCCGGCGGGATTTACGGGATCGTTGATCACAGCGCCAAGCCGGGCACGGGCGATACGCAGACCACGACGCTCCATCGGATCGACGAAGATTTTCTGATCAAGGATGTCGAGAAGTCCGGCTTCAAACTGTACGGCGCGTCGAGCGCGTTGCGCCATCCTGAAGACGATCGCACCTGGTACGTGTTCAAGCATCGCGGCGAAACCGATCGCTTCATGCTCAAGTTCGTAAAGGCGCCGGCCGTCGCCGCGGTCGCAAATGGTGCGGGAGCGGGGCAATGAAGGTCGGACTGTTCGCGCTTGGAATCGGCACCGGCGCGCGTCCCGGCGCGATTCTGAAGACGGCCGCGGAGGCTGAGCGTCGGGGCGTTTCGACGTTGTGGGTCGGCGAGCACGTCGTGCTGTTCGATCGCCAGGACTCGAAGTATCCGTATGCCGCGAGCGGCGACTTCCCGTTGCCCGGCGATGCCGACTGGCTCGATCCATTCATCACGCTGACGTTTGCCGCCGCCGTCACCAAAACGATTCGGCTGGCGACGGGAATCTGCCTGGTGCCGGAGCACAACCCGGTCGTGCTGGCCAAGGAAGCCGCGAGCCTGGACCGGCTGTCGGGCGGCCGCTTCGCGCTGGGCGTGGGAATCGGATGGTCGGCGGAGGAGTTCGCGGCGCTTGGGATTCCGTTCGAGCGGCGGGCGCAGCGGACGCGTGAGTATATCGAAGTGATGCGGCGGCTGTGGTCGGACGGCGCGGCGAGCTTTCACGGCGAGTTCGTGAATTTCGATGCGGCGAAATGTTTTCCGAAGCCGGTGCGCGGCGGGAAACTGCCGATAATCTTCGGCGGCGAAAGCGGGCCCGCGCTAAAGCGTACGGCGGACATCGGCAACGGATGGTTCGGTTTCAATGTCGGCCCCGACGACGCCGCGCCGCTGGCGGACAAGCTGCGCGCGATGCTGAAAGCCAACGGCCGCGACGCGAGCGAAGTCGAAATTATCGCGTGCCCGTACACCAAGAAGATCACCGCGGACGATTTGAAGAAGTACGGCGCTGCCGGAGTGAATGAGTTGGTGATACTCGCCAGTCCGCCGGAAGACGAGTCGCAGATTGGCGGATGGATCGAGCGGCTCGCGCGCGACTGGATCGAACCGGCGAGTAAGATTGGCTAGTGCGGCGTCCCATAAATGACTTGAAGAACAAAGCCCTAACCCCTAACCCCTTCCCCAGAAAGAATGGGGAAGGGGAAGAGGAAAATCCGCTGGGGAGTGTCGGCGTGGTTGCCGCCGTCCTATCCCCCTAGCCCCCTTTCCGAGCCGGAAAGGGGGAACCGGAATGCGGCGTGGTTGCCGCCGTCCTATCCCCCTAGCCCCCTTTCCGGGGCGGAAAGGGGGAACCGGACCAGAGAGTGCCTTGGCTGATCGTGCGAGAATGAACCAGAACTTTTTGAAGATATTTGCGGGACGGGATACTAGCGGTTGGGCAAAAGTGCTGCGCCGCAGAACCCTCACCTACCGGCCGCGGTGCGGCCGGCCGCCTCTCCCGTAAAATAACGGGCGAGGTAAGAGCCGGATACTTCCCTCGAGAGACTTTTGCATAACCTTGGTGGACACGCCCAAGCAGAGGCCAGAATCTCGAATCGCGCGCAAAGGAGCGCGCTGCAAAAGGATCCTCACCTTCGATCCTCTCCCATCCTGGGAGAGGGGAAGATGCGCGGCCCAGTTGTGGAAGGTCTTCTGGCGGAATGGGGACCGGTCGAAAGGAAAAACTTACGCGGCCGAGAGGATTTCGCGGGCCTTGCTCAGGTCAACCGCGATCCGCTCTTTCAGCGCTTCGGGGGTGGCGAATTTTTGTTCGGGGCGGATTCGTTCGATTAGTTCGAGCTTGATTCGCTGTCCATAAATGTCGCGAGTGAAGTCGAAGATGTGCGCCTCGATCGAGCGCGCGCTCTCGGCGAATGTCGGGCGCATTCCGACGTTGGTGATCGACGGGTAGGCGCCGTCGTCGAGGATGACGCGGGTGGCGTAAACGCCGTCGGGCGGGAGGCATTCGGTTTCGCTCGCAAGATTCGCCGTCGGAAATCCGATCGTCCGTCCGCGCTCGCGGCCGCGCACCACCGGCCCGGCCAGGAAGTGGTAACGGCCCATCAGCCGGGCCGCGCGATGCATGTCGCCGACCGCGATCGCTTCGCGCACTTTGGTTGAACTGACTTCGATGCCGTCCACTTTCACCGGCCCGACTACATCGGTCTCGAAGCCAAGTTCGCGCCCGAGCTCGACCATCACGGCCGGGGTCCCCGCGCGGTTGTGCCCGAATCTGAAGTTTTGTCCCTCCACCACTTCGCGCACGCCGATCTTTCGGCACAGGTATTCGCGGACGAAATCGCGCGGCGGCAGCAAGCTCAGCTCGAGGGTGAAGTTGAGCACGATTACGCCGTCGATGCCCGACAGGCGCAGCAATTCGAGCTTGTCATCGGGAGTCAGGATAAGCCGCGGCGCGCGCGCCGGTGCCAGCAGCTTGGCGGGCAGCGGATCGAAGGTCAGCGCGAACGCGGTGCCGCCGGCGGCGCGCGCGCGATCGATCGCCGCGTTAAGTATCGCGCGATGGCCCAGGTGGACGCCGTCGAAATTTCCGATCGCGGTGACCGGGTACGGATGGCGCGCGAGCGCGTCGAGGTCGCGAATTATTTCCATTCAATCTTGCGCGAGGGCCGCCTTAATCGCTCGCGAGATCTTTCATCATCGTGTCCGCGGACGCCGCTTGCGGAGTTCCGGGGCAATCGGTCCCCAGCTTCTGCAGCGTCAGGCGCGCGTCGATCCGATCGTTCAGCTTCACGAACGCCTGCCCCTCGCGCAGCAGCGCGGCGCACGCATACTTGCCCTTGGGGAAGCGCATCACGAGATCGTTGAATTGCAAAATCGCCTGGTCGTAGCCGCCGGTCTCGAACAACGCGTTGGCGGCGAAGTATTCGGCGGGCTCGCTCAGCGGCGATTTCGGGTACGCATGCTGGAGCTTGGTGAACCTGGCGACCGCGAGCGGATACTTGGCGGCCTTCATCGCGTCGAGACCGTCGCGATAAATCTTGATACCCGGGTCGTCGGCCGTCGCGGAGTCGGCAAGTTCCTGATCGAGCTCAGTCGGCCAGGTCGGCGCGATCTCGGCGGGTGTCGCGGGCGGAGCAGGCGCTGCCGCCGGCGCTTCCGGCGGCGCCTCTCCGGTGCCCGGTCCGACGCTGTCCGCCGGCGCGCCCGGCGGCGGCACCGCGCCCGGAGTCGCTGCGAGACCCGCCTGCAGCGCCTTCACTTCCGCTTCGAGGCTCGCGACCCGATCGTTCATCCCGGACGCATTGCCGCCCGAATCCGGCGTCGCGTTGTGCTGGAGTTCCTGGATCTGATCGTTCTGCTGTGCGACCTGCGCCTTCAACGCGTCGATTTGCTGGCGGTCGGCGGCAATCATCCCGCGCAGTGTGAACTCGTTCTGGTTGAGCTGCTGCATGTCGCCCTGATCGGCGCATCCCGCCAACGCGAAGATCGCCGCAAGGATCGCGATGGCGCCGAGCGCCCGGTTTGTTTTTCGCACGCGTGTAATCCTTATTTGCTCACCATAAAGTGATCGCGCCGGTTCTGCGACCAGCAGCTTTCGTCGTGATCGGTGCAAAGTGGAAGCTCCTTGCCGTAGCTCATGGTCAACATTCTGCTGTCGCTGATTCCGAGCGTTGCCAAGTACTCCTTTCCCGCCTCCGCGCGCTTGGCGCCTAGCGCGAGATTGTATTCCTCCGATCCGCGCTCGTCGCAATAACCCTCGATCTGGACCTTGGTCTCCGGATGCGCTTGCAGCCAGGCGGCGTTAGATTTTAGCACGGGGCCGTCCTGGTCCGAGATCGCGGAGTCATTGTAGCCAAAATGAATATCGCTGAGCGGACCGCCTCTCCCAATGGTTCCGTTCTCCCAGTCCTCGAGCTTGGTACCGCCGCCCGGGCCTGTTTGGTTTTCACCAATTCCATTTGCGTTGGAGTTCATGTCGCCAACCGGCGCCGGCTTCTTCGACGAGCATCCCGCCATCGCCAACATCATCGCCACACCAACAATCGCCATCGCTTTGGCCAATGTCGAACGACTACTCACCCAACCAACCTGACCATGCTGGACAGGAATCATTGCCATTACCCTCCGTCAAAGCGGAAATAATCTTCCGGTTACTGACCATCAGTATATAGATTCGCGAGTTATGTCCGCGCGTCGAGCTGAACGCCAGGTAGCGCCCGTCGGGCGACCAGCTCGGATATTCGTTGGAGCCGTTGCCATCCGTCACCTGCACCGGATCGCCGCCGCCGACCGGGATCGTAAAAATATCGAAGCGGCCATTGTCGCGACTCTGGTAGGCCAGTTTCGCGCCGTCGGGCGAGAATGCGGGCGTCGTGTTGTAATCGCCGCTGTAGGTGATTCGTTTCGGCGCGCCGCCGGAAAGGCTCATCATGTAGACTTGCGGCGTGCCCGAGCGATCCGACGTGAACGCGAGCTTCTCGCCGTCGGGCGAAATTGCGGGACTCACGTTGATTCCCGAGGTATCGGTGAGTTGGCGGATTTCGGCGCCCTCGCGTGTGAGCAGATACAGATTGGTGATTCCGTCGCGCTCGATCGCGGCCACGATTTGCTCGCCGTCGGGCGAGAGCGTGCCGCCGATCACGCGGCCGTGCGGGCTGGTGATCTTCATTTCGCTCTGCGCCTTGAGGTCCACCAGGTAGAGCGCCGGCTGCATGCTCTTGTACGATAGGTACAGCAGATGGTTGGTGCCGCGGTCGAAACTCGGGAACAGGTTGATCGTCGGATTGCCGGTCAGCTTAAACAGGTCCTGACCCTCGATCGACTGTGTATAGATTTCCTTGAAGCGGCCGCCGCCGGTCGAGACAAGCGCCAGCTTTGAATCGAATGGACCCTTTTGCCCGGTCGCCGCTTCAAGGATCGCGTCGGCAAATCGCCGCGCCATCCGCGGTACGTCGGCGGCATCGCCGCTGTAGCTCTTGCCCATCATCCGCCGCTGCTGCGCCACGTCGTAAAGGTAGGCCGTCAGCTTCACGCCATCGCCGCTCGCAGTCACACTACCCTTGACCACGAAGTCGGCGTTGATCGAGCGCCAGTCGCCGAAATTAAACTGCCCCAACTCGAACCCCGACGTCTGCGGATCCTCGATGTACGCGTGCGGATCGAGCAGCCGGAAATAGCCTGAGAGCTCAAGGTCGCGCCTGAGCGTGCCGACGAACGCGCTGCCCAGGCGATGATCGTCGTCGCCGCCGAGATTTTTCAGCCCCGACACCGCGATCGGCGAGAGCTGCCCGCCCGGTCCCGCGATCGTAATCGTGATCGGCCCAGCCTGCGCGGCGGCCTGACTCATCGCGGCGAGAAGAATTGCGCAGACAAGAGCGCACCGGTGAAGTAACTGCCTCATGTTTGAACGCTTGAGAAATTGATCCTTAGAAAAGACATCCGCGCCTCCTGCAACCTGCCCACCCCTCAGGACTTTAGTTCGCCAAGTTGAAAGACCGCCTTGATTCCGGCGGCAAACTGATCGCGAAACTTTTCCGGCGGCGCCGGGAACGGCGCGGCTCTCCGAATCGCGCGCAGCACCGAGTCGTCGAACGCCCCGTCGTTCGAGCTCGTGCCAATTTTCAACGCGGTCAGCGTGCCGTCGGGGCCAATCGCGAAATCGACGGTAGCCGTCAGATCGTTCGATCCGCCGGTAAACGTCCACGCCTTCTTTATCTGTTCCTGCACAGTCTTATAGTACAGCAGAAATTCCGGGTCCTTAAGAATACCTACGCTGCCCTCGCCCGACCCGATTCCGAAACCCTTTCCGTCGCTCGGCGCACTTGCGGGCACCGGTCCGCCGCCTGCCGCCCCTTTCGCCGGAGCTTCGGTCGTGTCCGTACCGTCATCGTCATCTTCTTCTTCAGACGGCGGTCTCATCGCCAGGTCCTTCATATGCTCCGCGAGCAATTGTTGCCTCAACTTCGCCATCCGCTGCGCGACGCTCGGCGTCGCCGCGATCCTCGCCACCGTCGATCCTGACTTGGGTCGAATGCGCGCCTTTTCGGGCGTGGGCTTTGGCGTCGCGTGTTTCGTCGGATGCGCAGTCGGCTCGGGCGTCGGCTCGATCGTTGGTTCCTCCGTAGCTTCGAGATTTGGCTCAAGCGCCGGCGCGGGCTCGACTGTCGGCTCGGGCGTCGATTCGACGGTCGGCTCCGGCGTTGGAGTCGGTGTCGCTACGTCCGTCGCTTTCGCATTTGTTATGAGCGCGTTCTTGTCTTCGTTCAGCGCGAGCTCGCTTTTGGGCGGCTCAGTTTTGATCTTCGACTCTTCGGGCTTGGGCGCCTCCCCCTTCGACTCCTCCGTCGTATGCCGATTGATCCGCGGCAGATGCGTCCCCAGGTCTCCTGCTGGGATGTTGTCCACGATCTTCACCGAGTAGGCGGGCGGCGGAGCTTCTTCCGGATGCAGAAATCGCGGCGCGATGAAAAACACGAAGGCGAAAATCGCCACGTGCCCGACGGCGGAGACGAAAATCGCCGCGAAGTATCCGAGTCGCGACGGATTCTCGTCACCGTTATGGTCCGCTGATGCCACGACTAGCGCTCACTTCGCGCCTGTATCGGCGCCACCAGCCGGCATCTCCGTCACCATCCCGACGTTTTCGATTCCCGCCGCCTTGATCGCCGCCATCGCACGGATCACCTCGCCGTAGGGCACCTGGTCGTCGGCGCGGATGAACACCTCGCGGTCGGGACGTTCCTGCGCAATCGCCTTTAGCTTGCCGGCCAGATCGTCCGCCGAGAGCTTCGTGTCGTTGAGATAAATCTGGCTGTCCTTCGTGATCGAGACGACGAATTGCTCTTCCTTGCCCGGCAGCGCCTCGGCCTTGACGCTCGGCAGCGTGACCTGGACGCCCTGCTGGATAATCGGCGCCGTCACCATGAAGATGACGAGCAACACCAGCATCACGTCCACCAGCGGGGTGACGTTGATCTGCGACACCATCTGCCCGCGTCCCTGTCCGGAATCCATTGCCATTGGAATTGCCGCCCTTAAATTCAGGAAAGAAAGTGACGCTCGGCGATATTCAGAAATTCGGAAGTGAAGTTGTCCATCTCGGTCGCCAACACGCGCACGCGCGCGATGAAGTAGTTGTAGAACATCTGCGCGGGTATCGCGGCGACCAGCCCGACCGCCGTCGTGATCAGCGCCTCGGCGATTCCCGGCGCGACGGCCTGAATACTCGACGTATGCGACGCCGACAGCCCGAGGAACGCCGTCATTATTCCCCACACCGTGCCGAACAGTCCGATAAACGGGCACGACGAGCCGGTCGTCGCGAGGAAAGTGATGCCCGCTTCGAGCTTGGTCAGCTCGACGTTTTCCTGGCGCTTCATCGCGCGCATCACGTTCGCGATTCCGCCGAGGTCGGTCGAGAAACCGCTGTCAGAGCCGACGGCCTGGCGCTTGGCGCGCGTCAGTTGTAGCAGCTCCTGGTAGCCGGCGCGGAAAACCTGCGCGACCGGGCTGCGCTTGAGGCCGACGCTCGCGGTATGAATCGCGGCGAGGTTTTTCGATTCCCAGAAAATCGCGATAAACTTTTCCGACTCGCGCCGCGCGCGGGAAATCTGGATTAGTTTGTAAAGGATGGTCCCCCAGCTGCCGACCGAAAACGCGACCAGCAGCCACAATACTGCCGCGACTACCGGGCCGGTGCCCAGTACCAGTTCCACCACCCCCAACCCGCCTGCACCGCTCACCTGATGGAGCATAAAACCGCCATGAGACCCAAGAATCGCACCATTATACGGGTATCAGCCAAGCCAAAACCAGCACGGCCACCAGTGAGAGAAGGGAACTCACAATATTCAACGTGAAACCCATCCTTGGGTTTCACGCTTCCTTGGGCATCGACACCGTCGCGGGGGGTGACCCCAGCACCCAGTATCAATCGCAAAATGGCGGGGACGCCATTTTGCTCTCAGGTTCTTTTTTTGGGGCGGCGGCGCGGTATTACCTCGCCCCATGTTAAGTTAGTTCGAATCGACCGACCAACCTGGGGTCATAGAGATGAAACGAAAGCAGGTTCGGATTCGTCGAGCGCGCTTGGGTGACGAATCCGAAATCGAAGACCTCTATCGGCAGCTGCACGAAGGCGACTACAAAAGTCCCGGCGCCACAAAGATGCGCCGCGCCATGCGCTCACTCCTGCTACGACCCGACGAGATCCTGCTCGTGGCAGTCCGGGACGGTCACGTTGTCGGCACGAATCATATTCTGATTTTCAGACATCTGGCGCGAACCCTGAGGCCGTCCGCGATTCTGGAAAATATGGTGGTCGATTCGCGGAGTCGCGGCGCCGGAGTCGGCGACCTGCTGATGGAAGCCGCGCTCAAAGTCGCGCGCCGTCGGGGATGCTACAAGCTGTCGCTGACCTCGAATCGCAAACGCCCGCGAGCGCACAATTTCTACGAAAACTTCGGCATGACCCACAGCCACAAGGGCTACACGATCTACCTGCAAAAGTGATCTCATACCTCTCCCCCGGAAGTGGACGCGCCTCCGGCGCGGGTGAGGGCGCCGGCATTCAGCATCGGTGTGCGCACCCTCGACCGCCCGGCGACACGCTACTTTGCGGATGAACTATCGCGGACGGGATGACGCTGCTCTAATTTTCTGGAGTACGTGCTCCGGGCTGACATAGGACTTCGGAGTTGAATGCGAGGTGGTACGTGAAGAAATCGCTGATGTGTTTCTCGTTCGCACACTCACTTGGGTAATCAGAGGTGCGCATGCAATCTTCATATTTGATTTCAGACCAGCGCGCATCTTCCGGTGATGGTCCCCTCTGGACGTATCCGCATGACGACAACATGACGCCAAGCGCGAGCGCGGCAGCGTGGAGCGGCTTCATGGTTATGTTCCCGGCCTCACTGCTGATGCCAGGTCGCGCCGCCGTCGAACGTCGCGAAGGTCTTGCTGCTCGACGTTGTGACTGTCGCATCGCTGGCGCTGCTCGCGGACACTGCCACAAGATCTTCCGTGCTGGGTGCGGGGACCGGTGACCAATGTTCGCCGTCCGTGGTGCGCAGGATCGTTCCGCTGCGCCCTACCACCCAACACACGCTCGACGACGGCGCCGCGCCCGCATCCAGGTCGGTGCTCACGCCGCTCTGCTGCGAACGACTACCGCCATTCGCGTCAACTCTTCGAATCGTGCCGTTCTTGCCGGCGATCCACGTAACAGATCGATCAGACGACGGGATTGTAGCCAGCACTCCCGCCTGCATCGCGTATCCAGCATTCGGGGCGGCAGCGCTGCCCGCGACCGGCGCGCTGCTCGCATCTGCCGCGCCGTAAGTTTGCATCGCGTTAGTCTTGTCCTCGTTTTGCGCGATCATCGCTTGTGCGCCCGGAACCATCGCTTCCGCGCGTGGCGCCGCCAATGCCCTCGACTGCGCGTTCGCGGGACGACTCATCGAAACGAAGACGACGATTGCGGTGACCGCCGCGAGCGCCGGAATCGCGCCGCGCCATTTTCGATACCATGGGACGTCAGACGAGGCCTTCGCCTCGCGCGCGCTCTCGCCGGCGCGAGCGATGTCCGCTAACAGCACTCGGCATCGCATGCAGTCGGCAAAATGAATTTCGAGACGGTCGCGCTCCGGCACCGGCAGCGAGCGCTCGCTGTATGCCGCCAGCGATTCCGCGTCCGCGCACTCGGGCGTCGCCGGACCGAGCCGCTCGCTCATCGTCCACCGCAAAATCGCGTCGAGCGGCTCGTTATTTTTGTCGAGCGGCGTCATGTGATCACCCCTCCTTACTCTTTGAACGAACTGCGGCCGGAAAATTGCATCGTGCGCGTCGTTTCATTTGACGTCCGCGAGCGCGCGCGACAGATCGATCTGCAAACCGTCCGCACCTCAATCATAGCACAGCCGAATCTGGTCATGGGGCTTTGCTCACGTTAGGTGCCCGCCCCGTCATGATAGACAAGAAGACACCGGCGCGAAACGCGGAGGTGACCCCCCTCGACTCGGCGCGCGACGGGAGATGGCAGGGCGCGAATTTGCCCAAAGATACGCGAATTTGCTTGTTGATTGAGGAAGGGGGAGAAGTCGGATGGTGAGAATTAAACGCATCCGGATTGGAGCGATCGTGGCCGGCGTACTGGCGATTTTGTTGTTCGCCGAGTTTGTGTCGGCCTCGAATGACGATCCCGCAGCCGCGCAGAATCAGATCCGCATGGAGTTGGAGAAGTGGCAGCTGGACTTCAACTCCGGCGACATCGCGCAGGTTTGCTCGATTTTTGCGCCCGACTTGATTTCAGATTTTCGAGGGCAGCCGCAAGACTCTTACAGCTCCTTATGCGCCAATTTGCAGATGGCGTTGAGCGACCCCGCCAAGACCTATCACTACGACCTGGAAATCAAGGAGATCATGGTCTCGGGCGACATCGCCGTCGTAAGGCTCGTATGGACCCTGACGGTGCACTCGAAAAATGGCGCCCCCAACGAGACGACGCACGAGCCTGGCATGGATATCTTCCGCCTTCAGCCCGACGGCAGTTGGAAAATATCGCGATACATGGCCTACGAAGCGCCGGGCACGACGTGAGGACCGAGGAATTTGACGTTGGTGAAACCCTTTGATGAGTTTCACGCTTCCTTGGGCAGGGGTACCCATGCTCCTTAGTAATAAGCAAAGATGCGCGACTTCGTCTCTGTTGGAACTAGTGGCGCGCTAACACCATCCCATCGTTTACTGCAACCAGTGGATAACCAATGTAACTCGTTGTTGACTTACGCGCGCGCAAAAGCTTATGTGCCGCGAGACAATGACCAATTGGGGGGAATCCGCGGTGCCACATCAAACAGAGAATCTCGTCCGAACACCGACCGGCGGGAGGGGGCTGAAAGTACTTGCGGGACTGGCGTTGATGGTTCTCGCGGGCTGCTTCGGTCCGCCCACCATGCGCTATGACATCCAAGAATACAACAAACAGACAATAGCGAGCGAGCAAAAGATGCTACTCTTCAATCTCGGTCGCTTAAGCCAGTACCAACCGCCACACTTCACGATGCTGGCAACTGTATCTCAGTCACGAACCTTTACGGGAACTTCGGGATTTTCATGGGCCAATCCAGCCACCTGGTCCGTGCCGTTCATGGCAACAGGTACTGAAAGCCCTACCATTCAGTTCGTTCCTATTCAGGGACAAGACTTCGCAAATCGGTTTGAATCGACGCTAACCGACAAGTTCACTCTCTTTCTGGAGGACCGACGTTGGGTCTCCTCGATCGAAGAACAAGACGAGATAGTTACACTGTTCGCGCAGAGCCTCTACATAATGAGCGGCGACCCGGATACGAAGCCAGATGGAATGTGTCATAAGGGGTTCTACCTCAATAGAAGGATCAAACCTGAGGAGAACCGCAGCGCGGTCGAGCTTCAAAGCAACGTTGGTTTGAGGGCCTTGCCACCCGTGGCGAAAGCTGAGCTCGACGGCAGCGATTACTCAAAGTTTGGCGACTGCGTAAACGAGATCGTGACAAGCAAAACAAATTATCAACTGATAGACAGCACCTACCCGGTACCCTCGACGGCAGCAACCGATCCGGCAGCCGCAGACCTCTCGACTGCATTGACGGCGGGTTTCGAGTGGACGAAGAACGGGGACAAGTTTGAGTTAGGGAATCCGACTCGAATACCAGCCTGGTTTGACTACGATCCCATCTTTGTCGCCGCGCACAAAGCTGACTCGCAGCCGAGCGATCTCCCCCCCGTTAAGATTCAGTATCGCGCGCCCAGCGGAACGGAACTCGTATATTCGACGCCAAAAGGTTATTCATGGAAGTCCTACAGAATTGTTAGAGGCGACGAGAAAAACCTCGGCTTGTGGGCGCTGATCCCTGATGGTTACGACCTCGATCGCGACATTAGCGGGAGATTGAGATGTGATGCAAAACAACAATACTGTATGCTGAAGAAAACCACAGATCAGTCACCTCATTTTGCCGGAGGCTTGCGCACCGCTGGGGACCCGGTCATTCATGGAGTTAGTGGGTTTGTTGCCGAGGACATCGGTAGCTCGATAACTGGGGACGGCGTACCGCAGGGTGCAACGATCACAGATGTGCGATTGGATAGAGGGACTGCCAGAATGTCGGTCCCGGCCAGCACCGGCAGCAACAGCCGGATCATCGTCGGCGACGTCAATGAGTTCTCCTACGGAGAAGACGTGGTTAAAGCGGTCTGGCCGGTTGCCAAAGACTTTTTTTATGTCGAACTGCGTCGGAACGATAAGCATCCTGTTGTTACCGACAGTGTAGCCAAGAGCGTATGTTTTGGCGATGATGACAAAGACACGCCACCCAACGGCATAGTATGTGGATTCATCAAAATCGGAAATCTCCTAGAGATTATGAAGCGGCTAGCCGAGCTGGCCTGCCATTCCATCGATCCGACGGAAATTGAGAGCAAGTGTCCCGGGAGCAACTTTGGGATAGGCAAGGACGTACCCTCATGGGCCGATACTTCGGCGTCGTTCACTGATACTCATAGCGACAAGGAGTACGTATGGGTGCCGGCACACCCACAGGCCCCGCTCGCCGACCGAGACCGGCGCGCCTTCTTCAACCTGTACAAGCTCTACCAGATGTCTCTGGTGAATACCTCGCAGTTAGTGTCGGGCGCGCCGTCGATTACGATTCCTACCAGCACCGGACATTGATTTTCTGACTGTGGCGCCGAGTGATCGCGAGATCGCTCGGCGCCGATCTTCAATCCACGACCTATCTCTTAGTGATTACGATCATAGCGATTCTCTGCGTGCATGTAGCGGAACGGGTGCGACTTCCAGTCGTGGCGCGCTATTGGATGATTCTCCAAGTACTCGTGCAGGCCTGGATGACTGTTGACGTATCCGCGATTGTCGACCAGCGCCGGATCCTTCTCCAACTGCTGCGCTACCTCGGGATGCGAGTCCATGTAGTGATCGGTAGTCGCCAGCGGATGTCCGTAGTGCCATTCATGGTGGTTGTCGTAGTAGCCCTCGCGCGCCATGAAGCGGTCGGGATGACTCTGCAATTCCGTCCGAACTTCCGGATGATGATCGAAGTAGTCGTCGAGGCCCGGATGCGTCGCCAGGAACTGCGGGTTGTCCACCAACCGGGGATCGTGGGCGAGTTGCTCCGCGACTTCGGGATGCTCGTCGAGGTAGCCGTTGTCGAAGCGGCCGACGGGACCGGCGAAGGCGGTCGCGCTAATCGCGCCGACGAAGGCGATTGCCGCGAGAGTTGTGATGCACTTGTTCATGACTGTTCTCCTGTTGAGTACGAGTTGTTCGATGGCGTCGCCGCCATTGCTTCTTTCTTCGATGGAGGTTGGACGCGGTGGGCTGGGGATTCGTTTACGTGTCGAATATTGCGATGAATCGTGTAAACGAACTGTAAGGTTGTTTCGTCAAATGGGTCGGGAAATTGTAACATCGGTCGCCGGGGCGCGCGGAAATGACCGGCCCTGGGACTGACTAAGGTGGATCCTTCCGATGAGGAGCTGTGCAAAAGAATCGCCGAGCGCGATGCGGACGCATTCGAGCTCATGGTGGACCGTCATCAGGGTCGCGCCTACCGGCTCGCGTCGTCGATCCTCGGCAACGAGGCCGATGCGCGCGACGTCTCGCAGGACGCGTTCATCCGGCTGTACGAATCCGCAGCGAAATTCGACGGGCGCTCGCGCTTTTCGACCTGGTTCTACCGGATTCTGGTCAACCTGTGCATCGACCATCAGCGCAAGAACCGATGGTGGCGGCGGCTGGCGCCGCTCGCGAGTCCCGGCGGCGACGATCCAGACGAACGCGCTTTCGATCCGCCGTCGAGTGACGCGGGGCCCGAGGACGACGCGATGCTGAAGCAATCGATCAGTCGGCTTCGTCCCGCGCTGGAAAAGCTCTCACCGCAGCAACGTGCCGCGGTGTTGCTGCAGACGCAGGAGGGATTTACCAGCCGCGAAATCGGCGAGGTGCTCAAGTGCTCCGAGGCCACGGCGCGCGTGCATGTGCATCGCGGAATCGCGCAGCTCCGCAAGTTGATGGCGAACGACTGACTAATCGACTGAGTAATTGAAAATGGCTGCCATTCATCCAGAGACTGAGCTGATACCTTATCTGCGCGGCGAATTGAGCGCGGACGAACGGGCGCGCGTCGGTGCGCATCTGGAGGGATGCGCGCAATGCCGCGAGTCGGCTGACGCGTCGTTGGCGATACTGTCGAATCTGGCGCGGGCGGTTGATGCTGTGCGCGAGCCGGATTGGGCGGATTACCGCGGCGAGCTGAGACGCAAGCTGCGCGCGAGCCAGGCCCAGCGCGCCGGTGTCGGCGGAAGATGGCGATGGAGGAGGGCAGACCTGCGATTGCCGGTCTTCGGCTGGCCGTCGATGGCGATGGGCGCGGCGGCGGTCGCGGTGCTCGCGATCGCGATCGTGATGCATCGCGGCTCGGGAACGGTGCCGGCGCCCGGCGTCGATCAGCTCGAGCTGCAACAGGATCTCAGCAGCGCGGACGTCGGCCTGCTGGCCAACTACCACGTCGTCGAGCATCTCGATCTGCTCGAGAACTATGACGTGATCGAGCACCTCGATGAGCTGGGGCCCGGGGACGACCGGAACCATGAAACGTCGTCGTAAAGTGGCTGCGATCGCAATGTTGGCGGCCATGCTGGTCGGTACCGAGAAGGGGAGGGCGTCGGCGCAGGACGCGCCACCGGACTTGAGAATGCTGATGAACCTCGACTTGTTCGAGCCGCGTCACACCGGCGCGAAGTACGCTGCTGCGCCGGCGGCGTCGCCGTCGGACGATTCGATGTTCGAGCAGATCCGCACACTCGACCAGATGGGTTACCTCGGAAATCACGGAGAAGCGGACGGAAACGGCGCGCCCGCTCCCAGAGCGGCAGGCGAGATACCGGAAGCGCCTCCACCCGAATCAGCAGGCGCTCCGCCGGATTCGGCCGTCAGCGAGCCGCCTGAACCGCCGCCGCCGGCGAGCCATCCAAGTAATGACGTTGAGGGGCCGCAGCAATGAGGCGTAGCAGACGAATCGCGAGCGCGTTCATCTTGGCAGGATTGATCCTGTGCGGATTTACGTCGGCGGTTCCCGCTTATGCGCAGTCGCCTGCCGTATCAGTGGAGCCGTCAAACGACGCCGAGCGCGCGCTCGTCGCGCAGCATCCGAAGGAATGGGCAAACCTCACGCCCGATCAGCGTGAGCGCGTGCTCGAGAACTACCGGCGATGGCAATCGATGCCGCCCGAAGACCGGCAGCGGGTGCAGCGGAATTTCGAAACGTTCCGCGATCTGCCGCCTGAGGAGCGCAGGCGGGTGCTCGAAGGATTGCGCAAGTGGCGGCAGCTTCCGCAGGCGCGGCGCGATGAATTGCAGCAGGAGTATGCGCGCTACCGCGGTCTGCCGGCCGATCAACGCGAGAACGTGATGAAGCGGTACCAGCAATTTGAGCAGCTGCCGCCGGCGCAACGCGACCGGATGCTCGCAAACTGGCATCGATGGCAGCAGATGACGCCGGAGCAGCGCCGCGAAGCACGTCGTCGTCTGGGATTATGGCGTCAGCATCCGCGCGAGCAGGCGCCCACGCCGTAAGAACTCCGTCGAATTCTTTTGAGTGATCCGTAAACAGACTTGCCGCCACGCGCGTCTTACATTCCGTAGCGCAAATTTTTCAACTCGATTGCACAGGCAATCGACGTACAGGCAGGAGGAATATCTGTATGTTTCAATCACTACGAAAATGGCCGGCCGCTTTGCTTGCCGCGCCAGTGGCGCTTTGCCTCGGATCAGGATTGGCGCGTGCGCAAACCTTCGACGAGCCGCTCGAGCAATGCAAAGCGGTAACGACACCGGCCGCGCTCACGACCTGCGCGCCCAGCCAGGATCCGCTCAACGCTGGCGGCGCAACGATCAGCGATGAAGGCGACGTGACGGTCACCCTCTTCGGTGCGGCAACCAATACCACCTACGCCGTCAGCTTCGTCTCGAACGACGGCAGTCAAACCACTTCGATTGGCAATCTGATGACCGGCGCCGGCGGAAACGGCGCGATGCGAAAAGAGGCCTTTTTCAAATTCGGCACGGTCGGCGCCGGCAACATCGTTCTGACCAGCGGCGCGGGCGAGGAATTCGTCACGGGGCTGTCGGTCTCGAACGACGGGATCGAGTCGCGACGCGATTCACAGCCCGGCCTGGTGCGATGCACGGACGTGACTGTGCCGGGAACTCTTTCAAACTGCGGGAGCGACTCGCTGGCAATTGGCCGTGTGGACGTTGAAGAGGCCGACGGTGCCCTGTTGATCCATGTGTCGGGCGCCCGGCCCAGTACGAGCTACACGGCGATCCTGCTTTCTCCCACCGGAGCGTCCACCGCGCTTGGAACCGTAGGACCTACCAACAAGGCCGGCGGCGCCACGCTGGTGATGGACACTGAATTTGCGGCGGGTACGGTCGGCTCGGGCGAAGTCGTGCTCCAGAGCAGCAGCACCAACGAGTTCGTATCCGGATTCAAGGTTGATGAGAAGTTCGTGAGTCCCAAAGTCTCGTCGTCAACCCTCCAGCAATGTGGAAACGTGACCTATCCGGGCGCCCTCGAGAACTGCGGGAGCGACCCGCTCAATGACGGCACTTACAAGGTCGAGGCAGGCGGCCAAGTGAGCGTGACGTTGAATGGCGCGAATCCGAGCACCAACTACGAGCTGTGGTTCCGGCCGCTCGACGATTCGGGTGACATAGATACGGGTATCGCGATCCCGACCAATACCCTCGGCAACGCCAAGACGGGTGCGAAGAGCTTCTTCCCCAAGAGCGTAATTGCCTCGGGCACGTTCGTGGTGAAGAACCCGTCGGAGGGCGACCTGGATCAATTCGTGGCCGGGTACGAAATCCACTAGGCCCCAAAGATAACGCAGATAAAGATAACGCAGATCTGGCAGCGGGCGGCTCGAGTGATCGAGCCGCCCGCTTCATTTTCGCCTCAAGGAGTGCTGCGATCGAGCGAGCGATACTGGATTGCCTCGCTCACATGATGCGCGGCGATCGCGGCGGCGCCATCGAGATCGGCAATCGTGCGCGAGACTTTCAGGATGCGCGTGTAGGCGCGCGCGCTCAGGCCGAGGCGGTTGATCGCGAGTTCGAGCAGGCGCTCGCCGCCCGCCTCGATTTGGCAATGGAGCCGGAGATCGCTCGCACGCATCTGCGCGTTGCAGAAAAACGGCATCCCGGCGAAGCGCGCGAGCTGCGCCTCGCGCGCGCGATTGACGCGCTCGCGAATCGCGAGCGACGGCTCTCGCGCGACGCGGTCGGTCAGGTCCTTGTACTTCACCGCCGGCACCTCGATGTGGATGTCGATGCGGTCGAGCAGCGGGCCCGAGATGCGCGAGCGATAGCGCTGAATCGCGATCGGCGAACAGGAGCATTCGTGCTGCGGGTCGGTGTAGAAGCCGCACGGGCACGGATTCATCGCGGCCACCAGCATCACCGAGGCCGGGAAGGTGAGCGTGCCCATCACGCGCGAGATCGTGATGCGCGCATCCTCGAGCGGCTGGCGCAGCACCTCGAGCACGTTCTTGCGGAACTCGGGCAACTCGTCGAGGAAGAGCACGCCGTGATGCGCGAGGCTGACCTCGCCGGGGCGCGGAATCGATCCGCCGCCGATCAGCCCCGCGTCGGAAATAGTGTGATGCGGCGAGCGGAACGGACGCGTCGTGATCAGCGCGCGGCCGTCGAGCAGGCCCATCACCGAGTGCACCTTGGTGGTCTCGATCGCTTCCTCAAAAGTCATAGTGGGGAGAATCGACGGCAGGCGCTTGGCCAGCATCGTCTTGCCCGAGCCTGGAGGCCCGATCATCAGGACGTTGTGACCGCCGGCCGCCGCGACTTCGAGCGCGCGCTTGGCCTGCTCCTGTCCTTTGACCTCGCTGAAATCGACGTTGTAAACGTTTGCCGCGCCGAATGCGTCCGTGAGATCGGCGGGCGCGGATTGGAGCGGACGGAGCCCCTCGAAGAATTCGAACGCCTCGCGCAGACTCTCGACCCCGAGCACCGCGGTGCCCTCGCCGACGACCGACGCCTCGGAGGCATTCTCGCGCGGGAGCATCACGCCGGCGAACTTGGATGAGCGCGCGAGCAACGCGGTCGGCAGCGCACCCTTGATACCCTTGATACGGCCGTCGAGCGCGAGTTCGCCGAGGATGAGATAGGCGCGCAGTCGCTCGCGATCCTTCAACACGTTTTGCGCGGCGAGTATTCCGAGCGCGAGCGGCAGGTCGAACGCAGAGCCCTCCTTGCGCGTGTCGGCGGGCGCGAGATTGATCGTCATCTTGCGCGTCGGGAAATCGAAGCCCGAATTTTTTAGCGCGGACTTGACCCGATCGAGCGCCTCCTTGACCGCGCCTTCGGCCAGGCCGACGAGCCGATGCGGCGGGATTCCCGCGCCGATGTCGATTTCGACTTCGACCGGGAACGCGTCAACGCCGACCAGCGCGCTGGATATTACGCTTGCGTGCAAAAAGTGCCTTCGCTGCTAACAGCCAGTTGACAGTAGCGCAACGAAGGGCCGCGAGCGAATGCGTGTTACTTGGGAGACATTGTTACTTCGGTAACACTCAGTGGCACAGGCTTTAGCCTGTGGTCCTCAGCCTGGATTTGCAGGGACCGGAAAATCACAGGCTAAAGCCTGTGCCACCAACTATTCACCCGGCGCGTGCGCGCGCATGAAGCGCCGCCAGATCTGGCGGGCGTGCGCGTCGTAGTCAGTCATCGTGCCTACCAGCGTCGCCAGCGCGCGACTCGGCATCAGCTCTTCCGGCAGGATCGGGTCAAGGTTGATGTGCCGAATCACGTCGCGCCCGAGCACCATCGATTCCGCCGCGGCGGTATCCAGCGGCAAGCGCTCGAGCTTGCTCTTGCTCGCGAGCAATTCATCGGACAGCGCTCGGTACGTCGCGAGCATCGCGGCTGTATCCCAGAGTCTGGTGGCCTTCGCTCGTGAATCGCCGTCGAGATCGCTCAGGCCGACGACCAGCGCGGCCGGATGCAGCCCGAGCGCGCGCAGGTGATCGCGCAGCTCAGCGACGGAGTCGCGCAGGTTGGCTGGACGGATCCAGAGACCGGCCTGTAGTTCGCGAAAGCCGCGCAGGCGCGTCGCACGTTCATGACGGCGCAGCGCGGCGCGATCGCTGCGCGGCACCCTCGCGTCGAACACCCCTATCCACGCCCCCGACCACGGCTTGGCGAGGTCGTCGAGATGACGCCACTTGCGGACTTCGTCGCGCATCGCTTCGCCCGACGGACTCAAACGATAGAGACCGCGGCCGGTGTTAGCGGCGATAGAACCCTCGACCAGCCGCGTCAGCGCCATCCGCAAACTCTGCTCGGAGAATCCCAGCGCAATCCCGACGCCCAAAATTTCCTGCGCGGACATCTCACGCGGATAGCGATTCGACAGAAAATCAATCACCAGCTCGCGCGCGGTGAGGTGTCGCGGTACATAACGAGGATTTGCAACCGTTGCCATTCTCTGTTATATACAGATTTGTGAGACAAAGATTAAACGCCCCGATACTTCGACGGAAGATTGGAGGATAGCATGTTCCAGGCGCGTAGCGTTTTCTCCGACGACGAACTGCTGATGCTCAAGCGCAAATCGCAGTGGCGCGCGGCATGGATGATATTTCATGCGTGGGCGGTGATCTTCGGCGCGATGGCGATGTTCGTGTTGTGGCCGAATCCGCTAACGTTCATAGCCGCAACCTTGATAATCGGCGCGCGCCAACTGGGGCTCGCGATCTTGTCGCACGACGCCTCGCACGGCCTGCTGTTCAGCAACATGAAGGTGAACGATTTCGCCGGGACGTGGCTGACCGACTACGCGCTGTTCGGCGACATGTACGCGTACCGCCCCTATCACGTCGCGGGGCACCATCGGTTCACGCAACAGAAAAACGATCCCGACCTGGGCTTGACGGCGCCGTTTCCGATCACGCGCAGCAGCATGCGGCGCAAGGTCATTCGCGATCTCACTGGACAGACCGCATACAAGCAGAAGGCCGCGCTGATTCGCCGGGCGTTCGGCAACGCGTCAATGCCGGCGTCGCAGCGGCTCGCGATGGGATGGAAACGGCTGCATGGTGCGATCGTCACCAATGCAATTATCTTCGCGATCCTCGCGGCGACGGGCCACTGGTTTCTCTTCTTCGCGCTATGGGTGCTTCCGTACATGACGTTTCACGAGCTGGTCGTGCGCATTCGCAGCATCGCCGAGCATTCGATGACGCCGGACAACGACGACCCGATGCGCAACACGCGCACGACTCACGCCAACTGGCTGATGCGCGCACTCGTCGCCCCGTACTTCGTGAACTATCACCTGGAGCATCACCTGCTGATGGCAGTCCCGTGCTACAACCTCCCGCGCGCCCACAAAATCCTGCTCGCAAAAGGCTACGGGCCGCGAATGGAGACTCAGCCCGGCTACGCGGCAGTTCTCGCGCTGGCCGCGTCAAAGCCGGAGCTATCGCAAATGCAAGCCGCCGCGTAGTCTGTCTTGATTCCCTTCCCCCGCTCGTTCCGTTTCCCTCCCCCGTCGATGGGGGAGGGTTAGGGTGGAGGACAATTTGCGGCGCGGATGTCTGTTGCGCGGCATTTCTGAGTTGCAGAATTTCAAGATAATAAGGTCCCCCACCCGCCGCTCGCAGACGAGCGTCGGCCTCCCCCCACGAACGGGGTAGGCAAGCAGCGTCAAGGCCAGACGGCGCCCTCAGCTACCAACTCGTCGCGGGCTGCTTTGCCGAGGCCTAGTAGTTCACCCAAGACGTAATCGAAATCCTCGCCGACTTCAGGGGCGATCGTGCGAACTTCGCCTGAGCCGCCGGAGAGCTTGAATGGAATTCCTGTTACGTGAGTTGGCGGGCCTTTTTTGGGCGCGACTGCGGGCCAGAAGCCGCGCTCCTTCAGTTGAGGATCGCGCGCGCAGATATCGATGCCGTTTTCGACGACGCCAGCGGCGATTCTTGCGCGCTGCAGAATCGTCATCGCGTCTTCGGCGCTGTGCTCGATGGTCCATCGCGAGACGTTGGCGTCCAGCTCGGCGCTGTTTTGCATCCGCATGTAGAGCGTGCGGAATTTTGTCTCGCTCGCCCATTCCGGCGAGCCGATTGCGGTGACGAATCTCCGCCATTCGGGCCCTGTGCCGACGCTGATCGCGACCCATCGATCGTCGTCAGTGTCGAGCGGGCGGCATTTGTAAACCCCGTGCGGAGCGGCCGGGCCTTCCTGGGAATTGTAGCCGGGCGCCGGCTGCGTGCGGCCGTTGACTGAGATATCGAGCAGCGCGGGACCGATTACCGCAGCCGCTGCTTCGAACTGCGCCAAATCGACGAACTGTCCGCGGCCCGTGCGCCGTCGATGCCACAGCGCGACCAGTGCCGCGAGCGCGCCCGTGTATCCGCCGACCATGTCGGCATAGGAGTAGCCGTAGCCGCCGGCGTCCCGTCGGGCTCCGCCATCAGCTGCGTGTATCCCGTCAGCGCCTGCAGCGTCGGCCCGTAGCTGACGTAGCTCGAGCGCGGGCCGGTGTGGCCGAGGCCGGACATGCTGATGCAGATGATGTCGGGCTTCACCGCGGTGAGGCTTTCGTAATCCATCCCCCACATCCGCATCACGCGCGCGGAAAAGTTGTCCATCACGACGTTGCTCATCGCGGCGAGCCGGCGCGCGAGCTCGACGCCGCGCGGATGTTGCATGTTGAGCGCGACTGAAAGTTTGTCGCGATGCAGGTCGCATTGCAGGCCGAGCTTGCGATTGCCGAGCGGCGGCGGATTTTTGCGCTCGACCTTGACGACCTGCGCGCCGTGGTCGCCGAGAATCCGCGTCGCCACCGGGCCGGCTACCACCCAGGTGAAGTCGAGGATGCGCACGCCGTCCAGCGGCATCGCGGCCATGGTCAGATCACTCCTTCGGCGGCGAGCACAGCGAGCGCTTCAGGAGCCATCGCGAGGTCGTCGCGCAAAATCTCGCCGGTGTGCTCGCCCGTCAGCGGAGGCCTGCGTGAGACGCGCCATGGCGTGCCGTTGAAAAGATACGGCGCGCCGGGATAGCGGAACTTGCGGCCGAGCTCGGGATGCTCGACCTCGACGAAGAAGCCGCGATCGATCAGCTGCTCGTCGTCGAACAGCGCTTCCGGCGGACGCACGGTCGCGTACGGCTGGCGCAGAAGCTGCGCGCGTTCGAGCAGCTCGTCGCGTGGATAATCCTTGACCCAATCGTCGAGCACTTCGAACACATGCTCGGCCATCAGGTAGCGATAGAGCGGCTCCTGGTAGTTGGGGTCGTCGAGGTCGGCCGCCTTGCCGTCGGACTTGACCCACTCGATAAGCGAGGTCCAGTCGCCGAGCGTGCAATGCATGATGTAGCCGTCGCGGCATTTGCCGACGCGAAAAAAACGACTCCAGTGCAAAGTCCCGCGGCGCGGCTCCGCTTCGTTGCGCTCGAAGTATCCGCCGGCAACGTGCTCGACGGCAGCGGCGGTGGCCTCCTGCATGCTGAGATCGATCCACTGACCCTCGGCAGTTCGATCGCGCGCAAGCAGCGCGAGCATGATAGCGATCGCGCCGAAGTACGCCGACGAGTGATAGGCCTGCAAACCGAGCGGACGAACCGGCGCGTGATTCGGGAAACCGTTGACGTAGAGCATCCCGCCGAGCGCGCTGAGCACGGTGTCGTCGGCGATAAAGTCGCGATAAGGGCCGGTCTGGCCGAACGGCGCGATCGAGCACAGCACGAGCGCCGGATTTTCGCGATGGAGAACCTCCCAGCCAAGCCCAAGATTGTCGAGCGTGCCGGGCGCGAAGCTCTCGATGACAACGTCGGCGCTGCGGACGAGCTGCAAAAAGATGTCGGCGCCGCTTGAATGCTTGAGGTCAAGCGTCAGCGAGCGCTTGTTAAGATTGTAGAACCAGAAAAACAAACTGCGGTCGCGATGCGGCAGGTCGTTGACGAACGGCCCGATGCGGCGAGCGTCGTCGCCTGCGGGCGGCTCGATCTTGATGACGTTGGCGCCCATGTCGGCAAGGATTCGCGCGGATAGCTGTGCGCGATGTCCGGTGAGATCAAGGACGCGCAGGCCCGCGAGCGCGCCGGGGCCGGGCTCGGTCATGGTTTTTCCGTCGATTTTTCCGCGGCAGTCGGCGGCTCGAGTTGTTCTAGCTCTTGCTTAACCTTCGGCGGCGGCAGGTCCTCGATTGCAAACGCGCTGGTGTCGAGCGTCGGCGGAATTTCCATCAGCACTTCGTTTTTCGGGCCGGTGCGCTTGCCGCCGACCACGCGAATAGTCTCGAACGTGTCCGGATTGACCCATCGCACGCCCATCACGGCCGGTTTCGCCTGACCGTCCTCGTCCACGGGCACGAGGGTGGTCCCTTCCTTGTCGAAAAAAGTTACTTTTCTGAGTCCCATAATTTTTTCTATGAAGAGTGAGTTGATACTGCGCGAGAAATGATATGGAGCCCTGCGTCGGGATTCAAACGCCCACTTTGGTTCCCCTTCCCATATATGGGAAGGGGCTAGGGGTTAGGTTGCCGGCGTTTGGCACCTATGCGGGTCACTCGTCTCGCGGAGCGGCGTCGGAGCGCGTCGGGCATCCCGTCATGCGGTCCCATGCGCTGTTTCGGAATGTCCTCCCACCATTCGCTCGACGGCAACTGATCGCGGCGCTGAGGATGCAGCGGATAGTAGATTCGATTCTCGCGCTTCGAGGCCTCTCCGCCCACAAGCAGCAGGACATCGTGCTTGCTGTTGTTCAAGAAGCAATGGCAGATACCGGTCCCAGCAGGGAAGGCCGCAAAGTCGCCCGGGCGCATCGCGTGAAGAACGCCGTCGATCCAGGCGTCAACCTCACCCTCCAGAACGTACACGAACTCCTCTTCTTTCTCCTCGGCATGAGGCCACGAACTTCGCTCTCCCGGCGCCAGCCGCATCAGGTTCACGCCGATCTTCAGCAGTCCCGCAACTTTGCCGATGCTTCGTTGATGGCCGGTGCATTCGTTGCTGTTGGGATATTTGTGGCTAGTCTCCGGACATGACGCGGCAGCAATTATGAATGGCGGTCTCTTCGCGGGATTTTTCATGAGGCCCATCTAACACAACCAAATCGAGAATGCAGGCAACGCATGCCGACGCGCGGTATTGTCTTGATCTTGATTTCTAGTGAGGCGGGCCGCCGTGCCCGCCCTCCGCGCGTATATGGCCTCAACCTTAAGGAGAGGCGGGCACGGCGGCCCGCCCCACTGAAAACCATCGGTCTCCTACCCAATACTCGCGCAGCAACGCCGCGTGCGTTAATCTGATCGGACGCAGATTCACCAAAATACCCGAGAATGACGAGTGGCTGAGACCGACTACAAATCGACCCTGAAACTTCCCAAAACCGACTTTCCGATGAAGGCGAATCTGCCCAAGCGGGAGCCGGAGATGCTCAAGCATTGGGACGCTCTCGACCTCTACGCGCGCCTGATGGAAGCGCGCAAGGATGCGGAGTCGTGGGTGCTGCACGACGGCCCGCCGTATGCCAACGGGCGCGTGCACCTCGGCACCGCGCTCAACAAAATTCTCAAGGACTTCGTCGTGCGCTCGCGCTCGATGCTGGGATATCGGACGCCGTTCGTGCCGGGATGGGACTGTCACGGCATGCCGATCGAATACAAGGTGTCGCGCGACCTCGGCGGCGACAAGGCGCGCACGACGCCCAAGCTCGAGCTGCGCAAGCTGTGCCGCGCCGAAGCCGAGAAGTGGGTCGATCTACAGCGCTCGGATTTCCGGCGCCTCGGATGTATCGGCGACTGGTTCAAGCCGTACCTCACCATGGCGCCCGAGTACGACGCCGCGGAAATCCGCGTGCTGCGCAAGATGGTCGAGAACGGCTACGTGTATCGCGGCCTGCGCCCGGTGCATTGGTGCTTCGACTGCCGCTCGGCGCTGGCGGAGGCGGAAGTCGAGTATCGCGATCACGTTTCGCCGTCGATCTACGTCGCGTTCGCGTTCAACTCCAATCTTCATGACGCCGGCGCGCTGGCTGCGGAAGCCAACGACCGCGCTGAGCTCGCTGCCGCGCACAAGGCCGGCAAACTGTCGGCCGTAATCTGGACGACGACTCCGTGGACTATCCCCGCGAATCTCGGAATCTCACTCAACGAGACCTTCGACTATGTCGCGCTCAAAGGTGGCGATCGCTACTACGTGGTCGCGGCGCGACTGGCCGACAGTGTCGAGAAAGAGTGTGGGCTGGCGGTCGAGAAACGAATCGCGCTCGACCGCGAGGCAATCAAGGCGCTCGACGGCCGCGATATTTTCCGGCATCCGTTTCTGCCGCGCGACGGCAAGCTGATGTACGCCGAGCACGTCACCGCCGACGCCGGCACCGGGCTCGTGCATACCGCGCCCGGACACGGCTACGAGGACTACGTCGTCGGTAAACTGTACGGCCTGACACCGTTCACGCCCGTCGATGGCAGCGGAGTGTTCACGCGAGACGGCGGCGAGTGGGAAGGGCAGAATGTCTTCAAAGCGAACAGATCGATCGTCGGAAAACTGCGGACGGTCGGCGCGCTGCTGCACGCGAAGGATTTCTCACACAGCTATCCGCATTGCTGGCGATGCCATAATCCGCTGATTTTTCTCGCCACCGAGCAATGGTTCGTGAGCGTCGATCATCATGGACTGCGCGGCAAGGTGATCGACGCAATCGACAACGCGAAGTGGTATCCCGCATGGTCGCGCGATCGAATCCGCAACATGACCGAGACGCGGCCCGACTGGACTATCTCGCGCCAGCGCGCGTGGGGCGTGCCGATCCCGGCGGTCCGCTGCGCGGAATGCGACGAGGTCGCGCCGCTGATGGTGACGATGGATCGCGTCGAGGAGATTTTCGCACGCGAAGGCTCCGACGCGTGGTACAGCCTGCCGGCGGCGGACTTCGTCGCGCACGGCGTCAAATGCGCGAAGTGCGGCGGCGCGGTCTTCGTCAAGGAAGAAGACATCCTCGACGTGTGGTTCGATTCGGGCTCGTCGCAAGCCGCCGTGCTCGCCGTGCGGCCGGAACTCAAGTGGCCGGCGGACGCCTATCTCGAGGCCGTCGAGCAGGCGCGCGGATGGTTCAGCTCGTCGCTGTTCTGCGCCGTGTCGGATCGCGGCGCCGCGCCCTTCAGGAACGTCATCAACCACGGCCTGACGATCGACGAGAAGGGCCGCAAGATGTCGAAGTCGCTCGGCAACTCGGAGGATGCTGTCGATGCGGCCGGACGGATGGGCGCCGACGTGCTGCGGCTGGTGTACGCGTCGCTCGACTACACCGCGGACATCACGCTAGGCCAGACGATATTCGGCGCGGTGTCAGAATCGTATCGCAAGATTCGCAACACCTGCCGCTTCGTGCTCGGCAACCTGGCCGACTTCGATCCCGCGCGCGACGCGATCGAATTGAAGGACATGCTCGAATTCGACCGCTTCATCCTCGCGCGCACCGAGAAACTCAAGAGCGAAGTGCGCAGCGCTTACGAAGCGTTCGAATTCCAGACCGCGTTCCAGGTGATGCAGAATTTTATCGTCGTCGATCTGAGCTCGCTCTACATCGACGTTGCGCGCGACCGCCTCTATTGCTCTGCGGAGAACTCGCGCGAGCGGCGCTCGGCGCAGACCGCGCTATTCAACATCCTCGACGCGCTCGTCAGGATGCTCGCGCCGCTGATCCCGTTCACGGCCGAGGAAGTCTACTCGTACCTGCCGGGGATGCGGCTCGAGAGCGTACACCTGACTACGATGCATCCGGCGAATCCGTCGTGGCGCGACGACGAGCTCGAGGCGCGATGGGATCGGCTGCTCAAAGTGCGCGACGAAGCGCTCAAGCTGCTCGAGGCGATGCGCAAGTCGGGAACGATCGGCGCGCCGCTCGATGCGACGATCAGCCTTGGCGCTGACAGTGGCTCCGAGAGCGGTCTTGCGGAAACGCTCAAGCGCTATCGCGAAGAGCTGAAGGATTTGTTCATCGTCTCCGACGTGGCGGTTCTGGGCGATGCGGAAGCGGCGGAAATCAGGAGGCAAGCCAACGGCCGCGAGGATTTCACCCTCGACGGCAACGGCACCTTCGCGCGCGCCGCCGGATATCCCGCAATCACGCTGGTCGGGCGTCATGCGTCCGGCGCGAAATGCGCGCGATGCTGGAAATACTTCGATGACGCCGGCGGCGATACGCTCGACGCGCGATGCCGCGCGGTGGTTGGAGCGTAGCCTTGCAAGAACAGTCGAGCGTGAAGCCTCTTTCCAGTGTGCTTCCCGAAGGAGGAGCGGGGAACGACTCAGTCGAATCGCCACCGCGCAGGCCGTTTCTGTTTCTGTTCGGCGCAGTCACGATTCCGATCATCATCCTCGACCAGGCCACCAAGCTGTTCGTGCAGGCGCACATGGCGCTGTACGAAAGCATCGCGTTGATTCCCAACTACCTCGACATCACCTACACGCTGAATCCCGGCGCCGCCTTCAGCATGCTGGCCGACGCGCCGCCGTGGGTGCGGAAGGCGTTCCTGCTGACGATGGCATGTGCGGCGATTATCGTGCTGGGCGTGCTGATAGTGCGAGCGGATCGCATCTCGATTACTTCGGTGGCATTCGCGATGGTCCTCGGCGGCGCCGCGGGAAACCTGATCGATCGGGCGATTCGCGGCCGCGTGATCGACTTCATGCGCGCGCATTACTACGACCTGAACTACCCGGTGTTCAACGTCGCCGACAGCGCAATCTCGATCGGCGTTGTGCTGATCATCCTCGCGTCGTTCTTCGGCGGCGACGACGAGCCCAAGCCGGATCAAGCCGGCTGAATGCTACTCCCCCCCCGGGCGACGAAGCGGCCCAAATCCCGTATCGCGGCCTATCCGGCCCGCTTTGATTCTCAGCCGTTCTCGCTTGCGGTGCCGGGGACGCCGGACTCCACCGACGCGCGCCACTTGTCGATCGCCTCGACCGTGAAGCGCCAGTCGCTGCCGACCCGGAACGCCGGCAGTTTGTTCTTTTTGAGCATCCTGTAAATGGTGGACGGATGCACTCGCAGGTAGTTAGACACATCCTGCACCGTCAGGACCTTGCTCTTCATTTCATCGAAACGATCCATGTGACTCCTTCGCGTTACGCGTGCCTAACCTGTCCTTCCCGGCCCTTGACCATGTACGGCTTGAAACAGCCCCGCGTACGCTACTCAGTACATACTAAACACGTCGTGAACACGCCAAGCAACCAGGCTACTTTTTCGTGACAATAAGTCACGTAAAGAACACAATTAGTCGTTGCCTCCGGGGTTTTTCCGGAAAGCTCACTCCAGAGATGACACGATGTCGTCAATCGACAGACTTTTTGTTAACGAATGACCAAGGCGATCGAGCAGCACGAACTCGACGGCGCCCGCGGCGCGCTTCTTGTCGAGGCCAAGCGCGCGCAGAAAATTTTCGTCGCGCCATCCCGGAGGCATCGCAGTCGGCAACCCGGCGCGCTCGATCAGGCGCTGGAGCCGCGACGCTTCGTCCGCCGAAAAGCCGGCATACTGACTCGAGAGCCGCGCCGCCGCGACCATCCCGATAGCCACCGCTTCACCGTGAAAGTAGCTGCCGTAGCCGGCGCTCGCTTCGATCGCGTGACCGACCGTATGGCCGAAGTTCAAGGTTTTGCGCAGTCCACTTTCGCGCTCGTCCGCGCCGACGACGGCGGCTTTGTGCGACAGCGATCGCGCGACGACTTGCTCGAGCAGATTCGAGTGGCGCGCAAGTATCGAGTCGAGGTCACGTTCGAGGTCCGCAATCATCGGCGCGTCCATGATCGCGCCGTACTTGATCACCTCGGCCAGCCCCTCGCGAAATTCTCGGTCGGGCAGCGTCGCGAGCATACTCACATCGGCGACGATCAGCCGCGGCTGGTAGAACGCCCCGATCAGGTTCTTCGCGTGGCGATGATTGATCGCGGTCTTGCCGCCGAGCGCGGAATCGACTTGCGCGACCACCGTCGTCGGCACCTGCACCAACGGCACACCGCGCAAGAATGTCGCAGCCGCGAATCCCGCCAGATCGCCGACGACGCCGCCGCCGAGTGCGAACACCGTGCTGTTGCGATCGAGCCCGGCGCCGGTCATCCGATCGTATAGCAACTCGAGCGTCGGGAGAGATTTCGAGGCTTCACCGGCCGGCACTGAAATCACGACGGGCGCGAAACCGCTCTTGCGAATCGCGTCCTCGACCCGCGCGGCGTAAAGCTTTTCGACAGTCGCGTCCGTGATCATCGCGCAAGCGCCCGGCTTCAATCCTGCCCCGCGCGCGAGCTCGCCGATCCGGTCGAGGATGTTCGCGCCGACATGAGCATCGTGCGAAGCGGGGCCGAGTTCTATGCGTATAGTGCGCATCGCTATGCTGGCGGCAGGATTCGTCGCGCGGCGTGGACGCCGAACGCCGCGATTACGTGATCGGCAAGTTGCTCGACCGTGAGGTCTGAGCTGTCGACCTGGACGTCGGCGCGGGCATAAGCGTTCGCGCGTTCGGCCATCAGCTCTTTGATTCGTTCCAAAGTGGCCTTGCCACCCTCGGTCAGTTTCGGGCGTTTCGTTTTCGATCGCTCGACGCGCGCGGCGATGACTTCGGGCCTGCCCGTCAGGCATACGATCACGCCCACGCGCTTGAGCGCGACGCAATTCGATTCGTCAAGCAGCACGCCGCCCCCGGTCGAGATCACCTCGGGATGCGGCCCGTGGCAGTTGGGGCACAACCGGCGATCGCTGGTCAGATGCGCCACAACTTCGCGTTCGAGCCGGCGGAAGTGCGCCTCGCCGTGGTCGGTAAAAATTTTTGCGATTGTTTTCCCGGCGCGCGCGACAATCACTGAATCCACGTCCACGAATTCCCATCCGAGTTGGCGCGCGACGAGCGGCCCGACCGAACTTTTTCCGGTGGCCATGAATCCGGTGAGAACCAGTTTGGGCGTCATAAGCTCTTCCCCTCTCCCTGCGAGGGAGAGGATCAAGGTGAGGGTCCGATTGCAGCGCGCATTTTTCGCGCGCGATTCAAGATTCTCCTCTGATCCTGAATTGTCCGCCATGCGGCGCGCCCGCGGTTCAGTAGTTGCGGACCTGTTCGATGAAACCTTTGAAGTTGCGCGTAATCTCCGTCAGCGAATCGCCGCCGAACTTTTCCAGGAAAGCCGCCGCGAGTTCAAACGCGACCACCGCTTCCGCGATGACCGCCGCGGCGGGAATCGCGCATACGTCGGAACGCTCGATCGCGCCGACCGCCTCTGCCTTGGTTTTGATATCGACCGATCGCAGCGGCCGCATCAGCGTCGACAGCGGCTTGAACGCGACGCGCACGCGCAGCGGCTCGCCCGTGCTCATGCCGCCCTCGGTGCCGCCCGAATTATTCGAATGACGCGTGAAGCGATGATGCTCGGCGTCGTAACCGATTTCGTCGTGAAGCTCCGATCCGCGAATCCGTCCCGCTGTGAATCCAAGCCCCAGCTCGACGCCCTTGGCGGCCTGCAGGCTGAGCAGCGCGAACGCCAGCCGTCCGTCGAGTTTGCGATCCCATTGCACGTGGCTGCCGAGCCCGACCGGCAATCCGGTCGCGACGACTTCGACGATGCCGCCGAGCGTATCACCGGTTTTTTTGCACGCATCGATCTCGGCGATTATTTTGCTTTCGGCGTCGGGATCGGCGACGCGCACCTGCGATGCTTCCGTGATTCGGCGCAACTCGGCGATGCTCAACTCGGGATGGGTCTTCGCTTCGGTCGCGCCGATGCTCGCGACGTAGCCGATCACGTCGATCCCGAACGGCAGCAGAATCTGCTTCGCGAGCCCGCCAATCGCCACGCGCGCAGTGGTTTCGCGCGCCGACGCCCGTTCGAGCACGTCGCGAATATCTTCGAGATTGTATTTCAGCACGCCCGCCAGGTCGGCATGGCCGGGCCGCGCGCGCGTGACGACCTCCGCCGCGCCGCGATCGCCCGGATCGGCGGACATCTTCTTGACCCAGTTCTTGAAGTCGCGATTCTCGATGATGAACGTGATCGGACTGCCGAGCGACTTGCCGAAGCGGATGCCGGAAACCGGCCGCACTTCGTCCTTCTCGATCAGCATGCGCCCGCCGCGGCCGTAACCCTTCTGCCGCCGCGCAAGATCGGCGTTGATCGCGTCCACATCGATGTCGAATCCGGCGGGCACGCCTTCAACCGTCGCGACCAGTTCGGGCCCGTGCGATTCGCCGGCAGTCAGGAATCGGAGCGTCATGAACCAGATTCAACCAGACTGGACGCGTCTGCGAAAGCGGGGGCAAATCGGCCGCTCGGCGGGTACTGTCCTAATTCGCGATTCCGGACAGCACCGCTCGGCGAGGTGACTCGCCGGATCAGTCGCGCGCGGTGTAAATTGCATGCGCAGAGATCGTCGAGATGCAGGCCAACATTGTGATCGTCGGGGCGACGCGCGGATTCGAAACGCTGACGTATTCGATTCCGCCCGCCCTCGACGGCCTCATCCAGCCGGGCCATCGCGTCCTCGCGCCGCTCCGCTCACGCAAGGTGACCGGCGTCGTCACCGAGGTCGGCGAACGGCTTTCGACGACTGAGCTGAAGCCCATCCTCGAAGTGCTCGAGCCGCGGCCGCTGTTCGATCGCGCACATCTGCAACTGATGGAGTTCCTCGCGACCTACTACATGGTCTCGATTGCGGACGCGTACCGCAGTGTGATTCCCGCGGTCGCGCGGGTCGAGTCGCGGACGGCGTACACGCTTGCGACTCCGCCCGACGCGCTGGCGCGGGCAACGTTCACGCGAGTCGAGCGCGCGATTGTCGAGACGATCGCCAAGCGCGCCGCATCGACGCGCCAGCTCGAGAAAATCGGTCCGCCCAGCGAGGTGCGCGCGACGCTTGCGCGCTTCGTCGCCGACGGCATCCTCGAGCGCCGCGACGCTACCACGGGGCGGCATCGCGAGACGGCGGACCTGGTCGCGCGGCTCGTCGCCGGCGCAAACGTCGAGAGCGTGCGCGGCACGAAGCAGCGCGAAGTGCTGAATGCGATCGCCAGTGCCGGCGTGACGGGCGTGCGCGTCGCGGATCTGAAAACCGCAATCGACGGCGCGAGCGCGGCGCTGAAGAGCCTCGCGGGTCGGGGATTGATCGCGCTCGAGGCGACGCCGACCACGGCAAGTCATGGCGTCGCGGCGGACTTCGATCTCACCGATGAACAACAAGTCGCGCTCGATGCGATCTCGCCCGCGATCGAGCATCGCCGCTACGAAGCGTTTCTGCTGTGGGGCGTAACCGCCAGCGGCAAGACCGAAATTTACCTGAACCTCGTCGCGCGCGCGCTCGCGGCCGGCCGCAACGTTTTGATCATGGTGCCCGAGATCGCGCTGGCCGACGAAATCGTGCGCTCGTTTCGCGCGCGTTTTGGTTCCCTGGTCGGCATTGCGCACAGCGCGCAGAGCGTGTCCGAGCGATGGGCGAGCTGGATGGCGGCGCTCGGCGGACAGGCGCGAGTGATGATCGGTCCGCGCTCGGTGATCTTCGCGCCGATGCACGACATCGGGTTGATTGTCGTCGATGAGGAGCACGACGCGTCGTACAAGAATGAGGAGGGGATTTACTATCACGCGCGCGATCTCGCAGTCGCGCTCGCCGGATTCTCGAAATGTCCCGTTGTGCTCGGCTCAGCGACTCCCTCGAGCGAGTCGTATGCGAACGCGCGCCGCGGACGCTACCGGCTGCTGCGCTTGTTGCGGCGTGTGAACGATCGCGCGATGGCGTCGGTCGAAGTCGTCGATATGCGCCGCGAAGTCGCCGATGCGCGCAAGCTCGCGTCGGCCAAATCAATCAACGGTGCCAGTCCCGCAGAATCGAAAACAAAAGCGGCGGAAGTTCCTGAGACGGTGCCGCTCTCGACTGCGCTGGTTACTGCGCTGCGCGAAAATCTCGCCTCGCGCGGCCAGAGCATGGTCTTTCTCAATCGCCGCGGCTTCCACAATTTTCTGCAATGCCACATTTGCGGCAACGTAATCGCGTGCCCGAACTGCAGCGTCAGCATGACGTTCCATCTGCGCGACCGCTCGCTCCGCTGCCACTACTGCGGCAATCATACGGCGGCGCCGGACACGTGTCCCGAGTGCAAAGGCTACGGGCTGAAGGGGCAGGGCTTCGGCACCGAGCGACTGACGCAGACGCTGGCCGAGCTGATGCCGACCGCGCGCATCGAACGGATGGACTCCGACACGAGCAGTCTGCGCGGCGCGCGTGCGCGGATGCTGGCCGAGCTTCGCGCCGGCGAAATCGATATTCTTGTCGGCACACAGATGATCACCAAGGGATTCGATTTTCCCGGCGTCACGCTGGCCGCGGTGGTCAACGCCGACCTCGCGCTGAACATGCCCGACTTCCGTTCCGCCGAGCGCACGTTCCAGTTGCTGACGCAGATCGCGGGACGCGCGGGACGCGGCGAGCGCCCCGGCCGCGTCATCATCCAGACCTTCGCGCCGAATCATTACAGCGTCCGCGCCGCCAGGGATCAGGACTACGCGCGCTTCATGCGCCGCGAGCTGGAACTGCGCCGCGATCTTATGTATCCGCCGTTCGCGCGCCTCGCGATGGTGCGAATCGAAGGCGTCGAGCCGCAACTCGTCAGGCGGACGGCGGAGGCGGTCGCAAAGTCGCTGGCGAAAGATTCGACGCCGGAGGGACTCCGGGTGCTGGGTCCCGCGCCCGCGCCGATCGAACGGATCAAGCAGCGCTACCGATGGCAGGTGATGCTAAAATCGCGCGAATTAAAACCAATGCGCGCCGCGATTGCCGCTATGCGCGCGGAAGTCGAGCCGTCGGCAGAGCGCGACGACATATATCTTGCGATCGATATCGATCCGGTAAGAATGCTGTGAGCCAATGAACGAGACTGACGAACATCACCTGACGCATCACGTGCCGCGCGCGCGCCATGCCTTCGACGTGAAGATGTACGACGGCGCGACGATCCGCGTTCGCCAGCACGGTATCCCCGGCGCGCCGCGCCTAGTGCTGAGTCACGGCAACGGCCTTGCGATCGACGGTTACTTTCCATTCTGGGGACCGATCCGCGATCGCTACGAAGTCGTCGTCTTCGACTTCCGCAATCACGGCCACAATCCGCTGCACACCGCCGAGGGTCATACGTGGCGAAACTTCGTTGACGACATGGACATCCTATGGCACGCGATCAATCGCGAGCTCGGTGCGAAGCCCGCGGCCGGACTGTTCCATTCGCTGTCGGGCGTCACGGCCGCGATGCATGCGCTCAAGTACGGGCCGCGATTCGACGCGCTGGTGCTGTTCGATCCGCCGGTCTATCCGCGCGAAGGACATCCCGTCCGCAACCTTCAGCAATCCGACAAGGAATCGCTCGCCTCGCGCGCGGCGCGGCGTCCCGAGCGCTACAAGGACCCGATGGAACTGGCGAAGCAGTTCAGCCGGCGCTTCAAACGATGGGTGCCCGACGCGTACGAGCTGATGGCGCGGGCGACGTTGCGGCACGACCGCGCGGCCGGCGACTGGATTCTCGCGTGTCCGCGGGAATATGAGGCGCACGTTTTTTCCAGTGGCGCGAATCCCGACCTGTGGCCGCAGATGGCTCATTGCCCGGTGCCGGTGAAACTCGTGTGCGGCGATCCTACGCTCGACGAGGTAATGCCGCCGGCGCTGATTGGGCGCGCGATGGCCGAGGAGCTTGGGCTCCCGTACGAAGCGATTCCGGGCACGACGCATTTTCTGCAAATCGAGCGTCCCGCCGAATGCATCCGCGCGGTGGAATCGTTTCTCGCCCCGCTCGGACTCGCCGCGCCAGTTACCCTTTGATAGATTTCTAAATCGGTATTCGAAATGGCGCTGCTGAAAATCCGCAAGTTTCCCGACGACACGCTCAAGGAGCCGGCCGCGCCGGTCAAAGATATTAACGGCAACGTCGAAGGGTTGATCGACAGCATGGTGCAGACGATGTACGCCGCGCCGGGCGTTGGTCTTGCGGCGCCGCAGGTCGGAGAATCGAAGCGGATAATCGTGCTCGACACCGATCACGAAAATCCCGGCAAGCATCTTCTGAAGCTCATCAATCCGAAGGTGGTCGAGGCTGAGGGCAAGATCGTTTGGGAAGAGGGTTGTCTGTCGGTGATTGATTACACTGCCGACGTTGAGCGCGCGGCGCATGTGCTGGTGCGCGCGTGGACGCCCGACGAAAAAGAAATCGAGATCGAAGCCGACGAACTGCTCGCGGTCGCGCTGCAGCATGAGATCGATCACCTCGACGGCAAGCTCTTCATCGATCGTATCAGCCGAATCAAGCGCGAACTCTACAAGCGCAAACTGAAAAAGTTAATCAAGGAGGGCAAAGCCGACGAGGCGCGACCCTCCACGGTGCGGATCTAAAATCGCCGACCCACTAAAGATCGTCTTCATGGGCACGCCCGCGTTGGCGGCTCATATTTTAGAAAGGCTCGTGACGGCTTCAGGAGCCAATTTCCGCGTAGTCGGAGTCGTCACGCGTCCCGACCAGCCACGCGGTCGCGGACTCGGAATGGAGCCGAGCGAAGTCGGAGCAGTCGCAGCGAAACATGGGATACCGACGCTGAAGCCGCTCAAAATTCGGACGTGGTCGTTCCTCAGCGAGATGGAAGAATTCGATCCCGATATCCTGCTGGTGGCGGCTTATGGACGAATTCTGCCGGCCCGGATTCTCGACGTTCCCCGCATCGCGCCGATAAACGTGCACGCATCGTTGTTGCCGCGGCATCGTGGCGCCGCTCCGATCGAGGGCGCGATCCTCGCGGGCGACGCCGAGACCGGCGTCACGATCATGCGGATCGTCGAGCGGATGGACGCCTGCCCGATGTACTTCCAGTGCAAGCTTCCGATTGAGCCGAACGACACGCAGGGTACGTTGAAGGAAAAGCTCGCGGAGCTTGGCGCGTCCGCATCGCTCGAGGTGATCGATCTCGCGGCCCGCGGCGCACTGGTCGAAACGCCGCAGGACGAAGCGCTCGCGACCTACACCGCGCAAGTCGAAAAGAAGGATGCGGTGATCGACTGGACCGCGAGCGCCGCGCAGATCGAGCGGATGACGCGCGCATACGATCCATGGCCGGTGGCGCGCACGCGCCTCGGTGCCGACGAAGTTCTTATCTGGCGCGCGGCGGTCGAAGATGAATCTCAGACTAAGTGGGGCGGGCCGCCGTGCCCGCCCGGCGCAATCGTGAGCGTCAAGCCGTATCCCATCGTCCAGTGTGGAACCGGACGACTCAGGCTCGTCGAAGTGCAAGCGCCGGGTCGAAAGAGAATGTCCGCGGCGGATTTCCTGCGCGGTAAACGCATCGAAGCCGGAGCGCGATTCGGCCCATGAGCGAGGAGCGCGCAAAAGTGAAGCTTGCCGCGCGATCGAGCGCGCGGCCCGACGAAGGCCTCGCGTCGCGGCTGGCAGCGGTCGAAATTCTCTATCGCGTCGATCAGGAATCCGGCTACGCTGACGTTCTGCTCGGCGTGAGGCTTCCTGATTTCGCGCTTGCCGACCGCCGGCTCATTACGCGGCTGGTGCTGGGAACTCTCGCGTGGCAGGGCCGCGTCGATTACGAGTTGAAGCATCTGACGGGGCGCAAGCTCGACGGGATTCAGTCCGCGGCGCTAGCGATCATGCGGATGGGGCTTTTTCAGCTTCGATTTCTCGACCGCATCCCGCAGCATGCGGTGGTGGATACCGCGGTCAGTATTGCCAAGCGTATTCCCGAGGCGCGCAAGGCGTCGGGCTTCATCAACGCCGTCATGCGCCGTGCGACGCGCGAGACGGCGCCGATGCCGCCGCGCGAGCCAAACGAGAAGAGCCTTCTCGCCGTTGCGTATTCGCATCCGCCCTGGATGGTCGAGCGATTCGTCGATTGGTTCGGCGTCCCGAACGCCGAGCGCCTGATGACAGCGAACAACGACGCCGCGCCCAACGTCATCAGGCTAAATCTCGCGCACGGCTCTCGCGCTGAAATAATCGAGAAACTTACCGCGGATGGTTTCGAGATTGGCGCGCCTGGCCGCGCACCCGAGACGCTCATCCTGAACGGCGCACCGCATTTCGAGTCGCGCGCGTATCGCGACGGCTTGTTCCATGCGCAATCCGAGGCGTCGCAGATGGCCGCGCGCATGCTGGCCCCGCGTGCGGGCGCGACCGTCGTGGATTGTGCGTCGGCGCCGGGCGGCAAGACGACGCATCTGGCGGAGATGATCGGCGAGCGCGGACGCGTGATCGCCGTGGACCTCAATTTCAACGGCCTCAAGAACGCGCGCGGCCTGGCGCGCAGATTGCGGCATCGTAATGTCGAGTTTGTATGCGCCGATTTGACGAATGCCGCGCCGCTTGCGCCGTCGAGTGTCGAGTACGTGCTCCTCGACGCGCCATGCACGGGACTCGGCACACTGCGCGAGCATCCGGAAATAAAGTGGCGGCTGAAGCCGGCCGACCCGGCGCGAATGGCCGCGATACAATCGCGAATGCTCGACAATGCCGCGGCGCTCGTGCGTCGAGGCGGCGCGATCGTGTATTCGGTTTGCAGTATCGCGCCCGAAGAGGGCGACGGCGTCGTCGATTCATTTCTCGCGAGTCACAGCGATTTCGCGATCGATCGCGGCGTCGCGGCCGGCGAATTGAAGGACGTGATCGACGCGCGCGGCTTCATGAAAACGCGGCCGGACGTTGGCGGGCTGGACGGATTCTTTGCCGCGCGCCTTATTCGAAAATGAGATTGCGATGGACCTGATTACTCAGTTCAAGACGATGGCCCAGTACAACACGTGGATGAACCGCAGCATCTACGACACCTGCGCTTCGCTCACCGACGAGGAGCGCAAGCGCGACCTCCACGCGTTCTTCGGCTCGATTCATCGCACGCTGAACCATCTGCTGCTGACGGATCGCGTGCAGCTGGGACGGTTTGTCGGCGCGGATCGCACGCAATCCCTCGATGAGAGCGGGTGCCTGATCGAGATTCGCTCGCTCGATCAGGAACTATACGCGAATTTCGTGACGCTGCGCCGCGAGCGCGAGAAGACCGACGCCACGATCGAAGCGTGGACGACGACCGAAATCACGGCCGAGTTCCTCGCGCGCGACCTGGTCTACGACGCGATGTCGGCGGTCGGCCGCTATCGCGTGCCGATGTGGATTGCAGTGACGCATTTTTTCAACCATCAGACGCACCATCGCGGACAAATCATGACGGTGCTGAGTCAACTGGGCCACGATCCGGGAGTGACCGACCTGATGGCGCTGTATAGGGTGAGAATCGGCTAGTATTCTCGGCAAATGGAGCGCGCGAAACGCGCGAATAGGAACCGGTACCGGCTTCGCTGGCGCGAAGCTGTCCGTGGTCCTTCCTCCCCTCGCGATGCTCGGGTCGTCAGGATGACACAACCAGAACGGATATGCCTATGAAGAAGTCGGCGTCGAAGACTATCACTAAACAGCCGGATTGGCCGGGTCCGGCGGTTGCGCCCGGCGAGATTCTGCTGGAGGAATATCTCAAGCCGCTCGGCCTCGGACAGGTCGAGGCTGCCCGCCGCCTTGGCATCTCGCTCAACCGCTTGAACGAGATTGTCCTCGGCAAACGCGCTATCACCGCCGATACCGCGCTTCGATTGGGGCGCTTCCTCAAGACCTCGGCGCAATTGTGGATGCGACTGCAGGCTGATTGGGGTCTGCATCGAGCTGTGCAGCGTCAGGCACGGCGCGCATCGTAGAAGGTGGAGCGCGCGCGACGCGCTAATTAAGAAGACCGGTACCGGCTTCGCGTCGCGCGAAGCTGTCCGAGGCCCGTTCCTCCCCTCACGATGCTCGCGTCGTCAGGGTGACAGATAGGACCGAGTCGCAATCGTTTCGCGCTGCGGCTAATCTCTCTGCGTATGGCTCTTCCGGCCGAAGATCTCCACGACAAAATCGCCCCCTCGATTCTGTCCGCCGACTTCGCCCGGCTCGGCGACGAGATTCGCGCGGTCGAGAAGGCCGGCGCCGACATGATTCATTTCGACGTGATGGACGGGCACTTCGTGCCGAATCTCTCGATTGGAATCCCGGTGCTCGAGTCGGTGCGCAAGGTCACTAGGCTCCCGCTCGACGCGCACCTGATGATCTCCGAGCCGGCGCGCTACGTCGAAGCGTTCGTGAAGGCCGGCGCGAATTCAATCTCGGTGCATTGCGAGGTCTGCCCCGACATCCCCGCGATAGCCAAGCGCATCCGTGACCTCGGCGCACGCGCGTCGATCGGAATAAATCCCGAGACCGACGCTGACAAGGTGCTGCCCTTCGCCGAGCATCTCGACATGATCCTCGTGATGAGCGTGCATCCGGGCTTCGGCGGCCAGGAGTTCATCCCTGCCGCGCTCGACAAGCTGCGCTACATCCGGCGCGAGTTGAAACGTCGCGGCCTCAGCATCGACGTCGAGATCGACGGCGGCGTGAAGCTCGACAATATCGCGGACGTAAAGGCCGCGGGCGCCAACGTCTTCGTCTCAGGTTCAGGAATCTTCGGCAAGCCCGACTACACGACAATCATGGGCGAGATGCGCGATGTGCTCGCGCGCACGCCCGTGAAACTTTGAAGAGAGAAGGGTGCTTCGACTGGAGCTGCGGGTGGATCCGCGGAACCCTCACCTACCGGCGGCTGCGCCCGCCGGCCGCCTCTCCCGCAAAGGAACGGGCGAGGTAGGAGTCGGACGCCCCCGATTCCGCCGCACTCGCGCGCTATCGCCTCCAATGCTATAAACACTCGTCTGTACCTTCCCGATCACTCGCAACCGGAGACGGGGTGTAGCTCAGCCTGGCCAGAGCACTGCGTTCGGGACGCAGGAGTCGCTGGTTCAAATCCAGTCACCCCGATCTTTTCTCTCAATTGAATATCCTCAGAAACGTCGGTGCCAGTTGTCATCCTGACGAAGCGAGCACCGCGAGCGGCAGGAAGGATCTCGGACAGCTTCACGCCAGTGAAGCCGGTTCTGGTTTCGTAACCGCGGAGCGATTCCATCTATGATCGAAGTACTGCTGATCCTCGTCGCGTATCTTATCGGCTCGATTCCGACTGGCGTGATCGTCGGCCGCATCCGCGGCTTCGATCCGCGCGCGGTCGGCTCCCACAACATAGGGGCGACCAACGTTGTTCGGGCAGGCGGGATGAGCGCTGCCGCAATTACTCTGGTTGGCGACGCGCTCAAGGGCGCGATTCCCGTGCTGATCGCGCGCGCGGCCGGGCTTCCCGCCGCGGCTATCGCGTGGGTCGGTCTGGCGGCGTTTATCGGCGCGATCTGCTCGGTGTTCCTCGGCTTTCGCGGCGGCAAGGGGATCGCTGCCGGGCTGGGAATCTGGCTCGCGATCTCGCCGATGGTAATCGTGTGCGCGCTCGCGGCGTTTATCGTGGTCGTCGCGATCAGCCGAATCGTGTCGCTGGCATCGATCGGCGCGGCGATCGTATTGCCGCCCGCAGTCGCGATTCTCGGTTTGCCCCATCATTATTTGCTGCTCGCGATTCTGATGACGGCGCTCGTGCTGTTTCGCTTTCGCGAGAATATCCAGCGCCTGTCCCGCGGCGAGGAGCCGACGTTCCAGCTCAAGCGCGCCAGCCCCCCGACCGCGGCATCCTAGCAGGTGCCTGTCGATTAATCGGACGCCCGCCAGTTAAGCACCGAGTTAGCTCCGCAGGGCGTCGCCTTGAAAAATTGTGATGCGGCAATGCGTATCGCAATGACCGGTGCCCGTTGGCATCGCGCTTGCGTTCACCCTTGGCGCTGGAGGTTGGCGCAATCCTGCGGGATGGATTAGGTATCTGTAGAGTAGCCTGCGAGGAGCGACGCCATGACATCAGCGGAAAAAAAGGAATTAGCCGCAGATTTTCTCAGCGAGTTTGAAGACCCCGATCCGGTGCGGCTCGCCACAATGGTCGCCAATGACTTCGAGTGGAAGGTTATGACCCGGATGGAAGGCATGCCGCCGGTCAAGGGGCATGATGGGCTGCGCAATCTCGCGAAAATCATCAAGGCGATGATGCCCGGCGGACTTGGCTTGAAAATCGAGACCATCATTTGCGAAGGCGATCGATGCGCAGTTCAGGCGGAATCGAATACCGTCGCGGCGAACGGCAAGAAATATAACAATCGCTACCACTTCGATATCCGCTTCGACGGCGACAAGATTGCCGAAGTCCGCGAGTATAACGATACCAATCACGCGCGCGAGGTTTTCTTCAGCAAGTAGGCGCCGAGTGGAACCGTCCGCGGCGTGCGCGAATTGGGGGTCTTGAACCTTCTCCATCTTGGGAGAATGGTTATTGGGGATGGAAGCCCGGGCCGGCATGTGACCCGCGCGACCGGGAGCAGACTTATGAAGAAGATTGAAGCGATCATAAAACCGCTCAAGCTCGACAAGGTCAGACAGGCGTTGTCGAGTATCGGTGTGCAGGGTCTCGCGGTCAGCGAACTAGAGGGATTCGGCCGTCCCAAGCTAAAGCTCGCGATAATTGTTTCGGACGAGCTGGTGGCGCAGGCCGTCGAGACTATCGAGAGCGCCGCGCGCGCGGCCTGACCAAGAAAGGACCGAGAGGAGACTTATGAAGAAGGTTGAGGCGATCATCAAACCGTTCAAGCTCGACGAGGTCAAAGAGGCCCTATCGAGTATCGGTGTGCAGGGTCTCACGGTCAGCGAGGTCAAGGGGTTCGGCCGTCAGAAGGGGCATACGGAGCTCTACCGCGGCGCCGAGTACGTCGTGGATTTTCTGCCCAAGGTCAAGCTCGAAATAATTGTATCGGACGAACTCGCGGCGCAGGTGGTCGAGACGATCGAGCGCGCGGCGCGCACCGGCAGGATCGGCGACGGCAAAATTTTCGTCATGCCTATGGAAGAGGTCGTGCGAATCCGCACCGGCGAGCGCGGCGTCAACGCGCTGTAGCGATTTTGTTCCCCGTGCGAGACCTTTGCAAAACCTCGGTGGAGACACCCAGGCAGAAAGCAGAATCTTGAATCGCGCGCAAAAGAGCGCGCTGAATAAGGATCCTCACCCTTCGGCAGGCTCAGGGCAGGCTCTTCGATCCTCTCCCATTCTGGGAGAGGGGAAGATGCGCGGCGCAGTTGTGCAGAGGCCTCCGTACGGGGGTCGCCGCCAAAATTACTCTCGCGGAAGCCGCGCTGCGCGGATTTCGCGTCTTTTCTTTCACCGGGTGCAGGGGTCACCCCTGCCGCCCACCGCGCAGGTGATTATCTTCCGTTCCTCCTGATGCCGCGGCCGAAGTCCCACTTGCGGCCCTTCTTGAACTCGCTGACGATTCGCCGCGACACCACCATCCGATGCACCTCGTCGGGACCGTCGTAAATCCGTGCGAAGCGCGCATGACGGTACATCCGCGCCAGCGGCGTGTCCTCCGACACGCCCATCGCACCGTGCACCTGGATGGCGCGATCGATCACGTCGTGCAGCACCTTCGCGCCGAAAAATTTGATCAGTGAGATCTCGACGCGCGCCTCGTCGCCCGCATCGATCTTCGCCGCCGCGTTGAGCGTCAGCAGGCGCGCGGCCTGGATCTCGGCGGCCGAGTCGGCAATCCAGTTCTGAATCGTCTGCTTGTCGGACAGCGGCCCGCCGAAGGCCTGCCGATTGATCGCCCGATCGATCATCAGCTCGAACGCCCTCTGCGCCTGCCCCAGCCATCGCATGCAATGGTAGATACGGCCGGGGCCGAGCCGCTTCTGTGCGATCGTGAACGCCTGGCCGCGCGGCCCGAGGAGGTTCGTCAGCGGCACGCGCACGTCGGTGTATTTGATCTCGCAATGCCCGCCCGACGTCTCGCCCATCACCGGCACAATACGCACGATCTGGTAGCCCTTGGTGTCCGTCGGCACGACGATCATGCTGAAGCGCTCGTGCGCGGGCGCGTCGGGCTCCGTCACGCACATCACGGTCGAGAACGCCGCGACGTTGGCGCCGCTGGTGAACCACTTGTGCCCGTTGATTACCCATTCGTCGCCGTCCTGCACAGCGCGCGTGCGCAGCCCGGTCGGGTCGGCGCCGGAGACTTCGGGTTCGGTCATCGAGAAGCTCGGATAGATGTCGCCGTTGACCAGCGGCGCGAGCCAGCGCTTTTTCTGTTCGGGATTACCGTACAGATGCAGCATGGTGGCGTCCTGCGCGGAATGCGTGCCCAGCCCGGCGATCGCATACTCGCTGCGCCCGACGATCTCATTGACGAACACGTAGGGCATGAACTCGAGTCCGCCGCCGCCGATTTCTTTCGGCAGCCCGAGCGCCCACAGCCCGCGCTTCTTCGCCTCGGCCTGGATCGCTTTGAAGGTGCGCGACGCTTCCTCGCCGCCTTTCTCAAGAATCTTCTCATTCGGATAGATCAGTTCGTTCAAGAAACCGGACACGCGATTGCGCAAATTCTGCACTTCCGGACTAGCTTCAATTTCAGCAACACTTTGCATGGTACTTCTCCTCGTGAGCAGACAGAGCGCGCACACCGATCGTTATCGCGCCTCGCATCCCGCTGACAAGCGCAGAAGCGCACCAGAAATATGGTGGGCTGAGATCAGATGGTATGATAGGAACGAATAGTCATGGGCGGAATTGAAGGACTAAGGTGATCCGCTAGGAGACAGGACATGAAGGATCTTCTGGTCAAACATCCACAGCTGAAGTACATGGGCTCGCCGAGTTGGCCGCCGCAACCGCCTGGCGATGCTTATGACTCACATGGTTCGAAGGCGTCTCCGCCAGTGGGCGGCGGAACGCTCATGAGGGCAACGATTTTCCGGACTCATGGCTACGGAGGGCTCCCCGACCATATGGAGGTTCAAATCGAGTATCAAGGGCGCACATATGTGACTCAGCTTTGGGTGGATGATTCCGGTGTGTTGGAACCTCTGCGTGAGTTCTTAAACCAACACAAAAGCGTCTCGTTGGACGAATTAGGCCGTCTGGAGGTCGATCTGTAAACAGCGAGGTCAGGCTCTATGAAGATCAAGGTCATCGTTCACAAGGCAGAGGAAGGCGGATTTTGGGCAGAGGTCCCGGCCATCCCTGGATGTGCAACCCAAGGCGAGACAGAAAAGGAATTGTTCAGAAACATCTACGAAGCGATCGTGGGCTGCTTGTCGGCAGACGATAGTTCGCCCAATGCGGTCAGCAGAGATCAGGAGGTTGAGGAGGTCGAGATCTTGGAGGCCGCGTAGTGAAGGTCCTTTCCGGCAAGGCGTTCGCTAAGGTGGTGGAGCGCCACGGGTGGCACCTACTTCGCGTTAGTGGGAGTCATCACATCTACGGAAATCAAGGTAGTACGGTGAGGCTCTCAATTCCCATCCATAGGAATCAACCTCTCAAACTGGGTCTGCTTGCACATTTAACTAAGCTAGCGGGGCTGAAGGAAGGCGATCTTGAATAGCTGCGATTGGAGAAAGGCGCAATGAAGTGCGTGATCTGTAAGCACGGCGAAACCCGGCCCGGCAAAACCACAGTGACGCTCGAGCGCAGCGGCGTGACGCTGGTAGTCAAAAGCGTTCCCGCACAAATCTGCGAGAATTGTGGCGAGGCCTACGTCGATGAAGACATTACCCGCCAGCTTCTGGGGACCGCCGACGAGGCACTCCGGGCGGGAGTGCAAGTCGATGTCCGCGAATTTGCGGCGACCACTAGAGCCTAGGAAGGAAGTACTACGATGATCGATCTCTACACCTGGACGACGCCCAACGGACGCAAACCCGCAATCATGCTCGAGGAGTGCGGCCTCGAGTACTCCGTGCATCCGATCAACATCCGCAATGGCGATCAGTTCAAACCGGAGTACGTGAAGATTTGTCCGAACAGCAAGATTCCCGCAATCGTCGATCACGACGCCGGCGTCTCGCTCTTCGAGTCGGGCGCGATACTCGTGCATCTCGCCGAGAAGACCGGCGAGTTCTTCCCCGCGAAAAATCCCGGGCGCGCGAAGGTGCTCGAATGGCTCTTCTGGCAGATGGCAAATGTCGGCCCGATGTTCGGACAGGCCGGTCATTTCGTCAACGCGGCGCCCGAAAAGATCCAATACGCGATCGATCGCTACGCGAACGAGTGCGCTCGGCTAATGAAGGTACTCGACGGTCAGCTGGCGAAGAGCGAGTACATGGCGGGCCACTACTCGATCGCGGATATCGCGACCTACCCGTGGCTCGTCGTCGGCTTCCCCGCGATCAAAGCCGTCAAACCCGACGTGGTTGGCGAGAGCGCGAACGTCGCGCGATGGATTGCCGCCGTCGGTGCGCGCCCCGCCGTGAAGAAGGGCATGGAAGTGCCGAAGGTCTAGCCGTTTGACAGCGCGCGCCGCGATGCGCTGAATTCGAGCGATGCCGGAACCCAAGCCGTCAGTCCCGAAACCCGATCTTCATGGTTCGATCAATCACGTTTCGATCACCGTCAGCGATTTGCCGGAGGCGATGAGATTCTTCGGCCCGATGCTGAAATCCCTCGGCTACACCGTCGGTGGAATTTTTGACGATACACGGACCGGCGGCCGTCTTGTGGTCAATATCAACGAGTCCAACGGGACCGCGTTCAACATCTGGCAGGCGAAGACGGAGCATCCGTTCGAGGTCTATGAGCCCGGGCTGCATCACCTGGCGTTCAACGTTCAACGACGCGAGCAGGTTGATGAATTGTTCGAGCTGGTTCGTTCGCTCGGCGCGGAGATTCTCGACGGTCCCGGCGAGTTCCCGTTCGGGCCGGGCGGCTACTACGCTTTCTATTTTCTCGGGCCCGATCGCCTGAAGTTCGAAGTCGTGCACATGCCGCTGGCGGAGCGGAACTACCGGCAAATGATCGAGGCGCTCGACCGCGGATCGCGCTGACGATGCTGCGGTGATCGGTTCGAGTCCGGGGTAGTTGGGAAGGGCAGATCACTTAATTGAATGTGAAACCCGCCGTGGGTTTCACGCTTCCTTGGGCAGGGGTGACCCCTGCGCCCAGTGTTAGGATAAAGTGGCGAATGGCGTCGGGGTTTCGCCTGTTTTCGAAAATACAGCGCGTGTTTATTGCGATATAAAGCGAAAGCGTTTCACGTGAAACGTACTTTTGTTCAGGAGAACGAAACGCGAAACGCCGGCTTCAGTTCACGTTGTCTTTGGGGACGAAGCCCTGGAGGCCTTTGAACGCGCCGTCGAGGACTTCGACCTGCGAGCCCCGATCGTCGCTGTTGATGATTCGCACGGGAGTGTTGTTGTTGACCTGCTTGGCGGCGAGTCCAGTGCCGAGGCCGCCGATCATGCCGCCGACGCCGCCCTGGCTTTTCAAATTGGCGAGTTTGGTGAAGGTGTTCTCGTCGGGATAGACGGAGACGGTGGTATCGCCGTTGTGCGCGACCAGCTTGTGACCGCATCCGGCGAGCGCAAGCGCGCCTCCGATCACAAACGCGCAGATGACGACCGTCGAGATTCGCATCAAGAGTTCTCCTCGCCCAGACTTGTAGCACGAGCTTCGCGAAAACGGCCACATCTTTGGTAGATAGTTGTCGACTGCGAATTCCTGAGTACTTTGTAATTGAGGATTCGCCGATGATTAGTTTTCGAGCTCTTGAGCGCGGCGATATGCCGCTGATGCATCGATGGCTGAACGCTGCGCACGTCGTCGAATGGTGGTCCGACGAAGCGCTCGGCCTCGACGAGATAGCGGCGAAGTACGCGCCGCGAATCGACGGCAAGGAAGACGTGCGATGCTTCGTCATCGTTAAGGACGACGGGCCGATCGGATATATCCAGGAGTATCCAGTTGCCGGATCTGAATACTCGCGGGAAACCGCGGACGCAGAGCGGGCCGTTGGTATCGATTTGTTTATCGGCGAGGTCGGGTTTTACCATCGTGGTTTGGGCGCTCCTATCATTCGGCAGTTTCTGAAGGACGTTGTTTTCACCGATCCGGCGGTCGAGAGTTGCGTCATCGATCCCTCAGTTGCGAATCGCGGCGCGATTCGAGCGTACGAAAAAGCCGGATTCAGGTTTTTCAAGACTGTGACGAATCCCGGCGAGACGGAAGCGCATCACATGATGAGAATCGGGAGAGAAGAATTCGAGAGATCGGGCTGAACTCCGGGGCGATGCTTTCGCGCATCTGCGGCCTGACGGAATAAGAATTCGGTAGTGGATCAGTTTGAGAAAATAGGATGGGCATCAGAAACTATTTGATCGAAGGCGTTTCCGGCGCCGGCAAAACGGCGGTCTGCACAGAATTGCAGCGGCGCGGCTACCAAGCCGTTCATGGTGACCGGGAATTGGTCTATCGAGGTGATCCGGAAACGGGTCTACCGACGGCTCCGGAAGCGAGTACACCGACGGCCACCTGGATGTCCGAGCACCAGATTTGGGATGTAGAGAAAGTACAAGACTTCGTCGCCAACATGGAGGAGGCAATCACCTTTTTCTGCGGTAGCTCGAGGAATTTTGCCAAATTCATCGACATATTTGACGGCGTGTTTGTCCTGGAGGTTGACCTGGACACCATGAACCGGCGGATTGATGAGCGAGTGGCACTGGACCCAACTGACTTCGGCGGAAAACCAGAGGAACGCGAACTCATTGCGCGATTGTATGCAACGAAAGAGGATGTTCCGAAGAATGCGATGAGCATTGACGCCACTGCGCCGATTGAACGCGTCGTGGATGAGATTTTGGAAAAGTGCAACCAGGTCATGGACGCCCGCCATTCCCGCCAGACTCAGCGAAATGACCGCAACTAAGGTTATGGGCGGACGACCCGCCAAATTCTAACCGACCCACTGCCATAAATTCCGTCCTACGAACCAAAATTGCGGGGGATTCGGGGCCGTGATAGGCTTCACGGTTCGCGCTCGGCGGGCGTGAGCGCCCGGAGCGATCGTAATGCGAATCGGTCTGATCTCTGACACTCATATTCCAGAAGCCTGCGAGCATCTTCCCGAGAAAGTGTTCGAGGTGTTCGCCGGGATCGATCTCGTCATGCATGCGGGCGACGTTTACGTGAACCGGGTGCTCGACGAGCTGTCGGCGATTGCGCCGGTGATCGCGGCGTTGGGGAATGGCGACGAGGGCTTGGATGGGCATCGCTATCGGCTCGACCAGGGCGACGAGCGCGTACGCGAGGCGCATCTGGTCGAGATAGCGGGCGTGCGAATCGGGCTGGTGCATGCGATTCCGACGCCGGACGAGACCTCGGAGGAAGTGTTCGCGCGCGCGATGAATACGCAATTCGGCGGGCCGGTGGACGTGGTCGTGCAGGGGCATAGCCACGTCGAAGGCGTGACGCGGTTCGGCGCGACGATGGTCGTCAATCCGGGGAGCGCGACGCTGCCGCGGAATCTCGTCGGAGTGCCGGGAACGGTCGCGATACTGGAAATTGGAGACGGCGGCGAAGTTTCCGCCGAAATAATCAGCCTGGCTTGAGGCCGGCTGTCACGAACGATCCAGGAGGAATTGTTGTCCGCCGAAAATGCAGTGCCCGCGACCAAAAGCGCGGTCACGATGGAAAAAATTGTGAACCTGTGCAAGCGCCGCGGAATTGTTTTTCCGACGAGCGATATTTACGGGGGACTCGGCTCCACCTTCGACTACGGCCCGCTCGGCGTCGAGCTCAAGCGCAACGTCAAAGAGGCGTGGTGGCGCGAGATGGTGCAGTACCGCAGTGATGTGCTGGGGCTGGACTCGGCAATATTTCAGCATCCGCGCACGTGGGAAGCGTCGGGGCATCTGCAGAATTTCACCGACCCGCTGGTCGATTGCAAAGAGTGCAAGAATCGTTTTCGCGCCGATCATATCCAGGGCGACAAATGTCCCGAGTGCGGCGGCGAGCTGACGCCGGCGCGCAATTTCAACCTGATGTTCAAGACCTTCATGGGCCCGGTCGAAGAGACCGCGGCGGTGGTCTATCTGCGGCCGGAGACGGCGCAGGGAATTTTTTCGAATTTCGAGAACGTCGTCGATACGCAGCGGGTCAAGCTGCCGTTCGGCGTCGCGCAGCAGGGCAAATCGTTCCGCAACGAAATCACCACTGAGAATTTCATTTTCCGCACGCGCGAGTTCGAGCAGATGGAGATGGAGTATTTCGTGCGGCCCGACCGCGAGGAAGAAGAGAAGTGGTATCGCTACTGGGTCGATTTTCGATTCAACTGGCACGTCAAGTTCGGAATCAAGGCCGAGCATCTGCGCAAGCGTGAGCATGCGACCGATGAGTTGTCGCATTATTCGAGCGGCACAACGGACATCGAGTTCCTCTATCCGTTCGGATGGGGCGAGCTCGAAGGCGTCGCCAAGCGCGGCAGCTTCGATCTCGATCAGCACGCGAAGTTCAGCGGCAAGGATCTTACGTACTTCGACGAGGACACCAAGTCGCGCTTTCGGCCGTGGGTGATCGAGCTGGCGCTGGGCGTCGATCGCGCGATGCTCGCGTTCATGCTCGACGCGTACGACGAGGACGTGGTCGAGAACGAGGAGCGAATCGTGTTGCGGCTCGATCCGCGGCTCGCGCCGATCAAGGTCGCGGTCTACCCGCTGCTGCGGAAGGCCGGACAACCTGAGAAAGCGATCGCGATTCGCGACGCGCTGAAGCGGCATTTCACGGTCGCCTACGATCAGGCGGGATCGATCGGCCGGCGCTATCGGCGTCAGGATGAAGTCGGGACGCCGTACGGCGTGACGATCGATCATCAGACGATGGAAGACGACACGGTGACAATCCGCGATCGCGACGCGATGACGCAGGAGCGGGTGTCAAGCGCGCGGCTGGTCGAAGTGATCGCGGATCGAATCGGCTGGACGCGCTAAAATCAAAAATTGTCTCCGCACGGTTTCGATGCGGCGAGGGAGCAACGATTAGACATGGCTCGGATTCATCCTGAGATTTATTTTTTCGGCGCGGGCGTGGCGGAAGGACGCGCGGAGATGCGCAACCTGCTGGGCGGCAAGGGCGCGAACCTGGCGGAGATGGCGCGGCTCAAGCTGCCGGTGCCGCCGGGATTCACGATCTCGACGCAGGTCTGCAATTACTTTTACGATCACGGGCACAAATATCCGAAGGGCCTGACCGAGGGTGTCGCGAAGAGCGTCGCGCGAATCGAGAAGGCGCTCGGGCGCAAGTTCGGCGACGCCAAGAATCCGCTGCTGGTGTCGGTGCGATCGGGCGCGCGCGTTTCGATGCCGGGGATGATGGACACGGTGCTGAACCTCGGGCTCACCGACGAGACGGTGAAGGGGCTCGAAACGATAAGCGGCAACGCGCGCTTTGCGTGGGACTCGTACCGGCGCTTCTGCCAAATGTTCGGCGACGTTGTGCTCAAGCTGAAGCCGGAGAACAAGAACGATCCGGATCCGTTCGAGGAAATTATCGATCACAAGAAAGCGGCGCGCGGCGTCAAGAATGACACTGACCTGAACGTCGAGGATTTGCGCGAACTGGTGAGCGAGTTCCGCGCACTGATTCGATCGCGCGTCGGCAGTGACATCCCGCAGGACCCGCGCGAGCAACTGTGGATGGCGATCGGTGCGGTGTTCGACTCGTGGCATAACGATCGCGCGATCGCGTATCGGCGCTTCAACAATATTCCGGGCGACTGGGGCACCGCGGTCACGGTGCAATCGATGGTGTTCGGAAATCTTGGCGACGATTGCGCCACTGGCGTCGCGTTCACGCGCGATCCCGGCACCGGTGAAAAAGGAATCTACGGCGAGTTTCTGCCGAACGCACAGGGCGAGGACGTTGTCGCGGGGACCCGCACCGGGCGGCAGATCAGTCTGAAGGCGGGGCGCGCGTGGGCAGCGCGGCAGGGGATCACCGAGGCTGAGCGCGTCGCGCAGTACTCGACGCTCGAGGAAAGCTTCCCCGACGTTTACAAACAATTCCTGAAAATCGCGGCGCGGCTCGAAAAGCATTTTCGCGACACGCAGGACATGGAATTTACGATCGAGCGCAATCGCCTGTTCATGCTGCAGACGCGCAACGGCAAGCGGACCGCGCAGGCCGCGGTGCGAATCGCGGTGGATATGGCGGACGAGAAGCTGATCGATCGCAAGACGGCGCTGAAGCGCGTGGAACCGGAGCAGCTCGAGCAGTTTTTGCATCCGCGGCTTGACCCTTCGAGCAAGAAGCACGTCATCGCGCGCGGACTGCCGGCGTCGCCGGGTGCGGTCAACGGCGAAGTGGTGTTCTCGGCGGACGAAGCAGTGGCGGTCGCGGAAGCGGGGCGCAAAGTAATTTTGGTGCGGCTCGAGACGTTGCCGGAAGATATTCACGGGATGCAGGTGGCCGAGGGAATTCTCACCGCGCGCGGCGGGATGACGAGTCATGCGGCGGTAGTGGCGCGCGGGATGGGCAAGTCGTGCGTGGCTGGTGTGTCGGCGCTGGAGATCGATTATGGCGCTGGCACGCTGTCGGCGAATGGCGCGGTCGTGCGCCGCGGCGAGTACCTCACGCTCGACGGATCGGCGGGCGAAGTGATCGAGGGACGCGTGCCGACGGTCGAGCCGGAGATGCCGTCGTACTTCAAAAAATTTCTGTCGTGGGCGGACGATGTGCGCAGGCTTGGGGTGCGCGCGAACGCCGATACTCCCGACGACGCGAAAATCGCGCGCGACTTCGGCGCCGAAGGAATCGGGCTGTGCCGGACGGAGCACATGTTTTTCGATCCCGAGCGAATCTCGGCGGTGCGCGAAATGATCATGGCAGAGAACCCGCAGCAGCGCGGGCGCGCGCTGGCGAAGATCCTGCCGATGCAGCGCGAGGACTTTGTCGGGATCCTGAAAGCAATGGCCGGGCTGCCGGTCACGATTCGGTTGCTCGATCCGCCGCTGCACGAATTTATCCCGCATGCGGACAACGAGCTGCGCGAGCTGGCGGGGAAAATCGGCACCACGCTCGAGCATCTGAAGCAGGTGCGCGAGAGCCTGTTCGAGGTGAATCCGATGCTGGGGCATCGCGGGTCGCGGCTGGGAATCAGCTTCCCCGAAATTTACCAGGCGCAGGCGCGCGCGATTATCGAGGCGGCGTGCGAGCTGCGCAAGCAAGGCGTCAAGGCGATGCCGGAAATAATGCTGCCGCTGATCGGCGAGCGGCGCGAATTCGACATCCTGGCGGCGCAGATTCGCGAGGTGGCGGACGCGGTATTCAAGGAACGCGGCATCAAGGTCGCGTATACGATCGGCACGATGATCGAAGTGCCGCGCGCATGCGTGGTGGCGGATCAGATCGGTGCGGTCGCGGAATTCTTTTCATTCGGGACCAACGATCTGACGCAGATGACGTACGGGATCTCGCGCGATGACTCGGGGAAATTTCTGCCGGACTACATTCGCACCGGCGTTTATAAGAAGGACCCGTTCGCGGAACTCGACCCGGTCGGAGTTGGCGAGCTGATGCGAATCGGGATTGAGCGCGGGCGCAAGTCGAACAAGAAATTGAAGATCGGGATTTGCGGCGAGCATGGCGGGGATCCGTCGAGCGTCAAGTTGTGCCATCGGCTGGGACTCGATTATGTGTCGTGCTCGCCGTACCGGATTCCGGTCGCGCGGCTCGCGGCAGCGCAGGCGGCGATCGAGTCGTCGGGGAAGAAGGCGGCGTTCAAGGACGTGTAGAGCGCACGCGGCGGCGGCGGGAAATTCGTAACCTCCCCTTGTCCGAGGGGAGGTCGCCGTGCGCCGAAGGAGCGCGGCGGGAGAGGTGCAGCGCCGGACATTGCACAACCCCGACTCGTTTAATCGCCTTTCATGCTACGGGTGCTCCCGTAAGAGCCCGCTCGATTCTCTCGAGCACGCCTGCGACGTTGTCGAGCACTTCGCTGTCCCAGAAGCGAATCACTCTGTAGCCATGCTGCTCGATCAGCTTTGTTCGCCGGGCATCTTGCGCGGTGCGGTCGAGGTGCTGAGCGCCGTCCAGCTCGACGACCAGTCGCGCCTTCGGGCAGGCGAAGTCCGCGATGAAGTTGCCGATTGGGAATTGTCTGCGGAAACGGAGATCGGAAAGTCCTCCAGATCGAAGACGCGCCCAGAGTTTCTTTTCGGCATCGGTCTGGTTGTGACGCAGTTGGCGAGCGCGATGTTGGGTTAGCGAGACGGTTTTCAATTTGGTTCGCCCGTGCGGACAGCGGAGCGGGTGTCGTGGGTATCGATTAGACCATTCGGTTTTGTGAGTCGGCCCGCGTTGCACCCCGCCCGCCGCGCTCCTTCGGCGCGCGGCGACCTCCCCTCGGACAAGGGGAGGTTAGGAAAGGGCCCTCCCAGCACTTGTTTAGTCCACATACTTCTTCTCCAGCGTTTGGTACCCGGCGACGCCCATTGTGCGGACGAAGTCTTCGAAGACGTTTGCGCTGGTGCCGATGCTTAGTTTGCCGGTGCGTTTCAGGTCGGTCATCGCCGTGCGGATTGCGTCGTAGATCGTCAGCATCGTGCCGATGTGGATGGTGATCTTGAAGGGGTACTTTTTCAGTTCGTCAATGGGTAGCAGGTCGCCGTTGTAGATCAGCGGGAGGTCGCCGAGTTTTTCTGCGTAATGCTTGAGGTCGTCGACCGTTTTGATTCCATCGACGAAAATCAAGTCGGCGCCTGCGTTGCGGTAGGAGTGTGCGCGACGCACTACGTCGTCCCATCCGTTGACGGCGAGGGCGTCGGTGCGGGCGATGATGACCAAATTTTTATCGCGGCGGGCGTCGCAGGCCGCGCGTACCTTCGGCACCATCGCTTCCATCGCGATGACCTGCTTGCCTGCGAGGAAGCCGCATCGCTTGGGGAATACCTGGTCCTCGATGTGCAGCGCGGACGCTCCCGCGTCTTCGTACTCGCGCACGGTGCGCCAAACGTTGAGCGGATTGCCGTAGCCGGTGTCGGCGTCGCAGATGACGGGGACGTTTACCGACTGCGAGATCGCGCGCGCGTTGGCAGCCATCTCGGACATCGTGAGCAGGCCGAGGTCGGGATAGCCGCGCGCGGCTGCCGTGCCGAAGCCGGTCATGTAGATGGCGTCGAAGCCGGCGGCGGCGGCCAGTTTTGCCTGGAGGCAATCGAAGACGAAAGGCGCGACGATCATTTCGGGGCCGGCGAGCAAGTCGCGCAGCCGCGATCTTTGTTCATTCATCGGGGAACGCTCCGTGAATTCAGGCGAAGTAGTCTTCGGCGCGGATGGCGGGGATGTCGAGCTGGTAAACGCGATTGTTGCGCAACACCTTGAGATTGACGTTCTCGCCGGGGCGGCGGTTGGCGAGCGCCTCGTAGAGCACGCGGCGGTCGTTTATGTCGGTGTCGTCGATCGAAATGACGAGATCGCCTTGTTGTAGGCCGGCCTTTTCGCCGGGACTGCCCGGCATCACGCCCGCGATCACTACGTGCTCGCGCAGGGTGTACGAGAGCACGCCGAGCCATGCGCGCGGCACGGCGGTAGTGCGACGGCCATGCTTCATCAGTTCGTCGCGGACGGCGAGAAAGTTCTCGCCCGGGATACCGAGAATCGCGCGGCTCAGGTCGGCGAAGTTCAGGTAGTTGATGCCGATCACTTGCGCATACAGGTTGCAGATCGGGCCGCCGCTCATCCCGATGTTCAGCGACGAGGCGGTGACCGAGACGCATTTCGCGAGCACGAATTCCCAGACCGCGTCGAAAGGACCGAGGTAGGTGATGATGCCGCAATCGGCGCATCGCTTTTCGCCGCCGAGACTCGAGACGGTGAACGCCTCCTGCCCGACCACGCATTTTTCCGACGACACGACTTCCACGCAGGGGATCTTTTTGCGATCGATCTTCAGCAAGCCGATGCCCGTGCTGTAGTCCTTGCCGACGATTTTCGCCTCGAGCTGCTCGCCGCCGGGCATCGTGACGATCACGTTTTTGGCGCCGAGCAACAGGTAGTGAGCGGTGAGGATCAGGCCGTCGGGACTGACGACTGTGCCGGTGCCGCGGCGATCGGTGCCGAGGCCAATCGCGGTCGAGACGTGGGTCGGAGGGATATGCGAGTGAACGCCGACGACGGCGCGCAGAACTTTTTCGAGCAGGAATGGAGGTGCGTTCACGGCGGATGTCCTGCGAATGAGGCTAGGACCGCGCAGTCGTGGTTTCAAGCGCGATCGTCAGCGGGAAAAAAGAGGCGGCCTCTTGTGAGACCGCCTCAGATGAGAAAAGTCGAGTGGTGTTACTTCGCGCTTTTCACTTTTTCACGGGCGCGTCGGGCATCGCGGTTTCATTCGCACGAATCGAAAGGGTCTGCAACGCTTCGCCGATATCCAGCTCGCTGTACTTCTGGTTCGCATACAAATCGTCAAGCCGCTTGACGGCCTGATTCGCACTCACGTCGTCCATCGAGAGTTGCCCCGAGAGCTGGTGAATGATGCGGCGGGCGCCCTTCCAGTGAAACAGGTCGGCGGCGGAATTGAGGACGTTGAGCTTGCCGACGCTGACTCGCATCGCGTCTGAATAGCCGTTGACGTAGCCGTCTTTGGCAGCGCCGTTGAGACGGTTCCAGAAACTGCCATTGTGGCTCACGTTGGCTGACGCAAACGCTACAGCCCAACTCGCAACGAAGCCTAGCATTACGCCGGCGGCGAATTTCTTCATTTCGCGATGGTTCTCCCCAGAGCCAATGGCATCCTGTCTAACAAAATTACGAAGCTAGCGCAAAATCGTTACGTCCCGATTTGGGGGTGACAAAGGACGGCAGTAATTAAGCAATAGTTCTGTAACCTTTAGAACCCCGCTTGCCCGGCCCTACGGCCGCCACCGAGGCGTCCCCGCCACCCACAACCAAACAGAGTGTAAAACATTTCGAGAGCAAGGTAAATACGGCTATTTTTGACGCTGATCGGGCCGGGACAGGATTGAATGGGCGCGCGCGGCGATGCCATGATCGTCCGTGCCCGGCCCGTGACGCGAAGCCGATGTCCATCTACGAGCAGGTTCTCACGTTTATCCACAGGCCCGAGCCTGAGTCGTTCGAGCGGCTCGCATTGGCGGTCTTTCGCCATCAATTTGACACAGTTGGCGCGTACCGGCGTTACTGCAAAGGGCGCGGCGTCGAGCATGACGGGGTTCGTAGCGTTGAGGAGGTTCCGGCGGTCAGCAATGTCGCGTTCAAGTACGCCGACCTTGCGATTGACGGCACATCGCTATCGCCCGATGCGGCGGTTTTTCTCACGAGCGGGACGACGCAGGGGCGGGGGCGACGCGGACGTCACGTTGTTGCGCGGCCCGAGATTTATCGCGCGTCGGCACTCGCTCATCTGCGCACAATGCTGTTCCCCGATGCTCGCAGAATGGCGATGCTCGCGATGCATCCGACGGCGGACGCGATGCCGGAGTCGTCGCTGTCGGCGATGATCACATGGTGCATCGAAGAATTCGCGACGCGCACGCATCTGGCGGCAGCCTCACGCGAACGGGTCGATGTGGCGGCGGCGACCGCGTTTCTTGCCGAATGCGAGGCACGTCGCGAGCCTGTTTGCCTGTTGGGGACGACGGCTGCGTTTGCGGCGTTGTTTTCCGAGTTGCGCAGTCGCGGCGTGAAACTTCGGCTCGCGGCTGGTTCGCGCATGATGGACACCGGCGGAGCGAAGGGGCAGGCGGTGCCGATGCACGCCTTGGAAGTGCTCGCGCTGGCAGGCGAATGGCTGTCGATCTCGCCGGCGACGGTTATCAACGAATACGGGATGACGGAATTGTGCTCGCAGCTCTATGACGCGACGTTGTTCAACTGCCCCGGCGGATCCGACTCGGAAGAGCGCTTCAAGATTCCGCCCCCGTGGCTGCGCGTGACGGCGCGGGATCCGGTCACGTTGCGGCCGATGCCGGATGGGGAGATCGGGCTGCTTACGTTTTTTGATCTGGCCAACGTCGGCTCGGTGTCGGCCGTCATGACGGAAGACCTGGGCTTCGTCAAAGGTGGACGGGTTCGCGTGCTCGGCAGGGCGGCAGGAGAAGCTCGTGGATGCGCACTGGGGATAGGGCAATTCTCCGCGACTGAAGCGTCGGAGCATTTGCCATGAGTGCGACGTCCATCGCCGGCGCGGCGCAGGTGCACAAAGCGGAAAGCGCAGGCCCGAGCGGCGAGCAAATGGCCGATGCATTGGCACGGACGTTCGAGCTCTGGCGGAGTCGCGATTACGCGCGCCGGCGCGAGGCGATCGCGGCAATCGCGCAGTCGGCGGGCTATTCCGTAGCGATGCTCGAGAACTCGATCGACGCGTTGCTGAAACCGTTCAGCAGCGACGCGCTGAAGGCGAGGGCGGGCACGGCGGCCCGCCCCACTGTTGGCGGGCCAAAGACGATTGGATTTATTGCCGCCGGCAACGTCGCCGGCGCAGGAATCCATGAGATTGCGATCGCGCTGATTGGGGGCGCGCGAGTGCTGATCAAAACCGCATCGGCCGAGCCGATATTTTTCGCGGAATTTGCGCGCACGCTGGCCGAGATCGATCGAGAGGTTGGCGCGCGTATCGAGGTCCTCAACTGGAGCCGCGCGCGCACCGACCTGACTGCGGCATTAATTGCGAAATGCGAGCGAGTGGTCGCGTACGGCGACGACGCGACGATCGAGTCGTTGCAATCGCCCAAAGTGATCGGGTTCGCCAGCAGGGTTAGTGGCGCGTTGATTGAGCGGGGCGCGATCGCTCCGTCGCGAATCGACGAGGTCGCCGACTTGCTCGCGCGCGATATCGTATTGTTCGAACAACTCGGCTGCCTGTCGCTCCATCACGTGTTTGTCGTGAGTGCTGAAGGCGCCGCGGCGCGCGAGCTGGCAATCCGAACGTCGCGAGCGCTCGAACGTATCGGCGAATCGATGCCGCCGGCGCGCATCCCGTTGCGCGATGCTGCCGAAATACGCGGAGTGCGGGAGCGCGCGCGGTGGCGTGCGATTGCGGGCGAGCCGGTCGAGTTGTTCGAGGGTCGCGGACTTGAATGGACGGTGGTTTTCGAGCCGCGTCCCGATTCATTCATGGTCTCGCCGGGGTTCAGGACTGTGCACGTGACCGGAGTGCGCGATCTCGCTGAATTTCGCGCTTGCATCGCGGGCGTCTCGGGACAGATCGAAGCGATGGCTGTCGTCGGCGAGGATTGCGAAATCGCGGCACGGGCGATGGGGATACCGTACGTGTGCGCGCCCGGCGAAATGCAATCGCCGCCGCTTGATTGGCGCCACGCTGGGGGCAAGTTCCTCGATTTGATGGTGGGGTCGCGATGAGCGAACTCGGCGAACTGTTCCGGCAGAACCTGGCGCAGACTTCCGACGCTCCGATCGGTCTGGAGATCTCTCGTGCCGAAGGTTCGTGGCTGATCGCGTCGGACGGGCGGCGCTATCTCGATTTTATCGCGGGGATTGGAGTGTCGGCGCTTGGCCATGGGAATCCCGAAGTGCTCGAGGCGATTGCAGCGCAGGCGCGACGCCATCTGCACGTCATGGTCTACGGCGAGTACGTGATCGAGAGCCAGGTGATGCTGGCGCGGCGGCTGGTCGAGATCCTGCCGCGGCCGCTCGAGCGCGTCTATTTCACGAACAGTGGTGCGGAAGCGATCGAATGCGCGCTGAAGGCGGCGCGCAAGTTTACCGGACGCGCGGGCTTCGTGGCGTTTGACGGCGCATATCACGGTGACACGATGGGCGCGCTCGCGCTGTGCGGAAATCGCGCGATGCGCGAGCCGTTCGGCGTCCTGCCCGGACCGGTGCGACATCTGCTATTCGACGACAAAAGCGCGCTCGATAAAATCGACTCGACCATCGCGGCGGTGGTCGTCGAGCCGGTGCAGGCTGAAGGCGGCGTGCGCGTCCCGGAGGCCGGTTTCATCCGTGCGCTGCGTGAGCAATGCGATCGCGCAGGCGCGACGCTCATTTTCGACGAAGTTCTGACCGGCTTCGGCCGCACCGGCAAGATGTTCGCGCTCGAGCATTTCGGCGTCGTGCCGGACATCGTCGTGATGGCCAAGGCACTCGGCGGTGGTTTGCCGCTGGGCGCGTTATGCAGCCGTAACGAGCTGCTTGGCACGCTTTCGCACGATCCGCCGCTTGGACACATCACCACCTTCGGCGGGCACCCGCTTTCGTGCGCGGCCGGTCTTGCAGCTCTGAACGTGATCGTGCGCGAGCGCTTGTGCGAGCGCGCGGCGACGATGGGCCAGGAGATCGTGCGCCGCCTGCTGGCGATGCGCGCGCCGGAAATCGCGGCGGTGCGTGGGCTCGGGATGATCGTGGGTATCGAATTTCGCGACGCGGCGGTGGCGCATCGGTTTGTCGCGGCGACTTTGGCGCGCGGGGTAATCGTTAACTGGACGCTGAACGCGGATAACGTCGTCCGGCTTGCGCCGGTGCTGACGATCGTGCCGGACGAGGTGGATTTTGCATTGAGCGCGATGAAAAAGGCGCTTGATGAAACGCGGCGCTAAAGTCACCATTAGAGGTTCTGGAAGACGGGCGCATGAAAATGGAGGGGGAGCCTGATTGGCGGAGAGCAGCAAATACAACGGCGCATCCGGACTGACACATTCCGGGAGCGGCCGTGCGACTGCGGGGTTCCGCTGGACCGAGGATGACGAGGAATCGCTGCGGGTCCTGAAGCTCGGCGGTGCGCTCGGAATCTTCCTCATGCTGGGGTACCTCGCCTACGACCAGCACATGTTCGGCAAGCAGGCTCCGGGCATGTGGCCGCACTGGTTGATCCTGGCCGCGACCTGCCTGTTTTTCGGCCTGTCATGGACGGACGCGTTCAAGCGTTATTGGAAATTCTGGATCCTGCTCTACAACCTGTTCCTGATTGCGACCTTCATCCTGATCAGCGGGGAGACGGGAGACCCCGAGTCGCGCTTCATCGCGATCATGCTGTGCCCACTGGCAACCGCGGCGTTCGTGAGCTGGGGCACGGGCTGGCAGTTTTTAATGGCTTTCACAGCGGTGCTGGGCTACGCGGCAGGCGAATATTTCGTGCCGATCGAAACGCCCTACGGCATGTACCGCTGGATGGGGCTTGCCGCGGCGGTGATCTTCGCGCAATACACGTCGGTCTTCATCGAGCGATATCGCCGGCGTCTCAGGAAACAGGTGCGGGACCTGGAGGAAGCGGCGCGGTTTCGGCAGACGCAAATCGCGACGATGGCACATGACATCCGCAGCCCGGTCGCGGCGCTGAGCGGCTATGTGAACCTGCTCGAAGAAGAGGACATCAGTGCCAAAGAGCGCGCGGACCTGCTCGGGCGAATCGGATCGACCGCGTGGAACATGGACCTGGTGGTCAGCAACGTGCTGGACTACTACGAGGCGCAGGATGAGGACATCGTCGCGGCGCCGGTCGAGCTGGATCCGAATCAACTGCTGAACGAGGTCGCGGAAGATTGCGGGCTGCAGGCGCGGCGCCGGCGTCTGAATCTGCGGGTCGAGATCTCGCGGCTGCCGCCGTGCACACTCGATGGCCGGCATTTCCAGAGGATCGTGAGAAACATGCTCGCGTATTCGATCGGAAGGACGGCGACCGGGGAAGTTACGCTGCGGGCCGGGGTGCGAAACGAGATGATCGCAATCGAGGTCACTGACACCGGCCCGACTCTTTCGCAGGAGCAACTCGATGCGCTGTTCGAGCGCCCGAACCGCAACGGCAATCACACCGCCGCGCGCGGACTCGGCCTGTATATCGGACGCGCGATGGCTGAGGCCGCTGGCGGACGGACGGGGGCGCGATTCGCGGCCGGCAGGCGGGGACTGATTCTCGTTGCGGAATTCCCGATCGTGGCACAACCGCCGAAAGCGCGCACGCCGTGAGGAAACGCTCTGGCGCGTCCGGCAAACTCCCCAGCGAATTCGAACTGATCGCGCGACTCAGCGCGGGAATCAGCCTCAGCCGCCGCACGATTCTCGGCGCCGGTGACGATTGCGCGATTGTCTCGCGGCCGCGCGGGCAGGTGCTGTTTACTATCGACAGCATCGTCGAGAAGGTTCACTTCGATTTGCGATGGGGAACGCCGGAAGCGCTCGGTGCGCGCGCGCTCGCGGTTAATTTGAGCGACATCGCGGCGATGGGTGGGCGGCCGACGGCCTGCGTCGTGAACCTCGGCGTGCGCGAAGGAATTACGTCGCGGACGCTCGAGCGAATTTACTCGGGGCTGCGCGATGCGGCGCGCGAAGCCTCGATTGATATCGTGGGCGGCAATATTACCCGCGCGCGGGAGCTCTCGATCACGATCGCGATCCTGGGCGAAGCCGGGCGCGGCGTGATGCGGCGCGATGCGGCGCGGCCGGGCGACGAAATCTTCGTGACCGGCACGCTCGGCGACGCAGCGCTGGGCTGGCGGATACTGGCGGGCAAGCTGAGGACTCGAGGTGATGCGAAAAAGAATCGCGCGTCAGAAAAATATCTCGTCGAGCGATTTCTGAGTCCGCATGCGCGGCTGTACGCGGGGCAACGGCTCGCGGCGCTCCGGCCCGCGCCCGCCGCAATCGACGTTAGCGACGGACTCATGCAGGACCTCGGGCACATCCTCGAACAAAGCGGAGTCGGCGCTGAAATCGACGCGCCGCGAATCCCGGTCTCGCCGGCGTACCGCACGCTGATGGGCGGGGACATGGTGCATGCGCTCACCGGCGGCGAGGACTACGAACTGATCTTCTGCGCGAGGCCCGGTCACAGCGAAGCCGAACTGTCGCGTCGGTTGCGCGTTGCAGTGCGGCGAATCGGTCGGATCGTTCGGGGCAAGCGGCTGAACGTGATTGGTGCCAACGCGCCGATTGCCGCAGGATGGGATCAGCTGCGGTCGCGCGGCTAGATAGAATCGATGATGTCCATGTTGTCGTTCGTGGTCCTGATCCTCATCGTGCTGAGCGCCACGTTGGCGGCGTCCGAGACCGCGCTGTTCTCGATGGCGCGGCTGGAGCATACGCGCGAGCAGATGAGCCTCTCGGTGCAGCGCGCGCTCGACCGCCTGATGCGCCGGCCGCTCGAATCGTTGATCGTGATCATCGGGCTGAACGAAGCGTGCAACATTTTTGCCGACTGCCTCGTGACGATCATTCTGCTGGCGTGGCTCGGCGACAAATGGGGGCCGATCGTCGCGGCGCCGGCGATGTTGGTGGTCGTACTCTTGTTCTGCGACATTACGCCGAAGACGTTTGCGCTTGGATTTCCGTCCGCGCTGGCGTGGCTCACGGCGCGGCCGCTGGCGGTGCTAGCCGACGTGGTCCATCCGTTCGCGCGCCATTTCACGCCGCTCGAGCAGGCGCCGAGTCCCGGCCCGGTTTCCGAAGCGGAGTTCAAAACGCTGCTCAGGCTCGGCGAAAACCAGGGACAGGTGGAACCCGCCGAGCGCGCGATGATTCATCGCGTGTTCGACTTTGGTGCGCGGCGCGCGTCCGAGGTGATGACACCGCGGGACCGGATCTTCTCGCTCGACATCGAGATGCCGGTGGCGCAGCTGGTGGCGGAAATCGCGCACGAAAGTTTCTCGCGCGTGCCGGTCTATCGCCATAGCCAGGACAATATCGTCGGGATTCTGCACGCCAAGGACCTAGCGGCGCGGCGCCTGGAGCCATCGCCGCCGCGCGTCGAGCGGCTGGTGCGGCCGGCGTATTTTGTCCCGCCGGGCAAGCTGCTCGCCGATTTATTTGACGAGATGCGCCGCGGCCGCTTCCAGATCGCGCTCGTGGTCAACGAGTACGGCCGTCTGCTTGGCCTGGTGACGCTCGAAGACCTGCTCGAAGAATTATTCGGCGAGATTCGCGACGAGTTCGACAGCGAGGTTCCCGAGCTCACGAAAATTTCCGACGACGAATGGCAAGCCTCCGGCGCAGTCGGGTTGGGCAAGCTCGCCGACGCGCTCGCGCCGGCGCGGGTCATCGAAGTTTACGGCGGCGGCAAGACGCTCAGCAGCCTGATCCTGCGCAGGCTCGGGCGCGTACCGCGCGCGGGAGAAAAATTGAGGCTCGGGGAATTCGAGGCGACCGTCGAGCGCGTGCGCGGCGCGGCGGTCGAGCTGGTGAGGCTCCATCGATGACGATGATCTGGCTGATCGCCGCGCTGGCCGGATGCCTCGTGGTGCAGGCGTTTTTCGCGGCGTCGGAGATCGCGCTGGTTTCAGCCGACGAACTGAAGGTTCGCGCCGGGAGCGAAGGGGGACACGCACGCTCGCGAGTGCTGGGCGAACTGCTGACGAATCGCGACCGCTTGCTGGCGCTCACTCTCACCGGAACCAACCTCGCCACCGTGGTCGCGGCGGTCGTGCTCACCAGCTACTTGCACCGCAACAATAAGCCGCACCTGGTTTATCTCGCACCGTTTATTCTGACTCCCATCACGCTGGTGCTGGGCGAGTCGATACCGAAGCTGCTGACGCTCATGAGACCGCACGCGTTCGCGCTGTTCGCCGCGCGGCCGTTGCGTTTCCTTGCGACGGTGCTCGCGCCGCTGCTCTATGCGGAGACAGTTCTCAGTAGATTGTTGCGTCGATTGGCAGGAGTGCCGGCCGATGCCGAGAGCGTATTCTTGAGCCGTGAGGACCTGGCGCGCTTGATGCGGCGACGACCGAGCGACGCCTCCGCGCCGTCGTACGACGACATCCTGCCCGCCGAGCAGTTGATGATCAGCCGCATCTTCCGCTTCTCGCAGGCCGAGGCGCGCAAGGCGATGGTGCCGCTGGTGGGCGTCGATGCGGTGCCGGAGGAAACCTCGCTGGCAGCCGCGATCGAAACTGTCCGCCGCGAAGGCTTCAGCCGCATCCCGGTCTTCCGGCGTCGAATCACGGACATAGTCGGCGTCGTTCATGTCTTCGATCTTTTGCAGGCGCCCGATCTCAGCCGCCCGGTGAGCGACATCATGCGGCCGGTCAGCTATTTTCCCGAATCGATGCCGCTCGACGAGGCGCTGGTCGCGATGCAGCGCACCGGAGAAAATCTGGCCGTGGTCGTCGATGAGTATGGCGGCTCGGCGGGAATTCTGACGCTGGAAGATCTGATCGAAGAGATCGTCGGCGATATCGAGGATGAACACGACCTTCGCGAGGAGTTGGCCAAAGTGGTCAGCCCGCGGGTGCTGTCGATTGTCGGACGCGCACCGATTACGGAGCTGAACGAGCGCTTCGGCCTCAAGCTTTCGGAGGCCGACGAGTATGCTACCATCGGCGGATTGGTGGTCGAACGACTCGGGCATATTCCCAAACCCGGCGAAAAATTAATCGAGGGCGAATTGACGATCACCGTCACGCGCAGCGACGCGCGCGCTGTGCGCGAACTGATATTGACACTTGCGCATCCGATCCGCCCGGAACTTCTCAAACGGCGATGACTGAAAAGCGAATCCGCGAAATCCTCGACGGCGTCGCCGAGGGCAAGATGACTCCGGGCGCTGGGTTCAAGCATATCCGCGAGCTGCCGTTCGAAGACCTGGGCTTTGCCAAGCTCGACAATCACCGGAGCGTCCGCCGCGGGATTCCCGAAGTGATTTTCGGCGAAGGTAAAACTGCCGATCAGCTCGTGGCGATCGGACTGCGCGTCATTGCGTCGGGGACGAATCTGATAATCACGCGGCTCGATGCGGACAAGGCGCGCATCGTCAAACGCAAAATCCGCGCGCTGGAGTATCGTCCCGACGCACGCATCGGCATGGTCGTGAAGGAGCGCGTCAAGCCGTCGGGGCAGGGCGTCGTGATGGTGCTGAGCGCGGGCACTTCCGACATTCCGGTCGCCGAGGAAGCGGCGCTGTGCGCCGAGCTGTTCGGAAATCGCGTGGCGCGCGTCTACGACGTCGGCGTCGCGGGAATTCATCGCCTCACAGCGAACCTCGAAACGATTCGCAAAGCTAGCGTGCTAATCGTCGTCGCGGGGATGGAAGGCGCGCTGCCGTCGGTGGTCGCGGGCCTGGTCGACAAGCCTGTGATCGCCGTGCCGACCAGCGTCGGTTACGGCGCGTCGATGGGCGGTCTGGCCGCGCTGCTGGGGATGCTGAATTCGTGCGCGAGCGGCGTGACCGTCGTCAATATCGACAATGGTTTCGGCGCGGCGCTGGCGGCCACGTTGATCAACCGGGTCGGAATCGAGCGCGACGGACGCTGATGGCGAAACGCACGTCAATCACCAGCGGGCGCGCGCGCCGCGCGATCAAGATGGGCGAGCTCGCGTCGCAGGTGGGCTCCAGCTACCTGTGGAATCAATTGCGGCGGCCTTTTCTGAGCGCGCCCGCGCGCGAGCGCGACCTGCTCGAGACTCACATCCGCAACGCGCAGCGAATTGTCGAGAGCTCGAAGCAGCTTCGCGGCGCGTTCATGAAGCTTATTCAGATGCTCTCGATTCGTAAGGATCTGCTGCCGGGCGAGGCGCTCGACGTGCTGCGCGCGACGCAATCGAGCGTGCCGCCGATGAGCTACGCGACTATTTCGGAGCAGATTCGCAAGGAGATCGGCAAGCGGCCCGAGGCGATCTTCAGGAGTTTCGATCAGACCGCGTTTGCCGCCGCGTCGCTCGGCCAGGTGCATCGCGCGGTCACGCGTGATGGTCTCGACGTCGCGGTGAAGATCCAGTATCCGGGCGTCGAGGATACCGTCGAGCAGGACTTGCAGAATCTCAAGCTGCTGCTGCGGACCTTGCAGGCGCTCGGTCATGACGTGATGCGCCAACAGATCGACACCGGCGCCGTGTACAGGGAACTCGAGCAGCGGCTGCGCGAGGAGCTCGACTACGTGAACGAGGCGCGCAACATCGTCGAGTTCGGCCGGCGTCTCGGCGCGGACGGCGAGATCATGATTCCGCGCTACGTCAAGGAGTTGAGTTCGCAGCGCGTGCTGACGATGACGTACGTCGACGGCTATCCGCTGGCGGACGTGATGGGGTCGGAGGTCGATGCCGAGCTGCGCGAATGGGTCACGAGGAAGATGCACGAGTTCGCGTGGCGGCAGATTCTCGAATTCGGGATGCTGCACACCGATTTTCATCCGGGCAACTACCTCGTGAGCCATCATCCGCGGCTTGGCGTCCTCGACTTCGGCTCGATACGGCGCTTCCCCGAACCGGTGCGCAAGGCCAACCTGCAAGTCGCGCGCGCGATTCTGAGCGGCGACGACAAATCGCTGGCGGCGGCGATGGTCAAGCTCGGCTATCTCGATCGCAGTCAGGACGCGGCGCCGATGGTCAAAATCATTCACATCCTGTTCGAGCCGATGAGGGTCAATTACGCGGTCGATCCACGCGACTACGACACGGTCGGCAAGGCGGCCAAGGTCGGAGAGCTCGCGCTTCAAAACCAGCTGTACAAATCGCCCGCGCACAGCGTGTTTCTGATTCGCGCACTGGTCGGGCTGGAAGGAATCACGCGCGGACTCGCGGTGAAGACCAACTACCGGCGAATCTTTGCGGAAAGTGTCGAGCGAATTCCGGGATGAGCGGGGCGCCTGGAGGAGATCCAGAACCGCTGCGCGCGGGGCGGCAGGGGTGACCCCTGCACCCAGTGTCAATCGCAAAGTTGCGAGGACGCTACTTTGCTCTCGGTACTCAAGCTACCATCGCGCCGCATGAGCAATATTCTCGACGCGCTCGAGCGGCATCGCGACCATCATTTCAGGCGCGTCGCGTCGCGGCGCGTGACCGGCGAGAAGAGCGCGCTCAAGTTTATCGAAGAGGTTGGATTCTGTACCGGGTTCACGTCCGGGATGGGAGTGCCGTGCCTGCGCGAGGCGATTGCGGGAACGCGCGAACCTTCGATGCCCGAGCATATTCAGCATGACTACGCGATCGGGATGACCTGGCGAATCAAGGACTCATTGCCGCAGCGCCGCGCGGTCTATTACGGCAAGGTGATCGCGCGACGCCCGAGCTTCATCGCACGCAAGATGCTGGGAGCGTTCCTCAGGCTGCGCATCGAGCCGGGCGGCTATCGCAAGCTGTACCTCCGCGGCGGCTTGTCGCATTGCGGCAAACTGGTGATGGACGCACTCTCCAAGCGCGGCGCGGCTGAGACGCGCGTGCTCAAGCTATCAAGCGGTTACGCGCAAGCGTCGAAGCGCGCGGTGTTCGACCGCGCGATGGCGGAGCTGCAGGAAAAATTTCTTGCGCTCAAAGTTGACGAGCGCGCCGACCCGTTCAGCTACGTGTGGGACACGATGGAGCATCGATGGCCCGACGCGATTGCGGATGCGCGCAAACTCTCGCGGAAGCAGGCAGCGTACGCGATCGTCACGAAATATTTCGAGACGGCGGCCTTCGGCAGTGAGCGTGCGATCGCGCGGCTGCTGGGGATCGACGCGGCATTGGTCGAGGGTGCGGCGTGCCGACTCGAGCGCGAGGGAGCCATTGCGCGCGGCATTAGAATCGACGGACACCCCGGCGCGATCAGTCTGCTATCCAGTTTCGCGCCGTAGTGCGGTGCGCTTGTCGCCAGCGGGCGTTCCGGTCTAAGAAAGATCACCCGGAGGAAAAACCATGCCGCTCGACCCGCAAGTGAAAGTCCTGATGGATCAAATCGCCGCCGCGCCCGGCCCCAAGCTGCATACGCTGGAGCCGGCCGAAGCGCGCCGCTTGACCGCCAATATGTTCAGAGTGCCGCCGGAGCGGGCTGAGAAAATCGCCAAAGTCGAGGATCGCAAAATTCCCGGCCCTGCCGGCGAGATTCCGATTCGCATCTACACTCCCGAGGGCACGGGCCCGTTTCCGGTGTTGGTATTTTTCCACGGCGGTGGATGGGTGATTATGGACCTCGATACTCACGACGGGCCGTGCCGCGCGCTCACTAACAAGGCCGGATGCGTGACGGTGTCGGTCGATTACCGGCTTGCGCCCGAGAATAAATTTCCAGCCGGCGTCGAAGATTGCTTTGCCGCGACCAAGTGGGTCGCCGCGCACGCTAAAGAGCTGAACGCAGATGCGAACCGGTTGGCTGTCGGTGGTGACAGCGCGGGCGGTAACCTGTCGGCGGTGATTTCACAGCTCGCGCGCGACGCGGGCGGCCCGAAAATCGCGTTCCAGCTGCTCATCTACCCCGCGACGGAGGCGGAGCTCGACACCTACTCGCACAAAACCTTCACCGACTACTTTCTGACCAAGGACGACATAGTTTATTTCTGGAAGCATTACCTGCGCAGCCCGGCGGATCGCAAAGACCCGCGTATCGCGCCGGCGTTGGCGAAGAGCTTCAAGGGGCTGCCGCCCGCGCTGATCATAACGGCGGATTTCGATCCGCTGCGCGATGAGGGCGAGACCTACGGCGAGAAGCTGCGCGCCGCCGGCGTGCCCGTGACCGTTACGCGCTACGAAGGAATGATCCACGGATTCTTTTCGATGTACGAGGTGCTCGACAAGGGCAAGCTCGCAATCGACGAGTCCGCCGCGGCGCTCAGGAAAGCATTCGCGAAGTAGCGGCGAGCGTCACCACTGCTCGTAATGCACGGAGCGGCGCTCGTAGCCGGCGCCCCGCAGCAGGTCGCGGAGCCGAATCACGCCTTTGCCGACGCCGCAGACGTAGAAGTGGCGCATGCGATCGGCGTCGCCGGTCACCCATCGCGCTTGCGCCAGCTCGAATAGGCGATCGGAAATTTCTTCGGGATGCGCGATCACCGTCTCGTACGAAAAATTCGGCGCGCTCCGAGCGATCTCGTCGAGTTCGGCGGCGTACAGGACGTGCTCGCGATCCGGCGCCGCGTAAATCAAATGAATCTTCGACGGTGACGACGATGCGAGCGCCCGCTTCAGCATCGAGCGTATCGGCGCGATCGCCGTGCCCTCGGCGATGAAGCCGAGTTCCGCCACCTCGGGCGCGCGATCGATCGTAAAGGCGCCGAACGGCCCGCTGAAATCGAGCGTGTCGCCGACGCGCCGATCGAACAGCCACGCTACGCCGCGACCGCCCTCGACGCGATTGAAGCAAATCTCGAACGGGCCGCGATCTTCGGGATCGGACGCAACGGAGTAGGGACGCGAGCGGGTCTCGTCGCCGAGCGGAATCGTTATCGAAATGAACTGGCCGGGGAGGAATCGCAGATGCTTGCCGCTGGTGAGCGAGAGAAAGAGAGATCGCGTGTCCGATGCGTGATCGAAAATTCTCTCGACGCGCGCATTCAGCGTCCCGCGCCTGGCGGGTGCCTCAGCGGCCGGCGGATCGGGCATCATTCCTCGGCCGCCTCGCTGACCTGGTTAATCGTGTAGCGCGGGACGACGACGACGATTTCTGCGTCGCGATCCTCGATGACGGCCTGGCATCCGAGCCGCGACGTCGGCGTCAGTCCCGGCGCCCGGTCGAGCAAGTCCTCTTCCTGTTCGCTCGACTCGCCTAGCTTGTTGAATCCCTGCTTGACGATCACGTGGCAGGTCGTACATGCGCAATTGCCGCCGCATGCGTGCTCGAGATGGATTCCGTGACCCAGCATCACGTCGAGGATCGAGCCGGGCTTGCCGTCGTGATGAAACGGCGCCTTGGCGGGGTCGAACTCGATTACCTTCTCGGGGTCGCCGTTCTCGAATTGGATTCGCAGTTTCGCCATCGGACTCAGGTCGTCATTGAGACTATTCGCTCCGTCAAGATCGCGAAACCGCCCCGCAACAAAGTAACGTCCATTGCTTGCATCTTCGCCTGATTTTCGCCATGATCGACATCGTCCAAAGAGCGAGGGGAGAAGCCCTATGGCGACGCTGACCAAGCGGCAGAAGCAGTTGATCGATTACCTGAACGACTATATCAGCGAACACGGCTATGCACCCACGCTCGCCGAAGTCGGCACATACTTCGGGTTGTCGTCGCTGGCCACCGTGCACAAGCATCTGCACAACCTCGAGCAGAAGGGGTTCATCATACGCCAACACAATCATAGCCGGGCGCTCGAAGTCGCGCGGTCGGAGAAGCACGAAGCGCCGAAGGCGATTCGATTGCTCGGCACCGTGGCGGCCGGCGCGCCGATCGAAGCGGTCGAGAGCAACGAAACGATCAGCGTGCCCGACGACTTCATCCGGCGCGACAATACTTTTTGCTTGCGGGTGAAAGGCGACTCGATGATCGAAGACGGCATCCGCGACGGCGATTACATAATCGTCGAAGGCCGCGATAGCGCCGACAACGGAGAGACGGTGGTCGCTCTGATCGGCAACGAGGCGACCGTCAAGAAGTTCTACCGTGAATCGAGCGGGCAGATCCGCCTGCAGCCGGCGAACTCCGCGATGCAACCGATCATGGTGGGCGAGGGCGACCTGGCGATTCGCGGCGTCGTGGTCGGGTTGATGCGGCACTATCGGTAACGCGTAAGAGCGAAGAACTTGATCGCAGTGAAACCCGCGGTGGGTTTCACGCTTCCTTCGGCAGGGGTGACCCCTGCACCCAGTATTAAGACAGGATAGGGAAACAGCCAGCTTAGGTGCGGATACGATGACTCGCGACGACTGGGTCCGTGATCGGGACGATCACGACGAAGGCGGAACCCCGCGGCAGTTCGCTCCTGACGATTATTTTCCCGCCTAGCGCCTGCACATTGCGTTGAACGACGGCTAGCCCCAGGCCCATTCCGCGGTGGCTGCGGATGCTGGAGTGCGAAAGCTGAGCGCAGGTCTCGAATGCCTGCTCGACCATTGCAGCATCGATTCCGGGTCCGGTGTCGCGGACTTCAAGTTCAACCGCTGAGCCGAGTTGAGACGATGCGGCCAGCCGGATGGCGATCGTGATGCTACCCCGGTCGGTAAACTTGATTGCGTTGACCGCGAGGTTGAGCAGTATCGACTTGATCGGCCGGCGCCGCGAGCGAAAAACGGTGGGCGCGGCTTCCAGATCGAACCTGATTTCGAGGCCCTTCGAGTCGTTGGCGGCTTCGAGCACCGGGGCAAGGTCTCCGATCAGATCGTGCAGTCGGATTTCTTCTGCGTCCTCCGCCTCAGCCATTGCGTCCTTGAACGAAAAATCCATCACATTCTCGACCGTCTGCGCCAAGTCGTGCGCGTTAGCATTGAGACGGTCGAGAATCTGCTTGTGGCGGCCGCCCACCGTTTCGCTCAACTCGTCGCGCAGGATGTCGAGATAGCCGAGGATCGCCTGCACCGGAGAGCGAAGTTCGTGCGCGAGATTAGCCAGCGCCTCCATGTGCACGCCGTGCTCCCATTGACCCGCCTGCATCGGCGGTCGGGCGGAGACACCGGGCACGTGACCATTATTTGCCAGATTCGACAATCGCCTGTTTTCGCTTTCAGTCCTTTCCGCTCGACAGTGGCTTCGCTGCGCAGGAGATTTTCGGTGCGTGCTATGCGAGCCAATTGCCATCCACGTTGCCGCAAAAGAGCGACGGGGTGAATCGGAAAATCACCTAGATGCGTCGGGAAAAGTACCTAGAAAGCCGGGAAAGACTACCTAGAGAAAATTCTCCTCCGGCGCCGCATCTCAATATGGTCGCTGCGAGTTCTTCTCAGCACGCAATAATGCGATCACTGCCGCATGCGTCCTTGTCCTTTAGATGACGGCGACCTTACTCTGGAACATGACCAGTCATCAGAGAACTAAAGGAGACACAATTGTGAAACACTCAATCAAAACTGCAGCCCTGTCTTTTGGTGTTGCGGCCCTGTTCGGCTGCGCATCGATCGGATTCGCGCAAACCACTGACTCATCAAGCTCGAGGACGAGCGAGACCACCACTTCGGCGCCGGCCCCTGCGGTCGCGTACGTGGCCCCAATAGTGGTTGCCCCTCCCCCTCCGATCGTCGTCGCGGCGCCCGCGGTAGTCGAGGCGCCGTCCACCACAGCCACGGAGCACCATTCATCGTCGTCGAGCGACAGCTCGCCCAGTGGCGACTCGAGTCAGCATTCATCGAGCACCAGCACCAGCAACTACTAAGAAGCTGTTGCGCCCGCGGAGCGGCAGACCTGTGCGATCCGAATTAGTCTCGCGCACGGTGCTGCCGCTCTGGTATCGTCAGCCGGTAGGACGCGTGGATGGCGGAACAGAGAAAAGCCTTGGACCGTGCGATTGGCCTGATGGCCTTCGCGCCGTGGGTACTCTTCGGCTTCGCGTCCGGCTTTAATCACTGGCACCTCGCGAGCGGCGGCGGATTGATACTGTGCGTGCTGTATCTCGCCGTGATGCGGCTTCGCGGTGTTTCGATCAAATTGATGGACTGGACCACGCTGGCTTTTTTCGCGATCGCATCGGTGCTCGCGATTGGAATGGAGTCGGCGATATTCCCCGTCTACAACGCCGTCATCGCATGGTCATGCTTCGCGCTTGCGGCGTGGGGCTCCGTCGCGATCGGCCACCCCTTCACGACAGCCTACGCCCGCGAGACTGCGCCGCCCGAGTTCTGGACGCATCCGATCTTCGTCCGGCTTAACCTGCTGATGACTCTCGTCTGGTGCGGATTGATGACCGTCAATATCGGTTTCGCCGTGATCGGTGTGATTGTCGGCGGTAACCTGGCCAAGCCGCTACTGAGTTTTGCGCTGCCGCTGGCGTTGTTGATTGCGGGATTCGCATTCAACAACCGCTTTCCTGCGCGCTACCTTGCACGTTCGGGCTTTCAAATCCCCGCGGCAAGCGCGCCAGCCGCGTAGCTATCCAGCAGCAGAGACATAGCGCCTGATTTGTTCCACTCGCGCGGATAGCTCTCGTGGCGGGACTCTTATGCATTCGTAGCCGAAGGAGCGATAGGTCTCCTCGTGAAGTTTTTCAAACCGTAGAGAATCCTCGAAGGTGATCTTTCTTGCAGCTGAAGGCTCGCAGAATCCCAGGTTCTCGATGAAAAACGCCTGCATCTGATAAATCCGCTCTTGCTTTATCCGTTCCATTTCATTGGCGAGAATTTTCGAAAGAGGAAAGCCGAGCCAAACGCTGAGCGCATAGGTGCATAGCGGTGATCGGTCGTAGAACTGCACTCCCGACGCCAAGTCAGCTACCTGCATCTGTCGCTGCTTTTGCAGATTGGTAATGTCGTCGATGAAGGAAGGATGCGTCCATGGCTCGGCGATGCCTTGCGCCTGTCGCAGAGCGATAATGTTGGTTGCGGCTTCTTCGATGACGAGGTACCCCGCGACTTCCAGCGATCGAAGGGTGGAAGTCTTCCCGCACCCGGGCGTACCGGTCAGGATGTATCGTTTCGTGAGAGCGTTGTTCTCGATCGAAATCTGAGCAATCTCGTCTTCAACCTCTCGTCGCAGACCCAGTTCATCGACTTTTGTTTCCAACAGTTCCAGCCCTGGATTTTTTGTACTCATATCGGACCTCAGAAAACAGAATCTTGAATCGTGCGCGAAACGCCGCGCCGTAAACGGACCCTCACCTTCATACTCGCCCTTACAGGGCGAGGGAGACAGAAAGGGGAATGATCGCGGAATCGGCGAACGCGGGCGGGTCAGGAAATTTTGTCGGGCTTTACGACTTCGGCGGCCTTGGCTTCGTCGGGTTTCGCGACCGTCTTGGCCACGTCGTCGGGCTCGTTCATCGCGCGCTTGAAGTCGCGAATCGCCTTGCCCATCGCGCCGCCGACATCGCCGAGCTTGCTGGGCCCGAAGATGACCAGAATGATCAACAGAATGATCAGCAGATGAGTCGGTGCAAAGAGATCCATATTTTTCTCCGGGCCGGCAGGCGTCCTGTCCGCCCTTCAAAAGTCTATATCCTTGACTATCTGATTGCCACGTCTATTCCCGGCCCTCACGCTGAACGCGCGGGCTCCTGATGTACGGGGGCGCCGTCGTCAAGGTGGTAGCGCTGGACCTTGCGATACAGCGTCGACAGGTGGATCCCCAGCACCTGCGCGGCCTTGACCTTGTCGTTTTCGACCTTGTCGAGCACGCGCTTGATATGCTCGCGTTCGAGTTCCTCGAGGGTCAGCCCGGTGTTCTCGATAGTCGCCATCACTGGCGACGCGCTGCGCAGCTTGTCGGGCAAGTCGTGCGAGTGGATGACGTCGGTCTCGGCCAGGATCGCCGCGCGCTCGATGGTGTTTTCGAGCTCGCGGACATTACCCGGCCACGCGTAGTTGATCAGCAGGCGCATCGCACCCTTGGAAAAGCGCATCGCGGTCCGCGACAGCGACTTTTCGTACTTGCGCAGGAAATGGTTGGCGAGCAGCGGGATGTCGTCCTGGCGCTCGCGCAGCGCGGGCAGATTGATGTTGATGACGTTGATTCGGTAGAGCAGTTCCTCGCGGAAGCGGCCGGCTTTGACCTCGGCTTCGAGATTTTTATTGGTGGCGCACAGCACCCGCACGTCGAACGCCACCGGATCGTTGGCGCCGAGCGGGTACGCCTCGCGCTCCTGCAGCGCGCGCAGCAGCTTGACCTGCAACGCGAGCGGCAGCTCGCCAATCTCGTCGAGCAGAATAGTGCCCTTGTCTGCCGCCTTGAGCAGGCCCACCTTGTCCTGGCCCGCGCCCGTGAATGCGCCGCGTTTGTAGCCGAACAGTTCGCTTTCGAGCAGGTTCTCGGGCAGCGCGCCGCAATTGATCGGCAGGAAGCGGTTGTTGGCCCGATCGGAGCTGAAATGAATCGCGCGCGCGACCAGTTCCTTGCCGGTGCCGGATTCGCCGGTGATCAACACGCTCGAGTCGGTGCGCGCGACTTTCTCCATCACGCGGAACGTGGCTTCGATTGCGTCGCTTTTGCCGATGATGCTCTCGAAGCGATATTTCTCGCGCAGTTCCTGGCGCAGAAAACGGTTCTCCCTGAACAGCGCCTTGCCTTCGAGCGCGTTGCGCATCACCTTTTTCAGATGATCGTTGGCGAACGGCTTGGTGATGTAATCGTAAGCGCCCTGGTGCAGCGCCTCGACCGCGGACTCGACGCTGGCGTAAGCGGTAACGATTATGCCCATCACCTCTGGGTCGAGCTCGCGCATCTTGCGGAGCAGGTCGAGTCCGCTGCCGCCGCTGGTCAAATTGAGATCGAGAATCGCGAGATCGATTTTTTCTTTTTCAAAGATGTGCAGCGCGACCTCCGCGGCCGGCGCCTCCATCACCTCGTAGCCCTCGCTGCGCGCGAGCTGCACGATGATCGAGCGCATCAACGGTTCGTCTTCGACGATCAGCAGTCGGTAAGGTCCCCGTTGCTGTGCGGTCCACGAGGCGTCGTTGTTCGAGGCGTCGGTGTTCATCGGACCAGTTTCAGGACGCCGCCATTTCCGCGGCCTGTTGCGCGCGCACCGTTTCCTCGGCAGCGCCGAGCGTGATCGTGACCGCCGTGCCGCGGCCGACTTCGCTGTTGACGCGAATCGTGCCCTGGTTCGAGAGGATCATACGCTGGCACAACGACAGGCCGAGTCCGACGCCGGCGCCCGCGGGTTTGGTGGTGAAGAATGGATCGAACACGCGTTCGAGATGTTCGCGCGGGATTCCAATGCCGTTGTCCACTACCTTGATAAAGATACGGCGCGATTTGTCCCCGCCCTGTCCCGGACGCTGGTTTTCGGTGATCACTTTGATCACGGCGCCCTCGGCCGGAGCCGCATCGGCCGCGTTGAAGAGCAGGTTGAGCAGCACCTGTTGAATTTCGTTGTCGTCGGCGAAGGCGCGGCGGAGATCGGGAGCAAGGATCGGTTCGACCCGGATACCGCTGAAGCGCTTGTTGTAGGTGATAAGCCGCAGCGTCTCGGCGATCAGCCCGTTGACGTCCACCGGCTTGCGCTGCGCGGTGGTGGGTCGCGCGAAATTTACCAAGTCCTTGAGCGTGCTCGAGATGCGCGTGATCTGCGACAGGATGGTGTGCATCGTGGTGCGCCGCTCGGGGTCTTTTTCGCCGGTGAGAATCGATTGCACCAGCGACGAGATCGACGCGAGCGGATTGTTCACCTCGTGCGCCACGCCCGCCGCGAAGGTGCCCGCCGCGGCCAGGCGCTCGGCCTTGAGCAGGGAGTCGAGCATCTCGCGCCGCTGGGTAACGTCGCGCAGGATCATCTGTATGAATTGTTTCTTGCCGTAGGTGATGAGCGCGGAATTTACGTCGAAGAAAAACGGGCCGACCGGGAATTCCTGGGTCTGCGCCGAACCGTCGCGCAGAACGGTCTCGAGGCTGTCGACAACGCTTTGTCTCAGCTCGGGTGGCACCAAATCCGGGACCGTTTTCCCGATGATCTCCATCTTGCTGTGATCATGGTCGTGTTCGGTTTCGAGTTGATGGAGCCGAAGCGCGGCCGCGTTCAGACCCATCACGACCCAAGTGTGCGGTTCGATCTCGTACATCGGATCCGGCGCGTGGTCGATGGTGTTGCGGTACTTCTCCTCGGATTCGCGCAGCATCCGCTCGCGCGATTCGATGTAGAACTGCGAGACCATCAGGCGCCGCTCGTCGATCGCCGCGACCATCAGATCGCGCACCCGTTCCATCGCGGGACCGGTCATCGTGGATTTAATGTGATTGAGAACTATTTGTTTGAGTGCGATGTGGATGACGTTGAACTGAGACGGCTTGGCCCGCGCGAGCATCCCTTCCTGGCAATGCCGGCGCAGGTAAACGTAGGTGCAGACATTGTCGGGATCGCGCAGATGGTCAATGAAGCGGATGAGAGAGTTGACCATGGTGTCTTTGCTGTCTTTGCGGTTGTTCTCCTCGTGCTGCGAGTGCCCGTGGATGATTGCGGTAATCGCTTCTCCCCACTGATCGACGATGCCGTCGAAGTGCCGGTCGATCAGGTCGGCGGCCTCGGCGCGAATCTGGATGCACTCCGGCGTGCGGCTCCAGATCGTCTCGCCCCACAGTCGTGAGAGCGATTGTTCGATTTCGGCGAGCTGGCCCCTTATTGCCAGAAGCTCTTCGGGAGTCGCCTCAATCGGCGGATCGTTTGTTTCGCGATGTATCTTCGACTTTGACGGTCTGCAGCATCCACAGGCGAGCGATAGTTTCATTGCGGTAAAACCCGGCGGGGAGATTTCACTGTTGATATCTGGTCTGAGCTATAACATTCGCAAAATAACCAATCTAGCGTGTGCATTGGGGCAGCATCCTGCCTGATTTTACACCGTGCGAATTGCGATGCCGGACGGCCCCGGCGCAAATCGTACAGAGGGCATACCAATTGGTTTGTGCTGGGCGGCGCTTGGCCGAATATGCCCTATAATAGCTGGATTTTTCCGATGGCACGGCTCTGGCAATTAGGTCCTCATCGAGGACAGCCAAATCCATGCTTACCAGTACCTGTTCCAGCCAACGCGTCACCCCCCACGGTAAGTTCCTTTCTCGCGCAGGACAAAAATTCTTTTTCAAAGCGATGCGGCTCGCAGACGTGAGCGGATCGCTCGATTTCGCACAGAAGCTCAAACTACGAAAACGGCTCGACGATCTCAGGGCGTCGCACACGACCGGCCTGGTGCTGACGGAGGCGAATTCGCAGCCATGCCTCGATATCGCGGCGCAGTCGGGATTGGTCGCGATGATCGAACTGAGAATCATGGCGGACGAACTGATGAGCCGCCGTGGATTCAAGGCCGTGGTCTCGCGAGTCGCGCATACCGCAAATATTTTTGGAAAGCATCCTGCGCTCGTCGGTTACATTGTCGATTTTGAGATCGGCCAGGACGCGTTGCGTGCGGGCGGACTCGAAAACGCGCGGCGACGAGTGCGCGGCGTCGTGAAGACGATCAAGGAACACGCGCCGGAAGCAATCGTCGGAATAAAGGTGCGGCCGGAAACGCGCGCACTCTCGATTCTCGAAGAAGATTTTCTCTACGCGGAAATTCCGGCGCTCGCGCCCGTTCAGATTCGAGATTTCGTCGTCGCCTTGCACAACGTCGCGGAAGCGCGACCGGTGGTGATTGAGTTCAAGGATGCATCGCCGGGGCAGGACGAGGCTGTGGCAGTGGCGTTTGGTACGGGTGCGGCCGGCGTGGTTGCTCCTCGCGTTCCTGCTCCGGTTTCTCACGACTGGCTCGGCGTGCGCATGATGCGCGCGTCGGACCTGATGCCGTTCGTGACGCTCAACGGCACCTGCCCGCCGCGGCCCGCGACTATGCCGATGGTGTCGGTCGTGATATGCGCATACAACGCCGAGCGCACGATGCGTCCTTGCCTGGAGTCGTTGCGGCGCCTCGACTACCCGAACTTCGAAGTCGTCATCGTCGATGACGGCTCGCGCGACAAGACCGCTGACATCTCGATGGACTTCCCCGAGTTCCGCCTGATTGGCCAACCCAACAAGGGACTGAGCGTCGCGCGCAACGTCGGGATGCATGCGGCGCGCGGCGAGATTATCGCCTACACCGATTCCGACTGCGTCGTCGATCCGCATTGGCTGACGCTGATGGTTCGCTCGATGGTCGAAAACGACTTCGATGGATGCGGCGGACCGAACTACGCGCCGCACGAAGACGGATGGGTCGAAGCAAGCTGCGCCGCGTCGCCGGGCGCGCCCTGTCACGTGCTGGTCGCCGAGGATCGCGCCGAGCATCTCGCGGGCTGCAACATGGTGTTCTCGAAGGCCGCGCTCGCGAAGATCGGCGGCTTCGATCCGCAGTTCACGGCCGCGGGCGACGACGTTGATATCTGCTGGCGGATGCTTGCCGCGGGCTACAAACTGGGCTTCTCGCCGGCCGCCTTCGTGTGGCACTTCCGCCGCAACACGGTGAAAGCTTACTACGGGCAGCAGCGCGGCTACGGACGCGCCGAGGCGATGCTGTTTCCGAAATATCCCGAGCGGTTCAACGTGATGGGCCAAATCGCTTGGCGCGGCACGATTCCCGGTCTCGCGCGCACGATTCCCGGCGGCAATCGCAAACGCGTGTTGTGGAACGCGACCGCGGGTGCGCAGTCGATTTTCGATCCCGGCCTGACGCTGCTCAAAGTTCTGCCGCAGACGCTCGAATGGACCGTGCTCTCGGCAGTAGTTCTGGTCGCGTCGCTCGTGCTTGGCGTTTCGATTATCCCCGCGGCCGCGATGCTCGCGCTGGGGCCAATCTGGGCGCTCTACTATGCGTGGCACGCGCCGCTCGACAAATTTCACGAAAGTTTTACCGCGCGACTTCTGATCGCGTATCTCGCTTACACGGGGCCGATGGTGCGAACGATGACGCGCTACAAGACGCGGGCGAAAGCTCTGACCGGACTCGGCGGCGAAGACGGCGTGCGCCAGCGCCCGACGATCAACTGGCTCCGGCGCACCGTGCGGCTGGACTACTGGAACAACGAGAGCATCACGCGCGACCGCATGATGGACAAGATGCTGAAGCTGTTCGCGCGCACCGGCCATGGCGCGATCGTCGATGCGGGCTGGAACGATTACGACCTTGAAGTGCGGCCGAATCCGTGGACGCGAATCGAGCTCAAGACGGCGGATGAAGAGCACGAGGCAGGCAAAGTCACCAATCACGTGCTGGCGCGAATAAAGTTCACTCGAATTTCGACGATAGCTCTGGCAGCGGGTGTGCTGAGCGCGGCGGCCGCGGCAATCGCGGGACTTCCCGAAATAGCGCTCGGCCTGGGAGCGCTCACAATAGCCGGCGCAGTATGCATTGCATCCGAGCTGGTCGAGGCCGGACGAATCGCACATCGCGCGACCGAGGAATGCGCCACCGAACTGAATCTCGCCCCGCTCGGCGTACTGGTACGTCAGCCTTCGACTGCGGAAGCTACGGCATCCGCGAACAAACGCGCGCGCGCGCAGTTAGCCTCGCAAGAACGCATCGCCGAGTAAGTCCTCAGAAACGCCCGCGCTGGCAGCTATACGGGTCAACGTCGTAGCGATTTCTTGAGGAATCGAATAAACTATCAGTGTATGCAGGTCAGCAAGCGGAATGATCCTGTTGGGGCGCATGTGCTCGACCCGGAGATCGCAGCGTTTGAACAACGCCGCGAGGAGTTGGAGCGGACACACCTCGACGAGTTCGCATTGTTTTTCGAGGGTAAGTTTGTCGGCGTATATCCAGACTTCGATTCCGCGGGGAGAGCCGCGCTAGCCAAATCCAAAACAGGCCCATTTCTCATCCAGCAAATCGGGCGCCCTATCGGCCTAGACCCCGACAGCGCTCGTCATTTGAGCCATCGCTAACCCTTTGGCGACCGTAAGCTCCGGCCCCGGTTCTTCAGCGGCGCTGGTCCAACACGGTGCCACGATCAAGATCGTTGTCAGGTCGCCAGTTGATGGTCGTGAGATCGTGTTAGACGCACTGATCGATACGGCTTCGCAACTGACCTTCGTCGAGAGCAGCCAGCTTCAGGGATGGGCTCCCCTTCCGCTGGTAGCCGCCGCTCAATTTGCTGGTGCAGGCGGAGGATTCTCGTCCGATATTTTTCTGGCCGAAGTAGAAATTGTCGGACTGAATTTGCGCGAACTCACTGAAGTCGTTCTCGATGATTTGGGCGGCAGGCAAGCGGTCCTAGGAAGGAATCAACTGCGCAATTGCGTGCTCACATACGACGGTCCCAAGGGCACCGTCCAACTTCGGAAATAGCGCGAATCAATCTTCCAGAATTTTGTGGATCGATTCGAGGTCGCGGCGGACCTCGTTCAGTACCCGGCGGGTTTGACCGTCTACGCCCGGCGATTGCGACGACGACGCCCGCTCCGATGACGCCGCCGCATTCTTCGGCAACGGCTTGCCGCTCATTAATGCGTTGACGCCGAATTCCTTGATGTGCTTGTTGGCGCCGACGATCGTGAAGCCCTCGTCGTGTAGCAGGCGCTTGATGAGCCGCAGCACGTCGAGGTCTTTTTCCTGGTAGAAGCGATGCTTGGTGCGCGTATGCTTGGGTTTCAGGAAGGGAAACTGGGTTTCCCAGAAGCGCAGCACGTAGGTCTCGACGCCGAGCGCTCGCGCCGCTTCGCCGATTTTCAGCCCGCGCTCGGGAAACATGGGCATCGTCCCTGGTTTCTGCATGGCGGGCTTTTGTGGGGCAGGTTTTTGCCGCCGAACTAATGGCGGGCGCGGGCGCGGCATCGGCGTCATACCCCCGGCTTCGAGCCGTTGTTGACGCGCTCCTTCAACACCTGGCTCGGCTTGAAGGACAACACGCGGCGCGAATCGATCGTGATCGGCTCGCCGGTCTGCGGATTGCGCCCGCGGCGCGCATGTTTCTGATTGACGAGAAAAGTGCCGAAGCCAGAAATTTTCACTTTCTGACCCTGGCGCAATGAATCCCTGATGATCGCGAACACCGCTTCGACCACTTCACAGGCTTCCTTCTTCGAGGAGCCTACCCGCTCGTAGATCAGATCTACAAGATCGGCTTTAGTCATGCCCTGCGGCGTAACGATCCCCACCCGCTCGCGTTAGGCACGCTTTACTGCCGCAACTCCGCCCCTAATCGCATCCGCGCCTGCTCCACCAGCACGGCATGAATGCGGTTAACCTCCTCATCAGTCAGCGTGCGATCCTTTGCACGGTAACGACAAGCCAACGCCACGCTCTTCTTGCCGGCGGCCACTGCGGTCCCCTCGTACACGTCGAACACCTCGACGCTCTCCAACAGCGACGCGCCGCATTCCCGGATGGTCTTGACTACCATATCCGCCGGGAAATTCCGATCCAGCACCAAGGCCAAATCACGCCTGATAGCGGGAAATTTTGGCGGCGGCTGGAAAGTTTTGCGCGGCGAGAAACCATAGGCAATGAGACCACTCAAGTCAAGTTCGTACACCGCGCACGGTTCGTTCAGATCGAGACGCATCGCCTCCGCCGGATGCAACTCGCCGATCAAACCGATGGGCGCTTCGTCGAGCGAGACGATAGCGCTGCGCCCCGGATGCAGGAACGGCGCATCGGCAGGTTCGATCGCCTTGTAGGTCACGCGCGGCGAAATTCCGATAGCGTCGAAGTAGGTCTCGAGAATTCCCTTGATCGAAAAAAATCCCGCCGCGACGCTTTGCTCGCCGATTGCGGAGAGCGCGTACGGTCCATAGCTGACGGCGGCGATGTGCTGATGCTCAGTCGCGATGTCGCCGTTCATGCGGAAGATCTTGCCGATTTCAAACGCATGAAAGGCGCGCGCCTCGCGATTCAAGTTGAAGCGGAGCGAGGTGACCAGTCCCGGCATCAGGCTGACGCGCAGCTCGCTGAGTTCCGCGGACAACGGATTGGTCACTTTAACGGGGCGGGGCGCCGCTTGAATACCCGGAAACCGCGCATTGTCGGCGGGCGCGATGAACGCGATGGTCGCGGCCTCGGTCAGGCCGCACCCAAGCATCACCTCGCGCGTACCCTTGATGAACTCGCGCTCGCGATTGACGGGAGCCAGCGCACTCAGGCGCTCCGGTAACCGGGCAGGGATGTCCTCGAGACCGCCCAGGCGCGCGACTTCCTCGATAAGGTCGGCTTGCTCGACCAGGTCGGAGCGGAACGACGGCGGCACCACGGCGAGAATCCCTTTGGCGCGTGTGCTCACCTGCGCGCCGAGAGATTTGAGCCGGCTCCGTGCGACAGTGGGCGGGATCGAGGCGCCGAGCAGCGACTCCATCGCGCCGAGGTCGAGAGCAATCTCGCGCGGCTCGGCTTTGCGCGGCTCGAAGTCCGCGATCGGCGATGCCTCGCGTCCGCGCGCGATTTTGCGGATCAATTCGGCGGCGCGAATCAATGCGCCGACCTGTCCTGCCCGATCGATGCCGCGTTCGAAGCGGTAACTCGCCTCGCTGCGCAATCCCAGCCGACGCGCGGTGCGCGCGACGGTCATCGGCTCGAAGTACGCGCTCTCGAGCAAGATAGTTTGTGTCGAATCGCTGACTTCGGAATTGAGGCCGCCCATCACGCCCGCAATCGCGAGCGGCTTGTCGCCGTCAGCGATCAGCAGGTCGTTCGGATCCAGCGTGCGCGTGACGTTGTCGAGCGTGACGAACTCGCGCGTCTCGCCCGCGCGTCGCACGACGATCTTGCCATTCGCGATCTTGCCGAAGTCGAACGCGTGCAACGGCTGCCCGAGTTCGAGCATCACGTAGTTGGTCGCATCGACGACGTTGTTCAGCGCGCGCATCCCGCACAGTTCCAGGCGCCGCTTGAGCCATGCGGGAGACGGACCGATCTTGATCCCGGTCATCGCGAGTGCGGCGTAGCGCGGGCACAAGTCGGGCGCGTCGATTGAAACCGAAATCGAAACTTGCGCACTGTCGGACGAGCCGGGCGAATGCGCCGCGCGCAGCCGGGGCGCGCGCAACCTGCCCGCGAACAATGCAGCCACTTCACGGGAGAGTCCGAGAATCGACAGGCAGTCGCCGCGATTCGGCGTGATTTCAACGTTGAGCACGGTTTCGTCGAGGTGCAAATACGCGGCCACGTCGCCGCCGAGCGGCGCGTTGGCGCCGAGCGCGAGAATTCCCGCGTGATCCTGCGACAGCCCGAGCTCGCGCTCCGAGCAAAGCATGCCCTCCGACTTCACGCCGCGAATGACTGCTGCCTCAAGCGGCGGTTCCTTGCCAAGCTGCGCGCCAACGAGCGCGAGCGGCGCGACCATGCCTGCCTTGACGTTCGGCGCGCCGCACACGACTTTGAATTTGCCTTTCTCGCCAGCGTCAACGTCGCAAAGATTCAGCCGATCCGCATTGGGATGCTTCTCGACGTTGATCACGCGCGCCGCAAACACGCCCGCGAATCCCGGTTTGAGTTGCTCGACATGCTCGACCACCAGCCCCGCGTAACTTAGCCGCCGCGAAATTTCCTCGACCGGCGCATCGACGCTGACGAAGTCGCGCATCCAACTGAGCGGCAGCTTCATCGCACACCTCCGCTGAGCGCGGGGAACTGGCTGAGGAAGCGCAGGTCATTCTCGAAGAACAGGCGCATGTCGTCGACGCCGAGTTTCAGCAAGCCCGTGCGCTCGACGCCCATGCCGAATGCGAAGCCCCGGAACTCGTCGGGATTGTACTCGACCGCGCGCATCACGTTCGGGTGGATCATCCCGCAGCCGAGCACTTCGGTCCATCCGGAATACTTGCAGACCGGGCATCCCGCGCCGTCGCATATGAGGCAATGCATGTCGAGCTCGGCGCTCGGCTCGGTGAATGGAAAATAGCTCGAGCGAAAGCGCACGGCGGTCGCGCCGAAAAACGCTCGCGTGAATTCGGTCAGCACGCCTTTCAGATGAGCCATCGTGACGCGCCCGCGCTTGTCGACCATGAAGCCCTCGATCTGCGTGAACATCGGCGAGGCGCGCACCGACAGGTCGTCGCGCCGGTAGCATCGCCCCGGGCACACGACCGCCAGCGGCGGCCGGCGCTTTTCCATCACGCGGATCTGCCCGTTCGACGTATGCGTCCGCAGCAGCATACCGCCCTCGACGTAGAAGGTGTCCTGCATGTCGCGCGCGGGATGATGCGGCTGGAAGTTGAGCGCAGCGAAGTTGTGAAAGTCGTCCTCGATATCCTGGGTCATCGCGACTTCGAAGCCCATCGACTCGAAGATGCCGAGCATTTTTTCGAGGATGTCGGTGATCGGATGGATGCGTCCGCGCGCGATGCGCATCCCCGGCAGCGTCACGTCGAGGCGTTTCTCGTTCAGCGACTTCGTCAGCGACGCGGCCCTGAGTTTTTCAGTGAGCGCCTCGATGCGCGCTTCGACTTCGCGCTTGATTTGATTGATGAGCTGGCCAATTGCGGGCCGCTCGGCGTTGGGCACCTCGCGCATCCCGCGCATGATTTCCGTCAGCTCGCCGGAGCGGCCGAGCACGCGGACGCGCACCGCGTCGATCTGTGTTTCGCCCGCGTCGTCGCCGAGTTCCGCCATCGCGCGCCGCCTGATTTCTTCGAGCTGTTCTTTCATCGTGGGCGAGCCCTCTGGCCCTTCCCTCCTGGAACGTCGTAGGCTTCTCAGTTTCCGTTTCCTGATTCTGGTGTCGAGTTCCCAAAGCGCGTTCTTGTTGCTATCCCATTCCAGTAAACGATAGGCAGCGGCATACGGCACCCATCGATACTCGCTGTGCTCATTCGAAAGAGTGAATTCCGGAGAATACATTTCTACGCCGAAGCTGTGCTCTGGGACGACCAGTACGTTGGGTCCCCATTTGAAGCCGCAAATGTTCACCACTGGAATCGTTGACAGCGAATCGAGCGCGAAGTAAGTATTGTGCAGTGGTATCCCGCCTTCCTCGAACGCTTCCCGGCGGGCCGATTCCAAAGGCGACTCACCGAATTCGCCGCCGCCGGCGATTCCTTGCCACACGCCGCAATCGGCTCGGCGGAAAATAGCGTACAACGGGTCCCTGCCTTTCAGTTTTCTGAATGGCAATACCAAGATCTGATAAGGGGCTCGCTTCATCACCACTTTACTTTCCGCAATGTTGCACGCGCACTGAAAAACCAAAAACAAAAAACCACGTGGGCGATCACCCACATGGTCTTCTGGTGCGCGGCGCTTTCGAGACGCGCGGCTCTATGCTGCTTTTGAGCCGAGCGCTTGAATTGCTGTGCGCACCAGCTCGGTAAACAATGCGTCGCGCTCCTGCGCGAGCTTCGCCAGCATCTTGCGATCGACCTCGACCCCCGCCTTCTTCAGCCCGTTCATCAACGCGCTGTACGAAATTCCGCTTTCGCGCGCGAGTGCGTTGATACGCGCGATCCACAGCGTGCGGTAGTCGCGCTTCTTGGCCTTGCGATCTCTATAGGCATAGGTCAGGCCCTTTTCGAGCGTCGAGCGAGCCTGCCGGTAAAGTTTGCGCCCACCGACAAAGCCGGAGGCGAGCTTGAGTTGACGCTTATGACGGCGGCGCGTCTTGGGTCCGCCTTTTGCGCGAGGCATCGGAGTGCAGTCCTTCCTTGATTGATATCGGGTAAGCTGGTTTCTTCTTGGCCGCGCTCAGGCGTACGGCATCATTATCTTGATCTTCTCGGCGTCCGCCTTGCCCAGGATACCGGTCCGGCGGAGCCGTGCCTTCTGTTTCGGATTCTTGGCCGTGAACATGTGGCGCGCATACGCGTGTTTGAATTTGACCTTGCCGCTCTTGGTCACGGTAAATCGCTTGGCGGCGGTTCGGCTGGTCCTGATTTTCGGCATCTTCTTTCCTGAAATTTATGTCTTTAACGCGGCGTCAGCAGCACGGACATGTTGCGTCCTTCCATCCGGGGCGTGCCTTCCGCTTGCGCGATATCCGTGACCGTCGCGATAATTCTCTCGATCAATGCCCGTCCGAGTTCCGGATGAGTAATCGCGCGGCCCCGGAACGAAACGGTGAGCTTAACACGGTGCCCCTCTCCAACAAAGCGCTTGATGTGCGCGGTTTTGAAGTCCACGTCGTGCTGCCCGGTCGCCGATCCCATCTTCACTTCCTTGATCATGCTGATGGTGTGCTTCTTGGAGTCGTGCGATTTCTTCTTCTGCGAATAGCGGTATTTGTCGAAGTCCGTGACGCGGCACACGGGCGGCGTCGCGGTTGACGAGACTTCGACCAGGTCCAGGCCGCGCGCCTCCGCGACTTTGATCGCATCGCGCAGCGGCAGGATTCCGACCTGGCTGCCGTCGGCATCGATTACACGGACTTCTTGCGCGCGAATCAGGTTATTGACGCGAATCGCGGGCTCCCTCGAGGGTGGGGTTCTGAAATCTCTTCGGATAAAGCACCTCCTCCGGCTTGATGGCCGGATGAATTTCCTAAGCCGGCACCGGCTCCTGTTTTAATTTTTCGACGAGCGCCGCCAGCGGCATCGCGTTGCTCTTCTCGCCGCGCAGCAGGCGCAGCGACACCGATCGATCAGCCGCCTCGCGCTCGCCGACTACAACCATATACGGCACTTTGGCCAATTCGGCTTCACGAACTTTGAATCCGAGCTTCTCATTGCGGATATCGGCGTGGGCGCGGAAGCCTTCGCGCTTGAGCAGTTGGGCGATCTCCCTGGCGTAGTCCTCGACCTTCTCACTGAGCGAGAGCACTCGCACCTGCTCCGGTGCAAGCCACAGCGGCAGCACGCCGCCGGTATGCTCGATCAGTACGCCGATGAAACGCTTGAGCGAACCGAGGACCGCACGATGAATCATCACGGGGCGTTCCTCGGCGCCCGCGCTGTTCGTATATGTCAGGTCGAAGCGCTCGGGCATGTTGTAATCGAGCTGAATCGTCGCGACCTGCCACTTCCGCTTGAGCGCGTCCGACACGTAGATTTCGATTTTGGGGCCGTAGAACGCGCCTTCCTTCGGATTGATCTCGAACGGGATTTCGCTCCACTTCATCGCGTTGGCAAGCTTGCCCTCGGACATTTGCCACTGCTCTTCGGTGCCTAGATGCTGATCGGGCATGGTCGCGAGCTTGAACTCGACGTGCTCGAAGCCCAGCGCACCGTAAACGTCGCGCACCATCCCGAGATTCATTTTCACTTCATCTACGATCTGATCTTCGCGACAGAAGATGTGCGCGTCGTCCTGCGACATCGCTCGCACCCGCATCAGGCCGTGCAGCGTGCCCGACCGTTCCGCGCGATGCAGCCGGCTGAACTCCGCGAACCGCAGCGGCAAGTCGCGATACGATCGCTTTTCCGATCGGTACACGATGTCATGCCCCGGGCAATTCATCGGCTTGAGGCTGTATCCGTGATGCCATCCGTCGGGGCCGGTATCTATCGTATGCGTGTCGCTGTCGGGATCCGGTGAGACAAACATGTTCTCGCGGAAATTTTCCCAATGACCCGACGTATTGAACAACTCATTCTTGAAAATCAGCGGCGTGACCACTTCGTCGTAGCCGTAGCGCCGGTACAGCCGCCGCATGTAATCGACAAGCGCATTGAAAATGATGACGCCCTTCGGCAGGTAAAACGGCGAGCCCGGCGAAATCGGATCGAAAATGTAGAGGCCCATCTCGCGCCCGAGCTTGCGATGGTCGCGCTGTTTTGCGAGCTCAACCAGCTTCAGATGCTCCTCGAGCGCTTCCTTGCTGGCGAACGCGGTGCCGTAGATTCTCGAGAGCATCGCGTTGTGCTCGTCGCCGCGCCAGTACGCACCCGCGACGCTGGTCAGCTTGAATGCCTTCAAGTACCGCGTCGAGGGCACGTGCGGTCCGCGGCAAAGATCCATCCAGTCGCCCTGGCTGTAAATGGAAATCGGGTCCTCGGCCTCGTTGATTATCTCGACCTTGTACTTCTCGCCAATCGCAGAGAATTTCGCGACGGCCTCTGCGCGTGGGACTTCGGTGCGCGTGATCTTGTGGTCGGCTTTCGCCAACTCGCGCATCTTCGCTTCGATTTTCGGCAGATCCTCGACCGTAAACGGCGTCGGCGGCGCGAAGTCGTAGAAAAAACCGTCCTCGATTACCGGTCCGATCGTGACCTGAGTGCCGGGATAGAGCGATTGTACCGCCATCGCCATCAGATGCGCGGTCGAGTGACGAATCACCTCGAGACCCTCGGGCGACTCGGCCAGCACTGGCTCGACCTTGGCATCGTGATCGAGCTTGCGCGTGAGATCGACGACCTTGCCGTCGACACGCGCCGCGACGAGGTCCTTGCTCGGGATGTCTTTCAGCAGGTCGCGAATGATAGTGCCAACCGGCACGACGCGAGACTCGCCGCCCAATTTTACGGTTACGTCGGAACTCATCAAGCGAAGATTCTAATCATTGCGGGGAACTGGCGGAGTGAAAATCGCGCGCGCGGCTGTGGGCACGGACCTGGTAGGCACGGGCGGGATTGAACCGCCGACCTCTTCCGTGTCAAGGAAGCGCTCTCCCACTGAGCTACGTGCCTTCACGGGCGAGGGGTATTGATTAGATACATCAAGCAAACGCCAACGGTAACGGATTACGCGCTCGCGGGCAACCGAAGCGTCGTGCGGCACGATTCGCCGCCGTTCGGCAGGCGACCGTAGCGAGACCATCTGCTAGGATTTCGCGCCGAGTATCGCGCGCGCAAGGAGCATCGTCACGCCTCAGAAAATGGATCGCGAGCGCATCGTGCAGCTCTTCTTCTTCGGCTTCCTGGCCGTGATGGCCTACGAGCTGTACGAGCTGATGCTGCCATTCCTGACGCCATTGGCATGGGGAATCCTGCTCGCCTTCATGGCGCATCCGGCGCTGATCGAAGTCGAGAAATACGTCAAGCGCCGCTCGCTCTCGACCGCGATCATCAGCGTCGTCGTCAGCCTCGTCGTCATCCTGCCCGCCGTCTGGGCATCGGGCCGCCTCGTCGTCGAGGCTCAGACGCTTTACACGCAAGCCTCGGCGTCCGTGAACAATGGCGGAATGACGAAGCTCCAGGACTGGGCGGTAAACACCGACCTCGGCGCGTGGGTCGCCAAGCGGATGGGGGAGCGCGGTTACAAGCTCAGCGAGCAGCTGCCCAAGATCACGCTGCAAGCCGCGCAGATAACCAGCGACTACGTCGCCAAGAACGCGACCCAAGTCGCGAAGAACATCTTTGGCTTCATCGTCGATTTCGGTATCGCGCTGCTCGCGTTCTTCTACATGCTGCGCGACGGTGATTTCTACTACCGCAGCTTGCAGGACCTGACCCCGCTGCATGACGACGACAAGGCGGCGATCTTCGACACGTTGCGCACGACGCTGTCGTCCGTGATGCGCGGCCTGATGCTGACCGCCGTGTTGCAGGGTGTGACGATCGGCTTGGGCATGCTGATCTTCGGCGTGCCGTACTGGCTGTTCCTCGCGATCGCGTCGGCGGCCGCGGGCCTGATGCCAATCGGCGGCACCGCGCTGGTATGGATTCCCGCGACGATCTACCTCGGCTTTGCCTCGAGCTGGTCGGCGGCGGTCGGCCTGGTCATCTGGAGTTCGATCGCGCTCGCTGTCATCGACAACTTCATCAAGCCGCTCGCGATGAAGCACGGCACCGGTCTGCCGACGATCGCGCTGTTCCTGGGAATCCTCGGTGGCCTCGAAGCCTACGGCCCGCTCGGCCTGTTCCTCGGCCCCGCAATCATGTCGGTGTTCGCGGCCCTGCTGCGCGTCTATAGAAAGGAATACTCAGGCAGCAGAAAAGAAGCCGCGTAACCTCCTGACCTCTTCTAGTGGGTGCAGGGGTCACCCCTGCCGAAGGAAGCGTGAAACCCACCGCGGGTTTCACATACAATCATCCACGATTGGAGAGTCGCATCGATCATGAGCGACAAAGAGCAAAAGGCGCTGTATATCGTCCGCCGTCTTGTCGATTCCGGCTTTCGTGCCGTTTTCGCCGGCGGATGTGTGCGCGATCGAATCCTCGGTGTTGAGCCCAAGGATTACGACATCGCGACCGACGCGCGTCCCGAAGTCGTGCAGAAAATGTTCGACCGCACCGTCGCGGTCGGCGCGAAGTTCGGCGTAATCGGCGTGCTGATCGACGATCACCTGTTTGAGGTCGCGACGTTTCGCGCCGATGCGGAATATACCGACGGACGCCGCCCGTCGTCGGTGCGCTTCGGCGCGATCGAGGAAGACGCTCTTCGCCGCGACTTCACCATCGGCGGGATGTTTTACGATCCGATCGCCGATCGCCTGATCGATCTGGTCGGCGGGATGCGCGATCTACGCGCCGGAATCATCCGCGCCATCGGAAATCCCCACGACCGCTTCGAGGAGGACCATCTGCGCATCTTGCGCGCCGCCCGCTTCGCCGCGAGGCTCAACTTCACGATCGATCCCGCGACCTGGGCTGCGATGAAGCGTGCGGCGCCGACGATTGTCGATGTCGCAGCCGAGCGAATCGGCGAAGAAATCGTCATGATGATGACTGAGGGTGCGCCCGCGCGCGCGATAGATCTGATGATGGACAGCGGCTTGATGCAAATCCTGCTGCCCGAGGTCGTCCGCATGCGCGGATGCGCGCAGCCCGAAAATTTCCATCCCGAGGGCGACGTTTATACGCATACGCGGATTGGCGTCGCGATGCTGCCCGCTGGGTGCAGCGAGACCGTCGCGTTCGGAATCCTGCTGCACGATATCGCCAAGCCGAAATGTCGTGCGGTCGTCGGCGACAAGGTCACGTTCTACGGGCACACCGACGACGGCGCGGTGATGGCGGCCAACATGCTCGCGCGGCTGAAGCGCTCGCGCTTCGTGCAGGAGCGCGTCGCGTACCTCGTGAAGAATCACTTGAAGCTCTGCATGGCGCCGCGGATGCGCCCCTCGACGCTCAAGCGGATGCTCGCGGAGGACGGCTTCGACGAATTGATGGACGTCGCGTTCATGGACGCGATGGCGTCGAGCTCGTATCTCGGCTACTGGCACTTTTGCCGCCACGCGATGGCGACGATGACGCCGGCCGAGATTCGTCCGCCGCGTTTGATCGGCGGCGAGGACCTCAAGCAGTTGGGATTCACGCCAGGCCCGCGCTTCAAGGAAATTTTGAAGGACGTTGAGGATCATCAGCTCGACGGCGCGCTCGAAACCCGCGAAGCCGCGCTCGAATACGTCCGCGCGCATTACGGCGTGAACGCCGCGTAGTTGCTTCGCGCAATCGCCATAACCAAGCGCTTCGGCCGCACGCTCGCGCTCGACCGCGTCGATTTCGAGGCGCGTCCCGGCGAGATTCACGCCTTGGTCGGTGAAAACGGCGCCGGCAAGACGACGCTGATGAACGTGCTGGCCGGCTCGCTCGCGCCCGACAACGGTGAAGCCATGCTCGACGACGTCCCACTACAGGCGGGCTCGCCGCGCGCGGCTCTTGAGGCGGGGATCGCGGCGGTGCATCAGAGCCCGATGCTGTTCGAGCGGATGACGTGGGAGGAAAATCTCGCGCTCGGCGGTTTCGATACTGGTACCGAATTGCTCGATCTTGCGGACGTTGCCGCACGCGCGCGCACGCTCGCCGCGAATCTTGGATTCGATCTACCGCCCGCCGGCACTACGGTCGAGAATCGTTCGGTTGCCGAGCGCGTCCGCCTCGAAGTGCTGCGCGCTCTCAGCTTCAACCCGCGCGTGCTGATTCTGGACGAGCCGACCAGCGTGCTCGCGCCATCGCAGCTGACCGCCTTCCTCGACTTGCTGCGCAACCTGCGCGGCGAGGGCCGAATAGTGGTGCTGATCACTCACAAGCTGGCCGAGGCGATCGCAGTCGCCGATCGAATCACCGTGCTCCGCCGCGGCCGCGTAGTCGCGCGCACGACTCCAGCCGAGACCACCGAGGAAAAACTGGCGGGCCTGATGATTGGCGAGCTTGTGACTCAGCCCGCTCGTCCGGCGACTGCGAATCCGGGTGCGCCAGTGCTTCAGATCGAAAATCTGACGCTTGACGATCGCACCGGCCGCAAGATTCTCGATCAACTTTCGTTTTGCGTCGCCGCCGGCGAAGTTGCGGGAATTGCCGGCGTTGACGGCAACGGCCAGACCGAACTGGTCGAGTTGCTCGCGGGAGTACGCAAGCCGAGCGGCGGACAGATAGCGTCGAGCGGTGCGATGGCGGTGATACCGCAGAATCGCGATCTCGACGGACTCATCCTCGACATGCGGCTGTGGGAAAATCTGATCCTCGCGCGTCCGCTCCGGGAGCAGGTCACGTCGAGCGGATGGCTGAACACCGCGCGCGCGATCGATCTCTCCCGCAACCTTATCGAGCGTTTCAGGATTCGCGCGCCGGGTCCCGACACTATTGCCGGCGCGCTTTCCGGCGGCAATCGCCAGCGGCTGGAAGTGGCGCGCGCGATCGCGTCGCGCCCGCAAGTAATCGTCGCGCACAATATCTGCCGCGGCCTCGACCTCGGTGCGACCGCCGAAGTGCATCGCACGATTCTCGACTTCGCCGCGTCCGGCGGCGCGGTGCTGCTGATATCCAGCGACCTCGACGAGTTGCTCGCGATCTGCGGACGCCTGCTGATTATCAGCAGCGGCAAGATTCGCGAGACCAGCCCCGGCGAGCGCGATCCCGAGCGCCTGGGCCTGCTGATGGCCGGGGCGCGCGACTGATGCTGTCCTCGATTGCAAAGCCGTTCGCGGCGCTGGCTCTCGCCGCCGCGCTTATCTCGATAGTCCTCGCCGCTCTCGGCGCGTCTCCAATCGGCGTGTTCGCCGCGCTCGGCGAAGGCGCATTCGGAAGCTGGTACGCGTGCGTGGATACGCTCGTGAAATCCACGCCGCTGATTTTCACCGGACTGGCGGTCTCGATCGCATTCTCGGGCGCGCTATGGAATATCGGCGCCGACGGCCAGCTGACGATCGGCGCAATCGCAGCCGGCGCGATCGGGACGCATCTCGAGGATTTTCCGCATTCGATCGCAATCGCGATCATCCTCGCCGCCGGTGCGCTTGGCGGCGCAGCCTGGGGCGGTGTCGCGGGATGGCTCCGCGCTCGACGTGACGTCAACGAAGTCATCAGCACGATCATGCTCAACTTCGTCGCCGTGCAGATGCTCAGTTGGATGGTGCACGGCCCGCTGATGGAACCGTCGGGCGCGTATCCCACCAGCTCGCCGATCGCATTGGCGGCGGAACTCGAATTTTACTTTGCGCCGAGTCGCCTCAACCTCGGCATGATTCTCGCCGTCGTCCTCGCCGCCGCATGCTACATGCTGTTGTTCAACACCAGCGCCGGTTTCGAGCTGCGCGCGATGGGCCGCAACCGCCGCGCCGCGACGTTCTTCGGCGTGCGCATCCCGGCGCTCACGGTTTGGGTGATGGCGCTGTCGGGAGCACTCGCCGGGCTGGGTGGCGCCGTCCAGGTCTCCGCGATTTCGCATCGCCTGTACGAGAAGCTCTCGCCCGGATGGGGCTTCGAGGCGATCGCAGTCGCATTGGTGGCGCGCCTGAATCCGCTCGCGATCGTTCCCGCCGCTCTTCTCTTCGGCGCACTCGACAACGGCTCGCAGGCGATGCAGCGCACGCAGGGAATCTCGCCCGAGCTGGTGCAGGTGATCCAGGGTCTCGTGATTTTGATCATCCTCGCCTTCGACACTCCTGCGTGGACCGGCCTGCGCGAGCAGATCTTCGGTGCATCTGGTGACGACGCCGCCGCGGTGCCGCCGGTCGCGGAGATGCCGGATGCTTGAAGCGTTCCTGGTCTCCGTGATCACGATGGCGACGCCGATCCTGCTCGCCGCGTTGGGCGAGCTGCTGGTCGAGGAGAGCGGTGTCGTCAATATCGGTATCGAAGGCGCGATGCTTGCCGGTGCGTTCGCCGCGCTCACGATCGCGTACTTCAGCGGCAGTGATGGCTTAGGGATTGTGGGCGCAATCGGGGCGGGCGTCGCGATCAATGCGATCTTCGCGTTCCTCGTCGTCAATCTCGCCGTCAACCAGGTCGTCACCGGCACCGCCGTCAGTATCCTCGCGCTCGGACTGACGGGCGTCTTCTATCGCAAGCTGTTCGGCGTGACCGGCAAGGCGTTCATGGTGGCGCCGATCGCAAAACTTCCGCTCGGTCCGCTCGCGCGAATCCCAATCCTCGGCCCGGTGCTCTTCGATCACAACGCGCTTGTGTATTTGACGTTCCTCCTCGTGCCCGTGCTCTGGTATCTGATCGCCCACACGCGCTACGGCCTTCGTCTGCGCGCTTGCGGCGAGCGTCCCGAAGCGGCCGACGCGCTCGGCCTCGGCGTAATCGCGACGCGATGGCAGGCGCTGATCGTGTCGGGTGCGCTGACAGGATTAGCCGGCGCGTTCCTGACGCTTGCGTACGCCAACACCTTCGTCGAGAACATCTCGGCCGGCCGCGGCTTCGTCGCGCTGTCGGTGGTGATCGTCGGTCGCTGGAATTCATGGGGCCTCGCCGCCGCATCATTACTATTCGGCGCCGCGATGGCTTTGCAGTTCGGACTCCAGGCGCTCGGCACCGTCGTACCGTACCAGCTGTTTCTCGCGCTCCCGTATGCGCTGACCATCGTGGTGCTGGCGGCCTTCGGTGGACAGGCGGCCGCGCCCAGCGCTCTGGGCGAACCTTATCGGCGTCAGTAGAGCTGCTTCGCAAGTTGCAAGAATTACAACAGACCCAAACCGACTATTTTTCATTGTTCGGTCATTCTAACTATTTGATTTATCGCACTGTTCCAGGCATGTTCGTCACTCCTTCGCCTCCGTATCCTGACCGACCGTTTCAACGTCTACTACATAGAGGCACAGAGCTTATGAAACGCAAAATCTACACAACACTTGGCGCTCTGTCGCTCGTATTCTTCATGTTTACAGCGCAGGGCTGCTTCTACGGTCCAGGCGGCGGATGGGGTGGCGGCGGTTATGGAGGTGGATACCCGACATATGCCTACGGGCCCTCGATGTTTGGTCCGGCCTACGTTGGCGGACATCCATGGGGCTATGACCATTATGGTTTCGCGCATGGATACGGTCATGACTATGTAGGTCATGGCTATGTAGGTCATGGCTATGCCGCAGGCCATGGGGTTGCTGGCGGACACGCTGTAGCGCATGAAGCGCACGGCGACGCGCAGCATCGCGGCTGACCAAGCGAGGCATCGAATTTCACTTACAATCGTGTAATGTGGAGTTCGATGCCCACGCCCCTACTTTCGCTTCGCGATAGTTCATTTCCGATGGCGGATTGCGCCGCGTGCGGCAAGTCGGTGCTGACCTACGTCGCGATCGACGAGGACGGCAACGAAGGGCGCGTCTGCGTGCATTGCGATGCGCCCATTGTCGAGAATCTCAAATGGGTCTCGCCCGGCGAGCTCGAGCAGGCGGGCTACTACTTCGGTCCGCCACCCGCCGAGAACGAGAAGGGCGGCTGCGGCAGTGGCTGCGGCAGTTGCGGCGTCAAGAAGAACTGAGCGCGCCGGTCTGGCGCAGCGCTTCGTACACCACGATCGATACCGCGTTGGAGAGATTCAGGCTGCGCACGCCTGGCTCGAATATTGGAATCCTGTACACGCGGTCTGTTCTCTCTGACAGAAATTCCTTGCCGAGGCCTTTCGTCTCGCCACCGAAGAACAGGAAATCGCCGAGCTTGTAGTGCGCATCGAGATAGGACGCGGCGGCATGCGTCGAGAAGAATTTTGCCGAAGGTGGATCGCGATGCGTCGCGACGAACTGGTTCCACCCTTCGTAAGTGCGCAAATCAACCAGCGGCCAGTAATCCAGCCCCGCTCGCTTCAGATAGCGATCCTCGAGTGAGAATCCCAGCGGGCCGACCAGGTGAAGACGCGCTTTGACTGCCGCTGCCAGCCGCGCGATCGATCCCGTGTTCTGCGGAATCTCGGGACGCACCAGGACGATGTGCAGATTCGGCTCGACTAAATCCATCGTCAGTTGCTGACAGCCGCGCCGCCGAGCGGATACCGACGGCCCCTGAGATTGAGGTAGAAGCGGCCGGTGTCGTCGGACTCGAAGCGGTCGCTCAGATGGTAGTACGCCGACCGCAGGAACCGCGCGCGAGCGTCGCCGCCCTTGACCCGCGCGTACATCACGTTGTTCGCGCCAACTTCGAGCGCGGCGGGATCGAGCGGCTCGCGAGTGTCGTCGTTGAGGATCATCACGAATCCCCCCAGCTCGTCATCCTCGAGCGCCTTCACGACGTACGGCGTGTCCTCAACGGTGATCGGCGCGCGTTCCTCCGCGACTTGCAGATAGTAGCTGCCGTCGGGATTGCGCTTGATGCTCTGGCTGAATAGCAGCGCGATGCGCGGGTTGTCGATCCGCTCGTCGTCGCTGTACCAATTGCCGTCGCGCCGAAACGAGATCTTCCCCGATTCGACCGTATAGAAACCCGCTCGCGGCATTATTTCTTATTTCTCACGACTGTCGAGGATGATCGTCACAGGGCCGTCGTTGACGAGATCTACTTCCATCGTCGCGCCGAACTTTCCTGTCTCGACTTTAACATCGCGGGTCCGCGCGAGCGAGACAAAGTGATCGTACAGGCGGCGCGCGTCTTCCGGCGCCGCCGCTTTGATGAACGACGGCCGCCGGCCGGAGTTGGTGTCGGCGATCAACGTGAACTGCGACACGACCAGCAGTTCGCCGGCCTGCGCAATCGACAGATTCATCTTGCCTGCGTCGTCGGCGAAGACGCGCATCCCGACGATTCTATCGACGAGATGAGCCGCGTCGGCCTCGTTGTCGCCGCCGGCAACTCCGAGCAGCACGACGAATCCTCGCGCAATTTTGCCGACGACCCGCTCGTCGATACGCACCTCGGCGCGGCTGACCCGTTGAACAACTGCCCGCATACTTGCGTCATATAGTAGAGAGCCTCCTCGCCCCCGCCAACCGCAAGGCGAAAGCCTCTGTGGTCGGCGAGGGCGCTCGCGTACTATAATCTGAACCAACAATGATTCCTGTCTTGTTCCACCTGGGCCCGCTGACCGTTTACAGCTACGGGCTGATGATGGCGCTGGGATTTCTGGCGGCTGACTACGTTATCCGCCTCGAATGCATCCGGCGTGGCCTCGACCCCGAATATTCGTCGTCGATCGTAATCGTGGCCGCCGTCGCGGGGCTGATCGGATCGCGCCTTTACGCAATCCTGGACGACCTGCCGACTTACCTCGCCGATCCCAGGTTGATGATTTTTTCGGGCTCGGGCTTCGTCTTTTACGGCGGCATGATCGGCGGACTCCTCGGCGCTTACTTCGTGTCGCGGTGGTATCGAATCGGGTTTGGCGTGACGATGGACATGTGCGGACCCGCGCTCGCAATCGGGCAGGCAATCGGCAGAATCGGATGCCTGCTCTCCGGCGATGGCGACTGGGGGCTGCCGTCCACGTTGCCGTGGGCGATGTCCTATCCAAACGCGATCGTCGGCTGGGGGCCGCAGACTGTTCTGAAGCTGGACGAGCATTATCAACTCGTATCGGGGTACTTCCCCGGTGTCCGTGTCCACCCGGCGCCGATCTACGAAACAATTCTCTATATCGGCGTGTTTACAATACTGTGGTCGATGCGCAGGACGTTCTCATCCAGCCGGCCGCATTATGTATTGGTACCTGTTGCTCGGCGGGGCCGCGCGCTTTCTCGTCGAGTTCGTGCGCATCAATCCGCGAGTCTTCTATATGTTCAGTGAGGCGCAACTGATTGCGTTCGCGATGATGGTCATCGGCGGCGTCGCGTTGATCCTCACTCGGGAAAAAGACCATGCAGCTACAGGTCAGGGCGAAAAGGAAAGTCGGGCGGCGGTAGGCGCGGCAAGCGCCTGATATCGATGGAGATCAAGGACAGAATCCTCTACCTGGTCGCGGGCATCGTCGTGCTTACCGGCCTCGCGCTGATCGTGCTGAGCGGGCATCGCGGCGCGCGCATCGAGTCTCCGTCTCAAATCAGTGGGGAGTCCGAGGCTCCCGTGGCAGCCGGCAGCCAGGCGGCGAACTTCAACCTCGAGAAGCTGGACGGCACGACCGTCTCGCTCGAATCGCTGCGCGGCAAAGTCGTATTTCTGAACGTGTGGGCAACCTGGTGCGAACCGTGCCGCGAGGAAATGCCTTCGATGCAGACGCTGTACGACGACTTCAAGAACAACAAGGATTTCGTGATGCTCGCGGTCAGCCAGGACGTTAAGGGCCGCGCGGCCGTCGCGCCGTACGTCGCCAAGAACGGGTACCGCTTCACAATCCTGCTCGACCCCGAGAACAAGATGATGGAAAGTTACGAAATAAGCGGCGTGCCCGAAACGTTCATAATCGATCGCAAGGGGCAGATCGTCGCGCACCACATGGGTGCATTCGACTGGTCGCGCCCCAACGTCAGGGACGCATTGCAGCAACTGCTCGACTCGAAGCAGGGGTGAAAAGAGGGTTATCGACGTAACGGCGCGGTTTTGTGGTCGTATGCATCAAGGTGTCTTATCTGCTTAAATGGACAACTCACTATCACGTGTTCCGACAGTAACTAATTTTCATGATTAAAAGACATCGATGGTCAATCACGTTGGCGATCTCACTGGTCGTTTGTTTTCTGGCGCTCCAGGAGGTCGCCGTCCGCCGCGCCCAGGCGCTCTCGAACGACACCTACCAGGAGCTCGATACCTTCGCGAGCGTCCTCGCAATCGTCCAGAAAAACTACGTCGAACCGGTAACGACCAAGCAGCTGATCGACGGCGCAATCAGCGGGATGCTGGCGTCGCTCGACCCGCATAGCGCGTACCTGACGCCCGATCTGTACCGCGACCTCGAAGTCGAGACCCGCGGCAGCTTCGGCGGACTTGGGATCGAAATAACCATCAAGAATGGCGCGCTGACCGTAGTCGCGCCGATCGAGGATACGCCGGCTTATCGCGCGGGGCTCAAGGCGGGCGACCAGATAATCAAGATCGACGACGACTTCACCAAGGACATGTCGCTCACCGAGGCGGTCAAGCGGATGCGCGGACCCAAGGGCAGCAAGATCAAGCTGACCCTGCATCGCAACAACGTGCCCGAGCTGTTCACGGTGACGCTCGCGCGCGACGTGATCAAGATTCAGTCGGTCAAGTCGAAGATGCTGCCTGAGGGCTACGGTTACATTCGCGTCACTACTTTCCAGGAGAACACGGGCGACGGCGTCGAGAAGGCGATCGACGAGTTCGAATTGAAGGATCACGGCAAGATCAAGGGAATCGTTTTCGACCTGCGCGACAACCCCGGCGGATTGCTGAACCAGGCCGTGAAAGTCTCAGACGATTTCCTCGACGGCGGCCTGATCGTTTACACCCAGGGGCGCGAGGAAAATCAGCAGCAGAAATACTTCGCGCACAAGAAGCCGGGGTTCGTTGACTACCCGATGGTGGTGCTGGTCAACGGCGGCAGCGCCAGCGCGAGCGAGATCGTCGCCGGCGCCTTGCAGGATCAGAAGCGCGCCGTGATCCTCGGCACGCAGACCTTCGGCAAGGGCTCGGTGCAGACAATCCTGCCGCTCGACGATCATTCCGCCCTGCGGCTGACGACCGCGCGCTACTACACTCCCGCCGGACGCTCGATCCAGGCGGTAGGAATCACGCCTGATGTCGATGTCGAGCTACCCAAGGAATCGATGGCGTCGATAACGCAGGAGGGCGGCGAGTTCGACGAGAACCCGGAAATCCACGAGCGAGATCTGCCGCATCATTTCCAGAACGGGCAGAAGAAAGACCAGAACAATCCCGCCCCCGGCACGAGTGCGGCACCCGCTCCAGGAGCCACCAAGGGCGACGACAATGGCCCGGGCGCGAAGGGCGCCAAGGCAAAAGAAGAGAAGGACGTGCAGCTCGATCGCGCGATCGACATCCTGAAGCATTGGAACACGTTCAAGATGCAGCTGGCCAAGGGCGAGCCGGCCCCGGCAGTACCGGGAGCCACAGCCGACAGCGGCAACTCGAACTAGGTTACGAACACATAGACGCGCAAAGCGCCGGGCATCGCGATGATGTCCGGCGCTTTTTTTGGTTCTCCTCTCCAGAAGGGAGAGGGGTTAGGGGTCTCCAGAACGGAGAGGGGTTAGGGGTGAGGTCATGCCGGCGCTTTGCTGCCGCCGGCCGCTCCCACATCGAGCCTTCCCATGATCACCTGATGCTGCCCCTCGATCCGGCGCAGGATGTCGAGCATCACTTCGTCCTGCTGCTCGAGATGCGACATGATCGATTTCAACTCATCCTCGGCTTTTAGATTAATTTCGTAATCCTGCTCGGCCATCAGCCGGTCCTTCGTGGCCTGCCGATTCTGCGACATCATGATGATCGGCGCGGCGTACGCAGCCTGAAAACTGAGCGCCAGGTTGAGCAGGATGAACGGGTAGGGATCCCAATGATTGACGTACGCCGCCACGTTCAAGACGATCCAAAACGCCAGAATTATCGACTGCACGATGATGAACGACCAACTGCCCATCACCGTCGCCAGCCGATCCGCGATCCGCTGCCCGCTAGTCAGTTTCTCGGCGTCAGCCTGATTGATATTGATGACAGGCTTATGGCGATGTACATGCCGGATGCGCTGCCGTTCCCATTTCTCGACGACGGGTGCGTTGGCGTTGGTCATTGGTCCCTCCAGCAATCAAAACTATCGGATTGATGGTAGCTTCAATTTTTAGCGTGATCAGCCATGGGGCGACGATTCCTTATCACCGGTACGGCCGCGCAAGTCGGCAAAACGACCGTCGGATGCGCGCTGGGATTCGCGATGCGGGCGCGGGGGATGCGCGTCGGCGTGATGAAACCGGTTGACACGCTCGAATCCCAGGATGCGCAAGCGTTGGCGCTCGCAGTCGGTTCCATCGCGCCGATGGAGCTAATTTGCCCATGCCGCTGCAGCTCAACCCCCGCGCCGGCGCCCGACCTCTCTCATATCTCGCGATGCTTCGACGAAATCGCCGCGCAAAATGACGTCGTCCTGGTTGAATCCTCAAGCACGATCGATTTCGCTGACCTCGCCGCGATGCTCAACCTCGAAGTAATAGTGATAGTAGGCAATCGCCCCGGCTGTCTCGATGCGACGACACTAGCGCTGCGCCGCTGCGAGAGCCGCGGAATAAAAGTCGCCGGCTGCATCCTCTGCGATTGCGATCCCGCTCCAGAAATTTCCGAAGTCCCTCTGCAGAAACTACTCGGCGATTCCTACTTGGGCCGGATGCGCGACCGCGAGCCCCTCCCCAAGTCAATCGTCGAAAAGCTCATGCTCGATTGACTGATCGAAGCTGGGCCGCTGGAACCCGGAATACGCCTTTGATGCAGTCGAGGTTGCGCACTGCAATTTGGATATGAGTTCTCTCGTAAAAGCCCGAACCCTCGTAAACCGGTCGGCCCTCGATGAATACGCCCTTCACCGTGTTGACGGGCTGATCGCTTCGGTCGCGCCGGATTGCGTGGACCATTTGTATGACCGCACAATCCAATCGTCGCAGGAGGCCGTCGGGCCCATTCGGGGGTAGTTCGACGCGACCGACGGCAGTGGATTCCGCGAGAGAGCTGTGGGCAGCGCGGACTTGTTCGACTCCAGCGGTGGTCGTGAGATCCAGGCACAGCCCAAGCGATATCACCGCGCCAATGACGAACGGCCGTTCGATGTTGGATGTGCCACGTCTCTTGGCTTCGCGGGCGAAGTCGAGGCCGCGAAGAGGATTGGCTTCCCAGAAATAGATCCCGGGACCGAGCCAGTCATAGTCGTTATTACTTTCCTTGAACGGCTCGCCTCTCAGGATTCGCTCGCCGACGGCCTTGTCACAGCCGTGGTAGCCAAGAACGAAACTCGCAGCGAGTTGATGCAACCGGGAACTGTTTGGCGATCAGGACCGGTAATTCTTGGTGAGCTTGCCGGACTTCGTGTAAATCCCGGCCTCAACCAGCACCTTCATCGCCGATTCTCTGGATCTCGTAGCCTTCTTCGTGAACTCTTCAGCCGCCTTGCGGAATTGTTCGACCGCTTCACGGGTGTTGAGATCCGTTGGACCCGGCTTGGCAGCTCTTTTCTGCTTCCCATTCATCGCATTAGTATCCTTCGCGCGAACGCTGCTTTCAAGGCGGACCTTCTCGGTAGAGTCCGGCCGCGAAGAAGTCTGTCTTCTCCAGAATCGAAAAGCTCATCTGACGCGCCTTATAGGTGACCGGCAACTCGTTCTGATAAGCTAAGCGCGCAATGGCGGGGCAGCTCAATCTTTCTTTGCGCGGCCATCGCACCGGTCTGATCACCGTATCGGACCTGGTGCGGATGGTCCGCGATACCCTCGACGCAAATCTTGGCGAGGGCTGGGTGGTAGGCGAGATCTCGAACGCGCGGCTCGCGCCGTCCAATCATTTTTATTTCACGCTGAAAGATTCCCGCAGCGCCATCAACGCTGTGATGTTCAAGTCGGCGTTCCAGCGGATGCGCTTCAAGGTTCTCGACGGGATGGAAGTGATCGTTCGCGGCCGCGTGCAAATCTTCGAACAGCGTGGTTCGCTGCAACTTTACGCCGAGGAGATGGAGCCACGCGGCGTCGGCGCGTTGCAGGTCGCATTCGAGCAGCTGAAGCGGCGACTCGAAGCGGAGGGATTGTTCGACCGCGCCCGGAAACGCGCGATACCCTTCCTGCCGCGACGCATCGGGATCGTCACGGCGCGCGGCGGCGCGGGACTCCGCGACATGCTGCGCATCTTGTTCGATCGCTTCCCGAGCATGCAGGTGATCTTCAGGCCCGCGAGAGTGCAGGGCGACGGCTCGGCACAGGAGATCGCCGACGCGATCGCCGATCTCAATCGCGACGGCCGCGCCGAGGTGCTGATCGTCGGCCGCGGCGGCGGCTCGCTCGAAGATTTGTGGGCGTTCAACGAGGAGATCGTCGCGCGCGCGATTTTCCGCTCGCTGATTCCCGTGATTTCCGCCGTCGGCCACGAAGTCGATTACACGATCGCCGATTTTGTCGCCGACCTTCGCGCGCCCACTCCCACTGCGGCCGCGCAGATGGTCGTGCCCAGTCTCGACGAGCTGAAGGAGCGCGTCGAATCACTCGGCGCGTCGCTCGCGAGCGTGATGGCGCGCGAACTGTCGGGCCGCCGCGAATCGGTTGACGACCTCGCCGATCGCATCCGTCATCCCGGCAGCATTGTCGCCGACGCGCGCGATCGCGTCGCCGCCCTCGAGGCCGATCTTGCCGACGCAGTGTCCTCACGAATCGCGGACCAACGTCGCGGCGTCCGCGAATTGCGCTTGCGTCTTCGCAGTCCCGACGCGCGAGTCCGCGAGCTGCGCGTTGCGACCTCGCGTCTCCGGATCAATCTCGTGCATGGCGCCGCATCGGCTCTGGAAGCCAAACGACGCCAGCTCGGTGCGATGGCGGGGCGGCTCGACGCCTTGTCGCCGCTCAGAGTTCTCGACCGCGGCTACGCCGTCGTCATCAACAAGAGCAACTCGCGCGCGGTGCTCGACGCGGCGACGGTGAAGCTCGACGACGAGCTGGACATCAGGCTGGCGAAGGGGCGGCTCAGCGCGCGCGCGACCGGCCGTTCTGTCTAGACGATGAGTACCAAGACGAAAAAATTCGAGGACGAGCTCAAGGAGCTTGAAACGATCGTCAGCCAGATCGATTCGGGCGAGCTCACGCTCGAAGAATCTATCTCAGCCTTCGAACGCGGCGTGATGCTGGTGAAGGCGCTCAACGGGAAACTCGACGAGGTCGAGCGCAAGGTCGAACTGCTAACGCGGAGCGCCGGCGGCGAACTGCGCACGGCGCCCTTTGAACCATCGTCTGATGACGAACATCCCGCCGGCGCGAAGGACGACGACGAAACACCCTTCTAACAACGGTTCCGGCGCGAAGCCCCGGCCCAAAACCAGGACGCGCCGCTCGTCGGCGCCGCTGGCCCGCTTCCGGCTCGACGCCGAAATGGCGCGCCGCGGTCTTGCCGACAGCCGCGAGATTGCTCAGCGCCTCATCATGGCGGGACGCGTCCGCGTCAACTCGCGCCCCGCCTACAAGGCCGATCTCAAGGTTGATTCCGAAACCGACATCGCGCTGATGGCCGGTGCGCCGCAATTCGCCTCGCGCGGCGCCTACAAGTTGATCGCTGCGCTCGAGCATTTCGGGCTCTCGGTCGAAGGCAAGCTCGCGCTGGACGTTGGCGCATCGACCGGCGGCTTCACCGACGTGCTGCTGCGCCGCGGCGCCAGAGCTGTCATCGCGATGGACGTCGGCTACGGCCAGCTCGTGCTCAAGCTGCGCGAGGATCCCCGCGTCACCGTGCTCGATCGCATGAATATCCGGCTCGCCTCGCCTGCCGACTTGCCCCACGTGCCCGAGCTCGTGACCATCGACACCAGCTTTATTTCGCTGCGCCTGGTAATTCCCGCGGTGCTGGCGCTGGTCGCGCCGCGCGCCGAGCTCGTCGCGCTGATCAAGCCGCAGTTCGAAGTCGGCAAGGGCAAGGTCGGCAAGGGCGGTATTGTCAAGGACGAAAAGCTGCGGCTTGAAGCGGTCGCCGGCATCGTCGAATTCGCCCGCAAGATCGGGCTCGACGTGGTCGGCACGATCGAATCGCCGATCGAAGGCGCGGCCGGCAATCGCGAATACCTCGCGCTGATGAAATTCCCGGGCGAACCCGCCAAATGACGCGATCATGGGCGGTCGGCTTGGATATGGGTGGCACCAATATCCGATGCGCAGCCGTGTCCGTCGACGGCGACGTGCTCATCCTCGAGCACGGCCCGTCGCTCGCGTCGCGCGATGCCCACAACGTCGCTGAAAATATCGCCGCGCAGACTCTTCATCTCCTCGATACCGCCCGTCGCCGCGGACTCGGCTCGCCTCGCGCGATCGGAGTCGCCGTGCCGGGCCCCCTCAACGTGCACTCGGGCACCGTGATGCAGGCGCCGCATGTCGCCGCATGGCGCGGGTACCCGCTGCGCGCCCAGCTCGAAACCCTGATCGGCCGCAAGGTCGTCCTCGACAACGACGCGAACGCATGGGCGCTCGGCGAATACTGGCGCGGTGCTGCGCGCGGCCGGCGCGACGTCGTCCTGCTGACGCTCGGCACCGGAGTCGGCGGTGGACTGATCGTCGGCGGCAAGCTGGTCTACGGGCGCAGTGGGATGGCCGGTGAATTGGGACACGTGACCGTCAATCCCGATGGCCCGCGATGCGACTGCGGCTCGCACGGATGCCTCGAGTCGTACGCCTCCGCGTCCGGCCTGCGCGGTCTCGTCGAAGCACGCCTCGGCCTCTCACCGGGATCGCCGTTGCCGGCGCGAATCGTCGATTCTGAAAATAACTTCTCGGTGCGCGCACTCTCGGCTCAGGCGCGCCGCGGCGACCAGCTCGCCCTCGACGCCTTCGCGACCGCCGGCCACTACCTCGGAATCGCGATTGCCTCCTTCATAAACATCTTCAATCCCGAACTGGTCGTGCTCGGCGGCGGCGTCGCCGGCGCGCTCCCGTATATGCGCAAAACCATGACGGCCCAGGTCCGCGACCGAGCCTTCACCGCGATGGCCGCCGAGTCGAAGATCGTTCGCGCCGCGCTCGGCCCGCGCGGCGGCGTGGTCGGCGCTGCCTATGCTGCCCTGCATCCGCCGACGCGCTCGTAGCATCTTTGCTACATCCTAGACCCTGAGCGGATTCTGATAGATACTGGAATGGGTTGGCAGGCCGAGGCTCCCGGCAATGATCGCGCGACAGTACAGGTCGATTTTCTCAAGATTTGCCCTCGCGGTGACGTTTATCGTTGCCGGATGCGGACTTGCGTTCGCCCAGTCCGACTTCAACGAGAATACGATTCCGCCCTCGTCGCCCCCTTCGCGAGTCGTGAGTCCCCCAAGCGAGGCCGAACCATCCGAGGCTGAACCGTCCCAGGCCCCCGACACCGATCAGCCCGCCGACCAGTCTGCCCCCGCGCCCGTCGTCAAACCGAGCCATCCCGCGAACATAATCCCATACACCGTTCGCCCCGGTGATTCGGTTGGCGCTATCGCCCAGATGTTCGGGATCACGCCCGACGAGCTCGCTCGCGCCAACCGGATGCACGTTGACGAGGAGCTGCAAGTTGACGAGGTGCTGAAGGTGCCGCATCCCTTCACCACTGAGGTCAATACTCTCAAGTCGCAGGTCGAAACGCTGAGCGCGCAACAGCAGGCGGCCGAGCAGAAGGCGGACTCGGCTGAGGAGCAGCTCAAATCGGTCCAGACCCAGTTGCAGGACCTCACCGCCCAGAACCAGGATTTGGATCTTGGCGTCAAGCTGCTGCCATGGTGGCGCGCGACCGCCATCAGCCTCGGAGTCTTTGCGCTGATCATGTTCGGCGTGATGCTGCTGTCGATGTTCGAATGGTGGCGGATGCGTCGCCGGTTCGTGGCGCTGGCCGCGATGACCGATGCGCTCAGCCGGCTCGACTACAAGTACAAGGCGATGTTCGCGAAGGCGGAGTTGCGCTTGCAGCAACTCTACGGACGCCGCCGCGGCGGTATCACTGAAGGGCAGCCGCGCCCCCGGATGCCCGAGGAAGTCGAGATCGAGCGCCTCAACGAAGAGCTCAAGCAGATCCTAGAGCTGCACTTGCAACGGATGGGTGCGCGGTTACCCGGCACGCGCCGCAAGGGATGGCGCGAGATATTCGGCGGCGGCGACGTCGCCTCGACCGTCGAAGCACGTTCATATCGACGTTAGCCAGTGATCGCTTTCAGGAGGTGAAATCATGAATCGCCTGACGAAACTTGGACTAGGACTCATCGTTGCAATTGGAATGACTGGTATAGCGATCGCCGACGGCGGTGAGACTACCGTCACCGGCAATCTCCGCGACTCGTACTGCTACGGCACGATGGGCGCGCACGGCGCGGGTCACAAGGCCTGTGCGATCAAGTGCGCGTCTGCTGGGATTCCTGTGCTGCTCGTCGAAAAAGGCACCGAGAAATCCTACATCCTTCTGCCCGATAAGGACGCCTCTGCCCTTCCCCAGAGCGTCATCTCGCGAATGGAAGACGAGGTGACGGTGACCGGCAAGGAATACAGCAAGAACGGCACGCAATTCATCGTCGTCGAATCAGTGAAGTAGCCGCGAGCAAAACAGCGTCGTGCTGGAACGCATTCTGCCGGGCGCGTCGAATCTACAGAACTACCATCCCCTGTTGGTCCATTTCCCGATCGCCTTCATCTACGGCGCGTCGCTGATGTATTTCCTGGGATGGATAACGGCGAGCGAAAAGCTCCAATGGACCGCGCTCTGGATGCTGATGCTGGGCGCGCTCGGCGCCGCCGCTGCTCTGATAAGCGGCTTCTACGCCGCCCCCGGCCTGATGATCTCCCAATCAGTCCGCGACGTACTCCTGCGTCATCATAAACACCTGATGGTAGCGACCTCAATTCAAACCGGCGTCTTGGCGGTATGGGCGCTGGCAACCCGCCCGATGCCAACGCGATTCCGCTACGTCTTCTTGGTAGGCCTGCTGGCAGTGATGCTTCTACTGACAGCAGGCGCAGACTTAGGCGGCGAAATGGTCTTCGCCTACAACGCCGCCGGCTCCGCCTGCGCACAACCAATCGATCTCAAGAAATAGAAATCCGATCTTACCTCTACCTTCGGGAGAGGTCGTGCGGCGACACTTGTGTCGTGCACGGGTGATGGCGCCCGCATTCAGCACGCATCCTTCGTTCCCTCTCCTGAAGGGAGAGGGGTTAGGGGTGAGGTGCAGTTCCCTTGATAACACCCCATCCATCCACCGCCCCTTGGAGAGCAAAGTAGCGCGCCGCGCGCAACTTTGCTCTTCTCACTGGGTGCAGGGGTCACCCCTGCCGCCCGCCGCGCAGGCGATTATTCCACAACTCGCTGTGGATACCCGCCCCCCGACCCACGATATGTTGCGTATCCTCTTGACCCTCTGAGGGTGGTTTAGGATAAACTTCTTACGACGTGGTGGATGTGGTGGAGGCGGAGAAAGCATGCGTCTTAAGAGCCTTGAATTACTAGGCTTCAAATCCTTTCTCGATTCGACGACGATTAGTTTCGCGCCGGGGATGACGGCGGTGGTCGGTCCCAACGGATGCGGCAAGTCGAACGTCGTCGATGCCATCCGATGGGTGCTCGGCGAGCAGGCTCCCACTCGCCTGCGCGGCAAAAGCGTCGAGGATCTTATCTACGCCGGCAACGAATCGAATCCCGCGGCCGGGATGGCTGAAGTGTCGCTCGTGCTCGAGGCCGAAGAAGGCAGCCAGCTCCCCGAGCCGTACTCCGCGCTCAGCGAAGTCGCGGTCACGCGCCGCGCCTATCGCTCGGGCGAGTCCGAATACCTGCTCAACAAGATTCCGTGCCGTCTCAAGGACATCACCGAATTTTTCATGGCGGCGCAGATTCACAGCCGTGGCTACTCGCTGGTCGAGCAGGGCCGCATCGAGGAAATCATCCAGGCCAAGCCGCACGAGCTGCGCACCCTCGTCGAGGAAGCCGCGGGCCTCTCGCTGTTCAAGGGCCGGCGCGAGATGAGCGAGCGCAAGCTCGAACGAGTCAAGGAAAATCTCGCACGCGTTGACGACGTGCTCAGCGAAATCGAGCGTCAGCTAAGCTTCGCGCGCCGGCAAGCGAAGAAGGCCGAGACCTACAAGGTCGTCAAGGCGGAACTCGGCGAGCTCGAACGCTATTCGTCGGCGCGCCGTCTGATCGATCAGCGCGAGGAACTGGCGACACAAACCAGCCGCGACACTGAGCTCAAGAGCGCGCTCGACGGCGCGCGCGCGGGGGCCGCGGCTATACGCGAGCAGGTCGAGGATGCGGCGTCGGCCGCGCAGTCGGCGCGGTCCGAGCTGGGCGGCGCGCAGCGCGAACTCGAGAATCTCCATTCAGGTGCGAATGAACGCGCGCGCACGCGCGGTTTCTTGCAGCATCGGCTCGACGCGACCGCACAGCGCGAAGTCGAGCTGAGCGCGCGGCTCGTCGAGTTGGAATCCAATGCGACGTTGGCGCGCGCCAATCGCGCCGAGGCGGGCGCGACACTCGCACGCGAAATTGCAGCGGGCGGCGGCGATGCGGACGCGGCGCTGAAGGAAATATCACTCAAGCACGAGGCCGCGAACAGTGAACTCAAGAACGCCGAGCGCCGCGGCGAAGAATGCAAGGACGACCTGTCCGATGTCGTGCGCGAAGCCGCGGTGATTCGCGGCCGTCTCGGCGATCTCGCCGGCGAGCGCGCCGATCTCGAAAAGCGCCTCGAAGCGACCACGCTCGAGACGCCCGCGTTGGCAGCGGAGCTCGAAACCGCGCGCGAACTGATGCACGAGGCGGAGGCCGACCTCGAAGCGTCGCGCGCGGCAGCGGGCGATCTCGAAGGATCGCGCCGCACAGCCGCCGAGCGCGAGATCGAAGCGCGCACCGCGCTCGATCATCTGACGGCCCGCGTCAACTCGCTGCGCGGCGTGCTGGTCGCGCGCGGCGAGCTTCAACCGAATCATTTGTCGAACGGCGTCGATCTGCGGCTCCGTACGATTCTCGAATCGCTCAACGGCGATCGTCCCGCCACCGACCCCTCGATCCTCAAACAGGTCGTGCGCGCGCCGCTCGCGCTCGAGCCGGCTCTCAGAGCCGTGCTCGGCGATCGGATGGACGCGGTAATCGTCGAGTCGCCGCAGTTCGCGCTCCGCGCAATCGAAATCCTCAAGGAGAACCGCGCGGGCCGGATGGACTTCGTGCAGGAGCCTGAAGCCGCAATCGTGGCTCACGAGGCGATCGCCGCACCGGGTATCGCGGGACGCCTGGTCGAGATGCTCGAAATCGAATCGCGCTTCTCGCCCGTTGCCGAGGCGATGCTGGGTCACGTGATGCTGGCCGACGACCTGCGTTCCGCACTCGCCGCGTCGAACCTCAACGGTCACGGCACTGTCTTCGTCACGCGCGACGGCGACCTCGTGATGCCGGGTCGGATGATCAGCGGTGGCAGCGCCGAAGACAGTCACGCGGCGGTGGACCTTGCCGCGATCGAAGCCGAGACCCGCGAACTCGCGCGGGCTGAAGAAGAGCATCGCACGCGCGTCGGCCAGTTCGCCGCGGTTCGCGCCGACCGCGAGCGCGCGGACGCCGATCTCGAGCAGGGCAGGGCACGCGCACGCGAAGCGGAGCGAGTTGCAATCGAGCGTCGCGGCGCTTTCGCTCGTGCCGAGCAGTCTGTCGCGCTCGCCGAAGCCCATGGTGGCAATTCGCGCAGGCGTCTCGGCGAGCTGGCCGAACTCGTAGTCGCGTCAAACGGGCGCCTCGAAGAGCTAGCGAAGATTGAGCAGGAAGCTCGCGCACGGCTGAGCCTGATGGCGACCGAAATAGCGACGCTTCGCAGCGCCACCGAAGAAATCGGCGCCGGGATGCTCGAAGCCGCCTCCAAGGTCGAGGCCCGCAAGTCTCGCCTCGGCGCGCTCGAAAGCGAACTGGCGCACACGCAGCGCGAGGCTGACGCACTCGAGGCGCAAATCGACGATCATCGCGCCAACCTCGAACGCTCGCACACCGAACGCGCCGAGTTCGATCGCGAACTCGAAAATCTCTCCGCGCAAGATGTCGCCGCGCGCGCCCGCGAGACCGAACTCGAAGCTGAACTGACGCGACTGCGCGCACAATGCGCCGCGTCCGAGCACGAGCTGGAAGCGCGCCGCGCCGACTACAAGAACGCGCAAGAGGCGCTGACGGCTCTGGAAGCCAACGCCACCGAATGCGGTCTCAAGCGCGAACGCGCCCGCGCGCTCAGCGAAGAGTTGGCGCGCGCGTTCATTGAAAAATTCGGCGCCGAGTTCGACACAATGGCCGCCGAGATAATTCCTGCGATGGACGGCAGAGTCGCCGCCGATGACGATGCACGAATCGTCGATCTGCGCGCCAAGATGGAACGAATCGGTGAGGTGAACCTGGCCGCCGACAGCGAGGTCAAGGAACTCGAGGAACGCGCGAGAGTGCTCGGCACCGAGCGCGCCGATTTGCAGAGCGCGCTCGACGATCTGACGAAGACGATCACGCATCTGAATCGCGAGGCGCGCAAGCGTTTCGCCGAAACCTTCGAGGGCGCGGCGAAAAACTTCGCCGAGCTGTTCCCCAAGCTGCTGCGCGGCGGCAAGGGCCGCCTCGAACTTACCGACGACGGCGACGTGCTCGAAGCGGGCGTCAACGTCCTCGTGCAACCGCCCGGCAAGAAGGTCAAGGAGATCGGCTTGCTGTCAGGCGGCGAGAAAGCGCTGTCGGCGATGGCGCTGATATTCTCGCTGTTCCTGCTGAACCCCAGCCCGTTCTGCGTGATGGACGAAGTTGACGCCCCGCTCGACGAGTTCAGCCTCGCCGCGTTCACGACGCTGATGGCCGAGCTGAAGACGCGCTCGCAGTTTATCGTGATCACCCACAACCAGCGCACGATGCAGCGCGCCGACCAGATTCACGGCGTCACGATGGACCGCCCCGGCGTCTCGCGGATCATCTCGCTCAGAATCCCGCAAGCGGCCTAAGCAGAAAAAGAAGAAAAGGGGGCGGCGATGGAAAAATCGCCGGCCTTTTTTTCTGATAAATTCCGCGCGCGATTAGATCAAGCTGTAGCCGCTGCCTTTGCGCTCGAATCCAATCCCTAGACTGTTCACCTTGACGCCGTACTGCTTGAGCAACGGCTGACTGTACGTCACCAGCCCCGTCACCTTGTCGAGCGGTTCGGTCGCGAGGATTAGCGCCGACTGCGCCATCCATTCGACCGGCTCTCCCGTCGGATCGTCGGGCCCCGTCACGAGATGGTGATGCACCGTGCCCGGAGTCGCGACGACTTGCGACGGCGATACGCACGTCACCGAGATTCCATCGTCGTAAACTTCCTCCGCGAGCCCCTGCGTGAAACGTTCGAGCGCCGCCTTCTCCGCGCCATAGCATACGCCGCCGCGAAATACCGTCGCGCTCTTGTACGGTCCGCGGCCGGGTCCGATCGCCGCGCCCGACGAAATGTTGACGATCGATCCGGACTTCCGCGGGATCATGTCCCGGAGCACAAGGTGCGCCAGCATGAACGGGCCGTGCAGGTTGACCGCGAACGATCGCATCCATCGGCTCGGCGGGAAATCCTTGACCGGGATGAAGTAGGTCAGCGCCGCGTTGTTCACCAGCACGTCAACCGGTCCGTAGAGCTTGTGCGTTTCCGCGACGAGTTTCTCGCAATCCGTTTCCGACGAGACGTTGCAGGTGACGGCCTCGGCCGTGCCGCCCGCCTTTTTGATTCCGGCGACCGTCGTCTCCAGCGAGCCTTCGAGCAGTTTATGGTCGCCCTCCTTGAGCGTGCGCGCCGAGCACACGACCTTCGCGCCTTCTTTCGCGAACAGTTCAGCGATCTCCTTGCCGATACCGCGGCTGGCGCCGGTTACGATTGCGACTTTGCCTTTGAGCTTGGCCATCTACAGATCTCCCTTCATGACGGGGTCCGCGTAATATATCGCGGCCCGACATTTCTTATAGCGAGGAACTTGATCGAATGTGAAACCCCTCCTGGGTTTCACGCTTCCCTGGGCAGGGGTGACCCCTGCACCCAGTGTCCTTGTGTCATTCAGAGCGGAAGCTGCTGTAGCGAAGAATCCCGGTTCCTTCTTGCTGGTTTCGGAGCGCGACCGCGACTGTTATTCTGTCGATCGAAGTTCTTCAAGATCATTTTTCCGGACGACCTAATCTGTGACTCCGCTCAGTATCGCGCTCATCCTGATTATCGCCGCCGGTGGCGCCGCAGGACTGGTTTTCATCGGAATCCTGATTCAGTGGAGCCTCCGCAAGGCGCTGCCATCTCGTCCGCAGCAAATTGAATCAGCGCCCGAGGTCGAGTCCGCGCCGGAAGTCGAGCTGCCGCCGGCCAAAGAACTCGCGGCCGAACCCACGCCCGCAGTCGCCGAGCCTCAAGCGCCCGAGCCTGCTCAGCCTGTCGCGCCGCCGCTGACCGTGCGCGAGCCCGTCCGAATCGGCCTTGGACTCCGCAAGACGCGCGAGAACTTTCTCGCACGCATCAGGGCTGCGCTGACCGGCAGCGCGACGCTCGACGACATATATGAAGGCCTCGAGGAAGCGCTTATCGCCGCCGACGTTGGCGTCGAGGCGAGCATGAAAATTTCAGCCGCGGTGCGCGCGAAATTGGGCAGCGACAATCGTCCCGACGCGATTCGCGACGCGCTCAAGTCCGAGATCGCCACTATCATGATGTCCGCCGACCGCGCTCCGGCCGACTCGGGCGACGCGCCGCTCGTGATAATGCTGGTGGGCGTCAACGGCGTCGGCAAAACTACTACGGTCGCGAAGCTCGCGGCGCGGCTCAAGGCCGAGCGCGGCAGTGTGATCGTCGCGGCTGCCGACACATTCCGCGCGGCCGCAATCGAGCAGCTCGAAGTGTGGTGCGATCGTGCCGGCGCCGACATTATCAAGCAGTCGCAGGGCTCCGATCCCGCCGCGGTGGCCTTCGATGCGGTCAAGGCCGCGGTCGCGCGCAAGACCAGCACCGTTCTGATCGACACCGCGGGGCGTCTGCAGACCAAAGTGAATTTGATGGAAGAGCTCAAAAAGATAGCCCGCGTCGTGGCGCGCGAGTTGCCCGGCGCGCCGCACGAGACCTGGCTCGTGCTCGACGCCAACACGGGTCAGAACGCGCTCAGCCAGGCGTCGATTTTTGGCGACACGGTCCCGCTGACCGGAGTGGTGCTCGCGAAGCTCGACAGCACGGCGAAGGGCGGGGTGGTCGTCGCGGTGGCGGAGCGGCTGAAGATTCCGGTGCGGTTTGTCGGACTCGGCGAGTCGATCGAGGACCTCCGCGAATTCGACGCGCGCGAATTTGTTGACGCGCTGTTTGCAAGTGACGACGCAGGGGAGCAGAGTGCGAGCGGTTCTTATGCAGCTTGACAGCGCAGTTTATCGAAAATTAAACTAAAGGTAGAAGATTTTCTCTCATGGCCACAGATGTCTTAAAGCAACTAGACGAACGAATTCAGGCTTCCGTTGCGCGTATCCATCAATTGCGCAAAGAAAACGAACAACTCGCGCAGAAGCTTGCGGAAATGGAAAAACGCTATGCCGACGCCGCCGGCCAGGTGAAGCAGTTGAGCGCCGAGCGTCAGCAGCATGAAAACGAGCGCAACGACGTGCGAAGCAGGATCGAAAAAATCCTCACCCGCTTCGACGGTATCGATCTTGGCTAGAAGATGAAGGGCGTCAGCGTCCAGATCATGGGACAAAACCTGACCGTCGCCAGCGAGGCGGGCGACGACTGGGTCAAGTCCCTGGCTGAGACGGTGGACGAGAAGATCAGGGATATCCGCGCTGGGAGCCAGACTATCAATTCAGTGAACCTGGCAATCCTGGCTGCGTTAAATTTCGCCGAGGAACTCGAACACCTCAGACTGGAGCATCAGGAGTTGGTGGATCGAATCGCGGCGATGAATAAACGGCTGTCCGCGGCTATCGACGGCGAATGACGATGAGCATGATTCGTCGTGACGGCGCGCGGCAAGCCGGAGGTAAGCGATTTCGGACGGGGGCGGGAATTGGAATTGTGGATCTCGAGAGTAGCCTAAACGCGGTGCTTACAAGCATGAGGCCCGTGCAATATTTTTCAACCGCATCGAAGGCTTTCGCGATAGTAGTTTTCGCGGATACAGGCCGGCTGTCAGCCGGTTCGAGAATACAACGACATGCGCGCGTGACGGCCGCGAAAAACGCAACGGCGCATTCGAGCAGTTAAACCCGCTCCCGCCATGGCAACGACTGTGGCGGACGAAAAGAAAAATCTTCGCGCGATCATGATCGCATGCCGCGACGCGCTCCCTCGCGAGCGTGCGGCGGCATGGTCGGGAAGCATCCAGCGTCAAGTGCTCGCAGGCGAGTCTTACCGCGAAGCGTCCGCGATTGTCCTGTACGCCGCGATCGGTAACGAAGTTTCGACTGACCGAATCCTGGCCGACGCGCTCGCGTCGGGACGCGCCGTCTTCTACCCGAGTGGGGCGGGCCGCCGTGCCCGCCCTCGACCAGGGGGCGAGGCTTCGACAGGCATGATCGTTGCCCGACGCATTCGCGATCGCGCCGAGCTTGCCCGCGGCGTCTACGGAATCCTCGAGCCGCCTAAATCTTCAGAAGTTCTCGACAGCAAAAGTTTTGCGAAAATTCTCGTGTGTGTTCCCGGCGTTGCCTTCGGACTCGAAGGACAGCGTCTGGGTCGTGGCGGGGGCCATTATGATCGTTTCATCGGCCAACTCGGGCGCGAAGCGATCAATGTGGGGCTCGCCTATTCGTTCCAGCTGCTCGATCGAATCCCCGAAACGGGACTCGACCGGCGGCTTAACTTCATCGTGACCGAGTCCGACGTTCATCGTGCCTGCGAAGCGCCACTGCCAGCACGCCGAACGCGGACGAAGGAGGTAAACCCGGGTGCTAATTACCGCAATCCTGGGATTCATAGTTGGTGGCGCGGTCTTTTTCATTTGGGGAATAACGAAACAGCGTAAGGACGCCGTTAACCTGGAGGCCGCGCGCGCTCAGGCCGAGGAAATAACCAAGGAGGCTCAAACACGGAGCCAGCTCGTAGTTAAGGAGGCAGAACTCAAGGCAAAGGACATGGTGGTCGGCGCGAAGGCCGACGCCGAACGCGAGATGCGCGATCGCCGGCGCGAGATTGCCGCGATCGAGCAGAAACTCGAAGCACGCGAGGAGACTTTCGAAAAGCGCCAGGAAGCATTCGAGCGGCGCGAAGCCGATCTCAACCGGCGCGATCAGAGTCTGCGCTCGCGTGAGAAAAGTCTCACCGACAAGGAAGAAGTACTGCAGGCCCATATCGACGAGGCGCGCACCAAGCTCGAGGCTGTCGCCGGTCTGACGCGCGAGGAAGCCAAGCGCTCGCTGATGGACGAGATGATCGGGCAGGCGCGCACCGACGCGGCCAAGCACATCCGAATCGTCGAGGAAGAGGCGCGCGAGGAGGCCGACCGCCGCGCCAAGCGAGTCGTCGCGATTGCAATCGAGCGGCTGGCGGGCGAGTTCGTCGCCGAGCGCACCGTTTCGGTAATCGCGCTTCCCAACGACGAAATGAAGGGCCGCATCATCGGCCGCGAAGGTCGCAACATCCGCGCGATCGAAGCCGCCACCGGCGTCGACATAATCATCGACGATACTCCGGAGGCGGTCGTAATTTCGTGCCACAACCCGATTCGCCGCGAGATCGCGCGCGTCGCCCTGATGCAGCTCATCTCGGACGGCCGCATTCACCCGGGGCGGATCGAGGAAGTCGTGCGCAAGGCCGAGCAGCAGGTCGAGGAATCGATTCGCGAGGCCGGTCAGCGCGCGATTATCGAAGTCGGCGTGCATGGAATCCATCCTGAGCTGGTCAAGCTGCTCGGGATGCTCAAGTTTCGCTACAGCTACGCGCAGAACGTGCTGATGCATTCGATCGAAGCGGCGTTCATCTGCGGTGCGATGGCGGCGGAACTCGGGCTCAACGAAAAGCAGGCGCGGCGTGCCGCTCTGCTGCACGATATCGGCAAGGCGCTGACGCATGAGGTCGAAGGCTCGCACGCGCTGATCGGCGGCGAGATCGCGCGCAAGTACGGCGAGTCGGCGAAGATCGTAAACGCGATCGCGGCGCATCACGAGGAAGTCAAAGCCGAGACGATCCTCGCGCCGCTGGTCGATGCGGCCGATGCGCTTTCGGGCGCGCGTCCGGGAGCCCGGCGCGAGGTGCTCGAGAGTTACGTCAAGCGGCTCGAGGATCTCGAGACGATCGCGAAGTCGTTCAAGGGCGTCGAGAAATGCTTCGCCGTGCAGGCGGGACGCGAGATGCGCGTGATCGTCGAGCCGAGCCAGATCTCGGACGAGGACACCTCGATGCTGGCGCGCGACGTCGCGCGCAAAATCGAAACCGACATGACGTACCCCGGACAGATTCGGGTGACGGTCATCCGGGAGACGCGCGCAACCGAGCTCGCGAAATAACAGTTGCGCAATTCCAATGCTGAGGCCCGATCGCAGAGATGTGATCGGGCCTCCGTGCTTTCCGACTGCGCTCGCCAATTCGCCGGTTGCGGTGTTGTCCTGCAGTCACGCTCGTGTCAACCTGAGGCGGAAATGCGAGTCCTGGTTTTGTCTCTTGCGCTCTGCTGTTTGACGGGGTGCAGCACTTGGGAGGGGGTTCAGGACGATCCTGCCAACCATCAGAAGATCGTGACCGCTGCCGCCCGCGGTCTCGACGCATGCCAGTCCCGCATGGATGAGCTCGCGCAGGCGAACGTCACGATGCTGGAACACAACCGGCAGCTTATGCAGTCCCTCTTCAGCTTCGGTTATGTACCGTCCTATGTATGCGTTGGCACAGTCCCGTACGACGGCTCGAACGCGCCGGCAGACTCAAGCAACCACTAGAAAAGGGGTTCCCGGATATGTCTCTACGTCTCAGGCACATACTCCTCGTCTTGTGCTTTGTCTCCGGCTGCTCCGTGTACATGGAGGCGACGCGTCCGACGCCTGTCGATCTGGCGAAGTTCCATCCCGGTGAGAGCCGCTCCTCCGTAACGCAGGAGCTGGGCGTGCCGGTCACTACGAGCAAAGGCGCCGGCGGCACGAGCTGCGATTTATACCTGCTTTACACAAAGGGCTACGGCATCGCGGGCAAGGCACCGATAGCGGTCGGCGAACTCGCAGCCGATTTCTTCACGGTAGGCCTGGCCGAGATCATCCTGTCGCCCACCGAGGCTGTCACCAGAAACGAAAAGAGGACGGTATGGTTCTGCTACCAGAATGACGCGCTCGTAAGCGTGACCGTAAAGAGTGCCGAGACCGGGTCGTCAACGTCCGCGACTCCGACACCGTCCCCAGCGTCCACGCCCGTTCCATCCGCAAGCTCGCTTCCGACAAATCTCGCCCCACCGGTGCGGTCAAATCCTGCGACCGCGGCGCCGACCGCGACTCCTTTGACCGAACAGTCTCACTGAACTCCGGCCGGAGGCTCGATCGCGGAAACGCGTTCGGGCCTCCGTGCTTCACGACGACGCTTGCGTTACGATCACTGCGTCGTGTTTGAAACCGAACAGATCGCCGGGACTGATTTCGCACCGAAACGGCTGCGTGACTATCTCCGCCTGCCGTTTCGCAAATTCGAATTCTCGACGCCGATGAGCCCCGCACATGCCTCGCGCGTCCTCCAGGAAGTCGTCGAACCGCCGCGGAAGTGGGGCTGGCGGACGTTGGCGAAGCACGGATATTTCGAGGGCAAGGTCGCCGGCAGCCGCTTCAAAATCCATCGTATCGCCGGTTACCAGAACTCGTTCCTGCCGATAATCGAAGGAAACTTCCGGCGCGACGGCCGGAGAACAATCGTGACCCTGAACATGCGGCCGGTGTGGCCGGCCGTGCCCTTCTGGGTTGCCGCCATACTGTTCCTGGCGTGGGGTTCAGTGAACGTCGATTCGATGATCGCGGGTCCCTTCGCGGTGCGAATGGCGGTGATCGCGATGACGTTGTTTATCTATCTCGTTGCCAGCGTGCCGTTTGCGATCGAGGTGCGAATCGCGATGAAGCTCTTGTTGGAGCTGCTCCGCTCCGGCGCCGAAGGTTCGGGCTTGCCGGCCTGAGGACACACGGTCGCGGCGGCGCGCTTTACCGCACTCGAAGCCGGAAGCTATCATCCAGACACGATGCCCACGACGCGCGAAGTCCTCGATGCGACCATCGCATTGGAAAAACAAAGCATGGCGCTGTACGCGCGCTTCGCGAAAATCTTCGCGAGCGAAGCGTCCCTGCAGGATTTCTGGTTCGGGATGGCGCGTGACGAAGCGCGGCACGTCGGCGCGCTCGATCTGGTGACGACGGTGCTCGAACAGGAAGCGATGCTCGACAAGCCCAGTCCAATCTCGCTCGAGGACGCCACCATCGTGCGGCTCCGCACGCTGCTCGAAAAGTCGCAGGGCGATGCGATACCCGGAATCAAGCTCGAACGCGCGCTCGAGATCGCGCTCGAAGTCGAAGAGACGGAACTCGAAGACGTGGTGTCGGATCTGCTCAAAGCTTTGCAGGCGCCCGACGAATACGAACGATGCCTGCGCCTGCTCGTGCACGACCTCGGCGAGCTCAGCTACATGATCGAGCGCCACTCGGCCGATCCCGCGCTGCTCTCGCGATGCGACGCGCTGGTCAATCGTCACGCCGAGACGCTGCGCCACACCTCAATCAGGTAGCGCCGCGCGGATGCGGTGGCGCGCGCGAGAGCCGTTGGTTATATTTCAGGGCTGCGCTGAGGAGTGGCCAAATTGGTAAGGCACCTGACTCTGGATCAGGCGATTGCAGGTTCGAGTCCTGCCTCCTCAGCCAACATGATTTGGATGCGCGCCGCCAAAGTGCGCGACGATGGTCCCATCGTCTAGTGGTTAGGACACCGGCCTCTCACGTCGGGAACGCGGGTTCGACTCCCGCTGGGATCACCAGATAGTCAGGCCAATCGTTAGACCCACGCGGTTTCTCCGGCGTTTCTCACCTCCCACAAACTTACGAAATTGTAAGCTTGAGCTTATGCAACCGTACGTTCTCAGGCTTCGTATCTTAGGATGAATACATCATCGAGGTATGAAGATGAATTCAAAGAATCTAACTCCAGTGAAAGCAGGAAGGACGTTCCGAACGGCGATCATCACCCTTGCCGGCGCGTTTGCCATGATGACAATGACGGGCTGCTTCGCCAGTCCTCGCGCTAACGATACCGTTGGCGGCGCTGCACTCGGTGCCGGCGCGGGCGCGCTGCTTGGCGGCGCTGAAGGCTCACCGGCAACCGGCGCGCTTATTGGCGGTCTTGGCGGCGGCGCGGTCGGCTATCTGGTAGGAACCGAGATGGAGCATCGCGAATACGGTTACGGCTATCGCGGATTCTGATCCCTGCTGATTGCCGATCAGTGGATGCATGATTGGTTCGCGTCGCCGAACGCGTCGTTGAATCAGCCCTGATCCCGCGCGCGGCCCGTTTTGTTGCCGGCAAAGCCCGCGCAATCGTGTAAAAACTTCCGGAGCTTCACACCGGGCCGCTTCGGGCATTGCGCATCAATCAGCAAATTCCATCGGAATTTTCTTCAGCATCGAACCAGATGCCATGGGCCCCGAAATTGCACTTAATCCTGATCATCGAATCCCATGAGGGAACAATCGTAAACCATTTCAGGGGTAACCAAATTATGATCCCGTCAAACCGTCCAAGCGCGCGCACAACCACCGCAGCCGCAACTCTGCTCGGCGCCATCTTTCTCGCGACGCCTTTGTTCGCGGCCCCCGGCGATAGTGCGGCCGCCGCCAAGTCACCCGCGGCCTCTTCACACCAACAGATGGCAGCATCGGAGACAGCACCGGAATCTCCCGCAAACGCTTCGGTCGATGCGCGACTCCGCGAGCTGCACACGAGGCTCCACATCACCGAGGCTCAGAAGACTCAATGGGACAACCTCGCCCAGGTAATGCGCGATAACGCGCAGGCGATGATGGACCTCGAAAAACAGCGCCTGGCGGACTCGAAATCGATGACCGCGGTCGATGCCGTGAAATCCTACGCGGAAGTGATCCAGGCCCATGAAGATGGGATGAAGAAATTCGTTCCGGCCTTCGAGGATCTCTACAACAGCCTGTCTGACGCGCAGAAGAAGACTGCCGACTCGATGTTCCGCAGACGCGCGCGCACCGAGGCAAAAAAAGAAGTCAGCAAGGAAAGCTAGCACTGGCAGTCGCGCCGGCGACGGAGAGTCAACATGAACAACTCGACTAAACATGACAACGCCAACGCCTCGCGATCCATCTTCAGGAGATTCGCGCGAATCGCGACCGCGCTCGCATTCGGCGGCCTCCTGTTGTGTGCGCTCCCCGCGAACTCTGCCTTGGCTGCCCGTCATGGCGGCGGCCATGGCGGATACCATGGCGCTTATCATGGCGGCCACGGCGGCTGGCATGGGGGCTGGCATGGCGGAGGTTGGGGCGGTTACTACGGCGGCCCGGAATATTACCCATACGGACCCGACCCCTACGTGGAGCCTGAGCCCTATGCCTACTATCCACCGGGGGAATACGGCCCTGACTATTACCCGCCATCTGAAGGCATGAATCTCTTCTTCCACCTTTGATCGAAGAGACTGCAATTACTGGCCGGACCGCTCGCGGTCCGGCCTTCTTTTTCGCCGGCTTGCGCATGGGCGAGTCGAACGAGAGAGGGCGTCGCATTCAGCTCCAGCGGGCGATACTATACGATCTGGCAACGAGTTTTGGCCCCCTATCTTCGGGGGCGGGATTAGCGTATTCTGCTGTTCTAACGCTCGGATTGTTCCTTTCTCTAAGCCCGGGAATTAGCCCGGGTTTTCTGTACGAGAGCTTCCCGGCAAATACTTACGGAGGGCAAAAATGCCCAGCAAATTGTACGTAGGCAATCTGGCCTACTCGGTCTCCAACAGCGATCTGGAAGAACTGTTTTCACAAGCAGGCCAGGTTCAAAGCGTGGCGGTAATCACGGATAAATTTTCCGGCCAATCGAAGGGCTTCGGCTTCGTCGAGATGGCGAATGCGGAAGATGCGTCCAAGGCAATCCAGACCCTGAATGATACCGATCTCAAGGGAAGGAACATCAAGGTTAGCGAGGCCAAGCCCCGCGAATCGAGCTTCGGCGGCGGCGGTGGCGGTGGCAACCGGCGCGGCGGCGGAGACAATCGCGGCGGCGGAGGCGGCGGCCGCTGGTAAATTGATCTGAGGCTGAGCGGGCGCACTGTGTGCCCGCTCAGTCGTTTTTCAAGATCGCGGGCTCCGAGTCTCGCGGTCCTCAATGTTTGAATTCTCTTCGCGCTCCCGTCCTGGGAGCCGACAGAAGTCTCACGCCTCGCAATCAGGAGGGCCGGTGCCGAGAATATATGTAGGAAATCTCGCTGAGTCAGTTACGCGCGATGAGCTGCGGGCGCTCTTCTCCAAAGTCGGCCGGGTAGCCGGCGCGCTGGTGATCACCGACAAGCTCACCGGTAAATCCCGCGGATTCGGCTTCGTCGAAATGGTCGAAGTCGAAGATGCGATCAATGCCGCCGTCTATTTCAGCGGCACCGAACTCGAAGGCCGCAAAATTCACGTCGATCCCTTCCGTCCGCAGGAGCCCGGTGTGCAAAAGTACCGCGGTGAACGCAAACGGCGCGCGCCCGCCAAGCGCAGCACTGGCAGCGGCGCCGCGTAGATGAATTGGAATTGAACATTTTGCAGGAGGCGATATGCGCGATGAAGGGTTGACGCCGTGGAGAACGCACGACTGGAAGGTTCGCACCATCGAATCGATAGCTCCGGGAGGCGGTTCGCGGCTCGCATTTACCTGCAGAAGCTGCGGCAGGATTTTCAATCAGACGACCATCAACAGCCGGACCTGGGCGGTCGATGAAGGCGGGACTGCGTTGTCGGATACCGTGACGAATCGATGGCTCGCGGAAAGTTGCCTGCGCAAACCGTCGGATGGCGACGTGGACGACCGCAAACTGTTCAAGAACGGTCCCACGCTGTAGAAATTCTCCCCGAGTGAAGACGCGCCTGAAATTGAAACTACAAACGATTGCGCTTAGCGCGGTGCTCTCATTTGCGTTCGCCGCCGCGGCCGCCGCCCAGGCGCCCGTGCCCGCCTCGTATTCGCCCAGCGACGCGACCGCGTCGGTCAAATCAATCATCGATCAGTCAATCGTCGTGTTCAAAGATCAGCAGATCTCCGCGGCCGATCGCGAGCAGAAGCTGCGCGCGATCGCCGAGAGCCATTTCGATTTTACCGAGATGTCGCAATCGGCGATCGGCTATCATTGGAAAACTTTGACGCCCGCGCAGCAGAGCGAGTTCGTGCCGCTCTTCACCACCTTCATCGAGGACGCCTACCTGTCGCGTATCGAATCCTACTCGGTCGAAAAGATTAACCAGCAGATACAATCCTCAATGATTCAATTCACTAGGCAGACGACTGACGGCCCCGACTACGCCGAGGTTTACAGCACGGTTGTGCTGCAGGATCAGAAGGATCCGATTCCCGTCAACTACATGATGCGGCTGGGCGGCAACGAGTGGAAAATCTACGACATCACGATTGACTCGATCAGCGTGATCGCCAACTACCGCAATCAATTCAACCGCGTGCTCAACACCGACGGCTACGACAAACTCGTCAGCCTGATCCGCCAGAAGACCGCCGGCCTCCAGACCAACTAGCAAAGGCGCCGCGAGCGCGTCGCCCCCGCAGCTAGTCCGGCGCCGCGCATTGTCGGGCGCATCGGCTGCGCGTAACATTGCGACATGTCGTCAAACGGGGGAGGCGCGCCGCTCAATTCTGGCGGCGGGTGGCTGCGCGATCTGATCCGGTTTCCATCCAGACAGTTTGTTATCGACACAGAGATCTCCCAGTCCGAAACCGTCGAACGGCTTCACGCAATCGTCGAACCCGGAAACGTATTCCTCGCGGGGTTCCGCCGGACCAATAAGCTCTTTGCCGGGGAAGTCTCGCCAGAGGGCTTCAAAATAATGCGGCTCATTTATTACTCGAATGGCTTGCAGCCGGTGGTTATTGGCCGCTTCGACCCCAGACCGCGTGGCACGCGCGTGCAAGTCAGGATGCGCCTGAGGCAGTATGCGAGCGGATTCGCCGCGCTGTGGTTTGGGACGCTGGCTTTCATCGCCTTCCTTTCTTTGTTCGAGGCTATCTTTTCTTCGAAAAGAAATCAGGCCGGGAATTGGCTGGAAGGCATGGGATTTATGAGTGCGATGGGTGCCGTCGCATATTTGATGGTGGCGGCAAGCTTCGGGTACGAGGCGCGAAAGGCGCGTGGGCTTCTCGAAGAAGCACTACAAGCGATGTCCGGTCCGCGCATCAAGAAAGCAACGACCAGCGCGCCTCCGCGAGTTCCGAGGATCGCGAAGCGTTTGCTCCTCTGGGGTAGCGCTCTGGCAGTAGGAATTGCCGTCTGGAGTGTCGTAGCGCCGCACTTCCTCGCCAAGAGTGAGCCCTATCGTATCGCGGACAATTATGTTCGATCGGATCTAATCATTCAGGCCGAATTGGGAACCATAAGCAGCGTCAACTTAAACCGATGGGGAAGCCAGCTGAGCTATCGCGGCCCCGAGGGCAGCGCGAAATTCGCAATCAGTGTCGAAGGAACCCACAGCAAGGGCATCGTTTTCATAACAATGAAACGACACCTCGGAGTGTGGCAGGTAACTACCGCAGATTTGCGCGAGGCGAGCGGACGAATCATCACATTGCGAGCAGACACGGCAGCGGGGACAGCGCCCAGTCGGTAGGTTTGCTTGCCAGCAGCGTAGCGCCGTCCTCTTTCCAATCCGGTTCCCCTTCCACCAGGGGAAGGGGTTAGGGGTTAGGTTCCGCTACGCCGCGAAAATAGGCGCGATTATTTTCCGGAGCCCGACGCGGGCGTGTTGTGCGACGGATGCTTGGGGTCGTCGCTCGTGATCATCAGGACTTGTTCCGGCGTCGCGCCCGCGGCGGTCGGCTTGAACTGGACGGTTACATTTTCGGTCTTGCCCTTGGCCAGGTTGAAGGTGCCGCTGCCTGCCGTCACGGTGAACGGCGGCACGAGCGTCCCAACCATTACCTGCAGCGAGCCCTTGCCCTTGTTCTTGATCTTCAGGTGCTTGCTCTTGGTCGAGTTGACCTTCACCTTGCCGAAACTCAGGTTGCCGGAGACGCTGAACGTTCCGAATGGCGGCGTCGGCGTCGCAGTCGGAGTCGCCGTCTGAGTTGCAGTCGCGGTGCTGGTCGCGGTTGGCGTTGCGGTCGGCGTCGAGGTTGCCGTCGCGGTGGCGGTGACGGTTGTGGTTGGAGCTGGAGTTCCTGACGCGCTCGCGGTCGGGCTGCTGGATGCTGTTGGCGTCGCGGAAGTGGTCGGTGTTGCGCTGTTCGTGGCGGTCGCAGTTACGGTAGTCGTGGCAGTGGCTGTGGTGGTTGGCGTTGCGGTGGCAGTCGGCGTCGCGGTGGCGGTCGGAGTCGGGCTGGCAGATGAGGCGGCGAGGACTCGAGCCTCGGCTATCGATGTTCCCCAATTGAGACCTGTTAACGCGTTGGTTGCGTATTCCGCCGCGACCCAAATCGAAGTCTGATCGCTTGGATCGACGCCGGCACCCGAATAATCGCCCCAACTGCTTCCGTTGTACGTCTGGGCGCCGGCTTGAAAGAGCACCGGTGTTCCGAGCGTGTTGACTGGATCACCGAGCAGGCGCCCATCGACATAGGCCGACGGAAATTCGGTTGAGGATGATTGGCTGAAGGAGCTGATCAGGTCGTCGGAACTGTCGAGATCGACCGACGGATAGTAGTCGTACGCGTTCTTGGTGCCGAATGAAAAATCCTGATTCACGACCGGGCTGGCGCCTCCCGTCAGTACCTCGAAGTATTGCAGGCAGCTGCGGTCTAAGGTGTCTCCCGTCGGCAGGCAGGAGTCGTTCCCGGATCCCCACAAGAGGCCGTCGCGATAGACCGCGTCCAGCAGACGCGAATCCGCGGTGTAAATCTTGTTGCCGCTTCCATTCTTCTGCTGCGCGCTCGGCGGATCGATAAAGTCCGTTATCGTTGCGATCGTATCCGTGGCGGCGCTGCTCGTGTCGGCGCTGGGGACGCCGGTGACCGACCATATGTTCAGTTCGTCGATAACGATGGGAGGATTGGGGGGATCGAGCTGGGTGCCGAAAGCGGAGAGCATCCAAAGCGTCGAGGTTGACGATCGGCTCCTGGCCGCAATGATCGGGAAGTCGGTGGTGTCCTGGCCCGGCGGATAGTAATCCGTATCTATAGTCGCGTCGCCGGCCAGAAGCTCGCTCTTGTTCCAAACCAGGAACTCGTTGCCTTCGTAAGGGCCTTCCGCGCAGTCGGGATCGCACGAATATGAGTTGCTGCCCTGGGCCACCTTATCGTCGTTAAATCCGAGCGATGGCTGATCGGGACCATCGCCGGGCGTCTCGATAGAATACGTGTAGAAGCCCGCTGTCGGATCCGAACTCATCGAGACCGCAAGATCGAAGAAGCCATTTTGCGCTTCGTCGTAATTGTCATTATCGAAAGTCAAAAACGAGATGAACCACCGGCCTGAAATCGTGTCGTACGCGATTCTCGGATCGCTCGAGAAAATGGCGGGGTCAACGCCGAACAAGGTATTGAGGTTAAAGGCGGTCCCGACTGCGGTTCCGGTCTTCGTATAGACCTGCCCTACGATGTTGATCACCTCGACCACATTGCTCGGGCCCGCCGCCACTTGCGTGTCCGGCGGCTCGCAGTCGGTGCCGCATTGCGAGTCCGGATATGCCAGCCCTGCGAAATTCGTCGATACGGTCGGCGTCGTGGTCAGTGCGAGCGTCGCGAGTGCTGGAATGCCGGGCAGCGTCGCGCCCGCGTCAAGCGCGGCTTTGCCTTGGCGATAGGCGGCGGGATTGGCGACGCGCAACGGTCGCGAACGCCGGCCGACGCTCAGCGTCGCCGCCGGCAATTGCGATAGATAGACCGTTCCTGTTCTTATCGCTAGGCGATGCTGCCCCTGCCTTGGTGCCGCGACCGAGGGAGTTGCGGCCGCGCCACCCGCGTGTGCGGAAAGCGAGGTCCATGATGCGGCGAAGGCGAAAACAAGAACGATGGCGAACGCCGCAACGGCGCGTCGGGGCGTCAACCCGGAATGTTTGCGGTCACTCATCGACTACCTGGCGCCGCTATAATGTATGCGAGAGCCGTGCGCTGCTACAATCAATATTTTGCTCAAATGCACCGCGAAGTGAGGTTACGCGATGATTTTGAAAGTTGCACGTCTCGGATTCCCCTCGCTCAGGACCGCGTCCAGCCCGGTGCCCCCCGACCGGATCAAAACAAAAGAATTTCAGCAGCTTATCGACGACATGATCGAGACGATGTACGAGTACAACGGTGTCGGCCTCGCCGCCCCGCAGGTGCATCTGCCGATGCAACTGGCCGTCCTCGAAGTCCACGACCATCCGCGCTATCCCGACATGCCCGACGTGCCGCTGACTGTCCTCGTCAATCCTGTTGTGACGATTCTCGACCGGACGCCCGTCGAGGAGTGGGAGGGATGCCTGAGCGTGCCCGACCTTCGCGGGCGTGTGCCGCGATTCAAGCGGCTGCGAGTGACGGCGCTCGGGCGCAATGCGGAGCCGGTTGACATCGATGCGTCGGATTTCCACGCGCGCGTGATCCAGCACGAAACGGATCATCTGAAGGGCGAAGTTTACCTCGACCGCATGCCTGACATGCGAGCGCTGGGCTTCCTGCAGGAGTGGCAGCGCTACCTGCTAAAGCCCGAGCCGGAGAAGGAGTGAACCGAAAATTGATTCAATGCGAAACCCACCGTGGGTTTCGCGCTTCCTTCGGCAGGGGTGACCCCTGCACCCAGTATTTCCTAGAATCTGGTTCCCCTTCCCGCGCGGGAAGGGGTTAGGTTCCGACGCGCGCTTCGCGCACTTTGTCATCCTGACGACGGGAGCGTTAGCGACGGGAGGAACGGACCTCGGACAGCTTCGCGCCAGCGAAGCCGGTACCGGTTTCTGAAATCGCGAAGCGGTCCGATGCCTCTCACTTCGGCGGCGGCGGAATCACCGGCATCTTCCCCGTCGCCTTGAACTCCGCGATCGCCTTGCGCATTTCTTCATTCTGAGCGGCAAGGATGCTTTGCTCGTTCTGAACTTTCGACAGCTCGGCCTTGAGCTGCTCGTTTTCAGTTTGAAGCTTGAGCAGTTGGTCGTTGAGCTGCGAAACCTGCTGCGTCTGCTGGTCGATTTGCGTGCGATAGCTGCTCGAATAAAAATAGAACAGCAACGCGGCAACAATAGCGACAACCAGTCCGCCAACTAACAATCGTCCCATCAGTGCACCAGTTTCCCCTACAGATATAGCCCATCGGCGTGCGGAAAAAACTGAATTGACTTCCTCGTTCAGCCGTCTCTAGAATGTCGAGGATCACACTCCTGCTTTCGGGCGCCATTTGCACTACATTGAGAATTATGCACGATACCCCGGCGCTATTGAACGCGGGAGCGGTGAATTTCGCGCGCGCGATGGGCTAGGGCAGGCTTCATGATAGAGGTCCAGGAGCTAACCAAATATTTCGGCGCCACGCTTGCCGTCAACCACGTTTCGTTCAAGGTCGAGAAGGGCGAGATCATCGGCCTGCTGGGCCCCAACGGCTCCGGCAAGACGACGATCATGCGGATACTGACGGGATTTTTCCCCGCGACTTCCGGACGCGCGATGATCGGCGGCCTCGACGTTGCGCAGCATTCGCTCGAGACCCGGCGCCGCGTGGGCTACCTGCCGGAAAACATGGTGCTGTATCCCGACCTCAGCGTCGATGCGCTGCTCGAGTTCGGCGCGCGCGTGCGCGAGATCGATCCGCGGACGACGCGCGATCGAATCGAATTTTCGCTCGAGACCTGCGGGCTCAAGGACGTGCGGCGCAAGCTTATCGGCAAACTGTCGAAGGGCTACCGGCAGCGCGTCGGTATCGCGCAGGCCATCCTGAGCGATCCCGAAGTGCTCATTCTCGACGAGCCGACTGTCGGCCTCGATCCGCGGCAAGTCGTCGAAATCCGCGACCTGATCCGTTCGCTGGCGGGCCATTCGACCGTGCTGCTATCGACGCACATCCTGCCCGAAGTCAACATGACGTGCCGGCGCGTCGTGATAATCGATCGCGGACGGATCGTCGCGCAGGACACGCCCGAGCAACTGACGGCGAAACTGCAAGGCACCGATCAGACGCTGATCACGGTAGCGGGTCCGTCGCCGGCCGTGCGCGAGGCATTGACCGCCGTCCAGTTCGTGCAGCGGCTCGAGGACCGGCCGGCGGATGCGGGCGCGAACGGCGTGTGCTCGTTCGTCGCGTATTCGAGCGGGCACGGCGAGGAAGTGCGTTCCGCGCTGGCGGCGTGCGTCGTGCAGCACGGATGGAGCCTGCTCGAAGTCAAGCCGATGGCGCTCAGTCTTGAAGATCTGTTCATGCGTCTCGTCACTAAGGAAGAGCGGGTTTAATGCCTAACGGTGCAGCCACGATTGAAGCCGCGGGAGCGGCGACCGAATCCCGGCGCGCCGCGATCCGCGCCGCCGGGACAGGCTTTTCGATAGGCCGGATGTTCGCGGTGACGCGCAAGGAATTGCGCTCATACTTCGCTTTTCCTCTCGTGTACGTGTTGTCGGGCGTGTTCCTGGTGCTGGCGGGATACTACGCGTACACCGACCTCGTTTTCTTCGTGACCATCGCGTTCGCAAAAGACATCATGCAGAACTACTGGCAGTTGCTGCTCACAGACATCCGGCTCTGCATGCTGCTGACGCTGCCGTTCATTACGATGCGGCTGTTCGCGGAGGAGCGGAAGCTCGGCACCATCGAGTTGCTCTACACTTACCCGCTGCGCGACGGCGAAATACTCGGCGGCAAGTACCTCGCGTCGGTCGCGATCTTCGTCATGATGCTCGCGCTCACCGTCTTCTACCCGGCTTACATCTACAGCATCCATTCGTTTCCGCTGTTCCCGCTGTTCGCTGGCTACCTGGGCTTGTTGCTGATCGGATGCGCGTTTATTGCGTGCGGCGTGTTCATCTCGTCGCTATGCGAGAGCCAGGTGATGGCGGGGATGGGCACGATTACGCTGCTGCTGTTCTTCTGGATTCTCAACTGGAACGAGGCCGCGTTTACCAACTCGTGGCTCAATGTGCTGCGCGCGTTTTCACTGTTCGATCAGTTCGGCGGCTTCGCTAAGGGCGTGATCGACCTCGATCACGTTACCTACTTCATCTTCTTCATCGTCTTTTTTCTTTTTCTAACGCAGCGCTCGATGGAGGCACGTAAGTGGACGGGCCGGCGCTAAAGGATTCGTCCGCGGCCGAGCGCCGTTCGATCTGGCTGAACTACGCGGTGCTGCTCTACACCGTGATCGCTTTCGGCGCCGTGCTGATCGTCGCCAATGCGATAATTTCAACCTTTAACATCCGCTGGGATCTAACGCCGCAAAAACAATTCTCGCTCTCAGATTTCGACAAGCGCGTGCTGGGCGGTCTTACGGAAAACGTCAAGGTGATGGCGTTCGTGCGCACCGAGGATCCCGCCTACCTCGAACTCGCGGACCTGCTGTTCCAAGCGGCCGCTTTCACCCCGCGCCTGACCTACCAGGTTATCAACGTCAACAAGGCGCCGGGGCTGGCGCGCGAATACGGCGTGTCGAGCTACGGCGAGGTGATCGTGGAATCGCAGGGGCGGCGGCGCGACTTCGACAACGCGCGCTCCGACGAGCTGATCCCGGCGATTCTGCAAATCTCGCCGAACGCCACCAAGCACATCTATTTCACCATCGGGCATGGCGAGCGCGACCTGTTCAATTCCGATCGCACCTTGGGCTACTCGCAATGGCGTACGCAGCTCGAACAGAACAACTATCAGATCGACAACGTGTCGCTGTTCGCCAGCGGCGTACCCGACGACGCGAAGGTGGTGGTCTCGCTCGGCCCGCAGAAGGATTTCCTGCCCGAAGAGTTGGCGGCGCTCGCCAAGTACCTGGGCCACGGCGGCCATTACGTCGCGATCATCGATCCGTATGGATCGCCGACGCTGGTCGAGTTCCTGAAAAAGTACTACCTCGATTTCATCCCGCAGGTGATCGTCGATCCCGCGTACCGGCTGACCGCCAGTGAAATTCTCACGACCCAGATTCCGCTGCGCTCGGAAGAAAATCAGATCAGCCGCTCGATGACCGCGCCGGCCGTGTTCTCGCTGGGGCGTGGCGTGATGATAACCGGGGCGGTCGGTGCGACGGCGCCCGACGACTTGAAGATTGCGCAGGAAGACAAGTTCCTCTCGTCCTCGCACGAGAGCTGGGCGTCGGGCGATCCCAATGCGTTGACGACCGGAATCACCGAGTACCAGGCGGCCGCGATCTGAAGGGACCGATTCCCGTCGCCTCCGAGATTGACTTCGCGCCGGCCTCGAATCCGCACATCCCGGTGCAGCAGATGACACGGTTGGTCGGGATCGGCAGCTCCGCCTTCGCCTCGAACCAGTTCATTGAGATGCTGGGGAATCAGGATCTCGCGGTGAGCCTGATCAATGAGCTGGCTGGCGACGAGATGCTGATCGCGAGCCGCGAACGGCTCAACAAGAGCGAGACCGCCGCCTTCTATGTCAGCGACCAGGAGGCGCGCCATCTGCTGGTTTACGGCTCGGTCGTCGAGCCGGCGATCCTGTTTCTGATCGCGGTCACCGTCCTCGTGCGCCGGAGGTTTTTCGCGTGAGCGCGCGTCCGGCAATCTTCTACACGATCGTTTTTTTCATCCTGCTGCCGATTTATTTCTGGATTCAGCCGAGCGTGAAGCCGGTCAGCGCGCTGGAGGAGAAACAGGAGAGCCTGCTGAAGCTCAGCGGCATCGACGCGATCACCATCGCGAGCGGAACGGAGTCGCTGCGGTTTCAGAAGTCCAAAGACGGTTCGTTCTACGAAGTTGTCGCGCCGCCGGGAAAGTTTATCCCGCGCGATCTGATGGACGCGATGGTCTCGCTGCTGACGAGTGCGAAATCGGTCGAAGTGGTGGCGGACAATTCAAACGACCTCGCGCAGTTCGGCCTCGACCAGCCGAAGTCGGTGGTGACAATCGAGGCACCCGGCCAACCGCAGCCGATCAAGATAGCGTTCGGCAACGAAAACCCCACGCACACCGCCATTTACGCGCAAATCGAGGGAATCCCGAAAGTCTTCCTGCTCGGCGAGAACATGGAGTACTACCAATCCCTGATGTTCCAGTGGATCGAAGGCAAGCAAGGCAAGAACGCGTAGCGCTTTTCCGTAGGCTTCCGTCATTGTGTCATTCTGAGCCGCGGCGGCGAAGAATCTCGACGGACGCTCCGGCGTCCGTTGTCAACAGTGATGCGCTGACGCGCGTCGCGAAACCGGAACCGGCTTCGCTTGCGCGAAGCTGTCCGAGATCCTTCCTCCCGTCGCCCGCTCCCGTCGTCAGGATGACATAGGGTGCGCGAGGCCTTTCTCCTCGAGCAGCTTCTCCAGCGCGTGCAGGAAATGATCGTAGTACTCGCCGTGATCGGAGGTGCCGTCGCGCGCGCGGATTCTATCTGATGCGCGGACTTCGGCAATCAGGCGTTCGCGGAATTCATCCCAGGTGAAATGTCCCGACTCGGACAGTTGCAGCGCGATCGCAAATGCGCGCGCCTCCCACGGCGCGCTGAACACGTGCTCGGGATCGAGGCGCGCCGCCTCGATCAACCTGTCGAGCGCCGTCGCGCTCATCTCCCCGGCGCCTCGACCTTTGCCACGCCGACCATCGAGTCTCGCGTGACGATCGCGGCGAGCTCGTCCTCACTCATTCGCGCGGTGCTCTTCGGACGCTGCGGGATCACGAGATAGCGAATCTCCGCGCTCGAATCCCACACGCGCACTTCGACCTCGCGCGCCAATTCGAGTCCGAAATCCTCGAGCACGCCGCGCGGATCGCTCACTGCGCGCGAGCGATACGCGAAGCTCTTGTACCAGACCGGCGGCAAGCCCAGCACCGGCCACGGGTAGCATGAGCACAGCGTGCATACGACGAGATTGTGGACGCGATCGGTATTCTCGACGGCGACCAGATGACCGCCCTCGGGTCCCGCAAATCCCAGTTCCGCCACCGCGCTGGTCGCATCGGCGAGCAGGCGCTTGCGATACGCGGGATCGGTCCATGCTTTCGCGACGACGCGCGCGCCGTTGCGCGGGCCGACGCGAGTCTCGTAGCTATCGACGATCGCGTCGATCGCCGCGGGATCGATCAGCCCCTTCTCCGTGAGAAGGGCTTCCAGAGCCTTCACCCGCGCGGCCGGCCCGCTGTCGTCAGTATTGTGATGATCTCCGCTCACTTGTTTTGCCTTCCACGCGTCTCTCCCGCGGCTTTGCGTTTCGTGCGTTTGGCCTTCGAGTTCGATGCGATTGGCTCCAGGTAATCTTCCCACAAATCGATGTACACCCGCTCGCGGGAGTTCGCTTTCGCTGATTTCCCCCACAGCTCGCGCGCGTCGAACGCGACAGAATAGCAATGTTGCCGCTTGAGTCCCGCGTGATGCGCGTTGGTGTCGGGGAAGACGAACACTCCCCAGTCGCGCATGATGACCCCGGCCTTGCCGCGCACGTAGCGCGGCAGACGCGTGTGTCCTGAAGGATTCAGATTGCGCGCGCGCACGCGAGCACCTTTGCCGAATCGCGCGCGCGGCGGTTTCGATCCGGGTTTGTCCGTGACGACCACCGGACCTCGCGTCGCGACCGGATTCGCGATCAGCGCCGGATCGATCGACGCATCCTGTTTTGCGAGCAGTTCGTCGCGCGTCACGACGCCGTGCTCGACGAGCAAAATTTCCGCCGCCGCGAGCCATCGTTCGTAGTAGCTCGACGCGAGGTAGCGCGCCGGCGGCATCCGCTCGATCGCGTGACGAAACTCATCGCCGTTGAACCGCGCCACGCGCCGCGCGAGACCGACCAGCGCATACGCGCGCCGTTCCCAGTCGGCGTGAAAGACAGGTTCATTCTTTTCGGGAACGACCGGCCCGAAGCCGTCCATCCCGCCCATGTCATGGACGCCATTCATCGCGCCGATTATCGTGGAGACTCGCCGCCGCGGGCAAGCCGAGACGTTGCGCCGAGCTGCGAGCAGCCGTCGCAGTGTGGTAATTTAGCTGCTCTTGTTGCGCCTAGTATTGCTCTGGTAGGCTGCAAAATAGATGAACTCCAACCGCCAATCCGATCGACGCCAATCTGCGTGGCCCTTCGACCTTCGCGTCTTCGCCGTCCTTGCCGGACTATGGGCGGTGTGCCTGGCGGTAATGGCCTTCGTTCAGGTTGCCGATGTGGAGGTCGTCGATCCGATCGAAACGATTTTCGCCGGCGTACGATTCAACGGCGACGACGCGCGCGTGGTGCTAATCGTGCAGGCCGGAATATTCGCCGCGATCGCGCTCGGAGTTTTCTTTCATCAGCGATGGGGCCTGTTGCTCGCGCTCTGCTACATGGCCGAGGTCGTGATGAGCCATCTGGCGTTCGTGGTCGCATACCTGCCGATTCAATCGGAATGGATGAACGTGCGCACGGTCGCGTCGCAGGGCCCGATGATGGTGCTGATCACGCTGTACATTTGGATTCGCGGCTACGATTTGATCTTCGATTCGTCACCCGCCGACGAGCGCCCGCAAACCTCGTCGGACGCGAGTCATCGCCTTCGAATTCGCGCCGACTCCGCTGCAATAGCTGATTGAGTATCTGATTGGTGGCGACGGTAGGAGTCGAACCTACGACACTGCGGATATGAGCCGCATGCTCTGACCAACTGAGCTACGTCGCCACCGGGAATCGTCAAATGTAGCGTGAGCGCGGAACCCGCGAAAGACCGCAAGAGCTGCACGCCCGCGTCGAGCCGCCGCCCCTGAGCGCAAAGTAGCGCGCCGCGCGCAACTTTGCTCTTCACACTGGGTGCAGGGGTCACCCCTGCCGCCCGCCGCGCAGGCGACTATTCTTTTCCTCTTGGCGTTTCAGCGCAGCGGGATACTGCGGGTCTTCACCGCCTTATGCCCGCGCATGACCTGGTAAAGCACGCCCTCGTTGAACTCGATGCAGGTCAGCTTGCCGCCGTACACGAGGCCGGTGTCGATGCCGAGCTTGTATGGCAGATCGATCATCACGCCGCGCATCGGCGTGTGGCCGAAGACGACCGTCGCGTCGATCTTGTGCGGACTGAAAATGAACTCCTGCCGAATCCACAGCATGTCCTCGGTCTGCTGCTCCTCGAGCTGCCGCGTCGGCATGATGCCGGCGTGGACGAATAGGTACGGCGGCCGCAGGTAGCTGGTGGCGAGGCGGCTCATGAAATCGAGGTGCGCGTCGGGCAGTCGCGCGAAGGCGTCCTCGAGGTCCTCTTCGTGCACGCCGTAGCTGTCGAGCGTGGCGACGCCGCCGTTGAACAGGAACGACTCGCCGTAATTTCCCGGCATGCCGAGGAACGACATCATCATGTCCTCGTGATTGCCCTTCAGGAACACGCACTCGGCGTTGCCGCGTTCGAGATCCATCGCGAGCTCGATTACGTCGCGCGCCGACGGGCCGCGATCCACGTAGTCGCCGACGAAGACCACCGTGTCGCCGGCCGTCGGCGCGATCGCCTTGAGAATCGCGGCCAGTTCGTCGGGGCATCCGTGGATGTCGCCGATCGCGAACAGGCGTCCTTCAGTTTTCGATTTTCCCTTCGCCGTCATTGATGATGCAGTCGAGGTCAGTCGGTGCGCGGCTTCGAGTTCCCGTTATGAATCAAATCGAGCAATGACTTCCGGTCTTCAATTATACGCCGCGCCGCGCTGTAAGGATTCAGCTTGCCCGCGCGAACTTCTCCGATCACGCCCGGCGCGCCGCCGTCCGCGACCGCCCGAGCCGCGCGCTCTTCGAGTTCCGCCGACAACACCTCGAGGAACTCGCGCGTGCGGCGCTCTGACTCGCGCGCCGCATCGACGTGCTCGCGCAAGTACTCGCGATGCTTCCCGATCGCCTCGACCACCGCGTCGACGCCCTTGTCCACCGCGGCCTGCGTCAGCAGCACCGGCGCGCGCCATCCGTCGCCGGAGCGCAGATGCACACTCAGCTCCAGCTCGGCCTTGACCCGGTCCGCGCCCTCGCGGTCGGCCTTGTTGACGACGAACACGTCCGCGATTTCGTTCAGCCCGGCCTTCATCACCTGCACACCGTCGCCCGCCTCGGGCACCGTAACGACGACGGTGGTGTCGGCCAGGTCCATGATCGAAAGCTCGGTCTGTCCCACGCCGACGGTCTCGATAATGATCACGTCGGAGCCGTAAGCGTCGAGCAGCTTGACGATTTCGCGCGCGGCGCGGCTGAGTCCGCCGTGGCTCCCGCGCGACGCGAGGCTGCGGATGTACACGCCGGCGTCCTTGTAATGGTCGGTCATGCGGACGCGATCGCCAAGCACGGCGCCGCCGGAAAACGGACTCGACGGATCGATCGCGAGGATGGCGATTTTTTTCCCAATCGCCCGATACTTCGCGATCAGCCGGTTCACGAGCGTCGATTTTCCAGCCCCCGGCGGCCCAGTGATTCCGACCACCTGCGCGCGACCGGTCTTCGCGTAGATTCGCTCGATGATCGCGCTCGATTCAGGCGCGCGGTTCTCGACCATCGTGATCAACTGGGCCAGCGCGCGCATCTCGCCCGCGTCGAAACGCTTGAGCAGCGCGTCCCGCCGCGCATCTTTGGCATTAGGATTCGCGGCGGACTCGGCCGCATGATGTCGAAATTCAACTGGCATACGAAGTTGTCGAATCATGATAGCGGCTGGCGATCGAATGGCGCAACAAAACATCCGCCCGGTGAATAGATCGCGCGGCGCGGCATTGTTTTCCCTCCACCAGCGCCTTAGTCTCGATTCAAGGAATGAAGCTTCCTGACATATATACCGACTGGAAGATTGTAATCGGCCTCGGACTAATCATGCTCGGCGCCGCCAACTGGATCATCGGTGTGGAACGTACTCAGATTTACAGCCGCCTCATCGTCGCGCACCAGCAGCATTCCGCCGCCGCCGCGACCGACTATCGCAGTTTCGACGAGCTCGATGAGAGCGCGGGCGACGACGCAGTCCTCGAACCGCTCACGGTCGAACAGCGCCAGGCGTCGTACGCGACAGCGCGCATGGATTTTTATCACGCCGCATTCCTCGCCGGTCGCGCGATGGTGTTGTTCGGGCTGCTGGTCACGCTGCTCGGCTTCATCAGCGTGATTCAGAATGATGCGCGCCGCGCGTTTCGCGGATTGCCCGGCACGCCGCGCACTCCTCAGTAGAATCTTCACAATGGTAACGGAGCTGACCGGGCGCGCATGCGCGAAAATTAATTTGTTCCTGCGCGTGACCGGACGCCGCGGCGACGGCTATCACGAACTCGACTCGGTCTTCCTGCCGATCTCGCTCGCCGACGAAATCCGCCTCGAGATTCGCGCCGCCAACGAATCCGCGGTTACCGTCAACTGCAATCTGCCCGAACTCGCAAGGAGCAGGAACAACCTTGCAGCGCGCGCCGCGCACTCGTTCATGAAAGAATTCGATCTCGTCGCGGACGTGTCGATCGGACTCGAAAAGCGCATCCCGGTCGGCGCCGGACTCGGCGGCGGCTCGAGCGACGCCGCCACGACCTTGTGCATGATGGCGGCCGCGGCGCGGCTCACCGACGACGAATCGGCCGGCCGCCTGCGCCGGCTCGCGCTGTCGCTTGGCGCCGACGTGCCATTTTTTCTCGACCCGCAACCCTCGCGCGTGACGGGTATCGGCGAGCGAATCGCGGCCATCGAAGGAGTGCCTGTTATCCCAATCGTCATCGCCGTGCCGCCGTTCGAAGTTTCGACCGCCGCGATCTTTCGCGCGCTCGAACCCACCGCATGGAGCGGCGCGGCGCCCGCCGATCACATCGCATCCATCCTGCGCGGCGACATCTCGGCGGACGTGATGGTAAACGACCTGGCGGCGGTCGCGATTGCGCGGTTTCCGGAGATTCGTCGTCTTAAAGGATTACTTGAAGATTCAGGCGCGCGCGCCGCGCAGATGTCCGGCAGCGGCGGCGCGGTCTTTGGCGTGTTCGATTCGCTCGACGAGGCCGCCGGAGCGGCAATAAAGATCCGCAAGCGTGCGCCATTCGCGACAGTGCTCGCCGCGACCACGCTCAACGACGAATCCGACGACGAATTGGCCTGAAATCCACAGTCTGTGCATTGCTCCGCTCGCCACGCATTGACAGCGAAAAACCGCATCAATAACATCGCATTTCCTGCATCCAGGCTGCTAAAGTCAAAAGTCCGGGCAGGTTCGCCGCGACATTGTGCCGCACAGTATCGCGACGGTCGGTCCGTAAAGATTGGTTTGCTCGATTCGCCGGCTGAGCGCCCGAGTGGTGTTTCGCCGGCTGTCAGTTTTGACGATGTCGATAGGGAGATGCGCGGGCGCTGAGCCTTTGAATCGAAATGCGCTGGGCGGTCGCCAAGCTGGTAAGGCACCAGGCTTTGGACCTGGCATTCGAAGGTTCGAATCCTTCCCGCCCAGCCAGGCTTTGACAGCGATCGGCGACAACTGAAGAATCGCATGACGATCGCGACGCGAGGAAATTGAAATGTCGGACAGGGTCAAGGACCAACTCGAAGTTTTCACCGGGAACTCCAACCCCGCGCTCGCGCGCGAGGTCACGGAGCACCTTGGCGTGAAGATGGGTGAAGCCGAGGTTGGCCGCTTTCCCGACGGCGAAGTGATGATCGAAATCCGCGAGAACGTCCGCGGCGGCGATTGCTTCATCATTCAGTCGATCTGCACGCCTCCGAACGAAAACCTGATGGAGCTGATCCTGCTCACCGACGCCCTCCGGCGTGCGTCGGCCGGGCGTATCACGGCGGTGATTCCGTATTTCGGCTATTCGCGCCAGGATCGCAAGGTCGCGCCGCGCGTGCCGATCAGCGCCAAGGTCGTCGCCGACCTGATCACGACCGCGGGCGTCAATCGCGTGCTGACGGTGGATCTCCACGCCGGCCAGATTCAGGGCTTCTTCAACATCCCGGTTGACAATCTCTACGCGATGCCGGTGCTGATCACCTACCTGCGCAAGCGAATCGACGGGCAGAAGGTGTCTGTCGTGTCGCCCGATGCGGGAGGTGTTGAACGCGCGCGCGCGTATGCCCGCCGGCTCAACGCGAACCTCGCGATTATCGACAAGCGCCGCCGCCGCGCGAGCGAAGTCGCCGAGATGCAACTGGTTGGCGAAGTGAGGGACTCGATCGCGCTGCTGGTTGACGACATGATCGATACCGCCGGCACGATCACCGAGGCGGCCAAGGTCGTCGCCAACGCGGGCGCGACCGAAGTGATCGCCGTCGCCACGCATCCGATTCTGTCGGACCCGGCGTGCGATCGCCTGAACAAATCGAACATCACGGAAATCGTTACGACCAACACGATTCCGCTCCGCGCCAAGGCCCAGGCCGAGCTCACGAAGCTGCACGGCCTGTCGGTCGCGAGCCTGCTGGCGGAAGCGATGAAGCGAATTCATAATGAGGAGTCGGTTAGCTCGCTCTTTGCCTGAGCGCGCCAACTATCAAGCGAGGAAACAATGGAGACCGGTGAATTAGCCTGCGAGAAACGTGCGACCCGACCCAAGGGTCAGAACAACGCGCTGCGGCGGAGCGGCCGCGTGCCCGCGATATTGTACGGACCCACCACTGCGCCCCTGGCGCTGGCGATCGATCGCCTTGAGCTGAAGGCCAGGATTTCAGCCGCCGCCCACACCCGCATCATCAAGCTCAAGTCGAGCACCGCGGAGCTCGACGGCAAGCACGTGATCCTCAAGGACGTGCAGCGCACTCCTGTGTCGGGCGAAATCCTGCACGCCGACCTGTACGAGGTGGATCTTAACCGCGCCATTCGCGTCGAGGTGCCGTTCAAGTTCACCGGCAAAGCCAAGGGCGTCGCCAACGGCGGAATCCTCGCGCCGCTCGAGCGCACCGCGACCGTCGAATGCCTGCCGCTGGAAATTCCCGACTTGATCGAGGTTGACGTTTCCGAGATCGACATCCACGACGTCATCCACGTCTCGGCGGTGAAGTTCCCCGATAAGGTGAAGGCGATTTTCGATACCGACTATCCAGTCGTTACCGTGCTGCCGCCGACCGTTGCGGAAGTCGCGGTTGCGGCTACGCCGGAAGCGGTCGAAGGTGCGCCGGTCGAAGGTGCTGCGCCGGCGGAAGGCGCGGCGGCTGCTCCTGCCGAGGGTGCGGCGGCGGCCAAAGAAGGCGGCGACAAGGACAAGGCTGCCAAGAAGCCCGAGGCCGCCGAAAAGAAGAAGTAGTTTTTTCAGTGTCTCGCTCGCGCGCGTCGCGAAACGATCCGCGACGCGCGCGAGCTGTTCAGATGTGAGGGGAACGGGCGTGCAGCGCGAGTTGCAAGTCCGGTGCAGGGGAGGGGCCGCTATGAGTTTCGTCCATCTTCACGTCCACACGCAGTACAGCCTCCTCGACGGCGCCAACAAAATCGGCCCGCTGATCGATCACGCCAAGGCGTCCGGGATGGAAGCGATCGCGATGACCGATCACGGCAACATGTTCGGCGCAGTCGAGTTTTATCAGAAGGCCAAAGCGGCCGGGGTTAAGCCGATCATCGGATGCGAGGTGTATCTCGCGCCCGGCAAGCGCACCGATCGCACCCAAGTCCCGCGCAGCGACGACTTCGACGGCGGTGGCAACTTCCACCTGATCGTCCTCGCGCAGAATCGCGACGGCTATCGCAATCTCTGCCGACTGCTCACGACTGCGTACCAGGACGGCCTCTACTACAAGCCTCGCATCGACAAGGAAATCCTTGCCGAGTTGTCCGACGGATTGATCGTGCTCTCGGGATGCCTGTCGGGCGAGCTAGCGCGATGGCTCCGGGCGGACCGTATGGACAAGGCGCGCGAGACCGCCGAGTCTTACGCCAAAATGTTCCCGGGCCGCTACTATCTCGAACTCCAGGACAACAAACTCCATTCGCCGTACAACGAAGCGCTGCGCGAAATCGGCAAGCAGGTCGGCCTGCCGCTCGTCGCCACCAACGATTGTCATTACCTGCATCGCGACGACGCCAAGGCGCACGAAGTCCTGCTCTGCATCCAGACCGGCAAGACGATGGCCGACGAAACGCGCTGGCGTTTCGACACCGACGAGCTCTACGTCAAGACGCCCACCGAGATGGCGACTGCGTTCGGCGCCGACTCCGAAGAGGTGCGCAACAGCGTCGAGATCGCACGCCGAATCGATTTCGAATTCGAATTCGGCAAGTTTCACTTCCCCGTTTACAAATCAGGCCCGGGCGTTGACCTCGACGCCGAGATGGAGACCCGCGCGCGCGACGGTTTGACCGCCCGCCTGGCCGAAATTCGCGCGCGCCGCGCCGACGTTGACGAATCGCAGTACCAGGACCGCATCGATCGCGAGATTCCCGTGATCCGCGACATGGGCTTCGCGGGCTACATGCTGATCGTCGCCGACTTTATCGGCTACGCGCGCGGGCTCGGGATTCCGGTCGGTCCCGGCCGCGGCTCGGTCGTCGGCAGTCTGGTTTCGTACGCGCTCGGCATCACCGAGGTCGATCCCGTCGAGCATCGCCTGCTGTTCGAGCGATGGCTGAATCCGGGGCGCAAGTCGATGCCGGATATCGACGTCGATTTCTGTTTCGAGCGGCGCGACGAGGTGCTCGAATACGTGCGCAAGAAGTACGGCGACGATCGCGTCGCGCAGATAATCACGTTCGGCACGATCAAGGGCAAGCAGGCGATTCGCGACGTCGGCCGCGTGCTCGGCCTGTCCTTCGCCGAGACCGACAAAATCGTCAAGCTCTATCCCGCGCCCAAGCAGGGCCGCGATTTCCCGCTCGCCGACGCCCTCGACATGGAGCCGCGGCTCAAGGCCGAGCGCAAATTGCATCCCGATCTTTTCAACTACGCCTTCAAGCTCGAAGGCCTGCTGCGCCACGCGTCGCGTCATGCGGCCGGCGTCGTCATTTCCGATCAGCCGCTCACCGACCTGGTGCCGCTCTACGTGGACAAGGAACGCGACGAGGCCGCGCTCTCGATCACGCAGTATTCGATGAAGGGCGTCGAAGAGATCGGCCTTATCAAGTTCGACTTCCTCGCGCTCAAGAACCTGACGCTAATTACCGATACGCTCACGCTGATCAAGGCCGGCGGCAAAGAGGCGCCCGACCTCAACCGTCTCCGGCTCGACGACGCCGACACCTACAAGATGCTCTCGCGCGGCGACACGGTCGGCGTGTTCCAGCTCGAGAGTTCCGGGATGCGCCGGTTTATCGGCGAGCTCAAGCCGACCTGCTTCGACGACGTAATCGCCGCGGGCTCGCTGTTCCGTCCCGGTCCGCTCGACTCAATCCAGGACGGCAAGACGATGGTCCAGCACTACGTCGATCGCAAGCACGGCAAGGAGCCGGTCGAGTACGATCATCCGCTGCTGGAGCCTGTTCTGCGCGAAACCTACGGCGTTATCGTGTACCAGGAGCAGGTGATGCGCGCGGCGCAGGCGCTGGCGGGATACTCGCTCGAACAGGCCGACATCCTGCGCTACGCGATGGGCAAGAAGAACAAAGCCGTCATGGAAAAAGAGCGCGCGGGATTTATCGACGGCGCGAAGAAAAATGGCGTCAACGCCGCGCTCGCCACTTCGATCTTCGAGAAGATCGAAACCTTCGCCTCGTACGGCTTCAACCGCTCGCACGCCGCCGCCTACGCGCTGACCACCTACACCACCGGCTACCTGAAGGCGCACTATCCGCACGAGTTCATGGCGGCGCTGATGTCGCTCGACATGGACGACGTCGACAAGACCTACAAGAATATCGCGGCCCTGCGCGACATGAAGATTGCGATCCTGCCGCCCGACGTGAATCAGAGCCGGGTGAAATTCACCGTTACCGACGGCGCGATTCGATTCGGGCTGGCCGCAATTCGCGGCGTCGGCAGCAAGCCGGGTGAAGCAATCGTCGCGGAGCGCGAGGCCAACGGCCCGTTCGAGAGCATGGCGGATTTTTGCATGCGCGTCGGCACGCAACTGATCAGCCGCCGCGTGCTCGACGCGCTGATCAAGTGCGGTGCGTTCGATTCGGTGAGCGCGGTGCGCGCCGCGCTGATGGCCGAAGCGGAGCAAGCGATAAAGCTCGCGCAGAAGGCGCAGAGCGATGCGGAGAAAAACCAGATCGGACTGTTCGGCGGCGCGGTCAAAGTGCCCAAGCTCGCGGCGCGCGAGCCGATTCCCGAATGGGACGCGCGCGAGAAACTGAAATTCGAAAAAGAAGCGCTCGGCTTCTACATCACGGCCCATCCGCTCGACAAGTACGAGCGCGAACTCGCGCGAATCAGCAAAGTGACGACCGCCGATCTGTCCTCGGCGCCCGACGGCAGCCCGGTGCAGATTGCCGGCGTGATCCACGCGGTGAAACTCAAGAATAACAAGTCGGGCAAACGCTACGCGACTTTCTCGCTCGAGGATCGCGAGGGCGCGGTCGAGGCGATCGCATGGTCGGAGACCTATCAGAAGTTCGAGGCGATCATCATGGGCGACGAGCCTGTCGTCGCGCGCGGCAAGCTGGACGTTGACGACGAACGCGCGCAGATAATCCTCGAAAGCCTGGTGCCGCTGGACTCGGCGCTGCTCGATTCGATCCGCGAAGTGCGCATCTCGGCGCCGATAAGCCGGCTGGAAAACGGCGGCCTCGACGCGCTGAAGGCGATGCTCTCGCGCTATCGCGGCAAGTCGATGACTTATCTGCATCTGGCCCTCAACGACGGCCGCGAAGCCGTGATGCTGCTAGGCGACAGCTATCGCGTGACGCCAACGGAGACCTTCGTCGCCGAGCTGGAGCGGATTTTCGCGCCGGGATCGGTGGAGTTGAGATAGAACAACTCGACTTAATCTGAAACGATCCTAACCTCTCCTTGTCCGAAGAGAGGTCGACGCGAGCCGAAGGTGAGCGACGGGAGCGGTACAACGCTGGCCGCCGTAACAAGCGAGTTGTGCCCTGTGCAGCACGTCGGAAAGTGGTGCTGCTGCCTGGCGGCGGCGTCAGCGTCGAGCAGTTGCGGTTAGACGCGTCGGCGTTGCTGCGATGTCCGGCGTTGCACCTCTCCCGGCGACACCGCTTTTCAAGCGGCATTCGCCGACCTCTCCTCGGACAAGGAGAGGTTAGGAGGTGGCGTACCGAGGGTTGGTGGTATCTGATACGCTGAGGTCATAGATTTTTCCGCCATCGAGGTAATCACCTGGCTAAGTCTTACGACGTTGCCCACGAGCATCACGAGAGCGCTGTCCTGGTTGGGATCGAACTTGGTACCGACGCGGGAATCGGCAGCGAAGAATCGCTCGACGAACTCAAAGCTTTGACTGAAAGCGCCGGTGCGGAAGTCGCCGGAGTTGTTCGGCAGCGCCTCAAAGCGCCTGACCCGCGCACTTTTATCGGCAAAGGCAAAGCGGGCGAGGTGCGCGAGCTGGCGCAATCGAAAGGCGCGTCGCTGGCGATTTTTGACGACGCGCTCAGCCCCGCGCAGGCGCGCAATCTTGAGAATGAACTCAAGATTCGCGTGATTGATCGCAGCCAACTCATTCTCGACATTTTTGCCCAGCGCGCGCATACCCTTGAGGGCAAGCTGCAGGTCGAGATCGCGCAGCTCAGTTATCTCCAGCCGCGGCTGACCCGCCAGTGGTCGCATCTTTCGCGCGTTCGTGGCGGCGGCGCGGGCGGCGGTGGCGTCGGCACGCGCGGACCCGGAGAAACGCAGCTCGAAGTTGACCGGCGGCGGTTGCGGGAGCGCCTCACTCGCCTCAAGGCACGGCTGGGCCAGGTCGAGCGCACGCGCACGATTCAGCGCCGGCGGCGTCTCGAGGTTCCATTTCCGACCGTCGCGCTGGTGGGTTACACGAATTCCGGCAAGTCCACGTTGATGAACGCGCTCACCGACGCCGGCGTCGAGGTTGCCAATCGTCCGTTCTCGACTCTCGATCCTACGATTCGCCGCCTCAAGCTGCCGGGCGGTATGAACGTGATGCTGGTCGATACCGTCGGATTTATCCATCGCCTGCCCCATATGCTGATCGACGCCTTCAAGGCCACGCTCGAAGAGGTGCGAACCGCGACGATGCTGCTGCACGTTGTCGATGCGAGTTCGCCGCTGGCGGCCGAGCGCATGACGATCGTCAACGAAGTGTTGCAGGAAATTGGTGCGGGCGCGTCGCCGCGTATCGTCGTGATGAACAAGGCCGACCTGGCCGAGCATGGCGCAAATCGCAACGGCGCGCATGACGCGGTCTCAATCTCGGCGCTGAAGGGCAACGGCCTCGGCGATTTGCTCGCGGAAATCGAGCGGCACCTGGGCGGCTCGCGCGAGGAAGTGTCAGTCACGTTTCCCGCCAAGCGCGGCGATTTGGTGGCAATGGCGCGACGGGATGGAGAAGTGCTAAGCGAGGAATACCGCGACGGCCTGGTTTCGGTGCGGGCCCGCGTGAGCGCTCCTGTAGCGGGGCGCCTGCGCAAGGCTGCGAACGCCGCAATCTGAGGTCGCGTTGAAACCGATTCACGATGGCAGCGCCTTCACATAGCAGCATCCGCGCACGGCCGGGCGTGCCGCCCGCACCGTCGTATTCCAAGCTGCTGAATCCGCCGAACTTCCTGACGCTGTGCAGGATAGGGTCGATTCCCGTCTTTCTGATATTTCTGACCCGCCAGCGATACACCGAAGCGCTGTTCGTCTTTGCGGCGGCGGCGGTGACCGACGGGCTCGACGGCGCGGTCGCGCGATGGTTCGACTCACGCACCGAGTTGGGCGCGTTCCTCGATCCGTTCGCCGACAAGCTGATGCTGGTGTCCGCCTTCGTCGTGCTGACGATCGACGGCGATCTGCCCAGCTATCTGCTCAGCGTAGTCCTGATCCGCGATATCGTAATCGTCGTCGGCTACCTTATGATCTCGTTCTTCACCGGCGAGCGCGTCCCGGTCCGGCCGAGCTATCTCGGCAAACTGAGCACTTTCATGCAGCTCGCGTGCGTGATCGCGGTGCTGGCGCGGGCGGGAAACTACTGGCCCGGCGATTTCAACCGGCTGCTGATCGCGACAGTCGCAGTCACCGCGGCGTCGTTCATCCATTACATGTATCGTGGCCTGGTCTGGCTAAGATCGCGCGAACCCCAGATGTTCGAGTAGCAGAGGGAATTGACGGAATAAATTCCGTCCTACGTTTCTCTGACAGTAGGACGAAATTTATTTCGTCGATTCTCGCCGCTCGGCCTGGCCGTTCTTCTGGAATTACTCAAACGATCACCTTCGCCGCGCGCAGTTCCTCTACCTGACTGCGTTCGATTCCTGCCTCTCGCAATATTTCATCGGTATGCTCGCCGAGCTTGGGCGGCACTCGCCACATCTTCGCCGGCGTCTCCGAAAACCTTGCGCCGGGATTCACCGCGCGCACGCGCCCTGCCGTCGGATGTTCATAAATCGAGAAGCTCTCGTTCTCCACGATTTCCGGATCGGTGAGCAGCGTCTCGTAGTTGTGGACCGGCCCGCAGGGGATGTCGGCCTGCTCGAGCGCCGGCAGCCACTCATTGGTATTTTTTTCAGGAAAGAGCTTCGCCAGCCCGCGCATCAGATTGCGTCCCCGCTCGGCGCGTTCCGTGCGATCCAACGTCTCAGGCCACCATTCAGGATGCCCGACCGCCTCGGCCAGCCGCTTCGACTGCGCTTCCGTGAACGGCGCGATCGTGAGCCATCCGTCTTTCGTCTTGAACGGGTCGAGCGTGGTGCTCTTGGGCGCGAGGTGCTTGAACTCGTCCTCGGGCAGCAGCGTGTAGCCGTAAATCGAATCGTTGGCCGTGAACGCCATCATCGCCTCGAGCATCGGGACCTTGATGTACTGGCCGACGCCGCGGGCGCGCGCGGCGTGCAACGCGCTCACAACGGCAAGCGCCGCGGTCATCCCGCTGACTTTATCCGCCAGCGCCATCTTGACCGCCGTCGGCTGCCCCGCCTTGAGGCCCTGGATATAGGCCATGCCGGAGTAGCCCTGGATGACTGGATCGTAGGCGGGAAAATTAGCGAGGCGGCCCTTCGGCGCGAAGCCGCAGATCGAGCAATAGACGACCTTCGGATTGGCGCGGCGAATGTCGGCGTAACCGATACCGAGACGGTCGGCGACGCCGGGGCGATTGTTCTCGACCAGCGCGTCGGCCTTCACCGCGAGCCGCCGGACGAGGTCGCGGCCGTGCTCTTTTTTGATATCGATCACGATGCTGCGCTTGTTGCGGTTGAAGTTCAGGAACGAGGCGGTCAGGCCGCCGCGCTGCGGGCCGACGTTGCGGCGCATCGAGTCGCCCTCGGGCGGTTCGATCTTGATGACGTCGGCGCCCAGGTCGCCGAGCAACTGCGTGCAGAACGGCCCCGAGATAACGGCGGTCAGATCGAGAATACGAAAACCAATCAGCGGTCCATCAGCCATGACGAAAATCCTTCAAGCGCGCGCGTTCGAGCGTAAGAGATACTAGCCGCGATAGAGCGGGGTGTCACGGACCGCGGAGTGTGTCGACGCGAAGCCTGCTTAACCCGCGCGGGCGTGCGCCGTCAAGGCGATTTTTCAGGAAACTCGCAGCCGTCAGTTGCTAGGCGGTTTGGGCACGCCCATGCCGAACGCTACCTTCAGGTCGTCGCCGTTGAACGGGTACACGTGGACCATCCAGCCGAACGCCTGCTTCAGCAGGTGGCCGCCCGCCGCTTCGCACGCGGCGGAGTCGGCGATTTTGCCCGTGAAGCCGAAGCGTCCATCGGCGAGGAAACCCAGGCGTTGGTTGATTTCGGGAGCAGACGGACTCGACGACACCGGGATCATGCCCGGCTCGTCGATACGCCCTGCGCCGACGTCGCCGCGCAGGACGTTGTCGAGCGTGATGCCGTTGGGCAGGCAGATGTTCGTGTGAGCGTGCCAGTGCGCGACGCTCAGCGGGATGATCGCGTCGAGCTGCTCGGGCGTGTCGTCGGCAGGCGCGCTATACATCGCGCCGACCAGGACGTAATCGCCGCTCGAGTTTTTCACGTAAAGCAGCGAGCCGGGCCGCGCCGGATCGGAATTCCCCATGTATTCCTGCTGCGCGGCGCTGTAGTCGGTGAAATGGTAAACCTCCTGCGGAACCGTCGGCAGAAAAATCTGGTAGCCCTCCGACAACGCCACGCGGGAGTCACGGTACTTGGCGAGCACGCGTCGCAGGGTGTCAATCACGTCATGCGCGCGCTCGAGGTCCTGCGGCGTTTGCGGGCGCGACCGCGTCACTGTCATGTGCGGACCCGTGCACATCTGAATGCCCATCGCGTTGGGCGCGGAGTCACCGTCCAAGTCGGCCGCCGCGCCCAGATCGTGCGCGAACGCCGGTGCGTTGATCGAGAGAGCGATCGTGACAGTCAGAAGTGCAATCTTGTTCACTTGGTCACCCGGCCCGCAGGCGCGCATGCTTCAACGCCGGCAACTCGCGGCGCACGCGCTCCTGGTATTCGAGATCGATCGGCGCCACGACGACACCTTCCTGATCGGCGGCGCGCGCAATCACGCGTCCCCACGGATCGACAATCATCGAATTGCCATAGTCGCTGTAGCCGTAGATGTTCGGACCGAACTGCGCGGGCGCAATCACGTAGGCCTGGTTCTCGATCGCGCGGGCGCGGAGCAGCGGCTCCCAATGTGCCTCGCCAGTGGGGAAGGTGAACGCGCTCGGAATCGCAATGATCTGCGCGCCGGCAAAAGTGAGACGGCGATAGAGTTCGGGAAAGCGCAAGTCGTAGCAGATGCTGAGTCCAATCGCGCCGAGCGGAGTCGCCGCAGTCACGGTCTCTGCCCCCGCCATCTTGGCGTTGGATTCGCGCACTGTCACGCGACCGGGAAGATCGACGTCGAAAAGATGAATCTTGCGATACACGGCGATTCTGGCGCCGTCGGGGTCGATGAGCGCCGACGTGTTGTAGCATCGCGACTCGCCCGCGGCGGCCTGCTCGGTGATCGATCCGGCGACGATATGGATTCGCAGCTCGCGCGCCAGTCGCGACATCAGCGTCAGCGATTGACCGTCGAGCGTTTCCGCCGCGTCCGCCTGCTCGTTAAGCTTGCCGCGCCAATTGAAAACCTCGGGCAGCGTGACGAGGTTTGCACCGCGCGCCGCGCCGACGCGCACGAGCCGTTCCGCGCGCTCCAGGTTCGCCGCCTTGTCGGGAGTGGCGTTCATCTGGACTGCTGCAGCGAGGTAGGTCATCGCGGGATTACCATTCGGCATTATTGCGCGTCGGCCCGCGCGTTAGTAGCGCGGGGTCGTCGGATCCGCATCCTCCGACCACGCGTCGATGCCGCCTGTCAGGTTGAGCACCTGCTCGAAACCCATGCGCGCCAGGTACATCGCGACCTGCGCGCTGCGGACGCCATGATGGCATACGACGACGGTCTCGCGATCGGGATCGAGCTCGGTCAGGCGCGACGGAATGTCGCCCATCGGGATATGATTCGCGCCGGGAAAAGGAGCCAGCGAAATCTCGAAAGGCTCGCGCACGTCGAGAATGAAAATGCGCTCCCCTCGATCGAGTCGGGCCTTAAGCGCGGCCGGTTCGATTGCGCCTATATCAGCCATCAGACGGAAGCGGCAGGCGCCGCGCTACTGTTTGATGTCGTTGGAAAACAATTCGATCTTCGAGAAGACCGGCAGCTCGGTGCATGAAACCGAAAATCCGAACGTGTCGCTCTTGCCCGGCAGGATCGGATCGAAATGCGGTTTCTCGTTCAGAATTTTCTGGATGTACGGATCATCGGACAGGCTTTCGGCGTGGTGGTTGTAGAGGCTCTCGCCGTGAAGGATTTTGCCGTTCTTGTCCTCGAACGCGAAGTGCAGGTGGACGTAGTCGATAGGCTTGCCGCTGATATTGGTGATCTTGCCGCCGACTACGAGACTCGGCGGCATGCAGCACGAATGCATGATCACGTCGCGCGTGACCACGACCTCGAGCTGGTCGTTGGGGACCACCTCGGTCTTCGGATGATCGTAGCGGCGGTGCATGTCGGCTTCCGCAGCCGCCTGCTCGCTGTCCTTAATCTCGACGCGAGTGCCGGCATACGTGACGCCGGCTGCGGCGAAGGAGAGAAAAATTGTGACCGCGATCAACTTTTTCATGTCCCCAGTCCCCATCCGCCGATCTTGGTGCGAGGCCTTCCCAATGTCAATCTGCTAAGTAAATGGCGGCTACCCAACACGTCCGGTTTATGACCGAGGCTATCGCCGAAGCCCGTCGCGCAGAGGCGGAAGGCGAAGTTCCGGTCGGCGCGGTCGCGGTCGCGGACGGGCAAATCGTCGGCGCGGGACATAACCGCCCCAAAGGACTCGCCGATCCTACGGCGCATGCGGAAATCCTGGCAATCCGCGCGGCCGCCGCGACGCTCAAGGCGTACCGGCTTCCGGCCCTCTCGATCTACGTGACGCTCGAGCCGTGCGTGATGTGCGTCGGTGCGATGCTGAATGCGCGCGTCGTCCGAGTCGTTTACGGCGCGCGCGACGACAAGGCCGGCGCGCTCGGCTCGGTTTACGACATCGGCCGAGACGGCAGGCTGAACCATCGATTCGAAGTGATCGGCGGCGTGATGGAGTCCGAGTGCGCGGATCTGATGCGCGGATTTTTTCGCGCGCGCCGCGGCGGGCCTTAAGAGGAGCGGGGGGAGGGCGATGGGCAACTTCAGATTCTATCGGCGCGTTTCGATATTTCCGGGGCTGTCGGTCAACATTTCGAAGTCGGGACCGAGTCTGACGGTCGGGATGCGCGGCGCTCACGTCACGGTCGGCAGCAAGGGAATTCGCCGGACCGTCGGCATCCCCGGCACCGGCATCTACTACACGTCGCATAGCGGATACCATTCGGGCGCCCATTCCGCGCACGTCGAGCAGCCGATTTCAGATAGTCAGCAGACCGCGGCGCACGGCATCGCACAGGTGATCATGTTGATGTGCCTCATCGGCGCCTTCGCGCTCGCAATTGCGATTGTCGGCTCGTTCGCCGGCGGCAAGTGATTGGCTGGGCAACCCCCTTGATAGACGGTCGTGTCATGTGATCTTGTAGCGGCGGAAAAACCGCAAGGAGGTTCCGGGATGGCGCGTCACAGGGTGATGGCTATCGGCCTTGATGGCTTTGAAGTCACCTTGGCCGAACGGTACATGGCCGAGGGTCAGATGCCAGCCCTGGCAGCCTTGAGAAAGCGCGCCGCCCGTTTTCTCCTCGACGAGGGGCCCGCCCGGCGCACAGGTCTCCCGTGGGAGCACGTGACCTCGGGGCTCTCGCCGGAACAAGCACGCCGCTGGAGCCCCGTGGAGTTCGATCCGGCTTGCTACACTGCGTGCCAGGTTGGCGTCCAATTCGCGCCGTGGTGGGACAGCACCGACCTTCGGGTAGTGGTGTTCGACGTGCCATTCGTAGATCTCTGCGACGCCCGAAACACAGAAGGGATCGTGTCGTGGGGCTCGCACGGTTCCGGGACCGTCAGAGCCGCCCAGCCGGCGGCGTTGCTGCCTGAGTTCGTGCGACGGTTCGGTCACTATCCCGCCGACGAGTGGATATATGGAGGACCGTGGCCCTCCGCGTCGCGATCCCGGCTGATGGGAGAAGCTCTCAGTCAGGCCCTGGATGTGCGCGGCCGCGCGGCCCGATGGTTGGCAGCCGAGCGGTTCCCCCAGTGGTATTTCTTCTTCACGGTCGCTGGCGAGCTCCACGGTGCCGTCGAGGGACTATGGCACGGCGTCGACCCCGGTCATCCCCTCAACACGCATTCCTCGGCCGCGGCGGCCGCTGCTGCGTTGTTGGAGATCCACCGGGGTTTGGACCGCATGGTCGGGCAGCTCGTTGACGCCGCCGGCGATGCTGCTGTCATCGCGTTCAACACGGGCGGGATGGGGCCGAACAGTTCCGATATCCAATCGATGGTTCTGCTCCCCGAGTTGCTCTACCGCCACAATTTCGGCCGCCCGCTGCTCGCGCTCCCTCCGGCATGGACGGCTACCCCGAACCTGTTGCCCATCCTCGACGAGCATCTGGAGTGGAGCTCGGTGAGCTGGACGTGGGTTCCCCCCGACGAGTCTGAGTCCGTCGGCAATCTACGCGCAATCGCCAAACGTCTGCCGGAACCGGTTAAGAACTTGCTTAGAGGGGTCCAGTCCGCGGCTGCCGACTGGCGCGCCCGCCACCCAGCCCCGAAGAGGCTGGTGCAAGATGTTGGCTATATGCCGTCGTATCAGTACCGGCGCCACTGGCCGCAAATGGCGGCCTTCGCGTTACCTTCGTTCCGCGACGGCCGCATCCGCATTAATCTGCGCGGCCGCGAGCGTGATGGCATCGTCGATCTATCGCAGTACGAGGAGACCTGCCGCGCAGTCGAGACCCTTCTCGCCGAGTGCCGCGACCCTCGCACCGGCGAGCCGGCGGTCGCCTCGATCGAGAGGCCGTCGGCCGCAAACCCTCTGACCCTGGCGAGTTCCGACTCGGATCTGCTTGTCGTCTGGCGCGACGTGGCCGCTGCCCTCCAGCATCCGCGCCTTGGGCTCATCGGTCCTGTCCCTCTCCGGAGGACCGGCGGGCACACGAGCAACGGAGTAGCGTACCTCGCGGCGCCAGGCCTTGAGCCTGGAGATCGCGGCGTTCGCTCGTCCGCCGACCTCACTCCCACCATCGTGCAGTTGCTCGGGGTTGAACCCACCACTCGACTGGCCGGGAAGAGCTTGCTCTCGGCCCCCTAAGACGAGGGCGGGCCCGGAGATGCGATCGCCGCTGTGATCGGGCTAATCCGCGGGCTGATCCGGATGAGAAGCGTGGCTCCGCCGTAAGTCTCTCCGCTCAGCGCGAAAGTGTCGCCGCTGCCGAGTTTCAAGTTGGCCGTCATCGTCGGCCGATCGCCGTCGAACAACACGACCTCCATTGAGATCATGCCGCCGCTGAGCGCGCGCGGCTGGACGTGCAGAGTCTTCCCGTCCGGCAGTTTGAACACGAGCATCTTGCCCGATTCCGTCAACCCCTTCGTATGACTGAAAGAGCCGAACGCTGTATCGGCGACGAAAGCCGAATCCACTCGCACGTCGAACACCCTGACCGGCTCAACCGCGGCCGATGGAGCTTGCGGTCTGCTCGCGATGGTGTCGGGCACGGATCGCGCAACATTCACGATGTTGACGTTGTCGTGGATCGTGAGCGCGAAAATCGCGACGACGACGATTGCTGCGATTGCCGCCAGTACCGATTTGGTAAAGCCTTCGAGCGAGGGCATCACCACGAGCGCCCGCAGCTCGTGGCCGATTGCGGAGTAGTCGGAAAGCTCGCCCGTGCAGGAAGGGCAGCGCTCAACATGATGCGCCACTTGCCGCAGGTCGCCCGGCTCCAGTTCGCCGTCCCCGGCAGGTCCCAGCATCAAGGCTATGTCGCCGCATTCAGGCATCAGACCGTCGCTCTCCATGGCGGACAGGGTCGCCCTGACCAATAGACGAGGCCAGAGCGTCGAAATTCACCGGCAATTAGGGGTCTGGCTGGAAGTTTCAGCACGATTCAGGTGTCAGTCCAGCGCGGCAAGTGCGTCGAGAAGGGTGCGCCCGACAGTGCCGCCCGGAGCTCGCTGACGAATTCTCGCGCTTCTTGTCGCCCGTTGGGGAATTGGTCGTTTCGATCCCAGCGCCATGCTGCGACCATCGCAAGCATCAGGACCCGGCATTCGCGGAGCAGCTGTTGATCGGTGCTCCGGTAGAGCACGCTCACCTCTTCGGGCACGTAGGCGAGATCGAACTCGACGGGCCCGCGGCAACAGGTCTCGAGGTCTATGAACACCAGGCCCTTGTTCGTCCTGAGCACGTTGCCCGGGTGTGGCTCGCCGTGCAGGAGTTGTTCGGGGCGCCCGCGAGCGCTGATCGCCTGCCGCAGACTTCGTAACGTGTTGCTGAGAAGTTCACGGTCCGCGTCAACGAGCTCTGGAGTCTGGTCTCGGCTTCCGATAAGCCGTTGGGCGTCGGTGATTCGATCCGTAAAGTGCGGTGTAGGGAAGTCGATCTGCCGCATGCAGTCATGCAGCCGTTCGAGCGCGTGGGCGTAGTCGGCCGGCGCGAACTCTCGGGACGGCACAGGCTCGTAGTAGGTCCACAGCGTGACCACAAAGCCGTCACGCACGTAGACGCCCGGCGCGACCCGAGGCTCAAGCGCTCCTACGGGACTCCCGGTTTCCGCGAGCCGTAAAGCAAGCTCGACTTCGAACTCCGCCCAGCGCTTGATGTGCTCCTCCGCGACCCGGGCAAGAACGTCGCACGGCAGCAGGCGCACAGCGAGCTTGTTCGACTCCTGGAGCACGATCGCATCATCGACTGTCAGGCCAAGCGCTGCAGCAGCGCCCATCGCCGCGGCGACCGCACGGTTACGAGTACTCGTCATCGACAAGGCTCTGAGGGTGAGAGGTAGTGTCCTAATTTGAAAATTTCGTCAGCATCTGCTGCTGCTTGAACGTATGCCCACAATCAAGACAACGGTAGATGTAGATGGGGACGGAATTTGGCCGCCCTGACCACGATGCTCGCTCTCCTCTTTCCCGTTCTTCGATACGACCGCCGCACTTATCACATTTGTAAAACGACCACACGCGAACCGTTGCCCTCACGATTTTGCGCATACGTCTCTTCTGCGCCATGATTTCGACTATGACAATCCGGTACGGATTCACAAGACGCTGCGCATGACGCCCGCGATGGCGGACGGAATCAGCGATCACATTTGGACGGCAGGCGAATTGGTCGAGCGAGTTTCAAATTAGGGCATTAATATACTTGACTCACCTGACAGATTGGGCTATTTTGCCAGCACGTGACAGGCCATTTATTTGAAGAGGATGGGATGATGGAAATTCGACTGGACAAGGATGTTGAGAAAGTGATCGAGTTTATGAACCGGAATATTGCGCAAGAGAAGCTGCTATTCGTAGCAACCGCGCTTGCGCAGATCGCAGGCTTGGCGTGGCAGCACTGCCAGCCGGTGCCGGAAGTGCTGCCCGCCCTGACTATTGGCGAGAAGCCTTTAGCCCCTTTTGTGGACGGCGTACACGGCTAGCCGCCACCTCACGCTGCCGGGGGTACAAACCCACCCTGCATGATTCGAATCGCTTGGAGGCGGCAGCGGTCTGCCCTCTATCGACGCGACTTCGTATCGACAGACGTTGCATTTATAGATACCAGAATGCGGCGTAATCGCACCTGGATCGTAAAGCCTATCGAATGCTTCGTCGTTGCTCTGCACGATAAATTGAGAATATTTGTAAAGCGCCATTTTAGGCGTACCTCACCATCGCGGTTTTCATAGAAAACCGGCTACGAACAGGGAGGCTTGAAAACGGTTTAGAGCGGGGGTATTGTCAATACCGCTGGTCCTGCTCCGGCGGGGACTGTCGCTTTCAAGCCAAAAATTTTACGGTTTCCCGCCCACGGCCTTGGGTGCTCCAACATCCAAGGCCGTTCATTTAACTGTGATCTAGCAGAATGAAATCCATCCACCTGCACCTCCGGCCCAATGATGTAAATACTATACAACGCGCCGCGTGCTCCAGAAAGCCCCGCTACTTTCAGAACCGCCTCGCGCTAATAAGCGATCAAACAACGATCGAAAATAGCCCGCCCTCCTATTCCCGCTAGGCCCTTCCAAATAGTGAAACGCTGTGGAACACTCGATTCTGGACCTGCGGAAGCAGGGCTTGACTTTTGCATGGTACTCCTATATCCCGCCGGACGGCGGTGAAGTAAAGCCGGACTACTCCACGCATTTATAATCCGCTGAGAAAAACAAAAGTGCCCTTACAAATTCCAGAACGGTATAACGAGGCGCTGGCGCGCCTACGTACTCTTAACGAAGGCGTGGTCGAGAGAGTTGTTTCAGTCATCAGCGAAGTCGCCGACCTACGTTCGCCAGGGTTAGCGGATCGTCTTTCCAAGGAGGGAATTTTCACAGACGAGGAGGCTCGCCAGTTCGCGGAACTGGTCAAGGCGCTTTATCTGATTCGCGCGTCGGCCGATGTTGCGATTGATAAATTTGTGGAGGATGTCTGCCAAGCGATGAATCGGACTGACATTCCGGCATTGCACCTTGGACAAGACTATGAAGCTTTCAAACGCAGGTTAGGATATTTGCTTAATGTGGAGGAAGTGAGTGTCAAATCAAAGGCTCTTACCCTTCAAACCGACCATGACCACGTCTTCTGCGGCGCTCGCATTTTCACGGATGTTCGTCATGCCTTCAAATCGGACGCCTCAGAAGAACCAATGGGAGCAGTCATATTTCATATGTTGAAAGTAAGTAGCCATGAAAATGGCCAGCACAAAGACTTTTATGTTGCGCTCGATGACGATGACCTAGCGACCCTGCAAGACATATTGAATCGGGCACAAGACAAGGCTGTTACGTTGCGACGACTGTTCCAACGGTGGAACATAAAGGATCTGTCCTAAAGATGGAACCAGAGACGGTCAAACGCCTTGCTCTTCTTAAACGCGAGTGGTGCATTCAAACACCACAGGCAATGGAGTTAGAGGCTGAGGTCATAGGTTCTAAGACAGCTTATGAACCACTTTCTTGTAGATATCAAGCGGCGGCCTTTTCCTATCGTGCATTCCATCCTGATGTGCGCGGCTATGCAATTGTTTATCTGCCAGAACATTTCGCTCCAGCGGAGACAATAGAATCGAAGTTTCGCAGGCTTTCTCAACAATGGCGCAAAGAAACAAAAGCCATTTCTGTCTTGAGACGAAAGGTAACTCATCCCGCCTATCAACAGATTATTGGCATGGGTCGCGCCGCTATAACTTTGATTCTTACAGAAATGTCTGAGAGACCAGATGACTGGATGTGGGCGCTCGCCGCAATAACAGGTAAAGACCAAGCTCCCAAAGCCGCATCATTTGATGAAGCAGTGAACGCGTGGATCGCGTGGGGCAAGGCAAATAACTTTTTACCTTGAAAGCTCACGACGATATTCAGGAAGAGTTCCCTAGTCTGACGCTGTCGGACTATACGATCACAAGTTGCGCAACACCCAAATACAATTGCGTGTCATGGGCGGTTGGTGATATCGGTCGAAAGTGGGTGTCCGGCGCAGTAGTCGAGGGATACTATTGGCCGCCTGGAGTCGGCGACGATGATTTGCCGGACCAATGGGCAGAAATATTCCGGCGACACGGCTATGAAGAAACCGATGATCGTACATACGAAGTAGGATTTGAGAAAATCGCGATCTATGCAGATAACGAGGGCGCTTCCCACGTCGCGCGCCAGCTTCGGGACGGTAAGTGGTCCAGTAAATTGGGCAATCTCTCCGATATTGAGCATGCTCATCTTGAAGTGCTGGAAGAGACATATGGCAAGGTTGATCGCGTAATGAAACGGCATCGTCAGGATTGGGAATCGTGAAAACGAGAGAACAGACCAAGTTGGAACGAGGTAGTCCGTTCAACCGATTCAAACTTCTCATTCGCGGACTCGTCGCGGTGCCGAAAAAGGAAGTAGAAATTGAAGAGGCACGCTGGCGTGCTGATCGATTGAAGAAGAAGAAACCCGCAACCTGACTCGCCCGCGCTTTCCCCGTTTCTGTCGCTTCTTTCAGGCGACCGCTTCTTCTGCTTTTCCAGTTAGCTTTTCGTAAGTGACACGCTTGCCCGTGACGCCTTCCATCGCAGTGATGAATCGTCCGCCGTCATTCTGTTTGCGCTCGTTGAATCGGAACGCCTGTTCATCGAGATAGCGAAACAGATGGAACGGCTCGACGCTGATGTAGGTCCCTTTCAGACCGCGCTTTAGCAGACTCCAAAAATTCTCAATGCCGTTCGTATGGACGTTGCCCTTAACATAGGTTTCGGCGTGGTCAATCACCTGATGAATGTACTCGCGATCCAATCCGTTGTAGGCGACCCAAGCATCGCTGTAGACGTATGAACCGCCTTCGACGTACTCGCGCACCACGCCCTGAAGCGTCTCGCGTTGCGTATTGGCGACGTGCCGGAGTCGAATCTTTTTCGTCTTACGATCTAGCAGACCCATCACGATTGCTTTTCCGGCCCCGCCCGTGCCTGTGATCTTTGCCTTCTTGTTCTTGTGCATGTTGCGGGCGAGGCCGCCGATAAAAGACTCGTCTACTTCAAACTCCCCTGCTACCTTCTCAAACGATCCAGCCTGCATCGCGAGCCGGATGCGATGGTCCATGAACCACGCCGTCTTTTGCGTCACTTTCAGCGCCCGATGAATCTCGTATGAGCTAACGCCGTTCTTGCAGTTGGCGATCATCCAGACCGCAGCAAACCACTTATCCAGACCGATAGGCGAATCCTCGAATACCGTCCCTACCTTGGCGCTGAATTGCTGCTTGGGATGCTTGTTCTTGCACTTCCAGACGCGCCGCGATTTCAGGAAATAGACTTCGCTGCTCCGGCACGTCGGACAGATGACGCCACGCGGCCAGCGAATATCGACCATGAAGTCGAGGCATCGATCAGGGTCGGAGAAGTAGAGGATCGCTTCCTGTAGTGTCCTTGGTGCGTTCATGCTTGAATCATCGCATAACTAGCGTGGTGAGTCAAGTATATTAATGCCCAAATTAGGACACTACCAGATATTGTCCGCGTCTTGCCTCATGTCGGGCGGGAATCAAACTACATACATGGCCCGAAATATTATTGGTGCTTGTACTTCGAGTGAGCCTCGAGGTTTGAGGTGGGCGTACTCCCACCGATGGGATCTCCAGGCCTGAAGGCCGCGGACAATCGACACGTTCGGGATATTCCTTCAGGCGGTGGCTGCGGGCCGCACCGCCGCGAGCCGGTTCGGCGCCTGCGGGATCGTCTTCCACAGCTCGGGGTCGTGACCTGTGATGATCATCGCGCCGCCATCTCGTAGTGCGCGCAGTCGCCGTATCGATTCGAGCATCTGCTCGCGATCGTACATCGCGGTCGGCAGGTGGAAATCGTCGAGCGTGCGGCGCAGGTAGCATGCGTCACCGGTCATCACGACTTCGTCGCCGCCGATTCGCACGCGGATCGACTGATGACCGGGAGTGTGGCCGGGAGTCGGGATACACACGACCGAGCCGTCGCCGAAGACGTTGTGCTCGCCGTCGATCATTTTCACCTGATGCCCGTGGTCGTAGTCGTGCGGATTGTAATAGACGCTTTCGATCAGTTCGGCATTGTGGCCGGCTTCCCACTCGCGGCGCTGTATCAGCAAGGTCGCGTTCGGCAATTGCCCATTGCCGCCGCAATGATCGAAATGGAGATGTGAGTTGATGATGAAATCGATCTTCGAGGGCGCCACGTCGAGCGATTCGAGGCGCGTCGCAATCTCCTCGCCGGCTTTGAATCCGACCGTGTGATACTGCGCGAGCCGTCCCAGCCGCCGGTTCGGCTCCGTTTGCGTCTCGACGTGAAGCCCGCTGTCGAAGATCGCGCGCCCCTTCGGATGCTCGATCAGATACGCAGGCACCGGCACCGTCAGGCTCCCCTTTTCCCCGGCGAGCAGCAGCGCGGCCGGCATCGTCAGCCATCCGCACGTGAACGCATAGACGTTGAGCGCCATCTGATATAACCCTCGTCTGCTAGTGTCTTTGCACCAAAACAGCGGTGCGATCAAACGCCGCCAAGTCTGAACGCTCTCTCTCAGGAGGTTGTCATGAGCCTGGTCCCGTATCCCGATATTGCGAGTCTGCCCGAAGAGGTGCGCACCGCGATCGCGCAGGCGCCCGTTCAGCTCAACATCTTCAAGATGATGGCGAACGCCGAGACCTGCTTCATCCCACTGACCCGTCTGGGCGGCACCATTCTCAGCCGCCAGAAACTCGACGCCAGGCTGCGCGAATTAGTCATCCTGATGGTCGCGAAGGTTGAAGGCGGCGAGTACGAATGGATTCAGCACGTGCCGATCGCGATCTCGGTCGGCGCCACGCAGGCGCAAGTTGACGCGATCCAACGCAGTGCAATCGACGCGCCATGCTTCAGCGAAGTCGAGCGCGCGTCGCTGCGCTTCACCGAAGAAGTCGTGAATCGCGTCAAAGCGGAAGAGGCGACAGTCAAGGAACTTATGAAATTTCTGTCGCCGCGCGAAGTCGTCGAGACGATCCTGACGATCGGTTTCTACATGATGGCGGCGCGGATTACCGAGACGACGCGAACGGATCTCGACCCGCCGGCCGGCACAAAAGTCATCGACGCACTCCGCCGCTAGTAGGTCGTGAACTCCTCGGCGCAGGGGTTAGTTCGTTCATCGCCTCCCGCCGTGTTACATTCTGAGCGATGAGTGCTACGGATTCGATTGTCATCGATTGCGACTCGCACGTGATGGAGCCCCCGGATCTCTGGGAAAACTATCTCGAGCCGAAGTTTCGCGATCGCGCCATCCGCATCGTCAAAGACCCCGGCGACGGCTTCGAGGTCCTGATGGTCGATAACCAGCCGCTGTTGAAGGGGATGCTCGCCGGACTGGGCGGCGCCAATCAGCCGCGCCAGGAACTCTTCGTCCCCGGCCGCCTCGGTTACATGGACGGATGCCCGCCCGCGAGCTACCTTCCCGCCGCTCGCGTCAAGCTGCTCGACGAATGGGGCGTCAACGCGGGCGTGCTGTTCCCGACCGTCGGGATTCTGTGGGATGTCGAGGATCACGAACTCGCGGCGGCCTACGTCCGCGCCTACAACAACTGGATCAACGATTTCGCGAGCACAGTGCGCAGCCGCGTAATTCCGATCGCGCACATCGCGCTGCAGGACGTGGAGTCGGCGCTGGTCGAACTCAAGCGATGCATCAAGCTGGGCTTCAAGGGCATCTTCCTCGCGCCGGAAAACGTCGGCGGGCGTCGCTTCTCGCATCCCGACTTCGATCCGATTTGGCGCGAGTGCGAGGACGCCGGCATCCCCGCCTGCCTGCACGTGATCGTGCGCTTCAACCGCGCGCCTGGAATCATCGGGCAGTTCTACCAGCCCGGCGAATTTCGCACCGTGTTCGGATTCGCGCTCGGCGGATTCGCGCAGGTGGTGCCGGCCGCGATGACGATGGTGGCCGACGGTTTGTTCGATCGCTTCCCGCGCCTCAAGGTTTTGTGCGTCGAGGCGGGATGCGGTTGGGCGCCCTACATCATGGACCGGATGGATCAGAAGTATGAGTTGCTCGGCTGGACCTATCCGACGAAGTTGAAGCCGTCGGATTACTTCCGCCGCAACCTCTGGGTGGTCGCGGAGCCCGAGGAGCGCACGATAGGCGCGGTGATGGAACTGCTCGGCGAAGACCGCGTGTTATGGGGCTCGGATTTCCCGCACGTCGACTCCAACCTCGAAGCGCCGCATCTCATTCGAAATTCAATCTCGAATTTGAGCCTGGCACGGCAGCGCAAACTGCTTGGCGAGAACGCGCGAATAGTTTTCCCGGCATAGTCCAATGTTGGACTATGAAATGAACATGCTATTTTCGGAAAGATGGTGCGGATGCGATGCCGAGTGACAAGGCCAAGGCGAACAAGGCGCTGACCGCAACCTGCGTCGCGTGCAAGAAGGCGGTGTCAACAGAGAGCGCGGTCGCGCTCACTGGCGTCGAGGACGGATTGCACAAGCAGTACGTCGTGTGCAACGCATGCGCGAACGGCGGATGGCGTCCGCCGGGCTTCGTTGGGATGCTGTCGTTCCGCCGCGAATAACGAAAATCCTGCACGCCAAAGCAGCGGGTCGGGCTGAATTGCCTTCATAATCTCTAGGACAGGATTCTAATTCGGCGCACATTAATACGAGGGAGTTCTTCTATGCCGAACGAACCCAAGACAGCCATCGTAACCGGTGCTTCGCAGGGCATCGGCGCGGCCCTCGTGAAGACTTTTCTGGATCGAGGCTACTCCGTGGTCGCCACGTCCCGGGACATGACCAAATCCCGCGCGTTCGAACCGTCCGATAAGCTGGCGATGGTCGACGGCGATATTGGTGAGAGTGCGACCGCGGCAAGGATCGTTGACGCTGCGATGAGCAAATTCAGGTCGATCGATGCGCTCGTTAACAACGCTGGCATCTTCTTCTCCAAGCCCTTCACCAGCTACACGACCGAAGACTTCAAAGCTCTCGCTTCCACCAACCTTGAAGGCTTCATCTACATCACCCAACTCGCGATCAAACAAATGCTCGCGCAGAAATCCGGCGGCAGCATCGTCAGCATCACAACCACGATGGCCGAACATCCTATAGCTGGAGTGAATGCTTCGGTGCCGATGATCACCAAGGGCGGGATCGAAGCGATCACGCGCAGCCTCGCGATGGAATATGCAAAGGACGGCATTCGCGCGAACGCGGTTGCACCAGGAGTAGTCACTACTCCGATGCACAAGGACGATCCTGAAGATTCTCTAAAGTCCTTGTCGCCGCTGGGACGCGTCGGCGATGTCCAGGACATCGCCGACGCCGTGCTCTATCTCACGGAGGCTCGGCTGGTAACGGGCGAGGTGCTCCACGTCGATGGTGGTGCGCATGTCGGCAAATGGTAATGGGCAGCGCTTGAAATAACTTGGTATCAAGCCGAACTTCAACAATTGAGGAGTCCCGCTATGTCAGCACCTGCCGCACCAGGTACCCCTGCTCAAATCGTCGAGACCATGCGCGCGCTCGCCGGATCGCACCCCGGCTTTCGCGCCGTTCATGCCAAAGGCGTCGTCTGCTCCGGCACATTTCGCGGCGCACCACAGGCGCGCGGCGTGAGCCGGGCGCAGCACCTGCAAGGCGAAGCAGTCCCAACAGTTATCCGCTTCTCTAATGCGCACGGGAATCCGGACGTGCACGACGGCATACCCAACGCGCGGGCGATGGCGGTAAAGTTTCAGTTACCCGACGGCAAGAACGCCGACATCGTCGCGCTCTCTATCGAGGGGTTCCTCGCGCGGACTCCCGAAGATTTCCTCGCGTTCCTACAAGCCCAGCTCCCCGACCCTGCCACCGGCCAACCCCGACCCGACGCGGTGCCCCGCTTTCTGGAGAAGCATCCGTCCGCCGGCGCGTTCATACAGCGCCTGACGCAGAAGCCGGTGCCGGCTAGCTACGGTCAGAGCAGCTACCATGCTGAGCACGCGTATAAATTCACCGCCGCAGATGGCACCAGCCGATTCGGCCGCTATCACTGGATACCCGAGGCGGGGGAAGCCTATCTCTCGCCTGATGATGCGAGCAAGCGCAGCGCGACCTTTCTGCGCGAGGAGCTGGAGAACCGCCTGCGGAATGGTCCTGTCGTGTTCCGCCTTCTCTTGCAACTGGCGGGGCAGAACGATCCGACGGACGATGTCACCGCCTTGTGGCCGGCCGACCGGCCTCAGGTCGAGTTGGGTCGGCTCGAAATATCCCGGATCTCTCCGACCAGCATCGAGGACGAGCGCCGCATTGTGTTTGATCCCACCAACGTGATCGACGGTATCGATCTCTCCGCCGACCCCATTCTACTGGCTCGATCGGCGGCCTACTCCATCTCGTACGACCGCCGCAGCAAGGGACAGTGAGCGACCGAGGTGGAGGAACCATCCGGGCTTCCGCCTGGTAATGACGTGCGCGAGAAAAGTTGCTGGGCTGTATAGCGTGAGTGAGTAGGTGGCGGCGGCGGTCAGAGCAGAGAAGCTTGAACTGGGGTCGCGACTTTTGAATCCGAAGTCGAGAGCTTTTCGATTCGGCCTCTAACCTCGTCGCTACATTCCGAGAAGAAACTGTTCCACTCCGATTCTTCTTTCAATTCCCGGAAGCGCCCTTTCGGAGCTTCGAAAACCACCACGCTTTTGTTCCGATTGATCAATCTCAAAACGTTCATCAGGGTTCCGGCGCTTTCGCCGTCCCAGATCATCAAGCCGAACGACGCTTCATCCGACATTCGGACATCCTTCGTCGCATAGAAATCAAAATCGCGCCGGCTTGAATTGACCGCTACCTCCACGGTTGGCCAATCCCCAACATTGTTGCGACAGCGGGTGCCGGAACAGAAGACTTCGACCGCTCGATAACCCTTCGCGTGCAAGTATTGCTGGACCGATTTATCCACCCCCGACGCGTCGCCGATAACAACGGGCAGGCTCTTCGCCACTATCTCGTCGAGCCTTTGACGGACTTCAACGCTCAGCTTCGAGATTTTCCGGGATCCGGCGATGAATACTTTTGTCATCGGAGACTGCGAGTTCGCGTCAACGTTAGCGCCAGCACGTCTCTGGCGCCACCTTGATCGTACAAGATGCTGGTGACGGCGTTCAACGTAGCGCCCGACCTGTAAAGATCATCGAACAGCAATACGACCTTGCTTTTGGCTATCGACGGATCAACCTCAAACGCACCATCGAGCAAACGGAATCGTTGATCGAAGTCGAAGACGTTTTTGAGTTGCGACGTTTCGCGCACTTTCCAGACGCAATCTTCGGACACCGGAATCCCGATTCGTTCTCCAATCGCCCGAGCGAGCAGGATGACTGGCTGCTCGGTTCGCGGAGTCGATGGTGGTACCGGGACAATCACATCCACCGTCGGAAGATAAGAGTCAACGAAGGTGCCAACGACCTTGGCGATCTCTGCAATGACGGTTTTGTCGAGTCGAAACTTGAGTCTGTAAAGAAGCTCGCCAAGTTCGGAACGCGTGCTTGCGAACTGCGGATGTCCATATTCGTCGTGGCCATGCAGCTCGCTGCCGGTCGTATGTACGTCGAGCGTAAATCCGTTGCTCCAGCGGCCGGAAATCCTGGTCGGATTAATTTCCACCATCGGAGTCCGGAGGAGCGCGATTCGTCAGACTTTGTAGAGGCGTTTCGCTTCGGTGCGGAGTTCCGATCTGAAGTCGGGATGGGCGATCGAGACCAGCTCGTCGATCCGCTGGCGGATCGATTTGCCCTTGAGTGTTGCGATGCCGTACTCCGTGACCACGTGATGGACGAAGCCGCGCGGCGATGTGACCACGCTGCCCGGATCGAGCACCGGCACGATGCGCGAGATGCGCTTGCCATGGACCATCGAGCTCGACGGCACGACGATCACCGTCTTGCCGCCCGCCAGGCACGCCGCCACGACGAACGCCGTCTGCCCGCCCGTGCCGGTGTACATCAGCGGTCCGATCGATTCGCCGTTGGTCTGCCCGGTCAAATCAACCGCCATCGCGTTGTTGACGGAGACAAGCCCCTCTTCCTGCGCGACAAAACGGATGTCGTCGGTGGTGTTGAAATCGTAGAGCGCGAATGCTGGATTGCCATCAACGAAATCCAACTCTTCGCGCGGAGTCAACGGCGCGAAGCCGGCGCCAACCACCAATCCTGGAAAGAGTTTCTTGTGTTTGCCGGTCAGCACGCCCGCTTCGACCAGCGGCGCGGTGTGGAGCGGAATGATCTCGGTCTGCATCCCAAGCTCATGATGACCGTGGAGATGCTTGCATAGCATTCCGGACATCGAGCCGACGCCGATTTGCAACGTCGCGCGATCGGGGATCAGTTCCTTCGCGACCATTCCGCAAACCGCCGCGATATTTCGCGCTTCCTCTTCGCCGGGCTGCGGCAGGTTGATTTCCGGCAGCTCGGTGGTGCGCTCGACGAAGTAGTTTATCTCCGAAATATGGATCGAGTTGTCGCCGCCGACGCGAATCGAATTCTTGTCGATCTCGGCGATCACGAGATTCGCATTCCGCGCGAGCAGCTTGGACATGATCTGCGCTTCGCCGAAGTTGCAGTAGCCATGCTCGTCGGGCGGCGACACCGTCATCAGGTACACGTTGAAGTTGTCGAGCGCAGGCGGCAAATGCCCGGCGCGGTAGTAAACAATCGGCGTAAACTCTGCCGCGCCGCGATGGTAAATCGCGCGGTCGTACGGCGACAGGTACATCGACTCGAGCCGGAAGCGCTCGCCCAACCCCGGCAAATCCCAGTTCATAACGGCGGCGCCGTGATTGACGACGACGTTCTCCAGCTCCATCAGGCGGCCGGCGAGCGCGGGGCAAAGCTCGAACGGCGTCTGTTGCGCGATCGACAGGCACACGCGGTCGCCCGACTTGATATGCGAGACGGCTTCATCCGCGGCGACCAGCCGCGCACCGAGTTGCGCGCGCCAATCGTGCCCGTTCAGGCGGCCGCGATTTTGACTGGGCGCGGTCGCCATCTCAGGCGGCAGCCGCGAGCGTGGTGTTGATTCCCATCTCGCGCATGAAGGCAGACGTGCGCTCGTTCAGCAGCCCGACCTTCTGCATGTTGCTGACCACGGTCTGATGCATCTCGCGACGGAAAAGTTTGCGGAACAACGCGTACTCGCTGCCGAGCGCGATTTCCTTGCGCGCGTGGCGGACCGCTTCGATGTCGGCCGCGCTCATTCCGATTGCTTCGTAAGCTTCGCGCGGGAACTGCCCGGTCATGACGAGGATCAGCGCCTCGCGTGTGAAGTCTTCGAGTTCATGCAGGTCGCCGGCGCTCAACCCGCGAATCTCGTCGGGCAGGCTGAGAATCGAAAATCCCATGTGCCGCGATTCATCGGCCAGGATGCGCTTGCAAATTCCCCGCAGCAGCGGATCCTTCGCCGTCTCCATCAGCATCCGGAATAGCGACACGGCGAACGTCTCAGCCAGTAACTGGAGGCCGACGGTTTTGATGAACCATTTGCCGTTGCCGAGGATATAGTCGAAGAGCTTCTTGATATTTCCGGTCATCGGATAGATCTTGCCGTCGCATTTCTCGAGCAGGTAGCGGCTGAGTACTTCGGCGTGGCGCGCTTCATCGACGACCTGCGTCGCCTGGAAGAACTTCGCGTCGTTGCCGGGCACCATGTCGACCAACTGGCTGCAGGCAAGCATCGCGCCTTCCTCGCCGTGGAGCAGTTGCGAAAGCCGCCAGCACGAGAACTCGACGTTGAGGCGCTGGAACTCGCGCGGCTCGAGCCGGTCGAGCGTGGGGGTGCCGTGGCCGTCGACCAGCTCGTCGGCGAAGATGCCGCGGTCGAGGTCAACGTTGGTCGTCCAGTCCACGTCGGCGGACGCGTTCCACTGATCGCGCTTGGCGTTTTCGTACAGCCGGCGCAGGTCGGGAGCCTCGACCGCGTAGTAGCGCTGGAAGGTGGTGTCGAATGAGGTCGGGATACGGTGTGAGATCGAATTCGATGGCATAAAATGCGCTCCTGGTCTCGCGCGCGAAACCTAAATCACGCTAGCAAATTCCAGTCTGATCGGAAAATCGACATTGCGCGCTTCGGCTTGACTGCGCTGGGGCAAACATCGATGCTCGTCTGTCGCGGAGAGGTTCGGGAGTTTGGTTTAACCGGCCTGACTCGAAATCAGGTGAGCCATGCCGCCTTTCCCTTTACAAATCAAAGATTTAGCCACCTACTGCTTCGTTCGTGTATGCCACAAGGGATGCATTTGAGGCAACTTTCCGCCTCTGTGGGGGGCACTGGGTGCACCGAACATAGGGAGCAAACAAACACTAGCCTTTGAGTACTCGTGAAAGATGGTCGAAATGACAGGGGGACGTGATGTTTCGGAGAATTTCGCTCTAAGCGCTCTCTCACACAGTTCCCCAGAAACGAACTTGTTTGCCCCGCCCCAGCAATCAGTAGAAGCTAGAAGCTGGTAAGTGCCCTCACGTACACGACCGTAGCTAGGCTTTTTGCTTTGGATCGGATACAGGAAACAAGTTGATACACGGCCTGACGGAGGGACGATGCCTATCTTTCTCAACAAATTCGCGACGCAGTTGGCCAAGTATCTGTCAGACGCCGAGCAGGCAGCCAAGCGTGGCGCACACCATGACGAGCGCGCAGGCATCTCTTTTTGCTACTCCTCCACGATGCCTTTGGTATAGGAGCCGATGAAGTTGAGGTCGAAAAGGGCATCCGAGTCGCGAAGGTTCGTGGATACATAGACGCATTGTACCAAGATCTCGTTTTTGAATTTAAGCGTGATCTCGAAAAAGAACGGGCAGTAGGTCTCGAAGAGTTAGTTACGTATCTCACATCGCTAGGTGAACAGTCCTTCGGTGTCCTTACGGACGGATTGATTTTTTTCGAAACCTATGATCTTTCTAAAGGCAAGCTGACGATGCTTGGCAAGCCGACAGATCTCCGCACGTTGGCGGTGGATATGGAGATCGAACGATCACTCCGCTATCTTCAAAAGAATGGAACACTTCCAAAGCCCAACTAGATTTCGGTCCATCATATTCGTCGCCGCCATCGTGATGGCAACGCTCTCTAGTTATGCGATAGAGAGGGACCAGGAACTTGACGCCGCGCAGCGTGATCTTGGCGTAGGAAAGCTAGCCGACGCACAAGCCAAACTAGACGCCCTTTGGGACGGTGCACATAACGACCCAAAATATCAGAATTTGCATCAGCAAGTGTTTGCAGCCGAGATGCAGGCGCGAGAAAGAGATCCCGTAGAGGTTGGGCAGTCCATCGACTGCGCCAATGACGTAACCACCGAGAGCAGGAGCCGGACTGGCCCTGGCGGCGTAGTCGCCGTCCTTAAGGTCCACAGCGAAGACGACCATAACAAGAACTCGCATGAGTGCGAGGCGAACTATACGCTTCGAATCACGCTTCCAGATGGCAGGGACGGCGCGGCTGGCCTGATTCCCCCCATGGGGTTCACCAGCAGTGTCGCCGAGTGGGGGCGAAGGCTCTCGGTTCATTTGGATGGCTTTTCTAACGACGGACAGCATATCTTCGGGGTGATCTCCGAAGGCGGCAAGTACTCGTTCGTTCAGGTGTTCGATTTCAAGAGAGATGGTTCCCACGTAGAAATACAAATTCAGCAGGGCTTGTCCCATTTGAAGGCGGCCAATTGTGGTACGTCGTTCGCAGTGGCTGGCACCACCAATGCCGGTGAGATTGTCTTGGAACCGAATACGGCCAGCCGATGCCGTATGGATCGCCGTTGGCTGCTCAATAAAGCGGGCAAGCTTTGGGACCTGGCGAAGAACGAATCCTTTATGCCCCTGTACACCCCTCGAAGGCAGTGAGCGCTTACATTCCGATAAGCGGTCTTGAAGTGGCGTTACCGGAAACTTGCCTGAACACCGACTGTCTAGGCTCTAGGGCGTGCATAAACGAACGGTTTTGCAACGAATGGGCCACTTGCGGTTTTGCTGCATTCTCGCGTTGCAAAAAGGTATTGCATCTTAAAGGCCGGCTCCGCAGTTCCGTTGCTCCAATCGTTAGTACCGAGAAAGACTACAGTGGTATCACCCAGCAGTTTGACCACGGGCCGAGGGTCCATCGATCGCGGCCTCGGAAATGCGCAGCAGGTGAGGCTTATTTGATTTTGTCTTCGGTAGGCACCAGATTCGCTCTGGCAGGTTTACATTTTCCCAACGGGCTTGTAGAAGCTCGTTCTTACGCATACCGAGCAATAGGGCGAGCTTGAAATATGTTCGCCAGTAGGGGGAGCGTTCGGAGTCCAACGCATTCCATAGGCGGGTTAGTTCTTCGGCATTCAGGTAGCGCGATCGCGACTCCTCGCGGAAGTGAAGAACTCCCTTGACGGGATTCTGACCTTGCCAGTAGCTAAGCCGAATTGCCCAGGCAGAAATTGCAGACAACAGGGCCATGCATCGATTGGCTTGGTACTGTCCGCTCCTCTCGCCGATTCGCCGGTGCCACACAGAGACCATCTCGCGGATGACTTCCGAAAGCTTGTAAGCTGCCAGAACTTTGAAATGGAGTCGGATTCTGTCGTCGTCTTGTTGCCAAGACCGCTTATGTGTTCGTGCATGGTTTTCGAGATACTGGCTGGCTATGTCTTTAAGAGTAAGTTCCTTGCGTTCGTTTTCTCGCTTTTGCGCGGGATCGATGCCGATAGCGATGTCGTGGCGAATCCTGAGAGCTTCCGCCTTAGCTTCGGAGAGGCTGAGGTCGGGATACTTCCCGATAGTGATGCGATTCATCCGACCATGAATGCGACCATCCCACACCCAAGCCTTTGAGCCGTTGGGAGTGACCCGAAGCGCAAAGCCTCTAACGTCGGAGTCACGGATGAGAAATTGGCCTTCCTTTCGGCCTCTGGCGGCCTGTACGGCCCGTTTGTGGAGCTTGCCTGCATGACTGCACCATGTATGCAGCAGGCTTGAATTTGGTGGTCCTTGACTGCGCAGGAGCAAACATCGATGCTCGTCTGTCGCGGAGAGGTTCGGGAGTTTGGTTTAACCGGCCTGACTCGAAATCAGGTGAGCCTAACGGCTCCGGGGGTTCGAATCCCTCCCTCTCCGCCACCCAGTCTTCGCGGTCAGAGATTCTCACGTCGTGTGTGTCGGGAGAAGCTCGGTTTGATCACGTGTTCGGCGCGAATCAGACTGCGATAGCGCTCGAGTGCGCCCAAGTGATCTCGATCGGATCGCATGCCGACGTATCCGTCCGGGCGCACTGCCAGAAGTGTGATGCGCTCGACGCCGAGTTCGTCAGCCGCACCAACTTCGAGGTGCCCGATCTGTCCGGGCAGACCGTTGGACGCACCGAAAGCGACCGCCGCTTCGAATATTGGCGAGTCGGCGGCAATCTTTTGCAAGGCGGCCAGGACGTAAGCGAGCTCGGAGCCCTGGCCAGTTGCGCCACCAAGAAGCACGAGAGTGTGGCCGGCGCGTTGGGTCAGATTGTGAAGTCAACAAGGTTCCCCGCCGGAGGGTCGAACCGTGATAGTGTCAGGTAAGCGTTGCCCGGCAGCGAGATGGCTATTGGCATCGCCGCAGACGATTGGCGATCCGGAGTAATCCACGTTCAGCTCTGCCTCGGCCACAACTTCGTGATGTCGCGCGGCTGGCTGGGCCAGCATGGCTCCCAAGGCTCTGTCTCGGCGCTCGCGATCTTTTGGTTCAGTAAGCGTTTGGGATTGCTCCGAGACGTCACCGGATCTGGCAACTGTCTCGGCGACGGGGCGGCGCTCGGCCTCGTAGCTATCGAGTAGAGCCGATTCGGCGGCGCCTTGGCATACCAGGGCCAGTTTCCAGGCCAGATTAACGGCGTCTTGCAATCCGCAGTTCATGCCGTGTCCCTCAGCAGGCGAGCAAAGGTGAGCGGCGTCGCCGGCCAGCAACACGCGCCCCCATCGGAACCGGGTCGCCACCTTGGCGTGGCATTGGAATCGCGTCGGACTCTCTACGTCTACGAAAGATGCGCCTGCTTCGTATTGGTTAATCGTCAAGGTGGCCTCGGCGACCAAATCCGACTCCCCCGAGCTCGGCCTCAGGTAGACGCGCCACCGTCGACCGGGGAGTGCCGTCAAAATGACCGGAAGCGTGTCGAGGTAGACGAAATTGAAATCGAACGCGCCGGTCCAGCCTTGCAACGTAGCGTCGAAGACTGCCCACGGCTTATCGATATCGTGGCCTTCCAGGCTGACGCCGCTGAGCTCGCGAGTAGGACTGTGGAAGCCGTCGCATCCCACTACCCAGCGAGAGTCAATCTGGTAGCGGGCTCCATCGCGCTCGATCTCGGCGGGGACGCCGTCGGGATAAGGAGTAAGCCCTACCAGTCGCGAGGATCGAATCACCTTGCCGCCTTGTTCTTGAAGGTAGTCGGTGAGGATGGACTCGGTGACCTCCTCGGACAGGCCGAGATTGAACCCATAGATGCTTCCGCACGCCGATAGATCCATCGTGCCGAGGACTCGGCCGCGCGAGTGAATCTTTACACCCCGCTGTTTCGTGCCGGCCCCAGGAACTTATCGACAAGTCCCAATGACTCGAACAGCTCCAGCGAGCGGGGATGGATCACCGTCGCACGGTCCCAATCGAGCGGCCTCGGCCGGGCATCGATCAGATGGCAATTCACACCGCGGCGATGAAGCTCCGCAGCGAGTAGCAGCCCGGTCGGTCCGGCACCAACCACCAGAACGGAAGCGGCATACTCGGGCCGGTCGGTGTTGCTGTCGGGCGCCTTCTCTGAAAGATCGGGGGAACGAATCACTTGGCCTCACTCCGTATCACTCCCGACAGAGCGGCCTCAAGTCCCTCGATGTCAATACTCCGACCAATCGACCGACAACACTGCTCCGGTTGACGCTGGAAGGCGCGCCAGGTCCAAATTCGCAGATCGGCTCCGTTTGCATCTCAAGTGGCACCGGAGACAGAGTCCAGCCCATGAGGATTCAATCGTAAGCAGTTCCAGGTGGACCTCTGTACTACCGGAAAAGAGAAATGCTGTTAGCGGATCGCGGCACGAGGATCAGCGAGAGCGACTGGAACGTTTTCCCCGGACACGCCGCGGCGACCATGGCGAAGTTCAAGGTGCCGGAGGCCGAACAGCGCGACGTTGTCGCATTGGTCCAGAGCCTCAAGCAAGAAATCGTCGAATAGGGGTCAGATTGCCGGAGAGTTTTTCCGCGCGGTACGCTGGTCTACAAGTTCCTGGCGGCGGCGCTCGGACCATAGGAGAGAAGTCGTGAGTAAATGGCAATTCACTAAAGGTCTGCATGACCTTGGACGTGGCGCGTACGCATACCTGCAGCCGTCAGGTACCTGGGGCTACAGCAACGCAGGGTTGATTACCGACGGAGATCAATCGCTGTTGGTCGATACGCTCTTCGACGAGCGGTTGACCGCCGAGATGTTCGGGGTGATGCAGGACGCGACCGGCTTTGGCGCCGATCGCATTGGCGTGGTGGTGAATACACATTCGAACGGCGATCACACCTTCGGCAATCGGCTCGCGAAAAATGCGGTGATTATCGCGTCAGAAGCGGCTGCGCATGAAATGCGCGAAGACGCCGGTCCGCAGATGCTCGCGCAGTTGATGAATAATACCGCCGCGATGGGAGAGGTTGGAGCCTTTTTCAAGAAAATCTTCGGAGCATTCGATTTCGCCGGGGTGACATTCAGGCTGCCCGACCGGACCTTCACCGGAGAAGAAACTCACAAAGTCGGCGACAAGCAGATAAAGCTCATCCAGGTCGGGCCGGCGCACACAGCGGGCGACGTGATCGCCTTTGTCCCTGCAAATCGGGTTGTCTACACCGGCGATATTCTGTTCATAGACGGGACTCCGATCGCATGGGCAGGTCCCGTAAGCAATTGGATCAAAGCCTGTGACCGAATCCTGGGACTCGACGCCGACGTGATTGTCCCCGGCCATGGTCCGATCACCGACAAGGCTGGCGTCAAGCGGATGCAGGACTATCTGGTCTATGTTGACCAGGAAGCGCGCAAACGTCACGCTGCGGGAATGAATTCATGGGAGGCTGCGCAGGACATAGCGCTCGGTTCATTCGGCGCATGGGAAGATGCAGAGCGGCTGGCCGTTACGGTGGATACAATCTTTCGCGAGATAAATGACGATCAGTCACCACGCAAGATCATTGAGCTGTTTGGGCGAATGGCGCAGTTGCAACGCCGGTATGCCGAGTGACGCGTGGCTGGAAGTTATGATAGTAGGGCGAGGATGGTCGCCTTAACGACCCGGCTCTTGTAGCGCGCCTGCCGCAGATCGTGATGCTCCGTTGGCAGATCCGGGGTGAGGTTTTGACCATGGACAGGAGATCCACATGAACCAAGAGCCCTATCTACTTATCACCGCGGACACGCACGGGGGCGGTAGCCATGCCCAGTATCGCGAATACCTCGACCCGCAGTGGCGCGAGGCGTTCGACGAATGGCGTGGCGGATATAAGAACCCGTCCCAGGAGCACTACGGCTCCAAGAAGATGCGCAACTGGGACTACGGCATCCGCAACAAAGACCAGGACAGCCAGGGCGTCGTCGGCGAAGTGGTATTCCCGAATACTGTGCCGCCGTTCTATCGCAAGAGCATCGTCACGGCCCATCCGCCGAAGCCTGAAAACTACCAGCAATGCCTCGCCGGCATCCGCGCCCACAATCGATGGCTGAAAGATTTCTGCGCCGAGGACCCGGTGCGCCGCGCCGGGATTGGATTGATCCTGCCGAACGACTTCGACGAGGCGATCAAGGATATCGGGTTCATCGCCAAGTCGGGGCTGCGCGGCGGCGTCCTCCTGCCGCTCATCCCGCCGGACGCTTACTGGCTGAAGCCGCTGTACCATCCGGCGTGGGACCGCGTGTTCGCTGCTATTCAGGATCATGGCCTCGTCCTCAATCAGCATACAGGTCAGGGCCTGCCGGACTACGGCGACGACGTGGTGGGCCAATCGATCTGGATCCAGGACGTGGCCTATTACGGTCAAGCCGGCTACCGGCACCTTCTGATGGCGGGTGTGTACGAGAAGTTCCCGAAGCTCAAGCACATCCTGACCGAATCCGGCTGCTACTGGGTTCCAGAGGTACTCAAGCAGCTCGACCGTGCCTATTACGCGATTAAGGCAGGCGCGCTGGGTGAGATGAATTACGCAGGAATGGAATCGCCACTGAAAGAACCGCCCAGCGTCTATGCGAAGCGTCACTGCTACTACGGCGCGAGCTTTCCGAGCAAAGCCGATCTCGCCGGCATCGATGAGATTGGTGAGGATCACGTCCTGTGGGGCAACGACTATCCTCACTACGAGGGTACCTTCCCATACAACCTACAATCTTTGCGCCTGACGTTCGGCGACATGCCGGACTCGCGCCGGCGAAAGGTGCTGGGCTTGAATGCTGCGGCGCTCTACAACTTCGACCTGAAGGAGTTGAAGCTTCGGGCGGAGAAGGTTGGCCCGACGCCGGCTCAAGTGGAAACGCCGCTGCCGCGCGAAGAGATCCCCCGTGACAGCGCCTGCTATCTCTTCCGCGACGCCCTTAAGGAGGCATCCTGAGTTATGGGGATGCCCACCGACATCGGGATAATCGATACGATGATCGGTTTCCCGGCCGAAGATTTCAAAATGTACGATTTTATTCGTGCACAGTTGAAGGACCCTTCGGCGAAGTTCGATTTCCCGGTCGAGTACATGTTCAAGAACGTGCCGAAGGAGTTGTACGGATCGTCCAAAGATCCGATTTCTGTGACCTTGCACGAGATGGATCGGTTCGGCATTGAGATCGGCGTCATCGGCGCCGGCGGCGAGGTCGGAACGAAGGCGCTCAAGGACCATCCCGACAGGTTCATCGCCATGGGCAACGTGGACCCGAACCGCGGCATGGACGGCATCCGCGACATGATGCGGCAGTACGAAAAATATGGTGTGCGCGCTTTCGGCGCGTTCAACGCGGGCTACAATCCGCAAGTCGGTATCTCCGACCCGCTGATGTACCCAATCTACGCGAAGTGCGTTGAACTGGGCGTCCCGATCTTCGCCTGCGCCGGCGTCCCGGGGCCGAGATTCCCGATGTGGCCGCAGGAAGTACGCCTGATCGATCAGGTGATGTACGACTTCCCTGAGCTCGTCTTTGTGACGCGTCACGGCTGCGAGCCTTGGGAAGACTTGGCCATCAAGCTGATGCTGAAATGGCCCAACCTCTACTATTCGACTTCCGCCTTCGCGCCCAAGCATTACCCGGAAGCGATCATTCGTTATGCGAATACGCGTGGCGCGGACCGGATCATCTACGCCGGCTACTTCCCGATGGGCCTGTCGCTTGAGCGAATCATGACCGACATGAAGTCCGTAACCTTCACTGACAAGGTCTGGCCGAAGTTCCTGCGCGACAACGCCCGCAAGGTACTGAAGCTGGACGCCTGAACGAGCCCACCATTGCTGGCGAAAGCTCGGATTAGAGGGTTGGGAGTCAGATTGATCAAGATTCGCCTGAGCAGGCTATATGGAGGATTGCGTAGCCATGTAGTGCCTTCACCACATTGCGGTCCCGAGCTCGCAGCTACAAAAAGCTACTAAAAACTCTAAAAGTGGTGTAAGGCAAGAGCAGCTTGCTCTTGCAACAGATGACGGTTTCTTCTATATCATTGGCCTGTACGCGGGTGGGATCATCATAACTGAAATCGCTCTTATTTGGAGACAGCCGATTGAGTAAATCATTTGTCGCGGCTTTTTTCTTGGCCTCTCTTTGGCTCGCGCATGCGCCGGTCGCTTTCTGTTCTGACGTCACTGGCGAAGTGGTCGGGCCCAAAGGCCCAGTGGCAGGAGCCCAAGTTACCCTGACGGACGCGGGCGGAGCCGTAGTCGGCCAGGGGACGACCAATGATGCGGGCAGGTATTGCATCACAGGTGTCGCGCCGGGCGACTACAAGACCGCGTTGAATCCTCCAGCAGGTTATCAGCCAGGAGCGACGAGCAGCGCGGTACCGGCGCAAGGCCTGACAGAAGACTGGTCATTGTCATCGGCCACCGTCGCGTCTTCTTCGTCGAATTCGCCGGGTGCATGCGCCGCGTGGTATCTCGGAGGGGGACCCCTCGGGGCAGCCGCAGTGCTCGTAGCTACGGGTGCCGGATTGGGTGCGTGTGCTGGCGCTGGCTGCTTCAGCGGTCCCTCGCACGCGGCTACTCCGTCCAGATAGATCGCGACTGGTTTCGTTTCCCGTTTGGCTCTCCGAACAGACTCAACGCGAAGGATGGGGACGGGCGTTTGAGCGGACTGGCTTCCGCCCCGCCGTCGCCGTTCACACCGCGAATCCCAGGACGTATGCGAACAGAGCGAGGGCAGCAGACAGAATCAGCGAGCGCAGGCCGAATCTAGCCTCGGCGATCGCGCCGATGGCGCAGCCGACGGCGAAACCAATTATCGCCGGTAGCGTGCGCGCCATATTTCTGCGCGCGTCGGCGACGGCAGCCGGATTGTCCCCGGCCAGCAACTCGCCTATGTCCATCGCAAAGCGCGTGACGTTGCTCGTCATCACTGCGGTGGGAGGTGCTCCCTTAAGCGAAAACTGAACGAGAGCGTTCTGCACCGCCATCGCCGACACACCGAGCATGCCAGCGATGATCGCGTTGGTCGCGTTGGGATCGATGCGCCGGCCCGCCGCGAGGCAGAGCGCGAGAAATCCGGCGATCAAAACGAACTGAAGGAACAGCAGCGGACGAAGTGCGCTGATGCCGATTGACTCAAGGCGCCCTGCCAGCACTCGCGTCAAGCTGATTACCACAATGAAGACTGGCACCGACAGCATCGGAGCTATCGACGCCTGATCGCGGATGACGATATGCGCGGCCAGGATGACGAGGTTGCCGGTGATGTGGGCGGTGAACAGGCCGTCGAGGCCGAGGAAGCTGATGACGTTGGTGCATCCGGCGGTGATGCTCAGCACGAGCAGTAGTGCCTGGACCGCGCGCGAATCTAAGGACAGCTCCGGGGCCGGTGTTTTAGAGCTTTCCGTCTGAATTCCGCCTGGATCTGGCATTCATTTCACGAGCGTGGCCGCTGTGGCGGTGGCTGCTCCGCAATACGATTGATCCGGCGATCAAACGATTCAACCGGAGATGGAGGCTTGACGTAATCAAAGCGCTAGTAGATTGTTTCACGGTTCGATTCATTCTGATCAAACGGGGGCTCGTCGTTGGTATCGAAGCCGATAAAGGTCGCGATCCTTGGAGGCGGATGCTCTTCAATCGCGGCCGCCTTCGAGCTGAGCCGTCCCGAGCATCGGGGAAAGTACCAGATAACGGTCTATCAGATAGGATGGCGTCTTGGAGGGAAGGGAGCCTCGGGCCGAGGGCCGGCCGATCGCATCGAGGAGCACGGCTTGCACATCTGGATGGGCTCGTACGAGAACGCCTTCCGGATGGTGCGTGAGTGTTACGCCGAGCTGAATCGAGATCCCGAGAGATACCGAATCGCGGACTGGCGCGATGCGTTCTCGCCGGCGCCGTTTCTTGCCGTTACCCAGCAGGACTCGCGAGATTCGTGGCTCAGCTTCATGTCGTACTTCCCTCCGGCTGACGGCCTGCCGGGTGACCCGTTAACGGATACAAATCCTTTCACGATCACTTCCTATCTGGTTCGCACCGCAGTTCTCGTGCGCACCTTGTTGCTAACCATTCAGAGCCGCCGGACCGGCGACTCTAGTGGAGATGAAGCCGGGACCGATAGGCGCGGGTGGACCGGTGAATCGTCGAATCGACCGGCTGAGGAAGTCATCAAGGGTCTCACGCGGTTGCTCAAATTCGGACTCCTGGCGACTGTCGCAGGTCTGGTGGAGGCCGCAGGGTTGCTCGAGATGGCTTTCCGATCGTTCCCACTATATCCCGACAACCTGATAGCCAAGCTGGTAGAAACCGCGGCAACCAGCTCGCGTCGTCAACTCGAGTTAATCGTAGGTGACGATCCGGAATTGAATTGGTGCTGGGTAGTCATAGACCTGGCGCTTTCTTCGATTCTAGGTGTGTTGCGGTTCGGGTTGATCACTGATCCGCGTGGTTTCGACGCGATCAATGACTACGATGTCCGCGAATGGTTGAGGCTGAACGGTGCGTCGGAGCGGTCGCTCAACTCGGCCCTGCTCCGAGGTGCCTACGACCTGGCGTTCGCATATGAAGACGGAGACTATAGCCGCCCGCGTCATGCGGCTGGGGTCGGACTTCGTGGAACGCTTCGCATGCTCTTCTCGGCGCGAGGTTCTCTCTTCTGGAAAATGCGCGCGGGAATGGGAGACATAGTATTCGCGCCGCTATACGAAGTGCTGAAGAATCGAGGCGTGTCGTTCGAGTTCTTCCATAGACTCAGGAACTTGAAGCTGGCCGATCCGGCCAAGCAGTTGCCAGGCGAAGGGCCTTATGTCGAGGCATTGGAGTTCGACGTGCAGGCCCGGGTTAAACGAGGAGCGGAATACCAACCGCTGGTGGAAATTCGCGGCCTTCCATGCTGGCCGTCCAAACCAGACTTTTCCCAATTGGTCGGCGGCAAACGCCTTGAACGCGAGAAGTGGGACTTCGAGTCGAATTGGAAATCCAACAAGGTTGCGGCCAGGACACTTAGGGTCGGCGTCGATTTCGACGTGGTAGTCTTCGGACTCGGCCTTGGCGCCGTGCCTTGCACCTGCAAGGAGATACTCGATCGCGATCAACGATGGCGCGACATGGTGGCTCAAGTGAAGACTGTCGCCACGCAGGCATTCCAGATCTGGATGCGTGAGGACATGCAAGCACTTGGATGGGACTATCCTCCCGTATGCCTCGCTGGCTTTGCTCAACCGTTCGATACATGGGCCGACATGGGCCACCTGATAGGGCAGGAGACGTGGCCGACCGAACCGCGCGCGATTGCATACTTCGTCAGTGTGTTATCCGAATCCGCCGCGAAAGAACGCTATGGCAGCGAAGGTTATACCGCGGCGCGTCGCTTGGACGTACGAACCAACGCGATTCGGTTCCTCAACTCCGACATCGGCCAGCTTTGGCCCAAGGCTATCGGCAGTAAAGGGGACTTCAGATGGGAGCTGTTAATGGATCCCTATCAGAAGCATACCTCGCCGCCGGCGAAGGCCGATAAGTCGCTGTTCGATACACAGTACTGGATCGCGAACGTCGATCCGTCGGAACGCTATATACTGTCGCTGCCTGGAACCATCCGTTACAGAATATCGCCGCTGGATAACACTTATGACAACTTGACGATCACCGGCGATTGGACTAGTTGCGGATTCGACGTCGGATGCGTCGAGGCGGCGGTGATGTCCGGTAAACTGGCGGCTCACGCGATCTCGTCTTTCCCGCGCATGGAAGACATTATCGCCTACGATCATCCATGACGAATGCATTGGAAGAACTAACAGCACTCAACTGTGGGTTAATAGCATGAGCGATTACACGCGCTACCGCAGAACCGATCCTCTTCGCGTTGGGCCGAGGCGACAGTATTCGAATTTGTATCGCCCTTATCACGCGGCAAATCCGGGCGGACGAACGGCATCGTTCACGCCGCCGGGAGGACAGGCGCCAGGTCAATCCGGGGCAGGGTTTGGTGCCGCGGGAGTCAACAGCGCTTATCGTGTCGTCAACCGTTTTATGGCGCAGGACCGAAGCATGGGAGGACAATACAGTGGTCCCAACTCATTTGGTCCACGATCCCGGCGGGGAATGGTCAATGGGTTGCAGGAGTTGATGGACCGCGCGATTTCAACCTACGGCGAAATGACGTCTCTTATGATGGACATGCTGAACGGCATGTACGGATATGGTGGATACCGATCGGACCGCGGCGAGGAAGGCGCTTCACAATTTGGAATCTCGGAGACTTATCTGTGCACGTCGGTTCCGGTCGATTTTAAAAGCAATAGGCCGTGCGAAGTGTGGCTGGACCTTTATCCGTATACTGCCTTCGCTGATTTGAGCACGGCTGATTTGATTCTGAAGGCTCAACACGATCCTACTCTAACGCTCAGCAAGGTTGCGCACTTCGGCCACGCGTCGAAGGGTACTGAAACGGTACTACACATAGATCTGTCGTCAGCCGCGAAAACTCCCGGCGGATTGTTTCAAGCGCAGGTCATCGATAAAAAAGATCAACCGCGAGGAACGCTAACCCTTGGCCTGGGTTGATAAGTAACAGGTCACCGGAGCCGCAAGATTGATGGCATGACGTCCACTCTGGTTCCAGACACGATGCGTGAATACGGGGAGCTCACCAGGGCTGCGGTGCGCGACTACCTGCCTGCGCGCGAACCCCGGCGGTATCTGTACGATCTGGTGGCCGATTATCCGGAACGCGGCGGTAAGATGATGCGTCCCAGTCTCTGCATCGCGACCGCCCGCGCGTTCGGCGCGCGGCTCGAAGAGGCATTGCTCACCGCGGTTTCGATCGAGTTGCTTCACAACGCGTTGCTGATTCACGACGACATCCAGGATGAAAGTGAAGAGCGGCGCGGCCGGCCCACGCTTCACGTTCTTCACGGCGTGCCGCTCGCCTTGAACGCCGGCGACCTGCTGTCACTCTTGAGTCTCAGGCCGCTTATCCAGAATCGCGACCTGATCGGTGATCATCTTACGCTGCGCATTATCGAAGAGACCGAGCGGATGGCGCATGAATGCGCCGAGGGACAGGCACTCGAGCTGGGATGGCGCAAGGACAACACCTCCGCGCTCGAGGATGAAGACTATCTTGCGATGGTGCTGAAGAAGACGTGCTGGCTGGCAACAATCTATCCGATTCGGGTGGGCGCTCTGATAGGTACTCGCGATTCGGTTAATCTGGATGATTTCGGCCCATTTGCGTTCCTGCTCGGCGCGACCTTCCAGATTCAGGACGATCTGCTCAACCTTGTCGCGGAGGGATCCTACGGCAAGGAACTCAACGGCGACATCTGGGAGGGCAAACGCACGCTGATGCTGATTCGGCTCTTTCGCGAGGCGAACGTCGATGAACGCAGCCAGTTGTCGAAGCTGATGTCACTGGCGCGGGATCGACGCCGCCTATGTGACATCCTCTGGGTCCGCCGGCTAATGGACAAGTATGGGTGCGTCGAGTATGCGCGCCAGATCGCGCATGGGCTGGCGGGCGCCGCGCTGCACGAATTTTCCGAGGTCTATGCGAGCTTGCCCGACTCTCGCGACAAGCGGTTCCTCGAGGAGATGGTGACCTGGGTAATAGAACGCACTTGAAGCCCGCTCGCACTAAGACCTGAACAGCGCCTTTCCAGATCCAGCAGGGGGACAGTCAGGGATGCGTACAGACAAACTGCCGCGATATTCCGGGACAGCAGTAGATCATGCCCAGCCCGTCATGGCAGTGACTGGAACCGACGTAGATATGAGCTTGTCGAACGTCAGCTTTCAGATTTACCCGCTGATGGCCAGTATGGCGCGATTGACTCAATTCTGCGACCTATACCTTAACTTCACTCACGAACAGGACCGTCCGCCCTTTTTCTTTCGTCCAGCGCTGCCCTATGTCCTGCTGCAGATAATCGACTACGGCAGTATGGCGATCGAATGGCAGAACATGGGCTGGTTCGGAGCGCGCGAACTATGCTTTACGATTCCACTCGAGTGCTATCGGAGGAACGGCAACGAGCTGGTGTTCATGGATTGGGCGACGATTTCTCCATTTATTTTTGCCGATAACCCACTCTCGGTGAGAAATGGCCGCGAGGTCTATGGGTGGCCGAAAGTCGCGATGCGAATGGATAGCCTCACGCCCAGCCTGGACCCTCTCGACCTGGACTTGGTGATCCGGCTCAGTCTCGAAGTTCCTGGTCCACGGGGTGCGCGGGAGACAGACAAATTCGTACCCTTTCTCGACGTAGTTCGCGAACCCGCTCCATTTCAATCGATGCGGCGCGCGGGCAGTGATTTCGTAACCGCCGTGCCGAACGCAATCGCCAGATCGATGTCGTTTATGTCCGATGCGGCGCGTTCGTTCGCGGATCTCGGTGCCTATCGTTATCAAGAGTTCGGTGACCTGGGATATCTGCAAGCCGCAAGCGATCTCGGGTTTCAGAATCTCAGAGCCTTACTTCCCCGAGTTATAGGTGATCCGCAAATCGATCCCTTTCCTCAGGCTTTAGGCTACGAAGGGAACGCAATAAATCTCAAACAGTTCCGCGATGCGGAGGATCCTGACTCCGCTTGCTATCAAGCCGTCACGCTTTCGAAAATGACCATGGAAAGGATCAATGACGCGGGCCTCATGTTGGACCTCCGCTCAGGCGATCCTCTTTCGGGGCGCTTCCTGTTGCGGCTGTTTCGGTACGCGACGCAGCCGATTGTCGAGAACCTCGGCCTGGAAGTTGCTGGACGTGCATCGGTCGGCGATTGGGATGTGACCCTGTTGGAGCCTCAGACGCCATTTTGGATGAGTGCGGATCTGAGTTATGGCCAGGGTGACACTCTATGTTGGCGTAGCCGATGCTCCGGTTGGTCAGAAGAGCTACCCTTGCCGGCGCCAAATCCGGGCCCCGGACAGACAAGGATTCCGTACATTCCGCTGGGCAGCGGAGCGCTGCAGGAGATAACCGGTCCGTTCACCTTTCCGACGCTGACAATTCGCGTCCTTCCTATGATCGCGAATCAACGCAAGCTGTTCAACTACTGCCAGGAATATCTTACCAACGAAGCACTTGATGGCATTCCATACCGGCTGGAACCCTGGGGCTCCTATGCGTATCTGCTCGCAGCGAGCTACGATGGATTAACCGCCCAGTTGAACAGCGCCGGCCTTGTGACCGATCGCGAAGTTGCGATCGTCATTCCCGTAAAGCTCTACCACGGCAAGGATCTGGTTAGCGTAGCGCTCTTGCCGGCATTCACCTTCGCTGGGTCTCAAGTCTCTGCGATCACCGACCATGAAGTGTACGGCAGGCCTACCCTGCTAAGTGAATTGAAGAGTCCGCCGACCAATTGGATGGATCCAGACAGTAAGCCTGAACAGTTGTTGCAGCCGCTCCTTGAAATCTGGACCGACCTAATACCTTCGGACTATGTCGGAGCGGAGGCCGTTAGTCGTGCGGTACTCGAGATCGATAGGGGTCAGTGTCCTCCGGCTTCGGCGACGGAGAGCAGGTCGCTCTGGGACTGGGCGCATACGCTACTTAGGGATTACAGACGTAAGGCCGAAACGGCGGGTGCGGATTCTGCATCGCTGGAAATTGTCAAGAGTGCGATGTTCGCAGTTCTGTTTTTCAATATTCCGATTTTCAGCGTTGCCTTGAAGGAGTTCATGGACGCAGGCGACCTGGACAAAGCTTGTTTGCAATCTTTGGTTCAAGTCAGCCGATCGATCGAATCTGTCCAGGGGATTGGCGAGTTTGAGCACCCGCTTCATGTGTTGATTCCCAAGTATGACACCTTGCCTATAGTGGATGCTCTCGGCCTCGAAGTGAAATGGACGAAGAGCGTATGGGACCCGGAGATTGGCAACGTACCGACCGAAGTAATTGAACCGATCCGCCCCTTCTGGATAAGGGTGGCGATGGCAGGGACAGACAGCAAGAATCTTTGCTTGCGCGCTGGAACCGAAGAGAATTGGCATACCAACGACGATTGCAGCAAGGTGCCAACTCCGCCCCTTTTCGGCGATAAGGAGGGACGATCCCTTTTCGGTCCCGGGCTATCCCGGTACTTCAAGGAGGAGAAGAAGCAACAAGCCGTGCAGCTTATCGCAGAGGAATGGCTCCGCGGCCTTCTGGCAGACGAGCTCCATCAATATCAGAAAAAGCTGGGCAAAAACGCATTGCAAAAGCATCTCAGTTCTTTGAACCTACGCTTCCGCGTACCATCCAAGGATCCTGGCGCCGCTCCAGACGACTCCTGGACGACGTTCGTGAATTCGTTCCGAGTAGAAGAACTGCTGCAGACAATCGACCTGCTTGAAAAATCTTTCACTGACCTGAAGGTCGCGTCGAAACGATGTACGCGGCGGGATTTGGCAGATGCGATCGAAAAGGTCGACCCGCAAACCGCCCTTGAGGACATCCTGAAAGAAGACTGGATAAAGCCGTCGGATTACGACGTATCGGGCGGCGCGGAAGATGCTTCACCGCATCCAATAGAACTCGTCCACTACCCCAAGCCGCTGCCTGGTTTTCGAATTCGCCGCGAATCTGCTGGATCCTGGTTCAAGCTTGGCAAAACCGACTGGACGGATAAGGACGCGTCCAAGGACCCACACTGGTATTGGGAGCGAATACGCGGCTAGCAGTAACCTATTCGCCTATACCAGTCGATCGCGTCGAGGATGGTCCCATACAGCGGACGAGGTGCTATTCCAAGTTCAACTTGACATCGATCTCGCGTCGGGCAATCCAAAGTACTTGCCAGCATGAGAAATACCGATGGCATCGGAGTGCTCTGTCCTAGCAGTGTAAGTGCAAGCTCCGCCCAGTAGCTACCCGCAACGGCCAAGCTTGTTGGGACACAGGTGCGCGGCGGTCGGACTCCGCCAATCTCGCAAATCCATGAAAATAACATGTCCACCGAGATGTTGTGTCCGCTAAGTGGGATTGGCTCGCCGAACTTCTCAGCTTTGAGCGCCGCAATTGTCGCGTCGGCAACGTCGCGCACGTCAATAAGATTCAGAATTTGATTCGTCATCGCCGGAATTTCACTCGCAAGCAGACGCGGCACTATGCAGAACTCGCGATTGCGCATGTCCCAGGGCCCGATGCACATGGTGGGATTCAGCAGTATCGCCTTGATTCCGTTGCGCGCAGCATCGATGGTCGCCGTTTCGATCGCCTCTTTTACCGCGAAGTATGGATGCGCACGGCGCATCACCTCGTGTTGCACCGCATCAAAGCCTCTTCGCTGAGACGAGATCGTCGCAAACGATCCTATCGAAACGAGGCGCGCGTTGTGCTTGAAAACCGCCTTAAGCAGATCGCGAGTGCGTCGTACCGCATCCGAAACAGGGTCAGAGTTCGAGTTGCGGGTGCCTTGCAGGACGCTTAACGGATACGGCGCCGCCGCATCGACAACAATGTCGTGGCCGGAGATCCATGCGTCGAATTGGCCGGAAACCGAGCTGTCCCCGCATGCGAAATGCACAGGCAGGTCGGCTAGATTGTAGCCCGGCGCGCTTTTGCGGCTGGTTGCGGTGACCTCGAGTCCTTGATCGAGGAGCGCGCGGACTACGGCGTTGCCGATATGCCCAGTCGCGCCGATAACTACTGCTCTCATCGCGAACTGGCTCCTGACGTGGACCGGTTGATGAGAGGGCCGATCTCGATGAGTGGACGATTAGTCAAACGCGAGCAGCAGGTTCCTCGCCTCGGCAAGATCGATACTTTCAATCCCCTCGCCGAACGAATTATAAACTTCGCGAAGAGCTTCTCTGGTCTCGGCCTTCTGACCTTTTTTCATTTGCAGCCGGGCCTGACTCATCGAGGCGCGTAATTGAAATGTTCGGGCGTTTTGACGATGAGTGATCGCTAGCGCATCACGAAAGCTTTGTTCCGCTCGCTCCGCGCTCTTTCCACCGTCACCGGTTTCTTTTTCACTCTCGAGCAGAATTACTTCACCCTTGATACGGTGCAGTTCTGCCTCGAAAAACCGCTCACCAATTCGATCGACTAGTTCGATTGCTTGATCGAGCACGGCCAGCGCCAACGACGGATGCCCCTGCTTGGCAAGGACCTCCGCCATCGCGCCTCGTACCCAAGGTTGAAACAGCTCGTGTCCGATCGGCGCCAACCCCCGTTCCGAACCAACGGCCGACGGCGGCAAGTGTATCTTTCCCTGAGCCCCAAGGCTCAACCCTTGCAGACCGCGGACGATCGTCAAGTTGTGCGCGAACCCGTTTTCCTCGCAGATTGGGATCGCCTCGGCCATCCGGGCATCGGCGCTACGGTAGTCCCGTCGAAGTTCACAGAACATCGCATCGTTCACGAGATACCAGACCAGCGTGAATGGGTGTTCGAGTTTACGTGCCAACCTCTCCGCTTCGAGCTCCCGCTCGCGCGACTGCTTAAGATCTCCAAGAATCCATAACGTGACCGCGTCATAGTACAAGCAACTCATCATAGGATCCTGGCCGAAGGTAAACAGACCCGCATCGCGGGCGGAATTCCGTCGCCGGATCGCGATGTCATGGGTGTCGTGTGCCGCGGTCATTTCGCCCATGAAGTGTTGGCTACATCCTAAGGCCCACAATGAATAAAGCGTTAGCTTGTCGTCACCCAGCTGACTTGCCAGTTGCCGGCATTCCTCCGCGAAGTAGCGCGCATCGCGATGCTCCCCACGAACCAGGTGATGCATCCAGAGACCAAAGACGACCGAGAACAGACTTGGATCCCCGCCCAATCCTAGCTCCTGGCATAATTCGCGCGCGCGTCGATAGGTATTGCCTACTTCGGGAACGTACCAACCATCAATCGCCAGCAGCGCCACTCCATGATCGATTCGAAGACCTAGTTCCTGACGCGAGCGCTCCTTTGACTTGGGTAATTTTGCCAGGAGAGTTAGTGCATTTTGTACGTGCTTAAGCGCGGCCTCATAAGCACTTTGCGCGAGCGCTTGATTGGCAGCCATCGCAAGATACTTGACCGTCTTATCCACCTTCGCGACGGGTCCCGCGTGCCACAGGTGGTGCGCGAGATCGTGTGCGTGGTCTTCGAGAGCATTCTCGTAAACGCGTTCGATAGCGTCCGCCACGTTCAAATGAAGACGCTGTCGCCTGGGCGCGGAAATTTCGCTTACGACGGTTTGACCGATCAGCTCATGCGAAAAGCGAAATAAGGATTCGGGGTACTCCAGGGTTGAGGAAATAATTCCCGCCCCTTCCGCCTCTTCTACGCAATCAAGGAGTATGTCAGTATCCGTGCGAGTCGAAGCCTCAAGCAGGCCGAAGGTGAACGAGCGGCCTATGATCGCCGCGGTACCGAGGACTTTTCGCGTTTGGTCCCCAAGCCCCGCCAGGCGTCTTCCGATTACCAGGCGCAGATTCTCCGGCACGTCCAGTGCATCCAGCTTTAAGAAACGAGGCAGAGCCCCACTGGAATCCGAGAGGCGCCCGCGCTCCTTCAAGTGCTTGTACAATTCCTCGATGAAAAACGGATTACCTTCGGTGCCCGAGTGGATAGCGTCCACCAGTGAGGAGGGCGGCTCCTGTCCGCTCAAAGTACGAATCATGTCGGAGACGGCGTTCGGGGAAAGGCCGCCGAGGTTGATGCGCTCGAGTAGATGGAGACGCGTGAAGTTATCCAACGCCTGCGCCAGCGGACCAGCCGGAGAAAGTTCGTTGTCGCGAAACGTTCCCATGATCATGACCGGCAGCTTGCAGACCGCGCGCGCGACATGAGTGATTAGCGCCATTGTACCTTCATCGGCCCAGTGAAGGTCTTCAAGCAGTAGAAGAAGCGGAGTATCGGAGGCTGCACGAACCAGAAACTCCGCGACCGCATTGAACAGAACGCGCCGCGACTGCTCGGGTGACGCTTCGAGCGGTGACGGTATATCATTAAAGGTACGGCGCAGTTGCGGCACCAGCCGCGCAATCTCAGCCGCATCGTCTCCCAACGCCCGGCGGAATGCCGCCGGACTGGCGGCGCGCGCGAGAAAGCTTTCCAGAATTTCAACCACCGGGATGAACGGGACGGCGTCGTCGCGTTCGTAGCAATTGCCGGCCAGCGTGAGGAATCCCTTGGCCGAAGCCTCGGCGCCAATTTCGGTCGCTATGCGAGTCTTGCCCACTCCGGCGGGGCCGGCGATCATGGCAACGCATTCATCACCGTGCGCCGCCTGATCAAGCAAATGGAGCAGCGTCGCGCGTTCGGGTTCCCTGCCAACAAATTTTGTCTGGTCGGCGAGCGCAAGGAATCTCGCGTCGGGCCGGGGGAGAGAAAGCGGCGTCGCCGCCACCTCGATAGATCGAGGCTCGGCTTCGGTCGAAAGTTGCCACTTTATCAAGGACGCGCGATTGGGCGCATAACTGCAGAACGAGCCCGTCTTGATCGACCGTTCGAGTGGTTCTGCCAGAGTTTTGTCATGCTCCGAAATCTTCTGTAGCGCGGCCTTGATGGCGCGTGTCACGTTCAGGCGTCCGCGCTCCGCAGCCGAGCCCGCTCGGCGATCGCGCCCGCCCAATCCAACAGCGCGCGAGATTTCACGCGCCAGGAATTCTATCTCCGACTCAATCTCCTCGGCTCGGTCGCTTTCACCCCGTTCACGCGCATCATCCAGTTTCTCTCTGAGCTCGACCAGCCGGAGCTTGTAATCTTGTTTCGCCTTGCCGTCGAGCATCTCCCCGGCATCTCCGAGGCGTCCGACAGTCAGGAACGAGTCTGCTGAAGCTGTCTCGTCAGTCGTGCTTTCGGGAATGAATTGAGTGCCGGAGTCGCCGCTCAACAAATCGAGCGCATGAAACTCCTCATGCGGATTTCCCAGCAAGCGATGAATGTAGGCGAGGCCCTTCGAGGCCTTAAGTGAGAACGTCTCGCCTTGATAGCCGACGGTCCAAAAGTCGCCGTTCAGAGCGAACAAAGCCGGTCTGTAGAGCGCGCCTTGAGGCTCAGTAGTAGAGGACTGCTCTCTGCTTACAATTGCTGCCAACCGATCCCCCGTGGCAAACGCAATAAGCTACGACCTACGAAACAACCGTAAAGAACGGTAGCACCTGAATAAACTAGTGTACACCGCTAGTTTCCTTAGCAAGAAGCACCACATAACGTGATTTAGCGCAGCATAAGTCAAACTGTCGCCAGTGGTGACAGATCAGAGGGGTGAAGGCGACACGAGGTTAGCAGTAGGCGATTCCTAGACTATTTGAGCGTCGGACGCGGCTCAACGACCGGGAACCGAATCGGGAACACGTCGAGCATCTCTAGCAACTCGACGAACTTTTCGCTTTTACCGCCGACCGCAATCTGCCCGGACTGCAACGCTGACGCGAAAGTAGTCTTCTGGAGCGAAATCTCGTCCAACGTCGCGCGGGTCAATGTCAGCGTCGCGTCGGCGTTGTCCGCTTGCATGCCGTTGACGGAGGTTAGCGCGCTGTTCTCGAGATTGAGTACGTAGTCCTGCTTCGTGTCGGTGAAGCGCCAGTTCAGCACGATTGTCTTGCCCGCGGCCTTGTCGCCGTTCAACCGCACCGCCATGAAATCGAAGTACATGTCGAGCGGAAGCGATCGGACAATGTCCGGCGCCGCACCGGACCCGCCCGGGAGATTGGGCACGCCATTGCGCAGCTCGAAGGCGCCCTGCAGATACGCGTTGCGCGCGGTCGCCGACTCCGACTGGTAGCCCAACTGCTCGAGCGCGTCGGCGCCAAGCTCGCGCGCGTCGCGATTGGCAGGGTCGGCAAACACGAGCTGCGAGGCCACTTGCGCGACCCATCGATACTCGGCACGTGCGTAATCCTCGCGCGCCTTCTTGAGCACCGCCTCGGAGCCGCCCATGTACTCGACGCTTTTCTTCGCGGCCTCGACCGGCGGCAGTGAGTCGAGGCTGGCTGGATTGCCGTCATAGTGACCTAGGTAGCGCTGGTAGATCGCCTTGATGTTGTGTTTGAGGTTGCCGTAAAACGAATGCGCCGACCATTCCTGATTCAGGCTCGCGGGCAGCTTCAGCTTCTCGGCTATCTCAGCACCGACGTAACCGTAATTCATCAGGCGCACCGTCTGATCGTGCACGAACTTGTAGGCGTCGCGCTGTTTGCGCAGAAAACCGCGGACGCGATCGCCGCTCCACACGGGCCAGTTGTGTTGAGCGATAAGGACCTCGCTCGACGCGCCGTAGCGATGAAGCGCGCCGCCGATGTACTTCGACCATGCCAGCGAGTCGCGCACCAGCGCCCCGCGCATCGGCAGCAGGTTGTGAAAATTCTGGGTGGTGATTTCGGTCATGTTGAGGACGCGGAAATCCGGGTAGTACATGATCAGTTCGGCCGGCGCCTCGGCATCGGGGGTCAGCTCGAAGATGATCTCGACGCCGTCGATGCGATGCGTCTCGATCGGCTTTTCGATCAAATTGGTCGGCGGAATCAGCGTGACGGTGCCGAGCGAGACGCTCTTGCCAAGTCCGGTGTCGACCTGCCCGCGCTCGCCCCGAGGCAGCATCGCGCCAAACTGGAACAGCGCGCGCCGGAGCATCGCGTTACCCGCGATTACGTTTTCGCCCACCGCCGCCGCCATGAAGCCCGCGGGCGCCCATATCGTTACCTTGCCCGACGCCACGTCGTCGGCCTCGACGACACCGCGAACGCCGCCGAAGTGATCGATGTGGCTGTGAGAATAGATGACCGCGACGACAGGCTTATGCGGCCGATGCTTCAGGTACAGCTCCATCGCCGCCCTGGCGACCTCGGTCGAGATGAGCGGATCGATCACGATTAAACCGGTGTCGCCCTCGATAATCGTCATGTTGGATACGTCGAAACCGCGCAGCTGGTAAACGCGATCCGTGACCCGATAGAGGCCGTTGGCCGTGTTGACCCGGGCGTGGCGCCACAGTCCCGGATGGACGCTGTCGGGCGCGTTCTCGCTCTCGAGAAACTCGTAGCCCTTGAGCGTCCATACCAGCCTGCCGTCGGCGCGCGTGATCAGCTTGTCGCCGAGCGCTTCGATAAAACCCCGCCGAGCATCTTCGAACGACTGCCGATCCGCGAGCGGCACCAGTGCAAGCGCAGCGCGGTTTGCGGCGCGCGTAGCTTCGGTCGCGTCTTTCATCGTGTCTCCTTTCGATTACCGGCCCGTGCGAGAAATCTAGTACGAGCTTTTGGTGAGAGAAAGCTGTAAGAGAATCCAGTGCCCGCTCGAATCGGCGGGCAAAATTTGCAGCCAGTCGATGAAGGGTTGAATGTCTAAACTTTCGCGAAGACTTATGCAGGCCGGAGCTGTGATCGTGGCGCTCGCCGCGATTGCGTGGTGGATGATTCACATACCCGCGCTGCAGGATGTTCTGTTCCGCCGGGTGATCGCGCACAACCTCGCGGCGACGCGCAACGACCTGCTGGAGCCGGACGCGCTGCGAGTTTTGTTGTGCGGTACCGGAGATCCGCTGCCCGATCGCAATCGTGCGAACACGTGCACCGCGATCTTCGCCGGCGGCAATATCTACCTGGTGGATATCGGCCCCGGCTCGTGGAAGAACCTCTCGCTGTGGCGTATTCCCGCGGCGCGGGTTGCCGCGATTCTGCTCACCCATTTTCATTCAGATCATATCGGCGATCTCGGCGAAGCCAACCTCGAGATGTGGGCGAATGGGCGGGATCATCCGCTGCGCGTGTACGGACCGCCGGGTGTCGAGCAGGTGGTGGATGGATTCGCCCAAGCCTACTCGCTGGATGAAGGCTACCGCATCGCGCATCACGGCGCCGCGCTGATGCCGGCTGCGAACTGGCAGATGCAGCCGATCACTGTGAAGATCGACACTCCGCCCGGCGCGTCGCCATGTGCAGGCGGCTCCGCGACGGTGCTCGACGAGAACGGACTCAAGGTCACCGCATTCACCGTCGATCACGCGCCGGTGGCGCCGGCCTATGGCTATCGATTTGACTATAAGGGACGCTCAGTCGTCGTCAGCGGCGATACGATCAAGTGCGCCAATCTCGTCGCGGTCGCTACAGGCGCGGACCTGCTGATTCACGAAGCGCAGTCTGCGCATCTCGTGCAGCTGATCCAGGAAGGGGCGGAAGGGATCGGTAACGCGCGCATCGCGAAAATCATGTCCGACATCCAGCGCTACCACACGACGCCGGTTGACGCCGCATCAGAGGCGAATCAGGCCGGAGTGCAGCTGCTGGTGCTGAACCACCTGGGTCCGCCGACGCCGAACGTGCTCGCGCGGATCGCGTTCATGCGCGGCGTCTCCGATGTTAGGCCGAGCGGCGTACTGATCGGTTATGACGGTATGCTGCTGACATTGCCGGCGAACTCGAAAGACATCGAAACCTCTTCCGTTCAGTAGCGCTACTTCCTGCTGAAGACGAAGTGCTCGTCCATCCGCTTTTGTACCTCGCCCATGTGGCTACAGTACTGGAAGAAGCCGCCGTTGTAGTTGCCGTCCTGACGCCGCTGGAACTCACCCTCGAAGTTGTAATAGCCGGGCGTGCACTCCTGGTTACGACTGGTCTTGCCGCGATGCTCGATAACTTCCTGCACCCACCATTCCTCCGCCTCCCGGGTCACGTCGATGGACCGAAAGCCATTGCTGCGCGCGTAATCGATACACGCGGCGATGTGATCGCCCTGGGCCTGTAGCATGTCGGTTAAGTTGAACTGGAAGGAAGCCTGATAGCCGCCCATGATGAAAAGATTCGGGTAGCCCTGTGAATGGATTCCTAGCAGGGTGCGGATGCCTTCGCGATACTTGTCGTTAAGCTCGATGCCATTCTCGCCTTTGATCTGGTTGTAGATGCCGGTCTTCTGCACTTCGAAGCCGGTGGCGTAGATAAGGACGTTGAGCTCGTACTGCCTACCCTCGAATACCGGACCTTTCTCATTGATCTCCGTGATGCCCTTGCCTTTCGTATCAACCAGATGGACGTTCGGTCGGTTGAAGGTCGGCAGATAGTCGTTGTGGAAGCACGGCCGCTTGCAGAGCAGCATGTACCACGGCTTGAGCGCGTCGGCGGTCGCCTTATCCTTGACGATCGCATCGATGCGCTGATGGATCTTCATCATAGCCTCGATGTTCGCATTCTCCTGCCGACGGACCTTCTCCCCAGCAGACATCGCGGCATACTTGGCCTTTTGCTCCTGCGTCATGAACGGCTGCATCTTGGCCCGTTCGCGGCGCTTCGTTTGCCATCCGGGCTTAAGTTTGCGCGCCCAGTTGGGATCGGTCGGCCAGTCGTCGCGGACATCGATTGACGAGGGCGTGCGCTGGAACACGTATAACTCTTTTGCCGCGGCACCCAGGCCGGGTATCGCCTGAACCGCCGTCGCTCCGGTTCCGATGATGCCGACGACTTTGTCTTCGAGGCCAGATAGATCCGGCTTTGTGTAAGCGTAGTCCCAGCGCGAGGTGTGAAAGGAATGTCCTTTGAACGTTTCGAGACCTTTGATCTTCGCCAGCTTGGGCTTGGAGAGAGTGCCGTTCGCACAGATGACGAACCGCGCCTTCATCCGATCGCCACGGTCGGTCGTGAGGTTCCACATCTGTTCCACGGGATCCCAAACAGTGGAAGTGACCGTGGTCTGAAAGGTTGCCAGCTCGTACAGGTTGTATTTTCTGGCGATGGCCTGGCAATGGGCGAAGATCTCCGGGCCCTTCGCGTAGTGGTCCTTGGGTACGTAGTCGAGCTCGTCGAGCAAGGGCAGGTAGTCATACGCGACGACGTTGCACGCCACGCCGGGGTACCGGTTCCAATACCACGTGCCGCCGACATCCGCGCCGCGCTCGACGATGCGAATGCTCTCGACGCCATGCTCGCGCAGCCGCGCGGAGGTCAGTAGCGCCGAGAATCCTCCGCCGATAAACAGGACTTCGACGGTGTCGTTGATGGGCTCGCGCGGCTTGATCTCGCCCGCGTACGGGTCAACTTCGTATTTCGACAGCTCGCCCGTCAATTCGGACGTGTACTGTGCCGTGCCATCCGGGCGGTAGTTCAGCCGGAGGTCGCGTTCCTCGGCGAACTTCCGCTTGACGCTATCGTAGAACTCTTGCGGTCGCGTGGGCTTCGCGGTCACTCCAATCGGCTTTTCCAGTGGCTCGGCCATTTCGATTATCTCCGTGCGTGATGGTCATTGCGACGCTTCGATCCAGCAGTGGTCAATGCCAACATGCCAATCAGATTCGCAGCTTGCCACGAGAGCGGCGAGATTTTCCAGTGCTCGAACTGCGAATCTATCGCTCTCTGCAGTACGAACTCTGGACTTTTCGACGCGTTCAGGAGACAAGACGGAAATGACACTCGAGTATGATTTGTTCTGGTCGTTTCGCTCGCCCTATTCCTATCTCGTTACGCCGCGGCTGATTGAATTTGAGCGCGAGTACGACGTGAAGGCCAACGTGCGGCCGGTCTATCCGATCGCGGTCCGGATTCCCGGGTTCTTCAAACAGGTGAATCCGATGTGGCCGCCGTATCTCTTTCGCGATTGCTCGCGGATCGCGGAAATGCTTGGCATGCCGTTCGCGTGGCCCAGCCCCGATCCGATTCTCATGAACATGGGCACCGGCGAGGTGGCGACGGAGCAACCGTACATCCACAGATTGACCAGGTTAGGCATCGCCGCCGCCGCTGCCGGCAAGGGATTACCGTTCCTCGCCGCAGTGAGCGGCGTCATTTTTGGCGGCGTGAGAGACTGGCATCTCGGCGACCATCTGGCACGGGCGGCGGATCGTGTGGGGCTGGACCTCGCGAAACTCGATTCGGAAATCGAGCGCGACCCCGCTCGCTATGAAGCCGCAATCGCCGAGAATGAATCCGCGCAAAAGCGCGCCGGCCATTGGGGCGTCCCCTTGATGGTCTTCAACGGCGAGCCGTTCTTCGGTCAGGACCGCTTCGATCTGTTGCGATGGCGCACGCAGCGAAACGGCCTTAAGCGGCGGGCTTGAGCTTGTAACGGATCGGCATGTGCTTGATGCCGCCGACGAAGCTCGAGCGCAGACGCTCGACCGGTCCCGCCAATTCCGCGTGCTCGAGCCGTTTCGCCAGCTCTCTGAAGATCACCGTCAGTTCCAGCCGTGCAAGGTTGGCCCCGAGACAGAAATGCTCTCCGATGCCGAACGAGAGATGGGGATTCGGGTTGCGGCCGATGTCGAACTTGAACGGTTGCTCGAAGACGTCTTCGTCGCGGCTGGCTGAGGGGTAGAACAAACACACCGACTCGCCCGCGCGAATCTTCTGCCCGCGCACCAAGGTATCGCTCGTGGCGGTGCGGCAAAACTGGATCACCGGCGAAGTCCAGCGCACGATTTCCTCGACGGCGGATTTGATCAACGTGGGATCCGACTTGAGCCGTTGGAATTGAGCGGGATTTTCGATGAACGCAAGCAGGCCGCCGCTGGTCGCATTGCGAGTGGTCTCGTTGCCCGCCACCACCAGGAGCAACAGGTAGGAGAGCAGTTCCAGCGCGGGCAGCGGCTCGCCGTTTACTTTCGTGTTCGAGATGATACTGGTGACGCTCTTGTTGGGATGCTTGCGGCTCTCTTCGACTAGGTTGGTGAAGTAGGTGAACATTTCCATGCGCGCCTGGGCGAAGGTTTCGTTCGCATCCTTGCCGCGCTGAAACTCGGGATCGCCGCCGCCGATGATTTCATTCGTCCAGCGGAAGATCGTCGGCCGATCCTTCTTCGGCACGCCGAGCATTTCCGCGATGACTGCGACCGGCACCTTCGACGAGATCTCGGTGACGAAGTCGCATTCCTTGCGGTCCATCACGTCGTCGAGCAGTTGGGCGGTTATGTTCGTGACCTCGGCCTCGAGCTCACGAATCGAACGCGGCGTGAAGTATTGGCTCAGGATCGAGCGATACTCGCCGTGCTCCGGCGGATCCATATTGAGCAGATGCTTGAGCGGCAGCTCGGGCGGGAGGCCGGTGTCGCCCTCGTCCAGCACAAACACCGCAAGCCGCGGACCGTTGAGCCACAAGCGCGGCTGACAGCTTATCTCCCTGATATCGGCCGCCTTGGTGATCGCCCAGAACGGATCCATTCGCGGCCGGTCCACGTAGGACACGGGATGGTGCTTGCGGAGGTACGTCCACTCGGCGTGCGGGTAGCCGTTTTTCTGGTAGTGGTCGGGAGTGACGATATCAATCGTGTCGAGTGAGAATTCATTCGCGCTTTCGAGACGATTACCGGTCGCTTGGGTTTCCATCGATTCGCTCCTGCGTATAGTTTCCGCCTGGGCAACTAAGCGAACAACATCTTTCTTAGCGCCGGCAACAGCCGCATTTCTTCACTGTCGATCAAATCGTCGAGCTTAACAGCGAGCACGCATAGCGCTTTGCCGGCCGCGGCGACGACTTTGTCCGGATCTTTTTCGAACGACACTCCGGTGAGCTTGCCGATCAGCGAGCGCATTTCTCGATGGCTGCTTTTGATCCGATTCATCGCCTCGACCGACATACCGCCCGCATCTTCCGCCCACGGCAGCACGGTTTCATCTTCGCTGAGCAGATGCTGATTGAGTCGCGGCTTCAGGGTCTCCCAGCATCGCTGCGCCTGCGCGCGCATCTCGCGATCCGCCGGCTTGAAGCCGAGAATGACGCCCGCCACTGCCGCGTCGAGCAGGGGGATCCCGAGGCTATGTTCTTCACGGCTGAGTTCTTCCGTAAGGTTTCTTATCTTGCGCGTGTCGGCCCGCGGCGCTGACTGCTTTCTGACGGTCGCCATATTCGTTGGCCCCATTGAGATCGCCTACGATACCACGCTTCGGACTTTGTGGCGTGCGCCGGCATAGCGATCGCGGGACAGCCTCGTCTATGGCTAACGCAGGCGCCGGTTTCAGCCACGCTGTCCAGAAGGTCCAATAACGGTTGAGCGTGCTGGTCTACGAAGCACCAAGCGAGCGCGACGGAATTATCAAAGACAAAGCTCACGGGCGCCCTTCATTGATCAGGTCCTTGAAGTTGAGGCCGCGCAGCCTGATTCCCTTGCTGGCTTCGCGCAGACCGGCGGCGGCGCGCTCGAATCCCGGCCCAGAGGGCACTAATTTGGCGACGGGTCTTCCGCGGCGGGTTATCACAATTTCCGCCCCATGCTCGACCTGGTCGAGGAGCGCGCTCAACTTGTTTTTTGCTTCGGACGATCCGATTTCTCGCATGGAATTTCCTTTCAGCTAGCTTACTACCTAGCTCAACAAAGTCACCAAAAAATATCAAAATGTAGCCATCTGGCGCGACCAGCGGTACAACATGATTCCTGCTCGCGAAACGCAAAATTGAACCCGATGACTTGTTTGGTAGCAATCGGCGAATCCGAGGGTTTGAAGCGCCTGCCTCCGTTTAGGCTTCGGCGGCGGTGCAGCCTCTCGAAAGCAATCAGAGTAAGCTGTGTATTTCCAGGAACGATTGCGCTCAACGCCAGGAGAGTTGCTCAATGTCCATGAATAGTCGCGCGACGCGGCGGATTGCGATCATCGGGTCCGGCTTCTCGGGCCTGTGCCTCGGCATACAGCTCACGCGGTTGGGGATCGATTCCTTTACCATCTTCGAGAAATCTGACCGGCTTGGCGGGACGTGGCGCGACAACACTTATCCCGGCGCAGCCTGCGACGTACCGTCGTTTTCTTATTGCTTCTCGTTCGAGCAGAAAACCGATTGGTCGCGGAAGTGGGCGCCGCAGGCCGAGATCCTGCAGTACATGGAGGATTGCGCGAAGAAGTACGACCTCATGCGGCACATCCGCTTCGGCACGGAGATAGCCGGCGCGAGTTGGGATGAAGACGCGGCGGTTTGGAGAATCCGTACCACCAAGGGTGAAGAAGTCCTGGCCGAGGTGCTGGTCGCCGGCGTCGGCCAGTTGAACCGGCCGAACATGCCGAAGCTTCGCGGCGCCGAGAACTTCAAGGGTGTGTCGTTCCACTCGGCGCGATGGCGTCACGATATCGACTTGACTGGTAAGAGTGTCGGCGTCGTCGGCAACGCGGCCAGCGCGATCCAGTTCATTCCGCAGATCGCGGCGAAGGCCGGCAAGGTCTATATCTTCCAGCGCAGCGCGAACTGGATGGTGCCGCGAAACGACCTCGCGTACACCGATGACCAGAAGCGCCGGTTCGCGCGCAATCCCGTGCTGACGCGGCTCTACCGCTGGCTGATCTACTGCCAGCACGAGATCAACTGGCCGGTCTTCCGCGGCGTTTCGTTTCTGTCACGGCGGATGGCGCAAGCTGCCGAGACCTACATGCGCGCGACCGTTACAGATCCGAAGCTGCAGAAGGCGTTGATTCCCGACTATCCGGTCGGCGGCAAGCGTATTCTGATTTCCGACGACTATTATGCGACCCTCAACCGCGAAAACGTCGAGGTCGTAACCAGCGGCATCGACCATCTGGATGAACGCGCCGTCGTCACCAAAGACGGCCGCACTATTCCCGTCAACGTGCTGATCTATGCGACCGGATTCGAGTCAACGGCATTCCTCGCGCCGATGGCGATTCGCGGGCGCGACGGACGCCTCTTGCAAGACGAATGGGCGGGTGGCGCGAAGGCCTACCTCGGGATCAGCGTCGCGGGATTCCCGAATCTGTTTCTGATGTACGGACCGAACACGAACCTCGGGCACAACTCGATCATCTTCATGATCGAATGCCAGACGAACTACATTCTCGACTGTATCCGGCGGCTGGACGAGAGCGGCGCTTCTTCCATAGATCTGCGACGCGACGTGATGGACGAGTTCGACGCCGTCCAGCAAAAGGAGCTGGAACAGAGAGTTTGGGCGTCCACGGCAAAGAGTTGGTACAAGAACGAAGCCGGGCGCATTACGAACAACTGGTCGGGTAGCACGATTCGCTACTGGTGGAAGACGATACGTGCCGACCCGAAACTCTATCAGCTCAAAGCGCGCCGGGTTCCCACGCTCGCAGAGGACCATGCGGCTGCGGAGGTGGATCCGGCTAACCGCGCGGCCTGAAGCGTTGAGTCGGTAGAAATTACTCAGTAAGAATTACCGACTGATCATGCATCCCGCTCGGGTTTTGAGCCTAAATCCTTAATAAGCCATACTATTTCCAGCTAATCGGGGGTGCGCATGGTTGTTGCAGTGCATCGGCGAGACGCCCCTACGTCAATACGCCCGTTCGTTGGAAAATCCGATGGCAAACGAAATTCGAGTTTTAATCGCTGAGGACGACGTCAACACGCACGAGGAGTGGCGCGAGTCGCTCGCCGTGTGGGGGTATCGAGGGGAGATTGCCGAGGACGGGGTGCGGGCGCTCGAGCTTATTCGCAGCTTCGACCCCCATATCCTGCTGTCGGACCTGAGAATGCCGCGCAAGGGTGGGCTCGAGCTTCTGCACGACATCCGCGAGCTGGGGATTAACTTGCCGACCATCATGATTTCGGGGCAGGGCGAGATACCCGATGCGGTCGAAGCGCTCAAGCAAGGGGCACTCGATTACATGCGCAAGCCGGTTGACCCGGCGCATCTGCAGCGGGTGCTCAAGAACCTCGCCGACACCATCAGCATCCGCGAGGAGAACTCGACGCTCCGGCGCCGCTTGGCCGAGGTCGGTGAGCTGGGGCCTCTCTTCGGGCGTTCGCTCCCGATGCGCAAGGTGATCACGGCGATAGAGCGGCTGGCGCAATCGTCGGCGTCGGTGGTGATCACGGGCGAGAGCGGCACCGGCAAGGAGCTGGTGGCGCGCACGATTCACGAGCTGTCGCCGCGGCGCGACGCGGCCTACGTGCCGGTCAACTGCGCGGCGATTCCCGAGACGCTGATGGAGAGCGAGCTGTTCGGGCATGAGCGCGGATCGTTCACTGGCGCCGACCGCCGCAAGGAAGGATGCTTCGAGGTGGCCAATGGCGGCACCTTGCTGCTCGACGAGCTGACCGAGATGAAGCCCGAGCTGCAGCCCAAGCTGCTGCGCGTGATCGAGGAGCAGCGGTTGCGGCGGGTTGGCGGGACGGTCGAGATACCGCTGGACGTGCGGGTGCTGGCGTCGTCGAATCGTGACATCGAGCAGTCGGTGCGCGAGGGCAAGCTGCGCTCCGACCTGTACTACCGGCTGAACGTATTCACGATTGTACTGCCTCCGCTGCGCGAGCGAATCGACGACCTGCCGCAGCTTACACAGATGTTCGTCAATTACTACGCGACGCAGAACAAGAAGGAAGTGACCGGAGTCGATGAGGAATGCATGAAGTCGTTGCAGGCGCATCCGTGGCCGGGCAACGTGCGGCAATTGCGCAACGTGATCGAGCGTGCGCTGATCGTGTGCGAGGGCCACACCATCCGCAAGACCGATCTGCCCGACGACTTTCGTGCGGCAAGCAATGGCGGCGACGGCGGCTTCATCAAGATACCGCTGGGCACTTCGCTCGACGACGTTGAGAAGGAGATGATCACGCGGACTATCGAGTTCACCGCCGGCAATAAGACCCGCGCCGCCGAGATTCTTGGCGTCAGCGCCAAAACTTTGTACAACAAACTGGAACGCTTCGGCTCCGAACGCTCGTAGCTCGAAACGGCTGGAACGCCCTTCAGTGGGGTTCGCCGGCAAGGCTCCATCGCGCGAGGAAACTATGCATTTGCGAGCAAGACTGGCCCTGATGGCACTCGTGCTGATGCTTGTTCCCACGATCACCCTCAGCGTCATCTCGATCGACTCCCGAATCGGCACGATGATCCACGACATGTCGCGATCTACCGACTTCATGATCGCACAGGTTTTCGAACAAGTGCGGCTGGCTCTCTCGCAAGGCGACGCCGACGTCCCGACCACGCTGCGCGGGAGTGAGCCATTGCGCAAGCTGCTCGATTCGACGGTGGCGTTCGGACCCGCGGTGGTCTCGGCGCATATCGTCGCCGACGACGGCACGGTGATCGTCGCGGCTAATGGCGACGGCGAGGGCAAGCCCGCGCTCGACCTGCCGTCGGTCAGGGAACTGGACGAGCAGGCGTCGCGATGGCTGCTGTTCACGTCGCTGCCAAGCCTGCTGACGGCGAAGGTTTACGAAGCGCGGCGGCGAGTAGATATCAACGGCAAGCCGGCCGCGACGATTTCGGTCGGCGTGACGACGGCGCTGATCGCGGACCGGGCCCGCCATCTGCTGGTGGTGATCTTGGCGACCGCGGGGCTGGTGATCGCCGCCGCGATGCTGGTGGTTTTGTTGATTGCCAACCGGATTCTGGAACAACTCGCCATCCTTACCAGCGGATTCGAACAATTGGCGGCCGGCAAGAGTCCTACGGAGGTCAGCGTCTCCGGCGCCGGCGAGTTGAGCACGCTGGCCGAGAAGTTCAACGAGTTGTCGCGGCAGGTGAGGGCGGATCGCTCCCGGCTGGACAGCGATCAGACTCATCTGTTCGACGTGGTCCGTTCGATCCAGGACGCGGTGGTGCTGCTCGACGCCGGCGGCGTGGTGCTGTTCGCGAATAAAGAGGCGCAGGAGCGGCTGGCGCCGAAGAACGCGTCGCTCGAAGGCGCATCGCTCGCCTCCGCGCTCGATGGCGCGCATCCGTTGCTGGCGCTGGTGCAGTCAACCGTGGCCGGCACCGAGGCGCATGACGTTCCGCTGGCGCTACCGGCGGGCGGGACTTACCTGGTTTCATTCTTTCGTCTCGGGCGCGAACGGGTTCCAGCCGGCCTGCTGATTGTGTTGCGAGACCTGAAGCCGGTTATCGAACTCGAGACGGCGCTCGATTCGTCAAATCGGCTCGCCCGGCTCGGAACGCTGATTTCCGGCCTCGCCCATCAACTGCGCAGCCCGTTGAACGGGATGAACATGAGGCTCGAACTGCTGCGCCACGAAGCGGGCGAGAAGGGCTCAAAGCATATCGATAAGTTGCGCCACGAAGTGACGCGGCTCGACGAGGCGGTGGAGGCGCTGCTGCGGTTCATGCGGCCCGAGCAATTGAAGCTGAGCGATTTCGACATCAACGAGTTGCTCAAAGAACTCGGCGCGCGGGTGAATGCCGAAAAGATCAAAGTCGAGTATCAACTCGAACCTACGCTGCCGCCGGTTCAAGCCGATCGAGGGCTAATCTACGAAGCGCTCTCGAATCTGATCGCCAACGCCGAACAAGCGATGCCCGATGGCGGCGGATTGACGCTGGCCAGCAGGATGCAAGCATCGTCGGTCGAAGTCACGGTGGCGGACCGCGGTCCCGGAATCGGCAAAGCGCAACTGGATCGGATTTTCGACTTGTATTACACAACCAAGGCTGGCGGGAGCGGGCTGGGACTGCCGTTCGCGATGCGGGCAATCGAACTCAACGGCGGGAAGATAGCTATAGATTCGGAATTGGGACAAGGTACGATTTGCAAGGTAACGATTCCGATTGCAGCAAATGCGCCTGCCAAATCAGCCGAATCCAGCGCCGCATAAGCGATTCAATCGGCGGGTCCTCGCGCCGGTCCTCGGCATGCTTTCGATGCCGCTGATCTTGGCGGCCGGATGCTCTAGCGGCACGCCGAACACGTCGAGCGTAAGCGACTTCTTCAGCCGCCTGTCGCCTTCTGAATCTCCGACGCCGACCGCGAGTCCGATTCCGACTGCAACCCCCACTGCGACTCCAACTCCGCAAGCAGGGGAAACCCAGGGACATACGGCGAAGAAACCCACCCGGCAGGCGCATGTCGCTGCGAAGCCGTCGGGCACTCCATCGAATACCGGCGCAGAAGTAAGTCTGGAACCAAAGCCTGGCGCGCCGGCGTCCGGCACTCTCGCGACGCCGTCAGCGAGAGGGTCGGCTGCGAGCGTCGCACCCGCTGCGGGAGCCGCTGGGCAGAGTTCTCCCTCGCTGGAATCGTCGGGGTCGGCCGACGGCGATCCGGCGAAAGCGGCTAAATTGATCCAGGATGTCGACGGAATCGAAAAACGAGTTGACCGTACAAATTTGAGTGCCGACGATTCTCAACGTGATATTCTCGCGCAGAAATTGTTGCTCGAGGCCCGGGAGTCTCTGGCCGAGCGCGACAATGTCGCCGCGATGAGCCTCGCGACGAAAGCCTCAACCTTGCTCGCGCCGCTGCCGAAAGTCGCCGATTCAGCTAGCCCACCCGCACCTTAGCGACTCGTTGTCACCGATTCCGTGCAATCGGAATCGTGAAGAAATTACCCCCAAGATTCGGAAAAAAGCCCTGCCGGCCAGCGATTTATGCGCGTGGCCCTATACTTGCTGAGTAGTTGGTTGTGGCGAGGAATCTCGCAGAGGAATGAGATTATGAAGATCAGACACTCCTTTAACCTAATTGTACCGACAGTTCTTTTCGGAATGGTTTTGTCAATTCCCGCGTTCGCCCAGAACGAGCCGGCAAGCCAGCAGATGGATCAGGCCGGTCAAAAGATCGAGCAGGCGGGCTCGGACACCGCGGCGGCCGCGAAGGACGCGTACAGCGGAACCGAACGCGCGGTTAAGGACACGACGATCACGGCCGAGGTCAAAACCGCGTTGGCGCGCGACAAGGACGTCAGATCCTCCGAAATACACGTCGACACGATCGCCGGAGTTGTAACTCTGAAGGGCAGCGTGTCCTCGCCCGAGATCGCGCAGCATGCGATGCAGCTCGCGGAACAAGTCAGTGGAGTCCAGAGCGTGAACAACCAGCTCATGGTGATCACCTCTGCGAACACCGACTAGTTGCGCACCAGACCCACTGACGGCGGAGGCGACATGAAAAGCAAAGTACAGTTTGTTATGTCGACAGTCACGATCGCCGCCATGGCAATCGTTGGACCCGCATTTTGCCTGAACCATTCCCCCGCAATGCAATATCGGGTTGCCGGGGATTCACTTCCGGTCAGGCGAAGCGTCATTAAAGTCCACACGGATCACGGCGTCGTTACCATGCCGGGCAATGCCGATTCATGGGACGCAGCGGAGCGCGCGGTATTTGTCGCTGACAGTATAGCTGACATGGAGATAGTGAATAACGAGATTCCGTGGCGGATCTCAGTCGAGTAACTATCCGAGATTCTACTTCCGATTACTACTTTCAACCGACCAATAGCTAATTTGTTCCAGTCTGTGCAGATCAAGGAGGTTCATGTCATGAGGAATTCGATCAAAGTTGCTATTTCACTGCTTAGTCTCACGGCGTTATCTTTCCTGGGAGGTTGCGGATCGTCTCCGCAACCCGTGAAGGAGATAAGCTCCACAACTTCGTATGTACCAGTTGAGCCGCCGCCGGCGCAGGTCGTCGTTCAGCCGGCGCCCGTAATGGTATCGCCGCCGAGTACGGTGACCACCACCGAGGAAAAGAGCGCGTCAGACTCGACCGACACCGGCAACAACGCAACTCAGGAGAGCTCGAGCGCGTATCACAGCGAGTCTTCGACTGTGACGCCGATGGCCACGATTCCGACGGCCCCGCCGCAGAACGAGACGACCACGACGTACCAGAAGAAGACCTACCAGGAAAGCAACTAGCTATCTGACTGCCTAATCATGGGCACGGAGAGATACTATTTCTCCGTGCCCGTGTGGCTAATCGTATGGAACTCAAAAGAATCAAGGTTGTCGGTGTGATGGTGCTGTGCGGTCTTGCGACTGTCTCGATGTCGGTTTCGAACTCGCACGCGCAGCAGGGCATGTCCGATAATGCGCCTGGCGCGGCAACTGGCGCTCCGGCCGGAACCACCGATCAGTCGCTGACGGTAGAACATGACAAGGTGCAAACTTCAGCCGAGCACATTTACAATTCTCCCGCCGAACGCGCGAACGACGACCTGGTGATAACCGAGGTAAAGAGGTCGCTGGCCGAGCTGGGTATCTCGGATCGATATCCGGTTGAGGTCGATTGCGATCACGGCACGGTACAGTTGAGCGGTGTGGTGGCGTCAGCCGAAGAGGCCCGGCAAGCGGAATCGATCGCGATGAATACGCCGGGCGTGGTCGGCGTCAAGAACAAACTGACCTGGCGATAGTCTTATCGGCGCAGCAGGGGGATCACTTCCCGCGCGAACTGCTCATGCTGTGCGTCGCGGTCCGCCGGCGCCGAGATGATATCCACATTGACGTCGCGAATCCCCGCCTTGACGAACTCGTCGATTCTGGCGGCGACGTTGGCAGGCTTCCCCACAGCCGCGTATCGCTTGGCGGGTTCGCGAAAGTCCATCGCATAGCGCTTGCTCAGGTGCGTTGCCGCGACGTCGAGCGCAGCTTCATAGGTGGGCCCGATCGTCACGAACAGATGCAAGGCGGTGCCGAAGTGCTCGATCTTGCGGCCGGCCTTTTCCGCCTCGCGCGCGATGAACTCGAGACCGTCGGCGACGCGTTTGGGCGTCACGACGTACGGCATCCAGCCGTCGCCCAGCAGGGCAGCGCGCTTTAGTGCGGCTTCGGCGCGTCCGCCGACCCACACGGGAGGTCCGCCGGGCGTGCGCGGTTTCGGCAGCATCGTAATTTTTCCGAAGCTGAAATATTTGCCGCGATACTCGACCGGTTCGCCGGTCCACAGTCGCTTGATTATTTCTATCGATTCGTTCGCGCGTCCGCCGCGTTGTTTGAGCGGGACGCCGCAAGCTTCGTACTCGCGCGGGAATTCGCCGCCGACGCCGACGCCGAAAATGAAATGTCCCGCGCCCATCAGACGGTCCACCGTCGCGACCATCTTCGCAACTGTCGTGGGATGACGCAGCGGCAGCAGGTAGATGCTGGTGCCGAAAATCAGATCCGGATTCAGCGCGGACAGGTAGGTGAGCTGGGTCAAGGAATCGTCGATCGGTCCAGTGAAAGCGACGTGGTCGCCCGTCCAGATACCTTCGTAACCCCACTCCGACAGGGTGCGGACGGTCTTGAGCGCGTGATCGCGATCGGCAGCGGTCGCCATCGCGCCGAACCGGATATTGGAACTCAGCGGCAGCACGTTACTCATGTTTCAAACCGAGCGCAGTGCGCCGCCGTCGATGCGAATCAACGAGCCCGTGACGTAGGCTGCCAACGGACTCGCGAGGAATGCTGCGACTGCGCCGAATTCCGCGGGCGTGCCGAAGCGTCCGACCGGAATCGCTTGCGCGCTGCGTTGGATTGCCTCCTCGACAGAAATTTTCTGCCGCTCAGCAGTCGCACGGCTGAGTTGCACTGTGCGATCCGTGCTAATCGCGCCGGGCAGAAGAGTGTTGACGGTAATTCCGTCGCGCGCGGTTTCCGTCGCCAGCGTCTTGGCCCATCCGACGATCGCACTGCGCAGCGTATTCGACACTCCGATCGCGGCGAGCGGCTCGACCACGCTGGTCGAGGCGATGTTCAGGATGCGTCCCCATTTGCGCGCGCGCATGTCGCCGATCAGCAAGTCGGTGATTCGAAACAGCGGCATCACCATCGCGTGGAACTGATCTTCCCAGACCTTGGCCGGCACTCCGGCGACACCGGACGGCGGCGGCCCGCCGGAATTGTTCAGTAGGATGTCGATCGCGCCGAGCTGTTTGCGCGCCGCGTTGGCGGCATCCTCGACGCTCGGCCAATTCGCGAGGTCCGCCGCAAACCCGACCGCCTTCGCGCCGCGCGACGTGATTTCCGCGACGGCGCGATCCAGAGCCTCCTGTCCGCGCGCAACCAGCGCGACCGCAACGCCTTCAGCCGCGAGCGCATCGGCGACGCCGCGTCCGAGTCCTTTGCTGCCGCCTAGAATCAGCGCGGTCTTTCCCTCGAGTTGAAGATCCATTTTTCACGTCACCGCTTTTCGATCGTTATGCGTTCTTCTGCGCGCCGGGCAGGTAGTCGTCGAGCGGCACGCCGAAGCTGTTGAGCGCCCACGAAACGAGGTTGTACTGGCCGATGGTGAAAACCGCGTCCATCATTTGCTCGGTACTGTAGCGCTCGGACAACTGCTTCCAGGTCTCGTCGGAGACTACGGACTTCTCGCGCAAATCGTCGGCGGCCTGGATCAGCGCGGCGTCGTGCTTGTTCCAGCCGGCCTTCGGACCCTTGCTGATGCGATCGATCTCGTCGTCAGTGAGCCCGGCGGCCTTGCCGATTCGCACATGCTGCTCCCATTCGTAGGGCGCCTGATTGAGCCAGCCGATGCGCAGAATCAGAATCTCGCGGTCGCGTGCGGGCAGCGATTGGCCGCCCAGAATGTAGCCGGCGAAACGCGACCAGCTTCGCGCCAGCTTTGGATTGTTCATCAGCACCCTGAAAATGTTGACGACCTCGCCGTTGACCTTGTTGCGATCCGCCCTTTCGCGGTCCTCGGCGCTGAGAGTTGAAAAATCGCGGAACGGGATTCGCTGTTTTCTCGCAGTCACGGTTAGTAGTCCTCCGTCGTCGTTAATCCCTGAGCATTAATCCACAATCGCGATTTTCTCCACCCGATCGATTCTTCATCGCCACACGCGGTGCGCGATTTCGGCGACCAGCCGCAGCTTCGCTTCCTGCGTCGATTCGGGAATTGGATTGCCCTCCCACACAGTGCCGAAACCGCATTGCGTGGACAGCGCCATCTTCTCGCGCGGAAAAAATTTGCTTGCCTCGTCGATCCGCTCGACGACTCCTGCCGCCGATTCAAGCTCGACCCGCTTGGTCGAGATCAAACCAAGCACCACGCTTTTATCGGAGGGAATCTCGCGCAAAGGCTCGAAGGAACCGGAACGCCAGTCGTCGTATTCGAGCAGGAAGCGCGCGAAGTTGCGCGCGCGCTGAAAGACCTGCTTTGCGATCGACTCGTAGCCGCCTTCGCCCACGTAGTAGCCCTTGTTGTTGCCGCGGCACAGATGAAGTGCGAAGGTGACGCCGCTGACCTCGGCGACTGAGTTGATGATGTCGATGCCCTCGGTCAGCAGCCGCTCGGGATCCATCCCGCGCGCGGCAAAATCCTCGCGGCGACGATCCGGATCGCACAGCATCCCGAGCTCGGGCGCGTCGATCTGGATATACTCGCAGCCGAGCGCTGCCAGTTCGCGCGCTTCATCGCGCACAATATCCGCCGCGTCGCGGAACAGCGCGAACGGATCGGGATATGCGGCGCGCGAATGTTCCGGCGACCACCGCAGCGTCATCATCAACGGACTCGGCAGTGTGACCTTAAGCGGCTTCGTCGCACGCCCGCGTGCATACGCGAACTCCTCATTGGTGAGCGATCGCAGTCGATGAATCCGATCCACCACCGCGTATTGCACCTGGATGTCGGTCTGATCGGCTTTCTGATTCTTCTCATGCGGCCGACGCCACACGCGAGTAAATGCGGGGATCGGCTTGACGCCCGAAATCACGTCGGTCAGCGGCGCGATGAAATGGGTGCGCCGCATCTCCCCGTCGGTCACGACGTTGACGCCGCATCGTTCCTGCAACGCGATCATTTCATCGACGGCGCGATCTTCGAGACGCTTGAAGTCGCGCGTGCCGAGGCTGCCCGCCTCCCATCGCTTGCGCGCGTCCTTGAGATAAGCCGGCCGCAGCATCGAACCAATCACTTCCGCGCGATATTCGATTTGCATCTGCGATTTCTCCGAAACTCTGGCGGCGCCGTCGTCTAGCTGAAAATAACCTGGCGTACGTGATCGGTGTCGTTGTACTCGCGGACCTGCGCGATCTTGTCACCCGCGAATCGAATGTAGAAGTGATATCGGTTCGCGTACTGCCTGCCCTTGTCCGTGATCGCTTCCGACTCGGCCTGGATTGCAACCTGATTCGCCTCCGCGATCACCGTCAGCACCGTCATCTTGAGACGATTGGGAAATGCGCGCCGCAACGTGGACTCCATCAGCTTCGTGGCCGCCTTGCCGTGGAGCACCGGGACCTGCTTCAGCCTGCCCATCGGATCGAACTCGAAGTCGTCGGTGACCATCGATGCCAGCGTCTCCGCCTCGGGCCACTCGAGCGCCTTGATAAACTTGACCGCACGTTCTTTCTGCTCATCCAGCGTCATCTCCATCCGCTCCTTCGCCAAAATCTCGAACTAGCACGCGTTTCACCGCAGCTGCAAATCGTCAGGATTTAGTATGATGCGGCGGCGATGGAATCGTTCGACGTTATAATCGTGGGCGCAGGAGCGGCAGGGCTGATGTGCGCGATGACGGCCGGCAGTCGCGGGCGGCGCGTGCTGCTGCTCGAGCATAACGATCAGCCCGGCGCCAAGATTCTTATCTCGGGCGGTGGCCGCTGCAATTTCACCAATCTCGAAATCGCGCCGGAGCGCTTTCTTTCCGCCAATCCGCATTTCTGCAAGTCCGCACTGAGCCGCTACACGCAGCACGATTTCATCGCGCTGGTCGAGCGCCATCGAATCCTTTATCACGAGAAGACTCTCGGCCAGCTTTTCTGCGACGGATCGGCGCGCGAGATCCTCGCGATGCTGCTGGCGGAGTGTAAGGCCGCGGACGTTGATTTGCGCACCGGGCTCAGCGTCACCGATATCACGCGCGCCGATCGTTTTCGCATCGAGACCAACAAGGGCAGCTTCGCCGCACCGGCTTTAGTGCTCGCGACCGGCGCCCTCTCAATTCCAAAGATGGGTGCGACGGGATTCGCGTACGATACGGCGCGGCGATTCGATCTTGCGGTCATCGAGCCGCGGCCCGGTCTGGTGCCGTTGAAGGTGACGGGCGAGATGCTCGAACTTTGCCGCACTCTCAGCGGCGTTTCGGTGGACGCGATCGTCTCATGCGGCCGCGACAGCTTTCGCGAGAACATTCTATTCACGCATCGCGGCCTGTCGGGTCCGGCGATTTTGCAGATTTCATCGTACTGGCGCGAAGGCGATGCGCTGTCGCTCAACCTCACACCTTCAGTGGATGTCGAAGGCTTTCTCGCGGACCGAAAGCGCACCCGGCCCAAGGCTGAACTCAAAACCATACTGGCAGAGGTGCTTCCGACTCGTCTCGCGCATACGCTCGCGCGGACTGCAGCGTCGAATCTCACAATCGCAAATGTTCCGGACCGCGATCTTTTAGAACTCGCGCGGCGATTGAAACGATGGCAGCTCAAACCAAGCGGCTCCGAAGGATGGTCCAAAGCCGAGGTGACTGTATGCGGAATCGATACCAGGGCGCTGTCATCGAAGACGATGGAAGCGCGCGCGGTGCGGGGTCTGTTTGCGATCGGCGAAGCGGTGGACGTGACGGGATGGCTCGGCGGCTACAATTTTCAATGGGCGTGGTCGAGTGGATGGTGCGCGGGGCAGGCAGTATGAAGGTCGCCGCGCCCGGCGTTTTCAAGCGGGCGTGCCTGTGGACTCTTCGAGCACACCTTCGGCGACGAGCTTCGACACATCGGCGTCTTCCATGCGCAGAATCGTGCGGCAGATCTCGCGGGTGTGCTCGCCCAGCGCGGGCGCAGGCGCGACGATAGGCTCAGGAATCGACGTCGCGTGAAAGCCGGCCCCTCGAACATCATCGCGCCGACGCCGGGCTGATCGACTTGCTGCGGGTAGCCGCGCGCGACCAAGTGCGGATCAGCCTGCATGTCGCTCGCATACATCATGAAGCCAGTAGGCACGCCGGCTGGCTGAAGAATGTCAGTCACTTCGCGATCGCTGCGCGCGGAGGTCCACTCGGTCACGCGCCGGTCGATTTCCGCACGACGTTCGATTCGCGCTTGCGCGGTTTTGTAATCGCGTGCGCGCGCCCAGTCAGGATCGCCGAGTGCAGTGCGGAATCGACTCCAATCGTCATCGTTGCGAATCGTGATTACACACCATCGCTCGTTTCCGGCGCACGGATACACACCCCACGGCGCACCGCGTGCGCTGAGATTTCCCTGCGGGCCGACGGAACCCGGCTCGAGCGCCGCCTTGAGCATCAGATCGGCCAGCAGGCCGATGATCGTTTCGACTTGCGCCACTTCGAGATGGCCGCCATCGCCGCCGCGCCCGCGCGCGAACAGCGTCGCGACTGCTCCCAGAGCTAACATGCGTCCCGCGAGATGGTCGGGATGAATCGCGCCTGAACCCGGCGGCATCCCGCCTTCGGGAAAGTTCCACAGCCAGGTCATGCCGGCGGCCGTGCGGCTGTTGGGGCCGAATCCGATCCAATCTTTCCACGGACCGGACGCGCCCATTAGCTGGCTCGAGGCGAGAATGATGCGCGGATTGATTGCGCGCATTTGATCGAATCCCAGGCCCATTTTTCCCATCGTGCCGGTGGCGCTGTTCTCGATGACCAAATCGGAGACGGCGATGAGCCGCTTGATGATCGCGAGTCCATCGGCGGTCCGCAGGTTGATGCCGAAGCTGCGTTTGCATCGGCTCGAAGAGGCGAACGACGGATTCATCTCGGTGCCATAGATCGCGCGGATGAAGTCGGGGTGCGCGCGCGTTTCGATTTTGATTACGTCGGCGCCATATTCGGCGAGCAGGCGCCCGGCTTCGACGCCGACGCCGCCGATGCCGAAGTCGAGCACGCGCAGGCCGGCGAACGGATATCGTGATGTTGCAGAGTTGACGGGAGGCGAAGGCTTCGCGATGGGCGCGAGGGTGTCGCGATCATGCTCGCCAGGAGCGGGAGCGCGGCCGGTGAAGCCGAGCCGCCGTCCGTCGAGGATGAAGAAGCCGTCGGCGACGCGCGCGTTCACGCCGTCCGCCACTTCGGCGTCGCGAAAAGTTTTGCGAGCGGCGAAATGATCGGCGGCGAGCACTTCGTCGGGGGTCAGCACCGGCGTCATTGCGAGGCCGCGGCGCTGTGCCTCATACGCGAGCTCGAGCTTGGTCTTGTCCTTGAAAAAATCCGCGAACATCGGATCGAGAATGTCGGTCTGGATCGACATGCGCCCGAGCAGGTAATCGAAGTGGTCGGCCTGGAGGACTTGCGGCTCGCCGAGCCACGCTCGCATCGCGCGCCATTGCCGCGGATTCAGAATGATCAGGCGCACGTAGCCGTCGGCGCACGGGTACATCGTATAGACCGGCGCCGAGCCCATCCGAAGCTCGAAGTAAGAGCCGCCGCGCGCTTTCGTCGCGCTGAAATTCGGCAGCGCCCAATCGGAGGTCTGCGCCGCCGCTTCCATCACCGATACATCGAGATGCTGGCCGCGTCCCGTCTTCGTGCGATCCCACAATGCCGCGACCGTGGCGAATGCCGCCGTGGTGCCCGCGATGTCGTAGGCGAGCGCGCCCGGCGACAACAGGGGAGGCTTGCCCGGCACGCCGGAGCGGAAGAGCAATCCCGACATCGCGACGAGGACCGCGTCGGTGGCGGCGTAGTCGCGATATGGGCCGGTCAGTCCGAAAGGGGTGATCGAGGTGATGATGAGCGAAGGGTGACGAGCGAGAATTTCGCGACGATGGAGATCACTTGCGCGGTGCGACTCGATCCATACGTCGGCGGCGTCAAGCAGACCGTCGAGGCGCCGGCGGCCGTCGGCGGATTCCAGGTCGAGCGTGACGCTTTTCTTGCCGAGATTGCGGACCGCGAAATACAAGCTCATGTCGCCGTGAAAAGGCGGAATATTACGCGAGGCTGCTCCGCCCGTCGGCTCGACTTGGATGACCTCAGCACCGAGGTCCGCAAGCAGCCGGCCGCATAGCTCGCCGTACTCGCCGGCGTGGTCGATCACGCGAATTCCCTTCAGCGGACGTTCTGAATCCGACGCCATGCGTTCATTGTCACTCGGACAGTCGAAATAAAATGCACTTTAATCTACCAACGGTGCGGTTACGCGCGTCAATGGAGACGGGGAACTAATTTAGTCTGAAACACGAGGTGGGTTTGAGACTGACTTCGGCAGGGGTGACCTCCTCTCGGCTTCCCTCAGGACGGTCAGGAGGTTGTTAGCGGAGTGCTCGCATCACAGGCAGTTAACGTCGGCCTTTGACGAAAGCATAAGGCTGCGGTACGAAATATCGCAGGATTGAGGAAGTGCGCCATCGATACTCTCTGCGGATGCTGGCAGCGCTGATCTCGGCGGGCCTACTCGCGGGTTGCACAGCGGCGAGTCAGCCTGCGCCCGGAACTCCGAGCGCCGGAACGACGGCCACGACTTCGTCATCTCCGGCGCCTCAGGTGTCCGCGCCGCTCGACCTCTGTCGTCCTACGGATCTGGCGCCCGCACGCGCGCTCTCCACGCCCGGCTATGCGCAGCTAGCGGTTTCGGTGACCAATGCGGAAGGCGAACTGATCAGCGGATTGAAGCAAACCGACTTCACAGTGCGGTCCGGCGCCAGCCGGCACCCATCGTCTATTTTCGCCAGGAATCCAGCCTCACGACCCCGGTTTCGCTGGTCATCGTCGGCGACGTTTCCGGAAGCATGTACCGGAAGACCGTCGTGTTCTCGCCCGACGAAGTTGCGAGGGTGCGAAGTGGCCTGAACCAGGCCGCCAGCCAACTTAACGAATGCGACGAGGTCGCCCTTGTTTTGATCGGTGGTACCTACCAGAGCGTGAACCAACCGCCGCTCGGGGAGGTAACTCTCGCGCAGCCATTCACTACGAGTCACTCGCTTGCGCTGGAAAAGATTTACTCCGTGATGCCGTCCGGCGAGAAGCGGCTCTCGGATGGCATCCGGGTGGGACTTGAAACGCTATCCGGCGCGCACTATCCGAATCGCGCGATGGTTCTTCTGACCGACGGCCTCGACCAGGCTGCTATCGACCAAGCCGCTCCCATCCTGGCGCAGGTTCGTAATAGCGGCATCTCTTTCTGGGTGGTCGGAATCGGCGATCCCGAGGCGCATGACGGTATCGTGTCGAAACTGCGTGGCAGCGTCCGGCTCGATGCCGGGGCGGTAAAGAAGTTGGCGGATGAAGGCGGTGGATGGGTACTGTCCGCGAAGCCGGTGGAGTCAGACGACGGAGCTTCGCTTGCGGCCGCTGTCGCCACAATCAACAAGCAGCTCGGCGAAGGTTATGCACTCGGCGTCGGAGCGTCGCCGGGCGGCGCCGCGCCCGTGGTTTCCCTGCCGAATAATTCGGCGGCAATGGTTCGAGCCGAACTAGTGCCGTCGGAGGTGCTGGCCGCGGCCGTCGCCCGGCCCGCCGAACCGAAATGGGAGGTAGGTACCTCGAAAATTGTCGAGGCGCCCGAAAATATTAGCAACCTCGCCGGCTATACCGAGATTGCGGCGACGGTCGCGAAACCCGACGGCAGCCCGGTTGACGGATTGAGCAAGAGCGACTTCAAGCTTGCCGTCAGTGGGACTCCGCAAGCTATCGATTTCTTTCACGCGGGTGAAAACTCGCCGGCAACTGTCGGGATACTGGTTGACACCTCGGGCAGTATGGTGACGAAGCTCCCACAGGCGCGCGCCGCAATTGAGCGGTTCGTGAAGACTCTCAATCCACAGGACGAGGTGTTCCTATTCGCGTTCTCTACTCAGCCGTTCATACTGCAACCGCTGACCAACGATCACGCCGCGTTGATTCAAAAGCTGGACATGCTTCACGCATACGGCCAGACCGCACTCTTTGACTCGATTCTGCAAGGTATCTCTGAGGCTCAGGGAGGACACAACCAAAGAAAGGTGTTGTTGGTGATTACCGACGGCATGGACAACACGAGTTCTTCTTCCGCTGACGATGTCCTGCGGGCCGTGGCGAGTAGCGGTGTGCTCGTGTACTCAATCGGAATCGGAAATCCGAAACTGCCTCCGGGCGGGATAGTTGTCGGACCCTTTGTCATGGGTGGGGATGACGCGGAACACGTCGATGCGGTCACGTTGTCGAGGCTTGCCAGCGCGAGCGGGAGCAAGAGCTACATCGTCCCAGTCGATGATGTCCCGGCGCTGAATAAGGCATGCGAAGAGATCGCGGACGATCTGCACCTGAGGCACTCGTACGCGATCGGTTTCGTCGCTCACGCGCCATCAAACTACGCGCCGACGACGATACCGATCGCGCTGCAAGTTCCCGCTCACGATGACTACCTGGTAGATGCGCCGAAGTGGATTCCGGCGCCGTCGCCTCAGTAGTCCGGCGGCTTTTCGCGCGCGCGGCGTGATGCGCACCGGCAGGTGCTTCAGGCCGTTGATGAAATTGGAGCGCAGGCGCTTGACCGGGCCGGTCCGCTCGACCGATGCGACGCGCTTGACCAATTCTCTGGTTGAATCGTCTTCCTTCTAATTCCTGAACAAAGCGAAGAATCTCGGTTCCTCCTTACTGGACTTATCTTTAGTGATGACAATTTGATACCGTGAGCGCCAATGCTGTCCGGCGGGAGATTGAGGCGTTGCATCGCGATGGCCACACTCATCGCGACCGTCTTGACGTTCGTTCGGCTGCTCGAGTCCGACGCCCTTGGCAACACGGCGGCGCCACAGGCTGGCGGTTCCGCAGCGACTAGTCCGTTCGCTGACGCTCTCGCGAAGATGAACCATTACAGAGCACTCGAGCACCTGAACCCGCTGACCGAAGAACCGACTTTGAGTCAAGACGCGGCAAAGCATGCGCGATACGTTGTCGAGAACAAACTCGGACCTGGTAATCTCAGAATCGACGGAGATCAAGTGAAGAGCGAGCCGTCACCGATGGTCCATAACGAGGAGGTAGGCAACCCGTGGTACTCAGTGGCGGGAGCGTCGGTAGCAGGAAGCTCCGACGTGTTCACGGCGGCTGCGGTTCCGTCGGACCTCCGGCCGTGGATTGACCGCCTCATGACCTCGCCGCGAACCGCGCTTATGGTGCTCGAACCGACTTTGGTGTCAATTGGCTACGGAGAATACTGCGCGAGCGGGAGCTGCGCCGCTGTGGTGGTGTACAACACCAATCAGTTGACGCCCGAATTTTGGCGCGAGTTCAAGCTGACTGCAGCGAGCCCGTCGCAATACGAGTATTACCATTACGGATCAGGCGACCGGGTCCGCATTTATCTGAAGTGGCCGATCCAGTTTCCACCTCCGGACGGAAGTTTTCCGCTGGGCTCCTATGATGGAGGCCGCGAATCCGATGATCCGCTGTCGCCGTGCGCCGGCTATAAAGCGCCGACAGGACTGCCGATAGTCTTGTCGCTCGGTCAAGGTCTGAACGACACTGCCGCAATAAAGCTCGAATCCTACTCGCTGATGGAAGGTGCGCAGCAGTTGGAATCGTGCGGCTACGACGCTTTCTCCTATACGAACCAGAACCCACAGGTGCAACAGACTGGGCGTAATCTCCTTCGGTTGAGGTTGGCCGCTGTCGTTATTCCGCGAGAACCGCTCGAAGCCGGTCACACCTACACGGTGTCCATGACGGCCGATTCGAAAGAGTACAAGTGGTCCTTCAAGATTGGACCAGGCGGGAGTTAGAACCTCCCCGGACTCTTTCCTTATGGGTCTGAGCGAAAGGCGATTAGTTCAGAGGCAAAATCTCAGGTCGCGCGCGAAACGAGTCGCGCGCTGAATAAGGACCCTCACCCTTCGGCAGGCTCAGGGCAAGCCCTTCGATCCTCTCCCATTCTTGGAGAGGGGAAGAAGCGCGGCGCTGTTATGCCAAGGTCTCTTTGCAGGGAGAGAGGAAGAAACGTCACGCGGCTTTGCGCGTGCGCGGGGTGATGCGCACCGGCAGGTGCTTGAGGCCGTTGATGAAGTTGGAGCGCAGGCGCTTGACCGGGCCGATGCGTTCGACCGATGCGACGCGCTTGACCAATTCTTCGAACAGGATGCTCATCTCCATTCGCGCCAGGCTGGCGCCGAGGCAGAAGTGCGGGCCGCCGCCGCCGAACGCGACGTGCTGATTCGGCGTCCGCGTGATGTCGAAGGTGAACGGGTTGGGGAAAATTTCCTCGTCGCGATTCGCCGAGATGTACCAGATGCTGACCTTGTCGCCCGCCTTGATTTTTTGTCCGCGTATTACGGTGTCCTTCGTTACGTTGCGGCGGAAGAACATTACCGGCGACGCCCAGCGCAGGATTTCCTCCGTTGCCGACGGCACCATCGCGGGATTTTCCGCGAGCGTCGCGAATTGCGCCGGATGGTCGAGGAGCGCATGCATCCCGTGCGAGATCGCATTGCGCGTCGTCTCGTTGCCGGCGACTGCGAGCAGCAGGAAGAAGACATTGAAGTCCATCTCGGATAGCTGGTCGCCGTCGAGGTCGGCCTTGAGCAGCGCGGTCACGATGTCGTCGCGCGGATCCTCGCGGCGCTTCTTCGCCAGCTCGTTCGAGTACATGTACATCTCGATCGCCGCCGCCTGAACTTTCTCCTGACTGACCGCGTACTCGGGATCCTTGCTGCCGATCATCCGGTTGCTCCATTCGAAGAGCTTGTGCCGATCTTCGTAGGGCACCCCCAGCATCTCCGCGATCACTTGCAGCGGCAGCTCGGCGGCGACGTCAGTCACGAAGTCGCAATCGCGCTGCTCGAGTGCGGGGTCGAGAATCTTCGTCACCATCTCGCGGATATGAGTGCCGAGCGCGTTGATCATGCGCGGGGTGAATCCGCGATTTACAAGCGAGCGGTAACGCGTGTGATCGGGCGCGTCCATGGAGAGCATCATGCGGCCCTGCGCAGACAGGTCGGCGGCAGCATCGGCGTCCTCGAGCGCGACCACGCCGCCGCGCGACTGCTCCGACGAGTAGGTGACGCCGTCGCGGCCGACTTCGACGACGTTGTCGTAGCGCGTGAGCACCCAGAATCCTGGACCGCCGGGCTCGTGATGACGGAAGACGGGAGCTTCGTGGCGCAGCCAGGTGAACCACTCGTGCGGAACTTTTTCCTCAAACACGAGCGGGTCGAGCAGATTGATGTCGGGAGCGTCCACGGCGGTTCCTCCGGAGCGAATTGCCGAAATAGAATGCGTTCCAATCTACCAACAGTCCAGCCGCGTGCGTCAATCACTCGAATGGACTAGCTCGCATTCCGCCGCTAGGCGCAGGTTACGTGTAGCACACCTGCAACGGATTCACTGCATTTCGTCATTCCCATTCCGTGGCTAAGTAATCTAACATCACACTCGGACTCGCGGTTCGAAGCGCGGGTAGTCCGGAGGTCTTGATGGATTCAGCGGATGCGAAAATTGCCGGCGGAGGCTCGCCCACTGCTGCGCATGCTCACGAGCCATTGACCCTCAGGATCAAGCTTCTCTACGGCGCCCCAGTTTCGCCGGCGCCGCGATGATCATCCCGATCTTCATCAACATGCCGAAGTTCTATGCCGACGTAGTGCTGGTACCGCTCGGCTACCTGGCGATGGCAATCGCGGTCGCGCGCTCGCTCGACGCCTTGAGCGATCCGCTGATGGGGTGGATTTCCGATCACACGCACACGCGGCTTGGCCGTCGGCGTCCTTACATGTTGATCGGCGCTCCGCTTTGCGGGGTGGCTTTTTTCTGCCTGCTGAATCCGCCGGCGTCGTTCACTGGCGGGCGCGCGGCGATTTGGTTCGGCATAACCTTCATCCTCTACTTTATATTTCACACGGTCTATGTTTTGCCGCATTACGCGCTCGGCCCCGAGCTGACGCAGGACTACAACGAGCGATCGACGCTATTCGCGTGGCGCGAGTCGTTCACGATCCTGGGCACGATCGTCGCCGCGGCCGCCCCCGGCATTATGATGCAAGTTGGGCATCTCACCGAGCGGCAGGCGTACTTCCGGCTCGGCATTTTCTTCAGCGTCATTCTCACCGTGCTCTACACCTTGCTCGTGCTGAACATAAAGGAGCGCCCGGATTTCGTGGCGCGCGAATCCAATCCGCTGGTGCCCGGCGTCCGGAGGGCGTTGCGCAATCGGCCGTTCGGGATTCTGCTCGGCAGCTACGTCGTGGGGAGTATCGCCGGGGCAATTCCGGCAACGATGATGCCGTTCTTCAACGCCTACGTGATTCGGCCGGCCAATCCGACCTTCTGGCTCTCGATGCTGCTGCTCGGCTACTTCGGGTTCGGATTTATCTCGATGCCGATTTGGGTCTGGATTGCGCGGCGAGTCGGAAAACTGAACGCGTGGCTCGCCAGTTTTTTTCTAGGTATCAGCGGCGGCGCCGCGATGTTCCTGCTCGGGCCCGGCGACGTCTGGTATCTGCTGGTGCTGATTTGTTGGGCCGGAATCGGATTCGGCGCGGGCTTGTTCCTGACGCCGTCGATGCAAGCCGACGTGATCGACTACGACGAACTCTACACCGGCAAGCGGCGCGAGGCCCAATACACGGCGTTCTGGTCGATGCTGCCGAAGTTCGTCGCGATTCCGAGCGCGGCGGTGCCGATCGCGATTCTCGCTTCGCTCGGTTACATCCCCAACGCCATTCAGGCGCCGCGCGTCGTCTTTGCGATCAGGGCAATCTTCGCGCTGGGGCCGGCGACGTGCTCGGTGCTCTCGTTCCTGATTGCGCGCCGGTTCCCGATCACCGAAACGATCCTCAACCAGATCCTCGACGGCATCAAGCTGCACGAACGCGCTGAAGCGGCCGTCGATCCGTTGACCGGCGCGATCGTGCCGCCGCCGACGCCGGGGCATGATGAGGATGTCGGCTGGTTCCTCGACTATTTTTCGAGCGGCGAGCTGAAACGTTACCTCGCGAAGGGCGCATCGCAGCCGGTGCGCGACGTGCTGACGGCTGCGGCGGCGTCGATCGGAGTCACGATCCTTTCGGTGATCTACGTGCTGCATAAAGTCAGTTCGCTCAGCACGGATCCGGGCGCGATGATTTCCCTGATCGTCGTAGCCGGCGGGCTCGCGCTCGCGATATTCGCTTTCCACCTGATGCGCTTGGGACCTGCGCGGCGGCTGGCTGCGGGTGAAGTGCCGGCCGACGTCGTGCGCGCCCATCTGGGCCAGGTAGTCGAAGCTCTCCAGACGGGAACGCCGTCGCCAGCGGTCGCGACCGGTGTTGTGAATCCCAGCTAGCTGATAAGAAATATTGTATCGAGCGGGGCCGAGGCCGGCCGCCGCTTGCGACTCAGACCGGAGGACTTGTCGATGCCGTCGATCCCTGTAGTCTCGGCCAACGATTCTTCATCAAAGGTAGTCGAATGCCTCGAGCGGGACGGCGCTGTTGTCGTCACCGGTGTGATTGACCGCGGCGTGGTTGATGCTCTGCTGCGCGAACTCGCGCCGCATCTGGAGATCGTCGATCCCGACGCCAGCATCAACAAAAAATACGAAGCTGATGGCGGGAGCGCGAATTTCTATCCGGGCAAGACCAAGCGGATCACGGCGCTGGTCGCGAGGTCGGAGACATTCCGCAGCTTCGTGACGCATCCGCTCATGTTGTCGGCGTGCGACGCGATCCTGAAACCCAACTGCGTGCATTACCAGGTGCACGCGACCGCGGCGCTCAAGATCGGTCCCGGCGCGCGCGAGCAGGTGCTCCATCGCGAGGAAGACCCGTACCAGTTTTTCAAAGTACCGCGCCCGCGGATGATCCTTGCGAGCATGTGGGCGGTTACCGAATTCACCGAGGCCAACGGCGGCACTCTGATTGTTCCCGGCAGCCATCTGTGGCCCGCAGATCGCACTGCGCGCCGCGATGAAGTTGTTGCGGCCGCGATGCCGGCGGGATCCGTCCTGCTCTGGATGGGCGGCACGCTGCATGGCGCCGGCGCGAATCGCACCGACGATTGGCGCTACGGCGTGTTCCTGTCGTATTCGCTCGGATGGTTGCGGCAGGAAGAAAACCAGTACATCGACGTGCCCGGCGAGATCGCGCGAACGCTCGACAAGCAGGTGCGCGACCTGGTCGGTTTCAAGATGCACCTTGGAATCGGTTATGCCGACGTAACGGTAAAAGACAGTCTCGGCGAGAGGCGCTGATGCCCAAGATTTCGTACCGCGTGCGGCCGGAGACGGCAGTGCTGACGCGCGGCTTCGACCCGGAGTTGTCGGTCGGCTCGGCGCGGCCGCCGGTCTATCGCAGTTCGACCTTCGTCTTCCCGAGTCCGGAAGCAGCCGAGCGCGCGTTTGGAATCGTGCTCGGAAAAATCCGCCCGCTCGGCGACGATCGTCCCGACCTGATCTATGCGCGCCTGAATCATCCCAACGCCGAAATCCTCGAGGAGCAACTCGTGCCGCTCGAACGTGGCGCCAACTCCGCGGCGATTTTCAATTCCGGCATGGCCGCGATCTTCACCGTGATGCTGGCGTTCATGGAACGCGGCGGCTCGCTCATCTATACGCAACCGCTCTACGGCGGCAGCCAACATCTGATTCACCAGCTCATCGAGCCGCTCGGTTTCGGTGCGCTCGGAGTGCCGGCCGGCAATACGAAGGCGCTGACCGAGGCGATCGAGAATGCGAACAATCTGAGTCTCGTGCTGATTGAGACGCCCGCGAATCCCACGCTCGTGATGACGGACATCACGCAGGCGTCGGCTGCGATCCGGCGAAAGCAGAAGCGGGCAATCCTCGCGATCGACAACACTCTGCTCGGCCCGACGTTTCAGCATCCGCTGAGCCACGGCGCCGACCTTGCGATTTATTCGGCGACAAAGTTTCTCGGCGGATTCAGCGACCTGCTGGCCGGCGCGGTGCTCGCCTCCGATCCCGAATTGATCCAGACGCTGACCGGGATGCGCGCGCTGTTGGGCAATATCCTGCAGGCCGACGAATGCTGGATGCTCGACTCGCGGCTATCGACCGTCGCGCTGCGGATGAATCGGCAGAGCAAGAACGCTCAGCGAATCGCCGAGCAGCTGGCCAAGCATGTGCGCGTGATGCGCGTCATCTATCCATCGCTGTTCACCGACGCCGCGCAGATTGAGATTCGCGACGCGCAGACCGACTACCCCGGCTCACTCCTGTCGCTGGAGGTTGAAGGCGGAAAGACTGGAGCCTTCGAGTTTCTGCGCGGCTTGAAGATCGCCAAGAACGCGGTCAGCCTCGGCGGCGTCGAGACTCTCGTATGCCATCCGATGACGACCACTCACAGCGAGCTGTCGCCCGAGGAATTGTCGGCGGCGGGAATTACCGAGTCGTTGGTTCGCATCTCGGTCGGTACCGAGCACTGGCGCGACCTGCTCGAGGAATTTACGCGCGCGCTCGGTTGAATTTCATCAGCAGCGGATCTCTTCCAGACGGCCGGTATGGTTTGTGATTCCCAGGCGCAGCGAATCCGCGTCGATGCCGAGCGCCTCGCAGATGCTGACGTACGTAAACGGGCCGGAATCCTCGTCAGAGCTGAGCCATTGGGCCGCCTCGACGAACTCTTCGTTGGTGCGCGCGGCGGCGTCGCCATCGCGGTGTCGCAGGAAGCATCGGATCGCATCTTCGAGCACGGCGAATAGCAGCTTGCGCTCGCCTTCCGACGGCAGCTTTCTTCGTCGAGACTCGCCGAACTGAACCGGCAGGATGCCCACGCCGGCAAATATGTTTGGCAGGTCGTCGTGGGCGATGTAGGTGGTGGCTTCCATGATGCTGTCTCCTCCGCTGTTCAGCTCGTCTGTTTTCGAGCCTCATCAGTCTGAGCAAGACCGCTGCCAACGGAAACGCAGCAAAAACGCCGCAGCTTATCGGTATTTTTTGCCGCTCGACAGAGAATTCTGAAAATTTTTCACGAACCGGTCGTGGAGGGATACACAGCAGAGACGGTACACCTCAGAGCAGCTTCATTCCCGTGGCGGCTTCGAGTTCGGCGATTGCTTGCGGTCCGCTCTCGACTTTGATTGTCGTCATGCCCATCGCGCGCGCGGGTTTGAGATTGCCGCCGAGGTCGTCGAGATAGACGCAGGCGTCGGGCGCCACGCCGAGCTTCTCGCACATCATCAGGTAGATGCGCGGATCGGGTTTGCGGATGCCGATTTTTGAGGACTCGATCAGCGCGTCGAACAGTTGCATGATCTCGCGCGAATAGATCGAGCGCGACGATGCGGTCGTGCCGGACGCATCCGCCGCCATGTTGTTGGTGATACAGCCGGTCTTGAACCTGGCCTTGATCCGTCGCAGCGCCTCGATCATCTCGGGCCGAAAGTCGCCGGCGAGAAGAGCGACGACGTCGCGGCCGGGAATGTCGTAGCCGAGCATGCGGGCTTCCGCCGCGAAGGCAGCGTCGAAGCCGGCAAAGTCGATCGCCGAGCGCTCGAACATCGCCCACGCATTGTTTTCGTGATTGGTGGAATTGATTTTGCGAATCACGCCGACGGGTATGCCTCGTTCGCTCTCATAGCGGGCGAACGCCTCGAATGGCGAGGTGGTGAAGACTCCGCCGAAATCCCAAATGACTGCTTCGATCACTTCAGTCCCCGATCCGTGGTTGCTTTTTGCACTGTTCAGTTCCCGCTGCGCTGATCACCATTGCGAACGAATTAAATTATCACAAGGGATCGCCCGTCTGCTGCGCATCTTGTCGGATATTGAGGCATCGCGTGCCGAGTCAGCGAACTGAACATCCAGCTATTGCTTGAGCTTTCGATTCGAAGCGCGAGGCGCGGTCCTTGCAGAGGTAATTGGGTTGATCTCGCGAGAAAGCAGAATTCGGAGGACACTAAATTGAGCGGAAGCTCGGCACGTTTACAGGCTATCGAGGCCGTTACGACTTATCGTCCCACCTCAGCGCCACTTTCATTTGCGAACGTTTCGGCCAGCGAATTGTACGGCTCGAATGTCTTCGGCAAGTCGGCGATGAAGGAGCGGCTGCCGAAGCCGGTATTCAAGTCGCTGATCAAAACGATCGAGACCGGATCGCACCTCGACTCGGCTATTGCGGATGTGGTCGCGGCGGCGATGAGAGACTGGGCGATATCCAAAGGCGCCACGCATTATACGCATGTGTTTTATCCGCTAACCGGGTTCACCGCCGAGAAACACGACAGCTTTCTGTCGCCCGACGGTGACGGCGGCGCGATCGCCGAATTTTCAGGCAAGACTCTTACCCAGGGTGAGCCCGACGCGTCGAGCTTCCCCAACGGCGGCATGCGCAACACGTTCGAGGCGCGCGGCTACACGATGTGGGACGTCACGAGTCCCGCCTATATCCTGGAGAACCCCAACGGCAGGACGCTGTGCATTCCCACCGCCTTCGTCTCGTGGACCGGCGAAGCGCTCGACAAAAAGACCCCGCTGCTGCGCTCGATGCAGGCGCTGAATACGCACGCGCAACGAATTCTAAAACTGTTCGGGCACGTCAACCCCGCCAAGGTCGTCTCCTACGCCGGCTGCGAGCAGGAATATTTCCTAATCGACCGGCATTTCTACTTCTCGCGGCCGGACTTGCTCGCCACCGGACGAACGTTGTTCGGAGCGCTGCCGCCCAAGGGCCAGGAGTTCGAGGATCATTACCTCGGCGCGATTCCCGATCGCGTGCTCGCCTTTATGCACGAGGCCGAGCGCGAGCTGTTCAAGCTCGGGATTCCGGCGAAGACGCGGCACAACGAGGTGGCGCCGGGGCAGTTCGAGTTGGCGCCGGTCTTCGAGAACGGTAACGTCGCGGCCGACCATCAGCAGTTGACGATGTTCACGCTGAAGCGGGTGGCCGAGATGTATGGGATGACGTGCCTGCTGCACGAGAAGCCGTTTGCGGGCGTCAACGGATCGGGCAAGCATGTGAATTTCTCGCTGGGGAATGCGACCCAGGGCAACCTGCTCGATCCGGGCGACAATCCGCACGCCAACGCGCAGTTCCTGGTTTTTTGCGCGGCGGTCATCCGCGCGGTCCATCGATGGTCCGGGCTGCTGCGCGCCGTGGTCGCGTCCGCCTCGAATGACCATCGGCTGGGTGCCAACGAAGCCCCGCCTGCGATTATTTCGGTCTTCCTGGGTGAGCAGCTCAACGACATCTTTGAGCAGGTGACCAAGGGCGGAGCCAAGAGTTCAAAAGGCGGGGAAACGCTGAAGGTCGGCGTCGACTCACTGCCCGTCATTCCGAAGGACGCCGGCGATCGAAATCGTACGAGTCCGTTTGCCTTCACCGGCAACCGTTTCGAATTCCGCGCAGTCGGATCCAGCCAGGCGATCGCCGGGCCGATGACAATGATGAATACGATCGTCGCAGAGTCGCTCGACGTTGTAGCAACCAAGCTCGAAAAAGCCGTCGGTGACGATCCGTCTAAACTCAATGGCGCCATCCAGAAGGTGCTCGAAGAGATCATGGCCGAGAACGGCAGCGTCATTTACAACGGCAACGGCTACTCGGAAGCATGGCACAAGGAGGCGGATAGCCGCGGCCTGCCCAACCTGCGCTCGTGCGTGGAGGCGCTTCCGCTGCTCGGAGGCAAAGAGGCGACCGAGCTCTTTGCTAAGTACGGCGTGCTGACCGAGCGCGAGACGCATGGCCGGATGGATGTGGACCTTGAGCAATACTGCCTGGTGGTAGGACTCGAGGCGCGGACCGTTATCGAAATGGCCAAGACGATCATCTTCCCGGCGGCGATCCGCTATCAAGGCGAGTTGGCGCAGACCTGCGCGCATCTGAAGGCGGTCGGCTACGTGTTCGATACCGACACGCTCGACAAAGTGACCGTGCTCGTGAAGGACCTGCAGGATGGAATCGTGAAGCTCGAGGGGATGCTGGCCGAGGGCGGAGGTCATAGCAAGCTCGATCACGCCAAGCATCTGTGCAACGCGGTGCTGCCCGCGATGTTGGCGATAAGGAAGACGGCGGACCAGCTGGAGGGCATGGTCGCCGATGATTTGTGGCCGCTGGCGACATACCAGGAGATGCTGTTCATCTTGTAAGGCGTGTTCGCGAACAGTCGGCGCTCACAATTTCGGCGCGGCGGTCTCAGATCGCCGCGCCGAAAACATTTAGCCGTGGCGAGTCCAACGACTCGATAACACCCCGACACTCTCAACTACCCGTCCGGCCTCATCTCGCCTAAAGTGGCGGGCGAAGGACCAGAGACTCGGAGGTACAAAATGGATTTCGCCGAAATCATTTACGACAAGAAGGATCGCGTGGCCACCGTCACGATGAACCGGCCGGAGAAGATGAACGCGTGGACGCCGAAGATGGGCTCGGAGATGCGGACGGCGATGCTCGACGCCGAGCGCGACCCGGGAATCGGCGCGATGATCGTGACCGGCGCGGGACGAGCGTACTGCGCGGGCGCCGACATGGGCGGGCTGTCGAATATCGCCGCGGGGCACGCGGGAGCGCGGCCTGCGGACGCGCCGGATGAATGGCTGGCTGCGCAGCGCGTCAACTATCGCACGTCGTACTCGTGGCCGCTGGCGCTCAACACGCCGGTGATTGGCGCGATCAACGGTGCGTGCGTAGGCCTTGGTTTCACGACGTGTCTCTACCAGGACATCCGGATCGCATCAGATAACGCGCGGATGGGATTGATCTTCACGCAGCGCGGACTCGCGATTGAGCACGGCAGCAGTTGGATGCTGCCGCGAATTGTCGGCCTGGCGCGCGCGACGGAACTGGCGCTTACGGGCAGGCTGGTCGATGCGAACGAGGCGCTCGAGATTGGGCTGGTGAGTCGCGTCGTGCCGCAGGACAAGCTGATGGCCACGGCGCGCGAGATCGCATCGAGCATCGCGACTAAGTGCTCGCCGCTGGGAGTCGCACAGGCGAAGAAGATGATCTACCAGCATCTGTTCACCGACCTCGCCACGGCGGTGCGCGACGACGACACGTCGATGGAGATGATGACGCATTCGGAAGATTTCAAAGAGGGCGTGAAAGCGTTCGTCGAGAAGCGCGCGCCGAAGTTCACGGGCAAGTAGGGAGGCGAGCAATGGCGGAGAAGAAGTTTGGCGCGAAGTCCACGGCGCTAGAGGTGATTGCGGGTCATGACTTGAGCGGGCGCGACGCGATCGTCACTGGCGGTGCCTCGGGGATTGGCGTTGAGACCGTGCGCGCGCTGGCGGTCGCGGGCGCAAGAGTTGTGCTGGCGACGCGGGATCGCGCGAAGGGCGATTCGGTAGCCGCGACACTACGAAAGGAAACCGCCCGCGACTCGATCGAGTTTCGCGCGCTTGATTTGGCTTCTCTTGCATCTGTGCGTGCATTCGTTGCGGAGTATCTCAAGCTCAAGCGCAAGCTCCACATTCTGATCAACAACGCGGGAATTATGGCGACGCCGCTCGCCTACACCGCGGATGGCTTCGAATCTCAATTCGGAACCAATCACCTCGGGCATTTCGCGCTGACCACAGGCCTGCTGCCGGCACTCAAAGCAGCGGACAAGGCGCGCATCGTTGAATTGACTTCGATCGGGCATCGCCTCTCGGACGTGCACTTCGACGATCTCAATTTTCACAGGCGTCCCTACGATCCCTGGGATGCGTACGGCCAATCGAAGACGGCCAACGTGTTATTCGCAGTTGGGGCGACAGAACGTCTTCGCGCAGACAGCATTGTCGCAAACGCGGTGCATCCCGGGGGCATCATGAGCGGGTTGCAGAAGTATGTTTCGCGCGAAGAGCAAATCAAGATGGGCTGGATCGACGAATCGGGCACGGTGAATCCGCGGTTCAAGAGCACCGAGCAGGGAGCGGCGACCTCGATCTGGGCGGCGGTTGCTTCAGAGCTCGAAGGCGTTGGCGGGCGCTATCTCGAGGACTGCTCGGTTGCGAAACCGTGGTCGAGGGACAGTCCGTTCTCCGGCGTCATGCCGTACGCGCTCGACGCCAGCCATGCGCGACAACTGTGGTCGGTCTCCGAGGAGCTGATCGCGGAGAGCTGAGCGGCTACTTGTCCAGCGGGTGCTTGAACTTGCGGTCGGGGTGGCGAATCGTGAGCACCGGGCAATGGGCTTTTTGCACGACGCGCTCGGCAACGCTGCCCATCAGGACATGCGCCAATCCGGTGCGTCCGTGAGTGCCGAGCACGATCAGATCGGCGTTCTCGTTCTGAGCCGTGTGCAGAATTTCCAGGAACGGTGAACCAACCTTGAGCTGGACCTTGACCTTGAGGCCGGCACCGCGCAGAGCGCCCGCGATTTTGTCGAGCTCCTTCTGCGCGAGCATCCGCTGCTCTTCGGCGATGCGGCCCATCGCACCCACATCCATCGAGGGCCCCAGCTCCGGCGTCATCATTACGGGTGCGAGCGGCTGATCGACATGCAGCAGCACAACCTCGGCGGAGAACTTGAGCGCGAGCTCCTGGGCGTAGGTCAGCGCGAGGCTTGAATCTTCGGAGAAATCGGTGGCGGCGACAATTTTTGAAAAAGTTGGCACACACGAACCATAACGCCGCGATGGCAATCGTGGCAAGGGACGGTTTGAGGCGCGCGCGCGGACTCGACCGGCGTCGTAGGGCTGCATTACAATTAGCGCGAAATCGTGGGAAACTGGGACGTTATGGCAACCGGCCGCGGATTGATTGCAGACTTCGAGCGCGCCTTCGACGAGTTCTTCGACGAAATGTTGATCGACCGCTGGAAGGGCGGAACGTCCGCACTCGAGTTCGAACGCGCGCAGGTCATCGACCTTCCCGATCGTTACGAAGTGCGCGTCGCGGCGGTCGGCGTCGATCCGGCGAAGATCCACGCGGAAGTCTCGGGCCAGCGGCTGGCGGTTCGGGTGCCGGACAAATTCGGCGGAATGCTGGATAGTTCGTTTGGGTTTTCGGAGTCGATAGACGGCGAAGCTTCGACCGGCAAATGGTTGGAGGGCACGCTCGTCATTACGCTGCCGAAGAAGAAAGGCCGGCGAATCGCGCTCAAGGCTTCGTAGTCGCGCGCCGCGAATGCCGTTAGCAATATGACTGACAAGGGCGACCCCATCGCTACCGACGCCAGCGCCGCGCTGATTCACGTACCACCGCCGACGGAGCTTGCCGCTTCAGAACTCAAGGCACCGGTGCCGCTCGATGCGGTCTCGCTGGAGCGCGCGGCGGCCGGCGACGGCGACGCCGAGCTGTTCGGGCAGAGCCGCGCGCTCGACGCGATACGGCTCGCGATCGGAATCGACGCGCCCGGTTACAATGTTTTCGTAAGCGGCTTGCGATCGCGGCCCGAGCGCGAATCGATCCTGCGCCTCCTCAACGAAAAGGCTGCGACGATGCCGACGCCCGGCGATTGGGTCTACGTAAACAATTTTCGCAATCCTGAATCTCCGGTGGCGATCTACCTGCGGCCGGGCCAGGGCGTCGAGCTGCGCGCCAAGATGGCGGAGCTGGTCGCGTTCGTGCTCGAGCAATTGCCGAAGGCGTTTCGGCGTGAGGACTTCGATCAGGAGCGCGCCGCGCTGCGCGACAAGTACAACAAGCGGGCGCAGGAACTGTTCGGCAATCTCAAGACGCGGGCGCGCGAGCGCGGCTTCGCGGTCCAGAGTGCGCCGAACGGCCAGGTGATTTTCATTCCCCTGATCGACGGCAAGATGCCCGAGTCGCCCGACGCGCTCAACAAGGCGATGGCGGCGAAGACCGACGCCGAGCGCGAGCAACTGGCGAAGGCGCAGGGCGAACTGCAGGACGAGCTGGCGACGTTGACGCTGCGGCAGCAGGAGATGATGCGCGAGCTGATCGACGACATCCGCGCGATCGAACGCGCGTTCGCCGCGCGGCTGATCACGCCGTCCGCGGAAGACTTAAAGCATCACTTTAATAATCCCGCCGTCAACAAATACCTCGACGAGGTAGCGGAGCACATGCTCGGCAATCTCGATCGTTTCCGCGAGCAGGCGCCGGCTGAGCAGGGGCAAAGACCGCAGGGAATCGACGAGGGCGCGCGATGGTTCGACTACCAGGTCAACGTGATGGTCGATAACTCGGCGACGCGCGGGGCGCCGGTGGTGCTCGAGGACGCGCCGACGTACCGCAACCTGTTCGGCACGATCGAGCGGTGGATCGATCCGCTGGGGCGGTCGGGGACCAACTTCACGCGCATCATCGGCGGATCGTTCCTGAAATCGCACGGCGGTTTCCTGGTCTTCGATCTCGAGGACGCGGTGGTCGAGCCCGGGGTCTGGAAGACGCTCAAGCGCAGTCTCAAGTCGGGGCGGATGACGCTCGAGACTTTCGAGCCGCTGCCGTTTTTCTCGATGAGCGGACTGAAGCCGGAGCCGATCGAGATTCACAACAAGGTCGTGACGCTGGGCGGCGCGTACCTTTACAACATGCTCTATTTTTACGATCCGGACTTTGCGGAGCTGTTCAAAGTGAAGGCCGAGACGCGGCCGTCGGTGGCGGCTGACGGCGCCGCGGCGGCGCATTATGCGGCGCGGGTGGGCGCGCTGGCGCGCAGGGAGAATCTGCCGCCGTTCGAGGCGGGCGCGCTGGCGAAGATCGTGGAATTCGGCATGCGGATGGCGGGCGACAGATCGCGCGTGCTGGCGATGCTGGAGCCGATCGACGACCTCGCGCGTGAGTCAGCGTATTTCGCCCGCAACGAGACGGCGCAGCGCGTGACGGCGGCGCACGTCGAGCGGGCGCTCGGCGAGCGGATGCTGCGGCTCAATTTTATCGAAGAAGAAATCCGCAGGCTGATCGCGGAAGGCACGCTCATCGTAAATATTCGCGGCACCAGCGTTGGACAGATCAACGGCCTGGCTGTGCTGGATGTCGGCGGCTACAGCTTCGGCCGGCCGTCGCGCGTGACGGCGACCGTCGCGCTCGGGCAGGCGGGCGTGATCAACATCGAGCGCGAGGCGCGGATGTCGGGATCGACGCACGACAAGGGCATCATGATCCTGAGCGGATTTCTGCGCGCGCGCTTCGGCCAGCAGCATCCGATCGCGATGTCGGCGAGCATCTGCTTCGAGCAATCGTACTCGGGAATCGACGGCGACAGCGCCAGCTCGACTGAGCTCTACGCGCTGCTGTCGGCGCTGTCGGGCGTGCCGCTTCGGCAGGATCTCGCGGTGACGGGATCGGTCGATCAATACGGCACCGTGCAGGCGATTGGCGGTGTCAATCAGAAGGTCGAGGGCTTCTATCGCGTGTGCAAGGCGATTGGCCTAACCGGGACGCAGGGCGTGATGGTGCCGCGCACGAACGTGTCGAACCTGATGCTCGATCCGGAAACCACAGGCGCAATCGAGCGCGGCGAATTTCACATCTACCCGATCGATACAATCGATCGCGGCATCGAGACTTTGACCGGCGTGCGCGCGGGGACGATCGACCAGCCCGGAACAATTAACTATCTCGTCGATCAGCGGCTCAAGAACATGGCGAACATCCTACGCGATCGTCCGCTCGGCGAAACTCGCGTCGTGCAGGAGCCTGCGCCGAATACGCCCGCACCCAAACCGCCCGCGCCGCCGGAGCCTCCGCGCTGACAGGGCCGCGGCGCTTTCCTTGAGGATGAGAAGGAGACACGCCGGATGCCGATAGATCTCCGACTCGACCCCGCGGAGGTTGCGCTGTTGACCGATCTCTACGAGTTGACGGTCGGCGCGGCGTTCTTCGAGCACGGCTTCAACGACACGGCGTCGTTCGAAGTCGCGATGCGCCGGATGCCGCCGGGGCGCGGCTTCATGATCGCGGCGGGTATCGAACGGCTGATCGAGGCGCTCGAGGAATATCGGTTCGACGCGGGCGCGATCGAGCATCTCGAATCGCTGCAACTCTTCAAGCCGGCGTTTCTCGAATTTCTGTCGAAGCTAAGATTCACCGGTTCGATCCGCGCGCTGCCCGAAGGCACGATTTATTTCCCCGGCGAGCCGATCGCCGAAATCCGCGCGCCGCTGATCGAGGCCCAGCTGATCGAAACGCTGGCGCTCAACCAGCTGGGATTCGCTTCGATCGTCGCGACCAAGGCGGCGCGATGCTTCGCCGTCGCCGGCGGCAGGCGTTTGGTGGACTTCGGTCCGCGTCGCGCACAGGGTGCGGATGCGTCGCTCATCGCGGCGCGCTCGAGTTACATGGCGGGCTTTCACGGCACCGCCAACGTGCTCGCCGGCAAGCGCTACGGCATTCCCGTGTTCGGCACGATGAGTCACAGCTTCGTGATGGCGCATGAAAGCGAGCGCGACGCGTTCGGCGATTTCGTCGCGAGTTTCCCGACCCTCAGCACGCTGCTGGTTGACACCTACGACACTATCCGCGGTGTCAACAACGCGGCTGTGGCCGGTGCGCGAGTTCGCGAGGCGGGGGTGAAAATCCAGGGCGTGCGGCTGGATAGCGGCAATCTCGACGAGCTGAGCCGCAAGGCGCGCCGGATTCTCGACCAGGCGGGCTTCGGCGATATCGCGATCGTCGCGAGCGGCAACCTCGACGAATACCGAATCGCGGAACTGGTCAACGGCGGCGCACCGATCGACGCGTTCGGGGTCGGCACGGCGCTCGCCGTCAGCGACGACGCGCCATCGGCGGACTTCGTGTACAAGCTGGTTGAGTACAAGGATCGCGGCCGTCTGAAGACCTCGGCTGGAAAAATGTGAACGCCGGGCCGCAAGCAGTTATTCCGCGGCTATGCGCCGAGCGGATCGTTCTTCGCCGATATGGTCGGAATTGTGGACGAGGGCACGACTACGGTCGCGCGCGAGTTCAAGCCAATACCGTCGAAAACGGTTCAGTTGCTGGAGACGGTGTTCGACAACGGCCGCCGGATTATGCCGCGTCCGACGCTGGCCGAAGCGCGCGAACGTGTGATGAATGGACTCAGGACGCTCGACGCGCGCTACAAAACGCTGCGGCGCCCCGCCGAGTTTCCCGTGCGAACGACTGCGGCGCTTGGCGCGCTGGTGATCAGCGAAAAACTGCGCGCGCAAAAGCGCCAGGACTGAGTCGCGGCGAACCTACAGGCCGGTCATGGCGCCGGCAACAAATGGCGTCGTCCGCTCCGCCGGCGGCGAATCGCGAAGGCGCTGCACCGCCGAGGCGAGTTCGGCGGAGTTGAACGTTACGAGCAACGGTTGGATGACATCGATCCGCGGATGCGAATCGGGCGTCCATGGCGTGGGCGCGGGATAATCTATCTCGGAGGCAATCCCGCGGTAGCGTTCGATCAGCGGCCGTACTCCCTCGTACGAGCCAACGATGATGATGCCTAGTCCGCCGCCGGCCGCCAGTCCGACTTCCCAGTCGGAATAGGCGTGCGGTGTCGCATCGACGAGCCAGTCGTGCGGCAGAAGATCGAGCCGCTTCAGCTCGAGCGCGGAAAGTTTCGACAGAGCGTGTCCGGTGGCGAGATACTTTCCCGCAGCCTCGAGGATCGCATCGAAGCGCAATGCGTTCGCCCGCGCCTCGACCTGAGCAGCCGGCAGTTTGGCATAAGTGGAGAACGAATCGCCCGGGATTTTGTAAATCCACACACCTTCTTTGTTCTGACTCGCGACTCCGAGCGCGTCGAGCGTCTGTTTGAAGCTGTCGAAATTTTCTTCTTTCGGGTCGGCGATTACCGCTTGCACGCCGAAGCGAGCGATATACGCCTTCAATTGATCGCCCGCCTCAGGCAGATCGATCCCGCCGTAAAAGTAGTTCGCCACCGGCATCCGTGCGAACTCGAACGGCGCGAATTCTCCCGTGTATCCGCCAGCCATCCTGAAGTACATGCCGCTTTGCAACTGCCAATACATGCTGTTGCCCTTCTGCCCCCATGGCAGCGGCAAAATTATCTCGCGCGGTTGAAGCTCGGTTGCGTATGCCCGGTCTGTGAAGAATGCGGGGACGTCGAGGCGGCTAATCCAGAATGATGCGTGGAGATTCGGCGCGATCGACACCAGGATAACCGCGGCGGCGATACGTTTCGTCAGCGGTCGAGCCGATGACGCCGAGAACCACATCGAAACCATCACGGCCACGACCAGAAACTCGTACATCATGAATCGCACCGGCAACGCGATCGAAAGAAGTGGCAGCCATCCTACCAGCGCCCACGGCAACCAGATTCCCGGCCTGCCCGCCACATGGAGCGTCGGCCCCATCGAGGCAATCGCGAGGACGAGGAACAAGATCGTCAGAAACTTTCCCGCGGGCGCGCTCCAATATCGGCGCCGGAATATTTCGAGGAATATGATTAGCGCAATGCCCAGGTAAGCGCCGTTCTCAGGCATGCGCACAAAAGTGCGCGATATCGCAGTCGCGACGCGTGCAGTGCCGAGCATGACCGTTTCCGTAGGCACCAGGAATGCCAGCAGGTCGGCGGAATAATTGCCGGGCTTCCAGATTGAATCGCGAGGAAAGCCCCGGAAGAGCAGGAAGTACAGGTACGGCGATAGCACCACGATTGCCATCGCAATGGCAGCCGCCGCGGGCGTGATGAGCCCCAGCAGACGCGCGCGGAGGTCGCCGTCGAAAAGGGCGATCGCGAGCAGGAGCGCAAATCCTCCCACGACTATGGCGGTCGCGAAAATTTCCGGGAAACAGAGAAACTGAACTACCAGTAGCGCTGCCAGCAGAATCGCGAATCGTCGCCCTGAAATGTCGCCGTCCAGTCTCTTCAAGGTCGCCAGCGCGATAAGCGGTACCGGGAAGACCGCGATCAAAACGAGGTGCTCGAGTGCCTGGCCAAGCATGTAGGGAGAAAAGCCGAAGATGTAACCGCCCAGAATCGACGGCCAAAACGCTCCGGTGACGCGCCGGCATAGTAGAAAGGCACTGAAGGCCGCGAGGGGAAGTGTCAGTATCACAATCAGGTTGTAGGTCGCAGGTTCTCCCACGGTTAGTTGTAGTGGAATCGAAATCCAGGCGAGCAGCGGGACGATGGCCGTCCAGGCAAGGTTGCTTCCCAAGGGCGCCCAAACCCAGTCAGAGACGAACGGGTTGAGCCCGTGCGCGAGAGAAAACCGCCACCAGTTGAAGAACCACATCGTCTGCGGCGGGTCAGTGTCGCGCCCGATGTAGTAGCCGGGATGTCCGACGAGCCCGCGATCGAGCAGCAGAACCGCGATTGCGAAATAAATCGCCAGCGCCAAGAGGGACTGCCATCGACGTTGCGCGCGATCCGGTGAGGTCATAGGCGAGAGCCTGCGCCGAGAAATGGCGTCGTCATCTCGGGCGAGATAACGAACAGGGCAGCTCCTCCGATTCTAGTCGCGTTCGAGGTGGACGGATTTTCGAACCAAATCGCGTGGCTGGCGAGGCCCCCAGCCAAAAGCAGGGCCGAGAATGCCAGATACAACAGGAACAATCCTGCCCACTGGAAGCGGCCCTCATGGCGGTTGATATGGGCCATTGTGGGGAGCGGACGGGATGCTATGCGCGGTGGCTCGCAGCGGCGATTGGGCCGGAGGCGCCCAGTGCCGAAGCCGCCTCGAGAAGGCATCGCTCGGTCGTCGGCCAGTCGATGCACGGGTCGGTGACGGACACGCCGTACTTGAGCGCGGCGCGATTCGAGCTGAGCGGCTGGCTGCCCGCTTCGATATTGCTCTCGAGCATGACGCCCATGATCGCGTTACTGCCGGCGCATATTTGGTCGATCAGTGTGCGCAGCACGGCGGGCTGCCGGGTGAAGTCCTTGCTGGTCTGCGCGTGCGAGCAATCCACCATCACGCGCGGCTCCAGCGCGGCGTCGGCGAGTATTTTGCGACACTCCTCGATACTGCCGGCGTCGTAGTTAGGCTTGCGTCCACCTCGAAGCACGGCGTGTGTATCGGGATTTCCGGACGTGCGAATCACGGCAGACATCCCCTCCTGCGTGATGCCGAGAAAAGAATGCGGCCGGCGCGCCGATTGAATCGCGTTGATCGCAGCTTGCAGATTTCCTTCGGTGGTGTTCTTGAAGCCGACCGGCATCGACAACCCACTCGCCATCTCGCGATGCGTCTGCGACTCGGTCGTGCGCGCACCGATCGCAGCCCACGCGATCAGGTCCGCGATGTATTGCGGCGTGATCGGATCGAGCAACTCGGTCCCCGCCGCGAGGCCCAGCCGATTTATCTCGATCAACAACCGGCGCGCGATGCGGAGTCCCTCGCGCATGTCGCAACTGTCGTCCATGTGCGGATCGTTGATCAGCCCTTTCCATCCCACGGTCGTGCGCGGCTTCTCGAAGTACACGCGCATGATGAGGTAGAGCCGGTCCGAGGTGGCATCCTTCAGCTTCGCCAGGCGATGCGCGTAGTCAATCGCCGACTCGGGGTCGTGGATGGAGCACGGGCCCACGATGCAGAGCATTCGGCGGTCGCGACCCGCCAAGATTTCGCGAATCGTCTCGCGCGCCTCGACCACGGTACGCGCAATCCTTTCGTCCACCGGCATCTCGTTCTTGAGCAGATGCGGCGCGATCAGCGGTTCGGTCGCGAGAACGTGAACATCCTGAATTCGGAGCATAGGTAAGCCTTATTTCTATAAGAAACGATGCGGCTAACAAAGACGGTACCTATTGGGCATAATAACGTCGGACCGAATCGTCCGGCCTGGCGCAGCATGTCGTGCCGTAATGTGTGATGGAGCAAAGCGAACCGCAACCGGGTACCGAAGGCCGCGATAGCGGTGAACCGCGAGCTAACGAACGGCCGCCGCGACTGCTCCGCGTCCGGCTCTGGCAGGCGATCGGCGGGATGTCCGTCGCGATCGCAATTGCGGCGCTGATCGTGTTGCTGGAAATCGCCGCGTCCAAGGCCAGACTCAACAACTATGTGAACCGCCGGGTGGCAGCTCTGAATGCCACCGTCCGAACCTTGCGTCATCAGAAGGCCGTTGAGCAGCGCACGCTGGGCTCCGTGCGCGAACGCGCGACTGAGGGCGAGGTGTTTGAGAAAATTCTATTCGCGTCAGACCTTCGCACAATCAAGCTGACGGCGCCCGCGGAAAAAGACAGGGTGAAGGACAAATCGAGCGGGCAGTCAGGCGCCTTGGATCTTCCTACAGGCAAACTTGCGATGAGCGAGTCGGCCGATGTCGCGATGCTCCAAGTGAACGGTCTCAGGCCAGCCGGCACGTTCCAGGTTTACCGTATCTGGTGGATGCCGAAACGTGGATTGCCGATTTGGGCCGCGGATTTTCTGGTTGGCGACGACGGGCTCGGGACAGTGCCGATCGATTTGCCTGCTGGACGAGAGAAAGGAATGACGCTCGAGGTCACGCTGGAAGATGAATCGTACAGCGACGCCCCTGGTGGTACGGTCGCTCTGAAGGGGGAGTTTTCGCTGTTGCCGGGGGCGGGGCAGGGTCCGCACAAAGCGCGGCACTGAGCGGGGAAATCGATTAGTCGGCGCCGATGAACTCGAGCACCAGCGCGAAGCCCATCGCGCCGAGTGCGACCATTTCGGTGGTCGTATCCGTGTTGTTCCACAAATAATAAAAGCCGAAACCGAAGGCCGTGAGGCTGAATAGTCGTCGCATCGCGATTGCCCTCGTGTGAAGAGTCCTCTCCAATTCTCGCCTAATACGCCAAATTTTGACGAAGAGACCGTCAAATCAAGCAAGCAAGTAACCAAGGAGTATAGTCTGAACACTTTGTGTCAGGGAAGAGGACGTTAGCGTTTATGTGCGACGGGATTTTTTCGGTCGAGGGACTTTACTTGCACTGCGGGAATGCGTACATTCTTCTTGCGGCGGCGCTTTGCGGCGCGGCCTGTGGAAACTTCGCCTCCGAAATCCTCACATGCCCGTTGACACGGACCGGATTAGAAGAGTACTGTTTCCGTTCGCCCTGAAAAGGGTTGGTCTTTGAAAACTGAATAGTAGTGCATGCCTTAATCGGCGGCGGGGGTCCAGGAATGGACTCGATGCCCGACCGATTTCTTTGATTTAATATGCGGTCAGTCCTGCCGTTCCATGACGCGTTAGCCGCGTCTCGGACGGTGGATATACTGAGCTATAATGGAGAGTTTGATCCTGGCTCAGAACGAACGCTGGCGGCGTGCCTGAGACATGCAAGTCGTGGGAGAAAGTCGTAGCAATACGGCAAGTAAACCGGCGCACGGGTGAGTAACACGTGGACAACCTGCCTTAGAGTCTGGGATAACCCGTCGAAAGACGAGCTAATACCGGATAAGACCACGGGAAGTTCGCTTCCTGAGGTAAAAGATGGCCTCTGCTCCTGCAAGCTATCACTTTGAGAGGGGTCCGCGTCCTATCAGCTAGTTGGCGAGGTAACGGCTCACCAAGGCTAAGACGGGTAGCTGGTCTGAGAGGATGGTCAGCCACACTGGGACTGAGACACGGCCCAGAGTCCTACGGGATGCAGCAGTCAGGAATATTGCGCAATGGAGGAAACTCTGACGCAGCGACGCCGCGTGGGTGATGAAGGCCTTCGGGTCGTAAAGCCCTGTCGGAGGGGAAGAAAAGTCTGTTGGCTAATATCCAGCGGACCTTTGACGGTACCCTCAAAGGAAGCACCGGCTAACTCCGTGCCAGCAGCCGCGGTAAGACGGAGGGTGCAAGCGTTGTTCGGATTGACTGGGCGTAAAGGGCGTGTAGGCGGTTTGTCAAGTCGGGTGTGAAAGCCTGGGGCTCAGCCCCAGAAGTGCATCCGAAACTAGCGAGCTAGAGCGCGATAGAGGAGGGTGGAATTCCTGGTGTAGCGGTGAAATGCGTAGATATCAGGAGGAACACCGGCGGCGAAGGCGGCCCTCTGGATCGTTGCTGACGCTGAGACGCGAAAGCGTGGGGAGCAAACAGGATTAGATACCCTGGTAGTCCACGCCTTAAACGATGGGTACTAGGTGTTCGGGGTGTTGACCCCCTGAGTGCCGCAGTTAACGCATTAAGTACCCCGCCTGGGGACTACGGCCGCAAGGTTAAAACTCAAAGGAATTGACGGGGGCCCGCACAAGCGGTGGAGCATGCTGTTCAATTCGACGCGACGCGAAGAACCTTACCTGGGCTAGACAACGGCGGACCGCCTGAGAAATCAGGTTTTCCCTTCGGGGACTGCCGGTTCAGGTGTTGCATGGCTGTCGTCAGCTCGTGTCGTGAGATGTTGGGTTAAGTCCCGCAACGAGCGCAACCCCTGCCCTTAGTTGCCACCGGGTAATGCCGAGCACTCTATGGGGACTGCACGGGTCAACCGTGAGGAAGGCGGGGATGACGTCAAGTCATCATGGCCCTTATGTCCAGGGCAACAAGCGTGCTACAATGGATTACACAAAGGGTTGCAAACTCGCGAGAGCCAGCTAATCCCAAAAAGTAATCCTCAGTTCGGATCGGAGTCTGCAACTCGACTCCGTGAAGTTGGAATCGCTAGTAATCGCGGATCAGAACGCCGCGGTGAATACGTTCTCGGGCCTTGTACACACCGCCCGTCACGCCATGGAAGCCTGCTGTACCGGAAGTCGGTGCACCAACCCGCAAGGGAGGTAGCCGCCTATGGTATGGCCGGTGACTGGGGCGAAGTCGTAACAAGGTAGCCGTAGGGGAACCTGCGGCTGGATCACCTCCTTTCTAACGAGTACGCCAGCTCTCCTCGGAGAGTTGGCCATTCGAGGTCAACCGCCGGGTAATACCGGTCGGTTTCGGCCGTGGCAGAGAAGTCTGTTTCCACCCCCGCTCGCACTACTATTCGGTTTTGAAGGGCCGCCCTTTCTCAGGGTTGAGTTTGCTCTTTGACAAGATTTTTGGATCGATACTGGATTCGAGCCTGCGCAAGGCCGGCCGATGCGCACTATCAGCTGGGCCCATAGCTCAGTTGGCTAGAGCGCGCCCCTGATAAGGGCGAGGTCGGAAGTTCGACTCTTCCTGGGCCCACCATTTTTCTCACGCGATAGTTAGAAACGGACAGGACGGCGCGGCTCGAGAGTTAGCGGATCAGTAGGCAGGGTTTGGGGCGGTAGCTCAATTGGGAGAGCATCGGCTTTGCAAGCCGAGGGTTGCCGGTTCAATCCCGGTCCGCTCCACCAGTATTAACAACCGGACATGACAAGTGTCCGATGAAGTTTTCGCTCCCGCTGAACTAGGAGTAGTAGTGGGTGGTCGATCCGGTCTTTGACAACTGAATAGTAGGGTATCTAAAAGTGTAGTTAGTAGAGCCTTGTATGTGACTCAAGACCTTAAGTGGTCAAGCTACTAAGGGCACACGGTGGATGCCTTGGCGCAAGCAAGCGATGAAGGACGTGGCTGGCTGCGAAAAGCTCCGGGGAGCCGCCTAGCAGGCTTTGATCCGGAGATGTCCGAATGGGGCAACCCGGCATTCTTAATCGAATGTCATCGCGCGCTGAATTCATAGGCGCGTGGAAGCGAACGCAGGGAAGTGAAACATCTCAGTACCTGCAGGAAGAGAAATCAAATCAGAGATTCCCTCAGTAGCGGCGAGCGAACGGGGAACAGCCCAAACCAGACCTAGTGATAGGTGTGGGGTTGTGGGGCTGCTTCAGGGTTTACCCGGAAAGTTATCAAGATTGTCGATAGTCAAAGGCCCCTGGAAAGGGCAACCATAGAGGGTGATAGTCCCGTAGGCGAAATCGACAGTCCTTTCTGGAAGCAGTTCCCGAGTACCGCGGAACACGTGCAATTCCGTGGGAAGCCGGCAGGACCATCTGCCAAGGCTAAATATGAGCTTGCGACCGATAGTGTACAAGTACCGTGAGGGAAAGGTGAAAAGAACCCCGGTGAGGGGAGTGAAATAGAACCTGAAACTGTGTGCCTACAAGCAGTGGAAGCCAGGTGAGGCCGAGAGCAATCTCGGTCTCCGGGTGACCGCGTGCCTTTTGCTTAATGAGTCTGCGACTTACTAGGCGTGGCAAGGTTAAGCCGTAAAGAGGTGTAGCCGTAGCGAAAGCGAGTTCGAATAGAGCGTCAAGTCGCGTTTAGTAGACCCGAAGCGGGATGATCTACCCATGGTCAGGGTAAAGCGGCAGTAAAATGCCGTGGCGGCCCGAACCGGTGAAGATTGAAAACTTCTCGGATGAACTGTGGGTAGGGGTGAAAGGCTAATCAAATTCCGTGATAGCTGGTTCTCCTCGAAATATATTGAGGTATAGCCTCAGATGATGCCTGGTGGAGGTAGAGCACTGGATGGGCTAGGGTCCTTACCAGGATACCAAACCTAACCAAACTCCGAATGCCACCAAGGTTAATCTGGGAGTCAGACTACGGGCGATAAGGTCCGTGGTCGAAAGGGAAACAGCCCAGACCGCCGGCTAAGGCCCCAAAGTCGATGCTAAGTGGGAAAGGATGTGGGAGCGCACAGACAACCAGGAGGTTGGCTTAGAAGCAGCCATCCTTTAAAGAAAGCGTAACAGCTCACTGGTCAAGCGAACCTGCGCCGAAAATGTAACGGGGCTTAAGCATCGCGCCGAAGCCGCGGGCTTCCAGCAATGGGAGCGGTAGAGGAGCATTCTGGTTGCCAGCGAAGTACGACCGGCAAGGACGTATGGAGGCCCCAGAAGTGATTATGCAGACACGAGTAGCGATAAAGAAGGTTAGAAACCTTCTCGCCGTGAGTCCAAGGTTTCCTGGGTAAAGTTAATCTTCTCAGGGTTAGTCGGTACCTAAGCCGAGGCTGAAAAGCGTAGGCGATGGAAAGCAGGTTAATATTCCTGCACCACCAGTTGATCGTTTGAGCGATGGGGTGACGGAGAAGGGTAGGTCGTCCGGGTGTTGGATGTCCCGGTACAAACCCGTAGGCGGAAGCGGTAGGTAAATCCGCTGCTTCATTAACGCCGAGAGGTGATGTCGAGCGATTTCGTCAGATCTCGCGAAGTGACTGATCCCATGCTCCCAAGAAAAACCTCTAAGCGAGATCATTTGGTGACCGTACCACAAACCGACTCAGGTGGACGGGTAGAGTATACCAAGGCGCTTGTGAGAATTGTGGTTAAGGAACTCAGCAAATTGACACCGTAACTTCGGAAGAAGGTGTGCCTGCTGATGTCATGGACTTCGCGTCCAGAAGCATCGGCGGGTCGCAGAGAGCAGTGGGTAGCGACTGTTTAGCAAAAACACAGGACTATGCTAAGCCGCAAGGCGATGTATATGGTCTGACGCCTGCCCGGTGCCGGAAGGTTAAGGGGACCCGTTAGTCCGTAAGGGCGAGGCGGGGAACCGAAGCCCCGGTAAACGGCGGCCGTAACTATAACGGTCCTAAGGTAGCGAAATTCCTTGTCGGGTAAGTTCCGACCTGCACGAATGGCGTAACGACTTCCCAGCTGTCTCGACCACAAACACAGCGAAACTGCACTCTCGGTGAAGATACCGAGTACCCGCGGCAGGACGGAAAGACCCTGTGCACCTTTACTATAACTTTGCAGTGAATCTAGGGATTTCATGTGTAGGATAGGTGGGAGGCTTTGAAGTGTGGGCGCTAGCTCGCATGGAGCCAACCTTGAAATACCACCCTTGTGATTCTTGGCTTCTAACCATCACTCTTACCGGGTGTGGGACACTGCATGGTGGGTAGTTTGACTGGGGCGGTCGCCTCCCAAAAGATAACGGAGGCGCGCGAAGGTTCTCTCAGGCTGAGTGGAAACCAGCCGTTGAGTGTAATGGCATAAGAGAGCTTAACTGCGAGAGCGACGGCTCGAGCAGGTGCGAAAGCAGGTCATAGTGATCCGGTGGTCCCGTATGGAAGGGCCATCGCTAATCGGACAAAAGGTACGCCGGGGATAACAGGCTTATCTCCCCCAATAGTTCACATAGACGGGGAGGTTTGGCACCTCGATGTCGGCTCGTCACATCCTGGGGGTGGAGTAGCTCCCAAGGGTTCGGCTGTTCGCCGATTAAAGTGGCACGCGAGCTGGGTTCAGAACGTCGTGAGACAGTTCGGTCCCTATCCGCCGTGGGCGAAGGATACTTGAGAGGAGCTGTCCTTAGTACGAGAGGACCGGGACGGACGTACCTCTGGTGTACCGGTTGTGGCGCCAGCCGCATCGCCGGGTAGCCATGTACGGACGGGATAACCGCTGAAAGCATATAAGCGGGAAGCCCACCTCAAGATTAGGTATCCCGATCGTAAGATCCTGAAGGCCCCTTCTAGACCAGGAGGTTGATAGGCCAGGGGTGGAAGCGCCGTAAGGCGTGGAGCTGACTGGTACTAATCGGCCGTGAGGCTTGACCACTACCTATTTCAACTAACCTTGAAATAGCCGCCGCATACTTGTCCGGGTTTCAATCGCTAACCGGATGGGACGGCAAAGGTCGAGTCACAGATAAGGTTCGAACGACTGCACTTGCAGACCCTACTATTCAGATTTGTCGGAGCTTGGCGTTCACTTTGTAGTGGACGCGGCAGGTTTCCGGTCGCCATGGCGAAGGTGAAACACCCGTTCCCATCCCGAACACGGCAGTTAAGCCCTTCAGCGCCGATGGTACTGTGACCGAAGGCGTCACGGGAGAGTAGGACGCGGCCGGGGAATCTCAAGAGGGCGGAGTCGAAAGACTCCGTCCTTATTTTTTCTCGCGCTCCCGTAGCACAATAAGCCGCGTCCGATCGCCGCAACCTAGTGGACGATCAACATGATCTTGAAGACCTTGGCCGGCTTCGAGCCTTTTTCCCACGGGCGGGTGTAACGTATCTTGAGGATGCCGGTCCCGCTCGCGCCGACGGAGAAGTGGAATATCTGATGTCCCGACGCACCGGGCATCGCGCTGTCGAGCGCGAACGCCGGCTCGCCGACCTGCTTGACGAATCCGCCGTTGACCGGCTCGGCCTGCCAGGTGTATCCGGTCCCCGAAGTCGCAGGCAGCGAGATCTCCAGCGCGTCGCCCCGATCGAGCGTAAACTCGCGCCCGTTGTCGTCCTGCGAAATAAAAATTACGCTGGCACTCGCCCGCGATGCGAGAAGCAATGCGGCCAGGAACAGGAACAAATGCGATCGTCGAATAATCATCGATCACCAAATGGTTCTCACTGGATATTGTCTGATCCGATTGTCGGGAGTGAGAATCGCCATACCCTCTGCAATCGCCTGGCAAATCAACAAACGATCGAAGGGGTCGCGATGGATCAACGGCAGACGAACGACCTGCAGCACCATCTCTTCGCTGAGGGGCAGGGGTTCGATCAGCTCTTTTTTTCGAAAATTGGGCACATAGCTATCCGCAGGTTCAGGCAGAGGCATGTTTCCGAGCGCGCTCTTCACCGCGATTTCCCACGCAGAAACGACACTTAGGAAAGCCTCATTCGACGGATCGCGAAACATTGCGCGCGCGGTTGCCGAAAGATGTGGGTCGTCGGCAACGATCCACAAGAATGTGCAGGAATCGAGCAAGAGCTTCACTTCGGGTCTTTGCCCTCAAACGCGTCGAGCAGCCAGTCGGGAAGTGGATCGTTAAAATTTTCGGGAACGATAAAACGTCCCTTATCGAGCCCGATCGGTCGAGGCCCACGATTCTCCGGCTTGATCGGCCGAATCTCGGCGATTGGCACATTACGCTCGCATAATATGATAGTTTCTCCTTTCTTTACGCGGCGCAGATGTTTCGAGAGGTGCGTTTTGGCTTCATGTATGTTGAGCCGAATCATAATCTAATTCTAGACTTACTAGTAAACTAACTCAATCGGCGGATCTGCAACGCCGATCGCGCGCCATCGGAAATCAAGACAAAGTTTTCTTACGCCGACATCGGTGCGTGGCGCCACCTCGAATGTGCTAAAGAGACTCGCGTGATGGACGTTGAAGAACTGTTCACCGGGATTTGCGATCGCATTCCCGACGCGATGGCTCGGCACAAGGTTCCGGGCGTCGCACTGGGGATCGTTTGCGAGGGACGCGAGTTCATAAAGGGATTCGGCGTCACCAACATTCGTCATCCACTCCCCGTGGATGAAAAGACGCTCTTTCAAATCGGCTCGACGACCAAGACCTTCACCGCCACCGCCGTGATGCGACTGGTCGAGGCCGGGAAGCTCGCGCTCGACGAGCCGATTCTGACTTATCTACCGGACTTTAAGATGCGCGATCCTGAGGTCACAGCGCGAGTCACGATGCGTCATCTGCTGACTCATACCGGCGGATGGGAAGGCGACTTCTTCCCCGACACCGGCAATGGCGACGACGCGCTCGCCCGCTACGTCAAGCTGATGGCGGATCTGCCGCAACTTACTCCCCTCGGTACTATCCTGTCGTACAACAACGCCGCGTTCTCGCTCGCCGGCCGGGTGGTCGAGGTTGTTACGGGCAAGACTTATGAGGTGGCGCTCAATGAGCTCGTGCTTCGGCCGATCGGGCTGAAGCACTCATTTCTGTTCCCGACGGACGTGATGACTCATAGCTACGCCGTCGGCCATGCGACGCTCGGCGACCGGACTGTCGTGCTGCGTCCGTGGCAGGTGATACGCGCGTGCGCGTCGGCCGGCGGAATCGCAGCATCGATGAAGGATCAGCTGCGCTACGCGCGGTTTCACCTGGGAGACGGGACTGCGGAGGACGGCCTGCGCATCCTCACGCCGGAATCGATCGCCATGATGCAGACGCCCGGCAATGCCAGGATGCTCGATATCAAGATGGGACTCGCGTGGATGACACGCGACATCGGCGGACTCCGGCGCGTATTTCACGGCGGCGGAACCTACGGCCAAATCTCGGCTTTCACGATGACCCCGGCGCGCAAGTTCGGACTCGCGCTAGCCACCAATTCGATGAACGGCGGACTCCTGAATCTCGAAGTGACGAAAGGCCTGGTGGCTAAGTTCCTTGGAAACGACGAGCCGGAGCCCGCCGAGATTCCGATGACTCCCGCGCAGACCGCTGAATATTCGGGGCGCTATACGCGGACCATGGGTGGCGATATCGAGATCAAGACGGAAGCCGGCAAACTAATGATGCAGCCTCATCCGAAGGGCGGATTCCCAACCTCAAACACTCCACCAGGTCCGCCGCCGCCGCCATTTCGAATCGGCTTGATCGGTAAGGATCGCGTCGCGATGGTCGAGCCGGCGTTCAAGGATATCCAGGGCGAGTTCATCCGGAATCCCGACGGTTCGATCGCGTGGCTGCGTTGGGGTTACCGAATCCACGCGCGCGCGTAAGCGAGGCCTTTCGCTCCATTCTAGAACGTCGCGAACTGCGCGTTCTTGTCGACGGTCACCTTCATCGCGCTGGCGCTCGAACTGGCGACTCGGCAAGCGATAGTGTCACCGTTCTCACACTGGTTGATTGCCAGATCGGTCTGCGCTTTCGGCCATACCGACAGCGACAGGGACTCGCAATCGCTCGCGTCGCCCAATTTGCACGACGAATAAAGTCTCGCGTAATCCTCACGGAGGCGATCGCACACTGCAGAGTCGCCGTTGTCGCACGCCACCGCGTCGAGTGCGTGGCAGGACGCGTCGTCATTCGACTGGCACGCTCGCGAGAGCTGCCTGCTGGCCTGCGCCTGAAATTCGGGCGCGTAGTTCGTGCATACGCTCGCGGGGGCGTCGCAACTGGACTGGAGCATCGCCACACAAGCGTCGGTTTCGTTTTGAGCGCATCGGTCGGCGTTGGTTTGATAGAGCTGGTAAACGACAGTCTCGCCATACGACATGCATCCGGAAAGCAAGCATGCAGTGCTGGCGGCCAACGCGATTTGGAAGCAACGGCCCATGATCAAGAGACGATGGGCGCCACCGGATGTTTCAAGCGGAGGCGAAGATTCGACAAAGAGAGACGGGATAAAAAAAGGGCGGCCCGAGCGGACTGCCCAATACAAATCGTAGCAAAAGACTAATCAGTGTTTGGTCTCGATTCGTCTGCCGTAAGTCACTTCGCCCTTGTCAACGCGCAGACTGAAACCGCAATCAGGATTGGTACACACCCAGGCCTTGAACAACACCGAAGCGCCTTCCTGTCCGTAATCGGACAGGGGAATCAACGCGCCCGCGTTACACTTTTGGCACTTCGGCCACTCCATCATCCGCGCCTCCTTGCAGCCGACCCGAACCGCATCGTCCGGCAGTGAAATTATAAGACCATCAAATCTAAAGCAACGTGCCGCAATGGGCCGAAAGGGGGCGGGGGTTACTTGAGGGCGCGGACGGAGAAACCGCGATCGTTACTGCACAACAGCGAGCGCTTGCCGTCGAGCACGGTTTCGAGCACGACTTCGCGGCCCCATAGCCGCTGCAGGTAGTTGAGGCTCTTCTCGGCGTACTCGATGTGCAAGTCGCGGCCGTCGTGATCGTGCTTCACGTAAAGAGTTCGGTTCTGGCCGAAGTCGGCGTCGTCGACCTTGAGTACCGGGATCGAGTTGGTGCCGACGTTCTTGATCAGCGTCGCCTTGACTTCCTTCCAGCCTTCGTCGTCGGCAACTTTGCTGACGACCAGCTCCTCGCCGCGCGCCTCGTACTCGAAGATATCCATCTCGCGCATAAGGTCTTCGGTCAGGTAGCGGCGGAGGAACGACGCGTCACGCTCGACCTCGCGCACCTCGAAGATTTTTTCGCTGCCCGATTTCGCCGGCGGTCCGTCGCGCTTGATTTCCTCGGCGGTCGGATTCGTAAAGCGCCGGTAAATGTCTTCCCAAATCTTTAGTCCGAGGTGATATGGGTTGATCTGGCCGGGAATCGGGCGGCAGACCTGGTTGTGATTGACGATGAATTCGAGATGCAGCCCCTGGTCGAGGTCGAGCGACTCGAGAATTTTCTTGTGCCAGTAACTCGCCCAGCCCTCGTTCATGATCTTCGTCTCCATCATCGAGATGAAGTACTTCGCTTCCTCATCGACGATGGTGAGCAGGTCTTTTTCGAAGTCGGCGAGGAACGGGTTGTGATCGCGGATGAAGAGCAGGACGTCCTCGTCGGGTTCGAGCGGTACTTTGTGAAAGTCGGGAACCTCGATCGTCTTGCGCGCGTGGATCTTCTGAAATGGATCGGGCTGTCCCTGCGCGCTGTCTTCCGCGCGGGCCATCTGCTGGAGCGGCGAGAGTTTCTTGATCGCGAAGTTGCGCCGGCACTGCCACGACAGCGCGTGCGCCGCGTCGAGAATGCGCTCGACCTTCTCGACGCCGATCGACGGGTCCTCGACGTAGCGTCGCACCCGTATCGCCGCCGCCTTGAAGCTCTCGATCGTCAGCTCCGCGCGGGTCGCCGACTTGAACGTAAAATTGTTTTTGAAAAAATCGTTGTGCCCATAGACGTGCGCGATCGTGAGAATGTGCAGCAGCAGCGAATTGTCGCGCATCAGGTACGCGATCGCCGGGTTCGAGTTGATCACCATCTCGTACGGCAGCCCGCTGACGCCGTGATCGTACAGCGTCTTCAGCTTCTCGTACGACTTGCCGTACGACCAATGCGGGTAATGCGACGGCATGCCGGAATACGCCATGTAGCCGAGCATCCCGTTGTGATCGCAAAGCTCGAACTCCTGCGGATAGCAGTCGAGCCCGAACTCGTCGGCCTTGTCGCGAATCTTGCGATCCCATTCGACAAGGTCGCGCAGGTCCCAGTGCGCGATTCGTGGAGTCGCGCCCGCGTGCGTAGTGGCGCTCATGCTTCCTTCACCCGGTCCTTGGCAAGGAACGCTTTGAACGACGGCCAGATGTCTTCCTTGCGCTCGATCAGCACGGTGTGAAAGTTCGGCGCTTGGATTCGGCGGAACACGTTGAGCATCGAGGATTCATAGTAGCGCGAGCCGAGCGGTTTGATTTCACCGTAGCCGAACAGGTTGCAAATTTCGGCCAACTCTTCCGCGTCCTTGAGCGCGGCGGGATTGTCGGAGTCGAAGTTGTCGCCGTCGGAGCAATGGAACGCGTACAGGTTCCACAGCGACGGATGGTAGCGCGCGGCGATTATTTCCAGCGCCTTGGCATAGCCCGAAGAAATAAATGTGCCGCCCGATTCGCCCTTGTGGAAAAATTCTTCCTCGGTGACCTCGCTGGCTTCCGTGTGATGCGCGATGAAAACGATTTCGACGTTGCGGTAGCGCGTCGAGATAAACTGGTAGAGTAGGAAGAAGAAGCTGCGCGCCAGGTACTTCTTCATCGTGTCCATCGAGCCCGAGGTGTCCATGATGCAGATGACGGCGGCGTTGGACTCTTCCTTGGTGTCGATCTCGACGTGCTTGTAGCGCAGGTCGTCCTGGTGGAAGGGGAAGCGGCGGCGGACGCGCTGGAATGCGGCGGCTGCTGGGGAAGTGTCGAGGGATTCTTCGTCGAGCGTGCCCTCCTCGAGAGCGATCTCGTCGAGCGCGCCTTCAACGTCCGCCTCGGCGTCCGCTTCGCGGTCGGCCTTCGATTCCTCGAGTGCGCGGTTAGCCGCATCGAGCCGCTTGTCGGACGCCAGCATCCGCATCACGCGCTGCTTGGCGGTGCGCCGCTTGTCGAGCCTGATGCGTATGCCGACCTTGCGGTAGCCTTTGCGCCGCGACGAGTAGTCGGACTGGATTTCGCGCAGAGCGCGCCGTTCGAGGTTCGGCAGTTCGAGATCCTCGAACATGATCTCGATCAATTCCTCGAGTGTGACGTTGGTCTCGTAGTAATCGACGCCGGGGCGGTCGCCGGCGTGCTCGTCGCCCTTGCCGGGGCCGTCTTTGCCGGTCTTGCCGACGACTTGGCCGGGGCGCGAGTCGCCGTCGCCTTGCGATGCGCCGGGCGAGTTGTCGCCGTAAACAAAGCGGTATTCCTTGATCCCGCGCAGCGGAACCTTGATGACGCGGTCTTTGTCTTTGCCGATGATTGATTCTTCGGCGATGATGTCGGCGATGTTCTCGCGGATCGATTCGCGAACTTTCTGCCGATGGCGCAGCCGGTCGCCAGCCGAGCGGTCGGAGCGCTCGGCGTCCGAGATCCGGTATTCGCGGAAGATTGTGTCGCCGCTCATCGGAGTATCCGCGAAGTTGTGTTCAGTTCGGGCATCTTCATACCATCGGTGGTGGCTTTAGGAGTCTGCCACTACTATCGGTAGCTTCGTTCCGTCAGAAATTGGATTTCGTACCTCTTGCGGCTAGACGTTTTTCGCATATCGTTTCAGGCGCCGGGATTCTTCGCTACGCGGACCCCGCTCTGAATGACACAAAGATCGGGATTCTTCGCTATGCAGACTCCGCTCTGAATGACACAAGGAGGCGGTTGTTCTTGTAACCAGATTCGTCATTCTTTTTCTTTGTGTCATTCAGAGCCGCTGCGGCGAAGAATCCCGGTTTCTTCGTTTGATTCGGCGACTGACTGTGATTCAGCATTCAAGTCCTGCCACGTTGGATTCTCTTCTTCGATCAGTGCAAACTTTTTCGTTCGCGAGATGCCCTTAAGGTGTTTTTCAGCCGCAATCGCAGCGTTAACGTCGTTCGTCTCTTGAAAATAGACCAAGCGATTGACGCGGTAGCGCTTTGTGAAACTATCGAATTCGCCGCTTTTGTGCTCATTCACGCGCCGTTCGAGATCGTTGGTCACACCGATGTAGAGCGTCTGCGACGGACTGCTCATTATGTACACGTAGTAGCTCTTGCGGCTCGACGTTTTTCGCATGGTGCTTTCGGAGCCGGGATTCTTCGCTACGCGGACTCCGCTCTGAATGACACAAAAATCAATCCTTCCAGAGATTGTTCGCGGCGTACTTCAGCACCACATCTACGCAGGATTCGCAGTAGCCGTTTTCTAGCAGGTTTTTTACCATCGAGCCGTACTTCTCGCCCTGCTCTTCGTCGCGGGTGCGGGCCTTGGTGATGATACGTGAGATATCGCGCACGCTGGTCATCAGCTTTTTCTCGATCGCTTCCTTGAGCGGCTCGTAGCTCTTGTAGCTGATCTTTTCGCCGCGGCGCGAGGTTGCCCACAGGTACGCGATCACTTCCTGGCGGAAGCCATCGGCCGCCGAGCCGATGATCGCGATCTGCTCCTCGATCGATTTCAGGAAGCCCTCGTCGGGCGACAGTTCCTCGTTGGTATTTCGATCGCGCACGCGAGTCTTGTTGACGTACGCCTCCGCGTGATCGAGGTAGTTCTGGAACAGCGACTCCGCCTGCTCCTGGTACGAATACACGAACGCGCGCGTGATCTCTTTTTCGAGCAGGTCGAGATATTCCTTGTGCAGAGTGTCCTGCAGGAACTCGAGGTACTGCTTGCGCGTGTCGTCGGGCAGGTCGCCTTCCTTTGTCATCGAGATGAGCGCCTCGCGCACGTTGATAGGATTGATGCAGTTGCCGGTGACGTTGTCGGACAGCGCGTTGTCGAGCGCCTTCATGATAAAGCGGGTCGAGATGCCCGACATGCCCTCGCGCTTGGTGTCTTCCTTTAACTCCTGGACGTTGATTTTCTTGGTGCGTCCCTTCTCGACGACTTCCTCGCCGTTGTAGAGCCGCAGCTTGGTCATCAGATCGCATTTCGAAGTCGGCTCGAGCCGCGACAGGATCGCGTACATCGAGGCGAGTTCGAGCGTGTGCGGCGCGACGTGCGCGCGGAAATCCGAGTTCTTGATGATCTTCTGGTAGATCTTCACCTCTTCCGACAGGCGCAGGTTATACGGCACCTTCACGACCACGATACGATCGAGGATCGCCTCGTTGGTGTGGTCGGCCTTGAACTTCTGCCATTCAGCCTCGTTCGAATGCGCGACGATGCAGGTATCGACGTACACCATGCCGTGGCGGCCGGGCGCCGGAATCACTTTCTCCTGCGTCGCCGTGATCATCGCGTGCAGGTACTCGGTTTCGTTCTTGAAAACTTCGATGAACTCGACGATGCCGCGGTTGCCGACGTTGAGCGCACCGTTGAGTTCGAGCACGCGCGGGTCGCCCTCGGAATATTGGTCGAGCTTCGAGATGTCTTCCGAGCCAATCAGCACCGAGGTGTCCTGGTTGTTCGGGTTAACCGGCGGGACCACGCCGACTCCGACGCGATTGCGCTTGGAGAAGTTGCGCGCGGCGACCGGAAATTCCTCGTAGCGATTATTGAACTCGGACTTGAGGCGATAACGGCACACCGGGCAGAGGTCGCCCTCGATGTGCACGCCGAGCATCTTTTCGAACTCGCGCCGCAGATGCCGCGGGACAAGATGCAGCGGCTCCTCGTTCATCGGGCATCCTTCGATCGCGTAGATGAGTCCGATCTGCTCGAGCCCGCGCTGGATTCTCTCGACCAACGAACTCTTGCCCGAGCCTACCGGGCCCATCAGGTAGAGGACCTGCCGGCTCTCTTCGCCCTTGAGCGAAGCCGAATGGAAGTAGCGGACGATCTGGGCGATGGTGCGCTCGATGCCGAAGAATTCTTCCGAGAAGAAATCGAAGACCTTGAGCGGCTCATCCTTGAACAGCCGCTTGGTGCGCGGGTCGTCGGTATCAGCCAGCGGATGCAGCCCGGCCGAGATGATCAAGTCGTAGATTCGCGCATGCGCGAGCTTGGTCATGATCGGGTCGGCTTTCACGACCTCGAGATATTCGAGCAAGGTGCCACGCCACTGCTTCGACTCGCGCGCAGCGCGGTCTTCTTTGATCACTCGCTCGAAGTTATTGAGATCCGCCATCGGCTATCTCCTTCGGGTTCGGGTTATAGAATGTTGAGCAGTTTTACTGCCTGGGAGAGCGGGAACCGGTCGGGCCGTGCTATTTCTTGAGCCCATTCTTGTATTGAGTATAACGGAGCCTGTGATCTGCAACAAGTAATATTAGGTGCAAGCAACATACTCAGGCGCGTTCCGTATCGACAGGTTACCAGAATGCAGATTTGCGCCGCACTGAAAAAAACTGTACGGGGAAAATCTTATTGAAATAGCCGCGCGGAAACCGGGACCGTGTCGCCGAGCACGATACGTCCGCGATCGTTGCGCACCGTCGCGGCGAATACAGTGTCGTCGTGCGCGAACGACAGCCACCACTTATTTTTCTCCGCGAGCCCGAGATAGTGCGCCTTCTGTTCCATCGTGCGCAGCGCGTCGAGATCGTACGCCTGGTTCCACGGCCCGCGGATATGCGAGCGCGTCGGCACGATATCGGCGAGATGCATAAAGCATTCGCCGCCGTCGGTGACGAGCGCGGCCTGATGGTCCCGCGTATGGCCGCCGGTGACGACGGCGCGCACGCCCGCGATGACGTTGGTGTCGCCGTCGATCGCTTCGAGCATCGCGCGCACCGGCGCGAGAATCTCCGCGGCGTGACGATAGGCCGCGTGAAGCCGCTCGTTGCGCGGATGATCGGCGACGTCGAGTTCGCCGCGCTGCACGAAGATTCGCGCGCGCGGAAACGCCGCTTCGAGCGTGCCTGAATCGCGTCGCCGCACGATCCCGCCGCAATGATCGAAATGGAGATGCGACACGATCAGATGCGTGATGTCGCCGGGCTCCATCCCGAGCGCGCGGATATGCTGCGGCAGCCATCCGTCGCCATGGTCGAAGATCCTGCGCTCGACGTTGCTCAGCCGATTGCCGATTCCGGTATCGACAAGGATCGCGTCGGCGCCCTTCATGATGAGCGGGCAGGTCAGGTTGAGGCGGATGCGGTTGCGATCGTCGGGCGGATGGTTGCCCTTCCACAGTTCGCGCGGGACGACGCCGAACATGCATCCGCCGTCGTTGCGCCAAAGACCGTCGGCGAGAAAAGCGACGGTGAACGCGCCGACTTTGATTTTCGGTGGAATTTCAGCCATTGCGATTCAACTTCCCATCAGCCACGTTCCCAAGATAAGAGCGAGACCGCCCATCGCGACGATCGCGACGTGCGCCCGCACCATCCGGCGCATCGCGCCCGGCACGGCGTCGGTGCGGCCGCGCGCGACGACAGCCTTGATCACGGCGCCGATTCTCATCGACCACATCATCACGACGATCATAACGATAAACAACGCGATCTTGATCGCAAGCACGGTCATGAAGGCAGTCGAAAATACGAAGCGTCGGGCGGCGCCGGCGGTCATCAGGTTGATGAATCCGGTAACAATCAGCACTACGGCCGCGACGAGGCCGAGCGAATCGATCTTGGGCGCCGCGTTCGCGACAAAATTGCGCTGCTCGTCGCTACCGGCAGAAAGTGCGAGACCCGCGATCACAAAGCAAGCACATGCACCGACCCAGATTGCGCCGGCGGCAGCATGCGTCCAAAGAATCGCGGAACTGAGCAATCGCAGGGTCTCCGGTGGAGTCGCAAAGAGACTATCAAGAAAGCAACTGCGAAAATAAAGCAAATGCTACTCGAAACGGCGGAGTCTCCAGGAAAGAATAATCGCCTGCGCGGCGGGCGGCAGGGGTGACCCCTGCACCCAGTGCGAAGCGCAAAGTTGCGCGCGGCGCGCTACTTTGCTCTCAGGGGTGGCGGCTCCGCGTTAGCGGGCGGCTTCGATTTGGGCTAACTAGGATTTTGTCCGGAGGTGAACGCGATGCTGAATCCTTACATCGAGGCTTACGAACTGCGCGAGTTGGTCCTCAAGAAGGAGGTGCGGCCGCGTGAGGTTGCTGAATTTTTTCTGGCGCGCGTCGAGAAGCTGAATCCGAAGCTGGGCGCGTTCATGACCATCACTGCCGAGCGCACGCTTGCGGATGCGGCGCGGATTGAAAAGATGAGCGCTTCGGATGGGGTCAAGCTGCCGCTGTTTGGCGTCGCGTACTCGCTCAAGGATTTGCTGTGGACGAAGGACATTCGGACGACATTCGGATCGAAGAACTACGAGAACTGGTATGCGCCGGCGGACGCGGAGCTTGCGGTGCGGCTGGCGAACTCCGGTGGAATCCTGCTCGGCAAAACCACTACGCCGGAATTCGGGCTGCGACCGACCACCGAGGGCGGTCTGTGTCCGCCGGCGCGGAATCCATGGAACCTCGAACATACCGCGGGCGGGTCGAGCGGCGGAGCGGCATCGGCGGTCGCTGCGGGATTGCATCCGGTGGCGCAGGGCAGCGACGGCGGCGGGTCGGTACGAATCCCGTCGGCATGCTGCGGGCTGGTGGGAATCAAGCCGGCGCGCGGGCGAATTACGCGCGCGCCGTCTGAGGGCGAATCCTGGGGCGGGCTGTCAACGACCGGCCCGATCGCGCGCACGGTCCGCGACGCGGCGCTGATGCTCGATGCGATGGCGGGAATGATGCCGGGCGATCCTTACGCGGCGCGGCCGCATACGCGTCCCTTCGTCGAGGAGGTTTCGGCGCATCCGAAAAAACTTCGACTCGCGCTGATCAACAAGAGCGCGCTCGGAACGGTGGACGGCGAGACTCTCGCGGCGCTCGAGGCCGCCTGCGGCGTGTTCCGCGAGATGGGGCATAGCATCGAGCCGATCGCGCTCGATCCCGGCGCGATGCTCGGCAAATTTGCACGCGTGATCGTCGGCGCGTCGGTGTCCGCGCTGAACATCCCCAAGCCGGAACTGCTCGAGCCCGCCGTGCGCGGAACTTATGAATGGGGCCAGAAAATTTCCGCCGCCGATTACATCCGCGCGGTGACCGGGATGCACAACACCTCGCGCGAAATCATCCATACGTTGATGCCGTACGACGCGTTGATCGCGCCGACGCTCACGCGGCCCGCGGTGCGGCTCGGCACGCTGCCGTCGAATCCCGAGACCGGCGCCGACGAAATCTACGGATGGATCGCGTTCACGTTCCCGTTCAACTCGACGGGGCAGCCCGCTATTTCGATTCCCAACGGATTCAGCAAGGCGGGATTGCCGCTCGCGCTTCAAATTGTCGGTCGTCCCGGCGACGAGGCCGGCATAATCGCGCTGGCGGCAGAGTTCGAGCGCGCCCGCCCGTGGAAGGATAAGCATCCGCCGATCTAAACGTTCATTTGTACCAAAGACGGCCGTTGATTCCGGCGTCACGGTTAAGCATCATAGCGGCCCATCGGAGCGCCGGATCTAAATAATCGCGCTCCCGATGCGGGAGGGTCCCAATGCCGCGTGATGTAGTCGCTACTCTTGATTCGATGATTTCCGAGCGTTCGCTGCTCAAGCATCCGTTCTACCAAGCCTGGACTGCGGGCACGCTCTCGCTCGAACGGCTGCAGAACTACGCCGTCGAATACTATCCGCATGTCGCGGCGTTCCCGCGGTACCTGAGTGCGATTCATTCGCGATGCGCCGATATCGCGACGCGCCAGGCGCTACTCGAAAATCTAATCGAGGAAGAGCGCGGCGCGGAGAACCATCCCGAGCTATGGATCCGCTTCGCCGAGGCGATCGGCGTATCGCGCGAGCGGGTGACCGATTCAATCACGTCGGCGTCGAGTATCGGGCTCGTCCGCGCGTTCACAGAGATCGCTGAGAGCGGGCACGTGCCGAGCGGGCTTGCCGCCTTGTACGCCTACGAATCGCAAATTCCCAGCGTGGCGACTGCGAAAATCGATGGTCTCAGGCGATTTTACGGCGTCACCGACGAGCGCGGACTCGCCTTTTTCAAGGTGCATGAACAGGCCGACGTGTGGCATGCGCGGACGGGTGCCGAGCTGCTGACGCGGCATTGCACCGACGAGCGCGACCATAAACTGGCGCTTGAGGCTGGTGACCGTGCTCTTGGTGCATTGTTATCGCTGCTCGACGCCTGTTAACGCTTGATTTGAGTCCATATAGCGTGCTTTTGCTAGTGGGGGACTTACCTCTGGTGCAAATCTTGCTCTAAGTGCCTGATCGAGTCTGGGTATCAATTTTCGAGAGGGGAAAGATGGGGAGTAATGGGGAGAAACTATGAGCTATAAGACGAAGGCAGCAGCTTTGGTTGCTTGCATGCTTGCGATCGGTGTTGCGTCCGCGCCACAAAATGCGTCCGCCGCGGCTCCCGCCGAGTGTGATAACAACCCTCAGGAAACGGCGCAGGTCCGCCCGATTGAGCTGGGCGTTTCGGGCGGAAATCTCAACTCGCTTCTCTTCCTCAAAAATGGAAAGCCCAATGGTTGTTACAGTGGGACGTTGGGGTCGATGGTCGAGGATTCAGAGGAAAACGAATATATCCTCAGCAATAATCACGTGCTAGCGGACCAGAATAAGGCTCGGCCCGGCCAGCTCATCGTGCAGCCCGGACTGGCGGACACAGACTGCCTGCAGGGGCCGAACAACGCGGTCGCAACGTTCAGCCGCAAGGTCAAACTCAAGTTCGACGGCAGCAAGAACTTCGTTGACGCCGCCATCGCGGCGGTAAATCCGGAAGACGTCAGCCCTGAAATCCTTTTTGTCGGGGGGATCTCAAGCTCGGTGGCGACGCCTATAATTGGGATGGCTGTGCAGAAAATGGGTCGCACGACTTGTCTCACCACCGGGGGGATCGTGCAGCTGGATGTCCATTTGAAGGTAAACTACTCCGATACCAAGAAGCCGAAACTGGCCAAGTTTGTAGACCAGATTACGGTAACTGGAAGCGTTTCAACCCCGACCTTTGGCGCGGCCGGCGACTCCGGCTCGTTGATCGTAACCGACGATTATTGCCCACAGGCAGTGGCACTGCTGTTTGCGGGCTCAACTAGCGGACTGATCATAGCCAATCCAATTTCCACGGTGTTGAGCAAGCTCGACGTTTCGATGGTGGGCAGTTGCACGGGAGACGCGGCTCCGGCACAAGCAGAAGGTGAATCCCAGAATGAAGGTCTGTCGGCGCAGGCCGTCGCGACGGCCGGTGCGGTTCGGGACCGCCATGAGGACGCGCTTATGAAGATCCCGGGAGCAGTCGGCACCGGAATCGGCGCCGGCGATCAGCCCGGTCAGACGACGATTGTGATCTACGTTGACAAGCTGACGCCTCAGGCGCAAGCGGCCGCGCCCAAAGAAGTCGAAGGGACGCCGGTCAAGCTGATCGAGAGCGGCGAATTCTCCGCCTTCTAAGGTCGAGAGCGCGGGCTCACGGGCGCGCTTCGAGGACCAGGTTGAACGGCGTCGCGGTTGCGCGGCGTACGCGGGAGAATCCTCCCGCCGCGAGCACCTGGCGCAGGCGCGCTTCTCCCGCTTGAGTGCCGAGGCCCAGTCCCACTTCCTGTGACAATGACGCGGGCACGCAGATCATCGTGGATGCTGCGTAGAACAGCCGGCCGATCGGATTGAGGTTGTCCTCGAGGCGGTCGTTGCCAAACGGCTCGACCACCATCCAGGTTCCGTCTTCAGCGAGCGTGCTTTTCACGTGCGCGGCCGCACCGACCGGATCGCCCATGTCGTGCAGGCAATCGAAGAACGCGACCAGGTCGAAGGTTCCCGAATAGTCTTTGGCCGAGGCGCGCTCGAAGATGGCGCGATCGGCGACGCCCTCGGCGCGGGCGATTTCACGGGCGCGATCGATCGACGGCTCGTGATAGTCGAAGCCGAAGAATCGGGATTTCGGGAACGCTTTCGCCATCAGGACTACCGAAGCGCCGTGGCCGCATCCGACGTCAGCGACACGCGCGCCGCGCTCCAGTTTCTCGCGGACGCCGTCGAGCGCGGGTATCCATTCGGAAACGAGATGCATCGCGTAGCCGGGGCGGAAGAAGCGCTCGGTGCCGCGGAACAGACCCGGATCGTGCTCGTGCCATCCGACGCCGCCGCCGTTGCGAAACGCGTTGGCTACCTTGGGTTCATCGCGGACAGTAGTGGCTGCAATCTCGTACATGGCAGGAAAGAACGCCGGACCGCCTTCATCGGCGAGCACCAGCGCCTGCTCGGGTGAGATCGAAAAGCGGCCAGACTGCGCGTCGTAGTTGATATAGCCGGCAGCCGCTTGCTGCGAGGCCCATTCGCGCACGTAACGCTCGACAGTTCCGGTCTTCGACGCGAGTTCGGCGGGCGTCAACGGTCCCGCGGCGGCGAGCGTCTTATAAAAGCCAAACTTCTCGCCGAGCAGCACGAGCGCCGTGCCCATCGCGGCGCCGACGTTGCCCAGCATTTTGCCGATTAGTTCCTGAAGTTTGTTTCCATCGACAGCCATTGTTTTTCTCCCGCCCCCCGGCATCACCCTCTTTAGAGCGAGCGCGCGCCTGCGTCAATGAGCAGGCGTGTGGATCGATATGAGGTTGAAAGCCTTGGCGAGGAGTTCGTGGGAGCGCATTCGAGCTTGATGGTCGTGGACTACGGTCACGAGCATCACTTCGGCGATGTGCAAGATGCTTGCGATGTCCACCAGCGTGTCGCGGACGTGGAACGGTGTGCCGATGATCGCGCGCGGCCATTCGCCGGTCTCGCGCATCATCACGTCATCGGGCAAAGGTCCGGGTCCGAGTTCCGCGAGTGCTTCTTCGGGCGTCGGAATCGGTCCGCGGTTGCCTTGGCGCGCGTGACGCACGAATAGCCGCACGCTCGAGGCCATCCGCTCGGCTTCGGCGTCGGTGGGTGCGCAGATCGCGCCAATCCCGAGGATAGCGGTGGGCTGGGACAATTCGTTCGAGGCGATGAAGTGGGAGCGGTAGTACTCGACGGCGGCCCGCGTGTGCGTGGGATCGATGAAGTGCGCGAAGGCGTAAGGCAATCCGAGCTGCGCCGCGGCGGCCGCGCTCCACATGCTCGAGCCGAGCAGCCAGACCTCGGGCGCACCGGGCATCGCGGGTGATAGCTCGATGCGGCTGAAGGCGTGGTCGGGGCGGAAGCCGCCGTGCAGGAAAGCGATCAGCTCGAGCAGTTGCTTGGGGAAGTCGTCTTCGGTCGGCTGGGCGCTGCGATCGCGCCGCAACGCGAATGAATCGAGCGGGCTGCCGCCGGGCGCGCGGCCGATGCCAAGATCGATGCGGCCAGGATACAGCGCATGCAGGACGCGGAAGGTCTCGGCCACTTTCATCGGGCTGTAATGCGGGAGCATCACGCCACCCGAGCCGACGCGGATGTGCGAAGTCTCGGCGCCGACGCGCGCGATGAGCACTTCGGGCGCGGGACTGGCGAATGCGCCGGTCGCGTGATGCTCGGCGATCCAGTAGCGCTCGAAGCCGAGGCGATCCGCGAGTCGCGCAAGCTCGATAGTGTTGCGAAACGCGTCGGCGGCGGTGAAGCCGGCAGGAACAGGGCACTGGTCGATGATCGAGAGTTTCACGGGGCGATGCTTCCAAGCTCAGTTTGCTTTGGCGCGGCAAAGGATTCCAGAGGCGGATCGCAAAGCAAGCATTCCGAATCCCAACCTCCCCTTGTCCGAGGGGAGGTCGCCGCGCGCCGCAGGCAAGCGACGGGTGAGGTGCAACGTTGGCCGTCGCATTCAGCACGCTGACCTTTTGCAGCACGTCGGAAAGTGGTGCTGCGGTCTGGCAGCAGAACCGGTGTCTGTGAATTGAGATTAGACGACTAGGCGTTGATGAGTTGTCCGGCGTTGCACCTCACCCGGCGACACCACTTTTCAAGCGGCTTTCGCCGACCTCTCCTCGGACAAGGAGAGGTTAGGATTAAGCGCTGCCGCAACGTTTGTCGTGCTCTGGTAAAGGCATCGCGCATTGGCGAGAATCCGCGTGTGAGTCTCAGCCGAGCTCGTCGGCGGGACAACACTCTACCACGGAGGATGATTATGAGTTGGGATTTCGAAACCGAGCCGGAATTTCAGAAGGAGCTCGACTGGATCGAAAAATTCGTGCGCGAGGAAGTCGAGCCGCTCGAGTTCGTGCTCGACTGCCATCCGTATGACGTGCGCAATCCGAAACGCAACGCGCTCGTGCGGCCGCTCCAGGCTGAAGTGAAAAAGCGCAAGCTGTGGGCATGCCACTTGGGACCGGAGCTGGGCGGGCAGGGCTATGGACAGGTCAAGCTTGGACTGATGAACGAGATTCTGGGACGCGCAACCTATGGACCGATTGTCTTCGGATGCCAGGCGCCGGATTCGGGCAACGCCGAGATCCTCGCGCATTACGGGACGCCCGAGCAGAAGAAAAAATATCTGCAACCGCTGCTCGACAACGAAATCGTGTCAGCGTTCTCGATGACCGAGCCGCAGGGTGGCGCCGATCCGAAGGTGTTCAAGACTCACGCGGAGCTCAAGGGCGATAGCTGGGTGATTAACGGCGAGAAGTGGTTCTCGTCGAATGCGCACCTGGCGTCATTCCTCATAGTGATGGTGGTGACTGATCCGGACGCGAAAGAATACAACCGCATGTCGATGTTTATCGTGCCGAAGGAAACTCCGGGCGTGAACATTTTGAAGAATCTCGGTGTGGGCACGCATGAGCGCGGCGGCAGTCACGCTTATATCCGCTACGAAGACGTGCACGTGCCGAAGGATCACATGCTGGGGCCGCGCGGCGGTGCGTTCGTCGTGGCGCAGACGCGGCTCGGCGGCGGCAGGATACATCATGCGATGCGGACGATTGGGCAGGTGCGCAAGGCGTTCGACATGATGTGCGAGCGGGTGCTGTCGCGCACGACGCAGGGATCGCGGCTCGCAGACAAGCAGATGGTGCAGGAAAAGATCGCGGACTCGTGGATGGAGATCGAACAGTTCAGGCTGCTGGTGCTGCGCACCGCGTGGAAGATCGATCGCTACAAGGACTATCTGAAGGTGCGCAAAGATATCGCGGCTGTCAAAGCGCTGATGCCGAAGGTATTCCACGACGTGGCGGCGCGCGCGTTGCATCTGCACGGCTCGCTCGGCGCGACCGGCGAGATGCCGTTCGTCGAGCAAGTGATCCAGAGCTTCCACATGGGACTCGCGGACGGGCCGACCGAGGTTCACAAGATAACGCTCGCGCGCCAGGTGTTGCGCGACTACAAGGCGACCGATGGTTTGTTCCCGACCCAGCACATCCCCAAGCTGCGCGAGGCGGCGATCAAGAAGTATGCAGACAAGATCGAACTGGAGGTGGCGAATCAGTAAGCAGTAAGAGTTACAGTCTCTGGATTTTTTCGGAAAGCTGTAAAGTCTATAGGTCTCGGGGTAACGGGTCGTCTCGAATTCTCGCGGGTTCGTGTGGGCATGAAAAATGCTCCCTTCGATCCCTTAGAGGAAGACGGCCATGGGAAAGATGTTTTTATCCCTGGGATTCTGGATGACCATTCTGCTCTTTATCGCGCTTGGCTACGCGTTGAATAACGCATGGGGCTCAGAATGCTCAGATGGGGTTAATTGCGGTTATACACGCACAACGCTCGCCTCAACGGATTTCTCAAATTTCTCAGACGAGAATCATTTCGCGAATGATTCGGCAGCCAGCGATGTCGCACCTCGGAAATGCGCGCCGTCCGCGAATCCGCAGAGCAATTATCCCGAGTTTGAGCAGATGGCCAATTTGCAGCAGGGTGGTCCGACGTACGCGCCGGGGTTTTCGTTCACGATTACGCGTCACCCTCCCGAAGCAAATCTCTGCCTGGGGCCGATCGAAATTCCGCGTCACTGAGCCCTCGTTCAGTAGCTGAGTCCTGGCTGCTTAAATTCTCTCCTCGAAGTGAGTCTCGAAACACAGTGGCACAGGCTTTAGCCTGTGGTCTTCAGCCTGGATTTGCATGGTCCGGGAAATCACAGGCTAAAGCCTGTGCCACAGTTTCAGTTGCATAACGAAACCCTAGTCGGCTAGAACCGGATAAGCCCGCCAGGGTTTGCTTGCAATCGAAACATAGAGGAGACGACGATGCAGACGATCAAGTTTGACGATATACCCGCGCTCACCGCGAAGATCGGCAAGGAATTCGGCCCGTGGAGCGAGCCGATTCACGTGACGCAGGAAAAAATCAACCAGTTCGCCGACGTGACCGGCGACCATCAATGGATTCATATCGATATCGAGCGGTGCAAAAAGGAAAGTCCGTTCGGCGGGCCGGTAGCGCACGGATTTCTGACGCTGAGCCTGCTGCCGGCGTTCAAGAATACCGATGAGTACGCGGTCGTCGGATTTCGCAACGTAGTGAACTACGGCGCGAACAAACTGCGCTTCGTCGCGCCCGTGCCGCCGGCGCCAGCGTGCACGCGCGCTCGCGGCTGATCGCGGTCGAGCCGCGGCCGATGGGCACGATGCTCACGCGCGAAACGGAAATCCAGGTCGTCGGTTCGCAAAAGCCGGCGGTCGTGTACGAAGCTCTGATGCTGTTCGTGAAGTAGGCGGAGATTAGTCGATGGCGTACGAACAGATCATTTACGAGGTCGCCGACAATATCGCGACGATCACGCTCAACCGGCCGGAGAAGCTCAACGCCTTCACCGGCATCATGATGAACGAGATGATCGACGCGTTCGACAAGGCGGACGCGGACGACAACGTGCGCGCGATCATTGTGACCGGCGCGGGGCGCGCGTTCTGCGCGGGGGCGGACCTGTCGGCGGGTCCGAGGACGTTCGACTCGTCGCGCGAGGATCGTCCGGACAGGAAAGCCGCGATCAGGGCCGACGGCAGCGTGGATTGGAGCAACGAGGCGGTTCGCGACGGCGGCGGGCGGTTGACGCTGCGCATCTTCGAATGTTTGAAGCCGGTGATTGCGGCGGTGAACGGTCCGGCGGTGGGCGTCGGCGTGACGATGCAGCTCGCGATGGATGTGCGGCTGGCGTCGGAGAATGCGCGCTTCGGTTTCGTGTTCGCGCGGCGCGGGATCGTGCCGGAGGCGTGCTCGAGCTGGTTCCTGCCGAAAATCGTCGGCATCTCGCAGGCACTGGAATGGACATTCACGGGACGCGTGTTCCCCGCAGAAGAAGCGCTCGAAGGCGGACTGATCAAGAAGATCTACAAACCCGATCAACTTATTCCGGCGGCGCGGGCGCTCGCGCGCGAGATAGCCGACAACACGTCGCAAGTGTCGGTCGCGCTGATACGCCAGATGCTCTGGAAGATGGCGGGCGCGGACCATCCGATGGAAGCGCACAAGATCGACAGTCGCGGAATTTTCGCGCGCGGCTCGTCGGCGGATGTGAAGGAAGGCGTCGCGTCGTTTCTGGAAAAGCGTCCGGCGAAATTTCCTGACAAGGTCTCGAAGGACCTGCCCTCGTACTTTCCGTGGTGGCGGGAACGCAAATACAGCTAGCGAACTAAACAATCCGCCTCACGCGGGCGGAGGGCCCTCGGGATATTGCGGGCGGTCGTCGGTGATCTCGTGCCACGGAGCCTTCGAGCCGACGTAGATGTGATAGTTCGTCCGAATTTTTGGGTCGTCGTCGAGCGCGCCCGCCGGAATCAGCACCAGGTCGCGAGTCGGAACCGCTCGCGGCATCGGACTGCCACAAATACGGCAGAACGAATTTCCAAATCTTTGCGTGTTCGGCAGCCGATAGGTGATCACGAGGTCTTCGCCGCGAAGCCACCGGAATGATCTCTTCGGCACGAACAGGTTGGCGGCGTATGCCGCGCCACGCGCCTTGTGGCATCGCGAGCAATGACAATTGCGCAACTCGATTTGATCGCTGGCCTCGAAAGCCACGCCACCGCACAGACAGCTTCCCGTAGTCATCGCGAACACCTCCTGCTCAGGCTTTGCGGCAGATGACGATGCGCACTTCTCCGGCCTGCTCGACCTTGATAACGGCGCGCTGGTTGTCGAGATCCAGCTCGGCAATCCCGCCGATCACTTCAATCTCGCATCCGTGAGGATATTGGAGGCGCGGGACAAAGATCTCGGTCGCACGGGCCGCGGATGGAGCGGCCTCGAAAGTGTAATCGAACAGTCCCGTAACGCGATCGAATTTCATCTTGCGCGGAATACCCTGTGTCGCCATCGCGTAGGGTCTGACGAAACCGGCGAGCGCGCGGCCGCCGCTGTTGATATCATCGCGATTAGTCTGTTGGTCGCGCGAGAAGATACTCAGATCCTCCTGGTTCCAGCCGTCGCCAATAGCCAGATCGTTGCGATTCGATGCAGTATAGTTCCATTGCGTACTATTGATGAGCAGAGTATCCAGTGCATTATACATTAGATCGAGCGCGACGATGTGAGGAGTCCATGGTGTGTCGCTGCGATCGCCGGCCTGAAAGGCGCGGTATGCCTCGGCGCCGTTCAAATCGAATGGGATTCCACATTCGCCGATGAGCGTGGGCGCGCCGCCGTTTACCGTCTCTGACATCCTGGCGAATTTCCCGAGCTGGCGTTCGTAGCGCGCCTGAACCTGTTCGGCTGCAGTCGCAATTTCGCCGGTCAGGACGTTGAGACTGAAATTCGGACTAAAGGTTTTCGTCGCGAGCGTCACGATGTCGTACCAGTGGCCGGCGTTGACGGTGTTGGGCGGAGTATCGGCGGGAAATCCCGGTCCAAGGAAGCCCGACATTGGATCGAGCTCGGCGAACAGTATCCAGTCCGGATTAATCGCGCGAATGTTTTCGGCGACGCTCGCGAAGAACGGTCCCATGTAATCTTCGATGAAGTTGACTTTGCGGTCGCCGACGCGCTGGAAAAAGTCGTCGCGAAAAACGTCGAAAGTGCCGTCGCTATTGAGTTTCCAGGCACCGGCTTGCTCGAACGGATCGCTTCGACCTTCGGCCCAGATCGAGATGCGGTCGGGATTGATCGTGCGATCCCGTTTGTGCACGGCCGCTTTCGCCGCGGGATCGAAGTCGAGCACAGGGATTGAGCGCGAGACTCCATGCGAGACGAGCAGGCCGTCGAGCGGCGACCACGCGAGACCGGGCATTGCGCGGTTGGGATTGGTTTCGGTCGGACCGAGATGGCGATAGCTGAGCGAATCCCCGATCCATCCGTTGTGGGGTTCGTTGAGCGAGTCGAAGCCCATGACGTTGGGCAAGTCGCGGACGCGGCGCGCGATCTCGCGCATCGCGCCAAGGTAGTGATCGAGCATGTAGTCCTGCACGTTGACGCCGTCGATGGTCAGTCCGGGGGCGAAGTCGCGGCCGGCGAAGAACAGGGTCCACATGACGCCGTTGGCGGGACGCCGCGAATTCGCCGACCAGCTCATCGTCGGGTAGCGATCCTCCTGGCGGCCGCCGCGCGAATAGTCATATAGATGTTGCATTACATGTGCGGAGCCCGACTCGGCGATTCGCCGATAGTCAATTCCAACTTTCTCGAATAGCCAGCAGGGCGCGCCGTCGCCGCCGGTCATGCGACTCCATACGTCCTGGTGGAAATCCACGAATAGGTAGAAGCCATAGTCAGCGGCGCGTCGGCACAACTCGGCGAAGTAGTCGAGGTACTCCGCGTCGTAGTCATTTGGACCGCGATGCTCGACGGCTTCCCAGGTGGTGAGCAGGCGCAGGCAATTGAAGCCCCACGCACGCAGGCGCGAGAAGTGCTCGTCCGCTTCGACAATCGGAAACGGACGGCCGATGAACGACACTTCGCGATGGTTGGAAAAGTCGGAGGGGAAATTGGTGCCGCCGTCGGGGTAGGGGACCTTGCAATCGCCGCCCAGGTTGACGCCGCGCAAAATAACGCGGCGCCCGTGTTCGTTGACGAACCATCGTCCTTCGATGTGCAGTCGTGGAAGATTCATGGCGCGAGGTTGACGCAATGTCCGTTCGCCCGTCAAGCTAAACAGTCACATGGCGGCAAGCTGGCAGGAGAGCGAGATAATTGCGGGGTTGTTCGTCGGCGATTTGCAGGACGCGCAGAAGTTCGACGGCACGATCATCAGCGTGCTGCCCGACATCCCCGAAGGCGAACCGCCGCGGGCGATTCACATGCCGTTCCTTGCCGAAGGTGTCGTGACGCTCGACAAGACGGCGGCACTGATCGACGAAGCGCTCGGGCGGGGCAATCGCGTGCTGGTGCATTGCGAGGAAGGATGCGAGCGCGCGCCGCTGGTGGTGGCCTGGTTTCTAAAGACCAGGCGCAGCATGACGATTGACGAAGCGTACGCGCTGCTCAAGAGCCGCGCCCGATCGTCGAGGATCGGCGGCGCTGGCTCGGTATCCACAACCGATAGCTACATCTAAGGTGTTGCCGTGAATTGACTATTGGCTGGCGACGGCTCACGCTGGCGGCGTCAGGACGACCGAGTTTGATGGCCAATTTTCTCAATCGCGCGATCGAACGCCTCGAAACCGTACTCGGACACTTGAGGGCGGCATTTCATCCGAGCAAGCCGTGGGTTGCGCGCACGCAAGAGCTGGGACGTTCGCGACGCGTGCGCAGAATCGGCGTGATCGTTCTCTCGGTCGTGCTATTTCTCGGCCTCGCGACTTACATCGCAGTTCCTCCGATACTGCGCCACGTGCTGACCGGCTCCGTCGCCAACAGCATCCATCGCCAGGTGAGCGTCGGCAAAATCCGCTTCAATCTTTATCGGCTGAAGCTCGACCTCGACCAACTGCATGTGGGCGAGCGCGACGATCCGCAGAAGCCGTTCGTCGATCTCGGGCATCTGACGGTGAAGGTTTCGTGGAAATCGTTGTTCAGATTTGCGCCTGTGATCGGCGAAATCGTTGTCGAGAAACCGCAGATACATGTGGTGCGGAAATCGCAGCAGCAGTTTAATTTCTCCGATTTGCTGGAGAGCGCGCCTGCGCCTGAGAAGCCGAAGCCGGCGCCGCCGAGCGCGCCGATGAAATTCGCGGTATCGAATATCCAACTGCGCGACGGCGAAATAACCATCGACGATCAACTGCTCGGCAAGCAGCACAAGATCGAGAAGATTCAGATCAATGTGCCGTTTATCGCCAACCTGCCGTCGGACGTTGACGTGTTCGTGCAACCGCTGCTGCAGATGGTGATCGACGGCAGTCCGCTACGGATCGCCGGGGTCGCGAAGCCGTTCACGGCGACGCGCGACTCGGTGGTTGATTTGAAGCTGCATCGGCTCGACCTCCCGCTCTACATCAGCTATGCGCCGATGAAGCTGCCCGTCAAAATTCCGAGTGGGACGCTGTCGGCGGATGTGTACGTGCATTTCGTGCAGGCGGCAGCACAGCCGCTGATTCGCCTGAACGGGACGGTGGCGCTGGATCAGCTTGACGTTCGCGACAACGCCGATGCGCCAGTGGTCGCGCTGAAACACGCCGAGGTGAAGCTGACCGACGTCGAGCCGCTCGGGGCGGTGTTCTATCTGCAATCGATCTGGATCGACGGACTGCTGGCGAATGTCAGGCTGAACGCCGACGGCACCAACAATCTCTCGTCGTTGGCGAGCGGTAGTCATCCCGCGCCGGTAAGTCCTCCGGCGCAAATCGTTGCGGCGAGCACGCCAGCGGCCGCGCCAACGCCGGCCGGCAACGTGACGCAACAGGCGGTGCCAGTAGCGGGACCATCGACGGCGAAACCGCCGATGGATTTTCAGCTGGACTCATTCGTTCTCACGAAGAGCGGAGTGGACCTGGCGGATAACAGCGGGCCGACTCCCGCGACGGAGGCGCTCGATGCGCTGGAGGTCGGGGTAAAGAATCTGCGGACGCTCGGGAAATCGCCGGCGACGTTTTACGTGAACACCAACATTCACAGCGGCGGCGCGCTCGCGGTGCAGGGTGCGCTGGATCTATCGCAGTCGCAGGTTACGACCGACGTGTCGATCGATCAGGTCGATTTGCCGGCGCTGCAACCGTTCGCGCAGAAATTTCTTGCGGCGACGGTGGCGTCGGGCAAGTTCAGCGCGAAAGCCAACGTGCAGACGCATTTCGCGAGCGGCCATTTCAACGTGCACGCGGAACCGGCGAGCGTCGCGATCGCGAATTTCGAGGTGGACGATCCTCACGAAAAAGAAAAGCCGGTGGCGTGGAAGAACTTCAGTGTTGCGATCGGACAGTTCGATCTGGCGTCGCGCAATGCGACGGTTACCGAAGTGAAGAGCGACGGGATGCATCTGTTCGTGCGGCGCGCGCGCGACGGCAAGTTGAGCCTCGAGTCGCTGATGCGGGGCAGTGCGGCTCCGCCGGAGAACAACAAGCGTGAGAGTACGCGCGAGACGAGGCGAATGCCGCGCGAGCGCAGGCGAGCGGAGCGCAAACCGGTTCAGCCCGCGCCGCCGCCGCCGTCGCCGAGTTTTCAGTTCCAGGTCGCGTCGGTCGCCCTGGATCAGACCGACGCCACCTTCGTGGACGAAAGCGCGCCGAAACCGGTCACTGTGGCGGTCGCGCCGCTGAATCTGCATCTCAAGGATGTGTCGAGCGACTTTGCCAAACCGTTTTCGGTCGATGTTGACGGCACGCTGAATCGCAAAGGCACTTTCAAAGTCACCGGCAGCGCGGCGATTGCACCGCTCAAGGCCGATCTGCGCGTTGGGACCAAGCGCCTCGACCTGACGTTTGCCGATCCGTACGTGAGCAGCAGGCTGAACGCGACGATCACGAGCGCGAACCTGACGATGGACGGGGCGGTCGGGCTAGAGCAGGTGAGCAAGGAGTTTCTTGTCAGCTACAAAGGCGACGCGTCGCTCGGCAGCGTGCGGATGCTCGACAAGCTGACCAGCGATCTGTTTTTCAGAATGGCCGCGCTCAACGTGAACCGGATCGATTTCGCGCTCGGCAAAGGTCCGCCGAAAGTACATGTCGGGTCGATCGCGCTGAACGATTTTTATTCGCGGATCATCCTCAACAAAGACGGCAAGCTGAATCTGAAGGACATCACGGCGAACCCGCAGGAAGCGCCGACGTCGCTGACGCGAGCCGAAGGAACGCCGGGCTCGAAAGGCGCGGTGCCGGTTGCGCCGACCTCGACGCCGACTCCCGCGGCCGCGCCGAGCGTGGCAGCAGCGGGGGCTCCAGGAGCGAGTCCGGCGGCATCGCCGAGTCCTGCGGCGCCCTACCAGGGCAGCCGATGAACGCCGACATCGAGCTGAGTAAGATCACGCTCAAGGGCGGCAAAGTCGATTACACCGACAACTTCATCAAGCCCAACTACACCGCAAATCTTACGGACATGGAGGGCAAGGTTGGCGCGTTCGGAACGAAATCCACGACGCCGGCGCCCGTTTCACTCGATGGAAAAATCAACGGGAGCTCGCCGATCAATATCGATGGATCGATAAACCCGCTCGCGCCGACGGCCTACGTTGACATCAAGGCGAAGGCGGACGCGATCGAGCTGACGGGAGTCTCGCCGTACACAATCAAATACACCGGCTATCCGATCGTCAAAGGAACGCTGACGGTCGATGTGCATTATCTGCTCGACGCAGGCAAGCTGACGGCTGACAACCACATTTTTATCGATCAACTGACGTTCGGCGATCACGTGGACAGTCCCGACGCGACGAATCTGCCGATTCGGCTCGCGGTTTCACTGCTGAAGAATTCGAAGGGACAAATCGACGTGCGAATCCCGATATCGGGGTCGCTGTCAGATCCGCAGTTCAGCATCGGCAGCATCATCCTGGGCGCGTTCATGAACCTGATCGTCAAGGCCGCGACCGCGCCGTTCTCGCTGCTCGCGTCCGCCTTCGGCAGCGTTACCGGCGGCGGCGCGCCGCAGGATCTCGCCTACATCGAGTTCACGCCGGGCTACTCGACGCTGACGCCGGACAGTCAGCAGAAGCTTGATACGGTCGCCAAGGCGTTGGCGGATCGGACCGCGCTGAAGCTCAACATTGAGGGGCGCGTCGATCCGAAGTTTGACACCGATGGCTACAAGCAAGCGTCACTGGACCACAGCATCCAGGCGCTCAGGCATAACAGCGGGGGCGACAGCGCGGATGCGAATGGAAAACCCCCGGCGCTTTCGACGGCGGACTACAACAAGTATCTAGCCAAGGTTTACAGCTCGGGAAAATTCAAGAAGCCGCGCGACGCGATTGGATTGGCAAAGACGCTACCGGCCGACCAGATGAAGAAACTTATCCTCGATAACACTCCGGTGACCGATCAGGACCTGAAGAATCTTGCGGACGCGCGCGCGAACGCGGTGCGCGCGTATCTGAGTACGAAGCAGGTCGAGGCGGCGCGGATGTTCATAATCGCGCCGAAGATGGACGCCACCGGAATCAAGGACCAGGGCAAGACGACGCGCGTCGACCTATCGCTGGAGTGACGCACGCAATCGACGGAGGCTGAAGTTGATGAGCACATCATGGGGACTCTGCAAAGATTGCAAGTGGTGGCAGGTCGAGCCGAAGGCGCCAATTAAGAATTCGACGATGGGACTTTGCATCGACGACAAAATGCTGAAGTTCAACCTAAGAGTTTCCGGCAACAGCGGATGCAATCGTTTCATGGAAGGCAAGCCGGCGCATGCAAAGGGATCGAGCGGCCAACCGCCGACCGCAAAGCCGACGCGCTAGTCCGGTAGATTACGATATTGACAAATCTGCTATGCTGTGATTCGAGCAAGGGGTCGTTGTGGCTGAAAGTAAGAAGATAGTAGGTCTGTACGGCGGCAAAAACCCGCGCGAAATGCCGCTCTATCCGGTCGAATTGGCAGCAAAAATGCTGCTTTTGCCATTGTCTACACTGAAAGCGTGGGTATTTGGTGCTGTTTGGCGCGACCGAAAGGCCGATCGCCTTCGCCATTTTGAGCCGTTGATCATTCCGCCGGAAAATGACGAAAAGATGCTGTCATTTGTCAATCTGGTGGAAGCTCACGTGCTGAAATCAATCCGGCGAAGGCATCTCGTGCAAATGTTCCGCACAAGGGACGCAATCGAACATCTTAAACAGAAGTATGAGACACTACACCCGCTCGCCGACGTTGATCTTTATGCTTCCGGCTCCGACCTGTTCATTCAGGAGCTAGGTCAACTCATAAATGTCACCCGCGGCAAACAGGTCGCGATGCGAGAGATGCTGGATGCCCACCTAAAGCGCCTCGATCGCAGCGTCGAAGGCCTGACTACCAGGCTCTATCCCTTCGTCGTTTCGAGGCCGGTTATTCGGATTGGCTCAACCGTTTTTGACGAACCGCCAAAACTTATCGCGGTCGATCCCCTCGTCTCTTTTGGGCGGCCTGTGATTACAGGTACGGGAATCCCCACCGAAGCGATAGCTGATCGGTTTTGGGGCGGTGATTCCATCGATAGTCTCATGGAAGACTTTGACCGCAGTAAAACTGAGATTGAGTACGCGATCAGATACGAAAGAGCGCAGCTCGCGCAAGCAGCGTAAATCGAAGACTACACTCCAACCGAGCTTGTCTTTTTTACCGATCAAGCACTTTCTGGGCGACGCATCGCGCGGGCGCTCGCTGTTTCGGCTTCTTGTAGAGCAGAAATCCACGCCGATAATTTTGCTGTCGACGCACTAGATGAGACCTGGCTGCCTGAGGTCGGCAAGAGAGAGTGGATCGTCGTCACGAAAGATCGAAAGATTCAGCTACGCCGAAACGAAATAGAAGCGCTGACCAGCGCTAAAGTTCGAGCATTTATCTTTCTCGACGGGCAGCTTCCTAGCGATGTAAGGATTGCATTGATTGAGTTGCTGATGCCGAAAATGCTGGAGACAATCAGGAACTACCCGCCACCGTTTGTATTCGGGATCGAAACCCCAGATAGGCTTGTTCAGCTGTATCCGCCAGTCATTTAATCCCTTCCCTCGAGGGAAGGGGGACCGGTCGCGAGAGAGCTAGAGCGAGCCGAAGATTTTGTCCGGAGTCGCGTCCCAGGCGCGGCGCTCTTCTTCGCGCGGGGCATCCTCGAGCTTTGTGTTCGCGCCGAAGACCATCGTTGAGCGGCGCGCCTCGTCATAACGCTTCCACTTGCCGATGCTCTCGCTGCTCGGATCGCCTGAACGCGCGAATGCCAGCCACGCGTCCTGCATCTGCGTTGCGAGCTTTTCGACGGCGGGGCCGGTGCCTGCGAATGCGGCCATCCCGGGCATGTGATTGGTGCCGAAGACGAAGCCGAGCTCGAGTGCGTGGCATGAGCCGAGCACGCCGCCCATCGCGGGCGATGGCCATGTGAAGAGATAGCTGTAAACGCGCGCGTCGTGGCGCGGCTGGACTTGCGCGAGGCGCACGCCCGGGATGCGGAAAACCCGGTCGGTCTCGATTGCGTTGAACAAGTCGGCGGGCGTGACTGACTCGCCGCGAGCGGCGCGCGCCTTGTCGTAAGCGTCGATAAGGGCGTCGGCTGTGGGAGCGGTCAAGCGCCGACTCATGCGCGCGCCGAGGCCCGCACGATCGAGCTTGTGCAGCGAAGGATCCATCAACGAGAACAATTTCCATTCTTCGAGGTTGGAACCGACCATCACGGCCACGCCCGACGCATTGCCGTCCGCCACCATCTCGATCGCGGCGCGCGGGACGTGAGTACCGTCGATGCACGGCTGATACGCCATCCCGAGTTCGGGGTCGGGCGTCTTGCCGTCGTCGAGGAGGGTGCCGGTGAGCAATTGCGCAGGCGTCAGCGCGCGGATCGCGCCGGCGTCGCTTGGATTCACGCCGAGTCTCGATAGGACTCGCTCCGCCGTGCGATTTGCGCGCGCGACGGGAGCGCCGGTGTGGCATGCGCCGCTCTGCGGAATCGCTTTGTGGAACAAGCCGCGCGCCGCGGGCATCGCGAGCAGAGTTCCGACGCTCATGCCGCCGGCTGACTCGCCGAAAATTGTGACGTTGCCCGGGTCGCCGCCGAACTCGGCGATATTGTCGCGGACCCATTCGAGCGCCGCGACCTGATCGAGCATCCCTTCGCTGCCGGTCGAAGGGATCTTGCCGTTGGTCACGTCAGCGAGGCGGAGGAACCCTAGCGGTCCGAGACGGTAATTGACGGTGACGAGTACGACATCGCCGCGTCGCGCGAGAACGGACCCGTCGTAGAGCGACTGCGAGCCCGAGCCGATCGTGAACGCGCCGCCGTGAATCCAGACCATCACCGGGCGCCGTTTGCCGTCGAGCGCGGGAGTCCAGACGTTGAGCGTGAGGCAATCCTCGGATTGTTCGCCGTCCACCACCATCGCGGAGAGTGCGCTGAGCATCAACTTGTTCTGAGGAGCGACGGCGCCGAACCGACGCGCGTCGCGAACGCCGGTCCACGACGCGGGCTTCTCCGGCGCGAGCCATCGCCGCCCACCGACGGGCGGCGCCGCAAACGGGATTCCTTTGAAGACGAACAGCCCGCCCTGCTCGTCGCCTTCGAGTTTGCCTTGATGGATCGAAACGGTCGCGCTCATGTGGATGAACCTCGATACGAAGAATTGCGAGGATTCTCGCAGAATTCGGTCGGTGTTAACAAACGCCCCTGGCCAATTCCCGAAATGGGACACATCGCGCCCGAATCGCTCCGCGGGTCGCGAGGATTGATGAGCGATCTGAGGTTTCTCGACGAATATGCGACAGATTTTCGGGCATTGGACTTGCTGGAATCCATGTGGATACCTGCGCCGGCCAGGGACTGGAAGGATTATCGGATGGGCGAAACGCCCAAGCAGCATGACATTGCCTCGCGCGAGAGGAGCCTCGAGCACGATCAGTTGAAAGTCGCAGCTTCGACTTCTGGTGAGCAGCCGCGCTCGCCGTCGCGCAATACCTTGTCCGATTCGCAGGTCGCGGATGAGAAGTTTGTCGGTCTGCTGCGTACGGGCACGGTGCTGATCGTATTCTTTCAGCTGGTCTACGCGGCGGAGCATCGCTTCACGTCGCCATCAACGTTTGACGCGACGCTGAGCCTTCATTTGATCAACATCGCGATCGGAGTGATGTCCTTCCTGCTGACTTTTACCCGCGCGATGCCACGCTATTGGCGGCAGATCGCGGTTTTCGTATGCAGCGCGCTGCTCGTATCGACCACTGCGATCTGCGCCGATTCGATGCGCATCGAGCCGCTGTTCGTTTCAACGCTCGTCATCGTGGTTGGCGGCGGGATGCTGGTGCCGTGGGATTGGGGCTGGCAGGCGGCGATCGGCACAGTCGGGATGGTTTGCTTTTACATGCTGGGTCGCGCGCATGGTGTCGTTGATTCCGATCCGTCGATGCATTGGCTGGGCCTGATCACCGCGGTCGGGCTGGCGCAGTCAAACGTTGGCCTGCAGACGAAGAATCGGCGCGCGCTCGCGCAAAACCTCGCGGACCGGTTGAGCAGTGACCAGAAACTCACCGACAGCGAACAAAAGTTCCGCCAGATTTTCGAGCAGAGCGGCGACATGGTGGTGGTCACCAACCTCGACACCAGCGCGATTCTCGAGGTCAACAACCAATTCGTCGAGCGCAGCCGGGTGCCGCGCGAGCTGGTCTTGGGCCGTCGAGAGGTCGATTTCAATTTTTTCGCGGATCCGCGCGCGCGCGATCAGTTCATGAAGGAATTGCAAGAGACTGGCGTGGTCAAAAACCTCGAGGTCGAGCTCAACGGCGTCGGCTATGCGCGGCCGATGACGGCATTGATATCCGCGGTCGCGGTGCGCCTGAACAATCAGCCCTGCGCGATCATCGTGGTCCGCGAAATTTCGGACGTGAAAGAAGCCGAGCGAAAGCTGCGCAACAGCGAGGCCACGCTGCGCAAAATCTTCGACAAGAATCTCGATTCGGTGACGACCACCGACGCTTTGACGCGGTGCTACACCGACGTTAACCAGGAATTCTCTCGGGCGACGGGTTTCAGCCGGGAGGAGGTGCTGGGCAAGACCTATTGGGAAGTCGGTGTCTGGCCCAGCCGCGAGGAATCGGACAACTTTTCGGCGGCGATGATTCGCAGCGGCGAAGTCCGCAACATGCGAGCGAACTTTTACGCCAAGGATGGGACCCGCATCCCATGTCTGATGTCCGGTGCGATGGTTGAGTTGGACGGCAAGCTGAGCGTCCTGACGATCACGCGCAATATCGGCGACCTGTTGGCGGCGGAACGGAAGCTCAAAGAGAGCGAGGTCAGTTTGCGCAAAATCTTCGACTCGATCCTCGACCCGGTGTCGATCACCGACCTTGACGGCCGCTTTGTAGACGTCAACGACGAATTCATGCGGCTCAGTGAATATTCGCGGGCCGAGATCATCGGGCAGGTTTCAGACAACGAAACGGCGGTGGCATATACCGAGTCGCTGCGGACGAACCGGCAGGTGCGGAATTTCGAAGTGACCATCAAGGCCAAGAGCGGCGCCCAGATTCCCGTGTTGCTCTCGTCGGTAGTGGTGGAGCTGGGCGGCGAAGAGCGCGTAGTAACGATTGCCCGCGACATTACCCGGCTCAAGGAACAGGAGCGCAAGCTGCAGAGCAGCGAGGCGATGTTGCGGGAGATCTTCGACGCGAGCGTCGACAACATCGCGCTGACAGATCTGAACGACGGCGTCATTATCGACGTTAACCACGAGCTGGTGCGCTCGCTGGGGATGGCGAAAGACGAAATCGTCGGCAAGCGTTTCGATCAGCTCAAAGTCTGGGAAGACAGCGGGCGGCTGGCGCTGTTCACCGCCACTCTGCTCGAGCGGCGCGAGGTGCGCAATTTCGAAACCATCTTCCGCACCGCAGGCGGCAGTACTTTTCCGGCACTGATCTCGGCGGTGGTGCTCGAGCTTGGCGGGCGCGAGTGCGCGCTCTCGATCGCGCGCGATATTACCGATTTGGAGGCGGCGCGGCAGAAGGCGCTGGCCGCGTCGAAAGCGAAGACCGAATTCCTGTCGAGCATGTCGCACGAAATTCGCACGCCGATGAATGCGATCCTCGGGATGGCCGACCTGATTGGCGAGAGCGATCTCAATTCGGAACAGCGGCGTTACCTCGACACTATCCTCAGCAACGGCAACGCGCTGCTCGAACTGATCAACAGCATCCTGGACCTCGCGCGGGTGGAGAGCGGACGGATGAACCTGGAGGCGGTGGCGTTCGACGTGATCGAGCTGACGGAGAAGGTTGCCGACACTCTGGCGGTTCGGGCGCACGAGAAGGGAATCGAACTCGCCGTCCGCTTCAGCGGCGATTTGCCGCCAACGCTGGTGGGCGATTCGCTGCGGCTGCGCCAGGTGCTAACCAATCTGATCGGCAATGCGATCAAATTCACCGAGCGCGGTGAAGTCGCGGTTGACGTCGCGCACAACCCGGGCCAATCCAATCCCGGCAGCCTGCTATTCTCGGTGCGCGACAGCGGCATCGGGATGCCTGCCCAGACGCTCTCCAACATTTTCTCCGCCTTCACCCAAGCGGACTCATCGACCACGCGAAAATACGGCGGCAGCGGACTTGGCCTGGCGATCGTCGAACGGCTGGTCGCGTTGATGGGGGGCAGAGTCTGGGCCGAAAGCGAACTCGGCGCGGGGAGCACCTTTCATTTTACCGTGGAGCTGGCGTTGCTGCCGGCCAACGAAAGCAAAACGCAGCAGCATCGCGGACTCGATCTGTCTTCAGTCCGCGTGCTGGTGGTCGATGATAACGCGACCAATCGATCGATCGTCCGCCAGAAGATGCGCGCCGCGGGCGCCGTAGTGACCGAAGCAACGTCCGGGGCCGAAGGTCTGGCCGCGTTCGCGGCTGCCAATCTCAACGGCGCGCCGTTCGGCCTGCTGCTAATTGATTTGCAGATGCCCGCGATGGACGGTTTCGAGATGATCAGGCGTATGCGCGGTGGCGCGAATGGAAACGCGCCGATCGTCATGCTGGTGACTTCCAGCGGTCTGACCGATCGGCTGAATGCGATGCGGGAGTTGGGCTTGAACTATTACGTGGTCAAGCCGGTGAAGAGCCGCGAATTGTACGCCGCGATCTCGGACGCGATGGCGCAAGTCGTTGCCCCTGCCAAAGTGGCCCCCGAGCCGGCTCATGAAGTTGCGGCGAACGGTTCGGGCGCGCATCTGCTCGACCGTCCGCTCGACATCCTGCTGGCTGATGATTCGGCGGATAATCGCCTGTTGATCGCCGCCTACCTCAAGAAGAGCGGCTACGTGCTCGACCAAGTCGAGGACGGCCAGGCGGCGCTGGAGCGATTCATGACGCGCGCCTACGACGTGGTTTTGATGGACATTCAGATGCCGGTGCTCGACGGTTACGGCGCGGTGCGCAAGATTCGTGAATGGGAGACGGCAAACGAACGCGGGAGGACGCCGATTATCGCACTGTCAGCCTCCGCGCTGGAAACCGATGTACGCCATGCAATCGAGGTTGGCTGCGACCTGCACGTCAGCAAGCCGGTCAAGAAATCGACGCTGCTCAAGGCGATCGCGGAGGTGGTCGAGAATTTCGGGCACGACGGCACGGCGGCAAAGCCGAGTTCGAGCGGCGACGATAGCACGAGCGTCCAGCAATAGCGGGCGTTGGGGCACGGGTCAGGGTTCCTTTCGATGTTCTCGCGAAGCCGCAAAACACTAATACATCAATGGCGCGGGTCGCCGATGAACCGCTAGTCTGGTCGGGGCGATTAGCCTTCGATGGCGCAAGGTCGCCCCGGAGGGATTTCGAGAAATGAATTTCCTACTCTACTGGGGAGCCGCCGCTCAGGTCATTTTTGTCATCGTGGTGTTCGGTGGCGGCAGCATAGCAGGCCTATGCTTCGTGAGATGGCTGGTTCCGCTGGACCGGCTGCAAAAGAACCACGAAGTTGCGGGGGTAACGTTCGGAGTGCTTGGGGCCTTTTACGGCCTCGTCCTTGCTTTCGTTATTGTGGCCGCATGGGAGCGCTTCAACGACGCCAATGCGTATGCGCTTACGGAAGCGACGGCGCTGGAGAGTCTCTACAAACTCGGCGCGGCGTTCTCCGAACCGATGCGCACCCAGCTCGATTCGGCCGTCCTCGAATACTCGCACCGAGTGATCGACAAAGAATGGCCGGAGATGGCCGACAACACTTTTCAGGGCGGAACGATCGGCGCCCACGAACTATGGTCCGCGGTGCTTTCCTATCATCCCACCGATAACCGCGAGCAAATGTTGATGGACAAGTCGATCGACCAGCTCAACCTCGTCAGCCAGGCGCGTAGCGAGCGGTACAACTATTACGAACAAGATCTCCCGTCCGTGGTGTGGACGGTGATCTATCTTGGATGCCTGATGACGATCGGCTTCAGCTACTTCTTCGGCAGCAACGTTTTTCGCGCGCAGGTGCTCATGTGCGGGTTCTTTTCGATCCTGCTCGGCATGACCATTCTCGCGATTCTGGAGCTGGCGCATCCTTACCAGGGTGTCGTCACAATCTCCAACGAGCCATACCGCTACGCGCTCGCGCGAATGGAAGAGTCCCAGAGCTACAAGATGGCGACGGCAAAGGCCTCGCCCCAGGCGATCAGCCCGGCGTCAAACCCATAGAGGTGTGAAGACCATGGCGACACAACGCCCACTTCGGTTTGGAATACTCGGCGCGGCGCGAATTGCGCCGGATGCATTGATCAGGGCGGCGCAAAATGTGCCTGACGCCGAAGTCGTTGCGGTCGCGGCGCGCGATCCGAAGCGGGCGCGCGAGTTCGCCGCCGCCAACGGTGTCCCGCGCGTGCTCGCGACCTATCAAGATCTCGTCAACGACCCCAAGCTCGACGTGATCTACAATCCGCTGCCGAACTCGCTGCATTGCGAATGGACGATCGCGGCATTGCGCGCGGGCAAGCACGTGCTCTGCGAGAAACCGCTCGCTTCCAACGCGCTCGAAGCGGAGCGGATGGCGAAGGCGGCGGATGAGAGCGGAAAGATTCTCGGCGAGGCGTTCCACTACCGCTATCATCCGCTGGCGGATCGCATCCGCGCGCTGATGACGGATGGGACGCTTGGCCGCCTGATCCACGTCGAGGGCCGTTTTACGGTGCCGATTCCGGAAACGAACATCCGCTTCGATTGGAGTCTCGCCGGCGGCGCCACGATGGATTTGGGATGCTACCCGCTCCACATGATCCGCTATTTCTCCGGGATGACGCCGCGCGTGATTCGCGCCGCAGCGGAAACCGGCCCCACGAACATCGACATCGCGATGGACGTTGATCTTGAGCTCGCAGCAGGCGTGAGCGCGAAGATGATCTGCGCGATGAAGAAAGACTCCACGATCATGGCGTCGTTCAGCGCGCGCGGTGAGCGCGGCGACCTGCGCGTGATAAATCCGATCGCGCCCCAACGGGGGCATCAGCTCACGCTGAAGACGGCATCGGGAGAAAAGACTGAGACGGTGCCCGGCGACACGACCTTCACGCATCAGTTGCGTGCGTTCGTCAAGGCCGTGCGCGGCGAAGCGAAGTTCCCCACCGACGGGGTCGAGGGAATCATCAACATGCGCGTGATCGACGAGGTCTACCGGGCAGCGGGCCTGCCACCACGCGCGACCTGACGCGCTGCCAACGCCTAAAAACGCAACCATTTGTGGGTAAAAACAGCTTCAAAATCCTCGAAAGCTTGAATTAACCAGGCGCAACGGCTAGGCTCCTTCGGAGCTGCTTTAGCGTTATAAACGTCTAAACCGCTATTTTAGGAGTGTTGTGGCGATCGTAACAAATTCCCGCTGCGAGTCGTTCGACTCGATCGGGTTGACTTGTTTCGTTCGTCGCAGCGAGGCGTAAAAACCCGCGGCGCAACGTCGCAGGGCGCCGCACAACGGTAGGAGGGAGGGAACCGATGAAATTCAGATTTGCTATGGGGGCAATGCTTGCCGCCGCCGTGTTTTGCGCGGCGCCAACTTGGGCTTGGAACGGATCGAAACTGCATCAGGAGGCTACACCGGATAAAACCAAATCACTGAAGCCTCAGAAGTACGACATCACCCTGACCATCGCCGAGACAGGTTTTGCGGGTATCAGCGGAGCCTGCACAGGAAGTGCGGATGGCTTTGCCGACAACTGTCTATCCGGTGACTGCACTTGTTACACCTACACGGGGCAAGCCAAGGGCGCAGCGGGCAGCGGCAGCGTGACAATCTATGAGAGCTTCGATGATTTTTTCGGCTTTGGCGGAGTTGACGGTGACTCCGGATGCAGCCTTGCAATTGGCGAAATAGATATCAGCGGTTCGAAGGACACCGAGGCTCTTTCATTCTTTGGCTCAGACTGTGGTAGCGAATGGAAGGTCCCGGTAGGATTTCTCAGTGGCGGTTGCACACTCGAATACACCGATGTCTTTGCGGATGGAGCCGTTGGCCCGTGCTCTGGCACTTACAATACAGACGGAACGAGCAAAACAATGTTCAAGATTACGGGAACATCCCTGAAGTAGGGCTGTTCGAGCTGCACGCCCCGCGACGGGCACGTCCCAGGCAATGCTCGGTAGCAAAAGATTCGGAACATTTGAGCGTAATAGTCATTTCAATGGTGTCTAAAGCTTGACATAACTAGACGCATTGGTTAGATAGTTCGCGCAATCTTTAGCGCTAATGCGAGCTAGAATGGGAGGGTTAGATATGAATATAGCAAAGACACTTGCAGTAGTTGCCTGTGCAGCTTTGCTCTCGACCGGGGTACTCAGTTCCGCACATCGGGCGTACGCACAGGATGCGGACGACAGTCTTCCTGACACGGGGTCTTGGGGTGCAGTCGGTGCCGACTCTGCGGATGAAGCCGCGAGTCCTGACTCCAAGGCGCCTCCGATCGATATCCAGGGTTGCTGGGACGGCGACGTCTCAGACAAAGCCGACGGTACAGGCGACGCCTTTTTCGGATTCACGCAGGACGGAAAGACGATCGTAGGCGACGATAACAGCGGCGTGGATCTGGAGTGGGGTGACGGAAGCTTCGCGGAGAGTCCGATACAGGGCACGGTGAGTTCCAAGGGCATCAAATTCCACGGCAAGGCTGGTAGCGGTTGTCCCTTCCATGGAACCGGCAAGGGTGACGCTTCGGAGCTGTCTGGAAAAATTACGTTTGGCGGAAAATGCAGTAAGTTCTTCAAAAACGTGAGATTTTCGGTTTCGCCGGGACCCTGCTGACAGAACGCTCGCAAGAACTCCCATAAAATGGTTGAAGGGCCCGTCGTGCGATCTGCGCGGCGGGTTCTCGCTTTTTCGGGCGTTAATTACCTGCCCAACAAATCTCTCCGAAAGAGGCTGAGGGTGGAATAGGTCGCCAATTGCGAGGCGCTGCCGACGGTAGCACCTCCGGCCCTTCTATGGCTTGAAAGAGCTAAACGTAATTGCTAGATGTTAGGCTCAGTTATTAATGGTATGACAAGCTAAAAGAGGAAGATCGGAGACGAAGATGGCGAAGGCGTTTATAGTCATAGCCTATGCGGGCCTGCTGTCGCTTTTTATGTTCGGTGCCCCGCTTCACGCGTACTCGCAGGATGCCGCGGAGAACAATCAAGGCTTAGGCGCCTGGAGCGCACCCGATGTTGACAATTCGGAACAAACGCCGGACAAGGTCAAAGCGCATCCGCTCAAGATTAAAGGGTGCTGGTCAGGCGAGATAGAGGCGACGCTCGAAGGAACGGGAACTGTCACTTTCGATTTCGATCAGAATTCGAACCGGAAAAAGCTGGTGAAACACAGCATGTTTGACTTCGAGTGGCCTGCCGACTCGGCCTTCGCGCGCGGTCCGATGAAGGGCTCGGTAAATTCAAGCGGGTTCCAATTCAATGCTACCGTAGTCAACGCGGGCGAGGAGTGTCAGGTCACCGGAAGCGCCACGGGTGACGCTACGGAGTTGACGGGAACAGTTGAGTTTGGCGGAGACTGCGCGACAATATTTCAGGACGTAACCTTCTCGATCACGCCGGGCTGCCCTTAGCCGATCCGCGCCGATTTCGACTTCCGACGCAGACCCATTCCCTCGATTTCGTGATATAGCCGTCGCTGTGACCCGCGAATCGAGACGGAGGGAACATGGCAAGCGAGCAACTGAACAAGGTGATCGAGCGAATCAAGTCGCAGCCGCAGAATCCGAGCGCGTCGCTCGAGCAGCGGCGCGCGGGGATGGAGCGGATCAGCGAGCGCGTCCCGGCCGACGTGATTTGCGAAAAAGTTAGTGCGGGCGGCGTCAACGCGGAATGGATCGCGGCGCCCGGGGCGGCCGCCGACCGGGTCATCCTCTATCTGCACGGCGGCGGCTACGTGCTCGGTTCGATCAATACGCATCGCGCGATGGTGTCTAGAATCGCGCGCGCATCCAACGCACGCGCGCTGGCGATTGATTACCGGCTCGCGCCCGAGCATCCGTTTCCCGCGGCGGTTGACGACACCCTCGCTGCGTACCGATGGCTGCTCGCGCAAGGCTACAAGCCCGGCAAGATTGTGATCTCCGGCGATTCCGCCGGCGGCGGACTCGCGATTGTGGCGCTGATCGCAATTCGCGACGCGAAGCTGCCGATGCCAGCCGGCGCCGCTCCTATTTCACCCTGGACGGATCTCGAAGGCACGGGAGAATCGGTGCGGACGAGAGCTGGGAGAGACGTGATGGTGACGCAGGAGAATCTTGCGGGGTCGGCAAAGCAGTATTACGGGGCGCACGATCCGAAGGATCCGCTCGTGTCGCCCGTGCATGCGAACTTTCGTGGACTGCCGCCGATGCTGATCCAGGTCGGCGACGCGGAAATTCTGCTCGATGATTCGACGCGAGTGGCGAAGAGTGCAAAGGCAGCCGGCGTCGAAGTCGAACTCGAGGTCTGGGACGAGATGCCCCATGTCTGGCACGTGTTTGCGAAGTTGCTGCCGGAAGGGCAGCAGGCGATCGACAAGATCGGGAAATTCGTGATCGCGCGCACGTCGTAAGCGTCAGGGCTCGATCATTCGCTCATAGTGGGTAGTGCACGTTGGTGAGCTGCTCGGACACTTCCCACAGCCGCGAGGCTGCCGCACCGTCCTGCGCCGCCGCGCTGCGTGGGACCCGTACCGGATGTCCCCACAGCTCGGCGAGGCCGTCGGGACCGATGTAATCGGCACCGTGAACGTCGGGCGCTACGGCCGCATACTCGGTCGGCAACGCGCCCATCGCGGCGCTCTGCGCGAACACGCTGTTGGCCACTGAGAAAAGCGATTCGAGCGTCGTCGATCCTTGCATCCGTGGTCCGGCGGCCTGCAGATTGGTAGCCGCATATCCCGGATGGCATGCGACGCATAATAATTTCTTGCCGGCCGCGTCGACTTTGCGCTGCAGCTCGAGCGTGAAGAGCAGGTTGGCGAGCTTGCTCTGCCCGTATGCGCGCCACTTGCGGTAGCCGTTCTTCCACTGGAGATCGTCGAAACGCATCGAGCCGAAGCGATGCGCGCCGCTGGCGACGTTGACGACGCGCGCGCCCTCGGTGGCGAGCAATCGATCCATCAACAATCCCGTCAACGCGAAGTGCCCGAGGTGATTTGTGCCGAACTGCATCTCGAAGCCGTCGGCCGTTTGCCGATATGGAATCGCCATGACGCCGGCGTTGTTGCACAGCACGTGCAGCGCCTGATGCTCCAAATGAAAGGCGTCGGAGAAGCCGCGCACCGACGCCAGGTTCGAGAGGTCGAGCTCCATCACGTTGACCTTGGCGCCGGAGGCCGACGCTGCTATCTGCGCGGCGGCGGCGCGAGCCTTGCCGAGGTCGCGGCAGGCCAGGATGACCTCGGCGCGCTTGCGCGCGAACGCGAGGGCGGCTTCATAGCCGATGCCGCTGTTGCCGCCGGTTACGACGATCGTCTTGCCGGAGAGATCGGGCATGTCATCAGCGGTCCAGGCTTTATTGTCGGGCATAGCGAGCGTTCCTCCCAATCGGTTAACTCGAAAGCTATCACACGATTACCGACTAGAGAGAAATGCCGGCGAACGCCGCGATCCGCGACATATCCACGCATTGCTCGAGCGCGTCGGCGATTCGATCGAAGGCCGCGCGGCGATTGGCGTCGGCGTCATCCGGCGCGGCGGATTCGAGTGGGGTGAGTCCTTTCGCGGTCCGTATCTCGTCGAGAAAGTTTCGTCGAAAGCCAGGGCTATCGAACAGGCCGTGAATCGATGTGCCCAGCACTCGTCCATCGTCCGAGCGGATACCCTCGAATTCATCCACGGCGATTGTGTCTCTGTGAGTCAATCTAAACAGCGCGCGGGATTCCGGAATGCCGGTGATGCGTCCGGAGTGAATCTCGTAACCGGCGATCGGCAGATTCGTCGCGAGATGAGTGGCGCGGATTCGATCCGTGATTTTCTCGGACTGAAAGGTGGTTTCTATTTCGAGCAATCCCAATCCGACCGTTTCAGGTGCGTCGCTCTCGACTCCGACGGCATCCACGATGCGGCGACCGAGCATCTGGTAGCCGCCGCAGATTCCGACTATCCATCCGCCGCCGCGACGATGCTGCACGAGGAAGTCCTCCCATCCGGTGCGCCGCAGCCATTTCAGATCGGCGACAGTGCCCTTCGTGCCCGGAATGATCAGAACGTCGAGGCGCGGCGCCATGCCGGGATCGCTCAAGTAGTGCACAGCAACATCCGGCTCGTCTTCGAGCGCTTCGAAATCCGTATAGTTAGAGATGCACGGGATGTGTATCACTCCAATAGTCAGTGGCTTGTCGGCCGCAGGCCTCGCGATCCCGGCCAACATGGCGGCGTCTTCTTGCGGCAATCCCAGGTGCTGCTGCCATGGCAGTACTCCCAATACGGGGATGCCGGTGCGCTCTTCGAGAAAGCGAAGGCCAGACTCGAACAGCTTCAAATCGCCGCGGAACTTGTTGATCAGGACGCCCTTGACTCGACGGCGTTCCTCCGGCGCGAGCAGCTCGATCGTGCCGACGATTGAGGCGAAGACGCCGCCCTTGTCGATATCGGCGACGATCAGCACGGGCGCGTCGGCCAGCTCGGCGATTTTCCAGTTGACGATGTCGCGATCGCGCAGGTTGATTTCCGCGGCGCCGCCCGCGCCTTCAATTACTATCAGATCGAAATTCCGCGCCAGGTTGCTATAGCTACTGACTATCTCAGGCCATGCCTCAGTTCGATATCGCTCATAGTCATTCACGCCCATCTGAAATCGCGCGCGGCCGCGAATGACTACCTGGCAGCGCATGTCGGATTGCGTTTTCAGCAGCACGGGATTCATGTCGGGGCTCGGTTCGATTCCGCACGCCTCGGCCTGCACAGCCTGCGCGCGTCCGATTTCGCCGCCGCCGGGGCAAACCGCCGCGTTGTTCGACATGTTCTGCGACTTGAACGGTGCGACGCGGACGCCGGCACGCGCGAACGCCCGGCACAGTGCGGTGACTACCACGCTCTTGCCAACGTCCGACGCCGTGCCCATTACCATCAAGCTCGCGGCGCTCAATTCGCGCCTCCAGTTCGTGAAATATTCATTGGTACTAAAACATCCTCGATGCGATACTGTTTCAATACCGGACCGTTGAACAAGGAGCGAACTAAAATGCAAATGGGAATGGTCGGTCTTGGCCGAATGGGCGCGAACATGGTGCGGCGCCTGATCCGCGGTGGTCACGAATGCGTGGTGTTTGATGTAAGCGCCGATGCGGTCAAGGAATTGGCGAAGGAGGGCGCGATCGGTGCGTCGTCACTCGACGATTTCGCCGCCAAGCTCAAGCTGCCGCGAGTCGCGTGGATGATGGTACCGGCCGCGGTCGTCGAGCAGACGGTCGCAGATCTCTCGAGCCGATTCCAGCGCGACGACATCATCGTCGATGGCGGCAACTCGTACTACATCGACGACATCCGGCGCGCCGAAACCTTGCAGGCGAAGGGGATTCACTACGTCGATTCGGGCACCAGCGGCGGCGTCTGGGGACTCGAGCGCGGCTTCTGCCAGATGATCGGCGGTGAGCCGCAGGTCATTAAGCATCTCGATTCGATTTTCGCGACGCTTGCGCCGCCGATCGATTCCGCGCCGCGTACCGCCGGCCGTGAGAAGGTCAAGGGCAGCACCGCCGAGCACGGCTACCTGCATTGCGGACCGAACGGCGCCGGCCACTTTGTGAAGATGGTTCACAACGGAATCGAGTACGGGATCATGGCGGCATACGCGGAAGGGATGAACATTCTAAAAAACGCCAACGTCGGCAAGCAGACGCACACGGTCGATGCGGAGACGACGCCGCTGCGCAACCCCAAGCTCTACCAGTACGATTTCAATCTCACCGACGTGGCCGAGGTCTGGCGTCGCGGCAGCGTGATCGCGTCATGGCTGCTGGACCTGATGGCAGACTCGCTACTCGGCGATCCGGAGCTGAAGAAATTTGCCGGGCGCGTATCGGATTCGGGCGAGGGTCGATGGACGATCGACGCGGCGATCGACGAAGGCGTGCCGGCGCATGTGCTCACCGCTGCGCTCTACGAACGCTTCGACTCGCGCGGCGCGGCCGACTTTGCGGACAAGATCCTGTCGGCGATGCGCTACGAGTTCGGCGGACACCTGGAAAAGAAAGCCTAGCGGGTACTTACGATGCCGACCCCGGAACCAAAGAACGTATCGAACAAAGCTGCTCACGGGCATGCTGGCGATCCGTGCGTGTTCGTCATCTTCGGCGCGACCGGCGACCTGACCAAGCGGCTGCTGATGCCGGCGCTGTACAATCTGCACGCCAACAAACTGCTGCCGGACAAGTTCGCGATCGTCGGCGTGAGCAACGTACAGATGAGTTCCGAAGATTTCCGCAAGCAGCTCGGCGACCAGATCAAACAATTCGCCACAACCAAGGTCAGCGACGAGCTCTGGAAATTCTTCGACCAGCGCCTCTCTTACATGGCGGGCGACTTCAAGGATCCCGCGACCTATCAGCAGCTCAAGTCGGAGCTCGAGAAGATCGACAAGGCGCAGGGGACGCCGGGGAATTACCTGTTCTACACGGCGGTGTCGCCAAGCTTTTTCGGCGAGATCGTGAAGCAGTTGGCCGGCGCGGAACTCACCAAGGAAACCGACGGTCATTGGCGACGAGTGATCATCGAAAAGCCGTTCGGCCACGACTTGGAATCGGCCAATGCGCTCAATAGCGAGATTGCCGCGTGCATCCACGAGAATCAGACCTATCGAATCGATCACTACCTGGGCAAAGAGACCGTTCAGAACATCATGGCGTTTCGCTTTGGTAACGGTTTCTTCGAACCGCTGTGGAACAATAGCTATATCGACCACGTGCAAATCACGGTGGCGGAAACTGTCGGCGTCGAGGAGCGCGGCGCATTCTACGAAGCGACCGGCGCGCTGCGCGACATGGTGCCGAATCACATCCTGGCATTGGTCTCGCTCACCGCGATGGAGCCGCCGAATTCGTTCGACTCCGAGGCGGTGCGTGACGAGAAGACCAAGGTGCTGCGCGCAATCCGCCCGCTCAAAGCCGAGGACGTCCCGAAATGGGCGGTGCGCGGACAGTACGGGCCCGGCACGCTGGACGGCAAGCCGGTCGTAGGCTATCGCACGGAGCCGCATGTGGATCCCAAGTCCAACACCGAGACTTACGTCGCGATGAAGCTCGCGATCGACAACTGGCGCTGGTCGGGCGTGCCATTCTATCTTCGCACGGGGAAGCGGATGGCGGAGCGCCTCACCGAAATCGCGATCAAGTTCAAAGCGCCGCCGGCGCTGCTGTTCCGGCAGACGGGCGTCAAGCATCTCGAGCAGAACGAGCTGATTTTGCACATTCAACCGAACGAGGGCATCTCGCTCAGCTTCAGCGCCAAGATTCCCGGGCCCGTGGTCACGCTGGGCGGCGTCGATATGAGCTTCAAGTACGATGATTACTTTCACTCGGCACCGGCCGTTGGCTACGAGACGCTGCTGCTCGATTGCATGATCGGCGATCCGGCGCTGTTCCAGCGCGCTGACACGGTGGACGCGGGATGGCGCGTCGTCGATCCGATCCTGGACGCATGGAAGGCGACGCCGGCGGCTGACTTCCCCAACTACGCCGCCGGTTCGTGGGGACCGGCAGCCGCCGCAGATTTGCTCAAACGCGACGGCCGCAAATGGAGAATGAACTGATGCTGTCGCTGCGTGACGTCCTCAAGCGGGCCGAAGTGAACAAGGTCGCCGTCGGCCATTTCAACTTTTCGGATCTGGTCGGGTTCAACTCAATCGTCGCCGCCGCTCGCGACAAGGAACTGCCGGTGATGGTCGGCGTGTCCGAAGGAGAGCGCGAGTTTACCGGCGTGCCGCAGGCCGCGGCGTTGGTGCGGGCAATTCGCGACGAGTACAACTATCCGATTTTCCTGAACGCCGACCATACTCACTCGATCGCCCACGCCGAGGAAGCCGCCAAAGCCGGCTTCGACGAAATCATCTTCGACGGCTCGGCGCTTCCGTTCGACGAAAATATCAAACAGACGAAAAAAGCGATCGAGGCAATCAAATCGATCAACCCAGCGATTCTGGTCGAGGGCGAGATCGGCTGGATCGGCGCGTCGTCCGCCGTGATCGACAAGGTTCCGGAGGGTGTTGGAATCTTGACGACGCCGGAGGAGGCCCGGCAATTCGTCGATGCGACCAAGGTCGATGTGCTCGCGCCGGCCGTCGGCAACATGCACGGGATGCTGGCGAGCATGGTTCACGGCGATGTGCAGAAGCGGCTCAACATCGAGCGCATCGCGGAGATCAAAGCCGCGGCAAAAATCTTCATGACCTTGCACGGAGGGTCGGGCACCAACGACGACGATTTCAGGCGCGCGATCAAGGCCGGCATGACGATCGTTCACGTCAACACCGAGATCCGGATCGCATGGCGGCGCGGAGTCGAAGCGGGGCTGGCGGCGGAGCCGAACGAAGTGGCGCCCTACAAGATCCTGGGGCGCGCGCGCGAGGCTGTGAAGAAGGTGGTGAGCGAGCGGCTCGAGTTGTTCAGTTCGGAGTAGCGGTTATTTCGCCCAGCCTTTTTCGTACGGCGCCGACATCCTGCCGATTGCGCGCAGGTGCGAAAATTTCCATTCACCGTTCAGCTTGACGTAATCGTCTTCGTAGCACGCCCCAAGCCACATCGCGCGATTTCCGCTGCGCATCGTGAACGGGCCGATGAAGTACCAGATGCCGGTGGCGCGGTCGCCGTTGACGTTGATGATCGGATTCATGACGTTGTGCTGCGAGAAGCTGATCTGTTCCTGGAAGCCCTGGAAAAGTTTGCGAATCGCGTCGTGCCCCTGATGCCGCCCGACGCCGGCGCCCTCCCAGATTCCGTCGAGTGCAAACAGCGCCGTGATTTTCGCCGGGTCGTGATTGTCGTCGCAGATCGCGCAGTAACGGGCCTTGAGTTTCTTGATCGCCTCGATGTCTTCGAGAACCGTGATCCGCTTTTCGAGGTCGCTGAGGTTCATCCAGGCTGTTTGTCCGTCGTCGGTAGATTCACGAACACCGCTGCTGTCACGACCGTCGTCCACAAGCCGTCGCGATCGCCGATTGCGGACTGCGTGATGTTGCGCGTCTGCACGATTTTATCCGACAGCTTCCACACGTCCTTGCGTTCGTCGTAGCTGACGTTCGGATCGAAGTCCACGCCGAGCGCCGTCGCAAGCATCGTGGCGGCGAGATCCTCGGCGTAGTCGCCCGCCTTCTCGTCGGTCTGCCCGAAACTCTTGTGCTCGGACAGGTAGCCGTACTGATCCTTGTCGGCGGGAATCGCGAGGCCGACCGAGGAGGCCATCAGGCGATGCGGCTCGTCGGTCGAGTTGTCGTACATGACGGCGTACACGATCTGGCCGGGGGTCAGCGTCTTCAGCCCATCCTGGATCGAGACGACTCTGCAGCCGGGAGGAAAAATCGAACTGACGCGCACGAGATTGAATTCGGCGATCCGCGCGTCGCGCAGTGCGAGCTCGAACGAGGTGAGTTTCTCGCGATGCCTGCCGACGCCCTTGGTGAGAAAAATTGCTTTGCCTGTTGGCCCCATCTAATTTTGTTTCCTCGATTCGATTTCTGCATTTACCGGCGGCAAGCGCAAGAGTTTTGCGATGTTACATGTCGATGATCAATCCAGACCGTTGCGCGCGACGAAGATTGCCCAGCCCATATAACGGCCGTCGAGTTCCAGGTTGCGCCGCATTCCGGCGGGATCGCTAAGCACCGCCGCGTCGGGATGGCCGGGATTCTCGAGCGCCCAGTCTATCGCGGCGTGCCAATGCAGCGAGTGATAGCGGTGCCAATCGTCGATCGAAGCTTCGATGAGCCCGCGCAACGGCATCCCGTGCGCGCGCATCGTCTGAACCGTCGTCCACAGCGACCGGTCGGGGTAGTCGGTGTTGGCCCGGGCTCCGCGCGGCACTTCCGGGGGATAGGGCAGTTCTATCGCGAACACTTCGCCGAGCGCGATTGCGCCGCCATGCTTCGCCGCGCGGCTCATCCAATCGAGCGCGGGCTCGAAGCCACCGAGCGCGAATGACGCGCCGATGCACATCACTACGTCGAAGCTGGCCGGCTCGGGATGAAACTCGATCGCGGGTCCTTCAACGATATGAATTCTATCGGTGAGATTTTCCGCGGCAGTCAGATGTCGTGCCTCGGCGGCGAAGGCAGGATTGATTTCAAGGCCTGTCGCCTGAATGTCGAACTGTTTTGCCAGCCGGCGCAGCAGCCATCCCTTGCCGCATCCGACGTTGAGGATGCGCATTCCGTCGCGCACGCCGCAGTAGTGCATCGCCAAATCTAGCTTCTCTTCGGAAGTTGGATTCTGGATTGTGTGATATCGCTCGATCGTTGCGTAGAATTCGAAAAGGTTCAATTTGTTCGCTCCCATTTGTCTCGGCGTTAATCCTGCCGCGGAACGAAGTCGCACGAATGCGAAGGCGCGTCCACGGCGCACAACTGCGCATCGCGAAACGCTCTGCCGGATCTGGAATGACGCGAACTGGTTAGCGGCGGCGAGACGGCAGGCGCGTTTCGCGGAGTTCCGGGGCAAGTGGCTTACTCGTCATCATGAAACGCACCTCCTTCGGGAAGATGGAGCGAACGTAGCCGAGATTTATTGAAATTACAATCAATCTTCGCGATGCGCGGTGGTTCGCGGTAAGATTACGACTGAGAAAAATTTCGCCGAGGTGACTGCCGTGATCGATACAAATCCATTTGGGAAGACCGGACATCAGAGTACGCGGATTCTCTTTGGCGCGGCTGCGCTCGGCGGCATGAAGCAGGACAAGGCCGACGCTGTGCTCGAGCTGCTGCTCGAATACGGCATCAATCATATCGACACGGCGGCGTCGTACGGCGAGTCGGAGTTGCGGATCGGGCCGTGGATGCGGGAGCATCGCAAGCGGTTTTTTCTCGCCACCAAGACCGGCGACCGCACGTATCAGGGCGCGCGCGACAGCGTCCATCGTTCGCTGGAACGGCTCCGCGTCGATCAGATCGATCTGATCCAGATGCACAACCTCGTCGCTGAGAATGAATGGGCGACGGCTCTGGGAGCGGGTGGTGCGCTCGAGGCTCTGGTTGAGGCGCGAACGCAGGGACTGGTGCGGTTCATCGGCGTGACCGGTCATGGTTCGCAGGTTGCCGCGATGCATCGCCGCAGCCTGGAGCGATTCGCGTTCGACTCCGTGCTGTTCCCGTACAATTTCACCATGCTGGAAATCAAATCGTATGAGGAAGACGTTGAGGCGCTGTTGAAAGTCTGCCGCGAGCGCGGTGTCGCGACGCAGACGATCAAATCGGTGGCTCGGCGGCGATGGCAAAATGGCGACGGCCGAAAATTTAGCTGGTACGAGCCGCTGCGCGATCGCGAGGCGATCCGCCGCGGCGTGCATTTTGTGCTGAGCCAGCCGGGACTGTTCCTGAATACGTCGAGCGACGCGACGCTTCTGCGCGACATCCTGGATGCGGCGAGCGTCAAGGCCACCGCTCCGGCGCGCGCGGAGATGGAAGCCGACGTTGATCGCTATGCAATGGAGCCGTTGTTCATCCCCGGCGTGTCCGACACGATTTGATCGTAGTAGGACGGAATTTATTCCGTCACCTTCGTCACAAAAGAAAAAGGATACACAATCGACGAAATAAATTTCGTCCTACTAGGATCCGCATACTTAGACTATTTTGCGGAACGCCAGGGCCGGCGGGAGTCTTACTGCTTCCAGGATTGGAACTATGCCGCTCAGCAGACTGACGGCCAGTGCGGCGATTAGTGCGTTGACGGTTTGAGCGGGGGTTACCCATAGGGCGCCGTTGCCGCCTAGCGCGGCGCCGAGCGTTATGCCGCCTGAGAACATCCATAAGGCGGATCCCGCTCCTATGATGCCGCCCAGCAGTCCTATCGCGCCGCACTCACCGAATAAGAGAAATGCTACGGCGTTGCGGCTGAAGCCTAGCGCGCGCATCACAGCTACGTCGCTGATTTGTTCCCGCACCATCATGACCGTGGAGTTGGCTGCTATGAGTAGGACTGTCAGCAGCACTACGAGGCATAGCGCGAAAACGATCGCGCGGATGTTGCCGATGGCGGATAAGCCTGAAGACAGCGCGTCGCTCTCGGTCATGGTCCGCGTTTCGGCGTCCGAGTTGGCGAAGTGATTGTCGATCTGCGTGGCGAGCGGGCCCATCGCGTCGTTGCTGGTCGCGCGCACTATTATGTTCCATGCGATGTCTTCATCGGGCAGCCCGTGCGCCTTGCGCGCAGCCATCAGGTAGTCGCGGCGCATCAGAAAGGTGTTGGGATAACGCTTGGACCTCATCGTGCCCGTGATCAGAAAGGTCATCTCCATGTGGTCCGAATCGGTCGAGCGTAGCGTGACGGTATCGCCGACCTTCCAGCCGTATTTGTGCATGAGAATTTCGCCGACGACGGCGGAGCGCTTTTCTCTGAGGGTGCTTTGGCGTTGCTCCGCGGTCAGCGCGTAGTCCGGAAACACGTCGCCTATCTCGGGGCCGGCACCGACGCCGAAGACCGGCTCGCTGACGTTGCGCCACGTCGCGGGCCATCCCGTGATCGCGACGCAGGCGGCGACGCCCGGCATTTTCTTGATGTCGTCGCAGTAGCGCGCGGGCAGATCCTCCCACGGCGCGGTCTTGTTGTTGATGATGAGACGGAGCGTGCCTGACGCGTCCTTGACGACGCGATCCATCGAAGCGGGCACCGACACCAGGACAGTGTAGATGAAGGTGGCCAGCGCGATGGTAAGAATCGTGAGAATCGTGCGGCGCAGATTCCGGCGCATGTTGCGTTCGATCAATTTGATCCAGTTGAACACGATGACTCTAGTTCAAACCGAGCGGAGCGATTCGACGAGACCGATCCGTGAGGCGCGCCACGCGGGCAGCAATCCGCCGAGCGCACCGATTATGACTGCGGCGATCATTCCCGACACGAACGCGCCCGGCGTCAGCCGAAATCTGAAGATGAATTCGCCGACGTTCATCAGCTGGCTGCTCAGCCCGGTCGAATACGCGACCAGCACGCCGAGTATCTCGCCGAGTACGCCGCCGGCGAGCGCGAGCACGATGCTCTCGATGACGAAACTCGCGAGCACGTTGAAGCGGCTGAAGCCCAGCACTCGCAGCACGCCGATTTCGCTGGTGCGTCGCGCGACTGCGGAATACATCGTGTTCATCGCGCCGAACACGGAGCCGATTGCCAGGACAAGAGCAACGATGAGGCCGAGCGCGCGCAACTGGTTGACGAACTGGGTCTGCTTCGAGTAAAAATCCTGCTCCGACATCGTATCCACTCTGACGCGCGAATCGGTCGTCAGCGATTTGGCGAAGTCATCATGCGTGCCGGGCTTGAGCACGACGTGCAGCACCTCGAAGCCGTTGGCGACGTGGACTTCCTGCGTCAAAACGTTGAGATCGGTCAGCATCTCGGACTCGCGCGCGCTGTCCCGATCGGAAAAGACGCCGACGATTTTGAAAGTGCGCGGTCCGAATTTGAAATCGCTGCCGACCGCCAGGTTGGGATAACGCGCGGCGAGTTTGCGCCCGACGACCATCTCGGCTGCGCCGCCGTTCGGCCAGCGCCCGCTCTCCAGGCGCATCCCGCGATGGACCTGGTAGCCGATCGGATAGACGCCGCGAAGCAGCGTGAACATCACGCCAGAGGTTACCGGCGCCGCGGGATCGGGATTGAAACCCGTGATCACTTCGGGCGAGACCAGCGCCTGGCCGTCGGCAGTCGTCGCGATTTGCGGGCGGCTCTTGATGATCTCGTATTGCTCGTGCGTGATGAAGCTGCCGCCCTCGTCGGTGACACCGCGGCTGAGCACGATGTAGTTGTCGGGGAGCGCGTTTTGCATCACCGTCGCGCGCAGGCCGGCGACGAAGCCGGACAAGATGAACAGCAGCATCACGACGAGCGCGACGACCGACGCCGTCATCGCGGCAGTGGCGCGGCGAACCATCAGGCTGCGCAAGTTATAGCGAATCGGGATCAATTCACCCTCCCGGGAAATGACGCCGGTAGAAGGAACGATTGCGCGAACTGGAAAGGGATGGATTCTAGACGTTGCGCGCGCGCGATCCTAGAGGGCGTCGATTTAGCGGTGCAGTTTGGAAACTGCGGCACATCGATACGCTTGGCGGTCGCGTGGTTCCGATACTAAGCTTCGAAAATAAAGTTGGAGGAGAAGCGATGGTCAGCGAGAAGTCAGAAGCGCAACGGATTCGCGCGAGTCTCAAGCATCCGGTGATCGACGCCGACGGGCACTGGTTAGAATTCGGGCCGATCATCGTCGAGCAGTTGGAAAAATTCGGCGGCAGCCGCGCCGTCGAGGGATTTCGCGCGTTCAACGGCCGGGTGTCGAAGCAGCTCACCTCCTCGGAAGAAGAGCGCAAGCGCAAGCGCCGCGCGCAGGAAGCATTCTGGGCGTTGCCGACGAAGAATACTCGCGATCGCGCGACGGAGATTTTGCCGCGACTGCTGTACGAACGGCTCGACGAATTTGGAATGGATTTCACTGTACTCTATCCGACGGCCGGACTCGGCGTGCCCTTTCATCCCAATGACGAAACGCGGCGCGCGACCTGCCGCGCGTTCAACCGGTTCATCGCGGAATTTTTCAGAGAATTTTCCGACCGCATGACGCCCGCGGCGGTGATCCCGATGCACACGCCGGAGGAAGCGTGCGCGGAACTCGAGTACGTGGTGAAGGAACTCGGGCTGAAAGTCGTGATGATGGCGAGCATGGTTCGGCGGCGGATTCCGGCAATGGGCGCCGAGACGCCGGACGCGCCGCGACTCGCCACGTGGTTCGACATGCTCGGGCTCGACAGCGAGTACAGCTACGATCCGGTGTGGGCGAAATGCGTCGAGCTGGGAATTTCGCCGACGTTTCATTCCGGTTCGCGCGGCGTTGGATTGCGGAATTCGCCGACGAATTTTGTTTACAACCATATCGGGCATTTCGCCGCCGCCAGCGAGGCTGTATGCAAGGCGATTTTCTTAGGCGGCGTGACGCGCCGGTTTCCGCAAATCAAGATGGGTTTCCTCGAAGGCGGAGTTGGATGGGCATGCGGCCTTTACTGCGATCTGATCGGCCATTGGAAGAAGCGCAATCGCGAGGCGCTCGAGGAAACGAATCCGGCCAACCTGAATCGCGAGCTGCTCGCTCAACTCATTCGCGAGTACGGTGGGAAGTGGGTCGAGGGCAAGATCGAACAGAAGCCCGGCGCTCCCGGTGTCGAGACGATTCTCGAGCGCGATCAGAGCGGCGCGACCGGCGGGATTCGCGAGCTCGACGATTTCGCCGCGTGCAGGATCAAGCGAGCGGAGGATATCCGCGGGTTGTTCGTCGATAACTTTTATTTCGGATGCGAGGCCGACGACCCCCTCAACGCTTACGCGTTCAACCGCAAAGCCAATCCGTACGGCGCGAAACTCAACGTGCTGTTCGGCTCGGACATCGGACACTTCGACGTGCCGGACATGAAAGACGTTGTGCCTGAGGCGTACGAGCTGGTGGAGGACGGGCTGATCACGGATGACGATTTCCGCGATTTCATGTTCGTTAATCCGGTGCGCTTCTGGGGTGAGGCGAACCCGAACTTTTTCAAGGGCACCCGCGTCGAGAAGGAAGCCGCCGTGCTGCTGGCGAGCAGTTAGTTGCGAACTGCGTGCGGCGCCACGGACGCGGTCGGTTCGGTGCGATCGGCGAAGCGGCGAATCAGATAGACCAACGGCCCGACACTGCCCAGCGCGACAGTGAGTATCAGATACGGCAGCGCGGAGACTTTGCGCTCGCGAGCGTCGTCGCCCATCCATGCAAGGATCAGAACCAGCGCGATCACGAGATCGACGAAGGCGGTGACGCCGGCGACATTCGCCAGGACCATGCGGAAGAAACCGACATAGCCGTAGAGGTAAACCGAGTACGCATCCATCGCGAGCAGAACGATCAGGGCGGCTGAAAGTACGAGCTGCTTGCGATTCATCGCATCCTCCTGATTCAGGCTTTCAGATTTTCCGCGAACGCGCGCCTGGCGGCGGCGATGAATGCGCGCACGCGAGCCGGATCTTTTTTGCCGCGACGGCCGGGAACATCGGTATGTGTGAATGAATCCACGCCCCAGGGCTTGACGGTGGCGATCGCGTCGGCCACGTTTTCCGCGGAGAGTCCGCCCGCGAGGATCACCGGGACGTGCGAACGCTCGACGACCGTGCGGCTGATCGACCAATCGTGAGTCTCGCCGGTTGCGCCGGCATACGGGGGTCCCTTCGCGCCCGAATCCAGCATCAGGTAATCGAGGCAGTCTTGATGCGCATCGGCCTCGGTGAGGGTCTCGCCGGCGCGCACGGCAATCGCGCGCAGAAGCATGACGGGCGCGATGCGTTTGCGAATCCACGCGCAGTCCTCGGGCTCGATCTCGCGCGCGACCACGTGCAGTACGTCGGGACGCACGGCGTCAACCATCGTGCAAATCTCGTCGCGATCGTCTGACAGCGAGAGCGCGACGCCACGCGAGCGCGGGCGAATCGCGGCGAGAATCTCGCGCGCCGCGTCAACGCCAATCGCTTCAGCGACGACGCCCGGCTCGGCAATGACGAGGCCAATCAGATCGGCGCCGGCGTTGGCCGTCGCGATCGCATCAGCCACCGAGGTCATACTGTAGATTTGTACGGCCATCGCCGTGCTATCCGCGGCCGCCCCGCAGCAGCTTACCGGGAGTCGCACCAGTGCATTGACCGTCGTCCCAGGTCATCTCGCCGTTGACGATGATCGCGCGGTAACCACGCGCATGCTGCACGCGGCGCCATTCGCCGGCGGGAAAATCGTGCGTAATATCGCCGATCCAGTCGGGCTCGACGCCAAGGCGATCGAGATCGTATACGACGACGTCCGCCGCCAGCCCTTCGCGCAGCGTGCCGCGATCGCGAAAGCCGGCCGCATGCGCGGGCAGCGCGGAGAGCCGGTAGTGCGCCTCCTCGAGCGTGACGCGTTGTTCGTCGCGGACCAGCCAGCCGAGAAAGTCGGTCGTGTACGCGCCGCCGGTGAAGAACTTGGTGTGCGCGCCGCCGTCCGACACGCCCGGGATCGTGTAAGGCGAGTCGTTGATCAACTCAGCGTAGTACTCGGGGTTGAAGCCGCGATTGGGGCCGAGGAACTCGACCTTGAGGTCACCGGCGATCGACAGATCGAGCATCACGTCGATCGCGTGCTTGTTCTCTTCTTTGGCTATAAGGCCGAGCGATTTGCCGACATACTTCTCGAGCTCGGGCTTGTCTCCCGCCCACGTCACAATCAGATGACGAATCGGTCCGCCGACGCCGGCCTGGATTGCCTCGAGCTTGCGATTGGCCTCGTCGTGCTCGCGCTTGATAGCGGCGCGCAGCTCCGGATCCTTCATCTTGGCGATTTTTTCCGCGGGCGTGCCGGTCGTGACGGTGCGCCACGCGGGGCTCGCATCGTACATATTCCAATGCTCCAGCGTGAACGCGAAGCCGGTGCGGAGTGTGAAGGCCTGTCCGAAGATCGGCAGACCCTTCTCGCGGCATCGCTTGAGCCACGCCATGCTCTTCTGATGAATCGTGGGATCGCGGCGGGCGGGCGCGATCACGTTGTGCAGGATTGGACGATTGGCCTCGGCGGCGAGGCGTTCGAGGAATGCGAGGTCGTCCTTGATGTGGCCGGTTGACTGGGTGATCTCGATGAAGCCCTCGTCGCGGTCGCGCAAAACGCGCGCGAGGTTGAGGATATCCTCGTCGCACATCGTGTCGGTCACCATCGGCGAGCCGTCGAAGTCGGCCTGAGTGGAATCGGGTCCCAGCCGCTGCACGGAGAATCCGCCGAGCCCGGCTTCCATTCCCTCGGCGAAGATGCGGCGCATCTCGGTGCGTTCGTCCTCGGTCGCGGGCCGAGTCTTGGCGGCCTCGAGTCCCATCACGTACGTCATTATCGACGAGGTCGGCAGGTACTGAATGACGTTGACGCCCTTGGCCGTGCGATCGAGCGAGTCGAGGTATTGCGGAATCGTTTCCCAGTCCCACTTCATTCCGGCCTTCATCGACTCGTAAGGAATCGCCTCAGTGCGTGTCATCGTGAGCATCGAGCGCTCGCGAAACTCGGGCTTTACCGGCGCGAAGCCGAAGCCGCAATTGCCGAGCACGAGCGAAGTGACGCCGTGCCATCCCGAGATAGTGCAGTAGGGATCCCAGCGAATCTGCGCGTCGTAGTGAGTGTGCAAATCGACGAAGCCGGGAGCGACGATCATGCCATCGGCGTCGATAGTCTTCTTCGCGAAGCCGGGGGAGCGGCCGCCGACCTGCGCGATCTTGCCGTCCCTGATCCAGACGTTGGCGTGGTATCGCGGCACGCGGGTTCCGTCAACAACGGTTCCACCTTTGATGTGAAGATCGAAATCGGCCATCGAAAGATCCCTCCTTCGAGGACAAGGTTCGGCGAACTGGCGCTACTGCTCTCGTCTTACAGCATAGCGGACTGGTTGGGCAAACGAGTAGCCAGTGTCGAGAGCGCAATCTCATCGAGGCGATGTTCAATTGTGCGTACGCAACGCTGCAATCGGATGCGCGCGCACTTCCAGGTCCAGCCTCGTTGGGATGGTCACCTTTACTGCCGTTGGATTTACGTTGGCGGGGACTACAACGCCAATCGCGTAACCGCCGGCAATATTTTCGGCGATCGCGAAGATTGCAGTCTCGAGGCTGCTACCCTCAACCTCGCCCCTGCTGGGCGCGATGAAACTTCGACCGCCTGACACGGCGGAGAGATCCTCCAGACTTCCCGGGTCAACCCGGTCCGTGCCAGGCCGGGCATGCAGTATCGACGGCATATCAACTGTGTGCGTACCTATGTTAGGCGGCCCAACCACTATCGGCGGGGCCGAGGGTGCATAAGCCTGGCCCCAAGCTATGCGAGGTCTTTTGGGCGCGTTCGGATCGCCGATGCCGATCGCATAAATCGGGATGCGGTCCTTCGTGGCTTGCGCTACTACCTCGCTCTCGGTAGTGGCGCTGGAGTTGTCTATCCCGTCCGTGATCAGAATGAACTTGCGGTTGGGATTGTCCGCTCCCTCCAGGCTCTGCAAAGCAGTGCTAGTTGCGTCGTATAGCGCGCTCTTACCATAGGCTTTGAGGAGGTTCAGACTCTCCGCAGCCATCTGATGATCGGTGGAGAACGGCTGCACCACGTAAACCTGACTGTTGAATGCGAACAGGGCAAGTTCGTCGCATGGATTCAGGTTTCTCACGAAGTCGCCGAGCGTCTGCTTCACTACCGGCAACCTAGTCGCCATCTTGCCCGACGTATCCACCACCAGCGCGATCGCAACCGGGTCATCATTTTTATGCTCTCGAAAATACGCCACCGGAAAGATTTGCGACCCTGAATACAAAACGAAATCCTGCGTTGCGAGTCCCGAGACCGGCCACCCCAGGGAATTCGTTACTGCAACGTCGAACTGCGTGTACCCCGGTTTGTCGGCGACGTCCGCCGGCGGCACATGCGGCGATTTGCACGATCCCTCAATCGCTGCGGGTGACGAGGTCGAAGCGGCTTGCCCGCTCGGCGGCTGCTCAGCCGATTGCCTGAGTGTGCATCCGGCTACTGTCAGCGCACTAGCCGCGGCGAGAAGCGAGAATAGGATTGTTCGTGTCGATTCCCCTTTCATGCTCGACTTCCTGTCAGCGCAATTTACGGAAGCCGCGCGTTCAGTGCTAGCTGGCGCGGTTCAGAAATCGCGCGATTGAGATTAGAGCATGCGGCGGTAGGTTACGTAGTTAGCGCAGACTTTGGCGCCGAGTTTTTCCGCGGTGCGGCGCGACGGCCAATTGTCGTCGAGCACCAGCGTGTAGCTTAGATACTTCGAACCGTTGCGGATCAGGTGTAGGTACGAATACGACGCCATCGCGAGATTCACGCCGCGGCCGCGCGCGGGTTCGAGTACGCCGATACCTAGAAAATTCAGCTTCTCGTTATCGGCAATTTTGCGGCCGGGCTTCAGGATTGCGCCCTCGGGATTCGCTGGCGTCACCATCAGCGCGCCGACCGGCTGGCCGTCGTGATATGCGATCACCGACGTATCGAGCGCGCCGGACATCCCGAAGAAATCGAACAGGAATGTGAGCTCGTCGGTCGTGAACGGCGTCGCGCCCCAATGTCGCGCGAAGGCGGTGTTCCAGGTGTGCTCGAAATCGCGGACTCGGCGAGCGACCGGCAAGTCCTTCAACGCGACGATTTGAAAACCGGCGCGGCGGCTCGCTTCGAGTGCGCTTTCGTAGCGCGCGATCAGTTCCGGCGTCACCTCAATCTTATAGTTGACCCATCCGCGCTCGGTTTCGAAGCCCGCGTCCTTGAGCATCGCGTGATAGTACGCGGGATTTTGCCGCGCGATGTCGGGTGGCAGGGTTTCGTAGTCGTCGATCACGAATGGAAATTCGAGCAATCCGTAACCGGCGCGCGCCGCCGTCGCGCCGTTCGCTTTCATCCATTCCGCCGCCGCGTCCATCATCAGTTTGACGGCCTCGCGCGTACCGGGCATCGCCTCGAACATCACGATATGTGCGAGCGTTTCATTCCAGTGGCGTTGATAGTGGCCGTCTATAATTGCGACGGCGCGAGCGACGAGGCTGCCGTCAACGCGGGCGCCGAACGGTCGAATCTTGCGGCCGGCAGCGAACGGTCCCTCGCCCATCAGGATCGGCAACTGCACCGGAACCATCGCGGCCCATCGCGCGCTGCGGTATTCGTAAACGCGATGCTGAAAGAGAACGAATTCGGTAAGTGCTTCTTCGCCTGAGGGCGACTCGATTTTGACTGACAACTAACTGCTCTCCCGACGCGCTGACCAATCGCGCGCTTCTATTCAGGCTGTCGCAGAGGCGGATTGCGCGATGTCACCTTGTTTCGGATCTCGCCGTGCGCTAACCACTGTGCAGGGGCGAGCGTAGCGCCGCGTGCGTGCGAGCGTCAAACAAGCGCGCGCGAACTACATCCCCTGGGAGCGGCTGAGCGTCATGGTTGAAAAAACGATTGACCTCACGGGCATCTCGGCCAACTCGGTCGAAGAGGCCGTGCAATTGGCAATCTCGCGCGCCGGCGTCACGATCAAAGGCATTCACACCGCCAATATCGTCGACATATCCGCCTTGGTCGAGGCCAACAAAGTCGTGCGCTGGAAGGTGAGAGTCAAAGTGACTTTCCAGGTGAAAGACGAGCTGCACGAGTGATCGCTTGAGTTGCGATCACGAAGGGAGCGGCGGAGCGCAAGGACATCCAAGTCATGCGAAACCAGCCGCTGAGAGTAATCGATGGCGAAAATAGTTGAGGTTCATCCGGGAATCTACGAGATCTTTCTGCCGCTGCCGATGCGGCCGACGATCATCAACGTTTATCTGATCGACTGTCACGGCGCGTGGACGCTCGTCGACACGGGGATGAATTCGCCCGAGAGTATCGCGGCGCTCGAGCAAGCGCTGGCGGAACTCGACATCAAGATCGAAGACCTCGACGCGATCGTCGCGACTCATCATCATATTGATCACTTCGGCGCGTCCGGCGAGATTCGACGCCGCAGTCATGCGACGACGCACATTCATCGCCTCGAAGCAGAGCGCGCAGGCAGGATGATCGAGTTTGGCAAAATGGCGCCGCACGACCGGCCCGAGTCGCGCGCGTTTTTCGCCAAGCACGGATTTCCGATCGAACAGTTCTCGCCGATCGGGATGCGCCCGGCGTGGATGGGAACCTCGATGTACGGGCCAGTCACGCAACCCGACAAGTACATCGACGATCACGACGTGATCAAAATCGGCGACCGCGAGCTCGAAGTGATCTGGACGCCGGGTCATTCGCCGGGTCACAACGTGATTTATTTGCGCAAAGAAAAGGTGATGATCGTCGGCGATCATCTGCTGCCCAAAATTACGCCACACGTCGGGATTTATCCGGATGCGGCGGGAACCAACCCGCTCGGCGATTTTATCGCCTCGCAGTTAAAGGTTCAGAAGTTTGACGTCGAGCTGGTGTTGCCCGCGCATGGCGGCGTCTATCACGACCATCGTCATCGCGCTAATCAATTGATCGAACATCACCGGTATCGAGAAGCGGAAATGCTCGATTTGACGCGAAAGTCCCCGCAGACGGCGTTCGAAATTGCGCAACAGGTGTTTGGCGGCGAAGAAAGACCGATATTCCACGTGATGGCGGCGACATTTGAGACCCTCGCGCACCTGGAACTAGCCTGTTTTGAAGGCCGCGCTCGCCGCTCGGAGCGTGGTGAACAAACTGTGTTCCAGGCGTTATGAGCGGATTATGGGGGGTTTGCTAATTTTTTCAGACGGTGTATTTTGGCCCTGCTTAAAGGAACGGCGGTGGCCATGTTAGCTCGGTTAGTGGAGGGGTTCCCAGATTGAAGGAGGATGCCATGAAACGGAAGATTGGATTGGCGCTGGCTACGGGGCTGGCATTGTTGCTCGCCGGTTGCGCGAGTCAAAGTACCAGCGGCGGCAGCGCGGCGGGAGGTTCAGCGTCGCAGCCCCCCGCTGCGGTAGCGTCAACCTCAAGAAATTTCAACCTCGCCGTCAAATGTCCCGGAGTGCACTGGGAGAAGACGCACGGCTGGTCTAATGAACAAATCATGCAGCAGGAATCGCTCGATGAAGATGATATTCCTGCGTGCGAGCAGTGGGTTCAGGCGCAACCCAAGGGCTACGTGCCTCCTCCGCCCGGAGGAGCAGTGGCGTCTAAAACTCCTGCGCCCGGCGCACCTCCGGCCCCCTCGCCGCACTAATACGCCTGAGGGCGTAGGGCTGTCCGGCGCTGATTTTGCCCGGCCGCACTCGCAAGCAGCGTAAAAAAATTGAGGCGGCGCGGCATCTCGTGAGAGATGCTGCGCCGCCTTTCTATTTTGACGGGATTCAAGCCGACGCAAATCGCGTCGGCGAATGACTTCTAGCGAGCTTGCGCCGTCGCCGTGCGCTTTGCATCGCGACGCGCTGGTGCACTGATACGGCCGCTTCGAACCACCGGCGAGCGCCTTGCCAAGCGCCGCGTGGACACGCCTGCAAGCTGCTGGGTACGCCAATCGCGCAGACCACGGCGCAGAAATTGCGGCTCGATTCCTAGCGTCTCGCAGACCGTCTCGAACGAGAATGGACCTTCTCCGCCTTCGCCGATCAGCCACTGCTCGGCCTCACTGAACAAACGCTTGCGCGGGCCGCCCTTGGCATCGGCGTTATTCTGGAAGCATCGAAGCGCGTCTTCCAGGATAGCCATCATCAGCTTTTTGACGGGGCGGATCGTGCTGTCGTCGCGCCGGCTGTCGTAGAACTGCTCAGGCGTTAAAACGTCCGGCACGAAGAGATTTCCGAGAGCGCTATTTTCCCATTCCATCGTACTTTGTCCTCACCCGACCGTGCCTGCCCTCGTCTAATGGGGTCAGGCGATCAGTGCCGAGATTCCGACTGTTGTCGTTCGGCTGGACATTACGCAATGATCATGCCGAATTTATCAGCAACTGCCCTAATGCAATTTAGCTAGCATGTTAAGCCATCATGAACCGCAACTCGGATTGCCGGATGTTGAGAAATTCACAAGATTGGCTAACTTTTCGCAAATCGTTCCGCATTATGCGAATTCAGCCGCCTTTGTGCGCATGCTGACTCATTTGCGACATGCGTTACGATTTGGCCACATAACGCCCGCAATGTGTCGCGCGCGTGCCATAAGCCGACTGCGGGTTTCGGCCGGGATCTTAGGTTGCTGTGCGTCGATAGGAAAGTGGATTGCGAACCCGACGGGCAAATAAGCGCAGTTAGGTTCCGTGCAATACCGCTACTGGACCGTATCTGGACCGCTGCCGGTGCCGGCGGCCCGTGCTTGCGCTCTTCGAGTTTGAAGGTCAGCACGTCGAGCAGGCAATCGACTCGATCCGCTAGCGCCTCGAGCAGCGTCTGCTTTTCGAGCGGCGTGATATCGAGATGAAAGCAGAGAAAATTGATTAGTTCGGTGCCACGAAGTCCGCGCTGCTCGACTATCGTGCGCCAGGCCTCGTGCGCGGCCTCGCCCAGGTAGCTGAAGAGCATCTCGCGCAGCGCCTCCATCGTCTCGGCGTCGCACTCGAGAGCGTCCGGCCGCACCGGGCACCAGTTCACCTGCGCCTGCCGGTACGAGCGCTCGCGAATCTCCCGCGCGATGCGAAACTCGCCGAGACCCTCGAGCACGAGATTGTAGCGGCCGTCGGCCAGCTTGATGAGGCCGCCGATTTTGCCTGCGCATCCGACCTCGAAAATATCGGGAAAGGCCTGGTAGTCGGCTTCCCAGTCGCCCTTGAGCAGCGCCATCCCGATTACGCCGTGCGCATCGGCCACGTCGGCGATCATCTCGCGGTAGCGCGGCTCGAAAATGTGCAGCGGTACGCTCAACCCGGGAAACAACACGAGGTTGGGCAACGGAAAGATCGGAATGATGGTGGGTAATGCAGCCACGGTAACAGTCGGCGCCTGATGGCAGGTTAGGGCCGTTACGATCAGCCGTCAAGGAAGGCGGCGCGGAGATACCACTTGCCCCCGGTTTTGCTATGTTTCAGCGAATCCGCGAGACTTCATCTGATAGAGGAGGAGCACGATGGGTAAGGTCGTCGCGACCGTCTTCACCACGCACGTACCGCGCTTGATGATCACCGATCCGATTGCGCGGCGAGCATACATGGGCCGGAACGTGACGACATTTTACGACGCGATGCCGAAGCTCGAGCGCGAGCGCATTCGCCATCTCGACTTCGATACCTTCTTGCTAATCGATACGCACTGGTTCTCGACTTTGGAATACGTACTCAATGCGCACGAGCGGCTGTCGGGCGTGTACACGTCGGAGGAGCTGCCCGCGATGCTGCATGACCTCGAATATGCCTACCAGGGCGACGCGGAGCTTGCGCGCAGTGTCGAGATAGAGACGCGGGAGCGCGGGATTCGCGCGATCGCGTCAGCGCATACCAACTTGCCGATTCACTATCCGACGCTCAACGTGATGCACTATTTGAATCACGAAGCGCGCCGCCGCGTGCTGTCGGTCAGCGTTTGTCAGACTGCGTCGGTCAAGAATGATTTGGCTTACGGCGCCGCGATCGGACAGGCTATCTGGAAATCGAATCGACGCGTCGTGATTGTCGCGTCGGGTGGGATGTCGCACAAGTTCTGGGACTACGACCACGTTCTCGACCGCGCCTCGGCGTCGCCCGACGACATCGCGTCAACCGCCAATCGTCTCTATGACGAACGCATCATGGAATGGTTCAAGCAGGGGCGGCATGACGCCGTGCTGGCCGCCGCCGACGACTACCGCGCGCATTGCTCGCCCGAGGGCCGCTTCTCGCATTACATCACGATGGCGGGAGCGATGGGCGGCGACTCGTGGACGTGGCGCGGCGAGCAGTTCGGAAAATACGAGGCCGCAATCGGAACCGGCCAGGCGATCTTTTTCTTTCAACCCTCGTTCATCGGAGCCGAGCGCGAGGCTGCCTAGCGCGGAGGTGCGCGTTTGAAACTTGCACAAGGGATTTTGGCGATGCTGGTGACGCCGTTTCATGACGACTACCGGCTCAATGAAGACGCGCTGCGGCGCGAAGTCAATTGGGCGATTGCGGCGGGCGCCGATGGCGTCGTAGCCGCGCCGAGTATCGGCGAGTTTCTGCACATGGATGAAGCAGAGCGGACTCGAGTCTTCGAAATTGTGATCGAGGAGACGCGCAAGCGCCCGAACCTGTCGGCCGTTGCGATGACCTCGGGCGCGACCACGCTCGAGACTCTGCGCTACGCGAAGATCGCGGCGCGCCTCGGTTACGACGCGCAGCAAGTGATTCCGCCGTACTACTGGCGATGCGGCGAGGCTGAAGTCGAGCGCCACTACGGCATGATTGCCGAGGCCGGCGACTTGCCGGTCGTCATCTACCACAATCCCGCGCTCAGCAAGTTCAACATCACGCCGAAGTTCGCGGGCAAGCTCGCGACGATTCCCGGCGTCGTCGCGTTCAAGGAAGTGTTGACAGATTTGCAGCATCTCGAGGTGCTCTACGACGAAGTGGACGGCCGCGCGGACATCTATAATACGTTTCGCGCGATGCTGGCGGGGCTGATGCTCGGCGCGGCCGGCGGCTTCATCAATATTTTCGCGGTGCCCGCGGCGGTCGCGCTGCTCAAGGCGTACAAGCCCGGCGACTACAAGCGCGCTGAAGAAATTCAGCGACGGCTCAATCGATGTTTCCCGCGCGGCGGCGAGGAAACTCTCGGCCATCTCGGCACGACGAAGGTGACCGCGTCGGTCGCGACCGGAATCGAGATGGGCCCCGCGCGCCCTCCGTACATGGCGCCGGCCGACGCCGCCGAACGAATCCGCAAGCGCTTGCCCCTGCTCAACGAGGTCATCTGAGATGGGCGCGCGCTCGGGCAACAATTACCTGTCGTCGCTGAAGAAGCTCGGCGCGGAAATCTGGATCGGCGGCGCGCGTGCCGGCGACGTCACCGCTCATCCCGCGTTTGCGAATTGCGCGCGCTCGGTCGCGTCGCTCTACGACATGCAGATGGAGCATCCCGAGACGATGACGTTCCGCACCGACGACGGCGGTCGCGCCGGGATGTCGTTCATCATTCCAAAAACGTCCGACGACCTGCGCAAGCGCACGCGCATGATGAAGACTTGGGCGGACTTCGGCTGCGGGATGCTCGGGCGCACGCCCGATTACCTCAACGTCAGTCTCGCGGCGATGGCCGCGGCGCGCGAATTTTTTGCCGAGAGCGATCCGCGGCACGGCGACAACATCTGGAACTACTATATGGAGGCGCGCCATCACGATTGGTGCGCGACGCATACTCTGGTCAATCCGCGCGCGCGCCGCGCCGCGGGATGGGCCGGACACACCGACGCCGAGCTCGCGCTCAAGCTCGTCGACAAGACCACGGACGGCATCATCGTGAGCGGCTGCCGGATGCTCGCAACGCTCGCGCCGCTGTCCGAGGAACTGCTCGTATTTCCGTCGACGGTGTTGAAGGCCGAGCCGGCGGCGGAGCCGTTCGCGCTGTCGTTCGCAATCCAATGCAACGCCAAGGGTCTCAAATTTCTGTGCCGCGATACCTACGACCTCGGCCGCTCGCGCTTCGACAACCCGCTCGCGTCGCGCTTCGACGAGATGGACGCGGTGGTCGTGTTCGACAACGTCTTGGTGCCGTGGGAGCGCGTGTTCCTGTGCGGCGACGTCGCGCGATGCAACGCGTTGTACGCGGGCACCGGCGCCGTCGTCCACATGATGCATCAGGTGGCCGTGAAGAATGTCGCCAAGAGCGAGTTCGTCCTTGGGTTGGCGGCACGTATCGCCGAGGCGAGCGACGCGATGTCGTTGCCGCACGTGCGCGAGCGCCTGGCCGAGATGATCATGACGACCGAGACGATGCGCGCGTGCCTGCGCGCGGCGGAAGCCGACGCCGCGCTCGACAAATGGGGCGTGTACACGCCGGCGCGCGCGCCGCTCGACACCGCGCGCAATCTTTTTCCGCGGTTGTATCCACGCCTGGTCGAAATTATCCAGCTCAACAGCTCGAGCTCGCTGATGGCGACGCCGTCCGCCGCCGACTTCGCGAACCCCGCCGAGTTGCCGGATATCGAGCGCTACTTCGCCGCCGCCGATGCGCCCGCCAAAGAGCGCGTCGCGCTTTATCGACTAGCGTGGGAAGTCGCGTGCAGCGCATTCGGCGGTCGCCAGGTTCTCTACGAGCGTTTCTTCTTCGGTGACCCGGTCAGGATGGCAAGCGCACTGGTGGACAACACCGACCTGAAGCCGCTGTCCGAGCGAGTGCGCGCATTTTTGAAGCGCCCCGACTGAAAAATAGATCCGACTTCCATTCTAACCTCCCCTTGTCCGAGGGGAGGTCGGCGCGCGCCGAAGGAGCGCGCCGGGTGGGGTGCGACGCACGCCGTGCAACTGCGCTTGCGTACGGCAATTAGCTGGAAGGCAGTCGTGCTGTCGCGGCATGGGTGTCCAACAGTTGCAGTTAAACGAGTAGGGACTGGTGAGTTGTCGAGCGCTGCACCTCACCCGGCGACACCGCTTTTCAAGCGGCTTACGCCGACCTCTCCTCGGACAAGGAGAGGTTAGGAAGGAGCGTTGCGCAGAGATGGCGCGGTAGCAGGTCAGGGCGCCGCCGGGTATCGTCATGCCTACTCATGGCGAGACTACGAAAGGCGGCGCGCATCTGGGGAAATCCCACGGCGCGCGAAATTGGCGAGCGCGTTCTGTTCGCGCCTGACGGCAACGTCTTCACGATCGATCCGCCCGCGATGTTCGGCCGTCGTGCGCCAATCGAAATCGAGATCGGCGCGGGCAAGGGCGAATTCATCATCGAGCGCGCCGCGGAATTTCCCGAGCGCAACTTTGTCGCGGTCGAACTCTCATCGACGATCACGCGCGTGCTGGCCGTGCGATGCGGTCGCGCCGGACTCGACAATCTGCGCGTCGTGCGGATGGACGCACGCACTCTCGTCAACCTGATGCTGCCGGACGCGAGTGTGAGCGCGTTCCATATCTACTATCCCGACCCGTGGCCGAAGGAGCGTCACGTCAAACATCGGCTGTTCACGCCGACGATCGCCGCGAGCCTGTTCCGCACCGTAGAGCCGGGCGCGATCGCCTACGTCGCGACCGACGTGCGCGATTACGCCGGCGAGATTTTTCCGATGATGCTCGCGGCAGGGTTTATCCGCGCCGTCGAGGCCGCGCCGGGCGCCGAGCGGACCGGGTTCGCGCGCAAGTACGTCGCGGCGGGGAAGCCGGTATATTCGGCGTCGTTCCGCAGGCCGCGCGAGTCCATAAGTAGCTGAATTCGCCTGCTTGCCGCTGCGATGAGCCGAATCGAGGATCGGGCGCGGATTGCAATGCCGAACATCCTTGTTTAACCTTTTTCGCGTCACCCGATGAAACGATTGCTGTTGATATTGGTGGCTCTTGGCCTGCTGCCGGTTGCCGCTTGCAGTCTGCGCCAGAAGCCCAGCGGCCAGGACTACTATGCGCAAGGCCAACTTGATTTTGCGACAAAAGAATACAAGGCCGCCATCGAAAATTATCAGCAGGTGATCGACAAGTACCCCTTCAGTCCGTACGCCGAAGATGCCGAGATGAAAATCGGCCTTGCCTACTACCAGCAGAAGGACTACGCCGAGGCGATCGGCGCGCTGGACGATTTCCAGCGGATGCATCCGACCAGCAAGAACCTCGAGCTCGTCACCTACTACATCGGGCTGAGTTACTACGATCAGATTGGGCGCGAGGACCAGGATCAGGGCAAGACCGAGGCTGCGCTGAAGCGCTTCCAGGAATTGGAAGAGCGCTTTCCGGAGGGCGACTTCGCCGAGCTCGCGCACGACAAGATCCTGGTATGCCGCGAGATGCTCGCGCGCAACGAGATGATCGTCGGCAACTATTATTACAAGCGCGCGAACTTCCGCGCCGCGGAGTCGCGCTTTGCCGAGCTGCTGCAGAAATATCCCGAGACTCCAGTCGCGCCGGACGCGTTGTACGAGCTTGGGGTTTCGCTCGAGAAGGAAGGCAAGCGATACTCGGCGGCGCAGGCATTCGCCGCCGTAAAGAAGCACTTTCCGAACTCCAGCTACTCGAAAAGAGCCCAGGCCGAACTGGCCAAGCTCCATGAACCGATCGACACCGAAGAAGATCCGCTGCCGCTGGTGCTCGCCGAAACCGGCTACGGCGGAAATCCCGACGACTCGAACGCCGACAAGATAATCGTCCGCCAGCGCTCTGACATGGGCGGCACCGAGGTCGCCTCAAACTCGGGCGGCTCGGCGTACGGAGCCGACGGACTGCCGAATCTCGACGCGTCGATGCCACCGGGGGCGCCCGATCCGTCGCAGCCCGATCTTCCAAGCGCCAAGCTGGGCGCGCCGGACATGATGCGGGCGCCGGCCCCTATCTTGCCCAAGCCCACCGGCAGCATCGCCGGCGCCGCCGCGGCGCAGGCGCGCGCGATGACCGGACTGGCGGCCGCGGCGCCGCCGGATTCGGCGTTGCATCAGACGGGAGTGGCGGCTGAGGCGCCGCAAGATTCGACCTTGAGTCAGATCGCCGCGAGCGGGGTGGCGCCTGCGTCTGAGCCGACGATGCATCAGATGAATGCCGACAGTACGCCACCGTTGTCGCTGAGCGAGCCGCCCACCGCCGGTCCCGCGACGCTGAAGACGATCAGGTTGTCATCGAACGATCCGCCGCTGTCGGTGATTCTCGAGCTCAGCGGTCCCGTCAGCTTCGACAAGAACCTCGAGAGCAGCGCCGACGGTTCGACCGCGACGGTGGTGCTCAAGCAGGTGACGCCCGACGGCGCGCTGCAAACTCACCTCGTCTTCGACAAATCGATCTTCAAGGACTGCAAGGTCTCGAGCAGCTCGGCCGGAACGACCGTGACCTTGAATATGCAGCCGGTCGCGCATTTTGCAGTCGTTCCGCTCGAGAGCCCGCCGCGCCTGCTGATGACCTTCACCCCGCAGGCCGGAACCCTGAAAACCAGCTCCGCGAACTGAGCGCTCTTTTTCAAGACAGATAAGGGCATGCCGAATCTCCTTTCTGTTCCCCCTTTCCGCCCCGGAAAGGGGGTTAGGGGGATAGGACAGAGGCGCCCGGTTTTTTTCCGGTTCCCCTCCCCCATTTTTATGGGGAAGGGGTCAGGGGTTAGGGTGCTTTCGTTCGCCGCGTCTCAATGCTAATCACTACCGGCTGATACTGTTAACTCTGAGTGAACAGAGAGATCCGGAGCTGATGTTCAGTGATTGCCGCGATTCGAGCGGCGCTGCGTAGGCAAGACCCTAACCCCTAGCCCCTTCCCCAGGATGGGGAAGGGGAACAGAAACGTTGTGGCGTCGCGGTGTCCTATCCCCCTGGCCCCCTTTCCAAGTGGAAAGGGGGAACGAGTTTATTGTGGTGGCGTGCGGTCCTATCCTCGTGGCCCCTTCCCGCGCGGAGAGAGGACCGGTAACGGATAAACTCACCCGAACACGTCTTCGAACTTGATGCCGAGGAATTTCAGCACCACTTCGGCGTAAACCTTCAGCCCCCAGTAGAAGCCCTCGATTGGCAGGCGCTCGTCGTTGCCGTGGTAGAGCGATCCGAACGGCATGTGCGGATCGAGCTTGACCGGAGAGAATCCGTAGCACGCCGCGCCGAGCTTCGAGTAGAACTTGCTGTCGGTCGCCCCTGGAATCATCCACGGTATCGCGAGCGACCCGGGGTCGGCCGCCTCGACCGTCTTCTTGATCAACTCGAACAGCGGAGTATCGGGACTGGTCTCGGCCGGCGGCGCGGTCTTGAGCAGCTCGAAGGTCGGCTCGGGCCCGACAATTTGCCGCAGCTCCGCCATGAAGCTCTCGGGATCTTCGCCCGGCAGCGTGCGCCCGTCGAGCACGATCGTCGCCTCGCCGGGAATCACGTTGTCCTTGTATCCCGCGCGCAGAATCGTCGGCGAGACCGTGTTGGACAACATCGGCGCGAACAGCGGCCCCGGCGATTCGATCGGCACGCCCATCTCCTCGAGCGTCTGGCGCATGAACGGCGACACGTTCCGACGCATCGGGGTCCGCACGATCCGAGTGATCAACTCGGACATCCTCGAGATAGCGGTGTCGGAGCGCGGCATCGATCCATGCCCCGGCGGCGCGGTGACTTTCATCTTGATCGTGACGAAACCCTTCTCCGCCACCTGGATTGGATAGAAGCGCTTGTTCCGCAGATGAACGGTGAAGCCGCCGACTTCGTTGAGCACGTAGCCCGCGCGGACCAGCTCGGGATGCCGCTCGACCAGAAACTTCGCGCCGAAATCCGATCCGGCTTCCTCGTCTGCGACCGCCGCAATTATCACATCGCGATTCGGCGTCACTCCCGCCCGCTTCATCGCCGTCATCATCACGAGGTCCATCGCGCATTTAGACTTCATGTCGATCGAGCCGCGGCCCCACAAGCAGCCGTCGGCGGTCTCGCCGCTGAACGGCTCGCGGGTCCATCCCGATCTCTCGACCGGAACGACGTCGGTATGTGACGAGAGCAGCAGGGCGCCCGCCGAGGAATCGGTGCCCTTGTAGCGCGCAACCAGGTTCGCGCGCGTCGGCGCGCTTTCGCGGATCACGGATTCTACCCCGTGAGCGCCGAGCGCCTCCGCCATGTGATCGGCCGCGATTCGTTCATTGCCGGGTGGATTGGTGGTGTCCAGCCGGACCAGCGCGCGCAAACTGTCGAGCGCTTCACGCTGGAACGCTTGCCACGAGATTGTCATCAAATGCCCCCTTTGGGTGTAATCATAATTGTCATAGAATACTACAACTTGTCACAACGCGAGCATAGATGCTTGAACGTCGATTATCGTTACTAAAATGAGGCATTAAAAGCACTCCGCGGACATTGGTGCAGATAATTTGTAACGTCTGGTATCCCGGACTAAGGGACGATAGCCTCCCTCAAAGGTTCAAATCGTGGGCATAATTTGTGTCGAAAGAGTCCTCGTCGCCGTGCGCGATCTAGCCGCGTCGCGCGAAAACTGGCGGCGGGCCGGATTTGCCGTCGCGAGCGGGGAGTTTGATGCCGACGGTATTCGCATCGCACGGCTGGGCGCAGGCGCCGTGGAAATCGATCTCTGCGCGCTTCGATCGGCCGAATCCAGGTCTCCCCTAGCTCAACATTTGCGCGACGCGACCGGGAGCGACAGCGCCGGAGGCATCGTCGGATGGACCTGGGGCGTGAAGGGCGTGTTGATTTCAGATGAGCGTGAGTCGAGCTCGGGTCCATCTATAGAATCAATCCAGCTACCGGGTCTGGCGCAGCCCGCGCTAAAGGCCGAGATGCTGTCGTCGGGATTGGCGGGAGTCGTAACCGCGGCGGCGCCGACCGCTCTCGACATCGAGTCGCGCCGCCAGTCGCTCGCACGGCTCTGCGGGACCAACGCGAACACTGTCGAGTACCTCGAACATATCGTCGTGATGACTCCCGTGCTGGATGACGCCATAGCTGCTATCGAGGCGATTGGCGTCCCGTGCAAGCGAATTCGTGAAGTTGGCAACGGTGCGCGGCAGGCCTTCTTCAAGCTCGAGCAGACTGTCCTCGAAGTCGTCGGGCCGGCGACGCGCGGACGTTCCGGATGCTGGGGGCTCGCCCTGATGTGCAAGGACATTGACGAGGCAGTCGCAACCGCGCGCGCGAACGGCCTGCAAGCGACGGAGCCCAAGCTTGCGATTCAAGGCGGCCAGATCGCGCGAATCGTCGATCCGCTCGACGGCGTCGCGATCGCATTCATGCAGCCCGGCCCCCGCCGCGACGATTGATCTAACCACGTCAACGCCCGCTGAAATTCGGATCGCGCTTGGCCATGAACGCTTCGAGTCCTTCCTTGAAATCACCGGATCGGAACAGCACCAGCAGTTGCATCAGCACGTGATGCGTATGCGATTCGAAGTCCTCGCTGAGGCCGTGGCGGAACAATCGCTTCATCGCGCGAATCGCGAGCGGCGCGTTCGCCGCGATCTTCGACGCCCATCGCGTCGCCTCTTCCATCAATTCTTCGTGCGGCACGACTTTGTTCGCGAGTCCCAGCTCGACCGCCCGGGCGGGCGCAATATCGTCGGCGATGAAGCCGATTTCGCACGCGCGCGCCCATCCCACCAGGCGCGGTAAATACCACGTCCCGCCGCTTTCGGGCACGATGCCGCGCTTGGCGAACGCGGGCACCAGCTTGGCGCGATCGCTGATCAATCGCAGGTCGCATCCGAGCGCGAGATCGAATCCGTAGCCGGCCGCCGCGCCGTTGATCGCGCAGATGACGGGCAGGTCGATTCGATTGAGCGTCACCGTCGGCAGCTCGCGCGTGCTGACGTGCGACGCTCCCGGCGCAGCGAGTCCCGCTCCGATGCCGCGGCCGGCGGCGGTGTCCTTGAGATCGAGACCGCTGCAAAAGCCCCGGCCCTCGCCAGTCAGGATGATCGCGCGCACTTTTGGATCGCTGTCGAAATCCTTGAGCGCTTCGCCGAGGTCGTTGAGCATCTCGACGCTGATCGCGTTCATGCGATCGGGGCGGTTGAGCTTCAAAATTCCCAGGTGATTGGTTTTTTCGACCAGTAGATCGGCCATCGGAGCAGTTCCTCCATTCGACGTTCAGAACCTATCGCATCGCATCGATTTAAAGAATGATGCAGGATACAATTTCAGCGGAGACCCGCGCGCGACAACGGAGCGCGGCCTTAATACTGAAAAAAATGAGCATTAGACATCTACCGGCATCGGCTTCGGCTGACGAGATTTGCGCGGCGCTCGCCGAAGACGGCTGCGTCGTTGTCGACAACGTCGTGCGACCCGAAGTCATGGACGAAGTTGCGCATGAGCTGCGTCCATTTGCTGAAAAAACGCCGCTCGGCCCCGACGATTTCAGCGGACGCCGCACGCGCAGGACGGGCGGGCTGATCGCGCGCTCGCCGAAATCACGCGAGCTCGTGATGAATCCGACGGTGCTCGGCGCCGTCGGCAAAATGCTCGGCCATGCGACCAGCTTTCAGCTCCATCTCACGCAAATCATTTCGATTGGACCCGGCGAGCCGGCCCAGACGATTCATCGCGACCAGTGGGCGTTCGATTTCTTCCCGTTCCCGCGTGGCTACGAGGTCCAGTGCAACACGATTTGGGCGATGACCGATTTCACAGCGGAAAACGGCGCCACGCGTGTGATTCCCGGCAGCAATCGCTTCGACGATAAGCTGCGCTTCACCGAGGCCGACACCGAGCCGGCCGAGATGACCAAGGGCTCGGTGCTGTTCTACACCGGCAGCATCTACCACGGCGGTGGCGCGAACCGCTCGAAAAACATCCGCACCGGAATCAACATCACCTACAACGTGTCGTGGCTCCGCCAGGAAGAGAACCAGTATTTGTCGGTACCACTGGAGATCGCGCGAACACTTCCCGTCAACCTGCTGAGACTAATGGGCTACCGGCTGGGCGCATACGCACTCGGCTACGTCGACGACACCCGCGATCCAATCGAGGTCGTGCGACCCGACCTCGCCCGCAACGGCTTCCGCCCAGTCCTGGAAATGCAGGAATCGGCGAGCTTCCTTGCTGCTCAGCCGCGCGCGTCGGGCGATAAGTCCGAATAGTGTCGCTCAGCGTACTTCGAGAATTCCTGCGCTGATAGAAGACCGGCTGCGTAGTTTCCCGGTTTGATCAACCAGTCAGGCTACTCGCCCCTGGCGAAGCAGACGGCCTCGATATTGTGGCCGTCCGGATCCAGCACGAAAGCGCCGTAGTAGGTCGGGCTGTACTGCGGACGCGGACCGGGCGGGCCGTTGTCGCGCCCGCCGGCTTTTATCGCCGCCTCATAGAAGCGGCGAACGGTCGCACGGTCCGGAGCAGAAATCGCGATATGGGCGTAGCCGCGAGGACCGTCGTTGCGGCCGATCCAGATTCGCTCGCGATCGGGTCCGGCGAAGCCTGCGTATTGCTCCTGGTCGTTGCTGAACACGAGGGTGTAGCCGAGTGATGCAAGCGCCGTTTCGTAGAACGCACGGCTCCGCTGGAAATCCGAAACTCTGAGGCTGATGTGATCAATCATAATATTTTGCAGCGATGCTATTGCGGGGCGCCGCCTCTCAACTGCTCGGCAGCAGTTCGCGTTCGAACAACCGCGTCGTGAAGTTCCCGGGCAGCAAGGCGGTGCCCAGCGGCACGAAGCCGCGTTGCTCGTAGTAGCGACACAGCGGCGCGTTCGAAGCCATCGCGTCCAGCCGCGCGAAGGGCAAGTCGCGCGCGGCGATAGTAGCGATCGCCCATTCGAGCATCCGCTCACCGACTCGCATCCCAGCCGCGCTCCGCGCGATCGCCATTCCATGAATGTAACCGGCCTGTCCGTCGATGCCGCGTTCGCCCCACACCTCGGGGTCGGACCACTGGATGGTCAACGTGCCGACCGGCGAGTTTTCGCGTCGGAACATATAGACCTCGTGATGTTCGAGGCGTTCGCGCAGCACCCATTCGCCGGCGTCCATGTACCAGTGGTACCACTGATGAATGCCTCGCGCGCTCAGCCAATCTGCCGCTTCGCGCAGAATCGCCATCACAGAGTCGTAGTCGGCGCTGGCGGCGCGCACGACCGTCAATCGGCCGGCGTCAGCATCAAGTCTCATCGGCACTTTCACGGAGTCGCAGAGGTCACCTTGATCTGATGAAACGTCGTGCGCGCGTTCCCGCGACTCGCCTTAATCGTGATGTGATTCGTCGCCGCTGGTCCCGACGTGATAAGCCCAATCGTGTAGTGCCTGTCGATTTGAGAAGCAAGCGCTGTGGCAAACTGCTCAATCTCGCCGGGGTCGGCCGCGAGTGGGTAGTAACTGGGGGTCGCCTCGACGCCCCCAGTGTCGCGCGGTTGGACCTTTACCTTGGGCGCGTTTTCATCGGGCTCGGCCGCGATGAGGTAGAACTCGCCTTGCAGGTCCGTCGCGAGAGTTTTCAGATCCGCCGCGCCCACGCCGTTCGGTGCGCTGCCGATGGCCCACGGGCCTATGCCGATTCCTATGGGAAATTGTTTAGCGTCCGGCTTGCCGACGCCGACCACGAAGAAACGGCTCTGCGAATTGAGCGCCGAATTTACGATACCGTTCCGTGTCGCGATCGTGCTGCCGTTGTCGAGGGAAGGCGACCCCAACAGGCCTGGGGCGTCATCAGTGAAAATGATCGCGACCCGATCGGGATAGTGGCTCGCGTCGAGTCGCGCGATTCCTTGACTCACCCCGTCATAGAAGGGCGTCCCACCCCACGCGCCGATGAGCTTCAGGCGTTCTGCTGCGAGCGCATGATCGGTCGTAAAGTCCTGCACCACTATCGGGTCCATTCCGAACGCGTAGAGCATCACTTCGTCGCAGGCATCGAGCTTCGGCAACAGCGCGTCCACGCTGGCACTGACGACCGGCAGTTTCGTGACCATGCTCCCCGACTTGTTGACGAGTATTCCGATTGCGACCGGCGGCCGGTCCTGCTCCGCGCGAAAGTATGCGATCGGAACCGGTCGATCGTTCTCGGTGGCAACGAAGTCGGACTGCGCGAGGCCGATGGTTGGAGCGCCGGTCGAGTCGATGACATCGACAGAAAACTCGACGTAGTTCGGATTCGATGCAAGGTTGTTCGGCGGCAGGGCGGGAGCGCCGGTGCACAAGTTCAGCTGGCCGTGGCTGGCAGGTACCTGCACCGGTGCCATCGGCGCGCCGATGACGCATCCGGCGAGCGCTATCGCCAAAAGCCCCGCACCGATGTGCGCGCTGATACGGATGCGACCCCCCGCCGACATTTGCTATTGCGGATCGCCCAGCTTCAACAACTGCTTGCCGAAGTTCGCGCCGGTGAACAAGCGGATGATCGTCTTCGGCGCGTTCTCGAGCCCTTGCTGCAAATCGATCTGGTTTTTGAGCTTGCCCTCTGCGTACCACTTCGACATTTCAGCGATCGCTTCGGGATAGCGAGCGAGGAAGTGGAATACGAGGAAGCCCTCCATCCGCGCGCCGAACATGATTAAGTTGAAGTAGTTCTTGGGCCCGACCGGAGTTCTCTCGCCGAGATTGTTGTACTGCGAAATCGCGCCGCACAGCACGACCCGCGCGCCGAAGGTCAATCGCGCCAGCGCGTGATCGAGGATCTCGCCGCCGACGTTGTCGAAATAGACATTGATGCCTTGCGGGCAATGCTTGGTCAGCGCCTTGCCGACATCTTCATTCTTATAGTCAATCGCGGCGTCGAAGCCCGCCTCTTTCAATAGCCAGTCGCACTTCTCGCGCCCGCCCGCGATACCAACTACGCGGCATCCTTTGATCTTCGCGATCATCCCGGATACCGAACCGGTCGCGCCGGCCGCGCCCGAGACGACGAACGTCTCGCCGGACTTGACTGCACCGACTGCGAGCGTGCCGAAGTATGCCGTCAGTCCGGTGGTTCCGAGCAACGACAGCGCCAGGATCGGATCGGTGCCGGCCGGCAGCTTCTGCAAGCCCATCAAGCCTTCGCCGCCGTTGACCGTGTAGTCCTCCCATCCGAAGAGTCCCTGCACGAGGTCGCCCTTGGCGAATCCGGGACGCTTGGAATCGACCACCTGTCCTACCGTGCCGGCCTTCATCGTCTGGCCAAGAGGAATCGCGGGCATGTAGGTATCCATCGACATCCAGCCGCGCTGCGTGGGATCGAATGAGAACGCGAGGTTGCGGACGAGGACCTGGCCGTCCTTGAACGCGGGAACGGCCGTTTCATTCCAGCGGAAGTCGCTTTCCTTGATTATGCCCTGCGGACGCGCCGCGAGCAGCCACTGCCGATTCTTCAGCTCTGCCATGTTGATTCCCTCACTGCGAGTGTGATTTGGACACTTAGCCGATAAGCGCCGCTCAAACAAGGAACCTACAGATTGTGCGATGCGAGGTTGGCGCCCGCCCGAATGAAATCCTAGTATCGTTCCGTCAGACCAATGAGTGTAAAGATTCGACGCGGCAACGCGGATGACGCGACTTTCCTGGCGCAGGTGATGATGCTCGCGTCGCGCGGACATCTTAGGCGCGGCGTGTGGGACCTGATTGCCGGCGGTTCCGAAGCAACCTGTCTCGACTACTTGCGGCGGCTGGCGCTCGCGGAGCCGGTGTCGCTCTGTCACTACTCGAGTTTCATCGTCGCGGAGCATGACGGATGCCCTGCTGCGGCGCTGTGCGGCTTCGACCCGCGCGCCGGTGGATGGCAAACGCTGAGCGACGCGATGCAAAGCGTCCAGAGAGAGATTGGCTGGACTCAAGCGGACGAGAAAGCGTCGGCCGCGCGAACCGCGCCGGTCTGGCAATGCACCTTCGACACGCTCGACGGCGCGTGGGTGATCGAGTCGGTCGCGACGATTCCGGAGTTCAGGCGGCGCGGACTCGTCGATTCGCTGATGGCGGAGATTCTGGATTCCGGCCGCGCGCGCGGCCACCGCATCGCGCAGCTCACGATTCTGATCGGCAACCTCGCGGCGCAACGAGCCTACGAAAAGGCGGGATTCAGAGTGACCGACGAAAAGCGCCATCCCGCCTTCGAGGCGGTGCTAGGCGCCGCCGGCTTCATGCGGATGGTCCGGGAATACTAATTGTAGGATTCTCCCGGGGGAGGAAAAGGCATGTCGATGATGGGGCGTTTTGTGCAAGTCTCGCCGGATCGGCTGAGACAGATTATTGACGATCCTTCAGGCGTCGAAGGACTTTTCGTCTCGGAGCAAGTCGTGCAAGGCGTCCCGAAAATGACGGAAGCGATGACGAGACTGCTGCAGAGCCGCGTGCCGCAGATACTTACAGGCACGATGGGGAAGATAGATCCGGCAACGCAGGAAAGCATCACGAAGTTGCTCACGGACGCAGGTGTTGACCTCCAGGCACTCGCACGCGGCGAAGGCGCTGCCGCGCTCGCGAAACTGATGGCCGAGCGCCTTCGCGGTTCGGCGATGGCGGGGCAAGCTGGTCAGCCGCCCGCATCTGGGGGCAGCGCGCAAGCGTCGGGCAAGGGTGCCAGCATCTCGCTCGAGAAAGCCTGGCACGGAGTGCACTACCTGTTGTGTGGCAAGATCCAGCCCGGAACCGACCTCGCGAGCCAGGCAGTTATGGGTGGGACGGAAGTCGGCGAAGACCTCGGCTATGGACCCGCACGCTACTTCGACGCCGGCACAGTCGTCCAGATTGCCCGCGAACTGAGCCGGCCGAATCTTGAAGCGGAGATGACCGCGCGATGGGATCCGGATAAGATGGCGACGCTCGGTATCTATCCGGGGCAATTCAAGCCCTACGACGAGCAATGGCTCATGGACGCCTTCCGACAGCTCCGGCAATTTTATGTTGACGCGAGCGCCGCCAACCTCGCCGTCGTGACGTACCTGGAGTGAGCCTCAGAACAAGCGATTGCCGAAGAACACTGCGTTGATATCGCGCTTTGACGCCGCGAGCGCGTCGCGCGATTTCGCCGCGATCGTTTTCGCCAGCTCCCGCGCGGACGGCATCAGCGCATTGGGTTTGACGACGCGGTTGAGTGCGCCCATCGCGAGCAATTCCTCGGCCCTGTAATGACGGCACATCAGGATCGCTTCCTTCGCGCGCCACGGGCCGAGCCGCGCGGCGAGTACGCTGGCGGGAGCGCCGCGATACGGTACGTCTAGGTTGACTTCCGGCACCCAGAACTCCGCGCCTTCGACCGCGATCGCAAAATCGAATGCGAGCGCGAACGACCATCCGCCGCCGACCGCGTAGCCGTTGATCGCGCCAATCGTGATCTGATCGAGATGCGCAAGAACGTCGAACGCGCGGCCGATCAGCCGCGGCCATCGTTTGCCGAACTCGCCCATACGCCGTCGCCGCTCAGCCGGATCGATGGTCGCGCCTGCCGGCGCCTCGAACATCGCTTTGTCCGCGCCCGCGCAGAAAGCGGTGCCCTTGCCGGTCACGATGAGGACGCGGCATTCGCGATCGTCGCGAACGGCGTGCAGCAGGCGCTCGAAGTCGAGGATGACGTTTTCGTCGAGGCAGTTGCGCCGCTCCGGACGATTGAAGGTAATCGTTGTGATCGGACCGTCGTTCTCGACCAGGAAGTTTTCAGTCGTTTTGCTACGGTCCATTCGAGATGCTTTACTTCGGCGCAGCGCATCGGTGCAACTCTCCAAGCGGCTTGCGCGCCAGCGATCGATATTGAACAATCGCTCTTTCACGTTCTTCGACGCGGAGAGGTGGCCGAGTGGTCGAAGGCACCAGATTGCTAATTCTGTACAAGGCGTCCTGTCACGCCATACCAAATCGTAAAACGCCGCAAAATGAAGGGGTTTCTGGCGGTGCATATCACCTCAGATCAGCTCAATTCAGATCATCTTGGACACTTTTGGACACTTTACAAACTGACGAAAACTCCGCCTTTCTGCTTTGAGTCTATTTTCTGGCTTCTTCTCTCGCTGCACTTTCAGCGATTTGAGATGCCTTCCTGCCGTGGTGACGTCAATCTCCATGAGACGTACGACAGTTCTAGTGCTCAGTGACTTTCTGAATTACTGGGACAGGAATTTGCTGTTTGGAACTTCCGAGCGCGGAAGAGCCTGACGCAGGTCCATGACCTCGCTTCCGATTCGTAACGACCTTGCAAGAGGAAAAGCTGGAGAGTACTTTCTGCGATCCGTTTGTGCACGTTTTTCTCGGCACTGGAGAGCCCGGCAAAAGAAGCCAAACAAAAGCCGCGCGGAAAAGGTCGCGAACTGGAGGTCGATATGGATGGCTGGAGTGACGAGACGAAACTGCGCCACCGAGATATGATCGCTGCGGTGCGCGAAATTCTCATAAGCTGTGCGCGGGCCAATCGAACGATTATGTACGGCGCGATCAGAGAACAAGTAGTTGGGGTAAACTTCGTGACGGAAGGCCCCGTTTTGGGCGCAATCTCGGCGGAAACTCACGCTGAACGGGGTGTCATGGTCTCTGCCGTTGTTGTTGACAGCGCGTTTGCTCTTCCTGGAAACGGCTTTTTCGAACTCGCGCGTTCCCTGAATTACACGTTTGACGATCCGGCAACATTTCATTCCGCGGAATTGGCACGAGTATTTGAAACGTTCCGACCTTCAGTGCAATAACGGGTTGCCGCGCTTGCGCTTCTGAGGAACTCGTTCAAACCTAATGCCAATCTTTATCAGCTATTCCCACCATGATGCGGAGTTCGTGAACAGGCTCGCTGCACAGCTGGTCAGAAACAAGGCGAGAGTCTGGATCGATCGCTGGGAACTCAACGTCGGGGACTCACTCATTGATCGCATTCAGGCCGCCTTGCAGGATGCTAGCGCTCTCGTAGTCGTTCTCTCCAAGGCATCGATCGCATCCGAGTGGTGTAAGAAAGAATTTTCGGCTGGCCTGCTTCGGGAACTGGAGGAACGGCGCATCATAGTTCTGCCTGTGCTGTTGGAGGATTGCCAAGTCCCGATCTTTTTGCGGGGAAAGATGTATGCGGACTTTCGAGCGAATTTTGACGACGGTCTCAGAACTATTCTCGATGCCGTTGCGCGGGTCACCACCGAAGGACAGGGGCGTCTAGAAACGCCTGAATGGCACACGGACTGGGCTTTGGATTGGGGTGAACCAAACGGTCTTTTTGTGATGCGGGTGACCTCGGTTGAGCAGGCCGCAGACAAACCTTACTGCGTCTTGACAGAGATTGAGATCACCGGAGACGAAAAGTTTACGGCTAGATACCGAGCCTTCCAGGGCGAAGGATTGGACTGGGTGGAACGCCATTCGATCCTCGAAATGGTTGCTACTTGTTTCGAAAAGGCGACCCTAGGTACGCATCAACTTGTCATTGATGATGAATTCCCAAAGGTCCGCGTAATGAAGGGCGGAGATCCGATTTTGGACGTCAAGTTTAAACTGCGGGTGACAATCAGGCGCTTGGGAGAAGACAACGGCAAGGCCGTATTCTTCGACTATGGCGCGCAATTCCGCCAAATCTGCGACCAGTCACGTCGAACCTTGCGGCCGCCTTCGAAGGAAGAACAGGAGAAAATCCGCAATATAGTGGAAACGTTCCGCTAGGAGCATACAAGATCACTGCTTTATCGCAGCTCGGCAACAGGTCGCCTCAAGAATTCAGAATGTCGGCATGAATCGAGCGTCTCGTCTTCAAGAGGCTCGGAGTCCGTCTGCGTTCGTTTCTTCGACAAACGCTCGATCAATTGTTCTCTGACGATCCCTGACAGCTTTCATTTTTCGTTCGAACAGCCGGCGTTCATCTGAATTTGCCAAAGTCGCGTCGGCCTTGCGGCTAGTTGGCGCGGGACTTGCTCAAGCTCAGATCCCAGCGAGACTCGAATTTTCACAACAAGTGCTCGACCGCTAGCAACGAGGCGTCAGCATGGAAGGCAGCGTCTATCTCAAAGCGCAGCAGGAATGGGACGAGCGTTACGCTGATCTGGTTCTCGGCAAGCGTAACTGGCAGATCACCGCCGCCGGCATGATGGCGATCACGTTAGTGCTCGCTTTCGGGATGGTCTGGATCAGTACGCGGAGCAAGTTCGTTCCATACGTCGTCGAAGTTGACAAGCTCGGCTACGCGATCGGCGCGCCGAGCGCGCTCACCGAGAACACCACGCGGATCAGCACTGACCGGATGGTGCGGTACGAGCTCGCGGCTTTCATCCGCAATGCTCGCGAGGTGATCACCGATCCGGCTGCCGAGCACCAGCTGATCGGCCAGGTTTACAGCCGCGCTCGTGGACCGGCTTACAAGTTTCTCGAGTACTACTATCACGAGAACGACCTGGAACATGATCCGTTCAAGGTCGCTCAACACCAATCAGTCAGCGTCCAGATCGATTCAATCCTGCCGCTGTCGAAAGCGACGTGGCAGGTGCGATGGACTGAGGAGGCATCAGGCCTCGACGGGTCTCCGGTCGCCACGACTCATTGGGAAGCGGCGCTCGATACCTCGATCATTTCCGAAACCTCGGACTCCTCGATCTTGGAGAATCCGCTCGGCTTCTATGTCACGCAGCTCAATTGGACCGAGCAGCGGAGTTAGGAGGCGATCACCATGAAGTTCATCGGCACATTTGGTTTCGTCGCTCTCTCGCTGACGCTCGGCGCCTGCTCAGGGAAGCAAGCGCCACCGCCACCTCCGCTGACGCTGGTCACGAAGGCCGTGCCACCTCCCGAGCCAGAGCCCGCACCGCTCACCGGCGCTCAGCTACTCGCACAACAACCCCAAGAAGTTCAGGAGGCGGTCAGGCAACATCAGCAGGACGGCGCGTGGCAGGTCTATAAGACGCCGCGCCGCGAACTCTATCCGTACGATGAAGGGGGACAAGAGCCTGCGGTTGACTGCTCTCCATTGCGAACGACCGACATTCAACTTGAGCCGGGCGAGACAATCACCGACGTAGCCAGCGGCGATAGCGAACGCTGGCTTGTCACGCCAGCTTCATCAGGCGATCCGCGCAACCCGACTCCGCACCTTGCGATCAAACCCACCGCTGCGGGCATCAGCACCAATCTGACGATCTACACGACGAAGCACATTTACCACCTGATGCTGCGCTCGCGCGCCGGACACGAAATTCAGGAAGTCGCCTTCTACTATCCTGAAGATCTCCAGCAGGCGATGCAGGACGCCGACCACACAGCCGCCAAGGCGCGCGATTCCCAATCGCAGTCGGACGGAGCGGTCGCCTCTCTGGCTTCGCTCGATCCGGGCGCGCTCAATTTTTCGTACGCGGTTTCTGGACCAAAGCTGCCGTGGAAGCCTGTGCGAGCATTCGACGACGGCACGCACATCTACATCCAGATGCCCGCGACTACAAAGTCGAGCGAAGCTCCGGCGCTCTTGGTCGCCGCAGGCGACGGCAACGAGATGGTGAACTATCGCGTCAGAGGCGACTACTACGTGGTTGACAAACTCTTCGACCAGGCGGTGCTGGTTTCGGGCGTCGGCCGCGAGCAGGACCGCGTCAGCATCCGGTACACCGGCGCGGCGAGGTGAATCATGGCCACCGCAACGGCAATTGGACCGACCGGCCCGCGCGTTCACCAACCGCGCGGAGGCGGCGCACGACTGACTCGCACTCTGGTTATCGTCGCCGGCGTGGCAATCGCAACTGCAATGTTCGTGATGATCGTTGCGCTGCATTCGGACTCGCCGGATTCCAGCCAAGCAGTTCGAAGCGACGATGCAGCAACCGTGACGTCCAACGAGGAACGCGCTGCGATCGCGGAACTGGAAGCGAAGGCCAGAAGTCAGAAGCCGCCTGATATCAAGTCTGTTCCACTTCCGCCTCCGTCGCCCACGCTCACTACGCAGGCTCCTGCTGTTCCACTGCCAGCGCGTCCACCGAGCAGGCTGGCCGAGTTGCGTGAGGAGGAATATGTGAAGGCGCTCTCCGCGCCGCCAATGGTCGAAGCGTTTCACCACGGCGAGACATTGGAAGTTCCAAGCGTTGCGAGTCAGGCAGGGACAACCAGGCCGTACGATCTGACGATCACGCCATCTGGCCAGGGCAGCGGCACCAGTGCGATCGCAAGCGTCAAACCTGCGGTGTCTCCTTTTCTGATCACAGCAGGCAGCGTTATTCCGGCGGTGCTGATCAGTGGCATCAACTCGGAACTGCCCGGACCAATTCTGGCGCAAGTTCGCGAGAACGTCTTCGACAGCGCATCCGGACGATGGGTTCTGATTCCTCAAGGCGCCAGGGTCATCGGCTCGTACCAGACCAACGCAGCGTATGGACAGGAGCGCGCCCAGATCGAATGGAAGCGGGTGATCTTCCCGAACTCGTCGAGCATGGACATCCCGGACATGCCGGGGGCCGACCAGGCGGGCTACCCGGGGTTCAGCGATGAGGTGAACAACCACTACGTGAAGACGTTCGGCACCGCTGCGCTCATTTCTGTCATTAGCGCAGGCCAAATGGTTGGGCAGCTAGGAGCGTTCGGCGCAGGCACGGGTTTCTCCGGCCCCTACGGGTACGGCTACCAGACGCCAAACCAAATGTCATTGCTCAGTGAGACGGGCGGCGCGGCGGCTAGTCAGCAACTCGGACAAGTCGCGCAGAGCAGTCTTCAGCGCGGAATGAACATCCCGCCAACGTTGGAGATACGACCGGGCTATCAGTTCAACGTGATGGTCACGAACGACCTCATACTGCCAGGGCCTTACCGGAACTGAGGCGGAGAGCAGCAAAGTGGAAAGCGGAACCGAAATGAAGACGCTCACTTCAAGCTATCTCACGCTGACGATTGGCGGGCACCTCAAGAAGGAGATCGACGCGTACGTCGAGTACACCCATAGGGTCCGGGGTCAGAAGAACGATCCTGCGGAGCTGGCGCAGTTGATGCTGTGGCACTTCCTCGAGACGAGCGAGGAATTCAGCGCGTGGCGCAAGACGCGCATCTACGAGAACTCACAACGACTGACACAAAGGAGCTGGAGAGATGAAGCTCAGACTCAAGGACAAGGATTTACCTCCCGTACAGTTGCGGCTCACTTTGCCCGGCAGCCTCAAGGCGTCGCTGGACGAATACGTCGGCTATTTGCACGACAGCTTGCATCGGGAGACGGACGCCAAAGAAGTCGCGATTGAGATGCTGAAGCACTTCGTCGATAGCGACCGTGATTTCAGAGGCTGGCGTAGTAGGCGGGAAGGAGGCGGCGAGCGGTTGGCGCATAGGGAGGAGAAGAACGGGGCGGCAGGGGCGATGCGGTCGTAGGGCAAGATAAAGGTTTTACCGTACTGTGGACGCCTTTCGTCAGATTCTCTTTCTTCGGCGCGGGATTTCTTCCCCGTACCGCATCGCGCTGCCCCGTACCCGAGCAATCGCCAGGCGAGCGCTGTTTCCGGTCATCCTCTGTGCGGGAATCGCAGTACCAGTTTTAAGCTTCGAGCTTCTGGGACTGAGGATCGGTCTCACAGACAGCGCGTGCCCGCCAGGGATCTATCGGATGGTTAAACGCGCACCGTCGCGCGGCGATCTGGTGCTGGCGTGTCTGCCAGACGCGATCGCACAGCTCGGCATCGCACGCGGCTATCTCTTGCGCGGACGCGGTTGCGGAGACGGCATCGAGCCGGTCGGCAAACGACTCAGTGCGCTCCCCGGAGACTCTGTTGAAGTCGTGCCCGATTACATCGCGGTCAACGGCCAACGTCTGCAGCATTCGGCCACGCTTTCGCGCGACAGCAGCGGCCGATCAGTGAAGCACGTAGCGTGGGGTCGCTACACCGTGCCGACAAATCAGGTGTGGCTGTTCGGAACAAAGGACGCGCGAAGCTGGGACTCTCGTTACTTCGGGCCGGTGCCGGCGAACTCGGTTCGGGCCGCGCTGGAGCCGGTTCTCACGTGGTGAGTTATGGCGGACGGACTACACACCAGAGAACAGGGACTTAGAGTCCATCATCTCGCGAATCTCGGCGGGCTGGTCGCGATTGCGGGGCTGGACCGTGAGCCGCCCGACCTGTTGCTCGGTGGATTACTTGAACTCGCAGCACGTCTGCCCGACCTTCCTGCTACACGGCGCGCCGCGATCGCTTCAGTCGGCCGCGTGAAGCTCGATACTCGCGCGACTTCGAAGCGCGCCTGGAAATCCTGGACCCGATCCAAGGAGCTGCACAGTCTGACGCTTTCGAGCGAACACCTCCGGCGCATTGTCAGCGCGCTGGGCGGCGAGGAGCCACGCGACTCCGCTGAACTTCCGCGAATGATGCTGCGGCTTCTGGGCGAGGAAACGTCAGATGAGTGATTTGCTGCGGCGCGACCTCGCTATGCAACCGCGTCCTCCGCGCCGACGCGGAGAACGGCATCGCGCGAAGCGATGGTGGCTTGCGATCGCGAAGCGACAAGGCCGAGCAACCCAGTCTCGGCGTATGAACACCCGACTTGGACAACGGGGCGCGGGCGTCCAACGCGAGCCTCACGCCTTCATGCAGCGGAGCGTGGTCAAGGTTTCGTACGCGCGCAACGCGAGGTCGGCATCGTGGGCTGCGCACGGACGCTATCTCGCGCGGGAAGGCGCGCAGCGAGAGGACGCGAAGGGACTCGGCTTCGATTCGACTCGCGACGACATTAACCTCTCCCAGCTTCTGGCGGGTTGGCAGAAGGCGGGCGACCCGCGGCTGTTTCGGATCATCGTCTCGCCCGAGAACGGCGCCGTAATGGATCTCAAAGAGCATGCGCGCGAGCTGGTCGCTCAGATGGAGCGCGATCTCGGAACGCGCCTTGAATGGGCGGCCATCGATCATCACGACACCGACAACCCGCATGTCCACATTCTAGTTCGTGGTATCACCGAAACGGGAAACGCGCTTTCGATTGACCGCAGCTACATCAAGTCTGGGATCCGGGACCGGAGCCAGGAGATCGCGAGCCGCAAGTTGGGTCTGAGGGTAGAACGCGACATTCTGG